>NZ_AHBZ03000001.1 GCF_000238375.3 Pseudoalteromonas citrea
TTAAATAATAAAGGAATAACAAAAATGAAAATAAAATTAAAAAAAACACAATTAAAAACATTAACGAATGATCACTCAGCTTTAGCACAAGACATGACACCAAACATTGCTGGTGGTAGTAGCTATGCGTCATACCGTTGTCCACCTCAAGAATCACAACGAGATTGTTTTAGTTCACCTGACCAAGGTCAACCTTGTGTGACCTTGCTGCAATAAGAGATTAATTTTATCTACTAATCATAAAGTAGTGTCTCAACGTTACTGCTTTATATGATAAATAACCCGCGATATTGATGATGAGACTTCAAAAGCAGTGACGAGTCTCGAACTAATCTTAACATTAACGTAGACTTCCTTTCTTTTAGGATCAGGTTGCATTAAATACCACAGCTTTGAATGGTGTCTTTGCCAGCAGCTAAAGGCTTTGATTTCTTAATTAAAGAGGTTTTTTTGAACAAATTGTGCGTTTTTTGTTGTGTTATGTCATTTTAATGGGTACTTTATG
>NZ_AHBZ03000002.1 GCF_000238375.3 Pseudoalteromonas citrea
GATGTCGCCATCGAGCTTTAGAAAGTCATTAAGGAAGCAGTCACACAGTATTGGTTTGCAGCAGTGTAACCCGCATGCACTTCGCCATGCTTACGCGACACATCAACTTGAGTCAGGCATGCCGCTTCATCAATTGCAACATCAGCTTGGTCACAGTGATATTAAAACGACACAGAGTTACTTACATTGGTTACCTGAATTAGGCCATGGCGGCATTGATTTACTGGCCGATTGGGCAAAACAATGAGTAGGTTACACCTTGCTGATATTTTAAACTTAGGGTTAGATGATTATCGGCAACACCACTCACTGAATTACCAGCAGACACGGGTCTGCCAACATCTTCAATCATGTAGGACAGGCAAGTTAGGGTATCAATCTTGGCAATGTGATACGTGTGGCGAGGTAAAACAGGTCGGATGCAGCTGCCGAGACCGACACTGCCCACGCTGTCAAAGTATGGCAACAGCACAGTGGGCGCAAAAACAGCAAGCCCGTTTATTGCCTTGTCGTTACTTCCA
>NZ_AHBZ03000003.1 GCF_000238375.3 Pseudoalteromonas citrea
GCTAAAAGACTGAGTGATAAATCGATTATCATCAGATGGCATAAGTTGTTTAAAGGTACCATACTATCTCACAAGTACCTTCAAGGTGAGCGGCTAGACTCAGCGCAGCAATATTTTTTAAATAAAGACATTGAACAATTTAGAGAACGTTTAGCGAGTATCAGTTGGTTTATGCGGGTACTGAATGAAAGTATTGCCCGAAAAGCGAATAAGGAAGATAACTGTACAGGCAGATTTTGGGAAGGGCGCTTTAAATCACAAGCCTTACTCGATGAAGCGGCACTGGCAGCCTGTATGGCGTATGTTGATTTAAACCCAATTAGAGCAAAGATGGCTGACACACCCGAAACCTCAGACTACACTAGTGTAAAAACTCGTTGTGAACATGCCGAAGAAGGTAAGCAACCGAAACAATTGACGCGTTTTGCAGGCAGCCCCCGAAAGCACATGCCTAAAGGTTTACCGTTTGAATTAAAGTCATACTTAGAGCTGGTAGAATTAACTGGCCGATGTATGCGAGCAGATAAGCGAGGCGCTATAAGCCCAATCAACTCCCCAATTTTAGAAAG
>NZ_AHBZ03000004.1 GCF_000238375.3 Pseudoalteromonas citrea
ATAGCGCCGTAAGAACTCTCTACAACTCAGTGTCATGACCTTTTCACTGTGTTTATCTGCATAACCTCGATATTTAAAGCACACGCTTTGTTTATTCACCGACACCAGTCTCGATTCTGACATCGCGCCCTTTCGGGTATAACGTGCTAGATAACTTACTAACTTATCACTGTATGTTAAACACGCTTTGCTATACACACACCATTTAGCTGGTGTGTGTATATGTGTCAGCGAAGTACCTTGCGCATGCAATGCCGCAAGCATTTTCCCTCTAAATACTGTTGATAGTGCTTTAACTGGGTATAAGTAGCTCTGTTCTATTTCATGCCATTGAGTTTGCGTTAGCCCTCCAGCTGGCACTAAGCAATGCAGATGAATATGCTGACTTAAGGTTTGTCCCCATGTATGCAAAACGCTTGTCATCCCTAACTGCCCATGCCCTTTACGCTGTGCAAACTTACTTAGGGTGTCCCATACTGCTTTAAATAAACACTGATAAAGCGTGTTTGGGTCATAGCGCGCAACAATATTCAGCTCATGTGGCAGTGTAAAAACAAGATGGAAGTAACGACAAGGCAATAAACGGGCTTGCTGTTTTTGCGCCCACTGTGCTGTTGCCATACT
>NZ_AHBZ03000005.1 GCF_000238375.3 Pseudoalteromonas citrea
ATAGCGCCGTAAGAACTCTCTACAACTCAGTGTCATGACCTTTTCACTGTGTTTATCTGCATAACTTCGATATTTAAAGCACACGCTTTGTTTATTCACCGACACCAGTCTCGATTCTGACATCGCGCCCTTTCGGGTATACCGTGCTAGATAACTTACTAACTTATCACTGTATGTTAAACACGCTTTGCTATACACACACCATTTAGCTGGTGTCGTTATATGTGTCAGCGAAGTACCTCGCGCATGCAATGCCGCAAGCATTTTCCCTCTAAATACCGTTGATAATGCTTTAACTGGGTATAAGTAGCCCTGTTCTATTTCATGCCATTGAGTTTGCGTTAGCCCTCCCGCAGGCACTAAGCAATGCAGGTGAATATGCTGACTTAAGGTTTGTCCCCATGTATGTAAAACGCTTGTCATCCCTAACTGCCCATGCCCTTTACGCTGTGCAAATTTACTTAGGGTGTCCCATACTGCTTTAAATAAACACTGATAAAGCGTGTTTGGGTCATAGCGTGCAACAATATTCAGCTCATGTGGCAGTGTAAAAACAAGGTGGAAGTAACGACAAGGCAATAAACGGGCTTGCTGTTTTTGCGCCCACTGTGCTGTTGCCATACT
>NZ_AHBZ03000006.1 GCF_000238375.3 Pseudoalteromonas citrea
CTCACTGCCTTGTTGACCTAACGTATTCACATCTAATATGCGCAGTGGCTCTACTTTCGCATCGCTATCATAACGCTGCTCGGCACTAGAAAAGCGTAAGTTAAAAGCATCATGTTGCTCTACCAATTGCGCCAAACATGCTTCTAAACGCGCCATATCTAACTTTGGTGTGCACAATAGGAACGCCTGATTCCAATGTCCTGGCACTGCAAAGTCATTAGCAAAGAACCAAGCTTGAATTGGCAATAAGTCAAAGTTCCCTGCCAAGCGTCCTTGCTCCGTTTTTAATTCGAGTTGAGCACTGTCTTGTTTACGGGCGATTTCTGAACTTAGTCCTGCGATTGTTTTGTGGGTGAAAATATCTTGGATGGTTAACGCTACACCCAATTGTTGTCTTAATTTACTGCTCAGCTGAATACTGATAATACTATCGCCACCTAGGTTGAAAAATTCATCCTCAACTCCCACTTGCTCTAGTGGCAAGCCCAGCGCATTTGCCCACAATTCACTGATATCACGTTCCAAATCTGTACGCGGGGCGACATATTCCCGCGCTAATAAATGTTCGGTATCTGGCAGGTTTGCTATGTCCACTTTGCCATTTGCCGTTAAAGGCAATGTCGTTAAGTGGATCCATAC
>NZ_AHBZ03000007.1 GCF_000238375.3 Pseudoalteromonas citrea
ACTAATTCTTGTAAAACGCTACTTTAGTAACACTAACTTCTGTCGCTTAAACCACTTTGGCGTTGTATGGTTAAGCCTCACGGGTAATTAGTACTGGTTAGCTTAACATATCACTATGCTTCCACACCCAGCCTATCAACGTTGTAGTCTCCAACGGCCCTTCAGAGAGCTTATAGCTCTAGTGAGAACTCATCTCGAGGCCTGCTTCGCGCTTAGATGCTTTCAGCGCTTATCAGTTCCGAACGTAGCTACCGGGCAATGCCATTGGCATGACAACCCGAACACCAGCGGTTCGTTCACTCCGGTCCTCTCGTACTAGGAGCAACCCCTCTCAATTCTCAAACGCCCACGGCAGATAGGGACCGAACTGTCTCACGACGTTCTAAACCCAGCTCGCGTACCACTTTAAATGGCGAACAGCCATACCCTTGGGACCGACTTCAGCCCCAGGATGTGATGAGCCGACATCGAGGTGCCAAACACCGCCGTCGATATGAACTCTTGGGCGGTATCAGCCTGTTATCCCCGGAGTACCTTTTATCCGTTGAGCGATGGCCCTTCCATTCAGAACCACCGGATCACTATGACCTACTTTCGTACCTGCTCGACGTGTCTGTCTCGCAGTTAAGCTGGCTTCTACCATTACACTAACCGTACGATGTCCGACCGTACTTAGCCAACCTTCGTGCTCCTCCGTTACTCTTTGGGAGGAG
>NZ_AHBZ03000008.1 GCF_000238375.3 Pseudoalteromonas citrea
GCTGCTGTCCCTTCACCCACTTCCGCTAAGCTCGTTAAGAGTCGGCATAAATGTGTATTCAAACGCGAGACCATTTGTTCATCAAACACACTGATATCATACGTCCAGGTCAGTCCTACCCCTTCATCGCTCATGCTCAAGTTAATATCTAAATCAAATTTCGCTGTCACTGCCCCACTGTCATATCCTTCCAATGCCAGTCCCGGTAAAGAGCTTACTTCCTCCGCTGCGCTCAAACCATAATCTGTGCTCGTCGTCAGCATGATTTGGAATAAAGGACTATGTGCTCCTCCTCGAGGGACTTTTAATCTATCTACTAACTGCTCAAAAGGCACATCTTGGTTTGACTGCGCTCCTATATGCACTTGTCTTATATGCTGAAAGTATTCTGCCAACGTCTCATGATCGGTCTCTGCGCGCAATACGAGTGTATTCACAAAAAAACCAATCAAAGGCGCTAATTCCGACTGTGTTCTATTCGCTACAGGCGTTCCCACCACAATATCTGAACTATTACTGTGTCTAGCTAACAGCAAAGATAATGCACCATGTAATAGCATAAATGGCGTCAACTTATGCTGCTTCGCCACCACTTGCAGCTGTTTCGCAACCTCTGCTGGTAAACCGCCTGTCACCACCGAGCCTATATGTTGTTTTATCGCAGGACGTGGATAGCTCAGTGGCAAACCATGAACCCCTGGTACGTCTGCTAGTTGCTGCTCCCAATACAGTAATTGCTTATCTAACTCCCCACCGACTAAATGTTCCCGTTGC
>NZ_AHBZ03000009.1 GCF_000238375.3 Pseudoalteromonas citrea
TTATTAATGCGTTTGCATTAACTATAGTCGATATTACTCAACGATAGTTGCAACAACACCAGCACCAACTGTACGACCACCTTCACGGATAGCGAAGCGTAAACCTTCGTCCATCGCGATTGGTACGATTAGATCTACAGTCATCTTGATGTTATCACCAGGCATTACCATTTCTACGCCTTCTGGTAACTCAACGTTACCTGTTACGTCAGTTGTACGGAAGTAGAACTGTGGACGGTAACCTTTGAAGAATGGAGTATGACGACCACCTTCATCTTTCGAAAGTACGTATACTTCTGAAGTGAACTTCGTGTGTGGTGTGATTGAACCAGGCTTCGCTAGTACTTGACCACGTTCAACGTCTTCACGCTTAGTACCACGTAGAAGTGCACCAATGTTCTCACCCGCACGACCTTCGTCTAGAAGCTTACGGAACATCTCAACACCCGTACAAGTTGTCTTCGTAGTTTCTTTCATACCTACGATTTCAACTTCGTCGTTCACGTTTACAATACCAGCTTCAACACGGCCAGTTACTACTGTACCACGACCCTGGATTGAGAATACGTCTTCGATAGGCATGATGAATGGCTTATCGATGTCACGCTCTGGCTCTGGAATGTAAGAATCTAGTGCTTCTGCAAGCTCTACAATCTTGTCTTCCCACTGCTTCTCGCCTTCTAACGCCTTAAGCGCTGAACCTGCGATTAGTGGTAAGTCATCACCTGGGAAGTCGTATTCTGAAAGAAGTTCACGAACTTCCATCTCTACTAGCTCAAGTAGCTCTTCGTCATCAACCATGTCACATTTGTTCATGAATACGATGATGTAAGGTACGCCAACCTGACGAGAAAGTAGGATGTGCTCACGTGTTTGTGGCATAGGACCGTCAGTTGCAGCAACTACTAGGATTGCGCCGTCCATTTGTGCAGCACCAGTGATCATGTTTTTAACATAATCCGCGTGTCCTGGACAATCTACGTGTGCGTAGTGACGAGTCGGTGTATCGTACTCAACGTGAGACGTTGAAATTGTGATACCACGCTCACGCTCTTCTGGAGCGTTATCGATTGCTGCGAAGTCTTTTGCTTCACCACCGTATACTTTTGCAAGTACGTTAGTGATTGCTGCAGTTAGGGT
>NZ_AHBZ03000010.1 GCF_000238375.3 Pseudoalteromonas citrea
CCCGTAATGCCGTTTCTTCTAACGCTTCAGCTGCAACGTAATACGCGACTAAGTATTTGTTACCTAAAGCACTGTCCTCTTTCGCTAACACTAAGGCTTGTTTTATTTCTGCTACTTGATTGAGTGCATGCTCTATCTCGCCTAGCTCTACACGATATCCTCTTAATTTCAGCTGATTGTCTTTTCTACCTACAAATTCTATGTAGCCATCACCATGCCAACGCCCTAAATCTCCCGTTTTATACAAACGACCTAGTTGTGGATGGCTAAAGAAACTTTCTGCTGTACGCTCACTGTCTTGCCAGTAATTGAGTGCCACACCGGCGCCACCTATGTGGATCTCTCCTATCACGCCCACTGGACTATGCTCACCATCTTGATTCAGCACATACATTTGCTGGTTCGGCATCGCAACCCCATAAGGAATGCTATTCCATTGCTCTGGCACTGGCCGTGTTATTTCATACCAAATCGACCAAATACTGCCCTCTGTTGCCCCGCCTAAACTCATCACGGTGACATGCTCCGCAAGTACACCCAGTTCGTCTGCCAGTTTGGTGGGGATCCAATCTCCGCTCATTAACACTGTTCGTAATGACGCAAGTGTCCCTGCTGATTGGCTCACTGCATCAACTAACAAGCCTGCCAATTGGGGAACCGTATTCCAAGTACTCACTTGATAACGCGTTATCAAGTCCAGCCAATGGCTCGGATCTTTGCTCTTCTCTTGCACTGGGAAAACTATACGCCCCCCAACCGCCAACAAGCCAAAAAGGTCATAGACTGACAAATCAAAGCTCAATTCTGATAGCGCTAAGACACTATCGTTGCCGTCAATATTAAAGCGCTGGTTTACCGCATCAATCGTGTTCAAGGCGCCACGATGGCTGATACTCACCCCTTTTGGTACACCTGTTGAACCTGAAGTGAAAATAACGTAGGCCAAGTCGTCCGCATTGACGTGTGGTAAATGGGCTTCGCTCCATGTTCCACTCATTTCTGCCAGTAATGTTTCGATGACCAATAAGGTGTATTTACCCGCCAGTCTTGCTTGAATTTCTTCACAAGCAAATTGCTTCGCAGACACCAATAATGTGCTGACTTGACCTTGCTGTAATACCGTGTCCAAACGACCTACAGGCCATTCAACATGCAATGGCAAATAAGCATGACCAGACTTCATCACCGCTAAAGTAGAGACGACTTGTCCGTACCCTTTCTCCGCTAACACCCCGATAAGCTGTGAGTCATCCTGCTGACCATGGTGTGCAAGGTAGCGCGCAAGACGCTGTGAGTCATCAAGCAATTGACCATAGCTATATTGCGTATCTGTAAACCCTTCAATGACGGCAATTTGCTCATGCCAATCATGCGCTTGAGCCTGTTGCTCAAAACGGCCGAATAAGGTGTCATCACTGAGCGGTTGAGTCGCTG
>NZ_AHBZ03000011.1 GCF_000238375.3 Pseudoalteromonas citrea
ATCGGTGTTTTTCAAGGTAGTTGTCGCCTGAGCTGTTAAGCTGCTTCTCTTTTGTTCTCTGGATTCAACTCCACATCACTGATTTCATCCCAATTTCTGGTGTGCTTTGACCAGCGGTTAGCATTCTTTTCTTGCGCTTTTTTATATAACTCACGGCGCTTTGCCAATATCGCTCTATCTTCCCCACTATGACGTTGCCCGGGTGTCACGAACTTGATACGACTATGCCTGTGTGTGTTGTTGTACCAATTCGTGAAGCCTTTCACCCAGCTTCTTGCATCTTCAAGGTGCTTAAAACCTTCACTTGGCCAGCGGTGGCTATATTTAATCGTGCGAAACAGAGATTCCGAATATGGATTATCATTGCTGACACCTGGACGGCTACGAGAGCCTATTATCCCCATTTCAAGCATCTTGGCCTGCATCGTCAGGCACTTCATCGGACTACCGTTATCTGAGTGCAATACAACATTTTGTTTAACGCATTTCTCAGCCCAGAGTGTACGTTCAAGTAATTCCGCAGCATATTCTCCTGACTCACTATCATGAACTTCCCAACCCACAATTTTACGGCTGAAGATGTCGATTATCATGTAGAGGTAGAAGAAGCGACCAATTACTGTTGAAGGGCAGTAGCTGATATCCCAAGTCCAAACTTGGTTTGGCCCTGTCGCCGTATACCCCCTAGGCTTAACTCGGCTATTATTAGGCTTTGCTTTACCTCGATGAGTCAATTGGTCATTGGCTTTCAGCACACGATAAAAGCTTGATTCAGATGCGATATACTGCCCGCTATCTGCCAGCATTGGCACTATCTGGCTCGGCCCTAAATTGGCGTATTCCTCTTGGTTGCTGATATCTAATATTACTTGTTGCTCTTCCTCTGTAAGCTTATTTTTCGGCTCTGGTCTTTGCGCTGTTGGCCTTTTATCAGGGATGATTTCACCCTGTTCTTGCCAACGCTGTAACGTCCGTATAGACAAACCTATTTCTTCACAGGCTCTCTCTTTTCTTGCGCCAGAGGTCACGGCATCATCAATCAAAGATGCGTAATACTGTCTATCTGAGTGTGAGGTTAACTGTCCTCGTCTTCCCCCCAGTAGGTATTTAACTTTTTTCTTAGCACCAATAATGCCGCGGTTTCAGCAAGGGCTGCATCTTTACGTTTAAGCTCTTTTTCTAGCTCTTTGATCCGCTTACGATCAGCTTTTCGCTCTTGGGTTAATTGCTTACGCTGCTGGGCTTGCGTCTGATTACCTTCAATACAGCTTTGCCTCCATTCTTTAACTTGCTCAGGGTAAAGCCCTTTTTCACGGCAATACTCACTTAACTCAATTTCGCTCAATGCTGCTGTTTCTAAAACAATTGAGAACTTCTGCTCTGGTGACCAACCATCTAAACTATTACTCTCTGTCAAACTAGACCCTACTTTTAAATACTTATCTCGCCATGAATACAAAGTAGATAAGTTGATACTTTCTTGCTTTGCGAATTGACCTAATGATAAGCCACTTTCAACCAGCTTTCTAATGACTGCTTGCTTATGGTCTTCTGGATAATGCTTCACTCATAACTAACTTACCGCTCCCTGTTTTATTTTATGAAAAACTGAGGCGACAACTATCCTGACACAGGGGG
>NZ_AHBZ03000012.1 GCF_000238375.3 Pseudoalteromonas citrea
TTTGTTCTTGTTGCCAAGAACGAATTGACTGTGCACTATTATTTTTACTTTTAAAAAAGTAAATTAAAACCAGCTCAAGGCTGAATCTATTAATAGCTTATGGTCACTCAGTTCAATTGAGACTCTAAATTTTTTGCTCTCCTTCAATCTAAGAAAGAAGGTTCGCTGTTAGAACTCAATCTGTACGAGTGCCCACACAGATGATTGCTTCATATTTTTAAAGAACGTTGCGATGATTAAGCGCTTTGCTTTATCTCGCTAGGGCTGCGAACTTTACGCTTTCCTATTTTTTTGTCAACACTTAATTTTAAACATTTTCTTAAGTGAAAAGCTAAATTAAGTTTTACTTGACGCTGACTCGTTTCAGTTTGCTTTTCAGCGTGTTGCTCCGTGTCAGTGGGGTCGCATTATAGGGAGATCCTTTTTTTGATCAAGCCTTTTTTAATGAAAATCTTCATTAATTTTCAACTTTAGAAACATACAGATATACACACCAAAAACTCACAAGTTACCCACAAAAACCTGTGCATAAATAAAAGGTATAGAGCCCTAGTTACATAAAGTAAGGCTACAAGGCATTGTCCTACTCACTATAAATACTGAAACTAGCACTCATAAAAAAAACATCTACAAATGTAGATGTTTCTTATGCATATAAAACAACCGTTAATTAACGAACAAAGATATGCGCTGTTTGACTTGCGGATAAACTCGAGATGTTTGTATCTTTATACATACCACCCGTGTATGCATAAATATTTGAGTAATTTAGCATTGTGTAGTCAGTCCCAGATGTAGAACAACCACTCGCTTCATGCCAATATAATTTTAAGCGATGCTCTCCTGACTGATTTGGAGCTTCTCCTAATGTATCTTGTAAAGGCATGCAGCTCGCTGTGTTTAATACTGCAATATCAGCAATTGCATAGCTACCCGTAGCGGGTGTTATCGCCATTAATTCTTGCGTCGTACTTTTATACTTAAGCCATTGCTCATCAGTTAAATGATAATTATCATCAAAGCTTGTAATATTCTGAGTCTCTGAAAAATAATTGATAATATTTGGGTAAGCACTATAGTCGACAGTAGTAACGTACCTCACCCCCATCAATGTCCAGCCCCCCCCTTTCGTTTCCATATCACAATAAGTTGTAAACTCAGGCATATTACCTAGACCATCCGCATCTAGCTTATAAAAACCGGATGCTGCACTTGCATCTCTATCTAGCACTGCTTTACAACTTACTGGGGCTGGCTCTGGATGGACATTTTTGCTTGCTCTAATAGAAACGGTATCATTCCCCCGTTTAGTGATACTCTGAGCAAACAAATGACCTTCAACGTCAAGTACATTCACTACCTCTGTAATATGGGTTGTTTCTACATCCTTTGATTGCTCTTCTTCCAGATGCAATTCATGTGTATTAAATTTTACTGCATTATGATCTGCGTAGATCTGGTCAATTTTATATTTAACGCCAGAATCAAGCTCACCTTCTTTGTTAGGCGCATATACTGCCAAGTAAGCTACAGTTTGAGACACATGAGTATTAGCCTCACCTTTAAGTTCTTGATATTGAATTTGAGCATCAAAGTCTAACTGAGTAACATTACTCACTCTACCAACATATGGGAACGCATCATTTTCTGATTGAGCGCTTAAAAACAAATATGGTGCTTGTGGCAGTTTTTGTGTGAATGCAATTGTTTTAGACGTAGTTCCTAATTCAACACTTCCTACCTCCCAAATTGAACCATCGAGTAATTCATGGCGCCCTTTGGATAATGTAAGGCTTGACGCCGTTTCATTCGCATGAGCCCCGTCTAAATATTCCCACTCACTAAAACGGATAGTAACAGTGCCATTCAAGTTGTCTTTAACTGATACCACCCCTGGTTCAGTCTCATTGAAGCTGGCAACACCCGCAATAACCAGCTGTGAGTCTAACTGGTTTTTAATAACGCCTTGCTCATTAATAGTGTGTTCTTGTAATTCAAATGCTTGTACTGATAATGAGCTAAGAACTGCGAGGTTTAGTAAGGTTTTTTTAAACATTTTGTATCATCCTTATAAAAATAAATATTTTAATTCAGTCACTTAAGATATAAAGCAAACTAATGTACAGTTTAAATCAACAATTATAAAAAATATAGGCTTAATTCAATAACATAAGCGCTAGCATCCCGTTAAACCACCATCTAAACTCTGTCATTTACATCAGAAAGAATGGAACATAAATAAAAATATGAAGAAAAGTCATAATTCAAAAATAGGCAAAGCTAGAGTACTCAGCTTACACGTATTCGAATAGAGAGAATTGATACGATCACTGTATAAACTTTAATAGCTTAACGCCAGTAATGACAACACAAGAAGGAAAACAAAACTTATATTGGATGGAAATAACCACTTGGGTAATATTAAGTTAGATTTAAAAATAAAATAATTAATAAAGGAGTATTTTAACAGAAAGATATTTAAATAGAATGGTGCCCGGGGCCGGACTTGAACCGGCACGTCCTTACGAACGAGGGATTTTAAATCCCTTGTGTCTACCAATTCCACCACCCGGGCATCGGGTTTGCTTTCGCATGTGGAGTATTACTAATAATGGAGGCGGAACCCGGAGTTGAACCGAGGTAGACGGATTTGCAATCCGCTGCATAGCCACTCTGCCATTCCGCCATATTTGTTAAAGTTTGGAGCGAGTAACGAGGCTCGAACTCGTGACCTCGACCTTGGCAAGGTCGCGCTCTACCAGCTGAGCTACACTCGCATAATTATGCGTATTTAACTTTTAAAGTTAAATGATATCTTCGCAAACTTTAAACTTTATTCCCTAATTTGATTGGAGCGAGTAACGAGGCTCGAACTCGTGACCTCGACCTTGGCAAGGTCGCGCTCTACCAACTGAGCTATACTCGCAATCAAATGGTGCCCGGGGCCGGACTTGAACCGGCACGTCCTTACGAACGAGGGATTTTAAATCCCTTGTGTCTACCAATTCCACCACCCGGGCATCGGGCTGCTTAAGCATTTAGATTGGAGCGAGTAACGAGGCTCGAACTCGTGACCTCGACCTTGGCAAGGTCGCGCTCTACCAACTGAGCTATACTCGCAATCTAAATTTAGTGTCTTAACACTAATTAGAATGAGAACTCTCAATCTAAAATGGTGCCCGGGGCCGGACTTGAACCGGCACGTCCTTACGAACGAGGGATTTTAAATCCCTTGTGTCTACCAATTCCACCACCCGGGCATCGGGTTGCTTTCGCATGTGGAGTGTTGAGATGTGGAGGCGGAACCCGGAGTTGAACCGAGGTAGACGGATTTGCAATCCGCTGCATAGCCACTCTGCCATTCCGCCAAACATAATCAAAATTGGAGCGAGTAACGAGGCTCGAACTCGTGACCTCGACCTTGGCAAGGTCGCGCTCTACCAACTGAGCTACACTCGCTTTTTGATTTAAAGGACATACTGCCCTCTCAACACGGACGCATTCTACAGAAGTTATGATATGCGTCAATAAAAAAAATGAATGTTTTTAACCGTTTGCTTATTTTTTATCTAAAGCGCTCTAATTATAAACATTTTACCTAAGATTTAGTCAATTCTGACTTTGCTGCATATAGATAAGAAAGCATTGAAGTCACTGTTAATAAGGTAGCAACTGCTAAAAGTGCATAACTTAATGTGATCATCCATGGCGCATACTGCCAAATAAGGCCCATAATGGCTAACATTTGTGCTGCCGTTTTTATCTTACCCATGTTTGATACTGCCACATTATTTCTTTTACCCTGTTCAGCCATCCATTCCCTTAATGCTGAAATAACAATTTCCCTACTAATAATGATAACCGTCGCAATGGTAACAAATACATTTTGATAGTATGTAGCCAACATAACTAAGGCGACACTCACCATGACTTTATCGGCAACAGGATCTAAGAACGCACCAAACGGCGTTGACTGCTGAAGTTTACGTGCTAAATAACCATCTAGAATATCCGTTACTGCCGCTAACCAAAATATAAAAGCGGCTGCAAAAAATGCCCATGAATAAGGTAAATAGAATAAAACTGCGAATACAGGGATTAGTAACAACCTAAATGTTGTCAGTGTGTTTGGAATATTCCACATAACTACTTAGTGAGATCTTTTTTTGTATGTTCGCATGAATGATCAAGCTTTGTCATGCAAATGGTTAAATATCTTTTCAGCCGTTTGCGGGCTGATCCCAGGAACTTGCTTTAATTGATGGATGTTAGCAGCTTTCACCCCTTGCATACCACCTAGGTATTTAAGTAAAGCTTGTCTACGCTTCTGACCTACTCCTTCTATTTCTTCTAATAACGATTGTGTGCGCTGTTTTTGACGCTTATTTCTGTGCCCCGCAATGGCAAAACGATGTGATTCATCACGAATATGCTGAATCAGATGCAGGGCTGGCGAGTCTGATGCGATGTTTACGGTACGCCGTCCGCCATCAATCAATAATGTTTCGAGCCCTGGCTTACGCCCTTCACCCTTTGCAACACCAATTAACAATGGCATTTTATCTAGTGTCCAGCTTTCAAAAAATGCCTCAGCCCTACCTAACTGACCTTTACCGCCATCTATAAAAATGACATCAGGGACTTTTTCTTCATCTTTTAATTTTCCATAACGCTTATTTAATGCAAAGCTCATAGCGGCATAATCATCGCCTGGCGTAATACCTTCAACGTTAAAGCGTCTATATTCTTTATTATTAGGTCCTTGTCCATCAAATACAACACACGATGCGACGGTGTTTTCTCCCATGGTGTGACTTATATCAAAACACTCCATTCTTTTTATATCGCTCAACTGCAATGCTTCTTTTAATAATGCATAGCGTTTATTAATGGAGTCTTGGGCACTTTGTTTAACAGCAATACTGTTTGCTGCATTTTTGTTTGCTAGGGCCAAATACTGTGCTCGCTCACCTCGTAGCTGCGATTTCAATAGCACCTTACGCTCAGCCACTTCCCCAAGAGCAGATGCTAAATCTTCTTGTTCTTGCAAAGCCATGGGTAAAATAACCTCTTTGGCTATACGGCTGGTGCCAGCACTGCCCAAATAATATTGCCCAATAAACGCAGTTAAAATTTCATCTGCTTGCGAATCTTTAGGTACTTTAGGGAAATAGGTCTTGGTTCCTAGTATTTTATGATCTCGGATCATAAGCATATGGACAGCACTTAAGCCATTTTGCTGTACAAACCCAATTACATCCATTTCTGCAAAGTTTCCGGCAACTGACTGTTGCTCTTGCATTTGCCTAAGCAATGCAATTTGGTCTCGTACTTTAGCCGCAAGCTCAAAATCGAGAGCCATACTCGCCTTTTCCATGCGTTCAACTAACTTTGCGATCACTTGTTGTGATTTACCACTTAAAAATTGACGCACCATATCAACTTGATCAGCATAATCATCGTCAGAAACTTTGCCAACACAAGGCGCAGCACACCGCTTAAGTTGATGTTGTAAACAGGGCCTGCTTCGCGCTCTATAGTATGCATCTTCACATTGTCGAACGGGGAATATCTTCTGCATAAGTCGTAAGCTTTCAGATACCGCAGCACTGCTTGGAAATGGGCCGAAATACTCCCCTTTATATTTTCGACTACCTCGATGAAACGCCAAACGCGGATGTTTATGACCACTTAACAATATATACGGATAAGACTTATCGTCGCGCAGCAATATATTGTAGCGAGGTTGGTATTTTTTTATAAGGTTATTTTCAAGCATGAGCGCTTCGGTTTCTGTATTGGTCAGTGTAACGTCCATACTGACTATATTACTGACTAACACTCGCGTTTTACTATCTGGAATATTAGCCCGAAAGTAACTAGAAACCCGTTTTTTAAGGTTTTTCGCTTTTCCAACATAAATAACCTGATGTTCGCAATCATACATGCGATATACACCAGGCTCTGTCGACAAAGTTTTTAAAAATGCTTTATGATCAAATGACGTCATTTAAACAAAAAATCAATGGGTGGTATCAATGTCTATCATTTTATGTCTAATGGCTAGATGTGTCAGCTCAACGTCACCACCCACATTTAACTTTTCAAACATTCGATATCGATAACTGTTCACTGTCTTTGAGCTTAAATTTAAGCGTTCCGCTATATCCTGCGCCTTTTCACCTTTTGTGATCATCAGCATGATTTGTAATTCACGCTCCGACAAGGATTGAAAAGGGTTTTCATCATTACGACCACTGAACTGAGCCAACGCAATTTGCTGCGCAATTTCCGGGGCAATATATCTTTGCCCAGCATTCACAGCACGAATTGCATTTATCATTTCATCGGGCCCAGCCCCCTTTGTTAGGTAACCATGGGCACCAATTTGCATCACTTTACTTGGAAATGGATCTTCGCAATGTACGGTTAAAACGATCACTTTAACATCTGGGCAATAACGACAAATCTTTTTTGTCGCCTCAAGCCCGCCAATGCCCGGCATATTCATATCCATTAAAACGATGTCTGGCTCGTTCTGGCGACAATAAGTGACAGCCTCTTCACCAGTTTTAGCTTCACCGACCACTTTAAAGCCACGTACGTCATCTAATATACGTTTGATACCTGTTCTTACAAGTTCATGATCATCAACTAAAAGTACGTTAATCAATGGCTGATCCTCTTAACTAATTCTTGGTAATTACACATTTATAATGCAACTCCTTGAGAGTACCACATAAATTTACAAAGCATACTAAACAAAATTACATCTGAAGATAAAAATACTAAAAAGAAATGAAAAAGACTGAGCTTTTATCACCCAGTCCCCTTTATGGGTATTATTGAGCTAAGATTTGTCTGAAAATCGATTCACCCAAAGCGCAATTACACCATCACCCGTCACATTACATGCTGTGCCAAAACTATCTTGTGCTAGGTATAAAGCAATCATAAGTGCCACAGCCGCTTCATTAAAGCCTAACATAGAAGTCAATAAGCCTAATGCTGACATCACTGCACCACCAGGTGCGCCAGGCGCTGCAATCATTACAATACCCAGCATAAAAATAAACGGTAGCATTGACATAAACGGTGGCACACTCATCTCCGGTGATAATAACATCACCGCCATCGCGCAAGTTACTATCGTAATCGTCGAACCTGATAAGTGAATAGTAGCACATAAGGGTACGGAGAAGTTTGCCACTTCATCTTTTACGCCATTTGCTTTGCTTGCTTTAAGTGAAACGGGGATGGTTGCTGCACTCGACATCGTTCCAATTGCAGTAAAATAAGCAGGTAACATGTTTCTCAGTAATTCAAGCGGGCTGCGTTTCAAAAGTATGCCACTTGCTGTATATAAAACAGCTAACCAAATCCAATGCATTACTAACGCTGCAATGAGGACAATACCAAAAGTACTTAGCGTATCAGCGACAGTTCCTGCCTTTGCCATTTCAGCAAATACACCAGCAATATAAAATGGTAACGCTGGTATGATCACTTTAGCCAGTAATGCGTCAATAACCTCACGGCCTTGATCAGTAACCTGTTTTAGAGTGGTTAAGTTCAACTGGCTGATACCAATACCAAAAATAAATGCTGTTGCCAAAGCCGTCATTACACCCATTAAAGGTGGTACTTCTATAGCTATCAAGCTTTCAATATGACTGGCTTCAGTGGCTTGAAAAGTCATTGCGCCATCAAAGAATGGAATAAATGCATTAACAACTAATACTGCAAGCATACCGGCTATCACTGTTGAGCCATATGCGAAACCCACTGTTTTACCCAATAAGTGACCAGACCCTTTTGGCAACCCTGCAATACCAGACGCGATAAAAAACAAAATGATCAACGGGATGGTAAAACTAATCAACTGGCCAATAATGACTTTTGCAGTATACAAAAGCTCCACTAAAATCATAGGGAGATAAAAGCCAGCTAAAATTCCGCCAACAATACCTGCAATAAGCTTTAAAATTAATGACATAATAATTCTCAATCTAAAAAGGTGGGCTTTTTTACCATGTTTTTAGCAAAAAATGTTAAAAATTCGGTGATCAACAATTATCTGGGCTTATTAAAATGCGCTTTACCGCGTACCAATTGTTAAGCAAATTAAAATGTCTTTTAATACAAGTCAACTTATGTGTAAAACTTGCATCAACAATGATAAAAAAAATATTATTTGCGTCTTTTGTGCTCATCCCATTGGCAGCACATTGCACAGAGAGTGCTAGCCAGCTTCCTTATATTGACCAATCAGCAACAATTGATGGCGAACTCAATGAACCCGTTTGGAAACAAGCCAAAAAAATTACTATCGATAATATAACTTGGCCCCACGAAAACATACCTAGCCCTGTAAAAACGAGCGCCTATGTTTACGAGAATGGCACCTCTTTGTTTATTGGCTTTCAAGCTCTCGATCCAGAGCCATCAAAAATTCGCGCGTTTTTTAGAGACAGAGATAGGGCGTGGGATGATGATCTTGTCGGTATTAAAATAGACTCATTTAATAACAATCGCTCTGCCTATCAATTTTTCATTAATCCCTTAGGTGTACAACAAGATTCAATCGAAAATGAGCTCACTAATAGCGAAAGTACATCATGGGATGGAATATGGGACAGTGCTGGAAAAATTCACACTACAGGGTATACCGTGGAAGTAGAAATACCATTGCGTGTTTTAAACTTTGACGATAGCACCGATGTAAAGACCATGGCCATGGAATTTCTACGATTTTACCCCCGAAATGAACGCCTTAGGCTCTCGAATATGCAACTGACACATGCAAATAGTTGCTGGATTTGTCAAATGCCCGTGTATTCAGGCTTTGAAAAAGCCAAACAAGGCAACAATATCGCCATAATCCCCTCCCTTGTGCTTGGTAAATCAGAAACGAGAGACATCGATGGTTCTGATATCAACGACTGGGATAGCAATAATAATACTGAGCCAGGCCTTGATGTAAAATGGGCAATAACACCAGACATGACTTTAAATGCCACACTTAATCCGGACTTCTCGCAAGTAGAAGCTGATACAGGGCAATTAAGTGTTAACAATAGCTTTAGTCTATTCTTCCCAGAAAAACGCGCTTTCTTCTTGGATAACACCGATTATTTCTCCTCTTACACCAACCTTATTCATACCCGTAACGTTGCTGCACCTGATTACGGCGTCAAATTCACCAGTAATAAGCAAGGTCATACATTGGCTGCATTCATCGCTAACGATGAGCACTTAAACGTTATGATCCCCGGTAATTTGGGCTCTCGTGTTGTTACTTTAGAGCAAAAAAGCGATAACGCAGCCCTGCGGTATCGATATGATTTCGGTAATACACTATCCGTTGGTACCACGGCAACACTCAGACAAAGCGATAATTATAGTAATCAGCTAATGAGTATTGATAGTAAGTATCAACCAACCTCAAATGACACCTTAAAATTACAGTTATTCGCTTCAGATACCGAATACTCTCAGCCCTTTATCGATGAATTATGCGATGGTGAAAATGGGGATTGCGACGCTCTGCCGAAAACACCATGTGAACAATTTAAAGACTGTGACTATGATGAAAGTACCTTGCGAGTCCTAAATAGTGATGACACAACAGGTACTGGATACCTTATCAATTATGAACATAACCAAAAGTATTGGCGCATGTTTGGAAGCTATCGAAATCATGGGGCTGGGTTAAGATCTGATTTAGGCTTTATGTCACAAGTTGACTTTAACAAATTGGTTACTGGGTTTGAATATCGCTGGTACGGAGAAAAAGATAATTGGTGGAACCGGGCAAACTGGTACTCCGATTGGGATATAACCCATAATGAAGATGGCGAATTACTAGAAAAAGAAGTACAAACCAATTTTGCTGTCAATGGCCCGCTGCAAAGTAAGCTTGATGTTGGTATAGAACATAGAAAGCGAACAGGCCTTCGCCATAATGAGGCACAACTGAATATAAATAATAATACGGATCGCTTCACCGAGAATAGAGTATGGACCTATATGGAATTCAAGCCTCTTTCCGGCGTGTTCGCAAGTTTAAATTTAAGAACGGGTAATAAACTTGATTTGAAGAATAACCGGTTAGGGAAACAATATTTTGCACGGCCAGTTATTAATGTCAATTTAGGAAAGCATTTTGAGGTGCGTTTACGCCACACTTATGAAAAGCTTGAAGCACAAAGCTCTGACGTCTATACCGCAAACTTAACTGATATGCGACTAACCTACCAGTTTAACATTCATAGCTATTTAAGGCTCGCAGTGATCCGTACCGACATAGACCGTAACCTAGCCAATTATATCGACGCGGATGTCAACGCAACCTACAAAGGGCTCAGCACTCAACTTCTGTACAGTTATAAAATTAACCCTCAAACGGTATTTTTTGCAGGCTACTCAGATAATGGGTATCAAGATGATGATCTAAATAAGATCATTAAAGATAACAAAACTTTTTTTGCAAAGTTCAGTTACGCTTGGTTAATATAGGAATAACAAACAGTTTTTTTATTTCTTTTGGCTATAAGCAATTTTAATATATCTTATAGCCATTCTTTACTTCTTTTTTCACTAAAGCCAAGTAAAGTGTGACAATAAGCAAACCTAAGTACTTAAGGGAACACAATGTCTAAAATTTTCGCTGACAACAGTCAAACTATTGGTCAAACACCCGTCGTCAAACTTAACCGTGTTACAGGTGGCAACGTATACGCCAAAATAGAGGCACGCAACCCGAGCTTTAGCGTCAAATGTCGTATTGGTGCATCAATGATTGGGGATGCAGAAAAATCAGGGCTATTAACTGAAGGTAAGGAAATCATAGAGCCTACTTCAGGTAACACCGGGATTGCACTGGCATTTGTAGCAGCCGCACGTGGTTACAAACTAACCCTAACCATGCCAAACACAATGAGCTTAGAGCGTCGTAAGCTACTTAAAGCATTAGGTGCTAATTTAGTACTGACAGAAGGTGCTAAGGGTATGAAGGGGGCCATCGATAAAGCAAATGAAATTTTAGCTAGCGACCCAAGTAAGTATATTTTACTACAACAATTTGAAAACCCAGCTAACCCTCAGATCCACTTTGAAACTACTGGCCCAGAAATTTTTGAAATAATGGATGGTAACGTAGACTTTTTCGTAGCTGGCGTAGGTACGGGCGGTACAATTACTGGTACGACTCGTTACTTGAAAAAAGAGAAAGGGTTAGATGTTAAAGCGATAGCCGTTGAGCCTGTTGACTCTCCTGTTATTACACAGACCCTTGCTGGTGAAGAAGTTAAGCCTGGTCCACATAAAATTCAAGGGATCGGTGCAGGCTTCATTCCTGGAAACCTTGATTTAGAGTTAATCGATGGTACAGAGCTTGTTTCAAATGAAGATGCAATTGCTATGGCACACCAGCTAATGAAACATGAAGGTATTCTGGTAGGTATTTCATCAGGCGCTGCTGTTGTTGCTGCAAAACGCTTAGCTGAAAAGCCAGAAAATGCAGACAAAAATATTGTGGTGATTTTACCAAGTGCAACAGAACGTTATTTATCTAGTCCAATGTTTGCTGACGAGTTCTCTGAACAAGAATTAGTACAGTAATTTCATTTACTAGTAAAAACCGGCATTAAGCCGGTTTTTTTATGCCTGCTACTTTTAATTAAATAATGGAAAATAAACCAATTTTCCCTACACTTGCATTATAAAGTAACTGAACTGATTCTATAGGTCGCTATTAATGCATTGGCTTTTGTTAATTTTTCTCGTTTTAACGCCCACTCACGTGCAAGCAGCTATCAATGTTGGCTATTTTAAAAATGCGACATACCAACTGGTGCAAGGCAAAAAATATGAAACAGGTTATTTGTACAATGAAACTGGTTCCAAGGGTCAACTTCATGTCGTCACGCTAGATTGGCCACCCTATATCGGCAACGCATTGTGTAATAAAGGTTGGGTGTTTCAGTTTGCTGTCTCATTATTAGCAGAGCAAGGGTATAGTGTTTTTATTGAATTTTTACCATGGGCTAGAGCTGTTAGGGCAGCCGAACTCGGTAAAGCCGATATATTAATGCCTGAGTATTATATTGAAGACTCTGCCCCCTCAGATTATGTAAAAAATAAAACTCGACGGGAAGTGCTTGCGCTCTCAAATGCATTCTCTGGTGGCGAAATTGGCTTTTTAAAACGTAAAGGTGACGCAGACCGATTTAACGGTAACTTGAATTCTCTCAAAGGAGAAAAAATAGGGGTTGTTAGAGGCTATCAAAATACCCCAAAATTTGATGCCATGATGGATAATAACGAGTTTGCAATTGTTGAGGCCGTCGATGATCTGCAGTTAGTTAAATTATTGGTTGGAGGCCGTGTTAACTTAATCATTGGTGATCCTAAAGTCCTGCGTTTCACAGTTAATTACTCTGATCTATCAAAGCCAGAAAAGGTCACCTTATTAAGAAATATAGAAAATGAATCGCTGCCCATAAAATATAATCACCTTTACTTTGCATTAAGTAAACAAAAGGCAAAATGGCGTACTGTGTTATCCGATATCAATCGTGCTTTGTACATGTTTGAAAACAGTGAAGAAACCAATCGCATTATTGAAATGGGAAGCTCTGAGTGTTACTAAGTTAAACACTCAGAATAGCTTATACGGCTATATTTCATCACCTGCACGTATGCGTGCTTGTCGCTCCTGCTCTTCAGCCATAGCAGCGCTAATTTCATCTAGCACAGCACTGACATCTGCGCTGTGTAGCTCTTCCTCAAAGACTCCTGTCAATACCGAGTTTGGGGTCAAGTTTCCTTCTTCAAACAATGCCCACATCTCTTTGGCGTAGTTTGTGTGTAATAGTGCAGGTGCATATTCACCATAGTATCGACGCATGTTATTTACATCTCGCTCAAACATTGCCTTTGCACTGTTATTTGCAGATGCGTTCACCGCTTGAGGCAAATCAATAATAACCGGGCCAGCACCATCAACGAGTACATTAAACTCTGATAAGTCACCATGTATTAGCCCAGTACATAACATAAGCCGAATATAATGCATCATTAATGTATATTGTCTGATTGCTTCTTCTTCAGACATGCTAACCGCGCCAAGTTGAGGGGCTACATTACCCTCGTCATCTGACACTAACTCCATAAGTAACACGCCATCAACACAGCAATAACTTGCCGGTACCCTGACACCCGCAGCGGCGAGTCGAGATAAAGCATCAACCTCTGCGTTTTGCCAAACTTCTTCCTCAAGTTGACGACCGTAATTAGAGCGCTTATTCATCGCTCGAGCTTGACGGCCTCCGCGTACCTTTCGTCCTTCTTGATATTGCGCAGCCTTTTTAAAGCTGCGTTTCATCGCATCTTTATATACTTTTGCACAGCGAATGTGTTCGCCACATCTTACAACAAAAACATCTGCTTCTTTGCCACTCATTAACCGACTAAGTACTGCATCAATTAAGCCATCATCAACCAATGGCTGTAAACGTTTAGGTATTTTCACGGGGTCCCTGTTAGGTTATTAACATCACGTTGGATGCATTATGGTTGCACACTTATTAGGTCGCAAGCTCAAAAAACGAGCTTTGATTCGCGTACCCACATTTCATTATTTTATCGTAACACTACTTGATCACTAAAGGATAGCCTTTGTGCATGGTTAGAGATAGTCAACTTAATCAGGCACAAACATAGCATTATTTAATAGCCTCAATAAAATCAATAAAAAAGGGCCGCTTGGCCCTTTTTACAATTCAGCGTCAAAGCCTACAGACTACTTTGCACTTTTTTAAATAACTCTTGGATACGTTCATGAGGCTCAGAGGTCGCTAAGCTCACAACCACAATCGCAATTGACGATACAATAAAGCCAGGCACTATTTCATAAATATGGCTACTTAAGCTTTGCCCTGCAATCTCAATCGGTGCATATATCCATACTAATACCGTTACAGCACCCGATACCATACCAGCCAAAGCACCTGCAAAATTCATCCGCTGCCAGAACAAACTCAGCAGTACTAATGGTCCAAACGCAGCACCAAATCCAGCCCATGCATTACTCACTAAATCTAAGATTGAGCTGTTTCTGTCATGCGCCAAATAAATCGCTAAAATAGCAACTGCCGCAACACTAATGCGCCCTATTAAAACCAGCTCTTTATCCGTCGCATTTCGGTTAATGAAAATTTTGTAAAAATCTTCCGTTAAGGAGCTTGAACTCACCAGTAATTGTGAGGAAATCGTACTCATGATGGCGGCCAAAATTGCTGCTAATAAAAAGCCTGCAATCAACGGGTGGAATAATAACTCAGACAACACCAAGAAGATTGTTTCAGGGTCTTTTACAACAATGCCATTTTCATATGTATACGCTGCACCAAATACACCGGTTGCGACTGCACCAAGTGCTGCGATGATCATCCAGCTCATACCGATACGACGTGCTGTCGGCATATCCTTAACACTTCTGACCGACATAAAGCGTACAATGATGTGTGGTTGACCAAAATACCCCAGCCCCCAAGACATCGCAGAAATAATCCCAATTGCGCCACCCGCACCAATCCACGTAAGCATTTGTGGATTAACCGCATTGAGTGTTGATGACAAAGGATTGTCTAAGAGTGAATAAGTGACTGCTGGCACTAATATTAGCGCAATGAACATAATACAGCCTTGTACAAAGTCGGTTAAGCTTACCGCTAAAAATCCACCAAACAATGTATAAAGAACAACCACACCAGTCGTAATGTATAGCCCTGATTCGTAACTCATACCAAATGAGTTTTCAAACAGCTTACCACCAGCTACCACGCCTGAAGAGGTATAAAGTGTGAAGAAAACAATGATAACCAGTGCTGACACAATGCGTAATGCATTGCCTTTATCTTCAAAGCGATTAGCAAAGTAATCAGGTATGGTGATAGCATCATTTGCTAGTTCAGTGTAAACACGTAACCTTGGTGCTACTAATAAGTAGTTTAACCATGCACCAATCACTAAACCAATTGCTATCCAAGTGCTGCTAAACCCAGTGACAAACATAGCCCCGGGTAAACCCATTAAGATCCACCCACTCATGTCAGATGCACCCGCTGATAAAGCAGCAACGCTTGGTGACAAGCTGCGTCCACCGAGCATATAACCTGATACATCACTGGTAGATTTACGGTAGGCATACAACCCAATGCCCAACATAACCACAAAATATAGTACTAGCGAAATAATCGTACCTAATTCCAAAGCTATCTCCTTCGTTTTGAGCATTCTTGTCAATGAAAATTATCCAACAACCGCCTTTCTGATTGTCATTAAATAGAATGCTTTATTAGTTTTGCGTGACTATAACACGTCTCTTTCCTCTACCCCAGTGCAGCGAGTTTATCCAGTAAATATGCGTGATAAAGCATCGTTCCAGCTGATAAATCCATACCAAAAGATGAAACAATCCGAAAAAAATAATGAATTACTACTCAACATCACTTATATTGACTTTAAAGTTGTATTAAATGAGAGCAGTTGTAGATGTATTTTTATGCGGCGCGCCAACCTATTTTAGACATTAATAAAGAATTAGTGGGCTATGAATTACTTTTTCGTGATGGTGTTGATAATGTTTTCCCCAATATTGACGGTGACGAAGCAACTTCTCGTTTAATCGAAGGTAGTCAATTTAACTTTGGCCTAGATGACTTGACTGATAATAAACCTGCCTATATTAACTTTACACTTGAAACCATACTCAAAGGCTACCCAACGATGCTCAGTCGCGAGCAAGTTGTGATTGAGATTTTAGAAACAGTTCAGCCCGGAAAGCGCCTTCTTGCAGCAGTGCAAGATTTAAAAGACAAAGGCTATACAATTGCCCTTGATGACTACCAACATCAAAAGGTATGGCGCCACTTTTATCCGTTTATCGACCAAATCAAAGTCGACTTTATAACCACCTCTCATGAGCAAATTGTTGAAATTATTGATGCCACTAAATCTTTTAGCAATATAAAGCTGGTCGCGGAAAAAGTAGAGACCTACGAACAATATCAACAGGCCATTGAATGGGGGTTTAGCTTATTTCAAGGGTTCTTTTTTGCCAAACCCGAAATGGTACAAAGCAAAGCACTGCCCCCGTCAGAAATGGCGCTCGCAGAACTTTTATATGAAACCTCCAGCGTTGATGTAGATTTACAGAGGATCACTGGCGTGTTTGAACGTGATGTTAACTTGTCATACAAATTATTAAGGTATTCCAATTCGGCAGCCTTTAAACGCAGAGCCGAGATCAGCACCATTAAACAAGCACTTATTGTGCTTGGTAATGCCGAGCTAAAGAAGTTTCTATCTTTACTTTTTGCCGCTCAAGTGTCTGCTGAAAAGCCTATGGAATTAATAAAGCTGTCGTTAACTCGGGCACGTTTTTGTGAGCTACTTGCGACACAAAAACATGATAAACATCATATCGGTACCGCTTTCCTAACTGGCATGATGTCATTAATGGATGCCATACTTGATGAAACTATGGATAGTGTAATGAATAAGTTGCCCTTGGTCATTGAAATTAAAGATGCATTGCTCGAAGCCAAAGGGACTTTAGCTGACTATTTATCTATCGCGACAGAATATGAACAAGCTCAATGGGATAAAGCACAAGTAAACTGTAATAAAATTAATCTAGACCCCGCTTGCCTGCCCGAAATTTATAATGATGCCGTTAGTTGGAGTAACGAACAAATGCAGGTGATCGAGCGCTAAAGTACACCTTACGTCCCATAAATAAAACTAATTATCTCGTTACACCTTTGACTTACATCAAAGGTAAGTCAAAACTTCTCACAGTGCGACAATCTGTCACACTGCAAGCAACACACAAATCTATAAAATCCATCATAATTTAATGACTTGAGACATTATGATGGAAAAAACAATTCTGAGCATTGCATTGCTCACGGCAATAAGTGCTCACGCTGACAACTCTGCTCTCGAACGTATCGTCGTCGTTGCTCCTATGCATTCGCCCCTTGATATAAAAACAGATCCTAAATTACCTCGCCAACCACTCCCTGCACAAGACGGCGCTGACTTACTATCTAGTATTAGCGGTTTTTCCTTAATAAAAAAAGGGGCCGCAAGTAGTGATCCGGTGTTTCGAGGTATGGCGGGTTCTCGACTAAACATCATAACCGACGGTGGCCTTACTCTTGGCGGGTGTGGCAATCGAATGGATCCGCCCACGGCATATATTACGCCGCAATCCTATGACTCGCTAACCGTCATAAAAGGACCACAAACCGTATTGTATGGTTCAGGAAATAGCGCTGCAACCGTGGTCTTTGAGCGAACGAACGAGCGACTGGAGCAAACCGGTCTTTCAGGGTTTGCAAATATGGTCGCTGCCAGTGCCCAGCGCAGAAGTGTCAATACTGACGTAAAAGCAGGTACTCAAGATTATTATATGAGATTTGCAGGCAGCTACAGCCGTGCTGATGATTTTTCCGATGGCGATAATACGCCTATTCATTCGAAATACAAACGCTGGAATGCCGACACTGAGTTTGCCTATACCCCCGCTGATGATAAAATCATCAGCTTCACTTATGGGCGCAGTGATGGTGAAGTCGCATATGCTGATCGCATGATGGATGGTAGCCTATTTGATAGAACGCACTCAGCAATAAAAACTGATTGGGCAATAGACCATGCTTTTATTAAAAATGTCGAAGCTCAGTGGTATTACAACAATGTCGATCATGTAATGGATAACTATAGCCTGCGTCCGTTTTCCGCAAATATGATGATGAAACACCCCACCGCATCTAATCCTGATCGCCGTACTCATGGGGGTAAAATCGTACTAGACGCGTATTTTGATGACACAAACTCGGTAATATTTGGTGTTGATCATCAGCAAGACCGTCATCGAAACCGGGTTAGTCGAAACCAACCCATAACGCCTTATGAAACACTGGCTCGTATCACGGATGGGGAATTTAAAAAAACCGGAATTTTTGCTGAATATGAGCACAGCCTCAATACTAAACAACAGATTGTTTCAGGTCTTAGGCTCGATCACTGGCAGGCAACAGATAAACGCCAAAATATTTCGGTGATGATGAAAACAACGCCTAACCCTACCGCATCTTTAACCCGCGAAGACACCTTATGGAGTGGCTTTGCACGATTACAGCAACAAAATAACAATAGCAGCTACTTTGTTGGCCTGGGCCACACTGAGCGATTTCCTGATTATTGGGAGTTACTAGGCGGTGGACGTCAAAGCCCTAACAGCCTCAGTGCCTTTGGTACCGAAATTGAAAAAACTAACCAAATCGATGTGGGGATGTTACACAAAGCCAAACAATGGCAAGGATCAATTTCTCTCTTTTACAGCCATATTGACGACTACATTCTAACTGATAATTTATATGGTAATGCAGCGATGACAAAAAAAGTCACGCGTAATGTCGATGCACAAACTTATGGCTTTGAAGCGGATATCAGTTATGACCTAACCAAAAACTGGGTCACAGGTGCGAGCATTAACTATGTGCGTGCCAGTAATTTATCTGATCATATCCCGCTGGCACAGCAGCCACCTTTGCAGGCACGCTTTACACTCGATTATCAACGCACAAACTGGCATATTGGGATGCTTTGGCGTGTGGTCGCAGCTCAGCACCGCATTGCTATCGGCCAAGGTAATATCGCAGGACAAGACATTTCAAAATCAACGGGCTTTGGTACATTAGCGCTCAACGCCAGTTACAGTCAATCAGACTCGCTTGATTGGAGTGTCGGTATCGACAATTTACTTGATAAAACCTACAGTGAGCATCTAAGTAAATCAGGCAGCGCAGTCAGTGGCTACCCTCAAATAGGCAAGATCAACGAAGCTGGTCTCACTCTTTGGCTCAACGCTAACTGGCGGTTTTAATCACTCATAACGTTTCAGGGTGTGTGGTTTTGCTTTATTAAAGCCCCTACCCTGATACACTAATACAACGACACAGCACATTATTAAACGGTATCAATGTACGACCAGCAAGCACTACTTAAAGCCATAAATACAAAAATGCCCTTTGGAAAATACGCAGGAACGCCTTTGCTACTGTTACCAGAACCCTATGTGGTATGGTTTAAACAAAAGGGGTTTCCAAGCGGTCCCTTAGGAGAGCAGTTGGCTATGATCTACGAAGTCAAACTGAATGGGCTTGAACAGGTACTTATGCCATTGCTTAAGCCAGATACCCGTTAGTGCTGCAATCAAAACAATTATTAGCGCCAAATATAAAAAGTGGTCTCACTTAACTTTATCGCTCGTTTCTTTTAATTGTATGCTCTGTGGTGTTGTCTTAGCCCCTTTATTTACCCATTTACTAGGTAACAGAGCCTTAAACCCTAAACGTATTGGTTTAACATAAATGGCTAGTAAGGAATCATGCCCCGCATCATACTTCCCTACTCCAATGGTAATATCAGGTGCTTGTGACGCACGTATCAATGAACCATACAACCGATCCCAAATGGCCAATGCCGAGCCTAAATTAGTATCGAAATGCAATGGATTATCACTATGATGAATTTGATGCTGGGCAGGACTGATAAACCAACGTTCTAATCTATCGCCCCATGTAAAACGAATGTGTGAATGCCTAAGGTTGGCGCCAAAAATATTAAATATAAATACGAAGGCATTTGCGCCAAGTATGTCATACATACTCAACCCCGTGCCAAACAAATGATAACCAAACCCTACAACGATGCCTTGCGTCAATGCCATTCGACATGCATAAAAATAACTTTCTATTGGGTGTGAGCGATAAATTGTAAAGGGAGTCAGTACTTTCGCCGAATGATGCACTTTATGTATTTCCCATAAGCAAGGCACCTTGTGCAAAGCTAAGTGCAATAGAAAACGCGTTAAGTCATCGACAATAAACAACATTAAAGTAAAGACTGCAATCACGGCAGTACCAGACCATGGCAAATGCAGTGGCGCACCAAATAAAGATTCAAGCGTATCAGTAATAAAAATAGCAACTGGCACCATAGTTAACACAATGGGGGCAAACGTCAGTGCTTTAATTAAGGTATTGGTAATAAGTAAGGTGTAATCTAACCGCGCACTTTGACAAAGCCACACTTGTTTGGGGAATAAAAATTTGAAAAAGCCTCGGCCAGAACGAGCCGTGGTACTAGCAAAGTACACTGGCAGTGCCAAAATAATCGCACTTAGTAAGTAAGGAATATAAATACGCTTATTTGCATCAAACAAATACGTTGGTAATGCAGCTAGACTTTGCCACAACTGTTCTAGCATTATCCTCTCCTATGTCGCGACCTAGAAAAAAGGGCCAACTGAGTTGACCCTAGCTTATAACCTAGTATCAATCGTTAAAATTGATATTTAAACCCTGCCGATATCTGTCTTGGTTTACTAGGGCGAGCGCCATATGGGCGGCGACTCACGATTTCAGTATCATCCAATAAGTTATCAACTTTAACATAAATGCGGCCATAGTTGTTTATGTCATAGCTCGCCGATAAATCAACGGTAACATTGGAAGGCGTTTGGAAACCTGATAGAACAGCGCCATCACCCGCCACTTCTTCCATATCACCCACATACTTAACCGCAGTAGTTATACGCCAGTCAGCACTTGAAAGCCCAATCGTGAAAGACGCTTGATGGGTTGGTAAGTATGGCAATGAATCGCCTTTTTGTACCGAGCCCCACTGAGGAAATACAGAGTTAAAATCTGACTTAAATTCACTTTCTGTGTACGTGTACACAAAACTATATGGAATTTCTAAGTGAAGGTTAAGTGGGTAAGACTGTGACAACTGTGCTTCAAGCCCATATACATCAACTTCACCCCCACTGAATGTTTCTTCTCCGCATATTCCTGCGTTCGATTGCCCACACGTTTCAGTCAGGTTTTTATAATCATTGAAAAAAGTGACTAACTCTAGTTGGGTTACACCATCATTGAAGCGCCCACCAAACTCATAATTAATACTTGTCTCAAGTTCTTCAGTTGCGCTACGCGCTGGTGCTGATGGCACAAACCCTTTATGCACACCAAACAATAATCCAGACTCTTCCGACAATTTATAGAAACCACTGACACTTGGTAACCAAATACGCGTGGTTTTATCTTGAAAATTATTGGCATTTCGATTGTCGTGATGGTGCATGTCCATTAACTCACCACGCACACCTACGCCCAAAGTTAACGCATCAACCGTGATCTGATCTTCAACATACACTGACCATGCTTTTGTCGACTCAACATTCTGAGTTTGAGGACGAACACCAAACCCGGTATCTGTGGCAATACCGTCAACCATGCTGTATGTTTCTTCAAAATGCTTACGCTCAATTTCATCTTCATGATAACGTAACCCTGCTGAAAGCGTATGTTCAAACCCCAACAAGTCAAAGTCAAAACGGCCATCAACTTGTAACCCTTGAGAATAATACTCACGATCATTAGTTCCCATATTTAGGTAATAAGTCGTGTCTCCAGGTGAAACTGAATTTTGCTGCCCTGAAATAACGCGATACTGTGAGTCGTAACGTTCAGCATCAGATAGAATGGTTGACAGATCTTCGTCTACTTTATTTAATTGCTGATTTAACAAGCCATTGAGTTTACGCCATGCACGTTCATAGTCATTTCTGTATAAACGTGTCGTCAGCTTAAAGTCATCTGCATCAAGATAATGCGAGAACATGATTTGCTGATGTTCTGTTTCCATTAATGCCGGCTGTGACGCAGCATATCGGCGATATGGCGTATCAGCAAAGTCTTGCTCTGTTAATCCTAAATAAGTTTCATCTGACTCTTCATCTGAATAAGAGAGCTTTAATGCAAATGTGTGGTCAAATTCACCTTGGCGCATGGTGTAATTAAACTTGGCCAAAATATCATTCTTTTCAAAGCCAGTATCACCACCACCATCAAGGTCTTTAAACCCATCCGCTTTGAGTGATACACCTTCAATTAAAAAGCCCACATTATTAACCACAGAGCCAAAGTGGCCATGTGCTTTTTGATAGCCATCAGAGCCAGCCGCAATATCAATGCCCCCTTCTGAAAACTCAGGGATTTGACGCGTGACTAGGTTAATAGCACCCGCAACAGTTTGAGGCCCGTGTTTAATTGCCGCAGGGCCTTTAAATACTTCTACAGCCGTCATTCTTGTTGAAACAGGAAAATAATAAGCTGCCGGTGCTGAATAAGGAGATGGGCCTATTAATACACCATCTTCCATAATGGTAATTTTTTTGCTCCGCTCAGGCGTTACCCCACGAAAACCAATGTTAGGACGCAAACCATAACCATCTTCTTCACGAATATTAACACCCGGAACAGACCCTAAAATACGGTGGATATCATCATACTCAAACTTTTCTAACTCCGCTTCAGTTAACAAAGTAGCTGAACCTGCTTCCGTTCTCAGTTTGTCGTAATGACTCAAAATTTGAATATGTTCTAATTCGCCATCATCAGCAGGATTATCTGCTGCCACAGCGTGCGGTATTGCTAACACAACCGCCAGTGCGAGTAATGATTTTTGCATAAAAGGACCCTTAGTCATTGTCACCAGCCGAAGTTGCAGGAAGCTCTAAAGCAAGCTTATTAATAAAATCATTTTTAAGCTGATCGGTCACATCTTTTACTTTTGCATGAGTCGTTGTGACTGCCGACGTATTGCTATTTAGCGCGGTTTGTAAATCAGTCGTGATTGCTGCAGACGCAACTTTAGAATCACTTATACCTTGTAACATAATTGTTTTGGTATCTGTTGCTGACTGATTATCTAAAAAGTCATCAAACCCTAAATTACCGTCGCCACCGCCATTAAACAGTCGCTCAAAGGCGCTAATGTTGGCACGAATGTTTTCTATTGAATGCTTTGCATAGCGCGATTCAACTGACTCGGGGCAAATGCTGGTGCCACACGCATTGTTAAACAAACCTAAAGGTGTCGCTAATTTATAATCTTTAAGCTCTTCAGTCATATAAAAAAGCGCATCTGATATTTCGTTGATCGCTTCTTTCGTCGAGTTAAACTTATTATTTGGTTCACCCGCACTTTTTAACACATTGGCGTACCCTGCTGCACCTGACCACTGCGCGACAAGCGAATCAGACGAGACGGCCAAGTCTTTAGCTGCTTCAACAGCATACTGACAACGTGATACTTTACGTGCCTGATCTGCTCGACTATTCCAATCAGCTAGCACGTCACCAGCACTTGTAGAAGAGCAGCTATGTGTTAACGTATCATTAAACAACAAATACTCTAACGCATCTAAACCGCGGCGTTTGTCACTACGCTTACTAATGTCATAGGCGTTACCATTAATGTTGCCATTTTCGAAAAACACCACATCTTGATCAACACTACAGGTACTGACACTTGGCCATGAATATATATCATTACGTAATGACTTATCATTGGCGAGTAAAGGTCCGACAATCATAAGCTCAGCATGCTGCCAGCTTACCATGGTCTCTTTCCACGCATTTTGAGCCGCCAGTTTTGATGCAGTTAATTGAGCGAGTGCGTCGCTATCTTCCTGAGAGGGGTCAAATACAGCCTCTAAATCACAATAACTTTTAACCACACTCGGCAGTGCATCTGACTTATTATCAAATTCAGTAAATGTTGGTGTAAATACGTTATCAGTTAAGCTTGCGAGTAATTGCTTTTCTGAAAAGTCAGGGCTTGTTGGATCAGTTGGGGTCGTTGGCGGTGTTGTGGGGGTACCCGAATTATCATTTCCATTATTAACATCATGTTCGGCGCCAGCCGAATAAGATGTGCTTTCACCACATCCACTTAACACAAGTGCTAAAGCACTTGCGAGCAACAAAGGTTTAAAAGTATGTCCCATTAATTGCCTCTTTTCTCTGTTTTTAATACAACAAAAGGTTAGCCCTTACGGACTAACCTTTTTAAATAATTAAGCGGTAACGTTTACCAAGCTAGCATTAAACTTTCTAATGCTTCACCCGTTAACACAGCGCCATCTTTATCAGTCCACTGATACGTATCACGTAAGATATTACGTGCTGTTTCTAGATCAGCTTTATACTGTTCAACTGTTTTTACACCATCAGAAATTACTGGTGCATTACCCATTAGCTCATGTAGTTTTACAAAGTCAGCTGTGACTGCTTTGTTTTCAACAAATGGTGATACTGGGTTAAACTGCATGTTAAATGCAAAACCTTTCATCTCAGCCCAATGCTTAGCAAATGCATAAAATTGCTCTTTTGTATAAGTACCAGAAGAGATATCGTCAATGTCACCTTTGCTGTTGTCTAGAACATCGTTGATGTAATGAATTACAGTAGCAACAATTGCCTTTTCCCACGCTAAACGTGCTGCAGTCGCGTAGCCATTTAATTCAACTAACTGTGCATCTGTTAATGCAGTACCAGCTGTTTCGTTAAGTAATTTACGACCATTAAAGAATGCAGTATATGCTTCTTTCGTTAAGTCAGTTGTTGCTGGGCTTAAATCACGCTTTGCAGCATTCGTTGAGTTACCCCAGTTATATTCTGATTGTAAATCAATTTTGCCATCGTGGTTTGTGTCTTGCTTACCATTGTGGGTTGCACGACCATTACTTTCGTCCGAGTCCACTTTACCCGCAATTTCAGCATCGTTATATGATAAATAGTTACGCGCGGCACCAAAGTAACCAAAGCCTTCATCCCACTGGTGCTCAAGTTTAGTGTAACCCTTGTCATCAACGGTTGTGTCTGTGTGACCCGATAGTAAACCCTTACCATCAGTGTCGTTATCTAAGTAGTCATCAGCGCCTTGTGAAAATGCAACGGCACCGAATAAGAACTTTTCAACTAGCTGTTGTAAATCAACACCCTCGGCTGTGATATATGCTTTATCGATTTCAACATTATGTGTTGTCATCAACGTACCGCTTGCTACACTCGCAGCATTCGCTCTTAATACGTTAAATAGTTCAGCAGTAAAGCCGCGCGGTGTATTCTCTTCAGCAGCAAGGCCAGCCCAACCTGCTAAGCTATCCGCAGCATTCCAATCTCTGTATTGGCCTTTTGCATCATTACCTGCGATCTTGCCGTATAAATCTTTGTGTGATCCTGAAACATCAGTCAATAAAGTTTGTACAGCACCTTCAAAAGCAGAAATAGTCAGTGCTTTAGTACCCCAGATTTCTTCATACTGAGCTTTGGTCTCGCTGCTTACTTTAGCTTCTGTGAAATTCACATCACTGTTTACAGAATCGGTATAAGTACCAATTTTGTAGTAATCGTTAATTTTATCAGCGCCATTGCTAAGGTCTGTCGTAAAATCAGTGCTTTTTACATAATTTGAAAGTTCTTTAATTAGGACTTGACGCGCAATTTGACCTGAATAGTGCACGTTAGACTCGCCAGTGTCTTTATTTACAAAGTCATAATCCATTTCATCAGTCACTGCAACTTCAAGCTCTTGGCTGAAGTCCGCTGTGCCGTCAGATACTTTGACTGTTACCATGATTTTTGGTTCAGCTTCAAAGTTAAGAACCACGCCTTCTTTAACAGATAATGTAGTCCCTTCAATAACAAACCGCGCATCATCCGTTGTAAACGTATGTGTGTCTGCAGCGTCTGAATCTGTAGCAGCCAATGTACCAACAACCTGAGCTGTAGCTAGGTTTTCTGTAACAACTTGAGCATCAGTAATACTGATTGCTGTTGGTGCTGAGTTTGTCGGTGTAGGAGTCGTTGGTGCAGTTGAGTCATTTGAACTTGAACCACCGCAAGCAGTTAGACCAAGTGTTGCGGCCAGAATAGAAGTAGCTAGAAGAGACTTACGTAAAATCATTTATGATTTCCTCTGAAAATTATTAGTATTTACATTTTCTTATCTGGGATAAAAGTATACACGCATATAAATAGCAATCAATATTATTTGCGTTGCCAAAACAAAGTAAATATAAAGATTTGTAAACCTATAATTCTAAAAAATCAGCAATTTATGGAGTAAAAATGGCTAAAAGCCAGATACAATCAATAATCTACCTAATAGTCATTTCGTTTTAACATTTGCTACTTCCAGAGAATATTCACACTGAACAAACACCAAAAAATGCAATAATCGCAATAGAAGTTAACTATTGCCAAGCCTCTCTTACAAAAATATAACCTTGTTTCCAGATCGTTTTTATTTTGCTTGGCTGAGAAGGGTCATCCTCTAATTTCTTGCGCAGCCTCGAAATACGCACATCCACCGTGCGGGTGTCATCTTGATAAGGTTTATCAATCATCGTTTGGTATACGTGTTCGCGACTTAATACAGTCCCAGCATTACTCGCCAATAGCCATAATAGTTCAAATTCATGACTTGTCAGGTAAACTTCTCGATTATTGAGTGTTACCAAACGTGCCCGGGAGTCAACCACTAGGCTACCAAATGTGAGTACGGCTGATTTATCTGATGAGTATTGACGCAGCAATGCATTTAACCGAGCCTGCCATAACCGAGGCGTTGCGGATTTTGTGATCACATCATCAGCGCCAGACTCTAATAAAGCACTATGCGCATCTTCATCCGTTAAATCTGTACAGACCATGATAGGTGCTAAAAATGTGGCTTTTACCTTTTCAATTAAATCTGTCGGGTCGCCAATAGTAAAATGCTCACTTAAAACCACCCCACATACATCCTCGCTCGTAGCCCACTGCGACATTTCATCCATATCTGAAAACTGAAAAACCTCATGCCCCGCTTCTTCAAACATTATTTTGCGTTGCGTGAAACACTCAACTTCGCTTTCAGCTATCAAGATTTTAGCCATTACTACACCTAAAGGATTAGTTTTTATTTTATTTCGGCTAGTTTAATGTCTGAAACTGAATGGAACCTTTACAAGCGAAACAAATTTTCAGCAGTTTCCCACAAAACTGTAACAACTGGGTCCGTTAAGCGCTTTGTTTTGCACACCAAACCAATTTCTATCGGCTCTATCAAATCCAATGAACTGAGATAGCGGACCTGATCTTTAAAAGGGCTTTGCGCTAAAACTATTTCAGGCACACACGCTACACCAAAGCCTAAACTTGCCAGTGCGACCATTGCTTCATGGCCCGATACATGGGCATACACTCTTGGTGTAAAAGCCTGTGTTTTACAAAATTGATCTAATCGGTCTTTTAGTATGCCTTGCTCGGGCATAATAAAAGGGAGCTGGCTCCACTGAATATTACTGCTATGTTGTGATGTTAATAGCTCTGTTAAAGGGCATGCCATAATTGGGGCAACTATAACCAACTGTGACTGCCCTATCGGTAAATAAGATACACCTTGTGGTAGCTGTGCAGGTTTGACTGCTACTGCAAGATCTTCTTTGTCGTTTAATACATGCGTAATAGATAATGCAGGATCTCCGGTATTTAAATTAAGCTCAATGGCCGGGTACTGCTGCCTAAATTTAGCAAATAGGTCATAAACAAAACTATAGGTTGCGGTGACTGAACAATAAAAGCTTAACTCACCGCTTAAAGGCTGGCCATTATCTTGGCACTCACTTTTAAATTGCCGCCACTGTGCCAATGTTGAGCGTGCATACTCAACAAAAGCCTTACCTTGAGCTGTTAAGCTCACGCTGCGATTATCCCTAATAAATAAAGCGATACCCAGCTCTACTTCAAGCTGTTTTATTTGTCTGCTTAAAGTGGGTGCACTGATATGGCACTGCTCGCTCGCTCGGCCAAAATGCAACGTTTCAGCCAAGGCTAAAAAGTACTTTAACTGTTTATGATCCATACGCCCTTATGTTTCACATTATGAAATACTATGATTCAAATATATCATTTTACGTAACTTAAAACAGGGCATATGCTGACTTTATATTCTATTTAATACTCTATTATTTTAAGGTACTAACATGGCGAACTACTTTAACTCTCTTCCTCTAAGAGAACAGCTAGCACAACTAGCACAATGCGAATTTATGGATCCACAAGAGTTTAACGATGGTGTTAACGAGTTAATCGGCAAAAAGCTCGTTATTGTTGGTTGTGGTGCACAAGGTCTAAACCAAGGTCTTAATTTACGCGATTCAGGGTTAGATGTAAGCTATGCATTGCGTGAGTCGGCCATTTCAGAAAAGCGTCAGTCATTTTTGAATGCCTCTGACAATGGCTTTATTGTCGGCACATATCAAGAGTTAATTCCTGATGCAGATTTAGTACTTAACTTAACCCCTGACAAGCAACATACGTCAGTTGTTAGCGCGGTTATGCCACTGATGAAAAAAGGCGCTACGCTTGCTTACTCTCATGGTTTCAATATTGTTGAAGAAGGCATGCAAGTACGTGAAGATCTTACGGTCATTATGGTTGCGCCAAAATGCCCAGGCACCGAAGTGCGTGAAGAATATAAACGTGGATTTGGCGTGCCAACACTCATTGCAGTGCACCCAGAAAATGATCCACAAGGTAAGGGTCTGGCGCAAGCCAAAGCTTACGCGGCAGGGACAGGTGGCCATCGTGCAGGCGTATTAAACTCCTCTTTTATTGCTGAAGTAAAATCAGATCTCATGGGTGAACAAACCATCTTATGCGGCATGTTACAAACAGGGTCACTACTTTGCTTCGATAAAATGGTAGAACAAGGTGTTGATGCTGCATACGCATCAAAGCTCATTCAGTATGGCTGGGAAGTCATCACTGAAGCATTGAAATATGGTGGCATCACAAATATGATGGACCGTCTATCAAACCCAGCAAAGTTAAAAGCATTTAGCTTAAGTGAAGAGCTTAAACAGATCATGCGCCCGCTGTATAACAAACATATGGATGACATCATCAGCGGTGAGTTTTCTCAAGGTATGATGTCTGACTGGGCTGAAGATGATGCAAAATTATTAGCTTGGCGTGCTGAAACCGGTGAAACTGCTTTTGAAAAGCAAACCAACACCACGCAAGAAATTTCAGAACAAACTTTCTTCGACCAAGGTATTTTAATGGTGGCAATGGTTAAGGCGGGTGTTGAGTTAGCTTTTGAAACCATGACTGCCGCAGGAATTATTGATGAGTCTGCCTATTATGAGTCACTGCATGAAACGCCGCTTATCGCCAATACAATAGCACGTAAAAAGCTTTATGAAATGAACAGTACTATTTCAGATACTGCTGAGTATGGTTGTTACCTCTACAACCATGCCTGTTTACCTTTATTAAAGCCATTTATGGAAAATATCAACATTGATGTAATAGGTAAGGGCCTTGAGGCAACCAGTAACTACGCTGATAACCAAGCACTCATCGATGCTAACCATGCAATTCGCACGCACCCTGTTGAAATCATAGGTGAAAAGCTCCGTGGTTACATGTCAGCAATGAAAAAAATAGTTTAAACCAGTTCGCTTGTTAGAAACCGAGCCCATACGCATTTGCTATGGGCTTTTTTATGAACTTAGTACTGAAATTACATTTGTACCGATTAAAGTATTATACAAAAGTGGTAATTTAATGAACAATTACTATCCTTTGTTCGATCGCATTATTGATTATGGTAGAATAGTCGCCTTGTTTTAGAAAAGTGTGGATCAATGCGAAAAACTAGCCTTACAATCACTCAAAAAATTACATTATTAGGAAGCTTAATTGCGATAACAGTTGCCGGAATTATCGGTGCGACTGCAATTTATAGTGCAAAAACGATGACCGAAACGCGTATGCTACAGTCTGAGTTACCAGCTAAAGTCGAAAGCATTAATAAAACGATAGCTAAACAAATTTACCAGCTGAAAAATGCGGCAAAACAGCTATCTAGCAATGTATTTATCACGGAGTCTGCAAGGGATGACGCACTCAACGAAACACAGCTTGTTAATGAGCTCAATCGTTTAGTTGATCAATATGATCTCGCTACTGCTTCATGGGCCAACCGCGAAACCAACCAATATTGGAATCAAGATGGTTTCTTACGCGTGCTAAACACACAGCAAGACGGCTGGTTTTTTGGCTTCACACAAAGTGGTGAAGAATATTCAATTAGCATATTTCAAGAGTCTCCAGGTGATGTCAAAATGTTTGTTAATCACCAGCAAACACGTGGTCTGGGCCTTGCTGGTCTAGCAAAAAGTATTGATGATATGCAAAGCATGCTGAGCAATATGGTCATAGAGAAATCTGGCTTTGTATTTGTTGTCAATAAAGCAGGCACCATACAATTACACCCAGATGCTGGTTTAGTCGCCACAACGTCATTGCGAGATTTATACGGTGCTCAGGCTGTTAGCAGCCTACTAACGAACCGAACTTTTGTGGTGGAAAAACTCACTGTGAGTGAGCAACCAACCTTAGTGGCGGCTAGCCCTATTGAGGGAACTGACCTATATGTCATAGCACAAGTACCTGAAGCTGAAGTCATCGAACAGATCACACAACTTCAGTGGCAAATAATTGCGTTCTCGATTGCGGTCGCCCTGCTCGCTAGCTTAATTAGTTTGTTTTTAGCTAAAAACCTCAGTGCCCCGCTATCAAACATGGCAAGTCTGTTTGCCCGTTTAGGCAGTGGTGATGCAAAGCTCAACTATCGAGTGCCAGAGTCTGAACAGCCTGAATTACAAGCACTTGCCGAAGGTTTTAACCAATTTATTAGCAAAATCGAAATGGCTATCAAAAAAGTAGCCAGTGAAAGCCGAGACATTCGTAGTACCAGCGAACGTGTGTTTGCACAAAGCCAAAGTAATTCAAAGTCACTTGATGAACAAAAGTCCCAAACCATCTCTGTTGCCGCCGCAATTAACGAAATGGGGGCGACGGTTCAAGAAATTGCAGGCAGTGCAAACAATACTGCAAAACTGACTGAACAGAGTAAGGCAATGTCAGATCAAAGTCACAGTGGCGTTCAGCATAGCCAAACGCAACTTCAAGGCTTAGCAAGTGATATTGATGCCATGGCATTGGAAGTCACCACACTGGCAGAAAAAACACAATCTATCGCTAACATCGTCGATGTGATCCGGGGTATTTCAGAACAAACAAACTTACTGGCACTTAACGCCGCCATTGAATCTGCGCGCGCTGGTGAACATGGCCGTGGGTTTGCAGTTGTTGCTGACGAGGTGCGTGCACTGGCTAGCCGCACATCACAATCGACCGACGAAATCCAAGCAACTATTACCGAGCTGACCGTCGCGTCGGATTCAATTGTGAAAAAAATCAGTCAATCCAAACACCAAGCGGTACAGAGTGTCGAAACAATGCAAAACTCTGTGGAATTAATGGAAACAATTACAGAAACTGCAAACCAAATTAACGACATGACTACGCTCATTGCTGCCGCAACCGAAGAGCAAAGCAATGTAGTCGCTGATGTGGGCCGAAGCATTGAACACATAAGTACAATTAGCGATGACGTCATGAATGAGCAGTTAAATACTGAGCAGTCTATTCAAGCACTTGCCAATTCGGCCAAAACACTTGATAGCTTAGTCGCAAGCTTTGAACAAAACTGATAAAAGGCACAAACTTTGGCATAAGCCACATAGTGTGAGCAGACACTAAAAAAAGAGACTTATACCCGCTGGTATAAGTCTCTTTTTGTATCGGTAATAATTTGTAACCAATTTAGTTCTAATTTGCATGAATTTTGGGCTATGCTTGATTAATAAGCAGTTTTAGCTCGGAGTTTTATGATGTCTACGCTAAATAAAGTCATGACCATTTTCACCTTTGCCAGCCTCTTAACACTCAGTGGGTGCAGTTCAACATCTGAAGAAGTTACTGTCGATAAGTCACTTCTTAACAATACTGCTTTTGCAAAACAACCAGTGCCAAGCCAAGAGGATATATTTCAACTCGATGCCACGATAAAAATGCAACTCGACAGCTACTTTAAAGGCAGTACCCCCACACTATCTCATACACAAAAGCTACTGCGCTTTTTGGTTGATAATGGTGATGCATCTTTATCTTATCAATCTGGTGCCAACTTAACAGCGTCACAAGCCTACTATGACCTCAATGCAAACTGCTTGTCCTTATCCATTCTCGCATTCAGTTTAGCGGAACATCTTGGTTTTGAATCTCAATTTCAACGCGTTCATATTCCTGAATATTGGGATCAAACTCAGGGCTACAGCCTGCTCACAGGCCATGTAAATTTAGTCATCAGCGAATCAAGTTTCATATTAAACAAAAACACCACAACAGGTGTAACGCTTTACACTCGGCCAAGATCACTCACAGTTGACTTTGATCCAAATAGCCGCCAACAAAAGTTTCCTACATCGGCTATCACCAAGCAACGGATCTTGGCGATGTTTTATAGTAATCGCGGCGCAATGCACATGATCAAACAAGAGTACGACCATGCCTTCAGTTACTTCAAAGCAGCCATCAATGCAGATGAACACTACTCTGGTGCATGGGGTAATTTAGGGGTGCTTTATCGCGTTACACAACAGCATAAAATTGCTGAAAAAACTTACCAACAGGCGCTCGCGTTAAACATCGATAATAAAACAGTGTTAGGCAACATGGCCTTGCTATATCGTTTAACAGATCGAATTGCTTTAGCCAAACCGATAGAAGAAAAACTAAACCTACAACGCAAAAACAACCCCTATTATCAAATCGTATTAGGGAATGAAGCGCTCGAGAACAATAACCTTGCATTAGCCCTACGTCACTTCAATAGAGCAAGAAAACTTGATACAAAACTGCATAGCAGTTACTTTGGACTAGCAAAAGTACATTATTATCGAGGTAACCTTGAGCAAGCTGAAAAATACCTATCACAAGCATATAAGCTGTCTGAATATAAACACGATAAAAAGCGGTATCAAAGCAAGCTACAATGGCTGCAAACAGTGGCTAAGAATTAGCGTCGTCAGTTCTTTTATTTTATGCGAAGCTGCAATGGCATCACAACTTCATACCGACCTGCAGGTGCTAACAAGTGAAGCGCACGCTGGCCGTAAAGCTGGTGCCAGTGAGGGTCCTAATGTCAGTGCTCAGTATATTTATGACAGATTTGAAAAACTAGGTTATCAGCCGAAATACCAACCATTTGAATTTAAAACCGGCTTTTTCAGCACTGCAACAGGCCACAATGTCATCGCGAAACTGCCATGTAGCTCAACACAATGCGATTTCAATATCGTTGTTACGGCACATTACGACCACTTAGGTGGCCAGGGTACTTCTTTTTATGCTGGTGCCAATGATAATGCATCAGGCACATCTACCCTCTTGTTCTTAGCTAAAAGCTTGCAGAAGGTGAAAAGACGCCACAGCGTCACCTTTGTTGCAACCGATGCCGAAGAAAAAGGCCTTTACGGTGCAAAGCATTATGTTAGTAAACTCGGGGTAAATACACCTGCGACTTTAAACATTAACCTCGATATGCTTGCGCCAAATAAGCGCAATCGTTTATATGTACTGCACTCTAAAAAAACTGAATTGGCGGTCGAGGTACTCAAAAAACAACCCTCTGAACCTCTGCGAGTAAAAATCGTCAACTCACGTTATAAAATGCAGCGGTTAATGGATAACCCCCGTATAGATTGGCATAAAGCCAGCGACCACTATGCGTTTGCTAAAGAAAACATTCCTTATTTATATTTTGGTATTGGCGAAGATAAAAACCACCATACCAAACGCGATACGTTAGAGTCTCTCGACTTTTCTCGGTTTCAGTTGGTAGTTAAGTTCATTAATAACTTTATGGTGGAGTTGCTTAATGTACCACTTGAGGCCACAAATTGACGCTTTTGCGGTTTAGTTAACTTTTTAACTTGCCACTCTAGTTTACATGCATCACTTTTACTGCCTACAGGGTAATTGAAAATAAGGGTTAGTGGCCCTTTGCCTTTTAAGTTTTTTGCACCTTTACCCTGCTGATGGGCGGAAAACCGCGCCATAACATCATTGGTCACACCGGTGTACCAATGACCAAATCGCGTTTCAATAATATAGATATGCCAAACCGGCTCCACACTCTTCTCTTTCATTGAAGTTACTTTTTACTCTCTATTTAGAAACTTTTTTAATACACTAAGGTCGAAGTTCGACAAGAAGCTTTACCTTCTGCGCTTTATCGGTATCATGCAAAATAATTGAAAATAAGGATACACAAATACATGCTGTCTAATAAATCCCTTTCTACGTGGTTCATTGCTATTATAACTACAGTCATGCTGTCTGGTTGTTCAAGCTGGGTCTATCGAATCAACGTACCACAAGGTAACTTTTTAGAGCAGTCAGATGTAGAAAAACTACGCGTTGATATGACTCGCGAGCAAGTGCTATTCGTTTTAGGCAGTCCAATCGCGAAAGATGCCTTTAATAACAATACTTGGCACTATGCGTATGTGTTTAATATTGACCGTGAGTCTGAACAACGCAAATCGCTGACTGTATTTTTTGAAAATGACAAATTAAGCCGCATTACAGGCGACTATGACGAACCTAAAGAGTTCAACATACCGCTTGATCAGTAATGTGATGCTAAAATAAAAGGGCCTATAGGCCCTTTTATTTTAGCTGTAGAATGAAACACACTCGGCTTATCTAATGTTACGCTCTACCGCCGGTAATCTTATTGGCTCGGCCTTCATCTTTTGCTTTCTCAGCTCGTCGTCTGCGTGCATCTTTAGGGTCGGCAATTAACGGCCTATAAATTTCGATTCGATCGCCTTCTTTTACAGCTTGCTTGCCCTTTACCGTTCGATTCCAAATGCCCAAGGTCAAATTAGTTGGGTCAATATCAGCGCACTTATCTAAGATACCTGACTGTAGCACTACCTGCTCAGCCGATGTGCCTTCAGCAACATCCACAGACATCACGACCGCTTTATGCGGCACCGCATATACAACATCAACTTTAATCATGACCTTGCTCCATACACCGTTTTAGCTCGCTGTGTAAATGCGGTTACCATATTTTTGGCAACCTCATTAAAAATCTTGCCAAATGCCAGCTCAACCAATTTATTGGCAAATTCAAAGTCTAATTTTAGCGTTACTTTACATGCTTGGTCGTCTAGCTCCGTAAACTCCCAATAACCGTATAAAGACTTAAATGGCCCGTCGACTAATTGCATCTTTACTTGACTGCCTTCAAAGCTATTGCGCGTGGTAAACCACTTCTTTAATCCTGCTTTGGAAATTTCTAAACTAGCGACCATATCATTTGGGTTTGATTCAATAACTTTTGAATCTGAACAATTTGGTAAAAACTCAGGGTATGCATCTACATCGTTAACCAGCGTAAACATTTCTTGAGTGCTATACATCACCAATGCACTTTTTTCTATTTGTGGCATAGTTACTCCAATCTATTTGTCGCGATTTTAGCAAGCTTTTAAAGAATTATCTTGTATGCTGTAAGCTACTGCGCGAAAATAACGCACAAATTTAAAAAAGCACTATTGTCTGTCCACTTTTCTAGGTAAACTAGGCCATTATGGCAAAGAAAAAATCATCAAAATCAACTACCAATACCATCGCACTTAACAAAAAAGCGCGCCATGAGTATTTTTTAACCGATAAGTTTGAAGCGGGCATTGAACTGCAAGGGTGGGAAGTAAAAAGCATCCGCGCAGGTAAAGTAAACATTTCAGACACCTATATTCACCTTAAAGACGGTGAAGCATTTTTACTTAGCAGCCAAATACAGCCGCTAAACAGTGCTTCTACGCATGTTATTTGTGATCCAATGCGCTATCGTAAATTGCTGCTAAATAAGCGTGAGATTGACCGCTTAGTTGGCGCAACTGAACGAGACGGCTTCTCGCTGATCGCGACTGCGATGTATTGGAAGAAATGCTGGGTCAAACTTGAGTTTCACCTTGCGAAGGGTAAGAAAATGCATGACAAACGCTCTGACAGTAAAGATAAAGACTGGTCACGTGAAAAAGAACGTCTGATGAAGCACTCAGCCCGGTAATAACAACGCATAAAAAAACCTCGCTATTGCGAGGTTTTTTTTCAGGCTTTTTAAATTTAACCTTTATATTTTTGCATTACTAATGTGGCGTTAGTACCACCAAAACCAAAACTGTTCGACATCACAGTATTAAGCTCAACATCACGACGCTCTGTCACAATGTCCAAGCCTTGTGCTTGCTCGTCGAGCTCATCAATATTAATTGAAGGCGCTACGAAGTTATTTTCAAGCATTAAGAGTGAGAAGATTGCTTCATGTACACCAGCCGCGCCCAGAGCATGGCCCGTCATCGCTTTTGTTGCACTGATCGCAGGTGAATTGTCACCAAATAATTCTTGAATTGCACCTAACTCTTTCACATCACCTACTGGTGTAGATGTACCGTGTGTATTTAGGTAATCAATCGGTGCGTCAATGTCTTGCATTGCCTGCTTCATACAACGCACAGCACCTTCACCTGAAGGAGCTACCATGTCATAGCCATCAGACGTTGCGCCATAACCTACGATTTCAGCATAAATATGTGCGCCACGAGCAAGGGCGTGCTCTAGCTCTTCAACAACCACAATACCGCCACCGCCAGAAATAACAAAGCCATCACGATTTGCATCGTATGTACGTGAAGCTGCTGCAGGGTTATCGTTGTATTTAGTCGATAGTGCACCCATTGCGTCAAATTCCATCGCAAGTGTCCAGTGTAGCTCTTCACCACCACCGGCAAAAATAACATCTTGCTTGCCAAGTTGAATTTGCTCTACTGCATTACCAATACAGTGTGCCGATGTTGCACACGCAGAGCTAATAGAGTAATTCACACCTTTGATCTTAAATGGTGTTGCTAAACACGCCGACGTCGTGCTTGCCATAGTACGAGGCACCATATAAGGTCCTACGCGTTTTACGCCTTTCTCACGTAAAATATCAGCGGCTTCTACTTGGTGCTTTGAAGAGCCACCACCAGAACCAACGATCAGGCCAGTACGCTCATTCGATACTTGATCGTCAGCTAAACCTGAATCTTCAATTGCTTGTGCCATTGATATATAAGAAAATGCCGCAGCATCTCCCATGAAACGGTGTGCTTTACGGTCAACAAAGTCTTTTACGTTGATGTCGATATTACCAGAAACATTACTGCGTAATTTATATTCTTCAAATTCAGGGTTAAAAACGATACCGCTTTTACCTGCTTGTAAAGACTCTAATACTTCTTGCTTGTTATTGCCGATGCTTGAAACTACACCGATCCCCGTAATTACGGCTCTTCTCATGGGTAAATTCCCTTAGTCATTTACTAAATTGTGGCTATTCTACGCTGAAATGCCTAACCAAGTGGTCAGCTTTCCAGCTTACACACGTACTCTGAAACTTTTTTACGTAAATTACAACGGACTATTACGGTTAAAACGCGTAAAATAGTGCCTATATTTTGCTGTTCACGCTATTACTATGATAAAAAATGCACAAATCCATTTCAACGAGATGGGTACGCCCGTCGCCGATAACTTTGACGACGTCTACTTTTCAAACGATGATGGACTCGCCGAGTCTCATTATGTCTTTTTTACTCAAAATAATATAGCAGAGCGATTGCAAAAACATGACCAATCTCACTTTATAATTGCAGAAACAGGATTTGGTACAGGGTTAAACTTTTTAAATGCATGGCAACAGTTTAATAATCGCCCAGCAGATAGCACAGTAAAAAAGCTTCACTTTATTTCATTTGAAAAGTTTCCGATTAAACATGAAGAGTTAGCGAAAGCCTTGGCCGCATGGCCATCACTTAACCTGCAGGCAAAAGCTTTATGCGATAGTTACCCTGTGGCGCTTGCTGGCTGCCATCGCATAGAGTTTGAACAAGGCCAAGTAGTACTAGATCTATGGTTTGGTGACGTGCATGACTCTCTGCCTCAGCTGAGCTACCAATCACAGGGTATTGTTGATGCGTGGTTCTTAGATGGCTTCGCCCCCAGTAAAAACCCAGATATGTGGCAACAGAGCTTATTTAATGCCATGGCCAACTTATCACGCGATAACGCAACATTTGCTACCTTCACTGCCGCAGGCTTTGTTCGTAGGGGTTTACAAGAGGCTGGCTTTAACTGTAAAAAAGTCAAAGGCTTTGGCCGTAAACGTGAAATGGTGGTTGGTACACTCGACAAAGCCAACGGCCATGAAACAACCCCCCCTTATTATTACCATGCTCCCCGCTCACTGGAGCAAGTCGCAATCATTGGTGGAGGCATAGCCAGTAGTTGTTTATTATTTCAATTGGCTAAACGAGGAAAACACGCCACTTTATTTTGCCAAGATGATAAATTGGCTCAAGGCGCATCCCACAACCGACAAGGTGCTGTTTACCCGAACCTGCAAGCCGATAACTCCCCCCCCAGTGAACTGTACGCACATACCTTTTTATATGCACGTCGTTTTTATGATCAAATATCCGCGCAAGGTCATCATTTTAGCCATGATTGGTGTGGTGTATTATTGCAAGCATTTAATGACAGTAAAGCAGAGCAACACGGCAACTTGGTGAAAAAAGCCCAGTGGCCAACCGCATTAATTAAGCCCGTTACACACTCACAAGCATCCGATATCGCGGGTGTAAACCTGCCCTATTCAGGTCTTTATATCGAACAGGCTGGTTGGGTTGAACCCGCCGAGTTAACCAACGCCATTTTTAATGCCGCACAAGATCTCGCGCCGACTCAAAGCCATTTTAATACTGATATCACTCAATTAGAAAAAACACAGGCTGGCTGGTACTTACATACTGAAACGACAAAACATGGCCCTTTCACAGATGTTTTTGTCTGTGCAGGGGAACACAGTGACCGATTTACGCAAATGGCCGATATTCATATTCATGGTGTTAGAGGCCAAGTATCTCATATAGAACAAGGGGCTGAGTCAAGTAAACTCAAAACCGTACTGTGTCACAAAGGCTATTTTACACCCAGCCACAATGGCGAACATTGTATGGGTGCCACATTTGACAAAAACACCAAAAGCCGTGCCATAAAGCCACAAGACAACGATACCAACCGAGCACAACTGATGAAGTTTTACCAAGACAGTGCTTTTGCACAAAGCCTTGGTGAGATTAACAGTGAAAAAGCAGCCGTTCGTTGCTGTTTTAGCGATCATGTGCCCATGCTCGGGCAAGTGCCAGAGCAACAAGACCTCATTGAAGCCTATCGCAACCTGACTAATGGGAAGCAATATGGGTTTGGTAAACCAAGTGTTCCGCATCAAGGGTTACATGTGCTAACCGGTTTTGGAGCAAGAGGGCTGTGTACTGCGCCCCTCACAACCGAGCACCTAGTTGCGAGCCTATGTAATGAACCTAGGCCACTGAGTGAACGCACTCATCAAGTGATACACCCAAACAGGTTTATCGTCAGAGATCTTATTCGCAACAAAATTGGTGTGTAACACCATAAATACGGCTTCAGTGCTGTAAACATATAGAACAAAAAACCGCATTTTAAATGCGGTTTTTTGTTACTTAAGACTTGGCTATTTGAATGATAACTCGGCGGTTTTTTCGACGCCCGAGCGCATTGTCGTTTGGCTCAACATGGCGCTTTTCACCAAACCCATCTGTGCGTACCTTTTCACTGGGCACCCCCATTTCTTCCATATACCGCTTAATGGTATCTGCCCTTTTTCGTGACAACACCATATTGGTATTTCTACCACCATAGCTATCTGAATACGCAGAAATATAAATAGACTCTATGTTTTCATCGTTTTTCAAATATTCACCGATCATCTCTAAACGCTTTCTTGATGACTTAGTCAACATGCTGGAGTTTTTCTTATAGTTCATCACCGTAAAGGCAATATCTTCAAAGCTGTAAGGCAATAAATTATCTCTGCACTGTAAAAATGCCCAATACATGTCTCTAAAGTTTACCGAAGACAAAGCAACGGAGATCTGATCTGAACTATTTTGCCAATCTTTATAATAAAACGTCGGGTAATTCCCTTTTTCTAATTCCGTCAGCATTTCCCATGCAATGCTGTTATCTAGTTCGCCGTCAAACTTTTTCAAAAGTTGCATCTTACTGATATCTCGAACAGGATTACCGGCTCGCCATGCCGGCGGCACTGACTGTAGCCCAGCAAAGTCATAACTCTCAGGACGTACAACCATATCTAGATTAAATGTAAGATCTTTATTTTTACTCGCAGTAGAGCTGAAAATAGCATCGCCATAATACGGAACCTCGTGATTGAGTTCACAAGATAACCGCGTTGTTTTATCTAAGGTCCAATGAGAGGTGTCTGCGTTGGCACTATATTGCCGCATGGCGGCTTGAGCATCACTTGCAATAGCAAGCAAACAGCCAACGCTGAGTATTAATACATGTAATTTCACAACACAACTCCAAGTTTGCCAAAAAAATGTCGGCTTATGCCTATATCAAAGGTGGCAAATTTAAAAAATAGCTTCACTTAAGTATCCAAGCAATTAGTATGCCTAAAAAATAACGGCATTCATCCCATATAGTTAACATATCAGGCTGCACCTTGTATAATGGCCAGCTTCATATTCAGCAATCAAAAGTATTATGGCAGAAACAGAGCAAACCTTATTTTCACAGCGCTTTCGTGGCTTCTTTCCTGTAGTTATCGACGTAGAAACCGCAGGCTTTAATAAAGATACCGATGCTTTGTTAGAAATTGCAGCATCAGTCTTAAAAATGGATGAGCATGGCGAACTTAGTTTAGATCATACGCTACATTTTCATGTTGAGCCTTTTGAAGGCGCAAACATTGAGCAATCGGCCATCGAGTTTAATGGTATTGACCCATTTTCACCTTTGCGCGGCGCTGTACCAGAAGCCGATGCAATCAAAGAGATCTGCAAAATGGTGCGTAAGGCACAAAAAGCCGCTGGATGCTCTCGTTCTGTTATTGTGGCACACAATGCCGCTTTTGATCATGGCTTTTTAAATGCGGCGATCGAAAGAAATAATATTAAACGTACCCCTTTTCACCCGTTTGTTAGCTTTGATACCACCTCATTAGCTGGGCTGGCCTTAGGCCAAACTGTACTGGCCAAAGCGTGTCGTACCGCTGGTATCGAGTTTGATAATAATCAAGCGCACTCAGCACTATATGATACAGAACGTACCGCTGAACTATTTTGTTATATTGTCAATAAGTGGAAAGCACTTGGTGGCTGGCCGCTGCCACCAGTTGAACCTGAGACAGAAGATGATGAAACAACGGCAAATGAAGAGTAAGCGTTTGCTTACTCTATGAGTCTTTTATTATAAAAGACAAGGACTCTAAAAGTTCATTTCGCTTCTGAGCTTTCATAAAATAGCACCCATAAAAAAGCCGCTAACTTAGCGGCTTTATAACAAGTAACTTCAGTTTTGATTTTACAGGAACTGGCCTAATGCCTTTACTTGGTCAATCATGCGGTTTGAGAAACCCCATTCGTTATCATACCAAGCCATTACTTTTACCAATTTACCATCAGCTTTAGTCTGTGATGAATCAAATACTGATGACGCTGGGTTATGGTTAAAATCAATAGATACAAGCGGTAGTTCGTTGTATTCAAGAATACCAGCCATCGCACCTTCAGCGGCAGCTTTAATCACTTCATTTACTTCAGCAGTCGTCGTATCGCGCTTGGCAATAAACGTTAAATCAACCAGTGATACATTCACAGTAGGGACACGAACAGCCATGCCGTCAAGTTTACCAGCAAGTTCAGGAAGTACTAAACCAACCGCTTTGGCAGCACCAGTCGCTGTAGGGATCATTGACTGAGTAGCACTACGCGCACGGTATAAATCTTTGTGATATACGTCACATAAGTTTTGGTCGTTTGTAAACGCATGAATTGTTGTCATGCTGCCTTGCTCGATACCAATTGCATCGTTTAACGCCTTTGCAACAGGTGCTAAACAGTTAGTCGTACATGAAGCGTTTGAAATAATCGTGCTTGAAGCTGATAACACGTCGCTATTTACACCGTGTACAACCGTTGCATCTAAATCAGTGCCAGGTGCTGATACGATCACTTTTTTAGCACCCGCTTCAATATGCTTTGACGCTGTCTCACGTGATGTAAAAATACCCGTACATTCTAAAACGATATCTACATTAAGTGCTTTCCAAGGTAAGTTCACTGGATCGCGTTCTTGAGTCAGGGTAATTTCGTCATTACCAATGATTAATGTGTTGTCTGCAAGGGTTACTTGCTGGTTAAAACGCCCATGTACAGAATCAAACTGTGTTAGGTGTGCATTAACATTTGCTGGTGCTAAGTCATTAATTGCAACAATTTTAATTTGTTCGTTTTGGCCAGACTCATAAAGCGCGCGTAAAACATTGCGACCGATTCGGCCATAGCCATTAATTGCGATGTTGATCATAACTGAGATTCCCCTTGATTATTTAACTTCACTTGCTTGTTTTGCAAGCGCTTCAATGGCTTGCCAGTCTTTGTTAGCGATGAGTTGCTTATCAAGCATCCACGTACCACCAACACAAATTACGTTTTTAAGCGCCAAATATTTTGGTGCGCTGTCTAGAGAAATTCCGCCCGTAGGGCAAAAAGTCACTTGTGGTAATGGCCCACCAATTGATTTAAGCATGGGCACACCGCCTGCAGCTTCTGCAGGGAAAAACTTCAAAAATTTAAAACCGTGTGACGCTAATTTCATTACTTCACTGGGTGTTGCAGCTCCCGGTAAAAATGGAATATCAGTGCCTTTAGCTAGTGCCAACAATTCATCGTTGACGCCTGGGCTCACCATAAAGTCAGCACCGGCAGCAACAGAGGCTTCAAATGTTGCTTTATCGACCACAGTGCCAGTACCTACATAGGCATCTGGTACTGTTTCTTTCATAATTTTTACCGCTTGTGCTGCTACTGGCGTACGTAATGTTACTTCCAGTGCTTTTAAGCCACCGTTGTATAATGCTTGTGCCAGTGGTGCGGCATCTTCTAAGTTGTCGATAACAACAACTGGCACGACTGGTGCCGATGATAAAATCTGTTCAATACTCATGTTAGTCCTCATACCCAATGCGTTTATTATTGTTCTAGACCAAAGGCACTTGCGCCTAGGTCTGCACTGCTAACAATGTTTCTAAAGCCAGTGAATAGCTCTCGACCAGTACCAAATGTCGCTTCTGGTTCACTCAACAACAATTCGCGTGCTGATAGCTCTTCATCTGACACATGTACAAATAACTCACCTTTTGGTGCATTTAATGTAACCAAATCACCTTCATGAATTTTAGCAATAATGCCACCTTCAACCGCTTCAGGCGCTAAATGAATGGCCGCAGGTACTTTACCTGACGCACCAGACATACGACCATCCGTTACAATGGCAACTTTAAAACCTTGGTCTTGAAGTGTTGCCATCACAGGCGTTAATTTATGAAGTTCAGGCATACCCTTTGCTTTCGGGCCTTGCTCTTTAATGACAGCGATGAAATCTTGATTCAATTCACCATCGGTATACGCTTGTTGCAGCGCTGCCTGTGAGCTAAATACTTTTGCAGGTGCTGTCACTGACTGATGTTTTTCATCTACCGCAGAGACTTTAATAACCGCCTTACCAATGTTACCGGTTAATAGCTGTAAGCCACCTTGCGGGCTAAATGGGTTACTCACTGGACGAAGTACATCTTCATCAAGTGAATTCTCAGGACATGGTACCCACTTAATCTTGCTTGGGCCTGTGCTGTTCGTCATGATTAAGCTTGGGTCAGCTGCAAGCATGGGCTCTTGGGTATACGCATCAAGCCCTTCGCCTACAATGGTTTTCACATCATTATGTAAGTAGCCACCGTCACGCAGTTCTCTCATTAAGAACCCCATACCGCCTGCTGCTTGGAAGTGGTTTACATCCGCAGAACCATTTGGATAAATACGAGTTAGTAACGGTACAACCTCAGACAAATCAGCCATATCTTTCCAGGTAATTTGTACGCCTGCGGCACCAGCCATCGCAACTAAATGAATTGCATGGTTTGTAGAGCCACCCGTTGCCAATAAACCAATTAAGCCATTAATAACGGTTTTTTCACTAACCACATCAGCCAAACAGTTGGCATTTTTGCCATCAATAAGCTGCTCAAGCATTTGTTCAACGGCACTGCCAGTTAAACCATCGCGCAATTCAGTGTAAGGGTTAATGAACGAGCTACCTGGTAAATGTAGGCCCATTATTTCCATCAGCATTTGGTTTGAATTGGCTGTACCATAGAATGTACAAGTACCCGCACTATGATAAGACGCACTCTCAGCTTCAAGTAGTTCTTCTCTGCTTACCAAGCCTTGTGCAAATTTTTGACGAATACGGGCTTTTTCTTTATTTGGGATACCCGACTGCATTGGGCCAGCAGGTAAGAAGTAAACAGGTAAGTGACCAAACGACAATGCACCAATTAATAGCCCTGGGACAATCTTGTCACATACACCTAAACAAAACACGCCATCAAATACATCATGTGATAGTGCAACCGCAGTCGACATTGCAATCACATCACGTGAAAATAACGACAACTCCATACCATCACGGCCTTGTGTTACGCCATCACACATTGCTGGTACGCACCCTGCTACTTGTGCAGTAGAGTCGTATTTTTGCGCAATGTCTTTAATTAGATCAGGGTAATCTTTATAAGGCACATGGGCAGATAACATATCGTTATATGAATTGATAATGCCTAAGTTAGGCTGCTCGTCTACTTTTAGACGATCTTTGTCTGAGCTAGAACATGCTGCCATAACATGAGCAATGTTGCCGCATCCTAGACCTGAGCGTACACGAGTTTGTTTTTTTGCTTGTTGTATACGTGCTAGGTAGGCTTGACGCGTTGCTTTACTGCGTTCGATAACACGTTCGGTGACTTCTTTAATTCGAGGATGCAACATAATTAAATTCGACTCATCTCTATAGTTAGAGGAAAAAGGCTCAGCACATTTAAAGACTCCACTTTAAACACCGTACTGAGCATCTTTTGATTTACCCGTTCAAAGGTACGCTACCAGGTTGTCTCTCACCTCAACCTGACACCGGTGTCACTGTATTAAGCCACGTTCATGACACCGGTGTCAACCTTTGACCTTAAATTTAGATTAAAAAAAGAAAATGACCAAATAATGACCAAACTTAAATTCAGTACAAATATGAACAAAAAATAACTTAAGATGAAATAAATGATAGGACTATGAATAACTTAAAAAACTGACTCGTAAACGAAATTTTACTAATGCTCGTATTTGTCCAGTCACAGACTTTGCCAAACTGGCTACTAGAAAAAATAACAGCGCCGTGACTGAGGCCCTGCTACACAATAATCTAGGGTTTTAACCGCTCACCCCCACGTGGATCCTGAAATGAATTCAGGAAGACAAAGTGCTTAACGATGCATTTTACACACTCTCCGCCTTTATCAACCATCCCCTAAATCAACCCCCTTCGTTACTCTGACGCAGGTCAAAGCACATCCACAATTAACCACCCCGCACCGTCACCACCCCTTCCGTCTCTCTGACGAAGGTCAAAGCCCATCCACAATTAACCAACCAAACAACAACCTCACAATCCGTCCCAACACTCCCACTTTCGTCACCCCACTGCCGTCACCACCAACCGTCTCTCTGACGAAGGTCAGAGCCCATCCACAATTAACCACCCAACCAAACAACAACCTCACAATCCGTCCCAACACTCCCACTTTCGTCACCCCACCGCCATCACCCCCCCCCTCCGTCTCTCTGACGAAGGTCAGAGCCCATCCACAATTAACCAACCAAACAACAACTTCTCAACACTCCCACTTTCGTCACCCCACCGCCGTCACCACCCCATACCGTCACTCTGACGTAGGTCAAAACCCATCCACAATTAACCAACCAAACAACAACCTCACAATCCGTCCCAACACTCCCACTTTCGTCACCCCACCGCCGTCACCATCCCATACCGTCACTCTGACGCAGGTCAGAGCCCATCCACAATTAACCACCCAACCAAACAACAACCTCACAACCCTTCCCAACATTCACACGTTAGTCACCCACCACCGTCACTACCCCTCCGTCTCTCTGACGCAGGTCAGAGTCCACAACTCGCCTCTTGCCCCAAAAACAAAAAAAGCGCCAATTAGGCGCTTTCAAAGTATCACTATGTGTGTCTCGATTAAGTACTAAAATGCTGCGTGATTTTCCCTTCATCTAACTTCACCATATTCGGCGGATAAATACGGGTAAACTGTTTACTATCAAGCGCTATTGTTAGCTCAATGCCCGGATGCATCAGCTCATTCACTTTAATACGGCTCGAATTCACAAGCCGAGCCAGCTTTTGTTTAACAAGTAAAATATTTCGCTGATTACGCTTGTAATGTTGGTTCAACTGTTGCTCATTTAGCTCCAGCTTTTTCAAAAAGGCGTCACGCTTGGCTGTTTTTGGCGACTTATTGGCTTTTATTTTGGCACGCGTTATCTCTACAACCTTATCAGACAAACGTTTTTCGAACGTTTTAAACTCTTCTTGCTTTTCTTTAAGTTCATGCCAATTTTGCGCTATAGATATACGTGTTTTAGTACCTGAAGGTGCACCTAATTCGCCTGTTTCAATGCGTAATGCATTCAACACATTACCACCAATCAGCTTGCCTCTTGGCTTTTCACCTTTACCAATACGAATCAAGCGGCGAGACATTAAATCACAATGCAAAACCTGACGGTCAACTAATAAATCTTGGTTCGTTTCAATATGGCAATACTGCGCATAGCCAACCGACACCGTACGCGCCGCTTTTATATGGCATGAAAAGTCTTCGCCATCGCTGCGTTTTCGGCCTATTGCACCTTGCATAATGGTGATCGCACTGGCACTTTGCAAAATAGATGACTCAACAAAACCAATCACCGTAATATCGCCTGATGCCTTAATACGCATACCATCTTTCACATCACCACTGACAATCACACTGCCATCAAATTCAACATGACCTGTAGTGACATCAACACAGTCATAACACAAGACATCATCGACACGCATACCACGGGGTACAGCTACCGGTACACCTTTGGCGTCAGCAATCAATACATTAGGGTCTTTCGGATGAAGTTTGGTGCCTTCCATCACTTGTAATTCAAAGTTTCGGCCAGGCTTAGGATCGAGGTCATCACCAAAAACGGTAAAACCCTTCTCTCCCAATGTCGCTGGCACACGCTTCATTAACGGGCTACCAGGACTTACAGTAATAATTGCGCCAAGGTCTCGCATATCGACCTTACCGCCATCTTTTGTTTGTGGACTGAGTACTCTGTCCTGCGCTGTCATACACAGGCGCACAAAACGCGCATCAGTGCCATCTTTGGCTCTCACACCGTGGGCAACAATTTCTTCGTAAACCATGCCTGCAGGTTGCTCAAATTGTTTGCCAAGAAACTGTTCTAATACCTCTTGGTTAATGCCCCTTTTTACACCTGCCTCTGCCAATGCTTTAGCCGCTTTTTCTACAGACACAAGTTTACCGCCACTAGCAACCGTGATCCGCGCTTCTGCCATCATATTCGCGTCATCAACTCGGATAGCAATAGACGCATCAATTGCTCTAGCCACAGCCAAAGAGTCTTGATCGCCCACGTCTGTAGAAGAAAATAACTTACCAATATTGGCGTGAATTATTTCACAATCTGCATGTTCAGATTGCTCTAATAACTCAACGAGCTGAGAGGCACTAGCCGGAAAACCCGACTCTATAGGATGAGACAACAAATAGACATAGCCTAAGTCTTCATCAAAACGAAACAACGACATGAACTTTTTCCCAAAGTATGTGCATAGAATTCTTATTCTTATCATGCAAGGTAACAGCACCATTTGAGCACAATGGACCCATAATGTTAAGCAGTAACTGTTACGAATTGCTACAAATTATGAATGATTGTAAATACAACTTGCGTATAATTTGCTTGTTAAATCGCCAACCAGTTCATATTAAATAAGTTATCGGCAAAAGTAGCTTGAGCATTAGCATTACTTTCCGCTATACTGGCCCCACTTCACTGAATGAACATATTCAGGGGCTGATTAGGATTCTTCCTAAACCTTAAAAATCAAGCCTTCCAGAGCATTTCTATCTTAGTGGTACACAGAGTGAGCCACATGCCAGCCTCAAATCGAGGCACATATGAACCCAAAAAACCAAATTGAGCCTAGCTGTTTTGTAGACTCTGACATTGTCCAAAAATCTCTTTTTTCATTTTGTGTACCTTCTCCGAGCTCTCCTTCTCCGAGCTCTCCTTCTCCGAGCTCTCCTTCTCCGAGTTCTCCTTCTCCGAGTTCTCCTTGTGAGGAAAATTTGACTCCAGATTGTTCTCTTTTTAGCAAAAAACCATTTTTTAAATTAGATTCGTTCAAAAAACCATCATCACGAATAATCGATGTCAAAAGGAACAATTATCTTTTTTCTCGAAATGGCACTTATTATCGCCGTTGTTTCCTAAATAATTGAACTTCTTTGGTTTGGTGTGATCAGATCATAAAATGCCTTAACCCATGCCTTGAAATGAAGAAGAAAATTAGGAATTGGTCACAGTACAATCGTGCTTTAGTTCAACGCGGTAACATCAACATTTGGCTAAGTGATAGTGCCATCTCAAAGTGGCAGAATACTGAAAAGCACGGTGGCCGTGGTCGTTCAAATTACTATTCTGATTTAGCAATTGAAACGTGTTTAACCTTAAGGGCCGTATTCCATTTGCCACTCAGGGCCTTAGAAGGGTTTGTAAATTCCTTACTTACTACGATGGATACCTCGCTGCAATCACCGGGTTATAGCTGTTTATGCAAACGCAGTAAAACACTTGATGTGCAATATAGAAAAAGCGCAGGCAAAGGCTTTATAGATATTGTGGTCGATAGCACGGGCCTTAAAGTGTATGGAAATGGTGAATGGCATACAAGAAAACATCGTGCGACTAAGCGCCGAACTTGGCGAAAATGGCACTTGGCCATTGATGCGACAAGTCACGATATTGTGGGTGCTGAGCTGTCGATGGTAAATGTGTCAGATGGTGAAGCCCTTGCCGATTTAATCAGGCCACTGCGTAGGAATATAGACAGAGTCACAGGTGATGGTGCATATGACACACGCAGTTGCTATGAGGAGGTCGCAGCAAAAGGTGCGATTATGCGGGTACCGCCAAGAGAGAATGCCCAATACTGGGAAGAAGGACACCCCAGAAACAATGCCATATTTATGATGCACCAAATAGGGTTAACGCAGTGGAAAATGAATTCAGGGTACCATCTTCGTTCACTTGCCGAGACGGCGATGTATCGTTTTAAACAATTAATGGGTGATAAGCTGAAAAGTCGTCAATTCAATAGTCAGCATACTGAAACGATGATTAAAGTGAAGGCAATAAATAAAATGAATGGGCTAGGTATGCCCAAATATCAGCAACAAAGTTAAAACTGAGAAATTGATTGGTAGTTAGCTATTTGATCAACAAGGCCCTTATTATCTCCGCAAGCGATTCAGTCGTGAAAATCGTCAAAACGACACCAACGTAAAAAAATTGCCGAGCGAAATTAAATTCAGTTTAAGAACCAAAGATTATGCTCAAGCAATTATTGCTGCGAATGCGTTCTCAGAGCTGCTTCTGCGTTTTGATAAACAATTTAAAAGTAAGGATCTAAAGGAGATTCAACAAGTGGTTTTAGTAACTAAAAAAGTAGTTCGTACAGTGTTAAACGGCACAAATGTAAATCAAATTCTGGCGAATATGCCAGTTGAAGATTTTGATGTTGAAGCACTATCTATGTGTGAAGAGAATACAGAAATGGTTACGCTAGAGACCGCCGCACCACCAACTCTGAGATTAGATGCTGAACAACAGTTTACTGAGTTTTTACAAGGTTCAGAAATCATATTTGATGTAAACGGAAAACCTTTTCAAGCTGCTGTGTCAAAAATTGTAAGGCGAAAGCAGTTTATAGGGAGTCTAGCTCAAGCGAGACATAATAGTGATTACCAGAAGGAAAACCAGTTAATAACTGATGCTGGTAAGTTTGTGGATTTCGGTATAGCTGATAAAAGCTATATTAAGCATCAAGAAGAAATAATCGTCCCAACTCTGGAACAGCTACGAAAGATCTATTTACTGGAAGAGTACGGAATCGACATGACACGATGGGAAATAGACCAAAAGTACAGAAATGCTAAGGAAAATGATAGAGCCAAAAAACTTAACGAATCAATTAAAGAGGCTATTTTCTTCTTGGGAGATCGACCCGCAACTCTATGCAAAAGTCGAGATTTTGACAGAATGTTCAAATCTATGCTGAGTGCTCCAAAAGCAAGAGCTAGACATTACAGCTCCCTGACACTTGAAGAAATAGAATCTATTGATTGGTCTCGATCCAAGATTAAAGACAATAAAGGAAAAGAAAGCTTTAAAAACTTGCAACTTTGTCCATCAACTGTCGATAAACATCGTCAAAGAGTAAGACAGTTTTTCACATGGATTATCAAACGCTTTAACGATGAGGATGAAACATTTGATTTAATTCGAGTGAACCCAGTTCAAACTAAAGCAATAAAAAAAGGACATCGTTCAAAGTCTTGGGCAGCTTTCGATGAGGAAGATTTATATCATATTTTCACTCATGAAAATGTTATCCACCCTAAGTACTCATGGCAATTCTGGATACCTATTCTATCAAGAGCAACTGGGGCTCGACCAAATGAAATAGCGCAGTTAAGTAATATCGATGTCTGCCAAGATACGATTACTCTAGAGGGGGACTCCCTCCCTACAACGATACATTACCTAACAATTGATGATGCACTTGCTGGGCAGTCGACAAAAAATGAAGCTAGCCGCCGCCATGTACCGCTTGCCCCCATACTCATAAAATTGGGCTTTATAGATTATGTAGACAAAATACGCCGCACTTCAAAAAAAGGGGACTCTCTTTGGCCATCATTAACACCTGAAAATGGCTACTACACGCCTGCATATAGCAAATGGTTCACAAGAAAGGTGTTAAATGATGCCAATGTTATCAAAAATAGGTTTGATGAAGATAACTGCAAAAAAGTAACATACAGCTTCCGAGCAACTTTTATCACTAGTTTTACAGAACAAAAACTAAACAAATCTCTCCTGCAACAAATTGTGGGGCATCTAGATCAAGACAAAGAAAGAATGACTAATCATTACACGAAAAAGTTTGCAAGAGGTGTTATTTATAAAGAGTTGAGAGAATATAAAATGCCTGACATTAACTATCTATTACAGCTTAAACACAAAGCGAATAAAACAGCCTAATTTATTCCTATGGACTAGGTGAACTAGAGCAAACTTGAGCCGCTAGATTTGATTCAAATAATTAAATCTAGCGGTTTTTTGGAGAAAAAATCTAATATAAATCAAATGACTTGTCGACTTTGGAGTTGCATACTAATTTTCCAACTTGGTTATTAGCTCGACCTGTCAGACTCGAAGGTCTAAATTTAACCTGACTGTCGCATATGCTGACGACTGTCAATAGTAATACCAGATTAACGATTAAACAATTGTGGGATAAAATTGACTGAAGCGAATAAGCTACAAGTTTTTTATCTCTGTTGAATTGCTAGTTTTGTTGGCTTTTTGAGCTCATCAAATAAGTCTAAATACCTAATTTCAAGGTAATCTAAGCTGTCCAAATCAAAGTTAATAAAGTTGGGCCCTTGACCATGTGGCTTAGAGTATAAAAATATGAATGCTCGTTTATCTTTTGACTCTGAAATTTTAGCCAGTCTCTTAGTCACAAGGTTATTAACTGGGTAAGCTTCAATTTGCTCCTCGGATATGAAAAATGAAGGCCTGATATAGTTACTACCCTGCTGCATTTCATTCTTAAAGACAATGCGATAAGTATTTTTGTCCGGTATATGGTTAATATATGCAACTCCCCAATAAATCCGCTCTTCTTTAGGAAGGGCCTCTAGTGGTTGGTTGAAAACACCTTTGAACAACTCTCTATAGCTAATATCCTTTCCACTGATATTTACATAGTGTTCCGACAACATTTCATCTTTTTTGTATCGAATGAACTTGGTTACCAAAGATCTAACAGCATAGTAATTTGAACCAGATTGAAGCTCATGCTCTCCTTGAACGTTAGGCCGACGTGAATGGATTGCTCTCTTTTTGCCTTTATCACGTTCACCTTTTTTCTTTTTGGTAAATTGATTAAGAGGCCTATGTAAATTAAATGTGTCTGACTCTTGATCACTTTTTGCAACTTTAGATGCACTTAGCTCATATTTTGAACCAGCACTAACTTTCGGTTTTTTACCTATGCTCGCATCACACTCTGACGAGTGGTTATAGCTCCGAAAATGTGGTGATTGCTGCATATCTTGCTTTTCAGCATCCATGTTCACGCAGGTAACTTTAGCTACACAAAACTCACTTGGACATTCAAACGAAGATTTGCCAGAAATCACCCCAGCCCAATAAAGATCATAGGCAAGTTCCGCATCAATAATATCATCATATTCATAGCTATAAGCTTCTTCTAACGATGCCAATAAAATTCTCCTTACTCCATTAGGCAACATAACAGTATGTCATGCAGGTTTGTTAGTAATATCCGCCTGCGATTTCACCTTTTAAAGTACCATAAACTTCAAATAGTTCAATCTGCTATGACTGCTACCAATAAGTTTCATGAGCAATACATGGATATTACTGAGAATTCATAATACTAACCCCTCATAAATACGATTTTATTTTTCTGACTCAGTCGATTAACAAGCAATTTGATAAAAGGATATGGATTTACTGACAATTCTCAGTAATAAGGTTACTTATAATATTTTTTAAAAATAAACGACTATGAGCGACCCTTATTCCCTGTGAGATCAATTGGTCGGGTAATCCCCCCCACAAATCAATCTAAACTGTAGAGTCAAATGTAATTTAAAAAGAACAGAATTTATGTTTTTTTTCTTAACCTAGGCGACCTTTTCACTATATGAGTGCGCCAATGCCCCCACTTATCAATGCACTCACAGAATGATTTGATTGCTAGATAATAGCGATAGGCCGTATTCTCAGAGATGATCCAAAACAGTTCTTCGTCAAGATACCAAATGATGTGCTTAAGACGCACCTTATATGGTTTCACACCGAATTTTTGATATATCAATTTACAGACTGCTACTGTAACTCCACCCAATTTAGTACAGCTCTTTTGTAGAATTTTATGCAGCCTCAAGATAACCAATTGGTGTCATATCACCAAGTGAATCATGGGGTCGTTCATAATTATAAATATCTAACCATTCATCTGTGATTTCACGTACTTCTTGTAGTGACTCAAACAAGTATAAATCTAGCACTTCTTCACGGTAACTTCGGTTAAACCTTTCCACAAAGCCATTTTGATAAGGGCTACCAGGTTTTATAAACTCTAGCTTAATACTGTTTTCCATCGCCCACGTTTCAAGCATAGTGGAAGTAAACTCTGGGCCATTATCTACCCTAATTTGTTTTGGTTTGCCGCGCCAAGCAATGATCTGTTTTAGTGTCCTAATTACTCTCTCAGCCGTTAAACTGGTATCAACTTCAATCGCTAATGCTTGTCGATTGAAGTCATCGAGTACATTCAATGTTCTGAACCGATGTCCATAGCTTAATGCATCACTCATAAAGTCCATTGACCAAGATTCATTATGTTGCAGTGGGGCACTTAATGGTTCTGGCGTTCTCGTTGGTACACGGCGTTTTCCTTTACGTCTTAAGTTGAGTTTAAGCATGTTGTAAACACGTTCAACACGCTTCTTATTCCAAGGTTTACCCTTGTTGCGAAGCCTTTTAAATAGTTTGGGCAGCCCCCACCTTTGGTGACGTTCGATCAATGCTAGCAATGCGTCGATAACTTCATCATCTGATGGCCGTTTATGTTTGTAATAAAAAACTGAGCGGCTTAATCCAGCCACTTCACAAGCAAATGCGACGCTGACGTTAAATTGAGTTCTCAAATGCTCAACCCAAGCTCTGCGTCTACTTGTCTTTACAGCTTTTTTGCAATGATATCCTCAAGCATCGAGTGCTTTAAGCTCAGCGTTGCAAACATATCTTTTAGCTTACGATCTTCTTCTTCAAGTTCTTTAAGGCGTTTAACATCAGACGCTTCCATACCACCATATTTTGAGCGCCATTTGTAAAATGTGCTTTGGCCGATGCCATGTTTACGGCAAATTTCAGGCACTGGAATACCTGATTCAGCTTCTTTGATCATGCTGACAATTTGAGTTTCGGTGAACTTACTTTTTCTCATCGTAAATTTTCCTATTTTAGTTAATGGAAAATTCTACTTATGAACTGTTTCATTTTTTGGGGGAGTTACACTTACATTTAGCTTGTTGGGAAAACTCGATCGTAATCGATGAAGAGATACAGATTGATCAAAACCAATTAACCACAACACGTATGAAGTATTTAAAAGCGCACTACTAACAAACAAAAAAGGCGACCCAAAGGTCGCCTTCAATGCCAAATTTTATCAGCTTTTGGTTGCTGTTTATCTTGTTCCAAACGCTTTTAGCGGTGTCTGGCTGCCGCCTCGTGTTATCAAATTAAACGAGAATCCAACAATCGTCGAAGCTAATGCGACAACTAACTGTATGTGCACATAATAACTATTTTTAGGAGTTTTCCCCTTTAAAAGGAAAGCTTTAAAGGGTTGTTTCAACTAATAGAATATTTATTGGTGTTGTAGCGCCGAGTCCATTCGGCGAACACCATTCATCCTTGAATTTTCGTTTTGATTTGCTTGTTGCTTTGGGGTGTGAGTCGTTCCAACGACTCAAGCTAGTTTTGCGTATAAACAAAGTTAATCAAGGAAGATTCTAGGTGAGATTTTAAACTCCAGAGTGACGCAGCATCCATGCTGCTAAATCGGATTATTTACACCTAGAGCAATACTGATAACTCTTTATATTCGAAAGAGCCTTCTTTGAAGCCCGATAAAAGTTTTTTCTTATTATATTGTAGCCCTCCCTTAGCAGCATCCAGAGTTAAAGTCTTTCTTAACGCTTCATTCTTATAAATATTTAACGCTGTAAACCTAGAAAGTCCCAAGTTTTGCATTTCAATGACAAGAGGATATTGAGTACCATATTCCAAAAATACAGCCCAATTAACTCCTGCTTTCTCCTCACCTAGGACTGAAGTAAGAGCTTTATGGTAATGATTAAAATATCTTTCAAGCTTAAATCTTAACTTATTCTCAATATCATCAAAAACAACCTCAATAATATGGTTAACATGCTCTACACTACCGTCAAAAATAGGAGTAAGCAGCTCATTCCCCTTGTATATATATAACGACTTCCTTTCTTTTTCATAATAATTTATGGTACTTCTAATTATTGAATTAATTGAGTTACCACTAACCCACCTATAAATTAAGTTATTATAATAACCAAGCTGACTTATAGTGATTTTTTCTCTTTCTCCCCAGTTATATAATTCATGGAATGTTTCTAGTACTTCATGGCATTTGTCGTAACCAAAAGGGGGTAAAACACTATCATCCTGATGAAATTTAACAACTTGAAAAACATCATCATGCAAATTCAAGCTCAAAGTACGATATGAATTAAGTAATTCCATAGGTAAGTGCTTAATCTCTTTAGCTCTCTTTTTAGCTAATTTTATTATCTGTAATAAATTGGCTTTAATAAAAAGATTAAGAGTATTGCTTTTATTATATTCCTCGGGAAATTTGAGGGTTTCTATACAAATAATATTTGCCAAATGCTTAATGACTTCTTCCACTTTTAAATCATCTGCATCTTTATTTTTGAGGAAATCTTCTAACTGTTTAACTGTTGCTTTTTTCTTTATGTTTTTTTCTATGGTACTTTCAAGGTTTACTGACTTATCTCTAAAGATTGATAAATTATTATCCCAAGATTTAGTCTCTGAATTTAGACAAAATACATTACCGCAAAGCTCTGAGCGATACCTTCCAGCCCTACCCGCTAGATTCCAAAAACTCAGACTTTTAACCTTGTTTTTTTCTTTATCATCTGTGTAACGAATCTTATCTTCACATATAATAAATATATTCTTAATTGGCATATTGACCCCTTCAGCAAGGGTTGGGGTACAAAACATGAAGTCAATTTCGCCATTCCTAAAGAGTTCCTCAATTATTCCCCTCACTGAATGAGGTAATTTGCCATGATGATATGCAATTCTTTTCTCTAAACATTTAACTAAGTAATACTGTTCATGTACTAATTGTGAAATTGAGTTTATTGCACTTTTTATTTCATCAGAAAGCTCTGTCGAATTAATTTTATTTGCAAAGTTAACGGCATAGTGAACAGCATTAGATGCACTAGAGCAATAAACCATATTAGAGTGCTTACCTTTACCAACATTTAAGATAAAATCGTCGTTAGAGTTAATACCTCTTAATAGCTCACTATTTAAGCTCAAAAATTCATTATTTACTAACACTCTTAAAGTTTTTTTCTGAGTATCTGCTAGGAAAATGTTTTGAGAGACTGGTGCTTCTTTAACATGTTTAGAAAAGAATGGATTCTTTCCAAACAACTTTAAAAACATGCTTGGGTTAGAAATATTTGGAGATGAAAAATAGACATTTAACTCTCTGAACTTTTCAATAGTCAATTCTATTGCATTATATTCAGTCAAACTTCTTTCAGAGTCCCTACTACTACCAGCGGCAAGCTTATGCGCTTCATCGACAAATAAATCATCTAATATGACTTTAGTCTTTCTAGTATGAAGGTTCATTAACCTTTCAGGAGTGAGAATAAAAATATAATTAAACTCCTCTGTCTCCTCACCATTTATATTTGTTTGCAGTTTGTAATTATTTTCTAAAATAGGTTGATTTAGAGTACTCCTTAGTTCATTTGTTAACTGGTTTATCAAAGCTCTACTAGGCACTACTATAGCTATGTTTTTCTTTGAAGACAGGGAGCGTTCAACCATCCTGTTTATTAGAAAAGATTTACCTAAAGAAGTTGGTCCTGAGAAACTAAAACAACTAGAACCAACCATTTTAGAAAAGATTTCAGATTGAGCATCAGTAAGAATAAAGTCTGTTTTTTTAATTTCATTTACTTTCATCTTAAGGTTAGCTTCAATCGGTGTTTTTCAAGGTAGTTGTCGCCTGAGCTGTTAAGCTGCTTCTCTTTTGTTCTCTGGATTCAACTCCACATCACTGATTTCATCCCAATTTCTGGTGTGCTTTGACCAGCGGTTAGCATTCTTTTCTTGCGCTTTTTTATATAACTCACGGCGCTTTGCCAATATCGCTCTATCTTCCCCACTATGACGTTGCCCGGGTGTCACGAACTTGATACGACTATGCCTGTGTGTGTTGTTGTACCAATTCGTGAAGCCTTTCACCCAGCTTCTTGCATCTTCAAGGTGCTTAAAACCTTCACTTGGCCAGCGGTGGCTATATTTAATCGTGCGAAACAGAGATTCCGAATATGGATTATCATTGCTGACACCTGGACGGCTACGAGAGCCTATTATCCCCATTTCAAGCATCTTGGCCTGCATCGTCAGGCACTTCATCGGACTACCGTTATCTGAGTGCAATACAACATTTTGTTTAACGCATTTCTCAGCCCAGAGTGTACGTTCAAGTAATTCCGCAGCATATTCTCCTGACTCACTATCATGAACTTCCCAACCCACAATTTTACGGCTGAAGATGTCGATTATCATGTAGAGGTAGAAGAAGCGACCAATTACTGTTGAAGGGCAGTAGCTGATATCCCAAGTCCAAACTTGGTTTGGCCCTGTCGCCGTATACCCCCTAGGCTTAACTCGGCTATTATTAGGCTTTGCTTTACCTCGATGAGTCAATTGGTCATTGGCTTTCAGCACACGATAAAAGCTTGATTCAGATGCGATATACTGCCCGCTATCTGCCAGCATTGGCACTATCTGGCTCGGCCCTAAATTGGCGTATTCCTCTTGGTTGCTGATATCTAATATTACTTGTTGCTCTTCCTCTGTAAGCTTATTTTTCGGCTCTGGTCTTTGCGCTGTTGGCCTTTTATCAGGGATGATTTCACCCTGTTCTTGCCAACGCTGTAACGTCCGTATAGACAAACCTATTTCTTCACAGGCTCTCTCTTTTCTTGCGCCAGAGGTCACGGCATCATCAATCAAAGATGCGTAATACTGTCTATCTGAGTGTGAGGTTAACTGTCCTCGTCTTCCCCCCAGTAGGTATTTAACTTTTTTCTTAGCACCAATAATGCCGCGGTTTCAGCAAGGGCTGCATCTTTACGTTTAAGCTCTTTTTCTAGCTCTTTGATCCGCTTACGATCAGCTTTTCGCTCTTGGGTTAATTGCTTACGCTGCTGGGCTTGCGTCTGATTACCTTCAATACAGCTTTGCCTCCATTCTTTAACTTGCTCAGGGTAAAGCCCTTTTTCACGGCAATACTCACTTAACTCAATTTCGCTCAATGCTGCTGTTTCTAAAACAATTGAGAACTTCTGCTCTGGTGACCAACCATCTAAACTATTACTCTCTGTCAAACTAGACCCTACTTTTAAATACTTATCTCGCCATGAATACAAAGTAGATAAGTTGATACTTTCTTGCTTTGCGAATTGACCTAATGATAAGCCACTTTCAACCAGCTTTCTAATGACTGCTTGCTTATGGTCTTCTGGATAATGCTTCACTCATAACTAACTTACCGCTCCCTGTTTTATTTTATGAAAAACTGAGGCGACAACTATCCTGACACAGGGGGCAATTAAACTTTCATTATTAAGAAATGAGTGCTCTATATTTAGAGAAAAAAGCCCCATCTTATAGAAAACTGTAGATGAAACCGCTTTGAAGTAATCCTCATTTTTATGAAACGGTTCCATCATACTTATAATATGATGGGCTATACTTCTATCTGTATTTCGGTTGGAATTTATTAGAATGTTAATAAACCTATAAATATCCGACTTTTCTTTTTCTTTAAGACCTCGTCCCACTTTGTTAAAAACAATATGTTTGGTGTACTTTTTAACTACAGATATAAATATCTTTTTAAAATATTCATCTGTGAGAACTTTTTCTGCTAACACATCTCCAAACCTAGACATACAGTTCCTCATCGACGCTCTTCTTGAACTCGGAGATATTCTCAAACGGTATGAAAAACACCTTAACTTCAGAGTCCATAGATTTAATTTTTAAAAGGTATTCTTTTAACTTACCGAGATTATTAGCAACAACAGTTTTAATTTCATCATGAAGTGATTGTCGAAATTTTTCTACACTTTGGAGTTTATCCAAAGTTGAAGAATCAAATTCGAAACCAACTAACAAAGCATAAGAATCACTTATACTAGGACCATTTGAAGTTTCACTAGGCAGCAAAATTTTAATAAGGTTCTTTTGCTCATCTTCACTAAAATGGCTTTCTAGGATTCCAGAGCTGATTAAATCTGCTGGTCCGCTAACGTTCGTAGCTCCCCGACAGAGCTTTTCGATTACATTTTCAAAACCTATATTTAGTTCCCTAGTTAAATTTGAATAGCAATAAACAAATTCTGATTTACTAGCATCAATATAATTTAAATGTACATTAGTACTAACATCATCAACATTGAAGGAAGAATATAATTTCGGCATTTTCTCTCGTGACTCAAGTAAGCCTTGCAATAATAAGTCTGACAATTTATCTTCATCACTAAGAGTGGAGTACTCTTTTTCCCCGTCCCTGTACAACTTCCTAGTTAAATCCCTATCATTTAATGATTTTATCGTTTTTCTTGGTATACAAAGTATATGTAAACATTCGAGTAGTCTTTCCTTAAGGGCTGGATAGTCTATTTTTTTACCATTCAGTTTTATTGTTAATAAATCCAACTTTCTAGAGCTACCTAAATCAAAGCTATGAACGATTTCTTCAAAACAATTAAGGTATTCACGAGAGGTTAAGCTTTTTATTCTATTGAACTGATGCTCAATTATAACTTTAGGTAATCCATGCTCTTGTAAAAGCATGTTAACTGTTTCATCAAAAAATTCTGAATATGTATTCTGAAACTCCTCCGTCTTTACATAAATACCAGCTAACTTAGTTGGATTTCCTAAAAAAACCCCTGCTCCTGAAGCTCCTTCAATGTTACGAGTTGAAATCTCAAGATTAGAAGTCGTATTCGAAGCTAACCTAAGGAAAAGCTCACTATCTTTAACGGTGCAATAATCAAATATTAAGGGGATTGACTTCTGTGAACCTTCAATTTTACAGTAGCCATGAGCTAGATATGTATCCTTTTCAGGCAACTCAGCGTATTCAGCTAAAGTTATTTTTGGTAGGTTTTGTATATGCTTAAAATCATTTTCTTTTAAAACAAGAATAGCTAAATCTTTATTTTTTAGATGTAATATTGTCTTAGGTTTAAATTGAATACCATGGGCTTCAGGTTTATCTATAGTAATTTTAGTTTTCTTTGCGCTATAAGAGTTCTTTAATTCACAATTATTGCATTCACGTCCTTTTCGAAAGCAATCATCTTTGTCTTTTGGGCAAATTGTATGTTTAGCTGTAAAAACATAGGCACAATCATCTAGCTTACAGATCACTCCAGTTCCGTATTTTGAAGTATCGTTTAAGATTCTAACTGTTAGCTTATTACTTGTATCAAGACTCATAAGAAAGCTTAATCCCTTCTTCTTCAACTTTAGGGAAAACAGCGCCGTCGAATGTATCTTCATCAAAAATACTTCTTAAAACGCTATTACCATAATTGAAATACAACTTTGTATTTGAGTTCTCATTTCTTTTTATTAGCCTAGCCAAACATTCTTTGTGAGGGTGACAATGCGACATCCCATTTGTAGAAATGATATATTTTTCTGTTTTTGTTTTAGCCAAAAGTTCATCATTAGTATTTTTTCTACTCCCATGATGAGAAATTTTTATCAATTCACAATGGAGTATTTCATCAGGGAGGTTTTTTACAATGACAGACGGATGGGAGTCAGCTAAGAAAAGAAAGCAATAATCCTCCCATTTTACCTTCAATGCTATGCTTGAAGCATTTACTTCTGATCTGTCTTCCTCAAAAAAATCGATCTTTTTATATAACTCGCTCAAAGGTATAGCATGATCCGATTGACATGTTGAAGAGCGGTTGGAGTTTCGCCGATTCAATTTTTTTTTCGGCCAATAGTCGTGTAACTCTTTTAATTCCTTTATTGTTGGGGATAACACGCTAATTGTTAGGTTATCAATATCATAACTATCACCTGCCAAGATTAATTCTTGATTCCACTTATTCTCTTTACTTAATTCATGATACAGATCATGATCTTGGTTTCGAGAAGACCTTGATGAAACAGTTTTTTTTGCCACTTCATAGTTTTGCACATCTAAAAATTTCTCTGAGAGCTTTTTAGCTATTGATTTCTCAGAGTTAAACCAATATTTATCAACTAGTGACGCCAGCTCATCGTCACCAACTAATTTTAAAATACCTTTAATATGGTCATCATCACTATGAGTAATTACCACTAAATCAAAACGACCTTTTTTTCCATTATCTATTAACCTTAAGAGTGTCCTTTTTTGCTTGTCAAATTCAAGCTTATTAAGATTCCCACCATCTATAAGTATGTTGTGATAATTGGATGAAGAATCTTGAAACTGGATTAAGATACAGTCACCTTCACCCGCAGGTAAAAAATATAAATCACACTTTAATTTAGCTTCATCCGGCATATAAAACAACTATTCAAATTAACGCAATATTCAATTATATCATAATGTTACATCAAAATGAACAACACCTTCCGCATGCAAATAAAACAAAGAATTATTCGTCAACTTATTGCTTTGTTCTTAAATTACTCTTGTGCACACTAAAAGTGATACACAAACTGGTACACAAGATAAAAAAGAAAAAAGGTTGTCAAACCAATACAATACCGCTACAATCCGCACCATCACTAGCTTTGCTGGCGATAGAAAAGTATTCTAAGATTTATGTCTTATGACTGAATCGGGGCTGATTAGGATTCGACGGGATTCCAGAAGCCTAAGGTGCATGTCGAGGTGCGGCTGGCCTCGTAAAAAAGCCGCAATTAATGTAATCGCAAACGACGATAACTACTCTCTAGCGGCCTAATAGCCCGCTAGCACTCCTCCATGAAATTCTTGTGGTTCTGGTTCTGGAGTGTCACCCCACACAAGATCGCTACGGAAACCCTGGCCGGGGTTGAAGGGCTAAAACTAAGCGGCCTCGCCTTTACTTATCGTGTACGTCCGAGATTTAAAGGTTAACCAAAAGACGATACTAAACATGTAGGACCGAAGGTCGACGCTTTCCGGACGGGGGTTCAAATCCCCCCAGCTCCACCACTTTAAAGTGTTATAAAACAGCCTGTTAGAGAGGAATCTTTAACAGGCTTTTTTGTGTCTAGCTTTAAATTTATAAGTAAGTTGTGAAGCAACTAATCTGGCCCCTTTATACTTTTTAACTTTTTGAAGATTAGCCAGAGCTAAATCTTTTTAATGGGGTCAATGACTTTGACACCTTTTGTTGTATGTAATATGTATAGATAAAAAGACCTGACTCCCTCGCCTCTAGGGCATTACATAAGCTGCTTCTTAATCTTTGGCATAATTCGCCTGCTCACTGGTACGGTAGCACCTGTACTCAGTATCAAATTTCCCCCACCTGATGGTAGCTTTTGAAGCGACTGAATAAATTGCTTATTTACAATGTATGAGCGATGTATACGCAAAAACGTTACGGGCAACTTTTCTTCCATAATAGTCAACGTCTCGTTATGTAACACACTACGTTCATCTAATAGGCTTATCTCCACATAATCTCTCGCCCCCTTCACAAAACAAATACTGTCACATGACACCCACTCTTCTTTGCCCATCAGGTTTAGCTTTATCTTTGACGGTGTCTGCTGTTCATTACGTTCATCTAATACTCGTTGCAGCTGCTCAGCTCTTTTCTGTGCAAGCTGTTTTTGAGACTGCTGGTTTTTATATTCAATTGAATGTTGAATAAAGAAGAACACTAAAAGCACAGCTACAAAACAATAAAAATAAAGATCAAGAAATTGATTAGGATTAACGGCAATTACGAAAAAGAATGCCAAAAACGCGCAAGCATGCTTCATCGCATTATCATGCACCTTAAGTGCTTGATAAGCAGAAATACAAAAGCTTATCCCTGCAGGGATTTGAAGGGCGAAAACTGTTTTTTCCTCTATCGTGTTACCTAAATAAATAAATGCAAACGTTAATAACATTGAAAGAGAAAAGTAAGCCCAGCGATGACTTTTCACAAAGCTATCTATGATATATAACAGTAAGCACATCCCACTCAACATACCTAGCAATAAAATAACAACCAAACGAACGTCATGATAAGGGTATTCGTATGCTATTAATCCTCTAGACACTTCAACCAATAATTGAAGAACCACTAACAATGAAAATACAGGAAGCCAAAAAGTACTACGCCTTGGATTCGAGCCTTGTAAAACTAACTGACTTGAAAAAACTAAGCCTATGACCAAAATACCTAGCGATAACAAAGTAGGTAAGTAATTACGAAGCACAATATTTTGAGGAGAGCCATAATACGTGATTATCGCAAATGGAATTGAGGTGCTGATATCGTAAACTTTATGATGAGATGACAGTTTAATAACTAACTCATTCTGGCGCTTCTTCAGTAGTCCTTTTGGTATATAAATAACAAAGTCCATCACTCCAACCTTTTCACCTTCAGGTTGAGCCGAGGGATAACCATTTCGGCCTATTAATTCGCCATTAAAGTAAAACTCAGCTGCCGCTTGAGCAGAAAAAAATAACCCAATTGGTTTATCGAGCAGCTCAGAGACGTGTAAATCGAACGTAGAGCCAATCCAAGTTAACTTGTTACCTAGCTTAACGTCACCCAACGGCATTTTATTGCAACTCTGGAGAAAAAACGTATCGGAAGACAGCGCTGCATTTTCATCATAGCAAACCCTAACCTCCTGAATAAAATACTTATTAAATTCACCCGCAGCAAGGTTTGTAGAGAACACCATGCTAAAGCTGACTAATAAAAACACATACAATAGCTTAGCCTTTACCACAATGTCATGTAAGACGGTGCAAGAATATACCCTGATAGATTTTGCCGCCATTTGCAGAAGAAACGCCACCGCTTGCATATAAGCGCTAGAAAAATAAGAAGTAATTGGTAATGTCCTTATCAATTAATAAATTGTTTTAAAGGGCTCATTTTTATGAACTATATCAAAAAATCTGTTTACACAGGTATCGTTTTATCGCAGTTAGTGTTTGCCCCACTCAGTCTAAGTGCACCGTTAACGCCAAAACAAATAGGTGCACTTGTTGAAAAAGCAAAAGACGAACTTAATGTGCCGGGGGTAGCATTGGCAGTTGTAAAAAGTGGTGAAGTGGTCCATGCAAAAGGCTATGGCGTTCAATCTATTGAAAACAATACACCAGTAACCACCGATACCCTATTTCAGGTTGCGTCAATTTCAAAATCATTTGTAACTGCGGCATTGGCAAAGCTCGTAGATGAAAATAAACTCAGCTGGGATGACAAGGTCATCGATTACCTTCCGCAGTTTCAAATGTATGATCCTTGGGTGACAAGAGAGTTTACTATTCGCGACTTGTTAACTCACCGCTCTGGTTTGCCGCTGGGTGCTGGGGACTTATTACAATGGCCTGATGCAGATGCACACGCAACGCCTGATGAAATCATCTCAGCATTAAAATATTTAAAACCAACCAGTTCATTTCGCTCCGAATATGCCTACAACAATTTAATGTACACTGTCGCCGAAGAGGTTATACGTGTGATAACCAAGATGCCTTGGGACCAATATGTCGAAAAAGCATTAATTGCACCACTGAAAATGACTCACTGTGTAGCAAACCCGACTCGAATTAAAATACCAAGTAAGCGTGCAAAACCGCATATGGAAGTCGACGGCAAGCTCAAAACCACTTTTTTCAAAGATGATGAGCTAATTAATTGTGACATAGCGGGTATGGCAAAGTGGGCGCAGCTATTTCTTAGCAAAGGTAAACTACCAGATGGACAAGACTTGTTATCCGAAAAGCAACACGCAGAAATGTGGAAGCCAGTTACTTTAAAAAAAGTCTCTTATATTGACCAAAAATACGCACAGACGCATTTTCAAGCATATGGATTAGGCTGGAATTTGATGGACTTTCATGGCCACTTGCATGTCTCTCATGGCGGCGCGGTACAAGGCATGACCTCCCATATCGCATTTTTACCTGAAAAAGATGTTGCTGTTATTGCGCTTACAAATCAATGGTCACGAGCAGCACAAGGTCTAACCGCTACCATCCTAGAGCACTATATTGAATCAGAACCCACAAATTACATTGACGTATACATAGAGGGTAACAAACGATATGAAGCCTACAAAAAACAGCAAAAGAAAACGGAAAAACCTCTGCACCTGAGTACAACAAAACCGCCTATGGCGCTTAATCAATATGCCGGTACTTACCAAGATAACTGGTATGGCACAGTTGATGTCACAGTAATAGGCTCTGAGCTTAATATTAAGTTTTCTCGCGGTAATGCTTTAACTGGTAAGCTTGCTCACATCGAGGGCAACCGATTTGTTGCAAAATGGTATGACCGAACCCTCAATGCAGATGCATTTGTTAATTTTGACGTCGACTTCGAAGGTAAGATTATCGGATTCAAAATGAAAGCAGTAAGTCGTAGCACTGACTTTTCTTATAACTTTCATGATTTAAACCTAAAAAAGGTGAACGTTCAGGAGTAAATAAAAGATTAACGTACTCTATGTTGCATCTAATTTACTTTCAACCAAATGCAGGCTACGTCACATCCTTATTTACCCCAAAAACATAGGAAAAAATAAATCATTCAAAATCAAACAGCTAAACATGTGACTTAACTGACTTTCAAAGCTCCCAGCTAAAAAACTTTAAAGTGCTATAAAACAGCCTGTTAGAGAGAAATCTTTAACAGGCTTTTTTGTATCCGCTATTTCTATTACAAATCACAATATTCTAAGCTTAATCAACCCACACCTCCCCTCTAAAGTTAGGATGATACATATAATCGAGTTCAGCAATTCAGGTATCTCTCAATGTCAATTTTGAATGCATTGAAACATAAACCTAAAAGAGGAGGCGGGCGGCAATAAACCGCCGAAAATTTCAACTACGGGCAAGCTTTTGGCAAACACCTCCTCACCTTTATTGCCGCCATAAAGTCATTCAAGTAAACCATTTATCCGTGTTGTTATCATATTTAATTAAATCAGATAGTTAGTTTTTTATGCGACTACAATTTAAAGGGGTACACGTAATTTTACATTAAAATAACAAAAGGTGTACAACTGGAACGGCTATTGCTTATTAAAATAGAGATAAGTCAATTTAAGGATATGAAATGATTAACCCTATCGGCATTACAAATTACCAGTCAGTCTCTGCGACACAATCAAGTCAATATGTGCAAAAGCATACTGCATCTGAGATGAGCGATAACCACGCTGAGTCTGCTAATTCATTGAGTTTCCCTGATAGAACACATGACTTCACACACATGACACTTGAAGAGCAATCTAAAGCGGCTAAAGACCTTTATGAACAAGGGGTTATTTCAATGGGCGAGCATGCTTTCATGACTGGGAAATATGGTTTAATCGAGCATGATGGCCAATTGGGTGGAACAACGCTTGCGCAAGCAAAGAGTGAAAAAATCAATGTGATTGACACCATGAAAGACAACCTTGCCGCCGTTAAAAGTCAGGCTGGTGGCGATTCTGAAGTGGTAAAAAACTATCATTCCCTGATACGAAAGCTAGAAGTATATCAATTTGGATTGAATGCGAGCGCTTAACTGCTCACATTCAATTTTCCGCTTTTAAAAAGCCATGTTAACGAATAAATAAACGATCACTTTCCTGATTGTAAGGAAAGTTAATCGAAGTCTCGTTATAAGTCGCATTACCGCTCGTAAAGTCTGCCATAGGGTTTTTCCAATAATTTATCCACCCAATGACCGTATTGCCTGAATCTTTAACTGGCTCCGAGGTTTCTAATTTTAGTGTTGTGCCATTGATTTGAAAGCGTCGCGACGAAGGTTGAGCATAGCCATATTCAAGGGTTAATGCATAAAACTGACCGCCATGATCCTGGTTTGTAGAAAAAGCGTTTTGGTCAACGTAATCCCATTTTCGGTACAGTGCAGAATAAACACCGCGGATCTCCAAATAAGTAATTTTTGGTGCCGGCGCAAGTGGCACAATTTCACTATCTTGATCCAATGACTCTACATACAGCTGATAATTAGCATGATTTTCCCTTATCTCATGTTTTAGTAAATCAACATATTCTTGAAGTTCATAATCATGTTGCAAATTTTCTATGGTTTGTAAATTTTGGATGGGTGATGAGATGGACACTCCCAAATCGGCGTCAATGCGCCAAACTAAAGGTGTGTTTATAACGATAGTTAGTAGGAGCATCCATCATGAATAACGTTAGTATATTAAGCATCGATTTAGCAAAAAATGTATTTCAACTTCTTGGAATTAATAAACACGGAAACCCTTGTTTCTCAAAGCGGGTTTCTAGAGTAAAACTCCATGAAATAATCCTTAATTTACCGCCTTGTAAAGTCGTTATGGAAGCTTGTTCATCCTCTCACTACTGGGGCAGAGCATGCTTAAATTCTGGTCATCAAGTTAATTTAATTCCTGCACAACATGTTACCCCATTTGTACGTGGTAACAAAAATGATAAAAATGATTGTTTGGCAATATATGAAGCAAGTAGAAGGCCTAACATTCGCTTTGTTCCCATTAAAAGTGAACAGCAACAAGCTGTGCTTTGTCTACATAGAATACGAGAAAGGCTACTCAGTACTCGTACTGCCTGTATAAATCAAACTCGAAGTTTACTCCTCGAATTTGGGTTTCACATTCCCAAAGCATACTCTGTATTCAAAAAGCATATCCATGAACTTTTATCACAAGATGTTCAACCTGTTATTCGCCTCATGTTGTTAGAAGTACAACAAGAGTTAGAAAACTATGATAAAAAAATTAAACTCATGGATACCTTGTTCCAACAAACTAATACCCACAACACCAGTGCAGAAATTATGCAATCAATTCCCGGGATTGGCCCTATCATTGCCTCCGCGTTCAGCGCCAGCATCGATAAAGGCCAAGCATTTAAAAGTGCGAAAGACTTTAGCGTCTGGCTTGGCCTTACGCCTAGGCAATATGCGTCTGGTGACACAAATCGTTTGGGCACAATTACTAAATGTGGAGATGGATACCTCAGAAAACAACTTATTCATGGTGCTCGAACGGTTGTGAACCACGCGCATAAAAAAGACGATGACCTGAACCTATGGGTCACTGCCATCAAGCAAAGGCGTGGTGTGAATAAAGCTGCGGTTGCAATGGCGCATCGTCTGGCAAGATTAATGTGGATATTACTTCAAAAAAATGAATATTACCGCCCCATACGTTCATGCAACCAGGTTCAAGATAATGCTTAAACACCAAGTTAGATTGGCAGGCAGCTCGTAAATGACAAGGGTAACTTAACCCGCGTGGGTGTTGAGAGCACTTGCCAATCGCCTATCATTGTTCGCTACAGTTAGATGAAAAAAGGCCTAGCCTGCCTATACAAATCCCGGCAAAGGCACGGTATATAAACCGCTTGGGTGTATTCAAATTAGGGTGTATAGGCTCGAAGCTCATTAGGGGCACTGAAATAACAGTTAAGCCCGGATATATGTCAGAGCAACGCTTTATTGCAAATGGGTCAAACGTCAAACAGTGGCAGCGACGAAATGAAAAAACGAGGTAGTTTATTCTACCCCGCCAGAGTTATTTTGTTTGACACACTGGGAGTGTCCATATATCAGTTAAAATTCACTCACCTTTTCTAAATTCTTTTTAATACAAAAATAAAGCTCTGAATTAAGAGACAAGTCTAACCCTGAAAACTCACCTAAATCTGTAAGCTTTACTTCCTTTTGATTTTTTCTAAATGGCTTATTGAAAGCTTTAGCAATATGATCGGCCAATACATGATGAACTTCATCCGAATACTTGCTAATATACAGATTAAAAACATATACCACTTCATCAAGCTCATTTCTATTTCGTCTAATTTCAAAACTGACGGGCCAATACTTACCTTCTGAATAATGCTTTCCTAGAGTGAAATATATGTTGTTCGCATGTAACTCAGTTAAAATATCGTTGCCAAACAACGTCGAAAGCTTATCTTCTAATTCATCAAATTCATTTAAACCATGTAAATGCTCAAAAACAGAATAATGCTGCTGAGTGATAGCAAGTAGTTGTTGTTCTTCGTTATTAATTAAAGATATTTGGGGCAATATCTTGGTACAGTAGAAACTAGGTGTTATATCAAGAAGGCTAAAATTAGATGCATTAATTGTTATTTGATACTCTTCAAGCAGCCTCAGTGTCTCACAATGAACTTGAGCGACTCTTTTGGTAATTTCGTCAAACTTATAATAGTATTTATCTCTTTTTTCTTCCCATTCACCAAAAATGTAATCATGAATATCTCTAAATTGCGTCTCAAGATAATTACTTACCCTACCCCTATTTGTAAGGTCGAGCAAAGCGTCACACAGCCAAGAATCATCTAGCTGAATATATCTCGGGTCAAATTCATCTTTATGATCTTTTGATTCGCTGTCTGATAAAATAAACAGATGAGACCATCCCTTGTAATTAGCCTCCACCCAGTCAGCATATACACGAAGCTGGTTACTGTGAGCATAAGAGCCATCTTTACGTTCAATTGTAATAACTAATTTTTGAGTTGGGTCTATTAAAAATAAGTCTATAAACTTCTTTTTGCCGTTGTTATCGATGCAGAGTTCTCTAACAATTTGAATGTTTAATAAAGCCGTTTGTGCCATATCAAATGCGCTAGGCATATTTTCAGCTTGAGAATCTTCCATACAAGAATAAACCGCATTAATTAGCGTTCTTAAAAAATAATCGTTTTCTAAGTGCCCTTCTTTTGGATTGAGTAACCAAGCCAAAATGTCTGACTTTCGGTTTTCATCATAGTTAATCGTTTCATGTATTGATGTTGATAAACATCGACTCTCCAGAGCCTGAAAGTCCTTGTCGGTGATAAGACTAAGTAGGTTTGTTATTATTTTGCTCATTTATGTAACCTGTGTATTGAGACTTCTCTCATGGGTATGATTTTCTCAATCCGATAAGTAATTCTTGTAATAACCGCATGTTATTCAATACTTATATTTAAGAGCAGCCCATTCTAAATTTTGCAAAAGAGAATTTCAAGCGACACCCAACGCAAACTGATGATTTGCCATTCGCCACATTCAAGCTGGAATTCCGCTTAGCCCATAAACTCTCATTCATTACATGCACTATATACTGAAAAGCTGACGAAAATTAATACAACTAGACTCATATACCTTTTCTCTACAATCTACCGCAATAAATTGCTTTTTAATGTTATGTTGTAACAAGATCAAACTACCTTAAACTATTGAATGACACACATGAACACACAGGGATTCAAGCACATATTTACAGGGCTTGTTTGCAGCACAGCCATACTGGGCTGCCAAACGGTAACGAGCACACCTAACACACAAAAAACCAATGACTTAGTGGTTGCCACATGGAATATTGAACACTTAGCAGCACACAATAATCAAGGCTGTAAAGGCCGTGAAAACAGTGACTATGCTGCACTCACCGCTTATAAAAACAAAGTAGATGCTGATATATATGCCCTGCAAGAAGTCGGTTCCATCGCTGCGGTGCAACGCGTTTTTAACCCATCACAATGGCAAGTGTTCATTTCTGATAGAGCTGACTCGCCAAGTTATACGTGCCGTGGCAGTGAGCAGTCGTCAACGCAACAAAAAGTCGCCTATGCGGTGAAAAAAACCATTACGGTTAATAACATCACGCATCTAGACGCACTCAGTGCGCCGCAGTTTGGCCTACGTAACGCATTGCAACTGGATATCGAGCATGGAGGAAAATCACTCTCTTTGATTAACTTTCATTTAAAAAGCGGCTGCTTTGTTGACGACTACCTAGACAGCGACCGCAAAAGCTGCGGCGTACTAGCTCAGCAGGCTGAGATTTTGAAAAGTACACTGAAGCAGCAACAAAAAAGCCAACCTAATTTGGTTTTGTTAGGGGATTTTAACCACCGCTTAGCCAATCCTAACAATCGCTTACGCGCTGATTTAGGGCTTACAAACACAGTGAAACAAAGCGCATGGGTAAATACCACTGACACTGTTCAAGGGTGCCACCCTAAATACCCGGCCCCGATTGACCATATTATCGTCTCGTCATCATTGGTGCAGCACCTTGATAAACCAGAGTCACAATTTCACTATTTTGAAGATATGGCACCTAACAACATGCTTAGCGACCATTGTGCTTTAACATTACGCTTTAATTTCTAGGGGATAGTTGGTCCAAACGTCTACGTTTGGACCGATATTGGCTGGCGTTAAAAAACACGGCTTATACTATGATTTACGTGCTTTTATAGAGTAAATTAAAGGAACTTGCTGCCCTTTGTGCTGCATTTGATAACGTTTTTCAGCCACCTGCTCCAGTCCGTCAAAGCAATCATAAGGGCTGTATGCATGCTCTTCAAACAGTTCTATTATCAAGCCGGCATTGATCAGTGCACTGATCACATTACTCAATGAGTGTGGCCACGTGATCACTTGAGACACTTGCCCGTCGCAATTTTCTGTATACGTGGTTTCTTCCTCAATGTCTGGCTCAGTTTTAGGGAAGTATGAATACCCCGACAACAAGTCATTGAAGGTGTGAAATTCAACTAAATGAAACTCCCCACCACTTTTTAAGGCCTTAGCAACCCCTCGCGCCCAATGTGTTAAATCAGGTAGCCAACACAAAACTCCATATGATGTATACACAATATCAAACTGTTGCGTATTACTATCGCCAAAATGACAAACATCATCACACACAAATGTCGCGTCTAAGCCAAGCTGTTCGTTTAATATTTTTGCTTCATCGATTGCAGAGGAGGACAAGTCGACGCCTGTCACCGTCGCACCGAGTCGTGCGAGCGACAGTGAATCTTGCCCAAAATGGCACTGTAAATGAAGTATACTTTTTCCACTCACATCGCCTAGCTGATTAATTTCAATATCATTTAGCGATGACTGGCCTTGTAAAAAGCTGGCAACATCATAAAACTTTGATTTTATGTGCAGCGTAGTCCGCTTATTCCAAGTTTCTTTATTTATATCTAAATAGTTCATACTCGACTCGTTGGCGCTGTTATGACTGAGAGCGGCTATATAAATAGTTCACTCATACTTGTGTCTCAGCTTAAAATAGTCAAAAACCAAAAAAGCACCAACTATTTGCGATAAAGCAAAAATTTAGGAACACGCTGTTTTTGCACATAAACGATAGTTGCGAATATGGCATGCAATAATAAGCCCTGACCCTACAACCGTCATAATACGCTCCATAAGCTCACCTAAAAGGTCATGACCAAATACCACCGCGAATACTAAGCATGCTAACCCAGCAATTCCCACAATTAAAATATGCCATGCTTTATGCCGCTTACATCCAATACTCAATGCAACAAGGCTTATCACTAAAGCAATACACACTAACAGTTGATGCACCGATTCATCGGCCAAAGCCTGCAGCCCAACCACTGGCACTAACAGCAACATTAAGGGGAGAAAAATGCAATGGAGTATACATAACATTGATACACCGATTGCTGCTTGGTCCATCCGTTTTTGTGGGAATTTCATTGCAACTAGCCTCTTTCGTCTTAGGTTTTTTTACTCGCCTTAACGCCTTATATAACGTAAAAAAGCCCGCAGTGCGGGCTAAACGTCAGGGTTAAGAATCGTCTCTTGTTAAATCAGTTTTTACTGCTTAGTGCTCATGATCGTGTGCTTCGCCAGCAATGCCTAACCAAACCACATTTTTTGGCACAACATCTAACTCAAAGGTATGCGCAAGTTCACCACTTTCTAAGTCAATGGCGATAATGTGTTGGTTAATGGGATCAGTTACATAAGCCACTTGCTGTGATTGTGAAAGCGTCATGGTAAAGCCATGTTCAGCTGGCATTTGTGCCAAATCGGCGGTCGTTACCGTAATATTGTGCGCCAGTTCCCAGTGGTATTCGTTATCATGTGCATGGCCTTCAAACACGGAAATAACACCGGCACTGTCCATTAATACCACATGCTCACCTTCAGCACTGAAGTACGCACCACTTAATCGCGCATCGTCACTGGCTTGCCATTCAATTTTTTCTACTGAGCTATTGCTAGGGTCAATGGCGTACACTGCTGTACGGCTACTACCAATAAACAAATCTTTCTCAGGGTGTCCACGCAACATGCCAATTCGCTCACCTTCAGCAAATTCAGCTGGGTTCATGATTTTTTCATGAGTAAAAGCGTTATCGTGGGTATCAATCATCACCACACCATCTGCACACGCAAACGCCACCAGCTCACTACTTTGTGCACTGCCATGCAAACTTGGGCAAGCTACATCAAATACTTTATCTTGGTCAAAATGGTCTCCATGACCATGAAATAAACCAATTTGGCTTGGTAAAGTCGAGCTGCTTTGCTCATCACGAATGGTGCTTATTAAGTATTCGCCAACCGTTTGCATTGCACCATGTTGGTATGTGCTGTAATCAAGCGTTGCAAAATCACGGTCGTTGTTGGTGATGTTCGACTCATTAAATACCATTACTTGCGCATTTTCTGCGGTGTCTTTATCACCATCAAAGAACACAACACTGTTGTGCTTACCCGCATTTACGTGGGTTGGTTTTACCCCTTGTAATGCAAAATCAACAAGGCTTGGGGCTTGTTCATAAGGGTGCAAGTGATCACCATGATCTTCTTGCCATACGCCACCATCAACAAATTCAACCATACCCGCGTCACGCTGTACCGCCATCACGTAGCGATGGTGTTCAGTAGCATATAAATATTGCGGGTAACCTGTTATGCCAATACTATCTATGTGTTCACCATCTTTTGCAGATAAAACGGCAAGCACATTACTATCAAACGTAGATACAACCAAACGACCTTCGGTACCCACCTCGGTATGGCCGTGATCATCATCAGTTGAACCTGATCCATCAGGTTGCTCTTGTGTAGCCGGTGTTTCTATTGGTGTTAACGTATGCTTTGTATCGCCACACGCTGAAGTTAATGCTGCAGCAACAAGCGTTGCTAATAACTTTAATTTTATATTCATTGTCGTCACTGTCTAAAGAGTCTATTTGAGAGTATTAATTCATGAGAGCGTGCTTTGACTCTCAACCTTGGAGTTTATGTTATATTATAACAAAACATAATTGCAAGTAGTTCTTTTGGTAACGAGCTCAGTAGAATCAAAAGAAAAGATATAAAAACAAAAAAAACACAAAAAAAACATTCCATTTACAAGGCAAATAGGTACACTGAACTGAGTGCTGAATTATGCGCAGAAGGAATTGGCATCATGAAACTAAAAAACGTAAAACTCCAAATCAAAGGAACGCTCTTAATTAAGATGACTGAGTGTGTTTCCTTGAACACCTTTATTTGTGTTTAATTACAGGTAAAGTCTCCGTTTACTTATTCAGCACTTATATGATTTTTATCAGAAATACCCAGCGCCACGTTTATCGTGGCGCATTTCTTTGCCTTGATTTTCTTTTTACTCAACAAAACAAATTAGCTGACTTCGCATATTCAATCGGTTATCTAAACCTGTATCGTATAATCACCATCCAACCTTATGCCTCGCGATCTTATACATGAAAAAAATTCAGCCTATGTAAAATGCCACTAACAGCACAAAAATAAACGCCTTCAAACAAATAGTTAACATTTAGCGCCCGCTGAATTTCAATAAACAGCCCCAAAGCAAAAGAGAATACAAATATTTATCATTTGCATAAATATACATTGAATATTAGTTTGGATGACCTGCTTAAAAAATGTGTAGTTCAAATTAAGTGCTTGTTATGCAATGAACTCACCCGTTTAGTAAATTGGGTACTCAATGAAAAGATATTTATTTGATAGAAATTTAGAGCATTCGAGCTGTGGCGTTGGGTTTATTACCCATAAAAAAAGCGAACAAACACACCAACTGCTAGAGCATGCTCACCAAGCACTTTGCCGTATACCTCATAGAGGCGGTATGAATGCACAAGGCATTGGTGATGGTGCTGGGGTTAATATTGACTTGTCGCTTAACTTTTTCAAAAAAGTGACCGGCAACGCCACATTACAACTCGGTGAATTTGGGGTAGCCAACTTTTTTTACCCCAAAGAACTTACGTACCACAACAAAGCCACTCAATTAATTGAAAACACCCTGTCGACGTATAACTTATCTATTGTCACATTTCGCACCATCACAACCGATGAAACCGTACTTAATCATGCGAGCCAACAAGCACAACGACAAATCAAACAAGTGGTTTTTTTAAAACCAAGCCAGTGTGATAGCCAAACTCAGTTTGAAAAACAGATCCACCACGCGCTTCACGACATCGAACATGTGGCTTTTACTGATCCTGAACTCAGTGGACTCTACCCCTTGTCGATGAGCAGCCGTACCCAAGTACTAAAAGGCCGTTTAAATAGCTGGGAAGTGGTTCCTTATTTTACCGATCTAAGTGACGTAGATCATCAAGTTCATACGTTATTCTTTCACACTCGGTTTTCAACTAATACCGCACCAAACCCAATGTTTGCGCAACCTTTTAGACGCATGGCCCACAATGGTGAGCTTAATACCGACCGAAAGAATCGCTTAAGTGAAGACGCAATTGCCAAGTCGCAAAATAAAAAAATCATTACTCCTCATGGGCAATCAGACTCAGCACGTTTAGACCAAACATTGGAAAGGCGAATAATCGAAGACAACTTAGAGATTGATGTCGCCGCGTTAGCCATGATGCCGCCCGCTTGGGAGAATGACAGCGACTTATCACCCTCAGTGAGAAATATGCTTGAATACTTTTCGTTGTATGAAGAGAAAAATGACGGCCCAGCAGCACTCATTTTTGGCGATGGGGTTAAGGTCGGCGCACGACTTGATAGACTCGGGTTGCGGCCGTTACGAAGTGTCGAAACATCTGACTATTTGGTCGTGATGAGTGAGGCAGGTCAAATAGAGTTTGATCCCAGCGACATCATACGCCGCGGCCGTATTGAAGCTGGAGGCATGATTGTATTTGACCATAGCACCGGGGAAATTAAAGAAACCCAGCAAATTTTAGAACAGTTAGCTAAACAGCAAGATTACGCCGCGCTACTGAGCCAAGCAAGGGTTAACGTATCCGACTTACCGATACCGCAGTTACAAGAGGTAAAACAACCTTCTTCACTGAGTACCAGCGCACAACATGTGGCATTTAGTTTAAATCAAGAAAGCTTTAAATTTATGCTCGATCCCATGTTATTAAATGGCGCAGAAAAAATCTCTGCCATGGGCTATGGCTTGGCTCCGAATGCCCTCAACAAAGATGAAGGCGGCCTATCTCGATACTTTAGCCAACGGTTTGCGCAAGTAACCAACCCGCCTCTCGACAGCATTCGTGAAACCGATGGCATGACACTGCGTGTGGCACTGGGTCCAAAACCTAATATTAGCCCAAATAGCCATAAACAAATTGTATTAGACTCCCCTATTTTAATGCCACAGCACCTGCTCGCCCTTGAAAAACAAAGTGCGTTGCGTACTAAAACCTTACCTCTATTGTTCAACATCGACTTAGACAACAACAATGAGCATAGACTGCTTGATGCCCTAGAGACACTAACAGATCTCGCAGAGCAACAAGCCCGCGAACAAGTCGATATTATCATTTTAAGTGACGAGCACATATCACATAGCCAAGCCGCTATTCCGGCATTGCTAGCTGTTGCTAAAATTAATCAGCGGCTGATAAGTCGAGGGCTACGCTTTACCACCAGCGTTGTTTGCCATACAGGGCAAGCAGTGAGTACACACGACATAGCATGTCTGCTTGGCTTTGGAGCCTCTGCGGTATGCCCACTCACGGTATTAAATCGTGCCACAGAGTTATTCGATAGGCCAACCGATGTGCAATCAGCGATACTGAAATTTAAAAAAGCAGCTGAAAAAGCCTTAATGAAAACCATGGGCAAATTTGGTTTATGCACTGTAGAAAGCTATATTGGCGGTGAATTTTTCGAAGCCAACTTTATTGATACTCATGATCCAGCTTTAAGAGCTATTTTCCCCAATATTCACTCCCCCGTGGGAGGAGCCCAATTTAAAGATTTGGTACAAAGCGTTGAGTACTGGCATAAAAAAGTCCTCCATGTTCAATCTGAAAACCAGATCCCTGTACTCGGATTATTCAAAGAGCGCGCTCAAGGAGCAGGTCATAGCTTTGGTATAACTGCGGTTCGTGAATACATCAATATGACTGAAGAGTCGATTCAATATGTCGACGAATCACAACTTGAGTCACAAGACCAACAAGTCATATTGCCACAAGATGAAGGATATCGAGATTTAGGCTACGACGCACGCAGCCCCCAGCAAATAGATGACTTTACGATCACCGATGCATATCGTGAATTTAGTCAAAACCTTTACCTTGAACGCCAACACCGCCCAGCGGCACTGCGAGACATACTAAGCTTACCGATTCAAATCAAAGCAAATGCATCAGAGCAAGCCTTTAAAGAGTGCTTTAAACACATATCAGTGTCAGGATCATTTGCCCTTGCCATATCAGGGCTCACAGTGCACCGTGAGCGATCTAATGACATCGCACAACATTGGCATATTGCATTCGATCATGCTGGTAACCTCCAGAGTTTACTTGCTGCGCTCATAGACATATTTTCCAAAGATATTTTCACCCACAGTATAGAAAACTCACATCTTAATATCGCAGTGGTGCAAGATAGTGCTCTCGACAGGCTATTAGCGAAAGTCATTTCTGCTCGTACGGCAATATCCGTAGCTAAGGTTCAGCCTGCACACCAAATCACCGCCGCTTTTGCCTCGGGCGCTATGAGTCATGGTGCTTTAGTCGAAAAAGCGCACCAAGCGGTAGCGCAAGGCACCAATATTGCGGGCGCAATGAGTAACTCTGGTGAAGGTGGCGAAAGTGCCTCACGTTACAACACCGTAAAAGCCAGTAAAATTAAGCAATTTGCCTCTGGCAGATTTGGAGTCTGGACTGGCTACCTTGCCGACCCTGCCTTACAAGAAATCGAAATCAAAATAGGCCAAGGCGCAAAGCCCGGTGAAGGAGGCCAACTTCCCGCACATAAAGTCAACGTACAAATCGCTGCAGCACGAGGTGGTACGCCTGGGGTTGAACTAGTCTCTCCACCGCCACATCATGATACTTACTCGATTGAAGATTTAGGGCAGCTCATCCACGATGCCAAAGCCGCCCGTGTCAGAGTCGTCGTTAAACTGGTTTCATCTGAAGGGATTGGTACCATTGCGGTTGGCGTTGCCAAAGCAGGCGCTGATGTTATCAATGTCGCAGGCAATACCGGCGGTACTGGGGCAGCCCAAGTGACCAGCCTAAAACACACGGGTCGAGCCGCCGATATTGGTATTGCTGAAGTTCATCAAGCACTCGCTGAAAATGGCTTGCGGGATAAAATAACCCTACGCTGTTCTAATGCCCACCAAACGGGGCTCGATGTGGTCAAATCGGCCATGTTAGGCGGTGACTCATTTGAGTTTGGTACCACAGCACTGATGATGCTCAAATGCGTGATGGCTAAAAACTGCCATCAAAAATGTCCTGCGGGGCTAACAACCAACCCTGAGGTTTATCAGGGCGACCCAAGAGCATTGGCGCAATATTTTATGAATGTTGCACACGAAACCCGTGAAATTTTGGCACACCTTGGCTATACATCTTTACGTGAGGTACGTGGAAAAAGTAATTTATTACACCTCGTTGCGCATCCTATGATGGTCGGCCAATTAGATATGACGGCCATGCTCGCGCCAGTAGAACCCATAAAGATTACCGATCCAGTATACCTTGAAGCAAACTTTGATCACGACACGCAGTGGCTCACGCAGCTAAAACAAAACTTATTTGATAACCAAACTGAATACTTATCTCTGCCTCCCATCGCACTGAATAACTGCAACAAAACAGTCGCTGGGCAGCTGGCGATTGATATCGAGCGGACCCTAAATTATCAAGTAAGCGATGCGACCATTGCGGCGCATCCAGCAATGTATAGATTGAGTAATGGCAGAGTCGTATTAAAAAGTAATACGCTCTCGTTGCATACGTATGGCTCAGCAGGCCAAAGTTATGGGGCATTTTTAAATACTGGCATGCAGCTTCAACATACCGGCACTTGTAATGATGGAGTAGGCAAAGGCATAAGCGGCGGTCGCATACAGATCACAAGTCCTGTTTCACACGCAAAACAACCATTGACTAACAATGTACTGATCGGCAACTTTGCATTGTTTGGGGCGACAGGTGGAGAGTTGTTTATAGCAGGCCAAGCAGGTGACCGCTTTGGTGTACGCAACTCAGGTGCCGTTGCCGTGGTGGAAGGGGTTGGTGATTTTTGCTGCGAATATATGACCAATGGGTCAGTGGTTAACTTATCTCATTACGGAAAGAATTTAGGCAATGGGATGAGTGGTGGTACCGCATACCAATACGATCCAAGCGGCAATATTGTCACACAGTGCAGCCAAGACAGTGTCGTCGCTTTGCGCTTAGATGAACAAACTCCCTTGTGTTTGGGCCATGAAGCCGCGCTTTTGTATCATTTAGAATGCCATATTGATGCTACCGGCTCTACGCACGCCCAATCATTGATTAATAACTGGGCTGAGCACAAGGCGCATTTTTATGTCCTGATCCCAAAAACACTCTATAGCTATCATTGCCCAAATAATATTGTGGACTCTAATGAGCGCAGAACCATGCTTGAAGAGCTCTCACAAGCTTGGGCAAACCGCCTATTAAAAGAAGCTCAAATTGCATACCAACAAAACCAAGACGACGGTAAATACCTATTTGATGGGCAATTACCTGATTACGGAGACCGAGACACCAGTCTCATTTATCAATATGTGATCTCAGCAGGTGTATTTCATCGCGCCCATGAAGCTGCCAAAAAATTAGCCTCACAGTCCACCGCGCGTAACAGCGAAGACAGCGCCAAATATTTGGTCACGACCCTTGATCGAAAGTTACAAGAAACACTGGTAAAAGATACCAAAGAGGCATTGGCCAGCTACGAAAGCGATGCGCTCAGCTGCTTAATCGCACAAAAGCGCGTGCAAGACTACAAAGACGCGTTAGAGCGCCGCGAGGTCTGGGATAGTAATGCGTTTGGTACCAGCGTTTGGATATTACATCGCGATAACTGTGTCCAAGAGGCATTGCGCCAACATCGACCATTTGAACAACTGCTCGCGACCCATTTTTGCCATGTGCTAGTTGAAGCAATCCGCGCAACAGCATAAGTAAGGAAAAGTATTATGACACACTCAAATAACACTCAATTAGTCCCCTATTTACCAGAAAACATGCCGTTCAATGATGACCAAAAGCAATGGCTAGGTGGCTTTTTAGCGGGTTTACATAGTCGCTTATTAATAAAAGAAGAAACTGTTGCGCAATCAGTTCAGCCAGCCATGCAAATTAAACCACTCACCATAATTTATGGATCGCAAACCGGTAATGCTGAAAACCTAGCTGAAGAAGCAGCACAAATGGCTAAAAATCATGGATTGTTGGCTTCGGTATTCGATATGGATGATATTTCTGTGTCGCAATTAAGTGAAGCAGAGCGACTATTAGTGATCACAAGTACCTACGGTGATGGTGAAATGCCCGATAACGCACAATTATTGTGGGATGAAATAAGTGCCGAGTCGGCACCGTCATTTGCATCAACCTACTTTTCCGTTTTAGCCTTGGGTGACACCAATTATGATGATTTTTGTATTGCCGGCATTCAATGGGATGAACGCTTAGAACAGCTAGGTGCTACCCGAGTCGCACAACGTATAGATTGTGATGTGGCCTATGAAGCCCCAGCAGAACAATGGATGGCTGAAGCACTGCCCACAATCGCGCAAAAAGGCAGTAACTCAGAGCAGCAACCAGCGCACACTTCTGAGCAAAAGCCTAAAAAACACAAAGCCAAATTTAATAAAGAGTCACCGCTGAAGGCTCAGCTATTAAGCAAAACGCGGTTAACCGATGAGTGCTCAAGTAAAGAAACCATTCATTATGAACTCTCTTTAATGGGCTCAGGAGAACACTATGATGCTGGCGATGCCCTTAATATTATTGCGCACAACAGTACAGCACTCGTTAATGACTTACTCAGCGCACTGAATGCCAGAGCAGAGCAACATGAAACATACAATGGTAAAACCGATCAACTAGAATACATATTCACTGAATTACTCGAAATTCGCCAGCCCAGTAAAGATCTCATTCATGAAATAGCACGTCAGAGTAGCTGCCCAGAGCTGCTTTCCCGACTGGGCGATAATCAAGCCATGAGTGATTATTTATGGGGCGTCGACACGGTTCAGCTACTTAAGCGTTACCCAGATAGTGCTCTTTCACCGGCACAGTTTATTCAGCTTGCAAAACCAATGGCACCCAGAGCCTATTCCATTTCATCAAGTCTCAAAAAGCACCCTGATCAAGTACATTTAACCATTGCCAGTGTGAGATACATGCAAGATGAACGTCAACACAATGGGGTTTGTTCAACTTACTTAGCCGACCTTGTAAAAATAGGAGAGCCAGTAACTTGTTACTTTTCGGCCAACAAACACTTCTCTGTACCCAATGATTTAGCTGCACCCATTATTATGATTGGCCCAGGTACCGGCATTGCACCATTTAGAGCGTTCTTAGAAGAGCGGGAAGCCACACACGCCACAGGAGATAATTGGTTGTTTTTCGGTGACCGAAATGCAAAAACCGATTACTTGTATGAGCAAGAGTTAACCCAGATGCATCAAGATGGCCTATTAACGCGATTAGACTTGGCCTTTTCTCGTGATCAAGCAGAAAAAATCTATGTACAAGATAAAATGTTAGCACAAGGTGAAACTCTATTTAACTGGCTTGAAAACGGGGCTTATCTGTATGTCTGTGGAGATGCCTATAAAATGGCGAAAGATGTTGATACAACGCTGCAGAGCATTATTCAGCGGTATGGTCAATATGATGAAAGTCAAACGCAAGAATACATGGCCAATTTGAAAAAACAAAAACGCTATGTGCGGGACGTTTATTAAGGAAAGGAAGCAACCTTTACGTTAAGATTTTAAGCGTAAAGGTTGTTTAAGCGGCACGACATTACCACCGAGTTTTGGAAACACATGACTAATTTGCTTGTCTAACTTGGTGAGTTCGGCAATGCATTTTCCTTGCTGCTTTTGACAATTTTCACAGCGGCTATATTGCAATACAATACTATTTCTCACCCACAGTTGTAAGTCAGCAACACATTGAACATCGCCATAACGAATACATACTTGCTTTACTTTGTGGCAAGCATCAAGAAATGCGGATAAGTTGGCATACTCTGTTGGTGTGTGTTTTAAAATCATGGATTTAACACTGAGTTCTGAATTAGCATGATCAAACTCTTTTTTGTATGCATCGATCTCTAACACCAATCGCGTACTCATAAATCCCTCATCTCAGTTATTAACGAAACTCGTCATCCGTAAGGGCCACGCTAGGCCCCGTTTTTATGGCGACTTACTAAACAATATGACCCGTCTGAAGCATCACTCAACATACCACTCATACTGGTATCTCTTTGGTTTTTAAACACCATCGTATTACTGTTTAACTTGCCTTGATATTGCCATTTTTTAAATACTTCCTCGCGCACCAAAATGCACGGAGACTTTACGGTAAACGTTTCTTGAAATGTCACCGCGCACTGGCCTTGCGTATCTTTAGTGGCCGCATAAACCACATGGCTCTGCCTGTCTTTGTATTCGATCACGCCAGAGACAAAGCTACTATGCTGTTGGTTGCTCTGACTGTTTAATTCAAGTAAGCGGTGTTTATTTAACCCAATGGTGTTTGACGCAAGCTCTATGAGCTGCGCAGCGCACACCGGGTTAGCCTTCGCCGCTAACACTTTTTCCATAGAGGTTTTTGCAAAACATGAGATGCTCAACACCGACAATAGGCATGCGCTTAACCATAAAATCAAACGATTCATAATAACTCTCTAATTTGCGCCGCTAATTCATTAGGGGTTGTGGTATGACTCATGGCCGTGATCAACTTACTAGATTTATCTAAGATATAAAACCGTGACGCATGAGACACGGAATACTCCATAAATGAGTCACTTAGATTATTATTATCGTAAAACACACCATACTGACCACTGACTGATTTGACTTGCTCTACCGTGCCAGTAAGCCCCAAAATATTGTCATGAAAGTAGGCTGTGTATTCTTTTAATTCAGCAGGTGTATCTCGCGTTGGGTCAACCGTCACAAATAACCCTTGAACGGCTTTTGGGTGACTCTTATCAAGCCGCATCATTGCACCGGTTAAAACAGCAAGTGAATTAGGACACACTTCAGCACACGATAAATAGCCAAAGTACATCACCACCACTTGCCCTTTAAAATCATACAATGATACGGGACCTTCACTACTTTGTAGGGTAAAGTCCCCGCCGAGCTCTGCAAAGGTCTTTTTCGGTTGATTAAAGTCTTTACGGGTTGTTGCTAAATAGAAAATCACTAAGCCAATAACCCCCAGCACACAACTGAGTAAAAACAATCTCCGTAAATTATTCCCTTGCATTTGTGCTACCTCACCGTGAGTAATGTTTGTGGTGCAAGACTGACAAAGTCCAGCGACATAAACACACTCAATGACGTGATCGCCAATATTGACACCACAAATACACGCTTTGCCCATATGTGTTGTTCATAGCGACCAAAGTCAACAATGGTAATGGCTAACCACACCACACCAATAAGTAACGTTGAAACAGCGTATAAAGTACCCACATAATTAAACACAAACAATGCCAATGCCATCAACGTAAACGCAACAATATAAGCCACCATGTGCTTGCGCGCTGACTCAATACCGTTAACCAGAGGTAACACCGGAATATTAGCCGCTTTGTAATCTTCAAAACGGTAAATAGCAATGGCATACGAATGTGGAATTTGCCATAAACAAAATGTCAGTAAAATAACCAACGCACCCACATCAAACTGTGCTGTCACCGCGCAGTAACCAATCACCGGTGGGCATGCGCCTGAAATACTGCCAATTAAAGTGCCGTAGACCGATTTGCGTTTATAATGCAGGCTATATAGCCCAACATAAACGGCAAAACCGATCACGGCAAATAGCACAGCCATCCCCGTAGTAAAGTACCCTAAAGTACCAAACCCAATCACACCCAGTAACGTGGCATATAGCAAAGCGATATTGGACGTAATGACCTTTTTTACCAAAGCTCGGTTCTGCGTGCGCTGCATGAGCTTATCAATATCTTGGTCGATCACATTGTTAAATACACAACCCGACGCAATTACGGCTGAGGTACCAATACACACAGCCAAAAAGGTCACTAATTGAAAATCACCTTGTGCGGCAAGAAAATAACCTGCAACAGTGGCAATTAAATTGCCCATGATGATCCCAGGTTTAGTTAGCACTAAAAACTCTTTGAACATGCTAGTGGCCCATCAGCATATTGTGATTCAAATGCTCCATGATCCAAATAGACCCAATGACCACAATCGCAACAATAAGCACCACAAACACCGCCGATGTGGTATTCCAAATTTGTTCTGATGATGAATTCATATGCAAAAAGAAAATCAATTGCACAAATATTTGTGCGATCGCACAGACTAAAATCACCGTTAATGTCAACACCGGTGTCAGTAAGTCATACATCAGTACACTAAAAGGTATGGCCGTTAATACAATTGAAAGCATTAAACCAATTACATATTCTTTAACGCTACCATGCGCTGCGCCGCCGTGACTATGATCAGTTGCAGTTGCTGTGCTCATTACATCACTCCTAATAAATACACTACGCTAAACACACAAATCCAAATAATATCGAGGAAATGCCAGAACAAACTTAAACAAGACAACCGTACTAAGTTATCTTCGGTAAAGCCGTCTCTTTTAAAGTGTGCAAATAACACCAACATCCAAATACAGCCACCCAGTACGTGTAAACCGTGCGTGGCAACTAAGGCATAAAACGCAGACCAATAAGCACTGCTTTGTGGCGTCGCGCCTTCGCTACTAAAATGATAGAACTCGTAAAGCTCCATACCTAAAAAGCCCAAGCCCAGAGCCAGTGTCACCACCAGCCAAGAGATCATGCCTTTCATATGCCGTTTATTGGCATAGAGCATCGCCATACCAAAGGTAAAACTACTAAACAGTAACAGCGCTGTTTCTACTGCAACGAAATTTAAATCAAACAGGTCCTTGGGGGTTAATCCACCCGCATATCCACCACTGAGTACCGCATATGTTGCAAACAAAGTCGCAAACAAAATGCAGTCACTCATTATGTAGATCCAAAAACCAAATACCGTATCACCACCTGAGTCGTGATGATCGTGGTCATGATGATCTATTTCATCATGACCGGTTGCGTGACTTTGAGACATAGTTAATTCTAATCCTCTTTTAGCTGTTAGTTTTAGCGTGCTGCCTAACAGCATCTAGATGTTTTGCTTCAATTTCTTCTACTTGCTCAACAGGCACGTAATAGTCTTTATTACGTTCAAATGAGTACATGATCCAAGATCCAATCATGCCCAAGAAACCAAATGCCGCCATCCACCAAATATGCCAAACAAATGCAAAACCCATCACCAATGAGAAGGCACTGATCACCACGCCAGCCCAAGTATTTTTCGGCATGTGGATCTTTTTATATTTATCCGGCGCTTGATACGCAAGACCGTGCTCTTTCTTATAATAATGCTCATCTCTGTCGTGAATTTTCGGCAGTTCAGCAAAGTTATAAAACGGTGGAGGTGACGACGTTGCCCATTCAAGCGTACGTGCATTCCAAGGATCGCCCGTCACGTCTTTGTTTTTATGGCGATCACGAATACTGACAAAGATTTGATAGAATTGCGTCATGATCCCTGCCAATACAATCAATGCACCACCAGCTGCAATCCACAATAATGGCGTCCATTCTGGGTTATCGTAATAGTTCAGACGACGCGTCATGCCGTTGAAACCCAAAATGTAAAGAGGCATAAAGGCTGCGAAGAAACCGATAGTCCATAAAGCACAGGCTAGTTTCCCAAGCTTTTCATCTAGCATAAAACCTGTCGCTTTCGGGAACCAATAAGTCATACCCGCAAAATAGCCAAATACGGCGCCACCAATGATCACATTATGGAAGTGAGCGATAAGAAACAAACTGTTGTGTAATACAAAGTCGGCTGCTGGGACCGCCAACATGACACCTGTCATCCCACCGATTGTAAAGGTAAATAAGAAGCTACATGTCCACCACATTGACGCTGAAAACTCGACGCGACCTTTATACATGGTAAATAGCCAATTAAATATCTTCACCCCGGTGGGGACGGATATGATCATGGTGGCAATGCCGAAGAAGGCATTCACACTCGCCCCAGCCCCCATAGTAAAGAAGTGGTGTAACCAAACGACCATAGACAGCACCATGATCACCGCCGTCGCCCACACCAATGATGTATACCCAAACAAACGTTTACGAGAGAAAGTTGCCGTTATCTCAGAGAAAATACCAAAAGCAGGTAAAATTAAGATATAAACTTCTGGATGACCCCATGCCCAAATGAGGTTCACATACATCATCTGGTTACCACCAAGATCATTGGTAAAGAAGTTAGTACCAATATATCTATCTAGGGTCAGTAAGGTAATGGTCACCGTTAAAATAGGGAACGAGATAATGATCAATACGTTCGCACACAACGAAGTCCACGTGAATACAGGCATTTGCATTAACTTCATGCCAGGCGCACGCATTCTAAGAATCGTTACGAAGAAATTAACACCCGTAAGCAAGGTGCCGATCCCTGAGATCTGTAATGCCCAGAGCCAATAATCAACCCCGACCCAGGGACTGTACTCCAACCCAGATAAGGGAGGATATGCCAACCAACCGGTTGCAGCGAATTCACCTACAAACAGCGACACGTTAACTAATACTGCGCCGACCACAAATAGCCAAAAACTCAATGAGTTTAAGAAAGGAAATGCCACATCTCTTGCGCCAATTTGCAGTGGCACCACAATGTTCATTAACCCCACGACCAATGGCATGGCGACGAAGAAGATCATGATCACGCCATGGGCAGTAAATATTTGGTCGTAATGTTCAGGAGGTAAATAGCCCGCGCCAACACTGTCGGCGGTGGCAAGAGCTTGCTGCGCTCGCATCATCAAGGCATCAGCAAAACCACGCACTAACATGATGATCGCAGCAATAATATACATTATGCCTATTTTTTTATGGTCAACGGACGTGATCCATTCGTCCCATAGGTAACGCCATTTACCCATTTTGGTTATTAATGCGAATAAGAAGATACCACCTAGCGCAACGGCAATCATTACCGGCAAAATAACAGGGTCATGGACTGGAATAGAATCCCATGTCAACTTACCCGTAAGCGGATCTGGATCTGTAATAATGGTGGCTTTACTGCCCATTTTGTACCCCAGTATATTTTTCTATGGTTTTCTTGAAATGCAATGGATCAACATCGGCGAAATGCTCAACCTCATTGTCTTTAGACTTTACGGTCAGTGCCTGATAAGTCGGCTCGTCTAATACCTTTGGCGAGGCTTTTACTTTATCAACCCACTGCTCAAATGCTTCATCAGATACAGAGTGCGTTTTAAACTTCATACCTGAAAAACCAAAGCCGCTGTAGTTTGCCGATAAACCTCTAAACACCCCTTCTTCTGATGCCATCAAATTCAATCGATTCTCCATACCTGCCATGGCATAAATTTGGCTACCCAATCGCGGTATAAAGAATGAATTCATCACCGTATCTGAGGTGATCAAAAACTCGATAGGCTTGTTAACTGGTATGGCAATTTCATTCACCGTAGCAATTTGTTGCTCTGGATAAATAAATAGCCACTTCCAATCTAACGCAACCACCTGAATGGTGAGTGTGTCTTCATCTTTACCCAGTGGTTTTCTTGGGTCGAGTGAGTGTGATGTCACATATGTTACATACGCCAGTGCGGCAACAATTAAACAAGGAACTAACCAAACGATAATTTCAATCTTGGTCGAGTGCTCCCAATGCGGTTTGTACTCGGCTTTGGTATTGCCCTTTCTAAATTTATAAGGAAAGTAAATCGACATAAACAAGACAGGAATAATGACAATGAGGAGCAAGCCAGTAGAGATTAGAATGAGGTCTTTAGCCTGTTCACCAATCGGCCCTTTAGGGTCAAATAGTGCCAGTTCACAACCACTCAGAGACAGTGTGAGTACAATAATAATTGTGCTCAGCAACAACTTTTTAAACATACGAAACCTATCTGATTTCAATTCTGCACCGATATTCACCCTTTTTATTCAAAGCGTAATTACAGTTTAAGAATATTTAATTGATATGATAATAATTACCATTTGTATTTTCGTTGCGATTTTAAATGTTGTTAACTAGAAACTCAACCCCTGCTTGATGTAGATCAAAGATTTTTTTATCTTTTGACGTATGGCAGCTACACTAATTTAAGGTCATATTGATCAAGTATTTATTGGGGGCACAATGAAAAGACTGTTTTATGCGACCAACACCCTAGATGACGCCGAGTCTATTTCTGATGAGGTGCATAAATTAGGCATAGATGACCACCACTTTTATGTGCTTAGCCGCGATGAAGGCGGGATTAAATCGCACCACTTGCATGGGTCTTCGAACATTGATAAAACCGACATCATTGCCGCTAAAAAGCGCGCAAAAATGATGGCATCAGGCGCACTGGCAATTATTATAGCCGCCGTTGCACTTTCAACAAATGCACTCAACAGCCAACTACTTTGGGCCATATTTGCCGCAATATGTGCTTATGTGGTGATCAGCTTTATTTTGCTTATTACCGGTGGATCATTTGATGGCTATTTTAAGTCACTCATTAACGAACGACTTGATTCTGGCGAAGTGATTATTATTATTGACGTAGAAAAATCACAGTCGAAAAAGGTAGAAAAGCAACTCGACACCCATGACCATGCACAATTTTTAGCCGACAGTTCAAACTTAGCGTCTCCAATACCTGATTAAGCGCCTACTTCAGTGCCGAGAGAGACCATACCCACGGCACTGAAGTAAATAAACGATAAATAAAAACACAAAGTCAGCTTAGTCACTTGCTAAGTTGTTAATCATCTTCAACTTATCAGGCTGTGTTGCAGCACTTTATTCGTAACGGTAAAGGCTTGCTCATGTACTGTAGAAATAAAGTGAAACTCACTCTCCACTGAGTCTGCAGTAAAAGTCACCGTCATAAAACCGCGCTGGTGGATATTCGCGAAATCCAAATCATCAATCAGTAATTGCAGCGCGTGCGCAAAGTGCTCGGTTTGCTCTGCTGGTAATTGTAAATAGTATTCCAAACCGGGAGAGCTTATCCCAGGTGTCGCAAATTCATAACCACAGGGTTGCCCTTGTGCATTACACAACCGACCCGACCACGCATTATGCGTGTCGCCAGCTAATACCACTAAGTTCTTATTTGCAGAGCGCGCCGTTTGCAACAATACTTCCCGCTCAACAGGGTAACCATCCCATGCGTCCAAGTTATAGGGTGCGACAAAACCTACACGGGCTTTTTCTTGCTCAGTCAACCCTTGATCACCTGCTATCGCACGCCCTTTAATCTGTGCTAGCTCCGTTAATTGCTGCGCCATCGTGTTTGATGGATTTGCCAAAGTCGTCAAAAGCTCTGCTGGCATCATCATTTTCGTCATGAGCACTTGCTGCCCTAACACTTGCCATTTAGCATTCGAGGTTTTCATGCCGTCAGTGAGCCAAGTCAGCTGCTTGTTCCCTAACAATTGCTGTTCTGGCGTTGCTAAATCGGCTTGAAAACGCGAAAAATCCATTTCAGCGGAGTTTGGATCTATATAGTTTTGATACTCTAATGCTTTAACTCGTGCTTCATTACGCGTATCTAACATATAAAGCGACACGAGATCACCAAACTCAAATTTTCGATATAACGCTTCAGTTTGATCTTTCACATAAGGTCGAACAGGCATCCATTCATAATAAGCTTGGAGTGCGGCCAACTTTCGTTCACTAAACACCCCCTCACCTTCATTATGATTTTCTGCCCCATCACGATACGTATCATTACATATTTCATGGTCATCCCACACGGCGATAAAAGGAGCCCTTTGATGTAACGCTTGCAACCCTTGGTCTGTACGGTATTTGCTATATCGTTTACGATAATCATCCAATGAAATAATTTCTTGGGCATTGTCAGCCTCAAGGTCGCGACCCAATGCGCTCGCACGTTCTGTGGCGTATTCGCCCATACCATATTCATAAATGTAATCGCCTAGATGCAAAACGGCATCGAGATCATTGATCTTGGCAGCTTCTGCATACGCATGAAAATATCCTGCAGGGTAATTTGCACATGACATAACAGCAAATTTCACTTTAGAAATATCATTGCTCGGTAAGGTTTTGCATTGGCCAGTAGGTGAAATAGTCGTGTCGGTCACGAAACGATAATAATAGTGTGTATTTGCTTTAAGCCCTGCTAAATCGACTTTAACGGTATAGTCATTTTTTTGCAAAGCGACAACGCTTTCATTTATTTTAGCTATTGTAAATTCAGGATCTTCAGCAACTTGCAGCGTCAGATTGATAGTACTGATACTCTGTTCAGGCGTCACTCTAGTCCACAGAATGATACTTTCAGTCAACGGATCTCCACTGGCAACACCATGTTTAAAATCAATTGCGACTTCGTTACTTGCCAACGATTCACCGCGACTACTGCAACCCGCTAAAGACATTGCCACAGTGGTCGCGCCGACGCCAAGTAATGCACTTTTCATAAAATCACGGCGAGATAAACTACTCATACTTGTTCCTTACTTTACTACTTCGCTAAAAGAACAGGCATCATAAGGAGGTGACATGACATTTTTACGACTGGTCACACCACATGTTCGATGTTTAATTCCTAAATAGACATGATTTCGCCATCACTTCCACCTTGCTGCATTTTCAATCGAACGCTTTTTTTTATTATGAAGGATAATGAGTTACATAGGTTAAAATTTGCGCGTCAATAGATGTTTACTGAATAACAATGCATAAACACCCCAAATAAATGCATCAATCAATCATTTTCTATATGATGCCGCCCAAATACAAATCTAATAATGAGACAACAAGTATGAGTAACGCCTCAGGAGCAATATCCCATGATATGCCTTCAAGCGATGCAGGGCGCTGGAGCAAACATGATACACAGTGGGTTCTAAGCTTATTTGGTACAGCCGTTGGCGCAGGTATTTTATTTTTACCGATAAATATCGGTATCGGTGGATTTTGGCCTTTACTGATCATGACTGTATTAGCGTTTCCGATGACTTATTTAGCACACCGAGGTCTTGCCCGTTTTGTGCTATCTTCAAAGCGTACTGACGCTGACTTTACTGATGTCGTCGAGGAGCATTTCGGTGCAGGCGCAGGTCGCTTGATCTCATTACTTTACTTTTTCTCTATCTTTCCCATTTTGCTTATTTATGGTGTCGGCTTAACCAACACTGTTGATAGCTTTATTGTTAACCAATTAGAATTGAGCTCACCGCCACGCATTGTACTGTCAGGTATTTTAGTCGCGGGTATGATCGCCATAATGATGGGTGGTGAAAAGCTACTAATGCGCACATTCTCTGCGTTAGTCTATCCCCTTGTCGCTGTACTTCTGTTTTTATCGCTTTACCTTATACCAAATTGGCAAATGCCGGTGATCACCACCCCTGATGCGGCAAGCCTTACACAAACACTGTGGTTATCAGTCCCTATCGTGGTGTTTTCATTTAGTCATGCAGCCGCAATTTCCAGCTTTGTCAACGTGCAACGTCGCCACTATAAAGAGCGTGCTGTTAGCAAATCAGAAAACATCTTGCAGTACACCTCGATAATGCTTATCGCGTTTGTGCTACTTTTTGTATTTTCTTGTGTGTTGTCGTTGTCACCGGCGCAAATGGCAGAAGCAAAACAAGCTAATGTGTCTGTATTATCTTATTTAGCTAATATTTATGAGAACCCTTACATTGCTATGCTTGGCCCATTGGTTGCATTTATTGCGATTACTTCTTCATTTTTAGGCCACTTTTTAGGTGCGCGTGAAAGCTTTAATGGTTTATTGAACAAACAAACCTCACTTGAGATCAAAGTAATCGATAAGCTTGGTATTGTAATGATGTTTGTCGCTATTTGGATTTGCTCAGTACTAAACCCAAGTATTTTAGATATGATGGGAGCAATTTCGGGGCCAATTATTGCTATGATCTTGTTTATCATGCCAACTATTGCAGTTTATAAGGTTCCTGCATTACAAAAATATAAGGGCAAGATAGGGACTTATTTCGTACTCGTTGTCGGTTTACTTTCAGTATCTGCCTTGTTATTTAATATGTTTGGCTAACGTATACAAACAAGCCCCTGTAAATGCAGGGGCTTTTTAAACTTTAAACTTGCTGATACCGCCGTAACAAAAAGAAGAACATAAATAGTAGCCCCCCAAACATTGATCCGCTTGATGATTCATCTGGCTCGGGCGTTGGTACTGGTTTTGGTTGCGTATCAATTAACGTATTGGTCTTAGGTGATAAATTGTCTGCTGTCGTTGGATCAGAATCGATGATCACAACGCTATTAACTGCAATCAAATTACTGCCATCTGGATCGATGTCTACATCGTTGCATTGCTCTGCGGTATAGTTTATTACTGGTACCTTTTCACATCGCTCTAAGTTCGATATTTTATCGATCACGGCCATACCCTCTTCAGTGGTTACTTGGCCAAAAACTGTGTACCCGCCATTGCCTGGGTCTAAACTGCTGCTATTATCGGTTACATTAAAATACCATTGGCTAGTTGCACTATTAGGTTCACGGGGTAACTTTGCCATTGCAATCGTGCCACGCAAATTTGATAGTTTCGGTTCATTGGTAATTGGCGCATAGGTCGCTATCTTGTCTAGTGGGATATTGCCTTCATATTTAAATCCACCCCCTTGTAAAACTGAGTTAGGTAAACTGCGGTGTATAATCGAGTCAGAATACCTTCCCTGCTCAACATAGCGTAAGAAATTCTTGACCGTGATAGGTGTTGTTTGGTCAAACAAGTTAACTTGAAATGAGCCTTTAGAGGTTTGAAATTCAACAATTGTCGCAAAAGCAGTGCTACTTGTACCAAGTAAAGCCGAAATAAAGAGTGCTCTAAATCTATTCATATCTTAATCAATTACTCCATTACTTTATTCGTAAAGACACCTCATTAAGGACCAGATTACAGACAAAGAAATTGAATAACCATTTAATTTCTATAGATTTACAAAAGATAACAACTTTCGTTAGTGCCTTTACAAAACACCGTCAAAACAACGAATAACGGTCAACTTACTATTAAGGTTACCTGTTTTCACTAGACTAACCCCGTCATTGCAAACGTTCAGAGCAATCACTAAATACAACTCACAGAACCACCAGCTCAAGCATGAGTGGGACTAATGAGGTATACTGCAACAAAGAATCCCTATTAGCAGGATTATAAACAAAGTTAAAATGATAGCGCTGTCATTAAAAACTTTAAATTTAAAGGCTTATAACAATTGCAGCTTTGCAATACACTCGATATTATTACCTTAAAACCAATGATTTATAATGAATTAACTTGTATAAGCTGCGACAATTTTTCCACCTAGATGAAAAGCTCCACCACCCTTTACATGTCGTTAATTGGCAAGTCAGTGCATTGCGGCTGATGTTAATGGCCGTGTTAATCGTCTCTATGGCGATTTCATCACACAGCTTATATATCTACTTAACATCTCAAACTCCCAGCTATTTACTCATAACCAGCGGTGCAAGCACCATTGTATTCGGTCTCTTGTTTTTTAGCCGTAAACATTATTTATTTAGCGCACATGCTTTGCTCCTAACCATCACCGCTTTTGCTGTTTGTATCCACCTTTTTACGCCAGCTATAAATGTAATACAGATTGGGGCAACTATTACCTATGTAACACCCGTGATAGCACTCTTGTTGATAGGCCGAAAAACAGCAGCATATTATATGCTTTTAAACTTACTCCCCCTGTATATTATTTTTCAAGACTTAGGTACGCCTGCCAGAAACGCCCAAGCAGAACTGCTACACAACGCGCATTTTTATATTCACAGTTTTGTTTTTTTCTTTTTTAATATTTGTATTCCATTAGCAGTATGGCGTACCAGTTTGGCTGCAATACACTTGCAACAGCAGCTACAAGAACATAGCCAATTGTTAGAGCAACAAAAAAACCTATATCGCAAATTTTTCCAAAACGCCTACTCAGCTATTATTCTGGTCAATGAAGAGCAACAAATCGTTGAAGCAAACCAAAAAGCAAAACAGTTGCTTAACCTCTATCATCATCCCTTACCATGCCATAGTAAACTCATATTCAACGATGTAATCGATGAGAGCTGCAAGCTCTATAAACGCGCCAACTCAATTTTACAAATTGACGCAAAAGAGCGCCATGAAAAATCCTTATCTGCTTGGTATATCAGCGATGCCTCAGAGCAGTTTTACCTTGAGCAACAATTTAAGGCACTCGGTGCACAACATCATCAAACTAAGTACTTTAATACCCAAGTTAATTTACCAAACAAAACATGGCTAAGTGAGCAAATCGATATCGCAGTGAAAGGCGCTAGCCCATTCATTGTCGCTATTGCGGATAACCAAAACTTACAAGTACTAGAGCACGGCGTAGATGCTGAACAACGTAAATTACTATACAAGCACATCAATAAAATATTTGAACACCATAATCAGGCAAACAGTGCTGTCGCTTATTTAGGTTCCGGCCGACTAGGCTTTATTGCAAACCATAATGGCTTGCTTCAAGAAACAGCCAAGCAATGGCAGCAAAACCTTGATTTTTGGCTACGCTTGGGGAACCTGCAATACCATGCTAAATACGCGGTTTCAATTGCAGCCTATCCGCAGCATGGGTATAGCGCCGAACGTTTGTTAAAAAATGCAGTACAAGCATGTGAGTTACGTCATTCCAATGCACTTTACTCTGTTTTTGACTTTAGCTTTAAGAAACAACGTCTCGGTCGCCATGAAATGGCACTTTTACTAGAAAAAGCACTTGAGCACAATGAGTTAGAGATTTACTTACAAGGCAAGCATTTCGCGTGTGGTCGATTGATTGGTTTTGAAGCGCTGGCTCGCTGGCATAGCCACTTACTAGGCCCTGTGCCTGCAGGGGAATTTATTGCAATAGCCGAGGAGTTTGGTTTAATCGAAGCATTAACGCAGTATATAATGGGTAAATTGTGTCAAACCCTATCAAACTACCCCGTTTTACCAGTACCAGTCGCTGTTAATGTAAGCGCTCAAGATTTAGAGCAAGAAGACTTTGCAAAGCAAATTAAAGCCCACTTAAAGAAGTACAACCTAGCGGCAAGTGCTATCGAACTTGAGCTCACAGAATATAGTATTGCAAATGATAGAGCCCACACCTTGATGCAACTCAAATCACTGAGTCAATTTGGTATAAAGTTAGCAATAGACGATTTTGGTACTGGTTACTCAAATATCGCTCGGTTAATTGAGTACCCAATTAATCGACTTAAATTTGACCGTAGTTTATTAGACAAGATCGACACTGACAGAAACCAACATGCATTACTCAGCGGCATGGTGAAAATATGCGCGAAACTTGGTATTGCAGCCCTTGCGGAAGGAGTTGAAACGACAGCCCAACGAGATGCACTTGCTGAGCTTGGTATGCAAGAATTTCAAGGTTTTCTTTACTCAAAGCCGCAACCGATTGACCAGGTGCTCGCGCCTTATGTATTGCAACTACAAGCACATTAGGGAAGATATCTAGTGACTCTTTAATGTGCTTGTAGTTTCAATAAAATATACATGACGCTCAAGATGTGAGGCCTTGTATTTTCTACAATTTAAATCGAGATACCAAGTCCTTTAATCGCTTATATTCACCTTCAAGTTCATTACAGCACCCAGACGCATCCTCTATTGCTTGGTTGTTATTTTCGGCCAACTCACTAATAGAAGACACTTGCTGCGCCATATCACGAGCAACTGCGCTTTGCTCTGCTGTTGCAGTCGCCACCTGAGAGTTATAACCCTCAATCTCAACAACTTCTTTGTTTATTTCTTCAAATGAGTCTGTCACTTTATGGGTCGTAACTAGGGTGTCTTCCACACTTTTTAGCGCAACTTTCATCGTCGTTACTGTTTGCTTTGTGCCATGTTGTAGTGTTTCAATAATTGTTTGGATCTCTTTGGTAGAATCTTGGGTTTTTTGTGCAAGCGAACGAACTTCATCAGCAACAACGGCAAAGCCACGGCCTTGCTCACCCGCCCTAGCTGCTTCAATGGCGGCATTCAGCGCTAAAAGATTTGTTTGTTCAGCAATACCCCTGATCACCTCTAATACAGAGCCAATGTCGTTACTGTCTTTTGCTACTGTATCAACACTATTTGAAGTCGTAGAAATCGTTTCTTTAAGCGTTTCGTTATAATGCATATTCGCTTCAACATTGCGCTTACCGTCATTTACCTGATCAACCGCCGCATGTGTTGCATGGTTAGAGCTTTTCGCTGATTCAGCAAGTGAGTCAGATGTTTGTGCCATTTCTTCAATTGCAGCCGATAACTGTAATGTCATACCTGATTGCTCTTGTGACTGAGATGTCACCACATTAAAGTTATCTCTGAGCAAATTAACCGAACGGCTTAAATTAGTCGATGAATCAGATACTTCCTGCATAGCGCCATTAATGCTTTGCATCATTAAATTAAATGAACGTTCAACCTGACCAATTTCATCTTTGTCTGATTTACCCGCTCGTAAATCTGCTCTTAGCGATAAATCGAGTGTATTGGCAACTCGCATAACAAAATCATTTAACTGCAATATCGGCTTAGAGAGATATCCACCCAGTACCCATGCTGCGGTTAATCCTAAAGCAATAATAATTAGCGTACTGATAATTGCTGTGGTAACTAACGTACTGAGTATGCCATCCATTGCCGCAAATCCTTCAGACTCATCAATTTCACTTAAAATTGCCCATCGATTATCACCCACTTCAATAAATCCATAGGCTGACGCAACCTCGACTCCTCTATAATCAGCAATTAGGTCAAATCCTTGCTGCCCCTTAAGCGCAGCTCGCACCGCTTGCGTGTCTACTGGTGCAATCCCTAAAGAAGAGTCTCTAATGTCGATTTGCTTAATTGTTTTACCATCGATGCCTGAACTGGCCAGAGCTGCCAAATATGCGGCCTTATCTTCAAGTAAAAACCGACTTTGAGAGCGCATAAGTCCATCGTCGCCAACCAAGTAGGTTTCGCCAGACATACCCAACCCACGAGACTGCCATTGTTCATGATAGGTCATGATGTCATTAATTCGATCAACGGGTGCTTGAAATATCAATACCCCAACACGAGTGCCTTGTTTAAATATTGGCGATGCAAAAAAAGCAGCGGGCGCTTCGTATGAAGGCGTGTAAGGGTGAAAATCGATAATTTTAACCTCACCTTCTGATAAGTTCATGCCAGCACGATATGCCTTACCAAGCCCTGAGTTTGCGTATGCGCCATTTTTTAATGAAGTTGCAAAATCAAGCTCCTTAAATACAGAATAAACAACATCCCCCGTTTTCGCATCTGCAATAAATATGTCGTAATAGCCAAAGGCCTCTAACGTTTTTTTAAATGAAAGGTGGTACTTAACATGTGCCTGCTGATATGCACTCCCATCATTGGGGTTAATCAATTCACTTTTGCTACCCAGTGGGTGCGAATTATTGGCAATGTATGTGTATTGTAATGCTTTACCATGCTCAGATAGCGTCGTTAACAACGACTGTACATTGATATTTTTATTGTCATTAAGCGATTTATATGTCGATAAAAACTGTTGCTGATAGAATTGAGACAACTTGTTATCGACTTGTGCTGATGAAGCCGATGTGGATGAGAGGCTATACTGCTTAAAAGCATCACTAAATTGTACCGTTCCCTCAATGGTCATAACAGATGACGCTAATGTCGCAATATGGTGCTCTATATTATCTAGGTAACTGGTAATTTGTTCAGCTTTTGCATCTCGCAGCCCTATCAATCGATTCTGTAACTGCTCTTCTAACGCCGTTGATGTCATCGACTCCGCTAACTTGGTCAAAACAACCGATGTGGTGAGTACACCAACAGCAATAATGACAGCCACATTCATTATAATCTTTGTTTTTATACGCACGCTAATACCTCATCCTCTAAAAAAACTACTCTGCACTTAGCAGTTCTTTAAAATTAGTTTATTTGCGTATATTACGCCAAGCCTAAAACCCATAAAAAAGTATTTATTTTTCATGTGTCTGTCACCGATAAATTAATTCATAAAAAGATCAAAATGTATTACGCCATCATGACCAACGTATCATATGATTTGACCTTTAAAAGGCAGCTGTTATCTTTACTAAACAGCGTAAAATGCCGCGATAAGAATATTTTTTAGTATATATCCACTCACTTTCGTTAATCATTCAACCGTAGAGAGCTGTTTTGTTTAAATTTAATTGCTATTCATCAAACACACCCGATACCCACCAAGCGCTAAATGATATACATGCCCAATCTCACCCATCTCTTAAGCCCGCTTTTATACTTGTCTACTTTGATGTACAGCTTAATGCACACACTATATGGCACTGGCTAACTGCGCATTTCGCAGGGGTGCCCTTTATTTTAAGTAGCTCATGTCAAGGTAGCCTTTGTCATAACCAGTATAACGATAACGCATTTGCCACACTGACTATCACAACCATTGAAGACGACTCTGGGCATTACCATATTTGTGCTGGCAATGCACCAGATAAACCTATTTATGAAACAGCCCAAAACACAGCACGACATTTATTAAACAATACCGGCAGCGAACCACCAGAATTGTTATGGGTAACTCTCACACCAGGAGATGAAGAGGCTGCTATAAATGGAGTGCAAAATATCATCGGCACACGCGTACCCATCGTCGGAGGATCCGCGTCTGATAATGATGTAACAGGACAGTGGCAAATATTCACACATGCCAGTTCAGAGCCTTGTCAAATGGCCATAGCAAGCTTAATGCCGTCAGTGCCCATTTCGTTCTCGTTTTCATCAGGGTATGCACCATCAGGACGCACAACTGAGGTAACCGAGTCATCAGGCAGGCAAGTAACTTCGCTCGATGGCATCAAAGCCGCGAGGCAATATAACCACTTAACAAATGGAGCCATCACTGAGCAGCTGCATGGTGGTAATATTCTTGGGCTAACCTCTTTTCACCCTATAGGCCGTGAAGTTAATAAAGATGAATACTTACTAAGTCACCCTGAACGCGTCAATGATGACGGTACTATGAGCCTATTCTCACAGTTAGAGCAAGGCGATCATTTGCATATTATGCAAGGTTCAACAAGCAGTTTGCTGCAACGCGCGCATAAAGTAATTCAAAGTGCACAAAATGGCTTAGCTAAACCGGATCTCTCAGGCTGCTTACTCATATATTGCGCAGGCTGCATGCTCAGCGTAAAACCACAGTTTGAACAAGTCACTGATAATATAAAAAAGCGCTTTGCAACTACCCCGGTCACCGGGGCCTATACGTTTGGCGAACAAGGCTGTTTTTTAGATGGTCAATCACGTCACGGGAATTTAATGATTTCTGCTGTCGTATTTGGGGTATAAAATGGCAAATAATCATCAACAACTCATTGAACATAACGAGCGTTTAATTGAGAAAGTCGCTCGCTTAGAACGCGAAGTAGACAGCCTACGTACCCAACAGTCTGAGTCGCAAGTATTGCTAGAAGGCATGAGTGCATCATTACAGGCATCGACCATAGAAGAAATTTACCAATCCATTTTTGCCACACTCAATATTCAAGCCTCTTTTGATGCCGCATTTTTATTAACACCAGATATACCGGGCACACTCAAAGTTGCTGCCACCAGTACACATCAATCAATCGATCAAAGGCTTAGCGTTGACCCATTATTAAAGTCTGTACTTACAGGCTCCGCAAAAGCGATCGTTGATTTTCAATTACTCCAACCTCCATGGTTAAGCACTTTGGGTGTAAAAGGCTATCACAGTGCTTTACTCGCTTCTTTTAGCTATAAAAGCTCGGTGTGCCTACTTATTATATTGAGTGAACGTAAAGGCGCATATTTACGCCAAGATGTGCGTTCAATTAGTCGTATTACTGGGCTTGTTGAACAAACCTTGGCACAAGTTGAAAACCGATTCATTGAGTTGGAAGCACAGCAACTGCGCATTGAATCAGAACGCGTACAAAATAATCTAGTACAGCAAGATAAAATGGCATCTTTAGGCCAGCTTGCTGCTGGTATAGCCCATGAAATTAACAACCCAATTAGTTTTATTGGCAGTAATTTACAGCTGATGCAACAACAAGTTGCTGATATGTTTAAAGTACAAGAAAGCCTGAAAGAGTACCTTGATCCTAAAGCTTTATCCGTCTTAAACAACCTCACTGAGCAATACCAGTGTGACTTTTTAAAAAGTGAGTTTAGTGAGCTTTTCGCCGATTGTAACCTAGGTGTAGAACGCGTTAGTCATATTGTAAAGTCTCTCAAAGCCTACTGCCAAAACAATGACAGTAACTGGCATTTGAGTGATGTCTGTGAAGGCATTAGTTTGACCCTTAAAATCTTAGAGAACCAAGTAAAAAATACCTGTCATATAGTTGAAGAGCATACACAGATACCGCAAAGCTATTGTATCAACAATGAACTTAATCAAGTTTATCTAAATCTATTGGTAAATGCTGTACAGAGCATTACAGATCACGGGGAAATATTCATCCGCAGTTATTGTCAAGAACAGAAAATAATCATTGAAATTCAAGATAATGGTATTGGCATTGAGCAAAATCAGCTTGATCGTATTTTTGACCCATTCTATACCACCAAAGATATAGGAAAAGGCACAGGCCTCGGGTTATCCATATCACAAGCCATTGTTAAAAAGCATTTGGGGGAAATCACTGTTTCGAGTACCGTAAATCAAGGCACTTTATTCAAAATAATACTGCCGGTATTAACCTCTCCCCCGCCTTAGCATGTTCTATTTCGATATAAAAAAACGCCCAAAAGGGCGTTTTTTATTGGTTTAATCTAGGGGCTATTGAACTTTACTGTTCTATTTTTGTTCTCTTTGAGCGTACTTTATCACGGCGCTTAATGTGTGGCCTAGTAACCTAAACGAATATTAAGCAGCACAGAGAAAAGGGCGCTCAAAAGAACCGGTAGGCAGCGCTTGATTGGCTTTTCTACTGTGTTATCGGCTAACTCACATAGAATAACCATGCTACGCAGCCTATGCCTTGTATAAAACCCAATCAAACTGCTGTAAAAATGAACCTAAAAGATCAACAGCCCCTAACCATCTATGAAGGGTACGTGTAACTTGATTGTAATCCAAGCGGGAAGCCAAGACCCCAATAAGCAAGTAAGAACAAGCTCCAGCCAATTAAGAAGGCAATTGAGTAAGGTAACATCATCGCAATCAATGTACCGATCCCCGTCCCTTTAACGTATTTCTGGCAATACACCACGACCAATGGAAAATAAGGCATAAGTGGCGTGATAATGTTTGAACTTGAATCACCGACGCGATATGCCGCTTGTGTTAAGTCAGGTGAAATGCCCAATTGCATTAGCATAGGTACAAATATGGGTCCTAGTAGCGCCCATTTTGCAGAACTTGAACCCACAAAAAGATTAACGAACGCCGTCAGGAAAATAATGCCCACGACCGTAACTGAGCTTGGAAGAGACATCGCTTTAAGTACTTCAGCACCCTCGATAGCTAATAGTGCTCCCAAGTTTGACTGGCTAAATGCCGCAATAAATAAGGCACAGAAAAATGCCATAACAATATAGTACGCCATGCTGCCCATGGCTTTACTCATTGCGTCAATCATATCTTTTGAACTTTTAAATGTGCCAACCATAAAACCAAAAATGGCACCTGGGATCCAAAATAGTAAGAAAATTAATGGCACAATTGATTGCATTAAAGGTGCGCTAAAGTCAGTTAAAGAACCATTTGGGCTGCGTAATGCAGAGTCTTCACCACTAGAGGCGTAAGCAAGTAAACCAAGACCTGCAATCATCACTGATGATGCAACATAAAACGCAGTGCGTTCTTTTGAGGTAACCTCATCAAATGCCGGTAGGTTATCTGTATCCCCATCCACTTTAGTGTCTTTCAAGCGAGGTTCGATGATTTTATCGGTAATATACCAACCTAATAAAACAATAAAAACACTTGAAGCCGATGTGAAGAACCAGTTATTCAACGGGTTAACTGACATTGCAGGGTCAATAATATGCGCCGCACTTTGAGTAAAACTTTGTAGTAATGGGTCTATTCCTGACGGAATAAAGTTTGCGCTGAATCCACCACTTACACCAGCAAATGCCGCCGCGATACCCGCTAACGGATGACGTCCCATTGCATAATATATTACGCCAGCAATCGGAATAACTAAAACGTAACCTGCATCTGTTGCTGTATGGCTTACAATCGCAATCAAAATAATTGATGGTGTCAATAACGCCTGTGGCGTTCTTTTTAACATCAATTTCAAACCGGCATTGATATAACCTGAATGTTCAGCAACACCCACACCTAACATCGCAACCAGTACCACACCCAACGGCGCAAATCCGGTAAATGTTTTAACCATAGAGGCTAAAAACCCAGCTAATGCATCGCCACTCAATAAATTATTAACGACAATCGCTTGGCCTGTTCGAGGGTCAATTGCATCAAAGCTTGTACCCGAGAATAACCACGATAAAAACCATATTAAGACCATCGCAATTAAAAATATAATGGCCGGATCAGGGAGCTTATTTCCTACCCGTTCTATCGAGTTTAAAAACCGCGTTACCATCCCTGGAGAGGCCGCCGTATTTGTATCTTGACTCATGTTTCATCTCTAAAATTACAAAATTGTTTAACCTTAACGCAATTTGGTGTTAACTCGCAATCAAACGCGCCTTAAACTGGTACGGATCGCTCAATATACCCCCAAAAAGAGGGTTTTTTAGTCTAATTTATCGCATGGGTTCGGCTTTGAACTATTATGTTAATTCATTATTAGTAAGGATATAGCCATGATTGATATTGATGACTCTGTGCTCAAAGACATAAAAAATGGGTTTAATTTACCACCAAAGCCGGAGCTACTCTGTCAACTACAAGATACCCTGACAGAGCCTGAGCCTAATCTTCACCAAATTGCAGAACTTATTTCAACAGACATAGCAACTTCAGCAGCAGTACTTAAAGTGATCAACTCTAGTAGCTATGGCATGGCACGTACTATTACCGATATTCGTCAAGCCGTTATGTTTTTGGGATTAGAAAGTATCACAACCTTAGTGACTGGGTTTTTAATTAAGCAAGCGTTTGACCAACGCACATGTTGTATCAAACTAGAACGTTTTTGGGATACCGCAACAGAAATTGCAGATGTTGCGACACTTATCGGAAAAAAAATTAAATCCAAAGTTCCCATTGAAAACCTGCATATGCTGGGGTTATTTCATGATGCTGGCATACCTGCAATGGCTATGAAGTATGACAACTATTTAGATGTACTAACTACGGCAAATCAACAATCAACAGTTAACTTAGCCGCCCATGAAGCAACGTATTATCCAACCAACCACGCTGTGATCGGTTACTACCTAGCAAGTAGTTGGAACTTACCAAAGGTGATTTGCCAATTAGTATTGCGCCATCATGACATTGATTACTTTAACGAACATCACCCCAGTGACGAAAAACTCTGTATGGCAACATTAAAAATGGCAGAAAATTTAGTCTATACCAACAAACGCTTTGTTGTAGACCCTGACTGGCTCAATGTTAAAACCGCGGTATTAAAAGTCTTAGACTTAGAAGAAGATGACTACCAAGATATCAAAGATGATGCGCAGGAGTATTTCATCGAATAAAAAGCAAGCTTCCAAAAAACAATACTTAAAGATTGGTTTTTGTGCTTTTTCTAAATTTATCCATAGAGTAGTCGTCTATGTTTTTAAAATAATGTAAACAGATGCAAATAGCACCTTGAATTCTAATTGTTAATAGCATATAAATCAGGGCGATTTCATTTGCCGGTTTACAGATAGCATGCATATTAGAATACTTGTCCAGAAAACAATGGAAGGTGAGAATTTATAATTCAAATTCATGACTTAAAATAAAAAATTGAAAAAACTACACCCCTTTTCATTCATTCTTTCATTTACAAAGAGAGTATTAAATTGCAGCTGAACAATTTAAATATTGCCATTATTGATGAAAGCAAAGCAAATATAGAGCTACTCAGCAACATACTGAAGAGTTTAGGCGTCTTTAATATATTTACTTTTGCTCAACCAGAGCAATTTATGAATGAAATTGAAACTCAGCAATTCGATGTCTTATTTCTAGATCATAATATTGAGCAACTACATAATCACTATGACATGATCAGCGATCTGATTTTTGCAGATAAGCTACTACCTACCACACGTCTAATATACCTTGCATTTGAAAATACCTCTTTTGATTACACCTGTGAGTATCCATTTCATAGTACACAAATGATCACTCGACCTTTCAACACTGCGCAAATATCAGAGCAGTTGAAGCAGCACGTTCTACAAATTTCTGAATTTAAGACCGCGTATCAATTTATTAGTCAAAAACATTACAAACGAGCCCTTTTACATCTAAAAGATCTTAGAAAACGTGACTATCCAAACTTTTTAAAAAAAGCGCGAAACCAGCTGTTAGTGAACTTGCTACAGCAACTAGGTCAATATAGTATTGCCAAAAAGCTACTTACCCCTCTTGCTGAAAAGCGCATTCATTGGGCTAGTTGGAGCCTATTCCACATTAACTATGAGCTAAAAGAGCTCGATAAATGTAAGCAGTTTTTAGCCTTACCACTTATTCAGAAAGTGTACCCAGTGCGTGTTTTTTATTGGCAAATCTATTTATCTTGGCAAACCAACAAGCGACACATAGCAACAGAGCAAGTATTGGCTTTTGAACTAGAAAAAATGTCTCCGATGATGCTTAGGCTGGGGTTCATGACACTGCATGCAAATCAAGAAGTCGAGGCATTAGATAACTTACTCAATAGAGTTCACAGTATCCGTAACGAAAACATTGAGTATCAAAACTACATCAACAGTTTAAAAGCTCGAATGCAGATTTTATCTGCACTTTTTAACCCGTCAAAACAGCATACTGACAATGCAAAACAGAGTTTAATTGATGTGCAAAAAATCATGCAATTAAATAACCCCGATGAATTTAGCACGCTAATGATTGCACTGATGATTCTTGAGGGTAACCATCTCCCAGCGAAAGCAAAGCTTACTCAACTTGCGCAAAAGAGCAGTGATGATCCTATACAAGTGATCTTTTTAGCATTTTTATACCACCATTTAGGTGAACATCAAGACGCCTTCGAGAGCATTTATACAGCACACCAGCTGATAAACCGACAGCTAAAGAATTGCCAACATGTTTTAGCTGGCTTAATGCACAAAATTGTTTTCGAAAAAATATATCAAACTGATAAAGCAAGGGCCCATGCCTATGAGAAAATAGGTAGACGTTTATACACATCCGCAGAATATCAAAATGCAGTCAAAATATATGGTCACGCACTGAACGCCGGGATCCAAAGTAATGAGATTCAGTCTAGGCTAGATGAATGCATACACCTCAGTGGTATGACTGATCATTACTACCAAACACAGATGCACAGTGTCTCAGTATAATGCCACCGCAACTAATCCCTTTATTCCCCGGCGCCTATCAGAACAATGTAAAAAAATTGTTTATATCAAAAAGTACACAAGGTACACTCTTTTTATTAATATCGGCTATAACGTGACAAAATAACACCAGCTGCTCGACCGCCTCCTACAAACTGTAAAACCAATGATGGCGAGTACGGCTTTTATATAGCTTTCGTAAAAAGGATGGTTTAGTGCTAGCAAACATGCAACAAAAATTGAGTTCAATTGGGCCTGGAATATTAATGGCGACCGCTGCAATTGGAGGCTCTCATTTAGTTGCCGCCACACAAGCAGGTGCATTATTTGGTTGGCAATTATTATGGCTGATCGTCGCTGTAAATTTACTCAAATACCCCTTTTTCCGTTTTGGTGTTGAATATACTCTACATACAAAAAATAGTGTTATAGAAGGGTACAAACGCCAAGGTAAGATAATATTTGCGATATTCACTGTACTCAATGTTGTGGCTGCAATCGTTAACACCGCAGGTGTCTTACTCTTAACTGCAAGTCTTCTGCATTACGCACTACCGATGCAAGTGAGCGTCACCACATTATGTTTTGCTATTTTATCAGTCTGCTTAGTGATTTTACTTTTTGGCCATTACAAAGTACTTGATAAGGCCAGTAAATGGATTATGAGCTGCTTAACACTCGCAACCATCTCTGCATTGTTGATTGCACTTTTTCAAGGAAGTGCACACCCAACACCAGAGATCATGCCTGACCCTTACCAGTTGGCTATGCTTGGCTTTTTAGTGGTTCTTATGGGGTGGATGCCAGCACCTATTGAAATATCTGCCATTAACTCTCTGTGGATAAAAGCTAAATGTAAAAGCACAACATTTAATTTTCGCCAAGGTATGTTTGATTTCAATCTAGGTTATGGACTTACAGCCCTTTTGGCTCTCGTATTTTCCGCACTAGGTGTTCTAGTCCAGTTTGGAAGTACCAGCAAAATAGAGCTCGCGGGGGTTGCATTCAGCAAACAGTTAATCGACATGTACACACTCACTATTGGAGAATGGGCCCGTAGCCTAGTATCGGCCATCGCCTTTTTATGTATGTTTGGTACCACACTGACTGTACTTGATGGGTATGCACGAACCCTTAATGAAGCACTTTGCTTGTCTCGTAACAATACGCCTAAACATAGCTTAACTCTGTTCATACTATTACAAGCTTGTTTGGGAATGGCTGTGGTGCTCTTTTTTAAAGCGAACTTAAAGGATATGCTTACTTTTGCTATGACCTTAGCATTCGTAACCACCCCGCTGTTTGCTTGGTTTAATTATCGATTGATGGTAAATATTGAAAAGCCACCCCGTGGCGTACTCAGAGTATTGACATGGGTTGGCCTAATCTATTTATTTGGCTTTGCTCTGCTATTTATCTACTGGCGTTTTTAAGTAGATTGAAAAACGTAATAAACGTTGGCTATTACGTTTTTACTCTCCCCTTACAGGCTCAGCGATTAAGGCGAAAATCGAGTTGTACTCTAGACTTTGCAGCTACTGCAACCCCATCAACAAATTTAGGGGCATAACGCCATTTTTTAAGCGCTTTAATTGACGTATTTTTAAACCCGCTACCTTCCTCAGGGTTTAAAATTATAATGTCTTTCACGAAGCCACTGGGCGTGACCGTGAACTCTAGTTGCACGGACCCCTCACGACCCATCTTGGCAGCTCCCGTGGGATATTTGGGTTCTTTTCTATAAAGAGGAGTTTGCTCAATATTGTCATTCCAAGGCCGCATTTGTGCAATGGCGATGCAATGTTTTGTTGCTGCTTCTCGGTCCCCTTTTCGCTCATAGGCAGCAACAAGCCTTGAATGTGCAAAGAGCTCGTAAGGGTGCTCAAAATCAAGGTTTTTATCGAAAACATCAACCACATTATTCAAACGCTCAATTGCTGCATTATGTCTTTTTCGACCGGTTTCATATGCAGCAACCCACATGTCCACCTCAAGACGGTGCATCGAATCTGCCGGCAGATGAGTTATATTTATTTCGTCTGTACGTTTAAGATATTGTTTCGCTTTGCGATAATGTTCACGACTTGTAAATAATATTTTTGCCGCTTCAAAGTTAACTTTTGATTCTAATACTATGTCTTCACTGTACTTTGCGATCTTTAGTGCGTGCTCAATATGTGCATGCCAAGCACTGCGTTTTCCACTTTCCACTAAAGACTTTGCCAGTGATAACAACGGGTCGATCAACTGTGAGCTTTGAGTGTTGTATAGTTTCTCAGTCGCAGTTACTATCTCTTGATATAACGCAACTTGCTCTTTTTTCATATCATCTGGCATTGACTCTGCGTAGTTAGCTGCCAAATTCAGAGTATTTTGCTGCCCCTTACCATATACTTTTTGCCCAAGAAAATAAGCTTTCTTAGCAAGTTCATACTTATCGGTGTCGTTTTTATTTTCCACTGCGTGTTGATAAGCTTGGTAGGCTTGATTAAATTCTTGTTGAGTATTTTGGCTTGCAAACACGTTGCCAAAGCATAATATCAGTGCTGCGACAGTGCCATAGGTTAATTTACGCATACTATATCCTTATAAGAATAACAATTAACATCTTTCATGCTTTAATATTGTATACAAAAAAGCCGTGTATAACACGGCTTCAATGTTTTTTATTCTTGTTTGAGTTAGCTAAGTGCTTTAACCTGCTCCCAAATAGACACAACATGGGTCTTATCTTCGTCGGTTAGTTCACCATTGCGGTAAGCTTTCACTAAACTTTTTTCTACGTTATCGTTAAGCTCTGTTGGGCTTAAATCTTCGCCTTCAACTTGGGCATACCCTACAGCAAGGTCAAAGTGGCCACGTAAATAACCGCCTGCAAATAGCTCATCATCACTCGCTTTATCAACTAGATCATCAAAAAATTGCTGGGCAGCTGTTACATAGTCTTGAAATGACATTATTTCTCCTAATTTAAATCTGGGTGGCCTACGGCATACATCACGTAATCATTGTACCCTGTGATCACACGAATATAACCACTTAATTCATTATCTAACGATTGATCTCCGGTATCGGCAATGAGTGGACGGCCATTTAGCGCTTGTAATTTAGTTTTTGTTGCCACAATTAGAATGTTCTCTCGCCCTACTTTACGTATTACATCCGGGCTTAATTGTTGATTGCCACGTCCAAAAATATGCCCTTGACCACCAATAAGCGTGATCACTAACTTCGTTGGATGAGTGCCAGTACAATCGTAAAGCTGAGCTGCTGTCATATCTTGACCTATCAGCTCGTGATCTTTTATTAAATCAACACCTAACAATGTATTATCTAAGCCTAGCTCTTCCATAACCGCAGCAACAGTGGACCCTGAGCCCATAATATATTGCTCATCTTCATCCATCTCACTGATCACATAAGCTGCTAAGTCAGCCAGCACCAGTTCGTCTGTTTCTTTGCCACCATTTTTAACACTTTGCACATAACGAAGTTCAGATGGCACTTGCATTTCACCGTAGCGTTTCGCTTTTACAGTGCCTTGTCGAAATGCACTTTCATCAATGTCCATCACATTAGCATCTGCTAACGTAACCAACTCACCCTTAACCAGCATCTCAACGACTCTTCCTGCCGCTTTTGGTGTAATAGCATAAACACCCGAATGTATCTTACAGCCAGCTGGAACGCCTAGCACTGGGACTTGATCTGCCACAGCAGCACAAATATTCCTCGCGGTTCCATCACCACCCGCAAATAAAATCATATCAACCCCTTGTGCCACCATTTCTGCTGCTGCAGATTCTGTGTCTTGAGGGCATGTTTTGGTCTCTGTAGATAAAACAACTTCTGTTTCAAAGCCCAGCTCTTTTGCACACGACTCACCCATTTGGCCATTGACCGTGTAAATTTTCAATTCATCTGCGTATGGTACTAGCAACTCTAATGCTTGCTTAGTACGCATATTGGCTTTTGGCTCAGCGCCCAATGCTAACGCTTGCTCTGCGGTATCTTCACCATCACTGCCTTTGAGTGCAACGCTACCACCTAAGCCCGCAACTGGGTTTATAATTAAGCCAAGCTTAAACTGCATCTAAAAACTCCTCTGGGCATTGCCACTCTAACTGCGCTGCAGTGAGTGGCCAAGGTGTGCCATAAAATTCACACAAGGCTTTTAATAACGTCTCAGTGCGTTCACTAAATCCATTTTCAACTAAACTCAGTAACCGCTTATGAACACGCGTTTGGAAACTAAAACGACATGTTTGCGCGCCATTTAAATTATCAATCGAGACATTAAACGCAAAACCCGCTGCTATACTCAACGCCCACTCAATCGCCTGAGGCTTAACCTCAGCATTCTCAAATTCAAGTTGCTGCTCTCTATCACGACCATCAGGGCAATACCAATAGCCATAATCTTCTAACAAGCGGCGGTGTTCACCCGCAACTAACCAATGCGCAACTTCATGTAATGCACTAGCATAAAAGCCATGTGCAAACACAATTTGATGAAACGGGGTTTCAATACTTGCAGGAATATAAATAGGTTCGTGCTGACCTTTTATGAGCTTACAGTTATACGTTTGATAAAAGCTCTCGTCGAATATACGAATTAGATCGTGGATCTGATGTGTCAAAGTCGTAATAGTTCCAAGTTAGAAGGGGTGAGACAATCGGTGTATTGTACGGTTTTTTACCGCTAATGTAAAAAACCAGACCGTATCATAACGGACTGATAATCGGTAAAAACACGATAACTCACCCTGTTATTTGCATAACTAAGCTGTCTTTATTCATAAATTTTCAGTATGTAAACTTGGAAAATCAACCTCAATGCGACAGCTTTGATTATTGATATTTAAAGTTTAAACAAAGATGAATAATACCCTTTTTAATATCATTACTCTCATAGCGCAAAACTTCATTCTTTAGCTATCCACAACGCCTGATATTTCAATATGAATTTTATTGCCAAACAAGCACATCAACAATAAAGGGTGACAAGACGTATATCTGATTTTTCGAAAGTAAAGCTACGCCATAAAACCAAGAAGATCGAGAATATTAAACAGCTGATAACTTACTAATTAAAGGAAGGCCTACAAGTACCGATTTTACTTAAAGTGCACAATTATGCAGATTAAAAAAGCGCCAAACTTGCAAAAAAAAAGCTATGCAATGCATAGCTTTTCTCAAAATAGAATACAAAAGTACTTTATGCGGGTTTTTCTTCCCCATTTTGCTCTGATACAGTGTCATTGATCTCGGTCGCAGGCTCTTTTACCTCTTCAGTCGACACTTCAACCAATGTAGCCACTGACTTGTTTTTGGTGTAGAAACTATCACCAGACTCAGCCAGAGCCATTAAGCTTTCAGCTGGAGTAAAGACCGCATTTTCTGAGGCATAAGTTGATAGCTCAGAACATACCTTATTAATCCCGCGCTTATCCATATAGCTAAATGGCCCACCTAGGAATGGTGGAAAACCAATACCGAAAATGGCACCAATATCACCATCTCTGGCGCTACTAATAATGCCTTCATCTAAACAACGGGCTGCCTCATTTAACATTTGCGCCACACAGCGGCTGGCAATTTCTTGCTTATTTAGTCGTGGGCTCTGGGTAATACCCAATAACTCATAGACTGACTCGTCAACTTTTTTACCTTTTTTCTCATAGGTATAAAATCCACGACCGGTCTTTCTGCCAAGGCGTTTAGAGTCAATTAAGCGTTCAAATGCATTTGGCGCTTTAAAGCGATCGCCTAGCTCTTTCTCTAAAATTGGTGCGATTTTAGATCCAATGTCAATGCCAACTTCATCCAACAAAGCCAATGGTCCAACAGGAAAGCCAAATTCAACCAATGCCTGATCAATTTTGTCTATTGGTTCACCCGCAAGAAGTAAATTAGCGGCTTCATTGACATACGGCGCCAAAATACGATTGACATAAAACCCTGCTTTGTCTTTCACAACGATAGGCGTTTTCCCTTGCTTTCGTGCAAAGTTAACGGTTCTAGCAATCGTGGTCTCTGACGTACCTTCATGAGGAATGATCTCGACTAAAGGCATTTTTTCTACCGGTGAAAAATAATGCAGACCAATCACATTTTCGGGTCGTTGCGCTTGTTCAGCAATCTGAGAGATAGGTAAAGATGACGTATTACTCGCAAAGATTGTATCTTCACGGCTTTCACGCTCAATATCAGCCACCATGCTTTGCTTCAGTTGTAAATCTTCAAATACCGCTTCAATGACCATATCAACATGTTTAAACGCCGTGTAGTCAGTACTGCCAGTGATCCGATTCATCGTCAGCTGAAGTTCAGCCTTAGACATAATACGGCGTTTTTGACGCTTTGAAAGAATCTTATAACTATAATTCATTGCGTTGCTCACACCTTGGTGCGCCACGTCTTTAATTCGTACTAATGCACCCGCTTTAACTGCACTCACATGCGCAATACCAGCGCCCATTAAGCCACCACCTAATACAGCGGTGCGTTTTATTGGCTGCGCATCATCACTTTTATATTCTTTTTTCATCTCTGTCGTGGCAAAGAAAATACCACGTAATGAACGAGATACCTCTGTCATTACCAAATCAGCAAACCCTTCGGCTTCAGTTTTATAAGCTTTTAACTCACCTAACTCAACCGATGCACGTACCGCTTTGATTATATTCAACGGTGCAGGGTAATGCCCCCCCGTCTTCTTCATAACGTTATCTTGGGCTTTCTTAAAGATAATATTTCGGCCAAACGGATTCGACTCCAATAACTTACTGACTTTATCAAGCTTTGGTTGCGCTGCTTTTGCCTTGCCTTTCGTGGCAAACTTGGCTGCCACATCAAGTAAAATACTGTGTGGCACACTGTCATTCACTAAGCCCGCTTTCTTTGCTTGCTTAGCACGAACTTGTTTGCCCGTTAACATCCACTCCAACGCCTTTTGAATACCAACAAGCTTAGGTAAACGCTGAGTACCACCGCCTCCAGGTAATAAACCAAGCTGAACTTCAGGTAAACCAAGTTTAGTAATATCACTGTCAGTACAAACCCGATAATCACAGGCTAAAGCAAACTCTAACCCGCCACCAAGGGCTGCACCATGAATAGCAGCAACAGTTGGATAAGGTTGCTTTTTCATAGTGAAAAAGGCCTGCTGGCACATTTCAGACAATGCTAGTGCATCTTCACGATTTTGTGCATTATCAAGCATTTTAATGTCAGCACCAGCGATGAAATTATCCGATTTTCCACTGATAAACACCATCCCGGTGATATTGTCGTCACTGCCTTGCTTTAAAATAGCGAGTAAGTCATCAGCGAAGCTATCGCGTAACGTATTCATTTTCTCGTCAGGTACGTCAATCGTGACAATAGCAACGCGTCTGTCGTTTAATTCATAACTAAATACTGACATTATGCACTCTCCAATACAAAGGCCGCACCTAATCCACCCGCCGCACATGCAGTGGTTAATGCTAGTCCGCCGCCACGGCGTTTTAATTCATGTAGGCTTTGCGTAATTAAACGCGCCCCCGTTGCTGCAAATGGATGGCCATATGCCAATGAGCCACCATTTACATTAAATTTATCCATATCAATTTCACCTAACGCTTTTGAGCGGCCTAACTGTTCTTTGGCAAACTTATCACTGCCAAACATTTTCATATTTGCCAATGCTTGTGCCGCAAACGCCTCATGCATTTCAATAAGGTCTAAGTCTTGTAAAGTGATCCCTGCTCTATCTAAGGCTATAGGCGTTGAGTGCGCCGGCCCCATTAACATATCTTGCTCCACACCAATGGCAGAAAACGCGAAACTGCGTACATAACCAAGTATGTCATACCCAAGTGCCTTCGCTTTACTTTCACTCATCATAAGAACAGCCGCCGCACCATCAGTAAGTGGGGTCGCATTGGCTGCAGTTACCGAACCATGCACCCTATCAAATACCGGTTTCAACTTGGCATAGCCTTCAAGTGTTGAATTGCCACGAATATTATTATCTTGTTCGATGAATGATTTATAAGGCGGTACGTGCGCGGCCATCACTTCTTCAGCGAGTAAACCATCTGCCCATGCCTTTGCAGCTAATGAATGCGAACGATGTGCCATGGCATCTTGATCTGCACGACTAATACCATGTGTTTTCGCCATCTGCTCTGCGGTTTGACCCATAGACAGACCAGTCGAATACTCAGCAACGGCAGGCGGCACTGGCATTAAATCTTTTAAGCGTAACTTAGAGAAAATCTTCAATCGCTGGCCTAATGTGCGCGCTTTAGTCAAATCGACTAAACTACCAGCCAACTTCTTACTGACCCCAATAGGTAAAACTGAAGAAGAATCGGCACCACCCGCAATCCCTACTGTCGCAGAGCCTGCTATGATAGATTCGGCAACATTTGCAATAGCTTGAAAGCTGGTTGCACATGCCCGAGATACTGAATATGCATCAACTGATGTTGGCATGCCTGTACCCAATACGATTTCGCGTGCTATATTTGGCGCTTCTGGCATTTGTACCACTTGACCAAAAACCAATTGATCTATTTCACTTTTATCGAAATTAAGTCGCTCAAGCATTTCATTAACGACCAACTTACCCAAATCTAAAGCGGGTACATGATGAAAAGCAGTCGCTTGCTTGGCAAATGGCGTACGTAATCCACTTACAATCGCGATTCTATCGCCCTTTGTTGTTTTTAGAATATTTTGTTCAGACATTGATTTCGCTCTCCCGCTGACAGGTCTGACCTGTTTTATTTATCCTGATTCTAAACAACCCCTTTCATAATGCCAATAGAAAATTCACTATTGATGAGAAAAGAAGCAAACACCCCCTACCCTAGTTTGTTTTTTGCACAGTCGCAAAAGTTATTGAAAAAACAAGGGAACTAATTGAAAAAATAGAGTCTAACTTAACGCAAAATTATCCATAAATTAATTTGAAAGACTTGAGTTCTTACGGTGAAATCCTTATAACTTAGGAAAAAATTTGTCAGTACAAGGACAAAGCAATGGCAGTAAATGAATTTTCTGAATTAAAAAATTACCTCGATACGCAAATTATTGGTCAGCCAGAGCTGACTCAAGCATTATTAATTGCTGTATTAGCAGACGGTCACCTGCTCGTTGAAGGTCCGCCTGGTTTAGCGAAGACCCGTGCAGTAAACGCATTGGCAAAGGGGATTGAAGGCAGCTTTCAACGTGTACAATTTACCCCTGACTTATTACCGGCTGACGTTACTGGTACCGATATCTATCGCCAGCAGACCAATGAGTTTGTTTTTGAAAAAGGCCCACTGTTTCATAACTTGATATTGGCCGACGAAATCAACCGTGCACCAGCCAAAGTGCAATCGGCTTTATTAGAGGCCATGGCTGAACGACAAATCACAGTCGGAAAAAATACCTATCCGCTCTCTGATCTATTTATGGTTATGGCTACTCAGAACCCATTAGAGCAAGAAGGTACATACCCACTACCAGAAGCACAGTTAGACCGCTTTTTACTACACTTAAATATTGATTACCCTGGTGCAGAAAACGAGCTAGCAATTTTACGCCTTACACGTGGCGAAGCGCTTTTGGAACAAGCACCAACCTTTACGCCTATCAGCCAAGCAACCTTATTTGCTGCGAGAAAAGGCGTGTTATCTATGCACTTGGCTGAACCGCTTGAACAATATTTGGTGCAATTGATCATTGCTACCCGCGAAGCCAGTAAGCTAGATGCACAATTGGGTGCATGGATTGAGTTTGGCGCCAGCCCCAGAGCCACGATTGCACTAGATAAATGTGCGCGTGCCAATGCATGGCTTCATAACCGTGAGTTTGTTACTCCAGAAGACATTCAAGGCGTTGTGTTCAATGTATTACGCCATCGTATTATTTTAAGTTACGAAGCTCAAGCTGATGGGATCACCAAAGACCAAGTTATCAGCCGTATTTTAGAACTTGTTCCAGTACCGTGATTATGAACCAATCTGAATTATCTCCACAGGCGTTTTTAACTCAGTGTCACAGTAATGGTGCTGAGTTAGGCTTGAAAGAGTTGCTGTACTACAAACCCAAAGCCAACTTACTGTCTCTGCGCCCAAAGCACAAAGTAAAGAGTGCACAAGCTGGTCAATACTTAGCCCCCCACAAAGGTCGGGGCATGGAGTTTGCTGAAGTACGCCAATATCAATATGGTGACGATATTCGAGCCATTGACTGGCGTGTCACCGCGCGTACTGGTGAGGTTCACACTAAACTCTATCAAGAAGAAAAAGAACGCCCTGTTTTTGTATTTACCGATTTTTCCAATAGCATGCTATTTGGCTCACAGCTGTTGCTAAAATCAGTTCAAGCGGCACATTTAAGTGCACTGGTTGCTTGGTCTGCTTGTCAACGAGGAGATCGACTCGGTGGCATTGTATTCAGTGAGTACGGCCATCATGAACTTAAGCCAACCGCTCGGGATAAAGGTGTATTAGCCTTGTGCCACCAATTAGTTGATATCCATAAGCAATCAGTAGTCAATCGTGATTCAAACGCAGCCAGTACTTTTGAAGATAATTTAAAACGACTTGGCCATTTAGCTAAGCCTGGCAGTCTCGTGTATTTGATCTCTGACTTTAACAATCTAGATGATGCCAGCTTTAAACAACTTGAACGCCTTGCACGCCACTGTGAACTCATTGGCTGCCATATTACTGATCCGTTTGAACTGCAACTTCCCGCTCATCAAGAAGCTCTCACCGTATCGGCTGGTGAACACAGCTGGACATTACCCCTAATGGATAAGCGCTTCCGTGAACAATTTGCTGAACAAGCTCAACATGCTTTTTCTGCGCGTTTAGAGCGATTAAAGCGCGCGGGTATGACTATGCAAGGCTTTAGCGCAGCAACCGCGCTTGAATCGCAAATTTCGAGGTATTAATTTAAATGCAAGCATCACCACTTGACGCCTTACATGATGTACTGCCACCGAGTGAAGTCTCTTGGTGGCCTCTATCGCCAATGGTGTGGGCTGTCGCTCTGAGCACACTAATATTAGTATTAATAATTTGCAGATATGCATACAAAGCGCATTGCCATAAAAAAGCCAAAAAACAGGCCATCTTGCAAAGCCAACAACATCCTAATAATGCACAAGCACTGCACATCATCTTAAAACGACTTACTAAACATTACTATGGTGTAGCCGCTACCACACAATCGCAAAATCAATGGGCGCATACCTTAAGCAGGTTATCTGGGTTGTCATTTAACGAGCAAGAACTCAACAGTCTTTATGCTCCAACGCCTGATAGTCAACTAGCTGATAAACTGACCCTTGCCATCAATAAATTTAAGCTCAAGGAGACAATAAATGTTTGAGTTTAGCTGGCCATGGCTGTTCTTATTACTGCCGCTGCCTTGGTTAATCGCCAAGTTTAAGCCCACACAACACAGTACTTCACAGCGCTTACGCATGCCGAGTTTTGCAAGTTTATCTTCATTAGCGCCTAAAATAAGTGAACACTCACGAGGTGTTTCTTGGCTAGAAGGCTTAATTTGGGTCCTCCTCGTTATTGCTGCAGCAAACCCACAATGGCTGGATGAGCCAGTTGCTTTACCAAATGAAGGCCGTGATATTATGCTGGCAGTCGATCTATCTGGCTCAATGAATGAGCAAGACATGGAGTATCAAGGCCGCTACGTAGATAGATTATCGGTTGTTAAAGCCGTGTTGGGCGAATTCATTGAGCAACGCCAAGGCGACCGCTTAGGTCTAATATTATTTGGTGATACAGCATTTTTACAAACGCCTTTAACTCGCGATTTAAACACCGTTAGCCAAATGCTCAGTGAAGCACAAATTGGTCTTGTTGGCCGTGCAACCGCAATTGGTGATGCATTAGGACTTTCAGTAAAACGATTTAGTCAAAAGCAAGACAGCAACCGTATTTTAATACTGCTAACCGATGGGCAAAATACAGCGGGTAATCTTAAGCCTGAAGAAGCACTCATTTTAGCCAGAGAAGAAGGCATCAAAGTTTATACGGTCGGAGTAGGTTCAGATGGTCGAGGTGGTTTCAGTTTATTTGGCATGGGCGGTTCAGCAGGCAGCAGCATTGATGAAGCCACTTTGAAACACATCGCATCAGAGACCGGCGGCAGTTACTTTAGAGCCAAAGATGTTAGTGGCTTACAAAAAATCTATCAAGAACTTGATGAATTAGAGCCTATCAGTGATGAAGAACAAACCTTTAGGCCACAACTGGCTTTGTTTTTTTGGCCATTGCTTGCTGCACTCGCGCTTATTATGCTCACGATTTTAATCAAAGCCCTACGCGGCTTAAAACAGGAGGCCTAATATGGAATTTATATTTATTAGACCTGAATTGCTCTGGCTATTACTGCCTTGGTTTATTTTAACGACCGTACAGTTTGCTAAACGCGCTAAACAAAAACATAGCCCGCTGATTGCGCCACACTTAGCGAATATTATGCTCAGTGATGCACAACAACAACGCAAGACGCATAGCCCTTTGCTCATTGCGGTGTTTATGCTCATCACCATTATATGCGCTGCTGGACCCAGTTTTGAGAAACAACAGGTGCCCGTATTTCAAACTAAGCAAGCGCGTGTTGTTCTAATGGATATGTCTTATTCAATGTATTCTACTGATATTGCACCCAATCGTTTAACCCAAGCTCGTTTTAAAACTCTTGATATGATTGAGCTATTTAAAGAGGGGGATACTGCATTAGTGGCTTACGCAGGAGATGCGTTTACCGTGTCCCCTCTCACCAGTGACGCGCAAACATTGAGTAACTTAATACCTAGTTTAAGCCCAGAAATAATGCCGAGTAAGGGGTCGAATGTACTTGCCGGTCTTGACCAGTCAATCTCATTGCTCAAACAGGCTGGATATCAAAATGGTGAAATCGTGCTTATTACTGATGGCCTTGACCAAGACGACGTTGATGATATTCGCTCTGAATTAAAGAGCCATGCCTACACACTCCATATTTATGCGGTGGGTACCGAGCAAGGTGCTCCTATTGCATTACCTGAAGGCGGTTTTTTAAAAGACAACTCCGGACAAATTGTAGTACCGAAGCTAAATGTGCCTCGACTTTCAAACTTAGCACGTAGTCAAAATGGACAATTTGCAGCTTACTCTACCGCAGCTCATGACTTAACTGTATTTAAGCCGCAGGTTGACAATAAGCAACTGAATGAAACCCGTCAAAGTGAAATGCTATGGCGAATAGATGCAGGCCATTACGGGCTACTCATTTTGCTTCCACTGGCACTCTTGCTTATAAGAAAAGCAGGCTTAACTTTATCTGTTATGGCGTTAATGCTATTACCCAATGAACAAGTGTATGCTGCAGATTGGCAAACGTGGTTTAAAAATACTGACCAAAACGCGCTCTCGGCGTTTGAGCAAGAGCAGTTTTCTGCGGCAGCATCAGCTGATAACTTGGCATTAAAAGGCGCCGCGCTTTATAAGCAAGGGCAATTTGAAGAAGCTGCGAATGTCTTAAAGAATACAACCAGCGCAATTGGTCAATATAACTACGCTAATGCATTGGCAAAGTCAGGTCAATTAGAAGCAGCGCTAGAAGCGTATGACTCAGCCCTTAAACAAGACCCTGAATTTCAGCAGGCACTTGATAATAAAAAGCTTGTAGAGGATTTGCATAAGCAACAACAAGAGCAATCGCAAGATCAGCAACAAAATCAAGATCAGCAAAATAACGAGCAACAGGACAATGCTGATTCTGACGAGCAACAGTCTGACGGCAAACAATCTGATAAACAATCGAGTGACGAACAGCAACAGTCGGAGCAAGATAAATCAAATAGTAGCGACCAAAATACAGAGGGGCAAAATAATTCACCCGACATGCAAAGTGATGCAAAAGAACCTCAAGATGAACAACAAAAACAAGACTCTGCTCAGGCACAGCAAAATGATGAGCAAAAAGGTGAAGAAGACAACCTAACAGAACAGGAAATGCAGGCTCAACAGCAAGCACAACAAAATGCGCAAAAGCAAGAACAAAACCCAGAAAACATGGGGGAAGTGACAGCTCAGCCTTTAACACCTGAAGAAAAAGAGAAAGCACAACAGCTCAGTCAACTACTTCGAAAAGTACCAGATGACCCAGCTATTTTATTAAGAAACAAAATGCAATTAGAAGCACAACAGCGAGCACAACAACGCCGCCGTCAAGGAGTTGAAAAATCATGGTAATACGCTTACTGATCCCCTTATTCCTGTTAATTAACAGTTATAGTATATGGGCATTTGACACCCTTAGTGCAAGCGTTGATAAAAACCCTGTGCTGGTTGGAGAATATCTAACGTTAACGATAGAAGCCAATGGCAAAGTATCAGGTACTCAACCTGACACCAGTGCGTTAGCACAGCAATTTGTGGTTGGCCCTATGAGTGTTGGCTCTCGCACCAGTATTATAAATGGCAGTATGACCAGCCAAACTACATGGCAAATGCAATTGCTAGCGCGTAGTGAAGGCACATTTACCATTCCAAGCTTTACCGTAAACGGGAATACTTCTCAACCCATTACCTTGACTGTGGTTGCTCGAGGCAAAGACGACACTGACCAAAAAGACATTTTTATTGAAACTGCTTTAACACCTGAAAGTTTGTATGTTCAGCAAGCCGGTTTATATAAGGTAAAACTCTACATCGGCAAAGACTTACTCGATGGACAGCTCACCTCTCCAGCGATGAACGAGGGACAAATAACGCAACTTGGTAAACAAACTGAAGAATATGAAGTCGTAGATGGTCGTCGCTATATGGTGATCACCAGAGAGTATTTAATTCAACCACAAAAAAGTGGTAACTTTACCATCGAAGCCCCAGCCTTTAACGGACAAGTACGTGAAAACTATCGAAGAATGGCAGTATCAGCAATTGCTGAGCCGCTGACAGTTGACGTAAAAGCAGTCCCAAATGACTATACAGGTGATTGGCTGCCAAGTGAATTAGTCGATTTGAGCGAAGAATGGCAGCCAAGCGACAATGAAGTAACAGTAGGCACACCTATTACCCGTACAATGACACTCACAGCTGTTGGCGTCACTAAGGAGCAATTACCCGATATCACCATGGAAGCAATTTCCGGTATTCGGAGCTACCCTGATGAAAGCGATAGAAAACAGCTTGCCAGAGATGGTCGTGTAATATCACAATTGATATCGTCATTTGCGCTCGTGCCACAAACTCCCGGCACTTATACTTTGCCAGAAATAAGCGTCCCGTGGTTTAACACGGTAATTAAACGCCTCGAATATGCCACACTCCCAGCCCGGACCATCACCGTGATCGCCGATGTTAACCAAATTGCCACACCCACTGTGCCAGCAGAAGTACCATCATCGGTCATTGCACAAACGCCAAATAATAGTGCATCAACCCCGGCAACAGTCGTGGTTGAACAAAAAGCATGGTATGACTGGTTAATATTAGTATCAGGCTATCTGCTGTGGATAATCACGGTGGTTATTTGGTTTGTTCGAAGACAAAAGCCAGAAAATGTCGCCGCTGAACCAAAAAAAGAGGTTCCAGAGGTCACACTTAAAAACTTAAAAAAAGCCGCTCAGCTGGGCGACAACACTCAGTTTTATGCCGAGCTTCGACTCTATGTAAAACATCAAGCGCCGACCTTGAACTTAGACACATGGCTCAGCCAGTTAGGCGTCGCTGAACTCTCTTCTGAAATTGCAAAACTACAAGCATCTCTTTATAGTAGTCACGAGCAATCGGTCGATTTAAACGCATTATATCAATTGTTCGAACAAACGATAAAAAAGAAAACAATGAAAGATGACAAACACTTAACTCAACTATACTGAGTTAAGTGGAAAAATAATTACAGAGTGTTGCAATAAAATTGCCAACTACAAGGTCTTACTTAGCATGACCATGAAAAAAAAGCGTTACGAAGCCTTGGTTCAGGTATATCACAGCGAATTATATCGATTCGCTTATTGGTTATGTCATGATCCAACCATCGCAGAAGACTTAGTGCAAGAGACATTTTTACGGGCTTGGCGTTCGCTGGAATCATTACAAGATGACAAAGCGGCAAAGCCTTGGTTATTGACAATTTTAAGACGCGAGAATGCTCGACGTTTTGAGAGAAAGCAATTTGATTATGCCGATGTAGAAAATGACACCCTAGAGGATAATAAAAGTGTCACGCTTGACGATGAAATGGAGCAGACCGTCATACAAAGGCAAATAAATAAATTATCGTCTGAATATCGAGAGCCACTCTTATTACAAGTTGTTATGGGCTGCTCTGGTGAAGAAATAGCAGACATTTTAGAGTTGAACAAAAATACGGTGATGACACGCTTATACCGTGCCCGTAATCAGCTAAAAGAGGCACTCACTGATAATCATGAACCAATTAAAGGGGCATCAAACTGATGGATGAATTAGAGTTTCGTCGTCGACTTTTTGCAGATCCCAATGACACGGAAGTAATTGATCATGCAATTGAAAATCCTGAGCAGCAAGGCTTAGTAAATGAACTGCAAGACTTTGACGCACAATTAAAGTCCGCGTTACACGTAGAAGTACCGACAGGACTCGCTGATCGCATTTTACAACAGCAATACAAAGATGAAACAAGTACAGCAAGCAATGTAGTAGATATTGCTTGGTACCGCAGATACAACGCACCGTTTGCAACTGCGGCAAGTATGGTGCTGGCAGTCGGTATTTATTTTATGAGTGCAACCAGCTCACCATTGCAAGCGGGTGAACATGCGCTTGAACATGTCTACTATGAAGTCAATGCACTTGAACGAAGTCAAGAAGTCGCATTGCAAGTTGTTAATGAAAAGCTAGCAATGTTCGGTGCACAATTTGATAGTCTTCCGGGCAAAGTAACCTATGCGACATTTTGTAATTTTAAAGGTCAGAAAAGTCTGCATTTAATATTTCAATCTGAACATGGCCCTATGACTGTTTTTATTGTGCCTGCGCAAAATAATGATTACCAACAAGAAGACGGTCATTTTAGCGATGAACGTTTTGCCGGCGTTATTGCCAATGGACAAAAAGCAGACACCATCCTTGTTGCAAATATAGGCACTCCCATGGAAGATTATCAAACTGAAATAAACGGCGCACTGCGTTGGTTATAAAGGTTTACAAAAAGGCGCTTTGCGCCTTTTCTTTTCGACGTCATTTCATCGATTTATATTTATCTTCCGAACGAGTTTCTTTAAAATCCTAACGACTTAAGATTTATAGGATTGTTATGAGAAACTTTATAGTATTGTTTTCGCTAATCTCACTATTATTTGCCACTAGCTTTGATGTAGAAGCGCGCAAAAAATTTGGTAGTAAGAAATCAGGTAAAACCCACCAAACCAGCACCACTGCACAGAAAAAGCAAGTGGATACAAAGTCTTTGGCAGCCAACAAAACAGCTAAGCCAAAATCTAGCAAAAAAGGCATCATGGCGGGCGTACTAGGTGGCTTACTAGCCGGCGGATTAATTGCGTCAATGCTAGGAGATGACTTTGAAGGCTTCCAGTTTATGGAAATGCTTATGCTTGCAATCGCCGCATTCGTTATTTTTAAACTGATCAAAGCATTCATGGCAAAGCGTCAACAGCCTCAAATGGCTGGTGCACCGCAATTTAACCAGCAACAAACATTTAATCAGCCACAACAGTTCCAAGCACAGCAGCAAACATCAGGCGGGTTTGGTCAACAACAAGACGTGCCATTTAACCTACCTCGTGATTTTGACATAAATGGTTTTTTACAAGGTGCTCGTCAGCACTACCATACACTACAAGGTGCATGGAATAGCAAAGACTACAATACGATGGCTGAATACTTAAGCCCAGAGCTCGTTGAGCAATTTAAGCAAGAACGTGAACAACAAGGTGATGTTGCGACTGAAGTTATGTTTATTGACGCTGAAATGGTTCGTGCTGATACCCAACCACATGTATGGGAAGTGAGCATTATGTTTAAGGGTAAATACCGTGATTTAGGTGATATGCAAGAAGAGCCTATTCATGAAGTATGGCACTTAGAAAGAAAAACCGCTGGTGATTCACCATGGTTAATCGTTGGTGTTGAAGACCACATCGACAGTTAATCTAGCAGTTTGACAAGGCGCCTAAGTAGGCGCCTTATTCACTACCATAAATTACCCATGTAGCGCCCAGCCATAAAGCAATCAATACAGTGATACCTCTCAGCTCTACTTGAAAACCAATACGTAACTCATTAATATAAAGCATAAATATTTATAAATAGTGATAAGTTGTGGAAAAAATCACGTTTACACAGTACCAATTGCTTTCGGCAAGCTTTAACCCATGGCGCCCAATTTTTATCGACGTGGCAGACGCCATTATCGCAGAGCTTAAACACCCCGACTTTGAGTTTCTACATTTCGGCTCAAGCTCATTCAAAGTCGCAGGGAAAGGGATCATTGATATTTCACTATTATATCAACCTGGCGCACTAGAACTGGCGATAAAACATCTGAACGACTTCGGCTTTTTAAAACAACACAGTAGTAAACCCTTTCCTGACACACGCCCGCGTAAAGATATTGCGGTAATTTATCTTGACGAAACCTTCCAAGTACACCTGCATGTTATTGAAAAAAACAGTATCGAACATCATAAGCAATCTCATTTTAAAGCTTATATGTTGGCAAACCCGCATGCACGCACTGAGTATGAAGCACAAAAACGCCGCGTATTAGAGCAAGGGCTATCTCAGCAAGACGATTATGGTAAGGCTAAATCACCTTTTGTAAAAGCCATACTGGATAAACAAGTGTTTTAAATAAGTTTACTGGAAGTGTAAAAGAAAAGCATGAATTCGCGTAAATACTATTTCCCCTAACTCAATGCAAGAAATAATTTTGACAACATTTAACAACAAGAAAAAGCTATATCCCCCACTCATTCTCATCTTTTCAGTAACGTGTTTTTTTGCTAGTCAAGTATATGAACTGGAGCAAATACATTTACTTTTTGTCCCTTTTACTTTGTATATATTTTTTACTGGTCATAGATATACGCTTTCAAATAAATTTAAAACGGCAAACTCCATTGACTTTTTTATCAAAAAAGAAGGAGAACACCTTATCATAGAAAACAGTCTACTTATAAAAGGGCAGCAAGTCGGAATAAAATGTGCCCGTATATCTATTGTCACGATAAAAGACAACTACTTATCAATTATTGTTGATGGCAATGGTAATGGGTATGACTTTTACCCAATTGCTGATAAAGATCAAATCAAGCACCGGATCATCTCCTTGCTTGGTAAAGAGCAAGTCAACAATATATGCTTTAATATTGTTTAACTTATAAAAGGTATTTTTAAGCCAATCACCATGAGCTACCCATAATTTATTAAACGATGTGAAAGGCATCCGCACTGCATGCTGTATTACTCAATAGAAAAACGATGTGCTTCATTTACGCGAATGGTTAAATCACTCTGCTTTGGTAACGATGCCAGCCCCCACACAGTCAAACGTTCAAAGTATTTAATAAATTCAGCGACCTCAAGGTCATTCATTCCCTCACCAAGCCTCATCTTAAGTTGTCTCTCTTGCTGTAGCCGCCATTGGTAGACCCTCTCAAATGTCTGCACATCTAAATATATTAATTTGTCGAGCAATGAAAACAACTGCTGATAATCTTGTGCTAGGCAGTTGTTGACATAGTGCCGATAAGTACCTGAACTATCGTACTTGGCTTCTAAGCTATTTACTGGACTTTTTAAGCGTGCAGCGGGCTCTGGCTTTAAACCAATACACCACCCTTCAAAAATGAGAATATCTGGTGGCGTCTCAACTTTTTGCCAAAATTGCGATTGAAGCGGTTTATCTTGAGATTTATCAAACCGTGGCAGTATAAATTGACGCTGTGCTTTAAATGAATCAACGACATCGATTGCTTGTAAAATAGAGTGTGTCCCTGGCACACCTCGGGTTTTTAGCAGTGGGTGTTGGTTTGTAGCCAACATCTGTCGTTCTTCTGGTGATAAATAGAAATCATCTATTGAGACAACAGCCACGCTAATCCCGTCATTCCCAAGCGCAGCTGCTAAGTATGCCGCTAATGTTGACTTACCGCTGCCCTGTGCACCATTTAACCCCAGGCAAAAAGGTAATCCCATCATTTTTGTATATTCTGCTTTTACCCACTGAACTATTGGCTCTACATCCGAAATATAACTGTCAGTTAATGTATGTGTTTTTATAAAAGAGGATTGCCACGATGTCATAGGCTTATGTGATTATTGCCCCAGAATAGAACCAGTTTATCAAGAAACTTTACTGCCGTCCCTGCCCCATAACTCTGAGGGACCAGAAAAGTAATGTGCATATCAACCCATCAAACAAATCGATTGCAGCAAGTTATTTATATCATTTTTAAGATTGAAAGACATTAACTATACTTCTCTACGTGGCCCACTACCTGAACTATGAAAATAGCTATGTTACAGCCACGACTTGCTGGTCTATTGGCCTGTTTATACCCGTTTCTTGAAATTATATATTGCGGAGGCATTATGAAAACTACGCTTACAACGTCGGCAGGCGCGCCTATTGCAGATGATAACAACAGTATTTCTGCTGGTGAGCAAGGTTCACTCACCTTTGATAACTTTCGGCTTTTTGAAAAACTAGCGCACTTTAACCGAGAGCGACTCCCAGAACGAGTCGTTCACGCACGTGGTACAGGTGCTTATGGCACATTTACACTGAGCGAATCACTGACAGATCACACTATTGCGCATTTTTTACAAAAAGCCGGCCAACAAACAGAAGTGTTTGTGCGCTTTTCGACAGTAGGCGGTGGTCAAGATTCAAGTGACTATGCGCGAGATCCTCGTGGTTTTGCTGTAAAGTTTTACACCGAACAGGGCAATTTTGACCTGGTTGGTAACAATACACCGGTATTTTTTCTTAATGATCCGATAAAGTTTCCAGACTTTGTGCACTCACAGAAGAAAAACCCACAAACAAACCTACCCGATCCTGCTGCTATGTTTGAGTTTTGGGCTAATCACCCACAATCGTTGCACCAAATGACTATTTTAATGTCAGATAGAGGGATCCCATTGAGCTACCGGCATATGCACGGCTTTGGTTCGCATACCTTGAGCTTTTGGAATCAAGCTGGTGAACGGTTTTGGGTAAAGTGGCACTTAAAAACACAGCAAGGTATTGAGACAGTGCACAGCGATGATGCCCACAAATACCCAGCGTTTGGTGCACAACAAGACTTAGTTGCTGCCATTGAGCAAGGCGACTTCCCCCGCTGGAACGTCAAACTGCAGATCATCAGTGAAGCTCAAGCAAAAACGCTGTCGATTAATCCGTTTGATCTCACTAAAATTTGGCCTCACAAAGAAGTCCCTCTCATTGATATTGGTACCTTAGAGCTAAATAGAAATGTAGACAATTACTTTGCAGAAACCGAACAAGCGGCATTTGCACCAAGCAACTTGGTTCCAGGTATTGGCGCATCACCGGATAAAATGCTACAGGCACGGTTAATTGCCTATCAAGATGCGCATAGATATCGTGTTGGAGCGAATGTTAACCAAATTCCAGTCAACGCACCAAAATGCCCAGTTAATAACTATCAACGTGATGGTGCCTTTGCTGGCGTATGCCCATTTTCTGGCAATATTAAAAGCGATAAGAATAGCGTTAATTTTTATCCCAATGATAGAAGTAATGAAGGCGCCCCCAGCCCTGATATTACGGTGGCAGAGCCACCGATGCCGTTAGCACAGAATGCATGGCTAAAACCGCATAACCAAGACCACGAAGACTACTACACGCAAGCAGGTGACTTATTCAGACTAATGAGCGCTGAGCAGCAGTTGCAAGTGGCAACAAATATAGCTGGCGGACTGAGTGCGGCAAATGAGCATATTCAACAACGCATGCTTGAGCAATTTGACAAGGCAGACCCGCAATATATGAAAGCGGTTAAGGCTGCTTTAGCAGCCTTAGAATGAACTAAAACTATTGAGGGATCACTTAAGTTGTATAAGTGTGATTACCAAGGGATTATGTCGGTTTAATTACCGACCCTGTAAATAATTCTGTGTAACTGCTCTTGGTTACAAGTATTCAGTTAGTCGGTCTTCAAACATAATCATAAAACGATTTAGAGCTTGCTTCCAGTGATGAATAGGCATTGTCCACCTCTTGGAAGCATCCATTATCGCTAAGTAAACCACCTTTCTAGCCGATTCATCTGTCGGGAACAGTTTACGTTTCTTGGTCGCTTTTCTGATCACACTGTTCAGAGATTCAATAGCATTTGTCGTGTAGATAGCTTTACGAATATCTTGAGGGTAGCTAAATAGAGTATTGAGATTACCCCAATGAGCCGTCCAGGTGTAACTCCACCCAATTTAGTACAGCTCTTTTGTAGAATTTTATGCAGCCTCAAGATAACTAATTGGTGTCATATCACCAAGTGAATCATGGGGTCGTTCATAATTATAAATATCTAACCATTCATCTGTGATTTCACGTACTTCTTGTAGTGACTCAAACAAGTATAAATCTAGCACTTCTTCACGGTAACTTCGGTTAAACCTTTCCACAAAGCCATTTTGATAAGGGCTACCAGGTTTTATAAACTCTAGCTTAATACTGTTTTCCATCGCCCACGTTTCAAGCATAGTGGAAGTAAACTCTGGGCCATTATCTACCCTAATTTGTTTTGGTTTGCCGCGCCAAGCAATGATCTGTTTTAGTGTCCTAATTACTCTCTCAGCCGTTAAACTGGTATCAACTTCAATCGCTAATGCTTGTCGATTGAAGTCATCGAGTACATTCAATGTTCTGAACCGATGTCCATAGCTTAATGCATCACTCATAAAGTCCATTGACCAAGATTCATTATGTTGCAGTGGGGCACTTAATGGTTCTGGCGTTCTCGTTGGTACACGGCGTTTTCCTTTACGTCTTAAGTTGAGTTTAAGCATGTTGTAAACACGTTCAACACGCTTCTTATTCCAAGGTTTACCCTTGTTGCGAAGCCTTTTAAATAGTTTGGGCAGCCCCCACCTTTGGTGACGTTCGATCAATGCTAGCAATGCGTCGATAACTTCATCATCTGATGGCCGTTTATGTTTGTAATAAAAAACTGAGCGGCTTAATCCAGCCACTTCACAAGCAAATGCGACGCTGACGTTAAATTGAGTTCTCAAATGCTCAACCCAAGCTCTGCGTCTACTTGTCTTTACAGCTTTTTTGCAATGATATCCTCAAGCATCGAGTGCTTTAAGCTCAGCGTTGCAAACATATCTTTTAGCTTACGATTTTCTTCTTCAAGTTCTTTAAGGCGTTTAACATCAGATGCTTCCATACCACCATATTTTGAGCGCCATTTGTAAAATGTGCTTTGGCCTATGCCATGTTTACGGCAAATTTCAGGCACTGGAATACCTGATTCAGCTTCTTTGATCATGCTGACAATTTGAGTTTCGGTGAACTTACTTTTTCTCATCGTAAATTTTCCTATTTTAGTTAATGGAAAATTCTACTTATGAACTGTTTCATTTTTTGGGGGAGTTACAGAAGAGCGTTTAAAAGCGGAAATAGTTCAGGAAGCGATGCAAAAAAAGTGGTGAAGCCGTCGCAACGCAAAGTGATGGCACAGCATATGCTTTCTAATCATAACATCAGTATTAAACTGGCTTGCATAGCGTTTGGTATCAGTGAAAGTTGCTATCGCTACCAAGCAAAGCTAAGTTCAGAAAACGCTGAAATAGCCGACTGGCTCGTAAAATTAACCGAGAACGAAACCGATTGGGGTTTTGGTCTGTGCTACGACTATTTGCGAAATGTAGAAGGCTTTAAATGGAACCATAAGCGTGTTTATCGTATTTATTGTGAGTTAGCCCTTAATTTGAGAATACGCCCTAGAAGGCGATTGAAACGGCATAAACCAGAGCCTCTTAAAGAGCCAATAAAGCGCAATCAAGTATGGTCGGTCGACTTTATGCATGACCAGTTAAGTAATGGCCGAAAAATACGTTTATTTAACATCATTGATGATTATAAACGTGAAGGGTTGGTGATTGATGTTGGGTATTCGTTTCCAGCGATTAGAGTGATAAGAAGCCTAAATCAACTCATTGAGTGGCGAGGTAAACCAAGCGTCATTCGTTGTGATAATGGTCCTGAATTTATCAGTCATGAATTTACTCATTGGGCGAAACAGCATGGAATTCGAATTGAATATATTCAACCGGGCAACCCACAACAAAACGCTTACATCGAACGACATAACAAAACAATTCGATATAGCTGGTTGAGCAAAAACTTATTTGATACGTTGGAAGAGGTTCAAGAGCATGCTACAAGTTGGCTGTGGTTTTATAATCATAAAAGGCCGCATAAAGCTAATGGAGGTAAACCGCCGTTGGCTGTAGCTTAACTCTCTATTTTTGATGGCTATTAAAAATGGGAGGATTACCGGTGTTCGCTATTTATTTATGAAATTATAATGGACGATAAAAAGCACATTCGATTATTCCAACGGACCTTGCATGGGGTATCTTCTGGTATTGTAAATCAGCAAAACCTCTAACAAGCAAGAGGTCAATTGAGAGTGAATAGCATAGTATTTATTCTATTTTAGCGGTGCTAAGTATGTCAGCTTTAAATTAACAATGTACAAAAACTATGAAGCTTTTAGCTTCGGGGAAGTGTCCTCATGTTTAATTGAAGTGAGTAAGCTTAAAGATGCTTACTTAAAGGTAGCGAACACTATTAATTAATCAGGTTTTATCTCAAGAGGTTCTAATGCTGTAAATGTTATTTTTAATTTTATAGCTTAATAATATCGTTTGCATGCTTATACGATGCAGGTGTACCAATATCCATATAAGGGCCATCAACAAGCCAACCTTGCATAGAGCCAATCATAGTGGGCACTATATCTGCGCATAGACTGAGCCGCTTCTCACGTAGCATTGGCTGAAAAAAACGTTGGAATACTTTTGGGGAAAATAAAAAGACAGCTCCATTTGCTAAATTAGTTGGTGGTTGAGCTACTTTTTCGAAATACCCTGTTATTATGTTCAGTTCATCTAGTTCGACAATGCCACAAGATTGTGGTGTGTCAGAGTAAAACAATAACATTGTTACATCAATATGGCTTGCTCGGAAGCTGTGCGCTGAGATTAGCCCACTGAGATCACTGGTGGTAAAGTTATCGGCATGAGCGATTAAAACATCCGAACTATCCCAAAACTCTCTATTTTTAATTAAAGTGCCACCTGTATCAAGTAGTTCAGTTTCATGCGAAAGGTAAATTTGTTCTCGGTATTTATGTGAATGCACAAATGCTTCAACGAGTTCTGATTTATAGTGGGTGTTGATTAAAATTTTAGATATTCCTAATTTAATAAGCTTTTCTATCCAGTAATCAAGTAGAGGTCGTCCACCAATCGGAACTAAACATTTTGGTATAGTGTTAGTTAGGGGCTTTAATCTTGTGCCCAGCCCCGCAGCAAGTAAAACGGCTCTCATTGTTTTGATGCTTGAAGGAGGTTGTGATTTATTCGCATTGGCAAAAATGATGTGACACAGTGACATAAGAACCACAGAAAGGTACTTAAGCGCGACAGTTAACCATTTACATAAACAAGTGAATAAACACCCGTTGAATTTTTAATCAATCAATGAGTGTCCTTAGTCAGTTTAAATAATAAAAATATGATTATATTAATAAATTTAAATTATAATTTTGTGGATGATGGGTGGGTAAATAATGCTGTGATTTCTGTTTTTTCTATGCGATAGTATTTTTAGAGCTTAAAGGTTAAGCTCTAAATAATCATTGTTATATTAAATTTTCATAATAAAAAGGAGTTATAATATGAAAAGATCTTTACGGATAAATACTTTTCTACTTGGATGTATCACATTCTCAGCATTCTCAGCATATGCAAACTCTGAAGTCGAATCTAGAATTCACAATGCTATCTCTGAGTATACTCCACAGCAATCAGTGGAGAGCTTTGATTACCCTTATCGTTGTAGGGAGCTAAAATCTACTGCTTATGAGTCAGTTAATCCAAATGAAGTCGAAATTGTTGATAGATTCACGGTATCTCAGGAATGTGGCTATAAGCTACAGTCATTCCATGTGGTAAGAAACGATTCTGGTGCTACATTTTATGTTTATCTTGTCGACTCAAGTGGCACAATAGTCAGAAGTGGACGTTATGGTGTATCGTCTTACCCAAGAACTGGGGACTACTTCTGGGTAGTAGAAAACAAAGGCGGTGGAGATGGAAGGGGGAGATTCAAGTCAGAAACTCGCCACTTTAGATAAAATTTAGAGCAATGAAAAAAATAACGCCATACTGTTGGCGTTATTTTTTGTATTTCATACTTCTTTATCTATTAAAATACTGCCGCTTTTTTTCAAAAAGTCAATGGCTTCTAACTGTAAATTTTCGAGATTAGATTGCGTAAAAATAGTGTCTATAGCTTGTTTAGATTGATTTGCATAAATTGGTGAATAGGCATAGGTTTTGTCGTCCTGCTTGGATAAATTTTCTGACTGCTTAGTGTAGTCATTTACATACTGCTGCATATCGAGTTTGGCATTGGGGTTTAATTGTCCAGTGGCCATACGTACTTCAAGGGACACTCGAAAATGACTTAACCCTTCAATCGTACTATCATCAATTTTACCTGTTTCACTCGATAGATGGGTAATATCCGCGATCAAGCTAGTAAATTCTTGAGGTGTAATATTACTAATATCGAATTCTTCTACTGCAAGTAAAGCATTAAAGTCATCACGCTTTGGCTGTATATCCCCAGCGGTTGTAGCTGATTTGTTTGGAGCTAATTCTTCGCTTTTTGAATGAAGGTTAACGGAAGTGTGCTGGTTATTTTGCTCTGTGCTCTGTAAGAGAACAGGGTGATTCCTTAAATCGTTTTGTAATTTCATAAATATTCCCTATTTAACAGTTGATACCTATTTTATGTCGGCTTAAAACATAAAAAGTTTAGCACAAATTAACTTACTCACCCTGAAGCTAACTGAGTTCTTTGAATCATATGAGGTGACTAAGCTTAAATTACAACTTTTAGCATTTCGCCATCAAAACATTGTAACTTGAGTAGAAAAATGAAGTTAAAGCCAATTTCTCACACCCTATAAATTTTTATCTAGGGAGTATAGCGTAATATTTATATACACATATACTTTGCAGTACCTTTGCTATGTTGATACTTGAAGGGGCTGTAATTTATTAGGCTCGGACAGTGGTAATGGCTCAAACAGCAGTGAGTTGCATTGTGCAGAGAAAATGTTACGAACCTGACTAATTTTGTTTGTTATTTAACATTAACACTGATGCTTCCAGTTCTTCTAAATTGTATGAATTACGAAACACTCTGATAGAGTTATCAAAATACTTTCCATACTCGATGTACAAATCATACTGATTTTTATTTGGTTCCATTTTAAAAATCACTTTTGCACCTGCTAGTGAAAACTTAGCTAGTTCCAAAAACAAGGTATCTGGAATATATGGTTTAGAAGCCATTAATTTTATTTGGAAGTCATTATGTAATAAAAATATCTGGTGACTATCCGTTTTTGGATATTGAGTATCGATACTCTGTAATTTATTTATTAATGATTTCATTTCAGGAGTGACACTGTTTGGTAAAAGTTCTGCCCCTCTATAATGTGCCGCATGTTGGTATACAGTAGCAGCTTTACTAAATAGTTCCTTTGAAAGCTCAAATCCATACATAGAAGCTTCTTTTTCAAAAGATAACTTGTTTTTGTACTGTTCTAAATTTCTGGACCACTGACTATTAACTAAATAAGCTGTAAAAATAGCCGTAAAAATAATCGTAATGATTGATATAGCTAACAAGTAAAGGTGTTCAAATCTACTTTGTTGGTGCATTTTTCCCTCGTATATAATCATATAGTGTGAGTACATCATGCGTTTCCACTTAAATATAGCTCGTTTTTATGAATAACCTATTTCTACCAAAATCACTAACTAATTGCTAGTCAAAGAAAGTTGATTTAAAGCATATTTCTATATTAGACAAAACGAGCGAAAAGACCTCTCTTGTGTATGAGAATAAGTTACTATTTCAGAGAAAAATAATAAGGGAACTTAACAATTTCAACGGCCGTTGTGTGGTTCTTTCAGGTGAAACTCTAAACCTAACAGTCAAGACTAAAAATTAGACATGAGCTACAAAGGTGATTTTTTAGTAGTGAGCGCTGTACCAAAATAATTGTATTGATCAAAATTTGAAAACTAGTTTATAAGGAGCAGCCTCACAATAAGGTAAAGTATTTTAAGTGTGTCCATTACAGGCTGGCTTATTATATTAAGGTTAAAACTAAATAATTTTTCGATAGATGCACTTTCCTTGACGACAAGAAGTATCAAAGCTATTAAAGTAGGAGCCCAACATAACGCTTTGTAATACTTAATCTTAGTATTTCTATCGGTTATCCTAATTTTTATATTATTGACTATGTCATCAAGGTTGCTCATCATTGCTTTTGATTCAAGCTTTTCTGCACATTGGTTTTTTAATTTATCAAAAGTAAATGAACAGCTTTTTTCTATTTGTTTGAGCCTTAAAATCTGATCGTTTATCATCCAATAATTAAATAGTGCAGTAATAACTACGCCAGAAATAACAAAGAAGTAACTGTAAGCATTATCAACTTTTGAAAGGGCTCCCAAACTCACTAAAACGATTGGAATTGCATATAGTCGAATCTGGATATCATTCAAAACAGAGCTAACTTTTTCTGCGTAATCAAACCCTTTTTCTTCGACCTGTTGTTGAAATTCACCTATTGCAAAGTTATGAATGAATACTTCGTAGTGCTCGTAATAAGCGCTCTTAACTTTATCTAAATGAGTGAATAGTATTTCGGTGTTACTTTTTTCTGTTGTGTCGTTCGCAACCAACTTTTTAAGCGTGTCAACAAGCGCAAGCTTAAAGAATGACTGTCTGTCTTGATGATGTAAATTCCCATGCTCATCTTTCGAAATTAACTTGGAGATATCTTCAACAGTTGAGATATCTTCGATTTTTAACAATTCTGAGATGTTACATATGGAAATTTCGAGAGGCTTAGCATACTTGTCATCCTCTCCTTTAATAAAAAAGTATAGGGTAACACCTGTATTTGTATGCTTATCTATATCAGAAATTGCAGTTAAGAACTTAATCCATTCCATTAGCTCTTTTAGCTTTATGATTGCAGGCAGTACGGTATCACCATCGCTCCTATAATCATCGTCAGTAAAATAGTAACGCTCAGGCAGTTTTTTCCCTTGAATCAAAAAGCTTGATAGCTTAGAAAACAAATCATGTTCGTTTTTATAAAATGAAAAGCTGTTTCCAGCGTATAGCTCAAACTCCACTTTTAACGCGTTACATTCTCTACCCGCTACAATGTCATTTATGGAAGCCTCACACCAATCGATCTCTAAAGCGAAGCTTCTGAATTGCCTCCTATTATTGAACAAGTTAGTAAGATGGACAATGTGCTCATCGGTCAAATTAACTTCCGTAGTTAAATCCAACTTACCATTCTCGAAATGTATATTTGCTCCAAATAGCTTGTAAAGTGAGATACAGGAGTTAAATAGATCAGGTTGTTGAGCTATCATCTTTATCACTTAAATTAATAGCTGCTAGTATGGCTTCTTTAACATCGTCAGTTATCATTTGGCCCCTGATAATCACATCATCGCTTTCTTGGTCAAAGAGGATTGGTTTATTAGAGTCAGCCTCAATTCCAACAAGCCCAATGCTATCAAGGTCAAAATTTAAGTTAAAAGCCTCACCTGAATAATATACTTTTGCTAGCTTGTCTACGCTGTTTTTAGCTGCATAGAATGTCGCTGGCATTTCATAATCGTCTTGCTTGCTAAATTCTATAAAGCTTTGCTTTTGCTCCTCGGTACATGATTCAGGAACGTGAGCAATAGCAATTTCATTTATTTTAGTCAAATGCACTTCTTTGTTAACATTATCTGATAGATACTTAACTAGCTGACTGCGGGCACTTTTTTGAGTTTCGTGATCAGCTTCAAATTGTTCTAAGAAATCTTTCAATACTCTAGGTGCCTTAGCCACTGCTTTTGCAGGAGTTGTCTTGTTAATACAGCCAAATGAGTTCGCGAAGTAATCTGTATCTTTACCCTTACCAATAAAGCTTAGGTAATTTTTTGTATAGCCCTGTTTTAAGGATAGAAAATAACGAGCAACATTGATATCGACGGCTTGGTGCAACTTACTGAGATCAACGTGTATTTCTTTAGTCGGCTTTAAGTTTGTTAACTTAATACCAGCAGTGTTAGTGATCATTGCAGCCATAAGTCTCGTGTCTTTAAATGATTTATACTCAATGAAACAAATATAGCCTCCTTTACTGTTTGTATGAACAATTTCGTCATATAAAGCATCCATCGTCGATATAGTTAAATCAAAGAATACCTTATCTTGTTCTGATTCTGGAAGTTCTGCATTTAGCTCTTTGAGATTCATAGGGAAATCAGCATTGCTTTTAAACTGTCCCCATAGTACAGCTGTACGATTATCTTTTACTTTAAGAAGCTGTTGAGCTAAATCTAGTATTATATCGTGTTCTAGGTCTAGTAACTCACTTGCTTTGTCTGGAACTTTGCCTTTAAAAAGCTCGTGGATCACAAAACGCTGAATCGTTGACATAAATTATCCTTCTATAAGTTCTCGACGAAAACTCTTATCAATTATACAATAATACTGTTTATTTATACAGTTACTGGTGGTTTACATTTGGAGCTAGCATTAAAGAAATTCTTCCATAAACAAAGTTCATATTTATTAATGCTTATTATTAACTATTGTTAATATATATTTTCACATATGTAACACCTTGGTTCAATGGTGTTGATATGAGATTGAGCGAAAATTAAAAATCATGGAACAACAGGTATTGCTTCATGAAAACATAATCGCTCACTTTTGGTGCATGGGTTCAGAATTATACGTAAATGAAAGTTAATTGGTCATGATTACGACTGTATTTTTGGCCTAATAACTTGTTTTATAATCAAGATTGCTAGCAACCCAAGTTAACTAAATAGTAAGCATCTACACAGCAACTACATATTGTGGCAAGTAGTTATAAATCTTTAAATATAAATATATTCATACCTAAAAGCGCCTAAAAGGCGCTTTGAGATGCTTAACCCCCAATACTATAAATTGGTAAAGGGGGAGATGGTAATGCCTGTTGACGGGCAGGGAGATCAGGAGAGCGAGAGTCGCCCCCATAAACTTGTTTTAACTGGTGTTTATCTAATACTTTCATATTTCAATTCCCTCGATTCGGCTTTTGTTGCGTACATTAATAGGCATCCACAGAGAGCAAGCTGAATAAGCAAAATAATATTATCTCTAAAATAGAGCTTAAAGTAAGCGTTATCAATCCAATAATATTTGTATGCTAGTACTTCAAGCCATGTTGAAATATTGACTACCAGTGCTAGTGAAAATATCAGTAAAATCATACACTCTTGTGTCGAAAGTTTCTGTTTTTCATATACTCTTTGGTAAAAATTCAAGCCAGTTTTACTGTAGAAAAATAGTGCTAAGTCCCTACGATAAACGATAGGAAGTATAAAAACAATATTTAGGAATGCTTGAAAAATATAGTAATGAGTATTCCATGCGATAGTGATGGAAAACATCACCATATTGATAATAATTACTGCCAGATACGAGAGAAAAAACCACCTCGCAGTAGCAACCTTCCAACTCATTAATAACCCCAAGACAATAAAAAATAGTTGTGCATAGTCTGCTATCGTATAAATATCATACATTGGATTTATTCCTTTTCTTGTTCTTCAATAGGTACATCTTCAATGCTCGAATCTTTTAAATCAAATACATTGCTCAAGTCTTTACCAAAAATTAAAAACAGCTCAAAAAGTTGGGTACAGGTCATTTCAGTTTTGCCTGATTCATAGTTACTGACACTTGCCTGATCAACACCTAACTTTTCCGCTAATTGTTTTTGAGTCAATTTTTTTTCGAGCCTCATTTGTCTGATTGAGCGTTGAACGTACAGCTTAAAATTATTCGTTTTTTTCCTTCTTGTACTTTTAATCACACGCTTGTACCTACTCCTTATCCCATAAGCGAAAACTATCAGCTAAGTAACCGCATGACAACTATTTGTTAACAAATGAAGTGTGAATTGAGTATTTTATGAAGATTTTTATACGATAGAGTGTTTGTTCCTATTTATATGTCAGCAACGAGAAGCAACATAAAGCAGGGACTTCACATATATAACGCTCATTGGGCTGGGAGTTTTTAATATATCCGTATGAACTCGTTGAGCATCAAAATTCGACATTAGGAAAATTGACTCACTGTTTCTGGTTGTTAATTTTATGTTCAAATGATTAGTGCAAAAGTTTACAGGTACGACTATGCTTAAGTGCAGTAGCAAGATTGCAAGTTGGTAACCAACACTTGCTCTCTTGCTTAGGGGAAACCCCCTAAGAACCCCTATACCTTTAAATTGGAATGTAAGCTCATGGATGAAAAACGGCGAGAATATTTCAAAAACTATAACGAACAAAGAAAACGCATTAGCATTAGCCTTTGTTTTGCTGACTATCAAAAAGTTGAATATTTAGCGGACAAAATGCAGTTAAAACCAACTTCATTTGTTGGTCATCTCGTTCCAAAAAGATTAGGATGACATCCACTCAAAAATTAATACCAATAAATAAGCCTCGTTCAATCTGAAATATCGTTTGGTTAGTAAAATCAAATCAAGTAAATGCGCTATAAGCTCCAAAATAGAGAAAAACTGAACTCTTGCCCAGTAATAAGGCACGGCTAAGCCGCCACGCTATGATGTATTGTTTATCTAGAGATGGATTAAGGCGACACCCACTCAAAAATTAATACCAATAAATGAGCCGCGTTCAATCTGAAATATCGTTTAGTTAGTAAAATAAAATCAAGTAAATGCGCTATAAGATCCAAAATAGAGAAAAACTGAACTCATACGTGTCAATAAGGCACAGCTACCCGCCAAGCCATAGTGTGTTGGTTATCTAGAGATTACCTTGGTGGTTAAAAATTAAGCCAGTAGCCTTTCACACTGTTTATAGTTAGCCCGCCGTTTTATTTCTAGGCTCGCACAATAATTATCAAGCTTTTGAGGTCGCCCTACTGCGCCGTGGAATACTTTGGTAAATTGCGTGGTGAGTTTTAACCAGTTTTCTGGGGCTATGTTAAGTCTGTCTAAAATTGGGGAGTTGATTGGGCTTATAGCGCCTCGTTTGTCTACTCGCATACATCGGCCTGTTAACTCAACCAGTTCTAAATAGGACTTTAATTCAAACGGTAAACCTTTGGGCATATGTTTTCTGGGGCTACCTGCAAAACGCGCTAATGGTTTTGGTTGCTTGCCTTCTTTGGCATGTTCACAACGAGTTTTTACACTGGTGTAGTCTGAGGTTTCCGGTGTATCAGCCATCTTTGCTCTGATTGGATTTAAATCAACATACGCCATACAGGCTGCCAGTGCCGCTTCATCAAGTAAAGCTTGTGATTTAAAGCGCCCTTCCCAAAATCGACCAGTACAGTTATCTTCCTTATTCGCTTTTCGGGCGATGCTTTCATTCAGTACCCGCATAAACCAACTGATACTCGATAAACGTTCTCTAAATTGTTCAATGTCTTTATTTAAAAAATATTGTTGCGCTGAGTCTAGCCGCTCACCTTGTAGGTACTTATGAGACAATATGGTGCCTTTAAATAGCTTATGCCATCTGATGATAATCGCTTTATCACTCAGTCTTTTAGCTTTTATATCATCTACATAAAGTACAGTGTGAGTATGGTTACTCATCACCGCATACGCACACACATCAATACAAAACACTTTAGTAAGTTCAAGTAGCTTTGCTTCTATCCAACCTCTTCTGTGTTCATACGATTGCCCTGTTACCTTATCTTCACCACACAAATAAGCGCGGCGAACACACCGTGAAATACAATGGTAGTATTTGGTATCAGTTAAACTCACTTGTCTTTTGCGTGCTGTTGCCATGAGGTAAAACGCCTATCTTTCAAGCTGAATCTAAAAGATAGGCAATGAATGAAAAACAATCAACTTTGGATGGGTGTCAGTTAAAATTAGTTAGTATTTGGTCTCAGTTAAACTCACTTGTCTTTTACGTGCTGTAGCCATGAGAGAACTGCCTATCTTTTGAGCTTAATCTAAAATATAGGCAATGAATGAAAAACAATCAACTTTAAATGGGTGTCAGTTAAAATTATGGTTTGGTTGCACTTGAATTTCAGCCTCGCACACTTGAGAGCAAAAGTTGATTAACACAGAATTTTTAGACTCAATCATCATAACTTCACAGGCTGACAAAAATATATATTAAAGTCTTTGTCACTATCGGTTTAATCAAATGAATATCCATATTTTGCATAAATTTCAGCGATAGTACCTGATTTAATCATTAAATCGAGTGCTTGGTTAATGGCTGGAAGAATGTCTTGATGATTAGGATGAATACGCAGAGAAACTGGTTCGTTTGATACTTCGTAAACTTTCAAAAAGTCTCTGTATTTTGGCTCTGTATTAATAAAATACGATGCGCTTGCTTCGCCTATCAAAATATAGTCAAATCTTTTTTTATAAAGTTGCGCTACTAGCATTTTTTCTGATTTATTATTGACAACAACCAGCCCATTATTACCCATGTGCATGTCAAACTCACCATAACTATACCCCCTCACCTTACCAATTACTTTACCGTACAGCTGAGAAATATGATTTACAGGATTGAGCTTGTTTGAATTAGCCATGATAATTTCTTTCGAGTTTGCATAGCTCTGTGAATAAACCCCTTTCACCTCTTCTTTATCTCTCCATCGAGGGCTGATCCCTGGCTCTATATCAATTTTACCTCTAGCGAAATATAGTTTGCCACGGGCAACAGATAGAGGTACAAATTTAAACTTTAAATTAGTCAACAAACTGATTTCATGAAAAAGATCAATAAAAATCCCATCTTTTTGATGATTTTCTACAAAGCTGTATGGAGGGTTAGCTTCATGATATAAAACAACAGAGTAAACCTTATGTTCTTTTGCGTAAATAACTTGAGCGCTGAGTATCAAAAAAACGAACAATACTTTCATAATCACTCACGTCAAATTGCACACAATTTAACAATAATACAAATACACCAGATTTAAAAGAACATATTAATTATGTATCCATGGCTACTTAAATGAGTCTAAATTGACTAAAAATGAGTACTTCCTCCCTTGTTTCATGGCTTAATTACCATAAAAAGCAACCACTTTAATGCCAAAAACAGGATAAAAGTCAATTGTCGGTAGTCACCAGATCTCCCCCCAATTAAAAGATAAGCAATCGATTTTATGTGATCACCTCGTCATCACATCACTCATTATTGAAAAGAGTTAATACAATTCTGAGCTTTTCAATTTTGCTATCCTTAATGCGTTGACAACCTGCGACTCTAAAAAAGACTTGTTTACGGTCTTTTGCGGATTCGGAGTATGGGCTACCTCGTGGTTCCATACAAAAATTTGACACCTTGTTAGGCATTTATGTCCGATGTAAGTAACCAATTATTTTTTATATGCTAATTTCATAGTGTAAGCACGTAATGATCTGAGTTCAGGACCACATTTACGATCTTGGTTCAAAAAATGCATAAAAACCTGAAATTCACTCAAACATTTACCAAAATGAATAAAAATGACAATAAAGTATATGTGATTAGCGGTTATGCACACTGTGCGGCAACACACAACGGAAAGTACAAACTCGGTAATAAGCATTCCATCGGCTTACTGACAACCGATGAGAATTATCAAAACAATATCAAACAACTGAAGAGCTTTATCAAAAACCTAGGCTGGGAAGCCATTACATTTTGCATGGTAGAACAGGTCGACGATATAAACACCCTGTCAAATGATACTTTAATATCCAGTTTTATTCGCGCCAAAGAAAATGGCCAATCTTTGGTCGTAAATGATCTTCCGATCACGGTCCATTAAGCGACAAAGCTAATGCTAGACTCAGATTAATATATTCTTTTAAGAAGTGAACAACTGAGCTTCCCCATTTGTAAATTACAAACGGCTATTACTCACCTTTTAGGCAAGAATGTTAAGCACACAAAAGCCTTTAAGAATATTTTGACCTTTACACTACTTGATACATCATTGTAGTGGTCAATCATTTTTGGCCACCTCGTTATAAGTTTTCCAATACTGTTTTTCTTTCGCTATAGGTGAGCTGCCGTCGTTATGCCTATGAGGTCGGTAACGGTTGTAGTAGCCCACGATATATTGTGATATTTCGCCTGTTGCTTCTGTTAGATTTTTATATCCTACTCTTGGCATCCACTCAGTTTTAAAGCTTCTAAAAAAGCGTTCCATTGGCGCATTATCCCAGCAATTGCCTCGACGAGATAAGCTTTGTTTCATGCCATAGTGCCAGATGAGTTGCCTAAACGTTTTACTCGTATAATGACAACCTTGATCGCTATGAAACATAACTCTTTTTGGATTTCCCCGGCTCTCATAAGCCATTCTTAATGCCTTTTTAGTCAGTTCACTATCAGGTCTTATCGATGTTGCCCAACCAACAACTCTACGAGCATAAAGATCAATAACGACTGCTAGATAAACCCACCGAGAGCCGCACCAAACATAAGTTACATCACCACACCACACTTGATTTGGTGTTGATACGTTAAACTCACGCTCAAGCAAGTTAGGAATGCTTAAGTGAAGCTTTTCAGCTTTTGCATACTTGTGTGAAGGTAGCTGACGACTCACTAAGTCATTCTGTTTCATTAACTTACGCACGAGCCAACGACTAACGTTAAATCCTGAGTCCTTTAGCAACTGAACTAAGGTGCGTTGGCCTGCCGAGCCATGGCTTATCCCAAACCAACGTTTTAATTGTGCAATCAAGCGTAGACGTTCAGGATTTATATGTTGTGGCCTTTTACGCCAGTAACGGAAGCTACTACGTTGAACTTTAAATAGATGACAGAGGCGCTTTACCGACCAACACTCTTGAAATGACCGTATCAGCGCAAACCTTTGATGGAGTCCTGCATCAAGAGAGCTGAAGCGTTTTTTAAGATTTCATTATCCTCTTCCAGTCGCTTTAATTTACGTTCTAGCTCACGAATTTTAAGCTGGTCAGGCGTTAATGGAGTTACATTAGATAAGTTGCCTTGACGCTCTTGGCGAAGCTGTCTCGCCCATTTATCAACGGTAGATTTTCCAAGCCCCAGTGCTTCAGCAACATCTCGAACTGAGCGCTGCTCATCCACTACTTGCTGTGCGACTTCTAAACGAAACTCGGGAGAGTATTTTGGTCGTGTTTGTTTTGCCATTATTACACCTAATTAAGTTATGGTGATTATATCACCTCTAATCAGGTGGCCAAATTCAATGTACCATTACACCTTCATCTCTAACTGTCCATAAGAGTGTTAGATTGTCCGTCCATTCCTCGCTCACAGCAGCCTATCAGGTGATATGTGAACCTACTCATAAAAACTGTAAGATAGAATATGAGCTACTATACTTAAGTATACCTTTACAATAAAACAATAAAGCCGACGTTATGTCGGCTTTATTGTTAAAAGAATCAAAGTAATTAGGCTTGACGTGCTTCTATCATCAAGCGTTTCATATCTCGAATCGCTTTCTCAAGCCCATCAATCGCCGCTCTGGCAATAATGGCATGGCCAATATTGAGCTCATAAATTTCAGGCATTTGAGCTATTGGTTTTACATTATGATAATGTAAACCGTGCCCGGCATTGACAATAATGCCCTGCGCAGCTGCGTACTGTACCCCTTCACGAATGCGTTCTAATTCGGCATTTTGTTCAAGATCTGTTTCGGCATCTGCATATGCGCCAGTATGAATTTCAATGTAAGGTGCACCGGTTTTTTTGGCAGCATCAATTTGTGCTTTATCCGCATCAATGAATAAAGATACCTTGATCCCAGCTTGTGTCAGTTTTGTTGTCGCTTCTGTTATTTTTTGCTGGTTACCCAATACATCTAATCCACCTTCAGTGGTGAGTTCTTCCCGCTTTTCTGGCACCAAGCATACATAGGCTGGCTTCACTTCCAAGGCTATATCAATCATCTCATCCGTTACTGCAATTTCTAAGTTCATACGTGTTTGAATGGTTTTGGCCATTACATACACATCACGATCTTGAATGTGGCGGCGATCTTCACGCAAATGAATGGTTATTCCGTCAGCACCGGCATGCTCAGCAACGGCAGCGGCATGGGCTGGATCTGGGTAGCTAGTACCACGAGCCTGACGCAGCGTTGCAATATGATCAACATTAACACCTAATAAAATATCTTTCATTCTCTTACCTTGATAAAAAAAGTTCTCGGCTCTTTAGAGCCTTATGTCCTAATAGCGGTTTTAATAAATAACGGCTTAAATACTTAGCAGGCCGTCGAACTGTTGATTTGGCAAAGTCATGCTCCGCCATCGCTAACAACACCTCTCCCGCGAAGCCTAACTCAGGTTGATCAGTACGAACAAACCCAAGCTCTGTAATATATTGGTACGTATAGTTTGGATTAATCGGTTCACCATGTGCATCATAATCAAACTCTAAGCCGAATCCCAACATGCTTAATAATTGAAACTCATAGCTACGTAGCACCGGCTCTACATCATCACAGTTTGCGAGCACGCTTAAATGGCTTTGATATAGCTCAAAAACCCCTTCTAAAGGCTCATTACATGGTACAGCACGGAAGGAAAGTTCATTCAAATAAAATCCACAATACAATCGCTTACCAGTTAACTGTAAGGGCGCAGATGATAATTCAAATTTATTAAGATATTTTAAATCGTATCGACCTGCATATTGTGATAATAAAAGGCCAAACGGTTGTAGGTGGGCATTGTGCTTTAATGACTGCTTGCCCTTAATTCGAGCAAGCATAGTAAGGTGACCAACACCATCAACAAGCATATTTAACATCAGTTGGGAGTCGCTGTAGGGACGTCGATGTAAGAGATACGCTTGCCGAAAGTCGCTATGCAATCATTCTTCTCCGTAACCTAAGCTACGCAGTGCACGCTCATCGTCAGCCCATCCAGATTTAACTTTAACCCAAAGTTCTAAAAATACTTTATTATCAAGCATTTCTTCTAGATCTTTGCGTGCTTCACGACCGATAACTTTAAGTTTTTCGCCTTTATTGCCAATTACCATACGCTTTTGCGTTTCACGCTCAACTAAGATCAGTGCATTAATTTGCCATACACCATTATCTTGCCATTTGAACTGTTCAATTTCTACGGTAACGGAATAAGGTAACTCGTCACCCATAAAGCGCATTAACTTTTCACGGACCACTTCTGCGGCTAAAAAGCGCATTGACCTATCTGTTACGTAATCTTCTGGGAAGTAAAACTCAGATTCAGGTAAACGCTTACGTACTTCTTCTTTTACCATATCAATATTCTTTCCTTGTTTCGCAGAAACAGGAATAATACCGGCAAAATCGCCTTGCTCACTAAGCCATTGCATATGCGGTAAAACAAGTTCATGATCTTTTACTTGGTCAACTTTATTCATCACAACTAAAACTGGACGACCACTGCCCATAACTTTTGTCAAAACCATTTCATCATCTGCGTTCCAGAGTGTTCCCTCTAAAACAAAAATGATCAGCTCAACATCACCGATAGAACTTGATGCCGCTCTATTCATTAAACGGTTTATGGCACGTTTTTCTTCAATATGAAGCCCTGGGGTATCAACATAAACAGCTTGATAGTTATCTTCAGTATGAATCCCCATGATACGGTGGCGAGTCGTTTGAGGCTTTCGTGAAGTAATACTCACTTTTTGCTCAACAATTTGGTTTAATAGTGTTGATTTACCCACATTCGGGCGACCAACAATGGCAATCATGCCACAGTGCGTATTAGGCGTCATTTTTTATGATCTTCAATGCTTTCTCAGCAGCTTTTTGTTCCGCCTTACGACGTGAGCTACCGATTGAAATAATGCTATCCATCCCTTCAACAATACATTCAACCGTGAATGTTTGATTGTGTGCTTGGCCTTTTGTGTCTATGACCGTGTATCCAGGTAAAGGAAGCTTGCGTGCTTGTAAGTACTCTTGTAATAAAGTTTTAGGATCTTTTTGGTTATGCCCAGGTGAAATTGCATCTAACCTAGACTGATACCAACGTAAAATAAGATCACTACACTCATTAATATCCGAGTCTAAAAAGACCGCGCCTATAATTGCTTCTACTGCATCTGCAAGTGTTGATTCTCGACGGAAACCACCACTTTTTAATTCACCAGGACCTAATCTTAGATAATCACCTAAGTTAAACTCCACACCAAACTCTGCCAGAGTTTGACCACGAACCAAGGTTGAGCGCATACGGCTCAAGTCACCTTCGCGTGCTTTTGGGAACTGCTCGTATAGGGCATTAGCGATAACAAAGCTTAAAATTGAGTCACCGAGAAACTCTAAGCGCTCATTGTGCTGACCTTTATGACTACGATGTGTCATGGCCTGCTCAAGTAATGCCTCGTCAGTAAACTGATATCCTATCTTACTATATAATTCTGCTACGTTTCTTTTCATTGCTACTGAATATTACCTAGGCGCTCAAAACGAACACCAGTTGGAACCCAGCCTGGTAAAAGGCTATCTGGGCCATTATCAAATTCAAAACTCATCCAAATAAATACGGCTTTACCGACTAAGTTTGCCTTAGGTACAAAGCCCCACATACGGCTGTCTTGACTGTTATTTCGATTGTCACCCATTGCAAAGTAACTATCTTCAGGTACCACCCACTCATCTCTGCGAGTGCCCTGTTGTTGGTAATAACGCTCTGTTAGTTCCAATGCTTGTGGATTAATTAATATATCGTGTCCAACACCCGGCAAATCCTCTGTCAAACGTACCAACTGCATTGACCCTTGCTTATATTCGTCACGATTTACAATGTCTAGCTTAATCTTATTATACTCGCCACACACCAAATTGCCTTGTTGAGTTTGCCCCTCTGTACAATTTGGTTGAATATATAACTGGCGATTACGATAAACAATGCGGTCTCCGGGTAAACCCACTATGCGCTTAATAAAGTCAATTCGTTCATCAAGCGGGAACTTAAACACGGTTACATCACCGCGCTCAGGCTCACCCACTTCAACCAATTGTGAACGCCAAACGGGATCTTTAATCCCATAAGTAAATTTTTGTACCAAAATGAAATCGCCATCAAGCAATGTTGGCATCATTGAGCCTGATGGGATCTGAAATGGTTCAAAAATAAAAGAACGGAATACCGTGATGGCTGCAATCATTGGGAAAATTGATTTAGCACCTTCAACAATAGCCGGTTCTGGCGCTATCTCAGAGATTACATCCTCTGCCAATGGCGTTTCACTGCTTCCTTGTGCAAGCGCTATGCGCTCTTTTCTTTTTGGTGCATACAAAAAGTGGTCTAGTAGCCAAATAAGCCCTGAACCCAGTGTAATTAACACCAATAATACTGAAAAATAGCCAGCCATCTAAAAAATTCCTGTTATTTGCCTACTTTTAATATGGCTAAAAACGCATCTTGAGGCACTTCTACATTACCTAACTGCTTCATACGCTTTTTACCATCTTTTTGTTTTTGAAGTAACTTTTTCTTACGACTCACATCGCCACCGTAACACTTAGCAATTACATTTTTACGTAACTGTTTCACCGTAGTTCTTGCGATAACATGGGCACCAATGGCCGCTTGTATTGCAATATCAAACATTTGACGAGGTATAAGCTCTTTAAGTGCCTCTGCGAGCTGACGCCCTCGAGACTGCGCACCATCTCGGTGTACAATAATAGCCAAGGCATCCACTCTGTCACCGTTGATCAGTATATCTACCCGCACCATGTCAGATACTTGGAAACGCTTGAAGTTATAATCTAGCGAAGCAAAACCACGACTGGTCGATTTCAATTTATCAAAGAAATCCATCACCACTTCAGCCATAGGTAATTCGTAGGTTACCGCAACCTGTTTACCATGATAAGCCATCTTAGTTTGCATACCACGCTTGTCTACACACAAGGTAATAACATTACCCAAATACTCTTGTGGTACTAAGATATTTGCTTCAACCATAGGTTCACGCATTTCAATAATGTCGTTCACAGCAGGTAAGTCAGAAGGATTATCTATTTGAATAGTACCATCCTTTGTGACTATTTCATAAATTACTGTCGGCGCAGAGGTGATCAAATCCATATCATATTCACGCTCAAGTCGCTCTTGGATAATTTCCATATGGAGCATACCTAAGAAGCCAACTCGAAAACCAAAGCCTAACGCGGTTGAACTTTCTGGCTCAAAAAACAACGACGCATCGTTCAAACTGAGCTTATTTAGAGCATCGCGAAATGCTTCGTAGTCATCTGATGAAATTGGGAACATACCCGCATAAACTTGAGGTTTTACCCGTTGGAAACCTGGTAAACGCTCACCCGCTGAGTTTTGCGTTAATGTAATTGTGTCACCCACTGGCGCACCATGAATGTCTTTAATACCCGCAATCACAAACCCAACTTCACCGGTTTTCAAAATGCCTGTATTAGTTTGTTTTGGCGTAAAGATACCAACATGATCAACTATGTGTGTTTGATCCGTCGACATGATTTTTATCTTATCACCCTTACGCAATTCACCATGCTTAATACGTACAAGTGATACAACGCCTTGATATGGGTCAAACCATGAATCAATAATAAGAGCTTGAAGTGGTGCGTCTGCATCGCCCTCCGGTGGCGGTACATCACGTACAATATTCTCTAACACCTCATCAATACCAATACCTGTTTTAGCGCTACACTGCACAGCGTCTAATGCATCAATACCAACAATATCTTCTATTTCTTCTGCCACACGTAATGGGTCAGCCTGAGGCAAATCGATCTTGTTCAAAATCGGAATGACTTCTAAGTCCATTTCAATGGCGGTATAACAGTTTGCAAGCGTTTGAGCTTCAACGCCTTGCCCTGCATCAACCACAAGCAATGCACCTTCACACGCTGCCAGAGAACGAGATACTTCATACGTGAAATCAACATGCCCTGGTGTGTCAATGAAGTTCAACATGTAAGTTTCGCCATCTTTGGCAGTATAATTTAACGTTACACTTTGTGCTTTGATGGTAATGCCGCGCTCACGTTCGATGTCCATCGAATCCAGCACTTGCTGTTGCATTTCACGGTCAGTAAGGCCACCGCAGACATGGATCAGACGGTCTGAAAGCGTTGATTTGCCGTGGTCGATGTGGGCGATGATAGAAAAGTTACGGATATGCTTCATATGCTGGATTCTAAACTTCTGTAAGTCATGGTTTATATTAAAGGCGAGATTTTACCTTTTATTTGTCGCAATCACCATCTATTTGCGTCAGTGGAAAGCTAATTGGGTAAACTTTCACCAAATTAACTTCATGTTTTAGGCTTTTTACTTTTTGTTTAGCAATAAAAAAACCGACTACACCACCAAAAATTGCCGTTAATATCTGCCATGGTTCTGAGAGGTTAAAGATAAGTGCACTCCCTAGCATACCTAAAAAAGCACCTAGTAATGGCAACATATAAACAAAAAAGGCATTGCGTACAATGTGGCTATCATCTAATGACAAACGCACTTTTTGTCCAACTTGAACGGTTTGCTCAAGATTAATAGAAAGGGTTTTTTTGTGGGTACCAAACAATTTACTAAAAATTTGTGACCCGCACTTACCATTACAGCCCTCACATGCGGGTTTTTGTTCACCTTTCAACTGCACAGTAGTGCCTTCGACCGACACTACCTGCAATGTTTGTTCAATCATAATGGTCGCTTAACAGATTCTGCAATCTTTTTTGCCGTTAATGCCGGGATATTGCCTACCACAGAAACATCAAATGCCCCTGAGTTATGCACATATACTGTTGTGGCTCCTGATGACAGAGCGCCACTTGGTCTAGCACCTGGTAAGGGGCGTTGCACAAAAACAGAAATATCTATTAAGCCATCGGAATATAAATAGTAATCGGCAAGTTCATTATTTAAATCTAATTTATGCCTGTCAGATTTTAATAATTCGAAGCCTTGAGGTAACCATGCTATTTGCCAATTATTGGTAATATTGTCACGTTCAAGTGAAGTATTCATTGGCAGCGGTGCTGGGAACTCTCTGTGCTGCAATTCTAATAACTGGGCTGCAGGCTCTGGTGTCACACTAATATGTGTTAGCTGCAGTTGCTCTAGTAGCTCGCCTTGCTGATTCACATACGCCGCCTTTAACAACAACGATGATTGTGTATCAATCCACAGCCAGTAATTGTATTTACTGTCGTCCTTCGACTCTATGCGCACTAATTGTGACGGTCTACCTGCAATACGACCTTTACCACCCAACACAAAGTCATAATTACTCAATAAAGACGTCACATCTTTGAACAAAACTTCAGGGATCGGCCCTGCAATAGAGTCTGTACTAATTGAATAAGCGGATGACTGAGGCTCAAAGTAAGTAACACGGTCATTTACTCTAACCATTTCCAAACCTGCTCCATTGAGCAAGCTTAGTAATTCTAACTCTGTATCACCTTGCTTGGCATGAACCCACCTGTAGGGTTCCATTCCCTTACCCTTTAACACTACGAACGAAGCATCAAAATTTCTTGTATGCACAGCCTTTGCCATATTTTGCAAAAGCTGCTTTGCTGTCATTACATCGCTAGCTTGTGCCGCAATTGCAAAAAACAAACCTAAAATGCAGGCAATAAGTCTCATTTAATTATTTCTTTTCCTCAGGCTTTTCAGGCGCTAATTGTGCCTGTTTTTGTAGCGAGTAAGCAACTCTTGATTGCCTTTGGTGCTCTAAAACTAATGCACCTATGCGTTGTTGCTGTAGTTCACGTAACCCTTTTTCAGCATTTTCTAGCGCAGGTTGCTCAGATGAGAAGCTCACCGGAGAAACACCACCAGCCAAAGGAATTGACTGTAGAACGGGTACATTATCTGTATGCGATCCTGCTTGTTGCGGCATAGTATTCACGCCAACTATCGCAACCAGAGCAACACTTGCGGCAATGGCCATTTGCGACAGAGGCTTTCTCCACGCGCTCATACTCACCACTTTAGTGCCATTTTCTTGCACATTTACTTCATCAGCCATCGGTACATTGTGCCTAGGCTCACTCTCTAATGCCGCTGCTACACTCGCTGTTATATCAATATTGATTCCGCCTTGATGCTGTTCGCGCATTACATCGCCAATTTGGGCATAACGTGTAAACGTTTTTTCATCAAGGTTATCCAAGGATAACTCGTCCGACGGTAGGTCCCCATCTAGCACTCGAGACGTTACTTCTTGACGCGATGCAATGTGGTTAACTTTTGTCATGTTAGGATTCACCTATTAATGGGTTTAAATTATTGTCTATCGCTTCTCGAGCTCTAAAGATCCGTGAGCGAACAGTCCCAACTGGGCAGTCCATGATCACGGCTATTTCTTCATAGCTCATCCCTTCGATCTCTCTCAAGGTTATTGCGGTTTTCAAGTCATCAGGTAAACCGTCAATAGTGTTATATATCACCGATTTAACTTCATCACTTAACAACAAATTTTCTGGTGATGCATTAGAGCGAAGTTGCTCTGCGCCGTCATAAAACTCGGCTTCTTCAGCATCAATATCGTTGGCTGGCGGCTTACGCCCTTGAGACACCAAGTAATTCTTTGAACAATTAACAGCGATTCGGTATAACCATGTATAAAAAGCACTGTCCCCCCTAAAATTAGGTAAGGCACGGTAGGCTTTAATAAACGCTTCTTGAGCAACATCGGCTATGTCTCCATGATTCGACACATATCGTGAAATCAAGGCTGCTACTTTGTTCTGATATTTGGCAACTAAAAGGTTGAAGGCGTTTTTATCTCCTTGCTGTACCCGCTTAACCAGTTCTAAATCCAATTCCTGCTCGCTCATTCGAGCCGGTACTCCTCATTGTTATAATTTATCACTTAATCTTTATTGCCATCATTTACAGCTACTCTGACTAAGTAATAAATAAAAAGTTCTGTTTTTTTTATATTTTTTTTAAAATAAGTCGAAATAACACGTCTAGACGTATATATCCGCGCTAACTATTGATAAAAATTATTCAGTAATAGCGTCGAGTTAGTTGTATCATAGCAGATATGGTACATATAGCTGAATGAAACGCATAGAAAAAGCGAAGATCATTAAACATGAAACAATTGAAACATCATAGCACTGACGTTGTTGTCATTGGCAGCGGCGCTGCGGGCTTAAGCTTAGCTTTATCACTCGCAAATCACTGTCGTGTGACAGTCGTGAGCAAAGGCGCATTAAAAGAAGGTTCAACCTTGTATGCTCAAGGCGGGATTGCCGCAGTCTTCGATAAAAAAAATGACAGTATTGAATCTCACGTTGAGGACACTCTGGCCGCTGGTGCCGGCCTGTGTGACAGAGAAGCCGTACACTATACGGCTAGTAACGCAAAAAACTGTTTAAAATGGCTTATCGAACAAGGTGTGCCTTTTGATATGGAATTTGACAGTAAAGGCAAAGAGCGATTTCATCTAACGCGTGAAGGGGGTCATAGCCATCGCCGTATTCTACATACGGCAGACGCTACTGGAAAAGCAGTACAAACAACCCTTGTCAGTCAAGTGCTTAGCCATGCAAATATTCGTGTTTTTGAGCAATATAATGCTATTGACTTGATCACCAGCAAAGCAAACAACAAACAGGTAGATGGTATTTACATTTACAATCGTCGAGCTGAGCAAGTTGAAACTATTTCAGCTAAATTTGTGGCATTGGCTACCGGCGGTGCAAGTAAAGTGTACCTTTATACTTCTAACCCTGATGTATCTAGTGGTGATGGTATTGCTATGGCGTGGCGAGCAGGTTGTCGAGTCGCTAATATGGAATTTAATCAATTTCACCCTACCAGCTTATATCACCCAGAACTGCAAAACTTTCTAATCACTGAAGCCATGCGCGGTGAAGGCGCGTTACTCAAACGTCCAGATGGCACGCGCTTTATGCCTGACTTTGACGAGCGAGAAGAACTTGCGCCCAGGGATGTCGTAGCAAGAGCGATCGACTATGAGATGAAACGCTTAGGTGCAAATTGTGTGTACCTAGATATTTCTCACAAAGACAAAGACTTTATTATTGAACACTTTCCCACTATTTATGCAAAATGTTTAAGCGTTGGTCTAGACATCACCAAAGAAGCCATCCCAGTTGTGCCTGCAGCACATTATACTTGCGGCGGAGTGATCACTGACTTCAATGGGGCTACAGATTTACATAACTTATATGCTGTTGGTGAAGTTGCTTACACAGGGTTACATGGAGCCAACCGTATGGCCAGTAACTCATTGCTCGAATGTATTGTGTTTGCCCACGCTGCTGCAAAAGATATTTTAACAAAAATAGCAGACAGACCACTCCCCCCGACACTGCCCGAGTGGGATGAAAGTCGAGTCAGCAATTCAGATGAAGAAGTGGTGATCACCCATAACTGGCATGAGTTAAGATTATTTATGTGGGATTATGTTGGGATTGTTCGTTCAACCAAACGCTTAGAGCGCGCCTTGCGTAGAGTTGAGCTTTTGAAACAAGAGATCCACGAGTATTATGCTAATTTTAGAGTAAGTAATAATTTACTCGAACTAAGAAACTTAGTGCAAGTTGCAGAGCTTATTATTCGCAGTGCTCTAGAGCGCAAAGAAAGTCGAGGGTTACATTACACGTTAGATTTCCCTGAACACAGCGATAACCCCAAACCTACAATATTACTCCCTAACTAGGTGGGTTTAAGCTAACCCGACACAGTCTATGCCACGACTGTGTCGTCATCGCTGATTGAACAAATATAATCGTGTGTGTTTTATCAAATTGCTTAACATCAAGCACCAGCCAATTAAAATACAAACTTGCTTTTCTTATTTGACCTTCAATGACCACAGCGTCAGTTTGCCAGCATAGATAATTCTTAGAGGTACTGAGGTTGAGCACCCCATTTGGCAATGACATACGCCTTATAGCACGTATACTGAATACATACCCAACTAAGCAACACCCTATATTAACCAGCAGGACTGCTACACTCGGGAATATCAAAATAAATAAAAATCCGATGCACGCAAAGAAGACCACAATCACCTTATGGTCTATCACATTATTTTTGACTTCCAGCTTATACGCGGACTCTGTCAAGGATCAATTGCACCATAGAGTTTAATTCTGCATCAGGACACTGTTCATGGCCCATAAACCATGCAAATAAGTCAGGATCTTCCATTTCAACTAAACGCTGAAATACGAATTTATGATGCTCAGATAGCGCGTCATATGCCTCGTCAACAAATGGCCCAAGTAGCACATCAAGTTCCAACATACCACGACGGCATGCCCATTTTGTGCGAGATTTTGAAAAAAGCTCAGCCATCAACTACCCCTAAAAAGTTATTTTTTATCACCTATCTTGGTAAGATTATATCTTACAATACCGCGATAAATACACCGCTTTACTTTAAATCACCGAATAAAGCCCTATATCTGTCGTTAAATCATAACCATCCGTTTATGACGCTGAAGATATACGTTATTATTACGATACTAACTCTATAGGGATCAATATTATGTCGCTCGTACGCGCTTTTCAGTTACCTTATCAGCTGATTTCTATCACTGGAGAAGAACAGCTTAGCTATCTTCACGGTCAATTGACACAAGATATGAACCTAATCACTGATACACAATTTTTATGGGCAGGCCACTGTAGCCCAAAAGGGAAACTTTGGGGTGCATTTCAAGTCTTCAAGCACAACGAACAGTTTTTTATGATGGGTTCCAGCAATGAAGTCACTGCTTCAGCAAGAGAACTAAAAAAATATGGCGTGTTCGCTAAAGTTGATATAACGCATATAGACTCCCCGCGCATTATCGGGTTATTAAGTGACGACCATAGTCAAACTTGTCAATTACTTGGCTTAAACTTTGCCGATACCAATGCCTGTAACTTTTTAGGCTATAAAGCACTGCGCTTAGATGAACAACGAATTATATTATACGTAGACGAGCATTTTACACTACCTGCAGATATTGCATTAGAGCATGATCACACTCTTTTCTCTGAAGCGTCTATTTTAGCTGGAGAGCCACAGCTGAGTGCTGAAACTGTTGAAGAATTTGTGCCACAAATGATCAATTTACAAGCGCTTGGTGGGATCAGCTTTAAAAAAGGCTGCTATACCGGACAAGAGACCGTCGCCCGTATGCGTTACCTTGGCAAAAATAAACGCGCGATGTATATATTGCAAGGGCAAAGCAGCACACCAATAACAGAGTCTGATGTAGAAATACAGCTAGGCGATAATTGGCGTCGAGCAGGAAAAGTGGCCCATCAAGTCTATAATTCCAAAACACACACATACAGTGCTTTAGCCGTATTACCCAATGACACAGACAACACGTCACTATTACGGGCTAAGCATTCACCAGAGGTATCCATGTCAATTCTACCTCTGCCATATTCGCTAGATGATGATAAATAAACGGGAAATATTATGAAAATCGCACCAAACAAAGTAGTGAAAATGCATTATTCAGTACTTGATAATGACAAAAACACTATTGATAATTCATTTGATGGTGAGCCACTATTATTCATCATTGGTACAGGGTATTTAATCCCAGGTTTAGAAGATGCCATCATCGATAAAAGCGCCGGAGACACATTAAGTGTGACCGTTGAACCAGAGCAAGGCTACGGTGTTCGTCACGACGAATTAATGCAAGCTGTACCTAAGTCTATGTTTGACGGTATGGAAATTGATGTAGGTATGCAGTTTAGAGCGTCAACTGATGACGGCGACCAAATGGTCATGATCATCGATATTCAAGATGAGGAAGTTATTGTTGACGGCAATCACCCTCTGTCAGGGATCACACTACATTTTGATGTAGAGATTTTAGAAGTACGTGATGCGACTGAAGATGAGCTTAGCCATGGTCATGTCCACGCCGAAGGTGGCTGTGATAGCGAGCACTAATAACCGCTTTATATCGGTTAACCCATAAAAAAACGCTCATTATAATGAGCGTTTTTTTGTTAACTAGGTGGATCAATCTAAATCAAATGCCCCTTTCTTGCGCTTTTTAGCCGGCTCTTCGTCAGACTTAACAACGCCTGAAATTTCATCTTCTTTGATCATAACGTTGCCTACGAGCGCCTTGAGCACACCATTGGGATCATTAGTTCCTACTCTATACTTCATGCCGTCATGCAAGGTGATCTCTATCGCGCTAAAGCCTGATACTGCATAAACCCAGCCATCATTGGTGATCTTCATTCCTATTCCATGGCGTAACGAGTTTTTCACTGCCCTGACCGCTTCAATCTCTTCAAACGATAGTGTCTTTTTGATCAATCCAGGTCCTAACCACCAAGTTAATTGCTTTGACTGTGAATCAACCTTGATGGTTAAGCCGTAAAAAAACACCGCAACTAGCAGTAAAATACCGGCAAACAATAATATTGCAGCGTTGCTACCACTGAGTACAATCGCCATAACTAGAAACGTTGCAATCCACGCTAAAATAGCCCAAATAGCCCATGCAAATTGCGTATGTTGATACATTATTATTCCTATTAAAAGCTATAAACCAAAGTAGCACCTAATTCAGTATCTACTTTATTTTTATTTTCTTCTGGATCAGAGTTATATCGATACGTGTACGATACTTTTAATGAAACCCCACCCATCACCTGACTTACCAAAGCTGTTTCACTAAACACACGGCTACTCAACCCCGATAAAGACTTTTCTATACTAATATCTTGATTAAATCTTGTTTGCTTTGAAACTGTGCGTTCCCATTGTAAAGCTAGCCTCAGTAGCTGACCTCGTTGTATTCTGACTGCATTGGATGCGATGTCTATTTCATTATCCGTTTTTGATATAGAGAAACCCGGTCCAATATCAAAATCAACGGTATTTTTTTCTCCTTCAAATAAGCGGTTACCATAACCCAATGCAACGGTGGCGGTATATTCTTTACCACTAAATTTGTCATCATTATAATCAGCATAGATAAACAAAGATTCATTATCACGTCCAACTTTATAATTGCCCTGTGCTGAAATATAGTAACGAGATGCTGATACGTCAGAGCTATTGGAGTTCGCGTCTGTCTCTTCTTTGTATAAACTATCAACCTTAAATTGATTTCGCCAATGCTCAAAATCTTGATACAAATTGCTTTTTAATTTAAACGCGGTACTTTTCGTATTTCCGTTATTAGCAATAAGCCCAAACTCAATATCGCCATACAAAACTTCACCTGCATGAAGTTGGTGTATTTCCTCATCTGATAATTCACCGTATTGATGAAAATCCTCAAATGGGTCTACTGCCCACAATAGACTACTAAAAATGCTTAGGCAGCTACCGACTGCTAATTTTAAGTAAGACACAATATTAATTTTTCTACTCTATTCTTTTATCGTTATTCTTTACTGCGACTCTGAACCCTTCCACAAAACATGGCAAAAAGGCGCGTCTAAATCTCGACTAATCAAGATGCGGGCAAATATCTCATCGCCATCTTCGTATTCAATACCCACGACCACCTGCACAAAATGCTCTGGTTCAATCTCTAAAGACACAAATTGCTGCCAGTCATCTTCCGGCTCACTGTCTTCAATAAAGCCAAATTCGCCATGATGTTCATTAAATTGTTGAATATCCTGATCAGATAAGTTTTCAGGGGCTAACTGCAAAAAAATATCATAAGCTTGGTGGGTGATCTCTTCGACGCTAGAGAGACGAGCAGACATAGTTGTATTCTCATTATTTAAGCTAGATCCCTATCATAACAAAATCATAAATTTCTTGGCTATCAAGATCGGCTAAATTATCAAAATTCCTTGATGAATGTCCTAACTGTAGAGTATAACCACTAATGTCATCGAAAAATTCACAATTTAATGGACACGGAAATGGTTACGTTAGAAATCAAAAATAATATTGCCTGGGTAACATTGGACCGCGCAGAAAAACAAAATGCGCTTCACCTAGCGATGTTTCTTGAGCTTGATAAAATCATTAAAGTACTTCGTAAAAACACCAAGCTCAGAGCAGTTATTCTATCAGGTATGGGCGATCATTTTTGTTCCGGCCTTGATGTCAAATCTATTGTAAAAAAACCACTCTCAATTTTTCGACTGCTATTTAAATGGATGCCAGGCAACCCGAACCTTGTGCAGCGCGTTTCCTTAGCGTGGAAAACACTCCCGGTTCCCGTCATAGCCGTCATAAATGGGCATTGTTTTGGTGCTGGTTTACATATTGCTCTTGGAGCCGATTATCGTATTGCTACCCCAACCGCTAAGTTAGCGATCATGGAATCAAAATGGGGCCTTTGTCCTGACATGGGCACAGGCGTCCTATTACCCGCACTTATTCAACAAGACAAATTATGGTTGTTCACTTCTCAAGGTACCCCAATTAATGTAGAGACTGCAAAAGAATATGGGCTGATCAGCGACATTCATACAGATACGGCAAAGGCCGTACAAGATTTGTTAGACACATTACTAACTCGCTCACCTGATGCACTCGCAGCCATAAAAAAAGTCAATAATAGTGCCTACTCAGCTAACCGACGCAAAGTGCTCAGGCAAGAAACCTGGTGCCAAATACGCTTACTGCTCAATAAAAATACTCGAACTGCGATGTATAATGCTCAAGCCCAACAAAGCAAAGCGTATAAAGAGCGCAGCAAGTGGTAAATTAGTCCCATAGCGAACCATCACAGAGTTCGTTATGCTTGTTTTTTCCAAATAAACATCGGCAGTATTGTGGTAAAGAAAACATGTCAAATCAGTCTCGCCTTCTTACTTATGCTAAGCTGCTTATATAGTGCAAAGTTTATCGTTGCCGCATTTAACCTAACAATCCCCGCTCCGCTACTTGGTATGTTATTTTTGATAAGCTTATTGTACTTTAAAATAGTGCTGCCGCCTCTCATTGCACCTGCGGCACTCCCAATTTTAAAATATATGGCATTGTTTTTTGTTCCCGCGGGCGTCGGTATTCTTCAATACACCACTTTATTATTGAACAACTTAGATTTACTAGTAAGCATACTGATACTCGTCCCTACAGTCGGGCTAATGTGCGTTGGCTTGATAGCAAACCGAGGAAAGTACAGTGATTGAATACGCCATTGGCTCTGGGTTGACCATTGCTATTTTTTTACTGTGCCGTGCTTTATACAAAACGTGGCAATTCCCACTCATGAACCCCGTCCTAATAAGCATCATCTCAGCCTGTTTAATACTGATTATTTTTGATTTAGATTATCGAACTTATAAATCTGCGACTATGCCCATTAGCTTCTTTTTAGAAGTCGCAGTGGTAGCGCTGGCCTACCCTCTTTACATACAGTTCAAAGATATCAAGGGGTACTTTATGTTACTGCTATCTTGTAGCTTTGTCGGCATTAGCCTCTCTACTCTATGCGCATTCCTGCTATGCTGGTATTTTAATGCCTCAACTGAATTAAGTGCTTCATTAGCTGCATTATCAGTAACGACACCTATTAGCCTCATCGTTACTGACAGCCTAGGCGGCCTTGGTTCAGTCGCTGCTATTATGGTGATCTTAATTGGCGTATTTGGTGGCGTATTCGGTCTTTCTATACTTTCGTTGTGCTCAATACGAAGCCATCAAGCGAAAGGAATTGCGTTGGGTGTCTCATGTCATGCCATTGGCACTGCCGCGGCATTAGAGCATCACCCTAAGGCGGGTGTATTTGCCTCTGCCGCCATGACTATCAGCGCACTTTTAACTGCACTTTGGGTGCCAATGTTATATCGTTGGTTGATTCAACTCACATCTGTTGCTATATAAATTCCATACAATGAGGACCTCTGTTCATGATTGAGCAAGAAATACAACAATTTGAACACTACTTTACATTGATAAGAGACTACTTGGTTAATTACAGTATGCAGGTCGTCGGGGCAATCGTCATCCTAGTGGTTGGCCTTTGGCTGTCTAATCGACTCTCTAAAATGGTAGAGCAATTGATGTTACGTCACGACATTGACGTAACATTGACTAACTTTATCAGTAATGTTGTAAAGGTGCTGTTGATCATTATGTTTGTGATCATATCCTTGGGTAAACTTGGGATCAGTGTTACTCCCTTTGTTGCCGCAATTGGTGCCGCATCATTAGGCGCGGGCTTGGCCTTACAGGGAATGTTATCAAACTACGGTTCAGGCTTAGCCATTATCGCCACTCGCCCGTTTATTGTCGGTGACACTATTGCTGTAAAAGGCGTCAGTGGACAAGTTAAAGTCATTGAACTAGGCCACACGGTACTTATCAATGAAGAACAAGTAGAGATCACCATTCCTAATAAACACATTATCGGTGAAATATTACACAATTCTTTTCGCTACTCCCTTGTCAAAGGTGAAATCGGGATCGCCTATCATGCATGTTCAGACACCGCCATTGAGGTCGTGACAGAGGTTTTAGCAACATATTCAAACGTAGCAACCAACCCCAAGGCCCAAGTGGGAATAGAGAAATTTGCCGACAGCGCAGTCATTATTAGCTATCGATATTGGGTACCTACCACACAAATCATCGAGTCAAAGCTAGCTATTAACCAGCAAGTATATAAAGCAATTAAACACGCCCATATTGACATTCCTTTCCCACAACGAGTCGTCACGTTGAATCAAAACAGCGACAATTGAACGAACAGAAAAAAGGCACCTTGCGGTGCCCTTTATGGTTGGGTAACACTTAAACTATTCTAGTAAATTACGGTCGATATAAGCGCTCTCGCGGCACATAAATCAGACATCATCCTACTCTTTGCTTCCTTTGCACTAAGATAGCCACGACTTATCTCACCGTCATCCAAAAAAAAGGACATTAACTGCCCACGGCGCGTCACAATATACATAATTAACGCACTATGCCCTTTACTTTGCAACGTTTGCACAAACTCACTACTTGGAACAGATAATTGCACGGATACATTATCACTGCCAGCTAACGCTTCTTCTGAAATTTCCTTGCATACAAGCCAAGTTTCACTTTGCGAAAATGCATTTTTTTTACGTCCAAAGCACTGTACGCCTATCGGTAAACCTGGTACTGAACGAAAAGTAAAAATAGCACTGTTTAAATGCCTTAGCCCTACATTCATTTTATCTATGAATATGCCAATATGGTCAAGTTCAGTACTTGCAGAATTATCTACCATGATGTATCACTAAAAATAATTACACTATCTTAACTATAAATCTACTTCTAATTAGTGCAAGATTTCTATCATATGTATTTTTTTAACACTAAATGATGAAGTTTACTCAAAAAATCGATGAATAACTTATTTTAGAGGACAGACAACTGTATTAAGAAAGGCAATATGCAGATTTAGAAAACCTCACCCTAAGTTAACTAAATTACAGAATAATGTGTTATTCAAAACAAAAATCGCGCCAAAGGACGCGATTTGATAAGAACCTAAGAACTCAGGCCCTGAAAGTCTATTTTTGGTATTTACGCTTTACGCCAGGTTGTTTTGCCTGCACTGTCTTCAAGCACAACCCCCAACGCAGTTAAAGCATCTCGTGCTACATCCGCAGCAGCCCAATCCTTACTGGCGCGCGCCTCATTACGAGCAACAATTAGCGCTTCAATCTTAGCCACTTCATCATTGTCTTGCTCACCTTGTAAAAAAGACTCTGGTGCTTGCTGTGCAATACCCAGTACTTCACCAAGCATTACAAGTATGTAGGCATGCTTTGCTGCGGCTTCACTGTCTTTGTCTTTTAACAAATTAACTTCTTTTGCCAACTCAAAAATCACCGGTAGCGCTTCTGGCGTATTAAAGTCATCATTCATTGCCGTTTCAAAACGTTCTACGTAACTATTACCTGCAAGCGTAACTTCCACAGGCTCTACACCTCGCAGCGCGGTATAAATACGCTCTAACGACGCCCGCGCTTGCTCAAGGTTTTCTTGAGAATAATTTAACTGGCTACGATATTGGCCATTAATCAAGAAATAACGCACAGTTTCACGGTCATATTTTTTAAGAACTTCTCTTACCGTAAAGAAATTACCTAAAGATTTAGACATTTTCTCTTTATTTACCTGCACCATACCGGTATGGATCCAAGTATTTACGTAACGGCCATTGTTCGCGCAGCATGATTGCGCAATCTCATTCTCATGGTGGGGAAACTGTAAGTCAGAACCGCCACCATGAATATCAAAGAAGTCTCCTAGGTGCTTAGAACTCATCGCACTACATTCAATGTGCCAGCCCGGTCGACCTTCACCCCACGGTGACGTCCACGAAGGCTCACCCGCCTTGGCTTTTTTCCAAAGTACAAAGTCTAAAGGGTCATCTTTGTCTTGTGCCACTTCGACTCGCGCACCCGCTTGTAACATTTCTAAATTTTGCTGGGACAATTGGCCATACTGTTCAAATGTTGAAACATCAAACAGTACATCGCCACTACTAGCTACATACGCGTGGCCTTTAGTGATCAGGCGTTCAATCATTTCTATTATTTCGTCCATATGACCTGTCACTGTTGGCTCAATGTCAGCAGGTAAAATATTTAACGCGTCAAAGTCTTCATGCATTGCTTTGGTCATTCGAACCGTTAATGCATTAATATCTTCATTATTTTCAGCCGCACGCTTGATAATTTTATCATCGACATCTGTAATATTTCGCACGTAAGTTACATCGTATCCTAGGTGACGAAAATAGCGGTTCATAACATCGAATGAAACGTAAGTGCGTGCATGCCCCACATGGCAGAAATCATAAATTGTAATACCGCACACATACATGTCGACTTTGCCTTCGACTAAAGGTTTAAATGGGGTCTTTTGACGTGTGAGTGTATTATATATCTGCAACATGTAGTTCGATTTCCTAAACAAAGATGGACATGAGAAACCATGATAACACTTGCTCTGTCACTGCTCTATACCCAAATTAATACAAATTGCGAAGTTTACGTGTATTTTTTCATCAAGTATCAATAAATACGCTTTGAAAATTGTCAGCTTAGATACTTCTGCTATAGAATATCCTTCTTTGAAAATTAACTATTAGGAAGCCTCCATGGTTGTTCTACATACTAACTTCGGTGAGATCAGCATTAACCTATTTGCAGATGAAGCACCAGCAACTGTTGAAAACTTTTTAAACTACGCTAAATCTGGCTTTTATGATGGCACCATTTTCCATAGAGTAATTGATGGATTTATGGTTCAAGGTGGTGGATTTACACCGGGTATGGAACAAAAGTCTGTACAAGCCCCCATACAAAATGAAGCGACAAATGGCCTAAGCAACAAAACAGGCACTTTGGCAATGGCGCGTACGCCAGATCCTCATTCTGCGACAGCACAGTTTTTCATTAACGTGAATAACAATGATTTCCTAAACTTTAGCAGCGAAACGTCACAAGGTTGGGGTTACTGCGTATTTGCTGAAGTTGTTGAAGGCATGGATATCGTAGAGAAAATTAAAAATGTTGCGACTGGATCTTCTGGCTTCCACCAAGATGTTCCTCTTGAAGATGTTGTCATTGAAAAAGTGACTGTTGCTTAACACATTTTTATATACAAATTTTAAGCGGGATCACACCCGCTTTTTAGCTAAGAGCACCAATGCGTAAAACCTATTTTATTTCAGATCTACATCTTAGCGACGACCGTTCAGATATTACCGAAGCATTCTTTACCTTTGTTGATGAACATATGAGCCCTGACGTAGATGCACTCTACATCCTCGGTGATTTTTTTGAAGTCTGGATAGGGGACGATGAGCGTGCGCCACTTGCAAATATGGTAGCTGAAAAGTTAAACGGCTTAAAAGAACTCAATATTGACGTGTACTTTTTACATGGCAATCGAGATTTTTTAATAGGTAAACGCTACGCTAAACAAGCAAATTTTCACTTACTCCCAGAGCAAGCAGTTATTGATTTGTACGGAAATAAAACGGTCATTCTCCATGGTGATGAAATGTGTACTCAAGATATTGCCTATCAGAACTTTCGCAAAAAAAGTCGGGGATGGTGGTGGCCGAAACTCATTCTAGCAACCCCTTTGTGGTATCGACGCCGTGTTGCTAAAAAAGCTCGTCAGAAAAGTAAAGAGAATCAAAAAGGTAAATCTTTGGATATCTTAGATGTAACAAGCGAGGCGGTACAAGCCATGTTTGAAAAATATCACGTCTACAATATGATCCACGGGCATACACATCGACCTTATGTGCATACTAGCCAAAAAGATGACAAAGAGTTCACGCGGACGGTACTCGGTGATTGGTACAGTCAAAGTTCATATTTAGTTGTTAATGAGCTAGGACAAACCCTCACATCACATACATTGGCCAAGTAAAATCATCCCAAGCTGTATATTCAACTTTTATAGACTAACAGATCAAAAATAATATAATAGTAGGAGCTTTGCTGCACGTTCTTGGCTATGCCAGTTTTGTTGTATTACTTCAGCGCGAACAGACCAGTTTTGTGACAGTGAAGTATTCCATCGTATCGCAAGCTCATGCTGCTTGTGGGAATTTGAGTCTGATAAAGCTAGCCAACGTCCAGACAACGATATTCGATCTCCTTCAGATATTTGCCAAGTAACTCCAGCTTCAAACCCTGCTCCTATATTTATACCTTGAGAAATGTCTCCACCATTAACGGCCACCGTACCTAATATATAACCATGTAGTAACTGTGGATCCCCTATTGACTTCCCATACCCAGCTTCAGCAAAAACTCGACCAACACGTTTGCTATCAATATCTGGTTGACGCTCAAACCCCAGTTTCATTTTCCAAGACCAACTATCAAATACAGTATTATCAGGCGCTAAAGACATGGCATCTATCAAGTATAATTGATCTAAATAAAGCCCAGAAGCATTGCTTATTGCAGATATATCAAAAAAGCCAATCTTAGCCCCCCCAATAAACCCCGCGGGCGCATCAAGTAGATCATGGTAAGCTAAGCGGTACGACATATTCAGGCTTTGCTGGCCATATTTGTAATAATTCTCTCCAACACCGATGCGAGATGAGCCATGCCCCAACTCTGGAGATGCTAAAGGTCTCGGGGGAGGGAGTAAGGGTGAAGATACTTTAAGTTTGCTCCTTTCATATAATAATGACCTTAATCGTGGCGCAATCTCTCCCCTATTTAACGCATTTTCATGATAATTAAAGTTAAGCCATTCGTAAGCTAATTCGTATATCGCTGCGGTTTGTTTTTCGCTAAATACTCCTACTGGCAGTTTTTCACCACGTATTAGCCCCTTTGCGGCATTCAGCCCTTGAAAAGATAATTGCCCTGCATAATGATGTAATTTAGTACCAAATGCAGGACGGTATTTTGGCTGCTCCAATAGCTCTGAATCTCTCAATACTGCCACAGTGTCTGAAGGAATTGCTTTAAAGTTAAACTCAGAGGTTAAGTCTAAATCCTCTTTGGCAAGCTGTAATAAAGACAATAATTGATAAGAGCAATTTTCTGAAATAAAATAATAATCGAAGGTTGCCTGTTGCATTTCCCATAGATGAAGTAAAATACGCTGCACTTGGGATTCATCAAAGTTCAGTGGGTATTCCCAAATATCTCGTGATTCTATATCACTATACTCTCTCACCTTTCGATAATATGGCATTAACGTAAACTTCCCCGGATAACTACCAACTAGTCCCTTTAATGCATATAAAGCCGCATTGTCAGTACTGTCAGGCTCTGCGGCGAAGTTAACAGCAAAAGCAACTAGCTCTTTGCTACGTGTCTGGTCTTTAGCATCAATACGCAGTAATGTATGACCAAACATTGAAGAGGGGCTGTTCATAAATGCGGTGGGAAATACAAGTGTTAAGCCCATCGGGTTTATCGTGCTTTTCCACTTAATCAATTCGGGACAGTCAAGGTCCGGCCAATGCTTATAATAGTGCTTTTTTAGCCATGTATATCTAGCGGGAAATTTACATCTACTTTGAGCTTTTTCCGTTTGAGAAAGCTGCTCACTAGAAAAAGCGTGAATACTCGCCTTGAGCTCATCAATAGGGCTAAATTTACCATTCTTGGAAAGGAAAAAACGCGGATCATCTACTTCACTTTCTACAAATCCATATAAACCCTTCTTATAATGTCCAAGTTTTAACCAGTATGGTTTTTCAGATAATATTTTTTCCAAGGCCCCCAGCGTGTGTTCCTGACTAGAAGAAGAAAACACCAACTTACTGAACAGTATAAAAATAAGCAATATATATTTCATATATAAAATATAAGAAAGCCCAAAATTAATTGAGCCTTATCATATAAATCCCATTTAACTTTTAATATATTAAGAAAGAGTATACGAAGTCAAAGTGGAGTCACTGGCAATAATACTATTTAAGTTTTCCAAAACCACCTGAGAAGTTACATTTTCAGATGTAAAAACTTCTGAAAACTTTGCTTGAACCAGCATATTAAATGCTACTTTATCTTGCTCATTAATGCCCCAAGCTTCAGTTAAAGTCTCTAAAAACTCTCCTTCACCTCTAGACACGTCACGCGCTAGCTGTTCCATATTACCATCGATGAACTGCGCAACTTTAGTAGAAGCTGTTACTGTACCAGTACCATCGCAACCAAGTGTGCCAAAAGTAATACCAAATGTTTGATTACCTGAGGTGCCATTCGTTGTTGCCCCCAACACTTTAACTACTTTGCCTTCTTTACCAGCAAATAATTGTGAGCCTAAACCACAACCAATATCTTGGTCTGCCATTGCACTTGCGAAAGGAAGTAGAGTTATAGTAGCTGCTACAAATAATTTTTTCATGTCTAATAAATCCTTATATTAACTATATAAATAAAGTTCGGGCGCATTCTAACAGAATAAAAAACATTTGGAATAATAAATTACAAGGAATGCGAATGATTCACCCCCTAAATCAGGGTCAACATAAACTGATTTAAAATTAATAGCAAAGCCTTAAAAATTATTATTTCACATTGTGAAATAATAATTTTAAATTTCACCCTCCCTTTTCAAACCGATGTTAATCACAAACCAACTATAATGTAAAAATCTTATTGCTATGAAAAATATAAAGCCTGCTATTGTTACAAACATGTTCGCTATTAGTATTCCGATATAAGGAATACTAATTAAAGTTGAACATACTATATAATCGAACTGTAGCCACACTCGACGTTCGAATTTTTCGGCCTTTGTAGAAATAAAAGGTGAATTTATTTAAAGATCGAAAAACGTCAATAAGTAAAGCCTCAATAAGAGTTAGTAAAAACTAACCGTAAAAAGCTAACTTTGATGCCCTAATTTGATTCATAAGGCGACGCCTAAGGTTAAGCTCAAATATTCATGAGTTATTAGGTACACCGGAATGAAACTTAAAGTCTGTGTCATCTGATAAAATCAGTTCAGCTTCTACTTCACCAAAAAACGTAACACGCTCGGAAATATCACACCCAGCAATTTCTTCTGCAAGCGTTAAATAATCTTGATAGTGGCGTGCTTCTGAGCGCAACAAAGATATATAAAAATCACCTAAACGTTTATCAACATGAGGGGCTAACTTTGCAAACCGCTCGCACGAACGCGCTTCAATATACGCCCCACAAATCAATTTATCTATCATCGCATCAGGCTCATACGTTTTGACATGACGGAGCATGCCCTTGGCGTAGCGGCATGGGGTAATGCTGCGATACTCAACACCATATTCATCCATGATCTCTAGCACTTGATAGAAATGATGTAACTCTTCTTTGATCAGAATCACCATTTTATCTATCAACTCTTGCCCATAGGGTGAATTAGATTTTGGGATCACTGACTTAGTCAGCTTATTCTTAGCTGGTAACGTTCGCCAGTCGCCTTCCCTTTTATAAATTAACGTCTCAAAAGGCTTTAACCACTCAAGCAATGCATCTGCACTGTCTTTATCAACAGCGTACTTACGAATTAAAAACATTGCCGACTGGGCTGCTTTTAGCTCACAGATCAAATGGTCAATTAATACTATTGATAAATTTTCTGGGTCAACGGCAGCGTCAATCCAAGTTTGAGGTGTTTCACACTGCAAAAATTGCTTAATTGGGTGTAGTAGCTCGTCCAAAGTTTACATCTCTTTTCAAAGGTCAGGAAAATAACAACGCTTAAACCGCGTGGCCTAAATTATAACACAAGCTCGTCGGCCTTCTGTAGTCCATGTACCCACGCCAAGATTGCTTAATTCAGACTATGAGAACACGCCACGTTTCAAAGTATTTAATACTTTTCAATTAGACGAAAGTTTAACCTTTTCTTGACAAAAATTGAGCAATCCCTCATAAATTAATTGAGCAGTATAAAAATAATACAGACAACAAAAAGGGGCATAAAATGATTTTTAACCATTTATGGGGCTTATACGCTCACCCGTTAGAAGAATGGCAAACAATAGATAACTGTCATGAAAGCGTGAAATACAGCCTGTCTCACATTGCGATTATAGCACTGATTCCAAGCATTATGGGCTATTACTCCTCAGTGCACTTAGGGTGGGAAATTGGCGTTGGTGATGCAGTCTACTTAACACATGACAGTGCATTACTTATCGGGATTGCGATGTACACTGCATTGATCCTGGGTATTTTTGCGCTCTCTTATTTATCACATTGGATGGCGGTCACCTTTGGCGCAAAACCAACTTTTACACAAACATTAGAACTGTCTGCATATACTGCGACGCCTATGTTTATGTCCGCGTTCTCAGCATTTTACCCCGAATTATGGTTTGTCGTCACAGCTGGTATGCTTGCGTTAGCCTACTCCGTCTACTTATTATATACAGGGGTCCCTATACTTATGCATATCCCTGAAGAGCGCGGGTTCATTTATGCAAGCTCTGTGGTTACGTGTGGCTTAATACTCTTGGTGATCATATTAGCAGCGACTGCAATATTGTGGACCAATGGCATAATTAGTCCTACATTTAATTAGGGGGTAACGTATTCGATGCCCCTTGCTTTTATCCTAAATTAAAAAAGGAGCGAATTATCGCTCCTTTTTTGTGACTACACTATGTCAATTACGAGGTGGTTACTCGTCTTCATTGGTCTCTTGATTGTGTAGCTCTAAACTAGATGACATCGCTTGCTCACGCGTTGACTTCGCAGAGTCATTTCGTAAAGCATCAATACGATTTAAGTAGTTTTGATCAACATCTCCAGTAATATACTGGCCATCAAATACTGATGTTTCAAAAACTTTAATTTCTGGGTTCTCTTGGCCAACAGCAGCAATTAAATCCTTCAATGACTGATAGATAAGTCCATCAGCACCAATACTTTCGTTTATGTCTTCTAGCTCACGGCCATGGGCAATAAGCTCAGCGGCAGATGGCATATCAATACCATAGACATTAGGGAAACGTACTTCTGGTGCCGCTGATGCAAAGTATACATTTTTTGCACCGGCTTCACGCGCCATTTCAACTATTTGTGCTGATGTGGTACCGCGAACGATAGAGTCATCAACCAGTAATACATTTTTACCTTTGAACTCACTATCAATGGCATTTAACTTGCGGCGTACAGATTTTTTCCGCAGCTCTTGCCCTGGCATAATAAAGGTACGACCAATATAACGGTTTTTTACAAAACCTTGGCGGTAAGGTAATTTAAGCTCAGACGCAATCTCTAATGCGACATCACAAGATGTTTCAGGAATAGGGATAACTACGTCAATGTCTTTATCAGCCCATTCTTTTGCAATCTTTTCACCTAATTTAGTGCCCATATTCATACGAGTTGCGTAAACAGACATATTGTCCATTACTGAATCAGGTCGTGCAAAATAAACAAACTCGAAAATACAGGGTGCATGTTGCGTTTTAGCTGCACAGATTTTTGAGTGAAGCTCACCGCTTTCTGTAACATAGATAGCTTCGCCTGGCGCTACATCGCGCACAAACTCAAAACCGTCAATTTTCAGTGCGACACTCTCTGACGCAAACATATATTCAACGCCATTGCTGGTTTCACGCTTACCAAACACCAATGGACGAATACCATTGGGGTCCCTAAACGCTAATATGCCGTGACCGATGATCATTGCGATACTTGCATAACCACCTGTTGCTTGCTCGTTTACTTCAGAGATAGCATTGAACATGTCCTCAGCATCAAGTTTCATTTTGTTAGGCTTACCTAACTCATGAGCTAAGATATTCAATAAAATTTCAGAGTCTGACGTCGTATTTACGTGACGGCGTGCCGTGGTAAATAAACGTTCTTTAAGTTCTTCAGCATTGGTCAAGTTGCCGTTATGAGCAAGGCCAATACCGAACGGAGAGTTCACATAAAATGGTTGCGCTTCCGCAGAGCTTGATGAGCCCGCAGTTGGGTAACGCACATGCCCAATCCCGATATTACCTTGTAAACGCTTCATATGACGCGTATGGAACACGTCTTTTACTAAGCCGTTTGCTTTACGTAAACTAAACGTATTGTTGTCAATGGTAATAATGCCAGCAGCATCTTGGCCACGGTGTTGCAAAACAGTTAAGCCATCATAAATCGCCTGATTTACAGGAGATGTTCCGACTATCCCAACGATACCACACATGAAATTTTCCTCGCCGATTAACGGTTTACTGAATTTAAAAAGCTGGAGTTATGTTCTAGGTAGGTAAAAAACCATTCTATCACAAAGCCAAATTCAGGGATCAAAATAGATGCTGACCACCACTGCGTGCCAGGCGCACTAGTGAATGCATCCAGAAAAAACAATAAGGCGCTAACGACCAAAACACCTCGTAAACCACCGAATACGATCCCGAAGAGCCGATCGGTGCCAGATAAACCTGTGCGCTGCACAAGCTCACCTAAGATATAGTTAACAAACCCACCCAACATCAAGGTCGCAATAAATAATATGGCAATTGCGGCAGCATTTCTTAAAAGGGGTTCTGAAATGGGAGTAAGGAAGGTTGCTAGATATTGGTAAAAAAAACTGGAAATAAAAAATGCGCCAACCCAGACGACTAACGACATAGCTTCTTTAACAAAACCACGAAGTAAGCCAAATAATGTCGATAAACCGACAATACAGAGAATAGCGTAATCAACCCAGATCATAATAACCAATAAGTCGTTAATTTGGGCCGCATTCTATAAGAGCCGACAGGCAATTACCAGATCATTTTGCAATATTGAACTGAGTAAGTCGGCCATTCAATTTGGTCAATTCTTTAAGTTTTGCAAGCTTAGATTCAAGTTTAGTCTTATCTAAGTCAGGACCTACAAACACTTTAGTTAAAGTGCCATTCGGTGTTTTAACTGGACGCGTAAATGCTTTGAAGCCGCTCTTTTTGAGCTTTTTTACCAATGCATCAACGTTAGGTTTGTGTGAAAAGCTACCTAATTGAATAACATAGGCCATTTTCGTTAAGTTAGATGTCGCGGTACGTTTAGGCTCTTTTGCTTTAGAAACAACGGTAGATACGACCACTTTGTCATCTGCCTCAGGTTTTACTTCTGGCTTGGTATTGGCTTTGCTACCCGGTACTGCTGTTTGTGAGACAAGCTGCGAGTTTGAGTCGCTACCACTATCAGACGTGGTATCACTTGCATTGCCAGTGAGCGCCGTTGAACGCTCAGTTGTGATATTATCATCAGTGTCTGTTAATAGCGCGTCATCTGGCGTCAACGTCTCCAAAACGTCTCCCTGAACTATTGGGCCATTCTCAGCCTCTAGGTCAATTCTCGTTTTTAAATCGACTGTCGTAAACTCAGGACGCTCTGGTATCGCCTTGAAACCATCTTTATAGTGAACCTTTTCACCATCAAGGATATTGGGAATAAAAATTATTGCCGCAACCACGACGATACTTGTTCCTACTAGACGGTTAATAAATCCTGAGTTCACGTTATTACTCTCTACTTATTCAAAATATGCAATGGCGTGAGCCACCGTGAAAAATGAGCCAAAAACGATCAATACTGTTTCATCGTCCAGCGATGGTAACGTATGTACTAACGCGTCTTTTACGCTATCAAAAACTAACACAGGTTGAGTGTTTGGCACCAGTGATTGTAGATTTGTACCGAGCTCTGCGCGAGGCCCCTCTAATGATGCACAAGTCCACACGTCAACTAAGTCAATCACTTCATTGATAACACTCGCTTTATCTTTATCCGCTAGCATAGCGATTAATGCATGAACTTTAAAGCCTTGTGCTTTAAGGTCGGTCAATTTTTGGGCTAAATAGCGAGCTGATTCAGGGTTATGTGCAACATCAGTGAACACTTGCGGCCGCTCACTTAATTGTTGAAAACGCCCTTCAACCTTTAGATCTGCCAAGCATTGTTTGATAACAGCTTCTGAGGGCAACAAATCAAGTGTTGCGAGTGTAGTCAAGGCCGTTGTTACATTCTGAGCAGGGATCGCTGGCTTAGCAAATTCGTAGTCAAAGTCATGATAAATCCACCTAAACCCCGACTCTGTTGGAATATATAGGAAGTCACGTTTTGACAAAATTAAATCGGCTTCTATTTCCACACCATAATCAGTGACTGTATGCGGTATATTAAGGTCGCCCACAATGGCTGGCGTATCTTTGCGGAAGATACCTGCTTTGTCATAACCCACTAACTCTCGTGTATCGCCTAAATACTCTTTATGGTCCAAATCAATGGTGGTGATCACACTCGCATAAGGTGTGACTATGTTCGTTGCGTCATAACGACCACCTAAGCCCACTTCAAGTAAGATATAGTCAACGGCAAAGCGCTTAAAAATAGCTAAGCTGCCTAAAGTACCATACTCAAAATAGGTGAGCGCCGTGTCTCCACGACCCTGTTCAAGTTGATGAAAGGCATCTACATGCACTTGATCAGATAACTCTTTACCATTGACTCTTACACGTTCGTTATATCGAACTAAATGCGGGGAAGCATAGGTACCAACATTATAACCTTGTGCAAGTAAAATAGACTCCATACAACGCGCTGTGGTTCCTTTGCCATTGGTACCTGCGATCAGAATGATTTTACTGGAAGTATTGAGTAAGTCGATAGTCTGCGCGACTTTTTGAACCCGCTCTAACCCCATTTCGATGTTAGCTGGGTGTACACTTTCTAAATAACAAAGCCAATCATCAAGAGTCGACGATTGGCTTGGTGTTTGCATTGTCATATTCGTAACTTAAACTTGAAAAATTTACGCTACTCTATGCTCTTGTTCAGTTGAAGGCAAGTCCATAAACTTAGCAAGTATACGTGCTAATGTGTCACGCATTTCTCGGCGGTCAACGATCATATCAATCGCACCGTGCTCAAGTAAAAACTCACTGCGCTGGAATCCGTCAGGTAAAGTTTCACGTACCGTTTGCTCAATAACTCGTGGGCCCGCAAAACCAATCAAGGCTTTAGGCTCAGCAACATTAATATCACCTAACATCGCAAGTGATGCTGATACACCACCCATAGTAGGATCGGTTAAAACCGAGATAAACGGTAACCCTTTCTCACTCATTTTTGCCAATGCCGCGCTTGTTTTTGCCATTTGCATCAAAGACATAAGTGCCTCTTGCATTCGAGCGCCACCCGAAGAAGAGAAGCACACCAATGGCATGTTATGTTCTAAGCTTTGATTCACCGCATCCACAAAACGTGCGCCAACAACTGATGCCATTGAACCGCCCATAAAGGCAAACTCGAATGATACTGCAGCAACAGGCATGCCTTTCAAACGCCCTGTCATCGCAACTAATGCATCTTTCTCACCACTTACTTTTTGTGCTGATGAAATACGATCTGAATATTTTTTCGAGTCTTTAAATTTCAAGACATCTTGCGGCTCATGCTGAGCACCAATTTCTTTAAGGTCTGCATCATCTAAAAAGTATTCTAAACGTTTACGCGCGCTCAAGCGCATGTGATGATCGCATTTAGGACAAACATTTAATGACTTTTCAAGTTCTGCTTTGTATAAAATAGCATCACAGGATGAACATTTTGCCCATACACCTTCAGGAATTTCTTTTTTCCCTGACGCTTTTGTTGTTTTAGGTAAGATCTTTTCTAACCAACTCATTTGCAACTCTCTTGTGCTAATTCTGTGTCGCGACGTCTGCAAGTACAGACAAACTGTTTCAATTAAAACATGATTTTGTCTACAACGGTATAAAAAACTGGTCTTAGTAGTCGCACCATAATACGAGCTAAAACAAACAAATCAATAATAATTTACTTATGTTTATTATCATTAACAATGTTTGAACTTATTTCCAAATTAGCACTGCAGCGACTCTAAACTCATTTTTTATAATTACGTTTTGCAAGTCCTTCAATAAAGGGTCTCTTATTAAGACGTGCTGGTTAGCTAATTATTCAATATCTTTATTTGGTAAAAATAACGGCCCTAATGAGGTCGAAGGTATGTTCCATTTTTGTGGATAGTCTACGTCGACCAAATATAAACCATTTGGCTTTGCAGTCGCACCAGCTTGGGTACGGTCTTTAAGTGTTAACAGCTCTGCCATCCACTCCGGCGACTGCTTACCCATACCAATATCCGTCAAGCATCCGGTAATATTTCGAACCATATGATGCAAAAACGCATTCGCTTTAATATCAATAACTAAATAATCGTTTACTCGTTCAACACTCAAATGGTGAATATTACGAAATGGCGTATTGGACTGACAGTGCACAGCGCGAAACGAAGTAAAGTCTTGTTCACCTAACATGGCAGGACATGCAGCCTGCATTAATGACTCATCAAGTGGATGATGAAAATGTGTTACCCCACTTCGTAATATACCTGGACGATAGGCATGATTATAAATCACGTATCGATATCTTCTTGCTGTCGCACTAAAACGGGCATGAAACTCATCATCGACTTGTTGTGCATAACGTACTGCAATGTCATCGGGTAACATAGAATTAAGGCCTAATGTAAAGGCGCTCATATCGCGTTCAGCATGCGTATCGAAATGCACAACCTGCCCAGTGGCATGCACACCTGCGTCGGTGCGCCCTGCGCATACAATATCAATTTTATGGTTACAGATACGAGATAATGCTGTTTCAATTTCTTGCTGCACACTATTTACATGGGGCTGACGCTGCCACCCACTGTAATTTGCCCCGTTATACTCTATTCCCATTGCTACGCGCATACTGACTCTTACCTCGATGTTTAATAGCCGTGCATTTTATGCGATTGCAAGCACGAATAAAAGCATGCGTCATCATACACAAGATATTTCTCGCGATAATAACCATTTAGTGTAAATACGCTGTTAGTAGAAAGCGAGCATGCCAAAATTAAAAATGACGTATTGTATTACGTCATTTTTAATTAACTACTTAAGTGCACTTGGCTGTTGTGCTAAGTGATAAGCTTACTCTGTAAAGCCTGTGCTTCACTTTGGACTGATTCAGGGCCTTTATCTAATACCTCTTTTATCACCCCCATAGCCCCATCGTAATCTTCAATTTCAATATAGGCACGGGCCAAATCTAACTTAGCAGCAAAACCGTCGGCTTCTAAATCTACATCGGTGGCATTATCCCCAGCTAAAAACTCATCAAAGTCGCCTAAGCCTACATCCATGTCCGCATCATTATATGGCTCATCTTGAGGCTCTAAATCATCACTTTGTGACAGCAAATCATCTATATCAACAAATTGATCTTCTTCATCTTCACTAAGCTCTGCAAGCTCTGCAAGCTCTGCAAGCTCGCTTGTATCTAAATCTGGTTCATCATTCAATAAAGAATCAAAATCAACTTCCACATCGTCTAAATCAGAAATATTGATTGGCTCAGGCTCAACCATATCGTTAAGCAATGAATCAAAATCTGTATCAGATAAATTGGCCATGAATTCATTTTCAATGGCAGCTTCATCAATGACTACTTGCTCAGCAGCTTCTTGCGCTTCACTCAATTCATCAAGTTGTGATAAAAATTCATCTGGCGAGTCAGGTAAATTATCATCTTCTTGCGCTTCAGACTCAAGCTCAAATTCAGGTGCATCTGCTAAACTCGTTGGCTCTGGATCTACTTGAGTCTCTAATAACGACTCAGCTCCAACGTTTATCTCTTCATCAACGTGAGCATCTAATTCAGAAGGCTCTGCAAGCATGTCTTCTGCAAAATCATCATCAGATGTGCTTTCAAGCGTTGGGTCAACGTCCAGTTGATCATCAACTTCAAGTGAAGTTTCAGGCTCATCAGCTAGCGCATCTAAAGCTGATTGTTCATCAAACTCAGGGAGCGTTTCAATTGGCTCTTCAGCTGCAACGTTTATCTCTTCATCAACGTTAACCTCTTCATCAACGTGAGACTCTAATCCAGAAGGCTCAGCAAGCATGTCTTCTGTAAAATCATCATCAGATGTGCTTTCAAGCGTTGGGTCAACGTCCAGTTGATCATCAACTTCAAGTGAAGTTTCAGGCTCTTCAGCTAGCACATCTAAAGCTGCTTGTTCATCAAACTCAGGAAGCGTTTCAATTGGCTCTTCAGCTGCAACGTTTATCTCTTCATCAACATGAGGCTCTAATTCAGAAGGGTCTGCAAGCACGTTTTCTGCAAAATTATCATCAGATGTGCTTTCAAGCGTTGGGTCAACATCAAGCTCATCTTCGACTTCACGCGAAGCTTCAGGCTCATCGGCTAGCGCATCTAAAGCTGCTTGTTCATCAAACTCAGGAAGCGTTTCAATTGGCTCTTCAGCTGCAACGTTTACCTCTTCTTCAACGTGAGCTTCTTCTTCAACATGAGCCTCTAATTCAGAAGGCTCTAATTCAGAAAGGTCTTCAAGCACGTTTTCTGCAAAATTATCATCAGATATGCTTTCAAGCGTTGGGTCAACATCAAGCTCATCTTCGACTTCACGCGAAGCTTCAGGCTCATCGGCTAGCGCATCTAAAGCTGCTTGTTCATCAAACTCAGGAAGCGTTTCAATTGGCTCTTCAGCTACAACGTTTACCTCCTCTTCAACGTGAGCCTCTAATTCAGAAGGTTCTAATTTTGTAGGTTCTGCAAGTACGTCTTCTGCAAAATTATCATCGGGTGTGCTTTCAAGCGTAGGGTCAACATCAAGTTCATCTTCAACTTCAAGTGAAGTTTCAGGCTCATCGGCTAGCGCATCTAAAGCTGCTTGTTCATCAAACTCAGGAACCGTTTCAATTGGCTCTTCAGCTTCAACGCTTATCTCTTCATCACTGTGAGCCTCTAATTCAGAAGGCTCTAATTCAGAAGGGTCTGCAAGCACGTCTTCTGCAAAGTTATCATCTGGTGTGCTTTCAAGCGTTGGGTCAACATCAAGCTCATCTTCGACTTCACGCGAAGTTTCAGGCTCATCGGCTAGCGCATCTAAAGCAGCTTGTTCATCAAATTCAGGGAGCGTTTCAATTGGCTCTTCAGCTGCAACGTTTACCTCTTCATCAACATGAGCCTCTAATTCAGAAGGGTCTGCAAGCACCTCTTCTGCAAAGTTATTATCTGGTGTGCTTTCAAGCGTTGGGTCAACATCAAGCTCATCTTCGACTTCACGCGAAGTTTCAGGCTCATCGGCTAGCGCATCTAAAGCGGCTTGTTCATCAAACTCAGGAACCGTTTCAATTGGCTGCTCAGCTTCAACGCTTATCTCTTCATCAGAACTTTGGGGTTGAGCTTCTAAAGTCTCCGTGAACGCTCCTAAATCTTGCTCTACGTTTAAATCAGTTACCGATGACGTTGAAAGCGCATCCTCATCTTGCAGTAAAGAGTCAAATTCTGATGCACTCAGTTCATCCAACTCATCGCCCATCGAGTCCAGAGCGTCTTGCTCATTAAACTCAGGAAGATCCTCTATATTTTGCTCATCTTGTTCATTTTCAACAGGCGTAACGTCATCTATTTGCTCATCATGACGTGTTGTTTCATCATCTTCAAATGATAGGTCTAAATCATCTTCTTCATGTAAATCATCTAGATCGCCTTCTAACGCATGTTCAGATACCATTTTACTTTGTAATGCGTCGGAAAGCGCTTGCTCTGTCTCACTGGTCGATAAGGGCGTATCGTCTAATTCATTGTCTAACTCTAGCTCTGGGTAGCTGTCTAACTCGGCACTCGGCGTAACTAAATCAGGCTCATCAAACACCTCTGTTTCAGATAAATCAGCCCCTTCTAGTAATGGATCATCACCTAAGTCGATTTCATCTTCCTCAGCCAGTTCATCATCCCAATCAGACTCACCTGAGTCATCCAGCGTTTTTAAAAGCTCATCAATACTCTGGCCGTTCTTTTTCTCTTCTTCATCAAACTCAGATATAGGAGGTATACTTTCATCATCAGACGGTACTGGCGTAGAGTTTGATTGGGCTTCACTCTCTGGAGAGTCCAAGTCATCAAGATCAAAATCGCTTTCTATTATTGGCAAATTATCGCTTTGTCCACTGTGACTTGTCTCAGAAAGCAACTCGTCGTCAACCTCACTGAGAAGATCACCCGCAATATCATCAGTTAAACTGCTTGTGACGACAGTGTCTTTATCACCATTGAGCAATTCATCTATATCTTCTATGTCTAATTCATCATCAGGTTCATTTAACAAGCCATCTATATTCTCAATATCCAGCTCACCAGCTTCTTCTGCTAACTCTGGCTCTATTGCAACTTCACCATCCGCTTCGGCAAGGCCAATATTTTCGGTATCGATATCAGTCTCGAAACCTGTATCTAAATCAGTACTGCTATCAGCTTCTTCAAGCAACGCGTCTAATTCATTGTCGCCTTGACCGTCATCTAATTCATCTGCTTCTTCTATTAATTCAGCTTCAGCAGTAACTTCACCATCCGTTTCGCCAAGATCAGTATTTTCGATATCAGCTTCGATATCTGTATCTAAATCAGTACTGCTATCAGCTTCTTCGACCAACGCGTCTAATTCATTGTCGCCTTGAACATCATCTAACTCATCTGCTTCTTCTATTAATTCAGCTTCAGCAGTAACTTCACCATCCGTTTCGGCAAGGTCAATATTTTCGGTAACGGTATCGATATCAGCCTCGATATCAGCCTCGATATCAGCCTCGATATCAGCCTCGATATCTGTATCTAAATCAGTACTGCTATCAGCTTCTTCGACCAACGCATCTAATTCATTGTCGCCTTGGCCGTCATCTAACTCATCTGCTTCTTCTATTAATTCAGCTTCAGCAGTAACTTCACTTTCCGTAGCGGCAAGATCAGTATTTTCGATATCAGCCTCGATATCTGTATCTAAATCAGTACTGCTATCAGCTTCTTCAACCAACGCATCTAATTCATTGTCGCCTTGAACATCATCTAACTCATCTGCTTCTTCTATTAATTCAGCTTCAGCAGTAACTTCACCATCCGTTTCGGCAAGGTCATTATTTTCGGTAACGGTATCGATATCAGTCTCGAAACCTGTATCTAACTCAGGACTGCTATCAGCTTCTTCGACCAACGCATCTAATTCATTGTCGCCTTGACCATCATCTAACTCGCCAGTTTCATCTATCAAACCATCGATGCCATCAATATCGTCAATATCGAATTCTTCTTCTAGTGATGTCTCTGTCACTTCTTCAGGCGTTGCTTCATCTATCAGACCATCAATATCGTCAATATCGAACTCTTCTTCTAGCTGTGTCTCTGTAACTTCTTCAGGCGCTGCTTCCTCTATCAGACCATCGATATCGTCAATATCGAACTCTTCTTCTAGCTGTGTCTCTGCCAATTCTTCAGGCGTTGCTTCCTCTATCAGACCATCGATATCGTCAATATCGAACTCTTCTTCTAGTTGTGTCTCTGCAACCTCTTCAGGCGCGGCTTCCTCTATCAGACCATCGATATCGTCAATATCGAACTCTTCTTCTAGCTGTGTCTCTGCAACTTCTTCAGGCGCAGCTTCATCTATCAGACCATCGATATCGTCAATATCGAACTCTTCTTCTAGCTGTGTCTCTGCAACTTCTTCAGGCGCAGCTTCCTCTATCAGACCATCGATATCGTCAATATCGAACTCTTCTTCTGACAATGGCTCATCTGACTTAGATGCAGCCTCATCCAATAGTCCATCGATATCATCAATGTCAAATGCCTCTTCAGATGGAGTATCTCCCTCCTCAGAGCCAACTTCATCCAATAGTCCGTCAATGTCGTCTATGTCAAATTCATCATCTTCATTTTTCGAATCATTGTTGCTCTCTTCATCAAGCAGGCTATCAATATCATCTAGGTCTAAATTATCAGACGATTCAATTGTCTCTTGCGAGTTCGACTCAAGCAGAGAGTCAACATCATCCCCCATGATATCGACATCAGGTTTACTCGACGTTTCATCTAAAATTGAGTCTATATCTACATCTTCTTGTGAGTCCTCAGCCAATTCTTCACTTAACGCAGCTAACGCATCATCACTAATATCAAGTTCATCATCATTACCATCGTCAGCACTTGATACTTCGTTGAATAGATCATCAATGTCTCCGTCATTTAAAATATCACCGGAGTCTTGCTCTATATCGAGAGCAACTTCATCACCTAACCCATCTGGTTCATCGAAGTTTTGTTGTAAGAAATCATCAAGATCATCGCCACTATCAAGCTCATCTGTTTCATCATCAAATACAATGTCATCACTGAGTAAACCATCGAGCTCATCTTGATCTAATGTATCATTCCCCTCTTCAAAAGCATCATCTTCCAGCGAGTCAAACATGATGTCATCGTCTTCAGGTAGCATATCGTCATCAAGCTGGACACTTTCGTCAATCGGATCGGGGACAGCGGCAGGTGCAATATCGAGATCAAGTGGGTCAGCAGCAACGGGCGCTTGTGGGAGAAAGTCGTCCTCGGCTCCACTATCAGCAGGTTCATCTTTTTGGCGTTTTTTCAAGAAAAGTATTACGCCACCAATGACCAGTAATGAAGGTACTATCGCCATTAACAGCACCATAAGCGGATTGGAAAGTAGCGCCTCACTACTCATACCCGAATCTTGCTGTTTTTGTGCTGCTTGTTCTGCTAATAATTCGTTTTGTAAATCGATCAGTGATTTGAGCTGTTGCTGTATTTGGCTATCTTGACCCAATTGCTGCTGCACATTTTTCAATTCATCTGAGATATCGCCGAGTTTTTGCTTAAGTTTATTATTTTCCTTGAGAATATCTTCAACATTGCGAACAGAACTTTTGAACTGGTTTTGTAACTCTAATAGCTTGGAGTCCTGATCCATCTGCAACGATTTAAGCCTATTTGCTAACTCAACTTTTGCTTCTTCCACGTCTACTTTGCGCGCTTGAGTCACTTTTTTCTGGGCTTGCTCAATCGTATCATTATCCAGCATGCCATTTTTTTTCATTTCCCATAAAGCATCATCTTGATCAGATTTTTGCTTCGCAAACACCGGGTTTTCTTTACGCATTTCACCTAAGGTCGGAATGCGCAAATAGGCGCCATCGCGCATGTGATTGAGGTTTTTATCTAAGAAAGCATTGGGGTTTTTTGTATAGAACGCACTCATGACTTGATAAATAGTCACAGACTCGTCGTTGCGCACCTTTTTAGCTATACGCCACAAAGTGTCGGAAGGTTTTATTGGCCCTATAGTTCGGCCTTGCATGCCATAATCTGCGCCTTTAGGCCCTTTAATTTGGGCAGCCTCTTGCGTAAGAACTGGCATGGTGATCAATGCAGACGCAAAGATACAAAAAAAGACAAAACCGCGCATGTTGATCCTTTCTGTACATTGTTCAGCATCTCGCCAAACATTTTAATAATGCTAAGGGTAGCTTTTGCAAGCTCTATTCCAATTGCAAACTATAAACCAGTTGCCAGTGAATATCCATTGCAACGTATTGAAATTTAACATGCTTATAATAGTTTATGATGAGAGAGAAAACTACTTAGTTTTCAAAAGGTCAAATCTTTGGCGTGAAATTATACTACGGAGGAAAAAAGCTGCCGCTCGGCAGCTTTATGCTAATAAGTTAATGAATTACAAATAATTTTCTATCAGTTCTTCAGCAATCTGTACGCTATTAGTCGCAGCGCCTTTACGTGTATTATCCGATACAACCCACAAATTTAAACCATGAGGATGCGAAATATCCTGTCGTAAACGGCCAACATATACGGTGTCGTTACCACTGGCATCGCTCACAGGCGTTGGGTAATCTTGCTCATCTTCGATAAACTCAACACCAGGCGCTTCGTTAAGCAGTTGTTTGATATGTTCAATATCATGTGGCATGCGTGTTTCTAAATGGATAGATTCAGCATGACCAAAAAATACCGGAACCCTTACAGCGGTAGGATTAACCAATACACTGCTATCGCCTAATATTTTTTGCGTTTCCCACACCATTTTCATTTCTTCTTTGGTGTAGCCATTCTCTTGGAAAGTATCAATTTGAGGGATAACGTTAAACGCAATTTGCTTGGTAAATATATTATTTTCCATCGGACGGGCATTCATTAAATTAGCCGTTTGCTTAGCTAATTCATCAACAGCTTCTTTACCTGCACCTGACACAGCCTGATACGTAGATACATTAATTCTATCTATGCCATAAGCATCATATATCGGTTTTAAAGCAACCATCATCTGAATTGTGGAACAGTTTGGGTTCGCAATGATATTACGATTACGGAAATCAGCTAAGCTGTCTTTATTAACTTCAGGCACTATCAACGGCACATCAAAGTCATACCGAAAGTGTGAAGTATTGTCGATAACCACGCAACCGGCTTCCGCTGCAACTGGCGCATACTTTTCTGACACACTACCGCCAGCTGAAAATAAGCCTATATGCGCCTGCGAGAAATCAAAGTTCTCAACGTCAATGACTTCAATTTTTTCGCCGCGAAAATCAATGTCTTCGCCAGCACTTCGACTACTTGCAAGTGCAAAAAGCTGATCAACAGGAAACTTTCTATCTTGTAAAGTTTCGATAATTTGACGTCCAACGAGTCCCGTTGCGCCTAGTACTGCCACATTAAATTTTTGCGACATGTTATTCCTCATTCTTTTCAATTACGTTAAAGCCGAGCTGCGCTAACATAGCACCATGCTCACTGCGGTTTTCTATACTTAGCGTACTGAACTCTCTGCGTGGTGGATAATTCTTACGCAAGCTGTCAAAACCTTGATTTTGTAAATTCGCTCGTAATAGGCCATCATCACGGCGAATGTCATATACTAAATGCACTATTCGACCTAAGTCATGTTCGGTCAGTGTTTGCTCTATTTGACACTGTGTCAACGCCGGAACTGGCAAGAAATCAGCCAATGTTTTGGTTGCTGGCACATCAAATAAACGACAGACACCTTGATATAACATTTGCGTACCACGCGCTTTGCCTTCTTGAGTGTGACCAGCAATATGCACACTCGCAAATCTCACATAAGGGAGCAACTCAGTGGGTATATTAGGCTCATTCTCCCATACATCTAATACGAGCTCTAATTTCTTCCCTGCTTCTAGTGCATTTAACAACGCCTCGTTATCAATGACATCACCTCTACTGGCATTAATAACAACCATCCCAGATTTTAGTTTGTTAATGCGCTCTGCGTTTAGCAAGTGATGCGTTTTATGTTCACCACTGTTAATGAGCGGCACATGAAACGTCACGAAGTCGGCTTGTTCTAAAGCAATATCTAACTCTACATGCTCGTCAAGCGTACCATTTTCATAGCGGATCGGGTCACATAATATCAACTCGACCCCCAACCCTGATAATTTATCGTGTAAGCACTGTCCAATGCTACCCACGCCAATTATGGCGAGTGTTTTGCCAGACAATTGCGTATTCGTTTCCTGACTGTAAGCATAAAGCGCACTAATCACATACTCTGCTACGGCAATCGCATTGCACCCAGGCGCGCTACTGAATGCAATATCATTCTGAGCTAACAGCGCAGTATCAATGTGATCAATGCCTATGGTAGCGGTACCAACAAATTTTAGCTGGTTTGCCCCATCGAGCAGTTTTTTGTTAACTTGGGTTACTGAACGCGTTAATAATACATCCACGCCTTGTAACGCTTCTGCCGCTAAATTTCGGCCATCAAACCGCTTTACTTCTCCTAAATCTGAGAAGTATTCCTCCACCAATGGCATATTTTGATCTGCAAGGATCTTCATTTGTTGTTCCCAGTACACACGTTTGCGGTATTGTATACCTAAGCCTTTAACAAATGCGAGCGCCAACCACAGGTAGACTGAAACTTAATGTCCTTTTAACTTGTGAACACCTGCGCCAATCCCAGCAAACATAACGATGATAAGAATTAGCACCATCAAAGTGGCTTGTTTTTGCTCTGGCAACAAAATAAGGGGGCTCATAAGAATGGCGGTAATACTACTAAACGCAATAAACAATGCAGTATAAACACAGCGATGATAACCAAAGTATGCGCTCACAAGGCAAAAAAACAAGCTAACGAACACAGCGGGGGTATAAATATTAAAAGACATCCATGTTGCTATTAAAGATACAGCTATTGAAAGTGTAGCGTTCATCATTTTAGGTTCCTTCCTGATATATGACTTACCTAAAAATAGATCAAAACAACATATTTACAACTTTAAAAATACAAATAACTCACAAACCAACCAGCTTACTATTTCCAGTGACTCCTAATATAACGTACGTTGGATATCCATTTAGATGACCAAACGCCTAACAACGCTGGACGCAACAATCTCTTTGTGAAGCTCAATAGTCAAATTTAATGTCCCTATATTTTCTCTTGTAAATATTTGCCTTAGCCGCTAGTCTTAATAGGTGGTCAGACCTCTAATAAGGAAGAACAACATGACACTCGTATTTACATTGGCATTGCTCGCCCTACTTGGCGCAGCAAGCTACCATAGAGCTAGCTGGAACACCTGCGTTGGTGTGGCTGCTGTAACATTAATCATCGGTACGCTTTCGGGGGCATTTGGTGCTCTTTCATGGCTAATTTTCTTAGCCATTGCTGTACCGCTGTCTCTCACAAACATTCGTCAACAGTATATTATTTCACCTTTATTTAAGGCGTTTAAGAAAGTTACACCAACAATGTCTGATACTGAAAAATCAGCTATTGATGCTGGAACGACTTGGTGGGAAGCTGATTTGTTTTGTGGCAACCCAAATTGGGAAAAACTTCATCAGTATCCAAAACCAAGACTTACCGTTGAAGAACAAGCTTTCTTAGACGGCCCTGTTGAAGAAGTTTGTGCGATGCTAGACGATTGGAAAGCAACCCACGAACTAACTGATTTACCAAAAGATGTATGGCAATATTTAAAAGACAATAAGTTCTTCGCCATGATCATTAAAAAGCAATATGGTGGGCTGGAGTTTTCTGCCTACGCACAATCATGTGTACTACAAAAGCTAACAAGTAAATCAACTTTACTATCATCTATCGTCGGAGTACCTAACTCACTCGGGCCAGGTGAACTATTGCAACACTATGGTACCAAAGAACAAAAAGACCACTACCTTCCCCGACTTGCGAAAGGGCAAGAGATCCCGTGTTTTGCACTTACCTCCCCTGAAGCAGGCTCAGATGCATCGGCCATCCCTGATTTTGGCATTGTATGTAAAGGTGAATGGGAAGGAAAAGAAACACTCGGCATTCGATTAACGTGGAATAAGCGTTATATTACACTGGCTCCTGTTGCGACAGTACTTGGCTTAGCATTTAAGCTCAGAGACCCTGATGGGCTATTAGGCGAGAATAAAGAACCGGGCATTACCTGCGCTTTGATCCCAACCACAACCCCAGGTGTTAAAATTGGTCGCCGTCACTTTCCATTGAACGTACCGTTTCAAAACGGACCGACGCAAGGCGATGACATTTTTGTCCCAATTGATTACATCATCGGCGGGCCTGAAATGGCGGGCCAAGGTTGGCGTATGTTGGTTGAGTGCTTGTCTGTAGGACGTGCAATTACACTGCCTTCAAACTCAACCGGTGGTATAAAATCACTGGCATTAGCTAGTGGCGCATATAGCCGCATTCGTCGTCAATTTAGACTTCCAATTGGAAAAATGGAAGGTGTAGAAGAGTCATTAGCAAAATTAGCAGGCTATGCCTACAGTACTGATGCAGCTGTCACCATGTCTACCGGCGCGGTTGACTTGGGTGAAAAGCCTTCAGTCGTTTCAGCAATATTAAAATACCATCTAACAGAGCAAATGCGTACTTCAACGATGCATGCTATGGACATTCACGGCGGTAAAGGGATCTGTCTTGGGCCAAATAACTACTTAGGTCGAGGCTATCAAGGCGCGCCCATTGCAATTACTGTAGAAGGCGCAAACATATTAACCCGTAATATGATCATATACGGTCAAGGTGCCATTCGTTGTCATCCTTTCGTACTTGCGGAACTCAATGCAGTTGGTATGACTGACAAACAAGCCGCTTTAGACAGCTTCGATTCATCTTTGATGGGTCATATAGGCTTCACATTATCAAACCTTGTACGTACTAAATGGCTCGCCCTAACTGGAGCCCGCTTTACCAAAGTCCCGTTTAATGATGAAACTGCTGTTTTCTATCGTAACGCCAGTCGATATAGCGCATCTTTAGCACTTATGTCAGACATTTGTATGGCAGTATTTGGTGGCTCATTGAAACGAAAAGAACGTATCTCTGCGCGACTAGGCGATTTATTAAGTTATCTTTATCTTGTTTCTGCAACGCTTAAACGCTACAACGATGAAGGCCGTAAAAAAGAAGACTTACCATTTGTGCAATGGAGCTGTCAGGAACATTTGTATTTGTGTCAACGGGCATTGGCAGATCTGATCAACAATATGCCATCAGCCCCATTACGTGCCGTGTTAAAACTGGTCTTATTCCCGTTTGGTAGACCAATTCGTAAACCAACTGACACGTTAGAACACAAACTTGCTCATTTATTACAAACGCCAAATGAATCAAGAGATAGACTGGCTGCTCATATTTATTTAACGAATGAACCTTTGAACTTAATTGGTAAGCAAGAACAAACCTTAAAAGATATTCTTGCCGTAGAACCTCTCTTTGATAAGGTTTGTCGTGCTAAAGGGCAAAAACTGCCATTCACACAATTAGATAAAGTCGCTCAAATGGGGCTTGAGGCAAATATTCTTAATGAAGATGAAGCGGCGCAACTTGCTGAAGTCGAAGCTAAGCGTCTTGCCGTGATCAATGTCGATGATTTTGACCCAAGTGAGCTCATGGCAGGCCAAGCAGCAAAACCTGCTGCTCAAGGTGTAGATGCCGCATAGACTTTACAGTCAATAATATACAGCAAAAGAACAACCCAACCCTAAACAAGCCAGCGTATGCTGGCTTTTTTAGGTCATGCTGCCCAGTAAGGTTTATAACCCGCTAGGTAATCACTTTTAGTACAAATAAGGTAATTGAACTAGAAGCCCATGCAACGGCTATCAATTTAGGCTTTTTGACTGCACAGTACATCAGTATCGGCATGCACAATAAAGCACTACTCATATAGATATCAAAGTCCAATAAAAGGCCAGAGCCACACCATAAAGCAATGCATACTATTGATAGTAATATAGCTTGTACGCGAAACACCTCTTTATATTTACCTAGCGACTCCCAAAATAAGCGTGTTTCTTGTAACTGCTGGTTGGTTTCAATCATTAATGTTGACCACCAAAGCTGGTTGATAAGTACCGCAGCTAACAGATACCAATGCAGTAAATCGGGCCTCATAGTTTGAATAATAATAGCTGCCCACAGCACCAGAAAAGTCGCTGTGGCACGCCAAATAAATGCCCAAGAATGCGAAACAACATAATAAAACCAAAACGACCATATATTGATTGAATAAGTCAGGTTGGGGAGATGTATTTTTGGTGCAAACCAACAACCAATCAATAACACATTAATACACACTAAAAATTGTATGATAGAGGATGACCACCACAGGGAAATAAACGCGATAAATAGCGCCAAAATTACTGACTGAGGCCGGTATAGTAACCCCACCGCAAAACTAATTTGAGTCAGTATAAATAGCAAAAGCTGTGGTGCCTGACTGAGCTTCTGCGGCCCCATGGCTACCGCCAATATCATTGTTATGATAAGTAAGGCATGGCTTGCTAATAATAAAACGATATCAGCTAAATATTGGTGCCTGGTACGAGGTGATATACTAATTTGAAAACATCGATGCCGACTATCTAAAATGGCAGGCTTTAGAACGGTGACTAATAAGGTTTGCAGCAGTAAATATGCAAATGCAACTTGAATACTCACCAGCACACTGTCACTTTGAACAATCTTACCTAAACCAAAAAACAGTGACGCAATTAACCCTGGCAAGAAGATATAAAATAGCGTTGTGATCATCAAAATAAATTGATTAAGTTGGTTTACTAACTCTTTAAGCTCGGCTTTAAAGGCCTGATATCGATATTGATAGAAGTGTGCCACCATGATCTACTAAGCCCCTTATACTTAAACTTTCTTGAGCGACTGACTAACAAAGCCAATATCAAAAAAGGGTTGAGGTTCATGACTACTAATAAGCACTTGGCCAGAGTAGACGCTGAGCCACTCCAAAACCACATCAAGCCCTCGTTTATCCAATGCAGCACTAGGTTCGTCTAAAATTAAGTAAGGAATATTACGCATCATCGCATTTATAAGCTGTAATTTTTTTAGATTGCCGGACGATAAATCTTCCACTCGGGTATGCAAGAATGTATCAAAGCAAAGATCAGTTATCAGTGTTTGAGGTAATTCACACTGCCAGCTTGATGTGGTCATTGTAAGTATCTGCTGAGCCGATAAAAACTCTGGAAAAATAATTTTATCTGACGCTAAAGCAACGTAGTTTTGTAATTCAGCATGTTGCTGGCCATTGAGTGTAATGTGTCCAGAGTAAAAGCTATCTAGCCCGGCCAATATCGTAAAAAGCGTGGTTTTTCCAAGGCCATTTTTCCCTTCTATACAAAGCCTTTTTGAAGAGTAAGTACTATTATAATTTTCAAAAATACATTTTTTACCAAAATACTTCGTTAAATTAGTAACTTCAATCATTATTGCGCTAAACCTAGATAAGTTCCTTTATTAGGTGAATGTATCACAAGTCATATTTCAGATATTATTAAGAGTGTTACAGGATGTGACGCTAATTTGTTACACTGTTATCAATATAAAAAACGAGCACTGAGTGCCCGTTTTTCCAAATAGCTAGATTAGTCTGTATTAAAGAGCCGCTAAAATAGCTTCCGCTTTGCTAACTTCAAATGACTTTGGTGCTTCTACGTTAAGCTGAGTCACAACACCATTTTTTATGATCATGGCATAACGCTGTGAACGAACGCCGCCAAATGAGGCTGTATCCATTTCCAAGCCCACAGACTTAGTAAAGCTTGCATCACCATCACCCAGCATCATTAATTCAGATGCATTATGTGCTTCACCCCATGCTTTCATTACAAACGCATCATTCACTGATACACAAGCAATAATATCAACACCTTTGGCTTTCAGCTCATCAGCCAATACGACATAGCCCGGTAAATGTGCCGCTGAACATGTCGGTGTGAAAGCCCCCGGCACGGCAAATAAAGCCACTGTTTTGTCTGCAAATAACTCTGTGACTTGGTGCTCTACCATACCTTCGTCTGTTAGCTGGCTAAGTGTCGCTGCAGGTAAATTTTGCCCTTGTTCAATCATGGTGTTCCCTTAAAAAAAGAATATTATTTATTTGATAACTGGAATTATTCATATAATACAGTGAATAAAGCCTATGTCCTGCAACAAGTATACAAGATTAATACAATGTATGAGCACGCCCTGCAAATTCACTGTAAAAAGATTCAATTGCGCCCCGTTTTTGCATTGTTACAAACACTTGGTTACCATCTTGGCCACCAAATGCGATATTGGTTGGGTGCTTGCCTTTTAATCGTACTGTCTTTAACAGCATCGCTTTAGGTGACAATACTACCACTTCACCGGCGCCATATCGTGCAACATATAAGTTGCCCTGGCTGTCAGTACGCATACCATCTAAACCATGATCGACAAACTGATAGAACAGCCTCTTATCGCTCACTTCACCTTGTTCATTAAGTGTAAATGCCCATATGCGTCGTTGCTTACTTTCATTCACATACAAGGTTTTATTATCAGGACTTACCTCTATACCATTGGTCGTTCCCATATCAGCTTTTAGCAAGGTAACTTGGCCATCGGTTTCTACTCGCCAAAGTTGACCTCGACCATTAGCCCAATTTGGATCACTCGCAAAAATTACCCCATCATCACGTATTGCAATATCATTTGGCTGGTTCATCAATGGCTCATGAGCATGAACGAACACTTCCCCTTGTGGCGTTATTTTTAATATATTATGACGGGCATAATCAGCAACAAACATATCACCATGCTGATTAAAGCGAATGCCATTGCCAACACTGCCTTCGGGTAAAGTCAGCCATAGCTTTGCTTTACCTTTGTGTTGTACGGCCCCTATCGTGCCTTGCTGCGCATAATTGACCACATATAAAACCCCGTTACTGTCAACCGCTGGACCTTCAATCCCCTCGGTGAATGTGCCATCAGATACCCAGTCAATTGCGCGATAAGTCTCTTGTTTAACATCACTAAAGCGCTCAAACCTATTATTGTTAGCCACTGAGCTGTTACTCGCTATATTTGCACTATTTTGACACCCAGCTAACAGCACCAACATCCCCCATAAATACTTATGCATTTTGATATCTTATCCTTAAATTTATCTAGTATGACCTGTGGCATCTTTATTGTTAATTGAGAATAAATAATACACAGGTCCCAGTGCTATTAATTAGCAAGGTATGGCAAAACAGCTAAACCTTGCTGCGCGTCAGCCTTGGTTCAATGATCATCAGGGCAACACCCAATAAAACGCAAGCCAAGCCTAAAAACTGCAATAACGTATTGCCAAGTCGTGTTTGCTGTTTAACGTCTTTACTTACTGTATAAAGTCGGCGACCCTGTTTAACCTCTTTAATAAATTCATCACCTAAATATTCAAACGATAAAACAATCGATATGTCTCTTCGTTTGAGCATGGCTCGCCGTGCTGCTCGCATATCTGCATCTTTTGGTACAAAACGAGACCAGCTAAAAAAAATATCTTGAGCCTCATTGGGTAAAACAACCCCTCTTGACTCATATTCATACAGTGTTTGTGGAAATACTAAGTGTTGAAAGCCGATATAAAAGCAGCTACCACCGAGTGATACGAGCAATATCGCAATGTACAACAGAGTCCGTTGTTTGATTGAGTTATCACGACACTGGCGGGTATACCATGACTCGATATCTGGGATTTGGCTAAAGTGATGTTTGTTCGCTTGCCCTTGAGCACCACGCATAAAGTTATCGACTGTTAGCTCTAACGCGTCAAGTAACTGGCGAAAAACCTCATTAGAGGGCACAGATTTATCATTTTCTAATTTTGATAAATAACTTTGTTCTACCCCCATTTTTTCTGCCAGTTGAGGTTGGCTCATATTTGCTGTGGTACGTAATTGTTTTATGTAGTGACCGAGTGTCATCTTTTTAATCCTTGTTATGGCTTGAAATCACACCCTATTCTTGGTTAGTCATACATTAATACCAAGGTGAATATTCAAGAATAACAAGGAATATTAGTAAGTTAAAGTTAACTTATTCTCAATTACATTAAATTCAAAAGCCGTATCTAAATTTCAAGGTGATACGCTCCTCATTCGGCGTTTGCCAAAGCTGCTCAACGCTTCGTAACCAAGATGTGGATGCCACGTTCTGTTTTTGCATAGTATCAATGTGCATTGCACCTCGCCCATAGACCAAAAAAATATCAGAAAACGCACCTAAGCGATAACGCAGCTTAACTTGTGATACCAATCGCTTGTCTTCAAAACTAGTATCAATACTCTCCAGCTCTGTTAAATTCCGCTCATGGATACTAAACACCTGATCGCTTTTTGCTTCAAGTATGGCCCACTGTAAATAAATGCTTAATTCCAGGTTGTTAGTTAATAGTCCTGAGATCTTATTTTCATTAACAAAGTAGGCTCTATCGTACTGCGTTAGTTGATCATGCGCGTTTGCTATTAGCCACCCGTCACCTTTGCGATAAAAATTATTAATATTGATAGTCCAGTACTCATGGGGCATAAATGTGAGATCTAACGCAAACTGTTGTGCTATACCATCTAGCCCTTCTTGGTCATACTGATAACTGGCAGCCCAGCTAAACGCCCCAACATAAGAGCTGCGATAGAATATCCGAGACCCCCATGTATCTGGCTGCTGAAAACGTTCACTATTGTAGCCAATATTATCTTGCCACCCCGATGAATTATGCGTTAGTGCTACCGACACCTCAGCTCCACTATTTAACATCATATTGGCACTATACTGGCGTTGAGCAGGTAATTTAACACCTTCATCATTAGATTCATAAGACACTGATAATTTGTGTTTTACACGCGAGACCAACGGAGAATTTAAATTAATAGCGTGACTGAACGCACCTTGCCAATAACGCCAGTTATTGCGCTTAATATATCCCAAATCACTCACATCAAACTGCTCATCTAGCCGTAAATAAGACGACTCAAACTGGCTGTTAGCAGAAAACTGATACCCGAGTTTGAATGATGCACCACGACCTTGGTTTTGCGCACTGTTTTGCTCAATATCACTGTGCATAAACGTACTTTGCATTGACCATGTTCCACTTTGGTATTGAGTATCCCACGCTGCACTTTGGGCTTTTCTATTTATAAATGGGCGCTCAGTGTGTGTCATCAACAATCCGGTCTGCCAAGTTTTCTGACGATACTTACCCCGCATAGCATAAAATGACTTCCCCGCATCGTTGCCTAAATGATCTTCTTTTACCGCAAAAGCCCCAAGCTGCAGCTGCTCAGTTTGCTGTACAAATCTCACCGCTGCATCAATGGGGGTTGTTAGGCGCATTGCGTCATCGCTGCCAGCACCAATACGTCTAGTGTGAATAAGTGTGGTATCTTGCAAGCTTTGGACATTAAAAATATTAATATCTTGAGTGAAAAATGGTCGCTTGTCTGACCGCAGTGTTTCTACAGCACTATAATTTAAATCGACTTCGTCACTGTCTACCTGACCAAAATCAGGGTTAACTGCAACACTCAGTTTTTGATGGTGATCTGGCTTATAGGTTAAGTCAAAACCCACATCATTTAACCCATTATTATTAATTAGGTCTTGTTGACGAGTGATATACGGCACAAAGGTGATCTGATGCTCTTTTGGGATAATCGCTTTTACTTTGGGCATAGTTAGAAAGAAGTCTGCGTTTTCGGTAGTCTGTTTATGCGAAGCATATAGGTGATTATTACTTAACTGATACAACTGAACTGACACCCCAATTTCTGATGCATCTCGAAGATTTTTTTTATTATAAAAAGACACAGTATGCCATGGAATAAACGTTTCACTAGACCAGTAGTCTTCGGCCTCGTAATAGGATGTTTGCCAATCTCCATCCCAATCATCGTCTGTCGTTAATTGTGGAGTAAGTACTGCGTCTTGAACACCTCCCCCTAATCCCACTACAAATAGATACGCACCACTGCCATCACCCGAAAAGTCTAAATAAATACGATTAAAGTCAGCTTGAATGAATCTATCCTGTAAATTAAATTGCTTCTTTCTCTCTCCTACTTTTTGCCAATTAATAATGCCCACATACACCCCTTTTGCAGTGGTCATTACCCTACTTTCAACTTTATCTTGATACGCTGTATGTGTTGCTGGCACAACTTCAAAAAAAGTCTTTGTTGGAGGCACACTCTGCCAAGCTATATCATCTAATTGACCATCTAATACAATCTGCTCTGTCGCGTATACCGATAGGCCCATAAACCATAAAATCAATAACACTATATTTCGTACCATACTACTCATGCTTCAACCCAATAAGAGAACCTCCCTCTATAAAAGCAAACATCTTGATGAAAAATACTGAATATTCTCTGAAGAAAGCTCGCTAAGTCCTTAGTAGCCTTGACTTTATAATGATAAAAGTTAACTTTGTACTTATATAAAGAACATAGATGACACGCTATGAATACAAATACACAATTTTTAACTTGGGTATTTTTTGACAATACAGATGAATTGCTAAATCTAAGTACAGAAAAGGTCACAAAATTAGAACCACAAGTAGCCCAGTTACTTAAACTGTTTATTTACAGTAATGGAGAGTTACTCACTAGAGACGCCATAGTTAACCATATTTGGCCTAACATTGTCGTTGAGCATAATAGCTTGTACCAGTTATTAACGAAATTAAGGCGATTACTGAGCGACAACCCAAAACAACCCAGGATCATCAAGACTATTCCTAAAAAAGGCTATCAGTTTATAGCCGATACACAGCCTTATACCCCACAAAAAACGAACGAAACATCAAATAAAAAAAAGATAGTTACTCAACTTTCATGGTGGAAATTAGCGGTGCTTCCTGTCGTCATTGCATGTGGTAGCGCTATTGCATTTTATTCTCAAAATACAACAAAGACTCCCCAGCCTAAATATAAAATGTCAGATCTGAGCTATGATCTTGGCCTTGAGTACAATGTCGATGCACATAAAACAAAGGACTTAATCGCATACATTAAAAACTTTAATGACCTCGTCTTTAGTAACAAACAGGGTGTGATATTAAATACCATCAAATTTCCCAGTCGCATACATCACCCCAGCTGGCACAGTGAACTTGATTTGATCTCTTTCTGGCAATACTACCAAGATAAATGCATTCTTCATGTGTATAAATCATCTGGTCAAGCCATTCACCGCTCTAAAGGCCAAAAGTGTACCCACACGAGGGCATCGTCATGGCAATCAAGCTCCCAATTAACTATTAACCTAGCAAATGGCGCACATTTTAAGCCTTTTAATTACGACCTTCATACCGGAAACAGCCTTGAACTCCCCGTTATACTTCATGATGGAGACACCTTCCAGCACAGTATCATAGCTTGGCAGGGTAAAAGTTATTACCTCATTACATCAGCAGATCATAAAAGTAGACTGATAACACTAGATGGCACCGTGCATATGCAGTGGGAACATCCAATCACCATGCTTACCTATGACCCTAAACGACAAACTATTATTTCTAATAACTCCGATAAACATCATACGTTAATAGCAACATCTCGGGATGGTCAGCAGCAAATTATTGCGAATGCTGTGCAAGGTATATTCACCGACTTATCTGTTGATTTAACTGGTGATATTTATACGGCGGTCGAAACCTGGCAAGTCAATATTCGTGATAAAGATGAACTTCCGATTTTTTCAACGACAAGCATCGAGTATCTGCCTGTCAGTAACCTGTTAGGCGAAACAGCGTTTATGTCAAAAAGAAGTGGTGTCTGTGAAGTCTACTTATATTCTGAGGATCAAGTTAAACAACTTTCCTACAATCAGGGCTACGAATATGTAAATCACATAGAGTGGCAACCTCAATTAAACCTCTTACTCACCAATCGTGACAAAAATATACTGCTATATGATAGGCAAGGAAAAATCATGCAGTTTTTACCTGATCAAATATCCACAATCACACAATTAGGATGGCATACCAATGAGCAGGTATGGGTTTATGACACCCAAACGCTCTCTACATATAACTTAACAGGTCAACGGCTCAATAACTTTACCCTGCATGTAGATGCGCTGCTTTACAATAATCAAAGCGCTCAGTGGTTAGTTTTTGATGACTACACGCTTTATACAGTCAATGACTTAAGCCACTTAACCAATCGTGACAATTGGGTGCCAATCAACACCTTTTCCAAACAGCAATATAATCAACACCGTAACTTCAAACTACGTGATAATACCCTATATTGGCTATCCAGTTGGTCAGCAAAGGACTACATCTGGCAATTGTCTCTAGAGGAAGCATCTGTATCACTCATAAAATCAGATGAACTTATTTGGCATTATGATATTGCCAAAGATGGCTCATTAAACATCGCTAAAATGGAGGCGATTGAAGGTGATATTAAAAAGCTCTCGCTAATAGACCCCCAATAACCCCCCGAAGACTCACCGATATACTGTAGCCGTGTACATAAATAAATTGCACGCGGCTATACGCACGCAAAGTTCATAATGAAGGATCACAGGTATATTTTGTTAATGATTATTAAATGAATGAAGATTATATAAAGTGACTGAGTTTAGAGATTAAAATATAATTGAAGGGTATATAACGAAGACTATATGCTTTACATGAAATAAGCATATATGGCGGAGTGGACGGGACTCGAACCCGCGACCCCCGGCGTGACAGGCCGGTATTCTAACCAACTGAACTACCACTCCGCAGTGGTATATGACGTATTTCGGGCGTCCCCTAGATATCAAATGGCGGAGTGGACGGGACTCGAACCCGCGACCCCCGGCGTGACAGGCCGGTATTCTAACCAACTGAACTACCACTCCGCAGAGATATCATTTTTGTTATTTGCATTGGCGGAGTGGACGGGACTCGAACCCGCGACCCCCGGCGTGACAGGCCGGTATTCTAACCAACTGAACTACCACTCCGCTGAGCAAATAAAATTTCGATTAAGACGTTGGCGGAGTGGACGGGACTCGAACCCGCGACCCCCGGCGTGACAGGCCGGTATTCTAACCAACTGAACTACCACTCCTCGACGTTTTAATCTGTGCTTTCCTATTGGCGGAGTGGACGGGACTCGAACCCGCGACCCCCGGCGTGACAGGCCGGTATTCTAACCAACTGAACTACCACTCCACAAAGGAAAAGCGTGCCTTTCGGCGTTTGTAAGGATTGGCGGAGTGGACGGGACTCGAACCCGCGACCCCCGGCGTGACAGGCCGGTATTCTAACCAACTGAACTACCACTCCAGCATCTCTTACAAATTTTTGAATAATTGGCGGAGTGGACGGGACTCGAACCCGCGACCCCCGGCGTGACAGGCCGGTATTCTAACCAACTGAACTACCACTCCGCATTATTCTTGCTGTTAGGTTGCTCCCTGACAGCGGCGTGAATAATACGAATGGACCCCTTTAGAGTCAACAGTTTTTTTGCAATTTTCTCGCTTTTTTAGTCATCTGACATCGAAAGGTTCAAAATATCACCTGATTTGTCATTTTTTGAGCCATTCGCGTCACCCTTTTCATTCGCGATTTCTAAATCATCACTTTCAATATCTGACTTTTTCTTAAATGAAGGTAACTTAAAGGCAAATTTGATGGGTTTATTTTGTACAAAAATACGAATAGCCAACCAACCAATCAATAAAACCACCACATTTCCCAGTACGATTATGGTGATCATCGTAGTCGTGCTCATCGAATTATCTACAACTTCAGGCGCAGCTTGACCCATTGCTGTTTTTTTCGCCGCCATTGGTAGCTCTGGCACCTTTTCAATTGGCCGCTCAATTTCAAATTTATACATAGGCAAAGTCGCCATAAACTCTCTGCCGTTTATATTTTCCCCAAATGCCGACAACTCAATGCTGTATCTCCCCCAATCATAGTTCTCGACCATGACTTTTCGATATAACCTCTCTTCTTCATTTAAGGTAAACATTTGTTCTTCACCATTGGGATAAAAAACCTTACCTTGAAAAATGACTGACTCAGGCTTTACGATATTGGGGTCAATATGCAGTGTGAGTTCATGCTTTAAATCTTTATTAGCACCTAGCTCTAACTGATAAGTGAAAGGAGGCTCAGCGATGATAAGCGGCTCTTTAACCACTCTGCGCTTTAAGATAGGCGTTTCGATAAAAAACTCAGGCTGCCACTCCCCCGCGGGAAAGCTAAGTTTAAACTCTCCCGTAAAAATGCCATCCATTGGTCGCTCATCAAATTCACGACCATCATCTCTAAATGCCGTGACACTTTGCGTGCCCGCACCAAAATTCGCGTAACTATCATTATTGGTACTAATAAATTCGACAAACAAGCTCACCACATCGCGAAAGTAACCCACTTGAATCGGTTTTCCGTCGTTGGTAACTTTGCCGCTGACTTTTAAAGTTTCGCCGCGAAACAGTAGAGGTGGTAATGGATCAACATGGAGTTCTATTTCCCCTAACACCATAATACGGCTGTTTGGTTGAATACTGCCGACTACTTGCCAAGGGCCTGGCGTTGGGTCTGAAATAGTAATGAGGTCGTAGCTTGGTTCATCAAACCAATCTAGCTTGTCATTTTTTAGAGCTTGCGGTGCATAAAGCTTACTGCCATCAGGCTTTACTAGCACAACAGCTGGCGCACCTCGAGTTCGAAAAAACAGTAAGGTGATCTTGTCGACTTTGTGATCAATACGAAAGCGATTGTCTAACAGCGGGATTTCGTTAATTTTTCCATTGCGCTGCAACAGCGTAATAGACGGCAGCGCGACTGCACTAAACCCAATGATTGCCAGCAACACCGCTACAATTAATCGCTTCATAGTTTACCTCATTATTATTGCTGCCAAATAGTCTCGCCATCTTTATTAACCACCTTTAAGCGTTCTTCGTGTGCAATCACTTCATCGGCATTTGCCATAATAACTTTAAGAGGTTGTCTATCTGAGCTTAATCTAATTATGTCGCCCTGCTGATTTTTACTTCCGCTTTCATTGCCAGACGCTAAATTAAGCTTTTTTTGCCCTCCAGTCATACCCAAATAAACATCAGCTAGGATCTCGGAATCCAGTAAAGCGCCGTGCAACGTTCGTTTCGCGTTATCAATATCATAACGACGACATAACGCATCGAGGTTGTTTTTTTGGCCTGGGTGCAAATCTCTGGCCATTACCAAGGTATCTAATACTTCACAGTATTCGTGAGTCAGTGGGTACCCTTGATTTAATAAGGCAAATTCATGATCCATAAACCCGACATCAAACGGCGCATTATGGATCACTAGTTCAGCCCCTTTAATAAACTCAAAAAACTCTTGAGCAACATCTTGGAACAAGGGTTTACCTTTCAAAAACTCATTGGTAATACCGTGTACATCGATTGCTTCTTCTTCAATACTCCGCTGGGGGTTGATATAAACATGAAAATTATTACCCGTTAAGCGTCGATTTACGAGCTCAACACACCCAATCTCAATAATACGGTGACCCGACTTTGGGTCTATACCAGTTGTTTCTGTATCTAGGACTATCTGTCTTTTTAACATATCGTCAGCAACCTAACTTTGCTATTGTTAGCGTTCAATATCTTTATTCTACATAAAAACAGGTCAACTCGTGCAAAAAACCGTAGAGATTTATACTGATGGGTCATGTTTAGGTAACCCAGGGCCCGGTGGTTACGGGGTATACATGTCTTATCAAGGTCATGAAAAAGAGATTAATCAAGGATACCAACTTACCACCAACAACCGGATGGAAATGCTAGCGGCAATTGTTGCACTTGAAACATTAAAGCGCCCTTGTGCAGTAATACTTTATACAGATAGCCAATATGTTAAACAAGGTATCGAGTCTTGGGTTGCAAACTGGAAAAAGCGCAACTGGCAAACCTCTGCCAAAAAGCCTGTAAAAAACGTAGACCTATGGAAACGGTTAGACGCTGCGTGCGAACGTCACACTATTGAGTGGAAGTGGGTAAAAGGCCATAGTGGTAATAAGTACAATGAATTGGTTGATGATCTAGCCCGTGATGCGGCATCCTCAGACAGTTTACTACCTGATGATGGTTACCAGCCAGAGAGTTAATGTTCATCTGACATCGACTGATGCGTTTGCCTTACCCGAGCACTTTTTACCGCTGGCGCCCACTTTGGCCGAGCATGCCACTTGGGTTTGATCGGCGTTAATGGTGCTACACGTTTTCTTGCAACCAATAAATAGCAACTGCCCATCGGTTTTAAATAGTGACGACAAAAGTGCCGCCACGGGGCAAAACGAGATAATCGGCTGCCACGAGCTAACGAAGCATGAATAAAGCGCTCATCAGCCAAAATTTCAAAGCCGAGTAAATCAAGCCAATCTTTAACACGTGCAGGTGTAAAAAAGCGACCCGACCAAGGCAGCTTTTGACCACTAAATGGTAAGCAGTAGGCTAAACCGCACAAACTAAACGGGTTAAAACCAGAAATAACGATATATCCGCCAGGGATTAAAGTACGATGCGCTTCACGTAAAATATGATGTGGATCAGAGTGATACTCCAAACAATGGCTCAATATGCAAGCATCAACACTATGCTCTGAAAAAGGTAGTTCATCAATTTCAGCCACCACCCCCACATGCTTCTGAGATAAAGGCGCTACACACACTTGGTGTTTAATGGCACTTTTAGAAGTATCAAGCTGACCACTTAACCCGCCAAGCTTTAACATATGATAGCCAAACATCCGAGTGAGCCACTTACCCATTCGTCGTTCAATTCCTCCTCGCACGTAGTCGCCATGAGGAAAATCTTTCCAATCGAGTGGTTTTGGGCCTTGTTGAAAACTTAATGCTGGTTTCATCGCTAGAGCTTGCTCGCTATACTGTTGCTAACGTTCACTTTATAGAGCAATTTACCATGGCGCAAGTAGAGCCAATCAATGCGTTTGATGACAATTACATTTGGGCGATTCGAGATACACCAAAAAAACAAGTGTGGGTTGTTGACCCAGGCCAAGCCGAGCCGGTACTTTCTTACCTGCAGCAACATGATGCCACACTTGCGGGTATTTTAATCACACATCACCACTGGGATCATACCAATGGAGTAGCTGAACTCGTTGATGCTTTTCCTGGTATAACGGTTTATGGCCCTGAACATTCAAAATTTAATGGTATTACCCACCCTCTTGATGCGGGTGATACTATTGATATATTGGACTTTACCTTAACGATACTGCGTACACCGGGACACACTTTAGACCATATCTGTTACACTAATAATGCGCTGTGCTTTACAGGTGACACCCTCTTTAGTGCAGGCTGTGGCCGGTTGTTCGAAGGTAGTGCAGAACAAATGTGGCACTCATTTCAACAGTTTTCACAATTTAGTGATCGCACTCTTATTTATTGTACCCATGAATATACATCGGCAAACTTGGCATTTGCGGCTGCCGTTGAACCAGATAATGATAACATTAGGGCTCACATCGATTGGGTAACAGCACAACGTACTAAAGGTCTGCCAAGTTTGCCCACTAATTTTGGCTTAGAGCGGCAGATCAATCCTTTTTTACGCGCTAACTTGGCACATATGTGTCACCACCTCCCACCACATTTAACCTATAGCACTCAGCACCCTTGGAATAACTTCGCAGCGATACGCGCTTGGAAAGACGAATTTTAGCCGAGTTAATGTTAAGTCGGCTCTTTAAACTTAAGCGCTTTACAGGTAGTATTGGCGGGTTTTTGCCCAAATATATAAAGAAATATGACTAAATCACCTATTTTAATTGCACTACTTGCACTACTTAGTGGCTGCCAAACTTTAACGTCAACATCTGAGCCGCCACAGGCCTCGCAGACGTTAGCTAATGCAGCCAGCCCAAGTGAAATAAGCGATACCTTACTCAGTGCTATCCAAGAGCCAATTGAAGTAGATGAGCCACCTCCTGTATTTGATGATGTCTGGGAGCGTATCCGTTATCAGTTGTCTATTGATGTTCCACAAAATAGGCCTGTGGTTGCTGAGCGTAATTACTACCAACGCCACCAGCGCTATTTAGACAGAATATCGAAGCGTGCTGAGCCTTACTTATACTTCATAGTCGAAGAAGTAGAAAAGCGTGAGATGCCCATTGAAATTGCATTGCTGCCCATCGTAGAAAGTGCATTTGACCCATTTGGCTACTCGCATCGCAGTGCATCAGGTATTTGGCAGTTTATGCCACAAACCGGCGAACGCTTTAACTTAAAACAAAACTGGTGGTATGACGGTCGTCGAGACATTGTGCAGTCTACTCGCGCCGCACTCGACTATTTAACTTATTTACACAAAACCTTGGAGGGTGACTGGCTTAATGCCATTGCTGCTTATAACTCAGGTGAAGGCCGTCTTTTAAGGGCAATTCGTAAAAACCGTAAAAAGCATCTTCCGACGGACTTTTGGTCACTCGATTTACCACGTGAAACAACTGCCTATGTCCCTAAACTATTGGCTCTGTCTGACTTATTGAAGCGTCAAGATGAATTTAAGGTAACATGGAACCCCATTATCAATGCACAAGTAGTTGATACCATTGATGTAGGCTCTCAGATTGATTTAGCCCTCGCAGCTGATATGGCAGATATTACATTGACTGAACTGTATCGACTCAACCCAGGCTTTAATCGTTGGGCAACTGACCCTGAAGGGCCACAAATATTATTATTACCGGCTGATAAAATTGAATCGTTCAAAGAAAGACTCGCCACAACAACCGCACAAGACCGCCTAAGGTGGCAACACTACGCGGTAAAAAAAGGCGATACGTTATCAGTTATCGCACAAAAATTTTCGACCAGCTCGAGTGCAATCCAATCTCTTAACAAGCTAGATAGCCATATCATTCGTATTGGTCAAAAGCTTTTAGTGCCATTAAGTGAAGGTGAGTTAAAAAGTGAACATTTACCATCACAAGTCAGAATGGCAGTAAACAAAGATAAACAGAGTAAAAAAACACACACGGTTAAGAGTGGCGACACCTTGTGGGATATTAGTCGAGAATACGATGTCACAATCAAACAACTGGCCAGCTGGAATAAACTCAAAGCACAATCAGTGCTGCGCTTAGGCCAAAAACTGACGGTTTATCAAAGTACCAATAACAAACCTAAAAGTGCCTTAGTCAGCACAACACGTACTATCACTTATAAAGTGAGGCGCGGTGACTCATTGGCGCGCATTGCCAGTAAGTTTAACCTAACAGTTAAAGAAATCGTTAAATGGAATAACCTTGCAGGTCAAAAGTATTTACACCCAGGCCAAAAGTTAAAGTTAAAAGTGGATGTAAAACGTACTTAACCTGTACGAAAAAATCAAAAAAGGCACAGGTAATTGTGCCTTTTTTATAACATATTGTCTTAATGAAGATTTATAGCCCTTGCTGCCAGCTTTTTAACCAAGGTTCAACGGGTTCCCAAGGTTCAAAGTATTCACCCGCATCAACATCTAAACGGGGCTTTAACACCGTGGCGTTTAACTCTTTAACTATATGCTCTATTTGTTTACCTGCCCCACAAAATGTCTCGCCATAACTTCGATCACCCAATGCGATGACCCCCACTTTTTTACCCGTCAACATCGGTGACTTACTTTGCATTTGGGAAATAAGCGGCTCTAAATTATCTGGGATATCCCCCGCGCCAGTAGTCGAAGAAACAAATAACATATTGTCAGCTTGCTTCACATTTTTAAGTGCGCCGCTATCAAACACCTCGGCTTCATGACCCTGCTCCACTAAAGACTTTTTAACTTCTGCGGCTAAATTATCCGCATTGCCATACATACTTCCCACAAAAATTGACACGACTGCCATTATTCATAATCCTTCTCTTGGTTAGGCCAGCCCAGTTGCGCACAAATATCGAGCATCTGCTCACCCAACTTGGCTTTTATAGTTACGGTTTCTTGAGTATAAGGATGGATAAATTTTAACGAACTTGCAAACAACATTAAGCGTCGATAATCAAAATGCTCAATGAAAAAATGATTCTGTTTATTATCCCCATGATTCACATCGCCGATGATCGGGTGTGCTAAATAATTTAAATGTCGGCGTATTTGGTGTTTTCTGCCAGTCTTCGGAAAACACTCCACTAAGGAGTAACGGATCGTAGGGTACTTTCCAAAAGGAATAGGTAGACTTGCTTGATGTATACAGTTGATCTGTGTCTGAGCTTCTTGTGGCGCTTTATCCTTATCGGCCAATTTATCCGCAATTTTATCAAGCTCTTCTTTTAACGGCCTATCTACAAATGTCGAATCCGGCGCAAAGCCACGGACTAATGCCAAATACCGTTTTTCAATATTACCATCAATGAATACTTGGTTCATATCACGGGCTGCTTCAGAACTTAGCGCAAAGAGTAATACACCAGAGGTTGGCCTATCTAAACGGTGCACCGGAAACACATGCTGGCCGAGTTGGTCTCGTAGCATTTGTACTGCAAATTGCGTTTCTCTTTTATCAAGTAAGGAGCGATGCACCAGTAGCCCTGAAGGTTTGTTTATTGCGACATAGTTTTCATCTTGATAGATTATTTCTAACACACGCTACCTCCCACTCAATGTGGTATCGAGTTCCATAAGCACCTTATGCAAAGGTAAAAAACAAGTATGTTTCGAGAAATGCACTTCAGCCATTGGCGCAATAGACACCTTCGTTGGTAAAGGTAAACTCGCATCCACTAACTGCTGTAGTTTAGGAATAAATACAAACTGTAACCACTGTTCAAATTGCAAAGTGTCACAACAAAAAGGCTCTGACGACTGCAACTTTTGCGGCTCAATTGGCGTTAACTGCCAAAGCTGGGCTTCGCTTAGCACATGGGTTAATCGCCTGAGTAATTCAGTAACTTGGGTATTCTTTGACATTATTTGCTCTTATCAGAGATTCATTTTTATAAATAATGCAGTGATTATACCCAAGCTACCGAGCATTCCCCAACACAAGCTTATCAGCGCTGTAAATTGCAGGTATAATCTGGCTATATTTCCTAATTAGCATGAATTATGACAGCGCAAATCTCAACTCTTGGTGAATTACTTTCAGCCGCAGGTACCCAGTGGCGGGCTTATGATATTGGCCGCAGGATCACAAAAATCGACAAAAAACAGTTTGCGCAAATTGAAAACACCTTAACGCCGTACCCATACCCGTTAGCTGGGCATGCATTAATAGCGATACAGTTTTGGGATAACAATGCAACGCTTGATCCTTATGTCTGGTTTTTAAAATTCCCCCTTGATGAGCAAAGCAAGCTCGTCGCAGCCAGCCGAGATCATTTCGCCAACATGGTAGTAGAAGCACTTGGTACAGAAATTACCGGGGAACAAGCACAAGGTAAGTTAGATAATAACCCTTATGTGTTTACGCCAAACGCAAACAAACTGGCCGCTTTTAATGCCCTATTAAAACGTGAAATAAACCGTCCAGCATCACAATACTATGAATATGCCGAACTCTACTTCGCTGGCAACCTACCGGAGGATGCTTGGCAAAACTTAGCTGTACAAGGGTTGGCTGATTTTGCTTTTCGTTTAGATCATGGTAAAAATGCCGAGCACCTAAATGCCTCATGGTCATCATTACCCATGCAGGTTAAACAACCGCTTAGCGCCATGCTTGAGCATGTGACAGGCAGCACACAGTTTAGTGAATTACTGTATAAAGACTGCATAAGCGCGCTTGAGAATAAACAATTAGACGTACTTATTTGTAATTTAAGAGCGCTGTCTGCCAGTAAAGCTCAAGGCTTATTGCTACAAGTCGTTGACCAAATTTTAGCTGATGAGATTGCCAACGAAGCTGATGTGTTGCTTACATTAACAGGGCGCTGTTGGTCAGTATTCACTGAGCAAAGTAGGTTGTATTCCCTGCTAGATAAAGCCGCACATAACACCCAAGTTGATGGTTTATTTACAAGTATTTTTGCCGACCTAGTTGCAATTCCAAGCTTGCGCCCTCATGTTTTAAGTATTCTAAGAGCAGAAAATCGCAGCGAAACACTCTCGCGAGCAATTGGTAGGTTATTTTCGTAAATGGCAACACTTTGGATTTTAATACTCACAGGCGCAGTGATTGCGTTTTTTTGGTTTAGCCGTCAATTTGCCGAATCAGCTAAACAACATGCTGAACGTCAAGCTGAGAGGCTACAAGTACAATTATTAAGTGTTGCTTGCCAAAAGCGACGCTTGGGTATTTTGCGAAACGGTAAACCAGGTATAAAAAGTCAATTTATGTTCGAATTTAGCTCTGATGGCGAAAGTGTATATCAGGGAGTGCTCTATTTAGAAAATAGTCACTTACTTAAGTCAGATATACCGCCTCATCGTATCGGCTAATTCTGTTTATATCGTTTTAAACACAAAGAAATAGAGCGAAGGGCGTGCCTTTGCTCTAGCAACACAATCCCACCTCATATATCACTTTTAACCTGTCTTAGATGTGTTACTGTCTTTAGTTATCAAATGCTAAGGAGTAGCCAATGAAGAAAATTAAAACCATTAAGCCCAAAGCATTCAGCCAAGGCGCAACCATTGCCATCGTATCGCCTTCTTGGGGTGGGCCTTCTGTATTTCCGCATATTTATCAGCAAGGTCTTAAAAACCTTAAAACAATGGGGTTTAACATCATGGATGTACCCCAGTGACACAACGCCCGATAGTGAGTTGTTTACAAACCCTGAAATGCGCGCAAACGATATCAACGAGGCATTTGCCAACCCCCTAATAGATGGCATTATTTCGACCATTGGCGGCTCGGATTCTGCACGTATATTGCGCTATTTAGATATGGACATCATCACAGCAAACCCAAAAATTTTCATGGGGTATTCTGATACGAGTGCCCTTACAACGTACTTAAATCAATATGGTTTAGTCACGTTCAATGGTCCCTCCGTTATGGCGGGGTTTGCCCAGTTGCACAGCCATAGTGCTGAATATCAACGCTATGTATCAATGCAATTGCTGTCACCGCCAGTAGAGCAAGTTTTACCAACATTTTCACATTATTATCACGGCTACCCTGATTGGCAAAATACCTCACAATGTGGGGAACTATCAGAACCGGTAAATAATTCTGGCCCTGTTTTTGTGCAAGGTGAAGGATGTGCCACAGGTCAACTATTTGGTGGATGTATCGAAGTACTCGAAATGCTCAAAGGCACACGCTATTGGCCAGCGCCTGAATTTTGGCATAATAAAGTGCTTTTTTTAGAAACATCACAAGACAAGCCAAGCGTTGATTATGTAAAGTACTGGCTTAGAAACTACGGTGTGATGGGCGCACTGCAACAATTATCCGGGTTGATGATTGGCAGACCTCGAGATTATAGTACGGCCGAGCAAGTGAGTTTAATCAACACAGTACAGAGCGTTATTAAAGATGAATTCAATTGTGCTCATTTACCCATTGTATGTAACCTCGATTTTGGCCATACCGACCCGCAACTGTTATTACCGCTGGGTGTTACTATTAAAATTGACTGCGAGCATCAGCGTTTGTCACTATTAGAATCACCCTTTCAAGCCCCTAACTAAAGTGGGGGCTGTGCGCAATCCAATACAAAGTCGATTTAATTCGCATACTTTGCAAGTACCCGCTCCAAGTCACTTTGTTGATAGGGCTTATGAATAAAATCTTCAATACCTAATAGCGCAGCTTGTTGTTTTTCTTCTTTGCCTACACTCGCACTCAGGATCACGATTGAAATATGCTTGAGATTCTCATCATTCTTTATATGTTTAGAGGCAGTGAAGCCATCCATGACCGGCATTTGTAGGTCCATTAAAATTAAATCTGGCTTTTGTAGTTTTAAATAATTTAGCGCCTGTTGCCCATCATTAGCAAAATCACACCCAAGCCCTAAATTTCGTAAATGCTTTTGCACCACAATTTGGTTGATCTTATTGTCTTCAACAACCAGTACTTTCATATTTTCATAGTCGTAAACTTGCTGTACGACCTCAGCCTCATGATGCGCTAATGCTGCTTGTAACTCTGTCACCCCCTTGAGTTTTAATACAACGGTAAACTCACTCCCAACACCTTCTTGGCTCTCAACCGTTATTTCACCCTGCATTAATCGACAAAGCTGCTTTACAATAGAGAGTCCCAGACCCGTACCGCCATACTTTCGTGTGGTTGAGCTTTGTGCTTGTGCAAATGCATTAAACAACCGCTGTTGGTCCTCAGCTTTAATACCAATACCAGTATCAATGACCTTAATCGTTAGCACCTTATACCCATCGTCTTGTTCAATACACTTACAATCGATCTGAATGCTGCCTTTGGGTGTAAATTTAAGTGCGTTATTGAGTAAGTTAATTAATATTTGCTTAAAACGAAGCTCATCACCTTCAACACGCGCCGTATACTGTTCGTCATGCGTAAATTCTATTTTAATCGATTTCTCAGCAGCTAAATGTGAAAGCATTCCAATCACGGAACTCGTCACTTCTTCGGGCTTGAAGACTTTTGAGTCAAGGTCTAATTGCCCTGCCTGCATTTTAGAAAAATCAAGCACGTCATTGACGGTACTTAACAATATTGCTGATGCGTCGCTGATCCGTGCTAAATAATCTAGCGCAACTTGGTCTTCCGTTTCTTTAGTAGCCAACTCAGTAAACCCGACAATGGCATTTAACGGCGTGCGATACTCATGACTGACATTGGCCAAAAACAGGTTTTTTGCATCGTTTGCTAATATCAGTTCACTGTTTTTTTCAGTTAACTCTTGAGTACTGGCCTTAACTTTTTTTTCTAAGCTGGCATTAAAGGAGACAATAAAAAAGACAAACATCACGCAGATAACGCCTAATAGGCACCCGACAAGCACAATGATAAAGTCGACCCAATTAATTAAGCTAACCGCAAAGCTATCAGTGCTCGAAAATTTAATGACCCCCTGTTTATCAAACAAAGCGAATTTAACGTGATGGGTAATAAAGTGTTCATCAATATAATACGGATGGGTAAATACATTTCCCTCACCAAAGCTAATTTGATACGTAAATACAGCTTCTTCATTTGATGTATACATAGGATCAAGTAATAACTTTAACTCAAGCACGACTTCCACAAGCCCAAGTAAAGAATCTAGATTCGCCGCCTGCCCCTTTTTAAAAATCGGATAATAAACCACAACGCCATCTTTTTTGTCTTGCTGTTGTACTAGCGCAAAAATATCTGTCACTGCAAAATCTTGACTCGCGATCGCCTGCTTAATGCTCTTTCCTGCGATGGGGTGAGTAGACACATCAAGCCCAATTACTGACTGGTTGTCTTGTAATGGCGAAGTAAAATAAATGGGTAAATAGTAGGGCTGGTTCGGTGCAGCTTGAAACCCTGTTGACGTTAACTGTTTAATCCCCTTGTTATCTGAGTAGAGCGTTTTCATACTAGATTCAAACTGTGGCCTACCCTGCTCGGTCACTAAAGGTATCCAACCAATAGCACGTACCTTAACGGAGGTATTTTGAATAATAGAGGTAAATGCACTAAATTCTTGTTGGTTCACTTGCTCACTAGCCTGAAAGTACGCTTCAAGTGCTTTTAAATACAACTTAATCGTTGATTGCGTACTGTTGATTTGCTCAACAAATGAGGCCGTCCCATTTACAAATTGCTGTTTTTGATCTCGCTCATAATCATGATTAGAGACATAGTACACAAAACAAATAAGTGAAAAGCTCAACAAGCTAGTAATAATTGCAGCAGCTGCTTTACGAGCTTTTTTAACGAATATATTCGGATATAAAAATAAAAAAACCGGCGTTAATAATACAATACTTAATGAGTCCCCCACCCATTTTGTCACCCCAATATACAGTAATGTTTGTTGTGGAAGGACCAAGAAATAGCTCAAAATACAATACATCAGTGTACTTGTTACGAATGTGGCAACAGGCCCTGTAAGTAGTAAGAATTTAATGATTTCATAAGGCACTGAGATGCGAATAGGCACTTGAGAAAACAGTAAAACTAACCTGCGACTGACAACAAGTTGCACAGTACTCAACAAGGCGAGAGCATAAGCGGCTTCTACTGGTAAACTTGTGATTAACGGGTCTTGCGAAAGTGAAAAAAGCAAAGAGATGAAAACCCCAACCAAAATTGGCCAGCCTTTTAACAAATACAACCCAAGAGCGATCCCCGCCGCAGGCCAGATCACACTCGCATATCCAAACGGGACTAAAAACTGACTACCAAATTTGACAAGCAAAAAGTGTGTAACACACGCAAAAAAAACAACAGCTAGCTTATTCAAGTTACCCACCCTATTCCATAGACGCTGACAAAATTACACCATGAATATATGTATAAATAATGTAGTTGACCCCAATTTAGACCCAGCTATCGCTCATCAAAGTATAGTGTAAATTCTGTCTAGCCTCCTGTTGAAACATTGCAAAGGTTCAGGTTACTCGTGTTTGACTGACGCTGTCTCTGTCGCATGGTAAAAGTTAGCCCGTTGAAGGCTGTGGATATCATTAAAACGTACACCATGACGTTTCATAACCGGCAATATCCGCCGACTAATTAATTGGCGGATATAAAAAGGTTGATTGGGTAAAAAGTGATGTATGGTGTGTGTGTACCCAAAATTAAAGCAAAATAACTGAAACGGTGCAAATACCCAATGGGTAAGCACTTGGGTTTGCTGTAATAAATTACGCACGCCTCCGTAATAATGCATAGAGGAGGTGACAAAGTTCAAGCTTGAAGAGCGAATAATATTTGGCGCTATTAAGATCACCATTAAAAAATCGACCCACACCATCCCCTGAATTAGCCATGTAGGGTAAGTAACTGTGCCTTGTTGCAGCCAATCAAAGCCATGGAAAAGAATAAATCCATATAAGATACCAAAATACGCAGTAGTAATTGGAAAACCAGCATTGAAAACGGTAAAAAACCCAAAGCCATCTACTTCTCGTTGAAGTTGCTTTCGAGAGATGATTAACCCTAATAAACCGTCAACAATTGCGATAAACCTAAATACGGGGTTTTTTGCTCCATTTCCAACCAAGCGCTCCTCTAAATCTTGTTCAGTTCCCGAGACTTTATGATGATGTAAATGAATCGTTCGTCGATACCAAGGGTTCACCGTATTTGGTCGCATTAACCACACTATCAACATCATCGCGTTATGGATCAGGGGATGGCGTTTAAAATACAGTTTGTGGATCAAGTCATGTTCGACCTCATGGGCGATAGATGTCAAAAGCGCGATGGTAAATATGCTCAACCAAGCAGGTAAATACGATATATAATACAACCACGCTACACCTAGCATACCTGACAGAGACACTAGTAAAAACAACGCTCCAAGTATATTTTGATAAGCCAAAATCGAAAATTGTGACCGTACTCGCTGCTCTTCGGTTTTAATTGTTTGCACAATAGCTTGAATGTGCTGATTAGGTGACGTATCCATAGCTCAAATTTAATAGGGCTGATGAACTTGATAATAACCTAACAACTTACTAAATCAATCGGCTAATGGCCTGTTATTCATATTAATTATGCACTTAAAGTATGAACCTATCTTGATAACCTCAGCTCTGGATAAGCGAATTTGCCCAATAAAGCTATTTTTCTCACTCTCGGCGTTGCTTTCATTTGTAATAGCCCGCTATAACTGCACAAAAGCGCCTTGATATTGAGCAAAATATCATCATTGGATTGTACGTAAGTTTGTTTTCAAAACATTTTCTATTCCAAAACCCTTATCCAAACCTGAGGTTAGAAAACAACAGTATTAACTTCCATTGTTAATACTGTTGACATGACCCAAACACACCATCAACTTAAAGCAAACTCTACCGCGGCATTAGCATGAATTTCAGCCGTATCGAACAAGGGAATATCTGTATCTTGCTGAGAGATTAATAACCCTATTTCAGTGCAGCCTAACACCACGCCTTGTACCCCCTGATGTTGTAACGAGTTAATGATATCAAGATACTGTCGTTTAGAATCATCCCTAATATCACCCAAGCATAACTGTTGATAAATAATATCGTGAATTACTTTCTGCTCTGCATTGGTAGGTACCAAGACATCAACACCTCGCTGCTCTAGCCTTGATGTATAAAAAGTCTCGCTCATCGTGAACCTTGTGCCAAGCAAAGCCACTTTGGTCACGCCTTTAGCAATAAGTACCTGCGCTGTCGCATCTGCGATATGTATTAAAGGCAAAGACACCGCCGCAGCAATATCATCTGCTACTTTATGCATGGTATTAGTGCATATCATAATACACTGTGCTCCAGCGGCTTCTAAACTGCGTGCTGAGCCTTTTAATAAGTCAGCACTTAACTGCCAATCACCAGCTTGTTGCATCGCTTCTACCTCTGCAAAATCAACACTGTTCAACACAATTTTCGCACTGTGTAAGCCGCCTAAACGCGCTTTAATCCCCTGATTAATTATTCGATAATAGCTGGCCGTAGACTCCCAACTCATGCCGCCAATTAAGCCTATTGTTTTCATATTATGACTCCCGTTCTTGGCCCGCTTCATCAATCGCAACAATGTCCGTTTCTTTTAGTGCATCAGCTATCCAACATTGTAAATCAGAACAATTTAACACTGTTTTCATATAGCGTGATGCATCTTGATTTAAAGTAATGCCATAGGTTTTAAAGCGTAAAGCCACTGGCGCAAACATGGCATCAACGATTGACCACTGCCCAAATAACCATTCTCCTTGCTGAGTATATGTTTGAACTTGCTCACTCCATATTTGCTCTATCCGAGCAATGTCTTTTTTAGCTTGTTCGCTTAACTCAACATACCGTGTTGCACGAATATTCATCGGCATCTCATTGCGAACGCCATTAAAGCCTGAGTGCATTTCGCACGCCAATGCACGCGCTTTTGCTCGCATCAACTGTTCAGATGGCCAGCCAGTACCCGACATGTAAGCTTCGTTGATATATTCACAAATTGCCAGCGAATCCCATACCGCGATATCATTATCAATTAACGTGGGTACTTTTAAAGCTGGAGTCACACTCTCAAGGCGCTTATAAAACTCAGGCGTATCTAAAATAAGCTTTACCTCGCTAAAGTTAACCCCTGATTTAGCAAGCATTAACCATGCTCGCAATGACCATGATGAATAATTTTTGTTCCCTATAAATAGCTGCATAGCCTGACCTTACCTTATTTAAGTGACTATTAACTTAACCACTATTTTTGATACTGACTAACGGATTATTTTGATATAACCTATCAACATATCTGATAGGTTAAGAGATGTTATGGATATTGATGCATTAAGAAGTTTTCTCGCGTTTGTCGAAACAGGCAGCTTTACCCGTGCGGCAAAGCAAGTTCACAGAACACAATCGGCCATCAGTATGCAGATGAAAAAGTTGGAGCACGATTTAAATAAAACACTCTTTCAAAAACAAGGTAGGCTGCTCAACTTGTCACACGATGGTCAAATATTTGCGCGCTACGCCAAACAGTTAGTGCAATTACATGACGAAACCTTACAACAAATGAATACAGCTCAGCCAAGTACATTACTGCGCTTAGGCTGCCCTGACGATTATGCTGAATCAGTATTACCAATACTCGTTTCCTTACTTCACGCCTATTGGCCCAATCTCGATTTGCAAATTACTTGCACACCCAGTAATAGAGTCAAAATTATGATCGACAGCGGTCATCTCGATTTAGGGATCATTACCCGGGGTTCAGAAATAGAAGAAGGTTATAAATTAGAATCCAGCCCCGGTGTATGGACACACAACCCACTGTTTAACGCCCATTGTCAAACCCCATTACCCATTGCCATATTTCAACGCGATTGTCGCTTTCATCAATCAGCAACTGACGGGCTACATAAACAAAACCGTGCTTTTGAAATCGTTGCATGCAGCGGCAGTGCAAGTGCACAACGCGGCATTGTCAGAAGTGGTCTTGCAATTGGTGCTATGGCGCAGCTCAGTATTGGAGACCTAACACCTTTAACGTGTGACACGCTACCAGCTTTACCTATCGTTGATATTGTCTTGATCCGCGCCAGCAGCAGTCAAAACCCAGTCACCGATGTTGCGTGTGCAGAACTATGTGAGCGCTACATCATGCAAACCAGAAAAAATTAACACCTTTTTACCCAAGTACACATCTATTAAGTGTTCTGTCAGCAAGCAAACTTACAATGGATGACATGTAATGAATTATTACTGTGATTGAGCAATTCATTTTGCAGCGTCAAACTAAGTTTAAAGGATCAAACAATGAAGCCACATACTACGATTAAAGCGCGGCACTCTATGTCCGTCAGACCCAAAAGCCAACATACAACACAAAATATCACGTCTTTTTTTCAACACCACCTTTTCAAAAAGAACAGCGAACTACAATCGCTCAAAGAAGAAAACCAGCACCTCAAGTTACAACTGTGCCGGTATAAAGCTTTAACGAATAAATTTTTTGAAAAGTTACAGCGAATAAAAGCGCGATCACAGTTACAGCTCCTTACTCTTTCTTCAGTAAATAAACGCTTAGAACGACATGTTAGCCGATTACAACGATTATCCATTCAGCTGATCAGACACCGCTCTCAATCACAGCAACAACTTAATCAACAACGTATTACGATACAAAACATTCAGCACACTTTAACCACAAAAAATCATGAACTCATTACAGCAGCACACAGCTATACACAGTTGGTGTCTGGCCATACATGTTGTAAAGCTGAACTTCAAAATAGCAACCAAAGTAATCATCAATTACAAAAAAGAAATTTTCGATTACGTGTGGGTATTGCAGCATTAGTCACTATTAACTTAACTCTACTGACAGTACTGATACTTTTATGAGGGCTCGGTGCCTATGAAGTAGCTTGTACTTTAAACAACTCAATATGCTCTTGTTATACGTAAAAAACAATATTGTTATTTAATTGTTATAATTTCGTTATGAATTAAATAACAAAATACTCCAACCTTAATGCAACCAACGAGGTAAGTGGCTAGTGCACAAACCTCTATACAACTTGATTAAGGAAAATAACATGCCCACACTCGCCAGACCTGCCATATTACACCCTGAAAATATTGTCACTAACCAAGATATGTTGTCGTTTTTAGATAACTTGCATCATGACGCGCCACACAAGCAGCAAGCTTTCAAAATGATCAAAAATTCAGCCATTGAAAAACGACATATGATATTGCCACTTGAGCAAATTTTAACGTTACAAGATTTTGGCGAACGAGGTGCCATTTATGAGCTGCAAGCCCGAGACATGGCATGTCAAGCTGCTAAAAAAGCGTTAGATCAAGCTTTATTAAAGCCCAAAGACATAACAATGGTGGTAGTTACATCTTGTACTGGATTTATGATGCCGTCGTTAACCGCCTGCTTGATTAATGACTTAGATTTACCAGCAACAACCATTCAGCTACCAATTGCACAGCTTGGTTGCGTTGCTGGTGCATCCGCCATCAACCGCGCTACAGAGCACTGTAAAGCATCAAGGCGTAATAATGTGCTGATCGTTGCCTTAGAAACCTCGTCATTGTGTTTTCATCGCAGCGCAGATCGACTGCAAGATTTTATTACCGACTCATTATTTGGAGATGGTGTTGCCGCCGTCGTCATGCGCGCAGATAACGATTGCAGCGGGTTTCATGTCACGCACAATCAAAGTTGCTTTATGCGTGATACCGAAGCCTATATACAATACACATTAACCGATTCTGGATTTAAGTTTTCGCTAGATAAAGACGTGATGCACTCTATCTCCAAAGCGGCGCCACACATTGACGAATTTATTACCAATAATGCAAAAAAGAAGCCTAACGAATTAGATTTTTATATCTTTCACACCGGTGGAAGACGTATCCAAGACGAAGTAACTAGCTGCTTAGCACTATCAGATGATGCACTAACGCATTCTCGCGCATGCCTAAGAGATACAGGCAATACCTCAAGTGTTGCAGTCATCGATGTACTTGCACGGCAATTCTCTCAAAGAAGCAGCATGGAACAAGGTATTTTAGCTGCATTTGGCCCAGGATTTACCACAGAAATGGCGCTGGGCTATTGGCAATAAAATTATTTATTAAAATTAAGTCGCACTCATATGCGACTTTTTATACCAAAATCAACAACTAAAAGTACTGTGACTAACTTGCGCCAAGATTGTGATAAAAACGTGATATTTCGGTGAAGCCCGCGAGACATTTCACTTGCATTCTTAGTCCTGTCATAACAACCAAGAAAGAGAATATCATGAAGGCAAAATTACTATCACTTGTATGCACGAGCAGTTTATTGGCAATGTCAGCAGCACATGCCGCTGATATAGATGTAAAAATCACTAACCTCACCCAAGGGATTTACTTCACACCAATATTAATCGGTGCGCATAGTAGTGATGCACATTTATTCCAAACAGGCCAAGCTGCCTCTGATGCGCTTCAAGCCATGGCAGAAGGGGGTAGCATTGATGCACTGTCAGCAACACTTGATAGTATCAATGCCAATAAATTAGCCAACCCAGCCGAAGGCTTATTAGCACCAGCGAGTACAACAATGGGCAGCTTAACAACCACAGACAGTAATACAACCTTGTCTATTGTCGCTATGATGTTGCCAACTAATGACGGTTTTGTTGGCCTAGACGGTTGGACAATCCCAACGGAGGCTGGCACTTACCACATATATCTAAATGCATATGATGCAGGCACCGAAGCGAATAACGAATTAGTCGTTGATGGCTCTGGTGCACCGGGTACTCCTGGGATCCCAGCCTCTCCAGGCGCAGCACCGGGCACCCAAGGCAGCGGCCTAACAACCATGGAAACCAACACTATGGTGCACATTCATCGCGGTAACGTTGGTGATGATGAAGCCATTGGTGGAAAAAGCGACTTACACAACACGGTTCACCGCTGGTTAAACCCTGTTGCTAAAGTGACAGTAACGGTTAAATAAGGGGCATATTATGAATAAGTTTACCCCCATCATTCCACTTGCTTGTTTGTTATTAGCTGCATGTGGCAGCGATAATGATAACAATACGACAATCACTCCGGTACCACCTACTCCAGAGCCTGAACCAACACAGTATGAGTTTAAAGTTACAGCGCTTAATTTAACCAATGCTCAACCACTATCACCGCTTGGCGCGGCATTACACACCAGTGGTCAATTTTGGACAATAGGTGAAATGGCCAGTGAAGAACTAGAGAAATTGGCCGAGGGTGGCGATAATTCAGGGCTGCTTGGCTTGTCTGTTGTTAACGCCTCTACATCAGGTGATGCACCGCTTGGGCCAGGTAAAATGACCGAGCTAATGCTGACGACAACAAGTTTAACTGATCAAAAAATCTCGTTAATTAGCATGATGGTGAATACAAATGATGGCTTTACCGGTCTTAATAGCATCGATGTGTCTCACATGGCGGTAGGCGACTACGCCAAAATGCACACCCGAGCCTATGATTCAGGGACAGAAGCTAACTCAGAAAGCAGTGGCTCAATGCCTGGCCCAGCAGACGGTGGAGAAGGCTTTAATGCAGTGCGTGATGACATTGATAAAGTGGCTATGCACCTTGGTGTCGTAAGTAATGATGATGGATTAAGTACGTCAGTACTAACCTCTGAGCATAAATTCGACAACCCGCTCATGGCCGTAACCATAACAAGAGTTAAATAACGCCTATACGCACTGTGTGGGCGATAAAAAGGCCACATTATGCAACAACAGGTACTGATTGTAGAAGACGACCAAGATATTGCGCGTCTTCTACAAGTTCATTTAACTGAATTATCATTGGACGTTGATCATGTGTTTGATGGAGAAAGCGCAATGGATAAGTTACAACAAGGAAATTATGCCATTGTGCTACTCGATATTATGCTGCCAGGTGTTGATGGCTTAACGCTCTGTAGAGAAATTAAGACCTCTACTCCTCATATTAGCGTTGTGTTATTAACGTCTAAAAGCAGTGAAATGGACCGCATTATTGGACTCGAGATGGGCGCTGATGACTACATTTGTAAACCGTTCAGTTATCGAGAATTCCAAGCCAGAATGAAAGCACAACTGCGGCATATACGGTTACTTCAAGCCACAGAAAATCAACATGCGCAAACCGAACAAGCCCCCTTACAGCTCGGTCGATTGAGTATTGATACTGTCTGTCATGAGGCCAATTTGGGGGCTCAAGTTTTGGATTTAACTGCAACAGAATTTGAGCTACTACATTTTTTTGCAGCGCACCCGAGTCAAGTTTTTTCGAGAACGCAACTACTTGAATCAGTCTGGGGTTATCAACATTCGGGTTACGAACACACCGTAAACTCACACATAAATAGGTTGCGCAGTAAACTTGAAAAGTATGGCGGGCAAGGCGTAATTGAAACCGTCTGGGGCGTCGGCTATAAGCTCAACGCTAAACAACTAACACAGGCTTAAGCCATGAAACTGTCTTTATATCATAAACTTGCTATGTCGCTGGCTGGTATTTTCATTTTAATTGCGTCTTTATTTATTTGGTGGACACAAGCCCTATCACAAGTATCGCGTGCCCAAGCGGAACAACAGCTTCATATGGGGCTAGCGGAACACCTAGTCGGCGACAACCCATTACTCAAACAGGGTGTTTATGATTACAAAGCACTTGAAAACTTATTTCACACTTTAATGGTACTTGGTCCGTCATTTGAATTTTACTTTGTCGATCCAAGTGGACAATTACTTACCTACTCAGCCAAACCCGGCGAAGTCAAACGTCAGAATATTAATCTTGTGCCACTCATTAAATTAATTGAGCAACCCGAACAACTTCCCGTATATGGTGACGATCCGCGTAGCGAATGTGGAGAAAAAATATTTTCGGTCGCCCCTGTGTATAATGGTGATACTCTGCAAGGCTATTTATACGTTATTATCGGCTCAAAGCTCTATGACTCAATTATCAGTAATGTAAAAGGTAATGACCAATTAATTATGGGACTAAGCTGGCTAGGTCTGGCCTTGGGATTTTTACTCACCGCATTGTTGCTACTTTTTAAATATTTAACCCGCCCCGTTGCTGCGTTAACTGAACACATACAACAATTAGAACACGCACAATTTGATATCAGTAAAATCACCTTACTTGATTGGAATAAAGCCCATAGCAACGAAGTGCACCAACTTGGCGATAGTGTCAATAACATGGTCAAAACCATTGACTTTCAAGTAAAGCAACTTGCTGAATTAGATGATCAACGCCGCCAATTATTGGCGCACTTATCTCATGACTTACGTACCCCTTTGGCATCATTGCAAGGCTACCTCGAAATTATTTCGCTGAAAAAACATGATCCAGAGCAACAAGCCCTGCATTTGGGGGTTGCACTAAAAAACTGCGACCAACTCAAATCTCTCATTGACCAAATCTTTGAATTAGCCCACTTAGAGTCTGGCCATGCAAACGTGCAGTTTGAAGTCTTCAACTTGGGGGAACTGTTGTACGATGTAATGGCTAAATTTGCAATTCGCGCTGAGAAATTGGGCATCTCATTAACGATATCGCCTACTGTCTGTGACATAAAAGCCTATTCGGATATTGGTAAACTAGAGCGGATCCTGACCAATTTAATCGAAAATGCACTGCGTCATACCGATGAACATGGCGCAATCTCTATAGAAGTGAGTCAACATGGTGATCACCTTGCTGTCTCGGTCAGTGATACCGGAGTGGGAATTTCAGCAAAAGAGCTCCCTTACATTTTTGAAGCCCGCTATCGAGCCAGTAACTCTAAAGGCTGTAAAAAGTCTCATGCGGGCCTTGGTCTTGCTATCACTGAGCGGTTAATTAAACTCCTTCAAACTGAAATTAAAGTACAGAGTAAAGTCGGTGTGGGCACTGAATTTAGCTTTCAGTTAAGAGAAGCTGAACCCTACAATGAAAAAGCCGAGTAACACTAGGTCGGGTTTGTAATAAACAGGGCAAGCTATCCCCTTCTCTACGGCCTATTTATTATTTTTTAGAGGGAGTGACGCATTGACTTAAGGTTGACTCATAGTGCATGAATCAATGAGCTTTGCATACTCCCTTAAACTACTTTAAAACTGCCAACCGAGGATAAACGAGGCCTCTTTTACATCATGTTGGTAGCTACGAGAAATACTGTCTATCTCTACGTATACGTCGCTTTCGTTAATTCTCATTAGTGAATACTCAAAGCCAACATACCAGTTTTCAGTTATTTGGTGTTCCAAACCAACTGAATAAAATACATCATTACCACTTTTTTGCATGTCATACCCAGCTCTGGAGAAGGTCAGTCTTGCAGGTGTCGATGCTTGATAACCCCACTGGGCTATACCCAGCCTCATATTGACTGACAGCGTATCAAATAAACGTGTTTGAGCTTTAATACCCAGCCGGGTAGACTCAAGCTCAATTGGAACGGGTAATTTATAACTTGAAATAGGTTCTATTTTTTCACCGCTCACTTGAAAAGATGGGTAATCTAAAGGCGCATAAACATTCATTGTCACTTCGTTTTTGCCGTCTCCATGAAAATGCTTTGAAAGCTCAAAAGAAATATAGTCAGAGAACTTTACACCAACTCTCACACCCAAAGAGTTCGTCACAAGATCTGATGAATAGTGCTTTTTCTTATTGTTAAGCTCAATACTAGAATGAATATCGTTCTGAGATTTACCCAGTAATAGCTCAGAACTGAACTGCATTTGCGCATAGCTAGATAAAGGCAGTAATAAAGCGGCTACACCTAAAATAGAATATTTCATTTTTCCTCATCATTTAGTTATGTCTAGATTGGACTTTTGACAGAAGTTTACACATTTCCCATGAACCTATTAAGTGAAGCAAAATAGGTACATCGCATTTTCACACTCCTCCACCTTGATGTAAAGCTCGAATTGGAGGCGCAGCTAAACTGCGATCAATTATCGACTAAGGGGATTTTTATAAAAGGCGGGAGGTGAAGTTAACCCATGAGGTAATTCATCTTGCTTACCACTGCATATATAGATCAAATACAGCAGTGATTAAATAATCTACTACGTGATTTACGCCACCAATTACTCGCTTTGTGCCTCAAACTTATAGCCAGCACCATAAATTGAATGAATAAACTCATGCTCAGGCGCAATACCGTGTAACTTTTTGCGGATTTTCTTTATATGGCTATCAATGGTGCGGTCACTGACAATGCGATCATCATCATAAATATGATCCATCAACTTATCACGGCTGTATATCCGCCCTGGATGAGCTTGCATTGACTTTAAAAGTAAAAATTCAACATGGGTGAGGCTTACGCTACTGGTCAAAAATGACGCAAACAACGTGTCTTCATTAAGCTTAAGCTTATCTTCAATATCATGCTTGTGACCGTTGTTGTTTAATGCCACTCGACGCAATACCGCTTTCACACGAGCCACCACTTCTCTCGGGCTATAGGGTTTGCATACATAATCATCTGCACCAATTTCTAAACCAAGTAGCCGATCAATCTCTTCTACTTTTGCGGTCGTCATTATGATTGGTACTGTCGACTTGGCTCTCACCATTTTACAAATTTCAATACCATCTACATTCGGTAACATGATATCCAGTAAAATTAAATGCGGATCAAATGTCGAGAAAGCACTTTCAGCATCAGCACCATCCGCCACAATGTGCGTCTCATATTCTGCTTTTACTAAGTACTTACTCAGAATATCTGCCAGCTTAGGCTCATCTTCAACAATTAATATGCGTGTTTTATCCAAAGGTTGCAGTCCGTTTTAGTGAGTAAACTCCATTATAATAGCGAGTCCACCTAGATCACTCAAGTCTGCACGAATAGTTCCTTGATGGCCCTCAACAATACTGGTACAAATTGCCAGACCAAGTCCTGAGCCACCCGTTTGACGTGTTCTAGCATTGTCGACCCGGTAAAGGCGATCAAATAGCATCGGCAGTTGTTCAGATGTAACGCTTGGCGAGCTATCTTGCCATATAACCTGCGTTTTCTCCGACGTTTGCGTCACACTAATACTTAATTGACCATTTTTCTCCTCTGACACATCGGTATAACGCATGGTGTTTTGTAGTAAGTTATCAAATAACTGGCTGATCCGTTGCGGATCGCAGTGTAGCGTTAGCTTATCTGCACAATTGACTGTTACCTCAAATAACGACAATTCACTTCGGCGCTTATCAATACAACGGTTTAATACGCCACTCAATTCACATGGCATCATATTATATGTCAACGCGCCTCGGTCTGATAATGACAGCTGATGTAAATCATCCACCAAATTAGTCAGCCGCTCAATTTCTTCATACAACGAACTTAATTGCGCTTCATCAGTGTCAATAACGCCGTCGATCATACCTTCTAATTCCGCTCGGATCACTGCGATAGGCGTACGTAACTCATGAGAAATATCTGCGATCCACTGTTGTCTCGCCGTTTGGTTTTGCGCTAACGTATCCGCTAACTTATTCATATCTCTAGCTAAAAGCCCTAACTCATCGCGCCGATCTAGTTTAACCTTATGCTCATAATCACCTCCAGCCAGTCGCTTGGCTGTGCGACGTAATCTGATAATTGGCTGTACTAGGTACTTACTAAATGGAATGGCCAATATAACTGTTACCAATAGGGCGATAAGCGCAATATGTAAAAACTGCTGTTCTTGCTGTTTAGCAAACATCGCATCAAAGCGCGATGTGACCAAGGTGCCATTTTCAATACCAATAAAGCCAATTAAATCACCTTGCCCACGCGTTTTCACAGAGTCATCACCAGTGTACATTGGCAACCATAACGCGGCCTGTGCCATCGTCGCCTTGCCAATTAGCAGCTGACCATCTGGTGACTTAAATATCAATCTATTTGGCAATGATTTTGCCCCCCGTTTAGGAGGTAGCTTACGGTCCCCGCGAGGCCCTCCTTTCGCTGGGCGGCGCTGCTCTGACCCATCAAACTCTTGCTTTGGTCCTCTCTTGGGTCGATAGTCTTTGCCTTTTTTGTATTCAGGTGGTCTGCCTTTGCGTCGGGCCGGCTTGTTACTCTCTACCCCGTTGACTTGGTGGTAAAGTTGAATAATCTCGCTTAACTCAGGCGAGCGATGCTTCACCCAAGAGAAGCCATTGCGTGCCTTATACGTCTCTACTACTTTAACAATTACCGTGTGCATTTTTTCTCGTGCATTACTTTGCACATACTGTGCAAAGCTTTTTTCAAATGCAATTTGATTGGCAATGTAAATCGCTAACACCAGTGCCGAGTTAGCAATTAATATCATCAACAGTAATTTGACACGTATAGTCACTTTCATGGAGTTACACTTTATCCTTTATGACGAGATAGTACATTTAAACGCAAGTTATCTGGGTCGACAGTTTTAGGGCCTGGGATCCATTTTTGTAAACACCGTTTATCCTTAGCGCAATTGTCGGTTAATGCGCGTAAAAATGCTACTAAGTCTTTTTGCTGAGCACTATCAAGCGGTGCCGCAACAAAAGGAGAGCTTTGCAACAAGGTTAAGGCTGCTTGACTGTTCACTCGGGCATTCGCATTAAGTAACTCACATTGACTACTTTGCGCAAATTGCTTTAACCCACACGCACCGCCGCGTTCAAAAAAAGCATCAATGGCTGTTTCAGGATCAACATAATGTGCTACCACCTGCTCTAATGTTTCATAAGCACCTGCATGCCCATACGGAGCAGTTAATTCAATATTCAATAAACTCGGTACTCTAAATGCAAATTGATTTTGTATTTGCGGGTCTATCAACCCTCGGCCTAAATCTGCATTGTCATCATTTTTACCAATACCATACTGTGGAAAAGCAAGGTTGAAAAAGCCATCATTGGTAAAACGCTCGCCACCATGGCAGTTAACACATCCAGCTCCTCCCTCTGCAGCTTGGGTAAAAAAGAGTTTAGCCCCTCGTTTTTGCGCTGGTTTTAACGCATTTTTATTCCCTTTAACATAACGATTCCAATTATTATCAACTAACGTCAGTGAAGATTGGTATTGCCCTAACGCCAAATCAATACTGTCAAATGTAATAAGCGAAGGTGCATCGGCTTCACTGTTAAAGGCTTTTCTAAATTCTGCTAACCACGCATTGGTCGCCAACCCCCCAGACTCCACACCATAATCTCCAATCCGTTGTGCTAAGTGACTGCGTACATCGTCATTTGTCTGCGCATCATTAAATGCGCTACCACGCATTTCTTGTACTGACGTCACCGGAAAACGTGAAAGAGCTTCAACTAATGAGTCCCCAGCATTACTATCCGCAAGCCCAAACCCAGAATCAGGCGTACTAATAAATGTGCTGACATTACCCGCTTCATCTTCTTGGCTTACTTGTTCGACTCTACCATCCCAGAACAACGCTTTGGTGGCTAATCCAACGTTAAATATTGTTGGTGAGTTTCTCGGAATATCTATTTCATCATTCATAGCCTGACGACTCAAACCGACCGTGTCAGCATCAATGGCATTCACGCCAATAGGAAGACTGAGTGAGTCACCCCCACCTAGTTTCGGGTGATGGCAACTCGCGCACGCAACACTTTTCTCGCCGCCCAACGCTTTACTAAAAAATAGCTGCATACCAAGTTGAGGAATTGGATCATTTATATTTGGTGCACTACTTTGTCCAGCGACATGCCCCGTTATCCCAAACTGGGTGATCAAGGCACTTAATTCATTATCAAGCTCATTTGCTATTTGTGGCGGCTTAGTTGGTGTTGGTGCTCTTTTATTTTGTGGCGACGGTTGTGAGGCAGCGGCACTGCCCACAAATACAGTTAACGCAGCGAAAGCGCTCAGGAAGTAACGTTGCTTGCTCATCATAGTACACCCAGCATATTTAAGACTTCGGAACCTGAACAGTGACAACAAAAAGTGCAAATAATGTGAAAGTAATGTAGAAATAGGCAATAATAAATCTGCCTAAAAATGACTTGTATTTGCGCGTTATACACAGCGTTCAGAATGTCATTCTTAACAAGGTAAATGTATCTTAGCGCCAAACCAAGGAGGTTAAAATGGCATTGTCCTCACAACAAACGGGACGTTATTTGTTAATATTTTGCGCTTTAATCGCACTTTTCACAGCCATTGCACACTTATCATGTATTGTCTTTGGTGAACAATGTTACCGTGCTCAATTAGCGCCCAGCGCTATCATTGAATCAGCGATTGACGGGACGCTTTTCGCCCCTCTGGCGACGGTCGTGATATCGAGTATATTTACGCTCTGTGCATTGTATGCACTAGCCGGCGCACGCTTACTCCCGCAGCTACCATTAACCCGTATCGCAATTTATATCATTGGCGCTATTTGTGTACTACGAGGTTTAGCTACTTTGCCTCTAGTACTCAGTCATCCAGAGATGGCAAATACATTCGCCATCATAGCGGGGGTTTTGTGGTTTTTATGTGGCGTAAGCTACTTGGTAGGTTATAGACTTATACAGTGTGATGAGCCACTATAACCCCCATGATAATATCGCCGAAAACACCGTCTACTCATCACTTTGTGTTTGTTTTTTTCGTTGCTCCTGCTTCGCTTTAGCAACGTTTTTAAAGACGGTTGGTGGTATAGGAAATAACGAAATAAGGGGCATAAACGCAATAAAGATATATGCCCCTTTTGGCATCCCTTTTGCCCATTTAACCAGGCTCCATAACATAAATGCTGCAAATGGTATCACTAGAGCACCAACAATAACTTTTAAAACGAAAATATCCATCTATGATTTTTCCCTCACAATCAGCGATTAGGTAAACTAGTCAATGGTGTTTATTGACTTAAATACAAGCTAATTTAAATACACGCCTTTAGATTTTGGGAGTTTTCGCATAGCATACCCACTTACTATAAAAGCGAGGTATATCGTGGATCCAAGCGTCTCTGCACTTATTGCTCTCATTAAACAACAAGATTTATCTGCCGTGAGTGAGCTTTATGCTCAATCAAGTTCGTTAGAGAATATAGCCCAATTAAAGTTTCTTTATCACAGTGCACAGCAAAACGCTCAGGTGTATAGTTTTTACCAAGATTTATGTACTCAACTGTGTAAAACGAAACCGTTACCTCAAGGGGTAATTGCGGGCATTAATGATCAATCCCGTCTTACTTTTTTTACCCCAGCCCTTAAGTTCAACAATGGGTTTTCACTAATCAATGAGCAAGGCAATACTGCACTGCATATATTGTTTTCCAACCCGCAGAATGTTGTTCCACCATTTAACTATATTCGTTCACTGTTATTGTTTGAAAGCAATGAAGGCCTTACACATGCGCTCAAGCTTCGAAATAATCAACAACTCACTACCATTGAATGCTATTTTGCTTATAACCCACACTTTAATGATTTACCTGCGCACGAATTCTCTGCGGTACTGGCCTTAATTGAAGCGCAAACACAGTTATTACCCCAACAGCCACACGTATTAACCGCAATTTGTCACAAACTAAAGTCATCCAAGCATGTCCACCAGCTTGATGAGAGGAATCATCGTATTTTGCTGTTGGCAAGTACCTATCAAGTTTCTACCTCGACAGTATGTGGCTTATTAAAATAATATATTCAAACCATTAACCGTTCCTCGCTTTTTAGTTAGGCTTCGTTATACTGCCAAAAGTTGCTGCTTAGGAAGGCATATGCCCATGAATAAATTAAAACTCTTACATTCAATCACAGCTGATCATACATTGCCATTTGAGCAAAAAATACAAGAACTACTGCAGCTTGGATGTCGTATCTTTAATTGCCAAGTTGCTATTGTGAGTCGCATAGAAGCACAACAGTACTATGTTGAACATGTCCATACGCCCGATAATAGTCTGCCTGTTGGGGCACAATTCCCTTTAGGTGAAACCTATTGCTGCCATACATTAGAAGCAAACTCATCGCTCGCTTTTGATCACGCTAGCGAGAGCCGTATTGCCACCCACCCTTGTTATTTAAACTTTGGTTTAGAAAGTTACATCGGTGCCCCGTTGCAAGTGCAAGGACAACGTTATGGTACGGTTAATTTCTCCTCAGCGGATATACATGCAGGTAAGTTTACTCAGGACGACCACGACTTTGTGTGGCTATTGTCACAATGGATAGGGAATGAAATCACCCGAAACCACTCCTTACTCCTCTCTACACAAAACCAAGAAATACAACAAGCGATGGGAGAACTCGCTATTATTGGTGGATGGCAAGTAAACCTTGCCAATAATACAGTTATTTGGACCGATACTACTCGTGCAATTCACGAGGTAACTGATGACTTTCAGCCGACAGTAGAGACCGCAATAGAGTTTTATCAAAAACAAGATCGAGAGACCGTCGCACAATTAGTCACCACGGCAATTGAGGTAGGCACACCTTGGAAAGCTGAGTTTTTGTTAAATACAGCAATGGGGAACCAGGTTTGGATTGAAACCCAAGGCAAAGCGGTATTTGAAAATGGCCAATGTGTGCGCTTATATGGGGCAATACAAAATGTTGATGAACGGGTTAAAACACGCATTGCATTAACCGAGCAAAAAGAACTCGCTGAACGCATGTTACAAACCCGAAGCCTATTTTTAGCCAATGTCAGCCATGAGCTTCGTACGCCAATGAATGGCATTGTGGGTATGTTACAACTATTAGAGCAGTCGTCTTTAGATGATACACAAAAAAATATGCTCGATGTGGCATCTCGCAGCACACAATCCCTTACCCGTTTACTGAATGACTTTTTAGATTTTTCAAAAATAGACGCAGGTATGCTGTCGTTAGAACAAACGGAATTTGAATTGCCGCATTTGATTAATGGTCTTAAAGTCGCTTATCAAACTCAATGTAACGAAAAAGGCATTGGATTAGAGTTTAATTTAACGAATTTGAAGCATCAGCATCTAATTGGTGATCCTGTACGAGTAAAGCAAGTGCTGCAAAACCTTATAAGTAATGCCATTAAATTTACTGCGCAAGGACACATTAATATTACGCTTTGCAGTGTTGAACATGACGGTAGGTGTATCATCAACGGCCAAGTATCCGATTCAGGTATTGGTATGAGTGAAACCGTACAAAATACGTTGTTCTCTCCCTTCTCCCAAGCCGACCAAAGCACAACTCGCCAATACGGGGGAACAGGTCTCGGTCTCTCTATTGTTAAGCGGTTATGTGAGCTGATGTCAGGCACAATCAGTGTCAGCAGTGAATTTGGTATTGGCAGTACCTTTAGTTTTACACTGGTATTGGGCATAGGTGAAGCACCTAATCATGTCTTAAATGATGTAAATAACCTGCAACAGATCCCAGATAACTTCAAAGCACTGGTGGTTGAAGATAATGCGGTAAACCGTATTGTACTCGCGCAAATACTGAAAAAGTGGCAGATACGTTATGAATTTGCCTTTGATGGAGAGCAAGCCTTAGCACGCTTAGATCAAGCTCTCGACGACCCTTATGATGTGATCTTAATGGACTGTCAAATGCCCATTATGGATGGCTACCAAGCAACTCAGGCAATACGCCAACGAGAAAGCCAAGATAGCAACACCCATATCATCGCACTCACAGCGAATGCAATGAGTGGAGAAGCCAAAAAATGCTTTGCTGCTGGTATGGATGATTACCTTGCCAAACCTATTGATATAAAAGCGTTACATAAAGCAATTTGTAACGCTTTGTAAAGCTGAATGTTATCTGTTGATATACTCAAGTGCCGTCATCTGAAAATATTCAACCTGATCGTATAAAACATGCATAGGCTCAGGATCGACAACTTCGATAGGGATCCCCCTGCGCCTTGCAATATCTAGGGCAATTTGAGTAATATTAACGCTAAAAGAGGTACCTATAAATACCATTTTACTAGCATGCTGCATTTGCTGTTCTGCCAAGCTGATTTGATACAACTCGGTGTAATATTCATCAAATAGTAAAACGTAAGGCTTCAATGATTTATTTAATTGCGGACCTTTAGAGCCAATTTTAAATACCGATAATAATGACTCTGCCAAACAGGTTTCATCGACGTCATCCCAAGGCGCCCTTTGCCGAGCAACCTCATCACCTTGAGTATGAAACACCGTGACTTGGTCTAGTCGGCCATGTATAGAGATGTAATTATCATTACCCGCTTTACCATCCAGCCCATCAATATTCTGGGTAATAAGCTGCTTATTTGCTAACCAAGCATGTACTTCATTTGCACCATGGTCACGATATCGTGCAAAGCGATGGTAATACCAAGTTAAAAACTCTCGGGGCTTTTCTTGATACATTTGACGAGTCGCCATTTCTTGAGGCGTATAGTTTTTGCTGCCTATGGTCCAAAAACCTTCAGAGCCTCTAAAAGTTGGGATCCCACTTTGCGCACTAACGCCTGCACCGGTAATATATAAAGTCGTCAAACTGGTTCACTCTCTTGTTTTGATAATACACAATCCGTGATATTAAATGCTTGTAGCTCCCCTCCTGTAGACTTATCCCTTGTACACGCATAGCTCAACGCATCGACAGCCCCTTTGCCAAAGTCCATAGCCGCAATCGCCCACTTAGCACCAGAGCCAATTGCCCAATTTTGTTCAAGTGGTTCTAAGTATTTAAATCCTCGCCTCACCTCGCCAAAAAATACCTTCATATGCTTATCAACCATCAAAAACTCGCAGGTAATTGGCTTAAATTTTCCCTCATGCCAGTGCTGTTTTAAATGGTATATCTCGGCGCAATTTCCCGTGGCAAACACCCTGCCTTGCTCTACATCAAAGTACTTTTTAGCATGCGCCGTTACGATACAATCGTGGGTTGTAGTATAGCTATCGGTACAAATTATCTGGCTGGGATAATGAAATGCAATGGTTGTCAAAAAGTGGCTCCGTCCTACGTAATTACTTATTCAATCTAACATTATTACTGACGCTATCATATCAATCGAGCTGAGCATTTAAAGGGCACAATGGCCCTTTCTTAATGTAATCCGCTTTTTAAAACATCAACGGTTAATTAGATTGGCTTCTACATATCTATGTCGCCGGTACATTCTTTTTACTGCCCACCCATTGTTCTCCAAAAGTAAACAGAGCTAGACTAAGTAAAATAATTGCTGCACCTACCAATAATGTCACCGTCAATGCTTCACCATTTAACCAACTTCCCAAAGCCACTGCAAAAGCTGGAGTTATCAAGGTTGTTAACGCAACCGTGCTCGCCGGCAATTTTTGTAAAATATGAAAGTAAGCTAAAAAACCAAGTAATGAGCCAAAAACCCCTAAATACACGGTTGCCAAAATAGAGCGCTCACTCCAAATTGCAGGGTTAAACTCTCCATTCATCACCCACCACACGATACCAAACAATGGTGTGACAAAGACTAAAGCACCAAATGTCGTTGCCATGGGGTGAACAGCAAGTTGGACACGTTTGGTCATTACGCCACTCAGGCTAAAGCAAGATACTGCCAAGAATACATATAACAATCCTAATGGCGGTACTTGAAAGGTTTGTATTTGCACTGCACAGATCAAATACAAGCCAAGAAGAGACAAACCCAAAGCAATCAATTTAACTAAAGTAAAGCGGGGCTCATTGAGTAACCTTTGAGCTAGCAAGCCAGATAAAATCGGCGCAATACCAAAAATCAATGAAATGACTCCAGACGGCACTGTTTTTGCCGCAAGGTAGCTCAATAACATGCCACCAAAAATACCTAAAGCGGAGTAACTGTATAAAGTACATGCCTGACGATGCCATGGCACACGAATTTTACTCATTGCAATAACGAGTCCTGCTAGCACTAACGCAATAGACATTCTCAAGAATACGCTTAAGGTCGCCGGCATAGTCTCACTACTCCATACAATACCGAGCGGGGTCGTTGACCAAATAAAAATAACAAAAATATACGATGCCTGTATTGGCATTAGATAGCTCCTTTAAAAAGGATGATAAAAGTGGGGGAGAATATAGACTCACTAACCGCTTCTAACATCACGGTTAGCCAAAAACTTAACCGCAGCGCATCCACGACAACACGACAAGTGTACTTTGCCATGGTCGATTAGAAAATGCTGTAGTTAGTAAGATCATTGTGTTTGTCAAAAATTGTACAAGGGTTACATTTGTATCAAAATTGAGGACTATGTCAACGCATAATCAGATATTATTTGCGATTAAGTTCGTTTTAGTCAGATAGACAGTATGGTAAAAATCGATAACATAGCGGATTGATTATCTATATAAAATTGGTACATCGATGATTATTATTGCTGTTATGCTTGTCATCACCCTGATCAAAACTTCACTCCTTGGGTTAGGCCTGATCAGCATTTTAATTGCGACCCTCTCACTTTTCATTATAAAGAAACTGTCACTTTCACACGACTTAACCCTAGCATTTACAAAAATATACAACATAGCCCTTTATGGACACCTAAGCCTTTATGCTATTTTATGTATTAAACTATTGTTTTTTAATGATGTTACTGATATTCCTGCCTTTATAGCCGGACATTTGATTATTCATCATATACTGAGTGGACTAACCTCGGTATTGCTGATGTTTTTTACTATTAAATTATATGTTAATCGCAAATCACTCATGAGTGCACAAAAAGTGCATTAAACGGTATAAAATTAGACAAATAGCCCACTGTCATCAACAATTGAGTGTGACTTACCTTTGAAGTGTGCCGTTATGAATATCAGATATAAAGTGACTCTCCCTGTTGTATGTGCGATGACTCTGATCCTTACCTGTAGTATTTTTAGTATTGTTCGTTTAGAACTGCTTATCCATCAATACCAAGAGTTATTCCAACAAGATATTCACCGCTTAAACCATATAGCCAGCTTAGAAACTGAGTTCAAAAGCCAAGTTCAAGCATGGAAAAATGTGTTGATCCGTAACGAAGAGAAATATTGGCAACAATTTGAAAAACATCATAATTCAATACAAAAAAGTGCCAAAGAAAGCCTAAATTTGCTAACCGGTGCTGACAGAGAACATATTGCGCTTCTTAAGCAAATAAAAAACCGACATAGCTCACTATTCCCTAAGTACGCAAACGCCTATGAGTCTTTTAAAACAACACAAAGTATTACCCAAACGGATAAGCAGGTTCGCGGTATAGACAGAGAAATGGCTTCTTTTTTACAAGAAACACGAGTTAAGGTTCAAAGCGCCTCAAATCAACATTTAGCGGCTATTAACGCTCAGCAAACACTGGTAATGACTGTTTATCCCATTATCGCGCTGATTATTTCATTGGTTGTTGTGGTTGTTATGTTACAACTACTGAAAAGAACTATTATCCTGCCACTTCGCGCACTTATTGCAAATACAGTACTGATATCACAAGGAAAATATGACCTGCCGATGAGCTACCCCTACCAAGATGAATTAGGAGATTTATCTAACGCCATTGTTGATATCAAGACGCATATTGTAGAAGCGGTTTCGAATATCACGGTGGTAAAAGGAGAAGTAGAGGAAGCGTTTGGTGAAATAGATAACGTCAGTGAACAGATCTCTCACGGCTCTAATGAGCAGGAGCGCTGTAGTGCTGATATGGAAAAAACAATCGCTGGTCTTGCTAATATTGCTGAACAACTGCAGCAGCATAGCCAAATGGCGCTTAACTCTACCAATACCGTTACCGACCAAGCAACACACTGTACAGAAATTGTTGATAACTCTGCTAGCAGTATGAAAGTGTTAGTGAGCGAAGTTGAAAAAACGTCTGCAGTCATACAAGATTTGGAACAACAAGCCGGCAGTGTCAGTTCAGTGCTAGATGTGATCAGCAGTATTGCAGAGCAAACCAATTTACTTGCACTAAACGCTGCAATTGAGGCAGCCAGAGCGGGTGAAGCAGGACGTGGCTTTGCTGTAGTAGCCGATGAAGTCCGCAGTCTAGCATCAAAAACACAACAGTCTACTTTAAGCATCACATCGGTCATTAATAATTTACAAAGCGCAGCACAAAATGCCGTCAATGCGATGCAAGAAGAAATTTCAATTACGACAAGAAACGCAGAACAAACAACACAAGCACAACAATCGTTAAAAGAAATTATGAAAGAAATGGAACAAATGACACACCTAAATAATCAGGTCGCTTCAGCGGCAGACCAGCAATCTCAGATCACCGAATCGTTACAACAAACCTTGCTTCAACTTCAAACAATATCAAATAATTATAAAGAACTAGCGCAAAGCGACAAAGTAAGTAAAACCGTCGCGAATGCCAACCATGACCTAAATATTATGGTCGAAAAGTTACGAGGAAACCTAGCACATCAAGAAGCTGAGCTATTTTAGGTAATGGAAAATATTACTTTTTAGAGCAACAACTGATCGTTCATAAATTAATCAGCGTACTTTCATTTAGTTCTTAACTTGAAGGAATGGAACATTGAAAGCACTTACACACACCCTATCACTCGCGTTTAGCGCCCTGTTATTAGTAGGCTGTAACAGCGATGATAATCACAATACAACAAGCCAACCCACACCCTTGACGCCGACCACCATTGTCGATGTGGCGAAAGGTGCAGGCAGCTTTACGACTCTCGTTGCGACACTCGAAGCAACAGGCCTCGACAAGACTCTCGCTGATAACAGCCAAAAATACACTGTTTTTGCGCCAACAGATGCTGCTTTCGAAGCGCTGGGCCAAGACACGATTGATGCCTTGCTCGCGGATACAGACAAACTCAGCAGCATATTGACTTATCACGTACTAAGCGGAGAAGTTAATGCTGAAACCGCACTCACTTTAGCAGGGAGTCTTGCACCAACGGTCAATGGCGATAATATCGCCTTATCTTTGGACGCAGACACCCTTTTAGTCAATAAGTCATCTGTCATTACCACCGACATACAGGCGAGTAATGGCATTATTCATGTTATCGATGCGGTGCTGCAACCGATCAGTAGTGCTGAAAACATCACCAACAACATTGTGCAAACCGCAGAAAACGCCGGGGTGTTCAATACGTTATTAACAGCGCTAAAAACCACGGGATTAGACACAGTTTTAAGCGATAGTGAAAACAAATATACTGTCTTCGCGCCAACCGATGCCGCATTCGCAGCTCTAGGTCAGAAAACAATAAACACGTTGCTGGCCAACCCAGATACGTTGAAGAAAATCCTACAACAACATGTCTTATCAGGCCAAGTAGACTCTGTGACGGCAATGTCACTCAATGGTAAAAGTGCAACCACAGTACTTGGTAACCAGTTAGCGATTAAAATTAATGCGACAACAGACATGCTTTCATTTGGTGGCGTACCCGTCTCTACCACCGATGTCATGACCACTAACGGCGTTATACATATTATTGATGCTGTAGTAACAGCTGATGTTACCTTGCCTGAAAGCTTCGGTACCTTGGCTGATGTCGCAAGCGAAGCCGGCTCATTCAATACATTACTGAGCGTTCTGGCTGCCACTGGACTTGACACGTTGGTCGCTGATCCCACAAAAACGTTCACTGTATTTGCGCCAACAGACGCAGCGTTTGCCGCGTTAGGTCAAGAGACTTTAACTGCGCTCTTGAACGATACAGAGCAACTAAAAAACATTTTGCTATATCACCTAATCGCAGATAACACGGTACTCCAAGATGCGGCCGTAGCGGTTGCAAGTAGCAATGATCAAATGGTCAACATGGCCAATGAAAGCAAGGCGACTCTATCATATGTCGACATGGTATTATTTATAAACGCATCCGCAGTTACAGCAGCAAATGTGACTGCAGACAACGGCGTAATACACGTTATTAATTCTGTTTTAACTCCACCAGCGATGATGACTACGCCGACCAAAACCATTGCTCAAACAGCAATAGATACACCTGAGCTGTCGACCTTGGTTAGTGCGTTACAAGCAGCGAACCTTGTAGATACATTTAATGATACAAGCAAATCTTACACCGTATTTGCTCCAACCAATACCGCCTTCAAGAAGTTACCAAAAGACACATTAACAGCACTACTTGCTGATAGCACAGCACTTACTGGCATACTGACTCAGCATGCTGTTGACGCTGCTGTTAACAGCCAAGCTGCTTATGCTAGTAATGGGAAACAAGTAACGACGCTCGCTAATAAGGCACTCAGTATTAGCATTTATAACTTGGGTTCAACATCCAACACAGAATCAGACAGTGTCGCATATAGCTCAGCACAACAAGGGTTAGTAACAGGAAATGGTTCACAGAACAAGAATATGACTGTATATGTGTTTGATAATGACTTAGAGCAAAGCAGTAGCACTTGTAATGATGGATGCCAAGAAACATGGCCACCTGTGATTGGAACCGCGCAAAGTATTAAGAATATTCAAGGTCTTTCTCTCATCACACGCAGTGATGAAACTCAGCAAGTTGCTTATCTAGGCCGCCCCCTCTATCGGTACATCAATGACGCAAAAACCGGTGACAAAACGGGCAATGGTTTAAACAATGTATGGTGGACTGTCAACTTACCTACAACATCACTGCAAGTTTCAGGGAGCAATGTGATAGGTAAAGACATTTACACCACCAATGGAATTGTTCATCTAATTGATACAGTGATAACTGAAGCTAAATAGCTTCCGTGGTCATCGCTTAAACTTTTAGCGCTCTTGCAAAGGAGCGCTTTTTTGATGTTTGCACACAAATTTAATGTGTCTTACAGAATCTCACAGTCTCTCTACACCCACTCACACTGTCCCAACAGACTCTAACAACAAAACTGCATATTATTATCCTGTCTTAAATACTCAGGAATAGAAACAATGAAAACACTCTCTGTGATCTCTTTATCATTACTTAGCATCCTTACATTCAGCAGCCAAGCAGCTCAAAATGATGAACAACACCGGGTTGGTATTCAATTATCAGGTGGCAGTGCATCTTATAAAAGCTCCAATCAAGATGGCGATGGTGTAGGCCAATTATATACTTATTATAACTACCAATTTGACTCGACATGGGCGTTTGAAGCCGGTATCAACGTAGGCTCAGAAGCCGATGATTGGAAGTGCAAAGAAATTAACGACAGAAAGTTCACTTGCGATCGCAACGATAACTTACTCTTTAACCTTAACGCCAACAAGCTTGACTATTCAAACTTTGTAACCGCAGCAAAAGGACAATATCAACTCACTGAAAATAACTACGTATATGCAAAGTTAGGGGCGCAATTTTACGAATACGAAATTGCAAACGCCACTAAAACACTGATCGATGAAGACGGCATGGGCTTATTTGCCGAGGCTGGCTGGCAATACGATTGGGATAATGGCATTGCTGTGAATGTTGCGTATCAATATATAGACATGGGCGATCTAGATATAAACACCCTAGGCGTTGGGATCAGTTACCGATTCTAAAGCCTACTCATCAAGAATGTGTTTAGGGGGGTGCGAGTCACCCTCTTGCATAAATGACTAAAAATGAAGTCATTTATAAGTAAGTTACTTCCTCTAGTTAGTGGCTTGACTTTGTCGGTAATGAGACCACAAATTTAACTCCCCCAAGTAAACTATGGTCAGCATAAATACGCCCTTCGTGAGCCAGTATTATTTGCTGGCAAATAGACAAACCAAGCCCTGAGCCACCTAAGTCACGGCTACGAGACTCTTCGCAACGATATAACCGCTCAAAAACCCGAGTTAAATCTTCATCAGTTAAACCTGGGGCTGAATCTTCTACTGTTATTTCAATTTCACCTTGGGTTTCATACATACTAAGGCGAGTTTCTCCCCCCTCATTGGTATACGCCAAGCTATTATTTAACAAATTAATCAAGACCTGTTTTATTCGTTCTGAGTCTAACTCTATGGTTACGTTGTCTTGACTGTTTACCGTTAATCTATGCTTGTTTTGGGCATAGCGAGGTATAAAGTCTTGCTCAACATCTTCTATAAGCGCATTCACTGAAAATGCTTCTTTGTCTAATCTCAATACATTATTATCGTATTGCGCAGAACGATAAATATCTGCAATTAAGTTATCTAATTGAGAGATTTTACTGTGCACTTTGGTATAAGCCCTCTCAATGTTAGGCTCTAAATTAAACTGTAATGCTTCAACTGACAATTTCAACGCAGTTAATGGCGTACGTAATTCATGAGACACATCCGCAAGTAAACGGTTTTTTTGTTCTAAATTATCAGCCAATAATTTAGCTTTTACATCAAATAAGCGTTGTTTTTGTTTTTGCCGAGTAAATATCAAACAAAGCACGCCAAACAGCAGTAGCAGCAATAGAATGACGATACCCCGTTGCAGCTCTAAATTAGCTAAACTGGCTTTTTGTAATGCCTTCTCTTTTTGCAACAATGATAACTCTTGATCTTGACGCACTACTTCTACACTTTTTTTCAAGCGCTCTGTTTGCTGTTTATTTAAGTGTTCAAAAAGTTGCTGCTGTACGGCTTGATAAGCTTTGTGGCTCTCTATTGCAGCCTCAAACGTTTTATTTCGTTCATGTAAGGCAGCTTGTAATTGATATAATCGACTTTGATAAGTACGCCCTATTCCCGGTAAAGAGAGCATAACTTCAATTTGCTGCAACGCGTCACTGTTCGCTTGTTGAGCAAACGCAATTTCTATCAAAGTTAACCGTACCGATCTTTCTGTTCTCTTCGCACTTGCAGAAATAGCCAACTCTAATGCTTCATTCGCTGATGACTTTGCTTGCCCCAATTCATCCATAGCCAAGTAAATACTGGCTAAAATACTCAATTGCCAACTAATATCACTGGGCGCATTAATCGCTCGTACTAAAGCTAAACCTTGTTCAACGTGCGATTTAGCCACCGCCAATTTATTTAAGCTCATGTTGACTTGCGCAAGCTTGCCATGACTATTTGCAATATGAATAGGGTTACCTAACAACTTGTCAACGACCAAGGCTTGCCGAAAGTGAGAGAGAGCCAAAGTCAGCTGGTTCAAATCTCGATAAATCTCACCAATATTATAAAGAGAATTAGACATTCCTTGCTGGTCACCGAGTTGTTGCTGCAAGCGAAGTGAGCGCTCATGGTGCTGCAAAGCGGATTCAAAGTTACCTATATAGTCATAGATCACGCCAATTTGATTATGAAAATTGGCTTGTTTTGACGTGTTTTTTATTTCTGAGGCGATTTCTAAGGCACGGATGGTATAAATCAACGCTTGCTGATAATCCGCTCGATAACGATAAGTACGGCCTAAATTTGCGTATAAATCGGCCAACAACTCTGGCTCATCTTTGTCCGCGACCAATGTCATTGCTTCTTTTAAATATGTCAGGCTCTGTTGCGATTTACTGGTTGATTGATTAGCAACGGCTAATAATAACCCCGTTTTTGCTCGGTATATAGGAAAATTATCGGGATCATATGTTGCGTATAGAACGAGTGCGCTGGTAATGGCCTCTTCTATCAAGCCAAGTTTTATTTGCGCTGTAATTTCAACTTCTTTATATGCAAACCACACTTCATGATTGACTGACAAAGTATCATTATCTAACTCATCAAGTTTGGACGTGACTTGCTCCAGCGCCAATTTGGGCTGAAGAGCTAACAGAGCTTTAACTTCGGGCAAACTCTGAATAGCCCAAGTAAAGCTACTTACACTAAGTAACCCAATCCCGAACGCGATTTGACATAATAAATAATGTCTCATTTGGTAATAATAGACTGCATATAAATATTCAATAGCTACAAATAACAAAACCCAATTTGATACTAAGTAATAATCATGGAGTAAGTATGAATGTGAGTATAAATACACCACATCTAAAATATTACCACAATTAAGTTTTTATTAGCTGTTGTTGCAATTCATGAATGTCATCCCGCACTCTAGCGGCTTTTTCAAATTCAAGTTCTCGAGCATGCAACATCATTTGTGTTTCTAATTCACTAATCTTATGTGCTAGCTGTTTAGCATCAAGCGTACCACCGGCACGATTTTCTGTATTAACTATAGCTTCTGTTACTGAACCGTCACTGACTTCTTCACCAACATCCATTACATCAATGATTTTTTTCACCAACCCTTGGGGCTCAATACCATGTTTTTCATTGTAAGCATGTTGGATAGTGCGTCGACGTTCGGTTTCTTCAATGGCCTTTTGCATCGACTTAGTGATCTTATCTCCATATAAAATGGCTTTACCATTGAGGTGCCGAGCAGCACGACCTATCGTTTGAATTAATGCACGAGCAGAACGTAAAAAGCCTTCTTTGTCAGCATCAAGTATGGCAACAAGCGACACTTCTGGCATATCTAGTCCCTCTCGGAGTAAGTTAATGCCAACTAATACGTCAAATACACCTTTACGCAAGTCACGAATTATTTCCATTCGCTCAACCGTGTCTATATCAGAATGTAAGTATCGAACTTTCACATCATGATCACTCAAATAATCCGTTAAATCTTCAGACATACGCTTAGTTAAAGTCGTGACCAAAACACGCTCTTTTTTCTCGACACGTAAGTAAATTTCAGACAATAGATCATCAACCTGAGTGGATACAGGCCGAACTTCTAGAATAGGGTCTAATAGCCCTGTTGGACGAATAACTTGCTCTGCAACATCACCGTTGGAGCGCTCTAGTTCAAAATCACCAGGGGTCGCAGATACATAGATAGTCTGCGGTGCGATCGCTTCAAATTCATCAAATTTTAATGGTCTGTTATCCATCGCAGAAGGAAGTCGAAAGCCATACTCGACTAGATTTTCTTTGCGGCTTCGATCTCCTTTATACATAGCACCAATTTGAGAGACTGTAACATGAGACTCATCAATGATCATGAGGGCATTATCTGGCAAGTAATCAAGTAACGTCGGTGGTGCTTCTCCTGGGTTTCGCCCAGATAAATAACGGCTATAGTTTTCAATACCTGAACAATAACCAAGCTCGGTCATCATTTCTATATCGTATTGTGTACGCTGTGCAACACGTTGCTCTTCAACCAGTTTATTATTCGAAAGCAGTTGCTCACGACGCAGCTTTAACTCACCTTTAATATTATCAATGGCTGATAGAATCTTTTCTCTTGGCGTAACATAGTGTGTTTTAGGGTAGATTGTCGCCCGTATTAATAACTTTTCAACTGCGCCCGTTAACGGATCAAAAACGCTCAAGCGTTCCACTTCATCATCAAATAACTCAACTCGAATCGCATAGGTATCTGACTCAGCTGGAAATATATCGATGACTTCACCACGTACTCGATAAGTACCTCGGCTAAAGTCGGTATCATTGCGGGTATATTGTAATTCAGCAAGCCGTCTTAGCATATCGCGTTGATTGATGGTTTCGCCCACTTTGAGTAACAACATCATTTTCATGTATGAATCAGGATCACCCAAACCATAAATTGCAGACACTGATGCGACAATAATCGTGTCACGGCGCTCTAACAACGCTTTAGTCGCTGATAAGCGCATTTGCTCGATATGCTCATTAATAGACGCATCTTTTTCAATAAAGGTATCACTGGCTACAACGTACGCTTCAGGCTGGTAATAATCATAATAAGAAACAAAGTACTCAACGGAGTTGTTTGGGAAAAACTCTTTCATCTCACCATACAACTGGGCCGCTAATGTTTTATTATGCGCCATGATGATGGTCGGCCGATTCAGTGTATTGATAATATTGGCCATCGTGAAAGTTTTACCTGTACCGGTTGCACCTAGCAAGGTTTGGTGCGCAAGCCCTGCTTCAAGCCCGTCACATAATTGCTCAATCGCCTTGGGTTGATCCCCATTTGGCGTAAACGAAGACACCAACTCAAATAAATCATCACTCATAACGTTGACCTTGTTAACGACGCGCTATGCATACGTTCAATATTGTGGCAAAACCATTGATATGATACCAACGCAGTTAACAAATTACCTAACGCAGCACCGATAAACAACCCTTGTAACCCGCCTAGATGAGAGCCTAAATAGGCCAATGGTACATAAAACACAAATAGACGAATAACGCTTAAGACCAATGCACTCATCGGCTTATGTAATGCATTTAACGACGAATTGGTTAAGATAATCACACCTTGAAAGCCATAGCTCAGAGGCATGATATAAATAAACAATTCAATAACGCGTATAACCTCAGGTTCGTGGCCAAATGTTCTACTTATTAAGCCTGAGCTCATCAACAATAATAGATAAACTGCAAATTGAAAAACCATGACAAACTTTAAACTCGTACGATACGCTTCTTTTACTCTGTCGTAATCTTTTGCCCCATAATTTTGACTAATAAAAGGGGGCAACGTCATAGATAGTGCCAATACAACAAGACTCGCTATAGATTCAATTCGACTTCCTACACCGAACGCTGCAACAGCTTCAGGCCCATAACTTGCGACAACCGCAGTCATCACCGCCATGGCTATTGGCGTTAACATATTCGCGCCAGCGGCAGGGAAACCAATTTTTAAAATTTTCTTACTTGCTGTGACCACGCCTTGTTGACCGGGATTAAAGCTCAATAGACGTTTTTTTACCGCTAACAGATAAATAATAATAACAACAGCAACCGACCAAGCGACAACACTAGCGATAGCAGCTCCCTTAATGCCGAGCTCAGGAAAAGGGCCTATCCCAAATATGAGTAAAGGATCGAGGATAGCATTAACAAGCCCCGCAAAGCCCATAATAAAGCTTGGTGTTTTCGTATCACCACTGGCACGAAGCACTGAGTTTCCAATCATAGGCGTAATTAAGAAGACACTACCGAGAAACCACACCGATATGTAATCATAGATGTATGGCATCACATCATCATTAGCACCGAGTAGATAAAAAATTGGCTCAATAAATATAAACCCAATGATAGATAAACAGAATACAAAAACAGCGGAGATCAGTAACGCAACGGTTGCGTCAAAGCGCGCCTCTTCTATATTGCCGCTTCCTAGCGCTTTAGCAATAACAGCGGATGTACCAATACCCAATCCTATGGCCAAACTGATCACAGTAAACGTAACTGGAAATGTAAAACTCACCGCCGCCAGTTGTTCAGTACCCAACATACTTATAAAGAATGTGTCTACTAAATTAAACATCATCAAAGTGATCATGCCAAATATCATGGGGATGGTCATTCTCTTTAAGGTCGCGGGTATTGACCCTTCAAGAATGTCATTAGTTTTGTCTGACTGCTGCACGGATGTCATACGTTTAGGGCCTCTGTTGGTAAGCCAAGTATTCTAGATCATCCCACTCACTAAACCCAGACCATTAACGAATAATTACTTTAATTAGCACAGAAAGCCCCTCATTCACCTTCACTGAGTCGTTTTGAATAGGATATGCCGCAAAATGGGGCTTAAAGCGCTTAGATGACAATTTACTTACAATCAAACCAACAAAGCGTATTTTTTTTGCACAGACCAACATGGAATTGGTCACAAAAAGTTCATTAAGTGCAAATTATCCATCATTTTCGACAAAACATAGTAACCATCTGAATTTATAAAAGAAAAATATTTTCACAAAAGATATTGAAATGTCTGTAGCGCCCTGTATTCATGGCTTTGACACACTTCTTAAATATTAATAAACAATGTTATCCACAGATTCTGTGGGTAACTCTATAAACACCAATAAAATAAGGCCCTACGGCATGATCTCTCATTACAGAGTTTTTAGTATTGCACGATCTTTATACACTTTGATGATGATCTTTCTCTTCACAATGATGTTTCTGTGCTACGCGTATTTTTTAGCCCAGGAAGAACCGCCATAAAAATAGAGGTAACCTCATGTTTTAAAATTAAATTATTTTTTTGATGAATAAAAGTACTCTCAATAGCGATAGTGATAGAACAATTTACCTCCCCGACTTCCATAGTCTGCAAAGTTTTGTCTCACAAAAACAGAGATCAGAGTAGATAGATCTCTAAGCAGTGAGAATGATCAAAATCAATTTTGTAAAAAACAGGCTTTTTGGTTAAAATTACACCTTAATGCTTAAAATTTACCACTTTTGTTTAAGAGGCCTATTTGCAACGGGCCTTACTAAAACTCTAAAATGCATAATGACCGTTAGGATTTCGCCATAAAAACACTCAAATCGAATATAAAACCACCGAACAACACGGTTTTTTTATTTTCTCGCATTTTATTAGTTGACACCTTGGGCCTGTGTCATTAATATTTCGCCCCGTTGAGAGACACACGCTTCCCCCTTAGCTCAGTTGGTTAGAGCGACGGACTGTTAATCCGCAGGTCCCCCGTTCGAGTCGGGGAGGGGGAGCCAAATTTCTTAACGTAATAACGATTCCCCCTTAGCTCAGTTGGTTAGAGCGACGGACTGTTAATCCGCAGGTCCCCCGTTCGAGTCGGGGAGGGGGAGCCAAATCGTTATGTGATAATTGTTCCCCCTTAGCTCAGTTGGTTAGAGCGACGGACTGTTAATCCGCAGGTCCCCCGTTCGAGTCGGGGAGGGGGAGCCAATATCACCGTAATTTCTCATATAGTTCCCCCTTAGCTCAGTTGGTTAGAGCGACGGACTGTTAATCCGCAGGTCCCCCGTTCGAGTCGGGGAGGGGGAGCCAATATGACGAATCTAATAGACTTTTCCTCTTATTTGCACTACTCTACAAAAGTTTTTCGAAAACCATCACTGGTTACTTAAAAATACAAAATTTTCTCTTCCTTAACAGATAGATAAAACAATGGCTGGTTTTAAAAAACTTATATTTTTACAATTCTCTCTATGGCTAACATTTTCATTGATTGGCACATTCTTTTTTGCCTCTAGTTTTGACTCTGCTGTGAGTAAAGCTCAGCAAAGTGCGCAAGTCATGGTCACGCAATATATCCAAAACAAAACAATGAGCAATGTAACGCCCGAGCATATTCGCCAAGCGTTATCGAGTGGCAATGTGTTTTCTACATTTATTGTTCGCGATTTTAACGGTGATACCGTATTAAATGTCGATACCGCTGCCCCACTCCCTGTTTTAGCTGAAATGATTGAAGCGAGTATTAATGCCGTTCGGCCCCAGTTTTCTGTCAATATCGCAAAAGATATAAAAATTGAATTTTTAATTAATGCGCAAAGCCAAGCTCAACTACTGCAACAAGCCCTACTCTTGCTTTTTGTCCTCACAGCACTCGTTGCCTTTATCCCTATCATTTATATGAAAGCAATATATAAGCGTTTAAACCGGAATGTGAGTATTACCGTTGCAAATGCAGTTGACGTGTACATAACGCAAAATCAAGTTACAGAAAGCATTGAAAACGAATTTAACACTACGAAAATGCAGGCTTTAGGTGCAGAGCTCGCCCCCTCTTTCAACCGCTTAGCCCATTTTTTGAAAAGTAAGCAAGAAGATATCCAAACAGCTGCGCAAAGTATTAAGCAAGAAGCCTATAAAGATGTCATCACCGGTCTTGGTAACCGGAACATGTTTGTCGAATATTATGAACACCAAATTGAATCCAGCAGTAAAAAAAGCTTTGGTACATTGGCTATGATACGTTGTAGCGAGCTGCAAGTGATTAACCAAACTCGTGGCTACCAAAAAGGTGACGAATATATTAAGTCGGTGTCGGATATTATTAAACACGTCAGCGGCACTTATACTGGTAGCCAAACATTTCGTTTAAACAGCTCTGACTTCTCGGTTATATTACCGAATGTTCCTTCTAAAGAAGCCGAACATTTTGGCGAAACTTTACAAGCAAGGTTTACACAATTTCAGCAAAATCAAGAACTCAGTTCAGTAGCAAATACTGGTATTGTTCCTTACGAAACAGGTAAACCGCTCGGTGAGTTACTGTCTGTGGTTGATAACGCGATGAGTATGGCACAAAGCAAACAAGCTAATGCATGGCATATCCAGCGCGAGTCGGATCTGGTAAATAATGTAGGAGCTGGATTTGGTAACCAAAACTGGCGCAAAGTCATTCACGATGTAATCGACTCTAAACGTGTTAGCTTAATGATGCAAAACATCATGCCTATTGGTAAAAATGTAAAAGCATATGCTGAGATTCAAGCGCGCTTTAAAACAGAAGAAGGCCAAATGCTACCTACGGCTTCGTTTCTAGCTATGGCCGAAAAGCTCGATATGGCGATCGAAATCGATAAGCTGATCATAGACAGCTCTCTAGAATTAATTAAAACTCGTAACTTTACCGAAAAATTCTTTGGTATCAATGTAACGGCTTCCAGTGCCCATAGCGATCAATTTGTTATTTGGCTTGAAAGACGTTTACTCAAAGACGCTAACATCGCTTCTAAGTTAGTATTTGAAGTCAGTGAATTTGGACTACAACAAAATATCAAAGCAAGTAAACGCTTTATCGATATGGTGCATCGTGTCGGTGCACGTATTACCGTTGAGCGCTTTGGTGTTGGCCTTACCTCATTCAAATTCTTCCGAGATTTAAAGCCAGATTTCATCAAAATGGATGCAAGCTACACCCGTGGTCTAGAAGAAGATAAAAATAATCAGTACTTTATGCGATTAATGGTCGATCTAGCACACCGGATTGGTGTCAGCGTATTTGCAGAAGGCGTTGAAAGCCAAGAAGAAAAGCACATTGTAGAGACCCTCTGCTTAGATGGCGTGCAAGGCTATTACATCGAAAAACCCAAAGAAATATAAGCATTAAGCCAATCTATATGAGTCATAATACCGTAATGGTATTGTGACTTACTCACTAGGCTGTCAACAAAAACGCGCAAATTTGGTAGATATTAAATAAACACCTTTGTATTTATTATGATCTTCTCGTTTAAAATTGCTAAAATCCCAACCAAATGACCATCCATCAGTTTTTAGCAAAGGGGCTTTAATGACTGAATATATTATGTTGCTTATTGGCACGGTGCTGGTAAACAACTTTGTATTGGTGCAATTTCTTGGCTTATGCCCATTTATGGGGGTATCTGGAAAGTTAGACACCGCCATAGGCATGTCCTTAGCCACAACATTTGTGCTGACATTGGCCTCAGTGACCAGTTATTTAGTTAATCAATATATCTTGTTACCTCTCGAGCTCGATTTTTTAAGAACGATGAGCTTTATTCTCGTGATCGCCGTTGTGGTCCAATTTACAGAAATGGTGGTGCGTAAAACCAGTCCAACTCTTTACCGACTACTTGGGATCTTCTTGCCATTAATCACAACGAACTGCGCAGTATTGGGTGTTGCACTCTTAAACATAAACAATAACCATACTCTGATCGAGTCTGCTGTATATGGCTTTGGTGCAGCGGTTGGTTTTTCCTTGGTACTTGTTTTGTTTGCCGCATTACGTGAGCGTTTAGCGCTTGCCGATGTGCCTGCTCCCTTTAAAGGTGCGTCTATTGCAATGATCACCGCAGGCCTTATGTCTCTTGCCTTTATGGGCTTTTCTGGATTAGTGAAGTTATAACGATGACGTTGATGTACGCTTTAATTGCGCTTGGCTCGTTAGCCCTCATCTTTGGTGTAATTTTAGGTTACGCCGCCGTAAAATACCGAGTTGAAAGTAGCCCCATTGTAGAACAAGTTGATGCTATTTTACCTCAAACCCAATGCGGCCAATGCGGCTACCCTGGCTGCCGTCCTTATGCAGAAGCCATTGCCAATGGTGATGAAATAAATAAATGTCCGCCAGGTGGTGAAGCTACGGTTAAAAAACTCGCAGATTTAATGGGCGTTGATGCAAAACCCCTCGCCGGCGGTGAAGAAGCAGAGCCTATCAAAACGGTTGCCTACATTCGAGAAGATGAATGTATTGGGTGTACAAAGTGTATTCAAGCATGCCCTGTAGACGCAATTGTCGGTGCGACCCGTCAAATGCATACCGTCATCGATGATGAGTGTACAGGGTGCGATTTATGCGTAGAACCCTGCCCCGTCGATTGTATTGATATGCTTCCTGTAGAACAAACAAAGCAAACATGGAAATGGCAACTCAATGCTATCTCCGTGACGCAAATAGATTAAGAGGTTTAAGTGGATACATTACTTGAACAAATAGAACGAGGGACGCTTTGGCAGTTTCCTGGAGGCATTCATCCTCCACAACAAAAAACGCTTTCAAACCACAAACCAATAGCACGTTTAGCCCTGCCGTCTAAGCTAGTTTTACCGCTAAAACAACATATTGGTGCCAACGGGCAATTAATTGTTAATAAAGGGCAACATGTTTTAAAAGGACAAGCGCTCACCCAGCCCAGTGGTAATTGGTCATTGCCGATTCATGCGCCAACATCGGGCGAAATCACTGATATAGCTCCAATGCCCTCAGCTCACCCATCAGCATTACCTGAATTAAGTATTATTTTAACCCCAGATGGTGAAGATACGTGGGCCGAGTTGACCCCCACCAGCAATATAGAACAGCTGTCACATCATGCTTTAATTGAGTTAATTCATAATGCCGGTATTGCAGGTATGGGCGGCGCTGGCTTTCCCACGTATATTAAAGCCGACAGCCAACGCCCCGTTGAGTTTTTTATTGTCAATGGCGTGGAATGTGAACCGTATATTACTGCCGATGACATGCTAATGCGCGAACACGCAGAGCAAATTGTACAAGGCATTGAAATAATGCAGCACTTGCTCACGCCCACAATCACGATTATTGGGATTGAAGACAATAAACCTGAAGCTGTAGAGGCTTTGCAGCTCGCCAGCCAGCACAACTCAAACATTATTGTCAGAGCAATACCCACTGTATATCCATCAGGTGGTGAGAAACAGTTGATCAAAGTGCTCACCTCTCAGGAAGTACCCAGTGGCGGAATTCCTGCTGACATTGGTGTTTTGGTGCAAAATGTCGGGACCTTATTTGCTATCAGTGAAGCCGTATTCAAGGGTAAACCTTTAATTGAACGTGTCGTCACCGTAACAGGCAGTACCATTACAGATGCACGCAATGTTTGGGCATTAATTGGCACAGAGATAAAACACTTACTAGATAGCCAAGGGTTTGAACCGGTCGACGCACAACGCGTTGTCATGGGCGGACCAATGATGGGCTTTACACTTCCTACGGTTAGGATCCCTGTCGTCAAAACCACCAACTGCATTTTGGCACCAGATAACTCAGAATTAGCACACGCAGGCGAAGAAAAAGCCTGTATTCGTTGTAGTGCATGTGCTGACGTTTGCCCGCAAACCTTATTACCACAGCAATTACAGTGGTTTGCCAAAGGCAAAGAGTACGACAAATTAGAGAGTTATAACCTATTCGATTGTATTGAATGTGGTGCTTGTTCCTATGTTTGCCCGAGTGAGATACCACTAGTACAGTATTATCGTGTGGCAAAAGCGGAGATCAGAGAACAAAAAATAGAACAGATCAACGCCGAACGTGCCAAAGTGCGGTTTGAGGCGCGTAAAGCGCGTTTGGAACAAGAGCAAGAAGAACGAAAAAACCGCCATTCACGCTCATCTTCTCGTTCAGCCAAGCCCGCTGCAGAAAAAGCAAAAGTGGCGGATGCATTATCTCGTGTTGCACAGAAACAAGGTGAACAATCAGCCGTGCAAGCCGCAATTGAGCGCGCTAAAGCCAAAAAAATGGCCGATGGCAGCTTAGCACCTGATAACAGCGAAATGATGCAAGAACGCGAAAAGCGTAAAGAACAAGCTCGTCAATACAAAGCACAAAAGCAAAATGACGATACGCCTAGCGATAGTAAAACAGCGGTGGCAGCGGCGATTGCACGTGCAAAAGCGAAAAAGGCCGCTCAACTCGCTGAAAGTGACGCTCTAACAGAAACTAAATCGACCGACACCAAAACAAATGAAGCTGATCCGCGTAAAGCGTCAGTTGCCGCAGCGATTGCACGTGCCAAGGCCAAAAAAGCCGCTAAGCTTGAGCAAAACGATGACGCTGAAGAGCAAGCTCAAACTTCAGACTCTTTGACAGACACACCAGCAGAGCCTGACCCACGTAAAGCCGCAGTTGCCGCAGCGATTGCACGTGCCAAAGCCAAAAAAGCCGCTAAGCTTGAGCAAAACGATGACGCTGAAGAGCTAGCACAAACCTCTGTGATAGACACACCAGCAGAGCCTGATCCTGACCCACGTAAAGCCGTAGTTGCCGCAGCGATTGCACGTGCCAAAGCAAAAAAGGCCGCCAAGCTTGAGCAAAGCAATGACGCTGAAGAGCTAGCTCAAACTTCAGACTCTGTGACAGACACACCAGCAGAGCCTGATCCTGACCCACGTAAAGCCGCAGTTGCCGCAGCGATTGCACGTGCCAAAGCAAAAAAGGCCGCCAAGCTTGAGCAAAGCAATGACGCTGAAGAGCTAGCACAAACTTCAGACTCTGTGATAGACACACCAGCAGAGCCTGATCCTGACCCACGTAAAGCCGCAGTTGCCGCAGCGATTGCACGTGCCAAAGCAAAAAAGGCCGCCAAGCTTGAGCAAAGCAATGACGCTGAAGAGCTAGCACAAACTTCAGACTCTGTGATAGACACACCAGCAGAGCCTGATCCTGACCCACGTAAAGCCGCAGTTGCTGCAGCGATTGCACGTGCCAAGGCCAAAAAAGCCGCCAAGCTTGAGCAAAGCAATGACGCTGAAGAGCTAGCACAAACTTCAGACTCTGTGATAGACACACCAGCAGAGCCTGATCCTGACCCACGTAAAGCCGCAGTTGCTGCAGCGATTGCACGTGCCAAGGCCAAAAAAGCCGCCAAGCTTGAGCAAAGCAATGACGCTGAAGAGCTAGCACAAACTTCAGACTCTGTGATAGACACACCAGCAGAGCCTGATCCTGACCCACGTAAAGCCGCAGTTGCTGCAGCGATTGCACGTGCCAAGGCCAAAAAAGCCGCCAAGCTTGAGCAAAGCAATGACGCTGAAGAGCTAGCACAAACTTCAGACTCTGTGATAGACACACCAGCAGAGCCTGATCCTGACCCACGTAAAGCCGCGGTTGCCGCAGCGATTGCACGTGCCAAGGCCAAAAAGGCCGCCAAGCTTGAGCAAAGCAATGACGCTGAAGAGCTAGCTCAAACTTCAGACTCTGTGACAGACACACCAGCAGAGCCTGATCCTGACCCACGTAAAGCCGCGGTTGCCGCAGCGATTGCACGTGCCAAGGCCAAAAAGGCCGCCAAGCTTGAGCAAAGCAATGACGCTGAAGAGCTAGCTCAAACTTCAGACTCTGTGACAGACACACCAGCAGAGCCTGATCCTGACCCACGTAAAGCCGCAGTTGCCGCAGCGATTGCACGTGCCAAAGCTAAAAAGAAACTTAAAGAACAAAAAGGAAATGACCCGTCATGAAATTAAGTATGGCCTCATCACCACACAATCACAGTCAAAAATCAGTGCGTTCATTAATGATCACTGTGATATGTGCTTGTATTCCGGGCATACTGACTCAGGCGTACTTTTTCGGGTTTGGAGTGTTGATCCAACTCGTTATTGCTTTAGTAACCGCAAGTGCTGTAGAAGCTGCGATTCTAAAATTACGTAATAAGCCAATTCTCCCCGCCTTAAACGATGGTAGTGCTTGGCTTACAGCCGTGCTGCTTGCTATCAGCATTCCCCCACTGGCTCCGTGGTGGATAACCGTAATAGGCATCATATTCGCCATCGCAATGGTCAAACAATTATATGGCGGGTTGGGTTTTAATATATTTAACCCTGCCATGGGGGCCTATGTTTTACTGCTTATCGCTTTTCCTGTGCAAATGACAAGTTGGATGCCCGCAGAGCAATTATTGACAACGGCCATCCCACTATCTGATCAATTAGCTCTTATATTCACACAAATGAATGGTACGGGGTTAACGCTCGATGACGTCCGTGTCAATGCAGATGGCGTTACGATGGCCACTCCATTAGATGCAATAAAAACGGCTGTTAGCCAGAATTATACAGTGTCCGAAGCGATGCTAGGTATGCAGTTTTCTGATTATGCTGGCATTGGTTGGCAATGGGTTAACGTCGCTTATTTACTGGGTGGTATTTACTTAATTAAAACCAAGGTTATTAACTGGCATATTCCCGTTTCACTGATAGCCACTCTTGCGATATGCAGTGCAATCGGTTACATCGTCAGCCCAGGTACCCAAGCAGGCTCAGCATTTCACTTATTCAGTGGTGCGACTATGCTTGGTGCGTTTTTTATCGCAACAGACCCCGTCTCAGCGTGTACCACAGATAAAGGTAGGCTCATCTTTGGCGCTGCTATCGGCCTGTTAATATATTTGATCAGGCACTTTGGGGGTTACCCTGATGCAGTGGCATTTGCGGTGTTATTGATGAACATGGCGGTGCCGCTAATTGAACATTATACCCAGCCACGCACATACGGACATGGAGCGAAGAAATGATCATCCAATCTATGTATAAAAACGGGTTAATTCTCACCGCCTTTGCACTCGTTACAACTGGGAGTGTTGCACTTATACAGACCATGACAGCTGAACGCATTGCCGAACAAGAACAACAAAACCTCGTAAAGCAATTAAATCAAGTTCTCCCACCGAGTAACTACGATAATGTGCTGTATAAAGACTGTGTACTAAGTAATGCACCAGAGTTAGGCCCTAAAGGGCCGCACATGATTTATCGTGCCATGAAGAATAACCACCCAACGGCTCTACTCATTAGGCATATCAGCCCACGTGGTTACAGTGGTAATATCGATATACTCACTGCAGTCAACAGAGACGGTACCATTTCCGGTATGAGAATAACGCGTCATGAAGAAACTCCAGGCTTAGGTGATAAAGTTGAATTAGCAAGATCTGATTGGGTCAAGACCTTTAATGGCTTAACTGTAACAGGGCCAAATGACGCACGTTTTGCCGTCAAAAAAGATGGTGGTCAATTTGATCAGTTTACGGGCGCAACTATTACACCTCGCGCTGTCGTCGGCTCAGTAAAAGACGCAACTTGGTTCGCAATACAAAACTTTGATACATTATTTGCAGCTGATAATGCCTGTGGAGACGCGCAATGAGTCAATTAAAATCATTAATGAAAGAAGGCATGTGGGGCAATAACCCAGCACTGGTGCAACTACTTGGACTGTGTCCGCTGCTTGCTGTTAGTAGCACCGTAACCAATGCTCTTGGGCTTGGCATCGCCACTTTACTGGTACTCGTGGGGTCGAATGTCACGGTATCTTTAGTGAGAAACTGGGTACCAAAAGACATTCGGATCCCGGTGTTTGTCATGATCATTGCTGCATTTGTTACCATTATTCAACTATTAATGAACGCCTATACATTTGGTCTCTATCAGTCACTGGGGATCTTTATCCCGCTGATCGTAACCAACTGTGCAATCATCGGGCGTGCAGAGGCATTTGCTTCAAAAAATAATGCCCTACTCTCTGCATGGGATGGCATTATGATGGGATTGGGCTTTGCGATGGTATTACTTGTATTGGGGGCAATGCGAGAAATATTAGGCCAAGGTACCTTATTCGATGGCGCTAATTTATTACTGGGTGATTGGGCAACCATTTTGCGCATTGAGTTGTTTAAATTAGATAGCCAATTTTTAGTCGCCATTCTGCCACCAGGTGCTTTTTTAGGTTTGGGACTTCTTATAGCAGGAAAAAATGTGATTGATGAGCAACTCAAAGCTAAGGCTACACCTACTGATGCACCTGAGAAAGCGCCAAGAGCTCGAGTAACCAGTTTAACGTAACAAGTAAGTACTACCGTCATGAATAAAGTAAAACGTTATGAAATTCTGACTCGGTTAAGGGATGACAATCCGCACCCAGAAACCGAGCTAGAATATTCTTCTCCCTTTGAGTTGTTGGTGGCCGTCACACTTTCAGCCCAAGCGACCGATGTAGGCGTAAATAAAGCAACTCGAAAACTATTTCCAGTTGCCAATACACCACAACAGATCATTGATCTTGGTTTAGAAGGGTTAAGAGACTATATAAAAACCATTGGCTTATTTAATTCAAAAGCCAATAATGTCTATAAAATGTGCCATATCTTGGTCGAACAGCATAACTCTATTGTGCCTGAAAACCGTGAAGCACTAGAGGCACTCCCTGGCGTTGGTAGAAAAACAGCTAATGTGGTGCTGAATACCGCATTTGGTTGGCCTACGATAGCGGTAGACACGCACATCGACCGTGTATCCAACCGCACTAAATTTGCCATGGGTAAAAATGTGGTTGAGGTCGAAAAAAAGCTTGAGAAAGTTGTACCTGCTGAGTTTAAGGTCGACGTGCATCACTGGCTTATTCTACATGGCCGTTATGTGTGTACCGCTCGTAAGCCTAAGTGTGGTTCTTGCCTCATTGAGGATTTGTGTGAGTTTAAAGATAAGACCGAATAGGCCTGTTTTAAGATCAGACTTATACAGGTAATACTCTGATCTCATTAACACTCTAGTGCAGGCGCATTAAGACTATTGAGTCTTGGAAGAGCCAGTTTACTAATAACATGCTCTAATTTAGATAGCACTATGCGTTTTTCTTATCATGTATAAGTGCTTTGTACTCAGACCCACTCTTTAATCCACAGGTATGGCTCTGCGCATTCTTAAATGTAATTGGAATTGTTTGCCCACAAGGCAGCGCATTATAATTGGGTGGTAGATTTGGTCCACACTTTTGCACATCAAAGTGTAAGTGAGGGCCGCCACTTTGCCCTGTATTACCACTTAACCCGATAATATCTCCCGCTTTGACTTTATCCCCTTCTGATACAAACGATCCATTTTTTGTAAGGTGGAAATATCTTGCTACTGAGCCATCATCATGTTGAATAAAAATGTAGTTTTCTTCCAAATCTATATTATTTCCATCTTCAAAAACTTCTCGAACACTTACTACTTCGCCTGCTCTAGATGCCAGTACCTTTGTGCCAATAGGCATTACAAAATCTATTGCAAAAGTACCAACTCCATTATTTGAAGCACGATAATGCTCAGTCGCAGCATAAACACTTCTGGTAGTACCCACCTCGTATGGTAACAAATAGGCTGAACTTTCTAGAGCTGGAAACACCGTACAATCAACTACCGGTTTTGAACAAGCCGTTAAAGATAAAGGGATAAAAAACAAGCTCACAAACAATTTCTGCATTCATATTTTCCTCTTTAAACCGTATTAGTCGCTAAAAAAGGAAACAAAGGTTTAAAGGGGTTGAAAATGAGAACAATGATCAAAAAAGTAGGTGCAAACAAAATATTCGCTGGGAAATAAGATGAAAAAACACAATATAAACGTTTGACCTACCTTAATTCTGTTTTGGCTAGCCCATAATAGTTGATTAAAATTATCAAACTATACGCCCACAGTTTAACTATATTTCAGTAACGCAAAGCGCCAATAAAGCCAAGTACTGTACCTGTTCTTGGCTTTATTTATACGAACTAAGTCACCTTAAATGGAGTTTATTACAACAAAGCGGCTTTCTATTGCCCGCTCTCTCAGTTCAATGAGCACTTGATACTCATCACTGTTATACCAAGATTGAGCTTGCGCTACCGAGCTAAACTCAATGACAGCCCTATTAGCAAATCGCGATTTACCATGTAGTGACTCTGCAGGCCCTTTGGCAATGAATTTACCACCAAATTTTGCCACTGTTTTCCCCGCTTGTTGACCATATTGCTGCAATAACTCTTGATTTTTCACATTACTTTCTACGATTACGAAGGCCATTTTACTCTCCTTAATGACATTTATTAGTTGGACTCATTCTATTTTTGATGTAATTATTAAACAATAACCAAAAAACAAACTAACTGTTTAATATTGTGAACACTGTAAAACTTGCTCCGTTACTGCTCATTTTTGTTGAAGTTGCTAAACAGAAGTCTTTTACTAAAGCTGCAAAGAACCTTGGTTTAAGTAAATCAGCGGTCAGTCAGCAAATAAAGCGCTTGGAGTATGAGGTTAAATTGCAGTTGCTTGCACGTAATACTCGCGGTGTTGTACTTACAGGCTCTGGAGAGGCTTTATTTAAAAGAAGTGAGTCTTTAAGTGGCCAAATCCACCATGTAATGCAAGATATACAGCAGGTTAAAGCGCAACCTAGTGGACGATTTAAAGTATCTGTCCCGCCTTTTTTTGAGCAAAACATGGTGGTACCTGCCCTAAAACAATTGCTCCTTGAATACCCCCTATTAGAACCTGAGCTCGTTGTGACTGGCAGCTGGGTTGATTTGATTGACCATCAATTAGATGTGGCAATATTCGGCGGAAAAATGAGAGACAGCGAATATAAAGCGCAATCTATTGGTCGAATTCATGATGTATTTACGGTGTCTCCAGGTTATTTGAAACAACATGCAGATATAAGCTCTTTACAAGACTTAATTAAAGGAGACCACAAGCTGATCGCTACCCCGTGGCAAAATGGTCGCATCAAGCTCTTCGAAAATGGCAAAGCAATTGAACATGCGTTACCGCACACTATGTTTACAAACAGCTTAGTCACCTTAGTCGATATGGTGGAACAAGGCATGGGTATCGCGCTATTACCACAGTCTATAATTAAGAAAAAAATCTTATCCGGGCAGCTCACGCATACTTTTAAGCACAATTTTGTGCAAGTGCTCCCCACGATTCACGGTCGTGACTGGCACTTTTATTTTATTCACCGCTACCATGCTAACAAACCTCCCCATGTTTCACGCTTTTATGAGTTGATCCGCTTTTACTTCAATGCAGCCAGTGAAGATGTTAGTTAGCTATTTCAAAAATGACAGCATCCGTGAAGTCTACCTTGATAAAGCTTTTAGTTTACCATCGCTGTAAACCCACACCAGGAACACTGTATCAAATCGTACTCAATTTAGCGCAGACCAGCCCCCATGAAACAAGTAAAAACTGAGAAGGTAGAGACTAAATATAGATACACTAAATAAAGAAACATCAAACTACTATAGTCAGTTATTCTATTGATTTATTTGAAACAATAAAATACACCTATGCTTTTTATACCACTCATACGATATGTTACTCACAACCAAGCTCTAAGTTCTGAGCATACTCACCACTGAAAACACAAAGTTTAGTGGCAATTCACCGTATTGAAAGTGGTTGAGCTTTTGATATTGAACTAAGGTTTAAAGTGATTAGGAGATTTCCAGCTATCTAACGTTGCATTTAAGAGAATAACAAATAAGATAGCACCTTAGTAAATTGGCGTAGGTCGTTCAAAATGCCTTTTAAGCACGTTCAAATATACAGGGTTATTGCTATCGCCATATTGCTTTTTAGCGTGGTGACTAACTCACGTCAAGGCCAGTCTGATGAAGCTGTGTTACACAAAATTGAGGCAGCCGATGGCACGATAAAAGTTGAACATATTATTCGTTATGTGCAGTCCAACTATCGATTTAAAACAAAAACTTCGCTAAAACTTGGTGCTCTGGCCCTAGAGCAACTTCGCTTAAACCCAAATACCGATCAAGCATCTAGACTGCGCAGTCAGTTAAGTCGGGCTTATATATACGCAGGTGATTTCATAAATGCAGAGCGCCTAGCCAATGAAGCGCAAGTAATTGCAATGCGCAACAATAATATTGCAAATAGGATATTAGCAAATATTGTTCAAGCCGATATCGCAATACGTCAAGTCAATCTCACTCAGGCAAAAGACATCTTGGATACCGCGTTGGCCGACGCACTCACTATCAATCATCTTGAACATTTAGCGAGTGTCAGTACACTATCAGGAAAGGTACATAAAGATGCTTTGCAATACCATATCTCGTTAAAACACTATTTAAACAGTTTGGACTATTATACAAAGCTCAGTGATCTAGCCGGTATATCGGTAGCACACCAAAATTTAGCCTCACTTTACCGGTGGATGGGGATGTACGACAAAACCTTATCTCACCAACAAAAAGCATTATCTCAAGCTCTAGAGCGTAGTGATAAACGCGCATTATCGATAATTTATGGCAATTTAGGCACCTATTTAAAAGACGTTAAGAAGTATCAAGACGCTATACAAATGCATAAAAAGTCTCTGGCTCTCAAAGAAGAGCTTAAGTATTCGTTTGGCATTCTTCAAACCTACAATAGATTAGGCCACCTTTATCACCTGATAGAAGAATACGAGCAATCCTTGCACTATTTAAATTTGGCTGTGACATTGGCGTCCAAATTAGCAATCCCAAATAAGCTCGGCTCTACCTTTCTCGACCTCGGTCGCGTGCATCGTAAAATGGGCAATTTTAACCTTGCCGAATCTTATCTCAATCAATCTATTCAGTTATATCGAGGTAGCCATGTCGAGTTTAGATTAGCAGAAGTCTATTTGGCACTTGCCCGCCTTCATGCAAAAAATAAAACCCCAAATAAAGCGATAAATGATTTTCATCACGGGATCGACATTGCGTTACGATATAAACGTGAGGCTGTATTGGTGCGTTTATATGCCGGTCTAGCTAAAGAACTGAAGCTAATAAATAACTATGAACAGGCGCTAAAGTATACTAATTTGCAAATGTCTTCAAAAGACTTAATAACGCTAAGAAACAACCAAACAAAAGTCGATGCATTACTCATTGAGTTTGATGTGGCTGAGAAGCAACGTACAATTATAACCCTGACACAAAAAAATAGAATAAACACGTTAGAGTTAGAAAACCGCGCTTTCCAACAGAAAGTAACTGTTGGAAGTCTATTACTTGCTTCAACACTCTTGTTTTTTCTGTTTTTTTTGCATAATAAAAGTAAGAAAATAAAAATAGAACAAACCGCTTTAAAACAAGTTAATGATGTAAAAGAGCGCCTCAGTTTAGCTTTATGGGGTAGCAGAGACGAGCTTTGAGATTGGAACCTAGTCGATGGCAATATGGTTCGAGAAAATAAAACCACTACGGCTGAGTTACCCTGTGGTCAAATTGGCTCAACACTTGAGAAGATCAAACTATCAATACACCCAGATGACTTTAAGCAACTTGAAGAGGCGTTTGATAACCACCTTAAAGGAAACTGTGAGTTCTATGAGGTCAGTTATAGAGTATTAACCCAAGCTGGGCATTGGTTATGGGTGCTTGATAGAGGAAAAGTGACATTACGATCTGAAAATGGTTTAGCCCAACGGATCTCAGGGACAGTAAAAGACATATCCGTACTCAAAGCGTCTGAGCTAGCACTGTCTGAATTAAATAACAACTTAGAACAAAAAGTCGAAGAACGTACCACGAGTCTGAAGGAATCAAGAGATGCGCTCGCGACCACGATCGATGAACTACAAACAATGCAATCAACCCTTATCGAATCACAAAAAATGGCGTCGATAGGAAAGCTCGTTGTCGGTATCTCTCACGAACTCAATACCCCGTTGGGTATCTCTGTCACTGCCGTTTCATTATTAATTGAAAAATTACAGTCATTTCAAAATAAGTTTTTAGAAAATCAGCTAACCCGCTCTGACACAAAGGATTTTGTAGAAACATCTTTATCAAGTGTACAATTGCTGGACAGCAATATTTCTCGCGCAGCGCAACTGGTCAAGAGGTTCAAGCAAGTATCGGTCAGTGAGCATATACAATCATCAAGAACTATTAATTTAAATGAGCTTATAAATACTTTTCTTTCAATGCACTGTGAACTTGAAGGTGTAACAATATCAATTAACTGCTCAAAAGATCTGCATGCTCAGTGCGATGCTCACGCTCTGGTAAATGTTTTAAATGAACTCTATCAAAACTCTATACAGCATGGCTTTAATTCCCCCTCCACTGGAAAGATATCTATCCAATTGGAAAAAATAGGTGACCAAATCAAACTAACATTCAGTGATAGTGGCAAAGGGGTTCACGAAAAAAATATGCCTCATTTATTTGAACCATTTTTTACAACTACGCGACACAATGGTAATGCAGGGTTAGGCCTTTACCTCGTTTATTCAAATGTTACTCATATTCTCAGAGGCCAAATTTCATTTCAAACAGTCGAACTAGAAGGGATCAGCTTTGAAATTTACTTTCCTGTATTTAACGACAGCCCAAATTAAATAATTAATTACGGGGGACATTACCCATTACTAAATTTTAATTCAAAGATAAAAGCACACATAAAAAAGTCCCACAGCATCACTAATCATTGACCCACTTTAGATGGCTCAAGCTGCCAGGTAACATGGCACAGTTTATCAACAAACCAACTTAATGCTTTACCCTGCTGCCCCTTGTTCCATGCAATAAATAGATCTTGATTGGGTCTAGGAATAGCGCATTCTTTTTGTACCAAAGAGCCATCATGTAAATACGGTGCAGCCAGATGTTGCGGTAAAAATCCCACACCTATACCTTGTCGTTGCGCCACTAACTTGGCGTTCATATTATTTACCCGAATAACCTGCTTACTGTTGAAAAAGCCTGTCTCCCTAGTGGGTAATATTTGCGATGTATCGGCAACCACTATTGACGGGTATAACCTTAAATGCTCTACATCTATCACTTCGTCGATACTAGCCAATGGGTGATCGGGAGCCACAGCGAATATAAAGCTCACGTCATAAATTTTGTGAGTATTAAACATCCCTTTTGGCAGCTCACCTGATGCACCGATGACAATGTCAGCCCGTTTGCTATGCAGTGCATCCCATCCTCCTCCTAGCGCTTCTTCACTTAAAGTGATATCAACACTTTGTGGTAACCGAGAAAACTCAGCCAATAATTCAAATAAGATGTCCTGAGGTACAATCGTGTCACGGGCAATACGCAACTCTCTCTCCCACCCAGACTCAAGTAAAGCAACCGCATCAACCATTTTATTCGTCGCATACAATATTTCGCGACCGTGTGCCAAAACCAATTTCCCTGCAGGCGTTAACAATGCTCGTTGTTTAGAACGGTCAAATAATGCAGTACCAATATCGTCTTCTAATTTTTTAATTGTGTAAGTTAAGGCCGATGGCACTTTGTAAAGAGACTGAGCGGCAGCGGCAAAACTGCCTTTTTTATCAATCGCATCAAGCGCCTTTAGCGCTTCAATGGTGATAGCTTGATGCATAACTTCCTCCAGAAACCTATATTCAAATAATTTGAACTAAGCATTCAAAATGTTTCGATTTTTTATAGAAACTATCACACCTATACTAGATTTCAACAAGTAAGTCAGGCGCTTCAATAGCGATAATACAAATTGAAATATAGTGAGAATTAAAGATGAAAACATTACTTAAAACAGTGACCACCTCTCATGCTAGCTACGCAGCATTATCATTACGTCTACCCATTGGTATTATTTTTATGGCCCATGGTGCGCAAAAACTTTTTGCATGGTTTGGCGGGTATGGTTTAGAAGGCACTGCTGGATGGATGGAGTCAATTGGCCTCACTCCTGGGTTTTTAATGGCGCTATTGGCAGGCAGTGGTGAGTTCTTCGGAGGGTTATTCATTTTATTAGGGCTATTAACGAGGCCTGCTGCTGCGGTCCTCGCACTCACAATGGTAGTGGCTATTTTCTCTGTCCACTTCAGCAATGGCTTATTTATGTCAAATAACGGATATGAGTTTGCATTGGCACTCTTTGCCGCGAGTGTGTCTCTTGTTGTCGCGGGGAGCGGTAAGCTTGCTGTAGATAACTATTTGGCAAAAAAGTTAGCTTAACCACACTTTATTTTACCCGTGCTTAGGAGAAGAAAATGCTCATATTAAGAAAGTCACAAGATAGAGGCCAAGCTAACTTTGGCTGGCTCAACAGCAAACACAGCTTTTCATTTGGTCACTACTACGATCCAAAACACTTAGGTTTCTCATCACTTCGAGTGATCAATGACGATATAGTGGCTCCGGGCGCAGGCTTTGATACTCATGGCCACCGAGATATGGAAATTATCAGCTACGTACTTGAAGGCAGTATTGAACACAAAGACAGCACGGGCAATATTCAAACCTTGCCGGCGGGAGAGTTTCAGCTAATGTCGGCGGGGACAGGGATATATCATAGTGAATATAACGCATCCAAACAGCACCCTTTGCGTTTTCTTCAAATTTGGATAAAGCCCAATAAAATTGGTAATAAGCCAAATTATCAGCAAAAGAATTTTGGTAAGGCCGCTGGTTTAACTACCATTGCAACCCCAAACGGAGGTAATGCCACGCTACAAATTACCCAAGATGCAAAGCTACATCAACTCATAGTGAGATCAGGTGAGACCTTTGAGTTTGAGCACAGTACAAGCAATAAAGTATATATACATCTGGTAACTGGAACTGCACAACTCAACAATACGGTTTTATCTGCCGGAGATGGTGCCCAAGTTATTGATGAAGAAAAGCTGGTATTCAAAAATGAAAGTCATGCTGATATGACCGCATTGATCTTTGAGTTGCCTTAATAAATTGTTTCAAAAATAGAAGAGGATAAAATTATGGGTTTATTAATCGATGGTACATGGCATAACCAATGGTATGACACTGAGGCCAACAAAGGAAAGTTTAAACGAGAAGACGCTCAGCTTCGTAACTGGATCACAGCGCAGGGCGAAGCAGGTCCTTCTGGTAAAAGTGGATTTAAAGCAGAATCAGGCCGCTATCACTTATACGTTTCACTGGCGTGTCCGTGGGCACATAGAACTCTTATTTTCAGAGCATTAAAAGGGTTAACAGAGCATATTAGCATATCCGTTGTTAGCCCAGATATGTTAGAGAACGGGTGGACTTTTGATACCTCGAGCCAAAGTAGTGGAGATGATTTGTTTAATGTTGCGTATATGCATCAGGTTTATACAAAACATTCAGTAACATACAGTGGCCGAGTTACAGTACCCGTTTTATGGGATAAGCAACAGAACTGCATCGTCAGCAATGAGTCGTCTGAAATTATCCGGATGTTTAATACTGAGTTTAATCATATTACAGGTAATACACTGGATCTCTACCCTAAAGCAAAACAGCAAGAAATTGATGAAATGAACGACTTTGTTTATCACAACATTAATAATGGGGTATACAAAACAGGCTTTGCAACGACTCAAAGCGCCTATGAAAACGCTTATAACGCATTATTTTCAGCCCTTGATAAAATCGAAGCGCGACTATCAACACAGCGCTATTTAACAGGTAATCGTATTACTGAGGCTGATTGGCGCTTATTTACTACGTTGATCAGATTTGATGTCGTTTATTTTGGTCACTTTAAGTGTAACCAACGTCAGCTAGAACAATACCATCATATTGCTAATTATATTCGAGAATTATATCAGCAACCAGGGATTGCTCAGACCGTCGATTTTCACCATATAAAACGCCACTATTACTTTAGTCACACTATGATCAACCCAACGCAAGTGGTACCTTCTGGCCCCGAGATTGACTACACCACTGAGCATAATCGAGGTTGATACCCCCAAACACTTCAGCAGTAAGGGGGTAAGCTACTACAGATAAGCTCTACTCTTTGTAGAATTGTAGATTGAAGCGTCATCAAAATGGTAACTCTTTAATCTACTAAATCACTGGAGTTTTTTCATAACCTTCGAATGTCATAAAATAGGTCACCTGAGCACAATAATGCTTTGCTTCCCTAGCCTATTTTTTATTTAACAAACTTCACCATAAACTGGTCCACAAGGCTTTCTTGATCGACCAATGAAGTCTGTGTGTTAGACATCGTTTTCAAAGTTCTATCTGAGCTTTCTAGCGAATCATTCGCCAACTGAGAAATCGTCACCGCGTTATTATTAAGCTCGTTTGATACACCTGACATTTCTTCGGTGGATGACGCAATTTGATAGTTAAGGCTAGATATCTCATTCACCAGAGTATTAATGCTATCTAAGCTCTCTTTAGTACCTTCTGCTTTACTGACACATTCACCAGACTTGTCTACACCATTTTGAATAGCACCCACCGCGCGCTCTGCACGCTGACGCAGATCGGCTATAATACTGTCAATTTCTTTTGTTGACTCTTGTGTACGTTGCGCAAGTGCTCTTACCTCATCAGCCACTACCGCAAACCCTCGGCCTTGCTCCCCAGCCCTAGCCGCTTCGATTGCCGCATTTAGCGCAAGTAAATTCGTTTGCTCTGATATACCACGGATCACATCAACAACCCCACCGATATTCACCGTTTGAGCATTGAGATCTTCAATATCTTTTTGTGTTTTAGACAATTCTTCTGACAGCTCGTAGTTGTTTTCCATATTCTCATTGACTGCAACACTACCTGCCTTTACCGACTCTAGTGCAGACTCAGATTGAGACGCTGCATTAGTGGTATTGTTAGCAATTTCTGCGATGGTTGCCGTCATTTCATTTATGGCCGTTGCTAACGAACCCGTTTGCGCTTGCTGACTATTTAATAAGTCTGCACTGCGGTTGCACTCAGCCACTGTTTCATCTGCATGCTCTGTTACTGTACTACTTGAGTCTTTTACGCGGCCAAGTACAGCTCTGAGTTCCGATTCACGTGCCAAAAGCGCTAATTCAATCGCGCTTATATCATTGACTCGACCAAGGAAAATTTTTTGCATCATTGGATTGTCGTAAACTTTTTTGGCTTTTTCACTGAGCACTCTTACCGGCGCTAATCGAGAGTATGTTAGCGCAACGACACCAATGACCAATACGGTTTCTAAAATATAAGACCACGGCGATGCCAATGAAGTTAAAAACATCGTCAGAATGTAAAAACCGATAATGATGGCTATCATTTGACTCGACAATGACCACGACTTTTTAGCAATCGACTCTGGTGATGTGCCATTATTCAATTGTTCGTATATTTTTTCGGTTCTGGCAACGACATCACGATCTGGTTTCGTTCTAACGGATTGGTACTCTACCGTTTTTCCTGTTTTATCGGCTATAGGTGTAACATACGCATTAACCCAATAATGATCGCCATTTTTACAGCGATTTTTTACTAACCCCATCCATGGCTTACCTGAACCAATAAAATCCCATAAATTTTTAAAGGCTGCTTTTGGCATAGTTGGGTGACGTACAATATTGTGGGGCTTACCTTGTAAGTCTTCTAGATCAAACCCTGCAACTTCGCAGAATTGCTTATTCGCGTACTTTATCTGGCCATTTGTATTGGTAGTCGATAAAAGATTGTAAGTATTGGGGTAATCATACTCTCGGTTGGTATAGTCGGATCTTCCTGTAGCCATAGTCTTCACTCAAACGATTAAAAAACAATAGTAAATCATTACTTTTGTTTGCATATGACAAAATACGGCATAAGCTTGCTATCGATCAAAAACCATAACACTTCGCTTATAATTTAAACAAACAAAAAGCAGACGCATGATTAAAGCTAGCAGAAATAGAAGAAATTACCGAAAAGTATTTTTTGATTTAAAGGTATGAAATATTGAATGAAAGATTGGATAAAAGAAATGGCGTCCCCAAGGGGATTCGAACCCCTGTTACCGCCGTGAAAGGGCGGTGTCCTAGGCCTCTAGACGATGGGGACGCAGAAATTGATTTGCAAATTACTATTTGCTATTTCTGCGTTAGATGAGACCGAGCCTGTGAGGCGAATGGCCTTATTCTTAGTAGCAGAATAAAATCTGTGTCACTAGGACTGGCTATTTTAACTCGCACCATATGAGCTAGTATAATCTAGAAATCACTCGAGGATTTTTAGATAACATCATTTCATCGAAATGAAATGGCGTCCCCAAGGGGATTCGAACCCCTGTTACCGCCGTGAAAGGGCGGTGTCCTAGGCCTCTAGACGATGGGGACACATATAATGTGTACTCTAGGACAATGCACTGAATGATTTGGTGGAGCTATGCGGGATCGAACCGCAGACCTCTTCGCTGCCAGCGAAGCGCTCTCCCAGCTGAGCTATAGCCCCAAACCAGTAACAAACTTAGCCAAATAACTTGCTAGCCTGTATCGCTGAGTGCGGGCCGCATTCTATGCAGGCACACAAACAAAGTCAACAGTTTTCAGTTAACTTTTTATCAAGCGTTCTAAAAACCATCAGGTTGTTGCTAATATAACCACATCATAGTCGAACTTCAATTAAAACCCTTGTTTTTGCTCAAAAAAGTATCAGCTTGATTTGTCTATAATTATTAATACGCGCCTTTCATTGCAGACGATACTCTATTTCTTTGCTGTAACCTTCTTACACTGAACTCACAGTGCTCATCTATAGGCCCAAGTACGGCAAACCCACAATACCAGCCAAGCCGCAGACTCTTTTTCATTAAACAACCTCACTGACGATGTTATAGACTCAATAATTCTGACACTCTCCTGACCTGCTTTCACTTTACATATACTCTAAAGAACAGTGACTATTACCTCGCCCTGGTGTTTACACATTAAATGCATAGTTAAATAATATACTTGAGGTGATGATATCTTTTGTTATAGAGCCCTCCCCTCGTTATTGAAGCTAGATAGCTATATTAAGTTCCTACAATATTACACTGGTCGCTTGATATAGCACCAAACCGAATACCCTGAATAACAGCGAATTATAATGAGAAGGAAAGATCAGGAGTCACCCTATACCAACAAGTTACTTTGCTTAAATCGTGCCTCACCATTCACCCTTTCAGCTTCCCCTGTTACTAAGTTACTTCCCATACTCATTAAATAACAAAATAATTTCACTATAGGTAATAAATGAAGAGCTTTGATGAATTGGCGATAAAAACCGCATATAAACTAAAATTGTAACTTCAAGTATTGACACTATTTGAAGTCTCCCTATAATAGCGCCCCACAACGACGCGGCAAACGTTGTTGATTTAGATATGGGTCGTTAGCTCAGTTGGGAGAGCATCGCCCTTACAAGGCGAGGGTCACTGGTTCAAGTCCAGTACGACCCACCATTATCTAAATGTTTTATTTGGGTCGTTAGCTCAGTTGGGAGAGCATCGCCCTTACAAGGCGAGGGTCACTGGTTCAAGTCCAGTACGACCCACCAAATAAAACACATAATCTGGGTGATTAGCTCAGTTGGGAGAGCATCGCCCTTACAAGGCGAGGGTCACTGGTTCAAGTCCAGTATCACCCACCACTTTAATCGTGGACACCAGATTATATTGTCAATCTAAAATGGGTCGTTAGCTCAGTTGGGAGAGCATCGCCCTTACAAGGCGAGGGTCACTGGTTCAAGTCCAGTACGACCCACCATTTTAGATATTTTTGCGGGTCGTTAGCTCAGTTGGGAGAGCATCGCCCTTACAAGGCGAGGGTCACTGGTTCAAGTCCAGTACGACCCACCATTTTCATAATGGTGATAAGCAGAATTGATTATTTGGGTGATTAGCTCAGTTGGGAGAGCATCGCCCTTACAAGGCGAGGGTCACTGGTTCAAGTCCAGTATCACCCACCAAATAATCAAAAAACTATATGTGGGTGATTAGCTCAGTTGGGAGAGCATCGCCCTTACAAGGCGAGGGTCACTGGTTCAAGTCCAGTATCACCCACCACATATGGTTTAAAACACTCCTCTACTTCATTTGTATTCTTAATTTTGCAATAAACATCTCATCTTAAACTCAATCTATTTCAAAATGCTTGTTAAGCGACTAAACTACTCACAGCACATTTTATTATAAGTTATTCATTTGCATGAGTGTTCAGCCCTTTATCAACACCAAAATTTTAATTGTCGAAGAACAACCTTTGGCGCTAAGCCATATGAAGCGTTCTTTAGAGCAATTAGACTTTAGGAATTTAAAATTTGCTGAACATGCACAAGCTGCGATTGAGCATTGTCGTATTGAGAAATTTGATTTAGTGATCTGCTCTTTTGATCTTACTAAGCGACAAGATGGTTATCAGCTTTATGAAGAACTAAAAAGTAAACGCCTTGTCCGAAACGCCACCTCTTTTATTTTTGTTTCTGCTGAAACCAGCGGAGAGCTCGTCCATAGCGTTATTGAGCTACAGCCCGACGATTTTTTAGTTAAACCTTTTACTATTAAAGAGTTAAGAGGCCGAATTGAGCGCGTATTAAAGCGTAAGCGTTCATTAAAAAAAATATATACTTTTATTGATGATGGTAACGACTCTAAAGCCGTTAAGTTAATTGATGTTGAATTAGATAAACGAGGTCACGCTTACAGCCCAATGTTACTTAAGCTAAAAGGCGAAGCCTTATTACGCCTCAACCGTGTCAAAGATGCTAAAAAGTTCTATAAGTCGGCGCTCAATTTGCAAAAGTTCACTTGGGCAAAAATAGGCCTTATTGAAGCATTAATTGCTAACAATGAAGACGCCCTTGCACAGCGCATGCTTAAAACCATGTTAGAGCGCTCTGAGACGCGCCTAATTGCGCTAGATCTATTAGGCAGACTCGAAATAAAACTAAGCCAATTTGAAACTGCTCAAGACTTCTTAAGTGAAGCATCTAAGATCGCACCCCGAAATATTGACCGACAAAAGTCTCTTAGCCGCATTGCACTCATTAACCATGACTACGAACGCAGCTACCACGCACAAAAAGACATTGCCCAATATGCTAAACATTCCATTCATGATAGCCCTGAAGTTTATCTAAATGCGGTAAGAGCGGGTATCGACTTTGCATTAAGTACCGATCAAACTGAGCAAGTAAACCGTATTACTCGCCAAACACAGCAATATTTAGGGGAATTAAAAAAGCAGTTTCCAAATGCCGATAATCAAGCTCAAATCGATGTGCTTAATGCGCGCATACATTATTTAAAAGATGAAAGCAGAAACGCACGAAAGCTCATTGAACAATTAGAGGATGAGCCTTCAATACGCTCTGTGGATGCATCATTGGACAAAGCAAAGGCCTACCATGAACTTGGTTTTCACCACAAAGCACAAGAGTTGTTTACGCAGATAGTTGCCCATTGCGAGCGCCATGACAATGTGAGTGACCCAATTACGATGCATTATATTCAGCAGCAGCAAAGTGAGCGACGTGATATCACCATGGGTCCAAAAGAATTAAATAATCACGCGGTAAATCAGTTCAATCGGGGTCATTTAGATATGGCACTAGAAGCGTTCTCTCAGGCATTTAGGATCATGCCTAAAAATGCAAGCATCGCACTCAACTTGTTACAATGCTTGCTCGATAACACCGGCAAAAATGGTCAAACGTTTAACTCAACGCTGGCTAAAAAATGTGTTTCTGCCCTCAATGAAAGTACCACTCTCGAACCTGAACAAAAAACCCGCCTTGATAAGCTGCTAGCACAACTCACCGAAATGGGATTATCTATCGACTAGCTTTGTACTTTCACCATAGATAGTGCGTTAACACAATAACGTAAACCACTTGGTTTTGGCCCATCAGGGAATACATGTCCTAAATGGGCGTCACATACATTGCATACGATTTCGACACGTTGCATCGCATGCGAATTATCGCCTATGTAAGCAATTGCATTATCTTCTGCCGGCTGGGTAAATGAGGGCCAACCCGAGCCACTATCAAACTTTTCATGCGCATCAAATAATAAGTTATCACAACATGCACAGGCATATTTCCCAGGTTCAAACAATGTGCAGCTACCACTACTGAAAGGTCGTTCGGTCCCTTTGTTACGGGTAATATAATACACATCCTCATCGAGCTGTGCTTGCCACTGCGCAAGTGTTTTTTCTACTCGCTTATTGGGTGTCAGATTTCCTTCGGTTGTAAATTTCAGTATATCGCGCCATGTAAGCATTTTATTTACCTTTACTTGTTATATTGAAAACCTAATAACCATACTACGTTCATCACGATACATTTGGCTCAATTCGGCTAAAAGACCATTTAATACGCAATTACTATGATCACTATTTTTCTTAGCTCTTGCTGTATCAATAAATAACACCTCTCACATCGCAAATTTTTTACATCAGCCTTTTGTTTTCTTAGTGCTCTTTTCTGGTTCAGGCCAATCATTAAAGAAATGTTTAAGATAGCGACTTCGCACTAAGTATAAAATCACCCATAACAACATCACCATTTGCACAGCCAGATATAACGAAAACTGATAGTAACTTTGTGATGCTTGTAAAATAAGCCAACTAAGATCTGCCAGCGCAGCCAAGAGCAATGGCCATCGCATGTAACGCCAGTACTTTGCTAAATGCTGTGAACTAGAAGGTCTACGTAATGAAAAAACAACGGTGGGCACAAGTGCAACCGCACCAATACCCAAAGCAACAAAAAAATGCTGCTTAGATTGAAAAAATAACGACATAAAGTCTAAATCAGGTCGCCTTGCAATCGCAGAAAAAATCCACAGTAAATACGCACGAAGCAGTACGAGCAACGTGAGGTTAAAGCCAATTGGGGTGCGATATACACCATACTTATCCCAATACTCAGGGCCATACTGCTTCATTACTCTACTCCACTTACCGGCAAAGCAGACTTACTTTGCCGACAGTATGTTTAATGATTATTCATGCTCTGCTAACAATTTAATCAGTGCATTTTCATCTAATATATCAATGCCTAAGTCCTGCGCTTTGGTCAATTTAGAACCAGCTTTCTCTCCCGCGACCAGAGCATGAGTATTTTTAGATACACTGCCCGATACTTTGGCTCCCAGCGCCTGTAAACGCGCTTTCGCGTCATTTCGATTTAGCTGTGTGAGTGTACCTGTTAATACGTAAGTTAGTCCATCCAGCGGCTGGCTTTGTGTTGATTTGTCCGCGAGTTCAGGCCAATTCACGCCGACTTCAAGGAGTGCACTCACCACTGTTTGATTATGTGGTTCTTGGAAAAAAGCATGTAAATGCTGAGCTACAATCACTCCCACATCGCTAACCTCTTGTAGACTATCAATGGAGGCGGTTGACACTTTTTCAAGCGTCAAATAGTGATTCGCCAAATTTTGTGCCGTTGCTTCCCCCACTTCTCGGATGCCTAATGCATATAAAAACTTCGCTAACGACGTTGTTTTTGCATCTTCTAATGCGGCAACCAAGTTTTTCGCTGATTTGGGCCCCATACGCTCAAGCGATTCAAAATGACCTTGTTTCAAAATAAACAGATCTGCGGGTGTATGTATAAGCTCCCTATCAACCAATTGTTCAACTATTTTGTCTCCCAACCCATCAATATCAAGCGCTTTACGTGATGAAAAATGCTTGATTGCTTGCTTACGCTGCGCCTGGCACACCAAACCGCCTGTGCAGCGGGTTGTCGCCTCCCCTTCAACCCGCTCTACGTGCGAGTCACATACAGGGCAAGTATCAGGAAATGTAATATCGCGCACCGTATCAGGGCGACGCTCTAACACCACTTGCGTCACTTGTGGGATCACATCCCCGGCACGACGTACAATCACCGTGTCTCCAACTTTAACCCCCAACCGCTCTATTTCATCTCGATTATGTAAGGTCGCATTAGAAACCGTCACCCCTCCAACAAACACGGGGTTAAGGCGTGCGACCGGGGTTATTGCACCTGTACGCCCAACCTGAAACTCAACATCTAGAAGCTGCGTGATCTCTTCTTGAGCCGGAAATTTAAAAGCAATCGCCCATCTTGGCGCTCGCGCAACAAAACCCAACTGCTGCTGATAGGCTTTATTATTTACCTTGATCACCACGCCATCAATTTCATAGGCTAACTCAGAACGTCGCTGCATAATATCTTGATAATACGCAAGCGCAGCCTGAGCACCCGTTACCAGCTTCGTTTCAGGGCACATTGGTAAGCCCCACTCTTTCAATTGTTCCAGTTGTCCAAAGTGTGTGTCTGGCAGATCCGCGCCAGTTACAACACCCATAGAGTATGCATACATCATGAGCGGACGCTTAGCAGTGATCTTAGAATCCAACTGCCTAAGGCTTCCCGCGGCTGCATTACGTGGGTTGGCAAAGGTTTTTTCATCTTTTGCTGCTGCAGTTTCATTTAAACGCGCAAACCCCGCATTATCTATAAACACTTCGCCGCGCACTTCCACTTCTTGTGGTATATTTTTACCTCTCAGGCGAAGTGGAACATTACGGATTGTCTTCACATTCTCAGTAATATTTTCACCCACTTGCCCATCGCCACGCGTAGCAGCTTGAACAAGTACTCCATCACGGTACAAAATAGAAACCGCTAACCCATCTAATTTAGGTTCACAGCAAAAATCTAGCTCTTTGTTTTCCAATAAACGTTCTTTAATACGGCGATTAAATGCGGTGAATTCAACCTCATCAAATGCATTGTCCAGTGACAACATAGGTACTTGATGTTTAACTTGTTCAAATTTACCGAGCGCTTCACCCCCGACCTTTTGCGAAGGTGAATCAACCGTTAAATACTCTGGATTAGCAAGCTCCAACGCCATAAGCTCTCGCATAAGACGGTCGTACTCCGCATCTGGGATCGACGGATTATCCATCACGTAGTATTGGTAATTGTGCTCTTCTAATTGTTGCTTTAACGACTGAATTTGATTATTGATAGACTCTGACATCTCAACCTCTAAAAAACAAAAACCACGAGTGTATGCTACAACTCGTGGCTTAAAAAAATGGCTCTGACGCCCAACCTTTTACTTAAACTGCATACTCACGTACTTTCTCTACATATGCTCGTACAGCATTAACTGACAAAGGCTCTCGGCTGCTGTCTAACACGGTCGCTCCGAACTCATCAGCCAACTTTTTAGCTGCGCCATGTAACATGTTAAATGCCGCGAGGCTATCGCCTTCACAGGGAAGAGTCATAAAAAGACTCACCCCTGCGGTACCAAACTGTTCCATATTATCAATGTCAAATGTCCCTGGATTGAACATATTGACTAAACGAAATAACACCGGCCCGTTTCCAGACGGCTCAACATGGCGGTTAAAAAAACCTTCATCTGAGTATTTAAAGCCTAAGCTTAATACAGCAGGTAACAGCCTTGAACCTGCCATTGTTAACCCTTCTGGCATAGCAATATGTAATATAATGAAATCAGATGGTTCTTGTACAGGCTGCGCTGGTGCACTTGTGTCTGGCTCCACTTCAGATTCAGCACCTTGCTGCACATCTACTGAAGTAATGTCGCTGCCGTTGTTCGTAATAGGCTCATCATCTACCGCAGCAAAGTTCATCTCCCCAATTTCTGGTTCATCGTTACTTTGTATTGATGAAGGCTGCTCAGTTTGAGGCTCCGCCTCTTGCTCTCGCTGTTTCTCATCCGGTTGGTCCTTTTTACGAACCGACCATAAACCATGGACCAGTAATCCACCAATTACTAATGCGCTGATCACGATTAACGCCCATCTCAATTCTGTGGCCATTGCTCACCTTTTTTTATTCTCATGCTTGTGCCATTTGCACTGCTTGCTCTATGTCAACGGCAACCATTCTCGAAACACCAGGTTCCGCCATAGTTACCCCCGTCAGTTTACCAGCCATTTCCATTGCAATTTTGTTATGGCTAATATAAATAAATTGTACCGTTTGAGACATTTCCTCAACTAAACGACAAAAACGTCCAACGTTTGCGTCATCTAACGGTGCATCAACCTCATCAAGCATACAAAATGGTGCTGGATTCAGTCTAAAGATAGAAAACACCAATGATAATGCGGTCAGCGCTTTTTCTCCACCACTTAACAGATGAATTGTTGAGTTTTTCTTTCCTGGCGGTCTTGCCATGATACTCACACCACTTTCTAGCAAGTCATCGCTCGTCAACTCTAAGTATGCACTACCCCCTCCAAAAACCTTAGGAAATAACTCTTTTAAATCATCATTAATTTGATCGAAGGTTGCCTTAAAGCGAATTTTAGTCTCTTTATCAATTTTTCTGATCGCATTCTCTAATGTTTTTAATGCAGAAGTTAAATCTTCAAGTTGACCATCTAGGTAACCTTTCCTTTCGCTTGCTTCTTCAAACTCTGTAATTGCCGCCAAGTTCACTGCACCCAACGCTTGTAATGACTCAAGTACCGTATTTAACTGTAACTGAAGCGTATTGACATTGCTATTTTCAGGTAACGCAGCCAAAACCTCAGCAACCTTTTGTTCTAAACTTTCTAGCGGTTCTAATGCAGCCTGAGCTTTAATTGCTAAACCTTGCTCATCTAATTGATGTTTTTGTAGTAACTCACGCAACCGCGCAACTTCACTGTTAGCTCCTTTTAAAGAAAGTTGCTTTTCTTGCAGTTGCACTTTAGCTTGCTGTAATTGCTGTTGCAAACCCTCAAACACCTTTTGCTGCTCCGTCTGATGTAACAACAACTGGGTGATACTTTTCTCAATGTCACTCATCGGAGCGGTTAATAGCAGCAGAGCCTCATGCACCTTTTTTGATTGCTCAAAAGCCAGGGTATAACTTTTTTGGCTATGATCTACTTTCGACTGCGCTAATTGCCAAGCACTTTTAGCTTGCTGCTCGGCGAGTGTCGCTGCATGTAGCTTTTGTAATCCCGCTTCTTTATTGGCAATCGCTTGTTTTTGTTCACTCTTTTTTTGTTCAAACTGGCCTTTAAGCTGTATACAATGAGATTGATGCTGCGACAAAATAGTCTGAGAAGCTATATGCGCTTGCTCAGCGTTATTTAATGCTCGTTGACTATTGGTCAAATGCTCATTTAACGTTTGCAGCTTACTCTGCATTGACTCATAACTTTCAAGCCATTGACTACTCTGCTGCTTTAATATCTCATGACGTGAGTGTAATACCGCAACCTGTTTAGAAAAATGGTGTACTTGCTCTTTATTGTGCGCTTCAGATGCCTCACAATCGGCTAATTGGGTTGAGAGCGTGATAACCCCCTGCTCTAACACGCCTAGTTTCTCCTCGACACTGGGTAAACTCTGTTGAAGCGTTCGAAACCTTGCGTGTTGACTTAGAACACTATCTTTACCGTTATTTTTTACTGTTGCACGCCAATTCTCACCATATAAACATCCAGATAAATCAATGCCAAAAACCCACTGTTCATGCACGTTAAACTGCTCGTTGCTTTTTATCAATTGCACTTTATTAAGTAACGAAGGATAAATCTCACTGTCAATTAACTCCGCCACTGAGCCTATTTTTGCTTTGTGCTCAATCGGCCAAACTGCATTATCTGCTGCACATTGCGACACTTTTAAAGTGTCCAAACCCAAAAGAGCACGCTCCACCAGCATTTCAAATCCGGCTTTTACTCGCAGAGAGCTCAATAAACGGTCATTTTCCTCATCACTTGTTAGCGCTAAAACTTGTGCCAGAGCATCAAGGTTAGCGCTTAAGTTAGTATGAACGTGTTGTTGTTCTACAAGTGCTTTTTTTGCCGTTTTATGTTGCTGGGTGAGGCTATGTAAATGCGAAGCGATATCTTGCCCAGTAGCCTGTAATTGAGCAATTTTATGTGTATTATCAACAAGCGCTTGTTGTTCTTGTTTACTCTTTTCCCTAGGATCATCAGCAGCCAAAACCTTGATTTGTTTGGCTAACTCTTGTTGTTTCTCTCGGTTATGCTCATGTGCTTGTTGTGCATTTATGTAGTGTTGCTCTATTTTTACATATTCCGATTGGTACTGCTCAAGCAACTCTGTGGCTGTTTGCAACGCGGCTTCATCAGCTTGATTGCCTGAGCTTAGCTCTTCATAAATGTATTGGTATTCTTCTAATTGTAATTGAGTAACCAGTTTACTCTCAGAACAGTCTTTTACTAATTCATTCGACTTTTTAGCTGCAACCGTCAATGATGACAGGTTTATTTGCGCTTCATCGGTTTCTTTTTTATATTCAACCGCTTGCTGCTGCAGGTCTCTATGCTTGTCAACTAAATGTATTTTCTGCTGCTCTGCTTTCGTCAAGTCAGTATGAATTTGATGAATACTCAGCTGCTGCTCTGCTATTGCATCATTTAAATTTGTGACTTGCCCCTCTAATGCAGCAAGTACATCATGATGGCCGCTATGTGCAGTATTTAAAAATTCAATCTCAGATTGTACTTTTGTTATATGCTGCAACTTTTGCTGCTGCTTTTGATAAAACCCCTGCCACTTTAAAACTGCTAATTGACCTTTATAAGTGCGCTCCTGCTGCTTTAAAGTACGATAGGCTTGTGCGTCTTTTGCCTGCACAGCTAAGCGGTCAAGCTGCAGCTGCAATTCTTTACGTACATCAAGCAGCCGTTCTAAGTTTTCTCGCGTGCTTTTTATCCTCGTCTGCGTTTCACGTCGACGCTCTTTATATTTTGATACGCCCGCAGCTTCTTCAAGAAACACACGCAGCTCTTGCGGCTTACTCTCTATCAGCCGAGAGATCATGCCTTGCTCAATGATTGCATAACTGCGCGGACCCAAGCCTGTACCTAGAAAAATATCAGTAATATCTCGCTTACGGCATTTACTGCCATTAAGGAAGTACAAGGATTGACCATCACGCGTCACTAATCTTTTAATTGATACGGTGTTACGATCGGCTAATGTTCCAGGCAAACGCCCTTGGGCATTATCAAACATCAACTCTACAGATGCTTGTGATATCGGTTTACGGTTTGTTGACCCATTAAAAATAACATCGGTCATCGCGTCACCGCGTAAGTTTTTCGCAGAGCTTTCACCGAGCACCCACCGTACCGCATCAATGACATTCGATTTGCCACACCCATTAGGGCCAACAACACATGTCATTTGATCAATAAAAGGGATTTTAGTTGGCTCAACAAAGGACTTAAAGCCAGCGAGTTTAATACTGCTTAACCGCATATGCTAACTTATACTCGTAGAAATGAAGGCTCTTGAAAACACGGAATATAATTAACCTTGACGCTTTATATTATCTAAAATAATACCTGTCGCCATAGCCACATTGAGAGACTCTGCAACACCGAATGAAGGAATGGTAATAGGGCTATCAATGTACTTACCTACAGGCTCACGTATTCCGTGCGATTCACTTCCCATAACGAGTACACCACGCGCAGAAAAAGCCGTGTCATGTACATTTTCGCCATTTAAATATGCGCCATAAATACCACCTGAGTAAGACGCTAAAAACTCTGGAAGGTCGCAACGTACAACATCAACACGGACAAAAGAGCCCATCGTAGCACTGATAACTTTGGGGTTTAGGTGATCAGCACAATCTTCGCTGACAATGATCTGATTTAGTCCATACCAATCAGCCAACCGAATAATCGTGCCAAGGTTACCAGGATCAGACACGCCATCGAGAGCTAATACGATCCCTGATGTATCGACTTCTGCACTTTCAGGAAAAGGGACAATTGCAATCGCTGCGTTATTACTCACCAAAGTGCTGACTTTTGATAAACTGTCACTATCAGTTTCAGTACATGCCACGCCTGCTAACTTTACTGAATGTGCAGATAAAAACTCCGCAGTCGCAAAAAGGTGTACTACTTTCAACCCAGCATCAAGAAGCTCCAAGATGTTTTTCTCACCCTGAACTAAATACTGCTGATGTTGTTTTCTATATTTTTTTTGTGCTAGCGCACGTAAGAGTTTCGATTGATTTTTAGAGAGCATAACTACCTCAATGTCCTGAGAGGAGGATTATACCTGAGCAGAGAAATAATGCGAGAAACACCGCGCTTGGAGTTTATTAAGCTGCATATTAGTCTATCGAACGCGATTAAGATGACATAGGCCAATGTCATTTTGCATTCTTATTTAAGGCGCTTGATCAAAGACACAACCTACACACCAAAAAACCAAAAAACCAACCCTTCATTAAATATAAAAACAATGCATTAACCTAATTATCTCGACAAGATAGATTAGCGCTGCGTTTTATTTTATTAAATAAGGAAAATTAAATATGAAAAAACAAGTATCGCGCTCATCCTATCAACACTCGCCTTTTCTTCAATGTCTAATGCTTCAAGTTTAGGTGTTAATATTACAGAAAAGCCTAGACCAGGTGTACCCCAAGCACGTTGGACTGATGTGGTTATCGGTGACAATTACGCCCAACACCAAACTGCAAAGTTTAGTTATACTGTTTCTAACTACAGCGTAACATTCAACTGGACAACAAATGATGGTGCGACAGGTGGTTGTCATATTAATTATGATGTAAATAGAGATAGCTCAAGTGACTGGGATTATCAGGTAGCTAAAAGACGCTATAACAACACAAAAGAAATGTTACTAAACTTAAAAGCAGGCGATCATTTATTTATCCAATCTGCATTTGCAAGTAATACCACGTCTTGTGAAGTCACACTAAAGCACAATATCGGCTTCTAATAAGCATGTAAGAATATTTATCAACACTGCTTAGTTGTAATAAAAACAGCGCCACAAAGGCGCTGTTTTTATTTCAAAGTTTTAATTAACGAAAGTTAACTGTTACTTCTTGAGAGCAAATATCAGCAGATACACAAACCTTATAAACATATTGGTCTTGTGTTGCACGGCGAATAAAGTCTCTATATAAACCAGTGTTGGCTGAAGTTGATACTTTTTCACCATCGCGATAAACATCAACGGTATCACTTGTTGCACCTTGATACGCCAGCTCTATTCGAGCGAAGCCAAGCCGTGTTTTGTTAGCGCGTTTTAACTTCAACTCCACAGCAGTCTCAGCAACCGAAACTTCCATGACTTTTGAGTCCGTCAAACCTTCAGCATCAGTAACCGTTAACATAACTTGATAAGTACCAGCAGTGGCATATGCATGCATTGGGCTTTGCTCTGAGGATGTATTGCCATCGCCAAAGTCCCATGCCCAAGATGCAATATCATTATTGGCATCACGACTGCCATCTGTAAAGTTTACCTGCAACAAATCAGACGTATAAGAAAAGTTTGCTTCTGGCGCAGCTGGCGCAACTTCACCAATGCCTGTTAATGTGACAGCCCACTGATTGATTGTCCCTATATCTTCAGCATATGTATCAACAACTTTTAACGTCCAATCGCCTTGTGCAACTTCACCGTTAAAGGCATTTGATGCAAATGATTGATTAATATCATCAGCTCCACCACCGGCTTTGTTATGTAGTGTCGCCGTCGTACCTGATGGTGAGGTTAATGTAACAACAAGGTCACCAATATAAGTATGCGTAATGTCAATCAACGTCTCTGAACCAAAAACAGTGATCTCGTCCGGTATATTGATCACAGATGATGCACCTGCTGGATCATTATCTGGGATATCTACTTTTTCAGTGTTGCTATATTCAAATTCAGTTAACCCTTGTGGATTAACATAAAGTGATACTTGACTTTGCTTCGCTAAATCGCCGCTGGTCGCATCAATTGTAAATGAATAACTGCCCCATGGCGTATCTGCTAGCGTTGGCACGCTTAGTGTAAATGAACCACCTGGCTGAACAGTGCTCGAGGATAACACCGCCCCCTCTAAATCACTGGTTACCGCTAAACTAATATCTCCAGTCCAACCCGCAATAGCCGATACTTCAAAAGTGTATGTTGCGGTATCACCTGCAACAATCTCTTGAGATGCCGGTGTTGCAGATAACCTGAAGCCTGGCGTCGGATCTGCTTGCTCTAATGCAGTTGCGACATTTAGGCGCTTACCTGATACTGTTTTACCCGCAAGCGCCGCGTTATCATCACCAGAATTCATAAGCAATGCTTTAAGTTCGGCTGTTGTTAGGTCTGGGTTTACAGATAAAGCCAGTGCTGCGGCACCCGCAACATGCGGTGTAGCCATTGATGTACCTGAGAAACTGTCATAGCCCCCCCCAGGAATAGTCGATACAATCGCTGAACCAGGCGCACCTAAATCAACACTGGTTAAACCCCACTGTGAAAAGCTAGACATTGCATCTGTATGCGTAGTGCTTGCTACTGACAATACTGACTCATGCTCATAGCTCGATGGATAGTGTGGATTAGAGTCATTATCAACTGCGCTATTACCTGCCGCTGCAACAAACAAGATCCCCGCTTCTTCAGAGGCAGTAAGTGCATCAGATAATGCTTGGCTAAAACCGCCACCACCCCAACTATTATTAGAGACCCTTACGTCAACACCCGCATTTTTTAATCCAACTAAATAATCGATACATTTGATTGCATTCGCTGATGAGCCACTACCACCTGAATCTAAGAACTTACAGCCCACAATAGATACTTGCTGGTTTACACCAACGACGCCCACACCATCATTACCAACTGCACCAATAGTGCCTGCGACGTGAGACCCATGGCCTTGGTCATCCATCGGATCCCCTGCGTCGGTAATGGCATTTATACCATGCACGTCATCAATAAAACCATTATTGTCATTGTCAATGCCATCTCCTGCAATCTCATTTGGGTTAACCCACATATTTGCCGCAAGATCAGGGTGAGTATGGTCAACACCAGTATCAATAACGCCAACAATAACATCTCGGCTACCAATAGAAATATCCCACGCTTCTACCGCATCAATATCTGCGTCAGCCGTGCCACCTGTTTGGCCTGTGTTATGAAGGCCCCAAAGCTCTGAGAATTTAGGGTCATCAGGCATCGCTTGAATAGATAGCTGATAATTAGGTTCGACATATTGAACCGCAGTATGGGAGGCAAGCGCCTTTATAGCTGCTTTAGGGTTGGTTTTATCAAGTTTGAACTGAGCTAAACGACCTTTTAGTACATTTTTATAGCTGTCATCCACCTCGTCATTATTAACATCAGTAATTTTTGCATTCACTAACTGACGTGCGGCTAACCTTTGCGCTTTACTTGCACTTTCTTTGAATACAACGATGACCGAATCGTCAGCTGCGCTCATACGCTCAGTATTAGAATTCATATTGATCGCAGCCTGTGAAAGGCACGGTAATAACGCAAGCGTTAAAGCAGATAGTTTTAATTTCATTGTTAGATCCAGTATTTTCTCATAACGCCAAGTACGACTGAGTCTCGTCTCACACGCTATTAATTAATTTAAAGTGTTACATCACACTCGTTTTTGGATCTCTCAATATCAACAGTAGGCTTATGATAAGTGCGGCTTGCCCATGTAGCCTTGTATATCAAGCTACAGTGCAAAGCACACGTTACTAGGTCAGCATTCCTAGTAAACACATAAGTAATTTAATTAAGCAACGCTATTAGATAACAATAAAAATAATCAAGCTGCAAGTGTAATACTGAAAAACAGTAAAAACAGATTAGCCATATTTTTAAATACACTTTTTTAACAAAATAGTATGAGCTTATGCTGCTATTACGCTCGCTAAAACCCAACCTTTTTTACTGAAAAAATAAAAAAACAAAAAGAAAAAACACAAGATGCTGATTTAAAACAACAAATAAATCAAAAAAATTACCTATATATTATCCATTACGGCTTTATTACAGTGAACTCAAGTCATAAAAAACAGACGCACGAAAACAAAATGGTTACATCAAGATACAAAAGCACAACAAAAAATAATCGAGCATTATCTAAGTCACGCTTTGTTCCTTTATTGTGTATTGCATTATCTTGTGTATCGTTAAAAATGAGTGCCAAAGACTATGACTTAAAAGAATCTCCACTATCTATCAGTATACATCCGTCTTTTGTATCTAAAGCACAACATATCAACACCCATGCTTTAGTTAACCAAATCGGTACATTTAATAAAGCAACAATATTTCAATCTAACGACGAATTGAACTCAATTAACGTACAACAGCTCGGCACAGGTAACCTTGCCGACATTACACAATTGGGCTCAAACAACCGCATCAACCTCTTGCAACAAGGCAGTTATAACTCAGCTGTGATCATTCAAGAAGGTAATGCCAACATCGTCAACTTAACGCAATTAGGGCAACAGTCATTCATTATTCATCAGCAGGGTAATGATATGGTCGTAGATGTCAGCGTTACAAAATAATTCAATATAGAACAGGATATTACCATGCTAAAAAAATCTCTCATTACATGTGCCGTTGCATTGGCGCTAGGTTATGGCAACGTAGCGATAGCAAATAACGCTGACTCAAAAGACACTAGTTATTCAATTACTTCTGACTTTATGGCAAATGCACAGCAAAACAAAGTCGAGATCTCACAAAAATCAATTAACCCAGCCAGTGGTAACAACGCAACGGTAGAACAAACAGGTAACATTAATGGTGCTCAGTTAGCCGTTGAAGGTGATGACAACCAATTAAGCTCTGTACAGGCTGGTGACAATAACTTACAAACAATCAGCGTAAAAGGTAGCAGTAACCATATTGCTAATAATCAAAATGGCAGTGACGCTAAGACTCAAATTGAAATCGCGGGTGGCGCTAACATGCTTGCTATTACGCAAGGAGGTGCTGCGGGTTTAGGTAATATTGGCAGTCAAGTGATAACCACTATTAATGGTGATGACAACCTTATTAGCATAGAGCAAGGCGACGGCGGCCAATGGACATTCATAAGAGACTTGCAAGGCAATGAAAATGAAATAAACGTTGTCCAAAATGGAGAGTGGGGTGAAGTTCACCTAAATAGCATCGTAGGCGATGACAACGAAATTGATGTTGAGCAAGATGGCTTTTGGAATATAGCGACGATTGAATCGCTACAGGGCGAAGAAAATGAAATTGACTTCGAACAAGTCGGTGACAGAAACCGCCTGACCATTGATGCATTATCAGGTGATGATAACGACATCAAAGTAGAGCAAATTGGTAATAACAATGGCGTTGAAGTATCGGGTATTTTCGGCCTAGATCAGAGTATTTCTATAGAACAGCGCGGTAATGACAATAAACTCACCAGCATTGATATTACTGGCGATGAGAATGATATCAGAGCAAGCCAAGTTGGTAACGAAAACACCATAGAACTCGCCGCTGGTGTTAGAGGCAACGACAATAACCTATATTTAGAGCAAAATGGTGATACGAATAGCATAACAAGTGGTTTGTTCGCCGGAAATGATAACAAAGTATCCGCCGACCAAACAGGCCTAAGTAATCAACTGCAATTCGATGTTCAAGGCAATGATAATGAATTGAATGTCACGCAAAGTGGTAACGATAATGCAGCGTATTTAGGGGTTGCTGGAGATAACAATACATTCTCTGCAATTCAAGAAGAGCAAGACAACAATACGCATATCGCTAACTTTAATGGTTCTGACAATAACTTCCAAACCATTCAAATTGCTGGCACTGGTAATCATGCAACAATTCAAACCTCTTACCCTGACACCTCTTTAGAAACATCGTCAAATAGCATTCAACTTTCACAAATTGGCAGTGACAATGACACGAGTATTACCTTAAGCAGTGTCGTTCCTAGCAATGATAATTCAATTGTGACAAGCCAAGTTGGTAACCTGAATGCGTTAGATCTCATGCTTGAAGGCACCGGTAATAGCGTAGACATTGCGCAAGTCGGTGACATGAACGTTGTGGCTGGTATCGATAATGGCGCTTTCTTATTAGCCGGTAATGATTTGAGTCTAACAATCAGCCAAACAGGTACTGGTAACTTAGTTGAAGGCGGTATGTCGCAACTTAATGGTGATGTTTCAGTTACTCAAGTGGGTGATTTCAATACCACAACCATTACGCAAAAGTAACTTTACTATGACTAAGCAGTGTGAAAACTTCACACTGCTTTTCTAATAATAAAAGTGGTCATTATGAATGCTGTACTGAAACATTTCTTTTTCATAATATGTATTATCACCAGCCCATTGCATGCCAAGGAGGAGATTGGTGGCTTTTTGCTTGACCAAAGCATCAGCCGATCCGGTTATGAGTTTTACTCCCAGTTAAGTATGTTATGGCAAGACATTCCTAATACATCCGGTGCTAGTGTAGTAATTAAAGAAACTTTAATACCGCGTGCTGGCACTGTGCTAACTGTAGAGATCAATAATTCCGTCGTTTATAAAACATTCATGGGTAGACGCCTTAAACCTATTGATGAACAAGTCGAGCAAGCAGCCATAACACTCGTCAATCTTATCGCCTCAAATAACTTTAGCGAATTCAGCCAGGATATGGCTCTCAGTGGTCTTTAACATGAAAAAAACAATAATATTAACTGCCTTTTTTAGTCCTTCATTATTGCTCGCGAGTGAGCTTGTTTATACACCCATTAATCCAAGTTTTGGCGGTAGCCCGCTTAACGCAAGCATGCTACTCAACAAAGCACAATCACAAAACAAACACAAAGCGCATACGGTAGAAAAAACCTATGCAGAACGACTTCAAGAATCTCTAGAGCGTTCATATATAAATAAAATCGTACGTGAACTCACAGATTTAGCTTTTGGTGAAGATCCAACTGACAATGTATTTGGCCAAGACTCAACATTTGTTAGTGGCGACTATGAGATTAAAATGATCACCAGTAATTCAGACAGCATCACAGTACAAATCACCAACCTCATAAATGGTGAGATCACGACCATAGAAGTACCGAGGTTTACGCCATGAAAAAGCAGACAATAAAAACAATATTAATAGCTTTATTATTAGGGGCAACCGCAGGCTGCTCGAACTTAACTCAGGTTCTGCCTCCTGATATTAAAATTGCTCAAACATTAGAACAAACTGATACCTTTTCAGAATTACAAACTTTACCTCCTCCTATGGGGAGTATTCCAGTCTCAGTCTATTCGTTTAGAGACCAAACAGGCCAATATAAACCTATTGCCAATGTAAGTTCATTTTCAACCGCAGTCACTCAAGGGGCATCCGCGATTCTTGTTCAAGCATTAAACGAAACAGACTGGTTTATCCCTGTTGAGAGAGAAGGGCTGCAAAACATTCTTACAGAACGAAAAATCATTCGGGCAGCACAAGATACTAATAACGGGAAAACGAACAAACTACCCCCACTCAAAACTGCTAAGATATTGATAGAAGGCGGTATCATCAGCTATGACTCCAATACCAAAACGGGCGGGCTTGGTGCGGAGTATTTTGGGATAAGTACTTCAGAACTTTATCGAGAAGATGTTATCTCAATCTATATGCGTGCAGTAGATGTAAGAACGGGGGTTGTATTAACTTCCGTTGCTACCACAAAAACCATTTTGAGCCACGAAGTAAGAGCTGGTTTCTTTCGCTTTGTCAGCTACAAACGACTCGCTGAAGCTGAGGCAGGCTACACAAATAATGAGCCGATGCATATTTGTGTAAAGCAAGCCATCGAGAAAGCATTAGTCAATTTAATAAAAAGTGGTATTAAAAAGGGGATTTGGTCTCCTCAAGTAACCACTTAATTAGTATGGTATCGCGTTAATGCATCGGGGAAAAACTGTCTAGCCCAGTTTAATAACTCGATGCGATTACGTGATTTGGTTTTTTTAAATGCACTATATAGGTGGGTCTTCACTGTATGGTCACTGATGTGTAACCGGCTGGCGATTTCTTTATTCTGAGCTCCTTCGGCGATTAACTTAATAATGGTTTTTTCACGCTTCGTTAGATTATAGGTTGATTCATCCATTTCAGCTTGCGGCGTAATATTTTTAGTTTGTATATGCTCACTCAATAATTCTGAAAAGGTACTACTGATGATACTACGACGAAACCATAGCTCACCGTCAAGTATCGACCTGATACTCTTTAACTGAACGTCTGGCTTATCAGTTTCATATATAATGCCTTTAATTCCAGCTAACAATGCACTTCTTTCTGATACAGCCCCTTCTCTGACATTCATCAAAACAATGGGCCTTTTTTTTGCAAGCGTACTAATGTTCGTCGGAATATATTCCGTCCACTTCACCGTTGCCATATCAATAAAAGTAACCAGCTCAGTCGCATCATACCCAGCTTGTTCGACTATAAATTCAAAGTTTTTCAAATACACATTTTCAACATCTAACATCAGTAAAATACTACGTAAATAATAAAGGTTACTCTGCTCTTTGATTGTTTGCTGTGCAGTGATAATTGTTGCCATTCGCGCAGCTTTTCCCATGTGATTGCCTTTTCTTTTTCCACAAGCCCACAATGAACTTGTTTCTGGTCCGATAAGAGTAAAACTACACAAAAAAAACATATATGTAAATATTATGTTTTATTACAAAATAATTTATATAAAGCAATAATTAACCTTTACAGCAAAATAAAAACAATCAAATTATGAATTTATAAGAAATAAACTTAGAAAAACAAAATCAATAACCAGCACATTATTACAATAAATATAAAAAAACAAATCAAGGTTAAAAATCACACTCTAGATATTATTATTCTATAGGTAAATATATCGACGCCAATGCATTCTGTAGAACTATGTAAACCTTTCTCTAAAGTTATGGCAACCTAAGCCGATATTCTTTATTGATTCTGACATAATTTGTGAAGGGTTTTCGTTACATGGGTATTGAATTAATCGTCGTCACGCTTAATCTTATTGTATTAGTATTCGCTTATGGAGTGCTAAATCCTGCGTTTTCACGCCGAGATCTCATCAAAATTTTAACACATGACCTTATTGCTTTGAGTATTTCCCTTATGGTGGTTGGCTTCCATTTTGCTAATAAACAACTTAGCTTTAACTTACTTATGGTGGATGTTGGCTGGTTCTGGTTTACTCTATTAACCTTTTTAGCTCTCAAAACCCCCCTATTCTTTTGGTATGTAAGAAGATGGAATATTATGCTATCGATTCACTTAAAACCATGAAAAAGGCGCCTTTTGGCGCCTTGCTTTTCTTTAATTTACATTACTTTTGGAAATCAAACTATGTGGTACATCAAGGCCCCACGGTCTGAAATAGGTTATATCTCACTGTGATGCCACAGAGAGTCAAAAATTTCACTAAATGTTCCTGCCAATTTTGCTTGGCGTATCGGACACGCTACTTGCTTTGCTAAACTGATCAAATCAAAAAATCCACACAGCACATTATTTGGTTTATCCATCACTAATAGAAATTCATGACCGGCACTTTGCATAGTTTGTAAAATATCACCAACATATGAGTGTTCAACCATATTGCGCGGTACCGTATGTAATTGTGCAAGCGTGATCATGACATCTGAAACCATTAAATCCTCACGTTTTAGTCCTAACTTTGCTGCAACTTTTAGTACATAACTACTGGAGAGTCGTGCTTTTGAGATTATTCCTTGAAATACATTGTTTTCATTAACCACAAAGCAAGTTCTCATATGCATTTTATTAAGTATAAGGAGTGCATCGTTTAACGTAGTATTTCCGTCAATAATGTCTGGAGGAGTCAAATCAAAACCATGCATCGCATCATATGCTGCACTTTCTAGCGTTAAACCAGATGTTCCTCTGCGCCATAACTCTGGTATAGGATATTCAGATAGTTTTTCAGTAAGTACTGGGGTATAAGTAGACATAATGTCTCCTGTCAATAAATTAAGCTAACGACAAAAATAAAGTGTGTTTAAAACTTAAATAACAGGAGGAGCACGGATCGCTTTGTGATAGTGGATATGGAGGATAAAGAAAACACGATTATCATCTTTAATATCAAAATAAGCTTGCTGCCTGCCTTTTAGCTGCGCTGTGGCAAGAAAATCTTGAGGATCAAATTCTAAGGGGTTTGTATCGTCAAACGAGAGAGTATGCTGCTGATAATTCGCTTCTGAAGAGGCATAACTAGGCTGTGCACTTGTTATTAATAATAACAAAACACAAAGCCAAGATGTAATTAGCCACCTAGAAAACAGCACGTTCGCAACACTCCAAATTCAAACATAGACCCACTTAAGTTCCTATCTTAGTGTATGGGCATCATACTGATTAAACAAGACCGTATTTATCAAAAAAATCTATACCAAGCATCCTAACATTCTTAACCTCGAGCGAACCTTAAAAATAAAATCATTAATATCATTGAATTACATTAACCATAGCGCTTTATAAACATGGCATTTTGCAATAGTTTGTTACGTAATAAGGCTTACTTAGCCAAATTAGTAAGATATACTAAGGCATTAAATAGACCAAACAACATTCATTGAGGTGCCGCGTGCAGTTAGCCCAAGGTATGGAATACTTTTTTTCTGGCTTTTCATTAATTACGCAAAAAGGGTTAAAGCGCTTCGTCTTTATACCACTTGTTATAAATATTTTACTTTTCGGTAGCTCATTATTTTTCTTATACGATTGGCTTGTACAAGGCTTTGATTACCTGAATACACTTCTACCAAGCTGGCTGAGTTGGCTAGAGTGGTTAATGTGGCCCGTTGCAGTTTTAGTCATACTGTTTAGTTACTCCATGATTTTTACTGTGATAACAAACTTTATTGCCGCACCTTTCAATGGTTTATTAAGTGAAAAAGTTGAGCTTTACTTGACGGATCAACCAATAAACGATGATAGCCTCGGCGATACATTAAAAGATGTACCCCGCATGTTTGCACGTGAATGGACTAAGCTTTGTTACTATATACCTAGAGCGCTTGGGTTTTTTATCTTGCTATGGGTACTGCCCATTTTTGGTCAAATTCTATGGATATTATTCACCTGCTGGATGTATAACGTCCAATATAATGATTATCCTTTTGATAACCATAAAATCCACTTTAAACAGATGAAAGCTGACTTAAAGGCTAAGCAAGGCCTGTCTTACGGCTTTGGCTTTGCTGTATTTATATTAACATCGCTCCCTTTTATTAACTTGATTGTTATGCCAGTGGCTGTATGTGGTGCGACCAAGCTGTGGGTCGAAAATTACAGAGTAAACTATCGTGCGTAAGTAGATTAGCCCCAATCAAATCAATATGTCACGTGTTTGTCACGTGTTTGTCACGTTAAGCCTATAATTTATGAAGATAAACTATAGGCTTAACTTTAAAAGTGAATAACAATAATGAACACTAAATGCTTTTTGATCCTCGGAGTCCTACTCATTAGTGGCTGTTCTAGCGACTCAGAAATCACGAGTGATAAAGTGACAACCACAAACAATAAAGATAGCAATCTAACCACAGAACCAGCCGCATTGTTAAACGCGATACAAGTTGGCACTCGACCTCAGTTTTTAGTGAACCAACTCGAAGACGGGGCATTAAAAGACAGACTCGTAGCATGTCAGAATGGACCTTTTTATAAAACTGATTTTTCAATTGGCCATCGCGGCGCACCTATGCAATACCCTGAGCACACCAAAGAGTCTTATGTTGCAGCGGCCAAAATGGGCGCTGGTATCCTTGAATGTGATGTTACCTTTACCAAAGATAAGGCCCTTGTTTGTCGCCACTCGCAATGCGATTTACATACCACCACGAATATTTTAAGTATTCCTGAGCTTGCCAATAAGTGTAGCGAACCCTTTACACCCGCAGACCCAGCACAACAAGTACCGGCATCAGCAAAGTGTTGCACCTCAGATATTACATTGACTGAATTTAAACAGCTTAGCGCAAAGATGGACAGCGCCAACCCTCAGGCTACAAACGTCACTGATTATCAAAATGGCACCGCCAATTGGCGAACGGATCTTTATGCTACGAAGGGAACACTATTAACACATAAAGAAAGCATTGCTTTGTTTGAATCATTAAACGTAAAAATGACCCCTGAGCTTAAGTCAGCCAGTGTACAAATGCCATTTGATGGTATGTCTCAAGCAATGTATGCACAAAAAATGCTGGATGAATATGAAGAAATGGACATTGCACCAGCTAAAGTTTTTCCCCAATCATTTAACTTAGCCGACATCAGGTATTGGCTAAGTAGTGCACCACAATTTGCAACACAAGCAGTCTACCTCGATGGTCGCTACAGTACTCCCGGTTTTAATCCGCACAGTGAACAAACTTGGCAACCTAGCATGGCACAATTGGTTGACGAAGGGGTTCAGATCATTGCTCCACCACTTTGGGTGCTCGTTGCTTTAGATGCTCAAAACCAGATTGTGCCATCACCATACGCCATCGCAGCAAAACAAGCAGGATTAAAAATTATCACGTGGACTTTAGAACGTTCAGCACCATTGGAAAGTGGTGGCGGTTGGTATTATCAATCTATTACCGATGCGGTTAATAGCGATGATGATGCACTGGTGTTACTCGATGTACTTGCGCAACAAGTAGGCGTGATCGGGGTATTCAGTGATTGGCCGGCAACCACAACCTATTACGCAAGCTGTTTGGAGATGGAAAAGGTTAACTAATCACACAGCTCGCGCATTAAAAAAGGACCTCAGGTCCTTTTTTAATCGTTATTTTTTACCCAACTTTTTAACTTGGATATGGACAGTCACTTCTTCTCTATCATGGTATAAATGCTTTGCTTGTAAACGATAATCAACATCATACTCTTCCAGCTCTTCATGAATTAACGTTAAACACTCATACACTGTATCAAAACGCTTCTTCATAGGGAGTTTAAGGTTAAATATTAGCTCTTTCGCATAACCATTAACAATCCAATCCAACATCAGGTTTGCAACTTTTAACGGCTTTTCGATCATATCGCAGACTAACCAAGTGACATTTTTCTTTTCCGGTAAGTATTTAAAACCGTCAACTGTATGGTGCTTAACTTGACCTGACTCCATTAAAGCTTCATTCATAGGCCCATTATCAATCGCAGTCACAAACATACCACGACGCACTAATTGATATGTCCAACCTCCAGGGCACGCGCCTAAATCAACCGCTTTCATGCCCGGTTCAACACGCCCTGCTACGTCCGTTTTTCCAACAAATACATTAAACGCCTCGTCTAATTTCAACGTTGAACGACTCGGTGCATCACTGGGCATACGTAAACGCGGGATCCCCATAAAAAATGGCGAATTATTGGTACTGAAAGAATACCCCACATACGCGGTATCATTCGCTAAAAACAACACGTGTAACACTGGCTTTGTGGGTTTATGCTCTCGCGTTAACTTATTCTGTTTTTCTAAACTTTTAGACAAAGGCGTTGAGAATTTTTTACAAAACTTAGAAAGCTCTTTTCCCTCATTGGTATCGGGGGTTTCAACTCTTAAATCTCCACAAAGCGGAAAGTCACCAACCACAGCTTTGATTTCACTCACCCGATCTTCAACGGGCATGTTGCTTAATAACACCCCAGTAAACCACTGTCTAGCAAACACTAAGCTTTTGAAATCTACTTTTTTTACCAACAACTCTGCCTGTTGTGGATCAAAACACTCAAAGATCACAAAACCGGTATTGGGTTTCGCTTTTACATAGCCGGCAACAGCTTGCAAAGCAGCATGATGGTTAATTTCTGCAGCGGCATCACTTTCAAACCCACTACGACAATAAATAACGACACTCGACATCTGCGCTCTCTTTAAAATGAATGCTTAGCAATTTTATATAATAAAACAGACCAACCTGCTATCAGACAGACTCCGCCAATCGGAGTGATTGGGCCTAGCCATTTCAAACCGGTTAGCGCTAGTAAGTACAAACTTCCGCTGAATAATACTATGCCTACAGTAAATAACCAACCAGCGGCTGACACATTTATGCCCCAACGTATCAGCACTGCGACCACAATCAGCGCTAAACCATGGCTCATTTGATATTCTGCCGCAGTTTTAAATATACTAATGGCATACTCACTCACATGCCGCTTTAGTCCATGAGCTGCAAATGCCCCGAGTATGACTGAGAACATGCAAAAAGCACTGCCCAATAACAAATAGAGTTTAACCATTTACCACCTCTAATATAAAATTAGCGGCTTGCTGCGCAGCTTGCTGTCTATGTCCAGCTTCAGTAAAACCACTTTTCTTACGGGGTTTTAGTGAATGATCGCCATCAGCTAGCCAACACAGTCGAATCGGTGTTTCTAACGACAAGGACATCACTTCTTGCTCATTACCAAATGTGTCTCGCTCTCCTTGTAAAATCAAAAACGGACAGTTTATTTTATCAAAATGCTCCGTTCTTAATTTATCGGGTTTACCCGGTGGATGAAAAGGGTAGCCCATCGCAATAACCCCCATGATAGGCAACTCGGTTTGCGTCACCAACATCGAGGCCATCCTGCCTCCCATCGACTTTCCACCAATAAATATCGGCAATTCAGGCTCAACATTCATGAGCATTTGCTGGTAATAGGCGAGTAGTTTAGGCGCTCTATCTGGCGGCCTGCGCTTGTCTAGTTGCTTAGCTAACTGCATATATTCAAAATCAAATAGGCCAACTTGAATATTCAGCTCACTGAGTAGCTTAGCCATCGCCTGCATAAAATCAGAATCCGAGCCTGCCCCCGCACCATGAGCAAAAATAAGCTGTGCAATTGGCTGTTTTGGTTTAAACCATGTGATCATGCAAGTTGCTCCTGTTCAACCATACTTAACATCCAATCCTTAAATGACACGATTTTCCCAAGTTCAGATTGCGATTCTCGTAACACCAAATAATACGCATTTTTACTTTCTAAACTATGGCTAAACGGAATAATTAACCGTCCTGCATCCAAATCAGGCTTCGCTAGCACACTGTTGCCCAGCGCGACCCCCTGACCATGTACGGCGGCTTGTAACACCATGGACGAGTGACTAAATATCGGGCCTTGATTTACTTGAACATTACGAACTCCCGCAGTTTTAGTCCACGCTTTCCATGCCCTACGAGTCATATCATGTAATAAAGTATGGTGTTCTAAATCACTCGGCTGATCTAACGGTCGTGGTCCACTCAACAGCAGAGGGCTACACAAAGGTACTAAATATTCAGTATGTAACTTATGAGTTTGTACCCCACTCCAGTGACCGCGACCATAATAAATAGCGACATCAACATCATCGGTTAAGGAGTTCTCATCGTGATCTTGGGCTTTTATACGTACATCAATCTCTGGATGCAACTCATTAAATTTACTGAGTCGTGGCACCAGCCATTGGATCGCAAAGCTCGGCGTTAAGCTCACGGTAATTGACCCTTTTGCACCACGTGCTAATAGCTTCTCAGTTGAGTCAATTAGTTGTGAGAAAATTTCTTTGATGTCTAGGAAGTAACCTTGCCCTTCTTCAGTAAGTAACAATGACCGGTTTTTGCGTAAAAATAGCTTCAGGCCTAAATGCTCTTCCAAGATCTTTATTTGATGGCTAACCGCAGCTTGTGTTACGAATAATTCTTCTGCCGCCTTAGTAAAGCTCAAATGTCGAGCTGCAGCTTCAAAAGCTTTTAGTGCATTTAGTGGGGGGAGTCGTCTCGACATGACTTAGATGCCTTTATTAAATGACAGCCTGTACGGCTGCCATAGTATTATTATAAATCAGCTGCACTAGTATCTAAAGCAGGGAAGCTTTTTACTAATTCATCCACTGCTTTCATTTGCTGTAAATAGCCTTCTAACTTGGCCAAAGGAAGTGCACATGGGCCATCACATTTCGCTTCATTTGGATTTGGGTGTGCTTCAATAAACAACCCAGCAAGTCCTAAAGCCATGCCACTTCGTGCTAATTCAGCGGCTTGCGCTCGGCGACCATCCGCAGAGTCTTCACGCCCACCTGGACGTTGTAGTGCATGCGTCGCATCAAAAATAACAGGTGCCATCTGCTTCATGTCATCCATACCTAGCATATCAACCACTAGGTTGTTATAACCAAAGCTACTGCCACGCTCGCATAAAATAATTTTATCATTCCCTGCTTCATTCAGCTTCTTGATGATATGGCGCATTTCATGCGGTGCTAAAAACTGAGGTTTTTTCACATTAATGACAGCATTCGTTTTAGCCATCGCCACAACTAAGTCAGTTTGACGTGCTAAAAATGCTGGCAACTGGATCACATCAACCACTTCAGCAACTGGGGCTGCTTGATGAGGTTCGTGTACATCTGTGATCAAAGGAACATTAAAGGTACGTTTAATTTCCTCAAATATTTTCAGCCCTTCTTCCATGCCTGGCCCCCGATATGAGTTAATTGAAGAGCGATTTGCCTTATCAAAAGACGCTTTAAATACATACGGGATGCTTAATTTAGTCGTCACTTCAGCATAGTGCTCTGCGATTCTCATGGCTAAATCGCGTGATTCAAGTACGTTCATGCCACCAAATAATACAAATGGTTTGTCGTTTGCCACTTCTACCTTGGCGACATTAATTAATTGCGTATTCATAGTTATTCCAACTTAATTGCCAATTATGCGCAGCAATTGCCCACATAACCAAGCCATATAGGTACCAAGCGCATAGCCTAATACCGCCAGTAAAACACCAACTGGCGCGAGTGCAGGATGAAAAGCCGAAGCAACAACCGGTGCTGACGCAGCACCTCCGATGTTTGCTTTACTGCCCACCGCGACATAAAAAATAGGTGCTTTAATAATTTTGGCCACCAAAAATAGCAGCCCAATATGTACAGCCATCCAAATAACGCCAATCACAACATATTTTGGGGCTTCAACTATTTTGGTAATATCCATATGCAAGCCTATGGTTGCAACCAAAATATATAAAAAACTTGAGCCGATTTTAGAGGCGCCAACCGCTTCATATTGACGTACTTTCGTAAATGATAACGCTAAGCCAATGGTCGTCACGAGTACAATTATCCAAAATAACTTGCTATGCAATGAGAACTTTTTGAGGCCTGGGTAGTGTTCAACAAAAAATGGCACCAGTAAATCAGCGGCAAAATGGGCAAGGCCTGTGGCGCCAAATGCAAAAGCAATCAGGAGCATCAAATCTTTTTGTTCGGGCTTACGCGCATGCTCTTGTTCAAATTTTTGAACTTTATCAATGAGTCGGTCAATTGAGGAAGTATCTGCACCTGAACGTGCATCAATTTCTTTATGTCGGCCGGCAATATAAAGTAGCCCTGCCATCCACAGATTTGCGACTACAATATCGACCGTCACCATGATAGTAAATATTTCACCTCCGGCACCATAAATCTCTTTCATGGCCACCATATTGGCACCGCCACCGATCCAGCTTCCAGCAAGAGCGGCCATTCCACGCCAAACTGCGTCTGGACCTGCACCGCCTAATAGCTCCGGCATGGTTGCTGAGGTAAGCAAAAGCGCGATAGGCCCACCAATAACTACGCCCACAGTCCCCGTCAGGAACATAATAATCGCTTTCCCTCCGAGCTCTGAAACTGCTTTAAGATCGATGCTCAGAGTCAGTAATACCAAACATGCCGGCAACAGGAAGTATTTAGCAACACTGTAAACGTCATTATTATTGCCATCGACAATACCAAAGGTATTTAATAATGACGGTAAAAAATAACACATTAATAAGGCTGGCACGTATTTGTAAAACTTCGCCCAAAACCCATGTTTTAAGTGTGAGGTGTAGAATACGAAGCCTAGTATTACCGAGATCAGGCCTAATATGACCGCATTGTTTGTAACTAACGCACTTCCTTCTTGCATTACACCCTCACTGATTATAATTATTATTTAATGTAAAACATGACTATGATCTGCAAGCTCAGATATTTGATGTTCTATAATATCAATGGTTGGATCGTCAGGACATTCATCAACAAAATACTGTAAATCCACTTTAGCCATAGTTGGACAGTTAATTTGATTCAATAAATAACCTCTATCACGACGCTCGTATGGGTCATCCCCTAACATATCCATTAATAACTCGACACAGCTCAGTGCATGGCCAAACTTATCAGCAGCTATAAACGCCCATTTCTGCTGCGCTAAATACAGCTTAAACGCTTCATCACCCGTAACTATCTCCATGGGTTCTTCTTGTTTTTCAGGCTCATTCTCAGGTATCACATACCACGTTTGTTGACCGCCACAGGGTTCAACAATGTAACCTTCATCTTCACTGAAGCTTATATGCACCATTACATCACCTTGCTCCATCGCCAAGTTTGCTACAAACCCTGCACGCTCAAGTAAGTGGCACAATAAAATCGACAATGAGGTTGGTGAGCCACTGCGCATATTGAGCACATAACATACGCTATTTAATAAATGCTCAGGTTCATTTTGCTCACTGCCACTGAATAACCACTGTGTATAAAACGCATCTAGTATCTCGCTTACCCGCACATGTAAATCAGTCTCTTTATGACTGATCTGATCAACCAATAACTCTAGTTCAGCCAATTGGCAATAACTTATTTCCAATTGTGCTTGAGCATCCCAGTGCTGCTCAGCACTAATACAACGTAACAAGGTCTGTTGCGGTGCATAGTCTTGTGTAATTTCTTGTTGTTCAAACCAAGTATCAGTCATAACTGCCGAATGTTCTCATTCTGTTTTTTTAAAATCGAAGGGTTAGTTTACCAGTTTTTACAAAAGACCCAAGCATGTAAATAACATCAAACCTTGCGTATCTTATATTATTTCAAAAGTGGTATGGTGATTATTAAAGTGGTTGGTGAAGTGCACAAATGGTCAAATACCAGTTGTGCACGTTGAAATTAAAGTAAAAAACTTGATTTAGAGGCTGCTAGATACCCTATTGCCAATAAGGTAAAAATCGCAATAATCAAAGCCCCTATTTGTGCTATTTTTGTTTGAGCTTTTGCGCTCATGACACCCGCACCGATGTATACAGCAACAAGTATTATTTTCTCTAACAGCCAAGGTTGTTGCATCGGGTTTAAACTGGCCATTACTGCCAGTGCAATGGCTGATACTATTAATAACGTATCAATACTATGGCTGGCAATAAACACCCCTTTATTACCTGCTAACTTTCCAGTTCTTAAGCGAGACCCTGAACGAACTAAAAATAATAAAATGCTCAGTACCACAAACATAACGTGCGTATGTTTTAATGCAATATATTCCATAATTCCTCATATTTTGACGGTGTTTTAATCCGGAAAACGAACCAATATCGCTTCTAGATCATCAATGATATTGTTAAATACATCGACTAATTTCGGGTCAAAGTGCAACCCTTTTTGATTGCTTATTTCAGTAACGACACGCTCAACTTCCCAAGGCTCTTTATAACAACGCTTGTGTCGTAACGCATCATATACATCGGCAAGTGCTACAATACGGCCGAAAACATGAATATCTTCGCCCTTTTTACCTACTGGGTAACCGGTTCCATCCCATTTTTCATGGTGATCTCTTGCGATAATTGCTCCAGCATTAACTATCTCACGCCTGGAGTCTTTCAATATCTGAAACCCTTTATCAGTGTGAGACTGCATAACCTTCCATTCATCATCGGCCAATTTGGCTGGCTTATTCAAAATAGCATCAGGAATGCCCACTTTACCTACATCGTGCAAAGGAGAGGCCATTCTGACTAACTCAGCATCTCGATTGCTCAATCCATAGCCTTCGGCAAGTGCATAACAAATATAAGCAACCCTTTTCACATGATTGCCTGTTTCAGTTGAGCGTTGCTCCAATGCTTCACTTAAACGATATACTAACTCTTGTTGCGTATCTTCGATTTCAGCTTGCAGCTGCACATTTTCATACGCCAATTGTACATTTTGCGTGAATATTTTAATAAGATGTTTTTGTGTATCTGTTAAGAACTCAGGAATTCCCGATATAAATAACATCGAACTATGATTATATTCACTGGAACAATATGCAAAAAGATAATTATCTTTGTAGATGATCCCTTTTTCTTTTAAAGCCTGATTACACGCTTCAAGCTGCTCAGGTTTAAGCACTTCTGAAATAGGCTTACCTTCAGACTCTTCAAACTCACCACGTCCTGTAAACACAATTAGCTGATCATTTTGCTGATGAGGCTCATTGCTGGCAACCAAAGATGTTGCATATATAGCTTCATCCACCGTGCCCAACAAAGACGTTAATTGTTGCATCACGCCTTTAATGAAATGCTCGATTGAATGGGTGGCAAATATATCACGTGACGCACAAATGATTTTTTCAAGGCCTTGACGTGATTGCTCTATCGCCAAAATATCGCGATACGAGCGAAGACTCGACATAACAACCGTAAATAGCTTTTGCGCTGTCAGCTCTGTTTTTGATTTGTAATCATTAATATCGTAGTTAACAATCACTTGCCTTTCTGGCGCTTGTCCGGGCTGCCCAGTACGTAAAATAATTCGAATATGATTGTTTTTTGCTGTTTCACGAATGTACTTCGCCACCTGTAAACCGGCGTCATCGGTTTCCATGACCACATCGAGTAATACGATCGCGGCATCCGGATGATCTATGATAACCTTCCTCGCTTCCTCCCCAGAATAAGCACTTAAAAACTCCAGTCGCTTTTTTTGAAACTCAAAATCACTAAGGGCCAGTTTTGTTACTGCATGAACCTCTGGTTCATCATCAACAATAATGACTTTCCAAGTGCCACTGGCTTCTTGTTCGACCACTTCGGTTGGCTCATCTGAAAACAAAAAATCATCCATTGTTCGGATCCTTTAAACGTACAACTGTTATTCGGTGAGAAGTATTACTCAGGCCACATTGCTAAAGTAACACGATCACAGCCTGACATATCTTTTATAGTAAGTATATTGGTATACGCCATTTGTGCAAAATACTGCTGCAACTTAATAGCTTGCTGATATCCATGCTCTATCAATAAATATCCACCTGGATTTAAGTGCGCACGCCCTTTATCGATAATATGTTTAATATCAGACATACCTTCATCTGCTGCTACCAAGGCGCTTAAAGGCTCAAAACGCACATCACCTTGCGATAAATGCTCGTCATGCTCTTCAATGTAAGGTGGATTACTTACGATCAGATCAAAACGCTGACTCGCAACCGACTGGTACCAATTACTTTGCTTGATAGTCACATTGTGAATAGCCAGTTTTTCTTGATTTCTTTGCGCAAGCGCCACCGCATCAACTGAAAAATCTAATGCCGTCACTTGCCAATTAGGCATTTCAGACGCCAATGCGAGTGCAATTGCCCCAGTACCAGTGCCTAAATCAAGCACTGTCGCGTTATTATTAAGCTCAAGGGATAATGCATGTTCCACCAAAGTCTCAGTGTCGGGCCTTGGGATCAAAGTACTGTTGTTTACCTCAAGCGGTAAACTCCAAAACTCTCGCTCTTTAATTATATGAGCAACAGGTTCGCCATTTATTCGACGAGATACAAACGTTTTAAACTGTGTATATTGTTCATCACGCAATTGTGCATCAGGCCAAGCAAATAAATAACTGCGTGGTTTACTTAAAATATGAAGGAGTAAGACCTCTGCATCAAGCTTAGCCGAATCAGAAGTTGCAGAAAATTCAGAAGAGGCCCAAGCAATTGCTTGGGCAACAGTCAAAGAGCTCACTGTTAATCATCACCCATCGCAGCAAGTAAATCTGCTTGGTGTTCTAATAATAAAGGATCAACAATTGCACCTAGTTCACCGGCTACAATTTCATTCAAGCGATACAATGTAAGGTTAATGCGGTGATCGGTAATACGGCCCTGCGGATAATTATACGTTCGAATTCGTTCTGAACGGTCTCCACTACCGACTAAGTTACGGCGCTCTGATGCTTCTGCCGCTTGACGCTTTTCATCTTCCGCTTGTTGTAAGCGCGCGCCGAGTACGGACATCGCTTTAGCACGGTTTTTATGCTGAGAGCGTTCATCCTGGCACTCAACAACCACGCCTGTTGGCAAGTGAGTGATTCGAATCGCAGAATCTGTTTTGTTGACGTGCTGACCACCGGCACCAGAGGCACGGAAAGTATCAACTTTTAGATCGGCGCTATTTATTTGAATAGCTTCAGCCTCTGGCACTTCCGCCATTACAGCAACGGTACATGCAGAAGTATGTACGCGGCCTTGAGATTCTGTTTCTGGTACTCGTTGTACGCGGTGTGCACCAGACTCAAATTTCAATTTCCCGTAAACACCGTCACCACTGATATTAGCAATGACTTCTCGATATCCGCCATGTTCACCTTCGTTCACGCTGACGATTTCTATTTTCCACTTTTGTGTTTCAGCATAACGGCTATACATACGGAATAAATCACCAGCAAAAATAGCTGCTTCATCACCACCCGTACCGGCACGGACTTCTAAAAACACATTGTTGTTGTCTTTTGGATCTTTAGGTAGCATAAGTACTTGCAGATCATCCTCTAATTGCACAATTGAGGCTTTTGCTTCTTTATACTCTTCCTGTGCCATTTCGCGCATATCAGGATCTGAATCTTTTAACATTTCCTCTGCTGTAGCAACATCATCTTGCGCTTGTTGATATGATGCAAACGTTTTAACAACGTCTTCTAATTCAGAATATTCTTTCGACAATGTACGGAAACGATTTTGATCGCTAATAATACTTGGATCACTCAACATTGCCTGAACTTCTTCATAACGCTCTGCCAAGGTCTCTAACTTACGATATACAGACTCTTTCATTAATTTACTATTCCTGCTCAATTCCTAGTGTTTGTTTCAGTTGGGCCAACTGCTCTATATCACCTTGCTTAGCCGCTTCTTGAATTGCACGGGTTGGTGCATGCGTTAAGCGATTGGTAAGCTTATTGGCCAACTCAAGCAAGACTTTTTCTGATGACTTACCTGATTGTAACTGATTGAGTGCTTTTTCAACCAGCTCGTTTTTCACATCTTGTGCATTTTTCCTATATTCACGAATGACATCCACTGACTCTAAAGAGCGCTGCCATTGAATAAATTCACGAGTTTTATCTTCTATTATTTTTTGCGCTTCGCGTGCTGCTTGCTCTCGACTCGCCATATTTTCACTGACTATCGTTTGCAAGTCGTCCACAGAATACAGATAAGCCGCATCTAACTCTCCCACTTGGCTTTCTATGTCTCGAGGCACAGCAATATCAATGAGTAGCATGGGTTTATGTCGGCGCTGCTTTAATGCTTGCTCTACCACGCCTTTGCCAATAATTGGCAAAGTACTGGCTGTAGAACTTATTACAATATCCGACTTATGAAGCTCATCCGGCAATTGAGCAAGTGAAATCACCTGTCCCTCAATATCTTCGGCCAATCCCTGAGCACGTTCGATAGTTCTATTTGCAACAGTGATTGATTTTGGGTGATGCTGATATAAATGCTTGGCAACCAGCTCTATGGTTTCGCCTGCACCGATAAGCAACACACGCGTTTTATCTAGTTGACCATAAATATGCTTCGCCAAATTCACCGCAGCATACGCAACCGAAACAGCGCTCGCGCCAATTTCTGTTTCTGTTCTCACCTGCTTGGCAACAGAAAAGGTTTTTTGGAACAATCGCTCAAATGTGGGTCTAATCCCATTATGGTGTTTTGCGCTGTTATACGCCTGTTTTATCTGCCCCAGTATCTGGGGTTCACCCAATACCAATGAATCGAGTCCACATGCCACTCTCATTAAATGATTTATGGCCTCATTATTATGGTGAATATAGATATTATCACTCAGCTGAGCTTCATCTACCTTATGAAATGATGCGAGCCAGTTCAGAAGCGCTTGGGAATTACCACACTCAAGGCTACAATAGACTTCGGTACGGTTACAGGTTGAGACAATAACAGACTCTTTAAATTGCTCACTTTGCGCAAGTTGCGTTAACGCATCTGAAAGTTGCTCAGGAGAAAACGCAACTTTCTCGCGTAGTTCAACCGATGCAGTTTTGTGATTTATACCAAGTGCGATGATGGTCATAGATGCCAGTATTGCCCGAGCCCAGCTTTAAAGTGGGCGATTTTACCAAAAATCAATCGAATATGGAAAGTAAGGAACTTCATTTGACACAATTTCATTTGATTTTGCTCATGTTTTTTTTATTTATTAGTGGATGTGCGCAAAAAATATCACCAATTGACTCTGAAAATCCCCAGTGGAAGAACCAATTAAAGGAACAAACGAACTGGCACGCTCGAGGTAAGTTAGCATTTATTAGCCCTCAAGAACGCCAATCAGCCAACTTTAATTGGCAGTTAAGCAACGACAAACAACACCTCATTTTGACAAGCTTTATTGGCACTCGCCTACTCGAACTCACAGAGCACAAAGACTACAGCGAACTTTCCTATGACGGAAAAATCTATAAAGATGATAATAGTAGTGCTTTAATCAAACGTCTAAGCGGTTTTACATTACCCATGAGTCAAGCCCCCTACTGGCTTACCGGAACGGTAGTCAATGACACCAATGAATATGATGATCAACAACGTTTAATAGCAACAACTTGGGTTGACCCTCAGGGGCAAGTTTGGCATGCCAAATATCAAACCTACAAACTCTACGAAAAAATGTGGCTGCCGTCACGAATGACTCTGTCGCACCAAAACCTCACTGTAAAACTTCAGCTCAATGAATGGCAATTTTAATATGACCCCCGTTTCAGTTATAGCACCAGCAAAACTTAATCTTTTCCTGCACATTAATAATAAACGCGCTGATGGATATCACGAACTCGAAACTTTGTTTACCTTTTTAGACTTTGGTGATGAGTTAACTTTTACATTAAAAAATGAAAATAATATCACCCTTTGTGGTGATACAAACGATATTCCGAATGAAGATAACTTAATTTATAAAGCGGCTTTGGCGTTACAACCTTATAAAAAAGTCTCTTTAGGCGTTAATATTAAATTAATTAAAAAGCTGCCAATGGGTGGCGGTGTAGGAGGTGGTTCATCCGATGCAGCAACCACTTTGCTCACCTTAAATAAGTTATGGCAATGCCAATTAAGCATTGCTGAATTAGCAAAAATAGGCATCCAATTAGGTGCCGACGTTCCGGTATTCGTTCATGGTAAAACCGCGGTAGCACAAGGGATTGGCGAAAAATTAGCACCAGCCGAATTGCCTAAAAAATGGTACTGCGTTGTATTTCCGAATGTTCACATTAGTACCGCTGAAATATTTACCCACCCTGATTTGCCACGCAATACACCGAAACTATCTGAGGGCTGGAAATTAGCAGAAACAAGGAACGATTGTGAAGCTTTAGTCAAAAAGCTCAACAGCGAGGTTGAAAAGACCCTGCTCTGGTTGCTAAAATACGGCCCGTCCAGAATGACGGGAACAGGGGCGTGTTGCTTTGTTGAACTTGATTCACAAATAGCCGCACAGCGTGTGCTCAATTCATTACCGTCATACTGGCAAGGGTTTGTAGCCCCTAACACCACGAATTCTCCTGCACATACGCAGTTAGATGAATGGGTAAAGTAGAAGTAAAATTGTTTAAGTTAGCCTGTTTTGACTCTGTCATTGCATGTTAGTCCAAAAATTCAGTGCCTGAGGAACCCTACCGTGCCTGACATGAAGCTCTTCGCTGGTAACGCAACACCTGAGTTAGCTCAAAAAGTTGCAAAACGTTTATTCATTGAATTAGGTGATGCTGTAGTTGGTCGTTTTAGTGACGGCGAGATCAGTGTTCAAATCAATGAAAACGTACGCGGATCGGATGTTTTCATTATCCAGTCAACTTGTGCCCCTACTAACGATAACCTAATGGAACTTATCGTTATGGTCGATGCTTTGCGTCGTGCCTCTGCAGGTCGTATTACAGCCGTTATCCCTTACTTTGGTTATGCCCGTCAAGACCGTCGTGTACGCTCTGCTCGTGTGCCAATTACTGCTAAGGTTGTTGCTGACTTCCTATCTAGCGTTGGTGTAGACCGTGTATTAACGGTTGACCTTCACGCAGAACAAATCCAAGGATTCTTCGACGTACCTGTCGACAATGTATTCGGTAGCCCAGTTTTACTTGATGACATGAAAGAGCGTGAGTTCGATGATGTTGTTGTGGTATCTCCTGATATCGGTGGTGTTGTTCGTGCTCGTGCAATCGCTAAGCTATTAGACGACACAGATCTTGCAATCATTGATAAGCGCCGTCCGCAAGCAAACGTATCACAAGTAATGCATATTATTGGTGATGTAGCTGGCCGTGACTGTATTATCGTTGATGACATGATTGATACAGGTGGTACATTGTGTAAAGCCGCTGAAGCACTAAAAGAACATGGTGCAAAACGCGTATTCGCTTATGCAACTCACCCAGTTCTTTCAGGTTCTGCAGCCGAGAATTTACGTAACTCCGTCATTGACGAAGTGATTGTAACTGACTCTATTCCTCTTTCAGATGAATTGCGTAGCCTAGATAATATTAAAGTACTTACTCTTGCAGATATGCTGGCCGAAACAATTCGCCGTATCAGCAATGAAGAGTCTATCTCTGCCATGTTCCAGCATTAATAAATAATGTGACATCGTCTATTAGAGAACAAAAAGCACCTTAAAGGTGCTTTTTTTGTATCTATAGTTTTAATTACGTTATGCCAATGGTATAGTAGCGCGCCTTTTTTAGGTAGTTGAGGTACTTGGTCGCGAGTATCTTAAAACATTAATCAAATTATTTTTGGAGACATCATGTCTAACGAATTATACACATTGAATGCCGAAGTACGTGCTGACCTAGGTACGGGTGCGAGCCGCCGTCTACGTCATGCAGACAAAGTTCCAGCTATCCTTTACGGTGCAGATAAAGAAGCGCTAGCGCTTACTCTTGAGCACAACAAAGTGATCAAAGCACAAGAAGATGAAGGTTTTTACAGCCACATCCTTACGCTTAACATCGCTGGTGAGTCTGTAGAAGCAATTCTTAAAGACATTCAACGTCACCCATTTAAGCCTAAAGTAATGCACATGGATTTCCAACGTGTTGATGCTTCTCACAAAATCCACACTAAAGTACCTGTACACTTCCTAAACGAAGATGCAGCGACTAAAGGTGGAAACACAGTAGCACACCAAGTAACTGAAATTGAAATCACATGTCTTCCAGCTGCACTACCTGAGTTCATCGAAATCGATGTAGCTGCACTAGAAGTAGGTGTTACTCTTCACCTTTCAGACGTAACTCTTCCAGCTGGTGTTACTTCAGTTGAGCTTGCTAAGGGCGAAGGTCACGACCAAGCGGTTGTAACTCTAAACGCTCCTAAAGGCGCTGCTTCTGAAGAAGCTGAAGAAGCTGCTGAATAATTCAAAGGTGTCAGCACCTTGAATAATATTCAAATGCTAGTGGGCCTGGCTAATCCAGGCCCCGAATATCAAAACACACGTCACAATGCTGGCGCATGGTTCATCGAAGAACTTGCCAGACGCTATAATTGCCAACTAAAACCTGATGCCAAACACCACGGCTTAACAGGTAAAGTACTCATCAATAATCAAGAATTTAAGCTTTTAATCCCCACCACTTTTATGAACTTAAGTGGCAAATCAGTCAGTAGCTTAGCGAATTTTTATAAAATTCCTGTCGAGAATATTCTCGTCGCACATGATGAGATGGATTTAGAGCCTGGCGTTGCTAAATTAAAAAAAGGCGGCGGACATGGTGGGCACAATGGATTAAAAGACATTATTGCTAAAATGGCGAATAATAAAGACTTTATGCGACTTCGTGTTGGTATTGGTCACCCAGGTCACAGAGATAAAGTGACTGGTTGGGTGCTAGGAAAAGCACCTCAAGCAGACCAAGAAGTCATTGATGCAGCCGTTGATGAAGCAGTGCGTTGTATGGAAATATTAGCGAAAGATGGTGTGCTAAAAGCACAAAACAGACTACATTCATTTAAGCCGTAAATAACGACGCGTTATTGCGGTTTTTTGAGTAACATAAAGGTTCAAAACTATGGGTTTTAAATGTGGCATTGTCGGTTTACCTAATGTAGGTAAATCAACCTTATTTAATGCATTAACCAAAGCCGGCATTGAAGCCGCTAACTTTCCATTTTGTACAATCGAGCCAAACACTGGTGTAGTACCAGTGCCTGACGCTCGTTTAGACCAACTTGCTGAAATTGTTAATCCACAGCGTATTATCCCAACTTCAATGGAGTTTGTAGATATTGCAGGACTGGTTAAAGGCGCATCAAAAGGTGAAGGCTTAGGTAACCAATTCTTAGCTAATATTCGTGAAACAGATGCAATTGGCCACGTTGTCCGTTGTTTTGAAGATGAAAATATCGTTCACGTATCAGGTACCATTGATCCAGCTGACGATATTGATGTGATCAATACCGAGTTAGTACTTGCTGATATGGATGCGGCTGATCGCGCAGCACAGCGTAATGCAAAAAAAGCCAAAGGTGGCGATAAAGACGCAAAATATCAAAATGATGTTTTGGTCAAAGTAAAAGCACACCTTGATGAAGGTTTAACGTTGCGCTCACTAGAGCTAAGCAAAGAAGAAAAAGATGCAATAAAAAGCATCAACTTCCTAACAATAAAGCCAACCATGTATATCGCTAATGTCACCGAAGATGGTTTTGAAAATAACCCATTCTTAGACAAGGTACGTGAAATTGCAGCAGCAGAAGACGCGGTCGTTATTCCTGTCTGTGCAGCCATTGAATCTGAGCTTTCTGAGCTTGAAGAAGATGACAAGCGTGAATTTATGGAAGATCTTGGCCTAGAAGAACCAGGGCTGAACCTTGTGATCCGTGGGGGTTATGAACTTCTTAAGCTACAAACTTACTTTACCGCTGGGGTAAAAGAAGTCCGCGCTTGGACAATACCTGTTGGGGCTACCGCACCACAAGCTGCTGGTAAAATTCATACTGACTTTGAGCGAGGCTTTATTCGTGCTCAAACCATCGCATTTGATGACTACATTGAGTTTCGCGGTGAAAGTGGTTCTAAAGATGCAGGTAAAATGCGTCAAGAAGGTAAAGATTACGTCGTTAAAGATGGTGATGTCTTAAACTTCTTATTCAATGTCTAATTAAACATTGAACCTTACTATAAAGGGCCAACTATGGCCCTTTTTGCTTTTTAAGTCGCGATTTCGTAACACCACACTGCTAAACTATCATCTGCAGTAACACGACAACGGCTTCTTCATCGCATCACGCTTTCAATATGGATTGTTTTTAACACAGCTAATTACTTCTTTAGAGCGTTACAGTGACCAAAAACACGATACATGGCAAAGCGCATACCGAGATTTGTAATAAAGGCTTATAAAAGACAGCCAACGCTCACATAAACCTAATCACCACTTTACGCTAGTCAGGGACTTTCAGTACATTATTTTACCAATACACCAATATTGATGACTTTCCTTGTAAACAGCCACCACAGAACTTTTCTGCCAAATATAGATACACACACACTTTTTGTATAAAATCTCTTCTGTCACTTGTGTTTATTGGGCTAATTCGTTTATTTAATCTGCAAACAAACCACTGACAGTGATTTTTTGCAAAAAAGGTGTTGACGAGTTTAGGCCATATCAGCATAATACGCCCCGCACCAGCAACGGTGAGATACAAAAAAGACATGGCTATGTAGCTCAGCTGGTTAGAGCACATCACTCATAATGATGGGGTCCCCTGTTCAAATCAGGGCATAGCCACCACTCTTTTTACTACCAAAATCTCATTATAAATTGCTGACGCTATATGCGGGGGTGGCGGAATTGGTAGACGCGCTGGATTTAGGTTCCAGTATCTTAGGGTGTGAGAGTTCAAGTCTCTCCCTCCGCACCAACTTCTCGATAAGAAGTAAACTTATCAACTAAGTAATTGTTGGAATATCGCCAAGCGGTAAGGCAGCAGGTTTTGATCCTGCCATTCCCAGGTTCAAATCCTGGTATTCCAGCCAATGGCTATGTAGCTCAGCTGGTTAGAGCACATCACTCATAATGATGGGGTCCCCTGTTCAAATCAGGGCATAGCCACCATTTACTTACCCTCTGTGCGGGGGTGGCGGAATTGGTAGACGCGCTGGATTTAGGTTCCAGTATCTTAGGGTGTGAGAGTTCAAGTCTCTCCCTCCGCACCATCTTTATTTAGATGTAAAACTAGAAAGCTAATTGTTGGAATATCGCCAAGCGGTAAGGCAGCAGGTTTTGATCCTGCCATTCCCAGGTTCAAATCCTGGTATTCCAGCCACTTTCTCTACCAATGAAAGTGTTTATATAATTAGCAGCTTGTGGCTTAACTACAAACCCGGCGGGGGTGGCGGAATTGGTAGACGCGCTGGATTTAGGTTCCAGTATCTTAGGGTGTGAGAGTTCAAGTCTCTCCCTCCGCACCATCTTTTAGATGTAAAATTAGAAAGTAATTATTGTTGGAATATCGCCAAGCGGTAAGGCAGCAGGTTTTGATCCTGCCATTCCCAGGTTCAAATCCTGGTATTCCAGCCACTTTCCCTACCAATGAAAGTGTTTATATAATTAAAGCTTGTAGCTTAACTACAAACCCTGCGGGGGTGGCGGAATTGGTAGACGCGCTGGATTTAGGTTCCAGTATCTTAGGGTGTGAGAGTTCAAGTCTCTCCCTCCGCACCATCTTTTAGATGTAAAACCAGAAAGTAATTATTGTTGGAATATCGCTAAGCGGTAAGGACAGAAAAAGAGGTTTTGATACTTCTCCTCTTCCCCAGACTCAAATCACTGGTTCAACGATTGAATTGAAAGTAATTATTGTTGGAATATCGCCAAGCGGTAAGGCAGCAGGTTTTGATCCTGCCATTCCCAGGTTCAAATCCTGGTATTCCAGCCACTTTCTCACCATTGATGAAAGTGTATTACAGTCCCATAGCTAGTAGCTTAACTACTCACCTGCGGGGGTGGCGGAATTGGTAGACGCGCTGGATTTAGGTTCCAGTATCTTAGGGTGTGAGAGTTCAAGTCTCTCCCTCCGCACCACTTATTATTCCTATAAGTTAACTTTCCTCTCGATAAACATTAATATATTCCTTTTATAAAACTATCTTTCCTTGCATTATTTATTTTCCTTTATGATCATTACTCAACAAACAGTACTGTTTTCTTACCCATAAATTTTCTTACCTATAAAAAACGGACCGAAGCCCGCTGTTGATTCATTCGACATATTATTACGAAAAAGCAACGTTAAAAAACACCGCCCATCGCATGTTTTAATACTTGCGCCTTCAAAGGCCCCGCATTATTTGCCAGCTTTAAAGCGCTGTTTCGTAGTAATTTCAAAGGTGCTATCTCATTAGAAAAGCCAAAGTAACAGGCATCCATCATGCTCATCATTGCTAAATTATCTTTTCGTCGTGCTTTTTCATACGCTTTTAATAAAGGAAAAGCACCTAAATCAGGCTGTTCCGCCAAACAATCAGCTAACGCGGCGACATCTTTAAACCCTAAGTTAACTCCCTGCCCTGCCAATGGATTAATTGTATGCGCTGCATCACCAATCAATACCACTCGTCCTTTACTATAACTATTGGCATGTTGACGAGTAAGTGGGAATACCGCCTTTTCACAGACACTAAAATCACCCGGTAACTCAAAGAAATACGCCTGAATTTGCGCTTTAAGTTGTGTGTTGTTCATCTTAGATAGCGTCGCCAATGTGTCACTGTCTTGATACCATATCAAATTTGCATAAGGTGCTTGCATGGGTAAAAATGCAATCGGGCCTGATGGCTTAAATTGTTGCCATGTTTTTATTTGCTGCTCAGCATCTAATTTTATTAATATTCCCATGCAACTTTGTTGATACTGCCAACCCGTAGTGCCTATATTAGCTAATTGACGTACTTGAGAGCGCCCGCCATCGGCCGCAATTAATAGGTCAGCGGCGTAACTCTTATCAGCATAATGCAAAACCACATCCTCTACACCATACTCAATCTCTGTTGGCTGACTGGTTACTTGCTCTACGTGAATACCCCACTTTTCGAATTGATGCCATAAACTGGCTTGTACTAAACTATTTTCAATTAAGTGACCTAAGTGGCTCTCTGCCATATCAGCACAATCAAATAGGAGTCGATTTGAGGATTGTTCATATGCTTCAAGCTGTTGATAAGGCGCAATCCTACCCTGACGCAATACCGGCATGGCCCCGAGTTCATCGAGTAACGCTTCTGAAAAACGATTAATAGCAGAGATGCGAATATCGACCTTATCGCTACTAAGCACATTTTCAGGAGTTATGAGCTGATGTTCTAAAACTGTCACATCTGCACCTTGCATTGCTAGTTTTACCGCTGCAGCTGCGCCAACCATGCCGCCACCAACGATCACCACCTTGTTTTTCATGCCTTTTGCCTTAATCAAATGAATGCCTTTAAATTGTATCGTAACTTATGCAGTTTTGTCCGTTTGTAATGCAGGAAATACGCTTATGTTTGATCCCAGTTTCTAAAGTTAAAAACTATACTTGGCTAGTTACGCTAGGTCATATAAAATACGCGTCCTTTAAGCTTTGTGGTTACGAAACACTGATCGCTTTGCAAACGTCAAATTGCGCGCTATGTGCTGAAGTCCGAATTGAATACGAGGCAATATTTCAATGAGTAAAAAATTGCATATTAAAACCTGGGGTTGTCAGATGAATGAATATGACTCCCAGAAAATGGCAGATCTGCTAGATGCCACTAATGGCTATCAATATACCGAAGAAGCAGAGCAAGCGGATGTCATCTTACTCAATACCTGTTCAATTCGTGAAAAGGCACAAGAGAAAGTATTCCATCAGCTGGGTCGCTGGAAACTGCTAAAAGACGATAACCCTGATTTGGTTATTGGTGTCGGTGGCTGTGTTGCTTCACAAGAAGGCGATACAATTCGTAAGCGTGCACCCTTTGTTGATATCGTATTCGGTCCGCAAACATTGCATCGTTTACCTGAAATGATCAAACAAGTCCAAAACAAGCAAGGTTCTGTGGTTGATATTTCATTCCCTGAAATCGAGAAGTTTGACCGCTTACCAGAGCCTAAAGCGGAAGGCCCTTCTGCATTTGTTTCGATTATGGAAGGCTGTTCTAAATATTGTACCTTCTGTGTTGTACCATACACACGTGGTGAAGAAGTCAGCCGTCCGTTAGATGACGTCTTACTTGAAGTTGCCCAATTAGCAGAGCAAAACGTACGTGAAGTAAACCTACTTGGGCAAAACGTAAATGCTTACCGTGGTGAAACACACGATGGTGAAATCTGTTATTTCTCAGATCTACTGCGTTATGTGGCAGCCATTGATGGTATTGACCGTATTCGCTATACCACATCTCACCCTGTTGAGTTTACACCTGACATTATCGACGCATACGAAGACGTACCAGAGCTAGTTGATCACTTACACTTACCCGTACAAAGTGGTTCAGACCGTGTATTGAACTTAATGAAACGTGGTCATACTGCACTTGAGTACAAATCAACAATTCGTAAATTACGTAAAGTGCGCCCTAACTTGAGTATGTCGTCTGACTTCATTATCGGCTTCCCTGGCGAATCTACTGCAGACTTTGAAGCAACAATGAACTTAATCAACAGCATTGGCTTTGACATGAGTTTCAGCTTTATTTACTCAGCACGTCCGGGAACGCCTGCAGCTGACTTGCCTGATGATGTCACTGAGCAAGAGAAAAAAGAACGTCTTTACATTTTGCAAAACCGTATCAACCAAATGTCACAAGACATTAGCCGTAAAATGTTTGATACTGAACAGCGTATATTAGTTGAAGGCCCATCAAAGAAAAACCCGATGGAATTACGTGGTCGTACTGAAAATAATCGCGTAGTTAACTTTGAAGGCCCTCATTCTGTGATCGGTCAGTTTGTCGATGTACGTATTACAGAAGCATTGCCAAACTCATTACGTGGTGATTTAATTCGTACCGAAGCAGAAATGAATTTGCGTAAAGAGATAGCGCCATCATCAATTTTAAATCGCGCACCCGCTGAACCAGAAGCCGATGAGCTAGGTGTAGCGACTTTTACACCATAACGCTAATTTAAATTACGCCAGCATATGCTGGCGTAATTATTACAGGAATCAATTTTGAGTAGTCCAACAAAAAATATTGAGTTTTATCTAGAGCCATCTGACAACGCACGCCTTTCTTCTTTGTGCGGACCTTTCGACGAAAATATAAAACAAATTGAACGCCGTATCGGTGTCGAAGTGACTCACCGTGACAATTGGTTCAAAGTCACAGGCCAAGCTGTACAAGTCAAAGCAGCTATGGATATTTTAAAAACCCTTTATGTTGATACCGCACCGGTACGAGGCGAAATCAAAGAAATTGAACCCGATAATGTGCATTTAGCAATTACTGAGTCAAAGTGTTTAGAACAAGACTCGCCAAGCGTATGGGACAAAGAAGTTTACATAAAAACCCGCCGCGGAGTCATTAAGCCACGTAATCAAAATCAAAGTCAGTATGTTGCTAATATTTTAATGCATGACATCTGTTTTGGTGTTGGCCCTGCAGGTACTGGTAAAACCTACCTCGCAGTAGCAGCCGCGGTTGACGCTTTAGAACGCCAAGAAATTCGTCGCATTTTGTTAACTCGCCCTGCAGTTGAAGCCGGCGAAAAACTCGGCTTTTTGCCTGGCGACTTAACACAAAAAATAGACCCGTACCTACGCCCGCTTTATGATGCCCTATTTGAGATGCTGGGTTTTGAAAAAGTTGAGCGCCTTATTGAAAAAAATGTCATTGAAGTAGCCCCTTTAGCTTACATGCGTGGTCGAACCCTAAACGATGCCTTTATTATTTTAGATGAGAGTCAAAATACCACTGCAGAACAAATGAAAATGTTCTTAACGCGTATTGGCTTTAACTCAAAAGCGGTGATCACCGGTGATATTACTCAAATTGACTTACCTCGTGGTGCGCGTTCTGGCTTACGTCACGCTATCGACGTACTAGGTGATGTTGACGAAATATCGTTTAACTTCTTCAAGTCCCACGATGTTGTAAGGCACCCTGTGGTGGCTCGTATTGTTGAAGCTTATGAGAAAAAAGAAGAAGCTGAGCGTAAAGAAAAAGCCGCAAAAGAATTAGCGCGCCATAACACAGCAAAGTCGGACTAAGAGTTAATATGAGCATTGAATTAGATTTACAAATTGCCTGTGAGTTCGATGACTTACCCTCTCACGAACAATTTGAGCTATGGGCAAGTAAGGCCTTACTGCCTTATCACGAAAGCCCAGAGTTAACCATTTTAATCGCCGACGAAACACAAAGCCAAGAGCTTAATAGCCAATACCGCGGGAAAGATAAATCGACTAATGTATTATCGTTTCCTTTTGAGGCACCTCCTGGTATAGACTTACCACTAGTGGGTGATTTAATCATTTGTCCACAAGTGGTTAAACGCGAGTCAATTGAACAAGAAAAACCATTTCACGAACATTTTGCGCATATGGTGATCCACGGATGCTTGCATTTATTAGGATTTGACCATATAAATGAACAAGACGCGATAGAAATGGAAAGCCTTGAAAAAGAATTTCTAGCCGAGATAGGGATTTCAGACCCCTATCGCGATGATATTTAAACTACGGAGTAAGACATAGTAATGAGCGACGATAACTCGCATAGTAGCCAGGGTTCTTCTAGCAAAACCTGGTTGGGACGCATCACTCAGATGCTGCAAGGGGAACCCCAAAACAAAGAAGAGTTGGTAGAAGTCATAGCTGATGCTCAGGAGCGTGATTTAATCGATCCTGAGACCAAAGATATGATGGAAGGTGTATTAGGTGTTTCTGAACTCAAAGTTCGCGACATCATGATCCCGCGCTCACAAATGATCACTCTCGATGTTGATGAGTCATTAGAGCAGCAACTACCCAGCATGGTTGAATCTTCACACTCTCGCTTTCCGGTGATCTGTGAAGACAAAGACCATGTCGAAGGTATTTTGCTTGCCAAAGGTTTGTTACCTCTTATTTTAAATAAAGACGACGCATTACCGGTTATACGCGAGTATTTACGCCCGGCAATTGTGGTACCTGAAAGTAAGCGTGTTGATACTCTACTCAATGAATTTCGTCAAAAGCGCTACCACATGGCCATTGTCATTGATGAATATGGCGGCGTGTCTGGCTTAGTCACCATTGAAGACATTCTTGAAATCATTGTTGGTGAAATCGAAGATGAACATGATGATGATGAAGAGCAGCAAGATATTCGTCAGCTCTCAAAACATGTTTATACTGTACAAGCACTCACACCGCTTGATGAATTCAATGAATTCTTTAAAAGCAGTTACGATACCCACGAAGCAGACACCATTGGCGGCATTATTTTGCATGCCTTTGGTCATATGCCAAGCCGCGGTGAGACCATTGACATCGACGGATTGCAATTTAAAGTCAGTAACTCAGATAACCGTCGCATAATTCAACTTCAGGTCAGCGTACCCAAGACCGAGCATGTTGAACAAGAAACTGAATAACCTTATTACCCTTTGTAAAGATTTACGCGCATGGCTTGCATTATTTGCAGGCCTGTCGCTTACTTTCGCTTATGCCCCCTTTAATCTTTGGCCGCTGGTTTTTCTTGCTATTGCCATCGCCTGCTATTGCACCGATGTAAAAGATACCAAGCAAGTCGCTAAATACGGCTTTATTTTTAGCTTTGGTTGGTTTGCAGCCGGTATTAGTTGGGTGCATGTCTCTATTGCCCAGTTTGGAGGGCTGCCTTTACCTGTTTCATTGTTGCTCATGGCATTGTTATGTGGTTATTTGGCGTTATATCCCACACTGGCATTTGTGTTCGCAAAAAAGTTTAGCAAAGCACCTTGGCAACGTGTCTTTCTGCTCATCAGTGGATTTGCTATTTTTGAGTTTTTACGGGGCAAATTACTCACAGGCTTTCCCTGGCTCAGCTTCGGCTATACATTAACTGACAGCCCTTTTAGTGCTTTGGCACCTCTTATTGGTGAAATGGGTTTAACCCTGCTTTGTGTCATGCTAGGCGTATGTTTATACCTGCTGGTTGCTGTTAGACAATTTATATTAGCAGCTACCGCAACAGTTACTGTCGCATTGCTGTTTGTGTTTAGTCACTACATCCAATCACCCACTTACAGCAACAAAGTTATCTCAACTTTGCTGGTACAGGGAAACATTCAGCAAAGTTTACGCTGGGAGCCTGAGCAATTTTGGCCAACTATGTCAAAGTACCGTGATATGACTCGCCGTCATTGGCAAGATGTTGACTTAGTCGTGTGGCCAGAAGCTGCAATCCCTGAGATTGAAGACATCGCATATTCCTTTTTAGAAGGGCTAGATAAAGCCGCCGCTTTTAATAATACCGCGGTGATCACGGGGATCCCCGATTATCAGTTTGATTCTAAAACCGTCTACAACTCGCTTATTGTGCTCGGTAAACAGCAAGCTCACGACACCGAAGGCCATTATCAGTATTTACACCGCAACCGGTATCAAAAGCACCAGTTATTACCTATAGGTGAATTTGTGCCGTTTGAAGATATACTCAGGCCCATCGCACCACTTTTCAATTTAGCAATGTCATCATTTAACCGCGGTGAACGTGTACAAACTAACTTAGTCGCTAACGGGTTGCATATTTTGCCTGCGATTTGTTATGAAATCGCGTTTAGTGAGTTAGTAAGAGATAACTTTACCAGTGACTCTGATTTGCTATTTACGGTAAGTAATGATGCCTGGTTTGGAGATTCACATGGACCCCACCAACATATGCAAATTGCACGAATGCGCGCTTTAGAACTGCAACGCCCCTTAATACGTGTCACCAATAATGGTATTACGGGTGTCTTTGACCCCATATCAAAACAACAAACTGTCCTGTCACAATTTACTGCTGATACTCTAAAAGTTGATGTGAAATTACTCGAAGGCACGACACTATTTAGCCAATATGGACAAAAACCAATGTGGTGGACGATAGCTGGACTCATATTATGCGTGCTTATATCGCGAACAAAAGAAAAGATGTCACAAAGTTTAGAAAGAAATTTTCTATGACAGAACACCTTGTGATCCGTCGATACTTCGTCACAAGCGCAGTGCAAAGCACTAGTAATTTAATTTTAAAACTATTTAGCATAACGAAAATATCAAAGAGGTAACCTAATCGTACGCCTCTTATATTTATTTCAACGAAGCTCCACACCCACTTTGCTTCTTGTATACACTGTTACTCTACTAACCAACTGATCCCTTACTCAGTTCAAGGAATTTATCGCAATGTCATTTAATTCTTTAGGCCTATGTTCCGAATTGCTCTCAGCTATTTCTGAACAAGGCTACACAACACCATCACCAATACAGCAAAAGGCAATCCCAGCAATACTTGATTTAAATGACGTTATGGCAGTAGCACAAACAGGCACTGGTAAAACTGCAGGATTCACATTGCCCGTCATACAACGCTTATCGGGTGGCTCCCAAGCACAAGCAAATCACGTCCGCGCATTGATCATTGCCCCAACCCGAGAACTTGCAGCCCAAGTTGCCAAAAGTGTTGAGAATTACAGCAGCCATATGAATTTAAGCTCTGCAGCGGTATTTGGTGGCGTCAGAATTGAGCCGCAAATTGCAGCACTGCAAACGGGGTTAGATATTCTTGTTGCCACACCGGGCCGACTGCTTGATTTATACAACCAAAACGCCATTAATTTTGCACAACTCGAAGTACTGGTGTTAGATGAAGCCGATCGTATGTTGGACTTAGGCTTTATTGAAGACATTACGCATATTGCGTCTTTATTACCTAAAAAACGCCAAACCTTGATGTTTTCCGCCACCTTTTCTGAAGAAATTAAAACACTAGCAAGTGGCATGTTAAATCACCCTCAACTCATTGAAGTCACTGCCGTCAACAGCACGGTCGATACAATCAGACAAAAGGTACACCCGGTCGATAAAGCACGTAAAAGTGAAATACTGATCCATCTGATCAAAACGAACAACTGGCGTCAAATCTTAGTATTTAGTCGTACCAAAAAAGGGGCTGATGAGCTGGTATCACAATTAGAGCGTGCATCTATTCCCGCCGCATCTATTCACGCCAATCGAACGCAGCATGCTCGAACCCATGCATTAGAGGGGTTTAAAAGTGGCAGAATTAAAGTGTTGGTCGCAACCGATATTGCCTCGCGAGGCATAGATATTAACCAACTTCCTTGCGTCATAAACTATGACCTTCCCGATATTGCGGAAGATTATGTACACCGTATCGGTCGTACCGGCCGTGCAGGTACCAAAGGGCTCGCTATTTCACTGATCAGTACCAATGAGAAAAAACAACTACTCGCCATTGAACGTATGATTAACCGAACATTTAGCCAAGAAGTTATTCCTGGATTTGCACCCACTAAAAAAGCCACTGTCGTCAAATATGACGATGACGAATATGGTAACTTTGAAGCAGATCCACAGCCAAGCCGTAATGGGAAGTCGTCAGGCCGTAAAAGCCGCTCAAATACCACATCGAGCCGTAAGCGCAGAAAATAAGACCGATGTAAGTTTGGCTTTCTTTGCAGCCTTATGAGCAATAGCATAAACATCACTTTCATGAACTCATACTGACTTAAAACAGGATGAGTTCATTATACCTCAATCACCTTTAAACTCTCTTTTGCTGAGTATTTGTTACACAAATTATTAAAAACGCCTTCACCCCTCTCATATTTTTCCTATCGAAGTAAAAACTAATTAATTAGTTGATAAACTTTTGGACTATCGCTATAGTATTTAAAACTAATTAATTAGTAGGAAATAATATGGCCCGTAAAAAATCGACTCAACTCACCGACAGTGAACAAAGCATCATGGAAGTACTCTGGCAAAAGGAGCATGCCTCAGTACGTGAAATTGCAGAGATACTCAGTGAAGAAAAAACAACGGCTTACACGACAGTGCAAACAATGTGTAAAATTTTAGCGGACAAAGGTTATGTAGACTTTCATAAAGAGGGAAAAGCCTTTATTTATACGCCTAAAATATCTCAAAAAGAAGCCCGAAAAGGCGCTCTAACATCCTTGTTGAACAAGTTCTTTGGCGGCTCGCCTGAAGTACTCGCGCAGCACTTAATTCAAGAAACTGACATTGAATTAGATGATTTGGCTGAATTGCAAAAACGAATAGATCGTGCCGATGATTAATCAGTTTTTCGTTAAATATAAAGCTTATTAAAGGACTTTCAGATGATAGCGCAGTACACCCTATTAACTACATTAGCATTGCATCATATTGTTATTGGTAGCCTATTAATCAGTATGCTGTTCTTGCTGAACAAAGTGCTGCGCTCTAGCGCAGAAATGCGCAGCTGGGTCTTAATGAGCGCATTTATCACCGCTACAATTGTGCCTATTACGTTACTATCTAACAGCTCATCAGCTAGCAACAAAGTTATCAATGAACCAACCTCCATAAATACAAATACCAGCCCAGTCACTAATTTACTCAATAACGACGCAGCTACATCAACAAGCACCATTCAATCACTATGGCATATGCCCAGTGAAATTGTTTTTCAATTCAGTGCAATACTAACGCTGTTAATTTACATGTGGCTGGCAGGATGTATATGGCGCAGTATTTCGGTATTAAACGCTTTTGTACGTACTCGCCGATTGATCAAAACATGTGAAAGGATAGAGCATACTCACTTGAGTGGCCTACTCTCCAACACAAGGGTTAAACTCTACAGCTCAGAGCAAGCAGCTTCACCTATGGTGGTCGGCTTAATAAAGCCAACAATCATTATTCCTAAAAACATTGTGACTCAATTATCAACTGAACAGCTCAGCCCCATCATCTTACATGAGCTTGCACATATTCAACGTAACGACATATGGTTTAACCACCTTCAAGAATTTATCGCCATCGTTTTTTGGTGGAGCCCCGTCATTCGCATACTGAACAAGCGTATTCACATTGACCGAGAACTAGCATGTGATTTCCGCGCTGTAAAACAACTGAATAACAATAAACAATATGCACAATCCCTGATTGATTGCGCAAAATTAATGATAACCCAAAACAGGAGCATCTTAGCTATGGGATTATTTAGTCAGAAAAAAGAACTCAACCACCGTGTTAGTGCGGTACTGCAAAGTAAATCTATGAGAATGCCTAACACCCTTAGTATTTTAGCTGTTTGCTTTGTCGTGTCAGCATCCACTATCAAGGTATCACAAGCATTTGTCCCGCAAGTGAGCATTAATGACACGCGACAAAACGCATTGCATTATTCATTACTGCCTCCCAGTGAAGGTGAACAATTAATCGCCGCCGTTATGCGTAATGACATTACCCAAATTCAATACCTGCAAAACCAAGGCATTGATATTAACACTCCTGCGATTGGTGATGGTACCGCACTTATTATTGCCGTAAAGCAAAATAATAAAGCGATGGTGCAAGCATTGATTGATCTAGGTGCCAATGTTAATCAATCATCCAATGGCGATGGCAATCCTTTAATTAATGCAGCGATGACTAATAACCTTCACCTTGCGCAGTTATTAATTGATAACGGTGCCGATATCAATGCCATCGTACGACGCGATGAAACGCCGTTAATTAATGCCACGCGAAGAGGATTTTTTGACATGACACGCTTACTAGTAAGTCAAGGTGCAGATGTGAACTTATCGGTTAAAACTGGTGTATCAGACGGTAACAAAATTCGTAGCCCATTGAGTATGTCTCGCGATCAACAAATCACCGATTACCTGATTGACCAAGGTGCGATTCAATAACTTGGGTTTATGTAAATTCTTTATTACATAAACCCGATACGTCACTCACCAAACTGACGTAGCACCTCACTAAATTTAAAGGCGACAATTCTTTTCCTAACGCGTATTTGGGCTCAGTAAACTCGTCTTTAAAAAAGAGACTCGTATGTATTTTCCCTTAAATAACCAAGACCAAACGCAACAATATGGAGGCCGATATGATTTTTAACACTCCACTCTTTTTCTGGTTTTTTTGCATTTTCATTTTATTTTATGGCTTTGTGTTTTTAAAGCAAACGCCCAAACTTTACTGCCTTCTAATTAGTAGTTTACTTTTTTACGGCGCTTGGAAAAAATCATCAAGACATTAAAGAGGTCACCCCTGAGGTGTTCAGTGACACCACACATCTATCCCGTTACCGTGGTGATATTGCCTATACCGATTTCTTAGTAAAAACATACAGCGATAGTTTGTAAGCTTAATAAACTTCACCGTATTGCCGCTATCTCCTTGATAGGGGTAATACGCTTTGTTCAAGGAAGTAACAACGACTACGATTGCATACTCTTGCTAAACCTAATTAGCATTTTTCCTTAATATTCAGAATACTCCATATTACTTACATAGTTACCCCCTATCTTCTCAGCTCATTCACTCTATGACTTAAAATAACTATATGATATTTAAAAAACCACTAATGGTGTCGCTCTATGCACTGGCGTTAAACACCACCTACTCTCATGCCATGTCATGGAACATATGCCCGGGCGGCATTGATCGAAATATAATGAAAGTTAAAGAGGAACAGCCTCATCAACACATGAAATATCTGTCTTTTAGCCCTCAGTTACCCGGTGAACAACTAAAAGTACAAGGTACACAATCCTCAATTATTGCCATGTATAATGGCAGTTGTGAAATTTTTAACGGTGCTGACTTCAATGGTGTACAAGTTAATTTACTCGACACTGGCGAGAGCTACGATGGTTCAAGCTTACCTTTCCACCAGCTTGTATACGGCGGAGAAGGCAATGATATTATTATCACCGGAAACGCCATAGATTATGTCTATGGCAAAGGTGGTAATGATCAAATATATACCAATGATAACTATGAAAAAGTAGATGCAGGCATTGGTGCCGATTGCGTAGAGCAAGGTAATCAAGGACAAATACAAAGTGCCATCACCGCCGCAGAGTCTGCCAGCTGTACAGGCTACAAGCCAGCCAGTTGTAGCGGACTAGGTAATAACATAGTGGTGGCGACCAATACCAGTTACACACCAGGCATGACCTATTTATCCGTTACACCGCAAGGTAACAACCTCACTCTCACCGCTGAAGGTGATGAGCAACAAGTGATCCTATATTACGATAACCAGTGTGAAGTTATTGAAGCTGGCTCCTACTCTGGCGTTATGGTTAATTTGGCCAACACCGGTGAGGACTATGATGGTAGCAATCTCAACTTTCATCAACTCGTCATTGGTGGTGATGGTAACGATATCATTCATACTGGCGATAAAATCGACTACATATATAGTGGTGCAGGTAACGACGAAATTTATTCAAATGCAGAGTATGACAAGATAGACGGCGGTGCAGGCGTAGACTGTGTTGAAGAGGGAGCTGGTCGTGCAAATATGCCTAGCCCTATTTCAAATGTAGAATACGAGAGCTGCGCAAATACAACAAAGACAATTGACGTAAGAGACTTACCTTCTTCGCTGGCTAGTCAGTATGCCAAGTGTAAAACTCAAGACTATGGTTTTTTTGCACAACTCACTAATGGCAACTGGAAAGTTGAAGCGATGGACTCTGGCATCACCTTACATATAGCCCAATATGATGATTATAAATTTGCGTATAGCAGTAATTACCAACATTGTGAACTTAGCGATGGTGTCACCCATATCACAGTGACACTTTCTGATGGTAATGACTCGCTCCATGCTTCAACCATCACAGCCAATATGACGGTATACGCTAAAGATGGTAAAGACACGGTGCAAACAGGCAGTGGTCATGACTTAATCTTTGGTGGTAATTCCAGTGATTCAATATCATCCGGCAATGGTAATGATTGGATATCTGGTGGCTCAAGGATTCAAACAGATCATAGTGGTGTTGTGCATACCGCTGCAGTTGGCGGCAAAAACGGCGACGGCAATGATAACATCAATGCCGGTAACGGAGATGACGTCATTTTTGGTAATGAAGGTGGTGACAAAATTCAAGGAGGTAACGGAGACGACGTTATTTTTGGTAACAGTGGTAATACTGACCGCCTTTATGGCAACTCGGGCGCTGACTTAATCGTTGACTCAGGGGGGAACTCTTGGGGAAATAGGGCCAAAGCATGGGGTGGCAGTGGTCAAGATATTATCGTATGTGAATCTGGCCAATGTGAACTCAATGGTGGTGGTAGCAAAGACTTCTTAGCCACGATTGCAACATACTCAAATGTTGGACTATATGGTGGCGATGGTGGCGATATTTTGTTTGTTCGTGGTGACTCGCTGCCATTAGGTACTGGTGGCAGTGGTAATGACTTATGTTACAACGAATGGAACGATAGTGATGTCTGTAGCTATCTAACAAGTTCCAAAAAGAAAGGGGGTTATTTTGATACAGCCGTACGAAAAGCAGGAAGTGGCATGTCGTCTCGTCACGAACAAGCACTGAAAATGTCAAGCTTTCGGGTCCATAATGGCTATTCAACATTCAAGCAACGCATGGCCGATTTAGTCAATGCAAAAACATTTAACGCTTGGCAAAGCAACCGAAGTAAAAGTATTTACGATTTACAATAAACCACCGTACTTAGGCGCTTTTGCACTGTGCATCCAAGGCATAGCACAGCCCTGAGTTATAATAACCTTTAGTATCACGCGCGGTCAGGATTGAGCGCGCGTGATACAAATGGCCCCGCGCCTAATTTTTCACTTTTTAAATTACTTCATGCTATTTTCCGGATCTAAATAGTTAAACCCCTACTCTCTTTACTAAATAAAGCTGCGATACGTATTAAATAAAGTCTCATCTACGATAGCCCCTTCATAAGATAAAAATATAAACAACAAAATCAAACTCTTGCAAGTCCACTCAATTAAAGAGTCTTAACAAGCTCGTTTGGGCGTCAACCCCTTAAAACTTCGCTAATTTTATTCCGGTGTTAACGAGAATACGTTTTCACATCGATACAACATGGCGTCATTAACTGCGTAAATAAGCATGGTTGATGACCCCTCTCTAAAGGAACGATAGGAATAAAAATATGACTAAGTTTACTAAATATAGCGTTTTTGCGGGACTGGCGTTTGCATCACTTAATGCAAGCGCCGATCATTTAACACCTGAACAGCAAGGTAAATTAGATGCCATTTTAGGATGTATGTCGCAATCCAATGCCACTATCCATATACATGGCTGCAACTTACAAATTGTCAATGGCTCAGGTGATACCAATACGGCAAATGGTAAAGGTAACCTCATCATCGGGTATAACAATGGCGCGACTGCACCATCAGCGCAGTCAGCGCAAGCGAGCGGTTCACATAACCTCATTTTAGGACATGGCCATACTTATACAGGGAATAGCTCATTTATCGCAGGCAGAAACAACTTCGTTTCAAGCGATTCAAGTTTTGCCACTGGTGCGTCGGGCACAATCGATCACGCTCATTACCAACGAAGTACCATTGCTGGCGGTTTAGGTAACATAGTTAAAGGCGCTCTAAGCGGTATTGCAGGGGGTAATAATAATACAATTTCTGATTTTAGTTCTGCTCACATGGTCATTCTAGGGGGGAATCACAACGAGGTGAGAGGTCAATACAGCACTATCTCTGGGGGAGTTCGCAATAAGGTGGTCAATGCATTGCAAGCTAATATTTTAGGCGGTGAAGACAACGTTATTACCAAGCAACAAGTGGTAATTGCCGGTGGTCGATTTAACTCAGCGTCGGCAGAAGCTGCTGCTGTGCTAGGCGGGCAAAACAACTCAGCCGATGGATTCCAATCTACCATCGCAGGTGGTGCTGACAGACAGACCACCGAATGGCAAGAATTCAGAGCTGGCCACTTTAACGCAAAAAACTAAACACCGTCACTGACCACATTAAAGGAAAATATCCATGATTAAATTATCAAAATTAGCGGCCGTTATTACACTATCAACCAGCTCAATGGCCGCCAATGCTGCGCTTACAGAAGCCGAGCAAACAGCCCTGATAGACATTCTTTCATGCTTAGACCGAGTGCATAACACCTTGGTCGTTACAGGCTGTGATGTGCAAGTTGTCAACGGCTTACATGGCAACAATGAAACAAATAGTAAAGGCAATGTCATTTTAGGTTATAACCGAGCGGATAGCCCTTACGCACAAAAAACCGGCTCTCATAACCTCGTCGTTGGTGATTTTCACCAATACACTTCTGTCGGTTCAGTTGTCGCAGGCGATAGCAATAACGCTCTCGCGGAATCCGTTACTGTCGCTGGTCGATTCAACTCAGCAAAAGGCTTTCACAGTGCGGTTTGGGGAGGAGAATCAAATACCGCAGAAGGCCTATTCTCTGTCATTTTAGGCGGTCAAGAAAACCACACGCCAGACTTGCATAACTTTGCCGTCATTGCAGGCGGTAAGCGTAATACAGCCAGTAATTTCTTCTCAATGGTACTCGGGGGAGAGCAAAACATCGCAACCGGACAAAGCTCTGTCATTTTGGGGGGCACACTAAACAGCACAACAGGACCTAGCTCTAGCATTACCGGTGGGGTAAACAATAAAGCGACAGGCGAACTCAGTGCTATCTTAGGCGGGGAAGCGAACCAAGCAAATGGCTTCACATCAACCATTGGTGGCGGACTAAAACGTGCTGTTCATGGCCGAGATAACTATCAAGCCGGTTATTTCTTTTCTGAAAAATAATGTAACGAAACAAATAAAATTTAAGGAAATACTATGTTCAACCTACATAAAATCGCAGTACTTATTGGTCTTGGCATCACAACTGGCAGCGTAATGGCTAATTCACATGACCATGGACACGATCCAATACACAGCGAACAAGCGTTACGCGCAATTTTACAATGTATGACCAAAGTTGATAACACACTTGTGATCAATGGATGTAACTTGCATTTGGCCAATGGCAGTAATAAAACACACCAACACTCTGATGGCACAAGTTCAGCCAATGGACTAGGTAACCTTATTCTTGGTTATAACGTTATTAATACCTCCACAGGCACCCCTGAACAGGCTCATTCAGGCTCTCATAACTTAGTTATTGGTGATGGCCATAACTACCAATCAACGGGTGCCATTATCGCAGGGGCGAATAACCGAGTAACGAGCCGCTCTGCCGTGGTCGCAGGTGTCTTTAACCAAGTCAACGGTATCGCTTCGACGGTACTATCAGGCTCTTATCATGAAGTACATGGCGACTACAGCATTATTTTTGGTGGCGCAGCGAATACCATTGCCGCAGGCGTGAACTGGGGCAGTATTTCGGCTGGCGAGTCTCATAATGTCGAAGCGCATTTAGCCAGCATTGTTGGGGGGCGTCACAATACTGCAAAAGCACGAGCGTCGGCGATTAGCGGAGGCCAATTTAACGAAACCTCTGGTGAATACTCCGTTGTTGTTGGTGGCTCGCTGAACAAAGCCACAGCCCGCGCCGCAGTGGTACTTGGTGGCCGATATAACGAAGCCAATGGAGAAATCTCCACTGTCGCTGGCGGCCTAAAACGCAGTACAACAGGCAAACATGACTACCGAGCTGGGGCGAACTTCTTCTCTAATCAGTAAAGTGCATTAAGTCCTAATAACAGCAAAGCCATACTCTTTAGTATGGCTTTGCTGTTAGCTTTTAATGAGACAGTGATGGACTTTCAATGGCACAACTGTGCTTACGATATTCACTCGGAGTAACACCAGTATGTGCTTTAAACAATCGATTAAAGTTAGATTTACTGTTAAAGCCGGCATCATATGCCACCGCTAAAATCTTACAGCGACTTCGACATAACAGCCGTTTTGCTTCATCAATACGATATTGATTTACAAAATCGTAAAAACTCATTTGTAAGCAAATATTGAGCGTAGCTGAAACATCGGTGTTATTAATATCAATATGTTCAGCCAACTCAGACAGGCTCAACTGCGGGTTTAAAAACAGCTTTTCTGATTGCATCGCGTAAGTAAGCTTTTTAACTAAATCAGTATGCTCAGAGCACTTGAACTTTGTTTTCGGATTGCCATTTTCGTCTTCTAATGGCGATAGGCCTTGTACCGTATAAGGTTTAACTAAATTAAGATAAGTAAGAATAAATAAACCAACGCACATGGGAATATAACTGGCTAGCGACACCCATTTACTCAGTGGAACTGGTAAGGTGTTATCGATACAGAGCACTGAAAAAACAATGACCCAAGTACTCAATTGGTACTGACTCAACCGCCGTAACCATATTAAGTTTTTACGCGAGTCTGGTGTTAACGGTTGCAGCAGAATATACCTTAAAGTATATAGTGAGTAACCCAAAGCGCACACTACGCCAAAACAAAATGGCCAGCTAAGCATAAATAAGTAACATGCCGAAATGGGTAATAGGTGGAAAATATCGTTGTGAGAAAGCCGCGCTCTTTGGACTAGTGTTCTAGCATACAAATAAAAGATTGGGCCATAAAATGGGTCAAAGGTAAGGTAAGACTCATAGTGTATGATGTTAAAAGCAATCAATGCGACTTGAACAAGTTCTAAGGTAAAAAACATGACCCATACACTTAGCAAGTGACATGCAGAGGTTTTAGATTTATTGGCAAGCAGCAAAAAGCACAGTAAGCAGCCCAGCAATAGTGTTAATACATAAAAATTACGCGTAACCTCAATAAAAAACTGTAACACTTCAATATTCCTTATTTGACTCTGTTACAGAAATAGACCGAGCCACAAAGAATAAATTACAAGTAATTACAAAATAATTACAACCCAGCTACTTAACATGCCAACTCACTTGCCTATCGCACTGCAGCGTTCACTATATTGACAGTTATAGGGTATAAGTAAGATCATTATCGTATAAGCGTTTATATCGATACTACAGCCACCGTCCCCCATCAACTTAACCACATTAAATAGAGTGTATCCACAGCCCTTTTCTTAGGAGTAACTAAATCAAACGGGTCATGCTGACATCGCGAAAAGTACAGTTTACTTACAGTTATAAAGGGAGCACCAATAAAATACTCTAAATTCCATAAAAAATATGAAATAAATTCATGGTACTTTAAACAATAATCATTACACCATTTCACTAGGAACGATGCAAAAAGTGAGACTAACAAGCCATTTTTTATTTAACGGCACAAGGAACTAAGAATTATAAAATTGGGGGAATATGATATTTTATAAACAAAACTAGTCGAAAACTTACCAGTTCACTTTATATCTAGTTCAAATTAAAGACAGCACGCCAAAAAACTAAAAAATTGCCTTTATTATAAAAAAGAGAATAATAAACAACACCCCTATTATTTCCTGAAAGATTACAAAACCAACCCTTATTGTTAATATAAAGATAACAAGCGACCCACCTTGTTTTGCTGGTGTTGTTTTTGAGTTTCATTTTTGATACAATAGAAACAACTGAAAAGCTTGTTTTTAAAAGGAATCATTATGAAACTAAAAGTTTGCTGTGCTCTATTCTCTACTGTCATTGTCGCAGGGTGTAATACAACCGAGCATAAGCCTATACAATACAAAAGTCTAATTGATCATAGTTCAGAAAAGCACAACTCTGTGGTTTTTATCCATGGCGCACACCTAAAAGGCTCTTCTTGGTCACTGGTGCAAAAAAACTTTGCCAAAATTAATATTCCAACTCATATCATTGACTTACCTGGCAGGTCCCAACCTCTCAGCCCTGAAAGCATAACAATCACATATGCTGCACAAACAATGTGTAATGAGTTACAACAATTACCACAACCCCTTTCTCTAGTCGTGCATAGTCAAGGCGGTGCCATTGCACATAAAACATTGACTTTGTGTAATGACATTAAAGTTAATGACATTGTTTATATCAGTGCCGTTGCACCTATCAATGGCGCAAAACCATTTTCTTTATTAAGCAAGGAAGATGAAAAAAACTACTTTTCAGGTATAAAATATGAAGGTGGTTGGATGAAAATTTCTAACAAAACCGCTTTTGTATCTTCATTTACCGACTCCCAATCTCCAACACTGCATGCAATGGTCATAAATAACTCAGTCGATGAGCCTGCAATCACAGGGGAAGGTAAAGTTCAACTGAACAAAGAAGCACTTAAAGACATCAAAAAAAGTTATATTTTCGCTAAAAATGACAAAATTATTTCCTTTGAATCTCAGCAACGTATTGCCCAATCGATAGATATACAAAATACGTACACGATAAATTCAGGGCACCTTCCCATGCTCACTCAACCAGATGAACTGGCAAAAGCCATTGTCGCCGCGCTGAAATTATAAATATTCGCTAAAGGATTTAGTAAATGGAAAGTCATGCTTTTAATACGACAGCCTCACCGCTTGAGCTACTCAAGCGTGTAAGAAACCTTGCCAGCAACAGTTTACGAAACGGCCCATCAATCACTATTATTGGAGCTGGAATCGCGGGCTTAACCTGTGCTTACGAGCTTAAAAGGCTTGGTGCAGACATCACGCTGCTTGAAGCAGATCAAGGTCATATAGGTGGACGCGTTAGAACCCTAAGAGAATCGGATAAACTGTACTCCGAATTAGGTGCGATGCGGATCCCCACTTTACACCATTTAACTCGCCACTATATTGAAGAAATGGGCCTAACACTGCGACCATTCGTTCAAGAAAACACCAATACCTTTACAATGATTAGAGGGCAAAAAGTACCCCGCAGCCAAGCTGGGTATGAAAGTCTCAAAGCTCACTTTGCTCTAAGTGAAAAAGAGCAAAAAATGTCTGCTGATGATATGTGGGATCTTGCAGTGACGAATACGCTGGCATCATTAAATGATGAAGAACAGCAGTCTTTGTATCATAAGCGTTTCACCACGACCAAACTCAAATCACTGGATGAAATGTCCTTAAAAGACGCCTTTAAAAAAGCAGGATTAAGCTTAGAAGCATTAGAGTACGTATCTGCAATCTATGGGGTTTCAACATTACTGCATACTTCTTTTACAGAGCATTTGAGAGAGCAGTTAGAACGCGTATGGTATGAAGGATTTGATGAAATTGTTGGTGGCACAGATTTATTACCCAACAAACTCTACGAACAGATAAAAAATACCATTGACTATAAGTCTGGTGCAAAAGTGGTGGCTGTCAAGAATCACCACAACAAGGTAGATGTTACTTACCAACTTAAAGATAGATCGAAACATACCATTAGCTCCGACTTTGCCATCTGTACTTTACCTTTTGGTGTACTTGGTAAAGTTGATTTCGGTAATTCTATTGATCATAAAAAGTCCAGAGCTTTTGCCCAAGTTCATTATGACTCAGCAACCAAAGTACTGATCAGAACAAAAGATCGCTTCTGGGAACTTAAAGAAGGCATTTATGGGGGAAGTACCATTTACGATGTAGGCCTAGGACATACATGGTATCCCGCCGACAACGCAAAAACAAAAGAGTTAGCAGTCTCTCAATCACCGAGTTACTTATTGGCATCATACACTTGGGGTCAGCATGCGCGCAGGGTAGACACACTGAACAATTATGAATTAAAAGAGCTCATTTTCACTGAACTTAAAAAGGTTCATCCATACTTAGAGTCTGATGATATTTTAAGCGTCTACCGATGGAGTTGGAGTAACCATACACACTCTGCGGGTGCTTACGCCTTCTTTAACCCACGCGACCACCAAGATTACTTTGCGCTCATGACCACGCCTGAAAACCGTTTGTGTTTTGCCGGTGAGCACTGCTCTGTTTACCACTCTTGGATACAAGGCGCTTTAGTATCGGCGCTTGAAACAGTTCTATATTTAAATCAAAAAGTATAATAAGGAAATAACATGTCTTATACCGTAGCTGAGTTTATAACACTTAGACTAAAACAACTCGGTTGTTATCACGTATTTGGGGTACCAGGCACTTCGTGCTCTGATTTTATCGACAGCCTTGTTGTCGACCCAGATATGAAATTCATTAACAGTGTCAATGAATTGGAAGCAGGGTATGCCGCAGATGGTTATGGAAGACAAGGCTCATTAGGTGCCGTATCAGTGGCCTATGGTGTAGGTACCCTGAGTATGGCCAATGGCGTTGCCAGTGCTCTGACGGAAAGGGTCCCTCTGGCAGTGATCAATGGTGGTCCAACTGACAAAGACCTGCGTTTAGAAGCACAGTATGACGTTTTATTTGCACACTCTACAGGGTTTGGAAAAACAGACCTCAATGTATTTAAAGAATTAACCCTCGCAGCAGAAGAGATCCGGGTTATCGAAGGTGCAGCCGAGCGTATTGACCAACTGTTAATTACAGCCATAGAGCAATCTGGGCCTATTTATATTGAAATACCTCAAGATATGTGGAAAAAGCCGATCGGTCACTTTTCCCCAAACCTTTCCTATAGCGCCAAACGCTTTGACTTAGGTGTTAAACCATTTATTACTGCTGTTGTTAATAAATTAGAACAAGCAACAAGTCCAATAGTAATACTTGGTGCTGAATTGGTGCGCTTTGGGCTCATTGATGAGGCATTGCAATTTGTTGAATCTCAAAATCTTCCATTTTATACCACCCTCTTATCCAAGTCTTTGGTAAGTGAATCTCACCCGTTATTCTGCGGTGTGTATGACAGTGACCTTGCTCCATCGACTGTCACCCGTGGTGTAGAGTCATCTGATTGCGTAATTGCTTTAGGATGTTTATTTGGTATAGACCACCGATTTATGGTGACATCGCTCGGTGATAACCTGATCAGAGTCGCTTTTAATAAAGCGATGCACGGCAGTACCGTACTCCCGAAGCTATCTTTGGGCACGAGTTTAGAGGCACTAAATAAGCTGTCAAAAATCGTCGTTGAAAATAGAGAGATCTCATCAGTTGCGGGGCTGTCATACCAAGAAAGGCGCGCAAAATGGGGATCCAAGTTAGCACCCGATGCCTACACGGGGACATTAGGCCATGATGGCATATTCGCGGCAATTGGAGACTTTTTAGATGATGTCAAATCACCCTACTATATTTGTTTAGATACATGCTTAGCCAGCTTCCCTGGTGCTGATATTCCAGTTATCGACACGCAATGCTTTTTAGCAAACCCTATTTGGTTATCTATCGGTCAAGGCACTCCCGCAGCAATTGGCGCTTACTATGCAACAGAAAAACGGCCATTAATTGTGACCGGTGATGGTGGTTTCCAGATGGTTTCGCAAGCCTTTTCTTCTTTTGTACAAAACAATATACCCGCTATTGTGGTCATTATTGACAATGGCTCTTATGCGATTGAGCAGTTTCTTATTGATGGCTCATTCTTTACAGAACCCGGTACCCCACCTTTAGATTATGTCATGTTAAACGGATGGAAATATGAAAATATGCCACATGTTTACAATGGCGGTATTGGTCTGCGAGTCACCACTTATCAAGACCTACTCGAAGCACTGCAATATGCTCATGCTCGCCCTGATCAGCCCTGTGTGATTGCAGCGCAAATTCCTATGACAGACCTTCCCGCAGAAAACCGCGAGTTCTTAGGTATTTAAATGTCCCTCGAGGCAAAATGTTACTTTAATTACAAGGATGAAAAAATGATATTGTCGCGGCGCACATTTTTAAAAAGCAGCTTAGCACTTGCAGGAGTCAGTACTTTGAGTGCTGCTGCATCGCCATTGCTTAGAGCCGTATTAAATGAGAATAATAGCTACCGTGCTATCTACCTCAATAAATATCGCCAGACCCAATTAATTGAGTTATTGGCAAAGCAATTACATATTTATCCCGACTCAAACATTCATGACAGGGTAATTAACTATGTCGAGATGTTTGATGATGAGGGGGTGATTTATCAGCAGCTCGCTAATTTGCTGACAAAAAATGCGATAAACCTCAACTTAACAAATATGCATCGTTACCAAGACCAACAAGTTCGGTTGACTGCTTTTTTAGATGACCTAACAAGCACAACACCCATTGATGGATATATTAGTTTTGGTCTACCCAGCGGTAACTTCGATCCAATTTGCCACGTTGCAAAAGTAAATGGCGCTAAATTTACCGTGACTCAGAAAACCCCAACGCTATTTACTCCATTAGAACGTGCAGACTTCATTGGTACCTCATCACCCATTGAGCTTAATCATGATGACCTAAGTATGATCAATACGCATCAAACTCAATTTGCTGCCGTTTACGATGGCCCACATAACTACTCACAAAAAGTATTCAGTGCGTTAATGAAAAATTTAATGAACACACTGCCAAATAATGGATATTTAGCCATGCGCTTATTTGATGTTAAGCAACCAATAGACAACCATTTTGTCTCAGTCTTCAATGATTGGAGCAACTTATTAAGTGGAAAGTCTTGGCAAGAAGCTAAAGCGCAAAGAGCACGAATGCAATCTATTCAAGCTTGGCATAATGAAGTCGCCCAGTTTGGCTTTCGCGTTAAAAATGTGCATGCATTGGCTCCAGATAGTGTTCTCCCTGAATACTTGGCAATCTACGAAAAGGTTTAATAATAAATGCAAAATTTCACAGGAAATGCCCTGTCTAGGCGTTCATTCCTAAAAACAACCGGACTAGGTGTAGGTATCTTAGCGACCAGTGCGCCGAGCATGGCTTTACATAACACCATCAATCAGCAAGAAGGCGCTGTTGCCACAGGCACACTCAAAAATGCAGGGCTATTAGAGCAAGCTCAAGTGTATGAGCAATATACGACTCTAGTAGATGCTCTAAAATTACCGAGTATGAGTCACCGTAAAATATTAATCGTTTTAGGCACTGTAACTAACCAGCCTTATCCACACAGTGTGGACAATAAATTGCTATTTGCCAGCTTAAAGCATTTAGCGATGCAAGGTGTACAAGCCAACGATATCACCATTGCTTATTCAGCTTCGAATGACTTGCCGACTTCATCAGTCTTCATTCATGCAGCTCAACAAGCTTTTGGTGCAAACAATCAACGGCCCAATTACATCAATACGAACAATCTAAAAGTGTGGCACTCGCTAGATTTAAATAACTCGTTGCCTAAAATAAACGTAGCCCCTCAGGCCGCTGCTGCTGACAATATTTTCTATTTAGGCCAACTCACTGACGAAATGGGCAGATTGATCACCCCACAACATGCAATTGCGAGTGTATTGCTTGAGGATAAATCTGTTGCTCAATACGCTGCGCAATTAGATGACTTAGTAGAACTCAAAGCCATAGTTGATGTGGTTTTCTCCAAAGTGAATCTGATAGCGAATAATACCACGCGCTTTATTGCTGAAAACGCCGTTGGAGAACGAGAGGTGATACAGGTACACCCTGGTATACTTAACATGTCTAACAATATGACTAGTCAGCGTATTTTTTCACAAAGCTACTTAAATGCCCTCATGAAAAAGCCAACTAAAAGAGCATCTAATGCATCTAAACTGACCTGGTTACAACAGGGTGCAACTCGGGATCCATTAACGATGCAACAGATAGAGTCTGCACTTGCAAAATCAGGAGTCGAGCTCAAAACTGCGCAAATATAACCTTCACCTGTACAAGAGTCGTATAAATGTATTTAGATTATGTTGGTGTAAATTAATGGTAAAAACAAAATGAGCGCATAAATGCGCTCATTTTGTTTATTAGACCTTATTAAGCAGGTCGAAGTTGTTTTAGCCGCACCATTGCCGCCAAAGCGATAGCAAACACACACAACATACTAATAAATAGCACCCACATATTCTGTGAGGCACTGCTTTTCATTGTCGATGTTTTTGGTTCAAACAAAATAAAGTTATCGACATCTTCTTTACTTATTGCTTTGTTAAAAAACAAATAGTCATAAAAGAAATGCCGCATTTCATTATGGTAATTCACAATATCTTGTTGGTAATCAGCTTGATCGCGACTACTGGTATTTGCCAACTGATTCAATTTCAGTTGAAAATATAACGCCGGAGACAAGGCACTCAAAGTTTGCAATTGCGCATGTCTACGCTGGTTATTCGCAATATACTCTTGCCACTGCTGCTGTACCGCCAAGTCACTCATATGTTGTTGTGCATAATACCACTTCCAATCAAAGGCCTCACCCAATGGGGCTGTGTCACGCCAACGAGGTTCATGCGTTAAGAATTCGTCTAGCGTCGCTTGCTTATCTTTATCCCAACCATCATTCAATACCAACCGTTGTTGTAAGCTGATCTCTAGTGGCGCCTCCGTTTGAAATTGGTTTGATAAATATAAATGTACGGCACCTGGGATCAACATCGCAAATAAAACCCAACTGCTTAGATAAGCCAAACTATTGACCACACTGCTTTTGTCAAAACTCATGATCAACCCGGCAACAGAGAACCAAAAAAGCATATATAAGCTTGTCGCAGTGAGTACAAGCCAAAACACACCATCAAAAGGCAAAGACAGCAATAGAGCAGCACTTAACAATAAGCTCACCACCAGCAGCCAAATAACCATAAACCGTAAGGCAATTTGCTTACACAGCTGACTAAATGCGCTTTTGGGCAATGCATTTAACAGCCGCCAACGACCGGCATGCTGCTCATCAGAAATGAGAGTTACCGTCATGATCCCAATAACCAAAGGTAACAAGAATACCAGTACAAACCCCAGATCAAGTCCGCCTGTACGTTGCTGTGATGGGTTAACAATTTCTCGGTTGAATATTTGGCTTTGTAGTGCGGTCGCTCTTATTTTAGTCGCAACCATTGATGACTGGCTTTCGCCAACAAACAATGCGGCCCAAGGGCTGAGCTGCCACTTCGTCGGTGCACTGGCATAATAAGCCAGTGAACCAGCTTCCGGTAAAGATTCACGGCTGGTAACATGCTCACGTTCTTTTTGAAAAACCACTTTAGATTTATACTGATCAATACGAATATTCTTATAGCCTTGCGCACCTTGATAAATCGCAAAAACCCCAGAGATCAGAAACAAAACAAGCACTAGCTTATTAATTTTACCAGAGAATAACCGTTTGCATTCGAGTTTAAACAGTAGCATAAATCCTCCGCTGCATACCTTTGGTGTTTAAAGTAATGAACATCGCAATAACCACCAACAAAGGCAGTAACCATAGCCAAGAAAAAACACTCAGCGACCAAGTTAAATCGGGTGCCTGATAACTAAATGGCTTAAATTCTTGCCAATATGACTTATGTACCTTTTGATCTCGGTCATTGTGATGATCGATCTCATTAGTATGAAGTTGGTTCAGTTTTTGAATACGCGCATAACGATGTGCTTCAGCCTGTTGTTCAAAATCTAAAAAGTGTTTTGTATCTGTGCGAGTCAATGCCATTGAGAAATCACGTACAAATAAGTAAGGGTTTAACCAATAAAATTGACGAATAAACTGCTGCTGAGCAGAAAACTTTTCTAGCTGCTTCTCATAATGCTTATTGTGGATCTGCGCGTTTAGCTTTTCACCTTCTTGCATTACCAACCCTTTATAATTAATTGGCAATTCTTCAACCGTATCAACACCATACTTTTTAAGGGTTTCGGCTCTAAACTTGCTAAAATAAGGGTCGTCTGGGTTATGGCTATTACCGACTTTTCTATTGTCTAACTTCACTGCAAGCTCAAAGTCGTTTCGCTTTTGGTGAGGGTTTTGGGTATGCGCAAACTCAGCCAACATACGTGGCATTAATATCGTCAAAATAAACCATATTGACGTCAATAAAACCAAAGACTGTTTTGGCTCCTTGACATAACTCGATATAAGCAATGTCAGCCCAATCCAGAACAAGCAATACAAAAGATAGACACTGAATAAAAGCAGTAACCTCACCACGCCTTCTGAGGAGAAAGTCGCACCCGCGCTACTTGCCAAAACAAGTGATAATATAAATACGGGTAAAATGAATACAACCGATAAGAGTAAGTAGCTTAAGCTTTTTCCAGTAACAAGCTCTCTAAACGACACACCCATCGACATCAACTGTCTTAATGTGCCACTTTTTTGTTCACCACTAATACTGGCAAACCCTAAACCAATGATCAGTAGTGGCCAAATCGTTAACAATATATTGGCACTGCTTAGCTCTGAAAAACGTAGGAGTGTGCCACCGTCTTGATCGTTGGCGAAATTGGCACTGTTTTGCTTATGGGCTTCAAGGAAAATGCTATCCCCTACCCATGCATTTACACCAAGATCAAAAAAGCTCAACGCACTCGGTGGACGAAATGCAAAATGACCAAAATGCGCCACACGATGTGGATGTCGGTCAGGCTGTGCCTGCCATTGCTGCTCAACAAGCGCTTGAGCCGTGCTCTGTGTTTGTACACTTTGTTGAAATTGCTGCCAACCAGTATACAAAGCGACTGCCAGTAGCAATTGAATCATGATGAAGAGTAACCATAAGCTGGGGCTTTTTCGCTTACTGGCCAGCTCATGCCGAAATATCTTCATTACTTTTTTATTAATCATGTCGATGTACTTCCTGTATAAATACTTTCACACTCATGTCACGGAGTAATTAAGCCCCCTTAACTGGCCTCTTTAATCTCGCTTTTTCCTGAGATCAACTCGTGATATTTATTCTCTAATGTAGCAATAGAAAGTTGCTCGTTGTCTAACAGCGTCAACAGCCGACCTTTATCCATAATGCCAATTTTGTTAGCCAAGGTATGCGCACAATAGAAGTCGTGAGTAACCATCAAAATCGCGGCTCCCTTTTTAGCTAGCTGATCGATGATTTTTATAAACTCACGCGTCGCACTTGGATCAAGCCCTGAAGTCGGTTCATCTAGTAACAGCACTTTTGCTTGGCGAATAATGGCAAAAGCAATGCCGACTTTTTGCCGCATCCCTTTAGAATAACTCTTTAATGATTGTGCACGCGCACCTTGCTCTAACCCAGTTTCATCTAGTGCAGCATTTATTTGTTCATCTGAGACTTTTAAGCCCGATAAGCTTGCAAGGTATTTCAAGTTTTCTATGGCATTAAACTCTTGATAAAGATTCACTTGCTCAGGCAAATAAACCAGCTTATCTTTACTACTATCGTTACTGTGAACATCTGCGCCATCGATTAATGCTTGACCGCTGTCAGGTTGTAAAAAGTTTAGGAATAAATTAAGCGTGGTACTTTTACCAGCACCATTGGCACCTAAAAGGCACATAATTTCACCTTGTGCCACTGTAAAGCTTAGGCTATCGAGCACCTGCTTATTTGAAAACGATTTACTTAAATTTATGGCTTCTAACACAAAAACACTCCTTTAACGAAAAATCCGCTTGCAGCTAAAACCATGTACAGTATTTAAAGTGCGTACATGTGTTTCGCGCTGAAGCGGGATCATGGAATAGAAAAACGACCAGCAATGTTTAGTTATAACATAACAACAGTTGTTTAAATAGAAACAATTTACTTTACATAGTAGGTACTAGGAAGCTTGCGGTGCCAGTGAAAGCACCCCCTTCAACATGAATTTGCGCATTTTTATAATAAACCAATCCTTCTGAAAGCTGCTTTTTACAATGTTTTGGGAAAAACCCCTCAAACCGAACCGCTTCAGTGGTATTAATTGAACGTTTAAATTTGATGTCTAAATCACGTAGATATACTTCCCCTGCTTTTTTGGTCATTTTGTTGTCCCAACAACCATAAATAATACCTAGCTGAGAAATCCAGATCATGGCACTTTGTGCACTAAAGTGAAATTGACCATCTCCAGGCATTTGGAAATGTTCAACATCGATACGCCCATCGATATAACCTGGCTCTAACGAAACAGAGCTGAATGACATTCTTTCTTCACGCCAACCATTTTCTAAATAGTCTGACATGTAAGCGCGTTGCTGATCTGAAGTAAGTTGAATCATAATGTGTTCCTTAACTTAATGGGTAGATGGGTTAGTTAACTGACTGTCTTTTTGCTCGACACGTTTGGGCATTAGCAACGTATGTAATACTGCGGTCACGAGACCAGTCGCCATTAAGCAATACCATGCTAACTGTTCGCTAATCTCAGCTAGATCAAATGCAAAACCAACGATACTGCTGCCCGCAATAAGCCCTATGCCAGCAAATAGGTAGAAAAACCCATAATGAGTGGCCACAGACTTGTTGTTTGCCAGATCAGATATCTGGCTCATAATAAAAGGAAAACTCACCATAGTACCGACAGTAAAAACGACTGCGAGTACACTCAATGGTACGTAATAAAGTAAGCCAGTTTGAAATGGCCAATTGGGTATTAAAGTCGCAAAAGATAGACCCATTAATGCAATACCAATACTGATCCAATGCTGTGGCGTTAACCAACGTTCACAAATTCGAGTCACTGGGAATTGTAAAAATATAGAGATAATCGCACACAAGGTAAGTACCCAAGCAACATCCTGTTGCGCTCCTGCTTGATTAACAATATGAATAGGGATCGCAAACGAGATTTGATTGATGAGCATAAAATATCCCATCATAATGGCTGAAAACTTTAAAAACCCTCGGTTGCCAAGTACACCCGATACCATGGTTTTGATATTACTCTTTTCACCCGTATTAGAGGCAGGCTTAGCGCTCTTTGCTTTCGATGCGCTAGGTAATAAAACACTAAAAACAAAGGTAAAAAGTAAAAATGGCAGCGCAGCCGCAACGCATAAAATGTCAAACCCAACATTCAGAAGTAATAAGCCACAGACAGGGCCCAAGAGCTCACCACCATTTCGCGCAACTCCCACCAGCGAAAACATTTGTGCTCTGCTTAACGTCTCTTGTTTAGCAAAATACGCCTGAGCTGCGGGGGTAAATAATGCACCAGCAAAGCCCGTTAAAAATGCAGCAAGAAATAGCACTGGGGTAACATCTGCAAATAAAAATAAGCAAAAGCCAATCGCGCGCAATAAGCAACCAACGACAATCAGTGGCTTAGCACCATATAAATCTGCGAGTAACCCTCCGACCAAAAACAGACCTTGCTGACAAAATGAGCGAACGCCCAAAACAATACCAACCAAAGTGGCACTGAGCAGTAAGTCTTGCTTTAAATAACCAGCCAGAAATGGGATCAGCATGTAAAAACCCAGATTAAAGATAAACGCCGCTGATAACATCCAGCGGTATTGACTACTGAGTTTTAAATAAGAAGAAAAAATCGACATTGAGATTACTCTGGCTTTTGCGCAATCAAAATAGAGTGAAAATTATCTGCGTAAGTTTGCACTTTCAGCTTTAACTGAAATGGCAACAACCCTTGCTCATCGGTACTTGGGTAAAGTAATGTACGCAAATTATATGCAGTGCGAATAACTAAATGCGCACCAGGACGCATGTTCTCAAATAAGTGCTGAATGATTTTGCCTTTGATTTTTTCATCACCCACCAATGCCGCAAGCCATATTACATCATACTGGTCTAGCTTCTCTTGCACACAGACATCGTTATGAATAAAGGTCATTTGATTATCTGGTTGTAACGCATCACATACCGACTTCCCTAATAGCAAATCAGGTTCATTAATATCAAGGTTATCTACGGCTAAGCCCGCGTTAAACAAAGCCAAAGATGTTAAAGGTAAAGCGCCCGATCCAACCATAAGTACCCTGTTCACTGCATCACTAGATAGTGAGTTAATCGCACTTATCTCAAGGGTTGTAGCTCGCTCATAATGCTGATAATACGGGTATTCTTGTGTTAATAGTGCGTGTGCATCTTCGCTTTCTACCAGTCGTTCAGCCCAATGCCTTTCATACAAACTCGACGCCTGGCTAAACAGCTGCTGGATCCCAGGTTTAATGTCTTGAATTTGTGGTTGCGCCAACACATGGTCTGCAAATTCGCTGCCGTGTTCATTCGACAGTAAATCTAAAAATCCATGAAATTTAACCATGCTGTCTGGCGTGATTGAAAGTGCAGACATCGCTTTAATATTTTTGTACCCATCGGCTATCAAGGCCGCATGAGTAGTTACAGAGTGAGGTATGTTCATAAGTTAGTTGTTACTGCATTGCCCCTGTTTTTATGTTATAACATAACTCATGAGTTACCTATGTGTAAATTGGTTTTTATGATTATTTTCATTAATCTTAGCGCCTTAAATTAAAATGGTAACAACCTATTTACCTTTAACATAATTAGTAATAGAGACTTAGGCATGACAATTACAAAAAACACGTCATTTTTTATGCGCTACAAACGCGTTTGTATTCTGCTGTTGGTGTTACTTTGCGCAGTTATCGCTTGTGCGGGGCTATTTACAATGGCAGGCGACACCGTACAACTCAATCCCGAAGTCGATACCCGGCCAAAAGTCTCTGTGCGCACAATGAAACCCATTGATTACCAAACTACGCTTCGCCTTTCTGGGGTGTTTAAGCCCGCAGAACAAACCGATATTGCCTTCGAATTACCCGGCAAGATTGCGTCACTCCATCGTAGTTTTATAGTTGGAGGTATTGTTAAACAAGGCGATTTACTGGCGACGCTGGATCCGTTTGATTATAAAACGCAAGTCTTAGAAAAACAGGCAAGCTTTGCCTTAGCACAAGCCCACTTATCTGAAGAACTCGCCAAGGCTGAAGTCGCTAAAAAAGAATGGGCTAACAGTGCACATATCCCCGCTTTAGCCCTAAGAGAGCCACAAGTGGCAAGCGCACAAGCACAGCTAAAAGCAGCAAAAGCCAGTCTGTCTCTGGCTGAAAAAAACCTCTCTCGAACTCAATATTTCGCGCCTTATGATGCCCTCATAGCAGCACGTAGCGTAGGCCTTGGGCAAGTTATTTCAAAAGGAGAAACGCTGGGGCAAATAGTAAATTTAAGCTATGGGGAAATACATATTCCAGTTGCGGGTTTTGAACAACCTTTTATACCATCGCTCCCAGCGAACGATGTGCAAGTTCACAGTGACGGTGTGCAACGACAAGGCGTGCTCACACGTCACATTGGACAGTTCAATGACGCAACAAGAATGGCTAACTACATCGTTAAAGTTGACGACCCCTATGCGTTAAATAGTCAAGATCCCCCGCTATACTTTGGCCAGTTTCTCGAAGTAAACATCGCAGGGAAAATCCTTAAAAATGTGATCAAAGTGCCTCAAGAGTGGATAAAAAACCAAACACTTTGGTTACTCTCCCCTGAAGGTGCACTGGTAAAAAACTCTGTTGACGTGATAAGGGAAGAACAAGGCTTTGCGTTAGTAAACGCCCCAACTCAGGCAAATTATCAACTCGTTACTCAACTCCCTGAGTACCCTCAATCAGGCATGCAAGTGAGACTCTGGCCTAATCATACACAATTGGCTGAGCGAGGAGAAAAACAATGACCCACCCACAGGGCCTGATCGCCTACTTTGTACGCCACCCTGTCGCGGCAAACTTATTAATGTTATTGATAGTATGTATGGGCGTATTGAGCTATCAAAGTATACAGCGACAAACCTTTCCAGTGTCTGACAACCACAGAGTCACCATTAAAGCAACTCAGTTAGGTGCATCCGTCAAAGAAATAGAAGAGAATATACTGGTTAAAATCGAACAAGCTTTAAAACCACAAATCGGCATCAAACGGGTACTAAGCACCGCAATCCCGTCACAAGCGAAGGTGGAAATAGAGTTAAATAGTGGTGAAAACATTGCCGCGAGACTGGACGAAATTAAGCTCAAATTAGACAGTATTGCCAGCTTTCCTGTTGCAATGGAGCCACTACTTATTTTTGAAAATGCGCAACAACAGCGCGCCCTCAGTATTGTGGTGTCAGGCCTGTCAGATCCCCTCTTACTTAAAAAGCTGGGGAATGAGATCAAAACAGAGCTACTCCAGCTCAAAGACATTTCCCATGTTAACTTATCCGCAATGCCAAACTATGAAGTGTCTATTGAGATTTCCCCAATAAAGTTGCAAGAGTTCAGTCTTAGTTTGTCACAAGTAGTGCAAGCCATACAGTCGCACTCAGACAACCTGTCCGCAGGGCACATTAAAACCTCAAACGGTAATATTTACTTAAGGTTAGAAGAGCGTCGTTACCATGGTGATGACCTGTTAAATGTTCCTGTAGTGTCTGGCTTACTAGGCGAGACCATTCGTTTAAGAGACATTGCAACCATTAAAGATGGGTTTACCGAAACCCTAGATGAAGGCCGGCTCAATGGCGAGCGTGCCGTTTATATTATGGTCGATGCGTCAAAAGAGCAATCACTCACACACGTTGTGACGACCGCGCAAGCCTACCTAAATGAAAAGCGCCGCTCGCTGCCCAGTGAAATTGAACTCTATGAGTTTGTTGATGTAACATTTTACTTAGAAGGCCGTTTAAACATGATGCTAGAGAACCTTGCTCAAGGTGCCATTTTAGTATTCATTCTGCTGGCTGTCTTTTTACGAACACGACTTGCGATTTGGGTCATGATTGGCTTACCCGTATCAATGCTTGGCGCTTTTTGGTTAATGCCATGGCTTGGCATCACGATTAACTTGGTGTCTTTATTTGCCTTTATTATGGTACTGGGCATCGTGGTTGATGATGCGATAGTCATAGGTGAAAGCGTCTGTGACCAAGTTGAAAGCCATGGCCATGACAACGAGCAAGTGATACTCGGCACGCATAAAGTAGCTATGCCCGCCACATTTGGGGTATTGACCACCATCGCCATATTTATGCCATTTATGTTAAGTTCGGGACCCAACTCAGGGCAATTTATTGCTATCGCGGGGGTCTGTATTTTATGTTTACTGTTCAGCTTAGTAGAATCTAAATTGATTTTACCCGCGCACCTTGCCCACACACGTATGCCTAGCCTTCCTAACTCACACTGGCGAGTACGTTTTAATAATCACCTTCAGCACCTATTAAGCAGCCGCTTTAAACCAGTATTAAAGTCATGTATACATCACCGATATGCCGTTATTTTGGCGTTTGTATCACTGCTCGTTGTAACTGTCTGTTTAATCGTTACAGGGTTAGTACGATTTGTGGCAGTACCCAAAGTGCCGCACGACTTCCCTTCTATTAATATTCAAATGAACCAAAATGTTTCTGAAGCACAGACTTTGGCTGCCGTAAAAGAGATTGAAGCGATGATCCAACGTGTTGAGCGTGACACCATTGCACAAACTAACCAGCCTATGATGAGAACGATGTACACCCGTATTGATCACTTAACTGAAGCTGAAATTGTGGTGCCATTGGTTGCAGAAGCAGAACGTCCGTTCGACACATTTGAACTCGCCAGACGCTGGCAAGCTGAATTGCCAAACATACCTGGTGTGAAAAAGTTCACCATTGAGTCAGACGTTATTGATATTGCTGAAAAAGGAGATTTGGAATACCGGCTGTTTGCAGACGATATACAAACATTACAGCGTGCCAGCCAAGACTTTATTGCCCAGCTGACTCAAATAAAAGGCGTACACAGTGTTTATTCCTCGATGGACAGTGCACAGACAGAATACAAAGTAAAACTCAAGCCCATTGCTTATCAGCTACAACTGGATGCGAAAACCGTCACAGAACAAGTCGCAGTAAAATTTTACGGCCTTGAGCTACAACGCGTTATGCGTGAAGGCCAAGAAGTCATATTTATGGTACGAGGTGCACGCACCGACAGAGAGAACATCAGCGCGTTGGCGCAAACCCTTATCACTTTACCTAATGGCGAGCAGGTGTTTTTTGGTGATATTGCAGAGACCATCGAAGCGCCTAGTGTTGCTAAAATAGAACGAGAGCAAGGCTTTCAGGTAGTGACTATCAGCGCTAACGTTGATGCACAACAAGCACAGCTAAATACAGTATCGAGCAAGATAGAAGCGGATATTCTGCCAGCGGTGACGAGTCGCTATACCGGTGTGACAACTCAGCTCGGCAGCACTTTGTTAGATCAACGCAACGAACGCAGCCAAATGCTGACTTTTGCGTTAGTTGGTTTGCTGGTAATTTACTTATTGCTAGCCTTACCCCTTAAAAGCTATGTGCAACCATTGATTGTGATGTCGGTTATTCCATTTTCAGTGATTGGTGCGTTATGGGGGCATTTCTTGTTCGGTTATACATTAAGTATCATGTCAGTTTTTGGTATTGTGGCAGCCGCAGGTGTGGTAATAAATGATTCATTGGTTATGACTGATGTCATAAACCGAAATCGCGCCAAGGGTATCGCATTAAACGACGCCGTCGTGCAGGCAAGCATTTCACGCTTTAGGGCAATCCTACTGACATCATTGACCACCTTTTTTGGGCTTGTGCCCATCATGTTTGAATCAAGCTTACAGGCACAATTTGTGATCCCAACCGCCATCTCTTTGAGCTTTTCAGTGCTCTTCGCAACGGTGGTAACTCTTATCATGGTGCCATGTTTATATGCAGTACTAGAAGATGTAAAACGCCTGCATTTACCCTTGATACGCAGGCTTAAAGTGCAAAACGCTTAGGAATGAGTAAGTGTATAAAATACAATTAGGCGAGTGTTAAAAAAGTAATTATCAGCAACCATAAAATGAAGAAAACTAATAATTTATAAAAATAGAAATTAAGAACCCATAAAAAGACATGCCTTGGTAAACGAGTTACCAAGGCATGTTTATATTAGAACTTATAAGAGGCTGAAAGCAGTACCTTACGTGGCTCACCCGGCTGAACCCACATTTGCGTATACGAGTTAGTATAGTGTGTGCGGTCAAACGCATTATGTACTTGCGCTTTTACGGTCCACGCTTTATTTACTTCATACTTAGCAAACAAGTTAAATACCACATACGACGGCAAGTAAAAATCACTACCGCGTTGACCTAAACGCTCATCAACATACTGAAAACCTAAACCTGCTGATAAGTCATTGCCATACACGTTATAGTGTTGACTCAGTTGTAAGCTCGCTGAATGCTCAGGAATGTTTAATAACTCATCACCCGCTTTAATACCCACATAAAGGCCTGTATCTAACGCGTCCTTTTCAACTTGAGCATCTAAGTAAGTATATGAAAAGCGAATTTCAGCATCTGCTGGTAATTGACCGGCAATATCTAGCTCAATACCACGGCTACTTGCTTCACCAATCGCGGTTTCAAATCCTAAATTTTGTATGTCAGCCACAATAATATTAGTTTGGTCGCTGTCAAAATAGGCAAGGGTAATATCTAATGCGTTATCTAATAATGACCACTTAGTACCAAGCTCAACAGACTCAGTTTGGTTCGGCTCAAAGCCATTACCTTGATAATCAGCACCAAAGTTTAAGCGGTATCCTTCACCATACGTTGAGTATAAAGAAAAGTTATCTGTGAACTGATAGACCAAACCTAACTGCGGGCTAAAGTGTTGCTCAGACTGATCTAGCGTAATATTACGCACTTTGTCATTCGTTGTTTGCTTTAACCAATCAAAACGGCCACCAATACGTATTTGTAACGAATCAGTCAGGGCAATTTGGTCTTGAATATACAGACCTGTTGCTGATTGGTTTTGCTGACGTACAATCACTGGCATTGGTGTTGGTGGAGTATGTAGCCCATATACAGGGTTATGAACATTCAGTGCATACAACTGCGCATCAGTTGGATTAGTGCTAAGTTTAGGTGCACGTGCTACGCGGTAATCTCTGTCAAACTCAAACCGGTCATAGTCCACACCCGCAATAATATTATGCTTAAAGCCACCCGCTTCAATATCACCCGCGATTTCAAAGCGTGCTACATATTGATCCGTATCATAAGCTCTTTCTCTGTGCTGACGAGTCAATGTTTGACCGTCATAGAACAGCTTTTGACGTGAAGGCGACATATCTGCATCACTTGATAGACTGTCTAATTCAGTTTGCCTAAATGCCACAGCAGAACTCAACTGCCAGACCGAATTTAGGTCATATAGCCACTGTAATTGATGTCCGTGAACCATCGTCGTGGTAGGGCCATCACCTGGTTCACCTAAAAAGCGCTCAATAGGCATAAAGTCAAAGTTACCGCCGGGTGCAATAATGCCTCGGTCAAATGGGATCTCTTGCTCAGCATATTCTAATTCATATGTCCAAGTAGAGCGGTCACTCTGGTCGAACAAAAATGAGGCTGTAACGCCTTGTTTTTGCGTTTCAATGGTATCTCTAAAGCTATCTTCTTGCTGATAAAAACCAATAAAACGACCCGCTAAGTTATCAGCTAGAACCGTATTTACATCGGCTTCTACGCGCTGATGCTTGCGACTACCTAAAGTTAATTCTAATTCACTTGATGACTCAAAAGTTGGCTTTTTAGTTACCAAATTAATTGACCCACCCGGCTCACCACGGCCAAATAACGCCGCTTTTGGCCCTTTAAGTATTTCAACACGTTCGATGCCAGATGCATCTCTTGGTCCAGAAAAACCACGACCTGCGTTGAAACCATTCACTAGATAGCCGCTGGGTACATTCTCATCACCAAAAAAGCCGCGAATGGCGAAGCTATCCCATAGCCCCCCCAAACTATTTTGACGACTTACTGACGCCGATAAATCTAGAACCTGTGTTAATCCAGTCAAACCGGTATTTTCAATTAGGTCAGCATCAAGTTCGAGAATCGCTTCTGGCGATTGTAAATGAGTAAAATCGCCACGGTAAGCTTGACGCTCACCAGTTACTTCTATTTTCTCTACGTCTGAGTCTTGAGAGTTTTGAGCTGCGTGAGAAGAAAAAGCCGCAGCCAATGAAAGTGATAATACGCTTAAACGACAAGCATAAACTAAGGGTGTCATTATCAATCCTTTATATTTGATATGTTATAACGTTTTGGGTACTTTACCATGAGTATGAGAAGCTGTTAAGAATTAATCCGCTTTACTGAATAAATCACAAACCATTTGAAATAGAATGAATATTTGACAATGTCAGGTGCTATACCTGCTAAGTTGAAGACATTTCGGTTACGTTGTCACCTGTTACAATCGCTACAAAAACCTCTCGATACTGCACTTCCCCCTTCAGGATATAAAAAGATATGCAATAATGATCAGCCCGCTTCAACCAAAATAAAGCCGTGTTACGCAACATAAATCGATGTAACTCAAGCATTTGTGCTAAACTATAAGAGACATTCAACTCAGGAGGCAGTTACCAAGAGTGAGTAGAGCAAAGCTAAGCCAAGATGAAAATCTATCCTTCAAGGTCAACTATCAACTTCTTCCTAAAGAAACCAATCAACTCGACCTGTATTTTTCAATCCCGACAGACATGGGGATCAATGCAAATACACTTAATGAAGTTGATTTCTTTAACGCCAATATAAAGTCGCACAGTGCTTATTACTCTGAGCAGCTGCATTTACCCTTGGTTCAAAGTCGCTTTATTAGCCAAACCAAACGAGAAAAAACCGGTTACCGACTTAACCTAAACCTATTTTGCTATCAGCTCAGGATCGCGCTTGATGCCGACGTAAAAGCCACACTGCAACTTAAAGAACCCGACGAGTTCTTCCCAGCGGCTGCTTTATTGGTAGAACAAACGGAGCGCTTGCTGAAAAATTTAAGGCGCTACACGCCGCCTGATAACAAGCTCAAATCCTACTTTCAAAATGCCGACAACTACTTAAGCTGGCATACCGAGCAAACATTCTTAAAGTTACTGTCGAGAGGTCCTAAATCGAGTGAATTTAGTGATGAACGCGCAGCGCTGATTGATTTTTGTCAGCAAGAAAGTCAATATCGCACTGAGCAAACATATAACTCGCAAGTGACATTAGACGACCCAAATCGCATCACCAATAAAATGAAGCTACTTGAACGGCTGATTGAGTATGGGGTGGTATTTAATAAGCAAACCACTGATTTAACCTTAAACTTAAAACGATTAGTTAAAGGGCTCGTAACCGGTGTGATCATGGCATTTGTAATGTTTATTGTGCTTAATGCCCGCTCTAATTTTCAAGAAGTCACCGTTGCCCTTATCGCCCTACTGGGGGTTATTTACGGGTTAAGAGAAACATTCAAAGAAGACTTAACCCAATGGGCATGGCGCAGGATCCAGCGAAAACGCCCTAAATGGCGTAATAAATTTAAAAACTCGGTAAACGACGATATCGTCTGTACACAAACCATTTGGCTTGAGCATATTCGCAAAAAAGACGTCCCTTCTGATGTGAATAAATTACTCAAACAACGCAGACAGCAAAATAAGCAAGCGGCGCATTTAATGCACTTTTGCAGTAAAAATCAGGTTCATGTCAGTGAGTTTTTACCCGGCTATGAGGAAGTACAGCAGCGCATTACTTTTAACATGGCGTCATTTGTTCGCTACCTTAAAAAAGGCGCTGGAAAGCTCTATGCTTTGGAAGGCCAAAAAATATCAAAAAAGTCGGTAGAACGGCGCTACCAAATAAACCTTGTACTGCGTTTTTCAACCGACCACAGTACACAAATAGAACGCTACAAACTGACCATGAATCGTTCTGAAATTGTTGCGATAGAGCTGATGGATGAGGCTGCTGCAGATTAATTCATAAAAGAGGCAGTCACGTGACACTGACAAGCATCAATCATAACTTAGTGCCAAAAACCTTGACCGACTCACTGAAAGTCGACGGAAAAAAGAGCCACCATTTAAAGCTGGTGAACGGGTAAAGCTATCACTTCTATAGAGTAAAATTCTTGTACCCACCCTGTTAAGTCACACTTAAAAACTTGATCGCAACCTTTAATTAACATACATTTGTTGTGTTTTGTTCAAAAACACAACAACTAAAATTAAAGGATAATAACTTATGATACCGTGTAAAGTTCGTAAGGCCGTGCTTCCTGCATGTGCATTACTTTTGTCATCAGCGACTTTTGCTGGTGTATTAGACGCTTCAGCGCAAAAAACAGACATCGCTAAAATTGTCTCTCATCAGCTATCGCTTAATGCGGGGCACGCTGGGATCACCACTCAAGATGTTAAAGAGCATATTATTAATCACCCTGATGCACAGTTTATTAAAATAAACTTTGCTCAGTTGTCGTTACCTGAAGGCGCATACATTGAAGTCAGCAATTTAGAAGGCACAGAAAGCTATCGTTATGACCACAATGACAGCGATGTCAAAGCCTCTATGTCGGTATCATCCGATACAGTAAAAGTAACATTGGTTTCGCCTAGCTCAGTACAGTGGGGTGAAAATCATGGTGTTGAAATACAAGACTTCTATGCCGGCTTCTCTGATTTTGAATTGGCTGAACGCGCCGCTATGTTTGAAAGTGGTGATATTCAGCCTAACTCTACTTGCGGTGTGAATGAGCGCCAAGACGTTGCCTGTTGGGAAACATCTCACCCAGTTGAACATGAACGTAGTCGCCCAGTTGCACGCCTGCTAATTGGGGGGCGCAGCCTGTGTACAGCATGGCGTGTTGGTGCCGACAACCACATGTTTACCAACAATCACTGCTTTAGTAGTGCCGCAGATACCAAAAATGTCGAAGTGTGGTTTAATTACCAGCGTACAGGCTGTGGTACTGGCACAACCAATACCACAGTGAAAGTAAATGGCGACCAGCTTTTGGCCACAGATTATGCGCTAGATTACACCTTATTTACTGTGCAAGAGTTTGAAAAAATTAAACAGTTTGGCCACTTTGGGCTAGATGCTAACGCACAAATTCAAGGCGAGCGTATCTACATCCCTCAGCATGGTGCGGGTAACCCGAAAGAGTTGGCAATTGAAAGTGACTTAAACTCAAATGGGCTGTGTCAGATTGACCAAACCGTCACAGCAGGTCGTGGCAGTAATACCGACATGGGTTATAAATGTGACACCACGGGTGGCTCTTCAGGTTCACCTGTACTCTCAGCAAAAAATAACAACGTGATTGCCTTACACCATTATGGTAATAGTACGCAGTGTACAACTAAATTAAATCGCGGCACACGCATTGAGTTAATTTGGCCAAAAGTAGCCACCCATTTTGGTGGTGTGTTACCAGTAGGAGATAATGGTAACACAGGCAATAACCCGCCAGTTGCCCAGATTACGACACAGTGTACAGAATTAACCTGTCGCTTTGATTCAAGTGGTTCGTCTGACTCTGACGGTAATATTGTCGCGACTGCGTGGGATTTTGGTGATGGTACAACAAGTACGACTGCTGGTTTAGTCACACATACTTATCAGCAAGCTGGGAAATATAACGTCTCGCTGGTCGTTACAGATAACGACAACGCGCAAGACAGTGCCGTAGTTGAGGTGACAGTCACGGCAACAGGTAACCAAGCGCCTGTAGCGGACTTCACATATTCAGCTAATGGTCTGGCAGTAAACTTTACCGATGCTTCAACAGATGACTCAGGCGTTATCGGGTATTTATGGGCGTTTGGTGATGGCAATAGCAGCCAAGTGCAAAACCCATCTCATGCCTATGTTGCAGCAGGTACTTATCCTGTGACACTCACTGTGACCGATGCACAAGGTGAACAATCCACTAAATCAAGTTCAGTTGTCGTTACTGATAGCAACTGTAATGTTGGCGCATGGGATAGTTCAGCTGTTTACCTCACCGGTGATCAAGCGTCTCAAAATGGCAGTGTTTATGAAGCGAAATGGTGGACACAAGCTCAGTCTCCAGCTGATTACTCATCTACATGGGCAGTTTGGAAGTGGTTAAGAAACTGTAATTAAGCGATCTAAACCAGTACATTTGAACCACGTTAAGGTACTAACCTTAACTTGGTTCATACTGTGTATTCTTGGGTAACTTAACTAAGCATCTATATCAGCACCATCGTTAAGTACTTGCCACAAAGTGGTATGAAGTAAGTAACACTTTATGCATAGGCCCTGACTTTCGTAAGCGAGACAACGACAATATGTAGTTTACTCAACAAGAAACTCCATAAAACACATGGTAATCCTCACACATTTATTGTTATCAGAGAATAAAATAACGCGTCTTTTGAGAGCACTTTGCCATGCATCCAACCCCAACCGTATTGAGTAAAATAACGCGCCAAGTTCCCTACGAGCACCTCGTTGAGATTTTACAACAACCGAGTTTGAAAGTATGACTTAAGCTTTTCGACTTCCATAGCAAAAGCAGGTGGCCCCGAAATGATGAGTAACAACGCACACAAAGATATGTACTCAGATGACATACTTAATTTCTTCTATTTATTTTTATTATAATTTAAAAGCAAAGCAGCACTATTGTATGCTGCAGCTAGCTAATGGCAAGACTGGGCAGCATGCAATATAGTGCAGTAAATACGGTAACAATCACGACAACGAACAAAAGGGGATGAGTGACTTTACAGTATTAAATAATTAAAAGCTTAAAAACCGAAAAACCATAGGTCCACCTAATTTTATTTAGTGCCTAACTTAGCTTTCAACGCGGTATTTTGAGCAATAATTTCACTAAGAAACAAAGAATTATTATTTTTTGCAAGGTTTAATGCCTTTGCAGATGCCTCAAGTGCTTTAACTAGCTCATTTTCAAGCGAGTATGCCGTAGCTAAACTATCCCAGAGAATCTCTGATGACTTGAAACGCTCAACCCCCCTTTCTAATATCTCCACCCCCCAATTTGTTTTACCTTCATAGGCTGCTTTCAATCCGTAGACATTAAATTGATGTACCGACATAGGAAATGAATAACCATACTCTACTGCTTTATCTGAATAAAACTTTTGCAAGCTTTTTAATGACATTACCTCAATTCCTGGGACAGCATTCCACCCACTAAAAATTGCTTTAAGTGCTTGAGCATTACCTATCAAAGGCGTGCTGTCGTGAGTTTCATTAGGGAACTGTGCAGAGTGCCAATCTATATTCAAGGGAGGCGCTTTATTCAAGGCTGCTAGCATTGCATCAAACCCGCTTTTCATTTCGCCTGGTTCATTTGCTAAACTCAAGAACCACTTAGTCGGCTTTAGTTCCTTAAGCTTTTGATACGTACCATACTCATCTGTAAGAATGGCGCTATCCCACCACAAACTTGGGCTTATCGAAATGGCCGCATTAAACTTCGAGTTACCACTTAACGCTAAGTAACTCGTGTACAGGCCCGACAATGAGTGACCGGAAATAACTTGAAATGATGCTATCCGATAACTCTCGCTTATTTTCCTCAGCAGCTCTTCTTGCAAAAATTTGGTATATAGCCCTGCCTTTCCAGAGCGGTTTTTAAACGCCTCAAGCTCTGTATGAGTATAATACTTTATACGCTCAGTAGGCGTGCTTACTCCCACCACAATCATCTCAGGAATAATTGCATACGTACTTAAAAACTTAACACTGGCCGCAATATGGTCAAACTGAGTCGAACCATCTAACGCGACCAAAACTGGGTATTTAAAATAATCGGAGTGTTCGTATGTGTCTGGCAAGGATACTTGCACTGTCACACTTTCATTGATGATCTCTGAGGGAAGTATAAAACGCTGCGCAGTTCCATAAGAATATGACGAAATAATTATAAGTATTAGGTAAATTAATCTCATTTTTGACCCTAGTGGCTAACTATTAAATATTTATACAACATGATATTTGTGCGGCATAAATGCTTTTTTAGCTGAGCTACGGCCTAGGCAACTACATGGGGTTGTACCAGCCATGCTTTGAAAGCTTACTTTCAGTGGTATAAGTTACGTTAAGCTAACTTGTCGAACCTATCACTTCAAAGCTATCCTTGCCTTGCTCAGCGCTATTTGTATATTTAATACAACGTAATTTTAAGCGGTGCATGCATAGGGTTCTGCTTTTATACATATTGCGCTTCTACATGTGCAGTTAACTAATTTAACACCACAAACTTACTGGCACACTCTTTATCGCGTCTGCATTTGATCAGATACAGTGCCTATGTGTATAAAAATATGTATAAAAAAGAAAAAGCCATTTTGCTGATAATACTTAGCACCTAAAAAAGGGTCAAGCAACTTACTGAATAATGTAAAATCAGATGTATTCATATACGAACTATTGTTTTTAAATACTCAGTAGATGGCATGATAAAAAAGCGAACTGCTCTCTAAGTATCACGTCGCTCATCATAGCCGATGACGCGCTTTAATTCTGTGTGTTGTAGTCAACTAATTCCTTCCGCTGTTCACCCCCTGATAAGTATCTGATGCAAGACTATTACCTCAACTTGTTATACTCCACCGATAAATCATCCTTAGACCCGAATAACAATTTTCCAGATGCTTTTTGTCCACCCCAGTCGGTGGTTTCGAATGAGCTCAACTGCATTAAGAATTACTTCACCTTTTTGCACAACTTCCCATTGCACATTCAATCAACTTGTTACTTTTCAGTTGGTTAACGAAAAAATATCGAGATTTAAAAGGCTAGCAGTGGAACACTGCCTTTGTGCTCTTTATTTATTGCAAAGCCATGGCTATTAAAAGTGTTTTGTATTGAGCCTGTTGGCTCTGACTTTAGATACAGTAAAAAGTCGTTTTGATTGCTTTTGTTGGCAATGGGAATTTTATGAAAGGTGCTAATCTCTGTATCGTTCGGCACGAACGGTGGGCTTTATTCCTAACCCCTAGCTTCGGATCTGCGTTTTGCTTACGCATTCAGCGACGCTTTCATCCATAAACAACTTACCTTGGCGTTGATCGCGGATAATGGAAACTTTAGGAGCATCAGCAGGAACTAGTTTGGTAGCAGAGGTCTTAAAATCTTATCAAAGATCATCCCTTCCTAGTATTTTTAGAGTTAGCCAATGATATACATGTTGTCTTCACAGAATTGATTTAATTGCCTAATAAAAATAGGTGTGAAGAGTTATAAAAATAGAAAAATTTTCAGACTTTTTATTAATCTTGCGGGGTTATACTACAAATTTGCAGACTTATAAATTTATAGCGGAAATCATACTAAAGATACAAATAATAATTAAAACAATAATATATGGTGGTAAAAAATTAGTAGCCAAAAAGGAAGTCACTTACATAACAGTTCAACTGTATCAAGCATTTTGACATGCTTTGTGCCATTAGCGGATCTTCAGCCGTAACTCGTTTCTGCCCCAAAGTGAGTTAACTTAAAAACTCTAAGGTCGGCTTTAAGCGAGGATCTGTCGTTGAATAATTTCATCTGTCCGATATATAAATTGAAACTTTCCGCCTTTATATTATTAACGGGCAATTTGCCTGTTTTCTAAAGTTCAGAAAATGTTAAGCTTCAAATAACTCACTGACTAGTATAAATTAATTATTAGTGTTATTAATTGCCTTAGAATGTCAACAGGTGATGTTGCTGAAGAAATAGAGGCAACTTACCACTTAATAAATTGCTATAAGCTAATGGAGATTAAGTCGTGGACTTGAGAAATCAAACTGAAATACAACATTTTGTTCCTGTAGTAGAACAAAAGCTTAATGCAATCAATCCATCAGCAAAAAAAGATAATCAAAAGATTTACTCGTTCAGTCTGGATGATCGAGAGTCTTATGCAATAAATCTAGACAAAGAGAAAGGCAACAAAATATCAAACACTCTAAAGCTGAATGATATATTTAGCTTTGATGTTCTAGGAAAAAAGGCTTCACGATATAATTTTGAAAAACTATTTTATCAATATGAAGCTAGTATAGAAAAAAATACAGAAAGTCTGCTCTCAAAGCTTCCTAAACCTGGTGAAGATATAAAGTCTGAAATATTTAACATTTTCCTTTCCAAATTTCTTAATTTTTTTAGGAATCCATTCTCAATTAAAAAAATCCTAAATACCTTCCCGCAGCTTAAAAACGTTCATCCAACTGATCCAGTTCATTATAATAACTTTGAGCGCATACTGAATGGAAGAAAGCCACATCAAGCATATCTCTGTAAGCAGTTGGGAATAACAGAACAAGAGTATACGGACTGGTTGGCTGTCATATTTCTTCTATTAACGCCACTTGAGAAAGACCAACCAAATTTTCTAGAGCAAGTTGTAAAAGATCTATATGAAAATCCAGACTCATTTATTATGGTACTCATATATACCTACGATGATAAAACCTGCCTTCTTTCTGATAGAGGTTATAGTATCCCCCTCCCCGAAAACGAACATATGGCATGGGATTTCAATCTGTATTCTCATGGGTTTATACGGTATGTCTTTGGAAATCTGGATCTACTTGCACCTGCAACCGCACCGAAGGAGCTAGTTGAAAAGTTCAAAGCAGAGCCTAAATCGATTGATGTACACAATATAGTTAATGACTTGAACGCACTAGAGCAATACAACAAACATGTTGTGTATCAGTGTAACAATAATGTATTTAATTCCAGCACTGAGTGCTATGGCTTATAACAAGTTTCTGAACTCGCAATAATTACGCGCTACGCTCCTAATTTTCCGGTGAGCAAGGAGTTTCAAATGACAGTCTGGGCACAAAGCAGCCCTTAGTCTCTAACTCGTTTATGTCCAAAAACGAGTTTGTCTGGCCATCCGCTTCACTCCCTTTGTCCATTTTCTCAATCGGAGAGTTTATGGGGACCACATCTTGCAACGTGCATGATGTAGGTTGTAACTGTCCACTACTCGCTCTTTCACGTGATTACTATCTATTCTGAAGCCTATTCACTATCCATCTATAACTGCATGGTTTGAGTTCACTTAAACCAGCCTCATGCCTCTCAGTGTTCAGCGCATTAAGCTGCTCTATAAACAGGTCATAAACCTTTTGATACCTCACTATTGTATGGGTGCGCAGGTATTCGTTGATCACGTCATCAATTAGGTCATGAACTTCTTGGGGCAATTGCTTGGTGCGATTACCTTTGGCTTTATGTCTTGGCGTCAGTGCGTGTTTATCCCACCCGCTTTCCACAAAGGTTTTGTTCCAATGGGCTAGCGTGCGCCATGACGGTGGGCTGCTGTCGTTTATTTCCGTCGCCCTTTGAGCAATATACGGGGTTAACCATTTTTCGGTATAGGCTGGTACGCTTTGCTCAATTGCACCTTGCACATACTTATAACGTCGCTCCATTTCTTTTTTGGATGTAACATCTTCCGCAGTTTCAGCTTTAGGCTTTTTAACGTTACTGAGTGGTTTAAAGGTTAGCTTGGTTGGTAGCTCACGCCGCGCGATAGTTCTGAGCTGGCCGTTTGAAATCAGTTGTTCAAGTTTTGGCTTTGCAAAATTAAACCACCCACCGCTTTCAATATCCGTCAACACCACATCACTACCCGCAATGCTTTCAACCGCAAAGTAAGAGCATGAATGCTCCGATAGGCGTTTAACTAAAATCAGGTCGGGGTTTTGCAAGTCCATTGTGGTGGCGTTTCCTAAAACTGCGGCAAATCACAAGTTCAAATAGCGTATACCCTAATTGAACATCACTAATGCCGATTAAAAGTGTTCATTTAGGGTGGTTTAAGGCGTTAGTACGCACTATGTTTATTTAGTCTAGATGCTAAATGAACAATTGCCATGAGTAAGATTGGATATGCGCGAGTTTCCACCACGGATCAGTCTTTAGATTTACAAGTAGCCAAACTTGAGGAAACTGGTTGTGACAAGGTGTTTACCGATATGGCATCAGCGTCGAACACCAAACGCGATGGGTTTCAAGCCCTACTTGGCTACCTTCGTGCTGGTGACACCTTAATTGTGACTCGAGTAGACCGTATCGCTCGTTCCGTACTCGACTTACAAACCTTAGTGAACCACCTAAAACCCAACGATATTCAGCTACAAGCGCTAGAGCAACCCATCTCAACCGACTCAGCCTCGGGCAAAGCATTTTTAGATATGCTCGCCGTATTTGCAGAGTTTGAGCTTAATATCAGAAAAGAGCGCCAGCTCGAGGGCATTGCAGCCGCTAAAAAAGCGGGTAAATACAAAGGCCGCAAGCCAATATCCGAAAACACCAAACAAAGCATTTTATCGCTACGCGCAAAAGCTACACCAGTCAGCCAAATAGCAAGCACTGTAAACGTTTCAAGAAACACAGTTTATAAAGTTATCAATCAAAATATTAACAAATGAATTAACTAGGTATAACATATTGAACTTTGACATCTGCTTGTAAAAAGGAATAACAGTGGAAGTATTAATACCGTTTGCTAAAGATAAAAATGGCTCGCTCGCGTTTGTCGATGAAGTAGAAAGCGGTTTAGAGTGCGCTTGTTTTTGCATCAGCTGCGATATGCCTCTTTCCGCGCACAAGTATAAAACGAACATAAGACGCGATCACTTCAAACATGCACCAAAGGTAAACTCCAAAGATAAGCCATGTGAGATAAGTTATAAACGCGCTATTTTTTGGTTGTGCCGTAATATACTTGCTACAAATACTAGTATTCATCTCCCTAGATATATCGGTTATCCAAACAGCGATAAATCCGATGAAGGCGTGCTGATCACTGATGAAAATGTATACGAATATCAATCTAAAGTAACATTGAACCCAGCCGTTGAAAGCGCGCAAAACGAAATTGCTATCCTACACGCCAACGACTTCGACATCACCCTTGTTTTAACACTAGAGAGTAGCGCTTACCAATTTAGCTCAACATACAACCAAAAGTCCGCCATTGTAGTTGTCGACGTAGAGGATTTTAGAAAGTATGTTGAAGGCAAAGTAAATGGCTACAGAAATCAAGTTGAATCTGAATTACTTGAAAAGCTAAGCATCAAGCATTGGCATTTCCACCCACAGCAAACACAAAGGTTTACAGAGTTTTATCGTAGTAAAAATCAAAAAATACAACTCGCTAAAAAGGAACAAGCACAGCGTAAGTGGGAGGAACAACAGCAATTGGCAGAGGAGACCGAGCCGTTATATGACCCAGTTTATGGATTTCAGCAAAACCCCCGCTATAAAAGTAAACCGACACGGGCTTTTAGGGATATTATTGACCTAAACCCCGCACCAAAACAATACGAAACAAGGTGGTTTAGGTGTCCATCTTGTTTTCATGTTTGGAGCCATTCAAGTGAAGATGTGCCATATTCAATAGACTTAACTGAATGCTCTCATTGCGCTTCATCTGTCAAAATAGGTTAACTTCTGGCAGTCTTAATTACCTTACAAAGTCAAGGCTTTATACCAAATGAACAAACAGATACCTGCTCCGCTTATCGCTGTATCAGCGGATGCTCTGTCAAGCTTAGAAACTCACGCATCTATGGATTCTCTATTCATGTACTCCAACGCTCCTGGAGAACCGCCTGAAGGTAGTAAGTCGGTCAAAGCCCTTGAGTGGTTAAGAAGAGTCAATAACCAGTCCAATGAACCTTTAAATATTCTCGGTAAGCTCATAGAAAATTATATGGAAAACCCTGATTATCAATCAGAATACACCGAAATAATGTTTCAAAGAGTTGAAAATAAAGCTTACAAGTATGTTCAAAATATTAGGAAATGTTTGTCTAGATATGGACTTGAATATCATCAAGGTGGTCTTATCTTAGATGGGGCTAGTGCTCCGATAAAGTCTTTATCTACCATCATAAAAAACCGAGACTTACCAGCTATCAATGCAGAATTCGACAGGGCTCTAGAAAATTTAGTTCGTGACCCAAGAGAAGCAATATTGGCAGCTTGCAATATACTTGAAGCAGTCTGTAAGACTTTTATCGAAGATGCGGGCTTAGCTATGCCTGCTAAAAAAGACCTACAGGGAGTCTGGAAAGTCATAAAAGACGAACTTGGCTTTGATATTAGGCAGATTCAGGACGAGGATCTAATTCGAATCCTGAGTGGGTTATTTTCGACAGTTAGTGGTATCGGAGCCTTACGAACTCATGCAAGTGCCGCGCATGCTGAGGGTAGAACTCGCTACAATATAAAACCCCGTCATGCTCGACTAGCTGTACATGCAGCACATACTGCAGCCGTGTTTATTATAGAAAGCTGGGATGAGAAAAAGCAAAACTCTTGATGATTTTGCCAATGTTGGGTCTAACTAGACAATCTTATTGTCTCCAAATTAATTTAAGTTTTAACGTATGAGTGAGGAAAAGTTGAGTATTAGCAAACTTGATAAGACTATTTTTAAATCAATAATAATGTGTACTGCGTTAACTACAATTTCTATTATTTCCATAATTCTAGGGTGGTTTGGAGTTTTTAAACCAAATACAGAAGGGTTAGATGTTTGGTTTCAAAGGAGTGGCTCAATAACAGTTGTGTTTGCCTTGCTGTGTGAGTTCAAACTATTTCCAGTAAACAATTCACTATATATATCAAGAATACACTTTAACGACTTTTCCCAGTTGAAAGAAAAATATGGCCTATTACACAATATTTTATCTATGATCGCACTCATTTTGATGATTCTAGGTACTATCATATGGGGCTATGGGGATCTCCTTAGGTAGATAAAGATACCTAATCAGTTCCACTGAGTGGCTAATTTTCAAATGACGCGCAGGTAAATCGTTGCTGCCTTAGGAGAGCACCTTTCTCAACCCGTTCACATATCCGCGCTTATAAATTTCATTCCCATCAGAGCCTTTGACTTGCCCTGTGGGCATGACTTCCCAGCCTTGTTTATTGAAAAACGCATCAGAAATTGCCGCTTTAATAGCTTCAACTTCCAGCGGTACCAATTGTTTGTTTTCAAGTGTGGTGTTGGTTTTATAGCCTTTGGTTCTGTCTATAAACAAGTCTGAGTTGGCTTTTAGTGTATTGAGCTGGTCACGGTATTTGTTGCGTTCGGCAATCAGTGAGCCGACTACGGCTCTAATCACTGGGTCGTCGATGGCATCCAGAATATATTGGTCGTTGCTGTTTAATAACTGCTTTTGGCGAACTGAGAGCGGCTTTTTGCATGTAGTGCCTGCATAGGCTGCCCATGCCTCGATTAATTGCTGAAAGTGCTTACCTGTGCGATTACGGATGGTTTGTGTTGATGGCCCACCTTGCTCTTTAGACAGCCGCCCGATCGTTGCCATAGAAAAGTCGAGAGGCGTTATTTTACTTTGTTGCTCAAGCACTGCACTCAATATGGTTAAGGCATTGGCAGTTCTAGTAGTCGCGCTTGCGCATAGTTCTTGAAGTACTATGGTTGGGTCAACTGGATTAACCATTTTTCTTCACTCCTAAAGTGGCAGTTGCCATGTTTGCCAATGTTCTGATGCTAATTCCTGTGTTACTTTCAATCGCTTGTACACCTTGCTCGAGCAGGCCTGCGTCTTTTAAGTAAGCTTCAGTATCTAGGTAAGTTGAAAGCATTGTCATGGCTTTGCTTTTGTCTGGCTCTTTTGTGGCATTTAGCATGGCATTGACCATCACATTGCCAAGCTTAAGCTGCGCTTCGTCGTCAAGCTGCATCAGGATTGGTTGGTAGCCCATGCGCATCAGCATGGTGTTTAGCATGTTTGATCTGTGATTAATGGCCATGGTTTTCTTTAAGTCATCTTTTAAGTCTGCAAATACTTCTGCGTCATCGCATATTTGGATCAGCTGCCTAAACTCAGATTTCGTGTCTAAAAAGCTAAAGAATGGTGATATGTCTTGTGCCGAGCCAAGCGCAATCACTTTGTCTTTGCGATCGTGCTCTTCCCGACTTTGCTCAATACTTAGTACCTTACGGATCACCTGAAAACACGCTACTAAGTCTTTGCAGTATTCATCGGCTTCGGATTTTTGTCGCTCAATACGCCTGTCTATGCTGTTTAGCTGGTCGCGCTTGCTAAATGGGGCTCCATTTACTTCACAAAAGTATTCTTCATCCAACAAACTCGCTTGCTCGCCCTCGAGTTCCGCAGCAATTTTGGCCGCTTCTGTGGCGTGATAACTTAGGTTATTAAAGTGAGCCGTAAGCGATTGAATATAGCGGATGCTGGTAATAAACCAGCGGCAGCGAATACAGTTTTCAATGCCGTGGGGCACTGGCGCGTGTAGATCGGCTTGGTTTCGATTCGCTTTTTTTAGTTTATCACCGCCATTCCAACACCCAGCAATAGAAGCATGCTCAACCAAGGGCGAGGTGTTGCCTCCCGCTAAACAAATGCCTATCGACTTTTCTTGCCACCCAGCAGGGTTACGCACTCTCAATGCAGTTTGTAGCGATTCAATATCTTTGAACGCCGCTTGCAGGCCGATTTCTTCAATGGATTTATTGGCTAGGAATGACTGTAAACTATCGTCTTCTTTGTCGATTATTTTGCCTTCGGCCTCACGCATTTTCTTGGCCATCATCACAGGCGTGAGCTTGGTATAGTGCAAAGTCATGATCAAACGACTGTGGCCAACCAAAAGCTTTGACAATATCGGTGTGGGTATTTCCCCCTCAATGGCGTAGCAAGTGATCAAAGAAACGCGTAATGCATGCAAAGGAAATAGCGGCCTTCTGGCATTTTTAGGGTCTACAAAATGCACTTTGGCACCATCTCTTAAAGTATGCTCTTTTTTCGCCACATCGTGCTCGAGTTGGGCAAGCAAAGCCACCCAAAGCGCGTTAACATAACCATCTGTAATTGGCATGCGCCGTTCGCGCTTACGATACGCAGCGGCATTGCGAAACAAAAAGCAAATATCACCAATTTCACTGCGCTGAATTTTGGTTTTAGTGCTACCAAAGTGCTTGTAGTCTAAGTCGTAAATTGACGTGGGCTTGTTAATTGGGTTGTACTTTTCCTGCCAGTTTCTTAGCTTTTCTAACCAATACAACACCTCTTCGTGTTGCCACGGGATCACGTATCCCCGAGTTATTTCATCTTTGTTTCTATCGGCGGTTTTATTGGTGTTTATGTACATCCCCGTCATCACATCACCAATATCTGGCGTAATAATGCGGTGGAATACCCCTTTTTGCCATGGACGCTTATCGCTACCTTCAGCAAAAGGGTGTTGCTCATTCATTTGCCACTCGCCATTGCTGTAACGCCATGTATCAACCTCGCCTGAGTCCAGCATTCGTACTTGAAAGGTTCGCAAAGGTAATTGCAATTTAAGATACAAAGCCATGGCACGAACAGGCGACCAGATTAAGTAAATGCTGTCACCCTTTTCTAGGGTTCTTAGTGCACCATCTATTCTTATCTGACGCTGTTTATCTAGCGTGTATTTTTGCCAAACACAATCGGGGTCTGCTTTGTCTATCACCGATTCATCAACCAAAATCCAGTCTTTTAAAAAGCGAGCGTTGGTGAAGAAAATCTCACTGTAGTCGATGGCCCACTTCCATTGCTTAAAGTGACCCCGAGGCGCGGGGCATAATATGCTGCGCAGTTGCTTAATATAGGCGTAGGGTAAAGCGTTGTAGACAGTCTCATGTCTTCTTACGGGGTTTTGCTCTTTATCGAATGGGTTTTGAAATAGCGGCACAGGGTCGCCATTATCATCTGGTTCTGAGTAGTAGGTATCAATTATCCAATCAATAAAGCGGCATACATCGTTATTTTGCCTAACACGGTAGCCTTCGTTCAGCTCAAACGGCATAAGAAATTTGTTGTAGTCTTGATCTGCCAGTGTAAAAAGCTCAATGGGGTCGGTAATAAATCGCGGTACCAAGTATTCATCTAAAAAGCGTGCAATGGCGGCGCGTGAATGGTCAATGCCGTATTGCTTTTGTTCAAGCCAAGATGAGGCCAACTCCCGCCATGTTTCCCAGCCTGAGCCGTTTTTCTTGATAAACCAATTAAACTCATAGTCCTGTGTTTTCATGGTTTATATCTCCTTAATTTAGGGTACTTACCGCTAAATAGCCCATCAGGGTCAATATCTTCAAAACCCGATTCCATCACGTTTTGCCAGCTCACGCTGACGTCTTCTTTAAACTTGGCATAGTGTTGGCCATCAAGGTTTTTTGACGCTCTTTCACATGCCAACGTTACGTCTCTAATACTGGGTTGGGTATAAACCGCTTGCGATAATAACGAAGCATGGTGGAGTGCCTTTTTGATCAGCCTTGGATCAATGCCCGCGCTCGACATACGTCTGCCATAAGCATGACGATGGGCATGCGGGGTTCGTCCTTCAGGTTTTGACACAACAAGGTTGATACGAGCCATGGCCGCTTTATAACTTTGGTTAAAGGCGTTTAGGGTAAGTGATTGACCTTCGTGTGTTTGTGAAAACGACACAAATGCGTAAGGGTGTATTCTTGGTAGCGGCAATAAATACAGTAAGTATTGCTGCCACAACTTGGCAAATAGCTCACCGTAAAAGGCAGGAAACCAGTGCAGTTGAATGTAGTTTTCGTCATCATCAACCACTTTGGTTTTCCAGCCGATTCGGGCGGTACCCGTCATACGGTTACGAGGCATTAAGTTAAAGTTCTCAGCCAAGTACGCTGCGCGTGTTTTTTGTCGTTTGCGGCCAGTCCAATTATTTGGTGCTCTGCCATCTTCGGGGTGATACAAGCGTACTATCACACCGCTTGGGTTTTCTGGGTCGTAAAACACATCATCCACCCAAAGGTGCAAAGCATCACTTTCGCGTACACCGGTGCCATGCATCAGCAGTACAATAAGCTGATCACGCAGTGCCACACGCTTATCTCTGGCTTTGCCTAAACCATGAATAAAAAAGGGTTTAAAGAGCTTTTCTGGAAATGAAATGGCATCACCATCAACCTTTAACACATCCTTTTTACCACGTACCTTGCGCACGGTTTTAAGTACACTGGGTAAAGGATTACTTTTGATATGGCCTAAAAAGTTGTACTGATTGCGTTTGTACCACGCAGCGTAGTTAAGGCGTTCTTGATGAGAGCTGGCTTGTTCAAACGGGTTAAAGCTAGTTGTATTTCTGTTATTGGCGAGCCAATCCGTTAAGCCATTTAGCGCAGATAAAAGTTGATTTACGTTTGCAGTAGAGCGAGGTAGCCAATATAAACCCGATGGATCATTCCCCTCTGGGCTAATGGTACCCAACGATAAACGCATTACAAATGATTGAAATAACTTACTGGCGTCTGAAAATAATCCTGTGTTGGCTTCCATGTACTCGAGCAACAGTTGGCAAGCAAACGTAATGCGATTCATCCATGGCAAACTTTTAATGTGCGACTGACTTATAACGTAATCAAGTAAGGGATCGAATACACCATATTCGCTAAGCAACACAGGTACTTCAATCAATAAACCTGAATTATCTGTTTTAACTTGCGCAAGAACTTTGACTAACACGGTAACTAAACCAATTAGTGCGGGTGAGTTTTAGTAGATTAGTATAAGAAGTGCTATTGATCTAATGAACTGAGATCTAGTTTTTTACTTTAGAAAGATAGGAATTAGTACAGATTAGTATAGTTTTGAGTACTATAAATAAGACTTATACTTCAAACAACAAAGGGAGGAGATTGGGTGGTAGTCTTACCAGCCACATCTCGGCACACAAGTCACACGCTGTGGCTGCTCCCTTCCGGGCCTGACCAGGTTCACATGCTATTGTTGCGAGAGGACCAATAAGACCACCATAGTGGGCCTTTTTAGGCGCAGGAGGATTATCTCTAGATTTGTGACCAGTTACAAGAAAAAACTCATTTAATACGACCAACTGCTTAAACATCAAACAATTGGTCGTTCTGAATTACTCAGCTAACTGTTTTTGTAGGGTGACTAAACGTTGTTTCACCTTTTTCATATTGTTAGGTCCCATACGTAAAAATTGCTTTTGCACGTCGCTTAACTGCTCCCACTCAGGGTACGCATAACGATAAGTCACTGAGTTTTTGATCAAAGGTAAGGTTGTTTCGGGGACTGGTGTATCTAACAGTTCATCAATAGCTTGTAATAACACGCCATTGAATTCATCCCCTTCATACCCAATCTCTTCGTAGGCTTCTAAAATAAGTGGTTGAAATTGCTGATATAAGCGTACGATTTGTGCGGTACTTAGATTAGCAAACATAGTGGCATATGGGGTGTAACGCTCATAACTATTTGGGTCTGTTACAATAATATCGTCTTCTAACGCCATAAATGCCTCTGCGGGGCGATTTACTGGCATATGCTTTTTCGCTATGGTCCCTTTAGCGGTATTATCCACAAATACCACCATACGTCTAATCATGTCATCTGAAACAAACAACTTAACCGACTTTTCTGCCATGTACTCTGCAATACGATTACGTACCGCGCTATCGCTGTCATCTAACGTTAGCTTAGCTTGCGCATCTACTGTTGCCATCGCAACAGGCTCAGGTTGTTCCACTGGTCGAGATGTCATTAATTGCCCGCTATTTGCTGCTTGTTGCGCTGCAATGCCCACTTCACTTGAACCACCAAGTTCTGAGCTCGAGTTTTGTTCAGAGGCATTGTCTTCGTTTGCCTCAGGCTTTAACCCAGCAGTGTTCACCTGTGGTAACTGCTGAGTGACTGGGGCAACAACATCTTGCTCAAATTTTTCATTTGCTTTGGGATTGTCTTTTTTCATCGACAATACAAAAACAACCACCACAATAAGGGCCATTGCAACAATCGCCGCTAACAACATTTGGCTTTGCGAAGGCTTTGATGGGGAGGAACGTTCTGACATAGCAGCTCCATAAATTGGTTTAAAAACAATATTCTTTTGAATATTCTAAAATATAAACATAAAGTAAAGGTAACAAACTTTAATTACAAGACGCCACACATACATTACTGACGATGTTTGTACCAAAAAGTTCATTCTATTAAAGGGGATCTATGAGTATAAAGCAACGTAATTCAGATAAAGCGAAAGTCGCACTGCTCCTCACCGGTGGGGGTGCCCGCGCAGCTTACCAAGTGGGAGTGCTTAAAGCCCTTGCGCAAAGTATGCCTCGCACAGCGCCTCTTCCCTTTCAGATCATCAATGGTACATCTGCTGGAGCCATAAATTCAGCCGCGTTAGCATGTTATGCATCATGTATGCATTTGGCTGTGCGAAAAATAGAATGGGTTTGGAAAAACTTTCATACACACATGGTATATAAAAGTAACTTTTCGGGCGTGTATGGCCGTATATTTTCAAATGTGATGCGTAGCTTTAAAGCTGACTTTTTAAATTTACCACCAGCCAGCTTGCTCGATAATACCCCGTTGCGACAACTCCTATCTGACGTACTCGATTTATCTCGTATTGACCGTAATTTACACCGTCACTATTTGGAAGCGGTTTCAATCACGGTGTCGAGCTACTCTACAGGTAAATCTGTGGCATTTTACCAAGGGAACAACATTACACCCTGGCAGCGTTCAAAACGTGAAGGAGTTGCCGACAACATCACCTTAGACTTACTGATGGCGTCAAGCGCGATTCCGATGGTGTTTCCAAGTGTGCGCGTTAAACACCATTACTACGGTGACGGCTCAATACATCAATTGTCACCACTGAGCCCCTCTATTCACTTAGGCGCTGAGAAAATATTTATTATTGGCGTAGAACAACCAAAACAGCATCAGCCTTTAGGTTATGAGCCGCATTTTCCGGGGATCTCGACCGTGGCAGGGCATTTGCTCGATAGCGTCTTTAGCGACACCTTACAGTCTGATTTAGAGCGCCTTGAGCGAGTAAACCGCACTGTGGGGCTGCTCCCAGCCCGAGATAAGCATAAAGAACTCAAACAAGTCTCTACACTGCTGGTTAACCCTTCAGAGAACTTCACGTCATTGGCTGCAGAATATTACGACGATATGCCAATGGCCATTAAGTTATTACTACGAGGGATTGGTATTAAACGACATTCACAGTCAAGCTTGGCCAGTTATTTACTGTTTGAAAAAGCCTACACGCAACGCTTAATGGAAATCGGATTTAACGACGGAATGAAACAACTTGACGAAATAAGGCACTTTTTAAACCTTGAATAACAGCGCTCTGTACAACGTTAGTTTTAACGTTACCAATTATACAAAGCCTTCCAGTAAATACTGTTCTGCACGCTCTACCCGTCGGGGCTTTCCTTTTAATAATAAAACATCGCCGACTAGCAGCATGGTGTCTATTGAGGGAGAATCTATTTCTTCACCGTTTCTGCGCAGGGCCGTGATCACCACCTTTTGTTTATCCAGCCCGAGCTCTTTAATTGTTTTATTCGCTGCGTAAGCAGACTCAAGTAGCGCGATTGCGTGCAAATACTCTAGGCGATCGGTTGATTGCTCTGATAAGTCTGCACTGTCACCGGTAAAAAAGCCGTGTAGGTATTCATAACGATTTTGCCGTTCCTTACTTACCCGCTTTAAGATTCTACGCATCGGTACACCCGACATGTACAAAACGTGCGATACCAGCATTAAACTTGCTTCTAATGCCTCAGGCACGACTTCTGTAACACCTAATTGCTTGAGCGCCTCAAGATGAATGTCATCACGCATGCGCACTAAAATTTTAACGTTAGGCGCCGCTTGCTTAACAGAGTCTATTAGCTTTTGACATTGCTCAAAGTCACTGCAAGTGATGATCAACAATCGAGCTTGCTCAACACCCGCAGACTCGAGAATATTCTTTTGTCCAGCGTGGCCAAATAGCACAGGCTCTCCTGCTGTTTGTGCTTCTTGCACTAAAATTGGGTTACGCTCGATAGCAACATAAGGGATCGCTTCAGGTTTTAAAAATCGGGCTATGGTTTGCCCTACGCGGCCATACCCTAAAATGACCACATGATCATTCAGTGACTTCATACCGAGGCTATTGTGTAAATCATCGGCAAAGCGCTCTTTATCAATTTTCAACCAACTTAAAATGCGCTCTGTTTGCTCAATTAAATAGGGCGTTAATGCCATAGAGAAAACCCCAAGAGCAATTAAAAACGACGCTATATTTGCATCCAACAGGTGATGTTTACTGGCGAGTGCTACCAATACAAACCCAAACTCCCCCATTTGCCACAGTAAAATCCCTGTAGCCAATGCGTCTTTTTTACGCTCACCCATAAGCTGGGCAGAAAGCATAATAATTATTAACTTAAATACCAGTAAAGCAATCAGTGCTAAGACAATATAAGGAAATGATGCTGCCACATAAGGTATATCAAGCTGCATACCCACAGTCACAAAAAACAGTCCCATTAAAATATCTCGAAAAGGCCTAATTTCGGCTTCTAGTTGATGCCGGTATTGGCTTTCTCCGAGCATCATACCAGCTAAAAACGCACCTAATGCCATCGACAAACCAAACAGGTAAGTCAGGCCACCTGCACATAGCGCAACCACGATTGTCGTCAATACAAACAACTCATCGGTTCTGACCAATGCAACTTCATTAAATATTTTTGGTAGGAGCCACTTGCCTACAGCCCACAAGAAAATACACACTAAGGCACCTTTGGCTAAGGCAAAACTAAGCGCCCCGAACAACACTTGATTATCTGATTGCGCAATCAAAGGAAATGCAATCAATAAAGGCACTACCGCAATATCTTGAAATAACAGCACACCAATCGCGAGTTGGCCACTACGCAAATTGAGAGAGCCGGATTCTTTTAATAATTTGACCACCACAGCCGTTGACGACAAAGCAACTAAACTGGCAATAACAAATGCTTCCAACCAATTAAATTGCAAAAACCACAATAGTACAGTCCCTAATAATGTGGTGAAAACAACTTGTAAACTGCCTAAACCAAATACTAAATGGCGCATAGCCATCAATCTTGGAACAGAAAACTCAAGACCCAAACTAAAGAGCAAAAATACAATACCCAGCTCGGCGATAAAGTGCATTTCATAGCTAATTGTCATCCAACCAATACCATGACCTCCAGCCAAAATACCAGTCACCAAATACGCTAAGATCGCAGGTAAGCCAACGCGTTTAAACAGCCAAACTAATATCACTGCGGCAAGTAGTAGTGCAAACACTTCGGCAAATATGTTCTGCAAATAGCCTCCTGAGCGTCAAAAAGTTGGTAATAAGATTTACTAAGCTAACTTAACTATAGCAAGCAGCTGTTTTTCAGCCAGTTTAAATTTGTGGCATGGATCTGGCTTTACTTTACCTATCATTGTATTTAGGGGAACGATTTATGGAGAATGTCCATATATTAACGCAGCGAATACCAACGCGTGGCGACTACTTGCCGTTCAGTAACGAACAGTTTGTGAGTAACATACCTGATCCTGCGCATCGCTTAGTTGAGCAGTTACAAACTACATTGCAGCTTGATGAGCAGCTCACTTTGTTTGCCGAATTTGCCAAACGCATTATTAAATTATCTGGCTTACAATTTCATTCATCATTAGGCGTGGCACAAATGAAGGAGAGTGACAATCAACATACTCCTTACTCGTTTGAGCTTGAGGTCAACGGTGAACACTTGGGGCAACTAGTGTACTTCTGCCAATACCAATTGAGTAGCAGTATTCTAGCAAAACTATGCAGCCTGCATAACGTATTACTTTACCCGCTTCGCAACGCATTGATGTACAACCGAGTATTGCAGCTTGCGACTAAAGATGCACTCACAGGACTAAATAATCGTAGCCAATTTAATGACAACTTAGCACAAAAGTTAGAACGTAGCCGTCGCCATCATCGGAGTTTTAGTCTGATGATATTAGATTTAGATCAATTTAAGGCGGTAAATGACATCCATGGCCACAAAGCTGGCGATGAAGTACTTGTTGAATTTGCCCATATTTTACAGCATTCAATTAGGGCAACTGATAGTGTCTATCGGTTTGGTGGAGATGAGTTTGCAATATTAATTGATGATCCTGAGTTTCCAACCAATAAAGTTATTGCTGAGCGAATTATGACCGCGGTAACAAACTGTAGCTTACTTGCTAAGTTTGGTGTAACAGCCAGTATTGGTTTTACATTGGCTGCAAGTCACGATTGTGAGAATGTCATTTTCTCTCGGGCAGATAAAGGCTTATACAAAGCAAAAGCGGCAGGAAGAAACTGCGCTCGCGCAGTTTAACGACATCGGCTCAGCTCCCCTAGCTGAGCCTTTTTTCAGTTTTTACCCACATTACTTAACAAACTTACTTAGATAAATGTGATAAATAAACAATAAAAAGGCTAAACCAAAAAAGAAGCCATTTATAACCCAAGCCAAAGATATAAAAGTGGGCAAGTCAGTCATAACAATCAGCATTAATGGCATCAACACCGCTGCGATAAAAAAAGCACCGCCTTTGCCATGCCAATATGCCAATAAGGTCGCACTGGTTAAATGACCAAACACCACAGCATACACAATATTGCTGACATTCAATGTATCGGTGAGCGCTAAGCCAAAAAAAATAACGCCAGTCAGTAATATGCCCCACGGAGACTGCTTAGCCAAAGACGCGCCAATTTTTACGTTATTTATCATTACATTCTTCCCAAAAAATCCCACCACAACTGACTTTAAAGTCATGATTAAAGTAATAGCCAACTACTTGGACTAACACATCATTATAATAAATCAGCGGTATGTGTTCTCGTTGCCATACAGGCACACCCGCATCCTTTAGCCAATGCTTAAGCGTATTTCTACCAGGTTTTGCGTACGGCCTTATTTTTTCTTTAGCTCGTCCATATTTCACTGACACCACTTCATCACTTAAGGGCATGCGTATACCCGCCCCGTGGTTTACACCAAGTACCTTCGTTGTATTCAATACCACATCACGCACGCCAATATCATTTTGCTCTATCGGGGCTGTTTGCATTTCAACCCAGTACAATAGGCCCCGATGACGTCTAACAGACCCTGACTGTAAGTCAATTTTCAGCTGTGCATCCACTTTGCTATTAAAGCTTTGCGTTAATATTTGTTCTAACTGTGCCAAAGAAGGCATCGTAACTTGCTGTTGGGCCAACCATGCTCTGACCACATTTTTTTGCCTAATAACAGAGCGTTCTGTAAGTTTACTCAAATCAATGCAGTCATCATCATTATTACGATATAAACAGTGTTGCAGGTCTTCATCGGTGATTTCGTCAATCAGCTGCTGCTGTTGCTGTAATAGTTGAATACTTCTTGTAGAGCTTGGAAGAAATCCTTTAAAGCGAGACTTCAATAACGGTATAACTTGATTGCGTAAATAGTTTCTATCGTAATTATCTTGCTGATTCGATTCATCTTCGATATGCGGCAGTTCGTAATGCTGAGCAAATAATTCAATCTCTTCACGACTACAGGCCAATAGCGGTCTAATACACCTTCGGCCATTAGCCAATTGGGTTGTTGCTTTCATTCCGCCTAAACCCAATAAACCTGAACCGCGCTTTAAACGCAGTAAAAATGTTTCAAGCTGATCATCCGCATGCTGGCCCAAAACTAACAAAGCATCCGTATCAGCCACTTTATCTAACGCTTGATACCTAAGCTCACGGGCTTGTGCTTCAATACTATGTCGCGGCTTATGCTCTATAATGACAGGCTGTGACTGAAAAGAAACCTCAAGCTGCGCACATAAATCTTGGCAAAACTGTTGCCAATCATCAGCATGCTCTGACAAACCATGATTAATATAAACAGCTGACAGGCCTATATTGGGGTTGCTACTTCGCAATGTGGCGCATAAATGCAATAGTACAACAGAGTCTACGCCACCAGAGAGCGCCACACACAAAGGGTGTTGTGTAGGGTTAAGTTGCTCAATAGCTGTTTTAAACTGCTTGTATAAAAAACTCGATTTCATAATATATAAAACGCAAAAAAGCCGCTAATGCGGCTTTTTACGCTAATTTATCACGCTTAGCAATAACCGAAAGACATAAGCCTTTGGTAACGCTGCTCTAGCATCTCTTCTTTGCTTAACGCTTGAAGGTCTGACAAATCACGCTTTAGTTGTGCTTTTAGATTTTTAGCCATCACATCATAGTTACGATGTGCGCCACCTAGAGGCTCATCAACAATGCTATTAATTAAATCAAGTTCTTTAACGCGCGTTGCAGAGACACCCATCGCTTCAGCAGCTAATGGTGCTTTATCTGCACTTTTCCAAAGAATTGACGCACAGCCTTCTGGTGAGATCACTGAGTAAGTGCTGTATTGCAGCATGTTTACTCGGTCGCCTACGCCAATTGCCAACGCACCGCCAGATCCACCTTCGCCGATAACAGTACAAATGGTTGGTACTTTTAATGCTGCCATCACTTTTAGGTTTCGTGCAATCGCTTCACTTTGACCACGCTCTTCTGCACCAACACCAGGGTATGCTCCAGGAGTATCAATGAAGGTGATAACTGGCATTTTAAAACGCTCAGCCATTTCCATTAAGCGTAATGCTTTACGGTAACCTTCAGGTTTGGGCATACCAAAGTTGCGCTTGATCTTCTCCGCAGTATCACGGCCTTTTTGCTGACCAATCACCATCACTGGCTGGCCTTCAAAACGTGCAACACCACCAAGAATAGCAGGGTCATTTGCAAACGTGCGATCGCCTGCAAACTCATCAAACTCAGTAAATATACGTTCAATGTAATCACGAGTATATGGGCGCAGAGGATGGCGCGCTAACTGAGAAACCTGCCAAGCACCTAAACCAGAAAAAATCTTTTCCGTTTGCTCAACATTTTTTTCTTTTAGACGCGTAATCTCATCTTCTAAGCTCAGATCTAAACTACCTGAACGGCTAACATTTTGTAATTCTTTAATCTTTGCTTCCAATTCTGCAATTGGAAGTTCAAAGTCAAGATAATTGAGACTCATGCTCTAAACTACCTATTAATTAAAATTCGAGTTCTATTTCTTGCGCCGCCATTTGCGACAACCGAGTTAATAGGTCGTCAGTTGGCGTCACACACCATTCGGTCCCTAGTGTTAGCTCAGCTAACGCATCTGGACGCTGGTACATGATCTTTATCGGACATGTACCAAATTTATACGGTTCTAACACTTTTCGTAAATTATCGAAGAAGTTTTCGTCCATTTGCACCATATTTAGTGTCATTTTAATTGCTCGAACTCGCTTTTCACGCGCTTGAGCTATGGTACAGACATCTCTGGCAGTCATTGTAATGCCACCAGAGAAGTTATCAAAGCTGACCTGTCCTGATATTACCAAGATTTGGTTAATTTGCAGCAATTCTTGGTATATTTCAAACTGTTCAGGGAATAAGCGTACATCAATTCGGGCGCTTTTGTCATCTAAAGTTATCAACCCCCAACGATTACCCTTTTTGTTTATTAACGTACGCGCATTAATCACCAAGCCAGCAGCTGTTGATTGCACATCACGATTCGTTGGCTGTAAATCAACTAATTTACCCGAAGTATAATGCCTGAGTTCTCGTCGATATTGATTTATTGGATGACCGGTGAGGTACAGTCCCAGTGTTTCTTTCTCTCCATCAAGCCATTCATTGTCGGTAAGTGGTCTTGCTGGAATAAAAGCTTGCTCAACCTGTTCGGGTTCAACCGCGAGTAAGCCAAACAAATCAGATTGACCAATTGCCTCGGCTTTATGGTGTTGCTCAGCTGATTTCATTGCATCTTTTACACTAGCGAGCAAGGTCGCTCGTCCGGCTTGCGTGCCCTCAGGGCCGAGTTTATCTAATGCACCAGCATAAATGAGCTTTTCCAGTACCCGTTTATTTAAGCGCTTTAAATCAACACGCGCACAAAAGTCGAATAAATCTTTAAACTCACCGCCCTTTTCCCTACACTCTAAAATAGTGTCAACAGGGGCTTCACCTACGCCCTTGATTGCCCCTATTCCATAGACGATCTCACCTTGCAAATTTACAGTAAATTTATATTCACCGGCATTCACATCTGGCGGTAACAGCGTCAACTTCATGTTTTCACATTCATCGACTAGAATAACGATCTTTTCGGTGTTATCCATATCTGCGGACATTACTGCCGCCATAAATTCAGCCGGAAAGTGCGTTTTCATCCACAAGGTTTGATACGACACCAAGGCATAAGCTGCTGAGTGAGATTTGTTAAAGCCATATCCCGCGAATTTCTCTACCAAGTCGAAGATTTTCATCGCCAACTCGCCATCAACGCCGTTATTTACAGAGCCCTCTTCAAACGTCGAGCGCTGCTTGGCCATTTCTTCTGGCTTTTTCTTACCCATAGCTCGACGTAACATATCTGCGCCACCAAGCGTGTAACCGGCGAGCACCTGAGCAATCTGCATTACCTGCTCTTGATATAAGATAATACCGTAGGTCGGCTCTAAAATAGGGATAAGGCTATCGTGTTGCCACTGCACATCAGGATATGACAGCTCTTCTCGGCCATGCTTACGGTCGATAAAGTTATCTACCATGCCTGATTGGAGTGGACCTGGGCGAAATAATGCAACTAAGGCGATCATGTCTTCGAAACAGTCAGGCTTCAAACGTCGAACCAAGTCTTTCATACCACGAGATTCTAGCTGGAATACCGCGGTTGTTTCAGCGCGCAATAACAACTCAAAGCTCTTGCGGTCGTCCAGTGGAATGGCCGCAATATCGACATGCTCTTTGCCTTCACGCGTAAGCCGCTCATTAGCCATATCGAGCGCCCACTGCAAGATAGTCAGCGTTCTCAAGCCCAAGAAGTCAAACTTAACCAACCCTGCCGTTTCAACATCGTTCTTATCGAATTGGGTAACAGGGAATTTACCCTCATCATCACAATACAAAGCAGCAAAATCAGTAATGGTGGTCGGTGAAATAACAACACCACCTGCGTGCTTACCTGCGTTTCGAGTACACCCTTCCAAAATTCGACACATATCGATGAGATCTTTCACTTCCTCATCACTGTCGTATACCTCAGGTAAGCGAGGCTCAACATCAAATGCTTTGGCAAGCGTCATACCTGGATCACCTGGTACTAATTTAGAGATCCGGTCAACAAAACCATAGGGGTGTCCTAGCACTCGGCCAACATCACGAATTACCGCTTTTGCCGCCATAGTACCAAAAGTGATGATCTGAGATACCGCATCACGGCCATAGAGCATGGCAACATGATCGATCACCTCATCACGTCTGTCCATACAAAAATCGACATCAAAATCTGGCATTGATACCCGCTCTGGATTCAAAAATCGCTCAAAAAGCAAATCAAATTCAAGAGGGTCTAAATCAGTAATTTTTAATGCGTAAGCCACCAAAGATCCAGCACCAGATCCTCGCCCTGGCCCTACTGGAATATTGTTATCTTTACTCCACTGAATAAACTCCATTACTATCAGGAAGTAACCAGGAAAACCCATTTGGTTGATAACATCGAGTTCCAGTTGTAAACGGTCATCATACTCAACCCGTTTAACTTTACGATCTTCCTCTTCTGGAAATAAAAACAACAAACGTTCTTCTAAGCCATCACGAGATACTTTTACAAGGAAATCTTCAATGTTAAGGTCGCCCGTTGGGTAGTCTGGCAGAAAGTAGGTGCCTAATTGCACGGTCACATTACAGCGCTTAGCAATTTCAACGGTATTTTGCAGTGCTTCTGGTATATCGCTGAACAAAGTTTGCATTTGCTCTGGCGTTTTCAAATATTGTTCTTTAGAAAAACGCTTTGGTCTGCGTTTATCTTCTAATGTATAGCCATCAAAAATAGCCACACGAATTTCATGAGCATCAAAATCTTCTTCGTGTAAAAATACTACTTCATTAGTTGCAACAACTGGTAAATTTCGTTGTTGAGCAAGCTCTACAGCTGCGTGTAAATACGTTTCTTCGTCAGCTCTGCCTGTGCGTATTAGCTCAAGATAGAAGTTATCAGCAAAATGCTCTTCATAAAATTGCAGCGTGTCTAATACAAGTTGTGGGTTACCTTTTAATAACGCTTTTCCCACATCGCCATCTTTACCAGCTGACAGTAAAATTAGCCCTTCTTTATGCTGGGCTAACCAATCTTTATCAACCACAGGGCGATGAAATACATGCCCTCGTTGGTAGGCTTCAGAGATCAATAAAGTCAGGTTTTTATAGCCTGTATTGTCTTTCGCTAGCACCACTAAACGACAAGGTTCGTCTGGGAACTGGTCGCTTTTAAGCCAAATGTCCGCCCCTACAATCGGCTTCATGCCTGCACCGTGAGCCGTCCCATAAAATCTAACTAACCCGCAGAAATTCATTTGATCTGTAATGGCAAGTGCGGGTAACGCTAACTCTTGTGCTCTAGCAACGATAGGCTTAGTTTTAGCTAAACCATCAACCATAGAGAAGTCGCTGTGTACCCTTAAGTGCACAAAACTTGGTTCAGCCATGGTTACACCTTGCCCGCAATAATACGTTGTACCGGCTTAAACGTCGTTCTGTGATGCGGTGTAACGCCATGTTCTTCCAATGCTGCAAAGTGCACCTTTGTTGGATAGCCTTTATGGCCTGCAAAACCATATTGTGGAAACTCTTTATCTAGCTCTAACATCTCTGCATCTCGTGTCACTTTTGCTAAAATTGAAGCTGCACTTATCTCTGCGACTAAGCTATCCCCTTTAACGACACTTTGCGCATTCATTGCCAGCTTTGGTAAGCGATTACCATCTACAAATACGAAGTCTGGCGTTATAGACAACCCTTCGACAGCTCGGCTCATCGCCAACATCGTCGCATGCAAAATATTAAGTTCGTCGATTTCAGCCACTGATGCACGCGCCACAAAATAACATAAGGCTTTCTCTTTTATTTCAGCCGCAAGCGCAAGGCGTTTTTTCTCTGTTAGCTTTTTTGAATCGGCTAATCCTGTGATCGGGTTATTAGGGTCTAAAATCACTGCTGCGGTCACAACATCACCAACTAAAGGGCCACGACCGACTTCATCTACACCGGCTATATACTGTACATCAGGACGTTCAACTTGCATCTATTAACTCCGCTACGGCTTTGGCAGCCTGCTTACTTGCATCTAATCTAATATTCTCGTGTATGTCATGAAAACGCTTTATCAATGCATCACTTTCCCCACGTAACATAGGTAAAAGTGCGTCGACTAAAGCATCAGCATTACACTCTTGCTGTAAAAACTCAGGAACCAATGGCGCATCAGCCAATAAATTTGGTAAAGAAAAGTATTTAATATTAAAGGTAAAAAAGTTTTTAAATATCCAATAACTGGATGGCTTAAACTTATAGCCAACGACCATGGGTTTTTTATATAGCATGGCTTCTAACGTGGCGGTACCTGAGGCTAATAGCACAGCATTAGCCGCCAGCATCGCTTCACTTGATTGACCTTCAAGCAAAATAGGCCTTAAATTCGGGGCAACTTCCGCAAGTACCGCTTCGAATTGCGCCTTTCTTTTCTCATTAACTAACGGGACAACAATTTTTAATTTCGGTAGCTTTTCTTTTAATAATTGTGCAGTTTGTATATACGTACTACTAAGTAAACCTACCTCCGACCCGCGACTGCCTGGAAGCAACGCTAAGACTAAATCATCTGAGTCTAAACCTAACTTCGCCCTTGCCTCATTTGAGTCCATTTCAAGTGGAATTTCATCCGCTAACGTATGGCCAACAAATGTGCACGGTACATCATGTTTATCATAAAATGCTTTTTCAAATGGCAGTAATGACAATACCAGGTTGGTTGCTTCTGCAATGGTGAAAATCCGCTTTTGACGCCATGCCCAGACGGATGGACTAACGTATTGCACGGTCTTAATACCCGCCTTTTTCAGAGGCTTTTCCACTCTCAAATTAAAATCAGGTGCATCAATACCAATGTAAACATCAGGAGGATTATCAATAAAGTGCTGTACTAACTGCTTTCGTATTTTAAGTAAACGAGGTAAACGCCCAAGTACTTCGACCAGCCCCATCACTGCCAGCTCTTCCATATCGAATAATGTATGGCACCCTGCTTGCTGCATTTTGGGTCCAGCAATACCAACAAACTCTGCATGAGGATAATGTTGCTTTAATGCGTGGATAAGGCCTGCGCCTAAAATATCTCCTGACAACTCACCAGCCACAACACCTATAGTTAATTTCTTTTCATTCATCATGTTTATTATCTGAGTTTGTATAAATAAAAACGCCATACAAAATAACCTGTATGGCGTTCATTACTGTCTATATCATCACGGCTTTATTAACGAATAATACCGCGATCTGACGTATCTAAAAAGTCGATCATTTGTTTTACAGCGGCGAACTTATTTGCATCATCTTCTAACGAGAGCACAGCCTCTTCAAGGCTATAACCTTTTCGATAAAATGCTTTGTAAGCACGTCTTACTGCCATAATCTCATCGCTGTCAAAGCCTCTACGTTTCATACCTTCGGTATTAATTGCAGCAGGCTTTGCGGGTGTACCAGTAGTTGTAACAAATGGTGGGACATCTTTATTGACACCTGAATACATACCAACAAAGGCATGCGCACCAATTTTACAAAATTGATGAACTCCGGTATTTCCAGCGAGAATAACCCAGTCACCTACATGTACATGCCCTGCAACACTGGCACCATTAGCAAAAATAACATTACTACCAATTACAGCATCGTGCGCAATGTGCGTATATGCCATAAATAAGTTATTACTGCCAACACGGGTAATACCTTGATCTTGAATTGTACCCCGATGAATCGTCGCGCATTCACGAATCACATTATTATCACCGATAATAAGTTGTGTCGGTTCATCTTTGTACTTCTTGTCTTGGCAAGCTTCCCCTACCGAGGCAAACTGAAAAATATGATTGCCTGACCCAATGGTTGATGGTCCTTTGATCACAACATGCGACTCGATGATACAATCATCACCAAGTGTCACATCATGGCCAATATAACTATATGGGCCAACTGTTACGTTGTTACCCAGCTTAGCACCCGATTCAATAATCGCAGTAGGATGGATCACTGTTATAACTCTCTTCTCGCACACATTAGCTCGGCGCTGCACACTACTTTGCCGTCTACTTTTGCTTCACCGTGAAACTTCCAAATGTTACGGCGCTCTTTCACAAAATCAATATGCAAATGCATGGTATCACCAGGTAATACTGGTTGCTTAAATCGTGCATTATCGATTGCTGCGAATAAGTATAGTTCACCTTCACTGCGATGCTCTACGGTTTTAAAACCAAGTAAGCCTGTAGCCTGTGCCATAGCTTCTAGAATCATCACACCAGGAAAAATAGGTTGCCCCGGAAAATGCCCTGTAAATATGGGTTCATTCACGGTGACATTCTTAATTGCATGTAAATACTCACCAGCTTTATAGTCGATCACTTTGTCGACTAACAACATTGGGTAACGATGAGGTAATAGCTTTAATATTTCTTGTGTATCAAAGCTGTTTAATTCGTTTGCCAAAGTAGCATCCTTTTAATCATCAATGTTTTGTAAGTGCTCAGTCAGTGTTTCTAACGACTTCAAACGCTGCTTGAACTCTGATAAATTACGAAAATGGGCGATATTACGGCGCCATTCTTTATTTGCTGAGTGTGGTATTCCTGATGAATACACACCAGGTTCAGTAATCGCTTTTGTGATCATGGTCATACCTGTGATAATAACGCCATCACAAATATCAATATGTCCATTAATGCCTACTAAGCCCGCGATTTGACACTGCTTTCCTATCGTCGAACTTCCAGCGATAACTGTCGCAGCTGCTATTGCAGTACCTGCTCCAATCTCAACATTATGCGCAATTTGGATCAAGTTATCTAAAATCACATTGTCGTGGATAATTGTGTCATCTAGTGCACCTCGATCAATGACCGTATTTGCACCAACTTCAACACCACTACCAATATTGACACTGCCAACTTGAGGGATCTTGATCCACTTTCCAGCTGCGTTCGCGTAACCAAAACCATCGCTACCAATTACCGCGCCTGACTGAAATAAGCAATTATCACCAATTACAACATCATGATAAACCGTTACATTGGCCCATAGCTTGGTATTGTTACCAACTTTGGTATTGCACCCAACAAAGCAACCAGGACCAATTTGAACGTTGTCGCCCAAAATAGCTCCCGCTTCTATCACTGCATTTGCACCAATACTTACGTTATCACCTTGTTGAACACTACCATGAATAACAGCAGACGAATGTATATTCGACGCTGATACTGGGGTTGTATCCATCATTTGTGCTAAGTGAGCATAGGCAATATAAGCATTCTTCACGACAATTTTATTACCTGAAAAATGCGCAGCGTCTTCTTGTGAAACAATCACCGCACCGGCATTTGTTTGCTCAAGCTGACTACGATACTTTTTGTTCGCTAAAAAGGCGATCTCTGTTGGGCCAGCCTTCGACAGTGTGGCAATTTTATCAATTACATAATCACTATCGCCAACTACGGGCGCATCAATATGCGCCGCTAGTTGCCCCAAGGTATACTGCTTGGTCATTATTTTTTGCTTACCGCGTCAACAATTTTGCTAGAAAGGTCTGTTACTTTATCAGGATTGAAGTAAATAGTGGTATCTTTAACTCGTACTTCGTCAAACTTTCCTTTTTTAGCAACATTTTGAATTGTGCTAATGATCACTTCTTGAACCTTGGCAAGCTCTTGATTTTGTCTAACTTTGATCTCTTGCTCTAATGGGCGGCCCTTTTCTGTTAAGGTTTTCTGCATTCCTTGAATTTTCTCACGCAACGCGACTTTTTGCTCATCACTCATGGTCGCACTTTCGCGCTTGAACTTTTCAGCTTCAAAACGAATGTCACCTTGAATCTTCTCAAGCTCTTGACGACGTTCAGCAAACTCAGTTTGTAATTGCTGCTCAATTTTCGCCATTTGTGGAATTTGTTTATAGACTTGTTGCATATCTACAATGCCCACTTTATGCGCAAGTGCACTCGCAGATGTGCCCATCATTAGTGCAGCCATTACCGTTACAGCTGTCGTTTTAAATAGTTTATTCACAAATTAACTCCTTAGAATGTATTACTGATATTAAAGCTGATAGATTTTGTTTCATCGTCTTCTTCTTGTCTTAACGGATGAGCAAAACTAATCAACATCGGTCCCATTGGTGATATCCACTGAATAGATAAACCCGCTGAAACCCTCAATCTATTTGGATCTGCATAATCGTCTAATTGATTAAACTGATGTTCAGGTAAATGGACGTAGCGATCTATATCAAACTCAGTGTCCCATACGTTCGCAGCATCAACAAAAAAGCTAGTTCGTACAGAACTGGTATTATCTTCATCCAAGAATGGCGTTGGTACAATCATCTCAATACCCGCAACCACCTTCGCATTACCACCAATGCGCCCACCTCGACCAAGTTGATCAAATTCGGGGTTACCACCAATATTACCGGTTGGGGAACCATCAGGTAACGTTGAGCCTTTTAAAGGAAGTGGAGAGCGTTGTAGTGCTCGAGGTAAGATAGTATTTCTATCAAAGCCACGTAGTTCCATTTCAGTGATTTTAAAAAACTCTTGGAATGGTAATATTTGTTCGAAGCCGTTTGTCTCCCCATAGCCATTACCATAGCCTAATGCCGCACGAGCAGAGAATACCCATCGGTGATCATTACTGATAGGCCAGTAAAAGCGCGAATCGTAATTGACTTTAAAGTAGTTTAAGTCTGAGTTAGGTGTTGTCGCAGTTAAGCTCAATGATTGACGAGAGCCATCGGTTGGGAACATGCCACGGTTAACCGTAACTCTAGACCAGCCAAGGCTTAATTCATACTTGGTAAAATCAAAGTCTGCATCTGGGTTTTCTTCGTCAAGGAAACTCAATCGTAAAATTCGGGTCTGTTCATATTCAGCAATATCTGATAATGACTCTTCTATCCAACGACCACTCAGGTTAATTCTATTAACCGCGTCAATAGGAAAGCCAAAGCTCGTCCCTAAACCATAGCTACGCGACTTATATTCGACTAAGCTAAACTTACTCGCATCATAGTTGCTAAAGAAAATGCTACTGCCTTGCGAAACACCATCTGGTGTAAAGTAAGGGTTTGTATAAGAAACGCTGTAGCGATCTGAGCCTTTTGACGTATTAATATTAAACGCTACTTGGTTACCTGTACCCAAGAAGTTAGATTCACTTACACCAACATTAAATTGCATGCCTGCATATGAACCATATGCAACACCTGCCTGAAAACTACCAGCTGGTTGCTCTTTAACGTCAAAATCAACATCAACCTGATCATCAATACCTGAAATAGGTTTAACATCAAATTCAACACTTTCCATGTATGGTAAGCGCTGGATTTGCAGTTTAGAACGCTCTAAACTTTGGTTCGATAACCAAGCGCCTTCAAGTTGTGTCATCTCTCGGCGTACAACTTCATCCGCCGTGACCTGATTACCATTAACCATGATACGGCGTACATAGACGCGCTTACCTGGATTAACCGATAAGGTTAACTTAACTTCTTTGTTCTCATCATCAACTTCTGGAATAGTGCGTACTTCAGCGTTGGCATAACCAAACCGAGCTAAATAGCTTTTAATAAACTCTTCTGAGGAAGTAACGATAGAGCCATTATAAAGCTCCCCCGCACGCAGTGGTATCACGCTTTTAATCAGCTCTTCTCTGCCGAGTAAGTCGCCGATGAAATCAAAACTCTTGACGGAGTACTTTTCTCCCTCAGTTAAGTTAGCTGTAACATAGACTGATTCACGCTCAGGGCTTACCGATACTTGAGTTGAGTCGATATTAAAACGAAAATAGCCCCGGTCTAAATAAAAGCTGCGGATCTTCTCTAAATCACCTTCAACAGTCTGCTTTTGGTACCGGTCATTAGACATAAACTGCCACCAGGGTAAGTCTTGCTGAGACTCAGCAAGCTTAAGCAACTCTTCATCCGAAAATAACTCATTACCAACAAGGTTGATTTGTCGAATCGAAGCTGCATCTCCTTCATCGAATTCTAATTTCAATCGCACTCGGTTACGTGGCAAATCAATAATGCTTACATCTATTTTCGCATTGTATTTACCAATGCTGTGAAAGAACTCGATTAACCCTTTTTCGATATTATCTAGTACAGTTTTATCTAACGGCTCACCAGCACGAATGTCTTGGCCTTCTAAACTTTCATTTAACTGTTCATCTTTTATATCTTTATTACCATCGAACTCAATAGATGCGATCGTAGGTCTTTCACGCACTTTAAAGATAACTTGATTGCCGTCGCGTAATGCGGCTATGTCATCGAAGTGCCCCGACTTATAAAGCGCTTTTATGGTTCTAGATATCGTGTATTCATCTACCGAATCGCCCACATTAATGGGAATGTGAGTTAAAGCAGCCCCCAACGCTACACGCTGCAGCCCTTCAACTTTTAAATCTTCTACGATAAAGGAGTTTTGCCCCAAAGCGGCAAAGCTTGCGCCCAGTAAACTGGTTACTGCGAGATGTTTTTTTATAGGCATTTTATTATCTTTATCCTTTACAACAATTAGCGTCATAACGCTTTGACGGGTGTTGTATACACCAATTCGAGCTACAGTCTCGATACATCATTTAATAAAGCAAAACATGTTAGAGCGATTAATAGCAATGCACCAACCTTAAACCCTAACTCTTGTGTCTTTTCAGAGACTGGTTTTTTCCGGATTAGTTCAATTAAGTAATACATTAAATGCCCACCGTCTAAGACCGGTAGCGGCAATAAATTAAAAACACCTAAATTAACACTAATTAGAGCTAAAAAGCCCAAAAATGCAACAATGCCATAGCTTACGCTATTGCCTGCACCTACAGCGATGCCGACCGGTCCACTTAAGTTTTTAACGGATACTTGGCCGGTAACTAAGTTGCCAATCATATCAAAACTAAGGCTAATTAGCTCATACGTCTTTTTTATGCCCAGCACCATACTATCCAAGGGACCATATTGTCTAGTTTCTATGTACCCTGTTGGCCATTCAGCTAATTGAGGTACAACCCCCAAATAACCAACCACTTCTCCACTTTTCAATGCTTTAGCATCAGGAATAACCGTTAAAGTTAACTCCGTTTGAGCCCGATAGATTAAGATCCGAAGCGGTTGTTTTGCTGACACCTTAACTTTGTCCACCAAAGACTGCCAACTTGATACATATTCGGAATCGATTGAGCGTACTATATCTCCGATCTGTAAACCCGCTTTTTCAGCAGCGGAGTCAGCTTGAATGTGGGCAAGTGTTAAAGTGATTTCTGGACGAAAGGGCTTTATGCCTACCGACTGAAGCGGGGCTTCATCCTGTTTATCAAGTTTCCAATCCGTTAATGGCAAAGTTCTTAATCTGATCTGCTGCTGCGCATCTTGAACCTTAACGACAACTTGCTCTTCACCTAAATGACTCATTAAGCCAAAAGTAACTTCTTGCCACGATGAAACGGGCTTATCACCCAGTTGTAATATCTGATCGCCAGCTTGTAAGCTTGCCGTTGCGGCTCGACTTTGCTCAACAACGCCCCCCACTACAGGCTTAACATTTTGAACGCCAATCATATACATAGAAGCCAAAACAACAATGGCGAACAAGAAGTTTGCAATTGGTCCTGCAGCCACCACCGCTATTTTTGATACTACCGGTTTACTATCGAAAGCGAGGTGGCGTTTATGCTCTGGTACCTCATCAACCCTTCCATCCAACATTTTGACGTAACCGCCAAGTGGGATAAGGGCAATAACATATTCGGTTCCGAGCTTATCGTGCCATTTTAACAGCGGTTTCCCAAAACCAATTGAGAAACGCAGCACTTCTACAGAACACTTTCTAGCCACCCAAAAGTGGCCATATTCATGGACGGTTACTAATATACCCAAAGCGATAATAAACGAACCGAGATTCCATAAAAATTCAAACATAGTTAGTTCAACTCACCAATACATTGTTTTGCTATCACACGTGCTTGTGCATCTTGCTCCATTATTGCTTGTACCGAGTTTAATGAGTTTAATGTCGACTTAGCAAGTACCTCAGCGTTAATTCTGTAAATATCACAAAAGCCGATTTTATTAGCTAAAAATGCGGCGACCGATATTTCATTGGCTGCGTTGACTGTGGTGGTTGCTGCTTGACCAGAACGACACGCTTCCATCGCAAGCGCTAAGTTTGGGTAACGATTAAAGTCTGGTTTAGTGAAGGTAAAATTAGCAATGGTTGAAAAGTCTAAAGGCGCAACCCCTGCATCTATGCGCTCAGGGTAAGCGAGTCCGTAGGCAATTGGCGTACGCATGTCAGGCTGCCCCATCTGCGCAATCACGGAACCATCTTTGTATTGCACCATTGAGTGGATCATACTTTGCGGGTGAATAACCACTTCAATATCATCGACGGTGCAATTAAACAGCCATTTGGCTTCAATAAATTCAAGCCCTTTATTCATCATCGTCGCAGAGTCTACTGAGATTTTTTGACCCATTGACCAGTTTGGATGCGCGACCGCTTCTTTGACGGTTACATCAGAAAACGTCTTTAAATCACGAGTTAAAAACGGGCCACCAGAACCAGTTAATAAAATCTTATTGATCCCTTGGCTGTGTAGCCCTAATTCAATATTTTGTTGCAGCGTATGGGGCAGGCATTGATATATTGCGTTATGTTCACTGTCAATTGGCAATAGCGTTGCGCCATGCTTTGCTACTTTATCCATAAATAGTTGCCCAGACATCACCAGCGACTCTTTATTGGCTAGCAAAACCTTTTTACCAGCCTCTACGGCGGCAAGCGTAGGTAATAATCCCGCAGCGCCAACAATGGCTGACATTACAGTATCAACGTCGCTGTGAGCAGCAAGATCACACATAGCCTGCGTCCCACTCATAACTTCAATGTGAGTATGCTTAAGCGCTTCTTTAAGCTCTTGTGCCGCCTTATCGCTATGCATAATGGCATACTTAGGCTGATGCGTTGTACAAAGCGTCAGCATGCGCTCTACATTGCTACCCGCAGCCAATGCAAATACTGAGTAACGATCTAAGTTTCTTTGAATCACATCAAGCGTTGATAAGCCTATAGACCCTGTCGCCCCGAGTATGACCACATTACTTTTTATAGTCATAAAGTCACGGTCCATGCGTAACACAAGGCAAAAATAGGTGCTGCAGCCGTTAAGCTATCAATTCTATCCAATATACCACCGTGGCCCGGTAATATAGAGCCTGAGTCCTTTAAACCTGCTTCACGCTTAAACATGCTTTCAAGTAAATCGCCAATCGCTGAAAACAACGCTATCACTACCGTTAATCCACCGAATAACAACCATTGATGAAGTTCAACCTCGGCAAAGTAACAAAATATGAGTACAAAAATAACTGACGTAAGCACCCCGCCTAGTAAACCTTCAATGGTTTTATTGGGGCTCACTTTAGGCATAAGTTTACGTTTACCAAAATTTTTGCCCGCAAAATATGCTCCAATATCGGCACTCCAGACAATACCTAAAACCACCATTATCAAGGTTGAACCATATTGTTGAGCTTGCATATATTCAGCGCTGCGCATGACATTCAATGCAAGCCACAACGGAATAAGTGTGAGAATACCGGCGATGGCTCGCATTATGATGCCGTCGCTCCAAGCACGACTCATTGCGGGGTATTTAAATACAAGAAAAGTGGCGACTAACCACCAAGCAAAAGACAAAGTAAAAATATAGTTCGCATCAGCGACGAGCTTACCTTGTTGCCACAATGATTCTATGGGCCAATGTAAGTGTAATATCGAGATAATAACGCCCATTAACGCCACTACACACAAGCGTTGACGAGTTTTAGCCAACCCCATAAAAGCAGACCACTCCCATGCACCGAGCAATACGATAGCGGCCGCGATAAAACTAAATAAAGCCAGTGGCGTATAAAACACCAAAAGTAGCGCCAGCGGTGCGAGTACCACTGAAGTCAAAATTCGTTGTTTAAGCAAATTAATTACCTTTAACTTGTTACTTTAGACACAGCGAGTAGTTCTTTTATTTGATCGCCGGTGCAGCCAAAACGTCGTTCTCTAGACACATAGCATGCAATTGCCTCTGCAAACGCCTCTTCATTAAAGTCAGGCCAGAGTGTATCTGTGAAATAGAGTTCAGCATATGCCGCTTGCCAAAGCAAAAAATTACTAATACGACAATCACCGCCCGTTCGTATTAATAAATCTAGTTCGCTTTGATGTGCCATAGAAAGCTGTTTTGTTATTGCTTCTTCCGTGATATCACTTGGCTGAATTTTTCCTTCACTAGCCTGTATAGCAAGCTTTTGTGCCGCTTGAGTTATATCCCAACGTCCACCATAGTTTGCTGCAATATTTAGCTGTAAGCCTGTATTTTGCTCTGTTAATGCATGAGCTGCTTGTACCCGCTCTTGCAAAGAGGCCGGAAAGCGCGATATTTCCCCAATAACGTTCAATTTAACATTATTTTTATGAAGCTTTTTCACTTCTTTGGTCAATACAAAGAGAAATAACTCCATTAATGTACTTACTTCATCTTCAGGGCGACGCCAGTTTTCGCTACTAAATGCAAATAAAGTCAATGACTCTATTTTTAGCTTTGAACAAAACTGTACTGCAGTACGAACCGCATCGACGCCTTTCTTATGACCATACGTCCGAGGTCGATTGCGAGACTGCGCCCACCGTCCATTGCCATCCATAATAATTGCGATGTGTTTTGGCAATGACTGCTGCGAAATTGTGTCAGCGTTTAAACCCATAAATCCCGATTTCTATAAAAAAAAACGCCGCCTAGTATACCCCAGACAGCGTTGCAAAACTAATAAATTTGAATTGCTTAGATTTCCATCAATTCAGCTTCTTTAGCGCTCAATTGCGTATCCATTTCTTTAACAAACTTGTCTGTAAGCTTTTGAACTTCATCTTCAGCTTGACGCGCTTCATCTTCAGAAATGTCTTTATCTTTCAATAACGACTTAATATCGCCATTGGCATCACGACGAATATTACGAATAGCAACACGGCCGCCTTCAACTTCACCACGAACAATTTTGATTAAATCTTTACGGCGCTCTTCAGTCAATGGTGGTAATGGTACACGAATAATAGTACCTGCCGACATTGGGTTCAAGCCTAAATCAGAAGACATAATTGCCTTTTCAACAGCCTGAGCCAAAGACTTATCAAATACGCTAATTGTTAGCGTACGAGAATCTTCTGTAGATACGTTTGCAACTTGGTTCAACGGTGTATCAGCACCGTAGTAAGACACCATGATACCGTCTAACAATGCAGGGTGTGCACGGCCAGTACGGATTTTAGAAAGTTGACTAGCTAGGGCTGCCACACTTTTTTGCATGCGCTCTTGCGCGTCTTTTTTAATATCGTTAATCACAATTCAATCCTAGTCTTGTTTGATTATTCAGAAGGTGCTGAAGAGATAAGAGTACCCTCTTCTTCGCCCATAATGACGCGCTTCAACGCGCCAGGTTTATTCATGTTAAATACGCTTAGTGGCATATTATGGTCACGAGCTAGCGTAAATGCCGCTAAGTCCATCACCTTTAATTCTTGATCAATGATCTCATTGTACGTCAAATGACGATACAAGGTTGCCTCAGGGTTCTTAACTGGGTCATCACTAAATACGCCATCAACTTTCGTCGCTTTGATCACAGTATCGGCTTCAATTTCAATACCACGTAGACAGGCCGCTGAATCAGTTGTGAAAAATGGATTACCCGTGCCTGCTGAGAAAATAACAACTCGGCCGGATTTTAACAAGCTAATCGCTTCCGCCCAGTTGTATGCATCACACACACCATTAAGTGGGATTGCCGACATTAAACGGCAATTTACAAACGCACGGTGCAGTGCGTCACGCATTGCTAAACCGTTCATCACGGTTGCAAGCATGCCCATGTGGTCGCCAACTACACGGTTCATACCCGCTTCAGCCAATGAACCACCGCGTAAGAAGTTACCGCCCCCGATAACTAAACCCACTTCTACGTCGAGCTCTACTAATTCTTTTATTTCTTGTGCCATACGATCCAATACTTTTGGATCAATGCCAAAGCCTTCATCTCCCATTAAAGCTTCACCGCTTAGTTTGAGAAGAACGCGTCTAAAAACAGGTTTTCGATTGATAGTCATAGTTTCCGGGCCATTTGTAAAAGTGAGATAAAAAATAACCGCGCTTATGAAAGTCATAAATGCGCGGTTATTTTAAAGAATTTTCAGCATTGAAGCAAAAGCAAATCCACCATTATGGCCTCATTGCTTTTTTTGCTGAGAAAAGAGAGATTACTCGCCTTTTGCAGCTGCGATTTGAGCAGCAACTTCAGCAGCGAAATCTTCTTCTTTCTTCTCGATACCTTCGCCAACTTCTAAACGTACGAAGTTAGATACTGTTGCGCCTTTTTCTTTAAGGATATCGCCAACAGATTTTTTAGGTTCCATGATGAAAGCCTGACCAGTAAGAGAGATCTCACCAGTGAACTTCTTCATACGACCAACAACCATTTTCTCTGCGATTTCAGCAGGCTTGCCTTCGTTCATCGCGATATCGATTTGAACCGCTTTTTCTTTTTCAACTACGTCTGCAGGTACGTCTTCTGGGTTTACGTACTCAGGCTTAGATGCAGCAACGTGCATAGCTACGTGCTTAAGCGTTTCTGCGTCAGCTTCACCAGCAACAACAACACCGATACGCTCACCGTGACGGTATGTAGAAAGGCTTGCACCATCGATGTACTCAACGCGACGAACGTTGATGTTTTCACCGATTTTAGCAACTAATGCAACGCGTGCTTCTTCAAACTGTGCTTGAAGCTCAGCAACAGCAACTTTAGAAGTTGCAGCAACGTCTAGTACAGAGTTAGCGAACGCAAGGAAGCTCTCATCTTTAGCAACGAAGTCTGTTTGACAGTTAACTTCTAGAAGTGCAGCAAAACCAGCGCCTTCTTTGATAAGGATTGTGCCTTCAGCAGCAATGTTACCTGCTTTTTTAGCAGCTTTTGCAGCACCGCTCTTACGCATGTTTTCAATTGCTAGTTCGATATCACCAGCAGTTTCAGTTAGCGCTTTTTTACAATCCATCATGCCAGCGCCAGTACGCTCGCGTAATTCTTTAACTAGGGCAGCAGTTACAGCCATTAGTATATCCTCAGTTCTGAATATGTTTAGGGAAGCGGGATGACCGCTCTTCAAGAATATCAAGTCTTCATCACGAATTGATGAAGACTTGATGACAGCTAATTACTCAGCTTCAACGAAATCGTCGTTCTCTGCTTGAGCAACGATATTGCTTTCACGGCCTTCAGTGATAGCAGTTGCAACAGCGCCAGTGTAAAGCTGGATAGCACGGATTGCATCGTCGTTACCTGGGATGATGAAATCAACACCATCTGGGTTCGAGTTTGTATCAACTACTGATACTACTGGAATACCTAGGTTGTTAGCTTCGCGAATTGCAATGTGCTCGTGATCTGCATCGATAACGAAGATAGCGTCTGGAAGACCGCCCATATCTTTGATACCGCCAAGGCTTTTTTCAAGCTTTTCCATTTCACGAGTAAGCATTAACGCTTCTTTTTTAGTTAGCTTCTCGAAAGTACCGTCTTGGCTTTGAGTTTCAAGGTCTTTAAGACGCTTGATTGATTGACGAACTGTTTTCCAGTTAGTCAACATACCACCTAACCAACGGTGATTTACGTAGAACTGCTCACTTTGAAGAGCTGACTCTTTAACTGCTTCGCTTGCAGCGCGCTTAGTACCTACGAAAAGAATTTTACCTTTGTTAGAAGCCGCGTTCTGTAAGAACTTAAGTGCGTCATTGAACATTGGTACAGTTTTTTCAAGGTTGATGATATGTACACGGTTACGAGCGCCGAAGATGAAAGGCTTCATCTTTGGGTTCCAGTAACGTGCTTGGTGACCGAAGTGAACACCAGCTTGAAGCATATCGCGCATTGAAACGTTTGCCATTTTAATTTCCTCTAATTTAGTTAGGGTTAAGCCTCCACATATCCCATAGCACCAACATGTTCAGTATTTTACTAAGACATGCACCCAAGTGTATGTGTCGATATGTGTGTGTGTTAAAATAAAATTGTGGTTGCCTTAAATACAAACATCTCTAAGATAAATTTGTAAAAAGACGGCGCGCTTTATACCATATAAAATAACAGAACTCAACAATCAGTATAAAAATTGTGCGTTGTAACTAACTTAAAATAACCGACTTGGAGTCTGAATGAGTGCAGTGATTAAAACCCCTGAAGAAATCGAAAAAATGCGTATTGCCGGGCGTTTAGCCGCGGAAGTATTGGAAATGATTGAGCCGCATGTGAAGCCAGGGGTCACAACAGACGAGCTAAATACAATTTGTCATGGCTACATTGTAAATAAGCAACAGGGCATACCCGCCCCGCTTAATTACCATGGTTTTCCAAAGTCGATTTGTACGTCCGTTAATCACGTAATTTGTCATGGTATTCCTAATGACAAAGCTCTAAAAGATGGTGACAGTGTCAATATTGATATTACCGTAATTAAAGATGGCTATCATGGCGACACCTCAAAAATGTTTCATGTAGGCACGCCAAATATCCAAGGTAAACGTCTTGCTGAGATCACCCAAGAAAGCCTTTACCTTGCCATTAAAATGGTAAAACCAGGTGCGCGCTTAGGTGATATTGGAGCTGCAATTCAAAAGTACGCTGAAGGCTTTAATTACTCCATCGTACGCGAATATTGCGGCCATGGCATTGGTGCTGAGTTCCACGAAGAGCCACAAGTTATGCATTACGGTAAACCAGGCACTGGAGAAACATTGAAAGCGGGTATGTGTTTAACCATTGAGCCAATGGTTAACGCCGGTAAACGCCAATGTAAAGTGCTAAAAGATAACTGGACCGTGGTGACTAAAGACAGAAGTTTGTCGGCTCAGTGGGAACACACTTTACTGGTAACAGATAACGGGGTAGAAATCTTAACGCACCGTAATGACGATACCATCGACAGAGTAATTGAACACACTGCATAATTGCAGCTATAACCTGTGATATAGCTGTAATTTGACTACGAGTGAGTAAAGACTGGTCGGTACTTTACTCACTTGACCTAATACGCAATAAAAAATGTAGTTCAAGCGTTGCCCTTTGTGCTCAAGTCAGTAAGCTAGGTTAATCCTTTGCATGTATATTGAGCCTGCACACAGTCATGTGCTCAACATAACCGATTGCATAAACCTAATCAGACGGATCAGGGAGCCTTAAGTGGCATTACCTAATAAAGTAAAAACGCTGCTCGATAATGCAGAGCACCTTGACGATTTAAAAGATTGTGCAAGCTATTTTTATAAATGGTTAAGTAACGAGTTTTCCAAACAACCAGTTCGTAACCTCATTAATTCTCGCGCTGAATTTATTGACCGATTATTAATAAAGCTATTCAATGACACTGGCCTCGCCCATTACCCAGAGTTGGCCCTCATTGCAGTGGGGGGATATGGTCGAGGTGAATTACACCCCTATTCAGATATCGACTTTTTAGTACTTGTTAATGATACTCCTAATGCCGCTATGACCTTAGCATTAGAGGAATTTGTGACGCTTTTATGGGATCTGAATTTAGAAATAGGCCACAGTGTCCGTACACACAACCAAGTATTAGAACAAAAAAAACAAGACGTCCATTTCACGACCTCTTTACTTGAAAGTCGACTTATTTGTGGTAACCATGTCGAGTTTGAGCGACTAAGAAGTCATATTGTAGAAACCCCTATTTGGAAGTCTGACGACTTTTTTATTGCCAAAACCAATGAACAACAAGTTCGTCATAAAAAGTGCCACGGTACCGCTTATAACTTAGAGCCTAATATCAAAGAGAACCCGGGGGGGCTCAGAGATGTACAAACCATTTTTTGGGTTGCTAAAAAGCACTTTCATGCTGAAACTCTTGAAGAATTAATCAATCATGGTTATCTCACACACGAAGAATACCAAGAGCTACTAGAGTGTTTGGAAAACCTTTGGAATATACGCTTTGCCCTTCATTTAGCCGCAGGGCGCAGTGAAAACCGTCTGTTATTTGACTATCAGCCCCATGCTGCCGAGATCTTGGGATTTGGTTCTGAAGGTAAGGCCTCTGTGGAACGTATGATGAAGCGCTTATTCAGGATCATGAGCCGTGTCCGTGAAATGAACCAGATGCTGTTATCATATTTCGAGCAGAGTATTTTACCCGACCAAAGCGAACAAATAGCGGTTTCTTTAGATGATAACTTTGAGCGTATCGGCAATAAAATCAGTGTAAAAAACCCTTCAGTATTCTTTAGAAGAGAGCAGCTACTGGTGTTATTCGAGCATATTGCTGATCACCCTGAGATCACCAACATTGAGCCTAGTACTATACGAACAATGCGCCAAGTTCGTCGTCGCCTGCTCGGAGACTTGCAAGATTATGCCGGTTGTCGAGATGCGTTTTTACGGTTGCTAAAGCATCCTAATGGCATGGGTAGAGCATTTACTTTGATGCATAAACATGGCTTGATTGCGGCGTATTTACCGCAATGGCGTAATATTTTTGGTCAAATGCAATTTGATTTATTCCACGCCTACACCGTAGATGAACACACTCATAAGCTGATCAACAATATTTATCTATATACCGATAAAGAGCGAAAAAAAGAATTCCCTTTATGCAGTGAAATAATCACCCGTATGGATAAGCCTGAGTTACTTTATTTAGCCGCTATCTTCCATGATATTGCCAAAGGCCGTGGAGGAGATCACTCAGAGCTTGGCGCAGTTGATGCGCTCGCTTTTTGTAAAATACATGGTTTCACCAATTCTGATGCTCGCTTAGTTTCTTGGCTGGTTGAGAATCATTTGTTGATGTCTGTCACAGCGCAGCGCAAAGACATTAACGACCCAGATGTTATCGCCGAATTTGCTTCGATTGTAAAAAATGAACGCCAACTCGACTACCTTTACTGCCTCACTGTGGCTGATATTCGCGCGACGAATGACAACCTATGGAATGATTGGAAAAATACCCTGCTACGAGAGCTATACTTACACTCACAACATGCACTGCGTTTGGGCCTAGAAAACCCAATGGATATGCGCGACCAAATTCGTGACAAAAAGAAGCAAGCAAAACAACGGCTTATTAATTTAGAATTTGAAGAGGAAAACATTGATGCGATTTGGTCACGTTTAAAGGCCAACTACTTTACCGCATTCAGTGAGCAACAGATCTCATGGCACAGTGAGCACTTACTTAAGATCAATGATTTAAACGCACCTTGCGTTGTTGTGGGTGAACAAGCCATGCATGGCGGCACACAAGTATTTGTGTATAGTCCATATAATGCCAATTTATTCTCAAAGCTCCTCACCGTTATCGGTTCTAAAAAAGCCCAAATACAACACGCTCAAGTCATGACAACCAAGGATAACTCCGTAGTTTATAACTTTGTTATCTTAGAGGTCAGTGGTAACCCCATGAGTAGTAGCCGAGCAAAATCGATACGTCGTGGCTTGGAAGTCATTTTAAAAGATCCAAAAAAGAAAATTCGTACCAAGAAAAACCGCTCACAGCGCTTTAAAGATTTTAATATAAAACCTAAGGTCATTGTCAGGCCTCATGCCCGTGCCGATAGAAACTTAATTGAAATTCAAGCCATTGATATACCTGGGCTACTAACAAAAATAGCGGAGGTTTTTCAAGCCAATTCATTGCACATTCACGCAGCAAGAATTACAACAGTCGGCGAACGCGCAGAAGACTTTTTTGTAATATCAAATACGGATTATCAAGCGCTTGCAGAAGAACATAAAGCTGCACTACAACGCGATCTGATGAAAAAATTAAATGCAGAAACAGAGTAAAGAGGAAACTATGTCTGATTTAAAAAGCATTATTGAACAAGCTTGGGAACAGCGAGACGGGATCTCACCTAACCAAGTAACAGAGGAAGTTTATAACGCTATCACCCAATCTCTTGCCCTGTTGGACTCGGGTGCTGCACGTGTAGCAGAAAAGATAAGCGGTGAGTGGGTTGTGCACCAGTGGCTAAAGAAAGCCGTTTTATTATCATTTAGAATTCGTGACAACCAGCCGATGAGTGATGGCGTAAATCAGTTTTACGATAAAGTGCCGTTAAAGTTCAGCGATTATACGCCTGAGCAGTTTCAACAAGGTGGTATGCGTGTTGTACCAAATGCCGTAGCACGCCAAGGTAGTTTTGTTGGTAAAAATGTGGTCCTGATGCCGTCATATGTCAATATCGGTGCCTATGTTGATGAAGGCACGATGGTCGATACATGGGCCACGGTTGGTTCGTGTGCGCAAATAGGTAAGAATGTTCACCTATCAGGCGGCGTTGGCATAGGTGGCGTTTTAGAGCCCCTTCAAGCGAACCCAACAATCATTGAAGACAATTGCTTCATTGGTGCACGCTCAGAAATTGTTGAAGGCGTAATTGTTGAAGAAGGCGCAGTAATTTCAATGGGTGTGTATATTTCTCAAAGCACCCGTATTTACGACCGTGAAACAGGCGAAGTCCATTACGGGCGAGTACCAGCCGGTGCTGTTGTTGTACCAGGCTCTTTGCCAAGTAAAGATGGCTCTCATAGCCTTTACGCTGCCATTATTGTTAAGAAAGTAGATCAACAAACACGTGAGAAAGTCGGGATCAACGCCTTGCTGCGTTCAATCGACGATTGATCATTATGAGCTTTTAATGGGCTTATAAAAAAGCGCCTTATGAATTATTCAGTTACCTGAAGTACTTCATAAGGCGCTTTTTAAACTTACCTCATTGGTAAGCTGCTCAATAATTATAATGCAGCAAACACGTCATCTGTTTTAGCGGCACATACAAAATCATTTTTGTGCAGGCCTTTGATAGAGTGACTCCACCAAGTAACCGTTACTTTGCCCCATTCAGTCAATAAACCTGGGTGATGGCCTTCATCTTCCGCCATTGCGCCCACTTTATTGGTAAACTCTAATGCTAGCTTGAAGTTTTTAAATTTAAAAACGCGCTCTAATTGCATGATCCCATCGCGTACCTCAGGTACCCAGTCCGGAATTTGCTTTATCAATACTGCTAACTCTTCATCTGACACTTTAGGCGCATCAGCACGACACGCTTCACATTTTTGTGCACTTAAATCAGACATTTAAAATCCTTAACTTGCTAGTTTTTGTTTCGGTGGAAATTTTGGCTCAAATAAGCCTAATTCTTTTGCTTGGGCAACCAATGCCATAATATCCATTTGTGAGATATCAAATAAATCATTGATAGAGTTTATGGTGTAGTAGATTGGCTGCATAATATCAATTCGGTAAGGTGTGCGTAATACATCAATCACATTTAACGGCTGTATCTCAGGTTTATCTGAATACACGTATTGTGTTTCACCCGGGCTTGATAACACCCCACCACCATAAATACGCAGGCCGTCTTCAGTTTGCATCAAACCAAACTCAACCGTAAACCAATATAGACGCGCTAGGTAACCACGATCTTTCTTTTCGGCTGCATAGCCTAACTGCCCATATTTATGGGTGAACTCTGCAAAAGCAGGGTTTGTTAACATTGCGCAATGACCAAATATCTCATGAAAAACATCAGGCTCTTGTAGATAATCAAACTCTTCACGCGAACGAATAAACGTTGCCACAGGGAACTGCTTGTTTGCTAGCAGTCGAAAGAACTCATCAAAATCAATCAACGCGGGTACAGGGGCTACTTGCCAGCCTGTTTCACGGGCGAGTACTTCGTTTAGCTCAGCAAGCTGTGGGATACGGTCATGCGGTAGGTTTATTTTTTTTAGCCCTTCCATGTACTCGTCACATGCTTTGCCTTCAATGCATTGTAGCTGACGCGCCACAAGCTCTGACCAAATTTTATTTTCTTCATCGCTCCAAGCAATAACCCCGTTTTCATCGGGTTGCTTAGAGGTGTACTTGCTCGACTTAGCCATAGAAACCTTCATTGTTACATACCACGATCGACCTCGGATCGTGTTTCAACTTGTGACAACGATACTATGTAAAAGTAAGCGAAAGTTTAATAGCAAAGCCCAATTACGGCTTTGCCACAAAAACCAAAATCGTAAAGATTAAAATACATGTGAGTAAAGTTAATTATACACACCATATTTAACTGATAAAATACAGTGCACGACGTACACTTAAGTTTACATTAAAAAGATTTAAATGCAGATTCTAAATCAGCAATAATATCCTCCGCCGCCTCCAATCCTACCGAAATACGGATCAAGCTATCAGAGATCCCAGCTGCTTGACGCTCTTCTGGCGTATAAGGTGAGTGTGTCATCGATGCTGGGTGTTGAATTAGTGTTTCAGGATCCCCTAAACTCACGGCCAATGTGCATAGCTCGGTTGCATTAATAAACGCTTCACCTTGCGCTAACGTTCCTACGATTTCAAAGGCTATAACACCACCAGCCCCTTTCATTTGCTCACCTAGATAATTATATCCAGGGTGAGATGGTAACCCTGGATAAAACACCTGCGAGACCTTCGGATGTTTTTCTAAAAATTCAGCCACTTTTTGTGCACTTTCACAATGCCTCGCCATACGCACAGCCAGTGTTTTTAGCCCTCGATTAATAAGCCATGCATCATGCGGGCTAATGGTTGCACCAATATCTTTTAATACTGTCAGTTTTATTAATTCAATATGTTCTGCACAGCCACATACGAGACCCGCAACGACATCGCCATGCCCATTTAAATACTTAGTCGCACTATGTACAACAATATCGATACCAAATTGTTTAGGCTTTTGTAATAGAGGGGTCAAAAATGTATTGTCGATCACACTGATTAATTTATGTTGTTCAGCAAAACGCCCAATCATTGATAAATCAAGTACCGTCATGTTCGGGTTAATTGGGGTTTCAGCAAAGACCATTTTGGTCTTTGGCGTAACAGCAGCCTGAAGCTCGGCTTCATCGGTCATATCAACAAACGTGACATCTATGCCAAATTTGGGCAGCATATGAGAAAATAATGCAAAACTACAACCATACAATGCACTGGATGCAATGAGATGGTCGCCCTGTTGTAAGAAGCTTAACACAGAGGCTGAAACAGCCCCCATCCCCGTCGCGGTTGCAGCTGCATCGTCCATTCCCTCGAGAGCTGCTACTTTTTGCTCCAGTTCACGTGTTGTCGGGTTGCCTAATCGAGTATAAATATACCCAGGCTCTTCACCGGCAAAACGCGCAGCCCCTTGGGCTGCGTCTTTAAACTTAAATGTGGAGGTTTGATACAGAGGTGCTGTTAGTGCACCATGTGGGTCATCAAAATGGGCTGGGCCGTGGATACATTGCGTGTTGTCATCATACTTCTTCATAAAATAGCCTGCTAAATTGTTATTCTTAAATTTATTTACCTAATAAATAAATCAGGGAATAAAAATTCACAAGCACGCCAGATGGTAAGATGGCTAGTTAGGCATGATTAACTTTAACAGCTTGTATACAATTGTTGTCACTCGCTTTATTTGCTGCGATTCAATAACGCTTTAAATATTTGCTCAATCGACCCCTGTAATAAATTAGGCTTATCAGCTAATTTAGGTAATGGACGACATAATTCCATTGCTTTGTAGCCTAAGCGAGCGGTAAATACACCCGCACTCAGCCCTTGTGCAGCTCTAGCAGAAAGCTTACTGAGTAACTCTGCTCCCATACTCGTTGCCGCTAGATCTGACACCAGCTCAGCAGCTCCAGCAAACACCATTTGCTTTAATAGTAATTTATATAACGTAATACGACTGCGATACCCTAAGCGAATACCATAGTGCTGACTTAGCTTCTCAACAAGGTGCACGCCGCGCCATAGTACAGCCAACATATCCAGCAAGGCCATGGGGCTAAGCGCCACCAGCATGGCACTGGTCGTTGCATGCGTATTAATGATCGCTTTAGCTTGCTGGTCTTGTGTATTCAATAGGGTATTTTGATAAAGCTCTAATACTTCCCTATCGGTATGATGTGCTTTAATGGTCGCTTTAAACTCTTGCACACCATCTGGGTTATGCTGCTCAAGTAAAGGCGCTAACCACTGCTGAGCTTCGCCTATTTGGGTACTACTCAATAAACGCTGTGCGTCACTTTGCATATGTTCACGTGTTGATAGCGACTTAAGTGCACGGTATTCACTGAACAAAAACCGTATCAGTGCGACCAAACCCAGTGACAGTACCAAAATATATAAGCCACCTAACAGCCAAGATTGCGTAAAGGCTTCTATCACACCGTAAATAGCTTCGGCGGCAACTAAAACAACCAAGCTAATCAGCAATAACTTCTTAATAGTTAGAAATGTACGCTTTGGCTTAAAAGTATGCTCAAGTTCTTGTTCTAGTGCATCACGTTCATTAAATGCACCCTGCTCAGCATCAGAACTTGAATTTTCCAGTGCCTGCTCGATGCGCTTTCCAGCCTCCATAGACTGGGGCACTGCTTGGTGAAGTTCATCAGTGCTAATGCGCCTACCTGCGCGCAAATTCTGTGGGTCGCTCATCGTAGCTTATCTCCTAATAAAAATTGTAGGACATGATCTAATCGAACATGGCTCAAACAACCGGCTTGCGCCGGTAACGGCGCAAAAGATAAAAAGTCGAAGCCCTGTGCTGGCCACTGAGCGCGACTTAATCGATGTGATGGAGGCTCTGGGGGTAAAAATGTTATCGTGTGCTGTTCGTTATTGGGTTTACCTTGGATACAATTGAGTGGTTTCCCAGCTTCAACAACTTGCTTTTGCTGCGTACTTTGTACCGCTGAAATCGCCATGGTGTCTATCTCAACCCCCGCAAAGCGTAACTCATTACTTTGCTCATGTAACATGCTATGAAGCAGCTTTGCCAATAATGGTTGCTGCTCATAGCTTACGTGGTCGCACTTATTTGCAGCAAATAAAACCTTATCTATTTTTGGATAAAACAGGCGCTTTAGTAACCCAGAACGACCATAATCAAACACTTGTACGATATTACGTAATGCATGTTCTTGCTCTTGTAATGTATCAGGTCCGTCGGCTAACGCATTCAACACATCTACCAGCACAATTTGCCTATCGAACTGACAAAAGTATTGCTTGTAAAATGGCGTTACCACTTGCTGTTTATAAGCGTTAAAGCGACTCTGTAAATGACTATATTGGCTCTCGCTTGAGTGTTCACCTGCACTATGACAGGGGAAAAACAATAACACCGGAGCCCCTGCTAAATCTCCAGGGATAAGCATTCTACCAGGTTGTAGTTGCGCTATTCTTGTTTGCTCTTTTAACGTTATGAGTAGCTGCTGATATAGTTGTGATAATTGCTTTAAGGCTGCTTCATCAACGGGGGCGTCACTATCAAAATCAGTCAAAGTGCTCAAAAAGTCTTTTGCATAGTCTTTATATTGAGGTTGTTTTAGTAAGCTAAGAACTTCATTACTCCATGACTGGTAATCTTGATTTAACATGGGTAGATCAACTAACCATTCACCAGGGTAATCAATCAGCTCTAAATAAACGGTGCTAATCGGTGATAAATGCTGTTTTAGCACATGCCGTGATTCAAATTTAAGTGCAAGGGTTAACGTATTTATACGCTGTGTTGATGACGGCCATGTTGGTGTTTCATTTAACAAGCAATCCACTGCACTGGTATAATCAAAAGTCGGAATGTCCAAAGCACGTTGTGGAATTTGCTTTACAGCAATTAACCGCTGCTCTCTTACTACGTCAAAAAATGGCAGGTTTTTTTTATCTGCTTGAGATGTTAAATGCTTGATAAGTGCAGTGATAAAAGCCGTCTTTCCGCTACCACTAAACCCAGTGACGGCAAGCTTTATATGTTGGTCAAGACTTCTATGTAATGTCTTTTGTGCTGTGTTTTTAAATTTATCGAACGTGTCTTTGCTAAAACGTTTAGTATTCATATAAGGGGCACACCTCCCGAGCAACATATTTACATGGATATTTAAAGCGGTGGCGCAGAATACGCCACATAACGTTCAAAAAATTATAATTTATTAATTTCTCTACTGATTGTAAATTCGCTTGATGTTACGTACGTTTCCATACTTTGTACTCTGCCATCTAAACGATTTAAACGCTCTTTTAAATCAAACAAAGCTTGTCTGGGCGGCTCACCTTTTTGCCAAACTTTAAACTTTACTGAAATAGGGTCTGCATCGTGATTGACTGACTGCTTGGTTTCATAATCGCTTTTCTTGTCTAAAATAAACCAACATGCAATATAAACAACAACGAATAAGGGCCCACCAGATAGCAACACTGCCGTAATGAACAGGATTCTGACCAACCACAATTCCATATTGAAGTAATCACTCAACCCAGCACACACACCTGCAAGCTTCCCTCTTTTTGGATCCCTGTAAAGTTCTCTTTTTATATTACTCATACTTTACGTCTCCACTCTGGTGCCTCTTGATCAAGTATTGCTTCTAGTGTGTCAACACGGTCAGCCATACTTTCAGCCTTACTTGCCAATTCCATAAGTTGACGATGTTCATGCTCACTTAGACCCTGGCTTACCTGCTTTTTACTGCGATAGTGAAGTACAAGCCATAATGGCGCCACTACCAACATAAAAATAATGATCGGTGCTACTAATACTTCAAGATCCATAACCCTATACTCCTGCGACTTGATTATTCTGTTACCTAACACCCACTGCTTGGTCAGCGGGTGCGATTATTGTCTTTATTTGCCAGAAAGCTTTTTCTTAAGCTCTGCAAGCTCATCATCTACTTTTTCGTTCTTTTGTAAATCGGCAATTTCATCCGCTAAGGTCTTTTTCCCTAAGTCATATGACTCAACTTGCGACTCTAGTCCATCAATCTTAGATTCATAACGCTCAAAACGATTTAAAGCATCTTCTACTTTTGAACTGTCTAACGCCTTTTTCACCTCTAAACGAGACTCCGCAGAACGCTGACGCAGCACGATGGCTTTTTGACGCGCTTTGGCATCAGCCAGCTTCTCTTGTAGTGTCGCAACTTCTTGTTGCAGTTTCTCGATATGAGACTCTACATGCGCCAATTCGCTTTGCACACTGGCAGCCGCATCCGCTGACTTTTGCTTTTCCAGTAACGCTGAACGTGCTAAATCTTCGCGCTCTTTGGTTAAAGCTAGCTCGGCTTTACTTTGCCACTGTGCAACTTCTTCATTTAATTGCTCAACACGACGTGTTAATTCTTTTTTCTCTGCTAACGTTTTTGCTGAAGTTGAACGTACTTCAACAAGCGTATCTTCCATTTCTTGGATGATAAGACGAACCATTTTTTCTGGGTCTTCAGCTTTATCTAAAATAGCATTGATATTAGAGTTAACGATATCTGCAAAACGTGAGAAAATTCCCATAATCTTTACCTCTTTGGTTTCTAAGTTTAAGTTGCTTGTATTAGTAGTATCAATAAACTTGCCAACTTTCACAAAAGATAAAAGTTTATAAATATCAATAAATTAAACCATATCAGAAATTACTTTCGTTTGCATTAATTATCAAATACACTAAGTGTTAGCAAAAATAACTAAGAGTTAGCCAATATGAGCCAATTCCGCCAACAGGACAATTTACTCGGTCAATCTGACAGCTTTTTAACCGTGCTTGATAAGGTGTCGCAGCTTGCGCCTTTAGAAAAACCAGTATTGATTATTGGAGAGCGCGGTACGGGTAAAGAACTTATCGCTGCACGATTACACTTTCTTTCTGAGCGATGGGAACAAAACTACGTAAAGCTCAATTGTGCCGCCCTAAATGAAAATTTGTTAGAGAGTGAGCTATTTGGTCATGAGAGTGGTGCATTTACTGGCGCCAGTAAACGTCATGAAGGTCGATTTGAGCGAGCGAATGGCGGCACATTATTTCTTGATGAGCTAGCTAATACCTCTGCTATGGTGCAAGAAAAGCTATTACGCGTGATTGAATATGGTGAATTTGAACGTGTCGGTGGTAAAAGTACGGTAAAAGTCGATACCCGTTTAGTCTGCGCAACCAATGAAGATCTGCCATCTTTGGCTGACAACGGTGAGTTTAGACACGATTTATTAGACCGACTGGCATTTGATGTGATCACCTTGCCGCCATTACGTGCTCGCCAAGAAGACATCATGTTATTAGCAGAACAATTTGCAATAAACATGGCACGAGATTTAGGCTGGTCACTGTTCAGTGGTTTTACGCGTAAAGCCACTGAGGTACTATTGAGTTACGATTGGCCAGGTAATATACGTGAACTCAAAAATACCGTTGAAAGAAGCTTATATCGTCACGGCAACGAGCACCTACCCGTTCACGAAATCATTCTCAATCCATTTGAGAGCCCGTTTAGACCAACACAACGGGTAAAGGCACGTACAATACAACCTGAAATAGCCCAAACACCCAGCCATACCCCTGTGACGGAAGCTTCTAGCAACCATGCATCGCTGTCACCAGCACAGCCCAACATTGCGTTTCCTTGTGACTTAAAAGAACTCTCTAATGACTTTGAGATTGAGTTACTCAAAAAAGCGCTCGAATACAGTCAATTTAATCAAAAGAAAACTGCACAAATGCTTGGATTGACGTATCATCAACTTCGTGGTTATTTGAAAAAATACAACCTGTTAGAGTCAGGTCAAAAACAAGAGGCGTAAGGCGTGCGGAATCTAGTACTAGGTGCTTTGTGTACCTATTTACTTGGCTGTGTTGATGCAAGCCAACAGCAAGCAAACGAAAAATCTCAGGGCTTAGTGTACTGCGCTGAAGCGAACCCGGTATCTTTTAACCCTCAAGTCACGACGACTGGCTCTACCATAGACCTTATTGCCAGCCAGTTATACGATACGTTAATTAGTATTGACCCTGAAACTGCAGAGTTTAAACCGGAACTGGCAACTAGCTGGGCAGTGAGCGACAAGGGTAAATCTATTACGTTCACCTTGCGCCAAGATGTCGCTTTTCACAGTACAGATTACTTTCGCCCAAGCCGCACACTCAATGCCGATGACGTGGTGTTTTCATTTAGCCGCTTATTCGATGTATATAATCCATATCATTTTGTCGGCGATGCTGAGTACCCCTACTTTCAAAGCGTGGGTATTGACCAGCTCATTCGTAAAGTCGTTAAAGTCGACGACTTTACCGTAAGGTTTGAACTCTTCAACGCCGAAAGTAGCTTTCTATCGAATATTGCGACCGATTTTGCGGTTATTCTCTCACAAGAGTATGCCCAACAGCTGATAGCACAAAAAAATAAAGCCGCATTTGATCACTTGCCTATTGGCACCGGCCCATATAAATATAAAAACTTTTTACGCGATAATCTTATTCGCTATCACCGCAATGAAAAATATTGGAAATACCCAGTGCCGATGCAGCAACTGGTGTTCGATATCACCACCAACGGCACCAGTCGCATTGCGAAAATGCTGACTAAAGAATGTGATATCACAGCACACCCTAGTGCAACACAACTGAGCGTTCTCAAAGACCGTGAAGATATTCGCGTCGACAAAGCGGCAAACCTCAATATTGGTTATTGGGCCTTTAATACTGAACGACCCCCATTTGATAGCCTTCTTGTTCGCAAAGCCCTTGCGCACTCCGTTGACTTCGATAAAATTATGCAAGCAGTCTATTACGGTAACGGCATATTGGCGCGCTCGCATCTGCCACCATCATCATGGGCCTTTCAAGCTCAGGATAATATACCCCGCTATAACCCTGAACTAGCAAAACAGTTTTTAAAGGAAGCAGGTTATGAAAATGGGTTTAGTATGACGCTATGGGCCATGCCGGTATCACGAATATATAACCCTAATGCGCGAAAGATGGCTGAATTGATTCAAAGTGATTTGAAAGCCATCGGTATTTCGGCACAAATTATTGAGTATGAGTGGAACACTTTTGTTGAACGTATTGGTAAACATGAGCATGACAGTGTTTTACTTGGTTGGGCTGCAGATACACCAGATCCTGATAACTTCTTTAGCCCGCTGTTAAGCTGCACCGCGACCTTTAGTGGAAAAAACCCGGCTAATTGGTGCCATCCTGAGTTTGATTTATTACTCACTCAAGCATTAGACACAACCGATATTACATTGCGCAAAACTTACTATTATCAAGCGCAGCAAATGCTCATCGATCAGCTGCCGCTGATCCCCATAGCTCACGGCGTACGATTCCAAGCAACCAGTAATGATGTGACGGGCGTTACCTTACGCCCATTTGGTGGCATATCTCTTGGTCAAGTGAGGCGTAACTGATGTTATTTGAGTATTTACTACGCCGTATCAGTTTGCTGATTTTTATGGTGGTCACTTTAACGGTATTTACCTTCTCGCTCAATTATCTCTTTCCAGGAGATTTACTGACTAACTTTAGTGGTCAAGTTAACTCCAATTACAGTCAAACCCAATTATTGGCTGAGAAATACCAGATCAACGAAAACTTACTTATGCAATATGGTGCTTTTTTAGCGCGTATTGCCAGTGGAGATTGGGGGGTGTCACTCTCCTCAGGGCAAAATGTGTTTGAGCATGTTACACGGCTCTTTCCTGCCACTTTAGAGCTGTGTGTTTATGCGCTAGGGGTTGCCGTCTCACTTGGGATCCCCGCAGGAATAGTTGCATCAGCTTATCATCGTCGTTGGCCTGACAGAGTTATCAATTCTCTGACTTTAATGGGCTTTTCTATACCTATTTTTTGGCTGGCGCTACTGTTAATTATGGTGTTTTGTTTATCTTTTGGGTTATTCCCCATGTCAGGACGTATAGGCCTGTTATACGAAATTGAACCTATTAGTAATTTTATTTTAATCGATATTGCTATCCAAGGTTTTCCATATCATGGCCTTGCTTTTTATGATGCATTGCGCCATTTAGCGTTACCCACAGTGGTATTGGCAATGTACCCCACGACTGTACTCGTGCGCTTTACTCGAGATTCAATGCTACACGTGCTAGAACAAAATTATATCAAAACTGCTCGCGCTAAAGGGCTGAATAGGCGTCAGCTGATTTTACATCACGCACTACGTAACGCCTTGCTCCCAGTAATAAAACAGATCGGTTTACAATTTAGTACTCTGATCACGCTGGCGATGGTGACAGAAGTGATATTTTCGTGGCCAGGCATAGGCCGATGGCTTATAGACAGTATCTACCAGCGCGATTACCCGGCAATACAGGGTGGGCTTCTGGCAGTGTCCATGTTTGTTATACTAGCAAACATGCTGGCTGAATTTAGCCACTCTCTTTTTGACCCTTTGTCACGGAATCAAGCCTATGGCAAAGTTTAGTTTATTCAGCGAAGAGTCTAACCGCTCACCTCTTTCACGGTTATGGCGAAAGTTTAAAAGTAACCACCCGGCGTTAGTGGCTTTATGGATATTTATTGCGTTGACACTCCTGGCGATGACAGCGCCGTTTATTGCACCATATGGTATTAATCAACAGCATAGCGATGCATTGCTGCTGCCCCCTTCATGGCATGATTTAGGTGATGTAAGATTTATTCTAGGCACGGATGATTTGGGCCGCGATGTCTTATCTCGACTCATGAACGGGGCTACATTTACCTTTGGGCTCTCAATCATCGCCGCCTTGATCACCACCCTCGTGGGGGTGTTTTTGGGGACCTTGGCGGGGATCAGTCATGGCTTCCGTTCAAGTGCATTAAACCATTTATTGGATATTACGCTCTCGATCCCATCGTTATTATTAGCCATTATTATTATCGCTATACTCGGGCCTGGCTTACTCAATACCGTATGGGCAATTATCTTTGCGTTATTGCCCCAATACGTGCACTCAATTCGCAATTTGGTTGTTGATGAACTAAATAAAGACTATATCAGTGCCTTTCGTCTTGATGGCGCGTCTCAGTGGCAATTGCTTACCCGAGGTGTTCTACCCAATATATACGAGCATATCGTGGTTATTTTTACCATGGCACTGTCAACGGCGATCCTAGACATTGCCGCTCTGGGCTTTTTGAAACTCGGTGCCCAACCGCCTACAACCGAGTGGGGGGCTATTTTGGCTGAAAACCTAGGCTTAATTTATTTAGCACCTTGGACGGTTGGCTTACCTGGAGTATTGCTATTTATCGCGGTACTTTCTACCAACCTAGTGGGTGATGGCTTAAGGCAAGTACTCAAAGAGCGTAAGGCGGATTAATGCAATTACTCGACATACGTAACTTAACCATAGAGCTGCACACTGAAGACGGTGTGATAAGAGCCGTTGATAAAGTTAATCTAAGCCTGAAAGAAGGTGAGGTGCATGCATTGGTTGGCGAGTCTGGCTCAGGAAAAAGCCTAATAGCCAAAGCTATCGTCGGCGTTTTAAACTCTCGCTGGACCGTAACGGCAGATCGTATGCATTGGCAAGGTGTTGACCTAATGCGTTTAAGTCCTGAAAAGCGTAGAAAAATAGTCAGCAGAGATATGGCTATGATCTACCAGGAACCCAGTCGTAGCCTAGACCCTACCGCAAAAATATTTGAACAAGTGGCAGAGTCATTACCTGAGGAGACCTTTAAAAAAGGGTTTTTCCGTCGTAATACTGAGCGAAAAGAAAAAGTTAAAGCGCTACTGCATAAAGTGGGGATCCGTGAACATATTAGAGTCGCAAGCAGCTACCCGCATGAACTGTCTGAAGGGGTATGCCAAAAGGTCATGATTGCGATGGCCATTGCCCGAAACCCTAAACTTTTAATCGCCGATGAGCCGACGACAGCATTAGAAAGCACCACGCGAGCACAGATTTTTCGCTTACTGAAGAGCTTAAACCAGCTTAAAAATATGTCAGTATTAATGATCTCCCATGAACTTGAAGAGATCACTCATTGGTCTCATGCCATGCACGTTTTATACTGTGGGCAAATGGTTGAGGCCGGTCCTACGCAAAAGGTTTTTTATGAACCTTTACACCCGTACACACAGGCTTTAGTAAAAAGTTTACCTGATTATGCGCAAGGTCTTGCACACAAAGAACCATTTTATGCACTCAAAGGAACAATCCCCCCGCTACAACACCTGCCAATCGGCTGTCGATTAGGGCCTCGTTGTCCACAAGCGCAAAAACAATGTGTCGTCACGCCAACTCAAAGTAAAAGCCATGGCCATGCCTATGCCTGTCACTTTCCCCTTTTGAAGGAAAAGACCAAATGCAACCCGTCTTAAAAGTCCAAGCATTAAGTAAATCTTTTCAAAGTCGAGCCGGTATTTTTAAACGTAATCATATAAAAGTGCTCCGAGATGTTTCATTTGCTGTTGCCCCTGGGGAAACACTCGCCGTTATTGGCGAAACAGGCTCTGGAAAAAGCACCCTAGCAAAACTACTTGCCGGTGCTGACACGGCTGACTGTGGACAAATTCTACTGGATGGCAAGACCATTGAGGACAATGGCGTAAGACAAAACCAATGTCGCCATATTCGTATGATTTTTCAAGATCCAACCCGCTCATTAAACCCAGGCCTCACCATTGGTGACATGCTTGATGATTGCTTAAAGTATAATACCGACCTAACGTCTTCTCAGCGTGATAAAAAGATCAAACTCACCTTAAGCCGAGTTGGTTTACTGGGTGAGCACTATCAATACTATCCGCATATGTTTAGTGGAGGCCAACTACAACGCGTCGCATTAGCCAGAGCACTCATTTTAGACCCTAAAGTTGTGGTGCTAGATGAAGCATTATCCTCTCTAGATCCTTCGGTCAGAGCACAAACTGTAAACTTGTTACTCAAATTACAAAAAGACTCGGGTCTAAGCTTTATTTTGATCACCCATCACTTGAGTTTAGTGAAGCATATGAGCGACCAACTCATGGTGCTCAGTCGCGGAAAAGTTGTAGAGTATGGTAATACAGCTGCGATATTCGAAAAGCCAAAATCAAAGGTGACACAGCGACTGCTAAATGTTTGATGTGCAGCTCATGCAGCTTACGTAATAAAAAGCCCCACTAAATAGTGGGACTCGGATGTTAACTTACTAATTACTCTTCAAAATATAGTTTAGCACGAGGCTTTTTACCCACTTCTTGCATAGTTTTGGCATCAAACAGACGACCATTGATCATGGTATAAGAGACTTTATCAGTATCACGAATGTTATTTAATGGATCGCCATCAACTACCACTAAATCGGCAAGTTTACCCACTTCAATTGAACCAATATGCTGGTCTAAACCAACATACTTAGCCGGATCTAGTGTTGCGGCACGAATGGCTTGAAGCGGAGACATCCCTCCTTGTGCGAACATCCAAATTTCCCAATGTGCCGCAAGCCCTTCGCGTTGACCATGTGCACCTAAGTTCACTAACACGCCCAAGTCTTGTAGCTCTTTGGCTACGCGGGCATTATTGAAGTGATTATAGTGATGATCTGGTGATTTTATACGACGCATAGAACGCGGCAATAGTTGGTTCTTCGGCACAAACTTACTTAGACGTGGGTGGTTCCATACATCAGTCTTGTCATACCAATAGTTTTCTCCCCAAATCCCCCCATAAGCCACACCCAGCGTCGGGGTATAACCCACATCACTTTGCGACCAAAGTTGTTCAATATCATCATAAATATTGGCCACTGGAATTGAGTGCTCAACCCCCGTATGACCGTCAACAACCATGGTTAGGTTATGCTGTAGCAAGGAGCCACCTTCAGGCACCACCATCATACCGAGCTCTCTGCCCGCTTCGACCACTTGCTGGCGCTGTTCACGGCGAGGTTGATTATATGACTTAACCGAAAATGCACCTACTTTTTGCAAGCGCTCTAAATGAAACTTTGCATCTTCGTAAGAGTCTATATGTGATGTATAGCCTGCAACATTTGCCCCATATAAAATCGTCCCCGTAGAGAAAATCCTTGGTGCAATGATTTTACCGGCTTTTTGTAACTCACTGGCCGCAAACACCTCGGTGGTGTCATTTGACGGGTCATGAATTGTAGTCACCCCGAGCGCTAAACCTGCTAGATTCTTCCAGTTTTGCTGCGGAATAATTTCGTTACTGCCTTGTGATGTATGCGCATGAGCATCAACAAGGCCTGGCATAATAGTTTGCCCTGTAACATCGATGATTTCAGCATTTTTTGGAATACTTATTTCATTGCTGCTACCCACTGCTTTAATATGCTTGCCATCAGTTACAACCACCCCACCGCTGATCACCTTATCACCTTGCATGGTAATAATCGTCGCCCCCACTAACGCTATTAACCCTTTAGGCTCTGCCATATCATGTTTAAATCCAATCGACTCACCACTTTTGGCTTTAAAGTCTGCGCCCTCAACTTTATTGATATCAAACATGCCATCTAAGCTCGCATGATAAAGCTCAGGTCCTAAACTCCAGTACAGTGTATCACTTGCTGCGCTCCAGCTTATGCTTTCACCAGCACGCTGTGATAACTGCTCAATCGGAAATTGTTTGTCAGAAGGTGAAATAGTGATCGGTTTACCACTTTCAACAAAGGGCGTAACAAATACTTTAAATCGTTCAGCAAATGCCAAATATTTACCATTAGGCGAGACTCTGAACTCTGTGGCATGATTTGAGTTATAAAGCACTTTGCTTTTTTTACTCTCAAGGTCAACAGCCAAAAGCTGTGGCTTTGGCGCTTCATTCATCAAGAAGATACGGTTGTTATCATCTCCAAACTGCGGTTGGAAGCCCTGCTCTGTGATCAATTCAGCCTCACCGCCTTTGGTCGATATTTTGTAAACACCCGCTTTTAAAGACCACTCACGAGCTAACAAGCTACTGCCTGACACCTTTCGGTAAACCACTGTTTTACCATCAGGGCTAAATGTCGGCTCAACATACTTACCCACTTGCGAAGTGATCGCTTTACCTTTACCGCTTCTCGTTGATACGACTCGTACACTACCTTGCTTTTTGTCATCCCACGTCACGTACACGATTTTTTTACCGTCTCGAGAAAACTGTGGGAACAATTCAAAATGATCATCTTGGCGTGTCAATCGTTTCACTTTACCTGACGATAAGTCACGTTTATAAATATGACCTAGCGCTTCAAAAATAGCTGTCTCGCCATTGGGCGATACCTGAACATTACGCAGCATTTTAATATCAAAGGTTTCTTGATCAATATTTTGCGCGAAACGCAGTGCTTTTTGAATTTTCTTTGTCGTGGTTACTTGAAAAGCAATTTTGTTATGTTTTTTACTCTCTACATCTACTTTACGCAGCTTACCCCCGGCCCAAAAAACAAGTTCTTCATTGTCTGGCGTCCACGCAATCGTCGGATAAACACCATGAATGGCCCATGTTTCCTGCATATCGCGCTCTAAGTTGCCATAGACTTTAGTTTCTTTGCCTGACGCTAAGTCGTATATATACAAACTTGATTGAAAATCATCACGCTTTACATAGGCTAAATGCTTGCCATCAGGAGACGGAGTTGGGCGAATAGCTCCCCCCATACCAGATAAAATAACTTTGATCTCACCCGTTTCTCTGTCTAGTTGTTTGATTTTGTATATGCCAGCAACAGAGTCTTTTGAGTAATGAAAGGTTTTGCCAGGTGTTGCATCTTGTGAGAAGTAAACATATCGACCATCTGGGGAAAATGCAGGCTCACCTAAATCTTTTTGATCGTTATCACGAGATGTTAAAGGCACGCCACTGCCGCCCGCTTTATGGTAAAGCCAAACTTCACCCGCGCCTAACGAGCGCGTGCCGGTAAAATGCTTACGTGCGGCAATAAAATCTCCATCAGGGCTCCAAGCAGGGCTATTTAATAAACGGAAAGTTTCACTTGTAACTGCCGTTTGCTCTGAGCCATCAATATTCATAACCCAAATATTATCGCCACCACCTTGGTCGGAGGTAAAAGCAATAGAGCGTCCATCAGGACTAAAGCGAGGCTGCATCTGCCAGCCAATGTCACTGGTTAACTGCGTTGCTTGACCACCCGAGATAGGCATAATGTAAATATCACCCAGTAAATCAAAAACCAGTGATGTACCATCAGGGCTGACATCAACGTTCATCCAGGTACCCTGTTCTACCGATATCTTGGCGTCAATAAACTCACCAGGTGGTGTATCAACTTGCCATTGTTCTTGTGGCGTTTCTGTTTTCGCCTGTACCGTAACGGCAAGCGAGACCCCAAGCGCAAGTGCGCTTAATAAATACTGCTTCATGATTCTTAACCCTGTTATTTTGTTGCACCTATATCAACAAAATAACGTGATTATTGCCAGAAAAATGCCATCAATCACTATAGATTATCTATCACCCCACTATTACAGCGACTTTGCCCAGTCAATGGGGTTAAACAAATAATACTGTTGTAGCAAGCTAAAAAGCTCTGGATCATAGCTTTTTAGCTCATGTGGTTTTTCTATAAATGTTTCTGTCACTACCGCAAAAAACTCCGCTTCATTGGTTGCACCATAACTGTGGATCACATGTGGCATTTGATACGCTACGTGACTTTTTAAGTTGCTATATGCACGTTGAAACACCTTAGCCCAATGTGTGTATTGTTCACGACTTATGAGCGCAGGGGTGCCGTTAGTTTGACCCGTTTGTTGATCTAACTGATGAGCAAACTCATGAAATACCAAATTATGGCCATCTCCAGGTAAACGGTTTCCCTCTAAAACATCATGCCAGCTCAATACTAAAGTTCCGCCAGGCCAAGATTCCCCTTGCCGTATAGAGGTGTGATAGTTCACTAATCCTGCACCATCTTTGCTGGTTTGAGGAACGTAATAACTGCTGGGGTAAAGTAGTACCTCTTTGACATTTGGATATAGTGGCCATGGTTTATTCAATACAAGTAAACACGCGTCCGCCGCAACCACCAATTCCATTGCCCGATTTACTTTAAGTCCATCACGACCAAGAATACGCTTTTCACCTAAAAACCATACAATATGGCGCTCTAATGAAGCCCTGTCTTTATCCGTCATATGCCGATAAATCGACATGTACTTAAGTAATACCGCTTTATCGTTACGCGATAAGCCATGCGCGCGGTATTTTCTCTTCCATAAAGAATGTTGGATCATACTCCAACGCCAATAAACCAGCACAAACACACCCAATGCAAGCAATAAAACACTGTTAATTATCATATTGAATACTTATTCGCCTTTTTAAATTAAGTTGGTACGAACTGCAGTGTTTTCAATATGTATTTGATAAAATCAAGGCACACTCACACGCTAAATAACAAAAGACTTATCATGACTCACCTACCCATTGAAGCGATAAAGTTGGAATTTTTGAATACCATTGCCCACTCAGATGTGATTGTGAGCGCGGCAACCGGTTCAGGTAAGTCAACCTGCTTGCCCTTGTGGGCTAGTCAATCTGGTAGGGTTCTCGTCATTGAACCCAGACGAATTGCCTGCACGTCTTTAGCTGAGTATTTAGCCCAGCAAAGTGCGCAGCCGATCGGTGATAAAATTGGCTATGCCATCCGCTTTGAAAGCCATTGCAACGAAGAAACAGAAGTTGTCTTCGTTACTCCTGGCGTAGCACTTCGTTGGTTTTTTGAAGATAAGCTCAGTGAATTTAACATTGTTATGCTTGATGAATTTCATGAGCGACGCTGGGATATGGATTTGTTGTTAGCAATGCTAAAACAGCATGACCAGCACCGCCTTATTGTCACGTCTGCCACATTAAATACCGCGCAATTAGCCGCTTACTTGAATGCGAAAATACTCCAAAGTGAAGACAGTATGTATCCAGTCGATGAGCAGTTCATTGCAAGTAACAGCCGAGCGATGCCTAGCAAAGATCAGCTAGCCGAACGCGTTATTAATGCCTGTCAGCAAGCAATACTAAAAACATCAGGCGACATACTCATCTTTCTACCCGGAAAGGCGGAAATACAAGCTTGTGCATCTGCAGCAAAGAAGTTAAATACACTTGTCGTGAGTTTATATGGTGGTTGCTCGGCACAACAGCAAGAATTGGCGCTATCAGTGCAATCACAGCAAAGACTCATTTTTGCTACTAACGTCGCCGAAACGTCGCTAACGATACCAAATATTAGTTGCGTAATTGATTCAGGGTTAGAGCGGCGGACCCACTTGCGTGGTGAAAAAACCGTTCTAGGTCTTGATGCTATTAGCATTGATTCAGCAAAGCAGCGGCTAGGCCGTGCAGGGCGTACTCAAGATGGGTTATGTATTCGTCTTTACGGCCAACATGCTCCTTTGATCACGTCGACACCACCAGAGGTCCTGAGAGAAAATCTTACTGAGCTGGTACTAGCGGCATCTTGTTCTAGTCAAGGCATTGACTCATTAAAGTTTATTGAAGCACTGCCGCTTAAATCAAAACAAGCATCGGTTGCAATATTAACCTCGGTAGGCGCCATTGACCAACAAGGTAAGTCAACTGACTTAGGTCGGAGGTTATACCCTCTGCCTATCGATATCGAGCTGGCATACCTCATTAATTCAATGCCAAACAGTTCACTTAAACAAGCCATGGTTGATATAGCTGCACTACTAAGCGTTCCAGCAAGGGTTTACCAACTACCAAAGCAGCAAGAATTAATTGAATCACTCAACCAACAACTCCCAAACGCATGTGACTTAGAATTGGCTATTGGGGTGATAAGAGGCAAAGTGATTGACGTTTTTATCGAGCCTCAAGCACTCAGTGAAGCCATACAATTTAGCGAGTTGCTTCGTAGTTCATTTGACTTGCCTGAGCTAAAATATGCAGCTAGTTTCCGGCACAGTGACTTAGTTGAAGCTATCGCTTATGCTAAACCGACTTCGGTTTACATAAAACGCCAAAACCGACGTGGTGCATTTGGCAATGGCTCTATTGAAGTTGTCCCAGCAAAGGACTCCCGAATTAATACACAATGTAACGCAATGCTGGTACTCGATACCTACGCACTTGCAGGTAAAGGTACCAAACAAGCTGTGACACTTGCCATGCTAAATGCACCACTGCCAATTTCATTAATCTGCAAATTAAATCTAGGAGAGCACACCTTAAGTAAAGCTGAGTTAATAGATGGTGTAATCATTATTAATTCAATACTCTCTTACTGTGGAGTACAAATTAGCGAGAAAAAGCTAATACCTCAAGGTGAGGTGCTGCTTCGTGCGTGTTGCGAGCTTATATTAAGTGACAATCTATTTATATCAGTAGGAAAACAAGTAAAGGAGAGTATTATATATCACTCACTATATAACCAAGCTAATAATATAGTTGAAGAGCTTCCCACTCCTGAAACTCATTTATATTGTACACTAAAAAGTCTAGGAGTCGAAAAGCAACAAGATTTAGAGCTGATTGAAGCGACCGATTTAATATATCAAGGTTTAGAGGATTGGGTAGTTTCAGCATTTATTGAAAAGCACCCTCTCACTGTTCAATTGAATGACTTAGTATTGGACGTTGAGTATCATTTTAATGCTAAGCGAGTCACGCTGCATCACAGACATGGAAAAAGAAAAGACTTACCAAGACGTTGGGAGTTACCATCATGGCTAGGATTAAGTATAAAATACAAAAAAGCAAGCAAAATCGTCAACATAAATTGAAATACAATTATGAAATTACAAGGCAAAGGCTTAGTAAATAAAACATAATATTTAATTTATATTAAAAATAAAAACCTCACTTTCGTGAGGTTTTATTTAATTAAATAGTTATAAATTAATAACTAAATATTTAGAATGTGTAGTCAGCCTGGATATACAATGTACGTCCATATGCATCAGCATAACGTGAGTCATAGCCAACTTGGTGACCAGCATCACCGTTGAATGACATAGGAGGGTTTCTATCAAACAAGTTCTTAACACCGAATGTTAGATTTGCATTGTCGCCATACGCGTAACCTAAACGGTAATCAAATAGTGTATAAACAGGTACGTATTTTTGGATTAAATCTCCATCAACAACCTCTGATACATCATCAGCTAGAGACACTCTGAAAGCAGTACCTACAGCAGCATCTCTATAACCACTGCGTGTACGTATGTTCAAGCTATGCGTAAAGTCACCATGTGTAAGAGTGTTATTCACTGTGATAATGTTACGAAAAGCAACTTGCTCATCTTCACCAACTTGGCCAAGGCTCGTATTCCACTCATCAGTTGTACCAACTTTCAAACTACGGTTCTCAAGTAAGTAAGTACCTTGTAAAGACGTTTTTAATGTACCGAAAGAGAATTCGTTTGTTAAATCGAATTGCCAATCAATACCTGATGTATTTGACTTACCAACGTTTTGAGCTGAACGAACGATTGCAATTTCTCTATCACCAGTACCTCTGTCGATCTTAGTCACAAATCTATCTGCATACGTTGCTGAATCAAACCAGATTTGATTTGGTTCTAAGCGACGTACTTCGTTTGTCATCTCAATGTTCCAGTAATCAATACCGAAGCTAGTACCTGAATCGCCAGCCCATACAAAACCAACTGAGTACTGCTCTGACTCTTCTGGAGAAAGCCCTACGTTACCTTCACGGTACATATCGTACTGAATTTTTTCAGGGTTACAGTATTGCTTAAGTGGGTGATTAGTTGCACCTAGAAGTTCATTACAATCATATGCACCTGATGACACACCAAACTCTAGACGAGGCGCAGCAATTTGACGCATTGTCGGTGCTTTAAAGCCGGTGCCATATGATGCACGAACCAATAGCTCATCTGTTGGACGGTAAGATGCGCTGATTTTATACGTTGTATCATTTACATCATCACTCACATCTTGGTTACCAGTTCTTAGTGAGTCAGTAATACCGCCGATGTTATCGTAACGAATTGAACCCGAAACTTCTAGGTTCTCAAGCACTGGAACAATCAACTCCGCAAATGCACCATAGCCTTCACGCTCTAAATCGAACTCAGTGCCTGCAGCTTCAAACAACACGATTTCTGCGTTTTGGCCTTCACCGTTTGTAAGAGAGTATCCAGATTGACGGTAATCAAAACCTACACCAAGGTAAACAGTACCTGCGTCAATATCTGCAAGTGCACCTGATAACTTACCTTCAAATGATAGCATTGATGTATCTGTTGTTTGCCAAAGACCACTGAACATAGTGTCAGCAACCATTTTACTCTGTTCGTCAGAAATATTTTCTGGCGCATCAAAGATATCAATCTCACCAGATCTAGCTAGCGCTAGGAATTCTTTTTCTAGTGGGAAACCGGTAATACGTGTTTCTTTTCTTTCCGTTTCGCCACTTGTTACTGCTACATCGTATGCCCACTCATTGATTTCGCCACGTAACCCAGCAACAAAATGATGTGATACGGTATTGAACTCAGTTGTACGGTTACCGCCTGGCAGCGTACGCCAGCGAGCATCAACGCGAACCAAGTCATTTAATACCTTATCTTCAAGGTGTGGAATAACATTTGTTTGTACTATATCTGACTCTGTTGGTAGCGTAAACACATCGGTTGGGTAAGGTGCAATACGAGCGACCAATGCAAAATCAGTGTATGAGAATGAAGAATAAGCTTCAGTCGTATCATTGACTTCAGCAATACCACTTAGGAATAATGCAGTACGCTCTGTCTCTGGTTGAATTTGCAGTGTACTCGTGAAGTCAAACTGACAAGCTGTACCTGACGGCGCGCTTGTTTCGTGACATGTGCCACCATTATTTTTTGCATATGGATTGAAAGACTGCGTAGCCGTAACATGTCTCTTATTGCCATTATCGTCAAGAATGAACTCGCCTGTATCTTCATCTGTTTGATAAACAAAGTTATTATCTTTATCACGTGTATTATAAACAGCATAAGCATTAGCTGGAATCGCATTTACAGAACCTGCAGCGGCTAAATATTGCTCACCGCCATGCTCGAAATTAAGGAAACCCGTTTTTGCATAATCTCGGTCAACAGAACGAAGGCTATCTTGCTCGTCGTAACTTAGTGATGCCAAAATATTGAAACCGTCTGAACTTAGGTCACCAAAACCAGTTGTTATTGAAAAGGTTGAGCTTGACGTATCTTGAGGCTTGTCATAGCGCGCACTGATTGTTGTCTCTTGTACATCATCTTTAAGAATAAAGTTTATAACACCAGCGATTGCATCTGAACCATATAGTGCTGATGCACCATCTTTCAGAATTTCAACACGCTTAACTGCAGCCAAAGGAATGTTATTCACGTTAACTGAGCCACCTGAATCGGATGCAGGCATGCGGCGACCGTTAAGTAGTACAAGTGTGTATTGTGAGCCTAAGTTTCTTAATGAAGCAGACTGCGTACCGCCACCACCACCACCAACTGACTCACCAGCAGTAGTAAAACCCTGCATTGAAGGTAAAGTCGCTACAAGATCAGCTACGGTTGTAACACCTGTTTTTGCAATATCAGCTGCACTAATAACATCAATTGGCAGTGCGCCTTCTAGGTCCGTACGCTTGATAGATGAACCAGTAACTTCAATACGCTCAACTTCATCGTTTGTTGCAGCAATTGTATTTGCAGAAAATACGGCAGTAGAAGCTGCACCAAATGCGAACGCTAAGCGAACCGCTTTTGAAACTTTACTATTTAACATTTTATTTCTCCCTGGATCAATGAAATTTAAACCATTGATTTATATGATTTTTATTTTTTTGTTGAAACATAAAATTAATAGTACCTATATTTCAACTGACCGACATACTAATCCTTCAAAAAAGGCTTGGTCAATACCTATTTCCCTCAAGGAGATACATAGAGGTCACCAAAAGCACCAAAAAACAAAATAATACCTTTGCAAAAGTAAAGAAAATAACAACACAAAAAAGTAAAAAACCAAAAAAAAACCAAAAAATTTGAAAAATATAGATAGAAAATAAAAAAACACAAAAAAAGAAAGGAACAATCATTGCGTTTTGCTGAAGTAAAAAAAATGCAATAGTTTCGTTTATAGATACGGAATAATGGAGGGTTTTGTAACTAAAAGAGTGAAAAATAGAATTTCAGTAAATAAATAAAAAAAAAACCTCACTAAAGTGAGGTTTTTATACAATTAACCAATCTAGCAGTTAAATAATTAACGATTGCTTAGAAAGTGTAATCAGCTTGAACATAGAAAGTACGTCCGTATGCATCAGCATAACGAGGATCGTAACCCACTTGGTGTCCAGCTGAACCATTAAATGTTAAAGGTGGCTCTTTATCAAATAAGTTCTTAATACCGAATGTGAAGTTTGCATTGTCGCCATATGCATACCCTAAGCGGTAATCAAATAATGTATATACAGGAACTTGCTTTTGAATTAAGTTACCATCAACTGTTTTAGTTACATCGTCGGCTTCAGAAACTCGGAATGCTACACCTACCGCCGCATCTCTATAACCACTACGTGAACGAATGTTCAAGCTATGCGTAAAGTCGCCATGCGTTAAAGTATTGTTCACACTAATAATGTTACGGAATGCAACTTCTTCATCAGGTCCCACTTGGCCAAGGCTTGTATCCCACTCATCAGTAGTGCCTACTTTCAAGCTCTCATCTTCAATTAAGTATGTACCTTGAACTGACGTTTTTAATGTACCAAATGAAAATTCGTTCGTTAAATCAAAGTGCCAGTCAATACCTGACGTATTAGATTTACCTACGTTTTGAGCTGAACGTACGATTGCAAGTACCGTATCACCTGTACCATTATCAATCTTTGTAACAAACTTATCTGCATACGTTGCTGAATCAAACCAGATCTGGTTTGCTTCTAAGCGGTTTACTTGGTTCGTCATTTCAATGCTCCAGTAGTCAATACCGAAACTTGTTCCTGAATCACCAGCCCATACAAAACCAGCAGAGAACTGTTCTGATTCTTCTGGAGATAGATTTGCATTACCTTCACGGTATACGTCATACTGGATTTTTTCTGGGTTACAGTACTGCTTTAGAGGGTGATTAGTCGCACCTAATAGCGCGTTACAATCATAAGCCGTTGATGTTACACCAAACTCTAAACGCGGCGCACCGATTTGACGCATTGTTGGTGCTTTAAAGCCTGTACCGTATGATGCACGAATTAATAGTTCATCCGTTGGACGGTAAGATGCACTGATCTTATACGTTGTGTCATTTACGTCATCACTTACACTTGTGTTACCAGTGCGCATTGAATCAGTAACACCACCGATGCTATCGTAACGAATTGAACCTGTAACTTCTAAGTTTTCAAGTACTGGTACGATAACTTCTGCAAATGCACCGTAACCATCACGATCTAAGTCAAACTCAGTACCTGCTGATTCAAATAGTACGATTTCATCGTTTTGACCTTTGCCATTAGTTAGTGAGTACTCTGATTGGCGATAATCAAAACCAACACCTAAATAAACTGTACCAGCGTCCAGATCTGCAATTGCGCCTGACAATTTACCTTCAAGTGCTATCATTGAAGTATCTGTTGTATCCCATAAACCACTGAACATTGTGTCAGCAACCATTTGACGTTGCTCATCAGACAGGTTTTCCGGTGCATCAAAAATATCAACTTTACCTGACGTCACAAGTTCCATGAATGGTGTAGTTAACGGATAACCTGTTATACGTGTATTTTCTTGCTTTGAATCACCCGCTGTTAGAGCAATATCATAAGACCATTCTTCAATCTCACCACGTAGGCCAGCTACAAAGTGACTAGTTTGCGTACTACGCTCATCAGTACGGTTGCCACCTGGCAGTGTACGCCAGCGTGCAGCAACACGTGTCATATCCGCTAATACGTCAGCAGGAAGGTGTGGAATAACATTTGTTTGTACAACACCAGAGTCTGTCGGTAATGTAAATGTACCTGTTGGGTAAGGCGCAATACGTGAAGTTAATGCAAAATCAGTATACGAGAAAGAAGAATATACTTCTGTCGTATCGTTAAGTTCAGCTACACCGCTTAAGAAGAAGCTTGTACGCTCTGTTTCCGGCTGAATTTGTAATGTGCTTGTGTAGTCAAACTGACAGGCAGTACCAGACGGTGCGCTTGTTTCATGACATGTGTCATTATTATTTTTTGCATATGGGTTAAAAGAATGCGTTGCCGTCACATTTCTCTTATTGCCGTCAGCATCAAGAATGAACTCACCTGTTTTGTCATCTTTTAGATAAACAAAGTTACCATCTGCATCACGCGTATTGTAAGTTACATAAGCATTACCAGGGATCGCATTTACAGAACCTGCTGCAGCTAAATACTCCTGCCCACCATGCTCAAAATTAAGGAAACCTGTCTTTGCAAAGTCACGGTCTACAGATTGAAGGTTATCCTGCTCTTCATAACTAATTGAAGCTAGAATATTAAAACCGTCTGAACTTAAGTCACCATAACCAGTCGTTAATGAAATGCTTGAACTTGACGTATCTTTTGGCTTGTCAAAACGAGCGCTTACAGTCGTATTTTGCACGTCATCTTTTAAAATAAAGTTTACAACACCGGCGATAGCATCAGAACCATATAGCGCAGATGCGCCATCTTTTAGGATTTCAACACGCTTAATTGCAGCCAAAGGAATGTTATTCAGGTTAATTGTGCCACCTGAATCGGAAGAAGGCATACGACGACCGTTAAGTAGTACAAGTGTGTACTCAGCGCCTAAGTTTCTTAATGAAGCAGATTGAACACCACCACCACCACCACCAACTGACTCACCAGCAGTAGTGAAGCCCTGCATTGAAGGCAATGTTGCGATCAGGTCAGGTACACTTGTTACACCTGTTTTTGCGATATCAGCAGCGCTGATAACATCAATTGGTAGCGCGCCTTCTAAATCTGTACGCTTGATTGCTGAACCTGTAACTTCAATACGTTCAACTTTTTCATCGCCTTCTGCTGCAACTGTGTTTGCAGAAAAAGCAGCTGTTGAAGCAGCACCAAATGCGATAGCTAAACGCACCGCTTTTGCAACTTTTTGATTTAACATTTGTATCTCCCAGGACCACTTGTTAGTAGCTTGTAATTTTTCGGGCTTAAGCCTCTATATTTAATTGCACAAAAGCAACATTCACCATGAATATTAAACAAGGCGTGACGTAAGCGTCAACACTAATTATTTAATAATTCACAATTACCGATAATAAAAACAAACAAAACCACAACAAAATACCAACAAACCAATGATATTAAAAAGAAAACCCCCCCTGAGCTGTTAACCTAAAAAAAACATCATCGCAGCCGGGTAGCATGCGTAAAATTGGGTAAATCTGCTTGTTTACGTAATGTTCATAGTCTATCGGCGAGATCAAAAAATCCACAGAAGGACCGCCCACAGTCATTACATAGGTTACTTTTTGACCTTTTCTGTACTTTACTGAAGGGTTTCTCATCATGTGAATTCGAGCAGCTTTGACGTGTGGAGGTATATTTTTTGTATACATTTCGACCTCTCTACCTAATCGTTTCGAATAAAGCAACAGATCATCAACTTCACCTGATTTGATACGGTTGACATAGCGTTCCGTTATTTGCAACACATCTCGATTTTGAAAAAAAGCTGTAAATAAGTCTCTTTGATAATTTTGTGCAACCTTGGTCCAGTCACTCCTAACTGTCTCCATACCTTTGTAAATCAACTCTTGCTTTCCCTCTCTTTCTACTTGACCAACGTAGCGCTTCTTAGACCCTTTTTGCTCCCCTCTAAGTGTGGGTAAAAAGAATGGGCTATAATGAGTTTCAAACTCAATTTCTAAGTAGCTTTGTAAATTAAAATGCTCCGCGCAATACGCTTGCCAAGCATTATTAATAAAGTCAGTAAGGTGCTTGCCAACCTCATTACAGCGGCTAGCATTCCAAGCAGGGGGAAGGCAAACAAACGTTGAGTCTGTATCTCCGTAAATAACATCGTATCCTTGCTCTTCAATCCAAACCTTGGTTTGCTGCATAATTTCATGGCCACGTAATGTTATTGAACTGGCAAGCCTAGGGTCATAAAAACGACACCCTGTAGAGCCCAAAACACCATAAAAGCTGTTCATTATGATTTTTATAGCTTGAGATAGCATAGGATCACTGTCTGCCTTTGCCTGCTGACGCGCGAGCAGAAGGCGATCAACCAAATCAGGCAGGTGGTGCTCAGATCTAGAAAAGGCGCCACCATTAAACCCACTTACTGCGTCATAAGGGTTAGCTAAGCCTTTAATTAAACCCAGAGGATCAATCAAGAATGTGCGAATAATTGAGGGGTATAAACTCTTAAAATCGAGAACAATTACGTTTTTGAATAACCCCGGAGTCGACTCCATAACATAGCCCCCTGGGCTATCAAAACTTAATCCATGTTCTCCTAAGTTTGGGGCGACATAACCGCTGCGATGTAACAGCGGTAAGTATAAATTCGTGAATGCCGCAACAGAACCACCCATTCGCTCCAGTTCTAACCCTGTCAACCGTGTGCGCGCGACTGCAAAATCCAATAACTTTAACTTGTTAAATATTTCCAGTACAAGTCGGCAGTCCTGTATATTATATTCAGCCAAACTTTGCTTATCTTCATTAAATTGACGAACAATTTCTTCGAGCCTGTCATTTTGCTCAATTAATTTTCCTCGTCCTAAGACCTGTTGGGACACTTCTGATAAACGAAAACTAGCAAAGTGATAGGTCGCATTCTTTAACGTATCAATTCCATCGATAACAGCTCTACCGGAAATGAGCACGCGAACATAATTGCCTTTATAGATGTGAATAGGCTCTTGATCGCGCCCTAAGACTAAATCAATGCCAAGTGCATTGGCTCGCTCAGCAAGCACCACACAATCAAACTCTATGATATTCCAGCCAATGATAATATCTGGGTCTAGCGATTTTACTTTCGCCATTAAAGTGACCAAAAGCGCAACTTCATCTTCTACCCATTCAATGTACTCAGCGCTTTTTTGAGGCTCGCCAATGATCACCACCCATTGCGTTTTCGCAGTCACTAAGCCAACAGAAAACAGCACGCCGTCACCACTACACTCGATATCAAGAGATAAAACTGACAGTTTTGGAATATAATGCTCATTCGATTTTAGCTGAGCGTTTGTTACCTCAGCATACCCGTCCTTATGAGTCGAAATACCTTTAACCCAGGCGCCACCTCTAATAAAGCGTTCCATAAGAAATCGATCGCAATGTCGAATATCCTCTTCATACAAAGGTATCGTTGGTTTTAAAAGTTGCTTAGCAAGAAATTGTTGATGTGAGCTTTTAAAGTAACATGCATACATACGCTCGGTGTCAAAATGCCGTAAAGTGACTTGGCGAATATCGGTAGGCAGTTTATGTTCCTGTAGTATATTGTTCGCTTGGGTAATATCTCCTGCCCGAATAAAAAATAAAGTAGACTCATCTTTTATGATCACCTTACAGACGCCTTGGTCTGTTTTAAGCCAGTAGCATAGTTGAAGTTGACCTTTATGATTATTCTGTTGGCGTGATAATATAAACCCAGGGTAGACAGCTTGTGTCAAACCAATTCCCCATCTAAAATAACGCTCGATACTGTAAGTATATACATATATATAAATTTAGGCGATTAACATGCTCTCAGATGCATTGAAGAAAACAATTCGGCAAACTCATCAACATATATCCGATAATTTAGAGGGCTACCACCCTCGTGCTAGTCAAAATTATCTTGTCGCTGAAATCGCTAAAACGTTGGCAGGCGAATATCACAAGTCACAAAAAATATGCGTTGTTGAAGCAGGCACAGGCACTGGTAAGTCTCTAGCCTATTGCCTAAGTGCTTTGCCTCTTGCATTAGCTAAAAAGAAAAAGTTAATCATTTCAACTGCCACTGTTGCGCTGCAAGAGCAATTAATAGAAAAAGAGCTGCCTTTTTTTAAAGAGCACTCAGGCTTGGACTTTAAGTTTGACCTTGTTAAAGGCCGACAACGCTATGTCTGCGTGCAAAAGCTCAATGCTGCATTAAGCGAAGATATGGTTCAAACGTCTATGCTGCCAACCTTGTCATCGCCTTTATCTGATATGGAGCAAAAGTGTTTAAGCGATCTACAAAACGCTTATCAAAATAAAAAATGGCAAGGAGATAGAGATAGCTGGGCAGATACCATTCCCGATAAGGTTTGGAATCTTATTGCGTGTGACAAACACGCCTGTCAACGTCAAATGAAGTCTCACCATTTATGCCCATTTCACCTAGCGCGACAAAAAATGGCACAAATGGATGTACTCGTCATTAACCACGCGCTTTTGCTTGCCGATTTAGAGCTAGGAGGCGGAAAAATATTACCCGAACTTGACGACTCGTTCTATGTGATTGATGAAGCGCACCACCTCCCACATATTACACGTGATTTTTCATCTGCCGCAGCAACCATAAAAGGCACAATAGATTGGCTAGATAAGCTGCTAAAATTTAGTGGGAAAATGTCGAATGTTATTGTTTCACAAAAAGCCATCGGTCAAAACTTTAAACTCAATGATGCAGCCAATGATGCCAATAAAGATTTAAGAGTCGTCAGAGATATTTTAGATAAAGCAGACTTTAATTATAACGATGACGATACGTTTCGCTTTGAGCATGGTGTGGTACCTGAGTCGTTAACCGACAAAGCGAAAGATATTAGCGACGCAACCCTTGATGCACTTCGTGCTCTGTCAAAAATGCATGATGCGCTCACGCTCGACGTCAGCGATGGTGATGTAAAACCCTACCTTGCAGATCCTCTTTTAACTGAAAGTGGTTTGTATATAAACCGGCTAGAGCAGCTGAACAAACTTTGGTTTAGCTATGCGAGTAAAGGCGAGAGTACGCCTCATGCACGTTGGATAAAACGCTTAGAATACAAACACCACCACGACCATTTACTCTGCGATTGCCCTATTGAAGTTGGCTATTATTTAAAGGATAAACTTTGGCAAGAGTGTGCAGGTGCTGTACTTTGCTCTGCAACTTTAAGTGCAATGGGGACTTTTGACCACTTTTCAAAAGAAAGCGGGCTACGTAACGAACCTGGCGTTAAATACATTAAAGCGACATCACCATTTGATTACCCTAATCAAGCAACCTTACATTTGCCTGTTACTGACAAAGAACCAACTGACAAAACATTTAGCGATTATTTGGCAAACATACTGCCCACTTATTTAAATAAAGATGTAGCCAACTTAGTACTATTTGCCTCTTATTGGCAAATGGACCACGTTGTAAAAATACTAAGGGCAAAAAACTGGAAGATTCTTGTGCAAGGTGAACAATCTCGCGATAGCCTATTAAAAACACATAAAAATCACATAGACTCAGGTAAAGGAAGCGTTTTATTTGGCACCCAAAGTTTATCTGAAGGCCTAGACTTACCAGGGCATTATTTAGAAAATTTAATTATAACTAAGATCCCTTTTGCAGTACCCACCTCCCCAATTGAAGAGGCTCAGGCCGAGTTTGTACAAAGTAAAGGCGGGAATCCATTTTTATCAATCACGGTGCCTGATGCAGCAAAGAAATTAGTCCAAAGCTGTGGTAGACTGCTGCGCAAAGAATCGGACTCTGGCCGCATAACGGTGCTTGACAGACGCTTAGTTACAAAACGATATGGCAAAGCCATGCTGGATACACTGCCACCCTTTAAGAGACAAATTGATTGATCTATGTTTGAACTCGCACTTGACCCAATGACTTGGGGATTACTATGCCTTGTTGCACTTGCTGCTGGCTTTATAGACGCCGTTGCTGGCGGAGGGGGGATGCTCACCGTGCCCGCATTACTTACAGCAGGCTTACCTCCTCACTTAACACTTGGTACAAATAAACTCGCTGCAAGTTTTGGGTCAATCACTGCAAGTATTACCTATTACAAAAAGCAGTTATTTAATCCTCGATTTTGGGCTGCTTCAGTTTTGGCGACAGCCATAGGCTCTATACTCGGCACAATCTTAGTTGATAGGTTAAGCATCGATTTTTTGAACAAGCTACTGCCTATTATTATTATCGTTGTTGCTTGCTATAGCCTGTTTGGTAGCTTGAGCCCGACTGAATCGCATACACTGCCCGCCAAAAATAACGCACTGAAGGTTAAGCAATGGTTGCAAGGACTATGCCTTGGCTTTTTCGATGGTTTAGCTGGCCCCGGTACAGGCACATTTTGGACTGCATCAAATAGTTTGCTGTATAAAATGAGCTTATTGCTAAACTGTGGTTTAGCTCGTTCAATGAACTTTGTCTCAAATTTTATCTCTTTAATTACCTTTGTTGCATTAGGCCATGTTAACTTTATACTTGGTATAACCATGGGCGTATTTTTAATGTTTGGTGCTTGGTTAGGCGCACATTCTGCTATCAAATTTGGCAGTAAACTTATCAAACCTCTGTTCAATACCATTGTTATTATTTTGGCTGGAAAGTTAATAGTCGAGGCCTATTTATCATGAATAATGCTTTGTTAAAACTACATAACCAAGTGGAGTATTTAGCGCAGCAAGCCGAACAATTTGATAATGCTAAGTGGTTCGCAAAAAACCGCTATATTCAAGCTCAACCGAGCTTATTTGACCGAACGGTATTTGCCACAAAAAGCCTGCAACTAACAGATTATGTTGATGAAATAAAAGTCACGCTCACTGCTTTACCTGAACCACAAAAAAGACATGCATATGCCTTTGCCCTTGAGAAAATAGCCACACAAATCGAAGCAGTTATCAAAGTATTAAAATCGACCTCTGTTTGGGCAAAGGAAAATAAAGTCCGCTACCCCAAAAAAACCACACCTTATCGCAATACGGTGAAAAAAATGATACAGAGCTCTCAAGAGCTCTATCAAGAGTTGTCTCAAAATCATGAATTTGAACGCAGGCTTTTGGAGATGGTTGAACTTAGGAAAGTCCAGTTAAATAGCGCGACTCCAGCACAAGCGACATCGCTCAATCAAGAAATTCTAACTCTCCATGCTAGGCTCGGCCGATGTCGAAAAGCAATCTCAGCAGCCGAAGAAAAAATCCAACTGGCTGAAAAGCAACAAACACGTTGATATAACCAGAACCGCTTAACCTGTCTGACCTAGGCTAGGCCCATTCGGTTTTTATTGTGTTAGTCGATAAGCACGTTATTATGGTATAAACTTAACCTAACCAACCCAGTCAGGCGGCGCAATGAAACTACATGATGATGTACATAATTATTATGAAAAAATTATGCTAGATCTGCTCATTGAACGTGGGTTAAGTTCACAATATAGCGATGAAATTATGGCTGATTTTTGCTGTACCATTTTAAATCAACTCCCAGCTCGATATATTCGTTACGATGTAGATATGGCATTTTACTTACCACAGCACGAGCGTATACAAATGGAGCAACGCGTTAACATTGCGATTGATGTTGCCATGAGTCAGGTCGCTAAAAAAAGGAAAACACTTGAATGAGCAATACGCTAGAAGCGGCGCCATCACACATTAAATTAGCCGTTGACTTAATCATGTTACTTGAGCAGCATGAACTTCCTCCAGAACAAGTACTCGCAGCATTAGATATTGTAAAGTCTGATTATCAGCAGAAATTAGAAAATTGTGACACAGCGAAAAAGTAGTATTTAGCCGCTGTGTGTTCGTCACATTAACCACATAAAAAGTTCATGCCTGATCAGTACGATAGTGGTTTTGTGAGATACAGATGACAACACGCTATAAACTCTCCACCTTCTTATGCACCACTTCACTCGTAACGTTTAGCCAAACTTCATTAGCTAATAATTTTGTAGCCTTGGATCTAGCATTACCCGCAAACTTTATTATCAACAACACTGAACCTGTTTTCGATTTCGATGGCGACGGCTGCCTCCCCAGTGCAGGGATTAGTCGTCAAGGGCTACAAAATTCTGGACAATCTACATCCGGTAATTTAGGTTCACAATGTCGAGATGATAGGTTCTTAGAAAGCTCTAATACCTTTCATCGTTACGCTTGCCACACTAACGGTAATGGCCAATTTTGCGGTCACTTTTACGCATTATATTTCAAAAAAGACCAAGTTTTTCCATATTTTGGTGGTGGTCATCGCCATGATTGGGAGTATGCAGCCATTTGGACACATGATGGTATTATCACTCATGGCAGTGCCAGTGCTCATGGTGATCTAGTCACCAAAGCCGCAAACGAACTGCCATTTTACAATGGTCATTTAAAAGTGGTTTATCACAAAGATGGTTTACTTACGCACGCATTTCGCTTTGCAAAAGAACATGAATATGCCGAAAACTTTTATAACCGCTTTGTTACACCTGTTATTGTTAGTTGGTATGAAATAAAAGGTGACGGTGTTAATAATGAAATGCTTAGAGAGAAGCTCAATCAATATGACTATGGCTCTGCCACTTTACCAATAAAAGATAGCCGCTTCTTAATTAACTTAAACAAGTTCAAACCTCAAACCTATCCTATATTCTCTACGGCTGATGTAACTAAATGATTGTGAGGGAGGTTACCCTCCCTCGCCATTGTGTTTATTCATCAATTTATAGTGAGCAAAGAACCGACTATCAGTTTCAGAGTGTTGAGGGCATATAAAATAGCCAACATCATCTCTTATTGGAGTCGGTTGTAAGTGATACCCATCTTCCCAATACAGGACCGCATGGCGTATAAATCCTGAAAAATAAGAATGGTCCCACTCATAATGACAATAGCCATGATGTTCTGATAAATAAGGTGAGTAATGCTTAATTGTTTCTTGTGGCGTATTATTTTTATAGTTCGAAAATGCCTTAGCATCTTGCTCTGCTGTTTTCTCATGAACAAAATATGCTATATCTCTACGCGGTGGTAAAGCTTGAGGCAATCCAAACTTTTCGCTAACGGATGAACATTCAACAACAAGCCATGAAACAAAATGTGCACCAATTTGATGATCCCACTTTAATGCAATGAACATAATCACTCCTTAACGACAATACTGCACTGCTGATAACTCTCACGCCGAAATGTTACAAGATAATTATAATAAACATAACCATACACGCATATTATTAATAATATTTTATCGTTACTTGTTTTAACTCAAAACTCGTTAGTTTTTTACTAACAAAACCACTTACCTTTATAACTTTGTTACAAAAAGTAACGACTGAATGTTTAACTAACAATAAAGCACGACAAATGACATGTTAATTAATTTAAAAAATAATCCTGCTAGTCAATCACTAAAAATTATTCGATAATTAATAGGCTACTGATTAATGGATATCACAATGAACTTAACACGCAGTTCGCTAAAAAATCCAGCGAGTGTAATAGTAATACTGGTACTGATCATGCTTTTTGGCACCATCAGTATTTTTAAACTCCCTTTACAGCTAACCCCTGAAATAGAACAACCTCAAATTACAATATTTTCAGGCTGGCGACAGGCTGCTCCCGAAGAAGTCGAGTCTATGATCATCGAACCTATCGAGAATGCAGTAAAAAGTACTCCTGGAGCACTAGAAGTCAACACAAACATCAGCAGAGGTATAGGCTTTATTACACTTACGTTTGCCGTTAATGCGAATATGCAGCAGGCAATGCTAGACGTGCTTACGAGCCTTAACCAAGCCCCTCCACTTCCTCTCGATGCGATTGACCCAGTTGTCACAGCTGGAGGTAATGGAGGCGCAGGCTCTGGTGGGCCAACTGCAGCAAGTTTAATGGTCGTGCCTTTGCGCTATGACTCAGAATCTCTCGACATGGCGCAATACCAAAAACAAATTGAAGATATTATTGAACCCAGTCTCGCTCGTATTCCTGGAGTTTCTCATGTAAATATGTCTGGCGAACGTCCTCGAGAGCTTAGAGTTACTTTTGATCCTTTCAAAGCCGCGTCCTTAGGCATTAGCCTGACAAATATTCAGCGTACTATTTCTAGTTCAAGTGACGTCTCTGGCGGTGTTTCAGACGTAGGTCGACGCCAATATACCGTTCGTTTTACTGGTAAATATGATGTGGAGTCGCTCAGCGAAATGCGCGTAGGATATTCAAATGATCGACCAATTTATTTAAAAGATATCGCCACCGTCGAAGATACTGTCACCGATAGGCGTGCAATGTCGTTGCGTAATGGTAAACCCTCTTATTATATTACTGTATCTCGAAATAATGATGCAAATACAGTCGCCGTCCTAGATGAAATAAATAACACTATAGATGAATTAAATAATGGCGCGTTACTCGAGGCAGGGCTAGCACTTGAGTTAAGCTTCGACTCCTCGGTACATATTCGTAACGCCTTGCAATTAGTCAAAGGTAATTTAGGGCTCGGTGTTTTATTTGCATGTGGCATTATGTGGCTGTTTTTCAGAGGCTTGAAAACCACCTTAATTATTGCAGCAACCATTCCAGTATCATTGATGGTCGCTTTCTTTTCTCTCAATATTTTTGACCGTAGTTTAAATGTCATTTCACTAGCTGGTTTAGCGTTTGCAGTTGGTCTAGTGCTGGATGCAGCCATTATTGTTCAAGAAAATATTTCTCGATTACGAACGTTAGGTGAAAACCATAGTAAAGCAGCACTAAAAGGGGCAACACAAGTAGCAGGGGCATTGTTTGCTTCAACGGCAACCAGTGTTGCCATTTTCTTACCTATTATGTTCATGGCAGGTATTGAAGGGCAATTATTTTCAGACCTCGCGCTCACCTTATCCATCGCCGTGATCAGCTCATTAGTATGCGCGTTAACCATTATCCCAATTGCCAATAAATTTTGGCCAGAAAAAAAGCCAGCCGTTGACCCGTACAACGCTTATTGGTCAACGCTGACTGCATTTATAAAAAAGATTACAAATACCAGAATAAAACAATGTAGTTGGGTAGTCGGCTTACTCGGTGGATCACTAATAGCAACTTTTACCTTACTACCCAAGACTGATTTTATGCCTCGCGCACCCACTGATGGCTTTTTCTATTCATTAAATATTCCCCCAGGTGCAAATCTCGGTTTTCTGGAGCAAGAAATAGGACAGAGAATTAAAGAACGCCTGAAGCCTTATTACGAAGGAACAAAGCTCCCAAAAGTAAAAGATTACAATTTTTACATTGCAGGCTCTAACGGCGGTGGATTTATTTACTCAGATGACCCTAAACGCGTTGAAGAGCTTATGGAGGTTGCTCGAAATGAAATTTTTCAAGACCTACCTGATACTCACGTATTCCTATTTAGAGGGTCAATGATCCGAGTCTCCAATGGTGGAGACGGTCGAGCACTCAATATCGACTTAACAGGTCCCGACATGGATGAACTCATTAGTGGTGCGAAAGTCGTATTAGCAAAAGTAAAGAGCGAGCTGCCTAATGCAACCGCGCAACCTCAACCAAGTTTAGAAATGGCTGAACCTGAACTGCGCCTTCATCCTAATGACAGGCGCATAACACAAGCTGGCTTAACTCGTGATGAAGTTGCACGTGCAGTGCAAGCATTTACGGGAGGGCTATTTATCAATGAATACTTCAATGGTAATGAGCGCATGAATGTGATTTTGCGTTCTGAGCCTTGGTCATCTCCTGAGCAATTACAGGCATTTCCGCTTGTTACGCCAATGTCGGGAATTCAAACGTTAGGTGAATTAGTAACCGTTGAGCGCACGGTTGGCCCCAGTCAACTGCGCAGGGTTAATGGCAAGCGCACTGTATCAGTAGTAATTACCCCACCCGAAACGATGAGCTTGCAAGAAGCACAAACGATACTCATGGCTGAAGTAATGCCCCATGTAAAAGCCTCCATGCCAGAAAACGTTAGCGTATTATTAGCTGGAAATGCAACTAAGATGAACTCTGCAATTGAAGAAATGACACTGAATTTTATACTCGCATTATTCATTTTATTTTTACTAATGACTGCGCTCTTTAGGTCAGCTAAAGATAGCATGTTGGTACTTTTGGTAATGCCGTTAGCGGTCGCGGGTGGTGTGATCGCCTTGTATTTACTTAACCTATTTACTTTCCAATCACTCGATTTACTGACCATGATTGGCTTTATCATTTTACTCGGATTAGTCGTAAATAACGCCATTCTTTTAGTTGACCAAACTCGCAGTGGTGAGCGCAACGGATTATTGCGTCAAGATGCGGTAGAACAAGCGATTCGATTAAGAGCTAGGCCAGTCTATCTAAGTACGCTAACCAGCTTATTCGGTATGTTACCACTTATGCTTGTGCCGGGTGTTGGCTCAGAAATATATCGTGGATTGGCAACTGTGATCGTCGGCGGTATGGCGATTAGTGCTTTGTTTACTCTCATATTAATGCCTAGTTTATTACTGCTAGGTCGTTCAAAACACCCAAGTGTACCACGCCAAGTTGCACAAAAAGCCCAAGTTATTGACTTGGTTGCGAATAAATAAAGAGGCGCATAATGCATCACACTAAATATTTTCATTTATTTCAAATAACTCGCCTCGCTAAAGCAGCTTTATTAACGAGCAGCTTGCTTTGCGCAGCCGTAAATGCAGCGGCACCTGTCGCTGTAGAACGTATCACTGAAGCCAATTTAGCGAGCCAATTTACGGTACACGGGACTCTCTATGGCAAGCAAGATGTCAGATTAACAGCTGGAGTAAGCGGCCTACTAACGTATGTCGCCGAACCGGGCAGCTTAGTGCATAAAGGGGATGTATTGGCGAAAATAGACACCCTGCCTTTAGAGTTTCAACTCGCTACCCAACGAGAAATGCTCACGAGAGCAAAAATTAACTTACGTTTTCAAAAGCAAGAATTAAGTCGCTTAAAAAAACTCGCTCAGTCTAGTAGTGCCGCGGCAAGTCAAGTTGACCAAATCCAGAATAAACACGACTTAGCACAATCAGATATCGCACTTGCAGAAATCGCCCTGCAGAGAATAGCCGACCAAATTAACAGAGCCACCTTAACAGCACCGTTTTCAGGTGTTGTCAGTGAGCGTTTTATACAGTCTGGTGCAGATGTCAATCGTGCGGATAAGCTCATTAAGTTAATCGACATCAAAAATTTAGAGGCTCGGATCTACATTCCCATAAAATATTTGAACTACATACAGCAAGGGCAATCTCTTCCCATTACAACCACTGACAGCACACCAAGTCAGCCTACCAATTATGCAAAAATCACTGCAATTATTCCTGCCACAGATCCACGTTCTCAGTCATTTGAGATACGCGCAACCCTTGAAAAAGACACCAACTCACTCTGGGCTGTAGGGCAATTAGTTAATATCTCCGTACCTTTAAAAACAAATAATACGTCTTGGCTAGTCAATCGAGATGCATTGATTTTACGTAAAGACGGCGTACATATTGTAAAGATAGACAACCAAAACACAGCTCAGAAGGTCCCTGTTCAAGTAGGTAAAGGTAAGGGTAAGTTAGTGGCAATTACCCCACTCAGCGCAGGTTCATTATCAGTTAACGATACTGTTGTTGTTTTAGGTGCTGAGCGACTGCAAACAGGTCAAAAAGTAGAAGTGCAACAACGAGCGAAAAACAGCAGCTAAGTACTTATTAAGTAAAGTTACTAGCCCAATGAGTAAGTGCTTCCCACCAGCCTTACTCATTTTTATTATAAATTAAAACTATTATAATCATATAATTAAAAACAATTAACCGTCCCCATATTGTTATTTAATCGTTTTTAATTAGCTCTTTTTTAACCAGCACATTAAAAATAAAAGCCCGAAAAAATAAAATAAAGGCTTTTAATGATGTATAAAACATTTTCTATCACCAGTATGTGCTTGCTTGGAGCACTGCACCTATGTGCAACAGCGGCGCAGCCATCGCCTGCAGAGCAACCTTCACGTCAATTTATGTTTGATGACTTTAACTACCAGAGCTTTAATCAAGCGCAAGAAAATGGCTGGATGGCACGTACAGAGACCGGGCACCCTGGTATCAAAGGAGCTAGCTGGTGGAAAGAAGGCGTGACGTTTCATCCGGATGAGTTAGATCATACTAACTTTGTAATGCGACTAACATCAAAAACAGATGGTACTGCGGTAAACACCCGGCAAACACAAGTGTGCCATAAACGAAAATACCGTGAAGGAACTTATGCAGCACGCGTGTATTTTAATGACAAGCCTCAATACGGCCCTGATGGTGACGGGATAGTAGAAACATTCTATGCCATTAGCCCTCTAAAAGCCCCAATGGATAAAAACTATAGTGAGATGGACTTTGAATACCTCGCGAATGGCGGCTGGGGAGAAGGCAATCACGCTTTGTTCGCGACATCTTGGGAAACATTCCAACTCAAACCATGGACTAAAGTTAACCAATACGACGCTACACGCAATAGCTTACAAGGCTGGAATTTATTAGTACTGCACGCTAAAGGCGACACGCTCAGCTACTATATTAATGGCGAGCTATTCGCTCAACATGGACCTGAAGTGTTTCCCGAGGTGCCTATGTCTATCAATTTCAATTTATGGTTTATTCAAGAGCAATTAGTAAGCAACCCAGCGATGCGCCAATATTATCAAGATGTTGATTGGGTATACTTTTCTCAAAATGCGCAACTCACAGGCCAGCAAGTTATGGAGCAAGTCACGCACTTACGTACAAATAACGTCACGCATCACGATACAGTGCCCGACTGGTCACCTAAACAAGACGACTACTGCAGTTTATAACGATTAAGTTAATTTACACTATACACCGAAGTGTGGTTGAACCACGCTTCAACCCTACTTATCAGAAGTTGATTGTCATTATGCTGCGCAACCTTTTTAGCTTGCAAAGCATACTGCTTTGCTTTGCCTTCATTCAATTGGCTACGAGCAATATCGGCTTTGGCTAAATACACCCACACTAAGTTAGCTTGCGCATTACTGCGCTCTGCAATAGTCAGTGCTTGGTTTAGGTAACGTGTACTTTCTGTAAGCTCTAACTGCTCCGCTGCCACTTTTGCCAACTCAATCAACGCGGCTGTTTGCCCGTAGGTGCTATTAAACTCTTGATGATAGCTCAAAGCCAAGGTCAATAACCGTATGGCTTGTACATACTGACCTTGCAACCTTTTTATTTTCCCCAGTTCCTCGTAAGAATACGCAATAAATAACTTATCCTGTTGCTGTTCAGCCAGCTGTTTAGCAAGGGCTATATGCTCAGAAGCCTGATGTAATTCACGCTCTCTATCATTGGTGTGTGGCCAGTTAATTTTTAAATAGCCAATCATGAGATGCGCTCTGATCAACTCGCGGTTTTGCTGCTTACCCGCAAGCTCTATATTTTTTTCAAGTAATACAATTGCCTCATCCTGACGATCCATATTGGCATAACTGGCAGCAAGGTAACGCCGTGCCGCTAATAACTCATGATTACTTTGTAAGGCACTTGCAAAAAGTGGGGTTGCTTGTTCAAATTTATTTTTCAAATACAGCTCAACACCGCGTGCAAAGGCTTCATTACTGAACACATTCTCATGAAACTGGAAGTTAGTTGGTTGATAAGAACCAAATCGATTTGCCACTATTTCGACCAGTTCATCAAAAGCAAAGTTAACTGTTTCAGCATTAATAACTCCCCGTTCAACACTATGTCCCGCATGAATAAAGTAATGGAGTTGATAGTCGAGTGGGAACCCCGTTAAACGAGTTTTAACCAATAAATCAGCTTCTAATTTCGCTATTAATGGGTAGATATTACTCTGTGAAAAAGCATACCGCTTATCAATATCTAACCTTTCCAAAGCATAGAGCACATGTCCACTGCCAATCACATCCAGTTCACTGGTCTGTGCGAGCCTTTGGTTTAAATATTCGAGCCCCTGCACCGATACCCAGTTATGTTCTTTATCTTGCATCGCATTGTCTACTGGCAAAAATGCGATAGTCAATTTTTGGGGATTGAATATATGGGTAACGATGAGGCCTAAGAAGGCAATAATGGTAATAACACCAAGCTGGAAAAGTGGCTTTTTATAAACAGCTCTAGAAGTTGAATCGCTATACAAGGTGAGCTCTGCCACCCATTGATAGCCATTGCGTGGAAACGTCTTTATGACATCACTGCCAAATATATCCCGGAGCTCTTTAACTGACTGTGCTAATACCTGCTCCTGTACAATCACATCATGCCAAATATCTTCAAGCAGCTCTTGCTTGGTCACGATACGATCCCGTAAGCAAATCAGCTTAACTAATACTTGCAACGTTTTACTACGAATGACAATACGCTCAGAACTGGTTAAAACCACTCCTGTTTTTAAATCAACGGATAAGCCATTAATACGGTGTCGCATGCAAAAATATTCAAGAATTATAATAAGATGAGTATTACAAAAAAGGGAGGAAACAGGAACTAATTTTACACGTTCACTATAAACTAACAGCATCAGCCAAATAGAGTGTGCGGTACACTCTATTTGGTATATAAAATAAAATCGGCTTATTTCTTAACCCACTTCCCTTTTACCTTGATGAAATGTCCTGACGCTGTTTTTTCTACCGCCTTTTTCCCAGCAAGCGTTTCAACTTGCGATAAGCTTAGGTTATTTTTTTTTGCTAATTGCTGATACTTACTTTTCCTTTTCGCATTCACAGACTTAATCAAAGCGTGTGCCTGTGCATTCTGGCTAACCAAAGCCAAGTACCCGCTCGATGTTTCACCAATAAGGCCCTGAGATTTTGCACTATTTAAAGTCAGCGCAAACGCGGAAAAGGTCATTCCTAACGCAATCAATGCAAATACAAAACTATTAGTTTTCATTATGATCTCCTTTAAAATAATTCGCTGTCATCGCTAAATAAGTCATCTAACTCTTTATCAACTTTCACACGTATTTCATGATCCACTTTCACATTCAAGTTGATTGTAATTGGCTCTTTCGTTTCAACCTGTACTTTATGCGTGCAGGCCGATAACATCAGCACACTCATCAACGCTATCATCCATTTCATCTAATTTACTCCGATTTAGTTAGTGCTTGTTCTACTCGTTGTGTTATCTCATCACTTAATCGCAATGCCCGAAACAAGGTAAATATATTTTCAGAATGGGTATAATTAAAATTAACAGGCTGCGCTTGCGCTTCATTTTCACCGGTTATTTTAACCCCCAAAGTAAGCCACCCATCTGGGGTCAAATTGACATCACTCATTAACTTATTAACCGTTAAATTATCAAGTAGCCCAATCACGGTTTCCAAGCTAGGTTGCTGTGCTTTTAATGCGTCGACAGACGCATTATTCTGAACTAACAATTGACCAATATCAACATTGTATAATTGGCCATTTTGAATACTGACAGCACCATTATTTAACGATATTGGAAGCTTTCCCGATATCTTACCTGACAAATCAATACCCGCATCCCGGCCGGCTTCTGCCAACATACCTAAATCTAAATTAGACAAAGACACATCCAAATCTTGCTGCTCTGAAAACAATGCAAATTGTGGTAAATACACCTGACCATTAAATACATTCGCTTTGATATTACTCAGTATTGCTTGCTGCGCATTAAGCATATAATCAGCGCTGAGGTTAGACAAAACAGCTCCTGAACGAACTTGCTCTATCGTTAGTTTAGATTTTGCTATGTTAATCACACCTGAATTGATCTCACCTGAAAGTGTTGTGTTAATGTTTTCACCATAATGACTATCATACAACACAGAAGCACCTTTCAGCTTAGCGCTAAAGCTCGCGTCTTGCGCCTGCAGATCACCACTGGCTTTCGCATTCATTATGCCCGCAGAGAGCTGTAGCTTAGGCAAAATGTTCTCGACTATAGGTTGTAAGCCCATGATCGGTTGATCTGCAATGGTTATCGTAAATGGATGACCCTGTGATAATAATTGGTGCTCTAATAATACCGATAAATCAGCATATTCAACTATATGCTCTAACGACAAAGTACGGTTAAAGTGACCATGGGTATGTATATTGATATCGTCCGCTTTAACACCTGCAAGCCAAAAAGACCCCATGTTGGTTTCAGCATTTACTTCAATAGAAAGATCACCGCTTTTGGCCTCATTAATATCAAATTCTGAATGCATGACTAACTGCTGTTTGATCACCCTTACTTGGCCAGCCGGTACATCTAATTTCGCAATTGATGACCGCACAATTACATCAAGTTGCTGCAATGAATCAATCGTTAGCTCTGTTTCAATAGCCAAATCTTCGAGCTGTTTATCGTCAGCACTGATCACATCACTATTTAAGGCAAGGTTAGCCTTAAGCTGATATATACCGGAGTATGAACCTGCCACATCAAACGCCACATTTACAGTATCAAGTTGAACGTCAGTGTGATTAATCATGTTACTAAGTGCTTCACCATTGCCTGAAATATTGACGCTGTCAAAAGCCAGATCACCTGCGACCAGCAATTGAGCATTCAGTGTATTGCCAGCAAACTTCGTACTACTTAGTGCGATTTGCGCAGCTTGGAATCTAATCTGATGTTCAGATGTAAACTGTCCTCCTTGCACTTTTACCGTTACATCATTGGTTAACTGGCCAAATAAATCGGATGTATGATGCCAGCGACCACCAAAACGCACTTGCATGTTTGCCAATTGCACATCAAGATCACGAATAGTTACCTCATCTGAGTCAGCGTTAGTTGCTATCATTTTTGGCACATTAATTGTGGACGGTGTGACCAATAGTTTATTTGGCAACTTTATCGTGTATGGCTTACCAAAAGTACTTTGTACATAGTCCATATACGAGTCTGGAACGATACTTTTGCACCCATCAAGTATTATCTCCGAGCGCACTTTACTCAAGTCAATTAAAGCTTGAGGCACTTGCAAATCAATATCCGCAGAAAATTTACCAGCGACTTTACTATTTATTCTACATTGAGGCTTAACAAACGTACTGTTCGCTGTTACATCTGCGTTAACTTGTGTTGTTAAACCATTATAAGTAAGCAGTAACTTACCTTCCAACCCTTTAAAGTATGGAGCGGAATATCGCTGAAGCAGTGGGCTTTTAAACTCAATTGAGCTGGAAACAGTCTGATTTGTTAATGTGACTTGCGCTTGAATATCACCTGCCACCATAAATTCATTCAAGTCTTTTTCATGTAAACTCAGCAACACTGGTTTGGGTAACCTATCGCTTGTTACAGTGATTCTCTCAATATGGACGATTGGTCTATTGTCCATTAAGGGAATTTTCAACGGGTGAGCTTGAAATTCACTCTGTGGGTTATCGGAGTATCGATGCTTAATATCTAACTGCGCTACGCTGACATGGCTAAACGACGCTATTGCGTCATTCACGGTAACTGAAAGTTCATCGCTTTCAATACACAGCTGTGTAATTTCAATTTTATTAAGTGCTTTAAACGACCAAGATAAGCAACTCATAGAAAAAGCTGGTGGCAATACAAAGTGATTGACGGCTGTGCGCACTAAAACATTTTTGTATCCATACACATATGCAAGCATGAGTAAAATCAACCCTACCCAAACATGCCTGTGCTTTATTCTCATATCCAAATTATCTGGACCCAATACTTAGCTCAATTGAATCTATATCTTACGATAATTTAATAGCGAAGTATTTCGCGATTGTGTAATAAGTTGTAGTAGAGGCATAAAACTGCATAAAAGGCCTAACAGACCTCATACACAATTAAGTGCTATTAATGGGCTTTATGAGCACAGCTAATTCACTATTCCCGCGATGAGTTGGTGTCATATATTAAAAAAATGCCAGTGTAAAGATCACACTGGCTAACATTACTTAAGGTACAAGCTTGGGAGAAATATGTACTAATAAAACGTTATTGAAAAGTTTACTTGTCTTCGAGTAGTTTCCCTTTGCCAATGGCAATTTTTTGCGGCTTTAACGCCTCTGGGATCTCTCTTTCTAAATCAATAACCAATAAACCATTATCTAATTGTGCTGAGATCACTTTAACATGATCACCTAACTGAAACTTGCGCTCAAAGTTACGCTCAGCAATGCCTTGATGAATAAATCTTCTTTCTGATTGCCCGGCCTTATCAACTTTAACGCCCGACACTTTCAGTGTATTGTTTTCTGACTCAATGCTTAGCTCTTGCTCTGCAAAACCAGCAACAGCCATGGTAATTTGGTATTTATCTTGATCCAATGCCTCTATATTATAAGGCGGAAAACTCGGCTGCTTATCGGTACGCGCCGCGGCATCCATCAAAGATGCTAAATGATCAAAACCGATGAATGAACGATAAAGTGGTGATAAATCTACTGTACGCATAATGCTATCCTCTAAATTAAGCGATAAATGGTGTTTTTCTTCATAAAGAACCAAAAACAACAAAATAAAAACATAAAAATCATTAAGTTAAATAAGAGCCCTACTTGAGCCGCCCTCATAATTCTATCTATGGTCGCTTACCATTTTTTCAAGCAAAAAGTGTAAAAACATTTTTAAAGTTCTGTATTAGCCACAAAAAAGTCTTGTAAAACATTACTATATATTTCTTCGATTTTCTCTAGATCAGCTACTGATACGTGCTCATTAACCTGATGAATAGAATAGTTTCGCACACCACACTCAACGACTTGAGTGTTACCACACGAAAAGAATCGGCCATCGGAGGTCCCTCCTGACGTGCTTAATGCGGGGTATTGAGATGTTGCATTGGCAACCGCCCCTTTTACTAATGATAAAAAGCACTGTGTTGCTTTTTCACCAGTATAATAAGGCTCACAAGGCCGCTCCCAAGCGATATCAATATACTTTCCCCACTTACTCAAAAACGACTGCACTAAATCTTGTACTTGGCATGAGTTATATGCATGGCTATAACGCACATTAAAAGTAATTTCGCAGTCACTTGGCACCAAATTATCAACAATGTTGGGCACAGAGATCCCCGTTACTTGCAAATGTGTTTTTGACCCAGCTTCGTCTTTCCACCAAGTCATATTGGCCAATGCAGCGACTATTTCACCCGCTAAATGTGCTGCATTTGTGGTGTTTTCAGGGTAAGCAACATGCCCTGCTTTGCCACGCACTGAAATGCGAGCAGATAGTGCCCCACGTCGCCCATTCTTTATGGTATCCCCGACTGATACATCTGAAGTTGGCTCGCCAACCAAGCAGCCATCTAATCGAATATTCTGCTCGCTTAAGTACGCCGCGATACGTTTAGAACCATGCTCCGCTTCGCCTTCTTCATCAGATGTGATCAGCCAATAAAAGGTGCCTGTGGCTTTTTTTTCTTGTTGGCACAAGCTTTTTGTCGCACTGAGCATCGCAGCAATGCCCCCTTTCATATCAGCAGCACCACGGCCATAAACACAGCCATCAATGATATCCGCACTGAACGGGTCAACAATCCATCCTTTCGGATCCGCAGGAACCACATCGACATGACCTGCAAAAGCCATCGTTGGCCCAGGGCCAAAACGGTACTTTGCAATAACATTTTTCACCCCACATTGTTCGGGTAAAAAGTGAATATCAAAACCTAGCTGTGCTAATTCATTGGCTATCGCGTCTAATAGACCGGCATCTGACGGGGTGATTGAAGGAGCTTGAATCAATGATTGTAATGTTTCTACAACACACCGTTCTTTTGAACTTTGTAGCGCATTTTGCTGAGCCATAGTTGTTAATCGCCGAAGACTAAATACAGGCCCTATTACAACCTTGATTTATTGCAATTTCATGGCCTTTTTACGGCACAACTATGACAAATACATATGAAGAATAAACACCAGAGCCTGCTTTGAGTGGCATCCACCTAGTGCACATCACTCGGTAATACCTTCAAAAACTTAATCTAAATCAAACTTTCAAAATTTTCTGAAAGTTTGCGTTCTAAAAATTGATCTAGAACAGTTTTATAAAATAATTCAGCCCTATGATAAGCCCAATAAAGCAAATTACCTTGCAGACGTTCAGGAGATGAAGATGAAAAAACTTAGCGCAGTATTACTATCAACGCTGTTAGTTGCAGCCCCATTTGCCCAAGCAAAGCTCAGCGTGAACGTAGGTGCTATAAATGTAAACCCAACCAGCACGGCCTCTGCCATAGACCAAAAGACAAGCCTTGGTTTGGTTGCCGACTCAGATACTCAACTCGGTATCACGTTTGACTATCAATACTCTGACAACATCGTATTTGAATTAATCGCAGCAACCCCATTTTCACATACCGTAGATGGTGCTGGTGGGCTTCAAGGCGCTGAAATAGCGAAAGTTAAGCATTTACCACCGACACTATTAGCACAGTATCACTTCCTCGATGCTGGTGCTAAATTTAGACCTTTCGTTGGTATAGGTTTGAATTATACCGTGTTTTTCGATGAAGAGCCTACCGCAGCACTTAAAGCAACCTTAGGAACAGACGATGTAAAAGTTGATCTCGACAACTCTTTTGGCTTAGCAGTGCAAGCGGGGTTTAACTACCAATTAAACGATAAGTGGGGCCTTCACGCCATGCTATCTAAAATGGATATCGACACCGATGCCACCGTTTATGCCAACGGTCAAAAGGCTCTAACATCCGATGTTGAAATCGACCCGGTGGTAGCTATGTTCGGTGTGAAATACGTTTTCTAATCTAGATTTTTTACAGTACTTTTCTCAATCGCAAGGTCACTTATGTGGCCTTTTATTTTGCTAAATTCTTATTTTTCTTTTCTTCTAACATCGCTTTCCAATGCACAATCTCTGCCGGCATAGTCGGGGTGTCACCTTCATAGCCTGCCACTTCTAACATTTCTTCAATCGATATAATGCCTTTCTTATGACGAAATACACCGCGAACAAACGCAATGGCATGCAAACCCCTATCTGAATGAAACTTCTGTTCGATATAAAAATATTTATGATCCCAACCAACTAACTGAGTCGTTACAGTAAATTTTTGGAAAGGCTTAATGTCACGTATGTAGGTGATCGCAGTTGCATTCACAATCGGAAACCAACGACGCTTCATGACTTCACTAAACAAGCCCATTTTCTCAGTCATCCATGTGCGCGCTAAGTCCATAAACGCGAGGTATCTCGAGTTGGTGAGGTGTAAATTAATATCACAATCACTCGGCATCACCTTAAAATCTATATCTACCGGCTTGAGCACAGACTGAGTGTGGTTGTTTTTTCTAATACGCCAAAGGAGTAACAACAAACGAAAGTAGAGGTTCATAAAGTGGTCTTACCAATAAAAAGTAGGGGCAATTCTAGCATAGACTGTTGCACTAACAAGTATTACTTGATCCCTATAAGACACTCTACTAACCTTAATTAGATAATCTAACAATCTGATCATAGGGAAAAACATGCAAAAATTGACGCGCTTATTGGCAGCTGTGTTACTAACCGTTTCGCCTTTAAGTTATGCCGATTTTGACTTTAAAGGTCCCGGCGAATTACGTTTCCCAACAGGTATGTCTGATGGATTTTACTTTGGGTTTGGGTGGGAAAAGGCAGAAAAAAAATTTCGTATTGGCCCAAAAAAATACGCTATGTCAGAGGTGCCCGAGTCATATTCAATCGCTATTACTTTAAATAAAGATGAAAGCAGTGTTTGGATCCAAGAGTTTTATCAAGGCTTTATTCAAGAGTTTGATTGGCAACTAGGTAACAACAAGCTCTCCCTTAAAAAAGGTGACTTTGGGAAAAGCGTTAAAGGCAGCTACGTTCTGAATCTCAATGGCATTGAGTATTTTTTTGAACGCAACAATATCAGTATTGATGTTGTGTTTGATAACGCAGATATTAAATATATAAAACTTGAAGGTGTTATAAAAAACATGGGTACAAAATAACACCTTCATTGAATAATTTAAGTTAATTACACTTTCACTGTCTTTCTGTTAATGCCATATTCTCGCAGCTTATTTGCGACCGCAGTATGGCTTAATCCTAAACGCTTAGCCAATTGACGTGAACTTGGGTACGCTGGATATAACTTACGTAATAATGTTGCTTCAAAGCGTTTCACAGCCTGCTCTAATGAGCCTTCGAAATCAGACTCTAAATACCCCAAGTCATGGGTAAATGTGGGTAATTGCATATGCTCAACACGCAATTGCTTGTCGTCTAGCAGTGACACAGCGCGATAAATTGAGTTTTCTAACTGCCGGATATTACCAGGCCACGGATACTGCTCTAAAAACTCCAAACAATCACCGTCTAGAGATGGAGCAACTTGGCCATTTTGTTGCGCGTATTTTTGGATAAAGTGCTCAGCTAATGGCCCAACATCAGCTTTTCTATCGCGTAATGGCGCAATTTCTAAAGTCAGTACATTGATCCGATAGTATAAGTCTTCCCGAAAGCTGCCCTCTTGTACCATCGCTGGTAAGTCTTTTTGCGTGGCTGCTACAATGCGTACATTCACTTTAACTTCGTTTTCATCGCCCACCTTTCTAAAGGTGCCGTCTTGTAAAAAGCGTAGTAACTTCGTTTGTAATTGGCGCGACATTTCGCCAACCTCATCAAGGAATACAGTGCCACCGTCAGCTTGTTCCAACACGCCGCGTTTTGGTGCTGCGTTGTCCTCATAACCTGCGTAACCAAACAGCTCAGATTCAGCTACATCATCAGGTAATGAAGCACAAGATAGCGCTATAAACGGTTTAAGTGAACGATTTGAAGCATAGTGACATGCTCTGGCAAGGAGTTCTTTACCGGTGCCCGTCTCCCCAGTAATTAATATAGGCGCTTCAAGCTGCGCCATTTTTCTCGCTTCACGTACCACACGGCGCATAGCTGTGCTGTGATTATGAATTGTTGCAAAGCTCTCTTGCCCATACCGCCTAAACGCACTTACTTGCTGCCCTAAACGGCTTTGTGATTTGATATTTATCACCGCACCTGCAAGTACATCACCTTCAGGCCCTTGAGGCACAGCAATAGGTAATATGTCAGCAATAAAGTCTTCACCACCGACTTCCACTCGCGTGGTTTGACCGAGCACTTCTTTACCTTCCAGCCAGCGCGTAAAATTAAACCCTTTGAGCAAATTATTGATATTCTCACCAATAATCTCCGCATCAGGTAAATTAAGGTCTTTACTGGCAGCATCATTGCAATGCCTCACCCACCCTTTTGCATCTATTGAAATTACGCCATCGGGCAGTGCGCTCAATAATGTATTCAACTCATTGTGTTCACGCTCAGAGGGTAAAAAAGCCGTTGTTCGGACATCTTCTACTCCATCGATCAAGCGAATTTCAGGCATGATTTTTTGAAACTGTTCAAATTCAATCGGTGGAAAACTAACGTACATTCTGCAATTAACAGAATCCACTTCAATACCTTTCAAATCAACATGGTAATTGACTAATATATTGAGTATTTCCTGAGCGATACCTATCCGGTCTGCACAATGAATTTCAAGACGCATTCGTTCCTCAAAGGGGGGTGTTATCAATTTAGCGCGATCATACTCTAAGAATAGTCACTGGACTAGAAAAATGTAAACTATTTTGCACAACTCGGTCTATACTGATAAATGTTATTGACGTAATTAGTAATTTTTGCCCCGACTTTTGTGCGTAATCCTATTCACTTACCGTCGCATTAATAATAATTGTTTATTACATCTGTTGTTAAAGTAATAATTAAATTACAATACAAAAGGATGGATTTATGTATTAATAATGTTTTATTTTTAGGTCCGAGGTTACATGCATAGAATAAAAGTATGGTTATTTAATGTCGTTTTGGTGCTTTGCTTGACTGGCCTTATAGCCTGCTCAGTCGAAGATGCCTATGAAACACCGCCAACAGAGCAGCAGCAGCAAGAACAACAGCAGCAAGATCAACAAGCCCAAACAACAGCTAATCTCACAATACGTGTAGTCGACTCAACTAATAACCCCATTGTAAACACCAATATTGAAGTATCTGGTAAAAGGGTCACTACTAATAGCAATGGAAATGCCGTGTTCGCAGATCTCAAACAGGGCAATTATACGGTGGTTGCTGAAGCCGTTGGTTACACACCATCGACTGCCATTTATCGAATTATAGAAGATTCAGAACAGCGTACAATCGAACTCACCAACCAATCATCACAACAAGCAACCTTAATGTTTGGTGGCGACACCATGTTTGGCCGCCGGTTTATGGACCCCAATTTAACCACCATGACTAACAATGTGCCCAATGCCAGTGATGCGCTTATTAATGAAACATCAGCAGCAAGCAGTTCGACCGCCATTGCACAATATATAAAACCGCTGTTTCGCATCGCTGATTTTAGTTCTGTCAATTTAGAGTCGCCAGTATTGTCTAACCCAACTAGCGTTCACCCGACTAAAGAGTTCTCATTTTTTTCACTTCCAGCGACATTAGAAAGCTTGAAGGATATTGGGGTAGACTATGTCGCGCTGGGTAATAACCATGTTTATGACTATTTAGCACCTGGATTGACCGATACATTAAAATACGTGAACGAAGCCGGGTTTCTGCATAGTGGTGCGGGTAACAATGCTGCACAAGCATACCAACCGTTGAGTACGCAAGTAAATGGCATCAGTTTAGGTTTAGTCTCTGCAACCTCTATTACAGGTAATGCCAATCCGATTAACTACATTGCAGAATTAGATAAAGGCGGGGCTGCGGATTTAACTAATGATGCACAATTAAACGACGCCCTGACCGAAGCTGCTGCAAACCATGATTTTGCAATTGTGCAAATGCATGGCGGTGATGAATACTCATTTTCGCCCACTCGATATATCACAAATCGTTTCGAATTTGCCTCTCGTCGTGCCGCGGATCTCGCGATTGCACATCACCCGCATGTTGCACAAGGGTTTGGAGTATATGGTTCAACACCCGCTATTTTAGGGTTAGGTAATTTAATCTTTGATCAAAACCGATTAGAAACTTTGTTAGGCGTCGCAGTCTCTGTCAATATTGACACGAGTGCGGCAGATAAAATCCAATACGCGAAAGCTTACCCTATTTATATTGAAGATTATCAACCTCGTTTAGTGAGCGGTTTTTTAAGTCATTACTTATCAAGGAGACTGGCTGAATTTTCCGATGATAATGTCACAGTAAAACCAAAATATGGCTATGCACAGGTCACGTTTCAAGGCTCAGAGGTTGCACCTATTAGCATAACAAAAACGATCTCACTTCCAGCAGGCCTAAATGTCGTCGATTTACGAAACTACGCTCCCAGCGACGCATTTTTAGCACAGATAACAAGTAGCACAGCAACCACAGCACAATTTACACTTGGCAGAGATATCATGGTTTTTGGTGACTTTGAAGATTGGGATAACGATGATGACTTCGGAGAAACACTTCGTTGGAACCATGACGATGATGATGCCATGCCCTGCATTACCGGTGCGTACCGCCACCAGCAAGGTATGTGCCTTACTAGAACGCAATTTGACAATACGCCATTGAAGTTACCATTTAGGCAAACAATCCGAACCATGCCCGTCACGCCTGCAGAAAGTGTCGCTGACGCTTATCACGAGTTAACACTCTTTGGCTATGCCAAAGGAGATAATGCGGGCACTGTTAATGCCGAAATTGCCATCACGACCGCAGAAGATGGCTTTGAATTTTCATCAAGTCGCATCCCTTTGTTTGAAGCGGCAAGTTACGACTGGACACCTTTTACACATCATTTTGAATTACCTGATGATAACCAAGTATTAGGTCCTGAAAACTTACCTGCTAGAGGCGTTAATTTGGCATTGACACATGCCCCCCCTAACACAGGAGAAGCGACGCTAAATTTAGATGAAGTAGCCCTTATTTCATGGCAAAAACCCCTCACATTAACACAGTTGCAGTGGTCAAATAGCAAAATGCATGGCTTAGACTTTCTGCGTATAAACACGGAAGAGCCTATTACCTTAACACTGTCTTTTCGCAGATTTTAAGCATTAAGAGCGAGAAGTAGTATGTCGATAAAACAACAATACTTTATCATCCGGCGTCAAAAAACATTCTGGCTTATGCTTAGCTTGGTTGCCTGCATGCTTACCCTAGAGTTGAGTGGGACTTTAGAAAAGTTAAATGCGCCCATTTATCACTTTTTAAACGTTGTACAATCCGAACAAAAAACCAATATTGTCGTCATTGAAAGTGCTAATTTACACAGCGAGCACAACGCGTTAATAGAGAGCATTCGCAACCACTCACCAAAAGCGATTATTGTTTTCTCAAATACCATTTTAAACAGTGCCAGTAATGAGAGTGATGGCGCCTTATATCCACACAAACAGACCAAGCAATGCTTACCGCCAGTTGGCAGTTGGGTTGGCTATAACATTATCTTTGATAATCTTAGTGCAAAAGACTGTAATAATATTTGGCATACCATATTCTCCTCAAAGACGTTACCAGACAAAGCCCTCGTTAACTTCTCATTACAACCCCATGCGTTACCAAAATTTAATAGTTCTCGATTACTCACGGGCGACATATTACACTCGCAAATTGAAAACAAAATTGTATTTCTTACCCAGTATTCTCATGGCTATGGGGTGCCATTAAAAGCGCCGAAACTCAGCCGTTTTCAAAACCCTGTATATTTACATGCCTATGTTGCACATAGCCTTGAGCAAAATACCTTAGTCACTATCTTTGATGGCTGGCCGTCACTCGCTATTCAATTGGGGGTTATGCTAGTACTTTTGGTACTTTATCAAAAGTTTGGCATCAACACCGACCTAGCCATTGCGAGTACCTTGAATATAATTTGGTTAACAATTGCGTACTTGTCATTACGTTATGCGTATATATTAATACCTGTAGGACAATTGATCACCTATACAATAATGACGCTGGCGTGGATGTTTTTTGCTAAAAAGTGGGTCGAAGAAGATGACTTACAAAGAATAATTAACAACATACATCAACGTATGTTAGGTCGCTATTTGCCAAAATCGTTTGTTGAACAAAGCAACCCTTGGGATGCCATCATCGAATTAGTAAAACAACAGCTCGACTTAGATAGAAGTATTTTTTTAGCCCGACAAGAAGGTGATCATCGTTTGTATGAAATCCGTGCGATAAATTGCCAATTATCCAATATTCATGAAATGCGCCGCGATTATGAACGTGCGCCCTACTCAGATGCTATTAAACAATTTGGTGCCGTATGTATTACCCGCCCTTTCTTCGACAATATAACTGAAACAGAAACACAGTATATGGTACCCCTGATGTATGCAGGTGATATTCGAGGGTTTTGGGCCATGACAGTCAGTACCAATGAACACTTTAATGAAGCCGCATTTTTAAAAAATGTGAACCGATTTGCCAATCAAATTGGTGAATTGTTATTCCACTACCGAATATTTAGCGATCAAGATAGTGCCAGCAATAACGTGTTAACGCGTACTCTGACCTTAAACTTAGAAAAGCCGTTGAGCCAAAAAATAAAGCTTTCTATCAACGAAATGGAGCAAAAGCTTACAACTCTCGAACATGTTTTTAATCAAGTCGGCTCCGCTACCATTTTATTCAATTTATTTGGCCAAGTGATTCAAACAAATCAAGCACTTGAGGCCCTTGCTCGCCAGCAAGGCTTAGTCATTTTTGATATGACAGCGCTAGACCTGCTATCAAAAATTGGTCAATTAGATCATGATGTAGCTAAAGGAAAGCTGCGCTACTTAACATTACATAAAGGCGAACTTTATCAGCCTGTTTTATTTGGCGAACAAGTCTACATTCTAGCAGTACGCACTATAGGCGCATCAGAAATAAAAAACAGTGCTGGCGACCCGTTTGAAGTAGGCGGTATTTTATTTGAGTTTATTAATATCTCAGACTTGGTGGCGCATTTAGATGACCCAAGCCTATTACTGTCACAATTATCTACCTTGACCCAACAACAAGAAATACAAAAACAGTCCGAATGGGTATCTGATTAATGGAGTGGATGTTCAATATATTCCCAAGCGGAGGTGGCCTGGGGCAATCGGTAATTACTACCGTATGGGTTGGTATCGGGGTAGTCTGCTTTTTAAATCTACGCTTTGGTTTTCCGCTTACGGGCTTAGTCGTCCCCGGATATTTAGTGCCGCTTTTTATCGTGAGTCCTACATCAGCCATTGTTATTCTGATAGAGGCCATTATTGTCTACTTGGTGATGAAACTATCCGCTAAAACAATGATGGAACGTTTTGGTTTTGCTGAAATGTTTGGCCGTGACCGCTTCTTTGCCATCATTTTGATCAGTATCTTAGTACGCGTTACCATGGATACCTTATTTTGGCCCACCATTGCAACTGCATTCTTTCAATGGGATATTACCTTTGACTATGCATCACAACTTTATAGTTTAGGCCTTGTTATCATCGCCCTTACCGCTAATGTAATGTGGAACGGGGGCTTTCGCTATGGTGCAAAAGTAACGCTTATCCAGTTGTTACTTACCTACTTGATAGTACGCTTTGTGCTTATGCCATACAGTAACTTTAGTATCGCCAATTTGGCTATCATGTATGAAGCCGTTGCAGCATCTATCATCGCAGCGCCCAAAGCCTACATTATTTTAGTCATTACAGCCTTTATCGCATCGCGAGCCAATATAAAATATGGTTGGGAGTTTAATGGCATCATGCTGCCTGCTTTGTTGGCTTTGCAATTAATGCAGCCGAGCAAACTCATTACGTCATTTGCTGAAACCGCCGTTATTTTAATTATGGGTAGTGCGCTATTGCACTTTACTCGTTTACGTCATGCGAATTTTGAAGGTGCCCGTTTATTACTGTTTTTCTTTAATATTGGCTTTATCTATAAACTCATTCTCAACTATGTTGTGATCCAATATTATCCTAGCTTAAAGGTCACAGACACGTTTGCATTTGGCTATATGCTTTCAACTTTATTGGCATTAAAAATATATCAAAAAAGTGCCTTAGGGTTAGTCATTCGCGCCACATTTCAAACATCCGTTGTCGGCGGGTTTATCGCCATCGCTATTGGCTTCGTCATTATGTTTGTGCCTTCCCTGTTTGGTTCGTCTCATATCAAGGAGCTACAAACTCAAAACGATGCCAGTGGCCTTACTCATATGATCAGTGAGTATAAAAGTTACTTATATACCGATCAAAAAAACCAAATTGAAATCAGCCAATATCAACAAAGTCAGCAGTTACAACAATTTCAATCTGCAGTACGGATTTTAAACAGAGACCGGCAAAACCCGCAAATATTCAATGATGCCCGAGCAATGCTGATGAAGCTCGACTTCCAGCTACGCCAAGATGATAAATATATTTACATTCAAGATGCTAGAAAGCTTTCGCTCAGAGGCTTATTTATTATGGCAAAACAGCCAATATCAAAGCTTCTTATAACGGTACCTCACCCTTCATCAGAGCGCCTCGCGAGTGATGCTGCTGGCCTGCTATTCTCCCATCTTGAAAGTGGTTCATTGCTTTTTGGTACTCAACAAACTCAGTCTTTAAGTGCCAGCTCTTCTAGTCAACAAAGTAAGTATTACCAAGCATTTATTAATGCACTTGATACAGAGCAAATCCTGCAGGTCAGAGAAATTAATAATCGTAGTCAAAGTGTTTTAAATAGCAGCCCATTTGTACATCAATGCCAGTTATGGGCATACAATCAACTGCCTAATGCAATTAGCCAGAAAGAATTACGAGAATTACTTAGCTGTAATAACAGCGCATTTGGCTTAGCGAGTGCATTTGGTTTACCTAGCGGGCAATTTTTAGGACAGTTCTTAGAAGTATTTTTGACCACAGCCAATTACACATCATTAATGTCAAAAGTGGCGTTAGCCAATGGTCAAATAAACCAAACGCCAATCATTACGTCTAACGAATCTTTAGAAAGTGCTATTGAGCGCTATATTCCTCATATTAGTGCTAAGGGCAGTGGTCACTTTCAGTTACTTTCCAATAATGAGGCCGCACTGTGGGAGTTTGAAATCCTTCGCCCACTCTACATTTTAGCTGACGGCTTAAACACACGGGTACTTAACGACAACATAAAAAACAGACTAAACCAAATCAATAATATCGCCAAAATGGTAGGCTACGAACTGACCTTAATGAACTCCCCACAGGGTCGTTACCTGATGGTTGCCCCAATACCTGAGCAACAGTTTTTTGAGCGCGGGCAAGGGATTTACTTCATAAATTTAAACCCAGCTAAATCATTAAATATTCAAGTACCCCGCCCTTTGTTTGAAAGTAATACTCTAAAATTTTCGGCTAAATTGTTTTCTCATATGCAAGGTAAAATACTCTCGGTCGCGGGGGCTCATCCATATGCAAACCCCAGTGCTAACGTAATGACTCCAGCTAACGTTAAGTCTTTATTCAACATTGTGCATCAGAGTGCGTTAAGGCATGACTTTGATAAAGGCATAATGAACTTACAAATACGCAGTCATAGTGCACCTTCTCACATTCGACCCAGTGCTATTGCATTTCAATTTACACACCCTCATTCTCGACAGAACCACATTCTTAGAGATTTGCGTAAAGCACTGACCAAACTTGGTGTAGCGCACCAAGTTGTTGAAGGACAAACTGCAACCCGAGGTCTTGAACTTGGTACCTCGCCGCAAACGGGCTATCAACTATTTGCACCCAATAGCGAATTAGCTACATTGTGGCTCGCATCAGACTTTAAACAACACTTCTCCATTTCTGAACAAGCACTATTGCAAAGACTGCTAGCAATTTCAGAGGTCGCCCAATTAACCAATTTAACACTGACAACACTGGGCCCATATGACTGGACAAAGATACCCAAAGAAGACCTTCATCAGCTACGAAAAATAACCAGCGAGTACGCCATATCACAGCATTTACCGCTGCTGACACATTACTGTCAAGTGTATAGTCGCTGCACGATACAGGCAACACGATTACAACCAGAGAATGAACTGGCCATTGCATTCAAAAAAAGTAATGCGTTAATAGCACTGTATTTACCTACCAGAAATAAACTCATTGACCAAGCCATGTATCAAGCCGCCATAAGTGGAGGTAAACATGTATTACATTAAGTGGTTACTGCGGATCAGTGCGTGGTTAATAGTACTTGCTACCATAGTGTGGTTTGGTGTGCGTTTTTATTTATGGTTGCAATCAGCTGAGCCTATGGCACAGCGCTCAGATAAAGAAACTCGCTCTAACGTACACTGGTTACAGCAAGATAAGCCACTTATTTATAATTTCTCGCCTTCGAGAACCTATAATTTACGTGTGTTATCAAATGCGATTTTTGCTCAACAAGTCGCGTTTGATAAACCAATCAACTACGCCATAGAGTATACCTTATTTGATAAAAACAATGTCGAGCTTGCCAGTAAAGTATACCATCATGCCTCTAAGCTAGCGCTAGATGCTGAGCAACAGCAAGTTAAGCAAATCATTGAAAATAAAGCCGCATTATCGGTCTCGTCTGGGCAGTCTTTCTATATTAGTAGCGAACAACTCACTAATGCCAGTCGTATTGCATTGCGAGTGATCCCTGAAGATCCCGCTTTAAAGGGAGTTGTTGTCAGGATCCACGCCAAAACCCCTATAGATACCGAAGATATGAATCGAGCTTGGCTCAAGCTTCCTGTTGAGTGGCGTGAACGCACCATTGCTTACCACACCATAGGCATCAATGCGATCACCACCCAAGAAATACGCAATGCAGTAACATTCGACTGGCTGAAACTCGCCCCTCAGGGAGTGCCCGATATAGACTTTAAAGCAGATACATTGTATGAAACATTACCCTATCACGTACTCACATATGACTTTGCTGCGCAACAACTCGACCTTGATAGTTTTTACACCAATGACAAGCTGTCAGCGTCATTCAGAGTCTATGAATCGGGTGATATTTCAGCACGTATATTAGGAAATATTGAGGATGTCAGCATCACATGGTACGACTTGAAACAACAACAGCCACCAAAGCCGTTACCGTTTAGCAAACTAGCACTCGCTGATACATACCTATTTGCAGATGTACCACCAGGTCTTATCGTGATCACATCCTCAACCTCCGTACAATCAAGTTGGTTTTTAGCCGACTCAACGCCCGTATCACCATTACATAGCTATTATTATCAAGTAGATAATAGCCTATCAGCACATTACCTAGTGACCCCAAATAGTGATGTTAATCTGCAATTTAGAGGCCCACCAAATAGCCATGTATCAGTGTCAGTCTATGACAAAGCAAAGCAACTACTCACCACACACTCAATACAACTCAAAGGTGAGAAAGCCTTGTTTGATCGGGTTATCACCCCAGACACACTTCGAAATATAACCACCGATACAGAACGATTTTATTTACGTATACCAAAAGGCGGTACTTTTTTGTCAATTCACAGCCAACATGCTATTGGGGTGAAATTACAGTCTCGTGAACAACAGTTTCATTATCAAGTCGCATTATGTGACACCCTTTGCCAAATAGACCCCGCTATTTTTACCGAGGTCGGCGCTTGGTTCTCCCAACAAGCGGAAAACGATTTTAGCTTCACAGAGCAACAAAAGTTGTTAAATGTGCGCTTATTCGAGTCCCCTCCAGAAATAAATATTGAACAAACGTATTACTATGGTACTGACCTCACGGCCATACTACCGCGCTCAAACACCGCATTGATCAAAAGTACATCGAAATACTTTCAACCAGCAGAGCCGCCAACAGACTTTCAATTTTCAGCAATATCAACTCTAAAAGACGTCACAATGCCAGCAGCTGCCCAGCTAGCAAAATCTCGTATTATCATGCTTTCAGACACACCCCCTTTTTATAGTGAGTATCCCCTTGAACAACTCGCTCACGACCCAGAAATAACAAGACAAGCTCTGAATACGCAACTCTACACAAACCTTGGTAGTCATAGAAAGTGGACTAAACAACGCCTATTTCGGCTAAAAAAAGGAACTCCTCTAACACTGCGCTTTAATAAACGGCCAGAATCTGTGGTGATCAAAACCTACTTAAATAAAGCACAGCCAGAGCCAGTATCACTCAATACTGTACTCAAGGGCACATTTTCAAATCTCGTCACCGATGAGTATACAATTTTACAAAAACGTTATGCGTTAATCGATGCAAATAAAGAGTCCGGTTTTTTACTTCACCCTGCTCAAACCGCACTTTTCAGCTATCCTTCAATTACAGTACCGATTAATAACGATTTAAAACTATTAGAAAAATTGACGATACAAGCAGAGCAAGATATTTGGATAAGCGTATTAGAAGAAACAACAGAACAACAAAAACAAGCAAAATGGTGGTTATATGAAACCAATTAGTCTTTACCTTATATGCGTATTTTTCTCAAGCTGCGCATTAAGTAATTATACACAACCACTGTACAAAGATATGTTCTCGTGGTTTAAAACTCCAGCGGCTATCACCCCCTGGCAACTTCAGCAGTCAGGTCAACAATGGATGTTGCGCGCAACGACCATGCAAGATGGCGGTGGCCATGTGTTTTTTAATCGATTAAATCAACGCTGTGTTGTGTCGGTGCCTCATCAGTTTTTTGACATGGGTACTTTACCCATTGGCCAATTTATTTACGATACCCTTTGCCAGGTAATGGTGAGTAACTCGCACCAACGCTACGTAAAAAGCCCAGACACTTATCCGATGGACTTCTCAAAGCGACCCTATAATATCCACAATGCAGCATTGGTTGCCTATCAAGCCCATAATATCAATGCAAAAGTATTTCAAATACATGGTTTCAGCAATAAAAAAAGACGCACTAAGCAAGGTAAAAGTGCCGAGGTTATTGTTAGTCAGGGTAAAACCTCTAATTTAACCGGGAAGCAGCTTACCACTTGCTTTAGTCAGCTGGGGTTTAATGCCTTTTTATATGGCACATCGATTAACGAGCTCGGTGGCACAAAAAATATTGTCCATAAGCTTGGTCTTCAGCCACATTCATTTATACATATTGAGTTAAACAAGGTAACACGCTCCCGTTTACGTCAAAATCCATCACTATTGAAAAAGTTTACGACATGTTTAAGCCGTACTATTTAAGCTTCCTTGTTTTGTTTTGGGCCCTACAAGCAAAAGGCTCTGAGACACCGCTAAAAACTGCACCCATTTGGTTACAGCTACCAAGCGCGGTGCAGCACCTGTCAACGCCTTCGCAATACCTTCGTCTTAATCCCTATGCTCAACAAGTTGCATTTGTAGGTCAAGGTCAATGGTTAGACATTCCCGCTAGTCTATTAAGAAGCATAGAAATATGGCAAGGTTCGACACTCTTAGCTATGCGAAAAATGACCCTACAAGAATTAACTTGTCATAAAGCGCGATGCCAATTGCCAGTTATGCATACAGATCAACTTATCAAGTTTCGTAATACGACTGAGGCACAACACACCTACCAAATATGGTTGGGGTATTATCATTCTCATATATCACCTTTTCGTCGCAGTCTTAAATTACCATTAAAAACAACAAGACTCGCTCTGGCACAAGATCATGAAACCTATTATCAGCTACCTAATAACAAACAAGTTACCACGTACTTTTCACAGGCAAAGAAATTAAAAGTCACGGTAAGAAAAAACCTAAAGTCATTAGTAGATAACGGCAGTGTAAGTCTTTATGTGAACCAACAACCTGTCAGTATTATTAATATTGCTAACCAACATGCCAATGAATATATAAATAACAAAGTCAGCACTGCCACTACCGACTACATTGCAGTGCCAAAAGGCAGCTATTTAACGGTAAAAAGTCATGGTCCTGCACTGATCAAATTAGAACAAATGCATCGAGGAATTAACGATGCCAGTGTGGCACAAAAGTACGATGAAAGCGTGTTTAACCCATATTGGGTCAAGAACCTCGACGAGACATTATCTCACATATATATCAGTGCTCAATTTGATGGCTTTTTGAATTTTAATTTTGCCAGAGCAAACCCTATTGAAAAAAAGCGTCACCAAGACTTACTCGGGACCATCAGTACGAAAAGATTTATATGGCCTGACGTACTCAAAACACCAGTAAAAACACGCTCAGTTGTCAGGGAAGTTAACGTAAAACACGCGCCACGAAAAGTACTTAACCATTTATACCCGAGTACAGTAAAACAAGATATATTAATTCACACCCTCAATAAAACACTCTCTTTTGATTGGGCAAACCTAAATCGAGTGAGAAACTATATCACCCTCTTCGCTCGTACTCCTGAGGATGTGCTATTAACAGCCGAAACGCCTGATCAGCATTTTAATTTTCAATTAAAGGCTGATCAGCACTTTTCTAAAATTACGCTGCCACTTGCGTTTGATGTAAACACCATTCGGTTTTTAACTGAAAATAATAAAACCGTTGAGCTTGCTGTGCAAGTTGATGACTTATTGCCGTTACCCAATAACGAGTTACTATACATACAAAAAGGGAAGTTAAAAGAAAAACTACCAGCTTTGTACACACACTTAAATACCTTAAGTCAGCGTACTGCCAATGCCTACCTAAATGGCATAACGCCTTATATGGCACCAATGCAAAGCCTATCATTAGCCGTTCAAGACACTCAACTTAACCATGTAAACGAACACCGCCAGCTTGGCAATGCATTACAATTTTTACACAGCAACCCTAAAGAAGCCCTCCCAATTCTCAAACAGCTGGTAGCGAGCCCTAATTTTGCAGTAAAGAAAAATGCTTGGCAGTTACGAATTAAAGCATTAGAACGCTTAAATCAACAGCGCCTAGCACAGAGCTATTTAGAAGGCTTATTGCGGTCTTTTGACCTGCGATTAAAGAAATTTGCAGCCACACAATTGATAACTCTTTATCAAAAAAACAATAATAGTTATCAGCTACAAGGCCTCTGTGCAGCCTTCATAAATGAGTTAAAACAATGTAATAGCATTACTGAAAAGCTATTTTTATCACAACAAAAGTATTTAGATGCATTATGGTCAGTGCACGACCAACAAGATGTTCTGTCATTAGATCCGACTCCGCTTCAGGTCACCAATTACCGAAGTTTAACGACACCTCCTCCACAACAAACAGATCATTATCGGATCACACATTTCGGGACCAACACCATTTTAGGTGAAACCAGTCAGTATAAAGCATTTTCACTTTCACAAGGGAAAAGCATCTCATTAGAAGCCACCAGCGATATCCAGTTACAACTGCGAGCCAGAGCACTTTGGCAGGATTCAGCTACAAGTGGTACGCAGTGGTTACATATTGATACACAAGCGACGCAATCAATAATTCCCCTGTTTTCAGATATTGCCTCAACGGCTCAAATACCTGCACTCGGCGCTCGGCTCTCCATTGCCAGTGAAAGTATCATCAGTCTAAAGAAAGGACAGACCATCTATCTACATAGTGAACCTAAAAGCTTTGTAAGTATTAGAACATTGCATAAAAGTCATATGGATACGCCTCAATCGCACACCGACAGTGTAGACTTTTTGTTTTCTACACCATTTGATGAACTCATTAATACCCCCTCTATTTCATTACAAACATTACTCACCAATGCATTGTGGCGCTTAGAAAAAGCACAATTACTGGAACATGAATTCATTTCACTCTTTGCGAGAATGGCAAATGAAAAGGTACCAGCAAACCTCGCCACACTCATGAGCCGTGTTGAGCACTTTGGTCATTGGCAAGCAAGTAAGGGCTATAGTGACTATGCGGGGACCCAATTAATAGATTCTGATGCTATTCTAAAACGCAGTTTAGCCGAGCAAATTAGCCGTCATTCAAGCAAAAACATACAACTAAATGGTGTTTTATTACGCGCCAACCATACTTTACATCTCGACATTAGTGACCTTCACGCTTTGCCAATCAAGCTCAAATTTACGTTTGCACCAACGGAGCTACAGCCAAATCAATATGCAAATGTACTGATTGAAGTGGCCAATCAACAAGTAGTATGGCCCGTAACCCCCAATGGAGCTGTGGAGTATGCACTAACTGAGGAGCAAAGCGCACACTCTCACATTAGTTTAAATTGGATAAACCCTTATGTGTCTCAGTTACTCAATGTCAGCATTGAAGTCTTTCAGCAAGGCCAATGGCAAAAAATTGCTCTTGATACTAAACAATTGTTTTATTTCTCGACAAAACAGCACCCCACCATATTACGGTTAGAGACAGACCAGGTATTAAAGATTGAAACCATCAACGACATGCAGCGCTCTGAGCAAATCGTTTTTCACCCTGCTGGCAAATTAATTTTACCTAGTACACATTCAAAGCTTGCGCGTGTATTTAACTGGCAACTTAAACCGAAAACATACAAACTATCTGTATCACCCCCCGTAACCCCCCTTGTGGCGCAACAACCAAAGCTAATACAAAAACCCGTGGCACAAACGTTTATAGATAACACCTTAACTATGGATGGCAATTTAACGCACATAGAGGGGTTTATGCGCTACGGCCGCTCTGGAATATTCGAAACCAGTGAACCCTTACCAGCAAATCATAGTTTAGATTTTGGTATTCGATTGCGTAATAACAATAAGCAGCATTGGTATCGAGTTGAGGCCGCCTACTCATTAAATAACCAAAATTATGATACTTACGCTGTTAATGCCATTCACAACTGGCAAGACAACAAGAACCATTGGTTTACTGAAGCTGCTCTATTTAACCGCTGGCAAGATAACAGTGCCCTATCGCAGAGCCACTATGCGGGCTTAGCGCGTTTTCGTATCGGTGAGAGTTGGCGTAATGATAAAAGTCATCGGCATCAATGGTGGTGGCAACCATTTTATTATTACACCAGTGTCAGTACCCAAGAGTACCTTGATGATTTAAAAATTAACCCTAGTATTTTTGGATTCTACCGCCAAGATCATATGCATGGCTGGCAAGCTGAGTATGAATATAGATATCAACCTTGGGTCGATAACCAAGTGAGCTTAGGCATGGGGGGGATTGCTAACCAAGATTGGCAATCTTTTGATAATGTCTATTTTAACGCTACCGTTGAGCAATATTATCAAGGCCAAATCTTCAGCGCTCAACTACAGAGTATTTACAAGTTCGCAGATGAGAATCGGCCTAATGACACCTGGCAGTATTTAACCCAATTGAGCTGGCAAACACTGTATGACTTTAGTGACACGACGGCGGGCTGGGTAAAGCTCAGTTGGACTCAAGACTGGTTTAATAATCAACATGCCATTGGCTTTGAAGTTAACTTAGGCAATTTACAAAATACCGGTTTTACACCATTTGCACACGACGAGATTCTATTTAAATCACTCCAGCTTTCACACTTTGCTGAACAAGATATTTATGGCCACTGAAAAATTACAACAACACCTTGAAACCTTACTGTTTGCTGATACTGAGAAGTTTTGGTTAAATTTGTACCATCACAAGTATCAAACTTTGGTAGATGAATTAGCAAACTGGGAGTTAATTAAGCACAAACCAGAGGCTGAACACCAAATAGACTGGTTACAACTGCAAACGATTGCCTTTTTGCGTCATAAAATTGAACAGCTTCATGCCAATTTACAGAGCCTTGAAGCAGGATATAAAAACTTCATCGAACGATTAGCAAAAGCAGATTTTGATGCCGAAAAAGAGCTGCATGTCCTCAACTATGCAGAAGAACTTGGTGCCACGCCAGAGCAACTGAAAGCAGATAAAGTCGCATTTTCGCGATGGTTTGATGAGGGAGCGGTTATTAGTCGCTATCAAAGCCAAGTGGCAGATATTGAGCAAAGCTTGAAGTTTCTTATATCGAAGCTGGGTGCCATTACAAAGCGGTATTTAAAAAGTAATGAATCGCTATTAACCCAAACATGGGAAAAACTTGATTTACAACCCTTCTTTTTACGGCTTTTAGAAGCCAGCCCAAATGCGCATGTTCGCCATGGTATGATCCGGGCATTAGTCAATCAGGTTGCTTTAATTCATGAATGCAACGTGGACCCAGAGCTAGACTCAGAGCTCATTGCAAAGCTCATTGAGCAGCTCGAGAATACCAATACTCCCTATCTAGCCACCATTGATATTTTAGAGATCTTAATTCACCAAAGGCCGACTTTTATTCGCAGTCATATGTGGGCATTACTCGATGAGTCGGTTCATAGTTACCCACATCAAGCAAAGGATAATGACCAGCTTTTTATTCTTAGTGCGATCCCTAAAGTATTATGTCGACAAAGCATATTGAGTGTGCAAGATGAGCGTCTGATCATACAGTGTGCTCAACACCCCTACCCACGCGTGCGTCAAGCGCTGCTAGAACAAATTAAACACTTTTCTGACCAATTGGCAAAAAACATTTTGCAAACACGCTTCGTAGAAGAGAGTTGTGACGCTGTAAGATTCACGATAATTAAACAACTTTCAGCAGCGCGCTTTTGTGATGACTCGCTGTCATTTGAACTATGGCGCAAAGTAATCGATGGCTCAGACAGTATCGCTATTAAACGTATTGCATTAGAACAAAGCGCTCGCATCATGCTCAATATGCAATTAGAAAGTAATGATCCGAATGCAGTTTTTAAGCTATTTATTGAACACCTCAATGTGGCACTCTCGGTTACTCAGAGCATTGCCATTAAACGCTGTATTACACGCACAAGAGAGCAATTATCGAGCTTCTACCAACAAACACTCATCGCTGAACTAGATACGCAAATTTCCAAAGGGATCAATATCAAGTTACCTGCGGATACACAGCATGAAGCATTAGGTAGAGCACTGAGCTACAGAGCACAACAGCAGCACGCCTTTAACGGCAAGCTAAGTGGTAATGCTTGGACTATTCGAATTGGATACAGAATGGGCCGACGAGTTTGGCGTATTTGGCATGAGTTTTTTCATCCAAGCACAGACAAGCGGCAAAGTTTTAGTCATGTACTTACAAAAAAGCCGAATGCCGAATTGCATGTGCCTAGCTGTACCGTAGCAGAAATCAGTGAGACCAATGTGCCAGGAGAGCCTCTATATCACTTATCAGAACTCAGTGCACGACCACACATCCCCTTACTTGACTACTTACTGTCTATTTTAAGTCAGGACAACTTAACCGCCCCAGCAAAAAGTTACACACCAGATGGCTTTTTAGAGATCACAAAGCCTACATCTTTATGGAAACGAGCCAAAGCATACTGGTACATATCCCATCACTTTAAGACCCTAGATAAGCTCCGAAAAGGTAACGAATTAGAGCAACAGCGGTTTATTGCACAGCTTAATGCCCTAGGCTTTACCTTACTATTCAAAGCATATGGCAACTTAGAAGGCGCCAGCTTCCCTGTTGAGCCTGGTATAAAAAAGCTATTCGAACGACTCGCTTTGTCTGCCCCATTACTCAATATTTGGCTTAGTTTTAAAGAATATCTGTATTCGATTTATCAAAATACCCTCTCTCAACTGGTGTTCTTTGTGGTTGGCTTTATTGGCTACTTCTGGGGGCGCCACATTTTTATTAGCCGTAAAATCATGAACAATCGCAAACATATCCCGGTCAGTATTGGTGGCTGGGGCACCAGGGGGAAATCAGGTACGGAACGCTTAAAAGCGGCGCTATTTAGTAGCCTAGCACTGCGGGTTATTACCAAAACCACCGGCTGCGAAGCCATGATGATTTACTCAAAAAGCTCTGGTGAACAATGTGAGATCCCACTATTTAGGCCTTTTGACAAAGCCAGTATATGGGAGCAAAGTGATGTACTTGCGTTTGCAACCTCAGTAAAAGCAGATGTGTTTTTATGGGAGTGTATGGGGTTAACACCCAGATATGTGAAAATTTTGCGACGCTGGATGCAAGACAACTTTGCGACCATCACTAATGCGTATCCAGATCACGAAGACATACTCGGCCCAACAGGTATAGATGTGGCGCGTGAAATGTCAGCATTCATTGGCGAAAATACGCAGGTGTTTACGTCTGAGCAAACGATGATGCCCATCCTCAATGAAGCGGCGACAAAAAATGACACCACATTAATTCAAGTACATTGGGGCGATGGTTTTCAAATCACCCCCGATATACGAGCGCTTTATCCATATGATGAACACCCTGATAATATCGCGCTCGTGGTAAAAATGGCACAATATATTGGCATTGAAAAAGACTTTGTCTTTAAAGAAACTGCTGAGCGTATTGTTCCTGATATTGGCGTATTACAACATTTTGATGCCGCGCCAATTGGCACTATAAAACAATCATTCGTTAATAGTATGTCTGCCAATGAACGCTTAGCCACATTAGAAAATTGGCGACGTTTGGGTTTGTTTGATATGAATGACCTCCCCCATATTCAAACCATTGCCCTAATTAACAACCGCAATGACAGAGTAGCTCGTTCTAAAGTGTTTGCGCAAATCGTCATTGAAGATTTAAGCTTTGATTATGTCGTAGTCGTCGGCAGCAATGTCGATGGTTTTTATGCTTATTTAGAGCAAGCACTTGAAGCACGAATAGCGCGTATTATTAGCAACCAAGACGATGCTGATTTAAAGCGTTTCATACAACAATTTAATATCGCAACCGATATACCCGACTGGCTAGACAAAGCCAATGTGGCCTTTCCTGATGATCCGCTCTCTCATGATGATTTAAAAAGCAGTGAGGCGTTAAAAACTGCGTTGGCGAATAAGCTAGATAATGATCAAAGACAAATTGATCTCTTAACGCTCAGCTTTGCCCACTTTACACTATTACAGCCCTTAAGGGAGTTAAAAGCTCAGACCATCACCATCCCAGATCTGAAACCGCTTATCACACTGTTTAGCCAGCGTTGTGTCATGATTGATAATCCACACATCACACCTGATGCACTCACCATAAAAATAAGCCAGCTAGCTTGTCACAATCAACACCAACTTATTGTCGGTATGCAAAACATTAAAGGGGCCGGATTAAACTATGTTTATGCATGGCAGAAATATCAAAAAACTCACCAGCTATGTAAAAAGCTTTTAAACAAACAAATAAATCAGGCTGAGTTTCGCGACCTCTTGATGCAGTTTGCCCAACAGGACAGATTCAGTGTGTTAGAAACCGACTACCTTGATAACGCGCTAATTAGCATCGCGGCATTGTCACATGCACAAAATGAATTTAGCCAAGCTGAAATAACCCATATAAAGGAAAAGCTAACCCATGCACATACGGTGATCAACAATGATGCACACACAGCACGCCGTTCAAAGCTACTCAATTTTGTTCTGCAGGTGATTGAGTCATTTTTAGATGCTGGCGCCGCAGTAAAAAGAAAAAAAACAGCACAGCAGGTCTATGTAGATATTGCTCAACAACGTATCACTATTGAAAAAGCAATTTCAGTTTTAGCCAAGCTAAACCGGGGACAGAAACCGGGCTGGTTATCATTACCAAAAGAAAAATAATCAAAAAGGATTAGAAATAGTTTATTCCATAGGTGAGGAATAATATCATCGTGCGTTTTTTTGTCGTTTAATTGACCACGACATAAAAAAATACGACAATAAGATTAGAAATTTATACTTGTACGCTTTATATCTTACAGTTTCTTGCTTTTGGAGTCTTATATGAAACTATCTTTTCTTACTTTGAGCTTGGCATCACTTGTTTCGCTTAATTCAGCTTTTGCGAATAATTTGGTGACCAATGGTTCATTTGAACAGGATGTTGTTTCCAAGACATGGACCCTGCTTGATAATATGACAGGCTGGCAACGTGATGGTGCTCGGTTTGAGATTCAAACCAATACCCTGGGGATCATTACACCACAAGAAGGCAGCCAATACATAGAACTCGATTCAACGGCAAACTATAGCGTAAAGCAAACCCTCTCTACGCAAGCTAACCAAACCTATACTTTAAGCTTTTACTACTCGCCACGCGTCGATAACAACAGTGACACCAACCAAGCAAAAGTCTATTGGGACGGGGCTGAAGTGGCAAGCTTAAACGGTACATCTAGAGGCTGGCAGCACATTTCAGTAAGCGTTACAGCAAGTTCAGCGGCTACCGAACTCAAATTTACAGGAACAGGCACGTCTGACTCCTATGGTGGTTTCATCGATAATGTATCTGTTACTGGAATTGCAAACCGTGCCTGCTTAACTGGGTTGTTTGGTATTAACGACTTTGGTTCGGACCAAGAAGGCTACGTATATTTCTTTGATGTGAGTAACGGCACGTACAGCAAATTAACGGGTGTTTCTCACACTGCATCTAACATTGCCAGTAAAGATGGCGTGTTGTATTTCATGGAACAGCAAGATAAAAGCACGAAAGCGTCAAAACTCTGGACGCTTGATTTAGCGAGCAACACCGAAAGTGAAGCAGCCGACGCAACCTCGTACCCAATTTATCGTTCTGCTGTGACGCCTGACGGTCAGTCACTGCGTTCAACCAGTAAAACGTACATGTACGACTTTAATTTGCAAACGGGTGCGAAAACAGTTTTAGGTAAAATGAGCTTTTCTGGTGATGACTTTAAACATGGTGACATTGCCTACTCTGCTGACAACAACACATTATATGTTTTAACTGGCCAATCGCTTTATACGATTGATGACGGTGACATGAGCCTTGATAAAATTGGCGACCACGGCATTAACTGGGCAGCAGGTTTAGCCATAGGCGACGATGGGACCTTGTATGTTTCTGGTCGTAATGCGGGCGAAAATGCAAAAATTTACTCAGTAAATCCAGCGACTGCAGTGGCAACTTACTTAATGGATGCTGCATCACACGTTAATGATTTAACGTTTGTGGATGATTACTGTAATTAAGCTTTGTTAGTCTTTACTTATCTTAAAGCCAGTCAATTGACTGGCTTTTTTATTGCCTATTTAGAGGTACAAAGCCTCTAAAGTCTTCCCCAAATGCAAGCTGCTCGTTATACTAACGCACCTTTTTTGCATAGTTAGTCGTTATGTTCGTCATAACTAGCGGAAATACATAAAAACTAGGCCACCCGTTCAAGTACGTATATTTGCGTCATGATAATTATAAGGCCACACAACACATTTGATTTAATTAGGAAGTATTTATGAGTTCATTACCTAAAGCAGGTGAGTTTTTAGGGCACCCTAAAGGCTTGTTCCTGCTATTCGGCACAGAGATGTGGGAACGTTTTGGCTATTATGGTATGCGTGCCATATTGGTTTTATACCTCGTAGCAATGACCAAAGATGGCGGGTTTGGCTGGTCAAACGCCGATGCCCTTAGCCTATATGGTACTTTTACCATGGCCGTATACTTAACCCCACTGTTTGGTGGCTGGTTAGCAGATAACGTATTAGGTCAGCGTAAAGCTATTATTATTGGCGGTATCTTAATGGCGCTTGGTCACTTCATTATGGGTATACCACACAGCGCAGTTGCCGGTATGCAAGAAAATGTATTTTATCTTGGCCTTGCACTACTGTGTTTAGGTAATGGTCTATTCAAGCCAAACATCTCAACCATGGTTGGTGATTTATATAATGAAGGTGATAAGCGTCGTGACGGTGCATTTACTATCTTCTATATGGGTATCAACATTGGTGGCGCGCTAGGTCCACTAGTTGCAGGCTACGTTGCTGCCGTGGTGAATTGGCAAGCTGGCTTTATTGCTGCAGGTGTTGGTATGGTTATCTCCGTGATCATGCAGATGCTATTAAGTAAAAAATACTTAGGCGATATTGGAGTTGTACCTGCCGCTAAGCTTTCTCAAGCACAATCAGCAACAGGAACTAAAGAGCCTCTTACACGCATTGAAAAAGACAGAATTAAAGTTATTTTCACTATGAGTGTATTCAGTATCATCTTTTGGATGGGCTTTGAACAAGCGGGTGGTTTGATGAACTTATTCGCTAATGACTATACTGATCGTATGCTGATGGGCTTTGAAATTCCAGCATCTTGGTTCCAGTCTTTAAATTCATTATTTATCATTATCTTTGCACCACTCGTTGCGATGATTTGGCTCAAGCTAGATAAGCGTGAGCCAAACTCCCCTGTAAAATTTGCCATGGCTTTGGTTTTTCTAGCGCTAGGCTTCTTAACCATGATGCTAGCATTGATCACTGAAGGGTCTGGAGAAGGGTCACTGCAGATCAGCATGATGTGGTTAGTCCTGTTTTATTTATTCCATACACTTGGTGAGCTATGCCTATCTCCAATAGGGTTGTCTATGGTAAGTAAGTTGGCACCGCTACGTTTAGCATCTCTGCTTATGGGTATTTGGTTCTTATGTACAGCGATTGCAAACAAAATTGCAGGGTTCGTTGGCTCATTCTTAGGTGAAGGCCAAGAAGCAATGAATAATGCCATGAGCATCTTCATTGGGTTAGGCGCGACAGCGCTAATTTCAGCTGCTGCAATGTATATGCTGAGTGACCGTCTCGTTGAATGGATGCATGGTGCTGAAGGTAACCACGAACCACATACACAAGAACATATATTAGCTGAAGAGCTAGAGATCTCTGCCACTAAGCAGTAATTCGATACTTTATACATCAACAAAACCACGCCCTATTGGCGTGGTTTTTTGTCTATACGAACCTATCACTATCAAAGTGTATCGAATTATTTACACGCAAACATGGCAACCGCCCTATCTGTCACACTTTATCCATAATTGACTTTTCGAATCGCATAATATCTGAAAATTAAAAACCTCTTAATTAACAACAACTAAAAAGAAACTCAAACCAGAGTACAAGCTATTCACTAACTCAAAAAGTAAAAAGTCACGCGACTTTTAATTTCATTCATTCAATGTGTCAGAATCACTATCGCTTTAAAGTGGCTTTGTGCAAGTAAATTTACAAAGAGCATCACAGCGAAATCATGCCTAAACCTTCCCCTTTGTCTCATTTTGATTAATTATCCACTCAACGAGAATAAATCTAACAAGCAATCTAACGTGCTTAATTGCTGGAGCAAGACAATGAGTGAAGAAAATAACCCTCTAGATTTGGTTGGTATTGAGTTTACTGAATACGCAACACCTGACGCTGATTATATGGATAAAGTCTTTACTGACTTTGGTTTCTCAAAACTAAAGACATTTAAAGATCAAGATATCACTTACTATAACCAAAACGACATTCACTTTTTACTGAATAATGAGCGTGAAGGGTTCTCTGCTGAATTTGCTAAAAGCCACGGCCCAGCGATATGCTCTATGGGTTGGAGAGTAAAAGACGCACAAAAAGCATTTGAAGTTGCTGTTGAGCGTGGTGCAAAACCTGCGACTGATTCAACGCACAAAAACTTACCTTACCCAGCAATTTACGGTATTGGTGACAGCCTTATTTACTTCATCGATGTATTTGGTGATAAAGGGTCTATTTACAACAACGACTTTGTTGATTTAGAAGAGCAACGCATTGTTAAAGATAAAGGGTTCATCCGAATCGATCACCTTACTAACAATGTTTATAAAGGCACGATGGAAACATGGGCTAACTTCTATAAAGACGTATTTGGTTTCACTGAAGTACGTTACTTCGATATCAAAGGCCAAAAAACAGCGCTTATCTCATATGCACTTAAGTCGCCTTGTGGCACTTTCTCGATCCCAATTAATGAAGGTAAAGGCAACGATAATAACCAAATCGATGAATACCTAAATGAATACAATGGTCCTGGTGTACAGCACCTTGCATTCTTAACTGATGACCTAGTAGGCTCACTTGATCAACTTGATCAATCTACCATTGCAACACTAGATATCATCCCTGAATATTACGATACAATTTTCGATCGTGTACCTTGGGTAAAAGAAGACAAAGAAAAAATCCGTGAGCACCAGATTTTAGTAGATAGCCAAAGTGAAAACTGCTACTTACTACAGATTTTCTCAAAAAATCTCTTCGGCCCAATCTTCATTGAAATGATCCAACGTGTTGATGATGGTGGCTTTGGTGAAGGTAACTTCCAAGCGCTATTCGAATCAATTGAACGTGATCAAGAGCGTCGCGGCGTACTTTAACGCTCGCTTATAAGCAACTATGTACAAGCAGTTTACTTATTTCTAAGTAAGCTGCTTTTCTATTTAAGTTAAGGCAAAATAGCCTTAACTTTAGTTAAACAGGAAAGATGATGTCTTTTATTAACGAAACACACGATAATAGCTTAACTAGCTGGGTTGCGAGCGCAAACCAAGCAGGTACCGATTTCCCTATTCAAAACTTACCTTTTGCCATTTTTCGCCGCACTAATAGCAGCGAAGAGTTCCGTGGTGGTGTTGCCATTGGCGACCAAGTTTTAGATTTAGCCGTTGTTGCAGAAGCCGGTATTTTCTCAGGTGAAGCACACAGTGCAGTTACAGCAGCTAACGCAGCAGCTTTAAATGAATTTATGGGTATGGGTCAGTCATATTGGTCTGCACTTCGTTTAGCATTGTCTCGTGCACTACGTGAAGGCTCTGAGCACAAAAGTGCACTTGAAGGTGCTTTAGTTCCACAATCTGACGTTGAGTACTCAATGCCATGTCATATTGGCGACTATACTGACTTCTACACGTCAATTTATCACGCAACCGCTGTTGGTAGCTTGTTCCGTCCTGATAACCCCCTTTTGCCTAACTACAAATGGGTACCAATCGGTTATCACGGCCGCTCATCATCTATTGATGTATCTGGTCAAGCGTTCCCTCGTCCAAAAGGACAGACTAAAGCGCCTGACGCTGATGCACCGTCTTTTGGTCCATGTAAGCGTTTAGATTACGAATTAGAATTAGGTATTTACCTAGGTAAAGGTAATGAGCTCGGTGAGCACATTGCTATTGAAAACGCAGAAAACCATGTATTTGGTTTCTGCCTATTTAATGACTGGTCAGCGCGTGACTTACAGGCTTGGGAATACCAACCTTTAGGCCCATTCTTAGCCAAAAACTTTGCATCAACCGTTTCACCTTGGATTGTAACAACCGAGGCTCTAGCGCCGTATCGTACACAATGGACACGTGATGAAAACGATCCTCAACCGCTTGAGTATTTAGAGTCAGCGCAAAACCGTGAATCAGGTTCATTCGACATTCAAATGGACGTTGCTATTGAAACACAAAAGATGCGTGCTGAGAATCAGGCACCAAGCAAAGTATCTGAGTCTAGCTTTAAGCATAGCTACTGGACGGTGGCACAAATGGTCACTCATCACACTGTAAATGGCTGTAACTTCTTACCAGGTGACATGCTAGGATCTGGCACACAATCTGGTCCTGATCACGAAGAAGCGGGTTCATTACTTGAGCTATCTCGTGGTGGTAAAGAAAGTATTACCCTAGCTAATGGTGAAGAGCGTAAGTTCCTAGAAGACGGTGACACCGTGATCATGCGTGGTTGGTGTGAAGCTGAAGGCTTCAACCGTATCGGGTTTGGTTCTGTTGAAGGGACTATTTTGCCTGCAAAATAATCCGAATTAAAAGCTTATAAAAATCAAAGGCGTGCATAAGTACGCCTTTTTTTGGGTTTTTGCACTGGCTTTTTGTATAAAAATTGTTAAAGTGAGACGTTAATTTTTATTTTATATGTGTATGCTGAACTCGATAACCACCCTATTTAACCAGTTATTTCAAAAGCGCCAGCTGCTGCTTCGCCAAAATGGTGAAGTCGGTATGATCACGCTTTCTAGCTGGTTACAGTTAACCGCAGTGATAAGCTTAGTGGCGTTGATTGTATGGCTAATTATTGTCAGTAAAGCTTTTTTTGCCCAGAAGAACGTCATCACGACTTTAAATGTAGCCAACGAAGCACAACAATATCAATGGCTCCAAGAAAAGAAACAACTTCAGCAACAGCTGCAGGCACAACAGCAAAAACTCAGCGATTTAACCGAAAAACAGCTTGCACTACAAAGTTTAATTGAAGCTCTGCCCCCCGCACGTGACGATAACAACATAAACACAGAGCAAGAAGAAAGCGCACCTCAGGCATCATTCCAAGTAAAAAGCCAACACGTGCATCAACTTCAAGAACAGCTCATTTCCGCGCTTAATCATACAATTGAGTCTCGGACACTTTCCATTAATAAATTATTAGATGAAGCTGGCGTAGTATTTCGCAGCAATGACACTTTGGCACAAGGCGGACCGTATCACTCCTTAGTCCTTGAGCAGTTACCCACCCATTATATCAACACCATTGATAAATTAGTTGAACTCAGTGAGCTAGAGCAACTCATTCATCACTTGCCTTCAGAAATGCCGGTTGCAAAAGACGATTATTATATTTCCAGTCCATTTGGCTTTCGTAAAGACCCAATGACAGGGAGACGTGCTTTTCATAAAGGGGTTGACCTTGCAGGCTGGCATAAAACGGCCATTGTCGCGCCGGCAGCTGGTACCGTATTGCGCGCTGGCACGAATGGCGGCTATGGAAAATTCATAGAAATACAACACAAAAACGGCATCACCACCCGCTTTGGCCACCTCCACACAATTAAAGTAACTAAAGGCCAAGCGGTAAAAAAATCAGACACTATCGCACTTATGGGCAGTACTGGACGCAGTACCAGTACTCATCTACACTACGAAGTACTGCAAAATAATAAGCAGATCAACCCAGTAAAGCTCGCCAAGGTGATTAATCGTGTTCAGTAAAAGTAAAAAAAAGCCGCTTGAAACAACAGCCGGGATCCCAGCCTTAATCTCTCCTAACACGCATGTAGAAGGTAATATTACCTGTGAAGGAGAGTTACAGATTGATGGTAAAGTGACAGGAGACCTGATGGTCAACGTACTCATTGTTGGTCAGCAGGGGGTTATCGTAGGGAGTATTAAAGCACATCAGGTGCTTATAAAAGGCACTGTCGATGGCTGTATTGATGCAGACCAGGTCATGCTAGAAGAAACAGCTAAAGTACATGGTGATGTACTGCACGACACGTTGAGTATTGAAGCGGGTGCACTCATTGAGGGTAAACTGGCTCATAAAACTGAGGTGACCAATATCACCCCGATTTCTGAGCACTCCAGCGCACAATAATTAACGCTGTGTAATATACATATTAATGTCTGCATGAAACACTTTTGTACCATGCAGATCAAACACTTCTACAGGCACAATTAAATCCTCTTTATCTTGCCACTGTCGAGGCAACGTAATTTTTGCTTCAGCACGAATATCTGTTTCAGCTTTTTTTAAATATTGTACCGTCATACCTTTAGGGATCCAACGGTGCGTTTTATGGGGCACCGTCGCATCAACCATCACACCCGCACACAGCTCAGCTAAATTACATTGTGCAATGGCATGAATGGTCCCAATATGGTTAAACACCGCTTTACGCTTCGGTACAGTTGCACGGCAGATCCCAGGCTCTAAGTGAGTTATAGACGGCTTAATTGAACCAAAATACGGCGCTTTTCTACATACGGCTTTGCTAAAAAGCCACTGGCCAAATGGTAACCATCTCATTTTTTTATATATTTTTAGAAGTGGTGCTGTCATCTCATATTCCTTCGCAAATTCATACTCCCAAACTAACACATCAGACCAGATGATAAAACAACCGCTACGTTTAATAGAATAAAATATTTCATTAGATCGGCGTTATGTCCTGTTCTTTTTCACTACGATGATTAAAATAGCGCGGTAACGGACTCCCAAAAGAAGTGATCATGACTCAGCCACGCAGTAAATCTCTTATATTTATACTCGCCTTACTCGTTATTTTTTGTCCATTAGGGATTGATATCTATTTGCCCGCATTTGTTGCTATGCAGCAAGGTTTGAATGTTTCTGAAGGGCATATTCAGCAAACTATTAGTGTATATATGCTCACGGTTGGTTTAGGGCAACTCATTGCTGGACCACTGGCAGATCGGTTTGGTCGCAAGCCAATCGCGATGTCAGGAATACTACTGTTCACGTTAGGCGCTGCTATCGCAGTATATTCACCGAATTGGGAGGTGATCATGCTCGCACGCGCATTACAAGGGTTTGGTGCTTGTGCCACATTCGTCGCTGCATTTGCGATTGTCAGAGACAGCTTTGGTCACAAAGGAAGTGGGCAAATGATCACCTATTTAAATGGTATAGTCTGCTTTATACCCGCGCTTGCCCCCCTTTTAGGGGCTTGGCTAACCGTTGAATTTGGCTGGCGTAGTAATTTTGTTTTTTTAACCGCTTTTGCAATATTTGGACTGCTGCTCACACAGCTGCTATTTCGTGAAACAAAGCCAAAAGATACGTTATATAAAGGGCACATTCTAGATTTAAGACGTTTTGTGCCCATGCTTAAAAACACTGAATTTATGTTTAATGCAGCACTTACCATGGTCGCAATGGCAGCCATGTTAGTGTTTGTTACCACCACCCCTGGGTGGATCATGAATGAATTAAATGGCTCTGTAAGTACCTTTACGCTATGGTTTACGGTTAATGCTGTTATCAGCATCGCCGCTTGCTTTATTGCCCCTCAATTTATCAAGCGTAATTCTCAAAAGGCGCTAACTATAGGGTTATGTTTATTTACCATTGGTGCATTATTGATGCTTGTATGCGCAGACATTCGCCATCCAGGTGCAATTATGCTACCTATGTATATTGCTTCAATCGGGTTTGCCTTTACATTGGGCTCTGCTGCAGGGAAAGCGCTATCAGGCTTCCCTAAACAAGCGGGGACTGCCTCTGCACTAATTGGTGTGATGCAAATGAGTGGCGCTGGTTTTCTCGCTCTATGCACTCAGCAATTATCCCTTGCAGCCCCGACGCAATTGGCCATGCATTTACTCTTATCAGTGCCTTTTTTAATCGTATTACTGAGTAAATCAAAACACCTTGTACACAGTAGTAGCAGTTAATGATTGTGCCCATCAGTCATACAAATGTCATAGTCCTACTGTTTAATAGCTTATGACAGATATAGATATGTGCATATTTATAATCGCAACCTGATTTACATTCGCTCAGCTCTGATCGTGTCCCACCCAACCTAATTATGAGCGGGCGCTATGCCCGCTTTTGTTGACTGCTCCCTTGTACTTATTGCATTAGTTACTGTATTTATTAATGCAAGTTATTATACTAGCCGATTAAAAATAACAATTAGACATACTCATGATCAACCCTGATTTTTTACTGTCATTTATCGTTGCTAGCAGCATCATTGCGGTAGCCCCAGGGCCATCAAATGCATTTTTGATGGCACAAACCTTTACCAACGGCCGTACTGCAGGTATGCAAAGCGCACTCGGGTTTGCCATGGGGGGAGTAATACATACACTCTTTGCCGTTATTGGGCTTTCAGCATTATTGAAAGCCTCGCCTGTGGCATATTCGACAGTACAATACTTGGGCGCCGCATATCTGTGCTATTTGGGTATTATGACCATAAGATCTAGCTTCAAGAAACATGCTCAAGTCGACGATAAGCCACATATAAGTACGAAAAAAACAGAGAATGTGTTTTTTCAAGCAATGATGACTGAAGTGCTGAATCCAAAAGTTGCCCTGTTCTTTATCGCGTTTATTCCTCAGTTTGTTGATCCAACGCTATCATCTGCAACAATACAATTGGCCATCTTCGGCTTGCTCTACCCTATTCTGGCCTTTCCAATTGATTGTACGTATATTTATGCAGGTGACAAAATTGCAAGTTATTTCCGCAGACACCCTAAAGCACCATTATGGATAGACCGTATTTCTGGGCTCATTTTTATAGCGTTAGCTATTAACTTACTACTGTAAATAAAAGTATGAGTAAAGAAGGGGTGCCGCTCATTACGCTTTAATTATGAGCGGCAATGTTCAAATGACGTGATTAACGAAATATCTGTTCTGCCCACTTAGTTAAACCAGCAGTGACACTGCCAAAGTTATCGCCATTAAGCATTGGAATATCACCTAAAGCTTGCTTTAATTTAGCTTTTAGTAAGGGAGACTGAGCGCTTCCGCCTGTTAAATAAATCACATCAGGTTGGGTGTTGGCATCACTAATGGCTTGTTTTGCTAAAGCACATATTTGTAATAGACTATCGTCTATTGACTCTGCGAGTTCATTTACGGCCAACGTTTGACTCAAGCCCTTCTCAATAAAGCTCAAATTCGCATCAAACTGAGCATGTTCAGATAGCGCGATTTTACCGAGCTCCCCTTGTCTAACGATTTGGTGGCCCAGCTTTTGCTGTTGTACAGTGATCAGACGCGCTAACTTCTGCGGCTCTCCAACATCCCTTAACATCGATTCTAGCGCTCTGGTATTCAGGCTGCTGTAGAAGTCGGTTTGTAAATGTAAGTCATTAATTTTACATGCTTGCCAAAAAGGTTGGTTTGGCATGGGTAAACCGGATTTCAATCTACTGCCTAACCCGCACAATGGCATTAATTTATGATACGACAGTGCAATGTCTAAGTCATTTCCACCAATACGCTTACCACTATGCGACAAAAAGTCTTGATCTCTAACACTGTTACCTCGGTAACTAGGCCCCATTTGTACAAATGAACAATCACTGGTTCCTCCACCAATGTCCACAACAAGTACTTTTTTATCTTCAATCAGGGATGTTTCATAATCAATACCAGCGGCAAGAGGCTCAAATAAAAAGTCAACTTCCAAAAAACCAGCGCGCTTTGCAGCGACCGTCAAGATATTAGTCGCTTGTTGATTACTTTGTTCGCCGCCAATAGCCTGAAAATTAACAGGACGGCCTATTACGGTATGCGTTAAAGCCTGCCCTATTTGTTGTTCAGCACGTTGCTTAATTTGCATTATCATTGCCGTGGCTATATCTTCGAAAAAGGCAATTTGTTGAGCTTTTAAACCAACTGCACCAAAGAAAGATTTAGGAGATTTAACAAAATAACCCTCTTCGGGAAAATCAATATACTCAGAAATGGCAGCGGAGCCAATGGCGATCCCTGACTCGGCTTTACTCAACCCCAAATCCCGGCGGATCGCCGGTACCGAGTTCAAAGTGCTAGCGCGCTCCTCACAATACCGGGTAGCTTCTGAGGCTGTACGGCTTTGCAATTGCTTAGCAACATAATCAACAACCAAGGCACTGTGTTGCGCGTATAATGTTGAGGGCAAGTAAGTACGATCTGCTTCTAAGTTAACTAATTTTACAGCCTGATCATCCATGATGCCCATTGCACAATTAGAACTTCCATAATCAAAACCAACTATCATACGACCTCACGGCACAAAAAAAGGTCGCGCAGAGTACCATACTTAGCTGAGGATTAAAATGTCGCTTTTGGCCTTAAAAAAACCGCAAATCGAGGCTTACCATATTTAGTAAACCCTTGATGACGAAAAGACACAATAGAGCCTATTTCCGGCGGGGAATCACGCTCTTTATCACTGAGCCCTGAACCAATTTTAAATTCAATACCTGATTCACTTTTCACGAGTAAAGCACCCGTTTTGCCAATGTAACGTCCTTTACCAGGTAAATGTGCAATGACTTTTGCCTCAGCATCCTGATAGGGCTTATATTTAAGCAAATTCTTTGTTCGCCCACCGGTATGCTTTGCACTGCTTAAATGCAGCATCACCCCCTCCCCTCCTTTTTTAACCACGTTATTAAAAAAGCGCTCTAGTTGTCGGGGGTTTTCAAAGCGGTGTTGAATAACCGGTTTTACATGGGCGAGGTCTGTGGTTTTTAAAATATGATCATATTGTAGATATCTTTGACTAAAAGGTTGGGTGCTATCCGGCGCATCAAATACCATATAGCTTACTTGCTGCCAATTCTTACTATTAGGGACCCTACGACGTGCCAATGAACTTACATAGGCAAAGTTGTTGTACCCCGCCCATAATTCACCATCTAGCCACTTTTTGGGTAAATTCTCAATAAACCACGTCGGTGCATGGATCACATTCCCCGTGCGGGTCTTAAGCTGCTTTCCATCCCAAATAGCCCTAACGCCATCATACTTTTCACTTACATGATAAAAGCTAACGGGGAGTTCTGCTTGATAACGCTTGGCCAACTGGGCCGAATAAGATGCAGTTTCTGCTACCGCAACATTCATCAATGAAAATACAAATGTTGCCCATAAAATCCATCTAATACTCATGTTTGGCTCCTTGCGCTTAATGAGAATACAATTGAAACTGAAGTGTAGCTTAATTTGAAATTAATTGTGTAATGTGATGCCAGGCAACTTTTAAATCTTGAGCGATGAAACTCGCACTATCAAAATTTTGATCTTTTGAATGCACATTCGGCACCAGAATAGTTTGCACGCCTGCAGCACATGCCGAGCATAACCCTGTATACGTATCTTCAATAGCTACTGCCTGCTGAGGTGTTTTTTCAATCAAAGACAGCGCGTGTGTGTATGGCTCAGGGTGAGGTTTTGGCTGGGTAATATCGTCTTTACATACAACGACCGAAAAATATTTTAATAAGTCGTAATGGCGCAGCACAGGTAAAGCCTCTGCACGCGTACTACCAGTAACTAATGCTAATTGAAATTGAGTACTGGCTAAGTGCAACACTTCTTGGGCAAAAGGCATTAATGGAGGAATGGTTGTCGCCGCAGTATCAACAAAATAACGATTTTTACTATCAGCAAGAGAAGCTGCACTTTGCGTAATACTATGGCGTTCTTTTAATACCGCAGCCGAATGCAAGGTCGGTACACCAGAAAACTCGTCACAAAATGCGCTCTCGCTATAACTGACTCCAAATGGTGCAAGAACTTTCAGCCAACTTCTATAATGCAACGCTTCAGAATTAACTAAGGTTCCGTCAAAATCAAATAGTAGTGCTTTAATATCCATTCATGCTCCTTGCATCATTTGGGTTAATATTTTACTGGCTCAAGCCCGCTGGTGGCTCTGCACTGGCTGGCAAGCCCGTTTCAACTTCGACAAGTTCATAGCCACGCTCTTTGCGCGCAACCTTTAGAACAGGCTTATCAAACGCTGATTTTAATCGCTCCGCATCCGCTTGGAGTTCATCCATAGAACGACCAAAAGGCGCTGCGCCTGTTTCTGACCAATTACTTACTTTACCATTTAAGTTATATTCAACTTCGTGAATTTGATATAACGCAGGTTCATCTTTAGTTGTATCACAAAAAATCACCCGATAATTCCAAAAACCAGCCATAATAATTCTCTCTATATTACAATGCTAGCGACTTTAGCAGCTCTTCACCCTTTTTTCATTACAGATAATAAAAAACCCGCACTATGTGCAGGTTTTAATTATCAAATACTTAAATAAGTAGGCTGTTTAGAAAAAACGTACCTTAAATTCAGCACCAACAAAGCGCTCTTCATTTAGCATGCCTGTGTTGTTGTTGAAATCAACACCGCCAATCACAGTTTGCTCATCAAATAGGTTACGAACAAACACAGAAGCTTCGTATTCATTATCACCTTCAGCCCATGCATAGCCTGCACGAACACCGGTTTCAAATAAAGCGTCACCTTTGAACTCTACTGACTCATATAAGAAAAAGTTGATTTCGCTGCGGTATGATACATCACCGTATACGAAGAACTCACCACCTTCTAACTCTTTTGAATAACGTAGTGTTGCATTCGTAATCCACTCTGGTGCATGCGGTAAACTATTGCCATCAAGAATTGCACGTGGCTCAGGGCCATTAGGACCTTGTACCATATAAGTCGGATCTGTTACGGTACATTGGTTACAAACCGCAACAGCTAAATCATTATCGCTTAATTCAGTGTTATTGTAGCTCAAGTTAAATGTCGCATTTAGTTCATCCGTTAACACCCACTCAGTATCAAGTTCAAAACCATAGCCTGTGGTTTTATCCGCATTGATTAAACGGTTAAAGTTCGCACCACCACCAACAGCCGTTAATTGCTGATCTTCCATTTGGAAATAAAACACTGTTGCATTAACACGACCTTGGCCATCTAATACGTCAGACTTAATACCGGCTTCAATCGAGTTAATTGTTTCAGACTCAGCGACCGTTACTTCATCACCAAACAAAATACGACCCTGTACACTTGGTGCACGGAAGCCATTAGCAATACGTGCAAACAAATTAATGTCATCACTGTACTTGTACGCTGCACTTAAGTCCCAGCTTACATGGCTATCGCTTGGGTTAGCACTGCCTTCTTTAAAATCTGACGCGCCAGTAAATGGTACTGGTGTTTTGGTACGCTTCGCGTAAAACTCTTTGTCATCATCTGAATAACGAAGACCAGCCGTAATTTTTAGATCATCTGTTAATGTGTAATCTAAAGAACCAAACACAGCCCATGCCGAAGTGCTTTGATCTTGTACTGCATAGCCGTTTTGTAAACCAAAGTTACTATTAGCAGCATCGTAAGCAGCAGTATCAAAGCTATAGCTTTCAATAGTTAGGTCTTCATCAAATAAGAAAACACCAACCTGGTAATTCACATCACCTGAGAAGTTACTTGATAAGCGAAGTTCTTGCGTTAACTGATCATGATCAGGAATAACATCTGCAGTTTCTGATGAAAATGGAATAACACCTGGTCCCATTGACGGTGCAAATGCATTACCGTAACCACCATCAACATCTGCTCTAGAATAAATCTCAGCACTTTCCCATGCTGTAATAGACGTTACTGTATGCTCTTTTAAGTCCCACTCAAGCTTTAAACTCAGGCCTTGTGTGTCTACTTGTTGCGTCGCACGAGAAGCTGCATCATGATAAACCACATCGTTATCATACAGTGGGTTAATGTTATTCGTACCCGCTTCAATTAAATTAGCGCGGAACGCAATCGGACGACCGTCTAAATCACGGACGTGGTAGTTAAGTAAACCAGTGAAGTCATCGCCTTCATATAAAAACTGTACACGCGCAGCTTTTTCGCTGTAACCACCTAACGAGTTTTCTTTTTCAAACCCTGGTGCTTTAACATCGATGTAATCTTCTTTGTCTTGCCACAACACTGACACACGCGTTGAAATGCGATCTGTTAATCCAGTGCCGAATGCACCTTCAAAGTCTGTAGAGCCTTTACTACCGTATGATAATGCACCATATGCATCAAATTCTTGACTCGGTTTTACAGAATCAAACTTAACTAGGCCTGCAGGTGTATTACGACCAAAAAGCGTGCCTTGAGGCCCTCTTAGAACTTCAACACGTTCGATATCAAAAACAGGAAAGCCTTTTAAAATTGGGTTTTCTTGTACAACATCATCAACAACCAAAGATACAGGCTGTGAGGCATTTAGATCGAAATCTGTATTACCTAAACCACGAACATAAAAACGTGGGAATGTACGGCCGAATGAAGATTCAACCGATAAACTCGGGATCTTTGCATTCATAAAACGAATATCCATACCCGCAGAGCTGTAAGCATCTAAGTTATCACCTTGTAAGGCAGAAACAGATACAGGCACTTCTTGTGCATTTTCAACACGCTTACGCGCAGTGATTTGAATAACTTCTAATTGATTACTTTTCGCACCAGTATCGTTTTCAGCTGCGATAGAAGAAAATGAAGTACCTGCTACAGCAGAGAACAACGTTGCATTAATCAGGGTAGCTAACGTAGATCTTTTCATTGCTTTCATGTTGGGTTTTAACCTTTAAATATGCACTCTTATTGTTCAACGGTTTGTATGGGCGCCGTATCACGGTGGCGTGGTGCATTCAATTTTTCGCGATTTAATATTATACGCGGACCTCAAATCCGAGAGTGCAAAGCGGGTGTATGAGGCTGAATGCGACGAGCATAATTATAACATCAATTTACAACATTGCTGTAATTTACATCAATATAATAGAAGTTTTTTTTGCAATTATCGCAACACAGATACAGACGTTAGAAGCATTTAGCAACAAAAAGACCAAAAATGAGGACATATGTCCTTACAATAAACGAGAGGGTATGGTGGACAATCCCGTTTTTTAGACTAAACAGGAACAATTAACATATTACTCAGTTTTGAGAGCGCCGTGCGAGTCTATAAAAATTCTCTTTTTTGAGAACAATACATAGTACCTAACTCGCAGTATAACATTAGCGACTTTAAATAAGAGCGGACACCTGTCCGCATTTTAGGTTTTTACTTTGAGGGTGATTGCATTTTTAAAAAACAACCCCTATGAGTCACTTCATCATACTCAATCACAGCAACTGCTGCAGTATTGAATATCGGCATTTTACCTGGGCTTAACTGATCAACCAAGTAACTAACTATTGGCATATGAGCGACGACTAACCACGTCTTATATTGTGGGTGTAAACTAATTAACGTTTCCAAGTAATCAACAGCAAATGCCGCATCGCCACTGGGAATGATATCTTTACAAGTTTCATTAAAGTCCACAGGGTTTAAAGCCAAAACTTGATCGGCGGTTTGTTGAGCTCGCAGATAAGGGCTTACTAGCAGCGCATCAGGCGTGTAATGACTTTTTAACCACCATGCCATTTCATTCGCTTGGTCTATTCCTTTTAGGGTTAATGCACGCATTTCATCCTTTGCTTGCATTGGTACAGCTTCCCCATGTCGCATTATCAATATCGTTTTCATGACACTCCTGGGTTACACATTAAAATTTGTCTTACGACGTAGTAGCTAAATACCTCGTTTGTTCGCTATATTAAAACAAACATAAGATAAACTTGAAATGAATTCGAGTTCAAAATGGCTATGTTTGAACTTTACTTATTATTACCTTGGCGGCATACACTTGAAAATAAGCAGCAATGATAATCGTACATATAAAAGCCTGACATTAAACAATGGTCTAAAAGTTTTGTTAGCCAATGATATGAGCAGCGATAAAGCGGCCGCATCATTAACGGTAAACACCGGTCATTTTGACGACCCTAAAGATCGGCAAGGTATGGCGCACTTTCTAGAACATATGCTCTTTTTAGGCACTGAAAACATGCCAAAGCCCGGTTATTTTTCACAATTTATAAATCAAGCAGGCGGCCAGAGTAATGCATGGACAGGCACGGAGCATAGCTGCTACTTTTTTGATTGCCACCAGCACCACTTTTTCAAAGCATTGGAATTGTTTAGTGACTTTTTTATTGCCCCTTTGCTAGACGCGTCACAAACAGAAAATGAGCGTAATGCCATTGATGCCGAATTTAAAATGAAGATAAAAGATGATGGCAGGCGCATTTACCAAGTCCACAAAGAAACCACGAACCCCCAACATCCATTTACCAAGTTTTCAGTGGGGAACCAAGATACATTAGCCAATAAAGATCATTGCATTGCTGAAGAAGTTAGGGCTTTCTTTACTCATAATTATCTCGCTCAATGGATGACGCTTGTTATTGTAGGTCCTCAACCTCTCGATGAACTAAAAATGTGGGCGGAAAATCTATTTTCTCAAATAAAAGGAAATGCTAAGCCAAAGCCACCACTAACCGCACCTTTATACCGCAGCCAAGATTTAGGGTTACTGTTACAAATAACACCAAGAAAACATATGCAGAAGCTGATCATTAGTTTCGCGATGCCGTGTATCAAAGGGCTGTATAAGCATAAAAGTATGAGCTTTCTTGCTCATTTATTAGGTTACGAAGGTGAAGGATCTCTCTATTCAATTTTAAAGGCACAAGGTTGGATAAATGCACTCTCCGCAGGCGGAGGAGTCAGTGGTAGTAACTTCAAAGATTTTAATATTAGCTTTGCACTTACCGATGAGGGCATAAATTACTACGAAGACGTTGTTGAAATGGCTTTTGAGTATATCGCACTCATAAAATCTCAATTGCATAACCTTGCTATACTATATAAAGATAAAAAAACCTTGCTTGATATCGCATTTAATAATCAAGAGCCTTGTAGGTTACTTGACTGGGCCAGTAGCGTCAGCGTGAACATGCACCATTATGAGCCACAAGATTACTTGTATGGTGACTATATCATGTCGGAATTCAACCCAACTATATTTGAGCAGCTATGTAACTTTCTATCCCCACACAATATGCGCCTCGTGTTGATCCATCCTCAGGTAACACCGGAACATACCGCTAGGTGGTATAACACGCCATATAAAGTGGAGAAACTAGCCCGTGATTGGCTAAACGCATTAGCACAAATTGACTCTGCATTACCAGAAATGCTGTTGCCCACAGTCAATCCTTATTTGCAGGTTGAAAACACATTATTCGATATTGAACCGGCGACTCATAAACCTGAGCTCTTGAAAGACAAACCAGGGTTTTCATTTTGGTTTAAACAAGATGCAACCTTCCGTGTTACCAAAGGGCATTTTTATATAGAAATTGATTCGCCGGTAGCAGTGAAAAGCACCAAAAGTATGGCATTAACTCGCCTATTTGCCGACCTTCTTATGGATGGTATGGCTGAACAGTTTTACCCAGCAGAACTGGCTGGATTAAATTACCATATTAGCTCTCATCAAGGGGGACTAACGTTACACACTGCGGGCCTCTCAGGCAACCAGCTGGTCCTCGCAATGGAATTACTCACTGCGATACTAAAACAACCTATTAGCGCAACCCGCTTCGCTGAATACAAAAAACAACTGATCCGACACTGGAAAAATCATAACCAAAATAAACCGGTGAGTGAGCTTTTTGGCTTACTTGGCGCACACCTTATGCCTTGGAATCCAGACCCAACCGCACTAGCGTCAGCACTTAAAACAACGTGCTTCAATGAGTTTCGACACTTTAAGGAAGCATTCTTCAACTCAATTTATATTAAAGCATTTTTACACGGTAACTGGCAGAAGCAACACGCCTTGTCGATGCAAAAAGAAATCAGAACATTATTTAGCCAAAGTGAAATATTAGAAGACTTAAAACGGCCATTAAATGTGCTCAGCGCTGCTGAGCAAATAAACATCACACAACCTGATGCAGACCACGCCATAGTTGAGTATATTCAAGCACTCAATGACAGTGTGACTGAGAAAGTATCTTTAATGATGCTGAACCAAATGATCAGTCAAGACTACTTTGACAAACTACGTACCGAATTACAGCTAGGTTACCTTGTAGGCTGTGGCTATGCTCCTTTTAACACCCGCGCAGGTGTAGCATTTTATATACAGTCCCCAAATAATAAGCCTGATGTATTAGACAAACACCATCATGAGTTTATTCAGTCTTTTACCATTAGTATAAAAGAATTGACGGATACTCAGTGGCTTGAAGCAAAGAAAGCACTCAGATTGCAAATTGCGGAAAAAGACAAAAACCTTCGTTTAAGGGCGCAGCGGTTTTGGATTGCTATCACCAATGATGACTTTAAGTTTAGTATGCAGAAACGGCTCATCAGCGAGCTTGATAATTTAGAAAAACAAGACTTTATGGCATTCACTCAGCGTATTTTTGCACATAACTACCCGCGAGTTAAATTGCGCTGTAACTAACAAAAATTGCACTCGTGCTAGGTGATTTATACGATATTTTTGACTCTACCGCTCGCTTCTTATAGATTAGCAGGGTGATAATAATTAATGCATCTATGATAAAACAAATAAAAAAAATATCCGTAGTCATGATGCTGTTAAATACCGTGTATAGTCAGCCGGTTTTTGCATTAAACTTCGATGAGCTCAACAACACCTTTAGTCCCTTGATGGCTGGAGCTTTTGTTGTGTTTTTTTTTATTACCCTCGCACAATACCTTTACAATAAAAAACTCAAGCGCGCCCATCAAACGCTGTCATTGTCTGAACATCGCTTAAAAAGCACCGTGGAAGGCAGCGGTGATACCTTGTGGGATTGGAACATAGCTACAGGTGAAATAATCCGCATCAATGACAAGTATATGATGCATAAAAGTGCCGCGGGAGAATTTATTCCTAACGCAAATCGTATTCACCCCCAAGACATCGCTTTAGTTGACCGACTCCTCAAGCAGCACATTGGTGAAAAAACGGCTTTTTTTGAAGCCAGCTACAGAATAAAAGATAGTTTAGATCAATATCACTGGGTCTTGGATAGAGGAAAAATAATAGAGAAAGATAACAACCTTAACCCTCTTAGAATGACGGGAACCGTCAGGGATATCAGTCATCTAAAAAGTACAGAAGAGCGGCTTAATTTATTTGCAAAGTGTGTTGAGTCGCTAACTGACGCGATTGCCATTTATGATCGAAACTTCAATTTAGTAGATTTAAATCCAAGCTATTTGAAGCTATTTGGTGGCGTACGGGTACAGTATATTGGGAGACCATTTACACTATCAGGTTACGATAACCGCTACATGAGCGAGATAAAAGCATGCCTAAAAGACACTGAACATTGGCAAGAAGAGCTTAAACTACGTAATCATAAAGATATTTTACTTCCTATTGAAATTACCATTGACGAAATAAAGAATAATCAAGGTCAAATAACTAATTACGTTGTGGTATTTTCAGACTTAACAGAACGTAAAAAGGCGGAATCTCAACTACATAATCTCTCTAATCGAGATCGCACAACGGGATTGCCGAATCGAAACTTGTTTTTTACAAACCTCAAAAAGCTAGCGCAGCAAAACACTCATCACGCCCTGTTAGTATTCGATTTAGACAATTTTAAGAAAATTAATGACTCACTGGGCCACCAGCTCGGTGACAGCCTGCTGGCTAAACTCGCTATGCGGCTTAATAAGCTAGCACGTCAACAAGACACATTTTATCGTCTAGGCGGTGATGAATTTGCGCTCGTTATGTCTGGTACTAATGACATTCATACAATAACTCGCACCGCAAAACAGTTTCTTGCCGCCATTGCGACCCCATTCAAGATGGCCAATCATGAGTTAGTGATTACCTCTTCTGTAGGTATCGTGCTCTTTCCTGAGGATGGAGCCACCCCAGAAATATTATTAAAAAACGCAGATACTGCGATGTATCATGCCAAACAAAAAGGGAATCACTACTTATTCTTTAATGACTCAATGAACGAGCAAGCCGTTAAGCGCCTCCAAATTGAAAATCTAATGCGCTACGGACTTAAAGAAGATCACTTTGTTGTGTACTATCAGCCAAAAATGGATATAAAAACAGGTAAACTTGTCGGTATGGAAGCCCTCGTGCGCTTTATCACACCAAAGAAAGGGATCATCAGTCCAGGTGTGTTCATTCCCATTGCTGAAGAAACAGGGCAAATCATTGAAATAGGTGAGGTCGTTCTAGATAAAGCCTGTAAAGACGTAAAAAACTGGATTGACCAAGATTTATTTAATGGTCGTGTCGCGGTAAATTTATCAGCTAAACAGTTTAGTCTCCCAGATCTGACCACTCGGATTGATGTGATCTTGCAGAAAAATCAACTTCCTTCTTATTTTCTTGAACTAGAAATAACGGAAGGTACTGTGATGGATGATCCAAAAGAAGCGATTTCTATCATGCGCTCCCTCAGTGCTCGAGGGATCCACCTCGCCATTGATGACTTCGGTACCGGATATTCGTCTTTAGCATACTTAAAGCAATTCCCACTTAACACATTAAAAGTAGATAAAGCCTTTGTTGACGATATGAACACTGAAAGAGGCCGAAATATGGTCGACTCAATTGTCACCATCGCTCATAACCTTGATTTACATGTCGTCGCCGAAGGGGTTGAACAGGCTGAGCAGTTAGTAATGCTTGAAGAATTAAACTGTGAGACAGTTCAAGGCTATTACTATTCTAAGCCATTATCACCAGAAGAATTTAGTGAATTTCTAAAGGCACAGAAGCAACGAGAAAGAAGCGACCAACCCAATTTAAAAGTCGTAAATTAACCCACGGCTAAATTACGCCCCCCAAAAACACATAGGCTGCTGCATAACGCGCCGTATAGCGACTCTGTAATAAACGCGTATAAACAGCATAAAAACCCCACCTAGGAATGTCCAGCGCCATATAGGCGCGCCTGAACGTACCGTTTCAAAAAACATTGTACAAGCTCCCATCAATAACACCACGATAAGCCACATAACGCCCTACATTATTACGATCACTGAGTGCGCTTCAGGTATTTTTTTGTACAAAAAAAACTTTAATTGTTGCAAAATATGGCATTATTTAATTTAATAGCACCTCAATTAAACAGGAGCGATTGTTCCAACTGCTTAATTTTTATGTTAACGCCATGAAAACATTAAAGTAATTGTCAACATGTAAAATTTTACAGGTTTAATTGAAGCAATAGTTATGGTTTGAAAGGTCATACTTTTTAAGTTTTAGTAGTAAAATTTACCTGCAGAGTAGGTATTACCTGCTCTACAGCAATATGATTAAATTTTGTAATAAAGAACTAAAGTAAATTGAACCCCTTATCGGTCCAATAGAGTAAAAGCGGTTACGCTCATTGAAATATCTTAAATTCAATACTCTAGATAGAAGACATTTATTTGCTTTAGTACATATTGGTCTAAACTATCTGATAGTTTTTACCGATACTGAATTACAGTATTATCACAATAGCTGCTAAAATTAAGCCATGTAGTTTTTAAAATATTAGTTACTTCAAGGACACGAGCTATGGATCAAAAGAGCGTACATAAATACTTGCAGGATAAGCCTGCAACTTTTATTACCCAGCCGTTTGCGCAAGATGTCGATGTCTACAAAGTACAGCACAAGATGTTTGCAACACTTTCGGAAGGGAAAGAAGGGCAAGTCAATGAGAGTGGTGAGCCAATTTGGTGGTTAAACCTAAAGTGCGATCCAGATGAAGCATTAGTGCTTCGCGAGCAATACTCTTCAATTGTACCGGGTTATCACATGAATAAACGACTTTGGAATACCATTATTCTTGATGGGTCAGTTCCTGAAATCGAAATAATTCGCATGATAAATACCTCATACGATATTGTGGTAGATAATTTACCAACAGCTCAAAAAGAAGCGTTACAAAAGATGGCTCAACCTTAAGCCAAATTTTATAACGTCGTGGTTTCCCTCGCATTTATTGCGAGGGCCATTTTCAAAACGGGTATAAATGCCGATTGGCTATATCTATCTCGCCATTTTCTTTTATAAAATTCGCCATTAATTGTTCACACCCGTTAGGCATGCGTGTTGCATCCACTTCGTAGTTTAATTGTGCCGCCTGCAAACTGGAAAGCTCACACATCGCCAATTTACTAGGGTCTCTTACATCACGATTTAGCCGTGCAAGACCAACAACACAATGGTTTTTACTAAAGCGCGCAACGCCTCTGAATTTAAAGTTCTCAGCAACATATTGCTTCGAAATTTTTAAAAGCCCTTCCATAAGCTCATAGTAAAAAGCATTTTCATCTTTTAATGAGCACACAAGATGCAATGACGTGCTCCTAAACTCTGGCAGCTCATCATCACCGCTTAACAATAACACGCTTATCAGCACATTATCGCCATCCACTTCAACGTACCTTTCCAAGCTAAATTCCTGATCTAAAAAACGTACTTGTTTCAATATCCGCTCAACGCCGCTTTTCGTTAATTGATTGGCACTCCCTGATAGTAAATGCGGGACTTTGACGATAAGAGGGAAATCTTGATGGTTGTTCAACGGTGTCGTGATCGCCCCGTCAACGCTAAGTGTGTAGCGCTCACGGATCTCATGTTCACGAGCAACATACAATGCAAGTAATGCGGTTTGTAGTAACTCTGAAGTAGGCAAATTGACCTCGATTGGCCAGCTTCGACCAAATAACAGTTTTTTACTGCCTGATTGATAGTTATCAGCACTCAGCATGGCTACTTGCATACGCAGTAAACCGTTATGTTCACTTGCTACCAGCCGATAACTAGTTTCGAACTCTATGTCAGCTAATAGCTCGCGCACACTCTCAAGGGTGTGATGGTATTTAAAAAAGTGTTGTGGTGTCACCTCTATATCATCTGTCAGTAACACTTTAGGCGCATTACTTATCGCTTCCTCATATGCGCAGTCTTCCTGATATTGTAAATTCGCAATCCCCATACTCTCCGACTCATTCAGTTTAGCTAACGACTAAAGTACGCAAATATTCGGATAAAAAGATCAGTCTAAATGCGTTATTTTTAAACGTACGTTAAGTATTAACCGTCTAAATGACTGTTTCATTTCAAATGATACTTATGCACTATATTTTTAAGGCATAAGATCACTGGCCCAATTAACAGGGTAAACGAATAACTAATAAATTTATGAAAGGGAAATATCAAGCAACCTAATACACAAGGGGCATATCGCCCCTTGTGTATTAGATTAAAAAAGTTCTGCGTTTAACCATAAATGCATAGCAATGCTCGCGGCATAACCAAGTGCAATGACCGGCGCCCACTTCAAGTGACCAAAAAAGGTGTAATACCCTTTTGCCTGCCCCATCAATGCAACCCCCGCCGCTGAACCGATTGAAAGTAAACTCCCTCCAACACCTGCTGTGAGGGTAATTAGCAACCACTGCCCATGAGACATGTCTGGCTGCATCGATAAAACAGCGAACATCACGGGAATATTATCTATTACAGCTGAAATCACCCCGAGAAATATATTGGCTGCAGTTGCTGACCAACCGCCATACAGTACCTCAGACATAAGGCTCAAGTAACCTAAAAAGCCTAAACCGCCCACACACATAACAATACCGTAGAAAAATAACAGAGTATCCCATTCAGCCCGAGACACTTTACTGAACACATCAAATGGAACAACACTGCCTAATCTAACCAAACGTTCTTTATCACCAACTTGTTCAGCAATTGCCTTCTTTCGCGCCAAAGAGCCAGGTAATGTCACGCGTAAAAAGTAGCCAAAGAATTGTAAATACCCAAGCCCCATCATCATGCCCAAAACAGGAGGAAGATGTATAAACGTGTGACACGCCACTGCGGTTGCGACCGTTAATAGAAATAACGTTAAAATGCGCAATGCTCCGCGCTTGAGCTCGATCTCTTCATACACAGCATTTGGCTGCTTATTTTCAACGTAAAAGCTCATGATTGCCGCAGGCACAATGTAATTGACCAATGATGGGAAAAATAAGACTAAAAACTCATTAAACTGCACTAGACCCGCTTGCCAAACCATTAACGTTGTAATATCACCAAATGGGCTGAATGCACCGCCAGCATTAGCCGCTATGACAATATTAATACAGCTTAAATTAATAAAACGCTTGTCACCTTCAGCCACTTTCATAACAACAGCACACATCAACAAAGCTGTTGTTAAGTTATCGGCAATCGGCGATATAAAAAATGCTAAAAAGCCAGATATCCAAAATAGATTCTTATAGCTAAAACCTTTGCGGATCATCCATGCACGCAAAGCATCAAATACTCTGCGTTCCTCCAGTGCATTTATATAGGTCATAGCAACTAACAAAAAGAGCATCAACTCGGCAAATTCAAGTAAGTTATGACGAAACGCTTGTTCTGTAATATATGGACTTCCTTGATTTACATAAAATGCACCAATTAAAATCCAAATTAAGCCAGCTGCAACCAACACAGGCTTTGACTTACGTAAATGTAACTTCTCTTCTAGCATGACTAACGTATATGCCGCCACAAAAATGACAATACACACGATACCAATATTCGAAGTCGTTAAATCAATTCTTCCATCTGCTGCCAAAGCTGAGCTACACAGCCCCAAACTGACAGCAAGTATAATACCGAGTTTAAATCCCCAAATCCCCATCTATGTACCCATTATATTAATATTGAAAATATGTTAAATTTTGGAAACAAGAAGATAGCATAAATTTTGAACTCGCCAATTGTACACAAGTCTAAATTTGACTGTTTATGACGATAAAAATGGGGTGAGTATTAACATTGCGGGCTAACTCAAAGCCCGCTCAAACTATTTATCGCTCAGTTTTTCAATACCTAAAATAAGCAGTAAGCCACATAAAGCGAGTCCAATACAAAGCCATGTTTGTGGGTCATGGCCTACCAAATTTACATACTCAGTTGGAAAGATATTTTTTTGCATTAATGGCTTCTCTACACCACTAGAGTTGATATAAGTTGAAACCACTGATTTCCATGGCCATAGTAAGTTCAATGAGCCAAGTAAAAAGCCTGCTAACAATGCAAATGTTATTTGTTGATATTGATTTAGCAGCCATGAAAGAAAGCGAGAAAACAGCATTAATCCAACGACACAACCTAATAAAAACAATGCAATTAATGACAGTTCTTTATTCGTAATCGCTGATAAAACATGACCATACATGCCCAACAATAACAAAATGAAGCTCCCAGAGATCCCGGGGAGGATCATTGCACAAACAGCGACCGCGCCTGAAACAAAATATAACCAAGTGTGAGGTTGAGCCTCTACAGGTGCTAATGAAGTAATTGCATAAGCAATCACGGCTCCCACTGTACAGCTAGCTATCGCGCTCGATCGCCACTGGTCTATTTGTTTCGCAATATAAATAAATGATGCCAAAATTAAACCAAAGAAGAACGACCAAACCAATAATTGATGATGAGCTAGTAAGTATGTAATAACTTTGGCTAAAGAAGCCGCACTGGTTATCAGTCCGGCGAATACCGTAAATAAAAAAGTGCCGTCGATATATTGCCAGCTCGCTTTGTAACCCTCTTTTCGTAATAATTGCAGTGCTTCTAGATTAACACTTTTAATTGCGGCTAAGAAACGCGCGTAAATACCGGTAATAAACGCGATGGTGCCACCTGAAACCCCAGGGACAACATCTGCAGCTCCCATGCCTGCACCTTTAAGAAATAAAAATATATAGTCTTTTATTGAATCAGACTTATGCGTCACAAATAGTACTCCATATCACGTGAAAGGCGAGTTTACCCAAGAAAGTTTGATTGTCTTAGATCTCATAAAGATACTCAACTACAGAATCAGAAGATGCAAGGCACTTTTGCCATTTATACAGCGCTTTAAGCCTTAAGTAAGCAAAGGGTCAAAACAAACTCGAAATGGATGACAGCTCACACAGATATTAATGGTCAAAAATTTTGACCTGAGCGCCTCCACGCTGCTTTGCATGAGATAATGCTTCATCGACTAACACCAGTAGCTGTTGATGATTCGCTTGTGCATCCCCCCATACAGCTCCTATGCTGATGGTCACTGCGTGTGCTGATAGCTCAATGCTCGCGGCAATACGTTTATATAAATCGTCGACAAAGCTTGGTAGCATTTGCCTGTTAATACTTGGCACAATTACCATTAGCTCCTCACCAGCCCATCGTGATAATAAGCACTGTTTGTATTCACTAAGTAGTTCGGTAGAGGCTCGTTTTAAAATCTCATCTCCCACTTCATAGCCATATAACTGGTTTACTTGCTTGAAGTTATCAAAATCAATAAAAACAACAGCCGACTCAGCGTATACATGAGGTAAATGTGCCATTTTTAACTGTGCTCCCCTGCGATTGAGCAACCCAGTCATGCTATCGTGAAACGATAGATACTCTACTTCTGTATAAAATAGCTGCGCCTCTTTCCAACGTCGAAAAGAAAATAAAGCAAAAGTAATCGTCAATGAAAATAGTAATGGCACGAGCTCATCTAACTCATAGTGTTCATGAGACCGAGAAAAGTGATATATCCACTCCAAAGTGTCATATTTAGAGAAAACCATAAAACAGACTAAGTTCACTATTAACAGTATAAATAGCTCTTGTCGGTAATTCATTTTCAGTGGCTTAATATGGCCAGGTAACATAGAGTAACTCTCTCACAGTACGGAAATAGACAGGGAGTGCATACCATATCTTAGACCCGCTAATAGAAACACACAAGCTATACAGATACAATGAGTCATGTGGTTATTTTTATACACATATGGGTAAATAATCAGTTACTTCTGCCGATATCTATAGTTAGGCCATATGAGAACTGTAAAATTATGAGAATTTTTTCCTTCCTTTTATTTACGTGTACCCTACTATTTAGTTCATTTTTAGTAGCTGCAGACTTTGTTCTGCCTGAATCACGACTGGAAATAGAGAAGCGAGATTTATCTAAATACTTTAATAGTGAAGCACTCATCGATATTGAAACCGAAGGGGGAAAAAGCTTCGCCGTTTTTTCTCAATATATGGCATCACAAAAGCGTGGTGTGGTGATTCTTATTCCAGATATAGGCCATTCACCGCTGTCTTACAATGGATTTAACTACCTATACCAAGCCCTGACAGATGACGGGTTTGACACCTACGCTCTTCAAATACCTGACATCATATACGCAGAGCAAAATAATACTGATGAGAGTAAAGAGGTACCGAATAAAAGCGAAACAGACGCTATTGAATCAATGGATAATAAAGTTAATCAAGCATCTAAGACTGTTGTAATTGGCCTCCCAGAGGCCCAGCTTGATGACTACAAAACACAAGTGGTTGCTATATTTAAAGCATTGTATTCTCAGCTCACCATGCGGCAACAAGAAAAATTAGTTGTGATTGCACAAGGTACCAGTGCGGGTATTTTTGGAGAGTATTTAGCAGAATTACCCAACATAAAACTCGATGCATTTATTGCCATCAGTGCACAGTTACCACACAGCGAAAGACAGCGACATTTGCCCGCCAACTTCTCGCTAGTGAGCCCCCCTTTACTGGATGTTTTTTATAGTAATGACAGTCCATTGGTGACCCGAAATATGGCCGAGAGAATACGCTGGGTAAAACGTAATAGTAAGTTCGATTACCGTCAGCGCCAATTATTCGGATTAACAACTGAAATGCGCCAACATCAAAGACTACGTAAAGAAGTTGATGGTTTCTTAAGGCAACTGTAGCCGCGTACCCATGCTCATAAAACCAGCATTGGCCTTAACGAACTCAATAAATGAACAATCTCATTGAGGCTATTAAAAGACTTAAGTGCATTATTTTAAAAACTCGTAAGCTGCTTGAATATCCTGACTTTTCTTTTTAGCCACTTCCATCATATGCTGTGGAAGTCCTTGCGAAACTAACTTATCAGGGTGATGCTGCGCCATTAATTTTCGATATGCCCGCTTTACGTCTTTCTCATTTGCCGGCTCAGATAATCCTAATACCGCCAATGCTTGCCCCCGTGATATTTCAGAAGTAGGCTGTGGAGCTCGATACTGCTGTTGCTCACCTTGCTGTGCCCGTTGCTGACGAAACTTAAATTCCGCTTGGTAGCGTTTTAAAATAAACGAAAAATGTGTATTAGACACGCCTAATAACTGGCTTACTTTTTTTAACAGCTGTACTTCCTGGGGTGCTAAATGACCGTCTGAAAACGCCATCTGAATTTGAATTTCTAAAAAGAGCTGCAATAAATCATAACGGCGAGAAAAAACTTCTTTGAAATCCTGAACTGCTTGTTTTAATTCAAAGTCGCTTTCTTTACCGGCCCTAAATGCATTTTGGGCTTCTTGACGATCCTCTGCATGCAGTCCCATCTCATCCATAAATAATGAGGCTGCTTTAATATGTGTTTCACTGACTCGACCATTAGATTTTGCAATATGGCCCATAACCGCAAAACAACTCGAGAAGAATAACGCTTGACGCTGGTGTAAATCATCTCCTTTGAAAAACCCCTGGAACCCCCCCACTTTATCAAAGTCTTGCTTTAAGCTTCGATCAAATAAGTGGCCTAACCAAAAACCAAAAATTGCCCCCAGCCATCGCCCAAACATAAACCCGAAGCATACACCTAGTAACTTACCCCACATTGTTCAACTCCTGCTGCGCATTGACATCTAATAACCGCTGCGGCGTACCAATATCTGACCACTGCCCTAGGTATAACTCTGTGGAGACATCACCAGCACTTAGCCCTTGTCTCAATAAAGGCCCCAAGGCGGCAAACCCAGTACTTTGTTGATCGAAGAATGCTTTATTATACAAACCAATACCCGAGAATGTATATTTTTGAGTGTTCACAACTTGATGAGCAAGGCAAAAATCACCATTTTCATTATGCGGGGGGTTTTCAACTAACACGATATGCGCCTCTCCAACATTAAGCTGAAGTTGCTTGAGTGCATGTACATCGTAATCAGTAAAAATATCACCATTGATCACAATAAAATCTTCATGGTGCTCAGTTAAATACGGCAGTGCATTTATGATACCACCCGCCGTTTCCAATCCACCTTCTTGTTCATGGCAATATTGAATATGAACACCAAATTCCTGGCCATCAGCAAAATACTCGACAATTTTATCTCCACACCAAGCCAAATTGACCACAATATCGGTTATTCCCGCAGCCTTTAAGCGCTCAATATGATATGTCAATAAGGGCTGACCATTCACTTTTAGCATCGGCTTTGGTAACTTTTCTGTCAGTGGCATCATGCGTTTGCCACGTCCAGCAGCGAGGATCATTGCTTTCATTTTGCTGTATTCAATTTGTTATCAATTAATGGCATTATCTCATTCGCTAACCAAGTTGCAAGCCATTGGAAACATTCATAACGTTCTGCAACTTCAATTACATATTCTAAAGTCGGTATAATGTTATTTAAATAACCGCCCTTATTATCTCGCAATAACAATCGAATAAATATCCCTGCTGCTTTCAAATGCCGCTGCAAGCCGGTTAAATCAAAATACCGCTGGTAATCGGTATAAGACATACCGTTAAGTAAACCTGCACTTGTGAGTATGTGATAACTCTCATTGTGTAAAAGAGAGAATTCGTCATCAGGTAATCTAAAGTAACAATCTCGTAGTAGCGACACCACATCATATGTGACTGGCCCTTGCACCGCATCTTGATAATCAATTAACACCCAATGGTATTCATCTCGCATAATATTACGACTATGAAAATCTCGATGCATGGTAGTTTGAGGTTGTGACAGCATATTTTCTACTAACTGATGTTTACAAAGTTGCCACTGTGCATTTTGATAGTCGTCCAGCTCATAGTCCAGCCAACCAGCCAGTAACCACTGCTCAAATATTTCAATCTCTTGTTGTATGAAGGCACTATCATATGGCTTCATATAGGGTGAGTAAGCAACTTTTGCGATAGATGGGATCAGCGCTAAAACTGATTTGTAATATTTAAGCCTATCCGGACTTTGCAACAAATCAGCCAGGTGCTCACAACCCAAGTCATTTAATAGCAACAAGCCATGCGTCATATCTGTTGCTATTATTTCAGGTACTCTCAAGCCGACCTGACTAAAACTCGCATTAAGCTCAACAAAAGGGTCGTTGTTTACTTTACTCGGGTCTGAGTCCATTAAAATGTAACTCTCGCTCTCTTTGTGGACCCTCAAATAACGACGAAAACTCGCATCCCCCGTCACAACTTCGACCTGATATGGTCGCCCTCTAAAAAACTGTGTTAAAAACCTATCGATGTAGGTTTTCCTTTCTGTATTATTTGTCACAAAAATCCATTCTTAATTACTGTATTTAACTGAGTTTTACTTTATTATGTCGTGCTTAGATAAATATACTAGGCTAACAAGGTTATTAAATGAGTAAAACTTGGGGGGTCGTCTTTCTGACACTCAGTAGCGCACCAGCACTAGCCGCATCAGAGTCTACACCAATGCAGTGCAGTCAGTATTTTCAACCGAAAAACTGGCTACCTCTCAGATCGTTGCAAGAAAACGCCATAGATATTCAAGCAGATGACGTTGAAATGCAAGGGACAGCCAGTGCTGAATTTTCTGGTAATGTCGACATTAACACCACGAAAATGCGCCTTTCTGCTAGCTCCGCCTTAATCGATAAGGAAAGAGGTTTACTCAATGCAACAGGCCCCTTAACATACCAAGATGCCTTTACCTTAGTAAATAGTAGTGGTCTGTATGCTGATTTAAATAATAATGATATCAGCTTACTCGGCGCTGACTATCAACTCACCCAACAAGTTGGTCGCGGTGGTGCAGAAAAGCTATATGCATCGGAAAAAGAAATTAGCTTGTATAACTCTAGTTTTACAACCTGTCCTGTCGAAGCCCCTTTTTGGCAACTTGAAGCCAGTACCATTACCTTGTCAAAACAGGATGGTTGGGGAGAGTCGTACAATGCCGTACTCAAAGTCCTTGATACACCTATTATTTATATTCCGTACTTTACATTCCCCATAGATGACAGAAGAAAGTCAGGATTGCTAGCCCCGGTTCTTTCAAGCTCAAGCAGTAAATATGGCTTTGGTATGGCCCTGCCTTTTTATTGGAATATTGCGCCAAACTATGATGCAACAATTACCCCTAGGTATATGTCGAAAAAAGGACTGCAGCTCGTTTCTGAATTTCGCTACCTAACAGAGCAGCACCAAGGTCTCATTGGCGTAGAATATTTGAATAAAGATGATGCTGAACCGCAGTTAGATAGTCGCTATCTTGTGCATTGGCAGCAGCAAAGTTACTTTAACGAACAATGGCGCTTAAGCATTGATGTTACCAATGTCAGTGATGATGCATACTTAACCGATTTAGATTCAAAGTATGGCAATCAAACTGAGACTCAATTAAATAGAACTGGCATATTAAGTTACCTTGGTGATGATTGGCTCACCGACATAAAACTACAGAATTTTGAAGTATTAGGTGACCATACAGAGTCTTATGCCGCGCTACCACAGATCACTTGGCGCAATCGTACTCCCTATCAATGGCAAAACCTTTCTTTCTCCGTGTTAGGCGACTTAAGTCACTTCCGTAACGATAACTTGATCATTAAAGAAGCGTCCCGATTACACATTGAGCCAAGTGTTAACTTTTCAATTGAGAATTATGCTTGGTCTTTCCTTGCTGAAACGAGCTTATTACATACCCACTACGAACAAGACGGTGACTTCAGTAATACGTCGTACGAAAAAACTGTTTCAAGAACAATGCCTAAATTAAGAATACATTCACAACTTAATTTTGAACGAGAAACAAAAATATTTAACCACTCTGGCATCCAAACTTTAGAGCCGCAAATACAGTATTTATATGCCCCTAAAAGAGAACAAAACAACATTGGGTTGTATGATACGACAAGATTACAAGATGACTTTGCCGGCTTGTTCAGAGAGCAACGTTTTTCTGGTGTAGATAGGATTGCACAAGCAAACCAATTTACACTAGGTGCCACAACGCGTGTTTTTGATAATGACAGCACCGAGCGCTTTAACTTTAGCATAGGGCAAATCATTTACTTAAGTGATGATGTAAAGCCTAGTGCACAAGAAGCAAATGTAGAAACTAATTACAATGCATTGTTTGCGGCTGAAACCATGGTACATTGGCATCGACGTTGGTACTTTTCTGCCGGAATGCAATATGATGCCGATTCAAAAGAGTTGATACAGTCTCATACCACCCTGAATTACAGAGGAGACAATAATAAACTCGTGCAATTGAACCATCGCTACGCAAATAGTGTCTCAGGATATGAAATTGACCAAATAGGTATTTTTAGCAGTCTACCTATTAACCAAAATTGGCAGCTTGTTGCGAGATACCACAGAGATTTAAATACCTCACGAAGCGTGGAAGTTTTTGCCGGTATTCAATACGACAGCTGTTGTTGGGCGGTTCAAATAACCGGTGGTAGACACATAGAAACGGATTTAAACCAAACCATTAATCATGATAATGCACAGTTTGATACCAGTATTGGTGTTAACTTTGTATTTAAAGGGTTAGGTGGTAAATCGAACAATGGTGCTAGCCAACTATTGCAACAAGGTATCTTCGGCTACCGTCGACCTTATTTTTTAAATAATTAATAAATATTAGAATACTATGAATTTTAAAAAGTTATTATTAGCCACCCTTTTGGGATTAAGTGTTAGTCAAGTAGTACACGCCGAACGAGTGCAGATAGATAAAATTGTCGCCACCGTCAATGAAGGTGTGGTTCTGCAAAGTGAAGTTGAACAAATTATTACACGTGTTAAAGAGCAAGCAAAGCAACAAAGTACCGAATTACCGTCAGACAAAACGCTCAGAGTGCAAGCAATTGATCGTTTAGTGGATCAGTCCTTAGTACTTCAACTTGCCGAGCGTATGGGTATGGAGATTTCTGATTCTCAATTAGATCAAACCATTGCTAATATTGCTAAAGATCAAAACATGACGATTGCCGATCTAAGGCGTTCTGTTGAATCTAGCGGTGAAAGTTACCAAGCCTATCGCGAAGAGATCCGTAAAGAAATCACCATTAGCCAAGTACGACGTGCCAGTGTTGATCGTCGCGTTTATATTAGTACGCAAGAAGTTGCTAATTTACAAAAGATATTAGAACAGCAAACGGGCAATCCTGAAGAATATGATATTGGTCATATCCTAATCAAGATCCCGAGCAAAGCATCACCCCAAGAGATTCAAGATGCGAGAGAGCGCGCAGATAATGTCATTGATTTTTTAAATGATGGCAAAGAGTTTAAGCGTATTGCTATTGCCTCTTCAAGTGGCTCTAAAGCCTTAGAGGGCGGCCAATTAGGCTGGATGAGTATCAATGAAATGCCGTCATTATTTGCTGAAGCTGTTAAAGGTAAGAAAAAAGACAACATTGTAGGTCCAGTTCGTTCAGGTGCCGGATTTCATATATTAAAAATACAAGATATTCGTGGCCGCCAAGTAGTAGAAACGACCGAGGTACGTTCTCGCCATATTCTCATCAAACCTTCAATCATTCTGAGTGAAGAAAAAGCACGAGATATGTTAGCGGGTTTCGCGAAAGACCTGCGTACTGGAGAAGCTGACTTTGCAGAGTTGGCAAAAGAGCATTCAGAGGACCCAGGCTCTGCACTTAAAGGCGGAGAATATGACTGGACTGATCCAACAACCTATGTACCTGCGTTTAAAAATACCTTGTTGTCTTTAGAGCAAAATGAGATCAGTGAACCATTTAGAAGTACATTCGGTTGGCATATTGTGCAGTTATTAGATAAGCGAACAGCTGACAAAACGGATCAAGCAAAAATAAACCGTGCTCACGGACTCCTATTCAACCGTAAGTTCAAAGAAGAAAGCTTCAAATGGCAACGTGAGATCCGTGAACAAGCCCATATTGACATTTTCCCAACAGAATAAATGGATCTAACATGTGTCTAAGAATAGCAATTACCCCGGGTGAGCCTGCTGGCATCGGCCCAGATCTCGTTATTAAATTGGCACAAAAAGTGTGGTCTTCACAGTTAGTCGCAGTGGTTGACCGCACCATTATTGAAGAACGCGCGGCCGAGTTAGGTGAGTCCATCACTTTACTGCCATTTGATGCACATATTGATGCAAAGCCAGCGCCAGCTGGATGCTTGTACTATATGCAAGTTGATAAAGGCACTAATGTAAAGGCCGGACAGCTTGATGAAAAAAATGGTGAATATGTACTTGAGACACTGCGTATCGCATCTGAAAAAAATATGGATGGCACATTTGACGCTGTAGTGACAGGCCCTGTACACAAGGGCATAATTAACCGTGCCGGTATTTCATTCAGTGGTCACACTGAATATTTTGCGCTGCAATCTAATACTTCAGATGTGGTTATGATGCTCGCGACTGAGGGGCTGAGAGTTGCACTTGTAACCACTCATATCCCCCTCGCCTATGTTTCACGAGCTGTTACTACCGAACGGTTAACTAAAGTCGCAAATATTCTACATGATGACTTAAAAAGTAAATTTGGGATTGAAAAGCCTCGCGTACTCGTTTGTGGATTGAATCCTCATGCAGGTGAAGACGGTCACCTAGGCACAGAAGAGATTGAGACCATCACACCAGCACTTGAAAGATTAAATGCACAAGGCATGAACCTAGTTGGTCCATTGCCCGCAGATACCTTATTTCAAGCAAAGTATTTAGATAATGCAGATGCCGTGCTTGCAATGTATCACGATCAAGGCCTACCTGTGTTAAAATATAAAGGATTTGGTAATTCGGTAAATATTACCCTTGGGCTACCCTTTATAAGAACCTCTGTTGACCATGGCACTGCGTTAGATTTAGCGGCTACGGGAAATATTGAGGTAGGTAGTTTTGACTTAGCTATCCGCGAAGCAATAAAGCTCGCCAACAAAAAAGCACTGAATTAATGACTGATAAAGTACACTTAGGGCACCGTGCCCGAAAACGTTTTGGCCAAAACTTTCTAAATGATGACATGATCATCGATAAAATTGTGACTGCTATTGATCCAAAACCAGCTGATAACCTTGTGGAAATTGGGCCAGGCTTAGGGGCTATCACAGAACCTGTAGTTGATCTAAGTGAAAAATTAACGGTTGTAGAGCTTGATAAAGACTTAGCGGAACGACTGATCAAGCACCCTTTTATGGGTCCAAAGCTGACAGTGCATCAGGGTGATGCAATGAAATTTGATTTCGCATCTTTAATCAAAGATGGCGAAAAACTAAAAATCTTTGGAAATTTGCCCTATAACGTATCAACACCTCTGCTATTTCACCTTTTTGAATTTGCTGATCATGTTGAACACATGCACTTTATGCTACAAAAAGAAGTTGTAAAACGCATGGTCGCGAGTCCTGACTCAAAAGCATTTGGTCGCTTAAGTGTAATGACACAATACTATTGTAATGCGATGCCAGTGATTGATGTACCGCCCGAGTGCTTTAAGCCCGCTCCAAAAGTAGATTCAGCAGTTATCCGCTTGATCCCAAAAAAGCCCGAACAGCGTTCTGCAAAAAGTACCAAAATACTAAACACAGTATGTTTAGAGGCCTTTAATCAACGCCGCAAAACACTCCGTAATAGTCTTTCTAACTTGTTAACAAGTGAGGAAATGGCTGAGATTGGTATTGATGCGACAAAACGTGCCGAAAACCTTTCTCTTTCTCAATTCATTGATATAGCAAACTGGATTTATGACAATAAGCAGTAATATTGGCTCTCCAATAAAAGTCTCTGTTGAAACTTTTTATGTAGAAGCGCAATCTCAGCCAGAAAAAGACAAATATGTATTTGCTTACACTGTGACAATTAAAAACCACAGTTTATGTAGCGCCAAGTTAGAGAGCCGTTATTGGCTCATCACTGATGCAAATGGGAAAGAATCTGAAATCGAAGGTGAGGGAGTCATTGGTGAAAAACCATCAATAGCACCGGGTGAAAGTTACAAATATACCAGTGGGGCGGTTCTAGATACGCCGTTAGGCACAATGCAAGGCCATTACATCATGCGTAATGAGTTTGGCACTGAGTTTGAAGCACCTATCCCTGTATTTAGTTTGACTAGCTTAACCACTTTACATTAAAGACATATGGCGCAGTACGCAGTTGGTGATTTACAAGGGTGCTTTAAGCCTTTAAACCGATTATTAAATATGGTGAACTTTAACCCGAGTAAAGATCACCTCTATTTAGTCGGTGACGTTGTTGCAAGGGGGCCTGACTCCCTTGCATGCTTAAACTGGTTACTAAGGCATCAAGATGCAATTACAATTACGCTCGGTAATCACGATCTGCATTTACTTGCCTGTGCCGAATTAAACCGTTTACCAAACCCAAAAGATAAATTGGAAGCGGTGTTTCAAAGCCCACACTTCTCTAAGTTTTTAGCGTTATTAAAACAACAACCGCTCGCCGTTTCTCTACCTGAACATCATGCATTTATTTCTCATGCGGGTATTTACCCGACATGGAGCATCGATGCAGCACTCGTCTATGCTCAGTTTGTCGAACGCTGTTATCGTAGTATAAATGCCAAAGATTTTTTCGACGCAATGTATTTAACACACCCCACAGGTCACATAAAACAGCTTAACGACCTAGAGAAATTTAGAGCCATTGTTAATGTTTTTACACGGATGCGATATCTAAAAGCCAACGATGAACTAGACTTAATCAATAAAAGTGGCATAAGTGAAGGTTGTGAACTAACACCTTGGTTTCATCGCGAACGCTTTCAAAAGTCAAACGCTTCCTTTATATTTGGACATTGGGCAGCGCTAAAAGGCGTAACAAAAATGCAAAACGTCATTGCATTAGACACAGGATGTGTCTGGGGTGGACCGATGACTATGATGAATATTGCAACGAAAGAACAATTTTCAAGCAAATAATCTATTCTCGCCCCTTTTTACTGAATTTTTTAGTCACATCTGCTATAAAATACTTAACTTATCCGCAATAAAACCGATAAGTACTGAATCCTGCTAGTAAAATTGATGGAAATTGTATGAACTTGACTGTAAGCCAACGAATTTGGGGTGGTTTTATTCTTATCACCTTACTGCTCCTAATGATAGGTGGAAACTCTTTGCTAAGGATTGCAAATATAAATAGCTCGACACAACAAGTGAATAGCTTATCCCTTCCTGCGCTTGATAAAAGCTCAGAACTACAAGTTGAGTTTTCATTAATGAGTAAAGTTGCCCAAGGCAGCTTCTATGCACAAACCCCTGCGGAGCTAAATGCACTTAAAGCTGAGTTTAATCAGCGACAAAATATTTTTAGCAATTCACATGCTGCACTCGAGAATGTAGTAAGCAGTAACCAAAGTTTATCGCGTAGTGCACAAGATGTAGGTAATACATATAAAGACTTCGTAAATTCAGTTAGTAACTTATTAAAGGATAAGGCGCTAGAGTTAAAATTAAGAAAGACAACTGCGACTCAGCTAGAAGATATTGAGCTAAATGCCGAAGATGCAACAACCGTCGTGCTCGATATTATTGACTTAGATGGGCTAAAAGAGTCGAGTAATCGCGCGTATCAAGCTGCAAATAGTATGGAAAACAATTTTTCCAGTATAGTGACTAACAGCGCCGACATGCTGACTGTTGAAAACTTAAATACACTCGATATCGTAAAAAAAGATCAAATATATTTACTTGAAGAGCTTGAGCGAAATATAGGGCTAATGAAAGGTCCTGTGATAGCACTCGATAGTGACTTATTTGCTGATCTAGAGTCTTATTTTGATGCATTAAAACAAGATACCACTGGCACTCAAAGTTTATCAGAAAATAAAAAGCGCCTGATCAATGCGATTAACCTGACAAAAACAGAACTTGCAGAAGCCGAACAAGCAACCAAGGCCGCTTTAAAGCAGCTAGATCAGCTATTAGATGAAGCAAGTAAAGTTGCATTCGACTTACAAAAGGGTGTGAGCCAAGATGTAAGTGCAGCAAACTTATGGACGTGGATTGGGATGGTCATCGCCACACTTATTGCTATCGTCGTCGCTTTTGTTACCGTAAACCTAATTACCAAACCTCTTGCAGAAGTTAATCGTGTACTCACAATCGTTGCTCGTGGCGACATGACGCAGCGTTTGGATGATACAGCACAGGATGAATTCGGTGAGCTGTCTCGCAGTTGTAACGCATTAATTAGTAGTTTACGTGAGCTGATCACAGGCATTGTTTCTCGCTCTACACAGCTTGCAGCAGCATCTGAGCAAACATCTACAATTACGACAGAGTCAAGCCAAGCTATTCGTAATCAGCAAGCACAAGTCGAACAAGCCGCAACGGCAACCACTGAAATGAGTAGTACTTCTCATGGCGTCAGTAATAGTGCAAACCAAGCGTTACTTGAAATTAAAAACGCGGATAAAGAAGCTGAACGTGTGAAAGGTATTTCTCATGATAATAAGCACACTATTGAGCAACTTGCTCGTGAGGTTGATGAGGCATCTCGCGTTATTAATAAGTTACATCAAGACAGTGCGTCAATTGGTGGAATATTAGATGTTATTCGTGGTATTGCTGAACAGACGAATCTACTCGCATTAAATGCAGCCATTGAGGCTGCCCGAGCGGGTGAGCAAGGTCGAGGTTTTGCAGTAGTAGCAGATGAAGTTAGATCACTGGCAAGTAAAACTCAGGAGTCAACTCAAGAAATACAGTCTATGATTGAATCTTTGCAAGCGGGTGCTGAAGAAGCCGTAACCGCTATGTCAAAAGGTAAGCAGCAAGCAGAATCATGTGTTGATAAAAGTGATTTAGCTAACGAGGCGCTAAATAGCATCACCCAAGCTGTATCGCAAGCACATGATGTGAGTGAAGAGATTTCGACTGCTGCAAATGAACAACAACAAGTTTCTCAAGAGATCAGTGAACGTTTAGAGTCAATTGTGTCTATCGCCGAGCAAACAGCTGAAGGCGCAAATCAAACCTCAATTTCAAGTACAGAGGTTGCAAAGTTGGCTGAAGAGCTTCGTTTATCGGTTGAACAGTTTAAGGTATAGTTTCTTAAATTACCGGCTAAGAGGTTAGCCGGTCTATCGGGATATATCATGACCAGTACGACTATTTGAGCATAAAAAAAGCCTGCAAATGCAGGCTTTTTATGTTTTACACTAATTCATTTAGAATAATGATTTTGCCTTGCTCACAATATTGTCAACTGTGAAACCAAAGTGCTCAAACAGTTCACTTGCAGGCGCTGACTCACCAAAGGTCGTCATACCTACAACAACACCATTTAAGCCAACATACTTATACCAATAATCAGCAATTCCAGCCTCTACTGCAACACGACGAGTCACGGATGCTGGTAAAACGCTTTCTTTATATTCAGCTGACTGGGCATCGAATACGTCGGTTGATGGCATAGAGACAACGCGTACTTTCTTACCGTCTAAACGCAATGCTTTCGCAGAATCAATGGCTAACTGTACTTCAGAACCAGTTGCTATAATTATTAACTCTGGATTGCCATCACAGCTTAGTACGTAGCCACCTTGCTTGATTGCTTGTACTTGCACATCATCACGGCTTTGCTGCTCTAAACCTTGACGCGTAAAGATAAGAGAAGTAGGACCATCTTTACGCTCAACCGCTTGTTGCCATGCAACAGCTGATTCAACTTGGTCACAAGGACGCCAATTAACTAAATTAGGCGTCAAACGCATGCTTGCTATTTGTTCTACTGGTTGGTGTGTTGGGCCATCTTCGCCCAGGCCAATTGAGTCATGCGTATAAACAAAAATACTAGGTTGCTTCATTAATGCAGCCATGCGCACAGCATTACGAGCATATTCCATGAACATCAAAAATGTGGCGCCGTAAGGAATAAAGCCTTTGTGCAACACAATGCCGTTCATAATTGCTGACATACCAAACTCGCGAACACCATAATAAATATAGTTGCCAGAGGCGTCATCTGCGGTTAGCCCTTTTGAGCCATCCCAAATAGTTAAGTTTGAACCTGCTAAATCAGCAGAGCCACCCATAAATTCCGGTAATAAAGGACCATAAGTATTTAATGCATTTTGTGATGCTTTACGTGTAGCTGGGCTCGCAGGGTTTGCTTGTAATTGCGCGATATAAGCTTCAGATTGCTCAGCCCATGTATCTGGCAATTCACCTTTCATACGGCGCTCAAATTCAGCAGCCAGCTCTGGGTATTCAATTTGATACTCAGTAAACTTAATCAACCAGTGACTTTGCGCTTGTTGGCCGCGTGCTGACGCATCCCACTTGGCATATATTTCGTCTGGCACTTCAAACGCGTCATGCTTCCAACCAAGGAACTCACGTGCCGCTTTAATCTCTTCATCACCCAGTGGTGCACCGTGACAATCATGACTACCTGATTTATTTGGTGAGCCGTAGCCAATCACTGTTTTACAACAAATTAAGGTTGGTTTATTCGTTTCAGCACGCGCAGCATCTATCGCAGCTTTAATCGCTTCACTATCGTGACCATCGACATCTGCAATGACATGCCAACCATATGCTTCAAAGCGTTTAGGCGTATCATCACTGAACCACCCTTCTACTTCACCATCGATTGAAATGCCATTATCATCCCAAAATGCAACCAACTTGCCTAAGCCAAGTGTGCCAGCTAATGAACATGCTTCATGAGAAATACCTTCCATCAAGCAACCATCACCTAAGAACGCATAAGTAAAGTGGTTTACAATATCATGCTCGTCGCGGTTAAACTGAGCAGCAAGTGACTTTTCAGCTATCGCCATACCAACTGCATTAGTAATACCTTGGCCCAATGGTCCTGTGGTCGTTTCAATACCAGGCGCATAGCCATATTCAGGGTGCCCAGGTGTTTTAGAGTGCATTTGACGGAAATTTTTCAAATCGTCAATTGATAACTCATAACCACTTAAATGTAGCAAAGAATAAATCAGCATTGAGCCATGACCATTCGACAGCACAAAGCGGTCACGATCAGCCCATTCAGGGTTGCTTGGATTATGTTTTAAATAATCACGCCACAATACCTCGGCGATATCCGCCATACCCATAGGGGCACCGGGGTGACCTGATTTTGCCTGTTGTACAGCGTCCATTGACAGAGCGCGGATTGCATTTGCTAGTTCTTTGCGAGATGGCATGAATTCTCCTACCTTAAAATTCGCGTATAGTAAGTTAAAGTACCCCATTCTTACTCATTTCAATGCTTGACTGCAACGATATTCCATAGAAAAAACAGGTACAAGCAGGATTTTATATTCCAGCTCAAATTATAAAAGCTATTTAGACGTCTAGGCGTAAAAAAACTATGCAGAGCTGTTCGTTTTGGTTAGAATGTTCCTTATACTTTTTTCATTCCTGCGCTATCCTGTTTGTTTGTGAAGCGCATATTTGTGAGCATACATACAATGGCAAAACATTTATTTACTTCTGAGTCTGTTTCTGAAGGCCATCCGGATAAAATCGCGGATCAAATTTCAGATGCTGTACTTGATGCAATCCTAGAACAAGATCCAAAAGCGCGTGTAGCATGTGAAACATATGTTAAAACAGGTATGGTTATGGTTGGTGGTGAAGTAACCACTAGCGCTTGGGTAGACATCGAAGAGTTAACACGTAAAACTGTACGTGATATCGGTTATACACATTCTGACATGGGCTTTGACGCCGATTCATGTGCGATTTTAAATACCATAGGTAAACAATCTCCAGATATCAACCAAGGTGTAGACCGTGCTAGAGCTGAAGAACAAGGCGCTGGCGACCAAGGTTTAATGTTTGGTTATGCATGTAATGAAACAGACGTATTAATGCCTGCACCAATCACTTACTCTCATCGTTTAGTACAACGCCAAGCGCAAGTACGTAAAAGCGGAGAGCTTAGTTGGTTGCGTCCAGATGCAAAGTCACAAGTAACATTTGCCTATCAAAATGGTAAAGCAGTGGGTATTGATGCTGTGGTTCTTTCAACTCAGCATTGCGACTCTGTTTCACAAGATGACTTAGTTGAAGCCGTGATGGAAACGATCATCAAGCCAGTATTACCAGCGGAGCTTATTTCTAAAGCAACTAAATTCTTCATCAACCCGACTGGTCGTTTTGTGATTGGTGGCCCAATGGGTGACTGTGGTTTAACTGGTCGTAAGATCATCGTAGATACTTATGGTGGCATGGCACGTCACGGTGGTGGCGCATTCTCTGGTAAAGATCCATCAAAAGTTGACCGTTCAGCAGCCTATGCTGCACGTTACGTTGCTAAAAACATTGTAGCAGCTGGTCTTGCTGATAAATGTGAATTGCAGGTATCTTATGCGATTGGTGTTGCAGAGCCAACATCTATTAGCATCGAAACTTTTGGCACAGGTAAACTGGAAGAGTCTCGTTTAGTTGAATTAGTGCGTGAGCACTTTGATCTGCGTCCATATGGCCTTCTTACTATGCTCGATTTAGAACGTCCTATTTACCAGCCTACAGCGGCATACGGACACTTCGGACGTGAAGAGTTCCCGTGGGAAGCAACTGATAAAGCAGAGGCTTTAAGAGCTGCCGCTGGATTATAAGTTATCTAGTACAGAACCAAATAATAAAAAGCGCAGCCTACTGGCAGCGCTTTTTTTGGTTATTTAAATAGTACAAGTTTTGCTAAAATATCCTTATTTTATCTTCTGAGTTTTATAGTTCAAAAGGTAAACCGCCGACAATGCTAATACTCCGCCGCTCCCCACAATCAGTGATAACGATTCACCGAAATACCAAGCAGACAGGCCCATTGCAGATACAGGTACTATCAATACAAACGAACTAGAACGACTTGACCCTAACTTTTGAGTCGCTAAAAAAAACACACTGGTTGCGATACTCACTACAACAGTTGATAAAAATAACATATGTTGCCAATACTCAATTGGATAGCTCGTTATTGACGTCAACGGGGCATATTCAAATGCCAACCCATAACTAATCATACTGGCGCTCCCATACATCAAGGTACTAAACAGTAAAAAGTCAGCATATCGGCCTCCAACCTGACTCACCAAAGTGAGAATAGCCCAAGTCAGTGCAGCTAAAATAAAATACAGATTTCCCGACACCATTAGCTGATCAAGGTCGAAGTACCATATTTCAATCATCATTAATCCACCGATCAGTCCAAGCGTTAAGCCTGCTATCTGCAATTTGCTTAATTTCTGTTTAAATACGATGACAGTTAATAAACAGGTAAATAAGGGATTGAGCGTCGTCACCAACATCCCTCCTTTACCTGGTAATCCATCATTAAGCCCTAAAAAGAATAACTGATTATATGCAGCCAGCAGCAAACCAGCCGGCAAAGACCACATTACCGCTCGAGGCGTAATCCTCAATTGAACCCATTTAAATAGATGCATGATAAATAAAATAGGTAACATGCTAATAGTTGCAATGGCTAAGCGATAAAAGGTGGTCACTTTGGCTGGTGCCATATCTGAAATTATTTTCCCCGAAACCCAGCTAGTACCCCATATCAGCATAGCCAAAATAAGTACGGTAACCAGTGTGGCCTCTGTCGTATCATTTTCTCTGCTAGCAACGTCCACTTAACTTCCTTACTTACTCATAAAATTTACATTGCTAAAGTGTACAGGATTGTTTTGCATGGTACTTCGTTAAAGGACGAACTATTTTTATACATGTATTTTTCACCGTAAGGTATGACAATTATTACCCCTTCTAAATACCTTACGGTACAATATTGCAATAGAGTATATTTAGTAAAATGAAAGGAACACTTATGAGTATCGAACGTAAGCATACTAACCAAAGAATGAGCCGTATTGTCACGCATAACAATACCGTCTACTTGTGTGGTCAAGTATGTAGTGATGCAACAAAAGATATTACAGAGCAAACTCAAACTATGCTTGATAAGGTTGATGGGTTACTACTGGAAGCAAACAGTGATAAAGAGCACGTACTAAGTGCAACCGTTTACATCAGTGATATGGCAAACTTTAAAGCAATGAATGATGTATGGGATGCCTGGGTAGCAGAAGGTCATGCACCAGCAAGAGCATGCGTTCAGGCAGCAATGGCCAGGCCTGAGCTGCTCGTTGAGGTTTCTATCATTGCAGCAGTTAAAACCAACTAAACAGTTCGGGTGGCTGAAGTAGATCTAGCCACTTGCCACTACTTACTTACTTACTTACTTACTTACTTACTTACTTACTTACTAAAGTAGTAAACCATGCTGAATTAGTGAAACGTGACTCGAACTGATGATTATGCACTGCAGGCATTAAAACACGCTGCACCAACCACAGACTACATTAGCTTTTTTTAGTCAATTTAAAGAGATGTATAAATATCAGGGTGGCAATGTAAACTTGAAATTATTTAGCGTAAAAGCAATGGATAAAGGTCGAAGAGCTTATCATCTAGCCAATATCCTTTGGCATAGTGATAATTTTACAGGAACAAAAGTATTAATAAAGGGAACTAACTTTTCCAAAAAAAACCTCGGTTTTACCAAGGCTTTATTTATCAGATATACACATAGGGATTATATTGCGCCCTTATGTATATCTACACGCTAAAGGCCTGCACGCGCTTTAATAACGGCAATCAATGGTGAACCACTATGACCATTGCCCTCAGCCCATGAAATGTCAGCACCGTCTTTTAACGCGCTTTTCGGTAGGTTTTTAACGATGTACTCTCCTGCACCTGCCGCATTACTAGCAATTGCGTGACGTAATAGGTTATTTCCATTACATTGAATTGCATCATAAATATTACGAATTTTCACTCGCGAGCTTTTTAATTTTTTACGTAAACGACCTTTGTCGTCTGCTGCAACATATTCACACAAAGATGCGGCAAGTTGTGCATCAGCATTGGCATTGTGACTGAAAGACAAAGAAGCTATACACAAAGAAGCTGATACAAGCACGGTAGTTAATTTCATTTTAAACCCTTTAATAATACTTTATTCGTATACAAATACTTATATAATTGTAGCAATCAATATAATTGTTAGCAACAAACTCATAATTTTTTCTGCAAGGTTACGAATTTATGACTATATTTATTTTTGTCATTAGGTTCATGGCTTTGTACTTCAACTTCTGTCCAATCAGCCACTTTTTCATAATCAGGAAAGCATGTGTCGCCCAAAGCATGTAAATCAATAAAAGTTAAATACAGTCTATCGCACAGTGGAAGAAATTGCTCATAGACTAACCCTCCACCAATAATCATTACCTCTTCAGAACCAGAAACAAGTTCTAGTGCAGCATCAGCCGAAGTTACTACTTCAATGCCATCAGCATGATAACTTTCATTGCGACTAATGATGATGTTACGCCTACTAGGTAACGGCCGACCAATTGATTCAAAAGTTTTTCTACCCATGATCACAGGTTTATTCAAAGTAACGCGCTTAAAGTGCTGCAGATCAGCGGGTAAGTGCCAAGGCATTTTATTGTCTTGCCCAATTACACGGTTGTGTGCCATTGCTGCGATCATTGAAATTATCACATGTACTCCTATCATTTTTTCTTATTAAAAAAGGGCCCGAAAGCCCTTTATCATTAACTGTTACTACCGCTCGTAGACAACCTCTACATCATAGTCATCTTCGTCCCAGTCATCATCCCAGTCGTCATCATCTTGTGCTTCTTGAGCTGCTTTACGGTGGTATGTATCCCACTTAAATTCGACTTCTTCTTGCTCTTGTTCTACCTCAAATTTATCTTTAGGCATACTATCGAGCAGTGTCATAATATCGTAGCATAGAGGCTGTGTGTTTAGCTTGTTAATCGCCGAGACTTGATACACTTTTTCTGCATCAAGCTCCTGTGCAATACGCTCACAAATAGCCTCAGCTTCATCTTCAGGTAATAAGTCAATCTTATTCAACACTAACCAACGAGGCTTCTCTGCAAGCTTAGGGCTATACTGATGTAGCTCATTAATGATAGAGAATGCATTATCAACCGGATCTGTGCCATCAACTGGCATCACATCGATAATATGTAATAACACACGACAACGCTCTAAGTGTTTCAAAAAGCGAATACCTAAGCCTGCGCCATCTGATGCACCTTCAATCAGACCTGGAATATCGGCGATAACAAATGACTTACTCGCTTCTGGGCGAACAACGCCCAAATTAGGGATAAGCGTCGTAAATGGGTAATCGGCTACTTTTGGCTTAGCCGCAGATACGCTTCGGATAAAGGTCGACTTACCGGCATTCGGCAAACCAAGTAAACCCACATCAGCAAGAAGTAATAGTTCTAGTTTTAAATTACGAACCTCACCTTTTGTCCCTAACGTTTTTTGCCTAGGGGCACGGTTAACACTTGATTTAAAACGTGCGTTCCCCAAACCATGAAATCCCCCTTTCGCTACAAGTAGCTTTTGTCCATGCTGCGTTAGATCACCTAGTGACTCTTCTGTATCTACATCACTCACACGTGTACCGACTGGCACTTTTAAGTAAAGGTCTACCCCTTTCTTACCTGTACAATTACGCGACTGACCATTTGTGCCACGTTCAGCACGGTGGAAACGTTCAAATTGATAATCAACTAACGTATTCCAGTTTTCGTCTGCTAGTAAGTATACACTTGCGCCATCACCACCGTCACCGCCATCAGGGCCGCCATCAGGGACATATTTCTCACGACGAAATGACACAATGCCACTCCCGCCATCGCCCGCTTCTGCACGAATTTCAACTTCATCGACAAACTTCATGGTTACTCTCTTTTGACTGGGGGGTTCTGATCCCGAAGTATAATACTAATAAGACAAAATCTTTAGTCATTATTGCAGTTTGCTTAACTTACACTGCTAATTACTTCGCTGGGGGGTTCTATAAAAACAAAAAACCCCGCCGTAGCGGGGTTTTTTTTAATCTTTACCGATTACTCAGCAACGATGCTAACGTATTTACGGTTTAAAGGACCTTTTTGTTCAAAAACAACTTTACCGTCTGCTTTTGCAAAAATTGTATGGTCTTTACCGATACCTGCGTTAGAACCAGCGTGGAAACGAGTACCACGTTGACGTACGATGATGTTACCCGCTAAAACTGATTCGCCACCAAAACGTTTCACACCTAAGCGTTTACTTTCTGAATCGCGACCGTTACGAGTACTACCAGCTGCCTTCTTATGTGCCATCTCTCTGTACCTCTAAATTAAGCGCTAATGCCAGTGATTTTAACTTCAGTGAACCATTGACGATGGCCCATCTGCTTACGAGAATGCTTACGACGTCTAAATTTAACGACCTTAATCTTCTCACCGCGACCGTGTGAAACAACCTCAGCTGTCACTTTACCACCGTTTACGAACGGGGCACCGATCTCGATTTTCTCACCATCAGCAACTAGAAGTACTGAATCGAATTCAACTGCTGCACCAGTCTCAACGTCTAGTTTTTCTAGACGAATCGTTTGACCTTCAGTCACACGGTGCTGTTTACCACCACTTTGGAAAACCGCGTACATAATTAACTCCGCTTGTGCGCCCTCAAATCGACGCAACTTAATATTCTTCAATAGGGCGCGAAGTTTACGCTAATGCGAATCTACGTGCAAGCCCAATTTTATTTAAACTGAATAAAAAATAGCGGCTAAGAGAGCGAATCATTATTTTTTGCTAGTTTATCCAAAAAAGCGCATAAACCAAAGCGCTTTTTTACACTTTTACGACTATGCCTAACAAGTCAAAAAAACACCTTTATTTGGCTATATATTCAACAGCATGGCAACCTATGGTGTTTTTTTTTACTGTTATTTGACAAAATATCGAGCTTGGCGAAAAAGTGTAGTACACTCGCCACGTTTATCTATTTTAACCTGGCTTGGAGTACAATGGATATCAAAACGATCCAGACGTTGATCGAAACCGATATGCAAAACGTCAATGAACTAATACACGAACAAATGCAATCTGACGTTGCACTAGTTAACCAGCTTGGTCTGTACATTGTTAACAGTGGTGGCAAACGCATTAGACCTATGCTGACGTTACTGGCAGCAAAGGCGCTCGCACATCAAGGTGATAAACATGTTACTTTGGCGACAATTGTTGAGTTTATTCATACTGCAACTTTACTACACGATGATGTAGTAGATGAATCAGCATTACGTCGTGGCGAACCAACAGCCAATGCTGAGTTTGGTAATGCGGCAAGCGTTTTGGTGGGTGACTTTATATACACCCGCTCATTTCAGTTGATGGTTGGTTTACAAAATATGCAAGTAATGCAAATTTTAGCTGATGCAACCAACATCATCGCCGAAGGCGAAGTGTTGCAGCTCATGAACTGCAATGACCCAGACACGACTGAAGAAAGCTATATGCAGGTTATATATAGTAAAACGGCTAAGCTATTCGAAGCGGCTACATTGCTTCCCGCTGTTGTTCTTGAACAACCAAAGGAAATACAAGACGCGTTAAAGTATTATGGCATGCACCTTGGTACTGCATTTCAGCTTGTTGACGATGTGCTAGATTACAGTGCAAATGCTGAGCAAATGGGCAAAAATTTAGGTGATGATTTAGCTGAAGGTAAACCAACACTCCCCCTTATATACGCAATGCGCCATGGTAAAGCTGAACAAGTAACTCAGATCCGCGCCGCAATAGAGCAAGGTAATGGGATGGAGTATTTAGATGATATACTTGTTACATTGCGCGAAACAAAAGCATTAGACTTTGCTATGGAAAAAGCAAAGGGTGAAGCTAATAAAGCCATTGAAATGTTGCAAATCCTACCTGAATCAGACTATAAAAAAGCGCTGGTTGCACTCGCTGAGCTATCGGTATCACGAGATCACTAAATACGGCAGTGTGAACACATTTCAGGACAAGACATAATCTATTTCGAAAAAGCCGCTAATAGCGGCTTTTTTAATGCGAGGTAACTACTTTTGCTCTGGAGGTCTATACCCTTCAATTTCTACTTCTTTATTCTCAAACAAAAAGCCGACCATTTGCTCTTCAAGCAACTCTCTATGTGCTGGATCCATCATATTTAAATGCTTTTCATTAATCAGCATAGTTTGTTTGTGTTGCCATTGCTGCCAAACTTCTTTGGAAATGTTATTAAATATTTTTTCACCTAACTCACCTGGATAAAATTGAAAGTCTAAACCTGGTGCATCTTTTTGTAACTTTTGACAAAATACTGTACGAGCCATAATTCATTGCCTAATTTAGGAAGATGGTTATAGTTTAACTCATTGCGCTTATGACTTTAACTAACTTTTTAGTCGGTGCAGCTAAGCCAACTTGCGCATGATCATTCAAGTCATACCATAACAATGGCAGCTCATGTACACAATCTGGTACTTTATCTATGTGAAGTATTATTGGAGTAATTGTCAGCTCAAAGTGCGTGAATATATGCACAAAAGGCGTCAAAGATTGCACCTTACCGTCAATCCCCTGCTGCGCTATAAATTGTTCCGCTTGCTCTAAAGTTTCGAATTCAAAAAAACCAAATAACCCCCCCCAAATACCTGAGCTAGGCCTTTTCTCCATCAATAGTTTATTTTCTGCTTTCATGATCAAATGATATGCTGACTTTTTAGGCTTATCTTTTTTTGGCTTTGAGTTAGGGAAAGCTTTAACTTGGTCATGTTGGTACGCTAAGCAGTCAGTCACTAGTGGACACGCCTCACAATCGAAGTTGGCCCGAGAGCACAAACTAGCACCTAAGTCCATCATAGCTTGGTTAAACTCAGTTACATTACCTTGAGGTGTAATTTTTTCACTCAAGGCCCAAAGCGTATTTTCTACCTTCTTCACGCCATACCAGCCCTCTACCATAAAAAACCTCGCCAGCACTCGCTTTACATTACCATCAAGAATAGGGTGATGTTGACCTAACGCAAGTGACAAAATTGCGCCTGCTGTAGAGCGGCCTATTCCGGGTAAAGCAACAACTTTCTCCATTGTCTGAGGAAACAGACCATTATATTCATCACGGACAATTTTAGCCGTTTTATGTAAGTTTCGAGCTCTCGCATAATACCCTAGCCCAGTCCAATGGTGCAGCACCTCATCTTCTGGTGCATCAGCTAAATCAAGAATGGTCGGAAAGCGTTGCATAAAACGATTAAAATAAGGGATCACCGTCACTACCTGAGTTTGTTGCAACATCACTTCTGATACCCATACTTTATATGGCGTTTTCTCTAATTGCCAAGGGAGTGTTTTTCTACCATGAAGGTGATACCAACTAACAACTTGCTCAGCAAACCATGCTGCCTGACTATTTGATACTTGCATTGACGGTGCAACTTTACTAATTCTACTTGGCCGCCAGTGTAAGGTGCTTTTAAAAACAGTCAAGCTATTGTACTTATGCTGTCGAACAGGGATAATATGCGCCCACTTTTCACTGTGCAGAATGACTATGAACGATTCGAGTAAAACTAGGCTTGAGCAAGCTCAGCAAGAAGGCAAATATATCCGTAGAATACGCAGCTTTGTAAAGCGCGAAGGTCGCTTAACGAAGGGCCAAGCTGCTGCAATTGAAAAATGCTGGCCAACCATGGGCCTAGAGCATAGCCAAGGTTTACTTGATTTATCAGAAGTCTTTGGCAACGACAATGATGTCGTACTAGAAATTGGCTTTGGCATGGGTAAGTCTTTAGTTGAGATGGCAAAAAATGCACCTCACCTCAATTTTATTGGTATTGAAGTACATAAACCTGGCGTAGGGGCATGTCTTATGGAAGCCGATGAAGCAGGCATTACTAACTTACGTGTATTTGAGCACGATGCCGTAGAAGTACTGGACGATTGTATCAAAGACGCAAGCTTAACCACCATGCAGCTGTTTTTCCCAGACCCTTGGCACAAAAAGCGTCATCATAAACGCCGTATAGTACAACTCGAGTTTGTTGAAAGCTTGCGCAGTAAACTAAAAATTGGTGGTGTATTTCACATGGCAACCGATTGGGAAAATTATGCTGAGCATATGCTTGAAGTAATGAACGCGGCACCTGGTTATGAAAACTTATCAACAACCGCTGATTACATGCCTCGTCCAGATAACCGCCCGCTTACCAAGTTTGAGCAACGTGGCCACCGCCTAGGACATGGTGTTTGGGATTTAATGTTTAAGCGCAGCAATTAACAAAGGGCATATGCCCTTTCTAACTTTAGAGATCTTATGAGTCAGTTATCGAACCCTAGTTTATTGCTAATGCGCAATGATGAAGAATTACAAGCAAACAATGTTTTAGTAATTAACGCAAATAGGGACGGTTTCCTATCGCAGCTAAAGCAATTAAATCCAAATAGTGATATTCACGCGTTCAGCTATAATATTGCCGACCATCAAGCAGCCGAAAAGCATACCGGCGTTTTAAGCTCGGTTGATCATAGCCTACCTACCATAGACAATTTAGATCTCATCATCTATTTTTATCCAAAGTCTAAGCCTGAAGCGATGATGATGCTCGACAATATTAGAGCGGTTGCGACAAGTAACACTCGCTTGCTAGTTGTTGGACACAATAAAGGTGGCGTTAAATCAGTTGAAAAGCAGCTCAAACCTCATGCAGAAGGCTTTTGTAAACTAGACAGTGCGAAACACTGTGTACTTTATGAGTTTTCAGATCTACATCTAGTAGATGAGTTTGATATAAGCCAATACAAGTCTGAATTTAATGTACAGATAGGTGATCTTGAGTTTACCGCGATTAGTGTCCCTGGTGTATTCAATCACGGTAAGCTTGATGTTGGAACCAAGCTACTATTAGAAAATATAGAGGTGCCCTATAAAGGCTCGGTGCTCGACTTTGGCTGTGGCGCGGGTTTAATAGCTACTTTCATGGGTTCTAAACAAGCGGCTTTGAAATTATATTGCTTAGATGTCAGTGCGCTTGCCTTATACGCAACAGAACAAACACTACAACTAAATGGTTTATCTGCGGAGCTTACTCTCAGTGATGGCCTTAATAATTTAGCAGGACAATATAACTTGCTAATTAGTAACCCGCCCTTTCATACCGGTATTGCCACCGACTATGGTATAGCAGACCGATTTTTGAGTGATTGCAGACCCTTTTTGAAATCGAAAGGAAAGGTTCAAATCGTTGCCAATAACTTTTTGAAATACCCCCCTATTCTTGAACAACAATTTGGTACTTACACTACTCTTGCTAGAAACACCAAATTTACTGTCTATCAAGCTGAAAAAAGCTAAATCTGCGTTTCTACCGCTTTTCTTCACGGATAAAATAACTGAATGATCAGGGATTTTTTTTGTTATTTTATCCGTTCTCTTTGCTACACTTGAGAATAGTTTACAGTCATTGAATCAAATATTGATGTGGTATTAATTTAGAGAACGGTTAGTTCCTAAGGTTCGAATTACGAGCGCAGTACACTCATCACAACACATTTGGATCAAACTTCTAAAACGTTGAATAAAGGTCCGTAATGGCTAAACAGACGCCAAAAACAAGTATAAGAAAGGTTCTAGTTAGTGCAGTAATGCTTGTTACTGCACTATGTTTGTCGTTGTCTATCTCTATTTCTACTTACCTGGATGTCAAAGAGCAAAAACAACTAATTATTAATAAGTTAGATATGATCGCAGAGATCATCGCATTTAATGCACAAATTACGCTAATTTTTGAAGATAGAAAAACAGAAGAAAAGCGCCTCAAATCCTTCAATAAAGTTGGATTAGTCAAAAACATTCACATTTATGATATTGATGATGTGACAAATAAACCAGTCTTTTTCACCAGTTATAACGCCAGTAAAACTCCGCCTGTACCATTAAAAGTTAATAGTGTAGATGAATTAAAAGTACCTAAAATCACTGCAGATTATATTGAATTGGTTAAACCAGTTGTTTATGAAGGAAAAATAGAAGGTTACGTATATATTAGAGGCGGGCTAGAAAGGTTAAATAAGTATATTAATACAAAAATAATAGTTGATATAATGTTAACCTTATTTGTTTTGGTGTTGGTTTTATTAGTTGCCCGAGGTATACAAAAGAGAATTGCCACACCAATTGAAGCGTTATCTCTATTATTACAGGATGTTTCTAAAAATCATAATTATAACGCTAGAGCAGACAGAAGTAATATTGAAGAAATAAATATACTTGCCACTAATTTAAACCTTATGCTGGCCCGAACTCAAAATCAGTTAGAGCGCCATAAGGCTGATAAACAAGAAATAAAACAACTTAATCAAAGCTTAGAAGAAAAGGTTAATCAACGCACTATTGCCCTCAGAGAAGCCAACCAAGAGCTACTCAATACACTTGAACGTATGCATCAGTACCAGAATCAGATTGTAGAAAACGAAAAAATGGCCTCACTAGGCCAGATGGTTGCTGGTGTGGCTCATGAAGTTAACACCCCAATAGGCCTAGGCGTAACAGGCTCCACGTTATTGCGTGACAAACTCTCAGATATTAAAACAGCATTCGAGCAAAAAAGTCTAACCTCCAAGCAGCTGGAGCGATTTATTGGCGACGGCATCGAAAATCTAGATTTAATATATCGTAACCTTAATCGCGCTGCAGATCTCATATCGAGCTTCAAACGAGTCGCCGTCAGTCAAGATTTAGAGCTTAGTTCAGATGTAAATATCACTAATTTGTTAGAAAACATCATCACAGCGATGAAAGCTGACATTGCTGTAAAACAACCTGAAATTGACGTCCAATGCGCCGAAGGGTTAACTGTTAGTAGTAAAGCAGGCCCCCTACAACAAGTGTTCGAGCAACTCATTTCAAACTCTTTACTCCATGCATTTAAAGGGGTAGAAAATAATAACATCGATATAAATATTTCACGCTCGAGCAACCAACTATCCATTTTATACACTGATAATGGCAGTGGAGTACCAACCTCTATTCGCAAACGAATTTTTGACCCTTTTGTAACCACTAAACGCGGCGAGGGCGGTAGTGGCCTGGGTATGCACTTAGTCTATAACTTAGTCACACAAGCGCTCAATGGAAACATTGCATTAGATGAGGACTATGACAACGGCACTCGCTTCATTATTACACTACCATTAGTTGAGCTTGGGTAATGCGGTGTATAATAGTTATATTCCTCATGTTTGCGAATTATGCAAGCGCAAAAAGTCCAAATGAGGTACGTTCTGCTTTTCTCTATCAAATGGCCAAGTTTATTGAATTCCCTAATCAACAAACAAAAGCCACCACCCGATTTTGCTTTTACCGTATTAATAATGGCCCAGGTGCTATTTTATCAGAGAATAAAAACCTCACAGTGCGTAACCGTCCTATAGAAGTTATTAAAATAGATAAAAATACTAATATAATGGAACTTTCTCAGCAGTGCGATATCACATACATTGATGAACTGAGTGAAAATGATATACTGTCTACTTGGACCGATACAACCTCTTTAAATATGGTTTTGGTTGGAGATAGTATTAAGTTCCTTGAAGGTGGTGGTATAGCTTCATTGGTCCAAGAAGGGAGTAAAATCCGGTTGTATATAAATAGGCGACAGATTGCCCAGCATAACTTTACTGTGTTATCGAGATTGCTTGCAGTTTCTAAGTTTCATCCCAACTGATTTTACTTGTTAACAATTGAATATACTCCTATAATCGTAAATATTCGGTTTTATTAGATAGTACCGAATTACATGTAAATAATATATTCCGAAAAGGTTAATTTATAATGCAAACGCCAGTCATTCTGATTGTAGAGGATGAAGACGTAACTCGCCTGAACCTCGTTAGCTTATTTGAAGCAGAAGGTTACAAAGTAATTGAAGCCATTGATGGCGATGACATGCATGACAAACTGACAACGCATGACGACGTCAACCTTGTAGTTATGGACATCAATCTTCCAGGCAAAAACGGCTTAATCTTAGCGCGTGAATTACGCCAAAAGAGAAACATTGGCCTTATCTTCCTAACCGGTCGTGATAATGATGTTGACCGTATTTTAGGACTAGAAATTGGTGCCGATGATTACATTACGAAACCATTTAACCCACGTGAGTTGACAATTCGTGCTCGCAACCTAATTTCTAGAACAGGTTCTTCTGGTGAAGAGTCAGCAATAGAAACTAACGGTGTGATCACATTCAACGGTTGGGAACTAGATGAAAACAGCCGCTGTTTAACATCGCCTGCTGGAGAAGCTAAACGCTTACCCAAAGGTGAGTACAGAGCACTTCGTTTAATGCTAGATTCTCCAGGCCGTATATTCAGCCGTGAGCAACTAATTAAGCATATGACGGGTCGCGAACTGCGTGCCAATGACCGAACTGTTGACGTTACGATCCGTCGTATCCGTAAACACTTTGAAAGTGACAGCAACACCAGCGAGCTTATTAGCACAATTCATGGTGAAGGTTATCGATTCATCGGTAAAATTGACGGCTAACCATAGTTTTTATGGTTTATGCGAGTTTTGCAATTATATAAGGGGGCTGTTTAGCCCCTTTGTTTTGCCTGGCGCTCACAACCTCTGGTAAGACTCCACTAAACAGTACTAAAACAAAACTTACCTTGTGTTCTCACAACTCCCTGACTCTGCGCAGAGACTTTTCATGTTAATTGCAAACCTAATGTCTACCATACAAAATAAGCCAAAGAGTGATGCGAGGATATCCCCCGGTGTCGTGTAAAAAGCGACTAAGCCTTTAGACAATCGATTGCTAGCTTAGTCAATAAATTACCCTGTTAGAACACCAACAAGCGCATCAATAAACACCATTATTTATCTACATCCGCGAGCTTTTCTATCGCACTTTTTAACGAGCTCAAACCACACTCAATTTTTCCCTCAAGTTCAAGGATCCAACTTTCCATCACTTCACCGTCAACGTTGTCGGCATCAAGTTCCATGACTTTTGCATGTAGTTGTACGTCTTGCAGCCCCACAGAACCCGCAGCCCCTTTGAGTTTATGCGCAACAGAGCTGTACTCAGCTATATCGTTATTCTCCAAAGCGATTCGTAGTTCAGAACAGTATTTAGGGCTAAGCGTCTCAAATAGGTCACTACTGCGCTTAAAGGGTGTTACTCCCATGGATGAAACAAAATCGATAATTGTTTCAACATCCAGTAATGCATATTGTTCATGATCAAGGGGGTTGATAGTGGACTCTGAATTACTTTGGCCTTTTTGCGAGTCAATGCCAAACAACTCCGCGAGCATTTTGTCTAATCGAGTGGTATTTATTGGCTTGGCTAATGCGCCCTGAATACTGATCCCTTGCAATTCCTTTTCTGCACTTCTCACATTCGCCGTTAGCGCAACAATAGGTAAATTATCATAATGACTATCCGATCTCACTTCTTTGGCAACAACATCACCATTGATATCGGGAAGCTGCATATCCAGTAAAATTAAATCGAGTTCATCTTCAGTAGCAACTAAAGATAAAGCATCTTCACCTGTTTCAGCCCAAATCACTTCATGACCACGCTGCTCCAATAAATTAGTGGCTATTTCAGCGTTTAGAGGCACGTCTTCCACCAGCAGAATATATAAACTTCTACCAGCATAGCTTTGCTCTTTTGGTGCACTGCACAATGTTAATGGGATCTCAACATCAAATCGGCTACCTTGACCTTCAATACTACTGACATGTACTTGCCCATGCATAGCGCTTACTAATGCTTTAGTCACAGCAAGCCCGATTCCAGAGCCAATTGCATTTGCACCCGTTGAGTCCGGTGCTTTGTAATACATATCAAAAATACGTGCTTGTTGATCACTCGGGATCCCCATACCTGTATCGATCACGCTAAACGACAACCATTGCCCGCTTTCTCTATTTTCGCGTTTAAATTCAAGTGTAACGCTACCCCTGTGGGTAAATTTCACGGCATTATTAATTAAATTCCAAAGAACCTGTCGTAACCGAGTCGGATCAAGCAATGCATATACATCGAGTACACCAGTACGATTAATTACAAACTCCAGCCCTTTTTGGTCTGCGATCAAACCAGTAAAGTTAACAACGTCATTAATAAAATCAGAGACATTAATACTGTCTGTTGCAATGTCTAATTGCTCACGATCTATTTTATCTAAATCTATAATATCATTGAATATATTACCAAGTGTTTCGGCACTTGAGAAAATCGTATTACACCAACTTTTTTGCTGTTGTGACAATTCAGAATCTAACATCATCCGGGTCAAGCCAACGATACCGTTCAGCGGTGTTCTTAATTCATGGCTCAACGTAGCAATAAACTTGCCTTTATCTTTATAGGCGGTTTCTAACGCCTGTTCAGCTTCTTTACGACTGGTTATGTCTCGTCCAAAGGCCAACAACCCGATATATTCCCCTTTATCGTTAATAAAGGGTAGTTTTCGCATTTCAAACCAGCGATGTTCGCCATCAACAGGGTACTCAACATCTAAAGTAATTGGCTGTTGAGTAGTAGCAACTTCGGTATCTGTGCGCAGCACTTCTGGCAGATAACTGCGCGGATAGATATCTTCAACTGACTTCCCTATCAACTCAGCACTATTTTTACCCATGACTAATTCGAACATTTTATTGCATCCGGCAAAAACGCCATGTTGATCACGGTAATAAAATAAATCAGGGGAAGAATCAACAATAGAGCGCAGTAGCATGCTTTGTTGAGCTAGCTCTTGTTGTGTTTTTTTTCGTTCGGCTATTTCTTTACGTAACTCTTCAATCGCACGATGCTTGGCATGCAGTGCCATTTTTCGTTCATCAACTTCATTGTTGAGGCGGTTGATATTGTCTTTCAATGTTTGGTTTAACAATTTTTCTTGCTGTGTCGCAGACTCTAGGTAAGTTTTAGATGCTTCCAATTGCCGCATCGCAAGAATGGTCATTGAAATAAGCACAGGAGATGTCACCGCAGCAAAAAAAAGCACCGCTAACACATCAACAATTATTATTTCACCTAACGCAATGTAATAGAACATACACGACAAGATAAGTGACACTAATAACATAAACGCATAGCAAAACAGTCCAGCGACTTTATCGCCAAATCTATTGATTAAGTTTACTAATACTCGGGCCCAGGGGCCAAAAGAAGATTCTATCATAGTTACCACATAGCCTATTAACTCGTTTATTATACCTAAGCGCTAATAAGAAGCTAATTATCCCTTATATTCGTACCACATGTTTGTTACCTGTATAGTCAACTGCACAAAATGAAACTTTATCAATCCCATTTATTTTACATTCATAGGCAAGTCGCTGGGTTTTAGTGTAATATGCGCGACTTTAATTGTCGTGACTATGAGGGTATAAATGCAAACAACAATGCCAGACATTGCACACTCAGCAGATGCTTTGCAAACAGGCAAGCTAGACTGGGTAGGTATGGGAAATATCGAACTACCACTACTATTTGCCAGTAAAGGTCTTAGCGATACGCATGTTACAGCAAAAGCCGATGCATTTGTTAACTTACAAAAAGAAGATGCGAAAGGCATCCATATGTCACGGCTATTTTTAGCACTAGATACCTTATCTTGTGAACAAAGCCTCACACCTAAAACATTAACTCAAGTGTTAGATAGCTTTATCTCAAGTCATCAAGAGTTAAGCAATGCGGCAAAAGTCTCAATTACCTTCGAATTGCCGCTAAGACGTCCTTCACTTTTAAGCAAAAAGCAAGGCTGGAAAAGCTACCCAATTACGATAACAGCGATATTAGAAGACGGTGTAGCCCTAATAGAACTTGGTGTAGATGTAACCTACTCATCCACTTGCCCATGCTCCGCAGCATTAGCAAGGCAACTTATCCAAAATGCATTTGCAGAAAAGTTTCAACAAGCAACTGTTGATAAAGAACAAGTGCATGCATGGCTTGGCACCACAGAAGGTATACTTGCCACACCGCACTCACAAAGAAGCATCGCCAATATAAAAGTATTGTTACCTGCTGACTGTGAAGAATTCGATATCCTTGCACTTATCAATCAAGTAGAAGACGAATTAAAAACCCCCGTTCAAGCAGCCGTAAAACGTGAGGATGAGCAAGAGTTTGCTCGATTAAATGGTCAAAACCTGATGTTCTGCGAGGATGCGGCAAGAAAACTCAAAGCGTTATTTGAAAAAACGTCATACCAAGATTTTTATATTAAAATAAATCACTATGAGTCTCTCCATGCTCATGATGCTGTTGCCTATGCTGTAAAAGGCATCGCGAGTGGCTATAAAGCATAATCAAGGCTCATAACCAAGTTAATGTTTTACACTCCACAAACAGGCACGACAATTGCTTAATTAAATCAACTGTCAAAATGTCGTTGTGGAGTGTTTTATGGAATTCGCTTTATTATCTATCCTAGCCCTAGTTGTAGTTGCTTCAGTTGTTGCGGCAAAATATAGCGATGTAGGAGGCAATCCTTATCCCTTTAGTAGAAAAGAATCTGTTTTTAGCACTGTCGAAGCGTCTTTTTTAACTCTCCTAGAACGTGCGGTCGGTGATAAGTTTAAAATTGTAAGCCGAGTCAAACTCATTGACCTTATTGAATGTAAGCCTGGTTTATCAAAAAAAGCCCGTCGCGCAGCCATAACGAAAGCAAAAAACAAACAGCTTGACTACGTACTGGTAGATAAAGAAACACTGACCATTGTTGCTGCGGTAGATTTGGTTAATAACAGCAATAAAGGTGGGCACAAAGCTCAACGTGACTGGTTCGTAAATGGCGCGCTTGAATCAGCAAATATTCCTCACATACGCATGAAAGTGAAGGCGGGCTACAAGGCAAGCGAAGTTCGCAACGCCATTTTATTCAAATTGGGTAAAACACCTCAACCACCAAAAAAATTAAGAACCCGTGTGGAAAAACCCGCAGTAATGTCGCCCTCACAAGCAAAAGCGCATTCCACCAGCTTGGCAGAAATTTAACATATTTAATAATAGCAGGTCTCACACCTGCTATTTTCATTTACTTTAAAGCTCATTTTACAAACTCGCATTTAAGCCAACCTTAGGTATAATAATCAGCAACTTTGTTTAGGAATTTAATCATGAAAATAGGTATTATTGGTGCCATGGAGCCGGAAGTAGCGATTTTGCGAGGCGCTATTGCCAACAAGACAGAAACCAGCAAAGGTGGCTTTACATTTTATACTGGTGAATTGGCGGGCCACACTGTTACTCTGGTTCAATCAGGAATTGGAAAAGTAGCCGCAACAGTAGCAACCACGCTACTAATAGACAACTTTACACCTGATTGCGTTATCAACACCGGCTCTGCAGGTGGGTTTGAGCCTTCTTTAAATGTAGGTGATGTAGTTATTTCAAATGAAGTACGTCACCACGATGTAGACGTAACTGCTTTTGGGTATGAAATTGGCCAAGTACCGCAAATGCCAGCAGGTTTTGCAGCACATCCAGCGCTTATCACAGCAGCACAAAAAAGTGTCGCAACACTTTCGGATACACAAACAATGGTAGGCCTAATTTGTACAGGCGATTCATTTATGTGTGATCCAGTCCGCATTGATCAAACACGTAAAGACTTCCCAACCATGCTCGCGGTAGAAATGGAAGGTGCAGCAATAGCACAAGCGTGCCACGTGCTCCATACACCGTTTGTTGTGATCCGTTCACTCTCTGATATTGCGGGTAAAGAGTCACCGCAGTCTTTTGAAGAATATTTAGAAGTGGCATCTATTAACTCATCAAAGCTTGTTAATGAGTTACTAGAGCAGCTGAAAACCGTTACGCTTTAATAGTGATGGTAGACCTATTGCAGGCCCTACAGGGCTTGCTTATCTTTGCAGTAGCACTACTGTGTGCACATAGTTTTCCCGTATTAAGTAGTTACCACCCTTTTACTTTATTTGAATTAACGTTTAAAGGCGTGGTACAACGCGTTTATCGGCCTAAACATACTAAAAACTACCAATTTTTATCGGGTATTTTAGCCTTTAGCTTACCCATACTGACCTTACTTACCCTCGCTTTGGGATTGAGTATGTTGGCATTTCACCCGCAATGGCTTGGCGGTTTAGTACTCTATTTATGCCTAGATACTCAAACAGCAACCCGAACAAAACGTATTGCAACGCTCCTTAAGCAAGGTCAAAAAGCGACTGCGAGGCAATTATTGTCAACAATCGTGGCCAGAGAGGTCGACACTCTATCTAGCATCGGAATAGCTAAAGCATGTATAGATAGCACGGCTATGCGTACGATACGCCATTACTACTTAGTCATCGTATTCTATTTAATTGCAGGCCCCATCGCTGCGCTAACTTACAAACTGTTATTGCTCTGCAATCATGCTTGGCGAACTGAGATAAAGCCAAACTCAGCTTTTATAAAACCGCTTTCTGGATTACTTAACGTATTAGAGTGGCTACCTGTGCGCGGCTTTGTCCTCATAATGGCTTTTAGCTTAAACTACAAAAAAGTCCGTCACTATTTAAAACACTACGCTCGGTTTTTTTATCAGAAAAATTCTGGTTGGATTTTATGCTTATTTGCAGCAAACCTGCACATTCAATTAGGTGGGCCGTGTTTGTACCATGGGGAACGGTTTAAAAAGATGCGTGTAGGTAGTGAACGCCATCCAGAACCCAATGATCTCATTGCATTGCTAGCGTTGCTCAAGCGAATTCAGGTCTTCAGTGGGTTGCTTCTGGTATTAACTTGGGTGCTGTCACTCATAGTGATGCAATTACTTAGCATTAAATAATAACGTTCTATAACCCATAGGAAGAAGTAACAAAAATGGCCAGCAATGCTGACCATTTTATATTAAATCGTGCCCTAGTAACGAACTAGACAATCAACTTAGCTGACTGTGATCTTTGCAAATTTACGCTTACCAACTTGGTAAATCGCCGTTGTTCCTTTTTCAATAGCAAGCTTAGTGTCAGTCACCTTTTCCTCGCCATTTAGCTTAACAGCGCCTTGCTTGATCATACGCATGGCTTCTGAAGTACTCGCCACTAATCCAGCTTCTTTTAACAAAGCGGTGATAAACGTTGTCTGCTCAGCAATTTCAATCGTCATCTCAGGGATGTCATCTGGTAAGGCATTTTTTTGAAAACGCTGAATAAAGTCTTGATGTGCCGCTTGTGCATCTTCTTCACTATGAAAGCGCGCGATCATTTCTTTCGCAAAATCAATTTTAATGTCACGAGGGTTACGGCCATTAACTACTTCTTGCTTTAAAGCCGCAATGTCGTCAAGTGATAAGGCACTCAGTAGTTCGTAGTAACGCCACATAAGATCATCAGAGATAGACATCACTTTACCAAACATATCAGTTGGTGCATCGGTGATCCCAATATAATTCCCTAAAGACTTAGACATTTTTTGAACACCGTCAGTCCCTTCTAGTAGCGGCATCATCAGTACTGTTTGCGGCTTTTGCCCTTCAGACTTTTGTAGCTCACGACCCATTAGCAAATTGAAGCGTTGATCAGTCCCACCTAGTTCAACATCGGCCTCAAGCGCAACAGAATCCCAACCTTGCACTAATGGGTATAAGAACTCATGAATGGCAATTGATTGACCATTCGCATAACGCTTTTTAAAATCATCACGTTCAAGCATACGAGCAACAGTTTGGTTGGCTGCAAGCTTGATCATACCGGCACTGCCTAATTGTTCCATCCAAGTAGAATTGAACGCAACCGTGGTTTTAGCTGGGTCTAAGATCTTAAACACTTGCTCTTTATACGTTTCTGCATTGGCAAGCACGTCTTCACGCGTTAACGGCTTACGTGTTACATTTTTTCCTGTCGGGTCACCAATCATTCCGGTGAAATCACCAATCAAGAAGATCACTTCATGGCCTAGGTCTTGAAAGGTCTTAAGTTTATTGATCAGAACAGTGTGGCCTAAATGTAAATCAGGGGCTGTTGGATCAAAACCGGCTTTGATCTTCAGCTTTTTACCTGACTTTAGCCTTTCTTGTAATTCGTCCTCAATCAGGATCTCCTCTGCACCGCGTTTTATCTCTGCAAATGCAGTATCTAAGTCCACCATTCATCACTCCAAAAAATTCAGTTTATCGGTCGATTCTAGCCTATATTTGGATCAGTTTAAATGCACAAAATACTGGTATTAACGCTTTATTGCGTATATCCTGCAATAATATTTATTATATTTCTTGACATCAGAAAAGGCGCTTTATGGTGAACGTGGTGCACAAGCTCCCTAAAAAACACAAACTGCTAATTCTGGGCGTTGCGTCAGCAATGGCTATTGTTGCTTTAATTCCTTCAGAAAAAGCCACTGCATCCAAAGACCATGACAAAAAAGCATTAGAAGTCGGCAAACGATATGAACTCCCCGTTAAAGTCAGTGAACAGCCTGAGCAACTTACTGAATTAAATGCTATCGATAGCACTGATATAGCTCCTCAAACGCATATTGAGTTCAACTTTAAAGATCATCAAGTGAAATCGGGTGATAGCCTTGCAACCATATTCAAGCGAGCGGGCTTTTCAGCAAAAACGCTTCATACCCTTGTTAACACAAATGAAGAAACGCGCAAGCTCACTAAAATTCACCCTGGCGAAACACTCAGCTTTGCAAGTGATCAAAGTGGTGCCTTAGCACAGCTCAAATATGTTCTGTCAAAAACAGACACACTATTGGTAACACTCAATGATGAAGGTCGCTATGACACAGCGATTGAAAGTAAAGAAATTGACACCATAGAAAAGTCGGCCAGTGGTGAAATTGCGTCAAGCTTTTGGACTGCGGGTATCGCTGCGGGCTTAAGCGAGCGCCAAATTATGAACTTTGCAGATATATTTGGTTGGGATGTGGATTTTGCCAATGATATTCGCAAAGGTGATCAGTTTGCTATTATCTATGAATCTCACTATGTCGAAGGTGAAGAGATTGGCAATGGTAAAATCATCGCCGCTGAATTTATTAACCAAGGCGAGCGCTACACCGCAATAAGGCATACCGACAATAACTTTTATACCGCGCAGGGCCGCAGTATGAAAAAAGCCTTCTTACGCGCGCCTGTTAACTTCAAATATATAAGCTCTAATTTCAACCCTCGACGTTTACACCCAGTCACGGGACGCCGCTCTGCGCATAGAGGTATTGATTACGCAGCAAGAACAGGAACTCCGGTCGTTTCATCCGGTAATGGTAAAGTTATCAAATCAGCCTATAACCGGCTCAATGGTAACTACGTATTCATACAACACGGCAGTAAATACGTTACCAAATACTTGCACCTAAATAAGCGCCATGTAAAAAATGGTCAAAAGGTGAAGCAGGGTCAAAAAATTGGGACTGTCGGTGCGACTGGCCGTGTTACTGGCGCACATTTACACTATGAGTTTCTGGTAAATGGTGTACATAGAAACCCAAGAACCGTACAACTACCAAAATCACAACCGCTACCAAAAGGTGAATTAGCTAAATTTAAGCCAATCGCAAAAACGTTATTGGCTCAGTTGCAAAAGCATAGAGAGTTACAGCTGGCACTTAATAAGTAGCAGTAGCAACTATATTCAGCTTAAGAACATTAGCTAACCTTAACATACAAAAAAACCTCATCTGGATGAGGTTTTTTTGTATATCAGTCACAGTTATTAATTTTATAACAATCACATTACGAGGCGATACTCATTACCTCTTCTAGGCTAACTGTAGAGGGTCTATTACTTAACAGAGCCAACGTTTATTAACGAAGTTCGAGGCCAAGTAAGCCTAAGCCCTTATTTGCGCTTTTTATTCACGATTTGAACATCAGAAAATGACCACTTAACACAATAATAAGCGCTCACCGCCATAACAACACGCTAGCAAAATAAAAGCCCCTCTAGCTTCAACCTAAACAAATAAAAAAGCTGCCACTGCTTAGATACTAGTTTGGTTTATGCGTTTTCAAAAAAGCCATTAATTCATTGCTAGGCATCGGTTTTGCGTACATAAAACCTTGCACCTCATCGCACCCCAATTGTTTCAATAAGTCGGCCTGAGCTTGTGTTTCAACACCTTCAGCAATAGTCTTCAACCCCAAGTGACGGCCTAATGACACAACCAAATCGGCAATAGCACCGCTGTCATTATCTGGAATATCTTTCACAAATGCTCGGTCAATTTTCAGCCTTGCTAAAGGAAGCTTTTGTAAATAACTCAAGGAAGAAAAGCCAGTACCGAAGTCATCAATTGCTACTTCAACGCCAAACTCCTGTAGCTCTTGTAAGGTATCTATTACTACACCAATTTCATCCATAACAACGCTTTCTGTTACTTCAAGTTCAATCTTTTTAGGGTCAACTTTGTGGGCTAACAAGGTGTCTTTAACGCCTTGTGCGTAGTTGGCTACTTTAAATTGTGGCACAGATACGTTCACAGCCACGCTAATATCCATGCCAACAGCCACCAGCTTTTTTTGTTGCAAACAGGCTTGCTCTAAAACCCACTGTCCAATATCGACTATCAGCCCTGCATCTTCTGCTAGCGGAACAAAAATAGCTGGAGAAATATAATGTCCGTTGTCTGAGGGCCAACGCAGTAAGGCTTCACAACCAATCACCTCAAGAGTGTCGAGTGACAATTGTGGCTGATACCACACCTCTAATTTACCATACTCAAAATCTTGTCTTAATTGGCGAATCAAACCCAACCGCCATGCCATTTTCTCTTCTAAATCTGGTGAGTACCAATCTAAAAACTTTTTGCCTTGCTTAGCTTGATTTAAAGCAATATAGGCCAGTTTTAACGTGTCTAGCCCTTGTTGGCTGAAATCGCTTTGTTCACAAATTCCAACGTGAAAGTGCATTGTTAAAATATGCTCATTAACTTGGTACGGTATCATTAAAGCATCAATGAAGTGCTGCTCATCAAAACTGCTTTTAGGTAACAATAAACCGAATACATCAGCGCCAATTCTGGCAATAAGCTCTGAATCAATAAACTCTTGCTGTAATCGCTGCATAACCACTAAAAGAAGCTGATTACCCACTTCTTGACCTAGCCCATTATTAATATCTGAGAATTGTGCAATATCAATAAGAACAAATAATAGTTCGTTGTTGATTCCAGGAGATTTTTCATTACTTTCGATGTAATACCGCTCGACTTGCTGAGCAAAGCTGCTTCTATTAGGTAGTTTTGTTAAAGGGTCTTTATAAGCGACATCTCTAAGCTCATTGAACAACTTAATGTTATCTAAGCCCACGCTGACATTCGCTAAAAATATTTCCATAAACTGCAATTGGGCTGGATTAGGCTTCACATCCAACTCAAGATATACTGCTGCGCGGCGGCTTTTACCTTGTAGTAATACAGTAATATCATGCTCTGTTTGTTGATGTTTTTCATAATCAAAACAGTTTTGTACTTGCATGATCACGCGACCATTATCTAATTGTTCTAGACCTTGACCGAAAAATGCCTGGTAATCAGATGTACCGCCTAAAACTAAAATCCGCTTATCGTCACCATGAATGCCGCTGACAATACCATTTGGCTCGCTCCCCAGAATCTTGGCTAGCTGCATGACTACTGCTAACCCAAAGGTTTTCATGTCACTGTGACCTAAAATCGCGTGTGATGCTTCAAGAATACGCGTCAATGCTGTGCTTTGCGCTTCTAGTTCACATATTTGTTGGTAAGAGCGAATAGCTGTCATTAAAGACGTAACCAACTTACTTCGAGTTAGCTCCGTTTTCATTTTGTAGTCATTAATGTCGTATTCTCGGATCACTTGCTCTTCAGGAGCATAACCGGGTTGCCCTGTTCTTAAAATAATACGTACATTATGATTTTGTAGTTCATCGCGCACACGTTTAACAACCGTTAAACCTGCGTCATCACTTTCCATTACAACATCGAGTAATAGAATACATATCTCAGGGTTATGAATCAGCGACTCAATCGCCTCTTTCCCCGAATATGCATGATGAAACCGAAGTGAACGCCCCCAAAACTCGACCCCAGAAAGAGCCAGTTTAGTCACAGAATGAATCTCAGGATCGTCATCTACAACAAGCACATCCCAAAAATCATTGGTACTCGCTTGTTCATGCGTTTCTTCATCATGATCTAAAAACAAAAAATCATCTTGCTCAGACGCCATTCTCTATCCTTCAACCCACTTACCGCTTTAAAGTTAAAGCTTTGCGCTTAATCGCATGTTTACCATACTACGAAATGTGGTACATTTTTACTACCACGTTTGAAATTTATTAACACCCAAGCAATATTATAGTCGATGTTCAAACACTTGCGTGAAGTATGTTGATAAATAAAACTAGGAGCGACTTATCAAACTTTTCCTATCTAGTGCAAAAGCACTCTTGTTTGCAGGGTTATTGTTCATAACCTTTGGTTGGTTACTGCCTCATCAGTACCAAGTTAACCATAGTCAAACAATTGCAACAACACAGCCTCATCCATTTAAGCTCTTGCTAGATCTTAAAAACTGGCCAAATATCATGGCTTGGCATCGTTTGACAGGAATCAGGAACACGAGTATATCAACCCCCAGTACTGGAACTGGTGCGCATATTAAGCTAGAGCATGCATTAGGACATTTGGAAATAACAGTTGTAAAACAAAGTGACCACAACTTAGAGTTCTCACTACTCATAAATGATGAACACGCCGGCTATGGTAGGTTAACAAGCACAACATCTGCCAACAAAACAAAGATTAACTGGCATCTGAATGGCATGATCTACTCAAGCTTATTCGGTGGCTTTATTGCGCTCTATTGTGAGTTTTACCTAGAGCAAATGATAATATCTGCAATCAACAACATAAATACACACGTAAAGTTACAGGCAAACCAATGACCGTAAAGAATGCACAAGTAAAATCAAGCTTAGCGCTACTCATTGAAGAAAAGCTTGGTGTCACTATGATTAAAAAAGCTCATAGAGGCGCACATACTGGCTCAGATGATAGCTACAGTGCGCAAGGAAAGACACCTATTGACTATGTTGTGCAAAGTAACGACAGCCCGTTAAAAAGAGCGTTGAAACGCCAGCAACTCACGAAGATACAGCGCCAACTCAACATTGAGTCAATTATGGCAAATGCTTTGGCCTTATGCCCTGATGTCACCAGCCGCGGCAGGCCAGATCCTGACTGGTTAGAACACTTTATCGATTTAGCGGAAGATATTGCTAACCAGTCGATGCAAAAGCTGTGGGCAAAAATCTTAGTGGGTGAAACCGTCTCTCCGGGTACTTTTTCAATTAAAAGCTTACAAACCCTCAAACAAATGACACAACGAGAAGCGAGTGCTTTACAAAAGTGCGCTCCTTTATGTGGATATTTAGCAAAAGAAGACAGCTATATTATTTTAATTGGGTATTACAAAAAACCATCATTTTTCGACTTATTACGTAAAGGGAATAAGGAATCTATTAACCTTAGTAAAGCGGGACTGAGTTTTCCTAATGTATTAACTTTAATGGATATTGGACTGCTTTATAGACAAGAGATTGAATCGTCCAACCTGAAACCTGAACAGCCGTTCTCTTTGTCATTTCAGGGCAAAAAACTCTCATTAACAGCAAAAAGTAATGACTTGGTGTTGAGCTATTACAAACTAACGCAAACAGGTGATGAATTAAAAAAACTCATTACCGTACCAATAAATAAGCAATATAAAGGGCAATTAGAGCATGCTTTCAATGAAGAATTTGAGTGTAACTGGGAGTGAACAGTCCTCTTTAAATACTGGCTCAAGCTAACGTAATCAATATAAAAAACCCTGAAATATCAGGGTTTAATTAAGTCATTAAGTAATGTACGCATCAGTATTAAAAATGCAGCTGAATACCCGCAAATGGACCAGATGTATCAATGTCCGTACTAATATCATCAACGTCATCAAGTTCAAGTGTCATTGAGCGATAACCGGCACGAATTGCAACATCAACAGCCAAGTTATCAATCACTTCCCATGCAATGCCAACTTGATAATCACTGATCTTACTATCATCAATTGCAAGCATGCTGCCCTCAGCAAAGACGCTCAACCCCGTCATAGGTAAGCCAACTTCAGCACGTAAATAGCCAAGTGGTACTACACCAGAAAAATCCCTCGTTTCAGTGATTGATTGCCCTTCTGCTGTGCCTGCTAATTGAATAGAGCCATCGAATTGCTTGAAGTTCAAACCAAAGTCAAATGACACCAAATCATTATCGAACAACTCATAATATAATGTGTAATCAATATGATTTAAGTCTGTCACTGTGTTTGCTTGCGTGCCAACCGTGTAATTCTTACCATTGAACTCAAACGTTTCAGATAAAGTGGCAGAGCCATCTAATTCCAATTCGGTATATTTCAACTTAATGTTGGGCACTAATGGAATTGGATGCTCAAGGGCTGCGTAAAAACTGGTAAACGTTTCATCTTTAAAGTCAAAAGATTGGGCATTGCCTTTTTCTTGGTAACTCCCTGAGCTATCCGCTTGCCAGCCTTCCGCTCCTAAGTATAAACCAAGTAGAGTATCGGCATGGGCAACAGGAGCCAAACTTGCCATAGACAAAGCTGCAACTAGACAGTACTTTTTCATTTTTTATCCTTGCGCTAAAAGTTCACTAAGTTCGATAAGAGCTGCATTAGCTCGTGAAATATAATTTGCCATCACCAATGAATGATTGGCAACAAGACCAAAACCACTGCCGTTAAGGATCATCGGGCTCCAGACTGTTTCTTGAGTCGCTTCTAATTCGCGAATGATTTGCTGTAAGCTCACCCGCGCATTTTTCTTTTCTAATACATCTGCAAAATCATGCTCTACCGCTTTCAAAAAGTGCAGCAGCGCCCAACTTGCACCTCGTGACTCGTAAAATACATCGTCAATTTTCCACCAAGACGTTTTGACTTGCGCACTACTTGGCGTGTAAGTCGCTTGCTCTGCAGCACTATCTCCAGCTAGATCAGTATTGACTCGGTCTTGGCCTACGCTTGCGCTTAACCGCTGGCTTAGGCTTCCTAAGCGCTTCTCTGCTTCTTTTAACCAGCCTCTTAAATTATCGGCTCTGGCATAAAATTGGCTATCGCGATTACTCGGATCAGCAATCTGGTCTCGATACGCTATCAAGTGTTCAATACCGACGCGATATTCACCCTCAGCACTTGGCCAAGCCCATGCTGTTGAGCTTATATTAAACTGAGGCTGTGCCTTTTTCAGTGCTATATGTTCGGTAGACTGCGATTGAGAGCGGCTAAAGTCCTTACGCATAGACAAAGCAAGATCTCGTACCATTTCTAAAGCGCCATACTCCCATGCAGGCATGTTATCCATGAATACGCTTGGCGGGAGCATATCATTTGACAAATATCCACCCGGCTTATCTAGTAACGTTGCGCTCACTTCAACTAAAGTATTCGCAGTAACGTAACCAATCACTGGCTTCTGTGCAGTTTGCTGCTGCGCAGCAGCAACTACATCGAAAACATCGGGCTCCGCGCTCCAATACACGGCTAAAATATAGCCTAATAATACCAGGCCAACTAAGCCTGCTATTATTTTATTTAAATATTGCTGCATTATTAATCCTCATGATGGTGATGTGCTTTTTCTACTTTTTTAAATGAATCTTTCAATGAAACAACATCTATCATTGTAAAAGCTTGGCTGCCACTTGCAAAATGTAGTGTTAATTTACGCTTCTCGCCCGCTTTCAAAGCATACTCAGGTTCAAAGGCCATTAAATGATAACCACCCGGCTGAAATTTTACTTGTTCATTTGCAGCCACAACTAACTTGTTTACTTGCTGCATTTTCATCATGCCATTGTGGTGCACATGCTCATGGATCTCGACCCGCCCTAGCCCTTTAATTGTGGCTTTAACCAGTTCAAGGTCGTTGCGAGACTGATTATTTAAAGTAAAGTAAGCAGCTGTAGAATGAGAAGCAGGCAGGAAAGCCCGCACTTTAGCATCGCTTATAACAATATTAACGTTATTTTGAGTATGATCGCTGCTTTCATGCGCCGAATGTTCGTTATGTTGATGAGAAAGTGCGAAAGTCGAAACAGCAAGGCCGCTGGCCAACGCCATAAATTTAGCAAACATATGCTTTCCTTAAATAAAATAGCAACTATTTAAATCATACCATGAAGTCAGTAATTTGAAGTAAATAGTTTAGTACTAATTCCCCTCATATGGAGTGTAAAATCATGTAGATAAACCCTCGCTTAACAGCCACCCTAATGCCACTAACATTAATAACGGAACCGCGATAACAATAGAATTAAAGAGCAGCGCTAACACCACCCCTATCAACAAAACTAGCGCCAGCCCCACTACGCCAATGCTAAGCAATGCAAGCAGCGCAATCACCAGTACTATGCCAACTAACAAACCTGCGAGTTCCATACCTACCCAGCTTAGTTCATTAAAAAAGTTTGGAATGCTTATCCAAGCAAGCGGTGCATTCAACCACGAAATTGTAGAAAATAAAAACAGGGCAGCCAATATTAAAAATACAGTTTTCATCGCTTGCTCCTTAGCCTTATTTGGTTGGCATCGTATAATAAGCGACGCCATACGCGATAACGGTTAAAAGGGGAAATTTCAAAAATACAAAGAGCGCCAGCACCCGGGTTAACCAACGAGGCAAATTAAACCGCTCCGCAAGCCCAGCACAGACACCGCCCAATTTTTTATTTTTGATGTGACGAAAACATTGCTGCTTAAAATTAGATTTAGATTGTGTATACATAACGCCTCCAAAATACCGACTTATATTGGTGAGCCTATCTTTGGTTTTAAAAAAGAGTTTAAAGCTCACCGGTAAAACGCATGGTCAAGGTTTAATACCGAACTTAGTTTGCAGCTTGTTGAGACTTCTCGGCGACTTGCTGCTTTAGTTTTGCCAGCTCACTCGACAGTTGCTCTTCTTTTTCCAATGCATCAAACTGCGCCTGTGTGCTTTGCTGACCTAAATCATAGCTATCTACTTCAGATTCAATACGATCTACTTTACGCTCTAGCTGTGTAAATCGCGTCAATACACTTTCAACTTCGTCACAAGCCAGAGTTTGCCTAATACGAGCTCGTGCCGAGACAACTCTCTCGTGCCTTGATAACTGCTGCTCTTTGACATTCAATGCCGTTATTTTAGCCACAAGACGATCTGCATCGTCATTCAGCTTAGCAAGCGCATCTGACAATGAAACAAGCTGAGGCTGAGCCGCATCAATTTGCGCTTGTGCTGTATGCTTATGACTGAGTGCAGCCTTAGCGAGATCTTCTCTGCCTTTACTTAACGCATGTTCCGCTTTTTGTTGCCAATCATTCACTTGCTTTTGATTAGCTGCAATTTTTCGTGAAAGTGACTTTTGTTCACAAATCACTGTGGCTGCAGTCGCACGACACTGTGCTAACGTGTCTTGCAATTCAATTTTAATTTGTGCAGTCATTTTTTTTGGATCTTCAGCTTTATCTAAAAAAGCTGACACTTCTGATTTAATGAGATCTTCAATTCGATTGATTAAGGCCATGATCTGCTCCTTTGCATTGGCGTAAACATAACTAATAAAACTTGATATAAATAATATGTTCCAAGCTTTATGCCAAAGATTAAAAACACTTATAATTCATAAAGTTAATAGCATACTGAGTATTTCAGAGAGGGAGTACAATGAAGATTTTGACTAAAAAGTGGTGATTTAAACTAAAAAAGCCACACAATAAAATTGTATGGCTTTTTTAAATTTTAGTGTTTGTGCAAATACTTACTCAGGAACACACGCCAGTGCTTTTTCCATCACGCTTATATCAGCGCCTTGTTTGTGACCATTCTCTGATAAGTGGCGTCTAAACGCACGCCCACCTGGCTGGCTTTGAAAAATACCCAACATATGACGTGCAATATGCCAAAAGTTAGCGCCTTGCGTCATTTGCACTTCAAAGTAGTCATACATACTGCGTACTACCTCATGACGACTTTGCGTAAAGGCAGGCTCACCATATAAAAGTTCATCGACTTGACTCAGCATATAGGGGTTACTGTAAGCTTCACGACCGATCATCACACCATCTAAATGCGCCAGATGCTGCTGACAATCATCAAGGGTTTTAACCCCCCCATTAATACTGATGTGCAGATCTGCGAAGTCTTTTTTCAGTTGATATACTCGCGGGTAGTCAAGCGGAGGCACTTCGCGGTTTTCTTTCGGGCTTAACCCTTTTAACCACGCCTTTCGCGCGTGAATAATAAAATCGTCACAGCCAACTTGTTGTGATGCCTCAATGAGCGCCGTTAAAAATTCGTATGAATCTTGCTCATCTATACCAATACGCGTTTTAACCGTAACAGGAATCTCAACCTCAGCTTTCATCGCCGCAACACACTCAGCCACCAGCTGGGGTTCAGCCATTAAGCAAGCGCCAAATCGCCCATTTTGAACTCTATCCGACGGGCAACCTACATTTAAATTAATTTCATTGTAACCATATTCGCCAGCACGTTTCGCACATTCAGCTAACGCTTTAGGATCAGACCCACCCAGCTGCAATGCCACAGGCATTTCATGTTCGCCAAACGCCAAATAATCCCCTTTACCGAATAAAATGGCCCCGGTTGTGATCATTTCGGTATACAGCACCGCATGCTTAGTCAATTTACGATGAAAGGTTCTGCAATGTTTATCAGTCCAATCCAGCATAGGTGCCACGGAGAAACGCCTAAAGTCACCACCTTGTGTAAATAGATGATCACTTTTAATTATTTTTTCGATTTGGCTCATTATCAACCCCGCAACGCAAAACATTAGACTGTCATAAATTAGGTCGCGCAGTATACACGATACCCACCAAAACTGCATGTATTAGGTAGGCGAACGTTTACCGTTCGCTCAAACCTCAAAAAGCGCACCGTAGGCGAACGTTTATCGTTCGCTTTAAACCCCCAATAAAAAGCGCGGCGTAAAGCCCCGCCAACGCAGTGGAATAAAACCCACCCACCGTAGGCGAACGTTTACCGTTCGCTTAAACTATCAATGAGCGCATTTACCTACTACCTTTTACCAACACACCACGCTAATTTTCATGGATGAAATATGCATAAATCACACTTGCTGACAAAAGGTCGAGTTTCAATACCACACCACTATTACTCAATCACCCTCGTCACACATAAAAGAACCCCCTACTTCTCATCTTTAACAATAAACCGACCCGTGACAAAACAGCTAGTTGAGCGCTGTGAAAAACTATCAATCGATTTAATTGCCTTTGTGATCATGCCGGACCATATCCACCTACTTATTCAACTATCCACGGTAACGACCTTAAGTGACTTTATACGTTCATTTAAAGGCACATTGACGAGCATACTTCGCCCGTTAATAAACAATCAACGACTATGGCAACGCGATTACTATGACCATATGATCCGAAACGAAACCGAGCTGCTGCATAATGCGAGATACATCATCGCAAACCCACTACGTGCAAAACTCGTACAGAAAATTAGTCAATATCCTTATTGGTGGTGCAAATACTTATAAAAAGTGTCATAGGCGAGCGTTTACCGTTCGCTTTAAACCTCGATTTAAAAAAGCGCGCTGTAAAGCCCCACCAACGAACCGAATAACACCAAACCTTCGTAGGCGAGCGTTTATCATTCGCTAAAAAAGCCTTTTTAAAAAGCGCGGCATAAAGCCCCGCCAACGACCGAGTAAAACCAACCCATCGTAGGCGAACGTTTACCATTCGCTAAAAAAGCCTTTTTAAAAAGCGCGGCATAAAGCCCCGCCAACGACCGAGTAAAACCAACCCATCGTAGGCGAACGTTTATCGTTCGCTTAAACCCTCAATTAAAAATAGCGTAGCGTATAGCCCCGCCAACGACCGAGTAAAACCAACCCATCGTAGGCGAACGTTTACCATTCGCTAAAAAAGCCTTTTTAAAAAGCGCGGCATAAAGCCCCGCCAACACCAACCTACCGTAGGCGAGCGTTTACCGCTCGCAAAAACGCCCTTTTAACCCCATAAACACAACATCTCTTTTCCACACCTCAAATACAATATAAACTAGGCACTTACGTATAAAGTAGGTATTTAGTTCACCATGAAGTCCCATTTAGGTCGTCGAGCATTTTCAGCCATGGAGCTACACACATTGTTTAATGGCTATATTTATGGCGATGAACGGCAAAAACGTGAACAACCTAAACATTGGCACTTTTGGCTCCCTCTGATTGCTTACTACACAGGTGCCTATAGCGATGAAATTGGCAGCCTCAACCTTACTGACATAATAAAAAAAGACGGGGTACACTGCTTTAGCTTTACAACACACGGAAAGATACGCCACAGACTTATTCCGATTCATACCGCATTATGGCAAGCTGGTTTGGAAGACTATATTGAGCACGTAAAAGAAGAACAGCATTCACGTTTACTCTACGACTTACCCAGTAAGTCAGGCCGTTATAGCGAAAAAGTCAGGATCTGGTTTTCTGGCGAGGGTGAGCGTTTAGGGTATTTACAAAAATGTGATTTACCCTCTATCGATCAGCAAGGTCATAAAACAGCCATCAGTAGCTTACGTTTAAACTTTGAACAACAAATTCGCATTGCTGCGTTGCAACGCGCCAACAAAGCTGCATTTTACTATTTGTTAGGGTTAAAAGACGAGACAACTGCCGCTGCTCCGCCGCTGAGTGCATTAAAGCAAGTGATATCACCACTACGCGTGATCAATAACAATGTGCACTGGGTGAGGTTTCTAGATAGGCATAATTAATATTTATGCCCAGTTCACCTTCCGAGCGCGGCGTAAAGCCCCGCCAACGACCGCATAAAACCAATGACACCGTAGGCGAACGTTTACCGTTCGCTTAAACTCTCATTTCAAAAAGCGCTGCGTAAAGCACCGCCAACGGCCGTATAAAACCAACCCACCGTAAGCGAGCGTTTACCATTCGCTTCAACCCTCAATTTAAAAAAGCGGGCGTAAAGCCCCGCCAAAGACCGATTAGAACCACACCCTTCGTAGGCGAACGTTTACCGTGCGCTTAAATAAGCCTTTATTAAAATACGCGGCATAAAGCCCCACCAACGACCGAATAAAACCAATGCATCGTAGGAGAACGTTTGCCGTTCGCTTTAAACCCTCAATTCAAAAAGCACGGCGTAAAGCCCCGCCAACGTCAGAATTAAAACCAACCCACCGTAGGCGGACGTTTATCGTTCGCTTAAAAAAACCTTTATAGAAAGCGCGGCATAAAGCACCGCCAATGTCCGAATTAAAACCACCCCACCGTAGGCGAGCGTTTATCGCTCGCTTGAATACCTTAATTTCTATATTCGTCTATAACTTTATTGCTATCAATTTTCGATCACGCACAAAAAAGCCGCTTTACAGCGGCCTTTTGTATAACCAATGTTTAACTAATTAAATTAGTTACCACCAGTTAAGTCACCACAATCAGCTCTTAGCGCGATTGATTCTGCAGTTCCATCTGGAGTTACTGTAATTGGACCTGTTGCCATAGTTGTACCATTATCAAGAGGTATACGAGCATCAACTGTCACAGTATACGTAGCAGTAGTGGCTGGAACCATATTAGCCAGTGAGAATGACCCATTACCAGCGCTTGCCGCGATAGATTGCGCTTTACCAGCTAAACCATACGTCACAACCGCATTACTTACGTCAACTGTTTGACCGTCACCACATGCAGCTGTCACAGTAAAGTTTTCGCTAACTGGCTGCTCAACTGGGTTTACAAGTGTTGCTGTAACAGCACCACACACTTCTACTTCCTCGTTTGAGCTAAACCATACATTACCATTAACATCAACGATTGATACTGATGCTGTTGCATCTGCAGAGATACCAAAGCGTTTAGCGTTATCTGCTGAAACTAATGTTGTAGTCGTTGAACCACCAGCAATGTAGCTGTTTGCTGATGCATCACTTGAAGCTAATTGAACATATAGTCCATCTGCTGGAACGGCATCACCTGTCACATTTATAGAGATATCTGAAGAACATGCTTCAATTTCAACCGTAGATGAAAAGAACGTTAAATGGTTTGTTTGGAATGTACCAGTGAAGGTATTTGATTCAGCATCCAAATCACCGATTGTCACTACATTTTCTTCGTCAGACCAAACACCTGTGTCTTCATTATGCGACTTCAACTTGAGCGTATCGCCCGTTTTAATTGCAACGCCATTTTTCTTGGTATCAGCAGGAATGGCCATTGTTACAGTGATCTCACTGTCACCAAAGCTTTTTACTTTATTCCCGTTAGCATCAGCCATAAGAATGTTTGCTACACCGGCAGATTTAGCCGTGCTTGCAGCGTCCGCAGCATTTAAGCCAGCAGGAACAATTGCCGCTGCCGCGCTTGATGAGCTATCAGCACCACTTACGCTTAATGACAACTCACCTGAAATTGCATTTCCGGCAGCATCTAATAACTGAGTGCCCGCAGGAATATTTGCACCAGCCCCTGATTTGCCTGATGACGCAGCTTCTACAGCCGTAGACGTAGCACCGCCAACAGCACCAACAGTTTCAGCGACCGTCGTAACACCCGCACCATTCGCCAATGTTAACGCTAACTGAGCAGCGACAGATGAAACACCTTCAGCAGCCGTTAAATCAATTATAAAGCTTTTACCAATGTAACCGTCAGCAGTAACACTCACTGTCACTTCAGTAATGTCAGAGTCTGCTTTTTTAGTAAATACAACGTTACCGTTTGCTGCATCCACAACCTTTAATTCGTTACCATTAACATCTACAATGTTATTCGCTGCTTCGCCATTTTCTAAAAATGATAGCTTCGCATTTAAAACGTTAGTTGTTACTGAATCAACAACGTTTGCATTAATAACTAAACCCAATTCAGCTGGCGCATCAGGTGCAACAACAACTGGGTCAGTTGGCTCTACAGGTGGTACAGTTACATTGTTGTCATCATCACTGAAACAACCCGTTAGAGTTAGCGCAGCAGTAACAGATAGAGCGAGAAGTGATTTTTTATTAGCAAGCATGGTTAGTCCTTGTGTTCCTTTCAAAATTAACAACTACTTTTAAGTGCGCTGTTAACAATACATTAAATTCAACCATTACTATATGCATAGCAACAGTTAATGGCAATTTAGACATTAAAATTTAATAAAGTTAAGCAGGGACTTCATTCACTCCCTGAACTTCTGCCAAGTTAAGTTTACCTAAAGTTTATACAAACCAAGGCCTAGCTTTAACTTTTAGCGTTACAAATGTAGCATATGCAGCGCAAACATCCAACAGAATAATACCTATGTACGACATGAGATCATATAAAATGGTACTAATATGATAAACACTTGCTATTAATCATAAATTTTGTTGCTACTTTACTATTAAACTTATATTTTTCTCATCTCAACAGTAATCCGTTGGTATTTTTTATTAACCTCGATACAATCGTATTTTAACGCATTTAAACTCTCGATTTTGAGTTGTTGCGACACAAAATAACACTACAACACGGTTGACTCATGCGCAAAAAAACCAACACTTTAATGTGGACTTGCTTGATGGCAAGCACCCCACTTATGGCTGCAACAACAGATAATCAATCTTTTTACGGCTACACAGGGCTAATTAACATCCCAAATGCTTATGTAACCGACTTCGGTAGCTTACATACGCAATATAATAATCAACTTGAATACCGAGCAGACGTTGTTGATGGACATAACTTCACAATCAACACCGGTGTATTTGAAGGGTTAGAAGTAGGCGGTAAAATTGCCAGTAATAGCATGCACAACAACATGTTTCATGATCGAGAAAAAGGCATTAGTGAAATTCGTGATCTCTCTTTCAATGCTAAATATCAGTTGCCGTTTATTCCCAAAAATTGGTTTTCATTGGCCGTGGGCGCACAAGACATAGGCGGTGCTGCTAACAACTACAAAGCTTACTATGCGGTTGCAACCAAACGCTTAGGCGACTTTGACTTAACACTTGGTGCAGGCACAACAGATAACCTAACAAATCGACTAGATGGCCCATTCGCCGGTGTGCAGTGGCATGCAACAAACTGGTTAAGTATAACTGCTGAACACGATGGTGAAGCAACCAGCTCAGGCCTCAAACTACATGTGCCAAGCAAGTGGTTAAGCAATCAACTTGCCATTAGCCTAGCTGTAAACTACTACGACCATAAACAAAGTGAAGACGATGTCTATTTTGGTATTAACTTTAAATACCAATTAAATAAACCTGAACATAAAAGCTTTAGGCCGGTAAAGCCGGCACCACAGCTTTTGCCTCAAACCACGACTCACATAGAACCAATAGTACCAAACACTGCTGATTCAAACAGTTCTGGGCCAAAAGCTCCCCAACTAAAAAATAAGCCAACTTTACTGAAATCAAAGCAAGTAAAGCACACAGCCACTGACTCAGAGTTAGAACAAACAGCCATGGCCTTTAAAGCAGCGTTGCTTGACGATGGATTTGAAAACATTCATGTTGGTTATAGCCTATCTAGTGTGCACGTTATTATTGAAAACCATGTATTTAATCAAAACGAATTAGACGCAATAGGGTTGATATTAGGCCGACTACAAGCGCACTTTAACTACCCGGGTATGGACTTCAACTTAGTACTGCAAAAGCTAGAAATACCGCAAATACAAATATCTGGCCAGTTAGATGATTACAGAGGCTTTATACAATCAGGCAGTGCACCAAACTTAGCCATCACCAACCGAGTAAACATACAGCATGGCGGCCTGACTTGGGTTAATTTTGGCTCGACGAATAGCCCGTATTACACGCCCCGCTTAACGCTAAGCCCTGACATTGTAAAAGGCGTAGCCACTGAACTTGGTGTACTTGACTATTCACTTGCATTAAAAGCGCAGCTAGAGGTACCGATTTGGCAAGGTGGCTCTATTAACGTTACCGGTACGCAAGGTATTGCCACGTCAGACGATTTTAAAGACAACAAGCCTTTTACAAGGTTTAGGCATAAAGATGGCCTTACCAGCTTAACCTACAAACAAAACTGGCAGTTACCCTACAATATTTATAACCAAACGCAAATTGGCTATTACTACGATTTTACTGATTACTTAGGCTTTAAACACCAAAGTATGTGGATGAGTGAAAGCGGCCGTCACCAAGTCAGTGCACAGCTTGGCTACTTTGACTATCAAGATTTTGATGGTGACAAAACAATTTACAATACCAGCTATCAGTACAACTTATCAGAATACGATATCAGCCTATCAGCAAGCGTTGGTAAGTTTTTCAATAAAGACAGCGGCTATAAGCTCACCAGTAAATTCTGGTTTGGCGATACATCACTCGATGTTTATTACCTTGACACCAAAGGCCGGTTTGTTGGTATAGGCTTAACCGTGCCACTCACTCCTCGTAAAGACTATGCAACCCCGTACGGAGTTATAAAAGGTAAGAGCAATTGGAGGGAGCGTATACAAACCCGTGTAGGTGAATCACATAACAACGTCGCATTTGGTCTAGGCAAATTGCCGTTTGATGATACCTCAATTGAAACAGAGTTGTTTAATCAGAGTAGGTTATCAGAGAGTTACATTCAACATCACTTACCTAGGTTACGCGAGGCTTATTTCAAGCTCAATTAACAAAGGTTCACTGTTAATGTGAAGGAAGAAAACAGCACAGTGATGGGTGGTGTTGAGTTTACTCAACACCACCCATCACTGTTTATAAAATTAAAACAATAACAAACCGATACCTAATTCCCATCCTTTTAAAAATATCATATAATAGTAAAGCCCGTTGGCTATTCCAGATACAAAACAAACATTATAACGGACTACAATGAAAACATCTGCAGCAGCACGAGATAACTCTGAATCAACAACTCCAAAAAATATAAGGAGTGTACACTTTAATCAAAACGAAAATATTGTATCTGAAAGAAGTAATTTCATTCACATTTATTGCCCAACTTCATGTATTAATACCATTGAATCCGTATTGGCCAATCATAAGGTGGCATACGATATAAATAATTACGCAATTCAAGACTTTGCTGATGCTACTCTATGCCACTTTCAAAGTTCCGAACTGGATGATCAGCAACAGGCTTTTCTCATCTCAGCCACCGAACATGGGAGCTGGGTAGAACCTCTAGTGGGCTACCTGGACAGAAAGTTGGGCTATACAGAGGTTAAATTATTACACACTGGTTATTTTTTACATCAAAAAGCCTTTTCATTGCTGTCTAACAACCGACACAAGAATGAAAAACGCTGCATTGATCTACTTTTTGTAATCTTAATCGCCATCATTGGCATCCCTGTTGGGATAATAACTGCACTCCTCATCAAACTTGAATCTCCAGGGCCTATATTTTTTAAACAACGTAGAACAGGCCAATATAATAAAGAATTTGATGTAATTAAGTTTCGCTCTATGCGTAATGATGCAGAAAAGAACGGTGCTCAATGGGCCACCCAAAATGATGCAAGAGTAACTAAAGTTGGTAAATTTATTAGAAAAACGCGAATTGATGAGTTACCACAATTAATTAATGTGTGTAAGGGTGAAATGTCAATTGTAGGTCCACGACCTGAGCGGGAAGTATTTATCAATGAATTAGAAAAAGAAATACCATATTACCGATTTCGTCATGCTGTAAAACCTGGTATCACAGGGCTTGCTCAAGTAAAGTACCCTTATGGCGCATCGACGGAAGATGCTATTTGGAAGCATAAGTTTGATATTTATTACATTAAGCACCAGAACTGGCGTATGGAGTTGAAGATTCTACTCTTAACCGTTAAAACCGTTATTTTTGGAATGGGAAGGTAGCAATGAGTTCAAAATTTTCCGTATTATGCTCTCTGTATTTTAAAGAAGAGCCCGCTTACCTAGAGCAATGCTTCGAAAGTTTAGCGTGGCAAACACTTGAAGCCAACGAAGTAGTTGTAGTTCATGATGGCCCTTTAACTGATGCACTATACAAAACGTTAGATAAATGGAAAAAAAAGCTTCCTGTCAAAGAAGTTATTTTACCTTGTAATGTAGGCTTAGGAGAAGCTTTAAACGCGGGGTTGGAAGAATGCAGCTATGATTTGGTAGCGAGAGTTGATACCGATGATATTAACCATCTAGACCGATTCGATAAACAAATCACTTATATGGACTTAAATCCAGATGTAGCAGCATTAAGTTGCAACATAAACGAATTTGAAACAGACCCAGATTTACCTTCAAGAATTAGAGCGGTGCCTAAATCAGAAGACATCAAAGCTTATTCACTTAGGCGTAACCCTATCAACCATATGGCTGTGATATTTAGAAAAAAAGCAATAATTAATGTTGGTAGTTATCAACATCTGCATTTTATGGAAGATTATTACTTATGGCTAAGGCTACAGGCTAAAGGTTATTCACTAGCTAACCAAAATATGATTTTAGTAAGTGCAAGAGTTGGTAACGGTATGCTGGAAAGAAGAAGAGGCTTCAGGTATGCAAAGAGTGAAATTAAAATCATGCAAGAAGTTTACAAACTAAAACTAACACTAAACCCTTTAGTTTTAGTTTATTTTTCTTTAAGGGCTCTGTTACGACTAGTTCCAAGTAAGTTTCTATCTAAGATATACTCTTTAAATAGACATAAAATCGCACCTTAATCATTAATAAAGCCAATTTAACCATTGGCTTTATTAATATAAAGGTTATTTTTTTAAAATCCCCACAACAGCATTACCCTCTCGAACTATCAGTGAAGTTATCTCTTTACTTTCCATTACTTCATAAGCTTCTTGTATATTCAGTTCAGGAGATATTGAAGCCGGGTTAATTGAAGCGATATCTTTTGCTACCAAATCGAAGGCATCTCTACCTTTTGATTCCATAGCTCTCCTCAAGTCGCCATCAGTTATAATAGCTAAGGTTTCATTATTTAAATTGACTAATGTTAACCCTAAATGGCTTGATGATATTTTATCAATAATAGAAGTAAAATCAGCATCCGAAGCAACGCTGGGAAGGTTGTCAGAAAACATTTCATCTCGCACTTTTGACAGTAATCGACGACCTAAACTCCCCCCAGGATGAAAACGTGCAAAGTTCTCAGGTTTAAAACCACGTACATCCATTAAAGCGACTGTTAATGCATCACCCATAACAAGAGTTGCAGTAGTTGAAGATGTTGGTGCTAACTGCAAAGGACAAGCTTCTTTAGGTACAGCAATATCTAGATGACAGTGCGAATTTAAAGCAAGTGTAGAGTTTTCTTTACCTGTGATCGCAATAACGAAGTTATCATTATCACGCAAGAAAGGTAATAGCTTTAACACTTCATCAGTTTCACCTGAATTCGATATAGCAATGAACACATCTTCTGGCTTCACCATTCCAAGATCACCATGAAATGCCTCTCCAGGGTGCATAAAGAAACTTGGTGTACCAGTACTCGCAAAAGATGCTGCTATTTTCTTCCCGATAATTCCGGATTTTCCCATCCCACAAATAATTGTTCGACCTTTTGTGTTAATAATGGCATTGATAGCCACTTCAAATTCAGAACCTAACCTTCTTGCCATGTAATCCAATCCTTCTATTTCGGTTTGAATTACCTCTCTTGCAATATCAATTGAACTAGCCATTTAAAATGTCTTCTCTTCCATTATTTTTTTGATAGTTTCGTAATCGTCATTAGTACCTATACCATGAGGGACTACACCATCAAATGTCATTGTCCCGATACTCATTCCGTGACTTAAAGCGCGCAACTGCTCCAAATTTTCATAACTCTCAAGTTCATCTTCTGCGTATGAACAAAATTCTTTCAAAGCAGAAACTCGGTAGGCATAAATCCCGATATGTCTTTTTGCAAATGACAAATCAGAAGGGCTATCACGATTAATTGGCGACGCGGAACGAGTAAAATAAAGCGCTCGACCATTATGGCCAAGAACAGCTTTGACAACATTAGGGTTTACAAAATCATCTTGAGAACGCAAAGGAACAACAACGGTTGTAAGATGGTAAGAGGGATTTGCCAACGTAAATGAAACGAGTTGTTGAATAAGCATCGGCGGAATCATAGGTTCATCACCTTGCACATTAACGACAACGGTTTCATCGCCCCACTCCTTGATCTGCACAACCTCATTAATACGATCAGTGCCAGATTGGTGCGCGGAAGCTGTTAAAACAACTTGAATATCCTCTCCTTTTAACGCATCACTGATTCTTTGATCATCAGTCGCAACGAAAATATCAGCTTGCTTGATACCCGCGTCTTTACACCGCTCAATTACATGCCAAATAACTGGTTTATCGATTAGATTTAATAAAGGCTTACCAGGCAGTCTAGATGAGCCATACCGTGCTGGGATTACAACTTTCACACTCATTATTTATTGCTCCATTGTTGCAAAGTCATCTAAGCAAATTTTATCAAGTAAAGGTTGATATACCTCTTTTAGTGGTTTATCAAGTTGTGGCACTAACAATAGATCAACAAACTCTCTTACCATCCCATTTCCACCTTCAAGAGACGAAACCCAATCTGCACTATCGATAGCTAAACCTACCTTCTCAAAGACTGGTATATCCAGCACATCATCACCTAGGAAAGCAATTTGATCTGATGTGATTCCATACTTAGAGCAGATATTCATTAAAGCGGGAAGCTTATTTTTACAACCAGTAATTATTTCATCAAAACACAGTTGTTGACAGCGAGTATCTAAAGCGGAACTTGCTTTACCTGAAATAACGCCAGTAAGAATATTGTGACTACGTAATAACTCTATTGCTAAGCTATCCTTAACATTAAACGATTTGAAGAACTCACCTTCCTGGTGAATATAAATAGAGCCATCAGTCATGACCCCATCAACATCAAGTAAAACCATTTTTATATTCTTACAAACTTGGTTATCTAACATAACTAGGCCAATTTAGATTCGATACAAGCACGACGATGAACAACCCCATCAATCTCGAGTAGGGTCTCTAATAGCTCCTCCATATGTTTCAGCGGCAACATATTTGGACCGTCACACAATGCTTTATCTGGGTCGGGATGTGTTTCCATGGAACAAGCCATCAATACCGATGGCTACTGCTGCTCTTTCAATCGCTGGTACGTGATAGCGATCGCCACCAGTTGAACCATTCAGAGTACCAAGCATTTGAACACTGTGCGTTGCATCCATTACAACTTTGCATCCTGTTTCTTTCATGATGGTTAAACCGGGCATGTAGTTAACAAGCTGACCAAAGCCAAAACTAGTACCACGATCACATAGCCATATATCCTCATTGCCAACGGCGCGACACTTTTCAACGACTGGCGCCATGTCAGCAGGGTGTATCCATTGGCCTTTTTTGATATTTACTGGCTTACCCATTGAAGCAACTCGTTGAATAAAACCAGTTTGACGCACAAGAAAAGCCGGAGTTTGTAAAACATCAACAACTGATGCGACTTCATCTAACGGTGTATCATCATGAACGTCTGTAATAACTTTCACACCTAACTGATCTTTTGCTTTCTAAAGAATTTTCAACCCTTCTTCAATACCCGGGGCGGTAAAAGCAGACTTGGCAATATATTCAATACCAAGATTATTTGTAATTTCTTGTAACTCTGCAAAAGTATCTAGAACTAAACTTTCAGATTCGATGACACATGGTCCTGCTATAAAAAACATATACGCCCCTAATTAAAATAAAAATACTACAAAGCAGTGAAATATTTAAAGTGATACTACGAGCATTAGGTAATACTATTTCGCAGTTTTTTATTAAATTTTGAATCCAAATTTTCCTTTGCAAGTTCAACATTGTACTCAGATTTACACTCATGGTTTTCGAAAGAGAAACTACTCAATAAATGTCCAAGTTCGTTAGGGTTTTTATAGATATAAAGGTTATCTTTCATAATTCTTGAATCATAAAAATCAGAAATAAACACTGGCATTCCGGTTAGTAAACACTGCATTATTTTTGCTGGGATCACTCCATTCATCACACCTTTATAAGGAATTATTATCCCATCTGAATTACTCATAATAGATTCCAAGAGGGAGGTTTCATTACTCTCGTACCCCATAGCGGTAATAAAGTCATATTCATCAACAATTCCTAAATCATCAACCCCCCAAAATAACAACTCAATTGATTTAGACTCAAGAACTTTTAAAATGCTCATATCAAAGTGCGATGAAATAGTTCCAAAGAAAGCTAATTTAGTGATGGTTTTTCTTATAGGATTACATTCATATTTGGGTAAAGAAATATCACTAACCGATGGTAGTATTTGAAAAACATTATGATGCTCTCTGGTTAACTTATCTCGCAAATAATAGGAATCAACCAGAATTGTGTTTGCAAGACACAATAAGTCTTTTTCATTTAAAATAACATTTTTACTTATATTAGGCCAATCTGAAAAATTTCTTACGCAGTCATACACTAAGTGATCAGTTGACACTAAAGATAGTACAGATTTAGTAAAAGAACATGGTACATACACTATTATATGGTCATAGTTATCGTACCTCATATTCCTACACAGAATCTTAGCTGAAATATCATTCAAAAATGTAACATGTGGTATATTAAAGCATTTATATTCAAAAAAATCAGATGACGGATAAGGATTAGAGTGAGAGCGAGGTTTAGTGCAAAACTTAGCCTTTAAGTATGAGTACCAACGTTTGAAAGTAAATAAAGATGTCGACTTTATTCCAGAAACAAAATCTACGTCATAGCCATCATCGATAAAAAATTCAGCCACCTTGTGATGCCTTTGAAAAGTCGCATCCCAATTCACCCCACTTAATATTAAGACTCGTTTTCTCACTTTATAACCTCGCCATTTCTTGAATAATTATTGAAAAAGCAAATTATCACTACAAAAAAATATATTGGCATGTAATGTATATTCAAAAACAGTGCAGACAAACATGTAAATGTAGTAATTGAATCAATACTTTTTTGTTTATTTATACTAAATAAACTTAAGGTAATCACAAGTAACATCACAACACCATACTCAAAAGACATACCAATATATGAATTATGTGTATCTCTTGGCAAGTAATCGAGCAACGTCAAGTATCCATAACCAAATGGATTTTCCATAATGAGACCCACAGCGGCGTAAACAGATTCGTATCTAAATAGTAACGAATTAAACTTAATATCAATTAAACTTTGCTCCAATTCAAAGACATCAGAAACAACAACAGAGAATACACTATGAATTTCATCTTTAAACTCCACGAATACAGGAACAAAAACAAAACTAATAAAAATGCAGATAACAGGCTTAATGAAAGTATATCTAACTTTAAATATTCGAGCTTGAATTAATGAAAAAGAAGATAGCAAAACAGCTGTAGCGCTTCCTGACAAAACCACACAAAATGCAAACAAAAGTAATATCACTTTCCGTCTAACAAAGCTCATATCCTGCTTATCGAAATAAACAAAAAGGAAAAGCAAAGCAAAAATAAAACCCATAAAATTAGGGTCGTTAAAAGGGCCAGAAAACCTTGGAGTGATGTAGACAACAACAGAAAACAAAACCACTCGCCCCAGAAAAATATAAGCCAGAAAATCAAGAACTATTAATAAGGATATTAATGTATAAAACCTTATAACATATGACACCAAAACATCAAATTTTAAACGACAATTAGAAACAAAAAATGGGACTGCTATAAATAGTAAAAAGAACCCTATTCTAGATACATCTCCAAATATATTAACACCTACAGCCAACGATAAAAGAATAAGCAGTGGGATTGTTAAGGGTACTATATATATAAATCTACCAGTAATACCTTTCCCGACAAATATAAGATAAACAAAAATCAAAGACAACAAAGTAATTTGAATAACATTTGTTATTTTATATGCTATAAAAATTTCTAGCTGACCAAAAGTCAAATAGACGCAAAGGACAAAAAAAACAAACCGATTAAGACTTAACATACTAAGGTTCACACTTTAAATTCAGACAAACAAATATTCTGAATAGATTCACAAAACCTCTCTCGTGAATGGACTGAGATATCATATTTTACTTTAAGAGTATAATCTCGTTCAATAAAACTATCAATTTCATTACTAAAGCTTCCAGAATCAACTTCCAGGATTGGTCTTCCTGCAATTGTATAATCAATTAATTTACTTGGAACCTGAACTCCACCTTTATTAGTGAAATTAATGAGAAAGTCCATACCAGACAGAGCAAATATACATTCTTCTCTAGGAATCAAAGGTAATATTGACAATTTACTACCCAATAGACGCTTATACTCACTGAATAGCTCCATAGAAGAATGGTTGTCCATATCTGTATAAACTACGAACATGAAATCCATTTGGATTTTCGCTAAATATTCGAAAAACTCTTTAGGCTCTCTTAATTCTGGATACAACACACCAGCATAAGCAAATTTAATTGAACTTCCTTCCTTATAGCAATCGACTCTATATTCTTTATGCTCAACAGTTTGAGGGACAATCTTAATTTTTGAACGATGTACTAAGTTATCAAAAGCAGGTAGCATTAAAGGAGTAGGAATAATAACCTTATTAAAAGCTTTCAGAACACATCGTTCTATTTTAGTCGAAAATATAAATTTCGTTGCATTAGATTGACTAAACGGGTCTCCATAATCAGCTATTAGAACACGGCTATTTAGCCTCCCTAACACTTTCAAAAGGGCAACCATTATATGAACGGAAAAAGGGAGCCCTATAGATATAGTGCAATCGTAGGTTTTCTTCTTATCTACTAATTTTGGTATCATGACAAAGGACCACTTTAAATCCCTTCCCCCAGGAAGTATGTACTTTAGAAGGTTTTTAATTCTAATCTTAAAACCTATTTTTCCTTCTTTTTTAGTTAACCCATTATAAGATTCACTTTTGCTCTTACTCGGGGAAATCAACTCTACTTCGTGCCCGGACTTAGTCAGTGCTAAAAAAACTTCCCTTGTCCGAAAGCCTCGAGGGGTAATATCATCAGCATTATAATAACTAACAATCAAAAACTTCATGGTTATCTAACCTTAACTTCAAAAAAACCAATAACGACAAATAATAGCACTGCACAGTAAATCAAAGAAACAAAAAATCTATATTTAACGCTAAAATACTTGAATGCTAGTAACTGTAGAGATATAGAATATAAATATAGCCCAACAAAGCTAGAAAAAGCAGCTCCTACAACTCCAAAGCTTGGTATCAAGAGCCAATTCAATACAGCATTAACACCGAAAGAAGCAAATGCTAAAATTGGGTAAAACCACACCAACTTATGAAATGAAAGCATAAGTGCGGGTATTTTATAGAACCCAGCAATCATAAAACCTACAACTATAAAGGGTAAAACGAGAGACGAGTCAATATAGTTATCATTTGAAAAAAACTTTATTATAAAAGGACTCAAGTAGGTAGTGAATATGGTTATGAATAATAATGCAATATAGTAATAAAAAGAAAAAGTCTCAAGTTCAGATCTTGATTTCTCATAGTTCTCATTCAATCCAGAATAAACTCTAGGTAATATAGATTGTGCTATAGACTCATATATTATTGATATCCCTTGTCCCAAAATAAAACCTAAACTGTAAACACCCACAGCGTAGTCGCCATTAAAATATTTCAAAAATATCCGATCTAAATATGAAAAGACTAAAGTTTGAAGTGTTGCTAACATCGTAGGAAAAGACAACTTAACAGTCTCTTTTGCCATTGATTTATTAAAACAAAAATAGAATTTAGTTAATTTAAATTTCCCCAAATCTTTATATACTATAAAAAATCCAGCAACCAAAGCAATACTCTGCCCTAGTAATCTAGAAAATATACCGTTTTGCATGATATACATTAAATAAGCTGAAGTAGAATGATTGCAAAAAGTCTGAACTAATGTGCTTTTCATCACTAACGAAGACTTCTGCTCATTTACTAGAATCCTAGTAAAGAATGTAACATATACCGAGATAATGCCAGAGAAAATAACTAATATATAACTAGCATTTCCTTCAACCTCAATCCAAGGAGATATGTAACTTTGTAGTGAAATTCCAAAAACAAAAACAATCGCGCTTATTATAGTAATCAGTATCGCAATTGTATTTATATATTCATATTTCTCTTTACCTTCATAATCAAAATATAGGCGTGTTGAACCACTCTGCATGTCCATAGAACAAAATATTGTAATATACTTAAACATAAGCAAATACATCGCCAATATGCCAAAGTCACTTGGCGATAGAACACTTGTATAATATTTGGTCATTAAAAGAGCAGTTATAGATGCAACTAACGAACCGACAACATACTTAAAAGCATGTTTTTTTATTGTTTCCCAGATATTCATGCTCATACTTATTCAACAAATGACTTTATTAAACTTACCATCGTTACAATATTTTTTTAGATGGTAGTCAAAATCAATTTTTGGCAAATTACACTCATGCCACAAAAATAAAAGATTATAACACTGCTGTTCGTTTGTAGCGTAGTGGACCAAGTTATCACTAGCTAAATCTCTATAATTAGAAATACCCAAAAAATTAACCTGCAACACATCACGCTTTAAGATTAATGCTTCGTGTAAAACATTTGAAAAAACGGAAATCACTAAATCATGATTCAGTATCTGGTCCACTAAATTTACATTGGCCGTAGATATCACTATTTTTTCACAAGCATAGTATTGAGCAACCTTCATATAATCATCGTCCAAACGTGTTCTTATAGTGATAGAGGTATTAGTTTGCTCTGCGAACTGTTTCAGAACCGAAAATAAACGCCTCGATGTAGATTCATTGAACGGTGATGAATAGTAGCCGTCTTTTGAAAAATACTCTCCTACAACTAGGATATTCTTTTGCTTAGCGACCGTTTTAGGCACCAAAACGTTCTTATAATACCCAATATGACCGGTAATTAACTTTGTAGTTGCTTCTTCTTTTAATAAGTTACTACTTTCCATTCTTTCAAAGTGATTATCACTCCAAAGAGAATAAATATTCGTTCCATAAGAAATATAATGACACTTTTCTTTATAATTTACACCATGAGGAATGCAAACTGTCGTTACGCTTTGAAGATTATTTAATTTTTCTGTTGCGTAGTCAATATAGCCGCAAGTATCAAAAAAACCATAAACATGAGTTAGTTCTTTTTGCTTCCCTTTCACACTAAGTATTTGAGCGACCTCGAGTTCGAGCTCAGTAACTTGACCAAGGAATATATTTTTTATAACGCTAGGTAACGTACTGTTTTTTATAGTTCTTCGAGTCATTATTGATGCGTATAAAAAATATTTAAAACCAAAATAAGACAAGAACTTTCTGTCAAAATGTCCTTTTGAAAAATTTAACCCTTTGGAAAAAATCAAGTTATTCGTCAACAATGGGTAAATTGTGCATTCTTCTTCGTAAGGCTCCAGTATTCTATATGCAACAGAATCATCATAAGAGATAAATACTTTATTACTTGTATTCCCCCTAAAAAAAAGGCCATTAATATATAAAATAAGCGACTTTAAATATAATTTAAGCCCTAATGTTATTTTTCTTTTTGATGGAAGGGGAAAAATAGTTTCATAACTAAAATCAAAATACTTCAATATGTAAGTTAAAAATTCAGGCTCACAAGACAGAAAACTAACTCGACTTCCTTTTTCAAGATTGATATCTATCATGCATTCTATTAGTCTCATGCATTGAAAAACTCTAAGGTCAATACTTTTAAGCAAAGACAAAGTTAACTTATTACCTATTGGGCTTGTTTCTATCAAGTGCCTGTTGAATTCTCTACCTCTCTTGTGAGACTTAATAAACAGTCGATTAGGCTGTACTGATATCACATTACTATTTCGATATTCTTCATTTGATACTACGTATATTTTATCAAAGCTTTCATAACTACCTGGCTTAAAATCTTTCTCATCACAAATAAGAATGCTAACCCCCACGCGCCACTCCTTATGAATTTTCTATCATTTTAAGTAAACTTTTCAATTCTTTTGATGTATACTCCATCGACCATAGATTTCTTTTGCTAATTACATTTTTTGTTAAAACATTTAAATTACTTGGATCTTTCAGACCAATCACATAGTCTCTCAACTCACCTAATTCTTGCTTACTTACAATTTTTCCAAATTGATTATCATTCACAATCGCTTTCGCGTCGCCTTCAGGTAAAACCCCAATTATAGGAAGATGAAGATTAATATATTCGTATATTTTAGATGGAACGCAAGCTTTGAAATATTCATCACCCAGACTAACAAAACCGATATCAATATTTTCTGTCATAAAACTCATATATTCATCATGTGGCATTAACCCCATAATGTTAACATTACCATCCAAATCATATATTTTTTCGTTGGAGCTAGCATCTCCAATAAAATAGATCTCTAAGTCCATTTCATCTTTTAACATTCGATACAAATCTAATAAGAGTTCTGGTGTCTGCGTTTTGCTATCCATTGAACCAGAGTATGCTATTCTCAATCTAGTACTTTTCTTCTTTATTATCTCTTCAGGTTTTGCATCGACAATATAACCAAAGTAATTATTTTTTATCTTGCTTTTTAAATAAGGGTATTTCTCAATCAAAGAACCTGCATTCGTCTTTGATGATGTGATGATCATGTCCGATTTTGATATATATTTTGATTCGTTTTCCTCTCGGCTTACATGGAATTTTTTATTTACTTTTAGGCCAAAAACAAGTGTATGGTTTATTGGATCATGGTAGTTAACAACATGCTTGCAACCTAATTTTTCTTTTAGCATTCCACCAAGTTTTATGCACCCCAGCTCCCCCCCTGTCGTGCTAAATATGGTATCATTTTTTTTTATTACTTTGACTAATTTATTGTAGGCACTATCCACCCAACTATCTAAATAATCATCGTTGATTCCAATTCTAGTTAATAAATGATCTTTTCTTATTAGTAACTTTGACCACTTAGACACTGCACTCTGATAAGGAATTTGAATCATGTTCTCATCCATTATGATTTTATTCGACTCATAATTTGGCATGACAACTACTACTTTAAAACCTTGTCGTTCCATCCATTCAACTGCAGATTTTCTAATTAATGGTCCACCTCCACTTTGATATGGATAAAAAGAACGGGTTATATAGTATATTTTTTTGCTCATGATTATTATTTTACTCATTGTAGTAAAGTGATATTTTAATATATTAAGCGCATGAACGCCCTTCCACATAAAATTTCCAAACCTTACTTATATGGTTTTCGCGCAATTCATTCGTTTACATTTAGTGCAACTTAAATATATAACTTCGTTCCTTTATAGATTCTAGGGTAGCCGCTAGATCTTACCAAAGAGCATCTTTTGCCTCACCAGATACCCTTCGTATCAATCACAAAAGAGTCATGCAATTTAAACTTCTTGAACTGCTGATGGTCTACAAGCATAACATGTATATCTGTTCTATTTAATGACTCATCAATAGTCACTAACTTGATTTTTTCATGGTTGATTGATTCAATATTTGGTTCGATGGCTAATACCTCTCCGGTATGAAATTCAGCAATTGACTCTGTAATGTCTAGTGCTGGGCTTTCACGTAAATCATCAATATCAGGTTTAAATGCTAAGCCGTAGCAAGCAATAGTGACATCTTTAGCGGTTTTAGATGGATTAGCTTGTAAAAATTCAGCTAATTCAATTTTAACTTTATCAATTACCCATTCAGGCTTTTTATCATTAACGTCACGCGCAGTTTTAATTAACTTTGCTAACTCTGGTGTTTTTGAAACAATAAACCAAGGATCAACTGCAATACAATGCCCACCAACACCAGGTCCAGGCTGAAGAATATTGATGCGAGGGTGGCGATTAGCTAGAGCAATCAACTCCCATACATCAATATCTAATTCATCACAAATCATCGACAATTCGTTAGCAAAAGCAATTTGCACATCACGACAACTATTTTCTGTTAACTTTGCCATTTCAGCGGTGCGTGCATTGGTGATAACACAATCACCCATAACAAAGGTTTTATACAATTCAACACAGCGCTCTGAACAGCGCTTACTCATACCACCAATAACTCTGTCATTTTGTACAAGCTCTGTCACGACATGGCCAGGTAAAACGCGCTCTGGACAATGTGCTACATTGACATCGGCACCTTCACCGTGATTTTGTGGAAATGTTAAATCGGAGCGCGCTTCACTCAACCATTCAGCCATCTGCTCGGTAGCACCGACAGGTGATGTAGATTCTAAAATTACTAAGTCACCTTTTTTAAGTACCGGTGCAATCGCTTTTGATGCGGCTTCAATATAACGCAGTTCAGGTTTTGGAATATCACCCTCATTTTCAATAGGAAGGAATGGTGTTGGAACCGCAATTAGGAATGCATCAGCAGCCTCTGGTGTCGTAACAGCTTTTAAATAACCTTGCTGTACCGCCGCACTTACCAACATATCTAAATCTGGCTCTACAATATGAATCTCACCACGATTAATTGTATCTACTGCATTTTGGTTAACATCGACACCAATTACTTTTTTCTTACGGGATGCAAACATCGCTGCTGTCGGTAGCCCGATGTAACCTAAGCCTACAACTGAAATTGTTTCAAAAGACATGATATCCCTTTTTATAAATATATGAGCAATGAGCAATGAGCAAAATTAAATTCATTATATATTCTTTTTAGCTAGCTAAAATATCGCAAATTCGCGAGCATGCATTACCATCACCATAAGGATTGTGGGCTCGGCTCATCTCTGCATAACTATTCTCGTTCGCAAGCAATCCTTTAAGAGATGAAGTAATTAATTCAACATTTGTGCCTACCAACTTAACTGTGCCTGCTTCAACCGCTTCTGGTCGTTCAGTTGTATCGCGCATGACTAATACTGGCTTACCAAGACTCGGGGCTTCTTCTTGAATACCTCCTGAATCGGTCAGGATAATGTGCGCACGATTCATTAAGTAAACAAAGGGTAGGTATTGCTGAGGCTCAATTAAATGGACGTTATCAACATTTGCCAGAATGCGATTTACCGGTTCTTGCACATTAGGGTTTAAATGTACTGGGTACAATATTTGTGTTTCAGGATGATTTTTAGCGATTTGAGCTAAAGCTTCACAAATACGCTCAAAGCCTCCGCCAAAACTTTCACGCCTATGACCTGTAACTAAAATAAGCTTTTTTGTTTCATCTAAAAATGGAAATTGCGCAGCTAGCGCCGAAGATAAATCACTATCTTGTTCTATTTGCGATTTGACCATTAATAGAGCGTCAATAACTGTATTACCAGTAACAAAAACATTTTCTTCACTGTAGTTTTCAGTTAATAGGTTTTTCTTAGATGTTTCAGTTGGAGCAAAATGATACTTAGTTAATGCACCGGTTAGTTTTCGATTTGCTTCTTCAGGCCAAGGTGAATATATATTGCCAGTACGTAAACCGGCTTCAACGTGGCCGACAGCTATTTGCTCATAATATGCTGCTAAGCTTGCCGCAAATGTGGTTGCTGTATCACCATGCACTAGCACTACATCAGGTTTAAATTCTTTTAAAACAGGCGTTAATTCTAACAAAATACGCCCTGTAATTTCAGGTAACGTTTGACCCGATTTCATTAAATTTAAGTCATAGTCAGGGATGATTTTGAAAAGTTCTAACACCTGATCAAGCATTTCACGATGCTGTGCCGTTACACATACTTTCGCGTCGAAACGTTCGTCTATTGCAAGCGTATGAACAAGCGGTGCCATTTTTATTGCTTCTGGTCTTGTGCCGAATACTGTAAGAACTTTCACAGGTTTTCCTATATTTTTCATTATTTCGTTTATCCTTGAAACTAGTTCAGGACTAAACTTTTGCTATAAAATGTTAAGTGTATTTTTAGCTATAAATGACGACTTACATTAACTAATCACTTGTAGCTACTAATGAGGCTTGAAAATAACTCTTCGTTTATAAACCTGAATGAAGAGCTACGACACCCTAATGAATTACTATTTTTCAGACTTGTATTCGTAATTGTAGTAACCATAATATCCATAAGCATTACTTGCCTTTTTAACCACCCCATTAAATACAACGCCTTTTACATCAATACCGTTTTGTTCAAAACGATTGCGCGTTACTACAAGCTCTTTTACATGGCTCTGACCAAAGCGCGTTACCAGTAGTGTACTGCCTGCATGGGCACTCACAATAGCAGGGTCTGTGACTGCCAAGATGGGAGGAGTATCTATAATGACCAAATCATACTTACTACTTACTTCTTCAACTAATTTGCTAAAATTACTGTGCATCAAAAGCTCTGAAGGGTTTGGCGGTATTTGGCCTCTGGTAATTACGTCTAAATTAGCGACTTGGCTAGGCTTAATCACATCAGTCAAACTTAACCGGCCTGATAAATAGTCACTCAAACCGTTATCCCAATTCAAACCCAACTGAGTTTGCAGGTAGCCTTTTCGCATATCAGCATCAATGATCAGTATCTTTTTATCACTTTGTGCGAGCACTGTTGCTAGGTTCACTGAAATAAATGACTTACCAACGCCAGGGCTTGGGCCTGAAATAGCAATGATGTTATTTTTGGCTTCCATCATGGCAAAATGAAGGCTGGTTCTTAGGCTTCGCAATGCTTCAATCGAGAGGTCCGCTGGATTATCTACAGCGAGTATTGACTTCGCTTTTTGGGTTTTACCTTTACGTGCCCTTGCAAAACCAGTCAGTTTAACTTGATATTCTGAGTAAGGCACGCTTGCATATACAGGTAAGCCTAACGCTTCAATTTCACTTGGGTCTTCAATCCCTTTATGCATTGCTTTTTGCACCAATACAATCGAAACAGCAAGCATACCGCCTAACATAGTTGCCAGTACCACGATTAATGCTTTTTTAGGTTTAACCGGTTTTGAGCGATTTACTTCGGCGTAATCTATGATACGTACGTTACCCACAGTGCCTGCGCGTACTATGTCTAGCTCTTGAGTTTTAGCAAGTAAGAGTGTATAAATTTCGTTATTCACTTCAACGTCGCGCGTTAGGCGTAATAATTCTTGTTGTGTTTCAGGCAAAACTTGTACTTCGCCTGCCAACTTACGCTTTTGCTCTTTTACTACATCAATTTGCTCAATAACTCCTAGGTACGATGGGTGCTCTCTTTTAAACTTGCGGCTAAGCTCTAAGCGTTTTAAATCAAGCTCTTGAAGCTTTGTATCGAGCTTTACTATTTGCTCAAGCACTGCTTGAGTTTCTAATGAAATATTAACTGATTCACGCTTTACTTGGTATTCATTAAATAACTGTTCAGCTTCTTCAAGTTGCTTTTTTACTTCTGGTAGTTGAACGTTTAAAAACTCTAATGATTTTTGTGCTTCTGCACTATTGCGCTCAACGTTTCTGCGTACATAAACACTAGCCACTTTATCCAGTACTTGCTCAGCATACGCCGAATCTGCATGCTGTAAGCTTAAGTTTATAATGCCTGAATCTTTGCCTTTTTCACTTGCGCCAATCGCTGCTTGTAAATCAAGCACTGTGTTTAATCTATCTCTTTTTACAATGAAAAATTCGGTATTAGCTCTCGCGGTTAACGTTTTGACTGTTAGCGTAAACATGCCATTAGTTAGCTCGCTACCGACTAAACCACTTAAAATCACATTGCCATTAGCATCAAATAACTCAATTTTATTTTGTTCTTTCGCGACTAATGTAAATTGCTGACCAATCGCATTGGCTGGTACGTCAAATCTAAAAACATCTAGCTGTTCACCGCCCCAAGCATAGCTGCCGGCACCAAAGCTCGGTGCAGCCAGCTCATCAGGCTGACTGGGTGAAAACGAACGGAACATCTTTCCACCAATAAGCGGGTAGTGGTTATAACCAATCGCAATATCAAGTTTTAAGGCATCAACTGCTTCACCAATAATACTGCGTGATTTAAGGAGTTCTATTTCAGTAACAGCTGCAGAGGTGCTTTCAAACATGCCAGCCATATCATCAAAACCTGGGACTGAACCGCCCTTTTCTTCTACTTGGATCATGGCCGTTGCTTGGTATATTGGCGTACTTAACAGTGCATAAGCAATACCGACCAGCATAAATAGCGTTGTGACTAAAATAATAAAAAGTTTTCTGTCTAGTAAGGTACCAAACAGCGCCATTAAATCTATTTCTTGCGAGTCTTGTTGAGCTGTTTCTCGCACAGGCTTTGCCTGTTGATTTGTAACAAAATTAGGCTGAGCATTCATAAACGCACCTTTATCCCTATAAATACTTTTGCCAAGCGCTACAAGCGCTCTCAATTAACTCGTAAACATGTTCAAACGCTTCTCGCGATTGGCGATATGGATCGGGTATTTCTTTATCATCAAGCCACTTGCCTAACAAAAAAGTTTTACCTCGTGCTTGCGGGTAACGATTACATAAATCAGATAAATGCCGCTGTTCCATCACTAAAATCACACTGTTTTCAGCAACCAGTGATGAATTTAACTGCCTGCCTTTATGAGCTAACATATCGATATGTTGCTGCTGTGCCAGTTCAACCGCGGTTGCATCCGCACTTTTGCCTTCAAGTGCAGTTAAGCCAGCTGATGAAACGCGAATAGATTTACCTTGTAACTTGTCTTTTAAAATATACTCAGCGGTGGGACTACGGCATATGTTACCAGCGCAGACCACTAAAATACTATCAAACATATTCTGCCCTTACTGGTTTTCGATATCTTGTAATGCATCGACGGTAGAAAGCGACGGTAACAATAAACTAATGACACGGTTCCAACGCGCCAGTGGTGCACTGGTTACATACACTATGTCGCTAGGCTGTAATTCAAACTGCTCAGCCATAACGAGCGCAGCGATGCTTTTTGCATCTAACTGATATACATCGGCAAGCACACCATCGCGTTCAAAGTCACGCTTGCGTAATACAAACACACCACTGGCATTTGCGGTGGTTTCGTTTAAGCCACCCGTTTCACTGAGCGCTTGTGCTAAATTCAAACCATAACGGGTAACTTGTACGGTGCCCGCTCGTTTCACGTCGCCCAATACAAATACATTTTGTTTATCATTACGTGATATGTGAATAATATCACCGTGTTGTAATAAGCGATTTTGTGAAATGTCGCCCGCAGCATAAAATGCGTTTAACTCAATATTTTCAGTGACATCACCGCGCGTGAAGCTCACTTGTTGCCAGTCTGCGTTATCTGTCAAGCCACCAGCCTGACTTACTGCATCAATAAGTGTTAATGGTGTTTCTGTAATAGCATATACACCTGGTTTATTTACTTCGCCTGTCACATACGTACGCTGACTTTTAAAGCCCACTACTTTTACATCTACTTGCGGATCTTCTATTACGCGACTTAGGCGCTTGACTAATTCTGTGCGTACTTGATTAACCGTTTGGCCTGCGGCCTTAATACCGGGTGCATAAGCAAAGTTCAGGCTACCATCGGCTTGTACTCTAAAACCATCAAATTCAGCGGTTCTTTGCACTGCTGCAGGAATCGTTAATTCAGGGTGATCCCAGACCCCCACACTCAGCACATCGCCAATGCCTAGCTTATATTCATAACCAGTAACATCAACACCTTGAGAAGGTGACTTTTGAGTTGCTAACGCACTCTTTTGTAAACTTTGTTTTTGTGCACGTATAAGGTGGGAGTCAATCATTTTAACATTGACGTGCTCTAGCTCTTGTTGGGCATTATTATAGTCTTGCCCACCGCTTAGCCCTTCAAAGTGGCTACCAGGAATAATGTTACAACCAGAAAGTGAAATAAGCGCGAGTGATGAAAGAAGTTTAATACAACATTTAGCCATTTTTATTCCATATAGCTTTTTAAAGACAGTTATCTACCGAATTAAAACACGAGCACAAGCAGACCGCAAGCACTACCCGCACACATGTTAATTAAAGATTAAAAAAACTTTACTTACTCGCTAGTTTTTATTTAGCAAATTAAAACAATAAAATATGGAAGAAATATGGAATTTAAAGCGACCTTGCTTTAAATGGCGTAAAACTAAGCCTAGCACGTAGTAAAAGGTTTAGAATATTGCAGCAATCCATAGCCTGCCAAAAAGAATACAATTTAATTGTCGCACATTATAGTTCGCTAAGTTGAGTTGTAAAGAGCTAGTGTGCATAAAATTAAAATAATGGTATACGATTGGATTAGAGCTCAAATTGTTTTTTGAATTGGGTGGCGCTTTAAGTGGATTTAGATGGTGTGTAGAGGTGATTGGTGAGCAGAACATGAAATAATGTGGGGTGTGAAGCATAAATATTCGAGACGTTTAAAAATGCGAGGCATAAAGCCTCGCCTACAGCGGTAGGGTTGGTGATTGTGGCAATTGATGCATTTTTCGGTAGGCGAGCATTTATTGCTCGCTTGTGTTTTGAGGTATTTGGTTGATTTTTGTAAATTCTATGACGGTGGTTTTGCTTTCAGGAATAGGAGTAGTATTGAGTTTGGGGTAATGCCTGAAATGATAGTTAAAAACCCGAGCCAGCGAGGCGCATGGTCAAAGGTAAGGTGTTTCACCTGAATAAATGCAAGGCATGAGCCTGAAGACATGTGATGCATAAAACCTTAAAACATGCGAGGCATGAAGCCTCTCCTACGGGGCCGTTGGTAATTGGTGCGTTTACGGTAGGCGAGCATTTATTGCTAGCTTGTGTTGTAAGCGTGGTTGATTGGTTTTTGTAAATTCCATGACGGTGGTTTTGTCTTGAAATATAGAGATATTGAGTTTGGGGTAATACTTGACGCCAGCAAGGCGTATGATCAAAGGTGAGCTGCTACACCTGAAAAAATGCAAAGCCTTAAGACATGTGGCATAAAACCTTAAAACATGCGAGGCATGAAGCCTCTCCTACGGGGGCGGTGGTAATTGGTGCGTTTGCGGTAGGCGAGCATTTATTGCTCGCTTATTTTGTGAGGTGGTTGATTGATTTTTGTAAGTTCTATCACAGAGGTTTTGCTTTCAGGAATAGGGTTGACATTGAATTTGGGGTAATGCCTGAAGAATTAGGTAAAAATCTAAGCCGGCGAGGCGTATGGCCAGAGGTAAGGTGTATCACCTGAATAACTGCAAAGCATGAAGACATGCGAGGCATGAAGCCTCGCCTACAGCCACAAAACTGGTGATTTTGACATTTTTAAGATAGGCGAGCATTGATTGCTCGCTCATCTTGTGAAGCTCTTGATGAAGTTGATTTATCAAGCCATTATTAGTCCGCTAATTGATATAGAGTCAACTTAGCCTAGTTTAGAAGTCTTTTTTCAAGGCCAGCCATCGCAGTTAATAATAAGTTTTGTGCTAGTTGCTTTGAGTTTGACTCAACATAGCAACGTAATTCAGGAGCATTGCCAGAAGGCCTAATATGTAAGCATTCGCCATTATTAAAATGCATTCTTAAACCATCTAAGGTATTAGTCTTTACTACAATACCTTGCCGAACCTCAACCCCTAGCATATCTAAAAAAGCAACGGGGTTTGACTCTGCCTCTATCAGTAACTTTTTGCTTATCATAGGTAGTACATTTTGCAAGCGGTCACTGGCGGTATAACAACTTGGCAACCCTTTAACCAAAGAAGATAGAGCACTTTTTTGTAAAATAGTTTCGACCAACACCACCAGCGCTGGTAGTAAAGCATCTCTTGTAGGCAAAGCACTTAGTAATTCACCATTGTATTGAACAGATGAGCCAAGTAAGAACCCGCCGTTAGCTTCAAAACCAGCCAAGTTGACAGACCCTTTAATACAACTAGCTAGGTCAGTTCTTGCATCACCTGTATGTGGGTTATTAAATGCTTCAATAACATAAGGTGAACCAATTTTTGTTCGAGTAACATGAGCAAAAGCACCACTCAAATCAATAGCACTGTTACAGTTAATAGGCACCGCTAAAGTGCTTATATTAAGTGCTTTAGCGCATAAAAGACCGAGTATATCGCCTCTCAACCACTCGCCCTGCTCATCACTAACCAATGGCCTATCACCGTCTCCATCCGTAGAAAACAGCACATCGAGCTGATATTCATAAACCCACTCAAGTGCTCGCTTTTTATCTTCAGCTGAAACGGCTTCCGTATCTATAGGAACAAACTCGTCGCTTCTTCCAAGCGCAATAACTTCAGCGCCAAGTTCTGTGAATATTTTAGAATATAAATCGCGCCCGGCACTTGAATGCTCATAAATTCCAATACGTTTACCACTTAAAATCTTGCTATTAAATAGTGATGTATATCGCTTTATATAGCGTGTTTCAGCAACTTGGCTTACATCCAAGTCACACAACATTTCGAGTGGTTCAAATTCAACATTGGCATTGAGTATGTTAGCTTCATCTTGTTTTGATATTTCGCCATCAGGCCGATAAAACTTAAGCCCATTCCGATCAAACGGGATATGACTACCAGTAACCATAATTGCAGGTATACCATCGAGCATCGCACTATACGCCAGCGCAGGAGTCGGAATAACACCAAAATACATTACTTTAATATTAAGTTGTAATAATGCTTGCGAACACGCCTGAGCCATCATTCGGCTACTTGGTCGATTATCAATTGCGATCGCCACTTCATTAAAATCAAAAGACGTACGCATTGCATTAATAAAGTTAACAGTGAAAGCAGCACAGACATTTTCTGATAAACTTTCTACTAAACCTCTAGCTCCACTTGTACCAAAAGCAACACCGCTTTGCTTAATAACCTCTGAACTCACTAACATAACGTTCAAAACCTTTTAGTTTTTTGTTTAACTGCGGCCATACCTGTCTTCAAACCGAACGATATCATCTTCTTCCAAATAACTGCCAGATTGAACTTCAATTAACTCTAAGTTCACTTTACCTGGGTTTTCTAGGGCATGTACCGATGTAATTGGAATATACACAGACTCATTTTCAGTCAAAAATTGCTCTACACTGTCGATTGTGACCTTAGCCGTTCCTGAAACAACAATCCAGTGTTCCGCACGGTGGTGATGCATTTGTACACTCAATTTCGCTCCAGGTTTTACTGTGATACGTTTAACTTGAAACCGCTCACCACTATCTATTGAATCATATTTACCCCAAGGCCTGTATACCTCACGATGAAACTTAACTTCTTTTCTCCCACCATCTTTCAATGATTGGACGATTGACTTCACATTTTGTGCTTGAGATTTATCAGCGACAAGCAGCGCATCTTTTGTCGCTACAACAATCAAATCTTGTACTCCAATTGCTGCGACTAGTTTGCTTTCTGTATGAATTAGAGAATTCTCACAATTAACAAGGTGAACATCCCCTGTCACAGCATTCCCTTTGGTATCTTTTTTAGAAACCTGCCATAATGCTTCAAATCCGCCAATGTCGTTCCAACCAGCATCCATTGGCACCACCACTGCGTCAGAGGTATGTTCCATAACAGCATAATCAATCGACTCATCGGGGCACGCTATAAAGGCTTCTTTATCAATACGAATGAAATCTAAATCGCGTACTTGTATCCCAATTGCTTTTTTACATGCTTCAAAAATATCAGGCCGACATGAATTCAATGCATCAAGATAACGGCTTGCTCGAAATAAGAACATCCCACTATTCCAGCAGTATTCGCCTGATTTCAAATAGTCTTCTGCCGTTTTTCTATCAGGCTTTTCAACAAATTGCTCAACAATGAAACCACTACCTTGTTGAGTGCCCTTTTTTATATACCCATACCCAGTTTCAGGGGCATTAGCAACAATTCCGAAAGTGACCAGCTTTCCTGATTCAGCATGCTCAACAGCCATTTTTATTGAGTGATGAAAAGCAGAAACATTATCAATAACATGATCTGCTGCAAGTACCAAAAGTAAAGGATCATTATTAGCTTCTAATGCTTGAAAAGCAGCTAATGCAATAGCAGGGGCTGTATTTCGCCCTACAGGCTCTAAAAAAATTCCACTGTGCTTTTTATCTATTTGCCGAAGTTGCTCTGCGGCAATAAAGCGATGTTCCTCATTGCAGATCAACATTGGGGGGTGATCTGCGATGCCGTCTAAGCGCAATATTGTCTCTTGCAGCATTGTTTCACAACCATCAGCCAGTGAAAGAAATTGCTTTGGATAATTGCCCCTGGATAAAGGCCATAGCCGTGTGCCAGAGCCGCCAGCCATAATAACTGGGCAAATATTTAAATTTTCCATCTTGAACTCATATAATATTACGAGAATACTTTATTTAAATACATATTTAAAAAAAGCAAAACTCTTTAAAATCCTAACAAATCTGAATAGTTTTGGTTCTTGCAAAAGCCTAAATACACTTTCAAGCCCAACCCTTTGCGCTATTTTCGGGGCCCTTTTTACATTTCCAGATAAAAAAGAAATACTGCCACCGCAGCCAACTACCCACTTAACCCCCGTTTTTTCCAAAAACTCCAGATGTTCTTGAATCCAAAACTCCTGCTTCTTAGCGCCAAATGCAACAAATAAATAAGTCGGGCGAACCTGCTCTATCTCATCACAAATCTTTTTATTTGTTTGCATTGAAAATGGAAAAGGTTCGAACTCAGGTGAGTAGCCGTAACAGTTGCAGCCATACTGACTTTTTGCAACCTCAACAGCCTTAGCATTATGTTCAGGCTTATCGCCTAACAAAAATACTTTATGCTTATTTGACGCATTTTTAACAACGTTAAAAATCAAATCAGAACCGCTAATTTTATCAATTATTTTATCCGTTTTTCGCTTTGCGAAAAAAAAGGGGATCTGGCCGTCAAGTGTCGATATGTTATCATTTACAATGCCTTTGAAACTTTCATCTTTGTGGGCTTCAATCACAAATTCAGCGTTAACTGTAACAATAAACTTGATTTCTTCTGATAATGTTAAAACATCTTTTAAATTTAACCCGCGAAAATTCAAGCCAAAAAACTGCGATTTCATTGTACTACCCATTACTAAACATTTCGAAAAATTACTTTCAATACTCAAAAGCAACAACATAAATCATTACAAGAGCAATGACCATCACGTAAAATAGCCAATTACAGCACTTGCTCAATACCAGCACAAGGACAAAATACCTCAATAAACATAATTAAGAGGAGTAATATTAATCACAACCAAATATATCTCGTGTGTAGACTTTTGCTTTGACATCTAATAGTTCGTCAACCATCCTATTTGAAATGATTACATCTGACGTAGCTTTAAACTCTTGCAACGATTTCATTACCCGCGAATGATAAAAGGAATCCCCTTCAAAGCTAGGCTCATAAACAACAACAGGGATCCCTTTAGCTTTTATTCTCTTCATCACGCCTTGTATGGCTGAGGCCCTAAAATTATCTGATCCAGTTTTCATTACCAGTCGATAAATACCGACCACTTTTGGCTTTTTTGCCAATACTGAGTTTGCTATAAAGTCCTTTCGCGTTGTATTCGCATCGACAATGGCTGCTATCATATTATTAGGCACGTTTTGATAATTGGCTAAAAGCTGCTTAGTGTCTTTGGGTAAACAATAACCACCATACCCAAATGACGGATTATTGTAATGAGAGCCAATTCTTGGGTCTAAGCCAACCCCTTCTATTATATGCCTTGAATCTAAACCATGTGTTTCAGCGTAGCTATCTAACTCATTAAAATAGGCAACTCGCATTGCCAAATAGGTATTAGAAAATAGCTTAATGGCTTCAGCTTCTGTTGAATTTGTAAACAACACCGACACATCCTCTTTAGCTGCACCTTGCGACAACAGCTGGCCAAACAACTTAGCATGCTTATGCTCACCACCCACAATTATACGAGATGGGTACAAGTTATCATACAAAGCCCGGCCTTCCCTTAAAAACTCAGGAGAAAATAGAATTTCTAAATCTAGATTTTTATTTTGAAGTGATGCCGTATAACCAACAGGCACTGTTGACTTAATAATGATCGTTGTATCCGGATTAATAGCCCGAACGTCTTCAATTACCGACTCCACCGATTGAGTATTAAAGTAATTAGTTTCTGGATCATAGTCTGTAGGCGTGGCTATCACAATATAGTCGGCACCTGCGTACGCCAGCTCTTTGTCGTGCGTTGCTTTAAAACTTAATGATTGAGATTTCAAAAACGCCGATATCTCTTCATCCAAAATTGGCGATATTTGCTCATTAAGTAATGCCACTTTCTTTTCATCAATATCGTAAGCGACAACGTCATTATACTGTGCAAGGAGCAGTGCATTCGATAACCCTACATACCCAGTACCTGCTACAGCTACTTTAACTTTACTTGTTTGTTCAGCCATTAATTTTTTATTACCTTAACTAAATCATGTTTAAGTTGTTCCGCAACCAAAGGCGCTTGAAACTCTCTTGTACTAGAATAGGCCTCACGTGATAGGTCCAATCGCTCAGCTAGCTCTAAATCAAAGAATTCAATTATAGCCTTTGCTAATGAATCAGCATCTTTAACATTAAACAACAGTCCATTTCGCCCATTTTGAACAATGTCATTCACCGGCGCTACATTACTGGCTAATATTGGTAACCCACATGACATAGCCTCAACAGCAACTAAGCCAAAGCTTTCTCTATGCGTTGGGAAAACAAAACATGTCATCTGTCTATACTTTTCACCAAGCTCCGGCTGTGAAACTGCACCATGGTAAATAATAGTACCTTCTAATTGCAATTCACCGATAAGCTGTTTCATTTGTTCAACTTGAGAACCTGTACCATACATATCGAGAGAGATCCTGTCATATAACGCAGGGGCTAATGTCTTTAGCTTTGCAATCGCTTGTAAAAGCTCTGGCCACCCTTTCCCTTCATCAATTCTGGATATATAACCCAGGCTATATCCCGCAAGTTCATTATTATGCATCGGATAAAATATCTCCGAGTTAATCCCTCCTGACGGTGACACTATAACTTTATGCTCTTTAAACCAGCTAAACCGCTTTATCAGTTCTTGTTTAAAATGTTCAGATGGTACAACAACTGCAACGCAATGTTTTAAAATCACACCTGAGAAAGTACCCATCACTTTATGCACCCAAGAACAACCGACAAGGTCATCACCATGAATATTGATAATATACTTAGGCTTACTTAAAAATAAAAACGGCAACAAGCACAGTGTCGAATAAGTCAAATAATGAAAGTAAACAAAATCATAGTTTTTCTGAAATAAGCTTTTCATCCCTTTAGAAATAAAAGAAAGGTACAGCCGTAGCTTTGTAAGCCCTGTTGCCCTTTGGTCGATGACAACCGTTTCTGTTATTTCAAACCCAACGTCTTGGAGTTGCCTATGACTCTTACCAACAAAACTACCATACGAAGGATCCTTAACCGAAGGAAACATATTAGAAATAAAACAAATTTTTTTCACACTAAATATCTTTTTTTAAATAGTTTAAGCGTTTTTTTGCCAGCGACGGAAACTGTGATGCTAACCATGCTTTGCATAACTTATAGGCGATTGGTTTACAAAAAAAGCGCTTGACATCATTAAGCCGTATTTTATCACCTCGACTATAATGGAGCAAAAATGCAAAACATTTCTTATTTTCATCCGTCATATGGTGCTTATAGCGCGAATAGAACTGCTCAAGGCCCTTTACTTTATTATTTAAGCTATCAGTGATCCTTGGTTTATCGTGGGCAGTGTGAACAATATATGAAGGTTCAGCGATACGCTTTGCTTTACCAAACGTTATAATTAAGCGAGTCCAAATATCCCAATCTTGCGAAGAAATAATATCAACGTCAAACATGTTAACCTCAATTAACCTCTTTCTGTAAGTTAACACTTGATTAGACGCTTGATTAAAGTTCAATTGCGATCCAAGTTCAATAACCTTATTAGTATTCAATAAATGTTTTCGGTATTTACCGTAATCCCAAGCGTAGCTACTACAGACAAATGAAAACTCTGGCTCGAAAGACTCCACTAAGCTTTCGACTCTATTAGGCAAGAATTCATCATCGTCATCTAAGCCTGTCGCTAATAAACCTGTACCATTTAAAATAGCAAAGTTTCGTGCAGCACACGCCCCTTTATTTTCAGAAAAACAGTGATATTTAACGTTATTATGATCGAGTGCCAATTGAGTTAAATACTCAGAAGTTCCATCAGTAGAGCCATTATCGACAATGAACAGCTCTATGTTTTCATAGCTTTGTGATAAAACAGAGTCTACCGCTCGCTTTAACAGACTTAATCTATTGCAGGTTGGTAACCATACTGTAACTAGAGGTTGATTCATGCTCATTGGCTTACCTCACGCCTTTCATCTAACCAAAGCAATGAAGCAAACGCTCCCAACGATATACCTAATGTACCTGAAATCCAAATATGGCCACTCAATTGAGATAACATTAGTAATATAAAACTTCCAACGAGTACTGCGGGGCTATAGAGGCAAGTTGCGTTGCGAAAGTTAATAGCTGCTTTAACAAAAATACTAATGTAAAAAAACAAACATAAAAATGCACCAAAAAAGCCGAACCACATTAATGTATCTATCAGATCAATTTCGGCCGCATATTTACGGGGAATATATACAGCGATACCTGAACTACCGACCCCTATAATCTGCTGCCAAAACTCTAAACTATTGAAATAAACTTCTAAGATATCTTTTGCAAACTTTTCCCTATCAGACCAAATAATACCTACAATACCTTTTTGGTTAAAAACCCACATCACTCGTTCATATAAACCAATTGATTTAAGTAAATCAGCGATCATTATAATAACAATGGTAAGCACAGTTGAAGCGGGTATAAATATAGCTGCTTTAAGTTTAGTAAACTTAAAAAAACGCTCTCGTTCGTTTGCTAATGGAATAATAAATACGATAAGAAAAGATGCTAACATCGCAGTTTTTGTCGCAACCGTAATACCCGCAAATAATGATAAGATAGCAGCAAGCCAGTACCATCGCTTATAATGGTTCCAACACATATGCAAAGCAAAACAAAATAAAACAACAATCGTTGCTCCGAGTTCATTGGCAGCATAAATAAAGCCATTTGAACCAGCCGTTTCATCCTCACCTAACACATAACTCGGGCGCCCAAACCCTAACAAACCAATAATTAAGTTAAAGCATAAAATAGTAAAGTTACATAAAAGTATACGCTTTATCCAATACTCTGAAAATTGAGGCCAGCGCTGAGCCATGAGTCCAAAATACAGAAATACACTCATAGGCATGAGTAATTTTGTCGCACGTGAAAAGTCAGCTATAAATAATGCAGCATCAGTTCGGGATAGTAATTGAATTGTTGGACTCAAAGTCAAGACAAAGAACAAAACCATCATATAAAGAAAATACTTAGCATTTAATGTAAGTAACAACAAAAGCAACGTACAAAACAAAGGAAGCTTATACAATAATGAAATTTTCAGATCGATGCCGAGTTGCAATACCGTAAAACCACTCGCAATATCAGCCAGCAAATAGAGCGACATTGCATAACAAATCAAGACATGCAACGTACCAGGTTGCTCTTCTCTCAAAATTAAAGACTTAAGCATTAAAATCTTTCCGGATATTGCATCAATTTTTCCCGGTACGATTCAACATATCTTTCGGTGCTTTTAACTACTTTTGCAGGGTTTCCAGCCGCAACTACATTATCAGGGATATCCTTTGTCACCACACTACCGGCTCCAACAACAACATTACTACCGATATTAACCCCTGGTAAAACAATACTTCCCCAACCAATAAATACATTATCGCCAATAGTGATCGGGTCGCGATATGAACGCCTTGCACCCGGTAGGTAACTTTCTTTTTTATTTATGAGTTCATCAATAAAAAGTGTTGGTGAAGCATCATGTGCTAATAACGTCACCCCAGTTATCGTGCAATTATCACCTATAAAAAATCGGTCCCCTTTAGATGACGACGAAAGAGTACAACATATTAGCTGGCTATTTTTACCTATTGAAGCTCCCTTCTTTTCATACCTAGCAACTTGCAGTTGGTAACCTAATTTAGCAACGACTGCAGCCAAACGGTTACTTTTTAACAGAGTATTGGCAATTCGTAAGCTATAGTAAGTCCCTAAAAGCTTATACATGATGACGTAAATCCTCAGCTAATTTAAACCAGCTGAACCGTGTTTCAGCCAAATTTCGGTTACTTTTTTGAATTTTTAGATATCTATCTGACGTCATGTTCATACACTCAGTAAATTGCTCACCAAAATGTGATGTTGAGTATTCGCTACATAACAAGTTATCAGAATCAGTTAGGATCTCTGAAGTTGCGGTAACCACTTGTGGACCAGAATGCGCTGCAACAATTGGTAAGCCAGATGCTAAAGCTTCCAATATAGTTTGACCAAGCGGCTCATAGGTCGATGACATAATAAAGAAATCAGCTGCTTTATAATAAGCTTCAGGCTGCGCCTGCTTTCCTAAAAAAAGCACTTTGTCTTCAACCCCTAGTTCAGCTACAAGCACCTTAAACTCAGCCTCTAAAGGCCCCTCTCCAAGCATCCACAATTGAGCGCTGTCATGTCTCAGCTCTGCGAATGCCTTTATCGCTGTTTCAAAGCCTTTAGCTTTTACAAATCGACCAATACATAAAAATGCTTTTCTATTAGCATCTAAGCCTAAGGCCAGCTTGAGGTTAGCCTTTTCTTTTTCATCGCAAATTTGAAATCGCTCCAAGCTTACACCAGGCTTACATATCTTAATATTATTCAAGCTTGAAATGGTTAAAACTTGCTCACGCATGTTTTCACTAAATACAAATAGCTGATCAGTAAATTTGGTTGCAAAATATTGCATCACCTTATGAAGTGAGAATGACAACCCACTTTTTATTCTTCTCGTTAAAGTTGTTTCGACCTGATAACTAGCCCGAGTTTCATTCTTAACAACTCCGGGGACAAGGTAAACGATATTTTTGTAACCTGCATATTTCAAAATCAATAAATTAAAATGAAACCGACAGACAGTAAAGTCTGGTGAGTATAAAGATAATACTTTTTTATATACACGATACGCATTATTTATATGTTTAATAAAGCCAAAAGCCCCAGTTCCTTGGCATGAGCGATATCGATAAATGCGCACCCCTTGCTCTTCTTCAAGTTCAGGTAATGTACTATTGTCGGGGTTTAAATCACTGGTTACAATAATGACTTGATAACCCATCGCTCTATATTCTTGGGCCAAGTGGTACAATGAGTTTTCAATTCCCCCAATATTTGGTCTATATTGGTTACTCGTAATGACCACACTAGGCTGACCACTATTATTCATATGCTAACCAGCCCTTAAGATTTATCTGAGTTGCTTCGAAGCGCAAGTATAAGCGCAATGATCATAGACAATAAACCGCCCAAAAAGGTAATAGCTACGCATATTAACGCTTTAGAGGGGCCTGACTTTTGCTCGGGATAAACAGGCGGTGACAGCGGTTCTAAAAGATAAAACTCACTCACAGAAGACAGCAACTTATTACGAGTCTGTTCTGCAATTAACTCATAAAACATGGTTCTCAACTCGCTAACATTTGTTTCATTTGCTTTGTCTTGTAGATATTCAATCGTATTTGAGGATTTCTTTGTATCACGTAATTTCCAAAACTCATTCAAATCCTTAACTAGCCAAGTCAAAATATCTTTTGATAATTCAGGAGAAAGCGTTGTAACTTCAAGCTCAACAATCCCTTTCTTTTTTAAGTGAGACACTTGAAATGAAAATAAAAGGGACTCAAAACCATCCCAAGCTTTCATATTCTTGAGTTCACCATCCTTATCAACTAATAGCCACTTTTTGTTTTCTGAATCATAAATTTCAGGATCATATATGAGTGTTTCTTTTTTCTCATCCCACCCTTTTAATGCCAGTAACTCAGGTAACAACTCTCGTCGCTCAATAAATGGCTGTAAGAAACCTCGACTTTTCATAAATGCTAGCGCAGCTTCTATGTCACTGCCTTGCGCCCCACCGAGAGAAATACCAGCCATACTCGCAAGACCACCAAACTGACCCGCTAATTGAGAAAGCCCACCACCTTCTTGTGAGTCAACGGGCATTAAAATAACTTTTGCTGTATATTCATTTGGCTGTTTCAAAGCGATCGCAACTGCTATGCAAGCTGATAAAAAAGTACCGATAGCAATCAACCACTTATACCTGAATAACTGCATAAATGTGCCATCTATAGTTGTATAATTTGATTTCACTTGTGCACTGTTCTCCATATTTGGCTGCATAACAAGAAATAAAATGGCAGGTAGTATAGCAAAAAAATATAACTTTGCTGAATAGGTTCTCATATAAATAGCATGACAGTACCTTAAATATACAAACTATCGGAAAAATCCTTAAATTGAGCTTAATTATGTTCTCATGTAGAATGTATCGACACGCGACACTCATACCATTGTATTCCCATTTCAATTGTTAGGATTTAGTTTTATGAACGTTATTGTCACCGGAGGAGCTGGTTTTATTGGTTCTGCGGTAATTCGACACCTTATTGCCAATACAGATCACCAAGTGCTTAATTTAGACAAGTTGACGTATGCAGGCAATTTACAATCACTTAACGAAGTGGCCTTACATGAGCAATATACGTTTTCGAAAGTTGATATATGTAATAAACAAGCTTTAGAAGAGGTGTTTGAATCATTCCAACCTGATTTAATCATGCACCTTGCAGCAGAAAGCCATGTTGATCGCTCTATCTCTGGGCCGAGTGAATTTATTAATACAAACATCATTGGTACTTTTAACCTGTTAGAAGTATCACGTAGTTATTGCCTCAGTGCTGAAAAGCACCACTTTAGATTTCATCATGTATCTACAGATGAAGTTTTTGGTGATTTACATGGTACAGATAACCTATTTGAAGAAAGTACCCCCTATGCACCTAGTTCGCCCTACTCTGCATCTAAAGCAGCTTCAGATCACCTAGTTCGAGCTTGGGGCAGAACATATAATCTACCAATCGTTTTGTCTAATTGCTCAAATAATTATGGGCCTTATCAATTTCCTGAGAAGCTAATACCTGTCACTATATTAAATGCCCTATCAGGTAAAAATTTGCCAATTTATGGCGATGGTTCTCAAATACGAGACTGGCTTTACGTTGAAGACCATGCAAAAGCACTTGTTGAGGTTGCGCTCAATGGTAAAGACGGAGAGTCATATAATATTGGTGGTCATAACGAGAAAAGTAATTTAGAAGTAGTCCATACCATATGCGATATATTGAATGAACTTGTTGTAGAAAAGCCCAAAAACATAACAGACTTCAAAGATCTAATTACCCACGTAACAGATCGTCCCGGACATGATAAACGCTATGCAATCGATGCTACGAAAATTGCCCAAGAGCTTAGCTGGACCCCAGATGAGAGTTTTGAGACCGGTATAAGAAAATCCATACAATGGTATTTAGAGCATAGCGATTGGTGGCAAAGTATTCTTGATGGTTCTTACCGAAATGAAGGTTTATAAGGAAAAAGTATGAAAGGTATTATACTTGCTGGCGGTTCAGGAACCCGTCTTTATCCGATAACGAAAGGCGTCTCTAAACAGTTACTACCTGTGTACGATAAGCCAATGATATATTACCCCTTATCGGTTCTAATGCTTGCCAAAATAAAAGACATTTTAATTATCACTACCGAGTATGACTTAGCTAGCTTTAAAAACTTGCTCGGTAATGGTGAGCAATTTGGTATTAATTTGACGTACGCAGTGCAAGAACACCCTAATGGCTTAGCAGAAGCCTTTATTATTGGCGAGTCATTTATTGGTAATGACAGTGTATGCTTGGTACTTGGAGATAACATTTATCATGGACAAGGGTTTGCGGAAAAGCTTGCTCTAGCTACCACACAAAAGAGCGGAGCCTGTGTTTTTGGTTACCAAGTCAAAGACCCTCAGCGTTTTGGTGTCGTAGAATTCGATGACAAACAATCAGCTGTAAGCATCGAAGAAAAACCCTGTGTTCCTAAATCAAATTGGGCAGTTACTGGATTATACTTTTACGATAATAGTGTGGTAGACATAGCGAAAAGTGTTAAGCCTTCAGCCCGAGGTGAATTAGAGATAACATGCATTAATAATGCTTATCTAGAACAAGGGAAACTGCAAGTTCAATTACTGGGTCGAGGGTTTGCCTGGCTCGATACCGGTACTCATGATAGCCTACTGGAAGCCAGTCAGTACGTACAAACCTTAGAGCATAGGCAAGGATACAAGATTGCATGCTTAGAAGAAATTGCATATAGAAATCAATGGTTAAGCAAAGATGACCTGATTAACTATGCCACACCATTGCTAAAATCGGGCTATGGCCATTATTTGATGGATATTGCAAATGGGAAGTGATGCAGCTCCGCTCGTAACAAAACTAAGCTGGGACAGTGACTTTTTTAAAAAAAAGATAGGGCAACTTAGCTTCCCTGCATCGAAGCCTAGTGACCCACCTCCGGCACTAACTGACTTTGATATAATTCAGTGTAAAGTGTCATCTGAAGATAGTGATAAAATAAACCTCCTCAACACGCTTAATTTTAAGTTTGTTGAGGGCGAAATGGATCTGAGTTTAGAATTAAATTTAAACACTTTACAAACACAACTCTTCCCTTCAACAGAGCGAGACGTAGACGCACTAAAAAGTATCGCTCAAGAAGCTTTATTGCTATCTCGTTACCGTTCTCCTTGGTATGAGCCCAGTGCCCGCTCTGCACTTTATAAAACCTGGGTAGAAAAAGCACATTATGCGCAACATGACGATCTCTGCCTCGTAGAACGTAGGCAAGATTCAGTTGTTGGCTTTATCACGCTTAAAGTGCTTGGTCCCAAGGCTCGAATTGGCTTAATTGCAGTTAAGCCTGAACATCAAGGTATGGGAGTAGGCAGGCGTCTCTTGCAGCAAGCAATATCCTATTCGATTCAAAATGAATGTAACGAGCTAAATGTTGCTACTCAGTTATCAAATACAGTAGCCATTAACGCATATCTAAAACAAGGTTTTTTACCTGAAAAAATTTCTTACTGGTTTTATAAATGATCCCTTTTAACAAACCCCCTGTAACAGGCCTAGAGCTCAGCTATATCGAGGAAGCAATAAAAAGTAACAAGTTATGTGGAGATGGAGGGTTTACTCGAAAAGTGAGTGAACTTATGGAGTCTAAATTCAACGCCCATAAAGTACTCCTCACACCATCCTGTACCGCTTCACTTGAACTTGCAGCTATTTTAATAGATGCTAGCGAAAATGATGAAATAATCATGCCTAGTTACACTTTTGTATCAACAGCAAACGCATTCGCATTGCGAGGGGCAAAAATTGTCTTCGTCGACGTTGACGCTGACACTATGAATTTGAGCATAGACGCAGTGCAACGCGCCATTACTTCGAAAACAAAAGCCATTGTTCCTGTCCATTATGCAGGCATCAGCTGTGATATGGATAAGCTCATGGCATTAGCTCAAAAAAATAACATTTGGGTAATCGAGGATGCCGCTCAAGGTGTCATGGCAAAGTACAAAACTGACTACCTAGGCACCATCGGCCATATTGGATGCTATAGCTTTCATGAAACAAAGAACTATACTTCAGGTGGTGAAGGGGGCGCATTACTGATAAATGATAAGGAATTGCTTCAACGGGCAGAAATTATCAGAGAGAAAGGCACGAATCGAAGCCAATTCTTTCGTGGTCACGTCGACAAATATACTTGGCAAGATATTGGGTCAAGTTACCTACCTTCAGAAATTCAAGCTGCTTATTTACTTGCCCAAATTGAAAATGCAGAAAACATTAACATGAAGAGGCTCTCAATATGGCAACAGTATTACGAAGCGCTAAAACCTCTTGAGCAAGCTGGCCATATAAAATTACCCTATATTCCAGCATTCAGTACTCATAATGCACATATGTTTTTTATTAGGCTAAATAGTCAAGACATCAGAAGTAGCCTTATAGCGCATTGCAAAGCAGAAAATATATTAACCGTATTTCACTACATCCCACTGCACTCAAGCCCAGCAGGGAAGAAGTTTGGACGGTTACATGGTGAAGATAACAATACGACTATTGAATCAGAAAAATTGCTCCGACTGCCTCTTTTTTATAATCTAGAAAAGAATGAGGTGGAAAGTGTTATAAACTCTATTTTGCTATTCTTTAAAAAGAGCGATTAATCGCTCTTTTTTAATAGCGCAAATATGTATAATAAAGCTTCGTCCCAAAGCTTTTTAGCTACGCGGTCTGAACAATACTCATTAATAATGCCTTGATTTTCAATCTTACGCTCATATGAATCCTGTTTTAGAGCCTGTAATTCAGCAATAGAGACTTGTGATAACTTTTCACTGTCACAAACTCTAAAGCCTAAAAGCTTTAAATGTTGGTTTGATAAAGTATCACTTCGAACAAAGACACTCTTACCCAGATATAGAAACTGATAGATATTTCCCATTGCTTGTTGTCTATTGTGGTAATAAATTGCTATATCCACACCTGACAATAATTGGCTATAGTCATCAGGAGCCATAAAATCTCTGATTGGATAGAAATCATCAGAAAAGAGCGCCTCCCCTTGTTTAATAACAGCTTCTGTGTAGCAACTATCAACATTGGCATATGATAGAACACAAGTAACCTTAACACTTCCTCGCAAGTGCGATATCTGTTCAAGGATAGCTAAATGGTTATTTTGAGGATCAGCTGAGTTACCTATCATAAGGTGTACTTTTTCATCTTGAACAATAACAGAATGTTCTGCTGTGATGTCCAGATAAGGAAGCGGATTTGGGTAGAGTGTTGAAAACTCAATTGCATTTGATTTATAAGTTAACTTTACCAAATCAACCTCTCCCTTGATCGGAGATGATATAAATGAAAAACGCTTAATTATTGACTTTCTAAATTGCTCATTAAGCCATCCAGAAAAAGTTTTGGCCCTATTCTGGAAATAGTAAATATCACCGCCCCACGTCATCCAAAGGGTTTTTTCCCCGATAGAGAAAACCCTAAATATAGCAGCCAAAAAAATCAAGAACGGCCCTGTATAAAACAACCCATGAAATATATTTAAATCATATTGTTTACTTGTTAGCAGCTTACAAACGTCTATCCACTTGACCAACTTACCTCTATTATTCAAGTTAATAATATTAACCGAATTAAGCTGATTAAGGCTTTCATCTAAACCTGATCCAGATACCAAACATATAAATGTATGGTTATAATCAGGTAACGCATGATTAGCAAACTCGACGTACTTACTATTATACTTGTCCGGTAACTTTGTCATTAAATGCAGTATATTCTTCATGATACCTTGAAACTCTTTAATTCTTTAAAATATAAAAAGATAACCATCATAATTCCAATTAATGGTACGACAAAAAAATGTTCAAAAGCCTGAAAAGCATGTAACAATCCGCTCAAGAATACGATTAAAACTGTAAAGTATACCTTTGTAATAGCAAAGCGCTGCCATAAAAATCGAGAGGCTTCTGTTCTAGCAATAAAAAAGAGTAGAAACCCTGATGCTAAAGCAACGCCTGCTCCAAGCTCATAGTAGTCAGGGATCAAATAGTAAGCGACACTGATACTAATTAAAACGGGAAACAATGTAATTGGAATTGACCAGTGCGTTTTTCTCTCAATATTAACACCTACTACGGTTGTTTCAGAAAGCGTGTAAAAAAGCGGATACATTGCACACAGAGGTAAAACAAAAACAACCTGAGAGTAGGAATGAGGCAAAATAAACGTTAAGAGAGGGGAGAATAATAACAAAGTAAAAAATGCAATTGCCAATACAAATGTACTCATATTTATAACTTTAGAAAAAGCACTAACATCTACACCATCTTTGTTCCACTGATAAACCTTTGGCGTCCATATTGTCGAAAACACCTGCTGTAATACCCCCATCACTGCCGCAAAACTTAATGCAACAGAGTACACACCAACACTTTCAACTGAACCATATTCAGCTAACATAAATCGGTCAACTGAAATCAATAGCCAAAACGCGAAACCCGATATCACCAAAGGTAAACCAAAGCGGCAACTTTGTAATACAATCACTTTAGAATAAGGTGTGAAAAATGCAGAATATAAGACTTTTCTGCATAACCAAATAGCTATAGCAGCACTAAAAACCAATGCTGAGGAAAAAACACCAATAGCAGATGTTGTGTCTGTAGGAAGTTCAAATAAAAAAACAAACAACAACCCGAAAAGTATTGCTGCCTTTGACATAATTTGTAATACAGAGAAAGCAATTGCTTGCTCTTTCATACGTATTATTAATGAACAAAAACGATAAAAAATCGAGAAAACAATAGCCATTGTTACCAATATGGCTATCACCAATTTATTATCATTAGCCTTTAGAGCCAGGGGGACCCAATAAGAGAAGCTAGCTACAAGTAATATAAATATAACAATCAGTAATCCAAATACAGGCAGTAATAAGCTCTTTAGTAATTGTTTTGAGTTCGTTGATTCAGCGTATTCCCTTACGTAAGCTTGATCAAAACCAAGGGTTAACACCAAACATGCACCGGCAACTAAGGAATTAAAAAGCGCCACCTGACCAACAACATACTTTGGAAAAAGCCACGCGAGTAGAGGAACAGTAATAAGCCCCAACCCTGACGCCATGATAGGCCCAGCTGCAAAAGATAAGATCGTTTTTAATTTCATTAAGTTCTAGTTATTTCGGGCTAAAAATCGACTATATGGTCAGTATTTAACGCAACAATAGGGCTGCAAAGCTGAATGTCACCATTCTATCTCAAGCAGTTAAATAGACTATCTATACTTAGTCGTAATATTGAAGTACTTTCTAATTCGTACCGTTATACGCCAAATGTGGCTCATGAAATAATAGTAAGTACACGTTGCGACAACAAAAAGCCAGAACATTACATAATGTGGTATTTCAAGTACTTCAGCGCTAATACCAAAGGAAGCTAACAACAATGCAAACAAGCATATTGCTATAAGCGCATGCTTAGGGCTTAGCCCTAAGCGCATTAAAATATGATGAAGATGCTCTCTATCAGGTTTGAACGGAGACTGCCCTTTTTTAATGCGGCGGCAAATAGTAGAAATAGCATCCATGATAGGGACAGCAGCAACCCACAATCCCGTTACAGGGCTAAATGCAATGTCGTTACCTTGTGAGCCTTCGATTAACATCCAAACAACCGTAAAGCCAATTACCGTACTGCCCGCATCACCCATAAATACTTTAAATCGCTGCCCCAGCGGAACCCCTAAGTTCATCAAAATATATGGGATAGTCGCGGCCACAATCACTAAACAAAGCAACCCGCTATCCACATCGCCAGCAATATAAAATAACAAGCACATTGAACCAAATGTGACTGTCGCAATACCACCCAATAGTCCATCAATACCATCAATCATATTAAAACAATTAACAGCCCCAATAACGGCAATTACAGTTAAAATAGCGCCAAACAATCCCAGTTGAATGTCAAAAGGCCCAAAAACGTTAGGTAATGCTGTAAGCTGTAAATCTGCCAGATACATCATGGCGAAAGTCATCAAAAGCTGTACAATTAATCTCAACTTAAAACTAACATCAAAATAGTCATCCAAAACTCCCAAAGCCAATAAAGCTAAGGCGCAGAAAACATAAACAGATGATGATGTTAACGCAGACGGGGAAATCGCGACAAAACTGAGTACAACGATGAAAATAGCAAGCCCTCCAACTAGTGGGATCTCGCCTTGATGCGCTTTTCGATTAGTCGGTACATCGACTAAGTTAATAATTTTCGCTACTTTTCGAAACACAAACAAACTGACGAATGAGCTTAAAAATATAGCAATCGTTGTAATTAAAAGAATATCGTTCATATAGACCACGGAAAGAAGTATCTACACTAGTAAAATATGAACTTCACCAGCACGTAAGATTTATCAAAGTGATTCTACCAACTTCCGAGAACCCTTGCCAATACACAAATACAAAAAATAACAATTTCAGCGTTTTTTATCACACTATAATGAAAATTAATGACAAAATGCGGTCTTTTTATTGTTTGCTTCTCTATTTCACATTCTGGCTTTAAAAAATCTATACGGTACAAGCTAAGGTATTTTCCTGATTACTATGCTATCCTACGTAGCTAACTATGGAATATATCGATTTGCTAAAATTAGAAACTTCCATTATTGATATGGCTTTTGCCAATTCGCACTTCGTAGACAATAAAAACGTATTCCTCACATGCTAAAAAAATTCGTAAAAACAACATTCAATCAGTTTGGCCTTCACCCCACTCTAGCTAAAATCACAAACAAACCTTTAGAAACAAATACGGCATTTATCCACATTGCAAAGTGCGGTGGTATCTCGATTGATAATGCATTGCGGCAGCAATTGGCAACTCCCAATTGCTCTAGGCTGTGTAGAGATACGAGTATCGCAGCAAGCATCGCAGGCTTTAACAAGCCTTTAGTCACAATAAATGATAGCTGTGACTTTGCAGCTCATCACCTAAAACAACTTCAAGGTACACTTGATTACTTCCTGTCTTTGCAGCGCCCATATGTTAGTGGTCATTGGGGGGCAAATGAAACACTGCTGAGTAAATATAAGCATGTGAGATTCATAACAATGCTCAGAGAACCTTCATCTCGATTAAGGTCAAACTACATATTTAATAAACTGACTAATACTTCAGCTATCATGCCACCAAATAATTTGCATACTGATAATATTATTGCCGAAGCCAATGAACTACTCTTTGGCATTAGGGGTTGGCAAATGGCTAATACACAAACTGCTTTTATTTGTGGTCGTTACCCAAAAGACAGCCAAGATGCCCATCAACTTACGCCTCAGTTTGCAAAAAACATAGCAAAATTTGAGCTGGTGGGTGTGCTCGAAGAGCTTCGCGCTTTTGAAGCTAAGTTTCAAAGGATTTTTAACCGCACATTAGATATTAAATCGAGAAATAATACACAAAGCCTCGTAACCCCAGAAAACCTTCAAGTACAAACCACACTAACCGACTATTTTGATCAACCTAAAATCAAACGGCACATAGCACAGCTTTGCGAAGCTGAATTACGTAAATATGAAGCTGCTCGGCAAGTACTGTAATGAAACACGCTAATTGGGTAAATAGCGCATTATTAATCACAGAGCGATTCATTATTTTAGCCATTAGCTTTGTCAATAGCATTTTACTTGCTAGATATGCCGGCCCGGAGTTGTTTGGTTCGTATTCGATTATTATTGCCTTTGGTTCCTTATTTTTAATATTTACTCAAATGGGCCTCAACAATATTTGTGGTAAGTATTTTTCTTTGTATCCGAATAATCGGGAACACTACTTGCGTTCAGCCATTTTCATTCGAGTCAGCTGCGCTATCTTAATTTTACCCATAGCACTGGTTGTCGCGCTTGTAAATTTTGAGCAAAAGCAAGCTTGGCTTTGTGCTTTTTTAATCGCCTTACAAGTTGGCAATGCTCTCAATATTATAGAGTTTTATTTTCTTTCAAAAAAGCAAGTACTTAAAACATTGCTAATGAGAGTCACGGTGCAGTTCACCGCTAAATTGCTGTTATTAATTGCAATCATAACGGAACAATCAATGGTCGTCTGGGTTTTTCTGACGGGCTTAGAATACATCCTCATAGGCCTTGGTTACTTGCTACTGTATCGATATCAAAAAAATTCGCTCCAGCAAAGCGCCAGTTCAAGGTCCATGCAACTTACTGCAAAAAGGCTACTATACCAAAGTAAATGGCTCGTACTATCGGGTTTGGCCGCTGTGATATATCTTAAAATAGACCAGATTATGCTAGGGAGTATGCTGGGGGCAGAAGACGTTGCTTACTATGCTGCTGCTGCAAAGCTATCTGAGTTTTGGTATGTACTGCCAGCGTTAGTGGCAAACGTTCTGATGCCTAAATTGGTGCATTTATACAAAAATGCACGAGAGAAGTACTGGCTTCTAAAACGACAACTCTTTATAGTCTCTAGTGTCATTGCAATACTACTCATCTTTACCACGCAACTCTTTGCAGATACTGCAATAACATTAATCTATGGGGCCGATTACCAACCAAGTGTAATGATTTTACAAATCCATATTATCGGATGTTTATTCATATTCAACCGGGCATTTTTGAGTAAATGGTTTGTGCTCTCCAGTAATTATCCTCTGAGCTTACAAAGCCAATGCGCTGGGGCCATATGTAATATTATACTTAACTTATTCTTAATCCCTCTTTACGGGGGGGTAGGGGCAGCTATTGCCAGTGTGATCGCATACTTTTTTGCGACGGTTGGCTTTTTCGGCTTTAGCGTCAGTGCAAGAGCTGCACTTCGTAAGTCAAGCGCTCATCAGCAAATATAATATATCGCTCACACTAGTATTTTTGTAAAGCTGCGTCATTATAAAACCCGTAATGGTGATCGCAAGTATCAGTGCAACATGACTTTTAAGTCATATCATTACCCACTAAGTAACAAAGTCTCAAAACTCTCTTTACGGTTTAATTAGGCAATTATAAATTGGCAGCTATTGTTTTTACCAGTGCTCTGTATTTACCATTTACCGTATCATCAATTAAAATATTGCCACTAACGGACACCGTGAGTGCTGTATTTTTAAAAAAATCTAGCCATGTAATATTATAAATAACCTGCTCGTTACCACCCAGCGTTGCTGAAATAACATACTCCTGGTGCGCTTCATTGCCTCTATAAACTGCTTTGTCATCACCAACAAGCGTCAGGCTAATATCGGTTGCCTTACGTTGAACAAAACCTTTTGTGATCGAGTTAAGTAAACCATACCATTCCTCCTTTGAGCCTGTATATTTCACTCCCTCCAGCTTTTGACAAGTTATGTTGATTGCCATAACTGCCGCGTGGGGTTTAACTGTCTCTTGGCTTACCCAGCGCTCTAGGTGCATTTTTTTATCTCCCGAAAGGGGGATTATTTGCTTATTGCTATCAGTATTAAGTAGCTTTACTGGCACGTTGCAGTTATTTGCCTGTACAAATGCAGAGAATAAACATGCAATACTACTTAGTATCATATACTTCAAGATAATGACCCTCACTATAAACCTAACCTCGCAGAATACGATGTTAGCCTGAATTTTTATAAATCATTTTAATTTTGAATAAAAAAAACCCAGCATAAGCTGGGCTTTTTTAAAGGGTAAGTATATTAATTACTTAATGCCTTTTTGCTGAGAAGTAACTAGAGACTGACGACCTAGACCTACTTTCTCGCTGAACGCGTACGCATTTACTTTACCATCATCTGCATCGATATTGAAAGTAACGCTTAACTTAGAACCGTCAGGTACAGTGTTACCTTTGCTGTCTTTAAGTGCAGCTTGTAAAGTAGTTTGGCTTACTTTAGTTGTGCTGTACTTAGCAAGGTCAGTTAGAGAACCAGAGTACTGAGTACCTGTTGCATCGATAGCAGTTACGTTAACGTCAACAGCTGCGCTGCCTTCGTTTGCAAAGTTAACTTGTGAGTTAACACCTTCAAAACCTACTGGGAAGTAAGGTACGTTGATGATAGTTGCATCAAGTACCCATTGACCAGCATCTGTGCCAGCAGCTAGTACGCTTGCATCAGTGATAGTGCCTGCACCATCAAAATCAACATCACCTTTAACAGTGAAAGAAGTTGCTTTAATTGTTACTGGTGTAGTTGCACCAGTACGAGTAGCATTATCGATAGTTAGTGTAAATGAACCAGCAATACCATCATCTGACGCAGCTGTATCAGAAACAGTTACAGTTGCAGTTTTCTTGTCGCCAGCTAGTGCGATTGCAATGTCGCCAGTAGCAAAGTTTGCGCCAGCGTCAGCTACAGCAGTAAAGTCACCAACAACAAGATCAGAGAAGTCACCTGTAAGTACGAAATCAGCTGAAACGTTAGCGCCTGTAGCAGCAGCAATGTACGTGCTGTTATCTGTGATCGCTACTTTTAAAGTATCAGCAACATTGTCGGCAGTTACAAAACCAGAAATGAACGTAACTTGATTTTCACGCTCAATTACACCGTCAAGCTTAGTTGACACTGCCGCAGCGTACTGATCAGCAAACTTAAGGAATGAACCAGTGTTGTCACCAGTTGTATCTTTTGGATTGCCGTCTTGCCATCTAGTTGCAGAGTAAGTAACTGTTGCATTTGCTGTTGTTGCCTTGCTATCAAACAATACAACATCAGGAATCACTTCAAATGACTCATCTTGCTCAATTGTAAAACCAGTTTTAACTTCAAGAACTACAACACCATTTGCAAGATCACGCAAAGCCGTAAGTTCTTCTAGCTCGTATGTACCTGAACCAGTGTTGATACCTAAAACACCAGTAGGAACACCTGCAGCTGGAAGTGTAGTAGCAGTGGTACTATTATTGAACAGAGTAACACCTGAGAATGCTGCTGTACCTGTTTGGTTAAAATCTAGACCAGCACCAAATGTAAGCTTGATTCTGTCACCGGCTTCAAGCTTTTCACGAACAATAACACGAACACCAGGATCTTCATCTGTAATTGTTGCGAAGTTACCTACAGAAAAGCCCTGAGTTGAAGTTGACTTAGTTGCATCAGGTACATCTGCAGCTTGAGCGCCGATTGCACCAAAAATAGCTGTTGCTACTAGTGCTTTTTTAAATAGTTTCATTATTTCCATTCTCCTAGTTTCATGAAACAGGCTTATTGAGTAGGAAGTTCAATAAGCCCAGAATTTTTATAGTAACCTGCAAAAACTATGCAAATCTATGCATAACTAAGCTTTATGTCAAGCTTTATGCTAATAACGTAAATACAACTTACAATTTTAGTTTACTTTTGAGTTTGTACTCACACTACCGCAGACAATTATACATATTTTTTATTTCAAAATTAAGTAATAAACTGTTAAAAGTAACCGTTTAAGCGTTAATCTAGGCTAAAATACTCTTTCTACCCTTAATTATCAAGTTAAAAAGTCAAGTTTTCAAGCCCTCGCTTAAAACTTTGCTCAACTTTCAACCAATCCTGCTGACTGTGAATTATCTTAGGAGTAACAAGCACTACGAGCTCTGTTTTATCAGTACTGCTTTCGTCACTTCTAAATAAATGCCCTACAATCGGTAGCGCACCCAATAAAGGAATAGAGCTGGCACCTTGAGAGTTATTTTCACTTATTAGCCCACCAAGCAACACAGTTTGGCCGTTACCCGCGACCACCTCAGTATTCAAGCTTCTCTCAAAAATAGCCGGCGTATTGGAGGCCCCACCCGCCTCTTTGTTGACTGTTGAAATGCTTTGTTCAATAGTCATTATAACCGTGCCTCGCGCATTAATTGTAGGGGTAACTTTTAAATCAACCCCGGTTTTTCGGTATTGTATTGTCGTGGTTTCCCTGCCGTTATTATCAAGCGGATCTGAGGTCGTACTCCCCACCGTGGGAATATCATCACCCACGCTGATATTGGCTGAAACACCATCGCGCACTAACAACGTGGGTCTTGACAGTACATTAATCAAACCATTTGATTGGTTTAAATTAACTTTAATCGTACCGGACATACCTACTATAGAGTAATTAAACCCAGTCTCTGCGTTAAAGCTCCCAGAGGAAGACCCGGATGTTCCCTTCTCAAGTGCATATTGCACACCTTTTGCAAAGTTGCCTGTTAGCTTTACCTCTGCAATGACTACTTCCATCATCACTTGCTTTGGCATCACATCCAATTGTTTTAATATTGGTTGAAGCTCTTGGTAATACTGCCCTGTAGAGTAAAATATTAGCGCATTGGCTCTTTGGTCAACAACCAACTTTATACCATCCCCTTCTATGGCGATAGAACCTTGTTCTGCCCCTTTATTCGAACCTGAACTAGATTGAGAGCTGCCATTATTTTGGCCTGAGTTTGCTGAGTTAGTATTTCCTGCGTTTCTGCTACTTGACGTATTTGCACTGCCTCCCAACAATGGAATTAAGCTCTGCCCTAAGTCTGTTGCACGTGCATATTTCGGGTGATAAATATAAAAACGCTGTTCTGAGCCTGTCGCTGGTTTATCAAGCTGTGCTGCCCAATATTCAACCCTATCAATAATTTCATCTGCTGTTGCAAACACAACTACTTTACCTAAATGTTCAATAGGCACAAATTGAAGGCTTGTTGAACTTCTCGGCCCTGAAACAACCGGGATCCCTTCATTTGTTAATAACTCAGATACTTTTTCTACAAATGTTTGCGAATCAATATATGTAAAGCTCATCAATGCGATTGATTTATTACTCAGCATCGGACTGTCTATGAGTGCCAACAAGTCCAATGCGCGCAATATTTGTTCACGCTTTCCAATGATCGTCATCATGCTTTGCGTTATATCGATAGCAATGCTGGCATCAACCAGTCCTGATACTGCATTTCTCAGGCCAGTTGTCACCCCATACTTAATCGGCACCAACTGAATAATCTCACTTGATACGTTAGGTACTGACGCCTCGGTACGACCAAAGCCAAATGCACGTTCCGATTTACTTCCCGATTTTTCAAATGGGTAGACATAAAATACCCCTTCATTCAGCGTAATATCGACACTATTTTGTGCAAGCACTTCTTGAACCAGCTGAAACAACTGCTTTGCATCTACTGCATCTTTAAGCTTAAGTGTCACTGGTGTCGACTTTGCTTTTACTCTCGGTTCAATCAAATAAGAAACATCAAGCAATTCACCAAGTACATAATGAATAAAGTCATTCAAAGGCAAAGCGTTTACAGATACTTGAAACTTGTCAGCAGCATTAAATTGACTCGATAAATCTATTTCAAGTTTAATATTATCTTTTGCATCAGAGAGCCTATTTAAGCGCTCAAAGCTGCGTGGTTCAGCGTTTACTTCTGCGTTAAATGTGTCAGCTTCATTGCTTTGCTCTTTTTCCTGTTCCAAAAAAGAGCGTTCAAGGTTTACTTGCTGCGCCTCTGTTACTGCGCTGGGGTTCACTAAGGTTTTACACCCAGACAAAACCAAAAGCATGGTTATAAACGGTATAAATTTACTTAACTGCTTCATTTTTTTGCCATCTAAAAAGTTTAAATTCTTTACGCTCTGTTGCCGTACTAAGGACTACATGGCTAGGGAAAATTGCTTCGACTTTAATATCATCAGATATGATTTGGCCTGCAATCGCTTTTATCAAATTATTATTATTCGGTTTCAATAAAACAAAATTCTCACCTTGATGTTTAAAAACCCCAATCAATTCAAAATATTTATCACTGATATAAATTAAATTATTATTCTTTTTCGCTACAACCGGTTTTTTCTCAAGCTCAACCTGAGCGTTTTGCTTTTCTCGTACCTCGCTTTGCCACACCTCTTCTAATTCAGATATTGTCACGCTTTGCGGCATATCAAGAGCTTGCGGTACTGTTAACGCTAAGCTATTTAAAGAATGTTCATGTTGACTAGCAACTTGGCTGTAAGCAAATAATATAGTAACAATAAAGCAAAGTACGATCGTTAATTTGGTCATTGTGCCGCCACCTTACGCCATGACTTAATCGTTATTTCAGCTTCCAGGTTTTCATTTATTTTACCGTACCAACCTCGAGCTCCGTAGGCATACTTAACTATACGCAGCACTGGTTGACTGTTTTCGACTGCTCTGAAGGTTTTAGCTAAACACAGAGGGCTACCACTAAAGTCGACTTTAACGCTTTTCGCCTCTAAATTATTTAGTATTTGTGCAGACTCATCCCAATTTAGAATATTGAGTTTACAGCCAGCACTTTGTAATATTGCCTCAATTTTTGTTTGTACTGAGAGCTTATATTCACCTTCACTAGCATCAACAAACACCAAAGAAGGCACTTTTTCTGCATCTTGAATTAGTTGTTGTAACTGCGCGTCTAACTGCTCTTTATTTCTCATTAACCTTTGTGCTTTAGCTATTCGAACATCAGAAAGTAACAGCGTTTCTTTTTGCTTGTTAAGCATAAGCCACAGAGGCTCAGTCACATATAGCGCAAACAAAACTGCAGTGAGCACAATTAAGTAGTGTTTGTATTTTTTTATTTCATTCATTAAATTAACTTACTCACTTTAAAAAAATACCCATATTAAACTTATCCGTACTGCCGCTTTTATTCACCGCACCAATGAACTGTGCGCTCTGAACTTGTGCCTGCTGAGTCACAAGCCCAAGTAGTTCACTCGAATTTGCGACTTCACCATCCACTTCCAATACTTGACCATCAAACCGAACAAAGTTCAATCGCACATTAGCTTCGATAAAAACCCGTAACACCTCCCAATGCGAATCAGTAAGGGCGGTATTTAACACCCCCTCATTAACCTCATTGATGGTGGCGTTCAATTTATCTATTTGGTTGGATGTCGATAGTATTTTAAAAACCTGCTCTTTATCGATATTAGTCTGTAGCTCATTTTGGTGTAATTGATACGACTGCCAACCCACGCTGACGCCTGATAATAAAGTAAACATAATGAGTGGAGCAATATAAAGCGCGTGTAACTTCAGAGGACTTAACTGAGTAGCTACATTTAATCTAGCGGCTTTGACAAGATCAATGAACGCTTTATTTAGTTTGATATTACTTAACAATGACGCATAAGCTTCCATCTGTATTTTTTCATGCTTTGTGTCTGCGGGTAGACCAATACTATGTTTGAACGCTTCTACTGTTTGAATTAACCCCGCCCGGTATAAGCTGGTAGGTGAGTTGTCCATGTATGCAAATAGCAACCCACTGGGCGTCTCAGCAGATACAACACCATCTGGGTGTGCCGTTCCCAGGATATAACTTTCTGGAATTAAAACCCAACCACTATCGGCCTCAGTTGCATCTATTTCAAAGGTCGTTTTATGCACTTCAAACAAGTCATTATCCAGATCTGCGGTGACTCGAAAATGCATTGGTCGACTAGCTGTATTCTTCTCTAAACGAAGTAATGAAGAAAGCTCTTTACGACTTATTGATGAATAACTTTGTTTTGATTCAGTACACCTATTCCTAGCAACAATACAAATAGCTTTAGCTTTTGGTAAAGGTGAAAAACAGCCTTCGCCAATGTAAAAATGCTCACCATTATAATAACTTACATTTTTTGACAAGTAATTTGATAGTAGTTGTTTTATTTTTTTAAGAATATTCAAGCTTAATACCATGCTATTTTAGAAATTATTATTGGCGTGTCACGCGTTCTAGGACTTACTTTAAGCTCTATTTGCTTGGTAAGTACCACCCCGTTTTTCGAAGCCCTTAATTCTAACCTAAGATACCTCGAAGTACCAAAAGTAACGTATTCGTCCTGTTCAATTCCTGTCAACTCAAAAAAACGAAATCTATTTAACCCCCCATTATTTCGTGCTGCAATCACCTGTGTAAGTCGGCTTTCATCTTGTAAAAACGCAGCCAACACCCGACTAGGCGCATTCAATGGGTTAAAACCAGCTAGCCGTTCCACTGTTAGTTCGTTATACACACGCTCTGACTTAAATCGTACATTAACATGCTCAAGAATTGCATCTAGTTCTTTAACATGCTGCATATAATCATTACTTGGTATTATACCCTCTTTATAATCTGATTTTTCTGCACCATTGAGGCGCCTTAAATCATCAGCGTCTTTCCAGTCTAATATCGCATCAATAAGCTGAGTAGTACGCTTTGGCTCATCAATTTCCAAAGCTAAAAAACGCTCTAAAAAGGTGCGGTTGATATAATTCAAGTTAATTAACCCACTCACGTCCTGCAATTTCACTGTAGTAATATCAACAGAAAAAGGTTTTCCGTAAAAATTCCAATTGCGCACAACAGGGTTTGAGCTTGTTGTATCTTGGTAGCGATTGCTCGATAGCAAGGCTTTAAAAACCTCTGCCTCTGCATTTTCTAATACTAATCTCAAGCTTAGCTTTTCATTAATAGAGGATACAACTTGGATCTGTTGCTTAATGCTTTGTTGAATAAAAATAGCAAGCAACATTAATACAGCTGTAATTATCAACACCTGAATTAACGCGATACCACGGCTATTATTCGTCATCACATTAACCTTTGAGGTTACTTATTATTAATTCTGGTTTACTGTATAGCGGAAGCGTTATAACAGAGTCATTGAGTGTATTTTCTTTACGGTATTGAAACGATATTTTTAATGGGCTCAAACGTAGCTCGCGAGAATCATAACGTTCAAACCAGCGATACTCGCTATCATTTCGACTGTTTAGACTGTCTAGCCCTGAGGTTTTAAAAGCCATAGCTGGGTCTTCCCACCCATAATATGAAAAAGTTCCTAACTCTAATTGTTCAAATATCACGGTAGCTTGAGGCCATGTGATATCGTCCAACCCTTTACTTGATAATGACAATTCAGCTAACGGTACTTCACTATAAGTTAGCCTTTGTAAACCGCTCCGTTGAGATGAGAGTAACTTAAGCCTCACTACAGCCAACCCTGTCGTGTGAAACGCGTTATTAGAAACAAACACAACCTGTTCGGGTTCACCTAAAAAGGCAATAAAAGAGCCCTGCTTACTCCGTTTTTTTATAACGTACGGCTGCATTCCTTGTAACAACTCAACTAATCTAATTGTCATCATTCCAGAATGAGCTCCGCTCCAAAACCGCTCAACTCTTTTTTCCCATGAGCTGCTGTAAAGGCTGTAACTATAGTAACCAGAGAACATGACTAACGACAATAATGTCGTTGCAATCATTAACTCTATTAATGAGAAGCCTTTATTTTTTTTCATCACCACACAACCACATTGAATGAAAATAGTTTATCAGAATTTATTTCTCTTACTGATACGCGGTAAACAGCATATCGCTTCGGTTGTTCATATAAATCGTCTATATCACTCGGGGGAGCAAAACGCTCAACAATATTAGCCGTCCATGCCAATGCCACCGAGTTACTGCTAATTACTCCCGAGTTATACTCTGGCTTTTCAAGCAAGAAGAGCCTACTACGTAACTCCTCTTTAATAGTCGGTATGCTGGCATAAATAGCATGACTAAGTTGCGATGATTTAATAATTTTACTAGAAGTTAAATTACCAGCAGAAAACAATTCAGCTACGACAGCTATAGATGAAAAAAGTATCACCGACGCAATTAATATTTCGATTAAAGTAAAGCCTGATACTTTATTTTTCATTCTTTAAAACACTTGGGACAGGATAAAACACAGGTATTTCATTAATAAAAATACCAAATTGATTAGGAACCACGGTCAACTTTCTGCTAATAGAAAAAGTGTCTGATACAAAGTTAAGCGAATCAAACATCATAATCTTTGTACTATCATCTACCATATTAGTAATAATGGCTTGGTTATCTCTTAACTTTATTTTTATATTGGCGCCAGTATAAAATGACTTGTAACTATAGACCTTAAAAGTTTGCTTTATTCGTTGCAGCTCAACATGCCTTTTATTCTTTTCAAATGCTTTAAAAACCAACCCACCAGTCAAGCTCATTACAACCCCCATGATGGCAAGAACCACCATAAGTTCGATCAATGAAAAGCCTCTGGTTTTTCTAAAGCGGGACATCATTAATCGATACCATGCTCATCAGCATTGTTATAACAATCCCACCAACAAATCCACCCATAAATAGCAACATTATAGGTTCAAGCATCGTTGTGAAACGCTTGATAACCTGCTCTAGATCTGAGCGGGATCGAGACGCCACTTCTGCAAATACATGATGTAGCCGCCCCGTTTCTTCACCTACTTTAATAATAGATAGAAAGAAATCAGGAAATATACGCGTTTTGCTTAATACTTGCCCCAATTGCTTACCGGTTCTTAACTGCTTAAGTGCATGCTTTGCATCTCTTTTGTAATCAGGATGCTTAAGCGTATCGGCCGTTAACTCCAAAGTAGTATCTAGTTGGAGACCCGCTTCTAACATCATGGACATAGACTGTGCGAATCGAATCCTCTCTGAAGTCGTTATAATAGCGCCTAAACCAGGAATTCGACTCATAGCCACATATAACCAGCTTTTAACGGATGGCTTCTGTAACGAGTACCCTCCAATACCTAAAAATGCTAATACACTAATAACAATAGGCATTTGATAACTAATAAAAAAATCACTCGTCCCTATTATCATTTGTGTATACCAAGGTGCTTGACTAAGATCTGTAAAAATCCCGGCCATTTTAGGTACAATAAAAGTTAATACAAAATATACAGCCATAATGCACACAAAAAATATAACAGAGGGGTATGTCAAAGCCGCACTCACTTGCGCTTTTAAATCTTTTTGAAATTTAAGATCTGCAGCTAATCGTTTTAACACCCCTGGTAAGTTCCCAGAAGTCTCACCTATTTTAAGAAGGCTAATATAAAGAGGCCCAAACAAAGACTCGTGTTTTGCAAAAGCTTGATTTAATGACTCTCCTTTTTTTAAAGAGGACGCTATTTGATTTAACAAACGATTTAAAGCAGGGTTATTATTAGACTGCCTAATAATATCAATTCCCTTGTCCACTCGTACACCGCTTTCTAAAAGCAGAGATAACTCACTAGTAAAAAACTCTAACTGATCTAAAGTCACATTTTGAGAGAAAAACCCTGATAGAGAATTTGACTTTGCAAGCGCTTTAATTTCAAAAGGACTTAAACCATCATCATTTAATATCTGCTTAGCCTGACCTAAATCATTTGCTTCCACAGTACCTTGATGACGTGAACCATTATTATCAATCGCTTTATACTCGAATTCCACTACCCTGCAACCCTCAATACTTCATCAATCGTAGTAACGCCAGTGACCACTTTATAAAAGCCATCTTCGAGTAAATCTCTTCGATTTTGAGAGTGATTATAAGCTTTGGCTTTAGCGATAAATTGATCATCCTTTGGTATTACTTTGATTCCATCATCACACCGAAGATATTCATTTATCGCTATTCTTCCTTTGAAACCCGTATTATTACAATGCTCACAACCTTGAGCTTGCATAATATTCAATGCATCTAACCCTGCCATAGAAGCTATTTCTTTCAAAGGATATTTTGCAATGAGCTCTTCTGCATTTTCCGCAGGTTTTGCACAATGCCCACACAACCTTCGCGCCAAACGTTGTGCTACAACAGAAACTAAAGCGGCATTTAATAAAAACTCTTCTACACCTAGATCCAGTAAGCGCGTATATGCACTAGCCGCGTCATTTGTATGAACGGTGCTGAAAACCAAGTGCCCAGTTAATGCCGACTGAAGTGCAATTTGTGCCGTCTCTTTATCACGAATTTCACCGACCATTATAATATCAGGATCTTGCCTAACAATAGATCTCAAACCTGCAGCAAAATCGAATCCTATGTCGGCATTAATTTGTACTTGACTGACCCCATCCAACTGATATTCGACCGGATCTTCTAATGTAATTATTTTAACGTTATCTGTATTTAACTCATTTAAAAAAGTGTACAAAGTCGTCGTTTTACCTGAACCAGTTGGACCAGTAAGTAGGATCACTCCCGTTGTCTTTTTTAGATCTTGATTGATCAGAGCTTGGGTATCGTTTGACAGTCCTAATACCGACATATCATATTTTATAGAATCTTTACGAAGGAAACGTAATACAATGCTCTCACCTGCATTTAATGGCAACGCCGAGACCCTAATATCAAGATCTTGATTGGCAATACGCATTTCGATTTTACCATCTTGGGGGCGGCGCTTTTCCGCAATATCCATACCCGACAAAATCTTTAGACGTGTGGTTAAGGGCAACTGCATTTTTGCAGCCAATGAATCTACTTGATGCAATACCCCATCGATTCGATATCTAACTCGAAATCGTCCGCCGTGAGGCTCTAAGTGCATATCGGACGCACCTCTGGCCAACGCTTTTGTAATTAAAGCATTGAGTAAATTAACGATAGGAGCTTCTGATGCTAGTTCTCTTAACCTTGCCTCTTCTGTGCCTGTAAGCTCATCATCATTAAAGTTGGCTTCGGTCTGGCTTTGTATCTCATAAAAGAAGCTTTGCAACTGGGCGTCTGACGCAATATAGACTTTGATTTCGACACTTTTTTTACTTAAAAATTGCGACAAACTTGGATCTAGGGGATCTTTACATGCAATAGACCACTCTGTATCTGTTGCAGACAAAAGTAAACAGTGATGCGACTTTAAAATCTCATGCTCAGAAAATTTAATCGAATCATCAGGCTTCCAATTTGGAAAGCTCTCAGTCTCAAATAAAGGATAACCTAATAGGTTATGGTACAAAGGCGGTAAATCATCCTCAGTAAGACATCCCATATTGACAAGAATATTTTCTAATCGACCATCATACCTTTTTTGATAAGCTGCAGCTTTTTCAATGTCGCTGGCCGATACATTGAATAAATCATTAAGCAGGAGTTTAATATCAATCATTGATGATATATATCTTCATTTTCACCTTCGCCACCCTCTTGCCCATCGAGGCCAAAAGACAACAAATCATAGGGATGAATACCCGTACCAGGCACAGTGTAAACATAAGGCTTTCCCCAAGGGTCTAAGGGAATAGCTTTAGGTAAATATGGGCCATCCCAGTTAGCAAGGTCACTTGATACTAATTCATCAAGTTTACCTGGGACTCGTCCCATATCTAAACGATAGGTATCGATAGCAGTTTCAAACATTTGCATTTGTGCAACTGCAGTTTTCTTTTTTGAAGAACTTACTTTAGAGAAAAGTTTTGGTGCAACTAAAGAGCCCAACAATCCGAGAATGATGAGAACAATCATTAGTTCCATTAAGCTAAAACCACGTTCTTTTTTCATTTTTTATTCCTATAATTAAGCGCTGGGAGTATATCAAGGTGAAAAAATAGTGTCGACTATTGGCGTATTTGTTCTATTTTCTCAAACACTGTTTGCCACATCTCCATATTCTGTTCTTTAACGTTTAAAGAGTACGCCAAACATTTTTCCCTTTGGTTAGTCAGCTCCATCACAAATTGGTTCAACTTTTCACTCAATTCTAATTCAGACATTTCAAAATCTAAAATATTTTCTGGTAAACCATACTCATTATATAGAGCCTCATATTTATGACTCCAGCTAGGGCTAAGCAAGGTACCCCTTGACTTAACGCGCTAATGCAACCATGGAACCGACTACTTATCACTGCATGACATTGACCTAGGTAGCCCTTTACTTCAAGCGCACTTAAACCATCAAGTAATTCTGTATTAATAGATGATTGGGACTGTATTTTATGACATAAACTTAAATCTTCTTTCCCTTCATGGTTCAATAACACAACCTTAAAGCCTTTCTTACTAAAGAACTCAATTATATAGCACCAAAAATCGATATAAATAGACTCTTTTTGATGAGCCTCATCATTATGGTACCTAGATACCATTTTATTATTTGGTACTAAACATACCACATTATCTAACGACTGAGGTGATACAGGGCAAATAACCGATGCAGTAAAATCTGGACTTTGTTGCAAGTTATTATTTTTACTAAATGCTAAACAGGCTTTGTAAGATTTTTCATCACGAGGAAATATCAAATGTGCAGAGTTAACAAATTGCTCAGCTTCAGCTCTAATATCTGCTCTATCAAAGGGGCCCAAAGCTTGCGGTAGAACGATATAAAGCTTCCTCCCACCTTGAAAGCGTTTCATCTCTTTTACTGCGTTTTTCAAATCTCGCTTTGGCCACTGATCCCCATAAGAGAACCCACTTGTATCTAAAATCACATCAATGTCAGCTTCTGTAACAATGCCAAAACGCTTAAGAAAACGCTTAATAACACCTGGTAGTTTGCCAAACAGCCCTGTTAAATCTAAATTACCACGTCTGAAGCTTAACTTTTGCCACGCGCCAAGTTTGGCCCTTTTTTCATAAGGTAAGTTCACACCAGGCGATAACGTAATTTGATACTCATCTAAATGCTTGTCTAACTGCTGAAGGACGGCAACGAGCATCAGCTCTGCGCCTTTATTCGAAAATTGCACACCTTTTATTTCAATGTTTATCACTTTACATCACCTAAATACGTTAATAACTGTTCTGCTGTCTTTTTACTAGAATATGCAATCCCCCCTTCAGGTAATGCATACCCAACCGCAATAAACATAATTATTCTTTCATGCTGAGGCAGTTTTAGTAAACTAGTCACACGCTTATCTAATTGCTTTAATTCTGGCCAATTAATAGCACATGTTGCTAAACCTAGTGTTTCGCATGCCAGCATAAACTGCATTGATGCCAAAGAAGAGTCTATATAAATTGCATGCCTATCCCTGACTTCTAAATACGCAGAATGATCTCCTACAACGGCCATTAGGCAAGGGATATTATCACTAAAGCCAGCCGTCCCCCCCGGTAACTTCGCCACTTTTGATATTAACGACTTCTCATCTATGCAAATAAATCGGAATGATTGTCGATTACAAGCACTGGGAGCTTGAGTTGCAATGTTTACAGCATCACTAATTAAGGTCCTAGAAACAGGCTTATCTTGATACCAACGAGTAGAACGTCGTGCTTTGGCTAAATCGTTAAGCTGAGTATAACTGACTGTGTGTTGGGCTCTGTCCTGACTGATATAAGGAATAGCCTCATGCTTATTAGTAATATTTAAGGACTCAAAAAAATCAAAGTGCGCTTTCAGTGCTGCATGGCTTGTATCTATTACTGAAAAATATTCACTCAATACTGCGCTTGCCCAAATTAGCTCCTTTTCACTGAATCCATCAATTTTACGCGCAGAGTCAAAAACCGTTAGTGTTTCGCCTATATAATCTAGGGCAAAAATGCTCCTTCTCGGGCGCATGATCAACCCTTTTTCTAATCGATGAATATTTCTTCGTAATAAAGAACTACTAGCCGCTTGAATGCCAGCTCCCTTTCTATATCCCACTTTACCTTTTAATACAGATTGCTGCTCAAACCCATACGCTTGATCAAATAGAAAAAAATACAACCTTGATAAAAATGAAATGCGTGTAAATGCAGGTTGTATTGTAATTTGGAATGCATTGAGCAGCTTTTTAATGCGCTGTTTCATACTGTTTGATAGACCTTAAAAAAGAAGGGGCCTATAGCCCCTCACCTATATACGTATAAAATATAAGCGGCATCTATTTATTCAATGTCGCAATGGATGCTGCAGCTAGGCCGAGCTGATAAATGATCTGAGTCGCCGTGCTCCATAAGGTTAAGCTATCCAAGTGTTGAGAATCCAATGGTACAACAATCGTATCACCAGGCGAAAGTTGGTTGCTTTCTTGATTTACAGCAAACCAAGAGCCACTGTCATTAGGTAATTCAACCGAACCGTTTGCCTTAATAATATAGATCCTATCTTCATCCGCTTTTTGCTTAAAACCACCACTGGCTTTAATGTAATTGCTAACATCTTTGTTCGCGTCATATATATGCGTTGATGCAAGGTTTACTTCACCAATTACACTGACAGAATCTTGAATTGCTGGTATATAAAGCGCATCCTGCCCTTCAAGTTGTAAACTCTGCGAAGATGGATTATCCAAATCAATCACAAGCCTGCCAACCGCTTCTATTTTTGAAAGATCTTTTAATATTTGATCAAGATCTTCATACGGTAATTCTGCACTGCTTGTTTTGCTCACTTGCTGAAAACTGTTTGTCACAATGTCTCGTCTTAACTCTTGTGTTAACCTTTGTATTTGTGACTTTTCTTTTCGCTTTATTGACTCTCGTGTAAAGATCGCAGCTTCTTTATGAGCAAACTCACTAAAGCCGCCAGCACGTTTGACTAAGCTCTCTAACGTTTCACCTCTTTGAATTGTGTAAGTACCTGGGAACATAACTTCACCAACAACTTCAACTTCTAGCTTTTCATGCCAATTCGGTTTTGGAAAGATATTGACCGTATCTTTACTCTGCAATGTATGTTCTAGCGCCTGTAACTCATCACGAGCACTAAACTGAATATGCTCTACTTGCTTTAAATTATCAGCATGAACACGGGTTAGTTCTACTTTATCCAGATATGCCGACTCCAAGAAACCACCACCAGCCTCTATGGACATCGCAAAGTTGGCATTTTTAGGTAAAGGATAGACCCCAGGGAATTTAACTCGACCGTTTACTGCAAACAGCTTTGCTGGAGCAGATGCAGTCGCTTGCTTTTGTAATTTAGCAACTATCGGTTTTAAAAGATTATGACGGCTAAAAACAGCATATTCATCTTCTTCAATTTCGTCATCTTCCTCGAATAATGCATTAATACTACTGATGAACTCCTCTTCTTCTTCAGAAAAGTCAAACTCATCATCCTCTTTCACACCGATAAATTTAAGAAATTCGCCACGCTCATACTGTTCCCATAAAAGGATATTTTCTTTTAATTTCAATTGTTCTTGATTGTACGCTAAACTTTGTAACGTCGACTCTTCATCCGCTTTTAAATCATAGCGACTAAATACAATAACAGTATCATTGCTCTGTAATATTACGTTAGATTTTTTAGTAACTAAGGCGTCCTCTGGAGAAAACTGTAGAACTTCAATATCCCCCTCTAAGTTTACCTCACGAACAATTAATGCATATGAAAAGTCGGCAATCGGCAATATGTCATCTCTTGGACTTGTAAAGACATCACGAATTGTTTTACCTTCATGCCACTCATAATTACCAGGGCTTGTTACTGCACCAATTAAAGTAATGGTGTTTTTCATTCTCTGTGAAGCCGTATTCACAACAATTTCATCGCCATTCATTGGCTTATATTGCGTTTCCCCATTAAAGTTTACATTTAATGTTACGCGTGACCCTGAACCATTAAACCGAGAAACAACAACTTTAGACTTATTCGCACTCGCTTTAAACCCACCAGACATTGCAATGACGCTTAGCGCATCATCTTTCTCAACCAATTCAAAGATTGCTTTACGTGTCACTTCACCTCTAATTTTAATTTTTTTCGCTGCTGGAGGAATAAATACCACATCACCTGGTTTTAAACTGACATCTTTAGAACTATCACCAAATAATAATAAATCATAGAGATCAAACGTTGTTACTTTTTTACCAGCACGCTTAACTTGAATTTTTCGTAAAGATCCTAGCTCGTTAACACCGCCGGCAACAAATAAAGCATGTGTCACGGTAGCCAAAGGGGATACTGTATAGCTGCCAGGCTTATATGCTTCACCCACAACCATTATGCGCATCGCATTGAGTTGCCCCATGCTTACAAAAGCACGAACACCTATCATCTCTTCTGATACTTTACTTTTAATAAATTCTTTTAACTCTCGAAATGACATCCCCACGACATGCACTGGTGGCAATCCCGGAATAACTAATCGACCTTCTCGGTCTACTTTTACCTCATGCTCTTCACTGGTTTTGCCGTACAAATTAATTTTAACGTCATCACCAACCCCAATGAGATAAGTATCTGGGATCGCGGCAAGTTCGGTAGGAATAAACGTAGTCGGCTCACCTTCAAATAGCTCATAACCAAATGGCTTTAATTCATCTTCTTTTGGCTTAAACTTTTCTTCTAATTCATCCGCTTCAATTTCTTCTTTACTTCGCGGCTCAATCGTGGATTCAGGAAGCTCAATATTTTGATCATCGCTTTGTTTTCCTTTCAAATCCTTTAAATTAAAGCCATATTTTTTTGCAAGCGCCTCTTGCTGGGCTTTTGGTAGCTTTTTGAACTGCTCCATTTGCTGGGCGCTCGGAGTCGCAGCCACAGCTTCTTCCATGTTTATATAAATTAATGAAAATAACAGCGTCGCAACAACGACTAATTTACTGAACTTCACAAATATACCCTTATAAATTAAGTGCGTGAGTTAACCGACGCATCATACCGTATTTTCACGATAAAAAAAATGGGGCCAACGGCCCCATTTATGTGTGAAATTGTAATAATTAAAAGCTATAAACTAAGGTCAGTGACGTTTCTGTATCGGTATTTTCTTTACTATCATCAACGTCTGAATTATGGATGATGTTATAGGCAACCTTCATCTGTAAAGAGCCGTTTATCTTAGTTAGCAACGCAGACTCCGAAATACTCTTCGTATTCGTGCTACCGGTTTCTACCGCAAATAATTGAGTAAACTTTGCATTATCTGAAATTTGCCAATCGTAATTTGCTTTAGCTACGCCTACAAATTCACTTTCAGACTGGCCTTCGATCAAATTGCCTTCATCATCTGTAGTATCTTTGCCGTACTCAAACCACTTCATACCTGGACCGATTTCAAAGCTCAAATTCATGTCATCACTATCAAGTAATGTGAGACCGTAACCAACAGATGCCAGTGCTTCGTTACGGTATGCACCAAAATAGTCTGACACATAAGAACCAAGCACAAATAAATGACTGCCTTCAGTGCCTAACTTGTCGTTACCTTGTAACGACAGTCCATACTTTTCATTTGTACGTTTGTCTATTTTACGGCCGTCACTTTCAATTTCATCTTCTTTATAGATGCCATTTACTTTGTATTCATTGTGCCAATTTTCTAAGTGGTGCTTCGCTTTCAATCCACCTTTTAGTGTCGTAGTCTCAGTGTTACCACTGGTAATAATTGCACCTACTTCACTGGTCACATCCCATGTTTTTTGCTCTTTTGTATCTGCAGCTTGCGCAGATGTCACAATAGCCGCACAAACACACATAGATAACAATTTAACTTTCATTACTAAATAACCTTACTATTAAGAATCTTTATGAAGATGAACATCCATTTGCGGAAATGGAATGGCAATACCTGCATCATCAAGGGCGAGTTTAATATTTTCCACCAAGCTAAAATACGTTGGCCAATAATCAGATGTATTAACCCAAGGGCGCACTACAAAATTAACACTTGAATCGGCAAGTTCTGAAACTGCGACAGTGTATGCTGGGGTCTTTAACAATCGCGACTCTTGATCTAATACCTGTTGTAGCACTTGCTTAGTTTGTTTTAAATCAGCTTCGTAACTCACACCAATCACTAAATCAATGCGACGTGTTTTTTCTCTTGAATAGTTTACAATTGCGCCAGACATGATCGCAGAATTAGGCATGATGATCACTTTGTTATCTGGTGTACGTAACTCAGTTGAGAATATCTCTATCTTTTCAACACTACCAGATTTTCCGCCAGCCTCAATAAAATCCCCAGACTTAAACGGGCGCAGCATAATGATTAATACGCCTGAAGCAAAATTAGACAATGAACCTTGTAATGCTAGGCCTACTGCTAAACCGGCAGCACCCAAAATAGCAACAAACGAAGTGGTTTGTATGCCGACTTGGGAAAGCGCCATCAATATGGTGGCAGCAAAGACTAGGGCATAAATTATATTGGCAACAAAGCCACCAACGGCTTTGTCGATATTACGTTTTGAGAAGGCTTTTTCAGTCAGCCCTGCACAGAACTTAGCAACTTTCACACCGATTAATAGAATGATAATTGCGAGAATGATTTGAACTCCATAATGTAATAACACATCGGAATTCTCATTTACCCAGTTGATGATGGTGTCCATAGAGCCTCCTTGAGAGCGCTTATAATAGTTTTGGTGGATCATACATAGCCTATATGAATATTTGCTGTATGGGATGACTTTTTTGGTTTTTTCCTTTTTTGGAAAAAAATGCATTTTTCTCTTTGCAAGACTCAAAATATTATGTATTATGCGCGCCACACCAAACGAGGTGTGTTGTGGCGGCTGTAGCTCAGTTGGTAGAGCCCTGGATTGTGATTCCGGTTGTCGTGGGTTCGAGCCCCATCAGTCGCCCCATCTTCCCCCTTTGTTTGAAGTCTACTTTATTGAACTTCAAATCTAGAACTATATCTCTATCTTTCAGTAATAAATCTAGTAGTAAGTATTGACTAAACTTCAAAAAACGTTGATTTAATTATTTTTATTTTTCACATTTTCATACACCAGTACTCTAATATGCACACAGCAGGCTTGTATGCTTGGTTCGCGTACCCCGTTGTATACAACTAGCAACGCCTCACTAAGCAAAGCACAATGAACTTCCAACCTATACTAGAATATCACTTCTGTATTTTACATAGCATTCAGTAAGCATCGAACATCCTCATAAGAAAGCCATATTGCTATAAATCAGTACTTATTCCCCCGAAAAATAACTGAGCTAGCAAAACACAGGTGTTCGAAATACCTAATATGAGTCGGCATAGAGTAAATAAATGGATAGCGCGAGAGAGCTGGATCCTGACCTGCGTCAGGAAGACAAAAGTGAGGTACTTGAAAATGGAAGGGTTAAAAGTGGTGAGCATAGTTACTCCAGCCCCTGACCTATGTCAGGAAGAGAAAAGCAAGGTACTTGAAGGTGGTGAGCTTAATTGTCTAGTTCATCTCCTACGCAGGAAAGATAAGCAAGTGATTACAGCCAACTTAAGTGGTTTAGCATAAGAATAAGCACCTCTAGATAACGGTATCATTTAATTGAAACTCCACTAATCCCCTCGGCCCAAATAACAGTACCATCTACCGGTTCTGCTTTCACGGTCCATAACCTATTACACCCGACTTGCTTAACTTAACCTCATATCAACAAAAATAGATACAAGGCACTGATTAATCGCTACTTTAAGGGATTTAATGACACTGTTTGATAGCTACAGTCAAACTTGAAATACATAGATAGCATCTCAAAAGCCTACGCTTAAAGCATTGGACTACCATGTGGTTTTAATTAATATATTGGGAATAAAGCTGTGATAGGTAAAAATTTCACCGCCGGCAATTTGATCGTTTTTCTTATGTAAAAGTAACCACAATCGTTGCTTTAACAAAACCGATCCACATATGTCGTTTATTTTCACAAAAAAAATGCCACCTAAAAGGTGGCATTACACACGGGATTATTTCTATTTACAGATAGAAATTCAGTTATTTCCAGCTCGTCATTTTATGACCTTTAAGAGCATAGAATAAAATAAATAGGTAACTAGGTATCATTAAGCTATACGCGCCTTGAGCGCCTAAGCCTGCGACATTACCTAGACCAATCAATAACGGACCTAACGCACCACCGGCAATACCCATAATAAGTAAACCAGAAGCCGTACCAGTCAAACGACCTAGTCCATTTAACGCTAATGGCCAAATAGCAGGCCAAACCATCGCGTTGGCAAAACCAAGTAATGCGATACACAATAGCGGATCTGGTAATTGAGGTCCACCAAATGGTACAAGTAATATGTTAGAAATTGCAAATGACTCGTTACTTCCCGTAACGACCGCCAATACTGTAACGATACCTGCGATCCCAGACATAACCAATGCATTTTGTTGCGACATGAAACGTGGAATAAGTGCAATACCGATAGCATAACCAATAAGCATACATGCCATAGTATAAGAAGTCATCACAGAGTAATCAGCAATACCAAGCTGCAATGCATAAGAACCGATGGTATCGGCAGCGATAACTTCAACCGCAACATACAACGCGATACCAATAACACCCAGTACTAAATGAGGATGGCTCAATGCTTCTTTTAATTCACCTTTGCCATTACCGGCAGACTCTTCAAAAACTAAATCAGGAAGAGGGGCAATTTTAGCAAAAACAGCAAATAGAAATATAAGACCAGCAACACCGATGTACGGCATAATCAAGCTATTTGCCATTGCATCTTTTTGCTCTTGAGATAGTTGTGCACCAGGCTCTACTACACCACTGACAACAACCGCAGCAAAAATAATTGGTACAATTACACCCGCAGACTTGTTAAGTAGTCCCATAATACATACACGAACTGCTGCTGACTTTTCTGAACCCATTTTAACAACGTACGGGTTAACGGCTGTTTGTAAGATAGTTTGCCCAACACCAATCATTAACTGCGCGAACAAGAATATCTCGATCATTTGCAGCTTTGCCGCTGGAATATACATAAGCGCGGATGCAGCCATCACGATACACCCAAGCGCCATACCATTTTTATAACCAACCCGCTTAATTAGCATAGCCGAAGGAATACCCGCGACAGTTACAGCAATATAAAAAGAGGAAATGATGAAAGACGCCTGTAATGGCGTTAGTTCAAGCATTTGCTGTAAAAATGGGGTTATCGCACCATTAAGCCAGGTAATACACCCTAGAATAAAAAACATTGACCCAGCGAGCACCATAGGGAGCCAGATACTCTGCTTCACTTTATCTTCAATTTCCACTGTCGCTTCCATAAGTTTCTTCTTGTTGCTAATTAATATACTACAGGTCCGCTTTGCAGCAGACCTAGGAATAAGATCAGAATGATTTCTGTATAATTATTGAGCATCAATATATTTAACGTGCCAAATTGATGCAATTTTAGGCCACCATTAAAAATGACAGCGCTGACATTTAACTTTACGTTAAAATTTAACTTTTGACTAGCTAGAATTTAACCAGTTAGTTCACTAAAAAAGGACCAAGCGGCCCTTTTTTAGTTTATATTAACTTAAATTTAGTTTAACTCTGTGATTCTACTTGTATTTTCATCTCCAGAGCGAGTTCTTAATAACACTGGTACGTTATTGTCTACACTGATCGGATCTGCATAATTTACCCAAGTAACCCCTTTATCTAAGCTATATTCGATATCTAAATGAGGAAATGCACTGTTAGCATAAACCTTATTACCTTTTCGAACGGCACCAGGTACAGGTAGATTTACGTCAACACCCGCTGAAATCAACTTCGGAACTTCTTTTACCGCTAAAGCGGCAGAAAAGCTTTGCCAATCCTTCGCAAAAGGTTTCTCTGCTATTTGATTCCCTTCCCAACTTGCTTTGTGCCAAGCTCGTTCTGCAACAGATAAAATTCGAGGGAAAATCATCGCTAATACTTGTTCTTCCGTACGAATGGTTTCACTCCATACTTGCCCTTGCATACCCAGAATATTTTCAGGCTTTTCAAGCTTAGGCATCGCTCTACCTACGAGGGCTTCTAGATTCACAATCGGCTCTCGTGTACGGGTAAAATCAGCGTTTGCGTATACGTCATCCGGCATATAGCTAAATGCTTTCTTTGTATCAATGTATCGTGTCGCCCAATAGTAACCACGCTCTTCTGGATGAGCTTCGTAAGGGTGATCAAAGTACAGGTGTGTACCGTGTGACAAAATAACCTGATAACCATCATTTGCTAATCGATAAGCACGGTCAGCAACCCCCCATTCCCAAATGTTATCCCATACGTTTGCTGTAAAAGTTTGATTCGGGAATTCATCTCGTTTAAATGGATTCACTTTGTCATACATTAAGCCATCTTCCCAAGCACCTGGGGAGATCCCGCGTTTAGCAAATATATGTGCGACTTTTTGAGTAAAATAAGGCTTTAAATCGGCAGCCCCAGCAATGCCATTATTGGCATCGGTAAAAAGTACATCGCATGCTGGTGATTGTGTCCATGAGCCACTACCCACTTCATCTCCACCAAAGTGTAAATTAGTCAATCGAGTGCCTGCATCTCGGTACATCGCTTGCAGCTCGTAAGTTACTTTTTCAATAAAGGCATACGTTGAGTCTAAACAGACATTAAATGAATTATCAGTGTAATTTTGCACCGTGATGTATTTTGATTCATCTTTTGGATCTGTCAGTAAGTATGCTTTAGCTTCGTCAAGTTTGCCCTGTGCTTTTAATTTATTATAACGCGCTTCCATTGATTTAATTGCAGCACGCGCGTGACCTGGGCCTTCAATTTCAGGAATGATCTGAATATGGCGGGCATTAGCAAACTTAAGTAACTCAACAAAATCTTCTCGTGATAAATATCCATTACCTGAACCAGACTTAAATGGCCCAGTTCCTAGCTGAGTTAACAGGCAGCGTTGTTCTTCTAAATCAAAGCACCGATGAGCACCAATATCGGTTAACTCGGGTAAGCCTGGGATCTCAACACGCCACCCTTCATCATCTGAAAAGTGCCAATGAAACTTGTTCAGTTTATAACGCGCCATCTGTTCTACTAATTTAAACAGTGCATCTTTACCATGATAATTACGCGCGTTGTCATAGTGCATGCCACGCCATACAAACCTTGGCGTATCTTCAATTTCAACATTAGGAACAGTGATGGTATTTTTGCTGCCTGCTGGGAAGAGCGCTAATAAGCTTTGAATACCGTAAAACACGCCAGCATTATCGCTACCAATGATCTCGATTTTATCATCATCTATTTCTAGCTGATAACTTTCAGCAGCACCGTCAGCCAAGCTTTCGTCTACTTTTAAGTAAATAGTCGGGGCTTTAGAGGCTTTAATATGGTCGGCTTTACTCTCTAGCTCTAACCCATAATCGGCTAAATCAGTTTTAAAAACAGCTACCTCAGAGGTTAAACGCCCTGCAAAACGCAACTCCCACGTTGAATCTAGCACTGCGCTGCCACGATTAAAGTCTACTTTTTGTGGTTGAGGTATAATACGTTTTAACGCATCTTCTTTTGTTGTCTTCACCGAGGATAAGTTTCTTTCATAGCGCAGCTCAGCCGATGCTAACTTCGTCTTATCAACCGGATCATTATATCGTCTGAGCTGGTTTTCTCGCTCAAATGGCGCAATGTATTGCTTGAAATCTTCAGTGTCTGTATTTGCAAAAATAGCAGGAGTATTCTGCTGTGAGACCATAAATGCACGTGGCATAAAGTCACTATATGCTGCAACCCAAGCACCTGCCTCAAATTCAACCTTAATGCTCTCGCCAACTGCTAATCCAGCAAAGTCGTCATTGGGAACAAAGCGGTGTAGATCACCATTAATATGTTCAATGGAAAAACCTGCCGCAGATTTAGTATGAATTTTTCGTACTGAGTGTATATAAATTTGCCAATCTGACTTACCTTTACCTAACGCAATATCCGAATCATTCGTCAAAGTCATTGATGCAATTAGACTTGAAGCACCATTATGAAAGTTATCTTCTGCGGTAAATACAAGTTTTGTGCCTTGGGTAAAAGAGTCTAATTGAGATTGTGATAAGTTAGCGTTGGCGAACAACGGCGTCGTCATCAATAGACTCGCTAGCACGTGTTGCTTAAAGGTCATAAGTTTGCTCCTTGGTAAACGCCTTTGCACTCATGATTTGATATAAAACTATGAACTTAAAGGGCTCAGTCACTATTAACATTAGCTTCATCATATAAAAACAAAAATGACAGCGCTATCAATATTTACTGAACTAACAATTTATTAAGATGAATTTAAAAAAAAGCCTACTTAACAGTAGGCTATATAAATTAAATTTTATTAAAACCGTCAACCTACCAAATTTTCACCCGCTCTGTAGGCTCAAGATACATTTCATCTCCCGGCTTAACATCGAATGCTTTGTAAAATTCAGGCATATTTGGGAGCACCCCAATAACACGATAATGGCTCGGAGAATGCGAATCCGTCATTAGCCTTGAACGGAGTTCTTCTTCTCTATATTGACGGCGCCATATTTGTGCCCAGCCCATAAAAAAGCGCTGCTCCCCAGTGTAACCATCAATCACTGGCGAAGCTTTACCGGCTAAAGCTAACTGATATGCTTTATACGATACAGTCAAACCACCCAAGTCACCTATATTCTCACCTAATGTCAAATCACCGTTGACATGGGCATCTTCGAACGGTTTAAACTGCGCATATTGTGCGATAAGTTTATTGCCACGCTTTTCAAACTGACTTAAATCAGACTCGCTCCACCAATTTCGAAGATTTCCTTCACCGTCATATTTCGCACCTTGATCATCAAATCCATGCCCGAGTTCATGACCTATTACAGCTCCAATGGCACCATAGTTAACGGCATCATCGGCTTCAAGGTTGAAAAATGGGGGTTGCAAAATAGCAGCAGGAAAAACAATTTCGTTATTGACAGGGTTGTAGTAAGCATTGACTGTTTGCGGTGTCATAAACCACTCAGAACGGTCTACTGGTTTGCCAATTTTAGCTGCCATATCAGCATAAGCCCACTCAGAATAGCGCACATAATTTCCAAGTAAATCATCGGCATCAATATTCAATTGAGAATAATCTCGCCATTTCTCTGGGTAGCCAATCTTAGGCGTAAATTTACTTAACTTATCCTTAGCTGCTACTTTTGTTTCTGCGCTCATCCATTCAAGGTCGTCTATCGCATGGTCAAAGCCCTTAATTACGTTATTAACTAACTCCGTCATGCGTGCTTTGGCTTCAGGGGGAAAGTAAGTTTCTACATAGATTTTACCAAGCAGCTCACCCAGTACTTCATTGCTGGCATCTACCGCTTTTTTCCATGTGGGTGCTTGTGTCTGCACACCGCGTAATGTTTTACCAAAAAAATTAAACTTCAGATCAACCATCTCTTTGTTTAGTAACGCGGCATGGTTGTTTACAAAGTGGAAAGTAAGGTACTGTTGCCATGTAGTCAATGAACTCTCATCAACAACTTGTGATAACTGCTCAATATACGATGGCTGGTTTACAACCAACTCACTCACCTTTAAACCTGCAGTTGAGAAATAGGCTTGAAGATCAAATGCGGGGATCAAGGCATTTGCATCATTTAACGACAGTTTATTGTAGCTTTTAGTGGCATCACGACTTTCTACTCTCGACCACTGTGCCGTCGCAATTGCCGTTTCTAGTTTTAGGATGCGCGCGGAAGCTGCTTTAGGCTTTTGTTCACCGGTACGAAGTAACACTTGCTCTATATATTGCACGTACTGTGCTCTAATATTGGCAAATTTGTCACTGTCTTTTAAATAATAATCACGGTCAGGTAACCCTAAGCCACTTTGATATAAATAGAGCGCATTCTCGCTAGAGTTCTTCGCGTCATTATTTACATACCAAGCAAAAGGGTTGGTGCCGCCTTGAAGTAATAACTTGGCCATGACTCTCGGCAACTGAGCTTTATCTGTCAGTGCATTCACTGGCGCTAAATAAGACTTCAATGGTGCGAGAGCTAATTCCTCTCTTGCCATTTCGTCAAGATAGCTACTATAGAAATCGGCAAGCTTACGTTCATCATCCGTTTGCTCTACAGAGGTATTCTCAACGGCATTGTCTAAAACTGCTCGAAGCGCTTTCTGAGACTCATCATACAAAGCAGTAAATGAGCCATAGTTCGATTTATCAGCTGGTATTTCTGTCGTTTTAAGCCAGTTACCATTTACATGATAATAAAAGTCATCTTGCGCGCGTACCGACTTATCTATATTAGCTAATTCAATACCAGAATTGAGCGCTGGTTGCGGTTGTTCAACCACGGTTTTTGATGTGTTATTTTCCACAGGGGGCTCACTACAGCCGCTCAAACCTAATGCGAGCGCAACACCAAGCGCCGTTAACGAGGCATTTTTCATAAAACCATTCCATTTAACATTTTTATTCATAATAAACCCCAGCACTCATAATAAACAACCGACTCATTGTAAATACCAGCTATCAGTCGCAAAAAATATAGGTTCGTCAGCGTTTATTCTAAATTGTACTGTGGAGCCGACTGATAATTTCTTGATTTGCTTCTGGAAAGTCATAATTGGTCAATTCGTGAATATCCACCCACTGGCAAACTTGTGACTCTAACCCTTTCGCTTCGCCGGTGAAGTCTTCGACTATATGCACCATCAATCGTACGGACTTATCAATATAGTCATGCTCTATCACTTGTAGTTCAATAGAGCTTACTACATCAATATTAACTTCTTCTTTTAACTCTCTCTTTAGCGCATCAAATACCGTTTCACCGGCTTCAATTTTACCACCAGGAAATTCCCATAAACCGCCTTGGTGTTGCGCATCATGACGCTTACTTATAAATATTTGATTGTTTGCTTTTATAACCCCAACAGCAACTTCAACGACTTTTTTCATTCTAAAAATTCTCCGATAAAAAAAGCGACTCAAGAGTCGCTTTTTCATAAAACAAAAATGTTTATGGCTACTTTAATTTACCACAACATTGTTTAAACTTTTTCCCTGATTTACAAGGACATGCTTCGTTTCTGCCGACCTTAACATCAGTTCTTGCAGCGACAGTAACACCTTCTGGTACTTCGCCACCAACTTGTTCAGCTTCAGCATGCTGGTACTCTTTAGGCGCTTGCTCACTGCGACGATGCTGCTGTTCTACTTTCTCAACATCTTCTTCAGCACGTACCTGAACTTTACTTAAAATACCTACTACGTCTACTTTCAAGTTTTCAAGCATTTCAGAGAATAACTCAAATGACTCACGCTTATATTCTTGCTTCGGGTTTTTCTGTGCATAACCACGTAAATGGATACCTTGACGCAAATGGTCCATCGCAGCTAAATGATCTTTCCAGTGCTGGTCAAGGCTTTGTAGCATGATTGCCTTTTCAAACTGACGTAACACATCTGGGCCAACCATCTGCTCTTTATCTTTATAAGATTGCTCTACTTCTTCATTAATACGGTCGCGCAGCTTCTCTTCGTATAGTTTTTCATCATCAGCTAACCACTTTTCAATCGGCAGCTCGATAAGGAAGTCACCTTTAATACGCTCTTCCAAACCTTTGATATCCCACATTTCAGCAAGACTCTGCGGTGGAATAAACTGATCAATGGTGCCATTAAGCACATCGCTACGAATAGCATTAATGGTTTCTGAAATATCGCCTTCTTCAAGCAATTCATTACGCTGCTCATACACAACACGACGTTGATCATTCGCCACATCATCATATTCAAGTAATTGCTTACGAATATCAAAGTTACGTGCTTCAACTTTACGCTGTGCGTTTTCAATTGCACGGTTTACCCAAGGGTGCTCGATTGCTTCACCACGCTGCATCCCCAGTTTACGCATCATGTTTGTCATGCGTTCACCAGCGAAAATACGCATCAGCGCATCATCCATTGATAAATAGAAGCGGCTTGAACCTGCATCACCTTGACGACCCGAGCGGCCTCGAAGCTGATTATCGATACGGCGTGACTCATGACGCTCAGTACCAATTATATGTAAACCGCCAGCGGCCAATACAGCATCGTGCGTTTCTTGCCACTTGCTTTTCACCTCAGCAATTTTTTCTTCTGATGGATTGTCTAATTTAGCAAGATCACTCTGCCAATTACCACCGAGTACAATATCGGTACCACGACCAGCCATGTTGGTTGCAATAGTCACTTTACCCGGTAAACCCGCATCTGCAACAATATCGGCTTCTTGTTCATGGAACTTCGCGTTTAGAACATTATGCTCAATTTTTTCTTTGCGTAAAAAGTGCGATAAGTATTCTGAACTTTCAATCGACACCGTACCAACAAGAACCGGTTGACCGCGTTCCTGACATCCTTTGATATCTTCAAGAATGGCTTCAAACTTTTCTTCTTGAGTTAAATAAACCAAATCCGCTCTATCGTCACGAACCATCGGTTTGTTTGTAGGAATAACAACCGTGTCTAAACCATAAATTGATTGGAATTCGAATGCTTCAGTATCAGCGGTACCTGTCATCCCAGCTAGCTTGTCATAAATTCTGAAGTAATTCTGGAATGTAATCGATGCTAATGTCTGGTTTTCGTTTTGAATACGAACACCTTCTTTCGCCTCTACAGCTTGGTGTAACCCTTCCGACCAACGACGCCCTTCCATTGTACGACCGGTATGCTCATCAACAATAATGACTTCATTGTCTTTGACTACATAATCAACGTCTTTTTGGTAGAGTTTGTGCGCACGAAGTGCGGCGTAAACATGGCTTAATAATGTGATACTGGCTGCTGAATAAAGTGAGTCACCTTCTTCTATAAGCTTATGCTCAAGTAATAGCTCTTCAACGTTTAATTGACCACGCTCAGTAAGGTGAACTTGTTTTGACTTTTCATCAATTGTGAAATCGCCATCACCTTCAACACCTTCCTCATCTTCTTTGTCTTGTAAAATAAGAGAAGGGACAATTTTATTAATTTGCGTGTACAGCGCAGAGCTGTCTTCCGCTGGGCCTGAAATAATCAGTGGTGTACGTGCTTCATCAATCAAAATTGAATCCACTTCATCCACGACTGCATAGTATAGAGGGCGTTGAACTCGCTCTTCTATGCTAAATGCCATATTGTCACGTAAGTAATCAAAACCAAACTCATTGTTGGTTCCGTATGTGATATCAGCCTTGTAAGCTTGCTTTTTCTGCTCAGGCATCATACCTGGCACGTTGCAGCCCACACTCAAGCCTAAAAACTCGAATAATGAGCGATTGGTTTCTGCATCACGTTTCGCTAAGTAATCGTTTACCGTAATTACGTGAACGCCCTTACCCGTTAAACCGTTAAGATAAGCAGGTAATGTTGCGGTGAGTGTTTTACCTTCACCAGTACGCATTTCAGAAATACGGCCTTGGTGAAGGACAATACCACCTATCATTTGCACATCAAAATGGCGCATTTTGTAAACACGTTTCGATGCTTCACGCACTGTTGCAAATGCTTCAGGTAAAATATCATCTAAACTCGTGCCTTGCTCGAAACGCGTTCTGAACTCCGCTGTTTTAGCTTTTAGTTGTTCGTCGGTCAGAGCTGCGTATTGCTCTTCCAAGGCATTAATTAAAGCAACTGTCTTTCTTAAGTTTTTAATAGTGCGGTCATTGCGACTACCAAAAATCTTGGTAAAAATATTAGCTATCATGTTAAAACCGTTTTCACTCTATTGATGGCTGACCTTACCTATGCATATACGTCATTGGGTACTGAGGTCGCACTGCTTCCTGTCGGCAACAAATGCTTAATTGCGTTTGCTCTATGCCAAATTCAATTTATTACCCCTATCATACCAGACTCTACGTTGCTGCAAACCATTGAAGTCAAAACAGCGAGGTTTTCCTGATAAAAAGCGGTTTTACGTAAACCAACGTTGCGATTTTTATTTGCAACAAATACCCAATGTAGCAACAAATTGAAACATTATCGAGATTAACCTTAGATATGGTGATAATAAGCGATAAATCAAGCTTCCTTGTCTATTTAACTGTTGTTCACTTTAAGGCGCCGCTATACTGATGAGTGTGTTGGTAAACTTTGAACGAATAACAATGGCAAAGAATCGGTATGCCCCAAAGCAGCTCAATGAGTTAATGGGCAAGTGGTCAAATAAAATGGTGAGCTATACCGAGAAATCGCAAGCAATGGCTCAATGGCAAAAGTGTTTAGAAAAAGCAGTAGGGCCAGTCTTAATTAAGAAGTGCCGAGTAGGTAACTATCGTGAAGGCACATTAGTTATCGAGGCTGCATCAGCCACTCTTGCGACCCGACTAAACTTTTTAAAAATGGAGATTTTATCTCAGTTTAGAGCTGCGGGAATGATAGAGTGCGCACAAGTAAAAGTCGTCACCAACCCCGAAGCACAACAGCGACTATCCCCTAAAAGAGATAGCCTATCTTCCCCAACACAACAAACTGAAGGTAGAGTCATGAGTGACCAAACGGCTCAGCAGCTAACTGAAATCGCGGGGAATGCTCCCCCTAGCTTGCAAGCCAAATTATTAAAATTAGCTAAACACGCACAAAAAAATAAGCAAAAAAAATGACGCTATCGCGTCATTTCTTTGAATCTTTAGCAGTTCATGCTGTAGTAACTTCCATACCTGGCGCTGGCATATTAATTGGCTCTTCAAATGTAGCCCATTCCCATGCAGTATCTGACGCCATGATTTCACGTAATAGTTTATTATTCAGGCCATGACCCGACTTATAACACGTGATTTTTCCTAAAATGTTATGACCTGCCATAAACATATCACCCACACAATCGAGTATTTTGTGCTTCACAAACTCATCAGGATAGCGTAATCCATTTGGGTTTAATACTTTATACTCATCTAACACAACGGCGTTATCCATGCTTCCACCTAGTGCTAGGTTATTAGCATGCATGTACTCAATGTCTTTCATAAACCCAAATGTACGCGCTCTACTAATTTCTTCAGTAAAACTTTGCGCGGTAATATCAAGTCCTATGCGCTGACGGCTATCATTAATTGCAGGGTGATCAAATGCGATTTCGAAGTCAATGTGAAAACCATCGTAAGGTGTAATTTCAGCCCACTTATCACCGTCTTCAATACGCACCTTTTCTTTGATGCGAATAAAGCGTTTCGCAACGTTTTGCTCTTTAATGCCGCCTTTTTGTAATAAATAAATGAACGGTAATGCACTCCCGTCCATTATTGGCACTTCTGCACTGTCTAATTCTACTACTAGGTTATCAATACCTAGTGCAGCAACAGCCGCAATCAGATGCTCTGTAGTCGAAAGACGAATACCATCTTTATTTGTTAAACATGTACATAATTGCGTGTCACCAACAGCATCAGGCGTGGTTTCAAAGTCCACTACAGGGTCAAGATCAACACGACGAAATACCACTCCGGTATTTTCGCTCGCGGGTCGGAGAGTGATCGTAACCTTTTCACCCTTGTGAAGCCCTACACCCGTTGCCTTAACAACTTCAGCAATTGTACGTTGTTTAATCATAGCTTCGCCTACTTCAAATTACACTTAGGCGGCGGATTGTATCACAGATACGACCACCTGCCAATTGTTTAATTAATAGCCAGTTTAGTCTGACTGCTTACGTAAGAATGCGGGAATATCAAAATAGTCCCCCTTCTCTTTTTCCTGTTCAGTTGGTTTAGATGCTACCTGGCTCTCCGGCGCTGGAACATTTACCGTTTGTGCAGTGTTCACTGTGCTAGGTGTACTTTCTTGCGCCGGCTCAGATTGAGTAAAGCTCGGAACAAACATCCCCGCAGATTGACTTGCAGCTGTACTCGTTGTGTCACCACCAGCTGCTTTTTTGAAGCCATTATCCACAATGCCAAACTGAGGACGACGTTCGCCACCCAAACCCGTTGCAACAACGGTCACGCGCAGTTCATCACTCATTTCTGGGTCAATAACCGCACCAACAACAACCGTTGCATTTTCTGATGCAAGGGCTTTTACATGGTTACCCACGATTTCAAACTCTTCGATGGTAATATCCATACCTGCTGTGATATTAACCAAAATACCTTTTGCACCAGTTAAATCAACATCTTCTAATAACGGGCTTGAAATGGCCGCTTCAGCCGCTTCTTGAGCACGATCTGGACCCGACGCAGAAGCCGTTCCCATCATCGCAGTGCCCATCGCTGACATTACTGTTCTTACGTCTGCGAAATCCACATTGATCAATCCTGAACGAGTTATTAATTCGGCAATACCTTGAACTGCACCGTAAAGTACGTCATTTGCCTTTGCAAAGGCATCTAATAATGTAGTGCCTTTCCCTAATACTTTCAGTAATTTATTGTTTGGAATTGTAATAAGTGAATCTACAATTTCTGACAATTCACCAATACCTTGATCGGCTGCAGCCATACGCTTTTTGCCTTCAAGATCAAAAGGTCTAGTCACAACAGCAACCGTTAAAATACCAAGCTCTTTTGCTACGCGCGCGACAACAGGTGCAGCACCTGTACCTGTACCACCGCCCATACCCGCAGCAATAAAGATCATATCAGCACCTTCCAATGCTGTTTTAATCGTTTCAATATCTTCTTCAGCAGACTTACGACCAACCTCTGGGTTTGCGCCAGCACCTAAGCCTGAAGTGATCTGTGTACCAAGCTGTACGGTGATATCAGCCGATGATTTGCGTAACGCTTGTGCATCCGTATTCGCAGCAACAAAGCGCACACCTTCAATTTCTTGCTTAACCATGTGTTCAACGGCATTGCCACCACCGCCACCAACACCAATGACTTTAATAACAGCTTCTTCGCTGTGTTGTTCCATTATATCAAACATCTTTCACTCTCCGACTTGAGCTTAAAACTCGCCTTGGAACCATTTCGTAACGCGGTTCCACCAATTTCCTTCCGACTCTGATTTCGACTTCTGTGCATTCATCGACTGCAGAGTACGGCCATATTGTAACAAACCTACCGCGGTTGCGTATGCAGGATCGTTCACATAATCTGTTAATCCAGTAATTCCAATGGGTTTTCCCACTCTTACTGGCATTTGGCAAATATCTTCGGCCACTTCTAGCGCGCCGGCCATTTTACCACTCCCTCCGGTTATAACCAGTCCAGCAGCAATTTGATCTTCAAACCCTGAACGACGTATTTCTTCCAATGTCAGCTCAAGTAACTCTCTATAACGGGGCTCTACAACTTCTGAAAGCGTATGGCGCGACATTAACCTGGCTGGTCGACCACCAACACTCGGCACTTCAATGGTTTCCTCACTACTTGCCATCTGACTACTTGCACATGCATATTGTACTTTCAGTGATTCAGCATGGGATATCGGCGTACGGAATATTTTTGCAATATCACCTGTCACTTGGTTACCTGCCACAGGGATCACAGCAGAGTGGCGCAATGCTCCATTTAAGTAGATAGCAATATCCATAGTGCCACCGCCAATATCAACAACGGCAACCCCTAATTCTTTTTCATCTTCAGTGAGCACAGAGTAGCAAGATGCTAATGCACTAAACGTCAACTGATCAACATTAAGGCCACAGCGCTCCACACACTTTTCGATATTCTTTGCCATATCGTTTGAACAAGTGATGATATGGGCTTTTGCCTCCATTCTCACACCGCTCATACCAAGTGGGTTCTTAATGCCCTCTTGCATATCAATGCTATATTCTTGCGGTAATGAGTGCAGCATTTTACGTTCAGCAGAAATGGGCACCGAACGCGCGATATGGATCACATTAGCTATGTCATCATCTGTTACTTCAGAGTTATTTATCGCCACTACGCCACTTTCGTTTTGGCATTGGATATGTTTGCCCGATATACCAAGATACACAGAACTAATACGACAATCTGCCATCAGTTCAGCTTCATCAATTGCACGACGAATTGACTCAGAAACCAAGTTCAAATCATTCACGCCACCTTTGTCCATGCCGTGAGAGACTTGGTTACCGACACCCACAATACTAAGCTGATTATCTGCGGTGATCTCACCCACGGTTGCTACCACTTTAGAGGTACCAACATCGAGCCCTATCACTAAGTTTCTTTCTGCTGACTTCGTCATGCTTTACTCTTATTTTGTTGTGCTTCAACTTGCGGATATTTCCAGCTCACCGCAAGCCCTGTGTCGTAGCGTAAATCTATCACGTCAATTAACGCACCTTCCGGTCTTTGCATTTGCGGATACACATCAATAAAACGCTGTACTCGCTTTGCTTTTTCTTCGCGCCCTAAATTTAAGCGCACACCATTATCTAACCACAATTGCCATGCAAAACGCTCTGATAAGGCCAAACTCACTAAATGAAACTGATTGACTTCCAGCATCGCTTTTAACTGTAAAAATGTTTGCCACGCCTCAGTCTCACTGCCTTCTGGGCCGTACAATTGCGGCAATTTACTGGCTAAGCTTTCATTTGGCGCTTGAAAAACTTCACCTTCTTCGTTCAACAATAAGTCGCTATTCCATATTGCCACTGGCTGGTGTTCAACCACATATACATGCAGTTGATCTGGCCACTGCTTGCGCACTGATACACTCGCAATCCAAGGCAACGACAGAACCGACTGCTGAACAGCTTTTACATCAAGCTCAAAATAGCTACTTAAATCAACTCGTTTAATAGCCGATATAATTTCATTTTCACTACTGTAATGAGGTTGACCTAATACAGTTAACTTTTTTAACTGAGCATCTTTGTGTTCTACCAGCCAATCACTGACCCAAAATGTGCTCTTTGTTAGCGATATAATGACAGCGATGAAAAAACCAACACCAAATATAAAAGACCAATTGCATCTTTGATTGAGTATTTTGACTTTTTCAAAAAACGCACGCATCTTAAAGCGTTTGCTCCAAAATGCGAACCACTAATTGTTCGAAGCTTATACCTTGTGCTTTGGCAGCCATTGGCACCAAAGACTTTTCAGTCATACCTGGAACCGTATTTACTTCCAATAAATAAAACTGGCCATGCTCATCTTGCATCGCATCAACTCGGCCCCAACCAGTCGCACCAACCAGTTCAAAAGCGTGCTTTGCCATGATCTGTAACTGCGCAGTATGTGCCTCACTGATATCAGCAGGACAGTAATATTCTGTGCTATTGACTTGATATTTCGCTTCGTAGTCATAAAAACCACGGGGCGTTTTCATCTCAATAACGGGTAGAGCGTCATTACCTAGCATCGCCACAGTAAACTCACGACCCGTGACCCACTGTTCAATTAACACCTCATCATCAAACGCAAATGCTGCGGTAAGTGCTTCTGTTAACTCTTCTGCCGTACTTGCCTGTGCCATACCAATACTTGAGCCTTCATGGCTTGGTTTAACCATAACCTTACCAAAATCAGCGATGATAGCTGCTGCATCAAAACCCTCTTTTGCATTGGCGACAGTATAAGCTGCGGTGCTTAGTTGTGCCGCGCGAAATAAGTGCTTACTACGAACTTTATCCATCGCTAATGCACTGCCTAGAACCTGGCTACCAGTATAAGGCAATGACATAAACTCAAGCGCACCTTGAATCGTTCCATCTTCTCCGCCTCGGCCATGCAGTGCGATAAACACCCTATCAACCTCAAGTTTGCTAAGCTCAAGAATATTACGTTCAGCTGGATCAAACGCAAAAGCATCGACGCCTGCATTAATTAACCCTTTAAGTACTGCGGCACCAGATTTTAATGACACTTCCCGTTCTGCAGAGTTTCCCCCTAGCAAAACGGCAACCTTACCAAACTGCTTCATGCATCACCTTGCTGTAACTTACCAATCGACATATTTGTCGCCGCTATAGTTTTTACTACTTGGCCGATATTGCCTGCACCTTGGGTGATCACTAAATCATTATCTGCCAACGTATCTGCCAAAATCCCAAATAATTCATCACGGTTTGCAACATGGATGGGCTCAACCCCTCTTTGACGTAAGCTACGACACAAGCTTTTGCTATCCGCGCCAATAATTGGATTTTCACCCGCACTATATACATCTAATAAGATTAACTGATCAACTTCAGCTAAAACTTTCACAAAGTCTTCATATAAGTCTCGGGTGCGAGTAAATCTATGCGGCTGATATATCATTACTAAACGTTTATCTTGCCAACCCGCTCTCGCAGCCTCAATGGTCACTTGAACCTCTGATGGATGGTGACCATAATCATCGACCAACATCACCGTGCCACGTTCATTTTCAAATTCACCATAATGTTGAAAGCGACGCCCTATCCCTTCAAATTCAGCGAGTGCCTTTAAAATAAAGTGGTTTTCAATATCATGATCTTTCGCGACAGCAATTGCAGCAGTTGCATTGAGTGCGTTATGCCTACCTGGCATATTTAACTCCACCTCAATACAGTCACCCTGTTTGGTGACCACAGAAAACTTACTGCTATTAACCGACTGGGTAAAATTAACCATTCTGTAATCGGCCATTTCCCCCTCACCATAGGTGATCGTTGGGCGAGCAAAGCGCGGAATTAATTCCAGAGCGACTGGTGAATCTATGCACACGACAGCTAAACCATGAAAAGGAAGGTTATGGATAAACTCCACATACGTGTCTTTTAACTTATCAAAGTCACCACCGTAAGTATCCATATGGTCTGCTTCAACGTTAGTGATAACTGACACCATTGGCTGCAAGTGTAAGAATGATGCATCACTTTCATCTGCTTCTGCGATCAATACATCACTTTTCCCCAACTTAGCATTAGTGCCTGCACTATTTAATAAGCCACCGATCACAAATGTCGGGTCTAGTTGAGCTTGTGCAAAAATACTGGCAATTAAGCTCGTAGTCGTGGTTTTTCCATGTGTACCCGCCACCGCAATACCATGGCGAAAACGCATCAGTTCAGCCAACATTTCGGCGCGCCGAACCACGGGAGTTCTTGCTGCCTTGGCCGCAATAATTTCAGGGTTGGTTTCATCAATTGCTGTTGATACCACAACCACATCAGCATCTTTTACATTACTTTCATGGTGACCAATAAACACTTCGGCACCCGCTTTAATAAGCCGCTCTGTCATCGCGTTATTGGCAATGTCTGAACCGGTAATTCTATAGCCTTCAAACGCAAGTACTTCCGCAATTCCGCCCATGCCAGCTCCACCAATACCAATAAAGTGAATGGTGTTAATTCTTCTCATCGCTCGGCGTTTACTTGATTCTTTCACTACACACTCTTTCATCATCGTTTTATTCAATACACTATCGGCTTAACTGTGCACATATTTGGGCAACTGAACGTGTTGCATCTAACTTGGCTAAACTTTTAGCTTTCATCGCTATCTCAGTAATAAGCTCAGGTTGCAACATATAGGGCCTTAATACCGCCACAATGGCGTCTAATTCAAATTGAGACTGCGGCATGATCAATGCGGCATTATCTTTTACTAAATAATCAGCATTGGCAGTTTGATGGTCATCAACCGCATGTGGATAAGGCACAAATAGCGCCATTTTACCTGCAGCAGCAATTTCACTCACCGTAAGTGCACCTGAGCGGCAAATTACAATGTCAGCCCACGCATATGCTTTATCCATGTCATCAATAAAATCGCTAACATTGGCTTTTACACCGGTACCGAGGTAACGCTTATCCAAATGTTCACTTTGACCTTTGCCGCTTTGATGCCTCACAGCCAAGGGTACTTCAATGTCGTTTTGTAACTTAGCGAACACCTCAGGTAATGTGTCGTTCAACACTTTCGCCCCTAGCGAGCCACCAACAACTAAACAGTTTATTGTTTGTTTTGGCTGCTTAGGCTGCAATTGTGAAACAGACGCTCGCACTGGATTACCAACAACCTGAAAGCGCTTATCAGAAAAAGCACTTGGAAAGGCACCCAATACCCCATTGGCAACTTTCGCCAATAAGCGGTTGCTCAAACCTGCCACTGCATTTTGCTCGTGGATCACCAAAGGAACAGACAATAGCTTAGCTGCAATGCCTACAGGGCCGGTTACATAACCGCCCATTGCCAAAATTACGTTTGGCCTACGGCGTTTGATTATGTTTCTTGCAGCGAATATGGCTTTTAACACTGTCACGGGCGCTGTAATTAACCTTTTTATGCCATTACCGCGTACACCTTGAACATGAATGAAATCAATATCGATATTGTGCTTCGGAACAACCTCAGACTCCATACGATCGGGTGTTCCTACCCAAGATACACTCCAACCCTGTGCTTTGAGCTCATTCGCAACAGCGATCCCTGGGAATATATGCCCACCAGTACCTCCAGCAACGACCAATAAACGTTTACTCATCGTTTTCCTCCTCGCGAAGTTGCTTGTTTAGTCGACATCTTTGTTTCAAAATCTACTCGTTGTAACACACCTGCAGCGACAACCATTACTAACAAACTAGAGCCACCATAAGAGACAAACGGCAATGTTAACCCTTTCGTCGGCAGTATTCCGGCACTTGCGCCAATATTTACCATGGTTTGAAAAGCAAACCATATACCTATCGCAAGGGCAAAATAACCTTCGTATTCTTTACCATGCTTCAACGCTTTTTGACCAATAAGGAGCGCTCTAAACACTAAGCATCCTAATAGCAGAATAATACTCACCACTCCGATAAAACCGAGCTCTTCAGCTATTACCGCAAAGATAAAATCGTTATGGGCTTCAGGTAAGTACTGTAACTTCTGTACACTATTGCCCAAGCCTTGACCAAACCAACCACCTTGCCCATAAGCCATAAGTGATTGAACTAATTGGTAGCCCTTGCCAAAAGGGTCATCCCACGGCTCTAAAAAGCCCACTACTCGCGCCATACGATATGGCTCAAAAATAATGAGCAAGACCACTAAAAAAATCCCCGTCAGGATCAAAGCAAAAAACTGCCATAATTTAGCGCCCGCCAAAAAAAGTAGACCAACCGTCGTGACAAACATCACCACCACAGTGCCTAAATCAGGCTGCATTAAGATAAGAAAAGCATACACTGCGAACACGGCAATCGGTTTAGCAAAGCCTTTCAAGTTCTCTTGTACTTCTTCTTTTTTACGCACCAAATAACCAGCGATATAACTGAAAAAGAATAACTTGGCTAGCTCAGCCGCTTGCACGCCAACAGGACCGACAGGGATCCAACGTTTCGAACCATTAACTTCACGGCCAACCAGCAGCACTAAAATGAGCAGCCCAAAGCCAAGTAACAATAAATAAGGATTACAGCGCTTCCACCACGCCATTGGCGCGCTGGTGCTTGCCCAAAACAAAAAAAGCCCCATACCTAAAAACATGCCATGGCGAATGCTAATATGATAAGGATTATTAAATAGCCGTTCTGCAACCGGCATAGAGGCACTTGTTACCATAACAAAGCCAACGCCAATCAAGCACAGCATGCTGTAAAGTAAAGGCACATCAAATAGTGCATCAGATTGGCGAGGCGTTAAAGCCTCGATGAGTTGCGTAAAAGAAGTCATCCTTCTAGCTCCGCAACCAATTTACAAAAGGCTTCACCACGCACCATATAGTTGGCATACATATCAATACTTGCACACGCCGGGGCCAACAATACGCTATCACCACTGCATGATAATACAGCGGCTTGTTGAACCGCTGCGTCTAAACTCTCTACCAGATAAGCTTTTTCATGGAGCCCCATAAACTGTTTCCCATCTTGGCCGAAACAAAAGATGGCTTTACAGTAGCGTGTTAACGGCGTTACTAAAGGCTGTAGATCTGCACCTTTTGCATCCCCCCCCAAAATAAGTAGAATTTTACCTCGCTCACACGCTAGGCTTTCTAATGCGGCAACCGTTGCTCCGACATTGGTTGCTTTAGAATCGTTGAAATACCTCACGCCTTGAAATTCAGCGACAAGCTGGCAGCGATGTTCAAGCCCTTTAAATGATTTAAATGCTTGCTTAAAGTGTTCTATAGGTAGATTAAAAGGTGCCAGTAACGCCATGACTGCTAAGGCATTAAACTGATTATGCCGGCCAACAACACCCAATGAGTCCACTGGTAACAATACTTCACCATAAGCCGAAAAATACGCCATACCATTGTCAGTCAAGACTCTATAATCACCAGAATCAACTGACACACTTGTGCCTTGTTTACTCGCAGAAAAGGTGTATTCATCATCAGCATTAAACACTAACTGCTCTACATGTTTATAAATCCGTTGTTTAGCTGCACAATACCCTGCAAAGTCAGGGTATCTATCCATATGATCTTCAGTAACATTCAAGATCATTGCTGAACGACACACTAAACTGTCTGTGGTCTCTAGTTGAAAGCTTGATAATTCTAAGACATATACATCATGCGGCTCATCAAGTAGTGTCAACACGGACGTACCAATGTTACCTCCTAAGCCAACTTTTAATCCCGCAGCTTTAAATACCTCGGTTGCTAGACTCACTACTGTTGACTTACCATTTGACCCAGTTACCGCTACTACAGGAGTCGTATTTAAGCGAGCAAATAGTTCAATATCACCAATGACTTCTACCCCTTTAGCAATTGCATGTGCAACACTACTTTCATAAAGGGCAATGCCTGGGCTGATGATCACCATCTCGGCATAAGATAAGCCAGCTTCGGCTAATGGACCAAAAACAGCCTCACATTCCGGGGCATTATCTGCTAACCAGTCTGCGCCGGGTGGAACAGCACGACTATCAACCACTTTAGGTATAATCTGATGCGACAATAAAAAACGCACAATGCCCAGACCGGTTACACCGAGCCCGAGCACTGTTATTTTCTTATTTTTAAGCGCTTTTAAATATTGCATTTATCTGATCTTTAACGTCGCTAATCCAGCTAGAACTAAGATAATAGAAATGATCCAAAACCTAACTATCACTCTTGGCTCTGGCCAACCCTTTAATTCATAGTGGTGATGAATCGGTGCCATTCTAAAAATGCGTTGCCCTCGTAATTTATACGAACCAACTTGTAAAATAACCGATAGGGCTTCCATAACAAAAACACCGCCCATGATAAGTAACACCAGTTCTTGGCGGACTAAAATAGCAATGATCCCTAACGCACCACCCAAGGCCAACGAACCTACATCGCCCATAAATACTTGAGCAGGATATGTATTAAACCATAAGAAGCCTAACCCAGCGCCCACGATTGCGGTACAAACCACCACCAATTCTGATGCCAAAGGTATATGAGGAATATGGAGATAAGATGAAAAGTTCACATTACCAGTAACATACGCAATAATTGCCAGTGCCGCAGCAACTAAAATGGTTGGTACAATGGCTAAGCCGTCTAGGCCGTCCGTTAAATTCACCGCATTTGAAGTACCCACAATGACAAAGTAGCTCATCACTAAATAGAACAAACCTAACTGAGGCATGACATCTTTTAAAAATGGTACTACCAAGACGGTTTCTGACGCAGAGTGAGAAGTAAAATACATAAAACTGGCTACACTGATAGCAATTACAGATTGCCAAAAGTACTTCCAACGAGCGATCAAGCCCTTACTGTCTTTTCGGATCACCTTACGATAATCGTCTACAAAGCCAACAATACCTAAACTACCAATTACAAATAGAGTAACCCACACATATTTATTGTCCAAGTCCCCCCACATCAACGTACTCACAAAGATGGCAGCTAAAATGAGTAATCCGCCCATGGTGGGTGTGCCCGACTTAGATAAGTGAGATTCAGGACCATCATCACGTATTGTTTGTCCTATTTGCATACGTTGCAATGCACGTATTAACTTAGGCCCAAAATACAATGAGATAAATAATGCCGTTAAAATACCTAAAATAGCACGTAGGGTTAAATACGAAAAAACATTAAAACCACTATAATATTGGGTTAAATACTCAGCTAACCAAACTAACATACTGATGCTCCATCAGTGCCTGTTTCACGGCCACTGTCGACTAAATCTGCTACTAATAATTCCATACGAGAACTGCGCGATCCTTTTACTACCACAGTACAATGCCCTAACTGTTTAGAAAGGCTTAACTTTACAGCTTCTAATAAATGCTCTCTTGTTGAAAAGTGTTGCCCTGACTGCTCAAATACATCACTGGCATAGCGGCTTAAAACCCCTAAGGTGAATAGCTCGTCAATGCCTTTCTCGCGCGCATACTCTCCAACTTCTTCATGGTATTCTCGTGCTTGCTCACCAAGTTCTCCCATATCGCCTAACGCAAAGATATGGTGTCCCGGCATCTGCGTTAAAAGATCAATTGCTGCCTTCACTGATCTAACGTTTGCATTGTACGTATCATCAACCACTGTCAATGAGTCATGTACCTTAATTAAATTTACCCGGCCTTTTGGCGCATTCATTTGTGATACACCTTCGGCGACGTCCTGTAAGCTTGCACCTAATTGCGTAGTTAATGCAGCGCAAATTAGGGTATTCATCACATTGTGCTCACCTGGTAATGGCAATGTTACCGAAACTCGTTCATTTTCAGTGCATAATTCAAAACTGGCGTACGCCATGTGATCGAGTACAACGTTCTCAACCCAAATGTCTAACTTTTCTGTCAGTGAAAAACGCACTTGCGATTTATCACCCAACCCACTTTGCCACATACCAGCAAATTCACTATCGCAGTTAATAACCGCGACACCGCTGGCTTTTAATCCAGAAAAGATCTCACCTTTCGCTTGGCCAACTCCCTCAATTGAGCCAAACCCTTCAATATGCGCTGGCGCAACATTGCATACCACAGCAACATCAGGTTGTGTTAATGCGGCTGTATACGCAATCTCACCGATATGATTAGCCCCCAATTCAATCACCGCATACTCATGCTGCGCTTCTAATCTCATTAAGGTTAAAGGGACACCAATATCATTGTTAAAATTGCCGTTAGTCGCGAGTACATGACCTCTGCGAGCAAGCACTGCTGCGCACATTTCCTTTACCGTCGTTTTGCCAACACTGCCTGTTATCGCGATAGTTTTTGGCGCAACTTGGGCCATGATCGCTTTACCGATTGCGCCCAATGCTAAACGTGTGTCTTCTACGACAAATTGCGGAATATCGCAATCAACTTTGCTCTCAACAATTGCTGCAATGGCCCCTTTTTCTTGTGCTTGTTGGACAAACTTGTGACCATCAAAATTAGGGCCCTTTAGTGCAAGAAACACTTCATTTGTTGTTATTGTTCTTGTATCGGTATTTATATTACCGATCAGTCTACTTTCCCCATTAAAAGAGGTATTTAGTACATCAGCAAGCCAAGTGAAATCCACTTTGATCATGCTCCTTTCCCCTCTAAAATTGTTTTAACCCATTGTCTATCGCAAAATGCGATACGCTGCTGACCGATGATCTGGTAATCTTCATGACCTTTACCGGCGATGAGAATAACGCTATTACTCGGTGACTGCTCAATCGCATATTTAATTGCTAATGCACGATCTGATTGGCAGTAAGCATACTGAGGTTGACTGAGCCCAGCCTTAACATCTGCAATGATTTTGTCTGGATCTTCGCTACGTGGGTTATCACTGGTGATAATCACTTTATTGGCATATTTTTCTGCCGCTTGTGCCATTAATGCCCGTTTGCCAACATCCCGATCACCACCACATCCAAAGACACAAACCACATTACCGGGAACATGCTGTTGCAAGGCTTTTAACGCTAATTCCAGCGCATCTGGTGTATGGGCATAATCGACAACGCAGGTCGGTTTGTTTACGGTAAACGTCGCCTCCATTCGCCCAGCAACGGGCTTTAGCGCACTAACCGCTCGTAACAGCGCTTTCAGGTCATAACCTAACGTTAATAAGGTCGCTAATGACGCCGCTAAATTATATAAATTAAATAAGCCAAATAATGGCAATTCAACGTCTGTATCGCCCCAACTGGTATGAATTTTTGCACGAATGCCATATTGAGAGCACTGCACGTCATCAAACCAAACATACTGGCTGAAATTGTGCTTTGCTGGCTTCAAACCATACATAACTAAATGATTGAAGGTGTGTGCATCTAACCACTGCTGTGCATATTCATCATCAATATTCAGCACACTCACTCTTGGCTGACACGCCTTGAAAAGCTTAAGTTTCGCATTTGCATACGCTTGCATGGAGCCATGGTAATCTAGATGGTCACGCGAAAGATTTGTAAAAACAGCTGCTTCAAAGCGATTCTGACCCACTCTATCTTGTTCTAAACCATGTGACGATACTTCCATTGCAACGAGTTGCGCTGTTTCTCTTAACGTGGCCAAAATACGCTGTAAGTCAATCGAGGATGGGGTGGTATTCGCTAAAGGGGTTAATTGATCGACAGGTCCATAACCCAAGGTACCAATCACCGCGGATGGGCTATCACATAGTTGCGCTAAATTAGCAATCATCGCTGTGGTGGTTGACTTGCCGTTAGTGCCTGTTACTCCGACCAATGTCATTTGTTCACTTGGCCGCCCATAAAAGTCGGCCGCAATTTGCGCTATGCGTTTTTTAAGGTCCGTTACTCTAATAACACGGCTATCTTCTGGCAACACATCACTTTCTCTGTCGACCAAAACACATTTTGCGCCTTGCTCAAATGCTGCATGCACATATTCCTCACCATTTTGAATATGACCTCGCAGCGCAATAAAAGCATCTCCCGGCTGAATTTCTCGACTGTCTATACGTAAATGCTCAACTAACAGAGTCGGGCATGAAACGCCTAATGGGATAAGTATTTGGGCTAGATCACGCATCGTTCTTATCCTCCGATACGCGTGCTACTCGATCTTTATCTGGTGCAACATTGAGAATACGCAATGAGTTTGACATGATTTCTGCAAAAGCGGGGCCTGATGTTTGGCCCCCATAATAAATATCATCACCAGGCTCATTCACCATAACAACCACAGCAAGTCTAGGATCACTTGCAGGTGCAACACCGGCAAAATAGCCAACATATTCATCACCATAACCACCAGCAACCGCTTTTTTCGATGTACCTGTTTTTCCAGCCGCGCGGTAACCATCCACTTTTACATTGGTCGCAGTCCCGCCTTTTTCAAATACCGATTCCATCATCGCAACTACGGCTTTTACATGCTCTTCTTCAAACACACGTTGACCTTCTTGAGGCTTTTCTTGCTTCAAAATAGTAAGGGGTCGTGAAATGCCGCCAGCACCAAATGTTGCATACAAACGCGCAATCTGCGCTGTACTTACTGAAACAGCATACCCGTAAGAAAGCGTTGCTATCTCAAAATCTGACCAACGACGATTTGGGTAAAATAGTCCGCTACTTTCTCCTACCATCAACGTGCCCGTGTCCTGTCCAAAACCAACTTTTTGATACAGCCCAACCATATATTCTTTGGGCAGCATTTGACTTATTTTTGCAACCCCCATATTGGATGATACTTTTAGAATTTCTCGCAAAGACATTTCGCCATGATTACGGGTATCTTTCACTAAGCTACCGCCTAAACGCATCCAGCCAGGGAAAGTATTGACCGTGTCATCTATTTCAATTGCACCATAATCCAGTCCAGCTAATACTGCTAAAGGTTTAAGTGTTGAGCCGGGTTCGAATAAGTCTGTAATTGCACGGTTTCTGCGTTTATAGGGCGCCGCATCTCGCATGTCATTAGGATTAAAGCTCGGGCTATTTACCATCGCCAAGACTTCACCTGTGGTCACGTCCACAACCATCGCAGAACCAGATGTTGCTTTGTAACTGAGTACGGCACTTTTTAATGCTTTATACGCGATGGCTTGAATTCGTAAATCAATACTGAGTTCAATATTTTCTGGCTCTACTCGCTGCTCTTCAGATAAAACTTGTACTTCTCGTCCTTGCGCATCTTTACGAATAGTACGGCGGCCCTCTGCGCCAGTTAAAGCATTTTCAAACAGTTTTTCAATGCCTTCAATTCCTACACCATCAATATTCGTGAAACCTAAAACATGCGCAGAAACTTCACCACTGGGGTAAAATCGTTTTGATTCATCAAGCAAATGAATACCAGGCAGCTTAAGTTGACGAATGTAATTTGCAACGGCAGGGGTTACTTGCCGCTTTAAATACACAAAACGACGACTGGTATTCCCTCGTAGACGCGAATCTACTTTGTCATTATCGATTTGTAATACATCCGCAAGCTCTCGCCAGCGTAAGTCTTGCGCGTACCATTGTATTTTTCTCTCGTTCAAAGTGACTTCATCTAACGCGAGTGCTTTATGGTCTTCGCCATTTTTACGTGCTGCTCGAAGTACTTTTTTAGCGATCGACTTGTCTAATGCCAGAGGATCGGCATACACACTCACAACGGGAACACTTACCGCTAACTCTTTGCCATTACGGTCAAAAATCATACCGCGCTGTACTGTTAGCGTTTCCACGCGAACGGTCCGTTTGGCATTTTCAGCACGAGCCTTATCAGGCTCAATGACCTGTAAATACGCCGCTCTGGCCATTAAGGTAGCAAATACTAATACCAGCACTACACAAACGAGTGCAAACCGCCAAGTAATTAAGTTAACTGGGGTATTTTTAAGTTTCATCATGGTAATACCACCACTTGCTCATCTTTGCTGGTTGGGCGCTTCATTTTTAGTTGGGTTTTGGCAACTTCTTCGATGCGCGCATGTTGCGAATAAAACTCTTCCTCAACCAATAAATATCGCCACTGTAGGTCTAGTTCATCGCGTTGTTGCAGTAAGACATCCTGATCTATTAATTGTTGCCGTGCAAAATGCGTGACTTGTACCACGACTAACGCGGAGACAAAAATCAACAGCAGTAACAGCAGTGTTAGCTTATTAGCAAACAAACCAGCTAACATCTCTGAAAACAATTTAGGTTGCCTATCTACAACTTTGTTCATTACAACTTTTGCGCCACCCTAAGTACTGAACTGCGTGATCTTGGATTTTCGTTAATCTCTTCAGCGCTCGGCTTAATCGCTTTACCTATCGCTTTTAAGGTTAAATTCTGTTTTAGCTGCGCGTCAGTTAAAGGTAAACCGCGGGGGAGTGCCTCCCCTTTACTTTGTTTTTTGATAAATTGTTTAACAATGCGATCTTCCAACGAGTGAAAAGAGATAACAACCAGTCGTCCACCTGGCTTCAAAACATCTAGAGATGCTTGTAAAGCCGTTTGTATTTCTTCTAACTCGCTATTTATGTAAATTCGAATAGCTTGAAATGTACGGGTTGCTGGGTGCTTATGCTTGTCTTTAACAGGAACCGCTTCATCAACTAAATCAGCAAGCTGTTTGGTGGTTAGAATAGGCGTTTCGTCACGAGTTTCTAAAATCTTATGTGCGATTCTACGACCAAACTTTTCTTCACCATACTTTTTGATAACAAAGGTAATATCTTCAAGTTCAGCTTCGGCTAACCACTGCGCCGCACTGCGCCCTGATGTCGGATCCATTCTCATATCTAGTGGACCATCTTTCATAAAACTAAAGCCACGGTCAGCATCATCAAGTTGCGGTGATGACACACCTATGTCGAGTAAAATACCATCGACCTTACCCAACAAATCGGCATCTTGCGCCACAGTATGAATATTTGAAAATCGGGTGTGTGCTATCGCAAAGCGATTATCATTGGCAAACTTTTCTGCTGCCGCAATGGCTTGGGGATCTTGATCTATGGCTTGTAAGCGGCCTTGCTCACTTAATCTTGCAAGTATTTGGCCTGAGTGACCACCCCGTCCAAACGTCCCATCAATATAGGTGCCATTTGGATCGATATCTAATGCATCAAGTGTTTCTTGCATCAACACTGATACATGTTGAAATTGTGCAGTCATGCTCACATTTTGCCTTTCAGTTTTTACAGCGAAAAATTATCAAGTTCAGGACCCGACTCAAACTCACCACTGCGTTCTATATCAGTATCAAGCTGCATCTGTTGATGCCATCGTTGTTCATCCCAAATCTCAAACTTATTTAGTAGACCTACTAGCATTATTTTTTTGCTCAACCCAGCGTGAGTACGCAGTGCAGGCGCCAGTAAGATCCGACCATTTTTGTCTAATTGATATTCAGTGGCGTGGCCCAATAACATACGCTGTAAACGTCTTGCTCTTGGGTTCATATTGGAGAGCTTTTGTAAACGAGCTTCAATTTCATACCATTCACTCATCGGATAAAGCCACAAGCAGGGTTCATTAATGGCAATAGTGCAAATAAGTGAACCTTGTTCTTCAGACAGCAGTGGTTGACGGTATTTTGTTGGTACCGCAAAACGCCCCTTATCATCCAGACTCAGTGAACTTGCACCTTTAAACATCTTCGCCTCTATCCACGAACCTCTATTGCGCTCTAAGATCCAACACGATCCACTAAAAACCACTTTTTACCACGATAGTACAGTTTAGGGCTTGACAGCTGTTTTTGTCAAGTGAAAGCCCCCCTGATAAGCCCCTAAAAACCTAGAAAAAATGGGGCTTTGACGAAAGCCTATGAATTCGGTGGGAAAAAGTGGAGTTGCTGTATATTTATTGAGAGATAACAGAAAAATTACAAAAATCTTCTGCGTAATAAATAATAAATTATGGTGCTTGCGAGCATTAACACCTTGTCTATTTAATGTATTCTATGATTATTTGGCGGTATTTATTTGCTCACAGGCCTTAGGTTTTTGTATTATGTTGCACCATAGTCAAGACGCACACAGGTGTGATTATTACTCATTTATCAATACCGTACCGATTTTACCGGTTATTAATCATGATTTGTGTGCCAGGGTTGTTAGTTATTCTGGCGCAATTGCTTGAAGAGCACTCAGAAATATTGCAACAAAGTGAATTTAAAGCGCTTCTTCTTGCTGAACAAATTGCAACGGTACAACAGAGTGATATTACCGAGACCAAAGAGTTACTAACACGTTTAGCAGTTCACCCTGAACTAAAGAAAGTAAATACAGATAAATGCCCTGCTATTTTAAATTATGCTCAAGCACTGACTCCCAGAATTGCAAATATTGGTATAGCCTCACCAGATGGTCATGTTCTTTGCACTGTTTTAAACCCAGCAAAGAGCATTGATATAAGCGACCGGCCTTACTTCCAAGAAGCGAATCGCACTAAGCAGTTCAGTGTCGGACAATTTCAACACGATCGTTCAATTAATAAAGCAACAGTAAACTTCGCCATACCAGTATTAAATGATAACAAAAAGGTCCTTCATACAATTGTTGTGGCGCAATCCCTTACAAAGTGGAGTTATGCGCTTGCAAAGCTGCCTTTGCCACCTAGCAGTGAAGTCATGATCAGCGATAAGCAACACAATATCATCGCACAATACCCGTTTAAACCTGAGCAACTCGGACAACCTCTTAAACTGTCTTGGCCAAGTTCGTCACACAAAGCACAAGTTGCTGAAGATCAGTTCGGCCAAAATAGGATATATTTACAGCTTCCTCTTGAACCAAATAAACCCCATACGAGTTTACATATTCACTTCTCGTTGCCGTTTGAACAAGCAATTAGTGCCGCTAACCGTAAAATCGCAACAACACTCTCTTTGTTTATTTTGGCGATTTTAATAATAATCTGGCAAGCCCGATGGCAACTTAACCGCGTTTTACTCAAGCCACTTAAATCGTTACAAAATGCCATGGCACAATTTACCAATGCAGAACCCGTAAATTGGGGAAAAGAACACTCAAGTCCTGAGTTTTTAGCTATCACACAGCAATTTGAGCTAATGGCTAATACGAGGCTTAACGCTGAGCAAGCACTTACACACAAACATGCTGAACTCATCGCACTACTTACCGCTTTACCCGACAGTTATTTGCGCATCAATAAGTCTGGTGAAATACTGATGAGTCATGGCCCTTTTTTCCAAGGCGCTGAAGCCATTCAAGATATCTTCCCAACACATGTCTTCAAACGTGTTCTTGCGCAGCTCGCACTTTTAGAAGAGCAACCATACAGTCAATTGGAATTCTCTCAGCTTGCTAATGACAACACGCAACATGTGTACGAATGTCGAATAAATCATATTTCGGAGCATCAACAAGCAATTCTAATCATTCGTGATATTAGTCAGCGTAAGCAACATGAAGAAGCTATTAGCCTTGCCGCTCTGGTGTACAAAAATAGCAGCGAAGGGATGGTCATTACCGATGCTAATGGCTTTATTCTTGATACCAATCCCGCTTTTAGTGAAGTGACAGGGTATAAACGTAACGAAGTCATTGGAAAAACAACCAGTATTTTAAGCTCCGGTAAACACAATAAGCAATTTTACTCGCAAATGTGGCAGCAACTTTCGGAGCAAGGCCGATGGCAAGGTGAGATCATAAACCGCCGAAAAAATGGTGAGTTATATACCGAATGGCCACCATTAACAGTGTTTACAACGCACACAATGAAGCCTATCGTCGTGTCGCTATATTCACAGACATAACTGATCGTAAACGCAAAGATGAATTGATTTGGCATCAAGCACACTTTGATCAACTCACAGAGCTTGCCAACCGAATTGAACTGAAGCGACATCTAAAGTGCCAATTAGAAGATGAGTTTACTAATGTTGGGATCTTATTACTCGACCTTGATCACTTCAAAGACATCAATGATACATTAGGTCATTATTATGGCGATCAGTTACTGACTGAGGTTGCAAGCCGGTTAGTCTCGTTGCAGTCAGAGTGTAGCTTGATCTCTAGGATCGGTGGTGATGAGTTTGTGTTAGTCACCACTAGCAATAACAGTAAACAGCTCAGTAAACTCGCAGATAAAGTGCTATCTTTACTCAAACCTAGTATTTCTCTAGGACAAGAACAGTGCCATATAAGTGCAAGTATTGGTATTGCTCATACTCCAAATGATGGTGATACCAGCGAGCTCCTCTTAAAAGCTGCCGATCAAGCGATGTACCAAGCGAAACAACATGGTCGAAATGGCTTTGCGTTTTTCAGTGCTCATATGCGTGAACAAGCAGAACATCGTATGGCGCTACTAAAAGACTTACGCGTTGCTTTAACCCAACAGCAGTTTATTCTGTATTATCAGCCAATCGTTGCCATGAAAGATCAGTCAATTGTTAAAGCTGAGGCTCTGATCCGGTGGCGTCATCCGGAAAAGGGAATTGTCAGCCCAGCATTGTTTATTCCTTTAGCAGAAGAAACGCAGCTCATACACGGTATTGGAGAATTTATATTCTCAACAGCCTGCGATACGCTGCGCACACTGAATCAGTTGGATCATCATCTACAGCTAAGTATTAATGTATCACCGGTGCAATTTACAGCGAAACACAGCGCACTCAACGATTGGCATCAACAACTGACGGGTAAAGGCTTAACAACAGAGCAATTTGTGATAGAAATAACCGAAGGCTTGATGATGAATGCCCTTCCTCGCACCCAACAACGTTTAGCCACTCTGACCAAACAAGGCTTTGCATTAGCACTTGATGACTTTGGTACTGGTTACTCCTCTTTAGCCTATCTAAAGCAGATGGATACAGACTTCATTAAAATTGATAAACGTTTTGTAGATGGCATTGCCAACAATGCGGACGATTTAGCTTTATGTGAAGCCATGATAATGATGGCACATCAGCTAGGGTTAAAAGTCATTGCTGAGGGGATTGAAACAGCGACCCAGCATCAATTACTTCTCCAAGCAGGCTGTGATTTTGGACAAGGGTTTTATTACGCAAAACCCATGCCCAAAGATGAATTAATTAAATTACTTAATAAATCCTAAAAAAGTGAGTACATCTCTAATACTCACCCAAAAGTGCATCTATTCAGCGACCCCTAATGCAGCCATCATTTTCTGAGAAACATCCACATGGTGCTGCATAGTTGAAAACTGCTTAGTAACACCAGCAGGACCAAATGCATACACCGGCACTGGCGCCGCCGTATGTGTACCTGTGCCCCATACAACATTCTGCTGACTGGCTACAGCACGTGCGATTTTACCGGTAAAGTCCTCACCACCGTATACATAAAACTCAGAGAAATCATTGAAATAGGGGAGAGGCTTATCATCTGCTCCGACTTTGTAGGATTCATCTATCTTATCAGCTTGCTCTAATGTAACTGTATATGGCGTTAATTCTGAGATGGCTTTTTGCCACTGTGAATCAGTACTGTTACTGTAATTACTATCACTGTTAACTGCCCCCATCACATCAAAAAATGTCCCTTTTTGATCGTATAAACTATCTAAGATACTCAAAGCACCAAAGTTAAAGTTAGGTTTATAATCTTTATTATTCATGCCATCCCCGGGCAACGAAACCGCTTCAGGTGTATTTACATTCGAATAACTAAAGCCAAAGCTACCGGTTTCGTGATCTGCAGTTACCACCACCAGCGTATCATTGCGGTCTTTAACCCAGTCATGTACCGCTGCCACTGCTTCATCAAACTTTAATAACTCATTTAGCATCCAACCAGCATCATTAGCATGCCCAGCCCAATCAATTTGCCCACCTTCTATCATCAAGAAAAAGCCGTCTTCATCTTTAGATAAAATATCAAGCGCTTTCACTGTCATTTCTTTTAAAGAGGGTTGGGTACAAGTATTGCTTGCCTGACATGCTTTATAGGCAATGCCATCGTCCATACCAGAGTTAGCAAACAGACCCAGTAGCTTATCAGTATCACTCGCTAATAACTGTGCTTTGTCAAAAGCCAAGGCATAGCCATGCTGTTCTTTTGCCTCTAAAACAATATTTCTGTCGTCATTTCGTTTTGATTTTTTATAAACACTGCTAGGCATCCCTAAATCAGCTAACACCTTTTGATCAGCCTCATCTGTTTTTATATCTGATGGAATGAATACCCGCGCTCCACCTGACAATAAAACATCCACCATCCCAGTATCCACTAATTGCTCTGCAATTTCAGGCTCCATAGAACGATGTGGTTGGTGAGCGGCAAATGCTGCTGGAGTTGCATGAGTAATACGCGTATCAGAAACAAGCCCTGTCGCCTTTCCTGCTTTTTTCGCTTTTTCTAAAATGGTTTCTACAATGTTGCCCTGCTCATCAAGACCAATCATTTCAGAGCCTGCAGCCAGACCTGTTGCTAACTGTGTTGCAGAACATGCTGAATCCGTTACCAACATACCATTGGCACCATGTGGTGCGTTAAGCGAAAGCCCCATATGACCTGCATCTGCAAGTTTTGACAACGCGGTTTGATTACCTCGTGTATTATATGTCGAGTTTGGTGCTCTTCGCGCATACTCTTCTAATAGGCCAACTTGCTGTGCCCCCATGCCGTCACCAATCATTAAAATAACATTTTTCACTGAAGTTACTGGTGTGGGTGCTACTTCTTTAATCACCTCTTTTTCTACTTCTTTGATCACTTCGACCGTTTGTGTGTCGTCGTTGCAAGCCGTCAGTAAGACTGCAGATACTGCCAATGTTATTAATTTCTTTTTCATGAGGTTCCCGTAACGTATGAGCTAATTAGCTTTATATAATTAAAAATCGATGCTCATTTTAGGGACGGATAATGACTTTTTTATTTCAATAGCATGACATTTTGAGTACTCACTCTAATCACTTAAAGCGTAAAGAAACCGGACGGGTAGACACACCATGAATAAATATACTCAGGAGGATAGTGTAAACCGCAGCTTCGATAATAAGGGTAAACTCATCGTGTGTGACTGTCATTAACATCAAGACAAACACCACTGAAGCAAGTCCTTTAGGGCCGAACCATGCCAAAGTCATACGTTCATACAATTGTGTATCACTTCGTATTAAGCACAACATAACTGGTAAGATTCTGATCACAACAACGGCTAATATAGCAAATATCAATGCACCGATATTTAATCCAAATGACAGTAAACTGAACGACATTAGTCCAAACAACGTCCAAATAAGTAAAGTTGCAAAATCGGCGATATGCTCGCTATCTTTTAATAAAGTGTCTTTAATTGGGTCATCATAAAACCGGTCAAACAACAAACCACATAAAAAAGCTGCTATAAAACCACTGCCATGGAAAGCTTGGGTTAGGGAGAATACCAACAAAGCAATCCCAACAAATAAAAAGGGACTCGTTGTTGTCGCAAATAAATGGTGTTTCTTGGCCGACTTCATAAGAACAATAGCCAAGTAAGTAACAACAAGCGCCACAATACAGGCAATGCCTAGTTCACGAAAAAACAGCCAAGACAATGTCAACAACGACGCTTCTTGGTTACTGATGAAAACACCTAGCAAAAATAGAAAAATAGGCACACATAAGCCATCATTTAGCCCACTTTCAACATTTATCGCTTCTCGCAATCGAATAGGTACATGCTGCTCATTCAAAAAACCTTTACACAAAGCGGCATCAGTTGGTGAAATAATCACGGCCAGTAGAGTGGCTCCTAGCCAAGGAAGCGGTAATAGCCAATAAGCAAATACGGCACCGCATAATATGGTCACTGGTAAACCAATTAAAAGAAGACGTAAAGGGAGTTGATAAGAATCATACAAAACACAAAGTCGGGTTTTTGCCGCATCACTAAATAGCACAATAGCTAAAACGACTTCCACTACGGGCAACATAATATGACCATCTGACAGCGTCAAAAGAGCATCTTTTGGTACAAAAAATCCGAGTAACACACCAAAGGACACGAATAGAATAGGGGCTGTGATCTCAGCTTTAGCAAGCTGACGGATACTAATTGAATATATAAAAAGAACGAAGCCAGCGCCGGCCAGTATGTAATATGTCATCATAATCCTTATCAAATAGCCTATTACTACTATCAATGAATTATGATGATAATCAAGTTAAACCATATAACTTTAACGTATTACGATGTCAGCTAAAAAACCACTAAGTAAATACTATTGCGCTTTTGGTTTAGGTGCTGAAAAACGACGACGCTTAGGCTTAGCATTTGTTGGGTTATCTATGGCAGACTTTACCTGTGCTTTACCTTGGTTACCCCCGTTTCCACGAGGCTTATGTTTACTTTGCCCAGGCTTTGCTTTTTTCGGTGTATGATTCCCCTGACCTTGGCTTTGCTCACCCTGTGGTTTAGGGCTTTTGGGCTTTTTCGCTTTCTTTGGCTTTACTGGTCGAGTATCTAATGCCACTTCAGGCACCGGATGTTGAGGTGCAAACCCCTCTTCGTGCGCTCGTGGGATCAAGGCGCCTATAAAACGTTCAATGCCATATAAGTCTGCGGCATCATCTACTGTAACGAATGATACAGCTTGACCATCACTTCCAGCACGCCCAGTACGGCCAATGCGATGTACATAATCTTCATAAATATTAGGCAAATCGTAGTTAACCACATACGGTAGCTCTGCAATATCTAAGCCTCGCGCCACGATATCTGTGGCCACAAGTACATTCACCTCACCCGTTTTAAAGCCATTTAGGGCTTTTACCCGCGCTGATTGTGACTTGTTACCATGAATGGCTGCGCCGGTGATCTTGTCTCTTTCTAGCTGTGTCACTAGGCGGTTTGCGCCATGTTTAGTTCGGCAAAACACCAACACTTGTTGCCATTTTTTAGTCCGAATTAAATGACTCAACAACTTAGTTTTTTGTGGTTTATCTACAGCATAAGCAAACTGAGTAACGGTTTTTGATGCCGCATTTTTAGGCGTTACCGAGATCTCAATAGGAGACACAATAAGCCCTTTCGCTAAATCTCGAATTGGGTCTGAGAATGTGGCTGAAAAAAGCAAGTTTTGACGCTCTTTTGGCAACACTTTAATAATACGCTTAATGTCATGAATAAACCCCATGTCCAACATGCGATCGGCTTCATCGAGCACTAAAGTGCGAAGTTGATTAAACTTCACCGCATTTTGGCTATACAAATCAAGCAATCGACCTGGTGTGGCAATCAAAATGTCTACACCTTTTCGCAACTGGATCATTTGAGGGTTAATTTTCACCCCACCATACACCACTGCAGAACGTAATCGAGTCCCTTGACTATAGGCCTCGACATTTTCCGCTATTTGTAAAGCAAGCTCACGTGTTGGCGCTAAAACGAGAGCCAACGCTTGGTTTGAGCGAGGGCGATCCTCTTTTAATAATTGCTCAATAAGCGGAAGAGTAAATGCAGCGGTTTTACCGGTACCTGTTTGTGCTGCTGCCATTACATCTTGACCAGACAATACCGCTGGGATGCCTTTTTCTTGAATAGCCGTCGGTGTGGTGTAGCCTTTATCTGTAATACTTTGCACGATTGATGGAGACAAACCCAAATCTGAAAACGTCATTTAAACTCTCATGTGTTGGGGCTTATCTTCAACAAATAGATAGGAAAACCACAGCGGCATAAGCCCTAGCAAATGACATTATGTTAACGACACTTACTAAGCCGACTGCACTTACACAAGCTGTTAGGTGACCCAGTGCGCTGGTAAGACAATCAAGTATAACAGATCACCACCTGATCCCCTATTTTATAACCTTCTTGGCAAGAAAAGCGCAACATGTACATAAAAGCGTTACAAGAATACAATTGATCAACATTTATCTTACATATATGCTGAACTTTGCTTTTGAGCAAAAACAACACAACAGTAAAGGAAAGTAACATGAGATTAAAATTCACTAAGGGACTGCATAGTGCAGTACTCGGGCTATGTGCCCTCCCCTTTTATTCACAAGCTTACGATTGCCAAGGCATTGATGCATGGTCAAGCAGCAATACGTATGTAACTGGCAATCTTGTCACACAAAATAATACCGCCTACCAAGCAAAGTGGTGGACGCAAGCACAATCTCCAGCAGATAACTCCACACCATATGCTGTATGGGATGATTTGGGCACCTGTGGTGGCAATCAAGCCCCCATAATTAACCTAATTACACCCGCTGACGGTTCTACTTTACCGATAAATGACAGCGCTGTTTTTAGCGCCCAAGCTAATGATTCAGATGGCAGTATCGCTCAGGTCGAGTTTTTCTTAAGTGGTCAATCTGTTGGTATCGATACACAAGCTCCCTATGAAATAACATGGCAAACCATCGCTGGGCAGTATCAAATTAATGCAATTGCCACCGATAATAATGGCGCAAACACCACCAGCAACACCGCACAACTGACTGTTACTGATGGCATGCCAAATGTAAACCCAACCATAGAGCTCACAGCACCGCTTAATAACAGCCAATATCAAGTGGGCGACCAAGTCAGCATTAGCGCAACAGCCGCCGACGTTGATGGCCAAGTCACCGAGGTCTCATTTTGGCTAAATGATACTTTGCTAAGTACTGATACCAGCGCACCGTATCAAACACTATGGAGTGCCACTGTTGGTAACCTGCAAATAAAAGCGATTGTAAAGGATGATAAAAATGCCACCGCGAGCGCAATTGCTAATATCGTCGTCTCAGAGCCTAATTCAGGCGGTTGTAAAAACGTACCAAACTATCAAGCCGGTGGGAACTATAAAGCGGGTGATGTTGTTGCCCATAACAATTATAAATATCGTTGTGATATAGGTCCTTGGTGTAGCTCTGATGCATTATGGGCGTACGAGCCTGGCGTAGGTCAATCGTGGACTGATGCCTGGACAGATCAAGGTATATGTGCCATTAAGCCGGTAGTTAACTTTACCGCGCCAGCGGCTAATAGTACCTTGCTACAAGGCAATAGTTACGATATTGCCCTCAATGCCACAGATGCTGACGGGCAAATTAGTCAAGTGGACATTTATGCAGGCAACACGTTATTAAGCAGCTTAAACCAAGCCCCTTATCAAGTAAGTTGGCTCGCGCAGCAGCTAGGACCCATCGAGCTCAGTGCCATTGCCACTGATAACGAAGGAAATCAAAGCAGCAGCACGCAAGTCGTTACTGTTACAGATAAAGCGATTGTGAGCTCCATAACATCACCAAGCGCAGGTAGCCAAATAACATTAGGTAGCGCTACACAGCTGACAGCAGACGCCTCAGCATTACTTGGACAAATCACCGAGGTTAGCTTTACTGTGGATGGTGTCTTAGTCGCCACAGATACCAGCGCCCCTTACTCCACACTGTATACACCTGCAAGTTTAGGTAATAAAACCATCACGGCGATTGCTAAAGACAATTTAGGTAATCAAGCCATCAGTGAAGGCGTTAGTATCAAAGTGATCGATGCCCCCATTGGGAAAACCCATAAACTAATCGGGTATTGGCATAACTTTGTTAATCCAGCCGGTTGCCCATTACCACTGAATCAAATATCACCAGCATGGGATATTATCGATATCGCATTTGCCGATAACGACCGAAATTCCAACGGAACTGTGCACTTTAATTTGTTCGAGAAAGACATTCATTCAACCTGCCCAGCAATTGACCCTGTTCAATTCAAGCAAGATATGCAAGCCCTTCAAGCGCAAGGAAAGGTCTTTGTTTTAAGTCTTGGTGGTGCTGAGGGAACAATCACACTCAATACCGACTCAGATGAAGCTAATTTTGTGGCGAGCTTGACGGCTATTATTAATGAATGGGGCTTCGATGGCCTAGACATTGACTTAGAAAGTGGCTCAAACCTCATGCATGGTACACAAATTCAAGCCCGCTTACCGCGCGCTATAAAACAAATAGAGCAAAATATCGGGGGCAATATGGTGTTGACGATGGCTCCTGAACACCCTTATGTGCATGGTGGTATGATAGCTTATACCGGTATTTGGGGTGCCTATATTCCCGTTATCGATCAACTGCGTGACACGTTAGATCTGCTGCATGTTCAACTATATAACAATGGTGGACTACCTAACCCTTATGAGCCTGGTAGTGCACCAGAAGGGTCTGTCAATATGATGGTCGCCCACGCTAAAATGTTATTAGAAGGCTTTGACTTGGCAGACGGTACACGTTTTGCGCCACTAAGAGATGACCAAGTCGCGATTGGCTTACCATCAGGTCCTAAGTCGGCAAACTCAGGACAAGCACCTATTGCCAACATCACATCAGCACTCGATTGCATAATTAAAGGCACCAGTTGCTCAACCATCGTCCCAATTAAGACCGCCCCGAATTTCGGTGGCGTAATGACATGGTCTATCAACTGGGATAAATTTGATGGCTACAACTTCTCAAAACCAATTGGTGACAAGCTAAATAGTTTAAACCAAGGTAAGTAGAATTCTCGCTCACTCTATATAAAAAGGCCCCTCAGGTATCGGAGGGGCCTTTTTAACACTTTAATTGGCAATAGACGTGCCAATAAATATAGACTTAGTAAGCAGGTTCACAAATGCGAACACGACGAGTTTCAGTTGTCACAGTATGTCTATCAACTGAACCGCCAACATTTTTCCCTTCACGCCACCAGTAATTGCATTGCTCGCCATTTACAGGGTAATAACTCTCCCACGTATGCGACATCCAACGCGTCCCACAGCTTGGCATGCTCCCTTCCTGCGTAAATGTCTTTGTTTTTGTTAAATCTTTTTCTAAAGACACCTTACGCCAATACTTTGTTGGGCAATTTCGGCTTGGGTTATCATTAAAATGGAAATACGGTAAACCATAGTGCTCAAAAGCGACTTCGTATTCACATTCCACAGTATGTACGTCAACTTGCTGATTTTCATACCAGCAATACTCAGGTGCACGCTCTTCAGTAACAGCCAAGGCCGTGGTTGACAATAATGCTGTAGCCAGCCCCATTAGCAGTGTATTTTTTAACATGATCATTCCTTTTCTTATTTAAATTAATTGAACAAAAATAATACTACTGGAACTTTATGTTATTAATATATTATAAATAATACGCCAATGTGACTGTCTCTTAATTTAAAAAAGTACAATTTTTGGCCTGGATAATCAAAAGGTCATATTAACGACACAGGAAAGATAGATGACAGTCAGTATTGCCTACCACTCAGAGTGCACTGGATACTTCATTTACTGGATGCCCTAAATAGAACACGCTTAAACGATGAACAAACCAGTCGGTGTTAACGCGACGAAGATAACCCCTAATACCAGCTTCCCAGCGTTATAACCTGAGTATTAAGTGCAGTCATACACGGTGAAATAGCGAACAAGCCACACCTTAAAAGGAATATTAAGGCTCTAATTTAACTAGAAAACAGTTCAATCTAACGTAGGTAATACTTAGGAGAGATAGTTCATATATAACTTGGAGGGGGTCAAGCGTAAGCACCTAATAAATCAGATGCTTACGCTTGAGTTTGAGTCAGCCTATAAGCCGGGTTCTGTAATAGATAATCATTCGTCTAGGCCTAGGATCGCTCCTAGGCTCAAGCAACCTACCCGGTTCCCACGTGGGCCACGCGTTCTTAGTTAAAAGATGGAACCCTATTTGGTCTTGCTCCGGGTGGAGTTTACCTTGCAACCAACTGTTACCAGTGGCCCGGTGCGCTCTTACCGCACCCTTTCACCCTTACCAACTCGAAAGCTGGCGGTCTTCTCTCTGCTGCACTTGTCGTAGGCTTTCGCCTCCCAGCCGTTAACTGGCACCCTGCCCTGTGGAGCCCGGACTTTCCTCCCCCTGATCATTTTCGTCACAGGCAGCGATTATCCGGCTGACTCGCGGCGGATTATACGGTATATCTAGACAAAGCTCACGCTTTTTACTGCTCTTTTTCTGCGATTGCTGCTTTATACAGCGCATTTTTCTTTAAGCCAAAATAGTCAGCAACCACCCCACATGCTTTTTTTAATGGCATCTCAGGTTCGAGTAATGACAACATACGTTTTGCATCGGCAGGGATCTCTTCTTGCTGCTTAGGCTTACCAGGTAACATCAATACTAACTCGCCCCGCTGCTTTTCCGGCTCATCGGTTAAAAATTCAATCAGTGCCGTTACCGTACCACTGAAGAATGTTTCGTACGTTTTTGTTAACTCTTTGGCAAAAACTACTTGCTGCTCAGCCCCTAGCGCCGCTTTCAAATCGTCTAGACTGGCCATAATTCGGTGCGTACTTTCATACATAATACTGGTGATATTACTTTCGTATGCGTCAATAAAAAATTGCTGCCTCGCTTGGCTTTTTGCAGGGGTAAAGCCCACAAACTGAAAGCGATCAGTCGGTAAACCAGAGCAACTTACTGCCGTGATCGCAGCACATGCGCCCGGCACGGGTGTAACATGCGCACCTTGTGCTCGGCACAAGTTTACGACCGAGTAACCAGGATCACTGATAAGTGGAGTACCTGCATCTGACACTAGCGCAATATCAAGCCCTTCATTTAACCAGTCCACAACTTGCTGCGCTTTTTGCTTTTCATTATGGTCGTGCAACGCAAACGTTTTCGCTTTGATATTAAAGTGACTCAACAATTTACCTGTATGGCGGGTATCTTCAGCCGCGATTAAGTCCACTTCAGATAATGTTGCGAGTGCGCGCTCGCTAATGTCACCAAGGTTACCAATTGGCGTCGCAACCACATATAGGGTGCCGATTTTATCTGTGTTGTGTGCTTTAATCATTGAGCTCTCCAGTTTCAGTCAGTAAGATAACCCTTCAACAACAAAATTAACCAAGGGTCCATTGTGCGACTGAAAGTAATTAGTCTTGTAATTGGTATATTGTCAGGTTTATCAGCCTGTAGCACAACCGAAAAAACGCCAAACACGTCGGTTAGAGAAAATAATAACCAACAGCAACGTGTCGTCGACGTTTTAGATGCTGCAGGGCTGTATAGCAAAGCAATGTCAAAACAGGGGATTACTAAGATCCAGTTGTTATATAGCGCACGCGAAGTCGCCATCAAAGAACAAAACTGGCTTACATTGGAACAAGCATGTTTAGCTTTAGAGAGTAAAAGCAGCGTCGACCATGTACAAAACAAACTGTATATTGCCCTTGCACGTAAAGAAATGGCAAATTACACCGCGGCATTGGCCATTCTTGACACTTTGTCTGAGCAGCTCAAGTTACCTGAACACCAAGCATGGCATCAATATTTAATGGGCAGTATTTATGCTTCGCAGCAACTGCCTAAAAAAGCCCTCGTACACTATTTTAAAGCAACGGATATTGCTTCACAGCATACTCTCTCATTGTCTGGTTTAAACGACGAAGTGTGGCAAGCATTACAGCAACTATCATCTTATGCCTTAGAACGCTTTGATACCGGCTCTGTAATTCAGCAAGGATGGGTTAAACTTGCCAAATATCAACAAATCTATTTAGGTGCGGGCGTTGAACTACATCAGGCAATGAATAATTGGCAACGTCGCTTTGTTAACCATCCTGCAAGCTATATCCTACCAAAAGAAGTGACAGAGTCGGCCTTGCTCGCACCTTTTAAAACAAATAGACTTGCTATTTTATTACCACAATCAGGTTCGAGCGAACGACTTGGCGTTGCTTTGAAAAATGGTTTTTTAGCAGCTACAGACCACACCTCTGACACAGAAGTTTTTTTCATTGATGAAATGGCTTCAAAAGAAGATATTGAACTGCAGTTACAAAGTAATAAAGTCGACTTTATAATTGGCCCTTTACTGCGAAGTAATATAGAAAAACTACAAAAAAGTGATGCTGTTGCTGCGCTACCAACTATTTTTTTAAATACTCAAAATCACTCAACAAACTCAATCCCTCACCACTATTACTTTTCATTAAACCCAGAGCATGAGGTTGAACAAGCAATGGTGCATTTTTTAGCAAAAAAATATCAAAAGCCGATGTTACTTGCACCAGACAGCAACTCGGGTAACCGTCTGGTTGCACACTTCACCTCACAATGGCAACGCTATAGCAGCGCAGAGCCTGAAGTGGGGTTATATACCGACAGCAAGAATATGGCGAAAATCATTGCTGAATTATTAGAAGTTGAAGACTCAAAACAGCGCATAAAGACCATTGAAAGCTTATATAGAAAAACGGACATCGAGAGTGAAACACGTTCTAGACAGGACATTGATGTTATTTATATATTGGGTAACTCAGCTGAAACGCGCTTGTTAAAGCCTTATCTTGATGTAAATGTAAGTACATTTGCCCCTAAGATCCCCTTATACGCCAGCTCTCGCAGTTATAGCAGACGTATCGATATCACGGATAAAAATGATCTAGATGGGCTGTTCTTTACTGAGCAACCGTGGATGTTACCAAACGCAGTCGATAATAAAAAATTACGCGGAAAATATCAGCAAATGTTCCCTGAGCAAGCTGATATTGAACAACGCTTGTTTGCTATGGCAGTTGATGCGATCACACTTATTGGTGAAGTAAAACAGTTAGCAAAAATCCCTGGCAAAGAGCTCATTGGTTTAACAGGAAACCTCAGTATAAAATCAGATAACGTGATTCATCGCAGGTTAAAATGGGCACAATATAGTAAGAAGCAGATCCGGCTTGTGCAACTTAATGAGCAAGCCCCTTTACCACTATTTATGCAAAACTCGATGGAACTGAGAGAAACGCAAAGTAAATAAGTGCAATTATAAGGAACATTGCAATGCTAAAAGGATTGTTTAGCAACACAAAAGAAAAAGGATCTTTTTATGAACAACTGGCGCTTTCATACTTAAAACGCCATGGGCTAGTATTTGAGGCACAAAATTACTATTGTCGTTATGGTGAAATTGACCTTATCATGCGGGATAACAACAAAGTGGTATTTATTGAAGTAAAATACCGAAAACATAAAGGGTTTGGTGGGGCTTTAGCCGCTCTATCACACAAAAAACAACAAAGACTAAAACGAAGTATTTATCAGTATTTGACAGAGCATCAGTTGCATAATGCTGAAGTACGAGTAGACTTTGTAGCAATCGAGGGCCAAAATCCTCCAAATATACAATGGATTAAGAGCGTTTTCTAATATGCAAGAATCTATTAAGACGATTTTTACAGAAAGTATTCAAGCACAAATTGCTGCTGGTGAAGTATTACCAAGCTCGTTAGAAGCGGCAGCATTCACAATTGTACAAAGCTTAATAAATGGCAATAAAGTTGTTTGCTGTGGCGTACCAAGCTGCCATATGTTAGCCACTCATATGGCTGGGCTATTAGTTAACTTTTATGAAACTGAACGACCTTGCCTACCAGCTGTAGCACTGACACAAAATAGCATTCACTTAGGTACAAGCAGTGTCGAAGATGATAGTGAGCACTATGCTCGCCAAGTGAGAGCCTTTGCTCAGCAAGGAGATCTTTTATTGGTCATAGGTGTTAATGGCAATGAAAAAAGCATTGTGAGCGCGGCAGAAGCTGCGCTTACCAAGGATATGAAAGTGATTGCCTTGATTGGTGATGATGGCGGCGAATTAACCGGACTACTTGGACCTAATGATGTTGAGATCAGAGTACCGAGTAAACGCCCTAGTCGCATCATAGAATCTCATCTATTTTCACTTCATTGCTTGAGCCAGCTCATCGATGACACATTATTCCCACAGGAAGAACAATAAATGCATGTTAAATCTATCGCCTTACTATTAAGCCTGACTCTGCTTCAAGGGTGTGCGGCTGCGGTTGTAGCAGGAACTGCAGGAGCCATGTCTGCAGCAAATGATCGCCGTACAATAGGTACTCAAATAGATGATAATAATATCGAAATAAAGGGAACGCTGGCGTTAAAGAGTATTGAGCGTTTAGCTAATCATGCCAATATTAGCGTCGTTAGTGTTAATGGCGTGGTGTTATTGGTAGGGCAAGTTAGTAACGTAGAAATGCGCTCAGAAGCAGAAGTAGCTCTTAAAGGCGTGCCTGCTATTCGTAGTATTCATAATCAATTACGCATTGGCAGCAATATTGGGATCACCACACAAACACATGATACTTGGCTTACCTCAAAGGTCAAAACCAAGCTCCTCGCCGACGAAAATGTCAGTGGCAATAATATAAAAGTGGTTACTGAGAATGCAGAGGTGTTTCTAATGGGTCTAGTCGCGCCAATTGAAGCTGAACAAGCCGTCGAGATTGCTAGAAATATTAGTGGTGTAGAGCGTGTTATTAAGGCGTTTGAATACCTTTAACAACCCAATTAAAATTACTTACTCGATGCAGAGTCAAGCAGACATAAAAAAAACCCGCTTAGTGCGGGTTTTTTACATATTGAAATTGTCGTTACTTGACCACGCGTAAATGTGAACCTTTCTTTTTCTCAGGCTTTTCAACAGGCTCTGATGGCACTGTTTCTTCACTTTCTACAGGTTCTAAAGTCTCTTCAAGCTCAGCATCATCAAATGCTTCTTGTGTAAAAACGGTACCTTCACCATTTTCTCGAGCATATATAGCAAGCACAGCACCTAGAGGTACATACACCTGCATCGGCTGACCACCAAACCGAGCGTTAAAGCTCAGTTGCTCGTTATCTAACGAAAAGGCAGTCACTGCTGAAGGACTAATATTCAATACAATTTGCCCATCCTGAACAAATTGCGTTGGTACTTGTACCGCAGGATAATCAGCATTAACCACTAAATGAGGCGTGCATTCATTATCAACAATCCAATCGAAAAAAGCTCTTAAAAGGTATGGGCGATTCGGCGTCATTATGATCTGATCTCGCGCTCAGCTTCAGTCAAAGATGCTTGGAACGAATCACGTTCAAACAAACGAAGCATATAATCTTTCATTTCTTTGGCACCTGAGCCGTTAAGTTCAATACCAAGCTCTGGAAGGCGCCATAATAATGGCGCTAAGTAACAATCAACTAAGCTAAACTCTTCACTCATAAAGTAAGGTGCTTCAGTAAAGATTGCAGCAACCGCTAACAGCGCTTCAGTTAAATCTCTACGTGCTATAGCAGCATCAGAACCGCCTTCTGAGATTTTTGCTGCAAGGCTATACCAGTCATTTTCAATGCGGTGCATCATTAAGCGACTGCGGCCACGCATCACTGGATATACAGGCATTAGTGGAGGGTGTGGAAAACGCTCATCAAGGTACTCCATGATGATGTCTGCACGGTAAAGACCAAGCTCACGATCAATTAAAGTTGGTACAGTGCCATAAGGGTTTATCTCATGAAGAGCTTCTGGCAGATTGTCCTTTTCTGCTAGGTGGATATCAACACTTACGCCTTTCTCTGCAAGTACAATACGTACTTGGTGACTGTACATACAGTTCGCACCAGAGAAAAGAGTCATTACAGGGCGCTTATTGGCAGCAACGGCCATGCCTACCTCCATTAATAATTACAAAAGTAATAAATCACTTTAAACAGCAATAGGGGCTACAGCCCCTATTACAAAATCACCTTAGATTTGCTCACTTTAGTGAACATCTCTCCAGTATTCTTTCTTCAAGAAGAATGCAAGGATAAAGAGGATTAATAAAAACCCTAATACCTTGATACCAAGCGACTCAGACTGAAGGCGAGAAGGCTCACCTACATAAGCTAAGAAGTTAGTAATGTCACGTGCAGCATGATCATATTCATCTGTGCTCATTTCGCCTGAGCCATCAGTTTCTAGACCAACTACTTTAGTAACCATTTTACCATGCTCTTCAACTTCTTCAGTGATCGGCAACGGTAAACCTTGCAACTCTTGTAGTACGTGTGGCATACCCACGAGTGGGAATACCATATTATTTACACCAAATGGGCGCGACTCATCTTTATAAAACGACTTTAAGTACGTATAGATATAATCTGGCGACTTAACTCGAGAAATCAAAGTTAAATCTGGCGGCGCTGCGCCAAACCATTTAGCAGCATCATCTTGGTCCATTGCATTCAAAATGTGGCCACCCACTTTTGAACCATCAAAGATCAGCTGTTCTTGGCCAATATCTGTTGGAATACCAATGTCACGAAACGTACGTTCGTAACGTTGGTACTGCATTTGGTGACAACCTAAACAGTAATTCATGAATAACTGGGCACCACGTTGTAATGACGCTTTGTCAGTTAAATCATTATTTGCTTCCATCAAAGGTACTGATGGACCTGCTGCCATAACAAATGTTGGCAATAATGCGAATAAACCGATAATTAGTTTTTTCATCATTTGGTTACCCTCGTCGGCAATGGCTTAGTCGTCTCATTCTTTGAGTATACAAACAGTAACACAAAGAACATGAAGTAAGTCACAGTGGTAATTTGCGATAAGATTGTTTTGAAGTCTGTTTGTGGTGTAGCACCAACCCAGCCTAAAATAACAAAGGTCACAACAAATTGCGCAATGTTCCATTTATGCAATGTACAGCGGTAACGAATAGAGCGAACTGAACCACGGTCAAGCCAAGGTAATAGCGCAAGCACAACAATCGATGCACCCATTGCAGCAACACCCATTAACTTATCAGGGATAGCACGTAATATCGCATAGAAAGGCGTGAAGTACCAAACCGGGAAAATATGCTCTGGCGTTTTAAGCGGGTTTGCAGCTTCGAAGTTTGGCGCTTCTAAGAAGAAACCACCCATTTCTGGAGAGAAAAATACAACCCAACAGAATAAAATCAAGAAACCTGCAACACCTAAAATATCTTTTACCGTGTAGTAAGGGTGGAAAGGGATCGCATCTACGATATCTTTCTTATCAGTATAGTACTCATGGAACTTAAACTTAGGCTTTTCATCTTCTGAAATAGTGCCTTTTTTGTGTTTAATTTCAATACCATCAGGGTTATTAGAGCCTACTTCATGTAATGCTACAATGTGTAGGAATACTAAAATAACTAATACTAACGGTAATGCAATAACATGTAATGCAAAGAAACGGTTTAGCGTTGCTCCTGAAATTACATAGTCACCACGGATCCACTGTGTCAGGTCCTCACCTATCACCGGAATGGCACCAAATAGCGAGATAATTACCTGGGCTCCCCAGAAAGACATTTGTCCCCAAGGAAGTAAATAACCCATGAATGCTTCTGCCATAAGGGCTAGGAAGATAAACATACCAAACAACCACAGTAGTTCACGTGGCTTTTGATAAGAACCGTAGATCATGCCACGGAACATATGTAAGTACACCACAACGAAAAACGCAGATGCACCGGTTGAGTGCAGGTATCGGAGTAACCAACCATATTCAACATCACGCATGATGTATTCTACTGACGCAAATGCACCTTCAGCAGATGGTACATAGTTCATGGTTAACCAGATACCCGTAAGAATTTGGTTTACTAGCACAAGGATTGCTAGTGATCCGAATAAATACCAAAAGTTAAAGTTTTTTGGCGCAGGATATTGAGCAATGTGCATATTCCAAACACGAGTCATTGGAATACGGTCATCGATCCAGTTAATGACGTTACCTACAACGCCAGAAGCTGCTTTAGAGTTTTCAGCCATTACGCTACCCCTTCTTCTTCGCCCACTAAAATAGTGGTTTCATCAATAAAGGTGTATGGAGGGATCTCAAGGTTTAACGGTGCAGGAACCGCTTGGAATACTCGACCAGCCATATCAAATTTAGAGCCATGACATGGACAGAAGAAACCGTCCTCAGTACCTTCAACTTTTTCACCGAAGCCACCTTGAAGGAAGCTAGGTGAACAGCCTAGGTGCGTACAAATACCGACAGCAACAAAAATCTCAGGACGCTTAGAGCGGTATGGATTTTTAGCTGAATCGAGTTGTTGAGGTTCTTCAGAAGCAGGATCACGAAGTTGCCCTTCATGAGCTTTCATATCTTCCAACATTTTTGGGGTACGAGAAATAACCCAAACAGGCTTACCTCGCCACTCAACACGAATTAATTGTCCGGGTTCAAGTTTGCTGATATCCACTTCTACAGGCGCACCTGCAGATTTAGCTCGCTCACTTGGATTCCAAGACGCAATAAAAGGAACAGCAGCCCCAGCCGCACCAACACCACCTACAACAGAGGTAGCTATGGTTAAAAAGCGACGTCGGCCATTGTCTACAGGCGCATTGCTCATCCACTTATCTCCACTATGAATCTCAACACTTGCTATATTGAGAACATCAGTTACAGCAGGTTAAATTTAAGAAACTACAAAATAGACGCGATCATAAATAAATCCCTTGATTAAAACAAGGTTATTCCAGCCTTCACACCCAATAAACCCAATAACTTGGTTTGATTTACGTTGTACAAAAACTAATTATTTATGATATCGCTTCAATAACAACAATTTACTGACCAAGATCAACCTCTGCATGAAAAATTGCCCTCTACAGAATATGGGTTGAAACTCACTCACTTTACTTGCCCTGCAATTGTAGCAAAAAAAAGCGCTGAGTTATCGACAGATTTGCACTAAATGTAATAAATATTGCAGTTTTTTTGTCAGTAAAAACGGGATATTACTAGATTGAGGATAATTTAAACGACAGATAGTTACATAAAAAGAGAGGTTTAACTTTTTGGACTAAAGATAAAATAGCCAAAAACAAAAAACCCAGCATAAGCTGGGTTTTTGAATTCTTGAAACGTAAAAAATTAACGCTTTGAGAATTGTGGACGCTTACGCGCTTTGTGTAGACCCACTTTCTTACGCTCAACTTTACGAGCATCGCGAGTAACAAAGCCAGCTTTACGAAGTGTTGGACGTAGTGACTCGTCAAACTCCATAAGTGCACGTGTAATACCGTGACGGATTGCGCCAGCTTGACCAGTAGTACCACCACCTTCAACAGTGATGTATAGGTCAAACTTTTCAGTCATGTCTACAAGCTCAAGAGCTTGACGAACAACCATGCGAGCTGTTTCACGACCAAAGTACTCATCTAAAGAGCGCTTATTGATTACGATGTTGCCAGTGCCTGGGCGTAAGAATACGCGAGCACTTGAACTTTTACGACGACCTGTACCGTAGTATTGATTTGCCATGATGTGCTCCTTAAATGTCTAAAACCTGCGGCTGTTGGGCCGCGTGGTTGTGCTCATTACCAACGTAAACTTTAAGTTTACGGTACATTTCACGACCTAGAGGACCGCGAGGTAACATGCCTTTAACCGCTTTCTCGATAATCATTTCAGGCTTAGCAGCTTGAAGCTTATCGAAAGTTACAGACTTAAGTCCACCTGGGAAACCAGAGTGTGCGTAGTACACTTTGTTTTTGAATTTGTTACCAGTTACAGTAACTTTTTCAGCGTTGATGACGATGATATAATCACCAGTATCTACGTGAGGAGTGTATTCAGCTTTATGCTTTCCGCGTAGGCGACTAGCGATTTCAGTAGCGATACGACCTAAAGTTTTACCTTCAGCGTCAACTACGTACCAGTCACGTTTTACTGTATCTGGTTTAGCAACAAACGTTTTCATCTAAAAAATCCAATGTTTTCAATTAAAACCACAGATAACCAAAATGGTTACCGCTTTACTATATAGTGCTTTAACCCCTTCGAGTTTAAGACTTTTTGCCGCTCAAGTCAGTGGCTAAGCCGACGAGGGCAATAGAACGCAACGTGGCAGGCCGCGGATTATAGCAACTCATAAAGAGATTGACTAGCGCACGGCTGTTTTTTCTACAAAATAATTGCATTTCTTTGGCTTTGCACGTTACGGGTGCTTGATTGAGTATTAAGCTAGGTGTTCCCTTGCTAAATAATCAAGCGATTGCATTTCTTGTAAACGACTAATACATCGTTTGAATTCAAATTCTAGCGTCCCTGTAGAATATAATTCGGTGATAGGTGCTTCTGCTGAGATAATTAGGGTAACATTACGCTCATAAAATTCATCTACTAACGCGATGAAGCGACGAGCAGCGTCATCATTTTGCTGACTTAAGCGTTTTACATTGGATAAAATAACCGTGTTGTAGAGGCGGCTTATTTCCATATAGTCAACTTGCGAACGCGCTGTCTCACACAACTGTGTAAAATCAAACATCACAATACAGTCTGACACTTTACGCGTCTTAATTAAGCGCCCTTCGATTTCGATGGCTTCATCAACTCGCCCTGGCTCCGGTGACAATTTATCAAAATAAGCGAATAAATTTTTATCTGCTTGTTCATCTAACGGACTATGGAAGATCTCTGCTTGTTCCAATGTCCGCAAACGATAATCAATTCCAGAGTCAACATTCACAACATCTGTATTAGCATTAACTAGCTCTATGGCAGGTAAAAAGCGCGCACGTTGTAAGCCATTACGATACAAGTCGTCTGGTACAATATTAGAAGTCGCAACCAACACAATGTCACGAGCAAACAGGGCTTGCATCAAGCCACCTAATAACATCGCATCAGTAATATCTTGAACAAAAAATTCATCGAAACAAATAATATCAGTTTCTTTTTTAAATATATCGGCCACAACCTCAAGTGGGTTTTTCACATCTTGGAGTTTTTTTAATTCGTCGTGAACACGGTGCATAAAGCGATGAAAATGCACGCGCATTTTACGCTCAGTTGGTAATGCATCGAAAAAAGTATCAACTAAGTATGTTTTTCCTCGACCAACGCCGCCCCAAAAGTACAACCCTTTGATTTTTTTTGGCTCGACCTTTTTGCTAAATAAACGAGATATAAAACTGCTTGGCTGTTCAACAGGCATAGCACACAGATCATCATACAAACGCTGTAAATGCTTAACTGCATTTTCTTGAGCGCTGTCGTATTGAAAGTCATCTGTTTGAAGGTCTTGTTGATATTTTTGCCAAGGAGTCATCATTTTTTACACTGTTACCCATATTTATTGATTTTCTATATTAACACGCAACCATTCTCCGCGTATATTGACTGTAAGTTACATTTTATTCTTATCGCCATATTTTTTACTGGCAACCCGATACCCACAGGAGAAATATATGACAACTATCGTTTGGTTGGGGCTTTTGATCATTACTGGTGTAATTGGTTTTTTTATCGGTGCGCAAGTCACCCGAAAGCAACTTAAACAAACTGAATTAGAACAGCAAGCCATACAAGCACAAAGTGAACTTGAGCAATATCGTCAAGATGTGTCAGATCACTTAGCAAGTACCAAAAAGCTGATGAGCAAAATGCAAGAAAGCTATACTCAACTCTTTAGCCATGTTGAGCGCACCGATCAGGTACTTTTAACTGAAAAGCCAACACACCCAAGTGAGCCGTTTTTCTCTAAAGAAACCACAGAGCAACTTCATGCTTCTCTTAAAAGCCGTCCTGAACGCAGAAGAGATAACCAACGCTCTGACGACTCTGCACAACCTGTGGACTATGTTGAAGGCGAATCAGGTATTTTCACTGGTGAAAGGTCAGAAAATAAGCAAGCAAACATATCTTGATGAACTTTTTTTTGACCCCATAGTCAGTAGATACAGATAAACAAATAGCGGATCGGCGTCTAGACCACATTCAAAGATAGACGCCTTTTCAATGACTAATTGCTTTTTTCGGAGTATTTACTAACTATGAAATTGAAATTCTCGTTATTATCAGCAGCACTTTTTTCTTCAACATTGTTATTAAACCCAAGTGTCTCTGTCGCTAAATTACCCGTTGCCATAGACGGTCAAACATTACCAACTCTCGCACCTATGCTAGAGCGTGTTACTCCAGGCGTTGTCAGCATTCAAGTTTCAGGTGCTAAAGAAGTACGCCGCCGTGTCGACCCATTTGATTATTTCTTCGGTCAACCACAACCTCGTAGTCAAAAGCGTCAATTTAGTGGCTTGGGTTCAGGCGTTATTATCGATGCCTCTGAGGGTTATGTGGTCACAAATAACCATGTCATTGCCGACGCAGAAAAAATTATTGTTACATTAGAAGATGGTAGAGAGTTCGATGCCAAATTAGTAGGGACCGACAAGGAGTCTGATATTGCGCTGCTCGAAATTGAGTCTGACGACTTAACCGAAGTAAAACTCGCAAATTCTGATGCCCTGCGAGTGGGTGATTTTGCCGTGGCCATTGGTAACCCATTTGGGCTCAGCCATACGGTGACTTCTGGTATTGTCAGTGCACTCGGGCGCAGTGGCCTTAATATTGAAGGTTATGAAGATTTTATCCAAACAGATGCGGCCATTAACCAAGGCAACTCTGGTGGCGCATTGGTTAACCTTCGTGGTGAACTCATTGGGATAAATACCGCGATTTTAGGCGCATCGGGCGGTAATGTCGGGATTGGTTTTGCTATTCCATCTAATATGATGAAAAGCTTAGTAGATCAAATTGTCGAGTTTGGCCAAGTGCGACGCGGATCTTTAGGTATTCAAGGCCGCACGTTAGATGCGGGCATTGCTAAAGCACAAGGTTTTGATGTCAAACAGGGCGCCTATGTGGCGCAAGTCGTTAAGGATTCAGCAGCCAGTGAAGCGGGTATTCAAGCCAACGATGTAATTGTTTCAGTTAACGGGGACGACATTCAAAGCTTTGCTGAACTAGCCAGTAAAATAGCCACCATTGGTGAAGGCCGCACAGTGAAAGTCGGCGTTTACCGAGAAGGTAAGGTTCGCACTATCAAAGTCACGCTCAAAGGCCAAGCAGAACTACAAGCGCAAGCAGATAAAGTACACCCTATGCTACGCGGTGCAGTATTAGAAAGTGGCGAACGAAATGGTAATAAAGGCGTTGTAGTCTCTTCGGTGGAGGCTCGCTCTCCAGCTGCTCGGGTCGGGCTAGAAGAAGGTGACGTTATCATGCAAGTTAACCGCCAGCGAATTGATAGCATTAGAGAAATGAGCAACTTAATTGAAGATATTCAAGGTAATATCGTTTTGGGTGTAAAACGTGGGCGAGATTCTGTCTTCTTATTAATCCAATAACAAATTAATTTATATAAAAAACACAGTGGTCCTTGCCGCTGTGTTTTTATTTGTGCCATCATAAACAATAAATAAATAATAATAGATCATGCTGTGTTAAAACTATTCCGCTTTTTAGTGCCACCATTATTCATTGGCTTAGGTATTGCTTTTGTGGTGATTTGGTTATCTCCGAATCTACGTAGTGCTGTACTACCAAATATTAAAGTGCCCAACCCCTACAGTACAAAGCATATGAGCTTTGCTGATGCAGTGGAGAAAGCTGCACCTGCCGTTGTCACTATATTCTCTGAAGGAATAAGTTCAGTCCCTAGGTTTAAACGTGCAAACACCACACAGGAACTGGGCTCTGGCGTTATTATGTCTAGCGATGGTTATATCCTAACTAACTATCATGTAGTTAATAATGCAGACCAGATCATGATCATATTGACCGATGGCCGTACATTTAATGAAGTACAGATCATTGGCTTTGATACAGTCACCGACTTAGCACTATTGAAAATCGACGCACAGCACCTTCCCGTTATCCCCGTAGATGACGCATTCTCACCAAGAGTAGGCGATGTGGTACTGGCCATTGGCAACCCATTAAACTTAGGACAAACCATTACACAGGGCGTGATCAGTGCAACAGGTAAAAAACTCACCCCAGATAATTCGTATAGTAGTTTGTTACAAATGGATGCCGCCGTAAACGTAGGTAATTCAGGAGGCGCATTAATTAACTCCAATGGAACGCTAGTCGGACTCACCTCAGCGCAATTCAGAACCCGTTATAACATAGATATTCAAGGGATCTCATTTGCCATTCCTTACCCTCTCGCTAAAGAAGTCATGGAAAAGCTAAAGCGTGATGGGCGAGTAATTCGAGGGTACTTAGGTTTTACCGGTAACCCTGTAGACAGCACTGGAAAGGTGATCACTGACTTATATACAAAAATTGTCGGGTTAAAGGTTAATAATATCGACCCACTTGGTCCTGCATGGCAAGCGGGTATGCAAAACGATGATATTATAGTGAGAGTCGCGGGTAATACAGTCAACAACCCTGAAACAACACTTAAATTTATTGCCAATACCCAGCCGGGTACGGTGGTTGAGTTTGATGCATACCGTGATACTGAGCTGCTGACCTTTAAGGTGACAGTAGCGAAGCTTGAAAGTCGTATGCAGTAACTTATTGATGACTTCGTTTCAGCTATAAAAAAGCGAGCATGGAAGTACTAAATTTAGCCTTCGATACTCGCTTTTCAAAACATTGCTGTAATTAGTTGTGTTTACGCTTGATATTCGCGCCTAATTGACTGAGCTTATCTTCAATACGTTGATAACCACGATCAACGTGGTAAATGCGATCTACCACCGTCTCTCCTGTTGCAACAATCCCCGTTAAAATGAGGCTTGCCGAAGCTCTTAGGTCGGTTGCCATCACTTGCGCTCCACTGAGCTTTTCTGTTTCACCACAAATCGCAGTGTTACCCTCTAAACGAATATTAGCACCCATTCTTTGTAATTCAGGAACGTGCATAAACCGATTTTCAAAAATAGTTTCAGTGATGGTAGCACTACCTTGCGCAACTACATTCAATGCCGTAAATTGTGCTTGCATATCAGTAGGGAAACCAGGGTGTGGCATCGTTTTAATATTCACAGCTTGTAATGTTCGATTTCGCATATCGACATATATGGTGTCAGTATTCACTTCAACCAATGCATTTGCTGCACGTAACTTTTCAAGCACAGGCTCTAAGCTGGTATGATCAGTGTTTTTGCATAACACCTCTCCATTGGCCATCGCAGCAGCGACTAAGAAAGTACCTGTTTCTATTCGATCAGGCAGGATCCGATGTTCACAGCCAGCAAGCTGTTCAACTCCCTGAACTTCAATACGACTGGTACCTGCACCTTTAATGTTCGCCCCCATTGCAGTCAAACACTCTGCTAAGTTTACGATTTCTGGCTCTTGCGCTGCATTCTCCAGCACGGTGGTACCGTCCGCCAATGTGGCTGCCATTAATAAGTTTTCAGTCGCACCAACACTCACCATCTCCATGTAAATCTCGGCACCTTTAAGTCGCCCAGAAGATGTGGCATTAATATAACCATTCTCAACTTTAATTTCAGCGCCCATGCGCTCAAGGCCCTTGATATGTATGTCAACAGGCCGTGCCCCGATCGCACATCCACCAGGCAAAGACACTTGCGCTTCGCCAAAACGCGCCAGTAAGGGTCCTAATGCCAATACCGAAGCACGCATTTGTTTAACGAGCTCATAGGGGGCTAACACCTTATCGACACAACTTCCGTCTATTTCTAGAACATCCCCTTGCCACGCAACTCCGGCGCCCAATGTTTTTAATAAAGCTTCGGTAGTGCCAATATCACGTAACTGAGGGACATTTGAAAAGCGACTCTTTCCATTGGGTAACAGTGCAGCGAATAGAATAGGTAATGCGGCGTTTTTCGCCCCAGAGATAGTCACTTCACCGGCCAGTGTCGTGCCACCTTGAATAACAAACTGATCCATCATAGCCTCCTATTGCGGAAGCATAAATTTGCGTTCTCTTTGCCACTCAGTTGGCGTAAAAGCTTTGATGCTCACAGCATGAATGGTGCCATCGGAGATAGTTTCCATTAATGGCCCATAAACCAACTGCTGCTTTTTGACTCGGCTTAGTCCGTCAAAACAGTCTCCAACAGCAATTACTTCATAATGACTGCCATTTGCTTTTACTATCACTTCATCTAAAGCCAGTGACTCTTTTAATAATGTTTCGACTTGGTTTATTTCCATTATATTCACTCAAATAAGGTTGAAACCTGACCCAATGCCATCAAATTGCGCAATTGTTCAGGTATATTCTTAAGCTCAAGACGTTTATCTTGCTGCTGCAATTTACCTAAAGAGTGAATTAACCAAGCTAAGCCCGCTGTGTCAACCCTAGATACGTCAGAAAGGTCAAAATAGGTGATTGATTGCGTACTTTCTAGCTGTTGATTAAGAAGTCGTTCATTTGTGAGGCTATTTCGGGTAAGCTCGCCACTAATTAAAACAACCCCTTCATCGTTGCGTTTGAAGTGAACTTTAGCTGTTGCCATCATCCCCCCTAAACTGCACCGGTAATCTGCTTTTCTTATCAAGTAAGTTGATCACGTGCTCAATCCCTTGCTGGCGTAAAATACCGTGTAATTCAGTTTGCTTTGCATCCAACAGACTGATCCCTTCGGCCATCATATCGTAAGCGCGCCATTCATTATTTTTTCCTTTACGCACTTTAAAGTCGATACGAATGTCTGGCTTACCCGCTTCTACAATCTTCGTATTAACAATCGCGACTTCATCATCTGTGAATTTTTTAGCAGCTCCAAATTCCACTTTCTGATTCGTGTATTGTGTAAAAACGCCAGCATAAGTCGCCACTAAGTAACGCTGAAATACATCGATAAAAGTGCGCACATGTTTGATGGCTTCGGCTTTCTCTTGCTTATCTTCCATCGTACGAATTTTTTGTATATAACTGCCTAGTACTCGATATGCCGCATATTTATAATCAATATATGGCATCAACTCTTCTTCTACGATAACGCGCAGGTACTCTCTACTCTTTTGAACTTGCTCTTGATCTCGAGCAACACGTTGAAAGGTATTATCAGCTACCTGCTGTACCATTTTATATGGGTCTTTTAAATCAACCTCAGCGGCTACTTGTAAACTAAAAATTGATAATGCCAATATAAGCATATTCAGAAAATTACGATAAACCATCATGATTATTCACCGCCTTGATTAAATAAGAACTGGCCAATCAGCTCTTCTAGAACAAGCGCAGATTTCGTATCCGCTATCATGTCGCCATTTTTCAACGCCTTACTATCAACGCCAAATAAATCATCAAGTTCATCGGCTTCACTGCTACCGGCTGCTTCATTCCCCAAGCAAGACTGGCGGGCCGACTCTGATGCAATTACAGGAGATATGCCTAAATACTGCTCGCCTAAAATACCTGAGGTTAAAATAGATACCGATGTAGTATCCGAAAACTGACACTCATAATTAGCATCTATTTTCATATTCACCACAGGAACAAATTCCTGAGGGTGAATACTGATCCCCTCAACACGACCGATCACGACACCACCCACTTTTATGGGCGCTCTGGCTTTTAACGACCCAATATTTTCAAACTTCGCGTTTAATAAATAAGACTCGCCGCTACCACTGATCCCTGAATTTGCGACCTTAAGCGCTAGCACAGCAAAGGCAATAACACCTAACGCAACAAACAAACCTACTAAAATCTCTATTTTCCGTGTATTCATGACTTTAAAACCTTTTAACCTGAAAACATCACAGCAGTAAGTAAGAAATCAAATCCTAATACTGCCAATGAAGAATGTACTACTGTCTCTGTTGTCGCCTTACTTATGCCTTCCGAAGTTGGAATACAATCATACCCTTTATAAAGTGCAATCCATGTCACAACCAAAGCAAACACAAAGCTTTTAATAATACCGTTGAGAATATCTTTTTCGAATGACACTTGAGCTTGCATAATTGACCAAAAACTCCCTGAATCAACCCCCAGCCAGTCAACGCCAACTAAGTGGGCACCTAAAATAGCAACCGCAGAAAAAATAAGTGCCAAAATCGGCATGCTAATAAAACCAGCCCAAAAGCGCGGTGCAATCACCCTCTTCAGAGGGTCAATCGCCATCATCTCTAAACTTGAAAGCTGCTCAGTTGCTTTCATGAGACCAATTTCTGCCGTCAATGCACTCCCAGCTCGCCCAGCAAACAGTAATGCGGTAACCACAGGGCCTAATTCACGTAATAAACTCAGAGCAACTAACGGCCCCAAACTATCTTCAGCGCCATAACCAACGAGTACGGTATAGCCTTGTAAAGCCAACACCATGCCAATAAATAAACCAGACACCATGATTATCAATAATGACTGATGGCCTATCATGTATAGCTGACGGATCAGTAAGGGCGTCCCTTTTCTTGGATTAGGAATATTAACCAACGCCCCAATTAACATACGCGTCGAACGCCCTAACGATGCAAATCGACTTAATGTTTTATGGCCCAGTTTTTGTAAAAAATCCATCACCTAGCTCCTTTAGTTAACAAAGCATCCTCGTAAGGACTCGCAGGTTGGTGAAATGGAACAGGTCCATCAGATAAGCCTTGTAAAAATTGTTGCACTAGTGGGGAACTGTGCGCGAGCATTTCTTCAGCAGTCCCACTACCAATCACCCCTTGCTCTGCAATGATAACGACATGTTCTGCGATACTGAGTACTTCGGTCACATCATGAGTAACAATCAAGGATGACAACCCCAATACTTCATTCAATGATTTAATTAGCTTGACCAATACCCCCATAGAAATAGGGTCTTGGCCTGCAAATGGTTCATCATACATAATAAGCTCAGGGTCCAATGCAATTGCTCTGGCAAGCGCTGCACGCCTTGCCATACCACCAGAAAGCTCCGATGGCATTAGTTCACTAGCCCCTCTTAATCCAACAGCTTGTAGCTTCATTAATACCACTAAGCGAATTAACTCTTCACTTAGTTTTGTATGTTCTCTCAGCGGAAACGCAACATTGTCAAACACCGACATATCTGTGAACAGTGCCCCACTTTGAAATAACATACTCATGTTTTTTCGCGCATCATATAACGCACTACGCGTCATGTTTGGAATGCTGGCACCTTCAAATAGAATATCGCCGCTATCAGGTTTAAGTTGGCCACCTATCAGGCGTAACATCGTTGTTTTACCTATACCACTGGGGCCCATAATAGCGGTGATCTTCCCTTTAGGAACAGAAAAGCTCATGTTTTTATAGATGGTCTTTTCACCGCGTGAAAATGTCACATCCTTGATTTCAACTATTGCTTGCGACAAGTCGCTCTCCACATCTAGTTCGGCTAATTTTGCCATAATACGATTTTTTATGTCTTGAGGGAAAATACATTTCGTAAAATTTTGTAATAGTAGCGCCTTAATTTAACTCTAGCTATCAACAAGCTTACGCTCACCCTCGAAATCAGGCACCCGCTTTTATTTATACTTTTTTTCTGGGTTTTGGTACTATTTACCTTAATGACGTTTTATTACTGGCATAACTTTTAATGGTTTTATCTTTCATCGTTCTAATCTTAGGTTTTGCAGCACTGGTTTGGAGCGCAGATCGTTTTGTTTTTGGCGCAGCTGCATTAGCTCGAAATTTTGGTGTTCCCACCCTCATCGTTGGTTTGACTATTGTCGCTATGGGATCATCAGCCCCTGAAATGATGGTTGCAGCTCAGGCAGCCTTGGCGGATAAAACCGATACTGCAGTCGGTAATGCAGTGGGTTCAAATATTGCCAACATATTACTCGTCTTGGGTATTACTGCCCTATTACGCCCATTATCTGTGAGCTCTGGAATTTTAAAACGAGAAATGCCTTTATTGGTCATTGTGTCTCTCGGCGCTTGGCTAATTATTAGTGACAACTATTTTAGCGCTACGGAAGGTACGCTATTACTTGTGGGCTTTGTATTATTCTTATTGGCGCTTATCGTTATCACTAAACAAACCGGCAATCAGAACGATCCTCTTGTCAGCGAAGCTTGTGATGAAGTACCTGACAATGTTCCAACCAAAAAAGCCATATTATGGCTCGTTGTCGGTATGGTGCTACTCCCTGTAAGCTCTCATTACCTCATAGGTTCTGCAGTCGATATTGCAAAGTTCTTTGGTATGAGTGATTTACTTATTGGCTTAACCATCATCGCAATTGGTACCAGCCTGCCTGAGCTTGCAGCCTGTATTGCTGGTGTATTGAAAAAAGAAGATGATTTAGCCTTGGGTAATATTATCGGTTCAAACATTTTCAACATTTTAGCTGTACTCTCTATCGCTGGTATTTTAAACCCAGCCACATTAGATGCAAATATCGCTCAACGAGATATCTTTGTTATGCTTGCTGCAACGCTGTTATTGATCATTATGAGCTTGAGTATCACTGGTACCCGCAGGATTAATCGTCTTGAAGGCGGGTTACTACTAACGGCATTTATCGGCTACATGTATTACATCATTTAATAGAATGGACTGACTAAATGACCCAAATTAACTTTTCACAAACGGCCAAGGCTGTTATCGATATCGAACGCCAAGCTATTGATGAAATAGTACAGTATATAGATGAACACTTTGAAAGAAGTTGCCAAGCTATATTTGATTGCAGTGGCAGAACCATTGTGATTGGCATGGGTAAATCAGGACATATTGGTAATAAAATCGCTGCAACTTTTGCAAGTACAGGCACGCCTGCATTCTTTGTTCATCCAGGCGAAGCAAGCCATGGTGATTTAGGTATGATCACCAAGCATGATGTTGTGCTACTTATTTCAAACTCTGGAGAAACTGCAGAAATTATGAGTATTATTCCTGTCATAAAACGCATTGGCGCAAAAACCATCGCGATGACAGGAAATCCGCACTCAAGTATTGCATTGTTAGCCGATATTCATTTGTGTATTGCGGTGTCTAAAGAAGCATGTCCGCTCGGGTTAGCTCCAACAGCCAGTACAACTGCTACCTTGGTAATGGGTGATGCATTAGCCGTTGCTTTGCTTGAAGCACGAGGCTTTACAGCCGATGATTTCGCATTATCACACCCAGGCGGTGCGTTAGGTAAACGCTTATTATTAACCATCGCAGACATCATGCATAAAGGCGAACAAGTCCCGATAGTTACGAACACGGATACAGTGAAAGCTGCATTATTTGAGATGTCAGCAAAGGGTCTGGGGATGACTGCTGTTGTTGATGCGGAGTCTCGCCTCTGTGGTATTTTTACTGACGGTGACTTACGACGTATTATCGAACAGCGAGTGGATTTACATAACGCGCTCATTGATGAAGTAATGACCAAAGGCTGCGCCACAATTCAGGCGAATATACTTGCCGCTGAGGCATTAAATATAATGGAAATGAAACGAATCAACGGCTTAATTGTCATAGATGATGAACAACGCCCTATTGGTGCGCTTAATACGCAAGACTTATTAAAAGCGGGAGTACTGTAAATGCAGTTTGCTGATTTATACCAACCAATTTCGCCCCTCGTTGATAGTAAAGCCGCCGCCGTGAAATTACTTATTTGTGACATTGATGGCGTCTTCTCTGATGGCCGCATTTACTTGGGTAACAATGGCGAAGAGTTAAAAGCGTTCAATACAAAAGATGGCTTTGGCATAAAAGCCCTTATTAACAGTGGTGTGCAAGTTGCGGTGATCACCGGCAGGCATTCACAGATTGTTCAGCAAAGAATGACTAGCTTAACGGTACCGTATATATATCAAGGTCAGGAAAATAAATTAATCGCATATGATGAACTAAAACGTAAACTCAGTTTATCTGACGAACAAATTGCTTATATTGGTGATGATGGCCCAGATTTACCGGTGATGGAAAAAGTGGGTTTTGCCGTGGCTGTAAACGATGCACACCCCCTTATCAAACGCATATCACACTATACAACGCAATTACCGGGTGGTTTTGGCGCTGTCCGCGAGTTAACAGACTTAATCATGCTTGCACAAGGGCACAGCCTAGGCAGTGAGGGAACAAGCGCATGACCACAAATCGCATTGCCTTATTGGGTTTGTTTTTGCTAACAATGGGCTGGCTATGGTATCCGTACTTTTCTCAGCCATCGACATCTCAAAACAATACCCAAGATGTAATAGCGAAACCAGATTATATTGCGACTGAGTTACAGCAAACTATTTACAATGAAACTGGTGTGCGAAGCCACACTGTTACGGCAAAAAAAATGGAATTATACCAGGAGCTCGGGTTTAGTCATTTCGAAGCGCCTGTTTTTACATTATACAATGGCACAATGAATTGGAAGATCACCGCGAAAGAAGCCACGCTGTATGAAAATAACACCCTGATCTTAGAGGGGGATGTGGTAGCAAAAAATTTAACCGATAAAGCTATGATCACCCATATCAATGCCGATCATATTCGTGTCGAAATTACCAAACGACTAATGCAGTCAGAACAACCTGTGGAAATAATCGGGCCTGACTTAATGATAACAGGGAGAGGCTTGTTCGCGGACTTAAACACCGACGTAATAGAGCTCATAAACCATACAAGAACCGTTTACTATGATCAATAAACTTAAAGTTACTATCGCCTTTATTGGATTAACACTTAGTCACGTAGTCGTAGCTCAAAGCGACTCTTTTGCTTCTGAAGTATCGATCAAAGCAGGAAAGCAACAAGCACAGCTAAAAACCAACATCGGTATTTTTGAACAGAACGTTGAAATTATTCATGGTAACAGGAAGATCAATGCGGATCGTTTAGAAGTGCACCGTAGGGCGGAGCTTGGGGAAAACAAACAACTGCTTGTCGCAACTGGCAGCCCTGCGCTTTTTAGTGAAACACAGGCCGATGGCACCTTATTGAGTGCCAGTGCACAAGAAGTACGCTATGACGTTGCAAATAAAATGCTCATTATCAAAGGCGATGCTGAAATTAATCAGGCAGGTCAAATTATAAAAGCACAATCCATCACGTATGATATGGAAAAGCAATTAATAAATGCAGACAGAGGTACTCAAAACACCGGCCGTGTTCATACTATTTTAGTCCCAGAAAAAAAATCAGATAAAGACCAAGGCAAATAACCATGAGCACACTCACTGCACAAGCTTTAGCTAAAAGCTATAAAGGGCGTCAGGTCGTCAAAAATGTCAGCCTCAGCGTTGAAGCTGGCAGTATTGTTGGTCTTTTAGGCCCCAATGGCGCAGGTAAAACCACCAGTTTTTATATGATTGTAGGGCTCGTGCCAAGCGACAACGGTACAGTTACCATTGATAACAAAGACATTACCTTATTACCTATGCATAGCCGAGCTAGGCTGGGCATTGGCTATTTACCACAAGAGTCATCGATATTTCGTAAACTGACTGTTTATCAAAACTTAATGGCAATCTTAGAAACGCGCAAAGATCTTAGTAAGGCAGATCGAGAACAACTGCTTAACGAGCTCTTAGACGAGTTTAATATTCAGCACATACGCTCCAGTCAGGGCATGGCATTATCTGGTGGCGAACGCAGAAGGGTAGAAATTGCTCGTGCTTTAGCCGCAAATCCAAAATTTATCCTATTAGATGAGCCTTTTGCTGGTGTTGATCCTATTTCAGTGTTAGATATAAAGAAAATTATCGAACATTTAAAAAAACGCGGTATAGGTGTTCTTATCACAGACCATAATGTACGTGAAACACTCGATGTGTGTGAAAAGGCGTACATTGTTTCACATGGTGAATTAATTGCATCTGGCACACCTGAACATGTGCTAGCCGATCAAACTGTTCGAGATGTCTACCTTGGTGAGCAATTCAGGCTATAGTTAATACACCTAGGTAATTTTAATAATTGAACAATGAAAAGGATTGTTAGAGATACATGAGGCAATCGCTACAGCTGCGCATGGGCCAGCAATTAACCATGACACCACAGTTACAGCAGGCTATTCGCTTGCTGCAGCTCAGCACGCTCGATCTTCAACAAGAAATTCAAGAAGCATTAGACAGCAACCCCTTGTTAGAAGTTGAAGAATCAGAGCATGACAACGACAGTGATAATAGAGAAAAAGAACACAAAGAACTGAATAAAGACGAGACAAGTTCAGATACCACTGACGAAGCACCAGTTAGCGATTATGAACTAGATTCTGACGCTGCAATGAGTAAAGACACAGTCAGCGAAGAACTGGCCATGGACGTCACTTGGGACGAGTACATGAGTGCAGCTCCTGCTGCAAGCAGCGGTCCCATGCCTGAAGATGAAAACATGTATCAAGGGGAAACAACTGAAACTCTGCATGAGTATCTCATGTGGCAGCTAGAGCTTACCCCATTTAGCGATACCGACAGAGGCATCGCTGTTGCAATTGTAGAAGCTGTTGACGATGGCGGCTTGTTAACATTATCTACAGAAGAAATTTTAGATAGCTTAAACGATGGCAGCTCCGAAGAAGGTATTGAGCTCGATGAAATAGAAGCGGTACTTAAGCGTATTCAGCTATTTGACCCTGTAGGTATTGCAGCACGAAGCTTACAGGAATGTTTATGTATACAATTGAATCAATTTGATAAAGCGACACCTTGGTTAGAACAAACAAAACAAATATTAACCGAGCATATCGATTTACTTGCCAGTCGTGACTACCGAACTTTGATGAAGAAGACTAAACTCAAAGAATCGGATTTAAAAGATGTGATGACGCTGATCCACAGCTTAAACCCAAAACCGGCTGCCAGTATTATTCGGGAAGAATCAGAGTATGTGATCCCTGATGTGTCGGTTAAAAAAGTGAAAGGCCGTTGGCTGGTAGAGCTAAACCCAGATTCAATGCCAAAAATCAGAGTTAATGATCATTATGCTGCGATGTCGCGCTCTGTAAAATCGAGCACTGATAGCCAGTTTATTCGCTCTCATTTGCAAGAAGCGAAATGGTTTATTAAAAGTTTAGAGAGCCGCAATGACACTTTAATGAAAGTTACTAATTGCATTGTGCAGCAACAACAGGCATTCTTTGAACATGGCCCTGAAGCAATGAAACCTATGGTGCTTAATGATGTGGCTGAAATGGTAGAGATGCATGAGTCGACCATTTCTCGAGTCACTACACAAAAATATATGCACACACCTAGGGGTATTTTTGAGTTGAAGTATTTCTTCTCAAGCCATGTTAGTACTGAAAACGGAGGTGAATGCTCTTCCACTGCGATTAGAGCATTGATCAAAAAGCTCATTGCCGCCGAAAATACAGCTAAGCCGTTAAGTGATAGCAAAATTGCGGATATATTGGCAGAGCAAGGAATCAAAGTGGCCCGACGTACCATAGCAAAATATCGGGAGTCGTTAGCCATTCCACCGTCAAATCAGCGTAAAAGCTTGATATAAGACGTATTACCAAAGAAGGAAAATGCTTATGCAACTAAATTTAACTGGTCGTCACGTAGAAGTTACAGAATCACTAAGAGACTATGTCAACACCAAGTTTGCGAAGCTAGAAAGGCACTTTGATCATATAAATAACGTGCATGTGATCTTAGATGTTGAAAAGCTGGTACAAAAAGCCGAAGCTACCTTACATCTCAGTGGCGCTGAAGTTTTCGCCTCTACTGAGCATCAAGATATGTATGCCGCTATCGATGGTTTAGTTGATAAGCTAGACAGGCAAGTAATTAAACATAAAGAGAAGCTTACTCGACACTAATCATGAAATTAAGCTCAATAATCAACAAGGACTGCAGTAAAGCTGCGGTCCTTTTTAATAGCAAGAAACGGATTTTAGAATACGTTAGTGAACTTGCTCATCAGCAATTACCGCAACTTGAGCAACATCATATTTTGTCAGCCTTAATGAACCGTGAAAAACTAGGCAGTACAGGAATTGGGAAAGGAATTGCGTTACCCCATGGCCGTATGGAAGGTATAGAGCATGTTTTTGCAATACTTTTAATCAGTGAGCAACCTATTCCGTTTGATGCAATAGACAACCGCCCCGTTGATATTTTTGTTGCGCTTATAGTACCTGAAGGTGATAATCAGCAACACTTAAAGACACTATCTGCTATTGCAGATAAGTTGAAAAGCAAAGAGTTTTGCAAACAATTAAGACATGCAAGTAGTGATTCCGAGCTTTATAGTATTGTTACTGCACAGGATTAATAAATAGGGGAAAGTCGTGGAATTAATCATCATTAGTGGCCGTTCTGGATCAGGGAAGTCAGTAGCACTTAGAGTATTAGAAGATCTTGGCTATTATTGCGTTGATAATATTCCTGTTAACTTACTGCCTTCACTCGTAAGAAGTGTTTCCGAAAACTACGACAAAATAGCCGTCAGTATTGATGTCAGAAACCTCCCTAAACAACAGGAAGAATTTAACGATATTCTTGAATACTTACCCGGCTTCGCTAACCCAACTCTGTTTTATTTAGACAGCGATGATCAAACCTTAATCAAACGCTTTTCTGAAACTCGCCGCTTACACCCTTTATCTATCAATAATTTGCCTTTAGATTTAGCGATTAAAGAAGAAAAGCAACTGCTTGACGTGCTCAATACCAGCGCAGATATGGTGATTGACACCACAGATTTAAGCGTACATCAATTAGCTGAAGCTATCCGTGAACGTATATTAGGTAAAAAAGATAAACAGCTAATCATCACCTTCTTATCTTTTGGGTTTAAGCATGGTATGCCGAAAGATGCTGACTATGTATTTGATGCTCGATTCTTACCTAACCCGCATTGGGAGCCTGACTTAAAACCACTCACAGGGTTAGATCAACCTGTACAAGACTATTTAGCTGGCCACAGTATAGTACAAAAATTCACTTGGCAAATTCAAACATTTGTACAAACTTGGTTACCTCATCTTGAACGCAATAACCGCAGCTACCTTACGATTGCTGTCGGTTGTACAGGCGGACAACATCGCTCTGTTTACCTAGCCCAAACCATCGGAGAAAGCTTCCAACGCACTCACCCGAATGTACAGATCCGTCATCGTGAACAAAATATCTAATGTCATGTGTTGTTGAGGGTACTTTTTTAATTAAAAATAAATGTGGTTTACATGCTAGAGCTGCCACTGTATTGGCGCAATTGGCCGTTAAATTCGATGCAGATATTACCTTATATCAAGATGAAAAAGAGGCCGCAGGAGACAGCGTATTAGCATTGCTGTTATTAGAAAGTAGTCAAGGAAAGTACGTAAAAATTCGCTGTGAAGGCCCAGATGCGCAATCCGCCTTATGTGCCATTGGCGACTTAATTGAGCAAAAATTTCACGAACAAGAATAACTTGTACACTACAACATAGTATAAATACGCTTATCCTACGTGGCAACACGCTCTAAAGTACGTTAAACTCTCAAGCCAAGGCCCGCGTACCTAAGCGTCATTCGCTTGCATATTATCCAACAGATATTCACTTGGCACGCGTAAAAATACTAACAATACGATATTATTTAGGAAGCCTATGCCTGAAGCGCTTGAACAAGATTATACCCTGCAACAACTACAGCAAGTTACGCTTGCGCTTAATAGTGGGCAGTTTGTTCAAGTCAGGCGAGTTTTAGCTGAGACCGCACCATGTGATACCGCACTCTTACTCGAATCTTCCCCTCATAAAGTCCGAACACAACTTTGGCAACTCGTCGACCCAGATATTCAAGGTGATGTACTTGAAGAGTTATCAGAAGATGTGCGACTTGGTATCATCGCAAAGATGGAACCAGAGCTCATTGCAGCGGCTACGGAGGACATGGATGATGATGATTTAGGCGAAGTATTACGAAGTTTACCCGATACCGTATATCAAGACGTTGTTAGCAGCATGGACACGCAAGATCGTGAGCGTGCTACCCAAGCCCTATCCTATCAAGAGCGCTCTGCTGGCGCATTGATGAATAGTGATACTGTCACTATTCGTGCAGATGTATCATTAGATGTTGTACTACGCTACTTACGTTTACGTGGCAACCTGCCAGATGGCACCGATGATCTCTATGTTGTTGATAAAGACAACTGTTTTATAGGCGCATTACCTTTAAGTACATTATTAACAAACCCGCCAGATCACTTGGTTCACGATTTGATGGATGAGGACAAAGAGTCAATTCCAATTTCGATGGATGAGACTGAAGTCGCGCAACTTTTTGAGCGCCATAACTGGATCTCTGCCGCGGTTGTTGATGATAACAACCACCTGCTAGGCAGGATCACCATTGATGATATTGTTGATGTAATTCGAGAAGATGCTGAACATAGCTTACTTAGTATGGCTGGTCTTGATGATGAAGAAGACACCTTTGCACCCGTTCTAAAAAGTAGCCGCCGTCGGTCTATTTGGCTAGGGATCAACTTATTGACTGCACTACTCGCAGCATTTGTTGCGAGCTTTTTTGAAAATACCCTCGATATTTTACCCGTGCTTGCCGTGCTCAACGGCATAGTACCCAGCATGGGTGGGGTGGCCGGTAGCCAAACACTCACCTTGGTTATCCGAGGTATTGCGCTTGGCCATATAAACCAAACTAACCAACGATTTATACTCGGTAAAGAGTTAGCTATTGGGGCGCTAAATGGCTTGTTATGGTCGTTACTAATAGCTGGTGTTGTTGCGTTGTGGAAGTGGGATTTCACACTAGGTGCGGTAATTGCATTTGCAATGTTCATGAACTTACTCGCGGCGGGTATCGCGGGAGCAAGTATTCCACTTATTCTTAAGAGAATGAAGATTGATCCTGCACTTGCTGGTAGTGTTGTTTTGACAACAGTGACTGATATTGTTGGGATATTTGCCTTTTTAGGTACTGCAACCTGGTTTTTAACTTAGCGCTGTAACAGCAATAGCCTGAAGTAAAGGCACTCTGAGCCCCTTTACTTCAGATCAAAAATATTACTCTCCAGCAACTTGCATTGATTCAATCAATACTGAGCCAGTCTGTACGCTCCCTCGCACTTCTATATCACCGCCAATGGCTTGAATGCCTTTAAACATGTCCTGTAAGTTACCCGCTATGGTTATTTCACTTACCGGATATTGAATTTCACCATTTTCGACCCAAAAGCCAGCAGCACCGCGCGAGTAATCACCTGTTACGGTGTTAACACCTTGGCCCATTAATTCGGTTACCAACAAGCCGGTACCCATCGTCTGTAGTACAGCATGCAGATCATCATGCGTTTGTTGTACTAACCAATTATGAATACCCCCAGCATGACCTGTGGCTGTCATACCCAATTTACGGGCTGCGTAGCTCGCGAGTAAATATGTTTGTAATTCTCCACCGCTAATAATATCTCGGTCACGGGTTTTTACCCCTTCGCTATCAAATGGACTGGATGCTAATCCTTTTAATAAATGTGGCCTTTCCATAATAGAGACGCATGGATTAAATACTTGGGTATTTAAGCTCTCAAGCAAAAATGTCGATTTACGATAAAGTGCCCCACCGCCAATCGCTGATACTAAATGTCCAAACAGGCTATTTGCAATATCCGCTCTAAAAACGACAGGGCTCTTCATCGTTTTTATTTTCTGGCTATTTAACTTCGCAAGTGTTGACTCTGCCGCTTCAACACCGACTAAACCAGCACCTTTTAATCCACTCTGCTCACGAGAAATTGTGTAAGCAGAATCTCTTTGCATATGTTCACCGTCTTGACCAATGACCATCGTGCTTAATGTGTGTCGTGTGCGAGGAAAACCAGCAACTAAGCCATGACTATTACCATATACTCGTAAACCTTGGTGGCTTGCAAAACTGGCACCGTCTGAATTAACAATCCGTGAATCAAATTCTAACGCGGCTTTTTCCGCTTCAAGGCAAAACTCAATACCTTGCTCGGGGGAAACATCCCATGGGTGATAAAGATCTAAATCTGGTGGAGACATTTCTAGAAGTTGCTCATCAGCGACTCCGTTACACGGGTCATCAGAAGTAAACTTGGCAATATCAATGGCTTTTTCTACCACTGAGCGCAAAGCTGCCGGGCTCAAATCTGCAGTAGAGGCACTGCCTTTATGGTTACCAACATAAACACTGATCCCTAAGCCACCATCTTGGTTAAACTCAATCGTATCAACTTCGCCCATCCGAGTGCTAACCGAGAGGCCTGACGTGCTCGACATCGCAGCCTCTGAGGCGGTGGCGCCCAATTTTTTAGCGTGGGCCAATACTTCTGAAACAGCTTGCTTTACATCATCAATTTGTTGATAAATAGGGTCTTGTTGGGCTCTGCTCATGGGCATCTTCTCTAATAAATTATGTCTCTACATTAATGCTAACACACATCATGATTATCGCCCTATTCAAGCAAAGCTTTTCCTCCGTATAATTGGTATACTTAGCACAAATAGATTACTACTAGTTTGAATCATGGCTAAGAAAAAGAAACCCGTAATTGAAGAAGACATCATCTATGTCTCTAAAAGTGAACTGAAACGTGATGCGCAGCAGTACCAGCAACTTGCGCTCGACTTAGCCAGCATGGCAAAAAAGCAACGTGATAAATTGCCGCTTACCGATGATTTACTGCAAGCAATGGTCGTCGCAGATAAAATACGTGCAAAAAGTGAAGCTTATCGTAGGCATATGAACTACATAACAAAAACACTTCGCACCACAGAGAATATTGCCGAAATAGAAGCGGCTATCGACTTGATGCTAAATAAAAATAATCAAGCTGACGTGCTCCTAAATAAAATCGAAATAGTCAGAGATGAATTAATTCAACAAGGTGATGACAAAGTCAATGAGTTACTTGGTGAATACCCAGAGTTAGAACGTCAAAAAATGCGACAACTCGTCCGCCAAGCCAAAAAAGAAGCCGCAGCAGAAAAGCCTGCAAAGGGCTATAAAGAACTCTTTCAGTATTTAAAAGAAGCGATGATGCCGTAATTACCTTACTGAGAAGCTTAAGACATAAAAAAACCAGCCTATGCTGGTTTTTTTATGTCTTTAATACGTGCTTAAGCCGTACCACCGACAGTGATTTCATCAATTTTTAAACTGGGCTGACCAACACCAACAGGGACACTTTGGCCGTCTTTGCCACATACACCAACCCCTCTATCGAGTTGAAGATCATTGCCCACCATGGAGATTTTATGCATCACATCCGGTCCATTACCAATGAGTGTAGCCCCTTTAATAGGCTGAGTGATCTTTCCATCTTCAATAAGGTATGCCTCTGACGCAGAAAATACAAACTTACCTGAAGTAATATCTACCTGACCGCCGCCAAAGTTTGATGCAAAAATACCTTTTTTAACACTACTGATAATATCCGCTTGAGTGTCTTGCCCAGGTAACATATACGTATTTGTCATCCTTGGCATAGGTAAGTGTGCATATGATTCACGACGTCCGTTACCGGTAGGCGCAACGCCCATTAAACGGGCATTTAACTTATCTTGCATATAACCTTGTAAAATACCTTTTTCAATTAACACATTATATGCTGCTGGAGTGCCTTCATCATCTACGTTTAAAGATCCTCTGCGATCAGCCAATGTACCATCATCAACGACGGTACAAAGTTCTGATGCAACCTGCTGCCCTACTTTCCCACTAAATGCAGAAGCTTCTTTTCGGTTAAAGTCACCCTCTAAGCCATGTCCTACCGCTTCATGTAAAAGCACACCAGGCCAACCAGCACCTAATACCACCGGCATTGCCCCTGCTGGGGCATCTACGGCTTCTAAATTTACTTTAGCTAAGCGTACCGCTTCTTCTGCATACTCTACCCAACGCGGTTTTCCCGCAACCAGCTCTTTAAAGTAGCCGTAATCTAAACGAGCTCCACCACCGGCACCACCTCGTTCACGTCGACCATTTTTCTCAAGTAACACGGAACAATTAAGACGAATTAATGGGCGAATATCGGTGGCAAAAGTACCATCACTGGCTGCAATCAAGACCTCTTCATATACCGCTGAAATTGAGCTCACCACCTGTTGAGCATCTGGTGCTATATCTCGAATATGCGCTTCAATTTCTCGTAATAGCGCAACTTTATCAGCATCAGCCATTTTAGTAATTGGTTGCACTGGCGCAAATTGCTGTTTTGCCGTCACGTCACTAAAGACTTGTACTTTTTTTGTTTCGCCTGATTGAGCAATACTACGTGCAGCCATCGCTGCTTTGTTTAACGCATCAACATTGATGGCATCAGAATATGAAAAGCCCGTTTTTTCACCAGATAAAGCTCTAACACCAACGCCCCTTTCGATGTTATAGCTGCCATCTTTAACAATACCATCTTCAAGCACCCACGTTTCGTTGTAGCATGACTGGAAATAGAGGTCGGCATAATCCACTTGATGTTGGTGAATATAACTAAGCGTTTGCTCTAGCTGTTCTCGAGTCAATTGACTGTCAGCTAATAAATGTTGTTCAACATTATTCATAAAATTCACTCTTAAAACGATTGTGTGCCTGTACTGGCATTTTAGTTCTGATTTGCATAAGTTCTGCTAAATCAATGTCACCTTGGACAGCACCACATGTACCCTTGGCATCTGCAAGCACAGTACCCCATGGTGATAATATTAGGCTATGTCCGAAGGTTTTGCGGCCATTTTCATGTATTCCTACCTGCGCAGCTGCAACCACATAACACTGTGTCTCAATAGCCCGTGCCTGTAATAGAGGTTGCCAATGTGCAGCTCCCGTAACTGTCGTAAACGCACTAGGGATCAACAATAGTTGAGCCCCTTGGTCGACCATTTTCTGATAAAGCCCTGGAAAACGGACGTCATAGCATACACTTAAGCCTATTCTTCCAAATGGGCTATCAACTACTTTTACCTCAGTACCAGCAGCGCAATGCGAAGATTCTCGATAGCCTTGAGTATTGTCATCCACATCGACATCAAACAAATGCATTTTATTGTACTGTGCGACAATATCACCGGTGTCATTAAACAATAAGCTTGCCGCCACATAACGCTCATTGTCGTGTGGCAGCGCAATAGTACCTGCTGCGAGCCAAATACCATAGTTACGACACAGTAATTTGAGCTTTGTTATCCAATACGTATTTGTCGCGCTTAATATAACGGAGTCTTGACTTGTATGACAAAACGCCAACCAAGCTTCAGGTAGGCAAACCAGCGCAGGTTGCTGTAAATTAAGTTCTTCTAGCTGTCTCACTAAATATTGGTAGTTAACGCTTGGTTCTACACCAGAGCACATTTGTATAGCAATCACCTTCGATGGATGGTCCATATTTAAACGCCCGCCTCATCAACTGTTCTCGCCTCTTTTTTAATTAATGTGCTATTTGTGCTTTCAACAAGCTCCCTCGAAGGTAAAGCGTCTTGCGCCTTCGGGGGGGTATTTTGTGCAGCTTGTGGGATTTCAACTTCTCGACTTTTTCTATTAATTTCAGTAACAATAGGCTTATCCATAGTGCCTGTCACTTTAAATTTAATCTCCGAAATAACCCGCGCAGAATGAATCACCTTATCTAGCGCTAACGCAGCAAGTCCTGTCACTGGGTTAACCATCCATGCAACAATCACTGGCAAACTAGATGTAACTTGTGGTGCCACAGCCAAGTCATAGTTAATATCGTAGGTATTTAAATTCGCATAACCTTGAATGGTTAAATCCGCTGGCACACCGTCCATTTTAGTGTCTTTCGTATAAGCAATGCCTTCTTCAAGCTGCACGGACCCTTGCATCTTGTTGTAAAAAAAACCTTTAGAGAATACGTCTCTAAAGTCTAGTTTCAATTTTCTCACCAATGAATCTAAGCTTAGCAGAGAAAAAACGCGAGCTCCTTGGTCACTTATTTCAGCTAAATGTCCTTCACCAAGTTCCCAATTTACTTCCCCCGCAAGACTGGGTAAATTTATATCATAGGGTGCACCATTCCATTGTAATTGGTAGCCAATGCTTGCTTTAGAATCTTTGATAGTTGAGGTTAAATCAAATTCATCAAACAGCTCACCAATATCTTTGCTGTTCATAATCCCTTCTATACGTGACACTCCTGCTTGCCACTGTCCTTGCCCACGTAACACATGCTCCTTTTTATCGACAACGAGTTCAGGGATCACTAACTTATTTCCATCACCAAACAAAGACATTGATACTTTATCTAACTGATAAGTATCAACTCTGCAATCAGAGCAGTTAAACGCAACGGCTGGAATATGAGCTAACCAACTTAAATCATCTGCTGGCATATTCGCGCTTGACTCATTTTCAAGGTCAGTACTCATGCTCTCTGCAAGTTTAGGTAGATTAAGTCGTAAATAATCAGTATTGATTGCAATGGGTCGACTTGAACCGCTTGGGGGTAATACTATTTGCGCACGCAATTCTTTTGCATTTAATCGCATCGTCATGCCATCGCTGCTCGGACGTAGGCGCATCTCAAGGTCATTAAAGTGAATATCCGATAGGTCTAGATCACCTATTTGAGCATCAATAGCACGTAACTCTGGAAACAAGGAAGCTTGGTTCTTTGCTCGGTTACCCGAGTTAATTACTCTGTCAATAAATGGGATCCAAGACTGCAAATCCAATTCAGCATGGTCAATGGAGACAACAAACCCATCCTGTGCAAGCCCTCTATCCCGTTTGCCAGAAATCAAATGTGCATTGCTCAATTGCACACTGTCATTATCTAAGATGCCATTAAAAAACAACTTCTTATCAATATTAACCATGATTAAATTAGAAATATCATCGCCTTGCACCACCCCTTGCAACGGCCAAGTACTGGAGACAATTTTATTATAAGGGGCAGAAAAGTCGCTTGATAGACCCACTAGATCAGACGAAAACTCAGCCGTGTAATTAAATGATTCATCGCTAAAGACCAAGCTCAATGCTGTATTTAATTCCGCTTCCCCCGATAAGTAGCCGTCAAGTAAGCCATCCGTATAAGGCAGTAATTTATCGCTTTGCGCCAAAAGCTGAGCATTAATATCAACTTGGTAGTTTTTATTATCTCCATCGCCTTTAACATCAAACTGCACAGGCATGCCTAACCAGGATGCGCTTGCATCAGGTATGGAAATAGCATCGTCTTTAAAATGTAAAACAGCGTCAACTTGATCAAGTTGCATACCCGGCTTTGATAGAAAGATCGGTAAATTACGTAAATATATGTCACCTTCAGCTAATACATCTAAATTTCGTAAATCTATCTTTAGGGTTATATCTCCTTCAACTTCACCTTTACCCTGAACAATCTGTAATATATTTGAAAGAGGGTCATTAAGCGGTGTCGCTGCGAAAAAAGGCACTAGCGAAGGGGCTTGCGTAATATGGTTTATTCTCACCCAAAGGTCATCTGCAGCATCTAAATTATCAATACTGACGACCACACTGTCCTCTATTTTTTGGTTAATTAAAGTGCCCGAATGAGCATAAATATCCATGCGTTCATTGGAGAAATGTAACGTCGTCTCGGCATTCTTTATCGCAGGCCAGCCCGGTGCAAAAGCAAATTCCGCATCTTCAATTTTTGACAAAACATCAAACTGCCCAGCCCCATTACTAAATGGAAAATCCGTTAATCGCCCAGAAAACAACACTTGCGATTCACGATGTATCCCTCCAAGGATCCCTTCATTCAAATACTTTATGAGGCTTGCTTTCATTAACGTTTGAGGAAAATAATGACTAGCGACTTCTGCACTCCCCCCAAGTACTTCGACATATAAATCTAACTCAGGTTCATCTGCTAAATTTAAGTGCATTTCTCCAGCAACGGTTAAATCTTCATTGTCAAACCACAACGAATCGCTTACCACTTGCCAATCATTACCCCGCTTAAAAAACTGAAGCTCTAAGTTCAGTTGATTGTAAGCAAGTGGTCGATCGAATAACCCTGCGGTATGAAACTGTGCATTTTCAGAGAAGAGCGATACAGCCCCGCTATTGTTTTGCAGTGCAAATTCCAATCTTAAGCTATCGGCACCCGGTATCCCTCCAACCTGACGCCATGACAAATCACGACCCCCTAACCACGCAGACACATCTTTTTCTGGCCCAATACTCACTCGGCCTCGCAAAGCACCTTGCAAGTCATGCGCTGCGACTTGTTTTGCAAATTCCATATTGCTTAATGCACTGAGGTCTGACAATAAGGTTACACTGAGTTCATCAAACCAAACTTGCTGTTGCGCTGCTGAAAACTCACCGCGTACTTGTGTCGCTGTATAAGGAATATCGTTGTGAGAAAGCTGTAATGGCGTAGTTGATAGCTCCCAAAACTGCCCCTGCTTTGAAGGCGTAAATAATATCTGCCCAGATGTCAGTGATATACGCTCACTTTGGCCATTTTCCAACCATTTAATATAACTCGGTAACCAATTTAGATGAACATTTTCCAGCTTACCACTTTGCATTGACACCCAAGCTTCACCATTTAGCTCTGTATGGATCCCTAGTTTATCTTCATTTAGATCTTGAGTTAGCCAGTCAGAAACATCTACTTTTGATGCATGTAAATAAATTTGCCCATTTAAATCACGTAAACGTTCACCAGTAAAAGACAATCGAGCCGAGTAGTGCCCCTGAGAAAAACCAGGAATACTTACTTCACCAATACCTTGATGAATTTGCTCGCTATTTTGCCAAGTAATATCTTCCAATAATAAAGAGTGGCGCTTTCCTAAGTGAGTGATCAAGTTTAATTGACTTTCTTGAATAGAAAAGTGACCCGTTGCACCTAAGAATAAGCTCTCTATCAAAGATTGCTGCTCAAAGTTACTATCACTATTGGTTTGTAAATTACTCAGCTCTTTAAGGTTTACATCAGCAACAAAACCATTAAGTACAAAATAATCTGAACGCAGTTGCCAATTTTTTAGTGATTCAATAACGTTTAATTGCAAACTAGTATTAGCAATACTCAATGCAATTGGTGCATTTTGGTTATCTGCGAATGTTAGGTTTTCTAACACTAAAGAGGGTCCAGTGCCCTGCCAGCTAGCACTAATAGCGCCAATGGTTAAATCAACGCCAAACTGTTTATTGATCAGTGTTTCTATATCGTGTTTATAATCGTTAGCGTATGGTAAGGCATATTTAAGCACCGACACAAAAACCGCCAAAACGACCAGCGCTACAGCAAAAACTTGCCAAACTTTTCTAAAACAAAAAAAGCAGATTTTTTTAGCTTGCATTAACCCTGTGCCGCCTTACATCATGACAACATCAAATTGCTCTTGACTGTATAAACTCTCTGTTTGAATATTGACTTGCTTTCCAATGAATAGTTCCAATTCAGCTAAGTTATGGTATTCATCGTTAGTAAGTGCTTCACTGACCGCAGCAGACGCATACACCATAAACTTATCCGCATCATAAGCACGATTTACTCTGACAATCTCACGCAGTATTTCATAACATACCGTTTCAACCGTTTTCAGTGATCCTCGCCCAGAACACGATGGACAAACACCACACAAAATATGTTCTAAGCTTTCTCGTGTGCGCTTTCGCGTCATTTCAACTAAGCCCAATGCTGATAAACCATTAATATTGGCTTTTGCACGATCCTTTGACAATGCCGTTTCTAAAGAGTGAAGTACTCTGCGTTTATGATCATCCGATATCATATCGATGAAATCAATAATAATGATCCCACCTAAATTTCTCAGCCTTAATTGGCGAGCTATCGCTGATGTCGCTTCAACGTTGGTATTAAAAATCGTTTCTTCTAAATTTCGGTGCCCAACAAACGCCCCCGTATTTACATCAACGGTTGTCATTGCTTCAGTCTGATCAATGATCAAATAACCGCCTGACTTTAATTCAACTTTACGGTGTAACGCTTTTTGGATCTCACTCTCAACATCAAATAAGTCAAAAATGGGCCGCTCACCAGGGTAATATTCCAGTACCTGAGCCAGTAAAGGGACAAACTCCTCTGTAAACTCTTTTAACTCTTGATGAGTCAACTTTGAGTCAACCCGGATCCGTTCCATATCTTCACCAACGTAATCACGAAGCGTTCTAAAAGCGAGTGTTAAATCTTCATGTAAGATACTGGCTTTGCTGGCTTTTTTTCTACGACTGACAATTTTCTGCCATAGTTTCTTCAAAAACTCCGCATCATGTTGTAATTCGGCTTCAGATGCGCCTTCCGCTGCGGTTCTAACGATAAAGCCACCATTCTCATCATTATACTGAGAGACTATCTTTTTCAGTCTGGCTCTCTCTTCTTCAGTTTCTATTCGTTGGCTTACACCGACATGCGTAGCATCAGGCATAAATACTAAATAACGTGATGGTATAGTGATATCAGTTGTTAATCTCGCCCCTTTTGTGCCGAGCGGATCTTTGACGACTTGCACCAGAATAAATTGGCCTTGCTTAACCAGTTCTCTAATATCTTGTACTTTTTTAACTGGCTGATCATCAACACCTTCTTCGAATGAAGCGCTATTCACAATATCTGATGCATGCAGAAATGCCGCTTTATCTAGCCCAATGTCAACGAAAGCAGCCTGCATGCCTGGTAATACTCGACTAACCTTACCAAAATAGATATTACCTACAATACCTAAATTACCAATACGCTCTACCTGCACTTCTTGGAGTACACCATTTTCGATTAATGCCACACGACTTTCACTGGGTGTCACATTAATGAGTAGTTCACTGCTCATGCTGTCTCCGCCACAAATTGTTGAATTAATTTCTCACTCTCATACAAAGGTAAGCCGACAACGGCAAAATAGCTACCTGATATATGTGTTACAAATCGTCCACCGAGTCCTTGAATACCATAGCCACCAGCCTTATCTTGCGGCTCATTCGTTTGCCAGTAACTTTCTATTTCATCCTCTGTTAATGTTTTAAATGTCACATCGGTGCACACAACTGTACTAATTACATGCTTTTGCGTTGCCAAAGCGACGGAGGTTAATACCTGATGGGTACGCCCTGATAGGCGTTTCATAGTCGCCCTAAAATCATCAATATCTTTAGGTTTACCTAGTGCTTGTTCGTCTATGACAACCACAGTATCGCTGCCCAGTACAGGCCTGTCTACATAACCCATTGCAACACCCGATTGCGCTTTAAGCCTAGCTAAACGCTCAACATACGCATACACAGGTTCATCAGCCAACTGACTTTCATCAGCATCCACACTAAACTGTTCAAATTCATAACCCAGCTGAGCCAGCAATTGTTTGCGACGAGCGGACGCTGACGCTAAATAAAGAGGGATCATTAACGTATCCTAAATTGACGTCGATACTTACGCAGTAATAAAAAGATCCATGGCCAACATAACATGCCTGTCACGGCGGGCCACAAATAATGCGGGCTAAAATAAATATCGAGTAAAAAGTGGTTTAACCAAAATTGCAGCAAGTGATAGAGCGTCAAAAATAGACCGATCATGACGGCCTGCTGCCAAATTGAAAAGTTTCGTATTTTCTGAAAGTTACTCACAGTAATGTAAATACACACAGAGTAAGTCAAGGAATTTACACCAAGTGGTGACCCCATAGCTAAATCAATAATTAAACCCGTGATCCAAGCCCAGCCAATGTTTACTCGATGGGGTACCGCCAGTGACCAATACATCAAAACTAATAAGACCCAATCAGGTCTGAATGGTTCGGCAGAAATAGGTAACGGCATCAATGCCATTACGAGCGCAAAGAAAATACTTAACGCCACAAAAAAATAACTGCGTCTAATCATGGCTGAGTGTCTCTTGAGCTGACTTACCTAATATTACTAATAAGCGAATTCTGTCTAATTGAGCAATCGGTTCGGCATAAACCTTAGCAAAAGGAAGCCCCTCATCTCGATTAATGTTTGTCACAACCGCCACAGGGTAGCCTTCTGGAAAAATACCGCCTAAACCCGATGTAACTAAAACATCTCCAATACGTACATCTAAGCTATGTGGTACATGAGAAAGCTTTAAACGGTTAATTTTTCCGATACCTTCAATAACAGTGCGAACATCATTGCGTAGAATGCGGACTGGGGTAGCATGCGTAATATCTGTCATCAATAAAACGCGCGATGTGGTTGTACCCACTTGAGTTAATTGACCAACAATCCCCATTTCATCGATGACAGCCTGACTTTCTGTCACTCCGTCTATCGTACCGCGATTGATCACCACTTGGTGGCTATAAGGATTGGAATGAACAGATAACACTTGAGCAATCAACCGGGTGTTATTTTGTCTTGCTGACGCCCCTAGTAACGCTCTGAGCTCTTGATTCTCTTTTTTAAGAAACGCTAATTGTTGCAACTGTTCACTTTGTAATAACTGCTTTTCTTTGAGGGTGTAGTTTTCCTGCCTGAGCTGATCGCGCGTATGTAAGCTTTTTGCTCCAATATCAAACATTTCATAGGGCACATTGGCAAAATACAATAACGGGCTGACTAAGGTATGTAAACTAGTTCTGACCAGTGTGCCACCTTGGGTATAACGGTCGCCAAAAATTAAGAGCACACTCAACACAACTGCGACAGTAAGTCGCAGTTGTAATGAAATGGTACGGCCAAACAATAAATTCATTAGTCGTAACTAAATACATCGCCACCATGCATATCTATCATTTCCAGTGCTTTACCGCCACCTCTTGCAACACATGTTAGCGGATCATCAGCAACCACCACCGGGATCCCTGTTTCTTCCATTAATAAACGGTCTAAATCTTTAAGCAATGCCCCACCGCCAGTTAACACCATACCGTGAGCCGATATATCAGAGGCAAGTTCAGGAGGTGATTGCTCTAATGCAACCATCACCGCACTCACAATTCCCATAAGAGGTTCTTGTAATGCCTCTAATATTTCATGAGAGTTCAGAGTAAAAGAACGAGGAACCCCCTCGGCTAAGTTTCGACCACGAACTTCTAACTCAATCGGTTCGTCACTTTTAAAAGCAGACCCAATTTCATGTTTGATATGTTCAGCAGTTGCTTCACCAATCAAGCTACCAAAATTACGACGTACATAATTAATAATACCTTCATCAAACTTATCGCCGCCAATACGCACTGAAGAGGAATATACAACGCCATTTAAAGAGATGATGGCAACCTCAGTAGTCCCTCCACCAATATCGACCACCATAGAGCCAGTTGCTTCGGATACTGGTAAGCCAGCGCCAATCGCCGCAGCCATTGGTTCTTCAATTAAGTATACTTCCCGCGCTCCTGCACCCATTGCAGACTCACGGATAGCACGCTTTTCTACCTGCGTAGCACCACAAGGCACACAAATTAAAACACGAGGACTTGGGCGCATAAAATTATTATTGTGCACTTGTTTTATAAAGTGCTGTAACATTTTTTCAGTCACATAAAAATCAGCAATCACCCCATCTTTCATCGGTCTAATTGCTTTAATATTACCAGGAGTTCGACCTAGCATTTGCTTGGCTGCGGTCCCTACAGACGCAACACTCTTAGGGCCTCCGGCTCGTTCTTGTCGTATTGCGACAACTGACGGCTCATTCAACACAATACCTTCTTCTTTTACATATATAAGTGTGTTGGCTGTACCAAGATCAATTGATAAGTCGTTAGAAAATAATCCACGTAATTTTTTAAACATGAGGCTGGGTAACCTTACAGAAATACTTTAAGTCAAGTGACGAACAATGCCGCCACCCATCGTAATTGTTCGTTAACGCTCTCGAACTAAGCGAAAGCCAATATAATTTGCTCTAAAATCTGCGGCAAGAGCTAAACGCGTTGATACTCGTGCCAAACTTGGCGCAAAGTTCCATGCACCCCCTCTAACGGTAACATCATCTTGTGACGCTCGCTTTTGAGTCCATTCCCACACATTACCAACTGTGTCGTATAAACCATAGTTGTTAGGCGCAAATTCACCTACTGGCGCAGCACTTTTATTTGAATATTCACTACCACACCATCCACAGTTAGCTAGATTTTTACCTATCTCATTACCCCATGGATATTCTGAAGTTGTACTTGCCCGTGCGGCATATTCCCATTCAACTTCATTTGGAAGACGAAATTGCTGACCTTTTTCACCTGATAACCAGTTAGCGTATGCTTTAGCATCTTCATACGATACACATACTACAGGGAAGTTATCAGCTTGGTTAAAGCCTGGATTGCTCCATTTATAATCAAGCTCCCAAACCGGCTCACCATTTTTATAATATGCGCAACCTTTACCTTTTTCAGCTTCAGTTTGGTATCCTGTACTCGTAATAAATTGCCTGTATTCCCCAACCGTCACTTCTTTGGACTGCATTGCGTAGGAGTTACTCAGTACCTTTTCAACCACAGGACGCTCATTTGCCAAACCATTGCCGGTCAAATCTCCCATTTTAAAACTGCCAGCCGGAATAATAACAATTGCGTTATTAGCCTGAGAAGGTGTAACTACTGTCTTGGTTCTCTTAGCTATGACTTGTTTTTGCTCACTTTTCGGTGTCGGTGCAGCAATCGACTCAGGCTTTTTTAATAGCCGAGCATTTATCGTTCGTGCTTTTCGAATATCAATCTGTGCTTTATAAGGCTGATACCCCAATTTGCGCACTTCAATATCATGAATGCCTTTAGGCACATTCACCGTCAGTTTTGTTGAGCCGTAGCTCACACCATTAATAAACACTTCATCATCATATACATTCGAGCGTAAAGTCACGGCAACAGAGTTCACTTTTTCACTCTGTGCTGGTGACACGTTAGTAACGCGCTGTGTATCAATCTCAATAACTGGCTGCTGGTCTGCCTTTGTAACTTCTACTTGCCCAATATTGTCAGAAACATCTTTAAAAGTGAGCTGTGTATCACTGAAAGTAGTTGGGTAACTTGCTTGGTACCCCATGGACAATGGCGTGCCATACTCTGAGCAAAAGCGGTTATCTAAGTTAAGCAAACTACATAAACGGCTATTGTTCATATCGCCGCGCATAGTCACACTTAAATTAACGCTGTAGTTACCTTGCCCACTAAATGCACTGCCAACCACATGGCTATTTACGACTTGAACTTGGGCACCAGCTATATTTCGTTTTGGTTCGACGATACGTTGTTCAGTTAGATTTGCAAAGACTTGATCAATGAAGCGTTTAGTCGCTTTTTGTAACCCTAATTGCTGACCCCGTTGCTCACACGCGGCAAGTGTTTCGGTGCGCTTACAATTAATGGTATGTTCAACCTCGAGTGTCCCTTCACGCGTGAACTCATTGCGCAGCCGCTCAACTCGCGCTGTACTAAGTTGATCTTTTAAGCTCTCAAGTGTGTTTACTAAGGTATGCTTCGTAATACGTATTTGTTCAATGTCTTTTCTGTGTGATGCAATCGCCGCCAATTGCATAGAAATATCATCTTTGTTCTGCTTATGCGTTGATACCGCTTGTTGGTAACGCGTTTGCGCTGCGGTAATATCAATAGAAGGATCGTCAATTAAGCGTCTGTACAATTCGTTCATTGCATCAAGCGCTTGATTCTTCTCCTTATCTAATTCAGAGGAACGCGTTCGAAGTAGAGTCAATTGTGATTGTAGTCGAGCTTCTTCACTAATGTGCTTATCTAATATTTGCGTATAGTTATCTAACTCAGTTTGCTTTACAGCTAACTCTGATTCAACGGCATTAACCGTGGCTGTATCTTGGGCCAAAACACTGGCAGCCATTAAAGTGGCGGTAACAAAAAAAGACAAAGGAGCAATTCGCATATATTCCATTCCCAAAAGCGGCAATTATTTGGTCGTTGTTATTTTTTATAATTAAGGCTTTATGCTATGTACTTACAAAGTAAAACACAAGCTTTGAGCAATTAATATCTCAGTTTACCCCTATTGACTAGTGAGTTGCCAGTACTCAATTAAGATTTTCAATCTATTCATCGTATTTGGTACACTTATTCCATGCAATATCAGAGATACATTTATGCGTTCACTGCAATTTGATTGGCCAGAGTCGCCAATTCAACGGATCACATCCCCCTCTATCAACAAACAAAAACTGACCGTATGTGTTAAACGAGATGATCTATTGCATCCAAACATCAGCGGTAATAAATGGAGGAAATTAAAATATAACCTTAAAGATATGCACGATAATAATAAAAACGCATTCATTACTTTCTCAGGTGCCTTTTCCAATCACCTTTACGCATCGAGCATGGCTTCGAAGTTATATGATATTGAGGGCCATGTTATTTTACGTGGCCCACATATAGATGAGCAAAACCCAACCATAAAAATGGCGCGAGCGTGCTACATGAACTTGCATGTAGTTAATCGTATTACCTATCGAAAGCGCAATAACACTGACTATCAAGATGAAATCCGCGAACAATTTCCCAACAGCCATCTAATTCCCGAAGGAGGGAGTAATCAATCAGCCTTGCAAGGGGTTCGAGAGCTCGCCCGAAGCTTACCTGAAAGCGACTATATACTCTGCCCAACGGGCAGCGGAGGAACACTTGCCGGACTCATTGATGGCAGTGCTGAAACAAGCCATATTATGGGCGTTGCAGTACTAAAAAATGCAGAGTATTTAAACCAGGATATTCTCGGGCTGAGCGCTAAGGCAGCAACGCAAAAAAATTGGCAGTTGCTTTGTCAATATCATGGCGGTGGGTATGGTAAGTTTTCCCCTGAATTGTGGTTATTTTGTCAGAATATGCATAGGGCCTATAACTTACCACTCGAACCCATATACAGTGGTAAAGCATTCTATGCGCTTTGGCAGCTCATCGAGCAAGGCTACTTCCCAGCTTATAGCAAAATCATATTTGTACATACCGGTGGGTTACAAGGCCTTGATGGGTTGCGATATCGTAAGTTGATTTAATAGCTTGCGTTTCTTGATTAGTCACCTGTTTATAATCACATTGAGTGCAGCAACTAATAGCCAACCAATTCTATTTGTTGAAGTAACTCCGCAAAGTAATACCCTTGCGCACCCTGCACACCAAGCTGTTGTAAGCAATTTAACTCAGCTTGAGTTTCAACGCCCACCGCGTAAACCGGAATACCGATTCTCTCAGCTTGATGTACAATTTGACGCACACTCTTTTGCTGAGACTGGTTGGTATCTATATGATGCACCAGTTCAAATGCCAACTTTACAGCTTCCATAGCAGGGATAGCCCGTAAAGTCTTTGCAGGTAAAACATCGGTGACTTGGTCAAGCAAAACGCCCGACCCTAACTTAGCCAACGCACTAAATGCTTGCAGTAATGACCGATGATGATGGTAATAGTCGTACGCCGAAACTTCAAACTGCACCCTGCTCGCCACTCCTGATCCCTGAATTTCGCAGACCAACCAACTAACAAACGTATCATCACACCAATTTACATGATGTAGGTTAATACTCACCTTCGTGTGATCTGCTTCTTTTTTTAAAACTCTAAGCGTATGTGCCACAACTGTTTTATCTAATGTATTTAAGTGGCTCTGACTGTGTATTTGCGGAATAAACTGCTTGGCTGAAATCAGCCCAAGTTGATTATGCCGTACCCGTAGTAACGCCTCGCTCTGCTTTATATCTTGTTGTTTAAAGCAAAATAAAGGTTGGAAGAACAGTACAAATTGGCCTTTTTGAATATAAGCAATAAAATCATCTTCACTACTTTGCATCGTTGTAGCGTGAGTTTTATTAAGCGGTACCATATGAACATGTTGCCAAACGTTATTCATAGCAACGGCTAATGCAGACCGTGCGAGTTGATAAACGTGAGTTTGGTCAGCCTTAGCTTGATAATAACACGCACCGATTTTAACTGTCTTACGTGACAAATCAGGTCGCATGATAATTAGCGCTTGAAATACAACTTCATGAAGCCTTTTTTCTATTCGGCTAACATCCCCCCAGGGCACTTGCTCAAATGTAACTGCGAGAGCTCCCGAGCTTAAGTATTTTACCGAGCACTTAGTATAATCGGCGAAATGTTTTGCTAAGAGTACGGAAAAGTGTTGTTGAGGATCTATTGTCGAGTCAATAATGTATCGCCACTTAACTAAAGCAAACACGTTAAATAACGACTCATCTGGCTTACGAGGTTCTATCGAAGTAGGTAATGCGGCATTGTTTTCAACACATATCTGTGTATTTCGAGAATAAGACGCTTTTGGCCTAACTCGATAAATTAGTAACCACCGGTAGCAAAACATTAAAAAACCAAAAAACAATATATTGAAAAAGATCAAAACAGCAGAGTAACGCTTTATGACTGAAGGATGAGAGAGAGTCAAACTCAAACCTTGGTAAGAAAAAACCTCATTTTCTAACCCATCGCTTGAAGTTGTTTCCGACGCTGAACTGAAACCATACTGCTGGGCTATTTGTTCTACTTTCTCCGTGCTTCTTGTGTCTTCACGTAATACATGTATTTGCTTAACTATATCAATACCTTGCTGATGCGTTTTTAAATGCAATAAATGAAGTAGTAATAAATTCAAAACAACAACCGTGACCACAGAAAAACCAACAACATACAGTTGCATAACACGTGAATTTAACTGCTCTAAAAACTGCTTCATCACACCACTTCATGCCACTTTTTAATAGCCTAAGTGTTGTCTAGAAGTACACAAAACTCAAGGTTAAGTATGACAAAAAATAGTGCCTAAAATATCCTGTTGTTAATCGCTATAAAGCCGCTGCACACAATAATCTTCACTCTACCATATATCAATTACCATGCCTTACAGCTTGGCTCTGTATTCCCCAATAGCTCAAACTAAGAGGCGTAACGTACTTTTTCATTGCTCCTCTCGCCAATTTTAGATCTCTATCCAACTACATTAAAAGTGCTTTTTGACTCTTTAATTTTATCTTCATATACTATCTTAGTTTTACAAGTCAACGTCGCAAACCCGCCCTAAAAATATGTCCAAGCCTTTCCTACGGTTTCAATTTAGTCACTACATTTTAGGCACAGGAAATAACTATTCTTTTAGTCTTTTTCGTAATGTTAGATCAATCATCCACATTCATGATATCAATCAAACCGCTTTTCATTCGCAGTTTTCACCACAGTAACTCAGCTAAACCTTCGACAAAGATGGCCTTGAGCTTATAACACGCCAATATAAGGTTTTGATCGTTAGCTACCCATCTCAACTCCTGAAACCAAATGAATAAGAAGAAGCCCTGAATCACATACGTACGATGGATAAGAAGTGATGCCCACTCAACTCAAGAAATTAAATCTTCACACTACCATGATAAACCTTATTTATACCTTAAAGCCGTTTGACCAAAATTAAGAACAACATACCGAACGTCTTGAATTGAAGCTTTACAAAAACTGGGGAGCTCAAGTCGAGAGACAAGGAAAAGTAGCTTAAGCTATATAAATAAAGAAACTCCATACCAAGCTGAGCAATTACTATCAATGGTTCAACTCAAATGATACTGTCATTTATAAAATAGATTACTCTGTTTATTCAGAATAGTGGCAGTGCTGAAGCAATTGGAATAAGATGTTAGAATATTTTTAAACTAGTACCTTAGTGGTTAGTAAACCTATCACTGATGCCGTTATTTAAATCCTGGTAGCAAATATTACCTCTTGTTGACTGGTAGCTCATAACCAGCACGCGCTGCCTGTAACTATGGCAATACATGTTTTTTATCGTAATAGCGGAGCTACTATTTTCTGTATTTATAAAGATAGTGAATTTAGTTCTTGGTAATATGGACTAAGGGTCTGTAACTGAGATTTTGTAACGCGAAGCTTAGAATAAAGTAAAGAGGTTACATAAAACGACTGTTCTAATAAAATACCCAGTTACGTATAGAGCCCCCTTATTCGTATAACTATTAACTCAAATAGCAAATATTAGATGAAAGCTTCGGAGTAAGAATTGGAAAAAATTATACTTTATGGTCTTGGCTCGGGAGGAAAGTGTGCTTTTGATATGCTTTCTACGGATAAGAATATCGATATCGTGGCGATTTGTGATTCATTCAGTGACGAGAAGCGCGAATATATGGGGGTGCCGATTATCCCCCCACACGAATTATCCCGCTATATATTTAGTCGTATTGTTATTACCAGTATCTATGTTACCGAAATAATGGCTGTTCTGAGAAATGAAGACATCAATGAAGACGTTATTACGGTATACCAGGCACCTAAAATATTAGCTGATTACTTTATCTTTCAAGTAGAAAAATGGCTATCAGCTCATGGGGAACACACTGATCTGATTAAACAATCTGTTCATTTGGCTCAAAAACCACCAGAGTTATTTCCATATGAGCGATGGAAGAACATTTATTCATATTTAGTGGCTAATGGAATGTTTCGAGATTGTTCAAATAGCCGAGTTAAATTACAAAAAAGTCTTTTGGCCTCACCAGTAAACGATAGAGATACTTACATGCAACAATTTCTTTGTCTACTAGATAAAGGTGATTATGCGGCTGCCCAAAGAAAGCTAGATTCCATGCGTCACCTCTTTCCTGATAAAGATATTGATTCTATTTATATGAAAAGCCTTTTACAACTATACATTGGAGGCTCTTATAACAGGCAATATATTGCTGAACTTTTAAACATAAAAGACGAACAGTTTTTTGAGCTGGTAAAAGGCAAAAGTATCGCCATTGTTGGCCCTTGCATTTCCAATGAGAAGCTTGGCAAAGAGATTGATAGCCATGATTTAGTTATTCGTATGCTTCCCTCGCTGAAGGATAATTCTGATAGTCAAGAAATTGGTTCAAAGACTAATATTGTCTACCTTTCTGCATATCGGTTGGAAATGATGAAAGCAGAAGACAAAGAGTTGCTTAGGCTTAAAGATATTTTCTATGTATTTGAACTACAGAAAGAAGAGTCTGAATTTGAGTCAATTCATAACGGAAAGTCTCGCACAATGTTGTTTGAAGCAAAAATGAAGTTATTTAATGGTTTTCCAACTTTTTTACAAAGAATCCTGATTGACTTACTTACTATGCAGGCTAAAAGTGTGAAAATTTTTAATTTTGATTTTTATACAACTAAAGCAGCTTATAAAAGTAGTTACTCGAGCTTTTCAGACTCTGAAAAATTAGCTGGAATTGGGGATAACCTTTTACTTAACCATGCTGTATTTCATGATATAGCCTCTCAACAGGTTTTTTGTAAAAGGCTACTGGAAAATGGCTTGGTAGAAGCAGATACAAAAACTCGGGAAGTGTTAAAACTTGGTATTGACGAGTATTTTGATAAATTACATTTAGCTTTTAACTAGGCACTGTTGAATTGTAAAGATCAACTGAATCAAGCTAAGTGCTTCTATCGCAGTGTGTTTAATTTATTTGGATAAATGATGTATGGGAAAAATTAATTATTTAGACATTCACCCTGATAAGTATAAGTTATTGTTAAAAAGAATGTTACTGACTTCTTTAGCAGAAGTGCATAGTAAGAGTATTGCTCAGGAAAAGTCGAGTTATTGCCCTGTTTGCCATAACAACGAGATTTCTCATTATGAGATTAAAAATGGTTTTGAGTTAGATAAGTGTGAGCATTGTGGGCATGTATTTTGTAACCCTATGCCTACCGATGAGCAATTAGAATCTTATTATAATGGAGAGATGAAGCTTTTAGAGAATCAAATATTTAGGGATACTTTTGAAAAGCGAATTCCTATTTTCAATGCCAGAGTGGAAAAAATAAAGCAATACATGGAAGAAGGGAAGCTGCTTGATGTTGGTAGCGCGGTAGGGATCTTTGTTGAGTCTCTTGTTCGCAATCAGAATAGCTTGTCTATCAGTTGCTGTGATCCTAGTAAAGATGCTTGTTCTAGCTTAAATAAACGTTTTGGTGATAACCCATCAATCAATATTTATAACTGCTGGTTACATGAGATGCCCGCAGAAAATAAGTTTGATGGAATAACATTATGGGATACATTGGAACACATTACTGATTTATCTCCTTTTTGTGAAAAGATATTTGAACTTCTTAAACCAGGGGGGTATTGGTTCTTCTCAACTCCAAATTTGAATAGCCTCGAGTGGTCCATTGCAGGGCGTGACCATGAACAATTAGTTCCTCCAGGCCATGTAAATCTGTTTAATAAAAATAACATTCTAATTTTACTAAAAAAGTTTGGTTTTGAACTGATTGAGATAACTACTCCCAATGGCTCGATGGATGTTGGCTACGTTGAAAAGTTGGCACATGGTTCTTCCGATTACGACTTAAAGTTAGGTACTTTCATAAAAGCACATTTGACAGATCCTAATTTTAAGAGTGCGTTATCTGATGCAATAACTCACGCTAACCTCGGCGGAAATATGTTTGTTATAGCAAGAAAGTCAATTTAATTGATAGATTGATTTACCTGAATGCTAGGAAGTTCAAAGTATTATAACTAGATTACTCAAGTTGTTTAGTCCTCTAACGACTTTCTTAGTTTAGTTAATGACAAACTCTACTGTTGAACCGCTTCATTTTTAGGAAGACTGGACTTCCCATAGTTCCTTATTTCATTACTTTGAAATGTAAAAATAAAAACCCAGCAATTATGCTGGGTTTATGTAGTATTCAGTATCTAAATTGACACTCTCTATTCTTATATGATCTAGAACGGTAATAAACACTTAATCCCAAAGGTGAGTGAGTGACTAAAGAAATAAAACCCAACAAATAAGCACGCAAGAAACAAAACAGCCTCCCCACTTAATCTACATAAAAACTATTTTATGTAGATTAAAAGCAATATATAAGCTGTTTTCACCCTATAATCTACATATATTTTATTTTACGGTTATCAAAAGCCGGCATAGTCCCTTCCAGTACATCAACTACTTTATTATTAATAACACTGCACTCAACCGCTCCTGATATATAACTAATATTATGGCTATCAGAACGAGCAAATTCACAGTGAATTATTTGCTCAGCATCACAAACAACTGCTAAATTGGGGTTATGAGTAACCATGATTATTTGTCTTTTTTTCTTCGCTTCTGTTAACACCGGAACCAGTAAACTAACAATCGTTTCATTATCTAAATTCTCTTCTGGTTGATCTAGAATGATTGGTTTATTGCCCTTATCAACTAATAGGTAGAAAATAAGAAGTAAAGCTCCTCTTTGCCCTGGTGAAAGCTGTCCTATTTGTGCACCTTGGAACATCAAAGTGTACCTAGGATCTAAGTATTCTAATCCAAATATAAAATCATAAACTTCATTAACCGTCCTGTCTTTTTTCAATAAAGACTCAACACCAGGTAATTTTGAAGTAGCTTCAAGTTTATCATGCAATTCTTTAACAAACTCAAGAAGAGTAGTCTTATCACTAATATCGTACTTATCCATCATATCTTTTAGTACAGATAAACTTTCACTATCTCCTCTAAACTCACCTGTTGTTTGTTTTACAAGTGCAAACAGCTTACTGTAGACAAGATCTGGAGTTGTTTTTATCTCAGCTTTGAACTGTAGTTTATACTCATCGCGTATAAGTGCATTATTCTGAATCAGTTCTTGTACAGGGTTAAAAAGAGTTTCTCTACTTATTCGTTGTTCATCTAATCGATCAAAAATTTGTTCAGTAATACTCAAGCGTTGAGTCTGTAATTCAGCTCTATTGGCAGGTAATTCATCCAACTGTTCAAGTCTATGCTTTAACCCCTCTAGAGTATCAGGTAAATCTTTTGAACCGACAATCCCTACTTCTTTTTCTTTCCAAATTTTTAACAATTCTAAATATTGCTGATAAGTCTGCTGTGGCCCATTTAATTTAGCATTTAATGGCCCTCTCCTATCTTTCAGAATGACCATTTCGGCATCAAGTTCTAGATTAGTCCCCTTAATACTTTGACTTCTTGCTTCAATAAACTCAGCTATTTCTATTAACTTTTGCTCATTTACTTCTAATGCAATTAACGCTTCAACTTCCACGCCCAAAGTTGCAGCATCATTTGTATACTCTGTTTTAAATTGAGTAATAGAGCGTTTGACAACATCAACACCTTCATTAATATTTAAATAAGCTTTATTCTTTACAGCAAGTTGGGTCAATTCAACTTTATTAACTTCCAGTTGACTTACAATAGCTTCAATTTTACGTGCAATTTCAGTCAATTCATCAGAGGCTTTTTGCTGTTCTTCCGATAGCTCATTAGTCGGCTCAGGCACTTCTTCAGGCTTCACTTTGATATGTTCTTGGAGCAACCTGTTCTTTTGAACTAATTGTTCATCGATTGCTCTTCGAGTTTCATCCGACATTTGTCCTTCAATAGATGATATCTGTCGATTAACCTTATGTAGCGCCCCCCTTAGACTATCAAATTGACTTCTTAATGCGCTTTCTTGCTCCTCGATAAGTTGGTCGAAGTTGTGAGCACCTAACCTAGTAGCATCATCTGCATGGGAAAAAATAACAGATCTTAATTCTTGTTCAAAAGAATCTGACTGCCCAGAAACGTGAGCATTACATAACTCTTCAAAGTGCCCTTGTGGTATATACTTCACATACTCAACATTTTCACTTGCAGGATCCTCGTTTAAGTTTTTTTCTAAAACTTGCCCATCACCCCAAATTGCCTTTGCGATAAAATGTTTCGCAGGCTCTCCAGTTTTACCTCTAAAACGATTTTTCTTTAAAAATGAAAAATGGTGACTTTGCTTAGAGTTTCCTAATAATGCAATAATATCTGCTAAAGCACTTTTACCACTACCTTTGTTACCAATAATAGCAACTAAGTCATCATTTAAAGTTAATTCAGTATTTTCTAGCCATCGTTCATGAAATGCTGACTGCGGATCTTTTATTACTTCAAGTTTATCTATAAATATGCTTTTATTTTCTCTGACCAACTGTACTTTTGGAGGAATAGCTCCAACAAAAGAGCGTTTTGCAGGTTCTTTTATTGCCTGTTGTAATCCTTGAAAAGTAGGATTAGCTTTTATCCAAGTAATTTTCCCTGACGGATAATCGCCGTAGCCACGACGATCATTGTTACCTTGGACACCAGTAAACTGATGAGCATCACTCCCAGAAACAGCTAACCTTGGAGTATTTCCCAAAGCACTCTGAAAGTCACTTACCCACTTTTTATTTGTTTCTGTTTCTACTCCTGCGAAAGCAGCACAAAGGTCAGGAGTTCTAGTTTCAAAAATAGGAGATGTATCAAAAAGGCCTAAGACATATGCATAGTGCTCTTGCCATTTAACTTCAGCTAAACCATCGTTTGTATTAAAAGGCATAAAACCTAAGGCCATATTGTTAGGTACGCTCATAAGTGCTTTCTTATAGCTTTCGCAAGTTATCTCAGCGATCATGGATCCAGCTTGAAGTGCTTTGTCATCAAAGTCATCAACTTCAGATTTATCAAAGCCTTTCGTACGCAAAAGATCCGAACCAACATCTCGTGCTAAAGACCGTAATGAATAATCAGATAATGGCCGATCAATCAACGCAATATTTAGCCCTGATCGAAAATCACGTAAAACTTGATCATCTATTTCATTTGAAAAAAGTACATGAGCATTAAGACGACCTTCCATAGGGGCAACTAGTCTTAACTCAATTCCTGGAAAAACTACTTTTTCTAATTTTGGAGCATCATCTTGTGTTAAACGATGCTTTAGGGCAAACCAACCATCAAACGTCCAATAATCCATAATTGCAAATACTGTTGGTTCAGCTGCATTAAGGGCATTGATCATTTCATCGATTAACGGTGCATTTTCAGGTGAACAAGGGTCACCATTAAATTTTTGACCATTCCAATGAAATGAAGCAGGTGTATGGATATGCAGATCCCATTGTCGCCATTCAGACCCGTTGGGGTATTTACTATTACTCATCAATCGTCCTTATTTTAAGCTATTAACCTTATTCAAGTATTTGTAACTGTAATCATCACGTTGAGTCTAAGTATCGAAACTATCTGTCATTGAAATTTAGAACCAAAAGGGATGATTACATATATAATGAATATTACGGGACACCTAAAAACAAAGCAAACTAATAAAGCTTTAAATCAATAACTTACAAACACAGTAGAAACAACATAAATTTCTTATTCTATAAGATGCAAACCGTCATTTATCAGCAGTTAAATATCAGTCAAATACTACCAATTTAAAAATAATTAAAGATATAACTATTTTTATAATTGTAAAATTGGTTATATCGTGTACTATAGAACTCAAATTCAAATGAGGTTAAATTTATGACTGTTAAAAAAAGATATCGAATCGCACTAGAAACTAAGTTAGATCAACTACATCATCAAGGATATACAATTTTTGAACGTTGGGAACTACTCGCTTGGTTTAATAAAGAAAGACTCACAAATGTTGTCTGGAGAGAGATACAAGACTCATGGGAAGAAATTTTTGGTTTAGAAGAGGGGCAGAAACCATTACAAGTTATTAAATGTGATTTAACTACATCCCCTCAAACCTTTATTGTAATTCAAGCTGACCGAATTGAAGAGATGAATGATTTAGTTTAGTTAACAGGCCTCATCAAGGTTTTTCACGAATCAAATCGACAGTGTGCGCCTCTTACAATTCCAATTATAGCCTGCGACTTTGTGCCGTTTATAACTGCGCTATCTTATTAAAAACTGGAGTTATCTACATTGAATGCAAAGCTTCCATCTAGACTATTTAGGCTTAATCGGGTAGCTAAAGCTATAGATGACACTATCTTATCTCACTACCAGACTGACAATAGGTATAACTTCATAAGGAATGCTGTTCCTTGTTTAAATATACAACCAAAACCAACGGCTTTTAAAGAAATATCCAAAGTTCTCTATGTAAATGACATACAACCTCCTGTATCTAAACAAGGACACGACTCTAAATTAGTTCTTGGTGCTACAGGTGAGGCTTTAACAGAGTTATTGTTCAAGCCTATACCTGAAACAAAATCTAATAACCGAGGGTTTGATTTAAATATAGGTGGAGGTTTGATTGAAGTTAAAAGCACCGTGGAAAGAAGCATTTCAATGAGTAATGTTCAGTACAAAACTGCTAATTACTTGGTAGTGCATATTTATGATAAGTATAACGATAAATACATGCACTCTTGTATGATACCTATGGCGATTTTAAGAAAAATAAAAGGGGAAAAAAAAGGAAGAGTGTCTGTTAACATTTATATCGAAAGCTGGGTGGGTTTCTTTAAAATTTCTCCGATTAGAATATCCAAATTTTTTGAAATGAGAACACGCTATATTGAGGGTGAATCTCGTAGTATTGTTCAAGTGATTAATCAATCGATCATGAATAAGCCTATAGAGGGTAATAATATCCATGTAAAAGCTATATTTTTGATGCACAGTAAATTTAATTCATGGAAATGGGAATTACACTTCGCTTATTATGAATATTTTTTTAAAAATAAATTAGATTGGGTTTACTCTCACGACTGCCTGAAAAAATAATCAATAAATGCTTTGAGCTACATTATATGAATAATTATTATTCATTTGTTCTGTTAACTGTTAAGTCAATACGCTCTCGCAAAAATGTTTTCCTATTGAGGGCTATTGAACCTCGCTTTATAGCTTGTGCCACTAATGTCTGGTATCCCATTAATACTAACCTTTCACTGGGTCTAGTCGATGCTGTATAAAGTAAAGTTTGGTCGATCATGGCTTCAGATTCTTGAGGGAGCATAACAAAGCATGTCGGCCACTGTGAGCCTTGTGATTTATGTATTGTAATAGCATAACCAAGGTGCAACTTCTCCAATAGTTCCGCAGTTACATTGATCAAAACATTATTCACTTCGATAATAGCAACAACGCCATCATCGGGATGCTCAGAAACCTCAACAATGACTCCTAAATCACCGTTTCTAAGATCTGCATCTTCATCATAGTTGTTTGCAATTACGAGCACAGGATCACCTTCTAATAAGCGTGAACCCGTTGACGTAATCCAAGGAATCCAGCCTCGTAGTGAGTCTTGGAAATAAATTGCTTGTCTATCATTACCAATGGATTCTTGAAGCTCTGTGTTTAGGTTATCAACACCAAACTCTCCCTTTCTAATAGGTGATAAAATAATACTTTGTTCAATACCTCCAGATTCACGCCAGAGTGCTATTAGCCTGCTGATGGTTGGGCTTGCTTCAAGCGAGCAATCACTACTTTCTTTCAAAGTGTTTTTAGTCGACTGAGGGAGCTGCAACAATCTGTTTCTAACAGCGGTCGAAAACCTGTGTATGTCACTTTCTTTACTCTGCCGCTTAACCTGAGTTAAGTTAAAAAATGGTATTTGTGTATCTGTTAAAGCGTGGAATACTAATCCATTACCTACAGGTGGTAACTGAGCTGTATCACCTACAAAGATCACTCTTGAAGCATCAGGGAGTAAGCCGATTAATCTATACATCGACAAAAGATCCACCATTGAAGATTCATCAATGACTAATAATATTTGTTCCGGTAATTTGGGCTTATTATCACCTAGGTGCTCACCAATAAACTTTGCAATGGTCTTGGCTGGTCTTTGGGTGCTTTCCGCCATACGTTGCGCTGCACGGCCTGCTAATGCCACTTGATAACACTCTACTCCCTCTGCAACCCTGTCATAAACTCCTAAAACGGCTTTAAGTATGGTTGTTTTACCAGTACCTGCACCACCTGATATACCGCACACAGGGGATATCACGGCACCAATAATAGCGTCTCGCTGGTCATCAGTTAGGTTAAAGTCCAATGTTCTCTCATAATCAGTTAATGCTTCTTGCACTAATTCCCTTGATAAGCCAATTTCCCAACCAGCGAGTAAGCAACAATCACCAGCTTCTCTTTGATGTGCATCGACAATAAATTGAGCAATAGCAGCTTCCATCAAGGCTTTGCCATAAACTTGATAACCTCTAGTAACCTTTACTAAAAGTCCTTGTTCACAGGCTATTTCACCAACATTTTTAGGAGTAGCAGACTTCATGAGCTTGGCATATTCACTGTGAAGTTCATCATTTGAGATTACCGTTGAGCCTGTTTTGTTTGCATGGTTAATAGCTGCATATTGAGCTATACCAGCAACAACGACTTCATCTTGCAAGGTAAAACCTAGCTTTAACGCCAATTGTGATACCTGTTCGAATGACGCTCCCATTGCCACTAACAGAAATGGGTGCTCTTTAACTTTATCTATGGCCTCTTCACCGAATATTGTTACTAGTTTTTCGCCAAAACCTAGTGGTAAGTTCTGTTCTTCAAGCCAGTTAATCGTGTTAAAAAGAGCCTCGCTAGGCCAACTATCGAGTAGGTCTTTAACACGGCTTTCTGTCATACCAGCGATGTTTAGTAGTGCTTCTGTGTCCTGTGCTTCAATAAGGTGCGCTAGTTTCTTAAGTCGAACAAGTCGGTTTGCAATAACACTGCCGATACCTTTGATGTTGTTGCTTATCCAGCGAGATAAAATTCTGCCTGATGGCCTTAAAAATTTAATGTTTGCCGCATCAATGGTGTATTCACTTAAAGGAAAGTCATTTATAGTAAAATGATTAAGACGTTCTTTACCTGAGACTTCCCATAAGCTACCTGCTGTAGCCGTATCTTTGGCGTGTTCTGGAAACTTAACAACTGTTGTTTTATCTCGCTTTTTGATAGAACCATCAGTATTGATAAGATCAACTGTTGTGTAAGAGTTTGCTCGTTGCTTTTTAACTTGAATAATTTGGCGTAGATGGACAACTTCATTCATAACTTGAATCCTGCTGCACCTGATTGAATTAACATTTGCTGCTTTTTAAACTTGGTCAGTTCACGTTGAAGTTGCCTATTTTCAGCTTCTAATTCTGCAATCCGTTGTGACAGTGCATTGTTGCTCACTGACACCATACCAGATTGCTTTTCAGCTCTTTCTCTTGCAGATTCATGAGATTTTTTATCCTCATCAATTTTACGAAACCAATAACTATCTGCTTCTTCAATAAGCGATCTTACAGCCTTGTTTTGTGTACACACTGACTTAGCGAAGCCAAGTTCTTCAGCTAATACTCTACGATTTATTTTGCCGCTATATTCGTACTCATGCCAATCCCTAGCTGCGTTGCGCTCATCAACCCAAGCTTGTACTAGCTTAATATTATCTTGGGCAATCTGTTGCCCATTTTTTCCTTTGCTCATCTTCTATCAACCTCAGGTAAAGGCTTATCGAGCTGTTTATTTAAAAGCTTCATATCAACATTAGGCATCATATAAGCGTTATGTTGCCAACGGACAAACTGTTCTAGCAATTTTTCGTTTTGCTTTTCTAAACGTTCAACTTTAGCTTCAAGCGTTGCTATTTGCTGTTTAGCAAAATCAAGCGTTATGTCTTTTTCTTCATCTTTTACTGACTCTTTAAGGCTGTCTTTTCTATCGTTGAATGCTTCTACTAAAGCAGGGTAGGAAAGTAGTGTATGCCTACTAATCTTTTCTTCTCCAAGCACCTTTGCAAGCTGCTCAGCAAAACTATTCCATGTTAACTTCCCTGACCATTTATCAAGCTCGTAAAGTGCTAGCGGAAGTGTTTTCTCAGTAATTATTTTTTTAGGCATTTTCGATCCCCAATAACATTGCGATTTCAGACTCTTCAACAAGATCCTGATTATTTGCGGTTATATCTAAATCATTTTGTTCAAGTGCTCTTTTTACAGGGCTAGGATCATGTTCTGGTGGAATCCATAAGATCGCACCTTCTGGTGTATCTTCAGATTCGAGCCGCCCACGTTGTGTGCGAATATGAGCCAGTTTCCAACCTAGATGAGAAACCCATCTATCAGCGCCAAAAACACTGTCAGCTTCATCTTCTGTTGCCTTATTGAATTGAGATTCAACCTGTTTCTCAAGTCGAGTTATACGCTCTAGTGTTTCAGGCATACCTTTAATGCACACATGCTCTTTACATGTCATGCATTCCCCACCTTTTGTACAAGGTGACATTGCATAATCATGAACACACATACCATATTCGGTAACATCTGCTATACCAATTCGATTTACACCTAAATCTTTATAGCTAACAGGCAAATTCAGTTTAATTGCTTCTAACGCTGTTGGTCTTTCATTATATTCAAGAATGCTTCTGGCTTGCTGCTCACGCTCATCTTGGGTGCGTAAATCATAATGGCGATTGTCATTAATTCGAGAACGACCAGCCCATCTTGCTAGCTGCCATGCATCCATACCCCCACGTTCAGCATTAGTTGATAGCCAAACTCTGATTTGATGTGAAGTTAAGCGAATATCAGAACCATCTTCATCAACATAACCCATGCGCTGGAATAACGTTTTAGGTGGATTTTTAAGCTTGTCTCGGATCGCTAATTGAGCATTAAGTTCATTAACACTTGGCAAGCGCCATGAAAATTCCCTGACTTTAAAATCATTGTGAAACTCTCGGTCTCTTATCAATACTAAAGATTCCCAAATCGGACGTTGAATAGAAGGTAGGTTAGGCCAGTCTTCAGTTTGATATTCCGAAGTAACAAAACTCGCTAACTCTTTATAAGTTGGCTCTCCTGAAGCTATTAATTTTTGAACCCACTTAGTGTTTTTTCCTCCAACCATATTCCATGCTGTTACGCTACTAAGCTGACTCGTTTTCGCTTTCATGCTAGCGATAGATTGCTCTGTAAAGCTCATTGCATGTGCAAATTGATAAGCATTTAACGGCTTATCCTCTGCAAAGTCATCTGATGTACAGCAACCCGCATGGCGCAGAAACACATTAGGGTGGTCATGTGCATATTTCGCAGCTTCCCTAGCAGACTGCCCAATCTCCATTAGTCTACTATGCGCTTCTATTACAGTTTGTTCTAATGCTTCTGGAACCCATTTAATCGTGTGACCAAATCCTTTTTCTGCATACCATCTCACACCAAGCGCACCATTTTCACCACGATGCAAACAGTCAATGGTTAGCTCTGATAGCTCCCCAGCTCTACCCGGAGCAAGCATCAATAGTGTAATAACACTTGACCAATATTTATCCTCCAAGGTTTCTGCATTAGCAAAACAATCAGCTAAGGCAAGCATCTGATGCATACTAGGGCAACGAATGTCTTGCCATTTACGTGACTCGTCATCAGTTCGCTCCGCTTTAGCACCCACTTTAGGCCAAGGGTTTTCCCACGATTGAAGGGCAGGTACAAATCGCTTTTTCCGAATAAACTCAAGCAAAATCTCTATTTGATAGCCGACCTTATTTCTTCGATCTTTATTAGCAACTCTCTGCTTAGTAATTGTTTCTAGCTCACTAATCACTAAACCATCAGTTTTCAAAACGTTTGCAATACCATGCACTTCAAGTAAAGCATCATGTAACATACGCAGTGCAACCATTTTATTTGTTACACTCGATACTGCTTTAATACTTTGGTTATAACGAATGTAGGCTTTAGCAAAAGATAAAAAAGGCTCATGTAACGGCTCAAAATTCGTAGGGTTTGATTTTTCTCTATACTTAGAGAATGTCATCGCTATTGAGCGATTTTTTTGTTTATGTTGCCAGTTATTACTTTGCCAGCCACCTTGATCAGCATAGAGTGTTAATGTGTTTTTGCATTGCTCAATAAAGCTATCTAAGTTTTGCTTGGCGCTTATCTCATGCCTTGGTTGGAAATGAATAATATCAGCCATTTGCACACTCCTCTTCAGATAGATCTTGTTTGCACATTATTATTATTTGCTGAACGGCCAATAAAAGCCTGTCAGTGGATTGGATGACATTGTTTGATATACCAAGGTCTTTTTGTTTTTCTCTTTCAGCTAAGATTTCATTGAGAACCTCTTCATGAGGTGCTTCAATCCAAGGTTCAAAACTTGAGCAGGTATAACAAGCTCTATATCCAGAAGCACAAAAAGCATAAGTTCCGCAGCTACCAACGTTTTCAGATTTACCATTTTTAACTCGGCTATTCGGGTCATTTGCTCTAACTGCATCACGCTCTGATGCAATCAATTTCCCTGAAAAAGCTTGAGCTAAAGGCGCAAGCATAGGAGCCATTACTTCATCAATTTGCTTTGCTGTTTCTTCAGTATTTTCTGTATACACACCAATGTTCTGTGTATCTGTATGATCTAACGCAGCAGCTAATGCAACACCGCTAATTCCTCTTCGAGTTAAATTTGTTCCTTTGGTATATCGAAAACGTGAGGCAGTAAAGTTAATGTAATCACCAGTTCTCTCAGAGCATGCTGTGTTTTTCACAGACACACCTCGCAATAATTCATATGCAGAATCAGCCGCCATGTGCCAAAAGTCAGGCGTGGTTTCAAGCTTTACTTTTAACTCTTCAGCACTTGATAACCTTTTGATCCTTGCTTCTTCTATAAAAATAGGAATTTGCTCACGTAAGGAAGCCGATAGTTTTTCTCCTAAGCTAGATTCAACATATCGAATTGATTGGTTACGTTGATTGTGAAGTAAAAGATATAAGTCTTCATTAATTGGCAGCGGTGTAAATTGCTCCCTAAAGCCCACACCACGCTGTTTAGCTCTAGGACAATTGATAACATAGTCGTTACCACTTGAATCTTCTCTAACAATTAAATCAACTGAACGTAAAGATCGGATTTGAACATATCTACGACCAGTTAAGACCAACGCCATAAAACAGCTATATTCTGTTAATTTAAGAATTCCCTTAGTAAAGGTATTTGATGCCCAGTCGATTAAAGCTCCAAGCTCATTATGCGTTAGAGGCCCTGAATACGGGCAAGCACCTTTAACAGCATTACCTTTTGGGTTTCCTTTTAATGTTAGCTCTTCTAAATAATCAGCTACTTCCTTGCTGATACCGCTAAATCCCCATTCATGCCAAGCTAATAGAAACCCTTTGAGCGCTCCTAACTTGTACTCAGTATCTGAATCAAATGACGCTCGATAATCAGTTAAGCCTTGTAATGTTAGATTGCCTTCTTTTGTGGCCTTCATGTAGGCATTGAAGCGATTAAACATATTGAAAGTATGCATAGCTGAGAGTTCTTCAGCGTAACGACACAAAGCCTTCCTAAACCCTTCTTCCGTTTCTGGTTCAAGAGCGGTCAAGCGCTGGAAGTTAATCACTGTTGAACCATCTAGCCTCCATTCAATATCCGAGAAATAAAATGGATAACCACTTTTCGTTGTGTGGTGACTGGCTAATGCCTTGCTCTTTTTTAATTGCATACTAGTTATCCTTCTTAGCTCGGTTAGTCCAGTGATCCATATCCTCTCGCATAACCCGATCAGCTTCTTCTCGGATGTGTCTCAAGTTATATGTTTCAGCAGTTTTATCTGAACTCCAGCCATTCAGCTCTTTACGGATCTGAATCTCTTTCTTTTCATTAATAGGCTTAATTTTGGGATTTTCCTTGGCGGCTTTATTAACTGCGTCAATCTTCTTTGAAAGCTTATAGTTGAAATTGTGGCGGAAGCCGTGACGGGTAATTTCTTCAAGCATTTCTGGATGGATTGCAACCGCAGGCTTAAGTACCCGATTGACAAAGGTACTATTCGATATTGGCTTACCGTGATACTTACCATGCTTATGCGTTACAAAAACATATGGATGCTTTCTAGCAGCAGGTATTTTGGCTCTTCTGTCCATGATGTATTCACGCAGCCTGTTTGTAATGGCTTTATCAACAGGAATTGTACGTTCATTGGTTTTCGCCACAGGCTGCTTTTTACGGGGATCTTCTATAGCATCATGTCTGCGAACAACAGACACTGTTCCTTTTTGAAAATCAATATCTTGGATCTGTAAGGCCAGTATCTCTCCTGCACGCATCCCTGTTGCGTCCATAACCTCAAATATCACAGCGTTTCGATATTTAACTTCCTCCCCCTTAAATGGGTTATCTGGAGAGGTTTCTTTTACAATACTTAAAATTCGGTCAAATGCTTTAGGCGGTGGAGCTTTAGTGTTTGGATCAGCAGTAAGTCCTTTACCACTACTACCCTTGGGTTTATTCGCTAACAATAACTTTTTCATGGCTTCAATATTATTTGAGACCGCTTCTTCAATTAATTTTGCTTTAAGAATCGTTCTTGCCAAAAATTCTAAGTAGAAAGCGATCTGAGCCATCCGATTTGCAGCATGATCATTAGACACCTTTTGTATCGGTACAACGCTAGCTGTCGATGCTGAGGCAAATTTAACTACATTCTTCTCTGATGTTTTTAGCCATTTCTTCAAACTTCTTGTATCTAATGTGCAATGATCACGGATTGAATAAACATCTTCGTCAGTCAACAAGCCACCTTGTTCAAACTCAGAAATAAGATCCCGACCATTTATGTTCTCCCATAGCTTTAGATGAATCAGATGACCAAGTGAATTGGATATTGCAGATTGAGTGTGTGATGTTCTTAGCTTTTCAGTAACGTATAACGTTACCCAATAACTGGGTAATCCATCTTCCCCCATTAAGATTGGATATCGTTCACCATTTCCAAAAATCAAATCTCGAATTTGTGACATTGAACACCTCTTTATCTACACTTTACTTATGTATAGTACCTAGAACAATCGTTGTCAACATATTTTTCAAAGAAAATAAAAAAGGCTTGTAAAAACAAGCCCTTAACATTTTAAATCTACATTTTTTATTTATGTATTCCTCAGAACGGAATATCGTCATCAAAATCAATTGGTGGCTCCATTGGGTTTGATGCGCCACCAGCTGGTGCTGGCTTCGGTGCAAAACCACCTTGTTGCTGCGGAGCACTTTGCTGAGGCTGTGCTGGTGCAGCTTGCTGAGGTGCAAATCCACCTTGTTGAGCACTTGCAGGCTGTGATGCGTTCTGGCTTTGAGGCGCAAATCCACCTTGCTGCTGCCCACCTTGATATTGACCGCCACCTTGCTGCTGAGGCGCTTGGTTATATTGCGCTTGTGGCTGTGAATAACCGCCTTGCTGCTGTCCACCTTGATATTGACCGCCGCCTTGCTGATCGCCACGACCACCTAACATCTGCATTTGACCAGTAAAGCCATCAACAACAATTTCTGTTGTGTATTTATCTTGACCACTTTGATCTGTCCATTTGCGGGTTTGCAATTTACCTTCGACGTAAATTTGTGAACCTTTACGACAATATTCACCCACGATTTCAGCTAACTTGCCAAAAAATACCACACGATGCCACTCTGTCTTATCGATCATTTGGCCCGTGTTTTTATCTTTATAACTATCAGAAGTTGCTAAAGTAATATTTGCGACGCCATTGCCGTTCGGCATATAACGTACTTCAGGATCTTGGCCTAAATTACCAACCAAAATAACTTTATTTACACCACGTGCCATGGCACCTTCTCCTCACTCTATTGCAAACCAAGCACTTGCTTAGCCTGATTTAAATCAAAATTCTTATCATCGATTTTGAGGTAGCTGCGATTTTCTTCACACACAACCGTAGCCTCAATAACACCCGGTAACATCACTAACTTGTCCGCTATTTCTGACGCTTTTCCAACATCAGATGAACGCACCGATAAACTAATTATTTTACTCTTGGGTGGGATCTGCATATTCCATGCAACTATCAACCATATTAACCCAATACAGGCAACCGCGGCAAATACTCCCTGCGGTTCTCCAAACTCTGCAATATAACCGCCTAACACTCCGCCCAAAAATGCCCCAAAAAATTGACCAGATGAAAACACCCCCATCGCAGAGCCTTTTTGGCTCGCAGGTGCAAGCCTTGTGACCAAAGCAGGCATCGTCGCTTCTAAAAAGTTAAACGCAACGAAATACAATAGCATACAAATTGCAATGGCAAGAACAGAGTCTACTGCGAACACTAAGCTTAAAGCGCTCAGGGTTAATACTATAATACTTGCTAAAAATACTGCCTTCTCTTTACCCTTTTTTATCGCAACCATCATCAATGGAGCCATCAAAACAAACGCCAGTAACAACACGGGAATATATAATTGCCAGTGCTCAGCAGCAACAAGCCCCCCTTTTATAAGTTGCCCTGGTAACACCACAAATAATGTCGTTAATGTGAGATGCAGCAACATCACACCAACATCCAAACGAACGAGTTGCGGATGCTTAATCAAGCGACGAATATCACTGAACGTGGCTACTGTATCTCCTTTTGGTGCACGTTGTACGGCATTTGGCACCACAAACAAAATGATCAATATACCAAACACGGCTAAAAGCGCTGTTAACCAAAACACACCTGAAATACCAAATGCAGCGGCAACCATTGGCCCTAATAGCATCGCAATCGCAAAACTCAGGCCTATGCACATACCAATCACAGCCATCACTTTAGGGCGCTGTTCATCACGGCTTAAATCTGACGCCAGTGCAAGTAAAGCACTGGCTATTGCCCCCATGCCTTGTAGAGCTCGACCAACCGTTACCCAATAAATGGATTCTGCCGTGGCTGCAACCACTGAGCCCAATGCAAAAACAATGAGTCCACCAATAATAATCGGCTTTCGACCAAATTTATCTGATAACCAACCCATTGGAATTTGTAACAAAGCTTGCGTTAATCCATATGCCCCGATCGCTAAGCCAATCCACATAGGTGACACATGCGCCAATGATTGCCCATATATTGCCAATACTGGCATGAGCATAAACAAACCTAACATGCGAAATGCAAATACGCTTGCTAGTGAAATCGCTGCACGTTTTTCTAAAGGATTTAAAGAGTGATTAGACATATTTCTCGTATATTTCTCGTTTTTGTTAGCCTGCTTTAACGCGCGACAGTCTAACAAAAAAATTCAGTCTAACTTATACTTTTTTAGGATTTGGCTTAATTTTCCGGAGTTTTTGATTACCGTAAAGGCATCTTTCAATTTATGGTACTGCACCTTACTAATTGTTTGCTTACTGAATGCGTAGTAAACAGGCTCTTCATTCACGATTAGGGGGCTGAGTATTATCGCCATGAAGTCTGGATTGTTTTGAGTTTGATATAAAATATTATACTTTTCCTCTAAAAAACCTGAAATACGGCCATGCCGCAACAAATTTAGTTTGAGCTGGTTATCAGGCACATAAATAAAATGGTTATCAACATCTTGCTCTTGCACCATGCGTTTCTCAAAAGTATCTCCGTAGTAAGCATCACGTTGAATAGCGACAGGGGAAGATAACGTAAACAGGGCTTCAACGCTCGGTACTTCGTAAATGTGCTTTGCATTCATGGCAAATACGATAGTTTCCATACGTTGTGGACCAATGAAATAAGCATAACGCATCCGCTGTGCTGTTTTCGAGACACTCAGCATCATGTCAATTTCGCCAATTTCTAGCATTTTAAGTGCCCGCCCCCACGGTACACTGACAAAACGGTAGTTACATCCCACCTCATCTAGTAATGCTTTAGCAAAGTCGACATCTAACCCATGCCAATTAAGCGCCTTGTCTAATTTGGATTGTGCACCATAATCTTCAAAACGTACGACATACTCACAGTTAGTCTCGCTACTATCTGCATAAAGCGTAACTAACGCTAACGCGCTAACACAACACCTCTGGGCAATATTCAAAACAGCAACTCGAAAATTGATCCTATTGAATAGTTTAGTTCGTTTAGCAAAGATACGTTAATTTTACGCAAATTATGCGATACTGTTTCGCTATCATCATCGCCATTAAACTTTGTAGTTAGGTCAGCATGGATAAAATAGAAGTCAGAGGCGCTCGCACGCACAATTTAAAAGATATATCTCTTACCATCCCTCGCGATAAACTTATCGTGATCACAGGCCTATCGGGCTCAGGTAAATCTTCATTAGCATTCGATACTTTATATGCCGAAGGGCAACGTCGCTACGTTGAATCACTATCAGCATATGCTAGACAATTTTTATCATTGATGGAAAAACCCGATGTTGACCATATAGAGGGGCTGTCTCCAGCTATTTCTATTGAGCAAAAATCGACTTCTCATAACCCCCGCTCTACGGTAGGAACCATTACCGAGATTTATGATTATCTGAGACTTCTATTTGCTCGAGTGGGCGAGCCTCGATGCCCAACACATGACTTACCCCTCGCTGCACAAACGGTAAGCCAAATGGTTGATACTGCGCTTGAATACCCTGAAGGCAGTAAAATGATGTTACTCGCTCCAGTCGTTAAAGACAGAAAGGGCGAGCATGTAAAACTATTAGAACAATTAGCAAGCCAAGGGTATATCAGGGCACGAATTGACGGTGAAGTATGTGATTTATCCGATCCTCCCACTCTTGAACTCCAAAAAAAGCACACCATAGAAGTCGTTGTTGATCGCTTCAAGATTAAAGAGGGCCTCCAGCAGCGTCTAGCAGAATCCTTCGAAACAGCACTTGAGCTGTCTGGCGGAATTGCTGTTATTGCCAGTATGGATGATGCAGATTTTAAAGAGGTTATTTTCTCCGCGAATTTCGCATGTCCAACTTGTGGTTATGCGATGATGGAACTTGAGCCACGTCTATTCTCATTTAATAACCCCGCTGGCGCTTGTCAAACCTGTGATGGGTTAGGTGTCCGTCAATATTTCGATCCACAACGTGTGGTACAAAATAAAGAACTAAGCTTGAGCGGTGGCGCAATTAAAGGTTGGGACAAACGCAGCTTTTACTACTTTCAAATGCTACAGTCTGTTGCAGAGCATTATGATTTTGATTTAGACGTCCCCTTTGGCGAGCTCAGCCAAGAAGCGCAAACAATTGTGCTTGAGGGATCAGGGCAAACCAAAATCGCGTTCAACTACAGAAATGACCGTGGTGACCTCATAACCAGGAATCACGAGTTTGAAGGCGTTCTTAATAATATGAACCGCCGTTACCGTGAAACTGAGTCTAGTTCAGTACGAGAAGAGCTAGCGAAATATCAAACGAATCAAGCATGTCCAAGTTGTAATGGCTCTCGTCTTCGCGAAGAAGCTCGCAATGTATTTATTGGCCAAACAACGCTACCTATGATCACTAATATGAGTATTGGTGAATCTATGGACTTTTTTCAATCGGTAGAGCTCACAGGTCAACGCGCAAAAATTGCTGAAAAGATCTTAAAAGAGATCCGCGATCGCCTATCGTTCTTAATTAATGTTGGTCTAAATTATCTCTCACTTGATCGCAGTGCCGATACCTTGTCGGGCGGCGAGGCACAGCGGATCCGTCTAGCGAGCCAAATCGGTGCAGGTTTAGTCGGTGTTATGTATGTATTAGACGAGCCTTCTATTGGACTGCACCAGCGTGATAATGACCGCCTACTCAGCACACTCACGCATTTACGTGATTTAGGTAATACGGTCATCGTGGTAGAACATGACGAAGATGCGATAAGAGCTGCAGACCATATTATTGACATTGGCCCCGGTGCTGGCGTGCACGGCGGTTATGTCATTGCCCAGGGTAATCGTGATGATATATTAAACAACCCCGACTCTATTACCGGCCAATATCTCAGTGGCGAAAAGTGCATAGCTGTACCAGAAACCCGACATCCAACCAATGAGAAGTGGCTGGAGTTATTCGGTGCATCAGGAAACAACCTAAAAGACGTCGATCTACAGATCCCATTTGGCCTAATGACGTGTATCACAGGGGTCTCGGGATCTGGCAAATCCACCCTCATCAATGACACCTTGTTTAAACTGGCACATACTGAGCTAAACGGTGCAACAACCGCAGAACCGGCAGCACACAAAGCCATTAAAGGTCTTGATCATTTTGATAAAGTTATCGACATTGATCAAAGTCCGATTGGCCGTACCCCACGATCAAACCCAGCAACTTACACAGGTATATTTACCGCTATTCGAGAGCTTTTTGCTGGTACGCAAGAAGCCCGCGCTCGTGGCTATAAAGTTGGCCGCTTTAGTTTTAACGTGAAGGGCGGACGCTGTGAAGCATGTCAAGGCGATGGCGTTATTAAAGTAGAAATGCACTTTTTACCTGATGTATACGTACCGTGTGATGTGTGTACAGGCAAACGTTATAACCGTGAAACGCTCGAAGTGCTCTATAAAGACAAAAACATTCATGAAGTGTTAGAAATGACGGTTGAAGATGCACATAGCTTTTTTGAGAAAATTCCAGCCATAAACCGTAAGCTACAAACATTAATGGATGTCGGCTTGTCTTACATTCGATTAGGGCAAGCTGCAACGACCCTCTCTGGTGGTGAAGCACAACGAGTGAAGTTGGCGCGGGAATTATCAAAACGAGATACAGGTAAGACACTTTACATCTTAGATGAGCCAACAACCGGCTTACACTTCCATGATATTCAGCAGCTCTTGGTTGTATTACATCGATTGCGTGACCACGGTAACACGGTAGTCGTGATTGAGCACAACCTAGATGTGATTAAAACCGCGGATTGGATTGTTGATCTTGGTCCAGAAGGCGGTGCTGGAGGCGGTCAAATATTGATTGCAGGTACGCCTGAGGAAGTCGCACAATGTGAAGAGTCACATACAGGTAAATACTTGAAGCCTTTGCTATAAGCACCTATTATTGGCGCATAATAACAATAACAAGGTCGTTATGCGCCAAATATCCTCTCTTAATACATTCTCGGTATCGTCTTTTCTCAGCGCCCATAAAGAACGCTTTCAAGCATTTTGGCAAAGCCTAACTATTGCACAACGTAGCTACTTTTTAGCCTGTGCGGCTTACTTGAGTTTTGCCTTAATCGACATAGACTCAACCAATGGGTTTGCATTATTTATTATATCAATATTAGTGTTAGCGGGTTTGATCCATGAGTTTTGGCCTAAATTTATATACTTTTGGGACAGCTTACCTGGCAAGTCACTGATATTTTTATTTTATGCGTTTATTGCCAACTTTGCGCTTGTGCAAGCGGCTGGACACGTCAATGATATTACCGGTGTGAGTTCTGACCATTTTCCGTATACACATAATTTAAGTGTACTGCTTTCATTACCTACTTGGTTTATCACCACCAGCGTTGGAGGGTTATTACTACTGCAATTACTCATGCCTTTTTACATTCTGTTCTTGCTGCTCATAAAACCATTTGGTTTAGCTAAGTTATGGCAATCTCCATGCTATCGGTTTCCTATCATTACCGGGGTTGCTCGCTTCGCTTTAAGCTTTATGCTAACACTCAATATGGCATTATTTTTGAGTAGCTCAGGGCTCGCACACGGTGTAAATCTAGTGATAAGCGATGTGGTCAATACAGTATCAGATAAGCACATTTCAATTAATATTGATGAACCAACGGAAAAGACGTTCATCGCAGTCAAAAAAGAACAAGTGTCATCTAATAGCAGTTCTATATCAAGCGATATAGACGACTTAAATTCACAAGAAACCGTCGATGAAGTCCTTTCAACCATTAAAGATAACACCGCACGTTCAGAGCGCTTTTTTCAGTGGCGACAGCAAGTACTTGCTAACTTTATTTATGATCAAGAAGCTGACAGCAAATCTCGATGCCAGCTGACACCTAACAGTCGAGTTGTTGAGCTTAATGACTATGAAATACTCGAAATTATGAAACACACCGATGAAAAAGACAAAGTGAGTTATACATTCACTGTCAAAGCTTGTATTTCTGCAGCCATTGGCCATCAGTTTAATATGTCTTCTATAAAGTGATGACCCATTAAATAGGGTGTTTATAAAAGCGCGGTTAAGGCATTACGCTCATTTGTACTTAATGCCTGAGTCGACTTACTTGCAAAGTCATATCGTACCATAACCGTTTTACCTTGCGCACAGCATTCATCATGCTGCCAAGCTTGTTGTAAAATGACAAAGGAGCTATTCCCAATCTTTTCAATATGCGTTTTAATTTCAACCGGTTGGCCATAAAATAACTCACCAGTAAAAGTAACTTCGACCTTGGCAACAATCAATTTCCAATCGTGGGGGTTCAAGTCTGGGGTAAATATTTTAAAAATTGGTACTCGTGCGGCTTCAAACCATACGGGGAGTACGGTATTGTTGATATGTCCTAAGACGTCGGTTTCACTAAACCGAGGCATTAATACTTCTGACAACATAATAATTCCAATAACATGTAGGTACAATCATGACTGATTTTATTCGCGTTTATGAAAACGCGCTAAGTACTGAGTTTTGTGATCAATTTATTACTACGTTTGAGCAAAGCCCACACTTACAACAAGGGACCACATCAGGTGGTGTCGACCTTAGCAAAAAAGTAAGCCAAGATCTGTACTTAAATTCACACTCTGAATATGCAGACCCTTTGCAACATATTCAACAAGTCACAGCGCAACGCGTGTTCCAATATGTTGAAGAGCACTTCTTTATGCTAATTGGGGCGTTTGGATTAAAAGTGTACCATCCGAGTACCGGCCAACCTGTTGACTTAACCATTGATAACTTTGAAGAAGTGGGTAAGCCTCAAATACACCTACTTACCCAACAAATTTTTCGACTCGGGTCTATTCAAGCTCAAAAGTATGAAATAAACAAAGGCGGTTACCCGTATTGGCATAGCGAGGTTTATCCTCAACTAGGCCATAACGAAGCGCTGCACAGAGTGTTATTGTTTATGTTTTACTTAAATGATGTGCAGGAAGGTGGCGAAACTGAGTTTGTCTATCAAAACAAAAAAATCGCACCAAAAAAGGGCAGCATGGTTATCGCTCCTGGGTACTTCACGCATACACACCGTGGCAATAAGCCTATTTCAAACGATAAATATATTTTGACCTCTTGGGTGCTATTTAATCGCGCAGAACAAATTTACGGACAACCCACATCGTAATGAATGGTTCATTTATTACAGGCTAACGGCCTGTAATAAATTGCTGCCATGCAGTCAATAACTCAACAAAATCTTCAAAACCACAACCGGCGACTAAACCATGTTCATCAAGCTCTAACGCATCATCTGCGTACTGACTTATATCATCACCTTCTTGAAACAAAGCATGCGCTTCGAATAGCGCTTCATCTGTACTCAAAGTAAAGCGTATTTCGTTACCTAACCTAACCCAAGCTTTCTGTCCTCTAGTCATCGCATTGCATCGTACTATTAAGTCAGCGACTTCACTTTTATCAAGCTCTTCATTTAACCAACGCGCGATAAGTGCTTGCTCATCGCTAATCTTGACTTTAAACCCCGTAATGGGGTCGCGGATAAATTGATACTCCAAAATTCAACCTTATTTACCTATTAACCCCATTATTATACTGTGCAAGTGCTTGTTCTGTACAACTAGAGCGCGGATAATAGTGTTTTCATTTTCACCTAGATTGTTTATGCAACCGTTAAGTATTTTGTTTCCATTGGTCTTTGTTGCCTTTGTCGGGTTTATATGTGCAAAGTTAAAACTGCTATCAACTGAACATTTTAACGGGCTTCGTCACTTTTTTTTCAATATCGCTATTCCAACTTATTTATTTATCAGTATGTATCAAGCTGATTTAAGCCAAGTGCTTTCTGCTAACGTCATGCTCAGTTTTTATGGCCCTGTATTTCTCATTTATGTTCTATGTGCTGCGTTCTTTAAAGTACTAAAAAATATGACCCTCTCAGATTCAGCAGTATTGGCACTTGGCTGCACATACTCCAACACCGTGTTAGTCGGTTTACCCATTATTATTACAAGTTTAGGCGCTCAGTATGGTGCGTTAGTGTTTATCATTATCACATTTCATAGCGCATTGTTGTTCGCACTCACCTTTGCCTGTTCCGCTAAACAAGAGCGTGGCTTTATTGATTTAATTAAACCGTTATTTGTGAATCCAATTGTACTCAGTATCAGTGGCGGTTTATTGGCTAATTCGCTCAGTATTCCAATACCAGATCCATTACAGTCAGCACTGTCATTACTTGCACAACCCGCTATAGCCGGGGCATTATTTGTACTAGGTGGCAGTCTAGTTAACTACGCCATAAAACAAGCTTGGCAACAAGCTCTGATACTGAGTGTGGCGAAGCTAGTCGTTTTACCTTTTGGTGTATATGCATTAGCGAGGTGGGGGTTTGAATTAGATATAAAAACGGTAGCGGTTGTCACGCTGATGAGTGCATCACCTTTGGGGGTTAATGCTTATTTAGTTGCTCGCCAACTGGGCATACAGCAAGCAGTGATGGCAAGCAGTGTTGCGCTTTCAACACTGCTTAGTGTGTTAACACTCAGTCTATGGTTAACTGCGCTCATACCTTGAATCACTGCGGTATTTAGCAGCATCAATGATTGACCATAAATGTGCAATTGCGGCAATCACCCCAGGTATAATCAAAAACCATAACGCGTACCCGCCAACAACAATAATGGCAAAAATTAACGCTGATAAAATACGCCCTTGTACTAATTGGCCTAAACCTGGGAAGAAAATATTACATATTGCGGCGATCACATTGCCGCCTGAACCTTGTCCTGCCATGGCAACCTCTTATAAATAAAAAATAATTAACTATCTCTGATAATACAGCTTTCGTGCCAATATAATTTTATATAATAATCATAAGCTTAAAAAGTAAAACACTTAATTCAATCTTGTAAATTAGTGTATTACACTAACTTTTGGTTAAAAAGTTAGTTAAGATAAAACAAAAAACTAGGATGTTCTGCCATGTTTTACCGACTCACTCGCCCCTTAACCAGTTTGGTTGAGCGCTATTTACCAGATCCGTATGTATTTGTGTTACTCCTCACGCTTATCGTACTGGCTTTAGCCAGCACCGTCACGCCTTTTACCCCATTAGATGCAATCAATACGTGGGGGCAAGGGTTTTGGAAGCTCCTAACATTCTCAATGCAAATGTTGTTAATTTTAGTCTCTGGATACATGTTAGCCAGTACACCTGTATGTATTAAAGCGCTCGATAAACTTGCTCAACAAGCCAAAACGCCAGCGGTAGCAATCGTCTTGATCACCGTTATATCCATGTTAGCAAGTTGGATAAACTGGGGATTTGGTCTGGTAATTGGCGCATTATTTGCCAAAGCACTGGCAAGGCGCATTGATGTTGATTACAGAGTACTGGTTGCCAGCGCCTATTCTGGTTTTATTGTGTGGCACGGTGGGCTATCTGGCTCAGTTCCATTGACAATTGCAACAGCTGGGCACTTTTCTGCCGCTGACATCGGAGTGATTGACACCGCTTATACACTATTTGCGCCATTTAATATCGTATTACTAATGGCGATGCTAATTATTATGCCAGTTTTAAATGCCTGCTTACTCCCCCCATCTAAACAACAAGTCATCGTTGATAAACAAAAACTAACACCCGCTCATCAGGTAAATACCGTTATAGAGAATGCAACACCAGCACAAAAACTAGAGCATAGTCCTTGGCTCGGTATCACCGTTGGATTACTAGGTTGCTTTTATTTAGCATATTACTTTTTAATCGCGGGCCATGGCCTCAACTTAAATAGCGTGATTGGTTTATTTTTATTCTTGGCTATTTTATTGCACAAAACCCCCGCTAATTTGCTCAATAGCCTGCATAGCGCAATTCCTGGTGGAGCAGGGATCGTCATTCAATTTCCGTTTTATGCGGGGATTATGGCTGTAATGGTAGAATCTGGTTTAGCTCAACAAATTTCAAACGCTTTCGTCGCTATAAGTACAGCTGATACACTCCCTTTTTGGAGCTTTATTAGTGCTGGTCTGGTAAATATTTTTATCCCATCAGGCGGCGGTCAATGGGCTATTCAAGCTCCGATTGTATTGCCTGCTGCAGAAATGTTAGGAGCTGAGATCCCTCGCGTTGCGATGGCCGTCGCTTGGGGGGATGCATGGACTAATTTGATTCAACCATTTTGGGCATTGCCAGTGTTGGCAATCGCAGGATTAAAGGCGAGAGATATTATGGGCTTTTGCTTACTACAACTGCTTGTTTCTGGTGTGATCATTGCCGCCATACTGACATGGGTATGACGGCTACATATTTGTATACCAAAGAAGCCTAATTAGCTTGATAAAATCTTCATTGGGAGGCTCAGAATGGCACTTTCTGAGTCTGCAAAATGCATCATAACAGCAACGTGACCAGCCACCACGACCACATACATCACCGCTGAAAATACCTGACCGTAGCGATCTAGCGGCACTAAATGAGACTGATGACGACTGCGCCATTCAAACATAATTTCAAGTGTGCCAATGAATAAAAAGAATACCAGTAACATCAGCCCAAAGGTATAACTGACCCACAAGCCAAACAGTACGCCACCTAAACAGACTAATAACCCAACCCACGAACGCATTGAGAAACTGATACTTTTTAAAACATGCCCACCATCGAGCGGCAGCATCGGCAATAAGTTAAATAAATTAAGTAAAGCACTGAGTACCGCGACCCCAGCAAAGATCTCCATCTCAGTGGCATAATATAGCACCACACCTAATACCGATGTGATCAAGCCAAACGCGGGGCCCATTAGTGAAATCACCACGTCTTGCCATCTGGTGGTAATTTTATCATCACTCACCGCTAAGCCACCCACAAATGGGATCAAATAAATGCCCTTGGTTTTTATTTTAAAGTATTGCATGGCTCGAACATGACCATATTCATGAATAACCAAACACACAATCAACATAATGGCGAACTGCCATGAAAACAACCATGCATACCCAGCTACTGATGCGCCTGCCAAAGCCGCTTTAACTACTTTGGCACTTTTGAATAATTTAAAAGCAAGTGCCGCTAGCCCCATGAAGCTAAAACTACTTTTGTTTTCATGAGCAGGAAGTTCAACCCACTGCCACTCTTGATCATTAATAGAAATAGCGACTTGACCCTCTGACAACTTTTCAATGCTGAACCGAAGCTGGTGCCCGTGAGCATCTGCGTGGTAAATATTGTCACCGCCATCTTCAAGTGACAAAGCTTGTCGATCACAAAATACTTGGACTATTTGTTCTGCTGAGGCATGAATTGCAAAGTGCAAGTCAGCAAGGGTAAATTCAACTTTTCTCATATCAATATTACAGTCTGATTTTTCACTATTATCCCAACAAATCCAGATGCATACAAACCTACTTTTCACCTAAATTAATTTTAATTTTCTCATGCTGTACTAAACTCATTGAAGCAATATTTACAAAGGAAATGCCATGACGGTCAAAGTCAATAAAATAATGGTTGTCGACGATTCCCAGGCGATTTTAATGGTTATGACAGCCATTTTAACAGAGCTAGGTATTACGCAAATTACTTGCTGTAATGATGCCAAGCAAGCTCTGAAAAAAATACGACAAGCGCCAAATCAATACGATGCCGTGTTTACAGATTTAAATATGCCTGAAATGGATGGCATGGAACTGATCCGCCAACTTGGTGAAATTAAATATGCTGGTGGCGTTGCGATAATTTCCGAAATGGATAATAAAGTCATTGATCTAGCTGCGAATTTAGCAAGGCAATGCAATGCGCATTTAATTGGTAACATTACAAAGCCTGTACAATTAACAGAAGTAGATAGGCTACTACATAAACTGGAATCGTTTATTTCTCCGTTACATCATACCGAGGCTCCCTTAAATGAAAGTGAGTTGCTGCATGCAATTAGCCATAACCAAATTACCCCTTTCTACCAACCGAAAGTTAATCGTGCGACAAAACAAGTAACCAGTATTGAAGTATTAGCACGGATTGTTTCTGAAGATGAAGGTACCACACTCTTGCCACATCGCTTTATTGGCCCAGCCGAAGATCTTGATTTGATCAACCTGATCACCTTTCAGTTATTTGAAAAGGCTACAGAAGAGTTTAAAGCCATACGCACTGAGTTATGTCACCCCGCGAGGTTGGCATTTAACTTGTCGCCAACGCAACTCAATGATCCTGGTTGCCCTGATAAATTAGCGCTAATCTTAGAGCTTAATCGTTTAACGCCGCAGGATATTATTTTAGAAATAACAGAACATTTACCGCTAGAAAGTAACATACAATTAGAAACCATGAATCGCCTACGGATCCGTGGCTTTGAGATTTCGCTAGATGACTTTGGCACCGGTTTTACCAATTTACATCAGCTAAAATCGTTACCGTTTACTGAGATCAAAATAGATAGGTCGTTGATCACCCATGTAGAATCTGACCGATTTTCACAAGTGATCATTGATAGCCTCGTAGACATTGCGCAAAACGAACGCCTAAGCATTGTTGCTGAAGGCGTCGAGCGTATTGAAGAGCTGCAGTACCTTGATAGATACAAACATAACTTACTTATGCAAGGCTACTTAATTTGTCGACCAAAACCAAAACAAGAGTTTATTCGTTGGATCCACTCTTGGCTCAGAATGATGAACTCTAATTCTTAGGTTTACTGTCTAGCTGCTCTTCATCGGCTTCAATAAGGTGCGAGTGATTATCAACCCTATCGCGCCACTTTTGCTTTGCTGCAAGTTGCATATTTGAAGACTGGTCTCGTTCATCAACAATGTCCATGCCCATCAAAGACTCTAACATGTCTTCTAAGGTCACAATGCCTTGAATATCACCATACTCGTCAATGACCAATGCAATATGAATGCGTTTTTCCAATAACGTTTGAAACAGTTCAGGCGCAGCCAACGTTTCGGGAACGGTATACAGATCAATCGCCAATTTACCAATTTTATAATTCTCACCCAAACGATGATACGCCAGCATAATATCGTTTTTATGCACAAAGCCAATAATGTCGTCAGTATTTTTGTCGTAAATTAGGACTCGTGAAAATGAAATAGCACCGTGTTCAGATAAATACTCATGTACTGTCATGTCTTTATGAACTTTAAACAGTACCGTTCGAGGTGTCATAACCTTTTCTAACTTCGCGTGCTTAAACCTTAATAAACTGCGGATCGTTTGGGTTTCGTCTTCATCTAATGCTCCGGCCTCAGATCCCATTTCAGCCATTGCTTCAATTTCTTGACGAATATACTGCGCTTCACTTTCTTTACTGCCCATCAGTTTTGTTAACTGATCAGATAACCAAACAAACGGTTTTAAAATTCTGATAAGCCACACTAAACACAAGGACACGACGGGTGTTAGTGTCCGCCAGTATGTAGCACCTAATGTCTTTGGAATAATTTCAGATAATACTAATACCAACAACGTCATTACGGCTGAGGCAATACCCACTGCAGCGTCTGAAAATACCACAGCAGCCTGTGCACCTACGCCTGCAGCACCCGCAGTATGCGCGACGGTATTGAGTGTTAAAATAGCTGCTAACGGTTTATCTATGTTGTTTTTTAAAGCCTGCACCCGCAGTGCTAACGTCAAACGCGTTTTTTTTAAAATAGCAATATGGCTTGGCGTAATACTTAAAAGTACCGCCTCCATCACTGAGCATAAAAACGAAATAGTGATGGCAATTAGCATATAACTAACTAATAGAAACAACAGGTAACTCCTTACAATATGGCCTGCAACAGTTAATCGCAGGACCGCTTATTAATAACTATTTATATGGTATATTGGGGCAATATTTTTACCTACAATAGGCTCAACTATGATTTTCCGTACCGCGGTTACATTATTGCTCTCTGCCGCAGCAACACAACTGGCTGCAGCCCCGCTAGATGAGAGTAAAATCCAGTTTATCGGTCCATTGGGTACCCAAAGTACCATAAAACCACACAATACACCGCATCAAAAAAGCATAATTAATAATTTGCTACCTCACCTGCAAAAACAAGACCAAGAGCTTGAAGTATTTGGTCAAAATCGTTCGTGGCAAAGTCTTGAACAAGTGAATGCGCTCACCGTTAATGGTATGCAAGCTCTGCGTTTCAATTTTAGCACGACACGTTTTGTTGAAGGCACTCTTGCCCTAACGGGTATCGAAAAAGCCCATGTATTTCTCAATGGCGAGCCATTAAAAGGGAAAAATGAATTTTCCATTCATGCGGTCACAGGCGACCATCAGGTGATTATTATCACTGAGCAAGTAGATGACTGGAAAAAAGTAGTCGTTGATTACACACCAAAAGCTGAGCATGATGAGATCGTTTTGACACAAAAAACGACGACTGCACTATCGGCAAAGCAACTTTATGATGCGCCAACAATCAGTGCTATCTCACTTTCACCAAATGGAAAATTTTACGTAGCGACAGAGCGCCATTACCAAGCAAACCGTAAAAATGCAGCAATTAGCAATACCAGCCTGAAAAACATCAAGGGAGACGTACTATATCGCCTTTCTGGTGTGTCAGCGTCACAAGTATCATGGTCACCAGACTCAAAGGCCATTGTGTTTACGCAAGATAAACGTGTCTCTATACTCAATATTAAAGATTTCAGTATAAAAACCGTTGCAGAACACTTTAAAGGCGCATCTGGTTATCAATTTTTCGACGAAGATACGCTCATTTTCTCGTGGTCAAATACACCTGATGACAAGCATACACTGGTAAAGCATTACTCAGGCCTTGAAGATCGCTGGTCATATGCGCGCTCAATAAGCCAGCCTTTTTTACTCGATGTAAAGTCTGGATTAGTCAGTACCATTTCTGAGAGTAAACTGAGCACTCGCATAGCTGATTTTGATAATGAACGTAATACAGTACTTGTCACTCGTAACCCAGTTGATTACGCCGCGCCTCCACATATGCTCACTCAGTTAGTGGAAATTGACTTATCGAACCACACAGAAAAAACGCTTGGTGAATATAGAACATTTAACCGAGCTAAATACACAGACAAAGGCATTTACGTTATAGCGGGCCCTGACTTTAGCCAAGGCCTTGGTAGAAACCTGCCAAAAGACATGCTAGCCAACAATTACGATGGTCAGCTCTACCTGTTGAATAATGATGGCGAAAAACCGCAAGCTCTCAGTAAAAAATTCGACCCTGCAATTGGAGGCCTACAGGTACTCAGCAATGGCGATGCAGTGCTGAATGTTACGGACAAAGATACAAAACAGCTTTATTTATATGACGAAAGTAAGCGTCGCTTCAAAAAGCTGAACACAGGCTTTGATGTTGTAGAACGGTATAGCGTATCGGATAGTCAGAAAGGGCAAGTTCTTGTCACAGGCAGTCAAGCTTCATCACCACAAGCACTGAGCTTGGTTACCGTAAAACGTAACAAAACAAAAGTGCTATGGGACTCGAAACCTGTTGCTTATGATAATAGCGAAATCGCCGCTTTGGAGGAGTTTAACTTTACCAATGAGTCTGGCACGCAGATCAGTGGCCGCGTTTACTTACCACATAACCTAGATACTTCGAAAAAGCACCCGGCATTAATCTACTACTATGGCGGTACATCACCAGTTTCAAGAGGCTTTACTGGCCGCTATCCATTTAATCTATGGGCAGCACAAGGCTATGTAGTTTATGTAGTGCAACCAACAGGCGCGACAGGGTTTGGACAAGAATTTTCAGCCAAACATGTCAATGCGTGGGGCGAACATACTGCAGATGATATTATCCAAGGTACTAACGAGTTTTTAAAAGCCTACCCATTTGTCGATAAGAACCGTTTAGGTAACTTAGGTGCATCTTATGGTGGTTTTATGACGATGCTGCTGGCGACCAAAACCGACTTATTTAGTGCATCTATTGCACATGCTGGTATTTCTAATATTACCTCATACTGGGGCCAAGGTTGGTGGGGCTACTTATACTCAGGCGAAGCATCTAAAAACAGCTTCCCATGGAATAACCCATCTCTTTACTCGCAACATAGTCCAGTATTTCATGCCGATAAAGTAACAACACCTTTATTATTAGTGCATGGTGATGCTGATACCAATGTGCCTCCTGGTGAGAGCCATAATATGTACACCGCACTCAAGCTACTTGGTCAAGATGTTGAACTGATTGAATACAAAGGCGCTGATCATCAAATTATTGTACGCGACCGCCGTTTCCACTGGTGGGACACAATGCTTGCGTATTTTGATATGCACCTAAAAGATCAACCTCAGTGGTGGAACCATATTTACAGCAAATAACTTGATTGGGTGAGAGGGCTATGCCCTTTCACCCTATTTTTTGTATGGATAAAATATGCAGCAATATTTAAGCATATGACGCTCATACTTTTTATTTACGAGCCCTCTATTAACAATAAAAACCTGATGTACTGACAGTATTGTACTTATTACGCATTTTTTCTCACAAAATAGTCTTATTGTACTTCTCAGCTGACTTTTGTCAGTGCTAATATAGAGGTAATTATTGATCAGATAGCGATACTATGAGCATCCACGTATTATTAGTAGAAGACGACGAACTTTTAGCCAAGCGTATTTTAAATCACTTTGCTAATACTGAGTTTTCGATCGACGTCGATAATACCGGCGCAAGTGCGTTAGAAAAGGTACAAAGTAGCCAGCAAGAACCGAATAAAATTACCCTCGCCATTGTCGATATTGTATTACCTGCAACTGATGGACTAGAGCTTGCCAAAGAGCTTAATACATTGACTGATATTGGGGTGATCATGCTCTCAAGCAGAGACTCTCAAGCAGACCGTATAGCAGGCTTAGCACAAGGTGCTGATGACTACATCTGTAAACCTGTTGATTTATTAGAGCTTGAGTTAAGAATGCGGGCGTTATGTAAACGCTTGACCATCGCCGATGATCAAGATGAATCTGAAGAATTTATTGAATACGCCGACTTTAAGCTTCATCCAGACAACCGCACATTGATCAACGGCCAAGCTGAAGAGTCGCGACTCACAGAGGCTGAGCATAAAGTACTCATTTGCTTAATCGCCAACGCCGGTAAAGCCACTTCAAGAGAGAAAATATCAGAAGATATCGGCCAACCTGATTGGAGCCCCAGCGACAGAACCGTTGATGTGTTGATTGGTCGGTTAAGAAAAAAGCTGGGTGACGAAAAAGAACAAAAAAGAATTGTCACAGTGCGCGGTAAAGGCTATATGCTTTCTGCTTAACACAACCATTCTTAATACCGAGTGAGTTGAGACAATAGCCGCTCAAACGCTCGGTAACTTAACGCCTCTTTAATATCTATTAGGTCTATTTGCGCTCTTCCGGCCATGTCTGCAATGGTACGTGCAACTTTTAATATACGATGATATGAACGCGGTGATAAGTTAAGCTTCTCGGTCGCAGCACCTAAAAACTGTGATTCTGCATGGCCTAATTTACAAAACTGACTAAGCGCTTTGTTGCCTAACAATGCATTGCACATCCCTTGCCGCTCAATGGCAATACGGTGCGCAGTGTTCACTCTATTTCTGATGGTTTCACTTGATTCTGCACAAGTTTCAGTTTGTAGCTCTTGTGTGGTTAACCTTGGTAGTTCAATTTGTAAATCAATTCGGTCTAAAAATGGCCCTGATATTTTTGATAAATACCGAAGTACTTGATCTGGTGTGGCTCGCTTATCTGAAAGAGACCCAGTCGGGCTAGGATTTAATGCTGCGATCAGCTGAAACCGAGCAGGAAAATCAACTTGGCGAGCGGCTCTAGAAATTGTCACCAAACCGGTTTCCATCGGTTCACGTAGGGAGTCGAGAACCTTACGCTCAAACTCGGGCAATTCATCGAGAAATAACACACCATTATGGGCCAGAGAAATCTCTCCCGGCTTAGGATTGGATGACCCCCCCACTAAAGCCACCGCCGAGCAAGTATGATGCGGGCTTCTAAATGGGCGATTCCGCCAATTCTCTATATCAATGGCTTTACCAATTAATGAATATATTGCGGCAGTCTCAAGTGCTTCATTATTTAGTAATGTGGGCATAATCGACGGCATACGCTGTGCCAGCATCGACTTACCTGTGCCTGGCGGCCCTAAAAATAGTGTGTTGTGGCCTCCTGCTGCAGCAATTTCTAATACACGCTTTGCTCCACTTTGGCCTTTCACTTCGCTCATGTCTAAAGGCGAGCCAACTGAATGTGTGTTTACCGAAGGGTACTTCATATTTAATGGTAGAGCGTCTTGACCTTGTAAATCTAACCACAATGCTTGTAGCGAGTTTACCGCCTTTCTATTACAGTGTTGCGCTAAACTGGCAACCTGATCATTGCCTTTTGGAATGTAGCAACACCTCTGCGCTTTCTCCGCGGCGAGTACTGCTGGCAAAATAGCATGGACCGAATGCACCTCACCACTTAATGTCAACTCGCCATAAAATTCGTAATGGTGTGACTGAAATGCCTGTAGTTGCTTGGAAGCCACTAAAATACCCACCGCAATCGCCAGATCATAGCGCCCACCCTCTTTCGGTAAATCAGCAGGGGCTAAGTTAACGGTGATCCGTTGCTCAGGGAATAAAAACTTTGAATTGGTTAACGCAGAGCGTACCCGCTCTCGGGCTTCTTTTACCGAGGTTTCAGGTAGTCCGACAATATGAAACGCTGGTAACCCATTGCTTAAATGGACTTCAACGGTTACTTCCGGAGCAGAGATCCCAACTTGGGCTCGCGTATAAACTTTAGCAAGTGACATATCCTTGTCCCTTTGATTACTGAACTATTCTGGGTATTTAAATATATGGATCACCCACTTGTAATACATTGCCAACAAGCGCAGTCCAAGGGTTGCTGACATAGCACAAACCATAATGACTTCAACAGGTAACGCCCAGTGTGATAACTGAGTATATACTATCCCACCGAATATACACGTGATCGCATACAGCTCACCCTTTAATAAAAGTGGCATATCACCCGCTAGCACATCTCGAATAACTCCACCAAAGCACCCGGTCATCACCCCCATTATGATGGCTGTTGTATCCGGCATCCCAATAGAAAGCGCTTTTTGCACCCCCATTACGGCAAAAAATGCCAGTCCAAACGCATCCGCTATTTGCAACATTTGGCGGGGGATCTGTTTATGTCGATTTAAAAAAATGACACTAATAATGATAGCAACAGCAATCGCAACGAAATAGCTGGTGTCATGTAGCCAAAATACCGGAACATCTAAAATAATATCGCGTAAGGTGCCACCGCCTATACCCGTAACTGTAGCCAGAACCACCACACCAAAGCCATCCATGTGTTTACTGTGCGCAATTAAAGTACCTGAAATAGCAAATACCATTACACCAAGCAAATCAAACCAATGAAATAACTCCGTCATATCAAATCACATCCTAAAAATAGCTTATAAAAGGCCAATTCTCACTAAAATTGGCGGCACGATATTATAAATAACAGCATATCAAAAATAACAACTCTTCCTTATCTACACTATATTACGAAAAATCATTGTCATTCTTACAGGCTAAATAAAGAAGCCCCTTTAGCAAAGCCTTGTTTTAAAGCCTATTACGAGTTTATTGATAGTTGTAGTAAAGCTTGGTACACATTAATCCAAGACATCGATACATCCAAAAGGTCTATGTGCTAGAAACTGAGCAATAGTGTAGTTTTTAATTAATGCAATTGGTATTAAACAGGTTGGTACAATTATTAAAGATTGTTTTGGATCCTGACCTTCGTCAGGAAGACAACGGTGTAAGTTCAATACATCCTTCTGTATGACCCTTTTGTCTTCGTGTTCGTCTCCCTGAACTGGTTTCAGGGTCCATAGGGTTTTCACTGCACTTTCCTAAACCCCAAATGCA
>NZ_AHBZ03000013.1 GCF_000238375.3 Pseudoalteromonas citrea
CATGCGGCACTCACTCCTTGCGGTACTTATGCATATGATGCACGTCTATATAACATTGATTTTAAAAGGAAATAAAATAATAGCTAAGCCCTTTAATTATCTTCTGGTACCGCTCGCCACTGGGCTTGCCCCGCCCCTACTTGAGTGATGACTCGGTCTATGTAATCTGGGTAAGCGGCGCTGGCCACCCATACTCCAATCTCCCCGTTTTCACCAAACTCAACCATTAGATAAGGGTTTGGGTCCATATTTTGTTCACCATTATTATAGGTATACGGCGGCATATTCTTCGTAAATGCCGTGCCTTTTTTACTGTCAATGGCCACCTCACCAAAGTAAATTCGATTTTGACTGATATCCGTCCATGTGACTGATAGTTTTTTCGGAAAAGGAATATCACTAATACTGCTGCGTTTTCCGGCGCTGAGCGGGCAACAGCCTAAGCTGCCGGGGGGCATCCCCCACCTATCATCAAATGTCATTTTAGTGACCCATAACTCATTGCCTTGCACTGTGCCTGAGCCAACCAGCATATAATCAATATTACCGCTTAACACACTGCACCCAGTGAGCTGTGCGGTATACCCTAAAACGAAGCAGGTTATTATCTTGTAACCCTTTATTTTACAAGCCAGTATCTCGCTGCTGAATATGTTTCCTAGTTTGCTTACCATGCAGTACTCACTCCTTCCGGTATTTATGTATATGATGCGTGTCTATATAGCAGTGATTTTAATAGGGAATAAAAGCGCAACTGAGTCCATTAATCATCCTCTGGTACCGCTCGCCACTGAGCTTGCCCCGCCCCTACTTGAGTGATGACTCGGTCTATGTAATCTGGGTAAGCGGCGCTGGCCACCCATACTCCAATCTCCCCGTTTTCACCAAATTCAACCATTAGATAGGGGTTTGGGTCCATATTTTTTCTGCCTGAACCATAAGTATACGGCGGCATATTCTTCGTAAATGCCGTGCCTTTTTTACTGTCAATGGCCACCTCACCAAAGTAAATTCGATTTTGACTGATATCAGTCCATGTGACTGATAGTTTTTTCGGAAAAGGAATATCACTAATACTGCTTGTTTTACCAGCGCTGAGCGGGCAACAGCGTAAGCTGCCGGGGGGCATCCCCCACCTATCATCAAATGTCATTTTAGTGACCCATAACTCATTGCCTTGCACTGTGCCTGAGCCAACCAGCATATAATCAATATTACCGCTTAACACACTGCACCCACTGAGCAGTGCGGTATACCCTAAAACTAGACAGCCTAGTATTTTACAGGCCTTTATTTTAAAAAATTTTATCTTGCTGCTGAATATGTTTCCTAGTTTGCTTACCATGCAGTACTCACTCCTTCCGGTATTTATGTATATGATGCGTGTCTATATAACAGTGATTTTAAAAGGAAATAAAATAATAGCTAAGCCCTTTAATTATCTTCAGGTACCGCTCGCCACTGAGCTTGCCCCGCCCCTACTTGAGTGATGACTCGGTCTATGTAATCTGGGTAAGCGGCGCTGGCCACCCATACTCCAATCTCCCCGTTTTCACCAAACTCAACGATTAGATAAGGGTTGGGGTCCATATTTTTTCTGCCTGAGCCATAAGTATACGGCGGCATATTCTTCGTAAATGCCGTGCCTTTTTTACTGTCAATGGCCACCTCACCAAAGTAAATTCGACTTTGACTGATATCAGTCCATGTGACTGATAGTTTTTTCGGAAAAGGAATATCACTAATACTGCTGCGTTTTCCGTGTTTTACCAGCGCTGAGCGGGCAACAGCGTAAGCTGCCGGGGGGCATCCCCCACCTATCATCAAATGTCATTTTAGTGACCCATAACTCATTGCCTTGCACTGTGCCTGAGCCAACCAGCATATAATCAATATTACCGCTTAACACACTGCACCCAGTGAGCTGTGCGGTATACCCTAAAACGAAGCAGGTTATTATCTTGTAACCCTTTATTTTACAAGCCAGTATCTCGCTGCTGAATATGTTTCCTAGTTTGCTTACCATGCAGTACTCACTCCTTCCGGTATTTATGTATATGATGCGTGTCTATATAACAGTGATTTTAATAGGGAGTAAAACCGCAACCAAGCCCATTAATCATCCTCTGGTACCGCTCGCCACTGGGCTTGCCCCGCCCCTACTTGAGTGATGACTCGGTCTATGTAATCTGGGTAAGCGGCGCTGGCCACCCATACTCCAATCTCCCCGTTTTCACCAAATTCAACCATTAGATAGGGGTTTGGGTCCATATTTTTTCTGCCTGAACCATAAGTATACGGCGGCATATTCTTTGTAAATGCCGTGCCTTTTTTACTGTCAATGGCCACCTCACCAAAGTAAATTCGACTTTGACTGATATCAGTCCATGTGACTGATAGTTTTTTCGGAAAAGGAATATCACTAATACTGCTTGTTTTACCGGCGCTGAGCGGGCAACAACCTAAGCTGCCGGGGGGCATCCCCCACCTATCATCAAATGTCATTTTAGTAACCCATAACTCATTGCCTTGCACTGTGCCTGAGCCAACCAGCATATAATCAATATTACCGCTTAACACACTGCACCCACTGAGCAGTGCGGTATACCCTAAAACTAGGCAGCCTAATATCTTACTGCTGAGTATGTTTCCTAGTTTACTTACCATGCGGTACTCACTCCTTGCGGTATTTATGTATATGATGCGTGTCTATATAGCAGTGATTTTAATAGGGAATAAAAGCGCAACTGAGTCCATTAATCATCCTCTGGTACCGCTCGCCACTGAGCTTGCCCTGCCCCCACTTGAGTAATGACTCGGTCGGAATAACTCACGTAAGCGGCGCTGGCCACCCATACTCCAATCTCCCCGTTTTCACCAAACTCAACGATTAGATAAG
>NZ_AHBZ03000014.1 GCF_000238375.3 Pseudoalteromonas citrea
GAGCCAACCAGCATATAATCAATATTACCGCTTAACACACTGCACCCACTGAGCAGTACGGTATACCCTAAAACGAGGCAGACTATTATCTTGTAACCCTTTATTTTACAAGCCAGTATCTCGCTGCTGAATATGTTTCCTAGTTTGCTTACCATGCGGCACTCACTCCTTGCGGTACTTATGCATATGATGCACGTCTATATAACATTGATTTTAAGAGAAAATAAAATAATAGCTAAGCCATTTAATTATCTTCTGGTACCGCTCGCCACTGGGCTTGCCCTGCCCCCACTTGAGTAATGACTCGGTCGGAATAACTCACGTAAGCGGCGCTGGCCACCCATACTTCAATCTCCCCGTTTTCACCAAACTCAACGATTAGATAAGGGTTTGGGTCCATATTTTTTCTGCCTGAACCATAAGTATACGGCGGTATATTCTTCGTAAATGCCGTGCCTTTTTTACTGTCAATGGTCACCTCACCAAAGTAAATTCGATTTTGACTGATATCCGTCCATGTGACTGATAGTTTTTTCGGAAAAGGAATATCACTAATACTGCTGCGTTTTCCGGCGCTGAGCGGGCAACAGCCAAGGCGACCCGGTGCGCCACCCCACGCATCATCAAACTTGAGTTCACTGACCATTATCTCATTGCCTTGCACTGTGCCAGAGCCAACCAGCATATAATCAATATTACCGCTTAACACACTGCACCCACTGAGCAGTACGGTATACCCTAAAACGAGGCAGACTATTATCTTGTAACCCTTTATTTTACAGCCCAGTATCTTGCTGCCTTGTATCATGCCTGTGAATATTTTTGTCAGCTTGCAAGCCATACCGTCTTCCCTCTCAATTGGTATTTCGTAAATGGTTTTATGTTAATTGCGGCATTAGCGGGGTCGTTATAAAAGACTTCACGCACCCCATTACCCGTGGTATGCAGTGCTTTTTCTTCTTTACCATTGGCGAGCCCATTTACAAACCCCGTGTATTTATGGCTATGGTGAATATAATGTTCACGCAAAGTGTCCCAACTAACGCTTACTGGACCTTGCATAATGGCGTGCTCCACTGAGCTTTTAAGACTTTTTGATAATTCATAAGGGTATAATTTTTTGCCATTTTTATGTCTTTTCGTGTCTAGTTCACTTAAAGGGTAAAATGGTACGCCATTGTCTTTGGCGATTTGATGCATTTTGTGTAACGCATAATGTGGTAAGCTGTTATCTATACTGCGCCGCCAAAAAGGTTGATACGGGGTGATCACCTCATTATCGCGCACTCTGCGCATTTGCCCTTGTGCATTAGGTGCTCTGCGTATTGTCCCTTGGTTTAGTTTTGCGGCCTTGGCTTTAAATTCAATATTGATCCCAGGCCAAGCATACTCTTGCTCAAGCTGCGCTTTTAATGCCTGTAGCGCCGCATGTTGGCCGGGGTTATTTCGCCTGCCCACTAAATGTTGGCGTGGAAAGTTAATATGGGTTTGCTGTGTACTATACCCCCCGCCCACATCAGCGTGCGCCCCCGGTAAAGCAACTTCAATGATATTACTGGGTGTATTGCCACTTGCATCTTGTAAGGTATGGAGCGGGAAGTTGTCTCGGTATTCATCATAGGCCACTGGGTGATATACCACCCCCGCTGAGTGTGTACTAATGTCAATATTGACGCGATACGGTAGGTTATCACTGGCATAAAATTCATTATGATTATCGTCGCCATCACCACCAATTGACGACACAGTATCAAATGGCCCTAAAAACCGGATCATAGGCTTAGCGTTACCCCAATAATTGGGGTTATTTACAGTGATATTATATATTTGGTTGACAAAAGCCCGTGCTGCAGTGGCCCCTCGGCTAAAGCCAAAAACATCAACTGTTACTAATTGCATAAATATATAATCTTGTTGATCTATAAACTCTTGTAGTTCTTTTAAAGCTTCCAAAACCCGTTCATCAAAGCTACTGGCAATTGCCAAGTCTAGTATCGAGTCACTTTTATATGCTTCAGTGCCAATTCCTTCAACATAGTAAGAATCACCATACAACTCCCCTCTAGGATAGAGCTCATATAACTTTGTGATATTGGTAGGCTCTTTATCATCTTCAAGGTCTATGTTGTCGTTAATACGGTTATTGCCGGTGCCATCAAAAAACACCCCAAAGCTGGGTGGCTCAGTGAGTAAAGTCAGCTCAATATGCCCATGCGCTGTGATGGTATGCGACAACAATTGTGGGCCACCATTTACGCCAATATTGAGTGCCGTTATTTTTTGTGGGTCGGTTAAATCACTTAATTGCTGTTCACTAAACACCGTAATGGTGAGCTGTGCCGCAATTTTAACTTGCAAGGTATAGCGTTTATTGTCATCTAGGTGCTTAAAATTATAATGGCTATGGCTACTTTGGCAGGCTTGAGGACGGCTGTTGCAGAACAAAATGGGCTCTACGTCGGCACTTTTTATTTCATGCCCTGCTACCAATTTAACGATGAGGTTTTTACCTTGCTTATTGTCTGGCGAAGCGACCACCAATCGATTAATGTTATTAACCGCCATGGGTATTGTATGATTCATCGTATCTTAACTCCCATAAACTTGCTGTAACTTGGCTTGGGTGTTTGGCCCCGCAATGGCGTCAACCGTTAATTTATGCACTTGCTGAAATTGCCTAACCCCTGCCCGTGTTTTTGGTCCGTTTAATCCATCCACTTTGCCGCACTCAAACCCGAGCGCATTGCATCGCCCTTGTACCCCCGACAGTGATGTAATTGGATCTAAATGAGCAACCTGTACAGTAAACGTGTGTATGGGTGTGTCGCTTTCAAGTGACGGGTAAATTTCAACCTGCCCGGTTAGCGCAGTGTGATCTTGTATTGCGAATTCAATTAACCCATTAGAGGCAACCACTCCCTCAAATGTTTGCTCTCCCAGTGTTACCACCACCTTTTTGCCGACCATATTATCGCCATTGGCCGCTTCAACACGTAGCCTGAACATGTCGTGCTCAGCTTGTCGGGCAAATATATTGTTTTGGTTTTCACGTAGGTTACTAAATTTAACTGCTTTAGCTGGAATATTAAGCGTGTCGCCGGGGTAAAGTAGATTTGGGTCTGGTCGTAGCGTGCGAAAGGCATGATTACTTGGGTGTTGATAAATGCACTCGGCATGATAAAAGCCGTGTAGCTTAGCAATACGCAGTAAGGTGTCTCCTTGCGCAACAGTATATTGCTGGGTAAAGGCGGTGTTTACTTTAGTCAGTGTGTTGCCTAACCCTTGAGCGTTACCCCAATCTTGTGCGTCTAACTCGGTAAAATTCACTTTAAGCGATTCATATAATGGGCTCGATAAGGTAACTTGCCCCGCCTCATCGAGCTCGCCTTCGATTATATGCCCTGATTTTAATCGTGCTTGATATTTAGCATGTTTGATCGGCTGTTGCTGCTCATCAAGTAGGCTAATATGATACGTATATACCCGCGCTTTAACCGTAAAATGCGTTTCGTCATATACACCACGGCTCGACACCGTTAACTGATAATCGCCCGGCTCAATTGGCAATTTGTAGTGCCAAAAATCCAGTGAGTCTATGGGCCGCTTTTCAAGTTCAAGCTCAGCTTCACCAGATGTTGGCCCTTGCCATTGCAACAATACACTTTGGGTGTTGCACGCAGAGCCTTCTACTTCAAGTTCCCACCCACTTGGTACCCTAAGTGGCGTGCCCACTGGCGCAGGCTTTTGTTCCGTTACACCCAAATTATAGTTATAAACCAAGTTGGGATCGGCCATGCCACTGTATTGTTCTGCAATACGCAGCGCGGTGTCGTTGGCGTTTACGATATGCGTTACAAAGGCGCGATTTATTGGCCCTTTTCGTTCAAGTAACCACTGTGAATTAAGCTCTGGGGTATATATTTTTACCGTTGGTACACCCGGTCGTACTGCGTGCTGTGGGCCGTTGGCTTTGACTTGCTTTTTACTGGCCTCGTATAGCCCTTGTTTCGTCGTTTGTGTTCGTTCATTTACCAACACAGTATTATTGGCCATATCAAGCTGTTGGTGTTGTAACGCGATAGGAGTGTACCCGGTTTGCTTGGTATTTTTTGACGTCGTGTTGGACTGAGGGTTCGCACCACCGTGTGAGGTACGTAAGTGCTTTGCGTTACCTTGCCCTGTTAACGACTCACCCGCTATACTGCTTCTTTGTTGAATTACCTGCTGAGTGTTCTCATGTTGATGGTATGCGTCTAAAGGGCCGCTTTTTGCATTAACCTTGCTATCTCGTTTTATCAAATCCGTTATTGTTGATTGAGGTTGTGTGATATTGCTGGTGTTATTTCCTTGATTCGTCAAAGGCGTTAACGCCCCCGCTGTTAGCCAAGTTAACGGGTTGTGCGCATCAATTGCATGTTGCTCTGCACTATTGCGCTGCTCAACGACCGCCTTAGGCACGATCGCAAGGCCTTGTTCAGCCCTGATGTAATCTTGATAACCCCGCTTATTCCAAGTTTTACGATCACTAACCCAAAACGTACATTGTGGGTGATCTCGTAATAAAGCCGCAGACGAGCGACTAACGACTATATTATTTGCATCCCTTACACTGGCTTTTAATTGCGGAGGTAAAGCTCCTAATAAACTTGGCGGTACACGATAGGTTTCTATCGCTGAGTGTGTATTTTTTATAGGTGCAGGTGCAACACTGAGATCAGTACTGTATACCATGGTCTGCTATTCCTTTAACAAGTACAAAGTATTTACTTTATTAACGCGACGACATAATACACTAATAATTTAGAATGAAAAGATTCTGTCACATAGATCTTTTGGGTTTATTTTCACACCAATTAGATTAATTAACACTCTAAAAACCATACCTTTGTTTAGGGGATGTTGATCTTTTAGGTTTGTTTTTGCAGCAGTTTGATTGAGCACCCTTTTTTCTTTGTTACTTACTATTCGCTTAAATTACTAAGCCACACATTAAGCGCCGCGATAAAAGCCCGCTCAAAAAAACAAAAATAGACCAGCAAAGATCAACAGTCCCTAGCCTTTTAAAAGTCGTAACAATCCCTTTTACAACAAAATATTTAAGCAACTGAATTTTATGTTAAATTAGTCATCACTGTTCGCGCGCACACACCATATTTTAAGTTATGAAAATCACAGCTCAATTATCAAACAATATTGATACCAGATATCAGCAGTTTTTATCTTTACCCCCTTTTCAGCAATGGGCCTTTACTGTACTTGCTGTGATTTATAAACCTATTTCTTTGGGTCATTTAAATAAACTGCTAAAACAACTTACGATACAGTTAGACGAAAAAGACACCGCCCCGTTTGAGCGTATTTCATCAACTATATTAAGTGATTGGCGAAAGCAAGGCTTTGTCAATGTTGATAAAGGTGACATTAAACTAACCTATTTACTTAATAACAAACTCACTCAAGATGCCATCGCTAATGATGTATTTTTAGCCATTTTAAAAGCAGGTGAAGCAGTGGTACCAGTACTGCAACTGTACGATTGGGAGCAAACATTAGAAGATGAACAACGTCTCATTCGAGACTTTTATTTTTTAAATGACCATCGAAAAGTCATTAACTTGCTTAAGCCACATAAAAACCCACAGCACATTGATTACCAGCGTACTCGCATACTGATTGAATTGGCATTCGTACCATTCGATTTAACCCATTTTTTGGCGCTTCCAGACACTGTGCAATACCATGCGTTTGCCTCTTGGTTTTATGTGCTACGCCAACATGGCGCATCCAATGCTTACCCGCTGTCATTACTCGAACAGGTTAATCGCCACCAGCCAGAGCACGTCGCACTGTCGCACTTATTGGCAGAACAATACCTACTGCAAGGTCGTATAGACAGCGTGCAACAAATCGTCAACGCCGACGATAAAAGCTGCTATGGCTTGCAGCTCAATGCGCTTAGTGCATTGCTTACAGGAGATCTTGAACGCGCCATTGCTTTATTTGCCAATGCATTAGTCGCCAAAAATAAATATGCCCGCAAAAAAAACCAGTATCTAAATGGCGTGTACGGTATTTTTTATAACATCGCGTTGTTAATACAAGCAAACCGACACGACCCCAGTTATTTCGCCTCGGCTGACGCGCACATTTTTGCCCAAAGTCACGACAAACATAATCATGACCACAGCCATTATGTTGGCCAATTTTTGCTGGCCACCACATCCAGTTTGTCGACGGCAACGCCGTACATATCGTCACTGCAAGAATACGCATTTTTAGCAGAATATCATGTATTTTACGCCCATTTACTCAGCTATTTAGAGGCGTTATCAACCATTTGGTCTGATCAGGTTTATTCGCCTTGTACGCAGCTAATTGAGGCGCATACTTTTTTTAAGACCGCAAATTACGGCCTATTTACCACACTCATAGAGCAGCTCGGGCCAATCGAGGGTAAGCGGAAAAATAGCCACCCTATTATGGACTTTACTACAGCCATAGAACATAAAGTCGGTTGGGATCTGGCCCTTGAAAAACTCATCGCGTTGGCCCCCTCTTCAAATACGCCTAGCCAACGCAATGCCGTCAAAGTCACTCGGCTTATTTGGGTCATGCACATAACCCCCTATACGGTCAGCTTTTCAGCACGTGAACAAACACAAAATGCGTCTGGCTGGAGCAAAGGCAAACCGATTGCACTGCAACGACTGTATGAGTCTCAACAAGCATTTGCGTTTTTATCAGAACACGACAAGCAATTGTGCTCGCATATTAACCGCACAGAGCAATGGCGTACAAAAACACTTTATGTACTGGAAGGCCTATCGGCTTTAAAAGCCGCCTGCGCCGCACCAAACTTGTATATGGCAGATGATTTATTTACACCCATAGAGCTTCATGAAGCCGAGCCTGAGTTGCTCATAACACAACAAGGCGAGCACCTTGTGCTAAGCATTGCTGATATTCCTGCTCAACAAACCAATACACAACACAGCTACTCGTTAATTGAACACGCACCTGAACAATATCGATTAACGGTGTTTTCACCTGAACACTTAAAAGTTACTCAAATTATTGGTGAAGAAGGCTTGAGTATTCCCGTCAGTGCCAAAGACAAAGTACTTGCAGGAGTAAATGCCATTGCGCCTTTACTGAATATTCAATCTGATATTGCAGAGTTAGATACCGGCCTAGAAACACTCCCTTGCCAAAGTGATATTATTATTAATATTCAGCCGTTTAATGATGGTCTTGCGTTCAATTGCATGGTGATGCCTTTTGGCGAACATGGCCCAGCTTTAAAACCCGGTGCTGGCAATGCCAAGATGACCACCGAGATAAAAGGTAAACGCGTTGCCACCTCGCGCGATTTAGTGAAAGAGCAAATATACCTAGACTTGCTTGACCAACACTGCCCTGCTTTTTTAGCAATGCAAGACACCCGCTTACAACTTGATGACTTACAAAGCGCGTTTAACGCGCTCGAGCAGCTAGAAACACTCTCGCGTTTATCGCCCTGCCCTGTGCCCATTGAATTACGTTGGCCCAAAGGCAAAAAAATGACCATGACTAAATCGTTGCAAAGTCATCACCTACAATTGGCAATGACTAAAAAAAACCAGTGGTTTGACTTAAATGGTGAGCTCTCGGTTGATGATAGCCAAGTCATCGAGCTCAAAACCCTACTGACTCTTGCTGCCCAAGCCCATGGTCGCTTTATTACTTTAGATGATCAACAAGTGCTCGCGTTATCTGATGAACTAAAACAGCGATTAGATAAACTCAATGAAGCAACAGATGGCGGTCAATTTCACCCATTAGCCAGCATGCATGTTTCGCAGGCTACCACAGGTATGCGAATGAAAACGCTACATGCATGGGACGAGCAGCATAATAAAATGCATCAAGCCAATTCCTTAACACCGAGTGTACCGAGTACCTTACAAGCGACGTTACGTGATTACCAGATTGACGGGTTTGACTGGGCTTCAAGATTGGCCCATTGGGGAGCAGGTGCCTGCCTTGCCGACGATATGGGGCTAGGAAAAACATTACAAGCACTGGCAGTATTGTTAGATAGAGCGAAAGACGGCCCAAGCTTGGTGATAGCGCCGACCTCTGTGTGTTTCAATTGGCTACAAGAGGCCTGCAAATTTGCCCCCAGCTTAAACATGATATTACTGGCAGATCTAAAAAGCTCAGCCGAGCGCGCGACCATGCTCAATGCACTGCAACCATTTGACTGTGTTGTGATTAGCTATGGGTTACTACAACGCGAAAGCGAGCTTCTGCAAGCACTTACCTGGCGGACCATTGTCGCCGATGAAGCCCAAGCACTGAAAAACCCACTAGCGAAACGCTCAATCGCCGCATGTGCCTTAAAAGGTGACTTTAAACTGATCACCACAGGCACCCCCATTGAAAATAACTTATCTGAACTTTGGAGTCTATTTCGCTTTGTAAACCCCGGATTGCTCGGTAATTTAAAACGCTTTAGCGCCCGATTCTCAACTCCTATAGAAGCCATAAAAGATGATCCTATTGCAGCAAAAAAAGCACGAACCAAGCTGAAAAACCTGATCCAACCGTTTATTTTACGACGTATGAAGCACCAAGTATTAACTGAGTTACCAGCTAGAACCGACATCAATATTAAAGTGCAATTAAGTGACGAAGAAATGGCATTGTATGAAGCGCTGCGCCAAAGTGCCATCGACAACCTCACTCAGTCATCAAGCCAAGACCAACCCGGCGCACAGAGGATTAAAATGCTTGCTGAACTTATCAAACTACGCCAAGCTTGCTGTAACCCCGCATTGGTATTGACCGACAATACTATACCGAGTGCCAAGCTTACCGCTCTCGACAAATTACTCGATGAACTCCAAGAAAACAATCACAAAGCGCTGATTTTCAGTCAATTCGTGGGGCACTTACAGCTTATAAAGCAGCACTTAGACGCAAGGGGTGTAAACTATCAGTACCTTGATGGCAGCACACCTAATAAGCAACGTCAGCTAAGGGTCAATGCGTTTCAACAAGGTGGTGGTGATGTATTTTTGATCAGTTTAAAAGCTGGAGGATCAGGATTAAACCTCACCGCTGCTGACTATGTTATTCATATGGATCCGTGGTGGAACCCAGCAGTTGAAGAGCAAGCAAGCGATCGCGCTCACCGTATGGGTCAACAGCGACCAGTGACTATTTACCGTTTAATCGCGAGCGACACCATCGAAGAAAAAATTGTGGCCTTGCATCAACATAAAAGAGACTTGGCGCAAACCTTACTTTCAGGAAACGACCAAACCAGTAAACTCTCAGTTGCCGACATGATGGCCATGCTCAAGCAAACTTTTTAGCCCATATATAACCTAGGCATACGGAAAGCACTAATTAATGGTCCCTTTCCGTAAATGAAGCTCGATACAAAGCTTAATGAAATATGAAACCGTCTATAAAATAAGCTGATATAACACAGAAGTCGCATTAAAATAGGCTTGTTCTAGTATGAGAAACACCATTTTTGAAAGTTAAAAGTACTCCGAAGCATACTTTTAATAACTGTAACCCAAATCCAGCAATTATCATTTAACACAATAGGGGGATAAAATCCAAATAACGACTCAAGGGAAAGTAGGCTGATCAACTTTTTAGTAATACCTTAGTGATAGTATAAGCAACATATACCGTGATATCAGCTATTATAATTAATTACCAACTTATGTAGGCTAAAGCCTTAAAAATAGAATCTAACAAAGACGTTTACACGTCCAAGCTTCAGGGCTGATTCAAGCCCCAAAGCTTCACATTAATTTATTCAATACTGTTCACTGTTATTGTACGTTGAGCGTCTTTAGTTGCTTCTTTAGAAATAACTTCCGCGTGCTTACGCTGCTCTCTTGTCGAGCATACTTTCTTCGGGATGCTCGATCCTAAGACTCTAATTTGCTCACATTTAAATCCTATCGTATTTCTAGCTTGTTTATCTGCTTCATTATCTGTCGCACTACAACCAGCTAAAACAACACAAGCAACCAGCATACTAAGTATTTCTTTCATATTTCCCTCTTCCATTATGCTTTTTAATTATTATCTGTATTTATAGCGAAGTTAATACTTCGCATAAAAATAGGAGTATTAAAACTAGCCTTAAAAGAAATATAAATCAACAAAAATAAAAAGGAAATTTAATTTTAACAAAAAAACCACATTATAACCTTTCAGCCTAGAATTTATAGCCATTAAGAAACGAGGCATTAAATACCAATAACGCATATAGCTTTATTATTTAAGTTAGCCTGTCCAAAAAAGAAAAAACAACAAACCAAGCGCGCCAAAGCTGAAACAAAAATAAAACAAATTATACATTATATTAATAGTTACACCCTATTTTACTACTTTATCGGTGTAACCCCTGACTGAATATAATAATCCTTTATTATCAAAACCACTCTATCGTCAAGCCGCCAACTATTTTTACTTACGTGATTGCCATCATGTATCAGAGTCACAAAGAATTGTGTTCCGTGCTTCAAAAAACAAAACCAAACTCCTTAGTAAGATTAAAAACAAGCGTAGACGCGGCAGTAAAGGTGTGAAAACCAAAAAACAAGGTTTATCAGATAAAAGCCTGAAACAAGGCACAAAAAGGAAGATTATGTCTATTTAAAATTTTAGAAACAGCCCGCTTTATTCTAAATTACCCAATATTAAGACTTGTAATCCCCTTCGTTTGATATATTGTATACAATATATCAACAACAAGATGTTGATAGTGACTGTTTCGAAAATAAAAACAGTGGTTCTTGTTTACATGCTGAGAAAGCGTATGAAAAATATAACAATAATTAGTGATACTAAGGGGTATACACAATGAACAATCAATGGGCAACTAATACAAAGCTAAATAAAAGTTTACTTGCACTTGCTGTTTCAACTGCAAGTCTTGGGGCTACTGCACAGGCGAATGATTCGGTTGACGTCGATACACCAGAACGAATAATGGTAACAGGCTCTCGCATAAAACGAATTAACATCGAAGCGCCCTCTCCCACTGTCGTGATCTCTGCTGAAGACATAAAATTAACCGGCGCACAAAATGTTAACGATATCCTCACGGGTATGCCGCAGTTTTCCGATGGGTTTGATTCGGCATCGGGTAATTACTCTTTTGGTAACTCTGGTCTCAATATTCTTGATTTACGTAATATGGGTGAAGAACGCACACTGGTTTTAGTCAATGGCAAGCGCCCGCCGTCTGTTTCTACCGATTATCAAGGCTTGTTTGCAGACGTAGGGACCATTCCCGCTTCGCTAATTGAGCGTGTTGAAGTTATGACTGGCGGCGCTTCAGCGATTTATGGCTCAGATGCCATTGCTGGAGTAGTGAACTTTATTCTGCAAAAAGACTTTGAAGGCACCAAAGCAAACGCGCACGTATCAGGTACACAAGACGGTGGGCACAGTACACGTAGCCTATCGTTTACTCATGGATTCAATTTTAATGACGATAATGGCAATTTTACTGTTGCATTTGATTACCTATCAGAGTCAGCGCTCACACAAAATGACCGAGAGAAAGCCTATAACTATCAACGCTCTGTTACCAACCCAAACAGAGGTGAAGGACAACCCGACAAAATTTGGGTCAAAAATGTTTCCCCGATCCCTTGGGGCGTCCCTGCAACTATTTTCTCTGTCTACAATAATACCGATGACGGTTACGACTGGTACGATTTTGATGAAGCAAGTCAAGGTGTTGCACTGCGAGCTCGCTACAAAGATATGTACGACGGCTGGTTGGTCGACGCAGCGCAAGGCTACGAAGGCACTCGCTGGGGTAACATAGAAGACCCATTTGAACGAATTAATTTGTTTTCTTCTATTACTCATCAATTTGACAGCTTTGATATGGCGTTTGACGTAACGCTTGCCAGAACAGAATCTAATAACGTCATTGATCCGCCTTTTGCCCGAGCTTGGATGCAAGTGGCCGACGTTAAAGCCGCTTTTGATACACCAGCATCCATCACAGACAACTTCCAAGACGAGGACTGGATTGGTTTTCACCATACGTTTTATGAAGTCGGAGGCAGAAAACATAAAAACGTACGTGAATTTTTCAGCTCTTCGTTAACGTTTTCTGGGGTTTACAACGACGATTGGTTTTGGGATGTAAATTTTTCATCGGGTAAATCAATGAATGACCTGGAGAATAACACCTCTCTAAGAGTAGACAGGTTAAATAGCCAAATGCAAGTGACTGGTGCTTGCGTAGAGGCCGGAAACTGCCCTACGTTCTCCCCCTTTGAGCGCCAGTCTCAAGCCCTGACCGACTACATCATTGATTCATTTATTGCTACGACAGATTCAGTCAATCATGCTTTTAGTGCCAACCTTTCTGGCGATTTATATGAACTGCCCACAGGCACAATGCAAATGAGTAGCGGGATGGAAGTCAGATACGAAGGCATTCATTTTGACCCATCTGAGCTGTGGTCTTCTGGTAATTTGTCATCCAAAAAACTACCACTGGATGTGAGCCGTAATATTAAAGAGGCTTATGTAGAATTATTGATGCCGGTGCTCAGTGATATACCCTTTGCTGAACTTGTTGAAGTAGAAGCCGCATATCGTGTTGCCGATTACTCCACCAATGAAAGTCGCTTTGAAAGTACCAAACTCGCCCTGAACTGGTCGTTTAATGAGGAAGTGCGTTTACGCTCTATATTTTCACAGGCGGTGCGTGCGCCACAACTTTACGAGCTATATGCAGGTGAAAGTATTGGCTACAGCACTATCAACGACCCATGTGATGAAGCAAACATTAATGGTGGCCCAGCCGACGGTCGTCGCAAAGCAAACTGTGCTTTATATGGTATTCCCGCAGGTTGGAACTCAAATATAAAAACCACACGAGGCCAAGTTCGTAATTCCGGTAACGCCCAACTAAAACAAGAAAAAGCCAATACGCTAACGGTGGGCTTGGTTTACACACCCACTGAATTACTTGAAGGGCTAACACTTTCGGTAGATTACTTTGATATTAAATTAAAAGACAAAATATCAGAGTTTGGAGGCCAAGATGTTATGCAAAATTGTGTAGACCTCGCACCAAACTCAATCAACAACATGTTTTGCGACCTAGTTACCCGCAAAGACAATGGCGACGTTGACTATGTGAGGCCGCTTAGCTTAAATTTTGACGAAGGACGCGTACGGGGTACCGATTTTGAGCTTTACTACACATGGGACGCACTGTCTTTTGACTTCAAAGCCAGCAGATTATATGAAGACTCTACCACCACACAAGACTTGGCGGAAGGTACATCAGAAACTAACAATGAAGCAGGCCAGTTAGGTCGCCCTAAATGGGCGTCTAACTTAGTGACTAAGTATGCTCATGGTGACTTAACGTTGAGCTGGACGTTTAAGTTCAAAACAGCAGGGCGATATGATGATGATGCCTCGGAAAACTATCGTGATAATGACACACCAGGACACTCTCAAATACATAATATTCGCGCTGACTACCAAGTAACTGATACTGCCACGGTTTACGTCGGCGTCAACAACATCACAGATAACAATGGTGGCGATCATTGGACCACTTCACGTGGTGGATATAACGGTTGGGCTATATTAGGCCGTTCTGGATATATGGGTGTTAACTTAAACTTTTAAAAAATGTACCAGCTTTAATACTCAATCTCAGTTTTACTGAATAAAACACCTTCATGTATTTCTCATATGAAGGTGTTTTCGTTGTTGGCGGTTACAAACATGAACGTCGCTTTTTATCGCGGCGACTTATTGCTGCTTAAGTACAAAAGCGCGCGTGTTATTATTTAAATCACGGTATGAGCCAACAATATCACCTTGCTCATTTATACCCATGGCTTCAACTAGCGTACCCGGTACATTGGTGATGGTGTTTAAATCCAACAGCTCGCCTTTGTAATACACAATTGCCAACGAACCTCTGTCAGGGTTTTCTGACTTGCCTACGGCTGTGCCTTGGCGATTAATATCATGAAATGCTGACAGCTCTCGGATATCTTTACCAATGCCACCAACCACATGCGCTGTTAACTCTCCCGTAATTGATGGGTACCAAATTGTAGCCTCAGAAGGTCTAAATGCTTTAGGCGAGAGAGCGCCAGCTACCATACCGTAATCGTTAATTTCGTTGGCTTCGCTCCAAATAGAGTCTGATTTTAATAATAACGACACCCCTTCATTTGTTTGAATAAAGGCTCGGTTCGGCTTGTAAGAATAGCGTTCGTATTCCATGCCAACCACATCTCCTAAATTATTCGTTGCAGAACCACGTCGAAAAAATGCTTTGTGCTCATGCCTTATCGCCGCATCACTGTGTGTATTTGACCACTCAACCATCACGTCTTTGTCGTCGTTGTTTTCCATCCAACCGACAATATAGCCATGGTCATTTATATCGAACGCTTGACTAGATGCAGACTCTTTACTTGAGTTAAAAGATAATGGTACAACTTGATCTTGTTCAACAAAAATGCCTTGAGAACCTAAATAGCGCATACCGTTAACATTGCGAATAAAGTACTCATTACCAACGATATCACCGTGCTTGTTAATCGCTATGGCAGTACTTTCTACTGAATTAGGATGAGAAGAACCTAAATCAATCATTGCGCCTGCTTGATAAACAAACGCAAACCGGCACTCTACTTGGGTACCTGATGGCGACTCACAGTCTTTTTGTTTGCTGCGCGTTGACCAACCTACCACCTGTCCAGCGTTGTTGATGTCAAATGCAGCAGTTTCAGGCCCGCCTAAAGACCCTATATCTTCAAAGGTATAAGACAATTCACTGGCTTGACCCAAACACGCTGTTAAAACTGACATAGATAATACTGAACGAACCATTGTTTTAATGTAATTCACAACATAACTCCTTTAAGCATACATTAATAAAATTACTGACACTTTGCTGTACCAGTAAGGCGCACCTTACAGGGTGGATTAGAAAACACAACAAATGCAATACATTTGTATTAATACGTTTGTACTAACTGTGGTACGCGGTGTAATTATATGGTTCCAGTCGTTTGAGCTGTGATTTCTGGCCATATTTATTAATAGTTATCAGCGTGATGTACTATAAAAGGTTTATACTTTTTCGCACTAACAACCTGTCTGTTTTTTATACAAAACAAGCAATTACACACAAGGTACTGATCTAATGCGCATACAGATGTAGCATAAAAACGTACTAAATTTTAGAAAGGCTATAAACATCAACTGCAAGCACTGAATATGGCTATTAGCTCAAAAATAAATAAGTTTGCCCAGTAGATAAAAAAGGGTTGCCAATGTCATCATGTTGCTGAAATTATCACACTGCCGACTACAAAGTGGTTTTAAACGCCGATATGGATTGTGCTACGTCGCATTGCCGACCTTTACCAGGCTTACTGTTTTCATTACCTCATCAAATGCAGCGTCAACCTCCATTCTTATCCACGCCTAAAAACCACCAATAGTTCCTTTATTGAGCCCAATGGCAGCTTTTATGCGATAAAACAAGCGAACAACAATACGATATAACGTATCATTCATTGTCATACTTACACAAAAAATAACTCATTATTAGAAGAGGTTTACAGTGCTAATAAAAACACGTTTAGCTTTGGCAATATCTGCCGGATTACTATTGGCCGGCTGTTCAAAGCAACCAGAACAAACACAAAGCAACAAAGTGCCAGCAGTAGAAACAGCAACCGTACAAAACCCTTTCTTTCAGCAATGGAATACCCCTTTTGGCGCTCCACCATTTGACCAAATTGAAACGAAACATTTTTTACCTGCTTTCGAAAAGGCCATCGCTGAACACAAAAAAGAAATTGCCGCTATCGTTAATAACGAGCAACCAGCCGATTTCGACAACACAATTGCATCAATGGAATTATCCGGCGCATTGCTTTCTCGTGTATCAGGTGTATTTTTCAACCTAACGGGCACTGAATCCAGTGACGAGATGCAAGCCCTACAGCGTAAAGTTTCATCGATGTTAACTCGCCACAGTAATGAAATTAGTATGAATGAAAATTTATACAAGCGTGTTTCAACTGTGTTTAACAATCGCAACTCAGCCGATTTAAACTCAGAACAAATACGCGCGGCTGAACTAAACGCAGAGCAAATCCGTTTAGTAGAGCGTATTAACCGTAATTTTGTGCACGCAGGTGCCAACTTAACGCCAGAACAGCGCACAGAGCTTGCAAAGATCAACGAACGTATATCGGCACTAACCACTGAATTTGGTCAAAATGCATTAAATGATTCTAGTGCCTTTAAATTAGTTCTTGAAGAGTCTGACTTAGCCGGTTTATCAGCAGCGCAACGAAATGCGGCCGCAGCAGCTGCAAAAGCAAACGATTTACCTGGTAAATATGTGATCACGCTAAATCGCGCAAGTGTTCAACCATTCTTACAATTCTCTGAACGCCGAGATCTGCGAGAACAAGCCTTTAATGGTTGGTCAAAGCGGGGTGACAACGACAATGAATTTGACAACAAAACCATTATCGTTGAAATGGTAAAACTACGAGCTAAACGCGCACAGTTGTTAGGTTACAAACATCACTCTGAATACGTATTATCAAACGCCATGGCAGGCAAACCAGAAACCGCAATGGACTTGCTACTTAAAGTGTGGGAGCCTGCCATTGTAAAAGCAGAGCAAGAACGTGAGTGGATAAAAGAAATAATGGCCAAAGAAGGTGCTACGCACAAGCTTGAGCCATGGGACTGGCGCTTCTATGCTGAAAAAGTTCGTAAAGAGAAGTTTAATTTAGATCAAGGTGAAATCGCCGAGTATTTTGAGCTTGAGAATATGCTTGAAGCTAAATTTTATGTCGCTAACCGCCTATTTGGTCTTACCTTTGAAGAACGCAATGATATACCTGTTTACAACTCCATAGTGAGAGTATGGGAAGTCAAAGATAGCGCGGGTAAATCAGTCGGCTTATTTTATGGTGATTATTATGCGCGCTCTACTAAGCAATCCGGTGCCTGGATGAGTTCAATTCGAGAACAGCAAAAACTAGCCGGTGACGTAAAGCCAATTATCGTTAACAACATGAACCTAAACAAGCCAGCTGAGGGTGAAGCGACATTAATGAGCTATTCAGACGCAGTGACTTTATTCCACGAATTTGGTCATGGGTTACATGGTTTATTATCAAACGTTACATACCCTACTCTTGCCGGTACCAGTGTTCCACGCGACTGGGTAGAATTTCCAGCTCAGTTATTCGAGCACTTTATCGCGCAACCTGAAATGCTGAAAAAGTTTGCACTCCACCATAAAACAAATGAGCCGATGTCTGCTGAGCTCCTAGCACGTATTAAACAAGCTAGCACGTTTAATCAAGGATTTGCGACCGTTGAGTTTACAGCCTCTGCTTTAGTTGATATGGCCTATCACCAGATGACAGAAGTGAAAGACTTAGATGTGCGTGAATTTGAGGATCAAGTGTTAAGTGCTTACGGTAAGCCTGAAGAGATCATTATGCGCCACCGAAGTACACATTTTGGACACATTTTTGCAGGCGGATACTCGTCAGCGTACTACGCTTATATGTGGTCTGAAATATTGGATGCCGATGGTTTTGATGCCTTCATTGAGAAGAAAGACATCTTTGATAAAGAAACTGCCGATCGCCTTTATAAGTTTATTTACAGTCGCGGTGATACATTAGACTACTTTGAAGCCTATGAAGGCTTTAGAGGCAGAAAACCAACAACGGATGCGCTACTACGCAATAGAGGGCTTGATTAATCTAACCGTTTAAATACTAAAAGCCAAAGTCATCATACTTCGGCTTTTTTATTAACTTTTTAAGATGAAACAAGAGTGGTTGCCATTTTTTATTTTGAACAAGCTATTTTGATGTTCAACCGTAAAGTGCACGGCGTACACGCCGTGCTATTAAATGCTAATAAGGCATTGTAGACAGGTAAATTAGAGCACTCCTGCTCTTATAATTTTAATCACTCACAAAGACTAGATGTATAAAGAGTGGTTAAACTACCCAGTTATGCAATAAAATTGAGCCTGCTCCACATTATTTTTATCGACAGGTACCGCTTTCAATTAAGCGTTTAACCGATGTTTTTTCGCCTGTTAGTTTACCCATTCGACCAAAGCAAGGTCGATAGTAAGTTCCTACCTGACTACCAGCCGAATCGTAGTAACCATATATTTTATATGTAAAGTAGTCACTCGATGCGTAACTGTGTGCTGCATAAGTCAGTACTGCAATACCACCGGCTACAATTGTTGCTAACATAGATTTTTTCATTTTTATATTCCTTCGTTATAGAGTTACCAAGCATCCCTTGGTGTTATAAACGTAGTAAAGAAATAAAATAAACACAACATTGCCAGTAAGCGTATAATCAACATATTGAATATATGAAGTAAATAAAAGCACTCAGGTATATAGTCAAATCACTTAAATATTAAGAACTCACACTCATTACTATGGACCACCACTTCATTGTGCTGAGCCACCAAGCTTTGATACCCTGAATAGAAACTTCGTCAATATAAGAAAGCCTCATCAATATAAACAAAACCTCGTCGCTCTGAATTTATTTCAGAGTCCACTATCGCTATCCCACAAAAACACATATACCCTGACCGACGTCAGGGAGGCAATACCGATTTCTATACCCTGTATTTGCAAGGGGCCTAAAGCTCAGGAGTCTAAAACCGACACCCAACCAAAGATTGAAACTAATAAACAGGCCACCTTCAATCTGAAGCATCGCTTAGTTAGTAAAATCGAATGGACTACACGCGCTATAAGACCAAAAATAGCGAGAAAATGAACTCATACGTATCTAAAAGGCACAGCTAACCCGCCAAGCTATTATGTGGTTATATAGAGATTACCTTGATGGTCTAAAAATTAAGCCAGTAACTTTTCACATTGTCGATAGTTAGCCCGCCGTTTAATTTCTAAACTCGCACAATAATTATCAAGCTTTTCAGGTCGCCCTACTGCGCCATGAAATACTTTGGTAAATTGGGTGGTGAGTTTTTGCCAGTTTTCTGGGGCTGTGTTAAGTCTGTCTAAAATAGGGGAATTAATTGAGCTTATAGCACCTCGCTTATCTGCTCGCATACATCTGCCTGTTAGCTCGACCAGTTCTAAATAGGACTTTAATTCAAACGGTAAACCTTTGGGCATATGTTTTCTGGGGCTGCCTGCAAAACGCGCCAGTTGTTTAGGTTGCTTGCCCTCTTTGGCATGTTCACAACGAGTTTTTACACTGGTGTAGTCTGAGGTTTCGGGTGTGTCAGCCATCTTTGCTCTGATTGGATTTAAATCAACATACGCCATACAGGCCGCCAGTGCCGCTTCATCAAGTAAAGCTTGTGATTTAAAGCGCCCTTCCCACAAATTAATAAGGAATTAATTTGAATGCCGTTAGGCAGCCCGCAGGGTGAGCGCCATGGATGGCTGCGAATAAAACCGGCCTTTGCATTTGTCTTCTTTATTCGCTTTTCGGGCTATGCTTTCATTCAGTACCCGCATAAACCAACTGATACTCGCTAAACGTTCTCTAAATTGTTCAATGTCTTTATTTAAAAAGTATTGCTGTGCTGAGTCTAGACGCTCACCTTGAAGGGACTTGTGAGACAGTATGGTACCTTTAAATAGCTTATGCCATCTGATGATAATCGCTTTATCACTCAGTCTTTTATCTTTTATATCATCTACATAAAGCACAATATGAGTATGGTTATTCATCACCGCATACGCACACACATCAATACAAAATACTTTGGCAAGTTCCAGCTGTTTGTCTTCTATCCAGCCTCTTCTGTGTTCATACGATTGCCCTGTTACCTTATCTTCACCACACAAATACGCACGGCGAACACACCGTGAAATACAATGGTAGTATTTGGTATCAGTTAAACTCACTTGTCTTTTTCGTGCCGTGGCCATAAGAGAAAGCGCCTATCTTTTAAGCTGAATCTATAAGATAGGCAATGAATGAAAAACAATCAATTTTGGGTGGGTGTCAGTTAAAATCCCAAAGCAAATTGTTGATATCGCATGGAAAGCACAATTAAGACTCTGCAAACGTTATAAAAAGCTTATAAATAAAGGCAAGCATTACAACCTCGTTGTCACTGCTATTGCCAGAGAAATGATTGCGTATATCTGGGCAATTGCAAAAGAAGTAGTATTGATACCCGTTAATCCAAGATTACGTTTAGCACGGGTACCAGCTTAAAATGAACGAATTAGAGTTAATGCATTGGGTCAAGCATCGGGTGTGGCACAACCACCGACGGCGTTGCCTACATGGATGTAGGTAAGGGGCGTGAGCAGGAGCGGAAGCTTTAGGATGGCAATGCTGCAATCGCAGCATCGAACCACGAACATAGACTGAAGACAGGTGCCACGTCGAACTAAGTAGGGTCTGCTCTGCTCATGAAAGTGAGTAACCAACGAATATCAGCATGAAAACCGACGAAATTACTTGCTTCATCCTATGTATTAACTCGCTCTAATTCGAGTTGAGAGATTATGGCTTAAAGTTAAGCAGGGATCAGTGTGTTTAACTTGACAGTGGGAGTCATACCAACGCCCACATTAAGGGGCTTTTTATTAGTTTGCTAAAATTGTGTAGCGAAGCGGAACCGAGCAAACTGTAAAAAGTCCCGCTTTAATTGCTTGTTATGTGTTTACGCACCCATATCAGTTAATAACTCGACTATTTTATGGGAGTTAGGCGATTTTTGAAGATAATGAGACTTTAGCTTTTTTAAGTTATCTAAATTATCAGAGTAACACCCTAGATTATTTATTGAGTCAAGGGTATCAAATATTAACGAGTCTAATTTATCCAAGTTAACCCCAGCAGTTTGATGCATGAGGTTTACCCTTACATCAGCTAACCTAACTAAATAATGCTTATGAGAATCCACTGATGCCATTTTTTGATGGTCACACTCTAAAGTAATTTCATAATCTGCTTTTGAAAAAAATGAACAAAACAGCGTTAATAAAAATACGAGATACTTGCTCATGACTCTCCTAAACACATAACTATTTAGTATTTATGCGGCACGTTGTTTGTGCTGCATAATCGCTTGTTGGACTGAGCCGCTACCTGCTCGGTGTGTCAGAGTTGGTGTTATTTATGCTATGGGAATTTGCTTTTAGTGGCGTAACTTGTCTTGAGCCTATTTTATCGGCTTGTCTTTCGTGATTAAGCCATCCCTGCATTACTCAGTACGTTTTATCTTGCCATTAGAGCTAATTTTCGCCGATTTATCAATGATATTTTCACCGCGCACGCACTTTTCTAGCCCGAACACTTAAGCAGGTTAACGCGTTGATTTAATTCAGCAAGCTCTGCTGCTAACTCGTTCGTGCTAATTTCATTGTCTCTTCACTTGAATTAACCATTTTACTAAATCGTAAGACCCCGATTTTACATACTTCACAAGCCCAATGAGGGGATAGTGACGCAGCTTCCGCCTTTTTCTTCTTCACTTTACGTAAACTGGGCCCTTGCGCCTTTATCAACGCCAACTTTCGCTTGTAACATGCATTGGCTAAAAAGCCATAGTGACGAATTCGCATAAACCCTTTGGGTAGCACATGCTGTAAATAGCGCCGTAAGAACTCTCTACAACTCAGTGTCATGACCTTTTCACTGTGTTTATCTGCATAACTTCGATATTTAAAGCACACGCTTTGTTTATTCACCGACACCAGTCTCGATTCTGACATCGCGCCCTTTCGGGTATACCGTGCTAGATAACTTACTAACTTATCACTGTATGTTAAACACGCTTTGCTATACACACACCATTTAGCTGGTGTCGTTATATGTGTCAGCGAAGTACCTCGCGCATGCAATGCCGCAAGCATTTTCCCTCTAAATACCGTTGATAATGCTTTAACTGGGTATAAGTAGCCCTGTTCTATTTCATGCCATTGAGTTTGCGTTAGCCCTCCAGCTGGCACTAAGCAATGCAGATGAATATGCTGACTTAAGGTTTGTCCCCATGTATGTAAAACGCTTGTCATCCCTAACTGCCCATGCCCTTTACGCTGTGCAAACTTACTTAGGGTGTCCCATACTGCTTTAAATAAACACTGATAAAGCGTGTTTGGGTCATAGCGTGCAACAATATTCAGCTCATGTGGCAGTGTAAAAACAAGGTGGAAGTAACGACAAGGCAATAAACGGGCTTGCTGTTTTTGCGCCCACTGTGCTGTTGCCATACTTTGACAGCGTGGGCAGTGTCGGTCTCGGCAGCTGCATCCGACCTGTTTTACCTCGCCACACGTATCACATTGCCAAGATTGATACCCTAACTTGCCTGTCCTACATGATTGAAGATGTTGGCAGACCCGTGTCTGCTGGTAATTCAGTGAGTGGTGTTGCCGATAATCATCTAACCCTAAGTTTAAAATATCAGCAAGGTGTAACCTACTCATTGTTTTGCCCAATCGGCCAGTAAATCAATGCCGCCATGGCCTAATTCAGGTAACCAATGTAAGTAACTCTGTGTCGTTTTAATATCACTGTGACCAAGCTGATGTTGCAATTGATGAAGCGGCATGCCTGACTCAAGTTGATGTGTCGCGTAAGCATGGCGAAGTGCATGCGGGTTACACTGCTGCAAACCAATACTGTGTGACTGCTTCCTTAATGACTTTCTAAAGCTCGATGGCGACATCGGTTTGTCCATAAGCCATCGAGAATAGAACATCCAGCCTGATGGACGGTACACTCTCCAGTAGCAACGTAACTGCTTCAATACACTCTCTGACACAACAACGTAACGTGATTTATCTCCTTTACCCTGCTCAATTAAAATGGTTTTTCGTTTACCGTCTATGTCTGTAACTTTAATGCGTAATAGCTCACCAATACGTAAACCACAGCCATAACACACGATAATTAGCGTCTTTAATCGCATATCTGTGCAGCTTGCTATCAGCCGTTGTATGTCGCTACGAGATAAATAAATGGGTGCTCGAGACTTCGCTTTTGGTAAGGTAATATCTAAGTTCAATGGCCGATGTAAAATGTGCTTAAACAAGAACCAAATACTGTTTATCTGTAACTTTTGGCTTGCCCGAGAAAGCTTGCGGATCGCCGGATCTTGAAAGAATGAATTCAACTCTTCATCTGTAATTAAATCCAACGATTTATTAAAGTAATTTCTGAGTTTAAGTAAGTGCGCGCAATAGCTTTTACTTGTTCTTTGTGAATAACCTCGATAGGTTATTTCTGCCTTGACCTGTTCAATGAGTGTATGCATTTTTGACCTCTAAGTTGTGAAATAACTCAGAGAAAGTGTGGCTCAAATGCTGAGAATAGGATCTCCGCGTAGCGGCTTAGTTCAACAGCGTATTAGCGTGAATGCCGATAAACACTCTGCCCTTATTTCATTCAGAGACAATCAGAACCGCTAATTAATTTAATATATATTAGTAACTTAACACTTTCCCTTACACACAACAATCTCCTTTTCACACCTTCTGAACCCGAGAATTTACTTAACCGAGAATCAGTTGGGTCGTTATGTAATTTTACTAAAGTAAAAACCATATATAATTCAGGTAATTATGTTCATATGCCAATTTAAACGCGCATTTTCTAAATTATATAACGAGAAGAAAGGTTAGCAATTGTGGGAAATTAAATTACAACTGTATATAAAAACAGTTATCGAATTCCTTATGTCTTCCTCTCCTTTTCTTGAATCTGTGCGAACCGAACTGCGTACAAGGCGCTATAGTATTAAAAATGAGAAGATGTATTTATACTGGATCAAGTCATTCATCATTTTTAATGATAAAAAAAACCTAAGAGAATAACCAGTGACCCCCACTCTAAAAAAATGACCAGTGACAATCATTCTAAAATAAGTACAAAAATCATAGCCACATCCAATTACACAGCAAAACATTGTGCTCTACAAAGGCCGTTCACCTCCAACTATTTTCATCTTTTTGAAATTGTCTATAAATAAAAAAACCCCAGCTAACAGCTGAGGTTTTATACTCGTCAATTTATACAAAGTTATCTATTAAAAATAACCAGTTTCAAACCAACTTATTTTAATCAACAAGCTCTATGACCTAAATAGGCTCCTTATTAAAATTTATAATTAAACTTTAAGTAAGCTTGGCGACCTAATGAGCTGTGAGTTTTATTATCAACGCCCATAGATTCAGAAGGCGCTTGTGGCGCTTCTTCATTCAATAAATTCGCCGCACCAGCCGTTAATACTAGCCCTTCAAAACCAACATAGCTGACAGAAGTATCAATGGTGGTCCATGAATCAATGCCAAACTTGTCATTATTACTATCGGCTAAATCTTTATAAGAACCAATATGACTCACACTAAGGGTTGCGACCCAGTCATCACGGTTCCAATCAACGCCACTGGTCCAACGTAGCTCTGGATGTTGGTATTCGCCGTTGCGGTCATCAATCACGTTAATACGATTACCTGCGTCGTCACTTTCAAACGCTTGCTCTTCAAAGTTAAGCGCATACGTTAGGTTATAATTGAATTTAAACTCTCCTAAATTGTCGGTCATTAATTTATATTCTAAATTAATGTCAAACCCATCTGTTTCACGGCCACCAATGTTCACAAAGGTGTCGTTAATTTGTAAAATACGGCCCAGTGTACTGCCCTGATTTGGTGCGCGCACTACTAAGCTTGAATCACTGCCACAACAATCAACCAGTTTTTGTGCGCCAATTTTCTTTATTAGGTTTTCTTGGTCATAGTTCCAGTAATCAACCCCAATACTGAAGTTATCTGTTGCTTCCCACACCACGCCTAAGTTGAAGTTTTCAGACTCTTCTGGTTGTAAGTTTTTATTACCCGCCACAATCGCCGTGTATTCAGTTGGCTCACAGTCAACTTCTGCACCGGTTTGACGGCAACGTTCTTTATCAATCACACTTGGAGATTCATCTGTACGCCCTAAGTGTAACTGAACCAGCGAAGGCGCTCTAAATGCCGTACCCCAAGAGCCTCGAACAACCAATTCATCAATCGGCGACCAACGAAATGCCACTTTCGGATCAGTGGTTGTGCCAAAGTCACTATAATCTTCATGACGAACAGCAAGCTGTAATTCGAGGGTTTCTAAAACTGGAATGCTGAATTCAGCAAAAATGGCGGTATTATCACGATCACCATTTGCCTGTGTTGCTTCAGTGCCGAAGATTTCGCCACGTAAATATTGACTGTCAGGGTTGTCTTCTATTTTTTCTTTACGATGTTCAAAACCAAACGCACCTGCGATGTAACCAGACTCAAGTTCAAACAACTCGCCTGATATCGTCCCATCTAACGCCTGCATGGTCGATGAGCCATACCGTGTTGTGGTGGTTTCAAAGAACGCTAATCCTTCGGCTGTATTTGTGCTTGGTTCAAACGGGTTCCATAAACCATTATCAATAGCTTGCTGTGCACGCAACTTATTTGGGAAGCCATCAAAGCCACGTTCAACCGCACTTGAACGAATTGTTGAATAAGCAACTTCCCAATCCCACTCTTTAAAATTACCACGAGCGCCGAGTACTGCACGGTAATACTCTGAGTCTACGTCTTTTTTACGATTACCGATATCAACGGTTCGGCGGCGCATTGAAATATCTACACCATGTAAAAAGTGAGTCGGATCATTTGCTAATGGGTGATTCGGGTTAGTACCCATCATTGTCAGCTCAGTAAAGCTTGGGCTACCCGCACCTTGAATGAAGGTCGACGAATGTTGTGCTGAAAACTCTGCAAAGCCTTCAATATCATCGGTTATCTCTTGCACACCGTTGTAGTTAAAGCTATAACGCTCGGTCGATGGCACTAAGCTCATATGCGGTGCATAGTCATAACGGCAAATATCACCAATGATCAACGACTCGTCACACTTGTCGTTACCCCATGTATCAGCAAAAATAGTCTGACGAACTTTTGTGCCGTCATCTTCAACTCTGACAACAGGCAACGCATTCCACTGAGCCTCAGTCAACATACTGCGTACGACTTCTACGCTACCAGGGAAGCCTGCTGAACTAAGCGCATTATTACCGCCGCGAAAACGCTGATCTGCACTGGCGGTGTAATCTCTATCAGAATAAAAAATATCGCCACGTTTAAAGTAGTCTAGTGAGAAGTTATGATTGCCTTTATCGTTAGACGAGCCCCATAAAAGCGTAAAGTTTTGCTCCTCGCCGCCGCCGTCCGCTGTATCAGACACTTTACCTGAGACTTCAAAGCCTTCTATATCATCGCGTAAAATGATATTAATTACACCCGCTACGGCGTCTGAGCCATAGGTTGCTGACGCACCATCTTTTAGAATATCAATGCGCTTTACAGACGAAACAGGAATACTATTTAAGTCAACAAACGATGTTTCAATGTCTTTCGCAAACGGGCTCACTGCAACGCGGCGACCATTAATAAGAACAAGCGTTGAAGAAGCGCCAAGACCACGTAACGCAACGCTTGAACCACCATTTGCAGTGTCATCACTCGAGTTACCTTGAGTACTGAATGTACCAGCACCAGATACAGGCAACTTAGCGAGCGCGCCTATTAAATCCGTTGAGCCGGTTGCTGCAAGGTCTGATGCTGATAACGATTGAATTGGTGAGGGGCCTTCCATGTCTGTGCGTTTGATGTGTGAGCCCGTTACTTCGATCCGTTCAACCTTATTTTCCTCGGCTGATACCGCACTTCCTGAGTGAGCGAGCAGGATTGCTGCTGATAGTGCACTAAGAGAATATGTTGCCTTCATTATGTTTGTCCCTGTTGTAGTGTAAGTTATTGTTTTAATTAATCACCTAAAGTTTTATCACACTTTACAGGCACAAACAAATCAACAAAATAACAACACACAGCCGGCATTAGTACATAAAATAGCAACAGTTTTGGTATAATTATCCCTTATATCTTGGAAGTGCAATATTTTTAATTACTTTTAAGGGATAATGAAGATAAAAACCGCTACTAAATAATCTATACTAAGTTTAGTATATTTTGATTAAACAGAACACCTCAAGGCGCCCCCCTTTATTGGAAATCTAATCAATACCCACTACCGCATAGACTTTCAAAGCCTATCTCAAAGTAGAACTCGTTGCTTTGCTAGCTCAATTGTAAGAATTTATTATTACATCAACATTTACTATTTATCAGCATAAAACATTAATACTACTTATCTAAAATCTAAAGAAGAATGATAAGCTTCAATATTGCATTAATTAAAACACCTACGCCTTCATCTTACTAAAAAGTAATAAAAAAACCTTGATTTTATATTTCGAGCAAATAAGATACCCCACCCTAAATAGAGTTTAAACTCTAGCGAAGCTTGATTTAATTAAGGATAAAATATGAAAAAGCTAATAACTGGCTTGGTAGCATTATGTGCATTAACGACATTAAATGTTCAAGCACATACTGATGAACTAAACACTATCATCAGCTCAAAAAAGATTAAAATCGTCGCGATTGGAGAAAGTGGCTTTGACCCTAGGTGGCGTGAACCAACCTGTAGCATTACTAAAACTGATAAAGACGAATTTGGTCAAAACTATATGATCACGCATTTTGATATGTGTACCTGTCAGAATAGCTTAAAATCTAGTTACCTAATCAAAGACACACAAGATACTCCTGACCAAAGAGCCGTAATTTGCTATATCGAAACTAACTAACAATTACATTCACTATGGCTAAGCGCCAATACAGCAGCTTAGCCATAACAGCGTGACCTAAAATACAACTCGGGCGCATTTTAATTTTAGCCTAGTTCGGTAACGCTTGACTCCACGTTAAAGCTATTTCATCTAGCATGGCACACTAAAGTCATTAACCTTAATACCCTATTCATTTTTCCACTACGTTTAATTTTAACGTGTTCGTCATAGAAATAACAGGCTATATAAACTACTCTAATAACATTCATTTTCACGTTTCATTGTCAAAAAGTGGCGGTAGAATAATCTCTTATGGATAAACTGTTCACCCTTACACGTGCAGCCTTGGTACTAATACTACTAATATCCCCCTACTGCTTTGCACAATATCCCATGCTTGCTAATGAATATGCGGTAAAAAAATTAACTGCTGAAGATGGTTTTGTGTCATCTGAGATTTATTCAATAATTCAAGATAAACAAGGATTGCTGTGGTTTGGCACCGCTGAAAATGGGGTAATGCGCTACGATGGGCGTAAAGTAACACTGTTTGAATTTGATAGTGCCAGTGAGAATGGGTTATCTCATAATGATGCTGGTAATCTCATGTCGGATCAAAGCGGTCATGTTTGGGTAGGCACATGGGGTGGCGGCGCCAATAAATACAATCTTAAAACAGGCCAATTTCAAAACTTTTTACACGACCCAAAACAGCCAGACTCAATATCAGCCAATCGGATCCAGTCTTTATATCATGATCAAGCTGGGTCTGTTTGGCTTGGCTCTTATGATCAAGGTTTAAACCGATATTTAGGCGGAAGCCGCTTTGAGCATATAAAGAAGGCAACAGATACAACACCTGGGCTTTCTCATAATCGAGTATGGGATATAGAAAGCAAAGACAAAGATAGCCTCTGGGTTGCTACGAGTTATGGCCTTAATTTATATAATAAAAAAACACAGACTTTTCGCTATTACTTCCCAGATCCAAGTAATAAAACACCGACAGGTGCCAATGAAATACGTCATATATTAAAAACATCCCAAGGCAAAATATATGTGGGCACTCAGCAAGGGCCTTTTCTCTTTAATATAAAAACTGGCACGTTTAAACAACTCGGAGTGCTGAACGATAACCTGTTAGGCCAAGTTAACTCAATGATTGAAGACCAAGCTGGATATATTTGGTTTGTAACCAGTAAAGGGGTATTCCGACAGTCAAATTCAAGCGAAAAAATAGAACAGTTAGATCTTGAGTATAACAGTGGCTTAAGAATTATTTTCGAAGACAAAGCCAAAACTATTTGGATCACAAATGAGGTTCATGGAATATTCAAACTCGTACCTCACCGCCAGTTTAAATCAATTAAAAACCCCGAGCTAGTTGCGCCAAATGGCATTGTCACCGACGGTAATGGCGACCTATTAATCGCGACATCTTCGTCGCAGCTTTATAAGTGGCAAGTTTCAGCACAAACACTAACAAAGCTCTCACCTTCTATTTTCAGCGAACTCAATGGGTTTGATAGCAATCGACTATTGGAGCGCCCAGTCCTTCATTTAAGTGACCAGAATAGTTTGTGGGTAGCTCAAGATGAAGGGATTGCTAAGTTTAATTTACACACTCAACAAACTGAGGTATTGACTTACCCTACTACAGGGCCCCATTATCAACAATTCAGGGAGATCAGAGCACTCAGTACCGACAAAAATGGCAACCTTTGGGTAGGTACCTATAAAAATGGAATCTATGTTTATGACACAAAAGAACATACATTTCGACACTTAGACTCATCATTCGGGCTATCGCACCCTGAAGTACTCGTACTTTATAAAGACAACCAAGAAAACATGTGGGTAGGTACAGGGGAAGGCGCTAATTTATGGGTAGAAGAAAGTCAGCGCTTTTTGTCATTCAAAGCTGATAACTATAAACCCGGCAGTTTACTCGGCAGTATAGTCCAAGATATAAAGCAAACGCGCGATGGAAACATATGGATTGCGACGCAAAAAGGGCTTAATCTATACCTACCTGAATATCAAGGTTTTAAGCACTACAGCACTGATCATGGCCTCCCAACCACACTCATCAGAGCAATTGCCGATGATAAAGAAGGAAACTTGTGGTTAACAACCAATAAAGGAGTCTCTAAGTTCAACCCCACAACGGGAAAAGTGAGTAATTTTGACAGCCAAAATGGTTTACTGGGCCTAAATTATTACCCAAGCAGCCTAGTAGAAGGTGATAACAGCACACTATTCACAAGCAGCCAGCGTGGTATTGAATACTTTAGTACAGCGCCATTAAAAACAAATCAAATAGACCCAAACCTCATACTAACTGGCTTTAATACTATGGGTCAGCCGATGAAACTTGACAAGCCCTACTCTTATACCACAGATATTCATTTATCTTATCTTGATTATATTTTCTCGTTTGAATTTTCAGCACTCGATTTTATTTCACCAAACAAAAACCAATATGCATACAAACTCGTTGGATACGATGACAACTGGATAGAGATAGGGAACCGAAATACCGCTTCGTTTACTAACTTAGACGGCGGGTCGTACCAATTTCAAGTCAAAGCAACAAACGGTGATGGTAAATGGAGTAAAAACCAACTGTCTATTAATTTACATGTCTCACCGCCTCCATGGAAAACATGGTGGGCATATAGTTTATACGGTTTTTTAGGTACTTTTATCGTTGTAACAGCAATTTACTTAAGAACAAGATTGCAAAAAGCTGAGATTATCAGGCAGAAACAGTTTGTTATAAAGTTAGAAGAGCAAGTATCAGAAAAAACAGCATCATTGGAAGCTCAAGCAAGTGACTTGGCCGATGCACTAAAAGAAGCAGAAGCCGCAACGCAATTAAAGTCTGAATTTTTAGCCAATATGAGCCATGAGATAAGAACGCCCATGAATGGAGTCATTGGTATGCTAGACCTGCTAAAAAATAGCAACCTATCTTCTGATCAAGCCCACTCGGTAAACATCGCTAGTTCAAGTGCTCAGTCATTATTGACGCTCATTAACGACATTTTAGACTTTTCTAAAATTGAAGCAGATAAACTAGAGCTAGAGCATATAGATTTTAATTTAACAGAGTTGATTGAACAGTTGTCAGAATCAATGACATTAGCCGCCCAACAAAAAGGCGTTGAAGTTATTTTAGATTTAGCGGATATCCACCACCCTCATGTGACATCAGATCCTGGTAGGATCAGGCAGGTTTTGACGAATATTATAAGTAATGCGATAAAGTTTACCGAACACGGAGAGATTGTTGTGACAGCTAAGCTTTCCAGCGCAGATAACAACAATAATACAATTTTGACTTGCCAAATTACAGATACCGGAATTGGCATCGAACATTCAAAGATTGACACTTTATTTGATTCTTTCAGTCAAGTCGATGCATCAACCACCAGAAAATATGGTGGGACTGGTCTTGGGTTGAGTATTACCAGGCGCCTGTGCCAATTACTCGGGGGAGATATTTCTGTTTCTAGTACGTTAGGCAAAGGCAGTTGCTTTGAAATAACCTGCTTGCTCGATGCAAACACACAGCTCCCCGATACATATCCTGCGTTTGGCACGCTTAACTTAACTGTCGCAATTGTTGATGGTAACAGCTCAAGCCGAGGAGCCTTAAAGCGACAATTTGAAAGTTGGGGTATTTCGGTCAAAGTCGCTAAAAGTGCAAATGAAGCCATAGCCCTTTTTAGCGACGTTACTAAAGTGGATACAAACCCAATCGATCTCGTTATTTTTAATAAAACACTCACAGACATGGATAATTTATCATTCATCAAAAGGCTTAAAGCGAGTACTGCTAACCCTAGATTAAAGTTGGTCATGATGAGTCAATTAGGAGATAAAAATGATGTTGAAAATACAGGGGACAAAGAGATTGATGCAACTTTTCCAAAACCAGCGACAAAGCAAGATCTCTTAGCAGCTTTATCAACGGTCCACCCTGATGTTCAAGCATTTTTAGACAGTACCCGTGCCCCTTCATATAAAAATGGCCTATCAGACAGTGATTGCACTTGGTCTGCCCATTCGAGAGTACTTCTTGTTGAAGACAACAAAGTCAATCAACTCGTCGCTCTTAAACTGCTCAGCAAAGTCGGTATTGACACTGTAGTAGCAGAAAACGGGGTAGAAGCTCTATTGAAATTAAAAGAGTCTGAACAGAAAAACGTACTTTTTACACTGGTACTCATGGACTGCCAAATGCCTGAGATGGATGGGTATGAAGCAACTAAACAGATTAGAAAAGGCAGTGCTGGCGTTCAAAACCAATCTATTCCCATTATTGCAATGACTGCAAATGCCATGCAAGGAGATAAGCAAAAATGCCTTGATGCCGGTATGAACGATTATATTACCAAACCTATAGAAGCTGAAAAAGTACTGAATAAACTCCAATTATGGCTGACTAAAGCGCTTCGCTCATAAGCTAAAGTTTGCTACTGTGCCTGATATTCTAATATTGAGGTAAGTTCCACATACACTCATAAATGCATGCCAAATATCTAATTGAAAATAACCCCCTGAACCAACATCAATGTTTAATTGCTTATCACCTGAACGTTACCGACCACTTTAGAGAGAATATGTAAACAAGCTCCTTCAATCGCAATGCTTTGTTACAACTTACCAATACAATTAAACACCTTGACACATCTATTATCGTATCATTAAAAGCATCGGTACTGACCGTCAATTAGTATCTCATGTTTCAATAGTAGGAAGGACTATAACGTGGCTAGTAAAAAACAGATTATATTACCCATCGCGGTACTGATTGCAGGAATAGGTATATCTGCAGCATTTTCCGCGATGAAAAAACCACCCGAAGAAAAAATCGAAAAGGTGATCCACCCATTAGTTGAAGTTCAAACGGTCACAGTTGCGCCTATGCAATTGACAGTTGATTCATATGGCATAGTTAAGCCTAAGTATACAACTAACTTAGTCGCGCAAGTGAGTGGTCAAGTTATTCAAATCTCAGAACGTTTCGTCCGTGGTGGCTTCGTAAAAACGGGAGAAACTCTCGCGCGTATCGATCCGAATGACTACGAAGCAGCTTTAATTGAAGCGCAAGCCAATTTGGCTCAAGCAAGTTCTGCATTAGAAATTGAACAAGCACAAGCACATGTAGCTAAAGCAGAATGGCAACGTATAAAAAACAATACCAATGAAACCATTCCATCAGAGCTCTATTTAAGAAAACCGCAATTGGCTGAAAAACTGGCACAATTTAGAGCTGCACAAGCGAGTGAAAAACGCGCCAAACGGAACCTAGAGCGAACTTACATTAAAGCGCCTTATGATGCCATCATCGAAAGCCGCCAAGTGAGCTTAGGAAGTGTTGTCAGCCCTGGCAGTCAATTTGGAGCGCTTAACGCAACGTCAGTTGCTGAGATACGCTTACCTGTCGCTGACAAAGACTTACAATATCTGGTCAACAATGGAATTAACGCACCTGTGGTGCTTTCAGCTAAGTTTGCAGGAAAGCCGGTTACATGGAATGGTCAAATAGTTCGTAGCGAAGGGGTTATTGATGAACGTAGTCGCATGACCTATCTAGTTGCACAAGTAGATATACCTTACGGATTGACAGAAAAACCACTGCGTTTTGGCACCTACCTAAACGCAAAAATCGAAGGTCAGTGGTTACAGTCAGCAGTCATAGTACCAAGGCATTTAGTCAAAGATGGTCGAATTGCAACATTACAAGGAGACTCAACTCTTACCTTTAAGTCACTCAATATTGTCCGCGAAGCCAACGGGTTGATCATTGCAGACCATGGGTTAAATGACGGTAATCACATCATTACATCGGCATTAGAGTACCCCTCTGACGGCATGACTGTGCGCATAGAAAATACCTTAACCCAGTCGCCAGAAACACAATTAGCATTAAAAAAGGAGTAAGCGATTATGACTATTCCATCTGAAAAAGGCATTATCGCTTGGTTTGCTCGTAACCCTGTTGCCGCAAATTTGCTCATGATATTCATTCTCGTAGGGGGGGTGTTAACCGCGTTTTCAATCCGAAAGCAAATGTTCCCACAGTTTGAAAACAACTGGTTAAGTGTGCAAGCTGTCTACCCCGGCGCCGCCCCTCAAGAAGTTGAAGAAGGAATTACCATTAAAGTAGAAGAGTCTATGGAGGGACTTGAAGGGATCAAACGTCTGATCACTTATTCAAACCGAGGTATGTCACAAACCTGGATTGAAGTAGAAGAGCAGTATAATCCGCAAGAGGTATTGGATGAAGTGAAAATGCAAGTCGATTCCATATCAAGCTTCCCTGTTGGTATGGAAAGGCCTGTTGTTCGCTATGATAAGTTTACCCAAGAAGTAATGTGGCTTGCTCTGAGTAGTAATCTACCTGCGCAAGAACTAAAAGAGCTCGGTAATACCTTACATGATGAGATGTTGGCGCTACCAGGGGTTAACCTTGTGGACTTTAATGGTGGTTTAAATTATGAGATAGGCATTGAGGTGAGTCCTGATAAGCTGCGTGAGTTCGGATTAAGCTTCCGTGATATAGCCAATGCTGTATCAGCTTTCTCAGCTAATATGTCTGCCGGCCAAATACGCTCTGATAATGGGTATATTTCAATGCGAGTCGAGAACCAAGCATATCGCGGTAATGAGTTTGAAAACTTACCATTACTTACATTAGCAGATGGCGCTCAAATTAAGTTAGGAGATGTGGCAACCGTTAATGATGGTTTTGAAGAAGGCTTACAATACTCAAAATATAATGGTAAAAACTCACTCATTTTCCAAGTCAGTGCGTCTAAAGATCAAGATATTTCAAAAGTAGCTGACGTAATCAAAAATTACTTAGCTCAACGCCAAACCACCCTACCAAGTGACACCGAGTTAGAGCCCTTTATTGACTTAACCTATTATCTTGATGGCCGTTTAAACATGATGGTCGAAAACATGATTTGGGGAGGCTTGTTAGTTATGCTCATGTTGGCATTATTTTTACGAGTCCGATTAGCATTTTGGGTTATGATGGGCTTGCCGGTATCGTTTCTTGGCGCATTTTTGTTTATGCCAATGGGCGGGCTTGACGTCACTATAAACCTTGCTTCACTGTTCGCCTTTATTCTTGTACTCGGTATTGTTGTTGATGATGCCATTGTTGTTGGCGAGTCCGTACACTCTGAAATTGAAGAGCATGGACACAGCCTAGATAATGTTGTGCGAGGCGTAAAGCGTGTTGCTATACCTGCTACATTTGGCGTACTTACCACAGTAGCTGCGTTCTTACCTCAAACCTTAGCAACTGGTCCTGCCGCTGCGTTTTCAAAGGCTATTGGTGGCGTTATTATTTTGTGTTTAATTTTTTCGCTTATTGAGTCTAAGCTCATTTTACCTGCCCACCTTGCAGCAATGAAAGACAAACCAAGTAATCCAAAAAACCCATTGCATCGCTTAAGAGCACTGTTAGACGGCGGCCTTAAAAACTTTATCGAGCATTTATATCGCCCCTTTATTGAACGCTGTATCCATTATCGTTATACCGTTATTGTTGGCTTCTTAACTATTTTAATTGTAAGTGCAGGGTTGTTTGCAGGTGGGTTTATTAAATTTGTCGCGAACCCTAAAATACCTCATGACTTCCCTGAAATCTCCATTGAGATGAACTTATCATCATCAGAAAGTGCGACGCTTCTGAGCGCACAAAAAATTGAAACGTTAATTTTAAATGTTGATAAGCAAGTTGAGGAGCAATACGGGCAAAGTATGATCCGAGATCTCTCTGTAAGCTTACGTGGTCGCACAAATGCTCAAATCATGGCTATATTAGTGGAGCCAGATAAACGCCCTATTGACACTTTTGAACTTAGCGCCCTGTGGCGAGAGCAAATGCCCCAGTTACCGGGTGTAAAAACGCTGAATATTCGCGATAGTATTTCAAATGGTGGGCGAGATGATGGCGACATTAGCTTTAGGCTAGAAGGTAAAGACAAAGCTTTACTCAAAGAAGTGGCAGAGAAGCTAAAAACTAAACTCAACACAATTGCAGGTGTGGGTGATGTTAATGACTCAATGCAAAGTGCTACAGATGAAGTTCAACTTGAACTGAAACCGCTTGCTTATAGTATGGGGTTAACACTTGCGGACGTGGCCTCCCAAGTTAACTTTAGTTACTATGGGTTAGAAGCACAGCGTATTCTACGCGACGGCGAAGAAATAAAAGTCATGATCCGCTACCCAAAAGAGTCTCGAAACTCCATTAGCGATATTCAAGATGTGCGTATTATCTCTCCCGCTGGTGCTGAAGTACCATTAGCCGAAGTTGCTGACATTAAACTGGTTGACGGTGTGAATCGTATACGTCGTGAAAACGCGAGACGCACAGTAAACGTTTGGGCTTCAGTTGATACTGATCAAGCTGAACCTTTTGAAATTGCGAAAGAGATCAGAGATGAATATTTGCCTTCCTTACTGGTTAATTACCCAGGTATTGAAAGTAATGTTGCGGGCAGAATTCAAGAAGAGATGGACAGTGTTGCCGAGCAAGTACGTGACTTTGCGCTGTCGATGATGATTATCTTTGCACTCCTTGCGATTCCTTTGAGGTCATATTCACAACCGCTTCTGATCATGTCTGTGATCCCATTTGGAGTCGTTGGGGCCGTGATTGGACACATCGTTATGGGAATGACGATGAGTAGCCTATCCTTCTTTGGCATAATTGCTGTCGCGGGGGTCGTCGTTAATGATTCACTGGTTATGGTTGACTTTGTCAACAAAGCGCGTGAAAAAGGCGCAACCATTAAACAAGCAGTGGTTGAAGCTGGCTGTAAACGCTTTAGAGCTATCTTATTGACTTCCTTGACTACGTTTATTGGATTAGTTCCAATTATTACTGAAACCAGCTTACAGGCGCAAATTGTGATACCAATGGCGGTTTCTTTGGCATTCGGTGTTTTGTTTGCGACAGTCATAACGCTCATATTGATCCCATGTCAGTATGTCGTGTTAGAGGATATAAAAGCACTAAAGCGAAAATGGTTTCACAAAAATTCACCGCAATTAAATAATACTGCGTCAGAATAATTACTCCCAACGACTAAAGCTCGGTAGACACTACCGAGCTTTTTCTATTGTACATGCCAGGCAAAGCAAATTCGAATATCTGAATTAATATACAAACCTTTGTTTATCATGAATTAACTCTTTAAAGTTAATAATAAAGAATGAATAAGCTAGTATTTATTTAGTAAAGTGTCGTATAGCACTTTACATATCTACATTTAGACTACAAACTTATCATTACGTTATTCAAGTTAGACTGCATTATGAAGTATTTAACCGTAATTTTTGCATGTTTTACATTGCTCCTTGCCGGGTGCGGCAAAGACAATAAAGGCACTGGTGAGTCAAGTACCCCGGGGTATACTGCAACAACCTATTTTGACTCTTTATACAATCAAAATAACTTAGAAATGGCAGCAAAGCACGCAACTCCGCGCCTAGCACGCGTTATGCGCTCTTACGGCACAGCGAAGCAATTCACGCGTAATCTAGTAAACATGCAATTTGACCAAGTAACTATTGAGCTAGATATGACCAATCAGAGTTTGCGCGAACAGTATGGTGATTCGGCAAAAATTAATATGGTATTTACTGGTATGTTGCGCGGGGAACAAGTCGATGACATGCGCAGTGTGCAGTTGCTGCGTAAAAAAGGCAAATGGTATGTAGATAAAATTAACCCTGATCCATTCGCCCGCTAACGTATTATACTGTGTTAAATAACATCGACGGAAATCGCTTTTACCCGCCAACGCTCGGCCTCTAAAAGAGATTTCCCTTGCGATTCATTTATCACTTTGTCCGCTACCGCTAATGCAACTTTCTCTTCAAATGACATCGACAGGGTATCCGTTCTACCTCTCAGCCACTTTTTAAACTCTCCCCGTTCTTTTTCAGTGGCTTTGGCAAGTATGTACGCGTGCTCCATCGTATGCACCGCCCCCTCCTCACCCACGCTACACAAATGACTAACGCGCTCTCGTGCCGCTTCACTATAAGTTAATGCATTACACACTTTGACCACGAGACTATCTGAAGGCAATTTACAACCATGGCCCGTAATATGTGTCCAGCTTTTGAGTAAAAAAGCGAAAATAGGATGGGTAAAATTGTCAAAGAATTCATCTAATGCTCGAAAACCTTCAGATAAACTATGTTCTACAGCATAGCTTACCGATGGTAGATCTCCTTGTTGCCTGCCGTCATGTTCATATTTCTTCAAGGCGCATGACGCTAAATACAAATGACTCAGAACATCACCGAGTCTAGCCGACAACATTTCTCGCCGTTTTAAAGAGCCTCCAAGACCCAGCATTGCTAAATCAGCACTCAAAGATAAGCACGTGCTTAACCAAGTCAATTTTTGATAATATCGCTTCGTAGGCCCGCTCACTGGCGCTTGAGAAAATCTTGCTCGAGTTATCCCAAACCATAGCGCTTTCAAAACATTCACTCCAGAATGTTGTAAATGTGCCATTAAAAGCTTATCAAAAGGCTTTATCGCTTGTGCTTCATCTAAACTCTGAATTGTTTGAATTTCTTTGAATATATAAGGGTGACAGCGTGTAGCACCTTGGCCAAATATCATCAAATTTCTCGTGAGTATATTGGCACCTTCCACTGTAATCGATATAGGGATCCCCATATAGTTATTCGCTAAATAGTTATTTGGCCCTTTCTGAATACCTTTACCAGCATGAATGTCTAATGCATCATTCATCACAGTCCTCGACATTTCGGTTAAATGGTACTTTGCAATTGCGGTAATTACTGCAGGACTCTTTTTCATGTCAATTGCTTGCGCCGTTGTTTGACGACAAGCTTCTATACTGTAAGTTAGGCCTGCAATACGTGCTAAGCTTGCTTGAACTCCTTCAAAAGCAGCGATGGGAAGTCCAAATTGTTCTCTTACTTTGGCATAAGCGCTGGTTGTTCGAGTGCATAAATGTGCACTGCCAGCACTTAACGCGGGTAACGATATTCCCCTTCCAGCGCTTAAGCACGATACCAGCATTTTCCACCCTTTCCCTATGCCACCTTTACCGCCAATGATCCAATCAAGTGGAATGAAAACCTCATTACCTTGCGTAGTACCATTCATAAAGCCTTGATTAAGCGGATTATGCCGAGCACCGATCGTTACCCCTTCGTGACTGGTCGGGATCAACGCACACGTGATCCCTAAACTTTCACTATCACCGAGTAAGTGCTGCGGATCATACACCTTAAATGCTAAACCAAGCACCGTCGCAACAGGCGCAAGTGTAATATAACGCTTGTCCCAGCTCACTTTTAGTCCAAGAACCTGCTTCCCCTCAAATTCAGCCTCACAGACAATACCAAAGTCTTGAATACTACCCGCATCAGAGCCTGCGTCTAATGCTGTCAAAGCAAAGCATGGTAAGGCTTCTCCTGAGGCTAATTTGGGAAGCCAATGAGATTGCTGTGATTGTGTACCATAATGAAGTAATAATTCAGCAGGCCCTAAGCTGTTTGGTACCATAACAGTAACGGCTGCCGATAGACTTTTGCTGGCAATTTTAGCCACGATTGTAGAGTTAGCCTGCGCACTAAATGCCAAACCTCCAAATTTTTCTGGAATGATAAACGCAAAGAAACCTTCTTGCTTTAAATACGCCCAAACAGCATCCGGTAAGTCTTTATCAGCTTGGATCTGCTCTTCATCAAGCATTGACAGTAGCTGTACCAACTTAGAATCAATAAAATCGCGTTCTTTGTCACTCAATGACGGCGCATCGATTTGATGCCATTGTTGCCAATTTGGCTTTCCTGAGAACAGTTCTGCATCCCACCAAGTATCGCCGGCTTCCATTGCTTCTTGCTCAGTTTGACTCAACGACGGTAATGCCGATTTAAAGTAGTTCATAACGGGTATTGTAATTAATTTAAAACGTAATGCACTGACCATAAATACAATACATGCCAAGATAATCACTAACACAATTAAAGCCATTTTGACCTCCTGTTCACCTTGTTTTATATGTTCAAATATAGCGTAAACTCAGATTAACACTGCATTTATCTGACAGTAATTGTGGCCTCTTCTCTTCACTGTTATTATCACGCTGTTTTAACAACAACAAGTGAACTCATAATGAAACCATATTTTAAACTTAGCTTTGGAGCACTCCTCGTTGCGAGTACTTTAACGCTTTCTGCGTGTAATAACACCGCTCCTAAAACCCAGCAGCCAACAGAAAAAGAAGCTGAACTATTCCTTGCTCAATCAGAGCAAAGACTCATGGATTTATCTGCTCGTTCTAGTCGAGCAAATTGGATTTATGCAAACTTCATAACGGAAGATACCGCCAGTTTGGCGGCTGATGTGAATCGTGAACAAACAGATATCATCGTACAACTTGCGAATGAAGCTGCGCGTTTTGATAACCTAGAATTGAGCGATGATAATCGTCGTAAAATGGACAAGCTTAAGTTAAACCTCACGCTACCAGCGCCACAAGATCCAGCTAAATCGAAAAAACTGGCAGCATTAAAAGCTGAGTTAGATGGCATGTACGGCAAAGGTCAGTATTGTAAAACAGCAGACCAATGTTTAAGCCTCGGCGATATGACAGCCAAAATGGCATCAAGCAGAAACTATGAGGAATTACTCGATTTATGGCAGGGGTGGCGACAAGTTTCACCGCAAATGCGTGAGCTGTACGCCCAGCAAGTTTCTCTGACAAATGAAGGGGCAAACCAACTAGGCTATGCTGACACTGGAGCAATGTGGCGCAGTAAATATGACATGCCAGCAGATGACTTTGCGACAGAATTGGATCGTATCTGGGGCCAAGTAAAGCCTTTATATAATTCATTACATTGCCATGTACGAGCAAAGCTTGGTGAAAAATACGGTGAAGACAAAGTACCACAAAACCAACCCATACCAGCGCATCTATTGGGGAATATGTGGGCACAAACTTGGGGCAATATATACGATGTCGTGGCTCCAGAAAATGCCGATCCAGGTTATGATGTAACACAGTTATTAGCAGAGCATAACTATGATGAGCTAAAAATGGTGCAAGGTGCTGAAACCTTCTTTACATCAATGGGGTTTGAAAAGTTACCTGAAACGTTCTGGACTCGCTCGCTATTCACAAAACCAAAAGATCGTGATGTACAATGTCATGCCTCTGCTTGGAACTTGGATAACAAAGATGATTTACGTATCAAAATGTGTATTCAGCGCACGGGCGAAGAGTTCTCCGTTATTCACCACGAATTAGGCCATAACTTCTATCAACGTGCCTACAATAAATTACCACTTTATTATCAAGAAAGTGCCAATGATGGTTTCCATGAAGCGATTGGTGACACCATTGCGCTGTCTGTAACTCCCGGTTACTTAAAAGAAATTGGTTTGTTAGAGCAAGTACCTGATGAGTCAAAAGACATTGGCTTATTAATGAAAATGGCACTAGACAAGGTTGCATTTGTCCCATTTGGTTTGCTGGTAGACCAATGGCGCTGGCAAGTATTTTCTGGGCAAATATCACCAGAGCAATACAATAAAGCGTGGTGGGATTTACGTGAAAAATATCAAGGTGTACAAGCGCCAATAGCGCGAGATGAATCACATTTTGATCCAGGTGCAAAATACCATGTACCTGGTAATGTACCATATACTCGCTACTTCCTAGCCCATGTTTTACAATTTGAGTTCCACCGTTCATTGTGTGAAATCGCGGGTAATAAAGAGTCAATTCACCGTTGTTCAGTATATAACTCTAAAGAAGCCGGTGAGCGTCTAAACGCTATGTTAGAAATGGGCAGCAGCCGTCCATGGCAAGAAGCATTAGAAAGTATTACAGGGAGCAAACAAATGGATGCAACCGCAATGCTTGATTACTTTGCCCCTTTGCAAAAGTACCTTGATAAGCAAAATGAAGGCCGCCAGTGCGGTTGGTAATTTAATGCGCTAAAGGCCATTTATGACTGTCGCCACATTCTGAAACAGTTTTCTACTTTAAATTCAGTAAATAACACGTTACTGTGCAAAAAAAGGAGAAATTATGTCGATATTCAGAGTGTGGCAACTTGCTCAATTTGAGCTAACGCGCCTCTTCGCTACAAAACGTGGCTTACTTGCACTCGGTGCCTTTGCCATGGTTTGGTTTATGATCCAAAACTATTTAATAGCGCAAGCAGTGCCATTTTTAAGTAGCCCAGAGTTTGCCGATATCACTGGGCAACTTGCTGGTAACATTGGTTTAAGAGAGCTAGTCAGTTGGCCTGAAGCTGAATTGGCCATTTTTTGGATAATCGCTCTATATAGCTTCCCTGCATTTAGTTTGTTCGTCTGTTCTGATCAGACAGTTGGTGATAGATTGCGTGGTACCCTTCGCTTTATTAGTTTGCGTTGTACTCGTGAGGAAATCTTACTAGGCCGATTTTTAGGTCAACTTATCATCATTGCAATTCTTATTTTTCTTACCGTTTTAGCGACATTTATTGTGATGATCTATCGTGATATTAGCTTGTTTGGCTCAGGTACATTGTTGAGCATCTCTCTTACTGTGCAACTCACTCTCATTGTTATGCCATTTATTGCTTTGATGTCGTTGCTAAACTTAGTAACAAGCTCCTCTCGCTTAAGTGTGGTCCTCGCCATACTCTTATTTACACTTGGCAACGCGCTAATAAGCTACCTCAGTTATTACTTCTCCATTATGTCTTGGCTTTTATATGTTTATCCCGGTGTACAAATCGTAGATGTTGCGCCTCAAAATAGCTTTTCTCTGAGTGATTGGTTGCTGCCTGTCGCACAAACTTTAGGGCTGTTAACCCTAAGTATTATAACGTTTAAAAGGCGGTCACTATGAGTGTATTAATTGCAGTAAATAATCTTTGTAAATCCTTTGGGGATAAGCAAGCTCTGAGTGATGTCAGCTTTGAGGTGAAAAAAGGTCAGACGGTGGCATTAGTTGGCCCTAACGGAGCCGGTAAAACGACTCTATTTAGTATTTTATGCGGATATTTAATGCCCAGCTCAGGAACGGTTAGCATTATGGGCAAACCACTTGGCTCACCCGATCTATTTGGCGTGGTGAGCGCACTTCCGCAGGATGCTACGCTCGACCCACGCTTTTCAATACAAAAACAATTAAACTTCTATGGCCGCTTGCAAGGTATGAGCAAACACACAGCAAGCATTGAAACTAGCCGAGTACTTGACTTAGTTGGATTAGCAGACAACCACCATGCAAAAATAGCAGAGCTTTCTCATGGTATGAAAAAGCGAGTTTGCATTGCACAAGCATTGATAGGCTCTCCTAAAATTGTTTTCTTAGATGAAGCAACCGCGGGATTAGATCCCCTTAATGCACGTGAGATACGACATGTTATTGCATCATTAAGTGATGACATAACCTTTATATTAAGTTCACATGATTTAGCTGAGCTAGAGAAACTGTGCGACCATGTTTTATATTTAAATCAGGGGCAGCTTACTACTCACGATCGCGATGCAAAGCAAGGGAGTAACCACTACGTTACTTTAACGCTGATAAATGATCCTAGAAATGCACTCGAACAAATTAAGCAGTTATCAGGGGTATTACACGTCACACAAAGCCAAAATAAAGAATATATTATTGAATATCAATCCCACTTTGAGCAATTTGATATACACTTGCTTAAATATTGTCACAAACTGAATTGGCAATACCGTCAATTAGTGAATGGTCATACTCTCGAAAATCAACTCTTTCAGAAGGACGAATAATGGGATTATTAAGTGGAATTCTAGGTAACGCAAGTGAAGTCGACAATGATAAACTTGATGAGCTACTTGCTGATACATTGATTGAATCAGAGCAAATCGAAAAAGCTTACCAAGTCATTCGTGACATGTTTGTCTTTACCAATAAAAGGTTAATACTCATTGATAAGCAAGGCGTTACAGGTTCTAAAGTAGAAATACTGACAATACCCTACAGTAAAATAACGAAATTTAGTAAAGAAAGCGCGGGCCACTTTGATATGGACTCAGAGCTTAAAATCTGGGTTGGTTCAGAAACCGAACCACTCACAAAAGAATTTAAAGCCGGTGATAATATAAACGACGTGTATAAAATCATTAGCAGCCATACGCTATAAACTCAAAGCTGTGATACCGTATGGGTACAGTCATACGGTATCTTTATCTTTCATATAACGCGATGTGTTACATACGCATTTTTTGGCTTTTAGACCACAGCGATACACCCAGCTTTTCAACCATAGTACTGACGCTTAAACCAAGCTTCTCAGGCAACCCTTTCTTAATTTTGTAGCTTACTTTATACAACTGGTACTGCTCATTCAAAGACAATAACACGTCATCACTGGTTTTAAGCTCATCGACTAAGTTCAATGATTTTGCGTGTGACGCAAACCAATGCTCACCAGTTGCCACTGCAGAAATATCCAAAGTTGCTCGATGTTCAGCAACAAAATCCTTAAATAAGCCGTGAGTATGTTCTATTTCCTCTTTGAATTTTTCACGACCTTTATCAGTGTTTTCACCAAACATGGTTAAGGTACGTTTATACTCACCAGCTGTAATTTGTTCAAAATCAACGTCATTCTTTTTCAGAATTTTACTAAAATTTGGCAGCTGTGCAATCACACCGATTGAGCCTACAATGGCGAATGGCGCAGCCACAATTTTATCCGCCACACATGCCATCATGTAACCGCCACTGGCTGCGACTTTATCAATACATATAGTTAACGGTAGACCGAAGTCTTTAAGACGTATTAACTGAGATGCGGCCAGCCCATATCCGTGAACAACACCACCACCACTTTCAAGATTAATAACCACTTGATCTTTTTCTTTATCTGCAATGGTTAAAATGGCACTCACCTCTTCCCTTAAGCTTTCCACCTCATGCGCATCCATACTGCCACTAAAATCGATTACAAAGGCTTTTCCATCAGGGTCAGTTGTAACCTGCTTTTTATTCGCTTTCTTATGCGCTTTTAACGCTTTTTTATCTAGCGTTTGCTCTATAAATTGATTGCGAGTGTCTGCTATCTGCTTAGATAAGTCTTTAAGCTCTATTTCACCAGACTTGCCTTTCGGCTTTTGGCTTGCGCCTATGATCATTATCAGTATAACCCCAATAGCAGCCACTATTGTCACCGCTTTAGCTAAAAATAACCCATACTCAAATAAAAATGCCAACACCTACTCCTAAAAATTTAGCAATAAAAAAGCCGCTATATCTAGCGGCTTTTCATAGTGAACTAATTGTAATTAATTAGCAACAACTGCTGAGTTAGTTACTTGAAGCCCTAACCCTTTTGATTTTAAGTAAGACACAAGCTGAGTTTGCATCTCCACAGTTGCCATTGCATGCCCCTGTGCTGTACCACCAGCACTTTCACTAAATGCCGTCGTAATAATTGAACCGTGGTGCCCTTGGCTAAAGTTCACCACATAGTTACCTGGCCCTTGAGACTCAGAAACAGTTTGTAAACCCATAAAGCGCGCTAACGGTGTTGAGCCTGACAACGGGTTCGTCGTTGTAGGAGGAATAACAGTATCCGGTTTATTACCATCAACCCCACCCGTAACCACATTCATATACATAGGCGTGCCAACAGCCTGCACTAGAGATGCATAATTAAGCGGATCCGCACTATCTAAAGCAGACTGAGCTGCAACAGCGAACTGTTGGATAATACCATTAATTGCAGCCAAAGATGCTGTATCACCTGTCTCAGTCAAATGCTTAATGTACGCACTGTAACCACATGGCACGATATTCTCTGCAGTACACCCTGCGACCCCATCACTTTGCAAAAAGGCTAAGAAAGCTTTAGAAGCAACATTACCAGCGGCGCTGAGCACTGAGCCTTGAACAAATGGACCAAACTGCTCTGATGCAATCAAGAAGCTTGCAATGCCGCTTCCGCCACTTGCCAGCGCTGCGCTTTGCACTTTAAATAACCCATCTACTTGCTCATTCAATGGTAAATTTGCGTGTGCAACAAAGCTTGGAGCAACAATTGCTCCCAAAGAGTGACCAACAAAGCTAACATCGGTCGGGTTTAACCCTATTGCTGGAGCGCCAAAGTTAAGCCCTAAACGCAGCGCTAATAGATCTGCGGTTGATTGACGTAAGTTATCTCGAGCGACTAACAATGAGGTTAAGTTCATATAAGACAATATGGAACCCGTCGTCGCATTAAAGTCATCTGCGCCATCATTATCAACATCAATACCACGCTCACCATGCATCGGGTGATCGATTGCTACAGTGGCGAAACCTTGCGCACTCAATGCTAAAGTCAGCCCTAGCATTGTTTCTTTACTCGTTGTGATCCCATGTTGAAGTATCACTACTGGCCAACCTGTAGCAGGCTGCTCTATACCCAATAATTGAGGTATAGGCTTTGTAATTTGTACGGGGACATTCGCAAGCCATTGTTGCTTTGGAATGCTATTGTACTTAGTAACATGACGCATTGAGTCAAGACCGAAATCTCTAAGTAACCCGCCTGATAGTCCTGCACATACGGCATCAGTAGTTCCCGCTTCTGGTGTTGGTAACGTACCACCAACGGCAGCTTGGTAACCTGCAACAACTGCCGCATTGTCACATAACCCTTGCCAATACGTATCGGCTAAGCTTTCAACGCTAGTCGCTTGTGGTTTACCAGTATACATTGGTAATTGTATGCTGCCCTTCATATATTGTATCGCTTGGAACGAGGCAACAGCTGCTGGATCTTGTCCACCCATAACCAGCACATCTCTTACTGTAATTACTGGCTGTTCAGGTACTTCTAGCTTTGGGTTAGTACCTGTTGTCAAACTTGACGCCAATAGACCTTTGACTGCAGCCATCGCTGGACCTACTGATTGCATAGTCGCAGCCGAAGTATAAATAATACTGTCTTTACTTAAGGCTCCAAGGGCATCATCAAAACTACCTTCTGTTACTGCTTTTTCATAACTACGCACCGCACCTTGAAGCGCAAGCTGAGATGGCGTCACTAAATCGGCTTCTTGACGCGCTAGCGTATAAGTCGAAGAAGCTTTGATTGGACGTCCATCAGCCATTTCAAGACCCGATGTCAGTACCGTTATATACGTCGAGCCAGCTTTGAATGGCTTTAAAGGTTGAATTGCGATGCCATCGCCAGTACTGGTTAACTGCGCAATAAAATCACCAGTTAAGCCATTACTAAGCTCCGCAACTGATTTACATGCGATCCCAGCAGGAATTTGAGCACACTGCTCATCAGTGCGGCTAGCCCCCATCACAACTTCAAAAATACGCACAGATCCAGGCATTTTCACTGAATCTCCATTCACACTCATGCCCGATGCCATGTTTAAGTCAATAACATAAGGCATTTGAGTTGACCAGCCATCTAGTGCGCCAAGCGCTAAAGATGGGTTTGCATAATGCGCGCGCGTGATGGCAGGATTGCCCTCAGCATCCAATTCTCCTGGCAAATTTAATGTGCCATCCTTCGTGCCACTGAGTAACAAATCATTCGGTATTGAAACTACACCGTTGGAAGGGTCAAATTTAATCGAAACAGACGGCAATACCGGGGCTGTTTCATTTTTAATATCTTCTAATGTTTCACCACCACCACAGCCTGCTAAGACTGAGGTAACTGCGAGTGAGAGTAGCATTTTTTTCATTTTATAGGCTCCGACAGAATCTTATTATTATTTTGCTGTAATTAGTTAAATTATTGTAATCGTATTTTTAATAAGACATTAGACCAGTTAAAGTTAACGCAAAGTGTAGCCTTTCGCCACTTATATTTACAATAAATTCGATAACTTGAGTGATTGCTATGATAAAATGTCTAAAAGTTCTAATTTGGGGTCCACGATGCACGATTATAAAGCTGCGGCAAATGCCTTAGAAAATAAAACCATATTAATTACAGGTGCAGGCGATGGCATTGGCCGAGTTGCAGCATTAACTTATGCTAAACACGGTGCAACCGTCATCCTACTTGGCAAAACAACACAAAAACTCGAATGTGTTTACGATGAGATAGTCAATTTAGGCTATCCTAAGCCTGCCATTGTACCTTTAGATATGCGCGGTGCAACAAAACAAAACTATAGAGATCTTGCTGCAACAATTGAACAGCAATTTGGCAAGCTAGACGGCCTATTAAATAATGCATCAATTTTAGGCTCTTTAGGCCCGCTTGAGCATTTTTGTGTATCAACCTTTGAGAATATTATGAAGGTGAATGTGACAGCACAAGCAATGATCACTAAATACATGTTTCCATTGCTTAGAAAGTCGCCATCGGCTTCAGTTGTATTCACATCATCTGGCGTTGGCCGCCAAGGTAGAGAGTTTTGGGGACCTTATGCCATCTCAAAATTTGCAACTGAAGGCATGATGCAAACTTGGGCCGCAGAAGTAGGTAAGACTAACATTCGTATTAACTGCATCAATCCTGGTGCAACAAGAACGAGTATGAGAGCCTCTGCTTTCCCTGGTGAAGATAAAAACACTTTAAAAACAGCTGAAGAGTTAATGCCTACCTACTTATACTTGATGTCAGAGTCATCAAAAGAGGTCAATGGCCAGTCAATTGACGCACAGCCAAAGTAGTACAGTAAGTTTCAGTTCTAACAAACATAAAAAAGCCGCGTATCCTGCGGCTTTTTTTACTTAACTCTGATCATATCAATATTGGATGAATTGACGTTATGATTGGCGACGCTTCGGCTTTTGCACTCTCTGATTGTGCTTTTTAACGGCCTTGCGAATTTGATTAATCTTCGCTCGCTTATCTTTGCGCTTTTCAGGCATTACAGATAATTTAGTCTGCGTTTCATTACCCAAACGTACTGATTTACGTAAATAGTTTACTTCTGGTAATTCAAGCTCTTCCCAGCCGCCCTGCGGTAAACGTTTATTTAGTTCTAACTTGCCATAACGGATCCTAATAAGGCGCGACACTTCAACATCTTGTGATTGCCACAAACGACGTACTTCACGATTTCGTCCTTCAGTCAGCATCACGTTAAACCATTTGTTGATCCCTTCGCCGCCCATTGGTTTGATATTTAGAAATTTTGCAGGCCCATCTTCTAACTCAACACCTTTAGTGAGCGTACGTAACGTTTCATTGGTTACTTCACCAAATACACGTGCAGAATATTCACGCTCTACTTCATATTTAGGGTGCATCAATCGATTTGCAAGTTCACCGTCATTGGTGAATAACAGTAATCCAGAAGTGTTTATATCTAGACGACCAATTGCTATCCAGCGCTCTCCATCAATACGTGGCAATCTATCAAATACCGTGCGACGTCCTTCTGGATCTTTTCGTGTACATAACTCACCTTCCGGCTTATGGTACATAATTACACGACAAATACGGTCTTCTTTTTGCTCAATTTTTACAATATGGCCATCAACACGGATCAACGCATCTTCTTCAACACGATCGCCTAATTTAGCCACTTTGCCATCAACACTAACGCGATTAGCGTCAATGTACTTTTCCATTTCACGACGTGATCCCACGCCAGCTCGGGCCAATACTTTTTGTAACTTTTCACTCATTCGGATGATTCTCTCACAGAAGGATCGCTTAACATCTGATCTATTTTAACTTCATGCTGCTCTGGTAATTCAGGCAACATACTTAAGCCAGATAACGAAAAATAATCTAAAAACTGGTTTGTCGTCGCATATAAGGCAGGCTTACCTGGCACTTCTTTAAAACCGACAACTTTTATCCATTCGCGTTCTTGTAAGCTCTTCATTATATTGGAGCTTACAGATACACCACGTACTTGTTCTATCTCACCTCGGGTGATCGGCTGACGATAAGCTATCAGAGCCAATGTCTCTAAGGTCGCTCTTGAGTATTTCGGCGCTTTCTCTTGCCACAAATTACTTAACCAAGGCGTTAATCTTTTACATGCTTGAAACCGGTACCCACTGCCTACTTCAACTAATTGAACACCGCGTGTTTGATAGTGCTCAGATATAGCTTGAATTGCATCATCAACACGCCCACCTGAAGCGGCAACGTCTTTCAACACTGTTTCTCTTAATCGCTTTTTTGACAATGGTGTTTCTGATACAAAAATAGCCGCTTCTATAAGCTCAACTAATTGCTCGTCACTTACACGCCGCATTTATCAAACCAAAATAGAATTCAATCCCCTATTATGACAGAGGTTACACTACTCTTGTAGCTGCAAACTCAAATAAATCTGACTAGACGGTACAACTTGTAAACAATTTATCAATTGCTCTTTAATTAATTCCAGCATCGCAATAAAAGTAACCACAACCCCACTGCGACCTTCTTCTACTGTAAATAACTTGGTAAACGGGCATGGGCCATTGTATTCTGACAAATAATGTAAAATATGGCTCATGCGCTCACGCGTTGACAACGATTCAGTTGTAATATGGTGATGTTCGAATTGTTTAGCTCGCGCCATAACTTCAGCCAAAGCCAGCATAAGCTCTTTGAGTTCAATATCGGGCGTTTCAGCGACTGGCGAGTCACTTTCATCAATTAAAGCCCTTGCCAGCAATATATCACGCTCCACTCTGGGAAGGTGGTCAAGACTCTCAGCTGCTGTTTTAAATTGCTCATATTCTTGCAGCCTGCGGACAAGTTCTGCTCGAGGATCTTCTTCTTCTACCAGTTCCTCATGCACAGGTAACAACATCCGCGACTTTATTTGTGCCAATAATGCCGCCATCACCAAATATTCCCCAGCCAACTCAAGCCTTAATTCAGTCATCAGTTCCACATATGCAACATATTGCTGAGTAATACTCAAAATAGGTAACTCTAAAATATCCAGTTTATGACGTTTGATCAGATATAATAAAAGATCGAGTGGCCCTTCGAAGGTTTCTAAAATAATTTCTAGGGCATCTGGAGGAATATATAAGTCTTCAGGCTTTTCTATCACCGCTTGCCCATGTAAAAATGCAAACGGCGGTGTATTTTCTGCTAAATCACTCATTAAGAGGCATCATGTAAACGCTGCGGTGTCGCCACACCCAACGCGCAAAATATCGACTTCATCTTCAGATAAGTCTATGACCGTTGTTGCTTGCTCTATTAAATAACCGCCGTGAATAATTAAATCCACCAGCTTTTCAATTCTGAGACGAATTTCATCGGGATCTGACTCCGTAAACTGCTCACCGGGTAAGATTAAAGAACACGACATCATCGGCTCGCCTAACTCAGTCAATAAAGCGCTGGTAATTGGGTGATCGGTTACCCGAATACCAATGGTTTTCTTCTTATCATTCAACAACCGCTTAGGCACTTCTTTCGTGCCTTTAAAAATGAAAGTATACGGGCCTGGGGTATTATTTTTTATCAGCCTAAACATTTGGTTATCTACTCGAGTATAGGTCGCAAGCTCTGATAAATCTCTGCACATCAAGGTGAAGTTATGATGCTTTTCAATGCCTCTTATACGCTCAATACGTTCTTTAGCTTGCTTGTTACCAATACCGCACCCTATGGCATACCCTGAATCGGTTGGATAAACAACAACACCGCCTTGCTTGATAATATCAGCCGCTTGCTTAATTAGCCGTGCCTGCGGGTTATCTGGGTGAACATGAAAAAATTGGCTCATATTAACATTCCTCGTTTTCTTCCCAAAACTGCCAAACACCTTGGCAATCTTTTGGTAAGTATAGGTTTTTCCCCAGTTCTAGCCAAGGCATCGGGTAATGGAAGTCTGAGCCTTGGCTGGCTAGTAACCCAAACTCTTGGCTTAGTTGGCCTAAAAACTGACGTTCGCTCGGCGCTTGCTGGGGTTGGGCGACCTCCATACCTTGCCCGCCTATATCTGCAAACTCTTGCAATAACTTACGTAGCCATTTGTTCGACATTTGATATCGAGCGGGATGCGCAACAACACTTATGCCACCTGCTGCTTTGATTGCATTAATAGCCGTTGCCATATCACACCATGAGCTTGGCACATATCCTGTTTTATTGCGTGCTAAAAACTTTTTAAACACACCCTGAATATTCTTTGCGACTCCACGTTCAACCAACGCGGCAGCAAAGTGAGCACGGGTGATCTCAGCATCGCCAGCAAGCTCTTTTGCCTGCTCATAAACCCCTTCGTAGCCGCGTTTGGCCAATCTAACACCGATTTCTTTAGCGCGCGCTTCTCTTTTTGCTTGTTGAGACTGCAGTAGTTCACTTAACTGCTTAGCACTTGGATCAACTGCTAACCCTACTATATGTATTTCGAAGCTTTCCCATCGTGTTGAGATCTCAACCCCCGGGATCAACTCAATCGCCAAATCATTTTGCTCTATATACGCCTTCGCTGGCTGAATTGCGGCGGTGGTATCATGGTCTGTAATCGCCAATACATCTACGCCCTTTTCTGTTGCTCGCTCTAGCAACTGCTGAACCGTTAAACGTCCATCAGAAAAAGTGGTATGGCTATGTAAATCATATTTAATCAAACTAACTCTTTTATATCTGGTAGCTTTTTACTAGGTAGTGAGTATAACACTCCTAACCGCTACGAACTTTGTATATTTTTTATATTTTTCTTTAACGATCGCTGTTTTGCCCTTGACAGAATTGCGCCTAGTGGGGTTTACTGTACGTACTAAAGATACATATGAATGATTAACACATGCTAAAATTAACTAAAACAACAAATTGGTGGTGGCGCTCGTAAAGTCGGGTGTTTCGTTGTATCTAGCGAAAGTTTAAACCCGCAAATTACGCGGGTTTTTTTATATCTAAATAAATGTTAATAATTGGAATTACACATGTTAAATAACAATGCAATGACACATTCTTGGTGGTGGTGCCTGGCTTAGCGGGACGGCATTGTTATACGTATTTAAACGCCCCGCTTAGTAACACTTACTAGCGGGGCTTTTTGTTTTAGGGGAATGAGGTTTGATTTTTAGTCATATAACGACAACACCTGGTGAGGTGACAAGTATAAGGCAGCGGCGCAACTATATTAGCAGCCCGCTTTCACTTTATGCGGCGCTCGATAAGCGCAATTCACTACTTTTAGAGTCAGCAGAAATAGACTCAAAAGACAACGTCAAAAGTATTGTTTTGGTCGATGCGGCTTTACGCATAGAATGCCATGGTAGACAAGTGATTGTTACTGCGCTTTCGAACAATGGTAAACAACTACTTGCTCACTTAACGCATAAAGTCAAAAACTGTCATGTCGAGTTAACCGATAGGGTGCTCACTATTGAATATCAAATAGATGATGCACAACAAGACGAATACAGTAAATTAAAAGCGGATAATGCATTCAGCGCACTCAGAACCTGCATTAATGAAATTAGAAGTAATTCAGATACGCCTTTTTCAGTATTCTTAGCGGGTGTATTTGCTTATGACATGGTCGCCAATTTTGAGCAATTGCCAGATGTACCCAATGATAAAAACACCTGCCCAGACTATGTCTTTTATTTAGCTGAAACACTCGTACTAATCGACCATCAAGAAAAAACCACAGAATTAATTGGTAACGTATTCAACGGGCCTGATGTTCATGCTAATTGTTTTGAAATTGGCAAGCAGCTTGAATCATTAAATCAACAATGCGATGACATTGTACCCTACTCCCCGACGCTAAATCGTGGTGAGTGCAATGTGAACGTAAACATTGATGATGCCACTTTCTGTGATCAGGTCGAAAAACTAAAGAAAAACATCATAGATGGCGATATTTTTCAAGTTGTTCCCTCTCGGGCATTTACTTTACCTTGTGATCAACCGTTGGCGGCATATCAAAAATTAAAAGCGCAAAACCCAAGTCCGTACATGTTCTTTATGCGAGATCAAGACTTCATTGTATTCGGTGCATCTCCTGAGTCCGCTTTGAAATATTGTGTGCAAAGCAACCAAGTTGAAGTTTATCCAATTGCAGGAACGCGCCAACGTGGTAAATTTGCAGATGGTACGATAAACCCAGACTTAGACAGCCGTATTGAACTTGAGTTAAGAGATGATAAAAAAGAACGAGCAGAACATTTAATGCTAGTTGATTTAGCCCGTAATGATGTCGCTCGAATTAGTGTTGCAGGAACACGCCATGCAAAAGAGCTATTAAAGGTAGATAGGTACTCTCAAGTCATGCACCTAGTATCTCGTGTTGTTGGTCAACTAAAGCCCGATTTAGACGCATTACACGCTTATCAAGCTTGCATGAACATGGGTACTTTGGTTGGAGCCCCAAAAGTGAAGGCCGCAGAGCTTGTTCGACAGGTTGAAAAGTTTAGAAGAGGCAGCTACGGCGGTGCCGTTGGATATCTAACCGGAGATGGCACAATGGACACCTGCATTGTCATTCGCTCTGCATTTGTAAAAGATAATATGGCATATGTTCAGGCCGGTGCAGGGGTCGTATATGACTCAGTACCGCAAGCTGAAGCCGATGAAACTCGAGCCAAGGCACAGGCTGTAATTAAAGCCGTGCAGTCAACGTATCAAGGAGGTTAGCATGCGTAATATCAAAGTGTATTTTTTAGATAATTTTGATTCTTTCAGCTACAACCTTGTAGATGAGCTTTCTTTGCTCGGCACTGAACTTGTGATTTATCGTAATAACATCAGCGCTGACAGAATATTTACCGAAATGTGCAAAGAAACACAACCTGTTATGTTGGTGCTATCACCAGGCCCAGGTAACCCCGCCAAAGCGGGATGTTTACTTGAATTAATTGAGCTGTGTAAAGGCAAATTCCCCATGCTAGGAATATGTCTAGGACAGCAAGCGTTAACGCAAAGCTATGGCGGCACAATTGGTCACGCAGGAGAAACAGTCCATGGTAAATCATCTACCATCATGGCCGACGAACACCCTGTATTTACCGGCCTTGGACAACAGTTTCCAGTTGCTCGCTACCATTCGTTAATGGCCACCAAAGTACCTGACTCACTAAAAGTGATTGCTCAGTATGAGAATATCCCAATGGCAATTTATCACCCTCAAGACAAAGTCATTGGATATCAATTTCATCCTGAATCTATATTAACCCCTGATGGCGCTCAGTTACTTAAGCAAACCATCGACTATCTGACACGTTAGGAGCCAACATGGATAGTTTAAAGAAGTTACTTGATAAACAGTCGTTAAACTTTACTCAAGCACAAGAAATGTTTGACCAGATCATGTTAGGCAAGATGTCTGATATCGAGCTAAGTGCTGCGCTTGTCGCGTTAAAACTAAAAGGTGAGAGCGTCGATGAAATCGCAGGTGCAGCGCAATCAATGCGTAACCATGCTCTGTCTTTTAATAGTCAAGGCTTGAGCTGCTCTGATAGCTGCGGCACAGGTGGTGACGGCGCAAATACTATAAATGTTAGTACCACAGCAGCCATTGTTGCAGCCGCATGCGGCATTAATATGGTAAAGCATGGTAATCGCAGTGTCTCTAGTAAATCAGGTTCTGCCGATTTGTTAAAGACGCTGGGCATTAATCTAGAAATGAGCCCAACACAAGCCAGTAGATGTTTAGAAACGACTGGATTTACCTTTTTATTTGCGCCGCAGTATCACCAAGGTGTTAAGCATGCTATGCCTGTACGAGGCACACTTAAAACGCGTACCATCTTCAATATTCTCGGGCCATTAGCTAATCCAGCGACACCACAAGCACAGCTACTAGGCGTTTATGATCCTGCGCTATGTCGGCCAATGGCTGAAACATTAAAAACTCTCGGTACCAAGCGAGCCATGATAGTACACGGAAGTGGCACTGATGAAATTGCCTTGCACGGTACAACAGAAGTGACCGAATTAAATAACGGCGAGATCACGCAATACACGTTATCACCACAAGATTTTGGTCTTGAAAATTACTCGCTTGCACAAATTGCGGGGGATACCCCTGAATACAATGCTAAAGCCAGTATTGCCATATTAAAAGGTGAAGGCCCTGATGCACATAATGCCGCAATTGCAGCAAATGTAGCAGCACTATTATTTATTAATAACCAAGCTGATAATCTAAAAGAAGCAACTGATCATGTACTTACAGTAATACGCTCTGGTGCTGCTATGACGAAACTAGCCGACATTGTGGAGGTAAGTAATGGCTAATGTATTAGAGAAAATTGTTGACGATAAACGTATTGAACTGACACAGCGAAAAATAGATCTGCCGCTGGCGGCCTTTCGTGACAAAGTGGAACCAAGTTCTCGTGATTTCTTCGCAGCGCTTGCCACTAAAGGAACGCAATTTATTCTAGAGTGTAAAAAAGCTTCACCATCAAAAGGCCTGATACGTGATAAATTTGATCTTGATGAAATTACCGACGTATATAAAAACTATGCAAGCTGTATCAGCGTACTGACTGACGAAAAGTATTTTCAAGGTTCTTATGATTATCTTTCTTATGTACGCGCTAAAGTAGAACAACCACTAATATGTAAAGACTTTTTTATTGATGAATATCAAGTGTATTTAGCACGTCTAAATGGTGGCGACGCTATATTACTGATGTTATCTGTCCTCGATAACGATCAATATGCCAATTTGGCAGAATTGGCTGCAAAGCTCAATATGGCAGTACTTACTGAAGTTAGTAATGAAGAGGAAGTTGCGCGAGCCCTTGAACTCGATGCAAACATCATCGGGATCAATAACCGTAATTTGCGTGATTTAAGCACGGATTTAGCGACAACTGAGAGGCTTCGTAAGCTGATCCCAAGTGATAAAGTGGTGATTTCAGAATCAGGTATTTATACCCATCAAGATGTGAAACGTCTAGCGCCTTTATGTGATGGGTTTTTAGTGGGCAGTTCACTTATGAGTGAGAGAAACCTAGATGAAGCATGCCGAAAACTCATTTTAGGTGAAAACAAAGTCTGCGGCTTAACACGTACACAAGATGCGCAAGCTGCATATCAAGCCGGCGCACTTTATGGGGGCCTTATTTTCCATCCCAAGTCACCTCGTTACTTAGATTTAGATTGTGCAAAAGCCGTGGTAGAAAGTGCGCCGTTAAAGTACGTGGGTGTGTTTGTTAATGAAGCGCTAGGTACGGTCATTGAATATGCACAAACTCTTAAATTGAGCGCAGTGCAACTTCATGGCTCTGAAGATCCGCAGTACATAGAGCGTCTTAGAAATGGGTTACCTGTCACCTGCCAAATTTGGAAAGCACAGGGTGTAGAAACGGCGTTACCAAAAGCCATTGAGGGTGTTGATAAAATACTATACGACACAAAATCTGCTAAAGGGTTTGGCGGCACCGGAGAGCAATTTGATTGGCAACTATTAAAAGACCATGACGTCAATAACTTTATGCTCGCAGGCGGCCTAACACCTGACAATGTAAGGTCCGCAGCGCAATTTGGCGCGCAAGGTTTAGATTTAAATTCAGGGGTGGAATTAAGCCCCGGCAAAAAGTGTCAAAACAAACTAAAAGACGCTTTTACTAACATTAGAAATTACTGAGGTGAGAATGAATAACGCAGCCTATTTTGGCGACTTTGGTGGCATGTATGTCCCAGAGTTGCTTGTTCCTGCACTTAAGCAGTTAGAGCAAGAGTTTAATAACGCACAAAAAGACGCCGGCTTTTTACAAGAATTTCAGCAATTGCTCAATGAGTATGCTGGACGCCCTACGCCACTTACATTAACACGTAACTTAGTCAAAAACCCAAAGGTAAAACTATACTTAAAGCGCGAAGATTTATTACACGGTGGAGCACACAAAACAAACCAAGTATTGGGTCAAGCACTGCTAACAAAACGTATGGGGAAAAAAGAAGTCATCGCAGAAACAGGCGCCGGTCAACATGGCGTTGCAACCGCATTGGCCTGTGCATTGCTTGATTTGAAATGTCGTGTATATATGGGTGCGAAAGACATTGAAAGACAGCAACCTAACGTATTTAGAATGAAACTTATGGGCGCTGAAGTGATCCCCGTAACAGCAGGCTCTGGTACCTTAAAAGATGCAGTAAATGAAGCGATGCGCGATTGGTCAGCAAACTATCAAACAGCGCACTACTTATTAGGCACAGCCGCAGGTCCTCATCCATTCCCCACGGTAGTCCGTGAATTTCAAAAGATGATTGGCGAAGAGGCCAAGCAGCAAGTACTCGAAAATGAAGGTCGCTTGCCAGATGCTGTTATTGCTTGTGTTGGTGGCGGTTCTAACGCAATTGGTATGTTTAGCGATTTTATAGATGAACCTAGTGTTAAGTTAATTGGTGTAGAACCTGCTGGTAAAGGCCTTGAAACAGATGAACATGGAGCAGCTTTGTGTAAAGGAACAAAAGGCATTCTACATGGTGCTTATACCTATATTATGCAAAACAACGATGGTCAAATTGAAGAGTCTTATTCCGTTTCTGCCGGCCTTGATTATCCTGCGGTTGGTCCACAGCATGCATTTTTACATGAAACAGGCCGTGCCCAATATGTTGGCATTTCAGATACTGACGCACTCGACGCATTTCAAGCGCTTGCCAAGCACGAAGGGATCATCCCTGCATTAGAGTCTAGTCACGCTTTAGCTTACGGACTGAAGTATGCAGAAAACCAAACAGAAGAGACTATTATCGTTGTTAACCTCAGTGGCCGTGGTGACAAAGATTTAGCTCACGTCCATCAAGTACTTAATGAGCAAGGAGCACTTTAATGAGCCGTTACGCACAAACGTTCGACCGACTAGCAAGCAATGATCAAGGTGCATTTGTTCCTTTTGTGACCATTGGTGATCCGAATAAAACACTCAGCTTTGACATTATTAAAAGTTTAATCGACGGAGGCGCAGATGCCTTAGAGCTTGGCATCCCATTTTCAGATCCAATTGCGGATGGGCCTGTCATTCAATCAGCCAATATTCGTGCTTTAAATGACAATGTTAACACCGAAGACTGCTTTGAAATTATCAAACAGGTCAGAGAGTACAATCAAGATATTCCGATTGGTTTACTTTTATATTCTAATTTGGTTTTTGCACGCGGCATCAATGAGTTCTATCAGCAAGCTCATGAAGCGGGTGTGGATTCCATCCTAGTTGCAGATGTGCCTCTTCATGAATCTAAAATGTTTCGTCAAGCTGCTCAACATGCGAAAATTGAACCGATTTTCATTGCAACCCCCAATGCAGATGACGACACAATACGCACCTGTGCAAGTTACGGAAGAGGCTACACTTATCTTCTATCTAGAGCCGGAGTTACAGGTACAGAATCAACCGTTCAAATGCCAGCTGACTCTATGATAGCGCAGTTAAAAGAATATCATGCTGCCCCTGCACTACTGGGGTTCGGTATTTCTACGCCGGAGCATGTTAAGGCCGCATTAGACTCTGGAGCTGCTGGCGCTATTTCTGGCTCAGCAGTGGTTAAAATAATCGAGAAAAACCTTGATAACCCGGCTGTAATGCTCGCTGAACTAAAAGCATTTGTCACTCAAATGAAAGCGGCTACCTATAAGTAGCCCACCGCTTATTCAGCTAAGGCGCTCTTCAGTGCCTTAGCTGGCTTAAACTGTACTTTATTTGCCCCCTCAATCATGATTTCTTCGCCTGTTCGTGGGTTTCTACCAGCTTTTGCTGGATGATAACTCAAGGCAAAGGTGCCAAATCCCGCTATAGGTACCTGATCTCCTTCTGATAAGCGCTTAGATATTACGGCTAAAATACTCTGTAACGCAGCTTGTGAAGACTTTTTAGTGAGTTCACTGTGCTCTGCCATTTGTGCAATAAGCTGTGTTTTATTCATTTTCTATTCTCTTTATTCAATTTGTTAGGGCCAGTATAGGACACAAAAGCTGAAGGGATGCTGAGGCTAAGGATTTAAGCCACAAATGTCAATCTTGAACTTAAACTCAGTTCTTGATACAACCCTATGAGTGATTAAAAAAAGGTAAACAACAATGCCAGTGTTGCTAGAGTATCTGCCACTCATTTTATTCTTTACAGTCTATAAATTTGTCGATATTTATTGGGCTACCGGAGTACTTATTCTTGTCTCCACAATTCAACTCGCTTATCAGCACTTTGCTCATGGTAAAATTGCGACTCGACATTGGGTTTTTTTTGCAATTGCACTGATCCTTGGTGGAATGACAATTCTGTTTCAGGATGAACAATTTATCAAATGGAAAGCGACGGTGATTTACGCAACCCTTGCTGTGAGTTTACTTATATCGCGTTATATTTTTAAGAAGAATTTAGTGGAGAAAGCACTCATAGGCATGCTGAAGTCAGCCACTGAAAAAACCGATAACGAACAGCAACTCAACATAAATCTTCCGCCACATATTTGTGAACAATTAAACGTAATGTGGTTTGCTATTTTAGTGTTTATTGCTGTCCTTAATATTTATATTGCTTACACATTTTCTTTAGATTTTTGGGTCAACTTTAAAGTGTTTGGTCTAACGGGGATCACCTTTGTGGCAATTTTAATCACACTGATCAGAGTCTATAAGTACTTGCCAGAAGAAGAAAGTTAAATTGTCATCATTGAGCGCGCTTTTTACTGCTATAGTTTTTGAAACCAAACATAGAGTGAGAAGCGTCTTTGAGTGCAAGTCAATATCGGTGGTGTGAATTACTTCTTATTTTCTTTTGCTTGCCCGTTCTAGCGTATTTTTTTCGTTCTCATCTCTCTAACTGGTTATTTCCCGCTTTAATCATTTTAATGGCGGTATGCACATTTTTATTACTCACAGATCCACACTTTAAACGTTTTCGGCTAACCAGTTTAGGGCAATTCTCCACCGTAAAAAAACGAATATTTACCAGTTTTTTTGCAGGCGCACTATTTTCAGCAATGTTATATGGATTACTCAATCAAGAAAACTGGTTTAGTTTTCCGTTAGACTCTACAAGGCAGTGGCTCATACTGTTGATTGCCTACCCACTTCTATCTGTTCTTCCACAAGAGCTTATCTTTCGCAGCTATTTTTTTCATCGCTATAAAAGGATACTACCGAATAAAACCATGCGAATTATTCTCAGTGCCAGCGTATTTGCCCTAGCTCACTGTGTTTATGATAATTGGATCGCCATTGGCCTTTCATTTGGTGGCGGTTTGCTGTTTGCTTACACATATGCACATAGCCGGTCTCTGCTCGTTTGTGTATTTGAACATAGCTTGTGGGGGTTATGGGTATTTACCTTGGGGATAGGTGAATATTTAGATTCTGGACTAACTTTTTGAATCCCTGACAAACTTGCAAACTCTCGGCAGCTCGACATTCTGCTATAAAATACGAATGTGGCTGGTAGCACTATATTAACCTCAGCTCTGGATAAGCAAATTTGCCCAATAAAGCTATTTTTCTCACTCTCGGCGTTGCTTTCATTTGTAATAGCCCGCTATTACTGTATAAAAGCGCCTTGATATTGAGCAAAATACATTCATTGGATTGTACGTAAGTTTGTTTTCAAAACATTTTCTATTCCAAAACCCTTATCCAAACCTGAGGTTATATTAGATAAAACATAACACGGCGAAAAATAACTTTGCGACTTCAAAACTGATTGAGCTTTATTTGTTGGGCCTTACCCCACATAACAAAGCTCTTTATCTTTTATCCATGCAAATGGTTGGCTTTATTTAAACGATCCAAACGCGTCATCTTCGCCATATACTTTTCGACTATACTCAGTACTTAAAGCAAATGTAAACTCACTCAAGTCATTTAAGCAGCTTACATCTGGTGCAACCCAAGGGTTAGCCATAAAGCTCTCCATGATGTCGACTCCGCATATATCTTCACCAGCTGTTTTAACGCCCGTATTAAACACAACTCCGTGTGGTGCAAAAGGCACCTCGATAAAACGTTGATTAATATTAGTAAAAGAGCCCTGTATATCTTTAGCATGATGAATTGGAGTTGCATGGTCTAACGTACCATTCAATGCGACAGTAGGTATATAGTGATATATTTCTTTGTAAATATATTCACTAGCGTAACGATTTGCCCATGTTTTTTGAATGCTTTGTGAGAAAGCATGGTAGCTAGCATCAAAGCACACAATCGCATTCGTACAAAACTCAGCTCGTTCCCCTTCACTTCGTTTTTCATAATTAATTTCATTCATCGAGATAAGATCGAATAATGAACTCGAAAAGTTAGGCTTCAATTCATCTTTCACTGCTTTAGCACGATTCAGTGTTTGAATAGATTTACCCAATCCATAATGTAATACGGCTTTGTTTAGTGCGATAACATCATTATCATTACAACGCGCTAGACGACTATAAAAAGGCAGTAACGACCGTTTATCTAGTCCAGAAATTTGAGCCATTGACCACTGTTGAAGTTTATCACGATCAATTGAAACATCTGGACAATGCACTCCAGCAAAGTGCTGCTGCACGGTCAGTCTAATACTTTCATTAACCGGCGTAATAAATTTAGCACTGCAATAGCTATCAGAGTTACAATAATTGGCTAACTGAGTAAATACTTTATCAGCATGCTCCTCATAAAGATCAGTGCTAGAATTATGAGCTGGTAAAACTGAGTCTAAAATGATCCCTTGTGCGCCATTAGGTGCAATTTGCGTAAACCGCTGAGCCAACATAGTGCCGTACGATATTCCATAAATATAAGTCGGTACCCAGCTCAATGCCTTGCTCTTAGAAATAGCATACTTCAAATCACGAGCAGTATTAGTCGTGTTAAACTCAAATAAGCCTTCACCCCATACTTCATACAGAGCATCAAAACACTTTTTAGGATCAAAATAATTACATTGCAACTCAGTAGACCAGCCAATTCCTCGATGCTCTAGTATATAAACATCATAGTCTCTGACTATATCAGGCATATCGTGTTCAATTACATATGGAAAATATGTGGACCCCGATACTCCTGGACCGCCACTCAACATCCATAATTGACCTTTACTTATTCCACTCGTTGCACTGTACTTTGAAACAAGCACTTCAATAACCTTACCAGTTGGTTCTTCCCAATTTAGTGGAATTTGTGCAAATGAACACTCATTTCTCCCATCTAGTGTTTTAAATTGAGCTGGGCACTCTCCCCAATTGAAAGCGAGGTATTGATTAAATTCAGACACTTGTTTATCAAAGTAAGCTTCTGAGTTCGACGCAAAAGATAAGCCAGAAAAACCCATTAGAGCCAGTAAAGTGATCACACTTCGTTTGATATTCATAACAATTCCTTTTATAGGTAAAAATAGACGCTACGACAAAAGGCAACAAAAAAAAATTGAAATTTATTCAACGTTGTAATAAAAAGCTAGTGTCGTAGATATTATTAATATCTACGACTATGCACCTGGTAATTATCGAAATCAGAAAAATGCAACAGGTAGACTATATTTTGTAACTTTATCTAAATGAATTTTTCGTTCTCCACAGATAAATTAATTAGTCAACAGTAAAAGATGTCGGTATGTCGGTATGTCGGTATGTCGGTATGTCGGTATGTCGGTATGTCGGTATGTCGGTATGTCGGTATGTCGGTATGTCGGTATGTCGGTATGTCGGTATGTCGGTATGTCGGTATGTCGGTATGTCGGTATGTCAACACAAAAAAGACAGCAATTGCTGTCTTTTTTCATTATTTCACTTTAAAATTAAAGTGGAACGATGTTGTCAGCCTGAGGACCTTTCTGACCTTGTGAAAGAGTGAACTCTACACGTTGGCCTTCAGCTAAAGTTTTGAAACCTTCGCTTTTGATTGCACTGAAATGAGCAAAAACGTCTGCGCCATTTTCTTGTGCGATGAAACCGAAGCCTTTAGACTCGTTGAACCATTTTACTGTACCAGTAACTGTATTAGACATAATGTATATCCTGTATAAAAAAAGAAATTGCTGACTATCATCAGAGTCAGACGTAATAGCACAAAAAATAAATGATATTTAAAAACTACAGGACGAGATACTAATAAAGCTTCGAAATGGAGTGTATAAAAGGTATTACTTTTAAGCTGTGACTAATAATATAGACTTCTCCCATGAAGTCAACCATTACTTCCAATTAAAAGAAAAAAGGTGCAGCTTAGCTTTTTAAGCTAAACAAAAGCTAAGCTGCTTATTACACTTTGTCCAAAATACTATTACACGCGTTAATAAATCTGTGTAATTTATCTAACCGCCACACCCCAACGTAAGGCCCTTACATTTATATTCAGTCTCCTCGGTCTCCAGCCCCGTTAAATTCATTAAGTGAAAAGCATCTCCATTCACTTCTTGAGGGCTGCTCGTTGAACTGTCGCAAAACCCATTGCCAGTCCACTTATTACTGCTTACACTGGGGACTTCTCCCTTGGACCAATAATCACTAATAAACACTTCTCCGTTATAGACAACCGTTTCACCTTTTAAATATGCTTTATTTGTGTACCAGTCTTGTGGGCAAGTTGGGGTTTGACCTGATAATAGGTACTCGTGTGCCTTTGCGAAATCCGGAAGTCCAAAGCCATACCGAGTATCCTTACCAGTTCTGCCAAGGTCTAAACTGGTACGTTTAAGTGCGTCAATAATTTCGTCTCTGGTCCATTGTGAATTTTGAGACCATAACTTTGCAATTCCACCGGTCATAATTGCAGCCGCTTGTGAAGTGCCAGCCCCAACGACATAATCATCGTTGTAATGACCTACGGTAAGTTGTGTATTAGGTACTAACAACTCTGTATTAGTATGGACCAAAACAGTTGGAAACTCGGTATAATGTGGCAAGCCATACAATCTAAAGTTTACTGTACTCAGATAATCAATAATGAGCAATTCCCCTCCACCCTTCTTACAGCTGTGCTCAGCATTTTTTAGTACTATAGATGTTGCCTCAGACAGCTCATTCGAAATCAACATATCACTGAGGTCTTGACCTGTCAGTGTGTATTTACATGACTCTCTCACTGTGACTTTTTCTGGGGGACGAACCGTTCCTGTGTCAATTTGTGTATAGGCTATATTAGTAAGTCCATTTTGAGCTTCTAACTCAATACTTTGTATTGCAAAGTGATGGCGGTTTGCGGTTGAAACTATTTTTGTACCCGGTGTTACAAAGTCTATTTTATTGTTGATAGGTGAAAAATCTGCCACCGCTCCACTCTCATTCAATGCGCCAACGGATAGGACATTATGATATGATGCAGGGTAATGCAGCGCATCACTATGATCGCCATTTAATTTTCCCGTGGCCGAACCATGATTTCCCGCAGCTCCGATAAAAATAATCCCCTTATCATAGGAAAGTCTGTCAATCACCTCGACCATTACGCGAGAGTAGTGCTCTCCACTTAAAGACATATTAATGACTTTAGCACCAACACTGGCACATACTTCTATAGCTTCAATTAGGCTACTACCCCAAATTGTTGAATTCTGCCCATTTGCCGTCTTTATTAGCTTACTTACATGCAAACTAGGTGTCGGATCACTCAAAGCGCCTTTTACACCAACTCCATTCTCTTGAGCTGCAATTATCCCTGTAATATGTGTGCCATGACTAAACGCATCTTGATCCCAAAAACCAGCGTAATTGCTATGGTTACCCGTTATGTTATTTGGTAAATCTGGATGGCCAGCGTCTAATCCAGAATCAATTACACACACAGGGATACTACTTGTAACTGGAGGTAATTTATCAATCGCAGTAGCACGCAACCAATAGGGTTCAAGTTCGTTGTACTTGAGTGCTTCAGCGTTTTCAGAGCTAACACTAACGGATTTAACTGAGCCAGCGTTAAGCGAAAGGTTAGGATTTTCTTCGACAACAATACCAGATAAAGCTTTAAGCTCATTAGCTTGTGCTTGTTTCAATAGCCCTTTTGCAAAAATGACGTCTCCACGGCTCCACATGACATCTAAAGCTGCCATTAATTCATCATTGATCTGTCCGGACTGGAATTGAACTAAATACTCTTTCATTTTTGTATTTTCATTCGATTTAACATTGAGAGAAATTAAACTAAATACAATGACCATCAGATAGTTTTTACTTTTTATACTTTGTTTTTTCATAAGTTCTCCGATATGAATTTTACAATCGATATTGGTAATAAGAGTTATGTAAAAGAAAGCTGATGATTCCATTCTCAGCTCCCTTTGTGCTCAAACTCAATAAGCGATTTTTCACTTTTTCAACCCTTAAGTGCAGGTTATATTTTTACTTTATGTATCGCACTTAGATTAATAAAACGACAAAATCATAGAAAAATAACAACAATATGAACCTTTATGAAAAATAGTGAATATTAATTCAAGAAAATGTACGTTAACTACGTCAAAATAACAACGAGAAATGAAAACGTGGCTTAACCTATTTATTTATCAAAATTAATTTTTATCCTTTGTTATTTTAGTTATTTATTTCCGTTACTATCTAAAAGTACAAGTTAGTATCTACACTCATGACCGCCATACGCTGATAACTGTAACTAACAACGCGATTAACAATGCCATATTGCATAATTTATAAGAGCAAAAACGGATGCACATTCTTTTATCTGATAAACGCTATACCTATCAACCAAAATTTCGATTCATTAAGCCGAAAGACCAACAGAAAGTTAAAGTAAAGCTATCAAACAACCTAGTCCTTGCATTTGGTTATAAGCTTACCGAGCAACTAAATTACTTCACTATGGCAGCTGAAGCCGCGTTCATGACATTGAACCCACTAGACAGACAAAAAAATCAGTTTTTTATTGAGCTCGACTTATATTGCGATGAACAAGAAACTATTAATTTGCAAGCAGAAAGCACAAGTGTTGGATTGGGCTATTCATTAGGGGTCGCACTTGCTTATCGAAATCACTTAGACAAACACGAGCCTCTTATTGAACACATTTTCGCTACTGGTGAAGTTTCCTCAAGTGGAAATGTTCATGGTGTTGGGCATATAAACGAAAAAATTATGGGTGCTCTCCACTCAATGCAAAAACACCCTAATCAGGCTTTTACCGTGTTTGTGCCAAGCGCAAACGATAGTGATATCATGCCAGCGCTGGTCGATGAACTTATTAGCAAAGGTGGCACTTTGTGTTCAGTCGAGCATATTAGCCAAGCAATTCAAGCACTACTAAGTCATGACTTCGATGGCTCGGTTGCCGCGGAAGCTCTCACTTTTAAGGGTTTATGTAGTTTTGACCCATATGATGCTTTTTATTTCTTTGGCCGAGAAAAACAAATCGCAGATTTACATTCCCTTTATCATGAGGGACCCTCACTGATAAAAGTGCATGGCGTTTCAGGCAGTGGTAAGTCAAGCCTAATAAAGGCGGGGTTATTACCCGAACTGCTTAAAGAACAACCCAATTTAAAATGGCATATTGCTGCACCTCGACAATTCAACAATAGCCATGAACTTCTTACTGACTTTGTGTCTTCGAGCGACGCTGGTTTTAGTGTGCTCTTGTCTATGCTTGAAATCCCAATAGCACAATTTGTTGACAGTCTACTAAATCAAAATACTACTTACCTTGATGAAATTTCAGCGCATTTAAGTGCTCATAAAGCGCAATATATATGGTTTATTGACCAATTTGAGGAACTATATGACTTAGATTTAAACAGCCAAGTATTGCGTTCACTGTCGATACTTAGTGACATAACACCGATCACTGTAATCGTAAGTATTCGTAGCGAATACCTTCATTATACAGATATGATCGGCCACGATTTTTATGTAACTCATAGTCTGTCAGCAAAAAGCTGGATAAATATTATTGAACATCAATCGATAGCGTTAGGCCTATCACTAGAGCCAGGGCTTGCTCAAACCATACAAACAGAAGCACTGAAGCTATCACACGGGCTACCTGCAGTTGAATATCTACTCACTCAAATGCACGGTTTAGCAATAAAAACCGAAGAACCAAAGCAACTTACACATGCCCAATACCTGCACCTAAACAAATTAACAGGTGTTATATATAAACAAGCAGAACGGATCCTTAGCCAACATGAACAATTAACAGAGCAATTTTTTGAGCTCTTTATTGGTGTTAATTTAAATGGTAATAGCTACGCAAAACATGTTGATTTTACAGTGTTGCTCCAGAATTACCCACACCTAAAAGAGTTGGTCAATGAGTTGATAGAAAAGCAACTTATCATTAGACATCAAGTTCACAAATCACCACCCTATGTCAAGTTGACACATGATTGCCTTATTACCATTGCTGAGGATTTATCATTAGATCAGCAGATCTGGCCTCGCTTCTATATTTGGTTAAGCGATAAAAAAAGTTACCTTCAATGGTTTCATGGTATTGAAGCCAAGTTTATCCTGTGGAAGCAATGTTTAAATAGTATTCAAGAACAGCAGGCATATACGCTCAGTAAATATGAACTGCACGAAGGCGCAAAATACCTAAGTCAGCCTGGTACTATATCCCTGCAAGAAGTTCGCAATTATATTATGCAATCTCAACAAGGGTACCAGTCTTCATTAGAGCTGCAAAATAAGAGTCAAAAGCGCCAACTGATTAGCTCCAGCATTTTATTCAGTATTGCTTTTGGTTCTGCTGTCTTTGCCTATATACAAAAACAGCAAATACAAAAAGAACAACTCAAGACAAGTAATGCCCTTTCGAGTTTAAAAGAAACTGTACTTGTTAATATTGACTCTTTAGAGCCTCTTTTAACCCAGTATTTACCAACATATCAACGAAAATACCTAAACCAGCACTTAACAGAGCTTATTGAAAGTGTAGATGATTTGCCACTGACAGATGTGGACAAATTACGTTTGTTATTAATGCGAATAAAAACGCTACGCCAGGATGACTCGAGTCACATAAGTACAATTAAAGAAGCGCTAAATGCTGTACAGAATAAGTTGACTACATTGACAAAGCTAGCATCACAAAGCTCTGCGCAAACGCAAGTTATTGTGGAGTTTAATTACCAACTGGGTGCTCTGCTACTAAAACACGGCGAGTCTGATGAAGCACGCCGCTATTTTACAGAAGCGCTTCGCCAAGCTGACACACTGACAGAGAAAAGCAAGCATATAACGTTACTCGTTATGAAGATCTCCATAAAACTAAACATCATTGCTATGAATTCAGGAGATGTTATACCTGCAAGGGCCCAGCTCAACGAGCTTTTAACAAACCTTAATAAGTTATCTTTTCCTCAAAAATTCGAGCAAAATATTAACAACCTAAAAGTCGATATCTTAAGAAGTATTGCTTTAACATCAGATTCGAATTCACAGGCAACGCCTCTATTACTTCAAGCTAAAGCAGTTTTAGAGAAGCAGCTACATAACGACCCTAACCACCTAATTTTAAAATATAATTTACTAAGAACTTATATCAACCTTGCTGAGTCTAGTAGAGACAAAACTAAGTCATATAACTACTACGAAAGTGCGAATGAGATAGCCCATGCTTATGCAATAAAAGACCCTGATAATATACACATACAAGTAGCTCAGTTATTACTCTCCACTCGACTAGGAAAGCGCTCCGTTGCTAAAAAACAGCTGGATAAAGCACAAGCATATTTTATCACTGGGATGGAAATTGCCAAAAAGCTTAATCAATTAGATAGTACCAATATCGATTGGCTTGGTCATACAACAGAGCTGTATAGCGCCTATGCCAATTACTATGTAAAAGCGAATTCACCATCGATGAGTATGAAGTACTATCAAAGAGCGATTGAAACAGCAAGAAAGCTCGTTGATCAGAATGAAAACAACCTACAGTTTGCAAACTTACTGCAAAGCATATATTCGGAAGTAGCAAATCATTTGTACAACTCTGGTAAAAAGCAATCTGCAATAGAATACTTTGAAAAAGCAAAAACTATCTCGTCAATGCTGATACAAAAACAGCCTAATAACATCAATTATAAGACGAGCCACAGGAAAAAACTGTTTAACCTCGGGTATATTGCAGCTGAGCTACAGCAAAATAGCACTGCATGTAACTACTTTTTATCGGGACAAACACTAGCTAAGAAACATATAATTAACAACCCAAGCACTGACTGGGTTAAAGCACTAGATAAATTTAGCTATAGGGTAACAGCTTTAAAGTGCTCTAAAACCCAAGAGCATTAAAGCTAATAAAAATAGTTTTACACAACATTAAGGAGGTGTAGATGTGGTTTCATAAAAAAGATTCGGTACAAGAAGCTTACCGATTTATTAAATTTCTAACTAAGAAAAAATCAATATCAGATCACCGAATTGACACCGAGTCGCTCATTCAAGAAACTTTGTTAAAGGTGATAAAAGCGACGCAACGAGAGCTAACATTGGATACTAATACAGCCAGTGAAGATAGGCTAAGTATTCAAAATGAGTTTAATCATCTATTAAAAGCATATACTTACCGAGCTTTCGAGTGTGTATATCTAGACATGTGCAATAATGTAACATTTCGTCGAAAGTCACCGGGCGAATTAGCAAACTCATCGGATGAAAATAGCTCCGTGCAATTAGTCCATGTCTATGACAGTCATAACACTGAACATTCAAGTAATATTTTTGAAATGCTGCCAACTCCTCAAGCAACGCCGCTTCAAGGAACAAGAATTGATAAAAATGCATCCCAATTTATAAACTTGCTACTTGAAACAATTGGTCAAGAGAAAGACCAACGTAAGCAAGCTTTATTTTTTGACTTTTTCTCATTGTCATTTAGACAAAGCGGACAAACACAGAAGCAATTAGGTCAATTACACGGATTCCAGGGTAATATAGCAATTACTCACATATCAAGATTTGTAAATAAACTCTCTCACCGAGTCAAAGAGTCTGAATTAGACTTAGAACTACACAGCTCAAATTTAGCAAGTTTAGACATCTACTTTCTCAATCACAGTAACAAATTAAATGAGACGATATCAGTATGAACAAGGTTAAGATCACAAACAAGGTACTAAAGTCACTTGAAGATCACCTCATCGCAAAATCTATTAGTGAGTTTGAACACTCAGAGCACATGGGTCTCAGCTCTCAAGAGTTAGTAGTTATTGATACTATTTATGCTCAACATACGAAAAAATCTATTACAAAACGTCACTTTGAAGTGCCTCTACTCGCTGCTAGTGCAGAGCTAAGTCAAAAAAATAAACCTTGGTGGGATTTTGATACAATAATCAACGACACATTTCAGCTAGCTGTTTTTAGCTCATATGGGCAAAATATGTTGGAAGATGTCGATTTTGAATTAAACCCTATAAAAGGTAAAGAAAGAGAGTTTAGTGATTACTTCTCTTCATTTAGGGGCTCAAAACAAGGTATACGCATATATTGGTCTAAAAATAAACAACAAGTCGTTATGGAAGGAGAGTTAGTCCACTCCTTTGAAGGGGACTACGTTACAGGCCAAGGTAAAATATTATCAAACGAGTACATACATGACGGGAGTTTTAAGCTGATGCTAGAGTTTTACTCCATACCATTATGAAAATACCGTGCACGCAAACATAATAAAATGGGAGAGATATAAATATCTATATCTCTCCCCTATTCACCAATGAGGCTCTATTTCTTATATTTTTCGAACCATGCTAATGTGTGTTCTATTTTACTTATCATACGTGATGGTCTGCCAGCAATTCCATGAGGAGCGCCTGGTATCTTTATGAGAACGGTGTCTATTTTACGAAGCTTTAACGCTTGGTAATATTGCTCAGTCTCTGCCATTGGGGTACGCAAATCATCCTCCCCTGTCATTAGCATTGTTGGTGTCGTTACATTACCAACGAGCGACATAGGTGAACGCTGCCAATAATGCTCGACATGCTCCCATGGCATTCCCGGAAACTGCGTTGGGATCTGTGTTAAGCCACTATCTGCTGTAAGTACTTTGCTAAGCCAGTTAATTACTGGTTTTACTACCACTGCGGCATTAAAACGCTCTGTTAGCCCAATAGCATAAGCAGTCGCAATACCGCCTGCTGAACCTCCGGCAATAAATAAATTTTTCTCATCAATAAAGCCGGTTTTCAACATGGCATCAACCCCTGAATCGTGATCGGCAAAGTCCTCCTTAGAGCTATATTTATATTTTAATAACATCGCAAAGCGCTCGCCGTATGAGCTGCTGCCTCGGTGATTATCATAAAATACCACATAACCTTCTGCGGCATATCGTTGGAGCTCAGCAGAAAAATGCGGGCCGTAAGCTAAATGAGGGCCGCCATGAATTTCTAACAACAGAGGGTACTTTTTAGCAGGATCAAAGTTTGGAGGCGTAATATACCAGCCCTGAATTGCTTCACCATCAAATGATGATGTGTAATTTATCTCATGCACTTTACCGAGTTTTTTATGTGCTAACACATCTTCGTTCAAAGACGTTAACTGCTTCACTTTACCACGGGTACTCACAATCGCGACGTTTGACGGTCTAGTACTTGAGCCTAACGTATATGCAATATCACCGGCGTAGTTAGCGCTAAACGAACCACTTAAATAAGGACGACCTAGCGTGGTCCCTGATACGGTATCAGTTAGGTCTTTGATTTTGCCGTTTGTGGTAATTGTTGCGAGCTTTCGCTTACCAAAATCGTCATACGACATTGCAAGTTTAGAAGTACCGATCCAAGTAGGATTTTGAACTGAGCGGTCAAAGTCACTGGCAACCACCTCAGATTTTTTGGTACGCCACGTCATAATATTGAGCTTGTGATTGCGATAAGGGTTTGGTGCGTTCGAAGCGCTTAAATATGCCAACTGCTTACCATTTTCAGAAAAGCTCGGCGAATGCTCTCGACCTGGTGCAAAAGTAAGTTGAGTTAATTGATTATCTAAACTAATTTCGAACAAATCACCTTCTAATCTTTTATATTCCCAATCAGCAATTCTGTTTGCAGAAAATACTATCGACTTAGAATCACGACGCCATGCAAGTTTGCCACTGTGATGAAACTTACCTGTGGTTAACTGCCTTGGCGTCCCACCTTCGCTTGGTAAGACGAATATCTGCTTGTAGCCAGGCTTGACCAAACCGCGTCCATCCGCCTGATAATAGGCTTTATCAATAACAATAGCTGGCTCAGACCAGTTAGCTCCTTTGGGTTTTGCCGGCATTTTGGCAACCACGGTTGGCTTTTCGTTCACTTGTTGGCTAAAAGCAAGCCACTTGCCATCAGGTGACCAAGTTAAATTACTCACACTTGAGGTAAGTTGTGATAGAAGTGCAGTCTTATTTTCAGCTAAATAATGTACATGTATTTGCGTGGTACCAGATACATTGCTGATGAATGCCACTTTTTTACCATCTGCAGACCATCTCGGGTGTTTAAACTGATTTGCCCCTGAAAACAATGGCGTCTGCTCCTGGGTTTTTGTATTTACCAACCACAGATTGCGACGTTTGCTGTCATTCATAACGTCATTACTATTACGTACGTAGACTATTTGCTCACCGTCAGGTGACAGCTGTACATCACTGGCGTATTCAAGTGAAAATATATCTTTTGCAGTAAAAGTGTTATCAGCGTGAGCCATTGCAGGTAATAACGCGCAAATCGCGACCGCAAGACGGTTTCTATATGACATGACAGGTTCCAAACGATTATTATTAATTAACACGCATTTTTAAACAAAATTTGCCATTCGTCACTGATTAGTCGATGAAATGTCTTAGATAAGAGAGCAACGGCTTGCCACTCACGGTGACCATAAGCCAAATAATAAAATCAGGGGTGTAAAGTTGGCAACTTCGATAAGAACTATCAATAAAAACAAAAAAGCCAGCAATTAATGCTGGCTTTAAATCACTCGTCGCTATTACTAAAAGCCAAATAAGCTCACAGCAAAAAATTTAGTCGCGACCGTATTTACAAAAATAATGAGTAAGATAACCGGAATAAACGTTGAAAGTGAAAAGTTCACATACTTCTCGGTGAAGCTACCTTTATAGCCCTCGCACCCTTGTGATAACTCTTCAGATAGTTTTATTTTTTTCCAGCGATAAATTACAAATAAACAAACCATTAGGCCATTAAGCGGTAAAATAGTGTCGTAAAATACATCGTACACTAAATCAAATAAGCTTTTACTGCCGCCACCATAATTAATAAACTGAGTTAACCAATCCACCATTCCAAACGACATCGTACACAGAACAGTTAACGCCCCTGTTGAGCCTGCCAATATCATTAGTGCCGTTTTACGGCTTACCTTTTTCTCTTCAATTAATGCGGCTGTAGGTACTTCAATAATAGAAACTAAAGACGTTATTGCAGCAAAAAATACTAATAAGAAGAATACAAATGCAACTATCGAAGCGCCCGTGTAACCAATATCTGACTGAATAGCTAATAAAATCTTAGGTAAATAAACGAAAATCATCGACACTGAAGACTCTGATAGCTCATCAGGGTTCGTCGCGGGGTTAAAACTAAAAATAGCTGGGAGCACCATCAATCCGGCAATAAAGGCAACCAATGAGTCTGTCACTGCTACCATTTTAGCGCCACCAACAATATCTTCTTTTTTAGAGATATACGATGCATAGGTCATTAAAATACCCATACCCAACGATAACGAGAAAAAGGCTTGTGACAGAGCGCCATTTAACACACTGGCATTCATTTTAGAAAAATCAGGAATGACATAATAACGCACACCTGCCATTGCATTATCGAGTGTCAATACATAAGCAACCAAACCAATTAAAAGTACAAATAATGCTGGCATTAAGAACTTTGCAGCTTTTTCAATCCCCTGTTTCACACCACCGACTAGAATCAAATTAACGATTACGCCTACCAGTAGCATGTACCAAAATACACTTGACTGGTTAATAAATTGCCCAAAATGATTTGGATCAGCGAGTGCATCTAAATTACCCATCGCTGTTTGGGCAAGATACCCAAATATCCATACCGTAATTACCATGTAGAATACAGCAATCATAAACGGGGTCAGAACAGCGAGCATTCCCGCAAATGACCATTTTTTGTCATTGCCAGATAATGTTTTATATGCGCCGTATGGGTCTTGCTGTGCTTTTCGGCCCATCGCCATTTCAGCCATCATCACGGGGAGACATATAAATGCCACAAATAGCGCATAAACTAATAAGAAAGCACCGCCACCATTTTTGGTAGCCGATACTGGAAAGCCAACTAAATTACCTATACCAACAGCAGATCCCGCTGCAGCTAAGATAAATCCGAGTCGGGAGCTAAAATGCTCACGATTTGCACTCATGCAGACAACCTTATTATTATTTTTAATGAATATTCGAGCGACTCTAACAGCCTTGGCCGGTAATTTTCAAGTATTTAACGTTAAAGCTCTCCACAAATCGCATCAACGTTTACAACGCAATATAAATCAGACTAAGATAAGGAAATTTTATCTTACTGATTAGCAAAGCTATGTTATACATGATCTACTCTACAGATGTAGAAAACTCGTTAGAAAAGCGCTTGAGTGCAAGACCTGCTCACTTAGCGAGATTGACCGAATTACAAACTCAAGGCAGATTAATTACTGCAGGTCCATTGCCTGCTGTTGATTCTAACGAGCCTGGTGAAGCAGGATTTACAGGCTCTTTACTCATCGCAGAGTTTGCTTCTCTTGAAGATGCCAAAGTATGGGCCAATGATGATCCATATATTATCGCGGGCGTATACTCAGGTAGTACGGTAAAGCCGTTTAAAAAAGTTTTTTAATCCAGGTGTAAGTTCAGGAAAGGTTAATCACCTTACTTCTAATCTTATACTCTCTTGTTAAGTAAATTTAAGATCGTGGAGCTTTGTAAAATGCGATTGTCAGTTTGTCTGTTTCTATTAGGTTTGTTTCTGACCTCAAACAGTGCCCAAAGTGCTGAAAAGCCTACTGAGCAGACAATTACCAAAAAACAGGCAGTAGAACTTGCACTTGCAAGCTTTGCTGGAAGAACGTTAAAGATCACTGAACAAGGTGAACACTTCATCATACGTATATTACAAAGCAACGGTCGTATTGTAGACCTCAAAGTGAATAAGATGACTGGTGAGGTCAAAAAGGATTAGAAATGCGAATTTTAGTAATTGAAGATGATATTCAGCTAGCAGAGAACTTACGCAGCGCCCTTGAGAAAGAAAAATATAGTATTGACCTATGCCACGATGGTGAATCGGGCCTGTTTCATTTGAAAGAGTATCCACTCGACATGGCCGTGATTGATTTGGGCTTACCAAAACTCAACGGGATTGAAATTATCCGCCAAGCTCGCGCAGCAGGCATTGATATTCCCATATTAATCCTGACCGCTCGCGATAGGTGGCAAGACAAAGTCGAAGGCCTTGATGCAGGCGCTGATGATTACTTAACCAAGCCATTTCACCTTGAAGAACTTATAGCCCGCTGCAACGCGCTTATTAGAAGAAGCGCCGGACAAGCTAATCCAGAAATGAGTATCGGTCCGATAAAAATTCATACGCGTTCACAACAAGTTTGGGTCAACGAGCGTGAGCTATCCCTCACTGCTTATGAATACAAAGTACTTGAATACCTAATGGTGAATCCACAAAAAGTCATTTCTAAATCAGAGCTCACAGAGCATATCTATGATCAAGATTTCGACCTTGATTCTAATGTCATAGAGGTGTTCGTACTCAGGCTGCGCAAAAAACTTGATCCTGACGGCACACTCAATCCCGTTGAAACGCTTCGAGGTAGAGGGTATAGGTTCAAAAGCCAGTGGTAAACGCAGCACAAATATCTTTGAAAATAAGGCAAGGTTTTATCCTTGTCTTTGTTTTAATTATCGCTCTACCGGCGCTGTTTTTTTCTATAGGGCGCGCTTATCATGCGTCACTGGTTGATGCCACAGAAAAAACCCTAGAAGCCCACCTTTACTCTCTCATTTCTGAAGTTGAATTCGTGTCCGACGGCATTGAAATGCCACGAACCATTTTGGCACCCGAACTAAACCGGCTTAATTCAGATACCTTCGCTATGGTATACCAGGACCAAACTCTTGTTTGGTACTCCGAGTCAGCCGTCAATTTGTCAGTGACTCCTGAATTTATTGATGGTAAAGCAGGGGCTGCCGAGTTTGAACTTGTTGAGTATAATAGTGCCAAATATTGGCAACTGAGCTTAACGGTAATTTTAGGAAATGCAGAACAATCTCAGCACGCTCGGTTTATTCTTTTAAAACGCAATGACGCGTTAGTTGCACAAATGTCAGGGTTTAGAAATACCCTAGTCAATTGGATGCTGGTGATGGGCGTGATCATTGCCGGGCTTATGGCCATCGGTTTCATTTGGAATGCAAGGCCACTGCAACGACTCGATAAAGAAATAAAAGAAGTTGAAGCGGGTGAAAGAGATAAAATTAGCGGCTTATACCCTATCGAATTACAAACAATCAAAGCTGACTTAAATTTATTGCTAGACTCTCAACGGCGTCAAAAAGAACGTTATCGCGCGTCTTTGAGTGACTTGGCTCATGCCCTTAAAACACCGCTTGCAGTGTTAAAATCAAGCCCAATGGCAACCGATGCCGATGCACAAGAACAATTAGATCGGATTAACGCCATGATTGAACACCAACTAAAACGTGCCGCGACTGGTGCATCTGATACATGGAAAAAACAAACAGTTATAGAACCTGTGCTAAAATCTATACTCAATGCAATGCGAAAGGTTTATCACGATAAGCAGATTGATTTTAAGTATCGTTGCGATGACCACTTGGCGTTTCTGGGTGATAAAACTGATTTAATGGAAATTCTCGGCAATATCATTGATAACGCATGTAAAGCATGCGAAAAACAAGTAGAAATCACTTTATCGGTATTAGATAAAAAAGGCCTACGCATTGAAATTTGTGATGATGGGCCCGGAGTACCTGAGCATCTGCGTTCTGAATTATTAAAACGCGGGGCAAGATTAGATACTTATGAGGCAGGACACGGAGTTGGTATGGCCATTGTTGCTGATTTAGTCAACGCCTATCACGGCCGAATACATATAAATAATTCACCTTTGGGTGGGGCTAGGTTTACGATTGAGTTTAACTATGAAAAACACTAATTTATTATTAGCATCACTGCCTTGTCTATTGCTGACTACCTTTGCGCAGGCAAACCTCGACATTTTAAAAGACTGCGAACCATTAGCAGATACGCACCCCTCTCGGGCTAAAAACTATATTGTTTGTCTAGATAGTAATATCACTAACCTTGAGCGTACCCGTAAAACTTGGATCACAAAACTTCGCCTTGATATGGACTTAATCGAGCAAGATACGGGAAATTCGCAACTGCTGCCTATTGTTGAGCGAAGCTTTATTCGTCAAGATAACTATATTGAAGATAGCTGCCGGTGGCGTTACTTGCACCAAATGCCCAACGCAACCAAAGCAGCCATTATTTATAAAAAGTGTAAAATCCGCATGTTAAAAAGACACATCGAAGATTTAAAACATCCTTATTGAACTTTAACTTCACCATTTCCGAGCATGGTCGCAAGCCACTGCCCTTCCTCAGTGGCTTCTAAAGCAATTTTTACTATCATCGTCAGTGGTACTGACAGCAGCATACCCACAGTGCCTAACAACCATCCCCAGAAAATTAACGAAAGAAATACCACTAAGGTAGATAAACCAAGCCCTCGACCCATAAAGCGAGGTTCGATAATATTACCCATCACGGTATTTATCGTAATATAGCCAATTGCCACAATACCAGATGCCAGAGGGCCAACAGTCAGTAATGCCAATAAAACCGCAGGAATAGCCGCGATAATAGACCCAATATTAGGGATGTAATTCAGTAAAAAAGCCAACACTGCCCACAATACGAAATAGTCGACATCAAGTATCCAAAGTAACAATCCCGCACAAAAGCCAGTACCAAGCGACACCATAGTTTTAATCGCTAAATAAGAATTGATCGACTCTAAAAAGCGGTCGACTTGTAGCATTTTCATTTCAGGATCATCTAATGCCAAATGCACTTTTTTACTTAACATGGGTGCTTCAAATAGCATAAACACCACTGTTAAAATGATTAAAAATAAGTTGGCCATAACCCCACCAAAACCGGTTAGCATATTGGTCGCCATATCAATCATTTTTCCGGGGTCGAATAGTGAGATTAACTGGTTTTTATCTATTAAAATATTGTACTGCGCTGCCATATCGACTAACCAAATAAACTTATCTTGTAACTGCTCTCTGTAGTCTGGAAGTTGCTTAGAAAAGTCGGTAAGTGATTGCCCTACGAGGCCTGCTAAACTCATCCCAACAGCGCTTATTAAGCAAATAATAAGTACAATAGACAGCCCTTTTGGTATATGAAAACGCGCAAAGAATCGAAGCAGTGGATTGCAAATAATGGCAATAAAGGCGGCTAAAATAAAAGGGACGATAATGTCACTCGCTAACTTCACGCCCGCTAGCACAACAAACAAAGAGGCCAAAATAACAAGGCTTCTGTTTAAACCCGACAATGACGACACAGGATTTCCTTAACGATTTTTTTCTGATTCTAATGCATTCCCTGATAAAGTCATAGCCACTAGACGCTAAAGATGATCTATATTGTTTGGTGTACGTACATATTACGTTGACATTAACGCAGTAAGGAAGGTAAACCACATGAAAGTATTGATCACAGGTGCGACAGGGCTCATTGGTCGTCAATTGTGCCAAGTGCTGTATCGGGAGCATAAGCTTATCGCGTTAACACGTAACATAGTAAACGCGAAATCAATTCTGCCAAACACCGTGACATGTATAGATACGCTAGACGACGCTGATTTTAATGCGCTCGATGTCATTATCAATCTTGCAGGCGAGCCTATCGCCGATAAACGCTGGTCAGACAAACAAAAAAAGAAAATTGTAAACAGTCGGATTAGTATCACCCAACAACTGGTTGAAAAAATTAAACTCGCGAATAGCCCCCCACATACCTTAATTTCAGGCAGTGCCATTGGGTTTTATGGTCGCCAGTCAAGTCATCTCCAAATTGACGAATCATTCACAAAATGTGCCACAGAGTTTAGCAACGAATTGTGCACACAGTGGGAAGAGCTAGCCCTTAGTGCTCAGCAGTATAATACACGGGTATGTATCGTTCGCACTGGCATTGTACTCAGCGCACAAGGTGGCGCATTGGCTAAAATGTTTCCTCCTTTTAAAATGGGTCTTGGTGGCAGAGTATCCAGCGGCATACAAATGATGTCTTGGATCCACATAGATGACATGGTGAACATAATTGTGCACTTGATGAACAATACTAAGCTAACGGGTAAATTTAACGCCACTGCTCCTCAACCGGTAAGCAACATGGAATTTACTAAAACATTAGCTCGTGTACTTAAGCGACCCGCGATAATCCCCATGCCCGATATTATCTTGCGATTACTGTTTGGAGAGATGGCCGATTTACTTATTTATGGCCAAGCGGTTGTGCCCGAAAGATTAGCTAAAGACAACTTCACATTTAAGTATAAAGAATTACACAGTGCCCTAAGTGATATATTGATCTGATAAGAAGTAACCAACACACGGTTACTTCCTTATTAAAAAGTAGAGCTTATTTAATGATAAGCTGGTCTTCAAGTAGGTAGATGCTTTCTGGATTAGTTAAGCTAAAGACTTTAACTGCCAGCGTTTTACCGGCAGCATTTTCACACTGAAGAATTTGGTAAAGTACTGGCTGACGCGTATCGTTTACCACTTCTTTGTTCACGGTAAATACATCTGAATGGAAAGGCCCTTTTGCCTCTTTACCAGAGAATAAACCAAGCTCAACACCACGATTAGACAAAGTAGAACAATAAGCTTGGTTATTCTGGTTATTCACTGTTAAACGGCTCGTGACAGAGTATGCACTATGATAGCCATATGAATATGGCTGGTGTACAAACTCGCCACTAGGCACTACATCGATTTGCCAATCAACAATAGGCGCACCTGGAATGTTAACTAATACATTATAGTCAACCCCTTCACCATCAATACAATTAACATGCATCGTTTTATTGTTTGTTAAATATTGCTCAGGAATATCTGCTGATACAGTGATCTTTGCAGGTGTAGCTGGGTCGATTTCAAAACTTGGATTAACAATGTACTCGCCGCCATTGTTGCCACCACCTGTATTTGAGTAAACATTTGCAAATTGACAGCTGCTTAACTCATCTCTTAATAACAAGTCCACACGTAGTTGGTGCGCAAATTCACTTGTTATCGCCGCTGAAGATACTGGGCCAAATGAATATTGAGTTGAACGCTCATAACCATCTGTATCAGCCACATTTTGTGCTAATGCAAAACTAGCCCCAGAGAACAATGTAGAAGCCAATAATAACGCATTAGTTTTATTCATGATAATTTCCTTTTTAGTCGCTTTTTAGAATACTAATTCAAACTCATTCCGAATTAGCTGCGGCCATTCTACATAGATAAAAACACCCGCATCAACCCAAAAAATTTACATTTTTAACCAATAATATTTAAAAATATACCTTTTTAAATCGTGACTAAAAATAAAAACAAATTAAATCAGTGAGCTTAATAAACAGCGTTAAGTTCCCCCTGGTTGTTACTATGCATGATGAGTAAAACTGATTTGTTCTCATTTGATTTGGCTAAGCGTTAATAAGCATCACTAATGTACTTTTTCATAATAAAATTTAACATTAATTTATTTAATGAATAACATATCAAATAGCCAGCCAAAAAAGTCTTCATTACACAGTCAAATTAAGGTTTATACGTATTGAAAATATGTACCTTATGATGTGACCATCACCAAAGTAACACCAATAAAAAGAGCAAAGCGTGGGATCAGCGTAAAAAGCTTTTCGCAATATCGCTGTTTTTCAACATAAACGCACTGACAATTGCACCTTCAGACAAAGTAAAGAGTCGCTCTAATTCGTGCTGTGAGCCCCCTTGTAGATGTCGATTAAGCAATGCCTTAACTTGGTTTTTATGGTACGCGCAATATGCGGTAATATCTGGGTTGTATTCTTGAAATTCTGCTGCGGTATTGATAAAAAAGCACCCTCGAAACTGTGCTAAAGAGGGCACCTGGCAATTAAACCATTTATCAAGCGCACTGAACAATTGAAAGTAAGTGCTCTTTATGTCGTTAGCACCTTCTAATTCATCACAGAGCCAAGCCATAAAAACGTCATGTCGCTCCCTCAAGCAAGCTAAGATCAAATCATCTTTACTGGCGAAGTAAGCATATAGTGTTTTTTTGGCCACACCAGATGTGCTAATGATTTCGTTAATACCTACTTGCCCTGCACCTTTGGTATAAAATAAATGCAATGCGGTTTGAATGAGCTGTTGTTTTTTATCTGTCATTTTGTCTCCTTAATTATATCTATCTTGACATGAGTAGACCACCCTGTCTACCATGTAGGTAGACAGAGTGGTCTACTTAAGAAGAGGATAGGATATCGTGAAATTTAAAGATAAAATTACAGCAGGGATCGGGGCAAGCACAGCAATTGCGCTACTTGGTTTACTAGAAAAAATAGATATGCAATTGATGTTACTCATCGCACCTTTTGGTGCAAGCGTCGTACTTATTTTTGGTATACCGACGAGTCCGCTAGCCCAGCCTAAAAATGTGATATTCGGACATTTACTCACTGCACTCATTGGCTTGATTTTTGTCAATTATGTTGAAGTCAATACACTCACTATTGCATTAGCAACAGGGTTAGCAGTCAGCCTAATGCTGCTTACCAATACGACCCATCCGCCCGCTGGCGCAAATCCTATATTAATTATGATCACTGCACCCAGTTGGCAATTTTTGCTCTTTCCCATATTCACTGGCACAGTGATCATGGTACTCACCGCAAAGATGATTGAGCGGTGCCGTCAACGAGCATAAAGTACGCATAAATTAAGCATGTATGCAGACTAATGAGCCTGCATACTGTCAGTACATTTAAGGAAATGAGTAACGCAAAATACGTTTTAGCACCGAGCTATACTGCTTAAAAAACCCACCAGTATTGTACGCAATACCATGCTGAGAAAGCACAGCTTGTACCTTGGGTGCAATTTCTTGGTAACGTGATGCAGGTAAATCAGGGAATAAATGATGCTCAATTTGATAACTTAAGTGACCCGTTAAAATGTGGAATGTATTGCCTCCTTGAATATTCGATGATCCCAATACTTGACGGTAATACCACTGCCCTTGACTTTCATTCTCACAATCACGCTGCTCAAAGGTTTGTGTTTGCTCTGTGAAATGACCACAAAATATAATGGTCGATGTCCACAGGTTACGAATGAGGTTAGCGAGTAAGTTACCACTGAATACCCACAAAAATAGCGGACCTGCAAGTAACGGAAAAACAACATAATCTTTAAGTAATTGCCGTGTGCCTTTGCTAAAAAAGCGTTGCTTTAACATTCGGTGCGACACTCGAGAATCACGGCCTTGTTTTTGCTTACCTAAAAATACCCGCTCAGCAGCCAACTCATGATACGACACGCCCCACTGAAATAAGATACTCAAATTAATATAAGTTAATAGTTGCCAACTATTTTTTAGTCGCCACTTAAAGTCATTTGATAACCGTAACAAACCATAGCCAAAATCTCTGTCTTTGCCTAAAATATTAGTGTAAGTATGATGCTCATAGTTATGTACTCGATGCCAGCTTTGTCCATCACACGCAATATCCCACTCATAAGCGTGAGAGTTAATATGTTTATCATTCATCCAGTCATATTGACCATGCATAACGTTATGACCAATTTCCATATTATCTAGTATCTTTGCTACGGCGAGTAGTACAACTCCAATTAACCATAATACTGGAAGTAAAAACCCCATCATGAGTAATATCCGCCCAGACCATTCACAATACCTTTGAATTCGAATGACTCGACGAATATGATCAGCATCCGCTTGACCAACTTTACTTAGCGTTTGCAGCTTAATATCATCAAGTTCTTGAGCTAGCTGGGTAAAATTTATCGCATTCATATATTTAGCTCCAAGTCAGATACAGGTTCAGATACACACAGCTGGATCAACTGCTGACCACTGTCTGAAAGCTGTCCGGTACGAACATCTCTAACAACTCCCGCATTTTTAACGCATTGGCATTGATGACATACGCCAATTCCACATCCACGTATGACTGGTAAGTTTTGTAATTCCAATTGTTCCAGTAATGTGCCGCCGCTCTTGATGTGTGTCGATGATTGCTTGAGTTTGAGGGTAAAACGGTTCGAGTCTGTGCCCGCTGCGTGTAATAGTTCCTTTCGAACACCAAATGTTTCTTGATAGTACGGCATCCCGAACGCTTCACATGCATTTTGCACTTGTTTCATCATATTAAATGGTCCACAACAATACACATCCGATAGTCTATTTTCAGACACATAAACATCAACCGGGTGACTGTTTTTTCTTACACACTGGGTGAAACTAAAGTGCTCATGTTTCATCTGAAGCGCATTAAGCTGTTCAATAAATTGATGCTCGTGCTCTTTTGCAAAGTACACCAAACGTACAGGTTCTTTGATCAGTGGTAAGTGTTGGCTCAATAAAGCAATAAAAGGCGTAATACCAGAACCACCAGCGACCAATAGAAGTGGTTTTTTTAACGAGTTAATCGTAAATTCACCGTAAGGATTTGAAATATTGCACCAGGTTTTTGTCCGAAGAACGTCATATAACTGCCCTGTAAACCGTCCATTTTCGCCTACTTTGATCAATAACTTTATTGCTCCCGTTAACTGATGCTCATCACAACTTGATGCAATCGTAAATGTCCGAGTTAATAACTTTCCGCCTATTTCTATCGTTAAGTTAATATGTTGCCCTGCAAGATGCCTGGGCCACCCTTTCTCTGGTTTTAATGTAACTTCAACATAAAGCGATGATAACTTATTAACCGCTTGCACCTTCGCTCGGTATGATCCATCTCTCCATGCGGGTAAAAAATACTGAACAACAGGCTCCACATATCCGGAAAAACTTTGGTGATGTAAAAAGAGCTGTGTGAATTTATCAAAAATGATTCGTGCAACACGCATTTTGAGCGTACACCTGTTAGCTGAAAAAATCTGAGCGCACAAGTGTACGCTCAAAATATATAATTTCAAGAAAAATAGAGTAAATGCATTAAACAAGGTACCTTGATCAACTAAAAAGTAACGTGATAGTCCTCTAGGTTGAAATTTCTAGCCATAAAAACAATAGGCAAGAAAGCCGAACATTAGCTCGACCTATGCGATGGAATATAGGTGGCTTGTTCTTTAACACACCTACCAAATGAATTTTGTTAAAACAGGTGAATCAACAGACATTTTGTTGCCATTAACCATTACCCAAATTCTAATACGTACATTATTTTCAATGGTATTCAAACTATGTTGTATAAAAACACTCGTTTGATAACTTTTTTTTATCAAATTAATAAAAATCTTCAATGTTGTCATTCAACTTCGTAGATAGCTGAACAAAGTTAATGCTTCATTTATTAGAACTGATTTGTGACTCTTAGCAAGGTAGATGGCGTAAATATCTCGACTATAGTCTTGTGTACCTGCAACATGGAACAACTTCCCTTTTCTGATATGATCAAAACACATTTGCTTAGGTAAATAAGCACAACCACCCGCTTCAAGAATGAAATTTAGCGCAATGCGAGGCTGACTCATATTATGTCGAATAATGGCGCTGTCTCCGTATTCTCTTATAAATTGACTGTTAACTGCTTCACCATAGTCAACCATCACCATATTTTTTATCTGTGAAATATGAGTATCAGGTTCAGTTGAAACAAGCTGAAGTGGCACTGTCGCCACCTTTTCTGTGACAATATCTTCAATATAAGGTGGCTCAAACAAAAAAGCTATATCAATCAATCTACTTACTATTTGACGACGTAGCTCTAATTGAGAATATGTATGCGTGTATAAATGAACATCATCCAAATTTCGGTGAATTTTTTGCAGCCAATCTTGTAAAATGATATCCCATATAGACATCATAGAACCCACAAAAAGCTGCTGTGTATCAGCTTGAGCGACTCCAACTTCTTGTTTTAACTTTTGCCACATCATCACCATTTCATTGGCATATTTAACCAGCTTATGTCCTTCTGCAGTTAATTTTAGCCGCTTTTGTGTACGATCAAATAATAGTACACCAAGTTCCTCTTCTAGCTGTTTAATACGGCTGCTAACAGCCGCCTGCGTAAGAAAAAGATTTTCAGATGCGACTCTAACATGAAGTGTTTGGCTCACTTCTAAAAAAGTAGTTAATAGCTCTATCTTCATTTTTAATAAAATTATTTTATCAAACTATGCTTTTTATTTTGATTCTCTTTTTGATCTTTTTCAACTAATTTTCGCATCACACAATCAAGGAGTTAAAAATGAAAATTGCTATTTTATCTAGAAATGAAAATTTATATTCAACACGTCGGTTGAAAGAAGCTGCCTTATCGCGAGGTCACGAAGTCGATGTCATTGATACATTGCATTGCTATATGGATATCACCAGCAGTCGACCTACCGTGCGCTATCACGGTGATGAGCTACCACAATATGATGCGATTATTCCACGGATCGGTGCATCCATTACATTTTATGGCACTGCCGTAGCACGGCAATTTGAAATGATGGGCACATTCAATGTCAATGAGTCTGTTGCAATAAGCCGCTCTCGAGATAAGTTACGATCTTTACAACTTCTTTCTCGAAAAGGTATTGGCCTGCCTCGTACAGGTTTCGCAAGTAAACCTGACGATATAAAAGATCTGATAAAAAATGTAGGTGGCGCACCTTTAGTGATTAAGTTACTTGAGGGGACCCAAGGTATTGGTGTGGTATTAGCTGATACCGCAAAAGCAGCAGAAAGTATCATTGAGGCATTTATGGGTTTAAAAGCAAACATACTAGTCCAAGAATTTATCAAGGAAGCTGACGGTGCTGATATTCGATGCCTCGTTGTCGGAGGCCGAGTTGTTGCTGCTATGAAGCGCCAAGGTGCTGAGGGCGAATTTAGGTCAAACTTGCATCGAGGTGGTAGCGCCCAACTGGTAAAGCTAACCAAAGAAGAACGGGAAACGGCTGTTAACGCGGCAAAAGTAATGGGATTGAATTTCTGTGGTGTGGATTTACTTCGTTCAAATAATGGCCCCATGGTGATGGAAGTTAACTCCTCCCCAGGCCTCGAAGGTATTGAGCTTGCTACAGGTTATGACGTTGCCAGTAAATTAATTGAATTTATCGAAAAAAATGCAAAATTCAATACCAATAAAACCAGAGGCAAAGGCTAACTAAGCCAACAAGCATGAGATTAACATGAACGAACTAAAAATTGGTGAACACATTATTCAACTTGGAGAAACGCGTAAAGTAAACCTGCCTGTAGCAAAACTCTATACAGATGCAGATGTAAACTTACCCGTATATATAATTAGAGGAAAAAAAATAGGACCCACTATATTTATTAGTGCAGCGGTACACGGAGATGAACTAAACGGTATAGAGATCATAAGGCGCCTCATCAATTTAAAAGGGTTTAAAGTGTCAATTGGCTCCATCATTGCTGTTCCAATGGTAAATGTATATGGCGTTGTTAACCAAAGTCGTTATATGCCAGATAGACGAGATTTGAATCGCTCTTTTCCAGGGTCTTCAAAAGGGTCGCTTGCTGGACGTGTGGCTAATATCTTTCTAAAAGAGATTGTTGCCCAATGCGACTACGGTATTGATTTACATACTGGTGCAATAAATAGATCCAACCTACCACAAATAAGAGCGCAGCTGTCAGATCCGCATACTCTGGAGTTGGCTCAGGCATTTGGGGTACCCGTAGTATTAAACTCAGACATCATCGAAGGATCGCTCCGAGATGCAGCAGTGGCCACTGGAACTAAGGTATTACTCTATGAAGGTGGTGAGGCATTGCGCTTTGATGAGTTCTCCATAAGAGCCGGGATCAAAGGTATCCTAAACGTATTGCGCCACCTGGGTATGATCTCTAAAAAACAGAAAATGAGAGTGAAGCAAACACCATTTATTGCCAATAATAGCAACTGGGTACGCGCTTCAAGCAGTGGCATTGTCACACATCATTATCAACTTGGCGATCAAGTGAAAAAAGCACAAATTCTAGCCACCATCGGAGGGCCTTACGGGGAAACTTTGGGTGAAGTCATCGCCACTAAAAGCGGTGTAATAATTGGAAAACAAAATATTCCATTGGTACAAGAAGGTGAAGCAATGTATCACATTGCGTATTTTTCAGAAGACGACGAACATATTGCAGATCATATCGAAACAATAGAAGAGCAATTGATAAATGATCTTTCGATAAATGAGGAAATTTCATGAGTACAAGACCCATTATTGGTCACGTTGAGAGTATTAACTTACCTGAACTAGGCATTGAACAGCTTCTTGTTCGAGTTGATACTGGCGCACAAACATCATCATTACATGTAGATAATATCCAAAAAACATATATTGATAATAAGCCTGCCGTGTTATTTGATATACACCCAGAGATCCACAACGTACAGAAGAAGGTAAGATGCCAAGCTATACTTCATGATATTCGGCAAGTTAAATCTTCAAACGGAGGCCGGGAGCAGCGTTATGTCATTCAAACGTTAGCAATTCTTGGAGCACATTCATGGAACATAGAAATAACACTAACAGATCGTTCTGATATGACCTACCTAATGCTATTAGGTCGTCAAGCATTGGCCAATCATTTTTACATAGATGCGGCCAATACCTTTTTAATGTCGAACAAATAATGTTTTCAAACAAGGTCATTAATATGCTAGAAAAAGTCAGTCACTGGTTAAGCTATCCTTTATTTACATTTAATGAGCGGGCTATAACATTAATCGAAGTACTCACAATACCACTGTGGTTAATCATCAGCTGTTGGGTGGCCCATATAGCGATTTCTAAACTAGGAAACAAGCTAAAACATACGAATAAAGACCCAAACATTGTGCACTTAATACAGCGAGTTTTATATATAGTGGTGTTAGCCGTTATATTTATCACCACTTTATCGATGCTTAATATTCCAGTTACCGCTTTTGCGTTCTTATCTGGTGCAATTGCTATCGGCTTTGGCTTCGGAGCACAAAATATCATTAATAATTTTATTAGTGGTTGGATCTTAATGGGCGAAAAACCAATACGCATAGGTGATTTTCTCGAAGTAGAGGGTGTGAAAGGCATCGTTGAGGAAATTAACACCCGCTCCACGCGTGTAAGGCGAGTCGATGGTGTTCATATGCTTATTCCAAATAGTAAATTACTAGAAAATACAGTAACTAATTGGACTCTCAAAGACAAACTCGTTCGCGGTACGGTGTCTGTCGGTGTTGCCTATGGCAGTGACTGTCAGAAAGTAAAAAATATTATCTTAGATGCCGCCCGAGCTCAGCCAGATATATTATTAACCACAGGGAAAGAACCTACGGTATTCTTTCAAAATTTTGCAGATAATGCACTCGTGTTTGAGGTCTATTTTTGGGTTAACTCACAAGTAGAAGGTGGGCTTCGCCTTGTTGCCAGCAACATACGCTTTGAATTAGATAACGCTTTTAATGAGCATGGTATTGTTATCGCATTTCCTCAGCGCGATGTACATATTGATGGCGTTATAAAGCTAAAGCGTCAATAATGGTAATATATTATGGAGTTGGAAGATGAAAGACAATACGACTCAGTTTGAGCATTTACTCGGTGTACAAGGCTCTCATTTTAAATGGGTCCATTTACTCATAGATAACGATACCCCGGCTGACGTGTTGCAGACATTGAGCATACCCAAAGCAATTCAAGATAGTCTAGTTGCGCAAGAAACGCGTCCAAAATGCTTAAGCATTGAAGGCGGTGTTTTTATCTGCCTCCGTGCCATCAATTTTAATCAACTAGCGCAACCTGATGATATGGTTTCGTTACGAATTTGGATGACCAAAGATATGGTTATTTCAATAGACAAGCAAGCGCGTAGCTTACGGTCAATCAGTGAGATCAATGATGCAGTCAATTATGGCGTCGTGTTTAAACACCCTGCTGATTGGTTCCATATGTTGTTAGAAAAGATTTCAGATAAAATAAGCGATCAAATAGAAACGCTAGACATTGGATTAGATTTAATTGAAGAGCAAGCCAGTTTATCAATGGATGATGTTCATCGCCAAAATGCCATTGATATTCGTAAAGAAGCGGCCAAAATGAAGCGCTTTATTGCTCCGCAAAGAGATGCTTTGGAAGTATTTAGTCGATCTAGTGAATTTATCAGTAAGACCCATAGTTTTAAAATTAAAGAGCAAGCAAATAACATACTCAGATACCTAGATTCGCTTGAAGTAATACGTGAAAGAACAGTGTTAATTCAAGACGAATATAGGCACACAATAGCCGAGCGTCAGAGTGAACGTATGTATGTGTTATCGCTCGTGACAGCAATATTTCTACCTTTGTCATTTTTAACTGGTGTGTTTGGCATGAATGTGGGTGGTCTACCTGGCATTGATAATTTGCATGCCTTTAAAATATTAATGATCATAATGTCATGTATCGCAGTAGTCATTTTTTTACTTATGCGATACAAAAAGTGGTTTTAACCGAACTAAAATTACAACTAATATACTTTAATAGTGAGTAGAACTTGCTGGAATACTGCACTAACTTCCATCCGCTATCACTCTTATTTCTCTTTGCCTGTTAATTGAATCATGTGAAAATGCGCCACGTGATGGTAATCGATTAAACGTTCCCAAGGGTGCATTGCCCAGTGCAATTTCCACCTCAAAGTGAAACGCTTGAGAATTTTCTGGTGCATAATTTTCTTTGGAAAAGAAAAAACAAGGATCTCCGCCAGCTCCCCAACGAACGCCTTTTTTTAATATATAAGATGCCCCAGGTATATCCGTCCACTGTCGGCCTGGTTGTAAATATTGATATCTTTGCCTGATCTCGATGGTTCTTCCCATTGTCAACGGACGTCGTACAATGTAATCAGGGTTAAATGTAGAGTGGTCATCGCCTATTACGGTACCTTGCGATCCATTCGGGGGTTGAACAAAGCTCTGCGGTACACGGCCCAATAACTGATTAAAAGGCGGATCATATGCTCTAGCAGTCGGGTACCAAACATGTTCACGCGTCAAACAATGAGAAAAGGTACTGTTATCTCCATTGGTGCTTTCAAAGGTGAATTGATGTTTAAACATGTATCTGGCATTGTCAATACGGATCATACCATGGGTCTGATGACGAAACTGATACCACTGCAATTCGAAGCCAACAAACCCCATTTGATAGTTAGTCGGTCGCGCATAACTGTCTATATTGAGCGTATTTCCTAGATAAACTAACGCAGTCCTATATCTGTGTAACTTATCAACTGGTAATTGATGAACCTCTGATTCAATATTCAATGCGGTTCGGTTGTTAATATTTCGTACATCGACACTGTTTTGCGCATTACCGCCTAACAGTATAATAATATTGTTCAAGGATGATGTAGATTGACGGAAGCTTCCGTGAGCCCCCTCAACCAGTCTCATGAAGTTTCTCATTGAAATATTTGGCATTATCAATTTTCCATAATTCTATTACCGTGAGCAGTAGGATGCACAGCTAGTCACAAAAATTTAACTTACAAGCTAAATGAGAATAAAATATGAAACAACTAAAATTATCATTGCAAAGTGCAGAACGTGCCTAATGCAGTCTGGTTTATGAATGTTCCGTATTCGATATCGACATAGCGACTTTTTCAACACCATGATCAGGCGTCCATTTTTTAAACACTACAAACCCCTGTTTTTGATAAAGCGCAATGGCCGGAGCGTTCACCGCAGCTGTCTCTACAAGCGCGCATGAAAAAGGATATTCATCCATAACAAAACACAATAGCTTGCGCGCAATACCCTTTCGAAAAAAAGCCGGTGATACCGTTAAGCTGTCAATACTAAGTACCGTGTCTTGCATCGAAATCTCAACTACCGCAGCCAATTCTTGTTCTTCAAAATAACCGTAAAATAGAGTTTTCGCTGCGTTAATATCGTCTATCATGCGAGCAAGCGGAGGAAAATACGCAATACCAATCAATGCTGCTTCAATTTTATACGATGCCTGAAAAACATCATATATTTGCGTCGCAACCGTATGCTTGGTGTTATCTAAAAGTCTGATCATGATCCCTGAAATTACCTTTACTTGTTTTTCATTTCAAAACAAAAAAGCACAGCGCAAGCCATGCTTTTTTATCAACGCTGTACGTCAGTACACTGTACTAGGCTTACAAACGAATACCACCATCGATTTCTACCACTCGACCGGTAAAAAAGTCGTTTTCAATGATGTACCTCGCAGTATGCGCAATTTCTTGTGCCTCGCCAAGCCGTCCCACAGGCTTCATTTTTAGCAATCGCTCTTTGGCTTCAGGCTTCATAGCATCCGTCATTTGCGTACGGATCACACCTGGTGCAATCGCGCCAACTCTAATACCAAAACGACCTAACTCTTTTGCCCAAGTTGTTGTTAATGCAACTACACCAGTTTTTGCGGCTGAGTAATTGGTTTGGCCCATATTACCTGCACGTGCCACACTCGACATATTAATGATCACGCCGCCTTGCTCACCCTCTACCATTTTCACAGCAGCTTCACGGCCACACAAGAAAACGCCTGTCAGGTTTACATCAATCACCGATTGAAATTGCGCCAATGACATTTTGTCGATTATTTTACCTTCTTTGGCTTTAAGTAATAAGCCATCGCGTAAAATACCCGCGTTATTGATCAACACTGCAATGTTACCAAAATCACTAACTATGTCGTTAAATACGCCTTCGACATCTGCTTCGATACTCACGTTGGCCACGTAGGTTTTAACTGTTGTACCATATTGTGTTAACTCAGAAGCCGCAGTTGCTAACACATCTTCTTGCATATCAATCAACGCAAGGTTTGCACCTAATTCAGCCATTTGTGTCGCCATTGCAAAACCTAAGCCCTGCGCACCGCCAGTGATCACCACTGTTTTATCTTTAATATCCATAATGAATCTTATTTTTCACTAAAAAGTTTAAAAATCGCGCTAAAGTCTTCTGAGCCTTTGCCTTGATTTTGCATCAAGTTGTACAAGTTTTTCGCAAGTGCACCCATCGGCGTTGCCGAATTCGTTTGTTGTGCTGCTTGCTGTGCTAGGCCTAAGTCTTTAGCCATTAAGTCAACCATAAAGCCCGGCTTGTAATCATTTGAGCTTGGGGCGTTTTCTAATACATCTGGACATGGGTTATACAATTCTAATGTCCAGTTACGGCCAGAGCTATTGAGCATGATTTCGCTAAGTACTTTTGGATCTAAGCCATGGTCAATGCCCATTTGCAGCGCTTCACTGGTTCCGGCCATTAATATACTTAGCAGCATATTGTTACAGATCTTAGCCACTTGGCCTGCGCCAATATCGCCCGCATGAAAAATATTTTTGCCCATATCAGGTAGCACGCTATTTGCGCTATCAAAATCACTTTGACTACCGCCAACAATAAACGTCAATGTACCAGCAGCAGCACCCGCAACCCCGCCAGATACAGGGGCATCTACGAATTTCACACCCGCATCACCCAAGGCTTTACCCACAAACTGCGCAGACTCCGCATCAATAGTAGAGCAATCAATCACCAATGTGGATGGATCGAGATGGTTAATCAAACCATTTTCACCACAATAAATCGCACGCACATGTTTACCCGCCGGCAGCATGCTGATCACATAATCAGCTCCTTCACATACCTTTGTTACATCGCTCGCGGTCTGTGCACCTTGCGCTGCTAAATGCGCCATTGCATCAGCACTCAAGTCAAATACCGTCACTGAGTGCCCTGCTTTTACCAAATTGCAGGCCATCGGGCCACCCATATTTCCTAAGCCTATAAATCCTATATTTGCCATATTCTATTCCTTACATCTTTGCTAATGGGTGTGCATCATCATTCCAACGCGGTGCAGTAAAGGCTGATATCATCTCATCAGACACATCACTCACCGATTTGAATTGCCAATTTGGCGCACCATCTTTATCTATTAATAGTGCCCGGACACCTTCTTGAAATTCTCCAGCTTCACCCGCTTGCACTGACATACCTAGCTCGAACAAAAAGCACTCTTTCAAAGATCTATTTTTTCCAAGTTTGAGTTGCTCTTTTACCAATACTGCACTCAATGGGGAACCCTGTCGCAATGATTTTTGCGCCCTGCTTAACCATTTATTTCCATCACTTGGAATGGATAGAATATAGTCAACCTGAGCTTGGAGATCATGACAATTATTCACGCCTGCGATGTGGTTGATGTTAGCCTGAATGTCACTTTTTGGCGGTTGCATAGAGGCACTATTCAGTTCGGTGAGCATATCGCTGAGCATATTATGGTTTGAACTCATCGTTTTGCCCCATTCCACACCAAGTAAGCCAGCTACTAACTCGCCATACTTTTCAGCATCAACAAAATGATCTGCCAATCCAACAAACTGTGCATCAGCGGCATTCATCGAGGCACCTGTTAACCCTAAAAATAACCCCACACCTTGTGGCATCTTATTCAAAAAGTAACTCCCCCCCACATCTGGATATAGCCCAATGGTTATTTCTGGCATAGCAATACGTGCGGTTTCTGTTACGACTCGATGACTGGCACCTGCCATGAGCCCTAATCCACCGCCCATAATGATGCCATTACCCCAGAGCAAGATCGGCTTTTTATAAGTGTGAATTTGATAATCTAAGCGATACTCTTCACTAAAAAATGTTTCTATATAATTATTACCGTCATTTGCTGCCATTGCATTATAGAGGCTCACTACATCCCCACCGGCACAAAAAGCTTTTTCACCTTCACCTTTAATAATGACTAATGCCACTTGTTCGTCTTGCGCCCATGCCTCTAACTGCGGTGTGAGTAATCGGATCATATCCAGATTCAGCGCGTTTAATGCTTTAGGTACGTTAAGTGTGGCAAAAGCCACTTGCATACCGTTATCACAGTGAGCAAGCTCAAACACCACCGGCGCATCTGCTTGATTTAATAACTGTAGCTTTGCCATTAACCATTCACCCAGTTTGCTTTACGTTTTTCCAAAAAGGCATTGACGCCTTCTTTTTGGTCTTGAGTGTCAAACAAAGTAACAAATAGCTCACGCTCTAAAGGCAGTGCGCTATTAATTGTGCCTGTGCGGCCTTTTTGAATCAGTGCTTTACACGCAGTGACTGCAACAGGGCTCTGGTCAGCAACCTTAGTCGCCAATGCGATCGCCGTCTCTAACGACGTGCCTGTATCAACAACTTCTTCTAATAGCCCTATCTCACGTGCTTTTTCTGCTTTAAGGCGTTCACCACACAAAATCATACGTTTAGCCCAGCCCTCACCGACTAACCACGCTAAATTTTGCGTTCCACCAGCACAGGGTAATAGGCCAACCTTTGCCTCAGGCAATGCCATCTGTGCTTGCGCTTCAGCAATTCGGATATCACATGCCAGCGCGACTTCTAACCCACCACCCATAGCAAACCCATTGATGGCAGCAATAGATACGCCTCTGAAATCACTCAAAGTTTCAAATGCTTCACCAAAAACACGAGACATATCCGCAGCAACACCTTTATCGCCGCTGGCAAATACATTTAAGTCGGCACCTGCTGAAAAGAACTTTTCACCTTCGCCAGTAATGACCAAAGCATAAATGTTTTTGTCAGCATTAAGCTCTAAAACCAACTCTTTCAAACCCACTAACGTATCACGCGTCCACGTGTTAGCCGGTGGATTGCTCATTGTAATTACGGCTGTATTGCCTTGTTTTTCAAGTTTCAATTGTGCTGTCATGGGGATCCTTATAATACGCTAGCTGCGCCTTGCGCTAAAATTCGACGTGCAATAATTACACGCATGATTTCGTTTGTACCTTCAAGAATTTGGTGTACGCGAACATCACGCACATGACGTTCTAACGGATACTCTTTAATGTAACCATAACCACCATGGATCTGCAGTGCATCATCACAGACTTTAAATCCAACATCGGTTGCAAAACGCTTTGCCATGGCGCAATAAGTGGTTTTTTCAGCGTCATTTGTATCCAATTTAAACGCTGCTAAGCGAACCATTTGGCGAGCAGCAACCAGCTCAGTATTCATATCAGCAATTTTAAATTGCAATGCTTGAAACGCCGCTAAAGGCTTACCAAATTGCTCTCGCTCTTGCATATACTCTTTTGCCGTGTTTAGTGCTTGCTGCGCTGTGCCAATAGAACAGGTTGCTATATTAATACGCCCGCCATCTAAGCCTTGCATAGCAAATGTGAAACCTTGCCCTTCTTCCCCTAAAAGGTAACTTGCAGGGATCCGAACGTTTTCAAAACTGACTAACCGGGTCGGTTGTGCGTTCCAACCCATCTTTTCTTCCGCTTTACCGTACTCCACACCCGCGGCATCTGCAGGTACGAAGAACGCCGAAATACCTTTAGGACCCGCTTCTCCTGTGCGAGCCATCACCACTAATACGTCGGTTTCACCTGCCCCTGAAATAAACATTTTAGAGCCATTTAATACGTACTCATCGCCTTCTAGTACCGCTTTAGTTTTGAGAGATGCAGCATCAGAACCCGCCCCCGGTTCAGTCAAACAATATGAGGCGAGCAGCTCCCCCATGACCAGTTGATCAATATAGCTTTCTTTGACAGCCGCGCTGCCAAAACTGGCTATCATCCAAGTCGCCATATTGTGAATAGTTAGCATTGCGGTTGTCGCCGTACACCCCATGGCAAGCTGTTCAAAAATAATACTGGAGTCCAAACGTGACAGGCCTAAGCCACCTGCTTCTTCAGGGGTATAAAGTCCACAAAAACCGAGTTCACCGGCTTTTTTTATCACATCTTTTGGAAAAATATGTTCGCGATCCCACAAAGCTGCATTGGGTGCAAGTTCACTCATTGCAAATTGGTATGCTGTATCGGCGAACGCCTGTTGATCTTCGTTCAGATTAAAGTCCATAAAGACCTCTTTTGTTGTCTAATGCAAACCCACACAGGCAGGCTTGATTGTTTTAATTATTGATACGCGAGCGTTATACGGGGATAACGCTCGGCTACTACTTAGTGTCTGTAGCTCTTGCGGCTACTTTTTGACTACTTACTATATTATTTAAGATTAATACTCATGTTTGGGCCTGATACGGCATCATCTTCAAACCAACGAGACGTGATGGTTTTCGTTTCAGTGTAAAAGCGTACACCTTGCTTACCATAGGTATGTTGATCACCATAAAATGATCCTTTCCAGCCTGTGAAAGAGAAAAATGGCAAAGGCACAGGAATTGGTACGTTAATACCCACTTGACCCACTTCGATATGATGTTGGAACTTACGAGCAGCGGCGCCACTAGAAGTAAATAGCGATGTGCCATTACCGTAAGGGCTGTTATTAATAAGTTCAATGGCCTCTTCTAACGTATCAACAAACATACACGCTAATACTGGACCGAATATTTCTTCTTTGTATAAGTCCATATCCGGTGTGACATCAGTAAATAACGTTGGACCAACCCAATTACCATTTTCATAGCCTTCAACGGTAAAGTCTGAGCCATCCAATAAACAGGTTGCCCCTTGCTGCTTAGCACTGTCTATTAAAGACAAAATACGCGCTTTAGCTGCACCGGTCGTTTGCGGGCCATAAGCTGCCTCTGAATCATTCCATACACCTGGGCGAACTTTGGTAAAGGCTTCTTTTAAATCAGCAACCCACTCTTTAGAATTACCGACAAATACTGCGACCGAGATCCCCATACAGCGCTGACCTGCCGCGCCCACAGATGAACCAACCAAATTGTTAATTAGCTGCTCTTTCTTAGAGTCAGGCATAATTACCATATGGTTTTTAGCGCCAACACATGCTTGAACACGCTTTAAGTTTTGTGTGCCTTTTGAATAAATATATTGACCAACACCACATGACCCCACAAATGAAATTGCTCGTACTTCTGGCGCTTCTAAAATTTGGTCTACTTGTGGTTTAGTACCATGTATAACTTGCAGCACACCTTTTGGTGCGCCTGCTTCTTCAAACAATTCAACCAAACGCATTGGCGTAAGTGGATCTTGCTCTGAAGGTTTTAGTATAAACGTGTTACCACACACAATCGCCAGCGGAAACATCCATAACGGGATCATCGCTGGGAAGTTAAACGGTGTGATCCCTGCACACACACCCAGAGGCTGCATATAAGAATAAGTGTCGATATTGCGAGCAACATTGCCTACGGTCTCACCCATCATCATAGACGGTGCGTTCGCTGCTTGCTCTACCACTTCAATGCCACGCCAAACATCGCCTTTGGCATCTTCAAATGTTTTACCAAGCTCATGACAAATAATGGTCGCGATTTCGTCGTGATGTTCTTTCAGTAAGGCTGCATAACGCATCATGATGCGCGCGCGCTCTGAGATTGGGACTTCCTTCCACGTTTTAAACGTTTCTTGTGCTGAAGTAATAGCAGCTTGCACTTCTGCTTCAGTCGCACAAGGTACTTTAGCCAAGACTTCTTGATTTGCAGGGTTAACTACGTCAATCCAAGTGTCTGAAGATGATTGTGAAAATTCGCCGTTGATGTATAAAGGTACTTGGTGCATGACGCACTCCTCCCCAAAGTAAATAATAAGGCACCGCTGGTTAGTAATATTTGTTATACCAGTTATTCGATGCCCGAATTTTTAAAACAGTGTCAAATAAGCATTACACTTCAACTGCAAGTGCAACCGCTTCACCACCACCAATACATAATGAAGCGATGCCTTTTGATAAGCCGCGATTACGCAATGCATGGATAAGTGTTACTAAAATACGTGCACCACTTGCGCCAATAGGGTGACCTAACGCGCATGCACCACCATTGACATTAACTTTATTGGTATCTAGCCCCATTTCATTAATGGCTAGCATAGTAACCATGGCAAACGCTTCGTTAATTTCCCATAAGTCAACATCGGCTTTATTCCAGCCAGTGCGTTCGAGTAGCGTATTCATTGCGCCAACAGGTGCCAATGTGAATTCTTCTGGCGCTTGTGAATGCGTTGCATGTGCTGCGATTTTACACAGAGGGGTTAAACCTTGACGCTGAGCTTCTGATTCACTCATTAAAATTAAAGCTGCTGCACCGTCAGAGATTGAAGATGAATTGGCTGCGGTGATCGTGCCATCTTTTTTGAACGCAGGACGTAACCCAGGAATTTTATCTGGACGCGCATTGCCAGGCTGTTCATCAATGTTCACTTCAACATCACCTTTGCGAGTACGAAGCGTATGTGCTGCAACTTCTGCATCAAAACTGCCATTCTCAATTGCAGCATTCGCTTTACTGAGTGACCCTAATGCAAACTCATCCATATGCTCACGCGTAATGCCATACTGATCTGCTGTATCTTGTGCAAAGCAACCCATGGCTTTATTGTCATACGCATCTTCTAAACCATCGGACATCATATGATCTTTAATTTCGCCGTGCCCCATGCGCATTCCGCCACGTGCTTTTGGAATGAAATACGGTGAATTGGTCATGCTTTCCATGCCGCCCGCAATAGCAGATGAAATACTGCCCGCTTTGATTAGGTCGTGAGCAAGCATGGCCGCTTTTAAGCCTGAACCACATACTTTATTAATTGTTGTTGCGCCTGTTGAACGCGCGAGGCCGCCATGTAACATTGCCTGACGAGCAGGCGCTTGCCCTAGCCCAGCAGGTAGTACACATCCCATGATCACTTCGTCTATTGAGGCATCTGATAGTCCTGTTTCAGACATCACACTTTTTATCGCAGTTGCGCCTAATTCAGTAGCACTTGCGCCAGATAAAGCGCCCATAAAGCCACCCATTGGGGTACGTTTTGCAGCTACGATGACAACAGCATCATTACTCATTTTTTGCTCCTATTAACAAGCGCTCTCGCTTGAACAATAAATTTTATATTTCGAGCATACATAATATTTACGTTTACGCCAACGTAAATCTAAAAACTTGCGACATGCGTTCGCTTAAACTGTAAAGTTATGTTGCACACTATCCTTGCCAAACACGTAATTTCCTTGCCACAGCTTCATTTTTTTCTCTGAGCTTATCTATTTACAACCACTACCAAAGTATGATTTGAATGTTCAGCTTTACCTTTACGTAAACTTCACTTATATTGGTTTTAACAGTATAGATGTAAATGTGTAAACACCATGCAAGATAACAACAATGAACCTACTTTTTCTATTAGTGATTTAGCTAAGGAATTTGACATTACCACGCGAAGTATTCGCTTTTATGAAGATCAGGGATTACTTTCTCCTGAACGTCATGGCCAAACACGTATTTACTCCAAACGTGACAAAGTTCGCCTAAAGCTCATCCTGCGTGGCAAACGATTAGGGTTTACGCTTGCCGAAACAGGCCGTTTATTCGAGCTATACGACGCAGACAAGTCTAGCGCAAAACAGTTAGTTACCATGTTGAATTTAATTGAAGAGAAAAAAGCCGATTTAAGTCAACAAATGGATGATATTAAAGTTGTATTGATGGAATTAGTGACCGCAGAACGTCGCTGCCGCGATACCTTAGGAAATTTAGAAGAATAACTCTCACAGGATTATTAATATGAGCACCGTATCTTTATACAAAGAAATGAATTTTGGATTAGGCGAAACTGCAGACATGATCCGCGACCATGTCAATGGCTTTGCCGCAGCAGAGATTGCCCCTCTCGCTGAAAAAACTGACCTAGATAATAGCTTTCCAAATCAATTGTGGCCGCAATTTGGCGAAATGGGATTACTTGGGATCACAGTGCCAGAAGAATTCGGCGGTGCAGGCATGGGATACCTGGAGCATGTTATTGCGATGGAAGAGATCAGCCGAGCAAGTGCTTCTATTGGATTGAGTTATGGGGCGCACTCTAACCTATGCGTGAATCAAATAAACCGTAATGGTAATGACGCACAAAAGCAAAAGTACCTTCCTAAACTTATCAGTGGCGAACATATCGGCGCACTGGCGATGAGTGAACCAAATGCTGGCTCTGATGTTGTCTCTATGAAATTGAAAGCGCAAAAGCAAGGTGATAAATACATCCTTAATGGTAATAAGATGTGGATCACCAACGGTCCAGATGCAGATGTATTAGTTATCTATGCAAAAACAGACTTAGATGCAGGTTCTAAGGGCATCACAGCATTTTTAGTCGAAAAAGACTTTCCTGGATTCTCTACAGCACAAAAGCTCGACAAACTCGGGATGCGTGGCTCAAATACCTGCGAATTAGTGTTTGAAAATTGCGAAGTCCCTGAAGAAAATATTTTAGGGGGATTAAATGAGGGCGTAAAAGTACTTATGAGCGGCCTAGATTATGAACGTGTTGTACTTGCAGCAGGGCCGTTAGGCATTATGCAAGCATGTATGGACATCGTCACCCCTTACATTCATGAACGCCAACAATTTAATAAATCCATCGGTGAGTTTCAGCTTATTCAGGGCAAGGTAGCTGATATGTATACGCAAATGAATGCAGCACGTTCCTATGTATACACTGTGGCTCGCTCATGTGACCGTGGTGAAACGACTCGTAAAGATGCAGCGGGTGCGATTTTATATGCCGCAGAGCTAGCCACTAAAATGGCACTCGATGCCATCCAAATTCTTGGTGGCAACGGCTATATCAACGAATATGCGACAGGTCGATTACTGCGTGATGCCAAGCTCTATGAGATTGGCGCGGGAACTTCAGAAATACGACGCATGCTAATTGGTCGTGAATTATTTACTGAAAGCCGTTAAGGATAAAGCTATGACTGTACTTAACTCTTCAGTTAACCCACACGACAGTCAGTTTAAAGCCAACAGCGATGCAATGGCGTCGCTGGTGAGCGATTTAAACGACAAAGTGTCTATTCTTTCTCAAGGCGGTGGTGAAGCACTGATCGCTCGTCACCAAGGACGCGGAAAACTCTTTGTTCGTGACCGAATTGATACCCTGCTTGATGAAGGCTCGCCCTTTTTAGAGATCTCTCAGTTCGCGGCGTTTGCCGTGTACGAGCAAGACATTCCCTGCGCCGGCGTGGTAGCGGGTATAGGCCGAGTCAAAGGTGTCGAGTGTATGATTGTCGCCAATGACGCTACAGTTAAAGGTGGGACCTATTTTCCAATCACAGTGAAAAAACATTTACGAGCACAAGAAATTGCTGAACGCTGTCACCTGCCCTGCATTTATCTGGTTGATTCTGGTGGCGCAAACTTACCAGAGCAAGACGAGGTATTCCCTGACAAATTGCATTTTGGTCGAATTTTTTATAACCAAGCACGTATGTCAGCAAAAGGGATCCCACAAATTGCAGTCGTTATGGGGCTGTGTACTGCCGGTGGCGCATATGTGCCTGCAATGGCTGATGAGAGTATTATCGTTAAAGAACAAGGCACCATATTTTTAGCGGGTCCTCCATTGGTCAAAGCTGCAACAGGCGAAGAGGTCAGCGCAGAGGATTTAGGCGGTGCGGATGTGCACTGTAAAACATCAGGTGTGGCAGATCATTACGCTGAAAATGATGAACATGCGCTATCAATTGCCCGACAATGTATTCAACGGACTAATCACCAACGTCCTACAAAGCCTATTTTACAAGACGTCAAACCGCCACGTTACGATATTCGTGAAGTGTACGGCATTGTTGGCACTGATCTTAAAAAGCCATTTGACGTACGTGAAGTCATTGCTCGAATTGTTGATGATTCTCAATTTGACGAGTTCAAACGCTATTTTGGTGAAACCCTTGTAACTGGCTTTGCACAAATATACGGCCATCCGGTTGGGATAGTCGCAAATAACGGTATTTTGTTTTCTGAGTCAGCCCAAAAAGGCGCCCACTTTATTCAATTGTGTGCACAACGCGATATCCCGCTGCTCTTTTTACAAAACATCACGGGCTTTATGGTTGGCCAGAAATACGAAGCTGAGGGCATAGCCAAACACGGCGCTAAAATGGTAACCGCCGTATCCTGTGCAGATGTACCTAAATTCACTGTATTAATAGGTGGTTCGTATGGCGCGGGTAACTACGGTATGTGTGGCAGAGCGTACGAGCCAACTATGATGTGGATGTGGCCAAATGCACGAATTTCAGTCATGGGCGGAGAGCAAGCGGCGGGTGTATTAACACAAGTACGCCAAGATGGCTTAGCACGAAAAGGGCAAAGCATGAGCGAAGACGAAGTGGCTGAGTTTAAAAAGCCCATCGTCGAGCAATACGAAAAGCAAGGTCACCCCTATTACGCCAGTGCACGATTATGGGATGACGGCATCATCGACCCGGCAGATACTCGTACCGTACTTGGTTTAGCACTTGATGCGGCAGCAAATGCGCCGCGTGTAGAGTCTAAATTCGGTATTTTCAGAATGTAATGGGAGCAGAGAATGTCAGTCACTTTAACCATAACAAAAACACAGGTGGCGATTTTAGAATTAAGTCGCCCAGAAAAACACAATGCATTTGATGATGTCGTTATCGGCGAATTGATCAAATGTATTGAGCATGCAAATTCGTTAGATATTCGTGCGTTAGTATTGAAAACCGAAGGTAAGCACTTTTCCGCAGGAGCTGATCTGGGCTGGATGAAATCCATGGCCGGAAATAACTTTGATGAAAATGTTGCAGACTCTGAACAACTTGCAAAGTTGATGTATGTTTTAGCTAACTGCCCTCACCCGACACTTTGCTTGGTGCAAGGCGCAGCTTTTGGTGGTGCACTGGGCCTGATCGCCTGCTGTGATATTGCCGTTGCAACCGACAAAGCTAAGTTTTGTTTAAGTGAAGTGAAGCTTGGGTTGATCCCTGCAGTGATAAGCCCCTATGTGATAAAAGCGATTGGCGAACGTCAAGCTAGGCGCTACTTTCTTACCGCCGAAATATTTACCGCAGATATAGCACTTGATATGGGGCTAATACACGAAATTAGTGATGATTTGGCGCAAAGTGAAGCACACTTTTTAGCATGCTTGCTCAATAATGGTCCACAGGCTGTAAAGTCTGCCAAAACACTCATTAATGAGGTTGCCCATAACCCAGTCAACGACACGCTAATCGCGCATACAGCTAAACGCATTGCACAAATACGAGTCAGTGCTGAAGGACAAGAAGGCCTCAGTGCTTTTTTTGAAAAGCGCGCACCAGCTTGGCAACACGCCGCCAAACAATAAGGGACCTATCATGCTTAAAAAAATTCTGATCGCAAACCGTGGCGAAATCGCATGCCGTATTATAAAAACAGCGAAACGTCTTGGTTTAAAAACAGTGGCGGTATATTCAGATGCCGATGCAAATGCATTGCATGTCCGCAGTGCTGACGAAGCTTACCATATAGGCCCTGCACCCAGTAAGGATTCATACCTAGTCGCTGATAAAATCCTTAGCGTCGCCAAACAAGCGAATGCCGATTGTGTTCACCCAGGCTATGGCTTTTTATCGGAAAATGATCATTTTGCCAATGCCTGTGAACAAGCCGGTATTGCTTTTATTGGCCCATTAGCCAGTTCAATTGAGGCCATGGGGTCAAAAACCCGCGCCAAAGAAATTATGGCACAAGCCAATGTGCCATTGGTGCCAGGTTATTATGGCCAAAAACAAGAAACCACTTTCTTAGCCAGTGAAGCTGATAAAATTGGCTACCCTGTTTTAATTAAAGCAGCGTACGGCGGCGGCGGTAAAGGTATGCGTGTTGTACGTGAAGCCCATGAATTTACCATCGCCCTTGAAGGTGCCCAGCGAGAAGCGCTAGCTGGATTTGGTAATGACTTGGTTCTGCTTGAGCGTTACGTTGATACACCACGTCATGTTGAAGTCCAAGTATTTGCCGATAATCATGGTAATTGCGTGTATTTAGGTGATAGAGACTGTTCTTTACAGCGTCGTCACCAAAAAGTCATTGAAGAAGCCCCTGCTCCGGGTCTCAGTGACGCATTACGACAAGCGATGGGAGAAGCTGCTGTACGATGTGCCCAGGCAATTAATTATCGTGGCGCTGGAACAGTGGAATTTTTATTATGTGGTGAAGAATTTTTCTTTATGGAAATGAACACCCGCTTACAAGTAGAGCACCCTGTCACAGAAATGGTAACCGGGCTCGACTTAGTTGAGTGGCAAATTCGTGTCGCGAATAATCAAGTATTGCCATTGACGCAAAATCAAGTAAGTTTGTCAGGCCATAGCTTTGAAGCACGTATTTACGCAGAAGATCCGACTGAAAACTTCATGCCTTATTCTGGCACTCTGAGCTATTTATCGTTCCCAGTAGAGCGTGATGGCGTGCGAATCGACACAGGCGTGGTAGCAGGCAGCGAAATCAGCTCTTTTTACGACCCGATGATAGCCAAACTCATTGTCCACGCACCAGAACGTTCAATTGCATTACTTAAATTACACCATGCTTTAGAAGAAGTTCACTTAGCTGGTGTCAAAAGTAACATCGCGTTTTTACACCACTTATCTAGCCACCCTACTTTGACGGCTGGTGCACCCGACACCCATTTTATCGACAGCCAAACGGACGTTTTAACCCAGCAAACTTTACCTTTAACCGAATTATTGGCTTTAGCAACCGCTGCATACACACAGCATAGGCAACAGGCTAATGTAACAACGCCATGGCATGCTGGGAATGCCTTTAGGCTCAACCAAAAAAATACGCTTTCAGTGCCATTTGCAGAATATGATGTGAAGGTCGAGCTTAATGATGAACGATACACAGTGCGCATATTGCGTGAAACCTATAACGTATCAGCCGAACTACAGAACACCCATCTCAGGGCTGAAATTGATGGCAAACAATATAACGCCAGCGTGTTAGTCAATGAAGACGCTGTCACTGTTATGTTCGGCGCAATAGCGCATCGCTTTGAACTTAAGTCTAAACACTTCATCAGTGAGCACGAACACGAAGCTGCCCCGCTCGCAGCGCCGCTTAATGGTACTGTTGTGAAACATTTACAAAAATTAGGAAGCCAAGTACAAAAAGGCGACCCTATTGTTGTCATTGAAGCCATGAAAATGGAGTACACATTGAATGCACCATTTGCTGGTACGCTTGGGAGCTACTGCTTTGCAGAAGGTGAACTCGTTAGCCATGGTGCCATGCTCGCTATTGTTGAACCTGAGGAGAAATAACCAGATGGCTTACCCTAGCAAGGTTAAAATTGTCGAGGTAGGTGCCCGAGATGGCCTCCAAAATGAAGCATCAGTGTCAACTACCGACAAAATAGCGCTGATCAATGCGTTAAGTGATGCAGGTTTGAAGCACATTGAAGCAGGCGCATTTGTTTCCCCTAAATGGGTGCCGCAAATGGCAGATTCACTCGCGGTGATAAATGGCGTCTCGGTTGCTCAAGATGTTTCACTCAGTGCACTCACACCTAACCTCAAAGGTGCCGAGGCTGCATTAACAGCGGACATCAAAGAATTTGCAATATTTACCGCTGCCAGTGAAAGTTTCACCAACAAGAATATCAATTGTTCAATCAACGATAGTATTGATCGCTTTAAAAGCGTACTTGAATTGGCAAAGCAGCATGATGTCAAAGTTCGTGGTTACGTGAGCTGTGTATTGGGCTGCCCCTATGAGGGGGATATTGAGCCAGAAGCTGTTTTGCGCGTATGTAAACAATTGTTGGCTCTTGGCTGCTACGAAATTAGCTTGGGTGATACCGTTGGCGTGGGTACCCCAAACAAGGTCAAAGCACTTATCAGTCTATTACTGCAACATATCCCTGCGGACAAGCTGGCCGTGCATTTCCATGATACCTATGGCCAAGCATTAGCGAACATTCATAGTGCATTGGAGCTTGGGGTCTCGACCATTGACAGTGCTGTTGCTGGACTCGGTGGCTGCCCCTATGCACAAGGTGCGTCAGGAAATGTTGCCACTGAGGATGTAATTTACTTGCTTCAAGGGCTTGGCATTGACACCCAAATTGATTTAGAAAGGCTAGCAAAAGCTGGATGGACAATTTGTCGTGCGCTAAATAAACCTCCTGTTAGTAAGGTTTCTTTAGCATTGCAAGCTAAATGTTCTTCGTAATAACAACACAGTGTTGACGCTAATCTGAGCGATAGAGGTCACACTGAAGATATAACAACAATTTAGGAGTGGGCTAATGGCCGGTTTCGATAAAGTAGTAAACAGCTACGCCGAAGCGATGGAAGGCATCAAAGATGGCGATACCATCATTGCAGGTGGTTTTGGACTATGTGGTATTCCTGAGGGCTTAATTAACGAGATTAAGCGTAAAAAGACCCAAGACCTTACCGTCGTATCTAACAACTGTGGTGTTGATGATTTCGGTTTAGGCGTTTTATTGCATGACCGTCAAATTAAGAAAATTGTTGCATCATATGTCGGTGAGAATGCGTTATTTGAGCAACAGTTACTGGATGGCATTATTGACGTTGAACTTACCCCACAGGGCACATTAGCAGAAAAAATGCGTGCAGGTGGAGCTGGGATCCCAGGTTTTTATACCGCCACTGGCTATGGCACTCCTGTCGCGGAAGGTAAAGAAGTTAAAGAGTTTAATGGTCGCCCCTATATTCTTGAAGAATCAATCACTGGTGAGTTTGCGATTATTAAAGCGTGGAAAGCAGACCGCTACGGTAACCTTGTATTTCGTCACACAGCAATGAACTTTAATCCAATGGCTGCGACAGCAGGAAAAATCACCGTTGTTGAAGTAGAAGAAATCGTAGAACCAGGTGAATTAGAGCCTAGTCAAATTCATACCCCTGGTATTTATGTCAACCGCGTTATCAAAGGTAACTTTGAAAAGCGCATTGAACGTGTCACGACGAGTAAGTAAGGAGAATTAATAATGGCTTTATCACGTGAACAAGTTGCAATGCGTGTTGCACAAGAACTAAAAGATGGTTATTACGTTAATCTGGGTATTGGTATTCCTACGCTTGTAGCCAATTTCGTACCTAAAGGTATTGAGGTCATGCTGCAATCAGAAAACGGTCTTTTAGGCATGGGTCCGTACCCTACTGAAGACCAAGTTGACGCAGATATGATCAACGCGGGTAAAGAAACCGTGACAGCAGCCACAGGTGCGGCTATTTTTAATAGTGCAGAAAGTTTTGCCATGATCCGTGGTGGTCATGTAGACTTAACGGTTCTAGGTGCATTTGAAGTTGATCAACAAGGCAATATCGCGTCTTGGATGATCCCGAAAAAATTAATTAAAGGTATGGGTGGTGCGATGGATCTCGTCGCTGGTGCACAAAATATCATTGTGACCATGACCCATGCTAGCAAGCACGGCGACTCTAAGTTACTAGAGACCTGCTCACTGCCACTGACTGGCGTGAACTGTGTTAAAAAGATAGTAACTGACTTAGCCGTACTTGAAGTAAAAGATGGCGCGTTTTATTTGTTAGAACGTGCCCCTGGTGTTAGTGTTGATGAAATTATAAGCAAAACAGCAGGCAAACTCATTGTTGAAGGTGATATTCCTGAAATGCAGTTTGCCGAGTAATCGACTTACCAGAGCTTATTTAATGTACCGACCTCATTCCCAGTGCTTAAAGCGCTGAGTTACCCAAAACCCCTCGTTAGAGGGGTTTTTTTTATGTTACAACTTATTTATTCGCAACAAAATCTAATACCGTTGCATTTATACAGTACCTGTCAGACCCTCCAGGACCCTCATTTGCAAATACGTGACCTAAATGAATACCACTTGATTTAGAACGAATTTCAGTACGCTTCATGCCATAACTATTATCTTCATGGTAAGTGACACTGCCCTTTACTGGGTACTTAAACGATAACCAGCCAGTACCTGAATTAAAACGATCTTTGGTATTAAAAAGTGCTGCACCACTGAGTTTATCTATGAAAACCCCGTCAGCCGTATTTTTAAACAAGTCATACTCTTTACAAAACGGACGATCAGTCCCTTTCTGGAAGGCAATAGAATAAGCTTCACTGTCACCCAATTTAAATGCCCCTAACGCTTTATAAAATCGAGGCTTATCCATAAAACCTTGATGACCAAATACTTCTTTGCCATCGTCCATGAATAAAATCGTTGGGGTCGCCCATGTTGCCGATTTAACTTTTAACCCTCGCAATTCATCGGCATATCTAAAGTGCACAGGAATATCACCTTGATAATCGTTTAGCACAGTCTTCTTTAGCTTTTCACAGTAAGGGCAATAATTTTTTGAATCGATAACAACGATATGCTTACCACTCAGTATCCCCTTGTTATCACGGGTTTCTCGTTCAACAGGCGCAAATACAACCCCCGTAGAATGATCTGGACAATAGCCATTGGGGTTTTTAACCAAATAATTCTGGTGATACTCTTCAGCGGGGTAAAATTTTCCCAATGGTTTAATTTTTGTCTGTATTTTTCCATAGCCATTTTTAGACAGTAAACCTTGATAAGTCGCCTTTAATGTAAACGCCATTTTTTGCTGTTCAGGCTCACTAAACAAAATAGTCGAACGGTACTGGGTGCCAATATCATTCCCCTGTCGGTTTTTCTGAGTTGGGTCGTGACTTTCAAAGTAGCTTTGTAACAGTGTTTGAGTGGTTAAAATATTGGCGTTATACGTTACTTTAACCACCTCTGCATAATTATGCTCATCAAACTGTCGTGCACGTTTGGTTATTTCCTTATAACTTGCTTTAAAGCCCGTACCATCAGCATAACCAGATTCAGCATCAATTACCCCTTGCATGGCCTCGTAGCGCTTCTCCGCTCCCCAAAAGCACCCAGAGCCTAGAACCAACGTCTTCACATGCATACTCGCCTGTTCAGGCTGTGGCATTGGCATATCACCAGCATATCCAGAAAACGAACTCACCAAAAATATGGCAGTCAACAGCGGCTTCTTTAAACTATTCGACATCAAATATAACCTTTTAAAAGTTTTTGACTGACTTAATTAGCTCAGTACACACATTCATTGCTCTGCTTACATAGACCTTAGTACAGCACTTTTGATTTCAATTACCGCAATAAATTACGCACATCTAACCAACAAAGTTCAATTTAAATTACCTATATTCGTCACATAACAACCGTAACTGAGCTTTGTAAAATGGCAGTTCAACGACTATTAGTTACCTGTATTCAATTTTTGATGTAAAAACTCTGCAGTTTTCTTACTTAGGATTTATCATGAAACTTTTTTCTTCTATGAGTGCAGTTACACTCGCTGTAATGAGCACGAGTAATGCCTTCGCCGCTGATTTCAATTTCACGTCAAAACTCGCAAAAGGCGATGCACTTGTCGTTTTTCAAAATGTCGATAGCGATGCAAATCTTAAGTTTCTTGACCGAGATACTCGTAAACAATTGCAGCGCGCAATAAAAACAGACGCGTTTACCGGTAAATATGGCAAAACAGTTGACGTACTCGCGCCCGTAGACAGCAAGTATTCTCGTATCGTTGTGGTTGGGTTAGGCCAAAGCAGTGAGTTAACAGCAGCTAAAATGGCTAAACTTGGTGGTAATATTCACGCGAAGCTAGAAGCAAAAAAAATAGCCAATGTGTCACTTGCATTTGAGTCTGTGCAAAGTGATGTGGAAAATAGTGAGCTTGCTGCACAATTTGCACATGGTGCCAACCTTCGCGACTATACATTTGAAGTCTACAAAAAAGAACCACAAGCATTTAATGTAACTTATAACATTGATGTTGCAGACAAAAAGCAAACTATTAAACGCTATCAAGAACTTGCTAATATTGAACAAGGGGTGTTTTTAGCTCGCGATTTGACGTCTGAAATTGCAACAGAAATGACACCGGTTGATTTTGCACTAGAAGCAAAGTCACTCGAAAAGCTGGGCGTTAAAATTACCATCTTAGAGCCTGCACAATTGAAAGAACTTGGCATGGGCGCACTTGAAGGTGTCGGTCGTGGTAGTAAAGAAGGAGCACGTCTTATTGTTGCTCACTACGAAGGTAATAAAGACACACCTATCGCCCTTGTAGGTAAAGGGATCACCTTTGATTCAGGTGGTTATAGCCTCAAAAAAGGCCCTTCAATCGCGCGTATGAAATCAGATATGGCGGGCGCGGCGGCAGTACTTGGTACAATCAAAGCAATCGCGTTAAATAAAGCCGATGTTAATGTTGTTGCTGTGATGGGTATGGCTGCTAATATGGTCTCTCGCTACTCTATCGCACCAGGTGACGTACTGCGCACAGCTGAAGGACATAGCGTAGAAGTCGTTAACACTGACGCCGAAGGCCGTTTAGTATTAAGCGATGCAATGTGGTACGCACGTAAACACTTTAAGCCAGAAATAATGGTTGATGTTGCCACGTTAACTGGATCTAAGATTCGCGCCGTAGGTAATCGCTATTCAGCTATCTTTTCAGAAGACGATGTCCTAGTTGAGCAAATGACACTCGCTGGTAAGCAAGTTAACGAACAAGTATGGCGCTTACCTTTGGGCTATAAAGATACACTTTCTTCAGATATAGCAGACTTCACTAACCTAGGTTCAAGCGGACCGGGGGCCACAACTGCAGCTACTTTCCTTCAACAATTTGCTGGCGATACACGTTGGCTACACATTGACATTGCAGGTAATGCATTATCGAGTAAAGCCAAAGGAGAAGTACCTGTCGGTGGCACAGGTTACGGTGTTCGCCTGCTGAGCGAGTGGTTATTAAAAAACCATAAATAGCATTTGACTGCCGCTGTATTTAAACCAAAAGCACACTTTATATAATTTAAAAACCATGCACTGCATGGTTTTTTTATACTTGTTAATTACAAATTAGATATACTAGCAACAATAATAAAAAGTATATTGGAGACTGGATGATTGATCCGCATTGCTACTTATTGGGGGAGCAAGCCATTGTCTTTATGCTCGAAACTGACACCCCTTCAACAAGTGAACAACGGCGTTTATTTACCTTGACGTCTAAATTAATGAATATTGATGCGTTTTTTGATGTTGTACCAACAAAGTCCTCTGTGACAGTCTATTTGAAGCGTCCTCAAGATTATCAAGTATGGATAAATCAGATCATTCGCTTGTGGGATGAATGTGAGTTAGCCAGCTTTACGCCTAACAGGCACCGCTTTGAAGTAACGTATGGGGGCCAATTTGGACCAGATCTCACTGACCTTGCCAACAGCCTTTCATTATCTGAACACAACATCATTGAACTTCATACATCTGTAACATATCAGGTAGAATTTATTGGCTTTTTACCGGGTTTTGGTTATTTGGGAACCTTGCCAAAAGCGCTGCAAGTGCCGAGAAAGTCGACCCCTAGAACAAGTGTACCCAAGGGCTCTGTTGCCATTGCACAGGAGCTTACTGCGATATATCCAAGTAACTCCCCTGGCGGTTGGCACTTAATTGGCTTATGTAACACGCCTTTATTTGATCCTACTCTTAAACAGCCAAGCTTATTGCTGCCAGGCGATCAGGTTCAATTTATCCCAGCAAAGGACAGTGTATGCTCAAAGTAATTAAACAAGGTGTGCTATGCAGTATTCAAGATGCAGGGCGTCATGGCTATCGACATTTAGGTGTTGGGCAATCGGGCGCACTAGACCCAACAGCACTCAAACTGGCTAATTTATTAGTCAATAATAACATCAATGATCCCGTTATTGAGATCACCATTGGTCTTGCAGAGTTTGAATTCAGCGCATCAACTAACTTCTCAATAACGGGCGGTGACTTACGAGCGAAACTGAATAGCAGTCCACTATATCCCGGCTGGCGATATTTTGCTAAGCCTGGAGATAAACTCTCATTTGCTACCAACCACAGCGCACAGCGTGCCTATTTGGCCATTCAAGGTGGCTTTGCCATTGAAGAGCTACTAAATGCGAAATCAACCGATATTCAAGCACAGTTTGGTGGGTTTTCTGGCCGAGCGCTTATAGCGGGTGACGAGCTCTCTTTTCCCTGCAATAAAGTCGCCCTTAAGCACCTTGGCGCTAAACAACCAGAATACGCTAATGAAGTAAGAGTACTCAAAGGGCCCCATTGTGATAAGCTGCCAAAGGGGGCTTTTGAGCACTTTTTACAAACTGAGTGGCTGATCAGTGAAATGCATAGCCGCATGGGTTCGCGGTTAACGGCAAATCAAACCATTAAGCACAATGCAACAATCTCGAGCCAAGCTGTTCACCCTGGAGTAGTCCAACTTCCCCCTAACGGGCACCCAATTGTGTTGCTCAATGACTGTCAAACAACTGGAGGCTACCCCATTATTGCATCGGTGATCAGTGCAGACCTGCGTTTATTTAGTCAATTAGGCAGTAAACAAAAATGTAAGTTTAGTAGCGTCAGTGTTTCGCAAGCTCACCAAGCTATGAATAAATTAAACTCACACTTAGCGCAATTTGCGTTAGCGAATAATAACAATATAGAGCAGTAGTTATGAACGAATTAAATTTATTACCACTAAGCGGTATTGTGATTGTCGTGCTGGGCTTTGCCTTGCGCTTCAACCCGCTTTTAGTGGTCACCGCAGCTGGCTTAGTGACTGGCTGGGCCGTTGATATGCAATTTTTGGCACTAATTGAAACCTTTGGCGAAAAGTTTATGAACTCCCGTCAATTGGCTAGCTTTTTACTTATTTTACCCGTTATAGCGTTACTAGAACGCCATGGCCTACAACAGCGAGCACAAAGTTGGATAGCCAGTATAAAAAGCGCCACCACAGCCCGGATACTTTCTGTCTATTTTGTGGTTCGTGAATGCTCATCTGCATTAGGTTTACTGAGTTTAGCAGGCCAACCGCAAACAGTTAGGCCATTGCTCGCCCCGATGGCGCTAGGTGCAGCCAGCAATGTTCATGGTGAGCTACCAAAAGAAGTGAAAGATATGATCAGCGCGCATGCCGCAGCATGCGACAACATTGCCATGTTTTTCGGCGAAGACATTTTTATTGCATTTGGAGCTGTGTTACTCATGGATGCTTTTTTGCGAGAAAACGGCATAGAAGGGATTGAGCCTTTACACATCGGATTATGGGCAATTCCAACCGCAATTGCCGCACTTATCGTCCATCTATTTCGATTAGCAAGATTAGAAGCGAAAATTACCCAAGCAGTCGCCACTCATAGAAAACAACCGGCTAACTTAACGGGAGAGTTATCATGAGTGCACCATCGACAAGTACAACCGATACGATAGCTATCATTTCCATCGAAAATATCTATTTATTAATCGGTTTTGTGGTCATGTTCTTAGTCATCCGTACTTTACAAGACCAAGGTCACCCAAAGAAATATGGCACTGCGCTATTTTGGGTATTATTCGGCAACGTATTTTTGTTTGGCGATTTATCAGTGTCACTCTTTGGTACAGCAATCACCTATCAGTGGGTTGGCTTGAGTGTAATGATCATCGCTTTACTCGCAGGCTTTGGCTTGGTTTCAATGGGCACTTACGACACACCATCAGATGAAGTAAAAACACAAAGCGCTGAAAGAATTGGCAACAAGCTATTTATGCCTGCCGTGATGATCCCCATCGTAACCGTTGTATGTACTTTGTTACTCGGCCACATTAATTTTAATGACTGGTATTTATTTGATCAAAACCATTTAACCCTAGCCTCCTTAACACTGGCTTGTGCCGTAGCGCTGTTAGTTGGATGGAAGCTCACCTCAGGTAGCCCAGTACAAGCACTCACTGAGTCTCGCCGATTAGTTGATTCAATCGGCTGGGCCGCTATCTTACCGCAAATGCTTGCTATGCTAGGTGGTGTCTTCATCGTTGCTCAAACAGGCACCGCTATTCAAGAGCTTGTCACATTGTTTATTTCACCCGATAACCGCTTTATGTTGGTAGTACTGTACTGTGTAGGCATGGCACTGTTCACTATGATAATGGGTAATGCCTTTGCCGCATTCCCAGTTATGACTGCGGGTATAGCAGTCCCCTTTCTCATTCAAGGCCACGGTGCATCAGCCGCGCCACTGGTTGCAATAGGTATGTATTCTGGCTACTGCGGTACATTAATGACCCCTATGGCTGCAAACTTCAATATTGTTCCTGCTGCATTGTTAGATCTGAAAGACAAATATCAAGTCATCAAAGTCCAGATCCCAACGGCACTGGCACTACTGGTAATTAATATTCTACTTATGTACGGAGTGATCTTTAATGACTAACTCAGTAAAACCCTGTGTTTTAATCACGGGCTTTGCCCCATTTGGTGGTGAAAAAATTAACCCTTCGTGGCAAGCAGTTCAAGCCTTAGAAGGGCTTAACATTGATGGCTTTGCTATTCACACTAAAGAGCTCCCGTGTGAGTTTGATACCTCTATCAGTGTGCTTCAAGGGGCTATAAATAAATACTCTCCACATGTCGTGTTGTGTATTGGCCAAGCAGGTGGTCGCGCTGATATTTCCATTGAACGTGTTGCGATTAATGTCAATGATGCGCGCATTGCCGATAATGCCGGTGCACAACCTATTGATACGCCCGTGGTAGCAACAGGCCCTGCCGCTTATTTTACTAATTTGCCTATAAAGCGTATACAGCAGGCGTTACACCAGTCTGATATTCCAGCTTCCATTTCAAATACTGCCGGTACTTATGTGTGTAATCATATAATGTATGGCCTAATGCACGAAATTACATTACATCACCAAAATATCAAAGGCGGATTTGTCCATATTCCCTATTTACCAAGCCAAGCAGTGCATCATAATGGTGCACCGAGTATGAGTCAGGAAACAGTCATATCAGCATTGAAAGTCATAGTTACCGCTGCAATCAGCAATAAAACAGATCTCAAAGTGACGGCAGGTACAACCCACTAACAGTCAACCCATATTGGTGCAGCTTAGCTTCTTTGTTGCACCAATAAAGACACCAAATCGAGCAAAAAAATACCATTTAACCGTGTGACTTAGTCTTTCATTTCTGATACACCTATAGTAACCGAAAGGCACAACGGTGCCTTTTCATCAACTAATATAATAATTAAGGGAAGCCATAGCGCTTACCCAACACAGGAATGAGGTATTTTATGTGTTCAATTTTTGGGGTGTTAGAGCTAAAGTCTGACCCAGTACAATTACGTAGCCAAGCGATAGAAATGTCAAAGCGACTGCGTCACAGAGGCCCTGACTGGTCTGGAGTATATGCATCTGAAAAAGCTATTTTAGTGCATGAGCGATTAGCGATTGTTGGCGTATCAAGTGGTGCCCAACCTTTATATAACCCAGAAAAAACCAACATATTAGCCGTTAATGGCGAAATATATAACCACAAAGAATTAGCACAAAGTCTTACTGTAGATTTTGATTTTCAAACAGAGTCTGATTGTGAAGTTATTCTCGCACTCTACAAGCAAAAAGGGCCTGAGTTTCTAGATGACTTAAACGGTATTTTTGCCTTCTGTCTCTATGATGAAGAGCAAGATAGCTACTTAATCGGCCGTGACCATATCGGGATCATTCCTCTTTATACGGGCCGTGATCAACATGGTAACTTATACGTCGCCAGTGAAATGAAAGCACTCACCCCTATCTGTTCATCTATTGAAGAATTCCCTCCCGGGCACTACCTGTACTCAAAAGAAGGAACCGTGCGTCAATATTACCAGCGTGACTGGCAATCTTATGACGCGGTAAAAAATAACGCGGCAAAAGCCGAAGAAGTAAAAGACGCCTTAGAAGCCGCAGTAAAACGCCAACTAATGTGTGATGTACCCTACGGTGTTTTATTATCTGGTGGTTTAGACTCGTCTGTTATTTCTGCGATCACCCAAAAATTTGCTGCAAAACGCGTTGAAGACAACGATGCATCAGATGCTTGGTGGCCCAAGCTACATTCATTTTCTATCGGACTAGAAGGCTCTCCTGATTTAGCCGCAGCGCAAGTGGTAGCCGATGAAATTGGCACTGTCCATCACCCAATTATATTTACTGTTCAGCAAGGGGTCGATGCACTAAAAGAGGTGGTTTATCATCTTGAAACATACGATGTGACAACCATTCGGGCATCAACACCAATGTACCTAATGTCTAGACAAATTAAAGCGATGGGCATTAAGATGGTACTCTCTGGTGAAGGGGCTGATGAGTTGTTTGGCGGTTACTTATATTTCCATAAAGCGCCCAACGCCCAAGCGTTTCATGAAGAATTAAATAGGAAAGTATCAAAATTACACATGTTTGATTGTTTGAGAGCAAACAAGTCTATGGCTGCGTGGGGAGTTGAAGCAAGAGTGCCTTTCTTAGACAAAGAGTTTGTTGACGTGGCGATGCGCACCAACCCAGACTACAAAATGTGTCAAGAAGGCCGCATAGAAAAACATATAGTGCGTGAAGCATTTGATGGCTATTTACCTGATAGCGTGTTGTGGCGCCAAAAAGAGCAGTTCTCTGATGGCGTGGGCTATAGCTGGATTGACTCATTAAAAGAGCATGTTGATAGCCAAGTGTCTGATCAAGATTTTGCCAATGCACAATACCGTTTTCCAATCAATACGCCTGATAGTAAAGAAGCTTATTTCTACAGAGAGATCTTTGAAAGCCATTTCCCAGGGGATGCAGCAGCTACCTGTGTACCCCATGGAAAATCAGTCGCATGTTCAACACCAGAAGCGCTAGCATGGGATGCATCGTTTCAAAACAACGCAGACCCATCAGGCAGAGCCGCTAATGTTCATAATGAAGCCTATGAGTAACTCTATTTAAACTGTAAATTAAAAAAGGGCTTATGAGCCCTTTTTTAATTTACGTAAAAACCTTGCTAAAGCTTTGTATGAGCAATTAAATAAACTTTTTAATAATAAAATCTACTTTGACACGCTTAGCCTGTCCCAAAAGCTTTTTAACTGGTAACGGGTAATCACTCAATGATTCGATGTCATCAGGTCCGCTCAGTAAACGACATTTAGCCAGTATTGCCTGCTTTTCTTCCTCAAGTCTCGGTAATATATCTTGCTGTGGGTCTTCTATTAAAATTCCATTTTCAATATCAAGTCCCCATGCACGCGGGTTTAAATTGTGGCCACTCAATAAGTGAGTATGGTTATCTTTACTGATCCCTTTTAAATGGAATGAATTAGCACCATCTTTCCACAGATAAACCTTTAAACGACCTGATGCTATGTGACGCTTCTGACTTTTTAGAAACTTCTGTAAAATAGTTTCGTATAAATACGGTAGCGTACCTATTCGGCTAAAGGGCTGTTCTGGACAAATATAAAAATCATTTGCAGTCTTATCACCAACAATAATGGTGACCTCTCTGCCTTGTTTTAGTAATCGTCGTAATGAACGCAGTAACGGTGCAGGGAAGTTAAAGTAAGGCGTGTAAAGTACCAGCTCGTGATCTGTTGTATCAAATAAGCTTTTTATCAAGCGGTTAAGTTTGTTCGTGCGACGCCCAAAACCAAGAAACGCGCGAACATTGAGACCATCCCTTTCACCTGCTGATGATAAATCATACTTGGCTTTTTTAAGCTCTCGCATTAACTTTTTTTGTGCTAACTTGATATCGTTAAACTTAGGTAAGGGGCGTACATCAATTCTAGGGACCCCCTCACTGCTGAGTAAGTATTTATTCGTAAAATGACAAAAGCTATCGGCCAATTGACGTTGTTTTAAAACAAAATAACGGTCTAAACGATACTTGTCACCGCTTTGCAAATATACATCGTTTAAGCTTGCACCACTGTACAAAACCATATCATCAACAACGAAACCCTTCAGATGTAACACACCAAACAACTCTTTCGCCTTCACAGGTACCCCATAAATGCGAACATTACTTTGATAATCACTCAAAGCTTGGCAATACAGACTGGCATTTCCATCTGATTTTTTTTCTCCAATAAGGCCTCTTTGAGCTCGATGGAAATCAACTAATACGTTAACTTCCAGGCTGGGATTGGCACACGATGCTTCATGTAACGCGCTTAATACTTCTCTTCCCGCGTCATCATCTTGCAAATATAATGCGGTAATATAAATACGCTCTTGCGCATTTTTAATAAGCCGTAATAACGTTGCATGGTACTGCTTCGCATCAGTTAAAACCTGAATGTTTTCAGCCTCAAGTTCAAACCCTGGAGTTTCCTGCCAAAAAACCATAAATACCTATTAATTTAGAGTTAGTTTTAGTTAACTAACGAAACACAATTCTTTAAAACATATCAAAAAAAAACTGCTTGGTCATGAATAAGCGTTCATTTTCGTGTCAATGGCATAAAAAACGTTCAAGTACAGTATTTTTGACAACTTTGTGATTTATCAAAAAATGAAATGTTGAATTTATTTTACATCTTGGTTGAATTTCATAGAATCAACCTCATTCAATCTCAGTATATAACATTTTAGGAAATCGTAATGAGTGATGGTAAACATTGTAAGCTGCTTATTTTAGGTTCTGGCCCTGCAGGTTACACAGCCGCAGTTTACGCCGCACGTGCCAATTTAAACCCTGTATTAATTACAGGTATGCAGCAAGGTGGGCAGTTAACAACGACTACCGAAGTAGAAAACTGGCCTGGTGATGCACATGGTCTTACTGGCCCTGCACTAATGGACCGCATGAAAGAACATGCTGAGCGCTTTGAAACTGAAATTATTTTTGATCACATCAACAAAGTTGATGTAACAAAACGTCCTTTCACATTAACGGGTGATCAAGGCACATATACATGTGATGCGTTGATCATCGCTACGGGCGCATCAGCAAAATATTTAGGCCTTGAGTCTGAAACTGCATTTCAAGGTCGTGGTGTATCTGCATGTGCAACATGTGATGGCTTCTTTTATAAAGGTCAAAAAGTGGCTGTAGTTGGCGGTGGTAATACCGCTGTAGAAGAAGCTCTTTATCTATCAAACATCGCTGAAGAAGTTCATGTGATTCACCGTCGTGATTCTTTCAGAAGCGAAAAGATTTTATCTGACCGTCTGATGGAAAAAGCGAAAAATGGAAATGTAACATTGCACTTAAACCGTAACCTAGATGAAGTATTAGGTGACGAAATGGGTGTTACGGGTATTAGAATCAAAGAAACTGATTCTGAAAACACTGAACAACTCGATCTTGCTGGTGTATTTATTGCGATTGGCCACAAGCCAAATACCGATATGTTTGAAGGCCAGCTGGATATGAAAGATGGTTATTTAGTAGTTGAGTCAGGTCTTCACGGTAACGCGACTCAAACAAGCGTAGAAGGCGTTTTTGCTGCTGGTGATGTGTCTGACCACATATATCGTCAAGCCATCACATCTGCTGGTACAGGCTGTATGGCTGCTCTAGATGCCGAACGTTATCTAGATAACTTGTAAGCTAAATTAAAATGGGGGGACACTCCCCCATTTGATTTTTTACACAATTGCGTTATTTTACTCCCAATCGAGTTTTAATATTTGCCCTATGACGCAACAAATTACCCACTTATCAAATGATCACTATCAATTTCCGCCCTGTGACCTTGCGCTGACAAATCCAGATGGCTTGTTAGCCGTTGGAGGGTGTCTGTCTTTAGCTCGACTCAAAAGAGCATACAGTTGTGGCATTTTCCCCTGGTTTAATGAGCGAGAACCCATCATGTGGTGGGCCCCCAGTGAGCGTGGCATCGTTGAACTAGACGAATTTCATATCAGTAAGTCACTCAAAAAAGCAATGCGCCGAATGCAACCTACAGTGACCGTTAATACCGCGTTTAAGCAAGTCATTAATGCTTGTCGAACGCAACGCATTAATAGTGAAGGTACCTGGATCAACACACAAATGCTCGATGCGTATTATGCAGCACATGAAGCTGGTTTTGCCCATAGCTTAGAGCTCTGGCATGAAGAACAGCTGATCGGCGGATTGTACGGCATCATGCAATCAGGCATTTTTTGCGGTGAATCTATGTTTTTTAACCAACCGAATGCGTCTAAATTAGCCATGTGGGCACTCGTCAACTGGCTGAAAAAACACAATGCTCATTTTATCGATTGTCAGCTAGAAAACCCTTATTTGACCACGCTCGGCGCAAAAGTTATTCCTCGAGAGGATTTTTTGACTAGACTTAACAAAGCGAACGAATTCGAAATCCCAGCCGATATGTGGCTAGCTCAAACCTTGGAAAACATTTATGACTGAACACTTTCCATCAAAAATTGGTTTAAGTCAGCAGTTCAGTTGCAGCTATCTGCCTGAACAACAAGAGCAATTACTGGTTATCTTAGATCATAATTGTTACTCTCCAGAGCGTTTCGAAGGGTTATTAGAGCTTGGTTTTAGACGAAGCGGCGATCAAATTTATCGACCCCATTGTCCAGCATGCAATGCATGTCAGTCGTTACGCCTACCTGTGGGGCAGTTTAATGCCTCCAAGTCACAAAAACGGAAATGGAATAAGCTCTCTGATGAGTTTCGTATTGAGATAAACCAACAAGAACAACCAAATTATTACACTTTATATGAAAAGTACATTTCCCTACGCCATCAAGATGGCAGTATGTATCCGCCAAATCACCTCCAGTATGAAAGCTTTTTGTTCTGTCAATGGCTGCCTATTACCTTCATTGAACTGTGGCATTTAGATAAATTGATCGCAGTTGCAGTGACCGATACCATGCCTAACTCACTGTCCGCGATATACACCTTTTTCGACCCTGATTATGAGCAATATAGTCTCGGCACCATCATGATCCTTGCACAAATAAACTATGCACGAGACACACAACGTCAACATCTATATTTAGGCTACCAAATCGACAGCTGTAAAAAAATGCGTTATAAATCGCACTACAAACCCGCCCAGCGTTTTGTAAATGATATTTGGGTGAATAGCGATACAAGCCAAAAAAGCACCTAGCAGTCTATAAGTACATTATCGTAATTTGCTAAAATTCGTACCAAAAAAGTACTTTTATCACTGTTCTTGAATATATCGGCTAATAAAATAACAATTTTTTAGCCCTTTCCTTTACTTATTGCCTGCTTTTGGGCAAAATCTCCAGCGTTTAAATATTCAAAGAGGTGTTACGCTACACATGGCGAAAGAAGACGTAATTGAAATGCAAGGCACGGTCCTTGATACTTTACCAAATACAATGTTCCGCGTTGAGTTAGAAAATGGTCACGTGGTTGTTGCTCATATTTCTGGAAAAATGCGCAAAAACTACATCCGTATTCTTACAGGTGACAAAGTAACGGTTGAAATGACCCCTTACGACCTAATCAAAGGACGCATTGTCTTCCGCGCTCGTTAATCGAACCGTGTAGAACTGTTCTTGGAACAGGTTGTAATACGTCGCTCTTGGACGTGTTTCATAAACCTAACCATTGGTTATTGTAAAAGTCTACAGAGCTGGGTTATATGACCCAAAAACAAAAAGCCTAGCATTGCTAGGCTTTTTGACGTTTACTACTTTAACATTTACGCAGAGACTAAGGACGATTCATAAGTAAATGCAATTTTATTGTCTTTGATACTCACTTTCACTGAACCACCGTCCACCAGCTCACCAAATAAAATTTCATTGGCTAGTGGCTTCTTAAGCTGCTCTTGAATAACACGCGCCATAGGACGTGCACCCATTGCTTTATCGTATCCCAGTTCAGCCAACCACGAGCGTGCTGCTGAGGTAAGCTCTAAATTAACTGACTTACGGTCAAGCTGAGCCTGTAACTCAACAATAAACTTATCTACCACCTGTAGAGTGACTTCTTTATCTAGGTGGTTAAACCAAATAATATTGTCTAAACGGTTTCTAAACTCAGGCGTAAAAACTTTATTTATTTCAGACAATGCATCATGAGAATGATCTTGCTCTTGGAAACCAATAGATTGTCTTACTGTCTCCTGAACACCCGCATTTGTCGTCATCACTAAAACCACGTTTCTAAAATCCGCTTTGCGGCCATTATTATCCGTTAACGTACCGTGATCCATCACTTGTAGCAGTATGTTGTAGATATCCGGGTGCGCTTTTTCAATCTCATCCAGTAAAACCACTGAATGCGGATGTTTGATCACAGCATCGGTCAACAGACCACCTTGCTCATAACCCACATAACCAGGAGGCGCACCAATCAATCGGCTCACAGCATGGCGCTCAGAGTACTCAGACATATCAAAACGTATAAACTCTACGCCCATACATTTACCAAGCTGTTTTGTTACCTCTGTTTTACCCACACCCGTAGGCCCTGCAAATAAGAAAGACCCGATTGGCTTATCTTCATTTGCCAGCCCTGAACGAGACAATCGAATTGCTGAAGTTAACGCGTCAATTGACTGATCTTGTCCAAATACCAACATTTTTAAATTACGGTCTAAGTTTTTCAGAGTGTCTTTGTCACTAGAGGAAACACTTTGCTGTGGGATCCTCGCAATTTTTGACACAATCATTTCAATATCTGATACGCCAATGGTTTTCTTACGGCGAGATACCGGTAATAATCGCTGATTTGCGCCCGCTTCATCAATAACATCAATGGCCTTGTCCGGTAACTGACGCTCGTTAATATATTTAGCGCTTAGTTCAGCGGCAGCTCGCAATGCCTTTTGTGTGTAACGAATGCCATGATGCTCTTCATACCGCTCTTTTAAGCCATAAAGGATCTTGGTTGTATCTGCAACGCTTGGTTCAACAACATCAATTTTTTGGAAACGACGCACTAACGCTCTGTCTTTTTCAAAAATATTCTTAAATTCGTTGTAAGTCGTCGAGCCCATACAACGCAGCTGACCGCTAGACAATAGGGGTTTTATGAGATTTGAGGCATCCATAACTCCGCCAGATGCGGCACCGGCACCTATTATTGTATGAATCTCATCAATGAATAAAATAGCATGCGGTTTTGCTTGTAGTTCTTTAAGTAACGCTTTAAAACGTTTTTCAAAATCACCACGGTATTTAGTACCCGCTAAAAGCGCTCCCATATCTAAAGAATAAACCACCGCATCTTCGATAACATCGGGCACTTGGTTGTTCACAATGCGATATGCTAACCCCTCTGCGATGGCTGTTTTACCAACGCCTGCTTCACCCACTAACAAAGGATTATTTTTCTTTCTACGACACAGCACCTGAACCGTGCGTTCAACTTCTTCATCACGGCCAATTAATGGATCGATTTGTCCAGCTTGCGCCATCACATTTAAGTTTGAAGTAAAATTTTCAAGCTTAGATTTTTCTTCATTTTGAATATCATTAGGCTCATCGTTCATCTCTTCATGATCATCATTTTCTGAATCATCATCATCCGATTTCGCAATACCATGAGAAATAAAATTAACGATATCGAGGCGACTGACATCACTCTTTTTCAATAAATAAACAGCCTGACTTTCTTGTTCTGAAAAAATAGCAACCAGCACATTTACACCCGTTACTTCACTGCGCCCTGATGATTGCACATGAAACACTGCGCGTTGTAAAACACGCTGAAAGCCAAGTGTAGGCTGGGTTTCTCTGTCTTCTTCTAAATCGGGTAAGACCGGCGTAGTCTCATCAATAAACTCTGAAAGCTCACGCTTTAGTGTCTCTGTATTTACGCCACAGGCGCCTAACGCTTCTCCTGCTGACGGGTTATCTATTAACGCCAGAAGCAAGTGCTCTACCGTCATAAATTCATGACGACGAGTACGCGCTTCTCGAAACGCGGCGTTTAAGGTAATTTCTAGATCTTTGTTTAGCATTGGCAACCCCCAAACGAGAATTAAAAAGGTTATTCTTGCTCACAACTACATAGCAACGGATGCTCATTGTCGCGGGCATAACGATTGACCTGCTCAGCTTTAGTGTGCGCTATATCGGCAGGATATATTCCACATACAGCCTTCCCTTCGTGATGTATTTTAAGCATCACATCAGTTGCTCTTTCGCTATCCATATTAAAAAACGTCATTAAAATTTCAATTACAAAATCCATCGGAGTGTAATCGTCATTATTTACAACGACCTTGTACTTACGTGGAGGGCTAAGCTTTTGCTTTTCACTTTCACGTACCGTGTCTATAACACCTGAATCTTTTGTCCCACTCATAATTAAATATAGTCTTGTCTTGGTAACTCAAGCAAACTTGAATTAAAAAATAAATAAAATGTTAAAAAAAAGAGTAAATAACTTGACTGACTGCTTATATAAACTACAGTCCTATTAGATTGCTCTATATGGGCAGTCTAGCAAATTATAAAGTTTAGATTAACTAATTAACTAGATTTAGTCACTTATAGAAGGATGTAGAAGTATGGCTTGCGGAAAAGTCAAGTGGTTCAACAACGCCAAAGGGTTTGGTTTCATCGTAGAAGACGGCAGTGAGGAAGATATCTTCGCCCATTACTCAACGATTGTAATGGATGGATACAAAACACTTAAAGCTGGTCAAGGTGTAACATTCGAGCTGCAAGAAGGCCCGAAAGGGTTACACGCTACAAATATCGCGCCCAGCGGTGAGCTGTTAGTGTAAAGCAGTGATGACTATTCAAAGCGAGTCGCATTTGCTACTCGCTTCATTCCTATTTCCCCTTATATTTTTTCATTCTTTAACTTTAATTTTTTGAATTAGCCCCAATATGTAATGATTGATACAATTGCTACGTCTATTAGGTAGGTTAGATATTATTATTTACGATTAGTAAAAATATCTAACAAACTTGCTATACCCTATTGCCTTAGGCAACATAGCGTTCCCTTTGCATTGTTGAATGGCTTTTTAGAAGCCACAAATTCTAGGAATGATGATGACATCAAAAATTATTTACACGAAAACAGATGAAGCACCAGCTTTAGCCACATATTCTTTGCTTCCAATCATTCAGGCATACACCAAAGTGGCCGGTGTTGAAGTCGAAACGCGTGACATTTCATTAGCAGGACGTATCATTGCTAACTTCCCTGATTTTTTAACTGAAGAGCAGCGTATCGGCGATGCCCTTGCAGAGCTTGGTGAGCTGGCTAAAACTCCAGAAGCAAATATCATCAAACTTCCTAATATCAGTGCTTCAGTACCACAGCTTCACGCCACAATTAAAGAGCTTCAAGCGAAGGGCTATGCACTTCCTGATTACCCAGCTGAGCCACAAGATGAAAAGCAAGCTGCGATTAAAGCAACTTACGATAAAATCAAAGGCAGTGCCGTAAACCCAGTACTTCGTGAAGGTAACTCTGACCGTCGCGCACCTGCGTCAGTTAAGGCATATGCGCGTAAAAACCCTCATTCAATGGGTGCATGGGCGGCTGATTCACAATCTTACGTTGCTAGCATGACTGATGGTGACTTCTTTGGCTCTGAGCAATCAACAACTGTAGAGCAAGCAACAGACGTTCGCATCGAGCACGTTGCAGCAAATGGTGATGTAACCACGCTTAAAGCAAGCACGGCATTATTAGCAGGCGAAATCATTGATGCGTCACGCATGAGTGTATCTGCACTACAAGATTTCTTAGCAGCAGAAATTGCATCAGCAAAAGATAAAGGCGTACTTTTCTCATTGCATATGAAAGCAACCATGATGAAAGTGTCTGATCCAATCATCTTTGGTCATGCAGTTAAAGTATTCTATAAAGACGTATTCACAAAGCATGCGGCACTATTCGCAGAGCTAGGTGTTGATGTAAATAACGGTTTAGGTGACGTTTATACAAAAATACAACAACTTGATGATGCAAAGCGTGCTGAAGTAGAAGCTGATATTGCAGCGGTATACGAAAGTAGCCCAAGTATCGCAATGGTTGATTCTGACCGTGGCATTACTAACCTACACGTACCAAGTGACGTGATCATTGATGCGTCAATGCCAGCAGCTATTCGTACTAGCGGGCAGATGTGGAACACAGCCGGTAAACAACAAGACACCAGCTTTGTTATTCCTGACCGTTGTTATTCTGGCGTTTACCAAGCAACTATCGACTTCTGTAAAGAGCATGGTGCATTCGATCCTCGTACAATGGGTACTATCCCGAACGTGGGCCTAATGGCACAAAAAGCAGAAGAGTATGGTTCTCATGATAAAACATTTGAAGCACCATCAGCAGGTACCATTCGAGTTGTAGATGCAAATGATGCTGTGCTACTTCAACATGATGTTGAGCAAGGCGATATCTGGCGCATGTGTCAGGTAAAAGATGCGCCAATTAAAGATTGGGTTAAACTTGCTGTAAATCGTGCTCGCGCAACCGGTGTTCCAGCTGTATTTTGGCTAGATGCAAACCGAGCTCACGACGCTCAGCTTATTGAAAAAGTTAACACATACCTTGCAGATCATGACACAGCAGGTTTAGAGCTTCTTATCAAAGCACCCGTTGCAGCAACTGAGTACTCTCTAGCGCGCATGAAAGAAGGCCAAGACACGATTTCAGTAACAGGTAACGTACTACGTGATTACTTAACTGACTTGTTCCCAATTCTTGAGCTAGGTACTAGTGCAAAAATGCTGTCTATCGTGCCATTAATGAATGGTGGTGGTCTATTTGAAACTGGCGCGGGCGGTTCTGCTCCTAAGCACGTCCAACAGTTTGAAAAAGAAAACCATTTACGTTGGGATTCTTTAGGTGAGTTCTTAGCACTAGCGGCATCACTTGAGCACCTAAGCCAAACAACGGGTAATGCAAAAGCACAAGTGCTTGCTGATACGCTTGATCAAGCAACAGGCAAGTTCTTAGATGAAAATAAATCACCTTCTCGCCGTGTAAACGAGCTAGATAACCGTGGTAGCCATTTCTTCCTATCTCTGTACTGGGCACAAGCACTTGCTGCACAAACCACAGATACAGAACTTCAAGCACAGTTCGCTGCTTATGCTGAAACATTAACAGCACAAGCACAAACAATTGTTGAAGAGCTAAATAATGCTCAGGGCGTAGCAAAAGATGTAGGCGGTTACTTCCAGCCTAATGACGATATTGCCTATGCAGCAATGCGTCCAAGCCAAACATTTAACGATATCCTTGCAACACTGGTATAATCGTTAACGAGTCATTTAAAAGGGTAGCTTTAGCTACCCTTTTTTCTCTTCGCCCTGCTACATAAACACCTAACGCATTGATTAACCATAAACCTATCACAAAACCAGTTCATTTATTAAACACACACAGTATAAGCCTATATAAGCCCATGAATCAGTAAGCCGTCGCCTTCATAAAATGTGAGCACAACGTAATGACAGTTGCTATAATCCAGCCTTATATTTATGCACTCGGGTACAACATGGTATACAAAGCAAAATCGTCATCTCGGCATACTTCAAAACAGTCAAAACCCAGTCATAGAAAGTCAACAAAACCCAAAGTTGCACCAGAAGACGTCAAAATTGTTTTATTCAATAAGCCATTTGATGTGCTATGTCAGTTCACCGATGATCAAAACCGAGAAACACTGGCACAGTATGTAAAAGAAAAAGACGTTTATGCTGCAGGTAGACTTGATAGAGACAGTGAAGGGTTATTACTGCTAACGAATTGCGGTAAATTACAGCATACATTGACAGATCCTAGTAAAAAAACCGATAAAACCTATTGGGTTCAAGTTGAAGGAGTGCCTGAGCAAAAAAGTCTTGATGCGTTATGCTCAGGTGTTGAACTCAAAGATGGCTTAACACGCCCTGCAAAAGTTAAAATCATTGCTGAACCAAATATTTGGCCACGTAACCCGCCAATACGCGAACGCGCTAATATTCCTACCACATGGTTGAGTGTGACAATCAATGAGGGGAAAAATAGGCAAGTCAGAAGAATGACCGCCCATATTGGCCACCCTACACTGCGATTAATACGCTACAAAATTGGCAAATATTCGCTCGACGGGCTAGAAAACGGACAATATAAAGTGATAAGTCGCCGATGACTTTGATCTCGACTTTTAGCCACCCGCATTTGCATGCTATAATCACGGCCTTTCAAAATCACATAGATTTACAGCAAAAATTATGAGCGATAATAGTCACATTAAAGTCATCGTTGGTATGTCCGGCGGTGTTGATTCTTCAGTTTCAGCTTACCTTTTAAAAGAACAAGGGTATCAAGTTGAAGGCCTGTTCATGAAAAACTGGGAAGAAGATGACAATGATGAATATTGCGCTGCTGCCGAAGATCTAAAAGACGCGCAAGCTGTCTGCGATAAACTCGGTATCGAGCTTCATACGGTAAATTTTGCCGCAGAATATTGGGATAACGTATTTGAATACTTCCTCGAGGAGTATAAAGCGGGCCGCACGCCAAATCCCGATATTATGTGTAACAAAGAAATTAAATTTAAAGCATTTTTAGAATTCGCAGCACAAGCACTAGGTGCTGATTACATCGCGACCGGTCACTATGTACAACGCGAAGAACGTGATGGTAAATTTGTTATGCGTCGCGGGCTGGATGACAATAAAGATCAAAGCTATTTCTTATACACGTTAAGTCATGAACATATCGCACAAACGCTCTTCCCCGTTGGCGAAATCGAAAAACCAGAAGTACGCCGTATTGCTGAAGAGCAAGACTTAATCACCCATGATAAAAAAGACAGTACAGGAATTTGCTTCATCGGTGAACGCAAATTCAAAGACTTTTTACAAAAGTTCTTACCGGCGCAACCTGGCAAAATTGAAGATACTGACGGTTTAGAAGTCGGCGATCATGAAGGCCTCATGTACCACACTCTAGGCCAACGCAAAGGCTTATTAATTGGTGGTATGAAAGAGGGCAATGGAGAGCCTTGGTACGTTGTAGACAAAGATATTGCACGCAATGTATTAGTTGTTGGCCAAGGTAAAGACCACCCTCGCCTATTTAGTAATGGCTTAAATGCTGACCAATTGCATTGGGTTGACCGCACAGGTCCTCAAGGCACATTACGGTGTACCGTTAAAACCCGCTATCGTCAAACGGATATAGCCTGTACGTTGCTGGTAGGTCAAGACGGACTTGCTCGGGTATTATTCGATGAGCCACAAAAAGCCGTAACACCAGGGCAATCTGCCGTATTTTATTTAAATGATGTCTGTTTAGGCGGCGGTATTATTGACTCGGTGATCAAGTAATGGCTGCTGAATATGTTATGCCTTTAGCGGCAATGTGTCAGATCACCAAGCTGGTACAAAAAGCGTCAAAATACGGACAGTTTTCGGAGCCCGATGTAGCAAGCTTTTTAAAAAGTATTGTTAACCTTTCGCCTAATCATCCTTCTGATGTTTATGAAGACAGCTTTGCTCTAAAATCAGGGTATCGCACCTTGGTAGAGCAATTAACCCCAGCTGGTGAAAAAGACGTTGAAATGGTGAAATACGTCGGTAGCTTAATGCAGCTAGAAAGAGCTTTGGCGAACAATAGCCAAGCTCTGGATGAATTAGCACGACGTTTAAAAGATGTAGAACGCCAGTTACAGCATTTTGATGTGTGTGACAGCACCATTGTCGCTGCATTTGCCGATATCTACAGTGAAGTACTGAGCCCACTAGGTCAGAAAATTCAAATTTTTGGTAAACCTGAGTTATTAAAACAGCCTGGGATCCAAGAAAAGATCAGAGCGCTACTCCTTGCTGGTATTCGTAGCGCTGTGCTTTGGCGACAACTAGGCGGTAAACGCCGCCAGTTTTTCTTTGGTAAAAAGAAAATTATCGCCGAAGCACAAAGTAGAATTTAAATATCGTTCAAAACCAATTAGTTTAGGAGAAATTATGGAGCTTTCAGCGTTGACCGCTATCTCTCCAGTAGATGGTCGCTATGGCAGTAAAACTGCTGAGCTTAGAAGCATCTTCAGTGAGTTTGGCTTAATTAAGTACCGTGTAACGGTTGAAGTACGCTGGTTGCAAGCTTTAGCTAAAGCCGAAGGTATTGCAGAAGTACCTGCTTTTAGTGATGAAGCAAATGCGCTTCTAGACAGCATAGTTACAAATTTTAGTGAAGCCGATGCTGCACGCGTAAAAGAGATTGAGCGCACAACTAACCACGATGTTAAAGCCGTTGAGTATTTACTAAAAGAAAAAGTGGCTGATAACGCTGAACTACATGCTGTAAATGAATTCATTCATTTCGCATGTACATCAGAAGACATCAACAACTTATCTCACGGTCTAATGCTTACAGAAGCGCGTGATGAAGTATTGCTGCCTTATTGCGACAAGTTACTTGCTGCAATCAAAGAAAAAGCAATTGAATACCGCTCAATCCCTATGATGACACGTACGCACGGTCAACCTGCGTCTCCTTCTACCATGGGTAAAGAGTTTGCAAACGTGTATGTGCGTTTACAACGTCAGCGAAATCAAATTGCGGCCGTTTCTATTCTAGGCAAAGCCAATGGAGCTGTAGGTAACTACAACGCACACCTAAGTGCATACCCAGAGTATAACTGGCACGAGCATGCTGAGCAGTTTGTTACAAGCCTCGGTTTAACATGGAATGCCTTCACAACTCAAATAGAACCGCATGATTACATTGCAGAGCTTTTTGATGCTGTAGCACGCTTTAATACTATTTTGCTTGATTTTGACCGTGATGCATGGGGCTATATTGCACTTAATCACTTTAAGCAAAAAACCATCGCTGGTGAAATTGGTTCATCAACCATGCCGCATAAAGTTAACCCGATTGATTTCGAAAACTCAGAAGGTAACTTAGGCTTAGCAAACGCTATTTTCTCGCATCTTGCACAGAAATTACCAGTATCTCGTTGGCAACGTGACTTAACGGACTCTACCGTGTTACGCAACCTAGGTGTTGGTATGGGCTATACGCTCATAGCATACCAAGCAACCCTTAAAGGTGTGAGTAAACTTGAAGTAAACGCAGACCGTCTACTTGAAGAACTAGACCAAAACTGGGAATTGCTTGCAGAGCCAATTCAAACGGTGATGCGTAAATATGGTATTGAAAAGCCTTATGAAAAGCTTAAAGAGCTCACTCGCGGTAAGCGTGTTAATCAAGAGATCATGGCTGAATTCATCGATGGGCTAGATCTTCCAGAGCATGCAAAAGCTGAAATGAAGTTAATGACTCCAGCAAACTATATTGGTCGTGCTGAAGCATTTATCGACGAACTTGTATAACTCGCTCGTAAATTAAATTTTAAAGCGAAAGAGTTTCTCTTTCGCTTTTTTTATGGAAAAACCATGTACGAATTGACAATAAATCAACTGAGCCATGCTGAGTTTCTCTCACAATATTGGCAAAAACGCCCTTTACTGATCAAAGGTGGCTTTAGCGAATTTGAAGACCCTATTGAGCCTGAAGAGCTCGCAGGGCTTGCAATGGAAGAGAGCATAGAGTCACGTTTAATCACTAATCATAATAGCGATTGGCAATCGTACCATGGTCCATTTGAAGATTTTAGTAAACTCACAGAACAACACAGTACGCTACTGGTTCAAGCCGTTGATCACTGGCACCCTATCGCAGCGCAACTACTCGAGCCATTTAGATTCATACCAAATTGGCGCATTGATGATTTAATGGTGAGCTATTCGACACCCCATGGTGGTGTCGGGCCGCACTTAGATCAATATGACGTATTTATTATTCAAGGCCAAGGTAAGCGCCATTGGCGTGTGGGTTTACCTGATGCAAATCTAAAACAATTTGCGCAAAATAAAAGCTTACTTCAAGTAGAGCAATTTGATGCTGAAATTGATGCCATACTAGAACCCGGCGACATTTTATATATACCACCAGGCTGCCCACATGAAGGTTATGCAGTAGAAAATGCTCTTAACTACTCAGTTGGATTCAGAGCCCCAGATCAAAAAGACTTTTTATCTGGTTTTGCTGATCACTTGATTGATTCTGAAGGTGGTAAAACACGCTACTGCGACCCTATGTTATCTATTCGTGAGTCAAAAGGCCAATTAACGTCTACGGAAGTGAACGATATTCAAAGACTTATGCAGGATGCGCTCAGCGACCCTGAGCAGTTAAAACACTGGTTAGGGACTATGCTCAGTCAACCCAAACATGATATGGATCTGGCACCACTTGCCCCCCCACTTTTGCATACAGAACTCGCAAATTACATAACAACAAATGATATAATTGAACGTGCGGGCGGTGTCCGTACAATTTACCAAGTATTGACAGACTCGATCGTATTAAGTGTTAACGGGGATAATTATTCACTTGCAACAAAACACTTAGAGTCCATTAAATTACTGACTGATTTACCTCACTTTTCAGGCTCTGAAATAGAAGATTCATTAAATTGTATTGAATTTGCACAAATGTTAACTAGACTAATCAATGAAGGAACGTATTTCTTACAAGAAGATGACTGATCTCGTAGTACCTTGTTGTATGCAGATCAAAGGTTTCTCCTGCTTTTAAGTTTAGTTTACCTACAGCTGAGGGTAAACGTAGCTGTTCGCACTTAATAAGCAGGCCAAAGCCGTTGTTTTTGTACTTTGCGGAGGAATCATGATTTATCACGTCGACAGAGTCAATTGGTACCAAACCCAAAAACAATTAAAGCAAATAAGAGAGCGTGTCTTTGTCTATGAATTTCATATGCCAATGGAAGTTGAATTTGATGGATTAGACTCACATTCAGAGCATGTTCTGATTAGTGATGAACAACACGAACCAGTAGGCACAGGTCGATTGTGCCCAGACGGCTTAATTAGTCGAATAGCCTTACTTAAAGCGCATAGGAACCGCTCAGCCTATAGTTCATTATTAAATTATCTTGTCCACCTAGCTAAGGAAAGAGGGCTAAACGATATATTCGTCAATTGTGTATTGCAAGAAGTCCCCAGTTTTGTTGAAAACGGTTTTTTAAAGCAAGGTTGTGTGTTTATGGAGGCAGGGATCCCAAGGCAAAAGCTCAAGTGCCCTATCTCCTCATTTAAAACAGATCCGTTTACGATGCTTCATTAGCCCATAACTGATCATTTTCTGCTATATCGTACAATCCATGGGCACGATTTATTAATAAGTTTGCAAATTGAGCTTGAGACTGGTCTTGCCCAGCATTTGCTAGAATAGCATCTGCTTTTAATTGCCATTGGTAAGAGAAGTGTTTGATCGCTGCACGTGCACTGGTAGCCGCAACCACCTCAACATGATCGGTTGGTAATTGACCAGTGATCACCCAGTAAGTTTTACCGTTTTGAGCCTTCATTTTCCATACCGCACACAAAGGCGCTAAGAACCGACTATCTTTATCAATCACTGCGTTTGGAATAATACCTTTTTCGGCTAAATGCTTTTGGGCGTTTTCAAAACATTCTCTTTGCCATTTTATATCTTGTTGTTGTTTTTGCTCTTCTGTTAATTCAGGTTGCTGTTGCTCACTCATACTTTTATTTCTCGTGACTTTTTTAATGGCATTAATGTAAGGGTTTGATCAGTTACTTGCAACCAAAACGCAACCAAATATTTTTTACTTAATTTCATTTTGCACAATTTTCATACTTTACTAGGCTTGTAGGTGATGTTAATACTTTCGGCCTGAATAATGTCAAAGCCCTATATGATGTACTTTGCGAGTCATGTAACAATAGTACTGTTACTACTTTCGCTTGCCGAAATAAGTGTATTAACATGGATAATTATTGTTGCTTTATTAATATCGGACATTTATTTAGTCACGATTACCAAAAAGGTCAACGTACTACACAGTCATAATAAAAAAGCTCATACACCAGAGGGCTCCACGTCTAGCGATTTGGCCTGTTTGGAACAGTTGAGTAAAGTTATAATTCCTCAGATTGTTGAACAAATCTCTTCTGCCCGAGAGCAAACTAATCACGCAGTTGTAAGAATGTCTGGTGAATTCTCAGAGGTTGTCAAAGATATAACCATGCGGCTAGAACAATCAGACGCATGTGGCTCAGAGAAACTCAATACCATTTTTGAACAAAAGCGTGACAAGTTGCTCCAAGTGCTCAGTTCAATTCATGAAGCTAACCACTCTCAAGAATCTATTACGACTACCATAGAAGAGTTAGTTATTAAAAGTGAGGCACTACAGGCTATGTCTATTGACGTGTCTAAAATTGCCGACCAAACAAACCTACTCGCACTCAACGCATCCATTGAAGCTGCGCGTGCTGGCGAAAATGGCAGAGGTTTTGCGGTTGTTGCTGATGAAGTAAGAACACTTGCCAATACCAGTGGCCAAACCGGTGTGAAAATAGGTGAACTCATCGCCGCAGTCACGCAAGAGCTTCAAGCATCAATGGCACTAATGAAACAAGATCTCGTGCGAAAAGATGAGGCACAAGGTCGCTACGAACATGAAATAAATACCATTATTGACCAATCACTCAGTCTTGCTACAGAGATCACCAACGATGGACAAGCGTTTCATCAATCAAGTATTGACATAAAACAGGTGCTATCTGAAATATTAGTTGATTTACAATTTCAAGACCGAGTTGATCAAATCCAAAACAGCGTCATGTTAGCACTCTCCACCATGACCGACGAACTAAATAACTTCATTGCAGAACGTAAGCTCAACCATAATGCCGAGTTTAATCATCAGCGAGTCAGCGATGAACTACTTAAAACTGCAGCAACCAATGAACAAAGAGCCATACTGTCGAAAGATCGAGAACAAAGAGTCGACGACATAACTTTTTTATGAGGAATTTAAATGAGTAAAACAATTTTGATTGTAGATGACTCTGACTCCCTTCGACAGGTCGTAAATATCGCCCTAACTGGTGCGGGATATACTGTCATTGAAGGGCGAGATGGCAAAGATGCGCTAGCTAAGCTCAACGGCACTAAAATTCATTTGATCATCAGTGATGTCAACATGCCAAATATGAATGGTATTGAATTTGTTAAGCAAGCAAAGCAGTTGCCACAATATAAGTTTACGCCAGTGGTCATGCTGACTACTGAAAACCAGCAACATATGATGGAGGAAGGTAAAAAAGCCGGCGCTAAAGCCTGGATGGTGAAACCTTTTAAACCTGCACAAATGTTGCAGGCCGTTGCAAAGCTATTAAGTATGTAGGCAAATGGATGAGTGATAATGCAGGTTTTCAATTTCCTAACGAGCTGACTATCTATGAAGTTGCCAATACCTACAGCGAGTTAAAACAGTACTTAACCGCGAATGAGGAGGTCTCATTTAACTTCAGCTATGTGAATGAAATTGACTCATCAGGCCTGCAACTCACCCTTTGGGCCTTAGATCAATGTAGTAAAAATAATAAGACTATAAATACGATAACCCAAAGTGATTTGGTAAGGACTAAGTTTAGTCTGCTTGGTATATGCCTTGAAAGCCTATCAGATATAAGGTCAACACCATGTCAATAGACCTTTCTGCTGCGATTACAACCTTTGTTACTGAATCGAAAGAGTTACTCCAAGACATGGAGGATGGTTTACTAGAACTGGAGTCAGATCTCAGTAAAGAACAAAAGTCCGAGGTCATTAATAGTATTTTTAGAGCCATTCACACAATTAAAGGAAGTGCTGGCATTTTCGGTTTCAAAAATGTTGTCGACTTAACCCATATTATTGAAACCACGCTTGATGAAATTCGTCTAGGTGAAATCATATTAGATAATAAATTAATTACCGCGTTGCTATCTAGCCGAGATGTCGTCGAAACTCTAGTAATTTTGTCTGCCCAAGAAACAGAAGTCGATCCCGCGACCTTACATAAAGCACAAGATCTACAAAACACCTTTAAAGAATATCTAGCACCAGAACCCCCTTCTCACCACCCTGATGCTCTTCAAAACAGGGAAAACTTAGCGCAATCAGCCGGTAACACTCGCTGGCATATACTTTTCACCCCTAATGAAAATGTATATCGCGATGGCTTAGACCCTTTTGCATTTATTTTCTTCTTATCAAAAGAAGTTACAGAGTTACAAGTAGATACTTACACAGGAAGCTTAGAATCCACAGATGCATTCGACCCAGAAAGCAATTATTTAGCATTTCACCTATGCTTTGATAGTGATAAAAGCGAGTCTGAGATTGCCGATATCTTTGACTTTATCAAAACTGAAGCCGTGCTTGGCATTTTCCCACCGAATGCAGCATTTGAACAGTTTAAAACAGCCTGTCATGAATTTAGCAATATAAACTACCTGATCGAAAAGATTAAAAAATGTCATAGCATTGAAACACATGTACTCGACGCGATAGCGCAAAATAAAGCGACGATATCAGAGGCTATTCCCACCTCTGTAGAGCAAGACAAAAGTAAGCAACCACCGCCAAAACTACATCAGAGCAAAACACTGCGCGTTGAAGCACTCAAACTCGATAGGTTAATTGATCAAGTTGGTGAGATGGTGATAACGGGCGCCCGTACCAATCTGCTCGCCCATGAAACTGGGAATGAAACCCTTATTGAAGCAATGGCGTTACTTGAACGACTTGTCGAAAATATTCGCGACAGTTCGTTAAAGCTGCGTATGGTCCAAATTGGTGAAACATTCAATAAGTTTAAGCGTGTAGTGAGAGACATTTCCCAAGAGCTGGGAAAAGAAGTCGAATTGACAATTGAAGGGGCCGATACAGAATTGGATAAAACCTTTGTTGAAAAAGTCAGTGATCCTCTAATGCACATTATTAGAAATGCCATTGACCATGGCATTGAATCCCCACAAGAACGCATCATCAGTGGTAAACCTACAACAGGTAACTTAAAACTGCGTGCATATCACGATTCAGGATCTATCGTTATAGAAATTAGTGATGATGGCAAAGGTTTAAATAAAACCAAAATTCTTCAGCGTGCCATAGAAAAAGGTTTAGTGGCACAAGAGCACTCTTTACCAGAGAAAGAAATTAATTTACTCATTTTTGCACCTGGCTTTTCTACTGCAGATAGTGTCACCAACATCTCTGGTCGGGGTGTTGGCATGGATGTAGTAAAGCGTAATATTGAAAGTTTGCGTGGCAGTGTTGAAGTTGAAAGTGAACCAGACAAGGGTTCAACTATCTTGATCCGCTTACCATTAACGCTTTCAATTATTGATGGCTTTATGTTTTCAGTGCACAACGATAACTACGTAATACCCTTAGATACCGTTGTTGAATGCCTCGAACTACACGAAGTCGTTGCTGAGCAGGATATACAAGATAAAAGCTACATCAACTTACGAACAGAGGTCTTACCCTTTATTCGATTACGCTCGTTGTTTGGCGTGGAGGAACGTATTGCCCACACCAGAGAGTCATTGGTCATAGTGCAATTCGGTACATTACGTGCTGGGCTCGTTGTCGATTCTCTCAAAGGGGAGTTTCAAACGGTTGTTAAGCCGCTAGGGAGGCTCTTCGAAGGATTAAAGTGTATTAGTGGAGCCACAATATTAGGCAGTGGAGACGTCGCAATTATTCTTGATGTGTCTGCTTTGATCAAATCAGCTATCGCCGTTTATGAAACGCTCGAGTTTAAGCAATAACATGTTATCGGAGATAAATCATGTTTAAGAATTTAACCATTCGCAATAAAATTATATTTGCGATGTTTACTATGGGGTTGCTACTACTGATCATTGCGGTGTCAGTGCAGATTAAAAATGGCAGCATCGAAGAATTTGCCGTAAAAGTTGGAGAGAATAATATTCCAGAAACCATCTATGCGCTGAACATGCTGGATGAATTAGGAGATATGAACAGTAATGTACTTGAATATATTTCCGGCGAAGCGGATGAAAGTGAAGATTTTAGAGCAAACCACAATGAATTTATTAACTACCTAGAAGACCTAAAACGACTAAATACCATTGATACCGGCCGTATTCGTCAACTAGAAGATTTATTAAGCCGCTATGCAAATGAAAGCCAAGACCTTATTTTTTCAAGATTTGATCCTCAGTTGGAACAAAAAGCAACAGACAAATATGATTACTTAAATAAAGAGTTCGCAGAGCCTCTTGAACAATTATTAGATGCTTTAAAAGAAGAAGAAGTGGCTGATGCTGGGAGCAGTGGTGACTTTAAAGAAGTGGTAAATGATGACTTACCTGGTGTCAGATATTACTTAGAGCTGATTGATGAACAGGGCGACATGATGAGCTCCTTAAATGCCTACATGCGCGGTGGTGTTGGTGCAGATACGGCTTTTGAAAAAGATGCTAGAACGTTTTCTGGTTTTTTAGCTGATATTAAACCGCTTGAGCGTAAGCCACAGGAGATTAAAAGTATCTCTGAGGTCGAACGCATGTATTTAGAACTTTATAACGGCGGTAAAGAAATTTTTGCACTGTACGACCCCCGTATGAAAATCCAAGCTGCGCGTGATATTGATAGGCTAGAACACGAAGTGTTTAGTAAAATTGAAGACTTGCTTGAATCGATTTCTAACCAAGCGATTGATGATGGTAATGCGTCGCTGTCGGCACTTGTCTCAGCGGCACAAGAAAGCATTTCTTTAGTTTGGGCTCTTTTGGTTGTCGCAATTGTTCTCGCAGTGGCAACCGCGGCGTTTCTCATCAATGGGATTGTCATCCCGATCAATGCGCTCGCTGATGCTGCGGAAGACTTACGCTCAGGAGAAGGAGATTTAACCCGGCGTATTCCAGACTTTGGTAACGATGAAATAGGTAAAACCGCCCGTAGTTTCAATGGGTTCATCGAACGACTACAAAATATTTTGTTAGATATACAAGAATCTGTAGAGTCGATAGCACACAGCACCAACGAGGTCAGTACAACGTCCCGCATGTTGAGCTCAACATCAAACCAGCTTGCCGCAAGCGTTGAAGAAACCTCCGCCTCGTTAGAGCAAATGAGTTCATCAATTTCCATGAATACTGAAAACTCGACCATGACCAACGACATTGCAAAGCAATCCAGTAGCGAAGCAAATGACGGCGGCCAAGCGGTAAAAGATACCGTCAGTGCCATGACTCAAATAGCAGAGAAAATAGGTATCATTGAAGATATTGCCTACAAAACAAACCTCCTAGCATTAAACGCCGCCATAGAGGCGGCAAGAGCAGGTGAACATGGCAAAGGATTTGCTGTCGTAGCCGATGAAGTTCGCAAATTGGCTGAACGCTCGCAAGTTGCAGCGCAAGATATCAGCACGTTAGCTGACAATAGCGTGAAAATAGCACAACATGCTGGCGGCATGCTTGACAGAATGGTTCCCAATATTGGTAAAACGGCTGACTTGGTCCAGGAGATCACCGCAGCATCTACAGAGCAAAGTACCAGTGTTGTAGAGATCAATCGCACGGTTTCACAACTTGATGAAATAGCCCAACAAAATGCCTCTGCGTCGGAGGAGTTAGCATCAACCGCTAAAATGGTTCAAGACCAGACTGGGGATATTCGTGCAACTGTTAGCTACTTTAAATTAACCAACGAGAGAAGCCACTTAAAAAACAGACGCTCCGTCTCATCAAAAAATAACCACCATACCCCCCTCCCAGAAGATGGCTTTATGCCTTTTGATGAGTAATAGATGATGCCTAATCAATCGCTAAAGCCCGTTAGCATTATTGAAAAAGATAAATATTTAGCTTTTGAGCTAAATAAAACCCCCTACGCTATTTCTATCTCGTTGGTAAAAGAGATTATGGAATATATCAAAGTCGACCCGATCCCTATGTCGCCTGACTTTATCATTGGCGCCATTAACTTAAGAGGCGATGTGATCCCTGTATTTGATTTATCGGTTAGATTGGGTAAACCGCAGCAAACTTGTACCAATAGAACCTGTATTATTATCGCCGAATGTTTATACAATGAGAGCGCAATTGTAATTGGTTTAAAAGTAGATATGGTGACGAAGGTCATTGATATATTGCAATCTGATATAGATGATGTTCCGAGTATTGGCGGGCAATTTCAAAGTCGCTTTGTCTATGGATTAGCTAAACTTGAAGACAAAATACTCACTATATTAAACATTCTACGCATATTAACATTGAATAACTTAGAATTAGTCACAGAATTAAATCACGCCCAACTTGGCGGTAAAGCTGACATGTCAAATACCGAACAGATACACGATGAGGCTGATGATGGAGATGATTGAAACAGATACAACGCATGGTAATAATAATCGATATTTATTTGTTTGTATCGGCCACGACAACTTTGGGATCCCTATCGACGCAGTAAAAGAAGTCATTGAGTATACGGATACCACCATGGTCCCAATGTGTTCCACAGTCATTAAAGGGGTTATCAATGTTCGTGGCAGTGTTATCCCTGTCCTCGATATACAAAACAGATTATCTCTTAAGAAAAATCTAAATTACAATCGATACAGTTGTATCGTACTTTACGAATTCATCGACGATGTCATTGGTGAAACAGTGACCCTGGGTATGCTTGTCAACAGTGTGGTGTCTATTGAGTATATTACTCATGAGCACTTAGAGTCGTCTCCTTCATTTGGATCCAATATTCCTCGCCAATATGTGTGGAAGATGGCAAAAATCCACAATCGACTTACCACGTTATTAGATATGTCAAGAGTATTAGACATAAACGAAATAAATGCACTGCTGAAAACATCCCAAGACAAGTTCTTTGTAAATTATTGCAAGTCATAAATATGATCAGTGTTCAAGCATTCAATCAATTGAACCGGGTTTTAGAACAAAAAACAGGCATTAGTTTGGCTAAAAATAAGCGAGATATTGTTGGGAGTAGGCTTTCAAGCAGATTGAGAGCAACGCAATGCGAATCATATAATGAATATTACCACTTTATTATCAGTGAAAAAGGCTCTAATGAATTAAGTACGTTTATTGATAAAATGACAACACATGAAACCTACTTTTTCCGCGAAGCTTCCCAATTTGAATTTTTATTAAGCTATTTAAAAGATAAGCCACCTAAAAGGTTCCCCATTAGGGCATGGAGTGCAGCTTCATCAACAGGTGAGGAGGCTTACAGCATTGCTATGATCCTCGAAGATTTATTTTACAATCACAGTTGGCATGTTTATGGAACCGACATATCAGAAACGACCATAGCAATGGCACAAGAAGCGCTGTTTGCTATCTCGACTGTCAGTAAAGTGCCAAAAAAATATAAAAAATCTTATTGTTTAAAAGGGTACGGTGTACATGATGGGAGCTTTTCTGTCACCAAGCAAATTAAAAGCAATTGCACATTTAGCGTTGATAATTTGTTAGCACCCTCAACGCTAGACTACTCTTTTGACATCATATTTTTACGTAATGTACTAATTTATTTTGATGAAACTAAACAATTAAAAATTTTAAATAACGTAATTAAACGTTTAAACCACGCCGGATTACTATTTTTAGGGCACTCGGAATCTTTACGCTACAAGCGTGACGATTTAAAAATGCTACAACCCTGTATTTATAAAAAGATATCACCATGATCAATGTGTTCGTTATTGATGACTCTGCGGTTATGCGCCAAGTAATGGGGGATATTATCAAACGTGACCCTAAATTTAAGCTACTAGGTGCTGCTCCCGACCCAATAATTGCAGAGCGAAAAATGCGGAGTAACTGGCCCGATGTCATATTACTCGATATCGAAATGCCAAAAATGGATGGCATAACTTTTTTAAAGAAAATAATGGAAGAGCACCCTACTCCTGTTATTATTTTTTCTATTCTCACTCAAAAACATTCAGCCACAGCAATTGAAGCGCTTGCCTGTGGTGCCATTGCAGTAGTCGCGAAGCCCACGACTGGTTTGACTGAGTTTTTACAAAGTACACACGTAAATGAGTTACTTGATGCCATAAAAGGCGCGAGTAAAGCTAAAGTGAAAGCGGTGAGTTATCTAAGTCGTAACAATTCAATTAGAGAAAACTATCCAACAGATGCTGTTCTTGAGAAAGTGGATAATAAGCAGATCATTGAAACCAATAAAATAATAGCAATAGGCGCATCTACTGGTGGCACAGAAGCAATTGGGCAACTCATTCAAATGATGCCTTTAAACGGCCCGCCAATTGTCATCGTACAACATATGCCAGCGAAATTTACACTTGCTTTTTCTGAGCGCTTAAATTCATTAAGTAACCATAATGTTAAAGAAGCCGAATGTGGTGAAATCATGTCTAATAATGGAATTTATATTGCGCCTGGGGGGCGTCACTTATTGGTAAATCGCCAAAGTAAGGACTATTATTTGGAAGTAAAAGATGGGCCACTTGTGAGTCGGCATAAACCGTCTGTAGATGTTTTATTCCGCTCAGTTGCGCAGTCTGCAGGTAGCAATGCCATTGGCATTATTTTGACGGGTATGGGCGATGATGGCGCAACTGGTATGTTAGAAATGAAAAAGCAGGGCGCAGTCACTTTCGCGCAAAGTGAAGCGAGTTGTGTCATTTTTGGTATGCCAAAAGAGGCGATAAATCGTGGTGGCGTAGATAAAGTATATGCCTTAGAAAACATACCATATCAAATTCAAAAGTTGTTAGGTTGAAACATGTCGAGTCTTCAGGTTACTGAGTTATTTTCACTCACTTATATCGCTTATGATAAAGCAGGAATGATAACAGAGATCTCCACATGTGCTGCAAAACTATTTAACTTATGTACCAGCGACATACTAAATGACTTACCTCATTTGCAGCTTCTCAATGAAGACTATGAGCCTGTGCGCACAGATAGTATATTTATTCATCCTGATGAAAAACATACAACAGAGGTCGGGATCAGTGTTGATAACAGCACAGTGATATGGATGAAACTTGACTTTTACCCGCACGAAAACAAAGTTTACGTGCGCTTTAGTCCCATTGAAGAACTCATTGCTATTCGCCGTTTAAACAAACAATTAGCGATTCAAGATCCTCATACTGGTTTACTTTACAGAGATGCATTTGTAAGTAAAATAAAAGAAATCGGGAGCTACGGAACAATGTGCTGCGTGCGCATATGTAATTATCAACGCATCTCAGAAGTCTGGAATATCGGTGTCGCAAACTTGGTCTTTATGGAAGTCTTATCACGGTTCCAAATTGAGTTTGAAGACGCAACATTTTCCAAATACTCAACGGATTGCTTTAGTGCGTTTGTTCCCATTGAACATACGTTTAACATTGAACGGCTGTATAATGAGCTTAACGCCCCTTTTAATTTCAATGGAAATAGCTTTTACAGTAATGTGGCATTGGGGTATTACCGAGAAAAAGAACATGATGACCATGAGATAAGTCTCAACAAAGCCGAAATGGCTACCTTTGATGTTTTATCTGAAAAGCTGCGTCTGGTGGAGTTTCAAGATGCATTAGCAAAACAAATCGAATGGCAGAATAAAATTGAAACTGCTTTACGTGCATCATTACACAGTGACGCACTACACAGGGATTTTCACATCGCTTTTCAACCTATTCATGACACAAGTACAGAATGCCTGATTGGCGCGGAATGTTTAATGCGATGGAGTATGGATGGAAAACCCGTCTCCCCCGCTACCTTTATACCTATTGTTGAAAGCTCAGGCGAAATCAATAAGCTCACATTGTTCACGTTATCGCAAATAAGACGATTACTGTCGGAATTAGAAGCTGAAGCTATAGATTCTGGTTTTTACTTATTCTCAATTAACATTAGTGTGATTGAAATTTTAGATATTAATTTTGAGAAAAAACTACTCGCGACACTGGCTCAGTATAAGTTAACCCCCAACAAAATTAAGCTAGAGCTAACCGAATCAGCTTTAATTGATAACTTTAACTTTGTAAATGAAGTACTCATGTCGCTTCAACGTCACGGTTTTATAATTTCTTTAGACGATTTTGGAACCGGATTTTCAAGCTTAAGCTATTTATGCAAACTCAATTTTGATGAGATCAAAATTGATCGTTCATTCGTTACAAATGTCGTCAAAGACAACCGACTTCAATCGGTATTCAACTCCATCGTGTCACTTGCTAAAAACTTAGAAAAGCCAATCGTTGCAGAAGGCGTCGAAGATATGGAACAAATGATTTACGCCAAAGCTAAAGGCGTTGAATATATTCAAGGGTACCACTACAGTAAACCTCTCCCGCTCACTGACTTTGTCAACTATGTCGTTGCGGATAAATCAAGCTATTTGCATTTTGACTCGTAAACGTTGACAGTTATTTTATATTTAAGAATAACTGCCAATACATTTTAGCTGTTTCCCAATACGGAAGCGGGTTCAGTTTTCGTTGCTTGCCATGCTGGGTAAACACTCGCTAGCAATGCGAGAATAAAGGTAACACCAAGCGTTATCAGAATATCAGACCACACCAATTTCGACGGTAAAAACTCCACAAAATAAACTCCGGCTAATGGGTTGTTATCAGGCTGATTAAATATAGCATTAAATAAATCAGGCAAATTAATCGCAAGTAGGACCCCAACAACCGTTCCAAAAAGTGCACCAACTAACGCGTAACCTACACCTTGCATTGCAAACGTTGCAAAAATTGTGCGATCCTTAGCGCCCATGGTTTTCAATATGGCTATATTGGCTTGTTTTTCTTTGACCTCCATCACCATCGAGGAGACAATATTGAAACTCGCTACCGCAATAATCAAAAATACCACTAAAAACACAATAGTACGTACCATTTGAATGTCTTGATATAAGCTGCCTTGTGTTCTAAACCAGCTATTTACATAAACCAAATCAGGTAAACTACTCCCCGCTGCCATGGCGATTTGATGTGCATCAAACACATCTTGTACCTTTGCTCGTAGCCCTGTCGTTTGGCTCGGATTTAAGTTCAATGCTTGTTGTAAATCAGCTAAATTAACGAGCGCAATAGACTCATCAATAGGACCGCCCATTTTCACAACACCAATCAGCGTAACCGTTATCCGCTTTGGTGCCGACAACGGTTGCGAGGCTTGCTTGTTCGCCACCAATAAAGTTACCTTATCACCCAGAATCAGCTTAAGGTGTTCTGCAATACGATCCCCCAAAATCAACGTACCCGAATTTAACTCACTCAAGTTACTCCCTTCAATATATCGCGAAACTGAAGAGACCTTTGCATGAATACTGGGTTCAATCCCCTTAACTTGCGCAGCTTTTAGCTGACCTTTGTACTGCACCATCGCCGTTAAATTTATTTCAGGTGCAGCAGCGACAATGCGTGGATGCTTATTAAGTAAGGCAACTTTGTCTTGCCAATTATCAATGGGATCGTAAGGCGCTTGATAGCTAACCTGTGGCACAACCGACAATAACCGCTCTTCAAGTTGTTGCTCAAAGCCATTAATAACCGACAGCGCGATAATTAATACCGCCACGCCTAACATTACCCCCAGTGTTGACGCCTTACTAAGTAAACTAACAAATCCCGTTTTTTGCTTTGATTGACGGAATCGTTTACTCAAATAGACACTAAGCATGCTCAACTCCTGACTTGAACGCAGCCTCAGACAACACGCCATCATCAAGTTGCACACTGCGACCTAGTTTTGCAGCCAGCTCTAAATCATGAGTAACCACAACAAAACTGGTTTGCAATTCTCGGTTCAATTGAGATAACAACTCGTAAATTTTCATTGCGTTATGTTTATCTAAGTTACCTGTTGGTTCATCTGCTAATACTAAAGCAGGTTTCGTAACCAAGGCTCTCGCTATGGCAACTCGCTGGCGTTCTCCCCCTGATAATTCAGAGGGTTTATGATCAGCACGGTGTGCTAACCCAACTTTATCCAGCATATCCATTGCATCTGTCTGTGCTTGCTGCTTTTTCGTCCCTTTGATCAATAGCGGCATCGCCACATTCTCTAACGCGGTAAATTCCATCAATAAATGATGAAATTGATAAATAAAGCCCAAATATTGATTTCTAAATTCAGCTTGCTTGTTACGAGACATTGCCGCAACTTCTTGATCTTTAATTTTCACGCTACCGCTGGACGCTTTATCTAAAGTACCTAAAATATGTAAAAGGGTACTTTTACCCGACCCAGAGCTACCTACTATTGCCAACATCTCACCTTGTATGACGGATAAATTAACCCCTTTTAAAACCTCAACTTGGTTTTTTCCGTCTTGGTACGATTTGCCCAACTGTTTACATTCAATTACTAAATTACTCATATCTTAAAACCTCAGCGGGTAAAACGTTAGCTGCTTTTTTAGCAGGGTATAGTGTTGCAACAAAGCTCATAGCAACGCTTGCGATAGCCATGGACGCCAAACCAAGAGGCGAAAATAATACTGGTAACTCAGCACCTCCTAACAAAGACAACCCTAACGCATTTAAGATGGCGTTAATATTATTCGCAACAACTAAGCCTAATATTGTACCAATAGCAGTTCCTACTAATCCGTTATATAACCCTTGCACCATAAATACCCGAGCGATCATATTTGGGGTAAACCCTAAAGTTTGCAAAATGGCGACTTCCCCTTGCTTTTCTCGTACCATCATCGACAAAGCAGAAAGAATATTAAATACAGCGACAATGACGATTAACCCTAATAACATCGACATGACTCGCTTCTCCATCGCTACTGCCGAAAATAGTGCACCTTGTTGTGTTTGCCAATCATCTCTTTCATAGTGTGAGTACATATCAACCGTTGCCTCGTAAAACGGCTGTAAAGCAAAGGCATCTTTTAGCGTAATACTTAAATCAAAGGAGTGTTCACCGGTGCGTCGCATTAAGCGCATCAAACTATTGCCATCAGCAAAAGCAAGGTGCATATCGGCTTCACTTTTTGAGCTATATAAGGCAGACACTGTAAATAAACGTTGCATAGGCACACGACCTAGCGGGGTATAGCTTGTCACTTCGGGTAAAATCACTCGGAGTTTATCTCCGATGCCAACGCCGAGCTTATTTGCTAAGTATCGACTGATCGCCAGTTGGTATTTCTGCTCGACGACATCAGCCAAACTCCCTAATTCAACATGCTTACTCACTGCATTATCATACCCAGAGAAAAGCCCTTGTAAGCGTACCCCCATTAATTCTTGATTCGTTTGTAATATTACATCTGATGTAATATAAGGCTGTACGCGTTCTACCAAGGGATGACTGTTTAACTGTTCGAGTAATTTTTCTGTATCAGCTTTAGCTGCGTTATGCGTTTTTAATTGCACATGGGGGATTAAGTCAAGCATCGCACTCTTAAGCGACTGCTCAAACCCGTTCATCACGGAACTCACCGTGATCAATGACATTAAACCTAACGCGATACCCGCGATAGAAAAAAATGAAATAAACGAAATGAAGGCATTTCCCTTCGCTGCTTTTGCATATCTTAACCCAACAAAGAGGCTAACTGGTTGAAACATGGTTAATTATGGCTATGTCCAAGGCTAATAGTTAGCGATACTAACACAAAGCTATATAGCTTGGGTACGCAGCAAATTGTAAAAAAATATTGAAGTTCTGATAGTTAAAGGAACAATTTAGTGTAAAATGCGTGAAATCTCGCGGTATGGAAGTCCAATGTTGTCTTTATCTCGATTTAAGCACATGAATTTAAAAGGAGATTTATTCGGTGGTGTGACCACTGCGATAATCTCTCTGCCACTGGCATTAGCATTTGGTGTCGCCTCTGGCGCTGGCGCCGAAGCTGGAATGTGGGGCGCGATCCTCGTCGGCCTCTTTGCTGCCCTTTTTGGCGGCTCTACCTCCCTGATCTCTGAACCAACAGGTCCGATGACTGTCATTATGACAGCGGTTCTGACCACCATGATGGCCAATTACCCTGAAACCGGCTTAGCAATGGGCTTTACCGTTGTTATGATGGCAGGCGCATTTCAAATCTTGTTAGGCACGCTTAAATTAGGTAAGTATGTCACTCTCATGCCCTATAGCGTTATTTCTGGGTTTATGTCGGGTATCGGCGTTATTCTCATAATATTGCAACTGGCCCCTCTGCTTGGCCATAAAGCTCCTTTAGGTGGTGTAGTTGGTACACTTGAAGCACTACCCAACTTGTTATTAAACGTTCACTTTTCAGAACTACTACTTGGTATACTGACATTAGGCATCTTGTTTTACCTACCAAAAAAATACCGCCAATATGTGCCAGCTCAATTAGTTGCACTAGTAGCTATAACGCTACTATCAATCATCTTGTTTGATACAGATAGCATCAGACGCATCGGCGAAATTCCCAGTGGTTTACCTTCTATCGTTTGGCCAACTTTCACCAGTGAACTATTCACCGAGATGGTTATAGATGCGCTTGTTTTGGGCACCTTAGGATGTATTGACACATTGTTGACAGCCGTCATTGGAGACAGCTTAACGCGTACAGAACATGACTCAGACAAAGAGCTGCGTGGTCAAGGTATTGCAAACATGATCTCAGGATTATTCGGCGCACTGCCTGGTGCGGGCGCAACCATGGGCACCGTGGTAAACGTCCAAGTTGGTGCACGCTCTCCACTTGCAGGCATATTTCGAGCTCTCATTCTTATGGCCGTTGTCTTCGTCGCAGGGAGTTTAACCGAACCGATCCCGATGGCTGTTTTAGCGGGTATAGCAGTTTACGTTGGATTTAATATTCTCGACTGGAGTTTTATCCAACGTGCCCACAAACTCAGTCTAATGCAAATGGCCATCATGTATGGTGTGATGCTACTCACCGTATTTGTTGATTTAATTGTCGCTGTAGGACTCGGCGTATTTATATCGAATATTATTGTGATTGAGCGTTTGAGCCAAGTTCAAGCTGAACAAGTAAAAGCCATCAGTGATACTGATGACGATGTACCAATGAGTGACATTGAGCGTAACTTATTTGAACAAGCGAAAGGCCAATTACTCTACTTCTACCTATCTGGCCCAATGATATTTAGTGTTTCAAAAGCAATCGCGCGCCAACATAGAGATATCAATAAATACCAAGCAATGGTATTAGATTTAAGTGACGTTGAAATGCTTGATGTGACCGTGAGCCTCGCCCTTGAAAATGCGATTAAAGATGCATTAGACGCCAAATGTAAAGTTTATATATTCTCGCCAAACAAGGAAACGTGCGACAAGTTACATCGCTTTAATATACGAGAGAAACTTGGCGCAGATGCATTTTGCGATAGCCGTGAAGACGCTCTTAATCAGGCTTTAGCTGCGATGGACCTTGAGGGTCAAAATGAGCAACCAAATAGTCCAATAACAAACGTAGGCTAGTTGGCATATATTGTCTGGGCGGGTAAACCGCCCATATTCCCTCACTTTTTGGCTTAAAGTTTGATAACACCTCAATCAGCCGGCCATCTGACACTGCCTTTTCAACGTAATAGTGTGGCAATTGCACCAAACCTAGACCCTTACATGCCGCATCTAATAAAGCCCACCCGCTGTTACAACTTAATGGTCCATTCACTTTAATATTGCGCTCTTTATTTTTATCAAAAAAGCGCCAATAGCTGCTGTTGCCCACCAAACAAGTATGTTCTGATAGTTCACTTAAGCTGTGTGGCTGGCCATGATGAGCTAAATAACTCGGTGCTCCACAAACCAAGGTATTTCGCCATGACAAACGGCGTGCTTTGAGGCTTGAGTCTTTCAAATGCCCTAATCTGATAGCAATATCAAAACCCGTTGCAACTAAGTCAAGTTGTTCATTTGAAAGCTGCATTTCAACTTTAACTTTGGGGTATTTGGCCATGAAATCATGCACAATTGGCATGATATAACGCTCCCCATACATCACAGGTGCTGTAAGTTTTAAAGTGCCAGTTGGCTGCTGATCTCGCTGTCTTAGTGCTAGGGCCGCATCATCATAGGCATGCTGTAAATGACGGGCATGAGTTAAAAACATCTCGCCTTCTTCTGTCAGTGCTAACTTTCGCGTGGTACGCGTCAATAATTGATGATCTAGCCTTTGTTCTAGTTCTTTCACTCGGCGGCTTATTTGCGCAACCGAGGTATCGAGTATCTTTGCCGCTTGTGTAAATGAGCCACTCGTTGCAACAGCAACAAACTCGTCAATACCGATCCATCTATCCATTATTACAAATCTGTAAAAGTATTTTTTATAATTAGAGATTATCAAAAATAATAAAGTAATTATACTGTGTGTAAATCAAAATAGATGGAAGTAGTTATGTCAGAGTTTATTAAATCTAAAGCCGCTATTGCTTGGGGTCCTGGTCAGCCTCTAAGTATTGAAGAAGTCGATGTTATGATGCCAAAAGCGGGTGAAGTATTGGTAAAAATAATTGCCTCAGGCGTGTGCCACACTGATGCATTTACCCTATCAGGTGATGATCCCGAGGGCGTATTCCCGGCTATTTTAGGTCATGAAGGCGCTGGAATTGTCGAGGCTATCGGTGAAGGCGTAACCAGTGTTGCGATTGGCGATCATGTTATTCCTTTATACACGCCAGAATGCGGTGAATGTAAGTTCTGTACATCAGGTAAAACGAATTTATGTCAAAAAATTCGCGAAACTCAAGGTAAAGGCTTGATGCCTGATGGCACTACCCGCTTTTATAAAGACGGTGAGCCAATTTATCATTATATGGGCACCTCAACATTCTCAGAGTTCACCGTGTTACCGGAAATATCGTTAGCTAAAGTCAATCCTGAGGCACCACTTGAAGAGATCTGTTTACTTGGCTGTGGTGTAACGACAGGTATGGGCGCTGTAATGAACACCGCCAAAGTACAAGCTGGGGATACCGTTGCTATTTTTGGCCTTGGTGGGATTGGGCTTTCAGCCATCATTGGGGCAACGATGGCCGGTGCAAAACGCATTATTGGTATTGATATCAACGAAGATAAATTCGAGCTTGCGACCAAACTCGGTGCCACTGATCTGATCAACCCTAAAAACTATGATAAGCCAATTCAGGAAGTCATTGTAGACATGACCGATGGAGGCGTTGACTTCTCTTTCGAATGTATTGGTAATGTTGATGTGATGCGCTCAGCACTAGAGTGTTGTCACAAAGGCTGGGGCGAGTCAGTAGTCATTGGTGTGGCAGGCGCCGGACAAGAAATTTCAACGCGTCCATTCCAGCTTGTTACCGGCCGAGTATGGCGTGGCAGTGCATTTGGAGGGGTTAAAGGCCGTTCTGAACTGCCTGACATAGTTGAGCGTTACATGGCTGGTGAATTCAAACTCAATGACTTTATTACCCATACTATGGACTTAAACGGCATTAATGATGCTTTTGACCTCATGCATGCGGGCAAGAGTATTCGTTCAGTCGTTCACTTTTAATAAGGATCCACTATGGAACTTGTCGCCAGCAATAAAGTCGTTGGCGGCTGGCATAAGCGATACCGCCATGCCAGTCAAACCACCCACTGTGATATGACCTTCGCCATATTTCTACCTGAGGCTGTAAATACTGGACAAAAAGTCCCCGTACTTTACTGGTTATCAGGTTTAACATGCACCGACGAAAACTTTATGCAAAAAGCAGGGGCATTTAAAGTCGCAAACGAACTAGGCATCGCCATCGTAGCACCAGACACCAGCCCAAGGGGTGACATGGTGCCTGATGACTGCGATAAAAGTTACGACTTTGGCTTAGGCGCAGGCTTTTATGTCAATGCGACACAAGCACCTTTTGATAAACACTATCAAATGTATGATTATGTTGCTGAAGAGCTACCCGGGATCATTGAAAGCTACTTTCCAGTAACTGAGCAAAGGGCTGTCAGCGGGCATTCGATGGGGGGTCACGGAGCGCTTACACTCGGCCTTAAAAATAGTGAACGCTACAGCAGTATATCTGCATTTAGCCCTATTGTGCATCCCACAAATTGCCCTTGGGGTATAAAAGCGTTATCAGGTTACTTAGGCACTGATAAATCTCAGTGGCAAACTCACGATGCCGTTTTACTGATGCAAAATAACCAATATACCAAAGCAATTCCTATGCTAGTAAGTCAAGGCAGTTCTGATAACTTTCTTGATGAGCAATTACAACCTTGGCACTTGCAAAAAGCCGCAAGTGAACAGGATTACCCGCTGCAATTTACGATGCATGACGGATATGACCATAGTTATTACTTTATCGCCAGCTTCATAGAGCAACATTTAGCGTTTCACGCAAAATACTTTTAGAAGCATAAACAATCAAACACTAATATCAGAGCATACTAGCTTGTGTGCTCTAAGCCCCCTGAATTTATAATTCCTTCCCCTAACACAGTTGATATTTTTTATTGGCATCTATGCTATAATGATAAGTTGTTTTATCTTAAAGATTTACGTTTAATTAAACTCTAAAAATCATAATCTGTAATACACACGGGGAACACTATGTCTGAACATGACGTCAAAGCAAAGTTGAATCCACCGGTTTTTTATTGTGCGTCAGGCCTGATCATTTTATTGGTCATTTTTACCGCATTCATGCCCGAAACCGCCGATACTTTTTTTCAATCTCTACAAGCTAGCATTGTGCACACAGCCAGTTGGTTTTATGTCCTAACGGTCGCCATTATACTCATCACTGTGGCATACTTGGGACTGTCTCGATTTGGTAACATCAAACTTGGTCCAGACCATTCAACGCCTGATTATAGCCATACTACGTGGTTTGCCATGCTCTTTTCTGCAGGCATGGGAATAGGCTTAATGTTTTTTGGTGTCGCTGAACCTGTAATGCATTTTCTGTCTCCGCCAGTTGCCGAATCAGGCAGTGTTGAAGCCGCTCGAGAAGCCATGAAAATTACCTTTTTTCATTGGGGATTACATGCATGGGCTATTTACGCCATTGTTGCTTTAATCTTGGCTTTTTTCAGTTATCGACACGGGTTACCTCTCACACTTCGTTCTGCACTCTACCCATTGATCGGCGATAAAATCTACGGCCCAATTGGTCATGCGGTTGATATTTTTGCCGTAATAGGCACTGTATTTGGCGTGGCAACCTCACTTGGTTACGGCGTATTACAAGTAAACTCTGGTTTAAACTATTTATTCGATGTTCCTGTCGGATTAACTACGCAGGTGGTATTAATTGCAGTGGTGACAGGCTTAGCCATACTCTCTGTTACAACTGGCCTTGATAAAGGGATCCGCCGTTTATCTGAGCTTAATATGGGCTTAGCAGTTCTGATGCTGTTATTTGTTTTAATATTAGGCCCAACCATTTATTTACTCCAAGCGTTTGTACAAAATGTTGGCGCGTATACCGCTGATATTGTGCGGAATACTTTTAACTTATTCGCTTATGAAAAAACTGAGTGGCTAGGTGGCTGGACCATACTATATTGGGGTTGGTGGATGTCATGGGCTCCCTTTGTTGGCCTTTTCATTGCCCGAGTGTCGCGGGGACGGACCATTCGAGAGTTCGCTATGGGTGTATTATTTATCCCAACAGGTTTCACACTAATGTGGATGACCTTCTTTGGTAACTCCGCCATTGATTTAATCATGAATCAAGGTATTGCAAGCCTTGGAGAAGCCGTATCAAAAGATGTTGCGGTCTCTATTTTTGTCTTCCTTGAGCAATTCCCCTTGTCCGGCGTATTATCTTTTGTCGCCACTTTGATGGTTATTATCTTCTTTGTAACATCGTCAGACTCTGGCTCAATGGTTGTCGATATGTTGTGTTCAAACGGTAATAACAACACCCCTCTTTGGCAGCGTATTTATTGGGCTGGCGGCGAAGGCGTAGTTGCTGCTGTATTGCTGATAGCTGGTGGGTTAGGGGCTTTACAGACCATGACGATAGCCAGTGCGCTGCCGTTTGCTGTGATCTTACTGATCGCAACTTGGGGTTTGATAAAAGCGCTCAGAGTTGACGCAGCAAAACGAGAAAGCTTGCAAATGAATGTGGCCCCGGTGGCCCCAGCAAACGGTAATACCGCGAGTAGCTGGCAAGAGCGCTTAGGTAATATAGTAGACTTTCCAAACAAGCCCAATGTTAATAAATTCATCAATAATGCTGCGCTAGCCGCCATTAATTCGGTTGCCAGTGAGCTCAATCAACACAATATTGAAACCCAAGTTGATCAAGACGAAAAGCTCGGCCGGATCAGCCTACTGGTGCTGCTTGGTGAAGAATTAGACTTTAAATATGAAGTCCGTCGCAGATCATCAGATAAACCAAGCTACGTTGAAGAAGATGATGACGATAGCGAGGACAAATACTATCGTGCAGAAGTACATTTGCGTGAAGGTGGTCAAGACTACGATGTTATGGGCTGGTCAAAAGAAGCGGTGATCAATGATATTGTTGACCAATACCATAAACACATGCACTTTTTACATACAGTTCGTTAATTTATTGTTTTATTCCAATCAACAAAAAGGCGCTCTAAATGAGCGCCCTGCTTTGCTTAACATAGCTTTTTAAAGGTTACTTTAAATCACCATATTGATTATTTACATTGAGCTTAACGGCTTTTTCAAAGCCCGGTAACGTCAATTTATCTGTCTCTATTTTTAAACCCGCTTCATCTAACATGCCGTTTCCAAACTTATAAATAAGCTCGTACTGACCTAAATCAGCCGCGTTTTGATAGTTACGTTGCATCGCCGTCGTTTGCACTAACCTATCGGCATAGCAGTTCCATGCTTTATCATCATAACGTTTATTTAGTAGTTGTTTTGTTAACGACGGGGAAAACACTGTCGCGGTCGCATTATTCCCGCCGAACCCCTTTGAGTTCACAAAGGCAATATCCATTGGCTGACACTCATAATGTGCATTGCGTATATCCAAGTGTTCAGCGTGTACGTCATCGGCTACTTTATCGATCGTCGTGATCCCTGGCATTATATTATGGCTAAATACACCCAATGCCATTGCTAACTGATCACCACTTGCCGGTGCGATCGTGTGGCCTACAAATGCCTTAGGTGCGGCTACTTTCCAGCCATTAATAGCAAATGCTTCAGCGACTTTGTGGTAAATCAAAGATTCTGTTACTCGGTTCTGAGGTGTACTTGAACCATGGGCTAAAATAAAGCTTCGCTCTTTCAGTGCCTCTGTCCCAGCTATTTGCTCAGCCAAGGCGACCGATTTAGCCATGGTAATATAATTACCAGGTCCTGGCGCTGTGATTGACTTTTTAACACCATCGGCATTAACAAATACATCAACCACAGATCCCATAATTTCAGCGCCAAGCTCAATCGCTAAAGCATCATCCATTAGAATAACAACTTGTGCACCTTCGCCAATCGTAAAGCCACAGTTTTCACCAAACGGACGGCTGGTTTTACGATGGTCAACATTGTCAGTATTATCCAGTTTGCGCAGGCCCTCTTCATTCGCCAACGCACCCATGGTACCAAACCCTTCAATCACTTCCGGTGTTAACGCACATTCCACACTTGCCACTACCGCAATACGGGTACGGCCAGCTTGAATATCGTTTACCGCAGCGCGAAGGTTATACAAAAATGTGGCACATGCGCCAGAAGCCGTAAAAGTAGTGCCTACACTGCCCGTAACGTAAGCATTGATAAAGTCGGTCGACATGGTGTTTAACCCCAGTGCCAATTGTTTGGTACTCACGCGCTCGCCTTTCATTCGGCTGCGCACTAAACCCCCAAATCCTTCATCATTCATTTGTCCGGCAATTGAACCCGAATATGTACCAATTTTATCAGGCTCAACACTGTTCATCACGGCTTCCCAATCAAGCCCTGTTGAACGAATAGCATCTGTCGCAGCGAATATAGTGGCTTGTAAACCACGTGGCTGATAACGGCTGTTATACATTGCTGATGGCTCAAAGCCGGTTGGAAACTGCCCCGCAGCTTTAATCGGGTTGTCTCGGTAACTATCGTGTTTCACATCGAGTTGATCAGGCACAATGACGTTTACTGTCTTTTTATCTATTTCAGTAACCTGCCAAGACGACGGAACGGGGTTTGGTAAATCTCTTAAACGACAAGTAAAACGCAAGCCTTCATCACTATTCGCTTTAATCGCCAATTTTTGCTGCCAATGCGTCGCGTCTACATCAAAGTGGTTCTTTTCTATTTTACGGATCAAGGTACCCGCTTTGATTTTATCACCCAGCTTATCTTCAATATCTGCCGCCGTGATCGTTTCACCATCTGCAGTGACAAGGCTATGGCCATCAAACTTCACTAAGTTCATTAATGTCGCAAGGCCTAAAAATGTTTCCTGACGCGCTTTTTGATCTAACTTATCTAAAACAATACGTCTAAAGCCCTGGTGAAATGAGGTACGGCCAGAGGCGTTAATACCGCCCATACCGACGATAATTGGTAATGCTGTCATGGTATTCTTGTCTTTATAACTGCTAATGTCCTAATTCTAGTTGGAAGTGAGATATTAATTTTATAATATTAGCCATATAAAGTATAATACTCGCCAAATGGTAATGGTCGGTCCAGATGAAACAAGAAATAAATATCGCATTTACCTTATATGAGCACATGTTGTTCACCAGTGTCACCTTACCAGCTGAAATGCTCAGGGCTGGCGAAGCATACGCAAAGAGACATTTAGGGGAGAAATTTATCCCTTTAAAACTCAATTGGCTTGCTCAGCGCGACACACCAATTGGAAATGATTTAGGGATGCAGCTCAACCCCAATGGTGATTTAACTTTGCTCGCTCAACAAGACTATGTGATAGTCCCGAGTATTTGGCGTAACCCTCGACCCGTCGTAAGGAAGAATAGCAATATAGCTAAGCAACTTACGCTAACATGGCTGCAAGGTGGCACCATCATAGGCGTTGGTACTGGTGTGTGCTTTTTAGCTGAATCCGGTCTGCTAAATAGCCACCCAGCGACAACTCACTGGCACTATGCTAAACAGTTTGAGAGGGATTATCCTGACGTCGACCTAAAACCTGACTTTTTTATTACACAATCAGAAAGAATTTATACCGTTGCCAGTCTAAACGCACTAGCAGACGTGATTGTCCATCTCATTTCGCAACTATACGGTTTGGAAGCTGCCAATCATGTACAGCAAAACTTTTCTCATGAAATTCGTAAACCCTATGAAGAACAGCGTTATTTAGAAGGTGCGGTCGACAAACACCCTGATGAACAAATTGCGGCGATACAGTTTTGGATGAAACACAATTTTGCCAATGAGATCACACTCGCAGAAGTAGCTCAACAATTTGATATGAGCTATCGAACCTTTAATCGCCGCTTTAAAGCCGCTACAGGCCAAACTGCTGCTGACTACTTACAAGTCCTTCGCTTAGAAAGCGCAAAAGAGCTACTAGCAAATAGTAATTTATCATTACAAGATATTGCGGTTTCTGTTGGCTTCAGTGCACAAGGTTTATTAACCCGGATCTTCAAAACTCGATTACAGCAAACCCCCAGCGAATATAGAAAAATAGTCAGGAAAAAGTTATTCTCATAACTGCACAGCAATACAACAAGGAAATATAGTATGAAATACCTCGGATGGTGTTTGGCTTCTCTATCATTATTATTAGTACTTCCAAGTGTCGTACCCGGTGCGATGTCGTTACTGGCGTTCTACTTTTCACTCTTTACTTTAATACTCTGTATCAAAACCATTAAAACTCAGGGAGGTAAGTTTTTTAAGATAACTATGGCTTTTACCGGCATTGGGCTCTTTATATGTAACGACTATCTCAGAGTATATGGCGCTTATGAAAAAGCAACCTGGGTTGAAAAGCTTTCGCTGTATACAATTTACCTTGCGCTCTCTTTATTTGGACTCTATAAAATTAGGCAGCACACAACGAAACCCTAAGCACAAGACATAATAAACCACGCTTAGTGATCGGTCACTGAGCGTTAAATTGCTTTCTATCACTCGTTTCACTCAACAGAAAAATTGAAATCATACAAAACCCCTGCTCCCAATGTTATTTTTTAGTAATAAAACCGTTATTTAAAATGGTTTTATTTACAACATGAATAGGAAGGATCACCGTGAAACAATTTATAACCCCACTCGCCTGTGTCGGGATGCTCAGCGCATTCAACACCTTGGCAACGCCCATAAAAAACGTGAGTTATAGTCCATATGTCGACTTTGAATGGGGTGAGTGCCCAACGCAGTTTCAAAGTTTCGACAACAGAAACCAATGTAGTTTGGCTGAAGTGCCACTTGATTGGGATGCACCAAATGGCAAAAAAATAGACGTTTTGGTCTCTAAGTACCCTGCAAAATCAGGTAATAGTCAAGGCCAAATTTGGTTCTTACAAGGTGGTCCGGGGGCATCTGGCAGCTTTTACGTTGATGAATATGAGACACACCTCAATCATTTTACTCAAGACTATGACTTATACGTCCTTGAGCATCGGGGTGTCGGATGGTCAACACACTTAACATGCAGTAACCCGCCATTAGCGGACTACGCTGACTATGCGCAAGCCTGTTTTGATGACCTCCACCAGCAATGGGGTGAAGGTTTGTATAAGTTCACCACAACCTCAGCCGCCAAAGACCTTGAATACGCAATCACAAAAAGTAAAACGCTCGATTGGCAACCCACTTATGTATATGGCGCGTCATATGGCACTCTCTGGGCGCAGAGATTTAGTCAAATAGCTCCCACAGGCGCACAAGGGATCATTTTAGATTCGGTCGTGCCTAGTGAAAAATTTGGCCTAGATTCATGGGACAAAAACTTTAATGACATCTTCGCCGATATGTTTGCCTATTGCCAAGATGACGAATTCTGTCGCAGTGAATTAAGCTTAAACTCAGTAGAAGAACTCAAAACCTTGGTCAACCGTGTTTATGCTGGAGAACATTGCCCTGCGACTGATTTAAAGCGTTTCGAGTTACAGGCAATATCCTTACTTGCATTAAGCCGCTCAGTTGAGCAAATATTAATGCCCATGTACCACCGGTTAGCCCGATGTAGTGATAACGATGTAATCGCACTCAACAACTTGCATAATTTTATGTTCAAAGGCGTAGGTAAACAATTTATTGAACTCGCTGCTAAAGACTCGTTTAACTCATCTCCCATAGTGTCAAAACTTATTGTCCAAAATGAGATTAATTACAACGAAATCGATCTTCAATCCAAGCTGGCATATTGTAAAGATGCTATTTCATGTATTCCAGGGTACCTGCTGTACCAAAGACATATAGATAAACAAGTGTGGGGGAATCGCTACACAGATCCGTATATCTACCAGCCAACAAGACACTACATGCCAACCCTATTACTCAATGGCGACTTAGACCCACAAACGCCGCATTATTATGTGCCTATAGTTCAAAGCGCGTTTACCAACAACAACCAGCGCTATGTTGAATTGCCTGAAACAGAACATGGCGTTATTTTTGTCTCTTATAGCAAAAAAGACCATGCAAATACCTGTGGTGTAGATATTATGCATAGCTTTATCAATAATTTATGGTCACAACCAGACACAAGCTGCATTGCCAATTTGAAAGGGCTTGATTTTGAAGCAACCCCCTTTGAAAGCCAAGTCATCTTTGGCAGCGTAGAAGCTTATAATGGGGCAGCAACCTCACAATCTTTAACTGATCTAAATACACTAAAGCAAAACAACCCAACCGCGTACACACGTGCATATGGTGCGTTTTTACGCTTAGCTGATTTTTAGACTCAAACATACACCATGAAACATAGTTGGGCTCTTCTAATATGTGGACTTAGAAGAGCCCTCATTCCCAACACTTTTCTGCCAAATCACTAAAAAACATCCTCTGTAACATTTTTCGCGGCAATCATACCTAGAGTTGAAACTTAACTAGGATATAATCACATCGTCTTTAACCAAATAACTGAACAGATCCATCGCCTATGTACGAAACTATCAAACTTAATCTGAACAATTTAAAAAACAACAAAATATTTGAGCTCACTGTTGTCGCGGTGATCATCATTTCTGCTTTAGAAATTGGTGCAAAAACTTTTGCTTTGCCAAATAGCGCGATATCTGTGACATATGTCCTAGATATGTTTATCACGTTATTCTTCCTTTTTGAGATCTCAGTGCGCTTTATTGCCGACGATGATAAAAAAAGCTTTTTCAAAAAAGGCTGGAATATTTTTGATACCTTGGTTGTTGCGATTAGTTTGATCCCAATCAACGATAGCGAAATGGCCCTACTCGCAAGGCTAATTAGGGTTTTCCGCGTACTTAGAATGGTATCGGTCGTCCCTGAATTACGCGTCCTTATCAACTCACTAATTAAAGCAATGCCGCAATTAGGCTATGTTATTCTTTTGATGTTTATCATTTTTTATATTTATGCCGCAATTGGCAGCTTTATATTCGCTGATATAAACCCTGTTTTGTGGGGAGATATTGCCATTTCTATGCTGACCTTATTTAGGATCATGACGTTTGAAGATTGGACCGATATTCAATATGAAACAATGGCAGTGTACCCAATGTCATGGGTTTTCTATTTGTCATTCATCTTTTTTACCGCATTTGCATTTCTAAACATGGTGATTGGTATTGTGGTAAATGTCATGGAAGATGAGCGTTCAAAGTTACGTCAAGAAAAAGAGAGTGCTAAGAATGTTCCAACGATTGAAGACTTACACAGCGAAATCCAAGAATTGAAACACCTGATCAAACAACAAAATAGTCAATCCAACCCTCGCGAATAAAGAAAGGCTATTTATAACTATGTGACTGAGCTTACGTGTTCACCTACCGTAGTTCAGTCACTGAATAAAAACCGTGATGATATTCACATCAACTGAAAAAATCATTACACTATTGTTTTATATTTATTGTTTTATATTTATTGTTTTGTATTGTATCGCGAACTTTATTGCGAACGCTCATATACATTAATGAGATTGATATGTTTAAGCCACTTTCAAAAACCTGCATCGCTATCATGATGATGATTGCCTTCATAGGGCAGGCTATGGCTTATCACACCGCATTTTCTATTGAAGCCTCTTCAGACGTCCACATAGAGACCGAGCATGTTGAACAACCACAGCACACAGAAAACGCTGACAATGACTGTCAATTAGCAAACTGCTGTGACACTGACTGCTGTGAAATAGACTGTATTTGTCCTGCAAATGCTTGTACGTCGGCACTGTACATACTCAATGAACCACAAGTGATTGGCTTTATGTATGTCAATGAGCCAATTTATTCGTCTATGAATAAGCAGCCAATTTCCATTTTATCACTCCCTTTTCGCCCCCCAATTTTTACCTCATAAAGAACACAGCTCCGTCTGTTTTCTGACTTATTAAAAAATAAAAACGAACTCTGCGCAACGCGCACCATTTTTAGCATTCTTTGAGGTAAATAATGCGAACTAAATTAACTAAGCTGGCCACGGCTATATTGCTATTTCCATCACTTTCTCAGGCTGGCGAGCACCATGAAGATCATCATCACGGCGCTCATGATGATAAAAAAATAGAAAAAATTCAGGTTACAGCATCCCGATTGGGTCGCATAGTGACCGAATCAGCAACACGTACCGAAATTATCAATGGAGAAGAAATACAAGAAAAAGCCTTAATGCGCCCAGGGAATATTTCAATGCTTGTCGCTGAAACTGGTGGCGTGAGAGTGCAAAATACCTCACCGGCATTAGGTAGCGCGAATATTAGATTACAAAGTTTATACGGCAGATATACTCAGCTTTTAAGTGATGGACTCCCACTCTATGGTGGTCAGACAGCCTCAATTGGGCTGCTACAAATTCCGCCTACTGATTTAGCAAATGTAGAAATTATCAAAGGCTCTGCGTCTTCTTTGTATGGTGGTTCAGCACTCGGCGGCGTAATAAATCTTATCTCACGCACACCGTCTGAAGAATTTGAAGGCGAAACGCTATTCAATGCAACCTCAAAAAATGGCCAAGATGTCACCGCGTATTTTGCCTCACCGGTAACTGACACCCTGAGTGCGTCAGTTACAACGGGAGTACACCATCAAAAAGAACAAGATTTAGACGATGATGGCTGGATAGATCTGGCAGGCTATGAGCGAGCAAGCGTACGCCCGCGCTTATATTGGTCTGATGACAGTGGTGCCAATTTATACCTCACCTTTGGTGCAATGACCGAACAACGTCGTGGCGGAACATTAAACGACGCCCTACTACCCGATGGCAATCCGTTTGCGCAAACACAAGACTCGTTGCGATTAGACAGTGGTTTTATATTTGATAAACCCTTGGATGACTCTCTCAATCTCAATGTGCGAGGCTCTGCCATGCACCAAGAACACGATCATCAATTCGGTCAAATACAAGAGGATGATACGCACGAAAGCTACTTAATAGAGTCCAGTGTTTCAGGATTTAATGAGGCAACTGCTTGGGTATTAGGTATTGCCTATCAATCTGATAAATTCGACTCTGTTGATTACCCTGTGTTTAATTATACCTATGATGTACCCGGTCTATTTTCGCAGGTAGATTATGAAGCCAGCGAAACCACTTCACTGTCACTCAGCGCGCGTGCCGATTGGCACAGTGAATTTGGCACCCAAGTTAGCCCCAGATTTTCTGTACTATACAATCCTGAAAGTTGGACGATAAGAGGCTCCTACGGTAAAGGATTTTTTGCGCCAACGCCGTTTATCGAAGACATAGAAGATGTAGGGCTATCACGCCTCGCACCGCTGGAGGAGTTAGATGAAGAGCGCGCCACAACAGCATCGGTTGATATAAGCTATGTCGTTGATGCTATTGAAGCAAGCGTTACATTATTCGCCTCTGATGTCAGAGGTGTCACCGAGTTACAAGTGATAGATAATGCGCCACAACAGGTTCAAATTATCAATGCCACAGGTCAAACAGAGATCCGTGGTGCAGAATTGCTGCTAAGGTATCGTTGGCGAGACATTAAATTGACCGGGAGTTATTTATATACTGATGCCACCAAAGACGATGATGGCACACTTACACGTCTCCCGCTTTCTCTCACTCCTAAACACTCAGCAGGTGCCGTGATCATGTGGGAAGAACATGGCAGTCATTTAGTCGGGTTTGAAGCATATTATACCGGCACACAGCACCTCACAAACAATCCTTATCGTGAAAAAAGCGACGCCTATTGGCATTTAGGCTTGTTGGGGCAAATCACCGTGGGCAAAGTCAGCTGGTTTATTAACGCCGAAAATTTACTGAACGTACGACAAACCAAAGAAGATTCACTCTTGCTACCAACACAGTCACCGAGCGGCAGATGGACGACTGACATATGGTCAAGAAATGATGGTTTTACCGTTAACGCCGGATTCCGCTTTCAATTTGGCAGCTAAACCGCGTTACAGTGGCCCGCTTCCACCATAAATAAAGTCATTAGGTTATAAATCAATCCCTCACACACGGGATGAGTTTATAGCCTAACACTCTGTGATTAATAGAAGATAAGAAGCCCGAACCAAACTTTTTCCGAATGCCTCGAGCTAATTGCTTAATACATTTCTTTATACTAAAGTTGAACAATGCTAATCATCTAGAAAGATAACCCATTCTGTTTAACTCATCAGATTTATGACGTAAAGGGTCTTGAATTCGACAGTGCCCTTGCCCATTCTCTATAAATTCCATCAATGAACCATTGTCTTGATAGTCATCTAGGCCACGACATTGCTGCGGCAATAATCGTGATTTTAGCTCTTGCGGATCAAAATCCGTGTCCAGTTTAGTCTGCTCATGTATTGCATAGGATGTTGCGACCGGGGTAGTCCAAGAAGAGGCATACAAAGCCTGCTCAGCACCATATCGCATACCAAGTACATCGGGTTCCATTTTTGGAGTGCTATTTTTGCTATTGCTATATGGTCCGTAACCGACATTAATATATAGGTCAATACTCGAATTACCCACAAAGCTGTCTTGGTGGTTTACAAACTCTTTTTGCCAACCAGACTGTCCGAATGGCTGAATTGCCGTATTATCGCCCAAAGTAGAGTATTGATACACTCTAACACGATGGTCAAACTCCATTAAATCCAACTCGTCACCACTTAACTGCGCATCAATGTTTCCAGCATGGAACCCTAAAGCGTTTGGTGCATTAAATAATGCCTGGTAAACCGGTGTAAGTGTAGTTAAAAACGCCAGAGCTTGATCATTGGACAACAGCCCTTCACATTGATTTTTCTGCCATGCCGTCGTAACACTGTCTAAGGTAAAACCACCAGAGTAATTAATAAACTCAATTTCTTGCGCTTCGATAATATCGGTTTGCAACGAACTCGCCGCACTTTTCATATAAGACGAAAATACGTCGATATTAAGCGAACAAAATGTTTCTTTATGCTGTTCGAATGGATTAAAAGAGGCCGTATCAATTACTGCAAACTCTGCTTCTGGATTATGTTGCGCCAGATAACCAAATACTTTTGTTCCATGGCTAAAAAAGTTCGTTTTCGCCACTCTATCTTGGGTATCCTGAGGTACAGCTTCCCGATACGCTTCAGCCAAGTCTGACAACCAAGCCGCTGGTAGAAATGCAGGCTGAGGTATGTCAAATTTTTCATCTGTGAACTTGAAATTATTTACTTCAGTAAGTAGCTTCTTACCTAATTTCGACACATTAATATTAGGATTATCTGCTATAAATGTTTTCGATGTAGGATCATAACGAAAAGCCGCTTTTATGCGTGATCGGTACCTCAGCACTGAGTGCAAGTCTAAGCGATAATCAAGAACAAGTACGGTCTGATTCTTATTGGTACGCTGTTGCTCAAACAGACCATCATTAAACTCTACGTTAGTTATTTGGCACATATCATGTTGTGCCACTGTATCAGTGCAATCAATATTCTGCTCTTTTATCCAACTGGCTGTATCTACTACATATTGCTTTCCTTGAGCTTCAATAACATCCATAAACACCTCTGGATCTGGCTCAACGATAACAGGAGGATCAGGCGTAACCACAACTGGCGGAGGGTCTTGCTGGATAGGTTTAGAATCACCGCTACTGCCACCACACCCTGAAATGACAATTAACATTGAACTCGAATAAATGATTAAAAATTGCTTCAACATAGTACTTTTTACCTTCCTTAGAAAAACTATCGGCACATCCGGATATAATTAAAAGCTCAATTAAAACTGCTATATAGAAATAATAACTCCAGCTTTAACTATACCATGCATATCAAGAACTATAATTCAAGTTTACAAATTAATACAAAATATAAAAGCCACCTCTTAAGCAAGAGCTATTATGATAAATTTCGAAGTTCGAGCTAAAACAAAGGAAAGATTAACATTAATTATTTCTCTATTAATCTAGGCCTATCATAATAAGCACTTTCTTAACCGAGTGCTGCTTTATTAGATACTTTGGCTATTCCTTTTGTGAAAAATTTTACAAAAGTATATTCAACATAAAACCAAGCGGCTGAGATCGATTTATATAAATTATGCTCTTGACTGTATAAAAATATTCTCAGGTTTTACTTCTGCTTTTGTCTTCAACCTTTTTTACCTAACAATAGGGCAATAACAGCATTTTAAGGCAATTTAAAATTCCGTTTTTTTCTTTTAATATACGGCTGAATAAACAAAATAATCCCAGTCACCGAGATCACAAGTACAATAAATGAAATGGGTAACATCAGCCACAGGTTGGCATTTTTTTCAAAAAAAGTGCCATCATGTATCGACTCAATGAGTTCTGAATTACGTTCAGCAACATGCAACACTTCACCTGTGCTGCTGTCTATTTGAATTTCAACGCTGTTATTACTGCGAATTTTAGTGATCCCTTTACTCGGCCTCACATCTAATCTATTGATGTCGTCCCAACTTGAGATGTGCGCTTCTTCTACCGATTTTGCAATTATCAACACCTGTCCAAAAGGGATGCTGGGTTCGGTGCTTGTGCCTTTTGCTGTTGGAGGCTGAATAATACTAAATTCTTTTTTTACTAGGAGTAAAATACCGGTAATTAATACCACTAATAAAGGTAATGAAATGGCAATGCTTGCCCATTTATGAATGGTTCTATTGGTTTTTTTAAAACTCATGTTGTCCTTCAAAACTGCCAACTGGTTGATAATTTATAGCTACGTTCAGGTTGAAATGGGGCATCCTCATCCAAGCTGGCATAATGTTCTTTATTGGTAATATTATTTGCACTCAAGCTAACGGTTTGTTTGTCATTAAGTTGATACTCTAAAGAGAGATCCCATATCGTAAAGCTGTTGCGCGTTTGCTCGTCATGACCGACGCTATTAGCGGAAAAATAATGCCGATAGGCATTTACCAATGCCCAATCTTCAAACGTGAGTAACATACTCCAAGTGAGCTTTCTTGGATGCAAACCTGCCAACCTTTGCCCTGAGCTATCTTGCCCTGCTTGCTGTTGATAACTCAACGTATGCTCTGTTATATCATTTTGATACCACTTTAGCTCGGTTTCAAAGCCATGCAGATCTGCGGTATCTAAATTTTGATAGCTGAGCTGCTCATCATTTGCGGCATAGCGCTGTATATAATTATCCAATTGATAATTATATACAGCGCTATGCAAGCGAATTTGCTCTATCGGAAACCACGTCATCGTCAATTGGCTGCCTAGACTACTTTCAGGCTTTAAGCCTTGTTTTCCTTTTATTAAACCCCGTGGTGTTTTGCCATAGAAAAATCGTTCTGTCAGGGTTGGATAGCGAAAACCACTACCAATATCTAACCCAACCGTTAATTGATCTGATAGAGAGTGTGAAACAGCAAAAGAGGCATTAAGCTGACTATCAACCGCACTATGAGCTTGTTGATTATGCTGCTTCATCCAGTCATACCTTAAACCTACATCAAACTGAGTATCTCGCCATCGCCAATCCGATTTAGCATATAAACCGAGGTTGTCTTCTTTTCCGAGCATTTCGTTACTCACGCGTTCATTGTTAGCGCTCATATCAGAGTTAAATAGGCGGTAATCACTGGTAATTTTTACCCCTTTTCGCGAGAGCCAGTCTACTCCCCAATGAGTTTGTAAGTCGTCTATCATCACTTGCTGCAACCATTGGCCACCTAAGGTATGGCTTTGATATTGCGTGAGGCCATCATAACGCTCAAGCCTAAGTGTTTTACTGTCCCAGTTTTGATAGTGATGGAATAGCTTAGCGGTCCACCGCTGCCCTGCATTCATTTGGATCTGAGCCAATGAGTGCAGCTCTTTTGGATAGCTGCTTACTTGTTTTGTTGGAAACTTTCGACTGCTTTTACCTATATCTTTTCCATAGCTAGGTAACCAAGAGGCCGTTGTTGTGATGCCATCACGCGAACTTTTATACCTTAGGAGCCCTGAAACTCGCTCAAATCGAGTATGTAACGTTTCACCGTTTACAGCCTGATCATTATTGCCATGTTGATAAGCAAACGCTGATGTAAAATCATGTGCTTGATGATTAACTACGATGCCAATACCATTTCCAGCCGATTGCCCAGAGACCGACAATTGCGTTTTGTCTGACGCCTCAGTGCTTAAACTCACTACACCGCCCAAAGCTTGTGCCCCGTAAAGTGCCGAACTTGGGCCTTTGACCACATGCCCCAAACTAAATAGCTCCGGCGCAATAAAGGAGACTGAATTACCAGCTCGCCTATCTGTAATAATGGGAATACCGTCAATTTCAGTTCTTATTCTGCCTCGGCTGAATCCACGAATAGAATAACTTTGAAACTGCCCTCCTTGCCCAGTTAAGTTTACCCCCACGAGTGTAGAAAGTTGATCGGCAATCGTTCTGTTTAAAGAATAATTAAGTTGATCGTCAAGATCTGACACGGCTTGGCCAGCCCCTGTGATTGCCAAAGGCTGTTTCGGTACTAAAATCTCCATGATTTCAAATTCACGCTCATTGGCATTACTAAGCCAAGAAAGGGTGCATAAAAAAAGAGAACACATCGTTTTCATGTTGAGATACTGCTTTAGTCATTAGTTATTGCATAAGGTGGTGCACTAATATATATAGCGATAAAACATAGGGAAACTAGCAGTGAAAATCTACACACTCACTGACTGTTTCCCCGTTGAGCTTCACGCTAAACTTAGTCTTGAATACAAAATAAACAGCACTGCAACGTGCAATGCTGTTTATCAATCGCGTTAGCGAGTGATCAGTGGTGCGCCTGTTGTCCAAGGGCCACCAGCGTCAATCACTGATTTTTGCAGGTCAGGCACGCTACTTTCTTGTAACTCTTTCACACGTTTACTAACACTGTCTAAACGTTTAGTCGCATAAGAAAACTGCTCTTTATGCTGTTGTGTCGGCCCGTAAGATGACCAAGCCGCCGTCATCGCATAACCCAATCGGCTCGAGATATTTGCCGGTTTAGTGCCCATACGATTACGAGAGTTTAAGCCATTTAAGTCAAAGTGAATCTCGTTAGCTTCGCGCTGAATATCTGCATAGCGCGTTTCTAATGATTCAATGTTACCCGGTGTACGATCTATTGCTGTACGCAAGGTTTTCATCGTTTTTTTCAACTCATTCAAGACTGCATTTACCGCTGTAATTTGCTTCTGAGCTTCAGAAATTTGTTTACCAAATGCCAGTACCTCTTTATTAGTTGCAGTAGAAAATGCACTGTCGATGATCGGCTTTAACTCAAATTCAACAGGGCTGGCCAGCTGAGACACAACACCATTCACACGTTTGTGCAAAGTCGCAGTATATTTACCCGGGATCGCCATTAGGCCCGCATTAAATGGGCTCCAACCCGATGACTCAGCACCTGTAACCGCTTTACCTGACGCATAAGTCATATCCCATGTAACTCGGTGTAACCCTTTTTTCGCTTTACCTGATACACGGTTTACAAACTCACCCGACGCATCTCGAATTTCAAGGTAGACCATTGGTTTAGCTTCTTGATTTTCTTTCTCGATATCTTTCCAATCAGGGTATTTAGGGTAGTTTTTCTCTTTAACCATCTCTTTTTCAGCTTCTTGGCGCGTTTCTTTTGCCGTTAATAAGCTCTCTTTTAAGAAATAAGTTAACGTTGCACCATGTTCTGGGTTTTTCGCTGAAAAACGATCATCGCCGTCAGTGTTGGCATGATTACCATCTAATTGAAACCATTTAACTGGTCGGCTCGGCGCGATCAATAGTGCATCTTGCTCCATCGACTGTTCGGTTAGTTTTCGCAGTGGTGCATAGTCATCAAGAATATAAATACCACGACCAAAAGTCCCAGCAACCAAGTCGTTTTCACGGCGCTGTATTTTTACATCTCGGGTGGCAATTGTTGGGATCCCACCATCTAATTCAGTCCACTTCTTACCGCCATCTACAGTGAAGAAAATACCAAATTCAGTTCCAATAAACATAAGGTCTTTTTTCACATGATCTTGCACAATACGCCAAACCAAGTGCTTCTCAGGCAATGTATCTGCCAGTGATTGCCAACTCTTCCCTAAGTCAGTCGACTTAATAAGGTAAGGTTTGAAATCTCCATATTTGTGGTTATCCAGTGCAACATAAACCGTTTTATCATCAAATAAGTCGGCGCGAATATCATTAACATACGCGGCTGCTGGCACACCATCAACATTACTCAAATCAATCTTTTTCCAGTTTTTACCACCGTTGGTTGTGACTTGAATAAGGCCGTCATCCGTGCCAGCCCATAAAATGTCTTCGTTCACTGGGCTTTCAGTGAAATTTGCAATGGTATGATATTCAGACATTGCATAAATATCCCACCCCGCTTCTACTGACCAAGTTCTACCCATCATCGGCATATGCATGCGATTGCCATTTTTAGTCAAATCACCTGAGATTGGCTCCCAACTATCACCTCGATCATCTGAACGCCAAACACGTTGTGATGCAAAATAAAGTCGCTTAGCATCATGACTTGATACATTAATAGGCGCATCCCAGTTAAAGCGTTCAGCAGGCTCGCCCGGACGCGGTTGAGGTTTTATATACACGCCTTCTCGAGTTTTTAAATCATGACGTGTTAAGTTTCCTTGTTGCCACTGTGAATACATAATATCTGGATTACCTGGTTCTACCGCAGGTTGATGACCGTCACCGCCTAGCGTTAAAAACCAGTCTTTGTTCTTGATCCCTTCATCGCGAGCGGTACGTGAAGGGCCACCTTGCGTAGAATTATCTTGCGCCCCCGCATAAACCGTGTAAAACGGTTCGGCATCATCAGGGGCGACTTTATAAAATTGCGTCAGTGGTAAATTCGCCATAAAGCGCCAGTTCGCCATGCGGTCATGTGACATATAAATACCGCCATCAGAGCCTATAAGCACAAAATCTGGATCTGTTGGGTGAAAAGCAAAAGCATGGTCGTCTACGTGTTTACGTTTTGTACTGATTGGCGTCCACGTTTTACCACCGTCGTTAGACACTTTACTGTAGTTACTCGCAATATAGACACGGTCAAACTGATGAGGGTCTGCAAAAATTTCTTGATAATAATGAGGGCCAGTGCCCCCACCTACTTCATCAGACTCTTTGCTCCAGCTCGCACCTTGGTTTTGCGAGCGATAAAAGCCGCCCTTGCGGTTATCTGTTTCAATTGTTGCATATAGCACATCGGGGTTGGTCGGCGAAATCGCCATACCAATTTTACCCATGTTGCCAGCAGGTAACCCTGTTTTTAGCTCCTGCCAAGTTTCACCACCGTCATCTGAGGTATGAATACCGGCACCTGGTCCAGTACCAACATAAGAGGCAACCGTTCTTTGACGAGACCACGTAGCAGCGTAAAGCTTTTTTGGATTCCTAGGATCTATAAGCAACGAAGTAACACCTGTCCACTCATTTTCAGGCTTCAAAACTTGCTTCCAAGTCTCACCGCCGTCAGTGGTTTTATATAGACCTCGCTCACCACCACTGGTCCACAGTGGCCCTTGTGCCGAAACCCACACCGTTTTTGAGTCAGTTGGGTGAACAATAATATCGGAAATTCGCTCGGAGCTTTTTAAGCCCATATTTTTCCATGTCTTACCACCGTCTAACGACTTATAAACACCATCGCCAAAACTGATGTGACGACCGCCGTTATTTTCACCCGTTCCAACCCATATAATGTTCGAGTTGCTTGGGTCTATCGTTACATCACCCGTCGAATATACAGCTTGCTTGTCAAAGATAGGAGTCCAAGTAGTCCCCGCGTTTACGGTTTTCCACACCCCACCCGACCCAACTGCAGAGTACCAAGTTGATGGATTATTTTTATCAACTTCAATATCAGCAATACGACCGGACATATAGGCTGGGCCAATATTTCGAAGCTTCATCGCTTCAAATGTTTTACTGCTAAAAATTGATTTTTCTTGTTCATTATTTTCTGCGAATACATGTGCAGAAGCCAATGCTAAGGATACAGCTAATGCTGTTTTTGCGAGAGTTTTCATTTTCACACCAAAGTCTGTTTTTATTATATCCGATACGAACATTAACCTAACAAATACAACAAGTGTGTAAAAAATCGCTCAAGTTACAAAAAATAAAGTTAAATGTGATAGTGTAACAATTTGTGTAATTAGCACTCAGCCCTCTATAGATAGCATTGCAATAGGCCTTCGCTACTGCCAACAAACCTGACCATTTATGAGCGCGAATTCATTTGCAATGCCTTACTTTACGGTGAATCCTACTTTTTCTTAGCAATAAATGTTTTATTAATAATACGCCATTCACTGTCGCGTTTGTACATAACAAGGTAGTCAATGTAATGAGTTTTTGGTGTGTTAAAATCCAGTTTAACCATAGCCATCTTGTCATCAACTATATCAACAGACAAAATGTTCGCAACCCAAGTATCTTTTGTCGCCTTTTTAAAGTAACCAGCAAACTCTTTTAACGGAACTACTTTAATCGTTTCGTCTGCTGTATCTTTATTAACGGTAATCATCTTCACATCACCAAACTCAAGATCAAAGGCTTTAGAAAGAAGCGCTTGATCTCCATTGGCAGCGCCATTAAAGTAATTGTGAGCCGTTTTTATTACCGCCTGATACTCCTTACCTGTTACTGCTTCAGCGTAACTAAGCGATGGCAAAAAAACGGTAAAAAGTGCAAGCATTATTGAAATTTTTTTAATTTTTTTCATTTTATTTATCCATCTCGAATAGGTTGAAGATTTTATTTTTCGAAAGCCTATTTGATACATAAATAAAAAATAAGTAAAGCACCAGAATTGTTACAATTTATAATTTTGCAACTATAAAATTAGTTCATATGGTGAAGAAAGTACGCCAAGCTAAAGCTAGTAACGCCTCGTACATAATAAGTGTCATTCATTTAAAATGCTCACCCTCTGAAAACATACCAACTGTCTAAACTGCTAAACCTATTTAGCATACATACACCGTATTGCAACCTTGGTGTGGCGACAGCGATGGGATTAAAATGCGAGGAAGTTTATTCTACCTCGCCAGATGTATTATTGACCTAATCACTATATTAAATTAGGTTAAAGTTTAAATGTATATCACTTTAATTTATCATTTCGATTTAAAGTTCAGTTGTTCATAAATACTTGTTGAACCAGTTAACTAGTTCTTTATTCGCTTTATCTTTGTTTTTTGTTAAATCGTGATCATCTTTCGAGTAAATAACAAGTTTATGCGGAATGCTATTTTTTGCTAAGGCATCGGCTAGTTCAACTGAGCTATTAGCAGATATGCGTTTATCATCTTCCCCATGTAAAAGTAAAATAGGCACATTGGATGATAACTCATTGACCCAATTCATTACTGAACGCTTCTCTAACTCAGTTACTTTATTAGTTTCATAATCAGGGATTCTATGTGTATAAACCTTTTCCATAGCAGGACGAAAATTCAGCTCTTTTAATAAATCAGTAGAACCTGCGATAGTTGCTACCGCTTTTACGTTTTTTACTTGCTTTAACGCTAAATGTGTTTGCATTCCGCCTCGACTAAAGCCATACATGCCTATACGTTGTGGATCAGCACCGTCAATTTTAGGGATATAACCTAATAATTCAGTAACATCCTTCACATCTTTTCCACCAAATTCATCATGCATCACATTTTTGGCACGTGTACCTGGGTATTGGCTTCCTCTATATTGGCTTCCAATAATAACAAAACCTTCGTTAGCAATTGGAAATAGATCATGCATCTTCGAACCAAGTTTGACTGAGCCAAGCTGACATGGAGAAGTAAAAAACTAATACGTATGCCTCTCAATATTGGTGATTCTATCGACGTTAATTGTTCCCATTGAAAAGGGTCCTGTTTTGGCGGGATCTTTGTCATGATGTATAGTCATCCAATAACCAGTTGCGGGTCCTGAGCGGGGCATGTGTAACATCATTGTACCAACCCAAACCTCCATCTCTGGGTCAGAATGTACTTTATAACTCAATGCCGCAGTATCGCCTAAGTGTTTGCCATGTGCATTTATTTTAAATGCATTACTTCGCATCTTATTTTTTACATCGACCCAAACAATCTCTCCATCTAAAGTAATATCTTCACCTATTGTACTGGTTCGAATATTATTAAATTCATAACGATACAATTGAGAATGAAAGCTATTGAGTTGCGACATATCCGAAGTACTTAAATCTATGCCGCTACCTTGATAATGTGCAATATAAACAGGTTTTGTAACTCGTTGAACAGGCATCGATATGCTCGAGTCACTTTTATCCATACCGATAAATGCTGCATTACTAAACATAAATAGTCCTGCCCCCCCAAAAGCAATACTTTTTTGGCTCGTTTTGATTTAAGACTCCCTTGAGTAAGTTCTTTCCTCTCAACACTAACCACTTTATTTTCACCAATTTCGCTAGGAGTTTCGTTTACCAACTCTGAAGGTATAACAGAAGCAAAATCATAGCTTAGACGCCGTACGCTTTCGATATCTAGATCTAACAATTCGGCAATTTTTTCAAGTTCAACAGGCTCAAATTTATCAGGAAGATTGAGTCTGTCGTGTAGTGTAGACTCTCCGAGGCCAATTTGTTTAGCAAACCAAATCATATTCTGACGTTGTTGTTCTCCAGTGCGATTCGTGTCCCTTAGATACACTTTAATTTCTATTCTTAACTTAGATTTGCTCTTAGATTTCACCTAATAATTCCTTTATATTTCAAATAAATGGAGTTGTTGGAGTAACTTTCCCCTACAAACCTTTTGATTTTACATTTACAAATTTGCAGCATAAAGTGTTTTGTAGTTACAACACATCAATGAACTAAAAAAGGAAATGACAAAAATGAAACTATCTCATGCTCTATGTTTAATTACTCTGGGAACCATTGCTACAGATTCGTTGGCTGGAAATATCCGAAATACTCCTAAACCTGATGTAAATGCTCGTCTAAGTGAGATGGGGTTCTCTTCAACGGAGATCACTAAAATGCGCAAATATGAAAAAAATGATACTAACACTGATTCTGGGATGCGAAATTTTCAAGACACCTCTCTATGGCAGGATACAAGGGGTTTTAGCAACAGTACGTGGTCATTGTTTAACGTGATGCGTAATGTACTTAATAATGTCGGTTATTCCAGTAAACAAGCTAAGACGATGCTTAATGCTTGTAAAGCTTATGCTCGAGATGCTCAGCATTGTGTAGTATTTATGGCTAGTGTTGGCTGTGCTGAATCTGGATGTGGTGATATTCGATACATTGGTCAGAATAAAAATATTTTCGGCATGACCGGTATAGGTAATAACTCCAATTATATGTCAGAACAGCAGGCTATTTTGGATTGGGTTAAAAGGTATAACAATACATGGTACACAGCCAATGAAGGGAGTAGTGATTGGTATAGTTTCTGTCGCTATGATGGAAGAAACACTTGGCTTTATGCTCCTGGCCTTTGTAAAGTTAGCGGTAAACTACAAGACGTTGGTATGCGTAACTTTTATAACAATATCAGAGGAAAATACCCAACCTATGAATATTGTATGTCTGAGACAGGCTCTGAATATTCTGGTCAAGGATATTGTCCAAATGGCCTTACGAATTCAACGGTAGCTTACGATAATATGATGTCAAATATTCGCGTTGGATATGTACCAAAATATTAGTTCTAATGTGATGAAGTGTCTATTTGGGCACTTCCCAAATTCAGCATGCAAGTGCACCACTATAAACTATCAAGTGAAAATACTTCCTCAGGCGACTAATAATCTAAAATCTTTTTTGGACGACCGCAAACGAACAGTGACACCCACTCAAAAAGTGAACGAACAGTGACACCCACTCAAAAAATTAAAATCAATAAGCTGGCAATGTTCAACCTGAAATATAGCTTAGTTAGTAAAATTGAATTAACTACTGTGCTATAAGTTCAAAAATAGAGAAAAACTGAACTCATGCCCAGTAATAAGGCACGGCTAAGCCGCCAAGTTATGGAGTATCTGTTATATAGAGATTACCTTGATGATCTAAAAATTAAGCCAGCAATTTTTCACATTGCTTATAATTAGCCCGCCGTTTTATTTCTAGGCTCGCGCAATAGTTATCTAGCTTTTGGGGTCGCCCTACTGCGCCGTGGAATACTTTGGTAAATTGCGTGGTGAGTTTTAGCCAGTTTTCCGGGGCTATGTTTAGTCTTTCTAAAATAGGGGAGTTAACTGGGCTGATGTAGCCTCGCTTATCTGCTCGCATACATCGGCCTGTTAGCTCTACCAATTCTAAGTAGGACTTTAATTCAAACGGTAAACCTTTGGGCATATGTTTTCTGGGGCTGCCTGCAAAACGCGCCAATTGTTTCGGTTGCTTGACTTCTTTGGCATATTCACAGCGAGTTTTTACACTGGTGTAGTCTGAGGTTTCGGGTGTGTCAGCCATCTTTGCTCTGATTGGGTTTAAATCAACATACGCCATACAGGCTGCCAGTGCCGCTTCATCAAGTAAAGCTTGTGATTTAAAGCGCCCTTCCCAAAATCTGCCTGTACAGTTATCTTCTTTATTCGCTTTTCGGGCAATACTTTCATTCAGTACCCGCATAAACCAACTGATACTCGCTAAACGTTCTCTAAATTGTTCAATATCTTTATTTAAAAAGTATTGCTGCGCTGAGTCTAGCCGCTCACCTTGAAGGTATTTGTGAGACAGTATGGTACCTTTAAATAGCTTATGCCATCTGATAATAATCGCTTTATTATTTAATCTTTTAGACTTTATATCATCTACATAAAGTACAATGTGAGTATGGTTACTCATCACCGCATACGCACATACATCAATACAAAACACTTTGGCAAGTTCAAGTAGCTTATCCTCTACCCAGCCTCTTCTATGCTCGTACGACTGCCCTGTTACCTTATCTTCACCACACAAATAAGCACGGCGAACACACCGTGAAATACAATGGTAGTACCTGGTATCAGTTAAACTCACTTGTCTTTTGCGTGCTGTGGCCATGAGGTAAAACGCCTATCTTTCAAGCTGAATCTAAAAGATAGGCAATGATTGAAAAACCGTCAATTTTGAATGGGTGTCAGTGTAAGTTTTCATTGGATGGGTGTCTTGTCAAATTACGATATTTTCAAAGGGGTCAACAAAAACACTTTTGAGATCTGATAGTGTCATGTTGTGCATCCCTGCTTCAAGTAATGCTGGATAATCCATTTCTCATCTCGATGATTGATTGCGGACTTACAAGTAGCCCTAACGCTCATATAAACGGAAATTAATAGTTATCTATAATCTTTAATTAACAAAAAACAACTAACTATTAATTTTCCGTTTGATGTTTTTGTTAGAAAGACGCTTTACGCACTGATGCATCAAGCCTGTTTTTTATTAAACGAGTTAAATGAGGAGACCTTTCTAAAATAGTTACAATTGATGGGGATATAAAGTAATAAACCTTAATAAACACTCTACCTAAGAATTTAGTCTTAAGAACTGTATCTCTGTAGTGTCGATAAAAAAGAACCTCAGGTGCATCAAAATCTCCGTATACCGATGTGGCTATAAAGCAACCAGAGAAATCTTTAACTGTAGCTCCACAAAATGGACAAAGCGACTTGCGAGGCTTGGGATCTCCAAACGCTCCCCGATCATGGATAAGCTTAGGGTACATTTTTTTGTTACAAGAAGGACAAACAACTCGATCATCTTTTCTTTGTTCGGTATTTTCTGATGAAGTAAGTATATTTAGCTGAGCAGCATAAGGTCCTTTTTTTCCTTTACGTGATTCAAACTCTACGATATCTCCATTATTAGGTAAGTTAGCACCAATAACCTCTCTTACTCCTAAAAAATGCTCAGTTCCATCATCTGCTACAACAAAACCGAATCCTTTTTCTTTAGAGAAAAATTTTATTTTCCCTTTCATTTTTACTCCATACTATGATTTAAACTGACTTTCTAACGCTTGATTAACAGGTGAGCGTAGCGAATCCTCGCTGAATCACTTGTTACAACACGTTTATGTAATTTGTTGTTTTAAATGTTTGTTGACTCTTTTGAAAATTTAAAATTAGAAAGAATATTGGTGAGAGCGACACCTTAATACTACTTCCCTACCTAGGTAGGCTACGCCAGTGATGACGTACACGTTCCCATGTGCCGAAGCGGAAACGTAAGTAGCTATTAACGAAGACAGTTTTCACTTTCATCGTAATACCCTCTTTCTAAGCCAGTTGTGGGAACTGGCACCCTTAGTGCAACGTACCTTCTCATTTATACGTTTTACGTTTGGGAATTTTCAAGAGAGTCACTCTCAGGTAGTAGAGTAACTATTAGAAAAGGACTTGTAAACAAAGGTTTATTACAACAGATTACAATTTTTAATTAAGAGGAAATAAAATTATGTACGTATTAACAGAAGATAATAAAGTTTTAGAAGTAGATCGCGGAATGTTACCAGAACTTTTCAAAGATATTAAAATTAAGGCTGTTATTATAACACAGCCTCATGACATATATGCTAGATCTTATAACGAACTACTTCGATGGGCAGGGACTAAAGATTACTCAGATACTCACGAGAATATTGTTCAAAGTCTCCAAGATTGCGAACTTGAATCGTTATACAGTTAGAAGATTTGTAAGAATAGACCCTGTAAATAATTCTGTGTAACTGCTCTTAGTTACAAGTATTCAGTTAGTCGGTCTTCAAACATAATCATAAAACGGTTTAGAGCTTGCTTCCAGTTATGAATAGGCATTGTCCACCTCTTGGAAGCATCCATTATCGCTAAGTACACCACCTTGCTAGCGGATTCATCTGTCGGGAACAGTTTACGTTTCTTGGTCGCTTTTCTGATCACACTGTTCAGAGATTCAATAGCATTTGTCGTGTAGATAGCTTTACGAATATCTTGAGGGTAGCTAAATAGAGTATTGAGATTATCCCAATGAGCCGTCCAGGAGCGGCTGATTTGAGGGTACTTTTCATCCCATTTATCACCAAAGTGCTCTAACGCCAACAGGGCTTCATCTTCCGTTGTTGCTTGATAGATTTCTTTTAAGTCAGCGGTAATTGCCTTGTAGTCTTTCCATGGGACGTATTTCATTGAGTTTCGCACCATGTGTACGATACAGAGCTGAATTTGAGTTTTTGGATAAACAGCGTTGATGGCATCAGGAAAGCCCTTCAGGCCATCTACACACGCGATGAGGATATCATTCACGCCTCGATTTTGAAGTTCGGTGAGCACGCTAAGCCAGAACTTCGCTCCTTCGGTTTCGGACATCCACATCCCAAGAAGTTCTTTCTGACCTTCCATATTTACGCCAAGTGCGAGATAAATGGCTTTGTTGATAACCTGTTTATTCTGGCGTACTTTCACGACGATGCAATCGAGATAAACGATGGGATAGACCGTATCAAGCGGGCGAGATTGCCACTCAACCACTTGTTCTAAAACAGCATCTGTAACTTTAGATATTAGACTGGCGGAGATATCCGCATCGTACATTTCTTTGAATGTTGCGACGATTTCACGGGTGGTCATTCCTTTGGCATATAGGCTTAAGATCTTGTCGTCCATCGATTGAAATCGGGTTTGATGTTTACGAACAAGCTTGGGTTCAAAGGACGCGTCACGGTCACGAGGGACTTCTAACTGGATCTCACCATCGTCTGTAATTAGGCGTTTAGATGAGTAGCCATTTCGACTGTTACTATCGTTAGTTGGTGAGTTTTTTTCGTAACCGAGGTGCTCATTAAGTTCAGCATTTAAGGCTGTCTCAACCGTCACCTTGGTTAACATTTTCCTAAAGTCATCAAGATCAGAAGGAGTCTTAATCGACTTAGCTGCTTCGCGAGCGAAGGCTTCTAGAGCTTTCTTATCCATATTGCTTATCCTCAGCCATTACTGGCTTAATTATAAGCAGATACACAATTTAAATTACAGGCTCAACTGCGGCAGCTTCATAGAAAATAGATAGTAAGGTCGTCGCACCTTACTATCGTATATTTATATCTTAGGTAATATCTTCTGCGTCACCCAAGCTTTGCGTAGAATATTGTACGTTTAGCACTTTGTTATAATAACCGTCCATTTCAATAACATCTCCGACTCTCGGAACTGTGTTAAAGGGGAATTGATAATCATAAGTATCTTTATACTGACCGTTTTCAAGATTCTCTACGGTTACATAAAGTATATAGTCTCCTAATGTTAATGGTTTGTTTAGAGTGTTTTGTTCATCGTTCATTTTTAAATCTCCATATTTAATTGTGAGAAAAGGTTGTGAATGTTTGGGTAGTGTTGTAACTATTTAGTATTTATGCGGCACGTTGTTTGTGCTGCATAATCGCTTGTTGGACTGAGCCGCTACCCGCTCGGTGTGTCAGAGTTGGTGTTATTTATGCTATGGGAATTTGCTTTTAGTGGCGTAACTTGTCTTGAGCCTATTTTATCGGCTTGTCTTTCGTGATTAAGCCATCCCTGCATTACTCAGTACGTTTTATCCTGCCATTAGAGCTAATTTTCGCCGATTTATCAATGATATTTTCACCGCGCACGCACTTTTCTAGCCCGAACACTTAAGCAGGTTAACGCGTTGATTTAATTCAGCAAGCTCTGCTGCTAACTCGTTCGTGCTAATTTCATTGTCTCTTCACTTGAATTAACCATTTCACTAAATCGTAAGACCCCGATTTTACATACTTCACAAGCCCAATGAGGGGATGGTGACGCAGCTTCCGCCTTTTTCTTCTTCACTTTACGTAAACTGGGCCCTTGCGCCTTTATCAACGCCAACTTTCGCTTGTAACATGCATTGGCTAAAAAGCCATAGTGACGAATTCGCATAAACCCTTTGGGTAGCACATGCTGTAAATAGCGCCGTAAGAACTCTCTACAACTCAGTGTCATGACCTTTTCACTGTGTTTATCTGCATAACCTCGATATTTAAAGCACACGCTTTGTTTATTCACCGACACCAGTCTCGATTCTGACATCGCGCCCTTTCGGGTATAACGTGCTAGATAACTTACTAACTTATCACTGTATGTTAAACACGCTTTGCTATACACACACCATTTAGCTGGTGTCGTTATATGTGTCAGCGAAGTACCTCGCGCATGCAATGCCGCAAGCATTTTCCCTCTAAATACCGTTGATAATGCTTTAACTGGGTATAAGTAGCCCTGTTCTATTTCATGCCATTGAGTTTGCGTTAGCCCTCCAGCTGGCACTAAGCAATGCAGATGAATATGCTGACTTAAGGTTTGTCCCCATGTATGTAAAACGCTTGTCATCCCTAACTGCCCATGCCCTTTACGCTGTGCAAATTTACTTAGGGTGTCCCATACTGCTTTAAATAAACACTGATAAAGCGTGTTTGGGTCATAGCGTGCAACAATATTCAGCTCATGTGGCAGTGTAAAAACAAGGTGGAAGTAACGACAAGGCAATAAACGGGCTTGCTGTTTTTGCGCCCACTGTGCTGTTGCCATACTTTGACAGCGTGGGCAGTGTCGGTCTCGGCAGCTGCATCCGACCTGTTTTACCTCGCCACACGTATCACATTGCCAAGATTGATACCCTAACTTGCCTGTCCTACATGATTGAAGATGTTGGCAGACCCGTGTCTGCTGGTAATTCAGTGAGTGGTGTTGCCGATAATCATCTAACCCTAAGTTTAAAATATCAGCAAGGTGTAACCTACTCATTGTTTTGCCCAATCGGCCAGTAAATCAATGCCGCCATGGCCTAATTCAGGTAACCAATGTAAGTAACTCTGTGTCGTTTTAATATCACTGTGACCAAGCTGATGTTGCAATTGATGAAGCGGCATGCCTGACTCAAGTTGATGTGTCGCGTAAGCATGGCGAAGTGCATGCGGGTTACACTGCTGCAAACCAATACTGTGTGACTGCTTCCTTAATGACTTTCTAAAGCTCGATGGCGACATCGGTTTGTCCATAAGCCATCGAGAATAGAACATCCAGCCTGATGGACGGTACACTCTCCAGTAGCAACGTAACTGCTTCAATACACTCTCTGACACAACAACGTAACGTGATTTATCTCCTTTACCCTGCTCAATTAAAATGGTTTTTCGTTTACCGTCTATGTCTGTAACTTTAATGCGTAATAGCTCACCAATACGTAAACCACAGCCATAACACACGATAATTAGCGTCTTTAATCGCATATCTGTGCAGCTTGCTATCAGCCGTTGTATGTCGCTACGAGATAAATAAATGGGTGCTCGAGACTTCGCTTTTGGTAAGGTAATATCTAAGTTCAATGGCCGATGTAAAATGTGCTTAAACAAGAACCAAATACTATTTATCTGCAACTTTTGGCTTGCCCGAGAAAACCCGCGAATAGCCGGATCTTGAAAGAATGAATTCAACTCTTCATCTGTAATTAAATCCAACGATTTATTAAAGTAATTTCTGAGTTTAAGTAAGTGCGCGCAATAGCTTTTACTTGTTCTTTGTGAATAACCTCGATAGGTTATTTCTGCCTTGACCTGTTCAATGAGTGTATGCATTTTTGACCTCTAAGTTGTGAAATAACTCAGAGAAAGTGTGGCTCAAATGCTGAGAATAGGATCTCCGCGTAGCGGCTTAGTTCAACAGCGTTTTAGCGTGAATACCATTAGCGTGAATGCCGATAAACACTCTGCCCTTATTTCATTCAGAGACAATCAGAACCGCTAATTAATTTAATATATATTAGTAACTTAACACTTTCCCTCACACACAACAATCACCTTTTCACACCTTCTGAACCCGAGAATTTACTTAACCGAGCATCAGTTGGGTCGTTATGTAATTTTACTAAAGAAAAAACCACATATAATTCAATTGATTATGTTCACATGCCAATTTAAACGTGCATTTTCTTAATTACATAACGAGAAGAAAGGTTAGCAATTGTGGGAAATTAAATTATAACTGTATATAAACACAGCTATCGGGTTTCTTATGTCTTCCTCTCCTTTTCTTGAATCTGTTCGAACCGAACTGCGTACAAGGCGCTATAGTATTAAAACTGAGAAAGTGTACTTATACTGGATCAAGTCGTTCATCATTTTTAATGATAAAAAACACCCTAAGGATATGCGCAACCATGACATTGAGCGCTTTCTAAACCACTTGGCGGTCAACAGGCTCGTCAGTGGCGCTACTCGTTTACTAAACGAGAGAAGTCAATGCCCACGGTGTTATCCCATGAAGAGGCCATGCAAGTAATTGCGCAGCTACATGGAAAGTACTGGTTAATCGGCTCGCTACTTTACGGGTGTGGGCTAAGAATAAATGAAGCACTCCAACTTCGCATAAAAGATATTAATTTACATGATAATTCCCTCTTTGTATTTCGAGGAAAAGGTAAAAAAGACCGATATACTTTGCTGCCACAGCGGCTGAACCAAGCAATAACCCAACAAATAGCGCAGGTGAAACTACTTCATACTAAAGACGTGTCTGAGGGGTATGGCCTAACTTCACTTCCGCCTGCCTTATTACGAAAATACGGCAATGCAGCAAAAGATACTGCATGGCAATATCTATTTCCTTCATCTACGCGTTGTGTGCACCCATATGACAACTACATTTGTCGACACCACATTCATGAAACATCCTTTAGAAAACAGCTAAGGCAGGCTGTGTTAGCCACGCCAATTACCAAACACGTTAAAGCGCATACATTCCGCCACTCTTTTGCCACACAACTATTACAAAATGGTACTGATATTAGAACTGTGCAAGAGCTGTTAGGCCATACTGATTTAAAAACAACCGAACTCTACACGCATGTGATAGGGAGTCGATTTAGCTATACTTTAAGCCCAATAGATAGGTGAAGTAAGCGAATGCCTTACTGACGCATTATAAAGGGCTGTTTATAACGGATGCATTACTACAGGCTGACTCACTTGGGCCTAAGTGCTGCTATCACTTTTGCATCCACCCAATGCTGTTTACCAACATAATAGCGACTACCATCTTTTCTATAATGCCAATCACCTCGAATAAAGAACAAATATTTACCATCATGTGACACGATTGGAGAACTTTCTTGAAGATTAGTGTTTATGTGAGGCCCCATATTTTGAGCCGTTAGCCAAGCGCCATCTGTATCTTTAAAGCTAATATAAAGATCCGACTGGCCGTTCCCATCTTCGCGCACCACATCCCAGATCAGATAAGATTCATCGGGTGCAATATAAGGGTGGGCGATATAGTCCCCTTGATTTATCTCAGGCCCTAATTTCACTGGGTTCTCGTATTTGCCATCAATTAAACGCGAATAACCCAAATTGCCCTGTCCATTATCTTCTTTTTTGAAAAAAGGAAAGTAATAGGTGCCATTTAATGACACTGATAAGCCATGCGCGTTTTCTTTTAAAAAGTCTCCCGGGGTTTTTAACTCTGACCATCTATCACCTATCCGCTCTCTATATTTTTTAGCGACATACATTGTATTGCCGTCATGAGAGAATTGCGGCCATCTTATTGGTGTTTCTGATACAGGCCCCCAGCGTTTACCATCATAGCGAATAACAAAAAATGTCCTTTGTTTATATTTACCATTTGCTTTTGTAAAGTAGAATGTTTTTAAGTCAGGAGTAAATGTACCGCTTTCAAATAACCCCTCTGGTGAGGCGACCTTAGGCTCGAACACTTTTGGTATTAAGCCTGGTGGCTTTTCACCAAAATAGCGTGCCTCACTCCCTATAGGTTGAGCTTGGCTCTCACCATTCCCGCTCAACGCGATGGCTGAAAAAAATAACACAGTTGACATACCAATACGTTTCATAATTTACCTTGTTGTAAAATCAATAATTCTTGTAACTCGCTTATTATTTTTAATTCGGCAGTTATTATTGATGTATGATTGAACGAGAGAGAACGGTAGCCTTTTCGCCAGAAAAACACCTGACACACGAGTGACTTTATACTGATTTTTAGCTGGTTTGTGCTGTATATCTTTCATATCAAACACAGTACTTCAAGATGAAAATATTTTTTATAACAAGATAAATCATATAGTTAAACTAGTGATGATCATAGAATTACAGGTGCGCCATTTTAAGGTGTGGTTTTTAATACTCAAGTTAATAGCAACCGACTACTGTGCCATTCGCCAATAATGTAAAGCGCATCGCCTGAACCATAAACAGGGCCAAACAGACGAATTAAAAAGGAATATAACAATGCAGCAAAATATACGAGCACAAAATCATAAAAAGGTGGGGCTATGTATTGCCTTAGGCGCTGGAGTCGGCTCCAGCGTGGGTGTCACGATTGGGGTGATTTTTGATATTTTAGCATTTAAGTATTGCAATCGGTGGCGCGTTTGGCGTAAGCATAGGAGCGGCTGTGGGTGCTGCTTTATCAGCAAAAACACCGCATAAATAGCGCAATTTTTAATGAAAAAAACGTCTCGCTCTGCTGTCTTTTGCTGACTGAGCGTTAACTAACATCACATTTTAACGACTATCACCGCTAAATTCAGTGTTCATAACGCTCGGCCCATGTCAGAGTGCCCAATACCTTGGGTTCATCCAGCTCATAAGAATAAGTATGAATATCATCTATTTGTCGGGCATGAAAACGCTGTTCAACATCAGCGATATTTGCGCTTGCCCACTGTTCGAGTGAGTCTGATTTTTTAAATAAATGCGGTTTTTCTACTACATCCGTCATCAACTTAGACCACAATTCGGCCTGAATTTGCGCGGGCTTTTCATTAACTTGCTCAACCATGTCATTCATCCAGCTTAATCCGAATCCCTCATACGCATTTAATAATTTTTTGTGGAAGTTTTTACGCGCGCCATCGTCAGGCATGGCATCATCCAATGACACGAATTGCCCCTCTGAGCTTTTGTAATAGTTTAAATGTGCGTCGTAATTCACTTGCTGCCCTACGTAATTGAAAATATTATTTGGGCCGTTGTCGTCCGCTTCATTTAACATATCAAAAAAAGTCCTTTTATCGTTATGGGGCACCAATTTTGCCATATCAATAATGCCGCGGCTTTTTTCAAAATTCCCTTCTTTTAGATGGGCGTTAATGGTGTTGAGGTCATCATCACTGTAGCTCGACCGTAATAGCACATCAGTGTAGGCATCAACTAACTGTTTACTTTGATTACCCCTAATAAAGGCCACATCAAAGCCGTTTTCTGCGCGTGGCACGTGCATTAAAATCGGCTCTTTGCCTTCCTCATTTGTGGGGATCAAAGATACCGGCTTTTGCTCATTCTCAACTTGTTCAGCGAGTACACCCAATGTCTCTATGGTGTCTTTTAACCTATCGGGTGACATACCATCAAGTGCCTTGAATAGCTCGTCTGCTTTTTTATTATTCATCAGTGAAAAGCGTGGAAATGACTCTTTTAGTACCTGTGTAAACTGGCTAAGTGTTTCATCGTCCATTTTTTCTAAAATCGATAGCAACCGTTTTGACGGCTCATACTGCTTCATGATGTCGCGCTGTTCAGGGTTGAACCTGTCTAATTGATCTAAAAATGCGTCTATATCAGGCTTATTATTTAATTCACCATAGCGATACTCACGCTCATTACCTTCGCCCGACATATCGATTTTAACATACGGCACATATCCGAAAGGCTTCGACAGTGCCGAACTCTCAGAAGCGCGAGAGGTAGTCACGTTATTTTGCGTGTATTTGGCTGCTTCTTTATCGAGCAGCGAACGTTCTGCCTCAGTCAGCGTAATTTGGCCCGAATTTATCGCAGTTGTATATTGAGCGTCCGCTAGTTGGGGCTTGTATAAAGTAGTTTGCTGTATTTTCACCGCTGTTTCCTTGCGATCGTTTAGTTGAAAAACCATTCAATAACAATAGATATCGACTAACTCCTTGCAAACTTTATCGTTATTTGGTTATAAAATTGCCACCACGTCAAAGTGCTGAGTACGATCGCCCACCGTGAGCACCACTTCATCATCAACTTCTTTATTAAACAGCGCTTGTCCAATAGGAGATCCATGTGTGATCACCAAAATAGCATGTTGCTGAACAGTTACTTTTAACCCGCCTTCGCTGGGGCCTAAGTAAAACCAGTGCGTCTTATCATCTGTATCAATGAGTTGCACAAGGCTCCCTTCTTTTGCCCGTTTTTCAGCGTCTTGGCTAAAGCTATGGGTAAACAGCGAAATCGATTTATGGATCTCATTCACCCGTTCGCTTTGCCCATGCGCTAAATACCCTGACTCAATACTTAACGAATCATACTGTGTTTCTGCTGCACTTTGCTCATGTGTTGCATCTTGATGCGCACTGTCTGCTGCTTGTTTTGCTTCTGCCAGCTTTGTCTCTAGTGCAAATTTAATATGCTCTATTACATGGCCTTTATTCATCTTCATTGTCACCGTTTACTACTGAATTACATATAGAGGAAAATCGTACACCTGTTCCTGATTGGTATTGTCGACTACGTTGAGTGTTAATCTCCATTGCATCACCTGCGTTGTGCAAAGACCAACCATGGTTGTTGCATAAAACTGACCATTTTTTTCTTGCTCAAAAAACACCGGAATATACCCCATATTCATATCTTCTCCGGCTAAAAAAGCAGACTTAATCACCATATTGCTTGGAAGAGTGACTGTTACACCGATTTCTTCCTCTCCTTTTATTAACTTGGACGAGTACCAAAGTAGTAATTTTGTGGCATTGGTACAAGGAGATTGTATTGTACAGTTTTCTATTTCACTTAAACTTTCACTTTTTTCTGAACTTTCATGTATAATAGCTGTAGGGTCAGAGCATGCGCTCACAAAACTCAACACGGCAAGTACGAAAAACCATAATTTGAGCATTATTCATCCTAATTTAGGCGATAAAAACTGATGCATAGTAATGCAGATTTTAATATTACGCTACAATGATGAATAACTGAGCAAAGAATGGAGTGAAATTTGATTGAAGTCATAATTTTACGCGTTTGAGGTATCTTTTTTTTTGCAAAAAAATTATTATTCCCTTGCAAAATTAAGGGTTTCTCAGGTTGGTTTCAAATGAAATTGTCAAGCAATTTCATTTTTAAGCAAGCTTGTTGAAATATAAAGCAGGGCCTGTTTATGCAGGTAATTCATTTCTAATCGCATTAATTGCAGCGGAATCCAGAAAATGAGCCAGACAGTAGCATCACAAACTGAGTACAATTATAAAGTTGTACGCCAATTCGCTATCATGACAGTGATTTGGGGCATCGTTGGCATGGGTGTTGGTGTTCTTATTGCTGCCCAACTAGCTTGGCCAGCATTGAACTTTGATACACCATGGTTAACATACTCACGACTTCGTCCGTTACACACGAACGCAGTTATCTTCGCATTTGGTACTAGTGCGCTTTTTGCAACATCGTATTATGTTGTACAGCGTACATGTCAAACGCGACTTTTCTCCGACAAGCTCGCTTCGTTCACCTTTTGGGGTTGGCAGGCAATCATTGTTTCGGCAGCTATTACGCTTCCTCTTGGTATTACTTCGTCAAAAGAATACGCAGAGCTAGAGTGGCCAATCGATATCGCAATTGCGGTTGTTTGGATCACCTACGCGGTTGTGTTCTTTGGTACTTTGATCAAGCGTAAAGTTTCTCATATCTACGTAGCAAACTGGTTCTATGCTGGTTTCATTATTACGGTTGCAGTGTTGCACATCGTTAACAGCATGGCAGTGCCTGTGTCGTTAACTAAATCATATTCAATTTATGCTGGCGCAGTCGATGCGATGGTTCAATGGTGGTATGGTCACAACGCAGTAGGTTTCTTATTAACAGCTGGTTTCTTAGGTATGATGTACTACTTCGTACCAAAACAAGCTGGTCGCCCTGTATACTCTTACCGTTTGTCTGTTGTTCACTTCTGGGCATTGGTTTCTCTTTACATTTGGGCTGGTCCTCACCACCTTCATTACACAGCACTTCCAGACTGGACGCAGTCTTTAGGCATGGTAATGTCGATTATCTTATTCGTTCCTTCATGGGGTGGTATGATCAACGGTATCATGACGCTATCTGGCGCATGGCACAAACTTCGTACTGATCCAGTGTTACGTTTCTTAGTTGTCTCTCTTTCGTTCTATGGTATGTCAACGTTCGAAGGCCCAATGATGGCAATTAAATCAGTTAATGCATTGTCACACTACACTGACTGGACTGTTGGCCACGTACACTCTGGTGCGCTAGGTTGGGTTGCGATGATCTCTATCGGTGCAATTTACCACCTAATTCCTGCATTATTCGGCCACGGCAACATGTATAGCGTTAAACTCGTTAATACACATTTCTGGCTACACACTGTGGGCGTTGTTCTGTACATCGTTGCAATGTGGATTTCAGGTGTAATGCAAGGCCTAATGTGGCGTGCTGTAAACTCTGACGGTACATTGATGTATAGCTTTGTACAATCGCTTGAAGCATCTAAACCATTCTACGTTATGCGATTCCTAGGCGGTGTATTCATCGTTGTAGGTATGCTTGTAATGGCATACAACGTGTTCCGCACTGTGAATGCTAAAAGTGGCACACTTGCTACCGATGCACACGCAAAAATGGCTTAAGGGGTGTAGAGTATGAGCGATAAAAAATTAGCCAATAAACATGAAATTGTAGAAAAGAACGTTGGCCTGATGGCCATACTGACTGTTTTTGCAATCAGCTTTGGGGCACTGGTAGAAATTACACCACTTATGTTCCAAGAAGACACAACTAAACCTGTTGATGGCCTACGCCCATTGACGGCATTAGAAATGGAAGGTCGTGATATTTACGTGCGTGAAGGCTGTTATAACTGTCACTCACAAATGATCCGTCCATTTCGAGATGAAGTTGAACGTTACGGCCACTACTCTGTAGCCGGTGAGTCAGTATGGGATCACCCATTTCAATGGGGTTCTAAGCGTACTGGTCCTGACTTAGCGCGTGTTGGCGAACGTTATTCTGATGATTGGCACTACGCCCATTTGATGGACCCTCGTTCAGTAGTTCCAGAATCTAATATGCCTGGTTACCCGTGGTTAGATAGCAACAAGGTAGATACTTCTCTTACTTTGAAGAAATTGCAAATCTTCCGTGACAATTTTGGCATTGATAAAGCATCACCAAAGTATGATGGAAAAGGTTACGGCGATGATAATGAGCTACTTGCTCAAATTGCTGAAGTCGATTCTATGAATAACGGAACTGGTGCAACCGAAATGCAAGCCCTAATTGCATACCTTCAGCAACTTGGCACACACTTGAAGTAATTATTATGGATTACGGCACATACAGAGGCATTTTGACTCTGATAATTTTGGTACTATTTATTGTGATTGTTGGCTGGGCATACAGCAAACGCTCAAAGAATCGTTTCGACAGCGCTGCAAATGCGATTTTCGAAGACGAGAAAAAGCACGACAGCACAATCTCTAACGAGGAAAAGGAGTCTGAAAAATGACTAGCTTTTGGAGTATTTGGGTTATCGTATTAACCCTTGCGTGTCTTGCTCTGATCTTAGGCTTACTACTTTGGAACCTGAAGAACTATGCAGGTGTTGAAGAAGGCGAAAGCTGTGGTCACGAGTTCGATGGTATCGAAGAATTAAACAATCCACTACCAAAATGGTGGACGTACATGTTCTTCGCAACCTTTGTTTGGTCTGTGTATTATTTAGCAGCCTACCCTGGCCTTGGTAATTTTGCGGGTTTCCTTAATTGGACCAGCTCAAACCAAGGTGTTAAATCAATGGAAGAATCTAAAGCCGCAATTGAAGCTGCAAAAGAGAGCGGAAATTGGGTACAGCTAGACAAAGAAGTTGAGTATGCACAAGAGCGCTTCGGTCCTATCTTTGAAGCATTTGCTAAACAAGATGTGGTAACACTTGCCAAAGACGAAAAAGCACTTGAAATTGGTCAACGTTTGTTTGCGCAAAACTGTGCACAGTGTCACGGTTCTGATGCACGTGGTGGTATGGGCTTCCCTAACCTAACAGACAACGACTGGTTGTACGGTGGCAAACCTGACCAAATCAAAGAAACACTGCTTAACGGTCGTGTAGCTGCGATGCCTGGTTGGAAAGACGCACTTGGTGAGCAAGGTATTGACGAAATGACGGCTTATGTACTTAGCCTTTCTGGTCGTAAAGTTAACCAAAAAGATGCTGATGCAGGTAAAGCTAAGTTCGCAATGTGTGCGGCTTGTCACGGTATGGACGGTAAAGGCTCAGTTGCGCATAACCTCCCATTCGGTGCACCTGATCTAACAGATAATATTTGGTTATACGGTGGTTCTAAACGTGCTGTTGAAGAAACACTTAACCACGGCCGTGCCGGTGTAATGCCAGCTTGGAAAGAGATCTTAGGTGAAGATAAAGTTCACTTATTGACCGCTTATGTTTATAGCTTATCGCAAAATAATCAATAAATTATAACCAGTTAATCGAGATCAAAAAAGCCTCCATTTGGAGGCTTTTTTTTAGGTTTTTCACCGCAAATAGGATAAAATACCTGCACACTTTTTAAGTCTTTGAGTCGTTATGAATCCTACCCCGTGGTATAAAAACTTTTGGCCTTGGTTTTTAATGTTTTTCCCTGTAGTCACTATTATTGCCTGTATTGGATTAGTCGTATTTGCGGTTGGCAACGGCCCCGATATGGTCGTTGATGACTATTATAAAAAAGGTAAAGCCATTAACCTCGAACTCACAAAGTTCAATAAAGCCAAAGCACTTTATTTACACGGAGAGTTACAAGTAACAGCCGACACCATCAAGTTTCACTTTACTAAAGGTGATACCAGCAAAGTTAACGCATTAAAGGCATCGTTTTATCATCGTACTATTCAAAAGTACGACTTCAATACAAACTTACTTGCCAACGCTAATGGCGAATTTACCGCTGTATTAGATTCAATAGAACAAGGCGCTTACACTGTATTCCTTGAACCTATGGATGGCAGTTGGAAACTAAAAGAAAACTTACAATTACCTAGCGACACAATCATAAAAATATCACCAGAATATAAGTAGTCACCATGTCAAAAGCGTGTTTTCATTGCTTAGAGCCCGTCCCAAAAGGATTTAATGAAACGGTGCTATTTGATGGCCAGCAACACCCTGTGTGTTGCATTGGCTGCCAAGCCGTTGCTGAAACCATTGTTGCACAGGGTATGAGCGACTATTACAAATTTCGAACTGAAAGTGCAGGAAAGGTAGACGAGCTTATTCCTGAGCAATTGTCGATTATTAAAAGTTACGACAACCAAGATATTCAGTCAGATTTCGTCTCAGATAGTGGTAGTTTGTCAGAAGTATTATTGAGTGTAGAGGGCATTAGCTGTGCAGCCTGTGCTTGGCTTATTGAAAAGCAACTGCTGGCACTCAAAGGGGTCTCGCGTGTGGATGTAAATACGTCAACACACCGTGCGATGATCCTCTGGAACAAAGAACACTCGCTTTTGAGTGATATCATTCAAGCGTTAATGCAAATTGGCTACAAAGCTTACCCTTTTCAGGCAGACGAAGAAGCGAACCAAAAGCAAGCGACCGCGAAAGCCTATATTCGCCGCTTGGGCGTAGCTGGCTTAATGACAATGCAAGTGATGATGTTTGCATTTGCGATGTACTTTGGCATGTTTTCAGGCATGGAAGAAGACTTCGAACAGTACTTTCGCTGGATAAGTCTGATCTTGGCGTCTCCGGTTATTCTTTACTCCGCACTGCCCTTTTTAACCAATGCGATTAAAGGTCTCAAAGCCAAACAACTCAACATGGATTTACCCGTTTCGTTAGCTATTTTTGGTGCCTATGCCGCAAGTTGCTACGCCACCGTTATGGAAGTGGGTGAAGTTTATTTCGAATCGATTTGTATGTTTACCTTTTTACTTTTGCTGGGTAAATACCTCGAATTTAGAGCACGTTTAAAAGCCAGTGAGTTTACTGCTAACTTACAAAAACTCTTGCCGCTTACCGCACGTAAAATCGATGATAATGGCGATGAAACGGTCGTTGCAGCCAAAAATTTAAAACTCCATGACCGTGTACTCATCAAAGCCGGCGAAACCATTGCTGCCGACGGTATTGTCATTGAAGGTAATACGACTGTTGATGAGTCGATGATGACGGGCGAGCACTTACCTGTGAAGAAGCACCTTGGGCAACAAGTGTTTGCCGGCACAGTCAATCACGATGGTGTTGTGAGTATTCAAATTAATAAAGTGGGGCAAAACACCCTGCTTAACCAAATTATTAAACTCCAACACTCAGCCTTGTCGAAACGGCCGAAATTAGTCGAAGTTACAGACAAGGTCGCACAATGGTTTGTTGCCTGCTTATTGGTTTTTGCATCAATTACTGCCATTGGCTGGTACCCCGTTTCCCCTGAGCAAGCCTTTTGGATCACTATTTCGGTCTTAGTGGCAACCTGCCCTTGTGCACTGAGTTTAGCCATACCCACCGCGCTCACCTGCGCCGTGGCGACCCTCACTAAAAAAGGGGTCTTGATCAAAGAAGGTCATGTATTAGAAACTTTAACGAAACTCACACGCGTCGCGTTTGATAAAACAGGCACTTTGACCGAAGGGCAATTCTCTATAGACAAAGTGGTGTTGCATAATGACGCTTACCAGGAACAAGACGTGCTTGCCTTAGCCGCCAGTTTGGAAAGATACTCTGAACACCCCATTGCAGCCGCATTTAGCGAACACTTAAACATACATCATGAGCTAAAAAACATAGAAGTGCATACCGGTAAAGGAATAAGTGCTTCATTAGGCGAGCAAACCATTGCTATTGGCAAAAGTGGCTGGCACCAGGGTCAACGCTCAAATGCACAAGCGACTTTATACATAGATGAATACGCGATCGCTGACTTTTATTTCAATGACAAAGTCAGAAACAATGCCCACGACGTAATAACACAATTGCAGAATAACGGTTTAAGCTGTCATTTATTAACGGGCGACAGCTCCGATGCCGGTGAAAAGCTGACGACAGCGCTCAAACTAGACTCACAGCAAAGTAGTTGCTCACCAAAGGACAAACAACTTGCTGTTGAAGCATGGTCTCAACAAGGCGAAATTGTCGCTATGGTGGGCGATGGTGTAAATGATAGCCCTGTTTTTAATAGTGCGCACCTGTCAATCGCAATGGAAACTGGTGCCGATATCTCAAAAAATACCGCTGATGTGGTATTGTTAAAGAGTGACCTCAATGCCATTTTGCAATTGCAACAAATTGCGTTGCAAACACGTCGTATCGTAAAGCAAAATTTAACCATTTCGTTATTATATAATGGGTCTATTTTGCCACTGGCAGCGCTTGGTATGGTCCCCCCTTGGGTCGCGGTTATAGGTATGTCGGCCAGCTCAATCATTGTGATTGGTAATTCATTGAGGTTATTAAAGTTATGAGCATCATTTATATTTTAATTCCCATCGCTATTTTGTTCGTCATTATTGCTATCGGTATCTTTTTTTGGGCCGTTAAAAGTGAGCAATTTTCTGATTTAAACAAACAAGGTCACAGTATTTTGTTTGAAGACGACAAAGAGCAACACAAAAACGCCAATGACAGAGATTAGTTTATTTGGTGCTTTTATTATGGGCTTAGTAGGCAGTGGCCACTGTATTGTTATGTGCGGGGGTATTGCCTCTAGCTTGCAAATGGCGAATACAACGCTCAAACCCATCACCGTCGGATTACTTTACAATTTAGGCCGTGCATCAAGTTACATGATTGCTGGTGCATTAGTGGCGTCATTAGGCAATGCATTTGCTAAACAAAATACTGAATTTGCACTGAGCTTAAAAATATTCAGTGGCATATTTATGATACTGGTTGGCTTATACGTGATGCGCTTAGCCAGCTCACTCAAGTGGCTTGAACAGGCAGGTAAAACCGTACTTTGGCAACATTTAGCAAAGCTAAATAAGCACTTATTACCCATTAACACTTATCCAAAAACTTGGCTTTATGGCATGCTTTGGGGTTGGCTGCCTTGCGGGTTGGTCTATTCAGCATTGACATGGACTTTACAGGCCCCTACTCCTTGGTATGGCAGTGCCATTATGCTCAGTTTTGCACTCGGTACACTACCATCAATGTTAATTGTGGGACAATCCGCACAACAACTCAGCCGTTTTTTAAACCACACGCTAATTAGATGGGCGCTAGGTAGTATTTTTATCTGGTATGGTATCTATCTACTAATCATTGCATCCGATAGATTAGTACATTAACCTAGGCTCAGCGTCATATTTTAATGGATTTATTATGGATTTAAACAATCAAAAACGTTCGAAGAGTCAATGCACAATCAGTTGCAATGACTGCAGCATCAGTCAGCTCTGTTTACCCTATACTTTAAATGGAAGTGAAATGGATAAACTAGATGAAATCATCGAACGAAAAAAGCCATTACACAAAGGCGATTACTTGTTTGAGTCTGGTGCACCACTTAGCGCCATTTTTGCAGTGCGGTCAGGATCGTTTAAATCGTATACCCTTTCAGAACAAGGTGACGAGCAAATTACCGGCTTTCATTTAGCTGGGGATTTAGTTGGCTTTGACGCAATTAATAAAATGCAGCATCAAAGTTTTTCACAAGCACTCGAAACCTCGATGGTCTGTGAAATCCCATTCGATACCCTTGACGAGCTAGCGGGGAAATTACCTAAACTTCGTCAACAGATCATGCGCCTAATGAGTAGCGAAATTAACTATGACCAAGAAATGTTGTTGTTATTAAATAAAAAAACCGCAGAAGAGCGCCTTGCTACCTTCATATATAACTTATCAAATCGTTTTGGTGAACGCGGGTTTTCTCGTAAAGAGTTCCGTTTTACCATGACGCGTGGCGAAATCGGTAATTACTTAGGCCTCACGGTTGAAACCATCAGCCGACTGTTAAGCCGCTTCCAAAAAGCAGACCTTATTAAGGTTGAAGGTAAATTCATTACTATCTTAAATATTCCGGAGTTAGCAAAAACTGCGGCCATTTCTCTTTGATCTAGGGCAATGAATTCTCAATAACGGCTTTCGCCTTACGCTAAATCAGTTACACTTAATGTAACTGATTTAGCTAATAAAGCATGTTAAGGAGTTCATAATGGATAAAATTAAACGCATTCTTGCCGTTATTGATCCAACCAAAGCACAGCAAAATAGTTTGCAACGTGCTCTTTCATTAGCCAAAAAAACCGGTGCGCACATTACCGCATTCATGTCTATTTATGACTTTTCCTACGAAATGACCACCATGCTGTCTCGAGATGAACGTGAAGCTATGCGAGAAGCGGTTATCAAAGACCGCGAAGCATGGCTCAACGACTTACTCTCTAGCATTGATGATATAGACGTACACAGCTTGGTTTTATGGCATAACCGCCCTTATGAAGCCGTTATTAATACCGTTATTAATGAAGGCTATGACTTAGTCATTAAAAGTACGCACCAACACGACACGTTAAAATCAGTGATTTTTACGCCCACAGACTGGCATCTGATCCGTAAGTGCCCCTCGCCTGTTTTGTTAGTGAAAGATCATGAATGGCCTGAACAAGGGCATATTCTCGCAGCGGTCAACTCTGTCAGTGACAACGAACAACACCAAGCATTAAACCGCCGTATTATTAGCGATGCGCAGTTTATTTGTCAGCTCGCCAATGCCCAGCTTAGTCTTGTCAATACGTACCCCGCAACACCGGTCAATATTGCCATTGAAATCCCAGAGTTTAACCCATCGCAGTACAATGAAGCGGTTAAAAAACACCACGAAGATGAAACATTTGCGCTGGCAGACTCGTTCAATATTGCGCGGACTGAATGTGAAATCAAAGAAGGCTTGCCTGAAGATGTGATCCCATTGGTTGCAAATACAAAAGGCTCTGAACTTGTTGTGATCGGCACCGTTGGACGAACAGGGCTTAGCGCAGCTCTCGTTGGTAACACCGCAGAGCATGTGATCGACAGTTTAGACTGCGACGTTTTAGCATTAAAGCCAGATGGATATAAAAGCCCGCTGGCCCGTAAATAACGAGTCAAAATATTTCATCCCCCAATCCGGTGCTACATCAGTTAGCACCGCCATTCATACAAAATTGTATCTGGCAGAAGACGCTGTTTACGGTATTATCAATGCTATTATATCGCTCATAGAAACTGACAGGTGTGTCTAATGAAGGTACTTGTGGTCGAAGATGACTTGGATACGGCTCAATTTATTGTTCATGGGCTTGAGCAACAAGGGGATGTTGCTCTGCATTGCACCAATGCTGAGCAAGCAATGATCACCGCTTCTACGCAAATATTTGACGTGATCATCTTTGATCGTCTTCTCCCGAACATGGATGGCTTAGATGCAGTCAGAATACTCAGGCAAAGTAAAATTAAAACCCCAGTGATCATGTTGACTGCCCTATCAGAAACATCAGACCGCGTTGCTGGGCTTAATGCTGGGGCCGATGATTACTTAGTGAAACCATTTGCATTTTCTGAACTTCATGCCCGGCTCAAAGCGTTAACGCGTCGACAACCAATCACCGAGCAAAGTACTGAGCTGTCCATTGCTAATTTAACACTTGAGCGAACCACACGGCAGGTTAAGCGCGATAATACAAATATCGAGTTAATGCCAAAAGAGTATCAGATCTTAGAATATCTATTACTTAACCCCAAACAGTTGGTCACTAAGACCATGCTTCTAGAACAAATATGGGGGTTTAGTTTTGATCCCAAAACCAGTTTAGTGCAAACGCATGTAAGCCGCTTGCGTAACAAAATAGACAAACCGTTTCCAACTGATCTCATCAAAACGGTCAGAGGATGCGGTTACATCATCTCAGATTAGGTATTATGTCATTATTCAAAACCTTTACATCGTTGCCGGTGATCAAACTCTCTCTTGGGCTTTGGTTTGTTGTTAGCATTATAATTAGCGCTATTGCCTTACTGGCATTACAACAAATCAAATCTGACCAAGTAAATGAGTTGATTGAACTAAAAGAGGAACTTCATAGTTTATTTAAAGAAGAAGGCTTAGCGGCAATATTGGATGAATACGAACTACAAGAACACCCTGTTTGGCATAAACAAGACAGCGACGTACGCTTTGATGAAGAAGATCTGCTCTTTGCACTATATCGCAATAATAAACTGCTTTTGGGCAGTACTGAACTTGCCCAAACGCTGACTGAAATACCTAAATGGACCGTTTACAACTCAGATATTGACACACCACCGCATGCGTTGTTTTTACACTTTAAGCTAAATGAAACGTATGCAATTTCCTTGTTACAACGCCGAGATGGCTATTATCAAACAGCAAAAGAGCTACTTACTCAGGTTATATTGTGGTTTGTCATACTCTCCTTACTGCCTATTGCTGTTATAAACGCCGCGATTACGTTCAGGCGAGAACGACGTATATTAGGCATTAAACACGCTTTAATTCAGGTTGCAAAATCTCCAGACTCCGAACGACTCACTATAGAAAAGGCTGAATCTGATGGTCTTAATGAACTGATCATCTCGATAAATGAGATGCTCGACAACATTGCTGACTTACACAGTACCATGAAAACCATGTCGGTTGGCATTGCACATGACTTGAAAACCCCCTTAACAAGAGTCGCAAATCGCTTGCATAGTATGCAGCAAGATATTACCAGCCCTGATACCTTACTAACTCATCTCGATAAAGCATCGACAGATTTACATTCGGTGATCACCACATTCAATAATTTGGTTCGGCTCAATGCCATTGAATCAGGAAAGCACAAACAAGGCTTCAAAAAGATAGATATATCTGTTTTAAGTTTAGATTTAGCACAAAGCTACGAACCGGTATTTACTGATTCAGGCCGTACATTTGAAATTTCAGTTGTTGAAGGTGTAACCTGCCTTGCTGACGAAGATCTGATCAACCAACTGATCTGTAATTTACTTGAAAATGCGCTTGATTATAGTGCTCCAAATGCACATGTTTGGCTTCGCCTGCAAAGTCATACCAATGGCGCACTTTTACAAGTTGGCGACAATGGCCCCGGTATCAGCCCAATGGACCAAGCTCATGTATTCGATAAGTTTTATCGCGCTGATGTGAGTCGGGCTCAGCCTGGGAATGGCCTTGGGCTTAGTATTGTGCTTGCCATTTGCAAAGTACATGATGCAGATATCCAGCAGCTTAATAACCAAAAAGGCGCCGTATTTAATATCGAACTCCCCCTATTATCACAATAGTAAACCTTACAAAATTGTAAGGTTTACTGCTGCAAAGTGTAAAACATAACACTAAAGTTAGTATGTATACTGATCCTATGTTTTAACAAGGGGCAATTTCTAATGAAAATAAACGTGACACTACAACGCATCATGTTAAGCACACTTATGGCTTGTACACTGGGTTGTGGAGGAGGGTCTAGTGCCGAACAAACAAATACCAGCACAGCACCAACAGGTGAAAACAGCCAACCTGTGACACCTATAGATACCACAACACCTACACCTCCCCCCTCGCCGCCACCAGAACAACCCATTACTCAGGAAGACTTAACTTTTTCAAATGCTGAAAAGACCTCTCGGTTTTTGCAACAATCTACTTTTGGCGCCACTGCAAATGATATCGCGACATTAACCAACACCAGTGCCTCAACGTGGTTTAAAAGCCAACTCGCTGAAGCCCCAAGTAACGTGCTGCCAATTGTGGTGAGCTATGCACCACCAGATACACAAAATGACGATGAATTTGATTTATTCTTCATTGAGTCAACTACCTTTGGCTTTTGGATGAACACAATTGCAGGCGCTGATCAGTTGCGCCAGCGAATGGCTTTTGCTCTATCAGAAATTTTAGTGGTTTCGAATAAAGGCGGTGAAACACTGACAGATCAACCTACTGCAGTTGCCTCATTTCAAGACATTTTAGTCAATAATGCCTTTGGTAATTACCGTACCCTACTAGAAGAAGTCACTTACTCCCCAGCAATGGGTCATTACTTAACCTACTTAGGTAACCAAAAAGCGGACCCTGCAACTGGCCGTGTACCTGATGAAAACTATGCCCGAGAGCTGTTGCAGTTATTTACACTAGGCGTTGTTGAACTTAACACCGACGGCTCTATCAAAACCAATAATAACGGCATTGCTAACGAGCTATATTCAAATAAAGACATAACGGGTTTAGCGAAAGTGATGACCGGTCTTGACTATAATGAACCCGACGAAGAAAGTGTGGCCAACAACGTGTTTACTCGCCCAATGGCGATTAATTCAGCAGCACATTCAGATGACGAAAAATCGTTTCTCGGACTCACTATTCCAGCTGGAGTTGACGCAAAAACCTCTATCAGCATGGCACTAGATCATATTTTCGCCCACCCAAATCTACCACCGTTTATTACCAAACAATTAATACAACGGCTGGTAAGCTCCAACCCAAGCGGAGCATATATAAAAAGGACAGCAGACGCATTTATACTGGGGCTATACAGTTTACCTGACGGTACCTCGGTTGGAACTGGCCAACGTGGCGATCTCAGCGCAACCCTCGCAGCCATTTTATTTGATGAAGAAGCGCGAAATTTAGCCTCAAATACTGGCGGAAAAATCAGAGAACCCATATTGCGTTTTACCCATTGGGCACGTGCTTTTAATGTAAAAAATGTCACGCCCCAATTCCAAACTATACTATGGGATACAAGCCCTGCTAATTTGTTAGGTCAACATCCGTATCGTTCACCCAGCGTATTTAACTTCTTTCGCCCCGGATACGCCGCCCCCGGCACAGTGTCAGCCTCGAATGGACTGGTAGCACCAGAATTACAGATCATTAATGCCACAACTACCCCTGGGTACGTGAACTTTATGACCCACTTCATTTCAAGTGAACAGCAGTATGCTACGACTGATGACCTCAATGATGAATTCGATAACCCTAGAATTCCAATTCGCTTAGAGGATTACCAAAAGAGCTTTCTAGTCACCTATGAAGAGGAACTTAAGTTAGCGCAAAATATTGACGCACTTGTTGCCAGATTAGATTTGATCCTCACGGCTAATCAACTTTCTGAGGCAAGTAAAACATCTATTAAACAAATTGTACGCAATATTCCCGCTGATGAAGAAAACGGCTATCTAACACGCATTCAACTTGCTGTGCTACTGGTCATGACAACCCCTGACTATATTGTACAAAAATAGGAGACATCCTCATGAACAGACGATCTTTTCTAAAAGCTGGCAGTGCATCCGTGGCTGCAGCCCCCTTTTTAAATTTAGCTGACGCACTCGCTAATACACAAATCAACGCCAATGGTGACTATAAAGCATTGGTTTGTATATTTTTATACGGCGGAATGGACAATCATGATACGGTTATTCCTTATGATCTGGCCAGTTACAACAAATGGTCAACTATTCGAAGCACACTGCTGTCAAGCTACACCACAAAGCGCACAATTGATAATCTTGCACCGATCACAGCACCTTCACGATTTGGCTCACGTCAATTTGCCTTAGCACCGGAGCTCAGTGGCATTGCGCAGCTATATCAGCAGGGGAAAGTCTCCCTCGTTGGTAATGTCGGACCTTTACTCGAACCCACATCAGCAGCGGCAATTCGTGCAGAGACAGCACAATTACCCTCAAGATTGTTTTCCCATAATGATCAACAGTCCACTTGGATGTCTGGTAAAACAGAGGGTGCGCAATTCGGTTGGGCTGGCATGCTCAATGATGCGCTCATAGAGCAAGGAATACAAAGCCCGAGTACATTTTCTGCCATCACAACCTCTGATGCAGATCTCCTGATCACTGGCAGTAATACCACACCATACCATGTCAACGATGGGCAAGCTGCTACGATCAATGTCATTGACTTTTTTGATGAACCGGATGCGCTGAACGCGCATTTTAGCGCACTAGGACACCAAACAAGTAACCTGCTTGAACAGGATGTAGCGGCACAAACAAACAGAGCTTACAATGCCAATAAGCAATTTAACACGGCTGTATCTGGAACAACGGTGTCTTTACCCTCATTTCCAGCGACACCGATTGCTAAACAGTTAGAAACTGTGAGTAAAACAATCGCCATTCGTGAACAACTCAATGAAAAGCGGCAAATTTTTGTTGTAACCATGGGTGGCTTTGATACACATTCGGGGCAAGCTCAGTCACTCCCCAAACTACAATCTGCGTTAGATGGCGCATTTGTCGCTTTTGATGCGGCGATGCAAAGCCTTGGGTTATCTGATAATGTCACTCTATTCACCGCGTCTGACTTTGGCAGAACACTCGCGATAAATGGCGACGGTACTGATCATGGATGGGGGGCGCATCACTTTGTAATGGGAGGGGCAGTACAAGGTGGTACGATATTTGGCGATATTCCTGAGTCAGAGCTTAACCACGCGTTAGACGCCGGAGGAGGTCGTTTGATCCCAACCTTATCGGTCGATCAATATGCTGCTAGCTTAGGCCAATGGCTTGGTATTGAACAAAACACCCTTGAGGCCATCTTTCCAAATCTGGCTAAATTTGGCGAGACCCCAAACTTATTTAAATAGACTAAAATCAAAACATCGGGGTTGAGACCCGTTGCTCAAACCCGATGTAATTTACTTATCGTTGCAAATTATCCCTTCTCATAAAAAGGCTTAATTATTTATGATCGTTAAATGATCTGGAGCGGTAATTTACTATAAAAGGCAAAGCATCAGCTGAAAGCTGATTAAGATCACAACTTCCAATTCTTTATAGCAGCAACACAGAAAAAACACTGAGCCATAGTAGTTGGATGCCATACGAGACTCGCTGATACAACCCAGCAGATCGTTTTTGTTTAAAACCACGTGCCAACATAAATAAAAATACGCATGCTAGAACAGCAGACACAAATGAAAATAAACGAAAAGCAACAGAAATGACTTCCCCTGTAGGACTGACTGATATCAGGATAGGTGCAACTAATAACGCAAGTAACATAATAAACCCAGCCCAAGAGTGTATCTCGCACTCTCGTGTTGGTGTTGTGGTGTAAGGATCAGCATCCATAGGAAAGTAACCCGCAACCCACGTACCAATACCATGAATGACAATACATAGTCCTGACAAATTAACTAAATAAGAAGACCACTCTAAACTAATTATATAGCCACCAAACAAGCAAAACAGTAAACCCAGAGGGTAGTTATTGATCATTGGTGATAGCTTTTCTGTTGGGCTCCCCGCCGCACCCAATTCGCTACAAAACTGTTTAGCATGGTCATAATTTGGATAAATCCGACCCGCAATATATACGCCCATGATCAACCAAACCATTGCAATTAGTCCTGATAATGCTGCAACTACTTCAAACACAAACCACTCCTTGTGATTAATAAAATTTTAGTGGGCACCCACTAGACTAAGATTACTCACGCTTACCATACCCCTAAACACATACCACATTCTTTTAGCTAATACACTGTACTTTCAGATGGCGAAAGTATTTCTCTTAAAAGCATAGTGCCATAAATAAACATCATATACAGGCACTAATTCATTGTACTCTAATTGAGGTATCACTGGCTCCATCACACAATGGAAATAGCTTCAGGGTTAAAATGCAAAGGTATATTTTATTATTGTTTTTAATGACGCCATTCTTTGGGTGGTCTAGCACGTGTGCGACTGATATTTTTGGGTGATTAATGAACGATTAGGCTATATGGAGGATGTTGCTTTGTACAAAGTAAACCACCACAAAGCAATTGAGGATATCGAGCGTGAAAAAACGGTTATCGCAGCAAGCGCCCGTTTAGCAACCTTAGTAGGGCTAGAGGAAAAAAGTATCACGCGCTTTTTTCGTCGTAAATAGCTGTCGCAAAAGCCATTCAAGATCGTTACAAAGCCGATCTGCTGAGTGTTAAAGCACACAGAGAACCAAGAGATTTAAAGTATGTGAGTACTGAAAATAAAGCGAATTTATTTGATGCGTTACAAAAAATCAAGCTGAAATAAAGAAGTTTATCACGTTCAAAATAGCAACCACAGTATGTATATGGTTGCTATCAATGTACTGGTATTTAGATATTCGTCACATCGATAAATAACGACTCATCAATATTTGACGATGACACGGTGGCCTCAGCAAATTCATACTCTGCTTTTTCCGCCTCTCGGTCAATGGGTAGATTAATAAAATCAAACAAATCTCTATCAGCTAGCTGGCTCGGACTGACATTCTGTATTGATTTAAAAATACTCTCAACACGACCTGGTGTTTTAGCATCCCAATCAACCAACATGGCTTTAATATTCTGTCGTTGTAGGTTTTCTTGAGAACCACACAAGTTACAAGGGATAATTGGGAATTGCTTATATTCAGCATATGAAATCAAATCTTCTTCACGGCAGTAGGTCAATGGCCTTATCACCACATTTCGCCCATCATCTGAACGCAGTTTTGGTGGCATTGCTTTTAGTCGAGCACCGTGAAACATATTTAAAAACATAGTTTCGACAATATCATCTAGGTGGTGGCCAAGCGCAATTTTAGTTGCACCAATTTTTTCAGCAAATGAGTACAAAGTACCCCGTCTTAAACGAGAGCAAAGTCCACATGTCGTTTTACCTTCAGGTACCTTTTGCTTCACAACCGAATAGGTGTCTTTATCTACAATGTAATAAGGAATATCAAGGCTTTCAAAGTATTCTGGTAAAATATGCTCTGGAAACCCTGGTTGCTTTTGATCGAGGTTAACCGCTACAACATCAAATTTGATCGGCGCAACTTTTTGCAAGCTCAAAAGTATATCCAGCATCGCAAATGAGTCTTTGCCGCCACTTATACACGCCATCACCACGTCGTTTTCTTCAATCATGTTGTAATCCACCACGGCATTACCAACATTCTTTCTTAAACGTTTATGTAGCTTTGTGATTTCAGGTGTTTCTTTTTGAGTCATTGCAGGCTTCCCACATCGCCAGTTCACCGACGCCGCGTTATCAAATAAAATTACAGGGCGCGAATTATACGGGTTTTTAGCTAAGGTTGGAATACTGCGGCTTAGATTCTAACATTTGGACCTTTTAGTATTGAAAAGGCTCAAAAAAGCCAGGAATTATTTGCTAAGTTTCGTAAAAGCGGCTTACCTTAGAAGGATAATATTAACAAATGAACAAGGAACTACGATGATGTTACGAATAGTATTAATAGTCAGTACTTTTATTACACTTTCTGGTTGCTCTGATGCCGCCCCCGTTCCTGTGAGTGAATGCGCAAAGGTAGTGGCTCATGCTAAAAAAATACTCGGCGATAAGGCCCCCAGTACCGCTGACATGACGAAGCAATGCAAAGAAGCAAGTGACGAAGCTCGTGGCTGCGTACTCACGGCAAATAAAGCAATGAAAATACTCAATTGTGATATGTAAACGCAGCAATAAATAGCGAATATCGCTTTTATCCAGAGAGGTCTAACCTCTCTGTTGCCTTAAACTAAGTACGATACAACACTTTTATTACGTGCCAACCAAAGCGAGTTTTCACTAGGTGAGGCTCTAGTATCTCTTTGCTAAAGGCTACTTTATCGAACTGAGGCACCATTTGACCGCGTTTGAATTCACCTAAGTCGCCTCCTTTTTTACCCGATGGACATGTCGAGTGCTTTTTAGCAAGCACCTGAAACTTTGCGCCTTTTTTAAGTTGCTTGATAATGTCTTCAGCAAGCTCTTTATGCTTCACCAAAATGTGTAATGCATGTGCTGTATTGGCCATAATTGCCCCTATCTATCTAAAACCAGCGAATTGTAACATACCTACATATCTAGTGAAGTGGATGAGGCCATCCATCCTTTATTATCTGAAGTTGGGATTAAATTAAGGTTTTAACCAGCTCGAAAAAATCATTTTATTCTAAAGTAAAAATTTAATTATATAAAAATAAAGACTTTTTATTTAAATAAAATCCACAGTAAATAGTTGCATCAATTTAAATTAAAATATATGTTAATGACAATTATCAACAATGTAAAAGGATTACAACAATGAAATTAAAGCTAAAGAAAAATAAAATCAAAGTTCTATCACAGAACGATGTAACGCTTCCTCAAGCAGCTACCCCTAATGTTGCTGGTGGTAGATGGACTGCAATAGAGCACTGTTTCTTTACAAACCCCAACCGCTGTGGTGAATCAAACCACCCGAATGCTTGTAACCCATCTCAGCATGTAACTGTTTGTACTTAAATACATTTAAAACATCCATAGAGAAAATGCACTACGCATTTTCTCTTCCCAGTTAGCAACATCAATTAGCCTTTCTCCATCACATAGCTTTGAATAATATCAAAAAACAGCCTATATTTCTCTTTTAGAACACTTCATTAAGGTAGCTGATGAAATTTTTTGCGAGTATCTTTTTGCTCTTCTCTATGCCAATAACAGCTCAAAATATTGATGCAAAGCTGCAAGAAGCCAAAGACTACCTCGTAGTAAATCCTGCACAATCATTACAGTTATTAAATGTGATTACTGATTTTAAAACTCTCACCGTCCCTCAGCAAATCAACTGGTATATCATCGCCATGCGTGCGTCTGTCCCCACAGGAAATACCACATTATTAATTGACTCCATAGACGCCGTATTTTCTCACTACCAACACCCAAAATTTATTGAAAACCTAACAACAATAACCAGCGCATTAGGAATATGGTTAAGGAAAAACAATTACTTAGATGATGCCCAAGCCAGTTTTGAATGTTCATACAAGCATGCTAAAAATGACAGACACAAACTGATACTAACCAATAGCCTTGCATTATTAGCTCGGCAACTTGATAACCTCGAAAAAGCCAAAGCGCTTTACACTCAAGCGAAAAAACTAGCTAAAAAAGCGCAGCAGAAAAATATACTCGCAATTATCGAAAATAACCAAGGAATGATTGCCTTAGAAGAAGGTTTGATTGAAAAAGCTGAGCAACATTTTAGAACTGCATTAATTGGGTATCAGAATATAGATAAACGCTCGGGTCAAATATCCGCAGGGCTAAATCTACTATTTATTTTTGTAATTCAAAATAATCAGGTTAATTTTGAACGGCTTTATGAGCCAACTTATAACCTCACAACCGCTTTTCCAAATGAAACAAAAAAAGCATTATTATTTTGGCTAAATATGCGATTTTTACAGCTTCAAGGTAAACAACTGACAAAAAATGATCATAAGCAGTTAAAAACGAACTACCTACTCATTGAAGATAAAAAACTAAAAACGCTGATAAATAGGTATATTGCACCGCACTTTAACTTTAAAGTAGTTAAAGAACGCTACGAAAAACAAAAATTTAGCCGGCTCTGGTTTAAACATGTACAGTCGTGTGATTGGAAAAAATAGCAGTAATCTATAAACCACTGCTATTAATTTTCCTTAGGTATAAATAGCCTAGTCTTTATTTGATCAGGCTATATTAAAGTATCAACCTATTAATAATTATAAAATAAATCTAAATTAACTTTTTTAATATTAACGCTCATTACGCCATCGCCTGTTGCTTCATTGCCAATTAAAAACAATGATAGGTCACTTGCTGACTCTATATACACCGGGCATCATTTTTCAAAGTTTTGAGAGTTTAATTTCCATTTCCTTCTAGAAATGAAATACCCAACGTTGAATAAGAACCACCAGACGTATTTAATTGCGTGTTATTATTAATCATTGATACTGAGCAAGTAACACCGCTCTCAACCTGATAAATCCCGTAGTCCTCTTTAATAACAACGTGGCCGATCTATGCCGGCCGCCAGCCAAACATGCCATCATATTTTTCCTAATGGTCACGTCACGACTAAATCAGTCTAACCTCACCCGTGAAGTGCCTATGTACCATCCGGTTCAAAACCAAACTCTCCAGAAATACATTCCGGATAGCCAGAAATTGCTCTTGCAGTAAGCATTCCAGCCATAACCGCAGCTTCAACGCAGCCAGCGTTCACGCCAGTTTTTATCCAATCACCGGTAATATATAAATTTTGGAAATCAGTACCGTCAGTCGCCAAACGATATGCACTACTGCCACTGACCGACAAAACATACCGTTCTGAAGGGTCTACATTGACTCGCCAATACTGATCATTGAATCGCTGCTGGCCAACAAGGCTCGGCTCACTGTGTATGACTGACCAATCAAACTGACCATCAACATAAGCGTTCGGCCATAAAGGCTGCATTTCGATATTTAATTTATCAAGTGCATTTTGTTTTACTTTGGCTTTTTCACGTTTATCAAATTCATGATCGGTAATTGGGGGGTAGCTATCACAGCTAAATGCACTACAGAAATACGCTATATTCACAGGGCCATTACTCGGCCAATCTTCTTTAGATAACAAATTCGACATCGCAGCCCAAGTATCAAATGGCTGCGAAAATGCACTTAAAATGGGCCGTTCTTCGCTCGCTGGAGTGTAATTAAATCCAAGTTCTTCATCTGTTTTATTCAACCATACCTGAAACGCCTGTGTTGCCACAGTTTTAACGTTTTCAGCCTGCGCAGCTAATTTGGCATCTTGCTGAAGTAATTCGGGGCACAAGTGCTCTAATGACGCGACTGATATACCAAAAATCACTTGGTCAAAGTCGATACCACGTTTAAGCGTTTTTATCGGCAATGCTTGATTCAATTCTGCTTGGTATATTTGTGGCCAATTCGTCCAAAAGGATTCCAAGTTAATATTATGCGCTCTAATTAAATCAGCTTGCCTCGCATCAATTTGATCTAATAATGGCTGAGCGGGCCAGCATGGTAAGCCTTTTACATCTACCAACGGTTCATACTGCTCATTTATCAACGACACTTGCTGAGTGATAACAATACCGTCGACATAATGCTTCCCATCCGCGTCGGTATTGGCCGATAATGATTCTACTTGACTGAAAAACTCGAATTTAACGCCCCGCTGTTTTAGCAATTCATAAACAGGAGAGAAAATCACATCCCCCATGCCAGCTTGCATTTTCCACATTACGCCGCCGTGATAACATAAAATGATCCGCAACATCGCCAAAGCTGCAACTCCAGCTTCTACATCGCCTTTTTTGAAATCGCCATCGACATAGCCAAACACGAGATCATAAAACCCTCGCACTGGCGCAGACTCAACACTGTACGTTTTGTTTGCCCCGTTATTTCGTAGCCACTGTTTAAAATCTAAATGGTTTATTGACCCAAAGCCTTTTGAGAAAACCTTATCCTTTATCAGTCCCGTTACCATGGCAATGGCAAGATCGGCACAAATATAGGCACGACGAATATTGTCGTTTTCGTCTAGCATGTCGGCTACTTCGCTATTTAACCAACGCTTAAGTTTTCTCACAACGTACCAAACAACCAGTCTGTCTCTGGGCTCACCCAAATGCTGATCTTGAGCCCGCAGTGCCAGTAAACGCTGTAATTGGTGCCCTAAAATACTCGGAGTTGACCAAATCTCTTTGAGTTCATCATGCGCACTGTCAAAAAAGTCTTCGACGTCATCTTCAATGTCATCGTATGCGTCTCTTATTTGCGACGCCAAATGCTGCAATAACCCCCGGTCTCGTCGCTTGGTTGTTTGTAATTTTGTTTGCTTGTGTGCTTTATCTACTTCGTATTCAATAGAGTCAACGAACTTTCGTAACCACGCAACCAACATCTCAACCAACTGCCAGAAATGCAAATCGAGCGTCCCATCGCCAGGGTTCCCTTCAATAACCGGAAAATCAACGGGCCATGTTTGCCATTCTTGCTCGATATATTCTTGTAATACCACAAAACTGTGAGGTTTAAATGCGTCTTGCCAAGTGCTCAAAGGGCATGAATTAGGGCGATCTAATTTGTTATAAACGGTTTCAATCATTTTAAACGAGTTGACATAGGCACCAAACCACACATGTAACCCATGTTCTTCAATACGTTCTGCAATTTGTGCATTACGGCCACTGGCTCCCTTCCCTCCTAAACGCCAACCGAGCTGATGAACTGTAATATCGTAATGTGATTGCCAATCATCTTTTTCAGTTAAATAAACCGCTGCCGTCATCGCAGCAACACCACCACCTAAAATAGCAATTTTTTGCTGGGTCATAATCGCGTTTCCTTCTCTACTAGAATCAGAAATTAAGCTAAAGAGGTATGAATTTCGTAAGCACCGTCTTGATCAAAGTCCATACTGACATAATAGGGCAATACAGCCTGCTGTTCGCCAATTGCGATACCAAACATGTCATCAAAAGGAAATGCATCGAGCTTATTAATCGTTACTTTGTATTCATCTTTTAAAAATCCAACCTTGTGGATTTTTTCAATCGTAGAAGGTGAATGAACCACCGCTTTGTACACTGACTCGTTCGCGAAACCATCTGGAAACTGCTTAAACAAGATCTGGTCCATTTGAGGGTTTTTAAACCCTTCCAAAAACTGCTTTATTAGCTCGGCACTTATATTTAAATCACCACAACTAGAATGCAGTAATTGAGATATTTCGTGGCCAATTTCGACTAACTCTTCAAACCAGGTATCGTCATCGGCTATGCGTTTAACATTTAGTAGTTCATGGCAACGCATTTTTGTTTCTGGAGTAAAAGGATGAAAGGTATCTAAACTAATCGAAAAGTAATCCGCTTGTTTATAAGAGGTTGGCATCTCATATCGACATTGATATTTATTGTATCCCCAAGTTTCTCGCCCATTAACTAATGCATTAATGTTATTCACAGCAATAAATGCAGGGTACCAATATATATGAGTTACTTTCTGATCTACTTTACTAACTTGTGCAATAGGCAACCACACAATGATGTCTGTTTCTTGCATCCAGCCATAGTCACTAAATGGTGGGACTTTTGACGCGATATTTTCAATGTCTGTGAAGGTTAGTAAACAATAAGATGATAAAGGCTGAAAATAAAAAGTACTGCTTTGAACAGTATTTAATGTGGTATTAACAAATTCGTGAATTTTTTCATAATCCCCAGCAATGAAAAACCCATACATCATGGCGTTTAACATTCTACATGGTGGTTTAGCAATTGGATTACCAGGAAAGTGTTGATAACGCCCATAGAGAGATTCAGTCATTGGCTGATGTCCTTTTTCTTCGTTATAAAGTGACCTCCACTTGATGATTTACAAGTGAGTCTTGAACGACAACTGCTTCTTGGTCGCACAAATTAGTATAGTGAAGATATGCGTATTTGTTGAAGTTTTGCGAAAGTGCATTCATAAAGCCATGGTTGTATCGGGTACGAACACATTGAACACCAGAGACTGTTTTTAATCTAGAAATCACCGGTGAAATATCAAAATGATCTTCTTTATGCGGAAAATAAAGATCAACATGACATTGAGGGCGTAAATTCGTGTAATTGCGTATTTGTCCAGGGTAAAACCCTATCATTTTTTGTACGCGCTTCAATGGTGTAGCCGCCAACGCTCTCCAAGCCGCTACTGCCCCAGCACTAAACGCTACGATAAAGTCAGGTTGTTCGTTAATGAGTGCTTCTTTTACTTTAGAAGCATAACCATCATGACCCATTGAGGTAATAAACCTGTCGTATGCTTGTTTTTCAGACTGCCCAGTTAAGTTTTGGCAACAAGCGTAAGGCGAACATATAACCACATTGGTACCAAGTTCCTGTGAAAATGCATCTAGGTTGGGTGTGTGACCAAAAATGTCACTAACAATGAGCGTAACCATATTATGTACTCTTCTTTGTGAGTTTTTATTTAGAAATTGTTACGCCAACCTCCGATTTTATCGGAAAATATTAACCTTAAGCAATCAAACTATCGCATTTTATGCAGTTAATCATTTGTATTCCATTAAAACCAAACATATTATGCAGCGCTTAAGCGTTATTATTTACGGTTGGGACATATTAAGCGTAGCAGTGCTTTCTACTTTGTAAATTCAGCAATACAATTTAATTACACTAAGCTTACAAAAATTTTCAAGCCATTTTTTTCTTTTTGCTACACTTAGTTAAGGTTCTTATTACAGTAGTGACAATAAATTGCGAATAATAGTGCTAGTAATAATACTTTGGTCGCCGCTAATAAATGCTAAATCAATCAACTGGATACGTTTAGATTTTGCCCCATATTATATATTAGAAGGACAACGACAAGGGCAAGGTAGAGATGAACTGGTCATTCAACTCTTACAAAATATGATGCCCGACTATACTTTTTCTAACAGCACTTTACCGGCTAGCCGCGCTATTCATGAGCTGTCTAATGCAAACAAAACTAATTGCATGATTTCACTTTATAAAACAACAAATAGAGCTCGTTACATTCAATTCTCTGAACAATATTCAACCATAGGTTTGTCACCTTCTATTGCGCTTCGAAAAGATATTATACAAGCGCTAAACTTAGCGCCTGGGCAACGAGTTTCGTTGCTTAAATTATTAAAAGAACACAAATTAACTGTTGGAGTGTCACTAAATCGCTCTTTTGGCAAAAAAATTGACTCGGTATTGGCCACTCTTCCCACAGAGCAGTTGATACTGCGACCCGGCAAAGATCCGTTAAAAAGCTTAACCTACATGCTGTTAAAAAAGCGATTAGATTTAATTATTGGTTACCCAAGTGAACACTATCACTTACAAACGTTATTAGAAAATGGCAATGAGCTCGCGCAATTAGTTATTAGTGAAACAGATGATATTACGCGTGGCTATGTTGGGTGTACAAAAAATGCTGCTGGGCTTGCGTTAATTACTGAGATAAATAAAGCATTAGCCCCTTTACACGATGAGCCTAAGTACAACGAGATCATGCTTAAGTGGCTGCCCAATGAGCTTAAAGCACAATTGAATAGCCACTTACGCTAGTTAGGTTACTTGCGGATCCCTTCGATGTGTAAACCAAGGTTAACGTGTGTTGAAGCAGGGCCTAAGTCATAGTCAATGCCATAGTCGGCCAGTTTAATTTTAGTCGCACCTTCAAAACCAACACGGTAGCCACCCCAAGGATCACTACCTTCACCTAGCTTTTGAATGTCAAACGCAATCGTCTTTGTCACGCCATGTAAGGTAAATTTACCAGTTACTTTCCCATTTGTCTCATCACTAAAGCTGATACTGGTGCTCTCAAAAGTCGCCTTTGGATATTTGCTCACGTTTAAGAAATCACTGCCTCTAAGGTGTTTATCTCTTTCTGCATGATTTGAGTCGATTGAACGCGTGTCGATGACCAGCTTGATTGCTGAGTCATTTGGCTTTTTAGCGTCATAATTAAATTCGCCATCAAACTGATTGAACCGGCCATGAAGCCAACTATAGCCAAGATGTTTAATTTTAAAATTAACAAATGCGTGAGCACCCTTTGTATCAATAACATAATCAGCTGCACTGGCTGTAGCTGATGTAACGCACGTAGCTAACAAACCTGCGATTAAAAATTTTTTCATTCTATTGCTCCTTTTGTGGTGAACACATTCTTTTTAAGGTCAAATCTTTCAATATCCAATGGTGATACAGCGCTGCGCTGGCATGTGTAACCACTAAGCCTATCAAGGTCCACGCTACATATAGATGAACAACACCTGTAATATCACTTTGCTGTTCAAACAATTCGCCAATACTGGGTAAAACAAACACCCCAAACACGTCAATCCCCCGACCATCAGCGGTTGAAATTAAGTACCCTGATACAAACAAAATAAACAACAACGCATACATAGCACTGTGTGCCAGTGTGGCAAGTCTATGTTGCAGTTGATCATTTCTTTGAACATTACTTAGGTCTTGCACAGACTCATTTGTTAATTTCCAAGCCAAACGCAAAATGATGAAAACGGCAACGATAACCCCCACACCTTTATGGATCGTGAGCGAATCTCTATACCAAGGGTCGTAGTAGCTTAAATCAACCATATACAACCCTAACCCAAACATAGCGAGAATGGCGCAAGCACTGATCCAGTGAAATACAATGGCTACCCAGCCGTAACTGCGTTTCGTATTACGGAGCATACATAACCTCCTCATCAACTTTAAGTATTGACGCTAGCTTACCGAGAAACTTTAGTGAATGATACGCACATAAAAGCATAGTTAATGTGCGCAGGCGCACAGAGTGGTGACGTATGTAAAAAAGCGCGGCACCAAAGGTAGCCACGCAAAGTTTTGGGGGGAAGTTAAAACCTTTGTCTAATTCTTATAAAAGTAACTGTCTTTGGTAATGGTGATACTGCTGTCTTCAAGTGCATCGATTGTGAATGTTATGGCTGTTGCTTTTTTACGTAAATCATACCCATCAGCAATAACGGTCACAGGCACTAAGTCCATTTCTCCTGCTTCAATCACGATTCGAGTCGGAACTTTTAGAGTTGCACTTTCTAATCCACCTAAACTAATTTGATAGCTCATCGTTTGTTGCGTCTTATTAATAATGCTTAAGGTATATGGATTTTCAACTAACCCTTCATAATTCATACGGTACAGCGCATTTCGATCGCGGATAACTGAGGCTTCAATAGGTGTACGATTAAATGCCCACACTATCATTGTTATAATGATCATAGCTGTGAGAGAGGCATACCCTAATAATTTGAGCCTGAACGGATCTGTTTTTTTACCATTCGTTTGATTTTCACTTTCATACCGAATGAGGTTTTTTTCATAGCCGAACTTGCTCATCGTGTCATTACATGCATCAATACACAGGCCACAATTAATACACTCGTACTGCATGCCATTTCTGATATCAATACCGGCAGGACACACATCAACGCATAAATTGCAGTCTACACAATCTCCTAATCCAACTTTTTTGGGATCTTCTTTGCGCTTTCTCGGGCCACGATTTTCACCACGCGCGGTGTCATACGTCACCACCAATGTGTCCTTATCAAACATCACCGCTTGAAAACGAGAATAAGGGCAAGCTACGGTACACATTTTTTCTCTTAAGAACCCCGCATTACCATATGTACAAAATGCAAACAAAAACACCCAAAAGCTAGTCAACCCTGACCACTCCAACAAGAACATATCTGCGTATAGTGTATGTGCGGGAATAAAGTAAGCCATAAAAGACGTTGCAGTAAATACAGAGATCAATAACCAAGCTACATGCTTTAATGCTTTTTTACGCACTTTGTTAAATGACCAAGGGGATTTGTCTAGTTTTATTCGCTGATTTCGCGTGCCCTCAGTTTTATGCTCGACCCATGTAAATAACAGCATCCAAACTGTTTGCGGACATATATAGCCACACCAAACGCGGCCAAGCCAATTAGTTACAAAAAATAGCGCGAATGCCCCTGACATAAATATCCACGCTAAAATCATAAAATCCTGTGGTAAAAAGGTGGCTCCAAAAACCCTAAACTGCTGCGTTGCTACGTCTAACAAAACAGCTTGTTTGCCTCCATATTGAATAAAGGGAATAGCGATAAAGGTTATCATCAGTAACCAACTTAAATAACGACGGATTTTTTGGAAGAAACCTTTTTGCTCACGAATATAAATGGGCCCCTCAGATTTATAGGGCTTAATGATCATATCTTCTTCTTTTATATCAAACTTCATAGTACTTGCTTTACATTGACAATAGACAGTTTGATATTTGCAAGTTTCAGACCAAACTGAAACTTTAATAAATAATTGATTTTTAATGAAAATAAATTATAACAAAACAGACATAGCGTGATATGTCGCGAATAAACGTGATATATCGCGATTTATTCAACTTCTAACTATACCCAGCTTTTTCATTTTTGATCTTAACGTACTTTCTGGCATCCCCAATTTCATTGCCGCGCCATTTTCGCCTGCTACACGCCAATGACTTACTTGCAACACCATTTCTATATGAGCACGCTCCACATCTAACAACAAGTAGCTTCCTTTTTTACTACCATGATTTTCTCCAGATAATGGCTGACTCAGATTAAGTAGTCGATGCGTGCTCAATATCGCTTCTCTTTCTAAAATATTTTGTAACTCTCTGATATTCCCCGGCCAGTCATAGGCTTGTAGTTTTTTTATGGTATCTTTCGACACACCTTTTAATTGTTTACCTAGTCGTTTATTTAGCTGAGATATGAGGTTTGCACACAGCACTGGAATATCTTCCTTTCGTTCTTTTAATGCAGGTACTCTGATTGGAAATACGTTCAAGCGATAATATAAGTCCATGCGAAATGCGCCACTTTCAACCATCGCCCATAAATCTCGATTAGTCGCAGCTATTACCCGTAAATCCACGTGCAAAGTTTGGCTGCCCCCAACCCGTTCAAACTCTCTCTCTTGTAACACCCTGAGTAATTTACTCTGCGCCTCTAAGGGCAGTTCCCCTATTTCATCTAAAAATAATGTGCCTTTATCTGCTAACTCGAAGCGCCCTTTTCGCTTTTCGTTTGCCCCTGTAAATGCCCCTTTTTCATGGCCAAACAACTCAGACTCCAAAAGACTTGGCGTAAATGCAGCACAATTAACTTTTACAAATGGCATGGCTTCGCGATTACTTAAACGGTGCAAATTACGCGCAACAAGTTCTTTACCTGTGCCATTTTCGCCTAGAATTAAAACAGTGCTATCAGTGGTGCTCACTAATTTAATTTGTTCTAACATGGTTTGAAATATATGGCTGTGACCGACTAACCCTGAGTCTTGCCAATCGGCATTTAGCTCAGAGAGAAGGTATGAATTTTCATCTTTCAATTGTTCACTTAAACATTGCACCTGTGCTAATGCATCTCTTAAAGCACGTTCAGTATCATGCTGCTGAGAAACATCGCGAAATATCGCGACCGCACCAATCAGAGCACCGTCTTTATAAACGGGTGTTGAGGTGTACTCTACCGCAAAGCAACTTCCATCTTTGCGCCAGAAGACTTCATCGGTAACATGGCGATGTTTACCGTCAAACATAGTACAATATATCTGACACTCATCTGCAGGATAAGGCGATCCATCGGCATGACTGTGATGATGGTATTGATGTATTTTTTTACCTAATAAATCATCTTCAGTCCACCCTGTCATTCTTTCTGCAGCTGGGTTTACAAAAACCGCATTGCCAGAGAGATCAAAACCATAAATACCTTCTCCAACAGAATTGAGTAAGAGTTCTGGATCATTTAAAAATCGTTTAACTACGTTTGACATATTTAACCTCGCGAAATATCACGATTAATTTAACAAATTAATCGTGACTTAGCGAGTTCAGTTGAGCTACTCGGGCAATGTACGTGCAGTACACATCTGCTCTAGCAATAAATAATGCTTTAAAGGTAAAACTAGCCTCTTAAAGCGGGCAACATCACTGTTCTCAACATCGCTTAAAATATCAATATTTGATAGGGAGCTGTCGTTCTCGTAAATACAAATAGAGCGGTAAAGCAAAGGACACGCCAACAAAAAATAAACCGGCAATAGCAACTAAGTAATACCTTACGCCATGACGTTTAGCATCCACAACAATAAAAAGCAGTAAAGTAACACCGCTAATCAACACATCTAGCCAAGCAAATAGACTTAGTTTGTTTACCTTAATATTATCAATTACTAATTGAATGTCTGGACCATGCTGAAATAGCCAGGGTATCAAAGCTGCATAAGGGAATAAAATCCCGATACCTGCCAACATTAAATAAATCAACGCCATGCTTCTAAACTCCTTTTTATACTTAACTTGAAAGTAATTTATCTACATACCCTTTATGAAAAAATACTGAATGCTATTGCTAACCTATGTATGTGCTTTAAGCATCTTTTTTAACTGTTACTCGCTCAATAACAATCGGTTCATAAGGCACATCATCATGGCCAGCCACCATGCCTGTTTTTACTTTTTCTATTTGTTTTATCACTTCTAACCCGGCCGTCACCTTACCAAAAGCGCAATACCCCCACCCTTCATTCGTTGTCGAGAAGTGATCAAGAAACGCGTTATCTGCTGTATTAATAAAAAATTGTGCAGACGCTGAGTGCGGTGCGTCAGTGCGAGCCATCGCAATGGTGCCTAAGGTATTTTTCAACCCTCGATTCGCTTCATTGACGATACTTTCTCGAGTTGGCTTTTCTTTCATTTTGGCAGTGAAACCGCCTCCTTGGATCATAAACCCTTTAATAACTCGGTGAAAAATTGTGCCCTGATAAAAGCCATCCTCACAATACTGTAAAAAGTTCTTTCTCGTTACTGGTGCGGTAGTTGTATCGAGTTCTATCTCAATATCACCAAAGTTTGTTGTAAATATAACCATTCTATTGCTTCACTTAGTTAAAGACTTATAACTACATATAGTACGATCTTTTTAATATCAGCAATACATTTTCATTAAAGAAATGAACAACTCTCACCCTGCCAAATACAAATAGGTCTCTCGTTGGTGCCACATATTTCAAGCCGTGAAATAACATTACTAAAGCAATAGCCACAGCATGAAATAAGCCTAAACTTGGATAGCGAATAATACCCTTTTTACTCGCCACCTCGACTCATCTTCATTATAAAAAATCGGTTAAAAATTAATATATCATTGGCTATAGGGTGCAATATAGTTTGATTGTCATACCAACCCAATCATGGCAATATCAGTGCATTAATTATCAGCAAAAGGATGTAAAATGGACTTTATAAAGCTAGGGTGCAAAAAGGAAGTTAAGCCCTTAATTGCAAAATGGTACTTTGAGCAATGGGGTAAAAATATTCAAGACTCGACTCTGCTGTCATTTAATAAAAAACTCGAAGGCTATCTTAATATTGATAACATTCCCTTTGTTATACTCGCCATAGAAAATGGCACCGTACTCGGTGCAGCGCACATACGGCTCCATGAAATGACCATATACCCTGAAAAAACACATTGGTTAGGCGGTGTCTATGTAGATAAGCCCTATCGCGCTAAAGGAGTGGCTACCTCGCTTGTAAAACACATAGAGGAATTGGCTGCTTCGCTCAATATTATGACGCTCCATCTACAAACAGAAAGTTTAAGTGGCGGATTATATGCAGCGTTAGGTTGGCAGCCAGATGAGCAAGTTAATTACAATGGTGTTGATGTACTCGTCATGTCTAAACAGCTGATATAACGATTTCTATATGCCTACTGCTCAGGCAAACCGCTCTAAATCTTGCGAACCTTTTAACTCATTCATAGTCTCAATGAGCCGCTTCGCATGGCATTCAGCTCTGCGTTGAATGTCATTTTTACTCGCATTCCCCTGAGGTATATACACCATCCCATATGAAAGAATCGGGTTTATAAAATCCATGCCACAAAAGAGTGCAGTTTGCTGCAAAGGCTTAAGAAAATCAGACATTGGGAAGCTATTATGCCCGCCAGGGCGGTAACTCTCTTCTGGGCCTCCAATCGTTGTTGAAATCAATAGTTTTTTACCTAATAGCTTATTGCCCCCCTCTCCATATGCAAATCCATATAGAAGCACGGAATCCATCCATTCCTTTAGCACACTTGGTACACTATACCAATGCAGCGGGTGCTGAAATACAATTAGATCGGACTCTAAGAGCGCACTTTGCTCTGCTAACACATCTATCTTAGAATCAGGATATAGAGTATGTAAATCCTTCACCTTTATATCTTGCTGTTGTATTAGCGCGTCCAAAATGACCTTATTAGCATTAGAGCCGTTATTTATATCAGGGTGTGCCAAAATCACTAAAATTTTCAAAGTATATATTCCTTATGTAATAATTCTATTAAAGCCTTTGGGTAATAGCATATAGAATAAAACCAAAGCATATAAGTACGCACATTTAAGGTAGTTAATATCCATTTGTATACTAAGGAATAGACCGAATGCCCCACACAGACTATGATTGCAACTTAGGTTGCCCCATTGAAGCGACATTGGAAGTAATTGGTGGGAAATGGAAATCGATTATACTTTATCATTTGATGGAAGAGACACTTAGGTTTAATGAACTGCGTCGAGTCATGCCTGAAATAACGCATAGAATGCTCACTAAGCAACTGCGAGAACTCGAACAGAGTCAATTAGTAGCTAGAAAGGTTTTCCCTGAAGTTCCGCCAAAAGTAGAATACTCACTAACATCATATGGTCAAACACTACACCCGGTATTGAGCGCACTCCAAATTTGGGGAATTGAACACTTAAAAACATCCTCTGAATGATGAAAAGAGTATGGCGTGTAACCATAAACCTGATCAGCTATGAATTGTCATACATACTCCCTCCAATTTTTATAATGACAGTAAATAAAACGAGCACATCAATGAGGTCTAACCCACATAACGAATAGTGACTCTGAACAAAGTACTTTTCTTAAATAACGTAAAATGCTAAATTGATATAATATCACATAACAAATTTATCTTTATGAACAGTAACCTTCAAGCACAAAGTCACCCCTCTTTTCCCACACAGTATGTTATCGATGATAAAGCCAGCGTTCTCGGCGAAATTTATAAGGTTGACACCTCGCTCGCTTGTTATTGTCAGCCTGCACCTTGGGCTCTTTCGCGCGCGGCACATAGCTTTGCAAAGCAGCAAGACGGTGAAGTATTAAAATATCAAGGTAAAATAGACCCTGAACTCACCACAATACTTAAAGATATATTTTGTCACCGTTCGCACGGCAACCTCATAGTTAATCATATAGAGCTGATGCTAACTATGTTTGACGCACTTTTTGAACCAAAGGAAATTGGCTTGCGGGTTATTTCTTGTATAGAAGCGCACAGCCCAGCATTTCATGAAAATAAAATGATTGCCAGAATGGCATCAAGTTTAGGGGGAAGTGGAGAGCGCTGGATTGAACGTGAACATGCGCAATATTATCCGCTTGAAAAAGGACAAATTTCTGCCCAGCTCAAAGCACCTCTCACAAATGCAATTAACAGCCTATGCGATGGCGATATTGCTGTTTATAAAGGCACTAATTGGTTAGATCATGAGCATAGCGCGCTGATCAGTGCGTCTCCACAGTTTAATGACACCGATGCCAAATTGTGTATATATATTGATTTTCTTGACTGAATTATCCCCCTCAGGTACTGAGATATATTTTACACAAGATTTATCCCAGCCAAAGTGCCGCCATCCAGCGGCAATGCAACGCCAGTTATGTAGCTGGCCTGCTCAGATGACAGCCATAATACTGAAGATACAATCTCTTCGCAGCGTGCAACACGACCAATCGGCTGTAACTTAGCTAAATGCGCTTTCATATCATCGGGCATCGTTGCGAGCATTGGCGTGTCTACACTCGCAGGACAAATGCAATTAACCCGTACACCATACTCAGCACTTTCTAGCGCTGCCATTTTGGTTAATCCAACCACTCCATGTTTTGCTGCGCAGTATGGCGCATCAGCACCCTTGGCTGCTGTAAGTCCCAATACAGAGGCGTTATTTACGATACTACCGAAACCTTGAACATGCATTATTTTGAGCTGTTCACGTAAGCATAACCACGTGCCTTTGAGGTTAATATTCTGCACTTGGTCCCATTGTTCTACCGTACAGTCAATGACGGAGGCCATCACGCCAAAACCCGCATTGTTAAATGCAATATCTATTCGTTGCCACTGATTATTGATTGCCGCGAAAACATCAATAATAAAGGCTTCATCTGCAATATCTCCCGCATAACTGAGTACTTCACAGTCTAGCGATTCTTCCAGTGATACGAGCGCATATTCGTTAATATCAAGCAGTGCTAATTTAGCGCCTTGCTGAGCATAAGCAAGTGCTGTCGCTTTCCCTATGCCTGAGGCTGCGCCACTAATGAAAACCACTTTGTTTTTAAATATTGATTGAGATTGATATGGCATTGCTTCACTGCACCAAAGAATAAACACACCCGTTATTGCAACATGAACATCACTATTTTTGTAGTCGCTATGGCATAAAATAAGCATTAATTTGATAAAAATAATAGGCCATAACCTTTCATAATCACTTTATCATGGCAAACCTAGTCTCCCTTTTGCTTTACAAACTCATAAAGTTTATCAGGTTGCTCTGTTAGTAAGTTTTCCATTGGTAAAAACAGTGGTTTAGGGAGTTTATCAATGTCGAACCATTGCCATTGAATGCACTTTTCAGGTTCAGTCACTTGTGCTTCACCCGCCTCACATGAACCAAGCATAAACAAAGTAATATAATGCTTCTCTTCAGCGCCAAATACATCATTGGTAAAACATAACTTTTTCACAGATGTTAGTCTCAGACCTGTTTCTTCTAATACTTCACGAGATGCACAAGATTCAGGGCTTTCTGTAAATTCAAGATGCCCCCCAGGCGTTGCCCAAGTATGTGCTCCATGCGCACCAATTCTTTCACCCAACAGAATTTTATTCTCTCTTACGATGATCACTCCAACGCCTACTCTGACTTCTTTTTTTAAATGCATATTTATCCTTATTGGCCCACTAAGTCTTGAATCAAAGCGTATTATATTGATTTTTAGAAAAGAGATAAAAAGAAAGTAAGTACAGCAACCGATACAAGCCGTTATTTACAAGAGTCAGATGTTCTTCCATCTTGAAAATACTGGTATTGATTATTTTTCATTCCGTATAATACGGTTGATTCAATCTGACTAAACCCTAATTTCATCAGTAATTTGTTAGAACTAAGGTTAGTTGGTGAAACGATAGCAAGAACGGTGTTTAAATTATATTTCGGTAGCTCATATCGCAACAATGCATTCGCAGCTTCAAAAGCATAGCCTTTGCCACAAAATTCAGGTAACAGCGCATAGCCTAAGTCTGGATAAGGTAATTCATCACGCTTTAGTAAACCACACATTCCAATCGGCGTGCCACCTTCATTTAAGCTTACTATATTTAAGCCAAAGCCAAAACTGTCATAGCTCGCCAGAGGTCCTTGCTTAAGATAATTATGTGCATCAGCCTCAGTACGTACATTTTTATCTGCAATGTTTTTAATAAAAGATTTATCATTTAACAGTGTAACAATAAAGCTTGCATCGGCTAACGTTAACTGCCGTAGGCTCACTCTTTCTGTCTTAGCTATGATCAACTTTTAACCCTCACTACCCCACTCTATCAGCCGTTTTATTAAGCCTTTTTGTGGTTATAAAGTCAACAACCTGAAATATTCACAAAACGAGAATTGGATACTTACCACACTTACTAGAGCACAAGTCCTTGAATTTCTTAGTCAACAAAATAAAAGAATAAACATATACCAAAAGAATATACAAAATCACGCCCCATAATTTGCATATTGTATTCAATATACACTATAAAAATTAAGGCAATATGACAGTGCTATAAATCATCAAAATATACAAAGGATAAATGCGTGTAAACATGGTGTCAGCCATACCATGTGACGGAGCAAATAAATTACACACATACAACATGTTGAAAAAAGAATATAACAATGAAAAAAACAATAATAGGTAGCGCAGTTTTACTCTCTTTAGGTAGCTCTGCTGCACTTGCAAATACATTATGTGGAGACCCTACACTCCCTAGACAAGGTGAAGTAAGCGCCAATCAAACACACTGCATAACAAATTATGGTCACTATTTTTATGTGGAAGTGCCCTATGAAAATAGCCAATTAGTTATCAGTACATCTGGTGGTACATACAATGGAGTGGATGCAGCGATAAGTCTATATGAAGGTAATCACTGGAGTGGCACAGTCACACAACGCAGTGACAACGCTGATACAAACACAGAACAACTCTCAGAAACATCACGAGCAGGAAGACGTTACTTTAAAATCGACGGTAATATTGCGCAAACCACATTAAAAGTTGACGTTACAGGAGGAGATATTCCACCACCACTTGGCGATTACATAATTTACAACACCAATATCGCCGTTAACTTACCTAACCCTGCGATCAATTCAAAATCTCAATACGGGAGCATCATTCCCACTATTTTAGCGGCAAAATATGCTGATTTTGAAGCGCTTGCCGGCGCAGAAAATGACCCGCTCACTGATGTACTCGAAGCAATTCATTACCTCGCTGATGCCGATGACATTGCCGACCCTGATTTAAACCAACTATTGTACTTCCTTGGGTCGTATAAATTTTACGCCCAAGCCATTACCACAGCAGAAGCAAGTAACCTAAATACCGCGATGCAAGCCGTTGCAAAAATGACCGCGTTTTTATCACCTACGGGAAGTGTTATTCAAGAAGGTTATGCAAAAGCCATCAATAACTTTCAACGTGGCAATGGCGCAAACCACTTTAAAGACCAACTCCCGCATATACTGGCCGCAATCCAATATCACTCATTGCAAACAGACCCATTCAAAGCTAATAATGCCAGTGATGCCATGATGGAAATGCTCGGTGCGGTTGCTAATGCTGCACTATATGGTGACCCAGCTGCACAAAATGCAATTAATGAACGGATTTTAGATGTGATGTCTGTTATTCGCTCATTTGCAGTATTAGGTGAAACGGCCATTGATTTGCGTTGGAGTAAAGAGTCTGACCGTCAGTGGATTGTGCCACACAGTTACATCGCATTGGGGAAAATTGCCACCATTGCTACTGACGAAGCAAAAGCACGCTTTGACAGTATTGTGCTTGAAACCCATGAAAAACTCATCGCATGGTTAAGCACTGAAACCATTGAAACACTGACCACCAAAAAGTACCTTGATTCGGCTAAACGACTATGTGAAAGTACCGATCCGCTCTTTGGTCATTGTATCGTGCCACCAAAAGAGTCTGATATTTTAACGGTGACGCATACGTGCTCTGAGTCAGTCACTATTCGTGCCCAAAGCACCATCAGCCAGTCAATCCTGAATAAATCTTGTGCTGAAATGGCATTACAAGAAACAGAGTTTCATGCATTTTTTAATACCCAAGGCAGCCCGGTTGCTAACGACAAAAACACCACGCTTGAAGTTGTCGTATTCTCAAGCCCAGATGATTATAAAAAATATGCACCGGAGTTTTTTGATAATGTCGACACCGATAATGGCGGAATATACTTAGAAGGCACGCCAGAAAAAGAAGGAAACCAAGCTCGATTTCTGGCGATGCAGTGCCCTGATGCTTGGGTAGGTAAGTCTTGTCAATATGAAGACCAAATCTACAACCTACGTCACGAATATGTGCATTACCTGGATGGCAGATATGTCAAAGTTGGTGGCTTTAATTACTACAACTACAACGTGTCTTGGTCTGAAGGTATGGCTGAATATTTAGCAAATGGTACTGATTTCGCTCGTACATTAGAGTCAATCAAAGGCAAAGTTATCCCGCCGCTTTATAACTTGCTATTTATGGCGTATGGCTATGATGACTTATATCAATGGAGCTATTTTGCAATGCGTTATTTAGACGAGCAGCACAATAGCGATATGCACTTACTCAAAGACGCATTAAGAAATGGCAGTAAAGAGGGTTACGTAAGCTCATTAAAAGCGGTTGCACAGCGCAGCCAAGCAGACTTTGAAGCATTTGTTATGGCTAATTCACAAGCCATTGCTGCAAACACCGAGGTCATACCTGACGCTGGGAAACTCGGTAGTTGCGGTCTTACACAACAATATGTGCGCCCAGTTGACGCAAATAACACTGACTACACTATTACCAACAACACCGATACTCCGGTATCTATTTTCTGGATTGACAATCAAAAAGGCACAGCTAACTTTGCTAAAAACTACAAAACACTGGGTCAAGGTGACACTTATACTGCAACAAATTGGCGAGAATTCGACAGAATCATGTTGTCAGACAATAATCTAAATTGTCTTGGTGTTGCGTCTTTGAAGTCAGCGGGTAACACGTTCACCATAAACGCAGATTTAGTAAAAGATGTTGTGCCAGAAACATTGCCGGCTCAACATACTCTGGGAAGCTGTGAATTAGTTAAGCCGCATATTATTGGTGATGAAGCACATCAATTTAGCATCACAAATACCACAGATCACCCTGTTCGCTTATTCCGCATAGATAACCTGACTGGTAAGCCGAAATACGAAAGTGCGGCCGATGGATTTGATTATGGCTATGGCACATTACAAAAAGGGCAAAGCTATACGTCTGATATTTGGTATGCCAATCGCAGATTCATGATCACCGATGCACGATTAAATTGCTTGAGCGTGGGCGTGCTTGATCACCCAACGGGCAACTTCACCATTGATGAGGCGATAGTCGCCAACGCGAAAAGCCCTGAAGTACTTCCTGCTGCAAACCAGTTTGGGTCTTGTGACTTAATGGAAAAGCACTTAACAGGTCCATTTGAAGCTGATTTCAAATTCACAAACACCACTGACACAACTGTGCGTATCTATCGTGTAGATAACGAAACAGGTGTATTGAGTGATAGCTTTGAGTTTAAAACATTAGCGCAAGGTGAAACCTATTCAAGTGCTAACACTTGGAAGTGGTTTGGTAATCGACGCGCCGCTATCACCACACAGTCTGGCCAGTGTTTAGCAGTTGCCGTCATGAGTGAAGAAAACACCCTTAATGACTACACAATCACTCCTGATATTATTGATAATGGTAACGGCAATAATGATGCTGATGGTGATGGTGTGATCGACTCCGAAGATGCTTTCCCACATGATCCGACTGAAACAAAAGATACCGATGGTGATGGGTTTGGAGACAACAAAGATGCATTTCCAAACGACCGCACTGAGTGGCTCGACAGCGATGGCGATGGTATAGGTGACAACAGTGATCCATTCCCGAATGATCCCAATAATGGCGCTATCCAAGATTGTGGCGCTGCCACCATTAACTATGGACAATTAACGCTTGGTAAAAATGAGTGTATCGCTGGTGGGCGTAACTCATTCTATGTGTGGGTCGCAGCAGATAACACTACGTTGACACTGCAAAGCCAAGGCGGCGAAGGAGATGTCGGTATTTACTTCAACGCCGATACTTGGGCTAGTAAAGCCAATGCGCAGTATAAATCAGGTGAAGCTGGCACAGCACAAAGCCTTGTTGTCACGGCTAACCGAGGCTGGCGTTACATTACCCTAAATACCAACACCAACTTTAAGGGGGTAACCTTTAGTGTTAAGGCGCATTAACCCCACCTTAGTTACATGTAAGTAACCAATAGGCGCTACCCTACTCGTAGCGCCTATTTTTAGAATTATACATATAAAAAGTAGAACTAATTTGCTAGGTTTTGTAAAAATGTCAGACTCTTAAGCTCTTTTGCCGACGGTTGATATGGCAGCTGTTGCAAACTATCAAATACAAAATCATTAATCTCAAAATGTTCAATTTCGCTGTCACCAAACAGACTAGGCTGAGCCGGACTTGGCGACATTAACTCAATCACAAACTCGCTCAGAGACATCGAATTCGCTTGCGGGTTTAGCACAGACCAATGTGCGGATAAAGAGAGGTTTTGTAACCCTTCGCTTAATTTCCCTTTAGTCGTCAAATGCGCGATAGGTTCACCAGATGCGTATAAGTTGGCGCGAATACGATAATTACCAGCTTTAAAAACCTCTAAATGTAGTGGCACACTCATCTTGTCATTGTCAGAATAAGCGTTGCCTATACTTAATAATTTGGCACTTGGCTGCATATACTGCAACTGTGCAACAACAGGAACTTTCTTATTCTGTACAGTTACTTTGGCGACCACCTGCAAATTACGCGGATAATCTTTATTTGCTTTAAACTTAATATCATAGCTAGATTGGCTAGCAACTAATGACTGAGTTTTAAACACCGTTTTGGTATCTACATCCATCAATGTCACACTCACTTTATCAATCTCAGCGCCCGAGATATTAACGTTAATATTTTCTGGGTAAATAAAGCGATATTTAGCTAACTTTACGGTCAGTTTTCCGCCTTGCTCATCAATTGGCATTGAGACTGGATAAAACATATTTGGCGTTAAACGATCTGTATCAAATTTACTTAACGGCTGTGAATACTTTGGAAAGCGCAGTGCCGATTGATATTGAGAAACGACCTGTTTTGCTGCAACTCTAATACTACCGTCAAACTGAGTGTCTTTGATCTGCTCATTTGTATGCTGAGTTTTTACTTTTTGTATTTCAGGTACTGCAGGCTGAACCTCGCTTGCCTCAAACGTATTGATAACACTGGTTTGCGTCTTCGCTTGGCTATCGCTACCGAAAAATCCCCAGAATATAGCAGTTACCACCAGTGCTAATGCTGCCCATAATTTATAGTTTTTCATATATACTCACTTAAATTCGCGGTATTAAACTACAAGTACCGCGAAATACTTCAACTTATTTATGGGATAGCGCTATAGATAAGTTCAGAAGCACTTAAGTTATTTGAGTTAGCCACAAAACGGTAGTGCTTCTTCCAAAACCAGTGGCCAGACGATTCGTTAACTGTTTGAAAAGAAACCGCTCGTCCACCAATCTGTGCCGTATGGTTAGCGACAGTTACATTACCTTTATGCGCTGCATTTCGTATATTGTTGTGGCTGTAATTATCAGACATGATCATCGGGAAGTGGTAAGGCATAAACCCTTGTACCCCATCACTTTGATGAGTAACTTGTCCATCCGTAGCCACACTGCGGCTGCAGCTATCAAAGGATTCAACAGCACTTGCACCACATGAAGAATGCAGTGCAACCACCCCATCATCCTTGCCTTTTAAAAACAATTTTGTTGCACCAAAAAAATCATCTCCCTCTGCAACAAATCGTAATCTAGGTGCTCTATCGTCTGGAACCGGTGCTATTCGTCTTGCGTTATTTACTTTTAAGTCATGTAATACGCCTACCGCTTCAGTTACATCACTACCTAACCACCATTTCAATGCCCTATCGATAACTGAGCTCCAACCAGCAGCACCAGTGAGCGCACTTACCGCGATATCAGCCAATTCACTACCACCACCTGCGCCCGCTATGTCAAAAGTAGCCACAATATTTAGTGGTTCTAACCCTGCATTTGATAACCAATTTTCCTGATTATCAATAATATAACGAGCCACTAAATCCCCCGTAGAGTGAGTCACCAAAACGCAACCAGCCTCACATAATTTCGACTCAGAGAATTGCTTTAATTTAGGCCAAATCCAATCCGTTGCAATCTTTCCTTCAATACGCTCATACGATGGCCAGTCAATTCTTTCATCAGACACTCGCCCCCAATAAGACGACCAATAAGATGCACCATCGCTTTCAACGTTAGTTCCACTGGCATTTATTAATTGTTGTGGCTGCAAACCATGAATTAAAATGGTTTTATATTCTTTACTCATTACTCCAAAGCTGGCACTTAGCGCAAGGAGCACCCCACATAAACTGCTTAATGTGATACTGCTATTATTTTTTTTCATATCAACTCTCAGTTCGTTAATGTTGTTTATAAATCATATGTTACTGACACATCTGATGTCAGACCTCAGATCACTAAGGTGAAAGTCAGTATTGTGAATAAACGATCAAAATTCAACCAAAAATTAACATTAGAGAATGAATAATGCTTAATAATTAAACACCCACGTTTTATCTAAAGGATTTATTTGTAGTAAATTCAATTGAATAAATACTCGACAATGAAAGGCAGTGACAAGTGAAAACAGCAGAAAAAATTCTATGATGCAGTGTAAAATATCGGTTAGGCTTATAACTGAGTGTATTTAGCAGCAATAAATGATAAAGCGGTACGAAAATGATAGGGGGTGTTTTAGGATGCATTTAGAGTGCATTTAGGGTGCATTTAGGGTGCAGGGCCAGTATACCCAAAATAAGCTACCTTTCCCCCCTATATACGATGTATTTAATGGGCTAGTTATGTGGAAAGATTAATCTAATTAGCGCAAATCAGACTAGGTCCTAATGGCAAGTAGTGATAATGGCTAAAGTGTAAGGATCTTCCCAGCGGCGTGAAACCCTATGTAAGATCTCATTATGCTAAGTAGGGTAGGATTAGCGATACAGCGCGATTAAATTGGCTCTTTTATATCCAGCGGCGGACACTCAATCGGTATCGCGTGTAATCTTCGGGAAAAGCTGCAAGTAAATGCTGCTCTTCAGATAAGGTTTGCCTGAGTAACGTAAACCAACCTATTACAAGACATATCAGTGTAAAGACGCTCGGTAGCGCCAAAAAGAAACCGAGTTGTGAAACCGCAACCCCTAAAAACATAGGGTTTCTCGAGTACTTATATAAGCCATGTGAAATAATATTTTTCGGTCCGCTGGGATCAATGCCAGAACGCCACTCTTTGCCAAAATAACAGTGCACTGAGATAGTAAATAAAAACCCTGCTGTCAGTAATACAGTGCCTGTCAAAATGACACAATACTCTTCTAAACCAGTAAACCTACCAATATAATTATCTGTATCAGGAAATAAGAGCCGACATACACATAACATCCATATCATCACTCTAAAGCCTCTAAATAGCGAGTGATTCCACCACGTCGTACCAAAGCGCTGCCCAGGAAAAATAACTTCAGCAGTGATTTTGCTTTTTAGCAAGATGATTCGAGTTGTATAAAATGCAGCAACAAAGGAATAAAAGACAGCCAAGTAAATACGGTTGAACTCTATCAAATCATAAGCAGTATTCATATCGTTTAACATTGTATTCCAACTAACTGTTACAAAAACTTAAAATAGGTACGTCGAGTGAAAATAGCGCATATGTTGATAAATGTGTACCTAATACTACTGTATATTTCGTAATAAACATGAAAGGCATTAAGCTACGACCATATCAAATTGACACTATCTTGCCTAACAATCAGCAACCTCGATTTAAATTATGATGGCATAGTTTAATTTATCCCTCTTGCTCATTATCTAGAGCAATTATACTTAATGAGCAACCTCAAACTGGCAATCATAAATACAACGGTGACGTTAGCTACATCGCAATGTCGTTAGAGTTTACATGGCAAAGCTGCTCTGTACCATCTGACGACCAAAACCTCCACCTCGCCTTAATTAATACAAAATTATGAAAAATTACATACTACGTAAAGTTTTATTACTATGCTAATGAGGGTTAGTCACTGCCTAGGTTTGAACAAGGAAATTAAACAGTACCTACCACACCAATACAATCAGTATTAAATTAAGGTACTGTCATCATGATAATCTAAAATATACATTTTAAGAACTAATAATTAACGTCATAACGTGAATTTTTTTAGCTCTGAATAACTACGGATAACATAAACTAATTTACCCGCTGATTTATCATTCATCTCTTTCTCAAATTTTTCATTCCAAAACTGTGGACTCAGCTTTAAATATCTATAACTTGACAATGTTCCTTTCAATATAGAACAACCACTTGGCCATCCTAGTGGCTTTTTTACAAATAAGCCTCGTAGTAAGCGTTTGGTAACCAACCAATAACTTGTTACATACGGTAAATCGATAAATATCCATACATCTGCAGACTCTAAGCGTGTATAAAATGAGTCAAGTGTTCCTAAGCCATCTATTATCCAACTGTCTAACGATAATATACGGTTATGAGATTCATCATAAACGGCTTTATCAACCCTATCTCCATTACTTTTATAACTAATACAGTCTAAAGAATACAATTCGATATCGTTTGCTATCGATAACTTATTACTCAAACTTGATTTCCCGCTCCCTGGCTTACCAAATACAGCTATTTTTGTCATTACATTCCTTATTTACATTAACTTGCCTAAAAGCGGGTATAAAAAAACCCGCAAAATAGGCGGGTTTAAATTATTATAAGCACATTTAAATCACCACCATTGTGAGTAAAAGTGGCTAATTCGTATAAAAAGCATATGTGTATATATTTTCATCATTACATCTTGTTTCAATGGCTATTAAATGTCAATGTCTGGCATATAAAAACGATATAGTCGCTGAACTAAATATACCGTTACAAAAAAAGCGCCATAAAGGCGCTTTCTAATTTATTTATACGTAAATAAATACAGTAAACTATGCATTCAACACCTGGGCAAGCCTAGCAACATCTCTCAGCTCACCGCTTACGTTCAAATAAGCGGTCAAATATTGTTCAAGCGTTTCTAAATTACCTTGGAGTTTATCGTCTAACAAAGCAACTTGCTCTTGCATACGACGCGCTTTTTGTTCACTAGGTGATTCAATATTAGACAATATCTCGAGACGTAAAATGAGTTGCTCTGCTGTCAATCTATGCTGCTGTGTACTTTGCCACTGACTTGGTAGCTCTGTACCTTGCTCCAATGCAGCAAGCAATGAAACATACTTCTCTTTATCACGCTGCACCTGCTTTTGTGACAAAAGATCATCTACTCTTTTATTCAAGTTTGCTTTAATTTTACGGACACCTGTTAGTACATTTAAACTCTCTAATCGAGCTTTAAAGGTCTGTAATTCATTGACAGTTAACGTGTCTGTTAACGCATCTGCAAATTCGGCTAACTCAGCTTTTTGAGCTTGTTCAACTTGTGCTTGTTGCTGTTTTTGCTCATTAAATTGCTCACTACGCTTTGCGAATACAGCATCATTGTGTTTTCTAAACAATTGCCACAGTGTGTGCTCTTGCTTATTTCCAGCAAACCCTATCGTTTGCCACTGCTTTTGTAATGTCTTCAGCTCATCACAAGCAGCCGCTAACTCCTCACTGTTTACTAACTCTTGCGCACGCGCAACAAGTGCCTGCTTTTCGACTGAATTGGCATGATGAAACGATTTAAGTACCGTATTTACACCATTATATGCATCACGGTACTGTTCATTAAGTGCTTTATAAACAGCGCCATCTACGCTTCCAGCATTACGCCAAGCTTTTGCTAAGCGGTTAAACTGGCTCTCAAATTGACGCCAATCGAACTCACTCACCTGCGTATTTTCCTTACTCAACGCTTGCACTTGCTCAATAAGTTGCTCACGCTCAGCTTTTGCAGCTTCACGTTGTTGTTCTTGTTCTGCAAAATGTACACGGCAAGGTGCAAATAACAATTCAATTTTTTCATCAAATAGAGTCGCTTGTGCTTTCTCTTCATCCGTATCCACGCGGCCTAGTTCATTCCAACGCTTACGTAATACTTTAACTTCAGCAGCACGTTTTTTGACATCAATGTCAGTTTCTTGGAGTTTTTCATCCAAGCTACTTAGCAGCTCAGCACGCTTTGGCGTTGCTGCATACTTTTGCCAATCTCGTGCTTCTGCCAATGCAGAAGAAAGCGCTAAATACGTTTTTTCAACGTTTTGTTTATTACCGTCAGTTAGTAAATTATAACTTTCTAAGAATCCATTAAATACACCAAAAGCCACGTTAAACCGGCCTTGATCTAATAAACGTTGAACATCTTTACCTTTTCGTCGAGCTTGCTTCAAATGCGATTCTTGAGCACTAACTAGAGGCTCCATAGCTGATTTGAACTCGCCGCTTAGCTGACGTAACTTATCTGATGCGGATGAACGAAGCGACTGCGGTAACTCAGATAACGCTTTTTTACAGTCATCATATGCAGATTTTTGTGCTGTTAGTACGTCATCCATCTTTACTATGTCATTAGTTGCTTCAACTGCTGCCAATGTACTCAACGTACGCTGTGCTATAGCATTTGCTTCAATCAATGCAGGCAAACGCATTAATGACTGTTTCTGATTTTCAATACGCTTAAATTGTGCAATAAAGTCAGGATGTAATTGATAGCTCGATTGTTCCGCCTTTCCAACTAATATCGCAAGTTTGTCGTTTAAGGGCTGTGACTGTTCTGAGTCGAGAGCTTGAAGTGCATTGTTTAACGACACTTCAAAAGCATCAATGTCAGCTGTTAATTCTGCTAAGGCCAATACTTGTAATTGCTTTGCTTTGAGTAGAGCTTGTTCATCTTCATGCTGAGCTCTCAAAGCATCAATATGTCGATTCAATTTCTCACTAATGGTTTTATATTTCTGGTCAACAACACTGATATCTTCAGCATTTAACCATGTAAGCTCAATGCCCTGCCATTCGGTATATAGCACCTTACTTTGTTCATCAACCGTTTGATAAGCTGTCTTTTCACGCAATGCATTTAGCTTTGCCAACACCATCTTTGTTTGCTGTTCAACTTGCTTAGGCATGATCTTAGCTAAACGAACTTGCTCCATATGATGTTCTAAATGTACAAGTGCCGCACCTTGTGCGACTTTCATCAGTGCTTTTTCCAACTGATACTGTTCAACTAAAGGCAACAAAATGACTTGTAATTCTTCACTACCATCACGAAATGCTTTTTCGATCAATTTCACATTTGCTAAACGTTTCAGTAGTTTAAAGCGAACTTGCAACTCTTTTTCAGAAAATGCCAACTTTTCTAAAAATTTAGCTGGTGCGTAACGGTCTATATATTCACTGCGAATATCATTTGATAATGCACTATTACTGCTTAATACAGCAGTAGATATTTGCTGCTCTGCAAGATCTTTTAAATTTTGATCTTGCTTGTAAGCCTGCCACCATAAGACTAAGTCGTTAACTTTATGAAGCGCCTTTTTACGGATCTCTGCTGAGCTATCTTCTAATGCGATAGTTTGCAATACATTCGCATCTTTACCGGTATCTAATTTATCCAGTGCGGCTAAGCGTACTTCCGTTTTAGGGTGTTTCCATTTGGGCGTAAAAAGGTGTTTAAAGATCATGTTCACTGAACCTAGCTATTTCGTTTTGGGCTTTGAATTCTTGTTGTAACTCGCGTTTAGATTTTTGAACCATTTCACCTTGTTCATTTATGGTGAATTGTTCGTTGCTCTTCGCAACTTTTGCTTGATAAAGCATTACCAGCTGTACTGTTTGTTCTTTCTGCTCTGATGTTAACGTTGTGCCATCTGGCCATTTGCCTGTTGCCGCGCCGTATTGCAAACGCTCAAAAAGTTCTGGGGTTAAATTATTAACTAAGCTATCAATATTCATATTAACTTTTCTTTTTCAAATAAACTAAGATCACGCGATTGACTAAGTACCAAAAACATCCAATACCGATCGCCGCTTTCGTCAATGCCATTTGCACGGTTCCTGCAGTCGGTTGCTGCCAATATAGATATAAGAAACCACCTAGGAATAAAATCAACGCGAGAAAAGAGTGATTAATAAACATTTGTTGTTTCTTTACTCTTTTCGTTGATGCAATACGCGCTAATTGCTCTTCTGTCACATCATTTAAAGGTGTGTGGCAATGCGAACACACGGCACTTTTACTCGAAATTGATTTACTACAACTAGGACATTGTACAATTGCCATAAATGACTACTCCTAATGCTACAAAAAATGGCGCCCCTAGGCGCCATTTTACTTGTTTTCTTAGTGAAAGTCTTTGCTCAATTGCATTCATTCACCGTGAGTTTATTTTTCGTTTGGGTTTTCTTTTTTAAACTTCGTCCAGTAGTCGTTAATTGACTCTTTCATCTCCTTTCGGAGCAAGAAAATACCAAATAAGTTAGGCAACGTCATCACCACAATCGCCACCGCAGCTAACTTCCAAACAAGTGTTGTATCTGCAAACGATGCCCAGAAAAAGCCCGCAACATAGAAAACACGATATGGCATAACCGACTTACTGCCTAGCAGATAAATCATGGCCCTATCACCATAATACGACCAAGCAATTGCAGTAGAAAATGCAAATAAAAGTAGACCTATAGAGACGATATACTTACCGTTTTCACCGAAAAACCCGCGAGTAAATGCTTTTGTTGTCAGTTCAGCTGAGTGAACCAACGATTTACCCATGATACTAATACTGTTATCAACAGGGATACCATCTTTAATTGTCACGATACCGGTGTAAACATGACGCGGCGTAATACCAAAGCGAATATCTTCACCGATAGAGCGAGAGTGGATCACGGTAAAATCTGTATTTACTGCTCGCCCTTGTACGACGTTAATATTGCCATTATAAATCTCTATACCATGATCTTTTTGGCCATTTAAATACTTATACAGTGCCTCTCTTTGCTCAGTGTTATCTTCACTAAACTGACCTTGTACAATGGTCATTGAAGAGCGTTCAAAGTGAGTATCAAATTTTTCAGTCCATACCCCTGATGATAAAATAACCAATCCAGTTAACGTACAGATCACGATGGTATCGATGAACGGTTCTAATATGGATACCATGCCTTCAGAGACTGGTTCATCACCTTTAGCTGACGCGTGAGCAATAGGTGCAGAGCCTTGACCCGCTTCATTTGAAAACAAACCACGGTTTACACCACGGTTAAATGCATAAGCGAAAGAGGCACCTAAAAAGCCACCAGCGGCAGCTGAACCTGAAAAAGCATCAACAAATACCGACGCAAACGAAGGGCCAATATTTTCAATGTTATACAAGATCACGCCTAAAGCACCAATAATATAAACAGCCGCCATTAGTGGTACTACGCGCGATGTAATTGCGGCTATACGTTTAATACCACCTAGAATAACTAATGCTAATAATACAGATAGAACACCGCCGGTATGCCACGGCTCAAAACCAAAAGTCGCTTCCATACCCTGCGCAATGTTATTAATTTGCGGTAAACTGCCAGTACCAAATGAACTGATCACCGTGGCAATCGCAAATAATACAGCCAACCATTTCATGTTTAAACGACGGTCCATGTAGTACATTGGACCACCCGCCATCGTGCCGTCATCTGTTTTGACGCGATATTTATGAGACAAGGTTACTTCGACAAACTTCGTCGTCATACCAAAAAATGCAGTCATCCACATCCAAAATAATGCCGCAGGGCCACCAATAGAAATAGCCAGTGCTACACCACCGATGTTACCGGTACCAACAGTACCCGATAAAGCCGTCGCCAATGCTTGAAAGTGTGTGGTATCCCCTTCCTGATCTTTTTTATCAAATTTACCCGTTACTACTTTACACGCATGTTTAAAGTAACGAATTTGTGGGAATTTCAAATAAATGGTGAAGAATAAACCTACACCAAGTAATACGTATGGGAACCAAAAAGCCCCACCTAGTAAACCATCTAGGTTATCTAGTAGTTGTCCAAATGCATCCACGACTCATCCTCGTTGTTGTTATACATAAAAGGCAATTCATTGCTGAATTGCCTTTTGAAATTTTTATTATTATCTTAATTTATCAACGACATTAACAATCGCTGCTAATGTGTCTTGGCCAAATTGATAAGAACGTCTATCTGACCAGCCATAATACGGATCAGGTAAATCCGCATTATCTTTAAATGGCATTTCGATAGTGTAAGCCAATGCCTTAAATGCCTCACCCACTGCACAAGATGCGACGGTTAAGTTTGCTTCACCAGGTGCGTCTTTATCATAGCCAAACTCATCTTGAAACTCAGGCGTGATCGCAAGTAGTGCACTTTTGAAAGTCTCTTCTAAATCTTGCAAGCGCTCATCATAGCTAGGAATACCCTCGCTACCTGCCACAAAGTTATATGGCAGCGCTTCATCACCATGAATATCGAGGTACATGTCTAGACCAGACTCATGCATTTTATTTAGTACATGAAATACTTCTGGTGATTGTGCCAAAGACGGTGTCGCCCACTCACGATTAAGGTTCACACCTTTTGCATTAGTACGTAAGTGACCACGCACACTGCCATCCGGGTTCATATTAGGCACGATATAAAACACCGCTTTTGACAATAATGCAGCTGCATGTGGGTCTTCGTCATCAAGCAGTTTATGTAGTAACCCTTCCACAAACCATTCAGCCATGGTCTCGCCTGGGTGTTGACGTGCAGTGATCCAAATCGCCTTTTTATCTTCGCTTGGTTCGCCGACTTTAAGTAGACTAATGTCTCTACCATCTAGTGTCTTACCAAGCGTCTCAATTTCACATACATCGTGGCTTTGCGCTGAGTACAGTAAATCTAAGTGGCGCTCGTAACTATAAGGCGCAAAATAAGCGAAAAACGTATGAGAAAATTCCGGTTCAAAGTCGATGACTAACGAGCCATTTTCATAGTTACTTGGTACACGGAACCAAGTTTGGCGATCATATGACGCAACAGCTTGGTAGCCTTCCCACCCTTCAGGGTAAGCAGAGCCTTCTAAACCGTTAATATGGAGTTTATGTGATAAAAATGGTGTGCTTTCTAAGCGAAAATGAAACCATTGGAAAAAGTCAGACTCATGGTCTTTGTTGATTTCAAGTTGAATATCGAGAGGATCTTGTTGTGAGATCACCTTAATATTACCACTGTCGAAATTACTAGTGATGTTCATTTTATACCCTAAATTGAGTCTTTTTTGCAATACATAAGAAAAAAGAAAAGCCTTTATTCTTACTTAATAAAACGCGCGTCTAAAATGTTAGTTTTGTGTAACACACAGTGTCAAGAGTATCATACCAATCCGTGTTTCAAAAACTAAAAAAGCCAGCTAATGCTGGCTTTTTTGAACAAATTAGGTATTAACGCGGTAAGCTTGGAAATGCTACTTCAGCCATGTCGCGCATGACGCGAACTACCTGGCAGCTGTATCCAAATTCATTATCGTACCATACATAGAGTACTGCGCGATCACCGTCTACAATCGTTGCTTGTGAATCAACAACACCCGCATAACGGCTGCCGACTAAATCCGTCGATACAATTTCTGTTGACGATGTATAGTCAATTTGATCTCGTAAGTCAGAATAAAGTGAGGTATCACGTAAGTAACCATTAAGCTCTTCACGATCAGTCTCTGAATTTAGATTTAAGTTAATGATCGCCATTGATACATTTGGCGTTGGTACACGAATTGCGTTGCCTGTTAACTTACCAGCAAGCTCTGGCAATGCTTTAGCAACGGCTTTAGCAGCACCAGTTTCTGTGATCACCATGTTCAATGCAGCACTACGGCCACGACGCTCTGCTTTGTGGTAGTTATCAATAAGGTTTTGGTCATTTGTATAAGAATGTACAGTTTCAACATGACCATTCTTAATACCAAACTTATCATTGATTGCTTTTAGTACTGGCGTAATCGCATTCGTTGTGCAGCTTGCTGCTGAAACAATCTTATCTTCTGATGCGATATCGTCGTTATTTACGCCGTATACCACATTTTTGATTTCACCTTTAGCAGGTGCTGTTAATAGTACTTTGGCAGCACCTGTTGACTTAAGGTGTAAACCTAAACCGTCTTCGTCTTTCCAAATACCAGTGTTATCTACGATAAGCGCATTCTCAATACCGTATTTAGTATAATCAACTTCATCAGGAGAGTTAGCATAGATGATTTGGATGTAGTTACCGTTCGCTTTAATGGCTTTTTTCTCGTGATCCACTGTAATTGAGCCGTTGAATGGGCCATGGATTGAATCACGGCGCAATAAGCTGGCACGTTTTTCTAAGTCACCATCGCGACCACCGCGAACAACGATTGCACGAAGGCGTAAATCAGCGTGAGAGCCGCCACGTTCTATCAGTAAGCGCGCTAATAAACGACCAATGCGACCAAAACCATACAACACAACATCACGTGGTTGTTGGCCATCGCCTTTATTTAATAATTCAGAAAGCTCAGCATTTAGGTACTCTTCGATAGAGCGGCCTTCACCTGCATTTTTGTAGATATATGCATAGGCTAATTTACCAAGGTCAATACGTGCTGGCGCTAAGTCCATTTTGCTGATTGCTTCTAAGAATGGGAAGCTTTCACGCAAACGCAATTTGCTTTCTTCAAAGCGGGCTACTGTTTTATGTGCTTTAATTACATCAATAACGCTTGTGTTTACAAGAGGACGGCCATAGATGGCAATTTCAATGCCTGAATTACGGTATAAACGGCCAATTATTGGCTGCATGTTTTCTGCGTAATCTTGGCGTTCTTGCCAGCTATTTTGATATTCTTGCTCGTGAGATAAGGTCATTTTTTTCTGCCTAATAAACAATTTTTTGAACGGATAGCCCTTCTGGGCATCGGTATTCTAATTTAAACTGCTATGATTCTCCACTGTTACCGAACAAATCATTGCGTTAAAATGGTAAGTATAAGAAGAAAGAGAGAAATTAAAATGGCATTAAGACAGGCCCTTGTCTTATCAGCACTGTTACTGAGCGGATGCGATGATTCACTGACCCTTAAACGCGTTTGCACAGAAACCCCTGGCTTTTGTACCGATTTAAATAAGGATAGTCATTGTAAAGAACAACGGGCGAGCGTCGCTATCGCACGGTATATAGAATACAAAGATCCCACAGACGATAACGTATATGAATTGCTCAAACTATTTGAAGAATATAATGAATGTGTGTCGTTAGCAGCAAAAATTGAGCATATTAAGCTCAAAGACAAGACCACCTCTCGTGTAGAAGGTCACCTCACTAGCCTAAAAGAGATGAATCGAATTTATCAAGATTCAATCGATACAACGCATCCTGGTTTGTTGTATTACCAATGGTCGAGAAATAATAACCAAACGGCGATGAATAAATTGCTACAAATGCAAGACTCACCCAAAGTAACATCCGATCCGGAGATTCAGTTATTTTTGGCTTCTTACTATGCCAAGTTTGATGATGAAAAAACCATAAATTTGCTCTACCGCGTACTTGAACTCAATAAAGAAGGCGAAATGCCTGATTTGGAAGTGTATGCAACATTAACCAGCCTTTTTTATAAGCATAAAAAATATAAACATGCTTATATTTTTTCAAAAGTGGCGCAGCTATCTGGTTTTGAAGACATAGACATTTTACCTGTCACGCATCAGCTCACCAGTACAGGAAAATCTTTAGGTTCTCTTGATGACTTGGCCTCTGAAACTTTTGCTAATATTCAAGCTGGTACGTTTGTTTCTCCTCGCGAGTTTTAACTAAGTACTGACAATAAAAAAGAGCAATCATAATCATAATCATGATTGCTCTTTGCAATTAACTTTAAGTCGGAAAGTTAACTATATTTACGTTTTACTTTTTAACTCATTAGTCACTGTGGCAAGCCCGACCTGAGAAATACGACCGGTGATTTCTTTTTGCTTAGCACTGAGTAAAGAAATGCCTTCGGCAACCATGTCATACACCTTCCAAGACCCATCTTTACCCTGTCTGAATTTAAAGTGCATATCAATATCAGGGCCTGACTGCTCTTTGATAAGTACCTTAACCGTGGCGTAATCACTCCCTTTGCTTAACGGAAGCTCCTCAAATATAACTTCTTGGCCTTTATATTGAAGCAATGCTGATGCATATGTACTAATCAAATAACTATCAACTGCATCAATAAATTCAACTGCTTGGGCACGTTTTAAGCCTTTAATGTGCTTACCTAATAACTTAAAAGACACAAACTTAACGTCAACATGAGGCATCAATCGGCTACGTACTATGCTTTTCATCGTACTGCTATCTGCCTTGCCATCCGCATTAACTTGTTTTATGTCTGTAAACATTTTATCACCAACTTGATTAATCAACTGGTAAGGGGTGTCTGTTGCAAAGCTAAAGGTAGAAAATAACAATACAAATGCAGCGAATAATTTGTTCATACGTAACGTCCTCAATGTTCAATAGTGTTATGTTACGAAAAAACATCATGCTAAAGAAGATACAATAAAGCACATACTTGATGCCATTATGGCACCAATGAAATAGCAAAAGCCGTAACATATTCCAATGTTTGGTATTTTATAAGAATATTGACGTAATATATGTGAGAATTTGTAAAAATGATTGTATAAATGTGCCAGCAACATACTGGTAAATATATCAGTTGTGGATCTGAATAATTGAAAGTGTAAGATCAGTGATTTAGGCTATAGCCATAGAGAAGGTAAATGAAACGCACAAACTGGTATTATGCGTTTCGACAAACAGTATTTACGCTACTTTGATAACCTGATAAGAGTGACTGTCGCCATCAATACGAGACCTAAGCGCACGCTGTACACTCTCAGCATCAAAAGCGATGATCTCTTTTTCCGATAACCAGAGCTGCTCCTGTTGCAAATAGTCAGCCAATACATTCCCTAAAAATGACATGCGCTGTTGCGCACAAATACTTTTTGCGAGCCATGCTCCAGGTAAGGAAACGATCCCTATATTAGGTGCCTTTTTAAACAACAAAGCTTCATCAAGCGTAGCTAAGCCAGAAACGCAACTTATTCTTCCACAAAACTGAAGAAACTCTAGCAACTTATTGGTGTACTTTCCTGATATATCAATCACGCCGTGAACCGTATCATAACCAAAGTGTTTTTGTATTTTTAGCCCAATATTAGGTTCATGCTCATCACAAACCAGTTCAGCCCCTAGCTTTTTCAAAGCCGTTGAAGCGTGTTTAGGAGAACTGGTGATGACGGTTAATCCTTGTTGGTTCGCCATTTGTATGGCTAATTGGCCAACACAGGTATTACCAGACTCAATAAAAATAGCGTCCCCTTCCTCTAGTTGCAATTTATACAATGCTATTAATGCCGTCATTCCTGGCGTAGGCAAACTAGCTGCTACCGCAGAGTTTACATCAGAAGGCAAAGTAGTCAGTGCAAAATTAGGGACTGTTACATATTCTCTGAGTACGCCATCGCTGGCAATATCATTGTGCCACATAACACGGGTTCCCACTTCAGGGTGGCCCCCTTTTGGGCCTGCAACAACAGTACCCACGGCATCCAAACCAAACCCTCTTGGATACTGCCAACACGGTGTACCTTGTTGAGCAAATTTTGCATCTAAGTCCGTCAAACCAACATACTCGACTTTGACTAACACCTCTTGATCAGAAAACTCTGGAACAGGCAGGCGCGCATCAATTAATTTGAAATCAGCTCCTATTTCTGTCAATAAAATAGCTTTCATCTCATGTGGTAACTCAACCATAATTCTCTCAACTTTACGTATTATTCGATAGTTTATGGCGTCCATGCCTTAGGTAACTTAACCGGTACTATGTTAATTATTAGAACATTCTCTCAAGATTGCTACAACCTAAAATTCACTAACAGTAACATGATTAAGTAGTCTGCTCTGTATTTTTGACACTTTTACGGTTGACGAACATATAAAATACCGGCGTAAATAATAACCCAAATACGGTTACCCCAATCATTCCGAAAAAGACAGCAATCCCCATAGCATGACGCATCTCAGCTCCAGCTCCCGAAGCCATTACAAGGGGAATTACGCCCGCCGTAAACGAAATAGACGTCATCAAAATTGGCCTTAAGCGTAAACGACATGCTTCAATAATGGCCGACAAATGAGTGTGTCCGTCATCGTGCTGCTCCTTGGCAAACTCCACCATCAAAATGGCATTTTTACAGGCCAATGCAACCAGTACAATCAGTGCTATTTGAGTAAAGATGTTGTTATCTCCACCTACCCACCACACGCCCAATAGTGCTGAAAATATCGTCATAGGTACTATCAAGATGATAGCCAAAGGTAACCGTAAGCTTTCATATTGAGCAGCTAGCACCATAAACACCAGCAAAACAACCAAAGGGAATATATACATCATGGTATTACCGGCCAATATTTGCTGATAAGTTACGTCTGTCCATTCGAAACCCATACCTGTTGGTAAATGCTTCGCTAGAATACGCTCCATGGCTTGCTGAGCTTGATCTGAGCTATAGCCCGCTGCTGGGCTGCCATTAAGCTCCGCACTTGGGTAACCATTGTAATGCATAACACGATCTGGTCCCGTAGTTGGTGTTACGGTCAATACAGAACCCAGTGGTACCATATCTCCATGCCCATTACGTACTCTTAAATTTAAGATTTGTTTCGGGTCAAGACGATGTTCTGCCTCGGCCTGTGCCGTCACCTGATATGTCCGACCAAACATATTAAAGTCATTAACATACAACGAACCCATGTAAACTTGCAGCGCATCAAAAACCTCAGATAATGGGATCCCTTGAATTAACGCTTGTTCACGGTCAATATCGATATCCATTTGCGGCACTTGAATTCTAAAGCTGGAAAACAACCCAGTAAGTGCAGGATCTTTTCTCGCCTCATTGGTGACCGTATTTAGGGCTGCAAATAATGCTTCAAACCCCTTGTTATCTCGATCTTGTATTTGTACTTTAAATCCTCCAGTGGTGCCTAAGCCTTGGATTGGTGGCGGTGGGAACACAGCAACAAAGGCTTCATCAATGGCGGTAAAACGCTTATTCAATTCCATGGCAATTGCCGCTGCCGATTGACTCGGATCGGTACGTTGTTCAAACGGTGCCAATGGCGTAAACACGATGCCTGCATTGGGGCTATTAGTAAAACCATTGACTGACAAACCTGGAAATGACACTGTATTCGCCACACCTGGCACCTGCAGCGCAATTTGCTCCATTTGCTTAACCACACTTTCAGTTCTATCCAAACTGGCCGCATCAGGCAATTGTGCGATAGCAACAAGATACTGCTTATCTTGAGCAGGGATGAAACCACCAGGCACCATGTCAAATAACTTAACGGTTGAACCTAATAGCGCGACGTACACAATACCTATCACCAACGACATTCTAATTAGCTTTTTGACAAATTTTTCATAACCTGCGCTGCTTTTATCAAAAAGTCGATTAAATGGTTCAAATAACCACTTACCGAATAACCCATTTAAAACGCGTGTTAAAAAGTCTGGCTTGCTGCCATGCGGTTTCAATAACATCGCCGACAACGCAGGCGATAATGTCAGTGAGTTTATCGCAGAGATGATGGTTGAAATGGTAATTGTTAAAGCAAATTGCTTGTAAAACTGCCCCGATAACCCTGTAATAAAGGCTGTGGGAATAAACACCGCACACAGCACAAGTGCGATCGCAATAATTGGGCCTGTGACTTCATTCATCGCCACTTTTGTTGCCTCAAACGGGCTTAACCCTTTAGCAATATTACGCTCTACATTTTCGACCACCACAATGGCATCATCTACCACAATACCGATAGCTAACACTAATCCAAACAGTGACAAGGTATTAATAGATACACCTAGCCATTGCATGACTGCAAATGTACCAACAAGTGACACTGGTACTGCTATCAAAGGAATAATTGACGCGCGCCATGTTTGTAAAAATAAAATCACAACTAATACTACGAGTACGACCGCTTCTAATAGGGTCGCAATAACAGCATCAATTGAGCCACGCACAAATACGGTTGGATCGTAAACAATATCGTACTCAACCCCGACAGGGAACGACTCGCTTAAGCGCGCCATGGTCTCACGTACTTGATCTGAAAGTTCAATGGCATTAGACCCTGGACGCTGAAAGATCGGCATCGCTAATGCTGGCTGACCGTTTAACATTGCACGTAATGCATAAGAGTTTTGTCCAAGTTCTACTCGAGCAACATCTCCTAAGCGAATAAGCGCACCGTTATCACCTACTTTAATGACTACTTTATTAAATTCATCAATACTGCCTAAACGTCCTTTAACATTGAGCAATACTTGAAACTGGGCTTCGCTCGCTGAAGGTTGCGCACCCAAACTGCCGGCAGCCACTTGCTGGTTTTGCGCACGTAGTGCAGATACCACATCCATCGCCGTCAATTGATTGGCCGCCAATGCATCTGGGTTTAGCCACACTCGCATGGCATATTTTCCACCACCGAATAACTGCACATCCCCAACGCCTGCTAAACGAGCAATTTGGTCTTTGACATATAAATCCGCATAATTCGACAAATACGCCGTATCATGCGTATTTTCCGGTGAAAATAAATGCACCACCATGGTTAAATCAGGCGAAGCTTTTTCAGCAACCACTCCCAGTCGCTGCACTTCTTGCGGTAATCTAGGTAAAGCGCTGTTAACTCTGTTCTGTACTTGAACCTGCGCTCTATCAAGATCTGTTCCCAATGCAAACGTCACCGTCAACGTCATGCGCCCATCACTGGTTGCCTGTGAAAACATATACAGCATGTTTTCTGTACCATTGATCTCTTGTTCTAATGGCGTTGCCACTGTTTCAGCAATAACCTTAGGGTTTGCGCCCGGGTAATTTGCAGTAACGACCACTGTCGGTGGTACCACTTCAGGGTATTCACTCACAGGGAGTTGAAACAAACTAATTGCACCTGCAATGAGTATCACCAACGACAACATGGCTGCAAAAATAGGTCGTTTAATAAAAAAGTGAGAAAAAGACATGCTATTCACCTTGCTGCATTGTTATCACAGGTGCCGTATGCTTTGTTGTATCAAGTACTAACAACTGCCCTTGTGTATCAATTTCGACCATTTGAGGTGCAATTGGCATCCCTGGCCCTACCCTCGCAGGCCCATTAACAGCTACTTTATCGCCAACCGATAAACCAGATACGACACTTCGTAATGAACCATATCGTTCACCCAACGTCACTAATCTATATTGCAAAATATCATGCTCATCAGTAACCAATACAAATCTATTTTTAAGATCAGTACCTATAGACTTTTCAGGGATCAAAATTTGCGGTTTAGCTTCGTTAGAAGCCAAGCGAATACGTGCAAATGCACCAGGTTTCAGGTTATCGTCAGCATCAAATACAGCGCGTACTCTCAAAGTGCCAGTCTGAGCATTAATGGTATTGTCAATAAAGTCGACAGCCCCCTGATGAGCAAACGACGACTGGCCAGTAAGCTGCATTAATACTTTCGTTTTTTTATCGCCACGAAGATCCGAAAATGTGCGCTGCCATGTGCGCTCGTTGATATCAAAATAAGCATATAAATGAGAGTCAGAGACGATTTGGGTTAATTCACTTTGCCCTGCTTGAACGGTGTTTCCTGCCGTGATCTGCGCACGTGAAACAATGCCATTAATCGGAGCTTTAACCTCTGTGAAGTTTAAATCAAGTTGCGCAGCGTCTAATTTTGCTTGCGTCGCTAGTACATCAGCTCGACGTTGTGCTAATACTGAACGGCGGCTTTCAAGTTGCTCTTGTGCTATCGAATCGCTATTCGACAAACGTTCTGCTCGTTTGGATTCATTTTTAGCTTGCGCTAGTGCGGCATTCGCACTGGCTAATTGAGCAGTAAGCTCTGATACTTTTGCTTTAAAGGGCCGTTGGTCCAAAATAAACAGAGTATCTCCAGCATTTACCTGCTGGCCTTCTTTAAAGTTTAATGACTCAACGACACCCGAAACTCTAGGGCGCAAGTATACTGTTTCTACAGCTTCTAACCGGCTGGTATAGGTAAACCATGATTGCACTGGGTAGCTCTGGACTTTCGCAACATCAATGGGTTGCTTGAAGACTTGCACTGTTGGTTGTTGATCTTGCGCCTGCAAGTCAGTACAGCCAGAGAGATAGGCTAAACCTGCTAAAATTGATACAACGATAAATGGTTTTTTCATTTTGGACCCCTTACTCATAATGGAATACAGTGTAACGATGAGATAAGAGACAAAAAAGCATCGATTTTTAAATTCATTAGTGCCAAAATAACACCAATAAAATTATACAGAGAATAAAATGGATATTAGTACCCGTTTACTTATGTTTTTAGATGTCGTAGAAAGAGGCTCATTTGCCAAAGCGGCTCAAATCAGAAATATTGATCGCTCAGTAATATCTAAACAAATTGGTAGGCTAGAGGATGAACTAAGCGTACGCTTGCTCAATAGAACAACTCGCTCGTTCTCACTCACTGCCGCGGGTGCAGAAATGGTGAAAAAGGCACAAGAATTACGTAAGTTACTGAGTGAAACACAATTGTTAGCTGAAAACTACCACACAGAACCCAAAGGGCTCTTGCGTATTACCAGCTCAACCATTGTTGGTCGACGCTATGTACAACCTGTTATCAATGAATTCCAAAAGCGCTTTCCGCAAGTGGAAGTTGAGCTTCGCTTAGAAGACCGACTTGTCGATATTGTTGGTGAAGGATTTGATCTGGCCTTTCGTGTCGGTGAGCCAAAAGACTCCTCTTTAATTGCACGAAAAATTGCCAGAAATAGATTAGTTATGCTAGCTACACCACAATTTTTAGCAACCTACGGCACACCAAAATCAATAGACGAACTATCAACCATGCCTGCTGCAACTTATGCCAGTGATGGACTGCGGTTTAATGGCGTTAGTTATTTCGATGCTAGCGGTGCCTCCCAAGAAGTCCCTATTAAAAGTGTATTCCGTTCAAACGATGGGGAACTTATTATGCTCAAAGTACTTTCAGATACTGCTTTTTGCGTCGTACCCGCATTTTTAGTTGACCAAGAAGTTAAACGCGGCGAATTGATCCCCTTTCTAACTGATGTACAACTTATGGATTACAGTGCCATGTATGCAGTCTACCCACACCGAGATTTACCTGTTAGAACGCGATTATTCTTTGATGCTATTAGAGAGTATATTGGTAAAAGTATTCCTGTTTGGGAAAATAACATTCCCAACTTCTCAACTATGTATGGCTTTAAAGCACCTGCCGCTATGCCGCGCTTTTAACTGAAAAGTCTCAATAAGTATGAGTATATACAACGCCATCCATTTTGAGGGTCTTGCGCTTCATTCATGGTTTTCGCTTTTCGCCGTGACCGCGCGCGTCGCTCTGCAGCTGCATTTGCGACAAGAGCATAGCGCGTTCTTTGACTGGGTGTCATCTGATTGATATTTGAATTGGATGCTTTATTGGTGCGCCGACTCGCCTTCACTGAACCACACATACATGTGCTCTCATTTTATACTCATATTGAATAAGACCTGAGGGTGTAACATTCCCTTTCATATTTGATCACAATTATACGAGTGACAGCAGTATTCACGGTGCTTCACGTTAACTCTATTAAATCAAGGCGGGCTATGATGACATTGTAAGGCAAGGCTAGGTTTGCTGGATATGCGTAACGGCAGGGCACAATAACTGAGTATCTTGCCTTGACCTAATAAATCACCCGCTCTCGCTCACTCTAATATTTTCGCAGTGCTGTTTTTACCATGCCAGAAGATTCGATCCAATTAATACAAGCCACTAAGGGTAAAGCCTCACTGATCTTAAAGCCTTGAAAGTAATCACAGTTAAGTGAGTTTAAGTACTCAATAACACCATCACTGTCTACGCCTTCTGCTACAACACTACACCCTAACCTTTTAGCTAAAAATACAGCAGTTTCAACAATAACTTGATCTTTTTCATTGCTAATACACTCATCAATAAATGACCGATCTATTTTTATTTGAGAAATCGATAACTCTTTGAGCAAAGAAAATGACGAAAACCCCGTACCAAAATCATCGATACTAACCGAGAAGCCCATTTCTATCAGTGTTTCCACTAAGTCATGCGCTTGTGCCAAATCTGTCATCATCATGCTTTCAGTAAGTTCAAACATAACATGACGCGCATCAACCTGAGCATTGTTAACATGGGATGCCAACAAATTGATTAAATCTTTACCCAAGAAGTCTTGGCTTGATAAATTTACGTGTACTATCAAGTCTGGATCTGCGTGCAGTAATCTGGGAAGATCCTGAAACACTCGATTTATCACAAATAAACTGACTTGACGGATCATGTTGTTATTCTCAGCAATAGCAATAAAGCTTTCTGGCATGATCACTGACCCATCTTTCTGCGGCCACCTCAATAACGCTTCTGCACCATGGATTTCTCCTGACTGTGCACACACAATTGGTTGATAATAAACCGTCAGCTCACCACCATTTAACGCGGTTTTCAATCGGCTAATTAAATGAAATTCTTCGTCTGAATCTTGATGTAAATACTCATCAAAAATAACCAAACTTTGTTTGGTACGTTTGGCACTGTACATGGCAATATCGGCTTGCTTGAGAAGGTCAATGGCATCTTTTGGCTCCTCACAGTTATAAATACTCGTACCCGCACTGTAATGAATATCTACACTAAGTTCATCAACCACTAAAGGTGTATGGAGCTCACTCAGCAGTGCATTATTTTGTCCATAAATATCGCTTTCTCGGTTGCCGTTTATAACGATAATGAACTCATCTCCTCCCATTCGATACAAGCTGTTATGTGGTAAAAGCGCGCGCGAAAACCGTTCTGCCAAATGAATTAAAATCTTGTCACCAAACAAATGCCCAATCGCATCATTCATCTGCTTAAAATTATTTAAATCAATCAACATAACTGAAAAGTCGGTATTTGAATTTTGCAATGCCGAGATTTTTGCCATGCATTGCTGGCGATTTTCGAGTTGAGTTAAAAAATCATGATGCGCATTAAAGCGCTCTTTTTCAACTATTTGTGCAAGCTCAACCAAGCTATCTTTACTCATGTTATTAATAATAATAACAAATACAGCGCCAAAAAATAGAATGAGCGACACACCTAAATCAAGTATGTTCTCCACGTTTTTATCGAGTAGATAGATGGCAAAGGCGACGTAACCAACTACAAAGAAAAGTATTAACACCAACAAGACACGCCAGCCCACACGTGGTGAGATTTGGCACACTTTAATCGCAGGTTTAAGTGATACACATAGACCTAAGGCACCCAATAAAACAAGAACTAATGCGAGTACATTCACAAACCATACCTATGCTTTCAATATGCATTGAGTATAGTTTAAATTTATAAAACTGCTGCTTACGCGCTCAACTCAAAAGGCCTTTACAAGATTACCTCATTCAGGCCTTGCTAACTTATTTGAGCTATTTCACATTAGCTGTTGCAAAGAATATGGTAGAGCTGATCTTTTAATTGTAATCGTTGCTTTTTAAGTGATTCCAAATAAGCATCTGAGGTATTTTCGATGCCATCTTCAATCCGGATCACCGCATGATCAATGTCATGATAATCATCAAACAAGCGTGCAAAATGGCGGTCATTCATTTTTAACGTGTGAATTTTATCTTTAAATTCAGGTAATTCTTTAGCGAGACTATGACGTTCTATATTCATGCTGATGTCCTATTCTTTCATTATAAGAATGCCAGTTTAGTTAACTGGCCACTCACTTCATCGTACGTAAAATGAGAGCAGACAGGTTGATCTAGAACATAGTAAAGGCCCAAAAAGTGATCCTTGAGCCATTAATAGAATGTGTGAAATACGCGATAATAAGCGCTAAGGTTTAGAGGTTGATTCTCTGGTGATGAGCTTAGCTTCTAAAGTGGTTTGCCGAGCTTGCACCTGTGCGCCACCAATTTGTTCTATCAGTAACTCCACCGCTTGGCGTGTCATTTCTTCCACAGGCTGAGCAATAGTCGTTAACCCGGGCCAAATATGACGTGCGATTGGCGCATTATCAAAGCCCGCGATTGAAATATCTTCTGGTACTTTTAATTGCCGTTGTGTCGCCAATTTTAACACCGCCGCTGCCATGTAATCATTTGAAGCAAACACTGCACTTGGTCGCGGATTTATATCCAAAATGGCTTTGGCACTATCAGCACCTGAGTGGTAACTAAAGTTACCTTCAGCAACTAATGTATCGTCAAAAGTTAGGTTATGTGCACTCAACGCGCGTTGATACCCTGAAAAACGCTGCTCCGTGGCACTATGGTCAGGGTGACCTTTAATAAAGGCAATATGGCTGTGGCCTAATTCAATTAAGTGCTCGGTGATCTCAAATGCGCCCTGCTCATCGTTACTTCTTACTGAAATCGACTCATCATCTTCAATTGCTGAGGCCACTCGTGCATAATTAACGTTCTTTTTCTTCAAAAACTCAATCAATTCAACGGAATCTGAAAACGGGGGCGTTAACACTAAGCCATCGAGTCGAGAGGTCATTAATAAGTTTTCTATATTCCCGATTAATGCGTCGCCCCGTAACTCACATGGGTGGATCAAAAGATTATAATTGTGTTTATGACACGCTTCTAGCGCACCACTTTGAACCCGAGTGATATAACTCTTACTCGGGTTGTCATATAAACACCCTATAATAAAGCTACGATTTCGAGCTAACCCTCTTGCGATTGGGTTTGGCGTATAGTCGAGCTCTTTAAAGACTTTAAGTACTTTTTCACGTGTTGCCGGACTCACATTGGGTTCGTTATTGAGTACACGAGAAACGGTTTTTTTAGAAACCCCTGCATACGTGGCAACACTGTTAATCGTCACTTTTTTCATTCGGTCTAAGTCCTAGCCCTGATAACGCTCATGAATGCAGGCCGCTGCACCAATCAGAGGTATATTGTCTTGTACTACTAATGTCACTGGGATTTGGCCAGCATATTGCGACATCAGTCCTTTTTCAGTAAATCTTTCAACAAAGCGACTTGATAGTAATCTATCTGACATGCGCGGTAAAATCCCCCCGCCAATGAATACCCCGCCCAATGCGCCAAAAGTAAGCGCTAAATCGCCTGAAACGCTACCAATCCAATCACAAAAATGATTAAGCGTTGCATCACAAATATCACATTCTTCTGCCATCTCACTGACTTGTGCTGCGGTCAGGTTTTGTGGTGTCACCCCTCTCACTTTTGCCATTGTGCGATAAAGCCGTGCTAAGCCTCGGCCTGAAAAAACATCTTCAATAGACACATGCTTTAGCTCTGTACGCATTTCATCAATAAGTGCTTGATCTAAATCAGTCACTGAAGCCAACGAAATATGACCCGCTTCACAACTCATCACTGCACATCCGTCGGCATCTCTTACCAAACAGGCGGCACCAAAACCTGTGCCTGGGCCCATTACTGCAATATTCGCCGTTTGCTCTGCCTGCCCTGACTTAATGATAATATTCTGCTCAGGATCTAAATAAGGCGCAGCATATGCAAACGCAGCAAAATCATTAATAACCGATAATTCATCAAAGCGCATTGAGTCTTTCAAATCTTGAGAGTTAAAGTGCCACCCTAAATTTGTCAGATACACTTGATTTGCTTTAATTGGCCCAGCCACCGCTAAACAGGCACGTTTCGGTGTATCTATCGTCAGCTGTTCTAAATAACAGTGCAAAGCAGCTTCAAATGATTGAAATTGGGCGCTAGGAAAAGTCGCTTGATAAGATATGCTAAATTGGTTGGTATTTACGTCATAGTCCGTGATCACGGCAAAACGTGCATTTGTTCCCCCGATATCGGCAACGATGATGGGATCAAAATGAGTAAGTTGAAAGCTTGTTGTCTGGCTCATGTTGTTTTCTCTTTTGTCATTGCGCTTTAGCGCTTTGTTATTATGTCCAGAGCTATCACTCTCTAAACACTTTATTCCATTCGTCATTCAGTTAATTTTGCACGTTAACTGTCGTAAAAAAATGCTGCCCACACTCATGTGGACAGCGAATACGTTTTGACAACAAAATGATAAAACGTTGACATTATGACACCGGTGTCACAGATCATCAATAAAAATTTAGTAGAATAACGAAATTGGTTGAAATATTTATGTAATCCCCGACAATGTCTGAGTTACGTTGATTTGAGACCTAGAATGAAAAACAAAGCCAAAGCTACTTCTTTTGATATTGCACATTATGCAGGTGTATCACAATCAACCGTTTCGCGGGCCTTAAGAAACAGCCCATTAGTTAATGACGAAACAAAACGTCGCGTACATGAAATCGCAGAGCAGCTCAATTATAAAGTAGACAAAAATGCCAGTAATCTGCGCACCCAACAAAGTAGCACCTTGGCATTATTACTGTTTGAAGACCCAACCACAGACGAATCACAAATAAACCCCTTCTTTTTAAGTATGCTCGGGAGCATTACCCGCGCCTGTGCAAAAGAAGGTTATGATTTATTAATTTCTTTTCAATCTAGTAGCTCAGACTGGCGTGCAGATTACGAAGACAGCCATCGAGCCGATGGCATCATTTTATTAGGCTATGGTGACTATTTAGATTACCAAGCGCGATTACAAGAATTGCTCGACCAAGACACTAAATTTGTGTGCTGGGGTGCCACAGTAGATAATCACCCCGATCTCACCGTTAGCTGCGATAATTACGGTGGCGGACAACTCGCCGCACAGCACCTTTTTGCCTTAAACCGCACAGACTGCGCATTTATAGGCGACGCATCCAATCATAGCCCTGAATTTTTTGCCCGTTATAAAGGATTTAAAGACGCTTTTGAAGCGCAAGGTGTGACCCTTAATGACAGAAAAATAGCCAATGCAATTTCAACTGAAGACTCTGGGTATCACGCCACAAAATCTCTCATTGCCAATAACATCTCGTTTGACGCATTATTTGCAGCCAGTGATTTAATTGCCATTGGGGCAATTCGTGCATTACTAGAAGCGGGTATTAACGTGCCGGAAAATGTTCATGTTGTCGGCTTTGACGATATTCCTGCCGCCAGTTATGTGTCACCCACACTCACCACAGTGCAACAAAACACCACGTTAGCTGGGCAAATGTTAGTTAAAAACCTACTCTCTTTAATCAAAAATGAGCCTGTAGAATCTACCTTGCTCCCCCCGTCATTGATTGTCAGAGGGTCCACTGCACTTAAATAGACTCCAGATTGCTAAGCTTCAAACTTAGCTGTCCAGATATAAAGTAATTTATCCGTGATTCCTAAAGGCGCTGCTGTTTTTGGGACGCTGTAACCTTGCTCAGCTACCAATGCCATAGCTTCTTGCTTACATTCTGATGTGTAACTTCTGTTTATTCTTTTTGTCATTTAACACCTCAATAACTGGATTATATTCCATTATTAAAGTGCCCGATTTAATTAAAGCAGTTCGGTCGCTAGCTGCTTTATAAAAACAAGCAGGTTAACAAATAAAGTTTCCTCTTAATAAGAGGTTATGGTGTCGATAGGGGTAAAATTTTAATGAATATCATATGACCTCATTTATTAAAATTTTCATATTTAAAAATCCAACAATAAAATTTTTAGGGGAAAATCTTTCGATTTTATTATTAACTTCATGTCCATATGTAAAAAGATAGTCACCTTCGCTGCTAGACGGTAAAAAGGTATTACTAGAAAAGCTCTTACCACCACTTAGCATGCAATAACTGGAGTTCTCCTTTTACTTTTTAAAAATAGAAAACAGGCTAAGCATCCTCTAAATAAGACCATTAAATCGCACGTATAGCTCGATGAAAATAACGATAATATGTATTTGAAATTCGTGTCAGCTATTACCCTATAAAATTTGTAAAATGGGATTAAAGTCAGGCCTTGTTGATCTGATCGCGTCAAGCTAAAGGGCTGCAATCATTAAGGAAGCAACGCCGCTTGTTAATGATATTCTAAGGTAAAGCGCACAAACCCGCTAATAAAAAAATTTAAATAAATAACGAGCAAACCGAGCAAAAACCAGCCAAAGGATAACAAGATGAAAATAAAGCGTTACCAAAAAGCATCTCCTTTCGACTGGTAAAAATAATAATTTTACAAACAGGTACAAATGTTATAGATTTCACCACCACTTCAATAAGCTTGATATAAATAATCATTTAACAAGGATGATATATGCGATTAAAAATATTTTTTATGGTTTCTTTTTTTATGCTTTCCGGCTGTTCAGACGACACTAAAGAAGTCGAAGTTATTAAAGAAGTCGAAGTTATTAAAGAAGTCGAAGTTATTAAAGAAGTCGAAGTTATTAAAGAAGTCGAAGTTATTAAAGAAGTCGAAGTTATTAAAGAAGTCGAAGTTATTAAAGAAGTCGAAGTTATTAAAACCATATCAGTTGCTAAAGAAGGGAGTGTGGTTCTAACATTCGATGATGGCCACTGCCTAGATTCCTGGGTGAACAATGCCGCTTTATTTGAGCAGTATGAAGCACCCGCAACATTTTATATTAGTAACTACCATAGTAGTATGAATGAAAAACTACTCGACCTTCAAAAAAGAGGGTTTGAAATAGCGCATCATACTACCTATCATGGTAACGCTGTAGAGTGGTATGAAAAGCATGGCACTGAGACATGGATGAAAGGAGAAATACGAGACTCATTAGGCCATATGAGAACTGCAGGGCTAGAGGTCACTTCATTTGCGTTCCCATTTGGTTCATATAACTACGAGTTAAGCGAAGCATTACGTAGCGAATTTACAACAATTCGCGCATATTTGACACCAAAAACAGAAGACTTAAGACTGGCGAGCCTCAATGACGGATATTTTTATAATGGCATTGGTATAGATAGTTCATATTTCGAGCCAGAAGAACGCGTTTACAAAGCAATGAAAAGAGCTAAAAATACAGGAAGGGACTTAGTATTGGTAGGTCACTGTATCGTTGACGAACTTACAGATCGCTGGCAAACAACAACCGGTAGCCTTATTAAAATATTCGAATACGCGAATGAAATTGATATCAAATTTAAAACAATGAATCAACTTTAATATACTCGCACAAAAATTAGCTACTAATTTTACTCTAGTAGCTAATTTAAATACAACCAAATCAATCTAGCTCTATTTAGGTTGAACCTTACCGAATATAATTAAGTAATAGTCAAAAATGAATGTTCAGCACCGAAAAAGCCACGCCACTTATTAAAAGCCTTTTTTAGGCCTTGTTGATCAAGTAGCTAACCACTAATCAATTGCTCAGTTTTAACTCTGTTGTTGATATATGGGAATGGCTAGCCCAGTCATTTTATTTAATGCCTTCACTTTAATCATCTGTGCAGCATGCTAGCTATTTAACCAACAACTTTTTGGCCTATCATCCATTACTTGTTTAAACCGATACATTGCCGTCCCAGCAATAAAACGAAGATGGTAAACTGAATTCACTTTGCACTGCGTTAACCTTATTTGGTGCTTCATAAATACGGCATTGTTTCCTGGGTGTGCTTCTTCCCAGTATTGGGCATTGTCTCTTGGCGGTACCCGCATAATCGCACCTATTGCTGCGACCTCCTCATAGCAACTGCGTGTGTCATATGCTCCATCACCTTTGACTCTGTCTATATTCCTACGCAGTGGCCCGATTAAATCGGCAAGGGCTTCTCCATCTGACACATTTACCATCGATAGCTCAGCACCCAAAATATCGTGACTTGTCGCATCTACGGCCAAGTGCAGTTTTCGCCAAGTTCGACGCTTAGTCGTTCGATGTTTTCTCGTATGCCATTCACCACCGTACACTTTAAGGCCTGTGCTATCGACTACGATATCTATAAAGCCTTTGCTTGCGGTCTTTCTATATTGCACATCAAGTGTTTTACTGCGTTTGCATAAGCATCTATAGCTGGAGGGGTTGTAACGAGGCGTCCATCATAATGAGCAAGGAATATACAACCCCAGCTAAGGCTCTTAATGGCAAATGAAATGCAGCGTTTAAGGTTAAACAGGTTTCAATTGCTAAATCAGAATAGTGATTTGAACGCCCACGGACCCGTGTTTTTCGGTACTGTCCACTTTGCGCTATCACTTAGTCAAATATTAATGTTACTACGTTGAACCAAAGCACGATTATACTCTGACTAATTATTAATGTTCTTCTTCATCTCAAACATGGGTTAAGGCACTTAATGGCCAAGTCACACTAAATTAGAGAAGTTCAATTATTTAGGAAAAAACGCGCTTCGTTTATCAAACTTAGAGACCGCATTCACTTAAAGCGGTCTCTATAAACTTAAAAGTACTAACGGCCTAGCGCTTTCTCAACCACAGGATAATGATCCCATACTTGCTTATCTGCCAACGAGCGCACCAATTTAATGTATTCAGCATGTGTCCACGCTAATGGCGTAGCAGAGTTAGTGCCTTCACCAAATTTGTAACCGTGTGGGTTAACCCCTACATTGTCCCAAACTTGTTCTGGCAGCATCATGCCTTCATTGGCAAATAGCTCCATGCCTTTGACATAAGTGTGCTTGATTTTATCGGCTGTTTTCGTGTTAAAAGTGTTGTTTTGTACAGCAAGCGCAATATCATAATGGCCACGTTCACCGGTGAAAAATGGCCAAACTCGACCGCGTTGTCCGGCGGTGTTTTTGCCGCCTTCTGCGTAGTTTGTACCGCTGATTTTGTCTTCGCCGTAGCCATCATTACCATAACGACGGAAACCAGGATAAGTACCCGACTCACCTTCAAAGGTAAAACTGTATTTTACTCTCAGCTCATCGGTCATGGTTTCATCATCATATTCAGGCAGTGTTGCTATGATACTCGGGGCATCTGCGCCACGCACACCATAACGAACTAACTCTAAAAATCCGCCATCAATAATGGCTTTTTTATTCATACCAACTCGGCCGTTATTGCTGTTTATTGTGCTGTTGCTGCTAGGGTTTGAATCTTGCCCAATACGGAAGAAGTACTGTCCATCGCTCACTTGGCTGCCAGCTTGCTCAGCTAGCACACCATCACGGGTGAACATGAGTGCCTCAACTTGCATGTCGTATTTTTTTGCAGTCTCTAAATAGCGCTTTGCTGCGACACTATCACCGCTGTGCTTGGCGATATCCGCGGCAGTCACTAAACCTGAAATAACCGCCGCAGTAGTTGAAGGCGAATAACCGTTTTGCTCTTCCCAACGCTCTTGCTGTGTCGCTGGCGGTGTGATCTGCGTGTCATTCCATAGTATTTTTGCTTTACCACCGTCAACTAAGAATTCAGCCGCCGGTTTTAGCATTTTTTTGTACCAATACTGTAACTCTTGATCGCTCAGTACGTTCGCTTGGTGCAGCTTCCACGCGAGCATAATCGGCATCGCAGTTTGGTCAAGCTGTACGCCAACCCACTCAAGTACGCCATCTACATGCGTTTTTTGTAAAAACCATCCAGTGTCACCTTGGTTGCCCGGTGTTTGCTTGCTCACCTGCACTTTTTCTAAATATTCAAATGCGGTTTTAGCCGTGGCTGTATCGCCCATGGCCATAAATGCCATTGCAACTTGGTAAAAGTCCCTTACCCATACAGCTTTATAACCGGTATGGCCTTTAATCGCAGGTACGGTATCGCCCCATGGATTCGATAACGAGGCAATAAGTGCACCTGCATGGGTTTTATCTTCTTGTGCTTTTAACACCAAGGCACTGGTAAATAATAACTTACCGTTGTCAGCACTGTGTTCAGATAACTGCTCAATGGGCGCAAGAGAAGCGATATAATCTTCCCAGCCAATGGCTTCGCCTTTGCCATTGTAGGCATCTAAAACCGCTTGGTACCCTTTTGATAACGTCTTCTCAGCCTGTGTAGCGCTGGCGGTTTGTGTATCAGCAAAGCTCAATACCAAATCAAATGTGGCTGACTTTTCTACCTTACCTAACTCAGCTAGTAAGCTCACATTGCCATTACTTGTGCCTGTAGATGTATACTTTTGTGCTATTTTTTGCTGCTGTTGTAATGCCGCTAGATTGTCACTTTGCCCTGTAAAACCAACCGATGCCGTGCTGAAGCCATTTTTAGCTTGCAGTGTTAAATAGTTATCACCTTCAAACGCAACTAGCCCTTGTTCGGTCACTTTGGCACTGTCTCCTATACCATTGTTATTGATGTACGGATTAGCGGACACATACGCATTTAAGGTCGGCACATTTGATTTAACAACGGCGCGCACAAATAAACTTTGCCCGTCAGGGTCGGTAAATACGTGCTTTTCGAGACTAAAACGCCCTTGTTTGTCTTTACTGGTAATTTTATAAGCCAATGACAATGGCCTACCCTGCGTGTCTTTATGTAGATAATCTACTGAAACATCGAGTTCTTCAACATTGCTTTCTTGTATGGTGAACCCGACGCCTGAGCTATCCACTCCTGTCACAATGAACTGCATATCTTTCAGTTGTGCTTGATGGATTAAGCCAAACATGGTTTCAGTGATCATCCCCTGCGCGATAGAGAACCACACCTTTGATACCTCTTTTGTGCTCGCGTCGTCGCGATACTTACCCTCTAAATAAGCTTCATAAGAGGTGCCAATACCGGCTTTTCCTGCAAAGGCCCAATAAGGTGTATCACCCGGTGCACCTGGCGCGATAGAGTGGGTATTTTTTTGCATCTCAGCATGCTGACAGCCGACCAACGATGCAGCTAACAGGGTGCCAGTCATACCAGTAATAAAGCGCTTACTAAAATGTTTCATGATATTCCTCTAAGCAGTTGTTGTTTTTATACGCAGCACAGATACAGCTGCCAATAAGAATGACACACCACCAATCACTAATGCATAAATTGGTTGGTTCTCAAATAAATGGCGTAAAATAAGCCCTAAAATGCTGGCTGCAAGTAGCTGGGGTATTACAATAAAAAAGTTAAATATGCCCATAAACACGCCCATTTTGTGGCTCGGGATTGAATTACTTAACATGGCATATGGAAGAGATAAAATAGATGCCCAAGCAAAGCCAATACCCACCATAGGTAGCCATAACAAGCTTGGATCTGTAATAAATAAGAAGCTAATTAATGCGATTGCACCCAGTACCAAGTTAATACTGTGGGCGCCTTTTAAACCAATGCGTTTAACCATAACCGGAATGCATATCGCTGCTAAGGCTGCAAAGCCATTATAAGCGGCAAACAATATCCCCACCCAATCAGCGCCATTGTTGTATGCTTGGCTGGTTGGATCGGTTGTACCATAATGAAAGCTAGTCACGGCTGATGTGGTATAAATCCACATCGCAAACAGTGAAAACCAACTAAAAAACTGCACGACGGCCAATTGACGCATGGTATTTGGCATGGTGAATACATCATAAATGACTTCGTAAAATCCACCTGTCACCTGCTGCTTATTTTGCAATACACCCGCGAGCAGTTGCACCACGGCAAAGCTCAACAATAAGCCAGCCAGTAAATACAACTCTTTTTCTAACGTAAACACCACCACGCTACTGAGTAAACAAACGCCTAAAATGCCAAAAATTAACGCTCCTTTGGCAAAATTAATAATACTGAGCGGCTGACTCTGTGATAGTTGTGCTTCATTGGGTTCATCAAACTGCGCCAATTCACTGGGGCTATATTCTTTGGTTTTAATAATGGTCCACATCACCGCAACAAATAAAATCCCCCCCCCAAAATAAAATGCATATTTGACTGACTCTGGTATTTCACCCGCAGCGGCAGTATTGCTGATACCAAACCAATTTGTCATCATCCAAGGTAATGCAGAAGCCACAACCGCCCCAACCCCAATGAAAAAGCTTTGCATTGAGTACCCTGTAGCACGTTGTTTTTCATTCAGATTATCGCCTACTAAAGCACGAAACGGCTCCATGGTGACATTAATCGACGCATCCATGATCCATAACACACCCGCAGCAATCCAAAGTGTTGGTGAGTTTGGCATCACAAATAAGCACAATGTAGTAAATAATGCGCCATATAAAAAGAACGGCCTACGTCGACCAAGCTTGCCCCATGTTTTATCACTCCAATAGCCAATGATGGGCTGCACAATTAAACCAGTGAGAGGTGCCGCAACCCATAGGATCGGAATATCATCCACCGAGGCACCGAGCGTTTGAAAAATACGGCTCACATTCCCGTTTTGCAGTGCAAAACCGAATTGGATCCCTAAAAATCCAAAACACATATTCCAGATCTGCCAAAAGCTTAAATTGGGTTTTTGTTGTTGCATGGCTAATTCTCTTTTTGATAAACCACGCTTTCACGCGGGGCTAACGTCAGGGTAATAAGCCCTGACGCATCTATCTGATTATTCGCTCTGGTGTGAAGCAAATCCGTGACCGTAATGCCAGAATGACTATGCCAGCTTTTTGGTAGTTTCAGAGTCACTGTATGACTTTGCTTTGCATCAAAGTTACTCACCACCAGCAATTGCTGCTGAGTATGCTCTCGCGTAAACGCTATGACTCGTTGCTGAGCTGTGTCTGTGCCATTATGAAGTTCAAGCGTAGTCAGCTTTCCATTTACGACTGCGGGGGCGTTATTTAATGGCATAAGCGTTTCATAAAATGTACGCAATGCCCGTTGTTCTTGCGATAATAACCCGCCGTCAAACGCACCATGATTCATCCACGCTTGATGTGCTGGCACACCGATATAGTCAAAAATACTGGTTCTACTTGGTTGACCAAAACCGGCGTTTTCTGAGCCATCTTCACCAACAGTTTGACCAAAATACAACATACTGGGCGATTGGCTTATTAAATGTGACACGACCATAGCCGGTTTACCCATTCGTGCATCACCTACAAATTGTGGGCTGGCGATGCGCTGCTCGTCGTGGTTTTCTAAAAAATGCAGCATATGAGTGGCTATATCTTGTACGCTGCGATGTGCAGACATCACTTGTTTTGCGCTGCCTGTTTGCTGCATTAGCGCCTTTAAACTGTCATAAAAACCCACTTTGTCATACAAATAATCCATTTTACCTTGGTGAATATAAGGCCGGTATAACGTTGGGTTATACACCTCGGCTAACAAAAAGGCATTAGGGTTTTTGGTCTTGATTGAGGAATTTAAAAAGCTCCAAAATTCAACTGGCACCATTTCTGCCATATCATAGCGAAATCCATCAACGCCTTTATCTAACCAAAAATATACAATTTCTCTAAATTTATACCAGCTACTAGGCAAACTCTGCTGCTGCCAAAAAGCATAGTGCTCGCTAATCTCTTTATCTGCAAAATTTGCAGGGAGCCTTGGAAAGTCATAACTGCCATCGGGTTTAACGCCATAGTTTACTTTTACAGTTTCATACCAATCATTAATGCTAGGCTGCGCTGCACGTGCGCCATTGCCCGTCCATTTCGCTGGAAATTCAGTAAACTGACCATCTGATAAATGATGAGGCTGACCGCCTAAAGGTTTATAACTCTCACTATTTGGCACCGAGAAGGCTTTGCCTGTCACATAGTAAAAGTTGTTGTCTCGTGCGTATTCAACAGAAACATCATCTCCTTCACCAAAATTAGTAACACCATCAGGGGGTGAAGTAGAGTGATAATTGCGTGCCACATGGTTAGGCACAATATCGATAATGACTTTCATACCGGCTTGATGAGTACGCGTGATCAGCTGAGAAAACTCATTAAGGCGTTGCTGTGGATTAAGCGCTAAATCAGGGTTTACATTGTAATAATCTTTAATGGCATACGGCGAACCCGCACGGCCTTTTACCACATCGGGATCATCACTTTGCATCTCAGTTAATCTATTTTGAGATACCATGGCATGGTGTAAAACACCGGTATACCACATATGTGTTACGCCCAATTTTTTAATCTCTGTGAGGGCTTTTGGCGTGAAGTCTTTAAACTTACCCACGCCATTTTGAGTGACGGTGCCCCAAGGGATATTGGCGGTTTGGGTATTTCCGAATAAACGGGTGAACACTTGATAAACAACAGGCTTAACGTCTGAGGGCGATTTTGTGTTAACCACCTTTGTATTCGCCTGTTGTTTTTCTTCCTCAAATTCAGGTGTGTATTGAGTACATGCACCCAACAATAAACAGGTCATAATGCCAGATACCACACGCCCATTTTTTTTCACGCTTAAGCGCATACTCGTTGTCATAATTGTTTCATTGTTATTAATTATCTCTTGCAGTCTACCTTGGCACACCCACCTGACTAAACCGTTTGCATACGTATTCACTGCGCTAATTCATAGCTGGGTCAGGTTTCGCTCCCTCACTTACTGTGTGACGCCAAAAATGCCACATGCTTTGGCAATGCAGCTGCCGTACTATCAATCAACGTTTTTAGGTTACTCAGTAACTCCTCTCTTTGCGCTGCACTTAATGAATCAACCAAAGGGTGTTGCTGCTGTGGGGTCACGCCTTGACCTAACATCACTTGTTGCCAAGCGACAGAGCTAAATAAGTCTGTTACCTCGCTATGGATGACTCCGGTTTCTTTAAATAACGCAATTTTACGCTTGAGGCTGTCAGGAATAGGCATAGCATGACACAAGCGCCAAAACTCACTGTCAGCGCAATCGTTGAGTTTATAATGCAAAATAACAAAGTCGCGCACCTGTTCAAGCTCCTGTTGCGTCTCAAAGTTAAACATATCTCTACTTGCTTGCTTTATGTCATGTTGCGGAAATAACTTCAATAAACGCACCGCTGCGGTTTGAATAAGGTGAATACTGGTTGATTCTAGCGGCTCTAAAAAACCACTCGACAAGCCAATGGCCACAACATTTTTACACCACGGAGTGAGTCGCCTTCCAGTTCGAAATCGCAGACGTTTTGGCTCGCCTAATGTATCGCCAGATATACCACCTAAAAGGCTCGCTTGGGCTTCTTCGTCGCTCATGTGCTTACTTGAATACACAAGGCCATTGCCAACGCGGTGTTGTAATGGGATTTCCCACTGCCAACCCGCAGTATGTGCTATCGAACGGGTAAAAGGCGCAATATCATCACTTAACGGCTTACTTTGTATCGCAATCGCTCTATCACATGGCAACCAGTGCGACCAATCTTCAAAGCCACAATTCAGTGTTTTTTCAATTAATAGTCCGTGCATACCGGTACAGTCAATAAACAAGTCTCCTGAAACCTGTTGGCCATCGGCTAAGTCTAGTTGCTCAATAAAACCACTTTTTTCATTCACACGCACTGAATTTACCGTGCCCGCGACACGCTTTACCCCTAACGTTTGCGCATGCTGGCTTAAAAATGCCGCGTATTGCTGCGCATCAAAATGATACGCATAGGAAAGGCCTTTGAGCTGTGTATTAGGAATAGTGTGAAGTTTGGCGAACTTATGCTGTTTGGCAGCTTGATAATTTAATGAAAAATCCCAAAAGTTGCTTTGATCACCCTGTGATTTAGCCGCTAGCCAATGATGGTAAAATTCGCAAAAAGGAAAGTCTTTACCGATTGCGCCAAAAGCATGCATATAACTGGGTACGTCTTTACTCCAGCCTTCAAACTGGATCCCTAGCTTTATCGTGGCGCTTGTAGCCTTAATAAATGCTTTTTCATCGATACCCAGCGCACCATTGAACGGTAAAATCGGTGGGATCGTTGCTTCACCGACTCCTATTGTCGCAATATCATCAGATTCAACAAGCGTAATGTTTAATTGCTTACCCATGACTTTGGCAAACAACGAGGCTGTAAGCCAACCCGCAGTGCCGCCGCCCACAATTGTGAGGTTTTTTATTCTTTGTTCTGCCATGCCTTCTCCAATGCTCCGCGGTTATAATTAAAACGCCTATAAAAAAGCCTTCGTTACATTACGCAACAAAGGCTTTTTTAATATTAGTGACTCACCATTTAATTACTAGAATTTGTAACCAAATCCGAGTAAATACGTACGGCCATAGTCTTGATAATCACGCACGTGTAAAGCATTATCGCCTGAAAGTGACGTAAAAGGTTCCTCTGTGATATTTTGTACTTGTAAGCTCACAGTCAAACCCGCTAACGCATCAAATCCGCCTTCAGCAAAATCATACCCTAACTGCGCATCCCAAATGGTCTCACCTAAAATATCTACTAGTATTCCATCAAAGCCAGGACCATTTATATCCCCTTTAAAATCGCTACGCTTTCTCATACTAGTGCGCGCTTGAAAGCCATGATTTTCGTAATACAAAGTAAAGCTTTGAATTTTTTCTGACAGCCCTGGTAATTTATACTCTTTACCAAATTGGTCTTTAACATCTTGCTTAACGCCGGTGTGGCTGGCGATCATGCCAAATCCATCTAAACTGTCATGAAAAACATTAAACGGTAATGCCACAGATAACTCATAACCCCAAAGGTCTCCATCACCGCCATTAACTTTAAAGCTTTGTGTAGCTGTTGGGTTTGCTGGTACTTCACCGGTAGCTGCGTTAACAACACCCGTTAAATCGACTTCTGTCGTACCATCAAAAATCCAGACATCTAAGTTTTTCTGAAACAAAACAACAGAAAAATACCCTTCCGCACTGAAGTAATTCTCATAAGTTAAGTCAATACCCACTGCTTCTTTTGGTTCAAGTAAAGGGTTACCGCCTTTAATCTCCCAATTATTACCATTAGAGTCTGGAGTTTCACGATATGAACGCGCTACTGATGAGTTCATTTCATCCATACGAGGGCGCGAGAGCGTTTTTGCAATGCCAAACCGTACAGTTTGCGTATCATCAACAGCCAATGATAAGTTTAAACTCGGTAAAACATGTGAATAATCATGACTAACGTTATTCTGCTCTAGTATGATTCGACCACTAGCATCTGGATTAGCAATGCTGCCTTTGGTGTTTATCTGAGTCTTCACATAGCGAACACCCACATTACCCGTCAACGCTAAACTCGCTATATTTGAATCAATATTAGCTTGCACATAGGCCGCTGTTACTTGCTCCTCAACACCCCAAGACTTGGTTGCATGGTCTTGCTTTGTCAGGCTTTCAGCTAATAAGCTATATTTTCCATCCGCGACCATTGCACGAGAATCATAAGCTATCATGTCTCCCATACCGATAAAGCCTAAACTAGCGGTCCCCAAACGATATTCTTCAGGCACTGATAACAAACCAGTATTGTCAGGGTAAGAAAACTCGTTTAGTGTCATGAAGTACCCTTCAGACCTTTTAACCTTCTCGCGCTCTTTATATGACAGCCCAAACTCAACACTGCCAATATGATCACCATCAAGTACTTGTTTTGCTGCCAGCTTTAATGCATTAAGTTCATCTTCTACGGTCGGTGCATTAATAAAGCCATCTTGTAGCTGGTTTTCATATTCAGTGCCCGACACGCCATAGGTGTCATTAAGTACTGAACTGGCACCCCAAGACAGAGGGCCTCCGATCTTAATTAAGTTATAATCACTATAGTCAAGCTCATGAGTAAACAATGCTCCGGTATTACCTGAGGAGAAGGTATAACCGATGTTATCTGCTGCACCTCTATTATCACCTCGGCCTGTACCAGAGTAACTCTCTAAACTCCAAATCTTTTTCTCAACATTCGAGTGACTCGCATCAAACTCCAGTGACAAAGACTCAGTGACATTATATTGCGCATTGAAGCCAAATGATGTGAGCTCTGCTTCGCGATCTTCATAATCATTACGCAAAACAACGCGTTGCCCCTGCGTGACGGCGCTGCTGATAAACCCAGACTCAGGATCTATCGTCGCGCTAGAAGCAGCAATAGCGCCTTGTCCCCATGCAAATGGAATTTCAATCCCTCTGAGGATTTTTTCATCTTTAAAATCAACATAAAGCGCATCAAATACCATAGATAATTTGTCATTTGGCGCAACTTCCAATACCAACATCGCTGAATCACGCTCAAGTGTTGACGAGCGCACAAAAGGTTTAGCTCCCCCCAAAATTGAGTACTGTTTACCGTCAGCCCCTTCAAACTCTGGGTAACCCCACGCATTCCAACGCTTTTCTTGGTTTGGCGACGTCATTGTTGACAGGGCGAATGCCACCCCGATTGTGTCATCAGCAAATTGATCAATATACGAAACCGTGCCACGAACCCCATCGTCATTGCCATCAGGGTTTAACTTCTCAAAACTGGTTTGTTCGTATTGACCATTCACTTGCACAACACGCTCATCCACACTCAATGGCTTGACTGTTTGCATGTCAATGACGCCCGCTATGCCTTCAGCTTCTAGCCGGGCACTCGGCGTTTTATACACCGTAACGCCACTCATTATTTCTGAAGGATATAAATCAAACTCCACTCCACGGTTGTCAGAGATAGACACCTGCTCACGGCCGTTAAATGTAGTGGCACTTTCGTTTTCACCAAAGCCGCGAATACTGACTTTACTAGCACGACCATCAAGACGCTGTGCCGTTAAACCTGGTAACCGTGCTATTGATTCTGCAATAGAAGAATCAGGTAATTTCCCTATGTCTTCAGCTGAAATAGATTCAACAACCTCAGAGGAAAAGCGCTTCGTATTGATGGACTCAATTACGCTTGCTCTAAAGCCTTTAACTTCGATAACTTCGACTTTCTTGTCTGAATCGACTTTCTTTTCTTGTGCTGCATAAGCAGTATGAGAACTAACGCCGGCTCCGATTAGAGCAAGTGTTAACATACTTGGTTTGAACATAGACATAGTGTTTTATCCCAATTACCCAATTTTTATTGCCAGAGTATATGTCGTGATAGGCGCTTGTTTGGCACAAGCAGACATATCTGTAGCTTCTTTTGTTGTCAGGATGAATAGTAGCGCTCTCTTAATTTCATAAACAACTTTATGCATACGTATTCAACACCTCTTACACCTTCAAATATTTACATCCTACTCACAGGAGAAATAACTAAGTCAATGTATTATATTGAATTATTCAATATTACATCGGGCCTTATATTATTACAGCTATTTTTCTATTCTTTACTAAAAAATTAACGTCAATCTAATACAATTGGCCGAACACGTGTTTTTCACACTCTGAAACAGCATGCTAGAACCCATAAATGTAAATTGGTCTTACCAAATAAGCGTTGAGATCCTCAAGAATAATGGCTTCCTGAATTTACTAAACCCAATATCTGTAAAAATTGGTTAACTTAACTGACAATTTAACATCGTGAACAATCCACCATGCCCACAGCTGTATAAGAATCGCTATTTTTGCTGCATACGTATGCAACCTTTTTACAGCTTTTAGCGCATCACGTATGCTTTGAGCCATTATTGCACTGCACTTACTTCGCTTTAATTTAAGCCAAACGAGTAAGCTGCATCGAGCACAAATTTGGAGAAAGTGCATGGCTCAAAATCCGTGGTGGCAAGGGGCGGTGATTTATCAGATCTATCCGCGTAGTTTTCAAGATACAAATGGTGATGGCATTGGTGATATAAAAGGGATCATCAACAAACTGGATTATATTAAGTCGTTAGGCGTAGACGCTATTTGGGTTTCTCCTTTTTTTAAATCGCCAATGAAAGACTTTGGTTATGATATTAGTGATTATCGAGATATTGACCCTATGTTTGGTAGCCTCGACGATTTTGATACATTAATAGCCCAAGCACACCAACGTGATATAAAACTCATTATTGACCAAGTACTCAGCCACACTTCAAACGAACATGACTGGTTTGTACAAAGCCGCACCGATAAAAATAATGATAAAGCAGATTGGTATGTCTGGGCAGACGCTAAACCAGACGGCAGTGCACCCAATAATTGGTTGTCTATTTTTGGTGGTTCAGCGTGGCAATGGGAACCAAGACGATGCCAGTACTATTTGCATAACTTCTTGACTGAACAGCCTGACCTGAACTTTCATAATCCAGAAGTACGACAAGCAGTATTAGACAATGTGGAGTTCTGGCTAAACAGAGGAGTGGATGGCTTCCGCCTTGATGCCATTAACTTTTGTTATCATGATGCGCAACTAAGAGATAACCCAGCAAAGCCAAAAGAACTGCGACAAGGCCGTGGGTTCAGTGAAGATAACCCTTATGCATTCCAGTATCACCACTATAATAATACCCAACCTGAAAACCTGGCATTTATGCAAGAAATTCGTCAGTTACTTGACCGCTACCCAGGTGCTGTTAGCTTAGGGGAAATTTCGTCTGAAGACTCGCTAAAAACCATGGCGGAATATACCGCAGATGGTAACAAGCTGCATATGGGCTATAGTTTTGAGCTGCTGACAAACGACTACAGTGCAGCGTACATTCGTGAAACCGTCACCAAGCTTGAGCAAGAAATGACACAAGGCTGGCCATGTTGGGCTTTTAGTAATCATGATGTAGAACGCGTTGCGAGTCGCTGGAGCGCAAGTAACCACCCAATACCGGAACAAGCCACAATGCTATCCGCATTGCTTGCATCACTGCGTGGCAGTATTTGTGTATACCAAGGAGAAGAGCTTGGCCTTGGTGAAGCTGATGTGGCATTTAGTGATTTACAAGACCCTTATGGTATTACCTTCTGGCCTACCTTTAAAGGCCGTGATGGCTGCCGTACGCCTATGCCTTGGCAAAGTCAGGCAGCGTTTTCTGGGTTTAGCACACATACGCCTTGGCTGCCTCTTTGCCAAGAGCACACGGCTTGTTCAGTCGAACAACAGCTCACAGAGCCAAACTCAACTTTGCAGTTATTTAGCCACTTTATGGCATGGCGAAAAACAATGCCAACATTAATGTTTGGTGATATTGAATTTATAGACACACAAGAACCCATACTGGCATTTTATCGTAGCTATCAGGGAGCACGTACACTGTGTGTATTTAACCTCGATGCTACAGAGCAGACGCTCGAATTAATGCTACCAGCACCGCAGCAGCAGACAGATTTACGTCATAATACCGGCCTGTATGATGGTGACAGTATTACGCTTTCAGGTTACGGCTGCTTTATTGCAAACGTATAGTTTATTGTTGTATTCAAACAATAAATTTATAATAGCAGTGGGGTTTTTAAGAATAAAAGGTGCCTTAATGGCACCTTTTTAAATTGTGGTTTATCTTAAATTTTTAGCCTAATGTAACGCTTACCTATTATTGGCTTTAAATTTTTTTGTCATGCCTTGGCTTGCCGGTGAAACTAACCTATACCCTAACTTTTCATAAAAAACAGGTTCATCAGCTATCATTGAAACATAAGAGCCTTCTAACACCACTGACGCCAAATAATTATCGATGTAATTCATCACTTTTCGGCCAATCCCCTGCCCTTGATAGCGCGGGTCGACTGCAATATCCACCACTTCAAAGTTACAGGCGCCATCGCCTATCACACGGCCCATACCAATGAGCTCTAAACCGTCTCTCACTGAGATACTATACAAAGAGTTTGGCACCCCTATTTTTGCTGCTTCTAATGATTTTGCAGACAAGCCTGCCGTGACGCGAAGCGCGCAAAATTCGTGTGGTGAAGGGGCTTTTTCTTCAAATGTGACTGTCATTATGTATTCTTCCATATTTATATTCGAGTAGAATACACAAAACAACTGTATATAAAAACAGCTTTACGTTTATTCACGCATTGCTAAGATGAAGACATACTCCAAAATAAGCATGTCCATTACCCAGCTTTACATTGCACAGATGAAAATTGGCTACGTTCTGAGAGTAACTCAAATAGCGAGTCGATTGTTTGTGCCTTTTCGTATAGCCAGCCCTGATGAATAGTGACACCATGCGCAATAAGATAATTTGCTTGGGTTTGCGTTTCCACACCTTCTGCAATCAATTTCTTATTGAGGTTGCCAGCCATCTCAATCATTGCGTTTAAAACTGGCGACTGCAAATTATCTAAGCCAATTGACGCAACAAAGCTCTGATCAATTTTCAGTAAATCAATTGAAAAACTCTGTAAATAATGCAACCCACTATACCCTGTGCCAAAATCATCAATGGCCACTTCTACACCCCATGTTTTAATATTTTCGAGTATGCTTTTCACCTCAGACTGAGAAAGTACATCTCTTTCGGTAAGCTCAATAGTGAGATTTTGGATCTCTTGGCTGGCTAAATGTAATATGCCTAAATAATCCCTATTACTAAGAAGTTGTCCATTCACATTAAAAGAGACTTTAAACAATGGGTTTATTGCTAAGATGGGCGCGAGTTCCTGTAAAGCTAGTTTCATCTGCTCGATAGAAATATCGACAATTGCACCGCTGCGCTCTGCCTCAGGGATAAAAAACGCGGGGCTCAGTTTACCTTCAACAGGATGCTGCCACCGTATCAAAACTTCAGCTCCTACCACTTCATTTGTTACTGCATTTACCTGCGGCTGATATACATTAAATAACTCCTGCTGAGCAATTGCCCGTTTTAGTTGGGATTTCAATCCCATCTGCCGCTTATCGTAGTAATTTAAAAAAATACAAACTGAGAACCATGACACAGCATAAATTACAGCCACAATAAAGAGAGGCTGTGAGTCTAGTTGAAATAACTCTGAGGTATTACTTGCCACAACCAAAGCAAGTTGCGGTATGGCTGAAAGTGGTTTTGCAGACAAATACTTACTTTTACCATCATCAAATAAGTCCGTTTCTTGATACTGAGTTACTAACGGAAATAAAGGTCTATTCAATGGCAAACTATATTGCCCTTGCAATATAATAGGTACACCTGTTACTGCATCAACCAACGCAACAAAATCTAATTGCGTATATTGAGCTAAATTAAGAGAGCCTCTAAGCCATGTCGAGGGCAATAATACATTGATTTCGTAGCCATCGGTACGCGTTCTTGCGAGTACAAATGCAGACATTTCCAAGTAATCACTAATAATAGGGCCATGATACCTCAGTCCTCTAGCTTTAATAGGCTCAGTCGTTTGAATAGCAGGTGTCACTTGTCCAAATGAGTTACATGCCAATAAACCAGAGGAACTTACAATACCTATTTCACTGACCGCTGGGTTTTTGAACACTTGTTGGCGCAGTAACTTAAGCGTATTTGGAGTGCACCGTATATCGATTGACTCTGCCTCAATCAAAAAGTTATCGACAATTTGAATTTGTGAATTTAGCTCAAATTGAATTTTATGCGCAATATTTTGAAGGTGCAGCTTCGACGACTGCTGCTTCTGAATATATAACAGTGAGGCAATAACTCCAAAAATCACGCTACATGTGAGCCAAGCATAGATAACATTCTTGATTTGCTTATTGAGTAAATGCCTTCGCACTTTCGGCATATTTTTACTTCCCCACAGTGTTATTTTACAAACTGTGATAGTGTAAATGGTACATAAGTCACTTTTATGACCTGCAGCTGCCCAAATAAAGCAACGAGCTATTTACCGTATAGCTAGATCCCATCTATGGAGTAAATTACCCCAAATTAGCATCCCCCTCCCCCTTAAGGACCTACTGAGTTTATATCTTTACACAAAAAATTAATGCTCATTAAGCCATAGAGTCACAGTTAAAATTGCTGGTATTCTCTGCCTATTTAAGTGAAAATGCCGGCCAAGATCTAGATGATAATAATGCTGATTTGTATTTGATGATTTTTTGGTAGGCTTTATGAGTAAAACCCTTTGTGAATGGAAAAGAAAAGACATCGAAAGCAAGCTTTCTGAGCTCGTTGATATTGTCTCGCCTTGCCGTTTCTTTTGTAAAAAATGCGCGCGCTCCGCGAGCGATAAAAAGTACCTATGTAAAGGGACTAAACTAAAATAATCATTCGCATTTTCACTTAAATTTGTACCTCCTTCATCGTTCAAAGTGTAAATATAGCCAGTGAGCTTTAATGAGAGTGATTACGCTTTTTGGTTAAAGTTAAAAACTCTACTTTTATCGCCTAAATTGTTATTTTTCTTTGATTTTTATTACCTGAGACTTGTATTCATTCTCGTATTAAAGAACAATGCATGCATAATTTTTTTGAGGAGTTTCCCTATGCTAGCCCCAGAAATGGTAGAAAAGTTAAACGAGCAAATTAATCTAGAATTTTATTCTTCAAACCTTTATTTGCAAATGAGTGCATGGTGTGAAGATCGTGGTTTTGAAGGTGCGGCTGAGTTCCTAAGAAAACATGCTATAGAAGAAATGGAGCACATGAATCGCCTTTTCACTTATGTAAGTGAAACCGGTGCACTACCTATTTTAGGTGCTATCGATGCTCCACCTCATAACTTTGAGTCTTTAGGTGATATTTTTCGAAATACATATGAACACGAATGCCTAATTACTAAACGTATAAACGCATTAACACACGTTGCTTTCACCACTCATGATTATTCAACATTTAACTTCTTACAGTGGTATGTTGCAGAGCAGCATGAAGAAGAAAAACTGTTCAAAGGCATTCTAGACAAGCTTGAACTGGTTGGTGAAGATGGGAAGTCGCTATTCTGGATAGACAAAGACCTTGCTGAGCTGGCTAAGACTGGCAGCACGTCTATCATGGAAAGCGGTGCTTAATAAGCCAGCTCTCTTTAATTAAAAAAGTAGCGAGAGTCGCTACTTTTTTAATCTAACATTTTAGCAAGCTCTTCTTACTTGGTGTCACTTTACGCATAATCAAAATGCCCGCTTCAAATACTGACAATTGCAATACTCATATCTGTCCTACGACAAGCTGACTAATAAACAAGCAAAGCATCACACCTTAGCCTGAAATCAGGTATAAAATGTTCGATTTATATTAACACGTATAAAAGTTAGCAAATAATCGCTGTAGGGCAATGCGCTGGCGATGTATAGCAGGCTCCATAATTTTTACTGTAAGCACCGATGCCACCGCCAACTTTTTGTGTTTGGTTATCATTTAAGGTTATATTCTTAGTGAGTGTTTTAAGTTGTATTTTTTTAATTTTCATGTTGTTCCCTATTAATAAGTTATAAGAATAATAAGCAAGCACCCGCTCACCCAATTAACAACATGTTCAATTTTACAACAAGTTTCAAGAGCTCTACTCACGCTTAAAATATAACCCTTTGTTTTAAAATCTAATACTGATGTTGAGTTTTCTTCACCTTTTATGAAAAAACCGTAACCTGACGTATTAATTATAAAACACCGTAAATGCTCACAGACGCAGGTTCAAAGCTCATTGAAAAGATACACACAACGCAGTTGAAACACCTTACCTTCATGAAGATATGACCCGTTACTTCCTCGTTATTGAAAAAGTCATTAACACACGATCTAAACACGCAGTAGTAACTTTGTCATTCGGCATGTAAAAACGAACGTTTATCTCCAAAACATGACCTTCATGCTTCGTTAAATTACAATGTAACTGATATAACTTTCTAACTAAGAAGCATCAATGAACAAAATAATATTTTTAGCTGTGATTGCATTTGTAGTTGCGGCGATAGCCTTAAACAACAATTTTACCTCTATACATCATGGCGAAGCCTCGTTTGTATATGATGCTTCAAGTATTGATGAGACCGTAGCACAAAAAGTACACCAACATTTGATAGATGAAAACGCATATGCAGGTAGATCAGGCGAAGTGTTAATGCTCAAAAAAACGCAAGAAGGTGTTTGGGTCGTGAAGTTCCCTGTTTATCAAGGTGGCGATGTCCATCCAGAACGACTTAAAGAATTAGAAGCAATGAGTCTTAATTTACAAAAGGCCGTTCTAAATAACGAGCCTCTTGAGGTACATATAACCAATGCTGGCTATCAAAGCGTACAGTTTTTTCGAGTCTAGTAGCGAATAATGTGTCAAAAACAACTATGTTCACCAACTCTAGGACGCTCTTCAATTTCGAAGCTGCGTCCGCAACTTTCTACCGTACTAACTGATCTTTCCCTAATTATGTAGCCATCTATTATTTCGAACATAAAAGATGATAAATTTCCTTAATACTCCAGCTTGATTAGCCCTTATCCACCACATGGGCTTAGTACACCCCAAGAGTTGCAAAAACCACCTATGTCAGAAAAAAGATCACCTAACCTTTCTTGTTCTTGGGTTATAAACTCATAAGTTACTTTGCTTTTTACTGCAAATGATACGTAACCTGACTCATCACCTTCTGCAATCGAGTCTTCATCTGGGTCGACAAAACTGGCATCAGGTAACTGTTCTAAAATAGAAACTTGCTGATCTTTATTTAGCGGCCAAGCTTGAAAATCAATATTAAACTCGATGTTATGCACAGCGTTAAAATCAAAGTTTCTTTCCTCTAATAAACGCAGCATATCTCCATCAGAATCAGTTGGCCAACTGTTTTTTCCTGTCATAAATAGGTTCTCTTTTCACTGTATAAATTCATTAATACAAATATACATGAAAACGATTACCATTAACAACAAGAGAGGTGTTACACCTAGCGCCCTCATAGTTTAAAGGTCCTGAGGCGTATTTTATTATTCAAAGCAACAATATACGGGGCAAAGGCTATTCAGATAACAACAAAGCATTACTCCGTAATATCGAGAGCAACCCGAAAGCGTAGGGGGAGCCCCACACTTTCTTGATCAACCAGTAGCAAACTTTAATCTCTCACCTGCCCAGTGCCATTGACTAAGTACTTCTCCGTCGTTAACGATTCTAGCCCCATAGGCCCATAGGCGTGTAATTTAGTTGTCGCAATACCAATTTCTGCACCAAGCCCTAATTGACCGCCATCACTAAACCTTGATGAGGTATTGACCATGACGACAGAGGCATCCACACTTCGTTGAAACAAGGTACCCGTCTTTAAGTTAGTTGTGCAGATCACCTCGGTATGGTGGCTACCAAATTGGTCAATATGCTCAATTGCCCCAGCAAAATCATTAACAATACGAATTGCAATTTCTAATGCTAAATACTCTTCCCCAAACTCATCATCGCTTAACACGGTAGCATCATCAAAGTATGGTGCTGCACGGTGACAGCTATTCACTTTGACGTTTGCAGCACGCAAAATAGGTGCTATTTGATTTAAAAAGTTATGGGCGACCTCTTGATGAACCACCAAGCACTCAAGGGCATTACATACGCCGGTGCGCTGTGTTTTACCATTCAATAACAGAGCTTCCGCTACCTTTAAATCCGCCTCTTTATCAACATACAAATGGCATACACCTTTGAAATGTTGAATTACAGGCACTGTACTGTTTTCAGTCACAAAATTAATAAGCCCTTCACCACCACGGGGAATGATTAAATCAATGTATTCTTTTTGCTGCATTAGCTCCATCATAAGTGCCCTGTCAGGATCGGGCACAACCGAAATCAGCGCTTCTGGTAATTTAAACTCAGTTAACACCTGATGCATCACACCAGCGATGGCCATTGAGCTTGCCAAAGCCTCTTTACCCCCACGTAAAATGACACCATTACCTGACTTGAAGCACAGTGCGCCAGCATCTGCAGTAACATTAGGCCGTGCTTCATAAATCATACATACTACCCCCAGTGGCACTCGCATTTTGTTGATTTCAATTCCATTAGGACGAGTACCTAATGAGCGAGTGAGACCGACAGGATCCCCCAACTCTGCAATAACTTCAATACCTTGTGCCATATCTTCGACACGAGTAGGGGTTAATGTAAGCCGGTCAATCATCGCTGGGCTTAATTCATTCTGTTGCGCATTAGCTAAATCTGTTTGATTGGCACGCAAAATCACATCCGTTTGCGCTCGCAATGCATTCGCCATAGCCTTCAATACTTGATTCTTTTTTTCAGTTGACAATAATGCCAATATTTTTGCAGCTTTCGCCGCATTGTTCGATAAGTTGGTAATTAAGCCCATGATTACTTTTTCTCCAGTACAGCAATGTCGTTATTTGAAATGATGGGGCCAATATTACGTTGCATTTGGCTCATATTTACGCCATCAGTTTTTTGGGTAACAAAGTTCAGTAAGCAGCTGCTGTAATTACTACTCGCTTTGGCTAAACGCTGCCCTTTGGTATTTTTAATAAGTACAGTCTCACCGGCCGAAAACTCCCCTTCAATGGATAAGATCTCTTCGCAGTTGAGCTCCTCGGCTGTATCAATCCCTTCAGATTCAACCACCAATTCACCATATTCAGCGGCGGTATGCGTCATCCAGTGCTGTGATTCTTCCATTGGCTTATCAAACGGTGTGAATAACGTGCCAGGGTTATCACCTTCTAATAGTGCAGCAAACGTTTTCTCATCAAAACCATTAATAATATATGTCATGATCCCATGAGAAGTTGCCTTTTCGGCGGCTTCTAGTTTAGTTTTCATGCCACCAGTACCCACAGAACTGGTCGGCCCGCTTGTCATAGCGTAGATCTCAGGGGTAATACTGCTCACTTCTTTAATGAGCTGGGCATCACTGTGCGTGTTTGGGTTCTTGTCAAATAAGCCATCAACATCTGAGCAGATCACCAAAGTATCAGCATCTGCTGCCGCAGCGACCATCGCTGATAAGTTATCATTGTCTCCGACTTTTAAATCATCCGTTGTAACCGCATCATTTTCATTAATAATGGGTAAAATCCCTTCCTCCAACAAGCTAAATAGCGTGAGACGAATACTGTTATAACGTTCTTTATCTCGTAAATCAGCATGGGTCATTAACAGCTGAGCTGAGGGGAAATCAAAAAACCGGTCCCATGTCGACATCATATCCATTTGTCCGGCTGCTGCCATGGCCTTCTTAATAGCAATGTTATTTCTATCTGGGTTTTTAAAGTGGTGTGCACCAGCTGCAACGGATCCTGATGACACAAGCAATACATCAATGCCCCTTGATCGTGCATGTACGATAAATTGAGCTATATCGAGTAAATAACGCGCTTTACAGCCATCTTGTTGCGGTGCAATCAATGCACTGCCCACTTTTATAACTAATCGCTTGGTGTTGTGTAAACTCACAGCTTTTATTTTCCTCATTCTTACTGTTATCGAACAATAATTAAACTTAAGCCAAGTAAAAGCATTACAAAGGTGAGAACAGGTATTCAGACGCACAAATGACTGTCGTATCAGAGTATGAAACGAAGTTAAAACAGTGCAGTTCAAGACGTAAACACGATACAAAAATAGTGTAACGAACGTTGAAATACGGTGTTAAAACACGGCTTAGGTTAAATTATTATGTGTAATTTGATTGTGATCCTCACATTGAGTGAGGCATCGAACCGTTTTCGACAGGCGTATCATGGTTTGATAGAGCCGAAAAGGTCATGTCGCAATGAATAATTGCGTAACGGATTTCTGACAAGCGGTAAACGCTTAATGAATTAGTTTTTACAGCTTAGCTGGTCGATGCTAAAAAAAGCAAGGCCTGTGGTCATAAAATATTCTCAAGTCAGGAGGATGAACTCAGGGTTAACTTTAAGCCACTGTATTTAATTGCTTTTTTAACTTACTATATCTCAAGTGTTGGTATCAATCATTTGAATACTTAGTATTTTTTAATTAAATAGTGATAAAAATAACTTTATAGGAACAAAGCGTAAGTCTTCATAATACGTGTTTAAGTTATGATGGCTTCAGTGATGTTAAAGCATCTGTAAAATCGAAACATTTATTTCCACTAACAAATAAATTGCGTGATGTCTTAAATGACTTATCCAAAAAAGTATCATAAACTCCTAGAGCTCATGACACTCGCCTTAGACAGAAACACTCATAAAACCATTACCAGTCGAAAAACCACCAACGCGTACCTTGGTCACAGATTGTTCTTCCACACACACTGACGCTGTAATTAGTGACCTACAGTTCATCGCTCGACCTTGTTCAAAAGTATATTCGCAGCCGCCAGTTAGATGCTCTTGCAGATAACACGCTAAGGCTCCGCAGGCACTGCCTGTCGCTGACTCTTCAGGGATCCCAAACAATGGTGCAAAATTACGGCAACTAGCAGTAAGCGGACTGTTCGAATCACATAGCTCAAATACATGAAAACCAATAATGTCATGCGTTTTACAAAGTTGTGTAATTTTCTCGTGATCTGGTACCAATATATCTAAATAACCATTCGGGACTGGAATAATCATATCTGGCAGCCCCGTTGAAATAACTTCAATAGGCAGCTTGGTACTTTCCAAGACTTTACTTTCAATACCAAGACAACTCGCTACTTCTTGATAAGAAAAACTGCTTGCCTTCTGAGGTAACTGCTGCTCCATTACAACCCTGCCAGTAGATTCAATAACCACCGGCAATATGCCCGCTTTCGTGCGCTGAGTATAAGTTCCAGGTTTCAGTAAGCCTTTTTGAAACATAGTCGAAAACGTTGCTAAAGTAGCATGACCACAAAAATCAACTTCACCAACTGTCGTGAAGAAAGAAACAGCATAATCAGCTATATCATCTGCACAAACAAACGCTGTTTCTGAATACCCCACGGTTTGTGCTATGGTTAGCTTCTGCTCATAAGACAGTTGTTCTGCGTTTAAAACAACACCAGCAGGGTTGCCTCCTCGCCCTTCTGCCGTAAATGCATTGACCAATTCTACTGTAGTACTTTTCAATAACTTCCCATCCATTATCTATTACCTAAAGCAGTTAAAAACTTAACGGCCATACGAAGTTCATATAGAGATACATCTTCAAAATTAAAATTGATAGTGACGACTTTACGTGAGGTAAACTTGATTCAACTGACGCTGTTTCACTTTACCTCATCAATGATGATTGATAAATAGCGCAGTATAGTAATGTGGCTGTGTTGAAATGGAATAAAGTAAACTCTGCACACTTAGCATAAAAATACTGCTTGCATGTTTTTATGTAACTGATTTTATCAAATGCACACGGTGCATTAAAAGAAGTGCGGCGAATATACTATTTAGCCGTTATATATACATTAAGTAATTTAGATAAGGTTATTAAGCCGAAGCTCTCGAGTTATTAAATTCGTAGAAGTGAATAAAACTTAACGAGTGTTAATACTACTTCGTTGCATGACCCGACTTATATCGTCATCGTAGTTTAAAAAGCAAAAGACCTTGAATATGAAACATACCCAAGGTCTTCAAGTTCTTTAATCGCTCCGTGCGATCTGCTAGCTTTCTTTGCTGGTTCCGACTTCGACTCGCGTCTTCAGTTTTTGTCCAGGGCGGAAAGTAACAACGCGACGCGCAGAGATAGGAATGTCTTCACCCGTTTTCGGGTTTCTGCCTGGTCTCTCTTTTTTGTCACGAAGATCAAAGTTACCAAATCCAGAGAGCTTAACCTGCTCCCCTTTTTCGAGCGCTGAGCGGATTTCTTCAAAAAACGCTTCAACTAAGTCTTTGGCATCCTTTTTATTTATCCCCAATTTCTCAAATAGGTGTTCAGCTATGTCGGCTTTAGTAAGCGCCATATCTAGTCCCTCAACGTTGCATTAAATTGTTTGGCCAATTCGGCCACCACGTTGTCTACAACTTGATTGATATCTTTCTCTTCGAGCGTTCTATCAACCGCTTGTAATGTAAGAGCAATCGCCAAACTCTTAAAATCTGGCTCAATACCTTTGCCCTTATACACATCGAATAAGTTTAGGTCAACTAATTGATTTCCGCCAACTTTCTCGATGCTATTTAAAATATCGCCTATTTTTACGTCATCTGCAACTAAAATAGCAATATCTCTGCGATTTGATGGAAATTTAGACACAATTACCGCTTCTGGGAGCTTTCTTGTTTCTAAAGTAGAAACCTCCACTTCAAATACGTACGCTGTGCTGTTTAAGCCAAGCGACTTTTGTAATTGTGGATGAACAGCACCAATAAAGCCAACTTTTACTCCATCAACATAAATTGCTGCTGATTGTCCTGGATGTAGCCCTTCGCTTGGCTCCGCTTTAAAGCTAAAGCGTGCAGTATCATTAGTCAATGCGAGCAATGCTTCAACATCACCTTTCACATCGAAGAAGTCAGCTGGACGAGAATCAACTGACCAGTGCTCGTTATGCGTATTACCGAAAACAACTCCACCGAGTACAGGGACTTGGGCCACACCATTTTCTGCCGTTTCATCTTTGATGAACTTCAAACCATGTTCAAACAAACGAATGCGTGATTGCTGGCGGTTTTGGTTATAAACAACCGCATTTATTAGCCCGGGCATCAAGCTTACACGCATCGCTGACATTTCAACCGAAATTGGGTGAGGCAATACTAATGCCTCTGCGCTTGGGTGCAGTAACTGTTGTACTTTAGGATCAACAAAGCTGTAGGTAATTGCTTCTTGGAAACCGCGAGCCACTAATTCATTACGAAAACGTGCAACTGGCAAGTTAGCTTCAACATGCGTCGTCATTTTCAATGCAGCAGTTGGGGCGACATTCGGAATATTGTTATAACCAAATACGCGAGCCACTTCTTCAATTAAATCTTCTTCGATACGAATGTCAAAACGGTAGCTAGGGACAACCGCTTGCCATGTATCGTCACCGACAGTTACTTCAAGGCCTAGACGCGTTAGGATGTCAGTAACTTTAGCGTCTTCAATGTGGTAACCAATAACACGGTCTAAACGGGCACGGCGTAAGGTCACTGTTTTAACAGCGGGTAAATCAGCTTCTGATACAGCTTCAACCACCGGGCCAGCTTGCCCACCAACAATGTCTAGTAGCAACGCCGTAGCACGCTCCATAGCATCATGTTGTAATGTATAATCAACACCACGCTCATATCGATGAGACGCATCTGTGTGCAAGCCGTATTTACGTGCTTGTCCGGCAATTGCCAGCGGAGCAAAAAAAGCACTTTCAAGTAAGATATCTTGAGTTCCCTCTTTCACACCCGACGCTTCACCACCGAAAATACCTGCCATTGCCAATGCTTTGTTGTCATCAGCAATCAATAATGTTGATGGGTTTAACTTCGCCGTGTTGCCATCAAGTAATACCAATTCTTCATTGTCATTGGCATTACGTACTTTAATACCGCCCTCAATTGCGCTCAAATCAAACGCATGCATTGGGTGGCCAAGCTCTAATAAAACGTAGTTAGTTACATCAACAACCGGGTCAATTGAACGCACACCTGAACGACGTAAATTCTCAACCATCCACAGTGGCGTTGTCGCATCAAGGTTAATACCTTTAATGACGCGACCTAAATAACGCGGGCACGACGCACTGTTAACCAATTCAATATCAATTTTGTCATCAATTGTTGGTTGGACAGGTGTGATCTCTACTTCTGTCACATCTAAAGAGTTTAAAACGCCAACTTCACGTGCAAGGCCCTTAATGCCTAAACAGTCACTGCGGTTTGCTGTCAAATCAACATCAATGGTCACATCATCTAAAGCGAAGTATTCACGAATACATTGACCAATCGGAGCGTCACTAGGCAGCTCTAAAATACCGTCAGAACTTTCAGCCATGCCAAGCTCTTCAAACGCACACAACATACCATGTGAAGGTTGGCCACGTAGCTTGGCTTTTTTAATTTTAAAATCACCCGGCAATACAGCGCCTACTTGTGCAACAGCCACTTTAATACCCGTACGGCAGTTTGCGGCACCACACACGATATCAAGCAGTTCGTCTTTGCCAACATTGATCTTTGTGACGCGTAATTTATCTGCGTCTGGGTGCTGACCACACTCAACAACTTCGCCAATAACTACACCTGAGAAATCCCCAGCGACCGCTTCTAAACCGTCAACCTCTAAACCAGCCATAGAAAGCTGTTCAGATAGAGCCTCAGTTTCAATGGCTGGATTAACCCACTCACGTAACCACTTTTCACTAAATTTCATATTTACTTCGCTCTTATCTGAATTGGTTTAGGAATTTTAAATCGTTTTCGAAGAATGCACGTAGGTCGTTAACGCCATAACGCAGCATTGTTAGGCGTTCTACACCCATACCAAATGCAAAACCTGTGTATTTCTCTGGGTCGATACCGACTGAGCGTAGTACGTTAGGGTGTACCATACCGCAGCCTAACACTTCTAACCATTTACCATTTTTACCCATAACATCTACTTCCGCCGAAGGCTCAGTAAATGGGAAATAAGAGGGGCGGAAACGAATTTCCATATCTTCTTCAAAGAAGTTACGTAAGAAGTCGTGCAAAATACCTTTTAACTCAGTAAAGCTCACATCAGTATCAACCATCAAGCCTTCTACTTGATGGAACATAGGTGTATGCGTTTGATCGTAATCATTTCGATAAACACGGCCAGGCGAAATAATACGCAGTGGTGGTTGCTCTGCTTCCATGGTGCGTATTTGTACGCCACTGGTTTGCGTTCGTAATACCAATTTCGGATTAAAATAGAATGTATCGTGATCAGCACGTGCAGGATGGTGCTCAGGAATATTTAACGCATCAAAGTTATGAAAATCGTCTTCAATTTCAGGCCCTGACTTTACTTCAAAGCCTAGCTCACCAAAGAATGACTGAATTCGTTCGATTGTGCGAGTCACCGGATGAACACCGCCCACAGGCATGACACGCCCAGGTAAAGTCACATCGATGGTTTCAGCGGCTAGTTTTTTTTCTAGCGCTTGTTGAGTTAATAACTCTCGCTGTTCATTGATCGCGTTTTGTACTTGAGTCTTCGCTTGGTTGATCACGGCACCAGCTTCTTTACGCTCTTCAGGCGCCAAAGTACCTAGTGTTTTTAATAGTCCAGTGATCTCACCTTTTTTACCAAGGTAGTTTACTCGGACGTCCTCAAGGTGCGCGATTTCACTTGCGCCATTCACGGCTTCAAGCGCTTGCGCTAAAATATTCTCTAAGTTCATTCTATACCTGATCTTTATTGAGGTAACTTGCTGTGTGTTGACTAAGTATGATAACTGAAAGCATAGGTCAGATTCTAGCCCTAACAGGGCTCTGTTTGCCTTTCAACCAGATTATTTTTGTAAACATGCTAAATTTTAATCGCAAACCTCGCTTTCAAGACTTAATTTGCGATTTTTGGAGAATGTGGGGCTAAAAATCAATCACAGTTGCAGCGTGGCTTTTATAAAAGGAATGGTTAATTTGCGCTGTGCCGCCATAGAGGCATGATCTAATTTGTCTAACACATCGAGTAATGCGCGCATATCTCGGCTTAAGCGGGTCAATAAAAAACGCGCACACTCATCAGTCAGTTCCAGCCCACGCATATTGGCACGTTTTACCAAAGCTTCAGCTTTATCATCATCACTCATCGAACGAATTTGAAAAGTAGTGCCCCAAGCTAAGCGAGACTCTAAATCTGGCAGAGAAATATTCAGCATGCTAGGTAATAAGTCGGCAGTGACAACAAGACACTTTCCAGGCTCGTTAAATCTGTTGTAAAAATTGAACAATGCCTTTTCCCAGCTTTCGATTCCCGCGACTAAGTGCACGTCATCAATACAGACCACATCTAGACTTTCTAAAGAATCGAGTACAGCTGGGCCAAAATCTATGACTTCTCGTAAACTCAATAAGATTGTTGAAAGCCCTAATTCTTGAGCATGAATGCAGGTAGCATACAATAAGTGTGATTTCCCTGAGTCAGCAAGGCCACATAAGTACGTAAAATGAAAACCTTGCTGCAGTGTCGCCAATGTCGTTTTTAAATGGGTCACTTCTAAAGAAGCTTCACCACCGAAATAAGACGAAAATGTTTCATCATCAGGCAGCGTAACAGGTAACGCCATTTGTAATGGTTCCATTTCCATCATGGTCCAACCCAACTGTATTTCAAACTCTGCGCATCCGCGACGCGATAAAAGGCGCGAGGATCAATATATACCGAAAATGCTTGCTCAAGTTTAAGCGCTTTGATCAAGTCTTCTAAGCTCGATGTATGCTCTACTTCAAATTTAACTACATCTTTAGAACGATAAATAACGTCTACCCCAGCGACTGTGCTGATACTTTTTAATTGACGTTTGGCCTGCTCAATATGGGTAAAATCGTTTAATTTATCCACGGTGAAAACGGTGCTGGTTGTCGCATAGGATACCGCTGGATCAATCACATAATTGGCCACTAAAACAGAAGACAAATCATTAACCATTTGGATCAATACTTGTTGTTTATCACCCACTAGCTGATTAGACTCAAATAATTCTGCATCAGTATAGCGCCACTCTAATTGCCAGCGACTACTGTGTGGTTGTTTAAACATACGTGCTGTAATAACTCGCTCAGCGTTATAACGAATAGACGCTTGCTCTACGGGTTCAGAAAAATTCCCCCACACTTCGGCGATACCTACACTGGCTCTATCTTGCAAGTCCAGTAAAGGCACAACCACCGGGACACCCCACTCTGCTGCTGTATCATAAATTAAACGCCCCAATTGCGGGTAACGCTCTTGAGTGACAAAGTCGCGCTGTAAATTGTCTTCAATGGCCAACCAAATGGCGATCATTGGCCTGCGATTACCCCAAAATGGTAGTTGCGCATCACGTACCAACGTTTCTACCTTACTCGCTTCAAATTTAATACGGATTTTAAGCTCATCGTCGTCATCATCTAGATTTAAGTACTCATATTTGAGCATATAGTCAGAAATAGAACGCTTGGCTTTTTTAATAAGGGCATGATCAACATTTTCGTATCGACCGGTCAGCTTTTTGATCACATTCATCAATGCTTGTTGGCTTGCTTTTACACGGGTCGCGCGGGTTTTGTCTGCAACAGCCAGCGTGCTTTGGTAAAGATCTGTTACTTCTATCGCAAAACTTGGCACGGAAACAAACGCGCAGATAAATAATAAAACTCTGATTAACATAGCACTAACGATAAAGTTCTTTAAGTGCTTTGATCCTAAAGCAAACAGAGAAAAAGTACAAAGGCCTATTCATCCTCTTGAAAATGAATTTGGTTTTTGCCTTTATTTTTTGCAACATATAAGGCTTCATCTGCCGCATGGAGTAACTCTTCAGCATTAAATGTATGCTCATAGCTGCCAGCAATCCCTACACTGCATCCACAGCTCACTTGAACATTGTTTTCAAGTTCAATAGGTGCTTGAATACTTTTTAATAATCGTTCGCACACTTGTAGTAATACACTTTTTTCTAATGGCTCGATCATCACAACAACAAATTCATCGCCCCCTAAACGCGATACAATATCGTAACTGCGAACCTCTTTAAGTAAACGTTTAGCCACGCTAAGTAACACTAAGTCCCCACTTTTATGGCCATATTGATCATTGATTGGTTTGAAATCATCTAAGTCTAAATACAAGACATAAACGTCTACCGGTGAACGTGATGATTTAGCTGCCAGTCGAGTCAACTCACTAAATAAATACTTTCTATTTGCCAAACCCGTTAAATTGTCATGTAATGATTCATATTCAAGTAACTGTTGTAATTCTTCTCGCTTAGCGACCTCTTTTTTAAGCTCTTCTAAACTGTTTTTCAGCTCCTTTGTGCGCTCTTCAACTCGCAGTTCAAGCTCGCTTTGATAGTTTTGTAGCGTATGGTTGGCTTCTAATAGCGCTTGTTGATTATTAAAGGCATCAAGCGCTGATGAAATCACGTGACTAATGGTATACAGCAGTTCAACAATAACCCCTGAATACTCTTGTTCGCGTCGATAGGACTGAATAATAAATGCGCCAAGAAAAACATCCCGATTTAACAGCGGAAAACACAGCCACTGTTTAGGTAGCGAGCCTAGCACCTCTAGCGTTCCTTTAGAGATTAACGCTTCTATATCATCACAGGTAAAATTACAGACCTGCTTTTTTGTCAAAGCATAGGCTGTTAGCGACTTAGATATCTCAGCAACATCTAAGTCTTCTAGATCTTCTGCGCGTAAATCATCTTTGACATCATGAAAGTAAGGGAAGCTTAAGCGACCATCCTGCTTAAACAGCACAACGTAAAAATTATCGGCATAAGTAATTTTTTGCAAAATACAGTGAATATCCAATAAAAAACGCTGGATCGAATCACTGGTATTTAAACAAGCCACAATGTCGGCCATGCTATCAATTACATTTTCACTATCGAGTATAAATTTTGCCATTATTTCCCTGTTTCAATTCTGACGCGGAAGACTTTATTAATATTAGCCAATAAAAGTTACAGATCCATAACCAAACCACCTGACATTTTCTAACTTACAGAATTTCTTATAATAAATACTTCACAATAAGTAAATAGAATGTGAATATAAATTAATCACTTTCAAAAAAGAGTCGCTAAGTTTTGTATCGTTCTACATTTTTGCTATTACACCTATTTATAATCATCACAGTTTTCACAAGTTTATTCAGTGGCTTAAGAATCGCTACAGTGACCCATGATAGTTTTTTATTGCTGAGCCCCATTTTACCAGAAGGTAGAGTTCACTTTTGGCACATGTTAAGCGCCTGTACGCTTACCATACTGAGTTTTAGCTATCTTATTTACAAAAAGAAAAAAAAATCACTTCCAACAGGGAGTAAATATCATATTTTTATTAACCAATTTGGATACCTTGTATTCGTCGTGAGCCTTATTACTGGCTGGTGTGTCTATTTTAATCTAACTCAATTTGACGTACATACAATACACCTTATATCTGCCCTACTGATCATTGTTTACCTGATCCTGCACAGTTGGGTATACGTTATACAATACGGTAAGAAGTTGATAAAAAGGCTACTCTTTATTCCTAAGCGTCAGTTCCCTTGGCTACTGATGTTCACTTTAGTACTTGCAGTACCAAGCCTTTTTTACGTTTCACAATACAATCAAACATTCCTTCATGTGACATCAATAAAGCCACAAACTTTGATGGAGATTGATGGGTTAGATACTGAAGTTGCTTGGCAAAATACACCCAGTATTAAGATTCATACCATCGGAGGTGCAAACTTTGTTGACGGCCAAACTACGGTCACCATTAAAGCATTGCATAACCAACACGAAACCTTTTTTCTGTTTAAATGGCAAGACCCAACGCACAGCTTAGCGCACCTCCCATTAGAAAAAACGCAAGATGGTTGGAAAGTTAAAGAAAATGGATTTGTAAATTTTGATGAAAGAAACCACTACGAAGACAAGTTTGCCGTCATGCTCTCTCACACATGCGGCAGTGGTGCTGACGGAACAACCCATTTAGGAAAAAAACCACTTGATAATAAACCCAGTAATTGGCATGGCAAAGGCTACCACGCCAGTGTAGATGGCAATATAAGAGATTTATGGCACTGGAAAGCCGTACGTACGAATGACATGGTCCTTGCCGATGATAACTTTGTAGGCCCTCCCGCCCAGCCTTTGCATGGTCAAAGGCGCTATAGCGCAGGCTACTTACCAGATGGAAAAGAAAGTGGTGCATACGTCATGAATTGGCAATGGTATAGCCAAAAAGGCATTATACCAAAACGATTGCCCGACACCTTAACAGCGCCAAACCAAGTTCTTCCTTGGTTTGGCTCTTCCCCATATCAATCAGCCAAAGATAATTATCCAATCGGTAGTCAGATCCCCTCCGTGCTTTATCGCTCCAATCGCTTCGAGGGAGATCGTGCTGATGTACGCACTCGCGGACATTGGAAAGATGGGATGTGGACATTAGAGCTCGTGCGTAAAAACCAGACAAATTCAGACCATGATGTTGCACTACAAAATGGGATTTGTATGTGGGTATCCGCCTTTGATCATAGTCAAATTGCACACACCCGTCACAATGCAGCCATTGCGCTAAGGTACTCGCTATGAAAGCCAGAATAGTGAGTTCACTCTTAATACTTGCAGCCATTACTCTCTACTGTTCATCAGAGCGGACTGCTGAGCCCAGCCATGAACACCCCCGTTATACAAAAATATCAGCTGATGGTGAACCCTTAAAGCCATGGCAAGGACCTTGGTCATGTGTGCTGGATCACCAAAATAACCTTCTGTGGGAAGTTAAAACAGATAACGAGTCTATCCATGATGGATATTGGACTTACTCATGGTTTAACAACCACAGCGGTGAAGAAAATCTCGGCGATTGCTATTTTGAACCAGCGCGCTGTGATACTCAGGATCTAGTGCGCCACACTAACCGCGATGGATTATGTGGCGTAAAAAGCTGGCGCTTGCCTACGCACGCAGAGCTACAAAGCTTGGTTGAAGCACCAACGCGCCCAAGCAGTACACATATAGCACATGACTACTTTATCCATATCAAGCATGGCGATTATTGGACGTCAGACAGCGACGATCAGCTACCGTCGCATTTCAAACAATTTCAAATAGGTGGCAAAGCCGTTAACTTTCATACAGGTCAGAGCATGACCTTACCTTATCGCAATGCCGCCTTTACCATGTTGGTCAGCGCTGCACCCAATTTAACTGCCATTAGATTAAACACTCCGCGGTTATCTAGCCGCACCTCTGTCATTACACAACCAAAGGAAAACAATAAATGAAACAACCTATTGTGAGTCTAGCTATCGGGCTAGCACTCGCCAGCAGTGCCGCCCATGCTGGTAGCCAGTACCACAGGCTGATCTGGGATAGTAACCCTAGTCAACAAGCCACGATTGGATTTACTCCAACCACGGGTAGCAATCACGTTGTGAAGTATGGGACCTCTACCAACGAACAAACATGGCAAACTAAACAAGTATCTGCATCGCATACTTTCGCGAGCAGTTTACAGAGCAAATTTGTCACATTTACTGGACTGTCTGCGAATAGTAATATTTATTATCGCGTGTGCGACAGTGAAGGCTGTGGTGAACGTTTGTGGTTTAAAACCGCACCAACATCAAGCAACGGATTTACCGTGGTTGCTGGCGGGGATACACGAACCGGCTGGACAAACCGCCGAAAAGGCAACCAGCTAATCGCTAAAATTAGACCGCTCTTTATTATGCATGGTGGGGACTACACTAACGCTAATTCATCATCTGAAATGAAAGAGTACCTTAAAGATTGGCAGTTAACCTTCTCAACAGACCAAATCGATGGCATAAGTTACAAACGTATTTACCCATTTGTTGCAACACATGGTAATCACGAAGACGGTAACTATAAAACCCTATGTCAGGTTTTCGGGGTAGACTTTAATAAAGATGGCAGCTGTACCAGCTCAGATACCTATGGGGCATTCAATGTCAGTCAATTGTTGCGTGTCTACACACTGAATAGCCAGTACAAAAATAGTGGTTGGTCAAACTATGCGACCACCATGAATAATTGGCTAAAACAAGACCTTACATCTCAAGGTTCAAGCGCTAAATGGCGTGTTGCGCAGTACCATAAGCCTATGTACCCACATTATTCAGGAAAGTCTGACAACACCATTTTACACACGTGGTGGGCGCAAAATTTTTATGATAAAAAAATGAACCTGGTTGTTGAGTCTGATACCCATATCAACAAAATTACCGAAGCACTGCAACCCTCAGGCAGTAACTTTGTAAAAACAACCACTGGCGGCACAGTCTATGTGGGTGAAGGCAGTTGGGGTGCACCTGCGCGATCAGCTAATGATCCCAAGTCTTGGACCATTGACCTTGCCAGTATTCAACAGTTTAAAGTAATGAGTGTTACCAATAACAACTTAACAGTGAGAACGGCTCAGTTTGACAGTACTGCTAGTACATTAACTAAAGCCCAGCGTGACGCTGATCCTCTCGCATTACCCACAAACATCAATTGGTGGTATGCAAACGGTTTGGGAGAAGAGCTGGTATTAAAACAAAGCGCGTCAGGGTTAAGTATTATAGATAACACAACGGATCCCGTTGACCCACCAGCAGATACGCCACTGTCTAATAATACGCCGGTTTCCGGGCAATCTGGCAACAAAGGCAGTCAAGCCTATTACGTTTTAGATGTGCCAGCTGGCGCAAAAACACTCTCATTTAAAACCTCTGGTGGTTCAGGCGATGTAGATATGTATGTTAAACATGCGACTAAACCGACAGCTAATAGCTACGATTGCCGCCCGTACAAATCAGGTAATAACGAAACCTGTGATATTAGCCCAATTCAAACGGGTAAATATTACGTCATGTTATCTGGTTATGCAGCATACAGTGGCGTTAGCTTGGTCGCGAGTTTTGACTCAACAACTCCACCAGATAATGGTGGTTCTGAGCAATGGCCAAACCTTAGTGCGAATAAAGATCAATGGGTATACAAAACACTCACGCTACCAAGTGGCGTAAATACCTTAACGGTTAATTCAGCATCTGGGACAGGTGATGCAGACCTTTACGTTCGCTTTGGCAGTCAACCAACCTCATCAAGCTATGACTGTCGACCTTACAAAGATGGTAATGTGGAAAATTGTGTATTATCAAATCCACAAGCAGGCACATGGCATATCGCCTTACGTGGATATAGTGCGTTTAGCGGAGTGACGGTCACAGCGAAATATTAATTAAGCACATACTTTGCCTCTTGTTATCTACTAATTTCGCCATACAATGGCTGCAACAAGACAACAAGGGGCATTTTTATGGAGTTTTTACACACAATGGTACGCGTTGCTGATTTAGACGCGTCGATGCATTTTTACTGTGATTTACTTGGCTTAATTGAGGTAAAACGATACGACAGCGAAAGAGGCCGATTTACACTGGTTTATTTAGCTGCGGCAGGGCAATTAGACGAAGCTAAAAACACCTTTAAACCGACGATTGAATTAACCTATAACTGGGATAAAGAACAATACAGTGGTGGCAGAAATTTTGGCCACTTGGCCTTTTCCGTCGACAATATCTATGACGCCTGTAATAAACTCATGTCTGCCGGTGTCGTTATTAACCGCCCACCTCGTTGTGGCCATATGGCATTTGTCCAATCACCCGATGGTATTTCAATTGAACTCCTACAAAAAGGCGAAGCGCTATCAAGCCAAGAACCTTGGCAGTCAATGGAAAATACGGGGAGTTGGTAAGGTAGCGCCTTGTGGCGCTATATATTGAAATTAAAAACGATAAATCACGCTCAGGTTGTCACCGTCGTTGCTTAAGCGTGCAGTAAGTGTACATCGCTAAACCAGCCTTGTTGAATACCCAGTTGTAATACACTGATCACAAACATAGAACCTGCCTGTTCGTCTTCAAACTCCCCTACCACAGATTGACATACCATACTAAACGGCATACCTTGTGCGATACTTTGTATGCATTGCCATTGCAATGCTGTTAATGGATGAAATCCTGTGCGCAACGTGGCTTCGCGCGCAACAAGCCAATAGTGTGGGCCCTTAATATCTGCATTTGGTGGCACATTTTTTTCTTTTAACGCTTGCCAGCTTTCAACTGCTGCATAATCACACGTTAAAAAATGCACACTCGGATGTAATACTAAAATCATGTTAGGCCATTGGCCAATATCAATAGCTTGTAATTGCGGCCAACTTAGCGTTGTGGCGTCAGCACTGTCAAAAGCACGCAGCAGAATACGTTCAAACTCAGCTATTTCAGCCAGAATACCATGCGCAGAGAAAGGCGCGGTCATCCGTAAAAACTCCGGTAATCTATCACCAAATTGGCGCAGTGAACGGGACTGCGAAGGAAAGCTAGCAATATATTGTGTCAACATGAGATTGAATAAGTCATCACCTAAGTAGAACCCTAACGTCTCATGGTCTTGTTCTAATACGCCTCTCAGCCTGATTTGATAAGCATTTTGATAAATCTCTAAACGCTGATTAACCTGAAGCGGAGGTTGATCTTCAATGTCTTGCATTAGCCCTGTATTGCCTTGCTGCAACAGTGCAATAAAAGCGTTTTGTAAACTGGCTAGGTCACCCATTTTACCTCCAGTGGTCGTGCGTTAATGCTTTGGCATGATCCAGTTCAGCGAGTAAATCAACCAAGGGAGGAAAGTTATCATCTCGTTCGATCATGGTGCTCACAGCAGGGAGTTGCTGACTAAATTGCGAAAACAATGACCATACCGCATCACATACAGGCTCGTCATGTGTATCTATAATGTGACTGTCAAAATCTTTATGGCCCGCCAAGTGGATTTGGGCAATGCTGCGCTTCGGGATTGCATTTAAATATTCCATGGCTGAGAAGTTGTGGTTACGTGCACTTACATAAACATTATTAATGTCCAATAAGAATTGGCAACCTGTTTGGGCATGCAATTGAGCTAAAAACTCCCACTCTGTCATGTATGACTGCTTATAAGTCAAGTAACTCGATACATTCTCAAATATCATCGGCCTTTCTAAATAGTCTTGTACCTGTGATATCCGCTGTGTTAAGTGATTAAGTGCTTCTTCGGTATAGGGCATAGGCAGTAAATCGTGACTATTGAACTCACCTAACGCGCTAAAACAGAGGTGATCTGAGACCCACACAGGGTTAACTCGCTCAATGGTACTTTTCAATTGCCTTAAATAATCAAAATTAAGCGGATCAGTACTACCTATAGACATGGATACCCCATGCATCACTATCGGATACTGCTCTTTTATTTGTGATAGGTAGTGCCATGGCTTCCCACCTGACACAAAATAGTTTTCTGAAATGATTTCAAACCAGTCTATGGCTGGTCGCTCTGAGATAATTTGCTCGAAGTAGCATGTACGCAACCCCATCCCAAAGCCTAAAAACGGTACTGACATAGGTTTCCTAAGTGATAAGGCTATCCATAGCCTTTCGTGAACGAATAAACTCGAACTGGTAAAGTCAAATTAACTTTTTACTTTACCACCAATATCGCCGCAAGATTTTGCTGGCATAGAAACAAACCCAGTCCCTTTACATGACGCTTGGCCTGCGCAGGCATTACTTGCCGTTTTACAGTCATTATGACCACCACAAATATTCACATCATGACAATGCACCAATGCCGCTTTTGCAATCTCCCCTACCCAAGCATCTTTTGTTTTACCACCTACGTCACCGCAGGCTTTTTTAGGCATGGCAACAAACCCTGTACCTTTGCAAGATGCTTGACCCGCACATGCATTGCTCGCCGTTTTACAGTCATTATGACCACCACATACGTTCACATCATAACAATGAACGAGATCAGTAGAACTTGCACTGGCTGCAGCACTGGCCGTTGCCGAGCCTGCCGATGAATTTGACGTACTAGTACTGTTACAACCAACTAACCCGGCAACCATCATTGCCATTGCTGCGCCTGTAAGTGCTTTCATGTGAATTTCCTCTTTGTTTTATAAGCATGGTAGTTGACCCACTTAATCCAAGATCTATTTCAGTTTAGGTAAGGTTTTTGTTTTTGCCGCGTTCCAAAAATAAAAAAAGGCAGCACAGCCACCTTTTTTACAAGCACTTAATTAGAGAAAGAAACTAACACCCGCCCTCGTTATAAGTTATTTTCAGCGTACTCCCAACACCAGCACTAGATACTTTCAAATAACCCCAATACTGTGATTGGCCACTCAGACTGATACATTCATTATTTCCGGTGTTATTAGAGCGCGCTTCCACATTTGTGTCAGTTGGCCAACCAGAATTACTATATTCGAGTGATAAATCACCGGTACCATAAGCCGTTTCTATACGAATTTGGTTTTGGCCACTCATGTTTTCCATACTAAACCACATGGGTGTTTGGTTTGCCAAGCACACAGCTTGCCCAGACAATAATCGTCCATCAGTTACCACACCTTGAGTTTGACAACTATCAGGTAAACGTGACAGTGCTGGCACATAATCAGCCAATAAACTGACATCGGCATAACGGTTATAGCCTCTGGTCATCACGTAATATTTGCCAGCCTGTGGTGCGGCTATTTCACATTGTTCAGCATTGCCACCTTGATATGGCCGACAGTCATACTCAGTTAACGTCGGTTTACTACCAAAGCGCACATATAAATCCACATCTCCCGTTCCTTGGCCTGTTGATATGGTTAAATTAGTCGCCCCATGGGGTACTTCAAAGGTAAAATGACTGAGTTCATCTTGTTCCGCCGAGATAATACGTGGTTTTCCTTTAATTAACATGGGCTCCGAAGTACTGTCCTCAATAATTGTTGCACTCGATGCGACTGCCGTACTCAAACCGTTATTATCAGTTACCGTTAAGTTCACAGTGTAATTACCACCACTTACATAACGATGAATAGGGTTTGCACTATTACTGTGGGTACCATCACCAAATTGCCATAAATAAGTAGCTATTTCCCCATCAGGATCATAACTACCTTGGCTGGAAAACTGGACATCTTGATTTACCAAACCTTGATATGGGCCATTCACTACCGCGACTGGCGCGTCATTGGCAGTGCCACCAGCGAGCTCTTGTGTCCAAACCGTAAACTCATTTTCATATTGATTAACCCAACCCGTAAGCAATGTTTTATACCCAGCCCAATCGCCAACCCGTGTGTGCGACAACATCGCATTTAACTCATCATTATGACGTTCAAACATAAAGCGCACCGCTAAATAGCCCCAGCGATATATCCGGTCCTGATCAAATCCTGCATATGTAGTCGCAAATATTTGTGCCAAAGAGTAGGTCGAACCATCTTTGATGGTATCTATTGCCGCCTGATTATCATTTAAGTTAGCAATGTACTCTGCGACCCCCTCACTCCACCATACAATAGCTTCTGTAGGCGCGTTAAAATCGCCATATAAATCAAATCTGCCATCTAAGTAATGCACGTACTCATGCTCAAGGTTCCACACAAAATGATCCGGTTTTGCATACGTGGCTTCATAGGCTATAAAGTTTGCTTGGTTACCTACTTTGCTCGGATCGCCCTCTAAATACATCCCCCCGTTATTGGTGTCTATTTTAAATATCGCCTTAGCGTATTTTTTATAGTCATCACTACTATTGAAGATATTCACCTGTAAAAAGGTATTATTATCATCAGCAACAGGAGTATTGGCGGTTGCTAAGCGGGTATGAAAGCGAGTTTCTTCCATTGCCATAGTACTGCATGCAGATACATGCTGTGCAGGAGTCATATCTTGTGAGCGAATTTTAACGGTATCACTACATTGGTAGGTTTGTGAAAGTGCTTGGCTGGTTAATTGCGCTTCAAAGCCACATATGCTGAATTGACTACAGTCTGCATAATATGTCGCAACATCAGCGGCATTAAGCCAAATGGCATCGCCATACCCGAAGCTTTTATAAGTAGAAAAAAGCTGTATTAGCGCGGTATCCACGTTAGTTTGAATGGGTGTATCTTTGTAGGCTTTTAATCGCGCTAACTCACCAGCGGCATTGACCATGAGATATTCAGCATCAGCCCCTATCAACCATGTTTGCTTGGTAAATTCACTTAATAACTGCACCAATTGAGTATCTGATTTAACTAAACCTTTAAAGTTATCATTCCACTGCCCACGATATAATACGGTAAAAATGCCATTGATAGCTCGGTGCATATTTCGTACACCAGCATAATTTTGATCAAAGCGGCTTAACCATTGCTTTATAACTGGCAAGTAAACATCTTGCTGCTCGGAGCTATCCATTGTGGTAATAACTTCTTTTAATAATTGCCCGTGCGCATCATTATTATCATAAAAGTGATTGTTGTTAACAAACGCGTCAATGGCATTTTTTACTGCCGGTTTTAACCAATCAGAAAATTGCACACCATCGTTATAAAACTCAACATAATAGCCAGCACGTATGAATAAGAACAATGCCTCGAGCTCACTGCTGCCCAACCCGCTATAAGTTACTGACAGTGCCTTCGCTCGATTCGCCGCGGCAAACATTTTATCAGAGTTAAATACTTGCTGTTGAATAGTACTGCTTGCATTAAATAGCTCATTAATACAGGTACTTCCCTGTGCTTTAATCTCTGTAAGTAACTGCGAAGAGTTAGCCTCAGCTAACGCATTTACATCGCATGTTGCAGCTACATTAAATATATTTTGTGTGGTATGTGTCTGCATTGAAAAAGTATGTGCGGTTTGCGAAGCGGCACTCGGTGCTTTTTCATGGCTGTCTAATTGATGATGCCCATGAAGCTGGGTATTGGTTGCATCAGTCGTTGTCGGTTTTGTTGAACGGTGCTGTTGATGCGCTTGTGCATTGAAGTTTAAGCCAATGACAGATAACGCCAACATGAGCGCTGATAGTTTCATAATTTGTCCTTTAAATGTTGTCAATCCACAACTGACGTTGAGGAATTACATTTTTTACATTTAAATTACAAAATATACAATATATTTTATATAATATAAAGTAATAAAAACTGTCATGTTGTGCTCTTCAAGTTCTTAAGCGCGGTCGGTAAACAACAATAAAAGCTGTACATCTTTAACTAAGAAACTGAAATAAATCTTATAAATGGGTAGTTGTTATGGGAACTAATAGTGCGGTCAATTGACTGAACTATGCACTACATGAATACGTCGCATGTCGAGATCAGAGCAATGCAGTGGATCATCTGATAGTAGCAAGTAATTAGCTCGCCCCCCAGCAAATAAATGACCCGCTTGTGGATGTATTTTTAAGTGAGATGCTGCGGCACTAGAAATACTCCTCATGGATTGTAAGCGAGTGAAACACTGCTTTTTATCCAAAGTGCGATCAGCAGCCATATAGCAGTGAGGTGCATACTCCATCTCTCTCGTGGTAGCTTGCTGGGCATTTCTCAACGGGGATAAGGGCAACATGGGGAAGCCTGATTGCAAGCATACATTTACGCCTTGTTTTAGCAATGACTGACAAGGTGTTAAAGTCTGTTCACCATGATAACTTTGGACCCAATCAAAACCTAAATAGCCTACATCACCAATATTTAAAGCAATAGAGTTATCAATAACGGCTTTACTTATGTCAGCCAACCCTAAGTCATTACCGTAGTTGCATGACGCATTGATCCAAGTCTCTATGGTATTAACTAAGTGTACTTTGGGTGTTCTTTGCGAATAAGTGCTTAATAAGTTTAATGCCACTGGGTGGCTATCAACATACCCTAAATGCGTGATCCCCTGCTCTTTCGCATGTGTCAGTAAATTATCTATATTTTGTATAAGTGCATAGCCAAATTGCTGAAGTTGACGCACGGGGAGTACTTCTAAAATCCAGAGTAACTGCTCATCTTTAAGACCTCCTTGCTTTTCTATAGCAGTGAAAAAATGTTGTTTATTCTTAAATAACCCAACATGATTCCGTGCCAAGTATTTATACAGCAGCTCTAGAGCAGCTGTATTAACGAATGCCAATGGCTGTTGGGCATCAAAAATAACAACAGGCCGATTCATTGCTATTGTTCGCAATGCTTTATACACACTGTATACATCTGATACATCATCAGAACTCAGTAAACTACTATAAAGCCCGTACCCTAGTAGCCATTGCTTATCTTTAATCGCTTTGTCCAAGTACAAAACTGATCGCAACACATAAGAAATATTATAGCTGTCCATAAATTTACAAGTTCTGCAATGAAAACCAAAAGGACCAAAATGAAACCATTGTTGTAAAACTGCAGAAGTGACCAAATGGCAGTGAGGTTCTATAAAACCAGGTGTGACGACTTCATTAGGTTTTAAACGATAAAATGTCGCTATAAACCCCATTTGATAAACCCGGTGCCGTACTTCATCCAATGTTCCCAAAGCTAGCACTTTGCCGTTATATACAGCCATTGCATCTTCATAATGAGCAAACTCACCAAAATGACTGTAGACCTTGCCACCATGAATAATGTGCGCACGGTGATGAGGTGAACCTTGAGTATATCGTTCTGAGTTATTATTTAAGGTAATCGACATAGGCGTTTTTGGCAGATATTCACCAAGTTTATCGAGCAACCCATCAAAGAATAGATGGTCTAAAGAAAAACCTTGCTGCTTATGCTGAATATCATTCATCACATACCTCCACCCTGTTTGTATACAGCTTAGGTGAAGCTAATTGAAATTCTATTACACCCGATTACAAAGGCTCAATGAAGGTGTTCAGCGTATCAAACACGGTATTGTAATTGATAATGTGGTTTGTTTAACGTATGACTAAAAGTATAAATGAACATTGAGTCGCGACTAACACAACACAATATTCATTTAACATGTTGTATTACTTAATAGGTAATTGCACATCAGCAAAAAGTGCATCTACATCATCTTGGTTGCGCAATAAACTGGCACGCTCAACAACATCTTTTGTCAAATGAGGTGCAAACCGCTCGATAAAGTCATACATATAACCACGTAAAAAGCTGCCCTTTCTAAAACCAATTTTAGTGGTACTGGCTTCGAATAAATGGCTTGCGTCTATGCAGACTAGGTCTTGATCCGTTTCAATATCTATCGCCATAGACGCAACAACACCGACACCAAGACCCAAGCGCACATACGTTTTTATGACATCTGCATCTGTTGCGGTAAATACAATGTGTGGCTCTAACCCATGTGCATTAAACGCTTTATCTAACTCAGAACGGCCTGTAAAACCAAAAACATAGGTGATTAAGGGGTATTGGGCAACATCCTGCACAGTTAGATTAGAGGCTTTTTGTGCCAGAGGGTGATCTTTTGCAACCACAATACTACGATTCCAGTGATAGCATGGCAGCATAACCAAATCAGAGTACAAGTGTAACGCTTCAGTTGCTATGGCAAAATCTGCATCACCGCGCGCTGCGGCGTCAGAAATTTGCTGCGGAGTGCCTTGATGCATGTGCAAAGATACCGCAGGGTATTTATTCATAAACCCTTGAATCACATTTGGCAGCGCATATCGCGCTTGCGTATGCGTCGTTGCAATATTTAGTTTGCCCTGATCCGGTAAGGTGTGTTCATTGGCAACCGCTTTTATCCCCTCAACTTTCGATAGGATCTCCCGGGCAATGTTGATGATTTCTGTACCAGCACTTGTCACGTGCGTTAGATGCTTGCCACTGCGGCCAAAAATTTGTACACCGAGCTCATCTTCTAACATTCTAACCTGTTTAGAAATCCCAGGCTGAGAGGTATAGAGGCTCTCAGCAGTAGCTGAGACATTTAAGTTGTGGTTTAACACTTCTACAATATATTTAAGTTGTTGTAATTTCATAGCTTGTATTGTTCTTATTAATTATAAGTCGGCACTGACATTCCGTGACATTGAACAGAGCATGCTCATCAGTATCAGTTAGGCTAGCATATTTAACTAGAACGAGATAGCAATTGCCTATTTTGTTTGTTTATCGGCCAAAATTAAATCATGGTCTATAATGAAAAATAATGAATTACAAAAGTTTTTTAAGACTTATGAACGTAATACTGTTCAGAATGCAATTAATTGATGTAATATAAAAAATCATCTTCTTGAGTCGTGGTCAAAGAGAATTCGTTATGTTTGTTTCTATTATTATTATGTTGATTGTTGCACTGATTGTTATTGCCGTGTGGGTAAGTGCCATCCAACAGCACAAGGAGAAACAAGAAGCTGAGCGTCGTAAAGAGTTAACCAAGCAAAAAAAAGTGATTGAAGAATCCGAAGACGTTTTAGTGAACAGCTCCAATATTCCTATGTCTGAGATGCTAACGCGTGTTTTACAGCGCCGCATTCATGATGCACTGGCAACTATGGTCGAGTTGTCTCCTACTTCTAGGGAACTTAAAAATCGTTTACATGAGTCTAAGGAGCGCCTTGGTACTGCTGTTGAATCAAACGCAAAAGGTGATTCCTTATCGTTACCCGATAATGACAAGCAACTTATTGCGCTTGTACAAGGCATTAAAAAGCTACGTAATGTGCTTCGCTCAGAACATTCAAAAGGGAAAGTTGATACTCAGCAGTTTGTCGCTGAAGATCGGCGTCTTGAAAAACTTCAGTTAAAAATCAACGTAGAAAGCCAAATAAAAAGAGGCGTGTCTGCACGGACGGCCAATATGGTTGGTTCCGCAAGGCAATACTTTGAAAAAGCATACGCGACAATTTGCGCTGTGACCTATTCTGACGATTACGTTACCGAAAAAAAGACATTACTAGAATCATATTTAAATGAGATAAGTACAGAGCTGAAAGCGTCAAATGCGTCTGCTGTAAAAAAGAAGAACGAGCAAGAGCAAGACGACTTGGATATTCTATTTGCACCAAAGAAAAAGTGGTAAACCACTTTTTCTTTGGCTTCACCCTTGTTCCTTAACTAAATGCAAACTTAACGATAAATAATACAGTTAAGACCCAAACGCTTATCGAGACCTCTTCTCGTTTATTACACAGCACTTTAACCGCTGTATATGCGATAAACCCAAGCGCGATACCATGCGCTATAGAAAACGTCAATGGCGTCATCAGCAACACCACACTCACAGGAATTGCATCACTCATATCATCCCAATTGACGAATTTCAGATTCTGTAACATCAAAACCGCAACGTATAAAATCGCGCCAGCTGTAGCATAAGCAGGAACCATTTGTGCCAAGGGGGCAAAAAACATCATCAGCAAAAAGCAGATACCCACCACAACCGCCGTTAAACCTGTTTTTCCACCCACCGACACCCCAGAAACAGACTCAATGTATGAAGTGGTGGTCGACGTGCCTAACATTGAACCCGCTATTGTAGCGGTACTATCCGCCGACAAAGCACGGCCTAAACGTGGCATATGACCCTTTTCATCGGCTAATCCTGCTTTTTGCGTAACAGCAACTAACGTACCTGATGTGTCGAACAAATCGACAAATAAAAATGCAAATACAACACTCAACATTGATAGCTCTAACGCGGCTGCGATGTCTAGCTGCATTACCGTTGGCATTATACTCGGTGGCACCGACACAATGCCGTGATACTCAACTAAACCGAGCCCCCAAGCACATACAGTGACAATAAATATGCTCAGTAGTACTGCGCTTTTAAAGTCCCTAAACATCAGTGCTGCAATAATAAAAAAACTGAAAATAGCTAATAAGGGTCCCGCAGACGTAATATCGCCTAGTTGAACCAAAGTCGCTGGACTCGCGACAATAATACCCGCATTTTTTAACGCTATAAGCGCCAAAAATGCACCAATACCTGTTGCAATAGCTTGTTTAAGAACCACTGGGATCGCTTGGATCACCCATTCTCGAACTTTAAAAAGACTGAGTAATAAAAATATACAACCAGATAAGAATACGGCGCCCAGCGCTGATTGCCAGGAGTGACCCATACCGAGTACTACACCATAAGTAAAAAATGCATTTAAGCCCATACCAGGCGCAAGAGCTAATGGGTAGTTAGCCCAAAAGCCCATAATAAAGCACCCAATTGCGGCAGCAATACAGGTCGCAACAAACGCAGCCCCTAAATCCATTCCCGCTTCAGAAAGCATTGCTGGATTTACAAATACGATATAAACCATTGTGACAAAAGTCGTTAGACCCGCGATCACTTCCGTTTTAACAGAGGTTCCCTGACGGGAGAGAAAAAATAGTCGTTCCAGCATAATGTTTGGTATTTAAATTAGAAACAAGTGTTTGGATTTTAACATAAAGCACTGACTTAATCGGACAAAAACGTTAGAATTCGGCTACACTAAATAGTGCATAAATAAACACGGTTGTAATATGGAAAAATCTCAGTTAGACAATTCAGCAAGTCATGATCTCGAACAACAATTATTAAATGTGCTTGAATTTGTCACCGCGCCAATTAATAGCGAAGCTCGTCTACCTGAAGCAACAGAAACAGCGCAAGCCTACAAAAAAGGTTTATATTACTTAAAAGAGCAATCCTATCCACTGGCTGCTAAATGGATTCGACTTGCTGCGATGTCTGGTGACCACAAAGCACAGTTTTATCTCGGTTTGTTATTTGTTAAAGGACAAGGGGTGCCTCAAAGCGCTTTTCACGGCATGGCCTGGTTAGTGCTGGCAAATAGCCAAGGCGTTACTGCAGCTCAAGAAATGATTGAGCAAATAAAGCCACATCTATCAACAAAGCGTATAAAAGATGCACAATGTTATGCTGCAACCTTGTATGAACAAATTCATCAGCTCCAATTTTTAAGCCCTGATTAGTTTCATCGTTCTTCAAAGCAACACTGATAAATGCCAAAGCGCCCCTAGATAGTACCTTTAGCCGGGGCGACGGCTATCAAGAAGTAACCTCTAAAAACGACCAAAATGAATCAAGCAACCTAGTTATCTTTGTGTCGTGCATAGCGAAAATTAGTACGCAAGAGCCCGCGCTTACTAGTCAGTTCAACCCACCTAGTGTACTTCGCCACTCTAGTTTCAGGCTACTTAACACAGGCTATAACCCCTCTTTAAAACAAACCGACCACTAACTATCATTTAGCAATTGTATAAATCAACTTAGTTAGAAAAGTAAGCGCAACGTGCGCTACTAACTTTCATAAAACAACTTTATTAAGATCAGATGTTTATAAAACACCTGATTCTTATAAACCAACAAAGCATATTTTTCGTACAATAAAGGTGATATTTATCTTGCTTTGAACAACTGTATGAACTACTGTATATAAATACTGTATATAACACCAGTGAGTTGATTATGTTGCATACTAATTCTGATACACCCATTTTGCTGAGTAACACAACACAACGCTCTAATGTCACCATAGTTCGCACAGCCGATGACATTAATGCTAATTTAGAGTTACTAAAAATCATTCGCTTGTGCAACAAAAGACATGGTTGGACCTTGTTAATTGCACCTGAAAATATACCAAATAAAGCTGTACTAGATAGTTGCTCTATTGACTCAAGTAAATTATTGGTAATAAAGCAAAAACATATTTCAAACTTACAATATGTATTAAATGCAGCATCAAGCAATGGCAACTTTGCTGCGATTATTACATGGACAAATATTGCTACCGCTGCTCAGTTAGATGATATGAAATTAAATCTAGTGGATACGGAATTATTTTGCTTTTCAAAAGTACAAGGCAAAGATATGTGTACAATAGGCAGTATGATTTCATAAGTAACAAAGCAACTATGTGTTATTGTAATAACCTCTCTACATTTGATGAGTGCTGTAAGCCAGTCATAACGGGTCTAAGACAGGCCTCATCAGCAGAACAATTAATGCGCTCAAGATTTAGTGCCTATTGTACAAAAGATGCTGAATATATTTTAAATACCTATGCGTCGTCACAGCGTGCAATGCACACAACCTCAGACATTTTGCAGTTCGCGAATGAGGTTAACTTTATCAAGTTAGATATAATTCATGCTTACAGTGACAGTGAATACGATTACGTAGAGTTCAAAGCACATTATTTAGCAGGTGATAAGCATTGTCAGCTACATGAGCAATCACGATTTATTTTAGAAAATGAAAAGTGGAAATACTTAGATGGAGACTTATTCGAGTCACCAGAAGTTAAAATTGGCCGAAATGATATTTGCCCTTGTAACAGTGGTAAAAAGTTTAAAAAGTGTCACGGCTAAGCAAAATACACCAACGTAAAAACTACGCGCTGAGTTGGAGCGCACTCTGCATTTCACCACTATTTAATTGATCATACATAGCTGCTGCATCCATTTTTGGTTTATCAGCAGTTCCCTCACCTTTTTTGTCCACATCTAAGCGATTTCTTACTGCAAGCTCACAATTATCCACCACAACCAGCGGGATGTGTTTGTAATCGTCTCGCACTGCAAGCGGTTCTGGATTTAAACAATTCGACAATCGTAAACTTGTCATACTACTTTGAGATAAGCGCTCTGCATTATGTTGCCCAATTAGCATATCAAAATCAGCGGGCGCCAAAACTTGCTCTGGCCCTATCTGTAATTCTTTCTTTAACGCAGATTCACTTTTGTCACTTTCTTGCTGTTCCTCTTCCGGTAAATGAAACTGACTAAAATCGAGCGCATCTTGAGACAACATTGCCAATAACATAGAAAAGTCTGCACGTCGCTGATCGCTGACACATATCGCCAACGCACCGCCTAACTGATCTTCTCTGGTTAAAATATTGTCTATTTGCATAGAGTTTCACCGATTGTGTATGAATCTTCATTTTTATCGGCATTTTTTAATTTTTCTTTAGGAGTTTTCTTTACTTAATTAGAAACTTTGATATTATCAGCGCCGTTGTTTAGGAGGGGTTCCCGAGCGGCCAAAGGGATCAGACTGTAAATCTGACGGCACTGCCTTCGCTGGTTCGAATCCAGCCCCCTCCACCATAACAACACTGCAAATACAATTTGGAGGGGTTCCCGAGCGGCCAAAGGGATCAGACTGTAAATCTGACGGCACTGCCTTCGCTGGTTCGAATCCAGCCCCCTCCACCAAATTGTAAATGTATTAGCTCCATAAGATGGAGGGGTTCCCGAGCGGCCAAAGGGATCAGACTGTAAATCTGACGGCACTGCCTTCGCTGGTTCGAATCCAGCCCCCTCCACCATCTTACTTTTGATAAAATACATCCCGTATTTTAAAAAAACCATCCAAATCTACATATTAATACAAACTCAAAAAAGTACTTTTTCTGTATTTTCCTCTATATACAGCAATCAATACACAGTTGGAGTGTGTGCATTTATTACATCAAATCATAGCTCTAATCTTTAATTATAATTCACATCACACAAAGCGTACGAATTATAATTGACCGCCTCAAACCTCTTTTGCAATAAACAGCGTTGTTCCCTTTTCTCTGAACCATTTAACCACCCCTTTATATTGCCCATAATGCTGTAACACTAGTTGCCAAAACTTAGGGTTATGAGCAAGAACATGACAATGCGCCAGCTCATGAATGATCACATAATCTATATAAGATGGCTTTGCCCCGATGAGCAACGTATTAAACGCTAACGCACGATTACTTGTACAGCTTCCCCAGCGACTTTTATACTCTCGAAATTTAACCTGATTAACGTGAGCATCCATTTTTTCCGCAAGTAAAGGTAATACTCCCATCACGTAAGATTCTAACTCAATGCGTAATAATGATAAAAGTGCAGCTCGACAAGCTTGTTTATCGTCAGAGTTAATGACGCACACATGTACGATGCGATTTGAATGACATAGTTTACTTTGGTACTCAGGGCCAAAAAAACAAGCGTATGTTTCACCAAACACGAGCAGGGTCTGGGTATGCCAAGGTGCTTGAAAAACCGGCACTGCCTGCATTTTTTGTTGCTTTGCCAAAACCCAGCTGCGCTTACTCACTAACCATTCTTGTAGTCGCTTTTTTTCAAGCCCTTTTGGTGCATATACAATAACACCTTCCCCGGTTACTTTAATTGCGACACTTCGCCTGCGCGTACTTTCTTTTAATTGGTATTCAAACATATCGAAAAAAATTATTTACTTTTCTCCATTCTACACCGCGAATAAGCTGCTAACCTATAAGTAAATGATGAAAAAGATCAGAGCGCTATGAATTCAAAGCCATGTTGCCAATATCACTCTCCAGATGGAAAAAGATGTCAGGAAATTGATATGGGTTCAGGGTTTTGTTTTTGGCATGATGCAAAATTTGATAAAAGTGGCTTAGAACTAACACAAAAACTAGAACGCTATGCAAAACGAGGCGGTTTATTACAAGGACTAGAATTAAAGCGGGCCAATTTAGAAGGCTTAAATCTCGTTAAATTTGGTGATCACAATGGCTACGATCTCTCTCATGGCAATTTTTATCGCGCCAATTTACGTGGTGCTCACCTTTTCAACAACACCATTGAACACGCCTCCTTAATGAAAGCCGATTTACGAGAAGCAAACCTACACTGCTGCAAACTTGAAAACACCAATATTTTAGGGGTAAAACTAGACAACGCGCGAATAGATAACTTGCAGCTAGGTGAACAACTAATGCAAGAATCCCGAGCGCATAAAGCGCTAAAAGAAAAAGCACCAGAAGACGCAATTGACTTATTTTTACAATCCGAGGAAATATACCGGTTATTACGTAAAGCAGCCGAACAACAAGGTCTGTTTGAGATGGCTGGCAAGTATACGTATAACGAACTGCGTATGCGCCATCAACAATACCCAAAAAGATCGAAAAAGCGCTTGGTGTCTAACGCCATTAACCTGTTGTGTGGTTATGGTGAAAAGCCAGAAAACGTGATCCGCTTCAGCCTGAGTATGATTGTCGTATGTGCTCTGTTGTACTTTTTGTTTGGTATTAGCTATCAAGATCAAATCATTCAGCTCAGCCAGAACAACAGCTTCTCAGAGAATTTAAGTGCATTACTCAATAGCTTTTACTTTAGCGTCGTCACATTCACAACATTGGGCTATGGAGACATAACCCCAGTGGGAATATCACGATTTATTGCCAGTATTGAAGCTTTTACAGGCAGCTTTTCATTAGCATTGTTCGTGGTCGTTTTTGTAAAACGGATGACCCGTTAATAACATAAAATGCAAATGTACAGTAGACCCAGCCAATACTATGAGATCTCAGTGCTGAGCCTCTGTAGAAACGCTTTCATAAACTCAGTTCTATGGGCTGCTTCTTCTTTTGCCGACTCGGTATTCATGTGTTCAGCAATATGCAGTAGCTTGATAAAAAAGTGGTCGAGCGTATATTTACTATCATCTGCTTCTCGATTTTCACACATAGGATCATCAGGGTGATAAAGGTGCCTTGCAATAGCCCCACCCACTTTCATACATCGGCTAACCCCTATAGCCCCCAAAGCATCCATACGATCTGCATCTTGTACTATTTTAGCTTCAAGTGTTGTGGGCCGAACATTGGCGCTAAAACTATGCGCCACAATAGCATGGTGCACAGCATCTAACTTTGTCTCGTCAAACTTTAAAGTTTGTAAAAACGTTACTGCTTTGTCTGCAGCCATCTTAGATGCTTTAGCTCGGTCAGGGTGATTTTTAGCAACGGCCACACAATCATGTAACCAAGCCGCAGCAACTACAATGTCCATGTCTGCTTGTTCACTTAGCGCCAGCGCCTTAGCCACCTTTACCACTCGTTCAATATGAGTAATATCATGCGCAGTATCAGCAAACTCACCACTTAACATGAACGCGCGGCATGCCATTTCAATATTTTTCATTAATTTCTCTCTGTAAAGTGGGTCAAATTGATCTAAACATTATTATTCACTGTGATCACATTGTATGTTGGCACGGCCTTCACTAAAATGGCAAGCATTCAATTTAGTAAGGAATTTATATGTCTAGCGTGGTCTATTTACAGCCAGGTAGAGAAAAGTCACTTAAACGTAAACACCCTTGGATTTTCTCTAAGGCCATCAAAAAAATTAAAGGTAAGCCTGCGCTTGGTGACACCATAACTGTATACAGCCATGATGGAAAGTTTCTTGCTACTGCAGCCTATAGCCCTGAGTCACAGATCAGGGCACGCGTATGGACTTTTGATGAAAATGAGCAAATTGATACTCAGTTTTTTATCAAAAGAATAGAAAGAGCTCTTGATGCTCGCCAGCATGTTATTAGTGAAGGTGGACTAACAGGCTTTAGACTCAGCGCGGCAGAGTCTGATGGTTTACCTGGGATCACCATTGATAAATTTGACGACTATCTTGTCTGCCAGCTTTTAAGTGCGGGTGCAGAACGTCACAAAGGTGATTTATTAATGGCGCTTCGCCATGTTTTTCCAGAGTGTAAAATTTATGAACGTTCTGATGTAGAGGTCCGAGCTAAAGAAGGCCTTGATAAGACCACAGGGGCACTGTGGGGCGATGCTCCAGCTGCACCAGTAATTATTGAAGAGAATGGTTTAAAACTAGAAGTAGACATCATCAACGGTCACAAAACGGGTTTTTATCTCGACCAACGTGATAGCCGCGCAGCGCTAGAGCGTTTCTCAAAAGACAAAAGTGTTTTAAATTGCTTTTGCTACACGGGCACCTTTGGCCTTTACGCACTGCGTGGTGGTTGTGAAAAAGTCATTAACGTTGATGTATCTCAAGCCGCGCTTGATATTGCCAAACGCAATGTTGAACACAATGAACTAGATATGACACGTGCTGAATTTGTAAAGCAAGATGTGTTCAAATTGCTTCGCCAATATCGCGATGAAGGCCGCCAATTTGATACGATAGTAATGGATCCGCCAAAGTTTGCTGAGAGCAAAGCACAACTTAATGGTGCATGTCGTGGCTATAAAGACATCAATATGATTGCCATGCAAATATTGAAGCCTGGTGGTACATTATTGACCTTTTCATGTTCAGGGTTAATGGAGCAGAATCTATTTCAAAAGGTCGTTGCAGATGCCGCTCTTGATGCAGGGAAAGACTTACTCATTGTAGAACGCCTAAATCAAGCCGCTGACCACCCTATTTCAGGTAATTATCCTGAAGGATTCTACTTAAAAGGATTAGTGTGTAAGGTCTATTAACAGCCTTTTACAATAAACTACTCACTAAAAAAGGGGCACTTGCCCCTTTTCTATAAATTTAGTCAATTAGTTAAATTTAGTTATTTCAAGCCCTAACAAATAGCTTTCGTCTTGTTCTTGTGAACACCTCACAACTTTTGCATGAGCATTTAATGGTGGCGTAGTAGCACTATTTGAGTCGATATAAACCTCCACTGTCGTATCCATATCAACTGGCTCTTCTATTTCTATCGACAGTCCCGTGGCACTTAAATCGTTACATGTCCCTTCAATACTCAACCCAGTTTCTAACAGCGTAATTTTTGCTTTTGCGTTAACCATCATCCGCATAAAGCGACGTTTGTCTTCGTGCAACATACCCTACTCCTAGACCATTAGTTTTAGTTTTTCTAATAAGGATTGCATTGAAAAGGGTTTAACCACATACGCATCACAACCGGCCTCAAAGCCCGCTTGCTGCTCTTGCTCTGTCTCTAAACCTGAGAGCATGACTATTGGAATATCTTTCGTCTCTGGCGTATTTTTTAGCAAACGACAAGTATCATAGCCGTCAAGGCCCGGCATACATACATCCAATAATATTGCATCAGGCCTGTTTGCAATTGCGTTCGATAAGCAGCTTTTGCCTGAATCAGCATAACTTAACGTAAATACTTCAGACAATGCCACGCTCAGCATCTCATAGTTAAAATATTCGTCGTCCACAACCAGTACATGGGGTGTGGTACTCCTTGTTTGCTCAGCGGACATGGTTAGTGTCACTTCCTTTTCAAGATCCAAAAATTGATTCCTCTTATTAAAGTAATGGGCCTGACTAAAAAAGCAAGCTTCAAGTTAAATTATTCACATTCTTTAAGTGCATTCATCACCCTTTTGGCTGAAATAGGATAAGGCGTTCCTAATGTTTGAGCAAACAAAGACACTCTTAGTTCCTCTTGCATCCAAAAAATATGTAATAAAGCTTCTGGTAACGGTAGCCCTTTAGGTACTCTAGAAACCTCTTTTTGGTAGGCTTCGCTTACTTTTTCAAGCTCTAACACGCACAACCTATCTCTGTTAGGGTCCACCGGTAGTTTTTCAAGCCGCTTCTCTATTGCCTTCATGTAACGCAGTAAATCTTCTAACTTGTCTGCACCATGATCACTCACAAAACCTTTAAATACCAGCCGTTGCAGTTGTGATTTTACATCTCCGTGAGCCGTTATCATGGTTAAATCTACAGGCCCTTTCATGCGTTTATTGATGGCATGAGCCACACTTAACACTTGCTCAACCTGGGTTGCAATCTTAACAACACACTCACCTAACTCACCACGAATGCTCTCTTTCGCTTGTTCAAATTGTTGTTCGTCTCTGATATCACCATGCGTAATTAAGAGTCGATCAACGCCAGCCGAAATACAATCGTTGATCAGATCTTGGACTTTGCCAAATGGGTTGAAATACAAGCCAAGTTTGGCTTTATTTGGTAATTTTTGCTGTAAATATTTAATCGGTGAAGGGACGTTTAGTAACACTAAGCGACGTAAACCTTGCTGATGCGCGATAGACGCTTTTATCGAGCTATCAAACAATTCGATCGCCGTACTGTCTTTTTTATCCACCAAAGCTGGGAAGGCTTTAATCTCGTAGTTACCTTGTTTTTTTGTATATTCACTCGGTAATGTACCGAATTGCCATTCGGTGATTTCTTGTTGTTCGATCCCTTTTTCAGCCACTTGGGATAAGGTATCTGCCACTTTGCCCTGAAGCTGAGTTTTTATTGCATGTAAATCAAATCCATGTGCAAGTACCGTATTGTTATCTCCAACGACTTGAAATTGCATTTTCAAATGCGCATCGAGTGTCGATAAATCCCATGCTTCACTGTCAACGCTGACGCCTGTCATTCTTAATAAACGTGTACTTAATGCCTCAAGCAAAGTTCCCTGCATTGGCTCAACAGCTGCAAGTACTGCGTCAGCATAATTAGGAGCTGGGACAAAATTCCGACGTAAAGTCTTCGGCAAGCTTTTAATTAACCCGCAAATTAATTCATGGCGTAATGCTGGAATGTGCCAATCAAACCCACTATCAGATACTTGATTTAACAAAGCTAGCGGGATATTTACGGTCACGCCATCTACTGCTTTTCCGGGCTCAAAGTGATAACTCAATGGCAGAATAATATTACCTTGTTGCCATGTGTCAGGGTAATCAAACTCGGTGATCTGCTCTGCACCATGCTGCATTAATTGCTCTTTGCTCATATGCAAAAAGCGTTTGTCTTGCTTTTTCTTATCTTTCCACCAATGTGTAAATGCAGCGCGCGTATTCACCTGGGCTGGAATTTTACTATCATAAAATTCAAAAAGCTGTTGCTCGTCAACCAAAATGTCTCGACGTCGCGCTTTTTGCTCAAGTACCTGAATATCATCTATCAAGTCTTGGTTATATTGTAAAAACCCTTCATTTTGCCCCAATTGTTGACCAATAAGTGCTTCTTTAAGAAAAAGCTCTCGACATAGCTTAGGGTCAATTTGACTATACACACTGCGCTTACGACCAACAATGATCAGTCCGTAAAGCGTTTGTTGTTCATAAGCAATTACACAACCAGGTTTTTTCTCCCAATGCGGTTCACTGTAACTGCGTTTAACTAAATGTTGCGCTAAAGAAGGCACCCACGCAATATCAATCTTGGCATTAATACGGGCATAAAGCTTACTGGTTTCTACCAGCTCTGCAGACATCAGCCATTTTGGGCTCTTCTTAAACAAACTGGAGCCAGGAAAAACATGGAACTGGCTATTTCGCGCCCCCTTATAATTCTGCTTTTCGTCTTTGAAGCCAATGTGGCTCAACATGCCACTTAAAAGCGCTTGGTGTACATTATCTAGTTCGGCTTCATTGTCCGTAAGTTTCAACCCCATCTCTTCGACAACGGTTGTTAACTGATACACAATATCTTGCCACTCACGCACCCGCATATAAGCCAAAAAGTCTTTTTGACATAACTTTCTAAACTGCCCGCGTGATAACTCAGCTTGCTGCTGCTCGATGTAATACCAAAGATTTAAAAATGCGATAAAATCAGAATCTGGGTGCTCAAATCGTGCATGTTTCTCATCAGCAGCCCCTCTGCGCTCTGAAGGTCGCTCTCGAGGGTCTTGAATAGACAATGCCGCGACGATAACTATTACTTCACGCAACGCACCCAACTTACTGGCACTCAGTACCATTTTAGCTAAGCGAGGATCTATCGGTAGCCGGCTCAGTAGCCGACCTGACTGCGTCAACTTAGTGGCTTGGTGACGTTTACTTGGATGAACCGCTTCTAACTCTTCTAATAGCGAGACACCGTCGTTAATATTTCGGCTATCTGGTACTTGCACAAACGGGAAGTCGTTTATATCTCCAAGCCCTAAGCCCAACATTTGTAAAATAACCGATGCTAAATTGGTTCTCAAAATCTCTGGGTCGGTAAATTCAGGACGAGATAAAAAGTCATCTTCTGAATACAGTCGAATACAGACACCTGACGCAACCCGTCCACAGCGCCCTTTTCTTTGATTTGCACTGGCTTGAGATACCGCTTCAATGGGTAAACGTTGTACCTTCGTTCGATAGCTATAACGGCTTATTCTCGCGGTTCCTGGGTCAATAACATATCGAATACCTGGCACGGTTAAAGACGTTTCCGCAACATTAGTAGATAGTACGATACGTCGTTGGCTATGAGCTGCAAAAATTCTGTTTTGCTCTGCATTCGATAGTCGGGCATACAAAGGTAAAACCTCTACACCGCGCAGGTTTCTCTTTGCTAAGGCGTCTGCGGTATCACGAATTTCACGCTCACCGTTCATGAAGATGAGAATGTCACCTGGCCCTTCATCACACAGCTCATCTACCGCATCAAAAATGCCCTGTAACTGATCATTTTGCGCCTCGGTGTCATTACTAGCAGTGTCTGCTGGGGGCCTGTACCGCACTTCAACAGGATAAGTACGTCCTGATACTTCGATAATTGGCGCATTATTGAAATGCTTTGAGAATCTTTGTGGGTCTATCGTAGCAGACGTAATGATCACTTTTAGATCTGGTCGTTTAGCTAGCAGGTTTTTCAAATAACCTAAAATAAAGTCGATATTTAAACTACGCTCGTGAGCCTCATCGATTATGATGGTGTCGTATTGATTGAGGTATCGATCTTGCTGGATCTCAGCCAAAAGAATACCGTCAGTCATCAATTTAACATAGGTATTGTCTGATACTTGATCACTAAAGCGGATCTTAAAGCCCACCTCATTGCCAAGTTCACATCCTACTTCTTCAGCAATCCGATTTGCAACTGTACGTGCCGCTAACCTTCTCGGTTGGGTGTGACCAATATAACCATCAACGCCTCGACCAAGCTCCAAACATATTTTTGGCAGCTGTGTGGTTTTACCTGAGCCCGTTTCACCTGCAACAATCACAACTTGATGTGCTGCAATCGCAGCTTTTATTTCATCTTTTTTCTGACTTACGGGAAGCTGTTCAGGGTAAGTAACTGCTGGAAGTTGTTCAGTGCGCGTAACTCTCAATGCTTGACTGCGCGAAATGGCCTGCGCAATAGACTGAACCGCTTTTGCTTGCTTAATTTCATCGGTTATTTTTTTTGTGCCATGAAGGCGTTTTTTTAAAATGAATTGATCTTTCTTTAGGCAAGATTTTAGTTCAGAAAACAGCGGTCCAACACTCACTTCGCAATACCTTTATATAATACAAATCGCGACGTAGTGTATCAAAAACTAATAACTGAGCCTATGGTTATACCCAGTTATTCTATAAAAGCGGTTTTATACGTATCGATTACCTGATTCATAGGTATCGTGAAGGTGTTTGTCTAACGCAAGTAATACATTTGCACGACTGATCACCCCCTGTAATCGTCCATCTTCATCACAAACAGGGTAGAGCTTTGGTGCATTCACCGTCATTCGGTCAGCCATTTGTAAAATACTATCACTTGGGGAGACACATAGCGGGGTGCTATTCATAACATCACTGACCACACTATGAGACTCATTCTGATAAGTGGCTTCTAGCATTTTACGTAAACAGTCCTGCTCAGACAAAAACCCCACCACATGTTTATTGCTGTCAATGACCGGTCCACCTGATTGACCACTTTGTAATAATTTTTCTACCGCAGCTTCCACACGCATATCAGCTGAAAAAGTCACGGGACGATGATTTAAATAATCTGCTACTTGAATTGATTGCATGGTATCGGCTCCATTAAAAAACGCCAGCATTCATAACTATAGCTGGCGTTATCTAATTTGCCTGTAATTTTTAATCTTGTTTAAAAATCGCGACGCTGGTTGGTTGTGAACTCGATTTACTGGCTCTGTACATGCCTTTAGTGTTAAAAGGCATACTCATGTTGCCTTTCGTATCCACTATGATCACTCCGCCGGTGCCGCCAACTGGCATTAATACATCATGAATGACTTCATTACCTGCTTGCTCAATCGTTTTACCTTGATACTGCACACGGGCACAAATGTCTGCCGCAACGTTATAGCGTATAAAATACTCTCCATGCCCAGTTGCCGATACCGCGCAAGACGCATTATCAGCAAATGTACCTGCGCCAATCACTGGAGAATCTCCAATACGGCCATAACGCTTATTTGTCATACCGCCTGTAGAGGTACCCGCTGAAATATTACCTGACTTGTCTAGAGCAACTGCACCAACAGTCCCTACTTTGTACGTTGTTTCTAATGCGTGATGCGCGGCTTGATAATCCTTATTTTGCTGTTTAGCGTGTTCCATCTTACGCTTGGCACGTTGCAACGCTTTATATCTATGTTCAGTATCAAACATTTTATTATCAACCATTGGCATACCTTGCGTCTTCGCAAACGCTTCAGCCCCTTCACCGCTCAACATCACATGCACAGAGTTTTCCATGACAAGTCGAGCTAAATTAATCGGGTTTTCAATATGCTTAACGCCAGCCACAGCCCCTGCTTCACGTGTTTTACCAAACATAATAGAGGCGTCGAGCTCATGCGCTTCATCATGCGTGTATACCGCACCTTTTCCGGCATTAAAATAAGGTGAATCTTCTAAGATCTTAATGGCCGTTGTTACAGCATCAAGGCTACTGCCCCCTTTATTAAGTACCGCGTACCCTGCCTCCACTGCCTCTTGCAATTTGGCACGATATGCTTGTTCTTTTTCCGGTGAAAATTTGCTTTTTTCAATGGTGCCAGCTCCCCCATGAATGGCAATCGCAATAGGGTTTTGTGTCGCTTGAGCCGGTATAGATAGCGCGGAGAGCAACAGCGCTATACAGCGAAGTGATGTGTTATACATAGAGTTATGCCTTTTATTATTATATTTATCGCTTTAAACAAACTTTGACGAGAATTGCTGCACATTGCAAGTCAATTGCGACGCGCTTGTAAATATCAGATACAAAAAAAGCACCCTAGGGTGCTTTTTTAATAATACAGATTTTATTTAAGCGTCAGCTTGGCGCTGTGCTTTTAAACGCGCTAAACGTGCAACTTGGTGTGTTGACGTTAGAAACGCAAAAATAGGTGCTAAATAGCCGCGCTTACGCAGCTCTAGGTGCGCTTCATCACTTAGTTCATTTAGTTTACGCTCATCAACTAAGTAGATACCATTGATGTCTTTTTTCTCACCTTTGATATCAACAGTTAAAGTTTGTTGAACTAACAACTCTTTATCAGCCAAATACTGTGTGAACGCTTCTGTTACACGAGAGAACTCAATGAAGTTTACTAAAGCTTCTTTACGCGCTTTTAAGTAATCAGTTTCTTCGCCATCTTTAAATAATGCGTTACCTTGCTCTTCACCTACCAGTGAACTCGCTTCGTCAATTACAATGCCAAACTGATCTTCTTCAGGGTGCTTAACTAGACCAAATGGGTAACGAGTCGCAGCTAAAGGTGCAAAACCTGCTGTCCATTTGCCATTGTCGATGAATAGATTTTCACCTGGCTCTAAGCCAAACATTGCTACTGGTTGGAATTGACCCGTTTCAGTGTTTTTTACAAACGCCATAGGGAACTCAGTCGCGACACGAGCGAACTCATGTGCAACAACTGGCATTAAGTGCTGTGATTTTAAGAAATCAACGTTGATGCCATTTTGTACTTTAGTATTAGCATGTTTTTCGTTGTGTAAAGGCTGCACTTGTTGCTCTGCCATAATGTTACTCCGTTCATTTACGTAATTATTACTTTTGTGGGCATAAGGCTAAAGGTTTTGGGGCCAAAATGGAAGTACCCCTCAAACTATTTTTCATTGCCGTGAAGCCTAACCTTTGGAAACCCCAAATTTTATAATTTTATCAATTAGCTCGGAGTGCAATTGCGCTTTATCAGCCCAATATTCGTATTCCATTGTTTTAGACTTGAGCATTTCTTGATAAACCGAATTAGAAAACGGTGACGGATTTACTAATGCTTCAGGGAAGTGCTTCATCCCATAAAGCACATATTGATAATTGGAAATAGTAAATACGTTTAGCTTTGATGTAAAATCAAATTTATTTGGTGCTCTAAAACGCCACATTTCTAACTTTTCAGACAAAGAGTCTGGGATCTTTGAGTTTTCACAATTATCTATCCAAAACTCACTGTCTCGGCGCTTTGATATACAGTAATGTAATTTAATAAAGTCGACAATATTCAACCACACAGTTTCAACGTCTCGATTAAACTTTGCAGCGGATTGTGTCAAGACATCGCCTCCACCTGCTAACGCATAACTTAACATTGAAGCAGTCATATCAAATACTAATAAGCCTGTTGCCTCTAAAGGTTCAACAAAACCTTGAGATAGACCAATTGCTGCGCAATTTTTCTTCCAAAATTGCTTTCTATAACCAACTTTCATATCTATTTGCCGTGCATTTAGTATATCTTTATCTATGCCGGTATAATCAGAAAGGAGAGTATGTGCTTCATCAATAGATGAATGGGAGCTTGAATAAACTAACCCAACCCCCTTCCTTGTTTGCAATTGAATATCCCAAATCCATCCACATGACTGTGCAACAGCTTTTGTATATGGGTTTATATCATATTTCTCAGGCGACTGAGGATAAGGTATTTGGGTCACCAATGCCTTATCTGTTAACAAAGTGTCAGATAAATCATTAAAACCAACACCTAACGTACCTGACAATAAATCACTTTGAAAGCCAGAACAATCAACGAAAAAATCGGCCTCAAATACTTCATTCTCACTCACAAGCGAATGAATACTTCCGTCAGGATTTAACTCAACACGATTGATTACAGCATTTTTTGCTTCAACACCAAATTGAGTTATCGCGTTGTTTGACAAAAGTTTCGTGAATTTGCCAGCATCAAAATGAAATGCATAGTCCACAAAGCTCTGATAGTTTCCATGCGTAATGAGTTTAGGAGCTAAGTTATTTTCTGCTAACCTGGCTTGAATTGATATATAATCTTCGAAGTTTACTTTATCAGGCTCTTGCAACCAACTACGGATAATTGATTCTTGGCCTAAAGGAAAAGGCTCAAACGGATGATAATAAGCATGCTCTCCCCTTTTAATTGGGTCTTCAGACCAATTCTGAAACTTAATGCCTTGTTTGTAGGTACCTTCAGCCTCAGTAATTATCGCTTCTTCACTAATTCCAAAATATTGTAGCGTTTCTTTAATATAAGGCACAGTCCCTTCACCAACACCAATCGTGGGAATAGTATCTGACGCGATTACAGTAATAGATACATTTTGACCCAATTCAGCATTTAGTTTTTTCGCTAGGTGATTCGCCGTTAGCCAACCGGCCGTGCCTCCCCCTAGAATGATAATTTTTTTCAATGTCATAAGAGGCCTTTACAATTGTGTTAGTCGTCAGTTAGATATATTAAGTGTTATTCATAGTTATATAAAACGATAAATTAACGCCATTTAGCCGTCGTTCATATCGGTTTTTAACTTTACAGATATAAAAAAGCCCGGTGATAACCGGGCTTAAAATAGGCTATTAATTAAAACCTAAATTGTACACCAAGTGAATAACGAGCTTCACCTTCATAGCTATAGGCTGGGTAACCATTAGAAGTTCGTTGCAGAGTCGCGATTTCACCTTGGTCACGACCAATTTGAATGCTATCTTCTTCTAGTAAATTAGTTATATCAGCAACAACTGTAAAGTTGTCATTGATTTTATAAGAAAAACTTAAATCAAGTGTACCAAAATCTTGGTGCTCTCGGTTACCATAAAAACCAACTTCACGGATCATATAATCTGAACGCCACGTATAAGCCGCACGCGCTGAGAATGCATCATCTTCATAAAAGCCAACTAAGTTTGTCGTATGCTTTGATGAATCGGTAAAGATATTATTTCTATCTGTGTAGTTCTTCGCATCAGCCTTTGCATCTGCATAAGTATAGTTAAATACACCACCAAACCCATTATCAAATGTATGCTGCCATTGGAATTCAACACCATTAATATCACCACCACGGCCATCTTTATAGGTATCTAAACGCCAACTATCAAGTTGAGAGTCTGGGTCAACGATACCGATTGACTGATTTGCGATGCTATCTGCAGTTGTAAATGTATCGACTTGCTTCGTGAAGTAAGAAAGAGCCACTAAGCTTGAGCTGTTATAGTACCATTCGACACCAATATCGGCCTGATTAGCCTTAAATGGACTTAGTGCTACAGACCCTTTTTCAACTGATTCATTTCCGATAATATTATCGCCAAATCCCTTAAGACTCGAGCTTGTAAACATATCATTATAATTAGGGCGCGCGATTACGGTTGCCGCTGAAAAACGTACTATCACATCTTCTTGTACATCAACTGCAACGTTGATACTTGGCAATACTTCATTGTAATTTGACTCTTCTGTAACTATATCATGTGAATAGCCATTATTTGCAACAAGAATGGGGTCTACAAATCCATCTAACCGGGCATATGTATCAGAACTAACGCTTGTACTTATGTAGCGTAATCCCATATTACCTCGAACATTCTCATGAGAGAAGTTTGCCATCACATAACCTGAAAAGTTATCTTCAACAATATTTGAGAAACCTGAACGTGATTCAACCCATTCAGTAATTAAGCCCTTAGTATGGCTGATCATCGCATCAGCATTTGGCTCAGGAATCGTAAAGCTATCTTTGCCCGCTGAAATCGTGCCCAATAGAAGCCCTTCAGCCGCATCAGTATTCGATAGTAACGGTCTATTAGATGACTTTTCTACTTCATGATGGACCCAGCGTACACCCGTTTTGATTGATGTAAAGAACTCACTTTCTAATTGGAAAGTAAAATCTACCTGTGCATAATCTTCACTGTCTTTATTCGGCGAATTTACGATTGAATTATCACCAACATTTAGAGTAGTAGCCTCATAAACTGGAGAAGTCATATCGTACTGAATTCGATCACCTTCGGCATTTATCGTACCAAGCGAACCTATTTTATCCGTAAGAGTTGCATAGTTAGTTTCAAAGTTCGTACCACCAGTCGCTTCTGTGCTACCAATTTGGAATTCAATTTTCACCGCATCACCAACATATGTCATGTCGAATGCGACAACTTCTGTTTCCATTGATGCTTGACGAGGACGAACATCGTAATACGGAAGGATTACATCGTCAGAATCTATCCAAGCCTGTGTCGCAGTACAATTAGTAGGAATACCCTGCGCATTTGTCGACGAACAATTTGAAAAATTCTGTGGAATCCAAATTTGTGTGTTAAGGTTATTAGCGTTAAGTTCAAGATTCATATAATGTAGACCAAAGTCTAATGAATCAGTTGGAGCGTACTGAAGCTGAATATCAGTCGCCGTGCGCTCGCGTTGCTGCTTAAAGTTCGTTGGCGCAATTCTTCCGGCCCAAGCAGGAAGTGACTCATCACCGATGCGCTCTAAAGAGTAATCAGACTTTGCTAAAGCACCTAAAACACCGAATGTCTCAGCTTCATTTTTCCAACTATATAAACCTGAGTAACTTGCATCATTCTCATCAGATGCTGTAGAACCCGTCATTTTAATCGACCCAAATACCGTATTTGCATCTAGATCTAAAGGACGACGAGTTTTTACAATAACAGTACCACCAACACCACCTTCCACGATATCAGCCTGCGCTGACTTATAAACATCCATTGATGCGATCATTTCAGGTGCTAGCATTGAGTAATTAAATGAACGGTCGATTGCTTGCTCTGTATACCACCCTGTAGATGCTACATTTTGTCCATTTAAAGAAGTTTTTGTTAATTGGTTAGATGCGCCACGAATTGATACTGCAGAACCTTCACCAAATTGACGTGAAACAGTTACACCTGGAACTCGGCCTAAAGACTCTGCTAAGTTATTATCAGGGAAGTCACCGATGTCTTCGGCTGATACAGAATCGACTACAGAGTTTGCAAAACGCTTTGTATTCATTGACGCTTCTAAAGAGCGGCGGATACCACGAACTTCAATTACTTCAACATCTTCTTGAACTTTGTTTTCTTCTGCTGCAAATGCAACACCTGATGCGCCTGCACTTAGTACAAGGCCTACATTTAAAGCGAGTAAGCTTTTCTTAAAATTATTAGCTAACACAGGATTCCCCTTGAATCATATTGTTGGTTTTTTAATCACTTCTGCCCAGTGATGATGACAACGCTGTCATCTAATAACAAACATACACCGTAAATTACAAATTCGCTACATCTTTTTTGTCATATTAAACAAAAAACAACCAAAGAATAAGCCAAACCTCTGATTTAACTGAACTTTGAAATTTACTTGAGATAATCTGTTACAAAAATCGAGAGAAATATACCATAAAATAAGAGAAATACCGCATCAAATTAGTTGAATTAGGGACATTCATAACTTTAGGTTATAAGAAATGGGGATATGTCTTGTTGTCTAGTGATAATGAAAACTTTGGCAGAAGTGTTCAAGGGTGATAACCATTCTCAATGACAACGCTGTCATTATAGAATCTCATACTCTCGATGTCCAGCAATTTGATAAAAAAATACCTACCTATTCCTGCTGTGATGCCTGTAAATACGGTACATTCAGCCAAACCCATGAGTTATCTATATTTAAATCTATGCTGACATCACGAATATCAAATTCCAAATGATATTTTTGTCTTGAAATAAAGTACAGGTTATGAGGTAGGCGGATAAAGAATATTTAGAGTGTATTCGCTATAGACTTCATTAGAGATAACCTAACTGCTCACAATGAGCAATTAGGTTACACTTAGCTATGGAGCCCTATGGGCACCAAAATACTGATAGTGTGATCTGAGGGTGATTAATTACGGCTCTCAGTGGTATATCCAGTTCCGACCCTGCACCTTTTGCTTGATCATACATCGCGCGCTTCTCATCACCACTAATGAGTAACACAACCTCTTTTGAGCGTGCAATACCATTCAAAGTCAAACTCATGCGTTCAGTGATGCTTCCTGTCACCGCGCTTTCAACCGCATTTATCGCACACACTATATCTGTTGTTTGTAAGCCAGACTCAAGACCTTCAGCATGTGGGAATAGAGAGGCCGTATGCCCATCCGGACCCATACCTAAAATGGTAACATCAGGTGCTTTTAGCGCTTGATACGCTTGTTCACATTCCACTTGACCTGCAATAGCTGAACTTGCCGAGTTTTTCATCACAATAAACTCAGCATCAGCAGCTTTATTCTGCAATAGCGTTTCATTAATAAACGCTTCATTTGATTTGTCATGTGCTGGGTCAACCCAACGCTCATCAACCATAGCAATTGAAATTTTGTCCCACTCCAATGGCAAATTAGATAAGTATTTATATGCTGGTGCAGGAGATGACCCGCCTGATACCATAACCAACGCTTTTCCATCTTGCTTAATACCGCTGGCAATACCTGTTTCAAGTAAAGACGCTAAAGCCTCAGTCATTTGAGCTTTAGATTCAAATATACGTTCCACAATATTTGCCATTATACTTGCTCCCCTGCGTTAAACCATACATGACCATTTTCTGCTAACAACTCATCAGCTCCCTCTGGTCCCCAAGAACCCGCGCGATACAATGCTGGGGCACCTTTTTCTTGCCAACGTGCAACAATTGGATCAATCCACTGCCACGCTTGCCTTACCTCATGGCGATGAATAAATAACGCAGGGTTATTTGCAGCAGCATCTAACATTAAGCGCTTATAGGCATCTGAGTGAAAACCATTTTTATACTGTTCACTCAATTCAATATTTAATGTCACAGGCTCTAACTGCATCTCTAAATTATCTAGGCGTTTAGACATTAGAGTCAGCTGAATGCTTTCTTCAGGCTGAAGTCGGATCACTAGACGATTAGGTTGAATTGGGCCAACAGAGTCATCGTATACATTGTGTGAAACCGGCTTATATTCAACCACAATTTCTGCACAACGTTTGTTCATGCGTTTACCCGTACGCAAATAAAATGGTACTCCTGACCAACGCCAGTTATCTATATGGGCACGAATAGCGACAAACGTCTCAGTAATACTAGAACCCTCGCCTAGTTCCTCTAAATAGCCAGGTACTAATTTACCTTGTAAATCACCAGGAACATACTGCCCACGAACAATATTACTATCAACATCAGCGTCAACCAAAGGGCGTAATGCTTCTAATACTTTAAGTTTTTCTGTACGAATACTATTGGCATTGAGCTTATGAGGAGACTCCATTGCCACTAAGCACAGTAATTGCAGTAAGTGATTCTGAACCATATCTCTTAACGCACCAGCTTTATCATAAAAGCCTGCTCGTGCTTCAAGACCGACAGTTTCAGAAATGCTGATTTGGATATTGTCTATGGACTTCGCGTCCCATAAGTTTTCAAATAAAGCATTAGAAAAACGTAGAGCCATTAAATTCTGTACAGTTTCTTTACCTAAGTAATGATCGATACGGAAAATTTGCTCTTCACTAAAGAACTGTGCAATTTTGCCATTTATTTCTTCAGCCGACTCACCGCAGTAACCGATTGGCTTTTCAACAACGACCCGTGATGTATCAGTGATAAGAGATTTAAGTGACAATATTTCACAACATCTACCGTATACAGCAGGCGGCAAGGATAAGTAAAAGACACGAGACTTATCACTGGCATCTTCATCTAGAATAGCTTTTAGCTTATCCCAATTATCGTCAACATCGGTTACATTAACCACAACAGGCACTAAAAATTCAGAAAAGGCTTGCCAATCTTTTTCGTTAAATTCATCCGCACTTAAAAAAGACTGAAGTGCTTGATGCGCTGTTTCGATGTATTCTAGTTGTTTATTTTCTTCTCGAACAGTTGGCAAAATACGAGAGCCCTTTGGCAGGTTCCCTTCTTGATATGCTCGATACATAGCTGGTAACAATTTGCGTAAAGCTAAATCACCACCCCCACCAAAAATTACGATATCAAAAGGATTAAGCATAATTTACTCTCTACAGGTTAGGCGCGTCGTAACAAACTAGGGTTAAAAGGCGCGCAATTTTCATTGTTATATTTGCTAGGTAAGACTACTTAGCCTAACAAAACAGTCGTGTCGTACGACATTGAATTCGATTGCAAGACACTTTAACAGGAATAGGCTGAAGATGGACATTTTGCGATAAATGAGCCTTAGGGGCCCTGTAATTCCTCTCACAAAAATACAGGCCCTAAGAACTCCAGCGCTACCCGTTCAAAGGTAATCTTTTCACATTGCGTGATTCAGTTGTCTCATTATTATGAGACGAATTTATTACAGTTTTTAACGATGTTGTTTGTAGTAAGCGATTAATCCATTTGTAGAACTATCATGCTCGTGACTTACATCGCTTTGTGTTAGCTCAGCTTCAATTGCCGATGCGAGTCCTTTTCCAAGTTCAACACCCCACTGGTCGAAAGAACAGATCTCTAATATAATTCCTTGACAAAATATTTTATGCTCGTAAAGCGCTATTAAGCGGCCTACCGCTTTCGCATCAACTGTATCAAGGATCATCGAGGTCGTTGGCCTATTCCCTTGGTGAATTTTATGCGTGACTAGCTGCTCTATCTTTTCTTCAGAGATACCTTTCGATACAAGTGCCTGACGAACCTGTTGCTCGTCAACTCCCGACATCATGGCTTCTGTTTGAGCAAAGAAATTAGACAGTAAAATATCATGATGCTGGCCAACATTCTTTTGTGGCTTTATCGATGCGATAAAATCAGCAGGTACTATCGTATTTCCTTGATGCAAATATTGATAAAACGCATGTTGACCATTAATACCAGTCATGCCCCAAATAAGAGGTACTGTCGTGTAAGGTACCGTTCGTCCATCGAATGCCACTGACTTACCGTTACTTTCCATCTCACCTTGCTGTAAATACGCAGGTAGCATATGAAGTGCTTGGTCATAAGGGAGAATAGCTTGAGCTTTGTGCCCTAAAAAGCTGGTATTCCATACACTTAACAGGCCCATGATCAACGGAATATTCTGCTCAGGTGATGCATTTTTAAAATGCTCATCTATTTCGAATGCACCTTCCAAAATATCAGAAAACACGTCAAAACCAAGGTACAAAGCAATCGGTAACCCTATCGCACTCCATAAAGAAAAGCGACCGCCAACCCAATCCCACATGGTAAAGACGTTTTCATCAGCAATACCGAACAAACGTGTTTTTTCTAAGTTCGTACTTACCGCGACAAAATGCTTAGCTATCGCTGCATCGCTTTGCGCACTCTCTAAAAACCATTTAACCGCTGAGTTTGCGTTTGTCATCGTTTCTGATGTGGTGAATGTTTTTGACGAGATCACAAACAAACAAGTCTCGGCATCTACTTTGCCAAGGACATTATCAAGCTGAACGCCATCGACATTAGAGACATAATGTACTTTTAATCTATCATCGGCATATGACTTCAATGCTTCTGTGGCCATTTGCGGGCCTAAATTAGAGCCACCGACACCAATAGCAACCACATCTTTTACAGCTTTACCTGTGTACCCAGTCCACTGACCATTTCGAACGTTTTCTGTAAACGCCTTAATTTTTTCCAATTCACCATGTACTGCTGGCATAACATCATCGCCGTCAACGTATACTGGTGAAACTGAACGATTTCTTAGCGCTGTATGCAATACAGCCCTATTCTCAGTAAAGTTAATTTTTTCTCCGCTGAACATTTTTTCTCGCCAGCCGGCTAGATCAACTTGTTCCGCTAAAGACAGTAATTGATTAAAAGCACTTTCATCAATCAACTGTTTTGAATAATCGAAAAGCAAACCTGGGATCTGACAAGAAAACTTATCAAAGCGTTGTTCATCCTGAGCAAACAGGTTTTTTATTTTTTGTTGTTTTAAATCTGCGGCTGATTGCTCTAATGCTTTCCAGCTATTCAGGTTGCTTCGGCAACTCATACTCTTCCCCTAAACACGACTAACTCGTTGAAAAACACAATATATAAGAGATCTTAATAAATAAAATGATACTTGCTTAGTAAACCATAAGTTAAAATGACAACGCTGTCAATGCTCTACTTTTCAATTTTATAGCGGGGATAATAACCCAATTCTTGTCATTTGACACCGGTATCATTAAATTATTTATGATCTTTATGCTGCTATTTTATGTTTGGATTAGATAGACTAAGCTACAAATAATGACATTTACTGAATTTTGAGCTCGTTGCGCTCTCTCACATAAAAGAACAACAACATGAAAGTCACTATAAATGATGTCGCTAAGTTAGCCGGTGTATCGATGAAAACCGTCTCTCGTGTGATTAACAAAGAACCATCAGTTAGAAAAAAAACGTACGATATCGTGATGAACGCGGTTAAAGAACTCAACTATCAACCTAATATAGCAGCAAGGAATTTAGCTGGAACCTCTTCGTTTGCCGTAGGTTTAGTCTATGATAACCCCAATGCTTACTATGTAATTGATATGCAGAACGGTGTGCTGTCTCGCTGTAAAGACGAAGGATATGAGCTAGTTATACATCCGTGTAGTTACTCCGACGATAACATGGAAGCAGATTTTATCACCATGATAAAACGGTCTCGCCTTGCTGGATTGGTTTTAACCCCACCATTATCTGAACAACAAAAAATCATTGATATGCTGGACGAAATCGGGATTCAGTATGTTCGCCTGCTATCTGGTAGAGCAACTGAGACTGAAAATAGCAGTAATTGTATCTTTGTTGACGACTTCGCCGCAGCTCATGAAATCACAGAGCATTTAATTTCTCTCGGTCATAAACGCATCGGTTTTGTACTCGGAGATAAGGAGCACAAATCAACCTCTGAGCGATTAGCAGGCTACCGCCAAGCGTTACAAGACCATAATATTAATTACTGTGAAGAGCATATATTCGAAGGGAGCTACTCTTTTGAATCTGGTGTATTAGGTGCACAGCACTTATTGAAGGACAGTAACAAAAACAATATTTCAGCTATTTTAGGCGGTAATGATGAAGTCGCTGCTGGCGCATTATTTGCTGCACGTTTAATGAATATAGATATTCCTGCTCAACTATCTATAACTGGGTTTGAAGACTCGCCATTCTCTCGCCAAACTTGGCCCAAATTGACCACAGCACATCAGGCTAACAATGTCATTTCGGAACATGCGGCACGCTTATTGTTTTCTAAAACGAGAGGATCTCGAAAACAAGACAAAGAGATCATTAGTACCTTTACCCCATCACTGGTAATACGCCAAAGTACCGGGGTAGCTGCCGACAAAACTTAAACAGCCACCCACACTAGAGTAAATAATTAATTTTATTGCTCTAGTGACACCGACTCCCCTTCTTGCCACTGCGTAGACCACGCGTTAAATAATGCTTTAACCAGTGACGCTAAAGGTATTGCAAAAAATACTCCCCAAAACCCCCATAGGCCCCCAAAAAAGAGCACTGCTACGATTATATATACAGGATTAAGGTCCACCGCTTCAGAAAATAACAGCGGGACTAATACATTACCATCCAGTGCTTGTATTACGCCGTAAACAATTAACACAGTCCAAAACTGCGTATCGATACCAAACTGAAACAAAGCAACTGCTGCCACGGGAATAGTAACCAATGCAGCACCAATAAACGGGATCAAAACAGACAGACCAACCAATGCACCTAATAATGCTGCATATCGCAAATCTAAGATATAAAAGGCAATAAACGTGACACTACCAATGATCACAATTTCAAATACTTTTCCTCGTATATAATTCATAATTTGATGATCCATTTCATGCCAAACTTGCGTAATTAGTCGTCTATCTTTTGGAACAAGGCGGCCGATCCCTTCAGTTAAAGTGGCTTTATCTTTTAGCATAAAAAAGACTAACAGGGGCACTAAAACAAGATATATCAGCCACGCAACAGCATCTTTTAACGATGTCAGAGATGCAGAGACGATTACTTGCCCTAACTCAATCACTTTACTTTCCACAGTTGTTACAAACGACTGCACTTGCTGTTCAGTTATTAAGTTGGGATAGTCATCTGGCAAATGTAGTAAAAAGTATTTCCCCTTTTCAATCATGTGTGGGCTTTCTTGCAACAAGTTACTCAATTGCTGCCAGAGCACCGGCACAATACCAAGTAAAAGCGCCAATACAACCCCAACAAATAACAACATAATAAGTGTTGTGGCCAATACTCGGTTATGCACCACATTTTGCATATGGGCTGTTGGCCAGTCCAACAAATAAGCGATCACAAGTGCGACCAAGACAGGCACCACAAAAGGCCCTAAAAAATATAATAAGCCAACGAGTGCAATCAGCATCAACAACAATGTAACTGAATGGGGATCTGAAAATTTATTTTGATACCACTGCTTTACTATTTCAAACATGGTGGGTATTTACCTCGATAAATAATTGTGATGTTGTGCTTTGGGTATAAGAATAATGACGCAATGTTAAATATTTAAATACATCTGTCATATCCTGAGCATTAGCATAATAAAAGCGGATCACATGACCTGCTTTCTCAGCTTGTTGTAAATGCCATTTAAACTGCACGAAGAGTTGAGGGCATTGAAGGTCGCAAAGGTTTTTTTTCACCATAGATCAAGCCTATACAGGCATTTAAATAACCACATTGATAACCTAGTGTAACACTGTGAAGTACAAACTAAAAAGAATAGTTCTGTGGCTTGGTACAAGACAATGGTTTATCCTTATAGCTATATGTTAGTTTAGGGAAGTTTTTTCATGCCAAAGCCTAGTGGCAAAGCACAATTACCTAATAACCCCACATTAAAAGAAATAAACTGGTACAAAAAGCAAATTAATTGGGGAGAGTTACCGCCGTTTTATCATTTGGTCGCTTCGTCAGTCAGTGAAAGTGAGGGTATTCTGCAACACGGTTTCGATAATGCGGTAAAACGCTTACTCGATAAACGCAATTGGAACCTTGAACTGCTCGATGGTTTTGAGGACGACAATGGGATCATTCATAGTCACGAGAAGCCGCGGATCGCATTACATCAAGTCTTTACTGATAGAGGTTTTGAATTATGGGCTTTCCCTTATGCTAAAGATATGAAAATTGACAATTACATAAAAGACAATCGCTTCATGGAATTCCAAATCTGGGATCCACACACAATGAAAAACCTAATAAGAATCAATCAACTGCATAAATTTATAGGCTTCTACTTTGAACGCGGTGACATTGCAGACAAAGCGATGATCTTACACGCGCACAAAGTCGTTTATAAAATTATCGCATTTTTAAAAAAAGAACTGAACGTCAAAACAGTAGATGGGGTCTCAATTAAAGATTTTTATCAGTTATGTGAAAAAGACAGCCGTGCGTGTGATGACGAGATTGATCTCGCAAAACTCATGCTCGGCGATGATTTAAAGAAGGATTAGTATGACGTTAAATAGTATATTTAAATTTATCATCGGTGCTGGGCTACTAATATCGAGCTCAACTTTATTGGCTCAAAACACCTTTAAACTTCCAGATTTGGGCACATCCGCCTTGCAAGTACTGCCTTTAGAAAAAGAGCAGGCGATTGGTGAAGTGATGATGATGCAAATTCGCTCCGGTTCGCCATTATTACAAGATCCCGTTTTAAATGAGTACTTGACCTCTTTAGGTAACCGTTTAGTCGCCAATGCTAATGATGTTAGATTTCCATTTACGTTTTTTTGGATCAATAACCCTGCGATAAATGCCTTTGCATTTTATGGTGGCCATGTGGGTATACACACTGGGCTAATCGCCCACTCAGATAATGAGAGCCAATTTGCGTCCGTATTAGGCCACGAAATTGCGCATGTTACTCAACGCCACTTAGCACGTCGACTACAACAAGCACAAGATAATAGCGCACTCACTATTGCAGGCATGATCACAGGCATATTAGCTACCGTCATTGCACCTGATGCTGGAATGGCCATTATAGCCGCTAACTCAACACAAGCAGCGTTGAGCCAACTTACGCATAGTAGAAAGGCAGAACAAGAAGCCGACCGCTTTGGTATGCAAACACTCCACAATGCAGGCTTTGACACGACTCAATCGGCAGAATTTCTAAGCAAACTCGCAGCACAAATGCGCTTTAAAAATAAGCCTCCGGTTTTTTTACTCACACACCCATTACCAGATTCGCGAGTATCTGACGTCAGGTTGCGTGCACAACAATATGCATCTGTTAATTTACCTGAAAGTCCCAAGTTCCAATTAGCAAAAAGCAGAGTGCTTGCACGCAACCATTATGCAAGTGACGAGGCTCAGGCGTACTTTGAAAGGCAGCTCAAGCGATCTTCTAAACTTGATGATAGCGCATTGGAGTATGGTTTGGCGCTATCCCTGCTAGATCAGGAGAAATATCAGCTTTCAGGCAATATCATAGTAAAACTACTTAAGAGGGAACCTGATAACCTTTTTTACCTTGATGCATATACCGATATATTAATTGGGCAAAAAAAGGCCGCAGATGCGGTCAAAATATTACATAAAAAGCATCAATTTAGACCTAATAATCAAGTGATCACGCTCAATTATGCCAATGCCTCTATTAAAGCAAAACAATATGATAAAGCAGAGCAGCTGCTGAAGATTTTTTTACTTGATAAGCCGGAACACACGCTTGCAATCGAGTTGCTAAGCCAGGTTTATAAAGAACAACAGAATAAGTCAGCTTATCACGAAATTAAAGCCAGTTTATTGGCCCAATACGGTGCATACATACAAGCAGCGGATGAAATTCAGCGTGCACTGAACCATGTAGAGAAGCAAGAAACGGTTAAAGAAAGCCGCTTAAAAGCTCTCTTAAGTCAATATCGACAGATGCAAAAAGAGCTCGCAAAGCTTTGAGAAAATCGATAGATACTTTAAAATGACTAAAACACTACTCGGAGCCAATATGTCTGTCACAATCTACCACAACCCTCGTTGTTCAAAATCGAGAGAAACACTTGCTCTTCTTGAGGCTCAAGGGATCACTCCAACAGTTATAGAGTACTTGAAATCTCCGATCGATTTAGCACAGTTAGAAACGTTATTAGACCAACTCAACTACCCATCTGCACACCAGTTAGTCCGTAACAAAGAAGCGATTTACAAAGAGCTCGCACTATCTAAAGACACAGATGAAGTGCAGTTAAAAAATACCATGATAAACAATCCAAAGTTAATTGAACGACCTATTGTTGTTAACAATAACAAAGCAGTAATTGGCAGACCGCCTGAGTCTGTTTTGGCCATTTTGTAATGGTCAATATCGTGGTGTTATACCACTCAAGCCATGGCTCTGTTGCTAATATGGCTCACGAGATAAGTGACACCATTGATAACTTGGGCGCCACTGTCAAACTCAGAACATTTGAGCAGAAACAACCCCATGACATCATTATTACAAAGCAAGACTTGATTGATTGTGATGCCTTGGCTTTTGGCACACCCACTCGCTTTGGAATGATGGCCGCACAGGCAAAAGCTTTCTGGGAAACAACCAGCGACCTATGGTTAAAAGGTCAGCTTATCGATAAACCAGCCTGTGTGTTTTCATCTTCTAGCAGCATGCACGGCGGAAATGAGGCTACGTTACTTAATTTATCTTTGCCTTTACTGCACCACGGTATGATGTTAATGGGGGTTCCTTATGACGTACCAGAACTCATCGACACCTCAACTGGTGGCACACCATATGGTGCATCCCATGTTGCTGGGGCTGATAACACCTCTAAGTTATCAAACACGGAAGTTAAAATATGCCAATCCGTCGGAAAACGATTATTTACCATTGCAAGTAAACTTAAATGACACATATTACCAAAAGTAAAATCACACAAAAGTATCAACGAATGGCTTTAATAGGCTATGTTGGGCTACTCATTCTAATGCCTATTTGGATGTTTCTCATAAGCCCTAATGAGCAGTATAGCAATGGCTTTATTTTTACTTTTTATATATTACCCCTATTACTACCACTTAAAGGGATAATACAAGATAAGCCATATACATATGCATGGGCGAACTTCATTGTGATGATTTATTTTATCCATAGTCTTACGATGATTTGGATTGCACCAGAGCAAATCATTTGGGCGTTATTAGAGTTAGGCTTCGCAACTAGCATGTTTATTGGCTGCACTTATTATGCGAGGCACCGAGGTCAAGAACTTGGATTAAAAATCAGAAAGCTAAAAGAAGACTTAGCAGACGAAAAAGCAGCGCATCAATCAAAAAGTGATTAGCTTACACAGCATAGACCAAAAATTTATCACGTTAGGTGTCTTATACTAGACACCTAATAAAGTGATGAGAACAAGCAATGAAAACATCCCTTGCAAGCTAATACTCATCCAGCTTAATGCACTTAAGCCTTTAAGAGACCAAGGGTGTGGTTTTGAAGGATATAAAGGCCCTCTTCGTACTCCTCGTGCAATAGCAAATATACTCACGCCAAGTAATGCTGCCCCCCAGACCAACTCCTGCTTTGCGTTTAAACTATCATGAAAAAAGAAAAAGAGCTGTAGAGGCAGCAGTAATGTCGCTAAAGCATACAAACCATGAACTTGTCGAATTTTGTTATATTGCGCATCTTCTGATAATTCGATGATGCCATGCTCTTCGAGTGCTTTTCGCGCAGCTAATGCGCTATTTTGCATTGAGAGTCGATATGCAGTTCGATCATTAACGTCTCGTTGATGAGGATCGCACCCGGCATTGAGTACAACTTGAACCATACTCGGTAAGTTCGACTTCACGGCATAATGTAAACAAGTTTCTCCCATGTCATCGATACAGTTGATATCTTGATACGGTAATAATTGTTCAACGACATTCACAAACCCCTTTTCAATCGCCCACATAAAGGCAGAACAACCAACGTCATCTTTTGCATACCCTTTTGCTCCTTGGCTAATAAAAGCAATCAATGTTGATTGTTTGGCTTGTGGGTCTACTACATGGGCCAGTAATGCTTGTTCTAATAAACTACTCAACTCACTTTCATCACATAGCTCACGCAACAAAGAGTAATATTCCTCACCTTTGAGTAAGTAGTCTGTGGCTAGCTGAATCGTTTCAGCGGTGTTAGCAACACAGTTAGGCAACGCATCAATGATCACACTTCGCAAGTCTTCGTTATTCCAAGCATTACACAAATCAACCGCCGTTAACTTAATACCTTGAGATAAAGCCCATGTTAGTGTTTGAAAATAACGCCGATGATGTAATAACTCGTAAAATGAAGGAGTAGGTACACTCTCTATCTGCAACTGCAGATCACTGTAGCCCTGCAACCTTTCCAACAAAGTCGTCGTCAAAGATTGCCTTGTCATCTCGGTCGAGTCAATATGCTCAAATAACTGTTGTGTATACACTTGTTGCTGCTCGTCATATTCATCGATATGTTGAAAATAACAAGATTCAAACGGTTCTAATGGTTTCAGCCAAAGTAAATAAAATGCAGGAGGTAATATTGTGCTCTCAACCCCCTGTTCGCCGATTGAGGTACCACAAACCGGCCAAGATTCCAGCGCATCAAGGATAAAAGCACCATTTTGTTCAGCTAATCCACGTAATAGCAGCGGATATTGTGCTGGCCAGATCAATACATGTTCCATCAGTTGACTACTCACCCTATCCTAAAATTATAAATATGCTAGCCTAAAATGACAGGCCTGACTGAGAGGTGAATAATATCAAGTAAACGTTGAAATTGCTTTGTAAAAACACATAATTTTACAGTGATTTCATTCATCGCTAGGTGGCACTTGGTTAGAGTCTCGCTTTTTATGTAAAGCAAAGTACAATAAAGATTGATTGTTATAGAGGAGAATACAATGCAGCAGTTAGAAACTTGGCAAGTTGTCTTAATCATCATCGGTGTACTTGGTATTATCTGGAGTAATATCGCGTTGTTAAAATACGCGACTAAGTTTGAGGTAAAAAAGAAAGTAGATAAGCAAATACAGAGTGATGACGAAAAAAAAGACGCCAATTAAGCGCCTTTCTTCTTTTATTTACTTAATTCAGGGTCACTATATGACTGGCTAGCCAACCAACCAATGTGCCATTAATGCTATCACAGGTAAGGTCACTAACGTTCTCAATACAAAAATAGCAAATAGCTCAAACAAGTTAACCGGTATTTTACTACCAAGCAAAAGCGCCCCCACTTCTGACATATATATCAATTGCGTGACACTCATTGCCGCAACTATAAAGCGAGTGACGTCGCTATCAATACTACTGGCAGCCAATATAGAAGGAATAAACATGTCAGCAAAGCCAACCACTATTGTTTGCGCTGCTTGGGCAGCTTCTGGCACCTGAAGCAACTCCAAATACGGTACAAATGGTGTGCCTAAAATTTGGAATATACTGGTATGCTCAGCAACTATCAACGCAAATGTTCCAACCGCCATTACAACGGGGAGTACAGCAAAAATCATATCAAGTGCATTAGTTACACCTTCTTGTAAAGTCCCCTTCACTCCCGGCGCTTTTTTTGCTTTCGTCAAAGCCACATCCAATGCGTGAGTGAATAACGTCTTCCCTTCTGGTACTGACTCGGCATCGGTATCAACAGAAGTACCATCAATATAAACATCTTTTTTGAATCTAAGTGGTGGCAAGCGCGGCACGATAATTGCGGCGACAAAACCAGCTAAGCATACTGTAAGGTAAAAAGGCGCAAATAGGTGTTCCAGTTTTACCTGGCCAATGACCACAAGACAAAACGTAATTGACACGGCAGAAAAAGTGGTCCCTATGACAGCCGCTTCTCGTTGCGTATAATATTTATCTTCATACTGACGAGCCGTCATCAATATACCCACACTGCCGTCTCCTAACCATGATGCAACACAATTAACAGCACTTCGACCTGGCACACCAAATAATGGGCGCATGACGCGTGTTAGTAGCGTTCCAACAAGCTCCAGGAGACCAAAGTTCAATAGCAAAGGTAATAATAATCCAGCCAGAATAAAAACTGAAAATAAGACTGGTAAAAGGTCATTTAAAACTAATGCGCCCGTATGTGCTGAATAGACAACCTCAGGGCCAACTTTAAAAAAAGTCATAATTATAAACGCTGCACCACATAGACGCGTTACTAACCAAATCCAGCTTACATCAAAGAGGTGCTTTATTAATGGCGCTTTTTCTAGCCAACTTGGTTTTACCAATTTAATAAATATGCTCATTAGACCCGTTAAGCAAATGATACCTAAAATAAGCTCACTCATAACCGGTGCAACAAAAGCTTGTAAGGATTTGGCCATCACCGCTATTGGGATTGTCATTGCTTCGCCAATCGCAACCGGAGTCATAAATAGAAAAATACCGATTAACGATGGGACAATAAAAGCGAATAATGTACGAAAATCTATTGATTTATCGCCACTTAATTGTGTTGTCATTTTATTTTGCCTACAAAAACGAAGAAAAGAGCCTAAGCTCTTTTCTTTTTTAAAACTAGATGATTAAATAGTTAGCCCTTTATCACGCAGCACAACCAATAATGCTTGTTGCAGTTGTGTCATCACTTCAGGCTCCAATACATCACCCGCAGCATCTCGCCACGTCAGTGATGTGGTCACCTCTTTAGTTTTAGCAACACTTACAGTGTAATCACCACTTTCAAGAGGTAACAATAAAGCATCATCACCCCAAATTGAATCCCAAACACTATCATCTGGTTTTTCATAGCGCACAGATATCAAACCTGACTCTCTGTCAATTTTGATAATAGTGAAGTTTACACGCTCCAAAAAGCCCGCAAAACGATCTATCACTATTTTATGATCTTGTTCAGTGATCAATGCAGCGTGACCTTTATCATCAAAACCGATTTCCAAAGACAATACACCCTGCTGCTTGCGCATTTCAACTTGTAACAAGCGGTACAAATAGTCAAATTCAGCGACAACTTCATTCAAAGCCCTTACTTCCAGCTGTTGCTGAAGTAGCGCATTAAGTGGCTGTGTATCACTTCTATAGTCAATTAGCTCAGCTTTTAAGGACGCAGTTCGCTGGTGTTCTTTTTGTTCAATAACAAACTTTATTTTTTGTTCCGAGACTATTTTATTGTCTTCCCAGAACCACCCTTCAATCGGTTGAATAAGAGAATACCAATTTGTACTAACACGACCTTTTTCACGTTCATCCAGAGCAATGTTAGTGCTACGGTTTACCATAACGCTATCAATCGCACGCCAAATAAACTGATTCAGATCATCAATGCCATCATTTTTATCAAAATAAACCCGCGCAATAGTCTCATTCTCTTCAACCCAACTACCTGTAGCGAGCGTCAATACTTGCTGAGGCGGGCGAAAACTCTTTGCTTCAGGGTCATTATTAAACGTTGCTACATCCATTTTAAACGTTGGATCTTGATATGGCTGCTCTAATTGAGCCGGCGTTTTAACTGCATCATTAACACGATAGTTGCGCTCATTGTGCGCATCGTTAATAAATACACTACACCCAGACAAACCAAGAATTACACCAACTGTCAACGCTTTTGGGATCCAATACTGCACTGATTATTCTCCTTAGCAAACCCATTATTTTTAATTCATTACTATGAGTGAGGAATGCTGATTTGGTTCACTGTTAAATATAAATTTACGCCTACATTAAACTGTTTCATTATTAATGAAGCACTTAGCTCATACACACGCAAAAACGACACTATGGTACTTTCCCAAGACACTAAACACAAGAAAGCCGTTCATTTATTGCATATTTAAAGCCCTTATAACAAAATCGACCATGTGTTCATGAGCCAACTATGGTACCATTTTTGGTTAAATATCAATTATTCGTCGTATTATCGCATTTGTATTGTTAGGTTCGGTGATATAGACACAAATTTAGGCACCTTGAATGACTGCTTTTGAAAACCAACAACTGGTCTTAACAGCCATCGGTGAAGATCGCTCAGGTATTGTCAGTGAACTGACCCAATTGGTCAGTGATTGTCACTGTAATATAATAGACAGTCGCATCGCTATTTTAGGTAATGAATTTACCTTTATCATGCTGCTCAGTGGTGATATGTCGGCTATAAGCCGTGTCGAACATACTCTTCCAGTCAAGAGTATGGAACTTGGCTTACTAACCATGATGAAGCGCACCAGTGCACATCAACACAGTAACTTCAGTGCAGGTTACACGCTTGAGTACCACGGAATCGATATGCCTGGTACTCTTAGCAAAATGACACGTTTTTTCGCAGAGCAAAGTATTAATATCTGTTCATTAAAATCAGATACATACGAAGAGTCTGATAAAACGCATATGCGCTGTGAACTCGAAATAAATATTCCGACAGATGTTGATGTAGACGCATTTAAGATTAAATTTGAAGATCTTTCAGGCGTACTCAACGTAGACTATGTATTAAGACGCATTCGCTAAGGATCACTTTAATGAATACACTCACGGCAGGCGATAACGCCCCTCTATTTTCTTTAAAAAACCAAAACGACGAAGTTGTAGAACTTGCGACCTTGTTGAATGATAACCAAGTTCTAGTTTACTTTTACCCAAAAGCACTCACTCCAGGCTGTACGGTACAAGCGGAACAACTGCGCGATCATAAAGAACAACTCGCCCAGTTAAATACTGTTGCGGTGGGCATAAGCCCAGATCCAATAAAGAAATTAAAAAACTTCGAAACCAAAAAAGAATTGAACTTTGACTTACTATCTGACGAAGATCACGCTATCGCTGATGCGTTTGGGGTTTGGGGGTTAAAGAAGTTCATGGGTAAAGAGTATGACGGCATTCACCGCCTTAGCTTTTTAGTTAGTCAAGACGGTACTATTAAGCACGTCTTCAACAAGTTTAAAACGAAAGAACATCACCAAGTGGTGATCGACTATATTAGTAGCCTCAGCGAATAATTTATGGCTTAAAAGCATTCACGACTGAACGTGAATGCGCTCTAACTGTTATCAATCAACAATGACTTTCATATATTTTCAACGCTTGCTCTAAGTCATTGATAAGATCTTCTACATCTTCCAAACCAATGTGTAAACGAATGATCGGACCTTCCTGCCAACCTGTTGTTGTTCGTAAAGCCGCCATCGATTTACTTGCTGTCACTAAGCTTTCGTATCCCCCCCAAGAAAAACCCATTTTAAAGTGGTGTAATCCGTCTAAGAATGCATTGATGGCTTTTTGGTTACCCTGCTTCATGACAAATGAGAAGAGTCCATTACTGCCAGAAAAGTCACGCTTAAAAAATTCATGACCGGGACAACTTGGTAATGCAGGATGGCGAACATGGTCCACCAGCGGGTGTGTTTCCAACCAATCAGCCACCTTTAACGCAGCTTTTTCATGTTGTGCTAACCTTACTGGCATGGTGCGTAAACCACGCAGCGCTAAATACGCATCATCAGCTGATGTGCACTGACCTAGAAGGTATGAATGTTCTCTTAATGTTGGCCACAGCGCTTCATTTGCTACAGCGACTCCCATCATCACATCTGAATGGCCTACGATATACTTAGTCGCCGCTTGAATACTAATATCAACACCATGATCTAATGGTTTGTAATGCCACCCATTGCCATATGTATTATCTAACATAGTGATCAAATCATGTTGCTTCGCAACCGCAACCAAGCTTGGTACGTCTTGTACCTCCATTGTGATAGAGCCGGGAGATTCTAAAAAAAGCACTCGGGTATTAGGTTGTATTAATGCTTCAATCCCAGCACCGATCATGGGATCATAATATGTCGTAGTGATCCCCAAACCCAATAAAATCTTATCGCATAAATCTCTAGTAGGCTCATAAGCGGTATCAACCATTAATAAATGGTCGCCGGCTTTTAAAAATGACAACAAAGATTGGCTAATGGCGGCGGCACCTGATGGGTACAATGCACATCCTGCTGCGTTTTCCAACTCCATCACAGCATCTTGCAATGCATAATGTGTTTGTGTCCCTCTACGGCCATAAAATAAGGTACGATTACCACGCCCTTTGACAGCTTCGTGTAATTCTGCAACAGAGTCAAACACCACTGTTGATGCCCTTTGTACCACGGGGTTTACTACACCATGGGTATAGTCACTTTTGCGACCTGAACTGATCAACTTTGTATTTTTTTTCATAATTTAACCTTTAGGATGCTCGCCAATATTCTATCAAATAGCGAGAAATAGAATCTTTTCGCGTTAGCTTAAAACCAGGTGCATCGATGCCCCACTCTAAAAATGAATCCAGATCAGCACGTGAAAACCATTGTGCATGTTCAAGTTCATCCTGCTCAACAGCGATATCGGTCGTCGTTGCTTGCGCAATAAAGCCAAGCATAAGCGAGCTTGGAAATGGCCAAGGCTGAGATGCTAAATACTTGACCTTGTCTACATCAATGTTTGCTTCTTCTTTTACTTCTCTAATAACAGCTTGCTCAAGCGTCTCAGCAGGATCTACAAAGCCTGCAAGTGTCGAGTATACACCTTCTGACCATTGTGCCTGACGCCCGAGCAGACAGCGCTCAATACCATCACTGAACAAATGTGTAACTAGCATAATTACTGCAGGGTCAGTTCTTGGAAATGTCATATGTCGACAGTCAGAATTTAAACACTTTCGGGCATGTCCTGCTTCAACACTATGATTCTTACTTCCACAACGACCACAATATTGATGTGTATTATGCCAATAGCATAATCCTTTAGCTAACACCCCGACAGAAGCCATTGTGGGTGGCAATTGAGGACCTATCTGGCGCATGTCTATAAACTCTGCACTACTAGGAATTTGAAGCGTATTTTTATCCGCATATTTGCTAATATCTAGTGCAAAATAGCTTTTCTGGCCATCAAGCCCTAGAAATACTGCATTATCTAAATGCAGCTCTTTTACTTGATCAAATGACAGCGACACGAGTGTACAGGTTTTTGTGTCCACTAAATTTTTATCATCATCAATCAAGAGCCAGTGGCTCTCACCGCGCATTTGCGCAATGATCCAATCGTTACTTTTTCGCTCACTGGAAGCGCGATTTAAATGCATTTCGGTATAATGTAGCACAGACGGTTCCCTGTTAAATATTTAGCCCAACGCTATCATAAGAGCGGGTAAAGCAAAACTATTTCAAGAGATTAAGTCAGATTGAAAGGGCTCGAAGCAATAGATAAAAAAAAAGCCCTTACGGGCTTAAAACTACAGTGTAATTTGTACACTACAGAGAAGCTAGGTAAGCTTGGAGTTTCTGATTCTCAGCTTCGATATGTTGGTAAAACTCAATATCTTTAAGTTTGCTTGCCGCTGCTTTATCAATAACAATAACAGCATCTCGGTGCATTTGCAGTGCAGATGCAGGACATGCTGCAGTGAGTGGGCCTTCAATCATTGCCTGAATAGCTTCCGCTTTATTTTCACCCGTTGCCAATAAAACTACTTTTCTAGCATCTAAAATTGTACCTATACCCATAGTAATGGATAAATGAGGCTGATATTCATCTGGCTTGAAAAAGCGTGCGTTATCGTCAATCGTTGCTTTTGTTAATGTTTTAACACGGGTTCTTGACGTCAATCCAGAAGATGGTTCGTTAAAGCCAATATGTCCATTGCGACCAATACCTAATAGCTGAATATCAATACCGCCTTTTTCAGCAATCTTTTCCTCATACTCATGACATGCTGAAACTGGGTTTTTTGCATCTCCAGGTGGAACATACGTGTGTGCTTTGTTTATATCGATATGATCAAAAAGCTGACTATTCATAAAATGACGATAACTTTGTGGGTGACTACCGTCTAAACCAAGATATTCGTCCAAATTAAAAGAGGTCACATCGCTAAAGCTAACATCACCAGCCTTGTTACGTTCGATCAATGCCTGATACAAAGCAACTGGCGTTGAACCTGTCGCTAAACCTAAGACGGAGTTTGCATTTCGATTTAATTGCGCGGTAAAAATATCTGCGCCGTAGGCTGCAACTTCGATTGCGTCATTTAGAATAACAATTTGCATAGTGTGGGCTCGATTTATAAATTAGGAAAAATGGGATCTGAGCCTCACTTCGCGTGCAATCAAAGTAAGGTCAGATCAAACCTAAAAAACGATAGAAATTTAGGTTATTACCATTATGACAACGCTGTCATTATTATCAGAAAACAACTTTTTGTAAAGTAAAAGTGAAGAAAGTTTTTGGAATTACATATTCAAATAAGTAAAGTCCGCATATGACGCGGACTCCAAAGCCAAAAAAATTTACACACTGACGAATATTTTACGTTTATACATCCAGTGTAAAACAATTAATTGCACAGCTAATAACGCAACGACACCCATTAGTGGCTGCCAATGTTCAGCGGAACCCGAAATAATGCCACCAAATACGCTACGTGATACAAATGTCCAGTTAACCAATGAAGAAGCTAAATAGATAATGATTGAATTTGCCCCGATGATCACAAACAAATAAGCAAAACGCTGACCATTAAGTACATCTACCAAGGCATAAAAAGCAGCGAGTAAGATAGCGCTCCAGCCAACCGTTACCAACACAAAAGAACTCGTCCATAGCTCTTTATTGACTGGAAAGTGTATATCCCATAGCCAACCAAGACCTAAAGCAACAAAACCAAACACAAATAGCCTAGCGACTGTATGCCACTGGCCCACATGTTGCGCTTGTGCAATGAGTCGCCCAGCAAACACCCCCGCTATCGCATTAACAATAGCTGGTAAACTAGATAAAACGCCTTCAGGGTCGACAGGTCTATTTTGGTAGCTGATCCCTGGTAAAAGCATTGCATCAACCCAAGCATTCCAACTTCCTGCTGCAGATAAATCACCAGCAGTGCCTCCCGGCACCGGGATAAAGCATAAAAGTAACCAATATCCGATTAACACGCCGCCACCAATGAAGCCTAACGTACGTAAGCTGGTATGCCACACTAAAAGCATACAGAAGAACCACGCTATTGCGATACGTCCTAGTACGCTAGCATAGCGAATTTCGCCCAGTGCTACAGGTATTCCTGTACCCCAGCCATGGTTATAAAGCACGCCCAAAGCCGATAAAAGAAACAACCGTTTTAGCGCTTTATTGTAATAACCCCGACGTTCGCTAAATGGCAGGTGATCAATTCGCTTGGGAGAGAGTCCCATAGCAACCCCTGATAAAAAGATAAAGAGCGGGAAAATCAAATCATAAAATGTAAACCCATGCCATGCACTATGCACTGTATGGGCTTCAAATGCTTTCCAGCCTTGCCACCCCGTCAATACAAATAGTGCCGCGAATATAGACTGCCCGCCTAAAATCCAGAACATATCCATACCTCGCAATGCATCAAGAGAAGCTAAGCGTTTTTTGTCGGTTTTTGTTGTCATATTTTGCTGCCTTTAAAAACAAAAAAGCCCCGCTATTAATTCAGCGGGGTTTTTCTCAGGGAGAGTTAAATCTGTTTTCCAGCGATAAAGGTCGCTTGTGTATAAATTTGTTCGTCTAACAGCACAAAATCTGCGTCAGCACCTTCTCGTAAGTGACCCTTGGTTTTCACATTAAGATACTGTGCAGGATAAAGTGAAGCCATACGTAAACTTTCAGATAAAGATACGTCAAGCCAGTTCACTGTATTACGGACTGCACTGGCCATATCAAGAACACTACCTGCTAATTCACCTGTCGTTGAGTTTAATCTATCTCCAGTACGGATCACCTTGCGTCCGTCAAAAAAGTCAAACTCCATATCATCTGTACCAACCGGTGGCATCGCATCAGTCACTAACATTATTTTACCACGCTGCTTAGTTCTAAGCGCCAGCTTAGCTGACGTGCTATGAACATGGTGACCATCGACAATTAACCCACACCATGAGTTATCATCCCATAATGCAGCACCAACCACTCCTGGTTCTCTCGAGGTAAACGCTGACATAGCATTGAATAAATGCGTAAAACCGTCTGCACCGACATGTAACGCATTCATCGTTGTCTGATAGTCAGCATTAGAATGGCCCACACATACCTTGACGCCTAAACTAATAAGTCTTTCAATATCTTGTAATGGTACCGTTTCAGGCGCTAGCGTAACCATTTTCACGCCTAAGTCTTCTCGCGCGTAAATCTCAAACTCTTGCTCAGTGATCGGGCGAATATACTGTTCACTATGCGTGCCTTTTTTAGGGTGAGACAAATGCGGACCTTCAAAATGAATTCCTAAAACACCCGCTTGTCCATTTGCAATCGCTTCTGCCGTTGCATCTGCAGCTTTTGCCATTACCTCAACTTTATCGGTAATCAAGGTTGGCATTAGTGCAGTAGAGCCAAACTGGCCATGAGCAGACACCATTTTCGCCAGACAGTTTGTGGTTTGTTCAGCATTAAAAAATGCACCACCACCACCATTTACTTGGACATCAATAAAACCAGGGGCAACTAATCCATCGAGTTCAATTAAGTCAGTGCTCAATTCTTCATCTGGATAGGTTACCTTAGCATCCTCAACAGCAAATATGACATTGTTGCTAAATGTATTACCGTCAAATAACCTTTTTGCTCGATATAATTGCCTAGACATTATTTGACCTTATTTAATTGTTGCTCAACAGAGTTTATTGCAAAGTATATCGCACCCATTTCAGGTGGTTGCTTTGGTAATTCTACTTTTTCGGCAATTTCAGGGGCTAACCATTTATTTAACGGCTCAGCCAAACCACCAATCATAGATAATCTAGGTGGACCACTTTCCAATAAACGCTGTGCTAAACGGCTAATATATTCCGCCCCTTGCTTTACAATTGTCAACGCAAGTTCATCTCCCTGCTCTGCTGCGTTAAAGACAAAACGCGCTAGTCTGGCGTAACCACTTGATGGTTGACCTGCCATCTGCTCTGCAATGCCCATTGCATTTGGCGTATTGAAATGTTGCAGTAATAAACTAGACAAAAGTGTTGGCTGACCTAACCCGTCTAGATCAAGCAATGCTGCTTTAACGGCTTCTAGTCCCATCCAAGCACCACTGCCCATGTCACCTTGAGCAAAACCATGACCACCAAAGTTGACAGTTTTTCCATTCACTAACGAAAACCCACAAGATCCAGTGCCGGTTATAATTACCGCGCCATCCTCACCTTCATGGGCACCAATACAAGCGGTGTGAAGATCCGTCGTCAAAAACATCTGTTGAAAAGGATGATCCCACTGCATAATTTTGTCATATAACGCAGGTAGGTTGACACCCGCTAGTCCTAAGCCCGCATTTAATGAATGGACTTGCTCTACGTGCAAGCCCGCATCTTGTAAAGCCAGTTGTGTTGAGACCATGATAGACTCGAGAGTACGTTCAAGACCGTGCAACGGGTTTGCTGGACCACCTAAACCAGTGCCTAGCACACCGTGTTCTAAAGAATAGATAGTAGCTCGGCATTTCGTCCCTCCGCCGTCTATACCTATATATAATTGGTCTTGTTGCACCTGTTTAGCCATCATGTTGCGACCTCTATGAAAATGGGGTTTAGCTCAATTTTATTTATTTCTTTACTGAGCGTTTAGTCATGTTGAATTAATGTTACACATAAAATGACAGCGTTGTCATTACTTTTTTTTTAAAAATGTGCAAGATTGAAAAAATCTAATATTGCACATATTAAGATTATTGTCAGGAAAAACTTACCTAATTTATTGAAATCAGGCAAAGAAATGACAATTAGTGACTACTCCATCTAACATATAGCTTAAAATTGCGGCTATATTTAATTTTGTGACAAAAAAGCCAATCTGAACGATTGGCTTTTTTGTCAATTGCTTCGAACTAAATTACTTTACTCCGAGCTCTCGTAAACGCTCCTGTAGATAACTATCTGCAGTGTAACGTTCTGACAACTCGACATCAGGACGAGGGTGCAAAAACAAGGGTAAAGAGATCCTAGACTTTTCAGAACCCTTCCCTGTTGGATTAATTACTCGATGAATCGTTGATGGGAAATAACCTCCAGATGCCTCTTGCAACATATCACCAATATTGATGATTAATGAACCAAAATCACACGGCACGTCTAACCAACCACCTTCCTGAGTTTGCACTTGTAAACCAGGCTCATTAGAAGCCGGTAATACAGTCAATAAATTAATATCGCCATGTGCTGCTGCACGAATCGCCCCTGGCTCCTCGTCACCCGTCATTGGCGGGTAATGTAAAATACGCAGTAAGGTTTGCTCTGAGTCTGCAATCATATCTTTGAGGTCAATTGAGAACTTTGCTCGCACATCTTCAGGCGCTTGAGCTTGAACCCAACTTAATAACTCTGCTGCAAACTCATTAGCCAAGCGATAGTACTCACGGATTTCCGCTTCTAACTGCGCTGGAACACGTCCTTTTGGGTATACGTGAAAATATTCTTTAATATCTTTAACGGTAAACCCTTTAGCAACTTCCGATACATCTGGCGGAAAATAACCGTCCTGAGTGTTTTTATTGAATAAAAAATCATGCTTTAGTTCTGAATTAAAAAACGCTTGCCAATTCTTATAAATTGATTCAACAAGCGATTGTGGGATCGGGTGGTTTTTTAAAACACCAAACCCTGTATTACGAAGAGATTCGACAAATTGAGATGCTGCGTCAGAGGCACGATAATCGACTGTTGGTAGTTGTTGCATAATGGTTCCACCCAGATTGTTTGCGTGATCAATTAATCACATTCATAACCAAAGCCTATGGCTGAAGTGATTAATTTAAATAATCTATTATTGCTCGCGAGCATAGATAAATAAACCAGTGCCGATAAGGACTTTTGTCCTCTTCACTTACCACTTGTGCAACTACTTTGATTTAGCTCAAGGGCATCATGGGAATTTTTATGATCCATTCTATACCCCGCTCTGTACTTGAAACAGTATATTCACCTTGCAGCGCTCCACTTATAATATTAGCAGCAACAGGTGTACTCAAACCAACGTGACCACTATTACCTCTGCGCGACGTGACAAACGGCTTAAGTAAATCCTCTATTGTTACATCGATAAGCCCTATACCATTATCGACATACTGTATTTCGATCTCGCGTTCATTCGCCTCTAATCGAATTTCAATCGGCCCTTTTTTATCAACCAGGCCATGATTAATGGAATCTTCAATAATATTGCCAAGCACTAATTGTAATAAGCTGGCATCGACTGTCACATCAAGTACCGAATGTTCCGATGTCAACTTTATCTCAACACCCGTTTCATTCTGACTGTATTGGCCAAGATGTTGCTCTAACACGGCAATAAGATCACACCGACCAGGCTGTGCTGGTGCTTCTGCTTTGGAAATAGTTTTAAGTAAATTTACAAATTCAGCCACTCGGCCAAGGCTTCTTTCACATAATTCGATACTCTCATTGGATTGTATCAAGAGATCTGCAAGTACATTTTGCGATAATGTTTTATTTTCAAACTCTCTAGTTAATTCAGCAATAACCCCAAATAAATGAGATGCGGCCGTGATCCCTGTACCCAGCGGCGTATTAATTTCATGGGCAACTCCAACAACCATTTGGTTTAAGGCATCCGACAGTTTACGCTTAACTTGTAAAGCATTTGCCTCTAAGAGTTTTATTTGGGTGTTTACACGTGCGTTGATCTCTGCAGGCCTAAAGGGTTTGCTAATGTAATCAACCCCACCCACTTCAAGCGCTTCTACTATATTTTCAGTATCCGTGTAAGCACTTACAAACATAAGAGGAATATGACTCATCCGTTTATCCGCTTTTACCAATCGACATAAATCAACACCGCTCATATTTGGCATCTTGATATCAGTTATTATCAGATCCGGTAATTTACTCTCAATAAGTTGCAACGCAGTATGGCCACTCGTTGCAGCCCGTATTCTAAATCGAGGGCACTTCAAAATCAGCTGCAACATTTGCAGGTTTTCTGCCACATCATCAACGATTAAAATATCAAACATGCTAGCTCCCTAAGCCTAATGGGCTCAGTATAGTCAACTCCTCGTTGATTGCTTAGTTAGTGTAAATTTTAGAGTTTTCTTGTGAAAAGTGTAGAGCAGACTATGGTTTAAAACAGGGTAACGTTAAGCCATAATATTGGAGACAAATGAGCGCGAAATTATTAGTTAACTTATTATTTTATATGATGAGCCTACTATTTGTATTATTGCTCAGTGCGGTGCTTTATTCGTTTCATATATCAAAACAAGAAATACGCACCTTAAACGCCATTAATACCCTACAAACTTTAACCAATGAGTTAAAACATAGTTCAGACTTATTAACCAATTATGCACGCAACTATTCAGTAACGGGTGAAAAACAATGGTTTATATTATTCAACCATGTTCTGGCTATTCGCAATGGTTACTGGCCCGCTCCCAAAAACCCAATCAACTACTGGGATAACCTAGCTAAAAATTCCGTGCGTCATTTAAGCAACTCCATCGACGAAAAAAACCACCTTTCTATCATCGAACGTATTGCTCAGACGGGTATCCGCCAAGAAGAAATTTATAACTTAACACTCGCACTTGACACTTCTGACCAGTTGGTAAAACTAGAAGAACGCGCGTTTACCTTGCTTCATAATCAATCAACTGACGGTAAAGCCGCTGCACAAGATATTCTCTTCGGGCAACCCTATTTAGAAGAAAAAGCCAAAATAATGAATGCAATTGCACATGCAAGTAAAGTGATTGATATTCGTAAACAGGCTCACAGAAAGGTATTGAATGAACAAGCCACTAACAATCAAATATTAGTGACCGCTTGCTTTACACTCACTTTTTTAATGTTCTTATTTTCATACATTATGCTTCGAGTTCGCTATTTCTTACCCATTAGACAGATCCACAAAGCGATTTCAGAATCTTTATATCAAAAGGCCAACACCCTGCAATTACCCACTCACCTTGCTGGAGAATTAGGTACGCTAGCTAAAATATTTAACACAACATTAAGTCAATTAAACAGTAAAATACAAGCCGCCGGAACAATAGAAAAGTACCATACGGCATTGCGCGGTCAAAACAAACTCAGTGACGTGATTCAAGAGTCGCTGCAATTTGTAGCGCTGCAATACGGCGCACCCAGTTGCGGTATTTTTATGTTTGAAGAAGATGACTTAAAACTACTGGAGTCTGCAGGAAGTGCTCCATGCTTTAATAAACATTCTCCCCATGTCAAAGCCGCTTTAAAAACTAAACAACCGCAATGTTTAGGTACTCCATCACAGACCTTAATTATTTCCAAAAATGAGCAAAGGCTAGAGCTTGCACAAATCCAACTATTTCCCTTAATAGTAAACGATTGCTGCATTGGTATTTTATATCTTGGCTGCGTATGCGAACTCGATGAATATCAGCGAGACAGTTTGGAACAAATAAGCCGAGAGCTGGCTGTTTCACTTGAAATCAGCAGTAATAACGCAAAGCAACAAGAAATAGAAGCCGCTTTGTCACAACAACTCGAATTAACACACCATATTATCAACGCGATCCCCAACCCCACGTATTACCGAGATAAGAATGGTGTCTTCATGGGTGTCAATCGGGCATTTTTGACATTTTTGAACCAGTTTGAAGTAGATGTGATCGGCGGAACACTCGACAATGTTTTTGATACAGGCACGGCGAGCTTATTTCATGCCCAAGCACAAAAGATTTTCCAACAGCAAATGAATGTAGAATTTGAACTTGTTACCTTAGATGGACAAGATAATGCGGTTGAGCTCATCGTATACGAAGCACCTTTTTTCAACAGCGACGGGCAAGTAGCCGGTATCGTAGGTATGTTATTGGACGTAACACAGCGCAACGAGTTAGAAAGAGAGCTTGTTTCATCAAAAGATCTCGCTGACCGATCTGCAAGGGTCAAAGGTGAGTTTTTAGCTAATATGAGTCATGAAATCAGAACACCTATGAATGCCATTATCGGTATGGCTCATTTAGCACTCAGTACTGACTTAAACCCAAAGCAACATAATTATGTGAGTAAAATTGACGTTGCAGCTAAACAATTACTTCACTTAATAAATGATATTTTAGACTTTTCTAAAATTGATGCTGGAAAGATCGAGCTGGAACACACTAAATTCGAGTTAGACCAACTGTTAGATAATGTAATGACCGTTATCAGTGTTAAAGCACAAGAAAAACAATTAGAACTCATTTTCGATGTACCAAATACGATCCCAAATAATTTAATTGGCGATCCGTTAAGGTTAGGACAAATTTTAATTAACCTAGCAGGTAATGCAGTCAAGTTTACTGAAAAAGGACACGTCTCAATACAGATCCGAGAATTAGAGCAAGCTGAAGAGACGACCAAAATCACTTTCTCTGTCATTGATACGGGTATTGGAATGAACCCTCAACAGCAACAGAAACTGTTTAAATCATTTTCCCAAGCTGATACATCAATTACACGAAAATATGGAGGCACTGGATTGGGTCTCACTATTTCTCAGCAATTAGTCAAACTGATGGGAGGAGAGATTTATATCGAAAGCACTTTAGGTGGCGGATCCACTTTTTATTTCACTTTGGAGTTATCACGTGATCAACATACGCAAAAAGTTGCTCTACCCACGCTTAGTACCACAAAAAACATTCTTATTGTAGATGACAATGCGCAAGCCATAGAAGTACTCCATGATATGCTCGTCAATATGAATGCCACTGTATCCTGTGCAGACAGTGCCATTAAAGCTATCGATATAATTACAACTGCTCCCAAACCTTTTGATGCCCTGATTATAGATTGGCAAATGCCTGAAATGGACGGCCTCACTGCTATCGAAATTCTCAATACTCGTAGTTTGCTTACCCATACTAAAGTTTTACTAACAACAGCGTATGGCCGTGAATTAGAGCTTAAACCTCATCAAAAATCATCTGTAGCAGGTGTCGTACTTAAACCGATAAACGCCTCTCATTTATTCGATACATTAATAAGCTGCCTCGGACCATACACACAGCCACATACCACTGTTGAACCTGTAAATGAGCAAGTATCAACAAGCTTGGGTGGTATCTCTATACTCCTTGCTGAGGATCAGCCAGTTAACCAAGAGATTGCTGTAGAAATTTTATCTAATTATGGGGCGAAAATTGATGTTGCGAATGATGGGGTAGAAGCTCTGAAAAAAATAGCTGAAAATAAGTATGACGTTGTGCTGATGGACATGCAAATGCCCAACATGGGAGGCATTCAAGCCACACAAGCAATTCGTAAACAGCCTAATAATGGCGACCTACCTATCATTGCTATGACAGCTAATGCGATGCAAGATGACATAACGCTCTGCTTAGATAGTGGTATGAACGATCATATATCAAAGCCAATAGATGTTCCTATTATGATAAAAACAATCCAAGCGAACCTTGGCTCAATGGTCAAAGGACATGAACCATGTCAAAATCAACAGTCACATGAAACTCTGTCTAAGCCTGATATACAAGAAAGCACCATTGAGCGTAGCTTAGAGGGTATAAATATTGAGGAAGGCATAGAGCGCGCAGCAGGTAACAAAGAAATATACTTTAATATACTCACTACTTTTTTATCGCAGCAGGTTGAAGAGTTAATTAATTTAAAGCAAGCTATAGCAATCACAAACTACGAATTAGCAGCGAATATTTTACATGCAATCAAGGGGGCGGCGGCAAATCTATCAATTTACTTCATCACAGAAAAAGCCAAAACACTCGAAATCCAATTAAAGGGGATGACTGTAGATATAGGTGAAATAGACATTATGATTGATTATGTCAATACCACACTCGCGAAATGTCCGCATGTCATAAATCAACAGCTAAATGACAATGCCCTCCCTGAGCTCGATACAAACTACATGCTAGATAAACTCGCACAAGCGCTGCAGGAATTCGATACCAGTGCATCAGATCTGGTTTTACAATTAACGTGTAATGAATATCTAACTCAAGATGAACTTGAGGAGCTAAAAATACTCATTGCACGCTTTGAATTTGCCCAAGCGCAAACTGCGCTTGGGAAAATTCAACATAAAATCTCTGAATCGAGTCCAAGTTATTTACATTGAGGTTTTTTTCCAGATTGCCATGCAACTCGCTTTAGCTTAGAAGCTTCGTCCATCTTAGATGTTAAGTTTGCAATTCGACTTTGTGGTGCGGGATGTGTGGACATAAATTCAGGCGGACGTTCTCCTGATGAAGCCGCTTCCATATTTTTCCAAAGCGCCACAGAACCCTCCGGTTCAAAACCCGCTTTAGCCATAAGGTCTAACCCAATAACATCAGCTTCACTCTCATGTGTTCGCCCAAATGGCAGCGCAACACCATATTGTGCACCAAGCCCCAATCCTTGCATAATGGCATTTCTATATTCAATATTACCCATTTGTAATGCCGTATTACTTGCCTGCAAACCAAACTGTAATAGACTATTTTGAGATACTCGTTCATTGGAATGCTCTGCAATAACATGCCCAACTTCATGACCCATTACTGCTGCCAATTGATTTTGATCCTTTGCCACATTTAACAGTCCGGTATGAACACCTATTTTTCCACCTGGTAATGCAAAAGCATTTGCGCTTGGCTCTTTAAATACCACGACTTCCCATTCTTGGTTTGCATAATTACTTGGTAGCTCTGCGATTAAGTGCGTCGCAATACATTTTACATATGCATTCATTGTTGGATCTGTTTCAATGGCTTGCTCTTTCTTCATTTGTTCAAAGCTTGCTGAACCCATTTCATTCATCTTTTGATCTGAATAAAGCGCGATTTGTGTTCTACCAGTTGGAGAGGTTTTACACCCTGACATTAATAAAGCGATAGCGAGTATTGAAATAATTTTTTTCATCGTATTATCCAAAATAAGTGATTACTGTATCCAGTGTAAAATACACGGGTTATCCCTCAAGATACAAAATAGTACTTTTATCTATAATAACTCAAAAGCGGCCTGTCTTGTCTCATTTGGTCATAAAGTCATTCAATATTTGATAAGATTACAACAAATGTAATTAAGATACACACCCATGATCCAAGATCACCCACTCGGCCGGCTACTCCTGCCGCTACTTGCTAGTATTGTTGCACTTACTCCCCTTGCGATTGATTTATATTTACCTGCAATGTTAGTTATTGCATCGGACTTGAATTCTGATTTGGAGAGTGTTCAGGTTTCATTGAGTAGTTATCTTGGAGGTTACGCGCTAGGCATGATGGTTTTTGGCCCGCTTGCAGACCGATTCTCTCGCACACGGCTTGTCCAAGTTGGTTTGTTCGGTTTCGCTATTAGCTCCATTGCACTCGCTATAACAAGAGAAATCGATGTTTTCTGTGCGCTAAGGATCCTACAAGCGTTTTTTGGAGCGGCAGCAACAGTCGTAGTACCTGGTGTTATACGGCATTATTATAAAGAGCAGACAGCCAAAGGCATGTCATACGTTTCTATGATAATGATGGTCGCTCCACTTATCGCGCCTACTGTAGGAGCTGCCCTTATGTTAGTTTGGCATTGGAGCGCTATATTCTTCGTCCTCGCCCTCTATGCCAGTACCCTATTATTCATTACACTCGCTACGAGTATTGATGTTCCAAAGTTTACCAATGAGAAAATAACCATTCATTTTTTCACTAAAAACTACTTGACCGTTTTTGCAAATAAAGCAGCTAGAAATGATATTTTGACCTCTATGTTAGTCTCTTTTGCATTCTTTTGCTTTTTAACATCAGTGCCTTTTATTTATTTGGACTATTACAACGTATCCGAACAATTATTTGGCGTACTCTTTGCTATGAACATTATTGCACTAATGTTAGGTAATTTTCTCAACACCCGATTAGTTCCTAAAATTGGGTCACGAAACATGCTTTATTCTGGCCTCATTATAGGCCTACTGTCCGGTATTGCCGTACTCGCTGAAAGCCTAGCCGATATGGGGGTATGGGTAATTGCCAGCACAATCGCACCGTTAATGATGAGCCTAGGCATAATTGCTAGTAATGCAGACGCTTTAATTTTAATCGCTTTTGAAAAACACACCGGCACTGCAACTGCTGTGATTGGTACCCTTAGATTTGGCAGTGGCGCGCTAGTCGGACCTTTACTAGCACTAGTACAACCTAACAGTACTATCCCATTTGCAACATTCATGTTTATGGCTGTCGTCCTGGCTGGATTATGCCAAATGAGGCAGCGTAACTTTATTTAGCGCATAAAAAAGGCCGAGTAATCGGCCTTTTTTATATCATGCATACTATCAAGTATTATTCAGCTTCTTTTGAAACCATAACCATTGCAGGACGTAATAAACGACCGTTTAACGTATACCCTTTTTGCATAACCGCCAGTACTGTATTTGGTGATACATCATTACTCGGCTGAATAGACATAGCTTGATGAAATTCCGGATTAAAGGTTTCACCTTGAGGGTTCACCATCTCAACACCGAACTTTGCAACTGCATCTGAGAAACTCTTCAGCGTCATATCGATACCTTCAAGAACTGGCTTCAACGTTTCATTTTCTTTGTCAGAAAACTCAATGGCACGCTCTAAGTTATCGATCACAGGTAACAACTCATTTGCAAATTTTTCTAATGCAAACTTATGTGCTTTCTCAACATCTTGAGCTGCACGACGACGCATATTTTCTATATCTGCTGCGGCACGTACTACGCTGTCCTTTTGATCTGCAATTTGCTGCTTTGTCGCTTCTAGTTCAGCATATAAACCTGCGATTTCTTCTTCAGTACTAAGTTCAACTTCAGTCTCGACGTCAGTTACCTCAGCGTCTTCGATTGGGTCATTTGCTTGTTCAACTGGCTCTACGATTTCTTGCTCATGTTCAGTGGCATTATTTTGCTCAGACATGTAAAACTTCTCCGATTCTTTACAATTGACGCTAAATATGGGGATTGAATCTATAGATTCAAGACCCAATGGTCTCAATTTGAGAAAATTCTCCAATGATAGCCTCAATAGGCGCATACACTGGACAAATTATACAAAATCGACTTTGATATTCACCCTCGGTAAAATAGGGAAGACTTATCACTAATGACTCCTCTAAATTCAGGGTACTTAATTCGTTTGCATATAGTACCGATATCCCATTTTTAAAAGCAAGCTTATCCTCTACCTGGTGTAAAAATGGCACACCTATATTTAATTCACTCTCCAGCTCCAGACTCTGATATAAATAGCGCTCACCAACCACAATAGTATTGTCAGTTCCAAGCTGCTGACTTAGCTCTCGAGTCCACTGTGCTAGTTGATCATGACACTCGGATGGTGCGCTATGTGCCATTGCACGCATTCGGTGTAGACCCTCAATTAAAGTTTGCTGACTAAAAACGGTGTTCATCCAAGCTGCAAATTGATAACGTAAGGCATCTGAGTCATTATTGGGTTTCTTTATACAAATATTATGAGACTGCCCTGCTTTATCTATCAGTAAGACAAGCCAAGACTCACTATCAAACCCTAAAACCTCCACTCTAAACACCAAACGAGAGCTCGCTTGTGGTAACCCTACACAGCAGCAAACTTGATACTTTTGACTTAAGCCATGTGCAAATTCAACCAACTGATGTTGCTGAGGCTGCCAGTAAGTTGCTATTTGAGAAAGCTCAAAAAACTCTTCAAACCAATATTTAAAGCCAGCCTCAGTCGGCACTCGTCCAGCTGAGGTGTGTGGAGAATATAAAAGCCCCTCACGTTCAAGTCTCGCCATCACATTTCGGACCGTCGCAGAGCATACCGCCATTCCTTTTTGTTTGGCAATTTTGCTAGAAGCTACAGGGCTGCCTTCATTGTCACAATAAAGGCCCATCACCGCTGTAAAGATTTGTTGGTCACGTGCTGTTATTTTCATATTATTTTAATGGTGACGTTAATTGTCAGTTTCAAGTGGTAAAGAATTCAGTTAATCTTGCGCTATAAAAGAAAAAGAGCCATTTCTATGACAACACCTTTTAAAACCATAGGTTTAATTGGCAAGCCAAGCCATGAAGGCGCCGCGTTGACATTACAACGCTTATATACCTTTTTGCAAGCATTAGGTTATGAGGTTTTAGTAGAATCTCGTGTTGGCGCGCAAATAGACACCATTGATAACAATTCATTAACGGAACTTGTTGAATTGGGCCGCTTATGCGACTTAGCTGTTGTTGTTGGTGGAGATGGAAATATGCTCGGCGCAGCAAGAGTGCTTGCTCGGTTCGATGTTGCTGTAATTGGCGTTAACCGTGGCAATTTAGGGTTTTTAACTGATTTAAGCCCTGATGGATTTGAAGCGAGTTTAGAGGCTGTATTGCGCGGGGAGTTTATTTCTGAGTCTCGTTTTTTACTCGAAGTTGAAGTCTATCGCCACGCAGAATTAAAGAGCGCTAATTCTGCAGTAAACGAAGCTGTTTTACACGCAGATAAAGTCGCACATATGATCGAGTTTGAAGCATTCATTAATGATGAATTTGTGTTTTCACAACGTTCAGACGGCCTCATTGTTTCCACCCCGACAGGTTCTACCGCCTATTCATTGTCTGGAGGTGGGCCTATTCTCACACCTGAGCTCAATGCTATGGCGTTAGTCCCCATGTTTCCTCATACTCTATCAAGTAGGCCATTAGTCGTTGATGCAGATAAGGAAGTTAGATTGAAGTTAAGCCTCTCGAATACTGACAGTTTACAAGTAAGTTGTGACAGTCATGTTGTTTTAGCTGTCTTACCGGGAGATGAGGTGGTGATTAAAAAAGCAGATAAAAAGCTGCGTTTGATCCATCCAAAGTCTTATTCCTACTACAATGTTCTTAGACAAAAATTAAATTGGGGCAGTAGGCTTTACTAACACTATAAAGATAACGCACAATAGCAAATTAGTATTTTTCTAAATTGGGAAATTATAAGAATTATGAGCTACATTGTTTTTTTCACCTTAGTATTATTAATTACTTTATTAGGTGTTTATGTGGTGATCGAAAATAATCGTAAAAAGGCACGTGAAGCCGAAAAAAAAATGTTCAACGATCGATTAAAGAAAATCACATCACAATTTAAATCTAAAACTTCTGAGTTTGTAGAAGCTAAAGCCTTACGTCCAAAATATTCACCAAAAGTGAATGCCATTGTTGGAAACTTCTTCGTCGTACAAGCTCATACTGAAGAAAACCTTGATCAACTAGAACGGATAGCAGAACAATTTATTTACTGTGTTATAAGTGAATTAAATAAGTGCAGAGAAAATGGCAACCTAGACTTACTGTCAGATCAGCTTCAATATTTTGTAGCTGAGTTACCAACCTCTGGCATCTCGTATAACAAAGAGTTTTATCAAGAAATTCTTCCTGCTTTGATTGTTATGATAAAGACACCTGAACAAGGGCCTAATAGTACACCTAGTGATGAGTCAAACCAGCATAGTGATGACTTATCAACAACACCTTTAGACGATACTAAAGCAACACAGAAAGTAGCAGCCAAGGCACAACCTGTTGCTTAGCTGTTAAGCTAAATTATAAGTAATTTCTATTTTCTGGTTGCATTTACACTAAGTACTGTATAAATTAACAGTAAACCACTGTTTGGATACACAGTATGCTAACTAATTTAGAAGTAAATGATTTTGCTATTGTCAGTGCACTCAATATTGAATGGCACTGTGGCATGACAGCGATCACCGGTGAAACTGGCGCTGGTAAATCAATAGCTATTGATGCGTTATCTTTATGCTTAGGCGAGCGTGCTGATCCAACAGCAGTTCGCCCAAGCGCTGATAAAGCGCAGATCAGTGCACACTTTGATATCAGCCAACTCCCTATAGCACAACAATTTTTAGCTGAGCATATGCTAAATAATGATGACGAAGACTGCATTTTGCGGCGAGTAGTCAGTAAAAATGGCCGTAGTAAAAGCTATATTAATGGTATATCAGTCACTGCGAGTCAGTTAAAAGAACTGGGACAATGTCTCATTTCAATCCACGGCCAACATGCACACCAATTACTTTTAAAGCCTGAACACCAGTTGCACCTACTTGATTCTTACGCAGGACACACACCGCTAATCAATGCTGTAAGAACGCAATATACCCATTTCAATAAATTACAGCGTGAACACAGCAGCCTATTAAAATTACAGCAAGCACAAGCAGCGCGCAAACAACTATTAGAGTATCAGGTTGCCGAACTCAATGAATTTGCAATCGCAGAAGATGAATACGAAGCGATAGAAATAGAACATAGTAAACTCAGTAATAGCCAAACAATTATTGACACCTGTCAGCGAGAGTTACAACACCTGTACGAAAGAGATGACCAAACCGTCCTGAGTCAATTACAACAAAGTGCACAGCAATTTGTCGATTTAACTGGGTATGATAAGGCGCTAGAACCCATTGCACAAATGCTCGACGAGGCTGCGGTTCAAGTTGAAGAAGCATGTAGAGAGCTGCGCAGTTATAGTGGCCGGGTTGAACAAGACCCTATGCGCTTACAAGAAGTAGAGGCTCGGCTATCGCAAGCAATGGACTTATCAAGAAAACACCATATCAAGCCACAGGAGCTATTCGAGTTTCACCAGCAATTATGCCAAGAGCTGGTAAACATTAGCTCTGACTCTGCGCGTATTGATGATCTTGAAATTGAAATTGCAGACTCGTTACAAGCCTATCAGTTGGCTGCACGCTCACTGAGTGAAAGCCGTGCTAAAGCTGCCACAAAGTTAAACGGCCTGATCTCCAAAAGTATGCATTCTTTATCTATGGATAATGGTCGCTTTGCAATTGAATTACAGCAAATGCCACAACAAAAACCAAGCAGCTCTGGCTTTGATAATATTGAGTTTTTAGTCTCAACAAACCCTGGGCAACCCTTACAAGCGCTAGGCAAAGTTGCATCTGGAGGAGAACTATCTCGTATTAGTCTCGCGATACAAGTTATTATCGCTCAACGAGTTACAACCCCAACTTTGATTTTTGACGAAGTCGATGTAGGTATATCAGGCCCAACGGCCTCACAAGTAGGTAAACTACTCAGACAGCTGGGTAATTCCACTCAGGTCATTTGTGTTACCCACTTACCTCAAGTCGCTTGCAGTGGTCACCAGCAGCAATTTGTTGCTAAAACAGTTAAGAATGGGCAAACATTCACATCGATGAAACCGCTTGAACACGCTATGCGTGTCGCAGAAATTGCGAGGTTAATCGGCGGCGATCAAATCAGTAATACAACCAAAGCAAGCGCCGAAGAATTGCTATTGGTGCAAAGCGCTTAACCAACCTCATTAGCAAAAGTATGAATTAGTGCTAACAACACTACACACTATTTAAGAAAAAAATAAGGCCCAAAATTGGGCCTTATTGTCTCCAGGGTATTACAAACTAAACATCTAAATAATCCAATATCCCTTCTGCTGCATTGCGGCCCTCAAAAATTGCCGTTACAACTAAATCAGATCCCCTGACAGCGTCTCCACCGGCAAAGATCTTAGGGTTACTGGTTTGGTGAGTAAAAGCACCTTGCTCTGGCGCTTCAATGCCTCCCCAACTATTAATCTCTACATCATACTGTGATAACCAATCTAAACTATGCGGCTTAAACCCAAAGGCCACCAAAACGGCATCAGCGTCTAAAATATGCTCCGACCCCGCCACTTCTTCTGCTCGACGTCGTCCATTTGCATCTGCGTCACCTAATTGGGTTTTAACCACCTTCACGCCGGCTACTTTCCCCTCAGCGTCTAATACAATCCCTTTTGGCTGAACGTTAAATTGGAACTCAATGCCTTCTTCTTTGGCATTTTTAACTTCACGACGCGAACCAGGCATATTCTCTTCATCACGACGATACGCACAAGTCACTTTACTCGCACCATGACGCACTGAAGTACGTACACAATCCATTGCGGTATCACCACCACCAAGTACAACAACCTTTTTTCCCGCCATATCAATATAAGGTTGTGTAGACTCATCATAATTCATCACTCGATTAGTATTACCGATTAGAAATGGTAAGGCGTCATGAACACCTCTGGCATCTTCATTTTCGAGTCCGCCTTTCATACTTTGATAAGTACCAACCCCGACAAATACAGCATCATACTCACTGAGTAATTCGTCCATTGAGATATCGGTCCCAATCTCTGTATTCAACTTAAATTCCACGCCCATTTCAGAAAACACTTCTCGACGCTTTTCCATTACTGACTTTTCAAGTTTGAAAGACGGGATCCCAAAGGTTAACAAACCGCCAATTTCTGGATTTCTATCAAACACAACCGGCTTGACGCCATTTCGCACCAAAATATCAGCGCAGCCCAGTCCCGCAGGACCCGCCCCTATTACAGCGACTTTTTTATCTGTCCAAACCACATACGACATATCGGGCTTCCAACCCTGAGCAAATGCCGTATCTGTAATATACTTTTCAATATTCCCTATGGTAACCGCGCCAAACTCTTCATTAAGTGTGCACGCGCCCTCACATAGCCTATCTTGAGGACAAACTCGCCCACACACTTCTGGCAAACTATTTGTTCTATGCGACAGTTCAGCTGCTTCAATTATTCTTCCTGTGCGAATTAGCTTAAGCCATTGTGGAATATAATTATGTACAGGACACTTCCATTCACAATATGGATTGCCACAGTCAAGGCACCGATCCGATTGAGAATTTACCTGATTGGTTGAAAATGGTTCATAAATCTCAACAAATGATTGTTTTCGCGTAGAAATAGGCTTCTTCCTCGGATCTACACGTTGAACGTCGATAAACTGATAGACATTTTCGCTCATACTTCCCCCTATTGAGCCTGAACACGTAATTCAGCACTACTTCGTGCTCTGTGGCCTAGTAAGCTATTTACATCACTAGATTTTGGTTTAATTAACTTAAACATCGGCAAGTACAATTCAAAATTAGCCAAAATCTGTTCAGCACGAGATGATCCTGTCAAATCAAGGTGCTCAGCTATCATTCCGCGTAAATGTTCTTGATGCGAGACGAACTCAGCTAAGCTAACCACTTCAACAAGCTCTGGGTTAATGCGTTTAGAAAAGTCATCGCTTTCATCGAGTATGTACGCAAACCCACCAGTCATGCCAGCACCAAAGTTAACACCAACTTGGCCGAGTACGCATACTACCCCTCCGGTCATATATTCACACCCATTGTCCCCCAGGCCTTCAACAACGGCATTCACCCCAGAGTTACGCACAGCAAAGCGTTCACCAGCTCTGCCTGCGGCATAAAGCTTTCCACCTGTTGCACCATACAAGCAAGTGTTACCAATAATGGTCGCATGATGGCTCGCAAAACTTGAACCAACTGGCGGTCTTATAACTAACTTACCACCAGCCATCCCTTTACCAACATAGTCATTTGCATCACCGACAAGCGTCATTTCAAGACCACCCGCATTCCATACTCCAAATGACTGACCCGCAGTACCATGAAGCTCAATTGCAACAGGATCTGCGGCCATGCCTTGATTGCCATGTTTACTCGCAATATAACCTGACAACATCGCCCCTACGGAACGGTCGGTATTACAAATACGATTAACGAGTGAGATACCACTTTTATCTGTAATAGCTTGCTTTGCTTTTTCAAGTAGCAGCTCGTTTAATTTACCCTGATAATGCGACACATTCGGTGCAGAACAATACAATGTTTCATTCGTTGGGTTACTTGGTTTAGCCAACAAATTAGATAAATCCAGCTTACTTTGTTTGTTGGTTTTACCTTCAATCATGTCAAGCAGATCAGTTCGCCCAATCAGGTCAACCAATCGCGTCACGCCCAACTGCGCCATTAACTCTCTGGCTTCTTGTGCTATAAATTTAAAATAATTCATCGCCATTTCTGGTAAGCCATGATAATGCTTTTGACGCAGTGTCTCGTCTTGCGTTGCAACACCGGTCGCACAATTATTTAAATGACAAATTCTCAGATATTTACAACCCAGTGCAACCATAGGTCCAGTACCAAAACCAAAACTCTCTGCACCTAAAATAGCCGCCTTGATTATGTCTAAGCCTGTTTTCAATCCACCATCTGTCTGTAAACGAATACGGTGACGTAGTCCATTCTCAACGAGTGCCTGCTGTGTTTCTGCCAAACCAAGCTCCCAAGGGCTTCCAGCATATTTTACTGATGTGAGTGGGCTGGCACCTGTACCACCGTCATAGCCTGCGATAGTAATTAAATCGGCATATGCTTTCGCAACACCCGTTGCTATCGTGCCAACTCCTGGTTCAGATACCAACTTCACTGATATCATCGCTTCTGGATTAACTTGTTTTAAGTCAAATATAAGTTGGGCTAAATCTTCAATTGAATAAATATCATGATGAGGCGGAGGTGAAATAAGTGTCACACCCGGCACTGAATATCTTAATTTCGCAATATAAGGGGTTACCTTCTCTCCGGGTAACTGACCCCCTTCACCTGGTTTAGCACCTTGTGCGACCTTGATTTGTATTACATCAGCGCTTTGTAAGTAATGTGGCGTTACGCCGAATCGACCAGATGCAACTTGCTTGATACGCGAGTTCTTCTCAGTACCAAAACGGAGCTTATCTTCACCGCCCTCCCCTGAATTTGAACACCCACCTAATCGATTCATAGCAATGGCGAGTGCTTCATGCGCTTCAGGAGATAATGCGCCAATACTCATTGCCGCAGAGTCAAAACGTTTGTAAAGCTCAGTCGCAGGTTCTACATCATCAATTGGTACTGACTCTTGCGCAGTATTAACACGCAACATATCCCGTAAGTTGGTCACTGGGCGCTTATTTACTAGATCTGCGTAGACTTTGTAGTCTTCATAATTCCCTGAACGCACGGCCACTTGTAAAGTACTCACTACATCGGGGTTATAAGCATGATATTCACCACCATGTACAAACTTGAGTAACCCCCCATGGCTGAGTAATTTACGCTTACTGTACGCGAGTTTATGAAGTTTACTCTGATCACATTCAAACTCTTCAAAAGACGCGCCTTGAATACGGTTCGCAACGCCTTTAAAACATAAGTTTACCAGCTCATCAGACAACCCAACGGCTTCAAATAACATCGAACAACGATATGACGCAATGGTACTGATCCCCATTTTCGACATTATTTTGTACAACCCTTTGTTGATGGCTGAACGATATGAAAGCGTTACTTCTCTATAATTCTTTTTAATAACATTATCATCGCACATCGCTACCAATGATTCGTATGCTAAATATGGATAGACTGCAGTTGCGCCAAAACCAAGTAGTACCGCATAGTGATGAGGATCTCGAGCACTGCCAGTCTCGACAATCACATTGGCGTCACATCTTAAGTTGGTATTGACCAGCCTTTGTTGTACCGCACCGACAGCCATTGCTGCAGGAATGGGTAGCGACTCCTTGGTGGTATTCCTATCACTTAAAATAACCATTACACAGCCCGATTGCGCATTACTTTGTGCCTCATCACACACACGTTTGATGGCATTTTGTAACCCTTCATCAGGGGCATAATTCAGGTCAATAACACATGAGCGATAATGTGTATCATCAGCATCAACTAATTGCTGCATATCCGAATAGGTCAGTACTGGAGAATCAAACTGGAGCCGCTTTGCGTGTCCTGTCGTTTCATTGAATACATTTTGCTCACGGCCGATACAGGTTGCTAATGACATCACGTGATTTTCACGCAATGGATCAATAGGCGGATTTGTTACTTGAGCAAACTTTTGTCTAAAGTAATCATAAAGTGAGCGAGCACCTTCTGAAAGCACCGCAAATGGTGTGTCATCTCCCATCGAACCCGTTGCTTCTTGGCCATTATCGCCCATAACACGAAGAACTTGGTCTAACTCCTCGTTACTGTAACCAAATAGCTTTTGATAAGTATGAAGCGTGGCTTTATCAAAACTACGTTGACCGGCGTCCTGCTTCTCATCTAATTGTTCAAAAGGTGTTAAACGCTTCACATTTTGTTCTAACCATGCCTTGTACGGATGACGCGCTTTTAAGTCTTGATCGATTTCATCTGACTGCCAAATTTTACCGTGTAAGGTATCAATCACCAACAACTCACCAGGACCTACTCGGCCTTTTTCAACTACCTCATCTGCCGCATAGTCCCAAATACCAACCTCAGATGCTAACGTAATAAAGCCGTCTTGTGTGATCACATAACGTGCAGGGCGTAATCCATTTCTATCTAAATTACATGCCGCAAACCTGCCATCAGACATAACAATACCAGCAGGACCATCCCAAGGCTCCATATGCATGGAGTTAAAATCGTAAAAAGCGCGTAAATCTTCGTCCATGGCTCTATTTTTCTGCCATGCTGGCGGAACCAGCATGCGCATTGCTCTGAACAAATCCATGCCACCTGCTAAAAAGAGTTCCAGCATATTATCTAGACTCGAAGAGTCGGAACCGGTCTCATTAACAAAAGGCGCTGCGCTTTGTAAATCAGGCAATAATGGTGAAGAAAATTTGTATGATCGGGCACGTGCCCACTGTCTATTGCCCGTAATCGTGTTTATTTCACCATTGTGAGCCAAATAACGAAACGGTTGAGCCAGAGGCCAACGTGGTTGTGTATTTGTCGAAAAGCGCTGATGAAAAACGCAAATAGCACTGGTCATACGCATGTCAGCCAAATCAAGATAAAAATTTGGCAGATCTGCCGGCATCATTAAGCCTTTGTATACAGTTACCAAACCTGACAAGCTAGAAATATAAAACTCTTTATCATGTTCTAGGCGTTTTTCTATTCTGCGTCGTGCAATGTATAGACGACGCTCCAAATCTTTTGGCCGCCAACCTTCTGGGGCGCTGACAAACACTTGTTCAAAAGTCGGTAATTGCTGTCGGGCGATCGGCCCTAACATTGACGGATCTGTCGGTACTTCACGCCAACCAACTAGCGTCAACGTTTCTTTTTCTAGTTCTTCGTTTATTACATCCCTAGATCTTGTGGCGAGTGCAGCCTCAGGATTTAAGAACAACATACCTACCGCATAATTCTTGCCTAAACGCCAATCATTTTCCGCCGCTATCGCTCGGAAAAAACTATCTGGTTTTTGCAGCAGTAAGCCGCATCCATCTCCGGTTTTACCATCAGAGGCAATTCCGCCCCGATGCTGCATACGATCTAACCCTGTGATCGCCGTTCTTATCAATTTATGGCTAGCCTGACCGCTTGTATGTGCTATCAAACCGAACCCACAATTATCTTTTTCTAGTGCTGAGTCATATAACATGGACTCCTCCCCTTGCTACCCCTGCCAGTGGATTAAACTGCTGACGATTATTACTGGCCGATATTCAAAATTAACGGGGATTTAAAACTGAGTCAACACATTTATGAATACATATTCATAACTATGAATATTTCTCATTGGTAAGACAAATTAACCAATTCGTTAAAAAACACTTAAAACTATCCGTATAGAATAAAAAAACAGCATGACACCAGTGTCATTGTGACTAAAAAGTGAATTAATATCGCACAGATATTCAGTTTACGTAAACGTAAAGCCAAGCTGCAGTGAATATATATTCATAAAACATCATTGATTAATGGGTGAAAAATAGATTCAGTGAATAATATGCAGGTACAACTACATAAGACCATGAATCAAAAAATAGGCAGCTCTGAAAGGGTTACTTGATGGAGGACTGTATTGGGCACAAAAAAGCCGAGCAATCCGCTCGGCCTTTTAAACTAACTAACTGACATTACTTATTCTGCAGCATCAGCTTCTTGAGTTTTATACTTTGCAGCAGTTTCTTGTATAAGCGGTTGCAACTCACCGCGCTGAAACATTTCAATGATGATATCACAGCCACCAATTAGTTCGCCTTCGACCCAAAGTTGCGGGAATGTAGGCCAATTGGCATAGTGCGGTAACTCTGCACGAATATCCGGGTTAAGAAGAATATCAACATAAGCAAACTGCTCACCGCATCCCATAAGAGCTTGTGACGCCTGTGATGAAAAACCACAGTTTGGTAACTTCGGTGATCCCTTCATATATAGAAGGATTGGGTTTTCTGAAATTTGCTCTTTAATTTTATCAATGGTTTCCATCTTTAACCTCAAAAATGACGATAGCTTCAGCCCAAATTAACAATTTATTGTTTAAAAATAAATCAACAGGGCTAGTTTCCTAAATAAGTGTAAGGCAACGCCATTGCTGTTTGCCAAAACTTGAGTAAAATACTCAAGAATTATAATATCACTATAAAGCCAGCTCGTATAGAAAAGTGCACTTAACTGCGCTATGTTTCGTATCGATTCTGGAATTAATAAACAATTGGAGAAAAAAATGGCATTTGTACTACCGTCACTACCTTATGCAATTGATGCACTTGAGCCGCATATTTCAAAAGAAACGCTAGAGTTCCACCACGGCAAACACCACAACACTTATGTTGTAAAACTTAATGGCCTAGTTGAAGGCACTGAGCTTGCTGAAAAGTCTCTAGAAGAAGTTGTATGTAATTCAGAAGGTGGCGTATTTAACAACGCAGCACAAATTTGGAACCACACTTTCTACTGGAACAGCCTTGCACCAAATGCAGGCGGTGAACCTTCAGGTAAAGTAGCTGAACTAATCAATGCAAAATGGGGCTCATTTGCAGATTTTCAGGCTGCTTTCAACGATAAAGCTGTTAACAACTTCGGCTCAAGCTGGACTTGGTTAGTGCAATTAGCTGATGGCTCACTTGATATTGTTAACACATCAAATGCAGCAACTCCGTTAACTGAAGCAGGTGTTACTCCAATCTTAACTGTGGACCTTTGGGAACACGCTTACTACATCGACTTCCGTAACGTACGTCCTGATTACCTTAAAGGTTTTTGGGCACTAGTAAACTGGGAATTTGCAAACGCAAACCTAGCATAAACACCTGCAATAAAAACTATTTGTTTTTTTGCAACAAAAAGGCGCTAAGGCGCCTTTTTTTATTCCTAAAAACCAGTACGTTATTCTATTAAATGTTTGGAATTTTTAGGCAAATTACCATTTTCACGTCTAGACTTAAAACTAACCTTTCCCACTGAAGATTAAATAGCTTTCCTTACTTAAGCAGGTTATTGGAGGTCGTTATGACGATATTTGAACACTACCAAGCCAGATATGAAGCAGCTCAAGAAGAAGAATACAGTATCGCTGAATTTCTAGAGATCTGTAAGAACGACAAGTCAGCCTACGCCAGTGCTCCTGAACGTTTGTTAATGGCCATTGGCGAACCTGAAATGATTGATACATCAAATGATGCTAGACTCAGTCGGCTGTTTTCAAATCGTGTGATTGCACGTTATCCCGCATTTAATGAGTTCTATGGTATGGAAGATGCTATAGAACAAATTGTGGCGTACCTAAAACATGCTGCACAAGGGCTTGAAGAATGTAAGCAAGTACTTTATTTACTCGGTCCAGTTGGGGGCGGTAAATCATCTATAGCTGAAAAACTAAAGTATTTGATGCAACAGGTGCCGATTTACGCCATTAAAGGCTCACCAGTCAATGATCATCCACTGTCTTTATTTAACCCCGTTGAAGATGCTGAACTGTTAGAAAAAGAGTATGGGATAAAACCTCGCTATTTGAAGACAGTAATATCCCCTTGGGCCACAAAACGTCTTCACGAATTCAATGGCGACATAACCCAGTTTAAAGTTGTTAAACGTTACCCCTCTATTCTGGATCAGGTTGCTATTGCCAAAACAGAACCTGGCGATGAAAATAATCAAGATATTTCAGCGTTAGTGGGTAAAGTCGATATCAGAAAATTGGAACACTTTGCACAAAATGATCCCGATGCATACGCTTATTCAGGTTCTTTATGCCTTGCCAACCAAGGGTTAATGGAATTTGTAGAAATGTTTAAAGCACCAATTAAAGTGTTACATCCATTACTCACAGCAACGCAGGAAGGTAATTATAACGGTACTGAAGGTATTTCAGCATTGCCATTTAATGGCATGATATTAGCCCATTCAAATGAATCAGAGTGGCAAACTTTCAAAAACAACAAAAACAATGAAGCATTTTTAGACCGTGTATATATCGTAAAAGTGCCCTACTGCTTACGCGTCTCTGAAGAGGTAAAAATTTACGATAAATTGATTGAAAACAGTGAGCTCGCCACGGCACCATGTGCACCGGGTACATTAGAGACATTAGCTAAATTTGTTTCCTTGTCGCGAATTAAAGAACCTGAAAACTCAAGCATCTATTCGAAAATGCGTGTATATGACGGTGAAAGTCTAAAAGATACAGATCCTAAAGCAAAATCCTATCAAGAGTATCGAGATTATGCCGGCGTTGATGAAGGTATGAATGGACTGTCAACTCGATTTGCATTCAAGATCCTATCTCGCGTGTTTAACTTTGATCATGCAGAAGTTGCCGCTAATCCGGTTCATCTTTTCTATGTGCTTGAGCAACAAATAGAACGTGAGCAATTTAATGCCGAGGTACAAGAACGTTACTTGAGTCACCTTAAAGGCTACTTAACCCCCCAGTATGTAGAGTTTATTGGTAAAGAGTTACAAACAGCTTACTTAGAATCGTACTCAGAATACGGGCAAAATATTTTTGACCGCTATGTCACCTATGCTGACTTTTGGATCCAAGATCAAGAATACAGAGATCCAGATACAGGCCAGCTATTTGATAGAGCAGCATTAAACGCTGAGCTAGAGAAAATTGAAAAGCCAGCAGGTATATCAAATCCAAAAGATTTCAGAAACGAAATAGTTAACTTCGTACTCAGAGCTCGAGCACATCATAACGGGAGCAATCCAGTGTGGACGAGTTACGAAAAACTACGCACAGTAATAGAGAAGAAAATGTTCTCTAACACTGAGGACTTATTGCCTGTTATTTCATTCAATGCCAAAACCTCTGCCGAAGATCAGAAAAAGCATGAAGATTTTGTCAACCGAATGGTAGAGAAAGGCTATACACAAAAACAAGTTAGGTTACTCTCTGAATGGTATCTAAGAGTGAGAAAGTCACAATAAGATTAATTCGACTGAGAGGGTGATTTATGGCGCATTTTATAGACCGTCGCCTGAACGGTAAAAATAAAAGCACACTTAATCGACAGCGTTTTATTAGGCGCTACAAAAAACAGATAAAAGAAGCTGTTTCTGATGCGATTAATAAACGCAGCGTAACCGATGTGAGTAGTGGTGAGAGTATTTCGATACCGCAAAAAGATATGAGTGAACCCGCGTTTCACCAAGGCAAAGGGGGGGATCGAGAAATGATCCACCCCGGTAATGACCAATTTACGACTGGGGACAAGATACAGCGTCCCCCTTCGGGTCAATCTGGTGGTGCAGGAGAAGGCGAAGCCAGTGATCAAGGTGAAGGCGAAGATGACTTTGTATTCTCAATCTCCAAAGACGAGTATCTAGACTTACTATTTGAAGATTTAGAGCTGCCTAATTTACAACAAAGTCAGCTTGATAAATTGGTGCAAATGAAAACCCACAGAGCTGGTTTTTGTAACGATGGTATGCCAAGTAACCTCGATATTGTGCGCTCATTACAGGGGTCACTGGCAAGACGTGTTGCGATGAGCGCAGGCAAGCGACGCAGACTTAAAGAGTTGGAAGAAGCGTTAGCGGAGTTGCTAAAAGAGCCCGTACCACCGCAACATCAAATCTCACAGCTGGAAAGTGAAATAGAAGGCCTAAAGCGACAAATTGCAGCTGTGCCTTTTATTGATAACTATGATTTACGTTTTAGAAATTATGAGAAAAAGCCGCACCCAACAAGCAAAGCGGTGATGTTTTGTTTGATGGATGTATCTGGCTCTATGGATCAAGGCACTAAAGATATGGCGAAACGGTTTTACATTTTGCTCTATCAATTTCTTACACGTACGTACAAAGATATCGAAGTGGTGTATATACGCCATCATACACAAGCTAAAGAAGTTGATGAGCAAGAGTTCTTTTACTCTCAAGAGACGGGCGGTACGATAGTATCAAGCGCACTGAAGTTAATGGATGAAATCGTAAAAGAGCGATATTCGCAAGGTGATTGGAATATCTACGCAGCACAAGCGTCTGATGGCGATAACTGGGCTGATGATTCACCCCATTGCACTGATATTATGACCAATCACTTGCTTAAAACAGTGCGTTACTACGCCTATATAGAAATTACCACACGGGCACACCAGAGTCTGTGGAGAGAATATCAAGCAATCGAAAATACGTTCGATAACTTCGCTATGCAGCATATTAAAAGTGTCGAAGATATCTATCCAATATTTAGAGAGCTATTTAAAAAGAATCGTCAGCAACAAGGCGCTGCCTAACCTTTATAGGAGGGAACTATATGAGTTATAACCCTATGAATGACGGACCTGATTGGACATTTGAGATGTTAGGTGAATATCAGGCCGAGATAGCGCGAGTAGCAGAGCACTACCGGTTAGATACATACCCTAACCAAATAGAAGTAATAACCGCCGAACAAATGATGGATGCATATTCGAGCGTTGGCATGCCTATTGGCTATAGCCATTGGTCATATGGCAAAAAGTTTATTCAAACTGAGCAAAACTACAAGCGTGGCCAAATGGGCCTCGCTTATGAAATTGTGATTAATTCAGACCCTTGTATCTCGTATTTAATGGAAGAAAACACATTACCCATGCAAGCATTGGTAATGGCACATGCCTGTTACGGACACAATTCATTTTTTAAAGGTAATTATCTTTTTAAAACTTGGACTGATGCACCATCAATCATTGATTATCTATTATTCGCCAAAAATTATATTGCAGAATGTGAACAGAAATATGGGATTGATGAAGTCGAGAATTTACTCGATTCTTGCCATGCACTCATGAATTACGGTGTTGATAGATATAAGCGTCCGCAACAAATCTCTTTATATGAAGAGCAGAAAAGACAAAAAGAACGCGAGGACTATTTACAGTCTCAAGTGAACGAGCTTTGGCGTACGATCCCCGTGAGCGCGCACGAAGAAAAAGTAAAAAGGATCCGCTTTCCAACAGAACCTCAGGAAAACATCCTTTATTTTATAGAAAAAAACGCGCCTTTATTGGAATCATGGCAACGAGAAATTATTCGTATAGTCCGTAAAGTATCACAATACTTTTACCCACAACGCCAAACACAAGTTATGAATGAAGGGTGGGCAACATTCTGGCACTATACTATTTTGAATCACCTTTATGATGAAGGCAAAGTCAGCGATGCTTTCATGTTAGAGTTTTTACAAAGCCATACTAATGTGGTCTATCAACCACCTTATAACAGTAAATTTTACTCTGGCATAAACCCCTATGCGCTTGGCTTCAATATGATGGTAGATATTCGTCGTATTTGCGAAAACCCAACGGAAGAAGATAAACAATGGTTTCCGGAGTTTGCGGGGAAAGACTGGCTAGATACGCTCCATTTTGCGATGGAAAACTTTAAAGATGAAAGCTTTGTGAGCCAATTTTTATCACCAAAGCTGATCAGAGACTTTAAACTATTTACAATAGTTGACCAACAAAAATCTCCTCATCTAGAAGTGGGTGCAATTCATAATGACGAAGGTTACCAATTTGTACGTTCCTCATTATCTGCACAATACAATTTAAGTAATCACGAACCTAATATTCAAGTATATGACGTAGATGTTCGAGGAGACCGGTCTTTAACATTACGCTACGTACCGCAGAATGACATACCTTTGGCAAACTCTAAAAAAGAGGTTTTAAAACACCTATATAGGCTGTGGGGGTTCTCTGTTAAGTTAGAGCAAGTGGATAGCGACGGGGCTAAGACAATCATCGGTCAGTGCCCTGCTGAGAATAAAGAAGCTTCTGCTTAGTTTGAAGCGTAAGCCCTGACGTCGTAAAATATCCGACACAATAAAAAAGCCCTGTTATTAGGGCTTTTTCACGACTTTAAATTACTCTTTTTATTTTTTCATATCAACGGTGTAACCAGTCACTTTATTTCTACCCGTTTCTTTTGAATGATACAACGCAAGGTCCGCAGCTTCAATCCACTGCTCATGCTTGTCAAAATCACTGGTATACACGGCAAAACCCACGCTCACTGTAATTTGTATTTGTTTGTTATCATAAAAAATGGATGACTTTTCAATCAAGCACCTTAAACGTTCAGCAAATATTTGTGCTCCTTCCTCATCCGTATCAACCAACGTGACTACAAACTCTTCGCCACCATAACGGCCGGCAGTGTCCGTTTCTCTTAGAGTTTTCTTTAGTAAATCTGAAATATGCCGAATTGCTTCATCACCACCACTATGGCCATACTCATCGTTGACGCGTTTAAAGTGATCAATATCAAACATTAACAAGCTACATACACCCTGACTACGCTTTAATCGCTTAAACTCTTTACGTAAGGTTGTTTCCCAATAGCCTCGATTGGCTAAAGTCGTTAAGCTATCAGTGCGGCTCATTTGTTCAAGCTTCTGATTAACTTGTTCAAGTTCAAGCTTATTCATTGCTTCATCAGTCACATCATAAATAATGATACAAATGTGCCCTACTTCACCGGTAATTGTACTCAAAGGAATAATGGTCGAACTTTGATACATATGGTCTGCTTTACCGGTGATTGGTCGGTAATTCTTAAATTTAAATATGTATGGTTGCTGTTCCCAAATAGTAAAAGAACGGTTTTTTAACACAAATACCGACTCTGTTTTGCCTCTAAACCACTGTTCATCAATACTTGGGAATAGGTCAAAAATATCTTTATCTTTAACGGCACTTGGCAATAACCCAGAGTGGTTTTCCATAAAACCATTCCAAATACATACTTTATAATCTCTGTCTAATACGACTAAACCAACATCAACCGTATTAAACATATCCATTAACCAATGGATTTCATTCATGTCAAAATCAGCAGCAGGCATAGTTTTAATCTTCTAATAAGTATTCGACTTTATACTTTAAGGTCTTCAATGAGTCCTCAGTAAATAGCAGCATTAAGTCACAGTTGATGTTGTGATTTTCAATTCCATAACTAATTTCTATAGCTAGCGTCCGTTGCCATCTAGATTTATTTGCTTTAACCAGATCTGATACGTCACAGTGCTGCCCGAGTACCACAGGATGACCTTGACTAAATGGCATATCCAGCTGCCTTGATAAACCTGTCAAAATCGAGCCAATCAAGATGTTACTAATATCCATTAATAACTCAAGTTCAACCTTTTCATTCAGTTCACCGTGGTAGTTCATGAGTGATGCGACTTCTTTGAAGCTAGAATCATTCAGTAGTAACAATGCTTCGCCCGATACCCCACCACCGATAAAGCCTTGGCAAACGCCCGACGTGCTTGCACTTGCATCAATAGCCTGTAAAGCCATATGTAACTCACTGACTTCAAGGACATTCACATTTGGAATTGGTAACTCTACAAATACATTCAACAGCCTAGCCAATAAATCACCCGCTTGGCCCATAGCTACATTGGTTAATTCTTGATAAATATCTCTGATCTCAGGGTCTAGTTGCTCACCTAATTTATGGACTAAACTTTCGCGAATAGCGCGATCTCGTATCCCATGGTGCTCAATGATTTCAGCAAGCTTTGTTGCATCACAGGGCTTGCGAATGAAGTCAATTGCCCCAAGCTCGATAACACGTTGATGTGCGTTAGGCTGAATGTCCCCAGACACCACAACCGTTAATACATTCAAATCTTGGTTTTGAATTTCTTGCAATACGCCATAGCCATCCATTTGCGGCATATTTAAATCTAGAAATAGAATTTCAGGAGAAAACTGTTTGATCTTTTCAATACAGTCTAAGCCATGTTCTGCAAATTCTACCTTAATATCCCAATCCTCAGGCAATGAGCGAGCCAGTTGACGGCGCGCTAATTTAGAGTCATCACATATTAAAACTAATGTTGACATAAAAGCTCTCTTTGCTCGAGTTGTTCTCAATGATCTGTAAATTGAGACTTAATGATTATTATAAGTTTTTGGTGGCTCAATTTTACGGCTAATGTTAATAAAACCCCTAACGATTTACAACGCAGTTATCCCGTAATACTTTGTTAGCGTTTTACAGTATAATACACTGACGCCAATTAAGATAACTCGAAAAGGAATACTTTATGCTGAAAGTCTCCATTATTGCCACAAGCTTGTTCGCTATGAGCGTATCTGCATACACTCTACCTGAAAACAAAATTGACTCAGGTAAAGTATATGCCCAAGAGAAGCCAATCACATTACTGGGCCAAGGTGTTACCGAAGGTCAAAAAGCCCCTGATTTTAAGGTTGTTAACGATGCATTTGTTCCTGTGAAATTATCGGACTTTCAAGGTAAAGCTGTTTTGATAAGTGTTGTGCCAAGCTTAGACACAGGTATTTGTAGCCTACAAACCAAACACTTCAATGAGCAAGTCGCTAAGACTTTTTCAAATATTGAAATGCTAACAATCAGTGCTGACTTACCATTTGCCCAAAAGCGCTTTTGTAAGCAAGAAAACATCGACAAGGTCGTAACTTTATCTGACTCGGTATGGCGAAACTTTGGTGAAAACTATGGCTTATATATTAAAGATATGGGGCTACTTAGCCGAGCTGTTTTTATCCTCGATAAAGAACATAACATTGTTTATAAACAACTAGTTAAAAATTTAGCTACTGAACCTGATTACAGTCAAGTCGTCGAGAAACTAAAAACATTATAAAAAAAGACCCTGTAAATAATTCTGTGTAACTGCTCTTAGTTACAAGTATTCAGTTAGTCGGTCTTCAAACATAATCATAAAACGGTTTAGAGCTTGCTTCCAGTTATGAATAGGCATTGTCCACCTCTTGGAAGCATCCATTATCGCTAAGTACACCACCTTGCTAGCGGATTCATCTGTCGGGAACAGTTTACGTTTCTTGGTCGCTTTTCTGATCACACTGTTCAGAGATTCAATAGCATTTGTCGTGTAGATAGCTTTACGAATATCTTGAGGGTAGCTAAATAGAGTATTGAGATTATCCCAATGAGCCGTCCAGGAGCGGCTGATTTGAGGGTACTTTTCATCCCATTTATCACCAAAGTGCTCTAACGCCAACAGGGCTTCATCTTCCGTTGTTGCTTGATAGATTTCTTTTAAGTCAGCGGTAATTGCCTTGTAGTCTTTCCATGGGACGTATTTCATTGAGTTTCGCACCATGTGTACGATACAGAGCTGAATTTGAGTTTTTGGATAAACAGCGTTGATGGCATCAGGAAAGCCCTTCAGGCCATCTACACACGCGATGAGGATATCATTCACGCCTCGATTTTGAAGTTCGGTGAGCACGCTAAGCCAGAACTTCGCTCCTTCGGTTTCGGACATCCACATCCCAAGAAGTTCTTTCTGACCTTCCATATTTACGCCAAGTGCGAGATAAATGGCTTTGTTGATAACCTGTTTATTCTGGCGTACTTTCACGACGATGCAATCGAGATAAACGATGGGATAGACCGTATCAAGCGGGCGAGATTGCCACTCAACCACTTGTTCTAAAACAGCATCTGTAACTTTAGATATTAGACTGGCGGAGATATCCGCATCGTACATTTCTTTGAATGTTGCGACGATTTCACGGGTGGTCATTCCTTTGGCATATAGGCTTAAGATCTTGTCGTCCATCGATTGAAATCGGGTTTGATGTTTACGAACAAGCTTGGGTTCAAAGGACGCGTCACGGTCACGAGGGACTTCTAACTGGATCTCACCATCGTCTGTAATTAGGCGTTTAGATGAGTAGCCATTTCGACTGTTACTATCGTTAGTTGGTGAGTTTTTTTCGTAACCGAGGTGCTCATTAAGTTCAGCATTTAAGGCTGTCTCAACCGTCACCTTGGTTAACATTTTCCTAAAGTCATCAAGATCAGAAGGAGTCTTAATCGACTTAGCTGCTTCGCGAGCGAAGGCTTCTAGAGCTTTCTTATCCATATTGCTTATCCTCAGCCATTACTGGCTTAATTATAAGCAGATACACAATTTAAATTACAGGCTCTAAAAAAACCGCCAAAAGGCGGTTTTTTTATAATTTAGGCGTTAATCAAACGATTAACCTAACAGCTCAGCAAGTTGAGCGCTTACCGCTTCAACAGCCTGCGTACCATCAAGTTTATGGTATTGCGTGTTACCTGAATCCGCTTCAGCTTGGTAGTAACTTACTAATGGCTTAGTTTGCTCATGGTAAATACCAAGGCGCTTTTTAACTGTTTCTTCAACATCGTCAGGACGAATAATTAAGTCTTCACCTGTTACATCATCTTTGCCTTCAACCTTTGCTGGGTTATAAACAACATGATACACACGACCAGAACCAGGGTGCACGCGACGCCCACCCATGCGCTCAACAATAATGTCATCAGCTACATCGAACTCAATAACATGGTCGATGCTAATGCCATTTTCTTTCATTGCGTCTGCTTGTGGAATTGTACGAGGGAAACCATCTAGTAAGAATCCTTTTGCACAATCAGCTTTCGCAATACGCTCTTTGACAAGGCCAATGATGATTTCATCAGATACTAGTTGACCTGCGTCCATCACTTTCTTTGCTTCAAGGCCCAAAGGCGTGCTTTCTTTAATAGCCGCACGTAACATGTCGCCAGTAGAGATCTGTGGAATGCCGTGCTTTTCCATTAAGAATTGTGCTTGAGTGCCTTTACCTGCACCCGGTGCGCCCAAAAGGATAATGCGCATAATATGTTCCTCGTATCGGAGTTTATTTAAATTTGGTTGAATTTTTTCACAAGCGCCGGTGTTTCTCAAGCAACTTATACTAATTGCTAAGGTTAATTCGTTATAGATAAAAAAAAGGGGCATAAAGCCCCCTTTTCCTTACGGAATTTAACCGCTTATTTGCTTAAATCAAGCATTAGTTTGTTCAAGCGAGCAACAAATCCAGCAGGGTCTTTTAAGCTACCGCGCTCAGCAAGTAGCGCTTGGTCAAATAATACTTCTGACCACTGTACAAACTTGTCTTCATCTTGCTCAACATTTAGGTGCTTCACAAGTTGGTGCTCAGGGTTTAGTTCAAATACAGGCTTAGACTCTGGTGCCGCTTGACCCACAGACTCCATCAGCTTTTGCATTTGTGAACTCATGTCGTGCTCATCTGCAACAACACATGCTGGAGAATCAGTTAAACGGTGCGTAAAGCGTACTTCTTTCACTTTATCACCCAGCACTTCTTTAATGCGCTCAACTAAGCCTTCAACTTCTTTTTCACTCTCTTCTTGTGCTTTCTTAGCTTCTTCGTCATCTAAATCACCTAAGTCTAAGTCGCCTCGTGTGATTGACTGTAGTTGCTTCTCATCAAGCTCTGTTAGGTGGCTCATCATCCACTCATCAACACGATCAGAAAGCAATAATACTTCAATGCCTTTCTTACGGAAGATTTCTAGGTGTGGAGAACTCTTAGCTGCTTCAAAGCTATCGGCAACAACATAATAAATCTTGTCTTGGCCTTCTTTCATACGCTCAACATACTGCTCTAAAGACACATTCTGTGTAGCTTCATCTGTATGTGTAGAGCTAAAGCGTAGAAGCTTAGCAATGGCTTCTTTGTTAGCTGAGTCTTCAGCTGGACCTTCTTTGATCACTTGACCAAATTCATTCCAGAACGTTTGATACTCTTCAGGCTTGTTTTTGCCCATACGGTCAAGCATTTTCAATACGCGAGATGTACAGCCTTTACGAATTGCTTGTGTGATCTTGTTATCTTGTAAGATTTCACGTGAAATATTCAGTGGCAAATCGTTTGAATCAAGTAAGCCTTTAACAAAACGTAGGTAGCTTGGCATGAACTGCTCAGCGTCATCCATAATGAAAACACGTTGTACATAAAGCTTTAAGCCCGTTTGACGATCACGGTTAAACATGTCGAATGGTGCTTTCTTAGGAATATACAATAAGCTTGTGTATTCTGTTTTACCTTCAACCTTGTTGTGTGCCCATGTTAGTGGCTCTTCCCAGTCATGGCCAACGTGCTTATAAAATTCTTTGTATTCTTCATCTGAAATGTCTGACTTATCGCGAGACCAAAGTGCTGTAGCACGGTTAATCGCTTCCCACTCACCCGGAACTGCTTCAATTTTTTCACCGTCTGGACCTTCTGATTCTGGCACTGGTGCTTTGAACATTTCAACAGGGATAGAAATATGGTCAGAATATTTAGTCACAATACCGCGTAGTCTGAAGTCGTCTAAGAATTCACCTTCTTCTTCACGTAAATGCAGCACGATTTCAGTACCACGGCCTTCTTTTTCTACTTCAGCAAGCGTGTAATCGCCTTCACCTTGTGAATGCCACTCAACACCTGTGCTTTCACCCGCTTTACGCGTCGTTACTGTTACCGCATCAGCAACGATGAATGCAGAGTAAAAACCAACACCGAATTGACCAATTAACTGTGAGTCTTGCGCTTGATCACCTGTAAGGTTGCTAAAGAACTCAGCAGTACCTGACTTAGCAATCGTTCCTAATGAGCTGATCACTTCTTCACGTGTCATACCAATGCCGTTATCAGAAATGGTCACGGTATTCGCTTCTTTATCAACACTTACACGTACACGCAAGTCTGCGTCACCGTCATAAAGGCTGCCATCAGACAGTGCTAAAAAGCGCAGTTTATCCGCGGCATCTGAGGCGTTAGATACAAGTTCACGTAAGAAGATTTCTTTATTCGAGTACAAAGAATGGATCATTAGGTTTAATAATTGTTTTACTTCTGTTTGAAAGCCTAATGTTTCTTTTTGAGCTGTGGTCATCGTTCTCTCCGTCTAACCAAATTGATACTAAATATTATGCAAAAGGATATGGGGGGGAGTTTTTCAAGTTCAAGGGGAAAAATGTATTTTTATAATGAATCAAAGCTGAAAAGCCTGTGTGGCCGTCTGTTTAGTTTAAATAAAAGTGTATTTGCGTGATTTTTTACAGCGTGCAAGTCCTGAAACTGACCATAATTCTAACCATTAAATTTATGCGTAACAGTAAAAGTTTGTGTGTTCAATTACAGTTACGATACAGACAGTCATTTTTGGTCTAGCAAAATCTGGGAAGTACTGTGCAACAAATCACGTTAGGGCCTCAGCTCAGCCAGAGCAACTACCATTGGGCTTGCACTGAGATTTCTTACACCTAGCGCAATGAAACGTACTAGGTGTAAAAACAACTCATCATTACGCTGCACAATTGTCTTTAGTTGCTGGTTGTAACTCCATCAATACCGTTTGCCATAATCCACTCAATCCCAATAAGTAACCTGGCTGCTGATATACAGGCTGTGTTTCACCTTGGACAGTGGCAGCTAATGTTGCAATAGCCGTGAGATTACACTGATCTCTGTGACTCATTAACTGCTGCCGATCCATAGGTGCAAGCTCAATGGGCATATAGGTTCTCCAAGACTCAGCAGGTAAGGATTGGCTTGCAGGAAACCAGCTTAATGGGCCAGAAGTTTCACTCAGTGTCAAAGTACCATGAGGAAATAGCGCAGAGCACTGATGATTTAAAAAAGTGGCACTGCCGTCATCTTCAACTGACGAAAAGTTTTGGCATAACACAGAGACAGTGAGATTCTTATTTTTGAGCATAACAGGCTGAAATGCCATAGGATCACCGCTGTATTTGACGACTTCCAGCCCTTCAAATCCACCGAGAGCGCGGCCTAATAAGTCCAGCGCCGAATATAAAGTTCTTAAGTTAGCCCCCATAGCATAATGCATACAGCCAAAACCCTGTTGATAGGCAGCAAGTATAGATTGTAAAAAGGCTTGTGGGGCATATAAGTCAGCAAAATGGCCATTGACGTGAAAATAGACTTGCTGCTGCTTGGCAAGTGCCAGTGCTTCTTGCACAAAGGCTTGATCAACTGGGTGCTCACATAATACTGAGATGCCTTTTTCTAGTAAAGACAATACAATTGCTTTTCCCGCATCGCCTGATACTGCGACACAAGCAATATCAATACTGTCAGCCGTTACAGCGGCAACATCAGTATAATATGGTACCCCAATTTGTTTGGCAATTTGCTGAGAGTGCTCACTCCCTTTTGATAGTATGCCTGCACATAAAAAGCTATCTTGTGGAAACTGAGTTAATGCGCGAATATAAGTGGAACCATAGTGGGTGCCACACACGAGTACGTTCATAATAATATCCTTTTTCTAAGCTATGGGGTGTGGCTCTTTATTAATCGGACGCCCTTGTAATAACTTACGCAACCTTGGGTTATCTGCCCGTTTAAATTGCTCACCAAAGTGAATTGGCTGAATATTGACACCTATAGCCCGTGCTACTCTAAATGGACTTAACGCCATATCCGGAGAGGTGACATCCACAATGGCTACGTCAACACCCGCTTCATCTAGACGTTGCTTAAGTTGGGTTACTTGCGTGATCACTTCATAAGGCCAATCATCCAGAGTTTTTGCCTCACTTAAAGGGCGACGCATAAAATCAAATGTAGCGAGTTTGCTCTTGCTAAAGTAATAAGCTGCGTGATCTTCTAAACCTGTCACATCGCTAACATGATGCGGAATTTTATTCCCCGAACGCATTAATTGGCACAAATAAGGCATTACATGCCCCTGCTCTAATAGCGCCTTGCGCATGGCAACTTTAATATCGCCATGAGTGGCCAAAGCAACCGATGCCGCAGGGGTGCGATAGCCATCACCGAGTGCTAAGCATACCACCGTGGGGACATGTAACCCTACATCTAATAAGTAGCACTCAAGTTCTACGCCGAGCTTAGTTAAATCTTCTATCATCACTCTCATTTTGCCTTGATTAAGTGCTTCATAGCAGAGACGTTCGCAAGGTAACTGCGCATACCAAGTGAGCATCATGGCATCGCGCTCAATTAGTTCATAACAGGCTCTGAGAGCCGCATCATCATTGTCTTGGCCCGCTGCTAATCCGTTTGAAGATACCTGACTAAATTGCTCTTTGTAAGGGCAAGAAAAATTAAAGTAGCTGACTAACGCGGGTACCCAAACAGGTTTATCTGTTGCTAACCAGCTACCGCGGCACCAGTGTATTTTTTGCTTTCGATGCCATTTGTGAAATGGAAAATTAGGGGTGCTGTATTGCTTATTAGAATATAAAACTAAAGTGTCAGGGTCGATATAGTCACCATGCAACTGTCTAATAGAAGCGTATTTAAAATCGCTTAATTGGTATCGAGCTGCGGAGTAACGCTCCAGTGCCTCCCCTACTGCGCTGATATGCGCTGAAATATGATCCAGCCCCTTACCAGAACCTACTTGACCTGAAGCTCTTGGGTCAAACTCACCTTCAGTAAACGAGGACACCCCTGCTGACGCAGTAATTGGAAAATCGGGTAAATGTGGGGCATGTCCTGTGAGTTGGCGTACGATACCGGTTACCGAGTCTACCCAGCCTTCAAATAAAGATTCAAATTGCTCAACATTTTGAAGCTGATTAAGCGGGTTACCAGCTGGTTTTCTATCGCGATGCATTGATAATGCATGAGTATTCGCAGTGCTATGATCAAAACCACATACTTCACACCAAGGGATAGGAATAATGGCATGTTTTTCTGAGTGGGATGTGACTAGGTTTTGCACAATAACATGCGAGGATAATTCACTTTCGGTATAGCCCCAAAGGATTTTTAATGCTTCCATCGCAAGCTGTTGGCCAGTGATGGCTGACATTGGTGTCAACATACTACGGGCACGACCGTCACGATTTTTTATATGACTTTTTTCTAATTGGTGTGCCAACTCGCCATGTTGCTCTGTACCAAGCTTTCTTAATCTTAAACAGTTCCAACATGAGCTAGAGGCGGTGTCATTTAAATTGACAACTGGACCTATCCAGCTTTCTAAACCATTCAAATGACCATACATCGCTTTAATCGTATTTTGATGCACATACTCAGAAACTTTATGTGACCAAAAATGGGCATCTTTACCTAAAGTAATGATGGCCAGATCCCAGTCATTTGAAGGACTACCTAAGTTGTCGTTATCACACGTGAGCTCTGAGTAGCTGATCTGCATCCAGGGGTTACGTTGTTGTAGTGCAGCTTTAAATACCTGTGCTCTTGATTTGCCAATATCGTCAGGCGTGAGAAAGCGGTGACATGTTAAATCATCACTGGTGATATTTTCTTTATCTAATAAATGAATATGTCCCACACCTGCGGTGCTTAACTCCTCTAGCAATGTAACAGCCCAAGGCTCAAGGCCCACTACTAATACCCTACAAGGGGTTAGGGAGTATATTTGATCTTGGCTAGATAGCGTTTGACTTGCTTGGTACCATGGCCGTAAAAAGCGTGTTTGCACTAAACCTGGTGGCCTAAACTCAAGTTGCGCAGAGACTTCTTCTAATAAACCATATTGGCTAAGCATTTTCAGGACACTCTGAATACTCTCATCACCATATTCAGGTAAACGCGTGCAAATTTCAGCTTGAGTGAGTTCCCCCTCCAGTAGTGGCAATATTTTTTCAACAAAGTCTGCCGTATCGCGACCATGAACTTGAAAGTCTCCCAAATCTGAACTTAATAACACACCACTGCTATTGGGAATAATGCTCGCAGCTGGGGTTAATCTTAGTTTCTTCATAAATTAAACATCCAATTTCTAAGAACGCTCGCTGAGTTGAACTCAGCGAGCGTTAATAACTGCGTGCTAACCGCCGGTACTACACGGTGTACAAGTTAAACACTGGTAACATTGCAAACACTGCGGAGCACATTGATAACACTGCGCACACTGCGGAGCACATTGATAACACTGCGCACACTGAGGTGCACATTGGTAGCACGGCACACATTGGTGTGCACACTGAACACATTGATAGCACTGCACACACTGCGAAGCACATTGAATACATTGAGGAGCGCACTGATAACACTGTGCACAGAAGCTCACGGCACAGGGGTTACAGGTATCACATTTAGTCACAGGTTCGCATTGTTGACAGAAATTCACGACGCATGGATAACAAGTCTCACACTTAGTGATAGGTGCACACTGCTGGCATTGTAAATGTTGACCAGGTTGGCATGTCACACAATAAGTCACTACACATGGATAACAAGTGTCGCAGTGAGTAACCGGCTCGCATTGACTAATTGGCGCACATTGCTGACAGAAGTTGACAATACATGGGTAGCAAGTGTCACACTTAGTGATATGAGCACATTGCTGACATTGTAAGTTTTGGCATTGCTGACACAACGCACAGAAATTAACAATGCAAGGGTAACAAGTGGCACAATTAGCGACAGGCTCACATGTTAAGCATTTGTAACTCGCATCACATTGCACACAAGCAACACAAGGTGTTGGCGGACCTACAGGCTGATAGCTGGTACCAACAGGTGCACACATAACACATTGTGTAATCGTGCAAGGGGCGCATAGAATTGCCGGTGTGATACAGGGGCTACAAGGTGTACAGTAATAACATACAGCACAGTCTGTAATTGCAGGAGGGTTACAGCGTGATTCTAATGCTTTGACTTTACAAGTGAGCTCCGTCACTTGTAATTGGAGTTGTTTTATTGCTTGTTCGCTCATATTACTTTCCTTAAAGTTTATTTAATTGTCATCTTTGGTATCGCATACCAAACAAACTGCGGTTTATCGCTTGCCGAATGTATCTCACACGAGGCAAACACAATGTCTTAAACAGACATATTCATCACAATGCAATCGCGTGCTTATTGCACTTTAAATAGTGTATTGGCCGTAATGTGCGGAAACTGATAACCGCTGCGTTTACTGGGGTCTTTACCAGTTGCCAAACTAAAATCCAAGGTAATATCTTGAGTGTATTGCAGCATATCGAGGCCATTAGACAGTCGCTCTAACCACAACGTAGTTTTGAATCGAGGCACATCAGAATGTGCTTTCATAAATGGTGTATTGGCAATATTGCCATGTTTTTGAGTATCAACATCGAGCACCGTGGTATCGATAACACCTATGCCTTGTTGATAGAGGCTATCTAAGGCAACTTGCAGTACAATATTGGGGTTAACATTTGGGTTTTCAGGACTATCTGTACCATATGGGGCTTTAAAACTCGTTCCGCCAGCAGTGGGCAGGGCATTCGCAACAGGAATGCTCGGCGCACCTCTAAAGCTATCGTGATGGCCTATCGCTAAAATAGAATTACCGTGAGGAACTGAAACCTGCTTTACGATAGTTAAGTTCTTCTCTTGCTGAGGGAGGGGGTCGGGTGTATCGGGTACCCATGGCGCTTTGTTCAGTGGTCCTTGCCCTTGAGGCGCAATCACCTGATGTAGCCAGCTCCCATTTTCAGCATGCACAAGCTCATCTTTTTGACAACCTTCAGCAAAAAACACCCGTTGTGAATAAAAAATAGTATAAGCGTCTTGCTCATAATTACCTGCTCGGTTAGCGACTTTACCCTGAATAGCGCTAAACGTCATAACTTCGTAATACGGGATATTTTTTAAAATAAACCCATTAGGGGCATTATCTTGCGGGATAGGCATGACATTAAACCCTCCACACCGTGTGCTGACCCAAGTACCTATCAACCCAGCCAATGGTCCGAGTTTTTCTAAAATATCGCATTTTTTATCGCCGCCACCAGCTGCAATAAGCGGTATATTAAAATCGGGGATAAAATGAGGTTGTTGTGGGTTAGTGGCTTTTTCTGTGCAGCCATAAAGCTGCTGTGGAATACATGTGGCGCAACGCAAAATGGCGTTGTGCTCACTTTCTGTCGAACATTGTTTATTAAGATCTTCAAATGCAGATTGAAGTTGCGCGATTTCAACTTGTAATTGCGCAATAGGATCTGGCTTGCTCATAGTTTACTTTCCTTGCTGTACATAAATTAACGGTTGATTGATTTTTCATCCGATTTTGAGTATATCAGCAAGGTTTTTTTAGGGTATTACACCCCATTACACAAAAGTAAACGTTTTTCATTAGAGCATATATTCATCGCCATTACTCTCAAGGTTGTACATTACCTATTACAAGTAATTATTAGCCTTGGGGAAAATAATATATAGTAGTGTGAGCGGCTTTAAAATTTGAGCCGCACTGCATATCTGAATGATGCCTGTCAGTCATTGTAATGCAAAATTAAAGAAACTTGTACGCAGCTAATTACTGCAAGAAAAAACCAAAAAATAGCTATTATAGACTACATCTAGCGGCTCGTAGGATCATATGCCTATGGTCAAGGATGGTGTCATGAGCGCTCCTAAAGTAGCTTTAAATTAGGCATTGACACCCAAGTCCATTGCCAGTTAACTAAGGCTGCGCCGGCCAGAGAATGCATGCATTAATGTCATGCCATCGACTAAATCAAGCTCACCACCGACAGGCATACCATGTGCGATTCGAGATGCATCCACGTTATGTTTTTGACACAGCTCTGCAATGTAATGTGCAGTGGCTTCACCTTCAACCGTCGGGTTTGTTGCCAGAATTACCTCATCAATATTACCCTTTGACAATTTATCATCGAGTATATCCAGCCCAATTTCTTTCGGCCCAATACCATCTAATGGTGACAAGTGACCCATTAAAACAAAATACAACCCTTGGTATTGCCCCGTTTGCTCAATAGCAAGCACATCAGTTGGCGATTCGACAATACATAATAAACGGCTGTCTTGACGTTTTACACTCAAGCAAATATCACACAATGGTGCTTCAGAGAATGTACGACATGACTCGCAGTGACCAATAACCTGCATGGCTTTTAACAAACTATCGCCAAGTTGAGTCCCGCCTGAGCGATCACGTTCAAGTAAATGAAAAGCGATCCGTTGCGCTGACTTCGGCCCAATGCCAGGCAAGCAGCGTAAGGCTTCGATTAACGCCGTTAATGATGGAGATAATTGCATAGTAAATTAACTTAAAATAACGTGATTAGAGCACAAAAATTACTTTTATTTAGAAGCCATAAAGCCACTCAGTAATTTATAAGCCGTTTAAAAAATAATGATACCAGAAAATACTAAATGATGGCAGCTATGCCCTTAGACATACACCATATACTTTATTGTTCGCCAACCGACTTCATTTACTGAAGACCATCTGCTTCACTGTACTTATATCACTGTATGCTTATATGGTACAAAAGCACCAATTCCCTACTTACTTGAGCTATTTACATGAGCGCTACCAACCCCATGGTACTCGCACGTAGTAAAACGCACTGTTACTCAGCCAGCATCCTAATTCATCTCACTTTTTGATAAAACCAACCCCAACTTAATGACAAGTTATCCACTTTTTCTGTGGATAACCATGCTATAAAAAAACGCAGCTTCGCGCTGCGTCTTATTATATTTTTCTAGGGAAGCAATCTAGTTAATTACAAACCAAATACCACCTTTTCACTTTTTAACATACGGCTACTCAGCCAGCTAAATAAACCAAACAATGCCAATGTAACAAGCGTTGATATAAATAATTGCGGCCAAGGTAATGCATTGCCTTTAATAAATTCAATCATGGCATGTTGTTGCGCCGCAATAGGCAACCACTGCACGTACTCTGTCGCAATATCGTAGGTCGTGACCATACTGAGTCCCATCGGCACAAACAAAACCATGGTGACGTACGTTTGCGCTTCCTTAAATGACTTAGCCATGAACGACACAAACACTTGTAAACTGGCTGACATTAACGCAATTGGTAAACCAATCACCATGCATAACAGCATAAAATCAAAGCCGATATTGACACTAAAACCAAGCTGCTGCCAAGGCACCAAAGCATAAGCAAATTTTGACACCACCAAAATAATTGCAAGACCAAGCATTGAAAAAGCAGCAATGGCAGCTGACTTTGCTAAAACCACCTGCATACTGCTAAGCGGGTGACTTAGCAACAACGCCAGTGAATTTCGCTCTCGCTCGCCCGCACTGGTATCAATTGCCAAATTCATCGCAGCATAGAATAACGTAAGTACAATAGATAAGGTTGCAATACCTAAAAACATGCCCCCTTTCGACTCAGGCGTTGCTTGATCATGCACTTGTACATTCACCGCTTGCATTACAGTAGGATCAATACCCCGTGTAAGTAACCGAAGACTGGCGACTTCACTGTTATACCTCATAAGCGCACGTTCAAGTTCAGCAATCGATTTTCGTAACTTATCGTCGGACTTATCAGCAATAATTGTGACCTGTGCACTGCGTCCTTCGCGCATTTTATCTTGATAATCTGCACTGATTTCTAAGGTAATGGCTTTTACGTCGTTATCAGTACTGTGAATGATCTCTTTGCTATCTAAATATTGCACCAATGCTGGCGCAGCATCTGCATTATTAATGGTAATTTTTAGCTCATCTGGAGACGCAAACTGCTTGAGCATAATTGAAAATAATACACACATGATTATCGGTGAACCAATCGCGTAATATAAACCAGCCATTACCGAGCGCTTGTCTCGACCTGCATCAAGTACTTCTTTTTTAAACAATACAGTCAGTAATTTCATTATGCTGCTATTCCTTCATCACTGCCGATCAACTCAATAAATGCTTCTTCTAATGTTGCTTTGCCAGTGCGCTCACACAGTGACTCTGGTGAACCTTCCGCCACAACTTTCCCCTTTGCCATAACTACCACATGATCGCACAATGCGGCCACTTCTTGCATTACATGGCTTGAGAACAACACACAATGCCCTTGCTCTTTCAGCAACAGTAATAGATCACGTAATATACGCGTGCTCATTACATCGAGCCCCCGCGTCGGTTCATCTAAAATAATATTGGTTGGCTTGTGTACGATTGCTTGAGCCAAAGCCGTTTTCATATGCTGGCCTTGTGAAAAGCCTTGGCAACGCCTATCAGCTATATCATCCATCTGTAACTTAGATAATACATCTGCTGTCGCTGTTTTTGCATCCGTAGCGCTCATACCACTCAATTGCGCAAAAAACTCAACATACTCACGTGGTGTTAAGCGTTCATATAAACCACATGGATCAGGAAATAAGCCTAGCTGCTGCTTTGCTTGCATGGGATCTTTTGCGACGTCAATGCCATCAATCTCAGTGTTACCACTGTCAGCCTTAAGCAAACCAAACACGGTGCGTAAACAGGTTGTTTTACCCGCACCATTTGGCCCAAGTAACCCGGTAATTTTACCATTTTGCGCACTAAAATTAAGGCCATTAAGCGCATTTACATCACCGATTTTTTTCGTTAAATTATTTACCGATATCATAAGTCGCCCCTACTTGTGATGTACTATTTTTTGTTTTTTGAGTTGAAACTGTGCCATTAAGATTCATAAAGAACTGTTTACGATTATCTTTTTCCAAGCAACTGGCGTCTAACTCCTGCGCACTCTTTTTATCAATGAATTGACCAACTAACTTAGCTGCACAAGTTTGCGATACCACGCCATGTGTTGCTGATGGTGCAATCAAGTGTGTGGCATTTTCCATATTAACCATCGCCATCTCAGCCCACTCTGGTGGCGTCGCTGGATCAACACCCCCTGATAACAGCAAAGTTGGCGTTACAGTATCAAGCGGCTGATAAAAACGGTTATCAACCGGTTTTACTTGCCAAACAGGGCAACTCATATCTAGAGACTCAATCATCAATTTACCAAAATAACTTTGCGTATGTTTTACGCGTGATACAGATGTTAAATAGGGCCAGTCTTCACCGCACACAATCGCACTGTGCATCCCCATCGCCATACTATCAACCATGTCTGATGAAGATAATAACCCCACTAACGGAGAATAATTACCTGCCAGCGCTTCACTAATCGTTAAAGGGATTAATGCACGAGTGTGATGGCTATACAGTGCCATTCTTATGGCAGAAAAAAACTTTAATTGCGTAACAACTAATTCAATGTTTTGATGAGTTCGGGGGTGCCTTACGTCAATTGTAACGGGTGAATGATCTAATCTATCAAGTAAAGTAGCCAGTTGATTTGATAAATCAGGATACTGCTTTTCACATTGCTTTTGCGCTTTACAACGTTTAAGTAACGCTTCGAGTGACGTATCTATAGCACCGCCAATTGCCGCAAGACTCTGTTGCATTGGTGCAACACCATCTAATGTACTGGTTAGCACTGAGTCTGGAAATTGACGAGTATACTCTTGCGCTATACGCGTACCATAAGACACACCGTACAAGTGCAGCCCGGTATAACCTAAAGCTTGGCGAACTGCTTCAAAGTCCTTTGCAGCAACAGGCGTGGTAAAGTGACTCAAATCAACCTTTATCTCAGATTTACAACCTTGGGTCTCTTTTGCTGTTAACGTACTCATATCTACCAATGCATCATTGAACGCAAACTGAGTCACTAAGTCATCAGACTGACACTGTAATTTAAATGATTTACCCGTGCCTCTTTGATCAACCAATAAAATGTCACGGTTTTCACGGGCATACCGCAAATTACGATTAAATATTGCAGCCAACTCAACCGCAGATTGCCCAGGACCTCCTGCAAAGCCCAATACAGCTTCAGTTGGGTAACTTTGTTTAATGGCCGGAATGACCGCAAAGTGAATGTCTATTTCACCTTTATTCGTTTCATACGATAACGGCTGTTTTATGCTGCCACACAATAACCTGTCAGGCAGGTTTTCAATGTAGCAAGGTGTTAACTGTACTTTTGAACTCGACTCTGTATCAGCTAAAGCACGCTTATTTATGCCAAGAGACACAGTCAGTATTGCAAGACATAAAAGTCCTGACTTCATTTTTTTTATAGAATGCATCAATAATTTTTCCTAATTGCATTTCGCGACGGTGGTGTTGACAATATCGCTTACGTTCCATATATAGACACAAAACGAGTTTACTTAGCGCATCTTGTGATGTCAATTATGCGTACTAACACCTTTTTTATCATAACTTTTACCCGCAGTAAGTACTAACATAACTAAAATACTCAATGTTAAACACCGCACAGTATGAATTACAAAAAGACAAAAGCCGGGCGAACCCGGCTTTTCATTAAACATAATACAATGTTACTTTTTCTTTTTCTTCGTCACTTTCTGCTCAATAACCCACTTACCTTTATCAAGGGTTGCTTTCCAGCCTGTTGCTTTACCTTCAACTTCTGTCATAACGTATTGAGTCTTAGTTTTGCGTGAATAACGAATTACCGCTAAGTTACCATCATCATCTTGATCTGGTGCATCAGCTAAATAGTAAAACTTTGGTGATATACGGTCTCTAAAGCGTTTTAACTCTGCCACTTTAGGCGCACGTGTTTCCCGTGATTTAGGGAAGGTATGCGCTGCTAAAAATACCCCAGACGCACCATCTCGCAAGACAAAATACGCTTCAGACTTTTCACACTCCAACTCCGGCAAGTGAACAGGATCTTCTTTTGGTGGCGCAGGCTCACCACTTTTCAGCAGTTTACGCGTATTCTTACAATCTTCATTGGTACAGCCAAAGTACTTACCGAAGCGACCAGACTTTAACTGCATTTCTGATTCACATTTATCACATTCGATAACTGGGCCATCATAGCCTTTAATTTTAAAGGTGCCCTGTTCGACAACCACGCCATCACATGCCGGGTTGTTACCGCATACATGAATTTTACGTGTTTCATCAATGAGATATGAATCCATCGCTGTTTCACAAACTGGGCAACGCTTCATCTGCATTAACGTTTCAGTTTCAACATCTTCTACATCAGCAGCAACCGCTTCATCACCCGACACCAAGTTCATGGTTGTAGTGCAACGCTCTTTTGGCGGCAGATTATACCCTGTACACCCTAAGAATACCCCTGTAGACGCGGTACGAATACCCATTTTCCTACCACATGTCGGGCAGTCAATATCGGTTTCAACCATAACATTTTGACGCATGCCGCCTTCGGCTTCTTCTCCACCAGCCGTTGTTAACTGCTGCGAGAAGTTTGCGTAAAACTTATCTAAAACTTGCGTCCAAACTCGTTCGCCTTCTGCAATGTCATCTAAACGGCCTTCCATTTTGGCAGTAAAATCAAAATTCATTAAATCGTTAAAGTTTTCGACTAAGCGATCCGTAACAATTTCACCCATTTTCTCGGCAAAGAAGCGACGATTTTCAACACGAACATACCCACGATCTTGAATCGTCGAAATAATCGCTGCGTAAGTAGATGGACGGCCAATACCACGCTTTTCTAATTCTTTAACTAAGCTTGCTTCACTAAAACGTGCTGGTGGCTTAGTGAAATGTTGCTTAGGATCTAACGCGACTAAGTTAATGTCATCGCCGACAGCAACGGCTGGTAAAGATTGATCTTCTTCATTTTTCTTACGTATCGAAGGCTGCACCGCAGTCCAACCATCAAAGCGCATTACGCGTCCCTTGGCTTTCAGGGTATATTCACCCGCAGCCACAGACATGGTGGTTAAGTCATATTCAGCAGGTGTCATTTGACACGCCACAAACTGTCGCCATATCAACTCATACAACTTCTTGGCATCAGCATCTACGCCTTCAACATGACCTGACAATACCGTTACGCTTGATGGACGAATGGCTTCGTGCGCTTCTTGTGCGTTATCTTTGGCACTGTACTTTATTGGGTTTTCAGGTAAATACTTATCACCAAACTGCTCTGTAACATACTCACGACACATCGCAACGGCATCATTTGATAAGTTCGTTGAGTCTGTTCGCATATAAGTAATATACCCAGCCTCATACAAGCGCTGCGCAAGCATCATGGTTTTCTTTACGCCGTAGCCTAAACGCGTACTGGCTGCTTGTTGCATTGTTGAAGTAATAAAAGGTGCACTTGGCTTACTTTTACTTGGTTTCTCTTCAACTTTTACAACTTTGTAGTCGCTCTTTTCAAGTACAGTTACCGCTGCAGTGGTCTGCTGTTCATTAACCGGCTTAAATGCACTGCCTTGAAACTTAGTTACTTCCAAGCGAATTGGTTGTGCACTGGCTGTCACATCGGCGTGAATATCCCAAAACTCTTCTGGGATAAATGCTTTTATTTCACGCTCACGTTCTACGAGCAAACGCACAGCAACTGACTGTACGCGCCCCGCAGATAACCCTCGAGCAACTTTTTGCCATAGTAAAGGCGATACCATAAAGCCCACTACACGGTCTAAAAAGCGGCGAGCCTGCTGAGCATATACCATATCGGTATTTAGCTGCCCCGGTGCCTCAAAGGCTTGCTGAATGGCGTTTTTGGTGATCTCGTTAAATACCACGCGCTTATACTTTTCAGGTTCGCCACCGATGATCTGTTCGAGGTGCCATGCAATGGCTTCCCCTTCTCTATCCAAATCGGTTGCGAGATAGATGTGGTCAGCACCTTCAGCAAGTTTTTGTAATTCTTGTACTACCTTTTCTTTACCTGGCAGTACCTCATAATGTGGCTCCCAGCCTTGTTCTGGGTCAATCCCCATACGCGCAACAAGATTCGCATAATCTCTGTTTTTCTTGTAAATGGCTTTTTCTTCTGGCGCCATTTTGCGTACTTCAGCAGGGGTTTTGGTGGCAACACCTTTGGTTTTACCTGCACCTGACGTCGGCAGGTCCCGCACATGGCCGACACTAGACTTTACAATAAAGTCCTTACCTAAATATTTATTAATTGTTTTAGCCTTTGCGGGAGACTCTACAATTACTAACGATTTGCCCATAGCTGCCTATTCTTGACCGTTCTTGTCTACGTTTTTACCCATCACGGGCGATTAATATTTATAGGTATATCTACAAACACCTATTGTTACAAGCTTTAAATACAATCTTTTAGCTGATCACTGATTAATTACACAACTTTTGGTGCTATTTTACTCAAAAACTATAAACCCTAAATTAAGCTGCGCAATATAAAGGAATAGATACAAAAATGCCAACCCGGAGGTTGGCATTTCATACTATTTCACTTTATCTGTCATCTAAGACCGTAATCGACCTGGTGATTTTTGTTTCCGCATCACCATTTTTTATCAAAAATTCAATCGACAGCGCACCCGTGGTTTTTTTATTCCCCTCTTCCTCACGTGCAATGGTTACTCTTGAATACATCGTTTGATCCGAATTTGTATTAGGGATGATTTCGCTATGTTCGATGATTGTTAGCTCGCCATTGGTCGCTGAAAGCGTTACCTCAGTGCCAGCAGGCAACGGATTACCAAACACATCTGAATAATAAATGTATACGATGACAGATGAGACCCCTTCGTCATCATCGCTTATACTCCCATCATCATTGGTAATCTGAATCGTTGATTCTGACAAGTTTATTGCGTTGATATCACAAAAATCTTTATGACCCGAAGGGGCTTCACCCGCAGACTCAATATTAAGCTTACCAGTTCCCGCATTGGCACCAGCCGTAAACGCTTGGCTGCTGCAATCCGCAGGGATGTGGAGCCTATGTGCAGCCAAATCATCAGCTTGTTTTTCTACGGAGAACCTTACATAAGGCGTGTCTCCAGACATTACTAACTCAAATTGCTGCCTTACTTCGATTAACTCACGGGTACATTCACCTGCTTCTTCAGCTTCTTTTGAACACAATAAGCCGTTATATTTATCATCTTTTTCATCATGTCGACCATTGCCATTTAAGTCTCGCCAATCATCATCATGTCCACCGTTCTCGGTACCTGTTGGGGAGCAAGGCCCAGTTGTATTATTGGTATTACAATCTACTTTATCAAATTTACCATTTTCATTGGTATCTAAGAATGCTTCACTCAAATCAAACTCTTGACGATACTCACCAATATCAAATAGTCCGTTTCTTCGGGTTACAGGGTTCTCTACCTTTTCGGGGTCATCTGAAGGCTCATCACGAAAACTCTCTTGTCCTTTTGCTACAGCTAAAATGCTGACACGACCGCCCATAACGATACCTTTAGGACTGCTAGTATCGTCATCATTTTTAGCTCGCAGCATACCATTGATACATGGCGCAGCTGCATCAAAATACATATCACAATTTTCTTTATCTGTAGAAGGATTAATACTTCCCAAACGATTGTTCCACTTCGGGTCGGAGAATGGTCTTTCACCTTGACTACGCCATTGCACCGTACAACTGGCGTTATCAGTCACACACTCAAGTGTATTGGTGCCATCGATGCTGCCAATTGCCCCTGCTTCAGCAATCACGGTTGCAGTCACCCCATCAGCATTAAATTGGTTAAACTGATCACCAAAAAAAACCGTGATATTTGAAACAATACCATTATAGTTCAATGAATTGGTATTAAACACATCTGGTGAAGCACTGAAGGAATCTTGATCGGTGACACCGGAGCTCAGGCTAATTTGTGACGAGACACTCAATATCTGCTTAGAAATATCGTATAGTTGTAACGCCCCAGCTGGGCATATTTCACTTGCAGGCGTACTCGCACACAAAGCAACATCCTCTTCCCAGCAAGAGTAATCATCGTTTGGAGCAGAAATGGCTAACGCATCCAGATCAGCCTGATCAATATAGCACGCAGTAACCACTAGTGGACCCGGTACAACCCCAGATTTAACACTGGTTTGCACCACCCCATCATTATCGGTGTTACTCTGACGTTGAGTAAGCGCAGCAGAGCCTTGATTATCCGATAATTTAAAGTCCACCCGAGCACGTGGCACAGGCAAAGTATCTTCGTCTAACAAAATAAACTTCACGATAGATTGAGTCGGAATACCGCCCTCACCTGGAGGCAGTGCAATAAATGGTTCAGAGACACTGTCAAACTTGATTGATTGAACCGGTGATGACAATACAGGTATCACAGTTCGAGCACTAAAGTTCTTACCACCTGTTTGCACGTTCACCGTGATATCATCATCACCTTCACAGCCTTTTGCACGATACGTCGCACTCGCCACACCATTTGAAGTTTTTACAATGCTATCTAGTTCCGATAAATCCGCACTTTTACACGTCGACGAAAACTCAACATCGGTTGGCACAGTATAAAGATCGCCATCTAAATCGCGTAAGGTGACATTAATAACCGTACTACCGCCCGCTTTTAACGGCACGACTTCATTATTTACAGTTGATAGCCCGTTATCGACGCTCAATGTCAGATCCGCGATCCCCACCGCAAAATTAACCAGTTCTTGCACGTTACTCGCTTGAGATGAGGAAATAGTCAATGTACCAGCACCACCTTCTGTGCCCGGTTGCAACTTCAACAATGCAACACCAAAACTATCAGTCAGTGCTTTGCCTGAACTCGGTAGCAATGTGCCTAAATCAGTAGTTACCTCGACGAGTCCATTTGCGACACCATCACCTGTTTGGGCATTGGTAAGACGAACATAAACATCCGCTAAATCACTCGATGAAATTGAGTTGACCACTTGACAACCAGATGCCGTACTTAAAGGGTCAAGTAATGTGTCATTTCTATTGGCATCCCAATTTGCATTACAATCCACCAGCAATTTCACATCGAGTAAAAACCCGCTTGTATCATTAGCACCACTGTCTCCTGATGAAAAAAACACGTCTGACTTACTGATACTTTCGTTGCTGCTGGAATCTTGATAAGTGGCTGTAATTCGCCCCGCACCTTTTGATTGCCCGCTACCGAGTTCTAATCGGGCGACACCACTTTCGTCGGTTATGGCACGTTCAGTACCATTTTTAATTTCACCTGTAAACTCTGTAGCAAAAGAGACAATTACACGAGGTAGCGCCACACCATCTTTTTTCAAAGTCGCTGTGATAAAGCCGGAATTATCTTGTGTCAGCGGGTTTGACTCAGTAAACGTGTTACCGCTTTTGTCGAGTACTGATACTAGCAGAGTGACATCTCCCGATACTCCGGTATCAGTGCCGCCACCGCCGCTTGAAGTAAAATCAAAACTAGCTGGGACGGTCTCATCACCCACAACATAAACAGCACTTAGCCGACCAGCACCTTCATTGGCTGTAGCACTAAGCAATATATCCGCTTGGCCTGCTGCATTAGTCAAAACAGTACCAGAGCTGGGGTTCAAAGATGCAAATTGATTACTGGTGAAAGTAATGAGCGCATTACTTTGTGCTATCCCCTCTTTACTGAGTAACGCCCTTACCTTTAAAGGTTTCTCGGATGAGACTAGATTACTTGTTTCATTAGTTTCACTGTCTAACCCTGTTAACGTCAGAGTATAATCAGAAGTTGTTCCGCCATCTGAATTATCGTTTTTCTCAATGGAGCCACCGCCACCGCATGCGGTAAGCCATAAACCAAGCATGACAATGCTAAATAAGCGCATTAGAGGCATCGAACTCTCTCCCTAGCCAAGATTTAAGTTAGAATTTTTTATCATATTACCTTAGAAAGGTTGAAAAAATCACAGTTTTTTATTAATTAATTGTCGATTTTTTTTGGTCTTGTGCAGTCAGCCTGTTAGGCTATGCTGATTTTCCGATTACTTTAGTAACATAGTTATGCAAATAAATAAAAAAACGAGCCTAACCTCTCGGATCATGTTTGGCATGGTCGCGGGTGTTATGATAGGCCTGCTACTTCAAGCTTTGTTAGCCGGTCAAACCGAGGTCTATATTCCACTTGGCCTATTTGATTTTCCAGTAAAAAGTGTTTTTGTTGATGGCTTTTTCCACATTGGCGGGCAAATATTCATTGCCAGCTTAAAAATGCTGGTTGTTCCTTTGGTCTTTATTTCGCTGGTTTGCGGTACATGTAGCTTAAGCGATCCAAAAAAACTCGGTCGCTTAGGCGGCAAGTCTATTGGCTTATACTTACTCACAACCGCGGTTGCGATTACGGTTGCTATTAGTTTGGCTTTATTGGTCAGTCCGGGTGTCGGCTACGACGTACCAACTAACGCAAGTTTTGATGCCAAGCAGGCACCTACACTTGTGCAAGTCATTATCAATATGTTCCCGACTAACCCTATCAGTGCAATGGCAGAAGGTAATATGCTGCAAGTTATCGTGTTTGCATTGTTATTTGGTATTGCCATGGCTCTCAGTGGTGAGGCTGGCAAACGCATTGCAACTATTTTTGAAGACTTAAATACTGTTATTTTAAAATTAGTGACCTTACTGATGAACTTAGCACCCTATGGCGTGTTCTGTTTAATGGCAAAGTTATTTACGACCATTGAAATGGACTTAATCATTGGCCTTGCCAAATACTTTTTCGTGGTTGTAGCAGCGCTGTTTATTCACGCGTTAATTAACTATTCAATCATATTAAAAACACTCACGGGATTGAGCCCAATTAAATTCTTGCGCAAAATGAAAGATGCCTGCTTGTTTGCATTTAGTACTTCAAGTTCAAGTGCAACGATGCCAGTAACCCTTGAAACTGCCACGAAGAAGCTAGGTGCTCATAACTCTGTTGCCTCTTTTACAGTCCCTTTAGGTGCCACAATAAACATGGATGGCACTGCAATTATGCAAGGTGTCGCGACCGTATTTATTGCTCAAGTGTTTGCGGTAGATTTAACAATTAGTGATTACCTCATGGTCATTTTAACTGCCACTTTAGCTTCTGTCGGTACCGCAGGTGTCCCTGGTGTTGGTCTAATAATGCTTGCTATGGTGCTTAACCAAGTCGGTCTTCCAGTTGAAGGGATCGCAATTATTATGGGCGTAGACAGATTGCTCGACATGACCCGTACCGCAGTGAACGTAACCGGAGATTGTATGGTGACGTGTGTTGTCGCTAAATCTGAAAAAGAGTTTGATGTTGAGGTATTTAACGACCCAAATGCAGCAAAAACACTCGAAGAGAATAAGCCTATCTCTTAAATTCTTAATAACTTAAAACAAAAAAACCAACATGAATAGTTATGTTGGTTTTTTTGTGCCTAACAAGAGCGGCATTAAAAATGCAGCTCTTCAAGTAGAAATGCTAATTTATGCCTATGTATTTATGTACTTGCACTGATAACCGCCAGTTCTTTTTCATACACGTGTCAATGGCCAGCTTGGTCGCCTTCGCTTTTTGACTGATCGGCTGTAAATACACTAACCTTGGTGTGACGCCAGTTTCTGTAAATAAAGCTTCTAATTCATCAACATGTTTTTGCATTGCAACGGGGTGCTTAATTTCATCAGCGCGCTTCATTGCCGACGTTAACACCTCATACCCACCGCGCATGTTTATTTTTGGTGAGACCGTGACCCATGTTTCTGCTGGCGCTTTAATCTCAAATGTACCACTGGTCTCAATTTGTGTAGAAAAGCCTTCGTCATGTAACAGCTCACACAAGGGTATCAAGTCATACATACAAGGTTCGCCCCCCGTAATAACAACATGCTTGGCCAAATACTCTTTATCTTTGAATAAAGTAACTATTTGCTCTGAAGTAGCTTCAGTCCACAGTTCAGAATCTGCTTTTTTCTCAACCGTTTTATCAAGCGACACTAGATACTCTGTATTGAGATCCCACGTCTGTTTGGTGTCGCACCATGAACAACCCACTGGGCAACCCTGTAAACGTAAAAAGATCGATGGCACGCCAGTAAAGCTCGCTTCACCTTGAATAGTTTCAAAAACTTCGTTGATTTTGTACAAAACAGCTCCGATACAACTTTCCAAACTCAAAAAATTACCGCGGAAAATTGTTATTTTTTCAGCGGCCGTGTAGTATATCGCGCCCTGAAGTAAACCTCTATCAAAATCGAGGCAAAAGCATTATGAGTGAAAAAGTTGTTGTTATTTATTCTGGTGGTATGGATTCCTATACCGTATTGAACAAAGCGATCCGTTCGGGACACGATGTCTATGCTTTGTCATTTAACTATGGCCAGCGTCATGTCAAAGAGCTAGAAGTTGCAGCACAAGTGTGTGAACGTCTTAACATCACTCATAAAATAGTTGATATTTCGGCGATTAATCAACTTATTGGCGGCTCATCACTCACTGATGATATTGACGTGCCTGAAGGGCATTACGAAGAAGAAAGCATGAAAAGTACTATCGTGCCAAATCGTAACATGATTCTAATTTCTCTCGCCGTTGGTTATGCCGTCTCGATCAAAGCAAGTAAAGTATTTTACGGTGCGCATTCTGGTGATCATGCTATTTACCCAGACTGCCGTCCTGAATTTGTGAAAAAAATGGATGATGTATGCCGTATTGCTAACTACGATGCCGTAGAAATTGTCAGCCCATACTTAAATAATACTAAAATTGACATTTTAACAGATGGCTTAGAAATGGGCCTAGATTATAGCCAAACATGGACTTGTTACAATGGTAGACAACATGCCTGTGGTAAGTGCGGTGCTTGCCAAGAGCGTCTAGAGGCCTTTGCATTGAATAATGCAACCGACCCTATACCTTACGAATAATTATACTCCTTAACAGCAGGAAGGTTTTACAGCTTCCTGCTCATACTCTCCCTTTAAAGCCTGCCAATGTCTTTTGACACTTGATAACCGTCATCCGTTACCAACTTTTCAAGCACAACAATGCGTTCTTTTAACGCTGATATCTCAGTCTTTAACGACTCTACATCCTGATCGCCTTTGGTACTGCGCTTTTTTAATTCTAATTTAGTAATATATATTTCTCTAATTGCGCCAAACCCTACAGATACTAGCACGATTAAAAAAATCATGGTTGTGCCACTCATACGTCTCTCCATTTGCGTTTTAATCAACAATAGCAAAACTGAATAACATTTCGAAGTGACAAACGTCAGAATTTTACCTGCATTTAAACCTTACAACCCCCAGCTACAGACTAGTCGTTTAAACGACCTGTTTTTCGGCACTTAAAAACTTGAGTAATTCTGATGATGGCAAGGGTCGACATATAAAATACCCCTGTGCTTGATCGCAACCCATTTTGTGTAACTTGTCTAAATGTGCCGCTTGCTCGACGCCTTCAGCAATTAAGCACAGGCCTAAGTTTTTGCCCACATCAATAATGCTTTGCACAATTGCCTCCGCTTTGGGCTCGCTCAATAAAGCCGCAACAAATTGCCTGTCTATTTTTAAATAATATATATCAAGTGCCTGTAAATATGCGAGTGAAGAGTAGCCCGTACCAAAGTCATCGATTGCCACTTTAATACCAAGTTTTTTTAGCTGCTTGAGCGTCGCTTTAACATTCGCTAAATTACTGATCAATGCACTTTCTGTTAACTCTAATTCTAAAAGAGATGGATTGAACTTATAACGACTTAGTAGGCGCTCTAGCTTCTCATAAAAATTATCAACGCTGATGTCTTTGCCTGAAATATTAATAGCAATAGATAAGTCTTTCAAATGAGCTAAGCCGTGCCACTGACTTAATGTGTCACATGCCATTTCTAACACGCACTCGGTGATCTTTCCTATTAAGCCTTTATCCTCAGCGATAGGAATAAATTCGTCTGGAAAAATCATCCTGCCATTATTTGGCCATCGAATGAGCGCTTCTAAAGAGGTAACTTGTCCGGACGCTATATTTATTTTTGGCTGAAAGTACAATTCAAATTGTTTCAGTGTGATCGCTTGCTGTAACTTCTCTTCAATATAAATGGCTTTTTGAACTCGCTGCTCTAGCGCTGAGTCGAATAACTTATATTGATTTTTACCCTGTTTTTTCGCTTGATACATGGCGATATCTGCTTTACCCAGGATTTCAGACACCTCTTTACCATGGGCTGGGTAACTTGCTACACCTACGCTTAGAGAGAGTTGATAACAATTTCCTTCTATTTTTATGGGATCTATAAACGCATTTAAAATGTGCTCTAGCTGCTCACGTATTGCAGGCAAACTGTCTAACATTAAGACAACCAGAAACTCATCACCGCCCAACCTTGCTAAACGATTTGGCTGCTGCACACGCCTTTCTAAACGCTTGGCACAAATTTTTAATGCGTCATCGCCAGCAAGGTGACCCAAGCTGTCGTTTATTTTCTTGAAATCATCTAAATCAATTAGCACCAAGGCAAATGGCTTCACCACATCACTTTGAAGCATTCTATTAACTGTAGCGATAATATTAAATCGATTAGCGAGCCCCGTAAGAGAGTCACAGTTTGCTTGCTTTGATAGTAGCGCTTTTTGAGCTTTTAAATCTGTGATATCACGGCAACACCATACTCGTCCAACATACTCTCCGTGGATCAGCTCCGGTACACTGTAATATTCATAGTATCGACCATGTATCGTCTCAAAGTTTCCAGTCAGCAGCGCTTCTTTGGAGTCAAACATGGCTTGAATTTGTTCTATAAATACATCAGGCGCAGTAAGTAGGGATAAAATAGAGTGAAGAACTTGTGTCGCATCAAGGGTCAGAGCAGTTCCCTCATCACAGCCGAGAAAAGTGCAACCACTTTGATTTATATGTGTAATTTCTCCACAAATATTAAACTCAACCACTACTTCTGGACTAGCGTCTAATATTGCTTTCTGGCGGGTAACAGATAACTCTAAGCTCCGTTGGTATTTATCAATATCAACAAGCTTGGTGCGTAACTGGCGATTATTTTCAGTAAGCTCTTTACTCGTTAAATTTAAACTATGTTCTAGCATCCATCGATCTTCATCTGCATGCGCAAACGCGTCGGATAATAAACGTATAAAGTGGTCGTATTGCGCTGAGTCAATACCAGAAAAACCACTTTTCTTAAGTAATCGCGCTAATAAATGATGCATATTATTCTGAGACAAGTGTTACCGTCATCGTTTGGTTGTGTAAAAGGCAAGGCCCACCATACTCACCTGGAGCCAACTCTCCATATGAATAAAAGCCCATACACTTAAACCCAGAGGCAAGTTTTGTTGTGATAGCTTCTAGTTCTTCCTCAACTCTCGGCCCCAAAACCAGCTTTCTACCGACGCAGCTAATTAATAAAGCGACGCCAGACTCACCATGCGCACACTCTAATGACTTCATAACCCCAGCCCCAGCCCCATCCACGAGCCGATCAAAGTTAGCCTTCATCAATTGTGCATAACCTTGATGTGGCATATCGCCAGCAAATACCATGCTATTATCTTCATAATCAATATCTAATATGGTTCTTATCACCGAGAGACCAGTCTCAGGGTGCGTGACCTGAAGTGGAAACCTCAGTGCTGATGCAGGTAAATCATTGGCATATGGGCCTAAATACTGCTTATACAAGGTGATAGCAGGCTCTCCATCTAGCGCATAAAGACGATTTCCTTTAGCTTGGGTGATTTCTCGTCTTGGTCCAAACGGATCCCATCCACCAACACTTGCATGGCTTACTTTCAATGTATCTGAGTAGAAACCACATAAGATCACAGCCCCTTCTTCTAAGAATTGGTTATTAAATAATGATGTACTTGAAAACCGCTCTCCATCTGCGGCAAGACCCCCGGTAATTATCACTGTTTCATCGAATGAGTGATTAAGATGTACTGCCAAGTCACTGCCGTTGATAACATGCCCATCGCTTATTACCAGTAGCCATTTTAAATCGGGTTTTTGCAATGCTGATGCGGCGAATTCGCAAAACGCACTCACCGCAGTACCTTGCACTGCGTCACTATAAATAGCGACTCGAGTATTACTGAATAAAAAAGCGGTAACTACCATTGCATCATCAAATAACTGATCTGCTGCTATATCACCTGCACTACTGCAGCCCACTATTTTGGCATTAGGAAAATAGTCCTTCAAACGCGTAAGCTCGTTACAGTTTCGTTCCTGTAAACTAAAAAACACAGTCACAAGCTGAACCCGCTCGTTTGCTACAGGTGCATTAATCCACTGGCTTTGTTGGTAAATGTATTGCTCTGTTTCCATTTCGACAAGTTACTCGCAATCGTATTGCTTTAAACTTAGCAGTGGATTGCCGATTACGACAATTTTTACCCAATTAAACAAGGAACTATTACTTAATAATCTAGCTCCAATAAAAACTCACTCGGATTAACTTTTGGTTTGATGAGGTACACTTGGCGTTTAGCACGTGTCAATGCGACATAAAACAATCGACGCTCTTCAGCGTTTGGAAAGTTTCCTTGTTTTGGTAATAAAGCCTCGATGAGTGGATCACTACTTTCTTGAGCAGGTACGCCACTCGTGCCAGCATGTAAACCCAGTAAAATGCTATAGTCTGCTTCTTTGCCTTTCGAGCCATGAAAGGTCATGGTGCGAAGCTCTAAAAACTCGAACTGTTGTTGCAACTTAGATAACAACCGCTTGTCTGGTAACAACTTATGATATCGAGCAAGTATTAGAACGCTGCATTCAGTTTGCACTTTTGCATTTAATTCACTTAGTGCACTGCACAACGACTGCTCTTCTTCTGACTCTTCAATATAAACTAACGGCGCTATGTCGTCGGTGTTATGTGCCGAGATCCGTTTCATGATCTGACCCGGATTAGCACAAATAAAACGACTGGACACATCTAAAAGTGCCTGATGGTAACGAAATGTTTTATCTAATTGCGTCACAGTCCCTTGGCCAAAGAAGTTTGTAAAATCCGTTGTATATGAAATGTCTGCGCCGCTAAACCTATAGATAGATTGCCAATCATCACCAACAGAAAATAGATGATGACGTTCTGACTGCTCCGTTAATGCTTTTAATAACTTGGCTCGTATAGGAGATATATCTTGAAACTCATCAACTAAAAAGTGTGTCCAAGGGGATATAAACTTTTTTTCTTCTACATACCGAATGGACTTGATGATCATATCTTCAAAATCAATTGCCTTTTCATTACTCAAATAGAGGCTATACTCCGCCAAAATAGGCCTAATACACAATAAAACTTCATTAAAACGCGTCTCAAGCCGCAACAAGTTGTTCATCGCTGCGGCGCACTTGAGATGACCTAACGACTCAGTAATCGTTTTTAACTGACGAGTCCCTTGAGCACTTTCTAAATAACGTCGAATACTTGCTATATCTGTGCCTGAACATTTGGTGTAGTGCACAAAGCTCAATCTATATTGCTCTTCTTGACAAAGCAATACTATTGTTTCCTTCACAAAAGTACGCTTTTCTCTTTCGTTCTGAGCAAGTTGAGAAATATTAGGTGCAACCCCCTCAACACGCTCAATGATCTCTAACCCTAACTTATGAAACGTCATACATTCTGGAAACGTAGGATATTGACTGGCTCTTTGCGCCATCTCACGCGCAGCCTCATTACCATACGCTAACATCAGTATATGCTTAGCATATGCTTGGCGGGTATACGCCAAGTATTGCGCTTTTGCTATCATCACACTTGTTTTGCCCGTACCGGCACCTGCAAGTAATAACTGCCTTTCATCTTGTATTACACAGGCTCGCCTCTGGGCTGTCGTTAACGGTAACTTTTCGACTGTATCAAAAAATACTTCATGTTCTGTTAATTTATAACGCACGTAGCCTTCTTGAAATGCCGCAATATCTCCCTCGCTCCATTGCGTAACCTCCTTTAAAGTAGCAATGGCTTGAGCTAATTCAGCACTGAGCTCACAGCGTATATCCCAAGATAGCCATTTATCACGATACGGTATCAATACCGACTGGATCATATTAATGAGTCCATGAGATAAATACCTAGCTTTGAGTAACCTTTCTAGCTTGATAATACGCGCACATAACTCTTTTTGATGGTGTGTCACCCATATTTTTTGTAACTTTAAAGCAAGCTCTGATTTGTCATCTACTTTAATAGCCAAAGACATCAAGCCTTGGCTATGTGTAATAGTCAGATAACTAAATAATACTTTAGATTCAAGTTTAGGTGGCTGAATTATTTGCTTCCATAGTAACGAATAAGGTTTGCCATAGCGGTCGTAGAGTATGACCCCGCCATCATCTACATTGATACTCGTATACGAAGCAAAATATTTTAAGATAAGTGGTGTAGTAAATAACAATAGAAGTATCAATTAACTAGATATAGACATAGCATAATTGAAGTAAAGAAGATCATAAAGTAAAAATAACTAAGCAATTAAATTCTTAGCATATTATTTGAAAGCAAAAACCCCGATTGAATTAAATCAATCGGGGTTTTAATATTTGGTGCGGATGGGGGGACTTGAACCCCCACGCCCGAAAGCACTACCCCCTCAAGGTAGCGTGTCTACCAATTCCACCACATCCGCTTTTTTACAGCCATTTGATTAACTGAGGTGTTAATCGACTGGGTAACTAAAGGATACCAATCTTTATTAATTTGGTACGTCTGACGTATTATTGTCAGTTGACGCTGGTACATCTGATGCTGCAGGCACTGTAATTGCTTCTGCTGGTGCTTCTAGATTTTCCCACTCGTCTGTTTGTTTAATTTGACCTGCTGTCAGATTACCCAAAACAATACTTAAAACAAAGAACACAGTTGCTAATACTGTCGTTGTTTTAGTCATAAAATTACCGGCACCTGATGATCCGAATACAGTTGCTGATGCACCTGCTCCGAAAGAAGATCCCATGTCGGCACCTTTACCTTGTTGTACTAACACCATGCCAATAAGTGCAAGTGCAACAATTAAATAAATAACCAATAATATTTCGTACATGCTATACGTTCCCTAATGCACTGTTACAAATGCTCACAAATGCATCTGCTTTCAAACTAGCGCCACCAATAAGGCCGCCATCAATGTCTGGTTGTGTAAATAAGCTTTTACTATTTTTATCGTTTACACTGCCACCATAAAGTATTTGCAGTGCTTGTGCGACAGGCTCGCTTTGTGTGCTAAGCATGTCACGAATAAACTTGTGTACAGCCTGTGCTTGCTCAGGAGTTGCCGTTTTACCGGTTCCTATTGCCCAAACGGGTTCGTATGCTAGCACAGAATTTGAGAGCGCTGCTATACCTAATTTAGAAATTACAGCATTTATTTGTTCGGCTACTACTTTCTCTGTTTCACCTGACTCTCTTTGCTCTTCCGTTTCTCCAACACAAAGTACGGGGATTAAACCATTCTCTTGTGCCTTGGCAAACTTGTTAGCAACTGCTTCATTGCTTTCGCCGAATATAGCACGGCGCTCTGAATGGCCTACGAGTGTGTATGTAGCACCAAGTTGCTTTGCTAATTCTGCACTCAATTCACCGGTGTAAGCACCTGAATCAAATTCTGAAATAGTTTGCGTACCTACTTCAACTCCAAACTCTGCCATCTTAGTCAATAAGGCTGCTGGAGGAAAAACAATAACATCAACTTGCTTATTTTTACATTCATTCACTGCTGTGCTGATCTCTGAAACCAACTCTATTGAGCCATTCATTTTCCAGTTACCAGCAACTATTGGCTTACGCTGCGCCATTCGATACTCCGCATTCTAAAGCGGGTGAGATACTAACTCGACTCACCCAAAGTTACAAGATATAAAATAAAAAAAATGATTAATTGCTCACTGTTTCAACAACTTCAGCAATTTTTTGAGTGAAATCGATAACCTGTTTCTCTTGCTCAGCTTCAACCATCACTCGTATCACTGGTTCAGTGCCAGATTTACGTAATAATACTCGTCCTTTACCAGCTAATTCAGTTTCAACTTCATTAACTGCTGCCAACACTTTCGGATCAGTTGTGGGGTCAGTTGCAACAGAGTACCTTACATTAATCATTTTCATTGGGTACTTAACAAAGCCTTGCCCTAGGTCTTGTAACGTTTTGTTTTGTGAAACCATCGCTGCAAGCACTTGCAAGCTCGATATAATACCATCCCCTGTGCTTATCAAGTCTAAGCTCAATACATGCCCTGAACTCTCGCCTCCAACTTTCCAACCATTTTGCGAAAGTAGCTCCATCACGTAACGGTCGCCCACCTTGCTTCGAGCAAACTCAATACCTTTCGCTTTTAACGCATTCTCTAAGCCCATATTTGACATTACCGTGCCCACAACACCTCCACCCAGCGTGCCTTGCTCAAACGCTTGGCTGGCAATAATGTAAACTATGTCATCACCATCAAAAACTCGGCCATTATGGTCAACCATCATCACTCGATCACCATCGCCATCGTAGGCAATGCCCACATCGGCGTCGTGTTCAAGTACTTTACGTTTCAAGCTATCTACATGAGTAGCACCACAATTGAGGTTTATATTCACACCATTTGGTTCACAAGCATGGCAAATCACCGTTGCACCTAGCTCACGCATTACAGCTGGCGCAATATGGTACGTCGCACCATTTGCGCAGTCTAAAACAATTTTTAGTCCTTCCAGCGACAGTTCGTTAGGAAACTGCCCTTTACAAAATTCAATATAGCGGCCATCTGCGTTATCGAGCCTATGTGCTTTACCTAATTGCTCAGATGGCACACATGTCATTTTATCATCAAGCATTGCTTCTATTTCAAGCTCTACTGAATCGGCAAGTTTTAGTCCGTTACCACTGAAAAATTTAATCCCATTGTCATGGTATGGGTTGTGTGATGCACTGATCACAATACCAGCTTCTGCGCGAAACGTTTGTGTTAAATAAGCCACAGCGGGCGTGGGCATTGGGCCTAACAACACCACATCAATACCTGCGGCTATTAAGCCGGCTTCTAATGATGTCTCTAATAAATAGCCTGAGATACGCGTATCTTTACCTATTATGACTTTCTTTGTACCTGATTTTGACAATACTTTCCCAGCAGCCCAACCAAGTTTTAATGCAAACTCTGGTGTGATTGGGTACTCACCTACCAGACCTCGTACCCCATCAGTACCAAAATATTTTCTTGTTGTCATAAAGTTACTCCATTTCTAGCTGCATGCCATACATTTAACACATCAGCGGTTTCCTGAACATCGTGGACTCTAATAATATGTGCACCCTTTTGTGCACACAGTAACGCGCCAGCTAAACTCGCTGATAAGCGTTCATCTGTGTCCCGGTTCAATAATTGACCAAACATTGATTTGCGCGATAACCCTGCCAATAAAGGTAGTTTAAACATAGCAAACTGCTCAAATTCGCCCAATAAACTAAAGTTATGCGCCAAATTTTTACCAAAGCCAAACCCAGGATCGATAATTAACCTATCTCGCTTGATCCCCGCTTGCTCACAAACCTGAATACGCTCACTAAAAAACTGCTTCACCTGAAGTATCAAATCTGTATAACTCGGATCCGCCTGCATCGTTCTGGGCTGTCCTTGCATATGCATTAAGCAAATGGGTACATCATCAAATTGCGCTGCGACTTCTAACGCATTAGGCTCTTGTAAAGCCCGTACGTCATTAATAATGTCAGCTCCCGCATTAATAGCCGCTTCCATCACTTTCGCTTTACTGGTATCAATAGAGATCACACAATCAGAAATCGCTCGAATTGCCGAGATCACTGGGATCACCCTTTTCAGCTCTACATCACAGCTAACGTCAGGTGCACCAGGACGTGTAGACTCGCCACCAATATCTAAAATAGTTGCACCTTGTTTTAGGATTGTAATGGCTTGTTTTACAGCATGCTCGCTATTGAAATAATTCCCGCCATCAGAAAATGAATCTGGTGTGACGTTGATAATTCCCATTACTTGCGGAACATTTAGGTCCAAAGTGCGACCCCGAGGTAAACTTAACGTAGTCATGGTGTACCTTAGCTTAATAATATTCTATCGAGAGGAGCTTTTTAGTCTTAATTCTCAATCCAGTTTTTGGCTTTCATTTGGATATTAAAAAGCCCCGATATTCGGGGCTTTAATAAGAGGACAGTATTTTAACCGTTATTCTGGACTATCATCAAGCTCTGAACTTGATTGAGATTCAGAAGTTGGCTTTTTTTCTGTGTCATTTGCATCATCATCTGATTTTGATGCTTTCGCTTTAGGCTTAATGTCATGCGCATCGCGAGGTGGTCTCACTTCAATACGTGCCATCAAATCATCAATTTGAGGTGCATCAATTGTCTCATACTTCATAAGTGCGTCTTTCATGCTATGCAGTACATCCATATTGTCTTTCAATATTTGTTCTGCACGGTCATAGTTTCGAGTTACAAAGTCTTTAATCTCTGAGTCAATTAATTTAGCTGTTTCATCTGACATGCCCGACATACGCTGTGAACCGCCACCCATATACATTTCATTTTGATCTTCCATGTACATTTGTGGACCAAGCTTGTTACTTAAGCCCCACTGAGTAACCATTTTTTTAGCGATATCTGTAGCACGTTCGATGTCGTTACTTGCACCTGTCGTCACTTTGTCGTCACCGTAAATAAGTGCTTCAGCAATACGCCCACCATATAAGCTAGACAGCATGGATTCTAAATGTTCTTTAGAATGGCTAACTCTGTCCTGCTCAGGTAAGTACATAGTTACACCCAACGCACGACCACGAGGAATAATCGACACTTTGTAAACAGGATCATGTTCAGGAACCAAACGACCAACAATCGCGTGTCCAGCCTCATGATAAGCGGTCATTTCTTTCTCATGCTCGCTCATAACCATAGACTTACGCTCGGCGCCCATCATGATCTTGTCTTTTGCAGCATCGAATTCAGCCATACTTACTTTGCGCTTGTTCCCACGCGCAGCAAATAGTGCAGCTTCATTCACTAGGTTCGCCAAATCAGCACCAGAGAATCCTGGCGTACCACGCGCAATTACTGACGCTTCAACATTATCATCAAGCGGTACTTTTCTCATATGAACATTTAATATCTGTTCACGACCACGAATGTCAGGTAAACCAACAACAACTTGACGGTCAAAGCGACCAGGGCGTAATAACGCTGGGTCAAGTACATCTGGGCGGTTAGTCGCAGCAATAACGATAATACCTTCGTTACCCTCAAAACCATCCATTTCTACCAGCATTTGGTTAAGTGTTTGCTCACGTTCATCATGACCGCCACCCATGCCTGCGCCACGCTTGCGGCCTACCGCATCTATTTCATCAATAAAGATGATACATGGTGCTGCTTTCTTAGCTTGCTCAAACATGTCACGTACACGTGAAGCGCCCACACCAACAAACATTTCAACAAAATCAGACCCTGAAATTGTGAAAAATGGCACTTTTGCTTCACCAGCAACCGCTTTCGCTAAAAGTGTTTTACCCGTTCCTGGAGGACCGACCATCAAAACGCCTTTAGGAATACTGCCGCCAAGCTTTTGGAATTTTGACGGGTCGCGTAAAAAGTCAACCAGTTCAGTAACGTCTTCTTTTGCTTCGTCACAACCAGCAACATCAGCAAAAGTGGTTTTTACCTGATCTTCACTCATAAGGCGCGCTTTACTCTTACCGAAAGACATCGCACCTTTACCACCACCGCCTTGCATTTGACGCATGAAGAATATCCATACACCAATCAATAACAGCATTGGGAACCAAGAAATGAAAATGTTAGCCAAGAAAGATTGCTCTTCCGGTTTAACACCTTTCACATTTACATCGTTTTTTAGCAAATCATTAATTAAATCTGCGTCATGCATAGGGATTATTGTTTGAAAGCGCTCACCATTGCCCTTTACGCCAGTAATAGTACCTGAGTAACGGTCAACGTTAACATCTCGAATTGCGCCGCTGCGCACTTCTTTCACAAACTGTGTGTAACTTGTTTGACGATCAATATGATCGCCGCCATTGAAGCTCTGAAACACGGTCATTAGCACAACTGCAATAACCAACCAGAGTATTAAATTCTTTGCCATATCGCTCAAGGGGTTAACCTCTTGTATCCAAAATTGTTTAAATTCAACTTAATGCTGTCCAACTGTACTACAGTTTGTAGCCTGTCGCCACTATATATACTTCTCTCGAACGGGGTCTAGACGCTTTTGGCTTGCGGATCTTTACCACGTTAAAGCATTTACGTACTTCTTGAACAAATTGATCAAAGCTTTCACCTTGAAACACTTTTACAGCAAATGCGCCGTTTTTGCGCAGTACTTGATGACACATATCTAACGCAAGTTCTACTAAATACATGCTTCCAGCCTGATCGGTCGACATGTTACCACTCATATTAGGTGCCATGTCAGAAAATACGACATCAACATTTTTTCCTTCAATCCGATTTAGTAAAGCATCTAATACAGCCTCTTCACGGAAATCACCTTGTAAAAAATCAACACCAGCCAAAGAATCCATCGGTAAAATGTCACACGCAATAACTTGACCTTTTGTGCCGACTTGCTCTGCAAGGTACTGAGACCAACTACCAGGAGCAGCACCAAGGTCGACAACACTCATACCAGGTTTTATCAATTTATCCCGCTGCTGTATCTCTTCTAGCTTAAATACAGCACGTGAACGAAACCCTCGTTTTTGTGCTTCTTGAACATATGGATCATCAACATGTTCTTTTAACCAGCGCTGGGAACTCGCTGAGTGTTTTTTATTTGTCATTATTCGCTGCAACTCATTAGTAATATTGTCTAGATGGCGGTAGAATATCAATAATTCAAGCCTATATTTAGTAAATTGTACCAATATGACCTTATCAAATAAACAAAAGCAGTACTTAAAAGGATTAGCACACCCATTAAAACCCGTTGTTTTGCTCGGTGCAAACGGTTTAACGGAAGGTGTGGTGATGGAAATAGACAACTCATTAACCATACATGAGCTTATCAAGGTAAAAGTGCCTACGAATGATCGTGAAACAAAGCAGTTAATTTTTGATGCAATTGTAAGAGAAACCAAAGCCTATAAAGTACAGAGCATTGGCCACGTAATCGTATTGTATCGCCAAAGCGAAGAAAAGAAGATTCAATTACCTCGTACATAATTGACTCTTTAAGATACTCAGTCCGCGCCAAAGGTTATGCCTCTGGTGCGTTCTGAGCAAACTGTAGTGCGCTATTGATAAAATCTGTTGTTAATGAGTTTATCACCCCACTTTCTGCGTTCAATAATAAGCTAAAGCCCATATTTATTGCAGGGATCACCACAACATCGGTTCTGTAGCCTTGCACCCAGCCACTGTGATAATACAATGTGGTTCCTTCATATTCGTAAATTCGCCAACCTAACCCATAATATGCTTGTGTCACGTGTTCACGCCAAATACGCCGTCGTAACTCGCGTTTTGTGCGTGTATAAGGCCGGCTTTGTATCGTGAGCGCATCCAGCGACATAACACTTGGGTAATAGCCCAGTTGCAATTTTAGCCATTGCACCATATCTGCTGCACTCGCGTTTACTCCTGCAGCAGGCGCAACTTTATAATAATTCGCTTTAAGTCTTGCTGTGTGCCAACGCTTTCTCCCCAACACATGGGGTAGCGCGTAGTTTTTATTCCGAGTCATGTTATCTAAACCCACACCACCATCGTTCATATTAAGCGGTGTAAACATAAACTCTTGAAGCCACTGCTCATAAGGCATTCCTGTCGCTTTAAAAATAACGTCAGCAATGACGCTAAACATCACGTTCTGATAGCCATAGCATTGTCCTGGCCGACATATTTTTTCAACCGATATCAAACGCTCAACAATATCTTCGTAAGACATTCGAGATTCGATTAAATTATCGTATGCATTAGGGACCAACCCACTTGAGTGACTCAATAAATGATAGAGTTTTAAATGCTTATATTCTGAATCAGAAAAAGCAGGTAAATAATCACTAACATAGTCATCAAGTAGTAATTTGTTCTCACTGGCTAACTTCGCACTCAACGAGCCAGCAAAGGTTTTTGATACAGATGCAAGCCGAAATCGAGTATGCATATCAACCGCACGGCCTTTTCGCACTTTTGTTACCCCATATCCCTTGGCATAATCGCCTAATTCGCCATGAACAATACTTAATGCGGCTCCAGGAATGGATTTTTCTTTGAGTTTGCGCTCGACTTGCTTAGAATAGCTGTTCAAAAATTGGTTCCACTGAACTTTTGCTGAGTCTGTAGCAAAAGTATGAGCAGTGAATAGCCAAAATACGACTGAAACTAAAAACTTCATATTGACTCATTTTAATTTTCTTGAGTGAAGTGTACACGAAGTTAGACTCTGTTTGTAAAGGCTATATAATTTTTTAACGCGATTGAGGTATTTAGATGCGGTTACTGTTTTGTATTATTATTTTAAGTTTCACTTTTGGTTGTGTTTCAACCAAAAAATTGGCACCGACACTAGATATTCCTGCAAAACCTCTTTTAACAAAAGAAGTTTACCAACTTAGTTATAGTACTGAGCTTGATTCAGCACGTATTAAATCCGTGCAATTACCCGCACACCCGATTAAGACCAATAATACGGTGCGTATTGTGACTGATAAAGTCAGCATGACGGATACGCTCAAGGCCCAGTTAATTAAAGCGCTCAATATAAAAGGCTTAAAAATTGTTACATCAAGCAAAGCGGATTATGTATTAACCGTACACCAATTAGACTTAGAGTTTGGCTCAGATAAAACATACACGCTTAATCAACCTAAAAAGCCCCACCCATTTTTTACTCGCTTAGCACAGCAAGTGCCCAGCTATCAATGTACCAATATCATAGCATCAGTCAGTATGCGCCTAACTCACCAAGCCTCATCAGACGTAGTATGGTTTGCCAAATCCTCTATAGATAGTGCTAGCTTTCAAGGGATCCCATTACAACTTAATTATACGCAAAATCAAACTATCACTAACGAACATGCTGTTATCTCTTTTATTGTAAAACAAAATACCGACTTAGCTCGACAAGCCCGCTTTAATAGCCCCCTTGCGATACCCAAGTATGATGTAAAAACCAGTATCAGCCAGCCAACAAAAATTGCCGGGGCATGTACTGAAACTGAAGTCAGTGCGCTTAGTAGCGCGATGCAAACATCACTGACAAATTTATTGATTGAAAAAATCAACCTTCAATAACTTACAATTTTTTACAGCAAAATCAGACTTCCCAGCGTATATTGGTCAGTAACACATAATGGTTACTGGCCAGTCGTACACTCGCCAAATAAGCTACTTAGTATTTATCTTGTATCCATGCCATTTTTTATCCTAAAAATACAGATATACGCGCCAAAAGCTTAACGGCTATGTACTTCTAAGTACTTAGAATAACTTAACAAAAAAGAATATTGACGCTACACTTACATATAATCAGGCCTAGCTAATTAACTTGCCAGACATGGCACAGGAGACATTTTTAATGGACAATTACGGCACAATTTTACTCGTCGAAGATGACGCATCCTTAGCGCAGTGGGTTGCTGATTACTTAAACGGTCAAGGCTATACAGCGCATGTCTGTGAACGAGGTGACAAAGTTGTCGCCATGGTTAAGTCTCTAAACCCAGATATTGTATTATTAGATGTTATGCTGCCAGGTCAAGATGGCATTAGTGTGTGTAGGGAACTCAGACAGTTCTATCACCAACCTATTATCATGCTCACCGCCAGAGATGAAGAAATGGATGAAGTGATAGGTCTTGAAGTCGGTGCCAGTGATTATGTGATCAAACCCGTTAGACCACGTGCACTGCTCGCACGTATAAAAGCGATGCTACGGACAACACAAGACAATAAGCCCGCTGAAATCAATAGTAACATCATTCAAGTGGGAAATTTAAGCATTGATACACAGGCCAGAAAAGTACTACTCAATAGTAATGAAGTTAATATTTCAAGTGCTGAATACTTACTTTTACACTTCCTAGCTTCCAATGCCGGGGAAGTTGTCTCACGAGATGCCGTTTTCAAAGCAACAAAGGGACGAGAGTATGACGGGTTAGATCGCAGTGTCGATGTACTTATCTCAGCGTTACGCAAAAAATTTAATGATGACCCACAACAGCCTGAGAAAATTAAAACAATATGGGGTAAAGGCTATTTGATGGTTCCCAGTGCTTGGTAGTTATTTTTCGTGAAAAAACTTTACTTGTATCTACTTACCAGTGCAATTATTTCTATTGTTGTACTCAGCTTAGTGATCGACGCATTGAGTCAACAGACTGCCCCAACCGTTGATAGCTTCAGTTGGGAAAGTACATTAACCAATGGTTTTGCTCAACAAGTTGCGCGTCAGCCGGTCGATCAAAGAGCTGAATTCACACAACGCTTAAGTCGCGATTTCAATATTACATTGACGTATAGAAAAGGCGACACACTGGCACTACCAATAGAACTCAAGACAAAAATGGTCGATGAAGGCCAGCTACTGCTTGAAGAAGAGCAAGGGCTAAATTTATTAAAAACAAATGATGCACTATTGCCTGATTATTTAGAGCTAAAAGTTGAAAAACCAGCGAAAGAGCAAAACAGTGACATCGCACTTACTTTTATATTTTATGCTGGTATCTGTGCATTTATGTGGTTTATTCTTGCCCCTTTGGCGAAAAGACTCTCTGTACTGACTGAAGCTGCAAAACGTTTTGCCAGCGGAGATATGAGTGCTCGTATCGAAGTGAATCATTTCACTTATATAAAAGATGTGGAACTCACCTTCAACAGTATGGCTAATCAAATCGACAAACTTCTAGCCGAAAATAAACTCATGGCTTCGAGCCTCTCGCATGATATTCGAACCCCGGTTGCATGTTTAAGGTTTGGGTTAGACGCGGCCATTGAAGAGGACGATATGCAGCAAGTCAGAACCATTTTATCTAGAATGGAAAATGATCTAGACCAAATGGAAAACATGTTGTCGAGTTATTTATCGTTTGCCACGTTAGAACAAAAAGCACACTTGCTTAATTTCGAATCAACCCAGGCACAACAGTATATCATTGCGCTTATCGAGCAAGTGCAACCGAAAATTGCAAAAGCCGAGCTGATCAGTAGCTATGATGTCGATCCGGCGCTATTTTTGACCGCTGATCTTCACTGGGTAGCCCGCGCAATCACCAATTTATTAAGCAATGCCTGCAAATTCGCATCTCACAATATATTTGTTAAAGTGCAAGAACTTGATCAGTACATTGTTATTGATATTGAAGATGATGGGCCTGGTATAGCACCGAATAATTGGCATAAAGTATTTAGCCCATTTTTTCAGGAACAGAATCATAGAAACCGCGATGAAAAAGGGTATGGGCTTGGGCTGGCCATTGTTGCAAAAGTAGTCGATTGGCATCATGGAAAAGTGTCAGTATCTCAATCAGACACTTTAGGCGGAGCTAAATTCACATTAAGCATCCCGTGTAAACCTACAAGAGCACTGTAAAACAACTCAAACAGTTCGAATACGCAAACAACTTAAAGCATTAATAACCCTAGGTTTAATATTAACTGAATACCTAGCTTTACGCATCATAAAGCTTACAGATTCAAAGCGAGTACACGTTTGTCCTAGATCATGTTAATTAGTGTGTAATTAGCACTTTTTATTTGTGATTAATTACAGTAGATTGTGGTCGCCGTTATAAAAATAGAGAAGTATAAATAATATGAGCAGTGTTCGCGGAGAGTTCAGTTCTCGCTTTGGTTTCATTATGGCCGCAGCTGGGTCTGCAGTTGGCCTTGGTAATATATGGGGCTTTCCAACCCAAACCGCCAGCAATGGTGGCGCTGCATTCGTGCTAGTGTATTTAATTTTAGCATTTTGCTTAGCCTATCCCGCATTGATGGCTGAGCTTGTAATAGGACGATATGGACAAGCTAACGCCGTTTCATCGTTACAAAAGCTCTCTGAAAAACCGACCCATAAGCGCTTCGCTTTTTTCGTTGGGTTTGGGGGAATTGTCTGCGCAGGTTTAATCTTGAGCTTTTATGCAATTGTTGCCGGTTGGATGTTTAGCGCCACCATTGAGCCCATCACCAAGCTTGCCGGTATGCCTGACATGACTCATTGGCTAAGTACCCAATCTTTAGGCAGAGACCTTTTCTTTACTTCGATATTTATCATTTTAACTATCGCGATTATTAGTAAAGGGGTCGAAAATGGGATTGAGAAATGGTCTAAACGGTTAATGCCTGCTTTGTTAAGCATTTTGTTTTTACTCATTGTTTATGTTCTCACTCAAGATGGTGCGAGCGAAGGGCTAAAAGCGTATTTGATCCCAGACTTTTCATCTTTGCTCAACCCAGACTTACTCGTGAGTGCCTTAGGCCAAGCATTTTTCTCGTTGTCTTTGGGGACTAGCGTGATGATCATTTATGGTTCTTATATCAGTAAAAAAGAAAATTTAGTTTCTTTGGGAGCATATGTCACACTCATCGATGTTCTCATTGCGTTCGTCGCCGGGTTATTGATCATACCTGCAATGTACGTAGCGCAAGCTCAAGGCGTAGAAATATTTGCCGCAGATGGCAGCTTGCTATCAGAAGATACGTTGGTATTCCAAGTGCTCCCTGCTCTCTTTAACGGTATGGGTGAAGTTGGTTTGTTCGTCGGTTTTGCTTTCTTTGCCTTAATGAGTATTGCAGCCCTGACCTCTTCCATTTCGATGCTAGAAGCGCCGGTATCGTATGCTGTAGAGAAATTCGCACTAAGACGTATCCAAGCCACATGGATCATTGGTGCCCTTATCACTCTTGTAAGTTTTACCATCATATTTAACTTTAATGCCCTATTTGGCCTAGTCATCAGTCTGACCACGCAATTTGGTCAACCACTGCTTGGCATGCTTTGTTGTATCTTTGTCGGCTGGTTATGGAACAGAGGGACACTGCTAAAAGAAATTGAATCAGGTAGCCCTGACATTGCTGCAACCTGGTTTTGGAAAATTTGGCCTTGGTACATTAAATTTGTATGCCCAATTGCCATCGCTTTGGTATTTATACACTCGCTATAAAAGCAACTTAAATAGATTGACAATAAAAGCCGCTCACCAGCGGCTTTTATTTTACATTGCCTCACAGGTTAAAATCATATCTTGGTGTTCAATACCATCTTCTAAATACGGCTCTCCAACGCATGTAAAGCCCTGTTGGGCGTAAAAACTCCGAAGATATGCCTGCGCACTGAGCTTGATTGAAGTGCCTGAGCCATAGCCTCGTGCAACCTCAATAGATTTTTCCATTAACGTCGCTGCTAACCCTTTGCCACGATATGGCTCGGTAACTAGAACTCTTCCAATAGCAATACACTCAGCCGTTTGCGTATAAACGCGCGCATAGGCTGCAATACGGCCATCCACTGTGGCATATATATGATGGGTATCAAGCGCACGATCAACCTCATCAAGCTCCGGGTATGGGCACGCCTGCTCGACGACAAAAACATCAACCCGTGCCTTCATAAGGGTAAATAATGTTGAAACATCTAACTCTAAAAATTTCTTACACTGCCATTGCATCATTATCACCTTATATAAAAAAGCCCAGCATCGCTGGGCTTAATCGCATGTAAATACTCGCCGTTATGCAAACAGTCGCTCTAGCTGATCGCAAAGTGCCGACAAATTCACTTGATCATGTTCAATTGTTAAGTCTACATAACCATCAGAGCGAAATGCTCTATCAAGCTCAATTAAAACATGTGTCTTATGTGCCTCAGGCACGAAAGACAACTCTATTTCCTGTATTCCAAAAATAGATTGGCTATTTGGTCGGTATTCAAGTTCTTGATAACACCCGGAAAAGGATTGAAAGTCCGCCGCTTTCAAAAAGCCTTGCTCAACATCAGCTTTAACCAATGTAAACCCTAACTTTTCCATCGCAGCCATACAGGTTTTAACCGCCTCATTTGGGTAGATATGTAACGTGTCTTTATCCGATGGATCAAGCGCAAGGTCAATATCCAACCCTGTTTCAATCCACACAAAACTATAATTATAGCCTGCGTTAATTTCTGTGATCGGTGTTTCTGAATGTAAGCGCGCTTCAAATGGGATTACTTTTTGCTCACCGGGCCCTATACTAAAACGCTCTCCGACGCTCCACTTTTCCAAAACGTGATTGGTAAAATATTCACCATTCTCACCATCATGTTTGATACGTGTCATCAAGGCTAGTTCCAGACCAGTCACCTCTTGTACAACATCACCACCATTGACAATAATTTGCGCCTGAAACTTCTGCCCAGGCTGTAAATGCTCGGTCTCTAAAACAGTATCGACTTTCGCAGCACCGATACCCACTGATGCAAGGATTTTTTTAAACATTAAGTCTCCTGTTCGAGATTGCTCCTTTTCTTGCATCTTAACCCTAAAAATTAGAGTTTGTCAGCGAAAATTTGTAACATAAATCAGAATATCTTATTCATGACGTGTTTAACGTTATCTATTTATTGCCTCTTCTATAAGTTTTTAATTTATAAATCAGCCAGTTTTGATACACTTTAGCGACGAAATATCTCTAATTGGTTGCCAAATGGAATTACTGTTTTTTGCCATCGCTTTTGTCTGTGGTTTCTCAGTGTATCAACTTAAACTCCCACCACTTATCGGCTTTTTAATGGCAGGGTTTGTATTAAACCTACTTGGTCATCAAACAACAGAGTTACTCACTTCCCTCGCCGATTTAGGCGTTACGCTGCTGTTATTTTCAATTGGCTTGAAGCTAAAAGTTTCAAACTTAATCAAACCGCAAGTGTGGGCACCTGCCACTTTGCATATTGTGGTGTGTACGGCATTTTTCACTAGCCTATTAATGCTTCTCGGCTATATTGCTCTGCCGTTATTTACTGAATTATCCTTAACCAGTGCCATGTTAGTAGGCTTTGCTTTTAGTTTTTCAAGCACCGTCTTCGCTGTTAAAGTGTTAGAAGAACGTGGGGAGATGGCAACACTACACGGCAAAATATCGATTGGTATTTTAGTTATGCAAGACATTTTTGCTGTGGCATTTTTAGCAATCAGTACCGGCAAAATACCAAATATGTGGGCTTTAGTACTATTCGCAAGCCTATTTGCTCTCAAGCCCGTGATGTTTTGGGTTTTAAACCGCTCGAAGCACGGTGAGCTACTTCCCTTGTTCGGGTTCTTCTTTGCGCTGGTAATAGGGTATCATGCTTTTGAATATGCAGGCCTGAAAGGCGACCTTGGCGCACTCATTATTGGTATGATGTTCGCACCTCACAAAAAAGCCGGTGAACTCTCAAAGTCTTTGCTCAATCTCAAAGATATTATGCTGGTCGGATTTTTCTTAAATATTGGACTTAATGCCAATATATCGACCAATGCGTTTTTAATCGCATTATTACTGGTCGTTGTCTTACCAATCAAAGTTTCGCTGTACTATGCCTTCACAAATTTATTTAGACTGCGTGCACGCACATCACTACTCAGTGCTTTTACTCTCTCAAACTACAGTGAGTTTGGCTTAATCGTGTGTGCTGTGGCAGCCTCCAGTGGCGCGATTACTTCTGACTGGTTAGCCGTTGTAGCAATCGCGGTCTCTTTGACCTTTGTTATAGCGTCACCACTGAATAAAAGGGCCAACGAATTGTTTGTAAAACTTGAGCCTTTTTTACTTAAATTCGAAAGCAATAAACGCTTGGAAGAAGAACTGCCTGTTAATTTGACCGACACCCAAATTGTTATATTCGGTATGGGCCGAATTGGTACCGGAGCGTATGAAACGATTGAAGCATCTAACGCCGGTATTATTGCAGGAATTGACATTAAGCCTGAAGTTGTCGATCGTCATGTTAAGCGAGGTCGAAGAGTCTTGCTTGCCGATGCGACCGACCCAGACTTTTGGCAACGAGTGAATCACTCAAATGTTGAAATGGTTATGCTCGCTATGCCAAAACATATGCAAAACATCTATGCCTTAGAACAGCTCAATGCTTCTGGGTTCAGCGGTCAGGTTACTGCTATTGCAAATTACCCAGACCAGCAGAAAGAACTTGAAGAAATGGGGGTGGATTATACCTATAACTTCTACCTAGAGGCCGGAAGTGGCTTCGCTGAACACGTTAAACAAAAATTATTTTCTTAGAACAGTAATTGAATTATCAGTACCATTAAAGGTACTGATAATTATTTTTATTTCCTCATCAATACCTTACTTCTAGACGTCTAGATTATAGATACAAACTGTAAACAAACACTCCTTCTTGCGATTTACAAAACTTTACATCTAAGTTAGTAATCACAGCCTAAAACAGAGTACACTGGCTTTATTCGAAAATACGTAAGTATCTATTTTTAACACAAAAATTTTAAAATATCGGAGTATGCATGGAAAACTCCCATCGTGTTAATGCAATCTAATGAGGGTAAAAATGCTTAAAACAAAACCAGTAAATCAATTCTCTGCTGTTGTTGATGATGTCAAAGCAGCGCCCTTCTCGGATCTACAAAGCCGCTTAGATGAACTTCAAGACAATGGAATGACAGCGTTGACAATACGAGGTATTTTATTTCATAAGATGCTAGACCTGCACTCGGTACCTGCCGATCATGCACTTCGTAAGCAAGAAATCCCGCAGCGTCTTGATGACCCTGCAATAATAGCCAATTTAAATGAGCTTGGCTTTTTCAGAAAACAGCGCAATATGATGCACTAATCAAAATTATGGGAGCCTACATACTCCCTTATAGGCTGGCTATGCCCGTCGCCAGCCTATTTTTCTTTATAAAAACAACTCAAATATTTATAAATCAATCACGTTCACAAGTTTTCTAAAAAGTCCTCATCAAAGTCAGCATCTTCTTCCTTCATTGGTGGATTACCATCGTAAAGCTCGTATAACTGTCTTTGAAAGTAAATATCTTTAATAAATACATATGGGTCGAGTGACTCCTTGAGTAAACTTTCTTGCGCCATGAGCGATGCCCGAGCTTCTACTGCTCGTAAAGCGAATAATACGAGTGTTTGAGGTGTTGTTAAAGCAATTTCAGGGAGGACTAAATTATCAACCAGATCTCCCGTAACATTGCGTACAGTAGAAGGTCCCATCGCTGGTAGCATAACATATGCGCCATCTCCAAGGCCCCAGACGCCTAGCGTTTGGCCAAAGTCTTCATCTTTGTGCTTTAAGCCAAAATTACTCGCAACATCAAATATCCCTAGTACGCCCACCGTTGAATTGATCAAAAATCTGGCTACATTGACTCCCATATCTCCAGGCTTACCTTGGAGGCCAGCATTAACAGCATCAATGGGCGCTGCTATATTGGTCGTAAAATTAACAATGCCAGCCCTGACTGGCGCAGGGGTAACCGCTAGGTAACCGACCGCAGCAGGGCGCAAAATATATGCGTCCAATACATCCATATTGAAGTCATACATAGGACGATTAAAAGACTGTAATGGGTCTCGTTCATCTTTTTTCTCTTCGGGTACTGTTGTACAGCCCGAAAGAACTGTCAGCGCTAATAACACGCTATAAATAGGTTTAAACATTTAGCTTCCTGTGCTGGTAATTACACGACTTATTTCTACCGTTTGGTTTTGAACTGAGCCAGTAAGCGCAATGGGTTGAGATTGCCCTTCAAGCTCCCCCGCACTAACCGTAACTGAATTATCAATAGAGATACGCGCAGTTACGACAACCTGATCAAAGTTTGATAACTTCAAGTTCGGCATCATCGCCATACTATCATCCAAAGTGACGACTAAAGGCAAGTAAAAATCTGTAAGTTTTTCTACAGCTAAGGGCATTTTTGGGCCATCGACAGCTTTTGCAAACACAAATAAAGTCGCATTTTCTGGTACAGATGCCAACAAGCTGTCAGCTATCGTAACTGTAATCGCTAAACGCGGCCCAGAAGTCACATTATTAACCGGTTGCTGCACTGCGCTCAATTGCACATCAATTTCTGAAATTCGTTGTGAGATCATATTATAGCGGGGGTCCGAATCAGTCATTGTAGAAAGTAACACTTCAAATGCTGTTTTTGCTTCAACCCAATCTTTTCTTTCATAGGCAATTAATGCGAGTAACGATATTGCGTCGATATTACTTGGATCTGACTGTAGCACTTTCGACAACATTTTCGCCGCCTGATTCATACTCGTTTCAGAACCTTCAACTAACAATACTTGGCTATAATTCACCAAAACATTGTTATTATCTGGGTTCATCTGCAATGCTTTATCAAACGCCTGCTTCGCCATTGTATAGTCATTTAAAGACATGGCCACTCGACCAAGTAACATCCATGCAACGGCATCATCACCGCTGTTTGCCAGCTTAGTTCTTAGGCCCAATGCAAAAGCTTGCAACTCATTCTGACTTAACGGCTCACCTTGCTGCATTACCGCACGCTCGCCATACTCTGGCAGCTTGTCGATTGCTTGATACCAATTTTCAATTTGTGTTTGGCTACCGGTAAAACTATAGAAAACCCCACTCACTGCCAGTGTAAATGCAACGCCTGTTAGAGCGAAAATGCGGTTATTACCTCGACTGTTTAACTGCTTCTCAGGTGACAATTCGTGGTATAAGCGCTGCTTTAACTCCAATATAGATTCATCATGAACCGTTTTTTCTATTCGTTGACTGCTTAAATCTTGTTGTAATTCTTCCACTCTTTGATGATAAATATCGATACGCTCAGCATTGGCATTATGATCGAGCGTTAATATCGACTCTTTACGTAAAAACGGCACAACCACGAATAATATTGCAAGCACAGTGAGTAAGGCGAACATCGCCCACATTGTCATCATCTCATTCATTATTGTTGCTCCTTACGCTGGTATTGAGCAATTAACTTCGCTAGTTTTTTCTCATCATCAGGGTTCCAATCTTGCTTTCGAGACGCCTTTTTTTGTCTAAATATGATAAATCCAAAACCGATGATAACGATCAAAATAGGCAGCACCCATAAAATAATCGTGGCTGGTGTCACTGGAGGTTGGTAATGAACAAAGTAACCATAGCGGTCGATCATATAATCAATCACTTCTTGCTTACTTTTTCCATCGTGGACCAAAGTAACGACTTTATCTCTTAAATCTTTAGCCACAATCGCATCAGAGTCGGCAATATTTTGATTCTGGCATTTAGGGCAGCGCAGTTCATGAGTCAACTCTTTAAACGTTGCAGCTCGCTCTGGGGTTGAAAATTCATACTTATCTTCTGCTGCATGCAAAGCCACACTCATCGCCATGGCTAATACCATCATTAAGGCTCTCATTCTGATAGCTCCTGAATAATAGGTGCAAACTTAGCACGCCAAACTCTCGGATTGATATCACCCGTATGGTGCAACAATATTTTGCCTTCTTTATTTACTAAAAAAGTTTCCGGTGCACCCGACACGCCTAAATCGAGTGCCAGTGTCCGCTCTAAATCTAAAATATTAAACTGATACGGATCACCCGCTCTATTTAGCATTGTTTTTACTTCCTCTCGAAGAGCCGTTATATCAAAATGATCTCCAAAGTCGGGATCATAAGCTTGCTCATAATACAGCCCTATTATTCTGATCCCCTGTTCACGGAGTTGCTCTAAATAACCCAGCTCAGCAATACAAGTCGGACACCATGTACCCCAAACATTCAGCAAATATACATCACCGAGCAAATCAGTATTTTTCCATTGCTTAGATTCATCCATTAAATCTGGCAATGTAAAGCTCGGCATTGCCTGCCCAATACGCCCTGTTTGTAATTCACGTGGGTTGCCAAATAAACCTTGATATAGGAACACACACAAAAGCATAAAAATTAAAAATGGAATAAGTGCTAAAAACTTTTTATTCATGCAATTACCCCATCAACTTTTTTGTTTTGAGTACGCTTTCTATAACGCCTATCGGCAACAACCAAAAAGCCTGCAAACGATATTAATAGTCCACCAAGCCACATCCAACGGACATAAGGTTTGTGGTAAATACGCAATGACCAATACCCATTACTGAGTTGCTCGCCAAGTGCTAAATACAAATCTCGGAAGAAACCATCATCAATAGCCGCCTCTGTCATAAACTGCATGCCAACATCATAAAGACGCTTTTCTGCATATAGCTCAGTAACCTTTTGCTCGTCTTTTAATACAGTCACTACACCTGCATGACCACTGTAATTAGGCCCTCGAATCTCTTTTACACCTTCAAAGCGATATTGATATTCATTAAGCAACGCAATATCACCAGGCTTGACGCTTACTGAGCGTTCAACTGAATAAGCTGATGTAAGCGTGACTCCCGCTATAACAAATGCAATACCTACATGACCTAAGATCATCGCCCAATAGCTCAAACTTTGACGTTTAAAACCTTCCAGTAACTGCTTTTCTACAGTGACTTTTTCAAAAATATCGACAAGTGCACCCAGCGTGATCCAGACAGCCAATGCCGTCGCAATAAACGTCAATGCTGACACCGTATCATAACTGCTATATAACCATACGGCAGTCAACAATAAAGCACTCGCTACTAGCCCCAATGCTTTTCTGGCTAATGGCGGTAACTTATTTTGTTTCCATCTTAAAAAGGGAGCAATACCTAATAACAAGGCAAACGGTACTATCAATATTGCAAACATTTGATTGAAGAAAGGAACACCGATTGAAATAGACCCTAAGCCCAACTCTTTATGAATCATTGGCAATAATGTACCAAGTAATACGATGAGTGTTGCAACCACTAAAAATATATTATTCGCCCAAAGTGTTACTTCTCTAGACAATAATTTATAGCGCCCTTCACTTTTCACTTCTGACACACGCATTGCATATAAAGCCAAGCTGCCGCCCACAACGACCAGTAAAAAGCTCAGAATGAATAAGCCTCTGTCAGGATCTGTTGCAAACGCATGTACCGACACAATAATGCCAGAACGTACAATAAACGTCCCTAACAAACATAAACTGAACGCTGTTATTGCCAGTAATACAGTCCATGATTTGAAAATGCCACGCTTTTCTGTACTTGCTAAAGAGTGTAACAACGCAGTCGCCACTAACCATGGCATTAATGATGCATTTTCAACTGGATCCCAAAACCACCAGCCGCCCCAACCAAGTTCTGAATAAGCCCACCAGCTACCGATGGTTATGCCCAATGTTAGAAATCCCCAAGCAACCATGGTCCAAGGACGTGACCATTTGGCCCATGTATTATCCAATTTACCTGTTAACAACGCGGCGATTGCGAAAGAAAATGACACAGATAACCCGACATACCCCATATAAAGTAAAGGCGGATGTATGATCATACCAGGGTCTTGTAGTAATGGATTAAGGTCACGACCTTCTACCGGATAATACGGTAACAAACGCTCAAATGGACTCGACATCCATAAGGTATACAACATAAAGCCGACACCAAGGAAACCAAGTACACCCAGTACTCTCGCACGTAGCACCCATGGTAAAGAATTAGACATCATCGCTACCAAGGCAGTCCAGCTGGATTGCATAACCAACCAAAGTAAAATAGCACCTTCATGGCCACCCCAAGTTGACGTGATTTTATAATACCAAGGTAAACTAGTACTCGAATGGTGCGCAACGTAGGCTACGGTAAAGTCATCCATCAAGGTTATGTAAATTAAAATAGCAAAAGAGACTAATACAAATAAACATTGACCAACAGCCAGCGACGGCGCCGCACGCATTAATCTCAAATTGCCGGTATATGCTCCCCACATAGGAAAAATACAAAGCAATAGGCTCAACGCCATTGCTAATACTAACGAGAAATAACCAATCTCTGGGATCATACTAGTTCTCGCTATTTAAATTATAAGTGGGCTTCACATGTTTGATACCCTTCACCGCTTCAGCAACTTCAGAAGGCATATACTCTTCATCATGCTTGGCAAGCACTTCAAATGCTTCAATCACATCAGGTTCAATTAAGGTACCTTGCGCTACGATACCTTGCCCTTCTCGAAATAGATCGGGTAAGATGCCATGATATTTAATTGTCACTAGCGGTCCAGTGTCAATTAGCTTAAAAGTCACATCTAAGCTTGTTTCATCTCGCACTACAGAACCCGGCACAACCATACCGCCAATTCTTAATTTCTGACCAACAAAAGGTTTTTCTTTCGCTTCCCCTTTGCCATCAATTAACTCGCTTGGGGTATAAAATAAATTGATGTTTTCTTGCAATGCATACAGAGTGAGGCCTATCGCAGAACCTACACCAAAAATAATTGCAACAACCGCGAGCATACGCTTTTTACGTCTAGGGTTCATACTGCTTGCTCCTGCTGCGCCTTTTTGATTCGGGCTTCACGCTCTATTTGTAACTTAACTTGCTGTTTCAGCGTTTTGCCATCATGTAATGAGCTTAACAACACAGATAACAACACAAAGGCACAACTACCAAACGATAACCAGACATAAAAGCCATATCCACCCATCGCTAAAAAATCACTAAATGACTCAAATTGCATACTTAACCTCGACTCACTAAATCGCGCACCCATGGGCGATGTTTCTCACGTTGTAATATCTCATTTTTCAATCGGATCAACGTTACAACACCAACAAAACCAGCAAAAGCAACAATGTTGATGAGCAGTGGCCATAGCATTGACGGATCTATGGCTGATGTATCAAACTTTGTAATGGTTGCCCCTTGGTGTAATGTATTCCACCATTCAACTGAGAAGTGAATAATCGGTAGGTTAATCACTCCCACAATTGCCAGAATACAAGCTGCCTTACCAGCTGATTTTTTGTCTTCAAACGCATGATAAAGCGATAAAACGCCCAAATATAAAAATAACAAGATTAGCTCAGATGTAAGTCGTGCGTCCCATACCCACCAAGCTCCCCACATTGGCTTACCCCAAGCAGCTCCAGTTACCAAAGCGATCACTGTCATTGCAGCTCCTACGGGCGCGATTGCAACCACGGCTAGCTCAGCATTTCGTAATTGCCATACCAATGCGACTATTGCAGCAATGGCCATTGATGAATATGCCCCCATTGATAAAATAGCCGAGGGCACATGGATAAAAATTATTCGGTAGCTGTCTTTTTGTTGATAATCGGCAGGTGCATATGCAAGCCCCCACACCCAACCAACAACTAAACACACAACGGTGAACACTGTAAAATAAGGCAGTAGCGTATTACATAATTGATATGCACGCTCTGCTTTTGCATAGGGATGTAACCATTTCCACATGTTAACTTACACTCACTTTTAAAGCTGACGATATTGCTAAAGGGGCCATAACAGCTGCTACCGCTAACATAGCCCCAAGGATCGCGAGTTGCCCACCATAAGCCAATGACATACTACTGGTGTCAATGGCGGACGTCGCAAAAATTAATACAGGTATATACAAAGGTAGTACCAAAAGGCTCATTAATATGCCACCTTTTTGCAGAGCAACGGTTAGCGCTGCCCCTATTGCACCGATAAAACTCAGCAACGGTGTACCAATCAGTAAGGTTAGTAACGTTGCTGTCAATAATTGAGTATCTAAATTCATTAGTAATGCAAAAACTGGCGCCATTAATACCATAGGTAATCCAGTTATAGTCCAGTGTGCTAAGACTTTCGCGAGGACACTTAATGGTAAGGGGTAGGAAGAGGCAATTAACTGCTCTAAAGAACCGTCATTAAAATCATCACGAAATACTTTATCTAAACCGAGCATGGTTGATAGCAATGCCGCGACCCAAATAATACCAGGTGCCATACGGGAAAGTAACGCGGGCTCAGGGCCTATCGCTAAAGGGAATAACGTGATCACAATGAGAAAGAACAGTAATGGATTTACAATTTCCGCGCGCTGTCGAAATGCCAATGTCAGGTCTTTACAATAGACCGCACAGAATAACTGCCAGTAGGAGTGTGATGCTTTCATCAATGGCGGTACTCCAGAATAACTTTTTTCAGTCCGCTAAATTGCGCTGTTAAATCTTGATGGGTAGTCAGTAAAATAGCCCCCCCCCGATCCAATTGGTGCATAAACTGTTGCTGTAACATCGCAACACCTTTTTTATCTAATGCCGTAAATGGTTCATCTAAAATCCACACTTTGGCATTATTCATCCACAGTCGAGCCAACGCAACCCGTCGCTGCTGACCTGCTGATAGAGTGCGTACTGGGACATCTTCTAAACCAACCAATCCCAACTGAGCCAAAATATCGTAAATATTTTCCGCACGCTGATAGCCATGTACATCGAGCCAATGGCATACATTCTCATAGGCAGTTAGCTGCCCATTGACGCCCGTTTTATGACCAATAAACAAAAGTTCAGCGGCAAAGTCATCATAACGCTCACTGATTGAATAACCCTCGAAGGTCACATCACCATCGTCAGCATTAGCAAAGCCTGCAATAATGCGCAATAAAGATGTTTTCCCCGCACCGTTTGGGCCCTCAACTTGCATAATTTGACCTGCGTCTAAAGCAAAGCTCAAAGACTCAAACAAACAACGCTCTTGTTTGACACAAGTGACAGATTTAATCTCTAGCAAATTGATGATTCTCACTACTCAAAATTGGGCGTTAGTCTACCATAATGGTATGGTAATACGAATAATCCAACACAAACGTTTACTGAAAATTTGATTTAAAATAATGAATAAGCAGCCTATTTCAATTCAACCTTCGAGTACATCTGACACTCGCGCAGTTTTAAGCGATGCTGGTACAAAAAGCGAGCTTAATAGCTCGCCACAAACGTTTACAGCGAAAAATGTTGTTATCAAATCTGACAGCCTCCAAATGGAAGTTGAACTCAACGGAAGATGGCAACCAATGCGTCTGGCAATTAACAATGGCAGCTCAGTGCCACTTCGTATCGATGAAGCACTGGTAACAGTAAATAATAATGGCCAGACCCTAACCCTTAAAACACCAGAGCAAAGTGTACAAATCAAAGCTGCAAATGAGTTACTATCGCTACTTAATTTATTAAAGAACCAACCCCCGAATGCCAGTTCACAGCATCAGGCTAGTATCATTGAAAAACCTCACCCTCAATTGCACTTTAAGAAATTAGGCATGTCACTGGCAATTAACCCAGCGCTTGCACAGGTACTCAAAAATGAGGCTAAGCTTATTGCGAGTATCCATGCTTCAGGACATAAGATATCATTCACATTGTTCAATCAATTCGAAGACAAGTTATTGACTGGCACAATTAGCAAACAAAAAGTCATCGACCTTTTGTCTGTCAATAAACAGGCGCCGCTCATGTTAATCGACAAGCAAAGTGTACAGGTTAAATTTACTCAGTCACAACAGCCACTAAAGTTATCTGACGCGGTTATCTCTTCCTTGCCAAGCAGCACAAGCGCTAAATGGCTCCCAGTAGAAATATCGAAGCAGATGCAAGGGATTAAACTGTCTCAAATACCTCAATCTCACTTACTGACATTGACTCAACCCGTCAAGCGTCAATTCTCGGACGTGACCAACGACCACGCAATGAAGTCGGTAAAGAGCACCGATACACCACGTCCAGAGGCAACGTTAAACTACAGTAAGCCTTTCATAAATATAAGTTTAGAAGACATCAAGCATGCTGTGAAAGTGGCTCTTCAAAAGTGGGTCTGCGTACCTTTCAGTAGCCCTAACAGTATCAGGGCTGTAACTCATACACCTTTAAATACCCCAACATTTACGCCCCAATTGATGAACCAACTTAGCCCAAACATGGTGCGTATTAGCGCTCAACAAGCCATACAGCCTCCTATTGTTCAACTTATGTCACAACTAACGCAAACAATACAAGACACTGTTATAGGTAAATCATCACAAGCGAGCAGTGTGGACTATCAACACAACACAATATCACTAAAAGAAATAAGTAACCTGTTACCCGCAACACAGAAGAACAGCCTACCTGCTAGCATGATCATGCCACAGAACTATTCCCAAACGCCGTATGTTCCAAAGCTACCTTTAGAGCGAGCCCTATTGAGCGCCATATTAGCAATCAAGCCACACAGTCCGATCTCCACAAAAGAAACCCCCGACATTTCGCCAAAAATTGACGGGCTACACAATTATAAAAGCAGTAACTCAATAGATTTAACAAGGTTAGTAAATAACGCATTCTCAAGAATGATAAATGAAGAAAACGCCACTCCAGCAAAAATAACACAAGAGTTGCAACCACAATTAGCGCAGCTTTTTAGCTCACAAATAAACACAGCAATGAAAACTGCGACTAGCTTTACACAGGCACTCGACAAACTTCTTGTAACACTAATTGCTGCGCCAAAAGCAATACAGGGGTATAGTGAAAGTGAACAACTAGAACGATTACACACATTACTAAAAACACTGACTCCGGAATTTAAAAGTGTACAACCTAATAAAATGCTACAAAATCTGCCCCATTTGCAATCGCAATTGGTAGACGATTTAATACAAATAAACAACGCAAGTCATAATAATGCACCGCAAAATGCCGCTGCCGCAAAGTATGATTCTGACGCACAGCTATTACTTAGTTTATTTTTGCCTATGAAACTTCCAGCGGAATGCAAACAAACGGAAGTGCAAATTGGCCAATACAAAAAAAAAGCCAAAGAAAATATGCCTGAGAAGACAGTGTGGTTTATTCGCCTAAACTTTGATTACGCCAATCAGGGGAAAATCAGTGCTCATGCCGAACTTATGGATAAAGCACTTGATTTACAACTACTGGCAAGCACCGAACAAGCGCGCCAACTGGCCGCCCCCCACATTGACGGGTTACGACGTAAGCTTAGCGCACATGGCTTGCAAGTCAGCGACATTGGTTTATCAGAAAACGCTGAACACATAGAGTTATTTTTTAATAGTCATACAATCGTCAATATTAAGGTATAAATAGGATTTAATATGGAACAAAAGACGGCCATAGGCCTACTGTATGAAGCGGGCCAATCTCCACATGTTGCCTGTAAGGGCTTTGGTGAACTTGCCGATGAGATAATTGCACTTGCAGAAGAAAAAGGCATTATGCTTCACCAAGATGCGAGCCTTTCTAAAACTCTGAGTCAGCTAGATTTAAATCAAGAGATACCACCAGAATTATATTACGTTATCGCAGAATTGATCGCGTTTTCTTATGTATTAAGGGGGAAGTTCCCCCCTGGATGGAACGGCTTTAACAGTAAACTCGATATTAAAGCTTAATCATGAAGGCTTATTATGTAAAGACATGAGTAGTTCAGCTTCTGCTCGAGGTAACTCACATTCACGCATGATCTCTTCAATATCAGCGCCTAACTCTACCATTTTTACTGCTCGAGAATAGATTTTTGCATCAGGGTCATCATATTTTTGAGCTGCTTGTTGCTGCGCTATGTCTTTGGCATAATTTTCACAAGCAACCAATCGTTGCCCAATACTCATTAAACCAGACCTCAGTTCAGCAATTTCGCTGCGTAAGATCGCTGTTTGATTCTCGCTCTCCTGAAAAGAGCCACGTAAAACCTTCTGCTTTTGTTCATTCTGTTGATTTTTTTTGGTAAGCACAAAAATAAACCCCAAGCAAACTAGCGACAGCATGCTTGAGGTTATTGAGACTAACAGTAAAACCAAATTATTATTTACTACTTCCACTATTTATATATGGCTCACTTCATCCCACTCATCATCATTGAGCAGTTTATTCAGGTCAACCAAGATCAATAACTCACCTTCACGGTTCGATACGCCTTGAATAAATTTAGCACTTTCTTCAGTACCAATATTTGGTGCGCTGTCAATCTCGGAGCTACGCAGATACACAACCTCTGCAACACTATCGACAAGAATACCAATCACCTGCTTTTCAGCTTCAATAATAACAATACGTGAATTGTCGGTAACCTCAGAACTCATCAGCCCAAAGCGAGCTCTAGTATCAATAACTGTAACAACGTTACCACGCAGATTTATAATCCCCAGCACATAACTTGGAGCGCCGGGTACTGGTGCAATTTCAGTGTAACGTAGCACCTCTTGTACTTGCATTACGTTAATGCCGTACGTTTCGTCTTCAAGTTTATAAGTTACCCATTGAAGAACTTCATCGTTACTATCAGCATTCTTGTCTGCAGAAAGTAGTCTATCTTGGCTCATGGTTTTACTCCATAAAGATCTTGGTTACTGCTCTCGACTATCGAGGCCTTGCTCAAGCAAGCGGTTTAAATTATCGACGTCTATTAAGGCGCACATTTTCTTCTTTATAACCCCGGCCAACCATGGTCGCTTACTGTCGCTTGTGCGCCATTTTACATCATCTGGTTGCAAGGTTATATTATTAACTAGGCTCTCTGCCAATAAGCCCCAAGGGCTATCGCCCAGAGTTATCAAATACTGATAATCTAAACGTTCCTCAAGCTCTGCTGTAAACTTTTCGGGCATCACCCATCGTGCAGTGTCTACAACGTTCAACTTTTCTTCTCGGTTTAACATCACCCCTTTAAACCACTTAGGCTTACCGAACAACTGGTTTATTTCACCCAATTGATGAATACCACCCAATGATTTTAAAGGAACGGCAAGTGTTAACCCTGCTACTTCAAAAAAAAGCGCCTGAAATTCATCCTCACCATACGCTTCTCGTGCACTAACGGACTGATTTACCGTTTCCGATGCTTCTTTGATAATAGTATTATTTTCTGTTATCTCAAGATTTTTTGCTTGTAGCTCAACGATATCTTGAGGTTCCTCAACAACGTCAACTGCTTTAGAAGTCTCTAAACGCTTCGCTTGTTGGCCTATTTCAGGTGCTACAGGTGCGACTTCGATATCAGTAACAACTTCATCAACACTTTGTACTTGCTCTAATAGTTTTGCGACAGGTGCTAACTCTTCCTCCTGAAGAGGCTCCTCAGTCAACAAAGCACCTAAATACTGCTTCATAACTTTTTCATTAGCAAACAAATGCTTACTCATCTATACCTCTATTTAACCTGTTGCAAGTGTTCTAATAATGCTTGGTAAGCAAATACCCCGCGAGACTTAGGACAAAACTCTACAGGAACCTTCTGTGCGAGGCTAGCATCACGAAATTTGGTATCAACTGGGATCACGCCAGGCCAAACATACTCTTTATAGTTTGCGAGTAGTGACTTATACGCTTCTAATGACGCTTTTGTTCTTTTGTCATACATTGTCGGAACTATCGTATATTGGTAATCTTTAGATTGCGAACTTTGCATCAGTTCCATTGTTCGCATCATTCTATCCAACCCCTTTAACGCCAAAAACTCTGTTTGTACTGGGATCAAAATACGCTCACTGGCTGCTAACGCATTAACCATTAAAACCCCTAACACGGGTGGACAATCTAAAATTGCATAATCATAGTGTTCACTTATTTTGGCTAAGGTTTTTTTCAGAACAAGGCCCATGCCTGTTCTATTCCCCATACTCCTATCAAGTGTCGCTATCGCCATAGTTGCTGGCAAAATATCTAGATTATCAATTGTTGATGGGCACAAAGCCTGCAAAATTTCTTCACTTTGCATTGCCGCACCCCGCGCAAAAATATCATAAACACTCACTTCTAACTCTTCAGAGTCAATACCAAAATAGTAAGTGAGTGAAGCGTGAGGATCGGTATCAATGAGTAAAACCCGCTTTCCTTGCAAAGCTAAAATACCACCTAAGCTCACAGCAGTGGTCGTTTTCCCTACTCCACCTTTTTGATTTGCGACTGTCCAGATCTTCACTATTTATGTCTATTCCTAAACGCTATGTCTATTCACTATGAATCTATCATCTAAACCTTAATTAGGGTACTCAAAAATATCTACTAACAACCAACTTCCTTTGTAACGCGCGTCGCAACATCTTGAAGTGCCAAACTTTCTGTAGATAACCCTGCATTTGCAACCGCTTGAGGCATACCATAAACAACGCAGGTTTTCTCATCTTGAGCCCAAATAGTCGCACCAGCTTGTTTTAACATCCTGGCTCCATCACGCCCATCAGCGCCCATTCCCGTTAAAACAACAGCTAGTACATCGCCCTGATATGCTTTTGCAGCACTGGCAAACGTAATATCTACACTTGGCTTATAGGTGATCCGAGGACTGTCATCTTCAAATACTTTCAGCGTCTTTGATCCACCTCGAGCCTCAACCATCATCTGCTGTCCACCTGGGGCTAAATAAGCAACACCAGGTACCAACCTGTCACCATTTTTCGCTTCTTGTACTTTTATTTTACATAGGCTGTCTAACCTGCCCGCAAAAGCAGGTGTAAAAGCAGCTGGCATATGCTGAATAAGTAGAATAGGATGAGGAAAATTAGCAGGCAATTGTGTCAAAATAGTCTGTAATGCAACCGGTCCGCCTGTAGAAGTGCCAATAGCGACTAATTGATAACGCTTGCCTGATGCTTTTGCACTTCCTGCATTTGAACTTGAGGTTGGTGCAGCAGCACGGTTAAAACTGCGGTCAGGTTGTGCCACTGATGGCTTTGTTTGACGTGTATTGAGTCGACTGGCGTTATCCGTTAGGGGAGTCCGCGTTGCCGTCGTAGTCGGTGCTATACGAGGCATTCTCCTACGACCAATCTCTTTCACTTTTGTTTGTAGTGACTTAATCGCCTCTTCACTATTTCGCGCAATGTCTTCAAACTTCTTAGGTAAGAAATCTACAGCACCAGCATCTAGCGCATCCAGTGTTGCCCCCGCGCCTTCCCTCGTTAATGACGAGAACATTAAGATTGGAGTCGGATTAGCCTTCATAATTGCTTTTACAGCACTGATCCCATCCATCACAGGCATTTCAACGTCCATAGTGATAACATCAGGGCGTAGTTTTGCTGCTTTTTCGACAGCATCTTGGCCATTCACTGCAAAGTCAATTACTTTTATGTCACTGTCTTTTTCTAAAATTTCACTGACTCGACGACGAAAAAAACTCGAGTCATCAACTACTAATACTTTAACTGCCATTGGCACGCTCATTTTTTATGCGGATCTGAAAAGTGGCGCTCGCGCACCACTTCAATCAATTTAACTATAATTTACCAAAGTGGACTATTGTCCAGCATAGTGTTTCAACATATTTGGCACATCTAAGATTAAGGCAATCCCGCCATCAGAAGTAATCGTTGCCCCCGCCATACCTGGCGTACCTTGTAGCAATTGATCTAAAGGCTTGATAACTACCTCCTCCTGACCAATCAGAGAGTCGACAACAAAGCCCACTTGTTGTGTACCTATTTGAACAATAACAACGTGACCTTCTGCTTTTCTTGTCGTTGTGTCTGCACCTTTTACTAGCCAATGCTCTAAATAGAAAAGTGGAATCGCTTTTTGACGAACGATTATCGTGAGTTGCCCATCAACAATGTTTGTCTTGGTCAAATCTAAATGGAAGATTTCACTCACGCCAGCTAATGGCAATGCAAACGTTTGTTCACCCACCACCACCATTAAGGTAGGTAATATCGCTAACGTTAATGGAACCTTTATTTCTAAAATAGTACCAACGCCTAATTCAGACTGAATATTTACAGAGCCATTAAGCTGCGTAATTTTCGTCTTAACCACGTCCATTCCGACACCACGTCCTGAAATATCAGATATTTCTTCTTTCGTCGAAAACCCTGGTGCAAAAATTAAGTTGTACGCTTCGGTATCAGATAAGCGGCTAGCTTGGTCTGAGTCAATAACGCCTTTACCAATCGCTATTTTCTTCAGCTTCTCAGGGTCCATACCAGCCCCATCATCTCTGATGGTTAACAGGATATGATCGCCTTCTTGAGATGCAGACAGTGTCACAGTACCCGTTCTTGGTTTATTACCCGCTTCACGAACGTCTGGCATTTCAATACCATGGTCAACAGAGTTTCGCACTAAGTGAACCAGCGGATCGGCTAACGCCTCAACCAAGTTCTTATCTAAATCAGTCTCTTCGCCTTCCAAAATCAAGTTAATATCTTTTTTCAAGCTTCGAGCCAAGTCTCGTACAACACGTGGGAAACGACCGAATACCTTTTTAATTGGTTGCATTCGAGTTTTCATTACCGCACCTTGTAAATCAGCAGTAACGACATCCAAATTCGATATCGCCTTACCCATAGTTTCACTATTGGTATTATTTGCAAGACTAACAAGTCTGTTTCTAACCAGTACCAATTCACCTACCATATTCATTATTTGGTCTAAACGTTTGGTATCAACTCGAACTGTTGTCTCCGCCTGAGCGGCAGCTGGCTTCTTGGCAGCAGGTGCTTTTGCTGGCGACGCTTCTGCTTTTTTCGGCGCAGGTTTAGCTACAGGCTTCGGAGCTGGTTTTGGTGCCGGTTTTGCCGCAGGAGGTGGGGTAGCAGCTTTGGGTGGCTCCGGTTTTGGCGCCGGAACACTTGGCTTAGCTGGCACTTCTGGTTCTTTAGAACGAGGTGCGCCACCTTTGCCATGTAATTCATCTAACAATGCTTCGAAGTCATCGTCATTTATTTCATCATCATCTGCGGCACTTGGTGAAGCGGGTGCTGCAGGAGCCGACTGTTCTGATTCTATGTTACCAAAACTACCGACGCCATGTAATTCGTCTAGTAAACTGTCAAATTCATCATCACTGATATCACCATCACTACCCGCTACAGCTGGTGTTGCAGGCGTTGAGGGGGCTGTAACTGCTGGGCCCTGTCCAGAGCCATGAAGTTCATCTAATAAGTTTTCAAATTCATCTTCTGATATTTCATCGATGCCGCCACTAGAACTTTCCGCATCCGCAGACTCCACATCCACCTCAAACACAACATCCTCAGCAGGAGCTGTTGCAACAGGTTCTGGCTCTGCAGGCGCAATAGGCGTTTCATCTTCCGACTCAGGTCGACTTAGCTGATGTAATGTTTCAAGAAGCTGTGGATCAGCAGGCTCTGGCTTTTCTCGATTTTGGATATGACCAAACATTTCATTAATCGTGTCTAACGACTGTAAAATCACATCCATTAATTCTGAACTAACACTGCGCTGACCTTGCCTAAGCACATCAAACACATTCTCAGCACCGTGGCATGCATCAACCAACTCGGTCATGCTCAAAAATCCAGCCCCACCTTTAACGGTATGAAAGCCTCGGAAAATTGCGTTCAATAACTCTTTATCTTCGGGGTTATTTTCGAGCTCGACTAATTGCTCAGACAGCAGCTCTAAAATTTCTCCAGCTTCAACAAGAAAGTCTTGTAAGATATCTTCATCGACTTCAAAGCTCATGTACATACTCTCCTATTAGAAGCCTAAACTAGACAATAAATCATCGACTTCATCCTGCCCAGAAACTACATCATCACGCGTATCAGCATCTAATATAGGACCTTCTGGACCAGAAATCGCATCTATGTCTATTTCAGTTGTTTGAACAGCTGCTTCATCTGCAACAAGGTTACTTTCATGATTTGGCTGTTCATCAGTTGTACCAAAAACGGTAAGCATATGGATAAGGTTATCTTCAACTTCCCTGACAAGTTCAATAACACGGCGAATAACTTGGCCGGTTAAATCTTGATAATCTTGTGCCATTAGCACGTTGGTCATCAGGCTCTGCAACTCATCAGTACGAGTTTGAGAGCCCTGCATAAAACGATCTAGGTCATGACATAGCGTCTTGAACTCACCGAGTTGAATATCTCGGCTCATAAGACGGTCCCAAGTAGGCTTAATTTGCGATATATCATCACCCAATTGTTGCGCTAAAGGCAGACTAGCCTCTATGGCATCCATCGTTTTATTCGCCGCATTCTCTGTCATTTCCATGACATAATTTAAACGTTGTTTAGCATCGGGAATGGCTTCAGTCGTCAAATCAGAAAGACGAGTGTCGAGTTCGAAACTTTTTAAAGACTCATGCAATTGTCGAGTTAATTTCCCGACCTCCGCAAACAACTCGGACTGTTCTTTATTTGCAGCATCCAGAATGAGCTGGTCTGCTTTTTCTTGCTCACCTTGCTCCAAGTAAACAACAAGTTGCTTTGCTTGTTCAAGGGTGATTTGAGGCACAGAAGGCGTTGACATAAGCCTCTCCTTCTTATTATTAACCTAAACGTTCAAACACTTTTTCTAACTTAGTTTTTAGTGTTCCTGCGGTAAATGGCTTGACAATATACCCATTTACGCCCGCTTGCGCAGCGGCAACTATCTGCTCTTTCTTAGCTTCAGCAGTTACCATAAGAACTGGAATATGCTTGAGGCTGTCGTCCGCGCGAATGGCACGCAAGAGATCAATACCTTGCATCCCTGGCATATTCCAGTCGGTTACCACAAAATCGAACTCCTGATTTTGTAGCATTGGAAGCGCAGTACTTCCATCGTCAGCTTCTTGTACATTTGTAAAGCCCAAGTCTCTAAGTAAGTTTTTGATTATTCTCCTCATTGTAGAAAAATCATCAACCACGAGAATTTTCATGTTTTTATCCAAAACATCCTCCAGTGAGGTTTCAACCTATTATTTTTACTCTAATTGACCCAGTCATTGATTTTAGCTTTGAGCTTTATCATTGCCTGCCCATGTATTTGGCTAACACGAGATTCACTTACATCAAGTATCTGGCCGATTTCTTTTAAATTCATCTCATCGTTGTAATAAAGAGACAATACTAACCCATCTCTTTCTGGCAGCGATTGTATCGCTGAAAGCAACGATTCGTTAAAACGTTCATTTTTAACGTTATTAAAGGGTTTGTCTAGCGATAAATCATGGTTTGCAGGAGTAATAACGTCTTCATCGACGCCCAAGTCCTCTATCCCAATAATCTTGCTCGCATTTACATCATGTAGAATATGATGGTACTCATCTAGCGTAATATCAAGTTTTTCAGCGATTTCAGTGTCTTTTGGTTCTCGTCCTAGCTCAGATTCGAGAAAAGATATAGCTTCAGCCACTGTTCTGCTGTTTTTGTGAACAGACCTAGGCGCCCAATCTCCGCGACGGATCTCGTCGAGCATAGCTCCTCGGATCCGAATTCCGGCAAATGTTTCAAAACTTGCGCCTTTACTCGCATCAAAGTTCTTAGAAGCTTCGATAAGACCAATCATACCTGACTGAATTAAATCATCTAATTGGATATTTGCTGGCAGACGAGCCAATAAATGACACGCTACCTTTTTCACAAGTGATGCATGACGTTCTACCACCATGCTCAAATGCTCTGTCGTTTGATACCCCATCGCTTTACCCACCGATGATGCCATAATTACCCATTGACAAGTTGTTCAATAAAAAACTCTAAATGACCTGATGGTTGATGTGGAATTGGCCACTTTGCGGCCTTGCTTGCCAAACCACGAAATGCAACCGCAGCTGGAGATTTTGGAAATAGCTCAACAATTGTTTTTTGACGACGCGAAGACTTTCGCATATTTTCGTCATAAGGAACTGTTGCAACTAACTCAAGTGCCACATCTAAGAATCTGTCCGTCACTTTTGACAGTTTAGCAAACAATTCTTGCCCTTCTCTTAAACTACGCACCATATTGGCAACTATTTTAAATTTATAAACCCCATGCTCTCGGCTCAACACTTTGATTAGCGCGTAAGCATCGGTAATTGAAGTTGGCTCATCGCATACAACAACCATCACATCTTGAGCTGCCCGAGAAAAACTCAGCACCATATCTGAAATACCAGCAGCGGTATCGACGATAAGTATATCAAACTCGGTATTTAACTCACTAAAAGCACGAATAAGTCCCGCGTGTTCTGCAGGAGTTAACTCAACCATGTTTTGCGAGCCAGATGTAGCAGGTACTATTTTTATGCCTGCGGGCCCTTCAACTAGAATTTCATCTAGTTCACACTCACCAGAAAGTACGTGTGATAAATTCTTTTCAACACGCAAACCTAACATAACATCACAGTTTGCTAAGCCTAAATCGGCATCTAAAACCAGTACTCTATTACCTTGTTGGCCTAGCGCTATAGCTGTGTTCAATGACACATTGGTCTTACCAACACCACCCTTACCACCGGTAACGGCAATGACTTTTACACCATGGTTATTATTTTGATTCATCCTACGCAGGCCACTTGCTTGATCTAAAACTGTGTTAATCATACATTCCTACTGTCTGAGACGCCACTGCTTCACGCCTTGAATGTTGTGCTTTTATTCTCTTTAAATACAATTGCTCAGCTTTTTTGACTAACTTTTGAGCATTCGCCACTCGAATGTCTTCTGGCACTCGCTGACCATTAGTAAGATACCCTATTGGCAGGCGATTTTGAATCGCAATACTAATAATCTCACCTAAACTTAGACATTCATCAAGTTTTGTGAAAATACAGCCACTTAAATTCACTTTTTGAAAGTGACGCACTGACTCTTGCAATACATGCATTTGAGACGTTGCACTTAATACTAAATAACTTCTAATGTCTACACGTGCACTTCGCATTAAGGTATTCAACTGCTCAGTTAAACGAAGGTCTCTTTGGCTCATACCCGCGGTGTCTATTAATACTAGACGCTTATTACGTAAATGATATAAAACTTCTGCTAATTCATTAGCATCTTTTACCTGCTTCACTGGGCAACCAATAATTCGGCCATATGTTGCAAGTTGCTCATACGCCCCGATTCTGTAGGTATCGGTTGTAATTAATGCAACTTTATCGGCACCATACTTTTGTGCTCCCAAAGCAGCAAGTTTTGCAACAGTGGTCGTTTTTCCTACTCCAGTAGGGCCAACCAGTGCGTAAACACCACCTTGACGTAAAATATCATTATTTGTGGTATGCATCTGGTTTACAACCATGTTTAACAATGCATTCCATGCTTCTTTACGGGATACATCATCAGGTATAAAACACGCCATTTGCTCCGCTACTTCACTATCAATTCCCATACCCTGAAGGCGGTCGATCAGGCATGCTCTTGTAGGATCTCTGCGCGCCATATCTTGTTGCATTAGGCCAGAAACCTGGTGTTCTAATAGTTGACGAATTGCGTTCATTTCTTCACGCATCGATGTCATTTCGTCAGGTTTAGCTGCAACACTTGGTTTCGCCATATCGTCGCCAAATCCAGAGTCAAGCTCATCATCGAACTGCCAGTCTGAACTTCCAGAGTCCGTTCTTGCTGAAATGTCTTTTTGTCTGGCTTGTGCTTGATTTCGTGGTGTATTTCTTGCGTAATTTGGCTGTTCAGTGCGAGTCTGGTTAGATTCATACTGCTCATGAGCATCGGCTTGTTTATTGAATACTTGCTCCGTGTCGATCCCTGATTGTGAAAACATAGAAGCTAATTCAGGTGAACGTGGCCGGGGAGCCTGACGCTCTAATAAAGCTTGTAAACTATCAGCCACTTGCGCTTGTGGCTCAGGCCGAGCACGCTGAGGCTCAGGTCTCACTAACCTTGATGGCTGTGATTGTGGTTTTGTAATAGCTCCTTGGGTTTGTGATGAAACTTCAGGCTGTTGCTTAACAACTTCTCGGTCATTGTCTACCGCTGCAACAATCTCAACACCATCTGCCAACTTTTTATTTGACATGATCACTGCATCAACGCCAAGCTCTTCTTTGACTTCTTTTAATGCTGTACGCATATCTTTAGCAAAAAAACGTTTAATTTTCATGTTACAACCCCTTGAGTCCTATTACTGTCCAACTGAGCTCACAATCTTGATTTGTCTTTCATCTGGTACTTCCTGATATGACATCACTCGAAGTCCAGGTATTGTATGTTTTACAAATCTTGAGAGCACACTTCTCAACATACCTGAGGTTAATAAAATTGACGGGTCACCTAACATCTCTTGCGTTTGATGTGCTTCTCGTAACGATTCTTGAAGCCGCTCCGCAAGACCTGGTTCGATACCTGCCCCTTCATCACCTGCGTTCTGAAGTGACTGATGCAACATCTGTTCCAACTCAGGTGCCAATGTTATGACAGGGATCTCATCCGCACCTCCAACAGCATCCTGAATGATCAGTCGGCGCAGTGAAATTCGCACTGCAGCCGTTAATACATCAGGGTCTTGGCTTCTTGGGCCATACTCAACTAGAGTCTGTACAATCGAGCGCATATCACGAATTGCTACGCCCTCATTGAGTAAATTTTGTAGGACTTTTACGATAGTTGTTAAAGGTAAAATATCTGGCACTAGACCCTCAACTAAACGCGGATGAGTTTTTGCTAACATATCGAGTAAATTTTGAACTTCTTCATGACCAAGTAATAAAGATGCATTATTTGTTAACAATTGGCTGATATGGGTTGCTACGACAGTCGCCGCATCGACCACTGTATATCCCAATGAATGTGCTTCATCTTTTTGGTCCGGCTTAATCCAAACCGCCTCTAAACCAAATGCAGGATCAGTGGTCGCGACACCATTGATAGGCCCAAAAACTTGACCAGGATTAATTGCTAATTCATCACCATGCTTTAACTCTCCATCACCTGAGCCCACGCCCATTAAAGTGATATTATAGGCATTGGGGTCAAGTTCTAAGTTATCTCTAATATGAACTGGAGGCACTAAAAAACCAAGCTCTTGCGATAGCTTTTTACGAACCCCTTTAATACGACTCAGTAACTCACCACCTTGCGCTTGGTCGACAAGTGGTATTAGTCGATACCCTACTTCTAGCCCAATCACATCAACAGGTTGTACATCATCCCAGCCTAACTCTTTTTGATCTTGCTTACGCGCTGCGACATCACCACCTTTGGCTTCTTCAGCTTTTTTCTCTTCTTCAGCTTTTGCTTTTTGTGTGTGCGTATAATAAGCCAGATAACCTAATAATGCGCCGAGGCTTAAAAAGGCCACGTGAGGCATTCCAGGTACAAGTCCCATAACAATTAAAATTGCAGCCGCTATTGACAGTGACTTTTCGTTTCCTAATTGAGACTTAAACTGATCACCCATATTGTGGGATTCATTTTGTCTGGTTACAACAATCGCAGTACCGATAGAAAGGAGTAAAGAAGGTAATTGAGCAACTAATCCATCACCGATAGTCAGTAATGTATACACTTCCATCGCTCTACCAAATGATAAATCATGTTGGATCATACCAACGAAAAGGCCACCAATAATATTGATCGCCAAGATAACAATACCCGCGATTGCATCCCCTTTAACGAATTTACTCGCTCCATCCATAGAACCATAAAAATCGGCTTCCCTTGTTACTTCATCTCGCCGAGCTCGTGCTTCATCCGCACTGATAAACCCTGCATTTAAGTCAGCATCAATAGCCATTTGCTTACCAGGCATCGCATCTAGCGTAAAACGAGCCGATACTTCTGATATGCGCCCTGCGCCTTTTGTAATTACTACAAAGTTTATAATAATGAGAATTAAGAATACGACTAAGCCAACCGCATAATTACCACCAATTACCACTGAGCCGAAGGCTTCAATTACCTTCCCTGCTGCATCTCCACCGTTATGACCTTCTAATAATACAACGCGAGTACTCGCAACATTGAGTGCTAGACGCATGATCGTCGCGATGAGCAAGACTGCTGGAAACATACCAAATTCAAGCGGTTTCATTGTATAAACCGTCACGAGTAAAACAACAAGTGCTAAGGCTATATTAAAGGAAAAAAGAATATCCAGTAAGAATGGGGGTAAAGGTAATATCACCATACCCAATGCAGCCAATACCATTAGAGGGGTTCCTACACCTTTAGCATATTCTTTTTTATCTCTATTGATTTGCTGTAAAACCGCTTTAAAATCCATCGCTTACCGACTACAAAAAATTGACACTGACTAGTTAAAGCAAGTTACGCGCCATATAACCTATTAAGCTCGTACTTAATGGTTTACTCGCTTATAAATTTAATTGCTGGGCAGGCCGCTAAGTACTCTTATAGATGTGTTGGGATCGGACAGGTGAACTTTAATGTTTTAGTTCGTTAGGAATGGGTAAGTCATCACTTAGCCCTGTAGGGCGCTTTCCCCGACCTTTTTGAAAACGTTTTAGTTGAAAAACGTAGGCTAAAACTTGTGCTACTGCCGTAAATAATTGATCAGGTATTTGGTGTCCCACCTCGGTGGTATGATACAAAGAACGTGTTAATACCGGAGACTCTACAATTGGTACTTCATTACCAATTGCCACTTTTCTGATTTGCATAGCAAGTTCATCAACCCCTTTCGCAATAACGATTGGGGCACCTGCTTTTTCTGTATCATACTTCAATGCAACTGAATAATGCGTTGGGTTCGTCACAATGACGTCAGCATCGGGTACATCTTGCATCATTCTACGCTGCGACATTTCGCGCTGTGTACGCCTTATGCGGGCTTTTATTTGTGGATCACCTTCAGAGTTCTTATATTCATCTTTAACTTCTTGAAGCGTCATTTTAAGCTGCTTATGATGATTATAGCTTTGATAAGGGGCATCAATTGCAGAGATAATGATAAGTGTGCAACTTAATGCTAAAAACATCCAAGCTAATATTTCCAGTGCATGAATAATACTGCTAGGTACTTGTTCAACACTCAAATGTAATATTTCATAGAAAAAAGCATTAATTAAAAATATTGCAAAGCCAGCAACCAGGATAAACTTTAAAACTGCTTTGACTAGTTCAACACCCGCCTGGGGACCAAGCATTCTCTTTAACCCTTTCGCTGGGGACATTTTACTGGCCTTGGGCGCTGCAGCCTGCCAACTAAAATTAATCCCGCCCAATAAGGTATTGCCAATAAAAGCAGCAATTACAATAATAAAAACAAACATAGACATAGGAAAGATTAACTCAGAGAACATTTCACCCCAAACCGCAAACATCTTGGTTGTGTCGTAGGTTTCATTACGGTTAAGCGTTAGGGCACGACCCATAATATTATATAGGCCTTTACCAATGGCAGGACCATACATCAGAAGTGAAATCGCTGAAAAAATAAGTACAAATGTCGTTCCCAGTTCTTTTGACCGAGCTATTTGCCCTTTCTTTCGAGACTCCTCGATTTTTTTACCTGTGGGTTCCTCTGTCTTCTCTTGACCTGAATCTTCTGCCATAAACTACACCGAACACCCAATTAAATTACACATTAATTCAACTGTTTTCAGCCACTGAAACTCATATTGCACAATAAAGTTACCTAATGTAGCCCAAATAATTACTAGACCAGCTACCAATGTAAATGCAAAACCAACAGCAAAAATATTCATCTGAGGCGCAGCCCGGGTCATGATACCAAACGAAATATTGATTACCAGCATCGCTGTTAAGGGCGCTAACGACAAAGCTAAAGCGGTGGTAAACATCCACCCACCCCAATTTACTATTTGCCAATAATTATCAACTATCCACCACTGTCCATTAATTGGAAACGTTTCAAAGCTAAACACAACCATTTGTAACATCATTAAGTGACCATTAAACACAAAGAACAGTAAAGTAGCTAGAATAAGATAAAACTGTCCTACTGCTGGAACACTCAAACCATTTGCAGGATCAACAACAGACGCAAAACCTAAACCTGTCTGCATAGCCAATATCTGCCCCGCGATAATGAAAGTATTCAGCAGCAACAAAGATGCAAAACCAATAGAAATCCCTATAATCATTTGCTGGATCACCACAAAAACCATGGACAATGAAAATAGTTCCGTAAACTGAGAAGCTGGTAATGCAGGTACAACAGCAAACGTCACTGTCACAGAAAGTCCTAGCTTTATTCGGGTTGGTACCGTTTGAGCCCCCAACCCAGCCATGACCATTATCATTGAGCTAATTCGTACCAGAGGTAGTAGAAAGTCGCTTAACCATTGAATAATAATTGCAAATGGAAACTCCATATCAACCTGCAATTTCAGGGATCAATAATACGATGCCTTTAAAGTAATCCATTAACTCTTGTGTCAGCCAGTGACCACCAGCGATAAGCGCTAAAATTGTTATGATTAATCGAGGTAAAAAACTTAAAGTCTGCTCATTAATTGACGTCGCAGCTTGAAATACCGCAACGACTATACCAATAGTTAAGCCAGGAAGTACAATTGCTGCAACAAGTTTGATCACTAGAAACAATGCATCACTTAATATATCAACAAATACTTCAGGTTCCATATCAAGTTCCCAAGCCAAAGCTACGAGCAAGTGTACCCATAACAAGACCCCACCCATCAACAAGGACAAACAGCATAATCTTAAAAGGAAGAGAAACAATCATAGGAGAGAGCATCATCATACCCATCGCCATCAAGACACTGGCAACCACTAAATCAACAATCAAAAACGGGATAAAAAACATAAAGCCAATGATAAACGCCGTTTGTAACTCGCTAGTAACAAATGCAGGAATAATGACTATAAAAGGTGTGTCTTCTGGTGCATTTAGCTTATCGTAACCGGCTATTTTTGCAAATGTCTCCAAATCCTTTATACGTGTCTGTGACAGCATAAATGTTTTAATCGGTTCTTTTGCTACCGTTAGGGCTTCAATCGATGTCATCTTCTCATTCAAATAAGGTTGCACGGCATCATCGTTTATTTGCCCGAAAATAGGTGCCATAATAAAAAACGTTAAAAATAGAGACATACCCAATAGGATTTGATTGGAGGGAGACTGCTGAAGTCCAATCGCCTGTCGTAAAATAGCCAACACAATAATAATTCGCGTAAATGACGTCATCATAATCACAGCAGCTGGAATGAAGCTCATCGCTGTCATTATTGCCAGTACTTGCAATGTTACAGAGTACTCTTGAGAACCATCAGGGTTGGTCGTGATACTTAAAGCATCAATGCCTTCAGCGGCAACATGCGGAGATAGCATCAGTAAAAGGGCGATAAAGAATAATCTAATCATTAGAAGTGTTCTTACTGTTTTTATTGTGCGTTGTTAAAAAACGACTTAGCTCTTTGGCAAAAGCGGGGGCTGTTTGTACTTCAAGCGGCGTATCTAACTGATGTAAGTAGTTGATATTTTGTGGTGTTACGCCCAATAGTAATTGTTTACCGTCAATTTCTACCACAAGCAAACGCTCTTTCGTTCCAAGGGGCAAGCTTCTGACAACTTTAAAGTCACTATTATTACCAATGTTCGGATTCAGCTTTTTTAAAAAAAAGCCTAAACCAATGATCAATAACACAATCATCAGTAAAGACAACGCAACTGATACAAGTTCAGAGCTTAGCCCTACGACCTGTGTGGCAGATAGAGTCACACAGGGGAATAATCCTAGTAAAAACAGCAGTCGCTTCATCGTAGTTTTTTAATACGTTCTACTTGGCTGATCACATCCGTTAGGCGAATACCAAATTTATCATTTACCACAACCACTTCACCATGCGCGATCAACGTTCCATTTACTAAAACATCCAATGGCTCACCTGCAACACGATCTAATTCAACCACAGACCCCTGGTTCAACTGCAATAAATTCCTAATATTTATTTTAGACCGACCAACTTCCATAGAAATGGTAACGGGAATATCTAAAATGGTATCAAGTTTTCGGGTTTCGTCAGCCGATAAACCACCTGAGGCATCAGTCAGTTCATCAAGTTCAGCTAATTCTGGTTCACCACCTTGATCTGAATCGTCGGCCTCAGCTAACGCTGCTGCCCACTCATCCATTGTATCTTGATCATCACTCATACTATTTAAACCTTATTAAATCAATGATCACCAGTCGAGGTCTACGCCATCAGACAAGTGTAAATCTTCTTCTAATTCTGCCAGCTCTGCATCTGAGTCCAACTTTTTACCGCCTTTGGTAAATACATGTAACTCAGACTTAACAGATTCTGGACGCTTAATCTTTTCACTAATTTGCAGTGCAATATTATCTCGAGAGCGGCCCATTTTTGCGCGGTAAGTTGGTAATTCTTCAACAAACACAGTGATATGCTCTGGCATTTCAACCGGAATAACATCACCTGTTTTTAAGCCCATAATTTGCTCAAGTGATAAGTCTACTTCTAGCAATTGAGTCGATAGTTCAACCTCAACATCCATAATTTCATCACGTAATGCCTTACTCCAGCGCAAGTCCGTGTCTTCGGTATCAGATTGCACACCAGCATCTAATAGTTCACGGATAGGTTCTAGCATTGAATACGGCAAAGAAATATGAAAATCGCCGCCACCGCCATCTAGCTCAATATGGAAAGAGCTAATCACCACAACTTCTGTTGGGCTCACTATGTTAGCCATTGCAGGGTTTACTTCTGAATCTAAATACTCGAAAGACACATCCATTACGGGGGCCCACGCCTCTTTATAATCTTCAAATATAATCTTCAGGAGCATTTGTACAATGCGTCGTTCTGTCGGAGTAAATTCACGACCTTCAATTTTTGCGTGATAGCGTCCATCACCACCGAAGAAGTTATCTACTAAAATGAAGACTAATCGCGCTTCCATGGTAATAAGTCCAGTTCCCTTTAACGGACGAAAGCGCACCATATTTAAACTGGTCGGTACAAATAGCGTATGAATATACTCACCAAATTTGAGCATTTGAACACCATTAATAGACACTTCAGCCGTTCGGCGCATCATATTAAATAAGCTGATCCGCATATGACGAGCAAAGCGTTCATTAACAATCTCAAGGGTCGGCATTCGACCACGAACAATGCGATCTTGCGATGAAAAATCATATTGGAGCGCATTGGAGGACTCACCGTCCTCACCATCAACAACTTCTTCTTCTTCAACTTCGTCAACACCATGTAAGAGCGCATCAATTTCGTCTTGAGATAATAAATCACTCACCGTAAACCCTCATTACTGCATTACAAAGCCAGTAAACAAAACCCGTTCAACGACTTTGCTACCTTCTACACCTTCCATCGCTGCTTGCACTTTGTCCAGCGCAGTCAACCTGAGTGTCTCCTTGCCTGCACTCGTACTCAACTCATCCGCCGTGGTTGTGGAAAACACACTTAATAGCGTCCCTTCAATTAACGGAATATGCTTTTTAGCAATTTCCTCATTACCATCGCCTCTGACTAACAGCTGTACTTTAATTTGTACAATTCTATCTCGACTAGCACCTGGTACGTTAAACACAAAAGGTCTCGGCATTGCGACATAAAGTGCACTACCAGTTTCTGCTGTAGCACTGCCACTTGCTGCTGGTGCTTCAGCCATTGTTGTTTCTTCTTCAAGGGTCTCAACTGGTTCGTCCGAGCCTGACATCAAAAAAAAGCCGGCTACACCACCCAATATCACTACAACGGCTGCAATAATAATGATGAGCTTTTTCTTGCCACCACCCGACTCTTCTATCTCTAAATCTGTTTCTTCTGCCATACTAATCCTTAAAAGTGATGTAAAATCACTAGGTTTCTATTTATATCATAGCAGTTGTTACGCATAGTAATCTATTCCTGATCCTTCATCTGAGCTGCTAGTGACTAATTGAGGGCTATTTTGCGCTTCGTCATTGTGATTAGCAAGTGCAGAATGTCCTTGTTGTTGATTGTTATCACTTTGTTCCTGATCAGCACCAGAGTTTTCTTGCTGTATATTACTTTCACCTAACTCGATACCTTGCTCAGCAAGCATCTCTTTTAACTTTGGCATAGATTGTTCTAGTGCTTCTTTTGCTTGTTGATTCTGAACAACAAAATTTACTTGAGCCTGCTCTGCATCGCTTCTTATCCGTATTTGCATACTGCCAAGCTCAGGGGGATCCAATCGAATTTCAGCCTGTTTGTTATTTAAATTCAGCATCATAGAAACTTTTTCTTGGAGTACTTTGGCTGCATCATTACGTGCAATATTAATTGCTTGTTGAATTTCAGGATCTACCAACATTTTTCCAGAAGTCGCACTTTGCTGATTGATGTTTACTTGCTGATTTTGCATTGAATCTAATATTTGAATTGTATTATTAAAATCATTCAGACCAGTACTACTCTGCCCTTGAGTTAAATGAGCTTGCGGATTAAGAGGTTGCATCACTGCTTTAAACAAGTGTTCAACTTGAGTACTAACAGGTACTTTACTCGTGACATTCTCTGATTTATATATTAATTCATCAAATATTTGCTGATCTTTGATATTTTGTTCTTGCAGTGCTTTTACCTCATGACTACGAGAAGAATCATCTCCAACTTTCGCTGCGATTAGGGGGGACGGTGCTACATCAGATTTTTTTACAACAGGCTTGGTCACGTCTTTAAACTGCTCTATAGAACCTTCAGAGCCAAGTCCTGCGGGACGTTCAACTTCACTGGATAGTGTCGCTTTATCCAATTTTTCTTTGTCTAAGTTCTTCATCGCTTGCAATGTCAATTCAGCTTGTTTTGTGCCTTCTGGTGATAATTTACCACTTTCAATTGCATCTCGTATCAATGATTGCAGCGCTTTTTTATCTGTGCCATTTAATTGCGTATAGCCAAGTTCATCAGTAAGGGGCGTTTCTACCTTCTGCAATAGTTCAGCAGATTTAGTGCTATGTGTAGGTGCGGTAATACTCACTTCAGCATTATCAAGCAATACTTTTTTTCCACCCGACTGCTCACTATTGCTGGCCTTGTTGACGTTGCTACTATCGATAGCTATTTTTTTTTCATCTTTACCCATTAACGTTTCATTTGTTTCAACGCCAGCGAGTTTAGGCTGCTTAGCAGCAGAATCTTTATGAACTTTGTCTTTATTTCCTAAAAGCGTATCCAAGTACGAACGTGCCTCAGGTTTAGTTTTCACTTCTTTTTCCTGGATGTCATCAGAAACTGCACCCTCCTTATCAGAAGCATTAACCTCCTTCGGATCACCTGCAGCTTGTTTACTAAGTGCTTCTATTAATGGCTTGTCGCTTCTGGGCGAGGAATGCATTTTTTCTTGCGTCATCAATACGCTATTTAAATTTTGTTCAGCATCAATTTCAGCTGGAGGTACACCTTGTGGAGCTTGCCCATGCTTCGCTTTTTCTATTGCTTGAGCAACTTGCGACAGCTGAGACCTAGTCACGGAAGCGTCTTTATCCGTATGGTTTTGTATAGAGGTGCTTTGTTGTTGCGCTGCATTTATTTGCGCTAAAAAGTCTGTACTCCCCTCCTCATTTACCGACGTTGATTTCACGTGTTCAGATTCAACATCGCCAGCGTGTGACGCCTCACCAGTTGAGTAACTCTGACTATGTTCTTCATTGCCATCAACTCGCTCTGGCTTCTCTTTATATTGGCAAGCTACATGCTCTTCATATTTATTTAGCTCATGCGCAAACTCCTCATCAGCCGCTAACGCTTTTTGCTCTTCACTAATTAGCCGCTCAGAATACTCTTTATTGTGTAACGCTAAATCTGATTTCATATTGAGCATATAATCACCTTTACTTGGACGGCAAGAGAGGGCCGCACATTGAATAACTTATCTTAACTAAGCAATTAACAAGCCAGTTTAGCTCGCTCTTCGTCGCATGAACTGATTTGTTGCAAATTCATCTAACATAGCTTGCTCAGCTTTATTTAATCGAGCTTGCTTTTCTGCGGCTCTTTTATCCATAAGCATTTCTATTGCTTTAGCTTTTACTTGTTGAGCCAGCCAAATCTTCTTACGCTGCTCCACAACTTGTTGTGCCGTCATTACAGTAGTAGCCTGCTGCTTTATGGCATCTTCAATTTTTTTTATAAACGCCTGATATTGATTGAAACCACTTGTTTGTAAGCCATTCTGGGCTTTTAAATGTAGCTGCTGTGTATATTCTAAGCGAAAGTCATTCAAGCCTTTAAGCTTTTGCTGGTTGGCTGATAAGTGCTGCTGTGCTTGCACATAGTTTATTTTCAACTTTTCTTCTTTTTCGCTTTCAAGTTTATGTAACAATGCTAGCTTATCTGATGCCATTAGCCTTGCCCCAACAATTGTGCGAGGCCTTGTAAGCACTCATCATAATTCAACACATCTTTCATTCCTTGCTGTAAAAAAGAATTCACCGTGGGCATCATATTAATTGCCTGATCTAACATTTGGTCACTGCCCTGCTGATATGCACCTAACGTGATCATGTCTTTATTTTGTTGATACATAGAATAGACCTGTTTTAACACTCTTGCTTGCTGCATATGACTATCGGATACAACCTGTGGCATAACGCGACTAATCGACTTTTCAATGTCTATTGCGGGATAGTGCCCACTATCGGCGAGTTCACGTGACAGCACAATGTGACCATCCAAAATCGCCCGTGCAGCATCAGCAATCGGATCTTGCATATCGTCCCCTTCACTCAATACAGTGAAAAATGCCGTAATGGACCCTTGCCCTTCTCCGCCATTACCTGCTCTTTCAACCAAGGCGGGTAATTTAGCAAAAACAGACGGCGGATAGCCCTTGGTCGCAGGTGGCTCTCCGACTGCCAGTGCGATTTCTCGTTGTGCCATGGCATAACGGGTCACAGAGTCAAGTAATAGCAATACACTCAAGCCTTGATCTCGAAAGTACTCTGCAATTGTTATTGCACTTTCACACCCTTTTAAACGCATTAAAGGTGATGCGTCCGCTGGCGCTGCCACAACCACTGAGCGCTTTCGCCCTTCAGCACCCAAAATTTCGTCTATAAACTCTTTAACTTCTCGACCACGCTCCCCCACTAAACCAACAACAATAACATCGGCTTCACTGCCTCGCGTCATCATTCCCAGCAACACAGATTTACCCACACCACTGCCGGCAAATAGCCCCATTCTCTGACCTTGCCCAACGGTAATAATGGAATTGATTGCTCTAACTCCAACATCCATTGGCTCTTTGATCGGTCTTCTTGCAAGGGGATTTATGGGTTCTTGAGCAAATTTCAACGTGTCTTGTGCATCAATATTACCCAGGCCATCTAACGGTCTACCAAGGCCATCAACAACACGGCCCAGCAAAGCCATGCCAACAGGGAGGCCGGTTTCATTCAATTGGGGAATAACACGTGCGCCAGGTAAAACACCAGATATGTGATCATTTGGCATCAAATATAAGGTATCATTATTAAAGCCAATGACCTCAGCATCAACGAAACCTCGAATGGTTTCAATTTTACATTGGCTACCAACTGGGGCAATCAACCCCTTCGCTTCAAGCGTGAGCCCAACAACGCGTGTCAAGCTACCTGCAACGGGCACTGAAAATTGTGGAATGTGATCTTGATAACGTGCAATTCGCTCGGAAAATGGACTACTTAGGCTCATATATGGATTCAATTATCATCACTAGATACCACTGTCATGCAAGAATTTATCCAGTATTTCTTTTATGCGTATTTTTAGTGTCATATCTATTGATGATTGAGTGGTTTTAACCTCACACCCCCCCCTATCTAAAGTAGGTTCAGCCATTAGCTGCCATTGTTGCTTTGCAAGCTCTTCATTACCATAGGCTTCTTTAACTATATCAATATCTTCAGGGTGTAAATGAATTTTAACACTTTGCTCGGCAACAGGTAATGCGTCCATGGCTTTTTTCAAAGCCAATAATACGAGTTCAGGTTTAGTCGTAACTTCTTGAAAAATCACCGCCTCCGCCAATAAATTGGCGAGGTAAACTAGCTGCTTTTCGCATGCCTCATCAACTTGCCTCAATGGCGCATTTAAGTCATTACAAAGTTGCGATAGAAGTTGTAGTTTTTCATCAACCAATGGCTTTGCATCATCTAGCCCTTGTTGTTTACCAATCTCAATGCCTTCTTTGTAACCTGCTTCTTTTCCTTCGGTAACGCCTTTATCAAAACCGTCGATATAACCTTGCTCATGCCCTTGTTTAATGCCTTCTTCATAAGCATCTTGGCGAATTTGCTCAAGCTCTTCCATGGTGAGCGTCGGAAACTCCGGCTCTTGCGCTTCAGGCTCAACACTCTTTTTTTCATCCGGTTTTTGAAATACTTCTTCTAGTGGCTGACCAAATGCTGTTGAACGGCCCGCATATTTCCTCGGATCATCAGATACGTCGGGAATTGGCCAGTTTTTTAATAATTCGTCAAGCGCTTCGCCTTCAACTGGCCGCCCTTTATAAAACTTTGGATCGCTCATGGTTTACAAGAACTCCTCACCGCCGCCACCACCTAGCATGATTTCTCCGGAATCCGCTAAACGTCTAGCCGTAGAGAGCACTTCTTTTTGCGCCGCTTCTACTTCGCTGATCCGTACTGGTGGCATCGCTTCTAAATCGTCTGCCATCATTTCAGCTGCACGTTTCGACATATTGGCTAAAATCTTATCTTTTAGCGCATCATCTGTGCCTTTAATCGCTTTCATTAATACATCTTGCTGCACTTCACGCAATATCGCCTGAATACCTCTATCTTCAACATCTAAAAGGTTTTCAAATACAAACATTAAATCTTGAATTTGCTGCGACATCTCTTCGTCATGTTCTCTTATAGAGTCCATCAATTGCCCTTCAACATTCGTGTCGAGGTAGTTCATGATATCAGCCGCAGCTTTCAAGCCACCCATTTTCGCAGCCTGCGCCCCAGCTTGACCAGCGAACTGTTTCTCCATGATTTCATTCAGTTCTTGTAATGCCGCAGGTTGTACTTCCTCTAAATTGGCAATACGCATGGTTAAATCTAACCGTACCTTTTCAGGGAATTGCGACAAGATTTCAGCGGACTGTTCTGGTTCTAAGTACGACAATACAATGGTTTGAATCTGCGGGTGCTCATTACGAATAATGTTAGCAACCTGCTTAGAGTCCATCCATTTCAATGAATCTAACCCCTTTGCACCAGACCCCATTACGATTTGGTCGATTAAGCTGGCCGCTTTGTCTTCACCTAGCGCCGCAGTCAATGCTTTACGTATAAAGTCTTCAGACTGAAAACCTATTGTACTAAAACTCTGAATTTGTTCGATAAACAGGTTATGAACTGCACTTATTTTAGATTGCGATAAGTCATCTAATGCCGCCATCGACATACCGACCTTTTGCACTTGTTTAGGTTCAAGGTGTTTAAGGATCTGAGCGGCATCTTCTTCTGTCAGGCTTAATAGCAAGATTGCCGCTTTATCAACACCATCCAACTTCTCAACATCAAAAGTTGCCGGTAATTGTTTTTGTTCTTCATCAGTCATCTTCAGTTAACCACGCTTTCACTACTTGTGAGGAGAGTTCTGGCTCATTCGCTACTAAAGCACGTACTGCTTTAAGTAAGTCTTCATCGCCGTGTAAGTCCGGTAATTGTAATGTACCATCAGATGAGAAACCAACAGCTGCCGAATCAAAATCGTTATTTAACATATCTAATGTGCTGTCACCCAAGTCAACACCTGATGTCAATGAATCTTCATCAAACTCTTCTAGAGTGTCATCTGGGTAAATCAAACGTTTCAACATCGGTCTCACAACTGCCAATATTAAAACAATGATAACCAGTGCACCCATTACCAAGCGCATCGTTTTCATAAACCACTCTTGCTCCCATAAAGGTAGCTCAGCAGTTTCTAAAATATCTTCGCGAACAAATGGGACTGTAACAACCTCTAACGCATCGCCACGTTGCATATCAAAGCCAACACCCCCTTGCAATAATCGTCTGATATTGTTGATTTCTTCTTGGCTACGAGGTTCCATCGTAACAGTACCCTCAGCATCAGCTTTAGGCTGATAATCCACGGCAACAGAGACACTGATCCGGCGAATGACACCACTTTGTTGGCGCTTATGACTAATGGTTGTGTCTAGTTCGTAATTACGCGTCGCTTCTTTATGTGTTCTACTCGGATTCGCGCCGTTACGACCATTACCTTGACCAGCAACTTCGGGAATATTTGAGTTTACAGGAGGTTGATTAGTCAAAGCTCCAGGGATCCCCACAGCTAACCCACCAATATTATTTTCTTCAAACGTCGTTTCACTGCGTACGGCGGGTAAATCAGGATTAAAGCGTTTTTGGGTTTCTTCAATAGAACTGAAGTCCATGGTTAAATCGACTTGCGCTGTAAACTTACCTAAGCCAACCACTGGGATCAAAATGCTATCAATCTTTTCTAAATATTCTTGTTCTCTCTTGCGCTCAATATCATATTCTTTACGTGAACGTGCAGCGAGTGAGTCTTGAGAACCCGAATTCAATAGACGGCCATTTTGATTAGTCACGGTTACTCGAGCTGGTTCTAAGCCTTGTACTGCAGAAGCAATAATGTCAACAATTGCATCGACCTCTTCGCCGCCTAGCGTTCTACCACGTTTGAGAGTGAGTACCACCGTCGCAGACGGTTTCTTCTCTCGTCTTGCGAATACGTTTTCTTTCGGGATAGCTAATAACACTTTAGCTCTAGAGACATCTTGAAGCTCTTCAATGGTACGCGCTAATTGTTGCTCCCGACTATGCTTTAAGCGTTCTCTTTCAAGACGTTGACTCACACCAAAGCCCATATCTTGCATTAGAATATCGGTACCTGAACTTGGCGATTGTGTGAATCCATCACGCGCCATTTTAAGCTTAATATTTTGATAGTCATTTTCGGCGACCATGATGGTATTGCCATCAAGCTCGTACTCAACTTTTTGAGCGTCTAGAAAGTCAAGTGTTTGAACTAACTCATCGGTAGGATACTGACCTAGCGGACGCATATCAGGTTGGCGAGCCCAAATGATAATGAAAATCGCGATCGCTAAACAAATAGCCAATGCGATTACAAGAGTAACCTGACGCAACATATCAACGCCATTTAACCCACTCAAATAGCCTGATTTCTGTTCTTGTTGGTCTTCAGATCCACCGTCGCCCGCAGCGCCATCGGATAAAGCCAATTCAGTTGATTGATTCGTTGCCACAGTTACTCTCCACTACCCAATATAATTAAACTGGCATACTCATAATTTCTTTATACGATTCAACAAGCTTGTTGCGAACCTGTACTGTCGCTTCAAATGCCACTGACGACTTCTGAGATGCGATCATCACCTGTGATAAGGATACACTACGATCGCCCATTTCAAGCGCTGTAACTTTAGATTTTGCATCTTTTTGCAAGCCACTTACAGTATTAATTGCATCTGATAATAAATCACCAAATTGCGCTGACGACGTTGCAGCAGTTTGTGCAGGCATAACGGAGTCTGGTTTATTGCGTGTCGCCTCAATTGCGAGAGACTGCATTTCTTGGTATAGAGCGTTCGGTTGAATATTCATAATGCTGATCCTGTAAATTTGTTACACAGAAACAAAGCATTAATCATGCCAATAAATAACCCAGTTAAATCAATGGTATATAGATAAATTTACTGTGCCATATTATTGACAATGAAAGAGCCAGGCAAGGCTGGCTCTTTCAAGGTAGGAAGTTTTAATCAATTATGCGGGCAACGCTATGCCTAAATCACGCATTTTGGCTAACTTGTAGCGCAGTGTTCTTGGACTCATACCTAGTACTTCAGCAACATCTTTACGTTTGCCTTGATATCGTGAAAGCGTATCTAAGATAATTTGATGCTCTTTATCTTGTAGCTCAGTTTTGTAATCGGCCCCAACACTTTGTGCAGTTGCTTCATTTTTAACCTCAAGTTGTAAGTCTAGATCTAAGGTCTCTGAACTATTTATACTCACAGGTTCTGTGACAGTGAAAGTTTCAGCATTTTCAATAAAAATATCCTGCTCGGATATTGAACTGCCTTGTAGTAATATCAATGCTCTTTGCACCACATTATCCAATTCACGGACGTTGCCTGGCCAACTATGTGCCAATAATTTCGCTTTCGCTGGCTCGCTAAACGTCGGTATTGTTTGCGCAGACTTAGCGCAATGCCGCGTAACCAAGTGCTCAGCTAGTATAATAATATCACCAGGGCGCTGCTGTAAGGGTTTCCACATCAGCGGAAAAACGTTTAAACGATAATATAAATCTTCTCTAAATGTTCCCTGCGCAACAGCTTCTTTCAAGTCACGGTTACTTGTAGCAAGCACACGGACATTCAATTCAATCGTTTTTCGCCCACCAAGCCGCTCGACCTCTCGCTCTTGGAGTACTCTAAGTAATTTAGCTTGTAAGCCCAGTTCCATTTCCGTAATTTCATCAAGTAAGATGGTACCGTGCTGCGCTTGTTCAAATTTACCTGGGCATGCTTGAATAGCCCCAGTAAAAGCACCTTTTTCATAGCCAAACAACGTTGCTTCAAGCATATTCTCAGGGATCGCAGCACAATTGATGGCGACAAAAGGCGCATCAGCGCGATCTGATTTATCGTGAATATAGCGTGCTAGTACTTCTTTACCTGAGCCACTTGGCCCTAGTACCATTACACTTGCATCAGATTTAGCCACTTTCGCAGCCAACTCTAATAATTGAATGCTTTGTGGATCAGCAACAATAGGCCCGTCCGTTTCTTTTGCTTTTTCTGGCATATAACGACTTACCATATTTAAAAGCACTTCAGGGGCAAAGGGTTTAGCCATATAATCAATAGCACCTAACCTCATCGCTTCAACTGCATCGTCTATTGTTGCGTAAGCTGTCATCATCAATACGGGCAAATCTGGGTAATTTAACTTAATTGTGCGTAGCAGGTCGATACCACTCATTTCACCCATTTGCACATCACTTACAACCAGAGAGAAGCTTTGCTTTTTTAACAACATAACTGCTTCTTCAGCACTCGACGCTTCGACACACTCAAGGCCTGCTAACTGTAATGTGTCGAGCAACGCTTCACGTAAACCTGCATCGTCTTCAACGACTAAAATAGAATGACTCATACAGCCTCCAATTGTTCCATATCAAATGAAATTGGTAACAACAAACTAAATTGTGCACCGCCACTATTTACGTTACACACTTCCACGGACCCTTTGTGAGAGTTTGCAACTGAACTCACTACGGCAAGACCAAGGCCTGTGCCTTGTGTTTTTGTCGTAAAGAAAGGTTCAAATAACTTACTTTTCAATGCTTCATCAACGCCAGGGCCATTGTCTGATACAGAAATTCTAACTCTGTCAGTACCTGGTTCTCGCTTTGCACAGATGGTTACATGTGCCTGCTCACCTATAATTTGAACACTGTTGTGGATCAAGTTCTGAATTGCTCCCGCCAAAGCGGTTTTATTGCCAATCACGGCAATATCAGGTTCCGGTAGGATCACCTCTAGCACACTATCATGCATAGTGACCATGGCGTCCGAACCTGCTTTCACTTCGGTAAGTAACTGCTGCATAGATACACTTTCAACCACTTGTTCTTCGCCACTTTTTGCAAATAGCAACATATCGTTGACTTGAGACTCCAAATCTTTGAGTCGCGACATTAATTTTTCGTGAAAGCGAATTCTGGCTGAGCCCAACATTTTATTACTGCCTAGGTTAGCGGCATAGAGCATTGCGGCCGATAAAGGGGTACGCACTTGGTGGGCCAAAGACGCAACCATCTTCCCCAGCGCGCTTAGTCGCTGCATATGTGCCATTCTAGATTGAAGCTGTCTTGTTTCAGTTAAGTCAGTCATCAAGATCAGTTGACCTGGCTCTGGCGTTAGCGCTGAAATATCCAATTTAATCAGGCGCCCATCTTTGAGAGATACTTCATGTCCATCATCTTGTTGTGGACAAAAAGAACGCTGAATAATATTAAACCATTTTTCACCTTCTAATGGTTCTCCGAGCATATCTATCGCAATTTGATTTGCTTTAGCTATCATTCCTTGACCATCTAAGACCACAACGCCCGCTGGCATCGTATCAACCAAGTGACTCAACCAACTGGCTTGCTGTCGAAGGTCGCTCAACTCACCCACATAAGCCTCTTGTAATAAACAAGGGTTGTACTGTGTCGCAGGTGAAAAGCTTGGGTTTAATATATGTGCTAAAGCCATAATAAAAACTCTCAAATAAAAATTACTGAAATGAATAAAGCACACTTCATGCCAGTTTTATTTTCATTTTTATCAATCAGTTAGAGATTAAATTCCCGCAACGTTTTTTTGACACTCGATAAAGTAGCTCGCACATTTAATATTAAAGTGTGCCGTATTCCTCATATTAAGACCATAAAAAATCCTATTCCACCAACAAAAATATGCTAACTCGTCGTCGCTCAATATTTATAGTAGCCCCAGTATTCTCCAAAGATTGAAGTACATAGGCACTCATGAATTTTGATGGTACTCTCACTTATACTTTTGGTTGATATTGAGATTCATTATGTCTACTCGCTGTTTATGGCTTGATCCGACAAAACCTGACTATGTTGCTTACCATGATAATGAATGGGGGGTACCAGTATTTGATGATCAAACACTCTTTGAGTTTATTACATTAGAATCGGCACAAGCAGGTCTAAGTTGGTACACTATTTTAAAAAAGCGCCAAGGCTATAAAAATGCGTTTCACCAGTTTAACGTGAAAGATGTTGCTAACATGACAGATCTCGACGTGAACCGTCTTATGGATAACCCCGATATTGTCAGAAACAAATTAAAGATACTTGCGACAATTAATAATGCAAAAGCATTTATAAAGATCCAAGGTGAATTTGGCAGTTTTGCACGGTATCAGTGGCAATTTGTAGATTATCGTATTGTCGTGAATAACATTGCGAGCAAGGAAGATTACCCAGCCACCAGTGCCATTAGTACCCTCTTTGCCAAAGATTTAAAAAAGCGCGGATTCAAGTTTCTAGGGCCCACGACAGTATATGCGCATATGCAAGCATCTGGTATGGTCAATGATCATGACAATGCGTGTTTCAGGAAACAGGAAATTCTAGATGACTGGCAGCATATCGATATAAAAGAGCGCGTGACCTAAACCCTTATAGCGACTCACTCGGTTACTTAACTTATTTAATCTTTATTTAAGTTATATTTTTTCATTTTTTCAACTAATGTCGTGCGGCGTACCCCTAGTATCTCAGCTGCACGCGCTACGATATAGTCATACCGTTCCAGTGCTTGCGTGATTAAATTTACCTCAAGTTCAGCCAGATATTCCTTAAGCTCAATCCCTTCTTCAGGTAAGCTTCCAACTGATTGCTCCATTGGTTGAAATTCTGATTCTAACTCCTCGTCATAGTCACTGAAGCCTTCACTGAATAATTCATTAAACGCATCTTTTTCACGCAATTCTTCAGGGTATTCTGGCTCAAATGCATCCACTTCGATATGTCGATACTTATTTGGCAAATCCGTTACATCAACCACTTTTTCAGGGAACATGATCACCATACGTTCAACTAGATTCGCTAATTCACGGATATTACCTGGCCATTCATGTGCTTTTAAACTTTCAATGGCACGCTCTGTAAATTTCGCTCCAGTCCCGCTTTGCTCATTCACACGGCGCATCAACTCTTTTAATAAAAGCGGTATATCATCTGAGCGTTCATGTAATGAGGGGTTTTCAATAGGAAATACATTCAAGCGATAATATAAGTCTTCACGAAATTTGCCTGATTCAATCATGTCTTCAAGGTTTCTATGAGTCGCTGCGATAACCCGTACATCGGCCTGAATGGCCTTGGTACCCCCAACTCGCTCATAACTGCGCTCTTGTAATACTCTAAGCAACTTAACTTGCATTTGCAGCGGCATATCTCCTATTTCATCAAGAAATAATGTACCGCCTTGAGCAAGCTCAAAACGCCCTTTCCTTGCTGAAATAGCCCCTGTAAACGCTCCTTTTTCATGACCAAAAAGCTCACTTTCAAGCAACTCGCCAGGAATAGCACCACAGTTAACTGGCACAAACGGACCATTGTTACGCTTTGATAATAGATGTACGTTGCGCGCGACAACTTCTTTACCAGTTCCTGACTCACCTAATATCAGCACATTGGCATCTGTTTTAGCAACTTGAGAAATTAAGAATCGAACCTGTTTAACAGCGTCAGTTTCACCCACTAGTCCATCAAATGATTTACCACTGATTTTATCCGACTGACCAGGGAGCATGCGCAAATATTGCTGACAATCATGCAACAATTGCATGGTGATATCATGACTAAAAGGCTCTGTAATTAACCCTATAACGTTCGCTAAATTCAAAAGGGGTTTTAATGTCTCGCCAACGAGTAAGAAAGGTGTGGCTGGGTAAGATTTAATAATTTTTTCATGATCCAGCTCAATAAGTGCACCTAGTACAACAATATTATCTGAATTTAATTTTTGACCTTGAGATAAAGCAGCCCCTTCAACAACCTGCGATGATTGACCAACAAAGTTCAATGAAGCACATAAGCTATGTGCCCGGCTATTATTATTATCGAGGATCAAAACCATCTTAACGGGTCTCACTTTCAAGGCGATCATAAAGTTAAGATTGTAAGGCAGTTAACGAGGGATGCAATACCTAAGTGGCAAAATTTTGACAACTTCGCCAAAAAACTGCCACTTAGTATGCTCTAAATCAATACTTATTGATTAGATTATATTTTTTGTGCCTATAATAGACCAAGCACAGATGACGCCGATTGATTAGCTTGGCCACGTAACGCGATGGATGCTTGCGACAAAATATCATTTGCTGTTTGCTCTGATATTGCTTGCGCATAATCAGTATCTTGAATTCTACTTTGACTGGCAGCAATATTTTCGTTTTGCGTACCTAATCCACGGATTGTACTATTTAAAGTATTCTCAAAAGCACCTAATTGCGTTCGTTGTGTATTTAACTCTTTAGCCGCTGTATCAGAAACGTCGATGGCAGCCTGAGCACCAGCCTGTGTAGAAATATCAACACTTGCTATCGCATTTGCAAAACTACCATCTGTTGCCGTAATGTTTTGTGTTGAATTTGCATCAGGGCCAACCTGAAAGCTCGTTTCATCACCGTTAAACAAAGATTTTCCACCAAACGTAGTATTTTCGAACGTCTCTGTTATTTGAGTTTGCAGTTGAGACACTTCATCTTGCAACGCCTGTCGGTCTGAATCAGTTAATGCGCCATTACCTGACTGAATCGATAATTCTCTAATGCGCGAAACAGCATCATTGACACCCGATAATGCTGATTCCGCTGTCTGGGAATAGGAAATGCCATCATATGCATTTCGTACGGACTGATTGTAACCCTCTTGCTGGGAGTTCAATCGATTAATTATCTGTAATGCTGCCGCGTCATCCGCCGCAGAATTCACCTTTTTACCAGTAGCAAGCTGTTGATTTAACTTATTCCCAACTTGCTCAGTGCGATTAAACGCATTAAAGCTTGGTGATTGAATTTTCATAACCCCTCCCCGTCAGGTGTTATTGCATCCAGGTTGATAGTTTAAATAATAACCTGGCTTGCGAAAAAAGTCACCTTGTACCATCTTTTATTGCAACGTCCTTGGCATAATTACTGCAAAATGATGAGAAGTATTATAAAGTACTGACAATTAAATTGTTTCTAGTGTACTGCTACGGCAACTGCACAACTTGTTGTATGTATCTGTAAAGTATTAGATGCACTTGAACTAGGTGATCATATGTTTGATAACAAAACTATCTTAATTACTGGTGGTACTGGGTCTTTCGGCAAAAAGTACGTTAAGACTCTACTCGCTCGGTACAAACCCAAAAAAATCATCGTATTTTCACGCGACGAGCTCAAACAGTTCGAAATGCAACAAGACTACAATCATTCATGCATGCGCTATTTTATTGGTGACGTCAGAGATAAAGATAGACTTCGCCGTGCTATGCGTGGGGTTGATTATGTCATTCATGCAGCAGCGCTTAAGCAAGTGCCTGCAGCTGAATATAATCCCATGGAATGCATTAAAACAAATATAAACGGTGCAGAGAATGTTATAGAAGCGGCACTAGACAATAATGTTTCTAAAGTCATTGCTTTATCAACAGACAAAGCGGCAAATCCAATAAACTTGTATGGCGCGACTAAATTAGCATCAGATAAACTATTCATCGCGGCAAATAACATTGCAGGTGGCCATAACACGACATTTGCAGTTGTTCGTTATGGTAACGTAGTATGCTCTCGAGGATCGGTTGTTCCAATATTTCAAAAGCTCGTTGATGAAGGTAAAGATCATATCCCCATCACCCATGAAGACATGACCCGATTTTGGATTAGTTTACAGCAGGGCGTTGATTTTGTTTTAAAGAACTTTGAGAGAATGTTGGGAGGAGAAATATTTGTTCCCAAAATACCTTCTATCCGTATTACTGATTTAGCTACCGCAATGGCACCTAATATCCCTCAAAAAGTAGTAGGGATCAGACCAGGTGAGAAACTACATGAAGTGATGTGCCCTGCTGATCTTTGCTTTGAAACCTACGAATATAATGATCACTTCGTGATTGCACCAGGCATTAAATTCAGTAGTAGAAGCAATCATTTCGATGTGAATGCACTGAATGAAAAAGGTCAAAAAGTAGCCCCTGGATTTGAATACAACTCTCGCGATAACTTGGATTATATGACAATTGAGCAAATCCAAGCGTTTAATATTCAGGCGCTAATATGATCCCATATGGTAAGCAGGACATAGACCAAAAAGACATTGAAGCCGTGATTGATGTACTCAAGTCAGATTGGCTAACACAAGGTCCAAAAGTGCCAGAGTTTGAACAAAGCATAATTAACTACGCTAGGTGTAAACATGCAGTTGCTGTCAATAGCGCTACGTCAGCCTTGCATGTAGCTTGCTTATCATTAGGTGTAACTGATGGTGATTTAGTCTGGACTTCTCCGATATCATTTGTTGCAAGTAGTAATTGTGCATTGTATTGCGGTGCTACTATTGACTTCGTAGACATTAATTTATCTACAGGTAATATGTGCACACTTGAACTAGAAAAAAAGCTCATTGTCGCCAAGGAAAATAAACAACTCCCAAAAGTTGTTATTCCCGTTCATTTAGCCGGGCAGTCTTGTGATATGCAGCGCATCTATGCACTCTCATTAGAGTATGGCTTTGCAATAATCGAAGACGCCTCTCATGCAATCGGTGCAAAATATCAAAATGAACCTGTAGGTAGCTGTCAGTATTCTGATATATGTGTCTTTAGTTTTCACCCAGTTAAAATTATTACCTCTGCTGAAGGTGGCATGGCGACTACAAACGACCCTATACTCGCAAGAAAAATGCAGCTATTGCGTAGCCATGGTGTTACCTCTGTTGATACAGAAATGACAGAGCCTTCCCAAGGACCTTGGTATTATCAGCAAGTCAGTCTCGGATTCAATTACCGTATGACAGACATACATGCAGCACTAGGCTTAAGCCAGCTGCAAAAAGTTGATACCTTTATTGCAAAACGTAACCAACTTGCCAGCTTATATAATGATCTCCTAAATGACACACTGATAGCACCACTTTTTCTAGTTGAAGGAACCTACTCCGCTTACCACCTTTTTGTGGTTCAACTGACAGTGCCCTGTAAAGCCAAGCATCGTGAACTAGTAACCCAGCTTAGAAGACACAACATTATGGGCCATGTACATTATATCCCTATTCACTTACAGCCCTACTACCAAGCTATGGGGTTTAAGTCTGGTGATTTTCCTAATGCAGAGCGCTACTATGAGAGTGCGGTCACATTACCATTGCATCCAGGTTTAACCATTGAGCAAGTTCAGTATGTGGTTGACACAGTCCATGATATCTTAAGCTAAAGTTTTCCTTTCAGTTGACGATTTATTATATAACCTACTTACTGCAGAGGCCTTTATGCTAAATATCCGCCCATCACTCAAGCTGGCATTTATTGGCGGGGGAAATACGTCAGCTGTTGGGTATGTGCATTTTTGTGCAGCCCACCTAGACAATAAATTTCAAGTGGTTGCTGGCGCATTTTGCCGTTCCCAAGAGAACAATCATAAAACCGCGCAACAGTGGGGCATAGCACCAGAAAGAGCGTATCTCAATTGGCAGGAATTAGTTGAACAAGAGTGTGATCATGTAGATGCCTTTGTCGTGTTGACCCCAACTCCTCATCACCTAGAAGTACTACAATATTTATTTAACAAACAAGTCCCTGTGATATGTGAAAAGGCGATGGTGTGTGATCCAAAAGAAATTGAAGCCCTACAGCCCTTTTATAGCAAAGAACAGTTTTTAGCAGTTACATTTAATTATAGTGGCTATGCCATGATACGAGAACTAAAGTATCTAATTAACCAAGGAAAATTGGGGTGTATTCAAAAGATTCATTTAGAAATGCCACAAGAAGGCTTTAGACGACCCCCCGATATTGCTGGGAAATCAGCCAGCCCCCAAGCATGGCGTTTACAAGATGGTGACGTACCCACAATTTGCTTAGACTTAGGCGTACATTTACATCACTTATCGAGCTTTTTACTCGATGAAGAACCAAGTGCGGCAATTGCAGAATTTAGTAATCACTCGCAATACCCAAACATCGTTGATGACGTACAGATGTTACTAAAATATCCTACAGGCATAAGAGGTAGTATGTGGATGTCTAAAACAGCAATAGGCCACCGAAATGGATTACAAGTTAGGGTCTATGGAGATAAAGGCAGTGCAAAGTGGTTTCAGCTAAACCCTGATGAGTTAGAGTTAAACTATAACAATGGGCGACGTGAAATTTTAGATAGGGCAGGCCAGTGTGAATATGCAGATCAGTTTAGATACAATCGTATGAAACCAGGCCACCCTACCGGCTTTGTTGAAGCATTTGCTAATTTGTACAGTGATATTGCAGATAACTTATTAAGCTATAAGCATGGTACCGTACAAACCTCACCCTATGTTTTTGGGCTTGAGCATGCAAATGCCGGGTTAAAGCTCTTTTCTGCGGCCAGACGTTCGTCATTGAGTCAAAAATGGGAAGCCATATAGCAACTTAGCTTATTGATCTTATCAATAAGCTTGAGTGTGATAAATGTGTTTGATAGTGGGTTTATGGATTTTACCCATTTCAGTTTTAGGTAAACTCTCAAATTCTAATAGTTCCTTTGGCTGCTGATAATCTGTTAATTGAGATAAAAAGTGCAGTTTCATTAGGGTTTGAGCCTCATCAGGCGCGTCATTTCGTAATACATAAGCCACCAATATTACCTGGCCAAATTGAGCACTTTCGACACCGAGCGCAGCACACTCCTCTAACCAAGGTAGTTGATTCGCGACCAACTCAATATCGCTTGGGAAGACATTGATCCCTCCGGATTTTATCACCTCTTTCGTACGTCCAACGTAGTATAAATAGCCATTTTCATCCAAAAAGCCTAAATCACCCGTATAAAAATAACCCTGAGCATCGTAACTATTCAATGTTTGCTGCGACAGGTTGAAATACCCAACAAATTCAGTCTCTGAACGACACGCTATTTCTCCAATTTCCCTACAGTCTAATTCTTTGCGCTCTGCTGAGCATATTTTTACTGTGACATGCGGCAATGGTCTACCTACACTCTTTAGTGGAGCCCGTGGTTTTGTGATGTCAAAATCGCTTATCACCCCCATCTCAGAGGCGCCATAACACTCATGAAAACGACACTTCAAAAGGCTCAATAGCCTTGATTTATCCGCTACCTCTAATGTGGCAGATGAAGAAACGATACACTTTAGGCTACTCAAATCACGGCCTTTAAGCTGGTCAGTGAGGACTTTAAGTTGCCCTGATACAGCAAACAAAAAGTTAACTTCATGAGTCTCTACTGCTTTTAACCAAGCCTGCACCGTAAACTTTGGTAAAATAACGACTGTTGCCCCCAACATTAATGGCATTAATAAACCTCGTTGTGCTAACGAGTGGTAAAGGGGTGTTGAAACCAAAACAACCTCATCCTTAGACAGGCTGTAATAGTCAATAGTCGCTTTAAATGCACGATTGATTTTAGTAATTTGCGTGAAAACGATAGGCTTTGGTTGACCCGTAGAGCCAGAGGTCATCGTCAAAATATAAGGGTTCTCGCTGGGTCCCATAGGTACATCAATTAAATGTAGCGCACATAGCTGCTCTAGCGTTAATTTAGTCACAGGCCCCCTTCCGATGGTAACAATACACTCTGCTGATATGCACTCTAAGTCAGCCACCGCTTTTGCAACCGTTGGCCACGCAAATACGAAATCACACTGAGCGCTTTTTAACGCTGCCTCTAACGCATCTCCTTTCATTGTTAATGGTAATGGTACTATTGCAGCACCTACTTTCGATGTCGCTAGTAAACATAAAGCAAACTCAATATTATTAGGGCAAAACAGCGCTATTTTACTTTGTTCACGTACCCCACTCTGCCACATACCACTTGCTAAATGATCGACCTTATTTAAGAGTTCTTTATAGGTGACTGTTTTATCTTGATATATACAAGCCACTTTATTTGGTGTCTTGCAACGGTGCTCTGCTACTAATTGATATATATTTGGTTTATTCATCAGGGTATCGCATTACAAAGTTAAACTGTTTGTCAGCTTTCGGAAAAAGGTTTTGTGTCACAGTATGAAAAGAAGAGCCTAAGGGAGATTCAATAAACCCCATGTAACGATTTAATAGATTCACAAACTTATTTTCTTTGTGGATCACCGCTAGCCAATAAGCTTTAGGGTGAAGCTCGCCACAAAAATCTAACTGCCACTGTAAAATCAGCATTGCAATATTAAAAGGCACTTCCTCACCGGCGGTAAACCACCCTCCGTAAAGGTATTCTGCACCATCACATTGATATATTTGATGCCAAACATACGCGATGACTTTTCCATTTTGTTCGACGACATATGAGTTTCGATTATTATTAAACCACCATAGGTAATGCGTTAATCGGTCGATTGGTTCTGTTACCGTCATTCTTTTCGCATTATTAGGTTTATTTCTAGCAGCTAAGTAATCATTAACATCCCCATCAAACACAGGCCTAACCGATATGGAGCTTGATAACCATTGATACTCATGAACGTAGCTTTGCAGTGGCCCTACACTGGGCTGATACTTAATGCCGGTTAATATATTAGCAACGCGCTGTACACCCGCTCCATCAACTAATAATGTGCTTTGCTCTCTCATCTTAACCAATCTAGGTAACGCATTTACTATTAATGCTAACTTTTCACCTAGTTTCGAAATTTGCAATAAACTAATATCATCAAGGTGTAAAAAATGGCCAAATGCTTCTAAATGAGACAAAGAGTTGTGTTGGTTTTCAGCAATTGAAAACGTGATGCTGGGCACCTTAAATACAGCGAGCTCATATAAAGATGTACCTAGTGCACCAATAAATAAATCACTCGATGCATAGTACTCAACCAACGATAAAGGAGCGTCAAGCAATGTTAATTCAGGGGTATTTTTACAAATTGCATGTAGTTGCTCCTTGTACTGAGCTTGAGGCCCAACTACAACCGAAATATGTAGCTTTTTCAGAAACTCTTTTGGAATAGCACTTACCAAAGCTGCAAATAATCTTAGGTCCCCTCCTCCACCAAGAGACAATAGAATGTGTTTTACTTCACGCTCAATTACTGCTTCACCATCAATTTTTAAATAATCCGGTGCCAATAAAGCAAAGTCAGGCCCTTGATGTACTTCAGTAAACTCAGGAACTTGAGTGTTATACCTAGTATACGTATCACTTCCTTGCCATTTAGCATCAAAAAGATAGTCACAGTAATGCGCTCTAGCTAAGTCATCAAAAACAACAACCTTACCGCCGAGAGATTGCAGTGCGAGTTCATATTCATAACCAAGCTCATAGTGATCGATAAATATAAAGTCAGGCTTTTCAGAGGCTGTGAGGGATATGAGTAACTCTAAGTCATGTGCGCTATTTGTAACCACATAGTGCTGTTCACAGGTCAAACCGCTCAGTAAATAACTAACATCAACTGAACTTTCATCTAAAATCAATGTAAGTTTATAGTGCCTCACTGTGAATTCGTGCAATAACCACTTCATGCGCATTAAATGCCCAATCCCTGCGCATGTTGAAATTCTTGCGATAATATTCATAGAGACTCTAAAATAGTAGAAACAAGCCCTGAAACCGTCGCATTCTTTTCATCGACTAACTGTAGCGGTGTTAGTTTTATTCCCGATACTAACTCCAACTCCATTATCATCGATAAAATTTCAAATGAATCTAGCAGACCCGAGGCTACAAAATTAAAGCATAATAATCTTTCACCTGAACATTCAATCCCTCGGGCCATTAAAAAATCAGAGAAAAACAATAGTAACTGTTCTTTGCTCATAACACGCCCACCTATGTAATATCATTCCAACTCAATTGAGTACCTTTGGGTAAAAAATGTGCCGTAGTTCTTCCTATGATATTTGGTAAATCCTTCGGAGCAAGTTCACCACCACCTGGTCGCATGTTTATGACATTACTCCTATCAAGTTTAGCCCCAGCTGCAACGTCACATGATGTATATAAACATCGTCTGTATGGAGACGGCTTAGTTGGATAACAGACCGTTCCTATGGCTTTTTCTACTTGTCGAACACCATGCACTAGTGCTTTTAGTTCATCTGGCGTCATAGAAAAAAAGCTATCTGCCGTTTCATGATCCTTGCTTAACACAAAATGCTTTTCAATGATGTGCGCACCAAAAGCAACAGAAGCAATAGGTACGTCATTACCTAAAGTATGATCTGACAGCCCTACGGGGCATTGAAAGCTTTGTGCAATATGCGGAATAGTCTTGAGATTGATCGATTCTGCTGGAGCTGGGTATGTGCTAGTACACTTTAATACACATAACTCTTGCACACCTGCTTCTTCAGCAACTTGCACAGCATCCGCAATTTCATTCAACGTGGCACCGCCTGTCGACATAATCATAGGCTTACCTGTGGCTGCCACTTTGCGAATTAAGTCATGATCTATGAGTTCAGGAGATGCAATTTTATAAGCCGGAGAATCAAGTGATTCTAATAGTTCAACGGCGCTTGCATCAAAAGGTGATGAAAAGATGGTAATTCCAATTTTATGCGCCAATTCAATCAGCGGTTTATGGAAATCCCATGGCATATAGGCCCCCTCATACAAGTCGTAAAGGTATTGTCCTTGCCAAGGGCCTTGATCAATATAGAAATGTGGTAAATCACATTTCATAGTGAGTGTATCTGCGCGATACGTTTGTAATTTTACCGCATCTGCACCAGCTTCTTTAGCTGCAATCACAATGGCTTTTGCTTGTTCCAAGTTTTGTCCATGGTTTGCAGACATTTCTGCAATAATATAAACAGGATATCCGGGACCAATTTTTCTTCCATCAATAGAAATTTCTGATTTAAATGTCACAGGCATTCCTCTTCTTAATCTAATTTATGGTCAAACCAATTAGCAATCTTTGTGCCCTAACCTAAAATATTGCTCAATAAATGAAACATTACCTTGTTCTATAATAGGTTAAGTACTTTTTACTGTGTGAAACAGTGTAATGATTTGCTATATTGAACTCAATGATAATTATCACAAGTCTAAGTCATGTCCAATGTTATGATAATCATTCAAGCTAGAATGACATCAACCCGATTGCCAGAAAAAGTCATGCTCCCTTTGTGTGGAAAATCTGTACTTCAGGTAATGATTGAAAGGTTGTCGAATTGGCATGAGCACATTATCGTAGCAACGACAAATGATGGCAGCGAACGGCCTATATTAGATTTATGTAACAAATTAAACATTCGTACTTTTGAAGGTGACACAAACGATGTTTTGGGCCGTTATTACAATGCAGCTAAGTTATATGGCGCAACCGACAATACCACGATTGTAAGGCTCACAAGTGATTGCCCTCTCATAGATCAACAATTATGTGCTCAAGTTATTTCAAAAAGACTACAACAAGAATACGATATGGTTAACTTAGGACCTCACAGTGGTTTCCCACGCGGCCTAGATTGTTGCGCATTCTCATTTAAATTACTTGAGCATACCCATAATCAAGCCACTTCGACCGCCGATCGTGAGCACGTAACACTTGGCATGGCAAAATTTAATTCCATGTCAACTTATACTTTCAGTTCACAAGAAGACTTTAGTCACTATAGACTCACCCTTGATGAGCCTGATGACTACTTGGCAATCACGGCTATATATGGTGCTTTTTGTGATTCTCTCAACTTTTCATATCCTGAATTGCTTAAAATGCTAAAGAAAAAGCCCGAACTGTACGATATAAATAAACATGTTGAACAAAAAGTTGTCTAGAACGCTTGTTTGTGTATGTTAACTATCACGGCTGTAGGCTCTACGTATAATAATTTAGAGAAAATATAATGAATTCTAAAACAGTACTCGTTACAGGTGCAACCGGCTATAAAGGCACCGTCCTAGTTCCAAAACTGCTTAACAAAGGCTATCGCGTAATCGCTTTAGATACCCAGTGGTTCGGAAACTTCCTACCTAGCCACAGTAACTTAACTGTAATAAAAGGTGATGTTCGGGATACTCATAGTTTCGATTTAGATAACGTCGATGCAATTATCCACCTTGCTTCCATTGCTAACGATCCGTGTGGCGATTTAAATCCAAAGCTCACTTGGGAAGTTAGCGCTCTCGCTACAATGCAACTAGCAGATAAAGCTAAACGCCATGGAATTAAACAATTTATTTACGCATCTTCTGGCAGTGTATATGGCATCAAAGATGAAGAGCATGTAACCGAAGACCTATCATTAGAACCCATATCAGAATATAACAAAACTAAAATGGTTGCCGAACGTGTACTACTAAGCTACGCAGATGATATGGCTGTTCAGATTGTCCGTCCAGCTACGGTGTGTGGTTTATCGCCTCGTATGAGATTAGATGTCTCCGTCAATATGTTGACAATGCAAGCATTAAAAAATAAAAAAATTACTGTTTTTGGGGGTAAGCAAGTTCGACCAAACATACACATTGACGATATTACCGACTTGTATCTTTATATGCTTGAAAACCCAGAAAAGACCCAAGGCGTGTTTAATGCCGGTTTCGAAAACATTTCAATTTTAGACATTGCCAATCGGGTAAAAAGCAAAGTTGATTGTGAAATAGTTGTTACACCATCTAATGATCCTCGCTGTTACAGAGTAAACTCTGACAAATTACTTGCCACAGGGTTTAAACCAACTAAAACCGTTGCTCATGCAATAGATGAAATAGCGCAAACCTATAGGAACGGAGATTTAGTCGATCACCCTCGCTTTCATAACCTGCAATGGATGCAACAGGAAATTTTATGAATGAGCGCAGAAACAACATACCGCAACTAGCGATAACTTATGTCAGTTCACTTACGAACACATTAGAGCAGCTAAATACTGATGCCCTGACATTATTCGTTGACACACTTTTAGATATGCGAGAACAACGAGGTACACTTTACTTATGTGGAAATGGAGGTAGTGCAGCCAATGCAATTCATCTTGCAAACGACTTCACTTTTGGTATTAACCCACAAGGTAATGCGCTAAAAGTTGAGGCCTTACCGGCTAATAGCTCGATACTTACATGCCTAGGTAACGATATAGGCTACGACAATATTTTCTCCCATCAGCTGCAAGTAAAAGCCGAACAACAAGATGTTTTACTTGTGTTGTCTGGCAGTGGGAATTCACAAAACATTATCAACGCAATTTCGTACGCAAATAATATTGGTATGACAACCATCGGTATACTCGGTTTTGATGGTGGCAAAGCTAAAGCAATGCTCGACCAACCATTTCATTTTGATGTGCAAGATATGCAAATATCAGAAGATACTCAGGTTATTATTGGCCATATCCTGATGAAAGCATTATACGAGGAGTTGCAGGATGAGTAACGCCCCAGTATTAGTTCTTGGCAGTAACTCTTTTTCTGGCGCTTCGTTTTGTGCCCATATGTTAGGCCAAGGCAAAAAGATTGTTGCCGCAAGTCGTTCTTTAGAACCTATTGATGCCCTACTTCCATATAAATGGAAGCATAACCATCAAAGTAACTTACAATTCAAGCAATTAGACCTAAATCATCAATTGGATAAGATAATCTCGCTCGTAAAGCGAGAAAAAATCAGCCAAGTATATAACTTCGCAGCTCAGAGCATGGTTGGACAAAGCTGGGAGTTTCCTGAACATTGGTTTATGACCAATGCAGTCTCAACCATCAAACTGCATAATGCGCTTCGTCAACTTGATACGCTTGATAAATATATCCATATATCAACACCTGAAGTATATGGTAGTTGTAAGGGGTTGGTGCCAGAGCACCGTAAATACCATCCAAGTACGCCTTATGCCGTATCTCGTGCTGCTGCAGATATGAGTTTGCACACTTTCTCTGATGTTTATGACTTTCCGGTAGTATTTACCCGAGCTGCAAATGTATTTGGGGAAGGCCAACAACTTTATAGAATAATCCCTCGTACTATTTTATATATATTACTCGGTAAAAAGCTTCCCCTTCATGGTGGTGGGCATTCCACTCGCTCATTCATTCATATTGATGACGTATCTCATGCTACACAGCTGATAGGTGATTCAGGGAACAATGGCGAGATTTATCATATTTCCACACAAAGAATGATCACTATTCGCGCCATTGTTGAAATGCTCTGTGAAATGATGAATGTACCGTTTGAAAAGGTATGTGAAGTCACTGATGATAGATTAGGTAAAGATGCTGCTTATCTGCTAGATACCAAAAAAATCCGTACTGAGCTTTCTTGGGAAGATAAAATAGAGCTTGAGAACGGGCTGCAAAGAACAATTGATTGGGTTTCAAATAATTTGAATACATTATCTAAACAACCTTTAGAGTACATTCACAAAGCATAAATTATTGGAGATATTAATGGGAATGACACTAAACGTATTGGAAAAAACACTCACTTATTTTCCAAAAAACAGCTCAAAAGTACTCGATATAGGGGCCCAACAAGTATTTGGCAATTTTTATCGTTCAAAAGAGTTTCAGCTTTCCCCACATGAATGCCCTACTGTTAATATTCCTGTTAAATCGGGAGTATATGCTCGAAATATTTATGAAGGTCTCGGGTTCACTTATAAAGCTATCGATTTAAGTGGTGAAGACTACAGTATTAGTATTGATTTAAATTTTGATAGTTATCAGGAAGAGGATAGTTTTGATGTTGTAACCAACTTTGGAACGTCAGAACATATTATAAATCAAGTTAATTGTTTCAAAGCAATGCATGACGCATGTGCTCAAAATGGGGTTATGATACACTCTCTGCCGTTTACCAGGTTCTTTGAGCACGGTTTTTACAATTATAACCCTAACTTGTTTCTTTCATTAGCCCTTGCAAATAACTATGAAATTGAATACTTTGCCATTATTGAAGATAAAAATGGTGGCCGGATCCAAAGTATATTTCATGAATTAGATAGTTTTTACAGATATGAAGAGCTACCTCCTAAAGACTTACTTTTATATTGTGTTTTTAAAAAAACGACAGACGCGCCCTTTCAACTACCTCAACAAGAAAAGTATACTTCACTATCAATGAGGTATGCGCAGCAGAAAAACAATTTTTATGCTAATAGACTATTAGAATTAAGCATTAGCTGGGCAGTTGATATTCAAAAGTTTTTATCCAGTGTACCTCAGCAACCTTTTGCTCTTTATGGTGGTGGTGAATTAAGCCAAAATATTCTATCCATAGAACAATGTAGAAAAAACATACAGGTCATCATTGATGCCGACCAAAGTAAGCACGGAACTGAAATATATGGTATTCCAATAATATCCCCATCAGAGATACCGGAAAATATAAATCACATACACTTAACAATTGACATTCACTCGACCGTTATTGAGAGTTATCTAAAGCAATTTAGCTCTCAAAATTACAAGTTCAGCGGATACTTTACAGGGTAATACACATGCTAGGAAATGAGATCAACCTTTTGAAGAATTACCCTCAATCAAAAAGGGACACAAGAGGAAGAGCAAAAGTAATAACAGAGGTTGACAGAGAAATAGCACGCCAATATGGCAAAGATTTTTTTGATGGTGACCGTACTTATGGGTATGGCGGCTTTAGTTATATGCCACGCTTCTGGCAACCGGTTGTTCCTGACATCCAGTCTCATTTTAATTTAACAAGCGACTGTTCATTGCTAGATGTGGGGTGCGCGAAAGGTTTTATGCTCTACGATTTAATGCAGCATATACCAAATATGACGCTAACAGGCCTCGATATTTCAAAGTATGCCCTCGAGCATGCAAAACCAGAAGTCAAAGACTTGTTGCAGCTTGGTAATGCCAAAGCGCTACCATTTGAAGACAATAGTTTTGATGCCGTTATATCAATTAACACAATCCATAACCTTGATGAACGAGAGTGTGCTATCGCCTTGCAAGAAATTGAGCGCGTCAGTAAAGGAAAGTCGTTCATTACTGTGGATGCATACCGAAACGATGAAGAGAAAGAACGCATGCTTGAGTGGGCGTTAACAGCCAAAACGATAATGCATGTAGATGACTGGAAAGTCTTTTTTCGAGATCACGGCTACACAGGTGATTTCTATTGGTTTATACCATAATGGATATTACAACCATAAGCTCAAAAATGAGGCATACATTGTGTGACGTTTCGTCTAAAACAAAGACACCGCACCTAGGTAGTTGCCTTTCCGCAATAGATATTCTAGCGGTACTTTACTGGAAAGTAATGCGAATAGATCCTCAGCAGCCAAATGCGCGCGACAGAGATTATTTTTTACTCGGTAAAGGCCACGCTGCAAGTGCGCTATATACAACTTTGGCCTATCGTGGCTTTTTCGATATTGAAGCTCTTTACGAGCACGGGAAAACCAACAGCCGCTTTGAAGAACACCCTGGGGTCAATGCGCCTTCAGGTGTAGAAACTGTGTCCGGCTCACTTGGTCATGCGTTGTCTTTAGCCGCTGGTATGGCACTGAGTTGTAAGTTACAAAACATGCCAAACCACTTCTACGTTCTCATGGGAGATGGTGAACTTAACGAGGGAACTATTTGGGAAGCTGCTATGTTTGCCGCTGGCAAGCAACTTGATAATTTAGTTGCCATTGTGGATTTCAATAAATTACAGGGTACAGGCGAAAGCTGCCAAATTATGCACTTAGAACCATTAGAAAAAAAGTGGTCAGCGTTTGGCTGGCACACTATTCGACTAGATGGCCATGACCCTTGCGCTTTAGAGTTAGCACTTAAAGAAGCAAAGCTGATGTCTAAGCCTGTCTGTATTGTGGCTGATACAGTAAAAGGAAAAGGTATTTCATTTATGGAAAATGACAATAATTGGCATTACCGTATACCTAAATCTGATGAAGTAGATATGGCAAAGAAGGAGCTAGAACTTTAATGAGAAATGCCTTTGCACGCGTATTAACAGAACTCGCAAAAGTTGATGAGAGCCTTATATTATATTATGCCGACATTGGTAACAGGCTCTTTAATCCATTGAAAGAGTTTGCAGCAGAGCGCACAATTAATGCTGGAATTGCCGAAGCTAACATGGCATCTATGGCTGCAGGCTCTGCGATGATGGGTCACAGACCATTTATTTATACTATTACTCCATTTACTACCTCTCGTAATTTTGAACAAATTAAGATTGATATTGCTTATCAAAATCAGCCAGTGATCATTGTTGGCACCGGTTCGGGGCTCTCTTATGCTAATTTAGGCCCCACACATCATTCCTTTGAAGACATTGCATTAATGCGCAGTCTGCCAAATATGAATATCGTATGCCCTGCTGATGCTGAAGAACTAGAGATTTTAATGCCACAACTTATTGCATTAAATAAGCCATGCTACTTCAGAATTGGTAAAAAGAATGAACCTAAAGTACATGATAACCAACCTGATTTGAAATTTGGCCGCGCCTTTACAATGGAACAGGGAAGTGAATTAGCGATACTTGCAACCGGCACTATCATGCCATTAGCCCAAGCATTGTATCGTGATTTAAGAGCTCGCGGCATTTCCGTTGAACTAGTTAGTTACCATACAATTAAGCCTCTTGATACTGATTATTTAAATACCGCAAGCCAGCGCTTTAAACACATAATCACCCTCGAAGAGCATAATGTGAACGGTGGCTTTGGCAGTGCCGTGTTAGAACATACTTCTACATTAACTGATATGCCTAAAATCCATCGTTTCGGTATCCCAGACCACTTTATTGACCAAGTACATAACTGTGACGATGCCCGTCAAAAAGCTGGACTGACGGTTGAGAGCATGACCAATAAATTAGTCGAGAGAGGTGTTATATGATCATTGGAATTGATTTTGATAATACCATCGCAGATTATACTGGTGTGTTTCATAAGGTTGCACTAAAGTTGGGCTGGCTCCCCCCTCATGTAGGCCAATCAAAAGCACAGGTAAAAGAGTATTTTATTACTCAAAATCAAGAACCCAAATGGACTGAACTTCAGGGGATTGTTTATGGTTCGCATATCACATTAGCGCCAGCCTACAAGTATTGTCTAGATGTACTTAAGCACCTCAAACAGCAAGGCCATCAACTCATAATTATTTCGCATAAAACTAAATACCCAATCATTGGCGAACCGATAGACTTACATCAGGCTGCTACTTACTGGTTAAAAGAGAAAGGTTTTACTGAATGTGCATCTGCTCCAATTGACATGAACAATGTGTACTTTAATGAAACAAAATTAGAAAAAGTGGAACGGATTAAACAGAGTAAATGTGATATTTTCATTGATGATCTTGAAGAGATACTAGCGCATAATCAATTCCCTATACAGTGTAAAAAAATTCTTTTTTCTGACCAAGGCTCATCACTGTTTGACTGTATTAATACTTGGGCAGACTTAAACTCAAAAGTATGCTAAACACTAATATTGAGTGCTTTCTAAAGCAACACCTAAGTGAATCATCTTGGCAAATTCAGACAATTTCTGCAGGTGCAAATAATCAAGTATGCAAGGTCGTAACACCCGAGAATATATATTTATTAAAGTGCTTCGCACCGTCAAATTCTGCACAATATAAATTGCAGAATGAGTTTGTATTTACTCAAACATTATTCAATGCTGGTATAGACCGCGTATCTAAACCGCTCTGTTATGACAATAACTTGCTCATGGCTTTATATCAGTTTATCGAGGGACATCCGATCGCTAACATCACTGATTGGCATATTAATGAAGCTACTCAGTTTATTATTCAATCTAACTCAATAACAGGTATTAAAGAGTCCTTAAACATAGCATCCGAAAGTCCTGATAGTCTTTATGGGTTCATAGAAATAGTGCAAAAACGGCTCACTAACCTATCATCTGCAACAGTTTCTGAACGCCATGTAACGCCTTTAACAAACATTTTGACACAGGTTCAACAAAGGCTCGATGATCTAAAGCAGCAAACCAATAATGGCTGGCACCTCTCTATCGAAAGAAGTTGTGTTTCAGCCTCTGATTTTGGCTTTCATAATGCTATTGAAGAACACCATCAAGTAACGTTTATAGACTTCGAATACGCAGGCATAGACACACCGTGGAAACTTATTTGTGATTTTTATGCGCAACCGGCTATCCCAATTTCTTTATCTTATCTACCAAACTTGCTCGAACTAAGTATTTTTTCAACAGTAAAGGAACAATCTGCTAATTTTGCTGTTGTTTTTGAATTAACCTTATTGAAGTGGACCCTAATAATGTTGAATGAATTCTTACCCCATGTTCAGGCTCGCAGAAAGTTTTCTTGGAATAACTCTTGCATTGAATCAATGGAACAACAACTCTGTGAGGCACAAGAGAAACAACTCGCGAAGAGCGCTCAGTACTTATCTGAGATCCCAACAAGAGTTCTCAGTGTTAAAAAAAAATTAAGGGACATGTAAATGAAAGCTGCTGTATTATTTGAAACTGGCAAACCACTAAAAATTATTGAAAATATTAAACTTCCAGAGCTAAATCGTGGACAAGTACAAGTAAAAATAATCTATAGTGGGCTATGCCATTCACAGTTAATGGAAGTCAGTGGAGGAAGAGGAGAAGATAAATATTTGCCTCATTTACTAGGTCACGAAGGCGTTGGTATCGTTGAGGCGATAGGCCAAGATGTTACTAAAGTACAACCCGGAGACAAAGTCGTTATTGGCTGGATAAAAGGTCAGGGTATCGATGCGCCTGGCGGGAAGTACCCCCACGATAATTATGTTATTAACTCTGGAGGGGCGACCACTCTTGCAGAACAAAGTATTGTCGCAGAAAACAGAGTCGTAAAGTTACCTCATCAATTCCCTGAAAAGCTCGCGATGTTACTTGGTTGTGCATTACCAACAGGGCTTGGCTTAGTATTCAATGAATTAAAACCTGAAAAAAACAAAACCATTGCGATATTTGGGCTTGGTGGAGTGGGCATGAGTGCTTTATTAGCCGCCAAGTTATTTAACCCAACCAAACTCATAGCTGTTGATGTCACTGATGAGAAGCTTGAACTTGCAAAAGAGTTAGGTGCAACTGACATAATAAATGCCAGTAACCACGACCCCATCGCAGCAATCCTTGCATTGACTGATAATACTGGGGTTGATTACAGCATTGAAGCAGGTGGCACAACCCAAACGATTGAGCAAGCTTTCGAATCTGTGCGAGATGCCGGTGGGCAATGCATTTTCGCCTCTCATCCAAGCAATGAATTAAAGATTCAATTAGAGCCACATGCATTCCATCGAGGTAAGTCTATTCGTGGTAGTTGGGGTGGAGGCAGCAATCCAGATAAAGATATTCCCATGTTTGCCGATTTATATAATAACCAATCTCTAAACATTGCACCGCTTATTTCAAAAGAGTACGCTCTTGAAGAAATTAACGAAGCACTTCAAGATTTAGAGAATAAGTCAATCGTGAGAGCGTTAATTTGTTGTCATGCAGAAAAGTAATATGCTAAATGAGCTGAATATTTCGGATCAGCCAGGCTATATTTCATAATTTCTCATCTCAACAAAGTTTTAAAAATATTGGACAAATCAGGCTTACTACATTGCGATAAAACGTTGTCACAATTATTAAAGGCAAGCACTGAGGAATACTATTCACGGTTACAAACCATACTCAATAAGAATGGGTTTTAAAGGGGTAAATATGAGTAATAATAACCTAGCTGCGGATTTTGATGTAGATACACCCATCGATCACAATTACCATGTTGATACCAACGAAAAAATTGAACGTTGGGAGTCAACGTTACCAAAAGAGTATTGGGATTATAGAGAGGAATGGGAGAGCCACCCAAAAAACCGTATTGTTCAACAGTTCCCCATTCACCTTGATATCGAAGCAACCAGCTCATGTAATTTAAAGTGTACAATGTGCCCGCGAACAGAAATGGAAGCTAATGGGACATTTTGGAAAGTAGAGAATTTTGATTTTGAGCTTTATAAAAAGTTAATTGATGAAGGTGTTACTAATGGCCTACGGTCAGTTAAATATAACTACCTCGGTGAGCCATTATTAAACCCAAAGCTATTTAAAATGATTGAGTATGCGAAAGAAAAAGGGGTTATTGATGTTATGTTTAATACCAATGCCACCTATCTATCAGAAAAAAATGCAGAAAAGCTCCTGAACTCAGGTATTGATAAATTATTCTTCTCTTTTGATTCACCAACCAAAGCACAATATGAAAAAATTAGAGAAGGCGCTGAGTTTGAGGAAGTGCTTGGTAATATCAAGCGTTTTATTAGAATGCGTGATGAACGTGGCTCAATAAAGCCTTTTACTCGTGTTTCTATGGTGCTAATGAAAGAAAACCAAGACGAATGGCCCAAATTCAAAGCATTATTTGAACCGATTGTAGATGCCGTTGCTTATGTGGATTACCTAGATCACGGAGATCAAAATAACAGCGAAATGACTTTAATTGACCTCACTGCAAGAGACAATAGATTCTGTTGCCCACAATTATGGCAACGCATGTTTGTTCATCCAGATGGTGTAGCCACGGTATGTTGTATTGATAGTAAGAGAGAACTGGTCGTCGGCAATGTACATGAACAAACCATCTCCGAAATTTGGCAAGGTGATAAATATAGTAAGCTAAGAAAGTTACATGCTGAAGGACGGTCTCATGAAATACCTGCATGTGCACGTTGTCCACTAGCCAAATATTGAGGCATTTAAGTGTCAAAACAAAATATTCAATGGCATAAATGCCTATTACTTACTAAACACTCAATTAGGGATGCCGTTAGGACGATCGATGAGAGTGGCTTGCAAATTGCGCTCATTGTAGATAACGAAAATACTTTGCTAGGTACCGTCACTGATGGGGATATTAGGAGAGCTTTACTTAAGGAGCTGCCGTTAGATGCTCCAATAAACCGAATCATGCATACAACGCCACTGGTTGTCACTCCCCACATCAACCGGAGTCAAGTAGTGCACCTTATGAAGGTAAACAAAGTACACAAAGTGCCCATTGTAAATGACGAACATCAAGTAATAGGCCTGCATATATGGGAAGACATTGAGCCATGTGACCCCGCTATTGAGGTCCCTTTTGTCATAATGGCTGGTGGTTTAGGAAGCAGGTTAAGACCTTATACAAATACATGCCCAAAGCCTATGTTAAAAGTTGCTGGTAAGCCTATGCTAGAGCATATTATTGAGCGAGCAAAGGAGGAAGGGTTTTCAACTTTTATTATTTCGATTAATTATTTAGGTGAGAAAATTAAGCAATATTTTGGCAAAGGCAAGCGCTGGAATATTAACATCGAATACTTAGAGGAGCAGGAGCCTTTAGGTACTGCCGGTGCGCTGGCCCAACTAAAATCAAGCCCTCATAAACAATTTGTTGTCACTAATGGCGATGTAATGTCTGATCTTCGCTTCAGTGATTTTCTCAACTTTCACATTGAAAATGGTGCGATCGCTACCATGGCAGTCAGAGCACACGAATGGCAGAACCCGTTCGGTGTCGTAGAAAATGATGGTATTAACATTTTAGGTTTTAAAGAAAAGCCGATCATAAAATCACAAATTAATGCAGGCGTTTACGTATTAAATAAAGACGCAATCAATCACCTTTGTGACAATAAAGCGAGTGATATGCCACAATTGTTCACATCTTTGATGAAAAGTAATATGAAAACCATTGTATTTCCTATGCATGAAACTTGGGCTGATATCGGCAAGCCAGAAGATTTACATAAAATAAATAAAAGCAGCAAAATAACTAAACTATGATCGTTTTATATGGAATAAATAAAGTAACAGAAACTCTTCTGAGAACTATTAACGAAGAAGTAATACTTGCATCAACACACGGGAAAGAGGTATTTCCTGGTTATAGTGTCCTTAATCTACAAGCTCTATCTGAAATTGATGAAGGCCGTATAGATAAAATTATCATTTGCTCAATGTATGTAGAAGAAATATCTAACAGCTTATTATTAAAAGGATTCTCTAACGAAAAGATCAGCTTTTTCAATTGCGTAAGCTGCCTTATTGAGCCACTTGCTCCTCGTCAACCGCCTTTAAATTCAAATAAGATTTTTTACACGACCTTTGACCTTGCGAAGTCATTGCCATCATTTGATGCAGTTAATTTCTTTTGCTCTATAGAGTCACAAAGAAAAAAAAGAGGCGCAGAACATATCCACCTTTTGATTTTGCCCCCGATCTCTGACTCGCGACACTTTCAAACTAATATTCATCATGATGCTGACGATACAGTCTGGCGAACTCATCAAATCATTTTGCATTTAGCACGTTGTTTACCCAGTATAACTGGGGTTTCAGTGCTAACGTATCGTGAGCAACTACTGCACTACCCTTTAAATAGCTCAAACAGTGATTGTTCTACCTATGATTTAGAAAACCCAAAGAATATGGTTACATTTAACGATATCCGAGAGGATATCGCATCTGGTCTTACATCTAAAATCTTTCAAGCTCCTACACAAGCCACCGCTATTGCTAAACAGTTTATAGCCACCTTTAGCCAAGAAAAGCCTTTGGTCGTTATTAATTTAAGAGAATATACACAACAGCCTTTTAGAAACTCGGACTTAATGTCGTTAGGCATGTTTGTTACTTGGCTTGAAGAGCGAGGATATTATCCAGCACTAATGCGGGATACTTATAACCTTTATGGGGAGCTCCCAGAGTCCCTTCGAAATGTAACTTGCATTCCCGTCGCGTCTTTAGATTTAACTGTTAGAATTGCATTTTATCAGCAAGCTTTTTTGACAATGTCTGTAAATACTGGCCCTAGTAATGCTTTTTATTTTGTAAAAGACTGTAACTCCATTGAATTTAGATGGAACGATGAACAATTTTTTTCAATATCCAAAAGTACCATGGAGGCAACTGGTTTTCCCTATAAACAGCAGCCCTATTTTAAAAGTACAGACTATAACAAAGTGTTTTGGGGGAAAGACTCATATATCAACCTCAAAGCAGCCTTTCAAAAATTTGAAAGCTGGCACACTCACATGTAATCACTCGAGGCAGAAGTCACAGTATGACTATTAACATTAAACATCGACGCACATGTCGATTATGCAATGAAGAAGATATATCGCTTGCGGTAAGTATGCACCCTATCCCTCCACAAGAGCTTTATCTCGAAACAAAAGAGCAAGCACAAGCTATCCCGAGATTTCCTGTGGATGTATATTTCTGTAACAATTGCAGCCATGTTCAGCAGCTCGATATTTTAGATTCAGATACTTTATGGCAAGAGTACACCTACTTATCAGGTCAAGCTAAAGGTATGAAGCAACACTTTGAATCATTCACAAAAGCCGCGATTAAAAAACATGCGCTAGGGCGTTCTGGTTTAGTCGTTGATATCGGGAGCAATGATGGTTCTTTATTAGTCAACTTCCAAAAAGTTGGTTTTTCTGTGCAAGGCGTTGACCCTGCATCACAAGTAGCTAAATTTGCACAAGCACAGGGTATTCCAACAATTGTCTCAGGCTTTGCTCCTGAAGTAGCGTCTGAAATTATTGCCGAGCACGGAAAAGCGAAAGTAATCACAGCGTTTAATGCATACGCACATGCTGATGATCTACATGCAATGACACGAGGTATTAAGGCACTATTAGACGACGACGGCGTCTTTTTTTTCGAAGTGCAATATTTACTGGATGTAATAGATAAGGTGTTAATTGGCTCAATCTTTCATGAGCACATGAGTCACCACTCCCTCATTCCATTACAAAGATTTCTTGCTCAACACCAATTAGAAATCATTGATGTTGAACACGTCTCTATTCAACATGGTTCTTTAATTGGTGCAGTACAACACATGGGTGGAAAGCGTCATATTTACCCAAGTGTTGACGAGCAAATATCAATTGAAATAGCCCAAAAATTAAACCATTTTAGTAAGATTTCCCAATTAAAAGCTGCTATTTCAAACCTTAAAGCGGATGCTCAGGCATTAACAATGCAACTAATTAACGACAACTGCACTATTGCCGCTTTCGGTGCTGCACGCTCAGGGCAAACTTTAATCTCGCAACTAGGTATCGAAGGTGTCATTCAATATATCCTCGATGATCACCCTCAGAAAGTAGGAAAGTACCCCGCTGGTGATGGTATTCCAATAGTACCCACTTCCACATTGCTAGAAAAAATGCCTGATTACACAATAATCTTAGCTTGGGTACACTGTGAGCGAATTATTCGTGACAACCAAGCTTACTTAGATAAAGGCGGTAAGTTTATTGTACTGACCCCTAAAGTGACAATAAGAGAAGCCTAATTATGGGAAAAAGCAAAGTTTTAGTTGTTGGTGGTGATAGCTTTTTAGGTAAACAGCTTGGCGTAGAACTCGATAGTATGCATGTAGAGAGCTATCTATCGACCAGAAGAAAGTCTTCAGTCTCACAATACAGGCCTTTTTTAGATTTACTTCAACCAAAGTTGTCTACCACATACGACCACGTTATTTTACTCGCTGGCATTTGGAATTATCACGCATGTGCAACTGATCCTGACGCATACACCATCAACGTCATAAATATGATTGAAATCGCACAAGCATGCTGGAATAAAGGAGCATTTGTCACATTTATATCTACTAACACCGTGTTTGGTGGCGATAAACCGTGGTGTAACGAAGACACCTCTTTGTCTCCTTCATTTCCATATGCTCAACACAAAGTAGATGCGGAGTTAGGCTTACAAAAACGCGCAAAGCTTCTCGCTTGTGAATCTAAACTAAATATCATACGCCTGACAAAAATATTAGATGCGAGTGTCTCCCCCCTCCCATCATGGTTACCGGAACTTGCTAATAATAACAAAATAACCCCCTTTTCTGACCTTATTTTTGCACCGATAACACGTGAATTCGCTGCCCAATCTATAGCAAGAATTGCTTTATCAGGCATCGCAGGCACCTTTCACCTTTCTGGTGAAAAGAATGTTAAGTATGATGAGTTTGCGAAAAATATTGCGATAACAATGGGACATTCACAAAAGCTAATCGAGGCAACCACTTCGACTAAAGCCGGTATAAAAATACCATTTTTACCACTGTATAGTGGCTTGGGAATGCGTAATACAAATGAAGTATTTAAAATAGCCCCTCAACCTTTGCAACAAGTTGTTTCAACTATAGTCGCACAATACCATGCAAAGAACAGTTACACATGTAAAGTGTGCCATCAAAAAAATGTCAAACTCATACTTAACTTTGGGCCTCAGCCTATTTGCAATAACTTTCAAACGACACCAAATACGGCCCCTAGCTATGAGCTTACTTTTGGGCAATGTACACATTGCGGTACTGCCCAGCTGGTAAATAGCCCTTCAATTGAAGACTTGAGGCCACGCCTAAACTGGCTAGCTTATAATGAGCCCGAAACACACCTTGATGAAGTTGTTAAACAGAGCGCACACATTATCGGCTTCGACAACTTAAAGAAAGTACTTGGAGCGACTTATAAAGATGCCTCAATGCTGTCTAGGTATACTGACATGCTTGAATGTTCACAAGCAACTATACAGCCGCATCCAATACCTGAGTCACACGGACTAGAAACAATCCAACAAGCTATTTGTGATAGAAACGTCATTGGAATTAAAAGTGACTTAGTTATTGCTAGGCACTTAATTGAACATTCTGATAAACCAGTTAAGTTATTAAAAGAATTAAGCAGCTTCATAGATGATACTGGTTATATCCTTATTGAGTTGCCTGCTAGCGAACATATCTTCGAGCATAATAATCACCCATTCATTTGGGAAGAGCACTTTTTGTACTTTACAGAGTCATCCGTAGATGCGCTAATCGAACAAAGCGGCTTAGAGCGCGTTCATTATTGGCGGTTTAAATACGACTATGAAGACTCACTTGTTCTTCTCGTTAAAAAGGCGCAAAAAAAGATACCACACTCTGTCAAACATGTTTGCTTAAAACCCGTGCAATCTTTTGCCAAAACCTTTCTTGAAACGCAATGTGCTTGGCAAACGCAATTAAAAAAGCTAAAGCAAGAATATGGGGGGATAGCCGTATTTGGTGCTGGTCATATGTGCATTCGATTTATAAATTTTTACCAATTGTCGGACTATATTGACTATGTTATTGACGATAACCCTAATAAAATTGGCATGTATCTCCCAGGTAGCGATATCATTATCAGTGCAAGTGCCAATATTAACGCAGAACAAGCACCCGTATGTATTTCAACATTAAGCCCTGAAAGTGAGGCGAGGGTCGTTGCAAAGAATACTTACTTGTCATCGGGTGTACTATTGATAAGGGCATTTAAAGAACATGGCTAAACAAAATCACAAATATTCAATGCCTAAATATTTGCGTGAAGAATCATACGAAGTCTACCGTTTTACTGAAAAATACCCGTTCATAAGAAAAGACGACTTATTATTTTTAAAAGAACGAGCTAATAATTCAGAAAGAAAACGAGCACGCATTTGCCTACATGAAAGTAATCACTGCGCTTTACAAGAGATGGTTATTGCTCTTTGTAAAGGGACGTATGTACCACCACATAAACATGAGAATAAAGTGGAGTCGTTTACTGTACTTGAAGGCGAAGCACGACTCATCATTTTTGATATTAGTGGAACTATCATTTCACAGCTTGAACTAAGTCCCAATGCATGTAAATTCTGTCGTATTCCAGAAAATCAATTTCATACACTTGTTATAATAAGTGATATTTTCGTCGTAGTTGAAACAACTCAGGGACCATTTAATAATAGTGGCACTGAAAATGCTAAGTTTGCTCCGACTGATCAAAGCCTCGGCTTGCAATATTTAAACAATATTATACTGAACTAATTTAAAGTGAAAAAAATGAAGCGCCTCATACTTGTCACAGGAAACTTTGATGTTTTACACCCTGGTCATATTCGATTACTAAAATTTGCACGAGAGTGTGGTGATCATCTCGTTGTAGCTGTAACCAGCGATGAGCAAATGGAAGTTAAAAGCAGAGTTAAACAGCAGCATAGGCTTGAAGTAGTTAATTCACTCGAATGTGTAGATGAAGCTTTCATCAGCACTACATCTCCGGAACAAAATATTCTTAGACTAAAGCCTTATGCGGTAGTAAAGGGCAAGGAACATGAAACTCAACTCAATCAAGAACAAAGTGTACTTGATAGTTATGGCGGAAAACTAATTTTTGGCTCTGGCGAATTTGAGACGAACTCTGAGCAATATTCGAGACATTCACAGTCACTATACGAACACTACGACTTTACCCAGGCACAACGATACGCACAAAGACATAACATAACCCAAACAGCTCTGCATGATATCTTAGATCATATTCAAACATTGCGTGTTGCCGTCATAGGTGAAGTAATAGTCGATGAATATGTTCATGGAACAGCTGTTGGCATATCTCAAGAAGATCCCACCATTGTAATGACGCCAGAGAAAAATGAACTATTCTTAGGTGGTGCAGCTATCACCGCAGGGCATATCAAATCACTTGGAGCTGATGAAGTTACACTTATTTCTGTACTAGGTGACGATGACATACAGAATTATGTAAAAAATAATATTGATAAGTATCAACTGAAATACCACCTTTTAAGCGATGTAAGCAGGCCTACGCCATTAAAAACGCGATACCGTGCGGGTTCTAAAACTCTACTAAGAGTCAATAAGTTAAGACAGCATAAAATATCAAAACAATTACAAGATGAGATATACAAATATATTGAGAACCTCGTCACTAATATTGATCTACTCGTCTATTCAGACTTTAATTATGGTATTTTGCCGCAAGATTTAGTCAATAAAATTTCGACTCTATGCGCAAAATATAAAGTAACGATGGTTGCTGACAGCCAAACATCCTCACAAGTAGGAGATATATCTAGATATAAGAATGCAAAATTACTTACGCCTACAGAAAAAGAAGTGCGTGTTGCTTTGAACAACTCTGATGATGGTCTGGTAGTACTTGCAAATAAGCTATGTGAGCGCGCAAACCCAGAAAACCTCGTGGTGACTTTAGCTGGAGAAGGTGTATTTATTCATATTCCAGATAACAAAAACAATACATGGGAAAATGATACGCTACCAGCTTTTAATAAGAATGCCATAGACCCAGCAGGTGCCGGCGACTGCTTTCTTGCAACGAGTAGTTTAGCGCTTTGTGTAGGAGCAACACCGTGGCATGCTTTCTACTTAGCCAACTTATCCTCCGCATGTCAGGTTTCCACTTTAGGTAATTCACCATTGGAAGCGCAAACTTTACGACACATTCTTGATAGATCAATGAGGCAACAATGAGAGCCGTTTTACTTGCTGCGGGGCTGGGCACAAGATTAAAGCCCCTAACTAACACTATACCAAAATGTTTAGTTCCGATTGGTGGACGACCTCTACTTGATTACTGGATAGAAAAGCTTATTAAATTAGGAATATCTAAAATTTTAATCAACACCCACTATAAATCAGAACTCGTTGAAGCATTTGTGCATTCACATAAATACCGAGAACAAATTTACCTTTCGCATGAAACTGAACTACTTGATACAGGTGGCACTTTAATTAAAAATAGAGAGTTTTGGGATAGTTCGGATGTTTTAATCGCTCATGCCGATAACTTTACCACCAGTGATCTCAGTGGGCTAATCTCAGCGCACAGCTTCCGAGCAAGCCATATTGATGTAACAATGTTATTGTTTTACTCTGACACACCACAATCTTGTGGCATTGTCGAACTAGATGAACTGAACATAATAACAGGGTATTTCGAAAAAGTAGCTCAACCACCAACTAATTTAGCAAATGGAGCTGTCTTTTTATTTTCCCCAAAAGTATTCCAACGTTTTTTTCAGCCAATGCTACGTGAGAAGCGGCTCAGTCTATGCGCAGATATAGTGCCCACTATGATTGGCTCTATGCAAGGTTGGCTTGTTGATGGCCCTTATATGGATATTGGTACACCTGCATCGTATAAGCATGCAAACGATATTATTAAGCTATAAAATTAAAAATAACATTTACAGCATTAGAACCTCTTGAGATAAAACCTGATTAATTAATAGTGTTCGCTACCTTTAAGTAAGCATCTTTAAGCTTACTCACTTCAATTAAACATGAGGACACTTCCCCGAAGCTAAAAGCTTCATAGTTTTTGTACATTGTTAATTTAAAGCTGACATACTTAGCACCGCTAAAATAGAATAAATACTATGCTATTCACTCTCAATTGACCTCTTGCTTGTTAGAGGTTTTGCTGATTTACAATACCAGAAGATACCCCATGCAAGGTCCGTTGGAATAATCGAATGTGCTTTTTATCGTCCATTATAATTTCATAAATAAATAGCGAACACCGGTAATCCTCCCATTTTTAATAGCCATCAAAAATAGAGAGTTAAGCTACAGCCAACGGCGGTTTACCTCCATTAGCTTTATGCGGCCTTTTATGATTATAAAACCACAGCCAACTTGTAGCATGCTCTTGAGTCGATGGTCAATGTGTCAGATGGTGAAGCCCTTGCCAGTTTAATCAGGCCACTGCGCAGGAATATAGACAGAGTCACTGGTGACGGTGCGTATGATACACGCAGTTGCTATGAAGAGGTCGCAGCAAAAAAAGCGATTATGCGGGCACCGCCAAGAGACAATGCCCAATACTGGGAAGAAGGACACCCCAGAAATAATGCCGTATTTATGATGCACCAAATAGGGTTAACGCAGTGGAAAGTGAATTCAGGGTACCACCTTCGTTCACTTGCCGAGACGGCGATGTATCGTTTTAAACAATTAATGGGTGATAAGCTAAAAAGTCGTCAATTCAATAGTCAGCATACTGAAACGATGATTAAAGTGAAGGCAATAAATAAAATGAATGGGCTAGGTATGCCCAAATATCAGCAACAAAGTTAAAACTGAGAAATTGATTGGTAGTTAGCTATTTGATCAACACTGCCGCATCAAGGTAGCAAAGGTACGGCGAAGTTTATGGGCATAAAAATATATTCCACTGTATTCCCTGAGTGAAGAAATATAGCGCTTGAGTACGTCATAGCTCAATTGGGTATCATGCTTACTAGAAGTAAAAAAATAGATGCACCTTTTCTTTAGTCGGTTTCTTTGAGCTATGTAGTTTTTAAGGATATCAATTAATGCCGCTGACATAGGGATAAGCCTGTCTTTATTTCATTTTCAGTTTTTGATAAATAAGACACGGCTTTCAATATCCATTTCCGAGACTTTGATGTTTCTGAGTTGGTAATCCTCCCATTTTTAATAGCCATCAAAAATAGAGAGTTAAGCTACAGCCAACGGCGGTTTGCCTCCATTAGCTTTATGCGGCCTTTTATGATTATAAAACCACAGCCAACTTGTAGCATGCTCTTGAGTTCATATCATCAAGATAATCTCTATATACCCAACACACCAAACCAAAGAAGTTCAATTATTTAGGAAACAACGCCCATTTTGACACAAAAAAGTTTGCTAGGTTCAATGAATTTAGAGCCTAGCAAGTAACTTCTTATTAATAATTAAATATGCTTAGTTTGAGCCTGAATTTCTGGTAAATTATCGATAAAATCTCTTTCTACTAGATATAACTGCTCAAGAATTCTATTTTTATCTTGGCAATTCTCTTTCCCAATCTTATTTTGTTTTTTACTCCAATAAATGGTACTTAATACAAATAATAACAAAGGTGAGAATGCCAAGTAGCCTATATCAAAATCCCACATAAAATATACGCCAACGAGGGATATAATACCGAGGAAAAACCGCACTACGTCATTTGCATTTCCACTAAAACGAGAAAATCGATTTCTAGCATACTCGATATCTTGTGTTATGTTGTACGTATACTCTCTAAATATAAAAGTTTCGTCGTTCAACGTTGCCACAGATTCACCATAGGAGATCCAGTCTCCTTCATTGATACTACCGAGCATGTCAGAATCAAAATAATAGGTATGTATGTTTCCGTCACTACATTCAATCTGGACTGGGCCGTGCATCGTTGATTTTCGTAACGTCTGATGGACTGATGAATACTGTGTTATGTCATTCTTGTCTTTATATGAATTAATGCCGGTATTAATTTTTTTCGTCGACACTGTAACTTCCACATCTTTACTGACGACTTTACCCAACATAAAATTAAACTCTACCTCGCCAACTTGATTTGAGCGTAACACATTCCTGTGTGTATACTTTTCTGAATAGTTCACTTTATAGCGTTGCATTAACGCATTTTTAAGTTCACTAACAGTCGTCTTTTGAGGCATAACGTCTTCGTCTACTGCTGTGTCTTGAACATTAGGCGCAGCATGTGAACCGCATTGAAAACAATAAATGGCATTTTCAGATATTGTTGAATTACAGCCTATACATATCAAATCACTGTCTATTATCGGTCTTATTTCAAACTCGTACCCTAACTGAGCCGCAGATGTTGGTGCGACTTTATTGATAAATTCGCTCAAGGCTTTAAATCGTATCATCCTTGCTTTAAATATTTTTCTCTGAGTAAAGTAACGATGAATTAGTTTCAAAAGCACACCACTGGTCGCCAGTGAAAGACACCATATAAACTGGGTGGGAGATCTTATAAAAGACATACTCGTAGCCATAATGGCTACCCAAGCTGCGAGTGTTTCGGGTACAAAAAGAGTACCAAATTTAGGCTCTCTAATATGGTTTACCAGATACTGATCACAGTTTTCCGCACTTTGACGAGGCCGACCATGAAATATAATACATGGAGGTTTATCGTTGTTAGTGATTCTATTATTTGCCGGTGTATCATCTACTTGCGCATTAAGCGTTGACCAGTAAGGACTGACAACTGAGAAAACGTCGCCTTTTTTAATCGTATGAATTCCTTTAGTCTCAGCAGAAACCGAAAACGTCAGAACATCCCCATCTTTGTTCTTAAGCTCTAACCACCAATAAGAATAAGTTTCATCTCGGCTATTCATATGGGATTTATTTTCGACGTTGCATAAAACTTTTCGCTGATACAAAAGTGTTGAGATCACCTCACCCGTGAACACTATGTCACTTTCATAGTGTTTTTCTAGTAGTGACTTTTGCTCTGGGAGTATATCGAAAAGTGTAGAATAATGTGTTGTATTACGGACTTTATCACCACAATGACTACAAAAATTGTCACCGACAAAGACAGTTGTATTACAATGTTCCATTTTCCCTCTTTGGTACTTTAGGGGTTATTAAATATACCCTAAGCTTAAACACACTAAAACGTAAATTTGATTTAAAAAATCAATTTATGAGAAGATAATGCGCTATTTTTTAACTTGAACGTTCAGTTGTTTTAGCACAAGGTAGCTTATTAATAATCCATTGGTTAATTTAAAAGAGATTTAATTACCTTTAAAAGGGAAAGTCAATAAAAACAACTAAAAAACAAAATATTAATTTTTATTTGTCATTTTTATATCATTTTATTTATAGATAAAACGTTACGTAAACTTTATTAGCGAGAGGCATATAACCTTACCTGGTATGATAAATAACCTAATTATATCAATTTTCTCATTTCGTCTATGCCACTATTTTTCATTTTAATAAAACATGGATCTTATATACATTCAGCTTTACTGTTATTTCAGTATATAATTTAAAGTTACATATATGGACTCTCTATAATTGTTTCATTTAGATAGCCATTTGAATTGCACCTGAACTTATTGGTTTTTTAATAGGCAACTAATCTAAATTGCGTGTAAAAAGGTCAGTTATATCGATAAAATTACGGTTAAAATAGACAATCCCTAGGACGGCGACAACGGTTTAAATGATTGTAAAAAGTTAGGCGATATAGAGTCGCTTTGCTATAGCTGAGAGAGGAGCAATACAGTTAAAACGGTACGAATAAACAGACCTTACGCGGGCAAACGCAAGTGAGCGTGCAATGATAGTTGTATTGTCTGGTACATAATATAGAAAAGCGAAAAAACAGGATATATAAAGAAAAGTAGGGCCATTTTAACCACAGTAAAGCCACAAAGGCCCGCTGTTAAGACCGATAAAATACCCCTCAAAGCGCCGTTGTTTCCTAAATAATTGAACTTCTTTGGTTTGGTGTGATCAGATCATAAAATGCCTTAACAACCTCTTCCAACGTATCAAATAAGTTTTTGCTCAACCAGCTATATCGAATTGTTTTGTTATGTCGTTCGATGTAAGCGTTTTGTTGTGGGTTGCCCGGTTGAATATATTCAATTCGAATTCCATGCTGTTTCGCCCAATGAGTAAATTCATGACTGATAAATTCAGGACCATTATCACAACGAATGACGCTTGGTTTACCTCGCCACTCAATGAGTTGATTTAGGCTTCTTATCACTCTAATCGCTGGAAAAGAATACCCAACATCAATCACCAACCCTTCACGTTTATAATCATCAATGATGTTAAATAAACGTATTTTTCGGCCATTACTTAACTGGTCATGCATAAAGTCGACCGACCATACTTGATTGCGCTTTATTGGCTCTTTAAGAGGCTCTGGTTTATGCCGTTTCAATCGCCTTCTAGGGCGTATTCTCAAATTAAGGGCTAACTCACAATAAATACGATAAACACGCTTATGGTTCCATTTAAAGCCTTCTACATTTCGCAAATAGTCGTAGCACAGACCAAAACCCCAATCGGTTTCGTTCTCGGTTAATTTTACGAGCCAGTCGGCTATTTCAGCGTTTTCTGAACTTAGCTTTGCTTGGTAGCGATAGCAACTTTCACTGATACCAAACGCTATGCAAGCCAGTTTAATACTGATGTTATGATTAGAAAGCATATGCTGTGCCATCACTTTGCGTTGCGACGGCTTCACCACTTTTTTTGCATCGCTTCCTGAACTATTTCCGCTTTTAAACGCTCTTCGGCATACATTTTTTTCAGGCGACGATTTTCTTCTTCTAATTCTTTCATGCGAGCCATAAGTGATGCGTCCATCCCGCCATATTTTGCTCGCCACTTATAAAAAGTAGCGCTACTCATACCGTGCTCACGACATAGCTCTGGCACAGGGAGCCCTGATTCTGATTGTTTTAAAATAGCCATTATTTGGCTGTCACTAAATTTTGATTTTTTCATGTAGATCTCCTTCGTCTAATTTACGAGAAAATTCTACTTTTGAGGACTGTTATTTTTTGGGGGGATTACCCACCCACCTTTGAGGGTTTCATCTGTTTCCTATCTCTCATTAAGCATTATAATTTATAATGCCTCTCTCAATACTACACCCTATCCATACACACTAAATTTTGGTCCATATTTTGCTTAAACTCAAGTATCATGGGTGCACCCCTAGTTACGGAGTAAATATAACAATGATTAATGACTTTGAAGACCTATCTAACCTAGCCAATAACTCACCGCAAGAGTTTGTACAGCTATTAATCTCTCAGTATATGTCCGAAAATAATTCTCTTTTTGAATTATTTGGACCAGAAATAAAATCATTACTCCAGTCTAATCAAGAACTATTTTGGCAGTTCTGGAATGAAAGTGAACGCGCTCAGCTCTTGAATTGTCCCGATGATAAACATCAATCATTGCTGAATACACTAGAGCAAGACGGTATTTGTATTATCAATGATTTTTTCGATAAGAAGACAATTCAATTATTACAAAGTGAATGGGACAATAGCTTCAAGCAAATGCCTAAACAAGATGAGAAAACAGTTCAAAAGGCATTAAGAAGCCGCTTCACTTTTGATTTTATTGATGGTGTCCGCTACGTACAAAGCTCTCCCTTTGATAATAAGCAACGAATATTGTTTCAAGAACATGAAAAAACGCCGCCCGCATTTTCAAAATTCATTCTCAATAACACCATGTTCTCAGAGGTTGCCCAACGTCACTTTAAACTTAACATACTTCCCACTCCTAGTTTTGTTATGGCTGAGTATCTCCAAAATACGCGCGTTCCCAGACAAGATTTATTTTGGCATATTGATAATTTGAGCGACCAGTTTAAAGTTATGGTTATACTTGAGGATATGAGTGACATTGACGGTCCGTTTACATTCATTAAAGGTACACATAAAATTAAGTGTGAATATAAAGAGCGATATCATAAAATGTACGCAATGAATGGTCTTTCCACTCAGGCACATAATCATTTTGAGCCTAGCTTTACTAGCTATAAAAATGCTGAAAAAGCAGTGTTAAAAGCTGGAGATATTGTCCTGTTTGATTGCAAAATCCACCACAGTGCAAGCTTTGTTAAGAAAATGGGAAGCAGAAAGAATCTAGTTCTTTATTTCAATGAAATCCCCACTATCAGGAATAATATTTTCCAGAAATTTGATCACTTCTTAAACTTTGGATTGAATTAAAATGAATAAAAATCGAAAGTACTGACTGTATGTATGATTCATAGAGATCGTTTCAACCAAGCGATCTCTAACTCTCTTCTATAATTGATACCCTAAACCCTTTCACTTTTGAGTTTATAGTTTTCAATAACAGCACCTGAGAATGGTGTTTTGCATATCTCAGCTTTCGCATCTTCGCGTGTCGAGTATATCTTACGCTTAATTATTCGCTTTTTTATCGTCGCAAAAAGGCTTTCCGAAACCGCATTATCATGGCAATTCCCTACGCGACTCATTGATGGCACGAGTTTATGCTTTTTCATAAATGCGAGATAGTCAGCGCTACCTGATTGGCTACCTTGGATGTGTAGATAATAGCTAATAGCGTCCCTCAGTAGCCTGCTATTTTCAGGTAGTGAGGGAGCATTTCTACATATGAATTAATAGTGACCATATCAGCCTGTTTGTTCCCTAAAAAGCTCTCGACTTGTTTATATAACCCAGGCTTAAAATCTATATCTAGGCTAGATTCAAGTGCAAATTTAGATATTGAAATAGAGCCCTTATTTTGTATAGCAAGCTCTTCAAAGGGAGACAAATATATTTTTCTTTTACTCGTTTGTATTTCAATAGCCCACCGGCCTGCCGACTCCCAGTCCGCATGATAACTAAACAATACGCCTGTTTGTGTCACACCTGAACCACTGAACAAAGCTGGTTTATGCCAACTTAATTCACCCGAGTGATTACATGACATTTCAGCTGGTGCTCCGGAAAAACTAAATGCTAAATCGACAACATGGAGTGAATTACATAAAAACCAGTTCTCTAATTCTTTTCTGGGCTTACTTAACTTCTCAATTACATGAGACCACTCAGTAAACTCGAATTGAATGGCCCTTACACCACCATCCTCTTTTATTAACTGGTGTGCTTTTTCAACTGATGCGTAGAACCTTCGATTTAATCCTATATAAACATTAGCATTAGCCTCACTAGAAGCTCGATATAGCTGTTTTGCTTCATCCAGTGACAAAGCAGCTGGTTTTTCAACCAAAATTGATTTAAAGCCAATACCCAATAACTGCAAGGTAATATCAAAACTCGATAATGTACTTACACACACTATAGCGCTGTCGCACCTAATATCAGCACCTTTAACCACTTCATCAATTGGTGACCTATGTACAGTAATTCCTGTTTTACTCTCAAACTCCGTTGCTGATCCCTGTCCTCGTCCAATAACTTTAAAAGTTTCATTTTGCGCTTTAAGTACTTTTGCATACTCAATCGCCATATTCCCTGCACCAATTAACCAAATCATATCTACCTCCTAGGTGATCTGATACTCACAACGACGTAAAGTATCTCCATGCAATTGGAAATGCTTTTCTAGCGTATCTAATAGTGCTAAATGGGTATCAGCAGATTCTTCAAATGGTGTTAGTAACATTTGTTCCCCGCGAATACTCTGTTCAACAAATTGATAGCTTAAATTACTTTGATAAACCGTTTCAAAAGCGCGTACTTCTTGTATATCTCCATTAAATTCGACCGTACCAGCAAGCTCATCGATTAGAACCTCCTGACACTCTGAAGTCAGCCTCACCTGCAATGACATTTTTTCACTATGTCCACACGATATAGAAAGTTCTTTTGATGAACTCATTATTCGGCCAAACACCTCTTTATAACCACCTCGTTTACTATCAAATATACAAGGCTCTAACTCTTTATCTTCTAAAATAAAAAGCTCTTTCTCTTCAAATAAATAACGATATATATCTAGAAAATGTACCGCGTTGCAAGCAAGCCCCCACTCATTTCCCACGACTGAAAATTGCCAATTTGCGTGTTTTTTTAGTTCTTTTTTCAACGCCTGATAGTGTGGGTTCATCCTACGAGGACAATTGACATAGGTCTTAACTGAGTGCTGCTTAAGTAAACGTTTGGCTTTTTGATATTCATCTTTAAAAGAAAATAAAAATTTCTCAAGAATTAAGCTGGTAACATGATTGCTATTTAGTAGTTCACGCATTACATGAAGTCTAACATTTGAGGTTGTCGCGATAATTGCAACGCTATAATCCTGCCCTTCTGGTAACACTACTTTATAATGTACTTGCGTTTGACCATTGCCAGGCGTTACTTCATCTGCCAACTTTCGAGCTTTAGTTAATGACTCTTTGTCAATATCGACTACATCAATACTCAAAGGTAAACTGCTTTTGAGTACACCTTGTAAGTGACGTGCGCCTATTCCCCCACATCCAACAATTAATATTCTGTAATTCAACGTGCTTCTTCCATCAGTAACTGTGCAAATTTAAAATCTAATTCAGAATCGATATCTACCGATTCTCGTTGAGACATAATGTATGCCTGTAAGTTTTGCCCCAGAAAAAAACTCTTCTGTTCTCGTATAGCAGCCACTTTAGCTATGTAGATTGCACCATTGAGCCGAAAATAAGGAGGTAAATCTTGGCTCCTAGCATTAACAAAGTCCATATTTAAAAACTGAGACATGTCTTTATCTTGACCAAGCTGTCCCGACCAAATTGGCGAATGCTCAACCTCACAAACAGAAATGATGCCTTCACTACCACTTCCAATCATCTGAACAAAAGCCTCATCGATATGTTTAGACGTCCTTAACGGTGATGTTGGCTGTAGCAAAATAACGTAGTCAAATTGCTCTCCTTGAGATTCGAAATAATCAAGCGAATGAAGAACAACATCTATTGACTTAGCGGTATCCGACGCTAAATGCGTAGGCCTCAAAAATGGCACTTGCGCGCCCATAGATTGTCCTAAAGTGCGCATATCCTCGCAATCAGTACTCAAAAGACAGGTTGTTATCGTACTACTCTCTACCCCGGCTTTTAAAGTCCAGTGTAATAATGGCTTTGAAAGTAGCGGTTTAAGGTTCTTATTTCGAAGTCGCTTACTTCCTTTTCTCGCAGTTACCACCGCGAGCACTTTACTCGCTGGTTTCATTTTCTAACCTTGAAACGCGTTCCAATACGGAAATGAGGCGTAAATTTTTCAGCTACTTTTCCATCAAATACTTCACTCATTTGCGTAATTAGTATTGAACTATCTGCTACTTTAACTACACACCCTTTTGAATTACGAGCAGTCACCTCACCTATTGTTGCAATGTATTCAGGTGCACCTAAAATAAGCTCACTACTCAAAATTGCATATTCTTGATCACCATGAAAACAACGAGCACCGGGGCCTGGCAACGTAATTGCTCTGATAAAGTTATGGACTCTAACAGCAGATTGATTGAATGTTAAAATTTCATCCCCGATAATACGTTGGCAAAAATAGGTTCCAATAGGATGTATATCTTGCTGCCGTATTCGTTCAACGGTATTTGTAGCCAATTTTTTTAACGCTGAATATAAAACATCTGCGCACGAATTAATGGCTTTTGACAACAAAGTACTATAGTTGTCGACACCTTCTATCGGGAACTTCTGTTGCTCAATGATATCGCCGGTATCAATGCCTTCGTCAATATAGTGCACGGTGATCCCAAATTCACTTTCTCCATTTATCAGTACCCAATTTAAAGGGTTTCGCCCTCGATAAAATGGCAATGCCCCTGCGTGACAGTTAATAAAACCTTTAGGTGCCATACAAAGAATAGGTGTTTTTAATATTTGATTGAACGACATAGAAACCAAAAGTTCGGCACCAAACTGGTTAATCACACCAATAAACTGCTCTGAATTAACATTCTCAGCCAGTAAGAATGGTACACCTAATTTGTTTGCCCACTCTTTCAATATGGGATCTTGAGTATCAAATCTAGGTACGATGAACACTATTTCAAAGCAACTATCAGTTACTATTTTCTCTAACGCTTTGTGAGCCCAAGGTCCATCTGCAAAATAACCGATTTTCACTATATTTCCTGCTCTTCATCAAGATCTGTCACAACAGAGCTACCAATAAGAGACCAATACTCCATTGGTGAGCGACCCGAACCTGAACGTTTAGCCGTAATCATATCTGGCTGCCAGAGTTCGCCCGCTTTTACAGCTCGTGTCGTCACTAAGTTCTTCCTGACAATAGAGCGGTTTTCAACCTCAGACTCAGTAAACGTCTTAACCCCACTACCTAACGCCCGCTCAACAGAGCGAATATTAGCTACCATATAGTCTAACTCTTTGGGCTCAAGAGAGGCTTTATGATCCGGGCCTGGTAATTTCTTATCCAACGTAAAGTGTTTTTCAATAACGACACCACCGCGAGCAACAGCCGCCAGTGCGACCGCGACACCTTCAGAGTGATCTGAGTAACCAACTGGAACCCCAAATGCATCAGCCATTGTATTCATAGCTTTTAGGTTAATATCTTCCAACTTTGCAGGATAGTCTGACGTACAATGTAACAAAGTCACTTTTTGCCTTAAAGCTTTCTGCCCAGCCTCGGACGCATAAGCGCTCTGGCACGCAGCAATGGAGCACTCTTTTTCTGGCGTAGTAAAACCAAATGCAAGCACAGCCAAAGCTAACTCTATATCGGCTAATGTCGACATTCCCGTTGATAAAATAATATCAGCCCCCGTCTTTGCGTGAGCCAATAAAAACGGGCCATTGGTAATCTCACCCGACGGGACCTTCAATATAGAAAGCCCTAGTTCGTTTACCAAAAAGCTTAGACTTTGCTCATCAAACGCGGTAGATAAAAACTGTATTCCTTTTTTATCGCAATACGAAATAAGCGGACCGTGATGCTCATAAGGTAGCTCAAGCCGCTTTAACATAGCAAATTGAGACTCTTTAATCTCCGTATTAACCGTTTGGTATTCACATTGCCGCGCTTCTTGGGTAACCAACTGTTCTGCTTTAAAAGTTTGAAACTTTACAATATCAGCACCAGCTTCAACTGCTGCATCTATTAATTTGTAAGCAAGAGCAATATCGCCATTATGATTTACTCCAGCCTCAGCAATGATTGTAACTTTCTGATTCATATTACCTCTTTTAGTATCATAAACGCTTCGGCCATGTCGCACCCAGCTACTGCACCTCTATAACGTGCTAATGCGCGAATATTTTCTTCACTACGGGGAAATGGTGCGGGCTGGATCTCACCTTTGTAATACTGCATAATTTCGACTTTTCGCTCTACGTGCTCCGAAATATCTACGAATAAGTTTGGCTTAAATACAGGATTCATAGGGTTTATCGCAAACTCAGTTTCAGATAAGGTTTCATAGCAGCATATTTTTTTGATAAATGGGTATCTGAACGACTTTGAACATGCCGACACGGCATTAAACACCACACCATGGTCTGAATGAACATCGCCAGGGTATGGGACATAAAGCTGATCGGGCTTTAGCCGATTAATCACCTCAGATAAATCACCAATTAGATCTCCTAATGTATCTGATGACAAAGTAGTAGCCACATGCTCTAGCCACAAATAAGACGTCATTTTATACGCATCAGCCACTTGCTTTATTTCACATTTTCTAGCGCTTATGCGGTCTTTTGAAAAACCAATTTCTTCGTTAATTTGTGTAACAATAATCCAATGAACTTCGTCACCAGCAGCAAGGTGTTTCAATATAGTCCCTCCACACCCTAATGTTTCATCATCAGGATGTGGCGCAATAACTGCCACAATACTCATATGTACTCTCCGGTTATGAATTTTGAGCCATCTATATTTTCTAACCAAAGACTCGATGTACCTGAACACTTTACATGTACCTTGGTACGGGTTGTGCTTAGTATTTTCCCCGGTTCGAAGTTTAATGCTACCATTTCGTTGTGATGAGTCGCACAAGTTACAGTATAGATTTCGCCGCCCTTTAAAAATGTAGCCCCAGGATATGGCGAAGACAAAGCTCTAATTAAGTTGTAAATATCGTTAGCATGCATTCTCCAATCAATTGCACCATCAATCGCTGACCGTTTGCGCCAATAATTAGAGCCAGTTTCTACTTGAGGTTGAGGCTCGATTGAGTTGTCATGATAGCCTTTGACTATTTTTGATATCTGTTGAGGAATTACCAAAAGCACTTTATTATATAAATCTCGAGCATAATCCGTATCAAATATTTCGATTGTCTCCTGATCCACTAGCGCGCCACTATCAACATTTTCCTCCATTAAAAAAAAGCTCGAGGCGGTTTCTGTCAACCCCAAGGCCAATGCCCAAATTAAAGGGTGGCGCCCACGGTTACTAGGTAGCTTTGCCGGATGGAAACCTATTGCCGCTTTTTTCACGTGATGGAGTATTTTACTAGGTATTATATGACTCCAGCCAATACAAAATAATATATCAATATGTTTATCCAATAAGGCTTTTTCGTAATCGGTATCATTTATAAAAAAGGTTGTCTCAATACCAAGTTCAAGCGCTAATTCAGCCAAACTTGCATAGTCTGAGTTAAACACTGATTTAGATTTGGTGATCAATGCAACCAACTTAATCTTACCTTCCACATGGTGCTTTAACAATTGTTTGAATGCTGCATGACTGGTTTCTACACAACCGATAAATGCTACGTTCATGACTCACCACCAAAGTCATTGAACCTTTTTAATAATATATCTTCAAGTGACTGATTCATAACTTCATGCACTATTTTATCCGACGCACCACCAGTGCCATAAGGACTAATAACAGACATACACACCTCCTTATGCTCTAAGCTAATCGCTGTTTTCAGGGCTTGTACTATTTCCTCTACAGATCCACCACTTTGAATAACTGATTTAGCAGCAACTCGCCCTAGCTGTCTAGAGCCAATATTGACGGTTGCAACTTGACAAGAGGGCGCTTCCAATATGCCACTCGATGAATTACCAACCACAGCATCACACGCTTTCATAAGTGATAGATATTTCAACTGACCTAATGATTGTGTTAATAACACTCTATCCGGTTGACTTTTGCCAAGCTCTTGAAGCTTATCTATCAGCACTCTGCCAAATGTATCAGCATTTGGATATGTAATAACGAGTTGATAATTCGGAAAAGCGTTAAAAGCTAATAGAAGATTTTCTAATGCTTGAAGTGAGCTTTCCCTATCTAAAGTCAAAGGGTGATAAGTGACTAAAAAAAACTTCTCTCCTAACTTAAAGTCGAGTTCTTTTTCTAACAACTTTTTTGAGAGCAAATTTAATTTTAATAAGTTATCAATTCCAGGAGCTCCTACATTAAAAACCCTATCCGGCTGCTCACCTAGCTGCTCCACCCTATTTTTGTAAACTTCAGTAGTAGTAAAGTGTAAATGAGACATTTTTGACAATGAGTGGCGAATAGCTTCATCAATAAGCCCCTCTGTTGCCTCACCTCCATGTATATGCGCAATTGGAATATTTGCTAGCATTGCGGCTTGTGCGACAGCTAACGATTCATACCTATCTCCCAACAACAGCAACAGGTCAGGGGTGTGTATCGCAAATTGTTCGGCAGCAGACATCATGGCTAAAGCCATTGATTTTGATACACCTAAGGCTGTATCTGAAGATACCAAGAACTCCAGTTGCCCTGTTACATCAAAGCCATCTTGCTTTATTTGCTCAATGGTATAACCAAACTCTCTTGATAAGTGCATCCCACCTACGAATAATTGTAAATCACACCGCGGATGCGCTTTTAGACCTTTTAAAGTCCAATAAAGTAACCCATATTCTGCTCGGGTTCCGGTAAAAATAGCAATTTTTCTCACAATATCACCGCTTCTTTTTTACGGAGCTAGGCAAGTTCACTAGCCTCTGTGCAAAGTATTCTGTATTGTTTAATTCCACACTCGGTGCGTCAGCGTACATATCTAGCAAATGCATGGGTCTCCATACCGGTCTACCCATTATGTTGTCTTTCGCGAGAGAGTCTAATAACCTATCTCGGTGCGACTTATCCTCACAAATAACAGCATTTAGCCAAAAATTCGACTTACAATTTGGTGGTTCATCAACAAAGCAATAATCGCTATTTAAAAATAAAGAGCGATACTCATCAGCTAGCAATCGCTTCTCAGTTAAAAAGCCATCTAAGCGACCTAATTGTGCCCTGCCTAGCGACGCATTAATACTTGGCATTCTGTAGTTAAAGCCTACTTGGTCATGGATAAACTCTCTTTCATGTTGCACCTTAGCAGTTGACATAAGGTGCCTACTTGCGTTGGCTACCTGTATATCTTGCGTTAGCAAAGCACCACCACCACCAGTCGTTATAACCTTATTACCATTAAAGCTTAACGCTGATGCTGTACCAAATGTACCAAGAGATTGTCCATTATATTGACTCCCTAAGCCTTCTGCGGCATCTTCTACAATAGCTAAATTCCATTTTTTACACACTTTTTGTATGCCATTCATGTCAGCTGGGTGCCCAAAGGTATGCATAGGAAGCACAGCACTGATCTTTTTCTTCTCGATTTTATGAATGCATTCTCCATCTTCGTTTACAAAAGCATATTCAAGTAAGAAATTTTCTAGAGAAACCGGGCATAAACTTAGCGATTGCAACGAGACATCAACAAAAATTGGGGTTGCGCCAATGTAACTAAGGGCATTACAAGTCGCCACAAATGTAAGAGACTGAGTAATTACAAACTGGTCCCGCTTCACACCTGCAACCAGTAATGCAACATGAAGTGCTGATGTTCCAGAGTTAGTCGTTACGGCATAGTTCGATTGAGTAAAAGCACAGATCTCGCTTTCAAACTGAGTTACATTAGCGCCTACAGTCGATACATATGTGCTATCGAGGCAATCTATAAGCATTTGGCTTTCAATTGAACTAAAGTTTGGTTCATGCAGAGGGATAAATTCTTTCGTGTCAAAGTAACACTGGATGAACTGGCTTATCTTATTGAGCACAATGACTCCTACATTTTATTATCCAATGAATTATACTTTTCGATGTGGGTAAAGTTCGGGAGTATAGGGGCTATAGCATTTTCAATCTCTGACTTTGACCAAACACCTGAACGCTGTAGACGTTTAATTTCATCAATTATGCTTATTATCTCGGCTTTATTGTCAACATTTTTGCTAGGCTTGATTATTCCTACCTCCTTGAAAGCGCTCAAGTCAAGCGTATCATGCCCAGAAAAAAACTCTTCCTCAGGCTTTTCACCACTAGTATCACTTTGGGAGAAGTAACATGGCCATAAGCCCGAGGCGATCAATTTTCTGGCTTCACTGCGAGCCTCACCTTCTGAGTCACACCTATATGGAGTAAAGCCATGTGACTGTATCACTGTTTCAGCTACATCAACAAAGCTTTGCAACACTATTTCTGAATTACTTTTTGGAAAGTAAATATCTTTATTCTCTCCAAGTAAGCAAGATATTAAGCATAATAACCCCGCTTCCTCCTGCGTAATAAAATACCTTAATATATCTGTTGGTGCAGTTATAACCTGACGCTTTTCAATTCTTGTCTGAAAACTTTCTAATAAAGAGCCATTCGAAAAAGCAACATTAGCAAAACGAGCTGTTGAAATATCTAGCTCTGTACTATATCCATATAATACTTTTTCCATTAATAGCTTTGAAGCACCCATAAAATTAGCTGGGTTAGTCGCTTTATCTGTAGAAACGGAAAAATACTTTTTTACTCCAGAAGAGACAGCTTGTTGTAGCGTTTTTTCTGTAGCTAGAACATTTGTCTCCAACATCCTCATTAAAGTAAATTGGTCCCTTTCACTTCGGACATGTTTCAATGCTGACAGGTTTAATACGTAATCATACTGTCCATTTTGAGCATAAAACGCATCATATGTACTAGAACATATATCGAGTGAAAAAGTCTTGAATTCACCAGAAATATACCCAAGTTCACAACGTAAATCCCTAACCAATTCGGCTAAGCCATTTTCATTAATATCGACTGCATGTAAACATAACGGGCTTCGCCTGAATATTTGTTTTGTCACCGCTTGACCTATTGATCCACCAGCACCTATCACTAAAAAACGTGCATTTGAAACTAATGTATTCAATATATCATTATGTTGTGAAACATCCTCATGAAACAGCGGACGGGTTCTACCTATCATTTTTAAAACATCAAGCATGTTATTTAATTCAACTTTAATTTATTTCTAAATTTGACTTGGATTTAAATAATCACAGAACTTTCGGTAATTAGAACCAAAATCAGCCTGTATACTATTAATATAATTAATCCAAAGGTTATTGAGCTGCTCATAACGTTGCAAGGTAAACTCATCGTCCTCATAACTGTATAACAGTGTAATAATCGGGCAGTGAAAATATAATAACGACCCTTTTAAAATATGAAATAGATGACTCGCGACGGTGCCTCTCAATGAATATATATATTGCTCTTGCCTTTTTAAGTTAGACGCAGCTTCAGCTCGGCTATTTACGCTTTCATGACATATGCTCTTTAAATGTTCACATACGTCATTGAAAATACCCACCCCAACAAACTCATCATTGATATTTAAAGATAAAGGACAATAAAAGTCTCTTTTAATTGACTCTACAACAGTGTCTATCTCGATTGTCGAGGGGATTGGTAATAACTCCTGTGCACTTACCGGAACTGCACCTTTAAGCTTGGCTCCATTACCCACATTGTAGAAAGTAATATTCGGATAGGTTGAGATTAAGCTTTCAATTTGTCTATGTGATAATTTATATAAATCATTAGTATAAACAAAGCCAGTTAAATTACCCTCTAAAGTATTTTCTGTTACTCCTGGGCTGTGGTAACCAGGTTCGTCTGGTGAGTTTCTATAGAAACTAAATTTACTATGGTGTTTTCCAGAAACACAGTTACCGTTGTCTACCCCAAACAAATAAATATGTTTAAAGCCTAAATAACTAAAAATACTACATGCCGTATTAGAAACGAGTGGATTGCTGAACGAAGGTAATGGTAGCGTTATTTGCTGATTTTGAAATGCTAAGATTCTCAGTAAATCAGTGCCAGATTCATTTCCCTTCAAAGCTAATCCCGACCACTTATAGAGCTTTGTTGTATCAGGGTATACCACATTCACACTGAGTAAGTTTGTTTTTAAGTACTCTTCTTTAGGTAACACATCTTCGACAATTTTATAGTTTGACAAAGGTCTTTCAACGAGCACATGAAAATCACTTTTAATACCTAATTTAACTAATGATGCTAAAGCTGAACCAGCTGCAACTATAATTGCTTTTCCTTGCTGTTGTTTGATGAAATCACTTGCTTCATCCAACGAAGGACCATTACCTATGATAAAAACAGGCACATCTTGAAATTTGAAATCTTTTTTGTCTACGTCTTTTAAAAAGCTAACTTGACTTTCAGCGTGATGAATAGAGTGAGCTAGTCCAGTTATTGCATCATTATAAAACCCATGTCCAGTTTGAAATTTAAAGTAATCTTCAAACCAAATTTTTACGATGTCATTTAAACTAGAGTTCGGAATGTGCTGATAACAAAAAGAACGCACTAGCGCTTGAGAACCTATAGATTCAGTAATAACCTCGAGATCAGCAATAAGGGTACTTTCAGACACACCTAAGAGAAAGTATAAGTTACTACCTTGTTCATCAATACGCTCAATAATACTCGCCCAGTCTGTACAAAATAAACTAGCAAAAAACACTTCAAAGTCAGGCTCAATCAAGAATGTATAATCAAATTGGCATCGTTCCATAAGCATTGTTACATGATAGCCAAGGCCTAACCCAAAAATCATCGCTGTGGGGAACGTATCAGGCAGACTTTTTAACTTGGGTTGTTTTGCCTCTTTATTCTCACGCATTATTGCGCCAAGGTCTACCATGTAATTGGTATGGATCCTATCGTCACTTTTCCTTTTTGGATAACTACTATAATCAGTAACTGTAAAATATGCGTTATTAATATGCTCCGTAACTTGCTTTTGAGCTTGTTCAATAGGGTCATCTCCGTATAAAGGTACTGGCATACCCTTTGGTACAAAGTTCCCATGACCGCTTTGTGTCACATGCAGGCAAAAATCATCTCGTAACTCGAACTCTTCAATCGCTTTACCTAGGTCAGGATAATATTTATTTATACATACGATATTATGTTCAAAACGAGCGTTCGCTTCCTCTGAAAAAGCAGCTTCTCTTTTTTGATGCGCGATTGTGTGGGATATGCTTTCATCTAACTGATTAATTTGGGTTTGTAACGGCTGATTGTGTTTGTTTTTATTCATATAGAGATCACAGGTTTCTGTAGACATCAAGCTTCTTTTTATTACCGACATGCTTCACTAGTTTATTATAAGTTAGTTTTTGCTCTGTCTCTACGCAGCTTATTAAATTTGAATAGCGTGTATAAATTTCATTTAATCTATCCACCTCATCTTGATTCAACGTGACGTCTGGGGATTCAAAAACTGACCGTAATGTTCGTTCAATAAGTTGACAGGTATCTACAATATTCGTTATTTCTTTGGGCTCAGGACTATTATTAAGCACCTCACTGACTTTATCAATAAGGTTGCCTATTTGCTGGATTTTATCCAGCATTGGCATCACTACCATTATCCCCAAGTGTTTTCTCTCGGATAGAGTATGGGATAGCGTCCCAAGCTGATTTAATCTCTTTCAAAAGCATCGATACTTCCTCGACAATTGACGAGTCATTTTTTAAGCTCGCATCTAATAATCTATCTATCATGTACGAATACAGTGAATACAAGTTCTCAGTAACCTCTCCACCAACTTCAAAGTCAAGGCAACCCCTTAAAGCTTCGATAATAGCTGAAGCTTTTGAAATATGTTCAGCTTTTGCCTCTAGGTTTTTCTTATCAATTGCCACCTTTGCAAACACCATTTTTTCAATTGCGCCAGACATCAGCATTTGAATAATTTCATACCTATCAGCGCCCGCAACGCGAGTCTTCAAAGCTTCTTTTTGATAATTTTTTACTTTTGCATTATACATTATAACACCTTAATTATTTGACTTGGTAAAGCCTGGTAAATTAGCAAGTTGCGCGCCTAAATAAGACTGAGTTTGCTGCATATTAGCAAGTAAAACATCTAATCCAGAGTATTTTTGCCTAAGCCCAGCTTCAAAAGACTCCATTCGAAACTCATGGTTTTCAACATCATCTTCTAGCTCACTCAACTGCCCATTCAACGAAGTTTCCCTTTGTTTGATAAGGCCCGATGAGTCTATATAGTTACCTAACAAAGTTTCTAAATCTTTCGCAACCCCATTATCCCCTGCAAATGCCTTGCCAATATCATCAAAATTCTCATCCATTGCCTCATCTAAACTTCTTACCAATGATGATTTTTCTAAATATCCATCTTTCTTAACACCCAAGCCTATATCAAAAATAGAGCCAAAAGGACCTGCGTCAGTTAACGTTTTACCTAACGTATTTATGAGTTGGTCACTTAAACTCCTCATAGATGAATCACCATTGAGCGGTTTGCCTATCCTAGTTTGAAAACCTATATTTCCAATTAAGTTGTTATAATTTGTTACTAACTCGTCAATCAGCGTAGAGACTGATTCTTTATCATAATCTATATTTAATTTTGCTGTTTCTGGAGAACCGGCATCATCATCCTCACTGACTTTTAATGCCTTGATTGTCATATCTTGAACGGCATCTTTAAAAGTATTCGTAGCGCTATTTACCGTTAAACCATCCACTGTAATTATTGCATCTTGAGCCACGTCATCCGCAGCGATTGTCATGCCCCCACTGGGGTTCGTTGATGCATCATAGGTTTCAATCGCATCTAGCTCTGATGTATCGCTGGTAATTACCAGATCATTACCCGAACCACTTGCACTAGAAGTAAGTACTAGCTTTGACCCTATAGCAGGGTCGCCAGTATTTACAATATTAGCTGTCACTCCAAAGTTATCTTCTGCGGAGTTGATTGCATCCCTCAGTTCAGCAAGTGTTGCACCGGCACTCAGTGTTAAATCGAATGTATTATCTGCCCCAGCTCCAAAGGTTAATGTACCTCCAGATGCGGTTACTACATCATCTACTGACGAAAATGCATTATCAGCACTTACAGCTCGGCTCCCCTGAGCCAATTGCGTCACTGCAATATCAAAACTACCCACCGAAATATCAGAAGTTGGCGTTACACTTATCAAGTCGCCGCTAGTTGGCTGAGTTATCGTTGCAGCCCTTTTCCCAAAGTTATCTGGATCAGCTAGCTTTTCAATCGTATCGTTTAATTGTGAGATAGCCGACTTCACTTCACCGATTGCAGAGAGCTCTACCTTGAGTGATTCTTCTTTTTTTGCAAATGCGGTAATTTTCGGACCACTTTCAGCGTCAACTGACGCTTTAATGATACTTTCTAAGTCTAAGCCTGAACCGATACCGGCGGAAGTTATAAGTGGCATGTGTATCTCCAAAATTCATTGTGTTCTATGCGATACTGTCGAGTAAAACACCTTTACTTGTTAATTTATCGGCAAGTTCATCCAAAGCCTTAGCAACTTCGCGAAATTCCTCTGAAGGAATCTCTCTAATCACTTCATCATTTCCTTTGTCAACCACACGAATATAAGGTGGGTCGCCATTTTCATCAAATTCAAATGACAAGTTTGTCGTTACGGGAATGAATTTATCTAATTTTTCTAAGTTCTTTTTTACATCCTCAAGCAAAAACTGATTATCTGCAAACTCATCTAACGCTCTTTCTTCTTTACCACGCTCTTGAACCTGTTGCTTGTCGACCGTTGAGAATGGTTTTGCGGTAACATTATCAGTCAAAATATTGGCGGTAACATTTAAAGGGTCAATATCTTTCATAATAGATCTCCTGAAACACTACTTAATTATAGTATACGCCAAGTCCAGACGCCTGGCATCTGAAATTGGCGTAACACAACAGATTAGCCGAGTAATGATAAGGCTACCTGAGGTCTTTGATTTGCTTGACTTAAAATCGAACTACTAGCCTGTTGTAAGATCTGCATTTTCGTTAAGTTTGCAGTTTCTTGGGCAAAATCAGTATCACTGATACGAGATCGCGCAGCTGTCAGGTTTTCTGATACATTTGCTTGGTTACGTATAGTTGATTGGAATCGGTTTTGAATTGCACCTAACTCAGCACGTTTTTTATCTACCACTGCGATCATAGCATCCATCCCAGCCAAAACAGCTTGTGCGTTTGCCTGTGATGATACACTGATAGAACCTGCCTGAAATGTATCTGAGAAAGTATAGCTGTTTGCAGCACCAGATACAGCACTCACACCATCAGATAAAGTCTGAAGAGATTGCCCCGAGATGCCTTCTGCGATACCAGCAATACCTGACAATGTAAAACCACCATTAGCCGAGATATCATTTGCGGTTCCATCGACATTTTTCATACTAAATGCAATCGTTTGTACTGCGTCTGCACCTACTTGAAAATTAGCATCATATGAACCATCTAGTAGGTTTTGCCCACCAAAAGTAGTATCTTGTGCTACCCGGTTCACTTCTGATGATAGTGACTGGATTTCTTCTTGGATCGCAAGCCTATCTTCATCTGTGTTTGAACCATTTGAAGCTTGTTGCGCTAGTGTACGGATACGCTGAAACATTTGCGTTGTTTCATCCAATGCACCTTCTGCTGTTTGTGCCAAAGAAATACCATCGTTTGCATTTCGTATTCCTTGGTTTAAACCATTTATTTGACCAGTCAGACGGTTTGATACTTGCATACCTGCCGCGTCATCTCTAGCACTGTTTATGCGCATACCGGAAGATAACCGTTTAAACGATGTATCCAACGAGTCTGCTGAATTACTCAATTGTCTTTGTGCGTTCAAAGAACTCACATTAGTGTTTACATATAAAGCCATAATAGCCTCCGCTTCATCTTAGATAAGGTAACTAGCGGGATACCCCTACCCTGCTAGATACCGTATTAGAGTCCTAGATTTATAGTTCTCTAATTCTGCTATCGGCGTATGAAGCGAAAGCTTTAGCTAAATTTGTAAATAAATTAAAGTTTATTTATTACCCTTGTAATAAGCTTAGTGCTGCCTGCGGTCTTTGGTTAGCTTGCCCTAATATTGTTTGGCTAGCTTGTTGTAATATTTGATTCTTTGTAAGCATAGCTGTTTCCAATGCAAAGTCCGCATCTTTAATTCGAGATTTTGCAGAGGACAAGTTTTCGGAGATATTGGCTTGGTTTCTAATCGTTGATTGGAATCTGTTTTGCACCGCACCTAATTCCGCACGCTTTTTATCAACCACAGCTATCATTGCATCCATACCGGCAAAAACAGCTTGTGCATTTGCTTGTGAAGAAACACTGATCGTACCAGCCTGAAATGTATCAGAAAAAGTATATGCGTTAGCAACACCTGATATAGCACTCACACCACTTGCCAAAGTTTGTAGGTTTGATCCACCCACTGCAGCAGCTATGCCTGCAATTCCTGATAATGTAAACCCATTATTTGATTGAAGACTATTTGCTGTTCCACCAACATCTTGCATACTGAAGCCAATAGTTTGCACAGCATCAGCACCTACTTGAAAGTTAGCAGCATAGGTACCATCCAACAAATTCTGACCACCAAATGTAGTATCACTTGCAACTCGATTCACCTCACTTGCAAGCTGTTGGATCTCTTCTTGAATTGCCAGTCTATCTTCATCTGTATTCGAACCATTAGCGGCTTGTTGCGATAATGTACGAATTCGCTGGAACATAGATGTCATTTCATCCATTGCCCCCTCAGCGGTTTGCGCCAAAGAAATGCCATCATTGGCATTACGATTACCTTGTCCTAAACCTAGTATTTGCGACTGAAGACGGTCTGTAATTTGCAGACCAGCAGCATCATCAGCGGCACTGTTAATACGTAAACCCGATGATAAACGTTTAAATGAAGTATCTAATTCATTACCTGAATTGGTTAATTGACGCTGGGCATTTAATGCACTGACGTTAGTATTTACAAATAAAGCCATAACTCATTCTCTCTATTTCAAGTCAAAGCTGAATTACCTCAGCTTTAATTTACTAAATACAAGATGGCAATTTTTATCGTCAAAGCTATTTGCCGAAGGGGCAAAAAACTGCCATTTGCATGGTATTTAACTTACTTAGAATGAGTGATGCAAAAGGTAGGCCAAATAATAATAGTTCATTTATTATTTGTATATTTCATGAAAAAAGGGGCTAACAGCCCCTTTTTGAAGTTTGAGAGTGAGTGTCAATAAATTAGCATAAACATTGGCATAGTTCATGCTTATAAATACTTGTTCATTGAATTGATGAACAGTTTGGATTAAAGCTCCTCCGCTTTGCTATCCAATCCGGTGTCCGTGTTAATACCCCATCAAACACGGACACCCACTTCCTAAAATCATAATAACTTAATTTAAACCTTATCCTAATAAACTTAGCGCTGCTTGTGGACGTTGATTTGCTTGGCTTAAGATCGTTTGGCTTGCCTGTTGTAAAATTTGCATTTTGGTTAAGCTTGCAGTTTCCTGAGCGAAATCGGTGTCTTTAATCCGTGATTTTGCAGCCGATAAGTTTTCTGAAATATTAGCTTGGTTACGAATAGTTGATTGGAAACGATTCTGAACTGCACCCAACTCAGCACGCTTTTTGTCTACTACCGCAATCATTGCGTCCATACCCGCTAATACCGCTTGTGCATTCGCTTGTGAAGAAACACTAATCGAACCCGCCTGGAATGTATCAGAAAACGTATAGCTGTTAGCAACACCAGATACAGAACTCACACCATCTGCAAGAGTTTGCAAGGAGTTTCCACCGATACCTTCCGCGATACCTGCGATACCAGATAGTGTAAAACCACCATTTGCTTGAAGATCATTTGCTGTTCCATCAACATTCTTCATACTAAAACCGATGGTCTGTACTGCATCTGACCCGACTTGGAAACTCGCTTCATAAGAACCATCTAGCAAGTTTTGACCACCAAATGTGGTATCTTGTGCAACTCGGTTTACCTCTGCAGATAAAGACTGAATCTCTTCCTGAATTGCTAATCTGTCTTCATCTGTATTTGAACCATTTGAAGCCTGTTGTGCAAGCGTTCTCACACGTTGAAACATCGATGTTACTTCATCCATTGCGCCTTCTGCTGTTTGCGCTAATGAAATACCATCATTTGCATTTCGGTTACCTTGATTCAAACCGTTTATTTGAGAGGTCAAACGGTCTGATATTTGTAGACCTGCCGCATCATCAGCCGCGCTGTTAATACGAAAGCCTGAAGATAGACGCTTAAATGAAACGTCAAGCGAATTACCTGAATTATTTAACTGTCTCTGTGCGTTCAATGAACTTACGTTAGTATTTACATAAAGTGCCATGATATTTCTCCCAATGTAAACTTTGTGTTTACTCTCAAACTTATAACTTTAAGCCTTTGATGTTTTTTATCTCTCCAGCTTGGTTACTTAAGTTATCGGAAGAGCCTAAAAATCCTTTAACGTTTTTTTTAAAAAAAATTTAAGTGACTAATTAATCTAGGGAAAAAGGCAATATAATCATTTGAGAAGAATATAAGAATTAAGAGCTAAAGCTGGCTCATATTAAAATAAACATTAATAGTTTCAGACTATTAGAGGGAGTTCCTCACAGAAAAAGGGCTTAAAGAACATCCTGCTTAAGCCCTAACTCAGTACGTGCTTTATCGAATATATTCTAATAAAGATAAGTTCGTTAAACGGCCAAACGTTGCCTGTGAAGCTTGTAATGCCGTTTCATGCTTGGTCAATTCAGTTATAGCTTCAGCCATATCCAATTCAACCAAGGTCGCTTTCGCTGCTTTATTGTTAATATCCAAATCAGCATTTGCGTCGACAATACGTTGCGCTGTATTAGACCGGCCACCCAAACCAGATTGGGTTTGAGATACCAAGTTTTTAGCATTTGTCAGGCCAACTAATGAATCTGCTAACACTTGCTCATAATCATCTTGACTTATAGACGGGTCAGTTAAAGCGGCCTCCAATTTATGCAAAGTGTTTAACACATTCTCTTTTTCTGGCTTTGCTAGGTCAAAAGTCAAACTGGCAGCACCGTTTGCTCTAACTTCCATCCCGTCAATGTTTGCTACCCCGTCAGAATACGTACCTGACTTAAGTGCCACCCCACCTTGTAAAACATCATAGGTAGTTGCCGATGTAAAGTTAACAGTTATTGTATTCGCATTGGCTGGCGCAGAAGGACTGGCGTCATATTGCGCTTTATGGAAGTTATCAAATTGGCCTTGTTCCTTTACGTACACACTTGATGTTACTGGTGTGAGACTTGCCCTATCAACGTCTAGGCGCTTTGCCACACTTTCAAAAACATCAAAGCCATTATCACTTGATTTAATTTCAACCCCTTCAGCCACTTTAATTTTGTGCTGACCTTGATCGCCATTATATTTATATTCATTATCCGTACTATTGAAAGAATAGGTTTGTGTATTATCTTGATAACCCGAAAAAATATAACGCCCATCTTCGGTTTTCGCATTCATCAAATCAAGTACGGTTTCTTTAATTGCGGAAATTTCTTCAGCAATACCTGCTCTGTCGATATCTGCTAACGCTCCACTACCGGCACTAATGGTTAATACATGAGATCGCGTAATTGACTCTTTAATATTCGTCAATACGCTTTCTTGCGTTTTCAAACGACTATCAAGCATGGTTAAGCTTTTGGAATATTGCTCATTGGTTTGAATTCTGTCTGAATAAAGCAACGCACGGGCTGTAGCAGAGGGGTCATCAGATGCCGTCAATACCCGTTTTTGAGTATTGACTTGCTGCTGAGCTTTGTTAACTTCTTGCTGATTGTTCAAGATAGAGTTCAAGTTTGTCTTGTGCATTAAGTTATTTGATAAACGCATAATTACCTCGTTGCACTTAATAATGTATCAAAAATCGTTCTAGCCGTCGTAATGATTTGTGCCGATGCTGAATAAGACTGCTGAAAACGTAACAAATTCGCAGCTTCTTCATCTAAATTCACACCCGACATAGATTCAAACCATGCCTCTGACTGGGCTGCTAATGCCTCAAAGGCCGTGCCATTAGTCTTGGCTTGATTGGCGACAACCCCTACATCGGTGACAAGCCCCGCGTAAGCCTCATTAAATGTTTGTAAATTATCAGCGGTAGTCGTGGTTATTACGTTTTCACGAACCAGTTCACTAGATTGCAATTTACTTAATTCTAACCCATTGCGGTTATCGTCAAAACCTCCAGTATTAAACTCAAGGTCAAACTTATCCCCGGGTTGAGGCGTCCCTTCGATATTAAAATCAAACCCATAGGTATCAAATGGAGGCCCTGCTAGAGATAGCATATTTTCTGTTGGTGACGCAGCAACAAATGTCACGCTGTTAACACCATCACTAATTGTATATTCATTAGCATTTAAAGTCTTTTCTATCGTCATATCACCATTTGTCAAACTCGGTGTTGGAGCTGCTGTAAAGTTACTCCCAGCACCGGTATTAGAGACAGTGCCCACAGAAATATTTGCGCTGCCAATATTATCTGCATCGGTTTTTGTACGTATAGGTGAAGCCAAAGCCAAATGTTCAGGTCTGTCAGTGGCCAATTCAATATTGCCTGCAGCAGTGGCATTTAACTTTACCAAAAAGCTATCATCTTGAGATGCTGTGCCTGTAATTGATATTTCTAACCCAAATGTATCTGGATCAGTAAAGACGATATTACTAGGGCCTGGCAAAGTAATAGTACCTGCTGAAGGTGTACCAATTTCATTGCCTTTACTATCTACTGGAACTACAGTAACTGCAGTGCCTGCTCCCATCGTGACTTTAAAGTCAGTAGCTGGTATTTCACTGCCTTTTCCAGCTTCTAGTGTTGCTGTTACTACAGCTGAGCTACCAATGTTATTCGTACTATATGGAAAACCTGTAACAGAGGGGATAGTGAACAAATCACCCCCTAAATTACCATCTAAGTCCATTCCTTTCTTGTTTTGCTCATTAAATGCGTCTGCCAATGCAATACCAATTTGCCCTAATTGATTTTGGGCTGGATGTAATATTTCATCTCTAAACGCTAACAATCCACCGACTTTTCCTTTTAACGTACTTGAATTAACATCTAAAGCGACTGCTTGGCCATCTCGTACGTCTAGTTTTAATTCTCGAACGTTGGGATCTGGGTCTCCTGCCAGGGAAAATGCGTTAAACGTTCCGTTTTCCATCACTAATGCTTGACCTGAACCCAAAAAGACCAACTTCTCCCCATTGGGGCCATCTAGTGTCTCTAAATCCACCAGCTCAGCCAAGTCACTAATCGCTTGATCTCTTTCATTCAGTACTGAGCTAGAAGCATTTGTACCTGATGGGGTATTTAACGAGGTTACCTGACCATTTAAATCACTAATCTTTTGAATCAGATTATTCGCTTCATCGGCAAATAAATCGAGCTGTTGATTAACAATGTTACCTTGGTCAAACACAATGCCTGATAAGCGATCCATCTGCTCAGTTAAGTTTTCTGCGTCAGTTAAAAATAAGCTTCGAGTGACCCGAGATGACGGCTGATTCATCGCCTCTTGTAGATTATTAAACAGCGAGTTGATGCTTTTATTTAAACTATTTGAATCTTCGGCAAATAATGTGTCAACCCGAGAGGCCTCGGTGACAAACTGCTCATAGTAAGTTTTATTCGAAATATCTCTGTTGAGTTGCTTTTGTGCGAACTCATTTATCAAGCGCACCGTTTCGCCGCGGCCGACTTGATTGCCAACCATTGTAGTATGCTCCGTACGTTCGCGGATATACCCTTTGGTGTTGAGGTTTGAAATATTTTTACCCGTGGTTTGCAGTAATTCACTGCTAGCTCTTATCCCACTGGTACCAATATTCATCAAATTGAATGACATCTTAATTTACTCCTTGGCGAACCAACGATGTGAGCATTTCTTTTAAGTCACTGCGCTGAAGTACATTTTTTATTTTTTGTGCGTACTGTGGATCTGTCGCATAACCTGCATCTTGCAATGCATCTAAAAATTGCTCTGGCTGGGCTACTTTTTGTAATGCTTCTTGATAACGAGGGTTACCTTGTAAAAAATCAATATAGTCATTCATGCTATCTTTAATTGTGTCATATGCACGAAAGTTTGCTTGCTTTTTCACCGGCATTCCCTCTTCAAATTCTAATGTCAGTTTTTTGGCACTGTCACCCTGCCATGTTTTACTAGATTTAATATTAAAAAGATTATTGCTGCTTGAACCATCAGCTTTAGCAATAATATGTTTACCCCAACCGGTCTCAAGTGCCGCCTGTGCAACCATAACAGCCGGGTTTAACCCTATTTTTTGGGCCGCTGTTTTAGCATGCTCCCACATAGATGAAACAAACGATTCAGGATCTTTAAACGTATTATTATTACTTTCTATGGTTTCAGGCTTGGTTGCAGCAACATTAGCTTGCACATCATTTAGCTGCCCAGTAGCACGTTTATCACTTTCAATATTGGCACCGGTTCGAATTATTGACGCAGGCGTATAGCCCGTGGCATTCGGAGATAGCTGCTGAACGATTAAATCAGCTAACCCCAAGCTACCTTTACTAGATAAATCCATTGAGAGCTGTTGATCATGCATTTCTTCAAAAAACTTCACACCACTTGAATTGAAAGGGCTGTTTTTATCTTCCATCGCTTCATTCGCTTTACGCATGCTTTTCATCAACATCTGTGTGAATATTGATTCAAACTGTTGTGCCGCTTTCTTTAGCGCTGCATCAGAGGCATTTGGATCACCACCGCTTTTCAACGCATCTTTTCTCAAGCTGTTTAAATCGCTTAAATCAAAAAAGTTTTGTTTTTCTAACGGGTTTGTATTCATCGGCTTACTGACACTTAACTTATCATACTAATAATTAAGCAATATTCGAGCCAAAAAAAACCCTAACGAATTAGGGCTAACTTATTGATTAATAAAAACACTCTATATGACGACTAATTGACCATTGATTGCACCTGCTTCTTTCAGTGCCTCCAATATCGCCATCAAGTCACCCGGCGCTGCACCCACTTCATTAATGGCGCGGACTAAATCATCAAGGCTGATGCCTGGGTCGAATACAAAAGCACGAGAGTCATCAGTGTCTACATCAATAATACTTTGACGGGTTACAACCGTTTCCCCTTCAGCTAAAGGCTGTGGCTGATTAACATTCTGTTGCTCTGCTATCGTAACAGTTAAGCCACCATGAGTAATTGCAGCCGGTTGAAGCTTGACATTTTTACCAATTACTATGGTGCCGGTACGTGAATTCACAATAATTTTTGCGCTGGTATCTGCAGGGGTAAATTCAAGGTTTTCTAATGTCGACAAATAAGACACGCGTTGTGATGGATCGCGTGGCGCAATCACTCTCACCGATGCGGCATCCATTGGCTTCGCACTATTAGGGCCAACTAAATTATTAATGGTATCTGCTAAGCGTTTTGCCGTTGTGAAATCTGGGCTATTTAAATTAAAAGTAATGAAGTCACCTTGGGTAAAAGGGCTTTTTACTTCACGCTCAACAGTCCCACCATTTGGTACGCGGCCGACGGTCGGCGTATTGATCACCACCCGGCTACCATCTAGCCCTTCAGCACCAAGGCCGCCCACAATCATGCTACCTTGTGCAATCGCGTACACATTGCCATCAACCCCTTTAAGAAAAGTTTGCAGTAATGTCCCGCCACGCAAGCTACCAGCACTTCCGATAGAAGAAACTGTCACGTCAATCGTTTGACCAGGTTTAGTAAACGGTGGTAAGTCGGCATGTACGGCCACTGCGGCAACATTCTTTATTTTTGGTTTTAGCGACGCAGGTAAAGTGATCCCAAAACCACTTAGCATCGCTTTAAAGCTTTGCTCTGTAAATCGACTTGACTCACCTGTGCCAGGTAAGCCAACAACTAAGCCATAACCTACCAGTTGGTTTGAGCGAACACCTTGTACCATACTGACATCTTTAATACGTTCAGCGTTAGCGAACGGGACAAAACCAATTAAGGTAATACTTAACAATAGGTGAAATAATTTCATAATTTTCAAACCCTAAAATGGGAGCAATGTACTCATAAAGAAGGATGTTAACCACCCTGGGCTTTGTGCTTCTTGCCCTTGACCTTTGCCTGAATACTGAATACGTGCATTAGCAATGCGGTTAGACTCCACCGTGTTGTCCGCTGCAACATCAGCGGCACGAACTAAGCCTTCAAGGCGAATAAACTCTTCACCCGTGTTTAAAGTTAACCACTTCTCACCTCGGATCACTAAGTTACCATTGGGTAAAACCCGCATCACATTCACCGAAATGTTACCAAATAAACTATTTGACTGGTTTGCTTTACTATCACCTTTAAAAGAAGAATCTGATCCCATTCCAAACTGAATATTGTCACCGCCAATATTTACTGGCGTCCCATTAAAGCCTAATACAGGGTCAAGACTTACGTCAGTTTCTTTATCTGTTTCACTGTTCGCTGCTTTTGACGCCTGTGTCGATTCGCGCAGCACCACCGTTATAATATCGCCAGTACGTAATGCTTTTTTATCTGCATATAAATCGTTGGCTCGATTAGGGTTAAATAATGACCCTGTTGACACCACCTGTTCTAAATCTTCTTCAGGATACATAGGCGCATAGTAAGGATCGTCCTGCACTATCGTACTATTTTGTGTTGATACGCACCCAGATAGCGCTATCATTGTTACTACAGCCATACTAAAAGTACGCATACAACCTCCTAAGAATTTATAACTGTTGATTGATGTAACTCAGCATCTCGTCAACTGAAGAGATCACTTTCGAGTTCATTTCATAGACACGTTGGGTTTCAATTAAGTTAACTAACTCTTCCGTCACGTTGACGTTCGAGGTTTCTAACGCACCTTGCACAATAGAACCTAAGCCATCTGCTCCCGGGTTACCTTGCACAGGTGCACCACTAACAGCGGTTTCTGTGTATAAGTTTTGGCCCATTGGTTCTAAACCCGATGGATTAATAAAATCACTGATCACCAGTTGACCAATGACCGTGTTTTGCGCTTGACCTGCAACTCGCACCGACACTTCCCCATCTTGAGAGATGGTGATCGATTTTGCGTCATCAGGCACGTTCATTTCAGGTTGAACAGGAAAACCAGCTCCAGAAGTGACTACTCGACCATTTTCATCAGTCGTAAATTGACCATTGCGACTGTAGCCGATAGTGCCATCTGGCATTTGAATTTCAAAAAAGCCCGGCCCTTGGATCATCCAATCTAAAGAATTCTCAGTGCTTAGCATATTACCTTGAGAAAAGTTCTTTTGGTTGGCAACCACTTTAGCACCGGCGCCTAGCATTAAACCTGAGGGTAGTTCAGTATCTTGTGACGAGCGGCCTCCAGGTTGGTTAATATTCTGATAGAGCAAATCTTCAAAAATTGCTCGGCTTTTCTTATAACCTACCGTACTAGCATTCGCGAGGTTATTCGAAATTACCGATATATCAGTTTGTTGGGCATCTAAGCCAGTTTTACTGATCCATAACGCTGGATTCATAACATATACCTCACTTCGTTAGACTATACGCAGCAGCGATACATGACGTTCGTCAATTTCTTCTGCTGTTTTCATTAGTTTCATTTGCATTTCAAACTGGCGTTGATGGTTGATCATATCGACCATTTCATGCACGGGATTGACGTTTGACATTTCAAGCGTGCCACTCATTACTTTTGCAGTCGGTGACACATCACAAAAGCCGCATAAACCGTCATCAAGACTGCCTTCTTTAGGCCTAAATAACCCGTCATTGCCTTTTTCGAGTTTACTGTTATCAGCTTCAATGATTTTTAAGCGATCTACCACCTCTAAGAAGTTGGCTGGGGCACCTTGAGGCCGTACTTGAATTGAGCCATCATCACTAAATGTGACCTTCTCTACCGGGATGGGCAGAATAATTGGGCCCCCTTCGCCAACAACTTGGCGCCCATGACTGGTGACTAATGCACCGTCAGCTGTAATGTTCAAAGTTCCGACTTTGGTATAAGCCTCATTGCCACTTTTGTCCATAACACTGATCCAAGACTTATCTGACACTGCAATGTCTAAGTCTCGGCCGGTTTCAACAATCGCACCACTGGTCATATTAGTACCTGGTCGCTCTTGCATAGCAAAAACACGGGTCGGTAACCCTTCACCAAATGCCTGCATAGACCGCGCTTGCGCAAAATCGGATTTAAATCCAGTCGTATTTGCATTGGCTAAATTGTTTGCTTTAATAGCAACACCACGCAGGTTTTGTTTCGCACCAGACATAGCGATATAGAGCATTTTATCCATTGCATTGACCTAAAAATTCATCATATGTATAGCAATGCAATTAAAGTGCCAACTAAAAATTGACAGATTATTCAAATAACCGTGAAGACTTTTTAGGTAAGGAAGTGTGAAGAGTGACAAAAAAGGCCGCAATGGCGGCCTTATGTATAAAAATAATCGAATTATCGAATTTGTAGGATTGCTTGCTGCAAGGTTGAGTTCACTTCAAGTGCTCTTGAATTGGCCTGGAAGTTCCGCTGCGCACTGATCAAATCAACCAGTTCATTTGTTAAGTTTACATTAGATTGCTCTAAAGCAGATGAATTAATCGACCCTAGGGTTCCTGAGGCAGGCTCACCCGCAATCGGCTCACCCGATGTTAAGCTTTTCTTCCATGACGTATTTCCAACCTGTTGCAAACCCTGCGAGTTTGAAAAGCGTACCATTGCGACTTGGCCTAAATAAGTTGAGTCGCCATTACTATAAGACGCCACTATTTTACCATCAGTACCAATATCAACACCAGCCAAACGGCCCACTGTCGCGCCATCTTGTTCAAGTGCTTTTACTTCAAAACGACTTGCATATTGCGTTGGTAATTTATTGGTTGTATTCGCTTCATCTCGCCAGTTCATTGTTAATGCTGCAGGAAAGGTAGCACCGTTACTTAGCAAAGTCGATAAACCGGTACCTGCGCCACTTGGTAATGTTAGCGGATCAAAAGTACCACCAGCGGCCACTGCTACTGGAGCACCTGCGGCACCTGCAGCAGAGTAAGGAATAGTCGCACTCGGAACACCCGTCGCATCAAATGTAAATCCAGCAATTGGAACTGGACCACCCGCAGTACCATCAGAAGTAAATGGCTGATTATCAAGCGTACCGTAAACTTCCCATTCGTTTGCCGTCGCTGTTTTTCTGAAATACAGCTGAGTGGTATGTGGCTGACCTAACGAATCATAAACTGTAGTTGAGGTTGAGCTATTAAATGATGCGCCGACACCCGGATCAAACGGTATCGTTGGCTGAACAGCAGTTGAGTCTAGGTTAAACGACGAATATACGTTAGTCGTAGCTCGAGGTGCACCTGAAGCATCTGGGATCTGCATCGCAGCAGCTGTACTTAAGCTCACTGATGTGGTTGCACCAGTGCTAGCATCGACAGGGAACCCTTGCAAAAAATTACCTTGTGCGTCTGAAATAAAGTTATCTTTATTTAACTTAAATGCCCCTGCGCGAGTGTAGCTATAATCTTGTGAGCCCAACTCAGAACTCATGGCAAAGTAACCTTCACCAGTGATCGCTAAATCAAGCGAGTTAGATGTAAACTGCAAAGACCCTTGGTGGAATTGCTGGGCCACCATCGTCGTTTGTGCACCATCACCATTTTTAGTTTTTCCAGAACTAAATACTGACGAAGCATATACATCAGCAAACTCTGCACGTGACTCTTTAAAGCCTGTGGTATTCACATTGGCAATGTTATTTGCGGTGGTATCTAGATCTTTTTGAGCCGCCGCTAAACCTGTTAATGCAATATTGAAACTCATACTCTCACCTCTTGTACGTAAGGCCTATTCTATAAACTTGAATTAAGCGATTTCAGCGACGTCAGTAAGCCTTACTGCGCCTGCTTTTGTGTTAATAATTATGCCATTGGCGCCATTCACGTTGACGCTATCGATATTTTTAAAGGTGGCCGTGGGTAAAGTTGAAAATTCGCCATTAATATTCGCTTCGGCTTTAATTTCATACTCGCCTTGAGGCATCACCTCCCCTTTATCATTTTTTCCATCCCACTCAAAACGAATGGCACCTGTGTCTTGTTTACTCATGTCAATAGAGCGGACCAACTGATTTGATTCGTCATATATATTCACAACTAACTTATCGACCGGTTCAGTCGCAATAATCGAAGCCCTTGCTGATCCACTCGTGCCAAGCTCTAGAGTGTCTGATTCTAGTAGCGCTTTCTTCCCTACAAGCGTAGATGCTTGTAAAGCGGAATTTGAAGTCATTGATGCCGACAAAGACTCGAACTTAGTATTTAGGTTTGAAATACCCTCAGCCATTGTAAAACTTGTCATTTGCGCAATCATTTGATCGTTATCAGCCGGTTTACTTGGATCTTGATAAGATAACTGCTGCGTTAACAGCTTAAAAAAGTCCTCTTGCTTTAACGTATCATCCTTTTCAGCGGTCTTAGGCTTTTCGGACCACCGTAACGAATCAACTTGACTGGTCGTTTGACTTACTTCGCTACTCATCAGCTAGCACTCCCGTTAACGCTTGCCAAGTAACAAGGTTTTGCTAAGCATTTGTTTTGCCGCATCTGCTACTTGAACATTAGTTTGGTACGAACGTGAAGCGGAAATCATATTGGCCATTTCCTCAACTACGTTTACATTTGGTTTATAGATATACCCGTCTTTATCAGCACTCGGGTGATTAGGACTGTATTCCACTTGCAGAGGCTTATCACTTTCCACAATGCCTAATACTTTCACTCCGACAGACGACGCAGCAGCGTTTGAACTTTGTAAGTCGTTCGCCTTATTCAGCTCAGCTGCAAATACCGGATGCCGTGCTCGATACACTTTATCTTGACTGGAACTGATACTATTAGCGTTCGAAATATTACTCGCGGTTGTATTCAGCCGAATATTCTGCGCGCTCATACCGGAACCCGCGATGTCAAATACATTGTATAAACTCATAATTATGATCCTTGACCGGCAAGGGCTTTTTTCAACCCTTTAAACTTACCCGTGAGAAACTGCAAACTTGCTTGATACTCTAATGCATTCTGTACATACAAGTTCCGTTCCACTTGTATGTCTACCGAGTTACCATCGCCTGTATCTGCTTGATTTGGATTACGAAATAGCTCGACACCATCATTTAAACGGGTGCCACCAGAGATATGTTTTTCGTTGGTGCGCAGCATTGTATTGCCACTTTGCTGGTTAGACTTTGCCGCTTTAAATGCCCGAGCAAAGTCAATGTCTTTTGCTTTATAACCGGGGGTATCCGCGTTGGCAATGTTACTTGCTAACATTTCCGCACGTTGCGATCTGATAGCTATTGTCTGAGGGTGAACACCTAAGGCTTTATCAAAACTAATCGCCATAACGTAACTCCAAAAATTTGACTATATGGAGTTTTCTGCAATTCTTAGGCCAAAATAGAAGAGGCGGTGAACACCGCCTCAAGTTATTGTTTTTTCTGGTATATAATACCCGGATTACATCTTATCATATCAAATTCATCGCTTAGACCAGCCATGGATTCTGATGCTCCGAGAAACAAATAGCCCTTAGGATTAAGTGCTTGCGCAAATTGAGAAATGATTTTTGCTTTTACTTCTGGTGAAAAGTAAATTAACACATTACGACAAAATATAACGTCAAACTTGCCCATTAATGCATATGAATCAAGCAAATTTAAATGCCTAAAATTCACCATCTTTTTAACTGGGTCAACAACCTGCGCCATCCCGTTGCCACTGTCTTTAAAAAACTTTTGTCTACGCTCAGCAGAAAGACCTCTCGCAAGCGCCAAAGCGTCGTACTCAGCATTCTTACACATGTCGAGCATTGTATTTGATATATCAGTGCCGATCACTTGAACGCCCATTTTTAAAGCGCCCGGGCTTTTCTGCTGATATTCACTGGCAGACATGCCAATTGAGTATGGTTCTTGCCCAGAAGAGCTTGCAGCAGACCATATCTTAACAGCACGACGTAACTCCCCAAACTCAGGAAATATTTTCGTTTTCAATAGCTCAAATGGATACGAGTCCCTAAACCACAAAGTCTCATTTGTTGTCATTGCATCAACAACAGCGGCGCGTAATTGCCGCTCATGAGGGCTAAGTGTTTTTGCAACCAATTCAGATAATGACTCAACACTGAAACGAGCCATTAACGGTGCTAAACGACTTTTTACTAAATACAGTTTATTGTCCCCAAGCACAATACCACACTGCTGCTCGAGAAAAGTTCTAAACTGGTCGTATTCGTTTTGTTGAAGGTTCTTGTTTTCCAAAGTATTACCGCCATTCATTAATCACAGTGAACCCATTTCTTCACAGCTGTAGCCAATTCATCTGGGTTAAATTTTGCGATAAAGTCATCAGCACCAACTTTTTCTATCATGGCCTGATTAAATACACCGCTCAAAGAAGTATGTAAGATAACATGTAAAGGTGCCAATTTAGGATCTGCCTTTATTTCAGCGGTGAGTGTGTACCCATCCATCTCTGGCATTTCAACATCTGAAATTAACAGCCCTACCCTTTCCGTGATGTCATTTTGGCAATCATCTTTTGCAATTTCACGTAACCGAATAAGCGCTTCCTTACCGTTCTTTGCTAACTCAGTTTGCACGCCTAAAGGTTCAAGTGCTCGTTTTACCTGGTTTCTCGCAACAGCTGAATCATCCGCGATAAATACAATCCGTTCACCCAAATCTTTCTGCATTTCGCCATCAGAGACAATATCTTGACTGACTTCGGTATTCACAGGGCAAATTTCATTCAATATTTTCTCAACATCGAGTATTTCGACCAGCTCTTTTTCAATCTCTGTTACAGCAGTCAAATACGAATACCTACCAGCGCCATCTGGCGGTGGCATAATTTTTTCCCAGTTCATGTTCACGATACGCTCGACCGCACCAACCAAAAACCCTTGAACTGAACGGTTATATTCTGCAATGATAATAAAACAATTGGTTATGTCTTCAATTGGTGGCCCACCGACTGCCAAGGACATATCAATAACTGAAATAGTTTGCCCACGAATGTGCGCAACCCCTCTAATATACGAATTTGACTTCGGCATATTAGTAAGTGGAGGGCATTGTAGTACTTCTCGTACTTTAAATACGTTTATGCCAAAACGTTGACGCCCCTTCAATCTGAACAGTAATAACTCTAGGCGGTTTTGCCCTACCAACTGCGTTCGTTGGTTGACCGAGTCTAAAATACCAGCCATTTCAATCTCCTACATATAAAACTGCTTGCCGGAACGATATTTGCTTACACTACTAAGGATAAGATTTACCTTGAAGAGGTGTCACAATTAACGCAAAATCTTTATACCTTGTTTCCCATGATAAGCATAGTCGAAACATCATGTGTTTGTTAAAAAAAACCAAAACCTACGGGTTTTTTTGCTCAATGGCTTATATTCTAGCCAGTTGTCATGTCTATGCAAAGGACTATAGCACTAAAGAACTAGAGCAATTAGCACAAAACTTTATTGCATCACAAACAATAACTAAGCCAGATGTAAAAACGGAAATTAAATCGCTAACGCTCGATAAACGTATTGCAACTAAATTTTGTGCTCAACCCGTTAATCTAACGACGGCTGCAAAGCCCCCCTTTAATCGCCAAGTCACTGTGCAAGTTCGCTGTGAACAAGCGCCTCTTTGGACACAGTATGTCCATGTGAGAATTAATGAAATGCACCCAGTGATTGTTAGTACACAACTGGTCTCTAAAGGTGAGTTGCTCACACAGAGTCATTTAAAAATTGAGTATCGTGCGAAGCAATTTGTGAGAGCGGCCTACATGAATGACTTATCTTTATTGATAGGCAGTAAAAGTAAACGCAACATACGTGAAGGAATGCCCGTTGGTACCCACCAAGTGTGTATGGTCTGTAAAGGTGACAAAGTCACTATATTTGCTAAAACACGCTCTTTAACAATAAAAACCTCAGGTATTGCACTCCAAGATGGTAATTTAGGTGAACAAATTCGTGTTAAAAATCAAAAGTCTGGAAAAACACTTTCAGCTCGTGTAAAAGATGTTGAATCAGTAGAGGTCAATATCTAAAAAATTTGCTAAAGTTAAAGGTAAGTAGGTCGATAACCTAAACAAGGTGTTTAATAACCAAGGGTCGAAAGTTATGGTTAATAATATTAAAGGTCAAGCACAGCCAAACAGTGTGCTAAATAATGTTAAGCAACAAAAAGCTGAATTGCAAAAAAATGATGCTCAAAATGCAGCGTCTAACGCAAAAGCGCCACAAAAAGCAGCTACCGATTCAGTCAGCTTAACGCCTCAAGCACAACAGTTGAAAAGCTTACAAGAGAAAGCGCAAGATGCGCCTGCATTTGATAGTAAGAAAGTCGAAGAGCTAAAAAAAGCGATTAGTGAAGGTAAGTATCAGATTGATGCACAGAAGCTAGCTAAAAATATTGCCGCTTTTGAGTTTGATGTCTATGGCTGATCAAACCACCTTATGTATACATAAATTAGAAAATCAGCTCTCCAATTTAGCAACTTTGACCCAGTTGCTCGATGGAGAGCTTGACATTTTAGCGTCTAAAAAAGGGGAAGGTCTAAAAGAAGCTGCTCGGGAAAAGTTAACTCTACTCACTGCAATTCAAAAATTGGACAAAGAGCTAGCCACATTTCCATCTGAAATATATCAACAAGACGCCGTTAAAGATCTCACTGCAAGTATTAAAACACTTTTACTCGAATGCAAAACTAAAAATGATGTCAATGCCAAAGCAGCTCATCAGGCACAGCTCAGCGTTAGACAGTTAAAAGAGATTTTAATTGGCAGTCCAAGTTCAATTACATATGGCCAAGACGGTAGTGTTGTCGCTGACAATAGTGAATTAGTGAAAGATATCAAAGCATAAAACCACACTGGCAAACGCTTTGATATCAAAAAAAATCTACGATAATCAAGTTTCCCCTTTCACCGCTCTGAGACTCAAAGCTTAGTAATAGGTCACTCTTTTTACCTTTCTTGGTTTTACCTGAGTGATGTATAGATCGTGAACACGTTTCATATCCAATTCAAGCTCAGTAGTATAGGTATCGCCTACTGCGTATGACTTTACTACCCGTGCCCCTCTAATTAGTCCTTTGACTTGACTCTTTAATCCATCATTTTGTGCAATCGCGCCTTTGACCGTCATGTCTGCTGACAGGCTTTGACCATATACTTGCTCAGCAAGCTCGCGATAAGCTTCCAGCTTAGACACCTTGAGCGCCATAAGCATTTTCTGTGCGTCACTACTTCCAGGCTGAGCACTTAGTGGTGCATAACCTATCGCTTTTATTACTGGGTAGTTATCCGGTTCAACAATGCCGTATTCAATATGCTTGTCGAACATTGAGCTACATCCCGCTAGCCAAAATATGATCACAATCAACACAATAGATTTGGAGTTTACAATCGAGTATGGCGAAGGTGCTTTCATAATCACTTACCTTTTCAACTTAAGTGAATTTCTTAATGCACATTCCTTGCCAATAAATATGGCATAGCTATTGCTGTAATCATATTGTTCGTTTTGATGGGAATCAGTCATGAAGCAGTTAGTCTTAATTTTTACAGCATTTTTGTACACTACTATCGCCAAAGCAGAGTGGTATGAGGTAACAGGTTATGCAAATATACTCGATAGTAATGTAGCTGACGCAAGAAAAGCGGCAGTTAAAGATGCTATTACACAGGCGTTAATCTTTTCAGGTGCGACAGTCAGCAGTGTACAAACTGTTGCTGATGGCTTGCTAAGCCAAGATCAATTGAAAATCAAAGCTCATGCTGAAATACAGCAAGCAACGCTTGTCAGTGAAGAGCAAAATAACAACGATTACATAGTCACGCTTCATTTAGATATTTACTCAACCAAAGAGCAATGTACACAGCAACAGTTTCATAAACAAGTTACCGTCACACAAAGTCAACTTATCCAACCCCATCAAGCACGCTTAGGTCAAATATTTGACATAGCAAAAGCCAGTTCACAAAGACTATATAATACGCTCAGTGGGCGCGCCACGGCCATCAAAGCCATACCCTATATAAATAGTGCAATAAATGTGAGACCTTTTTTCTCTCAAAGGTTCGACTATGACCCAGCCTTAATTGAAACTTTGAGTAACAACAGCAACAGTCAGTATGTGTTGTTTAGCCAAATTACGGACATAGCACAAGGTAAACAGCTTAACAGTGATTACGCTTTTTGGGAGGGTGACCGGTACTTACGCAGCTTTAAGGTAGACTTTGCGCTTTATGATGCATTGACCAGAGAGCAAGTATGGCAAAACCACTACGCAGTGCAAGGTGTATGGCCATTCGAGAAAACCACGCTGATCGATGTGTACAGTGATCAATTTTGGCAGTCTAACTACGGTAGCCAAATACAAGGGGTATTTAATAAAGTCTCACAGGACCTCAATACCGCTATAGGTTGTATGCCAACAAAAGGAAAAATTTTACATATTGATGGCGACAGACTCGCAATTAACTTAGGAAAAGCACATGGTATAAAAGCAGGACAAACTTTAGCCATAATGCAAAAAAACAACTTTACGACTCAACAAGGCATGATGTTAAGTAACCATAGGCAAACAATTGACCAGCTTAAAGTTATTCAAGTAAACGAGCAAACTGCTATCACCACCAATTTACATATTCGACCACTGAGTAACATTCAACTCAATGACATTGTTCAAGTCATTATTAAAGAAGATGACGCTTTTGCCCTTAATTAGTCTAAACTGATGGTGTCAGCGACTGATTAAAAAAACAGATTGCTTTAATCTAAGTAATTAATTTTACTGAATGTGAATGAACCATCATAATAGCGGCATCAAATTAAAGGAGCGCACTATGCTAAGCAATATCGAAGGTAAAACTATTCCACAGGTTACTTTTTCCACCCGTAATAATGAACAATGGGAAAAAGTATCCACCGATGAAATATTTAAAGGTAAAACAGTAATTGTCTTTGCACTACCAGGGGCTTTTACACCGACGTGTTCATCGACTCACTTACCTCGTTATAATGAGCTAGCAAGCACCTTTGCTAAAAATGGCGTAGATGAAATAGTGTGTTTATCAGTGAACGATACTTTTGTAATGAATGCATGGGCGCAACACCAAGAAGCCGATAATATCCGTTTATTACCAGACGGAAATGGAGAGTTTACCGATGGAATGGGTATGCTCGTTGATAAAAACGACCTAGGCTTTGGCAAGCGTAGCTGGCGTTATTCTATGCTAGTAAAAGATGGCGTTATCGAAAAAATGTTCATTGAACCAGATGTCGCAGGTGACCCATTTGAAGTATCTGATGCTGACACCATGCTAGATTACATCAACCCGGATCAAGTTAAACCACAAGCCATTAGCCTATTTTCCAAAGCGGGTTGCCCATTCTGTGAAAAAGCAAAGCGCTTATTGTCTGAGCAAGGCTTTAGCTATGAAGAAATCGTGATTGGGCAAGACATCACATCAACAAGTTTAAAAGCAATGAGCGGACGCGAGACTGTACCTCAAGTATTTATTGCTGGTGAACATATTGGTGGTTCAGACGACCTTGAAAATTATTTGGCAAAATAAAATGTATGGCGTCCCCGGCAAGAATCGAACTTGCATCTAAAACTTAGGAGGTTCTTGTTTTATCCATTAAACTACGGGGACCTCTAAAGCAATTTTAGTATAACAATTTATAACGGTATTTGAAGCGCTTACAGTCATATATAGCCAATTAAATCAGTTATAAATACAACAATTGGGGTAACGCGTTATGCGCATATCCCCTCTTGTCGAAAAGTAACCATGAGTGATGCTTTATCAACATACCCCACCAAATTAGCCACAACCTGCCAATCAGCACCCACCACGATGATGCGAGGAACATGGTTATTTTCTAGCCCAGCATGTAACGGCTTCGGCGCTATAATCGCCGGAAATTCATTAGACATCCGTCGAAGTGCGCGTTTATAGCCGCTGTCATTTCCATTTATTCCGACCATCACAGGGTTTATACCCCGACAAACAATACTTAACTCTTTCAATACGCGATGCTGTTTCTTGCACCATGCGCATTCTGGGGTAAAAAAACTGAGAGTCATTGCCGAGCTGTGTAATGCCTGCAACGAACTATAAGTTTGACTATCTAGCCTTTTTAAAGGCAACTCTACAAAGCCATAACTCAAACCCGCGCTTAAAGTTAACCCTATCCATACAACCAGACGTACGAGCTTAAAATGCCCAATCAAACCCCGCATATATGAGCCACCCTCGCAGCGGCGCATAAATATACGTTACGTCGTACCCACCTTCATCATCAAATAGCAATGGTGAACTTCCCTCACTCCCCTGATTATAATCAAACAAGTTATTCACTCCGACGTATAATCCCAAAGATGCTCTTAGCTTATAATTGTACTTGGCATCCAAGGTTGAAAAAGCAGATACAGACGTCGGCTTTTGTTGCGTTGCAAATCGATTTTCATACCCTGAATACTGATAATCTGACAGATCTCTGCTCGGTATATAGACCAAAGAAGCATCAACTGTATGTGATTCATGTTGCCAATTAATTGATACTGTCGCTCGCTGCTCTATCGGTGCAATGGCAAACGACGTTTTAAATACATCATTGTAGTGATAGGCTTCGCCAGTGACTGTGATATTCAGGTCGCTGAGAAGTCTACCGCGAGCACTCGAGCAGTTTCCTTAAGCTGGCTTAATACAGGCACTCCTAATGTATTATGCTCTAACGTAGCCAAATCTTTGACTGATGTGTGCGCCATCGATAAAGTGCTTACCCACAGCGCATTTTCAAAATTCAGAGAATAATTGATGCTCGTTGATCGCTCTGGTTCAGATACATTCAATAAATACCCTTTTTCCGCATCTAAAATCCCATGATCACTTTCAAAGAATGATAAGGGTGCTCGGTATCCCTGACCAAAAGACAGTCTAGAGGTTAATTCATCAGTGTGAAAAAAGCGGCTATCAATACGCGGTGATAATAGGGTTTTATCTATTTCAACACCCGGTTTTTTAGGTCAACAAAATCGGCTTTAATACTATCAAGCCTCGCCGCCGCAGATCTTTCCAGTGCAGGTGTTACCATCCAAGAGTCCTTTATATAAATACCCTGTACAAGGTAATCAAAACTATCTGATACATAATTTTCTACACCAATTAAAGCATCTGAATGCGATCGCATTCTTTCTTTACGATAGTCCACGCCAAAAGTAATAAGGTGCGACGCATTTAAGTCAAAATTAAACCGCGCATCCGCGTAATACATTGTGTCTGTCGCATCATAATTTATACCTTCATAATATGAGACTTGTTTATGATTAACATGCGCCAGACTAAAAGTGCCATTTAAACGCGTATTAAAGTCGTGCAGTATTGAGGCGAGTACTTCATTGCGCTGAGTTTTAACCCATTCTGCCGTTTGCCAGGGCTGACCGATATAACGATTCGCTACGTGACCGTTTTCAAATAAGTTATCTGAGGTACCTAACTTTTCACTCGCAATCGCGTCTTCAATAGATGCCGTGATATCACCCAACATAGGCCCGCCAAACACTTCCGATTTAGTGTGATTAAGCCTTAGCCTCATATTGGTGTCGCGGTCATAATCGTATGAAAAAAGTGTGGTCAGCGATGTATTGTCTAAATAGGGGTTTTCACTCACCCCATTTTTGTCACCATCAAACTGCTCTCGTTCATCGACCTGAAGGATCACACTGGCGCTCATATTTTTCTGTTGAGGTACTAGCGAGCCCATTAAAGCGGCTTTTTTATAGCCCATGTTTCCCACTGAGACATCAAGATCTCCACCACTATTTGTCGGTACTTGTGTTACTAAGTTTATGGTGCCACCAATTGCTTCTGGCGCAGTGAGGGATGCGCCAGCGCCCCTTGCTATTTCAATTTGACCAACGCCAGACATAGCGACAGCATCCATCCCATAAAAACCAGATAACATAGTGTGTAGTGGGATCCCATCAACCAAGACATTGGTATGCTCACCTTTTAAGCCATTTATCATGACACGCTTGGCACCACACATTGAACACTCATTAGACACACGAATACCAATAGAATTTGATATAGCATCACTTAAGTTAGCCGCTTGATTTGCTTTGATCTGTTGTTGTGAGATTAATTCAGTTTTTACTGTACTGTCTTTCAGTAATCCTTGTTGATATAGCCGTTTTCTAACTCCGACAACTTCAATCACTTCAGTTTTGTCAGTCACAGATATTAGGTTAATGGGTAAGTCAACGGGTTTAGCAAATGTAACACTTGGCAGACACAGTAGAATACAGAATAAAAAATGAGATGGACTAACTAACAAAATTTACACCAGAAATAATTAATGATATTGATTGCCATTAAGATTAAGGCTGATGTAAACCTCTTTTTATAAAACTAAGTACAGCAAACGTCATTAAGACCCAATTGCGGCGCTGTTAAGGACATAGCTTGGCACCAATTTAGTACTGCTTGCTATAACACGTTTCGAATCAATATCAATCACCCGAGCATTCACTTCAACACCATTCGCTCGATACAGCAAAGTCCCCGACAAGACATGGCTCGCGATCCTTTCGCCTGACAGTTGCTGTATATCCCTTGAAAAAACAAAGTCTCCAAAATGCGTTACCGCGACTTGATCGGTGGTTTTAAAGTCAACCACGCCATAGCCAAATTTTTGCAATTGGTGAATAAATGTTTCCGATAATTGATTACCCAGTTGCGTGCTTTTTTGCAAAGTTTTATCTAAATTAACAAAAGACACCACTGCAATATTAATTGCTTGATCAGACACCATGGTATCTACAAGATCAAGTGCCATTTGCTCAACGTAGCTTTCTAGTTTTACATGATGACTATGTGGGGTATAGACTTGATTTACAGTCAACTGTTCGTGTTCTTCATGTTGACTGGCCTGCATTATCATCTTTTCGATCACGGTCTGCGACTCAGCAGGTTTTGCAGGGCTTTTTACTGCATACCAATCAGTGGTACTGCATCCTGTCATTAACATCACGATGCCGCATGCCAAATACGTTTTTCTGTTACGATTCATCATAGTTACCTCATCGACCTGCTTTTTTCATCATAATGCCATCTGTGCGATAACTGCTACCCAGTGCATCAACGACTGTCTGAGGAATGAATCCTTGTGCAGAGCCAACAACCGCTTTACTCATCAGTCCAATGATCCGAGCATTCACCAGTACACCACCTTGATGGTTAACCAAGGTACCGGCCAAAACATATTGAAAGTTTTGCTCTTCATTGAGTTCTAAGTAGTCCCGGCTGAAAACAAAATCCCCCTGTGGCGTGACCCGCATATAATCCGTAGTTTTAAAGTCAATCACTGATACGCCAAAATGATGAAGTTCATGCATAAAGCTCTCTGACAACTGATTACCCAGTAGTGAGGCATCATCATATTCATCATCTAAAAATACAAAACTCGACACTGCCAGTGGTGTTTTCTGATTCACATACTGCAGGTTTTCTGCCATGTCTTGCATCATTCCACGCACGTAGTGGTTAATATTTTTACGACTTACCGATGCCATTTGAGAGGCGGTATTTGGCACCGCTTGTTTAGACTGAAATAACTCTGCATTTGCCATAGGTGCTGCCACAGAACGTGCGTCATTTGCGATAGTCTGCTCTGCTTGCATACCCATTTTTTCTGTAAACATAGAACACCCGGCACTACACAGTAATGTTATCGAGATCAAAAAATGTTTCATGATAAATCCTCTTAATATTCTGTTCGGTAAATCAAGCCATCACGTTGCTGCACTTTTTCATCCGTCCACATCGTATTGATTGGGATTTCAGTAGTAGCAGCAGATACGATCCGCCCATCCTGCATATTGATGAGCCTTGCATTGACAATATAGGCGTGTTGCTGTTGTGTGAGCGTTCCAGTCACAACAAAGTCAATATTTTGGCGTAACCTTAAGGTGTTTACATCTCGGCTTAAAATGCTTTCTGCGTTATCTAATAACGTGATATGTCCATCCAATCGATGTTCTATCGTATGATAACCAAGCTGAGTAAACTGGGTGAGTAAGCTTTCTTGTATTTGTTGGCTTAAACCAACGGCTTGCTGATCTGCCAAACCCGAATTAAGCGCTTGTGCATCAAAAAAGCTCGTAATGGCAATACGCGCATTATTTTTTCGCATACCCGTGATATTGCTTAATTGTACACTTAAGCTGCTGACATATTCATGCACCGTATAAGGCGCCATTGTTTTAGCCGGCGCCATATAGGCCACATGCTTAGGGGCAGGTTCCTCTACAAGCTGACAGCCAGTCAAAAGTACACTTAGTATCAATAATAAATATTGCATTGTCAGTATTCCAATAAAGTTTGGGTAACTAATGCAAAAAGCATACCTAAAATTAGTGTCTAAAGTAGCCCAGTATTTCCCTGCTCAGTATAGTAACTCACTATGCAACTCACCTGTTTTAATTTCAGTCGGTCACATTGTGCTTGGGCTGCAAATTTATCACTGAACGCCCCTAGCTTAAGACGATAGTATTGTTGCTCTCTAATATTTTTCACTTCAACATTCACAGCTAACCTCTCTGCCTCAGGCGCTTTTTTCACAACAGCGTCTAATGATTTTTGCACTCTTTCTTGTTCCGTTACTGCAGCAACTTGTAACGCATAAAGTGCTGAGGCCCTATTTGTCTCAACCGGTTGCGTTGCAGGAGATATGGGTTGAGCAAGGTCTTTTTTGGTAACTGTACTTACAATAGGCTTTCCTGCTGGCGTTTTTTGCTCTGACTTAAGTGCTATAATCGAATTGTCATCTTTAACATTCTCTAACACAGGTTGTGGTTCAGGTTTATCGTCTAATGGCGTCAATGTTTCGGTGAATTTCTCACGTCGAGGAGTAGAAGCCACTACCGGCTTTTCACTATACGTTTCCTCTTTAACCAAAACATCTAACTGCCCTATCAACATTCTCAGGTCACCTTCCACAGACAATAAGCGCTGTATCCCTTCTTTTGACTCATGCCACTGCTCTGACACCTCAATCAGCTCCAGATACTCCTTTTTTGTTAACTCTACTATTTCAGGTTTCTTCGTTGATGTACTTTTACAGCCTGTAATGCTCAAGACCAGTAAACATATATACCAAAACTGAATGAAAAACTTGTAATACATCATAATTCCTTTTAATTAGTGGCGGATCAGTGTGCTATCCAGTTCACACGCAAGCCCTTTCTCTTTGACTCTGTCACATACATCATGCAAGGTCTTGGTCGTACTTATCGAAAAGCCGGCGGCCAAAATATACTTTTTCTCCAATTCATCATAGATATAAAATGGTTTCATAACCATTGCGTTAATTAATTTTTCCTTCGTCAACATTAAATATATTTTTAATGTATTTAAAGAAGTAAATTTTCCTAAGCTGGCTGTATACCCTTGTGTTTTCTTCAATTCTGCTAAAGTAAAATCAACACCTGCAACGACTTCACCATGAACAGGCAGCTCAACCGTTACTTGTTCATTGACCTTCAAACTCTTACTATTCACTTGTGCCGATTCTAACTGGGCTTGGTAAGTACCCGGCCGAAGATTAGTGAATAAATAGTAACCATCATACGCTGCTTCAGTCTCCGCTACTTTCACGCCTTGTTCATCAACAAGCTTGACCTTCGCATAGGGCAAAACGTTGCCGTTTTCAATATAAATGCTTCCTTCCACCTCGCTGGCATTAACTAATGGAAAGTCCAAATATTCAACATACCCAGAGCGCGGAGTGATAGATAGTCCATCGCCAGCAGGTACCATAAACGGATCGTCAATGCTGTCGGTATCAATCAAAATATCGGTGCGTCTATTTGCAACCATACTTGATAACAACGCAATGCCACGTTCATCAGAAGAAGCAAATCGATGAGCTTGTACTGCATTGATTTTTACACCCTCTACAGGCAACTCATTTGCGTCAAATACCCCATTATCATTTTCATCTAAGAACACACGTATCATTGCGGTACCATGACCTGTAAGTCCTCTTCTAGACATAAAGTACGGTGAACCAAATTTGCTCGCACCTAAACTCATTCTCCCTGATAGTCCAAACTGCCAATCATTATTACTGTCAAATGCCATGGAACTATTTAGACTCAATTTGTCTGACTGCCAATTGAGGGATAAGCGACCCTCAGTGTTATCATCATCCACATTATTTTTAACCCCAGCCTGCAGCTGCCATTGTTCAGATAAAGTGGTATTTAGTTCAAGATTATAATCTCTAACTTTGCGCTCAGGCTGAATTTGATACCCCATAGATAATCTGCCAAATACACGCCCATACCTACTTTGCACTCTGGCAATGCCGGTACTGACCTTATCTTTGTGTTCATTCGACACCCAAGTTATTTGATTGCCTAAACCGAATACGCCGTTTACATAGTTCAATGACTGAGATAGCCGCTGTCGAGACCCTTCCCCTTCCCTATAGTGAAACAAGCTACTCTGATGACTCATTCGCCCATAACTGTTATTAAACAGTTCACCAGTAAATTCCAGCCCAAGTTTTTTCTGAATATACGTATCCGAACTATTGAGGTCATTCAATACAGGTTTTGAATGATAACTCATAAGCGCCCTCACTGACTGTTGTGCAATTTTACTTCTTAGAGAGGCAGAAACACTTTTGTCTTTATTACTTGAAGACTGTGCATCAACAGTAATAAGCGCACGATTGGCTAAGCTCATATTTGACCCCACAGCAATATTGTGTGCAGTTTGTCCACGCTCATTATCTATGATTGAACCTGCACCAAAAATACTCATCTGATCACTCAGACCTGTTTCAAAGCGTCCAGCTACCTGCCAACCACTATCTGACACCTTATACTTACTACTATCTATGATCCTGTGCCCTTGCTGGGTGATTGATACATCATAAAAACGTTGATTGCTGGTCAATGTATTTCCATCGATAATATATTGCTCCGTACGCCGCTCTACTTGACCTTGAGGTCCATACAAAATGATTTCAAATTCATTGTGGCCATACAAGAGCGGAATATCATCGAATAAATACTGACCTTGTGTATGATCGATTAATTGCTCTATGAGCACGCCATTATGATAGAGTTCGACATCCCAGCCAGATTGAACTGCACCTGAAATAATGGTGACATTGACATCTTTTACATGTCCAATAGCATAATTACTTACTCTCGCTCCACGCGCATACGTATACTGTCCATCAGAACCTACCTTTGTTGGTAATACATCCCCCATTTCTAATTTAGTAGCACCAAGCTGACCCAGCAGGCCACCTTCAGTATCTTCACGTGATAAATGAACTCGAGATTGATTAAAAAAATCACCTTCTTTACCTGAGATAAAGTATTCGCTTCGAAAAAAAGCAAGGTCTTGTGCGCCAAGGACAGAGTAGGACAATGCGTCTTTTGAATTACGTTTTGTATATCCAAATTGCACATCTGCCAACGGTGAAGACAGACTTTGGTAAGGGCTTGGTTTCCAGGGCATAATGGATTCTCGCGACACGTTAGCTTGTCCCGTTAGCCTGTTTAAACGGTCTAACTTTGCCTCAATAGGCAAAACATATTTAGACTCTACATACATTTCTTGTACGCTGTAATCAATCTGTAGCGCTAATGAGAACCAAGCTTCAAGCACAGAAAACGACACGAATATATCGCCATTATCAATATAGAGATCAGACTGTTTTAGTGTGATCTTTTGAGCATTACTTTGACCATTCAGTAACTCAAAATCAAACGTGAATTGCTTATTAGGATCGGCAAACCAACCTGAAGCTTGCATTGATGTAACGTCGATAGCAAACCCCAAACTTTCAAATAAGCTCACGATTTCCAACCAAGCTCCCTCTTGACTTTTAACCGCCACAACCTCCCCTAAGTAATTATTTCCTTTAATGAAGGTTGAAAAAAACAGCATTTCGCCTTCGGGGATCCCCACCCCTTGCTTTTCTCGTGCAGCAGCATTGTTAATAGCACGGGTTTTCGCTTGCACTATCTTGCTGTCGAGTTGTCGTAAAACATCCAAAATGCGAGTGAGGCGCTCATTATCAGCACTCAACGCATAACTACTAACAAAGATCGCACTCACTAGAAAGCAATGAATTAAGCGCATCTAGAGTTACAGTAGTGAGTCTACGTTGATGGTTTTTTCAGCAAATAAGACTTTTTTATATTCTTCTTTACCCATATATTTAATCGTAATATCGCCAGGTTCTGTCACTCGAAAGCCATCTAAGAATTTAAGCGTGGTACTTAACGAAGTTAACTCAGGATAAATACTATAACCCGCGATTAAGCCTATACGCTGAGGTTTTGAACTATTTTTACTATTAAAATAAACCGCAACATCACCAAAGGCACTAAAGTCACCAGTGTGATTAAAGTTGAGGCTGACTTTATCTTTCGCAACTTTAACGTCAGATATAGACACTTTCGGTAAATCAGATCCATATTTTAAGATTACAGGAATAGAGTAACTTAAAACCATATTTAGATTTATCCCAAGCTCTTTTTCCGCAGCTGGGCTTTGATTTGGCAAAGCTTGGAATAGAAGGTGTGATCGGTATTCTTGAGATTTTAGTCCCTTAGGCTTTCTCACTGCCAGCTTTACGACCTGCTTTTCACCCGCTTTTAATGTCACTTGGCTCGGGCTCATACGCATCATAGGACTAAGCGAAGTAGGCAGTAGCCCCTCATGATTTAAATACCCCCCTTCTGACTTCGCAAGCTTTTCAGTCCAAATCAAACGATATGTTTTAGTTTCATTGGAAGTGTTGATTATATACACTTTAGTCGTTCGGTCTCGCTCAGCTAAACTAACCCGTGTAGGTGTGATCATTAAGTTAGCAAGTGCATCAACGCAGAAAAATAAGCTTGTAAATATAATAAATAAATTTGAAAAATAACGCATAGAGATAAGCTTAATAAGAAAGGGTAACTTCAATTAATCCTGAATACGCACCATCGTTATACGACATGGCATTACCCGAAGTGCTTATTTTTGCACCAACAGATAATAAAACAGCCCCAACTTCATCAGTAAATACTGAGTTACGATATAGTAAAGTATCAATCGTAAAGTAATTACCTGTAGACGGGCTAGTTAGCCTTGTAGCAGCTGCATTATCGCTAAAAAACACTTGCTTTCTAGCTGGCAGGTTTTCAAACAACAGTTTAGCAGGGTTACCGGTTTGTATTATATGTAGTGAATCACTACGAGATGTATTATTAGCAGATAATACTAATGTATGTGGCTTAGAGTTATCGGGGATCACAATGATGCCAAAATTAAGGGGATCAATTTCTATCCCCTTAGAATATGGAATATAAAGTAACATCAGCAATAAAAACCATGCCGTACACTTCATCGAGATATACCATTTAACCCGTAAAAAGCGTCAACCTTAGTAGGCTACTTCTACAGAAAATGTGCCCTCGTAAGCACCATCAATGTAATCACTGGTTGGCGTAGAGCCATCAGTTGATAATGTGGCACCTAATGTAAACGTAGCCTTACCATCGCCATCTACCTGTATTCTATTAGCAGCAACTAAAGAGCCCGCATCAGCCCCTTCTACAACGAAGTACTCATATGTGCCCAATGTGAACGCAGCTGCGCCAGGAGGTGCTGAATCTTTTGCTGTAATGGCAGTTTCTGTTGGGTCTGTAATTGTTAATTCAGTAAATGCGGCAACGCCTTCAATGGTAAACTTAGCCGGTGCGCCTTCTTCTAAAATAGCGATCACGGCATCTGCGGTATTAGCCACAACGGCTGAGGCGTTCGGATTTGCTGGCATCACTAATGTTGCCTGAGTTGTACCTGTGGTATCAGCACTTGCTCTGATCTTACCAAAGTTCAATTGATCGACAACATTTAACTCAAATGTATTTTTAACTTCTACTGAGGCTGTAAATGATGCTGTTTTACTGATAGCTGAGAAAGAAGAAAGTGATAACAGGGCTGGCACCGCAACTACTGCAATTTTTTTGATTGATAAATTCATAATATATCCTTATTTCCATTATATATTTAAATTGGCTGTATTTATTAGCCTTCCATTTATCGTCTATTTATAGCATAACTTTAGATTAATTTAATTATTTTCAGAATATTCTGCAAAAAATAATAATATAGTACCAAAAACCTGAGTTAAAAGCATACAATTCAGAGGGCTAAGTCAGTTGTGATCACCTCACAGCGTTGTGATAATTGTTTTAATAATAAACACAACTCATGAGCTTCTTGCATTGAGCTTAACTGTTCTCCCACCAATATATGCCGTTCACTCTGGTTTAGGTTAATTTTCTTTATATGAGTATTCATTGCCGAAGCTAGTTCAGGGAATTGTATATTAAACTTTTTTAATGCTGTATCGGCACGTAAAGCGTTAAAGTATGTTCCTAGCTTTACACTGACTTCTGTTGTTTCACCCGAGGTATGATTTTCAGCCCTATGTTCAATCTGCTTAATCTCGCCTCTTAGAGATTCAGGTAATTCTGTAACATTCACCTGTTTAGAGACCAACTCCAATAATATTTTCAAATCCCCTTCTAATGCAGCTAATCGGTCTAGGCTCTCTTTCTGACTGTTCCATTGTGTTAAAAAAGGCTCAACCTCGCTTCGGGTGATAAATTCACTGGTATCAGTTGGCTGTTGGGAAGGGAGAGGTACAGAGCGACTGCAACCAGCTACTGTAACCATAACAAAGCACAGGCTTAAACATGCTCGTAACCTTTTAAAATTCAACATATCCTTTGCACTCTTTGTCGTTTAGAGGGCGGCTATCGGCCACCCTCTAAACAACTTCTATAATATCGCGTTAATATGCGCCTTTAAATCATCCGCAAACTCAGTCCGTCGTAAAGCGTATTCAATATTGGCTTGTAGATAACCTAATTTACTACCGCAATCATGGCTACGCCCTTTAATTGCATAGGCTTGCGCTGCATCATCATCCATCAACATTGCAATAGCATCTGTTAATTGAATTTCATCCCCCGCACCCAAAGGCGTTTTAGCAAGTAATGGCCAGATCTTTTCACTGAGAACATATCGACCTACCACAGCAAGGTTAGACGGTGCTTGATCTATGGCTGGCTTTTCTACCAGTAAATTTAGATCGCAACTATCTCCTGCATTAAGCACTACGTCACCAATGTCGGCAATACCAAATTTATTAACATCTTCATTTGCAACAGGCTCAACCATTATCTGGCTTTTCCCTGTTTCTTGATAACGCGCTAACATTTCTGCAAGGTTATCCTTGCGTAAGTCACTGGCTGCGTCATCAATTAATACATCTGGAAGCATAACCACAAAAGGGGCATCGCCAATAATTGGGGCTGCACAATTAATTGCGTGGCCAAGGCCTTTGGCTTCACCTTGCCTTACATGAATAATTGTCACATCATTAGGGCAGATTGACTGTATCTCTGCAAGTAACTGCCTTTTCACTCGCTTTTCAAGCGTGGCTTCAAGCTCAAAACTGGTATCAAAATGATTTTCAATAGAATTTTTACTTGAGTGTGTTACCAACACAATTTCTTTAATGCCTGCAGCGACTGCTTCACTTACCACATACTGAATTAAAGGTCGGTCAACAATCGGTAGCATTTCTTTTGGAATCGCTTTTGTTGCAGGTAACATGCGAGTTCCTAGCCCCGCAACAGGTATAACGGCTTTCATTTTATCTCCTAAATAGCCACTGGCGCTTTGATATGTGGATGAGCCTGATAATCAACAAGCTCAAAATCATCATACGTAAAGCCAAAAATATCCTTTATTTCTGGGTTTATTTTCATTGTTGGTTTTGCAAACGGCACACGTGATAATTGCTCATCCACCTGTTCCATATGATTAGAATATAAATGCGCATCACCAAATGTATGAATAAAATCCCCCGGCTCTAAATCACAGACTTGTGCAACCATCATTGTCAGTAAAGCATAGCTTGCAATATTAAACGGAACACCTAAGAAAATATCAGCGCTACGCTGATATAATTGACAAGATAGCTTGCCATCCAGTACATAAAACTGAAATAACGTATGACACGGTGGAAGTGCTTGCTTACCTTGCTGCGCATTTTCCTTGGGCGTGTATTGTGTATCGGGCAACAACGCGGGATTCCAAGCACTCACAATTAAGCGACGAGAGTCAGGGTTCGTTTTAATCTGCTCAATTAACTCTTGAATTTGATCAACTACTTCACCGTTTGGGCCACTCCATGAGCGCCACTGTTTGCCATATACTGGCCCAAGTTCACCTTCATCTGTAGCCCAACCATCCCAAATGCTTACGCCATTTTCTTTCAAATAAGCAATATTGGTTTCACCTTTTAAAAACCACAATAACTCATGAATAATTGACCGTAAATGGCACTTTTTGGTTGTTACAAGTGGGAAGCCTTCTTGTAAATTAAAGCGCATTTGATAACCAAATACGCTGACGGTACCAGTACCTGTTCGATCTTCTTTTTTTGTGCCTTGCTCTTTAACATGGCGCATAAGTTCTAAATATTGTTTCATCTTTTATCTAACTTAATTTGATACTTGTGATTGAGTTTCTGACTTACTTTTGTATGCCCAAGCCATCAATGCGGCACCAGCTACTACCATAGGTAATGACAATATTTGACCCTGAGATATAACACCTGCATATAGGCCAATATGTGCGTCAGGTTCGCGGAAGTATTCAATACCGAATCGGAACGCGCCATAACCTAATAAAAATAGACCCGCGACGCTACCAGCTGGCCTTGGCTTTTTAGCAAACCAGATCAGTATAATAAATAATACTAGACCTTCAAAAAAGGCTTCATAAAGTTGAGATGGATGCCTAGGTAGAGGACCACCGGTAGGGAATACAAACGCCCACGAGACATCCGTTGTTCTGCCCCATAGTTCTCCGTTTATAAAGTTACCAATGCGTCCAGCTAATAAGCCAACAGGGACCAATGGCACAACAAAATCACCGACTGATAAAATAGATTTTTGCGTACGAATAGCGAAAATAATAATTGCGGCAATAACGCCCAGCGCACCGCCATGAAAAGACATGCCACCTTGATCTATTCTAAATAGATATAAAGGATTTTCTATAAAGTGGCCAAATTGATAAAATAATACATAGCCTATTCGGCCACCTAATATGACACCTAACATGCCATAAAATAACATGTCACTCACTTGCTCTTTTGTCCAACCAGAGTTAGGTTTTTCTGCTTGACGATTTGCCAACCACATAGCAAATGTAAAACCTATTAAGTACATAACGCCATACCAGCGTACGCTTAATGGACCAATTGAGAATATAATTGGATCAATTTCAGGGAACTGCAGAGCCATAACTGTCCTTTAATGCATTATCATATTAGCGGCAATACCCAGTAGTAATGCAGCAAATATTTTTTTAATTATAGAAATTGGTAAGAACTGTGTGGCCTTTGCACCAAGTGGCGCCATAAACCATGATGTTAGTACAATACCAAGCAGAGCTGGTAAATAGACAAAACCAGCAAAGCCTTCAGCCCACGTATTATGGATACTACCAGAAGTCACGTACCCTAATGAACCAAAGAGCGCAATAACAATACCGCACACAGAGGCACAACCAATTGCTTTTTTCATATCAACAGAAAAATAAGTCAAAAAGGGGACTAATAACGCGCCCCCTCCAATGCCTATCATTGCTGATAGCCCTCCCATCATAGCGGTTAAACTGGCTAAAACAAGATGATTAGGTAACGTTCGAATCTTTTGCTCTGTTTTTGTACTGCTATATACCATTTTTAATGCAATGAGTACCAAGCTTACAGAGAAAATGATCCTAATGACCGATTCTGGTAATGACCCAGCTAAAAAGCCACTCATTAATGCACCACCAGCAACTCCGCCAATAACCCAAGGGGCAATTTCCCATGGCACATTGCTATTTCTATGGTGAGCCAAAGCTGAAGCAGTTGATGTAAACAAGATTGATGCCAGTGATGTTGCGATTGCAACAATTAATACCAAAGATGAATCTACCACTTGAAAATGACGTAAAATGCCACTCAATACTGGCACAATAATTAACCCACCACCAATACCCAATAACCCGGCTAAAAAACCAACGCCACAGCCTAATACAGCACAATAAGCTATCAATAACATGGTGTCGGACATTATTTTATCTCTTTTTATTATTCGCCGTTATATTAACGTATTCTTGTGTATTAGACACTATCGAAGTAATTATTTTGAGTGGTACAACAACTCACTGAAACCATGCTTTATCATGAAGCTGCGTAATAACCTGTGCACCTGCTTAACCGAAGATTGTACTAAGCAATCATTCAGTAACAGTTCCATATCTTCAACTCGTAAACGCCTAAGCACCCACTTCACTTTATTTAATGACAAGATATTCATACTCAGTCTACGATATCCCATCGCCACCAATAAAATGGCCCCCTCTGGCTCGCCCCCTAACTCACCACATAAACTAAATGGTAGTTCAATGTCTTGGCACGAGTTTGCTATCTGGTTGAGAACACGTAAAACACTTGGGTGATAAGGGTCAAATAATTCTGCAACTTGTGTATTATTGCGATCCACAGCTAATAAATACTGTGTTAAGTCGTTACTCCCTACAGAACAAAAATCAATTTTTTCCGCCCAATCCTTTAGTAAGTATACACTCGATGGTACCTCTAACATTACTCCCATTTCTGGTTTATCGACTAATAGAAACTGATCAGCCCACTCATCCTGCAACTCAAAATACGCTTGCTCAATTAACAATTGAGCCTCATCTATCTCATCTGTGTGACTCACCATAGGCAACATTATACGTAAATTACCTAACCCAACGTTTGCTTTGATCATCGCCTTGATTTGATCTAAAAATATTTCAGGATGGTCCAGTGAGACTCGAATACCACGCCACCCTAGAAATGGATTTTCTTCTTTAATATCAAAATACTCTAAAACCTTATCACCGCCAATATCAAGTGTTCTCATTACAACCGGATCTGGGTGGTATCGACTTAATACCTCTCGGTACCATTTTTCTTGCTCACTTTGTGTGGGAAATTGGCCTTTTTGCATAAACCATGATTCAGTTCTATACAAACCAACACCATCGCAGTAATGTGCCGTCATTTGTTCTGTAGATAAATCCAAACCAGCGTTAAGTAACAAACTGACTTGCTCACCATCTAAAGTGACAGACTCCAATGCATGCTCAGCTTCAAACTTATCATGTAACGCACTATCTTGATGCCTGAGTTGTTCATACTCTTGTCGCAAACTATGCGAGGGAGAGATGTATACACGGCCTGAATATGCATCTAAAATAATATCCTTTGCGTCAAGTTGTAACAAAGGAATATCTTCAATCCCCCAAATCGCAGGAACCCCCATAGCGCGAGTCAAAATAGACGCGTGAGAGTTTGCCGCACCTTGAACACTGACGACCCCCTTTAAGCGCTCTTTTGGTATGTCAGCTAACATGGAAGGTAATAATGTATGTGTCACCAAGATGGTATTTTCAGGATAGACTTTAACTGCGTGTTCTGTCGCCATCAGATGATGTAAAATCCGCAACCCAATATCTTTAACATCGGCCGCTCGCTCTTTAATATAGGGGTCATGCATCTCATTAAATTGAGAAACCAAAGATTCAATAACATGCTTTAGCGCACTTTTAGCACACCACCCTTCAGCCAATTGCTGTTCAACTTGAAGGCCCAAACTGCGTGCATCGAGCAGCTGCTGGTATACGTCAAAAACAGCCAAGGCCTCTTTTGGAATATGCTCACTTAACGTATTAGCAAGTACATGAAACTCTTGTCTTGTTGCAGCCACCGCTTGCAAGAAAAGGCTTCGTTGCGATTGTGGGTCCGCCACCTTTTGTGAGTCCACACTAGAGAACTCTAGCTTTGGTAGTACAACAAAGGCTTCTCCTATTGCAATACCGGGCGTGCTCGACACACCTTTCAGTACGGAGGTTTGATGTGAAGAAGCTTCATGAGTAAGTAAAGACTGTATTTCAGCGTGTGCTAGCTGAGACGCTAACTGTGCCGATAAAGTAATAAGAAATGACTCTTCATCATGGCTAAATACTCTCGCAACACGCTGCTGCACCACGATGACTCCCAGCACTTTTCGCTGATGAACGACAGGTACAGATAAAAAGGCATTAAAGCCTTCTTCATTGACTTCTGGTGCATGTTTGAATCTTGGGTGGGACTGTGCATGGGCAATATTGATTGGCTCTTCTCGCTGTGCGACCAGACCAACGAGCCCCTCAGTAAAGCCAACACTAAAATGCCCTATTGCCTCGGGGTTTAAGCCATCGCTGGCCATTAATATAAAGTTATCTTTACTATAATCGGCAAAATAAATCGAGCAACACTCTGTGTTCATAGCCTCTTTAACCATGAACACAAAACGGGTAAGCGCCTCATTTAAAGTGGGCTGTTGTGCAACAGATTCTACAATACTCCGTAATGTCGCTAACACAGTGCCTCACTTACTATTTACGATTACGCCATGGTTGTTCGCGATGGCTATGCTCTCTTTTATGAAAAGGCATTGCAAACGGCGCAAATTCTTTCATTACCCTACGATACACATCTCTTTTAAATGAAACAACTTGCCGGACCGGATACCAGTAACTCACCCAACGCCAATCATCAAATTCTGGATGGTGAGTATGTAATAAATCGACATCCTCATCTTTACATCTAAGCTTTAACAAAAACCACTTTTGTTTTTGACCTATACATACAGGGCTTGAATCTCGTCGGATCAACCGTTTTGGTAACTTGTACCTTAACCAATGCTTTGAGCTAGCAACAATTTCAACGTCCTCAGGCTTTAACCCGACTTCTTCGTTGAGCTCTCTATACATTGTTTGTTCAGGGGTCTCACCTTCATCAACACCGCCTTGGGGAAACTGCCAAGAGTGTTGTCCATATCTGCGCGCCCAAAACACCTGTCCTTGATTGTTACAAATAACAATTCCGACATTGGCACGAAAGCCTTCGGCATCAATCACCTTAGTGCCTCTTTTATAAGTCGATTTTTAATGATTGTTCCACAACTTATGTCACACAGCAAATATTATTCACGCTTTCCCTCAAGTTATCCACAGCTTGATAGGTAAAATCAGTAAACAAGTGCAATATACAAACAAATCCACAATTTAAGTTGAAATATGTAAGCTTTTCCACAGTTTCTGTGGATAATTATGTTCATATAGTTGTATTTATCCAAAATCTAGTACAGTAACCAATATATGCCGGTTTACTTAACAGCGCCATTTCATTTAGTATCAACAACTTAAGACTAAACACTGTATAAATATACGGTTTTTATTTGAACAAAAAACAAAGAGTACAAAAAACCACCACACAATTGGTAAGATCACTCTTATTTTAGCTTAAGCTTTTCACTAGGTTCCTATCTTACTGGTTCAACTACGTTTGATAATTTTGATTAGAGCAAATAATCACAATGAAAACTAACTGAGCTTTTTCTACAAACGTCGCAACTAAACTCACCATAACGCCTCGGCGCCAAAATATCAGCACTCCCCACACAAACTCTACACATGTAATTCCATTAACCGCTCATGAAATATAAATATTTAGGTTACAATATTCGCATCTCCATTTTGTTCATTAACTAGGTAAAGTCGTGCGAAAACCAAACCCGCCAGAGACGATAAATGAGCTCATGCAACGCGTAAACGATATCGCAGGAGTAACATTGGGCGAACTCGCCAATCAATATCAATTTAAAACACCTGAGCACTTACTTAGAGAAAAAGGTTGGCCGGGACAGTTATTAGAATATGTACTTGGCGCAAGTGCAGGCTCTAAACCCGTTCCAGATTTCGAGCGGTTAGGTATAGAATTAAAATCATTACCTATCGGGTACAATGGCAAACCGCTTGAAACGACCTACGTGACAACAGTACCTCTGACAGGCCTAACCGGCGCAACATTTGATAATAGCAGTGTTAAAAAAAAATTGGCCCATGTACTTTGGCTCCCTATTTTAGCCGAAAGAGCATTGCAGCCAGTTGAACGAGTCATTGGGTCCGGCTTTTTATGGCAACCTAATGCATATCAAATAGCTCAATTACAAAGGGACTGGGAAGAACAGATTGAACTTATCGCATTAGGAGAGATAGAGCAGATATCGGGTCATCTCGGAGAAGTAATGCAGATCAGGCCAAAAGCTGCAAACAGTAAAGCATTGACTGACGTCATCGGTCCAAATGGTCAAATTACCAAAACTTTACCAAGAGGGTTTTATTTAAAAACACAATTCACGCAACAAATATTAGCAGATCACTTTCAAGGGTGATCTTGTCTTTTATTAATTGCAAACAGCCCTTACTGAACCTGAGTTACAAAAAAGCCGCTTTAGAAAGCGGCTTTTTATCAGGCGTATTATTTATTGGCCTTTGATTTCACTACGACCTTTATAAGTTGCTTTTTCACCTAGCGCTTCTTCAATACGAAGTAGCTGGTTATATTTAGCAACACGGTCTGAACGACATAGTGAACCAGTTTTAATTTGACCGGCGGCTGTTCCTACTGCAAGATCGGCAATCGTTGCATCTTCTGTTTCACCAGAACGGTGAGAAATTACAGCTGTAAAGCCAGCATCTTGCGCCATTTTAATCGCGTCAAGTGTTTCTGATAGTGTACCAATTTGGTTAAACTTGATTAAAATCGAGTTACCAATTTTCTCTTCAATACCACGTGTTAAAATTTTCGTATTCGTTACGAATAAATCATCACCTACCAATTGTACTTTGTCGCCAATTTTATCGGTTAAGATTTTCCAACCAGCCCAATCACTTTCGTCTAGGCCATCTTCAATAGAGATAATTGGGTAGCGTGCGGCTAAATCAGCTAAGAAACCAGCAAAACCTTCTGAGTCGAATACTTTACCTTCACCTTTTAGGTCATACTTACCATCAACATAAAACTCTGATGCAGCACAATCTAGCGCAAGTGTTACATCCTTGTTCATTTCATAGCCTGCAGCATTTACTGCTTCAGTGATCACTTCAAGCGCTTCTTCATTTGACTTTAAGTTTGGCGCAAAGCCACCTTCGTCGCCAACTGCTGTATTTAAACCACGAGCACTCAACACCTTTTTCAGGCTATGGAATATCTCAGCACCAATGCGTAATGCTTCACGGAAGCTTGATGCACCAACAGGCTGTACCATGAACTCTTGAATATCAACGTTATTATCCGCGTGCTCACCGCCATTGATAATATTCATCATTGGTACTGGCATTGAATACTGACCAGATGTGCCATTGATATCAGCAATATGCTCGTATAGTGCAACACCTTTTTCTTGGGCTGCTGCTTTTGCCGTTGCCAAAGACACCGCTAAGATTGCATTTGCACCAAACTTTTCTTTGTTCTCAGTGCCATCTAAGTCAATCATAATTTGATCAACATCACGCTGTGCTAACGCATCTTTACCTTCTAACGCCTGTGCTAAGTCAGCATTGATGAAGTTAACTGCAGTTAATACACCTTTACCTAAATAGCGTGACTTATCACCATCTCGTAACTCAAGTGCTTCTCTGGTGCCAGTTGATGCGCCAGATGGCGCACATGCGCGCCCCCATGCACCTGTATCTAGGTGAACATCAGCTTCAACTGTTGGGTTACCGCGTGAGTCCATAACTTCACGGCCAATCACTTTTACGATTTTTGACATCTTGATTCCTCTTATTCCCAAAATGGTGAGTTTATTGTTAAGTGCTTACTATCCTGTTATTACTAAATAAGCATTGCATTAAATACGGGTATTGCTTTACTGCGATGCATACTTTTTTACACAATAAAAAAGCCGTGCGATTGCACGGCTTTTTTTAGATTATGATTCCGCTTTTTGGAAACTATGTGCAGCTGCAACAAAGCCTTCAAATAGTGGGTGTCCATCTCGCGGCGTTGAGGTGAACTCCGGGTGGAACTGTGCGGCGACAAACCAAGGGTGATCTTTGTTTTCAATGATCTCCACCAGCTTTTTGTCTTCTGACAAACCTGTAAATTGCAATCCAGCTTGCTCTAATCGCTCTACATAGTTGTTATTTACTTCATAGCGGTGACGGTGGCGCTCAAAGATTTCGTTGCTACCATACGCTTCGAATACTTTAGAGTTATCTTTCACATGACACTTCTGAGAACCTAGGCGCATAGTCCCCCCTAAATCAGAAGCTTCGTCACGCAATTCTACATTGCCTTCTGCATCTAACCATTCAGTAATCAAACCAACCACTGGATGCGGTGACTCAGCATCAAACTCTGTCGAGTTTGCACCTTCAAGGCCGGCAACATTTCGAGCGTATTCAATCAACGCAACTTGCATACCCAAACAAATGCCTAAGTATGGTACTTTATTTTCACGTGCATACTTTGCCGCAAGTATTTTACCTTCAACACCACGGCTACCGAAACCACCAGGGACTAAGATAGCATCAAGGTGCTCTAAAAGCTCAACCCCTTTGCTTTCTAAGTTCTGCGAGTCAACATACTCAATGTTGACAGTGACACGGTTTTTCAATCCCGCATGCTTCAAAGCTTCATTCACTGATTTGTATGCATCAGGTAATTCGATGTACTTACCCACCATACCAATTGTGATTTCGCCCGTCGGGTTTGACTCTTGATACAAGACTTGTTCCCACTCGACAAGGTCGGCCTCAGGCACATCTAGGTGGAAACGACGACATACTAGATTGTCTAAATCTTGAGATTTAAGCAACGCAGGGATCTTGTAAATGCTATCAACGTCTTGTAAAGAAATAACGGCTTTCTCTTCAACGTTCGTAAACAATGCAATCTTTGCACGTTCATTCGCTGGCAATTTACAGTTTGAACGACATACCAAGATATCAGGCTGAATCCCGATTGAACGTAGTTCTTTTACTGAGTGCTGGGTTGGCTTAGTTTTTACTTCTCCAGCAGCACCTAGGAATGGCACCAGTGTTAAGTGCATAAACAACACACTTTCACGGCCAAGTTCTGTACCTAACTGACGAATAGCTTCTAAAAACGGTTGTGACTCAATATCACCCACCGTACCACCAATCTCCACGATTGCGATATCATGACCCTCAGCGCCTTCTAATACTCGGCGTTTAATGTCATTAGTAATGTGTGGGATCACTTGGATTGTTGCGCCTAAGTAACCACCTTTGCGCTCTTTGCGCAGAACATCTTCAAATACACGGCCCTGTGTGAAGTTGTTACGGCTGGTCATTTTGGTGCGAATAAAGCGCTCATAGTGACCTAAGTCTAGGTCAGTTTCAGCACCATCTTCAGTTACGAATACCTCACCATGTTGAATCGGGCTCATTGTGCCAGGGTCAACATTGATATAAGGATCCAGCTTAAGAATAGTTACATTCAAGCCACGTGCTTCTAAAATAGCGGCTAATGATGCAGCTGCAATACCTTTACCCAAGGAGGAAACAACTCCGCCCGTTACGAAGATAAATTTTGTACTCATGCGAACCCTAGAATATCAGGAAAAATGGAATTTAAATAAGAATCAAGACGGGGCGATAGTGTAGCAAAGTTACCCCCATCAATCCAGCTATAATTACGAACAGAACGTTAAATAATTTAATTTATCTTATTTTTTAAGTTGTTTCTTCACCTGTTCCCATGCAGCATCCATTTGTTTTAAATCAGCTTGCTCTAAACTCACACCTTGGTTTCGTAACACTTCATCGACCGCTGCAAAACGCATAACAAATTTATCACTGGCTTGACGCAGTATTTGCTCAGGATCATGCTTGGTATGACGTGCTACATTAACCGTTGCAAATAATAAGTCCCCAATTTCCTCTGCGCTATGGTCTGACTGCGGATCACATGCTAGCGCTTCACTCACTTCAGCCACTTCTTCCACCACCTTATCAAGTGCGCCATGGTAAGTTGGCCAATCAAACCCTAATGCCGATGCCCGTTTTTGGATCTTTTGAGCTCGGGATAAAGCAGGTAGCACTCGAGGAATGTCTGACCATAGTTGGTCATCAGCTGCCGACTTTTCAGCTCGCTCTGCTGCTTTGATCGCTTGCCATTGCTTCTCTAATGCCGCTTCTGACAACGTGGTTTGCTCTGAAAAAATATGAGGGTGACGTCGCTGTAACTTATTATCGAGAGAGCTTACAACATCATTAAAATCAAATAAGCCCTTTTCCTTTGCAAGTTCAGCATAAAACACCACTTGAAAAAGTAAATCAGCAAGTTCATCTTTTAAACCCACCATATCTTTATTTTCAATCGCACTGGCCACCTCGTACGCTTCTTCTATGGTATGCGGGACAATTGAATCAAAGGTCTGCGCTTTATCCCATTCACATCCAGTATCAGGATCTCGCAGCGCAGCCATAGTCTTTAATAACGCAGATAATTTATCGCTCATACTCTACTCATTGGGTTTAACTTAGTGCTGACGTTTTGCATCAAATACACCATCAATTTGATGTAATTTAGTCAGTAAACGGTTCATTGCAGATAAATCCGACACCTCTATTTTCATTTCAAAAATTGCCACATCACGTGCATCGTCAGTCTGTACATTCATATTCAATACATTGGCTTTTTCGTTTGCTAAAACAGAACTAATATCACGAATAAGCCCTTGTCTATCATTGGCTTCAATACGTACCGTAATAGTGTACGCACCTTGAATGTCAGACGACCAACTTACTGCTATTTCTCGTTCTGGATGCTGTTTGCAAATATGCGAAAATGAATCACAGTCACTACGGTGAACCGCTATACCGCGCCCCTGAGTAATATAACCAACAATATCATCCCCCGGAACTGGCTGACAGCATTTGGCCACATGACTCATTAAACTACCCACGCCATCAACAACAATGCCATTTTTGTCGCCACGATGCTTACGCGGTGACGAGATTTTTACGGTTGCTTCTTCTTCGGGCTTATCAATTATAAAGTTCAAAAACTGATTAATTCGCACATCACCGGCACCAATTGCGACCATCAAATCATCAAGAACTTTAAAATTAAAGCGCGCAATAGCGGGTTCCAAATGTTTATACGTCAGGCCAAGTTTATGTAATTGAACATCTAAAATTTCTTTACCTGCCACTAAGTTTTTGTCTCTATCCTGTTGTTTAAACCAGTGATGAATTTTGCTCCGTGCACGTGAAGAGTGAATATACCCCAATGACGGATTTAACCAGTCTCGGCTTGGTGATGCATTTTTTTGCGTCAAGATTTCAACTTGATCGCCGGTTACTAATTTATGTGTAAACGGTACAATTTTGCCAAATACTTTTGCACCAATACATCTATGCCCAACATTAGAATGAATGTAGTATGCAAAATCTAACGGGGTCGCCCCCAACGGAAGATCGAATATGTCGCCTTTCGGTGTAAACACATAGACTCGGTCTTCTACCACTTGGTTTTTCAGCTCGTCTGCGAGGTCGCTACCATCGACCACTTCTTCTTGCCATTGTAAGAGTTTTCTCAACCAGCTAATTTTTTGTTCGTACCCTGACCCTCGACCAGGCAAAGCGCCTTCTTTGTACATCCAATGTGCTGCAACTCCTAGCTCCGCATCTTGGTGCATTTCATCAGTACGGATTTGGATCTCAATGGTTTTACCCTGTGGCCCAAAGACCACCGTATGGATAGATTGATAGCCATTTTGCTTTGGGGTCGCCACATAATCATCAAACTCTTTGGGCAAATGACGCCAATTGGTATGCACAATGCCCAAGGCGGCATAGCAATCTTGTAGTTCATCAACAACAACCCGCATAGCTCGAATGTCAAACAGCTGATCGAACTCATAGCTCTTTTGTGACATTTTCTTGTAAATACTGAAAATGTGCTTCGGTCGCCCATATACTTGTGCTTTTACACCCGCTTCTGCCAGTTTAGTGGTGACTGACTCCACCATATTTTCCATATAGGCTTCACGGTCTAACCGCTTATCCGCTAATTGTTTGGCAATGGTTTTATAAGTCTGAGGATGTAAATAGCGAAATGATAAATCTTCCAACTCCCACTTAAGTTGACCAATACCCAGTCGATTAGCCAAAGGAGCAAATATATTCGCGGTCGCTTTGGCTGCAATAACGCGCTCTTCCTCATCCGCGTTTTTTACCGCACGTAGATGACAAATTTGCTCGGCAAGTTTTATCACCACAGCACGTACATCTTCGACCATAGCAAGTAACATACGACGCACATTGTCAATTTGAACATTCCCTTTGCCTTGGTGTGCTAGCGTACTGATGGTTGCCATTTGTTCAACACCTGTAAGTAACAACGACACATTGTCACCAAATTCTAGCTGAATCTTTTCTTGCTCAATTTGCTGATTTAAAAAGTAGGGTGTTAAATACGCCGTCGCCAATGATTCGGCATCAAAATTTAATTCAGCCAGAATTTCGACCATTTCAATTGCGTTATTTAGCATTGCTGCATCTAGTTCCGCAGGGCATAAATCATGCGCACGTTTTAATAATGCCAGTTTATCCGCTGACAAATTAAGTTGAGCTAGTCTAGTCGAAAAATCATCTGACTGCTGCTGTTGATGCGATTGGCGAGTGGCAACCATCTTTTACTATCTCCTTTGGAACAACACCATTGTTTCTATATGACCAGTATGTGGAAACATATTCATTAGCCCTATCTTTTCAATTGAAAAACCGGCCTCTATTAACAGTTTGCTATCTCGTGCTAACGTAACGGGATCGCATGATACATAGAGCACTTTCTCAAACTGCGCTAAAGGCATTTGTTCTAAAATATCATATGCCCCCGTACGTGAGGGGTCGAGAACCAATACTCTAGCCTGAGGGTTAAACCAGTTAGCCTGGGTCATATCTTGCGTTAAATCAAAACAATGGAATTCAACATTTTCTATCTGATTAGTGTGCGCATTTTGCTTTGCCATTGCAACAGAAGAAGCCGAACCTTCGACGCCAATAACACTAGTTGCTTGTTTTGCAAACAATAGTGAAAAGTTTCCTATGCCACAAAATAAATCTAATACGACGTCATCTTCCGATAATGCCAACCAGTTAGATGCCTGTGCTAACATAGCGACATTTACATCTGCATTCACTTGCACAAAGTTGTCTAGTGTAAACTCAAAGCGCACACCCTCTGCGCTGTAATACGGTAATACTGCCAGATCCGAAGATCCTTCCCCTTCATCCCAAATTAAGTGCCACCCAAATACTTTACTATGTTCAGCTAAATAGCTTTTATCACTAACGGAGATAGCCTTGGTATGACGAAGTAATACAAATTGGCCGTTATCAGCATCACACAACTGGATGTGTGTAATAGAACGGAACCCTGATCGACTATTCAAAAGTTGGCGTAACTGTACAAACACATCTTTAAACTGACGTGACAAAACTTGGCACTCAGTAACCTCTACTATTTTTTTACTTTTGAAGCCTCTGAAGCCCAGCTTCAATGATTGCGCAGTTTTATCGTAAAAGCTGGCGATACGCGCACTTCTTCGGTAATGAGTCGACTCACTTTCAATTGCACTTTGCCAATTTAACACTTGTTGTTGTGCAAACTTTTGAAACAACTTATCAACGGCCTGCTGCTTATGTTGCAACTGTGCAGACAAAGCCAAATGCTGCATTTGGCAGCCACCACAAAAATCATTATGCTGACAAAATGGTGCTACCCGTTCCGAGCTTGCCGTTACCACTTTAATCATTCGGGCTTCAATAAGCTTCGCTTTATTATGGGTGATTTGTGCTTTAACTTGTTCATTAGCGAGTCCGCCGTCAACAAAGCATACTTTACCTTGATAACTTGCCACGCCCCGACCTTGATGATCGAGTGAATGTATTTTGACCTCAATGGCTTGTTTATCAACAGCCCTTTTTTTAGCACGAAAAATCTGTGCCATAACATTGCCCCTTAAACATTGCTAATCAGCGTTGAAATAGATAATCTAAGGCCAAAATAATTACAGCGGTTAACTGCCATATATGACCAAATTTAGCCTGCGTGACAGCATACTTGTACTTACTTTAATCCCAACGGTACTGATCGGCTTAATCTTAGGAGGTTATTTTACAGTAAATCGCTATGTTGAGCTTGAACAAATTCTCAATCAACAAGGCAGCAGTATCTCTGAGCCGCTCGCAATTGCCACAGAACAAACTATCATCTCCCAAGATCGTGTGAATTTACACCGAATTTTAAGTACCGCGCATAATAAACACGCACCTTTAGTTAAAAGCATTTCCGTCTTTGATAGCGATAATCAATTGTTATTGACCAGTAATTTTCATGAAAAATTTAATAAGCTCCACTACTTTGGCGATATCAGTCAGCTGCACAAAACAGAAATGGTCAAACTATCTGATACCTTCGTTTTTTATACACCAGTAAAGCATTTTACTGCTCATTCCAATGAATGGCATGAAGCTCACTCTGAAACACTGGCTATCCTCGCTGTCGAGATAAGCCAAGATCAAGCCTTAATATCACAACAAAAGGCACTGATATTAAGTAGCAGTATCATATTGATCGCCATATTATTAAGTGCACTACTCTCTTTAAGGGTGAGTAGAATGTTCACTATGCCTTTATCAAGCTTATTATTAGCCACCGATAAGCTCGTTGAAGGTAAACGAGACATAGGCATACAGCATATAATGCAAGGAGAATTCGAATTACTTAGACAAGGCCTAAATACAATCAGTAATAAAATGACCGGTCAACGTGATGAAATGCAGAAACATATTGACCAGGCTACCAGTGATTACCGTGAAACACTTGAGCAATATGAAACCCAAAATATTCAATTAAATATAGCAAAAAAAGAAGCGCAAGACGCCAACCGAGTAAAATCTGACTTTTTAGCAAAAATGAGTCATGAACTACGCACACCTTTAAATGGCGTTATTGGTTTTACCCGACAGCTGTATAAAACACCTCTGAATAAACACCAAAAAGACTATTTAGATACTATCGAGCTATCAGCCAATAGTCTTTTAACTATCATCAGCGACATATTAGACTTTTCTAAATTAGAAGCGGGTGCTATGGACCTTGAAAATATTCAGTTTCAGCTTAGAGACGCCGTTAACGAAGTGATGACACTATTGGCACCTAGTGCCCATGATAAGCAGCTAGAACTATCAATTTCAATTAATAGACAAGTACCTGACAACTTAGTCGGCGACCCAACTCGACTTAAACAGGTGCTCATAAATTTAATCAGTAACGCCATCAAATTTACTGAGCAAGGCTCTGTTAAAGTAGATATTAGCCACCGCTTGCTTAATGATACGCACGCCTCTTTATTGGTATCAGTCAGTGATACCGGTGTTGGTATCGCGATGGACAAACAAGATGCGTTATTTACTCCATTTGCCCAAGCTGATTCAAGTATCACCCGTAAATTCGGCGGGACTGGCCTGGGACTGATCATTACCAAACACATCGTAGAAGCAATGAAAGGCCGCATAACGCTCAACTCTGCGTCAGGCAGCGGCACCTGCTTTACATTTAACTCAGTTTTTGAATTACCTAATCGCTTATATAACGATGATTTGCCTTGTGGATCGCTGCACAACAAACGGGTTCTTTACTTTGAACCGCAAGAACATACTCACTACGCTGTCGTTGCACAATTACACGAATGGGATATGCAAGTAACCGCCTGTCAAACTGAAGACGATTTCTTAGCCGCATTAACTCAAGACTTTAACTTTGATGTGTGCTTGATTGGGAATATGGCAAGCGTAGAGCAAATGCAAACCGTTAAAAGCTATATTAGTAAAGCAAGAGAGTCAGCAGACTACCTATACCTAATGCTCAACACCATATCACACAATATGCGTGAATCGCTTATTGGTAGCGGTGCTGATGCGTGTTTAAGTAAACCACTCAATCACCGAAAACTTTGTGAGATCCTCGCAGCCCCTTATCGTCTTGATCACCCAAGTATTGGCGTTGAAGAAAGCAGCGAGCAGATACTGCCATTAAAAGCACTGATTGCCGATGACAATGACGCAAACCTTAAGCTCCTTTCGACGCTGTTATCTGAGCAAATTGAAGCAATTGACACTGCACACAATGGTGCTCAAGCTGTTGGATTATGTAAAACACATAAATATGATTTGATCTTTATGGATATTCAAATGCCGATAATGGATGGGATCACTGCATGTAAAACCATCAAAGAGGCCTCTTTAAATGAAGATACACCGATAATAGCAGTGACGGCACATGCGTTAGCAGGTGAGAAGAACCAATTACTCAAAGACGGCTTCAGTGGTTACCTTACTAAACCTATTGATGAAGATATGTTAAAACAAACCATTTGTGATCATGGTCAAGCTTCTCCAGTTCTAACCCCACGAACAAAAGCGACACCACCAATCAGTGATGCGCCATTTAAAAGCTCTTTACTTGACTGGCAATTAGCATTACAACATGCAGGTGGCAAGCCAGACCTCGCAATTGAAATGTTAAATATGCTACTAAGCAGCTTAGACGAAACAATAGATAATATACAAAAAGCACAACAACAGCAAAACACCGAGCAACTCTTAAGCGTGATACATAAGTTTCACGGAGCCTGTTGCTATACTGGGGTACCTAAGCTCAAAAAGCTTGCTGAAGCTTTAGAAACTGCGCTTAAAAAGCAATCCTCTCTTGCAGATGTAGAGCCTGAGTTGTTCGAACTTATTGATGAACTGCACAACCTTAAACTGGATTCATCCAAAACAACTGCTAACGGATTTACTAAATAAAACCTATCTATGATCACATGCCGATAAGCGCCCACCTTATCGGTGTAACAACCTTATGGCCCTATGCTAGTGAAATTGCTCGTCTTGTTTGAGCAATTAACAACCTATAAATCACCTTAGCTCATACACGTCGTTAAATCTCTCACTAAATTCTGCCTCATATACATCACCACAAGCACTTATTAATAACTAAGCTACAATTACCAATGCTTTTTAACTAAAAATACAATAGGACTCTCTATGTTTGACCTGTCTAAAATTGATGCTGAACATCTGATAAACACCATTACCGAAATGGCTATTTTATATGCACCACGCATAATACTGGCGATAATCACACTATTCATTGGACTGTGGGTAATCTCACTTATCAGCAAAGGTATTGACTTCCTACTACAAAAAAAAGAGTTTAACGTGTCTTTAAGAAAGTGGCTTTGCAGTATGGCCACTGTCATGCTAAAAGCCTGCTTGTTTATTTCTGTGATTTCTATGATAGGGGTTCAGACTACGTCCTTTATTGCTATCTTGGGTGCCGCTGGCTTAGCGGTAGGCTTAGCATTACAAGGCAGCCTTTCTAATTTTGCTGGAGGCGTACTCATTCTTATCTTTAAACCTTTCCAAGTTGGTGATTACATTGTTGCGCAAGGTGAAGAAGGGGTCGTAGAAGCCATTGATGTATTTTGTACGTTTCTAACAACGCTTGATAACCGTCGAGTCATTTTACCTAATGGCCCATTAGCGAGTGAAAAAATCAAAAACATTACTCATGAGTCAATACGCCGTGTAGACTTAAACGTCGGGATCAGCTATTCCGCATCAGTAGATAATGCCGAGCAAGCCTTAACGGACATGGCGCTTACAAACCGTTCTGTCCTGAAAGATCCTAAACCATTTGTAGGCGTAACGGGATATGGTGATAGTTCGATTGATTTAACATTACGAGTTTGGTGTAAAACAGAGCATTACTGGGACGTGTATTTTGAAATGAACCGTGCAATAAAACCTGCTCTTGATAACGCAAATATTGCTATTCCATTCCCACAACGGGATATACATATAATTGGCACTGCTGCAGAATAAAGCATAGCCAAAATTAAATTAGCGACTCACTTCATAAAGCTCTAATGGTAAACCGTCTGGATCGGCGAAAAAGGTGAATCTACAGCCTGTAAATTCGTCGGTCCGAATAGCCTCCACAGCCACATCATGCATCTTTAGTACATCAATCACAGACTCTAAGTCTTTAACCTCAAATGCTAAATGGCGCAACCCACATGCTTCAGGGTGTGATACTCTGTTTGGCGGATTAATGAATGAAAATAATTCGATTTGAGCACCATTAGGTAAAGCAAGATCTAACTTAAAAGACTGCCGTTCAGCGCGGTAATTTTCCGCAATAATAGTTAACCCTAAAACCTTAGTATAAAAATATTTTGAGCGAGGATAGTCAGAACAAATTATGGCGCTATGGTGTATTGACTGTAACAAAAGGTACGTTCCGTGGCTAACATAGCTCTACCCTCATATCATGGCAGATAGAGCTAAATTTAGAGACAATTACATGATACGTGAAAGTAATCTTGGTTTTGCTGACTTTCGATTACGTCGCATTGACGCTCGAAGCTGTGAACGAGTGCCCTCTAACCAGCTTTCTCTATCAACTTTAGCATCTTCACCACGACGCGCTTCTTCAGTTGCTCTGAAGCTACAAAACTCTCTATAAGCTTGCAAGTCTAATGATAGGTCTTGTAGTACCAATTCAATCATGATCGCATCATCAATGTAGCCTAAACCCGGTATATGATCGGGCACCACATCCTCTGGCTCACTAAAGTATGCTAATGATAAAATAATTGCCTGCTTCTCTTCTTCAGGTACCTGCCACTCAACATCTTGCACTGCATCAATTAATAAAGCTAAAGACGTCATGCGGGTGCGCACAAACTCTGGTAGTTCAGCCTTTTCCATCTCTAATACGAGCGCACGTGCTTTATTAATTATTTCTTGTTCATCTGTATGACTGCTTTTTGCAATCACATTTTGCATCATGGTTCTAAAGTGCACTAAATCTGCATCAGACAACTCAAAACTAATTTCTATAGGCATAATATTTCCCTGATTCCATTTTATTCTTATCAATTTCTGACAACGACCGCTGTCAGCCTAAACTATGCCATTAATTGACATAATATTAAATCCTACACAACTATTAACTGCTAAAATATAAACACAAAAAAGGCATCATTACGATGCCTTTTTCATGTTAGCAGTTTTATTTAATTTTGCTCTGAAACTTGCACCTGTGGACGTACCACATCTGCTTTAGCTTCCAGTGCATTAACAAACGCTAAGTAGTTCCTATTTATTTGAGAGTTTGTGATGCTTTGTTTTTGCTGCTCATCTAACTCAGCTGTTATTGCTGCGTCATTAACGCTATTTAATTGCACAAGGGCCGCATCGCCATTATTTAGCTCAATCACAGCAACCTCGAACTTTCCTTCAGCAGGGTGTGGCAACTTAAAAGCTTCCTTTAAAATTGCCGGCGCAACAGAGTATGTTTGACGTGCAAGTGACTTTTCAGAGCTCACTTCAACTTCTTCAGCAGTCGCTATTTCTGCAAGTGGCTTACCCGCCTGTAATTCACTGAATAATGTTTGTGCATGCTCATTCACAAGCCTTGAAGCTTGCTCGTTAATTAAGCTAGTTTCAATTTGAGCTTTAACATCATCAAACGGTTTAGTCGCCGCAGGCGCATAATCTAAGACTCGAACAACGATTATATGCTCAGCCCCGACTTCTAATACTTCAGAATTCACGCGGTCTTCAAGTAGTTCCGGCGTAAATACCACGTTACTCACCACTGGAGTATTCAACGGTGCAGGCAGTGCTAAGCGATTGATAAGACCTGTTGATTTAAGCTCAACACCCGCTACTAAAGCTGCATCTTCAAGCGTATCTGACATCTCAAATGCTAACTCAGCAATCTCTGCTTGCTTTTGGTAGAACGCATCAATTTTCGCATTTTTTTCTAGCTCTGCACGCAGTTCTACTTTAACGTCATCAAACGCTTGAACTTCTTCACGCTCAATATCAGTCAACTTAATAATGTGGTAGCCAAACTCCGATGCTATAACATTTGAAATATCACCTACATTTTCAAGCGAAAATGCAGCAGTTTCGAACTCAGGGTCCATCATATCGAGTTCAATCCAATCTAAATCACCACCAAGTTCGGCACTCACGATATCATCTGATTGAGTGCTTGCTAGCTCTGCGAAATCAGCGCCATCACGTAATTGTGCTAACAGTGACTGTGCTTGAGTATTAGCCGCTGCATCATCTTCACCAGTTTCTATCAGAATATGAGATACGCGACGCTTTTCTGGCTCTAAATATTGCGTTTTACTTTCTTCGTAGTAGGCAAGTACATCGGCATCAGAAACTGCAACTTCAGGCTCCACATTTTCAGCATTCAGTTCCAAATATTGCACTGACACTTGTTCAGCAGACTGGTATTTATCTTGGTTAAGCTCGTAATAGTTAATTACTGCATCTTCTTCCAGTGAAACTTGGGCTTTCATTTTATCTTTCCCAAGTACAATATAATCTAGTGCACGCGTTTGCTGTTGTAGCGCAACGGTGTTCTGTAATTCATTTGAAAGTACAAATTCAGTGCCTGCAACCGCTGACACAAGTTGCGAACGCGTCATCTCCTCTCGTAAATACTCACGAAATGAGTCTGGTTGGAAGTTCATTTGTCTGATCACTTGCAAATAACGATCATTACTAAACTCTCCACCAAGTTGAAAATAAGGCATTTCAACAATCGCTTTCTTTACTTGCTCATCGCTCACACGCAAGCCAAGCTCAGTCGCAAGTTGATTTTGTAATTCTTGCTGCACTAATCTATCGACAACCCCTTTACGGATCTGGGCCATATATGTCGGATCTGACGAGATTTGTGCAAAGTATTCACCAAATTGCTGCTCTAAACGAGCTCGCTCATTTTGGTACGCCCTTGCAAAATCTGTTTGGCTAATTTTTATTCCATTGACTTCTGCAACAGGTTGCTCTGTGGTTTGACCTAGGTAACCACCGATCCCTGCTAACGCAAAAGACAAGATGACTGCGCCAAGAATAATTTTGGCGACTGGCCCTTGCGAGCCCTCTCTGATCTTTTCAAGCATTTGTTCTTTCTCTTATCTAAGCCAAAGCACATAAGCGCTTTAGAAATTTCTTGCTAATGTAAAAAAAGCGTATCTTATCAGATACGCTTTTTTTCTTGAAGCAACACACGGCTTTGAAATGCAAATAGTGTGAAACAGTGTAAAACCGCGCTTAATTCAAATGAATTAGTTTACTGCGTCTTTTAACGCTTTACCCGCTTTGAAAGAAGGGATATTTGCTGCTGCAATTTGGATAGTCTCACCCGTTTGTGGGTTGCGACCAGAGCGTGCGGCACGTTCGCGCACTGAAAAAGTACCAAAGCCAACAAGTGCAACTGAGTCACCGTCTTTTAATGCCCCTGTTACAGATTCAATGAATGAATCTAGTGCACGACCTGCAGCCGCTTTAGAAATATCAGCATCAGCTGCGATATGATCGATTAATTGAGATTTATTCACAATATCATCCTCTTACATTGTTATTATCAAAAGCGAGAGCCGACTTTGATAACTACCACTTTTATTATTCATATTAGAGATATCACAGCGATTCTCTAATTCGTAATCTTGCTCAAGCCTAGGCTACATAAGGCCTAGGCTTGAAACCAGTGCCTAAGTTAACACACCTTTTAGATTTGAAAACCCTTTTACAGCACTTTTTTCGATTTTTTCTTACTTTTTTGAGTTTTCCACTGAAAAACTCTCAACAGGATTGGCCAAAGCCAATGACAGTACGTCATCAATCCAAGTAACAGGGTGAATTTCTAGGCCCTCTCTAACATTATCAGGGATCTCTTTGAGGTCGCGCTCATTAATTTTGGGGATGATAACCGTTTTAATTCCACCACGGTGTGCCGCCAACAGCTTTTCTTTTAGTCCACCAATAGGTAACACTTCACCACGTAATGTAATTTCTCCCGTCATTGCGACATCAGAGCGCACTGGATTCCCAGTAAGACTTGAAACTAACGACGTCACCATTGCAATACCCGCACTTGGCCCATCTTTAGGTGTCGCACCTTCTGGTACGTGTACATGAACATCACGCTTTTCATGAAAGTCTGCATTAATACGCAATTTCTCTGCTCTATTACGAACCACCGTCATAGCAGCTTGAATAGACTCCTGCATAACATCACCTAGAGAACCAGTAAATGTTAGCTTGCCTTTGCCTGGAACTGCGGCACATTCAATCGTCAGTAAATCGCCTCCTACCTCGGTCCAAGCTAGGCCTGTTACCTGACCAATTCGGTCGCCATCTTCTGCTTTACCATAATCAAAACGCTGCACACCAAGGAAAGCTTCTAAGTTTTCCTGGTTAATCACAACTTTTTTAGTCTCTTTATCCAGTAAAATCTCTTTCACAGCTTTACGGCATAATTTAGAAATCTCACGTTCTAGATTACGTACACCCGCTTCACGCGTATAGTAACGAATAATTCCAATAATGGCACTGTCTTCAATGTCGACTTCGTTGGCTTTTAATCCATTGCGTTTAACTTGTTTAGGGATTAAATGCTGAATAGAAATATTTAGTTTTTCATCTTCGGTATAACCAGACAGTCTTATAACTTCCATTCTATCCAGTAATGGACCTGGAATATTAAAACTGTTTGATGTCGCAACAAACATCACATCAGACAAATCATAATCTACTTCTAAGTAGTGGTCAGCAAAGTTACTATTTTGTTCTGGATCCAATACTTCGAGCAATGCTGAAGCTGGGTCGCCTCGCATATCTGATGACATTTTATCAATCTCATCAAGCAGGAATAGTGGGTTTTTAACGCCAACTTTACTCATACTTTGAATCAGTTTGCCCGGCATAGATCCGATATACGTACGTCTATGACCTCGTATCTCAGCTTCATCGCGCACACCACCCAAAGCCATTCTGACGTATTTACGGCCCGTAGAACGCGCTATAGATTGCCCTAAGCTCGTTTTACCAACACCAGGAGGACCGACTAAACACAATATTGGCCCTTTAAGTTTATTAATACGCTGTTGCACGGCAAGATACTCAATAATGCGCTCTTTAACCTTCTCTAAGCCATAATGATCCGCATCTAAAATCTTTTGCGCGCCGGCTAAATCTTTTTTCACTTTAGAGCGTTTCTTCCATGGCACATTGATCATGGTATCAATGTATGAACGTACCACGGTTGCTTCAGCCGACATCGGCGACATCATTTTTAGCTTGTTTAATTCTGAGGTCGCTTTTTCTTGAGCTTCCTCTGGCATTTGCGCTTCGCTAATACGCTTTTTCAAAGCCTCAAACTCATCGGGTACATCATCCAACTCACCAAGTTCTTTCTGAATGGCCTTCATTTGCTCATTCAGGTAGTACTCTCGCTGTGATTTTTCCATTTGTTTTTTGACACGTGAACGGATTTTTTTCTCAACTTGTAATAAGTCGATTTCACCTTCCATCAATGCCATTAAGTACTCTAAACGTTCAGTAACACTGCCAAGCTCGAGTACTTTTTGCTTTTCTGGTACCTTAATAGGCATGTGCGCAGCCATTGTGTCTGCCAAACGAGCAGCTTCATCAATGCCTGAGACCGATGTCAGAACTTCAGGAGGTATTTTTTTATTTAGTTTTACATACCCTTCAAACTGGCTCACCGCACTGCGAATAAAAATATCTTGCTCTTGTTCTTCTATGTCTTGTGATTCAATGAATTGTGCTTGAGCTAAAAAATATTCGTCTGAAACAATAAACTCCTCAATTTTTGCACGCTGGGTACCTTCGACAAGCACTTTAACTGTTCCATCAGGTAACTTTAATAGCTGCAATACCGTCGCAATTGTACCCACGTCATAAATTTCATCTGTACTTGGATCATCAACAGACGCATCTTTTTGCGCAACTAAAAATATTTGTTTATCATTTTCCATTGCCGCTTCTAAGCATTTTATCGATTTCTCTCGACCGACAAACAATGGGATCACCATATGTGGGTATACAACGACATCTCGCAGCGCCAACACAGGGATTTCGACTCGATCCGTTCTCTCAAGCGTCATTTGATTCTCTTCGCAATTCGTTATTTTAATAATAGATAGCTATATGGGGATAGTTACCATAAAGTTCAATATGTTGATAAAAAAAGGAGCACTAGGCTCCTTTTTTTAAAATGGTAATACTACTCTGAGACAGCTTTATCTTGACCACTATTTTCATAAATCAAGATAGGGTCTGATTCACCCTTTATTACTGTTTCATCAACAACCACCTTACTGACATTGTCAATTGATGGCAGTTCATACATAGTATTAAGCAACACACCTTCAACTATTGAACGCAGACCACGTGCACCTGTTTTACGCTCCATGGCTTTATGAGCAATCGCCTTGAGTGCATCTTCACGGAACTCCAAGTCAACATCTTCCATTTGGAACAACTTAGCGAACTGTTTAGTTAGTGCGTTCTTTGGTTCGTTCAGTATTTGAATTAACGCATCTTCATCAAGCTCTGTGAGTGTTGCCACAACAGGTAGACGACCAATAAACTCTGGGATCAAACCATATTTAACAAGATCTTCTGGCTCTACATCTTTAAACGTTTCACTTAAAGAACGTGAAGAGTCTTCAGACTTGACTTGCGCGCCAAATCCAATCCCGGCATTTTTATGGCTACGTTGGTCGATAACCTTATCTAATCCTGCAAATGCACCACCGCAAATAAACAATATCTTAGATGTATCAACCTGCAAAAACTCTTGTTGCGGATGCTTACGGCCACCTTGTGGTGGTACTGAAGCAACAGTCCCTTCAATTAGTTTCAATAGTGCTTGTTGTACACCTTCACCAGACACATCTCTGGTGATAGATGGGTTATCAGACTTTCTTGAAATCTTATCGATTTCATCAATGTAAACAATACCACGTTGTGCTTTTTCAACGTCATAGTCACATTTTTGGAGAAGTTTTTGGATAATATTCTCAACATCTTCCCCCACATAACCCGCTTCGGTTAATGTAGTAGCATCTGCCATAGTAAATGGCACATCCAGCAACCTCGCAAGTGTCTCTGCTAGTAATGTCTTACCACTACCTGTTGGACCTATCAAAAGAATGTTACTTTTGCTAAGTTCAACATCACCTTTGGCAGAACCTTGGTTCTTCAAGCGCTTATAGTGGTTATATACTGCAACAGACAGCACTTTTTTTGCGTGCTCTTGCCCGATAACGTAATCATCTAAATGATTACGAATTTCTTTTGGCACTGGTAATTTATCTGCTGCGTCATGCTTCGGCGCAATATCTTTAATTTCTTCACGAATAATGTCGTTACACAGATCAACGCATTCATCACAAATATAAACAGAAGGTCCCGCAATTAACTTACGTACTTCATGTTGGCTCTTACCGCAAAACGAACAATATAAGAGTTTGTTACTTTTGTCGCCGTCTGTTGGAGTGTCGGACATTCAGCTACCTCATTTTCTATTAGTTATCCCGTTAGATAACCATCTACAATGTCTTCACTATACCAAATATTTTTCAATTTGGCATAGTCGGGATTGCGATAACATCGCATTCCTTATTTGTTTATTTAAGTTCTCGACGCGTATGAACTGCATCAATAAGACCATATTCCACTGCTTCATGCGCATTCATGAAATTATCTCGGTCAGTATCACCTGCTAGCACTTCATAAGGCTGCCCAGTGTGTTCAGCCATTAATCTATTCAGTTTTTCCTTAATAGACAAAATTTCTTTCGCATGGATTTCAAAATCAGATGCCTGACCCTGGAAGCCACCTAATGGCTGATGGATCATCACGCGCGAATTTGGCAAACAATATCGCTTACCCTTCGCACCACCTGATAATAAAAATGCGCCCATGCTTGCCGCTTGACCAACACACACCGTACTAACATCTGGTTTGATAAAGTTCATCGTGTCGTATATCGACATCCCCGCAGTGACTGAACCACCTGGTGAATTGATATACAAGAAAATGTCTTTATCAGGGCTCTCTGATTCCAAGAATAATAGCTGAGCTACAATCAAATTAGCCATTTGATCTTCAACTTGTCCAGTTAAGAAAATAATACGTTCTTTTAACAAACGTGAAAATATATCAAAAGAGCGCTCACCTTTAGCTGTTTGCTCAACAACCATAGGTACTAATGCATTGAAAGGATCGATCATACCGTCGTTCATATTTTTCATTCCTTATGCGCAGCGATACTTTGGATAGTGCTGCGAATTGGTTGGTCTTGGTAGCCTAAAAACTAAAAAGGCTCGGACACGCTGCAAATTTGCAGAATGTCACGAGCCATTAAATCGTTAGCTTAGCGTTAAGTCAATGACTTATTACGCACCTTGCTGAGGATTCATGATGTCATCAAACGCTTTCTCAACGTCAGTAACAGATGCAGCAGCTAAAATAGACTCAACGGCTTGCTCTTCCATTGCTACGTTACGCATTTGTTGCATCATCTGTTCATTGCCTTTGTAGTAGGCAACAACTTCAGTTGGATCTTCGTATGCAGAGGCAACAGTTGCAATTAACTCTTCAACTTTTGCATCATCTACTGTGATCTCGTTTGCTTTAATAACTTCACCTAGTAATAGGCCAGTTTTAACACGCGTTACAGCTTGTTCATGGAACAATTCAGCTGGTAGCTCAGGCATATTTTGCGCGTTGCCACCAAAGCGTTGAGCCGCTTGTTGACGTAGTGCATCAATTTCTTGATCTACGAGTGCTTTTGGCACGTCTGTTTCGTTGTGCTCAAGAAGACCTTTGATAGCTTGATCTTTCACATTAGCTTTAACAGCTTGAGAAAGTTCACGCGTCATGTTTTTCTTCACTTCTTCTTTAAGTGCGTCAACACCACCTTCAGCAACACCAAACTTCACTGAAAACTCATCATTAAGCTCTGGAAGTTCTTGAACTTCTACTTTCTTAACAGTGATCGTGAACTGTGCAGGCTTACCTTTTAGGTTTTCTGCATGGTATTCTTCAGGGAATGTTACGTCAGCAACAACTTCTTCGCCCGCTTTTTTACCAATGATGTTGTCTTCGAAACCTGGGATCATACGACCTTGTCCAAGCTCAAGTGGGAAGTCTTCAGCTTTTCCACCTTCAAATACTTCACCATCTACAGTACCAACGAAATCAACTGTTACACGGTCGTTTTCACCAGCAGCTGCATCGCTTTCTGCCCAATCAGCATGTTGCTTACGAAGCGTTTCTAGCATATTTGCTAGGTCTGCATCAGTTACGTCAACAACTGGCTTTTCAACAGCGATTTTGTCTAGATCTTTAATCGCTACTTCTGGGTATACTTCAAATGTTGCATCGAATTCAAGATCTTTACCAGCTTCTAATGACTTAGGTGCAAAAGTTGGTGCACCGGCTGGGTTGATTTTTTCAGCAACAATTGCATCAATATAGTTACGTTGCATGATATCGCCTGCAACTTCTTGACGCACTGCAGCACCAAAACGCTTTGTGATCACAGACACTGGTACTTTACCAGGACGGAAACCGTCGATACGCTGAGTTTTTGACAGTTGTTGTAAGCGTTTTTTAACTTCAGTCTCAACGTTCTCTGCAGGAACGGTGATAGTCAGACGGCGCTCAAGGCCTTGAGTCGTCTCAACAGAAACTTGCATGATTTACCTCAATCTTCAATTTTGGGCGACAACGCGCCTTCCTTACAAACAAGTGATCCACCCTGTCAAAATTATGCTAAAAACGAAACTTCGCTTAAAGACTAATTACAGGAGTGACCCTTGCTGCCTGCCCTTACTGGGCGCTATGTTTAATAATAGACGCGGCATTATAACCTATAAAATTCGATAGTCGAGTCATGAAAAGAAATTAATAAGGAATAAAGAGTTAAGTGGTTAAAATATGATTGAATAAGATGAATTTTGAAATTTATGGGGAGATGGTCGGCGATGCAGGATTTGAACCTGCGACCCCTTGGACCCAAACCAAGTGCGCTACCAAACTGCGCTAATCGCCGATAATATAAAGCTGTTTTTTGAAAAGTGGTCGGCGATGCAGGATTTGAACCTGCGACCCCTTGGACCCAAACCAAGTGCGCTACCAAACTGCGCTAATCGCCGACTTTATATTTTCAATGTAGATGGGGCGACTGATGGGGCTCGAACCCACGACAACCGGAATCACAATCCAGGGCTCTACCAACTGAGCTACAGCCGCCACTACATAGAGTCTTACTAATTTTAAAATGGCGCACCCGGAAGGATTCGAACCTTCGACCAACGCCTTAGAAGGGCGTTGCTCTATCCAGCTGAGCTACGGGCGCATCGTCAGAACCATGTTCTTCCTTACTTTCTCTTTAAAATAAAAGAGAGAAAGTGGTCGGCGATGCAGGATTTGAACCTGCGACCCCTTGGACCCAAACCAAGTGCGCTACCAAACTGCGCTAATCGCCGTTACCATTTTTGTTGTTTCGGAGAGTCCTCGTTGACAACGGGGTGCATAATAGTGATTTGACCGAGGTAGGTCAAACACTTTTTTAAAAAAACATTCCAACTGCCTACTTTTACCTCAAAAAGTACAATTTTTGGATCAGTTTGCTGAAAATTATACAGTTTTTGATGTTTCTCTGAATATCTACTTATATTAAAGTTGCTTTGTTTTGATTGTTCCTTGGCCCAGTCATGCTTTTTATGAGAAAATACTTACATTGCTTCACTAATATTCAGTGGCAATTTCAGAGCAACCCCTTTACGCTCTTTATCGTTCAAGTTTTTAACTCCTAATAAAGGTCAACCATGACGGCAAACATCATAGATGGTAAGGCTATCGCCAAACAGGTTCGTAACACAGTCACGAAACGTGTAGAACAAAGAATAGAGCAAGGCCTGCGGGCACCAGGACTTGCAGTAGTCCTCGTCGGTCAAGATCCGGCAAGCCAAGTTTATGTAGGCTCTAAACGTAAAGCCTGCGATGAAGTTGGCTTTATATCTAAATCTTTCGACCTTCCAGGCGATACCAGCGAAGCGCAATTGTTAGAGCTTGTTGACTCATTGAACAATGACCCTGAGGTAGATGGCATTTTGGTACAACTCCCCTTGCCAGAAAACTTAGATGCAGAAAAAGTATTAGAACGTATTCACCCGCATAAAGATGTTGACGGGTTTCACCCATATAACATTGGCAGACTAGCACAACGTATGCCTGCGCTGCGCCCGTGTACACCTAAAGGGATCATTACGCTGCTCGATTCTACAGGCGTGCGCTATAAAGGTATGCACGCTGTCGTGGTGGGTGCATCCAACATAGTTGGTCGCCCTATGTCTCTAGAGCTATTATTAGCTGGCTGTACAACAACAGTATGTCATAAATTCACTAAAGATTTAGAAGCACATGTACGACGCGCTGATCTATTAGTTGTTGCGGTAGGTAAACCTGAGTTTATCCCTGGTGACTGGGTGAAAGAAGGTGCAATGGTTATTGATGTGGGTATTAACCGATTAGAGTCGGGCAAATTAGTTGGTGACGTGCAATATGATGTCGCCGAGCAGCAAGCAAGCTTTATAACACCTGTTCCTGGTGGTGTTGGCCCGATGACAGTTGCAAGCTTAATTGAAAATACGCTTGAAGCATGCGAAAAATATCACAGTTAACATAATGTACTAACTTCATACACCCTAAATATGGCCGCAAACACCATGCGGCTATATTATAGATACGCCTATAATCCACGATACGAAGCGCTGTCATTAGCAGCTTTAAGTAATGTCCTCTTCCCCACCCAGTGGCTTATCTTTTTCGCGCTCAGCGCCTTTTTGATATTCTTCAGTCATTTCCTTTTCTATTAGTTCCCGTTGCTCTTGGTATTCTTCTTGAGAAATAGTGCCATTAGCAAGTAATTTATCGAGCTCATCCAGTTTTGCACGCAACTCATCTACCTTTTCTTTACTGACCCCCATCCGATTTAACAGTAAGGCTTCTTTCATTTGACCTAAGAATGAGTCATCTTTTGAGTAAACCGAGACATTTTTGTTTTGGAGTGACTTTGTCATTTCGGAGGGCGTATAAGTTGCCATCTCTTTGGCAAATTCTTGCCGCTCTTGTGGCGCTTGTGGCTGGCTTTTTTCACTCTGAGGGGCTTGCTTCACTTGGAAGCTTGATTCTGTGGTGCTTCTGAACAATAACATGCTGATCTCCTTATTTACCTAGAAAGAGACCAGCAAGTAATACGCCACAATGTAGTAGTATCAAAAATTATTAATCTATTTGGCCTTTAATTGGCCCATGAGCCAAATTAACATTGGGGTTTTGCCCACGCTGGCGTAATACATGATCCATTAAAGTAATGGCCACCATTGCTTCAGCAATAGGAATAGCACGAATACCGACACACGGATCATGTCGACCTTTGGTAACAATCTCTACGGATTCGTTTGACGTATTAATACTTTGGCCTGGTATTGTAATACTAGACGTTGGTTTCAACGCAATAGACGCAACAATTTCTTGCCCTGTCGAAATACCAGCAAGTACCCCACCAGCATGATTACTTGTAAAACCCTCTGGGGTTAATTCATCGCGGTGCTCAGAGCCTTTTTGCGTAATACAGTCAAAGCCATCGCCAATCTCAACCCCTTTAACAGCATTAATACTCATCAATGAGTGCGCCAGCTCAGCGTCTAATCTATCAAAAACAGGCTCACCTAAACCAACTGGCACATTTTTAGCAACAACCGTTACTTTAGCTCCAACCGAGTCACCTTGCTTTTTAAGATCTCGCATATATTCATCGAGTGCATCCAATTTAGTCGGATCGGGAAAGAAAAACGGATTATGCTCTACTTGTAACCAGTCAAACTGCTCAGCACTGATAGGACCAAGTTGAGATAAACATGCGTTAACCTCAATCCCATGTACCTGCTTTAAATATTTTTTTGCAATGCCACCTGCGGCAACACGAATAGCGGTTTCTCGAGCAGATGAACGTCCACCCCCTCGATAATCTCGATGTCCATACTTATGCCAGTACGTATAGTCCCCATGGCCCGGTCTAAACGTTTCAGCTATTTTTCCATAATCTTTTGAACGTTGATCCGTATTTTCAATTAATAAACCGATACTCGTGCCCGTTGTCTTGCCTTCGAAGACACCAGAAAGAATTTTAATTTCATCGCCTTCGCGTCGTTGTGTGGTATATCTGCTTTGACCAGGCTTACGCCTATCTAAGTCAAACTGCAGATCTGCTTCGCACAGCTCTAAGCCTGCTGGCACACCATCCACTACACCGCCTAAAGCAAGACCATGACTTTCACCAAATGTACTTACTTTGAATAGCTGTCCTATACTGTTACCTGCCATTACTCCTCCTCATTCCAAATGACATTGCCTAGCGCTGCTGTGTTACCAAATCAGCTCTAGCGTTTAATCAGCCTTAGCGATTAAAGTACTCAACTAATTGCTGTTTCGAGATCATAAATACCCCAAGGCCACCACGCTCAAAATCAAGCCAAGTAAAAGGCGCCTCTGGATATAAAGCATCCATATGTACCATAGAATTACCCACCTCGACAAATAATAGGCCCTGATCTGTTAAGTGCTCAGCAGCCTCCATCAAAATAGTGCGGGTTACATCTAAGCCATCATCTCCCGATGACAACCCAAGTTCAGGCTCATGATGAAATTCATCAGGTAAATCTTCCATGTCTTCAGCATCAACATAAGGAGGGTTAGCCACTATAAGGTCGTATTTTTGCCCTGGAACGCCGCTAAATACATCAGACTGAATAGCAAAAACTCGGTCATACAGCATATGTTCGCTAATATTGATATTAGCCACTTCCAGCGCATCATATGAAATATCGACCGCGTCGACTTGTGCATCATCAAATTTATTAGCGAGTGCGATTGCAATACATGCTGACCCTGTACACATATCTAAAATACGCGTAACAGGTTGAGAATCAGATAGCCATGGCGCAAATCTACTATCTATCAATTCTGCAAATGGAGAGCGCGGGATCAATACACGCTCATCAACATAAAATGGTAACCCTGCAAACCAAGCTTGATTGGTTAAATAAGGGACAGGTGTTCTATCTTCGACTCTTGCTACAATATAACTCATCAGTCGAATTTTCTCGGTACGCGTTAACTTAGCTTGCATCAACTCAGTTGGCGCATCTAATGGTAAGTTCAAAATTGGCAACACTAGGCTAACAGCTTCATCCCACGCATTATCGGTGCCATGCCCAAAGAATAACCCATGACTAACAAATTGACTCGTAGTCCAACGTAGCCAATCCTGGATGGTCAATAATTCACTATACGCCTCTTCGGCAATCTCTTCGGTGATCTGTAATTCACTCATTGCGTGTCTCAATTTAATGGTACTTAATAAGGTTATTGTAACGGTTTTTACGCTAGGTTTTTACGCTTTTTTTATTTAGAATGCGCTAATAAATGCTGCAAGATGTGAATTCTATGACCGATGAAGATGATTTTAATTTATTCCGCCAATCGATTACAGGCGCTAAAGAGATAAAACAAGATACCGTACGCTTTAAGAAACCGGTGAAAACTCACATGGGAGAAGCACTCGCTGAACAGACCAAACAACATCAAGCGGAATTCTATTTTTCTGATGAATATATTCCAGATATTGATACCCATGGAACGGTCAATTATGTTCGTCCTGGTGCAGACAAATATTTAGCTAAGCAACTACGTCGAGGCGATTTTGCCCCAGAGTTAATGCTTGACTTGCACGGCTTAAATAAAGACCGCGCAAAAGACGAACTTGCCGCATTGATCCATGCTTGTAAAAAACAACATTATTACTGTGCATGTATTGTGCATGGTATCGGTGAGCGTGTATTAAAGCATAAAGTGCCACAATATTTGGTACAGCACCCGGATATATTAGCAATACATCAAGCACCGCTAGAATATGGCGGTAAAGGTGCGGTGCTTATCTTAGTCGATTTACCTCAATCGGATGAGTTTAGGCGCTAATACTGACAATAATTCTGTAAAATAGCTGTAAATTTTCTAGCTGGGGTATTACTAATACGTTATATTGTATTCTTATTGATGTAGTACTTACTTATATTAAGTAAGCAATAAAATAGGGTTACAATGAACGAATTACTCAGTGCTGATCTAGCCATATTACTTATCGAGCCTTCCGCCACGCAAAGAAAGATTATTGCTAAAGAGCTGCAAGAAGAAGGCATCTCTAATATCGACTTTGCTGATTCACTTGAAAGCGCTAAAGCCATGTTAGCCACCAGTATTCCGGATCTCGTTATCTCTAGCCTGTATTTTAGTGATGGCACAGCTCAAGAACTGCAAGCATATATAAATACCGAGCTTAGTGAACATGGCGTCCCTTTTATGCTGGTGTCCAGTGAAACTCGAAAAGCTGAATTAGAAATATTTAAGCAGTCTGGCGTCATAGCTATCTTACCTAAGCCATTTAATAAAGTGCATTTAGGTCGAGCAATTAACGCCACATTGGACATTTTAGCACCGCAAGAGCTAGAGCTAGACCTTTATGACGTGCATGATTTACGTATTCTCATCGTTGATGATTCTCGGCTTGCGCGCAATCACATACGCAGAGTGCTTACGAATCTCGGTGCCCAGCGCTTTTGTGAAGCTGAAGATGGTGCCCATGCCCTTAAGATATTACAAGAGCATATGTTCGACCTGATAGTCACAGACTACAATATGCCCTCAGTAAATGGACAAGAACTTACTGAAACGATTCGTAACAGCGATGAGCATGCACATATTCCGGTATTAATGGTGACTTCAGAAGCTAACGATACACACTTAGCAAACATTGCACAATCTGGAGTCAATGCAATGTGCGATAAACCTTTTGAGCCTGATACGGTCAAAAAGCTCATCTACCAACTACTAGATCAAGATTAACCAATATTTAGTAAAACTGACCAGATGACTGGTTAAATTTATTAATCAGTCATCTTTACATTTAAAACAGAAATCAAATAACCCTAAAAATATCAATAACATATAAAATAAATCAAGTTTGGCACAACCTTTGTAATAGTTAATACGACTAATTAAATAACATATACAAAGGAACATCGTTATGACTATTTTCAGCAAACTTACTATCACAGCAATACTTCTAAGCGCAAGTGTATCAACTCAGGCTAACACGTTAACGTCAGAGTTATACAACGAAGTATCGAGTCAAATTAACTCTATAATTTCTACGCAAATTGAAGAAGTTAAATCAGCGACGTTACGCTCTGTGGTAGCTTCCTTATCAGAAGAATCAGAAAAGCAAAGCAATGACACTGCTAACTTTGAGCCAAGTAAAGGTGACCGCGATGACAAATGAGACCGTGCTAATTAGCTTATTTGCACTGCCAGTCATTAGTTTATTTATCGGATATGTAAGTGTTGAGTTAGTGAAGAGAATTAATTTAAGATTCACCACATTAGCGTAAAAAGTAACGAAAGCAGTAAAAAGAGACGGGTATGATATATAAAAAAACCCGCCAAATGGCGGGTTATCAAACTAAAGCGAATTATAGTGCGCTTTCGTTCTCAGATAGGAATTTAGCAACACCTTCAGGGCTTGCGTCCATACCAGCTTTACCTTCAGTCCAACCAGCAGGACATACTTCACCGTGCTCACTGTGGAATGCTAATGCATCAACCATACGTAGCATTTCATCGATGTTACGACCTAGTGGAAGGTCATTAACGACTTGGTGACGTACGCTGCCAGTTTCATCGATAAGGAATGAACCACGAAAAGCAACACCAGCTTCAGGGTGCTCTACGTCATACGCCTGACAGATTTCATGTTTAACATCTGCAACAAGTGCGTATTTAACTGGACCAATACCACCTTCGTTTACAGGTGTGTTACGCCATGCGTTATGTGAGAACTGTGAGTCAATAGAAACACCAATCACTTCAACGCCGCGCTTTTGGAACTCTTCAAAACGCTTATCAAATGCGATTAGCTCTGAAGGACATACGAAAGTGAAATCTAGTGGGTAAAAGAAGATAACGGCTTTTTTGCCTTTAATAGTCTCATGTAGGTTATAGCTATCTACAATCTCACCGTTTCCTAATACTGCTGCTGCTGTAAAATCTGGTGCCTGACGGCCTACTAATACACCCATTGTATTCTCCAAATAGTTAGGTTTATATCCAATTGAGTCGCATACATTCACACGACGTCATTACATTATTACTGCTTATATTGAGGCGTTAATCAAGAAAACAACCCCAATCAAAAATTTGCCTAAGTGTATGCGTCTGTGGGATAAATTGATAATCGATTTTAACGATAGGTGCAATCGATTTTTATGAATGTACTTTGTCTAACCCACTCTCTGTTAATTAACCTCAGGTTTGGAGAAGGGTTTTGGAATAGAAAATGTTTTGAAAACAAACTTACGTACAATCCAATGATGATATTTTACTCAATATCAAGGCGCTTTCATTTGTAATAGCGGGCTATTACAAATGAAAGCAACGCCGAGAGTGAGAAAAATAGCTTTATTGGGCAAATTCGCTTATCCAGAGCTGAGGTTAATTACAGTCGCAGATACAAAAAAGCCTCGCGGTGCGAGGCTTTCAAATCAAACAGTAATTAGTCCATTATATTTGCGGGCATATCGCCGCGTAATTGTAGCCAAATCTCACCACTTTGATGACCATACTTTCGCACCAATGAGATAGCGCCATCATGATCTTTATTTTCGGCCAATACCGTTAAATCTTTATAAAACTGACGCGCTAATTCACGAGTGCGTGCATCTGAGAAGTAATGTCCACCAATTTTAGAATACAGCCCTTTGAAACCATTCAGTACTAATACATAAATGTGATTGTTTCCAGCGGCAGCCAACTGATGATGAACGCGATAGTCATATTCAGCGAATGCATCTGCAGAGTCTTCTAATTCATCGCTCTTAGACAAAATTTCTATAACTTGCTCAGGATTAACTTTAATAGCTGCACGCGTATATATCGCGCTAATATTTGTGCGAGCAGACAACAACTGATCTGTCAGCTCTGGCATTTTATCTTCGTCAAGACGGGCTAATGTCTCAAGGATATTCAGACCAGACGTTTCCCAAAAGTTATTAACGCGTGTCGGTTTGCCATGCTGAATAGTTAACCAGCCGTCTCTCGCTAGACGCTGTAATACTTCACGTAACGTAGTTCGCGTAACACCAATTAACTCAGATAATTCACGTTCTGCAGGCAAGATAGAACCCGGTGGAAATTCACCGTTCCAAATTGATTCGACAATATATTCCTCAGCAAATCCTGCTGGGCTTTTGGCTTTGAAAATTCTCATCTAACACCACTTCGTTAAACATGCGACTGCATCATTTTGATAAGCCACTGATTGTACCAGATGCCTGCTAACTAACAAGCAAAGATCTCTAAACCAGCTTATTCATGTGTAGATTTATCTGACAACGGTTGCAGTGCTTACCTCTCATGACACATAATATATAAAAAATAATAGGAAGAATTATGAATTGGATGGCAAATTTACCCTACTCTCGTAAAGCTTGGGGGTTGCTTGCACTGAGTGCTTTTATATTTGAAGCTGTCGCCTTGTTTTTTCAATATAATATGGGGTTAGAGCCATGTATTATGTGTATTTATCAAAGAACTGCGATGTTGGGCCTTTTATTCGCAGGCGTCATTGGCTTTGCCGGGCCAAATAACCTACTAGTTAGAAGTACTGGATTAATATGTTGGGGGATCGCCAGTATCTGGGGTTGGCTCATTGCGCGTGAACATACGTATATGCAGATAACCACAGATCCTTTTGCATTTACTTGTGACATAGTACCGAACTTCCCAGCTTTTTTACCGTTACATGAGTGGCTCCCTGCTTTTTTTGCCGCAACGGGTGATTGTGGAAATATTGATTGGGAATTTTTAACTTTGAGCATGCCTAATTGGATGGAAGTGATCTTTGCTTTTTATAGTCTCAGTTTTATTGGCGTGATGGTTTGTCACCTTGTGTCACACAAAGGGCAAAAATCATGATTGCATGGAAACTTAGTCAAATCGCTGCACTCACCCCATACAAGCTAAGAGAAAAACAGCAGATCTTAGCATTGGCTATTGCTGAGCTGTCAGCCACACAAAAAGTATCTTTAAGAGTCGCAAAACTATGTGTATTGATCCCCTTTTTTATCATGTTTGCCTATATTAAAGGCTGGATACTCATTCCCTTATTACTCGTAGCTGGGCTTCTCTATCCTCTTTTAACATCACCTATTGATATCTGGTTTGCTAAACCACACCTTGAAAAAGCAATCAGAGCATTCAAAGAACAAAATACAACACAAGCCAGCTAAGGCTTGTGTTGTAAGTCATCTATTAAAAGGTAACTTTACCTTCTAATTTACCTATAATCCCCTGTCCTATCCCTTTAACTTGACTCAGTGATGCTAAATCAAAAAAATTGCCATGTTTGGTTCGATAGTCAATAATTGCCTGTGCCTTTTTCTTACCAATACCAGGTAACACGGCAAGCTCTTCTAAATGTGCTAAGTTAATATTAATGGCCCTAGCATGTTCAATATTATCTGTTTGTGATGTTGGTGTAAGAAGTGATGGTACTTTTTCTGCTGTAAAACTAGATGTACAAAAGAATAGAGAAGTGACCAGTAACATACTTTTGATATGCATATTTCCCTCCTGGAAATTATCATATGATGTAATTAGGAGCGACGCTCCTAATGTCGAGTAACCTAATATCTTTAGGTTTATTAAATAAAGTTCTTGGTCAAAGGTTTGTCAAATTAAAAACACAGAAAAAACACTAACATACTGTATATAAACAAATTTATTATAAGAATTGATTCTGTGCTGTCATATTATTAACGTTAAAACTATGATAATCTGCTTGCAAGTTACAATTTAAAATATTACTGTATAAAAAAACAGTGTTACGCAGGAGTGATCATGGCTGTTGTTATTAAGTATGTTGTAGAAAGAAATGGAGTCGAGCGCATGACCTTTACCAGTAAAAAAGAGGCTGATGCTTACGATAAAATGTTGGACGTCGCTGAATCACTTGAGCAAATGCTTAGTAAAGTAGATGTGCCGTTGAGCGAGCAACAAGTTGAATCTTTAGCACTCGAAATCGCCAAGCAAAAAGATGAATTCTTATCCGTACTTAAAGGCGCTAAACCCGACACGCCAAAAAAAGTAAAAAAAGCAGATACTGATGACACTGATGAAAAAGTAACAAAGATTAATCAGGCATAAAAAAACCGCTCATAGAGCGGTTTTTTTATGCCTAATGCTGGTTATTTTAAAACGTCAGCAATCGCATTTGAGAAATAATCTATATTTGCTTGGCTAACGCCAGCAACATTTACGCGGCTTGAGCCTACGATATAAATGGCATAGTCTTTTTGCAGGCGATCTATTTGCTCTTTATTGATACCAAGGAATGAAAACATCCCATTTTGTTGATCAATAAATGAGAAGTCCTGAGCAACACCCTTTTCTGCCAAGCTATTCTTAATCAGGCTACGTAATCCATTAATACGTGTGCGCATTTCATCTAACTCATCATGCCAAAGTTGAGTCAACTCTGTACTGCTTAGGATGGTATTAACAATATCAGCACCATGTGCTGGCGGCATTGAGTAAATACTACGGACAACACTCAATAATACTGAGTTTGATACATCTGCCGTCGCGCTATTATTAGAAATCAATGAACATGCACCAATACGTTCACGGTAAAGGCCAAAGTTCTTCGAACAAGAAGAGCAAATCAACATTTCTTCGACTGTGTCAGCCAATAAGCGTAAACCTTTTGCATCTTCATCTAAACTGCTACCAAAACCTTGATACGCAATATCTACCAGTGGCGTAAAACCAACTTCTTTTGCAAGATCAGCAACAACTTTCCACTGCGCTTCATTTAAATCCATACCACTTGGGTTATGACAACACGCGTGTATTAAAACAACATCCCCTTTTGGTACTTGTTTTAATGTATCGATCATTTCATCAAACAATAAACCCTTATTTTCATAATCATAATAAGGATATTCTTTTACTGTCAGGCCTGCTGCTTCGAATAAGCTAATATGATTAGCCCATGTAGGTGTTGTAACCCAAACAGTTGCATCTGTATTACAACGCTTTATAAACTCAGCAGCCACACGGAGTGCACCTGTACCACCTGGAGTTTGTGCTGTACGTACACGGTTTGCTAATAACGCTTTGTGCTCACCAAGAAGCAATGACTCCATTTTCTGACAAAAGTCTAAGTTACCTGCAAGGCCAATATAAGATTTCGTTGTTTCGTTTTCTAATCTAAATGCTTCCGCTTTTTTTACTGCTTTTAAAACTGGAGTATTACCTTGCTCGTCTTTATAAACACCTACGCCCAAGTCAATTTTATTCGGGTTTGTATCTTGCTTGTATGCAGCCATAAGACCAAGGATCGGATCTGTCGGTAAAGGTTTCAATGTTGAGAACATAGGTTATCTCTTTTATTAGTGTAATCTCAGCATAAAGCTAATTGGCATAACAGCTTATATGCACTGAATAAACGGGGTTAAAACTGGCTTTATAGTAACATAAATTGTCTATAACAATAGTCTAGCCCTCACGGTAAATAATGAGGAATTCTAATGCATGCCGCAATTAGTATTGCTAAAGTTTCCGCTGTAAAAAAATCATTCCGAAACGCTTCTGCATCAATAATTCCAATACATTGCATTTGTTCATTATAAAGTGGTAAGCAGCTTTCAGACTGTACTTTTGGATCGCATGTATAATACTCACCGCCATTTGCTACGTAATTTTGTACATTGTTAATAACACGGCCTAAGCCGCTCATGACAACTTGTACATTATTGCTGGTTGCAGCAAAAGTATCATTGACTGGAAACAGCGGCCGGCTAGGTGCACCACAATAAGCCAGCTTTAATAGCTGTAGCCCATCTTTTGTCGTAATATTTTGATAGATCCCAAACCAATCTACATGCGTTTTTTGCTCAATATAATAGACAATACTTTGTAATTGGCTTAGACGCTGACAGTTGTCTTCAGAACGCGCTAAATAGCTATCTAATTCAAACGGAGTCTCTTGCAGATGCCCAAATAAACTACATGCTCCACCTTCCCCTAATTCTGGGATCATAAACGACCAAACCGCTTCCTGTTTATTCGCTGTCTCAGCGATAAAACGATCCAGTTCAGACAATGCCTCTTCAATTTGAAAAACGTTGATATCCACGTTAGCACGAGTTAGGTATTTTGAAATCATTTAGCCATCTACACATCTATAAGTATATTTGGAGATTAACATGAAAATACTTTTTTGCAAATGTTCTGTTTCCCCTACCGAGGGGAGTAAAACGCTCAAAACTAGCTACTGAAAGTAATCAAATCGGAGAAAGTGGACATAAGTTACGAATAATGGAATGCAGATTGTAAGAAAAGTTATTGTAATGAATACACCATCTCTACTTCATTACCAGCATGGTTATACCTGATACTGTGTGCAATTTCAGTAAGTAAACTTAAACCCCTGCCATGTTCTCGTGATAGTTCAGTACCATGGCTTTGCTTATTGCGAAAACCATTACCGGAGTCACATATAGAAAAATAAAGGCATAAGGAATCAGGACAGTATCGTGCTGAAATGATAATTAAAGCATCATTAAGGTTGGTAAGTGCTTGCTCTCTTAATTGGTAAAACTCAAAAAAACCATCTTCTTGGTTTTTAATTTCAGAATCGAGACCCAGTACGCCATGATCGAGTGAATTGTTATACGCCTCTGACAGCAGCAAAAATATGTTAGAGCGATGTTCATTGATCCCTTCGACCTGACTTAAAACATCGACCAATTCTAGAATAGGATCGGTGCCTTTCATCTGATTTGCATTAAGGCTCATGGAAAAGTTAAATGGTAAACTTGAATATATCGGTTCTTCTAGTCGGTGCGCTTCACTAGCAATACAGTTAATAATTGCAATACTCAAATCATCTTGCTGCTCACCATGTTCTGAAAACGTATGAACCTTGTCGATTATATCTGATGTCGTTATTAACGCAGTGCTAGATAACATTTTTTTTAATAACTCTTCACCAAACATCTCACCTTGCTGGCTTTCAGTTTCAATTATCCCATCGGTGGCCATCACAAGCCGTTGATCTGGTTTTACTTCAAGATGGATTAAATTTCTTTCAAATTCGTCTTCATCTAAAATACCCAACGCCATGTGTTGCGACTCTAACGTTCTAAGTAATTTACCTTGTTGATCTATTAGATAGCAATCAGGAAGGCCGCCGAGCCAAGCTGAAATACTTTTTCCTGATTCACTCAGTTCCACAATAGCCGCGGCGCAAAACATATGGCCAGGTAATAAGCTATATAAGACATTATTTAACTCGAAGGCAATATCATTGACAGCCATTCCCTTATTAACCATGGTATAAAAAACTCTAGAAGCGGGCAATGCGCCAACAGCTGCTGCCAAACCATGACCTGTGAAATCTCCTAATAAGCAATAAAAGCCACCCATCGGACTTTTTGCCATTAAAAACATGTCACCATTAAACATCGACGCTGGAGATAAATGAAAATCACAATGTTGCGGGAACTTATTCTGTTGTGATAGCGCATTGCTGAATATATGCTCAACTATTTCATGTTCACGCTCAGTTTGATTGTAGTGATATTCAAGCTGCTTTTTTTGTAAATGGGCTTCTTGGCTCAGTTTTCTGGTGCGGGCATGCGCTTTAATCTTTGCCGATAATATTATTCTATCAAAAGGCTTATGAATAAAATCATCACCCCCTACGGCTAAACATTTTTCAAAGCTTGCATGGTCCTCTAATGCCGTGATAAATATCACGGGTAAATACACATCTCCAGCCAACTGCTTTATCTTTGGTGCGGCTTCAAAGCCATCCATCACTGGCATCATCACATCTAACAAAACAATATCTATATCTGTACTTTGCAATACATCCAGTGCCTGAACCCCATCATTCGCAACCTCTACATGATAGCTCTGCTGCTCGAGCATTGCTTTGAGTAAAGTACAGTTCAGGGGTTGGTCATCGACAACAAGAATACGCACAGGCTAAGGCCTTTTAGTAGTAAGTTAATCGATATCAAACTTTTTGTCGAAGCGCGATATTTGCAATATTTTCTTTAACTGCGGGCGGCAATTGCTAATATGGATACTACCAATTGAGTCCCCCAAAGTTTTTTTCATATTAAGTAACATACCTAGCGCAGAACTGTCCATATAGTCGGTTTCACGTAAATCAATGACTACTTTTTCAGTCTGTTCCCCCACCTCTGCATACGCTTGGCGAAATGACTGTACTAAATTAAAATCGAACTTTCCCCTGATTTGAATGGTCAATGTTTTCCCATCCGCTGAAGCATTCTTGCTCAAACTCATCTTAAGCTCCTAATATGGTTTGAATTTGTTATCCGTGCACTGATTTAAATATAACGCTTTTACATTTTTTCGCCAAAAATTAACGTTATCAAATGTAATTTATTTTTATACCCCCTCTTTTTAATCGCTCTATAACGTAAAATAAGCTTGGTATCAGGCAGTAAAATATCTAAAATAACGTGTTAATAGGACAAAAAATAAAAGTGGGATAAAATGTCAGATAACCGCTTGGTATACTCTACCGACATAGGCCGCATCAACACCGATGAGGCAAAGCCGCAAGCGCAAGCCAAACTATTTAAAGACGGTGCAGTGCGGATTGAAAAGCAAACAAAAGGCCGAAAAGGGAAAGGTGTCATGCTCGTTGTTGGCATAGATCCTCAAGAACATGACCTTAAAAAATTAGCTAAAACACTAAAAAGTAAAATGGGTCAAGGCGGTGCGCTAAAAGACAATATCATTGAAGTACAAGGTGATGACCGTACTAAGCTTAAGTTAATACTGGAATCACTTAACTTTAAAGTAAAAATTGCCGGCGGTTAATTACTAATTACCGGCACTATCTTGTAATTGAGAACGAAAGATTTCAATTTCATGCTCAGGTAAAGGTGGACTATAGTAATAGCCTTGAACTATGTAGCAATTATTGCGCTTCAAAAATGCCACCTGTTCTTTTGTTTCAACCCCTTCAGCAACAACTTGTAGGTTAAGTTTTTGAGCCATTGCTATTATCGCCGCTGTGATCTCCATATCATTTGAATCAGCTGGTATATCTTTTACAAATGATCTATCCACCTTTAGGCTATCTACAGGAAAACGCTTAAGGTAGCTTAACGAAGAGTAACCGGTGCCAAAATCATCAATCGACAAACCCACACCGAGATCTTTCATCTGATGTAATTGAGCAATGGCAGCTTCAACATCTCCCATTAACATGCTTTCCGTCAATTCCAAATGGAGTTTTTCAGCCGGCATTTGGGTTTTTTGTAACACATCAGAGATTTCATCAATTAAATGAGCGTCTTTGAACTGTCGAGCAGACAGATTAATAGACATGTTACCTGAGCGGCCTTGACGTTGTAGCCGCATCGAAAATAAACATGCTTCTTCCAATACCCACGCACCTAACTCCACAATTAAGCCGGTTGCCTCTGCAATTGGAATAAACTTCGTTGGTGGGATCATGCCTTTTTCAGGATGTTTCCATCGGATCAATGCCTCATAACCGACAATTTTTAATGTTTGGCAATCAACCTGAGGCTGATAAAACAAGGTAAATTGTTTTGCTTTTATTGCCTGCCTTAACTCATTTTCAATGTATAAACGTTCATTAGCGGCCGCATCAAGCTCCTGGGAATAAAAATGAAATGTATTACGGCCTTTGGCTTTGGCCTCATACATAGCTAAATCAGCATGTTTTAATAATTGCTCTTCTTCTTTACTATCAAATGGCGCCATGGTGATACCAATACTGGCACTGACAATTACTTCGTTATTGCCTAGCTTAATTGGTTTATTCAACGTGCGTTGAATAATATGCGCCACTTCCATCGCATTTTCACGCTTTTCAATCCCACTTAAAAGCACAGCAAATTCATCACCACCGAGCCGTGCGATAGTGTCTTCAGATCTTAACCGCAACTTGAGTCGATCAGCGACCTCGACTAACAGCCGATCACCAGCATCATGCCCTAACGTGTCATTAATGCGTTTAAATTCATCTAAATCAAAATAAAACAAGGCAAATGCATAATGTCCACGTTCAGCCAACGCCATTGATTTTCGCAGCTGCATTCTAAAGAAGGTCCTATTAGCCAAACCTGTTAATGTATCAAAATACGCTAACTCTTCCATTTTGCGCTGACTTTCTTTCACAAAGGAAATATCTTGCGCCGACGCCACATAACTAGAAATTTGCCCTCCGTCTTCTCTAATCGGGGAAATACTGAGGCTAACCCAAATCGGTTTTGGATCAGAACCAGCTAACATGGTATCGCCACGCCAGTAATTCCTACTGCGTAAATCTATATCAATGTCATCAACCACAATCGCCATATCTTTAGAAATAATGCTCAATAAAGGGGCACTCAAAAAGTGACTTTCTTCAAAGCCGGTCATTTCTAACATTTTCGGATTTACATATTCAATTTGAAAATGTTCATTGGTGATAACCACCGCAGTGCCCGAAAAGGATACTGCCTTTGACAGCCTATTTGCCGCTTTTTCTGCAATTTCTTTTTCTGTGATACGTTGATTTAAGCCTGTAACCAACTTTTTTATTTCTTCACTCATATCGTTAAATGAAGCGTTGAGTTGCCCTATTTCATCTTTACTACTGGGCATTGACGGCATATCCCATTGCCCTCGACCAAATCCAACTACTGCATTTACCAACAAGTTTATCCGCCCTAAAACCAACTGATACAACACTTGATGTAATAAAAGAGCAACAAATAATGCATAAAGTAAAAATAAACCAAAGAACTTAACTTTTAATTCTTCCAATGCAGACAATGCAGAGTCACGCTTTTTATAAACACCAATGTACCAATCGAGCTGTTTAAGCTGTTGGATATTAATAATGTGACCTTCACCCTCTAATGTAAATTCATCTTGAAACTCTGGTAATTTAACCAATAAAGCTGACTCGATAACAGTGTTCAATGCGGGTATTGAAATAGGCCTATCTGGTGAATCTGTACCTGATGCTCGCTGAGTGCCTAAATTAGGCGCTGCTATAATATGTCCTTGCTGATCAAATATCACAAACCCTTGTCGAGAGTCCGGGGCAGGCAAATGAGAGAGCAATGTCGTAAGCTCCAAATCAGTGCCTGTGAAGCCAACATACTGCTCATTATTGTAAAGTGGCACTAAAATACTTATCACCCACTTGTTCCAAACATTATCAAAATGTACTCGAGACCATATTGCCTCTCTCGTTGGGTTTAGCTCTTCTCTTAGTAACGGTAGAGCATGAGTACTGAACAATGCGTTATTTGGCGAGCTGTTCAACAAAATATTAGGCGGGGCTATTCTCACAAAATTTTCTTTAGTCACTAAATAGAAGTTAAAAAAATCTTGAAGTAAGGGTGGCGCAATAATGTTCCACAATGATTCTGACTGTGTAAATAAACGCCTATCATTTTGTGTTAAAGTAACACTCGATAAATAAGCGGCTGACAGGCCATTCTTTGAGGTGCTGCGGAACTCACCACTCCTTTCAGCTATTTGAGAAGTTAACTGTTCTGGTAACAGGGTCGGTTCGATAAACAATTGCTTGGCAACAACAATATTTGCTTGTTCAGCTAAACTCGTTTTCAAATTTAAGTACTGGCTGAACTGGTAAACCGCTTGGCTACTTACTCGTTTTAACTCTGAGTACTCTTCGTAAATCAGCTGCCTTTCTTCTGATTTAAGCATTAATGCAGCAGCAAAAACACCAGCAACTAAGCACACTGCTGATATCAACATTGATAGCTTCACACTGAGAGAGTTTGCACCAAACCTTGAAGGGGGCCGACGATTGACCACTTTTAAACCCTTATCATAATTATAATTTTTTTCATTAATCTAAAATTAATATAACAGATACAGATAACATAAGTCACGTTTGTATCACTAACTGACACTAAGAGCTATTTCGCTTAGCGAGCAATTATTCAAAATTATCACTTTAGAACTAATTTAAAGTGTGCTAATAATATATTTAATTTAATTTATTTATAACACAATATGACAATTTTGATTGCCCGCACTCCATATTTCTTTTTTGGCTTCTTCTTTAGGTGAAGAGGCTGAACTGTTTGCGTGTAACACAAATAGCTAAGCCTCCCAACTGGGAGGCTTTTTTTTGCATTGGGAATGAGAGGACCTATGACTGAAAACACATTAAATGCACTGCGTCGCGATATCAATGAAATTGATTCCGACCTAATGGTGCTACTTGCTAAGCGCCGTCGGATAAGCCACAGCGTATTAGAATACAAAATTACCAACAATAAACCGATCAGAGACGAAGAGCGAGAGCAAGTACTGCTAGAAAAGCTCATCAGCTATGGCAAGTCACTAGGCCTTGATGCATTTTATATTAATAGTGTTTTCCAAACGATCTTGGAAGACTCAGTATTAAATCAACAAGCTTTATTGCAAAAAAACCTTAACCCTGAGGCATTAGGCGATACTCATAGAGTTGCCTATTTAGGTGGCCAAGGCTCTTATAGCCAACTTGCGTGCCATAAATATTTTAGTCGTCGCCCAGGTAAAGTCGTTGAACTTGGCTGTCCAAGCTTTGACAAAATTACCGAACAGGTCGAACGTGGCCAAGCTGATTACGGTCTGCTTCCTATCGAAAATACCAGCTCTGGTAGTATCAACGAAGTTTTCGATTTGCTGCAGCATGCTCAGGTTTCTATCGTCGGTGAGGTAACGCAAACAGTAGAGCATTGTTTATTAACAAACCCTGGCACCGAATTAAAAGACATAAGTAAGATATTTGCACATCATCAGCCGTTTGCCCAATGTAGCCGTTTTTTACAGGGGCTTGGTGACATACAACACGAAACATGCGATTCAACATCCAGCGCACTGCAATCTGCACTAGAGACACCACAGAGTGCCGCAATTGCCTCAGCACAAGCTGGTAAAAATATTGGTTTAGAGGTCATCAAGACCGGTTTGGCAAATCAAGCTGAAAATCATAGTCGATTTATTGTTGTTGCACGGGAGTCATTACAGGTCTCTACGCAACTTCCTACCAAAATCAGTTTAATCATGGCAACAAAACAACAAGTCGGTTCTCTGGCTGACGCTTTGATGGTATTCAAGTGCCATAATATCAATATGGTTAAATTAGAATCAAGACCAGTACCAGGAAACCCTTGGGAAGAAGTATTCTACGTAGATTTATTAGCAAACACCGCCGAAAAACGAGTGCAACAAGCGATGGAGCAACTTAAAGAGCATACTCAATTTGTTAGAGTGTTGGGCTGCTATCAAAGTGAATCGTTACAAGCCGTTGATGTCTTATGATCTAACAAAGAAATAGCGCATTAGCGCTATTTCTCTTTCCTTTAGTCTAATACTTTTGCATCATTCGCTTTATTTAACAACCCTCGGCTTTGAGATAGGAACTGAGTTACACTGCAAGAAAAATACTCTTTTGCTTGTGCAAATGCCCCTATCAAAGCGTCTTTATCCCCTGCTTTCAATAATTCTAAGGTGCTGCTAAACGTATCCTGATAGCTTGCTAACAGCCCCTCAACATCATTATATTGTGCAAGCATTATGTCAGAATACAGTTCTGGTGATTGAGCAAACAATCTTCCCACCATCATCAGTTCAAGTTGGTAAATAGGCGAAGAACAACTTCGAAGCTCTTGTAAAGTGTGAGATTGCTTAGCTAAAAATTGACCATAAACAAACGTCGTCAAATGACGCATGACTTGAATAATTTGCATTGCTTGGTCATGTTTTTTAGCGTCGATATTGACTAACTGGCATCCCCAAATAGTTAATTGTTGCAATAGGCCTTGATAATCGCCTGTTCTTCTACCATCACATACAACCACCGTTTGCTTAACCCAATGAGATATATCTGGACCAAACATGGGATGCAACCCCACAACAGGACCTGAATGCTTATCCATTAACGTTTTTACAGGCCCCTGCTTTATCGAAGTAATATCGGCGAGAACGCAATCATCTGGTAAGGCCGGTAATTTTGCAACTACCTCTTCCAATGCATTAATAGGTACGCTGATCAGCACCAACTTTGCATCTGCTAGTATAGCTTCAGCTTGGCTAGACTGAGCTTTATCTAACACTCGCACTTCATAGCCAGAACGACGGAATTGTTTGGCAAACAACTGCCCCATAGCACCTTCACCACCTACAATAACAATAGGCGACAGTTCAGGGGCTACACAGGCTAATAAACTTTGTTGATTCTCATACGCTTCACGCATCATACGCCTGAGTATGTCTTCAATTAAATCGGGGTTAACACCACTTTCAAGCGCCTGTTCACGTCTCGCTGAAATCAACTCAGCCTCTCGTTCCGGTGCATGCAAAGGCGCCCCTGTTTGCTGCTTAACAATCCCAACTTGTTCTGTCAAAGCGCGGCGCTTCGCCAGTAATGCCACAAGTTCAGTATCACAAGCATCAATGCCTTGTCTTAATACATGTAAATCAATTCCATCAGCCATAGTGTAAACTTAAAATTACAGTGTAAAATATATAATACAGCCAGTCTAACAGGAACAAAGTGATGAGAAAAGGTATAAAATAATCAGTCACTAGAATATAGCGCACAAAACAAAACAGGCCACTCAAAGAGTGGCCTGTTTTTTCAGCGTGATAAACGCTCGTATTAATTAAGTTTTTCTTTAATACGTGCTGATTTACCTGAACGCTCGCGTAGGTAGTAAAGCTTAGCACGACGAACTGCACCGCGACGCTTAACTGTAACGCTATCGATAAGAGGGCTGTGCGTTTGGAATACACGCTCAACACCTTCACCGTTCGAGATCTTACGAACAGTGAAAGCTGAATGTAGACCGCGATTACGCTTAGCGATTACAACACCTTCAAAAGCCTGTAGACGCTCTTTGTTACCTTCTTTTACACGTACCTGTACAACTACTGTATCACCAGCGCCGAACACTGGTACGTCTTTTTTAAGCTGCTCTTCTTCAAGCGCTTTAATAATATTTTGGTTTACTTTTGCCATTATATTTCTCACATTCCTAGGTGTAACTGTCTTCTAGCCACAAGCTTCTTGGTACTCATGCTGAAATTCAGCGAGTAGTGCCGCTTGCTCCTCAGTCAGAGCTAGGTTACGCAACAAGTCTGGACGACGTAGCCAAGTTCTTCCCAATGACTGCTTTAAGCGCCATTTAGCAATTGCTTGGTGGTTTCCGCTGAGTAATACAGCAGGGACCTGTTTGTCATCCAATGTTTCTGGCCGAGTATAGTGAGGACAATCTAGCAACCCATCCGAGAATGAATCTTGCTCAGCTGACTGGTTGTGACCTAATACACCAGGCACTAATCGCGCTACAGCGTCAATTAATGTCATAGCAGGTAGTTCACCACCGCTGAGAATAAAATCGCCAATGGACCATTCTTCATCTACAAGAGATTCGATGATCCGTTCATCTATACCTTCATACCGACCAGCTACTAAAATCAATTTTTCAGATGCCGCTAACTGAGCAGCACCTTGTTGATCTAGTTTTCGCCCTTGAGGGGACATATAAATTACTTTAGCGCCTTCTCCAGCTGCAGATTTTGCAGCTAAAATAGCTTGCTGTAATGGTTGCACCATCATCAACATGCCAGGACCGCCACCATAAGGTCTGTCATCTACGGTTCTATGCTTATCAACTGCATAGTCTCGTGGATTCCAACAATTAAAATCGATTAAACCGTTTTTAACTGCACGCCCTGTAACACCTTGTTGGGTTATCGCATCAAACATTTCTGGGAACAGTGAAATCACTCCTACCCATAGTGGATTTTGCTGACTCATTAAAAGCCTGGATCCCAATCAACAGTAATTATTTTCTCTTCATGTTTAACCTCTTTAATAACTGAATCAGTTAAAAAAGGAATTAAACGTTCAGATTGACCAAATGCATCTTTTTTGTTTGCTTTCACAACCAAAACGTCATTTGAGCCTGTCTCCATCAAGTCATCAACAGTGCCTAGGTCATAACCTTTATCAGTTACAACCGACATGCCAATGAGATCTCGCCAATAAAACTCCCCAGAAGGGAGTTCCGGCAGTTGCGCTGAATCAACAGAAATTTCTGCATTGGTATACGCCATTGCTTCGTCTCTGTCGTTTACTTGCGCAAACTTGGCGATAAAGCCCTTGTTATGACGACGCCAGTCGCTCACTTCAAGGGTTTGCCATTTACCTTGTTGCCCTATTAACCATGGGCTGAAATCGAAGATCCCTTGGGGATCATCAGTAAATGAATGTACCTTAAGCCAGCCCTTAATTCCGTAAGGAGCACCAAGCTTACCTACTACAATAATCGAGGTGTTTTCTTGACTCATGGTTACACTTACGCCTATTAAGCCGCTTTACGAGCGTCTTTAACTAACTTAGCTACGCGATCTGTTAGAGATGCGCCCTGACCAACCCAGTGTTCAACACGGGCTAAGTCTAAACGAATTTTCTCTTCTTGACCTTGAGCAATAGGGTTAAAGAAACCTACTTTCTCGATGAAACGACCGTCACGCGAGAAACGGCTATCCGCAACCACAATTTGATAGAAAGGACGCTTTTTAGCGCCACCACGTTGCAAACGAATAGTTACCATACCGTCCTCTGAATAGATTGACTGTTTTCATTAATAAGATTTACTTCCCACAATAGGAAGCTGGGGAATTGTACGAGTTTTTAGCCACAATGCAAGTAAGAAGTGCGGATAAATGACACTTAGGTAGATTAAATGCTGATCTGAGGGGTAAAAAACAACCATAACATGCTGCTGCTTTTATGATCAATAAAAAAGAGGCTATCGCCTCTTTTTTATTTTATATGAAAAAAACGCTATAAAACCTTAAAACTTAGGGCCGCCGCCCATCATGCCCGGTGGCATCATGCCTTTCATACCGCGCATCATTTTTTGCATACCACCTTTACCTTTCATCTTTTTCATCATTTTTTGCATTTGAGTAAATTGCTTTAATAATTTATTGATGTCTTGGACTTGAGTTCCTGAGCCTGCTGCAATACGCTTTTTGCGAGAACCTTTAATAATATCAGGGCGTGCACGCTCTTTTGGCGTCATAGAGCTGATGATAGCTTCCATCTGTAAGAACGTCTTATCACCTACTTGGCCTTTAACTGCATCAGGTAAATTATTCATACCTGGAAGCTTCTCAAGCATCGACATCATGCCGCCCATGTTTTTCATCTGCTTTAATTGCTCAGCAAAATCTTCCAGTGTAAAACCATCACCTTTAAATACTTTCTCTGCTACTTTGGCGGCTTTATCTTTGTCGACTTTCATTTCGACTTCTTCGATAAGTGATAAAACATCACCCATACCCAAAATACGAGATGCAATACGATCTGGGTGGAACGGCTCTAACGCATCCGTTTTCTCACCCACACCCATAAACTTAATGGGTTTACCCGTAATATGACGAATAGACAGCGCAGCACCACCTCGAGCATCACCGTCAGTTTTGGTCAGAATAACACCTGTCAGGGGTAATGCCTCACCAAACGCTTTTGCTGTGTTTGCCGCATCTTGACCTGTCATAGCATCTACGACAAATAAGGTCTCTACCGGTGTGATGGCGTTATGCAGGTCTTTAATTTCGTCCATCATGTCAGTGTCAACATGCAAACGGCCCGCAGTATCAACTAGCACAACATCTATAAATTTCTTTTTCGCGTGACTGATCGCATTGTTTGCAATATCGACCGGCTTTTGCGAAATATCGCTTGGGAAAAACTCAACATCAACTTCACTGGCTAATGTTTCTAACTGTTTTATCGCTGCTGGGCGGTAAACGTCAGCACTGACAACTAAAACGGATTTCTTTTTACGCTCTTTTAAGAACTTCGCCAGCTTACCCACGCTGGTTGTCTTACCTGCACCTTGTAAACCCGCCATCATCACCACGGCTGGCGGCTGAGCTGCTAAGTTAAGCTCTTCATTTGCTTCACCCATCGCGCTTTCAAGTTCTTCACGCACAATTTTAATAAACACTTGGCCTGGGCTTAAGCTTTTTGTTACTTCCACCCCCACCGCACGTTCTTTTACTTGTTTGACAAACTCTCGAACTACAGGCAAGGCAACATCGGCTTCGAGCAATGCCATACGCACTTCACGTAAAGTGTCTTTTATATTTTCTTCGGTAAGGCGGCCTCTGCCACTGATATTTTTTAACGTTTTACCTAAGCGTTCTTGGAGGTTTTCAAACATGTATAGGTTCCAATATATCGTAATTGCTTTGCATTATACTGATATGCTCTTAACTAATACAGTATTCAAGTGCAGACAAAGATTCTTTTTAGAAACTCTATGCAAGTGGCGAGGCTTAAAATACAATAGCCTATCTAAGGAAAATAATTATTAGGCCCAAATCATATGTTGATTGTTAGCTTGTCTCTTATTGCCAGCGTTTTTTATGTGCTTGCCATGGGGCATGTATTATCCCGCCTCTTTCACAAAGAAGGGCCGAGTCATAAACTGACAATTATTCTCAGTACGCTTGCTATATTGACGCATATGCTCGTACTTGTGAACTCAGTGTTTACTACTGAAGGGCAAGATTTAAGTACTATTAACGTTGCCTTACTGACATGCTGGGTTATCGTTGTTAGTGTCACAACGGTCTCATTAAAGTTCCCTGCTACACTACTATTGCCCGTCGTGTATGGTTTTGCGGCATTGCTTTTAACTGCGAGCTTATTCGTTCCCCACCATATTGTTATGCAGTCTATCAATGTCGATATTGGCCTAGTTGTTCATATTTCACTGTCATTACTTGCTTATTGCGTGCTTATTATTGCAACATTGTATGCTATTCAGTTCTTCTTTATAGATAAGCGCTTAAAGCAAAAAGATTTAGCTATTATGCACAGCCACCTCCCTCCACTAATGCAAGTTGAACAACAACTTTATCAACTTTTGACCGTAGGTACTGCGCTGCTTACCTTAGCTTTACTCTCGGGTTTTGCATTTTTAGAAGGTATGTTTGACAAAGAGTTTATACATAAAACCGTACTCTCAATGATATCTTGGGTAATTTTTTCAGCTGTCACTGTTGGCCACCATCAATTTGGTTGGCGTGGTAAACCAGTAGTATTTACGATTATTGGTGCCTCAGGGCTTGTAACACTTGCCTATTTTGGTAGTCGATTCATTCAAGAAGTGATACTTGTTAAGTTTTAGCTTGACTAAAAATCCAAGCTAACGCCTAATACGCTTTCGTAAGTCAAAAAGGACTCCTCTGTTGGACGACATATCTACAAGCACCCTATTTATATTCTTAGGTTTGCTTATATTGATCTCGGGCTACTTTTCTAGCTCTGAAACAGGGATCATGTCAATTAACCGTATTCGGTTACGCCACCTCGAAAAGCAAAATCATAAAGCCGCGAAACGTGTAAGCAAGTTGCTGCGTCGACCGGATAGGCTGATAGGCCTAATCCTTATCGGTAATAACTTGGTTAATATTGCAGCCGCACAGGTAGCAACAATAATTGGTATCCGCTTGTATGGTGATATGGGTATTGCAATCGCGACGTTTGTACTCACACTCGTTGTGCTGATTTTTGCCGAAGTCACACCAAAAACATTGGCAGCGCTTTATCCAGAAAAAGTCGCATTTCCAAGTTCGATAATACTCAAAGGTTTGCTCAAAATTTTATTCCCTTTGGTTATTGCGGTGAATTGGATCACCAATGGCATGTTACGTATTTTTGGTATTTCAAATCAGCAAATTGAAGAGCATAGTTTAAGTAAAGAAGAACTTAAAACGGTCGTAAATGAGTCAAGTGCTCTACTGCCGTCAAATCACCAGAATATGCTAACGTCTATTCTTGATTTAGAACAAGTCACAGTCGAGGATATAATGATCCCGCGTAATGAAATTAACGCAATCGACATAAATGACGACTGGAAAGACATTTCAAAGCAACTCACCAATGCACAACATACTCGTGTCTTATTATATCGAGATCAAATTGACGATGCCGTTGGCTTTATTCATTCAAGGGATGCACTAAGATTACTTACCAAAGAGCAATTCGACAAGCCTTCGTTATTACGAGCAGTTAGAGAGATTTATTATATTCCCGAAAACACCTCGTTAAACACGCAGTTATTAAAGTTTCAACAAAGCAAAGAGCGCATTGGCCTAGTGGTAGATGAATATGGTGATATTCAAGGCCTAGTAACGCTGGAGGATATCCTCGAAGAGGTGGTTGGTGACTTTACAACTACGCAAACGCGCGCAACCAGTGATGAAGTTGACGTGCAAAGCGATGGTTCAGTATTGGTAGATGGTGCTGCTAATATTCGCGATATTAACAAAGAGATGACATGGGAATTACCGACAGAAGGACCTAAAACACTCAGTGGCTTGATTGTTGAATATTTAGAAGATATTCCTGAGACACAATTAGGTATGCGTATTGCGGGTTACCCAATAGAAATAATTGAGATCAAAGAAAACATGATCAAACAGGTCAAAGTCTTCCCACAACAAAGAAACAACCCTAAATAAAAGCGACTTTAACGATAAAAGCCGAGTCTTACTAAGCTCGGCTTTTTCATATCTAAAGTTATTCTGACCTGAAATATATTAAAAGTGTGTTGTGACAAGTACCACTATTTGTGGACATAATAATGCTTCCTCATAGTGTGTTAATCATCCAATACTTATTATGAGAACAAGCGCTCAAACCAATTTTTATCTAAATCAGCTTCACAGCGTTTAAGTTGTGCACCATATCTGCTCGCACGATGTTTTACTTTATTGGCAACGGCCATTAACCACTTTTTCTTTTTATAGGTACCACGCTTATAGCCACCCCAGCCATCATGGTAATTTAAATACTGCGCATAAGCATCCCATTTTGATATGCCATTCACCTTATGGGTTTTATAAACAAACCATGCCATAAAGTCGATGGCATCTTCAAAATCATCTCTATCCGCCCCCGAATTACCCGACTCTCTAATATAATCTTTCCAAGTCATCGTTTTCGCTTGTGAATAGCCATAGGCAGAGCTTGCTCTACCAGTCGGAATAATCCATAAAAAATACTCCATTGGTGGCGCGGCATCATGTCTAAAAGAGCTCTCTTGATACATCATAGCCATTAATACATGTTTAGGTGATCCCCATTTTTCTTGGGCATCTCTGGCATCATAATACCAATCTTCTTTTTCTGTAAATATTTTACATAAGTCATCTGGTTGCTTCGGCGGCGCCGTCGCGCAACCACCAAGCAAACAGAGCAAAGGTATGAGAAAGTATTTTTTTAGCATTTTTTTTAAACCTTAGTGAACTTTTGCAATTATCGTCTGTCATAACTTATGAATGCAGCAGTTTAGCATTGTTTCATCCCTGAATTTCAATTAGCGCAACCTTCTATGAAGTTTGCGTTTTTTTTTGCCTTCACGCTACTATATATGCAAACTTGCAAACAAAAACATATATTTTATGTCGCTGATATTAACTTAAAAACATAGGTATATTTTGCAGTTGCGTATAGAGAAATCAATAGTTTTATATTTATACTAATTTCAATTTTTTGAGACATTGGACCTGTATGAACTTAGCCATAAGCACTTTTAATAAGCTAATTTCACCTGCATACCTCAAAGTAAAATTATATTAAAAGTTTATTGAACTTAATCTCGAGTGGCGAGTCTTACTTTATGAATGCAGCAGTTTGGCATTGTTTCATCCCTGATTTATATTTAGCGTAGCCCATTGAGCTACGCTTTTTTTTATCTAGGCTTTGCTAAAGTAATCATCTAAAAAGGTTTTAAATTCCACTTTATCAGCCTCTCTAACTTCTTTTTCTTTGTTCTGAGAATCAATCGCCTGGCGATGTAAAATATCTTCGCTGTAGACTTGATAAGGATAGTCCATAGCCGCTCGCTGATATGTTTGTGCCATTTCTAACGCGATAACACCTCCATCCTGCTGTGTTTCTAACATTTGCGAAATCAAACGGCCAGAAAGTGTCTGGGTACTATCTGCAATCCAAGTCTGAATATGCTCAATAGTCTGGCTGTAATACTCAACACCATAGGCATTATCCATGTACTCAGCTACAGCGGTCAAATCATCAAAAATCTGGTTTGCCCATGTAACAATATTCACTTCACCAGAACCCTGTTCTAATTGAAGCTCAGGATCTCTGCCTTGGTTAACCACACGCTTTAAGTTAATTTGCGTTGAACGCTGCTGTTCAAAATCTAATTCCGGCGATGATTTCAACAAGCAATATGTCAAAAATACATCTAAAAAGCGAATTTGCTCTAGACTGATCCCAGTATCTGAAAATGGGTTCACATCAAGCGCCCTGATCTCAATATACTCAATCCCCCCTTTCGCTAATGCTTGAGAAGGCGTTTCACCGCTTTGACTAGTACGCTTTGGCCTAATTGGCGAATAAAACTCATTTTCGATTTGTAGAATATTTTTATTTAACTGCTTGGGGTTCTCGTCTTGATAGTCGGCTAAGTCACCATATAAATCAGAGTGGCAATGAATTGCAGCGCGTAAACCAGCAATGTACTCATCTAGGTTATTATAAGTCACCTTTAACGACGACTGTGCGCTATTGGTATAACCAAGGTCGCCCAGTCGTAAAGCTGTGCCATGCTTTAAATATAAAGTGCCCTTCCCAATGCGTTCAAATGGTAATTCGCTTTCTTTACCTTGCAAAAAAGAACTGCATAATGAAGGTGATGCGCCAAATAAATAACTGATCAACCACATTTCTCGTTTAAAGTTTCGGATCAAACCAAGATATTGCTCCGAAATAAAATCTTGCTCTGTTTGCTTATCAGCCGTTAACTCTTTTAAGCTTTTCCAGAGTGAGTCTGGAAATGAGATATTAAAGTGCACACCCGCAATGGCTTGCATCATGCTGCCATATCGGTTTTTTAAACCTTCACGGTAAAGCGTTTTCATACGACCAACATTGGAACTGCCAAATTGTGCTAATGCAATATCATCTTGATTTGAAATAAAGCATGGCATGCTCATAGGCCATAACAGCTCTTCACCCATTTGGTCCAAGGTGAATTTCTGCAAGTCTCTCAATTGGTTTAACGTTTCTTCTGCGTCCTCGCTTACCGGAGTAATAAATTCAAGTAATGATTCAGAAAAGTCTGTGGTAATACTATTATGGGTCAAAGGGTGACCCGCACCAGCTGGATGAGGTGTTTGTGCAATTTGACCACTTTTCTTTATACGCAGCGCTTCTCGCTCAATGCCACGCATAATTCCCTTAATTGCTTGTTGATGCTTAGGCTGAGATAAAGCATCTAATCGTGTTTTTAGTTCTGTAGTTATCAAAAAAGTATCCTCAAGCCATTCAGGGCAATGTCATCTCAATGGGGTCATTTGTGCAATTACTCAAGCGGTAATTATTATTTTCCCACAATAGTTATTATTTTCCATGTAATGATGCGCATCAGACACATTTTCTAAGCTGAATGACTCGTCTTGATGCACATTAATTTTTCCGCTTTTATATACGCTATACAGCCACTTTAGATCTTCGTGCACCGCATTAACCACAACACCTGTCGCATTTTGGCCTAACTCATTTGCCTTTGCGCATATCAAATCTTTGGATAGTGTCGGCACCGTCACTATCATATTCTCACGCGTAATATAATTCAGTAAATTCAAGCCGCGCTCGCCACCAACTAAATCTAACAACGCAGCATCGTGCTGCTGCTTATAAAAATCATCATACCCAAGCACTTTCACATTCAAGCTCTTCAGTAACGGGTGAGCTGGCCGAGTCGTCAACGCAATAACATCTAACCCAAGCGTTTTCGCTATCTGTATGGCCAAATGCCCGACTCCCCCTGTTGGCGCTGTAATAAAAATAGGCTTTGAATTTACATCCTCAAATAAACGCAATGCTTGCAAAGCCGTCAGCCCTGCCAAACATAGACCGGCAATCTCAGCGGTTTCTTGCGCGTTAACGACAATTAATTCACTTGGACAAACATCTAAGTAAGTGGAATAACAGCCTGGCGAATGTGCAAAGCCAACCATGCCAATAACATGTTGACCCACAGTCAAATCAGACTCTGATTCACCCACTTGTTCTATTATTCCAAAAGCATCGTAGCCTAGAGGCATAAATTGATCTTGGGCCTTCTCTTTTGCCACAAAACCCAAGCCTTGACGTGTTTTTGCATCTATCGGGTTTACACTGCTACTGATCAGCTTAATTCGAACCTTATTTACGTCAAGCTGTGATAAAGTGAGTTCAACTTTAGTCAGTGCATCGGCGTTTCCAAACTGGATAACCCCATAGGTTTGAGTTAATTGAGTCATTATGTTCCCTTACTTTTACCTACTTTTTTAACTGGCTATAATCTAACATAATTTAAGAATATCCCCTATGGAGAAAACCATGCGTCGTGGGCAGACAATAACAAATGAAGAAGTGACTTTTGACGATTCACAGCAACTTGTATCAACGACAGATTTACGAGGTGTCACCACCTACGCAAACGACGCATTTTGTAGCATCTCTGGTTTTTCTCAAGATGAACTGGTAGGAAAGAATCATAACATTGTACGCCACCCAGATATGCCAAAAGCTGCTTTTAAGGAGCTTTGGGACAAGCTTAAAGACGGTCACTCTTGGCGTGGAATTATAAAAAACCGCTGTAAAGATGGCCGCTATTATTGGGTGGATGCCTTTGTCACACCGATATTTGAGCAAGGAAAACTTGTCGGTTACCAATCGGTCCGAGTTCGCCCCTCAGCACAATTAATACAAAGAGCCCAACAGCTCTATAACGCCATTAATACGGGTAAAAAAATAGGCCATTGGCGAGAGAATACCAAAACTCGCCAAACACTCAGTATGATACTCACCGTAATCTGCTTAACTCTAATCGCAATACAAGCTGGCTGGCTCACAACACTCATCATAACAGGGTTACTATTAACGCTACTTTTTATGAATTATGATGAGCTCATAGATACGCCTGCGCAATTAGCTAAACAAAGGGCTGAGTTTGATTCTGTTTCACGATACATCTATGACGGACACACGCCATTTAGTATCGCCAAATATAATCAAGGCATGTTGCAAGCAAAACTGCGAACCGTACTTGGTCGAATGAAAGATTCAACCATTACCTTTAAAGGTATTGCTACCAGCCTAGATGAAAAATCAAACAATACCGAACAAGGCATACAGGCGCAAAGCCAGCGTTTGAGTTCAATGGCAACGGCCATGTCGCAAATGAACGCCACAATAGGGGAAATATCCAATAACACCAGTGAAACCGCAACCAAAGTAGATACAACCCAAGCCCATTGTAATGATATAAAAGCCACAATGTCTGAAAACGCCAGCATGGTTGGCACACTCGCCAGTCAAGTTGATGAAGCGGCACAAACCGCCACAACACTCGCCAATGAAGCGGATAAAATTGGCCAAGTCATGACCGAAATTGAAGGGATCGCAGAACAAACAAATCTACTTGCACTTAATGCCGCTATTGAAGCCGCCAGAGCGGGAGAGCATGGCAGAGGGTTTGCCGTCGTTGCTGACGAAGTGCGTGCGTTGTCTTCTCGTACGCAAAATGCCACCAGCCACATTTATAGTTCAATCAAAGAGATCCAGGATACCCTTCACAACTGGTCTAAGGTAATGCAGTCAACCAAAGACCGAGCAGATAACTGTGCACACGCAAGCCAAGCGAGTCAAAAAGCGCTGGAAACGATTTACCATCAAATTACTGAAATTGCGAACTCGGCGTTAGAGATTTCAGCTGCGGCAGAGCAACAGCAATCTGTTAGCCACGATATAAATAGCAACATTAATACCATTAGTCATCATGGCGAAGAAAATCTACAATTAAGCTATCGCGTAGCAGAGGATGCCGCAAAGTTGGTAAATAGTGCCGATAAAGTAAATGGGATGCTGCTTACCTTCAAAGTGTAATTATTTAGCAGTGACATCAAGTAAAGACACCGTAGACGAGGCTACTGATGCGTTACTTGATGTCGTAATTAGCCGATATCACACCTTATTCATATACCGATTAAAGTAGTGTATGTACTACTTTAAAAAAACAATGCCCTCGTCTTTTACGTCAACCACAATACTATCGCCGGTTACAAACTCTCCTGACAATAATCGCTGGGCCAATGGGTTCTCAATATACTGCTGAATTGCCCTTTTTAAAGGGCGCGCACCAAATACAGGATCAAAGCCACTTTGTGCTATTTTTTCCAATGCATCACTTGTTAAACCAAACTGAAAGCCTTTCTCATGTAGCCGTGTCGTTAACTTATCTAACTGAATAGACGCTATTTCTTTTATATGTTCAGTCACCAACGGGTGGAATACGACTGTTTCGTCGATGCGATTAATAAACTCTGGCCTAAACTGGGTCGCCAATACGCCCATTACGCGCTCTTTTAAACCCGCATAATCATTGTTGCTTGCTTGTTCTTGAACAATATCAGACCCCAGGTTTGAGGTCATAATGATCACTGTATTTTTAAAGTCTACAGTACGTCCTTGTCCATCTGTAAGGCGGCCATCATCTAATACTTGCAGTAATATATTAAACACATCAGGGTGGGCTTTTTCGACTTCATCAAGCAGTACCACTGAATAAGGTCTGCGCCTTACCGCTTCGGTTAAATATCCCCCTTCTTCATAGCCCACATACCCGGGAGGGGCGCCCACTAAACGCGCCACTGAGTGCTTTTCCATAAACTCCGACATATCGATACGCACCATGGCATCTTCGGTATCAAACATAAAGTGTGCCAAGGCTTTTGTCAGCTCAGTTTTACCGACTCCCGTTGGTCCTAAAAACAAAAATGAACCTATGGGCCTATTCGGATCAGCAAGCCCTGCTCTTGAGCGGCGTATTGCATTTGAGACTGCATGCACAGCTTCATCTTGACCAATAACCTTGTTATGCAGTTCATCTTCCATAGCAAGGAGCTTTTCACGTTCTCCTTGTAACATTTTTGCTACTGGGATCCCGGTCCAGCGCGACAGTATTTCCGCAATTTCATCTTCTCCCACTTGGTTTTTCAGTAGGTTCATCTCTTGCATTTCTGCTTGTGACGCCAAATCAAGTTTGCGCTCTAGTTCAGGGATTCTGCCATATTGTAGTTCTGACATACGCTGTAAGTCACTAGCACGTCTTGCTACTTCAAGGTCGAGACGGCTTTGCTCTAACTCAGCTTTAATCACTTGTGTGCCTTGCAAAGAGGCTTTTTCAGCATTCCATACTTCATCTAACTCGCGGTACTCGCCTTCAAGCTCATTGATCAACGCCTGCATTTCTGCTCGTCGCTTTTGACTGGCTTCATCTTTTTCTTTGGCAAGCGCATTGTCTTCAAGCTTGAGCTGAATGATCCGACGCTCAAGTTTGTCTAATTGTTCCGGCTTAGAGTCAATTTGTAGGCGAATTGAACTCCCCGCCTCATCAATTAAATCAATCGCTTTATCGGGTAATTGCCTGTCAGAGATATACCGATGTGATAAATTTGCCGCAGCAACAATGGCGGGATCGGTAATATCTACCGAGTGGTGCAATTCATAACGCTCTTTTAAGCCGCGTAAGATTGCAATGGTATCTTCGACACTGGGCTCACTAACAAATACCTTTTGAAAACGTCGCTCTAACGCGGCATCCTTTTCTATGTACTGACGATATTCATCTAATGTTGTTGCGCCAACACAATGCAGTTCACCACGTGCTAGTGCAGGTTTGAGCATGTTCCCTGCATCCATCGCGCCATCCGTTTTGCCTGCGCCAACCATAGTATGGATCTCATCAATAAATAAGATCACTTGTCCTTCTTCTTTAGAAAGCTCATTTAACACCGACTTTAAACGCTCTTCAAACTCGCCTCGGTATTTCGCACCCGCGACCAGTGCGCCTAAATCCAATGACAGTACTCGCTTGCCTTTTAACCCTTCAGGCACTTCTCCATTGATGATACGTTGCGCAAGCCCTTCAACAATGGCTGTTTTACCGACCCCTGGCTCCCCAATCAATACGGGGTTATTCTTCGTTCTACGTTGTAATACTTGAATAGTCCGACGAATTTCGTCATCTCGACCAATAACAGGGTCTAATTTACCTTGCTCTGCTCGCTCTGTTAAATCTACCGTGTACTTCTCAAGTGCTTGGCGAGTTTCTTCTGCATTTGGGTTATCAACTTTTTGACCGCCACGAATCGCTTTAATTGCGGCTTCAATTTTTGGCTGAGTTATATGAAGCGTTTTAAATATCTGCCCTAAGTCGCCTTTATCTTCACATGCAGAAAATACAAACAGCTCACTGGAAATATACTTATCTTTACGTTTTTGCGCATACTTATCACATAAATTAATTAGTCCAATCAAATTATGAGACAGCTGTACGTCGCCACCAATTCCCTCGACTTTGAATACCTTTTCGATCGCTTGCGAGAGTTTAGTATTGAGCTCATCTGCACTGATCCCAGCTTGTGCCAAAAGCGCACGCACACTGGAACCGGTTTGCTGTAATAGTGCATACATTAAATGTACAGGTTCAATAAATTGATGATCTCGGCCCAATGCCAAAGACTGCGCATCTGAGAGCGCGGCTTGAAATTTACTGGTGAATCGGTCCAAACGCATAAGGTATATACCTATTTATAACTATAACTTGTTATTAAATGGGTATGATTTGTGAAATGTTCAAGTCAAAAAGCTGAAAACTCTTCGGATTAATTACGCCAGATCACACTGGCCATACGACCTGTTTGACCGTCACGTCGATAAGAAAAAAAACGGTGAGAGTCAGAGACTGTACATAGTTTATCAGTATACACCTTAGTCACGCCCAATTCGGCTAACTGACGAGTCGCAATAGCGAATATATCTGCCAAATATTTACCCGTATTTTGTTCTACAAAGTCGCTACAATGTGCGCTATCTAAATTACAAAATTGCGCAACAACTTCAGAGCCAACCTCAAATGCTTTAGGGCCAATAGCTGGACCTAACCAAGCAAAAATATCATCTGGATCACACTTAAACTGCACCAACGTATTCGCTAAAATACCAGCAGCCAAAGGTCGCCATCCACCATGCACTGCTGCTACTTCCCCACCGCACTTGCTTGCTAATAATATAGGTAAGCAATCAGCGGTCATAATGGCAAGCGGCTGCAACCGAGCGTTAGTATATAAAGCATCGGCTTGAGGCCATTGCGTAACTGGTTTTTTTTCATTTACGACAAAAACACGGTCACCGTGTATTTGTTCAAGCCAAATGGCTTGAGCAGGTAAATAGGTGCGCAGATATTGATGATTTGCTACAACTTCGTTGCGTTCATCGCCGACATGATATCCCAAATTAAAACTTGAGAAAGAACCCGTTGATGCACCACCAGAGCGCGTGGTTGATAATGCACCAACTTTATCTTGAACCGGCCAATTAGGAAGGATCACAATAAAAAACTACAACGCCAAGTCAGGGTTTTCTTTTGTATCAGCGCGTAATGCTTCGGTGACTATTTGCATGTCATCTGGAATAGGTGCTTCCCATGTCATCACTTCACCAGTAATTGGATGCGCGATACTCAACTTAATTGCATGTAATGCTTGGCGTTTAAAGTCTCGCAACTGTGCAAACAACTCAGGCGTGGCATTACGTGGCGGACGAGGTCGGCCACCGTAAAGCTGATCACCGATTAATGGGTGGTTTAAATGCGCCATGTGCACACGGATTTGGTGAGTACGGCCTGTTTCAAGTCGCAAACGCAAACGTGTGTGCGCTCTAAACTTCTCTGCAACACGGTAATGCGTGATTGCCGGCTTACCCATTTCGTGAATAGCCATATGCGTTCGTTTGGTTGCATGACGGCCAATTGGCTTTTCAACCATACCACCGGCGGTCATTGTGCCATTACACAAGGCTTCATACTCACGGGTAAAGTTTTCGCGCGCCTGTAAATTTTTAACTAAGTGAGTTTGTGCTTGAATCGTCTTTGCCACAACCATCAACCCGGTCGTGTCTTTGTCTAGACGATGAACAATCCCCGCACGTGGAACATTAATAATATCCGGGTGATGATGCAGCAAAGCATTTAATACTGTGCCATCAGGGTTACCCGCTCCAGGGTGTACCACTAAACCCATCGACTTATTGATAACTAAAATGTCATCATCTTCATAAACAATATTTAATGGAATATCTTGGGCTTCATATTCACGCGGTGCTTCGATCAGTGTTTCAATCGCAACCACTTCACCACCGAGTAGTTTTTCCCTCGGCGTGTTAAGAACCTCACCATCAACGGTGATTTTATCATCTAAAATCCACGTTTTTATTCTTGAACGTGAAAAATCGGGGAACAATTGCGCCAAAATCTGGTCTAGACGTTTACCGCCTAGCTCAGTAGGAACTTCAGCTTGAAGAGAAATTTGCTCTGACATCTGTAACTTTACCTAAATTACCAGTGCAAGCTTTGCTCGACTGGGTTAGAATCGCATAATTGCATAGTTTACTCGGTTTTGCTCACTTGGCCTAGCCGAAGACACCAAAGGTAGTAAAATAAAATGATAATGAACTTAGGGAAGCGCGCCTTTGCTATCGTAGTAAGCGCCTCATTTTTAGGATTAGCAGCGTGTTCATCTGCACCAGAACAAGAAAATATCGAACGCGTACCAAACAAATCTGCGCAAGCGCTTTATGACGATGCTAAGCAAACTTTAGATTCAGGCCTTTACGCCAGAGCCATTGAACTTTTAAGTGCTATCAACTCTCGCTACCCATTTGGCCCTTATTCACGCCAAGTACAAATGGATTTAGTTTTTGCACACTATCAAACCGGCAATACCGAACAAGCCTTGGCAACCATTGACCGATTTATTCGCCTTAATCCTAATCACAAAAACCTCGATTATATGTATTACATGAGAGGCCTAGTAAATATTAAAGCTGATAAGAATGCATTCCAAGAATACTTTGGTGTTGACCGCGCTGACCGTGACGCCAGCCGCACCAGAGTTGCTTTTCAAGATTTATCAACGTTAGTGAAAAGTTATCCCTCTAGCCCCTATATTCCTGAAGCTAAAAAGCGTCTTGGTTGGCTATTAAATCGGATGGCACGTTATGAAATTAAAGTGGCTCAATATTACTTCGAACGTGAGGCATTTTTGGCTGCAGCGAACCGCGGTAAATATGTCTTAGAGCATTACTCACAGAGCAGTTATCTTAATGATGCGTTACTCATCATGGAGCAAAGCTATAAAAAGCTAGGCCTCAATGATTTAAGTGAAAACGCGAAGCAAACCCGTACTTTGAATAAGCGCTAAGCTCACACTCTCGATGTAAAAAAGCCGCGTTATATCGCGGCTTTTTTGTCAGTGATTGAACACAATTAAATAGCTTCTTCGTCTTCTTCACCCGTGCGAATACGCACTACACGCTCAACATCAGTGACAAATATCTTACCATCACCAATTTTGCCTGTTTGCGCAGTTTTTAATATGACGTCAATTGCTCTATCAACATCTTCATCTGCTAACACAATATCCAATTTAACTTTTGGCAAAAAATCAACCATATACTCAGCACCACGGTATAGCTCTGTATGACCTTTTTGTCGACCAAACCCCTTAACTTCACAGACGGTCATACCGGTAATACTGATATCAGAGAGTGCCTCTCTAACATCATCTAGCTTAAACGGTTTAATAATTGCTTCTATTTTCTTCATGATTCTTTAATTTTCCATTGGCAGTGTGTCGATTTTAGTCAATCCTAAAACTGTTAGCAAACAAAGTGATTGGATCTGAACAAAAAACAACGTCATAATGAATAAAACTAAAGTATGAAAATTTTTATCTCGTCTGGGGTGTGTAATGACAAGAACACGAGGCTTCACCTTACTTGAACTCATGATCGCGATTGCTATCGTAAGCATACTGGCAAGTATTGCGTTTTTTAACAACAGTAATCTCGCGCAAAGTAATAAAGCAGAAGCTTTTTTACTCGACTTAAAACGCACCCTCTCTTTTGCTCGGGCAAAAGCTACAACAAGTGATGAAATTGTCATAACATGCCCTGTTGACCCTGATGAACTCACAGCTCGGGGCACCATGTCATGCACAAGTAACTGGTCGAACAATAACATCATCGTTTTTGTAGACGTTGACAACAACGGGCAACATAACGATGGCGATACACTGGTAAGGGCAATGGACCTTGTATCAACAGGTGATACATTAACATTCAGCGGCACGGCAACCATTCGGTTTGATAGCAGCGGTAGGGTTACATCACAAACGGGTAACTTTTTATATTGCCCAGCAGGCTCAGAAGAAAATAATCAACAACTAACACTGGCATTATCAGGGAATGCGTTTTACTCAGGAGACAGCGACCAAAAGTGTTTATAATATATAAACTTTATACCGTAAGTTTGCTGATTTAATAAAATTACCTAAAATTATAAATACGCTCACCTTTGGGATCCATGGATGGAGACAAAAACAACAGTGTATCAGTATGGCTTTACACTATTCGAATTAATTATTTCAACTGCTATCGTTGGAATAATATCACTTCTTTCTTTAGCTAGTTACTCTGAGATCATGTCTAATCATGTGCCACTGCAGCACCTTCGCCTTGTAAAAAAATCGCTTAACTTGGCCAGAGGGCAAGCCGTATTACTCGGTAAAAATATTACTATATGCCCACTAGTCGATAATAAATGTAAGCATAACCAATGGCATAAACCACTTAGCATATTTATTGATAAAGGCGATTGGCGGGTATTGGAACCAAATGATGAAATAGTCTTTACCCTTGATGCAGTTCACACTACACATATGTTTACATATCCAAGAACTGCCATCACCTTTCAACCAGATGGCAGTATAAAAGGGTTTACTAATGGCACGTTCGTATACTGTACACATGCTTACAATAGTACACGTCAAGGCGCAGAGCTTACGGTAAGTTTAACGGGCCGCTCTAGGCTAAGGGCGACCGATAAATGTGAATTATAAAGTAATTATCGCTCCCAACATAAGTCAGCATCGCCACTGCCTGTATTACCTTTCAAGCCCAACTCATTTATGGTTAACGTACTACATTCTGTATCCCCCGCAACTGGGCCACTGTCAGCAGTCGCAGTCACCGTAAAACTGCTTGTGTCGGCCTCAACGCCTATCGTGAAATACCCATTTTCAGTTTCAGTCGGTACACCAAGGTCTGCAAGGTCACTGGTATATTGACGATTATCAACAAAGAACTGCTCTTGTCTATTTGCAGCATCTAATAAAATCACCATTGCATCAGCACGCGCAGCGCGGTTGACATAACTTGAATAATTTGGATACGCGATGGAGGCCAATATGCCAACAATTACAACCACTATCATCACTTCAATCAACGTAAATCCATTAACAGTGCTATTTCTCATCGTTCTCTTCCCTTTTGTAAATATAGAGCTGCTTTGTTTGTAATCCGAATTCGCCATCAACGAGATCAATTGACCCATCACCCATCCTTGGAACCGGGTCTGCGATCTCAACAGTATCGAAAATTCCATCCTCGCCTAAATCAAGGTCGGCATTAGGAGTCGATGTTAAAACAGGCCCAATCATCTTGATTTCGGTACTGCAAGAATTACTTTCATAAGTCCCAGAGGTGTTACTAGATACTTTACAAGTAAAATAAGGTTGTGGTGCTTCGGGTACTGCAGTCTGGGTCGCAAAGCTCAATTGATTATAAATTTTAGTCCCATAATGAAGGTGAAATGCGTAAAGCTTGCCAGAACCAGCTTCCACCTCACATTTATTTGAGGTGCCAGGAGGACTAAAAGATGTGTAATACGCAACACCACCAGCAACTGAGGCTTCTGATAATGATTTTTCGGACGCACTCAACTTGTATTTCCAACCTTGAAAGGAGCCTAGTTCAGCCTCTAAATCTGTAAACTTATCCAAATCGTTTAGCTGTTTAGAAAATGGATCTTGGGTCACATTAAATAAGTCACCAATTTTTATCGGCTGCGGAATGTCATCGTCTTCAAAAGACTTCGTTACTGAATTTTCATCTCGTATCATAAATAAATAGTCAATTGCGGCCGAAGATGCAGGCCTAGTTCTATTGCCAGAACCAAGTAAGATTGCTTCATACGGAGTGTCTTTTCTCGTCTTTATATTATTTGAGCTTGACTCAGTTATTGATACTTTACTGAAATAAGTACGAGCAACCATTGGGGCACTATAAAAACGTCTATCGCTTGATGCGTTATTACCTCCAAGTTGCGCTAGCTTAAAGTGCGTCCATGGCTCGCTACCGTTGCTTGGGTTAGGTCCCGGCATATCTATACGCCATACACCACCACCCGTATCAGCCATATATATCCTATCGTCATAACCATCATAATTAGAGTCAAGCGTAGTAGCGCTTCCCGCAATACTGTGCTTACCTGTAAAGCCATTTTTGCGTGTTAACGACCATACCAATTCACCAGTTAGCGCTTTGACAATATATACGCCTTGCCCGAGTGAATCATTGGTTTTTGACACATTGTCTTTATTGGTGTCATAACCTGCCGAAAAAATAACAACAGGGTCATCTCCCTCCATTTCAATGTGTGTTACTAACGGTTTTGCCCACGTTTGTCCTAACATTTCAAAGTCACCAGTGCCACCAGTTATTGGCCCTCCCCACATCAATTTAGGAGAGTCTGGATTGGTAATATCTAAAGCATAATACTGGTTTCCGCCACGGCGCAAACCAAAGAACAACCACACACTGTCACCAGAAGATACTAAGTTATCGCCATCTTTATCATCATGATAAAGTGTGGATGGCCCATCCACACCGTATAACTTCGTATCTGCTTTCTTATCTTTCTGACCTTTCAATACAGGGAGCAATCTTTCAGGAATAAACGCCCAGCTTTCCGTCATCGTATCGCCGTTATCTTTGAACATATGCATAAAGCCCGCATTGGTGCCCACTAACAACCTAATATTCGGGCTCTCTTCTGTCCCATAATTAATCGATACCACTTTAGAGTGCAGTGGATCGCCGAAAATAGTTTGCCTACGTTCATTACGATTGCTATCTCTGTCTTCATCATTAACGTCAATGCCTCTGGCCCATTGCATAATACTTGCAAGCTCACTAGCAGGAGCATTCATTTTGTCTGTAAACGTTTCTAAATTATTACCATATTGAGTGAACGCGGTTGAGTAGGTAAAGTTGTGTAGTGATGCAGTCCCAAAATCAGAGTATATATTTCGTGTTGTTTGGCGGCTTAGCTGATAATTCACACCACCTTTATCTACCGCATTGCCATCTTTTGAGCCTGGTTCAGACCAAAATGTCGTCGCATTTTTATCAATTTTTCCATCTTTATCTATGGCTGCTTTGCCACCCATATCAACTAAAGTAGTGTTATTTTTTACTTTTAATTTTTTTAGGTTACCTTTCCAAGTTGTATGAGTTTCAGGTAAAAACATGGTGTAGTATAAAGAGTCACTGCTTTTAGTTTGGTTGCCTGTATTAGCTGCTACCGGTAAGGCAAAGCTATCCGCTTCTTGGCGAATACTGTTTGTCACTGAATTTAAAGCGTCTGATAACTGTGATGACGTATTTGCTTGTAAATACTGCCCACCACCTAAATCGGCTGTTTTCTGCAAGATATTTTTACCTGAACTACTCATGCCATTACCAAAACCAATAGTGTAGACCCGCCCTGTATCTTCTTTTGTACTGGTAGTCGGATACAAATCAACTATTGTGTTACTGTCACCATAAATGGATTTAGCAAGCGCCGGCATATAGTTACCATTGTAAACGGGGGCACTACTACCAAAGCGGTTCTGGTGTAAACTTCTGATATTCCCATTTTGTTGACTATCGTTAGAGGGATCGCCATCTGTCATCAAAATGATATTAACCGCGTTATCACAACGCTCCGGCTCCCCTGCTACTTGCCTAAATGGCGAAAGGTATGAGTTGCCACTTTCTATACTGGTATCTCTGCCACGTACATTCCTTGAATAATACCGACTACCTCCCGTCAGATATAGATAAGCTTCCCATAGCGTTTCGCTCAACGGTGTCGCGCCATTAGCGACCAGGTTATTAATTTGTGATTTTACCGTTGACTGAGCCGCACCAATGCGTGCTAACACATAGCCACCACTACTGCCATTAAAACGCATTAAGCCAAAGTCTATATCTGGGTTTTTATTTACTAAATCAGTAATCGCATTTTTCGCAACGCCTAATCGGCTATCTGAGCAAAGTCTATAACGTCTTCGAGAATAATCATAACCACAGCTACGCCCAGTTCTGCTTGAAAATGCCATACTGCCTGAAGTATCAAAAATAAGCATCACTCTGGGCTTTTCGTCAATATCAATATTATGCTTAACATATAGCTCAATATCTTCTGCAAATGCTTTAACACTTATTAAGCAAACAAAAAGTAAAATAGCGTTTTTCATCTTATTTCCCCTTACTTTTGTCAATATACTGCTGCCCTACACCGACAACTACGGTGAGTCGATGACGTGTACGAGTTCCATATTCAACCGTGGTACTAATCTCTGTTAAATTACACATAACTCCCTTGGAATATTTAAAAGATCTTGGGCAATTCAGCTGCTTTGAACCACTATTCAAGGCGCGCATCTCATTGTCCGTATTATGTTCGCCTGAAAATGTCTTATTTTGTTCTATCTCTAACTGTTGCGGAGACATCAAGAAGTGGTTCGCGCTATCAGGTCTGTTATTTTCATTTTGTATGACTCTTTGCACCTCGCCAATTAACAAGTTTTCAGCTTGCTCTCTTTCTTGCGCCGCGTTGGTTATTTTTAGGTCAATACTGCTGCTACTCATAAGCGTTACTGCAACCGCAGTCACGGCTACAATCATGACCATTGCTGTTACAAGTACAATACCTTGTTGTTTCTTCACATACTCCATGACATTGCCCCGTTTAACCGTATTGTCGTCGTAAAAACCGTGCGCCGGAAGTTATCCGCAAAAGTATGAGTGCGTCTATCTGGGTCGACCCCCAACGTGTAAGTTTGACTATTTAGCTGTAAGCCAGGATCGGGTTCCAATGCCCTTACAAGTAAGTATATTTGTACTGTTAAAACGCCATCATCATTTTCCCAATCAGAAGTCGTCATATCCTGAGTACTACGGTAGGTATTCACACGGCCATCTGCGTCAGTATCTAAGCCAAAAACCAAGCGAAAATCTTCTATTCCCTCCATCACGGTTTCTACTTGCATGCCACTTGTACTCAATCTTAAACGTCTTAATATCGGTATATCTCGTGTCACATTATTAATTGTAAGCTCTTCGGTCGATATGAAGTATACATGGTGGCTGTATGGCCAAACTGTTGCGTTAACAGTAGGCAACGCAATCGTGCCAGCACCAGTTACGAACGAAGCCCTCTCTTGTTCAGCAATAAAATAATATCGATTTGAATCTGTCGCTGTAGACGCAACATCGATGGGGTTTCCTTCGAGTAGCTTTAATTGCAATACATCGGTGTCTTCAACACTATTCGAAACACACCCAAGTACATTAGAACCATCAGACACTTCCGCATAAATAGAGCGAAAATTAGAAGGCGTGGAGTCAGGAAAGCTGCCATTGTTAATACCACCAAAGCAGTCGCCACTTGGATTAGAAGGGCTCACGACGTTTGCAGCTGTAAACTCTTCGTCATAAAAAGTCCCCCAAAAACCCACTTGCTCTATATCTCGCTGTAAAATAGAGAGCGCCAGCCTGCCAGTTTCTTGCATTTCTCCAATTGCCATTGTATCTCTCGTGGTCACTTTCATACTGACATAAGTGGCTATCACCCCCCCTAAGATCAGAGCGCCAATAAACATCGAAATCATTAATTCAAGAATTGAAAAACCAGTGCGTTTCATTAAACACCTCTTGCAAAAATAAACGTAGTCAGCACAACCAAACGTCGCTTATCATCATTGGTACCACAGCTAATACCTTTAATAGCATCAGTTGCTTTAATTTCTTGTCGACCTCGCCAAGTCACAACCACCTGTACATCAATTCCTTTACCTTGCGCATCAGCATCTAAGTCTATACATACGGTTGTATCATCCAACGTTCCTGTATTTTCTCTAGCACGAATCGCGTTTTTCCACTGCTCTAAATCAAGCGCAGCAATTGCAGAACTTGTACAGTCATTGCTAAAACACCTAAGCTGGGGGATTAAGTCCGTATCACTCGAAAAAGTAAGATCATAATTGCTCACTATGTCTGCGGAGTCATTCACTCTGATCCTTTGTAAAATGTCGTTTGCCAGAGCAACTGCCGCGGCGCGCTGCATTGAATCAAAGCTAGCTTGTTTAGCTTTCGCTTGCAGTGCAACTGCACCCAATAAACCAAAGCTCAACACCATAAAGGCGATGAGTACTTCTAGCAAAGTGAAACCTGCTTGTCGCTTATAAAGTTTTGCCATTGCAAATTCTCGTGATAATCCCATACTCATTAAGAATAAAATATTCAAAAAAATAGCTCAATGCGTAATTCCTTGAACGGTCAAAAAGTCTGACAAACGGCTGTTTTTTGATTTAAATAGGGTGAAAAATTAGAAATGAGTGTGTGAAAAGGTGTAATGAAAACCGTGTGAAGTCCGAGCTAGATTAAAGCTTTTACCTCTTTGACAGCCCTTCGGCTAACGGGTAACTGTTCCGGAAACCCTTTAATCGTTACCATAGCCCCACCAGAGACTTGATGGGCAATCGAGTCAATGGCATCGCGTTTAACTAAAGTATGCCTGTGTATTTGAATAAAATCTTGTGGGTAATGTGCTAACAAGTACTTTAAGCTATGATCCACCATAGCTTCGCCTCCTTCAAACCAGATATGAGTATATTTATCATCTGCTTGCGCAACTAATACCTCTGAAATGTTTACTGAACGCGTCTCGCCCGCCAATTGGTATTGTAATTTTGGTGTATATAACCGAGACATCACTGCAGTTAGCTGCTCTAGTTGCACTGGTTTCACTAAGTAACCCGCAGCAAAAACATGAAACGCATCTAACGCGAATTCAGCATGTGCTGTCACAAACACAACTTTGACATCAGGATGTGAACCATTAAGCTGTTTCGCGACATCGATACCACTCATTCCTGGCATATCAATATCGAGCAGTAAAATCGTTGGCTTACACTTATCTACTAAATCTAAGACTTGTGTACCATGTTCAGCAGACCCCACAAACTCAAAGCCACCTAGCTTATCCATCAATCTACTAATTCTTTGGCGTGCAAGCGGCTCATCATCAGCTACTAAGTACTTCATCTTTTGGCCTCACAAGGCAATACCAAGGCAACTCGATACTGCTCATTCGTCTGTTGTACATCGAGCTTTGCACTATCACCATAAAGCAACGCTAATCGCTCTTTAATATTTCTCTGTGCAATCCCCTGACCTTTGTGTTTTGACACTCTCTCTCCAATTGAGTTAGTCACAACAATGGTTACTCGTTCAGTGGCAAACGTCACCTCAACGGTGATAATACCGCCAGCAATACTGCCTTCAATACCATAATTAACCGAGTTTTCAACCAGAGGCTGAATCGTTAACACCGGTACTTGAATATCCGGTAAGTTAGCTGGTAAAAACCAATCGACCTGCATCTTATTTGCGAATCGCCATGTCTCTAACTCAATGTACTTTTTTGATAACGCCAACTCCTCAGTCAAAGACACAAACTGATTTGGATGCAACGCACACCGAGACAAGTTTGCTAGCGTCAATACAGCCTGCTCAGCGGCATCTGAGTCTTGCTGGGTCAATTCAGCAATGGTATTTAAACTATTGTAAAGGAAGTGTGGTCGAATTCGTGCGTGTAATGCATCTAACTCTAATCGAGAAAGTGTCGCAATCGTCGTAACTTTGTCACGAAAGATAACCATGAAGTGTAAAAATAACAGCGTTACAAATAAACAAATCGCGTTATTTTTAGCGACAAATGACCAATCTAGAAGATGGCTGTTAGCAACTTCGAATAGTGTTACCCCCAAGCTCATTACGAAAGTAATAATTTGAAAGACACTAACAATAACAAGGTACTCGATTGTCCCTGTGTAGTTACTTATATATGGTCGTAACAGCGATAAAACAGTAAAACCAATTGCACTTACACAATGGACAAATAAACTAATGATCCCTAAACGAACCCAGATAGATTCATAGCTCATAGGAGAAAACGCAAGGAGTAATGCTAGGATTTGAGAGGCGACTAGCATCGCTAGCACGCCTCGCTCAGTGACTATCGCTGGGAGCAGTCCATTTGATAAATCAGGTGACTTATACATGGCTGCGTTCTTTGCTAACGTAGTTCGATAGGCACAGCAAAGACAACACTTTCTTCTTCGCCAGGGTTCTCAACCACAGTTTTACCACCCAGTTCTTTTAAACGTGTAATAACCTGTTGAACTAATACCTCAGGTGCTGACGCCCCCGCAGTAACACCTACGGTGCCAATTTTATTAAACCAACTTTCATTCATACTACTGGCATCATCAATAAGGTATGATGTGGTACCCATTTTGTCGGCAAGTTCACGTAATCGATTTGAGTTAGAGCTATTCTTTGCACCCACAACCAAAAGTACATCTACTTTATCTGCTAAGTCTCGCACTGCATCTTGTCGATTTTGTGTCGCATAGCAAATATCATCTTTACGCGGTCCATGTATCTGCGGGAACTTACTCCTGAGCGCATCGATCACATCAGCGGTATCGTCGACAGACAAAGTAGTTTGACTACAGTAAAATACATTACTCGGGTCTTTTATCTCTAGTTCGCTCACATCTTCTGGTGTCTCTACAAGATAAATACCACCGTCATCATTGGCATACTGCCCCATAGTCCCCTCAACTTCTGGGTGACCGTGGTGGCCTATCAAGATACATTCTGTGCCCTTACGACTCGCTCGTGTCACTTCCATATGAACTTTAGTTACTAATGGACACGTTGCATCAAACACTTTCAGCTCACGCCGTTTTGCTTCTTGACGTACTTGCTGAGAAACACCATGTGCACTAAAAATAACAATGCTATCATCAGGTACTTGGTGTAACTCTTCCACAAATACCGCACCACGTGCTTTTAAGCCATTTACAACATATTTATTGTGAACAACTTCATGGCGGACGTATATCGGGCTTTCAAAAATATCTAATGCGCGCTCCACGATACTTATGGCACGGTCTACGCCTGCACAAAAGCCCCTTGGGTTAGCTAACAAGATATCCATTAGTTACTCACCTCAAGAATATCCACTTCAAATGTTACTTTTTGGCCTGCCAGAGGGTGATTAAAATCAACCGTCACAGAGTCCCCTGCAACATCACGCACAAGACCAGGTAAATCAGTGCCATCAGGTTGTGTAAAGGCAATAATACTGCCTACTTCAGCAGGGGTATCAGCGCCAAACTTACTACGATCAACATAGTAGATATTATCAGGGTTAGGCTGACCAAAAGCATCTTCAGGTTCAAGTTCGAACGATTTACTGTCACCAACCACTAAGCCTAACAAACATTTTTCAAAGTTTTCAGTTAAGCTGCCATCGCCCATAAATAGCTTTGCCGGCTTGTTATGTACTTTAGTCGAGTCTGCTGCTGAGCCATCTTCAAGCTTTATTGAAAAATGAAAAAGCACCTCAGACTGAGAGCCTATAACTTGTTCACTCACGCTTTTTTCTCCTGAGAAGAATCACCCTTAAAGGCATCAAATAATAATAGACCCGCACCACCTACAATCGCCATATCCGCAACATTAAAAGCAGGATAATGCCAGTTTTGATAGTAAAAGTGCAAAAAGTCAATCACGTAACCATGCACTAATCTGTCGACTAAATTCCCAATCGCGCCAGCTAACACAAGCGAATATGCACCGCATAAAACCCAGTTGTTGGCTGGTAGCTTACGTAGCCAAAATAGCAATAGTGCACTGATTGCCACCGCAATACTGCTCAAAAACCAACGTTGCCAACCGCCCGCTTCACTTAAAAAGCTAAACGCAGCACCATAGTTATGCATATAGGTAAAGTTGAAAAAGGGTAGCAACTCGATTGATTCATAGAGCTTCATACTATCCATGACGGCTGCTTTGGTAACATAGTCTACTGCAAATAGCAGTAGACTTAGCCATAACCAAACTAAACCACTTTTTTGAGTTGAGTCGGTCACATTATACTCCTATGCAAACTGACGCTGTTCACCGTCACCTTCAACATTGGTAATACACCGACCACAAATGTCTGAGTGCGCTTCATTCGTACCAACATCATCACAGTAATGCCAACAACGTTCACATTTTTTAGCATCCGTTGCAGCAACACTAATAAACAACCCCTCAATTTCAGAGGCAATTGCATCATCAGGTTTATTCTCGACAGGTGCAACATCAACTTTTGACGTTAATAAAACAAAACGTAGTTCATCACCTAATTTATTCAACGCTTCAGCTAAATCGCCATGAGTGTAAAGCGTCACTTCTGCTTGTAGTGTTGCACCAATGACTTCTTCCTTACGCGCATTTTCTAGCACTCGGTTTACTTCATCACGAACAGCTAGCACACCCTGCCAATAATCGTTATCTAGCTTACCTTCACTGACGTCATTTAGGCCTTCATACCATACATCGGTAAATACAAATTCACTGCGTTCGCCAGGTAATGCTTGCCAAATTTCTTGTGCTGTAAAGCTCATGATAGGTGCCATCCAACGCGTCATTGCTTCTGCGATATGATAAAGCGCAGATTGACATGAACGACGTGCATGACTATCACTCTTTGCTGTGTACTGACGATCTTTAATCACATCTAGATAGAATGAACCAAGTTCACCGGTACAGAAGTTCATTAGCTTCTGAGTCACTACCAGCATTTGGTAGTTATCATACGCTTCTAAAATCTCTGTTTGCAGTTGTGCTGCACGAGAAACAATCCAACGATCCAACTCAACCATATCATCAACAGCAACTAAGTCTGTTGCTGGATTGAAGCCACTTAAATTAGACAGTAAATAACGACTGGTGTTACGGATACGACGGTAGCGATCAGCAGAACGTTTAAATATTTCATCTGATACCGTCATTTCCGCGGTGTAATCCGTTGATGCCACCCATAAGCGTAAAATATCTGCACCAAGTTTATTCATGATGTTCTGTGGTGAAATCACGTTGCCTAATGACTTTGACATTTTACGGCCATTTTCATCGACAGTGAAACCATGTGTCAGGACTTGCTTATATGGGGCATGACCATTGATCGCAACAGAAGTCATCATTGATGACATGAACCACCCTCTATGCTGATCTGAGCCTTCAAGATATAAATCAGCAGGGCCCGTCAGCTCTTCTCGTGCATCGACTACACACGCATGCGATACACCCGAGTCGAACCATACATCTAAAGTGTCTTGCACTTTCATGTATTGCTCAGCATCTTTACCTAAAAGGGTCGCCGGGTCTAAGTCATACCACGCTTGAATACCTTTGCCTTCAACCATGACCGCTACTTGCTCGATAAACGTTTCTGTATCTGGGTGTAATGCACCAGTATCTTTATCTACAAATAAAGCAATTGGCACACCCCAAGTACGCTGACGAGAAATACACCAGTCAGGACGCCCTTCGACCATATTTGCAATACGATTTTCACCCCATTCTGGCAACCACTGTGTCTTGGCGATTTCGTTTAAAGAGTCTTGGCGTAAATTAGCCTGATCCATGCTCACAAACCACTGCGGTGTTGCACGGAAAATAATTGGCGTTTTATGGCGCCAACAATGTGGGTAACTATGCTGCAATGCATGGTGGTGCATCAAAGCACCTTTTTCAGTCAGTACTTCAATTACACTCGCATTCGCTTTAAACACATGTTGACCGCCAAACAATGGCGTGTCTGGGAAGTAAACACCATTTGCACCAACAGGGTTTGCCACTTCTAACCCATATGCTAAACCTGCGCTGAAATCTTCTTGACCGTGGCCCGGGGCTGTATGTACAACACCAGTACCTGATTCTGTCGTCACATGCTCGGCTAAAATTACTGGCACATCAAAGTCATAAAATGGGTGCGCAACTCTCAGGTTCTCAATAGCTTGACCTTTCACATACCCCAGTACATGAAAATGGTTAAAACCAAAACGATCCATCGCATCTTTGACAAGCTCAGAACCTAAGATAAGGCGCTGTACTTTACCTTCATCTTCCACTTGAACAAGGGCATATTCCAATGCTTCATGTACAGCTACTGCACGGTTTGCAGGCAATGTCCAAGGCGTTGTCGTCCATATCACGGTACCGACACTGCCTTCACCTTGATGCCCTTCAGCCAAATCAAATGCAGCTACTACAGCCGCTTGATCTACAAAATCAAACTTTACATCAATCGCTGGAGACTGTTTATCTTGATACTCAACTTCTGCTTCCGCTAATGCTGAGCCACAGTCAGTACACCAATGCACTGGCTTTGCACCTTTATGTAAATGACCACTTTTGATGATACGACCTAACACACGAATTGCATTCGCTTCGAAGTCAAAGTTCATCGTCAAGTAAGGTTTGTCCCAGTCACCAAACACACCTAGGCGTTTAAAGTCAGCTTTTTGGCCTTCAACTTGCTTTTGCGCATAAGCACGGCATTTCTCTCGAAACTCAGCCGCGGTAACTTTCTTACCAGGCTTACCCACTTTTTTCTCTACCTGTAGCTCGATTGGTAGACCATGGCAGTCCCAACCAGGTACATACGGCGCATCAAAATCAGATAATGTTTTCGACTTAATAATAATATCTTTCAGAATCTTATTTACCGAGTGACCTAAGTGAATATCACCATTCGCGTACGGAGGGCCATCATGTAAAATAAATGGCTTCTTACCTTTTTTCGCGCTACGGATCTGACCATATAAGTCTTGTTCGTACCAAGTTTTCAACATTTTTGGTTCGCGTTGCGCTAAGTTACCACGCATTGGAAACTCAGTTTCCGGTAAATTCAGAGTGTGTTTGTAGTCGCTCATTTATCCTAGTTTCCGTATCGGCTACTTAAAATTAAAACATTGCTTAGCGTCAGCAACATCTGTTGCTATTTGCGCTGTTAACTGCGGCAATGTATCGAATTTTTGTTCATTACGAAGCTTTTTAACCAGCTCCACTTGCATAAAATGTCCGTAAACATCTTGATTAAAATCAAAAAGGTGCACTTCTAATAAGGCCTTTGTACCATTTAGCGTTGGCTTAGTACCAACGTTAGCAACACCTTTGTACTGCTTGCCATTTAAATTGACCCGAACAGCAAAAACCCCTTGAACAGGGATCACTTGGCGCTTTAACGCAATATTCGCAGTGCGAAAACCAAGCTCTCTGCCTTTTTTCCAACCATGAATAACACGGCCTGCTATGGCATATGTGTGACCTAGCATTTGATGTGCGGTATCTAAATCACCTTTGGCTAACGCCGCTCTTATCAAAGTACTACTTACCCGACAGTCATCGCGGCGCAAACTCGCTGTGCTTTTCACATGCATAGAGACGGACTCGCCAATCTCTTTAAGCATATTAAAGTCACCTCGACGTGCATGACCAAATTTAAAATCATCACCAACTGTTAAAGCTTTCACCCCAAGCTTTTCAGCTAATATGTGCTGAACAAAATATTCGGCGCTTTGTTGAGCAAACTGTTGCGTAAAACTCACACAAATCACACGGTCAATATTAAGTTTTGCTAATAAAGCTAACTTGTCTCTTAACCGAGTTAGCCTGGCTGGTGCTTTATCTTTGGCAAAAAACTCTTGAGGCTGACGTTCAAATAACATGACTGTGCTAGGCAAGTTGTAGCGCTTAGAATCTTGCACTAGGCCCTTTAAAACCTCAACATGCCCTAAGTGCACACCGTCAAAGTTACCTATCGTTAACACGCAACCGAAATGATGGGGTCGAATGTTATGGATGCCTCTGATCAGCTGCATTACGTCATAGCCTTAATTACGTTAATCTTCAAAGTGCCCGATTATACCCAAGTTGCTTAAAAATGCGAACACCTGCATGTCACACTCGAACATCTTTAATCGTCTTAACTCTCACACCCATCAAAAACAGGGTGAAAAAATAGAGTGTCATTGCTAATGCTAATAAAATGCAAAGCAACCCAACTTGATCAATGAAGGCCCAAGAACGCCACGCGAATTGCGCACTGAAGTACCATATGCTTAAGCCCATAATAATTGAAGAAACAAGGCACTTGAGAGCAAACCACCCTGTAAATGATGACACGATAAAGACACCTTGCTTAGCTAGCTTATTGTATAGTAAATATGCATTACAGCTTGCTGATAATGATGTTGCCAATGCTAAACCTAAATAACCAATAAAAGGGGCCAATGCAATGTTAAAAAGCATATTTAACACGAGTGTAATAATACCAATTTTAACTGGCGTCTTGGTATCTTGACGCGCATAAAACCCGGGGGCCAGTACTTTAATCAACATAAAGCTAACAAGGCCAACAGAGTATGCAGAAACACCCAAACTAACCGCTTTAACATGATCAACCTCTCCCTCTGAGAATGCGCCATGATCAAATAAAACAGTAATGATTAATGGACTGATCACTATCAGTCCTGCCATCGCAGGGAAACCTAAAAAGAGAACAAAGCGTACCCCCCAGTCTAATGTCACTTGGAAGTCATCAGCCGCATTATTGGCATGTAATTTAGATAACGCGGGTAAAATAACCGTCGCAATCCCAATGCCAAATAACCCTAATGGGAATTCAATTAAGCGATCTGAATAATAAAGCCATGCTATCGACCCTGTCACCAAAAGCGATGCTATCACAGTATCTAACAGCAAATTGATTTGGCTAATAGACACACCAAACATAGCAGGAAGCATTAGTTTTCGTACTTTAGTTACTTCTGGCGAGTGCCATGCGAAGGTGGGCTTTTGCAACATACCAATGCGTAACAAAAACGGTAATTGGAACACAAGCTGTGCGGCGCCCCCAACAAACACACCAATTGCTAATGCATATGCGCCATTATCAAAATTATCATGCAATAAGATAGCACAGCTAATAATTGCAATATTGAGAAGCACTGGCGTAAACGCCGCGGCAGCAAATTTATTGTATACATTAAGTATCGCACCACTTAATGCGACTAAGCTGACAAAAAATAAGTAGGGGAAAGTGAATTTCAATAATGTGCTGGCAAGCTCGAATTTCGCCGCTTCCTCTCCTCCTTGCCACCAATCAATAAACCAGCCAGTACCAAACAATGCGGCAATAACAGGTGAGCCAACGACCCCAAGTAATGTCACACACAACAAAATAGTGCCCAGTGTACCAGCAGCTTGACCCACAAAAACTCTCACTTTATCGTCACCATGCTGTTCTTTAATCTCAGACAGTACGGGGACAAATGCTTGCGCAAATGCACCTTCAGCAAATAATCGACGCAGAAAATTTGGGATCCGATTAGCGAATAAAAATACATCAGCGGCTAAGCCAGCCCCTAATAAGTTGGCAACCACGGCATCCCTAATCAATCCCATAACCCTTGAAATCATCGTCATGGCGCTCACTATCATGCCTGATTTAAATAACCCCTTTGCCACTGTATGCTCCAAAAATAAAAAACGCGTAAATTATGCCATAGTCTCTTGCCTATGTTGACATTATCAGTGTGAGCTTTGGCTGAATTAGAAAAATATCTATATCTAACACTAGGTGTAGTAATTAAGATTTGATACAATAAGGGCATTAATCACTGGATGCGAGAAACTCACACCGTATTTTTGTGGTTCATGTACCTGTTAAAACTGATCGCCAAACGCATTAAGCCAAGGTTTTCGTCACCACAGGTTACAATTACGAAGAGACAAAGGTCGTGGTAGTCAATATATGTTGACTTTTGCCAATAAAACAGGCATATTCCTCGGCCTTTAAATTAAGCTTATTTTAAGATTGTTAGGAGCAAACCTTGGCTAACATCAAGTCTGCAAAAAAACGCGCTATCACTAGCGAAAAACGTCGTCAACACAACGCAAGCCGTCGTTCAATGATGCGTACTTACTTCAAAAAAGTACTAGTTGCTATTGAAGCTGGTAACAAAGAAGCTGCAACTGAAGCTTTCGCTGCCGCTACACCAATCCTAGACCGTTACGCAGCTAAAGGTCTAATTCACAAAAATAAAGCAGCTCGTCATAAGAGCCGCTTAAATGCTAAAATCAAAGCTCTATAATTTTTGATTTTAATGTGAATTAAAAAAACCGACTTTCGTCGGTTTTTTTGTCTCTAATATTTAGGTTAATTCCAATTCTGGATAGAACTTCTTTAACATTGCCGCAATTTTCTTTGGTGAAAATGGCTTAACTACAAACCCTTTAGCCCCCCGCTCTATCGCATCTTTAACATTATCTACTGTTGAATGTGCTGAAACCATCACGACATTGATATCAGCGTTGATTTGATTAAGCTGCGCAATTATCTCTTTACCATCTCCATCTGGTAACTCTATATCTAAAAATACAATATCAAAATGCTGTTCTTCACACGCTTTAATACATTGGGTTGCTGTTGAAGCTTCCCTTACATGATCAATCCCCAAGTGCATGAGTGTTTGGTGCAAAAAGCTGCGAACAGTTCCTACATCATCGACGATTAAAATTGAGATTTGCTGTTCCATTATCCTTTCCCGTAGGCTGCCAAACTAAAATAAGCTATTATAAACATAATAGATCTATTATAGAGTCCTGCAACCAAAAGGCCATACACAGGAATGTCAAAGCAAGCAAAAAAACAATCATTACTTGGGCAAGCACAAGGTAAACGCCCTAATCGCCGTCCATCTCAAAAAAAAGCAAGTCCGACCGCTAATAAACCGGCCGCAGATAGCACTGCTATCATCGAAGAAAAAAGCAGTAGTAAAGTCAAATGGCTAATAATGGCAGCGCTGATACTGTTAATTATATTGTTCCCAAAACCTAAGTTACTTACCTATGAAAAGCTTGGCCTTGTAGCACAAAGTATCTATTGGCCAGGGCTTCCAGGCGTGGACCCAATTCTACTTGACTCAACCCTTTACCCACAGCCTGCATTAGATAGAAATACATTATACCTGTGTGCTGACAGAGCAAACCCAAAAACCTGTCATAAATATCAAATCATCGAGCAGAAAGGGGTTTTCTCAGCAATTTATAAATACATTTTGGATTAAAAAAACTAATCTGAAATATGTAAAAATACTCGTTTGATACTCGGTTAAAGGATCACCATAATGGCGCTCCTTTAAACAACCATGGAAAACCAAACAGACCATGCCTTACGAGTTCGACTGGCTCTTAAATACCGTATTGTTAATACTTGGCTTTGGTGCCTTTTTTATCAATCACTTAACTCTCTTACGCGTTGCCGCAGTGGCAGCATGCAGCCTTTTGTTTCTTTCGTTTAGTCTGGACTTGGTGAATACCAGTGTGGTTTCTAATTTAAGCCTAATATTAATTAATACATTTTATCTATTTAAAGTGTACACATTTGGACAATTAAATCTAAGTCAGTAGTCAAGCCAATTGAACTACGCTAAAATCATAGCCATATACAGCAGTTAAGAGGTTTCGTATGGCTATGACTGATGAAGAACTATTTTTAGCATCTATGGGTGATGTAGTTCCTTTAGCAAAAAGCAGCCAAGCTGAACTCACTCAAATAAAAATAGAACCCACCATCGCTCAGCTAGAAAAGCGCAAAGCTGCCGAGCAAGCGTTATCTCTCGATGTAAACTTCCTCTCAACAGAGTACGTTGATTTACTCAACCCGCACGATATTCTTGCTTTCAAAAAACCGGGCGTTCAAGAAGGCGTTTACAAAAAGCTTAGATTAGGGAAATACCAAATTGATGCGACAATCGACCTACACGGTCGGCGCTTCCATAACGCTCGAACTGCGTTATTTGAATTCATTGTCGATTGTCATAAAGATAATATCCGAGCGCTATTACTGCGCCATGGAATTGGTTTGCACAGCAAACCTGTACCTGCCATATTAAAAAGCTATATAAATAAGTGGCTGCAAGAGATCCCCGAAGTATTATGTTTTCACTCTGCGCTACGCTGCGACGGCGGCAACGGCTCAACTTACGTTTTGCTAAAGAAAAACGACGAGCAAAAAACACAAACAAAAGAAATTTATGCTAAACGTTAACGGGATCTCAGTTAACGTTTTTCCATAAAAGGCATTACGTTGCTTGAGTGAACATAGCAGAAACACCTAAAAGCACGACCGATAACACGACCAATGATAATTTAGCTCCGCTCTGTTTACTTTTCATCGTTAACGCCTTCTTATTATTATAATTATTTATCTACCAACAGTACTGAATGTAATCAAATGTCTCAATATGTTTTTTTATACAGTATTGTACTGTAAGAAGTACCCTTTAATACCCAGCACTTCTATCAATGATATTTTGTAATGGTCGTTGTTCATTACTTGCATTGATGTTAATCGTGATCTGCTCACATACGGATGTTAAGTCTGTAATAGCAGCACAATGTGGTGTCATTGTGATCAATGGATGGTGCCAGAAAGGATGCTCTGAGGGCAATGGCTCTTCACTAAATACGTCTAGCGTAGCACCTGCCAATTTATTATTATCCAATGCCCAAATTAGATCTTCATCTATCAAGTGTTGGCCACGAGCCACATTAATTAACACACAATGTGCCGGTACTTGTTCAAATAAAGTCCGATTTAATATTCCAGAAGTCTGCACAGTTAAAGGAAGCAAACACACGATATAATCTAAACTCTCTAGAAACTGATTAAATGCAGCTTCCCCGTGATAACTTGTTACCCCTTCTATACTTTTTTTAGTTCTTGACCAACCACTTACGATAAAGCCATTATTAAGGAACCTTTTTGCAGCAGCTTGCCCTAACTCACCTAAGCCTAAAATCCCAACATGGTTATAAGGCTTAACACGCCTTGGTTTCCATTCACATAAATGTTGCTTCAAATTATATTCTCGCAACCGAAGTTTATGGGCTAACGCATGGGTCAAGACATATTCTGCCATATCATCCGCCAGGCCTGTATCAACAATGCGAGTTACAACTACATGTGGTAGGAGGTGATCCAACTCAATACCATCAACGCCAGCCCCATATGACTGCACAACTTTCAAATTAGGTAATTGTGCCCATAGGGCTTGTGGCGCATTCCACGCAATCACAAATTCAATCTCAGATAAATTCGTACAATGTGGCCACTCAGAAATCATAACCTCTGGTAAGGATAAACGAAGTTTGTGCATTAATTTCGTATTATCACGTCCAGTAACACATATTAAAACTGACATTTATTTTTCTCTGCACTCTAAGAGGAAGCGCTATGTTAACCTTATCATTACTACTTTCATAGTAATGGCAATATGACCGTTGTCATATAAATGCCAGAACCTTGCAACAAGCTTGTCACAAGATATTTTTACTCTGTGGTTACTGCATACATTAACAGAGTCAATCATGATCAGTGTCGATAAAGTCATAGAAGCAAACTTACCACAACTAGAAAACTCCCCTAAAGTAAAAGGCTTAGTAAAAAAAGGGTTAGGGTATTTACTCCATGAACAAGAGTTTATTGCGTTTGCTGATACCTATCCTCACTTACAAGGAATAGAGTTTGTTGAGCAAGTACTTGATGAGTTAGATTTCGATGCACGCTTTAAGCCAAAACAAGTTGAACATATACCCAGTGAAGGCAGTATCGTTATTGTAGCGAATCACCCGATAGGCTCCTTAGATGCATTGGCTCTTATTCGCGTTATAGCCAAAGTAAGACCCGATCTAAAAGTCGTGGCAAATAGAATGTTAATGTCAGTAACCCCTATGCACTCTTTGTTATTACCGGTTGATAACCTGTCAGGGACCAGCCGTCGAAAAGAACTGGCAAACATTCAGCTGCATTTAAAACAAGAAGGTGCATTGCTGATTTTCCCTGCAGGTGAGGTGTCACGATTAAGTGCCACCGGGATCAAAGACTGTAAGTGGAACTCTGGATTTTTACGTATCGCAAAAAAAGCAAACTGCCCAATTTTACCAATTTTCATCAAGGCCAAAAACAGCCCTTTGTTTTACGGGACATCAATGATTTACAAGCCTTTGGCCAGCTTACTTTTAGTTAAAGAGATGTTTAAACAGCGCCAAAAATCATTAGAATTTGAAATTGGTGCGAGTATTCCGCCTGAGTCGTATTTAATTGACAATATCAAAGATAAAGAAATTGTTAGCCTAATTCGTAAACAGTTATACCGTTTAAGCAGTAAAAAATCGCTACCATTAAAAACACAAAGCCCAATAGCTGTACCAGAGTGTAAAAAAGAACTCAAAAAAGCGATTAAAGAATGCGAGTTGCTGGGCCAAACCCAAGATGGTATGCAAATTTATTTATATAATTACCAAGGCAGTTCGGTTATTTTTCGAGAGCTCGGTCGCCTACGAGAAATCGCATTTCGTGCGGTTGGCGAGGGCAGTGGCAAAAGGCGTGATATTGACCGCTACGACATGCATTATCAACATCTCGTGCTTTGGGATACAGAACAATTAGAGCTTGTTGGTGCATACCGCCTTGCCAGTGCAAAACATGTCATTGAAGAACATGGTCAGCAAGGACTATATACCGATAGCTTGTTCAGCTATAGCGAACAGATGCAACCCTACTTTGAGCGAGGCCTTGAATTGGGCAGAAGCTTTGTTCAACCTAAGTACTGGGGCAGAAAAAGCCTCGATTATTTATGGTATGGCATTGGTGCATTCGTCAAGCGTTACCCTGAGCATCGCTACCTCTTCGGCGCAGTTAGTTTATCAAACTCACTTCCTGATGAAGCAAAAGCTATGCTGGTTTATCACTATCAGCACTACTTTGCTCGACTTGATAACCATGCACAGCCTAACAACGAATATAAGTTAACCAATGCACAGCTAACCCATTACAAAAGCCTATTTCATGGCGAAGATATAAAAGAAGACTTTGCGGAGCTTAAACATATTCTGGCGAATATGGGTGCGCAAGTCCCCACGCTATTCAAGCAATATACGGAGATATGTGACTACGAGGGTGCCAATTTTCTCAGCTTTAGTATTGATCCCGATTTTAATAACTGTATTGACGGCTTAGTCTTAGTGGATCTGGAAAAGCTGAAGCCACAAAAGGCAAAACGTTATTTGGGTGAATAGCCAAGCGTTTATCCTGATGCAATGTAATAACGCCATGCGATAAATCTAAATTGACTTGGCGTTTTATATTCTATACCTCTATTGAGCTGTGAAGCATCTGGTTACACTTATAATCGAACACAATGAGAAAATAATTCGATTTGCTCGGTCTGTTTGTATTAAGCTGCCCCGAATTAATAAAAAGTGTACCGTTATGCTTAAATACATCATACAAATCGGCCTCGTGCTTTTCACCGTGACGGCTATCTCTGCATACCAAGAACTCGGCATGCTTGCAGACAATGGCAAACAAGACACGCCTTACTTCTCTCTTGCACAGCTAGATAACCCAGCACATCGCGTAGATCTCTCTTCTTTAAAAGGTCAGCAAACGGTTATCTATTTTTTTGCTCCTTGGTGCAGCATCTGTAAATACAGCATGCCAAACTTAGATAAGTTACATAAAGAAGGTGACCTTAATGCCATCGCCATTGCCTTAGACTACGCTAATGAACAAAGCGTACGCCAGTTCTCGCAAAGCTTAGAGTTATCAATGCCTGTTTTACTCGGAAACCATAGCACAGCAAAAAACTTTAAAATCAAAGCCTACCCTACCTATTACGTGATTGATGAAAACCTGAAGATAGTTGAACGCTCTGTTGGTTACTCAAGTGAACTTGGTATAAAAATTCGACTGTAAGAAACTGTAGCCCAAGGCTACAGTTTCTTACCCAAAGCTAAAACACTTATACATTCCATTTGGTTACACTGCTGCTGATATTCATCGTTGATTCATATACGGCACAGGGACCAAAACATGAAAAAAACTACTCACACAAAGCTCGCTTTTGTGTTATCTCCCATCATGATGTGCATGGTGTTTTCAAGTAATGCACAAGATAAGCAAGCCCACATAGAGCATATCGAAGTTCTGTATAAACGCAGTACTGTCACAAGTGAAATTACAGAAAACACCGAAAAGCTAGTTACAATGCCAGGGGCGATGGGAGACCCTCTACGCGCAGTCTACTCTTTACCTGGCGTTGTAGCAGCTGGTGGCTCAATGGCAGAGCCCGCCGTACGAGGCTCTTCACCCAGTGATAATATCTTTGAAGTAGACTTTATGCCTGCAGGGTATATCTTTCATGATTTTGGCAGTTCTATTTTCAATCGCCATATTATCCAAGATTTTCAACTGTATTCAGCAGGCTATGGTGCAGGTTACAGCAACGCGACAGGCGCAGTGTTTGATGTCACATTACGTAACCCAAAATATCAACCGATCACGACCACGCTGGATTTCACCATGTTTAACGCAGGTGTATTTGTCGAAGGACAAGCAACTGAGAATACTGCTTTTTACTTTTCGGCACGTAAAAGTACACTGCCGCTATTCTTTTCCGAAGGAGAAGAACTCGAAGATGATGATGGCGAACCTTCAGGCGTGACGATCAACGAAGCACCCGATGACCATGATTATCAAGGAAAATGGTTATGGGATATCAATAACAATAATACTCTGACATTTAATTTTACGGGTGCAGAGGATTCTGCTGCTGCAGGATTTAATGAACGGGCGGAACTCGCCCAGAAAACACCTGAATTTCAGGGTGATGCCGTTTATATCAGGGAGTTTAATAGCCAAAATTTATTGTGGGACCACTATAACAAACGTTTTCATTTAAGAATGGCAGTTGGCGCACTCGAGCACTCAGGTAGGCTTGAGTATGGCAAACGCGCAAGTTTAAGTAATGGTTTTTTTGAGGAAGAATCTGAAACACAATACACGTACAAAGCACAGCTGAATTATCGAATTAATAAGCAACACCGTCTGATCACTGATATGGCGTATTATGATAATGAAACATCATATAGCTACGATACGTTCCAATATTTATGTACCGAGTTTGATCCTGACTGTGATATCAAAAAAGGAGAGAGGATCACAGGAAAACAAAAGTTTGACGTCGATACTGGGTTTATTGGTTTGACGCACGTCTGGCAGATCAATGATCAATGGCAGAGTGAATTGGGTGGCCAATGGCAGCATAACAAATACACAGACGAGAGTTTTGTGACGCCGCGTCTAGCGCTAAATTACTATCTCAGCGATCAAAGCACTATTTCAGCCAAATTTGGTCGTTACAATAGAATGCAAAACATCGATCATATTGCACCGGATGTCGGCAACCCAAATTTAAAATCGCAAACATCTAATCATATCACCCTAGGGTTTAGTCAAGAGCTTGCAGATGAATGGTCATGGTCTATTGAAGGTTATCATAAAACCATGGATAACTTACCACTGGCCATTGAGGTCGACGCATATGATGCGCATCTATTGTATAGTAACCAAGTTGAAGGGGAAGCGTACGGTCTTGACTTACTCATAAATAAAAACAAGACGGACAACTGGTATGGCTGGGTATCGCTCAGTTATGCAAAAAGTGAACGAACTAATACCCGCGACCATATAACCAAAGACTATTATGCAGATACACCCGTAGTGTTTAATGCCGTATTTCAATATGAAATAAATGAGATCTGGGAAGGTGGCTTTAATTTTACCGCACGCAGCGGGCAAGCCTACACACCGATTGTTGGTGTACGTGAAAACCCGGATTTCGATAATCGCTTTTTACCCGTCTATGGGGATTCGTTTTCTGAAAGGCATGATTTGTATCATCGCTTAGATATTCGCTTTGAACGAAAAACTCAGTTATTTGGCTTAGATGGAAAATTAATTCTTGAGCTGATGAATGCTTATGGACAAAAGAACGTCAGCAGTATTGATCTTGATTACGACAAAGTAAAATCCGTCAATGACCTGTATATCGAAGAAGAAGAAGATGACTTTGAGTTGCGCCCTTCTATTGGTTTCAGTGTCACTTTTTAATTTGATCTAAAGCATTCGGGCCATAGCACGACTATGGCCCTCACCGAGCATCTATAAAACCGATTAACTCTATCGTTTTAACTGTCTTTCCAATTTTTAAAAAATCACTACACTAAAACCAATTCTGAAGAAACTTATAGAGAGTAAAGTTTATGTTTACAGTAATATTTGGCCGTGAAGGTTGCCCATTTTGTGTACGCGCGAAAGACGTCGCGGAAAAATTAAAAAGTGATCGTGACGATTTTAACTATCGTTATGTCGACATCATCAAAGAAAACGTCTCAAAGGCTGACCTAGAAAAGTCGGCGGGTAAACCTTGCCCGACTGTGCCTCAAATATTTATTGGTCAAGACCATATTGGTGGATTTACCGAGTTTGAAGCCTACGCAAAAGCAGAATTAGGGCTTTATAGCTAAAATAAGGCAAAATTCTGTGAAACCAGTAAACACGCGCATTCGTAAACGGCATGTTAAATACCCAAAAAGGGATTGATTAAAAAACATACAACATCAAGCACATATAAATTAGTTCTAATTTATACAAGCATTTGCTAGCCTTTTCCTATACAATGCGCGCCTCTTTAAAATCGTTGAGGCGCATTAATGTCAGAACCAGTCACGTTTAAATCTTTAGATCTTTCTCCTGCAATTTTAAAAGCAGTCGAAGAGCAAGGATATAAGACACCATCTGAGATCCAAGCTCAATGTATACCGTTATTGCTAGAAAGAAAGGACGTACTGGGACTAGCGCAGACGGGTACAGGTAAAACTGCAGCATTTGCATTACCACTTTTGAATAATATTGACCCGGCTACGAAGCAGCCACAAATATTGGTGTTAACACCAACACGCGAACTTGCCATTCAGGTGGCAGAGGCGTTTGAACAATATGCTAAATTTACCAAAGGTGTCGAAGTATTAGCACTTTATGGTGGCCAAAGCTATGGTATTCAACTTAGTGCTCTGCGTCGTGGTGCACAGATTATCGTTGCTACGCCAGGTCGATTAATTGACCATATTAACCGTAAAACAATCAACTTATCTGATCTTAAAGCATTAGTATTAGATGAAGCTGATGAAATGTTACGCATGGGCTTTATCGATGATGTAGAAAACATCATGGAAAAAACGCCTGAAAACAAACAAACTTGTTTGTTTTCAGCAACAATGCCTAAGCAAATACAATCTATCTGTTCTAAGTACTTAGACAATGCTGAGCAAGTGCATATCTCAGCTCGCAACTCGACAGTATCATCTGTAGAGCAGGTTTTTTGGCGTGCAAGCGTACACAAAAACAAAGCGATTGTTCGCTTTTTAGAAGCTGAACAGTATGAAGGTGCAATTGTTTTCGTTCGTACTCGTAACGATACAGTTCAACTTGCTGAGCTACTTGAGCAACAAGGTTTTTCTGCTGCACCACTTAATGGTGACATGAACCAACAAGCGCGTGAGCGTACTGTTGAGCGCCTTAAGAGTGGCTTACTAGACATCGTTATTGCAACAGACGTTGCAGCACGTGGTCTAGATGTAGATCGCTTAAGCTTAGTTATCAACTACGATATTCCACAAGACAGTGAAGCTTATGTTCACCGTATTGGACGTACTGGTCGTGCTGGCCGTACAGGTAAAGCAATCTTATTTGTTAAACATAATGAACGTTACTTACTACGTAACATTATGAAACACACAAAGTCAGAGATTGCTGAAGTTGAATTACCAAGTGCACAAGTCGTTGAAGAAAAGCGTATTGCTGCACTTCAAACTAAACTGACAAACGCACTTGAGCACAAAGATATTAACTTCTTTAACGAAGTTGCTGCTGGCCTTGCTGAAAAGCTTGAACTGTCTCAAGAGCAGTTAGCCGGTGCGATGCTTTGTTTAGCACAACAGCAAACACCGCTTAAAGTTGAAGATATTAAGATTCAACAACGTGAACGCCGTGATCGTGATGACCGTCGTGACAACAACCGTCGCGGTGAGCGAAATGACCGTCAAGGTCGTGGTCGTGAGCGCAATGGTGAGCGTCGTGAGCGTCCTGAACGCGAACGTGGCCCGCGTAACAGCAGCCAAGGCCCTATGGATACATACCGTATCGAAGTAGGCCGTGACCATGGTGTGCAAGTTAAAAACATCGTAGGCGCAATCGCAAACGAAGCTGATATTTCAAGTAAGTTCATTGGTGATATTCGCCTATTTAACGAGCACAGCACCGTACAGTTACCTCAGAACATGCCAAGTGATGTACTAAGTCACTTCAACAACGTTGTGATCTGTAAGCGTCCTATGAAGCTGACTAAAAGCGCACATACCGCTGACCAAGCAGGTTCAGAACGTCGTAACGACCGTGGTGACCGTAAACGCCCAAGTGGTGAAAAACGTGCTCCACGTCGCGAAGGCGAAAACAAAGAACGTCGCTCAGTAAGCTTTAGCTAAGCTCTAAGCTAACCGTTCATTGAAAAAAGCCGCTTCTATAAAGCGGCTTTTTGTTTTACTACACTCTCCTATACTCATTCCATAAACTCATTACTACAGCCAAGTACGCTCTATGATGTCGTGTGCTACAGTTAGTGCATCTATCTACCGCACTGAGTTGCCATGTATTTTCTATACCGTGTCTATCATTTCATTTTAAAATGCATTGTTATCTTTATCGGTATTCCCAATCCAAAACTACATAGAAACAAAAGTGGACTGACTAACGCTATAAAAGCATTACAGCTGACGGAGCAAAGTTATGTTTTACTGATCACTGACCATACATTGCAGCAACTGAGCATACCCACCTCTATCATCTCAGAGGTACAGCGCCAAAAATTAAATGTTGTGGTGTTCGATCAAGTATTGCCTAACCCGACAATCGATAATGTGCAGTTAGGCTATGAACTATATAAAGCAAACCAATGCCAAGCAATTATCAGTGTTGGCGGTGGCTCTGTTATTGACTGTGGTAAATTAATCGGTGCCAAAGCAGTCAGACCAAATAAAGCGATCACAGAATTTAAAGGGCTTTTCAAAGTACTAAAGCGACTCCCCCCAAACATTGCCATCCCCACAACGGCAGGCACTGGCTCAGAAACCACCGTTGCTGCTGTGGTGAATTGCCCACATTCACATATCAAATATGCAGCAACTGACTTTGTGTTAGTTCCACATCACGCCGTATTATTACCAGAACTCACCACCAGCTTGCCTGCCCACATTACTGCAACAACAGCAATTGATGCACTGACCCATGCGATAGAAGCACTACTGAGCATCAATTGCATGCCATTTAGCAAGCAAAGCGCCTTAGAGGCTTGCGAACTGATTTTTGATAACCTACCAACGGCTTACTCAGAAGCGACGCACAGTCATGCCCGCTCACAACTACTCACCGCTTCTTTTTACGCGGGCCAAGCATTTACACGCACTTCCGTTGGCTATATACACGCCATTTCCCATCAACTTAGTGCTAACTACAACACCCCTCATGGCCTAGCCAATGCAATATTATTAATGCCCGTCTTACAGTGGTATGGTGAAAGAATACAAAGTCATATGGCGCTGATAGCCAGGCACTGCCAACTAACTTCCCTTGATCACCCAATTGAGCGTCAGGCAGATGACGCACTCAATGCCATAGAGCACCTATTAACACAGTGCCAAATACCCAATCACTTTACGGAAATAAAAGCTGAAGATATTCAAAGTCTCGCGCGTGCAGCCCTCAATGAAGCACATCCCGACTACCCAGTTCCCGTGTTTATGAGCCATCATGAATGTGAAAATATTATCAAATCCGTTTCAACAGTCGATTAAGGTATAGATCACTTATAAATAAACGATTTTAGGTCATACACAGAACAACTTTATATGATAAACACAGCTATACCGACAGCAGACACATTATTTTTATGATAACGTATCTACACTTTTGACGAACGACGAACATCATGCGTGATCAAGCGCTTATTGAAGCAAAAAACCAATTACACTCGAGCTCTGTAGCTGTATTATCTACACATTCTCAAACCCTTGTAGGCTACCCTTTCGGCTCTACGGTACAGTTTGTGTGTAACGATGATAATAACGTCTATCTGTTTATTAGTGATATCGCACAGCATGCCAAAAACCTCACGGCCAATAGCGCCCTATCGCTGACTGTTTTCAATCAAACCAGTGATGATGATCCGCAAACAGCCAGACTCACCTTAGTTGGCGATGCAACCAAGCTCACCAAAATACAAAGTGCGCCATATTTAAATGCGTTTGTTGAGAAGTACCCTACTGCACAAGAGTATATGACCTTAAAAGACTTTAACATGTGGCGTATTTCCATCGTAAGAGCTCGTTTTATTGCAGGGTTTGGTAAAATTTTTTGGTTAGAAAAGAACGAATGGTACACACAAACACAATTGGCTCAGTTTGACTCAACAGCTGATTGAAGAGGCGTATTTGTTATATATATTTTCCGGTTTACCTGCGACAGGTAAAAGCACCTTAGCCAAGTTTTTAGTAAAACACTTAAATGCTATTTACCTACGTATTGATAGTATTGATAGTATTGATAGTATTGAACAAAGTATGCGTAATACGGGTATTACAGATATATATGACCACGGGTACCAAGTTGCTTTTCAATTGGCGAAAGATAATTTAGCGTTAGGCCAGCCTGTTGTCGCAGACTCGACTAACCCCGTCATAGAATCACGCGTGCAATGGTGGCACGTTGCAAAGCAAAGTGGCATTCCATATATTGATATTGAGATTATCTGTACCGATACCGAGCAACACCGTAACCGAGTAGAATCAAGGAAAACTGATATTCCTAACTTGGTACTGCCTAGCTGGGAAAGCGTATCACAACGCGAATACACAAAATGGAGCAGCGAAAGACTCATTATCGACACCGCCAACATCACAATTTTAGAGGCTCAAAAAAAGCTGCTTGAGGGTATCAAGCCTATCACAACAAACTAAGGGCAACTCTGTGGCTCAGGGAGTTTATACGACAGGCTCTATAAGCTGGCTAAATTATAATTCGTGGTAATTTTTTACAGAAAAAACTAAGGCGCAACCAATGTGCGCCCTAATCTGACTACATCCATGCTCGGTATCCTATACCTTGCGTGAAGCCATCCTATTCATCATCCCCTGAACGGGTATACATCCATAAAGACCCGATCTTCATCCTTGTCTTCATCCATTTACACATCCTGTGTTCCCTTAACCTACCTGGCTGTCCACTTCCCGTTATTCCGTCGGGTGTTCCTTGCACATCCTGTGCATTCCTACCTATCCTTATTGCATATTTCCTCTATGCACTGCCACCTTGGCGTCCACTTTGCCTAATCCTTTTAGCACTCCCAAACACGTCCTGTGTTTATCCTTTGTCCTTGCTATAGCTCCGCTATAAACTTACATCCTGTAAGTTCCTACTGCTTCAATCCTTGCTCCCTTTGCTCCTTGCAAATGTTACATCCTTTGTAAACGAATCCAGTTCGTAGCTTCAAGCTACTTTGCCTTCCTGACCTAATAAAGTTTACTCTGATCGCACCTTATTTAAAGAGAGTGAAAGTAATAAATTTTAGGAAACAATATTGTAAAAATATATAAACACATAATAAACATAAACTTATAATGATAATCATTGCTAATAACGTCAGGATAAAACACCTTAGCTCACAAACATGTGAGATAATGCTTACAATTACTCTTCCGTTATGTCTATGACCTTCTCTTTAAACATTAACTCTCCATTTACTTTATTAAAGCCCAGTGTTCTTAAGGAGCGGTATCCATGACTAGTAAAAAATGCTTTTTGTTCTATTTTAGTTACAAACACAGCCATACCTGATGCTGCGTCATTGGTTGCCACTAAATCATCTAAACCTGCCAATAAATAATGCCCTAACCCCTGCCCTTGAATATGTGGATCTACAGCAATAAACGCTAAAAAATAATAATGACCGTACTCCGACAACGCTAACCGTATAGTGTCTTCTTTCTCTATAAGCTGCTGTGTTTGCAGATAACCCGCGCTCATCATAAGTCGAAGTCGCCAATGCCAATAACGAGATGCTTGCAAACTGCTTTTTGCTTCAAAAACACACGCTGTTGCAACTAAATTACTGCCTTCAAACAAACCTATGATCGGTTGCTGCCCTTGTCCAAAACTCGCCAGTTCTTCACGGATCAAGGCACGCAATTTGGCTTCATAATCTTGCTCTTTTTTAGCCGTTAACATCGCTCGTAAAATAGGATCATCATGATACGCCTGATAAAGTAAACTTGCCGCCACACGTGTGTCTTCTGGTGATAAATATTTAACTACTAGTTGGTCTTGTTGTAATACTCGCATACTATCCCTTCCATTATTGTTATCTGATTGATTGGGGCTATAGAAGTTAACGCTGTAATGACTATAGTTGAGTGGCTGTTTTTTATGCAAACCCAAGATGTTGTTATAATGAGCGGAATAACTTCCCATATAAAAAAGGGTACGTTGAACACACAATAAGGTACTGCTGCAAAGTCGCAAACCATGATATAATCGCGACTTTATTCGCCGGGAGAATACGATGCATAACGCTGTGCTCAAAGCAATTGCCTCTTTATGTCAAGAAGGTAAAACACCGACCGTGGCACTGACCAAAGCGAGGTTGTCGGAACCGGTTGCCATGCCGCATATTATTGCCGGGATCACCGCCTATAAAAACAATCCTTCATGCATTCACGAGATACAAACACACGCGCCAAGCGAACAGACAAGCGAGTACGAAAGTCAACTCGACCGCATTGAAGGTAAGCTCGATTTACTCCTATCCATTTTGCAAAAGAACTGATGATATGTTTGTTGTAGATTTAACTTTTGACTGTTACCAAGACACAACGCTAGACACGGCAGAACAAGCCATTAATAGATTGGTTAATGCGCTACGTTTTAACGGCCAAATTATTGGCGATGAGTTCCCTACCGTGCTAAAAGATGGCTATTTTATCACGCGTGTTATGTGTCCATTGGAAGACTCTTTGCACCCTTTGCATCACAGTCCTTTTGTGAAACATGCAATCGACCAACTACAACAAGGTGGCTTACTTGCACCCAAAGTAAAGGTGATTGGTCAAGACATCCATGCTAATGGGGCTGATGCGTGTCAGGATCCTTCAAGTTATATTTTATACACAACCTATGTTCATACTTGTAGCCCGCTATATTGCGGTGATGATTTCTTACCGGTCCCACTTTATAACATACCCCCAATCGCTAACGGTGATTACAAAGCTCTGATAAAATGGCAAGAAGACTGGCAAGCATGCGACCAAATTCAAATCAATGGTGCCACACGATGCGAATTCCCAGCGCTTCATGAAATATCAAGCCCTGACAGTGACTTGTTTCGTCGTGGGATGGACTTAACCAAACGTATTAAGCATTTAACCAAGAAGAATGTGTATTATTATTTATATCGGGTGGGCGGGGAAAGCCTAGACGCTGAACGCAACAGAAAATGCCCGTCATGTGACGGGGAGTGGGCACTGCCAGAACCTTGGTTTGGGCTTTTTGACTTTCGCTGTGAGCAATGCCAATTAGTGTCTAATATATCTTGGGACTTTCAATAGTAGGGCTTAATAGCTAAGCCCTTGTAATAACTCCTCTATAGAAGAGGCCAAAACATGGTGAGGTTCTTTGCCTACGTATTCAAGGCATACCTCACCTGAACTAAGCTTCACCGTAATTAACAAGTCATCTTGCTCCGTTAACCCAATGAATACCGTCTCGGCTTGTTTTAGTTTGCGCTTCATTAACACATGCCCCGTAATATTCTGTTGTAGCCTTTCATAATCATCATGATTCCACGGCTGCAATAACTCAATTTGATGTCCGTCAAATTGTGCCACAATATTACCTGCGTAAAATTGGCTATAAAACACAGTTAGCTGTTCAGGAAACTCGCACTCCAAAGCATTTGCTAAAACATCGAAGTTATGTGCCTCGCTAAAAGGCGTTGCTTGCCACTGAATTTGGCCATCAGCCATCGGCTCACCTACTTCACAGGCACTTGGCCATGCTTTGTCGTAATACATACAGGGCAATGTACCATGCTTGCTTTGATACGCTTGTGCGTGATTTTTATGTACTTGCGTTAAAATCTGCTTTATCACCTTACTGCCAACTATTCTATGATCGGTTATAATAGCGCTCATTGTAACCACAAATGGTGAAACATGACAGATTACACCAACGCCCCAGAACTAAAAGCCTCTATATTGGGCAAAACAACAGACTATGCTCAACAATATGATGCCAGCTTGCTTTATCCGATCCCCCGTAAGCTCAATAGAGACCAAATCTCTGTTGATGAGGCAGACTTACCATTTTTAGGGGAAGATACTTGGACTGGCTATGAGCTATCTTGGCTTAACGCAAAAGGGAAACCGCAAGTCGCAGTTGCGACCTTTATCTTTCCTTGCCAAAGTAGCCATATTGTTGAGTCAAAGTCGTTTAAACTTTATTTAAATAGTTTTAATCAAACACGGTTTACAGATCAAAAAACCGTATTAGATACTCTTACTAAAGATTTATCAGCCGTAACGCACTCTGAAGTCGAGGTAGTGCTCTATAAAGCAAACGATCACGACTGTATTGCTTTTACGTCTATGCCGGGGCAATGCATTGATGATTTGGATATCGAGGTTGAACACTATAGTCCGATAGAGAATATGCTAAAGCAAAAGTCTTCAGACATCGTTAGCGAAACATTGCATAGCCACCTCTTAAAATCTAATTGCCTGATCACTTCACAGCCTGATTGGGCGACAATTATTATTGAATATACGGGCGTTGCGGTATGCCATGAATCTTTACTACGCTATTTAATTTCTTTTCGTAGCCATAATGAATTTCATGAACAATGTGTTGAGCGGATTTATTGTGAATTACAACGCACTTTCGCATTTGAAAAGCTTGCGGTATATGCCCGTTATACTCGCAGAGGCGGATTAGATATTAACCCATACCGCTCTAACGAGCATAACAAAACGCCTTACGCGATCAGAACTAATCGCCAGTAATTATGCGTGTCGGAATGGTAATTGAGCACACATCAGCATAATTAGGCCGCTCAACGAACCACGCTTCGGGGCGGCTTTTTCTTGCTTGAATTAAAGCTTGAAACTCTGTGTGCTCAGTATCAAATACGGCAAATTGCGTTTTATCTATTGCGCTAATATCACTGAGTACCCGCGCATGAGTAATGACATTAAAGTCCGTACCTGGCAATGGTGTACGCATTAATCGATTAACGTGTTCCATACCATGCAACACCCGCCCAAACACCGTTATATTCCTGTCTAAATAACGCACTGGCGCAAGCGCAATATAAAACTCTGTACCGCCACTGTTAACCTCGTTTCCACGCGCCATAGCAAAAATACCTGTGCAATGGGTTTGCCATGTATTTTTGCCATCAGCCGACTGCGCAACCGCAAAACCATCCAAAAAGCCTGTCACAGGGGCATAACCGTCAATCATTTTTAAAGAAGTAATAGACAAGCGGTTCTTGCTGGTATAAAAAAACTCAGCATCAACCGCCCTTTTCGCCTTGCTCAGTTTTGTAGTATCACCTTGATCACCCCCTTGCGCGACAAACCCTTCCACAAATCGATAAATGCTCAGCCCATCGTAAAATTTTTCTCGAACCAGGTTTTTGATATTTTTCACATGCTCTGGCGCGAGCTGTGAATTAAGCTCGATATAAACAGAGCCAGTAGCAAGCTCAAACTTAAGTACTTGCTCGTTATTGACAGCACGCCAGGCATCAGCAGGAGCAGCTGCGATAATTTCATGGGGAGCACGCAATCCGCTTTGTGAAGCATAATTAAAAAACGAGGCTAAACTGAGGGTGATTGATAAACATGAAACACCCGCCATTTTCATCATTGGCATTTATTGATTTCCTTCATTATTATTTTTATACCAATAAGTAGCATTACTCAATGGTGCGCTTGGCGGAAGTAAAGGGTTGACCAAATCTATGCGTTTTCGATTTGCCAAATTCGCATCTTTTAACCGAGTGGCAAAGTAGCGATTAAACAATTTGTCAAAACTACCATCTGAATGGGCTTGCTCTAAACCTGATTTTAACTTTTCATAAAGTACCACATCGTTTTTAGCGACAAAAAAATAGACCGCCGACGGGTAGTAATAAATATGGTGAGGGTCCGCCTGTATACCCGATTCAGTATCTAAATATACGCCATCAAGTACATCTGTCGGCAATACATCGAAGCGTCCTGAGCGAAGCATTTCATAGGCATTTCCCTCTCTAGGGTAAGATACTACCTTTAAATTATTTTTTTTAAAAATATCTAAATCTGGCCAATCATCCCTAAGCCCGAAGTGCACACTCTGAAAATCCCCTATTGTATTCAATTTTTCCATACGGGATACATCAGCTTTGCGTATTAGACCGAGACGATACCCCAATACACCTTTAACTAAAGGAATCCTAATCGCTCGCGCTAACTTTTCTCGTTTAGAGGATGTCACAGACCAAAAAACATCAATGCCATTGCTTTTCCCTAGTAAGCGAATTGCTCTTTTTTGCGTTGGAATATCATAAACAAACTTTAACTCAGGTGGTGATTCACCATAAGAAAGCGCAAGCTTTAAAAGAGCTTGTACATAGGGATCAGCCCCAACCGTGATCCTTACCGAACCTTGTGCGTAAACAGTATGAATAGACAAAAATAATGCCACTACAACCCATAACAACCGCATTACTCACCTCTATCAAATTTATACAGCAGGTCTATACTATCGTATAAACCGCTGGTCGCCTCAATATACATTTTCGAAAACACCCGATAACGCACCGCAATTTCACTCAAAGAATCAAATACCCCCACACGGTAACTCACTTGCACATTCGGTGTTATATAACCTGAGACTTCCACTTGAGTGCTATCACCACTGCCTTTTGCCGTTAGGTTAACGTCATTTATTCCTAATTTTTCACCCGCTTTTGCCACTACCCCCTCACTACGTTGGATACTCTGGGATAATAGAAATTGCGTCAGCATTGTGTTGTTATCACTGTTACTTTGCCCTAAAGGTTCACCATTGAGTAAATATGCCAAAGCTTGTGCCTGATCCATCGATGGTTCAGAAAATACAGTTAATACTGGTTGCGTGGCGCTGCCTGTAAGTTCTACTCCCACTTTGACATTATCCGCAGTAACCTCAGGGTTACGAATCGCACTGACATTTAAATAGGGCTTATCTGGTGAGCCATTAAAGCCAACCTGACCATGATCAATCAATAAGTCTTGCCCAAAAGCGCGGTACTTCCCTTCTCTTAAAGATAGCTCACCAGTTACTATTAATGGCGTCTCTGTTTGCTTAGTAACGTCTAAGTCTCCCGTAATATAGCTATCTAACCCCAAAGCTGTTACCCGCAGGTCATCAAGTATTTTCATTGACAGATCTAAGTCGTAATCTATTAACGAGTCGTCATTTCCTACTACTTTTGCGTCTAAAATATACTGATCATCAGAGACCTGTACGACACCTTGTGGTAATGATTCTATTGCAATACGACCATAAGGTACCACCAGCTCCCCAGAGATTTCAGCCTGATTATGAGCATATGTAATCGTTAGATCAGGCGATAAGCCCAATTCGATATCCGGTTGTGGTGAAACTAAAAAGTCTTGTCCTGATGCATTCAAAGACAGTGCCAATGACTCTTGCCAAGCGAGAGCGCCTGAGAGCGTTAAATCCCCCCCCTCTAAAGCATAAAACTGCCCTTTGATATCGGCTTGCTGTTTATTAAAAGTCACTTCAACATTCGATTTATGTATCGCAACTGGGCTAACTGGGCTTTTAACTGCAAATTGTGTTAACTGCATTGCACCGTGAAAATTGGGCGTCTCGAACCCATTTAGAACTGATACATCTGCGTTCAATATACCTGACAGCGCCATAGGCTGCTGTACCAATTGCTCCATGAATGGAGATAATTTGGCAAGGTTAACGTCATCAACTATCAGCTTAGCAGTCGCGTTACGATAGTCAGCGATAGGTACATCCATGTCACCCTTTAAGTTGCCTAATAATGACGATGTTAAATGCCAATCTAATGCCATGTGATCTTTATCGCTACGCATAACAACATTTATCGACTCAGCAGGCAAAACACGCGCTTGCTGAGCAAAATCAGCCCTTATTGAAGTATCCTTAAAATCTAATACAGCATTGGCATCAAGGAGCTCTCCTGCAAACCATTTAGCATTTATCTCTCCTTTACCTACTCCTGCCATTTGCAACTTGTCGGTCAGAATATTAAAGTCACTTAACTCCACTTTTGACAATGACATCGCCGCGTGCCCTGCTAAATCAACGGTGTGCTGTGCTTGTAAACACACTTCGCTGCGCTTAACCGCCCAACAATGAGGCATAATTTCACTTTTTTTATTAGAAACCAAAAATTGAACCGGTGAAACCAGCTCTATTGGTAAGTCTAAATAAGTTATTTTGGCGTGAGGTAGTCTCCCTTGCCACTGATCCTTTTCTAATCCACCTTGGATCTCTATCTGAGTAGCAATAGTTCCCGCTGAGTTAAGATGAATAGTATGCTGCTGCTTGTTGCCCGCCAATGACAACATGATATTTTCGAGCTGCTCATTGGCTAGACTTAAATGGGCAAAAGTCATATTAATATCACTTTCCCAGCCCTTTTCTAGATTAACATCAGCCGTGATCTTCCCATTCGATATAACTGCGTTATCATATTTGATATGAGACACATTACTTTTAACGTAAATATGCGGATGACTGTGATCTCCCTTGAGTGTTACTTCACCTGTTAAATGTGCATCAATTGCAAGTAAAGCATTATGTTTATGATCAATATAAAACCGTCCACTCAAGTCAATTTCATCCCCCATCACACCACTGAGTTGCACAATACTCTCACCATAATTGAGCTCTAACTGCTCAATAGCACCGTATCCTTGTTCATTTAGAGTCAGTTTAACTTCGGCCCCCAATGGAACATCCTGAGAGTCACCTTTTAGAGATAATTTATCTACAGCTAGCAGCCAAGCTTCACCTACTTTGTTAAATTTCGCGTGAAACTCTCCAGTTAATCGTGTCTGTATATTTTCAACTAGCATCCCTAAAGGGAGTTTTTGTAAATCTCCTTGAATAGTCGCAAACACCCCTGTGTTCCAATCGAGTTTTGCCTTAAAATTTGTGCGAGCTTCATTTATAGTTAATTTAGCCTCGTCCACATTCAGGTGAGTCATACCGCCATGCAGACTTATACGGCTGCTAAGTGTGCCTAGTTTCGTCGCACTGGCGCTTCCCTGTAACACTGCATGATATTTATTTGCATGGCCTTGGGCTTGCAATGTCAGTTCACCCGCTTCAATACTTTCGATATTTAACGCGCCCCCAGCTACCCTTGCTTTTTGTTTGAGCGCCCCTTCGACCGTAAATGGCCAATTGGGTGTCGTGAGGTCCAAGTGACTTACCACATCACCGACCACACTGCCTTGCCCACTAGTTACAACAGTTAAATTGCTGAATGTTCCCATCGTCTTTAGTGATAATAATTGCGTTGGTGTCGTCAGCGTTGTAAAGCTTTCCACCTGCCAATCTTTGGTATTGAGTTGGGCATTTGAGCGCAAATGCAGGTCTTTATACGCCATATGTACATCGCTCAATTGAAAGTGCGATCCCATTACAAACAACGACATTTCTATCTCTCGCAACACATGTTGCTGTTGTGCTTGCACAATATTTATTTCACTAACATAAGCCTTCACAACATTTACGGTAAGAGGCAAGAACACTTCCTTCGGCACCAATGCAGGTATGATTGTCTCTAATTTATTTGTCTGCGAGTCCGTCTGCTGTATTAACTCTAAGTTAACGGAACCTAGTTGTAGCGTATCAATCTGAACCGTACTTTCTTGTAAAGATGCCGACAGTTTAAAATCATCTAAAGACACTGTTTGTGTTGGCAAATTCACCATAAGTCTTTTGACGTTTAGGTATTTCAACGTTGTGCTTATCGGAAGAGTCACTGACAAGGAGGAGGTGTCATTCCCCTCTGCTACGTTGGAACCTTGTTCATCCACTACCTGTACCGGTTCATTGTTTGCTACATCAGCGATGCCATGCTGCGTGACTTCAATATGGTCTACATCGCTTTTAATACATAACGTATCGCAATCAAACCATGACATCTCTATGCGAATATTACTGCCAGTGATCGACTGCTGCTTTGATTGATAGGTAAAGTTAACCTCACCACCAGAGAACACCGTCCGATTAGTCACACTGATATCCAACTCAGGAATAACTCGACTTACCGCAGATAGTAATAACTGATTACCCGTAAGAGTAAAAAGCATCCCTAACACGAATAGAAGAAGCCCAACAAACGCATACACACCCTGTATTTTTCTTAATTTTCTGTACAACATTAAATCTCTGGACCTATTACTATGCTTAATCGCGTGCTCTTACTTGCTTTACTCAACCCCCATGCATGGTCGAGCCTAATCGGGCCTATAGGCGTGATATAACGAATACCAAAACCGCCTCCAACAGACCAGTCACTCAAAGCTTTATTATCAACGGCGCCGGCATCGATAAATACCGCTGCACGCCAATTAGGTAAAAACTGATAATTGTATTCCGCTGCAGTTGTCACCATGTATTTTCCACCCAGAAGTTCGCCTTGCTCATCACGGGGTGCAACACTTTGATAAGCAAACCCTCTGATACTTTGATCGCCCCCTGCAAAAAAACGCATATTAAATGGCACTGCCTCAATCTCATCCGCAATAATGGCGCCTAAATCAACCCTCGCAAAAAACAAATGCCGCGCTTTGTAACTTCTTAACCAAGCATTTTTCCAATTCACTTTTACCAACGATGTTGATGAGATCAGCGCTTTACTAGCAACTTCAACTGAAAAGAGTTGTTCATTTCCCCAGTAAGGTAGTGCACCGCCTTTAGAGTGTTTCTTCGCATAGCTCACACCAGGAAGTAACATCTCGGTTTTTTCAGGCCATAAATTATCTACAGCTACTCCGCGCTGAGTCGTTTGGTGCTCTCTTTTTATAAACGCAGTACGTACCCAGTCGTCATCAGTCAGCCACTGCCGCTGTAGCTGTATATTCCAAATTTTTGTTTCTACATTATCGGTTACTTGATCTTGAAATTGATAGCCACCGAGTACACGCCAAACATCATCATTGGGATTGCTCACAGGGATCGTATAACTGGCCGTAATATCTTGCTGCTGCTCTGACAAAGAGAGGTTACTTTCAATAAAGTGCCCCTGCTCACTCACCCATGGCTTTGACCATTTAAAACGCCCTCTAGCACCCAGGTCGGTACTGTAACCACCACCGACCTCATAACTATTAGCTGGCTTTTCATAGACATCAACACGGATGGGTACCAGCCCATTTTCACGCTCTTTTAATAATGGATATACTTTTATGGCAGAAAAATAAGGCGTCGCATTCAGCGATAAATTGAAGTCTGACAACAGGTCCGCTTGATAAAACGCATTATATTGAAACGGTGCTAACTGGCGAATATACGTTTTCGCTTTAACGTCTGTATTCATTACTATGCCACCAAAGCGATACCGAACACCCGCCTCTATGCGCAAAACAACACTTGCCTGTTGTCGTTTTTTATTAACCCTTAGCTGACTATCAATCCATCTAAAATCAAAATACCCCCTAGCGAGTAATGCACTTTCTAGTTGTGCTTTGGTCTTTTGGTACAGATCATGGCGAACTGGGTCATCGAGTTTAATAGGTACATTCAGCACCAACTCATCTATAAATGGATCGGCTTCACTGCGCATCAGTACATCAATATCAATGGCATTCCACTTTAAGCGCTCCTGAACAGCTATATCGACTTGCAGTGTTTGTTGATGATCCGTTAAGGTTAATTCAATCTTACTGTTATAATACCCAAATGCTTGTAACGCGGATTCAACGTCCTTACGTGCAATCGCATGATCTGCAACACTAAATCGCCGTTTTAGAAATGGCTGTAGAAAACCAGAAACATTTTGCGCCACCGCGCCTTCCACACCTTGTATTTTAAGTGTTTCAAGTTGCACATTGGTTTGGGCATTAAGGAAGTGACTCCAAAGTGCTGCAACCAGAAAAATACACCCGAAAAGTCGCTTTGACACTTGGTTGAATGCTCTTATCTTATAATTAAAAAGCAATACTAACATATGATATATCAACCCCCCATGAACAATCTCAAGACCAATCTTTTAAAATTTATCAATCCCCCTTTTTATTTGATTGCGGATCACCGACAATACCTATAATTAGTTTAAGCGGATAAAAACATGCAGTTTCCAGATGATGACAATGGCCAGCTCCTTAATGAAATAGCAGAAGCCGGTGTTGACCTAAGCCAACTTCATAATGTTGATTTCTTCATATTATTTGAGCAAAAGCCGCAAGCTGAAAAGTTTGCACATGCCATTGCAGAAGATGAATTAGCACCTGATACCGAATTACAACAATGTCCTGATACGGGCGTTTGGGAAGTGGTTACGACAGTTAAAATGGTACCGGTCCACGAGTTACTCGGTCAAACTGAACAGTATATAGAAAGTATTGCCAATACCCATGAAGGGTATGGCGACGGCTGGGGTATTATGGCACCAGAATAAATATCAAAGCTGCACGGATGCAGCTTTGACTAACCATATCCCTATGACTTATCCGCTTTGCGATAACTTCCTTCATAATCAAACAGCTTCTGAGCAACCTGCCAGCCATACTTTTTGTGCTGTTTCGCAATAACAAAATCTGGCGCACGTAATAGATGTCCTACAGCAACTACTTGTTCCGCTGAATTCCACGTGACCTTGTCAACATGCCCCTGCACCCGATAACTATAAAAGCGATGAAATACAAAACGACTTTTTTTATTCGAAAAATCAAAAACCTCATCACAACTGGCGCCATCCTCATCAAAGTAGCTTACTTTAATCAGCTGATCTTTTACTAATGAGACCGATAAACCAGAACACCGCAACACCATCGCATTTTTTAAGTTAAGCGCTGCCCGCAATTTATCATCTGGATCAGCCATAATAGCGCCACACTGATTGCATTGCCGTGCAGCTATATCATTTTCAGCACCACATTCGTCACATTCTTTAAACTTAAATCTAAAATCACACTGCTGTTGAGATTGCCCATCATCTAGTAACCCTTGGCAACGCCTGCCATAATGTTCGATTATCTGCCCGTCATCACTGAGCTTTCCCCAAAAAACATTGGCAAAGCCACAGCCTGGACACAAAACTTGGACTGGTTCACTGTCAGAATTTGGTTTCTTCTCACCGACTTCGGGATGATAAAGATTAAAATCATTTCCAGCATAATCTAAAATAATACAATCTTCTTTGTTTTCAGAGAGCCTCAAACCTCGACCAACGATTTGCTGGTATAAGCTAACTGACTCTGTTGGCCTTAAAATAGCAATTAAGTCCACATGTGGAGCATCAAAGCCTGTAGTTAATACAGAAACATTTATTAAGTATTTAATTTTCTTTTCTTTAAAATCTTTAATTATTTCATCACGTTTTATATTTTCTGTATCACCAATAATTAACCTTGTATTATTTTCTGGTAAATAACCTGTTATTTCTTTTGCATGCATAACTGTTGCTGCAAATATCATCACCCCTAATCTACTTTCACTTTTTTCGATTATGTGATCAATTATACTTTTGGTTGCTCTAGTTTGCTCAGATAAGAGCTTATTCATATCTTTTTCTGAATAATTTCCAAATGTATTAGTAATTAAAGAAGAAAAATCGTAATTGGTTGTTGCAGGGTCAATTTCATTTGGTGGTGTTAAATACCCATTTTGGATCATATACCTCAATGGTAGCTCATATATACATCGCTTAAAGGGTGACTCTAAGCTGCCACGAATAAATCCATGATAATGTTGATAGTAAATCCAACCCATGCCCAACCGATAAGGCGTTGCAGTTAAACCTAATATCTTTAAATTCGGGTTGTGTTTTCTTAATTGGTTTATAACTTGTTGATACTGGCTATCTTGATTTTCACTCACACGATGACATTCATCGATGATTATCAAGGAATAAAAGCTTTGAAGCTGCTCTAGATTGCGAGCAATAGATTGAACGCTTGCAAAGGTTACTTGCTCTGACAATGACTTCTCTTTCAACCCTGCAGAGAACAAGCTCGCCTTAAGACCAAAGCTGGTATATTTTTGCGCGTTCTGCTCTACGAGCTCTTTGACGTGTGCTAAGACCAGTATTTTATGTTTTGCTAATCGAGCGAGCTCGGCAATCACTAGGCTTTTTCCTGCACCAGTAGGGAGGATAATTACCGCGGCGTCATTACATTTTTTAAAGTGGGATATCGTATTATGAACTGCATCTCGTTGGTAGGGTCTAAGGGTGTAAATAGGTCTTCCAAACAGTTAGAGGCTTATAAAAAATAAACGCCCGCAATTAAAGCGAGCGTAGAAGATAATATAGCTCAGCTAAATTAGATCGTATAGTCGTCTAAATTAACATCAGCAAAAGCTTTTGGTGTTTTACCACGGCCAGTCCATTCAAAAACTTGCCCATCTTTTTCTATACGATATTTTGCTTTTACTTTTGCGCGCTTGTCCGATTGAGCGCCACCGACTAAATCTTCAAGGGTTAACCCTTTTTCCTTGATAAGTGCTAATACTTCGTCTTTTACTTGCTGTTGTTCACGTTGACTATCGAGAGCTTCGTTGATTAATTCAGCAGCTTTCTCTAGTTCGTTAAAACTTGCAGACTTAATAAAAGATTTAATTTCACGCATTGGCAGTTCTCTTGTATTGATAAGGATATAAAATTACCTACAAAAGGTAATATATTAATCAGATATAAACATTTACTGATCTACCTATTATTTTTACATATAAAAATAATAAAGCAAATAATTATAAGGAATTTTATATAATAAGAATATTTAAGAGGAGAAAATCAGATAAAGGAGTAACAGGGCTGTTACTCCTATTAAAGCAGGCTTATACAGCAACTACGTTTTCAGCTTCTGGACCTTTTTTGCCTTGCTTAACGTCAAAAGACACAGCTTGGCCATCAGTCAGAGTACGGAAACCGTCACCAGAAATAGCGCTGAAGTGTACGAACACGTCAGGACCATTTTCTTGTTCAATAAAACCAAAACCTTTAGATTCATTGAAAAACTTTACTTTACCTGTTTTAGAAGTAGACATACCTATTATTCCTGTAGATCAAATCAAAATTAACACTTGCCAATATGGCTTCCTCCCTGAGTTTGCTTATCAACACATCGGAATAATAAATACAGCAGATCATACTAATGCTACCAATCGTAAGTACCTAATCGGTAAGTACAAGTACATTATTCTTTACCGCAACTTTTACATCCATTGAATTGCAAAAACTCAAAGCATTAGTAGCCTAACATAGAAACTAGGTTTCTGTACAAACCAAGGCTCATTAATTCTGTAAATATTACCCAAAAACATAAAAAAAGCGCACGATATCAGTGCGCTTTTTATATCGAGTCAAACTCTTACTCTGTCACTAACCAGTCAATCATATCGCCAGCTTTAATCGGCACGACGTCAGTGCCACCTAATGGATAACTGTCTGGTACTTTCCATGGTGATTTTTTCATGGTGATGGTATCAGTATTGCGTGGTAAGTTGTAAAAATCAGGTCCAAAATGGCTTGCAAACCCTTCTAACTTATCCAAGGCATCAACTTCTTCAAATGCTTCAGCATACAGCTCTAATGCTGCGTGGGCTGTGTAGGCGCCAGCACAGCCGCATGCGGCTTCCTTCTTATCTTTGGCATGCGGTGCAGAGTCTGTGCCTAAAAAGAACTTTTTACTGCCACTGGTAGCGGCTTCAATAAGCGCTTGTTGATGAGTATTACGCTTTAATATTGGTAGACAGTAATAGTGTGGTCTGATCCCACCCGCTAGCATATGATTGCGGTTGTACAGTAAGTGATGGGCCGTTATGGTTGCTGCCACATTATCAGAGGCCCCTTTAACAAACTCGACTGCGTCTTGAGTGGTAATATGCTCTAACACTACTTTTAAGTTTGGAAAAGTATCAACTATTTTAGAAAGCTTTGTTTCAATGAAGACTTTTTCTCTGTCGAAAATATCAATAGACGAGTCTGTAACTTCACCGTGTACCAATAAAAGCATGCCAACTTCTTCCATTGCTTCAAGCGCTGGATAGACGTTTTCAATATCAGTCACACCTGAGTCAGAGTTAGTTGTTGCGCCAGCCGGGTAAAGCTTCGCCGCAACAATATGCCCTGTCGCTTTGGCTTTTTTTATCTCTTCTGGTGTTGTTTTATCAGTAAGATACAGCACCATTAGTGGTTTAAAATTACCTTGTGGCTCAGCGGCTAGAATTCGCTCTCGGTAAGAAAGCGCAGTTTCGGTGCATGTCGCAGGCGGTACCAAATTAGGCATGATGATTGCGCGCCCCATATAGCGGCTAATATCACGAACGGTATCTTTTAACTGTACGCCATCGCGTAAATGAACATGCCAATCATCTGGGCGAGTAATAGTGAGGGTCGTTACTGTGCTAGTCATTGCTCTTTTCCACTGCTGAATTTGCCCGATCATAGGCAGTTAAAGGCCGTTAGTAAAGTATTTCGCATGGTGTTTAGACAAAGATGACAAACTGTTTGCATTGTTTTACACCTACCAATGTTTTTTATTTGAAATAATATGTTGTTTCATTCTTAAGTACGTTAAGTTATGCACACTCTCAAATATGAGTGATGAGCATGCTTTCACAAAAAAAACTAGAATCAAAAACCGAACAGCTCAGCATCATCAACCAATTCTCTTCATCTTTGCTGCAAATTACTCAGTTGGATGAACTGTTTGATTATGTGACATCGCAGGTAGTGAGCCGATTGGGGTTTGTTGACTGTGTTATTTACTTAGCTGATGAACACAATGAATATTTAGAAGAAGTAGCCAGCATGGGCCTATCAAGCCAAAATGCAAACTACCAAGTTATTCAAACTCGTATTCCGATTGCTCAAGGCATCACCGGATATGTTGCTAGAACACAAACTGCGTTCGTATCTGCTGACTTATCTAATGAGCCGAGATATATTGCAGACTCCCGTCCTGCTTTATCTGAATTATGTGTTCCTTTAGTATATAAAGAGCAACTTCTTGGAGTCATTGACTGTGAACACCCTGAGCCAAATTACTTTACTGATGGGCATTTGCAGATCCTCTCAACAGTCGCACATTTGCTCAGCGCTAAAATTAATCAAGTTCGAACGCTTAATCACCTAACACAAACTGTTGATCAACTTAATCAGGCGCAACAATTAGAAAAATCGCTACTTAAAATTGCTAATATTGCCTATAAATCTCAAGAATTAGATGCATTTTATGATGATATTTACACCATTATAAATAGTCAGTTACCAGCAGAAAACTTTTTTATTGGCCTATATGATAAGCACGCTGATTTATTAGAAATAAATTACTTAGTGGAAAATGAAACTAGATGTAATGCCTCACAAAAGATTGTTAAAGCGCAATTAAAAGACACCGCCTCTTACTATATTATCAGTAACTCAAGGCCATTATTATGTGATCATGTCGACTTTGAAAGGCATATTGCACAGGGGCATTTTAAAATGATCGGCCGCTCTCCAACATCATGGTTAGGCGTGCCTTTTACTGTTAACGAGCAATACCAAGGGGTGATTGTGATGCAGAGCTATCATGATCACAAAGCATTTAACCGCCACCATTTAGCAATTTTGACTTACATTAGCAGACAAGTAAGTATGGCCATTGATCGTCAATTATCACGCCAAGCGCTTGAGCATAGAGCGCTTCATGACGAGCTAACCGGGTTGGCTAATCGCTACCTTTTATTAGAGCGCGTGAAACATGCCATTTTATCTCATGAACGGTCACAGCAAAAGAAACTACATTGTTTGCTCTATTTGGATTTAGATCGCTTTAAAAGCATCAATGATGCACTAGGCCATGATGTAGGTGATCACTTTCTGGTGGCGATAGTTAATGTTATCAAAGGCAGCATTCGACGCACTGACACCTTTGCACGACTAGGTGGAGATGAATTTGCGATTTTTATGGAAAATGTGCAAGATAAGCAACAAGTGGATATTGCGCTAGAGCGTATTAACAACGCCATTGCCAAACCTCTCCAGATAGACGGACATATATTACAAGCATCAGGCAGTATTGGCGTCGCATTTACCAGTGATGCAACTGACAATGCAATTACATTATTACAACAAGCTGATGCAGCCATGTATGAAGCTAAATCTTCTGGTAGAGGCCGGGTTCGCTACTTTAATAATGCTATGCGTAAAAAGCTTAAACGCCAAGCAGATATAGAGAATGACTTACAAAGAGGTATCAAAAACCATGAGTTTGAACTCTATTTTCAACCCATTTTTACACTTAACCAGCCTCATATAGTCAGCTTTGAGTCATTAGTTCGCTGGCATCATCCAAGCGCTGGACTTGTTCCCCCTGATGACTTTATTCCTATCGCAGAGCATACTGGGCAAATTATTGAGCTAGATTTGTACTTGCTCGACTTAGCTGCCGCACAATTACAAACTTGGCGTCGTGCTGGACACCCAACAGTGAGAATAACCGTCAATGTTTCCTCTCGACATTTTGCCAGTTTAGATTTTGTTGAGTATATGCGCTCACTTTATATAAAATATCAATTACCAAACGGTACCCTGTGCCTTGAGATCACGGAGTCTGGGTTAATTGAAAATCTCACGCTGGCAACGCGTATTATTCATGGCTTAGCGCCGCTTGGAGTGAAACTGTATCTTGATGATTTTGGCACTGGTTACTCCGCACTTGGGTATCTTCATCAACTCCCTATCCACACCTTAAAAATTGATAAAAGCTTTATCGACCAACTTACGCACAAAGAAAACCCTTTGGTTGATGCTATCTTATCTCTGGCGCAGTCACTCAAACTAAATGTCGTTGCTGAAGGTATTGAAAATCCAAAGCAATGGGCGCTGTTAAAAAGAAAAGGCTGCCAACTTGGTCAGGGTTACTTGGTCTCAAAACCACTGCCAGCCTCTCAAGCCATGGCTCTATTAATAAAGCATACTGACGTGGCACTGTCTATTTAATCACCTGCTAGTGTTTAGTCACGGAGTATCAAGATGCCAATAAAAGGTACTTTGATACTCGAACACAGCTCAGATAATTTAGCCTAATTCAATTCTCAATTCTTTCGCCGCTTTAACCATATTGCCAAGCGCCTCTCTAGTCTCTTCCCAGATTCGTGTTTTTAGACCGCAGTCTGGGTTGATCCATAAACGCTCAACGACCAACTTTTTTAACCGCTTTGTTAATGAGCGTTTTCATCCATTCAACTTTAGGCACATTCGGCGTGTGGATATCATAAACCCCAGGTCCAATCTCATTTGGGTAAGCAAAGTTTTCGAATGCATCCAGTAACGCCATATTAGAGCGAGCTGTTTTTATAGTAATAACATCTGCATCCATATCAGCAATAGCACCGATAATATCCTTAAACTCCACATAGCACATATGAGTATGAATTTGTCTCGTATCTAACACACCACTTGCTGATACCCGAAATGCATAGGAAGCCCATTCGAGATATGTTTGCCATTGGCTTGCTTTTAATGGCATCCCTTCACGAAATGCGGGCCCATCAATTTGGATGTTTAGATGTCTAAAAACCTAGATTGAGGTTGAATCGAATGCAATTGATGCTTACTCACAGCTAACATGAACAAAATTAATTTGTAATTTTTGTAAAAAAGTTAAAATAAAAATGACAACGCTGTCAAAATTGGTGCTATAGTGATTTTGTTATAAATCAATCAATGCATGCTGGTTTTATAGACGGCCAACCTCTATTATGGCGATATTTACCATGCTGCTAGGTAGTAATTTGAGTTTTACTCACTAGATAAATGAGATTTATTGAAGATGATAGACATAAAACACTTAAAAACCATCTCTACTCTGAAAGAAACAGGCTCATTAGTTAACACCGCGCGTGAATTATTTTTGACACAGTCAGCTTTGTCACACCAAATCAAAGACCTCGAAAATAAACTTGATTGTCAATTGTTCGAACGAAAAACACAGCCAGTCAGATTTACGCCACAGGGCATGCTATTATTAGAATTAGCGAGTGAAATACTGCCTCGTGTAGAAGCCACTAAATGCCGATTAAAAGAAAGTTTGAACCAGCCTATTTCACAGTTACGGCTTAGTGTAGAGTGCCATGCATGTTTTCATTGGCTTTTACCCACCATAAAAGAATTCAACAATTTTTGGCCAGACATTAAAGTCGATTATGAAAGAGGCTTTAGTTACGATGCAATTCCTGACCTTATGGAAGACGAATTAGACTTAGTGTTGACGTCTGACATTCGTGAGCCTGATAAGCTAGAATACGCTCACCTCTTTGATTTTAAATTAAAGCTTATTGTTGCACCAGATCATGAGCTTGCTAAAAAAGCCTATGTCACAGCGCTCGATTTAAAAGATGAAACCATCATCTCTTATCCTATTCCAAAAGAACGCCAAGACATATTCAAACATTTCATACAAAATGCACGTTTTGATGGCACCTTAAAAACAGTTGACCAAGGCTTACTTATTTTTCAATTAGTGAGTGCAGGAATGGGCGTTGCTGCTTTACCTGATTGGCTAGTCACCCCGTATGAAAGCCAAGGCCTAATTAAATCTATTCCACTAGGTGCATTAGGCTTGAATCGCCCCATGTATTTAGCAATGAAGAAAAATATGAAAGATAACCCTGTTTATCGCCACTTTTTAAACACTTGTAAAATAAACAACGGTCGATAGCCTGTTCATATTCATTACTCTCTAATACACTGTAACCCAACATCCAAGGTTGGGTTTTTACATGTTTGAAATAAAAAAAATTATTGGCTCAGTCCTGATGCCATTACCATTATCATTACTGTTAGTTGCTTTTTGCTTGATATTTATCAGTAAAACAAACCTCAAGTCTTTTCTTTTTAGCTGGCTATTAATACTTTTTTTATGGGCTATCAGCACTCCTTACGTTGCCAATTTCATCATTACACCACAAGAAAAAGCATTAAAACCCTTTAACGTTAGCCAGCATACTCATTTAGATAAAATTGTAATATTGGGATGTAATATTTACCCGAATAAGTCACTCCCAAGTAATGGGCAATTAGGTGGATGCGCACTATCACGGTTAGTTGAGGGTTTAAGGTTGGCTAACCATTACCCCAGAGCCGACCTAATTGTCTCTGGTGGCGGATATCGTAAAACATCGAATGCAAATCTAATGTCAAAAACGGCTCAAGCATTGGGTATATCAAGTAACCGTATAAAACAAAACCCCAAAGCGTTAGATACAAAAGACGAAGCGAGGTTGCTTGCTCCGCATTTAGTTGACCGACAAGTCGCACTTGTTACTTCTGCCAGCCATATGGCTCGAGCCAGCGATTTATTTCAAGCTCAGGGAGTAGATATAATTGCAGCCCCAACCCAGTTCTATTCACTGGGTAGCCAGCCAAAATCTCGACAATTCATAGCGCAAGCAAGCATATTAAAAGCAGTTACCTCTCACTGTCATGAATGGATAGGGAAAGTTTGGATCTCATTGCTGCGCATCCTAGACCCTGAGGCTTTATAAGTTAATTTTTCCTTGATATAGATAACCTGTTATACAGGGTTATCTATATCAATAAACCTTACATCAAAGCCATACTCATCGGCTAAATATTCCCCTAACGCTTTTATACCGTAGCGCTCAGTGGCATGGTGGCCTGCCGCAAAAAAATCAATTCCCTGTTCACGTGCACTGTGAATTGTTTGCTCTGATGCTTCACCTGTTAAATACGCATCTATCCCATGCTCTGCTGCAAGGTCGATATAACCTTGTCCACCGCCAGTACACCAAGCAATCGTCTCAATCTTTTTGCCTCTAGGAGCACATACAAGCGGTGCTCGTTTTAATACTCGCTCTATTTTCAGTGCAAATTCTTCCGCTGTTAAAGGTGCCTGTAATCGCCCTTTTACTGCAACACTATTAGAACCCGCTTCTAATCCACTTTCAAAGTCGATATCCAATAACTTAGCCAACTGTGCGTTATTGCCCAGTTCAGGATGAATATCAAGCGGTAAATGATAGCCAAATAAGTTAATGTCATTCGCTAACAAACTCGCGATTCGACGTTTTTTCATCCCGGTGATTGTTTGTGATTCACCTTTCCAAAAGTAACCATGATGGACCAATATTGTATCGGCGCCATGTGCAATTGCAGCGTCAATTAACCCTTGGCTCGCCGTCACACCAGTCACTATTTTATGCACGGTTTCAGTCCCTTCTACTTGCAGACCATTGGGTGCAAAATCTTTAATTGCATTAGGTTGAAGTAGTTGAGTTAAAATGTGGGTGAATTCTGAACGCTTCATGACGTAACCATTGTTTTGTAGAAAATAATCGCAAATTTTGGCGTCAATTCGAGCAAATTGGAAGCAAAAAACGTAAAAAATTGAAAAATTGCCCAAATATGGGTATAACTACTCTTTAAATCTTAATCCCGCATATCCGCGTATAACACGACTAGGATCTACGATGAGTAAACTAGATAAAACTGAAGTATTAAGCGCTTTTGAAGCTGCTTATGAAGCTGCCCACGGTAAAAAGCCAGAAATTGCTACTAAACCAGGCTGGTACAGCATTGATGGTGGCAAGAACATGCGTCTTGCTGATGTTGCAGCATTAACTGAAGAACTCACTTCAGGTTCAGCGACCCCTAGCGAAGCAGCTGCGCCTGCTAAAAAAGCAAAAACAAAGAAAGCAGTTGTACCAACTGCCGCTAAGAAAGCACCTTTTACCGTTATCAAAGAGAACGAGGAAGGCTACACAGCAGAAGAGCTATGGATTGTAGAGCTTGCGCGCAAAGACCATGATTGTCGTTTGCCGCGTGGTGTGGTTTAAATTTAACTACATAACCAACTACTTTCAAAAAGCCGCGATATTCGCGGCTTTTTTGTTACCAATGGCCCTTCGATAAACACATCAAGAGCCTTGCATTGTGCAACTACCCACACTATAACCACAGTATAGATACCAATATGGTGTTTTCTATGACACATATAATGAACACACAAAGGCTCACTTTGATTGAGTGCACGTTAAATAATATAGCTGGTACACCACCAAAAAAGAGCACGATACTCAACGACATAATTACTGTGCTGAGCCCAAATGTTGTTAGTCACCTCCCCGCAAATTTTCATGGTATAACCACAATAAACAATGCAAAAAACTGGCTCATCAACATGTTAGAGCAAAGCAGAGTGTTTGCCGTAAGTGATGTGCATAGTAACACCACCCTAGGCTTTGTTTTTATGCACAACAGTGATACAAATCAATACCATATTGGTTACTTGTTTGCACAAGCACATTGGGGTAAAGGCTATGCCCAGGAAGCATTATCAGCATTTATAACTTGGTGTAAAAGCACACCCAATATTAAAGAATTGATCGCTGGCGTTGAAAAGGATAACCTCGCATCAATTACCGTGCTCAAAAAAATAGGGTTCACGTTTCACTCAGAAGGTCTACATTCAATGCGGTTTTATACGCGTGTATTGTAGCGATTAATTACCCTTAAAATGCTAGTAAACACTGCCCCACTCATATATTCATCTGTGTTAACCAAACATAAGCCCGAATTCAACATCTAAATGCGACACTATGCTGAATATCAATATAACTCTATAACACCCTATATCCATTCCCACCTTAGACTAACGTCTGTACTTAAAACCATTGCCACCTGCTCAAAAAACAGCCACGCTAAAAAGGAAACAACATACATGTAAAGGAAATATACAATGATAAAAAAAAGTTTATTAGCACTATGTTTAGGTGCTGTATTTGGCGCTCACGCGACACAATGCCCACGCGTCGAAGGAGCCTATGCTACTTGGCAGTATCCACTCGGCGGAGCGTTAGCAATCGAAGAACTCAATAGCGATGCCCTCACCCACATTATACTCGCCTTTGCTTTCCCCACAGAAGGTGGTGGACTTGATACTAGTTTGGTCGATACACACATTAACAACGCGCTGCAATTTGGTCGCAGCAATAACGTCGGTATCATTTTGTCAATTGGGGGAGCTGGTGTGAATTTTTTAGATCTGACAAGGACTGATTTAGATTCGTTAGCAAAAAATATCACAGACTATGCGATACAACACAGGTTAGACGGCATAGACATAGATTGGGAGCACTTTTCGACATATGAGCAACCCAACCCAATTGAAAGTGGTAATCACCTCTACCTTTTACAGCGGCTACATGAACTATTGCCAAGCGAAATTGACTTAGGTACCGACGTCGAAGCCGGTTTTTGGAGCGGCCCAAACTACCATGAAGACTTAGATATATATGCCGACTATATCCGTTTTATGGCATATAACTTTACAGGGCGATGGCCTGGGTCGTTTATCGATCACCACAGTGCGTGGCTCTACACACAGATGGGCTTAGAGTCAGATATGCCAGGTATCAATAGTATGATGCAAAAATATCCAAAAGAGAAAACCCTATTAGGCCTGCCGTTCTATCACAAAGGATTTGTAGATGGCCAAAGTGAGCAAGTCAGCATAGTAACCACAGATCATATCGTGGAGAAGTTAGTCAAAGACCGAGGCATTGAGTTCAACTCAGGTCATGCTATTACTGATAACTTACATTGGTACTGGGAAACCTCTGAGCTCCTTAAAAAGAAATCGCAATTTATTAAAGACAATCACTACCCAGGCGTTTTTATTTGGGAGTTGCATCAAGATAGTAAAGATCCTGACTACCAACTATTAAATGCGATAGCTGAAGTACTGCCAAAATGTGATGCATGCAGCGCTCAATGGCAAAGCTACCCAACCATTTACAATCAAGGCGATACTTTTAGCTTCAAAGGAAAAAACTACCGAGTTGAATCTGGACCAATTTATGACATTACGCCAGATACTTTGGGCCATGAACATCGACTTAGTAAGTTGGGATACTGTAAAACCAACTCAACGTTTAATAAAACAGTTTTATAATAAGCCATACATGGAGAGCCTATGGCTCTCTAAACAACTCCTTATTCAAGGAGCTCCTTTAATTTATTGAGCCCTGCTTGTAAGTCACCGCCAATTTGTTTTTCAAAATCGATAAACAAAAACGTTAAATTCATTGGGTAATTCATGTGCCCTTGAAACCCCCAAATTACCTGTGTGGTATCACCAATAGGTTTAGTGAGCATATAAGCAGGCTCTGCCGCCTGAAAAGGCGCAATAAACCGCAGCTCATAGTCAATTCGCTCCAGCGGCTTTATACCGATAATCTCTTGCTCTCCAACCCCTACATCAGGATGTTCGCTACTCCATGCCGATACAAACCCAACGTGCGCATCGGTACCTCTATAGGCTTTTACCATATCAGAGTCAATATTGGCCCAACGACTATAATGATCTTGGTTTTTAAGGTATTTGATATAATCAAATACCACTTCTATCGGTTGTTCGATCACAACACTTCGCTCTACGTGATATGAGTTTTGAATAAACAATGCGAGGAGCAATGGCGCAGTTATCAAAAATAATAATATACTAAAAATTGCCTTCAACATTTTGTACCTCTAAAGTCTATGATTTTTATTTCACTCAGCTTTATAACTGTGAAAAGTCAACACTTGGCAAACACTCAAAGCCCGGTTTGGCGATAAAGTAGCCTTGAATTAAATCCACGCCTTCACTTTGTAACCACTTAAACTCTCCTGATGTTTCAACGCCCTCAGCCAAAGTTGTGATCTGTAATTTATGACACAAACTAATGCAATGTCGTAAAATAACTTGCCGTACTTTGTCTATATGAATATCTCGGATCAATCCCATATCAAATTTAATAATATCAGTTTGAAAGTCAGCCAATAAATTTAAGCCGGAATAACCCGAACCAAAATCATCCGTTGCGGTTTTAAAGCCCAAAGTACGGTAATACTCAACAACTCGCTTTATGTGCCCACTATCAGATATTTTCTCTACTTCGGTAAATTCAAACATGATCCTTTCGACCGGAAAGCCATGCTTTTCAGCAGCTGCTAAAGTAGTTCGAATACAACGCTGAGGCTGATAAATCGCATTAGGCAAAAAGTTAATACTAAGGTAAGACGACAAATCTAACTTTGCTGCTAACTCAATGGCTTTCACACGGCACATTTGGTCAAAAGCATAACGGTTTTTATCATTTACTTGCGACAGTACTGAATACGCTGGTTCATTATTGAGGCCCCGCGCCAACGCTTCATAGCCAAATATACGTTTTGATTGCGCATGAACGATAGGTTGAAAAGCCATCGTAAAATCAATATCAAGCCCCTCTAATTGAACACAGTTAGCACAACTTACCAATTCACGCCCCTTCATTTACCACTCCTTTTGTTCACGGATAATAACTAAAGCTAGTTGCTACTTGAGCGTTGTACAAGGTCACCATATTGTGATGCGGTGAATATCACTGCCATCTCTAATAAGGCTATGTAATAATATGCACTAAAATAATAAAAATAGATAAGAGTTATGGAGTTACTGTTTTCTCAATACCAGTATTCATGTCATAAACGGGTGCTGTATAAACGTGACGAACTGATTGTTTTAAAGCGAAATCAAACGTTACTACTTGAGTATTTCTTGCAAAACCCTAACGATATTCACAGTAAAGATGACATTTTGGATGTTGTTTGGCAGAACAAAGTGGTCTCTGAACAAGTTGTCTTTCAAACGATAAGTCAATTGCGGGCTATATTTGGTGAACAGTCCATCAAAACCTACTCCAAGAAAGGCTATAAATGGCAGTATCCAGTAAGCAAGGGGGGGGTCAGCGAGCCGCTTCTCTCTCCTCAAAACATCGCTAAAAATAAAAAGTCTCCTTATGTTTTATACACAGCAATAAGCAGTGTTTTCATTTTGCTTATTTTATTATTAGCATCCCAGTGGCAAACACCTTCGCCACAAATCTCTTTGCACTTAGCCATCAATGATCACGTTAGTGACTCTCAGAGCAAGTTACAACAGACCGATATCAACGCTCTTTCAAATGACGCTCTATTTTCAGTTAAACCCGTCGCCGTTCCCGAATCAAATCAGCAGCATTTTTTATCACCACAACAAGCATGGAAAAGTGCCCAACTACCACAGCAAAGTTGGCTTTTTTGGGGTGATATATACCCTTCAGAGCAAGGCGTGTTTTTACATTATGGCTTATCCAGGGACACTCGGCATTGGCAAGGTTACACCTTTGGAGAAACAGCAGAAAAAGCAATGCTGGCATTACGGGAGCAACTGAACCGACTGCACGATGTAGAGTTCTTTTCTACCAGTAAAGCAATTCGTTTAGCCGAGCTGCAAACAATGCATGCTGCAGCACCGAATAATGAAGAGGTTACACTATTACTAGCCAAACATTTGATTCACGCAAAACAACCTGATATTGCCATGGTGCATCTAGACAAGTTACTCCATAACCAAGGGTATAAACAAAAAGCGTATAGAGCACAAGCTCAATGGTTAATTGGCATGATCTATAAAATACGAAAGCAACATCAACAAAGCGCTCATCGATTGACTCTGATGAATGAGGAACTTAAACAAACAACACTGCGGCCTTTGCAACATGACTATATTAACACCAGTGCATGGCTGCATTATGAACAAGGGAACATAGACCCGATGTTTCGCGTCTTAGAGGAGGCTATCACTCTCACTAAGCAGCAAAAAGAGCCCCTAGCACAATTTGAATTCCACATGCTGTATTCAATACTGGCAAAGAAAGTAGATAATACCAGTAAACAATATGCGCAGCTAAATAAAGCCCAAGCTTTACTGATTGACCATAACTTAAGTGACTCTAATAAAGCGATTGTGTATTTTCACTTTGCATTATTTACAGAAGATAATAAACTTGCTTTGCCCTACTTAAAGCGTATTTTAAATATTCCTAGAACTGCGAGTAACTACTGGGTACTTGATCATGCCCTTGAAATGTTGGTGACATATTACATAGAAGTGGGGGATTTTAAGTCCGCACATGCTTTGTTTGATGGCGCTATAAAACAACCCGCCCACTTACTATTAAAAGCCCAAGTATTATTAGCCCAGGGTTTAATTGATGATGCTCGGCCCTTGCTTCAAGATGCGTTTAATAAAGCGCGCTTAACACACAATAAACCGGCATCACTCAATTCAGCTCTTGCGCTATACCAATTAGCATATTCAACACCTGAAATAAAAAGAGAATATTTGGCATTTTTACAAACTAACGGTTCACAGCAATGGCTGAAGCAACATGGTGTTACGTCAGCCATTGCATTGGAACACTAATTATCATAAGTGATTGGGTATAAGTTCAAACCAATCAATTAACGCCCCGTTATTACCTATTGAGCGGATCTCTAACTGATCAGCTCCTTTTATTACCGAGCCGGGTACGCTAACTTCTTTAAATTCTTTACCACCGTGACCGTTAAACCGAGCCACAAGGTGATGCCCTTGCCAAAACTCTAGCAACGTATCCTTTGCTCCTCGCATACGTACATTTACAGTAACTACGCTCGAAACCTCACTGCTCAAATCAAACTTTAACCATGCTGGTTTAAATGGGATATATCCATCCGGTGTATGATGATCTGCATTTGTAGACAAACCAACGACTTGTAACTCATCCTTTTTACTCAACATACTATGTCGTTGTGAAAAGTAATGTTCGGCCTCAACTTTTTGACCTATTGCTAATTTAGGGTATTGACCTGTATAAGCAATGTTACTGGCTTTACTTTGCATTCCCTCTTTAACTGCATGCACTTTATAGCTTATAAAATTAGAAGATGGGTTTGAATCCCGGTACTTCGCTGCGCTCAGACCGTCTTTTACAAGCTGCCACTGTCGGGTGCCCTTACCTTTGCTGTCTAAAACGCTGCGATATAATGCATACGTTACACCTTCTTCATTAGCCGCATCCCAACCAAGTTGCACTTGATGTTCAACCAGCTCTTTAGTAACAAGGCCTTTAGGTGCAGTTGGTAGAGATTTTAGCTTGTTATGCTCAACCCTTGCACGCTTTTGAGCGTGTAATAAACCCGATGTAAACTGCTCAGAGTGATCAATGGCAAGCTCCTTACCATCCAATACCAAGCGAAAGCCTTCAATGCTGCCAATAAAGTCAGCAGCAGTCCAGCGCTCTTTGACTATATCACGTGGTTGCCAATGCCAAGCAGAACCCCCTATTGCATATCGAGAACAGTGTTTATTGTCATCATTTTTATATTCTATGCAGGTTTGAGTTAACTCTCTTACATTCCCCAACATATCATGCAAACCAAAACGGTTGGGCCGATACATACCAACCACTGTGTGGTAAATTGCTCCATCATTGCAATTCACACTACGGGTATATTCAACGCCATGATGTAATTGTACAGCAGCGATGTTAGCTCTATCTTCAACATTTTCATATTCACATACGTCGCTATGTTCATAATCTTCTCCAAATGCGAATCGGCTTTTTTGGCCTGCTAAAGCGGCAAATTCATATTCTTCGATCGTCGGCAAGCGATAAAACTTTCCCGTTTCTTTTGTTAGCCACTGCGCATAATCCATTGCTCCTTGCACACCAACACACACCACTGGTCTGAATGGTTCGTTAACTAACTCGGGGCTATCCCAACTTCCAGGCTTATCTGGAGAAGGCCATTGGCTTTTAGTGAATACCATACAGTTATTAGGTACTGTATAACCCGTCGCTTGCACAAAACGTTGAAATTCAGCTACGGTAACTTCGTATTTCCCCATATAAAATTGCTGGTCTATGTCTTGATTGTCCATTGAGATCAAAACCGGTTCAATGGGTGTTACTGTAACCTGCTCATTCGCCACAACCGAGTAGCTACTCACTAATAACAATGCTGATGTATATAGTTTCATATGTATGTCTCCTTTAAGCTTGCGACTACTTTAGCTAGACAAGTCAGGACATATCTTATGTAAAAACTATTTTCTATTCGCTTAGAAAATAAATAGAATTTTCACCACTCAAAAATCATCCCACCAATAAGTATTAAGTCATTGTTATATAGTTTTTTAATTGAACATTTCAGATAAAAGACAACAAATTTCTGCGACACAGATCAATTAAAAGAAACATTGCTACAATTCAGTGCAAATGCCAGTAGATTTTCCTATAAATGGTGCAAATCAGCTAAACCGGATAACAGTTAAAATCATAACAGCATGAAAAATATACACTTTGAATCTTGGTATGGTTTTTTCTTTAAAAATTGTACGTATTTACAAGACAGTCAAACGTTATGTCCGACCTTTACCAAACTTTACACCTGCTATGGCACTTAGAGATCAGTATTTGGCAAATCCATGATGCTCACACCCCAGTCAAAAAATGGAGTGCTCATAATGCAATACAAACACAATGACAAAGAAGCAATGCGTGATGCATTGCGCGAGGTGTTAAATAAACAGTTATCTATTTGCAGTGCAGCGGATAAATACAACTTACCTCGAGTGGCTATTTACCGTGCAATTCGTGCGCATCAAGCAAATACATCATCACATGTCACCAACTTACACAACGCAAAAGCAAAATTAGAAAAACACATAGCACATATTCGAGCACAATTAACAAAACTAGAAGACCCTCAAACACCATGAACAGCCATATAAAACAACTTACTTCGCTTGCACAATACAAAGCGCAGTTAACTGACTTACTCTATAAGTGTATTAAAAGTGGTGCGTCTTTGGGATTTAACATCGATGTGGATAAACAACAGCTAAGTGCTTATTGGGAAGAAACCAACACACAACTGCAAAGCCGTATGTTCTTGGGGTATTTTATAAAAAATACACTAGTCGGTTGTGTTCACTATACTCAGTGTCAAAAGCAGAATGGATTGCATCGTGCTGAAATAGAAAAATTACTTGTTCATCCACAATATCAGCGCTTGGGGGTTGCATCAGCCCTGATGCACTCAATAGAAAATGAGGCTACTAAACAAGGCATTGAGTTACTTGTATTAGATACGCAAACAGGCGATAAATCTGAATATTTTTATCAAAAAGTAAAGTACACAAAAAGTGGAGTAACCCCTCACTTTGTATCTGACAGCAAGGGGGGTTTCTTCAGTACTAGCTATTACTTTAAAATACTACTTCCCACCAGCCAAATCAATAAAACTGCCTGTGGCGTAGCTAGCCTCATCACTTAATAACCACACAATGGCATTAGCCACTTCTAATGCCGTACCGCCCCGACCCAGTGGCAGTTGAGGTGCTAACCGAGAAACACGCTCCGCTTCTCCTCCATCACGATGTATATCTGTATAAATACATCCAGGCCTAACGCAGTTAACTCGCACACCATATTGTGCAAGCTCCAATGATAAACCTGTTGTAAACGTATCTATGGCCCCTTTTGAGGCGGCATAATCAACATACTCGTTAGCGCCACCCAGTCGCGATGCAGCTGACGACACATTTACTATTGCGCACTTCGACATATCATCCTGCATTTTAAAATGCTTAACGGCTTCTCTGGCACAAATAAAATAAGGCGTCACGTTATGTTGTAAAATATGATTGATACGCTCCGCCGTCATATTTTCGACTCGTTGCTGGTGGGCCAATATCCCAACGTTATTGACCAAATGCGTAATTGGTCCATACATCAATGCCACTGATGAAAACAGCTTCTCTACTTGATTTTCATCACTTATATCAGCTTGAAACGCAGTAGCTTGACCTCCAGCAGCGTTAATAGACCTTACCAGCTCTTTAGCCGCACTATGATTTTCTTTATAATTGATTGCGACTATGTAGTCCTGTTCTGCGAGTAATTTCACTGCGGCGGCACCAATACCACGGCTGCCACCTGTTATTAAAACAACTTTTTTACGCGTTACCATACTGTTTCACCTTTATCTCCCATGATCTTCACCAGGTAAAATGGACACCGTCCTATCAAAACTCATTTTATCTGCTCCACTCAGTGTCACACTTACTTATGAACACCTGTCGTTTTCGCGTATAAAGAAGCAAAAAAATAACGGCTAATAAGGTGCTTAGCCGTTATGTATATTCAAGTAAAAGTTAACACATGCTGCTACTGGCCAAAGTTACTCGGAGCAGCAGGTACTGTTAACGGCTTTTTCGGGTTAGCTTTTAACTCATCAAGCAATTCTTTCACCGCTCGTTCGACAGACGGGTCTTTACCCGCTTGAATTAGCTCAGGTCGGTCTATGACTTCAATATCAGGGCTTACGCCTTCATCTTCAATGATCCAATTACCTTCATTGTCTAGAATACGGAAAGTCGCAGCAATTACAGAACCACCATCAACTAATCCAGGGTTACCTGAAATACCAATTAAGCCACCCCAAGTGCGGGTACCTATCAGTTTACCAAGTCCCGCTTGTCGGAAGTAATAAGGGAGTGCATCGCCACCAGAACTCGAGTAACCATTGATCAACATCGCCTTAGGTCCATCGTGAGCAAATTGCGGTGTCTTGGTTGGTTCAACACCACGACGCTTCCAATAATTTAACGGTTTTCGCGCCAACCATGTGATCATATGCTCAGGAATAAACCCGCCACCATTATATCGATCGTCAATGATCATGGCTTCTTTGGTTGTTTGTGGTAAAAAGTTTTTAAATAATGAGCGGTTACCTGCATAGTGGGTGTTTGGTAAATGTACATACCCCACACGACCACCAGACAATTTATCAACATACTCTGCACGAGAGTTAGTCCACTCAAGGTATCTTAAACCTTGTTCACTCGCGACTGGTTTAACAGTTACTTTCCAACTACCTTCGAAACTTGGCGATTGGTTCAAAACCAATTCAACTTGTTCCCCTTGGGTATTTTCTAATAACTCATAAAAATTCAAAACCGTGTTAACTGCGCGGCCATTGACACTCAGAATATAGTCACCAACATTGGCTTTTACGCCCGTTTCATTCAACGGTGAGCGAAAGTCCTCATGCCAGTTTTCACCTTTAAAAATATTCTCAATTTTTACAAAGCCAGACTCATGTGCGCTAATTTGTGCGCCTAATAAACCATGCTTTAAACGCGTTGCCTCTGGCATATCACCGGAGTTAACATAAATATGACCTGCATTGATTTCACCCGCAATCTCACTCAGTACATAATCTAAATCCGTACGATGTGCGATTGCGTCCGCCATTGGCTGATAACGCTTTAAAATAGCATCCCAATCTTGACCATGATGATTCTCATCGTAGAACCAATCTCGTAATGTGCGCCATCCTTCTCTGTACATTTGCGCCCACTCAATTTGTGGATCGATTTTCAACATCATATCACTCAGGTCAAGCTGAGTAGACTGTAAATCCTGCTTGGCAGCGGGCTTTATCACGCTATAATTTTTGCCCGATTTCACAATAATGTGCGCCATATTGGCCGACACTTTATAGCTGCTTACCCCTTTTGCAACCGTCGCCACTTTCTCGCTTGATTTAGTAGGAACAAGTTTCAACTGGCCGTCACTGAGCGCAAGTACCCCCCCTTTTACGCCCGTAAGATTGCGATAATTTCCTGCAGGAGTATTTAATGCGACAGCACGCGTCATAAAGCCATTGCTGTCTAGTTTGATATCAACCGCTTTTTCCTCGTCACTTGCCTCTGACGTAGCACTTAGTATGCTCGCTTCATCGCTTTGCGGTGCATTTAAAGCGCTTATTTGATCATTTACAGCAACCGAATAAATACGCGTTGCTTTATTGAACATATAGTCAAATTCATAACTGCTGAACGTTAAGTTATAATCACGCTCAGAAGTGAAATAAAGGTACTGACCATCAGGCGAGAATGTAGGGTTGGTTTCGCTCATCATCTCATCGGTTAATCGAGTAACCGATTTACTATTTATATTGTAGTGCCAAAGTGATGCATAGCGGTTTTCGTTATTTTTAACAAACACCACATCTTCACTATTGGGTGACCATATATAGTGTGTTAAGCCATCTTCATCATATTTTGCGGTATCTACTTTGTGTTGCTTACCCGTTTCTATATCCAACCACCATAGCGTGTGATTTTTATCTGCAAACAATAACTTCGTATTATCTGGCGACCATAGAGGATCGAAACGCCAAATAGTCCCGTTACTCGTAAGTTGCTTCACTTCATTGTTATTGGCTCTATCACGCAAGTAAATTTCATATTCACCAGTTTCATCACTCATGTAAGCAATATAACGACCATCCGCAGACCAAGTTGCTGAGATTTCACGGCCTACTGGGGTATGACTTAAATTACGGGTTGGCCCCTGCTTCGCAGGTACACTGAATAACTCACCACGGGCACTAAATAGTGCGCGTTTACCATCATGCGACACATCCATTGAATCAATAAAGTCACTCACGTTTTTACTGTACGCCATGGTATATTCACGGCTGCCTTCAACATTTAGCGCTAACTTTTCAGTGCGTTTTGTCGCTTCATCAAACCGATATAAGAATCCTCCATTTTCATACACTATGGCGTCCGGTCCTGCTGATGGCCAAAGTACATCAAAATCTTGATGACCTGTCATCTTAACTGGCTTTTTGCCTGAACGATGCTTGTATAGGTTGAGTGTATAGTCTCTATCAGACACAAAGTAGATACTGTCGTTTACCCAAGTAGGCTGCTGATCAGTAGCGCGGTTCGTTGTTAGTTGTTCTGATGTATTATTCTCTAAATCATATACCCAAACATCTTGTGCTCGGCCACCCCGAGAACGCTTCCAAGTCCTAAACTCTCTGTCTATCGGTGTATAAACATACTTTTTCCCGTCGGGTGATAACATACCACCGCCCGTTTCTGGGATGTTCAGTGGTTGCTCGAGTCCACCAGCAACAGGCACCATAAACGGTCTACCAACTCGCTTACCATAAGGCGTACGATTCGCACGAAAAACGACATGCTGGCCGTCTGGTGTCCAATCTAATACTCGATAATCAAACCCACCACGAGGTGGCATCTTACCTACATCGTTATAGTAGGTAAGCTGCTTCAAATCAGAGCCGTCACGGTTAATTACATAAATTTGGCGGCTGCCATTATATTGAGCTGAAAACGCAATTTTAGACCCATCAGGCGAGAATTTAGGAAAAGTTTCAAAACCAACATGATCCGTTAAGCGCGTACTCTTACCTGTTTTTCTGTTAGAGACATAAATATCACCACTGTAAACAAAGGTAACATAGTCTTTGTGAATATCGGGAAAGCGTAATAGTCGCGTATCTTCTGTTTGGTATGCGGCAACCATCGGAGAAATAGCGGGCGCAATAGCGACGGCCATTGCGGTAAATAATGTACGTAGTTTCAAAGTACAATCCTTATATTGTTATTTAATCACATAATAACAATATAAGGAGAGATGTCAGCATTGTGCGATAACTAACTGCACCAGTATATAAAACATAAAAACCTCTTAACCTTTAAATAAGATTATTAAACCTTACTTTAAAGACACATTTAACACACACAAAAAACCAAAGATAAACTCAATTTAATTTAACTTTGTATTGACACAATCGATCGTACCTATAATACATACAAACCCATCAAGGGGAAAAATAAAATTATAAAGGATATATGATGAAAAAAATGTTATTGATCGCAATGATTTCTGCGCCCGCTTTCGCAGCTAACTTTGAGTCTGTGAGTGAGAGTTCTTCTATCGATACTTCAATATTTGAAGAGCTCGTTTCACCAAGCTTAGCAGAAAGCAGTTGCTCAACTGGCATGATAAAAGAAACTTATCTAGAGTGTAAAACACGCCCTATTTATTCTGAGAGACATGTAACAGTTTGCCACTATCAAGCATACAATAGCGTCGGGGAAATTAGTTATGAGCATAATTTAACGCGCTATCAATGTTTAGGTCCTGTTTACATTGGTAATCACCGCTATGACTTATCTAAAACAGAGTGGAAAGTGAAGCAAACGGTCGTCGGTACTGAAAAGTACGATTGCCAAACACGTGAAAGGTGGGTGTGTGCTTACTAAAGTTTAAAGTTATTTAAACAGTAATAAAGTAGCCCGATTACTCTAGCTTGGCACTACAGATTTAGCACCAAGCTATTTATTAAGATATAGACTAAGATTCTATTCTTAATAGCTCCACTTCAAAGATCAGTAACGAGCCTGGCTCAATTTTACCTGCGGCCTGATCTCCATACCCTAAATTCGGGTGGATAAAAAAACGGAACTTATCACCAGCTTTCATTAACTGAACTCCTTCGGTCCACCCTGAAATAACTTGATTTAACCCGAAACTAATCGGGCTATTACGCTCAACCGAGCTATCGAATACGCTACCGTCTAACATCGTGCCATGGTAATGTACATTTACTTTACTGGTTGCTGATGGGTGTACTTCCCCTTCACCTTCTACCAGCACTTCATATTGTAATCCAGACGATGTTTCGTGAATGCCTGCCTTTTTCGCATTCTCAGCCAGAAACTCTTGCGCTTTTATGCGATTTAAACCAGCCACTTCTTTTTGCTGTTGCTTATTTTTATAAATAAACCCGCCAATGACGATTATAACGACCAATAATATAATTTGTGTTGTCGACATTATTGCGACTCCTTATCACTGTCTTCTTCTTTGTCTTCACCATTTACCACATCGGCAATATGCTGCAAACGCGCTAACGCCAGTGCATTGATACTTGATTCTGGATATTGACCCTGAAGAAGCTCACCCGCTTCAACCCCCGTCAATAAATTCAATGCTTCATCCACCGTTTCCACGGCATAAATATGAAAACGACCGGCTTCACTGGCTATAATAATTTCATCATCTAGTACTAAGTTAACCAAATTAGAACGCGGAATAATGACCCCTTGCTCCCCAGTCAACCCACGCATCTTACATAATTTAAAGAACCCTTCAATCTTCTCGTTAACCCCCCCCACCGCTTGTACTTCGCCGTGCTGGTTAATAGAGCCCGTTAAGGCTAAAGATTGGTTAATCGGCAATTGCGTAATGGCAGAAATTAAACCACATAACTCAGCCAATGACGCACTATCACCATCGATATATCCGTAGCTTTGCTCAATCGCAATGTTGGCACTCAACGTTAAACTAAATTCCTGTGCGTACTTATTCCCCAAGTAACCAGTCAACAGCATCACCCCTTTCGAGTGTATGGCTTTACCGAGCTCAGCCTCACGCTCAACATCGATGACACCATCTGCACCAGCATACACCGTTGCAGTAATGCGCGCTGGTGTACCAAACGCCGTATCTCCAATATGGAGTACCGTTAAGCCATTTACCTTACCTACCGCGCTGCCTTGTGTTGCAATAAGCGTATGACCCTCTTTAATATCACTGAGCATATTTTCACTCAATTGACCGGTACGGTATTGCTTACCCACAATGGCTTCATCAATATGTTCTGCGGTGATCTCTGTTTCATTGTCTTGCTTGGTATAAAAACTCGCTTCTGCGACCAACTCCAATACATCAGCAAAACGTGCCGATAGTTTAGTTTGGTGCTCAGCTTGGCGGTAACTAAATTTCAGCAATCGCGACAAAGCGTCAGCTGTTAAAGTACACGACAAGGTTGTATCGCAATACTCTTGTACTTTACTGATAAATTGATATTGCATCTTGTCTGAGCTTGGTAAGTAATAATCAAAATCCGCCAGCACCCTAAAGAGTTCAGCAAATTCCTCATCATATTCACCAATGGTGTAATACAGGTCTCGCGAACCCAGTAAAATAATTTTGACATCTAGTGGGATCAACTGCGGCCTAAGTGTAAAGCTACTGCCTACTGAATTGTCTTGATAAGGTAAATCATTTTTTATCTGGTGTGTTTTTAATGACAGCTTTAAACCATCCCACACCTGTGGGTTCGCCAATACTTTGTCAGCGTCCATGATAAGATAACCGCCATTGGCACGGTGCAATGCACCTGCTTGAATAGAACGGTAACTGGTAATTAAATTACCTTGTGATGCCGCATATTCTACTTTACCAAAAATATTACCAAACGTTGGGTTCGGTTCGTACACGACTGGCGCAGCGTCACCATCTTTATATTCAATTAAAATGTTCGGCGCAAAAAAGTCACTCAGCATCCCTTTTGAGTCAAAGTCATCTTTCCCTTCTTCGCTCGAGATATCATCATCAAGCCATTCTAAAACAGCATCAACAATTTCTATCCGTAAATCTTTTAAATAACGAACCACGCCAATATGATTGGCATATTTGTGCTCTAGTGTTTTTATCAACGGCTTTGTGGCAATTTCAACCGTCAATTTCTTTAAGTTTCTCAGCTTTTCAGAAGACTCTCGCTTCCAACGTGGTAGCTCTATCAATGCTTCTATTAACGCATCCTCAAGCCCTTCAATGGCTTCAAAGAAATGGCTTTGCATTTTTTCATCTAACGCTGCAAACTCAGCATCATCTAGCTGTTTCCCATTCACTACTGGTGCAAAACCAACTTGATTATTTTCTTCCAGTAACGCCACACTTTTGTCAGCAGCTAATTGTTCAACCGCATTCAATGCCGTATCATATTTATTATCAAAATGGCGGTCTATGGATTTCTTTTTTCGCTGATACCCTGGGTTGTCAAATGCAGCGGGAAACGTATCAGCCACTTCATCTAAAAACTCATCAATATCATCAGCAAGCTCTTTACTTTGACCTGCTTGCATAAACATTGCGATAGGTTCTCGGTGGTCTTCATAGTTATTAACGTATAACCACTCTTTTGGCGTCTGACGTGTTTTACTATGCGCCTTTAACTTGTCTTTCACCATGGTGAAACGACCCAAAGCAGCTTCGCCCATTACAAACACGTTATAGCCTGGCAGCTCCATGCCCAAAGCGAAATCAAGCGCCGTTTGCGCACGTTTTTGTCCTATAAAGGAAAGCGACTCGGGATACGGGTTATGAATACAAGTTTGCACGTGACTTAATGACACCGTCGGTGCAAGCGCGTCTTGAGAAAGTGGGGCTAATTTTTTGGTCATTATTAACTTCTTATCATCAGCGTCAGTATAAAAACTACTGAGGTAGTGCAGCTAAACCATGCGACCTAGTCTGCTCATTATGGAGACAATGCTTTTCTTACAAACTCAGTGTGTTCACATTCAGAACAAGGTGAAATCTCACTGGCATACAGCACGTCCAATTTATGATCGCAATTCTTACATACTAATTGTCCCATTGCTATCCATTCACCCGCCTTATAAACACCATCGTGTTCAAAGTCTTGCAAAAGTGCCTGCCATTCTAATTGGGTGCGATCTTCTAGTTGCGATAATTCGTACCAAATAGAGGCTTTCATTTCTTGCCATGCTAAGTCATTGTAATGGCGTTGATGAGTACTGAAATGTTCGAGGTCACGGCTTAGGTAGTAACGATACTGCTGAATTTTTTCTTTTCCAGATTGTTGCAAAGCCTGTTGTTGCTCGACAAACTTTTCAATTAAGTCATCCAGCTCGTGATCCTTAACGTCTTTTAGCCACTCACTAAAGTGTGTTAACCATTGTTTATAACCAGACATTTTATACCCCACGTCAGTCTTCTTATTGTAACTATAGCTTACTCACGCCGTAACGCGGGGTTCACCCATACAATCGAAGCAACAAAATGGCTGCTAGATACTGTGAATCAGCCTTTATTTGGGGTATGCTAGCGAACAATTTTTTATTAATTTGCAAGAAGTCTGGAAACGTAGATGCAAGAGCAATATAACCCGCAAGACATTGAGTCAAAAGTCCAACAACACTGGGAAGAAAACAAGACATTTAAAGTCGTAGAAGACGAGAACAAAGAGAAGTACTACTGTCTCTCAATGTTCCCATACCCAAGTGGTCGACTGCACATGGGTCATGTTCGTAACTACACCATTGGTGATGTTGTATCCCGCTTCCAACGTCTGCAAGGCAAAAATGTTATGCAGCCTATGGGCTGGGATGCATTTGGTTTACCAGCAGAAAATGCGGCAATCAAAAATAACACCGCCCCTGCTAAATGGACCTACGAAAATATCGATTACATGCGTGGCCAACTAAAGCAGCTTGGCTTTGGTTACGATTGGGATCGTGAAATTGCCACATGCCACCCTGAATATTACAAGTGGGAGCAATGGTTCTTCACTAAGTTGTATGAAAAAGGCTTAGTTTACAAAAAAATGTCAACAGTAAACTGGGATCCAGTTGACCAAACTGTGCTCGCAAATGAGCAGGTTATTGACGGTAAAGGCTGGCGTTCAGGTGCAGCGGTTGAGCAGAAAGAAATTCCACAGTGGTTCATTAAAATCACTGATTATGCACAAGAATTGTTAGATGATTTAGACAAGCTAGACGACTGGCCTGAACAAGTTAAAACCATGCAACGCAATTGGATTGGTCGCTCTGAAGGGTTAGAGATTGACTTCAAGCGTGCCGATAACAGTGAAACGTTCACTGTTTATACAACGCGTCCTGATACCTTTATGGGTGTGACCTATGTGGGTGTTGCCGCAGGCCACCCAATAGCGCAAGAAGCAGCTAAAAATAATGCCGCCATTGCCGCATTTGTAGAAGAGTGCAAAAACACCAAAGTTGCAGAAGCAGATATGGCAACGATGGACAAAAAAGGCATTGATACTGGCTTTACTGCAGTACACCCATTAACAGGCAAAGAAGTACCAATTTGGGTTGCTAACTTCGTCTTGATGGATTACGGCTCAGGTGCCGTTATGGCAGTACCAGGACACGACCAACGTGACTTTGAGTTTGCTACCGCATACGGACTTGAAATCAAACAAGTGATTGCTCCTGAGCAAGGCTCAGAATTAACAGCAGATATCAGCAAAGAAGCGTTTACTGAAAAAGGTATTTTAATTAACTCTGGCGAATTTGACGGCTTAGCGTTTAAAGCTGCGTTTGATGCCATTGCAGATAAGTTAGAAGCACAAAATGCTGGTAAGCGTAAAGTTAACTTCCGTTTACGTGATTGGGGTGTAAGCCGCCAACGTTATTGGGGTTCACCAATCCCAATGCTAAGCGATGAGCAAGGCCAAGAGCTTGCGGCCAGCGAAGATATGCTGCCAGTACGTTTACCAGAAGATGTCGTCATGAATGGCGTTACCTCTCCACTTAAAGCAGACCCTGAATGGGCTAAAACCACGGTTAATGGCGTACCAGCGTTTCACGAAACAGATACCTTCGATACCTTTATGGAGTCATCTTGGTATTATGCCCGTTATTGTAGCCCACGCTACGACGAAGGCATGCTAGAGCCTGGTGCAGCAAATTATTGGTTGCCTGTGAATCAGTATATTGGCGGTATCGAACATGCCATTTTACACTTATTGTATTCTCGTTTTTTCCATAAACTATTACGTGACTTTGGACTAGTAAACTCAGATGAGCCATTTGAGCGCTTACTGTGTCAAGGTATGGTATTGGCAGAAACCTTCTACCGTAAAGATGAAAAAGGCGGTGATATCTGGATCTCTCCCACTGATGTAGAAACAGAAACCGACGACAAAGGCCGTGTTACAAAAGCATGGCACAAAGATGATGGCCAGCCGGTATTCTCATCAGGCATGAGCAAGATGTCAAAGTCGAAGAATAATGGTATTGATCCACAAACCGTTATCAAACAATACGGCGCTGATACCGTTCGCTTATTTATGATGTTTACCGCACCACCAGAGCAAACGTTAGAATGGTCAGACTCAGGCGTTGAAGGCGCACATCGCTTCCTTAAACGTGTTTGGAAATATGCAGTGGACGTTAACGCGGCGGGTAAAGCTGAGTTAGACACAAGTGCATTAAACAGCAATCAAAAAGTATTGCGTCGTGAAGTACACAAAGCCATCGCAAAAGTGACTGATGACTTATCACGTCGTCAAACATTCAATACTGCAATTGCCGCAATCATGGAGCTATCGAATAAGTTGGCTAAAGCGCCTCTTAAAGATACGCAAGATATTGCCATTGCAAATGAAGCACTGCACGCCATCGTCATTATGCTTGCCCCAATTGCACCACATATGTGTCATGAGCTTTGGGCTGAACTTGGCTTTGAGTCTGATATTCTCGATGCTGCTTGGCCAAATGTTGATGAGTCAGCATTAGTTGAAGATGAAAAGCTGATTATTGTGCAAGTTAATGGCAAGCTGCGCGCCAAACTAACTGTTGCTGCTGATGCAACACAAGAGCAGGTTGAAGCAATCGCGTTCGCAGAAGAGAACGTCACTAAGTTCACTGATGACAAAACCATTCGCAAGGTAATTTATGTACCTGGTAAGCTATTAAACGTGGTAGCAAACTAAGATGCGCTTTGCTCATTTTGTAAAACACGGAGCAGCGCTTGCGCTGTTCTGTGTTTTGTTATCAAGCTGCGGTTTTCATTTAAAAAAAGCCTCATATCTTCCTGATGACTTACGTACTATCACTTTAACAGCTGATAATTCGCGCTCTGAAATATATGAATTACTAAAACGTGATTTAGAACGTGCACAAGTTGCGTTACTCCCTAGCGATAGCTCATCACAACATACAACACTGCACTTATATAAAGATACCTTAGAACGACAGACGTTGAGCTTGTTTAAAAATGGTCAGGTGGCGCAATATGAATTAGCGTATGCCGTCACTTACCGGGTGATTAGACCGGGTAAAGAACCTGTAGAGCAAGGATTTGAACTTTATCGTAATTATCAAGATGATCCTGATAATGCACTCGCAAAAGCGAAAGAACTGGATATTATTTTACGTGAGCTTCGCCAACTGGCCAGTAAACGTATTGTTAGAGAGCTATCACAACTATAATGCGTAGTTATGCAAACCAACTCGCCAGTCACTTAAATAAAGCATTACACCCTTTTTACATGGTGTTTGGTGAAGAGCCTTTTCAAGAGGCACAATGTGTCTACGAAATAAAACAAGCAGCAAAAAAACAAGGCTTTGACGAAGTTGTTAAATTCAACTTATTACCTGGGTTTGATTGGCAAGAATTACTTGCACAATATAACAGCATGTCACTGTTTAGCGATCGCACCTTAATTGAGTTGGACTTAAACCAACTAAAACCCGGTACCCCAGGTAGCCAGGCATTCAAATCTCTCACTGAGTATCTCAACCCAGATGTCATCGTGATCATCAAAGGGTGTAAAGCGGGTCAAGACATTCAACGTAGTGCCTGGTTTAAAGCACTCGATAAGCACGGGCTATTTATCCCCTGCTATACACTCTCAGGTAACCATTTACACCGTTGGCTAGATACACAATGTAAACAATTGCAGCTTAATTTAGCCCATGAAGCAAAAACAAGCTTGCTTGAAGCCACCGAAGGCAATTTACTCGCCACGCATCAAGAACTCGAAAAGCTTTCTTTGTTGTATAAGCATCAGCCAATAGATCAAACACAAGTACTCAGTGGTCTGCTCAATCAGGCGAAGTTTGATATCTTTGACTTAAATGTGGCTTTATTACAAGGTAATGCGAATACAGCGGTTAAAGTGCTGTTAAAACTTGCAGATGACAATATTGAACCAATTAGCATCATTTGGACATTTAATAAAGAAGCCCAAACCTTACTTGCTATTAAATTAGGCATGCTAGAAGGGCAAAATATGGCGCAATTGTTTAAGCAAAATAACATTTGGAAAAATCAACAAGCCGCTACCCAGCAAGCCCTTGAACGGTTGACAATTGAACGACTCCAACAAATCATTCACTTTTTAGCTGAGTTTGATTCAGCCTATAAACGCTCAGCCATGGTTGCACCTTATCAAGCTCTTGCCCATATTGCTCTGGCATTTTGTATGCCATTGAATATACCGCTACCTTATCAATATGAAGTAACATAACCATGATTGCTTTATTCGGTGGGACATTCGATCCTATTCACAGTGGCCACCTGAATATGGCCCGAAACTGCGTCGCCCAATTGTCGTTAACGCAATTACATTTTTTACCATGTGCATTGCCAGTACATAAAGCCGCACCCGGCATTACTGAGCAACACCGTTTAGCCATGCTCAGTCTTGCAATACAAAACAACCCACACTTTGCTCTGGATACTCGCGAACTACAGCGTGAAGGCCCGTCCTACTCTCTACTTAGTATTCAAGAGTGCCGTGCTGAAAACCCAGATACGCCACTGCTTTTTTTAATGGGTATGGACTCATTTAACAACTTACCTAGCTGGTTTGAATGGCAAAAAATCACATCCTTATGCCACATTATTGTCTATCAAAGACCAGGGGAAGTTCGTTCGAGTAACGACGTACTTAGCACCTACCTGAGTAACTGCGAAATAACGGAACCGACCCTATTGCGCAGTCGTCTAGGTGGATTATGCTATTTTTTGACCGGTACTGTAGAAGATGTGTCATCCAGTGAAATTCGCGAACGCTTAAAACATCAACAACATACGGAACGTTTCTTAGAACCGAAAGTCAGAGAGTATATTCGTAAACATAACTTGTATGCTGATTAAGGTCTTTTGCTGTGCTAAAATCGCCGACTATTTTATAACTTAAGAGAAAATCAGTTGAATTCAGAGCAACTTTTAGACTTTGCATTAGACAAAGTTGATGATATGAAAGCCCGTGACGTTGTTAAATTAGACGTAAGAGATGTATCGACCGTAACAGATTACCTTGTTGTTTGTTCAGGCAATTCAAAGCGTCATGTACAATCAATCGCGGACAACGTAGCAAAAGCTGCACGCCATGCCGGTGAAGAGCCTCTTGGCCAAGAAGGGCAAGATGTAGGTGAGTGGGTACTGGTTGATTTAGGTGATGTCGTTGTTCACGTCATGCAAGACCAAACTCGTAGCCTATATGATCTAGAGAAACTTTGGGGCTAACTTTGAAAATACAATTGGTTGCCGTTGGCACAAAGATGCCAGCATGGGTCGAAACAGGATTTAAAGAATATCAACGTCGCTTTCCAAAAGACATGGCGCTAGAGCTACTAGAGATCCCTGCCGGAAAACGCGGGAAAAATGCTGATATTAAAAGGATTTTGCAAGTCGAAGGAGAGAAAACCTTGGCTGCAATCCCAAAGGGCAACCGAATTGTAACACTAGAAGTAACCGGCAAAGCATGGGATACCCATGACTTAGCCAAACATATGCAAAAATGGCAACTCGACGGCAGAGATGTAAGCCTGCTTATTGGTGGTCCTGAAGGATTAGCACCAAGCTGTATTGCTGCCTCAGAACAAAAATGGTCACTCTCTAATTTAACGCTTCCCCACCCGCTGGTTCGCATTATTGTTGCAGAAAGCTTGTATCGTGGTTGGAGCTTAAATACAAACCATCCTTACCACCGAGAGTAATTCACGCCTATGCTAAAAAAACGGCCAACCATACGCGACCATTCAGCTGAAGCAAACCTGTTTGCACGTCGAGCGTTTGTTGGCTTTATTTTTGTTGTGTTACTCATTGGTATGCTCATCATGAACGTATACCACTTACAAGTAAAAGAATATGACAAATATCAAACTCGTTCTAATGACAATCGCATAAAACTCATCCCTATAGCCCCTAACCGCGGCCTTATATACGACAGAAATGGCGTACTTCTCGCGGAAAACCGCCCGGTTTATAATTTGGAAGTGGTGCCAGAAGACGTTGATGATTTAGAACAGAACTTAACTGAAGTCTCAAAGCTACTTAATATTAGTGATGTACAACAAAGTGAGTTTTTAAAAGATATTCGTAAACAGCGCCGTTTCAAAAGCCAAGTGCTTAAAGCCCGTCTTAATGAACAAGAAGTGGCTATTTTCTCCGTTAACCAGCATAAGTTTCCCGGTTTTAGTATTGAAGCACGACTCGCACGACATTACCCGTTTGGCGATACACTTACGCATGCACTGGGCTATGTTGCCAGATTGAACAAAAAAGAATTAAGTGAGCTTGAGTCGGCAAATTTAGCCACAAATTACCGAGCTACACACGACTATGGCAAGCTTGGCATAGAGAAATTTTACGAGCGCCTCTTGCATGGCACAGTTGGGTCTCAGCGCGTTGAAGTAAATAACCGCGGCCGTATTATTCGTACACTCAATACCGTTACTCCCACCCCAGGTGAAGATTTAGTACTCACATTAGATGTGGGTCTGCAACAAATAGCCCAACATGCCCTCAAAGACGCTCGAGGTGCTATTGTCGTTATGGACCCAAAAGATGGCGGCATCCTCGCATTGTATTCAAATCCGAGTTACGACCCAAACCTGTTCGTACATGGGATCAGCGGCAAAAACTATAGAAAGCTGCTCAACCCAGACCGACCACTCATTAACCGCGCAACCCAAGGCAGTTATGCGCCAGCCTCCACCGTGAAACCCCACCTTGCTATTCTTGGCCTAGAAGAAGGGATTATTACCGAACAAACAAAAGTCTGGGACCCTGGCTTTTTTCAAATCCCAAATGTAAAACATAAATGGCGGGACTGGAAACGCTGGGGCCATGGGCATGTTGATGTATACCAAGCCATCGAAGAATCATGCGATACCTACTATTATCGCATCGCATATCGAGCAGGCATAACTAAGATCAGTAACTTCATGGCGCAATTTGGTTTTGGTGATCTATCGGGTATTGATATTCATGAAGAAACAAGCGCCATTATGCCCACAGTGGAATGGAAAAAAGAACGCTTTAAAGAAAACTGGTGGCCAGGTGACACCATTTCTGTCGGTATTGGCCAAGGTTACTGGACTGCAACGCCAATACAAATCGCCAATGCAGTGACTATTTTGGTCAATAAAGGTGTACATCGTCAGCCTCACCTAGTACAAGTGACGAAACAAGATAATGATATTAATCAGCTATTTACAGAAGAAAAAAAACCTGTAGAACTCAAAAATCCTGATCATTGGCGTATTGCCTTAAAAGCAATGCATAACACGGTTGCAAAAACCACAGGGACTGCACATAAAGCTTTTAAAGGTGTTGATTATGACCCAGCAGGTAAAACAGGTACAGCACAAGTAGTCAGCATTGCTCAAGGCGAAAAATATGATGCCTCTAAACTCAATGAACGTCATCGTGATAACGCCATATATACTGGCTTTGCACCTTACGATGATCCACGTATTGTTGTTGCTGTTGTAGTTGAAAACCAAGGTGCGGGCAGCTCTGTTGCAGCGCCTGTCGCACGCCAATTAATGGATTATTACTTTTCAGCCTACCCTTTGGATAAAACAGTTAATGACACCTCTGAATTATAAGCGTACATTTTGGCAAAAAGTACATCTAGATTGGCCATTGCTATTGGCTTTAGTCATTATGATGTTGGGTAGCTTAACTGTGGTTTATAGTGCCAGTGGTCAAAACTTGGGTATGATGACTCGTCATGCTACTCGTATGGCGGGTGCAGTGGTCGCACTGTTATTCATGGCACAGCTTTCCCCGAACACCTTAAAAAGAATTGTGATCCCCCTTTATTTACTTGGCCTTGGAATGCTGATTGCTGTGCTGTTTGTAGGCGTAAGTAGTAAAGGTGCACAACGCTGGCTGGATTTAGGCGTAACACGCTTTCAACCCTCAGAAATCATGAAAATAGCGGTTCCCATGATGGTTGCCTGGTATATCGGTCAACATCGCCTCCCGCCTTCAATTTGGAATATTTTAATTGGCTTTGCAATTGTTCTGATACCAACCATTTTAATCAAAGAACAACCCGACCTAGGGACTTCAATTCTGATCGCTAGTTCAGGGATATTTGTGTTGTTTTTATCTGGGCTAAGTTGGCGGTTGATCTCAATATCAGCCTTACTAATGGGCCCCGCAGGTTTTGCATTTTGGCATTACGGAATGCATGCATATCAAAAGCAACGCGTTTTAACGCTATTCAACCCAGAAAGCGACCCTTTGGGAGCTGGATACCATATAATTCAATCTAAAATAGCCATTGGATCCGGCGGTATTGAGGGTAAAGGTTGGCTGCAAGGAACTCAATCTCAATTAGAGTTTTTGCCAGAACGACACACTGATTTTATTTTTTCTGTATTAAGTGAAGAGTTTGGCTTGCTCGGCGTGATCCTGCTGCTCAGTGTTTACCTGTTTATTATTGGTCGCGGTCTGTATATTGCAGTCAATGCGCAAGATGCATTTAGTAAGTTGTTGGCAGGTGCTCTCACGATGACATTCTTTGTGTATATTTTTGTCAATATAGGGATGGTTTCTGGATTACTGCCCGTTGTGGGTGTTCCTTTACCACTCATTAGCTATGGCGGTACATCCATGGTCACCTTAATGGCCGGTTTTGGTATTATTATGGCGATAGCCACAGATAAGAGAATGCTACTTAAATCATGATTAAATCGAGTAAAATATTAGTAATATTATGTCTATTAACATTGCTAAATGCCTGTAGCAGCCGCTATCACATTAAACAAGACAAAGCGCCCTTGCGCGCCCCTACGGCGCTTGAAATGCAAGATGCGTTGATCACAAATGAAGCCAAAAGTGTCAGTACAGGCAGGCCTTACACAATTAGAGGCAAGCGTTACAGCCCAATGTCAGATGAGCATGGCTATAACGAAACAGGCGTCGCTTCTTGGTATGGTAGGAAGTTTCATGGTTACCACACATCCAACGGCGAAATATTCAATATGTTTGACATGAGTGCTGCGCATAAAACGCTTCCCTTACCGAGTTTTGTAAAAGTTACCAATATTGAAAATGGCAAAACAGCCATTGTCAGAGTGAACGACAGAGGACCTTTTCACGACGATCGCCTCATCGACTTGTCTTACGCTGCGGCCTACAAATTAGGATATCACTTAAATGGTACAGCGAAAGTTAAGGTAGAAGCGATTACCATTGACAGAAGTGCGCCAAGATTGACTTATATCCAAGTGGCCGCAGGAGGAAACTTAGAGAACCTTCAAGCACTGTCACAGACACTGCAACAACAATTTCAACTACAGTCACCAATTCATAATGAAAAAGGGCTGTACAAACTGCGGTTAGGGCCTATTCTTGATGACAAAACAGCCCAAGATATACTTGATAAGCTACGCAAAGGTAAATATAAACATGCCTTCTTGCTTTATAGTGAACATCAACTTTAAAATATACCGTTAACGCTGATTAAATTTAAATAAAACTGCGAGCATAATGACTTTATTAAAACCAAAACTTATTACTAAATTGTGTGGCCTTGTGTGCTCTGTATCCTTATTTGCAGCGAACGCACAAATTATACCTTCAGTCCCTCAAATTAATGCCAAAGGGTATTTTTTAGTCGACTTTACTACTGGTAAAGTTATCGCTTCTGGAGACGCTGATACTAAATTAGCACCCGCTAGCCTCACAAAAATGATGACCAGCTACGTTATCGGCACTGAAATTGTGTCAGGTAATATTGCACCAACGGATATGGTGACCATTAGCGAAAAAGCGTGGGCAAAAAACTTTCCAGAATCATCAAAGATGTTTATTGAAGTTGGAAAAAAGGTCAGTGTTGATGATCTAAATAGAGGGATCATTATTCAATCGGGTAATGACGCCTGTGTTGCACTGGCTGAGCATATCGCCGGCAGTGAAGACGCCTTTGCTGATTTGATGAATGCGCATTCTGAAAAATTAGGCATGACTAACACCCATTTTATCAATAGTCATGGCCTAGATACTGATCAGCATTATACAACACCCCGTGATATGGCGACATTGGGCGTTGCGCTTATTCGTGATGTGCCAGAAGAATATGCACTTTATAAAGAGAAGTCATTTACCTTTAACGGCATAAAGCAATATAACCGTAACTCACTATTGTGGGATGCGAGCTTAAATGTTGATGGTATTAAAACAGGGCATACCTCCGAAGCTGGCTATAGTCTAGTTACTTCTGCCACCAAAGATGATATGCGCTTGGTATCAGTCGTTATGGGCACGACCAGTGAACGTGCTCGTATGGTAGAAAGCCGCAAGCTACTTAACTATGGCTTTAGATTCTTTGAAACAATCACCCCTTACAAAGCAGGTGACAGTTTTGCAGAGCAGCGTATTTGGATGGGCAATAAAGAAACTGTCTCACTAGGCATTTTGGAAGATACCCCGATTACAATCCCACGAGGCCAGCGTAAAAACTTACAAGCTAATTTTGAGTTAGATAAAACATTAGAAGCACCGCTGGCCAAAGGCTCGAAAGTGGGCACACTCTTTTTACAGCTTGATGGCGAAGAAATCGCTAAATATCCGTTAGTTACATTAGAAGAAATTGAAGAAGGTAGCTTCTTTAGCAAAGTATACGACTACTTACGTTTACAGATCATGCAATAGTTAATAAAGCATTCGTACAACGCCCCTCTTTTGGGGCGTTTTTTTTTATTGCAAAAATGATAGAATGCCCGACATTATTGAGTATGATGCGTCAAAAGCGATTCAATCTACTCACATTTACATAAAGTAGTGAGGATACCGTCGTGGTAAAACCTGTAAAGAATACTAATTTTGATGAATTTTTAGAATTCCCATGCCCATTTACATTTAAAATCATGGGCCTTGCAAACGTTAGTTTAACCGATCAAGTAATTGCCAAATTACAAGCTATTGTGCCCGGCGATTATTCTCCTAAAGTAAAACCTAGCAGCAAAGGAACCTACGAATCTATTACCGTAGTTGCCACTGTGGGCTCTAAAGAAGACATTGAACAAATTTATACTGAGGTTGGCGGCCTAGACGACGTGCGTTACGTACTATAGTAATAGAGAGCTATATGAAGCAAAAATCAGTGATAGTACGTCAACTTGGTCGACGCAGTTATGAACCCATTTGGCATAAAATGCAGTCTTTTACTGATACTCGGGATGAACATAGCCTCGATGAAATTTGGCTCGTAGAGCATGACCCTATCTTCACTCAGGGTCAAGCAGGTAAAGCTGAGCACGTTATTGCACCTGGCAATATACCAGTGTTAAAAGTCGATAGAGGCGGCCAAGTAACTTATCATGGCCCAGGCCAACAAATGATGTATGTACTGTTTAACTTACGCCGATTAAATATCGGGGTACGGGAGCTAGTTACTTGGTTAGAAGAATGCATTGTCGATTATTTGGCGGAGCTTAATATCCAAGCCTATGCTAAAGCCGATGCACCGGGTGTTTATGTCAATGACAGCAAAATTGCGTCTTTGGGGCTAAGAGTACGTAGAGGGTGTTCGTTCCACGGATTAGCACTGAATGTCAATATGGACATGGACCCGTTCTTACGAATTAACCCCTGTGGCTACGCAGGGATGAATATGGTCCAAACAAGTGATTTAAATGGTCTATCTAACATGAAAGATGTTGGGGATGGGCTGATAAAGCATATGTTACTACGCTTACAAGTAGAGCATGTTGAGCAAATTGAAGGGTTTGAAAACGAATGAGTAAACCAGTAAAAATGGAGCCAGGGGTAAAGCTTCGTGACGCCGAAAAAATGGCACTTATCCCAGTAAAAGTTTTACCGACAGAACGGGAAGAAATGCTTCGTAAGCCTGAATGGTTAAAAATCCGCTTACCTAAATCTAGTGAGCGTATTGATGGTATTAAACAAGCAATGCGTAAACATGGCTTACATTCAGTTTGTGAAGAAGCTTCATGTCCAAACCTATCTGAATGCTTCAACCATGGTACTGCTACCTTTATGATTTTAGGTGCAATTTGTACTCGTCGCTGTCCGTTCTGTGACGTAGCGCATGGTCGCCCACTAAAGCCTGATGCTGCCGAGCCAGAGAAGTTAGCACTCACCATCAAAGATATGAAGTTAAGCTATGTGGTGATCACATCGGTTGACCGTGATGACCTCAGAGATGGCGGCGCACAACACTTTGCTGATTGTATCAAAGCAATCCGTAAACACAGCCCAAATATAACCATAGAAATACTAGTTCCGGATTTCCGAGGCCGCATGGAAAAAGCGTTGGAAATTCTTTCTGAAACCCCACCTGACGTGTTCAATCATAATTTAGAAACAGCACCTCGTTTATATAAACTAGCACGTCCAGGCGCTGACTATAAATGGTCTCTTGAACTACTTCGTCGTTTCAAAGAAGCGCACCCAGAAGTTAAAACTAAATCAGGCTTAATGGTCGGATTGGGCGAAGAAATCTCTGAAATAGAAGAAGTATTGCGTGATCTTAGAGAGCACAATGTTGACATGCTGACTGTGGGTCAATACTTACAGCCGTCAAAACACCACCTCCCTGTGAAACGTTATGTGCCACCGGTTGAGTTTGACGCACTTAAAGACTACGCTGATGAAATTGGTTTTGTACATGCAGCATCTGGGCCTTTTGTACGCTCAAGTTACCATGCAGATCAACAAGCCGCAGGCAAAGAAGTAAAATAACGACGCGCAAACTCTATTTTAAAATAAAAAACGCAGCATATTTATTGTTGCGTTTTTTAATTATTAAATTAGGCCAACCTAGCCAATTTCCAACCTATTACTGCTGAGTTAACCATCAGATATAAAAGTGTTTTTACTTTTAAAAACACCTCATATTACATTACAATAAATATTTAATTACAATCATTAACATAGATTTATAGCAAAAGTATTTCCTTTTTGTTGCAGCCGTTATATCTTCCTGTGTCTCTCACAAACAAAAGGGCAATGTGTGCTTAAAAATAAAACTATCGGGAGTATGCTGATCGTTGCAGGTACGACCATTGGTGCGGGAATGCTCGCATTACCTATCGCATCCGCAGGACTCGGCTTCAGCACCGCACTGGTGCTGTTAATACTTACTTGGGTTCTAATGACCTATACAGCACTGCTTATGTTGGAATTGCATCAATATGCCAGCGTAGACTCCACACTAAATACCTTAGCAAAATCGATACTAGGTAAAAAAGGCCAATATATTGCTAACTTTTCCATGGTATTCTTATTTTATGCCTTATGCGCGGCTTATATTGCCGGTGGTGGAGCGCAATTACAAACTAAGCTTAACAACCTACTTAATATCGACGTTGCCCCACAAGCGGGTTCAATTTTGCTTGCCATTGTTATCGCAGCCATTGTCACGGCGGGTACTAGTACCGTAGATAAACTAAACAGAGTCCTATTCAGCATTAAAATCATTGTGCTTACGAGCCTCTTCTTTGTGTTAACACCATACGTGCAAGGTGCTCACTTACTGGATATGCCTATTGAGCAAGGCTTAATAATTAGTGCAATACCTGTTATTTTTACCTCTTTCGGTTTCCATGGTTCAATTCCTTCCATCGTAAAATATGTAGGCCTAGATATTAAATCACTACGCCGAGTCATGATGTTTGGGGCCTCGTTGCCGCTCGTTATTTATATTGGCTGGCAAATTTTAAGCCAAGGCGTAATGAGTCAAGAAAGTTTACTCAGCAGTAACGGTTTACAAGGGTTTGTTCAGAGCATCGCAAGCATTGCTCATAACCCGAATGTATCTACTTTTGTCACCCTTTTTGCAGACCTTGCATTAGCAACGTCCTTTTTGGGTGTGAGTCTAGGTTTATTTGATTTTTTCGCTGATGCTTTCAAACAAGTTGATAATAAAAAGGGCCGGATCACCACGGCATTCATCACTTTCTTACCGCCTTTGGGATTTGCACTCTTTTACCCACAGGGGTTCATAATGGCGTTAGGTTATGCAGCTATTGCACTTGTGGTTTTAGCTGTATTTTTACCAGTTTCAATGGTTTGGGTACAAAGAAAAGCAGCTATTAACAATAGTGGGTATAAAGTTCGAGGGGGAACGTCCGCACTTACAGTGGCTGCCATTTGCGGTTTGGCAATTATTACTTCACAGATTTTGCAAATATTTGCTGTGATCCCCGCGTTAGGCTAAGGCTATAATGTGATGAAATTACTGAGACATCGGTGGTTTCATCACTTCAGAAGTCGAAAGCTTCTTTTTAAAAAACACGACTAGGGGTGCAAAACACAATAAAACGACAACAATGTTGACTAAGGGTAAAATAGTCTTATATAAATAAGGTGAGTACGTTAAGTCGAGTAAATGTCTATCGACTAGACGGAACAATTGTAAAAGAGGAGCAGGTAATATCACCAACTGAGCAATAATACTTTGCCAAATATAAACTTTGTCTTTTAAGGCCCAATACGCGAGGATCGCCATAAAAACAATATCATTTAGGGCCCAAATAATATAACGAAGCACGTATTTATCACCGTCTGCTTCTTTTATAATATCGTATGAGAAATACCCTACTATATAGAAGACAGCACACAAAGACGCATAACGTAAAGCAAGTTTATCTTTCAGCACAAAAAACAAAGCAACCGCTATAAATGTTACTACGGTTGCATGATCTCTTATTAGATACAGAAAAGCATTTATTTCTTCTGAAAATAGGCTAACCAACACAAATGAGCTGCTTACTTAGGTTTTTTTTCATTTTCATCTGCGCCGTCACCATTACCACCTGGTAGGTATGAATACTTACTTTTAATTGACATAATATTTCTCCTTGAGTAGTTACAATCCGTAAAATATCCCAATTTAATCTGACAATCAAGCTTTGCTTAATTTTCTCTAACTTCAATAGGTTCCGACTCTTTAGCCTTCCCTTGTAAGATAGATATTTCCACTCTTCTATTACGCCGTCTATCTGTATTATTTTCATTAGGAACCAAAGGACGAGTATCAGCATGACCGACTACAACAAGCCGATTTTTATCAAACCCTCTCGTCGTCACCATCTCACTGGCAACGGCAACCGCTCTCGTTGCCGACAAATCCCAATTATTACTGTAAAGCTCATTCGTTACTTGAAAATCATCCGTGTGGCCAGATACCGTAATTTCACCTGGTACATCTTTTAGCAACTCAGCGATATCTTGAATAACGGGCTTAAACTTAGGCTGTAAGAATGCACTACCAGAAGGAAATGAACCATTTTCTTGAATACGAATAATAATTTGCTGCCCGAGTGACTCAAGCTCAATCGCACCATCCATAATCTGCTTTTCTAACTGCTGGGCAATCTTTTTCACCAGCTCATTCACTTGCTCTTGCTCGGCTGCTGACACTGCTTGTTGCATAGATTGCTCTTGAGAGGTACTTTGTGACTCCCCTCCTCGTTTATTGCCCCTTTGTTCTTGTCGTCCCCCTGCTGAGCTTTCATCGCCCGCTTGAAATTCCAACATTTGTTGCGTCATTTCTACCGTTTGCTGCTGTATTGTTTCAATAGGGGTGGGCTCGGGCTTTCCAGGAGTGAACTCCATTGCAATTACACTGGTTCCTTTGGGGATATCTTTTACTTCAATTTTATTTTGAACACCAAATGCAAACTTCATAGAGCCTGCAATTTGTTTAAACTTGAGTACGTCCATTTCTGAGAAAGCTAATAACAGTACGAAAAAGCACATAAGTAGTGACATTAAATCAGCGAATGTCCCCATCCAAGCTGGCAGTCCTGGGGGGGGGCATTTACACTCCTGCTCATCAGACATGCTTATTCCTCTTTGTCGCTACCGCGTTTCGATTCAGCTAAGTAGTTTTTCAAAATGCCTTCGATTACTTTCGGGTTTTGCCCATCTTGGATCCCTAAAATTGCATCAAGTATTAAACGTTGATTCTGTTCTTCTTCGTCCTTTCTCAACTCTAATTTAACTTGAATAGGAATAGCGACAACGTTCGCTAAGAAAGCGCCATAAAGCGTTGTCAACAAAGCCACTGCCATCGCAGGGCCGATGGCTTTTGGGTCATCCATATTTGATAACATCGCAACCAAACCAATCAAGGTACCAATCATCCCCATTGCTGGGGCGATGTCAGCCAGTGACTTAAACAACGACGCACCTTGTTCATGACGGGATGTTGTTAAAGAAATGTCCTTTTGCAGGGTCGCCCTTACTACATCAGCATCATGCCCATCCACTAACATATCAACCCCCTTACGCATAAACGCGTTAGGTATTTCAGCCTCCTCAAGGGCCAAAAAGCCCCCTTTGCGTGCTGAATCTGCTAGTTCAACCGCTTTTTCAATGAGTTCTTCAGGTGTTTCAATTTTGAACATGAAGGCTTTACCCAACACTTTACCGATACCGAAAAATTGCGGCATGGTAAAATTAGATAAAACAATGAAAAGTGAGCCACCGAATACAATAACCGCTGAAGCGGAGTCAGCAAACATAGCGACTTCACCGTCACTACTCATAAACATAGACATGGCAATCAAACCAATCGCGCCCAATATACCTATTACGGTTGCTAAATCCACATATCCTCCAGAGAGTGTTATATACTATTCTTCTAATTTTTTCTAACGCGCTTAAGTGTAGCGCCTCGCTACTGAGTCCCACAGTCAAAATATAAACATAGTCCTTTCTCAACAACATATCGGCAAGGAACTTTATTTCTTAACTCAATTATATTAAAAAGCTATAAAATAGCTAATAAAGCTACTCACTTGATATCTAACAGTTTAGCGTAAAAAAGTGCGCTTATCTTTGACCTAGTGCGCTATTGCCCCTAAAATTGAGCTCTTTTATTTAATTTGCCCAATAAAGAGACGTCCTCATGGCAGTAAAAAAACCAGAAAACCTCAGCTTCGAAGAAGCCATTAATGAGCTCGAAGGTATTGTTAGTGCAATGGAGCATGGTGAGCTCACTTTAGAACAATCACTTAAGCAGTTTGAGCGAGGGATACAATTGGCAAATGCATCCAATCAAAAGCTCCAAAATGCTGAGCAGAAAGTCGCTATCCTCATGGGCAATGATGAAAATAGCACAACAATACCATTTACTGGAAGTTCGGAATAAGTCGTGACCCTAAAAATAGAAATAAATAACGCACAAGATCGCATCACACATTTTATGACGCACTATTTTGAACAAGATTTAGTCACTGACGAAACCGTTAAAGCTGCCACCTTTTATAGTGTTAATAATGGTGGAAAGCGACTAAGACCATTTTTAGTTTATGCAACGGGTAAGATGCTAGGTGCCAAGGATAGTGATCTAGATATTGTTGCTGCTGCAATAGAGTGTATCCATAGCTATTCACTCGTTCATGACGATTTACCTGCAATGGATGACGATGACTTACGCAGAGGTAAGCCAACTTGTCATATTAAATTTGACGAAGCTCATGCTATTTTAGCTGGTGATGCGCTGCAAAGCTTGGCATTCGAGTTAATTTCAAGCCATCGCTTTGCCGTGCCTGAGTCTCGACAAATTAGTATGATTAAGGCTCTGTCTCAAGCCGCTGGTTTACAAGGTATGGTAGGTGGCCAAGCACTTGACATAGCAGGAACTGATAGAAATATCAGTCTAGAAGAGTTAGAACAGATCCATAGACTGAAAACGGGGGCACTATTGACATGTGCCATTGAGTTAGGTGCGCTATGCGCGCCACAGCTAGATAGTTCAGATTTAGAAAACCTTGTCTTATATGGCCAACATATCGGCCTCGCATTCCAAGTACAAGACGATATACTCGACATCGAGGGCGATACACATACACTGGGTAAGCCCCAAGGCTCTGATATAAACAATAATAAATCCACTTACCCAGCTATACTCGGCCTTGAAGGAGCAAAACAAAAAGCCCAAGATCTAACAGAGCAAGCAATACAGCAACTCAATAACGTCAATGCTGATACCGAAATGCTCGCGAAACTGGCGAAATACATCATTGAACGTGACCATTAACCGCTATTCATGACGTATTAATGACTAAGTTGCATAAATAGATAAAATTAACCACTGGCTTTGTATATAATTATGCAAGGTTTGAGTAGGACATATATAAATACAATGATATTTGATAGTAGCAAGTACCCTATGTTGGCTCTAGCAGAAGAGCCTGAGCAATTGCGCCAATTACCGCAACATAAATTACCTTCTTTTAGTAAGGAATTGAGAGCATATTTACTCGATTCAGTATCACAAAGTAGTGGCCATTTTGCATCAGGTTTGGGCACAGTGGAACTAACCGTCGCACTTCATTATGTTTACAATACACCAGAAGACCGATTAATCTGGGATGTTGGTCATCAAGCATATCCACATAAAATACTTACGGGTCGTCGTGAGCAAATTCATACCATTAGACAAAAAGATGGTTTGCACCCTTTTCCATATCGAGAAGAAAGCCAATATGACACGTTTAGCGTTGGTCACTCTAGTACTTCAATTTCTGCCGCATTAGGCATGTCTATCGCTGCTAAGAAAGAGGGCCTTGGACGTAAAACTGTTGCTGTGATTGGTGATGGTGCGATCACTGCAGGTATGGCATTTGAAGCAATGAATCATGCTGGCGACATAAAATCAGATATGTTGATCATATTAAATGATAACGAAATGTCGATATCAGAAAATGTTGGCGCCCTCACTAACCACTTCGCAAAAATATTGTCAGGTAGTTTCTATACCAATATTCGCGAAGGTAGCAAAAAGCTACTTTCTGGTGTACCACCCGTAAAAGAGCTGGCCAGTAAAGTAGAAGAACATTTAAAAGGCATGGTTATCCCTGGTACCTTTTTTGAAGAACTCGGACTAAACTATATTGGACCAATTGATGGCCACGATGTAAACATGTTAGTCGATACATTACGGAACATGCGGAATCTAAAAGGGCCACAAATTCTTCATATAAAAACCCAAAAAGGCAAAGGCTACGAGCCTGCTGAAGCTGACCCTATTGGTTATCACGCAGTGCCTAAATTTGATCCGTCAGTTCATAGCTTACCTAAATCTAAGCCCGCAGCACCAACATTTTCCAAAGTGTTTGGTCAATGGTTATGCGATATGGCAGCACAAGACTCTCGTTTAATGGCGATTACTCCCGCCATGCGTGAGGGCTCAGGCATGGTGCAGTTTTCAAAGCAGTTTCCGGAGCAATACTTTGACGTCGCAATTGCAGAACAACATGCGGTGACGTTAGCGGCAGGGTTTGCTTGTGAAAACCTCAAGCCAGTCGTCGCAATTTACTCCAGTTTTTTACAGCGCGCATACGATCAACTCATTCACGACGTCGCACTTCAAAATCTTCCTGTTTTGTTTGCTATCGACCGCGCAGGTATTGTTGGAGCTGACGGTGAAACACACCAAGGAGCTTACGATTTAAGCTTTATGCGCTGCATTCCAAATATGGTTATCATGACACCAAGTGATACCAACGAATGCCGGAAAATGCTGTATACCGGATTCAACTGTGATCAGCCGGTTGCTGTTCGCTACCCAAGAGGTAGTGCAGGTACAGCTGACATAGAACAAGTAATGACCGACGTTGCTATAGGTAAAGCAAATACCATCAGAGTAGGTAAAAATGTAGCCATCCTCAGCTTTGGTACACTGCTACATAACGCGCAATGTGCAGCAGATGAGTTTAACACCACATTAGTAGATATGCGGTTTGTTAAACCTATTGATACTCAGTTATTGACTGAACTTTCACAGTCGCATACACACTTTATCACATTAGAAGATAATGCAATTGCTGGAGGCGCAGGCAGTGCAGTTAGCGAGTTTCTTGCCAGCATAAATGCGTCAGTCCATGTTAGTCACCTTGGTATTCCAGATGAATTCATCAAGCATGGTACGCAAGACGAAATGCATGATGAAATGGGCTTGTCTGCACGTGGTATTAGTGATTATGTGCGTCAGTTGTTACAAGATTGAGTGCAATAAAGAAAGGGGCTAAAGCCTCTTTCTTTAAAATATTTAGGGGGATGATATGGTTAGCGAAACAGATTCATTTCACTCTTTCAAAGACTTTTATCGTTTTTATTTAACCCAACATAGCCACCCATATTGCAGAGCATTGCATTACCTTGGTAGCTCATGTGTTATTACCACTATTATAGCATTCCTTTTAACACAGTCCGTTTGGTATTTATTATTAGCACCTCTGTTCGGCTATGGGTTAGCATGGCTCGGTCACTTTGTATTTGAACACAATCGTCCGGCCACGTTTAAATACCCAATTTATTCGTTCATGGCTGACTGGCTTATGTATTTTCGATGGTTAGCCCGTCAAAAACCATAAGTGAGGATATACAATTATACTCACTGTATCCGTGAGCTATCGCATCCATACTTTAATTTCTGCTAAACCATTATCTTGTAACGTCTGCAACTGAGATTCAATATTGCTGCTTTGCTCAAATTCAAACGCATCAAGTTGATCATCAAAGATAATCGTCGCAGAACCATCTCCACCTCGCTGTTTAACTTGATGAAGCGCTATATCAGCTAAGTTTACAGATGCTTCCCAGCCAATGACTTGTCCGCCCAATAATGGCAATGGATAAAATGACCAACCCATCGAAACCGTTAACTTCATAGATTTACCATTGGGTAAATTAAAATCAAAATCAGCGATAGCTTTACACAACTCTCCTACATACTCCTCCACTTCATCACGCTTGAAGTCTCGTAAAAGTAATAAGAACTCATCGCCGCTCCAACGAGCGACATAATCAGACCCTTGCGTGCGCATATTGAGTAATGTTGCCAGTTGTTGTAAACAACTATCCCCCCCAATAGGGCCGTACGTATCATTGATTTTACTAAAGCTATCAACATTTAAAATCATCAGCACTAGGCGCTTATTTTGTTGCTGTAAAGACTGAGCATTACGCTGATAGTGCTCGACATCTTTTGGTAGCTGATCAAACAAGAAGCGTCTACTACGTAAGCCAGTCAGTTCATCGGTATGACTCACTAACTTTAACTGCGTATTTACTTGATTGAGCTTTTCGTTGGCCTTTCGAAGCTCTGTTGTCCTATCTGCAACGAGGTTTTCTAGCGCCATTTGCTTTCTACGTTCTTGCGCCCGGAATACCCAAAATATTAGGTAGAATAAGAAAATAAAGCCACACGTGATCACTAAGCGAAAGTAAATGGTTTCATCAAAGCGTCGGGGCAAAGATATCGCCACTTGTTTGGTTCGCGCTTTTGTCCAGTTTTGCCCTCGGCGTTTCACCTCTAACTCAAATAGGTATTCACCCGGTGGTAAATTAGTGTAAATAGCTTCTTGACCTGTTGATGCATCACGCCACTCACTCTTACCTTTACCTGATAAACGATAACGGAACTCAATACTTTTCGGTGCATAGAAATCAATCGCGGTATATTTTATTGTAATATCACGCTCACCGTTACCTAACACAATCCTATCTTTTAAAGAGCCGCTGGGTATCCGTCTCTCTTTCGTATTAAGTGCTTCTAATTTAGGCTGTAAGTCGTCTGCTCCAAACAACTGAACATCTTTTGGGATCTCGACAACCCCTTGCGAACTTGGATACCAAATAGAACTTTCGGTTTCCATGACCGCATCATGACCAAAACCTGAACAGCATTGACTTGCTTTACCATCCAACTGTCGGTCAAATTGGCTTATCACTTGTTCAACTTGTAGATTATTAATACTCTGAGAAAATTGAGCTGCTGGCATGCGGTAAACGCCTTTTTTAGTGCTCACCCAAATTTGCCCAAACTTTTTATCATAATGTAATGAATTAATAGAGCCGTACGGTAACCCATTAGACGCATCTAATTGAAGCCAGTCGCCTTCCATTGTTTGATAAAAAAGGCCATGGCTACGAGAGCCTATCAACGTAGAAACGCCATCTAAATGTAATATACTGGTGATATACGCAACGTCGAGTGCCGTATGGCTTCCTAGTTTTTCGATACCACGTTCATTGTATTGATATGCGCCTTTGTTAGTACCAATAAAGCCGAAGTTAGGTAGGTCCAGTACAAAGGTAATATATTGGCTTCCCAAAAATGAGTTATATGCAAACGGCGTGAGTCCTGCATAATCTAAGCGATAAAGCCCTCTACCAGTGCCTAGCCACAGACCGCCTTTATTGGAGGTGCTGATCGAAAATACAGGGTTATCTCTCAGCTCAATAAATGGCAAGGTATACACCTGCCCTTGCTCGTATAAAAGAACACCTTTATCAGTTCCTAAATACAGGCGGTCTCCTTGAAACTCCAAATCAAATACTTGTCTGCGCTTTAATTTCTGCATCGATAACACTTGTTGAAATTCGCCAAGTTTATCGAATACGCCAACCCCTAAACGACTTGATGCCCAAACTTTATCATCTGTTGCTTGTGTGATGGCTGTCACACCTTGATTTATGGTTGGCCCTACCTGATGACGTTCAACTTTCCCTGAGTGAGCAAACCATAGCCCTTCATTCAAGCTACCCAACCAAATATTATCTTCACGATCCTTGAATATATCTGAAAACCATATGTTTTGTTCCGCTTGCGTTGGCCTCACCGACTGCCAAGATCCATTAGGCTCTCGATACATGAGTTCACTCGATGTTGAAACCCAGAAGCCACCATCTTCATCACCGAGAAACTTATAAACAGCAGTATTCCCTATTTCTCCATAGCGACGAATAACCTCATCAATATCTAAAAAATACGCGCCCAACTCAGATGCCAAATATAAACGGCCATCGATCCAAGCAAGGTCATGAATAATGGTTTGCGCTAATTGCCGAGGTAGAGACAGCTTACTCGCTAGCTTCAATCGAAATTCATTATTATTGATTGAACTCGACTCTTTAATTTTAAGTAAGTGGTGCTCATTTACCAACCAAATACCATCAGATGACAATGCCATTCGTGTCACTGAACCAACGATTTGATTGATTTTACTCGGAGAAAATTGGGCCTGTTGATGCTCACTCTGATGGAGTAACTGATCCGCTTCAGATATATAGTACAGGCCGTTCGAAGCAATCCATATACCACCATCATGATCTTCTAATAGGTCATGAACCGGACCTTGGGTATTGAAGCTTTGTGCTTCAAGTGTCTGAGGGTTTAAACGGTGTAATCCTCGTCGCGTGCCAATCCATAGCATGCCGCGCTTATCAATGAGTAACTTATGGACTGCATTTGATTGCAAAAAACGCGTATTTTGTGTCGTTAAATTGGTAAACTTGTGACCATCAAACCGGCTAAGACCGAATTGCGTCCCTAGCCAGATATAACCGTTATTATCTTGTACAATGCTAGCGATTGATTGTGACGGCAAGCCATTTTGTAAATTCCATTGTTTCACAACATAATCATTAATTGCTGAAAATGCCGACTTTGAGGTAAAAGCCAACCCCATAAATATTAACAACCAAACAGTTACTAGCGTCTTTTTATTAGTCACAAACATCGCCTAGATTAACCCGCTAAAACGCCTGTTTTTAGCAGAGCTTGCAAACAAATCAATGAAAAAATCCCGGCTAAAATATCATCTGCCATGATCCCCCATCCTCCTTTTAAGCGTTTATCTAACAACTTAATCGGTCCAGGCTTTACAATATCAAAGAAACGAAACAACAGAAACCCAGCCAGCAACGTTTGCCAACTTAATGCAGCACCTAACATTGTAATATAAAAGCCTGCAACTTCGTCCCATACTATCGCTGGATGATCATGTACTTGCACATCTTTTGCTGTTTTACCACAAGCCCATAACCCAAACACACTAATAACAATAGCGAAAACACACTGAAGCCATAATGGATACGATAAAGTAATAAAAATAAACGGTAAAGCTGCTAACGTACCTACAGTGCCTGGAGCAACTGGAGATAAGCCTAAGCCAAAACCTAGTCCAAAAAATTGGTGAGGTCGCTTTAAATTAAACTGCTTAGCCAAACTTTCTCCTAGCTAAAATGCTCAAAACCCGACTCAGGTAACAGCCAAGGTTGGTTATCATATAATAACTCAATGTCATCACTACCTGCTTGAATTTGGCCAATGCATATTGGTTCAACCCCATACTGGTGTAATTTAGATTCCATCGTTAACTTATTATCTTGTGAAACAGTGTATAACAATTCATAGTCATCGCCATACGCCAGTGCTAACTTGAGTGCTTGATCCAATGGTACATTATTACGTAGTGCGTCTGACATAGGTACTTTATCAGCATGGATCCGCGCAGTAACACCTGATCGACGTAAAATATGAGACAAGTCTGCAAGTACCCCGTCAGAAATATCAATCGCAGAAGAGGCGATCCCTCTTAATGCTTGACCAGCAGCTACACGTGGCGACGGATAATGAAACTGTTTAAGTACTGACGCAGCATCATACTCACTTAGAGGCCAGCCTTTTTTACGACTTTCAATCGCTAACCCCGCATCCCCTAAATTACCTGTGACATAAATCCAATCACCCACTTTGGCGCCTGAACGCGTCAACGCTTTACCTTTTGGCACGGTTCCTTTAGCACAAATAGTAATCGTAAGCGGCCCTTGAGTAGTATCACCACCAATAATCTGAACATTAAAGTATTCAGCTATTTCATGCATACCTTCAGTGAACTCTTCTAGCCACTCAGGGTCTATTTGAGGTAATGTTAAGCCTAAGGAAACCCAAGTTGGTTCAGCACCCATCGCCGCTAAATCACTTAAGTTAACGGCCAGTGCTCTGTGCCCCAGTGCGCGAGGGGGAATATCAGCAAAGAAGTGCACCCCTTCAACCAGTGTATCGGTTGTAATTGCCAGCTGGCAGTTATCAGGTACATTAACCAAAGCACAATCATCACCAATCCCTACATCAACATCACGTCGCGTAACACCACGACCAGTAAAGTAGCGATTAATTAATTCAAATTCCTTCATACACAAAAAAGCCGGCCAATGCCGGCTCTCCTTTTGGTTGCCTTTACTTGCGGATATCTTTTACCGCTTTATCTAGCACACCATTTACAAACTTGTGGCTGTCTTCTGCACCAAATATCTTTGCTAACTCAATACCTTCATTGATAGCAACTTTATAAGGTACATCTTCACGGAATTTCAGTTCGTAAGCACTTACACGAAGAACTGCTCGTTCAACCATATCTAAGTCATCAAAAGGACGAGATAAATGTGGGGTAACAATTTCATCAAGTTGCTTTTGATTTACTGCAACGCCACGCGCTAAGTCTTTAAAATACTCAACATCTACTTTGGTAACGTCGTTCTCAATCAACATCTGTTGTTCGATATCACCAATTGGGTTGCCACTTAATTGCCATGAATAAACGGCTTGTAGTGCTAATACGCGCGCTTTGCGTCTTGCTGCTGGTTTCACTGAAGATCCTCTTAAATTTTATCGAGTACGTTAACCATTTCTAGCGCACCAAGCGCGGCTTCGCCACCCTTGTTGCCCATTTTGGTTCCCGCACGTTCAATAGCTTGCTCGATGCTTTCGGTAGTCAACACACCAAATGCAACTGGGATATCATGATCTAATGAAACACATGCAAGTCCTTTGTTCGACTCATTTGCAACCAAATCAAAGTGCGGCGTTCCGCCACGAATAATGACACCGAGTGCAATTATCGCATCAAACTCTTTTTTCATTGCAATGCGTTTAGCCGCAAGAGGTAACTCAACAGCACCTGGTACATATACCACTGTGATATCTTCATCACTAACACCACCCGTACGCTTTAACTCATCGACAGCGCCATCTAGCAAACTGCTTCCGATGAAGTCATTAAAACGAGAAATGACAATGGCAAACTTTTTGCCTGGTGCGTACTTATTACCTTCAATAATATTCATTAGATGATCCTAATCTTGTGTAATACCACAGCAGCCCTTATATATTGCAAGCTACTTGGTATGAGCAATTGCCAAATTGGAGCGCATAATAGCACAACTTTACGTCTACCTAAACAACCTTTAATCGCGCTCAAATATGCGCTATCTACTACTATTTAGGCTCAACGTATTCCACTACTTCAAGGTGAAAGCCTGACAATGCATGATATTTTTTCGGCATACTCATCAAACGCATTTTTTGAATACCTAAATCAGCTAAAATTTGCGATCCTACACCAACAGTACGAGACGTGCCTTGAAACTTACGTAAATTAACACTTTCACCAGCATCTTCAGCTGCAAACGCTTTCACCATAGATTCGATATCAGCTGGGTTCTCTTGCTTGCCTAGAATAACAAGCACACCGTTGTTTTCACTGATATGTTTCATCGCTCCGTGTAAACTCCAGCTTCTATCAGCTCCCCGATCCGATAACAACACATCATTAAACGTGCTTTGTAAATGAACTCTTACGAGCGTAGGCTCATCAGCATTTACTTCACCACGTTTCATTACATAGTGAAGTTGGTTATCAATGGTATCTTTATATGTTACTAAATCAAACTCGCCAAACTCGGTAGGAAGCTTACATTCAGCTACTTTCTCTATGGTTGTTTCATTCAGGTTTCTATATTCAATTAAATCGGCGATAGTACCGATTTTAATATCATGTTCTTTGGCAAATACTTCTAATTGTGGGCGTCGCGCCATAGTCCCGTCAGCATTTAATATTTCAACGATGACCGACGATGCTTCAAAACCAGCCAAGCGAGCAAGGTCACACCCAGCTTCTGTATGCCCCGCGCGAGTGAGTACGCCACCAGCTTGTGCCATAATAGGAAATATATGACCTGGTTGAACAATATCCTGTGGCACGGCCCCTTTAGCGACTGCGGCTTGAACAGTACGAGCTCGGTCTGCAGCTGAAATGCCCGTTGTTACACCTTTAGCAGCTTCAATGGACATGGTAAAGTTTGTTGAAAACTGAGCACCGTTATTGCGAACCATCAGCGGTAAATCTAACTGCTGACAACGCTCTTGAGTCATTGTTAAACAAATTAAACCTCGACCGTGTGTTGCCATAAAATTAATGGCATCCGCTGAAATATGTTCAGCAGCAATGATTAAATCACCTTCATTCTCGCGGTCTTCATCATCCATTAAAATAACCATTTTACCGGCTTTTATGTCATCAATGATCTCTTGTGCGCTATTTAAATTCATAATTTACCTGCTATTTTTATTTGCTATCGGATTACTTAATAAAACCCGCTTTGGCTAACAAATTTGTTGTGAGAGTCGATTCTGTTGCTGGCGTATGAGTACCTTGTATCAGACGCTCTAAATACCGAGAAATTTGATCAACTTCTAAATTAATTTTGGTGCCAACTTGAAAGTCCACAATGGTGGTTTCTTGTGCCGTGTGCGGCACAATTGTCAGCTTAAATTTATTCTCTTTGATGTCATTGACCGTAAGGCTAATGCCATCTATTGCGACGGATCCTTTGTAAGGAATATATTTCATCAGCGCTTCAGGCGCTTTTAGCCAATATTCTGTTGCTCGTGCATTTTGGTGCACACTGTCTATCGTCGCGATCCCATCCACATGCCCTGAAACTAAATGACCGCCGAGTCTAGAGATAGGTTGTAATGCCTTTTCTAAGTTAACCTTTTGCCCTAGCTTGTAATGAGCAAACAATGTTAAATGCAGCGTTTCATTTGAGACATCAGCTTTAAAGCCATCGCTAAACTTTTCAACTACCGTAAGACAAACACCATTGGTAGCAATACTATCGCCTAACTTCACGTCGTGCATATTTAAGGTATTACTTGTCACACGGACAGTTAAATCACCTTGTTTCGAAACTAGCTCGGTCAGGGTGCCTGTTGCTTCGATTATTCCTGTAAACATAATGCCTCTATGAAACTGCTCTAAGGGTTAAACGAATATCATCACCGACTCGTTCAACACTTGTAAAATTAAGTGCTGTTATTTCATTCATGTGGGTTAATTCAGGAGTATTAAATAACCCTCTACCGTCATGACCTATAATCTTAGGCGCAAGATAAACAACAAATTCATCAATTAAATTTTGCTGATGAAAAACCCCAGCGAGCGTTGCGCCAGCTTCAAGCCAAACACGGTTCACGCCACGCTTGGCCAATAATGCCAACACGCTTTGGCAATCAATTTTTTCACCCTGTTTTGGAACAACCACTTGCTCTACAAAATGTGGCCATTGCTGCGTATTATCAAGGGATGTTCTCAAAATAATAATGGGGGATGAAAATTGAAATAACGCAAGCGCTGGCGTCAAACGGTTCTGAGAGTCAAAAATAACCCGTATTGGTTGGCGCAGTGAAGTGCCTTCAGGCAAAGTGATATCACACTCAGTTTCTCGCACATTTAACTTAGCATCATCGGCTAAAACCGTATCTGCGCCGGTTAAAATAGCACAGCTTTGCGCTCTAAAACCTTGTACATCTTGGCGTGCTTGCGATGACGTTATCCATTTACTTTCGCCATTATTTAACGCGGTTTTTCCATCCACTGATGCCGCTAGTTTGCAGGTAACAAAAGGAAGCCCGGTCTCCATTCGCTTTAAAAAGCCATCATTTAATGCTCTCGCTTGTGCTTCTAGCAAACCCGACGCAGTCTCAATACCTGCCTCTTTCAGCATTGCCAAACCTCGGCCTGCAACTTGCGGATTAGGGTCAACCATCGCAGCAACGACTCTGGCAACTCCGGCTTTTATCAGTCCTTCCGCACAAGGGGGTGTGCGGCCATAATGGCTACACGGTTCTAAGGTCACGTAAGCTGTTGCTCCGCTTGCACGGCTGCCAGCCGCTTTCAATGCGTGAACTTCAGCATGCGGCTCACCCGCTCGCTGATGAAACCCCTCACCGACGACATAACCGTCCTTTACCACAACACACCCTACATTTGGGTTAGGCGTTGTGGTATATCGACCTTGACGTGCAAGTTCAATTGCACGCGCCATAAAGTGTTTGTCTTGATCACTAAACGCCATTAATCTCCTAGCCTCGCGATTTCTTCGCCAAATTCACGTACATCCTCAAATGAACGATACACAGATGCAAAACGCACATAAGCCACTTTATCTAGCTTTTTCAGCGCTTCCATTATGCATTCACCTATCATATGACTGGGGATTTCACGCTCGCCAGTAGCCCGAATTGTAGACTTAATTTCGTGGATCACTTCATCAACTTGCTCTGTGCTTACTGGTCGTTTTTCTAATGCTCGGTGTAACCCATTGATGAGTTTATCTTCATTGAAGGGTTCTCGTGAGCCATCTTGTTTGATCACTCTAGGCATAACGAGCTCCGCCCCTTCAAAAGTAGTAAAGCGCTCATGGCATTCAATACACTCTCGACGACGACGGACCTGATGACCTGAACTCACCAGGCGCGAATCAATCACTTTAGTATCTTTGGCGGTACAAAATGGGCAATGCATAGTTGTTCACTTTTAACTGGATACAAAAAAGGCCGCTATATAGCGGCCTTAATGATATCAAAAATCTCTGTTTTTGTGAGCTAAATTATGCGTAAACAGGTAATTTAGCGCAGATAGCTTTTACTTTCTCTTTTACATCTGCCTGAACTGTCTCATCATTGATATTATCAAGTACATCACAGATCCAGCTAGCCAATTCAGCAGACTCAGCTTCTTTGAAACCGCGACGCGTAATTGCAGGTGAACCAATACGTAAACCAGACGTTACAAATGGTGAGCGTGGGTCATTTGGTACTGAGTTTTTGTTAACAGTGATATTAGCACGGCCTAATGCAGCATCCGCATCTTTACCTGTGATATCTTTATCAATCAGGTCAAGTAAGAATAAGTGGTTTTCTGTTTTACCTGATACCACTTTATAACCGCGTTCTTGCAATACAGACACCATTGTTTGTGCGTTTTTAACAACTTGTGTTTGATACGCTTTAAACTCTGGCTGTAATGCTTCTTTGAATGCTACTGCTTTCGCTGCAATAACATGACATAGAGGGCCACCTTGTCCACCAGGGAATACCGCACTATTAAGCTTTTTGTAAATAGCTTCATCTTCACAAGCAGAAATGATCAAACCACCACGAGGGCCGGCTAATGTTTTGTGTGTTGTTGTTGTCACAACATGTGCATGAGGTACAGGGCTTGGGTAAACACCCGCTGCGATTAAACCAGCTACATGCGCCATATCAACAAATAAGTAAGCACCTACTTTATCTGCAATCTCACGGAACTTAGCCCAGTCAACAATACCAGAATAAGCAGAAAAGCCACCAATGATCATTTTAGGCTTGTGTTCAAGCGCTAGCGCTTCAACTTGCTCATAATCAATTTCACCCGTTGCTTCGTTTAATCCGTACTGCACTGCATTGTACAACTTACCTGAAAAGCTCACATGTGAACCGTGCGTTAGGTGACCGCCATGAGCAAGACTCATACCCAGCACTGTATCACCCGCTTCTAATAGCGCTAAAAATACCGCTGCATTTGCTTGAGAACCAGCGTGAGGCTGCACATTTGCATAGGTAGAGCCAAACAGTTCGTTAGCACGGTCAATTGCCAATTGCTCAACAACATCTACGTGCTCACACCCGCCATAGTAACGCTTACCAGGATAACCTTCTGCGTATTTGTTTGTTAACTGTGAACCCTGCGCTTCAAGCACTCGAGGGCTACAGTAGTTTTCAGACGCGATAAGTTCAATGTGTTCTTCTTGACGAGTCGTTTCAAGCTCAATCGCGTTAAATAATTCAGGGTCAAAATCTGCAATATTCATGTTACGTTCTAACATGGGGTCTCCTAGGTGCACGTAAAGGTATAAAAGCCGTATTGTACGCTCTAATGCGTGTGATGCCTATGGTAAAGGCTTGAGCATATTTAAACAGGGATTGAATTTATTTCACAGTGTTTATGCAATGATATTTTTTTATTTAAACATTAAGAAATTAAATAAATAAAAAGCAGTGAATTAAAGTTATAAATGTAAGAGCCGATGACTTCGGCACTTACATAACGCGACATAAGGTGCTATATCGATTTTATATAGCGCCTTATGACAACAATTTTTCGAACATTGCGGCTTTTAATTGCCCATAGTCAGCGTCTAAAGGCTTCGCTAAACATTCTTTATCTAGTGCATTCTGTAACACAGTAGGCATTGATATTTGTTGTTTTAATACCTCTTCGACTGACTCTTTAAACTTAGCAGGATGTGCTGTTGCTAAAAATATACCCGTACTCGCATCACCTTGATCAAGTTTAAGTCCTTCATAGGCAATCGCAGTATGCGGTTCAGCAATGTACCCAGACTTAGCAATATCTTGCATCACATTCTCTGTTATTTGCTCAGAGACACTACGTGAATAAAAATCATGTTTATTAAATTTATTGCTGTCGAGCATGCTTTGTACGCGTGGCCAGTTATTAGGTTTGCTCACATCCATCGCATTAGAAAGAGACTCCAGCGTCGCCTTTGGATCCCATTCACCGGAAGTAACAAATCGAGGCACCGTGTCGTTCTGATTCGTCGTTGCTGACAATTTTGCAATAGGTAACCCGATCACCGAGCCAATCATTGCCGCACAGACATTACCAAAGTTGCCACTGGGCACAGAAATATGTACGTTGGCACGTTCAGCTTTAGGAAGTTGTGCCAATGCTTCAAAGTAGTAACATACTTGAGCCACTAAGCGACTAATGTTAATCGAATTAGCAGAATTTAAACCAAGCTTACTTTTTAGCTCATCGTCTAAAAAAGCTTGTTTAACTAATGCTTGGCAATCATCAAAACTGCCATTCACAGCATAACAATGAATATTACCGCCCAATGTGGTGAATAGTTTTTGTTGTGCGAGAGAAATTTTTCCTTCTGGATAAAGGATCACGACATCAACATTAGGTTTGTTATAGAACGCATGCGCTACAGCAGCCCCGGTGTCTCCACTAGTTGCAGTTAAAATTGTGACGCGTTCGCCTTGATTAAACAAACCAACACACTCGGCCATAAAGCGGCCGCCAAAATCTTTAAATGCAAGAGTGGGCCCGTGGAACAGCTCTAAGCAATAATTGTTATTATCGACCTTTTCCAAGTTAACTGGGAAGTTAAAGGCGCGATGAACCATTTCACTCAGGGTATCTTTTGGTAATTCATCGCCAATTAAGTGCGCCAAAATTTCAGTACTTCGTTCTGCAAATGGCATTTCAAGCAACGCATCAATGTTGTCCAATGGGCTTAAATCTGTTGGAAAGAAAACCCCTTGATTACGCCCTAACCCCGTTTTTACCGCTTCAATAAACGATACTTGCTGTTGTTCATCTTTTAAATTTACGAGGTTCATTCTTTATCTCCCATAGAAATAACTCGAGTACCGAGGTTATCAAGTTTACAAATATGGCTGAAGCCATGCTCATTTATATAATGCTGACGCAACCAAGTTTGACATTGCTCCGCCGCTTTTAATGTTTTACAAATCGTAAATAGAGTTGGCCCTGCACCAGAAATACTGACCAAGTCAGCCCCTAACTTTGGTAATGCCGTTTTGGCATCACTGTATCCCGCAATCAAAGATCTGCGATACGGTTCTGCTATTGTATCTTGCATTAGAGTGAGCGCTTCATCAAAGCGTTCGCTTTGCATCAATAAGCAATAACTCGACAAACGTTGAGCAAACTCTACGCTCGCATGACTGCTTATTGTGTCTGGCATCACAGCTCTGGCCTTTGCAGTATTTAAAGCAAAACCTGGATATGCAGCAACATAGTACCAAGCTTCATCAACAGGCAAACTAATCGCCTTATTCGGAGTTAACTCAGCCGTTAATTGAAGCCCACCTAAATAGCAGGGAGTAATATTGTCATAATGACGTGCCCCACTCACTTTCCCTTCAAAGTCAGCCATTAGCTCAATCAATGCCTCTTGGGAAAGCGCGGTATTTGCAAATTTATCAAGTGCAGCAAATGTTGCCACAACAGAGCACGCACTTGAGCCTAACCCAGAGCCAATTGGTAAACGCTTTTCTAACACCAAAGAGACTGGCGGCATATCTAATGCCACATGCTCGCGAAAATGTACTAAACATTGGTATGCTAAGTTTTCTTCAGCTGCTGAGGGTAATTTATCAGCATATTGGCCTGTACATAAAAACTGATCTTTATCCGCAGCCTCCACATGAACAACATCGCCTAATAACGTGCCATCAATTGGCGCAAGTGCAACACCAAGCGAATCAAAGCCAACACAAAAGTTGCCAATAGAGGCTGGAGCATATACAGAAATCATCATTCTTTACCCCTATCGTGACAGCGTTTTTAATATATCTGCGAATACACCCGCAGAGGTCACTTCAGCACCTGCACCATAACCACGAATCACAAAAGGACGAGGTTGATAATACTGACTTAAAATCGCCAAGGCATTTTCTCCATCGCGAATATCATATAACGCGTTTGATTTATCAACGGCTTCAATACCGACTCTGCAATGACCGTTATCAATACTGCCCACGTACCGTAACACTTTGCCTTGCTCTGCGGCCGCTTGAACTCTTTGTGCAAAGTCATTATCAAGTTCAGGGAGCTTAGTCATAAACTCATCTACCGAGGTGCCCGGAGCAAAAGCCTCACTCACCACTGACTCCACCTCTATATCAGACAGCTCCAACGCTAAACCTGATTCACGGGCAATGATGAGAAGCTTACGTGCTACGTCTGTGCCTGATAAATCATCTCTAGGGTCAGGCTCTGTAAAGCCATTCGCTTTGGCTTTTGCTGTGGCTTCTGACAAACTTAACCCATCCTCCAAAGCACCAAACATGTATGATAAAGAACCTGATAGCACACCATTAAAAGACAGTAGCTCGTCACCTGCGCCAAATAACAACTGTAAGTTGTCTAAAACAGGCAAGCCGGCTCCCACATTCGTTTCATATAAAAACTTACGCTGCTTTTGCTGTGCTGTATTATTTAACGCTTGATAATATGCATAACTTCCCGTGTTCGCTTTTTTATTCGCAGCCACAACGTGAAAACCGGCATTAAGGAAGTCACAATACTGATCAGCAAGCTGTTGGGAAGAGCTACAATCTACAATCACAGGGTTTATTAAGTGATTGGCTTTAACAAAGGCTTCTAGTTTATCCAGAGCAAAACCCGCTTGCTGCTGCTCCAGTTCACCATGCCAGCTATCAAACGGCACACCGTCTGCATTTAGATAGAGCTGTCGAGAATTTGCTACGCCATATAGGTTAAGTTTTATATTGCGCTTTTGTAGCCACTGTTGCTGCTTTTGCAGTTGCTTAATGAGCTCCTGCCCGACTAAACCAACACCAAGTAAGAAAACATCTATTGAAGGAACATGAGTAAAGAAATTCTCATGGCACACCTTCACCGCATCATTACATAAGCTACCATCAACAACCGCTGAAATCGCACTTTCAGTTGAATCTTGGGCAATCGCTACAATATTTACTTGAGCTTGTGCCAACGAGGCAAAAAACTTAGCCGCAAGCCCTTTATGGGCTTTCATATTATCACCCACTAACGTAACAATCGCTAAGTCTCTCTGCACTTGTACCGGCTCAATTAGACCCGCCTGAGATTCAAGTTCAAATGCCTGTTCAAGGGCTGTTAGCGCCAACGTTAAGTCCGCTTCATGAACACAAAAGCTGATGCTGAATTCACACGACGACTGCGTGATCAAAACAATCGACACATTGTCCTGTGCAAGGGCATTAAATACTCGAGATGCCATGCCTACTTTACCTTTCATACCGGGCCCAGATACCGTGAGCATTGCTAGCTCATCTAAGCTTGAAAGCGCTTTAACTTGCTCGTCTCCGCGTCGTTCATTACTAATTACCGAACCGGGTACATCAGGGTTGTGAGTATTCTTAATTTCACATGGCACGCCCGCTTTAGCGCAAGGCAAAATAGTTTTCGGATGAAGTACTTTAGCACCAAAATAAGACAGCTCCATGGCTTCTTTATACGATAACCAATCGACTTTTGTGGCTTTACTGATAAACCTTGGATCCGCGTTATAAACGCCGTCAACATCTGTCCAAATTTGACATACCTCAGCCCCTAAACAAGCCGCAGCGACAGCAGCGGAATAATCAGAACCATTACGGCCAAGCGTAGTTAATGCGCCTTGTTGATCACACCCTGTGAAACCCGGCATAATGTAGTATTTATTCGGCTTTTCACGCATTGCCAATGCAAACCGTGACTTACTTGCTTTTAAGTCCACTTCTGCATCTAAATAACCACCCGAAGTTGAAATACAGTGAGTCGCATCTAAGTAACTGGCTTGTGCACTACCTAACATCGTTTGCATAAGTGCACAGCTAACACGTTCCCCAAAGCTAATAATAAATGCTTGAACCTGAGCTGGGCAGTGTCTTAAAAGTCTTACTCCCGCCAATTTATCCGCCAGCGCCTTGAAGTCAGGCCAATAAGTGCTTGCTCCATAGAGCTTCTCTACTTGTTGACGTAAATCGTTTGCTCGCTCTTCCAAAGCCTGCCATTGACTTTCGTAAGCATTTCCCTGTTCAGCCAGTGTTACCAACTCAACCAGTTGGTCTGTCATGCCTCCAGGTGCTGAAAGGACAATTAACGCTTCTTCCCCAGATTGGGTTAATACTAGATTCTGTACTTGCCGTAAACAGTCAAAGTCGGCTAACGATGAGCCGCCAAATTTTAATACTCGCATCATGGTAATTTTCCTCATTCCAAAAACGAAAAAAGGCCTGTGTTCTTAGTGAACACAGGCCTTTTAAATACGCACCGACCTATGCCACTATCCAGATTGGATGGTGGTTGTAATAATAATGGTCGAAGTGTTAAATTTTATTTTCATGACTTAAGAGTGCCTGAAATCTAGCCGCACTGTCAACACCCAAAATAGACATTCTTTATGCAATTTGTTCAAGTTAGCGGCAGGGAATGAGTGAATGTATATTATAAATAGGTCAAATGAGGTTATTTTTACTGCTTTTATCGGATACCGTACTGTGTTAATAAATTCAATAAATACTGAGGAGTAACGGGTTTTTCAATAAAATCAATTGCACCAAGCCTAACAACTCTCTCTTTCATTTCAGGTTGTATATCAGCAGAAATTACGACGACAAATGTTTCTAGTTTCTTCGCTTTAATCGCTTCTAACACGCCAATGCCATCCAGTTCAGGCATAGTTAAATCCAAGCAGAGTAGATCTACCTGTTGGGCTTCAAGAAGCTCAAGTGCTTGCACACCATTTTCAGCTTGCATGATCTCAGCTTCTAGCGCAGAAGATAAGCAACGAACTACCTGCTTACGTGCCACCCTCGAATCATCACACACTAATATAGAATAACTCATATCAAATATTTTTATCTTTTTGCCATCAACAATGTTACAACCAACTACTTATAACATATTTAGTAGTAAATCAGTAAGTACCCAAACTATATATTCATCTAATATGCCCATTGTGTGCAATAATGTCAGATATTTATTTATTTTTAAGGCTTTATTAGCTAAGTTTAAGTACATATATCCTGATGTTGACTTAATTTAGGAGCCTGAGTTCATTCATGCTACAAAAAAGCCTATCAAAAAAGCTACTCACGAATGTGCTTTCGGTTTACTTTTTATTGACATTCGTAGTCACTTGCGGGCAAGTCATTGCTGAATACGTAAACACCAAAGACTATATTCGCAACGAATTAACCATGCTGCAAAAAACATTTAGCCGAAGCTTGACCCGTGCAATTTGGGAGCTAAACACCAAACAAACGGTAACAACTGCAGAGGGCCTGCTCGCTATTCCAATGATAGAGGGCATAATTGTACGTGATGACAGTGGTGAAATTATCTCTCAACTTGGCCGCTCTCTTGATATTCATGAACTTTATAGCCAACAGTTAGTTCAAGAAGAAGCCATCATTGAAGATACCCCCTCAGGGCTATTCGGGTACACTTTCCCGCTTATTTTTGAATTTTCTGGCAGAGCCACACAAGTGGGTGATGTGACCTTATTTTCAAGTCGTGAGGTGGTGTTTAGCCGTATCATGATTTCAATTTATTTCTTGATTGGTAATGCCATGATCAAGACTACCTTTCTCATCATTTTATTCTTGATTGCGTTTAGGCGGCTACTTACAGAGCCGTTAACTGACTTAACCGATCAAGTCGAAGACTTCGAGTTAGATAACATTGATGCTCAGCGCATAGACATAGGCACCAGTGAACGTAATGAACTTAAAGTGATGGAAGAGGCATTCAACAAACTGATTGATAAAGTTGCGGAATATCGAAAACAACTCGATCAGACTCAGAAAGAATTATTGATAAGTAATGAAAAACTTGACCAACATAACTTACAACTAGAGCAAGAGGTTGCCAGAAAAACGTCAAATCTCAGCCAAGCTATGATGGATTTACAACAGCAAAAATATGAATTAGAAAAACAAAAGCTCACACTGACTGAGGAAATTGATCTACGTCGCCAAACGGAACAAGAGCTCCTTACCAAACAAAAAGAGTTAGAGCGTTATTTAGATGAGTTGAATATGGCGCAAGAACGGTTAGTCGGTTCGGAAAAAATGGCCGCTTTAGGTGGCCTTGTTGCTGGTATTACACATGACATTAATACGCCTGTTGGCATTGGGGTGACTGCCACTTCATTCTTACAAGAGCGCTTGCATCAGTTAGAAGCTGCATATCAAGCAAAAACCTTGTCGCCGAAAGCGCTCGAGGAATTTATTAATGAAGCCAAGCAGAGCACCAGTTTATTAACCACCAACCTAGATAGAGCATCTGAATTGGTCGCCAGCTTTAAACAAATTGCGGTAGATCAAGCCAGTGAAGCTGTGCGTACTATTAACTTCAAAGAATACCTTGCTGAGGTTGTTCGGTCATTACATCCAAAAATTAAAAAGACCAAGCATGACATCAATATTTCTTGCCCTGAAGACCTCACACTCAACTTACCTGCGGGCGCGATTAGTCAGATATTTACCAACCTCATTATGAACTCTCTAATTCATGGTTTTGAAGGGATAGATAAAGGCCGTATTGATATTGAAATTACCGATGATAACGACGATGTCCGTATTTTGTATCGTGATAATGGTCGTGGAGTGAGCTCTGTGCAGTTAGAAAAGTTATTCGACCCATTCTTCACGACCAAACGAGATCAGGGCGGCAGTGGGCTTGGAACGCACATTACTTTGAACCTAGTAAAGCAAACACTCAATGGGGATATTGAAGTAACAAGCGAAGAAGGCCAAGGCCTCGTTTATGAAATTAGTTTCCCAAAAAACATGCAAGCCCCTCTCGCTATTTTTAGCTGAGTAAAATTAAACCTGAATACGGGAATCTTGTAGGATTGTCGTATTCAGGTACTTTAATTCCTTCCCTGCCGGCAAATTATTGTTATCATAGCTACCAATTTTTAGCACGGATACTGTATTTTATGTGGTTTAGTAACCTGATCTGTTATCGATTCAAACAAGATGTTTCATATAATCAAGATGATTTTGAACAAGCTTTAGAGCAAGATGTATTTCGACCATGTGGTAGTCAGGATATGAGTACCTTCGGCTGGTCAAAAGCCCTAGGAAAGCATGGTCATAGCCTGTCACACTTTTCTAAAAATAGTATTTTGGTTTGTGCTAAACGAGAAGAAAAAGTACTACCAGCGGCGGTTGTTAACGATATGGTTGCCGAAAAGGTAGAGCTGATTGAACGCGAAGAAAACCGCCCAGTAAAGAAAAAAGAAAAAGATGAATTAAAAGAAAACATACTGGCTACTTTACTACCACAAGCTTTTAAAAAGTCTAGCTTACAATTTGCTTTTATTGACCAAGAAAATGGTTGGGTCATAGTCAACAGCGCAAGTTTTAATAAAGCAGAAGAGCTTTTAGCATTATTGCGTAAATCACTTGGCACGCTACCGGTGGTACCTGCATTTGCAAATTATGATCTAGATGTGTTTCTTACTAATTGGCTTACAAACTTTGAAACACCAGAGGGCTTTGCAATTGGCACTGATGCTGAATTAGAAGAGCCCGATGACAACGGTGCTCAGGTTAAATTAAAGCAACATGATCTATCAACAGATGAGATCAAACACCACCTTGAAAGTGGGAAGCGTGTTACTAAGTTGGCCTTGGATTGGCGCGAACGGGTTAAGTTTATGCTACAAAATGATGGGTCAATAAAACGCTTGAACTATGCTGATGCACTCAAAGAACAAAATGCTGATATTCCAAAAGAAGATATGGTCGTAAAACTTGACGCTGACTTTATCTTGGTCAGTGAAGAAATCAAAGAACTTATTGAAGAGCTTACGCAAAGCTTGGGTGACGCAGAAGATATTACCTAAGATATAAATATACGATAGTAAGGTGCGACGACCTTACTATCTATTTTCTATGAAGCTGCCGCAGTTGAGCCTGTAATTTAAATTGTGTATCTGCTTATAATTAAGCCAGTAATGGCTGAGGATAAGCAATATGGATAAGAAAGCTCTAGAAGCCTTCGCTCGCGAAGCAGCTAAGTCGATTAAGACTCCTTCTGATCTTGATGACTTTAGGAAAATGTTAACCAAGGTGACGGTTGAGACAGCCTTAAATGCTGAACTTAATGAGCACCTCGGTTACGAAAAAAACTCACCAACTAACGATAGTAACAGTCGAAATGGCTACTCATCTAAACGCCTAATTACAGACGATGGTGAGATCCAGTTAGAAGTCCCTCGTGACCGTGACGCGTCCTTTGAACCCAAGCTTGTTCGTAAACATCAAACCCGATTTCAATCGATGGACGACAAGATCTTAAGCCTATATGCCAAAGGAATGACCACCCGTGAAATCGTCGCAACATTCAAAAAAATGTACGATGCGGATATCTCCGCCAGTCTAATATCTAAAGTTACAGATGCTGTTTTAGAACAAGTGGTTGAGTGGCAATCTCGCCCGCTTGATACGGTCTATCCCATCGTTTATCTCGATTGCATCGTCGTGAAAGTACGCCAGAATAAACAGGTTATCAACAAAGCCATTTATCTCGCACTTGGCGTAAATATGGAAGGTCAGAAAGAACTTCTTGGGATGTGGATGTCCGAAACCGAAGGAGCGAAGTTCTGGCTTAGCGTGCTCACCGAACTTCAAAATCGAGGCGTGAATGATATCCTCATCGCGTGTGTAGATGGCCTGAAGGGCTTTCCTGATGCCATCAACGCTGTTTATCCAAAAACTCAAATTCAGCTCTGTATCGTACACATGGTGCGAAACTCAATGAAATACGTCCCATGGAAAGACTACAAGGCAATTACCGCTGACTTAAAAGAAATCTATCAAGCAACAACGGAAGATGAAGCCCTGTTGGCGTTAGAGCACTTTGGTGATAAATGGGATGAAAAGTACCCTCAAATCAGCCGCTCCTGGACGGCTCATTGGGATAATCTCAATACTCTATTTAGCTACCCTCAAGATATTCGTAAAGCTATCTACACGACAAATGCTATTGAATCTCTGAACAGTGTGATCAGAAAAGCGACCAAGAAACGTAAACTGTTCCCGACAGATGAATCCGCTAGCAAGGTGGTGTACTTAGCGATAATGGATGCTTCCAAGAGGTGGACAATGCCTATTCATAACTGGAAGCAAGCTCTAAACCGTTTTATGATTATGTTTGAAGACCGACTAACTGAATACTTGTAACTAAGAGCAGTTACACAGAATTATTTACAGGGTCCCGCAGTTAGGCAAACATACTTTTTACGTCATCTAACGTTTCCATATATTCATCGCTGGTAAACATATCAAGTGATCGAGTCACCCCTTTTTCTTCATATGCACCAAGCGCTGCCGCTTTATCTGATACCTGCAAAATACCCTCAATGATTGCACCGACTCGAATAAAATCGACATAGCATACATGATCAGGTTTGTAATTTGGGTTTGACCAACTTTCAGCCACCTCCACAAAGTCATCGGTAAAGCCCCACTCTCTCATGATAGCTCCCCCAATCTTACCCGCAAGCTTTTGTATCGCATGCGCTAAGAAGCTTGGGTTAGCGAAAACTTCAGGGTGGCGCTCCGCCTCAGTTAAAATGGGTAAAACCCCGATATTAAACACCAAAGAGGCGAGTGTGATTGTTTCTTTATTTAAAGAGGTGTGTTTGTTCACTCGTAAATAAAAATCCATTGTGGTTATCGCTTGGCAAGCTACTTTTAACGTTTTTTGCCATGCCTTATCCATGTATGTTCTAATCAATTTATTGTTTGATACGAACAGTTGCTCCATCGCCATTGCTGTTGCAATATTTTTTATCTGCCTTAAACCAATGCGAGTTACAGCTTGATTTAATGTATTTACTTTCACAGAGCGACCCATAAAAGCACTATTCGCGACCTTAATCATACGCGCAGATAAAGCGGGATCCTGAGAAATAACATCGGCCATTTGTGCTAAATTCACTTCAGGGTCATCTGCGGCCTGTCTTACTTTTACAGCAATTTCAGGTAAAGTCGGTAGAACAAGAGTATCGTTATTAATCCTATCTATTAAAATGGTCAGTAAGGCATTTTCTGTCGACATAAGCTATATCCCTTGGGTATAAATTTTTGATGTGCACAATAAAGTACGCTTATTTTTATACCCCTTAGTATTGACTAAGTTCACGATAAAGTTAAGAAAAGTATAAAAATATTCTTATACATACTGATAAGCATAATATTTACTGCGATTACAACGCACAAGAGCAGTAATTAGCAGCGTATTCGGGTATGGTACTCGTTACAAATCAATAACAAGAAAAGAGTTCATCATGAAGCTATCAAAAATCAATTTAGCATTATTTACAGCAAGTATACTTGCACTTGGGGCATGCTCCGACAAAGTTTCACAGCCCACTCAATCGATAGCCAATGAAGCAAAAGGCACGGATCACACCTTAGTTAACATCGAAAGGTCTCGCCTTGATATTTACACAGAAGTAACCCTCACAGCTGATCTTTCTCATTTAAACGAAAACCAGAAAAAGATGCTTAGCAAGTTAATTGATGCCTCAAAAATAATGGACGATTTATTTTGGAAACAAAGCTTCGGTATGGATAAAGCTGAGTTTTTAGAGAATATTAAAGATGATAAAGCCCGTCAGTTTGCTGATATTAACTATGGTCCATGGGATAGGCTTAATGGCGACAAAGTATTTTTATCAGGCTTTACTGCCAAAACCCCTGGAGCAGAATTTTACCCACATGATATTTCAAAAGATGAGTTAAACACGTCTACTGTGAAAGACCAGCAAGGCCTATATTCGCTTATTAAACGCGACGCACAAGGCAAACTATTTAGTGTCTCATACTCTGAAGCTTTTCAGTCCGAGCTGGTCAAGGCTGCATCATTATTACGAGAAGCTAGTAACTTAGCACGTGACAAAGAGTTTGCTAATTATCTCAACCTTAGAGCAGATGCATTACTTAATAATAGTTATCAGCGTTCTGACTTCGCTTGGATGGACATGAAGAATAACCCTATCGACGTAGTGATTGGTCCAATCGAAACGTATGAAGATCAACTTTTTGGCTATCGAGCAGGGTTTGAATCATATGTCCTCGTTAAAGATTTAGCATGGAGTGAACGACTCGCTAAGTTTGCTGCGTTTTTACCCGAGTTACAGACAGGATTACCGGTAGAAGAAAAGTATAAACAGGAAGTACCGGGCTCTGATGCTGATTTAAATGCGTATGACGTTATTTATTATGCAGGTCATTCAAACGCTGGCAGCAAAACCATCGCAATAAACTTACCTAATGATGAACAGGTACAGCTAGAAAAAGGCACTCGTCGCCTGCAGTTGAAGAACGCAATGCGTGCGAAGTTCGACAAAATTATGCTACCAATTTCTGAGCAGTTAATCGTTCCAGAGCAGCGTAAACACATTACCTTTGATGCATTCTTTGCCAATACCATGTTCCATGAAGTCGCTCACGGCCTTGGTATAAAAAATACCATCACAGGAAAAGGCACCGTGCGTCAGTCCCTGCAAGAACACGCCAGTGCCCTAGAAGAAGGTAAAGCGGATATTTTAGGCCTCTATATGGTTGAACAACTTCTTAAAAAAGGCGAGATCACCGAGGGAACTTTAGAAGATTATTATACCACTTTCATGGCGGGGATCTTCCGCTCAGTCCGTTTTGGTGCATCAAGTGCCCACGGTAAAGCCAACATGATCCGATTTAACTATTTCAAAGAACAAGGTGCGTTTTCTAAAAATGAGCAAGGCCTTTATAAAGTTAATATGCAAAAGATGGCCATCGCGATGAAAAACCTCTCACAGTTAATTTTAACGCTGCAAGGTGATGGTGACTATGACAAAGTAAGCAAACTGATCGCCACCCACGGTGACATAAAGGCTGAACTACAAGCTGATTTAGCAAAACTATCCGCTGCAAATATCCCTGTAGACGTTACCTTCAAACAAGGTAAAGCGGTACTGGGCCTTTAAACCAACACCGCATTTTTAAATAAGTAAAAGGCGCTATAGTGATAGCGCCTTTTTTAGTGCAACAAGTTGCTCATCTGAATACGCGACGGGAGAAAACAAGCCCCAAACAGGCTTTGGCCATGCTATATCCGTTGTAAAACGGGCAATATGGTGCACGTGCAACTGCGGTACCATATTACCTAATGCAGCCACATTCAGTTTATCAGGGTTAAACACCTCTCGTAATAACTGACTAAGCTTCGCAGACTCCAACCAAAATGTTTTTTGCTGTTCGTCAGTCAAATCTATAATTTCTTTTAAACCGCTGACTCTCGGCACTAAAATAAACCACGGGTACTGGCTATCATTCATCAATAGCACTTTACATAAAGGCCAATCAGCCAATGTAATACAGTCTCTTTGTAGTTCTGGGGCTAACTCAAATGACATCATTCTCTCCAATATGTTTTAACCCGCACTCTATCCCAATTTATTGCCATTGCCTATGCTAGCTTATAACATCTACTCCATAAATAAACTTCAATAAGGCATTCTTGTGCGAGCAATTTTAACGTCTTTAACTTTTAGCCTGCCACTGCTATTTAGTGGTACTAGCGTTGTGGCTAAACCATTAACCCTTGAGCGTATTTTTGATGACCCAAGCTTAGCAGGTAAAGCCCCTGTTCAACTTAAATTTTCCCCTGACGGCAAACGCGTAACTTACCTGCAAGGTAAGGTAGACGATTACAACCGCTATGACCTTTGGGAATACAACCTAAAAGACAAGTCCAATCGGTTATTGGTTGATTCTGAAGCCTTATTTTCAGGGCCAGAAACTTTGTCAAATGAAGAAAAAGCTCGCCGAGAACGACAACGTATATTTGGCCGCGGCATTTTAGAGTATAAATGGTCAACGGATGGTAAAGCGCTCTTATTTCCACTGAATGGCGACCTATATCACTATCAGGTCAGTTCTGGTAAAAGTAAAAAGCTAACTAATACAGAGGCTTTTGAGACAGATGCGCGCTTTTCTCCAAAAGGCAATTATGTATCTTTTATTCGTGAACAAAACTTATATGCCCTAGAGCTTGCCTCAGGTAAAGAAATCGCCCTTAGTACGGATGGCGGTGGCGTTATAAAGAATGGAATGGCTGAGTTTGTCGCTCAAGAAGAAATGAGCAGAATGACGGGTTATTGGTGGGCTGGTGATGAATCAAAGATCGCCTTTACGCGAATAGATGAAAGCCCCGTTAAAGAAGCTATACGTAACGAAATATATGCAGATGAAGTCAAGCTATTCAATCAACGTTATCCATTTACCGGCACAGACAATGTCAAAATTGCATTGGGCGTGGTAAACATTAATGATCAGCAAGTTGATTGGGTTGACTTAGGTAAAGACAAAGACATTTATCTTGCCCGTGCAAAATGGCTTAAAGACAATAAAACACTATCATATCAATGGCAAAACCGCTCACAACAAGCCTTAGAACTGCGCTTTTATGATAGTAAAACCAAAAAGCAGTCTGTTGCTTTGACAGAACGCAGCGATACTTGGGTTAATTTACACTTTGATTTACGTTTCTTAAACGACAAAAAGCACTTTATCTGGGCTTCTGAGCGTGATGGATATAAACACCTATACCTATACCGTACCAATGGTCAATTAGTGCGCCAAATTACGCAAGGTGAGTGGATCGTTGATTCCATAAAGGGCATTGATGAACAAAAAGGTCTGGTCTACTTTGCAGGTCGCGCCGATACGCCATTAGAGCAGCACCTGTATAGTGCCAGTATATTCAAAAACAGCGACGCCAAACGTGTTACTCAATTGGGTAGCTATCATAAAGTGGTGGTTGCTAAAGATGCCAAAACATTTATTGACAACAGTTCAGCGGTTAATAAACCAAACTCGGTTGCCTTGCGTAAAGTCAATGGTGAGTTTATTACTTGGCTTGAGCAAAACCCACTGAATAAAAACCACCCCTTAACTCCTTATCTAAGTGATCTTGCAGAGCCTGAATACGGGACGATTAAAGCACAAGATGGGCAAACCTTACATTATCGTATTTTTAAACCAGCCAATATGGAAAAAGGCAAAAAACACCCTGTTATGGTTAACGTATACGGCGGTCCTCATGCGCAACGAGTAACCAATAGTTGGCGCAGTAAGAACCTATACTTTCAATATATGGCCCAACAAGGCTATGTAATCTTTCAACTTGATAATCGAGGCTCTTATAACCGAGGTAAAGCATTTGAAGCACCCATTTATAAACACCTAGGTGAAGTCGAAGTGGCAGATCAAATCAAAGGGGTTGAGTTTTTACGTACACTTGATTACGTCGACTCAACACGAATTGGTATTTATGGCCACAGTTATGGCGGATACATGGCATTGATGGCCATGTTTAAGGCGGGCGACTACTTTCAAGCTGGCGTATCCGGTGCACCAGTGACTGATTGGGCGCTGTATGACACGCACTATACAGAACGTTACTTAGGGCATCCAAAAACCAATGCCATTGGTTACGAACAAAGCGCAGTATTCCCATTTGCGGATAACTTAAATGGTCCATTAATGATTTATCATGGCATGGCCGATGATAATGTCTTGTTTACTCATGCAACCAAATTATTTAAGCAGCTACAAGACAATGCCAAGCCGTTTGAAATGATGACGTATCCTGGTTCAAAACACAGTCTGCGCGGTAAAAAAGTACAAACACATTTACATCAAACTATCACCAACTTCTTTAATCGACATTTTGAGATGTAACTAAAAATCATCTACAGTACCTATAAAGCCTACATTTGTAGGCTTTATATTAGACCAAAATCTAATTGTATTATCATCCAATTAAAAATTTACAAGCTACTGCTTTAAAAGAAAAAATATTCCAAATATTTACTGACAGCCCCTGCTAAATTATCTATCTTACGGTATTCCCCCTTTTATTTTTATGCACAGGATTGTGTATCTTTATAAGGATAGTTATATGCAGTTTCTAAGAAAGTTTACTATTTTCCAACGACTCATGATGTTGCTCATGGTAGTAATACTTGGATTAGTTTTATTAAGTATCACTAACCTAACACAGCAATACGCCACGCTTGAAAAACAACAATACGAAAAAACCAAAAATTTGGTAGAAACAGCCCATAGCCTACTGACTTTGTATCACACCCAATATCTCGAAGGTGTGTTATCAGAAGCTGATGCAAAACATGCGGCCTTAACGGCGATAAAAGGATTGAAATATGATGGAGATAACTACTTTTGGGTGAATGATTTTCACCCAACAATGATAATGCATCCACTAAAACCACAGCTTGACGGCAAAAGCTTAACCAATAGTAAAGATCCCGATGGCACACGCTTATTTGTTGAAATGGTTTCCGTCGTTAAACAACACGGTGAAGGATTTGTCCCCTACAAGTGGCCAAAACCAGGGGCGCAAACCCCCGTTGATAAAATATCGTTTGTAAAAGGGTTTACCCCTTGGCAATGGATTATAGGTTCTGGTGTTTACTTAGATACAATTGACGCCGCTTTTTCAGAACTTCGCTGGCTGATGATCATTGATGTATTGGTTATTATTATTATCTTAGCTGTACTGAGCAGTGTGATCAGTAACAGTGTTTTACACCCCATTCGCTTAGCAGCGAACATGATGAAAGACATATCGCAAGGCCAAGGTGACCTAACTCAACAACTCGATGAATACGGCAATGATGAAATATCGCGTCTTTCCAGATATTTCAATTCTTATACTGATAAAATGCGCCAATCCATCTCACAGGTAGCCGACAGTGCCAATCATGTGGAGCAGTTTGCTAATCAAGTTGACGACGCAGGAAAAGTTAACTTAACCCACATTGAGCAACAAGATGATAATAGCCGACAAGTCGCAACGGCTGTAGAACAAATGAGCACCCAAATACAGGCTGTCAGTGAAAACGCGCATGCTGCAGAAGTCGCAGCTAAAGATGCACTACAAAATAGCGAGCAAGGGAAATTGGTCGTCGCAAACACCATAACAGCCATTCAAACACTTTCAGCCAATATTCAAAGTGTGAGTAAAGTATCAGCAATTTTAGCAACCGAAAGCAATAATATTGGCTCTGTACTTGATGTCATACGTGGTATTTCAGAGCAAACAAACTTACTGGCACTCAATGCAGCCATTGAAGCGGCGAGAGCTGGAGAGCAAGGTCGAGGCTTTGCGGTTGTCGCGGATGAAGTGCGCACATTAGCGAGCCGAACAGGCCAAAGCACTGACGAAATTCAAAAAATGATAGAAAAGCTTCAAAAAAATGCTCAAGAAACCGTTAATGCAGTGCAATCATGTCAGGAAATCTCAGCCAACAGCGTAGAGCAAGCCAGTGGTGCCGATCAAGTATTAGACGAGATTGAACGCTTAATAACAGTAATAAGTGATATGAACAGCCATATCGCACGCGCAACGCAAGAACAAAGTAGCGTGGCGCAAGAGGTCAATTTAAGGATCACTGATTTATCTAATGCAACACATCAGTCTTTAGATACTACCCATACATTGACAGATGCGAGCCTTAACTTAAAACAATCGAGTCATCATTTAGGGCAAGTTGTACAACGATTTAAAATCTAATTAAATACCAGACAACGAACGTGGTTACTCGTTGTCTGGCCACTTTGAACAGTGTAAATCAATCTAGCCGCTAAAGAAATATATCACGGCCAAAACCCACCTTTAAAAGTTACAAACAGTAACGGGCAAACAAACTCGAGACTGTCGCCGCAGTCGGCTTGCCATGCTGCCAATCTCCGCCTTCAACACCACTGCCAGCAATGTCCATATGCACATAAGGAATTGGTTGCTCTGAATCACTACCATGTTTATCTAAACCACCGACTAACGCTAAAAATGCCATAGGGAATTGATGACCGCGCGCCGTAATTGCTGATGGTGCATTGTTACTTGAAATCACATCGTCTGCTAATGTGCGCGGTTTAATAAAGTCATAATCTTCACGACGACTGCGTGATAACTCAGCACCATCTGCCCACAAGTCCCCAATATCGGCCAATTGACGAGACACTTTTGCTGCTCGTGCCGGACCATTTTCAACATACGCACTATATGGACCAACCGCGCGTGCTGCATGTCCGGTGAGTGTTGCGACAGTGAATAATTCAGGGTTAATTTGAGATTGAGCCAAATCTTTCATTTCGCTCAGTAAATCACCCATCGCCAAGCGCCCTTCTGCATCTGTATTTCCAATACGTACTTTCAAGCCTTCGCGGCACGTTACAATTTCATCAGGAACAAAACAGTCTGATCCAATTGAGTTACGCACAACAGCTAAATAAGCAATGACTTTCACGCCTTTTGTCTGAAAATCAGCAACCGCTTTCATAAAGCCAGCGACTGAAGCCGCTCCCCCTTTATCGCGGCTCATTCCCGCCATAAAGCCACCTACTTTTAAATCAGCGCCGCCTGTATCGTATACCAAGCCTTTACCAACAAACATCAACGTACGTGTTACTTCGTCCGTCGGTGTGTACTCAAGCTTCACAACACGAGGGTGGTGGCGCTCAACCGCGTATGAAGCACGAGCCACCATACCAAGCATTGGATAATCACTTTCAATTCTATTAATATCCGCGATCACTTCAACGGATACAGAAGTGTTTGCAAATAGCTCAACACAGTAATCAGCAAAACGCGGTGGTGCCATTCTTTCCGGCTCTGTGCCACATAAGTCTCTCGCAGCATATTGTCCAGATGCAATCGCATTTAGTTGCTTAGCTTGTGCGTCTGTTGCACCTACTAAGTGTATTTCAGTCACCGGCTCAATACTTGCACCGCGATACTCACGTGCTTCCAGTGGCTGCCATAACGCTTGACAAGCACCTAAAAATGCAACTTCTAATGCGTTTTTATAGCGCTCATCTGATGGTAAGCCGGTAACCATTAGAGCTGGCTTCGTAACACCAGCAGCCTTCGCCTGTGCAATCGCTGATTTAGCGGCATCAAATACTCGGCGCACATCATCATAATCACGATGTAATGGACCTGTCGGTGACACAATTAAACGCTTGCCAGGTAAGTCCGTTGCCAATACGAGCGTTGCTTGATTATTGATACGCTGATCAACCGCTAAATACGGTGCCAAAGCTGCATTTAATTGAGTATGACCCAAATCATGCGTGTTAGCTGCAATCACAATAACAGCATCAGCATCTTGAGTTAAAAAATCATGACAGGGTAACGCGAGAGGAAAAGACATAAAAAGGCCCTTAAAGATTAATTTAAGGGCGCAATTATCAGCTATTTGTTTACTGTTTGCCAGTGTAGGCGATAAACCCTATAACAACACTGTATCACTGAGTTTGCTGTTGTGTAGCGTTATCTTGCCTAAGTCGGCTGATCACCGACCATGCTTCTAGCATCACTAGGACACTCACAACCAAAACAACAATATCCAAACTCACTAACAACCAATTACCTTGTTCATAATATTCAACCAGCTTGATAAGCCCAGCAAAAAACGCCATGACTAACACAAAGCTCATTGGGATCAAGGTATACTTCGCAGGTCTCCCTAACTTAATCAAATAAACCGAAATCACCAACAAAGTTAAACTGGCTAATATTTGATTCGTTGATCCAAACAGCGGCCAAATGATCATGCCACCACTGCCTGACGCGCCACCAGCACCAAACGCCAGTAACAAACAACAAGCCACTGCGATAAACGTTGCAACCATGCCATTTTTCAGTAGCTGAAGTTGATAAATATCACCCCATTCTTGAATAATATAACGTTGTAATCGTACCCCTGAATCCATAGTCGTGCCTGCAAAAAGCACCACCATTACTGCAAGCAATGTTGCCGCAATTTCGGCAGAAATTCCCCAACCGTTACTTATTAAATTAGAGCCACCCGTAATAAACGCTGAGACACTCCCTGCCCCTAAGTGGCTATATATTTCATGCCACTCCTCTGGTGACACAGCCAGCATAACCCCACTTACCGCAACTAAGGTAATTAACGCTAAACTCCCTTCACCAATAGCTCCTAAATACCCGACAAAGCGACCATCTTTTTCTTTGTTTAATTGTTTAGAGCTTGTACCAGAAGACACAATGCCATGAAAGCCAGAAACAGCGCCACACGCAATGGTTACAAACAATAAAGGAATAATACTGGGTGTATCAACAACCGTTTGCGTGTTAAATGCCGGCGCAGTAATATCAGGCATAACCACAAATACAGCGCCGTATAACAGCACTAGCCCTACCAACAGCTGCATACCATTAATAAAATCTCTTGGCTGAAGCAGCATCCACACAGGAAGCAAAGACGCCACGGCTGCATACACAAATAAAATTACAATCCAACTAGCTTTATCTGTTAAACCAAATATTTCGCTGGGCAGCGCAATCGGTGCGCCGGTGCCCACATAAATCGTGGCATAAAGTATCGCAACACCAATAAAGCACAAGGGTACTAGAGGAACTTTACGTTTTAATAGCTGACCTATTACCAACGCAACGACTATCGCAGCCCACGCGGGTAATACCGCGGTTGGATTTGCTACAAAAGAATTCGCGATAACAACACCAAATACGGCATTAACCATCAACAATACCAAAAATACCACTATCATGAATAAAGCCCGAGTGCGCTTGCCTATTACCGTTTCAGACAGTGCCCCCATTGATTTACCTTTGTGACGCGCACTTGCCCACAACGCGCCCATATCATGTACGCCGGCAAAAAATATCGTTCCTATCACCACCCATAAAACCGCAGGCACCCAACCCCAATAAACGGCTATAGCAGGCCCAACAATAGGGGCAGCCCCCGCAACAGAGGTAAAGTGATGGCCCCATAAAACCACTTTATTGGTCGGTACATAGTCCACACCATCATTGAGTTCATGAGCAGGTGTGACAAAATCATCATCCATTTTAAATATTTTTTCAGCGATAAACTTGGAGTAAACAAACCAGCCAAATATCATCCCGACAATGCCAAACAGTACAATCATAATTGATTGCATAGTGCGCTCCTGTGAATTGTTATTTTTTTGTTAGTCTCACGCTATCACAAAAATACCCAACATCACTTATCTTTTAGTCTAAAGGTATCAAAGGTATCAATTTCTCACTTTATTCACTGTCGAATAAGCCTAATTGTGGCTGGCCTTGTTTTGAATCTAATAAGCCAATTTGAATACCAATTAATCTCACTGGTTTATGTCGAAATCGTGCTAATAACTCTTTTAATAAATTGCAGAACACAACGGCATTTAGCTCATCAAATTGACACTCTTTACTCACCTGTTGAAAATCATGAAACTTAACTTTAACACCTAACTTTGCAATACCGCGCTCTTTAACATGATGCATTGCACGCTTTTCAAGCTCTGGCAATAACTCACACATTAAACGATTTTTAAGTAATTCAAACTCACTGGTGTCTTCGTTAAATGTTGTTTCAACTCCGACCGACTTCCTCACTCTGTGGGTTTCTACCCCTCGCTCGTCAATCCCTTGGCAGCGGCGCCATAATACCCCGCCAAACTTACCAAAACGCTGGATCAGGAAGTGTTCTTCACATGCTTTAACATCTTTACCGTATTCAAGTCCCATGGCGTGCAGTTTTTGCTGCGTCACTTTGCCAACACCCGGGATTTTTTTGAGGGGGAGTTTATCTATAAAGCTACACACCTCGGGTGGGGTGATCACACATTGCCCATTGGGTTTATTTTCATCACTGGCAATCTTAGCTAAAAACTTTATTGGCGCGATACCTGCTGAGGCAGTTAGCCCCGTCGCATTATAAATATCTGCACGTATTTGCTCCGCAATTAACGTGGCACTTCCTGAGCAATATTCACTGTCAGTCACATCAAGGTATGCTTCATCTAACGATAGCGGTTCAATTAACTGCGTATATTTTTCAAACACCGCCCTGATCTGTTCAGATGCGGCTTTGTACACAGCCATTCTCCCCGGCACAATCACCAGAGCTGGACATAATTTTTTTGCTTGATAATTTGACATAGCTGATCGGACGCCGTATTCCCGCGCAATATAATTCGCGGTAGAAAGTACACCCCGGTGGCTATTTCCACCGATTGCCATCGGCACATTTGCAAGTGCAGGGTTATCTCGCATTTCCACCGCAGCATAAAAACAATCCATATCAATGTGTATAAACTTACGCATGCCAAAACAACCTGTATTAATATACAGTTATTATGACCTGAAATTTTAAACTTTTGCAACTTTTCCCAACCACTCATGTAAACTACACTTAAGCTTATAGATACACTTCATAACCATAATTAATAACAACAAGGAGTTAGCATGCAATTTAGTCGTTTAGGTAGCAGCCAGCTTGATGTCTCTCGCGTTTGTCTAGGTAGTATGACTTGGGGCTTACAAAATAATCAGCATGATGCCGATGAGCAAATTAACTATGCCATCAGCAAAGGCGTTAATTTTATCGATACTGCTGAAATGTATGCAGTTCCTCCCTCCAAAGAAACCTACGGTAAAACAGAGGCCATCATTGGAGATTGGTTATCACGCCATAATGAAAAACGCGAACAGCTTGTGATTGCAACTAAAATTGCAGGTCCGGGGCTTAGCTGGGTCCGAAATGGCACGCCAATTTCAGCACAGTCAGTCGTTGAAGCTGTAGATGCATCACTCGAACGCTTAAAAACCGACTATATTGATGTGTACCAATTGCATTGGCCTAATAGAACATCGCCCCACTTTGCTAAGCACCAACCGGGTCAAATTAACTTTTCACACGTCAATGCGGCACAAGAAACCGCAGACATGCTCGATATATTACAAGGTTTAAATGAGTGTATAAAGGCAGGAAAAATACGTCACTGGGGGTTGTCTGACGACACCACATGGGGGATCAACACCTATTTAAAGCTTGCCATCGCGCATAACCTACCCAAACCAGTATCGATACAAAATGAATTTAGTTTACTGCATGCCAAAGATTGGCCATATCTTATTGAAAATTGTGTCCATGAAGACATCGCCTATTTGCCATGGTCACCACTTGCTGCTGGGTTCTTGACTGGTAAGTATCTCGATGGTGCCCGCCCAGAGGGCAGTCGTTGGACGATAACACAGCGACAAGGTTTGTTTAGAGATACCCAATATAGTAATGAAGCGACAAAACTCTATGTAGAAGTTGCCAAGCAATATGGCATTACACCCGCACAATTGGCATTAGCATGGTGCAATCAGGTCGATGGTGTCACATCAACCATCATCGGCGCTACAAACATGTCACAGCTCAAAGAAAATTTAACGGCATTCGATACACAGCTCAGTAAAGAAGCCTTAGCTAGTATCAGTAATGTGTTTAAGCAATACCCAGCCCCTTTCTAAAGCAATCCATTTTACTAAGCCAATATGTTAACGAAATAAACGTATACATATTGGTTTTGTATCTTGTTGTTCGATACGTATAATAACGCCTTTTCTCGTGATCGGTTTTTGTTTTCTATGCGCAGTCTTAACACCTCCCCCGTAGTGCCACTTGCAGGCAGTCAGTTTACTCGCCAAACCACCCGCGCGATTGTGCTCGAAGGTGACAAAGTGCTCCTGTTATACACTGCACGTTATGATGATTATACCTTACCGGGTGGCGGTGTTGATGAAGGTGAGTCACTAGAGCAGGCCTTATTGCGAGAATTACAAGAAGAAACGGGGGTAAAAGAGCTTACGAATATTCAGCCATTTGGTCGTTATGAAGAGTATCGTTTATGGCACAAACCTGACTTTGATGTGATTCACATCGTCTCAGATTGTTATATTTGTCAAATTTGTGGCCACTTTGATACGCCTAAAATGGAAGACTATGAGCGTGCCAATGGCATGGTTCCAGTATGGGTTGATATAAACGTTGCAATTGAGCACAACAAAAAGACGCTCGAAAATAGTCCAAAAAAAGGCTTGTCACTCATCAGGGAAATATCACTTCTTGAACAAATACGAGCAGCAAAGCTTACCTAACTGTGCAGTTGTTCGCCCCCATTTAAAAACCCGCTTTTGCCTGTCATGAGTACCAGATGTCTAAAAAATAGAAGTTTGAATTGAACTTTCAGCCTCCCCATACGTCATATCAGCTTATTTATAACACAGGGAGGTTTAGGTGAATTTTATAATTAAGACAGTTATTTACTCTGTGTCCTTACATGCCATAGTTTTTTATTTGCTCAAATCTCAAACCGTTAATATCCCTTCTTTACCTCATACCCAAGCGTTAAAAACCTACTTAGTAGTTGAAAGTAAACTAGAGCAAGCCCCGTCGAAAAAATTAAACGAAGTCGAGGCCGCTCCGCTCCCAAACACTGACGTAATAGACTCCACATCTGAACACCAAAAAGCCGATGAAACACCCACATCATCCAAAGCTTCAGAGGCAATACCCCCTGCAACACGTCCAATTAAAGCCAAAGCTACAGCAACGCAAACAAAAAAAGTTCAAAATGAGAAAACTTCCATTAATACTCCATCACGAAGCAAACAAAGTATTAACCCTTATGAAGTGCTGCAAAGTATCCGTGCTAAAGGACTGTCATATACAGCACCACACTCATCACCCACACAGCAAAAAAGAATTAACGTTCCTATAGATCATAAAAATACCAATAAAAGAGCAGCAAAAATTATTTCTCAAAACCAGACCTTCACGGAATATCAAAACGGTAATACTTGTTTTAAGGTATTTAATGGTGATGTTAATAATCGCGTTTCAGATAGCGGGATCACAAACCAGTGGCAGGGCTTGCCATATACATGTAACAACACTGCAATCACGCAAGCATATGATAAAGCAATGAATAAATGGCTTAGAAAAAAACCATAACTCCCAGAGCTTCATTTCCTACCCTACTGCTAAGCGCCAATTAAGTGCAAAAAAAGATCTCTATTATTTAAATAACAAATTACCACTATCCCTTCTTGGCTAAATTCCCTACAATCAGAAATCACCATTGAGGAGGTAGTTATATGCGAAGTACTCTTTATGTGTTTATGTCTCTTATGTTCTTATGGGTAAAGTGCATTGATGCGCAAACCCTCACGTTTGTTGCCGAAGACCTTCCTCCTTACCACTTCAGTGATAAAAATGGTAATGCCGCAGGGGCGCTAGTTGATATTACAAAAGCCGTGCTGCACGAAGCACAACTTAGTGGTCAATTTGAAATAATGCCCATGGCACGTGCGTATCACGTGCTACAAAATAATCCGCTGGGGCTGATGATGTCGTTGTTACAAACACCTTCTCGTAAGTCACAATTTACATGGTTAGGGCAATTATACTTTGCTGATGCCTACCTCGTAGCATTGAAAAACTCCCCCTATCAAGTGCAGTCGCTCAACGAAGCAAAACAGCACAAGGTTAGTACTATCCGAGGTTACTCTAGTGCTAATTACTTGCAACAGGCAGGCTTCAAAGAAGATAAAAACCTCCTACTTGCCAGTCACTACCAACAATTATGGCATTTACTTTTCAAACAAAGAGTCGACTTTGTAATGACCAACACGATGACATTGGAAAAAGAGCTTAAAAATTCAGGCTACAGTGTAAACAAAGTAGCCAAAGCACTACATATAAAAAACTTTCCGTCAGCCTTACACCTTGTCGCCAATAAACAGATCCCGAGTAATATTTGTCAACGCCTCGCTGATGCTTTAGAAAAGATAAAAAATACTGGCTTATATTCTCAAATACTCACCCGTTGGCAATTAGATATACCTCATCATCAATTGGCTAATCAGAAAGGTAGTACTCTACGCCTGCCACTACCCGAACAACTTTGATATGCGGTGTATTACTATCTCTATCGCGAATGCTAAATTGACCTTGACGGGCTGACTTGATTTTTCCAAGCTGAGAGTCTGAATCTTTGGCGAATTTTAGCGCAACCTCTCTGGCTTTTTGTGTTGCCAACTGCACCATTTGTGGTTTGATATCATTGAGCCCTGTGAACATAAACTCAACACGATTTTGATAATCGTCTTGGGTTATCGCTATCCCTTGCTTGGCTAATTGGCTCAACTGCGATAACGCAGTCCTTACTTTATCTGGAGAATGGCTGAAAACGGTAATGCCAGCCTTGGCAACATAGCGAAAACCACGCTCATTTTGACTATACTCCTGTGCAAACTTGTCTACGATCGAAGGGGCTGTCACACTCACTTCATCATCATTAAAACCCTGTAAAGTTAAAAATGCACGGATCGCCGCATTCTTTTTATCAACGCGCGCGATAAGAATATCTAAATCATTATCAGCATCTTTGTAAAATACTGGCCAAATAACTGTATCAGCGGGCACCTCTTGCTCCGCTAGCCCCTTTACCTGTACCGTTCTTTCCATGGCTTTTACATCTATCACAGTATTTTTGATTAGCCATGTACTACACACTAACCCAAGCGCCAGCACGGTCGCAGCTCCCACATGTTTCAGAATATCAGTACGCAAACGATTTCTCCTAAAATAAGTTGTCAGATCAAAGTCTAATGTAAATCAGCTCGATCATTGTTAAAATAATGATAGAGTGATACCTAATTGATGAGCCTAAGCTGAACTCGAAAAGAAACTAAGGAATCCCTATGAGCGTGAAACGTATAAGTCAGTTTTTCTCTCCTCGCTCTGTTGCCGTTATTGGCGCATCAAATAACCCAGCCAGGGCAGGTTATATCGTCATGCGTAACTTACTACAAGGCGGCTTTAAAGGGCCAATTATGCCAGTTAGCCCTAAACACAATGCTGTACATGGCGTATTAGCGTACTCTAACATCGACAGCTTGCCTCATACCCCTGATCTTGCTGTTATATGCACTAATAAAAGCACCTTAAATGACATTATCACACAGCTTGGTCAACGTGGATGTCAGCATGCAATTGTGATTGCTGCGGGCTTAAACATCCAACAAAAGGAATCACTAAAGCATTTAGCAAAATCGATGAATGTGACTTTACTCGGCTCAAATTGTCTTGGCTTACTGATCCCTCATTTGGGTCTTAATGCCAGTTTTTCTCATACGGTTGCAAAACCTGGCCGGCTTGCCTTTATTTCACAATCAGCAGCCGTCTGTTCCACCATTTTAGATTGGGCAAAAAATAAAAGAATTGGTTTCTCATACTTTGTGTCTGTTGGGGATTGCCTTGACATCGATTTTGATGAACTACTCGACTTTTTAGGTCGAGATGCTAAAACCAAAGCCATTTTGCTTTACATCGATAACATTGAAGATGTGAGACGGTTTATCTCCGCAGCTCGCGCAGCCGCGTTTAGTAAGCCTGTTATTGTTATCAAAACAGGCCGTACACAAGCTGGCGCAGAAGCCGCCTTTATTCATACAGGCGGAAAGACATCAGATGATGCGGTATATGATGCCATGTTTCAGCGTGCAGGCATGCTGCGTGTAAATGACTTAAGGGAGTTATTCGCAGCCACACAAACTCTCGCTCTGCACCCAAAGCTGTTACAGGTAGAGCAACTCACCATTCTGACCAATGGTGGTGGACCGGGGATCATGGCTGTTGATACATTGCTACAGCGCTCTGGTAAATTGGCACAACTTTCACAGCACACCAAAGATGCCTTAAACAAAGTGATCCCGCAATCGGATATGACCTCTAACCCTGTTGATATTTTTGGTGACTCCTCTCCACAGCGCTACCAGCAGGCACTTGATATTTTACTCAAAGCCCCTGAAGTAAAAAATTTGTTGATCATTCATACGCCTTCAGCATTAGCGCCCAGTGAAGAATATGCACAGATCATCGCGACAACACTCAATAAGATCCCAAAAATGGCGCGCCCTTATGTCATGACCAACTTTATGGGTGAAGAAGCGGCATACGAGGCGCGCTATGAGTGCGCAGAGCACGCAATTCCAACTTATCGCACGCCTGAAGGTGCCGTAGGGGCCTTTATGCATTTGGTCAGTTATCGACGCAACCAAAAGCATCTGACCCAAACACCTGAGTCCACCAGCGAAGGCACTCAAGTAGATAGCCAATCCGCAAAACAGCAAGTGGAGAATTTCCTTGAACAGGGGTTTACCCATTTATCTACTCATCTTGCCAGCCAAATCCTATGTTATTACGGTATTAATTGCATTGAGACACTCACGGCCCTCACCCCCAGTGAAGCTAAAGAGCAAGCGCAATTACTAGGCTTTCCTATTGCTTTAAAGCTCATCAGTGCATCCATTCCTTCTAAGTCCGAAGTTGGGGGAGTGGTGTTAAACCTCAATGACGCCAGTGAAGTCGAACAGACTGCTTTTGCCATGCTGCTTCGCATAAAGGAAACCTACCCTGACGCCGAAATTGAAGGGTTCTCACTACAAAAAATGGCGCCGCGTGCAGGCGTACAAGAGCTGAGAATCGCAATTAAAACTGAGCATAATTTCGGACCAGTCATCCTGTTAGGTGAAGCTGGCACTGGCCTAGAGTTTTCGCAAGCGGCTGTCTCCCTGCCACCATTGAATATGAACTTGGCGAAGTATTTAATTGCCGCAGCACAAGATAAGGGGGTATTAAAAGATCGTACTTTACCAGACAAAGTCGATAAATACCGGTTATGTGCATTGTTAACACGCGTCTCGCAATTAGTGGTCGATCAACCGAATATTTATAGTGTCGAGCTTAATCCTATACTGGCGAGTTCAGGACAGTTTTTGGTTTTAGACGCCAACATTACACTGCGCTCATACCAACCACAACAGGGTAAAAAAAGGCTTGCTATACGGCCTTATCCAAAAGAACTTGAAACTCAAATCACCTTAAAAAATGATACTATCGCTACATTGCGTCCCATAAAACCAGAAGATGAACGAGCCCATCAAGAGTTTGATCAATCACTGACAAAAGAGGACCGTTACCGACGCTTTTTCGGTGAACTGCCGCAGTTTAATCATGATCAACTCGCCAAGATGACACAAATTGACTACGATCGAGAAATGGCATTTATTGTTTCTCAACCATATAAAAGCGCGCATAGAACACTCGGCGTTTCACGAGTGCTAATGGACCCTGATAACTCGAATGCAGAGTTCTCAGTCATAGTGAGATCGGACTGTCAGGGTCTTGGACTTGGAAAAGTGTTAATGTTAGCAGCCATAAAGCACTGCCAAGCCCTTGGCGTTGCTGTTATTGAGGGCATAACGCTCCCTGAGAATAGCGGTATGATTGAACTATCAAAAAAGCTGGGGTTTACAATTACCCGTGACTTTGAAGAAGGAACCGTTAACATGCGATTATTAGTGAATACCTTGCCATGAGCTCATATCGTGTAAAGGTTGCTGCATTATTAGCTGGAAAAGCCCCTTATCAAAAGGCCGGTGGATATTTAGATGTATTCTTGATCACACTCATTATGATTAATGTCGTTGCCATTGTGTTAGAGTCTGTGCCGGAATTAACCGCCCAATACCAATCTCACTTTTTATTGTTAGAAGTAACTTCTGTTGGGATCTTTGCTTTTGAGTACTTATTAAGGCTATGGTCGAGCGTAGAACAAGCGGGCTATAAAGAACTTAGTGCCACTAACAGTAAAAAGCGCATAAAATACCTATTTTCTCCGTTAGCGCTTATCGACTTAATGGCGATCCTTCCTTCATTACTGATGATGTTTTTTGCATTTGATTTGCGCTTTTTAAGAGTTATTCGGCTATTTCGCATATTTAAGCTCACCAGATACTCTAGGGCTATGCAGCTACTACTCGCTGCATTTAGAGAGGAGGGAAGTAGTTTACTTGCTGCCTTTTTTATCATGTCTGTGGTGCTTATTATGGCGTCGTGCGGTATTTACTTACTAGAGCACGATGTACAACCTGACAAATTTGGCTCTATTCCCGAATCAATGTGGTGGGCAATGGCAACCCTTACGACTGTAGGCTATGGTGACGTTGTTCCTATTACACCTATCGGTCGCTTCTTTGGTGGGGTGATCACGTTACTCAGTATGGGCATGGTTGCCATACCAACAGGCCTACTGGCGTCGAGTTTTGCAGAACAGCTAAGAAAGCGCAGGGATGCATTTAATGAAGCCATTTTGCATAGTCTTCATGATGGAGAACTAGACGAACAAGAGCGGCAGCATCTAGAGGCTTTGCGTATTGAACTTGGGTTAAGCCTAAGTGAGGCGAATCAAGCAATCAAAATCATGACCAGTCAACGGGCGTATGCAATTTATTGCAGACATTGTGGCAACAAACTTTAAAAACGTTGTTGCCAACCATGCTTGAGCAAGTCTTCTACTTGCTCACCTAGTACTGGCTCGCTAAATAACGAACCTTGAAAGTAATCGCAGCCAAGCAAGCGCAAAAACTTCATTTGAGCGGCCTCTTCAATACCATCAGCAACACACTGGATCCCCAGATTATGAGCCAAAGACAAAATGGAGTGAATAATGATCTCATGCTCAGTATCTATGCCAATATCTTGAATAAACCCTTTATCAATTTTAAGCACATCAACTGGAAATTGCTTCAAATAGGTCAATGACGCGTAGCTAGTACCAAAGTCATCCATAAATAGTCGACAACCAAGTACTCTTAATTGATACATCCGCGCTAGTGCGTTAGGTATATCTGTCATCATGACTGGCTCTGAGACTTCAAAAACGACATACTTACCCTGTACCTGCGCACGCTTTAAAGTACTATCTATCTTACTTACAAGCTCCGGATACTGAAAATCATAAGGCGACAAGTTAATTGAAATATACAACTGTGGCGACACCAAGTGCCATTGCTTTAACTCAATCAATGCCCGCTCTAACGTATCCAACATTAATTCAGTTACCAAACCAGACTGCTGGGCAGCATCAGATAACTCACTCTGGCTATAATTGATATTTGTAGGCCACTGTAACATGACCTCAAAGCCATCTACCACTTTGCTGGTGCCACTGATGATCGGCTGATACAAGTTACTAAACTCACTTCTTTGACAGGCAACCTGCAACCTCTTCTCTATTTCAATGGTCTTTTGTACTTGTTGATTAAGTTCAGTGCGATAAAACTGATAATGATTACCGACATGCTTTGCTGCATGGCTTAAAGCAACCTTCGCATTATCATTAAGCGTAAACGCATCCATTGCGTCTTCTGGATACATCGCAACCCCTATACTTAATTGCATAATACAGCTTTGTTCTAACACTGAGATTGGGGCTTCAAAACGACGCATTAAGCAGCTCACATAACGAACCACTTGTGACACATCATCCACTTGTTCCATTAATACATAAAACTCTTTATTTACGCCAATCGCTAAACTATCTTGGTCTCGAAAGCAGCATTGTAATGTTGTCGCTAATTGTTGTAGCAATGACTCAAAATACGCTTTGTCATAGCTATCTTTATAATATTGTATACGCTTAAAACGAATCGCTAATACTGCGACAGGTTGGGTATTATGATTTTGTTCGATAGCATGATGTGTTCGATCAATAAATAGCGCCTTATTTGGTAATTGCGTTAATGCATCATAGTTAGCCAATTGATAAAGCTCTTTCTCGGTACGCTTTTGTGATGAGATATCAGTTAAAACAACAACATAATTATGTAAATCACCCTGCAAGCCATCCACTGCGCTTATTTTAATCAGAACATGACACGTTTGGTTGTTTGCTAATACCAACTGCTCTTCAGTACTAATATGTTGCCCTACTTTTAACTGAGTCATTTTACGTAAATAGCTCATCCGAGTATGGCGATTTAACCCCAAGTGTAAATTCGTGCTCGACTTTGGCTCAGCCTCAATATTAAATGCTTGCTGTAACGCGGTATTACATGCCTGAATACGTAGGTTCTTGTCCAAAATAAACACCCAGTCACGGGTTTTTTCAAATGCGGCGCCAAATAATCGAGCCCGCTCTTCAAACATGCGCTCTCGGGTTAAGTTGGTGTACGTGCCAGTTACACGTTCAGGTGTACCATCTTGCCACGCCATCACTTTGCCGAAATCTTTGTACCAACGCCAATGTCCTTTGGCATGTTTAAGACGATAAGTGCAATTGAATACGCCTTTATTTGTCGATACAAACTCCAACCATTCGAGCCTGAAAATGCCTCTGTCATGCGGATGAATAAGCTGTAAATAATCATCAAGACCAATGTTATTTTGTGCGTACTCTAACTCTGAAAACAGCCGAGGCTGATAAATTAATTGACTTTGTAAGTGCCAATCCCACACCCCTGAACCACTGCTTTCAAGCGCCAGTTTTAGCCGTGCTTCACTATTTTGGGTATCTTTGTGTGCCGCAATGATCATCTGCTCAATACGACTCTTTCGGTATAACCATAAGCCAAAAATAAACAGGATCAGCATCAAATAAATGGCCAGTGCAGGAGGCGAGCGCCAAATTGGATATTTAACCCGAATATTTAATTTAGCAGGGTTTGTGTAGTCTCCGGTAAGCGGATCTTTTGCCCACACTTTTAATTGATAGCTTCCAGGATTGAGTTTTGGGAAAGTGACGCGATTATGGCCTCGCGTCAGGATTTTTTGCCCACCCGATATTTGATATTCATACACAATGCCCTGCTGATAATTAAACACCATCGCCGAAAATGCGACCTCAAGACCAATGTCATCATGATTTAAAACAATGTCACCAAACGTTTTCAAGCCATACGAGTGTAACTTACGCGACATAAGGTCTACTGATGTAATATTTACTTGAGATAGTAGTGGTTCATGTGGGCGGTTTTTTTTCGGGTCAAAAATAGTAAAGCCTTCCAATGAGCCGTAAACGATTCGATCATCCGACAACTTTAAAGACGAACCACCGTTAAACTCATTTGTAGATAAGCCATCATTAATTGTGAATTGCTGCATGTGGAGGTTATCAGGATCCAAACGCCAAATTCCTTTATGCGAAGACATCCAAATCATCTGCGCATCGTCTTGGTGCATTCCATACATAGGAGTGCCCAACTTTAGCTTTTTTAAGTCAATCGTATGAACCACTTCAAACCCATCTAAAGACAAGCCTACTAAGCCAAAATTTGAAAATGCTAACCACAAAATATTATTTTTATCGACACTATAAGTTAATAAAGAAACGGGAAGGTTTTCATTCGCACCAGGTACAGAATAGATAATATCTAACTCACATGTATCTGGATCCATTCGATATAATACACCGCCAGAATAATACAGGGGATGGTCTGGTTTATCTGGTAGTGGGGGTGAAAAGCCATAGGACAAGAACGGATTTCTTGTTCCGATATCCCCTTCTAACTTCTGTAATGATCCTTTCTCTATGTCATAGTAAAAAAAGCCTTCACTTGGGTGTATAAAATACAGCTTCCCATTAGGCATTAATAACATACCAAACAATTGACCCTCAATTATTTTTTGTTGTTCTAGGTTCTTTACGTGAGGTCGACTTATTTCATATGTATTTGGATCAAAAATAAATAAGCCTCGGTTACTTTCGAGCCAAATCTTATCGTTATATAGGAAAGTACGAGCAATCGAAAATTCAGGCATAACGGGCTCCCCCATATACCCCTTAAGATAAGCTGTGGCCTCATTACTTGCGATATCATAACTCGTCAAACCATCATTGGTAGATGCCCAAATTTTGCCCTTATATTGTAGCAATGACCACACTGTTGCATGCGAAAACCCACTGCCCTTCACTGAATTATTATTGACGTTTTTAAATTGCGTTTTTTGTTTTGGGATATAAAAAGCACCATCACGCTTGGTAGCCAGCCATAAAGCACCATATTTATCCTCCAAGAAATCAATAATACTTTTATCAGTCAAAGTATATTGGCTGTTCGAAATACGCTCATCCCGTACCAATGAACCATCCAACAAACTGTAGTGCATTAGCCCTTTGTCTGTACCTAGTAATAAAGCATCAGTATTTACGTCTATCTTCCAAACATTCATGTCGTTTAAAAGCTGCTTACTCTGCCAAACCCGAGGACCACCTTCCAAATGAGCAATATCAATTTCATATAGCCCATTAACAGCTCCAATAAGTAGTCTATCATCGCCTAAAAATGCCAATGATTTAGTGTGCTGCTGTAAATTATCTATTGGCTTTTCAACATGTATAATTTTATTGAGGACTTGTGAGTCAAGGTTATATACGAATGCGCCTTCAGAGGTTGCGATAAACAGGTATTTATCTTTATGCAGTAATTGCCTAACAAAACCTGACCGCTTATTGATAGGGAGAGTCACCTCAATAGAAACATCGCCGGACGCAATATCCAATAAAGCAACATTGTTACCACGCCCCAACCATAGTTGCTCATCGTTTTTCGCCAACATCTGGTTTACTGACTGCTCGCGCATCTCTTCTTGGGATTTTACTGCCTGCAAATATTTATGGTATTCATCTAATGCGGGGTCATAACTGTAGAGGCCTAAGCGACGTGATGCTATCCAAATACGGTTTAATGGGTCTTGGTAAATCCGGTCGATCACCACTTCTTCAAGTTCACCTTGCGGGCCTTTGACACGCAAAACTTGATAGCCATCATACCTATTTAGGCCACCCTCTGTAGATAGCCATAGATACCCTTTATTATCGATGATGAGCGTGTTTACGTAACTTTGCGATAATCCCTCTGAAGGAGACAATCGCTTCACCTCAGAGGCGCCAATAAAAAACGAGCTAATGCCCAACAATATCAGAAAAGTATGTAAAAATACCAAAGATCTCATAGAAGACGGCTAACAATTATTTATAAATACACATCGCCACAATATCACGTTTTTGCCTAACATAATTAGCAAAACAGCATGATAAATGTTCTGGCAAAGCAGATACGCGTTCAAAACCTAGCCCGAGATAAAACGGCTCGAGGTCACGATAAGCAAACGTATATATATTACTGTACTGAGCATCTAATGCCGATTTTAGTAAGTACCTTGCAACGCCTTGAGTCCTAAATTCAGGATCTACAAATACGGTAGATAAAAAAAGTACGTCGTCTTTATTTTGTAGCCTACACGCTGCAATGATTTTGTTTGACTTAGTGACCCAACACTGGTCTTGTTTATTTGCTCGGCCCCTAACAGAAAACTGCTTATAAAACTTATTTACCAGTGGCACACTTATCGGCTCTAAACAATGAACCGAGTACACTATGAACCTGCGAGCATAATACTTAGATAATACTCAAATCGCTGTTTTAAAAATGTCTGCTCTGCAACAGGGCGACTATTAATCGTGTCGTACACCATCTCTCTCGAGCGCTTACCGCGTTTAATTTGATAGGCCCAAAATGACGATTCATATTCTAACTGGATTTGATACTTTTCATGACGGGGCAATTTACAAAGATTAAAACTCATAGTGCATTATTACAGAAGTAAACATTTAGCTAGTGTAACATAAATTATTAATTTGCTAGACTGAGATCTAAACCCTCTGTAACGAGCCTGAAATAATAATAAAACAACAGGACCTATGAAAATTATACGCCATGCTTTAACCCTATACCTTTTAATTTTTAGCGCTATTGCCAGCAGTAGCAACACCCTACTCTTTAACCGACCAGCGGATAATCCACAGTCTAGATATGCAGTCGAGTTAATGACATTAGTCTACAAACAACTGGGCTACACGTTAAAAATTGTCGATTTTGACTATCAAAGTGCATTAGTCGCAGCTAATGAGGGTGTACTAGATGGTCAATTAGGCAGAGTTAGCGATGTCTCTGAGCAATACCCTGCTTTAATTAAAATCAACATGCCTATTTTACACTCAAATCTGCAACTCCTAAGTTACTGTGAAAAGTGTTCAGTATCTGAGTCCAGCTCTATCGTTATTATTGGCTCTCACTTAGCTCCAGCTGGATATTTAAAAGCTCATGATTATAAAGGAGAACTCATAAAAGTAAAAAGCAGCTCTACCCAGTTGAACCTCCTGATACAAAAAAAAGTCAGTGCCGCCCTGGCCATTGACTTTCATATAAAAAAATATTTGGATAAGTTGCAGTCACTTGATATTACTAATCGGGCAGTACATAAAATAAACATATATCATTATGTACATAAGAAACACACAAAGCTGGTCCCTAAAATTAATCAGGTTTTAGAGAAAATGATGGAGAAAGGCACCATTAAGATGCTCAAGCAGAAATATGGTATTTAAAAGTCTAACTGTTGTTGTTTGCTCTCCAGTATAGTGATGTCGTGGCTTGATTTTCTTTTTAAGTAGCGCCGATATCTTTGCTGGCACAAAACCACAACAGCGCGCTTTTGTTGATCGGTCAACTCACCCCATGTAAAGCGCTCTTCTCTACTACGATAACACCCTTTGCAATAGCCCCTATTATTAACTTCACATATCCCTTTACAAGGGTTGGGGATCTCAAATATTTCAATTTGTTCCACATTAACTCACTGCTTGTCGGATCTATACTGATACTTAAGTCACACTACTGTGCTTAATCTGATCTCAGACCAGAGCAACCTCAATAAATCACATGTTTTTCTATTCCAAGTATAACCCCATTTTGTACAAAAAATCATCCATTCAAAAATAATCGACTGCAGATACAAAAAAAGCGCCAGACTAATATGGCGCTTTCAAAAAAACAGTAATGACTGACAATTACATCGCTTTACGCTTTAAAGGCTCAGCGTACATTTCCAAGACTTGCTTTTTAAGTTCTTCAGGCACAAGCTCTATTCGGCTCATAAAGTCATGCTGCTCCTCATGTGACACTTCATGTTCATTTCCGGCAGCAATATAGTTACTCGGATGCAAAAAATACTGTCCAATAATTTGTTTATCTATGGTTTCTGCTAACATTTCTGGAGAGTCACAGTGTTCTGTTATCGGTTGACCAAATGAAACGTGAACATGGCCTTTATCTGAACGGATCCCCTCTAGAATGCTCTCGATATCTTCCCCATCAGCTTTTACATAGCTTCCATATTGCTGCTTATGAACCAACTCTTTGGCTTTAGCTACTGCACATGGCTCATACTGATAAGAAATCGACACAGGTACTATTTTTAATTGTTTTATATACTCACTAAAAGGGAGCTTTTGCTTTCTTCCATACAACTGTAACATTTTGAGTAGCGCCGGATCAGTTTGATCCACACCATCTTTGGCACGGCCTTCTTTTTGAGCAATCCAAATAGACTGACCAGAGTCCAACGAATCAAAAATATAACTTGAAAGATGTGTGAGTGCTTTAAGCATCTCTTTTGGTGCTTTTGCAGAGCGTTTCACGATAAAGCTTTTATTTAATCGCATTAACTCAGTGATATAGGGTACTTGTAGTAAATTATCACCAATTGCAATACGTACCGTATTCATGTTGTGGCTATGTAAACCCCAATTCATTAATGCTGGGTCCAAGACAATATCACGATGATTAGAAATAAACAGATACGCAGACTCTCTGTCCAACGAGTCAAGACCAGAATAGGTCACTTTACTCGTCGTATTTTTTATCAACATTTCTAAATAGCGTGCAACTTCATCCTGCACTTGATTAACAGTATTAAACCCTCCCCATTTTCGTCGCAATTGACTCCGCACAAGAGGGCGGCACAATGCAGACCATTTACTCAACCAAGCAGGTAAAGTGTGCGTCGTTATCACATCAATGAAGCTATTATCTGCGAGCAACCGGCTTAATGCTGCGGTAACTTCCTCATCATTGTAAGGTCTTATATCTGCGTATTTATCCACTCAACGGCTCTTTTTGTCAAAAATTAAACGAAATATCGGGACTATTTTATCGTGCTATTGCCTGTTAAGCTAAGACTAACAAGTCTGACCACCATTGCAAGTACTACTACTACCTTGAAACATAATAACTTTTACCAAGTTTAATCAATACTAATCGTAACATTAATAAAGACAAGACTATTGCACAGCTAGCAGAAAACCAATGAGGCAGTATTTCATGCTGCATAATCATTGCCGAATATACTTCAAACCCATAGTCAGTAACTAAATAGTCTGTCAAAAAGCCAAATGCAATTGCCACGCCGATGACACCGAATAAATACGCAAAGACAGCTCTTGTCCCAAGCTCTTTCCCTACTACACCAAGTGTCGCAATATTTGTTGCAGGACCAGCCAACATAAAAACCAACACAGCCCCAGGAGAGACTCCAGCCATCAATAGCCCCGCCGCGATTGGTGTTGAGGCGGTGGCGCATATATACATAGGAATACTTACCAAGATCACCACCAGCATAGCAATAATGCCATTGCCCCACTGACTAAGAAAAGAAGTTGGCACGAATGTTTGCACCAATGCAGCAAAAAATAGCCCGATCATTAACCAGACCATGGTATCTGATAAGAGTTTATTAGAACTAAATTTTATTGCCTGCCATACCTTAGTTGATATGACTTGCTGCTGAGGCTTAGCAGCTTGGGAGTCACAACACGAACTTACCATGGTGGATTCATCACTCGCTTCTGCGCTTCGTTTTATAGCTTTTATTTCAGTAGGCTCCGGTAATTTTCCAACCATGACAGAGTCACAGCATGTCGTACTTTGCTGCGGCTGTGGCTTTGCCGATGAGCAGCAACTGGTTGAGGTCTTTACATTTACTTTGCCATTATCATGGGAGATTTTGTCACCAAAAACCTCTTTGCGCTCAGAGCTCATAGCCTTTGGCCTTTCACTACCCACTAAAATACCCGCCACTACGGCACTTGTTACAGCAGCTATCGGTCGAATAACGGCCATAAAAGGCCCCAATAAAACATAAGACACCGATACCGAATCAACACCCGTTTCTGGTGTTGATACCAAAAATGCCGTTGTTGCGCTCTTTGATGCACCAGCTCGTCTTAATCCTACAGCTGCGGGGATCACGCCACAGGAACACAGTGGCATCGGTGCCCCAATAAGTGCCGCTTTTATTGTGGTCCAGGCCCCTTCTTTACCTAAATGACGCTGCAAAAAGTTTGCTGGTATAAAAACATTTAGGATGCCAGCCAATAATAGCCCTAACATAAGCCACGGTGCCGATAGTAAAAACAGCGACCAAAAATTATTAATTAATATCATCTACTTCCTCTAAAGCCGTTAATATTGAACAATAATCAGCACTTTCTTTGCCGCCGCAGCAACGGTCGGCTAAAAATGTTAACGAGCGCTCAAATCGTTGTAATTCATTAATTTTTTTTTGAACTAAATTTCGCTTTTGCAATGTAATATACTTTACCTCTTCACAGCTGTGTTGATGTTTATCAATTTGAATATGCAGAAGCTCCTGAATCTCTCGTAAACTAAACCCCACGTCTTTCGCTCTGAGTATAAAATGCATTTGCTGTAAATGAATTTCAGTATAAACCCTGTAGCCAGACTCCGTTCGTGCAGAGGGAGCGAGTAGCCCATGTGCTTCATAGTAACGCAACGTATCCGTACTGACATCTAGTGCCTTTGCTAACTGACCAATTTTCATATCTCCCTCCTGAGTATGTTAAAGTATAAACCTTAGAGTAAACCCCAAGGTCAAGCATAACAAAGGTCGTTTATGAAAATAGTTCTACTCGACGCCAAAACGTTGGCAAACAATAACCTTTCCCCTATTGAATTACAGGGAGAATTGACTTCTTATTTAATCACCCGTGATGATCAAGTTATCACTCGCTGCCTAGATGCTGATGTTATTATTAGTAATAAAGTCGTCATCACCGCCGAAACATTGTCAGCATTGCCTAAACTAAAGCTTATTTGTGTTGCAGCAACAGGCACTAACAATATAGACCTCGTCGCAGCAAAAGCACAAGGTGTTGCCGTATGTAATGTGGCCGGTTATTCCACCCCTGCAGTTGTGCAACACACATTTACTTTACTCGGTAATTTGATGGGTAATATGCACCGCTACCTCAGCGATAGCCAAAATGGTTTATGGCAAAAGAGCGCTATGTTTTGTCGGTTAGATCATTCAATCAATGAGATAGCAGGTAAAAACTTCGTAATTGTTGGCTACGGTACGCTTGGTCAAGCGGTAGCAAATGTGGCTAAAGCGTTTGGCGCTAACGTCATTGTCGCAGAGCGACCGAATGAAAAGTCAATTCGTGAAGGGCGTGTCGCATTTTTAGAAGCGCTGCAATCAGCTGACATTATTTCTATACACTGTCCACTCAACGAGCAAACCAAAAACTTATTTAATGCTCAGGTATTTAAGCAACTGAAACCTTCAGCCGTGCTGCTAAACACAGCCCGTGGCGGTATCGTTAATGAACAAGCACTTGTCGATGCGCTAACACAGAAAGAAATAGCAGCTGCTGGGTTTGATGTGTTAACAGTAGAGCCAGCACAACCATCAAACCCTTTAGTAAATTACACGGGGGATAACTTACTTCTTACGCCACACAATGCCTGGGCTGCACAAGAATCAATTGACCGGTTGATAAAGTGTATTGCAGAAAATATCACGGCTTTTCACAATGGAGAGAATAATAATCGAGTTGTATAAAATACTAAATATTAGTTAAAAATACGAACAGTTTGCCATTTTTAAAAGTTATTCACTTAAGCAAAGTTCAAGTCATTGATTTTAACAATTAAAAAAGTTGGCAGCTTATTTGCAACTGTTAAAATAAAAATGACTCTCTAGGAAGAACAAATGAAAAAATTACTTATCGCCGCATTACTAGCAACCCCATTCTTATCTGGCTGTATCGTTGCTGTATCTGATGGTGAAGCTGAATATGGCTGGAACTCAAAGCACAATGGCAAGAATTGGCAAGAGCATCAAAAATCGAATAGAGAAAAAATAGCTAATTTGCCAAATGGCGCCGAATACAAGAGCGTAATTAAACAGTTCGATACACCCGATTTCTCAGAGTTAGTTAATAAAGGTGGCACCGTATTTCAAATATTATATTTTTCGACAAATAGTAAACATTCAGATGGCAAAATCACTAAAGATGAATGTACTCCCTTGGTATTCAAAGCTGGAAAACTAATTGGTATTGGTCAAAGCGCTGTAATTGAGTACCTTTAAAATATACTTTGTCAGCTAGTGATAAACAGCTGTTTTTTTTACTTGTTTATCACTACCACCCGCTCTTGATGCTGATGCGCTTGTTGTAATGCGCTATCAGCTAGTTTAAACACTTGTAGTTCATTTTCATCAAAGTCTGTCGCAATATGTACTATGCCTATACTAATACTTAAATGCGCACAAATCGGAGAAGTGCCATGTGCAATCATCAAGCGATCTATTGCTTCATGCATCTGAGATGCGACTTCTAACGCACTTTCGCTGGTGTGGCCCGTCAATATCACGGCAAAACGAACACCATCATAACGTGCAACAAAGCCCTCATGAACTTGAATCGCATCATCTAAAGCATGAGCAACTTTAACCAAGCACTCATCCCCTGCGGCATAACCATAGTGCTCATTAAATTCCTTGAAGTAATCTATATCTATTAACAATAAACTGAGCGAAGTAGCGTGTTTAGCGCACTGCTGATATTGCTGGGCCAAAGTATCATCAAGCAAACGTCTATTGGGAATTTCCGTTAAACCATCAATTGAGGCTAATTTTTCCAGCAGGTCATTTTTTTGCTTAATTGCTAAATGATTTTTTACCCTTGCTTTGACAATTAATGGACTAAAGGGCTTAGTTATATAGTCCATGGCCCCCATTTGTAATCCTTTTGCTTCATCGTTATAGCTATTACTGGCGGAAATAATGATGACAGGGATAGCGTAAGTATGCTGCTTTGCTTTGAGCCGCTCAAGTAAATCGTACCCCGACATACCCGGCATACGAATATCTGAAATAATCAAATCTACCTTATTATCAGCTAAAAATGTTAAAGCTTGCTCTGCACTTTCACATTGCGATATTTGATACTCTTCCGATAATGTATTGTCTAATACCACACGATTAAGTGGATCATCATCAACAATTAGAATACGAGCAGTCTTTTGCATTTAATCCCCTTGGCATTCAATCGCCAGATATGACTCGGTTTGTTGCAGCTTCAGTTTAAGGTTAGTTACCAGTGCCTGTTCTTTTATTTCATTCGTTTGCTTTATATGCAGCTCAAGTAACTTCGCGGCCTCAGCAAGCCTATTGAAACCTAAACCCGCTGCAGCTCCTTTTACGCTATGAGCCAATAGGCCCACATCATTTACTGACTGCGGCTCATCTAATTGCTGAATATACCCTAAACATAGCTTAGCAAACTTTTGCAACAGTGTGAGCAAAAACGCCTCTTTCCCCATAACTTGTTTCAGTGCGAATGTACGGTCAAAAAAGCTAACTTGAGACTTAGTATATTGTGCTACTGTCTGTGTAAGTAACTCTCTGGAGACAGGTTTTATCAAATAGTTATCCATTCCATGCATTATGGCTTGATCGATTTCTTGCGCTTGTTCATTGGCTGTAAGCGCTATGATTGCTACAGGCAATTCTGGGACCTGTTCACGCAATAGTCGAGTCGCTGCATAACCATCTAGCTCTGGCATGTGGACATCCATCAATATCACGTCAGGCTGGAGTTGCTTAACAAGTAATACAATATCTTTTGCGGACTGATACTTAACCACATTAGCCGCTTCTTGATTAAGTAAGTTAGCAGTAATATCTAGGTTTAATTCATTATCATCTATCACCAAACACAGCATACCTGCTATTTTGACAGGCTGAGCAGTCGCTTTTACCAAACCCTGTCTATGCGTTTCAATATCATTGCGTATACGCTGTATATATCCATCTTGTGATAACCTGACCACTCGCTCGTTTTGCTGCACAAACGCGTGAAGGCTATGGGGTACATATATTCTTTGTACCAAATTCGCCACTTCGTTGCTTACCAATATCTCCATCACTTGCGGCTCAGGCATTTCTTCGCATATTAAGTAATCAAAAGTCTGCCCTTTTAGTATCGAAGTAATTTGGGTGATGTCTGACTCAATAACGGTATGAACATCATCCAACAGTAAAGGGGGCACTGTACTTCCCATCCATAAAATCTTTACATCGCCTAAATTCGGCTCAGCTTTAGGTAACAGTAAATCAAAGTAAAATTGACTTCCTTTACCGTATTCACTCCGAAGTTTTATTTCTCCTCCAAGCAAGGCAACTTCTTGTTTAACTATTGCAAGTCCTAGCCCAATACCTTCATGTTTACGTGACAAAGAATCATCTCCCTGTGTAAAAGCATCAAACAGTCGCTCTTGGTTCTGCTCTTTTATACCTACACCGGTATCACTAACACTAAAACATAAGTGATCTTCTCTCTGTGAATCCGCTTTGCTGACCGATAAAGTAATACAGCCACTTTCCGAATACTTAACCGCATTATTAAGTAAATTAATTAATACCAATTTAAGCTTATTCATATCGCCAATACGCTTGGGTAATACTGAATTCCCTATCTGATTAACTAACACCAAACCTTTTTGATTGCACAAAGGCTTAATTAATCGTGTGCAATCATCGAGTAAACCGATTAAATTGAATTCTCTCGTAACTAAGCTATCCTGATTGCTTTCTACTTTCGCAAACTCCAAGATACTATTCAGCATATTTAATAGCTGCTGAGCAGCATAGGTAACTTGGCCCATGTATACAGTCTGCGAATCGTTAAGCCCTTGCTCCTGAATTATATCTATTAACCCAAGCACAACATTAATCGGTGTACGTATTTCATGACTCATGTTGGCAATGAAACGGCTTTTTGCCAACGTCGCACGCTCAGCATCTAATTTGGCGCGTGTTAACTGCGTAATATTCTGTATATGAATAACAAAATACTTTGGCTTGCGTTGCTTATCCCAGACCAATGAGACGCTAAGCTGCAACCAACTATAGTGTCCGCCTTGTGCCAAGGTCAGCTCAGCCATTTTCTGATCATGGGTCACTAATCTATCAAAAGTTTCCACCAGCGATTGATAACTTTCTTCAGCAAAGAGCGCGGATAAATGACTGCCAACAATAGGTGTTTCCACGGCTAAATACCGCTTCGCGGCCTTATTCAACACTAAAACATTTCTATCGATTGATGCCAAAATAACGCCATTTGGCGCGTATTCCATCGCTGCTTTAAAGTTTTCTTCAGATGTTTGTAAAGATTTCATGGTTTGCTGCTGCTCAGTGACGTCACGCGCAACCCCAAAGCTACCAATAAGTCTATCCTGCTCATTATAAAAAGGCGCGAGAGTCAACATATAGCTTTTGTCATCCATGACCAATGTTTGCGTAAGCGGGCGCTGTTGCAATCGCATGTATTGTTCAAGCGCCGTTAACTCTGAAAACCGACTCGTGACTTCATGTAATTCACGGCCAACTATTTCCTCTCTTTTTACATGCAAAAACGCCTCAAAAGCGGCATTACAGCCAATGAATGACCCATCTATATTTTTGAAGTAAATTAAGTCAGGGATATTATCCAGCATGGTATTGAGCAGCGATGCCTGACGCTCTTTTACATCTAGGGAGCGAGCAAGCGCTTTCTTTTGCTCCTGCACTTGCTCATCGAGCACAAGGTTATGTTGCTTAAGTTGCTCTAGTAATGCTTGTTTTTGCATCACTACTCGCTTAATTTGAGCAAACCATGGTTGCCAATCAATGGGAATAACATAGTCAAAGGTCGTCTTTGGTGTATGTTCTTGTAAAATCAAATACCGAACAAAATGGCTCACTGGTCGAATAAATATACGTCCACTGAGCCAAGTAACCGCTAAAAATGTAGCGATAATAAAACCAGTTAAAAACAATAGCTCTAGGGCAATTTCATACAAAATAGGGGTTCGAAAAGCCCGTTCACTTTGTTTGAATGCCAAATCAATCGGCCTAGTATCTTTTTTATTGAATAAATGCACACCACCAATCCACGGTGCCAACAAGGTCATTTCATTGAAAGGCTCGAGGTTAAATATTTTTTCAGATAATAAATTTACGTTTGATTTATTAATGAGTGTCGCTTGTGAATCTGCAAGGATCACCTTGTTTAACCAAGTTGCAACTTTTTCTGCATTGTAAATTAAAATTACATGCTCATTCGATGTACTTGAACGTCGCTGTCCAATACTGAAATAGGTTTGTCCGTTTACCTCAACTTTATTACTGCTATTGTAAGATTTTTTGGTAAAGTCGGGACTTAATTTGCCATCCAATATTGCCGTTAATAAACGACTATCATTACTTTCTCGTCGTTTAACGAAAGCAAAACCATTGTCTTTGATATAAGCCACAGCATCAACCGACTGGATCAAAGCCAAGGCAGTATTAAAGGCGGGGCCTAAAGCCATAACTTGCTGCCATTGACTAGTAGCTTGAGCACTTTGTAAAAAAAGCCCTTGCCCTATTACTTCACCAGCACCGTGAGGTAACTTACGATAATAATAGTCAGCTCGCTGATCTAATGTCGCCATAATAAATGGGTCAAAATGGTAACTTAGGGGTTGCTCTAAACTAATAAACACACTTTGGAATACACTTTCAGCAGCAGACATCGCTCGATCTACTTGCCCACTGAGGCGCTGAAAGTGCGCGACGCGTTCGTCGTAACTTCTTTCTAATTTAATATGGTAAAGGTGAAGGCATAAAATCCCAGCAAGTAGCATCGCAACACTTAAGGTTACAGCTATCGCGCGCCGGTATTTTTTGAGTGGCACAAATTCTTGTTCAAAGTCCATAAAGGATGGCTGGGTTCGTTCCTTATAGCAAACACCTTAACCAGCAACACTATGATAAGCAAGAGATTCGTTCATCTGTGAAGCAATATCAAAAAAATAAATAAAAAGCCACTGACTAAAGTGGCTTTCCTAGTACCCTTGTACTACAAATTCTCTTCCGCAAACGACGCCAAACGACTACGCACAACCCCATTTAAATTAATGGTTGCACTGCCTTCGAAGTGTTTGAAACGCTCAACAATATACGTCAAACCTGAAGTTAGGGGGGTTAAATAATTACTGTCAATTTGCGCTAGATTTCCCGTACAGATCAGCTTAGTGCCTTCTCCGCAACGAGTAATAATGGTCTTTAATTGTGATGCGGTTAAGTTTTGGCTTTCATCTAAAATCACCACCGCATTTTGAATACTACGCCCACGCATAAAGTTTACTGACTTAAACTGAATATTGGCCTTTTCCATAATATAATTACGACTTGAAATCGGACTTTCATCGTTTTTGTGCAGTACTTCTAAGGTGTCTGTAATTGCGGCAAGCCAAGGAGCCATTTTCTCTTCTTCGGTACCAGGTAAAAAGCCAATACTTTCTGCTATTTCAGGAGTATTTCGCGTGACAATGACTTTATCGTAAATCCCCTTCTCTATGATCATCTCAAGCGCACTAGCTAACGCTAATAGTGTTTTACCACACCCAGCAGGCCCAGTGAGTATTACCAACTCTATATTTGGGTCAAGTAATGCATCCATTGCCATACCTTGATAGACATTTTTTGGTTGCACCCCCCAAGCATTCTGATGCATTAGTCGCTCAACACCTAAATCTTTCAGCGTTATATTAGCGTCATCATAGCCCGTGATCCGAGCAGCAAAATGTTCACTGTCATCGACTAAATACTCGTTACAAAATACATCTGGTAAAAAACTCTTTGGCACATGGTGAGAGGTGTAACGACCCTGCTGCTCAGAGGTACAATCTCCTACACTTTGCCAAAAGTCACCACTAAATTTCTTATATCCCAAACTCAGTAACTTAATATCGTCAATAAGTTGGTCGGTACGATAATCCTCTACGAATTGCAGCCCAGCCCCTTTCGCTTTAAGGCGCATGTTAATGTCTTTTGTTACTAGCACCACCTTTTTTTGTGTATGTTGTTTTTGTAACCTCACTGCACAATTGATAATTATGTGATCATTCTCATTTCCAGGAAGACCTGAAATACTGTCTGGAAATAGGTGATCATTCACAATAATCAATTTACCTCGTGATAGCGGCCCAGACTCATTACTTGATTGCACACTCGGTAAACGCACACCGTCTAGCATCTCCTCAGGAGACGCATCCTTTAATACCCCATCTAAACTACGAATAGCGATTCTAGCATCGCGACTTACATCGCGCTTACGGTCTTTAATATGATCTAACTCTTCAAGTACAGTCATTGGAATAACCACATCATGTTCTTGAAATGAAAGATAAGCGAGGGGTTCGTGAAGTAGTACGTTGGTGTCAAGTACGTACATTTTTCTGTCGAGTTCTTGATCTTTTCCCATAGCGTATTCCTGTCGTTTGCAAATATTTATGCTATAGCCGATACTCTGATGCATCATCAAACATACAGGCTATAGTCCAAGTTTAGTCTATTTGTCATAAAAGTCCGTTTTATGACAGCAGCGAAGCAAATAAATGTTCCTAATACAAATAAATCTCAATAATTTACAATAACTACAACAAGAATCGAGATAGGCACATTCGCTTTAAATAAACAAGATTGAACAAGCTTAAATGAACGGGTAACATAGCCGCCTTTTTTCGGGTTAAACGAGACGAACATGAATTTTTCCTTAGGTCAGCGCTGGATCAGTGATACTGAATCAGATTTAGGATTGGGCACCATCGTGGCATTAGAAGGCCGCCAAGTGACTATATTATTTCCCGCCAGTGGAGAAAACCGCGTTTACTCAATGCAAGAAGCCCCTGTAACACGCGTGGTATTCAATCCCGGTGATGTTATTCGTAGTGCTGATGAATGGGAGCTGCAGGTTGAAACCGTTGAGCCTGTTGGCGATTTATTGTGTTACCACGGTATTCGTCTCGACACCGAAGAAAAAACCACATTAAAAGAAACCTTTCTTGACCATTTCATCAAATTTAATAAACCACAAGACAGGCTATTTGCCGGTCAGGTGGACCGATTTGATCGCTACACACTGCGCTATCAGACTTGGCAACATCAGTTTGCCCGCCAGCAGTCCCACTTAAAAGGCGTTGTTGGGCAAAGAGCAAGTCTGATCCCACACCAGCTGTATATCGCAGACGAAGTCGGTAAACGCTTTGCGCCTAGAGTATTGCTCTCTGATGAAGTGGGTTTGGGTAAAACCATCGAAGCCGGCATGATTTTGCATCAACAGATCTTAACTGGTCGTGCTAACCGTGTATTAATCGTGGTGCCAGAAAACCTACAGCATCAATGGTTAGTGGAAATGCTACGTCGCTTCAATTTACGTTTTTCAATATTTGATGAGGAGCGCTGTGACGAAGCCTTTGCAGATTCGCCAAACGTGTTTGAAACCGAACAGCTTATACTGGTAAGCCTTGAGTTTATCGCCAAGAAACGTCGTTGGTTTGAGCAAGCGACTTTGGCTGATTGGGATTTACTGGTTATTGATGAAGCGCACCATTTAACAATAGAAAACAACAAGCCTAGTACTGAGTATTCGCGTATGGCAGAGCTGGCACAAGATATTCCGGGGTTAATTCTCCTGACAGCCACCCCTGATCAGCTAGGCCACCGCAGCCACTTTGCACGATTGCAGTTGCTCGACCCAGATAGGTTCTACGACTACGACGCATTTGTTAACGAAGAAAGCCAATACAAAGACGTTGCAGAAGCTGCCAATCAGCTACTACAAGACGGTGCGCTGGATGAACAAGCAAAAGCGACGCTCATTAACCTACTACAAGAAACTGATATCAGTACTGTGCTTGCTAGTGCACAATCGGGTGACGAACACGCGAAACAAGAAATTTTATCTATGCTGTTAGATAGGCATGGAACAGGCCGTATTTTATTTCGTAACAGCCGCAGTGGCATCGACGGATACCCAGGTCGAAAGCTCCATAGCTACCCTGTAGAAATTCCGAAGCAATATAAAACAGCCATGTCAGTGCTTGGTAACATGGGCGGGATCCAAAGTGCCGAAAAGTCAGCTTTAAGAGCTTTATTTCCAGAGAAAATTTTCCAAGAGTTTGAAGGTGAAGGAAGTGGTTGGACAGCATTTGACCCGCGTGTTGACTGGTTAATTGAAACGTTAAAATCATTAAAACATGAAAAAGTGTTGCTGATCTGTGCTGAAGCGCAAACGGCAATTAGTCTTGAGCAGACACTACGCGAACGTGAAGCCATTAAAGCAGCGGTATTCCATGAAGGTATGTCTATCGTTGAGCGTGACCGTGCTGCTGCATTTTTCGCTGATGAGTACGACTCAGCGCAAATTTTATTGTGTTCTGAAATCGGCTCAGAAGGTAGAAATTTCCAGTTTTCCCATCACTTAGTGTTATTTGATTTACCTCTAAACCCAGATTTATTAGAGCAACGGATCGGGCGATTAGATCGAATTGGTCAAAAATACGATGTCAATATCCATGTACCATACTTCGAAAATACTGCTCAAGAAGTACTATTGCGCTGGTATAACGAAGGTCTAGACGCATTTGAAACTACGAGCACAACAGGTCAAATGCTTTATAAAGAATTTAGTGAAGATTTACTTGAGTTCATTGGTGCGCATAATTGTGATGAAGAAGAGCTGGATCCACTACTTGAGCAAGCAGCTAAGCAAAATCAAATATTACGTGCACAGATGGAACAAGGCCGTGACCGGTTGTTAGAGCTACATTCAAGTGGCCAAGGCCGAGCTGAGTCTTTGGTAGCTGAAATTGAAAAGTTAGACAATGGTGTAATATTGCCAGGCTACATGATCAATGTTTTCGACACATTTGGCGTAAATCAAGAAGATAAGGGTGAAAACACCATTATTTTAAAGCCAACCGAACACATGCTTAACCCTTCTTTTCCTTGCTTAAAAGAAGATGGCATCACCGTTACCTTTGACCGAGATACCTCTTTATCACAAGAAGATGCGCACTTTATCAGTTGGGATCACCCAATGGTTCAAGGTGCAATGGATATGATCTGTGATGATGATTTTGGGTGTGCATCGGTGGCATTATTGAAAAATAAAAAGCTACCTGCTGGTACCTTCTTCGTGGAACTTATCTACATCGCAGAGGCATCAGCACCAAAAGCATTGCAAGTTGGCCGCTTTTTACCACCAACTCCTGTTCGCGTATTACTCGATAAAGCTGGTAATAACCTTGCTGACAATGTTGCGTTCGACGCGTTCAATAGCCAACTTTCTGCTGTCGGCCGCCAAACCGCAAGCAAACTGGCAAATGCTTTACAAAGCGCAATCCACCCGCTTATAACGCAAGCAACCGAGTTGGCTAACGTACAGCTAGATTCGCTCACTGAAAACGCAATGAACAAAATGCAGTCAACTATGACTGAAGAACAAACGCGTTTAGAAGCATTGAAAGCAATTAATCCAAATATTCGTGATGAAGAAATCCATGTGTTTGCCAAGCAAAAAGCTGAATTAGGTACCTACATTGAAAAAGCACAATTAAAGCTGGACGCTATTCGCTTAATTGTTGTCTCTCACTAATATAGGCTTTTAACTTCGCGTTCAGAGCACATTGAAAAGCCCTGCAACTTAATCAAGTTGCAGGGCTTTTTGACATTACTCATGTAAAATGGGGCATATAAAATTATTCATACCACTTTAGCTAAAATTTAACGATATTATCCCACCTGTCCCAAAGTTCAAACACCGATGGGCATTCAAAAACCGTCATATTGTTTAATCCCTTTATATGCTTTACTTGTAATAACCCATATTCAAACATAAAGCTCGATGCCGCTAGATGGACGTGAGCAATTTCCATCGTGATCACTGGCTTTGCCAACAATATCATTTTTAATTCATGCCAGCCTTTAGGCATAGGCTTTGTTTGTAACACCAAGTCAAATTCAGCATTGAAAGCCTTTAATGCATTATAAATATATCGCTGCTTATCGACTAACTTCTCGAACCGACTTTCCCATGCAGACATCACATCTTCCAACCTCGAAGATGAAAATTGCTCAACCGATTCATAATGAGGTTGAATCAGCAACGGAGTTAACCAATAACCATTATCTGGGCGCAAATCACTTAACATCGCCTCTAAAAATACGCCAGCTACTCGACCATCATCTTGCTCATAACTGCGCAACAGACATAACTGTTCGTATGCCACTAACATACGTTCAATGCTGTGTGAGCGGTTAATATAATCAAACCATTCATCTAAACGCTTAGGGGAAATGTCATAATCGTGCTCTTGCTTTGCTATAGGCCACTGATCAGCATGCTCTACACAGAGCAGATCATCAACCCCTAACAACCATTCAAGCCGACGAATTGCACCATGTGGCCACTGGCCTGGATGACGATTTTGTCTTGCCCAATCAAGGGCACGACGAGTATGCTGCAATTGAAACCACAAAGCTTTCACCTGCTCTCGCTTTGAGGGTACACCCACATTATGCATTGCCAGTGCATAATGTATGCCCTGATCACATTCCGTAAGGTTTAGGTCAGTGTTTAAGTAACGTAAGAAAAAACCTTGATGGATTGAGTTTATGGCATACTTATTTAGCTGTACTAATGCATTTTGCAAACGTGATGATGCCCGCAATTTTTTTTGATTAGTGACATTCAAAAAGTCATGTTGATGACTAATATGCTGAGGGTTACGTGAACGTGATTTAAGTATTTCCATTAATTATTCGTGCTTCACCACCTTATGGTGATGCCTACACTGCTCCCTAATTCCGTTTATGAACACAGTAAAGTATTTATTATCCAGATAAATACAGCTGTCGCTATACATTCTTAATTGTATATTTATTAATAAATAAGATAAAAAGACCGAATATCTTTATCAATTAATTTAAAGGTAAATGTGACATAAAATTAGAAACTCTGCGAGTAAAAGTAAGTAAAAGTTTTACAAACTTCATAAAAACGACCAAGGTCCTATAGTAAATTTAGTTACATAATGGGTAAACTTATACTAATGCGGATAAAAAACTAAAAACCCCATGAGTGAACAAATATCAACTGCGACTAAAACACATCAGCAATATATCGGAGTCTGGGTACACGATTTATATGTTTGCTTTACAGAGCAAAAGGTGTTCCGTGACGGTGTAGATTTAAACCTCTCAGAACTATCATACAACCTATTGATTTGTCTAATAAATAAATCCCCCACACCGCTTTCATCCCGTGAGTTACTCAGCCTAGTTTGGGGAAAAGTGATCACAGCTGATGAAAATGTGAAACAACGAATAAGTATATTGCGTAAACAGCTAGAGCACCCTGAGAAATATAACTACATCAAGAATAGGCGTGGTCATGGTTACTATATTGACAGCCCTTTAAAGTGGAAAAAAAAGCATTTAATTCAATGCATTGATTTTGAAAACACAAAAATAAAAATTGCTATTGCTAGCCTGTTTTGTACCTTTTTAGGTATCATTTTACTCTCTGCATTAAGCTCAAATAACATAAATACGACACATATTGCTAAAATCACAGCAAATAGTGTGCACCTAGCAACAGAAACACAAGATCTCGCATTTTGTCTTGACGGGTTTGATGATTATGTAGAGCTTGCAGATCACGATATATTTAACGTTGAACTTGGTGACTTTTCTATCTCGACCTGGATACATACAGCAGCACTAGGTCAACACGTCATCATAGACAAACGATATGAAAACCAAGTCAGCGATGTGCGTGGCTACGCCTTTTATATTGATGATGGCTATATCGCTTTGCAACTTGCAGACGGAGGAGGTACTTGGTATTGCCAAAAGACAGACTCATCCTGCACTTTTTACGACTCTAAAGCATTTGTTGCTGACAATCAGTGGCACCATGTTGCAGTAACCATAGACAGAGATGCTGTGGATGGCATTCGCTTTTATCTTAATGGCGTTCACATTGATAGTCATAATCCAACCGATAGGCAAGGCTCACTAAGCAACGATATGCCATTAAGAATTGGCAGTCGCTCATCTTATATATCCGGGTTATTTCAAGGTGCTATTGGTGAGATAGTATTACACCACAAAGCACTTGCACCTGAAGCAATACAAACACACTTCCAAGCAGGTAATTCAAAGCACTGTTACAACATTGCGAAAAAAGGCGGGATAATGCTATAACGAGCCGCCGCTTTAATATTCCTAGATTTAACTCTTTATGATCTTTTAAAAGCCCGTTAAAATAACGCGCTTCAGATGACCTAGGGTGATTCAGTGCTTTTAAACTACGCGCCGCCGTGCGACCCATATTTAGACATATTATATCAAGATGACTTTATGCTGGTTATCAATAAGCCCAGTGAGTTATTGACAGTACCGGGCAAAGACCCTAAACACGCCGACTGTGTAATTTCACGCGTTAATAAGGTATTTCCAACTGCGCGTATTGTGCATAGGCTTGATATGGCCACATCTGGCGTCCTATGCTTAGCTATGAGCAAAGAAGCGCACCGATTTTTGAGTATTCAATTCCAAGACCGCCTTACCAATAAACATTATATTGCACGTGTTGACGGTCATGTACCACAACTAACCGGCTCTATAGATTTACCGCTCATTTGCGATTGGCCTAACAGACCAAAACAAATGGTATGCCATGATACCGGCAAGCCCTCACTAACTCACTATCAAGTACTAGAACATGAAGGCTCCTCTACCCGCGTAAAGCTTACTCCGATCACTGGTCGCTCCCATCAGCTGCGCGTCCATATGTTGTCGCTTGGCCATGCCATTCTAGGTGATCGCCTCTACGCAAAAGGCCAAGCATTGGCAGCAGCTGATCGCCTCCAACTGCATGCCGAAATGCTCCAGATCAGCCACCCTAATACAGAGCAACTCATGACATTTGAAGCCCCAGTACCATTTTAAGCTAAATTCATCGGTATTGAGGCACTAAAGTCATACTAAATGCCTCAATATTTCGTCTATAAATTAATGCGTGCTATTAAACAAATCCAGCGCACTTGATGTCATCGCCCGCACACCCGTGGTAATAGCTAGAGGATAGTCTGGTGCAAATTTACTAGAATGTAACGAAGGTAATGTCAGCCCTTTCGCAACGCTTTCTTTATAGTGTTTTGGCTCAACTCCACCAAGCCAAAAAATCGTTATCGGCAGCTTGTGCTCTGTTCGACCATACATACCAAAGTCTTCTCCTGCCATTACAGGTTCAGCCTTAACAACATTATCAGCACCCAACTCTTGTTTGATACTTTCTGTCATAGCAATTGCCAACTTTGGGTTATTATATGTCGATGGGATCGTTTCATCTTCATGCACAAATACGTCTGGCGCTAAAGCCTCTGGCAAGCCCGCACTTATCGCGATGCCTTTCGTCATACGCTTAATTGTCGCTATTTGTTGTGCTCGTACTTTGGGGTTATAGGACCGTAATGTCAGCTGGAGTTTAACCTCATTCGAGATAATATTATGTTTTGAACCGCCATGGATCGACCCTACCGTGATCACTGATGGCTCTAAAGGGGAAACCTCTCTACTGGTAATGGTTTGTAACGCTAAAACAATACGTGCAGCAACAACTACTGGGTCAATTGTGGTGTGTGGGTATGCACCATGTCCGCCCTTGCCTTTCACCGTAATATCTACAGAATCAACATTTGCCAACGCATACCCTGGCGCTATGGCAACTTTTCCAGCGGGAAGTGATGCGCTTACATGTAAGCCAAGTACGTGATCAGGTTGAGCAAACTTATCAAATAGTCCTTCTTTAATCATGGCCTTAGCACCGCCACCCACTTCTTCAGCTGGTTGTGCTACCATCATTAATGTGCCCTGCCAATGGGATTTATGCTGCACCAACTGTTGCGCTGTGCCGATAAAACTAGTCATATGAATATCATGGCCACACCCATGCATCACGCCCACTTTGTTATTGTTAGCATCAAGTGTTCTCACTGTGGACGCATAAGGTTTACCCGTTTGCTCTATTATTGGCAGCCCATCGGTATCAGCTCGGATCATAACCGTCGGCCCAGCTCCATTTTTAAAAATCCCCACAACACCAAACCCCCCCACTTTATCAGTTACGGTAAAATCTAACGCCTTAAGTTCTTCAGCTAATCGTTTTCCTGTTTGCTGCTCTTGATATGATAACTCAGGATTTTGATGTAGATGTAAATATAAGGACTCCAAGTTAGGGAGCTGTTTTGCAACTGACTGTGATAAATCTAGTGAGTTAGCACTTACATGGCTGGTAAGTAGCAAGAGTAAGTAAGAAGAAAATCTTTTCATCATTTTAATTATCGTTATTAGAGATACATCCAAAGTAGCAACTTCACCTTGTATCAGCAATAACAATTAAAAACAAAAGCCTCAATTTATTAAATAGGATGACTTATTTAACTAAAACAATATGCTAAAATATCGGCTTTGGTGGCACAAGGAAGCGCTCAAGCGTTGAATCAATATGTGTCTGGGTTTATGAAATTACTATATTCTTTAAGTCTGCTTTTGCTGGCCATCGTTCCTCACCGTGGTCAAACTGCCGTACCACAGTGGTTTATTGATTACGAAATCACACACTTAGAGTCGCCACAAGCTACCCTAAACACTTTATTACAAGCACATAAGACAATGCCAGCCGGCGTCGAGCGCATCTATTTAAGTACCATAGCCAATAAACTTGCGCAAAAATTAAAGCGCCCCCTCACAATCGAAGTGGATACAACGCATCCACTTGCACGCATCGAACAACAGATATTAAACGCAGAGAAGTTAGCACGACAAGGTAACCACCAACAAAGCCGCACCAGCTTAATTAACATTCAAACGCAAGTTAACGAGTCACAATACCCCGAGCTCAGTTTATTACTGTTAAGAAAAATAATTTGGCTTAATATCAAGCAGGGAAATTATCAGTCACTTGAGTCTTTAACCACCCAAATGAACACCCTCAGCACACAAGTTACCGACCCCATACTCGATTCAAAAGTACAGCTAAACTTATCCGCCCTCGTTGCCAGCCATTATGGTCATTACGACCAGGCCTTATTTTTGTACCAAAAAATTTTAGATACTCAGCCTACTCAATCAAGCCAAGCCGCAACATTTAATAATATCGGCTTAACCTTAATGGAAATGAGTCAATACAATGAGTCTATTAACTACTTTACTAACGCTTTAAAAATACGTGTAGAGCAAGAAGATAAGTACCGTATAGCTCTCACGTCATTAAACTTAGGTATTGCGCACAGAAAAAACCAAGCGCTTTCTCTCGCAAAGCCATATTTACTCAACGCTCAGCAGTTATTTAGTTCGCTCAATGATGACTATGGGACTGGAAATAGTAGTATTCAATTAGCAAAACTTTACTTAGCCAATGATCAACCTACCCAATCTTTAGCTTTATTGTCACAGACTATTCAAACCCTAAATTTAGAACAATATACCGAACTATACTTCGATACAAAAATTACGCTCGCAAAAAGTCATTTGCAACTACATCAGTATGACTGGGCATTAGACGCTGCGTTATCGTCACTTGAATTAATAGAGCAAAGCAATGATACCGTTCATCAACTTGGTGCCCTTATGGTGATTATAAATATACACGAAGCGCTAGCTCAGTTTGAGCAAGCGTATACCTTTCAAAAACGGTATCTATCATTATCGCAACAACATACGCAAGCACAAAACCAAAATGCTCTACTGACAATTCAAAGAGAATTAAAGCTGACTGAGCATGAATTAAACACCACCCGTCTTGAACAAAGTAACCTAAAACAACAACATAAAATCCAAGAGCTCCAATACAATCAATATCGTTTATGGTTAACAATCATTTTTGTGATATTCGTCACACTTTTGATTTGGCGTTCACGCAACAAACAACGCTACCTCGCCGAACATGACACCCTAACAGGTACACTTAACCGAGCTGCGATGTATAAAAGGCTCTCTAAGTACACCACCTCATCAAAAGCTGACTATACGCATATCATTGCACTATTTGATTTGGATCACTTTAAAAAAATAAATGATACGTTTGGCCACCCAGCAGGTGATCAGACATTAATTCACTGTTGCAATTCAATTGCAAAGGCGATTAAATCGCCCCATTTCATAGCACGAATAGGGGGAGAAGAATTTGTTTTATTTGTACCAAATATCCATCAAAAACAAGCATACGAGATCATTGAAACTGCCAGGTTAAGCCTAGTAGACGCCCCCGTCAAACTGACAGATGGTAAACAGATAGCTGTCTCAGCAAGTTTTGCATACTACACATGTCACCATAATGAACACCATGACTTCGCTACCGTATATAAACAACTCGATGACGGATTATATCAAGCCAAAAAGCAAGGGCGTAACTGTACAATATCTATTTCAGCCTCTTCACATCACGCCAAGGGGTCTCCATAATTCACATGAAAATGCAGGTGCTTTGAATCCTGATAATTACCTAAATTAGTGAGTACTCGGCACGCGCCGTGTTCAGTTTCTATCTGTTTAGCAACTTGAGTCACCAGTGCCAGTACCTTGTGAACAATCGTCACATCGTAATCAGCTAAAGAGGTCAATGAAGGAACATGGACTTTAGGAATAACCACAATATGCACAGGCCAAAATGGTTTAGTATGATGAAAGGCCATAGCATCGGCTGTTTCAGCAACGATATTCACATCCGTTTTTTTACTTAATACCTGCTCACAATAAAAATCATCCATGTTATTCACTCCCTTAGCGAATATGATAAATTAACCCTATATTAGCCTATGAATAACCACACTAGGCTAAATCTTTACCAATCCAAACCACTTTACCAATAATCTCAAGCTGATCAAGTTCATGTGCTTGCACATGCTGTTCTACGTATTCTTTGTTATCACTTATAAGGCGCACCGAGCCATCGATATATTGCTGCAAGCGTTTTGCATAAAGCTCTTCTCCTAATCGAACAACATAGATCAACCCTTCACTCAGCTTTTTATCGGACAAATCCACTAAGATAGTATTGTTGTTATGAATGGTTGGCTCCATTGAGTCACCTTTGGCAAACACAACCGCTAACTGGCTTTTATCGAGGTTTTTATAGTCAATCCACTTTTTTCTAAAAGCCAGATGACGTTCAACCAACGCAGCATCATTAAATGCGCCATAACCAGTACTTACTGAAATATGATACCCCGGAACTAACACAAACTTTTCTTGAAATTCGTCCACACTCACAACACGTTGACTCAGCAATGGTGAAGTTGAATTATCATCAGGCTGGTTCTCCTCCCCTTTAACCAACCACAAAAAGTCTGTCTTCGACTCTTGTGCTATTCGTTCGATAATACTGAGCTTAGGATCTTCCCCCTTCAATATTCTACGCAGAGTTCCTTCAGAAACACCTATTTTTGACGCAAACGTGCGTATGCTATCGGGTTTTATTGCTTGCTCAACACGCGTGGCGAATGACGCACGCTGGTGTTCATCGCTATAACTATTTTCAGACATATAGATAAAGCCTTATCAAAATTTAAGGTAATACATACAATTTTCTGAATGTAAAAAATAAAATGGCACAAAAAGTTACAAATAACATTTGCAGTGCGTAATTTTTGGATCTATAATTCAAAAAAATACGCAGCAAGACACAGTTTAAGTGGTCTTTAAAAACAACACCTGCGTATTTAATCCTGCATTATACACCTATTTATAGCACTTTTCATACTATAAATACATTAATGCGTAATAAATGAAGGAGATTATGAATTATGCAAAAAAACATACCAGCTAGAATTAACAGAACACCGAGAGGTTCAGATATCTTAAAGTTTGCACGTAAAAGTCGCGGATATACGCAAGCTGAGTCAGCAGCAAACTATGGCATTGAAGAGCGTACCCTTCGCCGCTGGGAAAATAATGAGTTTAACCCACGTTGGAATGATGTTGTTGGATTAGTCGAGGATGTCTACTTACTTGATATTACTAATATTATTATCGGAATGAAAAAACCTAACTCTTAGTCTAAATGAAGCAATTATGATACAGTGCAAATAAAAGAGCGCCACTACATGCCAAACTTAACTGAACAGCACATCCCCAAAACAATACCGAGAACACATAGTCCTATAGGTCGCTTTCTCGGCTCAACGATACTTAAAGTATTGGGCTGGCGTATTAAAGGCGCGTTTCCGAACGAGGCAAAGTTCATAGCCGCTGTTGCGCCTCATACATCGAACTGGGACTTTGTTATTGCCATTGCCGTGAAGCTGAAACTCGGTCTCAGAGTAAAGTTTTTAGGAAAGCATAGTATTTTTGTAGGCCCTTTTGGTTACCTATTAAAGAAGATGGGAGGTATTGCCATTGATAGAAGAGCTGCCCATGGTGTTGTTGAGCAGATCACCCAGCAATTTAATCAGCAAGACGCTTTAGTATTAGGGATAGCCCCAGAAGGCACACGTAAATACGCCCCGCACTGGAAAACTGGCTTTTTGCATATGGCCAACGCCGCCAATGTTCCGGTTGTTCCTATGTTGTTAGACTATCGCTCAAAAACATTTTTCGTACTGCCTGTATTGACCGTAAATAACAACATCGACTATGAGCTAACACGCGTAAAAAAACAATTTCCTAAAAATGCAGCTAAATACCCATCCCAAGTATCCGACTAATTCTGTTATTCACCTTGTACCCTTTGGCTAGTACTTTTGACTTCTTCTATACTTAAGTTCTTAAATAACGAAATAAGAATAATACCCAATGAAGCTCAAATACACGTTATTCAGCCTAGCACTCGCTGGCATCTCAACAGCAAACGCCCAAACGACTCTGCTATCAGCCAAAGCATACCTCGATGTTAAAAATGGCAAACTCGTCGAAAATCCGATTTTATTAATCGAAAACCAAAAAATAGTCAGAATTTCAACTCAAGGTCAATTACGCCCACCAAAAGGCGCTATCACCGTAAACCTGCCAAATAAAGTGTTGGTACCCGGCTTAATGGATATGCATGTACACCTTACCTCTGATGCAGCGGATAATTTTTTAGCATCACGTAATTACTCTATCCCACGTCAAACAGTTAAAGCAGTTAAAAACGCTAAAACAACCTTACTCGCTGGTTTTACCACTGTGCGTAACTTAGGCGCATCGGGGTATAGTGTCATTGCAACGCGTGATGGTATTAATGCCAATGAAATACCAGGGCCAAGGATATTTAGCGCAGGGCACTCTATCTCGATTACTGGCGGACATTGTGATGATAATTTCAGTGCACCAGAGAAAAAATCACGCTCAGCTGGGGTTGCAGATGGGCCGTGGGCTGTGCGTGCAAAGGTGCGAGAAAATATAAAATATGGTGCTAATACCATTAAAATCTGTGCAACAGGCGGCGTATTCTCAAAAGGTACCAAAGTAGGCGTACAGCAATTTAGTGAGCAAGAACTAAAAGCAGCGGCTGATGAAGCACATCTAAGAGGACTTGTCATTGCCGCGCACGCACATGGTACAAGTGGCATTAAGGCTGCGATCCGTGCTGGCATTGATAGCATTGAACACTGTAGCTTTATGGATAAAGAAGCCATTCAATTGGCTCTTAAACACGGTACTTTTTTATCGTGTGACATCTACAATACCGAATATACATTAGCCTTTGGCGAAGCAAATGGCGTACCGCAAGAAAATATAAATAAAGAAAAGCTGGTTTCAAAAGCACAGCGAGACAGCTTCAGAAAAGCGGTGAATGCAGGGGTTAAAATGGTATTTGGCTCAGATGCCGCAATTTACCCACACGGTGATAACGCAAAGCAGTTTTCTCGGATGGTTAAGTTTGGTATGACGCCTTTACAAGCGATTCAATCGTCGACCATCAATAGTGCCGCTTTGCTCAAACTAGATAATGTAGGGCAAATCAAAGCCGGCTTTATGGCTGATATCATTGCGGTCGATGACAATCCCATAAAGAATATAAGTACGCTTGAGAATGTCAGCTTTGTGATGAAAGAAGGGGTTATCTTTAAAAAATAACAAATTAAATACAAATAAAAAAGCGCCTCTATGTTTCCATAGCGGCGCTTTTATCACTTATAAACAATTAACATTGTTTGAACATTTGTGGTTATTTACAGACACCCAAGTCAGTCCAAACCTTCCAGTTGTTACCAACATTTGAGTTCTGTTCTGGGTTTTTGTTACTGTGCCACCAGTTATTACTATACTTTTTGCCATTGTATGACACTAACGTACCCGTTTTGCTGTACGTTTTACTCGCTGACCATGCTTCAATCCCATCACAACCTGCCACTACACCACCATCAGCAACCGTGATTGATTTATTAAAGCTTGCTACAGCCCCTTCATTATCAGTAACCGTTAGTTCAATCGCATAAGTACCAGCTTGGGCAAATGTGTATGATGTTGTCGAACCAGTCGCAACTTGACCTGCAATATTCCAGTCAAACTGTGTGATTTGACCATCAGTATCACGGCTGCTACTAGCATCGAATGAACAGCTCAGTGCTGTACATTGCGTATCAAATTGCGCAATGGGCGCTTGATTTTGTGCAGATCCAGCACAACCATTTTGCGTTAAATAATCTGTCGCTGCTTTCGCTTGCACTAAGCCATAACCAAACTGATGGTTGCGCCCTGCAGTGCCTAAATCAACCGCTGTTGCATTTAAAGCGTTACGAATTTCTACGTTAGTACATTGTGTATGATTACTCCAAACCAATGCAGCAACACCTGCAACGTGCGGACTTGCCATAGATGTACCCGACTTAACGTCGTAATCTGAAATGCTTTCAAGTTGCGCAGTTACCTGCTGTGATAAATATGGCTTCAAGCTGTTACCCGTAGCTTGAGTTAAAGCCAGAACAGGAATGGTTACTCCATGGTTCGCATTATCACCCAAAGTACCACCAAAAGAACCCGCAGCGTTGTTATATACTAATGCAGCAATACCGCCACCAGCTTGACAATTCAACGCTTTACTTGCGAAAGTCGCACCACCACGTTCAATTAAACAAATTTTTGCAGGGGCTGTACACGTTGTAAGTGCTTGACCACAATCCGCAAGTTCAGCGGTTAATTTGCCTTCTACTGAGTGTGTCATACCACTGGCACTAAATGCTGAACCACCGGATACCGTCACACCTGCAACAACACCCGTTCCTCTTGGTACTGTTGACAATACATCAGTACCTGGGCCTGATATTTCAACTTGTGCATTGTATTGAGATGAAACATTTTTATTGCGGTCTTTATCAATATTTGCGACTGATACAACGCTGTCATAACTTGCCGGATAGCTAAGCGTTGCGTCACCGCCATTACCAGCAGCTGCTATGATCAAAACACCTTTATCGTAAGCTGCATTTAAACGGCCTTCTAAATATTGGCTTTTTGACGCTCCACCTAAACTCATATTGATAACTTTTGCGCCATTTTCAACACAGTTGTCTACTGCACGACCAATACGAGAATTTAGACCTTGCTTGCCTTCATCATCAAATACACGAACAGAGTGAATGCCTACTTTATCACTTGGTAATACACCGACAACACCCACGCTATTGTTAATTGCAGCAATTGAACCTGCAACGTGAGTACCGTGCCCTGAGCCATCCTTGTACCATAAGCCAACAGCCGCATCAGCAAAACCGGTAGCATTTTGAGGTAAATCTGGGTGGCCTAAGTCATAGCCAGAATCAATAATACATACTTTAATTTGATCAACATTTGTATCTGAGACCAAGTTAGCTTGTACCTGAGCGATACCATACGGGCTAGTTTGTGATGTTGAAAATGGCGTGTATTCAAAATCTTCTTCAATGTAAGCAAACTGGCCAGATGCATTCATTAAAGCAACTTGCTCTTTCGTTAATGTCATCGTAACGACTTGCTCAGCTACATTTGATACTAAGGTATCAACAATATTCTGGCTCATCACATCATTGATTGCATGCTGGGCTTGTGTATTAACTTGTTGAGTTTGAGCTTGAATACCATTGTTCATTTTAACAATGTATGTTTGCTCTGCGTGGGCGAGGCCTGACACACTGCTTGCTGCGATTAATGACAAAGCCAATGTGTTTAATTTAAATTTGTTGCTCATTTTGAACATCCTTCGTGCGAATTATTATTGTTATGGCGCGTCCGCTGTGCAGGAGGTGGTCCTTTTATTCTTATTCTACAACTCTTCTTTTGTCCCCAAATATGAGCTGTCGATTTCGGTACAAGCTACCGCATTAAAATCACACATGCAATAAATATTTAACCTTGATGACTAATTATTTAAACATTACTATAAAATTTTGCATAAAAATGCTTATGAATAGCCCCGCTCTGCCTACGACTTTTCCAATAACTTCAAGACTGATAAATAATTAATTTAACTATGAAACTTTATTTTTATCAGGAAGCTGTTTGGCGGCAAATATATAATGTTACAGTAAACACAAACGGGTCGCCTTGGCAGCAATATAAAACAGGCTTAAAACAACGTAGGCTATCTAGGAATATGTTCCATATTCACCAAGTTTAACCCTAATCTCGGTTATCAGATCCCCCTTACAACATTTGGGAAATTAACGTGCATACTGACAAAAGCAAAACAACAGATACCAACCAAAGCCGTAAAAAGCTGTCAATCTTACTTGAATTGACACACTTCGTGCGTCCATATTTAGGTCGAGCAATTATGGCTGCCGCCGCACTCATAATCACCGCGGGGTTAACCCTTTCAATTGGTCAAGGTGTCAGGTTATTAATAGACCAAGGCTTTGCCCAACAATCAATAGAGCAGCTAAAGCATGCCGTCCAATTCATATTACTCATTACGGTGCTGATCTCTATCGGCACTTATGCACGATTCTATTTAGTATCTTGGATAGGTGAGCGGGTTAGCGCTGATATTCGATTAGCCGTGTTTAACCATGTTATTTCGCTCCACCCAAGCTTTTTTGAAACCACAAAAAGTGGCGATATTATGTCGCGACTCACCACTGATACCACGCTATTACAAAGTATTATTGGCTCTTCATTATCGATGGCGATCCGCAGTGCCTTGATGCTGATTGGTGCACTCTTTATGCTCTTTGCAACCAATATAAAGCTTACCCTTATCGTACTATGTGCCGTGCCATTTATATTAATTCCAATTTTAGTCTATGGCAGAAAAGTACGCGCACTGTCGCGAAAAAGCCAAGACTCCATGTCTGATGTAGGTAGTTATGCAGGTGAGGCGATTGAGCACATAAAAACAGTACAAAGCTACACACAAGAAGCCCAAGAGATGCAATCGTTTCAAGCTGAGGTAGAACAAGCCTTTACAATCGGTCGTCGTCGGATACAACAACGAGCCACATTGATTGCGGGTGTAATCATTATCGTATTTGGTGCCATTACCGGTATGCTTTGGGTTGGCGGTAGCGACGTCATCTCTGGACATATGAGCGGGGGAGATTTGGGCGCGTTCGTTTTCTATGCCATTTTGGTCGCGTCATCATTGGCCACAATTTCCGAGGTAATTGGTGAATTACAACGCGCAGCTGGCGCGACCGAACGTTTAATCGAAATATTGCAAGCGAGTAGCCTAATACAATCCCCCAATGCGACACCCGTGAAGGCAGGAACACTTGCAGCCCAAATAATGATGAAAAATGTAAACTTTCATTATCCATCAAGACCAAACCAAGCCGCAGCGGACTCATTAAGCCTAACCATAGAACAAGGAAAAGTCTTAGCCCTTGTCGGGCCTTCAGGTGCGGGAAAAAGTACCCTTTTTGAACTATTACAACGTTTTTATGACCCTCAGTCAGGTCAAATTCTCTTAGACAACGTCGATATTCGAGATCTCTGCGTACAAGATTTACGCCAGCAGATGGCCATCGTGCCACAACAACCAACACTATTTAGCAGCAACGTAATGCACAATATTCGCTACGGTAACGAACAAGCAAGTGATGAGCAAGTTATTGAAGCTGCCAAAAAAGCCCATGCTCATGAATTCATCATGGCATTACCTGATGGCTATAACAGCTTTTTAGGTGAGCGTGGTGTGAGGCTCTCTGGTGGTCAAAAGCAACGTATCGCAATTGCCCGCGCAATCTTAAAAGACCCCCATATTTTATTACTCGATGAAGCAACCAGCGCCTTAGATAGCGAAAGTGAATATCATGTACAACAAGCACTTGAAACACTGATGCATAATCGTACGACCATTATTATCGCCCACCGCTTATCGACTATCCAACACGCAGACAGAATTGCTGTACTCGATTCAGGACAACTCATTGAAATAGGAAGCCATGATCATTTAATGCAAAGCTGTGAACTATATCAACGCTTAGTTAAGCTTCAGTTTAACCCTGCTTAGTGAGCCTCTCTGAGTTAACGACTGCTTATATCAAGCAGTCGTTACTCCACACATCCACCAACCCCATTTTAAACTAAAAACGCAAAATTAAACATTATTGCAACATAAAGTATTTATTCTAAGCTTAATTAATCATCAAATTAAAGGAAGAATAATGAAAAGAGCATGCCTTTTTACTGCACTAATTTTTAGCACAATGTCAGTTAATGCGTTACCTAAGTGCCCACAGCCTGAAATTATGGAACAACCGATTGCGCCACCTAGCTTTGAACGAGCCCCTTATAAAAATACACTCAACCGCTTTATTACCTGGTTGCCTAATTATCATATGATCCACGATGAAATCGCGCCTGCGGGCCAACCATTTACAGCCACAGCCAAGTTTGATTATGGCAGTCTTGCACATAAAGATTTGGAGTTTGAAGCCGTCAATTTTTACTTACGTGGTGAGCACGATTTAAACTGGCAATTCATAACACAAGCGCTAACAAATAGTGATGGTAAGGCCAGTGTGTCGCTTCCTCCTCTTACAGCTGGCCAATATCAACTATACGCAGCAGTGCCTGCCGACGGGTCGGGCACAAAAGGGTTTATCACTGTCATTGACCCCAACACTCCAGCCGTATTATTTGATATTGATGGTACGCTCACAGAATCTGACGCTGAGCAAATTGGCGATTATACGGGTATTAAACGCGCAGAACCAAAAGAAGCCGCATACACGTTAGTACGTCGCTATCTCGATTTAGGCTATCAACCTGTTTACCTAACAGCTCGCGTATACTGGTACGCTAAAGGCACCAGAAGTTGGCTGTCTTGGATGAGTTTACCTCAAGGGTATTTACGTACATCACTGAGCAACGAAACCAGTTTATTTCGCACGGCCGAATATAAAACAGCACAAATCAATCAACTTAAAGCAAAAGGACTCAATATTGTCAGAGCCTATGGCAATGCGAAAACCGATGCACAGGCCTTTATAAACGCAGGATTAACCCCCTCAGATAGCTTTACAATTGGCGAGAATGCGGGTCACTTTGGTACCACAGCCATTCACGGTAATAGCTATCGAGCGCATATCACCGAACAAGTCGATAACTTTCAACCTGCACAATGTGAATAGAAAATTCAGGAGAAAAGCCCAGCCCTAGACTTTTTATTCAAAAAACAAGGGTTACAAATAATTAACATTTATGCTGACCATAAATTTGCGAAATGCAGCATTTTCTCTAGTTTGCATTAGGTTTATAGGCAGTTAAAGCTACGTGTATTAAAAATGAAACCATTTTGTTACTTGAGCGTCATGTTCAACATCAACAATACGGTATCACTTTAAACCTTTCTAATGTCGTACCTAGCGAGTTAGAAAACGTAGCGAAGGTTTGCAGTTAATTTGCTACAACAGATACGGAGTATCATTATGGAAAACCAACAAACAGCGATTGTCACAGGTGCTTTCGGAGGGATTGGCACGGCCATCGCTAAACAGTTAGCTAATGCTAATTACTTTATCATTGCCGTTGCAAGCGAACGCCGCACACAAGCTGATTATGATGCTTGGTTAAATCAAACTCAGATCAACCCTAATCAGGTTAAACCTCTTTTTTTAGATGTGACCAATGTACAAGACTGTGAAGCACAACTCACTGAAACAATTGTTGAGCACGGTCGAATCGATGTACTGGTTAATAACGCAGGGATCACCCGCGATACCTCCTTTAAAAAGATGTCATCCACACAATGGAATGAAGTAATAAATACTAATCTCAATTCATTGTTTAATATGACACAACCACTTTTTGCACATATGTGTAACAACAAATATGGTCGGATCATTAATATCTCTAGCGTCAATGGTCAAAAGGGTCAATTCGGTCAAGCAAATTACGCTGCCGCAAAAGCGGGCATGGTCGGGTTTACTAAGTCATTAGCCTATGAAGGGGCAAGAGCAGGCGTAACTGTCAACGTCATTGCACCAGGTTATACCGAAACACCTATGGTTGCCGCTATGCGCCAAGATGTACTAGACAACATTAAAGCTCAAGTTCCAATGCAACGCCTAGCTTCACCCGATGAGGTTGCTCATGCTGTTGTATATTTGGCATCTGAGCAAGCAGCTTACATTACAGGTGAAACACTCGCACTTAACGGCGGTTTATACATGAACTAAATCTAAGTTGGGTCATGCAATGACTCATCACGGATAACACATGCAGTATCAATTAATAAACGTTAAAAGGACCAGCAATCATGTACACAGATCTACTTAAAACATTTTCAGAACAAAACGAAAAGTTCCTATCGCCTGTACTAAAGTTCAACCAACTGGTTGCACAAAACATCGAGCAACTTGCTAGCATTCAAGTAAATGCAGTACAAAACTTTTCAAATACGTCAGTTGCACAAGTAAAAGCGGCAGCAGATGTAAAAGACGCTAAATCTTTGGTTGATTTTAATGCAAGTCAAGTAAATGTATTAAACAACATCAGCCAACAAATGATTGAAGATGGCCAAAAGTTATCTCAGCTAGGTCAAGACTTCAAAGACAACCTTGAAGAGTTAACGAAAGAGAACCTTCAAGCGGCTCAAACACCAGCTTAATAGCCTGTCGAATCGTTACACCGAATAATTACATCATGTAATTATTCGACAACTTGAGGTGCGTTAAGGAAAACCTTGTGCTCAGGTGCTGTTAAACACCTCGCGCAAAAACGCACCTACTCCTCGTTGTTATTGAAATTAACCAATGCCATTAGGACGAACGTAATGGATACTCAAGATAAAGATCTAAACCAAACTCTGAATGCATGGTGGCAATACAACCAAGACATGTACACTGCATTCAATAATTCGTTATTTAACGATAACCCAGTGCAAAAAGCACTTTCTGAACAAAGTAACCGTGATTTTAGTGCGTGGCTCGATGCCATAATACAAAAACCAGAAGCAATGCAACAAAACCAACTAGATTGGTGGCAAAACCAACTACAAATTATTCAACAAACCTTCGCGCCAATTCAAGGGGAAGCGCCCACGGATACTGTCGCCGAAGAGCGTGGAGATCGCCGCTTCAAAGCCGATGAGTGGCAAGAAAACCCGTGGTTTAATTATATAAAGCAAAGCTACTTACTATTTGGTCAGTCGCTCTTAAGCTCAATAAGAGAAACACCGGGGCTAGATGACAAACTCAAAGAGCGCTTGGAGTTCTTTGCACGCCAAACCGTTAACTCTTTGTCACCTTCTAACTTCATTTCGACCAACCCAGAACTATTGAAGCTGACGCTCGACTCTAATGGCCAAAACCTCGTTGATGGTTTTGAGCTCTTCAAAAAAGATTTAGAAAAAGGCGGCGACATGCTGAGGATCAGCATGACCGATGAAAATGCCTTTGAATTGGGCTCTGATCTAGCCACAACCCCTGGACGTGTGGTATTTCAAAACCATTTATTTGAGCTCATTCAATATAACGCCAGCAGTGATGAGGTGTATCAAGCTCCTTTATTATTCGTTCCACCATTTGTAAATAAGTACTACATTCTGGACCTACAAAGCAGTAATTCGATGGTAAAATGGGCCGTTGACCAAGGCCACACCGTATTCATGATGTCATGGAAAAACCCAGATATCAGTATGAAAGATATTGGTTTTGAGGATTATGTCGTAGATGGGGTAATTGCCGCGGTTGATGCCATAGAAAAACACACCGGTGAGAGTGACATCAATGCAATTGGTTACTGTATTGGGGGGACACTGTTAGCAACAGCCATGGCTTATTTTGTTTCAAAGCGCATGAAACAACGGATCAAAAGTGCGACATTACTGACTACCCTGCTTGATTTTTCACAACCTGGCGAATTAGGCGTCTTTGTTAACGAGCCTACCGTTAGCGCACTGGAGGCATATAACACGCAAAATGGCATTATGCACGGGCATATGCTCGGTACCTCATTTAGTATGCTGCGCGAAAACAGCCTGTATTGGAATTATTACGTTAATAATTATCTCAAAGGCAAAGCGCCAATGAGTATGGATCTATTGTATTGGAACAGCGACAGCACCAACTTAACAGCCAAAAGCCACAACTTTATGCTTCGCGAGTTGTACTTAGAAAATAAGCTTATTTGTGAAAAACAGGTCAGTATTCGTGGTACTAAAATCGACTTAAGCAAAATTAAACAACCCATTTATATGCTCTCCACAAGAGACGATCATATTGCGCTTTGGCAAGGCACATTTAAAGGCGCTCAGCAGACCAGTAAGAATGTCACTTTTGTATTAGGAGAGTCTGGTCATATCGCAGGCGTTATTAATCCACCAAAAGCCAATAAATATGGCTACTGGTTTGGCCCTGACGCAACAGGCGAACCCCAAGATTGGTTTGACAAAGCCAAGCACAGTAAAGGGTCTTGGTGGACACATTGGCAAAAATGGGTAACAAGCCACAATAATGAAAAAGTCCCTGCGCGGGCCACTCATACAGAAGATGCCCCCGGTATTTATGATGCCCCCGGTGAGTACGTCAAAGTAAAACTTTAGCCCAAAAGGTGAGGTGCTACTTTTCGCGTAGTAGCTCACCTTTTTTATATTCTTAATATGATTTATAACACAAAGAAAAATAGCCCCATACTTATCAGCACCGTAATTAAGGTATTACGAGTCACCACAATGAGCAAACATGCGGCCATTGCGCCAATAAAATAACGATTCTGCACTCCTAGATATAATTGCTCGCCATCAATAAATATTAAGGGCGCAACAATGGCACTTAATACCGCAGGCGCAGAGTATGTTAGCAACCGCTGTAACCTCGGACCCAGTACCACGGGGAGCCTAGGCTCTAAAAACACATAACGACTTATAAAAATAATCGCTGCCATAGCGAATAAAACAGCCCAGCTCATAACACCACCTTCCCATCATTTTTATACACACATTCAGCCACATACCCTGCTAACATCCCCAGTCCTGACGATAACAACAACCCAGCCTGCCACTGTACAAGTGCAAACACAGTTGCACTGTAGGCTGCAACACCGACACAGACTAATACAGGAAACGTTTTAATACTCGGCACAATCAACGCGATAAATGTCGCAACAATGGCAAAATCTAACCCGACACTATGTAATTCGGGCATTGATGTACCAAGCACAATACCCAGCGTAGTTGCCAAGTTCCATGACACGTAAAAACATCCACCAGCTCCGAGCGCAAACCATGGATTTGACTGAAAGCTTTTAAACTTCTCAGACATAACGATGGCAAACATCTCATCGGTGAGTAGAAACCCTAAAGTGATCCGCCACCGAGTAGGTAAAGTCTGTAGTGAAGGACGCAGCGATAAGCTATATAGCAAGTGGCGAGACGTGATCAAAGTGGTGGTCAGTAAAATGCCCATAACGCCAATACCAGATGCCAACATGCCCAATGCAGCGAGCTGTGCAGCACCGGCAAAAACAATGGCTGACATCGCTTGTGCTTGTAACCATGTTAAACCAACCTCAATAGCATATGAACCGGCAAGTATACCCCAAGGCACCACAGCCAGTGCCAAAGGGAAAACAGCCAAAGCACCACGCATGAGCGAAACATATTTATTATTACTTTCTGAACTTTGCATTATAAAACCAAGCATTTTCATCACTATTTACCTCATTAAATGATAGAAATACCCTACCCTATGCGCTAATAAATAACTTGTACGTTATTGCTAGTCACGGCTTTAGCATACTGCCCAGGTGCCACCCCCATCATACGTTTAAAGTGACGATGAAAATGGCTTTGATCATGAAAGCCACATGTAAGCGCGACATCAAGCTGATTATTGCCTTGACGCAACAACCCTTTAGCACGCCGCAATCGCGCTTGAATTTGATAAGTATGTGGTGGTAAACCAAACTGCTTTTGAAACTCACGTAATAAATGACATGCGCTAATGCCCGCTAATACTGAAAGTGCTTGCAAGGAAATATCAGACTCAGGGTGTTCATCCAAAAATTGCTTGACCAATAACAGCGATACTTTTCGCTTGCTCTGCAGCGCACTTTTTTTACTAGATTTACTATGGCGGGCAACCAATTTAATCAATGAGGAGTAAAGTAGAGACTCCCTGACAAGACGGTTATCTGATTTATCTAACGTCGTAAACATCTCCCTCAATAAATCTGCTAACTGTGGATCATGCACCACCGCATCAGAGAAGTAAGGCGCGCCATTCGTTACTCCAAGTTCACTACTAATGCCTTCAAATACTTCAGGAGTTGGATACATAGCTCGATATGCCCATCCTAACTCGGTCGCTGAACATCCATTGTGCACCTCATCGGCATTCACAAGTATAATGCTGTGCTGGGGGGCAATATGATTTCCACCGGTGCGATAAAAACGCTGGGCACCCGATTCAATGACACCTATCGTATACCCTTCATGACTATGTCGAGAGAAGGTTTGTTTAGTGTAATTTGCGTTAAGTAACTCAACGCCTCCTAATTCTGAAGCATAGGCAAACTCCGCAATTTCAGTTTTTTTGCTCATAATGAGTTTAACATCCCCTTTGAAATTGATAGGCCATACAGCTGCCTGCACGAGGCTTCCTACTCTATCGAAAAACGTACGATAAGTTTTGTACAAAATGCGCATCATTTTATGCACCGTATAACTATCTCTTAGCTTTGGCAAACGCATCGGTGCTTCTAATTGCAGCTTATTCTGCTTAAGTAGCTAAAGTGCCGTTTGTGCTTTGATGCTTTTTTATGCTTTCTCTGATTGCTCAATGATATTTCACACTCAAAAAAGTTAGTCACTCCACAATAATAAAAAGCATTAAAAACCCACTAAAATGTAATCAACTTGTAAAATAAAACCAAACAAATTAACTTACCTAACAGTTTTATGTGACAACAAAACCATTTCCAGCGTAAACATGCTGGACTCTTTCAAGGAATACTATGAAAATTACAAAACTTAGCGCATGCGTTTTATTACTCACTTCAACCACGGGTAGTGCATTTACTCAGTTAGGGGGTGGCGGCGCTATGCCCATGGGTCATGAGTGGTTAACCCGCACAGCGGCATTAGAAGTACTTAATGAAGAGCATATTATTGAACCAGACTTAGAGGACCCTCGCCAATATTGGCAATTTGGGTTAGCTAAAAATGTGCACATCACCAACGCATCAAGCGAGGTCAGTAGCATTAAGGCTACACCTAATAATAATAGGAAGTACCAGCCCAAATACTATGATATATACTCGGCTATTATTGGTGAACGATGGGTTGATATTGCAGGGTTCAATGTCACAAGTGCCAGTGCAGATCCCACCGGCCCAAATTGCTTTAACGCAGTATCGCAAGAACCTGCACAACTACAACAAGATCACTTTATGCGTCGCTATGATGATGTCGGTGGTCAAGGTGGGGTCAACGCAGCTCACCGTGCACAAACTCGCTTTATTAGTCACTTTGTCAACGCTGCAATGGCGGACGAGAAAAACATTGAAGTATGGGACGGTGGAGGTTACTCAGTAAAGACTGATGTTGACCATAACTACTTTTTGTTCGGCCGAGCAGTCCACCTTTTTCAAGACTCATTTAGTCCAGAGCATACTGTCCGGTTAGCTCAAGACAATTACGAAAAAATTTGGCAGGTTAAAGCCTATTTGTGCTCGCAAGGAGCTGAACAACATACGCATGATACCGCTGATATTGTGAACTTTGATAGCGGTGACGTTATTTGGAAAAAGCACACCCGTAAGCAGCTCGGCTGGTCTTCTTATAAAGCCAGTAATATGAAGCCAGTCGCTTTAGTCGCATTAGAAGCAAGTAAAGATCTATGGGCCGCTTTTATTCGCACAATGGCAGTAGAGGTTACACAACGCCAAAGCTATGCCCGCACAGAGGCACAACTATTGGTTGATAATTGGTTGTCGTTCGACACCCAAGCCATGCTCACTTGGTATCAAAACCAACAACATCGTGATCACACCTATGTGTTAGCTCCCACTGATACCGGAATAGGAAAAACACAACACGCCTGTATGACTGAATTAAAAGTGGGTACCACAGATCAGCTCGAACGCGTAGCGCAACTCACCGAAGAGCGCCGCCAATGTTTATATAATATTGAAACGCAGCGCGGTTATGAAGACGCATACGACGCTTATATAAAAATGCCCTATAACTGGCGCTGGAAGTCACTCATGTGGAAAAAACCACCTGCTGATTGGCAAATCCCGTAAGTCATTGAGAAAATCATGAATAATTCACTGACGCTGGGTGTAACCTAACCCAAGCTCAAAAACACATGTGACTGCGGTATAAAAGGCATTCAATGCTTACAAAGCAGTCACATGATTTAATGTTATAACGCCCCCTATAAATCACACAACAAAAGCGCCCTCCTTTTGTACAGCGTGTAATTTATTAAGCCAGCGAACCCCATTGCGACGCTATTATCGTGTAAAAGGAATTGTTAGCTCAGACTCTCTGCCATTACCGTATTCAATATCGATGTAATAAGCCCCTCGATTTGGCTTTTTATATTGTGGGTCTTGCGTATCAAGAGCTAGTACAACTCGATGACCTCTAGGAACATCATATGCGGTTGTTGCCATTTCAAACTCAAGTTTAACAACTTCACCCGCCTCAGCTTTAGGAAGTGTATATACGCCGTGAGTGATAAGCTTTGCCGTGCCAAGTACATTCATATCATATAAGTAAGCCACTATCTGAGCCTGCTCAGCATGCGGCTGCACATATAAACTCAATGTGGGATTACCTCTTATTTTCATCTTGGTCACAGCTTTTGGCGATTGATAGTAAATACCACGAATGTCTGACGCCGCGTATATATGACTATAAACGGGGATCTCCAATTGCTCTAATAATTGCGAGAGCACCGGAATGCTGGTGGTAAACAACGTGCCCGCCCATGCATTTAGAGTATTGTCTCTGCTTCTTGACGCACTATAGGGCGTAGCTTCTAAATCTCCATTATCAAACCAAGTTCGTGGATGTAAAAAATAACGCTGCGTTGCAATGACGGTGTCTGACAATGAAGTAAATTGATCGGTACTATCGCTAAACTTAACCTTCATATTAATGGGCTTATTACTGGGTAGCTTACTTGGCTGTTGTTTTAAATGTAGGTCAAACCAGTGGTATACGTTTTCCCATACAAGATTCTCGCCGATACCCAATAGATCAGGTAAAACCTCCGCTGTACCATGGGTTCCCGGTAGCAAATCGATGTATTTCGGGGTAGTTAACTGCTCAAAAAGAGTCACTAAACTATTTGGCTGAAATAAATTATCACCATAGCTTTTCGCTAAATAAATGGCTGTGCCATTGGCATTTAACTTATCAATATATTCAGAAGGAGAGCGCACTAATGCCCAGTCAATAACCTCCGGTAATGTACTTTCATCATGAGACTTTATTGCCTCCCAGTAACGTGGCACATTCACATCAAGATTACCGGTTAACTGGCCCGATAATGTTAAAATCTCGCCCCAAGCTAATCTAGGTGATTGATTACCATATAACGAATCAACGAGGCTGCCCCAACTACTTAATGCAGCGACAGCTTTTACTCGGCTGTCTTGTGCCGCCCCAATTAAACTAATACCTGAGCCATACGATATACCGCCCGTGCCAATCGCATTTTCATCTACGGGGTAATTATCAATAAGAAAGTCTATTGCCTTGCTGTAATCAGCAATGTCGTTGGGCCCTGCAGTATCAACTACCCCTTCAGAGCCTCCAAAACCTCGCGTTGCATAGCTCAGTACAATATATCCACGTTCAGCCAAATAAGCGGCTTGCTTAATATACTGATATTCATTAAGAGCCCAGCTATTAATAAAGATCACCGCAGGGGCTTTTTCATCTATTTGCGTCGGTACAAATATATTTGCTTTGAGGTTTAACCCATCTTCTGTTGTGATCTCAATAGAATCATCAATGGTAAAGTGTTCTGAACGGGGAAGGAGTAACTGCTGCGGCTTACTCAACCAATCAAGTATTGGCAAATGTGACGCCGCAGTAGCATGGTGGCTTATAAGCAACGTACTAAATTGAGCTACCCACAAAACCGTAAATATACGAATCATTACTTTCATTATGTGTCCTTAACTGTTGTCAATTAATCGCAACTAGTGCAAAAACACCACCAGTTACAATTAATTTACTTTAGTCGGACATACTGAAGTTGCAAACTTTCCGATAACTCTTGTGCTTGGGCAACTGCCTTTTATTGTGTAACATGCCTACAAAGTTCGCCACCAGCGAGTGCCTTGCTGTTCACAACCCCCTACGGTGATCACCGCACCTATAATCGGTGTATTTAGCACAACTGACTGTTTGTCCGCGGCACTCAGCGCTCGCTCTAATGGCTCGTACCAAGTGTGAAATGCCAAGTCGAAGGTACCATTGTGAATGGGGATCATTACCTTTCCTTGTAAATCAATGTGCGCCTGCACTGATTGCTCTGGAGTCATATGTACATCGGCCCAATCTTTATCATAAGCACCGGTTTCTATGAGGGTATAATCAAACGGCCCATATTTATCACCGATGGTTTTAAACCCTGAAAAATATCCAGAATCTCCGCTAAAATAGAGGCTTTCATCGTTCGTTTTAATCACCCACGAGCCCCATAGCGTGGTATTGGCATCGCTTAGGCCGCGTCCTGAAAAATGCTGCGTTGGCGTGAATGCCACTAACGCATCTTCAGTCTTTAGCTCTTGCCACCAGTCAAACGACGTAATTTTTTGCTTATCAATACCCCATGCAGCTAAGTCACCTTCTACCCCTAACGGTACCAAAAACTGAGCGGTTTTATGTGCCAGCGCGCGAACCGCCGCCTTATCTAAGTGATCATAATGATTATGCGAAATAATAACCTTATCTATACTCGGTAATGCGTCTATGGATATCGGCGCTGGTTGAAAGCGCTTTGGCCCCAAAAAACTAAAAGGTGACGCTCGCTCTGAAAATACCGGATCTAATAACCAGTATTCACCTTTCACCTTCAGTAAAATCGAAGAATGACCAAGTTTGATAATATGTACTTTATCGTTACTGAGCGCTGCCAACGAATCCGCTGTAATCGTTGCCATAGGGAGGCGACTTGTCGGTTCAGTATCGACTCTATTTTCAGTGATATAGCGCTTTACGATCCCGAGGGTTTTACCGATTGATTGTGGTTCAATGGCCACTAAATTATTAAACCGTTTACCATCGTACTGAGACGATGCGCGCGCGACTTCAACATTCGCGACCAAATTACTATTCACACTATACCCTCCTATCACGGCACATATTATTATGCTCAGTCCAATCCACAACACTCTCATATCACCACACCAAAAGTAAACTATACTGTGTAGTTTTTCACTAAAGTAAATAAAAGTAAACTAATTAGTGCACTTTTTTAGTGGCTTGATAAAATATCTGACAATAGAGTTAAGGTAAGTAACCTCAACTCTGGATAAGCGAATTTGCCCAATAAAGCTATTTTTCTCACTCTCGGCGTTGCTTTCATTTGTAATAGCCCGCTATTAATGCATAAAAGCGCCTTGATATTGAACAAAATATCATCATTGGATTGTACGTAAGTTTGTTTACAAAACATCTTCTATTCCAAAACCCTTATCCAAACCTGAGGTTAAGTACATGAAACTATCAGACAAAAAACGATTACAAATATTAGATGCGGCACAAGATTTATTTTATCAATACGGACTAGACCAAACCAGTATGGATACGGTGTCGAGTCATGCTGGGGTATCTAAGCGCACCGTCTATAATCATTTTGCCTCAAAAGAGGTACTGTTTCATGCGATTTTAGACCGCATGCTCGAAAAGGTCGCCAATGTCAGTGCCATAGAATTTGACAGTGCTCGTCCGATACAAGCCCAATTAACCGACATTGCCACGCAAGAAGTGGCCTTACTTACTTCAAGCGAATTTTTAAAAATCGGTAAAATTGCCTTTATGCAAATGCTGCAACAGCCTGAACTGGCCAAATCACTCTCAGCTAATTCTATCGGCTGCATGACATATTTTAGTGAGTTTTTAATGCAAGCCTCTGCCGCTGGAGCACTCAAAATCACAGATGCTGACTACGCAGCAAAGCAGTTTGTGTATCAATTAAAGTCATTCACTTTTTATCCACTACTTTATGGCTTTGAAGCGGTCAGTGACATAGCAATGAACCGAGCAATTGAAGAAACGGTGATTATGTTCGTAGCACGGTATAAGCCTTAAAAATAACAAGTAAGCGCTAGCTTTAGCCTCTAACAACTTGCTTTTTAATGAGTTCAATTAACCATTAATAACGTAATATAGTAAAATAATAAGCTAGGCTCGATTTTATTTTTTGACAATAGTGTCAAAAAAGGCATTGATTGGCCTGCCAGCAAAGTCAGTGGCAAGCCAAAATAAAAGCGTAATTCAGACCTCGGCTTTAAGCCTGAATTACTACTCAACATTAAATTAAAGTGTATAGCGTCGTTGCATACCAACGAGCAACAATCCAACTAAATAAAACCAGCTTACCGTGCCGCCGCTACTGTCATTACTGCTACCCGTCGCATCCGTTGAAACTGGCTGAGTGGAAATAGTCACATTGACTTTTTTACTTGCCGTCACCCCTACTGCATCAGATACCATCACAACAAAGCTATCTGTACCTGCGGTGCTGGTGTTAGGAGCATATGTTACAACACCTTGGCTATCAACATCAGCACTACCTAGCGTAGCTTGATCGGTAATTTCAAAGGTTAACTTATCACCATCGACATCTGTCACATCAAGTGCAACACGCTTAGTTTGGCCTAATCCAACTAACAGAGTGACAGGTTGGTCATTAAATAAAGGTGCATCATTGATGGGCTTTATATTGATTGTTAAGTTAAATTCACTCGCGCCACCGTGAGCATCCGTTACCAATAGCTTTGCGGTATCGGTACCATTGGCGTTACCTGCTCCTATATAACTTAGCGTAGTATTGTCTTGAATTGTAACAGTACCCTTTGTTGGCTCATCAAGAATACTAAACGTGACACTATCGTTTTCATTATCTGATGGCGAAAGGGCAGTCATCGTTTGACCATCTTCATCTAAATTCAGCGTCAAATCACCTTGCTTTGGCGCGAAGTTTATTTGAGAGCGTTGTAAACGCCCTGCGCTATTTATAGTTACAGTAAACAAATCATTCTCAAAACCGGCGCCAATACCATTGGTACTGATATCAAAATTCTCATCAACCAGCGCTGGCTTTTCAGGTACCGAAATATCGAGTAAAGCCCCTTGAGAGCCGATTGCTATCAAGTAATTGCCATCAATGTGTAATGTGGCAGCATCTGAACTGCGACCCACTTCAACACTTGGTAATTCCACGGGCTCAGCCGGGTTACTTATGTTATAAGGCGTGATTGCAAACCGCCCATTCTCAAGAGCTACTGGAATATAAAGATAATTATCTTTAACAGCAACATTGCCATATATTTTACCTCTGGGCGCAATGCGGGTGAGCTCAGTTACGTTTGATAAATCAGACGTATCATACACAATCACCTCTCTAGGCAATCCCATAGATATAAATAACAAGTGCTCATACGCGACCATTTCCTGAGTGTAAAAAACGCTTATTAACTCTGTTTCTATGGTCGACATTATATTTTTTGACTCATCAATAAAGCTAACCAGACCGAATACAGTAACTGCATAGCCATTTTTAAGTTTGATAATCTGGCCATCGCCATCGCTGCCACCGGTGCCCTGATCACCCATGCTGCCATGACGTGTGCCGACGTTGATATTGTTTTTTAAATTTTCAACCAAGTGAGACTCTAAGTGAGCACTATTATTAATAACAATTTCATCCCCCTCCCATACAACGCCTTGTAGGCTATACCCACCATGGTACGTTGCATTAAGCGACGCAGGGTCGGTATCGCCCATGCCCCAAAAATACAAATTACTATTAAAGGCGGCTACCGCAAGCTCATTGCCCTGCATAGCAATGTCCTCAATAACACCCGATTGAGAGAAACTGTGTAAATTGGTTAGCGTTGTGTTATCTTCAATTTTTAAAGAAGAAATGCCTTCCAAGCCCTGTGTAATAAATAATGTATCATCAACAATGAGCATATCACGGTTGAATCCAGAATCTAATACTCTTGATGTGAACCTATGCGAAATCGTTTTGTCACGACCTATTTGAAAAGCATCCATTTCTCCAAAAGTGTCTAAACCAAAAATTAAGTTACCTTTTACTTCAAGGGCGCTGTACCAAGAGTTACTTTCATGTTCAAAGATAACTTGTAACGCATCGCCTTTTAGTTGTGCTACCTGAAAACCCCAATTTTCATATGATAATAACCACAAATCTCCAGACATTTTAGAAAGGTGATACGTCGACTTTGCATTTTTAAGTGTCAGCTCGACGGCCGCTTGCGGTGAGCCATCATCTGCCAACGGCAGCTTATATAGCCCTGCAGGTGTGCCATATTGATTACTTGTAAGGTATAAGGCGTGATTGTCGTAAGAGACGCTATAAGAGTCATATGGTTTATTGGGTCTAATACCAAAATTGACTACGCTGTTGTGTTTTATTGCGCCATTATCTTCAATATTAAAGTGGACTACTGACAATCCATCTCTCGGGTTCTCCGGCTCCACTGAAGCCCACTTACTACTCACAACATACAAATTACCTTGGTTACCGGAAACAAGCTGAGCCTTTCTATTAGCACCATGAACTCTTAACTCATTAACAATGGTCAGCTTTTCATTCGTCAATGATGCAGAGACGAGATGAATACCAAAGTTATTTACAGCAAGTATCATCCAATATCCATTAACATAACTTAAGTCGAGAATACTCCAATAGAGAGAGTTATCTCTTAGGCTGCTAATTAATGGCGTTTGGCTAATAAGGTCAAACCCTTTGTCGCTATACCGCAACACATCAATATTGCCACTTGTATCGTCGCTTCTTGCGTCTGTAAGCCCAGATACGAGCAACACACCATCGTGGTAAGCCATTTTATGGTAAGGATCTGAACCAAAAGCCTCTTTTAGTATTAATGAAGCCGCTTTTTCTTGTGCATTGCCCGCAAACGCGATTAAAAATAGTGAGGTTATTAAGAACGTATTTCTCATTATTAAAGAAATACTTTTGTATATACTCATGAGTTTTCCATGTGTTTATCATCATTGCATCCAATCAGGTATTTCCTAAACTACAACTCAGTAAAGTCTGTAGTCTGTTAGTCATGTATGTTACCTGAGGTAAGAGCGCGAAATTATAATCAACTGCTAACTTTGTTTCAATAAACTCAACAAAAATTCAAAGCGCGCTCTGATCTCAGATAATAAATACCGCACACCTAACCCGCCCAAAAAAGCAACCAGTCGCTAAAATAATGCGCTCCTTTTATCAAATAAAAAGTATCAAGTGACCGATTCAATTACACTTAAACGACTCGTAGCTCACACAAAACCCACATTATATTGCAGCCCGTTTGTAACTCTCACTTTAAAGCCATATGGATATGTAAAATAACTGTAAAATCACTTCAATCTGGACTATCCCAGATTGTCATATTTATTTATAAACGTGGTTATGCTCTTTTAATAACCAAGTTAATATTATGAACAGAGGGTCACTGAGGTCGTCTTGGACTTTACAATCAAATAAAGCGTTAGTGCCTGAAACCACCAGTTACGCAGTCATACATTTAACGGGGACTCGTCATGGCGGAACAGACAATGATAGCTATTTCGATGAAGTATTTTTAGACATTAAAGTGGCCAGTAGCTGTGAGTAACTTAGCCAGTTAAGCGTATCTTAATCAGTAACGCATAAGAAGTAAGCGCTTATAAATATTGAAACAATGAGCACATGCTATCAGTGATAACTATACTACGTGCTCATGTTATTTTATATCTAGCGCGTTTTATTTCTAGAATGCTCTATATTTATGTATTCAAATTTAAAGTCTTAGGCGTTTATTATCAGCGCCTATAAAAACAAAACTATCAACTTGGTTAATGCGCCTTATCTCTCACTATCGTTAATTTGTTCTGAAAGTTAACCCAACGCCATAACACTATCCAGCCTGCTACCACATAGCATTCTTTTACATTAAATAAGCTAAGCGGCCACTGTTTTCAAGACCAAAATACAGTCCTGCACCGCCTCCTATAGCCCCAAAAATAAGGCCTAATAACCCTCCAATATACTGCACTCTTTGCTGGATTTTAGTGGCACCCGCACACAGCTTGTGGGTAATCTTGTTAAGATGCAGTGTGCTCCAAACTAGCCAACCCACGATGACCATAAAACCCAAGACAGGAATTAGCCAACCTTGTGTCAGCCCGTAACCTAGGCTCATGACGCCAGCCCCGATACCAACCGCTATAAAATTATGATTTCTTATTTGTGTTACTACTTGCCTATCGCGTTCATTATCTAACTTATTTGAAATTAAGCGGCTACTCCACCAGATAGCAAACATAGCCATAACCCCGCCAATACCAGCCCCACCTAACATCATGAACAACTTACTGTACCAAGGTGTTGGCGCAGCAACTGCACCAATCGACGCGGCAACTGGGGTTGATGATATGCTTATAGTGACAAGACTCGCCAGCTCTATTGGCGCATTAGCGAGAATAACACGGCCATAGTCATTTAATATTTGTGACTTAATTTTTTCTCGGACTCTCTGTAAGCGCTTTCTAACTGTGGCTGGTGCTAGGTCGAGTAAATGTGCTACAGCTTCACAACTTTGTTCTTCTCTATAGTACAGTAGCGTGATCTCTCGAGACTCGTCTGGGAGTTGCTCAATCAAATGTGCGATGAGTTGGCTTTGTTCAGCCTGTTGCAGCGTAGTTTCTAAATCACTGCCTTCGCAAGCTAACTTTGCCAGCAACCTTTCGGCAGACTCTGTATCTATATCAGCGTTTACAGTATTACGACGCAAACTATTCATTGCCGTATAACGGGTGATTTGTCGCACCCAAGGTAAAAAGCTGCTCGCTTCCTTAAGTTGCTTTATATCCGTCCATACTTTTATATATACCTTTTGGACTATATCTTTAGCGGCATCAATATCGCGGACAACTCCTAAGGCAATACACTCGACGACATTGCTTGAATGCTTTACTAAAGATGTAAAAGCATCCACATTGCCCGTTTGTGCCAGTCGTACTTGGGTTTTCAATTCAGTTTCAGTGAGCGTGCTAGTCATGTTTTTCTCTCATTAAATTAAGCGTACTTATAAGACACAACCCAAGCACGCAGTGTGACTATTAAACACTTATTGTTGTTAATTTATATTTTATGGAAGTAGAGATTGCAATGCTAAACACTTCATTAAACCCTAACCAACTCTAGCACCAGCTAGGGTTTATACACTTCAAAGCCTACGGCTAATTACCGTCTTGACCTGCCCATGACCAGGATGGATATAAAGTACCATTAACGATGGCATTATTTCCAAGCAAAATAGACTGTGGTTTATCGACGCTAACCCAGTTGCTGGCTGAGGAATGCTCTAGTTCAAACACCACATTACCATATAAAGAATATGGCCCCGAAATAGATGAATTACGATAGGCAGCAAACAGCGTTTGCCCTCCCATCTGCAATTGGGCAACAGAGCTTTCACGGTTAACCTCTGCCGAAGCTTTGCTCCATACCATTAGAGACTCTATATGGGTTTTATTATCTCCCAGAAAGTAAGTATTACCTGAAACCTGAACAGACTCGAATTGATTTTGGGATACAGAACGCGCTACCGAGGTATCAAGTACATTGAGAAAATGGCCGTTATTCTCACTATCAAATTGCATTACTGAGCTGCCTGAAACTTCAAAACCTGCACCTGTACTATTACTAACATACGTCGTACTGTTATCTGTAACTACAAAAGGGTAAGTCACTTTTTCAGCCGTTGGTTTTACACTACCACTGATATTATTCAGAGTGACTACACTGTTTTTTGTTACCGTTACCGCACGTGGAATATCGTTCATCTTAATAGCAATATTAGTCAGCGCGACCGTACTATTTGATATTTTTACAACTTCCGTGGTGCTTAATTCAGAACTGATATGACTTGGATTTAATGTAATAGACCCACTGTATGGCGCATCATTACTCACTTCGATATCTCGTTTATCAATGATAATAGGCCCATAGCACTCACCCGCTATAGCAAACTGACTGCGCTGTACAGACCAACGACTATTATAGATTGCCTTTTGTAATGCTTGAGGATCGTCGTGACAATTTACACTTAAAGCCCATGATGGTGCTGGCAGTAAAGTATTCAAAGCGGTTTTTTCGTCAAGTAATTCAGACATTGCTAATGTGTGACCAGTATGAAAAAACGCAATCAAAGTGCATACTGGCACCAGTTTGTGTAATTGATGTTTCATTAAATTATCCTTATTAGTTTTACATGTTGTATAAGCTATTATTTAATTCCGTTAGTAAACACACCCACACTATAAATATGTATAATGTTTTTACTAAACAAAAAAATTAATACACCAGCGAAAAAACTGCAATCGCTTGGTTAAAAAACAAACATGAAAAAACATCAAGTTTAATGAATGAAAAACTCCTCAACATCTTCTTTTATATCTGTGTACTCATCATCGCTCAGCTCAAGCGCTATCATCACATTGTCTCTAAATGCATGCCAATCCGCACAAGAACGGAAATGTTTGGCTTCAAATGCTAAATTTTCAGCCAACTTCAATGCTGCAAACGTCGCCTTGGTCACAGGGTCTAAGGTTCCATTTAAATATTCAGGATCATGATGGCGTAAAATCATCTGGCAAATAGGTTTGGGTAAATGCCAAGAAGTTGCTAAAAAATACCCCACAATAGTATGGTTAGCTGGATAAGCTTGTTCTTCATACATAACTAAGGTTTTTTCTGGCCGTTGTGTAGCTGTCGTTAAAAGCTCAGCATAATCGTCATACTTCATGGCCATAGCAGGGATACCGGCATCATGAAAGAGCCCAACTAATTGCAAATTTTCAACCGGAATTGTCGGCTTCACTTGCCTGCCAATCAACATCGCTATTTGCGAAATATCAGATGCATTGTCCCAAAAACGCTCTAATGAAATACTACAGTCATTCTGACTAAAAGCACTTTTCAGCAAGTGCCCAGTAACAAGTTGTGTTATGCAGTTAACCCCTAAAAACATCACGGCTTGTTTAATGTCTGTCACAGTACGTGACATACCATAAGCAGGGGAGTTAATGACTTTAAGCACCGCAGCCGATGTCGCCACATCTTCTAAAATCACCTTTGCTATAGCACCTAGTTCTGGCTCTTCCTGATTCAACTCTACTTGTAGCTTTTGTAATATCTCAGGTTTGGCCGGGAGACTAAACCCTGAGCGTAGATCACTCAATACTTTATCGTCAATATCAATCATAATGCCTAACTACGAGAGAGAAATATTTATTGAGTGTAGTCGAACAATACTAGACTGTCTCGGCGAATACTCGTTAAAATAACGTGCAATCTCCCATGGAAATTGCCACTTTTTGTTGCACATAGTTTCTCTTTAACAACAACTTATCAAGTTCGATAAAAGTATTCAGCGTATTCTTCAATGCTTGTTTATTTACCAGCCAATGAGGTAGTACGCCATTAGGCTGTGCAAATACACGATATTCAATATATAAATCATCTTCTCGCTGATGCAGTTGCCATATGCCGGTGACTGGGGTGATCCGTATAGCTTTACTTGGTACGTTAATATCTTCAGTATCTTTAATCTTCAACTGATAATGTGTTGGAGATAGTTGAGCAAAACATGAATGTGTGAGCATATCTCTGTCAGATACAGGCCATGGCGCACTAAAATAGGTATAGACAATACGCTCAAAGCTTGACGGACTCGCGAGTACAGATACTTGTGTACTACCACTCAACCATTGTGTAGCATTTTTTGTATCATGAAGTAGGTTAATTAAGTTTTTTACGGTGCTATTTCGGTGGGTAGAACTGACTTTAATTGAGACTAAACCTTCCTTATTTGACTTATAGCTAATACTTAAACGATCTTGACTGTACCAAAGGTGCCATGCTGGTTCGCTATGTGCCTGAGGGACCACGCTTATTACCAGTAGTCCCCCAATAATTGATTTCATAACCATCAGCGCCAATAAGGTAGCCCATTCATAGATGCATCCCGACTCTGTTCCATGGCACTCACTAAGAAGTCTGCTTTTTTCTCTAACCATGATTGAATATCTTGCAAACTATCACTGTCTTGCCCTTGGCAAAGTTGCATTAAATATGACAAAGTATCGAGTTCATAAATACCATAAACAATGTCAATCCATGGCATCCGAAATTCTTGGCGCTCTTCTTTGTCGTATAACTGACCTAAACAATTACCACTCAGTAAGGTATTTTCAAGCTGATGACGCAGTCGTAAATAATCGGTCTTAGTCAAAGCTTTATTCTCTGGAAGCTGCGCTTTTAAATTTTGCCAATCCGAGTCAAAGAAACCTCTAGCAACATCACACACAGGTTGCTCTGCAGCATTCAATGCTTTTTGATCCCAGTGCTGACGCCACTCTTTATCAACTAACCATCGGGTAAGCGTCAATATTAAGCGGTTATAACGAGGACAATGAAATAAATCTTCAATGTCTGTTGCCGTCGGTTGCACATCTTTTAAGTCATCAATCACTTGTGCAAGCTCTGGTGCACTGTTTATTTTCTTGTAATAGGCATGACGCTTTGAGGTATATGTTTTTAAATAAATAGCATTTTCAACCCATACCATTTCATCTAATAGCCACTTAAATTCACTACGTAAATGCTCAGTCGTGGTTTTGTCCACAATATCAGCAAACAAACGAAATGTATGGCGTATAAGCGTTATACCGTCGATAACCCGCTTCAGTGTTTTCAAGCTTGGCTTGTCGAAATAGCATTGTTCATGCTTTTGCACAAACTGAATACCATAGTTAACTGCCGCAACTAATGCTTGCTCTTGCGTCGCACCTGGTTGCAGTGGCACAAAGCCTATAAACTTATTAGGCTTTAAAGGCGTACTATCCGCCAAACGATAACCACGCGCAGCTTTGGAATATAAACCCAAACGCAACCCAGACATATTGATTAAGTGATCAGCTAAAAGAAACAAGTCATCTCTTGTGCCTTCAACTAATTCGATCTCAAGCTCGGATATTGGCTCTACTTTACCTTGAGCAACCACTTCCCCCTTGTCTAATACCACTTCAATTTTACTGCCTTGTTCAGTTTCAATTAACCAAGTGCGGCGAATAAAATTCGTACTGAAGATCGGGAATAGATTTTCATTTATGCTACTAACTTGCATAGCGTGTGGCCATATTTCTGGCGCAAACGCCATTAAATCAGGTTTTACTGATTGAATAGGAAGATTGTATTCTGGTCGTTGATGCAAACCACCAACTACCTCACCTGCCAGTTTTATGGTTTGTTCACAGTCATTGTCACAGCAGCGCGTTCTAAGTCCAATATCAAGCGCACGTAACTCTCTATTTGGGGTGTCGTAATATGCGTTTTTTAAATTCCGAGCAGGCTGATTAATGACTGTTTTTGCAAATTGAGTGATGAGTCCTGGAATAAGAGGAACTTCATTGTCTGAAAGTAAAAACTTTAGTTCTATTTCAGTGTCCATTATGGCAAGTTGTTACCTATCTAATTATCGAACGCCCAAAATATACAAAGCACTTGCAGTTTGCAATCTTTTTGCCGTATGTTCGAGGAAGTTTTCGCTATCTCTTGCTATTGCTCAACGAAATCCATACTATTTGAAAAAATTATTAAAACTTGGGTCGAGGGATGTTGAAACGAATTATATTACCCAGTGTATTTGCGCTCATGTCACACTTTTCAGCAGCACAAGACACTGAGCAATTACAGCTGGCTACAACCACAGTAAATACTGATGAACAGGCCTCTGATGATTCAGGGTTTATTGTAGATAACCTCTTCATATACGCGCATTCAGGTCCGGGGAAAAACTACCGCATTTTAGGATCAATTGATGCAGGGACACAGATCCGTATAATCGCACAACCGCAAAATGGTTATATTCAAATCATTGATGATAAAGCGCGCGAAGTCTGGGTAGAAGAAAAATTCATTTCTAAGCAAGCAGGGTTAAAACAACAACTTAATACAGCCAATGAAATGCTCGTTACCTTACAAAATGAACTGGACAATACTTTAGGTCAATTACCACAATTACAGCAAAGTAATGACGACCTGCAAAACGAAAATACCCTATTGCAAAATAGCATTGCTGATTTACAGTCACAATTGGCAACGCAACAACAAGAAAGCACACTGAAAAAGCAAGATGAACAACACAAACTCCTCGCCTATGGCGGTGGGATTGCATTTGCAGGGTTGTTCTTAGGCATTATATTAACGATCTTTTTATCTCGCCGTAAACGTTACGACGGTTGGGCTTAACTTAACAAATACGACAATAAAGGCTGAGACATTCAGCCTTTATTGTTTGGTATGACCTATCGTACTTTTGACGAAACACTTTTAATTTAGCGCTTGTTAATACGTCCGATTTATAAAACGGTTAGACCACTGTCGATTTTTATATGTTCAATTACCATATAAGTATGATTAGTGCTCACCCCTGGCGTTTCTACGATCTTACCCAGCACTTCTCGGTATTGCGCCATATCGGCAACCCGAATTTTAACCAAGTAATCAAAGCCACCAGCAACCATGTCGCAGCTCACGACTTGCGGTATTTTAACAATATGCTCCCTAAATACCGAGAATACCGCCTCAGTAGAACTTTTTAACGTTATTTCTACATGTGCGACCAATGCTTGGCCGAGCTTTGCAGAGTTCAAACGCGCGGAATACCCTTCTATGTACCCTTCAGATTCGAGCTTTTTCACTCTATCCAAACACGGGCTTGGACTGAGGTTAACCTCTTTTGCCAAGTTAACATTCGATATTCGACCATTTCTTTGCAATACATCTAATATTGCTAAATCAATACGGTCTAATACGCGAGTTCTAATTGGTGTTGTCATGCAGCATTTAATTCTGTTTCTGAGTTAATTCTCCCGTTAATTTACCGTATTTTGCCAAAATAAAACAGCATATACTGACTAATCTCAGATAGAATGCCTGAAAAATTTGATGCTAAACACAATGCGTACTATCTAAAATTCAAACACGCCAAAATAGTGTGGTCGTGTTTGCCCAGCGCAATGCATTAATTAACTATGTTGTAATTAATTAGGCGTTTTTCACGCCACGGTTTTGTCTGACCCAACTACCCCCTTGTCTGACTCAATACGTGTTAATTACTTGTGTTTTTGACTCCTTTCCTGAGGGTTCCTTATGCTTTACAACGGTGATTTAAATACTAACTGTCCTATCAGACAAAAAATCCGTGACTTCTATCGTATTGATGAAGAGCAAGTGATCGACCATATTTTGCCACTTGCTGAAGTAGGCGTTACGGCTCGAAGCCGTGCATGGGAACGCGCACGCCAAATCGTGGTAAATATTCGTAAAGACCAAGATGGTCAAAATGGCGTAGACGCATTATTAAATGAATTCTCACTGTCTTCAGAAGAAGGCGTAGTGTTAATGTGTTTGGCTGAAGCATTATTACGTGTACCAGACAAAGAAACTCAAGATAACCTGATTCGCGACAAATTAGCGAATGGTGACTGGAGCTCACATTTGGGGAGCAGCGACTCTTTATTCGTTAATGCATCAAGCTGGGGCTTACTCGTGACCGGTAAAATGGTTAACTACACTGACAAGAATAAAGATCAGCAGTTTGGTGTACTGAAAAAGACCATTGGCCGCTTAGGTGAGCCTGTGATCCGTAAGTCAGTCAACTATGCCATGAAAATCATGGGTAAGCAGTTCGTTATGGGTCAGAACATCGATGAAGCCATTGAACGTGCTGCTGAAAAAGAGCAAAAAGGCTATGTCTACTCTTACGATATGCTAGGTGAAGGTGCACGCACCATGGAAGATGCCGAGCGTTATTTTAATAGCTATATGAATGCCATCCATTCTATTGGTAAAGCAGCGAATGGCCGAGGCCCAATAAAAAGCCCAGGTATCTCTGTTAAGTTGTCGGCCATTCACCCTCGCTATGAATTTAGTCACCGTGAACGCGTCCTAACTGAAATTGTACCTAAACTTAAAGAGCTTGCACTCGCCGCTAAAAAATACGACATTGGTTTTACCGTAGATGCGGAAGAAGCAGACCGTTTAGATATCTCACTGGATGTCATTGAAGCCGTTTTCTCTGATGATGAGCTAGGCGATTGGCAAGGATTTGGTCTAGCAGTACAAGCCTACCAGAAACGCGCTATCTTCGTCGTTGAGTGGCTGACTGATTTAGCCCGCCGTGTTGGTCGTAAATTAATGGTGCGTTTGGTAAAAGGTGCATACTGGGATACAGAAATTAAAACCACGCAACAAGATGGTTTAGATCACTTCCCTGTATTTACACGTAAAGCAACAACTGACGTATCATACAAAGCCTGTGCAATTAAATTACTTGAAGCACGAGATGCGTTATTCCCTCAGTTCGCAACACATAACGCCTATACTGCAGCAACTATTCTTGAAGTGGCAAAAGGCAATAACAAAGGGTTTGAGTTCCAACGTTTACACGGTATGGGCGAATCTTTATTCGATCAAATAGTAGAACAAGACAAGGTACAGTGCCGAGTGTATGCGCCGGTAGGCCAACATGAAGACCTGCTTGCCTACTTAGTTCGCCGTTTACTTGAAAACGGCGCTAATTCGTCGTTTGTAAATGCGATTGTTGACGTGACTAAGCCTGTTGAGTCGCTTCTTCCTGATCCAGTTGAAACGCTACAAGGCTTGCGTAATAAATTTAATACGCAAATTAAACTGCCAATTGAACTTTATGGCAATGAGCGCGATAACTCTAAAGGCATGGATTTAACAGACATCAATGTTATTTCGCCATTAAAAGATAACCTAGACAAGTGGTTTGAAGATAACCGTATCACTGAAGCGGATGTTAAAGAGGGTTTTCTAGCAGTACGCAACCCGGCAAATCACACTGAAGTGGTTGGTCAAGTGCCGCTGCACCAGAGTAATGAAATGCATACGATGCTGGCTAACGCTGATACAGCATTCGCAAATTGGTCTGAAACGCCGGTGTCTGAGCGTGCAGAGCTATTACGCCGCATCGCCGACATACTTGAACGTCATCATGATGAGCTTGTGGCAATTTGTATTAAAGAAGCCGGTAAAATTACCCAAGACAGCATTGATGAAGTACGTGAAGCCGTTGACTTCTGTCGTTATTATGCCGCACGTGCTGAAGAGTTATCTGAAGATGAGCGTTTTGAAGCTCGTGGTGTTATTTTATGTATTAGCCCATGGAACTTCCCTCTAGCGATATTCCTAGGTCAAGTTGCCGCTGCTATCGTAACGGGTAATACGGTCATAGCAAAACCTGCTGAACAAACCAGTATGATAGCACTACGTTGTATTGAGCTAATGCAAATTGTCGGGTTACCTGAACATGTTGTACAAGCGGTTATCGCACGCGGTAGTGACGTAGGTAAGCACATAGTCCCTGATGAGCGTATCCAAGCTGTAATGTTCACCGGCTCTACAGAAACGGGTACATTGATTTCACAAATCCTAGCTGAACGAAATGACATTCAAGTACCATTGATCGCCGAAACAGGTGGCCAAAACTGTATGATCGTTGATTCTACGGCTTTGCCTGAGCAAGTGGTTGATGATGTTATTTCATCTGGTTTCCAAAGTGCCGGTCAACGTTGTTCAGCATTGCGCGTTCTATTCTTACAAGACGATGTGGCTGACGGCATTATTAAAATGCTCAAAGGTGCACTACAAGAACTGCATATAGGCGACCCAGCTCAGCTTGATACGGATGTTGGCCCAGTTATTGATGAAAAAGCGCTCAATACGCTTACTGCACATGTTGAGTATTTAAAAGCCAATGGTAAGCTGTTGTTTGAATCACCTATTCCTGATAATTCAGAAAATGGTGCATTCTTCTTCGCCCCTCGTTTGTATGAAATTGCAGACCTATCGGTATTAAAACGTGAAGTATTTGGTCCTGTCGTGCATGTTATTCGTTATAAAGCCCATGAACTAGATAATGTTATCGATCAAATCAATAACACCGGTTACGGCTTAACAATGGGGGTGCATTCACGTATTGAAGAGCGCTGTCACTACCTTGCTAAGATGTCTAGAGCCGGTAACGTTTATGTAAACCGTAATATGATTGGTGCAATTGTCGGTGTACAACCTTTTGGTGGACGCGGCTTATCGGGTACTGGCCCTAAAGCGGGTGGACCAAACTACTTATACCGTTTGGTAAAAGAAAAAGCCTCTCCGGAAAACGTACAAATGACTAACTTAACCGCTGATGAGTTAGAAACGCATAACTTCCCGGGCGCAACAGAGCAAGTTGACCGCTTAATGCGTAATTCAATGCGTGATGAAAAAATCTGGCGTGCAACTCCGTTAAACGACCGGGTTTCTGCTGTTCGCCAATTACTGGCTAAGATTGCAACCGTTGAGATCATTGACGACTTAGCCGACGATTTAGCTAAAACACTCGCAGATGCACGTAACCAGCTAAACCGTTTAGAGAAACGTATGCGCAGTCATACAACATTGCCAGGTCCGACAGGTGAATCAAATACCTTGCACCTAGAAGCGCGAGGTTGTGTGGTGTGTTATGCAGATAAGAGCACCTCATTTAACTTTTGGGCTATTTCAATCATTACGGCGCTTGCAGCAGGTAACACCGTGATCACCGTAGCATCAGAGCTGTTTTATGAAGAAGCTCAAGCGTTTAGAGATAAGTTCATTTCTACTGGCATTGCAGAAGGTGTGTTCCAAGTTGCTAAACCAAACCAGCTACACGCAGTACTCACCCATCCGCATTTAGCAGGTGCGGTTGTTGCAGCACGTTCATCACGTTTAGGTTACTTCAGTCAGCAATTAGCTGCTCGTAGCGGTGCAATTTTGCCAGTTATCAGTGCAGAATACTATGACACGCTGATCAGCCGTCTCGTTACTGAAAAAACCATCAGTATTGATACAACGGCATCAGGTGGTAATACCTCACTGATGACCCTAGTTGAAGACGACGAATAAACCGTTAAAAACATCACGGACATAAGCTACTTTTAGCTTATGTCCGCTTCCTATTCAATACCCTATCGTTATCCATTAATAAAAAGCCACCCTTTATCACTACCTTTTTTGCCGTTCTTTGCTAGGCTTATAAGTCTTATTCCTGTATTTAGGGCTCAAGATGAAAATAATAAATATCAAGGACTTGAACCCAGGTATGTTTGTGGTTGGGGTAATAAAGCAAACTGGGCATATTAAAATTAAAAACCAAGGGTGGGTAAAGACACAAAAAAGCATCGACAATTTAAAGTCTACCGGCGTGCTTGAAGTAGAAATAGACCCCACTAAAACTTTGCATGAGGAAGCTGACATTGTTGCCCCGCCTGAAGTTGCTCCCGAGGTCGTTGAAGAAACAATTAATCCATGGCACAAATCGACCAGTATTGATTCTGAATTAACCCAAGCAGCCAAGTTATACGATGAAGCCAAAGATTTACAACAAAAAGCCTTTAAAGATCTCCAATCAGGCAGCCCTATTGATATTTCAGCTTTTAAAGAGACCGCGCATGGGTTTATTGATTCGGTGTTTCGCAATCAAGATGCACTCGCCTGCATTGCCCGCATCAGAGAAAAAGATACCTACCTGTTGGAACACTCTATTAATGTATCTATTTTGATCAGTATCTTCGCTAAGCACATGGGCTTTGAGCGATCAATCATAGAACAAATGGCCACTGGCGCACTACTACACGATATTGGTAAAGTCCACATTCCAGACTCCATTTTACAAAAACCAGCCCAATTGAGTATCGACGAATTTGAAGTCATGAAGCAACACGCAAAGTATAGCTATGACATTGTCATGGATGCACAATTAGGTAAAATCGCGACTGAAATTGCAGGCTATCATCACGAGCGCCTAGATGGCTCAGGCTACCCATTTGGTTATGATGCCAAAGACCTGTCGCAATACGTTAGAATGGCGGCCATCGTTGATGTATATGACGCTTTGACTGCAGAAAGAATATACAAAGTGGGCATTACACCAGTCAAAGCATTCCGGCTGTTAAGAGAAGGCACACCACATCACTATGATACAGAACTGCTCAATGTATTTATCAATGCGATTGGCGTTTACCCCGTTGGCACACTTGTTAAGTTAACCAGTCAGCGCGTCGGAATTGTCAGTGGAAGTAATCCAGACACCCCACTGCAACCCATTGTAAAAGTATTCTACCACGCCAAACATATGCGCTACATCGAGGTAAAAGATGTTGATCTTGCTAATAAACGAGTCAACGATGATTTAGAGGCGGCAATTAAGCCGGAAGAATTTAGTTTAGACCTCTTAAAATTCTTCCGTCATTCAATGCTACCGTGAGGCGCGCGAGAGCAATCCGCTATTTTACAGAGGCCAGTCTTGCATCGCTTTTAGTGTGAATTCATAACCATCAAAGTTAAATAGTGCTTGTTCTGGTGTTATCTCTAGTAACTGTAACGCACCTATATTATCGCCTTCATATAACTCCCTGTTGTTGAGTTTTATCCAACGTTTATCTGCCTCTGTAGCATAAATATGTGCTTGATAACGCAGTCTGGGAATACTATTTTGCAACCCTGCTGGTAACAACTCTATTGGCGTTGCTTTCGCAGAGTCTTTACTTGTCGCTATCACCTCACCATTATTATTGCCTTCAGTATCAGAAACGGCCTGTGCAAACGCTTCTTTGAGCTCATCTGACACATTATCTAGTTCAGGATCAGAATAAGGCTTTATGGCGCTATTCCCGGTGTTTTCTGTATCTTGATATTGGTTACTTCCATTTACAGTTGCTATATTTGGCTGAACTAAACCTTGCTGCATTATGCCTTGCTGAACTAGTTGTGGCTGAACGTTAGGTTGCAATACCACACCCGAGCGCACTATGTTCGGCTGTAAAGCAGTTGGTTGCACAAAATGAGGCTGTGTAAACTGTTGACTAGGCACTGTCACAGGGCTACCCAAATGCTGATTGTTAACTGGCACTAGACGCTGCTCATACACAGCTTGCCCAGAAACATCGACACCAATTTGTACCGATGCCCACTGATACTGAGTAGGTTGCTGTCCCTGTGTCATAGGCTGATTAACGACACTCGCGGTATTATTAACCACACCTTGAACGGGGTTAGACGCAACGATAGGGGTTATGGTCGATTCTGTTGACTCTGCTTGTTCCGTCGCGGTTGGTTGTGTTGACGGAGTATGCTGTTCAGTTACAACTGTAGACTGTTCACTATTATGCAGCGTTGATGTTTGCACAAATTTACCAGCCACAAAGCCCGTAGCCATTGCCCCCCCAAAAAGCACAATACCACCAAGTCCAAAAGATAAGCGACGGTAAAAGTTCAACTGCTTTTGATGTTGATAAGCTAAATGAGACTGTTCTGAGTTCTCTGTTTTTTCTGATTGTTTTAGAGCATTAAATAAGTAAGACATTTTTATCACTATACGATATATGACAGGCCAAAACCTGAGAAGAACAACAGCATAAATGCTGTAACAACGCGCCACGTGTAGTTGCGTTTCGCACTTGCCTCTTGTGGCACCAAATCAAGCGGCAGAGCTTCCTGCGCTGCTTGCTGCGCTATGGCTTTATTGACAATTTGCTGTTGCGCTGAAAAAGCCCCCAACAAACAACGATCAGCAAGCAGATTTAGTAACCGAGGGATCCCCGCTGTTACTTTGTGCATAAAAGCAATAGCGTCATGATCAAACAACGTCTCATTACACCCAGCTTTACTTAAACGATGTTGGATATATGCAAAAACTTGTGCTTCGGTTAGAGGTAACAAATGATACCGCGCCGTGATCCGCTGTGCTAGTTGTCGTAATTCATTGCGCTGTAATAACTGCTGCAACTCAGGTTGCCCAACCAGCACAATTTGCAATAGCTTTTTATGATCCGTTTCTAAGTTTGTTAACAGCCTAAGCTGCTCTAGCACCTCAGGTGCCAGATGCTGAGCCTCATCAATGATCAACATGGTGTGGCCGCCTTGCTCATGATTGGCCAGCAAACGTGCCTTTATAACATCCGTTAAACGCTTAAGTGTTGCGTGTTCAGCATCATAATCAATGGCAAGTTCATCACAAATACTTGCCAATAACTCCATTTCAGATAACGCCGGGTTTAATATAAAAGCAACTTGTGTGCTGTCTGGCAATTGTGCCAGCATGCTTCGAGTTACCGTTGTTTTACCGGTACCGACCTCCCCAGTCAAAAGAACAAACCCACCGGCATCCCCCAATCCATAGGTCAAATGTGCCAAAGCTTCTTTATGCCTATCACTTAAAAATAAGTATTGCGGGTTTGGAGCAATCGAAAAGGGTTTTTCATTCAACCCAAAGTAGCGTAAATACACGTTGCGTCTCTTTATTGTTATGATGCACCCTATAATGGCAAAAAAAGCCACCAAGTTAAAACCTTGTTTCCAATTTTGTGAAATTAGTTTTACCCCTACGGTATGATTTGAGGAAAGCATGAAAGTATATTTAGTGGGAGGTGCTGTACGTGATGCACTACTGAGCCGCCCTATCGTTGAAAGAGACTATGTTGTGGTTGGGTCAACACCAGCCAAAATGATCGCCTTAGGGTACAAACAGGTAGGCAAAGATTTCCCCGTATTTTTACATCCAGTCAGTCAAGATGAATATGCCCTAGCACGAACAGAACGAAAAAGTGGCCAAGGCTACGGCGGGTTTATCTGTGATTTTGAGCCGACTATTACTCTGGAACAGGATTTATATCGACGCGATTTAACGGTTAATGCAATAGCCCAATCCGGTGACGGTACTTTAATTGACCCATATCACGGCCAACAAGATCTAAACAACAAAATACTACGGCATGTAGGCCCTGCTTTTAGTGAAGATCCGTTAAGAGTTTTGCGTGTCGCTCGGTTCGCAGCACGTTATCATCATTTAGGGTTTTATATTGCTGATGAAACAATGGCGCTAATGAAAAGCATGGTACAGCAAGGAGAACTAAAAACGCTCACACCAGAACGGGTCTGGTTAGAAATAGAAAAAAGCTTGGGTGACGGTGCTATTGAGGTTTTCACAACAGTATTGTCTCATCTAAATGCACTAAATGATGTTCAGCCATTACTAGTAAAGTGGAATGAAGAGACCCATCAAAAGCTGAATGCTCAACTAGCTCAAGTGCCAAAGGCAGATCCAAACTATAAAGTGGTCTTATTTTGCTTATGGCTTCAACACGCATGTTTAACTAAACTCACAGGAATAGAGCAAACCCTCAAAATTCCCAGTAAATATGCCATTGCGTTAAGGGATTATTGTGAGCATGCAGCCACATTGATGACATCCCCCTCGCCTAAAGACTTATTAAAGCTATTTAACAAAGTTGATCTCTGGCGACGACCAGAGCGTTTCGAATTACTTATTAATATAATGCGCTTTACATTAGGCTTTGAAATAAACCAAAGTGAAAAATTAAAGAAGGTTGCTGGAAGTACTCGCGCCATAAGTGCTCAAGCAATCATTGCCAAAGGGTTTTCTGGCTCAGAGATTAAAAACCAGCTCAATGAAGAACGATTATCTCAAATAACCCATTCGCTTCACCTATAAACTCGACTGTTTATTTAAATTAAGGGAACCTAAAAAGTTCCCTTAAATCAGAAAAAAACGTAAGCGCACAAAAAAGAAACAGCGCAATTAATCAATTGCTAACATAATGACCACATTAAAGAGGGTTAATCACCCTAATAGTTTGAGTATTCGTTTCTTTTATGGAAACTTAATTAACATTACCACTAACATACAAATGAAAAAACACCCACTGTAAACATTACAATACAAGGAAGCGCTGCTCTACAACCAGTAAAAATGCGGAAAAACCAAAAATTAAAATATTAATAAACATTATCCACAAATTAGAAACAAAACCAACAACCACCAAAGTCCCGCTTGTTACATTTAGATGTGCTAAAAATGCTGCATAAATATAACCGCACTTACAAAAGTAAGCGTGGTCCGTAACAACAATTGAAAAAGGTCTTATGTTGAAGAAGTTAAATCTATTAGCTGTGGGTATAAAAGCAGCACTATTAACTGGCGCCGTATCTGGTTCTGCTGTAATGGCAAATGATTCTGGCGAAGCTAAAAAAGTAGAACGTATTCAAGTAACGGGTTCTAAAATTAAACGCTTTAACCTAACATCACCGACTCCAGTAACCGTTATTAGTGGCGTGGAATTAGAAAACCAAGGTATCACTAACGTTAATGACTTACTGGCAGAAATGCCACAAGCGACTGTGGGACTTTCTCCAGAAACAACAACTAACTACATCTTTTCGTCTGGACTAAATACGACTGATTTACGTGGTCTTGGTTCAGAGCGTACATTAGTGTTGGTAAATGGTCGTCGCTTTGTGCCTGGTTCAGTAGGCGGAACTGCTGTCGATTTAAACAACATCCCAACTTCAATGATTGCACGTATTGAAATTGCCACAGGTGGTGCTGCTGCCGTATATGGTGCAGATGCTGTTGCTGGTGTTGTAAACATCATTACCAAAAAATCAATGGATGGTATTGAAGTAGATGTATCAACAATTCGACCTGAGCAAAGCGGTGGCGAAGAAAACTTTTTCTCAATCACAGGCGGAATGGAAGGCGACAAACTGTCATTCATTGCATCACTGAATTACACCGAGAATAAAAGCTATACACAGCTGAGCCGTGACTTTATGCGCACTCCTGTCAATAGCTATTTAAACCCAGCAAATACAAGTGGCGAAGACGGCATTCCAAATAGAGTTGTATTAGGTCAGCCAACGGCCTTAGCTTACTATTCTGAAGGCGGTGACTTCTTCACTCAAGGTGGATTTGATGACAACGCATTTAATAACCATCATTATACCTTTGACGAAAATGGCAACGTACGTGCTTTTGATTATGGTCTAGGCCGTATTCCTAACCCGGGTGTTGGCAATCCTTCTCGCCACTATATTCAAGGCGAAGGTCAACAAGGTGATGGCGTGTTTGGTCACGGCTATAAAGATTACTTCCAAACCCCTCTTGAGCGTGTTATTGCTTCAGCCTACGCGACATATCAATTGCATGATGAGCATGCATTGACATTTGACTTTACTTACTCAAATACAGAAGCAACCTCAGAAAGTAGCCCTGCGTTTTTCCGCCACACAATCCGTCGTGATAACGCCTACATGAAAGATGATATGGCTAAGCTGCTTGATGACAATGGCTTGACATCAGTAACACTGCGTCAAGCAAACGAGCATCTTTGGGGCGATCGTACATACGGACAAGAGCGAGAAGTGTTCCGTACCTCTATTGGCGCAGAAGGCTTTTTAAACGACGATTGGGGCTACAGTGCCTATGTTCAATATGGTCGTATTGAACAAGACACGCTATGGGAAGGTGAGGTTTTAACTCAAAACCAAATCAATGCAATTGACGCAGTTGAGTATAATGGCGAGATCGTATGTGCTGACCGAGATGCAGATGGCAATGTCATTGGTGCTTTAGCGGGTTGTACACCATTTAATACAATGGGTGCGACATCAGCAACTCAAGAGCAAATAGACTACATTGGCACTACCGCAACACGTTTTGCAAAGCACGACCAAGTCGTATTTGCCGTAACAGTTGATGGTTCTTTATTTGAGCTACCAGCAGGTTACGTTGCTGCAGCATTTACAGCAGAGCACCGTCGTGAATCAGCAACAACGACACCATCTGAAAATATGGAGAAAGGGCTAATTTTTGGTAACTCTAGCCTTGCTATGAATGGTGAAATTGAAGTAGACGAACTTTCTACTGAAATCTCTATTCCGCTTATTGAAGGCATGCGTTTCGCTCAAGACTTAACGCTTGAAACAGCATATCGTTACATGGATTACTCTGTAACAGGTGCAGATGATGCGTGGAAGCTTGCTTTAAACTGGGGTGTGACAGATGATTTACGTGTTCGCTTAAACCGCTCTAAGTCAGTAAGAGCACCAAACCTAGGTGACTTATTTACGCCAAACTCTAAGACGTTCGATTCTGGCCGAAAAGACATCTGTCGTGCCGATTCAATTACCGCTTCAGGAAGTGAATTTAAAGACAATGTGATCCGCAACTGTGCAGCAGACAACATGCCTGCTGGCTGGATGCCAACTGATGAGTGGTTAGCTGGTGGTAGCTTGCCTGGCTATATTCGCGGTAATGAAAGTCTAGAAAATGAAGTGTCAAACGACCATACAATTGGTGTTATCTATACACCTTCTTTCGTTGATGGCTTAGATTTCACTTTAGATTACTGGTCATTTGAAATCGATGGTGCGATAGAGTACTTTGGAAGAGATGCAGTTCAATATTGCTACGAGTCAAACTCATTAGACAATCCATTCTGTGGTAACGTAGTACGTAATGAGCAAACTCGTAACGTAGACTACTTCATAAACAAGCCAATCAATGCTGCGCAGTTTGCGCGTAAAGGCTTCGATTTCGAGTCAGCATATAGAACTGATGTGTTCAATGGTTCTCTTGCGGTTAAGTTCACAGCAACCTATTTAACTGAAGCGACTGAGAACTCAACGGGTCGATCTGATGGCCTGAGAGTGAAGTTAGGTGAAATGGAGTCTCCAAGAATTAAAGCGCGTTTATCATCAACGTATGCTCATGATGACTCTTCATATGTGTTAACTGTTAATTACCGTCACTCGACTGTAGAAAGTAACACGTGGACACTTGAAGACAACAATTACAACGATATTCCGTCGTATACTACTTTTGACTTCATGTATAAGACTTACCTAATGGATGAGTTACAATTACGTGTTGGCATAAATAACTTGCTGGATAAGGCTCCACCACGTAATCCTTTTGCATATGACGATGGCGAATTCTTCGATGTTAAAGGGCGTCGTATTTCTTTAGGTGCTAAATACACTTTCTAAATTAAGTAATAAGTAACCTATTCAACGCGCTGATCATTAATCAGCGCGTTTTTATATTGACCCACAACGCATTACCTTTACCTAAAAGACACTGTAACATTTACCCTAGGCCTTAGAGTTTCGCATCTGCAACTCCCCTGCTCCCCAATAGACAAATATCGTCACAGGCACACATATCAAAGTCAGGCTTTCTAAGCGTTTACCACATAATCAACTTTTACGGTTTTACAAGCCAATAGACATAAAAAAAGCGCTTAACGCGCCTTTTTCAGTTCAAATTGAAACCTCAGTGACATTTTATAATAGCAAAAATGCAAACAAGCCAAGTCCTAACAGTAATCTATAAATAACAAATGGCATCATGCCCATTCGCTCAATTACCTTTAGGAAAAAGTGAATACAAAAATACGCAGATACAAAAGACAATACAGAACCCAGTAGTATGGCGTTCCAATCTATGATTTCATCTGAAGATGCTAACTTAAAAATATAGTAAGAGCCTGCCGCCGCAATAACAGGGATCGACATTAAAAAAGAAAACCGCGCCGCACTCTGTTTGTTAAGGCCCATAAGCAGCCCCACAGTCATGGTGATCCCTGAACGTGATGTGCCTGGGAATAGCATCGCCACAACTTGCGATAATCCGATTAATAATGCGCTGACCCAGTTGAGTTGGTAAAGGGTTTTTATCTGCTTAGCTTTGGCATCTGCATACCATAACAACAAACCAAAGACGATGGTGGTAGTGGCAATAATGTAAGCATTACGAGAGTAAATCTCTACAAAGTCTTTGCACAAATATCCAATGATCAACGAAGGAATAGTCGCTAATAAAATCCACCAACCAAGCTGGCTATCTTCTGTTTTACCCTGCTGACCAAATGACTTGAACCACGCACTTAGTATTTCACCCACTTCTTTACGAAAATATATGATCACAGCGACAAGCGTCCCCACATGAACAGCAACATCAAATGCTGTGCCTTGATCCTGCCAACCCAATACCTGTGAAGGCAAAATTAAGTGCGCTGAACTGGATATAGGTAAAAACTCGGCAAAACCTTGCACCAAGGCCAGTACGATAATCTCAATCAAGCTCATGGTGACTCAAACTCCACTTTCCATAGTTTCTGTTGTGGGTTGTGATAACCCTGATAAATTTCTTGTATCGTTTTTTCTTCTGTTGGATGATAAAAGTCAGCGGCTATTTCTTGCAAAGGCAACAATACAAACGCATTTTTAACGACTTCATCTCGAGGTAACTGGGCAGGGCTTTCGCACACAACATCATCATAAAATAATAAGTCTAAATCTAATGTGCGAGGGCTGAACTTTTTATCTTGTCGTGTTCTGCCATTCTCTAATTCAATGCTTTTTAAAAGTCGACATACCTCATCTAACGCCATATCGGTGCGGGCACCGAGCACTGAGTTATAAAAATTACTTCCAGCAAACCCAACCGCTTCGCTTTCATAAACACTCGAATGAATACTGTTAGGAAAGTGAACTAACAGTGCATTCAAACCCACAGCTAAGTTATGTTCTTTATTGACGTTAGAGCCCAAACTAATATAAATCTGCGCCATTGTTATTTCTTTTTCCGTGTTATCTCTACACCCACTGTTTTAGCAGCAGGTACTGCAGCCGGTTTACTTACGCAAATAGACACTTGGGCTACGTTAAATTCAGCTAAAATAAGCGCTGCGAGTTGTTCTACCAATGTTTCTAATAGTTCCACAGGTTTACTGGTGGTATGCGCGATTACACGCTCACTCACTTTGGCATAATCCACTGCCAAACTAATATCATCTGATTGGGCTGCAGCCGAAATATCGGTCAACATCTCAATATCAAAGTACAAGCTTTGTTTACTTTCCTTCTCAAAGTCGTAAACTCCTATTATGGTTTCGACGTGTAGTTGTGAGATATAGACCTTATCCATTCATACTCCAGCGGTGACGTAACTCAAATTAAGGTTGTTTTAATGCTTTAAATCAACCTACAACAACGTTCGATCATAGCCCAAAACTTAGTAAGACAAAATAAGGAAACGTGTGTTAGTTAGTTTAATCTGTATTTGTGCGTACTTAATTGGCTCAATTTCGTCAGCTGTACTCGTTTGTCAGGTATTTGGTTTGGCCGATCCTCGCTTTGCAGGATCAAATAATCCAGGGGCAACAAACGTGCTCAGGCTTGGAGGGAAAGTGCCTGCAGTATTAGTACTTATTTTTGATATTTTAAAAGGGACTATTCCTGTCTGGGGTGCTTACTTTCTCGAAATAGAACCTGTTTGGTTAGGCGCCGTGGCTGTGGCTGCCTGTCTAGGTCACATTTATCCCATTTTCTTCCACTTTAATGGCGGGAAAGCCGTTGCTACCGCATTTGGGGCACTATTACCAATTGGTCTTTCTTTGGGTGGGATGCTCATTGCTACATGGTTATGTGTACTTTGGCTAACACGTTATGCCTCTTTAGCGGCGATCATTACCGTAACCGCTGCACCGCTATACACTTGGTTGATAAAACCGGTATACACCATTCCTGTGAGCTTTTTAACGGTATTGATCATCGTGCGGCATCGCGCCAACATTGCTAGGCTCTTAAAAGGTCAAGAGCCTAAAGTAGGTAAGAAAAAAGATTAAAGAGGTTTTAAGCTATCAAGTGGCCAACGTGGTTGAGTTTTCATATCTAACGGCGCAAATTGTTTCGCTTTCAAACGCTGCATGCCCGCAAAAGCAATCATTGCACCATTGTCAGTACAAAACTCCGTACGCGGATAATAGACTTTCCCCTGCATACCTTGCATGACTCGCTCCAGCTTGCCTCGCAATTCTACATTCGCGCTCACCCCACCGGCAATAACTAGACTCTTTATACCCGTTTGCTTTAGCGCCCTTTTACACTTTATTGCCAATGTGTCGATCACGGCAGTTTGGAAGGCATGCGCTATATCTGCTTTGGTTTGTAAGTCATCCCCTTCAGAACGAATGGTATTAGCAGCAGCCGTTTTTAAGCCACTAAAACTAAAATCAAGCCCCGGTTTATCAGTCATTGGTCTTGGGAAGACAAACTTCTTTGCAATACCTTGTTCAGCCAATTTAGCTAAACGTGGTCCACCAGGGTAATCAAGCCCAAGCAATTTAGCTGTTTTATCAAAAGCTTCTCCCGCGGCATCATCAACCGATTCACCTAACACTTCATACTCGCCAATACCGGTTACTTTAACCATCATGGTGTGACCACCCGATACAAGCAATGCCACAAATGGAAATTCGGGTTGCTCATCTTCTAGCATGGGCGCTAGTAAGTGCCCTTCCATATGATGCACTGCCACAGCGGGAATTCCCCAACCAAATGCCATTGAGCGGCCAATAGATGTACCCACTAACAATGCGCCCACTAGACCAGGCCCTGCGGTATAGGCCACCCCATCTAGTGATTCAGGCCCACATCCAGCTTGTTTAAATGCAGCTTCAATCAGGGGGATCGTTTTTCTAACGTGGTCACGAGAAGCAAGCTCAGGTACAACACCGCCATAATCAGCATGCACTTTGACTTGGCTATATAACTGATGTGCAAGCAAGCCTTGCTCATCGTCATAAATGGCAATCCCAGTCTCATCACATGATGATTCAATACCTAAAATTCGCAATGTACTTCTCCAACCTTATTTCAATATACTAATTTTACCTTGAGCTACTTTTACTCAGCAAGTAAAACTAAGCCTCGACCCTAAATTGTTATGCCAATGTTCGTTTGCCCATCAGCAATAGCGTGTTGCTTGAGTGCTTTAACGCTATCACTGGTGATCCGTCCCATTTGCTCTACAAAATCTATGAGCCCAGCTAGTACTTCTATTTCGTATTGCATTATTTCATGCTCTCGAACAAGACTGTTTTCAGGTTCTATATCCTCATTCTCCAACACGAACTCAACATATCGAGCGACAGTAGCTTGAGATATTTTCGCAATATCAATAAATTCTTGTTCATCTTTGGCCATTAAACCATGGAGCAAGCCTAAGAGTGCTGTGGCCGTGTCAATTGCTGGGTATGTGCCAAACATATCAAACTGCGATAACTCAGGTACATTTGCTTCAACTTTGTCAATTTGCTTCTCTAAGTTGATTTTACTCTTTGGGAAAACAATTATTTCCCAACAGACATTCAACGTACTCTTCATCGTTGCAGTGTCACCAAATCCGGTTGCATCGCTAAATAAATCGTAATTCGGTAACATACGCTCAATGACCGCAGCGGCAAGCACCGCCTTTTGTAGGTAATTTAAATCTCGGATACGTTGGAAGTTATTTGCTTTACTCATGTTGTTTCCCACATTGCCAGCAATATTGAAATGCTGGACCATTTATTTCACGGCACTGTATACAACGCCAATCTTCATGTAGTTGCGATTGTGCGTAGTTTAACAATATTTGCTGGGCATCATGTAGCTTTATCTCATAGACATAGAGACTTAATTTAGCCTGCTCGGTCGGAATTTCTCCAATAGCGCCTTGCAACGCACTACCTTCAAGGTGTGATTGAATTTTTGCCTGTGCAAAAAGACCTTGAATGATATGTGCTTCCATTAAGTTATCTGTTGTAAAAGCACATCGCCATTTAAAGCTATTTTCTGTCATACTGAACTTACCTGTTGAAAAACGCTCTGTTAGAGGCATTATGACACTCACAACACCTGGATTGCTTTTTCCTGCAATCTCACTATTACTTTTAGCATACACGAATCGATTTTTAGTGCTTGCACAATTAATTCGTGAACTCAATGCTCGCGAAGGTAATACTTTAAGGCCCCTTGTTAGAGCGCAAATCGCTAACCTCAGAAAACGCATAAAGCTAATTCGCTTTATGCAAGTTTGGGGCGTTATTTCTTTTTTGCTGTGCACACTCTCTATGTTTGCACTATTTATAGATGTGGCATTAACAGGCATTGTCCTCTTTGGAGCAAGCCTCTGCTGTCTGGCTCTTTCACTGATTATTTCTTTATATGAAATTCACATTTCTTGTGATGCAATTGAGATAGAATTGCAAAATATCGAAAAAAAGCCATCATCGTAATTAAGCACAGCCTTTTTTCATGACTATACTTATAATGAGAGTAGTCAGAAAAAGGCCCACGAGTGAATAGTTTTCTTTTTTCTAATGAAGCACTAGACGAACCAAATACCGAAGAGCAATATGCTGACTTTTGGGATATTCTGGTTGTTGATGATGAAGAAGATATTCATCAAGTTACTAAGTTAGTGCTCTCTGATTTTCAATTCGAGGAAAAAACGCTGCGCTTCCATCATGCTTATTCAGCACAACAAGCGATGGAAATCTTGCAAAGCGAGGATAAAATCTCCGTTGGCCTCATCGACGTAGTGATGGAAAGTAATCATGCAGGTCTTGATTTAATTAAATATATTAGAAATGATATCGCCAATCACGACATTAGGCTCATTTTAAGAACAGGCCAACCCGGCGAAGCGCCTGAAGAGTCTGTAATACGTGATTATGATATAAATGATTACAAGAATAAAACTGAGTTAACCGCCGTTAAACTCAAAACATTACTCTATTCTGCATTGCGCTCTCACCGAGATATACAAACCATAGAGCGCCATAAACAAGGTTTAGAGCGAATAATCAATGCCTCATCATCGTTCCTACAGTGTGATAGTGTGCGTGATTTTGCCTCTACAATTCTATCTCATGTATCGGATGTACTCGGCCTTAAAGATAATGACATTTACTGTGCAGCGGCGGTCAATAATCAAAAAGATGCAGCGACTCAGTTTAAGTTACTGGCAGCCTCAGGAGAAGGCATTGAACCTAGCTCTAATGTTATTCCTAATAGTGTTAAAAACCTTTTTATTGAGTCGCATAATCGTAAAACCTCCTGTAAAACGCATCATGAGTACATTGGTTATTTTCCATCTCGGTGTGGTGGTGAAACCATGCTATACGTCAGTAAAGAGTCGGCATTGCAACACACTGATTATCAGCTGTTAGAGTTTTTCTCAAATAATATTGCGCTTGCATATGACAATTTAAAACTAAGAGAAACCGTAAAAGAGTCGCAAAAAGAGTTATCGTACATACTTGGAGAGGCTGTTGAGAAACGTTCAAAAGAAACGGGGTCGCATGTTAGACGGGTTGCTCATTACAGCATGCTACTTGCTCAATTATACGGATTAAGTGATTATCAATCAGAAATCATAAAGTTAGCCTCACCTTTACACGATATAGGAAAAATAAGCATTCCAGACAATATATTGAACAAACCAGCGAAACTCACCGCAGATGAGTGGCAAATTATGCAAACTCATGCTCAAATCGGACATGAAATTTTACAAAATTCTGCCAATGAAATTTTACAATGTGGTGCTACAATTGCTCATCAGCATCACGAAAAGTGGGATGGTAGTGGTTATCCGCAAGGATTAACAGGCGAAAGTATTAACATTGTTGGAAGAATAACCGCACTAGCAGATGTATTTGATGCATTAGGCAGCGACCGGTGTTACAAAAAGGCTTGGCCTTTAGAAAAAGTATTAACATTGATACAATCTGAAAAAGCGAAACAGTTTGATCCTAAGCTTGTAGACTTATTTATGCAAAATATTGACCAGTTTATTGCGATAAGAGACAGTTATCCTGATTGATTTTTGTAAGCAAAATGTAAAAATTTCACTTTAAATTTTCCTGTATTTGTATTAGTATTAGGGAAAATCACACAAATTCTGTGTATTGATGAAATTAAAAGGAATTTCGAATGAGATTTGAACAACTAGAACAGTTTGTTGCGCTGGGTAGTCTGCGTCATTTTAGACAAGCGGCTGAACAAACTAAAATCAGTACCTCGGCACTGACCCGCAGCATCCAAACATTAGAAGATGAAATTGGATGTGAATTAGTTAAGCGCTCAACTCGCTCAGTAAAGTTAACAGAGCAAGGCGAGCTGTTTCTTAATTACTGTAAAGCTACTCTTTCGGAGTTAGAACTTACGAAGAAAACAATTAAGCAAAGCTTATTCGGTAGAGACCAGCACAAATTAGTGATCGGGTATACCAACAAAGCAAGCGCAATTGTACCTATGTCATGTGGTAAATTTTTAGCTGACTATCCAAATGTAAAAGTAGAAATGCAATTGCAAGACGAAAATGAGCTAACGAGAAAGTTGCAACTTGGTGAAATTGATATTAGCGTCTATCTGCAAAGCGCCAGTAATATTATGAGCGATATACATTTACCAGACCAGCTTATTTTATTTGTATCAAAACACCACCCACTTGCTAGCAAAGATAGCTTAAGGCGGTCTGAATTGTCTGAGTTTCCTATGTATGGCTGTTTCTCGCAACTGAAACAAGTACAGACCATGCTAAATGAAGCTGTAGAGGGGCTTAATAAATCCACCAGCATGAAAATTGGCAATATTGACCAAGTGATTGACGGGCTTAAAAACTCTAACCACTTTGCAATTGCCAGTATCGAACATTCTAAAACGATTGCACAAGACCCAAACCTAGTTCTCTTAAAAACAAATAAAGACGTTGATCACGAGCAACTAGTCGTGCAAACAAATCACCATGTAAATGGTGATAGTCATATCAAGCATTTACTAGAGCTAATAGAACAAACAGCACAAGCCCAATCTTGTGCTACTCAGTAATAGTCACCTATGAACACAATAAAAGCCGATTAATCATCTTTTATTGTGTTCACTCATAAGTAATGCATCCACTCACTCTTAATTTTAATCATTATTACAATGAATTCACGATGATATGTGAGTGATTCTCAACCTAAAGGGAGTTTATTCGTACCAAACGGATAAATAGCCGTTAAATTTTAACGATGCTACAGCGCCATTGATATCGCTAAACCCAAAAAAATAACCATACCTACATAATTATTATTCAAGAATGCTTTAAAACACTGAGTTCTGTCACGATTTATAATGTTTTTCTGTTGATTAATCAATAAAGCAGTAGCGCAAAATAGCCCTAGCCAATAGACTAAACCTAGCTCTAATACATATCCAATATATGACATTATTCCAATAAACGACATATTAAAAACAGCGACCCAATGTCTATCTCGCTGACCAAATAATATCGCTGTTGACTTCACTCCTATTTTTAAATCGTCTTCTCTATCCACCATTGCGTACATAGTGTCGTAAGCTACTGTCCAAAGTAAATTGGCGAGGAATAATAGCCAAGCTAGTAATGGTACCGATTCATTGCTAGCCATAAATGCCATAGGAATTGAACAACTGTAAGCAGCACCCAGGACAACTTGAGGTAAATGGGTATAACGTTTCATAAACGGGTAGCAAGCCGCGAGTGCTAAGGCGAGAAGCGATAACAAAACGGTACTAACATTTAGCTGAACGACAAGCATAAAGGCAATACCTATGAGGCAGACAAAGAGCGTTAACGCTTCACCAGGCTTAACGGCTTTGCGTGCAAGAGGCCTCTGTGATGTTCGTTGCACTGCGCCATCTACTTTGCGGTCCGCATAGTCATTAATAACACAGCCAGCACTGCGCATAATAAAGACGCCTAAGCTAAATATAATAATCAACTGTAAAGGTGGTAGCCCACTATTTGCTATCCATAAAGCACACAATGTCGGCCAGAGTAACAATAATGTACCGATGGGCTTATCTAAGCGCATTAACTGACTATACTCTGATAGATTAGTTACTCTAAGTGCATTGAGCTGCATCAGTTTCTCCGGGTAGAAATACTTCACATACCATTACCTGCGCATGGTGCTTGGTGAATGTTCTGCGCCTTGCATAAAGTGATTGTTGAGCTTGCCCATAATCCCGTATCAAGGATGATATAAATGTATGTTGACTATCAAAGTTGCAAACTTCGAGTGCAGATCGCACCCAACTATTGTCACTAAAAAGTACTTCACCTAAGGGCGTCTCACCTAGGTCTCCAACTTCACTTTGATAGGCAGCTTCCGTGATCCAGCTTTGTGCATACACAGTGGCAATATCATCACAATAGAGTAAAACTTCACGACATAAAACTCGTTGTCTTTCACTCTCAAATACCTCTGCATGGCTTGGACTTGTAGTAAGCCACTTTTCTGATAATAACTTGACTCGAAAATGTTCACACTGTGCCTTTAGCAAAGATGTTAAAGATCCTTGATCAAACAGCAACGCTGCAACTTCCGTTGATGGACAGTCGAATTTTTTAGCGCTCTGCCAACAAAAATCGATAGAAAATGGATGTTCAAACACAATAAATAAAGCCCTCATATACGACGGGCGATATCATACCACCGAGCGCTGTAGCCACAAAGTAGCTTGTATTTATAGTTCTAAATTTACAGGTTATCTGTAAATTTCTCTCAAATAAGTATACACTTACACCTTGCAAATTGATTGGTCAAACCTCTAGGATTTAGAATCATAATGAAGATACATGCTTATTTAACTTTAGCGCTGATACTGTTGTTCAGTAGTATAAATGTTAAAGCCGAATCCACTATCGGGTATTTTGGTTTTGAACCTGACATCATTACGAACTATATTGGTCAATCCAATAAAAAGCTGGGTTATGTAAGAGTGACTGTTGACTTGATGCTGAATGATGTATCAAACATCGCCATCGTTGAGCATCATACGCCCCTGCTACGAGATGCAATAGTGCAAATACTCAGTAAAGAACCCGAAGAAACGATTAAATCTCTGACGGGTCGTGAAGAAATTCGTATGCGCTGTGCTGAAAAGCTAAAAGGCCTACTGAATGATGAAACAGGCCAAGAAATTGTCAGAGAAGTGCTGTTTACTAAATACCTTTATCACTAACCACCTATTTAGAACGCCTCAGGTTTATCACTAAAGCGAGTAGCATGCCGGTTAATAAGCCAAATAAATGCGCCCAATTAGCCATACTGATAAAGAAAATCTCGGTAAAACCAAATATCATCCACAACAGCATGAAACCCACTATTGGCTTTTCCACTAGCGGCTCTTGCTCGGTATTTTTTGCACTATATATCCATGCGTAACCTAGCAGCGCATAAACCACACCGCCCAGTCCCCCGAATCTTTGGTCTACGAAAAGGTACTGAGCCCAATTGCTAATTAAACTACTTGTTAAAAAAATAACAATAAGCTGCTTAGCCCCAACTCGGTTAATAATTCTACTGCCTAAATGCAGCCACCAGCCTAAATTAAAAATAAGGTGCAATGCGCTAAAGTGCATCAAAGCGGGTGTTATCCACGTTAGTGGCGATGATGGGTCAAACTGTAACAACTTATAAACCACAGGCTCTTCGGTAATAAATAAGCTGGCAAAAATAATCAGTGTGACAACAAACACTGACTTTAAAAAGCAATGCAGCTGATGAAACCGCTTCGCTAAATTCAACGCACTGCCTTTATATAAAAACTGCGTGTCTGTGTCCCCTGTATGCCATGATGCGGTTAGGTATTTTTCATCATAGGGGTTTTCTACAAAATCATTCCAAAGCGGAATTATATTCTGTTCATCTAATTCCGGTACCCACACTTCTACGTGTCTGCCATCAATACTCTTTAAAACAGCATTAACCCCTTGGCTCTTAAAGTAATCAGCTGCGCCCTGCACGGCACGTGGGTTATCTGAGGTACCGACTAAAATCACTTTGCAACAACATCCGGTAGTTCAGTAGCCCACTGTGTAAAGCCACCATCCATGCTATATACGTCCTCAAAGCCTTGCTCTATCAGATAATTAGCAGCACCTTGAGAGCTTACACCGTGATAACACACGATAATTATTGGTTGCTCAAACTCTTTCTCTTGCATAAAGTGACCAATATTACCGTTTGATAAATGTTCAGACCCTGGAATGTGGCCACTTTCATAGCTATTCGGGTCTCGGATATCTGCAATAACGACATCATCGCGATTAAGCATTTCATGAGTTTGGGCAACTGAAATATGTTTACATGGCATAAATTTACTTCTCTAAAAATTAAAAAGACGACCGAAGCCGTCTATTACTAAACACTGCAGTCTATATATATTAGGTCCAGTTTAAAATAACTTTACCTGACTGACCAGAGATCATAGTGTCAAAACCAGTTTGAAACTCATCAATATGGAATTGGTGAGTAATTATCGGGTTCAAGTCTAAGCCGGATTGAATAAGACTTGCCATCTTATACCAAGTTTCAAACATTTCTCGACCATAAATGCCTTTAATCACCAAACCTTTAAAAATAACTTGATTCCAATCTACCGCCATATCCGATGGTGGGATCCCAAGCATGGCAATTTTACCGCCATGGTTCATGTTATTAAGCATGCCATTAAAAGCAACAGGCACACCTGACATTTCTAAACCAATATCAAAGCCTTCAGTCATCCCAAGTTCTGACATCACATCTTCAAGCTTTTCTGACGATACATTTACTGCGCGTGTTGCACCCATCTTTCTCGCCAAATCTAAGCGGTACTCGTTAACATCAGTGATCACAACATGACGTGCGCCAACATGTTTGGCAACGGCAGCAGCCATAATACCTATTGGGCCAGCACCAGTGATCAGTACATCTTCGCCAACTAAGTCAAACGATAGCGCTGTGTGAACGGCATTGCCAAAAGGGTCAAAGATAGAAGCAAGCTCATCAGAAATATTGTCAGGGATTTTAAATGCATTAAATGCAGGGATCACTAAATATTCCGCAAAAGAGCCTTCTCTGTTAACACCAACACCTGTGGTATTGCGACATAAATGTACACGACCCGCACGACAGTTACGACAGTGTCCGCAGGTGATGTGGCCTTCACCTGATACGCGGTCACCAATGTTGAAGCCGCGAACTTCTTGGCCCATCTCAACCACTTCGCCAACATATTCATGGCCAACGACCATAGGAGTTGGAATGGTATTTTGCGCCCATTCATCCCATTTATAAATATGTACATCAGTCCCACATATCGCGGTCTTGCGAATTTTGATCAGCAGATCATTATGACCCATCTCCGGTTTTGGAGCATCGGTCATCCAGATCCCTGGTTCTGCTTTTAACTTAGATAACGCTTTCATACTTTTCGCTCATAATAGAGGAGGCAAATGCCTCCTCTATTAATTTAGATTATTTCTAATTCTTTACCAATACGAATAAACGCACTGATCGCCGTGTCCAGTTGCGCTTTAGTATGCGCAGCAGAAATTTGGGTTCGAATACGTGCCTGACCTTTTGGTACGACTGGGAATGAAAAACCAGTAACGTAAATCCCTTCGCTTAGTAGTTTATCAGCCATCGCCGCGGCAACTTTTGCATCACCTAACATCACAGGTATAATCGCATGGTCTTTACCTGCACAGGTGAAACCTGCCGCTTCCATTTGCTCACGGAAATAGGCAGCATTGCTCCACAGCGTATCACGCAAAGCTTTGCCATCTTTAAGCATATCAAGCACCGCAATAGATGCAGTTACAATTGAAGGAGCAAGTGAATTAGAGAATAGATATGGACGAGAGCGCTGACGTAACCAATCAACCACTTCTTTTTTACCCGACGTATAACCACCAGATGCGCCACCTAGCGCTTTACCTAACGTACCGGTGATAATGTCAACCCGGTCTAATACACCGCAATATTCAGGCGTACCACGACCATTTTCACCAACAAATCCTACCGCGTGAGAGTCATCAACCATGACTAAGGCATCATATTTATCAGCCAAATCACATACTGCTTCTAAATTACAAATCACGCCATCCATTGAGAATACGCCATCAGTTGCGATCAGTTTGGTTTTTGCTCCAGCTTCAGTAGCAGCAATCAGTTGCTCTTCCAATGCAGCCATATCATTGTTTGCATAACGGAAACGCTTAGCTTTACATAAACGCACACCATCAATGATAGATGCATGATTTAATGCATCAGAGATAATAGCATCGTCAGGCCCTAAAATTGTTTCAAATAGCCCTGTATTCGCATCAAAACAAGATGAATATAAAATAGTATCTTCGGTTTGCAAAAACTCACTAATTTTGGCTTCCAACGTTTTATGGATATCTTGCGTACCACAAATAAAACGTACAGACGCCACCCCAAAACCATGGGCATCAAGGCCTTGTTTCGCAGCTTCTATCAAGCTTGGACTATTGGCTAAACCCAAGTAGTTATTTGCACAAAAATTTATCACTGAACTGCCAGAAGATACCGCGATTTCAGCTTGCTGAGAAGATGTGATCACTCGCTCATTTTTGTATAAACCTTCAGCTTTAACTTCTTCAAGTTGCTGCTCTAACTGGCTATAAAAGGCCGATGCTCTCATTTAGAGTCTCCATTGGTTGCACGGGTCACTCACAATCTATCAACTTGGTCTTCGTTAAATTCATTGTGAGTGATATCAAATAGAATTGTATTGTAAAAGTTTCGGGCCGCAATTGCACTAATTGTGATTATTGACTAACCCTGAGTAAAGTAAATGCTTATGAAATAGAAGACAGAATCTTTGGTACGTTTTTTAGCGATGAACAAACAAAATCAGCACACTCCATTGTTTTATCATCAAACGCCTGACCTGATTCGACTAGAATTGCCGTGTTGACTCCCGCTGCACGGGCAGCTTGAATATCAGATACTTTATCACCGACCATCACGCTTTGAGTAACATCAATATCGAACTCTTTTATCGCTTGCATTAACATGCCTGGTTGAGGTTTTCGACACGTGCATTCCATTAAATATTCAGGTAAAGCATTTTTTGGATGATGAGGACAAAAATATACCTTAGCAATAGCAACACCATAGCGCGTAAACTCTTGGCACATCCACTCGCTTAAAGCATGAAATTGCGCTTCATTGTAATAGCCACGACCAATGCCTGATTGATTTGTGACAACCACAATCAAATACCCTTGTTCAGTAAAATATTGGCATGCATCGAATACCCCTTCAATAAATTGAAAGTCTTCAATTTTATGTACGTACGCATGATCAACATTAATGACACCATCTCGATCTAAAAAAACAGCTTTTTGACTCATGGTAATTTTATAACCCTTCAGTGGTAATGACATGGTCGAACATTGTCGTAACTTCTTCGATGCTTATCTGAGACATTAACTCAGCCCCTTTCACCCGGGTACCCCATGGAAGTTGCTCTGCAGTTTTGTTTTTTTGTTTTAATAAGTTCTTGTGATACACCTCAACCACATAGTCCAAATATAAATAAGGCCCCGTTCTAGTTGGGTTAGAGTGCGCATACAAACCGATAACAGGCGTTGCGACCGTCACAGCCATATGCGCAGGCCCAGTATCAGGTGCAAGCACTAACTTTGCCTGCTTCAAAACACATAACAGCACCTTTAAATTGGTTTTACCTACCAAATTAAGCACAGGAAAAGTCGTATGCCGCAAAATGTCATCTGCCAGTGTACGCTCTAAGTCCGTTGGCCCACCCGTCAACACGACATCAAACCCTTTCGCATGTGCGTGTTCAGCTAATTTGGCGTAGCGTTCGGGTAACCAATTTCGTTCGGCTTTACTCGCAGCTGCTGCAATCACAAATACCTTACCGCATTCAGATAATAAGTCGCGTGCAGAACGCTCATCTTGTTCGGAATAAGGCATAACCCAGCTAGGCGAGCCACAGTTAACACCAATTGCTCTAGCAAAATTCTGAAACCCTTCCAATACATGAGGAGACTGCTGAGTCTCTATTTTACGATTCACAAATAAGCTGTGAAACTCTTTACTGCGGTATTTATCAAAACCAATTTTAACTTTCGCAGGAATACACCGAGCAGCTAAATTAGCACGCAGTGCTACCTGCATATGTAAAAGCACATCAAATCGGCGACCTTTAAATGCTGACTTTAATTGCTTGTAGGCTGCCGAACCTTGTTTTTTATCAAAAATGATAAACTCAACCCCCGCCAAGCCAGATAATAACATTGCTTCAACCTTACCGAGTACCCAAGTAATTTTTGCGTGGGGGTGGGCTGCTTGAATAGCTTGAACTGCAGCGACAGCATGGCAAACATCGCCGATGGCTGAGAGCCTAAGAATACAGATTGATTTATATTGAGCCGACACACATATCCCATAGGGTTAACATCAATTAGAGCCCGATTTTAAATAATTCATCGGGCTTTGCAAGTTTATAGCGAGGTAAAAAAGCGATACACTAAACCTACCTAAGTTTACTTCGTCACTTTGCATGCTAATAACTGATATTGAACAGGGCTACATCCTCACTCCTGACCACGCAAACACCGCTTTTCTTCCTGAGCACTTTGACCCGAATTACTGGCAGCAAAAAAATGCAATAGTAGGTACAAAAGAAGGTCGTGCAACCGCATGGTTTTTTCGCCATGATGACAAAATCAGTGTATTGAAACATTACTGGCGTGGTGGAATGATAGGGAAACTGTTATCTGATCAGTACTTTTACCAAGGCTTGAAAAACACCCGTGTATATAAAGAGTTTTTATTATTATGCGAACTCGAGCAGCGAGGCTTACCCGTTCCCAGTCCTGTGGCCGCAAAAGTATCTACATCTTATGGTATTTATCGTGGCGACCTAATCACCGCAGCGATTACTGGCGCCACCAGTCTATGCGAAGTACTTCAAACGAAAGATCTCTCATTCAATCAGCTCAACAAAGTTGCACAGACTATTGCTCAATTTCATAGCGTAGGCGTCTATCATGCCGATTTAAATATCAATAATATCCTCTTTGACGAGACTGGAGACGTTTATTTAATTGACTTTGACCGAGGTGAACTACGAGCCCCTGCACCTAACTGGCAAAAACAGAATATAGACAGGCTAAGGCGCTCATTTAACAAAGAGGCCGGCAAATGGCCGACCTTTTATTTTACCGATGAGAGTTGGGAACAATTTCACCTAGCTTATAAGCACGCCCTTGCGGGCCTATCAGGAGAAAAGTAGTTAAGACTACTCAGTAGCTTGTGCTTTTTTAATAATGTTCGATGTTGAACACCCATTAAGAAAATCAAGCACTTTAACCTGGCCTCCAGTACTCAAAACATGTTCAGCTCCGGCAATTTCAGAGACTTTGTAGTCTCCCCCCTTGACCAAAACATCAGGGCTTAACTGTGCAATGAGTTCTGCGGGTGTGTCACCCTGTTCTTCACTACCAAATGGGATCACCCAATCCACTGACGCAAGCGCAGATAACACCATTGCACGCTCATCTAAGGGGTTTATTGGTCTATCGGCCCCCTTTAATCGAGAGATGGACTCGTCCTTGTTCAACCCAACAACTAGCTTATCCCCCATTGCTTTTGCCTGAGCAAGATATTTGACATGACCCGCATGTAATATATCGAAGCAACCATTGGTGAACACAATGCGTTCACCATTGTTCTTGGCAAACTCTATATGCTGATGAACATCATCATAGGGCGCTTGATAATGTTCGCCATTTTTAATTAAATATTGCCCCAACTTTTGGCTTAACTCTTCAGGGGTAACCGTCGCAGCCCCTAACTTACTCACAGCAATCCCCGCTGCAATATTAGCAACTTCGACCGCGTCTTTTGCGACCATTCCAGCGCCAAGCATTGTAGTGAGTGTCGCAATAACGGTATCTCCCGCCCCGGTTACATCGCTCACCTCCCGTACTTGAGCAGGGAAGTGGTGCTTATCACTTTGAGTTATCAGTGACATGCCCTCCTCTGAGCGTGTCAGTAACATTGCATCGACACCCGCATCAGTTAAAAGCGTGCGTGCACTTGCCGTCAAGCCCTCTTCTGAATCAACTTCACCACCAGCCAGCTTAAATTCATTTAGATTAGGGGTAATAAAGTCAGCACCTTTATAGAGCGCAAAATCTGATGACTTAGGATCTACCAAGACGGTTTTCCCTGCCGCCTTTGCGACAGCTATCATATCTTGAACTGCCGATAATGCGCCTTTGTTATAATCAGAAAACAAGACATAATCATAATCACCAATAACCTGCTTTAACTTATCTAATAGCAGCCGACTGTGCGCTTGAGTAAATGTCTCTTCTAAATCTAAACGAACCACTTGTTGATGACGACTGATCACGCGCATTTTTGCTATGGTCGGGAGCCCATCCACACTGACTAACTGCGAATGGATATGTTCAGACTCTAAAATACGCTCTAGAGTTTGGCCAATATCGTCTTTTCCGATTAACCCCAGTAATCCAACCTTGCCATCAAGGTGCGCAACATTTTTGGCAACATTGGCTGCGCCACCTGCTTTGTCCTCTAAACGGCTCACTTTAACAACGGGTACTGGTGCCTCTGGCGATATACGTCCAGTATCTCCCAACCAATAACGGTCCAGCATAACATCACCAACAACTAATACGCGGGCCCTGTTTAAGTCTTGTAAGCACGCTAAATTCATTATTGCTGCTCCGCCATCAACATATCAATTGCTTCACACAACCAGTGACCAATAAACATATGCGCTTCTTGAATTCGCGCCGTTTCATCATTGCGAATAATGATCGGCAACTTTGCTATATCTTTCACTTTGCCGCCGTCTCGGCCCGTTAATGCAACCGTATACGCACCAACTTCATTAGCAGCTTGTAATGCGAGGTTAATGTTAGCGCTAGTACCAGAGGTGGTTAAACCAATTACTAAGTCTTCAGGCTTACATAATGCTTGTACTTGACGTTCAAAAACGGTGTCAAAATGATAGTCATTACTGTGCGCTGTCAAAATAGAGGTGTCCGTCGTTAATGCGATTGACGCCAAAGGGCCTCTTTCTAGTTTATATCTAACAACAAACTCCGCAGCCAAATGTTGTGCGTCTGCGGCACTACCACCATTACCAAACCAAATAACTTTACCGCCACTTGCTAAAGATTTTTGACAAGCTGCGAGCAGCTGCAGTGATTCTTCATGATAGTTCTTCATCGTATTAAAAACGTCTAAATGACGTTGTAACGAGGCCAAATAACTTTGTTCAACATGCTGATTTTGCGACATATAAATTCCTAAATTACCGCTAGTTGGGCTTTATTCTGTAAATAGTATCCGTGACTTACCAGTATACATTGACTGATAACCAAGTATAACTCTCACCAAACACATCTTTACCAACCGCCAAGGTGGTTTCAACCTGACGCTGAGATATTTTCCGACTATTACTTATTTGTAGCTCTTGAGCTACTTCATAGCTTTGGCCTTGCTGACCTAATTCATTCCAGTAATCACTCACATTGTCTATTCTCGTGTATTTGGCACGCCAAAGTGATTGAAGGCTCTCGCTATAGGTGGCTTCTAGAATATGTGCTTGAGAAGGCGCAGCATCACCAAATTGGCGCTGATCGCCTATAAAGCTTCCCACTACTGCACCATCCACTGAATTCCCATAAACAGGATAAATTTCATTCACATACCATAAGCTATGCTGATTAGAGTATTCGTAACGTAAAGTACTCTCTTTGGTCAGTTGTGGTAGATATACACCAAAGTTAGCGGCTGTGTTACCAAATTGATAGTTTTTATGGCCTTTGGTATCTTCACCACCATACTCAAAATACCACTCTGCCGGGGTAAACATGTTTGTGCGCAAAGTGCTGGTAAACGTCACCCATTGATCGCCAAGCTCTGTATCTTTACTACCAGTTAAGCCGCTATTGTCATTACCTGCAGGGTCAAAATACGCCTTAAATACATCTTTGGTCGTCACTTTTCGTGGGCCGCCACCAAATTGCATCATGCGATTCAAGCCTAACTTCCAACCAGTCACAGGTTCAAGACTAAAGTGAGTACCTGCTAACTTAGGTTTACCGCTATGCAACGTACCTTGATACAAAATTGCGTCTTCAACATGCTCACCTTCGGCGTAAAACAGTTCAAAATCAAAGTTCCACCAATTTCTCAACGGGGCTATTAAGCCCAGCGAAACGGATGGCAATGGCTTAGCGTTATTAGAATACACTTGTGCAAAGCTTTTAAATGGAGAAAACCAATGCTCTTTATACCCTAAATTAAGCTGAAAAGTGTCGCCTCCCAATGCATAAAATGTATTGTAAGCCACTAAATCACCAGCATCGACGCGATAATCAACTCCAATTTGTAACAGTGAACTGTCACTACCACGCCAAACCCCTTCTAAGGAAAGCTCAGCATATTCATCTGACGTGTTGCTTCTATCATTAGCCAGTTTAACAACTTCTCCAGAATCAGCTCTCAACTTTACACCTTGGCGAGTAATATCATCCTTACTAAAGTAAGGCTTTAGCCGTCCTCGAATGCTATTGTATAAAGGTCTATCAATCGCGCTGAGCTTACGTAGTGCCATGTTTATTTCGCTAATTCGATACGGTTTTGCCATTGGAGTTCCGTCCGTCAAGGCAAACATTTTATCAATTTGATACTCTAAAATGGCGTCTTTCCCTATGGGTAAATACGCAGTCGGTGCAGAAAAAGACTGGCTTGAGAAAAGAAACAGTGCACCAGCAAGATAATAGGTAATTTTGGACTTCATCTTTTATCATTGTTTTTTGTCAATATGGCACTATGGTAACAAAGTTATTTTGTAGGAGCACGACCCTAAAGTGTGTAAATTTGTTATTAGATTTCAATTTTTACGAGATACACAGTAAAATAGCATTTTACAATTATGATATTTAACTCATGACACGCTTTTTTTACAGCTGTTTACTTTACATTCTCAGCCCTTTAATTGTTATTTATCTTTATTTTATTAGAGGTAAGAAAAATCCAGACTATCGACAGAACTTCTCTGAACGTTTCGCCTTATCTCAAAATCACTTACCTAAAAATGCGGTCATTTTTCACTGTGCTTCAGTCGGCGAAGTACTTGCTGCAGTCCCCTTAATAACGGCATACCAGAAAAAACATCAAAACAAAAAAATTATCGTGACCTGTAATACTCCAACTGGACGTCAACAAGTCATTGATAGCTTCAAAGGGCATATACCAGTTTGCTATTTACCATTTGATTTTTGGGACTGCGCTAACCGCTTTATAAAACTTCTTAAGCCACAACAGCTTATTATTTTAGAAACCGAATTGTGGCTAAATATGATGACTACAGCCAAGCGAGCTCACTGCTCGACAATCATCATAAATGCGCGCCTTTCGCGGAAATCTTTAAGGGGTTATCAAAGAGTACCTCGACTCGCGAAGGCCATTATGGACAGCATTGACTATGTGGCAAGCCATAATCATGAAGATGTCGAGCGCTTTATTTCTTTAGGTTTACACGCTGACAGAATAACCGCTACCGGCTCAATAAAATTTGATATAAACATAGATACGGCAACACGTAAACAAGCTGAACAGTTAAAGTCTGAATTTAATCATCGACCTGTGTGGATCGCAGGGTCTAGTCACCCTAAAGAACACGAAAAACTGCTTTATGCACACCAACAGTTGCTTAAAGTATGTCCTGAAGCCCTCTTGATCATCGCACCAAGGCACCCTGAACAATTCGATGTAGTTGCCAATTTACTAACGCAACAAGCATTTACTTTTACTAAACGCAGTGAAAATTCGCCATGCACAAAACAAGTGCTTCTTGCAAATACATTAGGCGAACTAAAAATGCTCTATGGGGCGGCGGATATTGCTTATATTGGTGGTAGTCTCATCGATAGAGGTGGCCACAACCCTCTGGAGGCTGCAGCATTTAATATAGGAGTTGTTACAGGCCCTAGCACTTATAACTTTGCACACATCTATCCGGATCTGTTTTTACAGCAAGGCGCTATTTGTGTAGAGAATAAGACGGAGCTAGCCAGTCGATTGATCAGCTTGTTAGATGATCCCCACCAGCTTAAAGAGCTCGGCTCTAACGCAAGGCGCTGCCTTGACCAAAATCAGGGAGCTATCGAAAAGTCATTACAGATTTTAGAACATAATTTAATAAAAGAGACAATCTTATGAACGCGCAAATTAAAGCGATGCAGCATTGGGTGAGTGCTGTGATAGTCAAGTATAACTTTTGCCCATTTGCACGTAAGGAAGTCGAAGAAAATCGCATTCACTACAGTATATCCGAAAGTACAACACATGATGATGCTGTGATGGACATGTTAGAGCAGTGTGCTCAACTCACTTCGGATCCAGAGCGAGAAACGACATTACTCATGTTTCCAGAAGGGTTTGCATCTTTTGACGATTTTCTCGATTTAATCGATCTTGCAAACACCATGCTTCGCATTCAAAATTATGAAGGTGTATTCCAAATAGCGACATTTCACCCAGACTATGTATTTGCTGATAGTGATGACAATGACCCAGCTAATTACACCAATCGAGCGCCTTTTCCCACCCTACATTTAATTCGTGAAGCAAGCATGTCAGATGCATTAGCAACCTATGATGACCCCGAAAGTATTCCTGAAAACAATATTAAGCTTGCACACCGTAAAGGCAAAGCCTTTTGGCAACAACTGCTAAACAGCTGCCATAACCCTCAGTAAAGTAAAGTAAAAACAAAACGATACCTGAAAAAATGCCCATGTTCACTCAGTGAAACATGGGCATTGTGTTGCCATTTCTTATCTAGAAATCAATATTTATACCAATTGATGGTAAGGGCATATCAGGAAATATATAGTCTTTCTCATAATTGGAGTAATCCGCATTGTATTCAAACTCTTGAATAGAACGATTGCCGTACACGTTTAATATTTCAAAAAAGACATTCGCCTCTTGACCCCACAACTCAGTGTTATAATCAACGCGTATATCTAACCTATGGTATGCACTCAATGTGCTTTCATTAAACCCTTCGTAAATAGGTTGATATAAAACAGGCTCAGACTGCGCACCCGAGTTTGACTCATAAATAGGCGTTGACCCTGTCACTTGTGTATAACGTCGACCGCTTTGATAGCGCCATTTAGCACCGACTTGCCATTCATTACTTATATCGTAGCTGGCAACCATATTGACGACCCAAGGAAGATCAAATGCGTAATCAAATTCTTCCCCTGTAACATTGTTTGTTCTATCCGAGTGTGAATAAGCAATACTGACCCAGCCATACCACTTATCACTATAATTTTTATTAATGAGTAGCTCAGCACCATACGTCTGACCCTCACCTTCATTAAAGTAACGAGTGGTATTAGGTGCAATAACATCACCAAGTCGACTTGCTTGAGCCGCCGGGTTAGTCACAATCAGATCTTCGAGCTCTTTGTAATACAATTGTGCGCGCACAGCCCAAATTTCATCAACAACGTAATCATAACCTAGTACATATTGAGTCGACTTTTCTTGCTCTAGTTCTGGGTTACCTAAACTTTCACTGACAAATGCAAAGTCTTTAAACCCTTGGTGATGTCGGCCGACACTGAAACTCAGCTTACCTGCATCTTGTATAGGAAGTGATGCCTTAAATCGAGGCTCTAACAATGACTCATCATTGTAATCATATTTACTGCCATTAACGCCAACATTAATATCAAACTGACCAATCTCTTGACGCCACTCAACGTAGGCTGATACCTCATCAAGATCGAGTTCTTCCGATGTTGAGAATTTAGGGCTAAAGTAACTTGGCGGGCACATTTCAAAATCATCGTTACACGGGAAGTCTCGACCAGATGCGTCCATATCAACTGTTTGCAGCTGATATTCACCACCAACCATTAATACCCCCGAGTCAAAGTCATATTCTACCAAACCTTTTAAGCTCAAAATGTCGGTATCTGCCTTTAGGTTTAATATCTCCCCCTCTTTAGACATATCTTCTTTGGATAAGTGGTTTAATGCTACCTTATGGCGATACCTATCAAGCTGCCTATCCCAAATGACCCCCTGGTTGTTATAACTAAACTCATACAATTCACCACTTTCTAAATCAGGGTTTTTAGCAACATCACGACTGCCTTCATCAAACTCAGTTTCAATTTTATCGTTGGCCCCTGTCGCAACAAAAGTTAGACGGTCCTGACTATTTAAATCCCATACTAATTTAGTTTGGTAATCATTGTTTCTTGGTGGGGTTGGATAACTAAAGTCTTCATCTTCAATAAAGTTTTCAATATATAAATGCACCAACGACTCTCGAAATGATACATAGTAAGCCATATCCTCGTTGATCTGGCCTTCATGTAACAGAGAGGCTCGAATGAAGCTCAGCTCAACATTCGTATTAGACTCAGTAAAGCTTGGGTCCCGAAGCTTAGTAACTATGAGTCCCCCATTTGCATCGTTAAATTGTGCGCTCCACGCACCGGTCTCTAATGAGAAGTTTTCTATGAGTCTGGGGTTGTATGTTGATAGGCCGTCATTGTGAAATGTATACCCTACCTCTAAAAAATCGGTCTCATAGTAGTTATCCTGAGAACTTGATCCCCTAATAGCAGGTTCAGCAACAGGCCCCCCCGTGGCTGGCGGCGTTAATATTACACCCGGTAGTGCTTCAATTGCTTTTAAAGGATCATTATTCGCCCCTGGTACTTTTAAAATTTTGCTGCTCGATAGCTCTAGACCAGACCCCCTAGTTCCCAATACCTGAATTGTTTCTATTTCATTTTGTACTTTTACATCGCTCGCTTCATTAGCGTTCGCGGCCCCTACCATTGCCCCTGATATTGCAAGGGCCAACGTAGAATAAACCAAGCGATTTTGATAATTATTTCTATATGTCATGACAACACCTTAAATAGCTTAAATTGATTGTGTAAGAAAACTACGAGAATTATGGGTCTTTCAACGTATAAAAATAATATATTAAATGTGAATTTTTTGTGCAAAACCCTCTTGAACTTAAAATAAACTGCCAACCTGTAAGAAACAACAGGACAACCCGAGAGAAGCTTTCAGGTTATACATTGTTATAAAACCAAGCTCATAAAAAAACAGATTAAGGTGTAATTACTAGCATTAGATAAAAGGGATAATAAAATGCTAGATAATATAATAAAAAACACATACAACATTAATAAAATAGACACAGACACAAAAAACAAAATACACAAACTGAGATACAATGTATTTCACAAACAATTAAAATGGGACGTACCAGTTATTAATGAGCAAGAAATAGATGAGTATGATGATTTAGATCCTGTATTTGTTACTGCTAAAGATAATTCAGGAGAGCTCATTGGTTGTTTAAGAATATTAAAAACAACTAACAAGTATATGCTAAAAGATACTTTTCCTCAGCTTTTGAAAGATCAAGCGGCCCCAGAATCAAAATCGATTTTAGAAATTAGTCGCTTTGCCACGCAAAAAAGTGAACATTTATTTGATCCAAATGAAAAGCGCTACGTAACATATAGTGTGTTGCAGCAAGCATACCTGCATGCAATTGAGCAAGGAGTGGAAGAGTACGTAATGGTAACAACATGCGCAATAGAGCGTTACCTTAGGATACTGGGTGTACCGACCAGTAGATTAGGGGACGGGCTAAGTATGGATATAGGCGGAGTTAATTCTGTTGCTATTAAAATGAACGTAAATGATGAATTCAAGCGTGCTGTATTTTCAATTCATTAGTTAGCGGCCATCCACTCCGTATCGACATCGAACTATCGGAAATACCGATAGATATTAATGAAGAGCAGGATACGGAAAAAAATATGGATCACGATATAGCATTTATGATTGAGCGTTGGCTAATGCAGTGCCAACGCGCCTCTACAAAGACCCAACTAACGCAGATTTTACAGTCCATCGTCAAGCAGCTCGACATGGATTATTACCTTATGTGCGTTGTATCACCTCAACAGCTTAAATCTTCTGATATGTTTGTCATCGATAATTATCCGAGCGATTGGATGTCGCATTATGTGGGGAATGATTTAAAGAAAAACGACCCCGTTGTACTCCATGCACAAACCAGCGTTACCCCGATTTTTTGGCAAAATGCCAATATCATTAGTACTACAAACCCTCATGCAGACATAAAAATCATGCAGCAAGCTGCAGACGCAGGACTGGTTGATGGCATAACCGCACCTATCAGAGGCATGTTTGGTGAATTTGGGCTCATCAGTATTGCATCTAAGGAACTCATTGATCTTGATAAATATATAAATTTAAACCAAATATTATTAAGTATAACGCCGTATCTATATGAAGCATCTAACCGTTTAAAGATAAATAACAGCCCAGCAAATAAAATAGAATTAACAAGTAGAGAATCTGAATGTATGGAATGGGTAATTGAAGGGAAAACAGCTTGGGAAACAGCTCAAATATTGGGTATATCTGAAAGAACAACAAATTTCCATGTGAATAATGTCATAGAAAAAACAAGCTCATCAAACAGACAACAAGCAATAGCAAAATTACTTATTTCAGGGTTATTAAAACCAGTTATTTAGATAAGCAACTCATACCTGTTATAAATACTAGGTTTGATTAAAAAAACACAATAAAACTAAATATAGGCAATAATTAAACAAAAAATCGACAGTCCCGAATTTATTATTAATACCAATCAGAAACGAATAAGAATTACATTCTGATAAACTTTAATAATATAAATAATTGGGAACTGTTATGAATAAATCTAACCAAATAGCTATTATCGGTGTCGGCTGTCGATTTCCAGGGAAGGCCAACTCAGCAGAACAACTTTGGAATAACGCAAAAAAAGGAATTGATGCAATATGCGATGTGCCAGGATCTCGATGGGACGTTCGTAAATACTACAGTGAGAACAGAAAAAAACCTGGCAAAACATACGCCAAACAAGGCGGGTTTCTTTCGCAACGTTTAGACACTTTTGACCCGTTGTTTTTCAATATTTCTCCAAAAGAAGCTGATGTAGTCGACCCAATGCAGAGACTGCTGCTCGAAGTTAGCTGGGAAGCAATTGAAGATGCCGGCGTAACCTCCGACGCAATACAGAAGGTAAAGACCGGTGTATTTGTCGGCGGCTTTGCAATCGACAATAAGACTATTCAGTTAGACAGTCAAAATATCTATAACATTGACTCCCAAACACCATTTGGTGTGACACATGCACTTTTATCTAACCGACTTTCCTATGTTTATAATCTAACAGGCCCGAGCATGTCGATAGACACGGCTTGTTCAGCATCAATGACTGCGCTTCATTATGCGGTACAAAGCCTACGTCAAGGAGACTGCGAACTGGCAATGGTTGGCGGCGCAAATACAATGATGACGCCACATTACCCGCTTACCATGAGCAAAGGACAATTTTTATCTCATCATAGTCGCTGTAAAGCCTTTGATGCAGATGCTGCTGGCTATGTGCGCTCAGAAGGTGCTGCAATTTTATTGCTAAAACCGCTAGAGAAAGCCATAAGCGATGGCGATGATATTTACGCTGTAATATGCGAAACCGGTGTAAACCAAGACGGACAAACAACAGGGATCTCCCTTCCTAATCCTGAATCTCAGCAAGCTTTACTAGAAGAAGTTTATGGTAAAGCCGGTGTCACCTCTGAAGAGTTAAGTTATATAGAAGCACATGGAACTGGCACAAAAGCAGGTGATCCTCTAGAGATCAAAGCAATCAGCTCAGTATTACAAAAACGTCAGTTAGATAACCCTTGCTTCGTTGGTTCCATTAAGACCAATATAGGCCATACAGAAGCAGCATCAGGTGTTGCGGGGCTCATTAAAGCCGCAATGACAGTAAACCGCAAAGAAGTTGCACCTAACTTGCACTTCAATAACCCCAATCCAGAAATTCCATTTGACCAGCTCCCTATCGAAATCCCAACCACGGTTCGTCAATTAGATAAAGATAGAGTTCACTTTGCAGGCGTTAACTCATTCGGTTACGGCGGCAGTAACGGTCATGCCTTATTACGTTCCCTATCAGAAAAAGAACAAAAACAAACTAACCAACCAAAAAGCAGAGATAGCGACTTTATTGACGGGCCTTATATAGTGCCAATTTCCGCTAAGTCTGACAAAGCACTTTATCAAGTGGCACAGCGGTTACTCGATTTCCTAGAAGCACCAGAACGCACAGAACAGCCTGTTAGCCTCTCAGATATCATATACACTTTGTCACAAAAGCGAGACATCTTGAATATCAGAGTTGCATTTGTGGTCGCTAACTTAGATGATTTAATTGAACAGCTTGCTGATTACTTAGACGAGCAGCCTCACCCAGCTAGTGCAACCGGAACCAGCCATGAAAAATATGACGGCATAAACCTGATCTGTACAGGAATGGGACCACAATGGTGGCGTATGGGTCGACAGCTTTATGAAAATAATCATATCTTCCGCGCAAGTATTGAGCGCTGTGATACTGTCTTTAGTGAGATAGCTGGCTGGTCTGTCAAAGATGAGCTATTAAAAGATCAAGATACCTCACGAATGCATGAAACTCAGGTCGCTCAGCCTGCCAACTTTGCAATTCAAGTCGCATTATATGATGTCTTAGATGCATATGGGATCAAAGCATTAAGTGTTATTGGCCACAGTGTTGGTGAAGTAAGCGCGGCCTATATTTCAGGAGCTTTGTCATTAAAAGATGCGTGTAAAGTCAGCTATCACCGCAGTCGCTTGCAACAAACCTGTGCTAAAGAAAATGGCTCAATGCTTGCCATTGGGTGCTCAGTTGAAGAGTTTAGTACTTGGCAAACATCCTACCCTGACATCGAAATTGCAGCTGTCAATGGCCCGAAAACCATTACCGTTGCGGGTGATAAAAAACAACTAGAGCTCCTTGAAGCTCAGTTAGTATCTAAAGAGATTTTTGCTCGATTACTCGCCGTAGAAATCGCCTACCATAGCCGCTATATGGATACTATCAAAGCTGATATCTTTTCTTCTTTGAGTGATATTACACCGCGCAAAACCAATATTCCTCTTATCTCTACAGTGACAGGGCAACATATCGACGGGGAATCACTGGGTGCCGAGTACTGGTGGAAAAACGTTCGGCAAGCCGTGCTATTTGCTGATGGTTTACAAACTCTACTTCAAGTCAATGATGCACCTGTTATGGAGATTGGCCCTCACCCAGTATTAAAAAGTGCTATCAAAGAGGGGCTCGCTATTGCCGAAGACAGCCGCCAACAATTGGCTTCTCTGCATAGAAAAGAGCCTGAAGAATATTACTTCTTCAAGCAACTTGCACAGTTTATCTGTCATGGTGGACAACCCAACTGGGAAGCGCAGTTTAATGACAGTGCTCGATTTGTTCGCTTACCGACCTACCCTTGGCAACGTGATACATATTGGCGTGAAACTCAGCTTTCACTTGAAAAGCGGCACGGCCGCGCAGGCTATATTTATTTAAACGAACGTATGGACCGCTTAGAACCGACTTGGCAAGTAGAGTTAAACCCTTACCTTATTCCATATCTGCATGATCACAAAGTGCACGATACAGTCGTATACCCAGGTGCAGGACTAATTGACAGCATGCTATGTGCTGCAACAGAAGCAACGGGGGATACTGTATTAACGCTAGAAGAAATAAAAATAGAAAATATGCTGACCGTGGATGATAATCACGTAACCAGAATGGAAACTAGCTTTAACCCAACCACACAACGGCTAAACATTGCGTCTAGAAATGTAGCTGATGAAAACGATAACTGGAAGCCAATTGCATCATCGAGACGTTTAACGCAAGCGTTACCAATAATGCAAGTCAGCTTCGCCGAGATCACTCAAGCAGTTCAACAAAGTTATGATGTGCATACTTTCTACGACCAGTGCCGTAATGCTGGCTTAGATTATGGCCACTATTTTCAGTCAATACGGTCGCTTAAAGTATCTGAAGATGCGGTACTCGCTGAAGTCAGTTGTGTAGAAGAGGTCCTTAACGAAGTAGATCAATACCGGGTTCACCCAACACTGCTGGATGCTGCATTTCAGTCGCTGCTGACAATAACTGGACTTGAAAAAGCCTTTATCCCTGTTTCCATAGCAAAACTGACGCTCATACAACAAAGTGTACAAAATGGTTACTGCTACGCCGTTATGCGTAAACAATCAAAACGCAGTGTACATTGTGACATTTATCTATTTGATGAGTCACAACAGCCAGTAATGCAGATTGAAGGGTTGCATTGCATGGCAGTTGACAATAACGAGCAAAACAACGAAGTGAATAACCCTCATAATTATCACTATGAATGGTTAGCACAACACACTGAAAAACACAGAAATGCCATAAGCGTGCCTATTGCAATACTCAGCGACGGGTCTTTACTTGCACAATCTTTAAAAGCTCACGCGATTGAACAGGGTATGCAAGTGCTTACTCTTGATGCTGGTGAAACATATAAAAAGCATGGTTTTAGTCACTTTACGGTAGACCCAGCAACACAAACAAGCATTGAAAAAGCGATTGAAAACTGCCCATTTATTGAACCAAGAGTGATCATTGATTTATGGTCAAGCCACCTTGCAGATACTGAAGAGTTTAATACATTAGCGGTGAGTCAACATGCATACGCATTGCGCAATACCGTAGAAGCATTAAATAGCCACTACCCTGAGCATGAAATTGAGCTGTTTAAAGTGACTCGCAACGGTCAAATTAACGAGCTTTCAACGCATGCCGATACGTTTAATTTTTCAGCGTCGCCGATAGCAGGACTTGCACCGAGTATTGTCAACGAATACCCAAATATCTTATGTAAAAGCCTCGATTTTGGTGATGTAGAACAAGCACAGATATTAACCTACTTGTTTAATGAGCTTGAAGACACCCTCAAAGAAACAGAAATTCGTTTCGATAAAGATGGACGATTTGTTCGACGTATCACGCCCACTTCTAGTCAGCTCGATGAAGACAGTAAACTAGTCACAACGACTGATGATCCCATTAATCTTATACAAACAGAGGCCGGCCAAGCGAGTAGCTTAGAGTACAGTTTGATAGAGCGAAGCAACCCGCAAGATAATGAAGTTGAGATACGCGTCATGGCCAGCGGTATTAACTACAAAGACATTTTGAAGGTCCATAATCGTATTTCAGAATTTGTCACAGAAAATACTTATTTTGGCGATGAGCTTGGTATGGAAGTGGCTGGGGTTATAACGCAAGCAGGTAAAAATACAGCCTGGGAAGTCGGCGATGAAGTTGTCGCATTTTATGATAAAGGGGCATACCGCAGTTACATTACAACTGAAAATCAATTTATTAGCAAAAAACCAGCACATTTAAGCTTTGCCGAAAGCGTCAACTATATGGGATATGTGACCGCTTACCAAGGTCTGGTAAACCTAGCTCGATTAACGCAAGCTGATAAAGTACTTATCCATAATGCGACTGGTGGTGTTGGGTTAGCGGCTGTTCATATAGCACTAAGCTATGGTGCTGAAGTATTTGCTACGGCCGGCAGTGATGAAAAGCGTCAGTATTTGAAATCTCGTGGAGTTTCTCACGTATTTGACTCTCGCTCATTATCTTTTTTCCAAGATATTAATGCTGTAACAAATAACTATGGTGTAGATGTCGTACTAAACGCCAGAGATGGAGAGATACTACAAAAATCAGTTGAATTGCTCGCGCCATTTGGTCGCTTTGTCGAAATAGGTAAAAAAGACATTACTGACAACTCTGGCTTGGCAATGCGCTGCTTTAATGAAAACTTACAATTCAACTCATTAGATATTGACCGCATTATGGTTCAGCGTCCAACGCAATTCCAAGCTCTAATGGATGAAGTCTCTGAATTCTTGAGCAGTCAAAACAGCTTTATCGTGCCTTGTAAGTCATTCTCAGTAACTGACACTCAGGAAGCGCTAAGATACGTCGCTCAATCCCAACATATAGGAAAAGTCGCGATAGACTTTGATACCCAGTCTATTTCAGTGAGCAAACCTCAAAACAGAACATGGCTAACGAGCAACAGCACCTACTTAATCACAGGTGGTACCGCTGGGTTTGGTCTACGCCTAGCCAAACAATTAGCCGATTGGGGAGTAAAACGTCTCGTATTAGTCAGCCGCAGTGGCCGTGTTGGCGATGCTGACAAAGGGGTCATTGAGCATATAGAACAACTCGGATGTGAAGTTTATGTCGATAGCGTCGACATTACCGATATCAAGGCAGTAACAGCGCTTATTCATACTATTGATAATGCACACACCCCACTAAAAGGGATCATTCACAGTGCAGCCGTGCTTGATGATGATAATTTAGCGCAGTTAACACCTGAACGGTTCACGAAAGTGCTTGAGCCAAAGGCTTTGGGCGCGGTCAATCTGCATAAAGCAACCAGTCATTTAGCAAAAGAACAAATTGAGAGCTTTGTCATGTTCTCATCACTTTCTTCAATGATTGGTAACCCTGGCCAAGCAAATTATATTGCTGCAAATGCGTTCTTAAATACACTCGCTCAGCATAGACAAAGTTTAGGTCTGGCCGCTACTACCATAAACTGGGGTGCCCTCGCGGATGCCGGAATGGTTGCGCGAGATAATACCGTAAAACAGATACTAGCCGAGCAAGGGGTCTATGGTGTTCATAACGAATATGCCTTTAGCCAGTTAGATGAAGCGCTTAGTGCCAAAAAAGTGATGTGCGGTATTATGGACGTCGAATGGCCACTTTGGTTCAACGTCAACAAACCATCGAAAAGCTCCGCTCGATTCAGCTTACTGCTTGAGCAGTTCGCTCAAAAAGACGCGGATTCCCCAGCCCTGCGATTCCAAAAAGCACTTGATGAGCTGCCGAACTTAGAAAAGCGTGCTCTATTGGTTGAGAACCTAAAAGAGCAGATATCGGCACTGCTTAATTACCCCATTGAACAAATAGACGCAAAGGTAAGCATTACGTCGCTCGGTGTCGACTCACTGATGACCCATGAGCTCAGCAAGCGCATATTTGTCAATCTAGGTCTATCAGTGTCTGGCATGGTCTTACTGGCTGGTCCAAGCATTGAGCAACTAGCAAAACAAGCGCTGGACGAGCAATTGGCTCAAGCCGCTTAAAGCATTAGGCGGCACAGTGTGCCGCCCTACCCAAATCACTTAATAACAATACAAAATAAAATAAAATAAAGGATATAGCTATGACTGGTCTAAATCTCGTTAACCATATGCTCAACAGTGACGTAAATAAAGCAAGTATTATCGATTATTTCCCATTCAGTGATGGACGTGCTCTTCCTGGTGAAGTCTCTGTGACGGTAACCCCTACAGACGCCCACTTAAACGCAAATGGCACAGTGCATGGAGGTTATGCCGCCACAATGCTGGATTCTGTCACTGCCCTTGCAATTCAAACATTACAAGGATCAAACGCGACCGTCGGTACCGTCAGTTTAACGTTAAATTACATCAGAGCAATTCCCCCTCACACGCCGCTAAAAGCGATTGGCAAAGTATCGTCAATGACAAAGACCCATGGTTTCTCAGAAGGTCAGCTTGTTGATACTGAAGGGGAAATCTGTGCAACAGCAAAGGCTTGCTGTGTCTTGGTACATGGGAGCTAACATGACTAACTCTCTTCACTCTCGACAACATCGTCGCTGGTTTGAGTACTTTGGCTCTGACATCAATGCTGACGCGACATTATTTTGCTTTCCCTTTGTTGGAGGCAATGAGCATAACTATACAAAATGGTGCGACAAAATAAATTCACACTTTGACGTCGCAGCCCTAAAAATGCCAGGGCGTCCTAGCAGAAGCCGTGAAGGGTTCCCTGAGCAGGTAGCCGATTTAGTTAACCCAATCGTCGAACAGCTTGTGAACTACCCAAAGCCCTTTGCAATATTTGGCCACAGCATGGGAGGCTTATTAGCGTTTTTGGTGACCGCAGCATTGAATCAAAGAGGAGTCAGCACCCTAGGCACATTTATATCTGCCAGACCGGCGCCGCAACTGAGTATTTTAAAACGCCGTGCCCATTTGCCAGAGCCTGCGCTCATCAATGAACTTCGTGCGCTCGGAGGCACGCCAGAAGAAGTACTAAAAAATACTGAGCTTATGCAAAGTGTTTTACCCATTATTCGTGCGGACTATCACTTGTTAGAGCAGTTTTCATACAGTGGTCAAGCAGATGCCATAACACAACCATTAGAGATCATTGCAGCAACACAGGACAAGTTAGTCTCAGATACGCAAATAAACGCATGGCGACAACTGCCGCTTAAGCAACTCAATCAATTCGATATAGAAGGAGAACACTTTTATTTAAACCAGCACCCAGACGCGTTATTCGAATACATCAATACCAAGCTCAGCGATGCATTATCTGAGATTAACCAATTTGCATGCGCCAGCTAAACCTGACCTATTAATAACTAACTTATAAGGATGAATTAGGATGAAAACAAACACACCCAATGATGCTGCGGCTCAATTCATGGCCCAAGGTCAGGAACTGATGAATGCGTTTATGTCTGGTGCACATAACTGTAGACAAACGCAACTGGATTTACTGCGCTCAATTTTACAAAAACATGGCCACACTCAATTCGGTACTGATCATAACTTTGATGACGTTGTCACGTATGATAATTATCGTAACCAAGTGCCTCTTCAAGACTATGATTCACTGTATCCCTATATGGAAAAGCACTTGCAAGGGATACCGGATCAATTAGTCAGTGGCAACCCTTGCTATTACGCGACAACAAGCGGCTCAACTGGAGAGCCCAAATATATTCCAGTTACAACGGAGCAACGCTCTGGGGCTCATAAAGGCTCAGCAATGTTATGGTCTTATTCATTAGCCTGTAATTCACCTGAAGCAATGCAAGGTAACTGGGTCGTTATCGTCTCACCCGCAGTCGAGGGATATGCACCCGATGGCACACCGTTTGGATCGACCTCTGGGCAATACGTCAAAGATTTAGATCCGGCAATAAAAGCAAAATATTCAATCCCCTATGAAGTATACGAAATAGCAGATTATGACGCCCGCTACTACTGTATTTTACTGCTTGGTTTAGCCGACAATAACGTGAGTTTAGTCTCCTCAACCAACCCATCAACTCTAAGTCTGCTTTGCAACAAAGCCGATGACATGAAAGAACGTTTAATAAATGATATTAGACTCGGGATCCTCGATAAGACATTAGTACTGCCTGAAGCCATCAGGAAACTGGTTGAAGATAGGTTAACTCCGAATCCTGAACGCGCCAACTACCTAGAGCAATGCATTGAACAAGATGAGGAGCATAAACTTCGTCCAATCCACTACTGGCCAGACTTAGAAGTAGTTGCAACCTGGACCGGCGGTAACTCTGCCACCTTTATTGACAAAATGCAGGCATGGTATGGCAAAGTAAATATCAAAGACTTGGGATATTTGGCTTCAGAAATACGAGGTTCAGTTCCCCTAGACTTAAATAGAGGCGACGGTGTACTTACCATCGAAGACAATTTCTTTGAGTTTATCCGTACTGATGAAATTGATAATGCAAACCCCAAAACATACCTCGCTGACGAAATTGAACTCGGCAGCCAATACTACTTATTCTTTACCAATAAGGCTGGTTTATATCGTTACAATATCAATGACATAGTTCAGGTTACTGGTTTTGTTGGCAATACGCCGAAAATTGTTTTTGTACAAAAAGGCAAAGGGATCACCAATATAACGGGTGAGAAAATATATGAAAAGCAAGTTATAGGCGCCGTTAAACAGGCTGAGTTTGACTGCCAAATTCAGGTTAACTTTTATCATTGTCATGCCGATTTACAAAGCAATCAATATAAACTCTATGCCGAATTTGAACCAGGGTATAGCACGCAAGAGCATGCCGAATTTGCCGATGCATTTGAGCTTCATTTACAAAAACTCAATCTAGAATATAAAACTAAGCGAGAGTCTTTGCGTCTTCAGCCTGCAGCTGTACACAGCCTATCATTTGGGGCACTCGAAAAATTTAAACGCGCACGAATTGCCGGGGGAGTTCGTGAAGCACAATTCAAAACGGTCCCACTTAGTATGGACAAAAACCTTTTAGCCTCATTCACAGTAGAAACCATTTACCAAAGCTTAAGCATTAAGGAATCAGCAGCATGAAAATCATAACAACACAACTCAGCGCACTTATTTTAGGATTATCTATTACAGCGGCCGCGCATGTGAATGCTGCGCCAGTGAACAATGACCCATTAGCAAATAATCGTTTTATGCAGGGTGAAAGTAGCACTAGTTATGCGCCAAGCTTTTACTCACCATTTGATTTGTTAAATTTAACAGGGCAAGAACATACGTTAAAATTAAATGACATTGAACTTTCTGAACAAGCTCAACGCCCTTTAATGTATGACATTTCATACACAAAGTGGACGCCATGGCGTAGTAATGGACAAACCATTATATACAACCATGGTTTTCAATCACATAAAGACTGGTTTAATTATACAGCTGAGTATTTATCAGTATTGGGTTACACCGTTTATGCTTTTGACCGTATCGGCTCAGGCCGGTCATCAGGCGGGATCACCTTGCACACGGATCTGAACAATACAACTCAACCTGTAATACAGCCAGGCCATATAAATAACTGGAAAACATGGACATGGACACTTGACCAAGTCGTAACGCTTGCTCACCAAGATATACCTGAAAATTCGATTACAATTTGGGGTAACAGTTTTGGTGCACATATTGTCACCGCATATATGAACCAATACGCCCCAAGCAATGTGTCACAGGCCGTATTTACGACCCCTGGTTTATTCGTTGATTTACCTTTACCCTTCACGTTAGACGAGTTTGTAACGAAACAACCATACGACTACTTTCCTTCAAGCATTCCAGAAACAGAAGGCGACCAAGGGGGTAACTACTTCACACAAGATCCGATTTATTTGTGGTCTATCCGTCATGATCAGCGTTCTTTAAGAGAGGTAACGCAAAGCTTTTATTATGCAGTCGTTGGCATAGGCCAATATAATTTAAGTAGAGAAGCAATGAATAATGATCCGCTTAGCAACTACCCAAGGTTCTACTTACTTGCTGAACAAGACACCATGATGAATAACACTAAAACCCTTGCATACATTAACCGCTCACCAGAAAATGCTGTAGCAAAGTTTTATCGTGCCTTGGACAATAAACATTTCATTAGTTTCAGCAGTGATATGGAGCAAGCCGTCTTAGATATCCATGACTTTCTAAATGAGCGAGACATCGATGAACAAGAAGTATTGGAGTATATCGAGCAATGAAAATTATAGCCTGTCGCCTTCGTGAGACACATATTCCATTTAAAGTCAGCTTTAAGCATGCGTTACATACTCGTAAAGAGGTTCAAGGCATTATTTTAGAAGTTGAATTAAGCGACGGTCAGATTGGCTATGGTGAATGTCTTCCTCGTGACTATGTCACGGGGGAAACACACCAAAGTGTCATCTCTGCTCTGTCAGATATAGTTCTACCTGCACTATTAAATAAATCGTTTTCAAGTTTCGGTGAGCTCAAACAGTGGCTCCACTCATTCTTTGAAGTACATAACATAAATAACCGTCAAACATGTGTTTTGGCTATTACTGAATTAGCGCTTATTGATGCATTTGCAAAATCGACACGGTCGTCGGTTTATAAGCTATTTAGCTCAGATACCACTACCCACGCAATGCCTGATATTCGTTATAGCGGCACTTACTCATTGGGCTCCCATGAAGCATTTAAGCAATATCAAAGTGTCTATGACAAGCTATCGTTAACACAATTTAAGGTTAAAGTCGGCACAGACCTAGACGCTGAGTTAGCACTGATAGATAAAATTCGCAGTGCTAATTCAGGTGATATTGAAATACGTTTAGACGCCAATGGTGCCTGGGATTTAAACCAAGCCATTGATGCACTTAAAAAATTCGCTGACAAAGGGGTTGTTTGTTGTGAGCAGCCCATGCCCGTTGAATTAAAAGCGGCATATCCAGAATTAGTCTTGAAGCTTAAAGGCACTATGGACATATGTATAGATGAATCACTGTGTCATTATGACGATGCACTTTGGTTTGCTGAAAATGCTGGCGCAACAGTATTTAATTTAAGAGTATCGAAGCTTGGCGGCATCTCAGCGTGTTTAGCAATTGCAAAAATAGCACAAGCGCATAACATTGATTGCCAAATTGGCGCGCAAGTTGGTGAAACCGCGATTCTCACAGCCGCAGGGCATACTCTTGCACAACTTCTACCAAAGTGCCGGTTTTATGAAGGAGCATTTGGTACATACTTACTGGAACAAGATATTACACATCCAAGTGTCATGTTCGCTCATGCTGGTAAACTCCCGATGTCACTATTGAAGGAAAATGCAGGCTTTGGTATTGAGGTTGATCAAGACTTAATCTCAAAGGTTACCTATCAATCACATAACTTCTCTTAAGAAACACATAAAAAAAGAGCATGGATAACATGCTCTTTTTGCCGAGTGGTTTAATCACTCGCTCCAATCGGGCAGATTGGATTCCAGGGAAACTCTTCGTTGTAATTAATGCGCTTGCTGCAACAGTTTAAAACCATGTCCATGAATAGTATGGATAAGCGGAAATCCAAACGGCTTATCTAGCTGCCTTCTTAAATGATACATGTGAGAACGCAAGACATCTGTTGTCGGGGGCTCATCTCGCCATAGGTCCCATTCAAGCTCTTGCTTTGCAACAACGTTCGGTGAACTTTTTAATAATTTTTTTAATATTTGAAAACCAGTTTGAGTCAGCTTTACTTCTTGACCATCACGTAATACTTGACGATTTTTTATATCAAGTCTCAATGGGCCAAGAGTCAAAATGCTATGTTCATCACTTTGAGTTCTGCTCGCTATCGCATTAAGTTTTGCTAACTGCTCTCTAACGGGCGTTAATTCACAATATACGTCGTCTACGCCTTGGCGGTATAAGTTGAGTCGCTCATCTAAGTTAAGCTTGTGTGAATAACTATAAAAAATCACTAACTTTCGAGGTAAATGAGAGCGTACTTGGGTCACTAATTTAGTCCCAGTTCCGCCTATTAATTTATCTGAGACAAAAATATAATCGAACACATGTTCAGACAACAAGTGCATTGCAGTCAAAAAATTTCCTGCATAATCAACCGTTACTCCAGCAAATTCAAGCTCATTCAATAAGCTTTCTGAAAGTACGTCATCGCTATAAGCAACAAGTACTCTTGTTGCACTGCTTAAAGACCTAAAGTTTAACTCTGTCATAAGTGATATTCCCGTTGTTCCTTGGTGTGTGTCATATTTAACCGTGCCTGATAAAATACAACAATCGCTGTTCTTCCAATCACAGCCCTGTCAGTTTTAACAGGGTAAATATAGGCTGACTTTTTTAAAATTGTCATGAAATTGAAAAGTAGGTCCAATAAGGCCGAAAAAACCTGAACAGGCGAAATTATGAAGGAAACAGCTTTAAACCAAACGCAAATGTTGATTTGTCAGCGCTTATTTACCCGCGCTGCAACATTAGTCAACCGTCCAGGCTGGCGACAAGCTATGAGCATAAACAGTGCCGCAGAAACATTAACACTGTGTTCGGGTGCACAACCGAATCTATTGAACGACGTATTAAGTAGACTCCCCCTTTCGCACTCTCATTATCAGTTGTGGATGGTACTTGCTATCCCCCTGACGATGTATGATATAGAGCAGCTTAAATCTCATGGCATAAACCGTATATATGCACTTAGCCACTGGTTTAATGAATCACAAATGCAAATGAGTATAAAACTCGCAGCTCAACAAGGGATCACGTACTCCGTCTTACCTGATCCGCTATGTGAACGCCTTAACTTTGGTCGTAATCATTTAATGAAGCGCCTCAGACCTTGGTATTTGAACAGTCAAAGTATTACAGCTCAAGGTCATATCGAACCAGTCTTAGCTGCAGACAAAGGTGGATACTTTAGGCATTTCTTACAACGTTTTGATAATTGTATTCTGCCTTGGGAGTACAGACACACCATTGCGACATCTTCCCTTAATATTATGTTTGAAAGGTCTCAATCTTCACATATCAGCCTTGTCGATTCAGAGGGTAAGACAATGCTGGATATAGCGGCAACATTAACGCCAGCAGAACAAGCAGCTGCGTTAAATAACTTCCATGTTAATCAAGATTATGGAGAAGTCTGCCTCGATGGAGCATTAACATTGAGTCATATATTGGGCAGTCAAAATATGGTCGATGAATCTCAACAAGCGTTGCAATCTGAAGGGGAGCAAACAAAGTATGATGTTATTGGCCAATCCATACTTCAAACGACAACATTTACCCCAGAAAATGCATTTTATACGAGTATCGATAAGTGAAAATATGTTTTTAAAGCAATAAATAACGACTTTACAAAGCAGCCTTTTGACTAAATGGCACTCACCCTAAGTTAAAACTCCGTCTCCCTGAACTAGTTTCAGGGTCCATGGTTTTCACTTCCTTTTAGGAGTACAAAAATGTGTAAAAATAACAACGGCAAGCATGAGCGTTATGGATCCTGATCTGCGTCAGGAAGACAATGGTATGAGTACAGAAAAGTATTGGAATAGTAAAGTAGATAAGCGTGCTTGCTCTGGATCCTGACCCTCGTCAGGAAGACAACGGTGTGGGCGAAATCAAAACACCGCCTCTAAATACAAAACTCCGTCTCCCTGAACTGGTTTCAGGGTCCATGGTTTTGACTACCTTTAAGCAGTGAAAAAAGTGTACCAATCACAACAGCAAGCATGAGTGTTATGGGTCCTGACCTGCGTCAGGAAGACAACGGTCTAGGCGAAATCAAAACGCCGCCTCTAGATACAAAACTCCGTCTCCCTGAACTGGTTTCAGGGTCCATAGTTTCTCACCGCCTTTTAGGAATACAGAAATATGTAAAAATAACGATGGTAAGGGTGACTGCTCTGGATCCTGACCTACGTCAGGAAGAGAACGGTGTGAGTTCAATACATCCCTCGGTATGGCCCCTCGGTATAACCTTTCGTCTCCCTGAACTAGTTTCAGGGTCCATGGTTTCTCACTGCCTTTTATAAATACAGAAATATGTGAAAATAACAACGGTAGCATGAGTGTTTTGAATCCTGACCTTCGTCAGGAAGACAAAGGTGTGAATGTGAGGGAAATCAAAACATCGCCTCTAAATACAAAACTTCGTCTCCCTGAACTGGTTTCAGGGTCCATAGGGTTTTATTCGAAGCTTTCTCTAACCCTTTTCCCTAAGCAGCTTTCCCCAACTCCTTTTCCTAAACCCAAAATACAAAAAACCCGTCGCATCTCTGCAACGGGTTTCTCTAATTTAATGCCTGGCAATGTTCTACTTTCACATGGCAACTGCCACACTATCATCGACGCTGTTTCGTTTCACTTCTGAGTTCGGCATGGGGTCAGGTGGGTCCAAAACGCTATTGTCACCAAGCAAATTTGGTGTGTTAACTCGCTACCGCAAGCCAACTAAATCTGGAATTCTGATAAATATTAATCAATCTTACTAATTCTTGTAAAACGCTACTTTAGTAACACTAACTTCTGTCGCTTAAACCACTTTGGCGTTGTATGGTTAAGCCTCACGGGTAATTAGTACTGGTTAGCTTAACATATCACTATGCTTCCACACCCAGCCTATCAACGTTGTAGTCTCCAACGGCCCTTCAGAGAGCTTATAGCTCTAGTGAGAACTCATCTCGAGGCCTGCTTCGCGCTTAGATGCTTTCAGCGCTTATCAGTTCCGAACGTAGCTACCGGGCAATGCCATTGGCATGACAACCCGAACACCAGCGGTTCGTTCACTCCGGTCCTCTCGTACTAGGAGCAACCCCTCTCAATTCTCAAACGCCCACGGCAGATAGGGACCGAACTGTCTCACGACGTTCTAAACCCAGCTCGCGTACCACTTTAAATGGCGAACAGCCATACCCTTGGGACCGACTTCAGCCCCAGGATGTGATGAGCCGACATCGAGGTGCCAAACACCGCCGTCGATATGAACTCTTGGGCGGTATCAGCCTGTTATCCCCGGAGTACCTTTTATCCGTTGAGCGATGGCCCTTCCATTCAGAACCACCGGATCACTATGACCTACTTTCGTACCTGCTCGACGTGTCTGTCTCGCAGTTAAGCTGGCTTCTACCATTACACTAACCGTACGATGTCCGACCGTACTTAGCCAACCTTCGTGCTCCTCCGTTACTCTTTGGGAGGAGACCGCCCCAGTCAAACTACCCACCAGGCACTGTCCGCAATCCCGATCAGGGACCTACGTTAGAACATCAAAACTACAAGGGTGGTATTTCAAGGTTGACTCCACACAATCTAGCGACTGTGCTTCAAAGTCTCCCACCTATCCTACACATGTAGGTTCAATGTTCAGTGCCAAGCTGTAGTAAAGGTTCACGGGGTCTTTCCGTCTAGCCGCGGGTACACAGCATCTTCACTGCGATTTCAATTTCACTGAGTCTCGGGTGGAGACAGCGTGGCCATGGTTACACCATTCGTGCAGGTCGGAACTTACCCGACAAGGAATTTCGCTACCTTAGGACCGTTATAGTTACGGCCGCCGTTTACCGGGGCTTCGATCAAGAGCTTCGACCTAAGTCTAACCCCATCAATTAACCTTCCGGCACCGGGCAGGTGTCACACCGTATACGTCATCTTACGATTTTGCACAGTGCTGTGTTTTTAATAAACAGTCCCAGCCACCTGGTCACTGCGGCTCTCAATCGCTTAAGGAGTAAATCCCATCACAATCAAGAGCGTACCTTCTCCCGAAGTTACGGTACAATTTTGCCTAGTTCCTTCACCCGAGTTCTCTCAAGCGCCTTAGTATTCTCTACCTGACCACCTGTGTCGGTTTGGGGTACGATTCGAAATAATCTGAAGCTTAGAGGCTTTTCCTGGAAGTAAGGCATCAGCAACTTCACTACCGTAGTAGCTCGTCTCGTGTCTCAGCCTAACAACGACCCGGATTTACCTAAGTCATTAGCCTACTCACTTTCACATGGACAACCAACGCCATGCTTGCTTAGCCTGCTCCGTCCCCCCATCGCAATTATTCCAAGTACGGGAATATTAACCCGTTTCCCATCGACTACGCTCTTCAGCCTCGCCTTAGGGGTCGACTTACCCTACCCTGATTAACATGGGATAGGAACCCTTGGTCTTCCGGCGTGCGGGTTTTTCACCCGCATTATCGTTACTCATGTCAGCATTCGCACTTCTGATACGTCCAGCATACCTCCCGGTACACCTTCAACCGCTTACAGAACGCTCCCCTACCACTCAATCTAATGATTGAATCCGCAGCTTCGGTGATATGTTTAGCCCCGTTACATCTTCCGCGCAGGCCGACTCGACTAGTGAGCTATTACGCTTTCTTTAAAGGGTGGCTGCTTCTAAGCCAACCTCCTAGCTGTTTTAGCCTTCCCACATCGTTTCCCACTTAACATATACTTTGGGACCTTAGCTGGCGGTCTGGGTTGTTTCCCTCTTCACGATGGACGTTAGCACCCACCGTGTGTCTCCCGGATAGTACTTTACGGTATTCGGAGTTTGCAAAGGGTTGGTAAGTCGGGATGACCCCCTAGCCTTAACAGTGCTCTACCCCCGTAAGTATTCGTCCGAGGCTCTACCTAAATAGATTTCGGGGAGAACCAGCTATCTCCCGGTTTGATTAGCCTTTCACTCCTAGCCACAGGTCATCCCCTAACTTTTCAACGTTAGTGGGTTCGGTCCTCCAGTTGATGTTACTCAACCTTCAACCTGCCCATGGCTAGATCACCGGGTTTCGGGTCTATACCCTGCAACTAAGCGCCCAGTTAAGACTCGCTTTCGCTACGGCTACCCTAATCGGTTAACCTCGCTACAGAATATAAGTCGCTGACCCATTATACAAAAGGTACGCAGTCACATAACTAGTATGCTCCTACTGCTTGTACGTATACGGTTTCAGGTTCTATTTCACTCCCCTCACAGGGGTTCTTTTCGCCTTTCCCTCACGGTACTGGTTCACTATCGGTCAGTTGGGAGTATTTAGCCTTAGATGATGGTCCACCTATATTCAGTCAAAGTTTCACGTGCTCCGACCTACTCGATTTCACTGCTTATAAATTTTTGTGTACGGGACTATCACCCTGTATCGTGGCACTTTCCAGAGCCTTCCACTAATTACAAAACAGCTTAAGGGCTGTTCCGATTTCGCTCGCCGCTACTTTCGGAATCTCGGTTGATTTCTTTTCCTACGGGTACTTAGATGTTTCAGTTCTCCGCGTTCGCCTCATATGGCTATGTATTCACCATATGATACCTGCAAAGCAGGTGGGTTTCCCCATTCGGAAATCCTAGTCTCAAGCGCCTCTTACTGGCTCAACTAGGCTTATCGCAAGTTAGTACGTCCTTCATCGCCTCCAACTGCCAAGGCATCCACCGTATACGCTTAGTCACTTAACCATACAACCCAAAATGGTTTGTATCGTCAAAGACAGTTTAAACTTCGCCAGAAGTTAATATTGAATACTAAAGTAGATGCTAATTAATCAATGATTAATTGGCATTGTTTTACTTTTGAAAACTCTTTATAGATACGAATATCTATAAGAATTTATTTATCAGCTTTTCCAAATTTTTAAAGAGCAATATTAATTAGTTAATCCCTTAGGATAAAACTAACTAACAATCATCTGTGTGGACACTACGAACAAATAAGTTCTAAATCGTATAAGGAGGTGATCCAGCCCCAGGTTCCCCTAGGGCTACCTTGTTACGACTTCACCCCAGTCATGAATCACTCCGTGGTAAGCGCCCTCCCTAAGGTTAAGCTACCTACTTCTGGAGCAACCCACTCCCATGGTGTGACGGGCGGTGTGTACAAGGCCCGGGAACGTATTCACCGCGGCATTCTGATCCGCGATTACTAGCGATTCCGACTTCATGGAGTCGAGTTGCAGACTCCAATCCGGACTACGACGCACTTTAAGTGATTCGCTAACCTTCGCAGGCTCGCAGCACTCTGTATGCGCCATTGTAGCACGTGTGTAGCCCTACACGTAAGGGCCATGATGACTTGACGTCGTCCCCACCTTCCTCCGGTTTATCACCGGCAGTCTCCTTAGAGTTCCCACCATTATGTGCTGGCAACTAAGGATAGGGGTTGCGCTCGTTGCGGGACTTAACCCAACATCTCACAACACGAGCTGACGACAGCCATGCAGCACCTGTATCAGAGTTCCCGAAGGCACCAAACTATCTCTAGTAAGTTCTCTGTATGTCAAGTGTAGGTAAGGTTCTTCGCGTTGCATCGAATTAAACCACATGCTCCACCGCTTGTGCGGGCCCCCGTCAATTCATTTGAGTTTTAACCTTGCGGCCGTACTCCCCAGGCGGTCTACTTAATGCGTTAGCTTTGAAAAAGTTGTCCGAAGACCCCAGCTTCTAGTAGACATCGTTTACGGCGTGGACTACCGGGGTATCTAATCCCGTTTGCTCCCCACGCTTTCGTACATGAGCGTCAGTGTTGACCCAGGTGGCTGCCTTCGCCATCGGTATTCCTTCAGATCTCTACGCATTTCACCGCTACACCTGAAATTCTACCACCCTCTATCACACTCTAGTCTGCCAGTTCGAAATGCAGTTCCCAGGTTGAGCCCGGGGCTTTCACATCTCGCTTAACAAACCGCCTGCGTACGCTTTACGCCCAGTAATTCCGATTAACGCTCGCACCCTCCGTATTACCGCGGCTGCTGGCACGGAGTTAGCCGGTGCTTCTTCTGTCAGTAACGTCACAGCTAGCAGCTATTAACTACTAACCTTTCCTCCTGACTGAAAGTGCTTTACAACCCGAAGGCCTTCTTCACACACGCGGCATGGCTGCATCAGGCTTGCGCCCATTGTGCAATATTCCCCACTGCTGCCTCCCGTAGGAGTCTGGACCGTGTCTCAGTTCCAGTGTGGCTGATCATCCTCTCAAACCAGCTAGGGATCGTTGCCTTGGTAAGCCATTACCTTACCAACTAGCTAATCCCACTTGGGCTAATCTCTTGGCGTGAGGCCCGAAGGTCCCCCACTTTGGTCCGTAGACGTTATGCGGTATTAGCAGTCGTTTCCAACTGTTGTCCCCCACCAAAAGGCATATTCCCAAGCATTACTCACCCGTCCGCCGCTCGTCAGCAGATAGCAAGCTATCTCTGTTACCGCTCGACTTGCATGTGTTAGGCCTGCCGCCAGCGTTCAATCTGAGCCATGATCAAACTCTTCAATTAAAAGTTTTGTTGAAACCGAAGTTTCGTGCTCATTGAATTCTGATTTTGTTCTTGTTGCCAAGAACGAATTGACTGTGCACTATTATTTTTACTTTTAAAAAAGTAAATTAAAACCAGCTCAAGGCTGAATCTATTAATAGCTTATGGTCACTCAGTTCAATTGAGACTCTAAATTTTTTGCGTTGCTTCAATCTAAGAAAGAAGATTCGCTGTTAGAACTCAATCTGTACGAGTGCCCACACAGATGATTGCTTCATATTTTTAAAGAACATTGCGAAGATTAAGCGCTTTGCTTTATCTCGCTAGGGCTGCGAACTTTACGCTTTCCTATTTTTTTGTCAACACTTAAAGTTAAAAGTTTTTAAATTTAAGTTTTACTTGACGCTAACTCGTTTCAATTTGCTTTTCAGCGTGTTGCTCCGTGTCAGTGGGGTCGCATTATAGGGAGATGCAGAAAAAGCGCAAGCGTTTATTTCAATAAAATTACAAAAACATGCACTTCGCTTAAAAAGCATACCAAACACCTCAAAAAAGACAGAAAAAGTAACAGTAACGTCATATTTCTAGCTACTTTTCTTGCGAGGGAAGTTAAGTATTGTCTATATTTAGCAATACGCAAACATAAAAAGCAAAAAAGCCGTTAATTCTCATTAACGGCTTTTATATCTGAACTCATGTTACGACTAATATAACAAGCTATACAATTTCCTGCGGTAGGTTGCCGCCAGCGCATCACCATCAGGTAAAGAAACGACTATATCTAAATACTGTTTTTTAGCGTCACCAAAGTTTAAATCTTTTCTTAGTACACTAAACAGCAACTCAAGCGCTTGCTCTTTTTTGCCCGTATCATTAAATAGTGAGGCTAGCTCTACTTTAATGTCGTTATTATCAGGTTCTGCTTCTAACGCTTTGCTCAGAGTTTGGATTTCAGGAGACTCTTGCGCTTGCAGTGCTTGTGCTAGTTTAGCCACTAAGTTTTGGTAATATGCATCACGCTCTTCTTCTAAAATGCTATCAAGCAATGCTTGACCGTCATCTAGCTTCTGGATCTGAATGCAGATATCTGCCAATACCAATTTAACCCGCGAATTAGTTGGGTCTATTTCATACGCTTGCTTTGCAAAATTAAAGGCACTGTTTTGGTCATCACTTTGCAGTGCCTGCTTTGCTTGATCTAACAAAAGCATCTCAGGCTTTGGTAAATGGTTGGCAAGCGCCTTTTTTATGTCTTCTTCCGTTTGTGCACCCGGCAGCATTTCTACAGGCGCACCATTTTTTAGCATGACTAATGTAGGTAAAGCTTGTAAGTTTATTTGCTGCGCTAATTGACCTGCTAATGCTTGTTGTAAATCGCAGTCTACCGTCGCAACAATAATATGGTCGGTATAAGTCACAGCTAGATTAGTCAAAATTGACGCTTGGGCAACACAATCAGGGTTTTGTCCGCTGAAGAAAGTAAGCAGTATTAGTTTTTCTTGGTTTTGCTCACCCAATGTCTGTTGAATATTTTCAGGCGTTAATTGAATTTGGTTACTCATATTTGCTTTCTGTGATGTATTTTCTTCTTATATAGTGGCAAAAATCTTATTTACAAGCTTAACTTTTTGCCTTTGTACGCTTTCGAGTTTTACGCTTAAATGTTCGTGGTTTAGACAGCCCTTTCAAATTCGGGTTATTTGCGACCTTTGCATCACTGACAAATTCACCCAGTTGAGACAATAAAGGGTCCATAAACATTTGATAAGTACATTCCTTATTGGCTATTTGTGCAAGATGAGACTCCCATAACGCGGTTCTATCAGGCAGCGTGAGTGATTCAGGTAACATGGCTATCATTGCTTGCCCTAGCTCTGTCGATCTGATCTGTTTGGCATTGCGAGCTAAAAACCCACGCTTAAATAGCAGTTCGATAATACCTGCACGTGTGGCCTCTGTGCCTAAGCCATCGGTTTCTTTTAATATCTTTTTAACGTCTTTGTCTTTTACATAACGACTTATCCCCGTCATCGCTGCCAACAGTGTTGCATCGGTATAATACTGAGGTGGCTGAGTATGCTTTTCTTGTATTTGGGCATCATGACAATGTAAACGCTGCCCTTTTACCAAAGGCGGTAAATAAGTAGATAAGTTATCCTCATCATCACGGGCTTTACCAAACAATACTTTAAAACCAATCTCATTAACTTGTTTTGCCTTCGCGATGAACAACCCACCAACTATCATAATTTCAGCTTTGGTTTCATCATAGCTAAACGCAGGGTAAAACTGTGCTAAATATTGTCTGCTGATCAGGCCGTATACTTGTTGCTCTTGATGGCCAAGCTGCGCGGACTTCAACTTTTTACTAGTCGGGATAATGGCGTGGTGTGCAGCGACTTTTTTGTCATTCCAGCATTTTGATTTCAACGACAGGTTAGCTGCATCCACTTTAGATTGCTCACACCCGTTATTATTTACCATTGCTGCCACGACCGCTTCTCTTTCTTTATAATGCGCCACTGGTAAATATCGGTTATCAGAACGAGGATACGTAATAAGTTTGTGTTTTTCATATAGGCTTTGGCACACGTCAAGCACCTGTTTAGCTGACATACCAAACGCTTTACTGGCATCTATTTGTAATGCTGATAAGTTATACGGTAAAGGTGCAAGCTGCTTTTTAGGCTTTTTCTCAATCGCAGTGACTTCACCTTCTTGATCTTTTATGCGCGCGGCCACATTTTCAGCAAGCCCTTTGACTAGTACACGTTTTTCTTCATCCATATAGGGCGCACACGCGTCACTGGGCTGCCACTTGGCACAGAAGCGGCTCTTATCTTGCGTCTGTAAATGTGCAAAAACCTCATAAAATGGTTTTGATACAAACTCTGCAATTTCTGCATCTCTTCTCACCACTAAACCAAGTACGGGCGTTTGTACTCGCCCTACAGACAACACGCCTTGATACCCTGACTTTTGACCTGCAAGAGTATAAGCACGTGTTAGGTTCATACCATATAACCAATCAGCTCTGGCTCTGGCAAGGGCAGATACACTCAACGGCACAAAGTTTTGATTCGACTGCTGAGTATTGAGCGCTTTTTTAACCGCTTGAATATTTAAGTCACTAATCAGCAACCTTTGCGTCGTTTGTTTTTGTCGTTCAGATAGCCCGACATATTGCAGTACTTCATCCACAAGCAACTGCCCTTCTCTATCCGGATCGCCCGCGTGCACAATCGTCTGTGCCTTTTTTATCAGCTTTTTAAGAACACCAAGCTGCTTTTTGGTATTTGCCTTGGCTTTAAATTGCCACTCAGTTGGTATGATAGGTAAGTCTTGATGTTGCCATTTTTTATACTTAGGGTCGTAGTCGTCCGGCTGCGCTTGTTCAAGTAAGTGGCCAATACACCATGAAACAATACTGCCATCGCTGGTTTCAATAAAGCCGTCTTGCTTTTTATGTGGCTTGGGCAATGCATCAGCTATCGCTCTGCCTAACGATGGTTTTTCAGCAATATAAAGTTTCATGTGTGTCTTAATATAGAATAACTGTATAAATTAACAGTTATTCTAAGCCAAGTTTGCGGTAGATTCCAGCTTTGAGGCTCACGCCAGTTATTTTGATGATTTATCAATCTTATTGATCGGCCTAATATAGGGTTTTATCCTAATTGCTCTTTTGCTTCATAAATCTACTAACCACTTAGGTATTAAAAACTGACTGCTTTGAACAGCGCTAAAAGCACCTATATGATCATTAAACGAACTTTTTTACTCTAACTTAACGTTATAGCTGCACGAAATGTAAACACAATGTTTACTTTTCCTGTATTTGTAAATATCATGTCGACATAGAATGTGGGAGACCACCTCTTTTCTATCTATTAATAAAAAGGATAAGGATGTGATAAATGGAGATGATCTGCGGGCTATGAGAGTAAATGCGGCCATTTCTCAAGAGAAAATGGCTAAAAAGCTCGACTGTGATAGAAAAACCATCATTAATTATGAGCTTGGTGTAAGTGATATTCGTTCAAAACAGCTTTTCATGTGGCTTGTATATTGTAAGATAGACTCAGGATCACTGCTAAACGAAATTAAACAAATTCGTGATCAAGTGAATAGTACCAAAACCTCACGCTTACAGGATGAAGAACAATGAGACCTAGCCAGAAACTAAATACTTTTAGCTCTATGATTTTTTTAATGAAGAAAAATGACATACTGCATAAAAATTCTGATAAATATACTCTTTCGAGTGAGGAGAGTGCTTTTGTTTCAGGTGGAACAGTACCCGTTAAGGTTCCTAGAGCAGTGGCATTAGAGCCTCGCTTTATTAATGCACTCATAGTTACTAGTGATGACTCATAAGGATAGAGAATGAAACTTTCCCACTTAATTTTGTTCAGTATTGCCTCAATTGCAGTTTTCTACATACAACTTTGGGATGATAGTATTGTCACCCCTTTGCATTTGTCGTTATTAGCCATATGTCTCGCCTATGCCATCTACATAAAAAATATTAATATGGCGCATATTGCTGGGTTTATTTTACTCATTACAGGAGTAAACCAAGCAGTATTTGAAATAGGCCTAGTAAATAGCATTACTCCTGATAGTAGTGCATTTTTACAAGGGTTACTCATTTATGGTACGAATTTATTATTTAGTTTTGTACTCGCCTCAGTACTAATTTTTAGAGTTCAGCTTTCTCGAAAAATCTCTCATTCAAAAAATATAGAGTTGACACATTTTGATGGTATATTTCATTGGGTATTTATTTATATAGCGATAATCAACTTTTTAATTCTATTAGAACATTTGGCTTATGTTCTTTTTGACTTGAAATCTTGGACCTTTATTTATGACAACTTTGAAGGGCTTGTGTACATTGCGTGGGCTGTTAGCTGTGGTGCATTACTGACTATGATGATTTGTTCTTCTAAAGACAACCGTCGAGATGAAGCCGGCGCTTTATAATAAATGGCGGTAATTGCCTACACTTAAGCAATTACTGCACCGTTAACCATCTCTATTTGATGTAAAGGCACTGTCATCATGGACCTGTCAGCCCGTTAAACATGCCTCAAGGTTTTACGGAAAAACCTTACTCAGTTATGTTACCTTCAAAAAAAAGCTCACACCACAACGCTTAGCCTATATGGCTGCATTAATAGCGAGAAAAGTGCTTACACTGCTTGTTTGCGTAGTGCTACGCGGCGAACTTAAAAATAACCAGCCCTACTACATCTCTACATCACTACATAAAGCAAGGCTGCATATTGCTATGCAGCCCGTTACGGTGTGGCAAGGATGCTACTTTGTTTTCAGTAAATTTAACTGTGTATGCTTTTGTTCAACAATTTCCGTCATAACGCTGGCGGCCTGTTCAACTTGATCAGCAAGTTCCGATAGCTCAGCGGCTGCATCTGCAATACTGGTGGTATTGGTGTTGATCTCTTCCGTTACCATGCTTTGCTCTTCTGCTGCTGTGGCAATTTGCGTTACTTCATTAGAAATACTGGTCAATGCGGCGACCATGGTGCTCATTGCCTGAGACGACTGCTGACAGTAATCAACCGCTTGCTCTCCATGCGCGACCGAACTTTCGATGATTTTCTCAGAGCTCCCCACTTCAAACGTTAAGTTATCAATCAATTTGCTGATATCGTCGGTTGATGCCTGTGTTTTTGAGGCAAGTGCCCTGACTTCATCAGCCACGACTGCAAAGCCACGCCCTTGCTCGCCAGCTCTTGCGGCTTCAATAGCGGCATTTAATGCCAGCAAGTTTGTTTGCTCTGCAATGGCCCTAATCACATCGAGTATTTTTGAAATATCACGACTTCGTTCCGCCACCTTGTTTATTGCTTGTTTCGCTTCAAGTACTTGAGAGGCCATTTCATGGACTGTTTCAGTTGTTTTTATAATGCCGGCTTCACTTTCTTGCACTTGCTTTGTGGCATCATTGGTACTACTTGCAGCTTGTTCAGACGAACGTGCAACCTCAGCCGCTGTGGCACTGAGCTCATTAATGGCGGTAACCACACTGTCTATTTCAATATGTTGGTTTGCGACTTTATTTTTAATGTTGATTGCCACTTCAGTGGTCGAAAATGATTGCTGGTAAGATTGCTCAGCCAGTAATTTTAAATCATCAATCATATTGCGCAGTTTATTGGTAAAGGCATTAAACCCTCTACCCAGTGCAATCAATTCAGCGTGTTCACTTACCTCGAGTTCATGAGTCAAATCTCCTTCACTTGAAGCTAAATTTTCTACTCTATGTTGAATATGGGTCAATGGCCTAATAACGGTATTCACTAAAATAACCGTAATAAACACGCCAATTCCCGCGATCACGAGGCCCACGAACATCATCCGACGACCCAATGCATCCGTTGATTCTTCAAGCTCTTGTGCCAGTAAATTGGCATTACTTAATACTACCGCTTTAGGTAATTCAATGACTAACGACCAAGTTGTGCTTGCCAGTGGAATATCAATGGCAACCGCGACGGCAATATCCTCTTCGAATTCAGAAAAACCTTGATTACGGTGTAACACTTTTAAATTGTTGGCTCGGGTTTTATTAATTGATTCGCTCAATGGCCTTGCTAGCTTTTGGTAGTGGCTAGAACCAACCACAAGCCCTAATTCACTTAATAAAGTCACCTTTGCTTGGCCATTATATAAAGAACGAGAAAGCTCATCGACAAGTTCTTGAAAAATCGGCAGGTTAACATCTACCCCAACAAGCCCTTTAAATGCCCCACCACTGTTTACTGGTACAGTTAATGACGTCATCATTGTTTGTGTACCTGAACTCACCTCATATAAATAAGGTTCCATAATACAGGGAGCATTTTTATCTCTTGCACATAAGTACCACTCGGCTTCACGTAGCCCAAACTCATTTCGTTTGTCTAAGTATTTATCACTTGCTGACGCAACTTGTTGCTGTGCTATACCTGATGCATCTTGTGTAAAATAGAGTTCAAATGTCCCGGCACCTACGACTGAATGAGAGGCTCCAGTACTATACTGATCATCTAACCCGTCATAGCCATTTCTTTCAAATTGTGCATACATGGATGACACAAGCTTATTCTGTGCTAGCGCACCAGAGATGGCAAGCTGCACACTCTCCCGTGTTAACGGCTTTTCGGCACTGGTGCTATTGAGTACACCCGCAAACGTATATGGGATGCGATAAGCTTCATTGATAAAGCCAGCAACTTTCTGCCCATAGAACTGGCTTTGAGCAGTCAAGTTTTGCCGTATTTCATTAAATAGAACTTCTTGAACACGTTTGTTCTGGGAGTTATTTTCTTCTTTTAGGTGCAACCAAGTAAAAACAGTCAAGGCTGAGACCATTACTGTAACTAATACTCCGACAAAAACCAGTAACTTACTGCGAATAGAAATATGCTTCATTGTTCACCTTAACACCATATATAAGTACAATTCGTAACTGAAAATAATAAATTATTTCAAGCATAGCAAGAGTTTAAGATACAAAAATGGAGAATGGTAGTTATTTACTACAAAGACACAATGATAAGAAATAAATCATGCACAACGGATATAAAAAAAGCGAGGCTTAGATCCTCGCTTTTTAACTGAAATTAAAGACTAGACGTCGTCTTCAATATTATCTTTTCCGGTGGTACGTTCTATGCTGTCGAGCTTATGGTGGATAGCTGACTTGATCAGCATATAGCCACTAATAGGCGCTGTAAGTAGCAAGAAAATTGAAATCAATATTTCCTTTACACTTAAACCTTCGCCAGTGGTACTAAAAAACACCATTGCCGCAGTCAACAAACTAGCCATACCCAACGTCGTTGCTTTTGTAGGCCCGTGTAAACGCATAAAAAAGTCGGGCATTTTTACCAAGCCAATCGACCCGACCAATACAAAACAACCACCAATCAACAGCAGTATTGAAATGATATATTCAGCCATACTTGCCTCTATTCTATAATATCACCGCGCAGTAAGTATTTACATACTGCAACCGTGCTAACAAAACCTAACATCGCAATAAGTAGCGCTGCCTCAAAGTACAACGCCGTGCCCATGCTCATACCATATAAAATGATCAGCGCAATGCTATTAATATACATGGTATCTAACGCCAAGATCCTATCGGGTACTGAAGGACCAACCACTAAGCGCCATAAGTTAAGCAATAACGAGATCCCTATCATAGCGAAAACAATTAAAATAACAGTTTCTAGCATTCAAAGATCTCCTTTAGCGGTGCTTCGTAGCGCTGCTTTATTGTTTTGATCAACGCGTCTTCGTCTTGTAAGTTCAACACATGGATCAGTAAATAACGTTGACTTGGATCTTCCCCTTCTGGCAGAGACTCTAACCAAGGGTAAACTTCTGCACTGACAGTACCAGGCGTTAAAGACACCGTACTCGCTAAAATCGTTATTGGCATACTGTGTGTTAAATCTAAGGGGACTTTAACAAACCCAGGGTTTAACTTTTTGGTTGGCCCTAGGATCAAAATAGCCACCTGTACATTTGCGGTAATAATATCATACAGAACCAATAGTAAATGGCGTAGCGCCAATCCAGGCTTCATGATCAACGGCTGTTTAGTACGAAATGGGTACGTTGCCAGTGGAATTAATATTGCCAATACCGCCCCTAAAATAATATGCCCCAAGGATAATGTGTTATTCAACAATAACCACACTACAAATAGCAGCAAACTACGAAATGGCGTTGGTAGCCAACTAAACCGTGCTTCTAAACGCATTTACTGACCTCCCTCTAAAATAGCCGATATGGTGCCTCTGAAATCATGCAACACCGTTGCCGCATTTAAAGCGTATTCACTTGCTTGACCGGCAAATATTGCCATTAGAGGCGCACTGGAAAGTAACACGATTAATGCAGCCAATTGAGCTGGATGAACGCGCTCTTGTTCATGACTATCATTGGTGTTGCCTTTATGATGCCAAAATACAGTACTACCCGCTTTTGAAATACCCACTAATAGCGCTAAGCTAGCTAATAAATATAACGGCCAAAATACAATGCCATATTCGCTGTTGAAAGTGGCTTTTAGTAACCAGATCTTAGCGATAAAGCCCGACAATGGCGGCATACCTATGGCAGCAACGGCGGCAATCACAAATCCAAAGCCGAGTAATATAGGCTGAGTTACGGGACGACCTACGGTGATCCTATCTGCGACTTTACCGCGTTGCCTACCTATGAGGTCAGCAAGTATAAATAATGCGGCTGTGACCATGGTTGAGTGCACTAAGTAATAGATTGCTGCGGCGCTGGCTTCGACGGTTTGCACCGCAACTAAAGCCACTAACGTCCCCACAGATACAATCACCAGATTGGCGACTAACTTACGTAAATCTTGGCTAGCTAATACGCCAATAGCACCCATAACAATGGTTGCCAATGCCAGCCACCAAAGCCAGCTTTGTGCCATATGACTCAGCTCGCCCGCTTCATCACCAAAAATTAGCGTGTAAACACGCATCATCGAATACACGCCCACTTTAGTCATAATCGCAAACATGGCTGCCACAACAGGCATCGCCGTTGCGTAAGTATTGGGTAACCACAGGTGTAAGGGTAAAAGTGCGCCTTTAAGTGCAAATACGACCAGTAATAATAAGCCACCAATCTTAGCAAGGTACACATCATCACCTTCTAAGAAGGTCACTTTTTGTGCCATATCAGCCATATTCAACGTACCGAGTACACCATACAGCACACCCAAAGCGATTAAGAAAATTGCAGAGCCAACCAAGTTCATAATCACATACTGAAGCGCAGCACGCGTATTACGCTTATCACCACCATGCATCAACAATGAGTATGATGCGATAAGGAGCACTTCAAAAAATACGAATAAATTAAACGCATCTCCCGTCAAAAATGCACCGTTTACACCCAGTAATAAAAAATGAAGTAGTGGATGAAAAAAGCTTCCTTTTTCATCATCTCCGGCACATGCATAGAGCGCACAGACGGTACATAATATACTGGTCAAAGACACCAATAAGGTAGAGAGTGGATCAGCCACTAACACGATGCCGAAAGGCGCGGACCAATCACCGATGGCGTATACCGCTGTTCCGTGCTGTTGAACTTGTAATAATAGTGCTATTGATACACATGATGTGATCAAGCCCAACACAACCGAAGCGATACGACGTATAGCCACATTTTTACCACAAGGTGGCATCAGTAAAATAACTCCTGCCAACATCGGCAGTAAAACAGGTAAAGATGTCAAATGCTGGATCATGCTTTGCCCTTTTTATCTTTATCAGGAACCTGACCATTAACATGGTCATTTCCTAAATCTGCTCGGCCACGGATCGCTAAAATAACGACAAATGCGGTCATCGCAAAACCAATTACAATTGCGGTTAAAACCAATGCTTGAGGCAATGGATCAGCATAATCTGTGCTATAGCCTAATACTGCAGCTTGATTTAAGCTCAGTCTGCCTGATGAAAATAGAAATAAATTCACCGCATACGACAGCATAGTTAAACCCAAAACTACGGGGAATGTGCGTGAGCGCAAAATCAAAAACACGCCGCACGCAACCAATAAACCCACGCAAGATGCATATAATAATTCCATTAGACTTTCACCTCATCTTTATGTGCACTTGCAGTCAACTTACCTAAACTTGCAAGGATCATTAACGTGGCACCAACTACGGTAATATAAACCCCTAAGTCAAACACCAATGCACTCGCAAGCTCAATTTCACCAATCAGTGGAATATCAAAATATTCAAACCACGTGGTCATAAATGGACGACCAAAGGCCCAGCTTCCTACCCCCGTGAATAGTGCGATGGCGATACCTGAGGCAATAATTTTGCGGTAGTTAATCGTCAAGCGCTCTGCTATCCAATTCGACCCATGGGCAATGTACTGCAATATAAATGCAATCGCGGTTACTAAACCGGCAATAAACCCACCGCCAGGTAAGTTATGGCCTCGCAGGAAAATATAAAATGACACTAACAACGCCAAAGGTAATAGCGATTGTGAAATACTGGCAAGCAATAATGGATAACGCTCTTTCGCCCAAGGGCGGCCTTCACTGTCACTGCCTGGCATAAATAGTGGCAAGTTAACTAGCAGCTTATAAATCCCCAATGCAGCAATACCCAGCACACAAATTTCACCTAAGGTATCAAAACCACGGAAGTCGACCAAGATAACATTCACGACATTAGTCCCGCCGCCGCCCGTTTTGGCATTCGCTAGGAAGAAATCTGAGATAGACTCAAGTGGTCGTGTGATCAGCGCATAACAAATACTGCCCACTACCACACCGATGGCAGAGGCAATACCGAGGTCACGTAATACGCGTATTGAGCTTGATTCTTTTGGCGAACGCTGTGGTAAAAAGAACAATGCCAACATTAAGAGTATAATGGTGACTACTTCTACCGTAAGCTGTGTCAATGCGAGATCCGGCGCTGAGAAGCGTGTAAATGCCACCGAGACCATCAAGCCAACGACTGAAATCATGAGCAGCGACACCATACGTGAGCGATGCCATATTACCGTACCGATTGCACCAATCATCAATAGTGCGGCACCAATGCCATTATGAATATCAACTGGCGTAGGTTGTTTACCTCCGACCAACTGACTCATTTCAAACAACGGCCAACCAGCACTAATAAGCACCACGACCAACATCAACATTAAATAACGCTGTAACGAGCCATTTTCGATGGCACTGATCTTACGCTGACACCACTTAATCATCACATATACGCTACCATCAAATGCTTTTTTAGCATTAAGCGGCGGGAGTGACGCTTGAAATTGGAACAAATATTTACGCTGAGTATAAATTAGCAAACCACCACATACTGCAATCGCACTCATCAGCAGCGGTAAATTAAACCCATGCCAAATGGCAATTTTAAACTCAGGGACATATCCGCCAAGTACCGCTGTCGATGCAGCTTGTAAAATTCCATCTACAACAAAATGCGGGAACATACCCACAACCAAACATAAGGCCACAAGTACTTCAATAGGAATACGCATATAACGCGGCGGCTCGCTGGGCTCTTTCGGTAACCCTACCGGCTCACCATTGAAGAATACATCGTGAATAAATCGTGCAGAGTAAGCAACTGAGAATGCTGCAGCAACGGTCGCCAATACTGGCACTAACCAAGACATAGACCCTAATAACTGCTGATGGAGTGTTTCAGCAAAGAACATTTCTTTAGATAAGAAACCATTCAAGAGCGGTACACCTGCCATCGCGGCTGCCGCAACCATCGCAAGGGTGGCTGTGTAGGGCATAAATCGCCACATACCATTGAGCTTGCGCATATCTCGCGTGCCCGTTTCATGGTCGATAATACCGGTCGCCATAAACAACGACGCTTTAAAGGTTGCATGGTTAATAATATGGAAAATAGCCGCCACAGTTGCAAGCTCTGTATCTAAACCAAAGAGCAAGGTAATTAACCCTAGGTGGCTAATTGTTGAATAAGCTAGCAGCCCTTTTAAGTCATGTTTAAACAGTGCTACGTATGCTGCAAACAGCAATGTCGCAAGACCTGTTAAGCCAACTAAAATAAACCATAATTCAGTGCCTGCCAGTGCTGGGTAAAACCTTGCTAGCAGAAAAATACCCGCTTTTACCATTGTGGCTGAGTGTAAGTAAGCACTTACAGGTGTTGGTGCTGCCATCGCGTGTGGCAACCAAAAATGAAATGGGAACTGTGCTGACTTAGTAAAAGCACCTAATAGGACCAAAATAAGCGTGATTTCATACAGCGCGTGTGCTTGAATAATCTCTCGGCTTGCCAATATCGTATCTAAATCATAGCTGCCAACAATATCACCTAATAGCAATAAACCTGCTAGTAATGCTAAACCACCACCACCTGTGATGGTCAAGGCCATACGTGCGCCTTTACGGGCTTCTGATTTATGCCACCAATAGCTGATCAATAAAAATGAGCTAATACTGGTTAATTCCCAGAATAGCCATAGCTGCAAGACATTATTTGACATCACAATACCGAGCATTGCGGTCATAAATAGCATCAAATAAGCAAACAACTTAGGCATTGAATCTTTAGAGCTTAAATAATAACGGGTGTAGAAAATCACTAAGATCCCGATACCCAAAATCATAAAGACGAATAAAAGCGCCAACCCATCTAACCTAAATGATAAATTCAGGCCTAAGAGGGGCACCCATTCAGCACTATAACGGATCACCTCCCCGGCAAAGACCGCTGGGGCTAAATTCACTGTCATCGCAAGTGCAATAACTGGCATTAACAAGGTCAACCCAGTCGATTGATTACGTGTTAATTTACCCGTTAATGAAGAAATAATACTGCCGAATAAGGATAGCAAGGGTATCCAAAGCAAAGTCATAGAGTAAACCTTTTATTATTGCGTCGTCCAAGTACGACCATACACCATATTTAGTGCGCTGCTTCGTGTGGTGCGTGAAAGAAAACAACCGCCACTTTCACCACACAAAACTAACCATAGTTATACTGTATTAGTGTTTGAGTTGTCTATAGTTTCAGGTTCTAGCTGGTTCTATTTTAGACAAGATTAACAAACAATTCAGATATATTTCATATCTTATGAGAAATGTGTGCTAACTAGAATTACTCGGCCAAATCGTGGGTCTTACTTTTTCGCCCAACGCTTTGCGTGCTGTGCGTTAATGGCCTGTTGCCATAACCGCCGATACTGTTCTGTAAGTGGCCTCGTTTGATACTCCATAATGCTCCAACCCTCGCTAGGTTTGTAAGCTTGTAAAGCACCATAGTTGCACGTATTACTTTTCACCCACCCCTTGGGTGCATCGTTTAGCTCACCTACATACAAGTTAGGTGCATGACGCCCTGCACGCTGGCATAACCATTTGGCTTTTTGTTCGGGTACCGAGTATTCATCTTCAAAGCCACTAAAATGCATCAGTTCATGCATGAATACCGCATATTCGCTTTGTGTATTTAACGTCATCATATCACCGCGCACATTTGCGTTACCTTGACGCGTCATCATCACCGCTTTATCGCCTTGAGCTAGTAATTCTGGATAGGCTCGCTTAAGTGCTGCCACATCGCAGTAGGCAAACTGCGAATTATCCGGCGTGCACTGCATAGTATCACCAATGTATATCGGTTCACTAAAACAATAGCTCCAAACACTTGGCTCTGGGGCACTTGCATATCGAATTATAAACTCTTTTAATTTGCTAACAGCCGCTAAATGGTCCGTCAAAACGACCACTCGATTAATACACTCTCTCGCAAAGGTCACACTATCTAGCGGAGATAACATATTATGCGCGGCTAAACGTTCGCTATTAAATGCACTCGGCAGCACACCTCGATGCAAAGCTAGCCAGTCTAAATAATGCATCGGCAAAGGTCGCTTTAACGCAATCTGCGAAATTGCGTCAATATCTTGGGCTACTTTTAACAGTGCAACTAAGCGCGTCACCTGAGACTGTGACGCATGGTTTAAATAACGCTGCCAATAAACCCTACTTCGTGCATATAAACCTTGCCCAGCAAGCCGAACTGCCCATTCAAAAGCAATCTCGGGCTGCTCTAGTTTTGATAAAGAGCGAATGGTTGCATCTGGCAGTGCATGTAACACAACACGTGATTGTGCTTGATAAAATGAATGTGGATGCAGCGCTAAGAAAGCGGCTTGACTGTGTGAACTTAAAAGAAGGGGGTGATGGCCACTTTGGGCCATCAAAAACAAACAGCTTATAACGATTAAACTGTACTTAGCCTGCGTTTTCACGGGCTAACAAATCTAACTCTAAACGTGCATATTTATGTTCTACAAACTCAAACACGTTAGTTGCTAAGGTTAATTTGAAAAAATCAACGGCTACATCAGCCTTACCTTCACTTTGGTACAATTTTGCAAGATAAAAATACGCTTCACACAAGCGCTCTGAATACTCTTTTTGATCCTTTACGCCAGTAGAAAGCTGCTTTAGAAATTGCCCTTCAGACAACTCCCCCAAATATAGCGCAACTAACTGTGAAGACCATTCTTCACTATTTATTGCTTGCTGGTTAGCTTTGAGGGTCGCTTTTGCAGCAATAGGATCTAATTTAGATTGCGCTAAATATAACCACATTGCGCGATATGCATCTTGCGGAGAGCGTTCTAAAAATGATGTTAAATCATCAGTTGCTAGTTCAGAGCGATCGCCATAATACAACGCAATACCGCGATTTAAATACGCATATTCATGCTGTTCGTCAATCTCTAGCACAGTGTCAAACATTTCATAGGCTTTGCCAAATTCTTGCAGCAATGTATGGTGAATACCTAAAAAATTGTAAACCTCAGCCAAATCTGGCTTCATTTTAATCGCGCGATTAAAGTCAATTCTCGCCAAAGTGCTTAAGCCTAAGCTGTCGTAAAGCATACCGCGGTTATAATAAAGCTGCGCACGTTGCTCTTTGGGTAAATCAACACCCAGTAATAATTCAGAATAGCGCGCAATGGCAATCTCATTACGAAAATTAGCTTGTAAAGGAACACTCAAAGGTACATTTACAACACGTTGTTCAACTGGTTGCTCGGTAGATTGACAACCCATTAATCCAACGAGTACCAGGGGTAAAACGATGATGGATTTTAAATTCATATCCTTCCTTTGGTCAGCCTAACTCTAAATTCAATGAACTTGCATTAAAGCATAAAAAAGGGGGCCAATCAGCCCCCTTTTACATAGTAAATAACTTATTTACACAAAATTACTCAGCAGGCGCTTCTGGCGCTGGCGTAGCTGATTGCTCTAACGCTTCTTTAATGCTCAGACGTACGCGACCTTGGCGGTCTACTTCTAGTACTTTAACTTTCACTTCCTGACCAACAGTTAGGTGGTCGCCTACGCTGTTAACACGCTCAGGGCTGATCTGTGAAATATGAACTAGGCCATCTTTACCTGGTAATACGTTTACAAACGCACCGAAGTCAACGATACGTACAACTTTACCATTGTAGATAGTGCCAACTTCTAGTTCAGCAGTAAGCGCTTCAATACGAGAGATAGCATCTTTCGCACTTAGGCCGTCTGTTGCTGCAATTTTGATCGTACCATCGTCTTCAATTTCAATCGTTGTGCCCGTTTCTTCAGTTAACTGACGAATTGTAGCGCCACCTTTACCAATTACTTCAGCAATCTTCTTCGGTGGGATATTCATTGTATATATACGAGGTGCAAATTCAGAAAGCTCTTCTGAAGGTGCTGCAATTGCTTCATCCATCACTGATAGAATGTGTAAACGTGCTGCTTTAGCTTGTTTAAGTGCAATTTGCATGATTTCTTTGTTGATACCTTCAATCTTGATATCCATCTGCAATGCAGTAATACCCGCTTCAGTACCAGCTACTTTAAAGTCCATGTCACCTAAGTGATCTTCGTCACCTAAAATGTCAGAAAGAACAACAAAGTTTTCTTCTTCTTTAACTAGACCCATCGCGATACCCGCAACAGATGCTTTGATTGGTACACCAGCATTCATTAGCGCAAGTGACGTACCACATACAGAAGCCATTGAAGAAGAACCATTTGATTCTGTGATTTCAGATACCACACGGATAGAGTATGGGAAGTCTGTCAATGTTGGCATTACAGCTTGAATACCACGCTTTGCAAGGTTACCGTGGCCGATTTCACGACGCTTAGGAGAACCAACAAAACCAGTTTCGCCTACACAGAATGGAGGGAAGTTATAGTTAAGCATGAAGTGGTTTTTATGTGTACCAGTTAAATCGTCGATTAACTGTGAATCACGTTCCGTACCTAAAGTAGCTGTAACTAGCGCCTGAGTTTCACCACGAGTGAAAATAGCAGAGCCGTGAGTACGTGGTAACACACCTGTCATTACGTCAAGTGCACGAACCATATCTGGTTCACGACCATCAATACGCTTCTCGCCAGCAATGATACGGCTACGTACGATGTTCTTCTCTAATGCACCAAATAATTTACCAACTTCTTGCGTATCTAACGTTTCGCCTTCAGCTAGTTCAGCAGTAAGTGCTTCAACCACACCTTCTTTTGCTGCAGTTAGCGCTGTTTTACGCTCTACTTTGTCTGTGATCAAGTAAGCTGCGCCTACTTTATCAGCTGCTAGTGCTGCAACTTTGTCTGACGCTGCAACGTTTTTCTCTGGTGCAGTCCAATCCCAAGTAGGCTTACCTGCTTCAGCTTTAAATTCATTGATAGCAGTGATGATCGCTTGAGATTGCTCATGACCATACACAACTGCACCAAGCATTACGTCTTCTGGTAATACGTCTGCTTCAGACTCAACCATAAGTACCGCGTTTTCAGTACCTGCAACAACAAGATCAAGCTTACTTTCTTCAAGCTCTTTTAAAGTTGGGTTTAGTACATACTGGTCATCGATATAACCAACACGTGCAGCACCAATTGGGCCACTGAATGGAATACCAGAAATAGCAAGAGCGGCTGAAGTACCGATCATCGCAACCATATCAGGTTGGATTTCAGGGTTAACAGACACAACCGTAGCAATAACTTGTACTTCGTTTACAAAGCCATTCGGGAAAAGAGGACGAATTGGACGGTCAATAAGGCGTGCAATCAGTGTCTCGCCATCATTTGGACGACCTTCACGCTTCAAGAAACCACCTGGGATACGACCCGCAGCGTACATACGCTCTTGGTAGTTAACTGTTAGTGGGAAGAAGTCTTGACCCGGTTGTGCGTCACGCTTACCTACAACAGTAACAAGTACTGAAGTATCGCCGATGCTTGCTAGTACTGCACCATCTGCTTGACGAGCAATCGCGCCAGTTTCGATTGTGACCGTGTGTTGGCCTAGTTGAAATTCTTTAATAATTGCTTGCACAAATATTTCCTTAAATAAAACAAAATATAGACGCCAACTAGTACCAATTACAGTCTTAAATAGACTAAACAATCTATTTAAGCACTACAATTGGCAAAAGCGCTGGCGCTGACTTAGCCCAATGCTAAGCGGGTGTTAGTATACGTGGAGAACACCCACAAAAAAAGGGGCTTGAAAGCCCCTTTTTTAATGTTAGCTAAAAAAGCCAACAATCAATCAAAAGATTAGCGACGTAGGCCAAGCTCTTTGATTAGCGCTGAGTAACGCTCAACGTTTTTACCTTTAAGGTAATCAAGTAATTTACGACGTTGGCTAACTTTGCGAAGAAGACCACGACGTGAGTGGAAATCATGCTTATGATCAGCGAAGTGACCTTGTAGCTTGTTGATGTCGAAAGTAAGAAGTGCTACTTGTACTTCAGGTGAACCAGTGTCGCCTTCAACACGTGCAAATTTAGCAACGATTTCTACTTTTTCTTGAGTACTTAGTGACATAATAACTCCAAAATTAATTTAAATTGTGCTTAAGCCGATCACTAATTCAGCAAAAGCGAGTAAGCGGCGCGCAGTATAGCAATATTCGCCGCGTGAGACTAGAAAAAACTATTGGTTAGTTGCCAGTGCGCGTTTGGCTTTTAAATGGCCATCAGGGTTACGTTCCCCAATGCCAATAAACTGCCCATCTGCAACCACTTTAATAATACCCTCGGGTACCGTGCCGCACACTACGACCTGACCATGGCTAAATGCCACACCTTGCTCCGCCGAGATCTCCACTACGGGTAAATCGACTAAAGCAGTGTCCATCGGCAACAGTAATTCATCTAGGTATGTTGAAGGCTCTACCCCTTCTACTTTTGCCTGTTGTAGCTTTGCTTCTAGCTGTTCGATGGTAACCATTTGCTCACTTGGATAATGGCCCACTTTCGAACGATGCAACATAATGACATGCGCACCACACCCTAGCTTTTCACCTAAATCATCCACGATAGTACGAATATAGGTGCCTTTAGATACATGCGCTGTCATCTGAATTTCTTCATTCTCAGCGTCATACTCATCAAGCGTTAGGCTATATACATTTATTTTTCGACATTTGCGCGGAACTTCAATGCCCTCTCTGGCATATTTATATAAAGGCTGACCTTGATATTTTAATGCTGAGTACATTGAAGGATATTGATCAGTTTCACCCAAGAAACCTGTGATTTCTTTTTGTAAACCATCCAGCGTGATATCTACAGGGCGCGTCTCAACAACTTCACCGTCAGAATCAGAGGTGGTTGTGCGTTCGCCTAACTTGGCACGCACAACATAGGTTTTATCAGTATCTAATAAAAACTGTGTGAACTTGGTCGCTTCACCAAAACAAATGGGTAGCATGCCTGTTGCCAGTGGATCTAATGCACCGGTATGACCTGCTTTTTGCGCAAAGTAAATACCTTTCGCTTGTTGCAACGCTTTATTCGAAGAGATCCCTTCAGGTTTGTGCAAAAGCACGATGCCATCAACCGGACGACCTTTTGAACGTCTTGCCATTACTCTTGCTCATCCTCCGATGACTCAGGTCCACGCTTTTCGTTATCATCACGAATAACTGAATCAACGAGATTTGAAATACGCATACCTTCAAGTAACGAGTTGTCTACCACAAAACGTAGTTCTGGCATGATACGCGCACGAATACGCTTACCTAGAATAGAACGAATATAGCCCGTTGCATCATTTAAGATGGCAACACTTTGCTTAGTCTTATCTTCATCACTGGTATTCAATACCGTAATAAAGATTTTTGCGTAAGATAAGTCTCTTGATACTTCAACCGCGGAAACCGTCACCATGCCTAAGCGTGGGTCTTTAATTTCGCGTTGTAATATCACAGCAATCTCTTTTTGGATTTGCTGGCCAACTCTATCTGTGCGAGAAAATTCTCTCATCTTCACCACTTATAAATTTTAACTTATTGAAAAACAATAATAAGTTTAATTAGTTTTAAACGAACAAATGGGGGCTAGTGCCCCCATTTCAACCATTATTATAGCAATGGTTTACAATGTACGTTGAACTTCAACCGTCTCGAATACTTCGATTTGGTCGCCAACTTTAACATCGTTGTAGTTCTTAACACCGATACCACATTCCATGCCGTTACGCACTTCTTGTACGTCGTCTTTAAAGCGACGAAGTGACTCAAGTTCACCTTCGTAGATAACCACGTTTTCACGAAGTACACGGATTGGCGCGCTACGCTTAACGATGCCTTCTGTAACCATACAACCCGCGATTGCGCCGATTTTAGGAGACTTGAATACATCACGAACTTCAGCAAGACCAATGATCTCTTGCTTAAATTCAGGTGCTAGCATACCAGACATCGCTTGCTTAACTTCTTCAATCAAGCTGTAGATAACGCTGTAGTAACGTAAATCAAGGTTTTCAGAGTCAACCACTTTACGCGCAGATGCATCAGCACGTACGTTAAAGCCAACAATGATTGCATTTGAAGCTGCAGCAAGTGTTGCATCAGTTTCTGTGATACCACCTACGCCACTACCAACGATCTTCACTTTAACTTCATCTGTAGAGAGTTTAACAAGTGAATCTGCAATCGCCTGAATTGAACCTTGAACGTCCGCTTTCAATACAACATTTACTTCTGACACATTGCCTTCAGTCATGTTGCTGAACATGTTCTCTAGCTTCGCTTTTTGCTGACGCGCCAGTTTAACATCACGGAATTTACCTTGACGGTACAATGCAACTTCACGTGCTTTACGCTCGTCTTTAACAACAGTCGCTTCATCACCCGCAGCAGGTACACCAGACAGACCTAATACTTCTACCGGGATAGAAGGACCAGCAGTCTTGATTTCTTTACCGTTTTCGTCACGCATTGCACGAACACGACCATACTCAAGACCACAAAGCACGATATCGCCTTGCTTAAGCTGACCAGATTGAACAAGTACAGTTGCAACTGGACCACGGCCTTTATCAAGACGTGATTCAATAACAACACCTGCACCCATACCTTGTGTTGGTGCAGTTAGCTCTAATAGCTCAGATTGCATTAGAACCGCTTCTAGAAGCTCATCAACACCAGTACCCGCTTTTGCAGAGATGTGTGCAAATTGCGTATCGCCGCCCCACTCTTCTGGGATAACGTCTAGCTGTGCTAGTTCGTTCTTAACGCGATCTGGATCAGCGCCTTCTTTATCCATTTTGTTCACAGCAACAATTAAAGGTACACCCGCTGCTTTAGCGTGTTGTACAGCTTCTTTTGTTTGAGGCATTACACCATCATCTGCGGCAACAACTAGGATAACGATATCAGTTGCTTTTGCACCACGTGCACGCATTGACGTAAACGCTGCGTGTCCTGGAGTATCTAAGAAGGTGATCATGCCGCCTTCCGTTTCAACGTGATATGCACCAATGTGCTGTGTAATACCACCGGCTTCGCCAGACGCTACTTTTGCACTTCGAATGTAATCAAGCGTTGACGTTTTACCGTGGTCAACGTGACCCATTACCGTTACTACTGGTGCACGTGATTCAGTTGACTCAACTTCACTACGGTCATTCAATACTTGTACTTCTAGCTCATTTTCTTTTACTAGAACTACTTTGTGACCCATTTCTTCAGCAACTAGTTGTGCTGTTTCTTGGTCGATAACTTGGTTAATCGTAACCATGTCACCCATTTTCATCATCGTTTTAACGACTTCAGTGCCTTTTACAGCCATACGAGAAGCGAGTTCAGCAACAGCAATTGTTTCACTGATACGTACTTCTTGTTTCACATCTGCAACTGGCTTTTGGAAACCGTGCTGTAAAGATGAAGGCGCTTTTAGTTTACCTTTACGGCCTCTTGAAGGCGCCTCAGCTCTTGCAGGTGCTTTTTTCTTTTTCTTGCGACGCGCACTTTTCTCTTCGCGTGCATCTGACTCATCTTCTGCTTCACGTGCATAAGTTGATGTAGTCAGGTGATGGTCAGCCGTTTCTTCGCGACGACGGCGTTCCTCTTCTTCTTTTTTCCAACGAGCTTCATTTTCTTCAGCTAGTTTACGCGCCACTTCTGCTTGACGCTTCGCTTCTTCTTCAGCTTTTATCAATGCTGCCTCTTCTGCTTCTTTTTGCAGACGCTCCGCTTCTAGGCGGTCTTTTTCAACTTTCGCACTATCCACTTTCTTGTCCTGCGGTTGATTGGCTTTTCGCTCAGCTTCAGCTTTGCGTTTTGCCTCTTCTTTAACTTTACGCTCAGCGTCTTCTTTTGCTTTACGCTCAGCATCTTCTTTGGCCTTTTGCTCAGCTACTTGCTGTGCTTTTAATTCAGCCTCTTTACGGCTAGCTTCTTCTGCAGCTAGACGTTCTTGCTCTTTCTCTTGGTCAATAGTGCTCTTTTTCACGTAAGTACGTTTTTTACGTACTTCAACCTGAACGGCCTTGTCTTTACCCGTAGAGCCTTTCACATTTAATGTGCTTTTGCTTTTACGTTGTAAAGTCATACGTTCAGGGCCTTCAGCACCTTTACCACCGTGTTGCTTACTTAGGTGATCAAGTAACTGAGCCTTTTCAGATTCAGTAACACTATCAGTCTCGCCTTTGGTGATCCCTGCATCGTTTAATTGCTGCAGCAATTTATCAACAGTTGTATCAATAGTCTCGGCTAGTTTTTCAATGCTTACTTCTGCCATAGTGTGTGTTACTCCGTTAATAAATTATTCGTCTTCACCAAACCAACAAATGTTACGTGCAGCCATGATTAACTGCCCAGCATCTTGCTCTGATAACTCTGTAATTTCTACTAGCTCGTCAATTCCCTGCTCAGCTAAGTCTTCAAGTGTTACAACACCTTTGCTTGCCATAACAAATGCCAAATGACGCTCTAACCCTTCTAGTGCAAGCAGGTCTTCAGCAGGCTCTGCACCTTCAAGGCTTTCTTCTGTTTTAAGTGCTTTCGTTGTTAACGCATCTTTTGCACGATTACGCAGCTCTTCAACGGTGTCTTCATCAAGCCCGTCAATTTCTAAGAACTCAGCAACAGGAACATACGCAACTTCTTCAAGCGTAGAGAAACCTTCATTAATTAATAGACCAGCGAAGTCATCATCAATGTCTAGGTTCTGTGTAAACAAGTTAACTAGCTTGTCTGACTCTTCTGAGTTCTTAGCATCCATGTCTTCAACAGTCATCACGTTTAGTTCCCACCCAGTTAACTGGCTAGCTAAACGAATGTTTTGACCATTACGACCAATCGCCTGTGCAAGGTTATCTGATTCTACAGCGATATCCATTGAACGCGAATCTTCATCCATTACGATAGAAGCGACTTCCGCTGGCGCCATCGCGTTAATAACAAACTGTGCAGGGTTATCATCGTATAATACGATATCAACACGCTCTCCACCTAGTTCAGTAGAAACCGCTTGTACACGTGCACCACGCATACCAACACATGCACCAACAGGGTCAATGCGCTTGTCATTTGATTTAACTGCGATTTTTGCGCGAGAACCTGGGTCTCGTGCTGCGCCGCGAATTTCAATCATTTCTTCGCCAATTTCTGGCACCTCAATGCGGAATAACTCCATTAGCATTTCAGGCTTTGAACGCGTCACAAATAATTGTGCACCACGTGCTTCAGGTTTTACTTCATAAAGTAAACCACGAACACGGTCACCAGGGCGGAAGCTTTCGCGTGGTAACATGTCATCACGGTAAATAACAGCTTCAGCATTATTACCTAAATCAATAACAATCGCGTCACGGGTTGCTTTTTTAACAACACCCGTTACTAGCTCACCTTGTTGATCTTTGTATGCTTCAACAACTAGCGCTCTTTCAGCTTCACGTACTTTCTGTACGATAACCTGTTTTGCCATTTGCGTTGTAATACGGTCAAACTTAATTGACTCAATTTGCTCTTCAACAAAGTCACCAAGTTGCGTTTCAGGCTCTTCTACCTGTGCCGCTTCAAGCGTGATTTCTGAATACGGGTTTTCTAGTGAACCATCTTCTTGAGGGTCAACAGCCATCCAACGGCGGAAAGTATCGTACTCACCTGTTTTGCGATCGATTGATACACGTACTTCAATATCACCATCGTGTTTTTTCTTAGTTGCAGTCGCTAGAGCAAACTCTAACGCTTCAAAAATCTTTTCTTTTGGGACTGCCTTCTCATTGGAAACGGCTTCTGCCACCAATAATATCTCTTTTGCCATAAGTAATGCCTCGCTTGCCCTTGTCCTTCGCACTCAATATTTAAAATTTTGCGATGATGTTTGCACGCTCGATGTTACTGAGCATAATAAAATGTTCGTTACCATCGATCTTTAACGTGATCATATCGGCGCTAACTGCGATTAAATCGCCTTTAAAGTTGCGTCGTCCATCTTGCGGAAGTTTAGTACGTACACGTACCTCTTCACCTTGTGCCATCTCATAATGAGCCAACTTAAATAGTGGCCTATCAACGCCTGGAGAAGACACTTCCAAATCATATTCGTTTGTAATCGGGTCTTCGACGTCAAGAATCGCACTTACTTGTCTGCTTGCGTCAGCACAGTTATCTACGGTAACACCACCTTCATTTTCAATGTATACACGTAATGTAGAATGACGACCGGCTTGTACAAACTCTAGACCTAATAATTCGAAGCCAAGTGCTTCTACAGCTGGCTCTAACATTTCAGTCAAATCTTGTTCGAGTTTTGTCACAAATTTCCTCCATACAAACAAAAAAAGGGCTTAAGCCCCAATTATACTAGTTGCGTTGTACCAAGTATTACCAAAAGTAAGGTTTCAGATACAACAACGCCCCGAACCAAGCGGGGCGTCACACCTAAAACAAAACTGTGTGGCCAAAGGCCTTACTTGGTTGCGGGCTTTACAGCCAAATTAAGCCGAGGCTTAAAACGCAAAACGCGCATTACATAGAATGCGCGCTGCATCTAAAAAACATTGCTATTTTTCAGATGTTGGTTGCGGGAGCCGGATTTGAACCGACGACCTTCGGGTTATGAGCCCGACGAGCTACCAGGCTGCTCCATCCCGCGCCAATGTGCAGCAAACACTGCAAAATATGCGCAGTATTATAAGGAGTGTTCCATTAATAAGCAACCTCCCATCTACTATTTATTCGCTTAATCAATCGCCAAAAGGACCTGAAATAGGTAATTTCTTCTTTCCAGACATTACATAACGTTAAAAGCTCAGATATAATATCGCAATTTTTACATTACAGAGAAACTATTATGAAAAAAACAACAATGACCATTTTGACAGCGCTATCATTTGCATTCACTGGTCAAGCTGTCGCTGCAAGCTGTGAGGGCTATGGTCCACAAACCCCGCGCGACATTGATAATTTACTTGGTGAAAACAAACGTGTTTTTTCAAAAGCACCTGCTAGCGAGCATATGAACCTATGTAATATTCACTTCCATAAAAATGCAGAGCACAAAGCAAAAGACTTTTCTGTCTTTGCCGGTGATAGCAAGTACGGTGGGTATCAATGTAACGCAACAAGTTCACTCACTGCCGCTGAGCTTAAAGCCCCTAAAGGTAAAGTATGTAAAAATGTACAGCCTGGCGATACCATTGAAGTACACTGGGTTCACAGTTCGTGTGATGTAACACCGGGTAAAGGTCTTGGCTCATGTTTGAGTGACAAGTGTGCTAACCCACAATTACGTGTAGAAACACAAGTATTCATGGTCGTTAATGATGAGAATGCACTTGATTTCAATGACCTTGATTACGATGGCAATATGGTTAACGGTTATCACCAAGCAAAGCACATCCCAAATACAACGGGTAAACCTGTAGAATTCCTAGGTTCAACAACAGGCCCTAGCTACACAGAACAGCAGTGTTCACCACTTCAAGTTACTTGGAGCGTTCGCCCTGCTTGTGCAAAAATCGACATTAACAGCCTAGCGACATGGTGTGAAAGCAATGAGTTTGAAGAAGATCACGCACACGGTGTTCGTCCGTTAGTGACCGATCCTAAGCTACTAGCGCCAATCAATTAATCAAATACTTAGATAATTAGTATTTAAAAAGCGCTAATAAGTTTTTATTTATCAGCGCTTTTACCTGCATTAAGCTGAAATAACACATTTCCCATTCGCAATAACCCTATTCGCACCTATACTTTGCACTAAGGGTTCATTGCAAACTTAATATGAACACTGAGTAGTATCTGAGTTATGCCGTATCAAGGCTACCAAGCATATTTATTGTTCTATTACACTGTAATTTTAGGTAATTAAACAATTACTTTCCATCCGAGCAAACGGACGCGCTCTTAATCGACAAGAGGCGATTATGAGTATTTCTCCCTATCAGTATCAACTATTAACGCAATCTTTTACAACGCTTAAGCCTAACTTTCACTGTTTCTGTGTGAGTTTACATACGCAACTCAAAAACTATAACTTAGAGCTTGCCTTACCAAGTTCTTCAAAATATTTACTTAATATCGAACACAACATTCAACTATTTTTAAGTGAAGGCATTGCGCTTTTGCCACAGCAAAGTGCACTGGTTGATTTGATCAAGCGACACAAGCCGCATTTTGATGCACTCAAGCTCAGTGAGCAAGATATTGCCGTGCTGTGCCATACGATGCTAGAGACACTACAATTGCACCTAGGTCGTCAGTTTACGCTGGCTTTGCGTAATGCATGGCGCAAAGCATTGCACATGTTTGCTAACATAATTAAAAGCGTTGTTTTTCAAACGAGTAACGTTGTTAACTTACAGAGTTTTCGCCAACAAAAGCAACAGCAGTTTTCGACCATAAGATGACTTTTAGTGACAATCACAGTAAACTCGATCGCAGTTTACGCAAAGAGAATTGTTATGAAAAAAGCGTTATTTTTATCGACTATTTTACTCCTGCCATTAACAGGCTGCGATGTATTTGAATCATCAAAAAAACAGATAGAAGAGCAGTACTTATCACAAAATAGTGAATTAAAAGAGGCTGTTGAATCAATTAGAGAGCAAGGGTTAACGGCTTTCTCCGCCACGGCAGAAAAAGGCAGTGTTGCTGCTTGTGTTGCAAAACAGCTTGACGCTGACCCTATGGGTGCACTCATCGAAGTAGAGGGGGCTTTGCAGGATGGCGCCGACCTCTCAAAGCTGGCTGCAACAATCGAAAGCTTATCTGAACAAGAAATTTCACTAGAAAGCATTCCACAGCTGCTGCAGCAAGGTGCTGATACTGTAAATTACTTGAGAACTTTACTCAGTGAATACGACTTAACCGAGTTACAGGACAAAGTAAGTCAGTTGCTACAAGATGGCCAAAGTCAAAGCCAAGATATAGGTGAACATTTACGGGGCTTAATTGAACAATGCCAATAACAGGACATTCAATATAATTTAAAAAGCCCTGTTGGGCTTTTTTTGTTTTTATTCGTACAACTAATATAACTGGTTTAACGAATAAGTAATCATGAAACGAATAGGCCTCTACCTTTTTACTCAAGACTGCCGTGTGCAAGATAACGATGCGCTATATTTATTGGCTTCAAGCGTCGATACCTTGATATGTTTATACTGTGTTGCTCCCCAAACGCGTTATGATAAACAATTTAGCCAAACAACTGCCAGTGAGGCACAAAAAGGGTATCTGAAAAGTACCTTGCAGGGGTTACAAAACTCTTTGGCACAGCTCGGTCAAACATTGAATGTTGAATATGGTGACCGCAGAGGGGTTATAGCTGACTATATTAGTCGCTTTGAAATAACCCACGTCGCCTCATCTATACCCGTAGCGTATAACGAAAGCCATATGTGGCAGTGGCTTAAAAGTACTTTTTCACATGTTAATTTTCAAACAGCAAATAACAGTCAAATATATTATCGAACACAATTGCCTTTTGATTTGGCTGAGTTACCAAAGTCATTTTCCTCATTTAGAAAGTTTATAGAGCGCGATGCTCAGTGTGAACGCACAGAAACCATACCACAACGACCATGCTTTCACCTCCCTCCACCGCCTTGCCTAATGCAATTTAAACTGCCGAAATATCTAATCAATACGCAAAACAACGATTATTATGGTGGCGAAGAGAATGCACAAAAACACCTTAGGGGGTATTTTAACTCAGATGCTGCCTCTGGCTATAAACAGACTCGTAATGCATTGCATGGTAATCATTTTTCTACCTTATTTTCACCGTACCTTGCTCATGGCGCTTTGAGCCCTCAGCAAGTTTTAAGGGCACTCAATGAGTATGAAAATCAACATGGCAGTAATGAATCAACTTACTGGATTTACTTCGAGCTACTATGGCGCGAGTACTTTCATTGGTACAGCCAGTTGCATCAAAGCGCATTATTTAAGTTTACAGGTATAACGAATACCAAGCCTCTCACCAGTTTTTACCCTCAGCGGTTCGCGGCATGGTGTAATGGTAATACGCCAGAGCCCTTAATTAACGCACTGATTAACGAACTCAACAAAACAGGTTGGATATCAAACCGAGGCCGCCAAATTATCGCCAGTTATCTTGTTAATGAGCTCCAAGTAGATTGGCGCTATGGTGCTGCTTATTTTGAACAGAGGCTCATTGATTATGATGTTGCCAGTAATTGGGGAAATTGGCAGTACATTGCCGGCGTAGGTGCCGACACCAAAGGTGGCCGTCATTTTAACATCCAAAAACAAGTTAGGCTTTACGACCCAGATGGTGAATATACACGACAGTGGAGCCCTACAAAAACACAAAGTACATCCCGCAATTTAGCCGAATACACCGATATGACAGGGTGGCCGAATGAGCAATCTAGGAGCCTTTAAAATGCAGAATAAACCCATACTGCGCCTAATATTAGGTGACCAACTTGATGTGGGCCATGCTTGGTTTCAAGATAAATCCGTTCCAGCAATTTATGTTATTGCTGAGCTGCACCAAGAAACAAACTATACAACACATCATGTGCAAAAAATCTGTGGTTTTTTTGCAGCGATGGCGAGATTTGCTGATGCACTGCGACAAGCCCAATACCAAGTGTGTTATTTAACTCTCGATGACACCCTTCATGACAAAGACTTGCCCACATTAATACAACGATTATGCAACGAATTTGACTGTAAACATTTTGAGTATCAGCAACCTGATGAATACCGATTGGCTCAACAATTGTCGGAGATGGTTTTAGAAAATACGTCAATACAATGCGTACAAAGCAACCACTTCTTTCTGCCATTTGATGAAATACCTGCATATTTCACAAAAGACAAACATATTACCATGGAACATTTTTACCGAAAAATGCGTAGACGCTTCGACATTTTAATGGACGGCGACACACCTACAGGTGAAAAGTGGAATTTCGACTCTGATAACCGCGCTAAATTAAAAAAAGCAGATATGGCCCATATTCCTGAACCACTGCTATTTAGCTATGATATGAGTGACATTATTACGCGTTTAAAACGTCACAACATTGCGACGATGGGCGAACTATCACAGCCATTTATTTGGCCAACCAGTCGCACTGAAGCGCAGCAATTACTGCATTATTTTTGTGAATACCTTTTACCCCTGTTTGGTCAATTTCAAGACGCAATGACGGCAAATAGCCCACATAAATGGAGCCTATACCACAGCCGTCTGTCATTTGCTCTAAACAGTAAAATGCTGTCGCCGCAACAGGTTATCGATGCAGCTATTCATGCGTATGAAGCCAATAAAGATACAATTTCTATTGCTCAAATTGAGGGGTTTGTTCGACAGATCCTGGGCTGGAGAGAATATGTAAGAGCGGTGTACTGGATAAATATGCCTGATTACGCCACTTACAATACACTGTCAGCTCAACGTAGTCTCCCTAAACAATTCTGGGATGGACAAACAAAAATGCGGTGTATGCAACAGGCCATTTCGCAAAGCCTAGAGTTTGCTTATGCACATCACATTCAACGTTTAATGGTAACGGGTAACTTTTGTTTGCTCACCGGCATAGACCCAGATCAGGTCGATAACTGGTATCTAGGTATTTATATCGATGCGATTGAATGGGTTGAAATGCCCAACACTCGTGGTATGACACAATTTGCTGACAACGGGATCGTCGCGACTAAACCCTACGCAGCAAGTGGGAATTATATCAATAAAATGAGTGATTACTGCACTGGCTGCCATTACAACGTCAAACAAAAAACAACGACAGACGCATGTCCGCTCAATAGTTTATATTGGAATTTTATGATTGAACACAGGGAACGTTTTGCAAAAAACCCGAGGATCGGCATGATATATCGTAATTGGGACAAGCAAGATGATGTGACAAAACAGCAAACATTACAGCGAGCCCAATATTGCCTTAACAATATCGACTCGCTGTAAGTATGCGTTAAAACAAGCGCCAGCGGCGCTTTTTCGTTTGAATCTTGTGCACCCAGTTTACTTCTATCGTGGTCACCGCCAGCACATCACGCTGTGATTTTGAAATAAGCTCATAACTCATACTTTCCGCAGAACCAAACCCCAAAACAAATTCAAAGGCTTGCGATTTAGCCCAACACTGTAGAATTTTTTTAGACACACTTTCTCTAATACAGTAATCGCCCAACGCTGGAGTGTTGATAGAAAACTTAACATCTGCGTAGCACGTACGCCCTTCATTTAGAGCAACACATTTACTTGGTGCTGCATGTAAAATCTCTACTACTCCTTCGCCATTAGCCGCAACAACCTGCTGGCTAACCATCCCTGAAATAAATATTAAGGCATTAATTGAGACCAATTTAGAATACATATTTCACTCCGGCAAAAACTGCACGAGCGTGCCGAGAGTTAACAAGTGGGCTTTTCTTTGTATTGCTAGCGCCTATGATAATTGATGCGCCAGCACTAAATACCCAATCTTCTGCAATTGGATAGTTTGCCTGAACTTGCGTGAATACCGACACTGAATCACCTAATTCATAGACTGGGCGCCTTGAAGTAGCTTCATCAGCATCAACACCATAAAAATAATCTATAAAGTTAGCAGAGTAATAATTGGCACCAAAGTTTAACCATAGATCCCAATTACGTAATTCAAAATTTCGCGTTGCTTCCAAGTGCAATACCCAGCCATTTGTATCCCCAAAGGCGTCGTAAACTAGTTCAGCAACCGCTTGATAGTCACCAAGAGTTCTATAATAAGACAAGCCTATCGATTGATCCTGCTTGCGCCTTTTTATTCCACTTAGCTCAGGGACATACCCTTCGCTGCCATAGTAACCTTCTTCAGAGAAGGGTAATTGATAATTACCATATATGGCATCAACCCCCCAATCATCTTCTAGAATCAGTTGATAGCCCAAATCAGAGCCACCAAAAAAATCACCAGAGTGAGTGTTTAAATAAAAGCGCTTATATTGGATTTTGGCATCCACAAGCAGTGAAATACCGTCAAAATCAGACTGTGCCCCTTCCAGCTCGGGTAACGCTAAATCAACCCAAAAGCCGCCAAGGCTCAGCTGCCATAAAAAGCCATCGTCTTCATACTCATCTTCACTTGCTTGGGTGCTAAACGAAAAACACAGCAAGAGAGAAAATAATATTATTATTATTTTTTTCATAGTCCTTGGATACACTAATAGTGTGTTTACAATTCATCCTTGATCATACCTGAGCAAAACAACATCAACAATAACAACTTTTAACATAAGCACACACTTTTAAAGTTAACAATTAGTTAATAAAAAGTTCATCATCGTCCCGTTTAATACCCCACAAAATAGAGTGATTACTTTACGAGGACAATATGAAAAAAGCACTACTACTATGTACTTTGCCTTTACTATGTACCGATACATTGGCATTTAGCCAAGAAACCCACAAGCGTATTGTGATAGATGCGGTTAATTATATGGCCGAAAACCCAACTACAACCCAATACAATAAGCTACAGCAATACGCCTCAACAAATAATTTAACAGTGGATGCACTTGCCGAGTTACTCGGACAAGCGGCCTATGATGTCGATGACTTCGAAGATACCTTTTTTTGTGGTGCAATCTCGGGGGATTGTGTTCAGGCACCGCTGTGGGGAGCCGCACAAAGCATTGTTAAATACACCAGCTACTGGCACTTTCAAAACCACACCCAAGGCGCCGATGAACATGGGAATGATTTTGGCGGGTACAATTACGATAAGCTCACTGTCTGGGGTAATGTCGATAGCCTTGCCGCAACGTGGTTAAAAGGTGACTACCTTGATGATGGCCCAGGTGGCGAAACAGGTTGGTTTAGGGCTGATGATACTAAATACAATACCTATGGGGTAACAGAAGCTAATTATCGAGTTGATAGCCACTCAAATTACAATATGTACGATGATTTTGAAGAAATGCCTTTTCAGCCTATCGATAATTTAGGGCAATATTGGTATCAGAGCTTTTTGCAAAGTGGTCATCCGCAATTACTCGGCTTTGTATTTCACACCACCGACTTACTGCAACCTCACCATACATGGACTACATCGGCTTTAAATCATTCAAGTTGGGAGTCTTGGGTGAAAGACTACTATGATCAAGAAGACTTAAACAACCTACAACTGGTACATTCAGCAATGGCAACTTTTTCACCTGTCGCCAAAGATAGCCAAGACATACGACCTTTGTTAACACAAGGTGGTGCTTTTTCATATGCGCAAGGGGGTATTGTTCTCAATTCACAAGACCATTACGACCGCTTAACTACCGCTAAGCAAGTGATACCGCATGCGATTGCGATGGTTGTGCACCTACTCAATCACGCAATGGTGAGTCGCTAATGCGCTGGCTTTTCATTTTATTGGTAAGCTGTAACAGCTTACCAATTCTCGCTAACCCTGCTTTATTTAGTCACGCTGAAATCACTTTGATGCATAAGGCTTTTTCACAACATCAAGATAATTTCACCCGGGAGCAAACCAAAACAAGACTGGCTGAAAACCAGTTTTTGCTTGACCAAGCTCAACAACATCAATCCCACTTGCTCGCTCGCCAATCAGAAGTCGGCTATGCCACTAAGTTTCATGCTCGTCGTTATGTAATGTCATTATTAACAAGCCACTTTGTATCAACAGCTGCCCCACAAAAAGCCGTCGTTAATTGGGCTAATTACACTCAAACACAATTACAGGCTGATTTACCAAGCTACCCTAACGATAATCACTATTCGTCAGCTCAATTGAAAAAGCTCGCAAACATTGATTTAACCTCTTTTAGTGGCGCACCTCTTACTCTTGCTGATTTAATGCATGAGCAATCTATGCAAAATCGCTATAAATTACATCAGGGCGATTATACTTTGTTTAAACAACTACTTAATGAACATAGGCAATATAATCGACTGATTAAGCACCTTAAAGTGCAACTCACCCAATCTAATATATCGCTAAAAAACCTAGCGTTAATAGCAACTGGTGAACTAATTCGCTCTCCCATGCTCAGTTACTTTGGGGTGCAAACTCAAATGCATGGTGAACGAAGTGATTATGTCGAAATATTAAAAAGTAACATCACCACACAAGATATTAAGCAGTTTTACATGCAACACAAAGCTGACTTCAAACACAAAAGCACGGTCTATGCCAGTGGCGCTATATTTTCCTCTTCAAAAAACGCCGCAAGCTTCAAAAAAGCGGTGATAAAAACCAGTTTTCAGAAGGCACTCAGCCAACATGCCTTAAACAACATATTTGCTAAAACCAAAGGTATACTAACCCGCGAGCACAACAGCCAATGGGCTGCTCAAGTCGTATTTAATTTAAAAGAATCACAATTAGCAGGTCCAATCCGAAGTCCTAATGGGCAATGGCTCGTCGCACAAACGCATCAAGTTAAGTTTGACTATTACTCCGTGCAATCAGAGACAGTCAGATATCAAGCTACCCTTGCCCTTATCGAAGAGGCAGCCAAACTGGCTTATCAAAAAAATAAACTTGCTTGGTTCAAACTACATAAGTTGTCATTATGAAATATCTAAAACTGACACTTGTCACGCTTTTACTCTGTGCATTTGGCTACTTATTAGTAGCCATTATGCCTAAGTCAACAATCCCCCTAACAACACATAATAGCGCTGTAGAAAAAGAACCGATGCAAAATACGCACGTTAATGTTCCTATCATTGACGAACGGAAGTACCCAGTGCAATCTCAACGCACGACAAATATTGATAAGCCGCCACTTAAAAATATGACACCTCAACCTTCAGCTTATATTCCCCCTATAACCCAGTCACCGACTCCGATGCATTACACCGGAGACTTACACGATCACGAAGCTTATAAGCAATACCATACAAACCAAGAACGTGAACTAAAAATAGCATTTACCGACGCCTCTAAACAAAAAATAATGCGCTTGGAAGCCCTGATCGCTCGAGGAATAAAAGAGGGGATCAGTCAAGATGAAATCGCATTTGCCAAAGAGAAAGTATCAGGCCTTAAAGCGATGAACAAACAACTACAAGATGAACTTAATATGCAGAACTAACGCGTTATACTGCGGCTAATAACGTATTAATTATCGACTTCAGAGGTAACGGTGGTGGCAACTTTTACAGTGGATTAGCCTTGTCATCTTGCCTACTCCCCCTCGACCAATTCGATTGGCAGAATAAGAATGCTGTACTTATCGACCATGTCACTTTTTCAGCGGCAATGAGTAACACAGCGCAGTTTAGAGCACTTTTAAACGCACAAATAATTGGTACTCCAAGCGGGGGCGATCCTAACCAGTATAGCGAAACCTATCAGCTTTCTTTGCCACACTCACATCGCCGTTATAGCCTATCAAAACGGTATTATTCGTTTAGTAGTGTTTCATCGGATGCACTGTACCCGGACAAATTCCTCGCGCAATCATGGGATGAGTATCAACAAGGCATAGATCAACCATTGCTGAGCACGCTTTCTTTATTTAAAAATCTCCAGAGGTAGTACACATCACGCTATACTATAATGACCACTTCACATAGAGATACCAATGAGAACTTTATTACTAACACTGTGCATGCTTGTATTGGGCAATGTGTATGCTGCCGAAGAAAAGAAACAGCTCCCGCCATTAAACCCGGCCTATAAAGCAGAACATGCGATGGTCCTAATGAACCGAGGTTCTCGAATCTATGCAGCTAACTTTCCAACGTATACAACCCCACACGATGTGCAAGTGGTCTACCAAATAGATAACCCAGATGTGGCATTTTTAAATTTAGTAAGAGATGCAAACCTAATCACTATCAAGCCAAAACCCTTCAATATTGAACGCTTAATGCGTGGTGAAGAAATTACCGTGACCGCGGATATTTACGAAGGGCATTACAAACAAGGTGGCAGCTTAGTATATAGCGACCGCGCCATTGTATTTAGCAAACAGCTCTATTCTCGTAAGCTCACAGATTTGGCTGAACCCTCAAAATGGCAAGAGTACGATATGATCACGGTTAAAGGCACGGAACGCATTTACGTACACAAAATTCAAAATAAACCGAGTTTTAATCACTTGATTTTTGTAGATTTAACCGGTGCGTGTTTACAAAAGTTCAGAACATCAAAAGTGGTGCCTGCTGCAAACGAATTAATCTACAAATTCGTCAACTGCGGCACGCTAAAGCAGCTTTATTATGATAGGAGTGGTTTAGAATAAGATAAATAACGCTTTTTATTCCAAGCCATAGAAACCTGCCTGTATATAAAAGTTTGATACAGGCAAGGGGCTAAACATTTCTTACCTATATCTTTTCATGACGCCAATGGTATTTAATAATTACCATTGCTAAATACAACTATAAGTAATCCGGTAATGTGGATCTATCAACCATAATAATGCCGTCATATACTTTTGCGAGCTCAACTTGAACATTAGTCGTTCCCCAGAACTTCGTTTCATAAGGCCGATGCAACCAATCGTCCTCAAGACCAGGTTGATTTACTTTACTAAAGGGTAAATATAATACATCTTGATTTGCAATAGCCGTTAGCGACTCTAATGAGTTTACGTTATGAGGCCTTACAGATAATGACTCTCCACGATTACCCGCGCTGGCACCTTGATTCATATATAGCCCGATTGAAAATAAGTCATCCCCAAAGTATTCATTCAAGTGCATTCCCATTAACGGGTATTGGGTTCGGTGATCTGAATAATACTCAGCAATATGTGAATTGTGTGCCCAAATAGCCATTTTTTCATTAGGGTAGAGCTCAGTTGCTAACTCAATAACGTTGTCAGCCATACTCTGATCTCGACTCGCCATTCCCTCTGCAATAGATCCGCCAACTCGCACCTCTTCTAAGCGCAACATACGGGAGAATGATGTTGCTAAAAACCGTGCTGTTTTTGATGTCATAGTAGAATGAATAAATAATGCTTGAAGCCTATCCAAGGCAGCTTGTGCATCAGGCAGAGTTGACGAAATAGTATCGCATGACTGACTATTGTCTTGTATTTCACATGAATAACTCAACCGTGATATTTGTGCGATATCTAGGAATAAAGACTCTATATCTAAGGTAGTCGACACACCTTCTGCATCAATCGCACTTTCAAAGTATTCAGTCATATAATTGGGCGTATCTAATAACCCTGATAACTGAACATCAAACCCCACAACTTTTAAAGGTCTATCCGTTGATTGTGTGTTAACAATATACTCGAACAAATCAAGTACTTCATGTGAGTGCCAGATACCAAATAGGCACCCCTGTAGTAAGTCTTTGCTTGCGAGCTTTCGTCCTTGGTTTACCTCTTGATTACAAGCAAATGCAGAACTTTCAAAGGCGATAACATTAAAATCATGATTTTTATGTAAGTACTTTATTATTCTTGTTTTTATTTGACTCATTTGTCTCGAGCCATGGGTGCTTTCACCTAGCTGTACAATCCTTCGTTCTCCAATACTCGCAGCCAAAGTATGTAAATCATCTACGGTATTTTCATCGGTTAATGAAATCAAGGGAACATGGTTTTGTATTACATAACGCTGGTACGTAGCTTCCCCTCCCAAGCTTGAATCACTGTCAGTTTGTATCGCTGTGACCGAACCGCTTTCGCCTTCACTAGAACCACAACCGCTCAACACACAACTTGTAAAAATAACAGAAAATATGCCCAATAACTTAATTTTCATAAGACTTTCCTTGTTCAAAATCAACATTCCCAAAGAAAAATAGCATATTTTTCAAACAGAAAAAAGCTTTGCTATACACATAATAGAAACAAAAAAGGCCGCATCAGCGACCTTTTCCAATTAGAAATTAGAGTGTTAAATTATCTTAACCCACATTCTTTCGTGCATTGCGGAACATACGCATCCACGGGCTATCTTCTTTCCACTCATCAGGGTGCCATGAGTTTGCCACTGCGCGGAATACACGCTCTGGGTGTGGCATCATTACAGTCGCACGACCGTCAGTCGAGGTAATACCGGTAATACCTTCAACAGAACCGTTCGGGTTATTAGGGTATTGTGTGGTTGGGTTACCGTAGTTATCAACAAACTTCAATGCCACAGTACCAGAGTGAATGGCAGTATCTACCGCACTCTGATTTGCAAATTCAGCATGACCTTCACCATGAGAAACCGCGATAGGCATACGAGAACCTGCCATCCCTTTAAAGAACACTGACGGGCTTTCTTGCACTTCAACTAAGCTAAAGCGCGCTTCAAAGCGCTCTGACTTGTTCGTAACAAAACGTGGCCAGTGCTCAGTGCCAGGGATCAGCTCTTTCACCGTTGACAGCATCTGACAACCATTACACACACCTAAACTGAATGTATCTTCACGGTGGAAGAAGGTTTGGAACTGCTCACGCGCCATGTCATTGAACAAAATAGACTTCGCCCAGCCTTCACCGGCACCTAGTACGTCACCGTAAGAGAAACCACCACATGCCACTAAGCCTTTGAATTGCTCAAGTGTTAAACGGCCTTCTAAGATATCACTCATGTGTACATCAACAGCAGCAAACCCAGCACGGTTAAATGCAGCAGCCATTTCAATGTGTGAGTTAACTCCTTGCTCACGCAAGATAGCCATTTGTGGTTTTGCACCTGTTGCAATATAAGGCGCTGCAATGTCTTCGTTTAAATCGAAGCTTAACTTCACGTTTAGACCTGGGTCTTTGGCATCAAATTTAGCATCAAACTCTTGCTTAGCACACTCAGGATTATCACGAAGCGCCTGCATTTGATAGGTTGTTTCAGCCCAAATAGTGCGAAGTTCAGTACGCGTATTACTCAGTACTGCCTTACCAGCGCGGTTAAATATCACTGTGTCTTCGCTATTTAATGAGCCGATTTCATGGCTAATAGCTGTTAAACCATGTGCGGCTAGTACATCGTGTACCGCGCTCAAGTCACTGTTACGTACTTGAATCACACCGCCGAGCTCTTCATTGTAAAGCGCTTCAATGTCGCTACCTACCAAGCCATCTAGGTTTACTGTCACACCCGTGTGCCCAGCAAATGCCATTTCAGTCACGGTAGTAAATAGTCCACCGTCTGAACGGTCATGATAAGCAAGTAGCTTTTCATCAGCCACTAACGCTTGCATTGCGTTATAGAAACCTTTCAATAATTCAGGGTTATCTACATCTGGCGTTTTATCACCTAACTGCTTATAAACTTGTGCCAAGCTTGACGCGCCCATGCGGTTTTGACCAGCACCTAAATCTAATAAGATGAGTGATGTTTCACCTTTGTCAGTACGTAATTGTGGCGTCACTGTTTTACGAATGTCTTCAACACGACCAAACGCCGTAATGATCAACGACAATGGTGAAGTAACAGACTTTTCTTCGCCATTCTCATCCCACTTGGTTTTCATCGACATAGAGTCTTTACCAACCGGAATGGTTAAGCCAAGTGCCGGACACAGCTCTTCACCCACGGCCTTAACCGCTTCATAAAGACCCGCATCTTCACCTGGGTGACCGGCAGCCGCCATCCAGTTCGCTGATAGCTTGATATTCTCTAAGCTACCGATATTTGTTCCTGCGATGTTAGTCAATGACTCAGCCACTGCCAAACGTGCTGATGCACCATAGTTAAGTAGTGCCGCAGGTGTACGTTCACCCAATGACATAGCTTCACCATGATACGTATCATACGTTGCTGCTGTTACCGCACAGTTTGCAACTGGTACTTGCCACGGGCCAACCATCTGATCACGCGCAACTAAGCCTGTTACCGTGCGGTCACCAATGGTGATCAAAAAGGTTTTTTCAGCAATTGCTGGCAAACGTAATAAACGCTTTGCAGCCTCTTCTACATTGATGTTAGCAGTTTCAAGGGCACTGCCTTCAACCTGCTGAGAAGTCACATCACGGTGCATTTTAGGCGCTTTACCTAACAATACATCCAACGGTAAATCCACTGGGTTGTTGTCAAAGTGGCTATCAGCAACGGTTAGATGACGCTCTTCTGTTGCTTCACCAATTACCGCATATTGTGCACGTTCACGCTTACAAATGGCTTCAAAACGGTCAAAGTCTTCAACACCTACTGCTAATACATAACGTTCTTGCGATTCGTTACACCAGATTTCGTGTGGTGCCATGCCCGGCTCATCGTTTGGAATATTACGTAGTTGGAACTTACCACCACGGCCACCATCATCCACCAATTCAGGGAATGCATTAGATAAACCACCCGCACCCACATCATGGATAAAGGCAATTGGGTTTTCATCACCAAGCTGCCAACATTTATCGATAACTTCCTGACAACGACGTTCCATTTCAGGGTTTTCACGCTGTACAGAAGCAAAGTCTAAATCTTCGTTAGACTGGCCAGATGCCATTGATGATGCCGCACCGCCACCTAAGCCGATGTTCATAGCAGGGCCACCTAGTGCAATCAGCTTTGCACCAACTGGAATTTCACCTTTTTGGACATGATCGGTACGAATGTTACCTAATCCACCGGCCAACATAATTGGCTTATGGTAACCACGTACTTCTTCGCCGTTATGGCTGGTAACTTTTTCTTCGTAAGTACGGAAATAACCCAAAAGATTTGGACGACCAAACTCGTTGTTAAATGCCGCACCACCTAGTGGTCCTTCAGTCATAATGTCTAGTGCGTTAACAATACGCCCAGGCTTACCAAAGTCGCTTTCCCACGGCTGTTCAAAGCCCGGAATACGCAAGTTAGATACGGTAAAGCCCACTAAACCCGCTTTTGGTTTAGAACCACGGCCAGTTGCACCTTCGTCACGAATTTCACCACCAGAGCCCGTTGAAGCACCTGAGAAAGGCGCAATAGCAGTTGGGTGGTTGTGGGTTTCAACTTTCATCAAGATCTCAATGTTCTCTTGATTATAAGTGTACTCGCCCTCTTTATTTGGGAAGAAACGACCTGCTTTAGAACCCTTCATAACTGCGGCATTGTCTTTATATGCAGACAATACGTTTTCTGGGTTATTTTCAAAGGTGTTCTTAATCATTTTAAACAATGATTTAGGTTGTTCAGCACCGTCGATTGTCCAATCTGCATTGAAAATCTTATGACGACAATGCTCAGAGTTTGCTTGCGCAAACATAAATAACTCGATGTCGTTCGGATTACGCCCTAACTTTTGGAAGTTTTCTACCAAATAGTCAATTTCATCATCTGCTAATGCAAAACCTTGCTCTACGTTTGCTGTTGCTAACGCTTCACGGCCACCACCTAGAATATCAACCGATGACATTGGACTTGGCTCATCAACATTGAATAACGAGCCTGCGCTTTCTAGTTCAGAATGCACGGCTTCGGTCATGCGGTCATGTAATAGTGCCGCCGTTGCTGATAGTTGCTCAGCTGATAATTCGCCTTCAACATAATAAGCAATACCACGCTCAACGCGATGTACTTGGCTTAAGCCACAGTTGTTTGCAATATCGGTTGCTTTTGATGCCCAAGGTGAAATCGTGCCTGGACGAGGTGTAACCAAAATTAACTGACCCGCTGGCTCATGCTCAGCGATTGTCGGACCATACTCCAACAGCTTGTTTAACTTAACCAATTCGGCTTCAGATAGTTCACTTGTTAAATCAGCAAAATGCATAAATTCAGCATAAATACCTGTGATAGGTAGGTTCGCATCAGCGCAGCTTTTAAGGATTTTTTGAACTCTAAAATCAGACAGTGCAGGAGCACCACGTAAGATCAACATAGGTATTTTCATCCGGGGTTAGGGATTGAACGATATTTTGGGTCGCCATTATAGTAGAAATAGCGGTTGGGTTTAACCCAAAATTGTCAAAACTCGTAAAAAATCCGTCACCTTATTTAAGCAACAAGGTAAAATATGGCTTTGTTGTATACAAAACAAGGTACTGGGAGTTTTGCTTTCATTACACAATTTCGTTAACGTAGTTAATGATAAGGTTTTCTTAAGGCAAAAAAATGCAACAATTAATACAGCTCATAATGGTTGTTGTCATACTTTTGATAACCGGATGCGATAAGACCCCACCGAATCAATTAGAGAAAATAAAACAAAAACAAGTCATTAAAATTGGTACTTTGGTTGGCCCAAGCAACTACTTTCAATCTCAAAGAGCAGAACAAGGCTTTGAATATGAGCTCAGCCAACATTTTGCACAATATTTAGGGGTACGCCTTCAAATTGTGCCTTTTTTTAGCCTTACAGAACTTTTTGAGCGTTTAAACAGCGGCGATCTTGACTTAGCGGCATCCGGACTAAGTTATCACCCGTTACGAGAATATCGTTTTGGCCCGAGTTATCGCAATGTAAGCCAAAAATTAGTCTATAAACAGGGTCGTATTCGTCCCAGAAGCTTTGCAGATATTGATGCGCCAATCATCGTCATTGAAGGCTCTAATCATGCATTATCGTTAGAAAAAATTCAGTACGAGTACCCCAGTTTAGAATGGCAGACAACCAACAATTTAGATGAGGAAGAGTTACTACAAGCAATTATTGATGAAGAGATTGACTTTACCATTGCCGACTCACATACCCTTGCGCTATTTCGACGCTATCACCCGAATGTGAGCATTGGCTTCTCCATCACACAGGCCGATCACGTCGCTTGGGCTTTAAGAGACGATCATGATGACTCTTTATATGCGTTACTGATGCCTTTTTTTGAGAGTATGAACAACAGCGACACACTTTATGCGTTAGAAGAAAAGTACTTTGGTCATATCAATGAATTTAACTATGTAAATACGCTTGCTTTTGTTGAGGCCAGTAATGATATTTTACCCAAATACCGCGCTTGGTTTGAAGAGTATGCTGGCGAATTGGATTGGCGTTTACTGGCTGCGCTCAGTTATCAAGAGTCAATGTGGAATCCACGCGCTAAATCCCCAACTGGCGTGCGGGGCATTATGATGCTCACTCAGCCCACAGCTAAGCAGGTTGGTGTAACAAACCGGTTAAAACCAGAGCAAAATATTCGCGGTGGTGCCAAGTATTTACAAAAGCTAGTGAAGCGCATACCTAAAAATATTACTCAACCGGATAGAACCTGGTTTGCTCTTGCATCGTACAATGTAGGATGGGGCCACGTGAACGATGCAAGGAAAATAACAAAGCAACAAAAGGGCGATCCTGATAGTTGGGCTGAGGTAAAAAAACGACTACCCCTTCTTATCAAAAAACGCTACTATCGAAAAACAAGATATGGATATGCACGTGGAGATGTTGCCATCCAATATGTTGACAACATTCGTCGTTATTATGATGCCCTAATATGGTTAGATGAAAATGGGGCACTCAATACAAGCAGTGACAAATAAAATGCATCAAATAGATGTAAGTGTCATACTATTGCAATACATCCCTGTAATTCTGCCATGTGTGTTTTTTCTCTCACAAATAAGGAGGTGCCGATGCTCAGAAGACGTCGAACTCACCAATTTAAACGAAACACTCAGCATGCAAAGGCGAATCGTCGCCGTGCAATTATGAAAAGTAACCACAAAAAAGTACTGTTACGTCGCAAGTTATTTGCACTACAACAAATGGAAGAAGTCGCGGCTCAGCCCTGAGTCGCTTGTTTTGCTTTCTTTGCCGCTTTGATTTCTTTTCTACGGCGCTTAAAAAAATCAGACAATTTTTGTGCGCATTCCTCTGCCAACACCCCCTGACTTACCTCTAATTGGTGGTTTAATTTAGGCTCATTGACAATATTCATGATTGATCCCGCAGCACCGGTTTTAGCATCACTGGCACCAAACACCACCCTTTTTAACCTGCTATGTACCAACAGACCGGCGCACATTGGGCACGGTTCTAATGTGACATATAAGGTACAATCAACCAATCGATAATTCTCTAACACCTTCCCTGCTTCTCTCACAGCCAACATTTCTGCATGTGCAGACGGATCGTGATTGCAAATAGATTGATTCCACCCCGCTGCAACTATTTGATTGTCTTTAACTATTACAGCTCCGACGGGGATCTCATTTTGTTGTTCCGCTCGGTCTGCATATTCAAGCGCTTGCGCCATCCAGTATTGATCTTGTTCTATCTCAGTCATGAATTTTCTGTCGTGCTACTATTAAGAAGGGTTCGTCAAGAGTAAATATACCACATATTATTGCTAAAATTACCAAAATGACATGGCTCAACACGGCACACTTACGCTATAATTCGCCGCTTTTTTTATTTCTTGAGCTCAAACACACGGGTAAAACATGAAATTTCCGGGACGCCGTAGGCATAAACATTACTTTCCAGTGGAAGAGAAAGACCCTTTAATAAACCAATTGGGCAATGACGACAGATTAAAACGCAGTTATATATGTGGTATTGATCAAATTGTCGTAGATATTGAGGCCAAAGTAGATCAAGCTTTTCTTGATGAGTTTGGTTTACAACGTGGTATGTCACAAGTGATAGCCAGTGATATAACCAATGCCTTATATGAGCGTTTAAAGCGCGATGATATGGTCGACTACGAATTCGCTGGTGGTACTATTGGTAATACAATGCACAACTATTCTGTGCTTGCGGATGACCGCTCGGTATTGCTTGGCGTAATGAGTGAAAACATCAATATAGGGAGCTATGCATATAAGTTTTTGTGTAATACCTCTAGCCGTGTTGATTTAGATCACTTACAGCCCGTCGGAGGGCCGATTGGTCGTTGCTTTACACTCATTGACGATAGTGGCGAACGTACTTTCGCTATTAGTGCTGGCCTAATGAACTATTTGCGTCCAGAGTCTATTTCAAAGACCCTGATCCAAGAAGCATCAGCGTTGGTGATCAGTGCGTACTTAATGCGGACTACGGGTGATGAAACAATGACCCAAGCAACCATGCAAGCCGTAGAGTATGCAAATCAAGCCGGCGTACCAGTTGTACTAACACTTGGTACCAAGTTCTTAATTGAAAAAGATCCAACTTGGTGGGCTGAGTTTGTCGAAAAGCATGTCGATATTTTGGCAATGAATGAAGAAGAAGGTGAAGCGATCACTGGCTTCTCAGACCCACTACTTGCAGCTGACAAAGCGCTAGATTGGGTTGATTTAGTCATTTGTACCGCGGGCCCTAAAGGCTTGTTTATGGCCGGATATGTTGAAGATAGCGTAAAGCGTGAAACTGAATACCCACTATTGCCTGGCGCTATCCCTGAATTTAATCAATATGAATTTTCGCGAGCGATGCGCAAAGCCGATTGCCCAAACCCAATTCGGGCTTATAGCCACACAGCGCCTTATATGGGTGGTCCAGATACCATTAAAAATACCAATGGTGCCGGTGATTGTGCGCTCGCAGCTGTGCTACATGACTTATCTGCCAACGAGTATCACAAATTAAATGTGCCAAACTCAGCCAAACATGAGCAAGCGGCAATCACTTACTCATCACTGGCGCAAATAAGTAAATATGCAAATAGAGCAAGTTATGAAGTACTAGTACAGCACTCTCCACGATTATCTCGTGGCCTACCGGAACGTGAAGATTCGTTAGAAACTTCTTATTGGGATAAATAACCCCAATAAGAAGACATATTGAGCTTAAGTTAAAATATAGCCGTACCGAGTTCTTCACTTAAGAATTCGAGTGCGGCGATACCTGCTACTGAATTCCCAACTTTATCAAGCCCAGGGGAGCATACCGCAACAGTGAATTGATTCGGTAATACCGCAATAATAGCACCCGACACCCCCGATTTACCCGGCATACCTACTCGATAAGCAAAATCTCCGGCTGCATCATATAAGCCGCTGGTAAACAACAGCGAGTTTAATTGCTTGGTTTGTTTAGCACTTAATAGTTGCTGCTTACTTTGTTGACAGTAGCCTTGATTTGATAAATAAGAAAAAGTCTTAGCAAGCTCGAGGCAATCAAGTTCTATGGCGCAATAATTAAAATAAGACCAAAGCACCTCTTCAACTTCATTATTAAAATTCCCGAACGATTTCATCAAATAAGCCATCGCAGCATTTCTATAACGGTGCTCAAACTCAGACTGTGCCACACGTTTGTGTATTTTTACTTTACTATTACCCGATTGTGCACGGTAATGCTCTAACATTGTATGGATTGGAGCGCCTAAGCGTGAATATAGCGCATCACATGTCACAATGGCACCGGCATTAATAAAGGGGTTTCTAGGTACTCCATTTTCAAATTCAAGCTGAGTCAAGGAGTTAAACGCGGTACCTGAAGGCTCTTTGCCAACACGTTGCCATAATTCATCGCCATAGCGCTGCAGTGCCATCGTGAGTGTCATGACCTTCGATACCGATTGCACCGTAAAACGTGCACTCAGATCACCAGCATAGAAGCTTTGCCCATCGGTGGTTTGAATAGCAATAGAAAACTGCCCAAGGGGCTGTTCAGCCAATGCAGGAATATAGTCGGCCACTTTACCTTGAAAACGCAAAGGCTCAATGTGCTCAATGACTCGATCTAATACAGCTTGGTAATCAGTCATAGTTTTCATTTATAAATCAAAAGAAGCTGAGTCTAACATAAAAAAAGGGCCTATCTAGGCCCCTATTCGATGTTTAATTTAGCTATGCGTTAAAGCTTAGCGTAATTCCATTTCTTGGATAATTTCGTGTGCAATTTCCGGTGTCGTACTTACAGGCTTTTCGTGTAGATTTGCTTTCAATTGACCTTTACGGTGCTTAAGTGCGGCATCTAATTTCTTAGCTGCACTGGCAATCGCAGGGTACATTACTTCATTCTCACCTTTTACCGAAATACTCACGCCTGAATAGGTGGTCGTAATTTCAGTGTAATACTTTTTATGTTCGCTACTGATTATAATGTCAATCGACAACAGTGATGGAAAGTGACTCTCTATTTTGGCAAACTTTTCTTGGACGTGGCTTTTCACTGCATCAGTAACATCTACGTGGTGGCCTGAAAGATTAATTTTCATAGGGTATCCTTTTTTTTGCTTACCTCACTAATAGTATTGAGGCCATTTTAAGAATACTCAAGATCAAAATGTAAGATATTTTTAATAAATAGCAAATGTATGACATAGGTCACAAAACAGCGTTACACCTTATTAATAAAAATCATCCAGTTAGTTTTAAATTCGCAATAATCATATCACGTTTATCAGAACAACAAATTTTCATCTGGCAACTATATGGGTCACATAACACCCTAAGTAACCATAGCACTCAGGCCTTATCAAAATAAAACAAATAAGAACAATACATTGAAAGAAGAGCGCGCTTAACTTAAGTCTTTCCTATGAGTGGTTTAAAAGTTGAAATGCAAAGCAATGTGTCATTTTTTCAAGTTTACACTATATTGAAGAAATCTAAGTTCAATATGTTTTTTTGAGAGGGCTTGTGTCTGCACCGCGCATATTAATTATTGATGATGAAAAGTTTTATCGTTCTCTACTCAAAGAAACGTTTACCAACCATACCATTGAGCTAGCGCACTCTGGGGAAGAAGGGATTGAAAAAGCACAGACCTTTCAACCTGATCTGATCCTGCTTGATATCGTCATGACAGGCATATCAGGGTTCGATGTATGTATGCAACTGCGTAACCTAGAGACAATGCAACATACCCCTATTGTATTCATATCGAACCTAACATCGGTCGATGGCCGTATTAAAGCATTTGAAATTGGGGCGAATGACTTCATTTGTAAAACCGTTCACCCTGACGAAATTAAAGTTAAAATTGAGTCCCTATTAAACTCAGAGAAACAACACTTTGCAGCGCTTGAAGTCATTGATGAAACCAGCTCATTGCTTATTGATTTACAAAAGCAGAATGCCTATATGAAAGCAATTAGCTTATTTATGCAAGCTAGCCATTATTGCTCAGATATAAAAGCATTAACTCAAATACTCATGAATACGCTACACGCTCTCAATTTAAAAGCCGTGGTCTACTTTACACTAAATCAAACTGCAGTAAGTACCTCAGACCATGTCGCTAAATTGGAACAAGAGCTACTAAAACACCATAAAGATCTAGAACATATTCATAAGCTAGCGCAAGGTAGTGTGATCTTTAACTGGCGAACCACAGCGCTACTTGCTAAAAATGTGGGCGAACGTACTGATATTATCGCGCACTTAATGGACGCATTAGAAATGGCCATCACACACATAGAACGTCAATCTAGCTTAGTGGCGCAAATACTTTCAATAGAAACACACAACAAAGCGATTCTTGAAAGTATTCAAAACTCTGTTGATGACTCAAAAGTACATTTGAAATCCCAACTATTTGAGTCAGGATTAGTATCTAAGTTTGATTTACAAGATGAAGATGATTTAGACAAACTCATTGCCGATTCAGGTGAGGATTTATATCAACTTATTCATAACTTTAATGGTAATGCCGAGAAGGTAACTGCCTTACTCGGTACCTTAAAAAAACCACCACATGAACTACGTTTTCTCTTTAAAGAAAACCCACAAGATTCTAACAATGTACTGTTTTAAAAACTCCAATGGTTTAACTCACAACGCTGGTACTGCTATACCGACCTGAGCTAAACGCGCTTGACGCCGTTGTAACCAGCTAAGATTGGCATTCGACTCAATAAAAACACGATACTCAGACACCTCTATATTGTGCGTCGTATTTGCAAGCTCTAATAATAATAGGGCACTATTTAAACTGAGCCACAGTGTATGTTGTGTACGGCTAAAATTAAACGCATCTTGCGCTGACAATATTGCCAGGGAAACATCGCCATTTGCTTGATAGTATTGTGCATCTAAGTAAGCCTTTAACGCAGGTTTCTTAACTTGCTCAATCACTGTTTTTGCAGATCTAAAGTTATTTTCTCTTAGATATAGCTTACTTAAGGCTTCAACAGCACTAAAAAAAACCCATTCATTGTCTGGTGTAACCGGCATTCGTAATACTTCATGAAAAAAGTGCTGCTTCTCCTCAGTAGTCGATGCAAACAAAGCAAAGTGGTAAAAGGGCAGCATATAGTGAGAACCATCTAGTTCATATTCTGCCAATAACGTTTTGGCTTGATAAAGGTGATCATAACTGGCTTTATCAAAGCCAAATTTACGCGCCTTAATTGACAACAACGTATATGCTTGAATTTCTTGTACCGGTTTTCTTGCTAAACGCGCTAAGCTGGCTGCTGCATATAAATACGCTTTGACTTTATCATAGTCACGGTTGTCATGAGCCAAATCAGCAAGTGATTTATTCACTTCACTTTGTAAACCATATAGCAAAGTGTCTGAGAATAGCGTATTCGCCTGCTCATAGAGTGCCAGTGCCAGCGCTTGCTCCCCTTTTGTGGCAAATAACGCACCTTTTAGCCACTTGCCATAAGCATAATACAGGGCATGTTGTCGTTCCGTACTTAATGTTAAAAGCTGCTCTATGTAACCATCAGCAGCATCAAACTTGTCTTCATCGATAAACCGTTCAGCTAGTTTTTGTAGCACACTTAAGTTTTGTGGGAACTGGCCATTTAATAACACTAACTCTGCTGAAACATTCGCACTTTGCTGCTGAATAAAATAACGAGAGTTACTCAGTATACGCATTTGTTCGATGACTTTAACACTCAACTCAGTCATATCTTGCGCGTATAAATAACTGACCCATTGCCGTTCATAACCTTGTATTAAAAGCTCAAACATATAAGGCTGAAATAGCTTAGTGGCTTCATTATAATTTTTATAAAGTGTGCCCGAAAACAAAAGCGCCGTGTTATCCTTTTGCAGTGTATGATAAGTCATGTAAGGCGAGTTAAAAAACTGCCCTTCATTCACACGTTCTAGTTTATTGCTCGGTATATTAAATTCACTAATCAGTAATTGATTTAATTGCTCAGTTTCTTGAGCCAATTTTTTATTGCCTTGCAAAGTAAGTGGTAAAAATAGACTATCAAACTGAGAATCAACAAAATGCTTGCCATTAAATACGCTACTTGCTGAAATGTATATAATGAAAAACAAGCTGATACAAAGTATAACCCCAGCATAAACAAACGAATTATAAGAACGCTTCTTATAACTCGCACTCTTATGTTCACCACTTAAAGATGTTGCGTTGCTTAACTTAACTTTTATTTTGTTCGTTGCAGGTCTTGCGCTGGTTAATTCAATAGACGCAGACTCTGGTTCCGTTATTGAATGTACATTCCCTATATCTTCTAAAGGAATATTCCATTGATAACCTTTCTTAGGAAAGGTTCTAATGGCACTTTCACCCAGTAATGCACGTAACTGACTGATGTTTTGAAATATGACTTGTTCTGACACCACTTTGTGTTGCCATACTGCTGCCAGTATTTCCTCTTTACTAAACACCCTTGCAGGCTCACTGATAAGTAAAGTAAGTAACTGTATTTGGGTATGATTCAATGAAACAAACTGCTGTTCTTGGGAAAGTAAACCTTGCTCAACATCAAATTGAAAGTTTAAAAAATTAATCATTATTATTTTATAGCAACTGTCATTAGTTGATAGATTAATCTTTAAATGAGTATTTGCAAACCAAAAATAATCCAACGTTCGCTTTGCTACAGTATAAATAGATGGAAGTTCAAACAATAAGTACGTCCTTATACTTACTGTTTGACAACAATAAAAACTATAAACGCCGTATATCTATCCAATTAACCGACAACCGAGCTTCAAGCGCTTGCAATGACAATGTATGCTCACCTTTAGGTAAGTTGATGTGTACATCTTGGACAACTTGCCACCCTTGCTCAGACGAAGTCGAAAATGACGTAATCACTCGACCATTAAGCTTAACTTCAACACGCTTGCTGCTGCCCGTATGATATACCCTCGGCTTCAAAGCATATTGCCCCGCCGTTGATACATCAATTTTGTACTGTGCTTTCGCCAAGCCTAAGCTTGCAAACACGCGGTCCTCTTTCGCTTCTTGCACTGAGTTCTTAACTTCAATATCAGTACCTTGTGAAAAAGCCTCCCCTTCAATTTTACCTGGTATGGCATGTGTAATATAGGCCGATGTGTCAATAGTTTCGCTGGGTAAGCTCAGCCTATCACCATAATAAGCAACCACAGAATAACGCGCTTTACGCGGTAGAGGGTCTAAGTCTGTAACTCGCCCATTTATACCAGAGCCAACAATAACCTCTTTATGATTATTCAAAAGATCTTGTCTGAACACTTGATATGTTGGCTGTATTTCATCATTGCTTAGCTGCCAACTTAACTCGACTTTCTCTTTAAATTCAGTGAGCTTTACGTCCGTCACTTGCTTTGGATAATTTGCTACTTGTGCATGTACTCGCCTAGCTTTTACGTGTTCTTTTTTAAGCGTGTTCACAAACCAAGTAGAGCCTTCTTGCGACTCAAGCTGTTGTCCAGCGGTATCTCGCACTATCCGAAACCCTTCAATTGCCCCTAAAAAGTCTCGGTTTTTTTGAGAACGCTTCAATACATTTTGAATTCCCCAATGCCAAGCGCCACCCTTAGAAAAAAAGGCCTTGCACTCCTTTCCAGTCTTGGTGACACCTTCACTTTTCAACTTATCGGTATCACTAACATAACAATCTGCCATAATTTCGTTCGCGTTACCCACTAAATCATGCACACCATATTTATCTGCTTTATACATACCAACCATAGCGAGCGTTACCTCTTTATCGCTACAGTTCTCAACATTATAAACTGCAGTGTAAGACGCTCCGTATAATTTTTCAGACATATTTTGAGCATGTAAATCTGCCAAATTAGCCACATCGCATATTTGCTCACGCTTTTTACCCTCTGCTTTTATGTATTCTTGTAATCCGCCACTTTCAATAACATATTGCCACTGGGCTTCAGACAACAAACGATAATCTTTGCCGGTTTTACGTGATAACCACTGCGTATACGCAACGGCATTATCATAGTTAATACATACAACAGGATGAAACTCTGAGAACCGATATATATTATTGTCCCAGCTACCATCTCTCGGACCGCTAAACCACCCTGAATCAATACGATGTGAGCAATTGTTCGCACTTTCGTATCCTGTGTCAGAAATAAATCGGCTATATTCAGCAACGGTCAATTCATATTTAGCCATCTGAAATGCGGGCACCGTGACATCATAACTTTCATCATTTTCGGTTTGTACCGTAAAACTCCCTGCGGGAATACTCGCCATTGGCGGCTCAATTACGTCTGCTGCCCAAACCCGGTTACCATATAGCAGTATCAATGTAGCTAATGTTATTTTTTTCATTCCAGCTCCAATTTACTTTTTTCGAAAAGTTCCAAGGCCACTGTAGGTCGTTACTAACGCAACGTCTTATCAGTTTTATAAAAGTTTCCTATCATATTTATAATAAATAAAATCATAACGTTACAATTTACAAATAGAAAAAAACAGCTTAAAACGACAATTCAATACAGGCTGATTAAATTCAGAATAAACCTTTAGACAATAACCCTGCTTTCATTGCAAAATAGTCCTGATTTGAGATAACCAAGGAGTAACATGAAGGGTATTAAAAACTTTGTTTTCGATTTAGACGGAACACTTATTTTTGAAGGCAAACCTCTCACTAGTGCACTCAGTGACACACTCATAGAATTAGAGGCCGCAGGTATTAATACTTACTTTGCAACAGCTCGCCCATTAAGAGATACGCTACCCGTTTTACCTGAGTATTTTTGGGATCATACCTTAATTGGTTGTAATGGCGCGATGATCAGCAAGCAACAAAAAGTCACCAGTGCTAATGCCTTTAAAAAAGCACAAATAGTACAGTTACTTGAATGGCTAGATGATAAAAATATCGCCTACCTTTATGACGGGCACTATGACTACGCAGTTTCTGATAAACCACATGAATTTCATCAATCGGTGGCAAAATTAGGCACACAACCAAGCTGTAATACCACTTTACGTCAACAGCAAGTCATCAAGCTATTAATACTCGAAGGTCACCATTTCGACGAAATAAATACTTACTGCGAACAACATTTAGATTCGTTCACCTACTACCACCACAGCGGTACTAACTGCTTTGATATTGTCACACAGCACAGTAATAAACTCAGTGCACTACAAGCGTTACAACTGGATTTATCAAAAACCATTTGCTTTGGTAATGATTATAATGATGTTGCAATGTTAAATGCCGCACATAGAGCCGTGGTCGTTGGTGATGGGATCTCTCTATCACGTAACTATACATCAGTTTGCAGAGATACTATTTTAGAGCACTTAACCTCACTGTTGGCGTCGAAAGTAGCATCATAACTAACTCATAAACAATATAAGCAACCTTGCTGTGCCGCTTTGTAAAGAAGTCCATTCTAAGCTAAACATGAACCAAGACAGATGTTTGATCTTTCTTGGTCATTTTACTCACCACCAGCAAAAACGAATTATCAATCATGCGTTCAATTTCACCTTGCGGAATTGAACCGTCTAAAATCACCGTATTCCAATGGCGCTTGTTCATATGATAGCCTGGGATCACGGCTGCAAAAATATCTCGTAAAATGGCGGCCTCATCAGGGTCACATTTTAGATTTACCCACCAGTACGCACTGTTATTTTTACCCATTTTGCCAAGTGCTAACGTTGCAAACATTTTATCTTTTACTTTATATACATCAATGCCTTCACCAAATGGCTGGCTTACACTCGTGAAGGGCTTATCCAGTAAATAACGGTTTAATGCATCGTTTTCCATATTGCTCTCTCCCTCATTAAAAAGGCAAATAAAAATCCATACCCATTTTCATATATTCATACTTAGCATACAGGATTATAAGTCGTAGTAAAAAACACAAACCTGCGACTTGTGTCGCACTTTAAAACTTGATAAGGTGCGACACATGTCGCAAATTTGATGAATCAGCAAACAATGAAACCAAACACCACAGAACTTGAAATCCTTAAATTACTCTGGCAAAAAGAGCCTCGCACCGCGCGTGAGCTTCATGAAGAAATTGCCCAGCAATTTGAATGGAGCTATTCATCAACCCGTAAAACCTTAGAGCGTATGCATGATAAAGGCTTTTTAAGCATCACTCAGCAAGGTAATAAAAAAGCTTTTACTGCAACATTACTAAAAATGCCCACATTGGCACTCTATGCTAACGACTTTGCGAAAAACATTCTTGAAATTGATGGGCCACTACCCATAGCAATGTTCACAGATAGCCGCCTTATCGAGTCTGACGAACTTGATGAGCTACAGTCGCTGCTCGATGACCTTGCTGATGAGGAGAATAAATAATCATGCTGATGACACTTATTCTCAGTATAGGGGCCTGGTTATTTAGCTGCTTAGTGCTTGTTAAGTTGGGGAAATTACTGATGAGAAAAGATAGAGCGCAAGCAAACTTATGGTTTGCACTATTATCTTTATCAATCATCTCTGTACTACCTATTTCCAGTAATTTAGTTGAGCAAGCGATCCCTGAGGTACTACATACCCTGCCTAGCCATGTAGAAAGTGCGGTTGTTTCAGAGCTCACTATCAAAGCGTCTGAGGCCATAGCCATGCTAGACATCATGTTCTATGCGCTATTTACAATCTGGTTCTTAGGTGCTCTGCGTAAAGTATGGTTACTCATCAAGCTGCGACGCCATTTCATACAATTGGTAGATACCGCCCAGCCTTATAAAAGCCATCACAGCTCTCACCCAATGTTCGTTTTACCAATCGATATGTCGCCCTTCGTATTCGGGTTAAGAAACCCCAAAGTCATATTGCCACAATACTTTTTACAGTTAAAAGACCATGAACAACGCGCTTTACTATGCCATGAGCTAACCCATATCTCGTATCAAGATCACATTTCGGTCATGATATGGCGCATGTTGTCTTGCCTATTTTGGTTTAATCCGTTTATACACGAGATGGAGAAAGAGTTTATTCATGCTATGGAGCACCGCTGCGACAGGAAAACAGTGCAACACTTTAAGCTCCCACCACTACAATATGCGCAATCTTTGCTAACATGCTTAAAACGTAGCATGGTTCATCAACACCCACACCAAGGATTCGCACACTTTTCATCTTCGGCACTATCCGTTGACGAATATAAACAAAGACTCACCGATATTGTTAAACCCAAACGAATTTCTCAGGTCTCTGTTACAGTGATCTTATGCGCCGTATCCATAGGTGTGCTATTCACTAAATACATCACTAACCCCGTATTCAACGTCACTCCCCCAGACTGGCAGTACCCCGTAAAAAACATCTCTATTTCATCTCACTTTGGTCATATATCAAAAATACGCAATAACAGACCGCATGGTGGCGTTGATTTTATTGGTAAGGCAGGCACTTCAGTCTATAACGCGGCGCCAGGTAAAGTATTAATTGCTGATGCGACCAGTTTGGCCAGTAAATACGGAAACGTTGTGCTCATACAACACAGCAACGGCTATCAAACCCTTTACTCACATTTAGATGACTTTAACGTCGAGGCTGGAGATTGGCTAAAGCACCATCAAGTGATTGGCTCAATGGGGTCAACCGGTAAAGTCACAGGCGCTCATCTGCACTTTGAAATGCTCAAAAATGGCCAACGAATAGACCCACTATCAAAATATTCTAACTAATTAGTAAAAAATTATGACTTACAAAATGATACTAGTCGCATTCATTGTGACAGCGTTAGGGTGCTCAAAACCTGCCACAGAGATAAATAAAGCCGTCCCATTCACCTCCCAACAAAACGTAAAAGTACGTCAGCAGCAGATCCAAGCGCCGTTAAATAACCAAAAAAATGCGCAAAATCTTACAGCGCATATCATTGAATTTAAAAAGGGTGATACGTTAACGCATTTGTTGCGCCGATTTGGGTTCAACGCCAAAGACGCTATTTTAGTACAACGAGCACTAGGCGATACATTCACGCTCAGTAAATTTAGTGTTGGGCAGCGTATTAAAGTAATGACCTTGAACAATACAATACACTCATTCGCCTTTAGCACCGCATTTAATCTGCATGCACACCTCATCAAACATAATCAAAACTGGCAAGTTGATATTATTCAACCTCAGCTCGCCAGCCGATATCAGCAAAAGCGCATTGTGATAACAAGTAGCTTATTTCTTGCATCTCAGCGCGCAAAGCTACCCACTGATATTATCAATCAAACCATTACAGCTTTATCACATTTAATTGATTTTCAGAGAGAAATTAAAGCCGGCGATACACTTACACTCTACTACAAACAAACATATCTCGAGAGTGATGCGCAACTTAGTCGCCATCATACTCCACCAAGGGAGTTACTCTATGCAGCATTGTCGGGGGTTACGAATAATATTGAAATAACACACTTTAAAAACGCACAGGAACAACAGGCTTTTTATCTACCAGATGGCAAGCTAGCACAAAGTTTTTTAATGAAAACCCCACTCAATGGCGCTCGCCTTTCCTCCACATTTGGTAAACGAAAGCACCCAGTTTTAGGCTACAATCGCCTTCACAAAGGCCTAGATTTTGGTGCGCCAATAGGCACACCGATTATGGCAGCAGGTAATGGCACCATACAAAGTGCAAACTGGGCTGGCAGCTTTGGTAACCGCATTATTATTCGTCATGGGCAAAACTATCAAACACTCTATGCGCACTTGAAAGGTTTTGCAAAAGGCATCAAGCAAGGCGTAAAGGTTCAGCAAGGGCAAATCATCGGCTACCTTGGCAATACAGGGTTATCTCAAGCACGACACCTACACTACGAGGTGCACAAAAATGGTAAAGCCATTAACCCGCTATCGCTAAAGCAACCAAGCCAAACCCAACTGCGTGGCAAACAACTGGCCTTATTTAAACAACATCGCACTTACTTAGCTCAGCAGCTAACTCAGCACTATAATACTGAAATTCAAATAGCCTCCGCACAGTAGCGATTTTACGCAATACACACCTTCATCAAAAAAGTCGAGGATACAATGAGATCTACTTCAATATGAGAAAGTACTTAGTAGCCGTAAATACAAAGGGTTAGATTTAACAGTTACTATATTGGATGGTGCCACACATTATAGCGCGTTTGCCTTACTGTTGACCGATGGATTAATGCGCACGATCCCAAAGCAAAAATAGCGCACGGTTAATCAACAGGTAGTAATGGAGTACTACCTGCTGAACATCAAGATACTTTATGATTCATCACATAAGTGACACAGGTAACACGCAGCATTGACGCGAGGTTTTTTACCTCACCATGACGCTCAATAATTTCTTGATATAACACAGAAATAAACTCAGCAATTGAGCACTGCTGTTGCTGGGCTAACTGCTCCAACAAGTGCCACATTTGGTTTTCCAGCGCCAAGCTAGTCACAACCCCTTGAATTCGTAACGAGCGCTTAGTTGTATCGTAAAGCGATTGGGGTTGAGAGGCATATAATTCACACATACTAACTCCGAGAACAACATGGCAAAAATGATCCACAGTATGATCCGCACAACCGACGCAGACCGCTCAATAAAATTCTACCATGCATTATTTAATTTACACGAAAAGCGCCGTATCGAATTTGACACCTTTTCACTAATTTACTTAGGTAATAACGAAAGTGAGTTTGAGCTTGAATTAACCCATAACTATAACCAAAAAACGCCCTATGAACTTGGTAACGGCTATGGCCACCTCGCTTTTACAACCCCCGAACTTGCGACACTTCATGCTTTAGCAACTCAGCTTAACTACGCACCGAAAGACATCAAAGAATTTTTCAATCAAAACACCAAAGTGGCCAAGTTCTTTTTCATCACAGACCCTGATGGTTACGAAGTTGAAGTCATTGAACAGTCTGATATTTATCGCTAATAAATAGGTATTCGGTTATTAATGATTGATAGTACAGGTATCCGTATTATGACTTTGACAATAGTGAAAATCTAAAAAATAGCGTGTTTGCTTTGGCTGGGTTTTATTCATGATCGCATCATACAATAATTGCGCCCCCCTAAAACCCATCTGAAATGGATTTTGCCCCACATTCTCTGTGGCTAAACCCGCCTTGAGTGCAGCTAACTGTATTTGCTCTGTGTCTGCGGAAATAATAATGGCTTGATGGTTTTGGATCTGCTCTTTATGAGGGGTAAGTCGCGCAATATAGTTCGGGTTAAATTGGGCAAACCCCGCAACGGCTATAAAAACCGGCGGTGTTGGTGATTTGAGCATTGCCAATAATTGGTTTAAAGCATCCTCTCTGCGGCCCATAGTATACAAGGGGCAACGCTCATGCTCCATCCATTTTGTCCCTGTCTCACCTTCTCGTCGTGCCTCATTTTTAAATTCAGCTTTCACACCTTGAATACGCGCACTTAAGTTAGGAGTGGTATGATGACCCGATTGAATACAGTACTTTTGTACTCCACTTTGATTACGATACTTTTTCGCCACACGCCCAAGTGCTTTGCCAAAGTCATAATTATTAGTGCCTACATAAGCCAACCGGTAGGCATGATGCTCAGGTAATAAGTCTGAATCAAAGGTGATCACCGGAATACCTGCCTGCTGTGCCTGTTTAAGCGCGCCGTTAACCAAAAATTTAGAGTCAGTTGTGGAAATTAGCAACCCATCAATGCCTTTTTTAACCAACTCTTCAACTATTAATACTTGCGTTCGAACATCTTGATAGTCATCAGCCCCATCGTAAATGCACTCAAGCGTAGGGTATTCCTTTGCAAAGTGCTCACACCCACGAAATGACTGCTCATAAAAACTATCATTTTTTGTTTTGCCTATCACCGCAATTTTGACACTGGCAAAACAAGGATTGCCACTCACCGCTATTGAGGCAATAAGCATCCAAAATATCTCGACAAAACCCACAACTGGCTTTCTTACCTGTAAGATCATACTCATCCTAGAACGCGACTATACATAATTTTCGATTCAGTGTATTGATGGACTACGACATATTCAGCAGCATAACTTCATTGAGATTAAAACATGTAGCTGCTGTAAAGCAACATTAGACTAACTTACTATCGATAAAAGCGTGTTGAACCCTTTCAAACAACGCCTCTGTCGAAGGTCGCTCTGTAATATGTTCAAATAAAGACGTATGAACAGATGCTTCCACGCGCTCTTGCATTGCGCAGTGCTCATAGCATAGATTCACAGGGCTAATAAGCGCCTCCAACACCGCATCAATTAATATACAAGCTTGCGCCAAAACCACGTGGCCTCCGCCTTTTTTAATTACCACCCGCTGCGCAGTACCTATGATTTTTTTACCATTTATATTTAAATTATAGTCTCCATCACAGTATGAACCCGGTGTAGCGTGAATATGACTTTTGATCCCATACGACGCTAAAAAGTGCGTTAGTACCATACATAAGTTTTCATAAGCCAATACAATCGAATAGGGTTTTGAGTCTGGCCAATTATATAAGTGGGATAAATTGAGCACATTGGCAGTTTGTGGCACAGGTGCTCCGCCCGTTTTTCGTGAAAATAGCTGCCAGCCCATCGCAGATAGCTCATTAATTAGCGACGCAGTTTTAGGCCACTTTCTTCCCGCGGGTAACACTAAAGTTGGGGTGCTCGTTCGCCATAAAATTAAACTTTGCTCAAGCTGATTTGCTTGGTGCAGCTGTAATAGTTCAGCTTCTTTTTCAAACACGTTCTCGACTGAAACATCTGGGTAACGAAGTAACCTAATACGTGACTTTTCCACATAGAGTCCTTGGTATGAAGAGTTAAAAATAAAGCTAGCTTTAAGAGATTCATAAAAGTCATATCTCAAAGCGTCTTCAAGACCAAAATACTATAAATAATCAAATAAAACCATTATAAATAAGCGCTTAGGATTGACGAACGTAACATTCAGAATGTTGCGCCGCCCAGTAGTCAGTAAGCGTAACTTGATATGCAGAAATAGCGAGGTGTGCATCAAACACACCTCGAAATGTACTTCTTCGATCTACATCAGCGATAGCCTATAAAAACGTTCAACTCACACGCCGTAAACTTATTCAGGCGCATAAGTTAAATTAACTTTTACGTCTGTGATCTCAATAAAGTAACTACGCTCATGGGGCGAGGATGTAAATACAATGCCATTATTCTCACTCGGGTTGTCAATCCATGCTTGTAGCAGATTTAGCACGGCTTCCCCTTGTAACGTATAAGTTGCATTATCGCTAGTTGCATTAAATGAAGTTACGTCCGCTTTCCAAGGTGGACAAAGCGTAAATGACTGACAGAAGTGATCATAAGATACATTGCTCATATTCCAAGCTTTATCACCCACACTAAATACATCAATCTGTGTAAATGGAGTGACCAATGAGGAACTGCCTACCACCACATCAATACTGGCATCAATGAGAGTACCTTTGATATGACTCAAATCTAACGAACTCAATACTTCGTAATCATAAGGTATTGAGGCGCCGGCACGAACATAACCACCAACCCGCTTACGCCCTTGTATGACAGGTTGCGTACCTTGCCAGTTATTTCGCTCCAGACCTATCATTTCAAAAGTTAAACTCGTATTTACCTTAGGTATAAAATCTTCTTTCTTATATGCTGGAGTGTGACCTAATTCACCTAGGCGCGCCGAATGGCCCCGCGTATAGACTAACAAAGAATTTAAAGTGTACGGGCCATCATCTTTTTGAAATTTTTCACCCGAAACGGTGAATTCAAAAAAGCTATCGCCTTGCGGTAAGTGCTTACTGAAGCTCACTAAATCAATACGTTTCCCATTAACGCCACTTATATTGACAGATCCGGTGTACGAACCGGCATGTTCAACATACACTGGAAATTGAAATGTCAGGGCCGTAATATAAGCCCCATCGGCAGACATCTCCGGTGTCGTCGTTAAGTCTTTAACTATTTCAATCGCTTCTCTACAAAATTGTATACTCTCAAGTGCTAATTTGCTCTCAAAATGACGCCTTACATTCGCCAAGACATTATCATTTTGTTCTAACTGCAACACATATAATGGCTGTGGTGTTAATATTGCATCGCTTGAAAATGACTTAACAAGGTCTTCTTTTTCATACAAAATACTCACAGTTTGCGCACCTTGACTTAACGCAACTCTTTTTACTTCGCGTATACGCTCAGCACCTGAATAAATACCACTGTTAAAAGCATACTCGCCCGCAGTATGAGCGAATAATTCTACTTTTTGATTAACGTGCAAAACACATCCTGTTTCATCAAGTACAGGCTCTAGTGATACCTTATTAATATCTATACTCGCCGCTCGAACGGTGATCCGTTTACTTGACTCCCTAGTAACAGATACCCCTTCATGAACCACCTGCGCAGTTGCTTTGATGATGTGATCACCCGCACCGCTTGGCATAAATTCCTTACTATAAATTCCATCACCCGCTTGATGGTCTATATCTTGCCCTGTATCAAACGCCTCAAGGTTAATCACCGTATTACTTGGTTCAGTTACCTCAAACATCACACTGCCATTCGTCATTCCAGTTCCGTCATGTGTCAATAACGCAGCCAAAGGGATGGACTCGCCGACGACAAACTCATTCATTGCCATCGCAACGCCAAAGGCAATACTTGTTTGTTGTAACACCTTTGCTATCACAATCGTTTTATAGGTGGCTTCTGGATACGTTAAGACGATTTGCCATACGCCTTGTACAGGGTTGCTCACTGCGGGTAATATCACTGTGGCGCCAGGCAAACCTGGTTGATATTCACTACCAGGAATAATCACTGTCTCAGGATCATTTGGGTTGATAACAGTTTGACCACTGGGCTTAATTAAGCCCACACTCACGCCTTCAATTGGCGCAATTAACTCTAAAGCGAGCGTTTGAGCATGATCAATAACAATTGGAATCGTAGTCTGTGTATGACCGACCTCAATCGCCTGCGTTATCGTCTTATGTGTAGACATATTCAAGGGTACATCGTTATTTGCCGCTGCGACAAAGCATATTGATGCAGTAAGACTTATCAGAAAATACGACACTATCGCTCTGATTGTATTTATCATTGTTATTCCTTAACGTATCGTTTTTATTTTGTTTAAAAAACGTTCTAAATTTTCCCGTGTTTTCATTGTGCTATGGTTCGCACGTACATTACCTAGTGATTGCGCATAACTCGGGTTTGCACTCGCAAGTGTTACAACCACATCATTTTCTTGTGCAGCTGTCGCCGTTGCAGTATAAGTGACTAATGTCACTACTTGACCCGCCCCCATTGAGCCTGGGACAACTATCGTTTCAGTAGACACATAAGCTGCATGACTATAATTACGGAGCACTTGCCAAGCCCTCACTCCAGCCCATCGAGAAAAATAAGGAAACAACCCAACTATATCTGGGTCTTTTTGGATAACTCCATCTTGATCCAAATCAGCATTAGCACCAATAGAGAACGTATTATCAATGTTACCTCGCATACCGGTAGCAACCGCATTTGCCGCAACATCCGTAGTTAAATCTCGAATACCAGGAAGCTGTGGCCCCACAAAAGTGGGTAATGTTAAATAGGCATTCGCGTAACCATGTGGATCCGCTCCGCTGGGGTGGTAACTCGTTGCTGCGTGCTCCATCGCAATAATTGAAAAGTCAGCCGCGACACTGCCTAGGTGAGGTGTAGAAAAGGTTGATAAACTCTCAATTTCAAAGTCCACGCCTTGAGCTTGCATGTTTTGCGTATCGAGCCCGCCTTTACTGTGCGCAATAATATGGACTTTGTCTGCTTTTAGTTCATCCAACAATCCATTGATATGTGTTGCTAATTGTTTCGCATTGCCTGCTGTCGAGCCGTTTTTTCCAACTGAATATCGTTCATATCTGACCCCTAATTCATCAAGCCGAGTGATGACCCCTGGCGCATCATCATCATCCCAAGAGTCACTTTGTGAATTAATACCATGAGCTAAAACAATAGGTGTCGCTACGTCAAATTCCAAGGCAACCCAATCAACAGACATACACCATGAATCTTGAGGGTTTGCTACATCAATATCCACCGTAATTAAATTCGGCTTTAAAAAATCAACCTCTTCAATAGGTACTTCCAATCGAGTTTCAGTCCAACGCCCATTCGTCCCCTGTAATATACCAACCACCTTACCATTGAAAGATACTCTATCTATTTCGGGGTTGCGGCCAGGTACCGACGCATCTGAATCAACATCAAACACCGGCATACTAATTTGTACTTTAGCGCTAATTATTTTTTCATTGATTAATTCATTTACTTTTGAGGGGTCTATTTTACCGTTAACCAATACACTGTCATTGACAACTTTAGGCACTGGTAACTCTATAACGAGTGGACCACCGCTTTTAAATGTGCAACCAGTATCTAGCCCTGGCCCAGAATCAACAACGTAGGTCCCTAACTTTTCTTCAGGAGGGCTAATACCTGAGCCCCCTGAGAGTAGCTGTATTTGCTCTATATCTAGTCCTGTATCAGCAAAGCTTACTGTCGAGCAGCATAATATGAACGGCAGTAATATATTATGCCTTGTGTGAATTTTCATCCCTATATCCTTTTTATGGCATTCCTATCAACATTGCCTTCATATTTGCACTTTAAGATGCTTTATAAATAGCAATGAAACGCACCAGAAAACTAACATTACGAGGATAAAAAACAAACATGTATATTTTCATATTAAAATGAGTTGAAAATATAAAATACCTATAAAACAATAAGGTAAACCCAATGTGAGAATATATAAATCAATTTATGTAGAGAAAAATTCAATTTAATATTCCCGCCTATATACAAAAAGAGAAAACAAACCGAGTTGGAATAGGATAGACTGCGCAAAGAATGAAAGTAGATAATGCGAAGGTGGTGTATTACCTACTTATTTGACTAGCCTAGTTTTTTGAGAACTTTTTAATCAGAATGTCCGCAACTTGCTGTTTCACCGCTCGTTTATCATCAGCTTGCACACCAAAGCGCGCCGCCAATTCAGCAATCTCATCATCATTGAGATTAAACGAAAGTCGCTGCCGCGTCTTTTTAGATTTCACATCTAGCTGTAAAATTTTACGGATCATGTCTGATGGCGTGAGCTCTTCATCAATGGCTTGCTTCTTTATGCTTTTTTGCACGTCACTGGTCAGATCAAAAGCCATTTGCGTTGCGCGAACAGCTTGCTCTTGACGCTGCCATTTAGTGTGCTTATCACTCACGCGCCACTACCTGGAAATAAGTCAACGATATCACTGACTGGACGACTAAGGGTTAACGATACTTCGGTCTCCCCACCTTCCCAAATTTCAATATTAATGCTGTGATTTTCATCATCACTGAGCAATGAAATGATCTCGCATGGCTCGCCAGATTCATCTTGATAGCGTGGTAAGGTCGACTTTCGGTAATCCTTTTCATGGTAATAACACACGTAAGGGGCTTCGCTTTGTTTGTAATTTGTCGCTAAAAAATGACTGTATTGTTCAGGCTTAGTGATCGCCTGTATAGCACTGAGGTGTTCTTCATCAAAAATACGTGCAAATTCATCTAACGTAAAAATCGTGTCTACGTCGTCACGCTGTATCTTTACAGAAAAGTTAGCAAACTCTTCACCATCTTCGCGCTCAACTTGCAAAAAGACAACTTTTCCAGACTCACTTTCAAGTACAAATTCATATTCAGCACTGTGCTGATATTGATATGTTTGCACATCAGTAACTTTAAGTGTTTGACCCTTAAGCCAGCTTGGGTAAGCAAATGAGTCAATGAGTGTCAGCATATCACCAACCACCAATTCACTCGGGTGATTTAGCTGGCGCTCAGGTGCTTTTTTAGATTTAAAAAAACCAAACATAAGAGAACCTTACTTTTATAATGTACTTAAACAAAAAAGGAGGCGTGGGCCTCCTTTTATCATATCGTATTAATTACTGTGCTTGCTTTGCTTTAATACGCTCTAAAATATCGTTACTTTTAGCAGTTGAGCCGATGCCCGCTTCTGCCATTTTTGCTTTTAAGTCAGCCCCAGTTGCAGCGGCTTCTAACTCTTTAGCTGCACCCAATTGGTCTTGTCTGTCTTGTTGGCGTTGCTTAATACGCTCTAATGATTGACGCGCGTTTACCATAGATGAATCATTAGTATTCAATGTGCTGTTAACTGCCATCGTTGCCTTCTGCACGCTTTCAGTGGTTTTAACCATCGTCAGTTGGCGCTGGTTTTCTTTAATTGATTTTTCCGCTTCTTTTACTTGCTGTTTTAGTAAAATCACGTGCTTAGAGAAACCATCAAGTACCACTGCTAACTCTTCTTTTTCAACTTCAAAATCACTGATTTTTTCAGCAATTTCTACCGCAAGCGCTTCATTACCTTGACTTAAAGCTTGGCCTGCATAATCTTCATGCTCAGCGATGCTGCTATCTAGTGCGCTCACTTTACGCTTAGTTTGCATTTCTTTAGCCATCACTTCAGTTAGGCTTTTTTTCGCTTTGGCTAATGCGTTTTGTGCATCTGCAATCTCTTGCTCAAAAATACGAATACCGTTAGCATCGACAATAGACTCGCCAACTTCTCTAGCTCCACCACGTACCGCTGTAAATAATTTTTTTAAAATACTCATAATCAAACTCCAATATTAATCATTTAAGTACATAGTGACAGCATCAAGTGCATCAATCGCATTGTCTGCAAGCGTGACCAATTCATGGGTTATTTCATCAATCGAAGACGAAACAGCCAGCGCACCAAAAATAGCATACTGATCATCAATTTTAGCAAAAGCGCTCAATGGAACAGGTACATTCAGTCTCAATAACGCTTCATTTAATTCAGCCACTAGTTCAGCTTTCACTTCACTTTCTTTAAATAGGTAACTGATGCATACAAGTTGCTCTTCTGTTTGCGTAACAAATATTGGCAATTCATCGTTACCATCAACGATGACCTGTAATACATCTTGCTCGCCTTCATTAGCGATTACGAACGATTCAAATTGTGCACCTTCTGTTTCAAAAGACGCCAGTTTGATTGATAATTCATTTAATTCCATCTTCTATACCTTATTCACTATGACATATTATGTCTGAGTTAAGATTTGCACAGGTGACATATTATGTCAACCCTGCAATTTTAATTTTTATACAATTCGGCTTCGGTTTGCCATGCTTGGCGATAATAATCATACAATACGCCAGTTCCTAACCTGTTGACCTCTATCGCCTTATTGTTCTCAAAAAAAAGATTAGGGAAAGCAAAGGCCGCTTGCAAATAGTCTTGATTAACCCAATTGCTCGGCACCGGGAATTCCGCTATTTGTTTAATTCTTTCACTCGCCGGTTGCCCTGCACGGGTTGCGATCGTCCAACCCCATTGACCAAATGACGGAATATTTTGCTGATATTGCTCAACATGGGTAAAGCCTGCATGTTTGACTGTTTTAGCAATACTAATAAATGCATTTTTAGCATGATAAGGGGAAGTTGATTGAATAGATAACGCCCCATCAGGTGCCAGTAATTGCCTTACGTGATTGTAAAAGTAATCACTATATAACTTATTCAAATCAGGGTGATTTGGGTCTGGTAAATCAATAATGATACTGTCGAACAATCGCCCTTGATCGAGCATTTTTTCAACTTCCAAAAACGCATCCGCCACGATCACCGTGGCTCTGGGATCATTAAGCGCATCATTGTTTAATCCTGAGAGCTTTTCCGTTATATGTGGTAATGCAGGAAATGGCTGCCCTTGTAAACCAAATAATGAAAGCAGTTGCCCATCTAAGTCAATCAATGTGGCTTCTTTTACAGGCCACTTTAATACATCACGTAATGCCAGCCCATCGCCACCACCAATGATCAATACCTTATCATGACGATTTGCAGCCAACATCGCAGGGTAAACCAGCATCGTGTGGTATATTTGCTCATCTGCACTTGAAAACTGTAAGCGTCCATTCAAAAATAAATCATTAATTGGCGCCGTTTGTGTTCTACTCAAACGCTCCGTCACAACCACATGCTGATATTTGGTCGACTCTGAGTAAATCACTTTATCTTTATATAAAACGTTGCTTAAATCTTTCATCCAACTTGAGCCATAGCTCAACAAGATCACAAACAAGCCTAACAATAATAAATGACAAACTAATAACAGTTTGGCGAAGCGTACATGCTGATGATATCGCCATAAAAATATCAACCCAGCCACTATATTGAATAACGCTGTCCAGGCGGCAGCTTGCATGATAGGCAGGGCTAACATGATCATGACCCATATTGCAGCACCAATGCCCGCGCCAATATAATCAGCGCCATAAATAGTACCCGCATTGTTTTCTAAAAAACGGCCATAAACATGCTGGCGAATACGGGCGATTAAGGGAATTTCCATCCCAATAAAAATACCCAGCATCAAACCAAATATATAAGGTAAAAAGCGAGCGACTCCTTGAAAAGACTCAAATACTTGCCCATCTATCACCGCATCGGCAGGTAAGTTATATAAACTAGAAAACGTATGAGGAAGGGTGTAACTGAGCGCAATGATACTGGCGATAATCAAGATACTCGTCATGCCCAATAAGGCTATTAAGCTCTCTAGCCAAGCAAAGGCCGTAAATGGGTCTTTAAACCACCGAGCTAAAAAAGCACCAATGCCCATCGCCACTATCATGGTGCCAATCATGGCATAAATAGCACTTTCCACAGAGCCTAAAATACGCCCAGCATAATGAGAAAGTAGGTATTCATAAATCAGACCACAACCGGCTAAAATAGCCATTACGCTGATCAATAAAATATCGTGACCAAGTAACTTTATGTTACTGGTCACATTCGGTGTATTTGATGTCGTTGATGTCAAACCTTAAGCACCAAGCAACGTTGCCATTGTCATACCGATAGCAAATGAAATTGCCGCAGAAATGGTCGCAACGCCAATATTCTTTTGTCGATTCACTTCGTCAGAAATATCTTTGCCAGCCAAGATTATTTTTATCATCACTAAGTGCAATAAAATAAAGGCCACTAAGCTACCCAATGCTGAAACGCTCCAATAAATTAGACTTGAAGTAATATTATCTGCAACATAGGGGGCAATACCCGTAGCAGCGGTTAACGCTAATGCGCTGCCAATCAAAAAGCCTGAATACCGAATACCCACTGCAATATTGTTATCAAGGATCGCTTGTTGTAAGCAGTCACCACTGCGATTAGTTCGTTTAAACAACTGTACACGATACTGGCTTATTAATAACATACACACATTACCAATAATAAATGCCACCACAACGATAGGTAGCCCATACCAGCCCTCGGTCAACACCCAAATAAGCGCTGAGCGAATAACAATAGCGACACTAATCACATGACCAAAATCAATTAATGCTGCAGTGATATTACCCTTAATAATTTCGTCGTGTAAGTCTACTTTTTGCAATGCCACTTTGTCTTGAAAAAAGTGACCAACCTTGATCAAAATAATACCCACAATGCCATAGCCTGCCATTTGCGTTGCTTCGGCAAGTAAAGTGTCTGCGAACGAACCGCTGGTGATCCCTGTCAGCACGATAGCTAAGCCTGCAAGGCCTGCGGCAAAGCTTAATCCAAATGCAAAGTTGTCTTTTTCAGTTATTTCATCATTGGCGTGTAAGTTTGATACCCACCCTTTTATATATTTTAAACTGACAAACAACGCAATGATCACCATCATGTCTATCAGTAGCGCTTGTAGAGACCAAGCTGTTAATCCATTAATTTGGTACATTTTTTTAAACTCCGCTATCTAATTCGTTACTTGCCTCGGCTCACGCCGCGCGATGTTCTACTTGAGCTATTACGCACTGAGCCAGAACTAGACTTGGCATAACTACTATTTCGAGAGTAGCTACTGCGTGTTGCTGATGAAGGGGTATGGCTACTGCGACTTAACCCAGATGCGCCCGATTTCTTTTTCGCGTAAGGGCTCGTAAATTGCTTACCCTGGCTTTTATATGATTGACGGGTTCGTTGCTCTACCACTGTTTGACGTTGATACTTTTTATAGCTGGTGTATCGCTTGCGGCCATAATCGTTATAGTAACTGTACCGACGGCGTTTACTCCAACCACCATAGTCAACATCTCCCACTAAATCGCCGAGCATACGGTACATGCCATACCACACCCAAAAACTGGTGCCACTTGAATTAGTTTCCCATTGGCCATAGTTGGCATTACCAACTAGTTGATTACCCACATTGGCCTGCCCGTTGTTGGCGGCATCTTCAGCGGCTTTGCTGATTGCGCCAACTCTAGCAAGAGTGCCATTCGACATGTCGGCAAGCACATTAATAGGATCGGTTAATGCATCAGAGTATAAACTACGCGTCGCGGCTTCTTTTAATAACGTTGCTTGGGTAATAATATCGTCACTATTCATATTCGCGGCAGGTGTTTTTAGCTCGCTATAACGTGTTAATAGATTTTTATATAACGGACCCTGCGTAGAAGCGTCTTGCCCTATGAGCTGTGCAATCGCACTAAGTTGGGGGTTTTGTTGACTCAATACCCTGCTGTATTCACTGAGTAATACAGCATTGCGTATTTGTTTTTTCTCAAGCGCATCGCCCAGAGCATTAATCTCTTTAGATGCTTCTTGAAGTGTGTATTTGATTGTTTGTTGAGTCCGCTCTTCTTTCGATTCACAGCCCAGCATTAAGCTAAACAAACAAAACAGACTAATAAGTTTCCAAACTCTAAAATCGGACATTCATTGTCACCTGATCTGCTTTTATACTAAATTCCAGAACACTATTTTACATATATTGCAAAGATAACCAAGCAACTAATTTTAAAAAATAGCATTTTACTCTCTAAACTATTATTTATTACAGCGCACACAAACCAGCAATCAACGCTCAAACATAATTTATAAAACGCATCACCACTGAAACGCCTAACATTTACATAAAAAGCACCGAAACAAGCACCCCCCCTCTCTTTTTCATAAGAATTAACACCTCCTCGGGCACCCCCTCAAAACTTATAAAAACTCTATAAAATCAAAACCTCAAGAGTGAAAAACTTTACCTAAAAAAATAAAGTAGTTATATTAGAAACATCTTGATTTTATAAGTTACATTGTAGATATGAAAATACCAAAAGAAATTATTATTAAGGTGAAGAAAGGGGTAGCAGGAGTTTTTATGGCATGTAGCGCACTCACATCTTTATTAATGATCATTGTATTCATCAATACCTATAAAACCAACAAGGATACAATTACCCTATCTTTTTTATTTATTATCATCATCTCAATGGTGTTTTTGACATACAAAATCTATCGGTTTTATATGAATGCAGTCTCATCAAAAGATGTCACATTATTTAAAAAAACGCAAAAGTCACCACCACCGCTGAGCGATAAAGAGAAAGAGCACTTAATACAAGAGAAAATACGCGAGCAAGCATTAAAAGCAGATCAGGAAAACAAAAAGCAACATGAAATAAAGCAGTCAGCCGCTGCGAACCTCGATGCATTAGAATCCGTAACAGATTTATCTAGGGAAGATTTAGAAAAAATGGAACACAATATTCGTCGTACATTTAACAAAAACACGCCTAAACCATGAACTTCATTAGAAAAATAAAGAGCGCCCTGCTCAGGTTGCTTGCCATCGTGTTATTTCTATCTAGCTCTGCTTTTGCTTTAACACTCATTATTATAAGCTGGGGTGACATTGCTTCTTCTGAACATAATGTGGAAACTCTTTTGGTGCAATCGCTATTTCTGTTTTTCTTTATATGGCTCGCTGTAAAGTCAACCCATATATACGAAAATGCAAAATATAGTAAGCGTGATCAGCGCCTCCAGCATATATTGAAGCAGGGAAAGAAAGCAGGCCTATCTTCGGCGCAAATTCATCATTTACTTTTACATAAGTTAAAAAAGAACAAACATAAGAAAGCTACTGCTAGCGCTTTAGGAGCCGCTCTTTATCATAAACATCGTGAATACGATGAATACGATGAATACGATGAATACGATGAATACGATAAATACGATGAATACGATGATCAGTACTCTAAAAGCACACTAAACGACTTGTTTCAAAATGAAACTGATGAAAACGAGTTATGTCTTATACTTGAAGATATCAAGCAACACACTGAACAAGAAGCACGCACAGCATATTATGAACCGTCACATAATAATAGATCATCGACCTCAAGTTCGTCTGCACGGTGTAACAATGCTGCCGATAGCGAAGACGACGATAACACCGAAAATGATCAAAATGATGATGAGTAGCATGAGAATGAAGCCATGTATCACTACTAACGTTGCAATAGGTAGCTGTTATGCCATTTAAGCAATCTCTGCGCATTGTGACGACAATACTGTTTATCATGGTCGCCATACAATGTATCAATACCTTCACTCACGGACTTGTCTCGCAATTTGGTATCTATCCACGGACTGTAGACGGCCTTATTGGGATCCCCCTCGCACCCTGGATCCACCATAATTGGGGACATCTTGCATCCAACGCGATTCCGTTATGTATATTGTCTTTTTTGACTTTGCAAAGTGGACTGAAAAAGTTTGCTTTAGTGTTTACTTTTATTACATTAGCCGCTGGTAGCTGTGTGTGGTTATTAGGAGCAAGCGCACATCATGCGGGTGCTAGTTTAATGGTTTTTGGTCTATGGGGTTACTTGCTTGGTTTGGCTGTTTTTCAGCGTAATATGAAAAATATAGCCATCGCAATATTAGTATTTTTTATCTATGGGGGACTGGCATTTTCTCTACTTAGTTACCAACCTAATATTAGCTGGAGCAGTCATTTTTTCGGTATGGCAGCAGGCTTACTCAGTGCTTATTTATTTAAAAATAAGTAATGTATTGCTCATACTACTAGCGAATAAGGCAGCATATGTACTGCCTTTTTACAGTAGTTTAAAGCTCTACAACGACTTTGCCCATACCTTGACCACTTGATAAACGCGCATGGGCGCTACCGACTTCCTCTAAACTAAACTGTTGAGTATCTAAAATAGGCAGGAGTCCGCCCAACTCAGCTATATTCGTCAATTGCTTCAAAATATGTGCATGAGCTTCACGCTGGTGATCGTGTAACATTGGGATCAGCATAAACACAACATGTAAAGATAAACCTTTAAAGTGCGCTTGCGATAAATCTAGCTCTACCATAGAAACCGTTGACGCAACCTGACCATTCAGCGCTGCTGCGGCGAATGAATTCGCCATATTTTGCCCACCAACAGAATCAAAAACCACGTCAAACCCACCCCCTTGAGTATGTAGCTGTACATAATCTGCTACGCTCTGGGTTTTATAATTAATGGCTGTAGCACCCAATTGTTCAATTAACGCTAATTGCGCATCTCCCCCACCGGTGGCAAATACCTGTGCACCAAAGTGCTTTGCCAATTGTAATGCAACATGCCCCACCCCACCAGAGCCGCCATGGACAAGTACGTTTTGACCTGCTTTAATATTTGCGCGCATTAACCCTTCATACGCCGTAATACCAACCAAAGGTAATGCAGCTGCTTCACGCATTGATAAGTTTTTCGGCTTTAGGGCAATCAACTTCGCATCAGCAAGCATATATTCAGCAAGCGTGCCTTGTAAATCAGCAAGTCCACCAGCACAACCATAGACTTCATCACCTACGTGATAATCTAAAACGCCTTCACCAACCTCAGTGATGGTACCAGCAAAGTCCATCCCCAGTATCGCAGGTAAAGCCGGAGCCAAAGGGAGCTCATTACCCATTTGACGGATCATAGTATCCACAGTGTTTACGCTTGTGGCTGCGACTTTAATAACAACATGCCCCGCTTTAACTTGCGGATTTTCTACCTGCGTTAATACAAACTCATCTTCACTACCGAACCGATTTATCACCATGGCTTTCATGCTTAATTCCTCTGCGTTATCTCGTTATTTATTTATACTTCATTTAATAATTAGCAGTATATAAACTAGAAATTACATTGATAATAGCGCAGTATATAGAATCACTTTTTAGATTTCATTGATAATCATGCAGATAGAGCACCTTACGCTATTCATTAGAATTGCTGTCACACACAACATAAGTATGGCGGGTAATGAGCTGGGTTTATCACCTGCGGTCGCTAGTGCTCATATTAATAAGCTAGAAAGCGCACTCGGTGTTCGGTTAATACACCGCACCACACGCAAAGTGAGTCTCACTGAAGAAGGTAAAGCATTTTTACCTCATGCAGAAGATGTTATAGCCAGTGTAGAGGCGGCAAGGGCCTCGGTAGGCGCTGGAAGTTTTTCACCAAGAGGCACTTTACGTGTGGCTGCCCCCGCTTCTTTTGGCCGTATGCATTTAGTACCGATCATGGCTGACTTTTTAACACAGTACCCAGATCTAAAAGTAGATTTAAAGCTATCTGATACCATTGTTGATTTAGTGGAAGGCGGGTTCGATATTGCCATTCGTAACTCTGAACTGAAAGACTCAACACTGATCGCCCGAAAGCTCGCACCAGATCACCGTATACTATGCGCATCCCCCGCTTATATCACACAAAATGGGCAGCCTAGCTCTCCGCAAGATCTAAAAAATCACAAATGTATTTCACTGATAGGTCTAGAGAATTGGGGGTTTCATACCGACGAGGGCCAAACATTAATTAAAACAACGGGCAACTTTAGAACAGACAACGGCGAAGCAATAAGAGATGCTTGTATTAATGGTCTGGGTATTACCATCAATTCAAAATGGAGCGTCTATAAACATTTAAAATCTGGTAATTTGGTTCAAGTATTACCTGACTACCCCCTAGTATCTGACACCGCTATTTGGGCACTTTATCCAAGTTCTAGATTACTTGCGCCTAAAGTCAGGGCGTTTATCGACTACCTAGCTCAACATTTCGTAAACGCCTCTCAATGGGAGGACTAAAAACTAAAAGCCTTATTTTAAAGCTCGCACTATGCTGCCATAAGATAAGGCTCTTGGCCTGTGTGTTTAGCTTTACGTTTAAAACTTCCTTTCCCTTTCTTCGCTTTCTCTACTTTAGTTTTAAACAGCGGGCTAGTTACTAAAGCTTTAAGTGCATTATCTTTAATTTCACCGCGCTGATGCGCATAACCTATTTGTTTTTTAGACATTTAGTCTCTCCTCTTAAAATGACACAATAATGGTACGCCGTTTTCTACAGCAACACAATTAAGCACACCTAATTAGGTTCTCATTTAATTTATATATCAAGTACATTATTTATAAAAAAAACCCTCTTTACTTTTGAGTAAAAAAAGAACAGATTAAACATACCATCTGGTATGGTTTGTTTTATCACTCACCTTAAATATAAGAGGAATCTATGTGGCAAGTAACAGCTAAACCTATACCGAAGAATGATTTTTTAGCATCTCAACGCACCAAACATAGTTTTCGAGATGCGCTAAGTGCGCCTCTAAGTAAACCCACTTTAAGTGCTGCAAAAGCTCAGCTAAGTATTTTCTCTCACATGCCAAAGTGGGTAAATACATTAATGTCGATACGAAATAAGATTGTTAAATACTTTGGCTTTAAGGTCGGTACCACTACCTCTTTAGAAATGAAAAAAACAGACCTAAAACTTGGTGATGCTGCGGGGTTCATGACGGTAATTTCAGTGAAAGATCACGAAGTGATAAGCTTTGCAGAAGATAAACATATGCAATTTTACATGAGTGTAACTACAGATGATCAGCAGACTACTGTCTCGACATTAGTGAACCTTAAGACTCCCATAGGTCGATTATATATGGCGCTGATCACCCCTTTTCATTGGGTGATCGCGCGAGTTGTTATACATAACGCAGTCAAAGAGCAACGCTTATGAACTCAAAGCAGCCCCAGTATAATAAAACTCAATGGCTTGATAATGCGTTAAAGCACCTTATTCAATTCGGGCCGCAACAGCTTAAAATTGCTAACTTGTGCAATGCATTTAATGTCACAAAAGGGTCTTTTTATCATCACTTTAAAAACCGTGACGACTTTGTACATGCCTTGATGCAATACTGGTATGAGCAAACAACACTCAACTTTATTGCACAAGCAGATACACAAAGTAGTCCTCTCGAAAAGCTAAATAGACTCGATCAGGTGATAGCCACTAATAATATTGAAGCTGAAGTTCACATCAGAGCGTGGTCTTTAACCGAACCGTTCATTGCTGAGCACCTCAAAAAAATTGACACACACCGTCAAACCTACTTACAAACCTGTTATCAAGAGTTGGGACTCCCTGCTGAGTTAGCCCACAAACTTGCCATCATGTCATATGCCCAATTCTTAGGGTTATTACATTTGAAGCCACAGCCTAGTATTCATCAATGCTTAGAATTATCTACGTTATTAGCGAAATCATTTTTACAAGATATACATAAGGACATCTAGCAATGCAATTAACAAAATATTCAGGTTATATACTCTGTGCAACGGCCATACTTCATACAACTGTCGGATTAATTTTTGGGTGGTCAACACTCGCTGACATGCATCAAAGTGGATGGTTTAGCTCGACAATTATTCACGGAGAAATGAACTTTCAAAGAGAAGCCATTACTTGGTTTTTGGTCACTGGTTTTTTTTGGATGACACTCGGTTTAACACTGCAAACAGCTATAAATCAGGGTTTTTCACTCCCGAGCCAGTTAGGCTGGAGCTTTACACTAATCGGCATTGGGCTGGCATATATCATGCCTGAATCTGGCGCTTACTTGTTTATTGTACAAGGGGGATTGATACTATTTGAAAACGCGAAGCGTGGTAATAGCATATCCAGTAAAGTGACTTAAAGATATAAACCCATCCTTGCTGTAAAGTTATGCTCGCTGCATTGGTTAAGCGCCCATAACTTTACAATTGCTCCTCACATGACGAGTAAAATCATTATGGGTGCTCTGAACACATTCCTAATAACTGCCATGCTTCATTAGTATTGCTTGGTTCAGTATTTAACCACCAACGCGCCTGATGAATCATGCCCTGATGTGTGACTTTTTCACCCGCTAAGTAAACCTGCTTTGGTTGCCATAAAGGCGCATTCAGATGCTCAGCAAAATAAATCGCACGTTCATGAGCGAACATCGATGGACCCATTACGTGTAAAAAATGTAGCTGGTGAAGCACTGAAAACGCTCGCATTTCACGATTTTTTCACATAGCCTGTGTGAACCTAAATAAAGAACCTAGCAATGACTAACGTGGAGTTTTTATGGTGCGTGCAAATTTAAAAGTGTTAGTAGTTGAAGATCATAATGATATAAGTAGTAACATCGCCGATTACTTTCAAACACAAGGTGCTAGTTTAGATTTTGCCATGAATGGCGAACAAGGACTTAATATGGCGCTCAATGAGTATTTTGATTGTGTTATTTTAGACTTAATGTTGCCAAAAATAGATGGCCTGCAAGTATGTGCCAAATTACGAGAGCAAGCGTCTCGTCATATACCAGTAATTATGCTCACAGCCCGAGATACACTAGACGATAAGTTGATTGGGTTTCAGCAAGGTGCTGATGATTATTTAACAAAGCCATTTGCGCTGGAAGAACTTTGGGTTCGCTGCAATGCACTAGCACAAAGACACTTAATCAACTGTGATCATACCCTGCATATTGGCCCGTTAACTTTAAACAAGCAAACTCAGCAGGTACAGCGGGCAAACAACGATATAACTTTACAGCCTATTCCATTACAAATACTGACAATATTAATGGAAGCCCACCCCAGAGCAGTTAGTCGCTCTGAGCTATGTGATAAAATATGGGGTGAAGACATAACCGATTCAGATGCACTTAGGTCACACGTCTATCAGTTGCGAAAAGCCATCGATAAACCATTTGATGAGCCGTTAATCAAAACACTCCATGGTATTGGCTTTGCGCTAGCATGTAATGCCACAACTGGTGCTGCTTCATGAGAACTAATCAATTACGTAATCGTATTGTTACCCACTTTATTGGGCTGACACTACTGATGAGTGTACTTTACGGTATTCTTAGCTTTATATTTGCCTATAACGTAGAAGATCGGTTTTTTTATCTATTACTTAAAGATGAACAAGCCACTGTTCAAACACAAATCGCGAAAAATTTAACCCCAGATCCTAAACTCGACTTTATAAAATACTACCCAACCACTGACGTATTACCCAATACCGTTAAGTTAGCTTTAAAAAAAGCACCTAATCAGCGTGAGTTTTCAACCGAGGATGGCTTGTATTACCATTTATATTATATGGAACCCGGATACCTAGTTGCAGAAGTGAGCGACCATCTAGTTGTTAGGCAATTTAAAGAAGAAATGATCTACTTATTACTCATATTACTTTCAATATTAGTCGTTATTGCTATTGCTATTGGAACAACCTCTCACCGTTTAGCTAAGCAACTTTTAAAACCGCTAGATAAAATTATGGCTATTTTAGATAATGCGCCTGTCGAGAAGCTGCCTCAAGGGTTTGCGAAACAATTTAAAAATGACGAAATAGGTACGTTCGCTCTGACTCTCGAGTCCGCATTAGCACGTATCAAAGCATTTATAGACAGAGAACAACATTTTACTCGCGATGTATCACATGAACTAAGAACGCCAATAACGATAAGCCAAGGAGCATTGACACTATTACAGCAAACCAGCCTAGATCCTCAGCAGAAAGAACTCGTGCAGCGTATAAATAACGCACAACTGCAAATAGAGCAAAGCCTAGAGGTATTACTTGCATTAGCCCGCGAAGAGCCAAAAGCATATGAGCCTTGTAAGCTCTTGCCTTTGGTTGAGAAAAGTATTTTACAGCAATACCAATATCTAGCAGATCCTAACATTAACATTGAAGTGAGTATTGACCAAACACAACGCGTTACTGTCGATCATACCCAGCTACTTATTCTCTTAAACAACTTAATAGGTAATGCATTTAAATATACCAGTAGCGGGACAGTCGCTATTTCATATAATAATGACGTATTAAGCATTAGCGATACCGGTAAAGGGATCTGTACTTCACTCAAAAATAACGCGCTCGATGCTGGTGTAAAAGGAAAACATAGTTCAGGACTCGGTCAGGGCTTAAATATTGTAAAACGTTTATGTGAGCAGTTAAAAATAGAGTTTTCTATAACAAGTAGTAGTAATGGAACCCATGTTCAACTGAAATTTTCATAGTTCAATGACACAGTATAAATAGACAGTAAGTGCGCCTATACCATTTCAACTATATAAAAATAAAAAGCTTTATATAAATAAAAAAATATGAAACAGTAGTAGTTCAACTTTTTAAAGGAATAAAGATGATAAAATTAAATAAAAAAAGCATAAAAAAACTGAGTGGAAATAGTGTGAATTTATCACAGGGTCAGACGCCAAAAGTAGCCGGTGGTGGTAACTTCACTCGTGGTGCATGTTATAGCGTAGGGTGTGATACAGCAGTATTTGCAGGGTGTGCAACCGGTAGAAACTGCTATTCAGCCCCAGGAGAGAACTGCAATACAGTATTTTGATCAATAAGTAAAAGGACGACAAAAATGAAAATAAAGCTACAAAAGAAAAATATTAAAAAGTTAAGTAGCAATGTAACCTCGCTAAAAAACAATCAAACGCCGCAAATTGCTGGTGGACAAGGCCCAACCCAAGGGACATGTTTCAGTGCAGGCTGCGATACAGCGGTTTACCTTGGCTGTAAAACAGGCAAAGCCTGCTATTCAGGCATCAGAGAAATTTGTTGATGCCGCAGATAGAGCCTGTAATTTAAATTGTGTATCTGCTTATAATTAAGCCAGTAATGGCTGAGGATAAGCAATATGGATAAGAAAGCTCTAGAAGCCTTCGCTCGCGAAGCAGCTAAGTCGATTAAGACTCCTTCTGATCTTGATGACTTTAGGAAAATGTTAACCAAGGTGACGGTTGAGACAGCCTTAAATGCTGAACTTAATGAGCACCTCGGTTACGAAAAAAACTCACCAACTAACGATAGTAACAGTCGAAATGGCTACTCATCTAAACGCCTAATTACAGACGATGGTGAGATCCAGTTAGAAGTCCCTCGTGACCGTGACGCGTCCTTTGAACCCAAGCTTGTTCGTAAACATCAAACCCGATTTCAATCGATGGACGACAAGATCTTAAGCCTATATGCCAAAGGAATGACCACCCGTGAAATCGTCGCAACATTCAAAAAAATGTACGATGCGGATATCTCCGCCAGTCTAATATCTAAAGTTACAGATGCTGTTTTAGAACAAGTGGTTGAGTGGCAATCTCGCCCGCTTGATACGGTCTATCCCATCGTTTATCTCGATTGCATCGTCGTGAAAGTACGCCAGAATAAACAGGTTATCAACAAAGCCATTTATCTCGCACTTGGCGTAAATATGGAAGGTCAGAAAGAACTTCTTGGGATGTGGATGTCCGAAACCGAAGGAGCGAAGTTCTGGCTTAGCGTGCTCACCGAACTTCAAAATCGAGGCGTGAATGATATCCTCATCGCGTGTGTAGATGGCCTGAAGGGCTTTCCTGATGCCATCAACGCTGTTTATCCAAAAACTCAAATTCAGCTCTGTATCGTACACATGGTGCGAAACTCAATGAAATACGTCCCATGGAAAGACTACAAGGCAATTACCGCTGACTTAAAAGAAATCTATCAAGCAACAACGGAAGATGAAGCCCTGTTGGCGTTAGAGCACTTTGGTGATAAATGGGATGAAAAGTACCCTCAAATCAGCCGCTCCTGGACGGCTCATTGGGATAATCTCAATACTCTATTTAGCTACCCTCAAGATATTCGTAAAGCTATCTACACGACAAATGCTATTGAATCTCTGAACAGTGTGATCAGAAAAGCGACCAAGAAACGTAAACTGTTCCCGACAGATGAATCCGCTAGCAAGGTGGTGTACTTAGCGATAATGGATGCTTCCAAGAGGTGGACAATGCCTATTCATAACTGGAAGCAAGCTCTAAACCGTTTTATGATTATGTTTGAAGACCGACTAACTGAATACTTGTAACTAAGAGCAGTTACACAGAATTATTTACAGGGTCCGCAGATATAATCACAGCTCTCTGGGGAGGGTTAAAAAGCAGTTCCCTCCCAACTTTTATACATGTATTACAACAAATCCCTCTAGATGCTTACAGTCTTATCTGTTAGTTCAAATACCTATTTATTTTAAGGTCACAGCAGCGCCAACTCGGTGATATTCAAATTCGCAGAGCCACCGTCTTTATCAGTCAAATCTGGTACAAAATACAACGCGTTAATATTTTCTTTAATCACGCCTTTATCACTTGACCACATTGGTGTCCAACCGGGACGCGAAAAGCTTTCAAGAGAAACCGTTTTACTTATAACAATCCCAGTTTGGGGCAGTTTTATTTGATAATGTGCGTAGCTTTTATCACCCTGCCCACCATAGTCTTTTTGCGACAACTTAATAATAAGTGGTTTATCACTTTTATAGGTTAACGATATAGCTTTTACATCAGCCAATGACCCGTTCGGTAGGTCATAAATTAACTCAACCCATGAGTTATTTTTCTTATCAACGCGGGGGACACGAAAAAACTCGATACCAACTTGGCCATTTTCAACTAGTGGCCCACTTAATATCACTTTGCTTCCATGCGGATCTGTGGCATAACGCCAATCTTCTGCAATCAAATGTTCTGTATGAGCCACATTGACACAGCCGCTTAATGTAATGCCTGCTAACCAAGCTAGTCCTCGAAAAACCATAACATTTCCATACTTTTGAGTTTAAAAATATCTTATATAAGATGGCGTAAAAGAGATAGCAAAAAAGGCCACTGTATTTTCATACACTGGCCTCCAAAACCTTAGTATGTAATACTACTTTGACCTTTAGACTAGCCTTTATTTAGACGCACTTAATAGCTCAGCGTAATTTACGCCTTGTCCAACAAGTAGAGTTTTGACAATAAAGTTAGGCTTCATATCTTGAACAGCTCTTTCTAGACGGCGTAAAGGTTCATTAACATGTTCAAAACCTAATGCCCAAGTACCGTAGCCCCATGGAATAAACACTTTACAACCCAAGTCTTGTGCAGCTTGTACTGCATCTTCTGGTGACATATGCATTTTTCTTGCTCCGCGAGGGTACGCTATAATAGGCATTAAACATACATCTATATCGCCTACTTTTTGCTGTATATCTTTAAAAATAGGGCTATAACCCGTATCTCCGGCGAAATAAATTTTATGCTTACCATCATCCATTAACCAACTCCCCCACAAGCTTTCATCTGTATCGAATGCACCATGACTAGATGTATGATTGGCAGGTAAAAAGTGAAGGCCAGTATTATTATGTTGAGTTTGTGTATACCACCCCATTTCAACAATAGGGCCTTGCTGATAATTCACATCATCAGCGGTATCCAGTGGCAAGTACAAAGTGGTGCCATCATTAAAACCATTCAAAGAATCATTGTTTAAGTGGTCGTAATGGTTGTGAGACACCATGACCCCTGTTACAAACTGCAATTGGTCAGCTTTTATCGGTGCTTCACCCAAACGATTTAAGTCATCAATGACTTTACTTCCGAGCCAACCATAGCCATCAAACTCCCCAAAAACAGGATCTGTCACCAATGCATCACCATTTGTTTTCTGTATTAAAAAACTTGCATGTCCAAGCCATGTGATATGCCCGACATTCCCTTTGCTTATTTCAAAAGTAGGCGAGAGTAACTTCTCATATTCAAAGCCAAACGTCTTATCAATACCTGAGTGCGCAAAGCTGATCATGCCCTGCTCAACCACTTTCTTTTCAGTAGGTAGTACAAAATCTACCTCATCATAAGCATGGTGAGGGCCACTCCCTTGATGCGTACTAGGGTACATATTTTGATATTTCTTTCCTGTTACTGAAAACAATTCATTCTCAATACGGGTGATACTTTGCGAACAAGCACTCAAACACAAAGTACTAATAAGTGTAAGTAAAAGTCTATTTTTCATGGTTACAATACCTTTCCTAAAACATGCACTCATCGTACATTTGCGGTTCATTAAAATCTTAATCACTTTTTATTATTGTTCGAAAATAGAAAACAAAAAGAAAAACAATAAAAATAAGATTATATATCAATAGCTTAATTTAAAAACCAAACATTGCTATTTCAAAATTACGATAGGTATTGACGCATAACAACCTACCCTAGCGACACTAAATGTATTGCAACCAAGCATTAGCGCTACAGAGGTGTGATTGAGAATAATTAAACTGGCCTAACATTTTCATCTCAACGCATTTTTTGTCTAATTTAACGAAAATCACTGAAAAAGAGTAAAGTTATAGTTAATTTGAAAGAACATTCAAATTATAAGGAATATAATGAAAGATTATAAAAAGCTTGGTGTATTCACCTTTTCCCTCTATTTTTCTACCGCGCTCTATGCGCAAGAACTCACATTAACCACACAAGATAAATTCACTCTCAAAGCGGGTTTTTTTGAGTCTACAATAACAAGCCATAATGCCGTATTAATGCTTCATCAGTGCAACCATAACAGGAACATGTATAAAAGTATTGGTAATATGTTATCTCGCCAAGGTATACATGCGCTTAGCCTCGATTTTAGAGGCTTTGGAGAAAGTAAAAATCAACAATATAATATTGAGAAAATAAGAGACCTACCTGAAAACAGCCGACGTGCTGCTTGGCTAAATCTATCTAAACATTGGCCAAGTGATGTCGCGATAGGATACAATTTTTTGAAACATAAAACAGGTAAAAACGGTCAAATCGCAGTCATTGGAGCAAGCTGTGGTGGGGCTCAAGCTATAACACTCGCACAAAGCGCGCCTACTTCAGCCATGGTATTTTTTTCATCGGCTCAAAATGACGATAATATTCGCCGTTACCAAACAAGTTTAGCAAACACCCCCACCCTCATTATTGCCGCTGAACAAGATGGAAATACTTACATTAGTGCCAAAAAGCTGTTTGATAGTGCCACACACAGCAACAGTAAATTCATCAGTTACAAAGGCGCTGAACACGGGTACCCTCTATTTAAAAAAGACCCTAACTTAGAAAAACTTATAGTTAGCTGGCTAGACCAACAATTATAATTTGATTCATTAAAGCTTATATCATGACAACCCTAGAAGCCTCAGTTCACTTACACTGAGGGTTCACTCCAAAAAATATGCAGCTACAGGGTTAACAACATAAGATATGATAGGAACAATCAATCCTACAATAATACACACTTGCAGTAGTTCATTACTCGGTAAATAAGGGTCTATCCAGCCGGGAATAAAATACACCAATGGCACGAGTGCGACATAGTTAATGAAAGCAAGAAGGTGTGGATTAATCGATGCCATGGTTTTGTCCTTAAAGTATTTAATTAAATACTATACCTGTCTCGTTACCACTGTCACAACCACAACTTCAATGTCATTTTTTGCTTCAATACGAATACCATTACTACGCACTAAGCTTCCTTCATCAGCCTCACAATTATCATCACCACTTGAGACTAAAGCATTGCCTTTACTCACATAAATCAACACATCGCTGTTTTCATTGAATACCTCCCCTGTACTCAAACGTACAATATCAATCGTGGTCGAACTGTAAAACGTGTCAGTTTGCTTCTTACTACCACCATAGATCCGGGTAACCCCTTGACGTAACGTGTAATGCTTAAAAGCTGCTGGCTCTCCTAGCTCATCCGGTAAAACCCATAGCTGTAGTAATCTATTTTTGGCCTTATCAGGGTTTACTTCGTTGTGCTCAAACCCTTCTCCACCCGCTCGTTGTACCTGCGTTTCACCCGCAACAAGGCTTTGTCCATGCTCTAATGACCCTTCATGACTAATGCGTCCATCCATCATAATGGTAATAACATCAATTTCTTTGTGCGAGTGCATATGTGTTTCACCCATCGGATTAAATCGAGCATCCGCAAGGTAAACAAAATTACCAATACCTTCGAATGTGTCTGGACTTTTTCTACCAGCAAACACACGACTATCAGTCACCAAACGATGCTCTGTTAAACCCGCAAAGCCACCCAATGGTAATGAGCTTTTTGTTAATATTTGCATATTATCCCCTTCATATTGATTTATCATCTCGTTGATGTGCTCATAGTACGCCCCACAATTAGATTGATATATACACCATTGTTAGTATGATATTCTCATATTCAACAACAATATTTAATTACTGTATGCAGCATGATTTAAATGACATGATGGTTTTCTTAGCGGTGGTAGAAGCGAGAAGTTTCACTTTAGCAGCTGATCGATTGGGGATCCCCAGAGCGAACGTCAGCCGAAAATTATCACGTTTAGAAACGCAATTAGGCATCACGTTATTAGAGCGCTCAACGCGATCTCAGCACTTAACCGAGGCGGGTAAACGCTACCTAGTGCACTGCAAACGCATTCAAGAAGAGATTGATTTAGCCAACAATTCAGTCGTTGAATTACTCAATAATTACAAAGGTCAGCTTAAAGTAGGTGCATCCGTTGCAATGGGTCAGCAGGTGCTGCGTCCTGCATTGGGTCAATTCATGCACAAATACCCTGAGATCAACGTGCAACTAAATTTGGTTAATCGTCGAGTTGATTTTATTGAAGAAGGGTTCGATGTCGTAATACGTATAGGCCAGTTAGATGATTCAACGCTTATCGCCAAAAAGCTTGGCAGTATTTCCCGTAAGCTGTTTGCCAGTCCAAGTTATCTCGCGCAATACGGCACTCCAAGCGCTGTAGAGCAACTTGCAGAGCATCAGTTACTCATTATGAACCCCGCAAATAACGATACTCGATTACATTTAAGCTTAAGTAATGGTCAGTCTTTTACGCTTCTCAATAAGCCTCGCTTGCTGGTTGATGATTTTGCTTTGCTCAAACAGTCTATGCTAGATGGATTAGGTATTGCCGTACTACCTGAATATATGTGCACTACAGAAGTAAAAGCAGGATCCTTGACTCAGGTCCTGCCTGAATGGGGAATGCCGGAAGTTGATGTTTACGCACTCTACCCTCGAAACCGGGCAAAGTTGCCGAAAGTAAGTGCATTTTTAACATTTATTACTGACCTATATCAACAAGTCCTAAATCGTTAAACCTCATAGAGTTAATAACTAGAACCGATAGCTTATATACCCACCAATACCTTGTTTGTTAGCACTGTCCGCCGTAAAACCATTTTTTACTGGGTCAAAACTAGAGTAGTTAACAAACACGCCTGTATCTAAGTTTTTAGAAATTGCATAATTCATTGACACCGACGCTTCATGTGCCGTTGATTGCGTCATATCATTTAAGCTTCTGAGTGTGTAGTCAGCACTTATCACCACATCCTCAAATACTTGATGCTGTACGCCTAAATTGAACCGATATTCATCCGCATTTTTATCCGTATGCTGTACATTCCAAAACACATATTGCGCACCAAATACTAGCGCAGTATCTTGCGAGTAAACATATTTACCCATAATATCAGCACCATAACCTAGTACATCAACATTGCCTCGCCCTAACTTTTCGTACATGCCTTTTAAACCTGCACCAACAGTCAGTTCAAGGCCTAAATCACTATTTCCTCTCTCTAAAAACCGATAGCGGGTATGTCCTAAACCTAACGTCCAGTCATCGCTCAAGCCATATCGCGCATCCAACCCTATATCAATGCCGTCTTCATCACCATTTTTACCGTATCCCAAAGCGCCTATAAACTGTAATTCACTGTCTTGCACAGTTAAAGAACGAGTCACTAAATTACGGTCACTTAATTCATTCGCCTGGCTCGCACCAACACAGAATAATGCTACTAAAAAAGAAATCTTATTTAACATGTTATGTCCTATTACTTGCTCCAATGACAACGATAATACCGACACAACCTGTAATATTCGTGTACTTAGCTGTAGGAAAATGTGCGCGAATTGTGAAAAAGTGAAAGCTGGGCATTTGTATTAATACATGGGTAAATTTCTCACTTACTACCCAAATGCAGCGACTCACGCATTCCAATTCCTACTCTTTATAAAAACAGAAAGCTCTTTCGGGCGAATACACTACAGGAGTCAACTCGACTTAAAAACAGAACTCTAGCCACTTTCATACACCACTCTGCCCCAAGTTTTCGCATAAATACACATAGCCATTTATTTGTTATTTTTATGTGATAAAAATGTGATTAATTACATTTACAATTTATCGTCATTCATAAAAGACACTGACAATAATCCATGTAATACCGCTAAAACAGGAATGGACAATTAAGTACATTGAGTTTTTCGATTGCGCTAATCGTTTTAATTCAAAATACATTAAACAACATATTCATTACTCTAAATTAGTACTAAGTAATGAGAAAGCCATGCCATCTATTTGATGGCATGGCTTACAGAACGACACTATCGTTTAAACAGGAACTGGGACAATGAAAAAACAGCAAGTATTCTCCAAATCTGCAGTCACAATATTAATAGGGCTCGTATTCGCATCGAATATTGCCACCGCTCAATCAGATCAAATAAGCAAACCTAAAGGAGCAATTGGATCAGGTATTACCAAAGATGGGCATGCTAAATCAAATCAGTTCTGGTGGCCGGATCAACTCGACCTATCGGCATTACGTGATCATGATCTTCGATCAAACCCATTAGGCAATGACTTTGATTATGCCGCAGCATTTAAGAGTCTTGATTTAGCAAAAGTAAAAAGTGACATAGAAACGGTGCTCACTACCTCACAAGATTGGTGGCCTGCGGACTTTGGAAACTACGGGCCGTTCTTTATTCGTATGACATGGCATAGTGCAGGTACCTATCGTACACTTGATGGTCGAGGCGGTGCTGGTGGCGGGCAACAGCGCTTTGACCCACTCAATAGCTGGCCAGATAATGGCAACCTCGATAAAGCAAGAAGGCTACTTTGGCCGATAAAGCAAAAATACGGTGAGTCACTATCCTGGTCTGATTTAATGGTGCTTGCCGGTAACGTATCACTTGAAAGTATGGGTTTTGAAACCTATGGTTTTGCCGGTGGGCGTGCTGACGATTGGGAGCCTGACTTAGTATACTGGGGCCCTGAAGTTGAAATGCTCGCCAGTGACCGACATGAAAAAGATGGTAAATTGCAGCGCCCGTTAGGGGCAACTCACATGGGTCTTATTTATGTAAACCCTGAAGGGCCTAGAGGTAAGCCAGACCCTTTAGGTTCAGCTAAAAATATTCGCCACGCCTTTGCCCGTATGGCGATGAATGATGAAGAAACGTTAGCCCTTATAGCTGGTGGGCATACATTTGGAAAGATGCATGGTGCACACAAACCATCGAAATGCGTCGGTAAAGCGCCAGCAGCTGCAGGTCAAGAGCAGCAAGGCCTTGGCTGGAAAAACACCTGTGGTAAAGGCCACTCTGAAGACACTGTCACCAGTGGATTAGAAGGTGCGTGGACCCAACAGCCTACACGCTGGACTTCACTATACTTAAGTAATTTATTGCAATTTGAATGGCAGCAAACGCGCAGCCCAGCTGGTGCTATCCAATGGGTTCCTACTGACAAGTCACTTCATAAAATTGTTCCTGATGCACATGTTAAAGGAAAGTTTAACCCGCCAGTAATGACCACTGCAGATTTAGCCTTAAAATATGACCCGGCATATCGAAAAATAGCCGAACGCTTCTTAGCGGATCCAAAAGAATATCAATTGGCGTTTGCTAAAGCATGGTATAAATTAACGCATAGAGATATGGGCCCGACTCGTAACTTTTTAGGTAAAGAAGTGCCTAAAGAAACCCATATTTGGCAAGACCCAATCTCAGATAGCACAAAGTCACAACTTAAAAGTAAAGACATAAAAAGACTGAAAAAGAGCATCTCGAACTCAGGTTTAACCGTATCTGAAATGGTTCGTGTTGCGTGGGCCGCAGCTGCGAGCTATCGAGACTCAGATATGCGTGGTGGGGTCAATGGCGCACGTATCGCGCTAGCACCACAAAAAGAATGGACAGCCAATAACCCAGCAGAAGTAACTAAGGTATTAAATACCCTCAAAGAAATACAAACCACAGCAAACAATGGTTTTTTAAAACGCCGCCATGTGTCGTTAGCTGATTTAATCGTACTTGCAGGAGCAACCGCGATTGAACAAGCAGCAAACGATGCGGGAATGAAGGTAACAGTCCCCTTCACCGCAGGCCGGGGTGATGCCAGTCAGGCGCAAACCGATGTTAACTCGTTTAATTTGTTAACACCTCACGCTGATGGATTCCGTAACTATTTTAACACCGAGAAAAGTTATAAGTCCCCCACTGAAATGCTCATTGATAAGGCAGATCAACTTGATTTAACCGTACCAGAAATGACCGTGTTAGTCGGTGGCTTACGCGTGCTAAATGCCAATTATAAAGGCTCAGAACATGGTGTACTCACTAACAACCCTGGCATGCTTACCAATGACTTTTTTGTCAACTTATTAGATATGGCGACGCGATGGGAGAAATCTGATCAACCAGGTGTCTTTAAAGGTATGAGCCGTAGTAGCGGCCAAAAACAGTGGAGTGCAACATCAGTCGACCTCATTTTTGGCTCCAATTCAGAACTACGTGCTATTTCAGAAGTGTATGCGTTTGATAACTCGAAAGAGCGCTTTGTTGATGACTTCGTAAAAGCTTGGATTAAGGTGATGAATTTAGATCGTAAATAAAACCCTAAACCATTAAATAAGTCGCTATCAACATAGATAGCGACTTACTTTCGGTTTTACGCTAGCTAGTTAAAAAGTAGCACTGTAGCGTACACCAAATTCACTCGCATCATTGCTCTTGATAAGCAAGATATAGTCGCCAGTATTCAAACGAGCATCATCATAACGCTCATCAAATACATTACGACCATACAAAGATACAGTCCAATCAGCATTGATTGGTGCATACGAGATATCAAAATTTACTGTAGTACGTGAGTCGATTTCCGTCATACGGCGCGGGTCTGAGCTTGGCTCACCGTACATGCTATCTCGGTAAGATACATCTACACGCGTGGTAAGTAATGCATTGTTACTTAACTCAAACTCATAAGATGGGCTAATTGCCGCTGTTAACTCAGGCGTAAGTGGTGCGACCGGTTTTACACCGTTTTGCTCTTCAACATCGACATCCATATAGCCTAAGCTTGAATGTACAGTAAAATTATCAGTTACCATGTAGGTACTTTCAAACTCAATACCACGAGATGTCTGCTCAACAATCAGGTTGTTAGTATCAAAGCCTGCATCAGTTACAACATTTACTTGATAAGGTAAGTCATCATACTCTGTATTAAATAAAGCCACGCTCATACTAAAATCATTGGTTAGCTGGCCTTTAAAACCAGTTTCATAGTTTATCGCGCTGATATTTTCACTGGCCATAAATGCATTATTAGCACGTACAATTGCCGCTGCTTCAGGGTTATCAAATCCACCCGCGCCAAAAAACTGGCCGATCAAAAAATAAGGACGGGCTGGATACTGCCCAGATTGATAACCAGTCTGCACAGTCGCATACCAGTTTAAGCCATTCTCAAAAGTGTAGTTACTGGCCACTTCCCACGAAACATCATCCCACTCTCTTTGTGAATGAATTGTCCCGACAGGATCGAATACATTGGTTGACGCAGATTTTTCATCTTCGGTGTAACGTACACCGCCTGATAACCGTAAATCATCCGTTGCATCGTAACCAACGTTCACAAAAACCGCTTTACTGGTTGTTTCTTGATCTAGCTCTAATTTCGTTGGTCCGCCGTTAAAACTTGATTCGTCAGCGCTTTGACGATTGCTACCTTCTTCGTTAAACCAGTATAAACCAGTAACAAAATCAACATTCCCCAAGTAGCCAGTAAGCTGCAGCTCTACTGATGTTTGATCTGCGCTACCACGCTCTGGGTAATGATCTAACGCAACCTTGGTACCATCATCATCAAGACCAGCCATATACTCAGAAGAGCGCTTGCTAAAAATGAACTTAGTGCCTAAGTCTTCGTTAATATCGTAATCAGCGGTCAATGATAGACCATTTGCTTTATTAGATACTTTTGAGGTTGCAAGCGTGCCCGTAGCATTATCATATGGGTCAGCCGCAACATCGGTATTACGTAATCCATTTTGATATAAGCGTCCATTCGGCATTTCGTCAATTAATGTTGTGTATGGACGCGTGCCACCTTCACCGTCATTCGCATCTGCGGTGAACACAATACGTAAATCGTCGCTAGCATTATATTTTAGTGAAAAGCGACCGTGAAACTCTTGGTTTTCACCCACGTCATATTCCGCATTTGGTAGGTTAATAAATTCACCTAACCCGCCACGACGATTAAAGCCAAGATTAAAATTAAATGCAAGGTCGTCGCTCACGGCTTGGTTCGTAAAAATACTGCCCTTTAGGCGACCACGAGTACCTACCTCTGCACTCATTTTCGTAACGGCTTCTTGCCCCGGCTGCTTGGTGATAATATTTATGGCGCCACCAATTGAGTTACGACCATATAAAGTACCTTGTGGGCCTCGTAAAACTTCAATGCGCTCAATGTTTGCTAAATTCCAGTTTTGGCCAACTTGGCGGCCTAGGTATACACCATCAACGTAAACGCTCACACCAGGGTCAGTCGTGATCAAATGATCCTGAAGACCGATACCACGAATAAAGGGGTTTGCCGATGAGTTATGACCTGCCGAAAAACCGGTAATATTAAGATTAGGAACAAATTTACCCACATCAGTAATATCAGAGATACCTTGAGCAGCTAAATCATCACCTGAGAAAGCACTCATTGCGATAGGCACCTCATAAATAACTTGCGAACGTTTAGTCGCCGTTACCGTAATAGCTTCAATCTTTGACTCTTTTTTTGCTGCAACGTCTTCAGCCATAACTGGCGCTGCAACAAAACTAGCCAAAGCAAATGCTGTCGCTGCCGCTACAGGGCTTAAGTTTTGAGCTACTTTTAATTTATCGTGTGTCATATCTGTTCCTCATTAGAAACTGTTAATCTTAATCTCGTGTGTCTCGGTTTCTCGCTAAGGCGCGCCAACCAGAGTGAAAGCGACATTACGCAAATATTATTTAAAAAACACACACGCACACAAAAACGCAATCTACGAAAAGAGAACGTGGTACGTAAAAATATGAATTAATTAAAAAATAGAAATGCAGCAATAATCTGCTATTCGGTTGGGCCGATATGTTACCACCTCATGACAATTTAAAGCAATAAGCATATTTATAAAAATATCTCTTAAATCCAAATAACGGCAAGTTCATTTCAAATAAACACAATAAAAACAAAAACTAGTCAGTAAATACAATAAAAGCAGCTAACAACCCCAGAATCGAACAAATTCAAAAATAATAATAATAGCCCCCTCAATAAATACAAGACGCTCATTATTTCGCATTTTAAAACAATAAAACCTTCCTGCAGCTACCTTAAATCAAACTAGAAGTCCCACATCTTTAGCACTCAGATTGATATTAAAAGTTCTTTTCAGTAATTTGTAAGTAAATATTAATGTTCACAGTTGGTTTCCAAAAAAAGAAACAACCTTAGTTTAGGCTAACATTGAAACGTAAAAGGAGTCGTTGTATGAATAACTCAAAAAAAATACTTACCCAACAAAGTGCCAACGTAGATATGAACCCAATGTTGGATGTTGTGTTCATTTTACTTATTTTCTTTATTGTTACCGCCAGCTTTAATCGCGAGACGGCATTAGAGTTGAATCGTGCGGACAACAATATCAGTACAATACAACCAAAAATAAGCCCATCATTTACCATTAATAAGCAAAACCAAGTATATTTAAATAATCGTCAGATCACGCTTGAAAATATAAATGTGAATATTGCACGATTAGCAGCCGTAGGAGAGATCAACACAATTACCCTACGAGCACACCCGTTAAGTGAGCACAGCACGCTTGTCGCAGTGCTTAATACCATAAAAGAACAAACAGATGTACCAGTGTCACTTGGCGAAACACTGAACTGATCAAAGCTATCCTCTGTAACGGGTGAGCAACCCAGATCCGTTACAGTACCCCCAAATAAAACAACCTAAATAGGTAACTTGATATCATTGAGCAAGCTTGGAGTTGAACACGTCGATATTCTATCAATATCGAAAATGATAAAAAGATAGTCGATGAAGCGTCATGCACCTGGGAAATTCCCCCCAGAAAAAGTACATTTAAGTGATTGAGTAAAACTGAATTAATTTTTATACCCATTGGTATTGATATATAAAGTCGTTTCATACTGCATTTGATGACTCAGGATCCTGACCTACGTCAGGAAGACAACGGTGTAAGTTCAATCCCGCTTCGGTATGACTTTTTGTCTCATTATTCGTCTCCCTGAACTAGTTTCAGGGTCCATGGTTTTTACCACCTTTCAGCAGTGAAAAAAGTGTACCAATCACAACAGCAAGCATGAGTTTTATGGAACCTGACCTTCGTCAGGAAGACAACTGTGTGGGCGAAATCAAAACACCGCCTCTAGATACAAAACTCCTTCTCCCTGAACTGGTTTCAGGGTCCATAGTTTCTCACTGCCTTTTAGGAATACAGAAATATGTAAAAATAACGATGGTAAGCGTGAGTGCAATGGATCCTGACCTTCGTCAGGACGGCAGCGGTGTAAGCGAAATCAAAACATCGCCTCTAAATACAAAACTCCATCTCCCTGAACTGGTTTCAGGGTCCATAGTTTCTCACAGCCTTTTAGGAATACAGAAGTATGTGAAAATAACGACGGTAAGCGTGAGTGAGTGCAATGGATCCTGACCTTAGTCAGGAAGACAACGGTGTGGGCGAAATCAAAACATCGCCTCTAAATACAAAACTCCGTCTCCCTGAACTCGTTTCAGAGTCTATGGTTTTCAGCACCTAAGCAGTGAAAAAAGTGTACCAATCACAACAGCAAGCATGAGCGTTATGGATCCTGACCTTCGTCAGGAAGACAACGGTGTGGGCGAAATCAAAACACCGCCTCTAGATACAAAACTCCTTCTCCCTGAACTGGTTTCAGGGTCCATAGTTTCTCACAGCCTTTTAGGAATACAGAAGTATGTGAAAATAACGACGGTAAGCGTGAGTGAGTGCAATGGATCCTGACCTTAGTCAGGAAGACAACGGTCTAGGCGAAATCAAAACATCGCCTCTAAATACAAAACTCCGTCTCCCTGAACTGGTTTCAGGGTCCATAGTTTCTCACCGCCTTTTAGGAATACAGAAATATGTAAAAATAACGATGGTAAGCGTGAGAGCAATGGATCCTGACCTTCGTCAGGAAGACAGCGGTGTAGGCGAAATCAAAACATCGCCTCTAAATACAAAACTTCGTCTCCCTGAACTGGTTTCAGGGTCCAAGGTTTTCCTACATTTAAGGAATAAAAAAAGGCGTAAAAATAACAACGGCAAGCATGAGTGTTCTGGATCCTGACCTTCGTCAGGAAGACAACTGTGTGGGCGAAATCAAAACACCGCCTCTAAGTTAAAACTCCGTCTCCCTGAACTGGTTTCAGGGTCCATAGGGTTTTCACTGTACTTTAATCCTAAACTCCTTTTCCTAAACCCCAAATGCAAAAAACCCGTCGCATCTCTGCAACGGGTTTCTCTAATT
>NZ_AHBZ03000015.1 GCF_000238375.3 Pseudoalteromonas citrea
TATTTTGCTCTTGTTGCCAAGAACGAATTGACTGTGCACTATTATTTTTACTTTTAAAAAAGTAAATTAAAAACAGCTCAAGGCTGAATCTATTAATAGCTTATGGTCACTCAGTTCAATTGAGACTCTAAATTTTTTGCTCTCCTTCAATCTAAGAAAGAAGGTTCGCTGTTAGAACTCAATCTGTACGAGTGCCCACACAGATGATTGCTTCATATTTTTAAAGAACGTTGCGATGATTAAGCGCTTTGCTTTACCTCGCTAGGGCTGCGCATATTACGCTTTCCTATTTTTTTGTCAACACTTAAAGTTAAAAGTTTTTAAATTTAAGTTTTACTTGACGTTGACTCGTTTCAATTTGCTTTTCAGCGTGTTGCTCCGTGTCAGTGGGGTCGCATTATAGGGAGATGCAGAAAAAGCGCAAGCGTTTATTTGAAGAAAAGTGATAAAAACAGCGTGTTCGAGCAAAATTAAATCAAAACAGGTGTTTTTGATACTTTTATATACAAAACCTCAATAAAGAGAGGGCATGTTACCCACTCACTTGGTTAAGGGGTCTAATGTTGAACTACGGTTCTATGAAACATAGGGCCGCTTATCTCACTCAAACCTCCTACAGCCCCTTTTTCCATCTATATAAGTCTGATTCAACGAATAAGTACACTGCAAGTTCAAACTGTGGCTTAGCGTTTATTTTCAGCCACATTATATTGTGCAATCAGCTTATCCATATCAATCGCCGAATCAGATATGGCCACCGCCGCCTGTACGATTTGTTCCGCCCCAGAGACATTCTCAGCAGACTTATCAAATATAGTGGCAATATTTTTACTAATATCACTAATGGCATCGCTTTGTTGTTGCGTACTTTGCGAGACCGACTCAGTTACCGTTTCAACTTGCTGAGCCTGTGTTACGATTTGACTCAAAGCGATTTTTATTTCCTGTGCCCGCTGCGCAGCCTGGACGGCATTATCTTGCCCTTGTGTAATAATACTTGATGCTTCTTTTGAGCTTGTCTGTAATTCAGACACCAATGCTGAAATTTCTTCTGTTGATTTTTGTGTTCTACTTGCCAAGCTTCTAACTTCATCAGCCACAACAGCAAACCCTCTTCCTTGTTCACCAGCTCTTGCCGCTTCAATCGCGGCATTGAGTGCTAACAAGTTCGTTTGTTCTGCAATTGAGCGAATCATTTCAACCATACTCGTGATACTTCCGACCCTATTATTCAAGGCATCTACTGCTATTGCAGATTTAGCCATGTCATCAGACGCATCCTGAATGACACTCACAGCATCCGTAACTACCTTCTGGCCCCGAATGGATTCAGTTGCTACCACTCTTGCTGCTTGTGAGTTTTCACTCATTGAACTGGCAATCACTTTAATATTTTTGCTCATTTGTGCAGATGCGGCTGCGATTGTTTTAATACCACCTTGCTGCTCTTCAAGGTTTTGTTTACTGTGGTTAATAGCTAGCGATGCTTCTTCAGTCGAAGACGCAATTCTCTGAGACACTTGCGCAAACTCTACAAGGTCATTCTCAAATTGCATGGTCAAATGATTTATGTCTTTTGCTGAGTCCCCCAATTCATCAGAACTCAAAACAGCAATTTCATGCGACAAATCTTTGTTTCTAATTGCCACTTGAATACCCTGCGCTATTTTCTGTGATTGGCGTCGTCGAAGCTTAATTGCCGTGAAGAGCGCAAAAGTAATTAATAAGCCCACAATTAAAATTATGGTTTCAACAACGAGTACTAATACCGCTCGCTCTTGTATACCGATTGCAGTGATATCGACCAAATCAAGCGCTTGCTCTTCAGCATTTTTCAGTACATTGATACGTTTGGTAGCAGCTGAAAACCATTTTTCTGCATCTAGATTAAAATTGGTGTTCTTTGCAGCAATTAAGCTTCGATATTTGTCCACCTCCGAGAATTCACTTGATGCCAGTGCTCTTTCAAAAAGTGCTTTCATTGAAGGGGGTGAAGCTTCTAATGCTTCTTCTAAATATATTTCTTGCTTAGTAAGCAATCTTACATGTTTTATTTTTACTGCTTGGGTCATTTCATCCATAGATAACACATTAGACAAAATAGCTCGTTCTATCCCTGCTGACTCTTTGGCATTAGAAAAGTTATATATGGAAAACAGCTCAGTGGAAATAATATGGTCATTGCTTAATCGTGATGCAGTTATAACGATGTGTAATCCTTTCAAGTTTATGTCGGTGTAGTATTTTAACGCATCTCCTAACGACATTGTTAAATTGTCAACATCTCGTCTGACCTGCTCTAGCTTGGAGAATTTCCTTTGAAATTCTATCAATTCACGTTGCATAGTCTGTGACAATTGCCATGTTTTAGATTTCTCCTCAAGCTGGGAGACAAACTTATTCGTCAAGTTTCTTTGCTTTGTGAGCGTTGACTTAAATTTACTTCCTTCAGAGCCAATATACCCGGCCGATGCGCCGCGTTCTTTTTGTGTTTCATGAACAACCGATAAAACAGCATGACTAAAAAATGCATTATATTCTGCGTCATAAGCATCGTTCATTCTCTGTAATGACATAGACACATCATAGAAAATGACAGCGCCTAATAATACACAGGGAAGCAGCGCCATTGTTGTTAAGTGGCCTGATATGTACCTAGTTATTGACTTAAACATAGAGAACCCAATTCAACACCCGACAATTGATTACGATTTAAACTATAGGAGAGATCACACAAGCTGGGGAAGTTTTATACATTTATTGCAATTCGATGCGTATCATAATCACGTTGAACCTCGTGTTCTAATACATGGTCACCTAGGCTGAAAACAAAAAACCGCTCATTTGATAATAAGCGGTTTTTAGAGAGGCAAGAATTAATTATGGTCAGCCAATCAGTTTTCTATCTTGGCGCACTTCTTTGACGATTACCCGCTACTTTTGGTTTGGTATTGGCTTTTTTAAACTGACCAAAACCACTATGGCGGGTCAAAGCAGGGCGACCTCCCTTTTTATGTCCAGCTGATTTTTCATTTCGGCTTTCTTCAGGCACCAAACAATTCGGACCCTTACCAATTAAATTGGCTTTACCTATTTTTCGTAATGCTTCACGGATCATAGGCCAGCCCGATGCGTCATGATAACGTAATATTGCCTTGTGCAAGCGACGCTGCCTTGCCCCTTTAGGCACTGAAACTTCTTCTTTGTTATTCTTTATGTTTCGCAGTGAATTCATCTCGGTATGATAAATGGTCGTTGCATTGGCCATTGGAGATGGGTAAAAATTTTGTACTTGATCCAGCTTGAAGTCATTACTTTTCAGCCAAAGCGCCATATTCACCATATCTTCATCTGTGGTGCCCGGGTGCGCAGAGATAAAGTATGGGATCAAGTACTGCTTTTTACCTGCTTCTTTTGAATATTTATCAAATAGTTCTTTAAAGCGATCATATGTGCCCATACCAGGCTTCATCATTTTCGATAATGGGCCCTGCTCTGTATGCTCTGGTGCGATTTTTAAATACCCGCCAACATGATGGCTCACTAATTCTTTTACATATCGAGGGTCTTCAATGGCTAAATCATAGCGAACACCTGATGCGATAAGGATTTTTTTAACACCCTCAACATCTCTTGCTTTACGGTAAAGGTCAATCGTTGGAGTATGGTCGGTATCCATATGCTTACAAATATCAGGGTACACGCACGACAATCTACGACAGGTACTTTCAGCTTTTTTGCTCTTACATCGCAATTTATACATGTTAGCCGTTGGGCCGCCTAAATCTGAGATCACCCCAGTAAAGCCAGGCACCTTGTCACGAATTTGTTCTATCTCTTCAATAATCGACTCTTCAGAGCGACTTTGAATGATACGACCTTCATGCTCGGTGATTGAGCAAAAACTACATCCACCAAAGCAACCACGCATAATATTCACAGAGGTTTTGATCATGTCATAAGCGGGAATTTTTGCATCACCATAGCTTGGATGTGGCACACGTTGATAAGGTAAACCAAATACCATATCCATTTCGGCTGTTTCTAACGGAAAAGCTGGCGGGTTAACCCACACCGAACGGTCGCCATGACGCTGAAACAGCGCACGAGCACAACCAGGGTTGGTTTCTTGATGTAAAATACGTGATGCATGAGCATATAAAGGCTTATTTACACTGACTTGTTCAAATGCAGGCAGTTTTACATATACTTTTTCCCAAGGCTTTAATCTTGGTGGCTGGACTGTAATCGGTTTTGCAGCTTCTTCAGCAAGGTTAATTCCCGCTTTAGCAAATTCAGATTTACCACAGCCAACATCATCCGCACCATAAGGGTTGGGAATAGGATCAATTTTGCCGACTTTGTCTATCGCCGTTGAATCACTCCCGCGCCACTGAGGTAAAGGCTCTTTGCGAATAACCGCTGTACCACGAATATCTTGAATTGACGCAATGGCATCTCCCTTTGCTATTCGATGAGCAACTTCCACCAGCGGGCGTTCGGCATTACCGTAAATCAAGATATCAGCTTTAGCATCAAAAATAATACTGCGTCGTACTTTTTCCTGCCAATAATCATAATGTGCAATACGACGCAAACTTGCTTCTATGCCACCAATAACTAATGGCACTTCTTTATATGCTTCTCTACATCGCTGACTATATACCACAACCGCTCTGTCAGGGCGCATCCCACCCACATTACCGGGCGTGTAAGCATCATCATGACGCATACGTTTTTCTGCAGTATATCGGTTGATCATAGAGTCCATATTACCGGCAGTAACACCAAAAAATAAATTTGGTTGGCCAAGGGACATAAATGCCTCTTTACTAGACCAGTCCGGCTGGGCAATTATACCGACTCTAAACCCTTGCGCTTCTAACACCCTGCCAATAACAGCCATACCAAAGCTTGGGTGATCAACGTATGCATCCCCAGTAACGAGGACAATGTCGCAGCTGTCCCAGCCCAACTCATCCATTTCTTGACGCGTAGTAGGCAGAAATGGTGCAACACCATAACATTCAGCCCAATATTTAGGATAAGAGAATAACGACCGTTCAGCTTTAAGTGCACTCATAGAGGGGACCTGCAGGAAAAAAGAGGCGAATTATAACTTAAATCACACTTTGGTCATACCATAGAATATTCTAATATTACGCATAATTAAACTCACTCCCAGCTCACCACTCTTCCACCACTTTAACTGCTTGATAAAAAATACTTTTATAACTATTTAATCAATGAAAAAATAATACACATGCGCTTTTATTATGGTGTTCTGGTGTACAGTGAAAGTAAATAGCACACGAGCAGGTCTAGGTATTGGTGGTATTCATTAATTGACCAGGTGTAATATGAATCGAGTTATTAAATCTGCAGTACTTTGTATATCATTTTTTTTGGTGGCATGTGGTGGCAGTAGTAATACTGAACAACAAGCAACGACTAGTTCACCTGCAACACCAACGCCGCCAGAGGTAACAACGCCAGCAACCTCTGTGATATACCAACTGACCTTTACGCGCTCATGGCAAAGCAGTAGTTTTCCTACAAACTTCCCTAGTAACTCTCATTTCTCTCCAGTTGTTGGCCTAACGCATAGCCAGCCTAATGCCTTATTTGAATTAGATGCACTCGCATCACAGGGGATCATTAGCATGGCAGAAACAGGATCAAAAACAGCACTAAAAAATGAGATTAGTACTATTCAGAACCAAGGCGGGTCAAACTACTTGATTGATGAAGGCGGAATTTCTGGCAATGCCACCAGCGTAACAATGACATTTGAAGCAAGCCAAACATTTCCTCTGTTAACCGTAGTGTCTATGGTAGCACCAAGCCCTGATTGGTTTGTTGCAATTAATAGCTTACCTTTATTTAATAACAACACATGGCTTCAAAACCAAACAATTCAACTTAAAGTCTATGATGCAGGCAGCGACAGCGGTCAACGCTTCTCCTCCGCAAATTTAGCAACAGCTCCACCAGAGAAAATTACCTTGCTTACTAGTGAGCGAGCAGATTCAGATTTTGACTTAGGCGTCCACTTCACTACAAACGCGCATATCGGGTTTATTGAAATAAAATTATTGGAGTAAAAAAGTTGGTCACATTTAACTAAGCAGCAAGCGACTAAATTGAGATGGAAGTGGCGCATCAACGCGCCACCTGAAGGAATTTATGGTTGAATCGGAACTAAATCAGCACGTTCAATTTTACCTTCTAAATTACGATAGGCATTTATTTGTGCGAAGTACGCTTGGCCATTCAATGTTGCCGGTTTAACCACTGCGAAAAATGCAAAGTTCAGGCCCGCAACAACTTGCTGCTGTGCCGCTAAAATATCGTAATGAACACCGACTAATGACTCAATTTGCTCTGCGGTTTGGGCTTCTGCATCTGTGAAGTTTGCTCGTAGTGCAACTGCATCAAATGATCCAATCGGTGGGAATAGCACTGGTTCACTGATAACTCGACATGAGGTTTGTGTATACTCACCCCCTTTCTCATATACCGTAATAAGCTCTAAGTTGCTCACTTTAGGGAAGTCAGGCGATGTAACCTGTTCAACAAAACAATAAAATGCGAAGTTAATGCCATTTACCACTTGAGATTGGCCTGCAAGTGGGGAGATATTCACGCCTTCGCGTTTATTAATATGTTCAAACGCACTGATAAACTCTTGATTAAAGTCTTTTGCCAATACCACTGAACCAAACGCGCCTAAATTATGAATTGCTTGAGACATAATATTTTCCTTTGCTATCTCTAAGGTTATGCTTTGGTGCTCTGCGAGCACCTCGAAATTGCTTTAAGTTTAGAGAGCAAACGCCAATTCACAGTATCACTTAGGTATCAGTTTGGTATCAGTTTGGTATCAGTTTGGTATCAGCTTGATAACGCACTCTGATAAATGTGTCACGTGAATAATTACTGACACAGTGTATACAATCCGTAACAGCCTCTATTGCAATGAGAAGTGGTGGCCCAGCAAAATAGCAACTAAGCTTGGTTTTTATTTTTGAAGGGATCAGAACATGAATGGACGCGTTAAACTAAATACGCAGAGGCTAAAGGAATTACGTAGAAACATGGGATTAAGCCAAGAAAAATTAGCATGCGCATGTCAAGATAAAGCCCTATGTGTATCGATCGCGACCTTGAAACGAGCCGAGTGTGGACTTAATGTGTACCACCGTACAGCGAGGGAGCTGGCATTGTTTTACCAGATCCCAGTTTATAATTTGCTCAACGATCCTCTATGATTTTTAAAGTACTCTGGTAACACCGCCATGCGTCATTAGTTATGCACTATGATGACCACAACACCCCTTTAGGCTTTTTTCACAAATTTAGCAGTTACCATCATCTCGCCTACGCCATCAACTTTACAGTCTAATTGGTGGTCTTTGGCCTCTTTGATTCGTCTGATCAGCGCACGAGTACCAATTTTAATAACCTGAGAACTGCCTTTAATCTTTAAGTCTTTGACCACCGTTACCTTATCGCCATCAGCCAGCAAGGTACCATTTGCATCTTTCACTGAAATAGTATCTTCAGCTAATTTTTCAGCAGGGTTCCACTCAAAAGCACACTCAGGGCAAATTAAGTTAGATTGATCTTGATAAACATATTCAGATGAACAACTCGGACAAGGAGGGAAAGACATAAGCAACCATGAGTAATAAATAATGCGCCGCATTCTAATAGATCATTACGCGCTAAGCGAGTTTATTGCGTCAATGTATACGCTCTAACATAGAAACCCCTAGGTTAAACACATTATTTCCAGCCCTTTTTAATAGTCAATTTCACATTATCTTCACAGTCCCTTGTTTATCGTCGGAGTAATATTATTGGTAGGAGTATATCTATGTTGAAAAAAATCATATTCACATTAATTACCTTGGTCATACTCACAGGTAGCCTAGCCTACGGTGCGAAAAGCTGGATCAAGAGCTTACTTCCTGAAAAAGCGCACTTTCTAGCGCTAAAAGAATCACAAGTAAGTGACTTACCCTATTTAACTGACAACATTCCTGCACCCAGAGGGAAAATCCTCGCAGTAGTAACCAATGTCGATAAAATGGGCGAAAACAAAGCAACAGGCTATGAACATACCGAGCTTGCTCGCGCCTATTGGGTATTTATCGCAAATGGTTTTAGCGTTGATATTGCCAGTCCACAAGGCGGAAAGCCGCCGGTTGTCATCGATGGTGAAGACATGGGCGCCTATGATTATGCTTTTTTAAACGATAAAGCCATTCAGCAGCAAGTTGCAAACTCCATCCCACTCGCAAACATCAACCCAGATGACTATGAAGCGGTATACTTCGTCGGTGGTAAAGGCACCATGTTTGACTTTCCAAACAACCCACATATACACAATATTGCAAAAACCTTATATCAAAATAATAAGGTCGTCAGTGCGGTATGCCATGGCCCTGCTGCACTTGTTAATGTGAAGCTCGACAATGGTGAAATGCTATTAAGTAATAAAAATGTCAGTGCTTTCACCAATGAAGAAGAGCTATTCCTCATACCTGATGCAAAACAAATCTTTCCATTCTTGCTACAAGATAAGCTCATATCACAAGGCGCACAATTTCAAGCTGGTATTACTTACCTAGAAAAAGTAACCCAAGATGGTAAACTCATTACGGGTCAAAACCCGTGGTCGGTCTGGGCATTAGCGGAGCTAGTAGTCTCTGAACTTGGCTATGAACCTAAAGCTCGGCAACGTACTCCTGAAGAATATGCGATTGCACTGCTATTAACCTATGAAGAACATGGTTTTGCAGCAGCAAATAAAGAGCTAAAAGCGCAACCTAAAGCATATCAACGCGTGTTGATTGTGATGCACGCAATACTCGCCTTCATGCAATTCGATATTAATAAAGGCATTGATATATTGAGCTTAGCGAATCAACTAAAGCAGTTAAGTTAGCCCTTAAGATAAATAGCTTCGCTACTACTGCGGCTTATAGATATAGGTCGCAAAGGCTGGTTCAAAATGATCAACACACTCAAAAAACAATAATAATAAACACAGCTTTATTAGGCTGAACCTTAGGACACCGATGCAAGTTAAATCACTACTACAAATAATACTGTGCTTTTTCATTATATGTGCAATCAATCTCGTTTATGCGAATGAGACTAAAGAACTTGAACAACACGTCGCCACAACCCTTATCGAAGAAAACCTAGTTGGCATAACATGGTCAATTGTTTCAGATAACAAACACTATTCTGGTAGCGCTGGGATGGCTGATATTGCAAAGCAACAGCCGATGGGAAAAGCACAAAAAGTGCGAGTGGGATCCGTTACTAAAACCGTTTTAGCGATGGGAGTGCTTAGGTTAATTTCCGAAGATAAACTGGCTTTAGACTCAGAAGTGGCACCTTATCTACCTAACCTGTCATTTAATAACCCTTGGGTAAGCGAAGCCCCTATTCGTATTCGACACTTGCTTGAACATACCGCTGGTTTAGACAACATAAAAATGCGCCAACTATTAAATCCCACTTCTACTCCTTCGGCCCCATTGAACCATGCATTTTCGCAAAACCAAAAAAGCTTACTCACTCTCAGAACCAAACCAGGTACACATTATGCCTATTCAAATATGGGCTATGCGTTACTGGGTATGGTCATTGAAAAAGTCACCCAGCAGCGCTACGAAACCTATTTAGACGATCATCTGTTAAGTGTGCTGGAAATGCACGATAGTACCTTTGAGTTTACAAGCCAGAGTGAGCAAAACACACCCCATTCATTAGCAATGGGGTATCATGAAAACAAGGTAGTGCAACATTCAGTCCCCATCAGTTTAAGGCCCGCCGAACAGTTCACAACAACAGCGCCTGATATGGCAAAGTTTATGGCATTTGTGTTAAGTGATGGCACAATTGGCGATGACGTATTCATAAAAGCCGATTTAATGGCGATGCTTGCCATGCCTCATAATACCGATGCAAAAAATGCAGGCTTACTGATGGGGCATGGATTAGCATTCGCAGTCAGAGACCGCCACGGCGCAGTTGGGATGTGTCATCCTGGTCAAACCTTTGGCTTTACCGCCTACATTTGCCTCTATCCAAAAGAAAAAAAGGGCTTTTTTTATAGTATTAACACCGATGACGAATCTGCAGATACCGAAAGGTTTAATGCACTTTTCATACAGCACTTAAACCTTTTACCGATACCACCTTTACCCAGCGCGCACATTGATAACCAAAATAAGCAGATCGACGGCCTCTATGTTTTAGCGCCAAATGGCCTGGCTGAATTTGCTTTTGTCGATATGCTCTTTCACTTTATGTGGGTTGAGCACTCACAGCAGCACTTAGTACTTAATCCCCTACAAAGCTCAGCAAAGCACTTAACCGCGCTGGGTAATAACTTATACAGACAAGCAGGAAGGACCCAAGCCTCACACGTAATTTACACCAATGAGAAGCAAGAGGTGTTTATCACTAACGGCTTAAAAACGTATAAGAAAGTGAGTATCACTAAGCTTGGGCTTTATTGGCTCAGTATGCTCGCTGGTTTACTAGGGCTAGTGTCTATTTTTATCGTTGGCGTTATAAAATTATTTACGCCGAGCCGTTTCAGCCGACCTTATTGGTCGTTTATTAATTTGTTGCTATTTACAGTACCTGTGTATTTCTTCTGTGAACAATCATTCATCGAATTTGGGCTGCTCAATAGTGCCAGTATTTCATTGATTGTCATCGCGACCCTACTCCCAATGACATTAGGGTACTCATTATTTTATCAACTTAAGCAGGCTCAGGGTAATTACAGAGAAAAAATGTATACCCTTGCACTAGCATCAGCTCTGCAATTTTGTGTAATACTTATTTGGTGGAAACAATACCCGCTCATATTTTGGATCTAACTTTTGCCGCGTTAACATATAACTTGCGTCACACATATACTTTGTAAGTAGCATGACAACCTCGTTCCTTTACTACTTACAAAGCCCTAAAAAAATTCATACTGCGATAATATTCATACAACTGAAAAAGCGCAGATACCTATATAATACTCACCCTAACTCAAATGTTGTAATGCCAAACACTTTATGATGTGCAATATCAGGCAACCCGCGCTGATACATTCGAGACGTTGCAAAAACCACTTCCATATTTTCATTTAATGCTAATTCAACGGCAAGAGGGTTGTTCTCGGGTACATCTAAAATAATAACCTCGCCAGCTATGTCTTGCTGCAAAGCGCTAAATAATTGTGCAGCAACCTCTTTGGAGTCAGCAAACAACGGCCCGACCTTATGGCCCTCAGCGCATTGACGTCTTACTGCATACCCTCGAACTTGGCCATTTTCAATCACGCTCACTGATTTACCTTGTGCTTGCTGTAACCACCCTTTTAAAAAAGTATCGCGCTGAGCTGGAAAGCACTGTCTATCATAGTCAATAATTTCAGCAATATGTGATTGTTTAATCTCGTGCGTATTAGATGAAAATGTTTGAGCTGTCGCTCGCTTTTGAAAACGCTTATTTTGGTAATAAGGCCGATAGCCTACTCGTTTATATATCTCAACATTGCCTAATACGCCATCAATGCCAATATTACGAGTGCCACAGTGTGCTAGCCTGTGCTTAGTTAAAGCCAGCCCATACCCTTTTCCTCTATGTTGTGGAGCTACAATGTAAAGCCCACAAAAAGCAAACTGCGCGTCATATCTTACCGCACTGCCAACGGCAACAATTTCACCCGCAAGCTCAGCAACAAAAAAACCCTCAGGATCTGCTTGGTAAAATAATGCCGCATCCTCAATTCCAGGATTCCACCCTTCATCACGTGCCCATTCAATGGCAATTTTCAATTCATCGGGCTGCATAGCTCGAATAATTAAATCAGGCATAGCTCTTTACTCCTTTTTACTCACGCTTTATTTGATGGTTCAGCCCAGTTTACTTTAGGTAATCAGGCACTCTTTTATTAAAAATATCCTTTGTTTTATGATGTTCCAACATTTACTTATGATTCAAAAGTGAGCCTACAGCATACACGTAGCATAAACTATTAGTTAGTAACCATCCTCCTCTTAGAAACTGTAAGCCAAGGCACTTTTTTAGACAAAAACTACCAATCCGTTTCATCATATGGATCCATATAAACCGAATAAATGCGCTATTTCGTTTAATGCTTATTTTAGTAACTGAAATTTAGGGTCTATCTTATCTAGAGAACTAACCATTCGAAAAAGGTAAAATTCAACACATATCAGTAATTGAGCATACTAAATTTGGTAATAATTATATTTTATGACTAGACTGAATTATCTCGAAATTGTTTATTACGTGAAAGGAGATACACAAAATATAGAGACTTGATATGTTTTCATCCTCCAAAGACAATAAAGTGGCCCCAGTAAACGCACATCTAGACGTTGATGTGCAAGTACTTGTTAATAAAGTCGTATTATCGAGTAAATCACCACCGTTTTCATTAATACATAGCCTCCTAGAAAACATAAAAAAGGTGCAAGAAACTGTGTCGATAAAAATACACGAGACGATGTACCCTCCTAACAATGTGTGTAAGCCACTTATAAAAATAAAGTTAAAATGCCACCGTATCAATAAAAGCAAACTATCATTTACTTAGCAAATATCGGCTCTTTTATATATCGCTACTGGTAGAGTTTGAAGAAGAGGTTGAGATGATTGAATTAATGTATGTAAGCCGAGCTCAGCAACGCTTTACCGAACAACAGCTAACGGAGTTACTTGCTATATCACGGCGAAATAATACGCTCAATAATATTACGGGGCTATTACTTTATAATGGGTTTGGCAGTTTCATACAAGTGATAGAAGGGGATGAGAGTGAGGTCGAGCGACTATTCAAACATATAAAAAATGACAGTCGTCACACTAATATAAACCGAATCGCTTGCCAACCAATTAGCCAAAGAGGATTTCCAGAATGGCAAATGGGTTTTAAAAGGTTATCTGACGATAATATAGCAGGCCTTGAAGGGTTCAGTCAGTTTATGCAGGCAGAGCAAAAATTTGAGCACCTCTCATACGAACAAAGTTTCGCAATAAAAATGTTGCGTTATTTTAGAGACAGTCAGTAACAGGATAGAAGACCCATGCTAAATAAAATTGATATAGCCAAAAAAATCTACTTACTCGGTTTTATCCAATTTCTTTTAATGTTCGTACTAGGCGCTTATTCCATTGCTCAAATGGATAAGATAGGCAAATCATTAATGGATATCGCTGAAGAAGATATTCCATTGACCAAACTTATCACCAGCGTTACCGAACATCAACTTCAACAAGCGATTCTCTTTGAACGAGCAATGATAAAAGCCATTCGCCACGACCAAGGCCTGGAAGAGCAATCTGTGTTTGACAATGCCATTACCGACGTTCAAAACCTGATCCTTCAAACGGAAAGAGAAATTATTGAGGTAGAGAACTTTATTGAAAATGCGATCCCTCTGCTTCATTCAGATACTGCAAAAAGGGAATTCAATAAACTACTGATTGAATTAAAACAGCTAGAAGGTACTTATAGCGAACTGATTGTTAAAGTAAATGCGGTTATGGCTCTGGGTAGTAAAGGCCAAATAACACAGATGCTAAAGCAGTCTCATGATGTTGAAAAAATGGAAGACTTACTCGATAAAAAGTCAATAAAGCTATTAAGTCAGGTTCAAGACTTCACTTTAAGCAGCGCCCTAAAAGCAGAACATGATGAGCAAACAGCCATAAAATGGATGATTGCCATTTTTGTTTTCGCTTGTATCGTTGGGGTGATTTTAACCTTTATTATCGCAACCGCTATTCGAACACCCATTCAAACAATGACTAATAGATTAACGCAAATTGCCAGTGGCGACGGCGATTTAACAATAAAACTTGATGATTCTCCAAAAGATGAAACAGGTGCTGTCGCGGGAGCGTTTAATCAATTTTTATCTGTATTAAGCGGTATGATCGGGCAAGTCAATTTAGGGGCTGAAGATCTTGGTCGTTCAAGTGAGAGCGCACTTTTTGCTATGCAACGCACCCTTAAGAACGTTGAGAAGCAAAGAACGGATATTGAAAAAGTCGCCGCATCAATTAACGAGATGAACACCACCACAAGGGAAGTTGCACAAAGTGCTGGTAACGCTTCAACTGCTACCGAAACCGTAAAGCAACGTGTGATTGATGGTCATAAAGAAGCTATGGCAACACAGGATGTGATCCGTAATATGGCTGAGGAGGTAACCGAAGCATCATCGGTGATTGAAAACTTAGTTGCTGAAACGAATAATATTGGGGTCGTGCTTGACTCAATCCAAGGAATTGCAGAACAAACTAATTTACTGGCATTAAATGCGGCGATTGAAGCCGCTAGAGCGGGTGAAACTGGGCGTGGCTTTGCTGTTGTCGCCGATGAAGTTAGATCGCTCGCACAAAGAACGCAAGAGTCTACGGTTGGAATACAGCAATTAGTCGAGCGTTTAAAAACGGAAGCGCAGAATGCCATAAGTAGCATGAATAAAGGCACCGAGAGTGCAAAAGTCTGCCTTGATAGAAGTACCGAGTCTGCTCAACGCTTTTCCTTAGCAGCTGATTCAGTCAATGAAATTGCAGATTTAAATCAACAAATTGCATCTGTGGCAGAACAACAGAATGCCGTGGCACAAGAAATTCATGACAGTTTAGAAAGTATCCGCGAAGTGGCTGAAGTAACAAGTAATGAAACTAAAAATACAGCAGATGCCAGTGAAAGTATTGCTAAAAGTGTGATTGATTTACATAAAAACCTAAATATGTTTCAGGTGTAAACTATTTAATTGTTCATGAAGTAACTCATACCATTGAGTTACTTCATGAACACCATCATATCAGTCGTGTTCAAACAAATTAAATACACCCACGGTTGCGTTATGGATAACGTATAACTTTTACTAACTATTACCTTTAATTAGCTTTGCCGGGTTTCCAGCAACGACCCCTCCAGAAGGCACATCACAATGAACGACACTCCCTGCGCCAATAACTGCATTGTCGCCAATCGTGACCCCTTTCAAAATAATAGCACCATAACCAACCCAAACATCATCACCAATCAAGACTGGCCTTACTGATAGCCGCGCAACTTCATCTTCATTAAATCGATGCTGTAAAGTATGTCCATCACAGTCCATAATAACCACATTAGATCCAAATAGCGCATTATTACCGATACAGACAGATCCATAAGCGACAATACATGTGCCCTGTAAACACGCATTGTTTCCAATCACTATTTTACCCGTATCAAAGTTTGGTCGTTTGACGCTTGTAAGCTTAACAACATCGTTCGGAAAAGGGGCACCACTTGTCGAGTCCATAAAACATTGATCGCCAATAGAAATTGCCCCCTTAAAGTCTACTAAGGACACTGCGTCTGGAATATCGTTAGTGCTTGTTTGCTCATATACTTGTGTAAATACCACCCTTGGTAAACCAACAAAATCACCATCTTTTCCAATAATCACACCTGCTTCTTGTAATGAACTTTGAATCAAATCACTAGACACCGTTTCACCATGACTTGGCGCAATCTGACATTTCTCCATCACATTGTAATTTAAGTATCTAGCCACTAACCCTCCTTTTACTTCTCACTAATAACCTGCATTGCGCCCGCAAGATCTCGGATAATGTATTTAATTGTAAATCAACGAATAAATGATCAGCATTCGCTAGAGAATAATGAGTAAATTGTTCGAAGTACAATTCCCAGCCCTGGCTTTGTTCACTTGATACAGCAACATCAGCCTCAGCAGAGATAGCAATACCCTGAATAGGTAGTGCGCTCAATATTTGATTTTGAAAACTATCAACAAGCGTAAAATCTGCGCGTAACATGGGTAGATATATATTTCTGATCTGAGGATCATCTAGCAAAGTACTGCTTGGATCCCCCAATTGACGAACCCGAGCAATAAACGCATCATCATCGAGGCTTGCGTAGTGTTGATGTAACACTGACAAATGTGGTGCTCTCGAGGCGCCAACAATGAGCATGTCTGGTAATATCGCTTCTCTATCATATAACCTCGAAGCTAATGCATAAGCTAGCCTTGCTCCCAAACTATGCCCATAGAAAATAACAGGGCACTCTGCATTGTTTGGATAAAAATCCAGCATATCAGCTACCAGCTTTTCAGCATCTGTGTAGGCTAACTGATGTGCTTTGCTGCCGCGTCCAGGCAAATCTAAAGTGACAAGTTGAACCCAGCTAGGTAAGCTCTTTGCGAGTCGTTGATAACTCGATGAGTTTCCACCAGCATAAGGAAAGCACACTAATCTAACCTTGGGTGTTTGCTTATTCCCATGAATTGAAAATAAATCCGTCAAACCGATAACTCCTTCACTTTACCCATCCGTCGTATTCTTTTGGACAATAACCCGAAGCAACACAGCAAGCCTGTACAAAGCGCTAGTACAGTGGTTAACTCCGGTATTGAAAACAGCTTGATGAGCATTCCAGTAAACATTGCTGAGAGTGGTATTAGCCCATGTACACAAAATAAGACTACACCAACGATTGCTCCTAGAATTTTCGGCTCCACATGCGCTTGAAACCAAGTCATACCAGCAACCATCACAAAGCCAGCTATCACCCCCATCACTAATAATGCAATACACATAACCCATAACGATTGTGCCGCACTGCCCAATACCCAAAGTGCACATGCAGCAATCGCGTCACCTATTAATATATAAAAGCCCAGATGTCTATGCTTTGGCTTAATCAGCATCACTAAACCCGCACCACATACTGCACCAATACCCTGCGCAGCATATAGCCAAGATAGACCTTGCTCTGCTAACTGTAATTGTGTTTTTGCAAACAAAGGAATAAGGGTTACTAGTGGTCCGTAAAGCAAAATAGAAACAAGCATTAAGTACCCCAAAACCACTTTAAAATTATAATGTCGAGTACAATAAGTGACTGAGAATTTCAGTGCTTCGCTAATGCTCTGTTTAGTTTGTAATGGCACACTCTCCCATCTAAAGTGCCGGGTAAAGATGCATAAACCACAAAATACCAATCCCGCATCAATCGCAAAAACCACAGCAAAATAATCATAGGAGCCCAACGAAGACACCGAGAACACTTCCTTTACTTGCCAGATAACAACTCCTGCAAGCATGGGCCCTATAACTTGACTTACTTGCATAGACCCCATCAAAACGCCATTGGCCTGCAGTAAGGCTGAAACAGGTAGTATTCGTGGCAATAACGATTGGGCGGCAGGATTGCCCAATGCAGAACAACACCCTAAACAAAATGCACTTACCGCTAGCCAGGTAATAGAATAGAAGTTGAGCCATAGGCTACACGCAAATATGAGCGTAAAAACCACAAATATAACGCGACTCATAATGAGTAACTTAACGGCACCTATTCTATCAGCTAAAACCCCTCCAACCAGCAACAGAATACTATGTGGTAAGCCCCAAGCAGCTAACACTATTGCCAATATTACGGGATCATTATTTGATACTTCGAGTACTAGCCAAGGCAACGCAATTAGCGTAAAGAAGCTACCCAACTGGGTAAATAGCACACCAATCCAGTGTGCTATAAAAGGCTTCGATTGTATTAATTCACGCACGAATTGATTCTCATTTTATACTGCCCGCATGGCACCAACCAATGAACTCCCACACATCATACCTATTTGAATTACTGGGAGATTCAGCTTGAGTCCACCATTTAGCACGGTATATTCCATGCTGATAAACCACGTGATGGTCTTTTTTATACGCTTGTTGCTTATCCCAACTTGGCCGTGAATTACAGTCTTGAAACAAACTAGATTGGCCAGCCCAATCTGTTGTAAACTCTGGCCAATCACCAATCGTAGCTACCATACTATGAGGTTGGGATACTGTATTCTTTTGCTCTTCAGTCCAATGCCTTTCTTGAGCCTGATGACAATTAGCACATACCATAGTCTCATCACCCCAACGACGCTTTTTAGACGTAACAAATACAGGATCATCTGCCGGATCGTCATTATTCCAAAGCTGGTGGATTTCATGCGCATTGGTTTCTAACTCTAACCATCGTGCTTGTCCTGATATCCATTTATCCCATTGTAAATCAGGCCAATGTCGCGCATTTAGCAGCATCTGTGCAGTGTTAAAATCTCCAAGCTTAATCATATGTTCAATAATGCCTTGAATAAATACCAGCCTATTAAAAGAGAATCTAGGATCATCAATACAGCTTCTAAAGCTCGGTATTTGATTGCAAAACTCACTGCCTCTCATCCATGCCCCTAAGCCGGTATAAAACTGTTCTGGCTCAGAAAAATAATCACTCCCCAATGTCACCGCATGAAAGCCTGGGTTAACGTTACCCCAAAGCTGATGCTCAGCTTCAATTTTTTTCTTACTCAACTCATCATTATGAATGCCCGCGAGCCAACGTTTTGGTAACGCAGACCACCCTCCCAAAATAGATGACAAGCGCATCCGAGCATACTCATTGGGTTCCTCTTGCCATTTACCTTCAATTTCTTGACTCAACAAGATGGCACGAGTGCTAAAAAAGCTAGTCAAAACATAATATTCCAACACTTTAGGGTCATCATAAGCCACTTGGCCACCTAACCATAAAAATGCCCCAGTGATCAACGTTGTCGTCATAACATTGCTTGGATCACTGATAAGTTCGTTTAATAGTTTATCTGCCGCTAGCTGCGAGTTTTGAGCGCGATAATTAAAAGCATCATGAAAGAAGTTATGTGCTTCTATGGCTTCATTGACGTGCAGTTTTCCATAGCTTAAATGCCTTCCGATCTGCTGTTCAAGACGCTGTAAAGCACTATCAGCCCAACTTACTGGCGTTGGTGATAACAACTTTAGCCTTGTTAAAAAATAAGATGCCAAGACACTGTGCTTTAAGGCCTCCCCAGAAGCTGACGATGTCACTAAAAATGATGCCAATAAATGATGTAATGCATTTACTTTTATGATGTCAGTGGCACTTGGCGTCTCTAAATATGCAACACTTAAATAATCAGCATACTGCATACCTGCGCGTTTCGATGCTAAGTCATTACTCACTTTCATCAAGTGTTGATAATCAGACAGTGAAATTTCCAGCTTTTGATAAATAACATCACTGTGATAATAATCTTCTAAAAAAGTATCGCCATCGACTTGATCAGATTGCGCATATGACAGCGAGCTAGCACATAGCATCAAAGACATAATGATCTTTTTCATTTTTATAACCCCTTTAATTGATAAATATAATTGTCCGCAAGTTGCTTGATTGTTGTTTTAGCGAACAATTCTTTACTATAACGAATAAATATTTGCTGATGACTTCCGACCGTAGAGGTCGATATATATAAAGATTGAGGACTTGTCATATCCCTATCGCAATGTACAAAAGGCATATTCTGAATAACACTATTAAACACTGAATTAGCGCCATCGAGCACTCTGCTATCTAAGCGCTCAGTATTAAGCTCACCTTGATAGTTAAAGTTAAATTCAGGGAAGAAATCCGCTGTTATGCTCGCTATATTTCGCTTTTCTGAATGCACTCTCAATGCAGAATTAAACCCACACCCACTGTGCGGCATTGTATGCAATTTATCCGAAATAGCTTTAGCACAATGGCTAGCCTGACAAATAGCGGGATATTCAACAACCACTGGGACTGGTGCAACTACATACCCAAATAAGGCTTCAGAATTAACTGGTGCGATGCTATTTGCCCGATTGAAGTTCGATAGCTCTAGCGCAATGTTGTTTAACTTGAATACCTGGTGAATTGCCGTTGCTAATGCACCGGCATGGAAATCACTCGCTAATAAAGATGCTTGTGCAGTCAGCTGTAATATATGTTCAGTGACATAACCAGGTATGTTAACTGTGATTGAGTCCATGTTATCTTCAAGGTTACTCACCAATAAGGTTTGCACATCAAAAAGACGCTCAATTGCGCTAAAGTTGACTTGTTCCCAATATTCAACTTCTCGCGCTATATCGTACCCATCTTCGGTGAGATACTTACCATCAGCATACTTTTGATGATAATCAATAAAAGACAAATAAGGATCTTGCGGTAATTCAACTTCTGGTGTTCGAGTTAGCTCAGCTTTCAATAATAAGGAGAAATTACGCGCCAAAACACTCATGCTATATCCATCAAATACCAAATGATGCAATGACAAAACTAACATCACTTGTTGTTCTTTTTGTATATAGAACACCCGTACTAAACCCTCATCTAAACGCACTTGGTCTAAGACTTGACTAATTGAGGTTATCGTTTGTGTATCGGCTTGACTTGAAAGATCATAAAATATTGGCTTATCTAACAAGGCACCAACACTCATAATTTGCTCTTTTAATGAATGAGGATTTACATAAGTACGCAGTGCGGGGTGATGAACAAATAAAATAGATAACAATTTCTTTATGAGTGAAAAGCTGATTGCACCATCATTGTTATCCAATACTAAACATTGATTTACCATCCACAGGTAATTTGACCCTTTACGAGAAAATAAATTTACTCGATTAGCAAGACTCTTAACTTCAATGGGATCATGCCGCCAATATCGACTTTCCTCTAAAGGTTTAACTAAAGAACAAAGCTCTAAATTACGGTTTTGTGTGCTTTTAAGTAAATTATCCATTGCCACTAATGTTGGAGATTTCAACAGTGCTGTGACATTTAGTGTACGCGAGAAGCACTGATTAACTGTCGCTATCAACTCAACAAACTTAAGTGAATTACCTCCTTGAGAGAAAAATGAAGCATTTGGGTCAATTTCAGTCATCGCAAGGCTTTCCTGCCACAGTAATACGAGCTTTTCTGCATATAACCCCAAGTCATGCTCTGGTTCGATATGGTTTTCCGTAGATATCAGCTCTGTAAGTGCTTGCTTATCTATTTTTTTGTTAAGCGTTTTTGGCAACTCAGCTACAAGGGTCATTGACTGTGGGACCATAAAGCTGGGAACGGCTTGTTGAACTGAATTAAATAGCTGCGATTTAAGTCGTTCACTCATCGTGTTAGCTTGGACAAATGCATGTAAATTATTTTGCTTTTTATCTAACAGCACCACAGCCTGCTGCACTGCGTCGTGCTGCTCTAGTACAAATTCAATTTCAGTTAATTCGATACGATGACCATTTAATTTAACTTGATGATCTTTACGCCCTTGATATATCAACTGATTGTCATGTGATACCTTAACCAAATCTCCCGTTAAATAGACCCGTGTTTTAGTCCCGTTGATCATACACACAGTGCGAAATTGCTGTTCTGTCAGTTCACTTCTTTGCCAATAACCACAAGCTAAGCCTTTGCCAGCAATCGCCAACTCACCAGTTACTCCTGGGGGGACTAGTTGTAGGTATGGATCTAAAACGTAAAACTGAGTATTAGCTATAGGCATACCCAAGTGCGTTGGCGCACTGTAATCAACTTTATCCACACTTGACCAAACCGTCGTTTCAGTTGGGCCATACATATTCCATAGATCGGTATTATATTGTGCAAAGTAAGACTTTAAGCCTCTGGATAAAGCTTCACCACCACATAAAGCGGTGAATGGAGTTGGAGGCTGCCAAGAAATTGCTTTTAGCATATTCCATGTGGCTGGCGTTGCTTGCATATAAGAAATAGCGCTACTATCAATGTACTGTGCTAACGCGTAAGGGTCTTTACTTTGCTCTGTAGCAGCAATGTGTAACGTTGCTCCCGCTAAAATAGGTAAAAACAATTCTAAAACATGAATATCAAATGTAATTGAAGTAACGGCTAACACACAATCCGTTTGCCGGATCCCAGGCTCATTAACCATAGCGGCTAAGAAGTTCATCATAGCTTGATATGAAATTACAACTCCTTTTGGTTTCCCGGTAGAACCAGACGTAAAAATCATGTAAGCAGTATCTTTGGGACTAACCGATTGACGCAAGCTAGTCACTTCACATTCTGTATTTAAATCATTAAACGTAATTGTATTTTTTTGGAATCTACGTACATTTTCAACGCCATCAAAATCACAGACAACGCAAGTCAATTCAGCTACATCAGCCATATACTGTATACGCTTTTCAGGGTAGCTTGGGTCTAGGGGGATATAAGTATGACCAGAGCGTAAGATTGCTAATAATGTACAAAGCATATCAATAGAACGGCCACAATAAACCCCTACCCGCTGTGGTTGATTGCCAACCAAGCGGATCAAGTTATGACAGTAATGATCTACACGATTTTCTAACTCACAATAGGTTAATGAGGTGCATCCGTCAGAGACCGCCACTTTATCAGGGGTGATAACAGCCCAGTGTTGTAACTGTGTTTGCAGGTGATATGGTTGCGGGACCTGAGCTTTTTCTCCTGACCACTTCGCTTGCCACTGCGCTACTTTCACAGGTTCTATTAAGCTAACCTGTGAAAAGGTTAACTCTGGATTAGTCAGGAGCAGCTGTAATACATGAATATAACTTTGACTAAAACCAGCTACTGCTTCGCTGGTATATAGATCAAAATTATAATCCCACTCTAGGGCCAGCTCCCCATCTGATTCGTAAATATCAAGCACTAAATCAAACTTGGGTACTCTAGGCATATCCTCTTCAGCAGTAATTTTAACGCCTTTCAATCGAGGTAATAAAGGCTTCATATTATGCACAGCTAGCATAACGTTGAATAAAGGGGGCTGATTGTGTAAGCGTTCTACATTTAACGCTTCTAAAATCCCCTCAAATGGCATATGAGCCATTTCAAAAGCTTTATTACTAGAAAGTATGCAATTATTTAAGTAATCACAAAAGCATTGTTCTGGGTCGATTTTACTCCTTAAGACCAGCGTATTTGCCACAAACCCTATGAGAGACTGAACCTGCTCATGCTCTCTGTTTGCTACAGGGCAACCAATAACAATATCCAGTTGGTTACTATATTTTGCCAATACAATATTAAATACCGCATATAACAAAGAAAAGCGTGTACACTGCTGCTGCTTTGCAAAAGCACTTATTTTTGCATCAACAGCTTCAGGAATAACTTCTCGATAAACTTTGCCATTTGACCCAATATCATCAGGGCGAGGAAAATCCAATGCGAATGTTGTGTTAAATACCGCTCCCTCTAAATACGTTTGATAAGCTTGGGTTAACAACGAAAAACTACTTTGTTCCACTTTATCCTGCTGCCATGCTGCGTAGTCTAAATAGCGCAAAGTCGGTTTTAGTAAAGGCTGGTAGGTATCTTCAAGTAATTTCGCATAATTTTGTGAAATCTCTTCACATAACAACGAAACTGACCACCCATCTACGGCTATATGATGAAAAGCAATACAAAAATAAGCAATATCAGGTGCCAAAAGTAATAATTTACACCGTAATTTGGGGCTCGTCGTTAAATCAAAAGCAGCACAACTTTGTGCATTCATAACGCGTAAAATCTCCGCGCGTTGCTGTTTATCATTAAGTGACTGCAACTCAACGATTTCCATGCATGATGACACGTTATCAGCAACCTGCTGTCTTGCCCCTTCAGGGCTCAACACATAGTCTGTATGTAAAATATCATGACGCGCTACAACCGCATCAATTGCATATTGCAGCTTTGTAACATCCAACTGCCCCTCAAGTTTCATAGCTCGAGCTAAATTATATTGGGCATTACCTGGCTGCATCTGCTCTAGCAACCAAAGCCTTTGCTGCTGTAGAGATAGTTTTCCTACCAAAGCCGGTGTAACTGGAATTGGAGACAACATGCTCTGTTCTAATTGATTGAGCTTAATCTGCTTGAGATGCTCAATAATTTGCGCTTTGTGTGCCGACAATCTACCAATTAGAGCTGAAGGGGGTTGCTTGGTTGCATGTAAGTCCAAAACCCCTTGCTCCCCCAATGTCAACGAGATGCCTTGGCGTTTACAATCCAATAGAAGTTGCTCAACCATTAGATAGTCACCTTGAACGATTGTGTTTCATCGACGTCTGTGATTTGCGCTCCATCATTGCCATATAGAGTTTCTAAAAACAGTGCGATTTTTGCAATGCTCCCTTGCTTAGTGACCATAGATGCAGGTAAAGGGTGATCAATTAAAGGTTGAATACGGTTTTTAAACTCAACAGCCATCAGTGAGTTCAAACCATAGTCAAATACACTTGTATGTTCATCAAGCTGCTCCCCTGTCCCCATACCTAATGCTGCGGCTAAAGCGTTACGCACTTCAGTAAGCAGAACAGGTAAGCGTTGTTCTGCATTCATTTGTGATAATGTTGCTTTTATATCACTCGTTTTTGTATCATCAACATCTACTAGGTTAGAAAACACTTTGAGTAACCGTGCTGACAACCCCAACTCTGCCATTTTCTGCCAATCTTGAATAAACACACCTGCTTGGGCAATTGAACTGTTCATAATTTTTGACATTTCAGACAGTCCTTGCTCTGTTGAAATACCTTGCATCCCGGCGCTTTGCATTCGCGCTATTTCTTGTTCTTCAAGCTCAGCAGCCATGCCGGCATCAGCCCATGGACCCCAATTTATAGCCGTTGCACTCAACCCTTGATTACGACGCATATGGCATAAACCATCCATAAATGCATTAGCAAAGGCATAGTTTGCTTGGCCGGGCCAACCCACAACCGCAGCAATCGAAGAAAAACATACAAAGTAATCGAGCTCTACTTTCTGAGTTAACTGATGTAAATACCAAGAGCCTTGTAGCTTAGGAGCTAGTACTTGTTGGAACCCCTCGACATTTTGCTGAGCAAAGGTTGCATCCGCCAACACGCCTGCGGAATGAAATAGGCCAGAGAATGACTCTGGTTGATGAATAATATGTGAAATTGTCTGATGCATATCATCATAACTTGCCACATCTGCTTGTAAATAATGGACCTTTGTACCCGCTTTCTCTGCAGATACAATTAACGTCTGCAAACTCTCTTTTAGCGCACTACGGCCAGTCACATAAATTGCACTGGCATTATTTTGAATCAACCATTGCACTACAACTAACCCAATTCCGCCTTGTCCACCAGTTACTAAGTAGCTCTTACCTTTCATATTTCCTGAGTAATCAAATTCCTTTTCTAGATAAGCTGGTTTTTTACTCATATCGATAGCATAACGGGCATGCGTAAATTGGCTCTCTTGTATATTTGCAGGCAAAGCGCTTGCAGATATCGAAGCCTCATAAGCTGGCTGATATAAATCAACATATTTCATCAAACATGTTAATGCAACTTGCATTAATTCAATAAAATCGGTGTGAGTATGCTTGGCTAAGCGCTTCAAATTTAGTCTATGTAACGTCAATCGACTTACTTGTTCAGCAGCAACTTGTCCTTCAAATAAAGTAATAAAATCTACACCATGAGTAAGTTGCTCAGTTAATGACACAGCTAAAGGCCGCTCTAGACAATACACCACTAAATCTACATTTAATTTACTGATGTCAGCTCTATTTACATAAACAATGCCCGTATCGTTTTCAGTACCAGTTGGCTCAGCCTCGACTAAGCATTGCACACCTAAGTGCTGGACATAATCAAGTAAAGCAAAGTCCACCATATTAGACGGTTCTACAAATAAAATTACTTTTGGTTTAAGTCGCAGAATAGGCTCTAATATCGACAGAAAACCATGAATATCATTTAAGTAAGCTAGCGCGAATTCAGTTTGCTCAGTGTTAAGCCCAATCGATAACTCAGCAGCACTTAGGGAGCTACAAATACCTTCAGTAGACAAACTAAGGTTATACTGAGAATCAACATAGCAAAGGTATAGTAAAGCCTGTTCAGCAACAGGGATCCCACCTTGACATGCAATATGAGAAACACAATTTTGTGTATCACATTCAAGGCTAGACATAGCAGAAGCTGACCAGTTACTCCCTTTTAAGCCATACCTGATCTGCTCTGTAAAATCAGGCAAAATTTCAGAGCTTTGCGATTTAACGCAGCCAGTATCCTCTAAAGGCAGTAATTTATTGGCATACCAGTGCCCTTCCTTGACCGCCATTTCTGGCTCAATAAAGTCAGTGGCTAAAAGCTGATTTAAAGGTAAATCACTATCGTGAATATCTAACATTGTGACTTTAAATTGTGGATTTTCACTTGCGAAGACCCTTACAAGGCCCCACAAAGCACTCTGCATGGGCTGTACTTTAACAGCACCATTAACCGGCCATGCATACTCTGTTAGTAACACCACATCCAATGGTTTTTTCCAAGCAACCGCTTGTATGGCCTGTAAAAACAGCAATACCACTGAGCTATCTGTTAAAGCCACGTTTTCTATCACTTCAACTTCAGGTAATGCATTGATTTTACGGCAGTCAATGATAATTCTTTCTAAGTATTCGCTATGAACCTGACACTTTTCTACAAAAACTTTTGAGGCTGACCGCAAATCTATATGGTCAACAACTGTACTCATATCATCGGTTAATGTTTCTTGGAAACCTGCACTTAATATGGAGGCAGTTATACCTTCGACATGCTCAAGCGCAATACTTTGCCATTGATACTTGTACTTCAATGAGGGCTCTAGTAACTCTTCGTACTGCTGAGAGCTTTGCATTTTGAGGTGAACCCCCCGCATTTCAACACATTGCTGTCCTACTTCATTCAAAATTAGAATGTCACCAATGCATGCCTTCTCCTGTTGCTCCTTCACAGTTAAGTAGCTATACATTCGTTTTGTAACAGGGGCATGTAGAATCAAGCTTTCTATTCCAATGGGTAGGTATGCGATATCTACCAAGCTAAAGAAAACCTGAAAAGCACCATCTAGCAGTATTGGCGGTAAAATGCCTTGGATCTCATCAACCTCTATTTTTGCCAGGGCATAACCTTTTCCCTTCCAAACCTGAGTTACAGCTTGGAAGCGATCTTGATATTCCATTCCTATTTGATGGCAATGGCGATAGAAATCGTCCTTGTTATAAACCTTATCAGCGCTCTTTTTATATGACGCAATATCTATTTCATGTAGTGTTTTTGGTTTGTATTGCGCTATTTTTGCAGTGCTTTGCAGGTGCCATGCCTCTTGCTCAAGTGCAAATACTTGATATACACCTTTGCCACTATCCCATCGAGTTTCTAACTTTAAATTATGCCCTTCTTCCAAATATAATGGTCTTAAAAACTGGATATCATGCAAAGCCAACACTCGCCCATTAAGTTTATCCGACTGGGCCGCCTGCAACATTCCTTCAATATACCCAGCTCCAGGGTAAATTACTTCTCCATCGACTTGATGACCTCTTAATTCTGGTAGTTCATTTAAGTCAATTCTGCACTGCCACACTGGTGCTTGGCTAATTAATTGAGAACCCAAAAACGGGATGTGTTCATCATAAAAAGCATCTTGCTTTTGTTTACCATACAAACGCGCATTGGATACATCTTCATGCTCAACCCAATAATGAGACCTTTGCCATACATAGCTGGGCAACTTAACCTGATTATTAGACTGTAATGCCCTTTGCCAAGGAAGCATAACGCCTGAACAATAAAGCATCGCCAGACCCTCTTCGATACAACTGAGTTCATGGTTGTTACGTTTTAACGTATGTGCTACTGCACCTCTTTCATCCGCACTCAGTGTGTTTATTGAATGGCTTAATACCGAATGAGGAGCTATTTCTAAAAAACAGCTATAGCCATCAGACAACATATTTCTAATTGCTTTTGAGAAGTAGACTGGCTCCCGAACATTGTCAGCCCAATATGTGCCCGTCCATAAATTATCAGTAGAAAGCTCTCCAGTAACCGTTGAATATAAATCAATACTTTCAGGACGGTTCTCCAAGCTTATCAGCGCATCGATAAGTGGTTGCTTAAGTTGGTCCATAATTGGACTATGATAGGGCACATCTACATTTAAAAATTTTGCGAAAACACCTTCACTATCAAGTTTTTCAGATAATTTTTGTAACTGTGCTTTATCGCCAGATAATGTCACGGCTTCATCACTGTTTACCGCCGCAATAGATACTGTGTCTAGAATATCAGCACAATAGCTCAACGCATCTCGTTCGCTTAATCCAACGGCGAGCATCGCGCCTAAGCCTGAGGTCGTTTGCTGCAATTGACTGCGGTGGTATATAACTTTTACTGCATCAGAAAAACTATACACTCCCGCACAATATGCTGCAGCCACCTCTCCTGCACTGTGGCCAACAATGGCCTCTGGAATGACACCTCTGGCCCTTAAAGACTCATACAAACCGACTTGTGTCGCAAAAATTGCGGGCTGTGCATAATGCGTTTCGTGGATATTGTCATTATCATTTGCAAACATAACGTCACTAAGTGACCAATCTACGTATTGCTGTAACTGAGCATCAACTTGATCAATTACTCCTTGAAATATGGGATCTTCTTTGTAAAGTTGTTTGCACATCCCTTTCCAGGTAGTACCCATTCCTGAGAAGACAAAGGCGATAGGCTCATCATCTTTAAATTTAGTGGTCCCGCTTACCACTGATGATTTAGGATCATTCTCAAGCCACCCTGTTAAAGCTGCGATTAGATCGGCCCTGTCTTTGCCGGGTACAACTAAACGATGGCGAAAATGGCTCCGATTTTTGGCACTATTTATACAATAATCTTGTATATCCTGTTCATTTAATAGTGCTAATTTTTCTATATGCGCCTGGGCTAACCCCTTTAAAGCACCTTCTGATTTAGCAGATATAAATAAGTGTTTAACCGGTTGTAGTGAAGCTGGTGTATCATCATGGTGCTCTGCAGATTCCAGTACAACATTCGCATTCGTACCACCAAAACCAAATGAATTCACTATTGCACGCTTGGGTTTACCTGCTTTCACTGGCCAAGGTGTATTTTCCCTAACAATATCAATATTGAGTACTTTAGTCTGAATCGCAGGATTGACCTCATTACAGTGAATATTCTTCGGAATAACACCATGGTTCATCGCATTAATAGTTTTTATCAATCCCGCGATACCAGCTGTGGGCTCAGTATGACCAATATTGCTTTTTACTGAGCCTATTAAACAAGGCTCACTTTTGTCTCTCCCTTTTGATTGACCAAGTACTTTACCCAAAGCATTGACCTCAATCGGATCTCCAACCGCAGTGCCTGTGCCATGTGCTTCAGCGTAGTCAATATCAGCCCCAGATAAGCCTGCCGCTGACAACGTTTTTTTCAGTAGTTTCTGCTGAGATAGCCCATTAGGTACGGTAATTCCACTCGTCTGGCCGTCTTGATTTGAGCCTGATGACTTAATAACCGCTAAAATATGATCACCATCTTTTCGTGCATCAGCTAAACGTTTTACAACAACACAGGCAACCCCCTCACTGCGCACATATCCATTTGCTGATGCATCAAAACTTTTACACAGACCATCAGGGGATAACATAGACGCTTTACAAATAGACATCGTCAATTCAGGCCTGAGTAATAAGTTAACGCCACCAGCCAATGCCATATCACAGTCTTTATTTAACAGCGATTTACACGCTAGGTCTAACGCGACTAATGACGAAGAACACGCAGTATCAAGCGTTAAACTCGGACCTTTAAAATCAAAGCTATAAGAAACCCGGTTAGCTGTCAGTGTCATTGAAGAACCAGTAGATGAGTGACTGGTGATCAAATCATGGGCGTTTGAGTCTAGTTGCAGTTGTTCAAAGTCGTGCATAAACTGGCCCATAAATACGCCGGTTTCAGAACCTCTAAGCTCATCTAAATTTTGACCAGCATTTTCTATTGCTTCATAACTTGTCTCTAGTAACCAGCGGTGTTGCGGGTCTAAATAAGGTGCTTCTTTAGGAGATATTCCAAAAAAACCTGCATCAAAGTCAGCTAACCCAGAAATAAAGCCACCTTGCTGCACATACATTTTTCCATGAATGTCATTGTCAGCGTGGTAAAATCCCAGCTTATCCCAGCGATCTTGCGGTATCGGCCCAATACCATTACCACCGTTAATTAAAAACTCATGAAACGCTTCAGACGAATTTACTTCACCAGGAAGCCGGCAAGCCACCCCAATGACAGCGATGTCATTAATGCCTGCTTTATGTTTATTATCGATATGCTTCATCTGTATTCCTTTTATTATTAAATCAAGCGATGCTTTGATGAGTAATGTTATGAGATAAGTTCTGACTACCTAGCCAGAGATCAGGTTTCGCCGTTTGAGATTGGGTTGGAGTTGAAACTATTTGCTGCCAATTCATGCCTTGATCCAATAGATATGTCGCAAGTGTGCAGTGCTTTTTATGAATATATGTAATATTATTTTTTGCTGTTTTTTTCACTTCAGCTTCAGATTTTTCATGGGGGTAATGGATAGCTTTAGCTGCGGTGATCAAATCAAATCGAACACCAATACCTTTTAATCGCAGGGCCAATTCAACATCTTCTCCACCCCAGCTATTAAAGTATTCATCAAACCCGCCAACAAAAAATAATTTCTCCGTCAAACAAGACACATGGCAAGTCCAATACAATAACCAGGGTTCATCACACTGATGCAAACTGAAGTTCAAATCACGACAATACTCATATCGACAATCTTGATAAGCTTGTAAACTCTCTGGATAATCAAAAACATCTGGGTTATCAAATAACTTAATATCATTCTCTGAATCTAACTCAGCAAATTCATCAAAGCCGAAGCACAAACCAATTAATGCTTGAGCATGGTCATTTTTATAAGCTAAAAGATGTTGCTCAACAGCATCAGGAGCTAATAGCACCCCAGAATCAATAAATAAGGTAACGTGGTACCGTGCAGCTTGAATTCCTAAATTTCGAGCCTTCGCAACTCTAAAACCCTTATCCTCCTGATATATATAACAAATATCCATAGTACTATTAAAGCTTTTAACGAGTGACTCCGTACTGTCTGTGGAACCATCATCAACCACAATCACTTCAAATTTACTTTTACAGAGTCTTTGTCGACTTAAACTTAACAGCGTTTTTTGAAGTAGTTCCTGCCGATTATATGTAGGAATTACGATTGAAATTCCCCACTTCCATTTATTGTTCATACACAACCTTGCTGAATAAACAGAACCTAAAGTGGGCACATTGTGCACATATTAATAATAAAAAATAAACATCACATTAAAAAAACTCACAATAATGAAGCGCATAAAGCCTGTAAATTTCATGTTATCAAAAGCTAATGAATAGTGAGGGAAAGAAAAGAAGTAAAGAGTAAATAGATGTTTAATATAATTAATATAATAAGTTTATCCATATAAAAAAAATAAATACCAAAACGAATGCTTCAAAAGAAAACATGTATTCTTTTGTAACTATTCCATGCTGTATTATTTTTATTCAATTTAAAACACTAAATATCGGTGTTTTTCTTTTTCCCTCTATTTTCATTGCTGAAATAATGAACATAAAAGTAGTTATTACAACGATTGGAGTAAAGCTTTATATCAGCACTACTTGACCAGTTTATGGGAACCGTGGCGCTGAAAATTAACGCTCTTAAACTAAAGTAATTAATGTATTTTAATCGGTACTAAACTATATTGTGACCAGTCGCTAATTTTCCGACACTTTATAAATAATGTTACTAAGATGACTAAAGAATAAGAACGAGATTGGCCTACTAAAGTTCAGCCTAATGTCTCTAGAAGCAGGTATTGCCACATTATGCAGCTCTTAAGTTGCTGGTATTTGGCACCCAGAGTAAAAAACTGAGCATAAAGCCAATAAGCTGTGGTATCGAATCATAAAAACCTCACACTGAATGGCGCTGAAACCATTGTTTGTGAGGTTTTATTCACTTGTTACGAAGACGATTAAGTGGATAGGCTATCTACCGATTTATCCTTCATATATAACTGTTACTTAACCTAGCACCATGTTTACAGCCATAATTAATAGTAATGCAGAGAAGATTTTTTTAATCGTGGGCACCGGTAAATGATTGGTTGCTTTTGCACCCAAAGGCGCTGTAAACCAAGACGTACAAACAATTCCAAAGAGCGCAGGTAAATAAACAAAGCCCGCAAACCCATCCTTTATGGCAAAGTAAGCACTGCCTGAACTGATATACCCAATAGAACCAAACAACGCGATCACAATACCGCAAGCAGATGCACACCCTATCGCTTTTTTCATATCAAGTGAAAAGAAGGTCAATAAAGGCACTAATAATGCGCCACCGCCTATGCCTATCATTGCTGACAAACCACCTGTTATGGTCGTTAAAGTTGTTAGCACCCCTTTATTGGGGAGCGTGCGCTCTGTCGGTTCATTATTTTTACTGCTTAAAAACATTTTTATCGCAATCAACACGACACTGACTGCAAAAATGATGCGTACAACTTGCTCAGGTAATAGCGCCGCCATAAAGCCACTGAACAATGCACCTAACGCCACCCCAGTCATGATCCATGGCGCTAAATCCCATGGCACATTGCCATTTTTGTGGTGTGCAAGCGCTGAAGACGTTGATGTGAATAAAATAGAGGCCAGTGACGTTGCAATCGCCACAATTACCACCTGTTCAGGCGGTAATATCGCTAAGTGAAGTAAAATAGCGCTTAATATGGGGACTATTACCAGCCCCCCACCAATTCCCAACAATCCAGCTAAAAAGCCAACGCCACAGCCTAATACCGCACAATATACAACCAACAATACCAATTCACTCATTGTGTCTATCTCTTATTATAATTAAGGAGCAATCACACTATCTGAAAGCCGTTTTATGGGGGAAACTAGGTATTAGGCTAATACTATAATTCACGAAAGATATTGAATGGTTCACTGGCAAACCCAAACTTTTACTTGGGGTATCGGTAAAAATACAACCAAAGCTATAACGCCAAATTAGGTTTCTGATCCAACCTCACAACGTATTCTGATTTTTAGTGCGTCGTCGTACTGACACTTTTCTTAGCACCTTACTTAATCCAACATCATGAATTAAAAGCTTTATATCTAAATTAACCACATCTGGTCGAATTATATCAATATAACGAAAGACCATTAACACTTTTACTAATCTTAGGCCGTGAATATTCCTCACGTTTTACATGAGAAAAATAAATTTAGAACATCCAGACATCCAGACACCCAAACCCCTACGAGCAAATTTATCTCTTTTTGCTCAAGATCTGTTCCCTCAAATAGGTCTATACGCTTAATTACATTTAACTTGAATATGGCTCATGTTGTATCTGAAATTAAACCGTTTTTCTTCAAGTCGCGAAGCACGTATAAATCACACTATGCTCTTAACGCTAAACACCATAACGGTGGATTCTGAACGTACATAGACAGAATAACTATACTACTTACCGAGTATTACCTACTGAGTAACACAGGGAAGTAGATTAGAAAGACCAGAAAGAGCAACAACTAATTCAGGTTTTATCTCAAAAAATTGGATACCAGATCACAATGAATAAAGAATTTACATTTACGATTAAGAGCATAAGTCTCGACGAAAATTATCACCCATCTGACAATACGCGTATCACGACCAATTTTGCGAACTTAGCAAGAGGCAGTCATCGTCAAGCCAATTTACGTAATGCGTTAAAAATGATTGATAACAGCTTTAATGCACTGGCTAACTGGGATAACACCAAAGGAGACCGTTACTCAGTTGAACTTGAGATTGTGTCGGTAAACATGGATATCGAAGGCAGTGGCCAAACGTTCCCATCGATTGAAATCTTAAAAACACACATCATCGATCATAAAACAAATAAGCGTATTGAAGGTATTGTTGGCAATAACTTCTCTTCTTATGTTCGAGATTACGACTTTAGCGTGTTGCTCCAACAGTACAATAAAGATCAGCCTAAATTCAGCATCCCTGAGAACTTTGGTGAATTGCATGGCAAGCTATTTCAGTACTTTGTAAATTCACAAGTGTATAAAGAAAACTTCAAAAAGCCGCCTGTTATTTGCTTAAGTGTTTCAGATAATAAAACTTATCATCGCACTGAAAACCAGCATCCCGTACTCGGCGTTGAATACCTGCCTAATGAATCGTCTTTGACGGAACAGTACTTCAAGAAAATGGGCTTACAGGTGCGCTACTTCATGCCACCAAACAGTGTTGCGCCTTTGGCATTCTTCTTCTTTGGTGATTTGCTAAATGACTACACAAGTCTTGAGCTGATCAGCACCATTAGCACAATGGAAACGTTCCAGAAAATCTACAGACCAGAGATTTACAATGCAAATGCGGCTGCGGGTACATCGTACAAGCCAAATTTAAAGAACTTAGATCATTCATTAACACAGATTATTTATGACCGAGAAGAGCGCAGTAGATTAGCCAGTGAGCAAGGTAAGTTTGCTGAAGAGCACTTTATAAAACCACATCAACATGTGCTTGATAAGTGGTCTCAGAGCTACGCGCTGTAAGCACAGACAATAAACCCACGCCCTCGTGGCGTGGCGATGCTGTGAAATAGTTTACGTTCAGTCATTAACCCAATATATGCGACATCATCAATTATGAAAACATTATTACCGACTTCAACATCAGGCAGTTTACCAAAACCTTTGTGGCTTGCAGAACCTGAAACACTTTGGTCTCCGTGGAAATTACAAGACAATGAACTGATTGTCGGCAAACAAGATGCTTTGCGTCTGTCATTACAAGACCAACAGCATGCTGGTATTGATATTGTTAGTGACGGCGAACAAACTCGTCAGCACTTTGTGACCACCTTTATTGAGCACCTTAATGGCGTTGACTTTGAAAAACGTGAAACAGTAAAAATTCGCGATCGCTACGATGCAAGTGTACCAACCGTTGTTGGCCCTGTTAGCCGCCAAAAGCCTGTATTTGTTGAAGATGCCAAGTTCTTACGTAAGCAAACCAAACAACCGATAAAATGGGCATTGCCTGGGCCTATGACTATGATCGACACATTGTATGATGCCCATTACAAAAGCCGCGAAAAGCTGGCATGGGAATTTGCAAAAATACTCAACCAAGAAGCTAAAGAGTTAGAGGCAGCGGGTGTTGATATTATTCAATTCGATGAACCCGCATTTAACGTATTTTTTGATGAAGTGAATGATTGGGGCATTGCCACACTAGAGCGCGCTATTGAAGGGCTAAAATGTGAAACAGCGGTGCATATTTGTTACGGCTATGGCATTAAAGCCAATACAGATTGGAAGAAAACCTTAGGATCTGAGTGGCGACAGTATGAAGAGGCCTTCCCTAAGCTACAAAAGTCGAGTATCGATATTATTTCATTGGAGTGCCACAACTCTCATGTGCCTATGGACTTACTTGAACTCATTCGTGGTAAAAAAGTCATGGTCGGTGCGATTGATGTTGCCAGTAACACCATTGAAACACCTGAAGAAGTCGCTGATACTTTAAGAAAGGCACTGCAGTTTGTTGATGCCGATAAACTCTACCCGTGCACTAACTGCGGTATGGCACCATTATCGCATACCGTCGCGAGAGGAAAGCTGAACGCGTTAAGTGCAGGTGCCGAGATCATCAGAAAAGAGTTATCAGCTTAACCTCTGCGTTATATGTGTTTGTTCAACAGGCTCAACTTGAAAAACATGAGTTGAGCCTAAGTTAACGAGTGGTGCGCTTAAGACCTGAATTCGCATCTTCCTAAAATGCTCACTTTTAAATGATGCACTAGATCGCATCAAACATACTTGTTCAAAACAGATCTGCTTTCTTTTCGTTCAACAAATTGCGATAGGCTGATGGGCTGCATCCTGCGACCTTTTTAAATGCGGTATTAAATGTCGATTTAGAGTTAAAGCCCACATCTAAAGCAATATTAGTCACGAGTTTCCCTTTATCTTGCAATTCAGCTTTTGCTTCTTCAATACGAAAACCATTAACGAATTGGAAAAAGTTAGTCTGTAAAAGCTGAGACAGAGTTTCTGATATATGGTTTTCGGTTTCCGCAATCGATTCTGAGAGCTTCTTTAAAGATAAATCATTGTGTAAAAACAACTTACCTTCTTTCATCGAATGCTCAAGTTTTGACGCAACCCGTTGCATTTTTTCATCGCTGAGTAACGCCGCTCTACCTTGACTCGCACGCGGTAAACCTTTATCTGTACTAAGCAATCCCTTTTGGCCCAAAGCCTTTTGCACAAAAATAGCCAATGCAATCACTTCAAAAATAGGCAGTACAACGCCTGAGCCAAACCAACGCCACCCCAGTGCGCCTAAAGCAAATTCAACAGCATACATAAACCAAACAGCGCCCCAAATGAGCAATACCGCTTTAAACCACCCCACTGCCCGTTGTTCAATGTCAGAAAAGCGTTCCATCAACTGCTGGCAATGCCTACTGTGGAGGTTAAACGCCATTGCTAAAAATAAAGCCGTAAATGCGATAAAAACAAACGTCGTAGCTAAACAGGTAAACACCGCTATTTTCCAAAGTTCAGGATCCCGTGTAGATGGGGTCGCCAGAGCCAGTTTTTCAGCGGGGCTGATCATAAAAATAAAGGGCAGCATAATCAATACAACTAAAATGGGCCCAACTGATGCCAATAGATACACTCTCTTACCCACTGATTTACCTGGTGACATCATCGCATGGGCATAAAAATATAGTGCAGGGCCCAGCAATGCCCGAAACGGAAATTGAGCACCAGCCAATGCAGGTGCGTAAACATAAGCACCGGAATAGATAAATAGCTCGCCCGCTAAATGTATCAATAGCAATAACAACAATCCTTTCAAAAAAAAAGTGTGTCGTTGTTTTGGTTTGTTAAAAACGTCTATCAAAGCAAAGATTGTTATGCCCAGCATGCAGGAGTATAAAATTGTAGGTAAAAGGTTGACCATTTAGTTACCAAGTATTCGATTTAACTTTACAAAAGTAATTATAAAGTCAAATCGAATACTGGTCTACCGGCAGTGTGCCTCCATTAACTTTCACTGCATAAAAAGTCTTACGCTAAAAAACATGGCACCTTTTGATCTTTTTCATTTTTATTTTCATTTCTTCTAATGCTATCTCTAAATAAAAGTTAACAATAAATATCAATAACTTACATTATTTTATTTTCTTAAAGAAAACCCTAACGCTAAAAAAGCCACCGAAATGACCGCATTAGTGTAATAATCCAGCGACAAACCTGCTTCCATGCCTTTTATACTGCACACCACCAGCATTAAAGCCCACATAGCCACGGGCAATGATAACAAGTACCCTATTTTCCGCTGTGCTTCACTTCGTAAAAATGCAATGGCATAACAGAGAAATGCCAGTACCACTGCAACCATAAAGACTGCGATTAACAGGGTGAACCACTGCGGCATTGGTTGCGGTACTGCACCATACAATAGTGACATGCCGAAAAGCCATGTCACAGCGCTCCCTAAAGAAAACCAGGCCAAAAATGCAAAAGAAACCCCACTTTTCGCCAAGAACGGCGCGTTATTTACAGCGGGTGTATAGAGCTTAAAGAGACCAAATACCCCTGCCGCCAAACCTATAACCGCGGGTATGGCTGGCCATAAAATAGAGAGCTGATGGTCTAGATAAAAACGTGCCCACAGCATTACGGTGTTTATCAACATAAAAACACCTGCAATCATGAAAAAGCGTGCATCCCAGCAAGGTACATTATGTGTGTTCATGGTCAAACGGTTCATATTTCTGCTCCTTCAATACTGCCATCTACGACGTTGATTCTTGTTGCCAAGTGGCTGCCAAATAAATAATGATTAACCCCGTACAAATCTCGAAAAAGCTAAAGAACATATAATGAAGTGTGCCGCCCATTGTCACGGTATAGGTTTGAACTGAGGTGGTAATAAGCCCAGCAACGATATTACAATATTTGCTTAGTCTGAAAGTTAACACGCTCGACAAAACAATCATGATCATAGGGATTTGCAATACAATAGCAAAAGCGAGCAAGAATTCTTCGGTGATGTTCATACCACCGACTTCTCCTGACAAAAATGCTTCTAGATATTGGGCCAGATGTAATGTAAACACATCGCAATAAATGTAATTCACTGTTAGGAAAACCCACAGTAAAGAAAGTAACTGACTGCGTGTGCCTGACCATTCAAAAATTTTCATATCATTTCTCTTTTAAATATTAAGATTCGATATGAACAATGTCTCAATTGCGTCCGACTGTCGTTCCAATGGGCCTATTCGAACGACTTTTTGCAATTTATTTTAAAATATTTACCGATTTATGCTTTTCACCGATTGCTAACAAGAGTTATGAGCACTTTTCGAGCAATAGCTGGCGCTTTGAAAATAAAGCAGAGATAATTTCAGAGAAAAACGACAGGTCATGTCTGTGAACAACAAAAAGGTGTGACGTAATTAGTATAGCCGCCTTATAAAGGCGCTCAGTAAAAGTATGGATGGTTTCATTTTGATATCAAAAATGCAGCAAGACTAAAAAACAAAACTTTAATTTCAAAAAGTTAAGATAAATCCTGTAATTTAAATACCATTAGCGTAAAACTTTTATGCCACGATAATCAGCAACTTCTTAGTGCTAAGCAAAACGTGTATCAATACAACCCCAGCTATTTTATAAAGTTCAAGCTAGGTTACCGATTAACCTAGCTTAGGATAAGAGCCACAGGATTAAACTAGCTATGCTTCATCGTAAGTAAGTTTTTAGCGACTTTCTTCCACTCCACGAGCTCATTAAATGGCATTGGTTTAGCGTAAACGTACCCTTGTATTTTATACACACCATGCTTCGCTAAGAACTCTACCTGCTCATTGGTTTCTACCCCTTCGGCAATGGTTTTTTTAGATGATGCCTCTGCAAATGCGATGATTGATGACAGTACCGAATTTTTCATATCATCCGTCCCAATCACATCAATGAACATCTTATCTATTTTAATGGTAGAGATACCTAACTCCTGAACATAAGAGAACCCGCCATAGCCTGTACCCGCATCATCGAGTTTGAGTTCAATGCCCAATTCATAAAACTTTGACAAGGTCACTTTGGCTTGTTGTAGGTCTTCAATTTTGCGCCGCTCTGTGATCTCTAGAGATAAATTTTTAAAGTCCCATGAATCATCGGCCTTTAAATCTTGAATATAATTATATAAATCATCACTATAAAGATGCTCAGGTACAATGTTTACACTCATAAACTTATCTGTGCCCGCCCACCCCAGCTTTTTGATATCGCGTACAACCCGATAAAGTAACTGCTCTGTGATCGGGATAATTAAACCAGAGTCTTCCGCATAGGGGATAAATTGATAAGGTGGGATCACCGTGCCATCTTCTTTTACCCAGCGAACCAATACCTCACAGCCAACAATTTTTCCTGATTTAGAATGTAAAATAGGTTGATAGAAAGGCTTAAATTCATGAGCTTGAAGCCCCTGCTTTATTAATGCTTCCATTGTTTGGTTTTGACTCAATAACCACTGCATTGCAATCACCAACAATAAACCTACAATCCCACCAATCCCCAAACTCACCGCCCCACTCCAATGCTCTATGGGAGATAAGTAGTTTTTAGAAACAGATAGAGACAAAGAAAACGGATATTTCTCTGAGTAAATAAACGAAGACAGTGCTAAATTGTCTGCTTGGCTATCAATATCACTGACTAAAATATCAAAGTTATCCAGTTGTACCTTTAATACCGCACATTCATCACAAAATGCCCGAGGAATATGAATAGGCTCAATATCTGCGATAAGTCTATAATTCGGGGTTTTATAGATCACTGCTAAATCATGTGTATGAGTAATACTATTAAGCTCTGAGCCGATGAATACATTATCACGCAACGCATGCCAAGACGCCTCTTCACTTTGCTCAATGGCTTTACCATGACTGGAGCATTCTTTCCCATTTTCAATATGCACCTCAAACAACCGTACATGAGGACTGGTAAATGCAGCCCGTTGCATTTGCGTCATATCTGATGCTGAACAGTCAAATGCAAGTGTTTGTGTAAACTGTTCATTCATATTTATCGCTTCGCCGACGTGCGTTTCTAACTTTTCTAATAAAAACTCTAACTCTGAATCAATGGCATGCTTAACATACAAACCAGCAATATTATGATGAAAGACTACAGTAATTCCGACACACGCTAACAATAATAAAGCTGACGCCCAAGGACGTTGAAATTTCATAAAATCACCCAGTATTATATTTTATTTTTGGATTGCCAAAAATTGCTCCTTAATAGGGTTGTCTAGAATGCGACAGAGGTCAATGTTTGTAGGCTATTAGATACCACCCTAAATATCTAGAGCACGCCGCAAGCTTCCCTCTTGCTCACTCTGGAACTTTGATTTTCAGATGTATTCAAAATGAGACAGTCCCCCTATGATGATCATACTCAAGCCTATTCGCTCCCATCATAATATCCATATAATTGAGCACAAAAATACTTCTCAGGTTTAATTATCGTAGTGCTGCTCCCATAACTTATTGGTAAAACGATTATTAGGATCAACTTTATGCTTTAATTGAAAAAACTCACTGGCTCTTGGGTAGGCTAAGTGGAACTGTTCAGTGGTCGCGTGCCTTTGATATGGTAAATAATAAGCGCCGCTATGCGCTATAACTTCACCTACTAATTCTCGACTCCAAACTGCGACGGCCCTTCTGTCCTGTACTGATGTCCCCTGACGATAATACACAACAAATGCAAACACTTCTTCCTTTGCCCAAGCCAATAGTGAGCCTGTATCAGGCAGTGCATGGCGCACTGATACGTTAATAACATTGACTTCATACTTTTTAAAAATTTGCGACATTGCTCGCGCAAAACTGTCAAACTGCGATACGGGCACAAAATACTCTCTTAATACGTATGTTTCTGCGTCTCTACTTTTTGGCTCTAGCTCTTTAACATCATAGCTTGCTTCATAGTTTCGCCATTGCACCGTGTCAAAAGCGTATTTAGCTGGTTCTAAAACATGCTGTCTTAACCACTTCCCAAAGTGTGAGTCAGCGACAAACTTAGCCACTTTAGGTTGCCACCAATAACTTTTATCACGAGGTATAAGGTCAGTTGTTACCGTGAGTGGCTTTTCAGTACGCACCCAGCTTACACTATTTATATGAGTATAATCGGGCGGGTAAATATCGGCGTTATGAAATACAATATTAGCGTTTTCTTTGATTTTACCTGCAAAGAACGCGCTATACTCGTCAACTTTCATATACGTGGTTTCTCTGGCTACTTTTACGTTGAGTCCTAGCTCAAGTGTTGCTTCAACTATAACCCCTAACCCGCCGTAGCCACCAATAACACCATAAAATAGTTCTGAATTCTGCTGTGCAGAAGCGTTAATAACACTTGCATCTGCCATAACCACCTTTACTGATTTGACAGAACGAATGATCGGCCCTTCCCCCATATATCTGCCATGTACATTCACACTTAATGAACCGCCAACAGTAAAGTTTGAATAAGATTGCATGATCTTAATTGAGAGACCATGCGGGTCGATAATATCTTGTATATCTCGCCAGCGCATACCACCTTGAACGGTAATTTCGCGCAGCTCAGGGTGAAAGGAAATGACTTGATTGAATTTTCTCATATCAAGGTGAAGGCTCTGTTCCTTTGCAATTTGCCCACCTTGGCTATATCTTCCCCCACCTACAGAAATTTCGCCATTCGTTGATAAAATAGCACGCTGTATATCTTCTATTTTTTGAGGCTCAACAACCTTTGCAACTCTGATAGGGTTTAACATGGTCACATCATTAACCATGTTTTTGTCATTTACCCCCTCCGCTTGAGTTGGGTTAAATGCAACTAAAAAATATAGCGCTATGAAGGTAAGTAACACAACAAAACCAATAAAGGCCATGTGCGTGCCCTTCAACTTTCTTTCCTTAGAATGTCTCATATACGTCTTCTGATTTTTATACGATTTGGAGGTCGCTTGCCGAAATAGATGTAATTTACAAGCATATTTACTATTCTGAGAAAATAAACTGAAAGACACTTAATTGCAAAAAAGAAAGATTAAATACAAATACCTAGACAGAATACTGCCATTCAACTCGTTGACGCTATGCAGTGAGCATAGGTAAAAAATAGGCACTTCCAACCCAATCGAGAAGCGTTTAATACGACATAACTTAAAAAGCGCTACCGACAGCTTGTTTGTTATAACAACGGATAGCGCATGCATGTTCTGGTGAGGGATGATAAAGCTTTGTGGCTAATTTTCAGTGCACTTTTAAATCATAAAACAAATGCTGGTATGACACGTTTTGCGATCTGTTGAGCCTGTAATTTAAATTGTGTATCTGCTTATAATTAAGCCAGTAATGGCTGAGGATAAGCAATATGGATAAGAAAGCTCTAGAAGCCTTCGCTCGCGAAGCAGCTAAGTCGATTAAGACTCCTTCTGATCTTGATGACTTTAGGAAAATGTTAACCAAGGTGACGGTTGAGACAGCCTTAAATGCTGAACTTAATGAGCACCTCGGTTACGAAAAAAACTCACCAACTAACGATAGTAACAGTCGAAATGGCTACTCATCTAAACGCCTAATTACAGACGATGGTGAGATCCAGTTAGAAGTCCCTCGTGACCGTGACGCGTCCTTTGAACCCAAGCTTGTTCGTAAACATCAAACCCGATTTCAATCGATGGACGACAAGATCTTAAGCCTATATGCCAAAGGAATGACCACCCGTGAAATCGTCGCAACATTCAAAAAAATGTACGATGCGGATATCTCCGCCAGTCTAATATCTAAAGTTACAGATGCTGTTTTAGAACAAGTGGTTGAGTGGCAATCTCGCCCGCTTGATACGGTCTATCCCATCGTTTATCTCGATTGCATCGTCGTGAAAGTACGCCAGAATAAACAGGTTATCAACAAAGCCATTTATCTCGCACTTGGCGTAAATATGGAAGGTCAGAAAGAACTTCTTGGGATGTGGATGTCCGAAACCGAAGGAGCGAAGTTCTGGCTTAGCGTGCTCACCGAACTTCAAAATCGAGGCGTGAATGATATCCTCATCGCGTGTGTAGATGGCCTGAAGGGCTTTCCTGATGCCATCAACGCTGTTTATCCAAAAACTCAAATTCAGCTCTGTATCGTACACATGGTGCGAAACTCAATGAAATACGTCCCATGGAAAGACTACAAGGCAATTACCGCTGACTTAAAAGAAATCTATCAAGCAACAACGGAAGATGAAGCCCTGTTGGCGTTAGAGCACTTTGGTGATAAATGGGATGAAAAGTACCCTCAAATCAGCCGCTCCTGGACGGCTCATTGGGATAATCTCAATACTCTATTTAGCTACCCTCAAGATATTCGTAAAGCTATCTACACGACAAATGCTATTGAATCTCTGAACAGTGTGATCAGAAAAGCGACCAAGAAACGTAAACTGTTCCCGACAGATGAATCCGCTAGCAAGGTGGTGTACTTAGCGATAATGGATGCTTCCAAGAGGTGGACAATGCCTATTCATAACTGGAAGCAAGCTCTAAACCGTTTTATGATTATGTTTGAAGACCGACTAACTGAATACTTGTAACTAAGAGCAGTTACACAGAATTATTTACAGGGTCGATCTGTTCGAAAATCTTATCCTCTGCATCATGACCGGTGACTACAATGGTTAAATCAAGCTCGTTAACAATAATTAAGCGCTGACCACCCCCACCCCATGCAATATGCGTACTATATGACTTATCGTGAATTACAACATCTGTTTGATACCAAAAGTAGCCATAAGAATAGTGCTCTGGGATCCAATCGCTAACTGGCTTAGTTAACTTTTGCGTTGCCTTATCTAAATAAACCGCAGATATAAGCTGCTCACCTTGCCACTTACCATTATTACTTACTAACTTTGCCAACTTAACCATATCACGTGATGTTAAACTGACTCGCCAACCAGCTTCTGGCAAACCACTAATCGCCGTCATCCATCGATAATCGGTGATCCCGAGTTTATCTAGCAGTTCATTTTCAATAAACTTATCAACATTCCCCGGAACAACGGCAGCAATAACTTGCATAACCAATGTCGGATTATAATTACCATAAACAAAACTCTGGGAAGCTGGGGTAATGGGTTTACTATGTACTAGTAGCTCTTGAACAAGGCCTTGACCATGAACTCTATTTGCAACAGTACTCGAAAGCTGACTATGGCGTTTAGATAACTCACCGGCTTTTTCTTGATTTATTCTTAACCCACTACGCATCGTTAAAACTTTATGAAGCGTGATGTTTTCAGCCCCTTTTACCAGCTGTTCTGTGTCTAATTCCTTCAAAAAATGCACTAAGGGCTTATGCAGATCAGCCATACTTAAATACCCGAGCTGAATTGCCCTACCTAATAATAAACTGGTATACGCTTTCGCAGCAGATGCTTGATCATGCGGCAAGTTAACCCTCCCACGATGATAGTATGACTCAAATACCAACTTACCTTTGTGAGAGATCAGAATACTATCGTATTGGCCATACTTGTTTTCAGCGATTGCTTTAGCAAAGTCGATGATGCCTGCCTTAGTCGTGTTATCAAGGTCTAGCTTGCCCACTGTAATACCATCTTTTCTATCTTCTGGTGCAGAGTTAATAAAAGCTTTTTCAAGATACGGTAAATCCCAAAACCGCCCTTTGACTTCAGTATTTGTGGCCTCAGGTGCTAATTGCAGACTTTCACTCGTTGTATTTATGTCGCTTGCTTCGACTAGCCCACTGGTACTCATGAGTAATGCGAACATAACAGCGCTTTTAAATTTTAATTTCTTGCTCATCTTAACTCTCTTGGTTGATTAACTTCAGGTTAAACCTCGTTTTTTTAAACGCTACAAGACTTTGCAATTTGTACAAGTTAAAACACCTAAAATCTTCCAAAGTTTGAAAATCGCCATAAAAGTAAAAAACTAATTATTACAATCAAATAGTTAAAACCCTCTGGATTTATTTTGAACAATCTCAACTTTGCAGTTTAATAATTCAGTACTCTCTACTTTGCTTTTATCTTATCTGTTTATTTTTGATATTCGTGCTCTAAACCTGCACAATGACATGGGCATTCTTGTTTACCTACTTTATGGACAAACATTACTACCCAACTAAAAAATAATAATAAAAAATGGATCGTACTCGGGTGAAAGTAAAAATTAGTTTAGTGGGTAGGTATAAGCATGGCGTATAACCAACTGTACCAACTTGGCCCTTGGCGCGTTTACCCTAATATTAACTGCCTTAAAAGTAAGTCAGACACCCGTCAACTTGACAATAAAAGCATGCAGCTTTTACTGCTATTAATTCAAGAAGCAGGCAGTACCGTTAGCAAAGAGCAAATATTCGAACACTTATGGAAAGGCAAGTGTGTGAGCAACGACATTTTATCGGTCACAATAAGCAAAATACGAAAAGCACTTGATGATAACGCGCGCCAACCTATATATATAAAAACATTACCCAACGAAGGGTATATATTGGTCGCATCGGTTAAAGAGATAACAAATACTCGTTCACGTTATATAAATAAAACACGCCTATTAACGATATTGATAGTAATGTGTTTACTTCTCATCGCACTTGTTACAGGTTACTTTACTCAGTCCATCAAGACGAATGAAGCTCCTGCGTTAAATATAGGCTCTATCGCCGTACTGCCTTTTGATGATTTAAGCGTGAAGCAAAATAATCAATACTTTGCCGATGGCTTATCAGACGCCATTATTAACCAGCTTTCTCAAATTAACTCGTTAAAAGTGATTTCCCGTTACTCCTCGTTTATTTATCGAGAAAAATACAGTGCCCCCGAAATTGGTGACGCATTACAAGTTGACGCATTACTTGACGGCAGTGTACAAAAACTTGATGAAAAAACACGGATCACGGTCAGAATAGTAAGTACACAAAACGGCCAACTACTTTGGTCAAATGCTTTTGACAGTGACAATCGCAATAACTTTCAGCTACAAGATACAATTAGCGAAGCTATATATACACTCATTCAACCAAATATTGACCGAGCAAGCACTCACAATACAGCACGACAGAGCCAAACTATTAATGCTCAAGCTTATGAATGGTATTTAATGGGCAATATCATTGGCGTCAACGCACGCCACACGCACTAAATAAAGCGGTCGATTACTTTCAACACAGCCTAAAACTTGAGCCTAGCTATGCCCCAGCACATATTGGATTAGCCATTAGCTACGCATTTTTACATACTTTTGGCAGCTGGGAAGAACTTGACGCAATTGAGGCTGCGCTCCCGCATATAAACACAGCACTTGCGCTAAATCCAAGCTCCCCGCTTGCGCTTGCCACTCAAGCCATGATCTTATCAGATAAAGCAAAAGCGACGAGAGACAGCTCACTTTATCGCCAAGCTGAAGCTTTATTTGTCCGCTCATTGAGCTTGGAAAGTAATGCCACAACTTACCTTTGGTATAGCATCTTACTAACGCGCTTGGGTAGGCAGCAACAGGCTATTGAGTATTTACAGCAAGCTATCACACTTAACCCTCTATCCTCATCACTAAAGCGTTCACTGAGTCACTTATTAAAATCAATGGCCCAGCTGGATACCGCCCAAACGGTATATCAGCAAGCTATTGAGTTAGAAAATGACACCGCGATGCACCCTTTTCAATCAGCAAAAGTTAATAGACATACTCCAACGTCAATTTTAGCTATGGCTGATTGGCACACAGCCACCACAGCTCTATTTACCAACTGTTCGAGCATTGAAGTCTGTGAACAACAAGTGCTGGCATACCTGAGTGTTGGCGCAAACAAAGCAGCTGAGCAGCTGCTCGATAAAATGCGACCAATACACGGTCACTTCATCCATAGTATGAACTTAATTGAGCTCAGTGCACGGGGCAAAGACGAGCAAGTCCTCTTAAATATACAACAACGGATTGCTCGTATACCTTACACTCAAGAAGCGCAATTAGAACTCGCCAATGCACAATTTCGCGCTGCGCGTTTTAGCTCAGCCAAAAGTACCCTACTAAAATTACATCCTCAGTGGCGTAACAAAAGTCCTTTAGCGCATATCGAGATCACCGCTGATAACTATCCAGCAGTCATTTTATTTGCTGCATCTACCCTATATTTAAATGACACAAAGAACGCCGAAATACTGTTAAATAAAGTACACACATTCCTTCAGCAAGGCCATGTCTTTGATAACATTCAAACCCAATTTTCTTTAGCGCAAGTAGCAAGTATGCTTGGAAATACACAGCAAGCGCTACATTATTTATCGAGTGCACTAGAGATGGGTTGGATAGAATCATTTAATATGCAGTGGTGGACGTTACAAAACGACCACCTACTACAAGCTTTGCATGAGACACCCAAGTTTAAAGTGCTACTCACACAACATAATAAACAGCGGAAAATACTACGTGAAGATATAAGAAGTAAAGTCCTAAAAGTCAGTACTTTAAGTTCATATTTTTACAAAACTTTGCATTAGTGTATTTGAAAATAATGATATAGTCAGTCTGAATACGCTAGGGAATAAAAAGCATAAAATGAATATAAAACCCACTTTACTGATCGTAGAAGATGAGCCAAGTATATTACGAGGTCTAACTGACTTATTCACCTTTCATGGCTTTGCAGTCGACAGTGAAATGGATGGTAAAAAAGGATTAAACCGTGCTATTGAGGGCCAATACAGTTGCATTATTTTAGATGTGATGCTGCCATCGATGAATGGTTTTGAAATATGCAATGCAATCAGGCAACACTCTCAGGTACAGCCAATTCTCATGTTAACTGCAAAAAATGCTGAAGAAGATATTATTAATGGCCTTACCCTTGGCGCAGATGATTATGTCGCTAAACCCTTCTCTGCTTCAGAATTGATATTGAGGGTAACCGCTTTGATAAGGCGTTCAGGCCTTTCAGGTAATGACAATAAACTAAAAATTGGCGACCATGTCAGTATTTGTACGCAAAAATTAACTGGGACTTCTTATGAGCAAGAAGTACGCTATACCCGCAGAGAAGTGTCTATTTTAAGTTACTTAAATCATCAAAAATCCCCCGTTTCACGCGACGAATTGTTGAGAGAGATCTGGGGCTATAAATCAACTGATCATATAGATACACGCACGGTCGACATCCATATCGCCAAAATACGTAAAAAAATTGAGCGCGACTCTAAAACACCTGTACATTTGGTTACTTTACGAGGTGAAGGATACCAACTATTTAGTACTCCGTCGTAAATATGAAATCACTATTCTCAGATAAATGTGTACTACGTTATCAACAACGCATTAATCGTCTTCGCGGTTTTACACTGGTTTTCTTAACCTTACTCCTCACTCCAATCAGTTTGGTGTTGTATAAAGGTTACACTCAGTTTGAACAAGACCTTTTAACTGAATACCAAAATAAAACGCAAGAAATAACATCTCAGTTAAACCTTAGACTGTTTAAGCGTATTGTATTCGATAATGCCTTAAGTACACGCGAGTTTGATCATTACCAGCATATTTACAATCCCAATAATAAGCAAATAAGTCGAGTACCATCCCCTCTTGCAAACCCAAACTACCATACAAGATTTACAGGCTTGATTGGATATTTCCAACTAGATAAAGAGGGTAACTTCAATAGCCCAGTATGGCCTCATACCATCAAAAGCTCAGAAAGATTAATAAGCCCGCAAGATGATAAAGAAATGAGAGAGCGTAAAAAAATCGCTTTAAATTTATACAACATTACAGCAAAATCAAATGAGCTAAAAACACTCATTGACCATAACCTATCGGCAAATAACGAAAAGTTTCTTTTATTATCAGATGTAGCTGGATATCTTATTTTTTATCGAATTGTATCCGTGAACGACAAAAAGCAATTACAAGGCTACATCATTGATGTAGAAGCCTACTTAAACGAGCAAATTGCCAATACGTTAAAAACAGTGCTATTTAAAAATACCATTGCTGTCACTGTCGCTCCCAATAGAACGAATGCAGATAACGTTTATTTGATCTATAAGAGCAACCCACAAGGCACATCAAGCATTACCTCAACTAAGCACCTAGACGACCAATTAACCCAACAGGTATTAAATAGTCATGCATTGAGATGGCCCTTTAAGGACTATAAGCTCACTTATTCTACCTCACAACTCATACTGCCTTTAGCAGCAACATATAGCCTAGGCTTAATGGCACTCTTAGTGCTTGGCATTGTGCTTGGCTGCTATGGCTTTTACCATCTTGGGGTTAAACAACTCAGGCTTGCCGAACAACGACTCAATTTTGTGTCTTCCGTCAGCCATGAGCTCAAAACCCCTTTAACTTCAATTCGCATGTATTCTGAAATGCTAAAGTCAGGCATGGTTCCCTCAGAAGAATATAAATTAGAGTATTACGAGTTTATACACTGCGAAAGTGAGCGCTTATCTCGATTGATTGACAATATATTGCAGTTGTCGAAGCTTAGCCAACCGCAACACACTGTTGAGCCGCAGTATACTAAACTCAGCATTTTAATTGATATCATTCACTCAAAAGTATCCTCGCTGGTGGTTAAAAATGCGTTTCAACTTGATATGTTGAATGACTTTAACGATCCTGACAATGTACTCGTGTTGGTTGACTTGGATGCATTTTCGCAAGTCGTGATCAACATAACCGATAACGCAGTTAAGTTTTTCGACCACGACACCATACAAGATAAAGCACGGCAAAAAATTGATTTTATTTTTAAAGTGGATCCAAAAAACAAAGATCAACTATGTATGGAGATCCGTGATTATGGTGATGGGATCAGCGCAGAACAACAGAGTAAGATTTTTGAATTATTTTATCGTGGTGGCAGCGAATTAACACGCTCGACACAAGGAACAGGAATCGGGTTGGCGTTAGTAAACGAACTTGTATCAGCGCAGCAAGGCACCATTCAAGTAGAGCGTATGTCGCCAGGTTTATCAATGAAGGTGTGTTTCAAATACAAAACATTATGAGCATGCACACTTTAAGTTTTTCATATAAAAAGGCTGAGTAAAGCACCTTACTATAAGACTCTGTTGTTTAGCCCAAACAATTAAGCGACAACCCCCATCATCACTTATGTTTAAGTGATGATGGGTATTAACTCAAATGCACCGCTCAAAGCGAACCGCGATTTCGCCACCTTATTTGATATGTTCCTTTCCCGCTTCAGCCTTAATCACTGTGCTTTACAGCCCTATTGCGCTAAAATCCCGTCCCAATATTATATACTTACAGCAGCATAGGTATTAAATGCATCATCAAGAAGTCACGTTCGAATCACAAGGCGGGTTCAAAGTAATGCAACTCATTTGGCTTGGTTTACTTGTCATTGTGATGCTCTCGCTTGCCATTTCAAGTTTTATTATGAACCAACAGGTTTGGTATTTTAATGTATTGTCACTGTGCATGATGGGAATACTGTTACGCATGGGATATATGAACTATCGGTGTTGTCAGTATTTTAATACACGCTTAGTAGTAAAAAACAACACGCTTTATCGCCACACCGGCTTAACTGAAACACACTATCAGTTACATGACGTGACATGCAGCGAATGCGCGGTATCAAATGTGTATAAACTAACAAATGCTCAAGGGCAAATTATCGCCTACCTAAACGGCTTTTTACCTAATTCAAAAAAGCTGACCAATAAAATACTAGCAGCCGCCAAAGAGTAAGTTTGAGTAGTAGCAATGGTATTAGCTTAAAAAGATACGATTACCCAATCGTGATATTGGGTGCCAGTGTGCTCATACTTAGCCTCTGGAGGGCTCATTAATTCCTTAATCATGACAAGCTAAAGCCTTCCTTTACACACCCAGTTAAAAATGGAGGGCTTAGCTATTTGTGTCATAACTTTAGCGTATTCGTTCACCATTACTTCTGCAGGTATAGCTTACTTGTAGAGTATTCCATTCGTTCATTTAACTACCAATGCGCTGTATATCTAGGTGGAAAATCCAGTTCACGATTGCTTGTATAGATTAATACCTCTAACTTAGCATCATCATAACCTATCGAAAACGCCTCTTTCGAGTACACATTTTTGTACTGACGCTAGCTTGACCTGTAGTGTTAAGTTTAGTCTTGAGTACTCGGTATATTCACCTTTATATCATCTGGAAATTGATTATCTCTGTCAAGCTTCAGTGACCCTGCGGTAAATCCAACCTTCCGAGCACAGCTAGACGTAAAAGCATTTTTACTTATCGCTATTTAAGCATATTTAGAGTTAAGCGAGAAAAATAGATAAAAGCCCGTATATACCGCAACACATTAACAAGTATTTTTTCATAGCCTTTTAATTTAAATTATAAAAATGAAACTTTAATTGCAAAATTAAAAATAAAAAAAACAAAAATAGCACCTTAAAATATAGGACAAAACACCTTAATATCATATAAAGTTAACACTTTGCTGTTTCAATGTTAATTAATTCATGTTATAGCTATTATATCTAGTTTATAGTCTCTTTTTATTAAATAAAATTAGGAAGGTTATGAGGCGTATATTATTTATTTTTCTACTCTTTTCCGCTTCGTTAGCAAGCAATAACCTGCTCGCCTCACCAATTATAAATAAGCAAAACGTTACACACTCTATTGCTTCACAACGAGTTGAATCAGCAAATAACGTAAATCCCCCCCCAAAAAAAAGAAGGATGTTTATTGAGCTACATTCTCAATTTTCACCACCTTCTATTAATCAAGATTACGGAGTTACACATTCAACACGAGTTGCGGCACGTACTCAACAACAAGTAAATGTAGTAAATAAGTTAGCGACTCAACTCCCTAATGTCTCCATTAAAGCAAAACTGACCAAATCACAAAGTACATTGGTCGCAGAATTATCACCGTATGAAATCAGCGTACTCTCCCAATGGCATGAAGTAAAAAACCTGTACCCCAGTTATGATTTAAAAACCCAAATAACTCAAAGCAACGACATTATTAAGGCCGACAAGGTTTGGCATTTAAATGGATCAGATTCAATAACCGGCAAAGGTATAACTATTGCAATTATCGATACCGGTGTCGACTATAATCACCCAGACCTTGGTGGTTGCTTAGGATCGTCTTGTAAAGTCCGTGGTGGTTACGATTTTGTCAACCAAGATACAGATCCTATGGATGATAGTGATCATGGTACTCATGTAGCTGGTATTATAAGTGCCAATGGTAAATTAAGAGGCGTAGCACCCGATTCATCACTCATAGCATATAAAGTGTGTGACGAAAATGGTGCTTGCCCTGATCATTTAGTAATAGAAGCAATAGAAGCTGCAATCGATCCTGATGGCGATCCTAACACTGACGATAAAGTAGATATTATAAATTTAAGCCTTGGTAGCCCCTTTGGTGCACCGGACTCTCCTTTATCAACCGCCGTTAATGCCGCATCAGAGGCTGGGATTTTAGTTGTTGCAGCAGCTGGTAATGAGGGCTCGAAAACTTACACAATCGGTGCACCTGCCAATGCGGAGCAAGCCATTACGGTAGCAGCTTCATATAAAACGGCTTCTATCGCAGACTTCAGCTCTCGTGGGTATATTTTAGAAAATGGTCATGCTAAGCCAGAAGTAACCGCGCCTGGTGTTAATATTAACTCCACAGTAGCTAACAATCAGTATCAACAACTCAGCGGCACAAGCATGGCGGCTCCAATGGTCGCAGGAACTGCAGCTCTCCTATTGTCCAATAATGATACCTTATCAAGTAAGGAGCTAAAAAGCGTATTGATGGCCAATGCAGACAATATATGGAACGCCCCTTTTAATAGTCAAGGGGCTGGAATAGTTGATGCACTTCAGTCAGCCCAAGTAAAAGTTATTTCTGACCAAGGAATTATAAATTTAGGTTGGTATCATAACCTCCAGAGCTCTTCACTTTCTAAGTCACTTAAGTTAAGGAATATTTCAAATATAAATCAAAGTATTGACCTGAGTATTAGAAAAAATCAAGAAAACCCTATTAGTTATAACCTTTCCAGTAACTCTATTAGCACACAGTCTAATAGTACAACTGAGATTCAGCTCACAATTGAGATCCCAGCGACATTGGCCGTAAAGCCTAGAGATGATGTAGCATATATTGCTTGGTTAGACATCAAGACAGGTAGCGCCATACAGTCGATTCCTATTACCTTATTACATGGTAAAACAATCAAAGTAAGTCACCCGGATTTCAGTGACTACGAAATAGAGTTACAGTTAATAGATAAAAAACAAGGTTTAGTTAGCACTTACCTTTATGCTGGAAACAAAAAAAGAGAGCATACATTCATTTCAGGGAGTGGAGATTTCGCTATTAATTTCAAAGCTCAAAGTACCATACATAACAAAGATTATTTAGGTGCTAAATTAAACCTCACAGGTGGAGAGCTAGTTGCCTTCTCACTTTCTGATAATTGGCACCCCGTGGAATATGATATAAGCCTAAAAAATGGTAAAAGACTCGATGAACAAGGTAAGTTAAACTACCCACTTTCAATACGCAGCACCTTAGTACTTCCGGAATACGGTACAAAATTCAATAGCTTTCAAGCCTCTTGGTTTGACAGATATTCACCAAATGTTCTTCATATATTACCACCAACAAATGAAGTATTTTACGATACTTTCATAGGCATGGTTCGTAAATACTCTAAATACAAAGATCAAAGCTTGGCATTAAGTAGGCGACTAAGTACATCAAACATTCAAAGCAATGGCAGCGTGCTATTTGAACTCACTCAAGACGAAATAATAGCGATTAATTTTGCCTATGCAAAACAGGGAAATAAGGCTTATGATCTACTTACCCCCTTTACCTACTTTTCTCATAAGTTCCCAAATAAAGATCTAATTGGTTCAGGATCGAGTTTTGTTTTGGATAACCCGATTCAATTAAGACAGATGACAATGTCAACACGACTTGAAGATGACTTTAGTTATATAGGTGAATCCCAAACCTACTCAAACTCAAACGAAAAAATCTCTTCAGCTGACGACATTGCCTTTAGTACCGCCTTGTACAAAGTTAATCGTGATAAAGAGCTTGAGCTAACTAACTTTCTCAGTAAAAAGCCTTGGCTGAAAAAAATTCCTCTGAATAATGAGCCTTTTAACTTTAAAGTTGGTCTCTTACTACCAGCGTTCAAAGCCAAAATGGTTGAAAAAGAGGGTATTTTCACACTTAGTTACGACAATGCGAACAGCACAGGGCTGTTCTCCGATAACCTACTAACGATTTATCAAGGTCAAGTGCAATATACCACTGAAGGTGCTAATGCCACACCTAATAAAGAAATCAAAAACAACGCAATTACAATTGACGATATGTATTTTAGACCTAAAAGCCTCTACGTTATGAGTACTTCTAATGGTAGTCGCTTTGAGTTTAACCGCTTTGCGATTGATGAAACCCCGGTATCTCTCATTGCAACACTTGAATACGACCTAAGCGCAGCTGACTTCTCACCCCCAGTTATTAATGAACTGACTATAAATACATTAGGCGGCGAGCATGTATATCTAGCACAAGGAACTGGTGAAATATCACTTAAAGTCAGTGATGAAAGTATCGAAAGTTCGGGGGTCTATATAAAAGAGTCAAATGCACAAGACTGGAAATACTTAGCGGGCTCTACTACTGACACAGTTACGGGAAAACTAACAGACCTCGCAGTCGGCAGTTATGATCTCAAAATAGAGTCTATGGATACGACGGGAAATAAACTCACATATACCGCTAAACCGGCCTTTTTTTCAGTAGAAAACTGCAAATATGATAAGGATTGCGATGGCTACTGGAATCAATTTGACGAAGATGCAGATAACGATGGAGTTAATGATGACAAAGACAGTTTTCCGCTTGATCCGTCAGAATGGTTAGACACCGACGGTGACACCATAGGGAATAATACTGATGACGATGATGACAATGACAATTACGCTGACAGTAAAGATAAATTCCCACTAGATGCCTCAGAGTGGCTAGATACTGACCATGACGGGATCGGTAATAATGCGGATACTGACGACGATAATGACGGTTATGCTGACAGCGATGATGCGTTCCCACTAGATACATCAGAGTGGTTAGATAGTGACGGTGACGGGATTGGTAATAACGCAGATACAGATGATGATAATGACGGTATTGCCGACAGCAAAGATTTATTTCCATTAGATGCAAACCGCTCATCAAATGACAATACTGCAAATCAAAGTAATAGCCCTAGCAGTGGTAGCTTGTTTTGGCTAATACCAATGATGATCATGGTGGTGGTTAAAAACGAATTACTCTCCAATAAAATTTGGCACTTAATCCCTCAAAAAATAAATAAGCGTTTTAGCTTTAGGGAGTAGGCTCACGACGTAAAGCAGCCTAAACTAACTAGCTAACATAATAAATCTACTCATGAGGTATATAAAGTAAGGGACCGATATACTTGTTCCCTTATTTAATTTACCATTAATTGAAAATATGAATACCATATAAATTAAGGAGCTAGGATGCTCAATATTAATAATACTCAGCAAAAATTGCACAATGTTGATATAGGTAAAAAAGAGAAAAGTAACGACTCTCAAATAGCCCATCAAAACGAGTATCCTAGAACTCAGCCTTCGCTATCGACGCTTAGCAGCAGTGCAAAAAATATAGTGAATGTCGTTAGTAATACAACAAAACAACTACACGACAATATGCCACCTAGATATATCCCCTACCAACAAAGATTAGATATAGTCAAAAATTCGTTAACAGCGTCACTTTCAAAAGATCACCCTGAGATCAATGTAGGTGAAAGTACATTAAACGAAATGGTCAACGATGTTGCGAATACTCTTAATATTAGGCCGCTAGCTGAAAGTGATTTAAATGCTTCATCTGGTGATACATATTCCTACTTAACTCAAGATGATAAAAAAGCTCTAGGTGAAGCCTATGAGCAAATCGGAAATACCGAGCTTACTGAAAAAGATTTAGATTCCCTCGCCTCTCATTTAGCCATACAGCGCAGAATAGAAACTGCACAAAGAAATGGTACTATTTACGAAATATATGATCCTTTAAAAGAGAAAAAAAAGACCGCTTTAGAAAATGACGTATCTAAACAAGCACTAGCCAATATAGACGAACAGGTTGCACTACGTGGTAATAATTGGACCGATCATGATCAGCGTGTAATCGCACTAAACGACACCCTGCTTCATTTGAACAACGAGAAAGTAAATGAGTTGCTGTCAAAACTACGTTATACCGATGATTTATATGAGACAAACTTAACAGAAAGTTAGAAGGAGCCATAAAAAACGTGCCACTAAGACCCTGTCTTTTGTATCACCCTTTATATCATCCTTATGGACTATAACATCAGAGGGATCCATTAAAGAGGTCTGAGTCGTTTATATTACAACTCTAGTAAACAAATATTAAAGACTCCTCCATTTCCCTTTCTATCATGCTAAAACGTAACAGCAAATCTAGGTATAACAAATGTCATCGTAATATCTAAGTTTTCTGTAACGTAAATAGCCCTATATTAACTGCACTGGGGAGCCAAACAGCCAACTGTGACTGCAATGCTTGCGCCTCTAAATGCATTCGGTTAGCACAGTAGATCACGGCATCTCGGTAGCACCGTGGTTTTTCTTTCAGATGAAGTAATAAGTCTATTTGCCAATCGTTTAACGTATTGACTTTTAAGCGGTATTGTTGACGTGAGATTACAATATGCGTTTGCTCTGGCGTAGGTATAATACACGGCTTAGCTTGCTCCAGTTGCGCTACCAGAGGCAGTAGAGGATAATCGGTTTGAACAAGCAGCACAGACTCAGGCACTGCTATTATAAAGTCTTCCGCGATACCGCAAAGTAACTCAATCTCGCTAACAGACGAGGTCCTTTGCTTCTGTTCAGGCCCAGGTTTCAAAAGTGCTAATGCTTTTGCTCTTTCAAATTTAGCCAGCTCTGCGGGCAAACTAAACATAGCTTGCTGATGCGCATTAAAATCCCCGGTGGGTTTTGTATGCGCTAAAAAATCAGCAAAGCGCGAGCCCAGCTGATGCATAGTCCAAGACTCTGATGGCAAAGTAACAATGAAGGCTTTAGCGAAGGTATCAAATACTTCCTCACCCATAAACTGGCAAAGTAATGCAAATTCGCCCCTAAGGCACTCAACTAAGCGCATCACATAGCCCGCAGCGTAGATATCTACCCTTCTCATAGCATCAAGTGTGTCACTGCTTTTAACACACTTATCCAGAGTTAAGCCTTGTGCCGCAGCAGTATTAAGCTTTTGTGGCAAATCACCCCGCACCATCAAAACGGTGTTCAGCCACTGCTGAGTTTGTGTTAAGTCTGGTGTTTTCATTGTTCTAACTCTACTCGCTTAGGCATGATGTGGTGTGCTGCATCTAAGCGCTCGTTAACTATGGGGGTTGAAAGCGCGCTTGTGTTAGTAACCGTCTCTTGTTCCGGAATATAACCTGCTAGTACCAGCTTTGCTTTGTTTAACTCTTCAACGAGTTCAGGAAAGCTGGGAATATTGGCATCCCACTCGAGCAAGGTCGATTTACCTCCAGTTAAGCGCTGCGCTAATTGGTAAAGTTGCCACACCTTAGCGGGCACTGGTTGATCATGGGTATCTATCAAGCAATCTTTACAGTCACTAGGGCCTGCTAGGTGGATCTGAACAATGTGCTCATGAGGTAACTGGCGAATAAATTGTTCAGCGTCAAACCCATGATTAAAACTACTGACAAAAACATTATTTACATCCAGTAACATGCCGCACCCTGTTGCTTTGACTAGTTCACAAAAGAACGCGCTTTCAGTGAGCGTTGAGTGTTGAAATTCAAGATAAGTTGACGGGTTTTCAAGCACTAAAGGTCTTTCTAAAAAGTCTTGTACTTGGTCAACGCGGTTAATAACGTGCTGCAAACTTTCGTCATTTAACGGCATTGGCAGCAAGTCGTGACTATTTAAACCAGCAAGGCCTGTCCAACATAGATGGTCAGAAATAAGCTGAGGCTTAACGAACTCGCCCAACTCTTTGAGCTTGCCTAAATATTCAAAGTTAATTGGATCGCTGCTACCAATATTCATTGATACGCCATGCATCACTAATGGGTATTGTTCCTTTAACTTATCAAGTACATACCTACCATAGCCGTGATTATCTATATAGTTTTCACTGATGATTTCAAACCAGTCAACACCAAGTGATGTGCCATGCTCCAAATGAGACATAATATAAGGATAGTGCTGGCTTCTGAGGCCAACACCAAGCCCTAAGTTGGTCAGTTTTTCAATAGCGGACGCAGCAAACTGCTGCGTCCGAGTTAAGTTTGTCATACGCTCTTTCCTATCAAGTTGAAGGAGGAAGTGCTAAACGAATATCTGAAGGCGTTGGCTGCTTGGGCGGTTTACCGTCTTCATCCAACAAGCCATTCGCATTACTGTAAGCTTGCCAAGCGATGTTGTATACAGCGTCACCTACTTCATAAGGCATTGATACGGGAACAGTTGGATCTTCCGGAGGTGCGGTTTGGCCTTTCGGATAGGTGTAATCAATTTCCGAAAAGCTGTTATCTTTAAGGTCAAACTTAAACAATTGCATATCGTATTTTTGGTCATCACATGACAGCTCAGGAAAAAGTTGAGATGCTGAAATAGGCACCGCACACCCCCCCAAGTTATTACACTTGTTATCCGCTGGTGCACTTTTTTTCCCTGCAGATATACTGCCACTGCAGCTACCACCAGAGGTTGTACTATGAACAAAACCGCATCCACCCTGCGCTTTACAATCATTACTGCCTTTACAACTGTGATATACCTCAGGAGGTGGCAAATCATCAGTGCCTATGTTGGTATAACTCATCCCTTGGCAGGCATGATAAAGCGTGTTCGGATGTTGTGATTCAATGCCTGTCACTAAATCAGGTGCTATTCCTGTGGTTGCCCAGCAGATCGAAATTCTATCTCCAGATCCTCCCATTGCAGGACCTGGGAATTCGTTGGTTTTACACGACCAATAGCGATCTAGCGCGGTCGTAAGCCCTTTAATTGTACCTACCGCTGAACTACTAAATAATCGGTGAGTGTCATTACAATTAGGCGTGAGCCTCAGGTTATTCAGCGCTTGCACTACGCTTGCTACCGCTGGGAGTTGCGAGTTATGCTTATGTGCTAAATCGCCCCCTTCGGGATCCAATAATTCACAGCTCCAAGTGTTGCCATCAGCAAACCAAGTTGGCCAAGTCATGTAGCGTTCGTTAGGGTTGCTTGAAGGTTTTTCAAAATCAACTATCAGCTTTAATGTGTCGGTGAAAATCTGGAAGTGATCTTTATATTTATTGGTAAACCGTGCACATGCAGAGCCTGATATAGGGCCTTCACCGCTGCTTGCTGGGTAATCCGCTTTTAATGCTTCAGCGCTTGGTTGGAACTTTTCTTCGACTGTACTCGGGTGAGCATCGTTTGATTGCGACTCCTTAGAAGCAAGAAAGTTTTGCGCCCATAACTCATCGGCCCAACGCTTACAAAGCATATCAGCCACACCATCACCTTCACCTTGATCCGTAATGGCATTCACATTATTCATTAAGGCCTCTTTTAAAGCCGTATGATCTGTCTTTACACTGAGCGAGCCCATAATGCCCGGGAATTGTGCTTGATAATGATTATCTCCAGGGCGCTCATTAAAGTAGTCGCGCTGAATAGCCACGTAATCTAGTAAACTAGTTCCATCATCATATTCGATTTGAATATAATTCCAATAACTCAGATACATATGCCCAATTGAACCAAATAACGGCAAGTCACTTTCCTTGTTATTCGGTTTCCACCAATCATAAGGGGCTTGTTCAAAATACTTTGGCTGCTCGCTTGGTTCAAAAAGTTGTGGCTGGATAATTTTTTTCGCATTTTCTTCCGTCTCTTCTATCAACATAAATAGCAACGTTTGCTCTTTGCTAAGTTCTGTTGCATTAACGCGTAAATCTTGTAGCGTTTTACCAGGAAAAATTTGTTTGAAATAAGCTTGAACCTCAGGGCTCAATTTAGATAAATCGGTAGTGCAGTCTGCAAAATTCAAAATATGTGGAATGCCGCTTTGGTTGTTGTAGCACTTCCAACCGTACTTTTCGTCAATTAATGCCTGACTTGTAAAGCTAGGCGTGAGGCCCAGTTTACTTGCCATATTTGAGGCTAACTGTAGATGCAGCATTTCTTCAATAAAAACACTATATACCCCATTGAACACCTGTTGATTGACAGACAGTTCATATTTTTCTGCCGATTTATTAGGTACATCACTGCCGCCAGTTAAGTTCTCGGTATCAAACAGAGGTTCTAAGTTAACGTCATAGTCATTGCGCCTCACTTCTGGGATGTAGCCAGCTGAAGGACCGAGCCCGGGCCAATAACGGCCAGGATACAAGTTCGACGAGTCTGCAATTTGGTGGGTGCCTTGAATCGAGTAGAGGCTGCTCATATAAAGTGGGATTGTAAATAACTCGACGTTAATTGCAGCCTGTGCAATCGCCCTCAAACAAGATAAATCAGCAGCTTTATACTTGCTATCACGCACTTTAATTTTTTTCTTTTGTTCAAGGTTCCAAAGAGTATTAGCTTCAATTTCTGTATCGACTTCTACCGACGGCCCCGTTTTGTTCTGCACATTCATAATTTGCTCCTTTGTGACGGTGAACGTTGTGCAATATCGCTGGCTTAAATTAGTTAGGATCTTGATTAGCTATCCAAGACAACTCAAAAGTTTTAAGCAAGTTGACGTAAGTGAGCGATGGACACTCGCTATAAAAGGTAGCTGAAAGCAAGCGCAAAACCGATTACACAACATTACATGAAGGTATTGAGGGGTGTGCTACTGAGAGTGGACACTGACCTGTGTCAGGAAGAGTGCACTGACACATATGTTACTAAGAACAAGCAAAGTTAATAGTCAGGACTTGCACTGTGGACGATACATATACAGGGCAAGTGAGCTTGACGATTAATACTATGTCTTAGTAGCCAAAACTCTAGACAATAAACCTACCTCCTGCCGCTACTTTCAACGCTAACTGCGTTGAGTTTACTTGCAATAGGCCTGCGATTGACGCGTAAATTAGCCTTATCATCTCAATTGGGATCAATGAAAGCCTCAGGCTGGAGGCTAATAAAAAGAACTTAATTATTATAGATCAATAATTAAGTTAACCTCTTAACCAAAGTGAAGGTTAAGTACAAATAAAACAACCTACTAAACTGCAAAATTCAGTAAACAATCTAAAAAATACACAATCCAAGACTTGACCCCCATGTTCTTAATCAATATGGTGCTCCATTGTCAGAGTTAACAGCCACCGTCTCTTCGATATTACAAGGTTTCCCGGCTTCATAGCGATATGCAGAACGCTGCTTCTGTTGAGCTCCGTGATTTCGAAAATAGCAGCACCTTCACTTGAATCCGAATAAAAACTCTCTTGCTTCATTGTTATGGGGCTGCTTAATGCCCTCTTTTTCGAGTACTCCCCCTCGCTCTATACAAAAAATTGACACCCTTTAAAGTACTAATGCTAAGTTTAGGTAGCCAATCATGTTTTACCCCTTACTTTCAAGGTGTAGGCACATCACATAGACATGTTTATTAATTTGGTTCGAAAAATGCATGATGAATTAAAATTCACTTAAGTATGCAAGCAACAATGAATAAAAGCGAAAGTACTGTGTATGTGTTGAGCGGGTACGCCAAATGTTCAACCACAAACAATGGCAAGTACAAACTCGGTAATAAGCATTCTATCGGCTTATTAACAACCGATGAAAACTATCAAGGCAATATCAAACAGCTTAAAACTTTTATTAAAGGTTTAGGTTGGGAATCCATTACGTTTTGCATGGTTGAAAAGGTCAACGATATAAATACCTTATCAAATAACGTTTTAATCTCTAGTTTTATCCGAGCCAAGGAAAACGGTCAATCCCTAGTCGTCAATGATCAACCTATAACAATGCATTAAACAGCATTAGCTTATTTATAATCGTGATAAAAGGAAATTGGCGTTGCTTATAAGCACTATGACTAACATTAAATTATTGAGTCATCTTTACACTCAATAACCAGAGCCTGCTTCATGACTTTTGATTCATAGCATAAGTTAACCAATATGCAGCGTATAAAAGGGTCATAGCCTTCGATATTTTATCTGTAGAAATTCTATTTTAAATTAGTCATAACTTATCAATTCAGAATGAAAATAGAATAAGGGGCCAGGGTTAGCGCTATAGGTTACTATTTTTATTAGTATAACGTAATTATAATTTCACAATATCAACAAAAAAACAAATGTAGTATCATCAAAGGTAAGCATATAACTTTAAAGGCGTAAGATGAATAACCTCAGCTTATTTTGGTATCTAATCATCACATCATTTTTCTTTTTCCCAACTATAAGTTTGGCAAAAACTAACAAAGTTACTTTACCTAAAGCTAAATTAATTAAGCAATGGGCTGAAGTAGGCGAAAATATTGGAGACTCCGGTTTTTATAGTGCCGATTTAGACGGTGATGGGAATAAAGAGATTATTTTTGGTAACTCAAATAATAGAAGAACCAGAAATTCAAAAATTGCCATATTAAAAGAAGTGCGTCGTGATGAAAGTAATTCACCAGATAAATATGAAATAGTGAAGGAGTTTAGCCTACCAGATAGTGCTGAATTTGAAAGAATATATGGTTTTCATGATAAAGTTTCTGATAATCATTTTTTAGCTGTTATTTCCTCATTAAAAGAAGTGTTTGTCTTTAATTTGAGCGCTCAAAGCTATATCTCGAAGCTCGAAAGCATGACGACTGAACAAATAGACTTTGCAGATTTAGATAATGATAATATTACTGAAATGCTGCTGGTATCTGAAGACACTTTGACTAGTATCAATATGCAAACATGGCAAGTTGAAAAAAATTATCAAATTTCAGGTGAGAAGTTTCTAAAAAACAATCGCTTGCTGACTTTCCAGGCAGGTTACTTTTTGGATAGTCAAACTATTGATATTGCTTTTACTAATGGTAACATTTATAGAGAAAAAGCTGGTAGTTTCGAGCTGGTATGGACGATTAATAAACCGGCAAGCTATGACTTTGCTCATGATGTAAATAAAGATGGATTAGACGAACTGGTAGGTGCTAAATGTACTTTAGATGTTTTAAATAGATCTTACATTGTCCCTGAAGGAAAAAATGCAGATGAGAGTGAATGTAGTAATAATAGATCCTCTCCAAAATCTGCAATAGATCCCAAAACAGGAAATTTAATCAGTTTTATGGCTCCTAATACCCCTTATACCCTAGATCTTAAAACTGGCCCTATTGTTGGGGTTAACACGGTTACTTGGCAAGAAAATACATACGCGTATCCGCGATACTCAAGCCTTAATAAGACTAAGCACTCTACTTTTTACGCATTAATTAATTACCATATTGATGATATTGACAATGATGGCTTATTAGAGACAATCTCAACAAGTGTTGAAGTAAACTCCTCAACAGGCGCCGAAGTTATTACAATTTCAGGAACGAATTGGTTAGGTATGTCTTGGGTATTCTGGGATTATGAAACTAAAACTTACGCTTTGAGTAATCTGGGCGAAACAAATGACATAGAGTTATTTGAATTCAGCTATCAGGATTACTACAACTTCGATACCTATTTATCACAATATTTAGAGTTTAAGGCCCCGGCACTGAACCGCTTCAACACCAATACCTTATCATCAATATGGGAAGACAAACGAAAACCTTATTCACAAGTTTTTGCTGATATTAATGGAGACGGTAAAAATAATGTAATTTCAACTCACGAGGCTCCCTTTTCTTATGAGGTATCAATTTTGGTAGAAGGTATTGGTTATATTTATAATTTTCCAGATAGAACTCATGAACTAATACACAGTGATTTAACATTTGATGGTAAAGATGAAATTTTACTATTGCATGCTAACTCTACCATAGCCGTATTTAAACCAGATCTAGCCAACCCTATTCTTTATTCGACAAATATAGAAAGTTCAAAAATAACAGGGTCTTTGAAAGGGTTGCAAGCCTTAGATTTTGATCACGATGGTGTCCAAGAAGTCATAGTAAGAGACAGTGACAGTCTTTTTATTTACTGGCTAGAAGCGAATCGTGTTGAGCAATTTAATTTTGAGGGCTTCGGTGACTATACTTCAGCAATAATTAAAGGGAAAACTAGATTATTAAGCACGAATGAACAAGGTGAGTTAGTTTCTTTTACTCAGGAAATAGTACCCTCAGTCATAGCTAAAATATGTGATCGTGCTGCTATGCACTTATCAGTGAATGACAATGCTCAAGTCTACTATATTTGTGATAATAAGTTAGGAGTAATTGACTTAAATAGCCAAGCTATTATTTACCAAGAATTACTCAATCACAGCCCTGATCAGGTACAAATATTACATAGTGATGATTTATCCTACTTGCTTACTTTTGCAGGAAGTCGACGCTTTTTATTTAAAATTGACTTAGTCTCTGCAGAAACGATCAGTTTAGAAAACCTCAATTTAACAACTACGAGTAATAATAAAATTGAAGGCAAAGTTCTAAACGCGGATGGGTTAGCTGCTGATGGATTTTACACCTTTAGTGCGCCGGAAAATGGCAAAATTGACTTCATTAATAGACAGGCGGGAATATTCAATTATACCCCCAATAATGGTTTCTCAGGAACTGATGAGTTTGTTATTGCATCAATAAATTCACAAGGTAACTCAGCGAAAGCAAGTGTTTCGGTTAAAGTCCTTAACACCGTACCAACGATTAATAACCAAAGCTTTACCACACACTGGAACTTAAAATTAACTGCTCAGTTAACCGCTGTTGATATTGATAATCAACCTTTAGAGTTTAGTGTTAAGAGTCAACCTAGTTTTGGCGCTGTTCAGTTCATTGATAGCACAACAGGTCAGTTTGACTACATTCCATCGATAGCGTCATTAGAGCCAAGTAGTTTTAACGTAATGGTCAATGATGGCTATAGTAATTCGGAAGCTAATATCATTATTAACCATACTAATAGCCAGCCTACAGCTAAAGGTGTAAGTAGGACATTTTCGTATGATGACGTCATTAAGTTACAACTTATAGGTAGTGATGCCGATGGAGACCCTCTAACTTATGAGCTGTTAGATAGCGTGACATCTGGGGAACTTAGTCTAGATAACACAACAGGTATTTTGTCTTATAAATTAGAAAGTACCTCTGACAATGAGATCAATATTAACTTCCGAGTGTCGGATGGAATAAGTTACTCTGAACTTGCAACAATTAATATTACGATACAAGGTAAAGCTATCAAAAAAGACAGTAAAATTGATAAAGATAATGCAAGTGGTGGCGCAATGCTTATTTTATTGTTTATTCTACTACTATGCTTGGCTCTGAGGGCTTTAAATTACAAAGAAAAGATAGCTTTGCAAAGTAGGCTAAATTAAAAATAAAAGCTCATAAAAGGGGCAATAACCAAAAGGTTATTACCCCTTTTATTTACAGAACTTACTTGTGATAGAGACGAAGAAGATAATGAACAATGCGCAAACAGGTAGTCCCCGCAAAATAGCAGGTGTTATTCAGTTCCCTATTTGATGGCTTTACTTTCACTGGAGCACGATATCGCATAATGCAATGCCACCGACTAACTCACCTCTTAACGTTACTATAATTGTCCTGTGTATTGCTTCAGTATGGTTAGCATGTTGCTTGGAATTGACGCTTTTTGCCCTGTTTTCATATTAAACATCACCACACTCGCATACCCTGTGGTGCAGATTGCTTGCTGTGATTCGCTAAACGCCTCGTAGCGCATAGTAAAACGGTCTTCTTTTATATCGGTAATGTATGAACCAATATGCAGCGTATCAGGAAAAGTAACCGGTCGTTTGTATTGCGCGTAAGTGTCGCGCAGAACAGGGCTATGAGTGGGTTCTGATAAAATAGACAGTAAGCCCGTTTGGCTTAAAAAATCAATTCGCGCGGTTTCGAAATAGCGAAAATACGACACGTTATTCACATGCCCTAAGGCATCCATTTCTCCCCATACCACATTAATCTTTGTGTTAATTGCAAACTTTTCGAAAAATTCCTGCATGACGATGCCTCAAAGTTATGGTTATTTATTTTGAGAGTAACAACTCATCGTACCAGCAACAAGGGTAATGCGATCCCTAAATGAAAAAAGATAACTAACTATCTCAAACCAGAGCCTAGTCAATTTAAGACCTGACCTCAATACTTGCTCGACATACCCAGATACCTGCATATTTAAAATTCAGAAAAACAACCTGCTCATTTAAAACTCGCATAAATCAACTAATATCAGACAAACGCTTCCTGAACTATTTTGTTTCCCACTCTAAAAACTGCGGTCCTTTATCCAGACTCTCACCTACCAAAAACTTTTGCCTATGAAGCGTACCTTTAAACAATTTATGCCAACGAATCAAATAGCCCCTAACTTATTATTTTTTGAATGTATTGATTAAAAAGATATTTTATATTAAATTTAAGAACCCGTAATGGGAACTGATATTTATAAGGAATAAAATGAAGTTTAGTTTAAACAAGGTCAAGTTAAAGAATTTATCAAACGATGGTGTACGTTTACCTCTAAATCTAACACCTCAAATCGCAGGTGCCAGCATTAATGGAGGCTGTGTAACAGGGGAGACCATTACAGAGGGTAGAACAACAGATGTGTCTGTAACAATTACCGATCCAACGATCGGCACCGTAATTGGACCTGTAACCGGCCCTGGCACCGCACCTATATTTAGAGGATAAGCTACTCTAACTATTTTAGCGTGTTAAAAGCTATGTTGATAGTGCTATTGTACTATCAACTGTCACTCTCAATATAAACAACATAGTCATCTGCTTCAACAAAAGTCACTTGCCGATTGTTACCATGTTGAACAATATGCTGCGAGATATTGGGAAGGTTTAATCGAGGAAAACGTGCCATAACTTAACTAGTCCATTAGTTTTTCGTTACATCAGTATAGCCCATCAAACACAAGTGAAGCCTAAATCAACGACTCTGACCCCATTGATTGGCGTGATTGGCGGGATATTGGGAAGATTTAATCGAGGAAGACGTGCCATAACTTAACTAGTCCATTAGTTTTTCATTACATCAGTATAGCCCATCAAACACAAGTGAAGCCTAAATCAACGACTCTGACCCCATTGATTCGTGACCCCATTGATTCAAAATGGTTATAAATTTGATAGATTAAAACTGTAATAAATTAAAAAAATCAGATAAATTAGTGTAAAACAAGGAGGATTAATGACTAGATTACTTTTTATCTTAACAAGCTGTATTTTGCTAACATTCCCTACATTAAAAGCCAGTGCTGGTCAGTTTAACACACCACAAGAAGCCGTTGGGACCTATGTCACAGGCGTCACCCTAGGCATTGGTAGAAATATTGAAATGGCCTTCCAAAAAACAGCTACAATTCAGTACTTTGACGAGCGCGGTCAGTACCAAATCTTTGGCCGTGATCAATTTATGCAACGGGTTGATACAGGTAATAAGTGGGCTGCGAAGGTCGAAATCACGAACTTGTTAATCACGGGAAATGTTGCCAATGCCACTGTCGAGTTTACATGGGGAAAAGAAAAACAACATGGTTATGTAGATTATATCAATCTCATTTTTGATGGTCAGCAATGGCAAATTACCAGCAAGGTTGCACAGTACATCTCAAGAAAGCCCAATTAATCAGTTTATCTTAGAGCACTTAGAAGCGAGCTCTTGGACAGAAGTGCCAAGTAAAGGTAAGTTAATCACGCCAAACCAAGCTGGGGAATACCAGCTAGTTCGCGTGAGACTAAACGAGTTCAAAGGGGTCAGAGTCGTTGATTTTTCTCTTTTGACTTTAAGAACGCCCCTGATTTTCTATCTCCTCCTTTTGGCAAAGGCGAGACTCTCCTACCCGATACTTCCTCAACTTGTTGTTTAAATTTATCATTGCCAAGTACCCACATTTTATCAGTTGCTGTTTTTATTTCCTCAAGCGTATATCGCGGAATGTCTCTTTCAAATAATGAGCGATATTGCGCTTGCCTCTGCTCTGGGCGAGTACCTAACTGTGTATATAAATCGTGCTCAGTAATAAGCTCAATGACCTTCCCCGCCCCATTATGCTGATAGCTAGACCAAGTATACTCAGCTGGGTGTGCAACCATACCGGCTCTAACAGGATTAAGCTCAATGTAACGGCTCACAATTAAAAAATAATTGTCACTATCAACTAATGTTGATTTAAATCGCCCTTCCCACAGTGTGCCCGTGCGTTTATAAGTTTGGTTAAAATAGCGAACATAATAACGCCCTAAAGACTGTATAAGCTTGCTCACACCATTGCTTGTGGTTGGTGTGGCCAGTAAATGAATATGATTCGTCATCAGTACAAACGCATGTACTTTTACTTCATATTCTTTGGCGTAGTACTTTAGCTTTTCTAAATAAACAACATAGTCATCTGCTTCAACAAAAGTCACTTGCCGATTGTTACCACGTTGAACAATATGCTGCGGGATATTGGGAAGGTTTAATCGAGGAAGGCGTGCCATAACTTAACTAGTCCATTAGTTTTTCGTTACACCAGTATAGCCCATCAAACACAAGTGAAGCCTAAATCAACGACTCTGACCCCATTGATTGCCGGATTGGCGGGATATTGGGAAGATTTAATCGAGGGAGGCGTGCCATAACTTAAACTAGTCCATTAGTTTTTAGTTACATCAGTATAGCCCATCAAACATAAGTGAAGCCTAAATCAACGACTCTGACCCCATTGATTAGACCCCATTGATTACATTGATTGCCGTGATTGGCGGGATATTGGGAAGATTTAATCGAGGGAGGCGTGCCATAACTTAAACTAGTCCATTAGTTTTTAGTTACATCAGTATAGCCCATCAAACATAAGTGAAGCCTAAATCAACGACTCTGACCCCATTGATTACCATTGATTAGAAGCGAGCTCTTGGACAGAAGTGCCAAGTAAAGGTAAGTTAATCACGCCAAACCAAGCTGGGGAATACCAGCTAGTTCGCGTGAGACTAAACTATAATTTGCCAAACAACCCTTCCAGTGCTTACCAAATTACGCTGGGTTCAAATATAGCGTCATTTTCTCAACACTCAATAAAGGGCGAGCCAAATGTGTTACGAGTGCCGTATTCAGCACAAAGCTCCCCTTATTTAACAACTCAGGCCTATCAAACACTCAAATGAAACTTGGTTTTAAACGATTCAACAGGACGCCCTGTGCCAGGAGGCCAAGCCCTATTCTTCTTATGGCGTGATTACTATACTCTACAGGCAAACAACTTCGAATTAACCTCCGCTACTGCAGACGCGCAAGGAAAGATTTCACAAACTATCGAACTAGGTCGCCGATCAACGGGGTCAGAGTCGTTGATTTTTGCCAACTTGTTGTTTAAATTTATCATTGCCAAGTACCCACATTTTATCAGTGGCTGTTTTTATTTCCTCAAGCGTATATGGCGGAATGTCACTTTCAAATAATGCGCGGTATTGTGCTTGCCTCTGCTCTGGGCTAGTACCTAACTGCGCATATAAGTCATGTTCAGTAATAAGCTCGATGACCTTCCCTACAGCATTATGCTGATAGCTAGACCAAGTATATTCAGCAGGGTGCTGAACCATGCCTGCTCTCACTGGGTTTAGTTCAATATAACGACTCAGAATTAAAAAATAATTGTCACTATCAACCAATGTGGATTTAAATCGCCCTTCCCACAGCGTGCCCGTGCGTTTATAAGCTTGGTTGAAATACCTTACGTAATAACGCCCAAGCGACTGCATAAGCTTGCTTACACCACCTGATGAAGTGGGTGTAGCTAATAAATGAACATGATTAGTCATCAGTACATATGCATGAACTTTAACCTCATACTCTTTGGCGTAGTACTTTAGCTTTTCTAAATAAACAACATAGTCATCTACTTCAACAAAAGTCACTTGCCGATTGTTACCGCGTTGAACAATATGCTGCGGGATATTGGGAAGGTTTAATCGAGGAAGACGTGCCATAACTTAACTAGTCCATTAGTTTTTCGTTACATCAGTATAGCCCATCAAACACAAGTGAAGCCTAAATCAACGACTCTGACCCCATTGATTTTCATAGCGTTTGATTTGCCAACAGGCGTTGATGCACACCCTAATAAGCTACTCCCTAAGCCCATAAATGCTAATGTCACGGTATTTTTTGTAAATTGTCTGCGAGAAATCACTGATACTGCCCCTAAATTTTTAAATAAGCTTAATCGAGCAAAATGATACTTTTATCAAAGCTATGTTAAACCTAATGATATTTTCATTGAAAATAAATGATACAATATAACATAACAAAAGAACCAAAAAGGAAGATGAATACTAAAAATTAGGCATATATGATTTGACCCCTTTGATTACATATAACGTAACCCACATTCAAAAACAACCTATACAAACCTCAATAACTTGTAACAATATCGTATAAAAAATAAAACCCAATGGGTGGTAAAGGTTAAATTTCATACAACATTTAATGTCGCTTAATGCTATTCAGCCTATAAGCAAACAGGAGTTCAATGGGGTCAGAGTCGTTGATTTTTCTCTTTTGACTTTAAGAACGCCCCTGATTTTCTATCCCCTCCTTGTGGCAAAGGCGAGACTCTCCTGCCCGACATTTCCTCAACTTGTTGTTTGAATTTATCATTGCCAAGTACCCACATTTTATCAGTTTTTATTTTCTCAAGCGTATATGGCGGAATGTCACTTTCAAATAATGAGCGGTATTGTGCTTGCCTCTGCTCTGGGCTAGTACCTAACTGCGCATATAAATCATGTTCAGTAATAAGCTCGATGACCTTCCCTACAGCATTATGCTGATAGCTAGACCAAGTATATTCAGCTGGGTGCTGAACCATGCCTGCTCTCACTGGGTTTAGTTCAATATAACGACTCACAATTAAAAAATAATTGTCACTATCAACTAATGTTGATTTAAATCGCCCTTCCCACAATGTGCCCGTGCGTTTATAAATTTGGTTAAAATAGCGAACATAATAACGCCCTAAAGACTGTATAAGCTTGCTCACACCATTACTTGTGGTTGGTGTTGCCAATAAATGAATATGATTCGTCATCAGTACAAACGCATGTACTTTTACTTCATATTCTTTGGCGTAGTACTTTAGCTTTTCTAAATAAACAACATAGTCATCTGCTTCAACAAAAGTCACTTGCCGATTGTTACCGCGCTGAACAATATGCTGCGGGATATTGGGAAGGTTTAATCGAGGAAGACGTGCCATAACTTAACTAGTCCATTAGTTTTCGTTACATTAGTATAGCCCATCAAACATAAGTGAAGCCTAAATCAACGACTCTGACCCCATTGATTCTCAAACATAAGTGAAGCCTAAATCAACGACTCTGACCTCATTGATTCTAAAGAAGTATTAAGAACCACCAAGGAGTGGTTTCAATGAATTTGATAATATTAATGTTTGTTTAACCGTATAAAAACCTAAATCTCAGGTACGCCATATAATTAGAGCTGAAGTACCCTCTGTGGGGGCTAATTTTATTTGATAAACCGAGTAAGTAAACAGTTAAATCGCATTCACGCCAAGAATCTTCCTTTTTAGAGAAAAACAAGACAAACCGACAAGCAAATAAAGAGCTGCATATGGGGGTATGAGCTGCCCAAAGCGAGTTACGTTAGCTTCTCAAAACCTGTCAGCAGCTATCTTTCCTTATTACTACATATAACAATTTAACCACTCTCAAAATCAGGGTAAATACCAATATAAAACTGGTCTAAAAATTAGCCTGTCGACAAGTAGCGCCACGAGCACCCATCGGTACATCGTCAATACATACCTCTGTAATTTCAATTTAATTTGTATAACGCTTAACATATTGCCTTATACAGGTCCAAGTGATAGAGTGAATTTTGTTCACTCTATATTGCCATAATTTTGGTATTTAGCTTTAAATAAGGATCGGCATGGCAGTGAACTAAGACTATTAAAATAAAGGAATGAATTATGAAAATGAAACTCAATAAAAAAGCAATCAAGTCTCTATCTTATACAGAAAAGTCATTAAATCAGGAACAAACCAAACAAGTCGGTGGAGGATGGTCAATTCCAACAAACTACATAATGTGTACGTATATATGTCCTATTACTCGTTAATTTAATTGTTTAGCGCGACTCACAGCGCGACACTCTTAACTAAAGTTAAGCAGTCATAATCTCTTTTTCACATATTTATTGGCTGCTTTTTTGATTCCAAGTACATAAACTCTTATACGAACAACCCACTGAAAATAAGCCGTTCGTAAAAGTTATAATCTCCAACAAGGCCATGCAACTGACACTAAAAGTGCCATAGGTGAAGCGTTGCGATCACGGAAAGTCAGTGAAGTATTTAATCTTATTTATGCTTTTATCTAGTCTTGCTTATGCCCACCAAGATACCATCATTAAACTTGAAGGTAATAAATTAATCGGTCTTCCTAATCAGAGTACGTAAATCCCTATAGGCAATGCACTTCAAGACATGCCGGTACATGGATGTGCTTTCATGGCGTTTACGTTCACATCAATTATTTATTTGAAGATCAGCGTCGCTGGGTGAGTCCAGTGAGGGCCAGCGGCCGCCCCTCTTTGGTTGCTGTCGCCAACGCGACAAAGGGTTAATTTTCAAATGAATGTTGAGAAATAGAAAATGCTGACATGAGTTGTTTTGTGGGTCCTGACTTTCGTCAGGAAGAGGATATTGATACAAGCAAGATCCTGACCTACGTCAGGAAAACGACATTAATACAAGCACTGCTAAGAATAGATCCTGACCTGTCTCAGGCAGACGATATTGATTCAAGTGCTGGTAAGAATGGGTCCTGACCTACGTCAGGAAGACGATATTGATTCAAGTGCTGCTAGGAATAGATCCTGACCTGCGTCAGAAAGACGATATTGATTCAAGTGCTGCTAAGAATGGGTCCTGACCGACGTCAAGAAAACGATATTGATTCAAGTGCTGCTCAGAATGGGTCCTGACCTGCGTCAGGAAGACGATATTGATTAAAGTGCTGCTAAGAATGGATCCTGACCTTCGTCAGGAAGACGGTATTGATATAAGTACAGCTAAGAATAGATCCTGACCTTCGTCAGGAAGACAATAACTACCTTGAAAAACGATATTGATACAAGCGCTGCTAAGAATGGAGCCTAACTTGCGTCAGAAAGGCATAATTAAAATACCAGCTTCTATTTAACAAGCTACAAAAAAGCCGCTTTGAACACTCAAAGCGGCTTTTTAATTTAAGTAGAGGTTTGGCGTAAAGCCAAACCTACCTCACTCAATTACTCTGCATACGTCTCAATTGGCGGACATGAACAAATTAAGTTACGGTCACCTAACACGTCGTCAATACGTGTAACTGTTGGCCAGAACTTGTCTTTTGCCACACTTGGTACTGGGAATGCCGCGTAGAAACGGTCATACGCTCGGTTCCACTCATTGCCTAGTACGTCAGCTTGGGTGTGTGGTGCAAATACCAATGGGTTGTTTTCAATAGACCATTCACCAGAGATGATTCTGTCTACTTCGCCCTTGATAGAGATCATGGCTTCAATGAAGCGGTCGATTTCTACTTTAGATTCAGACTCAGTAGGCTCAATCATCAATGTGCCTGCTACTGGGAACGACATAGTCGGTGAGTGGAAACCATAATCTTGTAAACGCTTAGCGATATCCATTTCTGTGATGCCTGACGTTTCTTTGATTGGGCGTAAATCAACAATACATTCGTGTGCAACACGGTTGTTTTGACCACGGTACAAAATTGGGTAATGCTCACTTAGCTTTTCTGTTAAGTAGTTGGCATTCACAATCGCCATTTCAGTTGCTTGCTTTAAGCCTTCTGAGCCCATCATCGTGATGTATGCCCATGAAATAGGAAGAATGGCTGCTGAACCGTAAGGTGCTGCTGATACTGCGCCATTACCTTCAGTCGTGCCTGGTACGTTGATCACGCTGTGGTTCGGCATAAACTCTGCTAGGTGTGATTTAACCCCAATTGGGCCAACACCTGGGCCACCGCCACCGTGTGGAATACAGAATGTTTTGTGCAAGTTAAGGTGTGATACGTCAGACCCAATTGAACCTGGGCTGGTAATACCCACCTGTGCGTTCATGTTCGCGCCATCCATGTATACTTGGCCGCCGTGCTCATGCACGATGTTGCATACTTCTTTGATGCTTTGCTCGTAAACACCATGTGTAGATGGGTAGGTTACCATGATACATGATAGGTTTTCAGCTACGTCAGCGGCTTTCGCACGTAGGTCGTCCATATCGATGTTACCAAGCGAGTCACACGCAACAACCACCACTTTCATGCTGGCCATTTGTGCTGATGCTGGGTTAGTACCATGTGCTGAACTTGGGATTAAGCAGATGTTACGGTGCCCTTCGCCACGTGACTCATGGTATTTACGAATTGCGATAAGACCCGCATATTCACCTTGTGCACCAGAGTTTGGCTGTAATGATACTGCGTCGTATCCGGTGATGTTTACCAACCACTCGTTAAGCTCGTTGATCATCACTTGGTAACCTTGTGCTTGATCAAGCGGGCAGAATGGGTGCATTTCTGCAAATTCAGGCCACGTTACTGGGATCATCTCCGCTGTCGCATTCAGTTTCATAGTACATGAACCTAATGAGATCATAGAGTGGTTAAGCGCTAAATCTTTATTTTCAAGGCGCTTAATATAACGCAGCATTTCGGTCTCGCTGTGGTACGAGTTGAAGTTAGGATGCGTTAAAATTTCGTCGTCACGTACTAGGCTTGCTGGAATACCAGTGATGCCATCAGCAGCAACTTGAGAATCAAGTGCATCTACATCAAGGCCATGGCCTTCACCTAGAATAATATCAAACAACTGTGCTACATCGGCACGAGTGGTTGTTTCGTTCACTGATACTGAGTATTCACCCGCATGATTAGTTGCAAAGTTTACCTCTGCTGCAATCGCACGTGCAACTACCGCATCTTTGTCTGCACTTACCACTGTTAGCGTGTCAAACCATGTGTCATGCTTCAGCGTCACGCCTTTTGATGTCAGGCCGGTTGCTAAAATGCTGGCAAAACGGTTAGTGCGTTGAGCAATGGTTTTTAGCCCTTGAGGGCCATGGTACACCGCATAAAATGCTGCCATGTTGGCAAGTAATACCTGCGCTGTACAAATGTTTGAATTGGCTTTTTCACGACGGATATGCTGCTCACGTGTTTGCATTGCCATACGTAGTGCATCGTTACCTAAGCGGTCTTTTGATACACCAATAATACGACCTGGCAGTGAACGCTTGTACTTATCGCGTGTTGCGAAAAATGCAGCATGTGGACCACCGTAACCCATTGGTACACCAAAACGTTGTGCAGATCCTAGTACGACGTCTGCACCGAGTTTACCTGGTGCTTTTAGTAGCATTAAGCTCATGATGTCTGCGGCAACACAGGCAATCGCTTTTTTATCTTGTATTTGTGCGATAAGCGTTTGTACGTCTACCACTTCACCCGTTGTGCTTGGGTATTGGAAAAGCGCACCAAAAATCTCATGGTTTACAGCGTCTGTTGCTGGGCCAACGATGATGTCAAAACCAAACTGTTCTGCACGCGTTGTTACTACGTCAATGGTTTGCGTGTGAACGTCTTCGGCAATAAAGAATGCATTGGCTTTTTTCGCTTTAGATACGCGTTTAGCCAGTGCCATCGCCTCTGCTGCTGCCGTAGACTCATCTAACAATGAGGCTGATGCTAAGTCTAAACCAGTAATATCAATGGTAAGAGTCTGGAAGTTAAGTAATGATTCTAAACGACCTTGCGCAATCTCTGGCTGATAAGGTGTATACGCCGTGTACCAACCTGGGTTTTCAAGTACGTTACGTAAAATCACGTTTGGTACATGTGTTGGGTGGTAGCCCTGTCCAATGTACGACTTGAATACTTTGTTTTGGCTTGCAACCGACTTTAGGTAGCTCAGCGTTTCAACTTCAGTACGGCTATCGCCTACTGTTAAACCTTGCTCTAAACGGATAGCTGCAGGGACGGTTTGACCGATCAGCTCTTCAACACTCGATACTTCAAGAGCAGCTAGCATATCGCTAACTTGCGCTGGGCTAGGCCCAATATGGCGGCGAATAAAATCTTGCTTTTGCTCTAACTGTTCAAGAGATTTGGCGTTTGACATTAGTCCAGATTCCTATGATCCAAAAATATAAATAATATTTACTGCAATAAACCAACGGGGTTTATATTGGTCTATGGTAATCAATTTTAAACAGCACACAGCAAGGGTAATGGCTTGACTAAAGTGTGTGTTTGAAAACAATAAAAGCCCCGGTTGGGGCTTTTAAAAACTCACTCGACGATTAATCTTCGTCGATTGAGTTTGCGTAACCTTCTGCATCTAACAGGTTACCTAGCTCAGCTTCATCAGATGCTTTAACACGGAATAACCAACCGTCGCCGAACGCGTCGTTGTTAACCGTTTCTGGTGAATCTTCAAGGTCTTCGTTAATAGCAACGATTTCACCAGTGATTGGTGCATAGATATCTGATGCCGCTTTTACCGACTCAGCTACAGCACAATCTTCACCCGCATCAACTTCATCGCCAACTTCTGGTAATTCTACGAATACCATGTCGCCTAAAAGCTCTTGAGCGTGCTCAGTGATACCTACAGTATAAGTACCATCACCTTCGGCGCGAACCCACTCGTGTGAAGACGCGTACTTTAACTCGCTAGGAATATTGCTCATTTTTTGTTCCTTTGGTTCGGTTTTTTAGGCGGCGCACCGCCCTATTATAATATTAAATAATTGACTTGCCGTTACGTACAAAGCTTGGCTTCACTACTTTAACGTCAACTAGCTTTTTGCGCATTTCAACCTGTGCTGTCTCACCAGTAGAGCGAGGTACTCGTGCTAAAGCAACACTAAAGCCAAGCGTCGGTGAGAATGTACCAGAAGTGATAACCCCTTCGCCACCTTCTACGATAACTTTAGAGCCTGCACGTAACACGCCTTTGCTCTCTAGCACTAAACCAACTAGCTTATCTGTGCTCTTGTCTGCACGTTGTTGCTCAACCACTTTACGGCCAATGAAGTCACGCTCAGCAGGTTCCCAAGCAATCGTCCACGCCATGTTTGCAGCCAATGGCGACACAGTGTCGTCCATGTCTAAGCCGTACAAGTTCATGCCCGCTTCTAAACGTAGCGTATCACGTGCACCTAAGCCAGCAGGAGCAACACCTGCGTCTAATAATTTTTGCCAAAGGTCCGCAGCACCGTCATTGTGTACCACAATTTCATATCCTGCTTCACCCGTGTAACCTGTGGTAGCGATGAATAAATCACCTGCTTGCACACCAAAGAAAGGCTTCATACCTTCAACAGCAGCATTTTGCTCTGCATCTAAAACCTCAGCCGTTTTTGCTTTGGCATTCGGGCCTTGTACTGCAATCATCGCATACTCTGGACGTTCAGTTACTTCAACTGCATAACCTTCAGATACTGTCGCAATGTGTGCTAAATCTTTTTCACGCGTCGCTGAGTTTACAACTAGGCGGTAATCCGTTTCAGTGAAGAAATAAATGATAAGGTCGTCAATTACGCCGCCTTGCTCATTTAACATGCCGGTGTAAAGCGCTTTACCAGGAACAGTTAACTTCGCTACATCATTTGCAACTAGCTTACGCAAAAATGCTTTTGCATCATCGCCTTTTACATCCACAATGGTCATATGAGATACGTCAAACATACCTGCATCGGTACGTACCGCGTTGTGCTCTTCAATCTGTGAACCATAGTTAATTGGCATATCCCAACCGTGGAAATCCACCATTTTCGCGCCAGCTTCAATGTGCTTTGCATGTAGTACTGTTTTAGAAGTCATATCATTCCTTCACTGTCATATTTGTACTTATAGGGTATGAGCTATAAGTATTGCCTCATAGTGAGGTGGGGTTAATTCAATAGTAACAAGGGCCGCAAAATCATCTTGCTAGCCCTTGTCATATAATCTGTTTGTTAGTTTAGGCTAAAGCCTTGCTGCTGCAATACGCCTTGCCACTTTTCAAGTGTTGGCTTTAGCGCAATGAGCTGATATTGCTGTTCGCCGCTTTGCAGTAATGAAGTGACAAACACCTCACCACTTTGTCGGCCATAGCACGCTTGCTCGTCAGATATACGAAGGCCCGGCGTTAGCTCAAAGCTGCTCACCAAGGTGTCAAATGCTTGCTGACCACTGAGTGTGCTTACATTTAAGTCTTCGCGCACCACTAGTTCAATATCGTACTCATGTTCATGCTGCGTAATTAATGCTTTAAATGATGCGACAGAATCGACATCCACAACGAAACGATAGGCAGTTTCGCTGAAGTAATAAACGGCAAAATATTCACCACTTACTAATTGACCTTTGACGCCCAGTCCCGGGGCCATCAATTTGTTTAAGTTAAGCCCTAGCACTTGATTTAAAAACGGCGTCGTTTCAAAACCACTAAAATCTAAAATCACTAGGTTATGTGTAGCAACCATGCTATTGGCTGCAGGCGCTATGCCTTGGCGATGTTTAGCAAACATTGTAGGAGCAAAAGTCATTGCTACACCTTAAATAAATTTTCATTAGCTGAAAGTATATGGGGGCTGATAAGCAACAACAAATTGTAATTTTTTATCAATTGATAAATAATACTTATATAAACAGCTAGATTAAATTGTATTTATTAATATGAAGAACTTATCTATTGATGGACTGCGCACATTAGTCACTGTGGTTGAAGTGGGTGGCTTTGCAAAAGCGGGAGAACGACTGGGTTTATCGCAGCCGGCAGTCTCTTTACAAATTAAGCGCCTTGAGGATATGCTCAATTGCAAGCTGTTTAAAAAACAAGGTCAACGCCAAGTTTTAAATCAGTACGGTGAGTTATTACTGCCACTTGCAAAACAGATGCTGCAACATAATGACGCGATTTTACAGCAATTCACTTCAGAGAGCGTCACAGGAAAAGTCCGTTTAGGTATACCCAGTGAATTTGCTGCCCGTATACTGCCTTCAATCATTGGTGACTTTGTTGCTTTATACCCTGATGTATCGCTTGAAGTTAAATCTCGCTTAAGTAAACATTTGCTTTCAGTATCTCGCCAAGATCAATTTGATCTCGTGTTGGCATTAAATGAGCAAACTGGATCAGAGCAATTCCCTGTGTTTATGCAAGATCAGTTAGTGTGGGTTGGCGATCTGTCTTTGGTCAAAGATAGCGCGCAGGTCGTTACCTTAGTCACCGCACCAGAAGGTTGTATTTATCGCCGCCGTGCCATTGAAGCACTACAACAAGCGGGCATTAAACACCGTGTTATTTACAGTAATGCCGACTTAACAGGGTTGACCGCGGCATTAAAAGAAGGGTTAGGCGTGACTGTACTTGCAAAAAGCACGGTCCCCAATGAGCTTAACTATCAAACCAGCACTAAATACTTGCCAGAGCTCGGCGACATTGGGATCTGCTTGGTCAAAAACTCAGCTGAGTCTGTGCATGCCGTCGATAAGTTAGCGGAGTTTATCGCTCTGCGATTAAGTTAAATATGTAGGGTATAGATCTAGAAACTAGCGCCTAAACCAATGGACCCTGAATCAAGTTCAGGGAGACAAAATTTAGGAGTCAAGTTCAGGGCGACGAAGTTTAGGGGCAAACTCACGAAAATGAAGTTTAGGCGTCAAACCCCAACACCGCCGTCTTTCTGACGAAGGTCAGAATCCACGTAAAACATAAACGTGGGGCTCAAACCAATAGACCCTGAATCAAGTTCAGGGCGACAAAATTTAGGAATCAAGTTCAGGGAGACAAAATTTAGAAGCCAAATTCACGAAAATGAAGTTTAGGCGTCAAACCCCAACACCGCCGTCTTTCTGACGAAGGTCAGAATCCATGTAAAACGTAAACCTGGGGCTCAAACCAATGGACCCTGAATCAAGTTCAGGGAGACGAAGTTTAGGCGTCAAACTCCAACACCACCGTCTTTCTGACGAAGGTCAGAATCCATGTAAAACGTAAACGCGGGGCTCAAACCAATGGACCCTGAATCAAGTTCAGGGAGACAAAATTTAGGAGTCAAGTTCAGGGCGACAAAATTTAGGAGTCAAGTTCAGGGAAACGAAGTTTAGAAGCCATGCCCTACTTGCCTACCGCTTCTTTTGCAAATAAAGTCTTGATCGGACCTAAGTTATCAACCAAGCTCAAACCAACTCCACGGATCAGTTTTTTAACGGGATTAGAACCTTCAAACAACTCTTTCAAGCCTTGCATCATAGCAATGTGCTTTTGAGCATCCAGCTTACGGTTGCGCTCATATTCACGTAATGAGCGAGTCGAGGCAAATTCGCCTTCTTTGGTTAATTGCGTAATTAACGCTTGGGCATCTTTCAGCCCTAAGTTCATACCAAGGCCTGCCAATGGGTGAATAGTGTGGGCCGCATCGCCCATCAATACAATTTTTCCATTAACCCATTGTTGGGCGTAACGCATTTTTAATGGGAATACGGCTCTATCATCAGCCACTTCACATAAACCGCACTGTCCATCAATCGCAACGTTTAGCGCTTTATTAAACTCTGTATCAGACAAAGCCATTAAGCGCTTCGCTTCTTCAGGTGAGGTAGACCATACAATTGAGTGGTGCTGTTCATCTTGTAGAGGTAAAAATGCCAACGGTCCAGTATCTAAAAATACCTGACGTGCAGTCGCATCATGCGGTAATTGGGTTTTAACCGTCGCGACAATCGCATTATGGTCATAATCCCAAAATGTCAGTGGCATTTTAAACTGAGTGCGTATCGCTGAATTTGCTCCATCAGCGGCCACCAGTAACTTAGCCATCACAGGCATGCCTGTTTCAAGCGTAATTAATACATCGGTTTCAGTCTGATGAATCGTTTGATAACGCGTGTCAAAACATAAAGTCACAGTATCTAATTGCTGTAACTCAGTAAACAAAGCGTAGCGTATCGCATCGTTTTCAACGATATGCCCCAACTCTGGTAAATCTAGCTCTGCGTTATTAAAGGCTATTTTACCAAAGCTATCTTGGTCGCGTACGTCCATATGGGTATAGGGGGTTGCACGCTGTGAAACGATATCTTGCCACACACCTAACTGCTCAAACTGAGTTTGGCTAGCTAAGCTAATAGCACTGACTCTATTGGCAAATTGCGTTTTTAATGGTTGGGGCGCTGCGTTACTATCGATAACCAGTACACTTATATCAGCTTTTGCTAGCCCTAGCGCCAGAGTCAAGCCAACGGCACCGCCACCCACAATACATACTTGCGCTTGTTGCATTACTTACTTCCTTTGATCACATGACCCATCAATTGTTTTGCTAACGGGGATTTTAATCGTGTGGAAAGCGCCATAGCTAACAAACCACAACTGCGCCCCAAAGCAAAAATACGCGAATTATTTGAAAATAACCGGACTAAAGTATCTGTTAATGTCATCACTTGCTTTATGTCTGCCTCTCTGGCTTTTGCATATGCTCGAGTAAACGGGAAGTCGCCCAAACTATCGAGTGGGTTGCTTGCCATTAATGACACCAATTGTTGAATATCTCGCACACCTAAGTTAAAACCTTGCCCTGCAATCGGATGAATGGCGTGTGCTGCGTTGCCAATAATTACACTGCGATGATGTGCTAACTGTTCGACTTTGCCAAGTACCAATGGATACGATGTTCGACTTCCTACTTGAGTAAATACGCCAGCTCGAAAACCAAAGGCAGATTGCAAAGCCTCAACAAACTGCTCATTTTTCATATTTTGATACTCGTGCAGCTGATTATTCTCCATACACCATACGAGTGAGTAACGATTTTGGCTCATTGGTAACAATGCCATCGGGCCATGCTCGGTGAAGCGCTCAAATGCCTGCCCGCTATGACCCCCTGCAACTTCAATGTTGGCAATTAATGCACCTTGTTCATACTGCGTGCTTACAAAACCCAACTTTAACAATTCGCGAGTGGGTGATTTAGCCCCATCAGCCACTACCAATAACTTGCCAACCAACACCTCATCAGTAGAGAGTGTCAGCGTGACATGTTCTGGCTGCTGCACCAACTCACGCACCGTCGCTGGGCAAAACAATGTAATGTCGGCTTTTTTCAGCTGTTGATGTAACTCAAAACCATATCGGTTAACCTCTACTACATAGCCTAACGCATCGCAGTCATAGTCCTGATGATCTATATCAGTTTTACCAAAATGACCTCTATCAGACACATGAACTTGATGAATTGCCTGCGTAAAAGGCCACTGAGGGTTAAATAGCCCGAGCCTCATCAAATAGGCCGCCGACTGTTGTGCGAGTGCAATACTGCGGTCGTCAAAACTTGGGTGCGCTTGCTCATTCAACGCAAAGGCTTCAATCACAGCAATTTGGTAAGTGGGACACTGTTTTTTGATTGCCAAAGCAGAGGTGGCCCCCGCCATACCGCCACCGACAATTAATACATCAAACTGTTGCAACCGACTCTCCTACTGTTGCATGAGGGCTTCTATTTCAAAAATTGATTTTGGGACACCGGCAGTTAAGTTTTCAAAGCCATCACTGGTAACCAATAAGTCATCTTCAATACGAATACCAATACCTTTATATTGCTCAGGTACGGCTGCATCTTCATCGAAATATAGTCCAGGCTCAATGGTCAGTACCATACCAGGCTCAAAAGCGCGGTCGGCTTCGTCCTGCTTATACTCACCCACATCATGCACATCAAGCCCTAACCAATGACCTAAGCCATGCATATAAAAAGCTTTGCATGCTTGCTTGTCTACCAGTGTATCTAAATCACCCGCTAAAATACCGAGGTCGATCAAACCTTGAGTCATCACTTTCATCGCTGCTAGATTTGCTTTAACTAAAGTACCACCGGGTTTGACGTGTTTAAATGCTGCTTCTTGAGAAGCCAAGACCAGTTCATACAGTATTTTCTGGGGCTCACTAAATTTTCCAGAGACAGGAAACGTTCTAGTGATATCTGCTGCATAGCCTTCAAGTTCACAACCTGAGTCAATCAAGACTAAATCGCCATTATGCAAATCGTCGCTATTTTCTGTGTAATGTAAAATATTGGCGTTATTACCCGACCCTACAATGGTGCCATAAGCAGGGTGACGCGCGCCATTCATAGCATAGTGATGGTGAATTTCCGCTTCCAGCTGATACTCAGTCGCTTCAGCTGATGCAAAACGCATCGCACGTTTATGAGCGTCACAACTAATTTGCGCCGCTTTGCGCATCACAGCAATTTCAGCCTCAGATTTAAACAGACGCATTTCATGTAGTATTGGACGGATATCTTTTATGATCTCCGGTGCACGGTAACCTTTTTTAGGTGCGCCACGCAGTGTATTCATTAATAACCAAATTTGATCATCAAACGCCGGGTACGTACCTTGACCGTAATACAATACTCGATGCCCATTCACCAAGTTAAGTAATTCATCATCGAGTTCACTTAAGGGGTGCGTTTCATCAAGTAACAAATTAACCTTCGCGCGCTCAAAGCCGATTCTTCGGCCATGCCAAATTTCTGCCACTTTGTCTTTGTTTCGGCAAAATAAGGTACTTACTCCTTTACCTTCTTTATCTTTACTTAACACCAATACAGCATCTGGTTCGTTAAAACCTGTTAAGTAAAAAAAGTCGCTATCTTGACGAAATGCATATTCAGTATCTCGGCTGCGAGTTAGTTCAACTGCCGCTGGAATAACAGCCACTGAGCCGTTATCCAATTGCGCCAATACACGAGTACGGCGCTCTAAAAATTCTTGTATTGTGATCATTAGTGTAATGTCTTTGAAGTTGCGTTGGCGTCAGGTTCTTTTCCCATCTCTGCAAAACATAACAATGCGGAGACTCGAATATACTCAACAATCTCATGTAAAGCTTGTTGATCTTCTTCACTGTCATCAAAGTGTGTATCAAGCTTAGTGATCTCAGTGAAGTCACTGATCACTTCTTTTACGTCAGCCGACAACTTACCATAGTCTTTTTGCTTTAAACCAAAGCCAAGTAAAAACCCAGAGACCCAAGCAACTAACGCGTTTGCTTGGTCTAGTAATGACTCATCTTCACTGGGGAGAAATAGGTCAAACTGAAACTCGCTTTCATTAAAGTGCTCAATAACATGTTTATACATATCAGCAAAAAACTGTTTTAGCTCTTCGCTAAAATTCTGCCCTTCATTAAACACATCACTCAGTAAACCTAAGTATTCTTTTGCTTCAATATTCAGCCCGCAAGCCAGTAAACCACTGATGGCACCATGTACTTCAGCAGGGGCTACATAAATGTCGTTTTTTTCTAGCACCAATTGGGCTTGGGTATAATCTTTTAATTCGCTCATCAGTATTTCTTACACTCACAGTTTAGTCGCTTAATGCTACCACTCGAAGTATAGCAACTCCAAGCAATTGTATGTGCTAGCTTAAAAATCCGCCGCGTCGTTTAGTAAACTAGCGACACCGATTAAATTAACAGCAAACGATGAAGTATTTTGCATTTATGGTTTCTACTCACGCAGATGTTTTATATACTGGTTATGTTCCCTAGCGCGTTGGACAGCAGATTAAGTCCCTGAGCCGATAAACTTTATTTAGGGACGTAGTTTGCTTACTATTGTGCAAGCTCGGCATGTACCGAGAAGCCTGCGGTAAGCTGTTGCGTTCCGCCTTGAACCTTAGGGTTCAAGGGCTGACATCAGCATCCGCGTTGCTGGGGCACATACCTTCTTTACCCTAACTTACAAACACATGTATCTTCACACTGGTTTTTCTTCCTCGATGTTAGCGTGATTAAAATATCGTTGAATCTAGTGAAACTTATATTAGACAATAATTTACCTGAGTGATTAGGTTACAACTCGGCCATTTAATTAACCCCATAACAACCATTTATTTGTTACATTTTTAGAAAATTCACTACTCCCATATAAATTTCATACCAATTTCACCATACTCGAACGGGTTTTCTTGTGAAACATGCTGCATTGGCTTAGGATTAGAATGTCATGAACCAATAATGATCTCTGATACTGATCAATCATATGGATATCTATGTAACACCATGAAAACAAGTAAGTTAAGTATTAAGCTATTATGGTACATCACTCCTCTGGTGATATTACCCTTGTTGTTTCTTGGTGGTTTTACACTCACGAATGTAACGAGCTCAACCCAAAAGCAAGCCAAACTCACTGTTAGCCGCTTTGTTGAACAACAACAACAAAAAATGTTTAATTACATTGAGATATACCAATCTACGACAAAGCTACTCTCTAATTCTCCTGTATTAATGGATTTTCTTAATCATAATAGCTTTTATGATGTATCAAGTACCTCGAGGCTCAGTGCCCTGGTAGATGTATTTGCCAGCTACAGTGAAGCCTACCCAGACATCTTAAGTATCAACTTGGTTGACCCTAAGGGAGAAAGCCAAGCTTATCATGCCAATAATTTAAATAAGGCCCCTCATAGTTACCCTTTTTTTAGCCAAATGATCAACAATAACCTACGGCAGCAACAGTTCATGGTTGCAACCGATAAGGGCACAACGCACTTGTATTTTGTACAGCGTATTTACGGGGTAAATTTACAACTCAGGCAACCGAACCAACAAGGTTATATCATAGTAAAGGTTGACCCCTCGATTATAAATTCGAGTATTTTTGAAGCCGCCTATGACAATACCCTCAATTTATTAGTGACTGATGGCGGAGAAATATTATTTAGCTCAGACAAACAGCTGTTTGGCAGTTACCTTTCACCTGATGAAATAGAGCAAATTCATGATGTCGCTGACAAAGGCACACTGAACGCAATAAACCTCAATAGCATAGATAACATCGAGCGTATGCTATACGCCGTGCAGCTCAGCGGTGGTTATTATTACTTATCTACAATACCTAAATCTTTGCTGTATCACTCAGGTAAAGCCATTAGTTTAATAACGGCTCTGATTGTGATTTTATCGGTCATTATATTACCGATCTTGATTTTTATCGTTGTACGCAACTTACTGTTAAACCCAATAGAGTTATTAGGTGAGGCAAGCCATAGAGTCGGTGATGGTGATTTATCAGTATATTTACCCAGCCAAGGTAATGATGAAGTTGGCACGTTATTTCACGACTTTAATCACATGGTTAAACAAATAAGAGACTTTCAAGGTGAGCTAGAAGAGTACAAGCACCACTTAGAAGAAAAGGTAGACAATCGAACCCGTGCATTAGAAGAAATGAATAAACAACTGGGTATGGCTATCACGCAAGCAAAGCAAGCCAATGAATTGAAAAGCCGGTTTTTAGCAAATATGAGCCATGAAATACGCACACCGCTTACTGCAATCATGGGTTTTACAGAGCAATTGTTACACAACCCTGATGCTCAGGGCACACGGCATCACCTAGATACCGTATTACGTAATTCAAAACACCTACTCGAGCTCATCAACAATATTCTCGATCTATCAAAAATTGAAGCTGAAAAACTCGCAGTAGAAAAAAGTGAATTGAAGCTACAACCGCTCCTAGACGATATAAATTCAATCATGGCCCCCATGGCGCAAGAAAAGCTCCTGTCGTTTGCTATTGAATATCAGTTTCCTCTACCCCGGACTCTTCACAGTGATATTACGCGCTTAAAGCAAATTTTATTGAATATAGCCACCAATGCGGTGAAATTTACCGAATTTGGCGGAATTAAGATAAAAGTGTCTTTCGATGAAACACGACAAACATTTCGATTTACCGTAGAAGATACTGGTATAGGTATGTCTGAGGCTGAAATTGATCGCGTATTTAAACCGTTTGAACAAGCTGATAGTACCACCACTCGCCGCTTTGGTGGCACAGGCCTTGGGTTATGTATTTCAAAAAACCTCGCACAGCTACTTGGCGGGGACGTTGAGGTTAGTAGCGAACAAGGAATTGGCAGCCGCTTTACCATTAGCGTTGCTGGTAACTATCAAGACAGTAATTATGAACTCGCCTATGAACTATCAGCAGCGTTACCAGAGCCTAATATCTCAGAGGAACTGGCAAGCACACATCTCGATGCGCATATATTGCTTGCAGAAGACAACACTGATAACCAAGTCTTGGTGACACTACTACTACAAGCATGGGGGATCACGCCAGATATCGCGAATAATGGCGCTGAAGCTGTAGAAAAGGCACTCGTAAACGATTACCAACTGATATTAATGGATATGCAAATGCCGGTGATGGGCGGCTTAGAGGCCACTGAAATGCTCCGCCATGCAGCCTATGATGGTCCTATTATTGCCCTTACAGCAAATGTCATGAAACAAGATGTTGATACTTATCTCGCTGCAGGATGCGATGCTACGCTTGGTAAACCCATAGATAAAGCAGAATTAGGCTCTGTCTTACTGGAGCATTTACAGCTACAAGATGCTAGCCAATCTCAGTGGGATTCATTACTACAAAGTGAAAAATTTAAGCAGATCAGTCAAAATTATATAGAAAAGCTACCTGATCACCTCACCCAACTGCAGGATTATTACGACAATCAAGAATGGGAATCTCTCAGAGCACTGGCTCATAGCTTAAAAGGCAGTGCTGGGTGTTTTGGCTTTATGAACGTACATAGTGCTGCAGATGATTTAGAGCAGAGCTTACGAACCAATAATAAGGCGCAGTGGCAATATGCGTTATTGAACCTTACAGAAGCAATTAAGTACACGCTCACAAATCAACAACCATTAAAAATTGCGAACTAAATATGCGTAGTTAGATGGTAACTCGTTTCTATTGGACTATATGGTGCACCAGTATCTAGGTTAGCTGCTGCCCATAAAACACAGTGCCAATGCCATTAATATCGCATCCTCTTTGCCGCTATGGCTTGGGTAGTAGTTTTTACGAATACCTGACTCAATAAACCCTGCTTGCTCATACAACCCGATAGCCGCTTTATTTGACGCCCTCACTTCTAAAAACAAGTTTTCAGCAGACATCGCTTCACTGCGTGTCACAAAATCCAGTAACAATGCTTTTGCTAACCCTTTGCCTTGATGCGCTGGCGCAATACAGATGTCCATTAAGGTATTATCAGGTCCAGCTCGCTCACCCACATAAAAGCCAGCTAGCTCTTTATCTAAATACAATGCACCATTAAAGTAACGCCCGGCCAAACAGGTTTCCATGGTCTTTTGCGTCCAAGGAAAGGCGTGGCATGCGGTTTCTATTGCCATAAGCTCACACATTGGTAGCTGCGCGAGTATGTCGTGCTTTATATTAGTATTCACTTAATAGTTTCCATAATTGGCGTTTCTGCTCGGCATTTAATTGCGCTGAGGGTAAAATCAGGCCTTGAGCATCTATCGCTATATCATGCCCTTTTTGCACAAGCGTTAAATCTAGATGAGTATTCGCCAATCCGATATCAAACGCCAACTGTGCACTTAAATCAATGGCCGCACTAGCATGTTCAGAGCCTATAGCAACATCGGTTTGCTTTAATATCAAAGGAGAAATTTCAAGAATATCGGCATGCAATGGGTGCATAAAAACCTACGATTTTATAATACTGAGTGTTACTAAGAATATAAAATATGAAGTAAAAAAGGAAGTGGCAGGGGCGGCAGGACTCGAACCCGCAACCATCGGTTTTGGAGACCGCTGTTCTACCAATTGGAACTACGCCCCTGCAATGACGACGAATTATAGAGATGTTTTATAAAAGGTAAAGCGTTATTTTGCAAAATACGGTTCAACTGCCTTTTAAATAAACAAAAAGGCGAATATTTAACATATTCGCCTTTAATATTAGTAAACTAAGTCACTAATGCGTGGTTATTCCCACTCGATAGTTGCCGGTGGCTTACCAGAAATATCATAAACAACACGCGAGATACCATCAATTTCATTGATGATACGGTTAGATACTAGCCCTAAAAAGTCATAAGGTAAGTGAGACCAACGTGCCGTCATAAAGTCAATGGTTTCAACACAGCGTAATGATACAACCCAATCATACTTACGTGCATCACCCATAACCCCTACTGACTTCACTGGGAGGAAGACCGTAAACGCTTGAGATACTTTATGGTAAAGATCGGCTTTATGCAGCTCTTCAATAAAGATAGCATCTGCGCGACGTAACAAATCGCAATACTCTTTCTTGATTTCACCAAGTACACGTACACCTAGACCAGGCCCTGGGAATGGATGACGATAAAGCATATCGTAAGGTAAGCCAAGCTCTAAACCAATCTTACGTACTTCATCTTTAAACAATTCACGTAATGGCTCAACAAGCCCCATTTCCATATCATCAGGCAAGCCGCCTACGTTATGGTGTGACTTGATCACATGTGCTTTACCTGTTGCAGAAGCTGCTGATTCAATCACGTCAGGGTAAATAGTCCCCTGAGCTAGCCATTTTGCATTCACTAATTTCTTTGACTCTTCGTCAAAGATATCAATGAAAGTATGGCCAATTGCTTTACGCTTTTCTTCAGGATCTGATAACCCCTCAAGGTCTTTCAAAAACTGGGCTTCAGCATCTACTTTGATGATGTTCAGACCGAACTTATCACCAAACATATCCATAACTTGCTGACCTTCGTTTAAACGAAGTAAACCGTTATCAACAAATACACAGGTAAGCTTATCGCCGATAGCACGGTTAATCAGCATCGCTACCACTGATGAATCTACACCACCAGATAAACCAAGGATAACTTCGTCATCCCCTACTTTTTCTTTAATACGCGCAATCGCATCATCAATAATTTGTGCTGGCGTCCATAACTTCTCGCAGCCACAAATGTCGATTGCAAAACGTTCTAATAAACGCAAACCTTGCTGAGTGTGTGTCACCTCAGGGTGGAACTGCACGCCATAGAAACGCTTTTCTTCCCAAGACATCGCAGCATGGGGGCACGTGTCAGTGCGGGCAGTTGTTGTGAAAGTATCTGGAATTGAGATAACTTTATCGCCGTGGCTCATCCACACATCTAAAAAGTCAGTGCCGTCTTCAATGTGATCTTGAATTTGATCAAATAACTTACAGTCACCCACTTTCTCAACACGGGCATAGCCAAACTCTTTTTTGTCAGAGCTTTCAACTAAGCCACCAAGCTGCATCGCCATTGTTTGCATGCCATAACATACGCCTAATACTGGCACGCCAGCGTTAAATACGTACTCAGGTGCTCTTGGACTATTATCTTCAGTCGTTGACTCTGGGCCACCTGATAAAATAATGCCTTGCGGATTAAATTCACGGATCTGCTCTTCGGTCACGTCCCAAGCCCATAGCTCACAATAAACACCGATTTCACGAATACGACGCGCAATTAGCTGCGTGTACTGTGAACCGAAGTCTAAAATCAAAATGCGGGAATCATGGATGTCTTTGCTCATTGATAATCTCGTAGTTAGGAAACGACTCACACCAACCGAAATAAACTACTCTGAGTTAACTTCGCTATATTGGTATCAATTTAGTAAAGCACAAAAACGAACTTTACTTAAAATTAAGAAGGGCTAGCATATGCTAGCCCATTTAAACACGCTGAATTTCAGTATGTTAGCCCATTCTATAGTTAGGCGCTTCTTTGGTGATCTGCACGTCATGAACGTGCGACTCACCCATACCAGCAGATGTAACACGCACAAACTGTGGTTTAGTATTTAGCTCAAAAATATCAGCACAGCCCGTTAGGCCCATTGCACTGCGAATACCACCAACTTGTTGGTGAATGATCGTCGCAATTGGTCCTTTATAAGCAACACGGCCTTCAATGCCTTCTGGCACTAACTTTTCAGCTTGCTTTGAGTTTTGGAAGTAACGGTCTGACGACCCTTCTTTTTGATTCATTGCACCTAATGAACCCATGCCACGGTACGATTTGTAATAACGACCTTGGTACAGCTCAACTTCACCGGGAGATTCTTCAGTACCCGCAAGCATTGAACCGACCATAACGCATGACGCACCTGCAACCAATGCTTTAACAACATCACCTGAGAAACGAATACCGCCATCAGCAATAACAGGAATATCGCGACCTTTTAGACCTTCAACTGCATCAGAGATGGCAGTGATCTGTGGCACACCACAACCTGTTACGATACGTGTTGTACAAATTGACCCTGGGCCAATACCCACTTTAACCGCGTCAACACCGGCATCAGCAAGGGCAATCGCACCTTCAGCTGTTGCAACGTTACCTGCAACGATTTGTAAATCAGGGAATGCAGTACGCGTTTCTTTTACTCGGTCAAGAACACCTTGTGAGTGGCCATGAGAAGTATCAATAAGCAATACATCAACACCTGCATCAACCAATGCAGCGATACGCTCATCAGTACCCGCACCAACACCTACAGCAGCACCAACACGAAGACGGCCACGCTCATCTTTACATGCATTCGGCTTTTCTTGGGCTTTTTGATAATCTTTAACCGTGATCATGCCTTTAAGCTTAAATGCGTCATCAACAACCAAGATCTTTTCGATACGGTGCTCATGCATTAAACCAAGAATTTCTTCACGACATGCGCCTTCTTTCACCGTCACTAACTTATCTTTTTTCGTCATCACGGTTGAAACAGGTTGATCTAGTTTTGTTTCGAAGCGCATATCACGGCTCGTTACAATCCCTTCAAGCTGATTATCGGCACCTGTCACAGGAAAACCTGAGAAGCCTTTTTCTTCAGCAAGTACCAATGCATCTTCAATGGTTAAATCTGCAGTCACAGTAACAGGAAAAGAAACAATCCCCGCTTCATACGTTTTAACTTTACGTACATTACGAGCTTGCTCTTCAATCGTCATATTCTTATGAATAAAACCAATACCACCTTCTTGCGCTAACGCAATCGCTAAACGCGCTTCAGTAACAGTATCCATAGAGGCTGATACAAGGGGTAAGTTCAATTCAATACCACGCGTTAAACGCGTCGATAGATTTGCAGTATGAGGTAAAACAGTAGAGTGTGCTGGAACTAATAGCACATCATCAAAGGTTAGGGCTTCTTTGGCAATTCTTAGCATGTTTGCGGTTTCTCTCACGTGGAACTGAGTATAAGGAATTGCGTGCAAATTTTATCAGCGTTCCCCATGCGAGTAAATAAATATTATCAAAAAATATGATAAAGTACTCAGCAATGGCACTTGGAGAGACTAAATTGAGCTATCAATCGCGCAGTACTATACCCCAACATGTTTATACAGTTTCTAAGTTAAACAAAGAGATCCGAGCAATTTTAGAACAAGGCTTTGCTCAAATTCAACTTACCGGAGAAATTTCAAATTTTGTTGCGCCTGCGTCTGGGCATTGGTATTTTTCACTTAAAGATGAAAAAGCGCAAGTTAAAGCCGCCATGTGGCGTGGCAACAATCGCAATTGCAGTTATAAACCAGTTAATGGCGCACAAGTTACCGTACGTGCTCGTATCTCTGTTTATGAACCAAGAGGTGATTATCAAGTTATTGTCGAGCACATGGAAGCCGCCGGCGAAGGGTTACTTAAACAGCAATATGACGCACTCAAGCTAAAGCTTGCAGCCGAAGGGCTTTTTGGCAGTGCCCATAAGAAACCTTTGCCAACACATATCAACAAAGTGGGGATCATTACCTCAGCGACGGGTGCAGCAGTAAAAGATATTTTATCCATATTACAACGCCGTGCGCCCCAACTTGAAGTGATTATTTATCCAGCTCAAGTGCAAGGCAAAGACGCACATTTCCAACTCATCGAAAAGTTACAGTTAGCTAACCAGCGTAACGAAGTTGACGTGTTAATTATTGGTCGAGGTGGAGGCTCTCTTGAAGATCTATGGTGCTTCAATGAAGAATTACTTGCTCGGGCTATTTTTGCCAGCAACTTACCCATAATTAGTGCGGTAGGCCATGAAATAGATACGACGATATCAGATTATACTGCCGACTTAAGAGCAGCGACACCATCTGCTGCGGCTGAGCTCGTGAGCTCAGAACAAGATGTATTGATTGATTTAATCGCCAATAAAAAGCGACAACTTACAAAAGCCACTAATCACCATATTCAGCACATCAAGCAGCGTATCCAAGCGCTCACGCAACGCTTGAGACTACAACACCCAAAGAACCAATTAATGCAGCAGTCACAACGTATTGATGAACTTTCACTGCGTTTGCACCGCGCTTTTGAGCAGCGTCATCACCTTTTGCAAAGTCGCATGTCGTTGTTAGAACAAAAATTAAACCACCAGCACCCAGATGGTCGCATTAAAAATGCCAAGCAACGCCTAAATCAATTAACGCTGCAATTAAACCAGCAACACAAGCAACACACTGAAGCACGGCAAAACAAATTAGCGTTTTTGGCTGCAACGTTAAATAGTGTGAGTCCATTGAGTGTATTAGCGCGTGGTTACAGCATCACAAAAACGAACAATAAAGTCATAAAGTCAGTTTCGCAATTACAAGAAGGGCAAATTATTCAAACACAATTGAATGACGGAGAGATTTCATCGCAGATCACACAAGTCATGCCTAAAGCACAGCCCAAAGACATAGGTTGAATCAGTTAATTAATTTCTTGAAAAACATTTTGTTGGGCACCATCATAAAAAGTGATGAACAGCCCAACTGAGCGGTTTTTTTTGACAGCTATAGCATCGCACTCGTATAGGAATCATTTACAGACGCAGGTTGATCTTCTAAGAAGTTTTGGTTCATGCTTTCAGCAGGACAAGGACAGTTTGGTTTACCAACCACTTTAGCTGGGATCCCAACGACTGTGGTGTGTGGTAACACAGGATTTAAAACAACGGAGCCTGCACCAATTCTCGCGCCTTCTCCCACCTCGATATTACCAAGTACTTTTGCCCCTGCGCCAATTAGCACTCCAGCGCGAATTTTAGGGTGACGGTCGCCTTGTTCATTACCTGTACCACCCAGCGTGACCGATTGTAAAATCGACACATTATCTTCAATAACGGCGGTTTCACCAATCACTATACCAGTCGCATGATCAAGCATAATGCCATGACCGACTTTACAAGCAGGATGGATGTCAACACCAAATACTTCGGATGTACGGCTTTGAATAAACCGAGCCAATTCTTTTCTGTTTTGTCGCCATAGGCAGTAGGCAAGTCGATGTGCTTGTATCGCATGAAAACCTTTCAGATTCAAAATTACGGTTAAGTAACTATCGGCCGCAGGGTCGCGATCTTTAACCGCTTTTATATCATGAGCTACATGTGTCAGCATTTTATCGCAATCAACAAACGCTTGGTCGAATAATTCTCTTATTGTAAAGGCAGATACCACCGCATCAGCTAGTTTATTGGCAACAATAAAACTCAAAGCTGCTCCCAAACAATCATGATTTAGCACACTTGAATAAACATGACTTGCGAGTAAAGGCTCGACGTTGACTAATTCTTTTGCTTCTTTTTGAAGCTGATGCCAAATTTCATGACGCATAAGGAAAACCTAACTATTGGTAATACGGGTAGATTTTAACGGCTTAACACAAGATATGTTACTGCTATTGCAAACCTTCTCGCTATTACTTATAACAAACCGCTCTGTATAGAGCAATGTTATCGCTTTTATCTTTAAATCATCGCGGTGTACTTCGAGCGATACAAAGCGGGTATATTGTGAATCTCATTTCTCATTATAAAAATGGCCATAAATTGTTTATGGCCATTTTTCGTTAACGTAATTCGTTATTTATTCAAAAACAACTTTTACATCTTCTACCGTAATGTTAGCTGACGGGATCGCTAGCTTATACTTTTCAATCTGCTTATCTTCATTAATCAGTACCGCGGGCTTATCCGTGTTGTACTTAAGCGAAGATATTTGCTCCGACGCCAAGCGCTGTGCCATATCTTTAGCGTCACCAGTGATAAAGACATAATGCATATTATCAGTTTGTAGTGTGTCAGATATCACGCGATTGACATCTTCCACAGTCAAGTTGGCAAGTTGCTTGCGAACATACTCAACAAAGCTTTCAGTGTTGTAATATTCACTATCGAGTGCATATCCTAACTGGCGATCTTGACTTGCTACTAGCTGCGGAACGTAATTACTTAAGAAGTTTCGCGTTGCATTAAAGTCTTTTTCAGTCATGCCTTGTGCTATTAACTTATCTAGCTCAAATTGCGCAACGCGTGTTGCAAAATGGGCATCGTTATTCGAACGAAGTGGGCGTAACCAAATTTGGAAAACTTGCTCTGAACGGCCTAAATTTGCATCAGGTTTTGTTTGGAACATACCGCGTGGGAAATATTCGATATATGCGTAATCACCGTAGTTCATACCGCGAGTTTGACGAATGCGCTTATACAAAAAACTATTCGAACTACGGTGCTCACCAAAGTATGAGCGCACTAACCACAATGCGGTCCAATCTTTAGAGCTGCGTATTGTATCGATAGGGAAACCAAACGACACAGCGGTAGATTTGGCACTTTTCTCAATAATTGTTGCATGACGACCTGTTAATACTGGCGCATCTGGTACCATCAAACGTGCTTCATCACCTTTTGGTAGAGTCGCTAAGTCATCTAGTAGCTGTGTTTTTACTTTGTCAGAGAGCGCACCGGTGATCCCCACATTTAATTTAGCCTGTGTAAACTCAGCATGATAGAAAGCTTTCACATCGTCTAACGTTAACGCTTCTAAATCAGACAAATCACCAAAGTTATAACTTTCATATGGGTGGCCTTGATACAGTTTATGATAAAGCACCTCTTTACCTAATTCTTCATCATTAGAAGACTTTAAGCCCGCTTTAATACCGTCTATCAACTCTTTCTTCAAACGCTTAAAATCATCTTCTCTAAAGCCTGGGTCAAGTAGTTGCCCGCTGACAAGATCATACCATTGCTGAGCATTATCTTTGTGAACACGCCCGCGCAATGAAATCATTTCTTTATCGATTTGATAATTAAAGCTGCCCGCGATTGGATAAAGCGCCGTTTGAATCTCTTTATACGTTTTCTTTTGCGAGCCGCCTTTTGCAAGCATCGCGGCTGTTAGTGCTGCCACCCCTTTTTTACCGACAGGATCCGCTGCGGCACCTGTATAGAACAATAAGTTAACGTCAACGAGTGGCGAAGCATTGGTTTTATCAAGTAGTTTAAAGTGACGCTCGATAGGCTGTTTTGAGTCTGCAACTAATGCACTTAGTGAGACTTCATTATCAAAACCAGATACGTTAGCAAGATCAGACATAGTCACCGTCGTACGCCCACTGTCGACAAAATATTTATTCGCGATAGTACGTATATCTTCTGGCGTCACTGAATCAGCCGATTGATACAATTGATTAATCACTTCAGGGTCACGCTCAAAATGCATATAACGTGCAAGCGTAGACGCTATGGCTTGTGAAGAATCCAGGCCATTTATAAAGCTATATTTTCTATTTGATTTTAACGCCGCCAATTTATCAGCATCAACCAGCTCAGTGCGCGCACTAGCATAAGTGCGATTAATTGCATCTCGTACTACGGTTAAATCTTGCTCTTTTTCAACCTTAACAAATACGTGCAATAATCCGGGATCTTTGGTTTCTGCATTATACGGGAACATTTGACTGGCAATTTGTTTATCGACAACCAACTCTTGATACAACGCAGAGTTTTTACCAAAGTATAGTTCTGAGATCAGATCTAACGCAGCTCGGTCTTTCTTTTCAGGTACCCATGAAGTGCCTTTATAAGAAACTAACAACCAATGACCAGGCATACCTTCGAATTGCTCGTGAACATATTTTGCCTCAGTTTGTTTTGGCTCAACAGGCACCTCTGCTTTGAAGTCGCCTTTTTTCCAGTTGCCCCAATGCTGCTTCACCGCTTTCATGGTTTCTTGTGGATCAACGTCGCCGACAATCACCATTGATACATATTCTGGTTTATAAAAGCGCTCAAAGAATGTTTGGCCATACGCCATTTGATCTGGCATCGCTTCAATATCTTCGAAAAAGCCCATTGTTGTGTGCTTATAGGTATGTTTATCGAAGGCTTCATTACGTACTGCCGACAATAATTTACGTACTGGGTTTGCATTGTTCTTTAAATACTCACCTTTTACAGTCAGTGCTTCAGTGCGAAACTGTTCTTCGGTGTATGATAAGTTCTGAAAAATATCCGCTTCAATTTCAAGAACTTTGTTTAAATGCTCTTTTGAAAAGCTCAAATAGTAATTAGTAAAATCATTGGTTGTATATGCGCGATTATCAACACCTGAGTTTTTCAATATATCTGAGTACACATCTTGAGGGTACTTTTCAGATCCTTTAAACATCATATGTTCAAAGAAGTGGGCAAAACCGGTTTTACCTGCCTCGACTTCATCACGCGAGCCCACAGATACAGGGATCTGTAATGACACCACATCAGGGTAATCCGTTTTTACCACCATAACTCGTAAGCCATTCTCAAGCTCTTCAATTAAGTAGTCTTGCGAAAACACTTTATCACTGGCATTTGCTACGCTAGCCACAGGTGTACTGTTGTTCGCACTGTTACTTACACAGCCAGTTAATGCGAGTGTTACCGCCAGGCTGGTTGCCAATAGTTTAAATTTCATATGTGTCCTTAATAATTATTTTTTAACTAACGCGATGGCTAGTTTAACCATGCAATTATGCCGTAAATTAACGGCCGTTATACCCAAAAAAGACAGATTTATGTAAAAAAATATGTCGATAAATTTCAGTAGGCTAATTAAAAATATGAAGGGAATTCATCGCTATTGAATAAGTTTCAATAAAAAAATCTATCTAGACGTCTAAATGGCTGCTATATTACACTTATTAAAATGACTTTAGGCTGGAATGAGGATTATGGCTTTATCACTGCAACAAAAAATACAAGACCCAAATCAGGGTGTGTACATGATTGGTACTACCCCACCAAAACAAGGCACAGATAGAGCCCAATTAGAAACCATTGCGAATAAATTACTAGCTCGTTTACATGAAATAGAGTACGACGGTGTTATTATCTACGATATCCAGGACGAAAGCAGTCGTACACAAGCACCTCGCCCTTTTCCGTTTAAACATACCGTTGATCCGTGTGAATATAGCCAGCTTATCAAAGAGCTATCTCATTTGGATGTGATCACCTATAAAAGTGTGGCGCAGCGCGATGCTTCGCAGTTTAATCATTGGCTAAGCGAAACCAAAGAAAAGTTTGGGTTAGATAACCTAGTCCTTGTTGGCAGTCCATCCTCTACTGGCGACATAAAATTAAGCCTACCTGATGCCTACAAAGCATTGGCTGCACATCAAGAGTCATTTTTTCTCGGCGGGGTCACAATTGCCGAACGTCATGCAAGTAAGAAAAACGAACAACAGCGTTTAATCGAAAAAACGACGCAAGGTTGTGAGTTTTTTATATCTCAAGCTGTTTATAACCCCCAGGCAACAATCGACTTAATCACCAGTTACGCGAGAACTTGTAAACAACAAGGCGATATACCTAAACGCATTATTTTAACGTTCACACCTTGTGGTGGACAAAAGACGCTCGAGTTTATGGAGTGGTTGGGTATTTCAGTACCAGATGCAACTAAATGGCGTATGCTGGACTCAGAAAACCCTTTGAGTGAATCAATACGAATTTGCCGCGAGAATCTAGACTTAATCTTACAAAGCTGTGCGCGTCTAAACGTGCCTCTAGGGCTTAACATAGAAAGCTTAACAAATCGAAAAGAAGAAATTGACGCATCAATAAACTTATATCGCTTACTCAAAGCAACCATGGAGTTGCACTTAGCAGAAAAGCAAATTGCATAACCGCTTAAAGCACTCTCATGTATCAAGCTAAGGCTTTTTAGTCTTAGCTTGATACATCGCTTTATCAGCTAAGCTAATTAACTGCTTTAAATCAAAAAACTTATCATCAGTCATTGCATGGCCATAACTAAACATCACACTGGGTAAATCTTGCTCTGACAACAACTGCTTGAATTCACCCATTAAGCGCTGCATCAAATCGTTTATCCAGGCCCCAGATGGCCCTTGAACAAACATTAAAAATTCATCCCCGCCCATACGCCCTGCCAAATCATCATCGCGACTTACCGCCTTTATGGCTGTGGCTAATCCATTTAATACTTTATCACCAATAGTATGACCATATTGATCGTTCACTGCTTTAAACTCGTTTAAGTCTATAAAAATACAGTAAAAATACATATGCATTTTCAGGGCAATATCGCGTTTATGTTCAGCTAAGGTTACAACCGCACGTCGATTATAAATATTGGTTAAGGGGTCGAGCATAGCAATATGGCGCATTTGACTAAAACGGTGAATCAAAATCAGATCATCTTCGAGCATATCTCGTAGATGCTCTATTAATTCCTGCAAATTAATATCATAGGCTGTGACCTTAAAGTCCATCACACACAAAGTACCAAATGCACTGCCGTCAGGCCAGCGAATAGGAACCCCTAAATACGATTCGAAGCCGTCTTCACTGACTTCGGGGTTGGTATCCCATTGACGATTGGTACTTGCATGACGTTCGTACAACGGGGCGTTATCGGCAACGACTTTCTTGCAGAAAATATTCGTTTCCAATGGGATAATGCCACCAGCTGAGTAAGGGTTATCCTCATCGTTATTGGCCACTAATACTGAAAAGCCATCAGGCTGAGCCTGCACAATAAACCCAGCTGGAGCACCGAATATCCGTGCCATTAAATCAATGGTTTTTTGCCATTTAGCCAGTGTATCTTGTGATTTAGTCTGCTCTAGTAACTCAGGATCAGTAGCCATATGACAATCTCTTGGTGCCTATGCTCATTGTATTTTATTTATTCAGCATATCAATAAAACACCTAAACCGCCGCATCAAAACAATATATTTTCACTTATTTATTTTTTACGGCGTCGCTGATCCCGCTTGCCCAAAATATGCTTTTTATCGCGCTGCTTACGTGATTTTGCTGAGTTTTTCCGGTTATCTTTGGGCTCCTTGGTTAAGTCAGGCTCATAACCTTGTAACCATTGTGGTGTGAGTCGTTCATCAAGTAACACTTCAAGTTCTTCAAGTAACCACTGCTCATCTATACTGACCAGTGACAATGCCGTTCCCGCTTTACCTGCGCGCCCTGTCCTTCCTATACGATGAATATAATCCTCGGCGACAAACGGCAACTGTGCATTAATCACATAATTTAAATCAACAATATCAATCCCACGCGCAGCAACATCAGTAGCAACCAATACTCGCGTTTTACCCGATTTAAATTGCGCTAGCGCTTTATCTCGCGCACCTTGCGATTTGTCACCATGGATGGCTAAGGTTGGCAAGCCATCCTTATTTAGTTCTTTGGCATATTCATCGGCCATATTTTTAGTTCGAGTAAAAATAAGCACCTGCTGCCAGTTATTCTTACCAATCAAATGCGACATTAGCTCACGCTTTCTATCATCATCGACCGCATAAAATAACTGTTCTACTTTTTCGGCTGCACTATTTTCTGGATCAACTCCGACACGCTGAGGCTTAGTTAGCCACTGTGAAGCCAGTTTTTGTACTTGTTCATCAAGGGTGGCCGAAAATAACAAGGTTTGCTTTTGTTCTGGTAAATGGCGCATTATGCGCTTAATTTCACCGATAAACCCCATATCAAGCATCCGGTCTGCTTCATCAAAGACCAAATGCGAGACGTTTTCTAACTTTAAAGTCCCTTTAATTAAATGATCTAGTAATCGACCGGGGGTTGCGATAACAACATCAACACCCGCTTTGAGTGCTTTCTCTTGTGGGCTAATATTTGCCCCACCATAAATACACGCAACCTTTAAACCTGTGTACTGAGCGTAGTCTTCACTATTAGCTGCAACTTGCTGAGCAAGCTCTCTGGTTGGCGCCAATACTAAAGCTCGTACCTTAGAGTTTTGTTCAGGTGCTTTTAAAAGGCAATGCAAGATGGGCAACATAAACGCTGCGGTTTTACCCGTGCCAGTTTGTGCTGTAGCTAATAAATCATGCCCTTCAAGTACCAAAGGGATGCTTTGCTGTTGTATTGGCGTGGGGGCAGAAAACTGCAGTGTTGTTAGTGCCTGATCAAGCTCAGGCGCTAACTGCAAAGGTTGGAATGACATAGTGACGACTCACGGACGAATAAATTGGCTGCAGTATACCAAATACGCGTACTAGATGCCCGCAACAGACGTCACTCTTCGTCTAGGTAGGAACCAGAATTAAAGTGTGGCTTTTCTGTTGTTATAATAAGTAATTAAACCATCAACCATATCTTGGCAGTAATCACGAATGCCTGACACCAACATATGCTTTTCACCCCGGCCAATTTGCTTGCCGTTACTTAAAAGCTTAAAGCGCAAAATAATTTTACCACGCTTACCTTCATAGCTAAATTCTGGTGTATCAGCAGCCAGTTCTACTTGTGATACTGATGGGTCATCTAAATGGATCGCCATCGACTCATAAATCACCATAGGTCGCGCTGGGTTTATCATCACGCCTTGTTCAGCCATCAAAGGAATAATGACATGAGGAAAAGCAGTGCCCGAAAATTCAACATAGTTTTTGGTCAAGCTTTCAATCAATGTTGGACAAAGGTTAGCGTCACCGTCACGCTTGACCGACATCATCACTTTATCATTTGAAGTAATATCAAAAGCGTCACTGCCTTGCGGAAAGCTCAATAAAGACAATTCATCTACCATGCCAACAAATGAGAAATGCATGTTCTCACTCACCCCATAACGGGATAAAACCAGAGCAAATAATAAGTCACCAGGTACACAAAACTTTTTAGCATCTACGTCATGTAATGGATTAAAGTCATCTGCAACTTGCTTTGCAAATAGACTACCTTGTTCGCGGGTAATAACCACGTGCTCGCCTTGCTCTTGGTAAAAACGACTTAACATATACTCTTTCTTTGATCAGTTATAAAACCGCGCTATGTTATCAGAATATTTACAATAAGAGGTCGAATCTGTTTAAATTTAAGCATAAAAAAAACCACCTAGATTTAAGGTGGCTTTTTAGTTTTAAAATTCAATCAGTTGAATTATGAAGCTGGGTAATCTCTATACGCTTTTTCAAGCTTTTTAGCTTGTTTCTTAGAAACACCAATATGCCCCAAAGCAACACGTAAACGTGCTCTTGATAGGTCTGAGCCTAAGATTTCCATCGCATCTAGTACTGACGTTGACGATGCTTTGCCTGTTACAGCAACAAAAATTGGCTCTAGGAAGTCTTTGATTTTCAATTCATGGAAAGTTGATACTGCTTTGGCAATCGCAAAAATTTCGCTTTTTTCCCAACTACGTAAGCTCTCTAACTCCCAAATAAAGAACTGCAGCGCTTGACGAACAACCTCTTCATCCGCTTTACCCGCAGTCAATAGTGCCGGATCGTATTCTGGGATCCCCCCCACAAAGTGACCGGCTAAATCAACTAAGTCAGACAAAGTATTAATACGCGCTTTCGCTTCAGGTAAAATGCGTGCCAATGTATTGCTGTTAAATTTCCAATCCACAAAACGCTGAATAAGCTGTTCGTCAGTGAGGTTCTCACGGATCCAAAGGCCGTTTAACCAGCTTAGTTTATCAACATCAAATACTGGGCCACCCAGAGAAACTCGTTTCATGTCAAAGTTTTCAATCATTTCTGCCAACGTGAACTTCTCACGTTCATCAGGCATTGACCAACCCATACGACCTAGATAGTTAAGTACAGCCTCAGGTAAAAAGCCCATCTCTTTGTAATAGTTAATTGAAGTGGGGTTCTTACGCTTCGACAATTTAGACTTGTCTGGGTTACGTAACAATGGAAGGTGACCTAATACAGGCGCTTCCCAGCCAAAGTCTTCATATAACTTCAATAGCTTAGGGGCGGAGTTTATCCACTCTTCACCACGGAAAATATGGCTGATCTGCATATGGTGATCATCAACCACATTCGCTAAGAAATAAGTTGGGAAACCATCTGCTTTCAAGAGCACTTGCATATCGACATTTTCCCACGGGATCTCTATTTCATCACGCAGGTAATCATTAAACTTAAAGGTGCCTTCAGCTGGAATCTTCATGCGAATAACATAAGGCTTACCTGCTTCTAGGTTCGCTTTGATTTGCTCTTCGCTTAACAATAGACCACGCCCGTCATATTTAGGACGCAAACCTTCGGCCATTTGCTCTTCTCGCATTTGATCCAGCTCTTCAGATGTCGCGAAACAGTAAAAGGCTTTACCTTGCTCAACTAGCTGGTGTGCATATTTTTTGTATATGTCGCTGCGTTCTGATTGACGGTATGGGCCAAATTCACCACCGACATCAGGGCCATGATCCCACTCAAGACCTAACCAACGTAGGCTATCCATAATCGCTTGTTCTGATTCTGGGGTGCTACGCACTTGGTCCGTATCTTCAATACGTAATACAAATTCCCCGCCTTGCTGCTTAGCAAAACAGTAATTAAAAAGCGCAATATAAGCAGTGCCTAAATGCGGATCACCCGTCGGCGACGGGGCTACACGAGTACGGATAGTCATGTGGATTCTCTTAAATATCAGACAATAAAATATGGGTTGGTATGCTAGCATACCAACCCATATTCTCAAATTTTCTCATTGCTCACTGAGCAGTCATTATGCGGCGTTATCGAGCTTTTGCAGATAACTCACAATGTCATTTGATTCATACAACCAAGTTACTTTGTTATCTTGCTCAATACGCAAACAAGGCACTTTAACTTTGCCACCTTGTTCAGCTAGTTCTTGACGATATTGATCGTTGCCTTTCGCATCACGCGTTTCAATGTTCAATCCTTCTCGCTTAATAGTGCGACGCACTTTCACACAAAAGGGGCAGGCTTTAAATTGATATAATTTAAACTGTGCAGTTTGTACATCAAGCATATTTTGTTGCTCTGGCGAGCGCTTTTTGCTGCTTGGTGTAAAAATAAAATCAAGTAATAAGATGATGCGTCCAAGTAACCAACGTACAAATTTCATATTTTTCCCCATATCTATAATGGGTATATCATATCATAAGCTAAAACAATTCAATATCGCTCTGATTAAGCTCTAACGGCTTAATATCTAAGTCATTAAAATATGTCATTTTATTTCGTCCATGCTGCTTTGAATGATACAAGGCTTGATCAGCCTGATGCACGGCCTCTGAAGTTTGACCAATATCAATCAAGGTCACAAAACCACCGCTTACCGTCACAGTACCAACTTGAGGAAAGCGTGTTGCCGCAATAAGCGCTCGGATCCTATCAAGCCCTTCAAACGCCGTCTCTGCACTCTGACTTGGAAAAAGCACTGCAAATTCTTCACCACCATAGCGAAATACGTAATCTTCTGATCTAAAGTTATTTTTGAGTAACTGTGCCACCAGCAAAATAACCTCATCACCAATCACATGCCCGTATGTATCGTTGACCAACTTAAAGTTATCTATGTCTAACATAGCTAAGTACCAGCATCGCTCAGCATAACCTTGGCGCATTGCTGCGTGATTATCACGCGCAACGACACTTAATACTTTTTCTTCAAATGTCTGGCGATTTAACAGCTGAGAAAGTGGATCTATACAGGCATAATGCAGCGTCGAGAGCTGCTTGACATACACGTTCAATAAATGTGCTATGAGACTTTCAAAAGGTTTAATTGCATCATCACTTGCTTCGATGATCAAAAAGCCGAGTAAATTATTTTCAAATTTAGCCGGAAACACCGATGTGTTTTGATAATGGTGCACCTCAATACTGGGTTTCAGCTTCTTTAATTTCTCCAAGTGCATGGCAATACTATCGTCTGAGAGGGGCGTATAAAGCGAACTAAAAACGACAACTGGTTGGTGTATCGGAGAGAAATGTTTACTAAAAAACAAAGCACTCACATATGATTCTTGAGTCAGAGTACTCAATACTCGATTAAAGCTGCTATCAAGCGCACACTCACTTTTTTGATCTAATAAGCGCGTTGTTAATTCATGACCACATGGTGTAGTTATATTCATCTCAAGCCTCAAAACACTCTTGAGCTTATAGCTTAGACCACCCTGCGTAAATTACGCACTACAATACACATTCTAATAAAACCATATCATCTCTATGAAGTACCTCATAAGATGACTTACACCCTAACTCTGCTTCAATTTGAGAGCTATGCCACCCTTTAATCACGCGTAGCTCACTATCTGAAAAACCACATAAACCTTTCGCGATAATACGGCCGTTCTGATCCTTTACAGTCACTAGATCTCCCCTTTTAAATTGCCCTTGACTCGATGTAACCCCTTTGGCTAACAAACTTGCACCATGATTAATGAGCGCTTCACAGGCGCCTGTATCAATGATCAAGTTACCGGTTGATTTTGGCGCAGAGAGTAACCATTTTTTGCGCCCTTCTACAGGCGCACTAAAACGCAAAAAAGTGGTATTCGGTGCGTCATTATTTATCACTTGAGTAATAACATCAGATTCACTGCCTTTCGCGATAATCGTTTCGACTCCCGCTCTTTGAGCTATATCTGCGGCTTGCAGCTTCGTTGCCATTCCCCCCGTACCTAGACTACTCCCGCTGCCACCAGCCAAAGCGCGTAATTCATCATCCACCTTATGTACCTCAGAAATCAATTGTGCGTCAGGGCAATTTCGAGGGTCTGCTGTAAAAAGTCCAGATTGATCAGTTAACAAGATCAACTTATTTGCATTAGCGAGTATTGCCACCATCGCAGATAAGTTATCGTTATCGCCCACAGTGATTTCAGCGGTCGACACTGCATCATTTTCGTTAATAATAGGCACCACATCGTGATGTAGTAATTCCGTTAGTGTATCTCTAGCTGTTAAATATCGATCTCGATGTTCAACATCTGCGCGTGTAAGCAGCATTTGCGCTACGGAAATATCATATAAGGAAAATAACGTTTGCCACATATGAATAAGCTGCCCCTGTCCAATTGCGGCAAGCATCTGTTTTTCTTTTAATGTTGAACCGCATTGCTTGGTTAATTGCGAGCGACCTGCGGCAACAGCCCCACTTGAAACTAACACGAGTTGATACCCTGCATTTTTTAACTGTACGCACTGCCGCACCAATTCAACCATACGAGGTTTGTTTAATGTTTTTTCCCCAGCGGTTAATACACTGGTACCAAATTTAATTACAACTATATTTTTATTCATCATACCTCCACCCATCCTGCATCATCATTTATAACAAAGCAGATATTTCGTACAAGTAAATTTTGTTCAAGTGTTCCAAAAAACAATAGGCACCTAAATTAAAACAAGCGTTTATGGAAAGGCCTTTGAGTTATAAGGACTGTATGGTTATGGTTAGACAGCACTGACGCCTCTGGGCGTACTAGCTCTGTGCCTTAATCCACGATATGGCTTTGTTATGAACCCCAACTAAACATCGTATGCCAAATCTTATGTGTAAATGGTTGATCAAATGATCCGTATCAAGCTTAAGCATGATAATATGCGCCATAGTGCGAATCAGACAGGAGATTGGCTATGAAAACACACTCAAAACGCAAAGAATTGATCATGTTGCCATTATTACTAGTGGCGATTTTACTCTGTATAGGCGGGCACTTTATTCTTCAACCTAGCTTTCAGGAAAGTAACATTGCGGAATACAGTTTAGCTGCGCTGCCTTTTTTATTGTTCGCCATTGTCATTATTGCGATTAGAATGGCAATAAAAGCAGAGCAACAGGAAGATTCATAATTTATAAAATATGATAGCCATACCAATCTGGTATTAAGGGCTTATGTAGCCCACTTGGCGTCAGTTTTATAAAGTATTGCTCATCTAATAAGTCTATTGCAAAACAATCATCTACGTCATGTAAATTATCTTTATGTAGGTAGCTCATACCTCTTAATAGCTGAGCTTTGGCTTGACTCTTTGCTTCATCAGCACTTTTAGCAACAAACAATGCAAACTCATGTTGCTCCGCGAGGTGTGTTGACTGATACCCTCCCATATTCACAAAATACAGTTTCTCAGCTTGCTCAATAGGCTCTGTGACTAAACTTACTTCATAGCCATGAATATGCGTTATTGCAGTATAGCTGTCCATGTGAACCGCATTTTTCTCTCCAACCCACTGAGCTTTAAGTTTTGGGTAGCACTGTTCAATGCTATCACCAATCACAAACCGTACATCATGCATTTCAATATGACACCCAGCAACTCGGCCACCAAGATAGACCATAAATAATTGCATTCTACCCCCTCCTTTCTCAATGAAGCAGAACAATATCATAGTTATGTGGTTAAGATAGCCCCTTCCTAACCCACAGATACGAAACTGAAACGGACCTCCTTTTAATTACTTAAGGAGTAAAAGGCACAATTTGAGTGAAAAGAAAAACTAAGATATGGTGCTAACAGCATAACTAAACATAATGACAACAAGGCAGGGAAATGAAGATAAAACACCTCGTAAGCTTTGTGATATTTACACTAATGTCTGTCGTGCAAGTGCAAGCAAAAACGACACTCATTCATAATATCAAAGGGTATACACCGACTAATCACCAGGGTCAAAAAGCATTCAGCGTTCTGGTTTTTCGTGAAGGCAAAGTCGTAAAAACAGGTAACGATGAGACGCTCAAGCAATTTCCCCAAGCAATACGTATAGATGGAAAAGGCAAAACCCTGTTACCGGGGCTAATTGATGCACACGGGCACGTGATCGGGCTTGGTAACAATTTGCTACGCCTTGATATCCGAGGAAGCCGCTCAATTGACGAGGTCGGTAGTAAACTCAAAGATTATGCACAAAAAAACCCAACAGGATGGCTTATAGGCCGAGGTTGGGATCAAACATTGTGGCTCGGAGGACAGTTTCCAACAGCGGCAGATCTAGATAAATATATACCAGATAGGCCTGTGGTACTCACCCGGGTGGATGGCCACGCTATTTGGGTAAATACAAAAGCGATGCAAGTAGCAAAAGTGAATGCAAAAACAACCTCTCCAAATGGCGGAGAAATACTGCGCTCGCACAGTAGAGCACCTACAGGGGTGTTTATTGATAAAGCTGAAAATCTTATTAATAAACACATCCCAGCTACCAGTCTCGCACAAAAAGAACGCGCGCTCAAAAGCGCCGGTGAACACTTACTCAGCCTTGGGATCACTTCAACGCATGATGCCGGAATAGACCACGATACATGGAAGCTATATCAAAAACATGCCAAACGTCAGATATTACCACTGCGCATTTACGCTATGCTCGGAGCCAATGACGACAAACTAGAAACAATGCTTGAACATGGTCTCATAAAAGACACTCAAGACTTTTTATCTATTCGCAGCGTTAAAATATATGCAGATGGTGCCCTAGGGAGCCGTGGTGCAGCACTACTGAATGATTACCATGATAGAGAAGGACATCAAGGGTTAATGCTCGAAACACAACCGCACCTAGAATCTCTGCTCGCCCTGAGCTTTAAACATGGATTTAGCGCGCATACCCATGCAATAGGAGATAAAGCCAATCGCATTGTGCTTGATGCTTACGAGAATACTTTTAAAGCCGTCGGTGGTAAGTTATTGAGAAACCGTATCGAGCACGCGCAGATCATTCACCCTGAGGATATACCACGGTTTAAATCTTTGGCTATTATCCCTTCGATGCAGCCTGTTCATGCTACTTCAGATATGACAATGGCTCAGCAGCGCCTAAACGATAATCAACTACTAGGGGCTTATGCTTGGCAAACTTTCTTAAAACAAGGCAGTAAACTCGCATTTGGCTCTGACTACCCTGTTGAGTTAGCAAATCCGTTTCATGGCTTGTATGCGGCAACCACCCGCATGTCTCGAAATGAAAAGCCCAAAGGGGGCTGGCGCTCCGCTGAAAAACTTAACCGTGCACAAGCATTGCGCGCTTTTACACTCGATGCGGCATACAGTGAATTTAGAGAGTACAAAACAGGGAGTTTAGAGCAGGGAAAGTGGGCTGATTTTATCTTAATCGATCGAGATTATTTTACTGTGCCACACGCTGAATTAGATGATATTAAAGTGGAGCAAACTTGGATAGCCGGTGATCTTAAATACCAGCAACCGTAAGATAACTTCAAGCTGTACCTGTGTCGCTACGCTCGGTGCAGCTTAATTAAATGGTAACTATTGACCAAAGCCAGCAAGCCATTGGTCAGTGCGACAGGCCAAGCTTCAATCATCACGCCATATACAGCAAAACATATACATCCGGTTAAATTAAACCACCGTAATTTAACGACATTACTCATCATTAGTGAAATAACTAAAAAAACTGAGGCAATATAGCCTAAATATTCCCAAGTCATTTGTTCTCTCCCAGTAGTTGAGTTAGCATAGTCAGCTGTAAAAAATTATTGTCGGTGTGAATAAGCCTAGAATAAAAAAACTAACTCACAAACCCCTTATAGAATTAGGACTAAGTAAGCTCTAACACGGGAACGGGGGCGTTTGCACTTTAGCAAACTGCAGGTGTGAGTTAGCGAGAAATCAAGGACTTCATGCTATCGTTATTTATCACTAATAAATAGGACAATTGTCCGAAGAGCCATCTAGATGTTTCAATATCACTTTTCAACCGATCTTGTAGAACAATTGCTAAAGTTTGCAGGGAATGGATTTGTACACACTAAAAAAGATGTATTAATCCATCAAGATGAGCCTTTAACTAAACTAATTTTAGTGCGTAGCGGCACGGTATCATTTAGCTATGATGTGGGGAATGGGCGTCGCTTGTTACTCGGGCAACTCGACTGTAACAATACGCTTATCGGCGAAATTGAGGCTTTAAATCAACACCCTTGTATTTACACTGTTACCTGTTTAAGTGAGGTTAAATATAACTTAATTGAGCTTAAACACTGGCGTCAATTGCTGCTAGATCAACCACAGCTGAGCTTGTATACAGCACAATCTATTGCGGCTAAGTTTACCGAAAATCAAAAAATCAACTTAAATAAGTTGCTTTTACCATTGAGTTACAATATTGCTAATGATTGCTTATTGCGTGCTGAGAATAATCACCCAACGATGCTCAGGGCATACCCCACAGTCAACGCCGAAGCTGAACGTTTTGCCACAACTGAACGAGCTTATCGCCGTGTAGTCTCTGAATTAGTCGAAAAAGGCTTAATTGTAAGAAGTAGTGATGGCTTAAAGCCGGTAGATATGGATTTACTCGAAGAGTTTGTAGAGAGCTTCTCGCAAATATAACTTTGAAGTTGTGATGCACAAAAGCGAACTTCTGTGCATCATGCTATATATCACGACTTAAATAAGTCTTGTATATTTGTTAGGTCAGACTTACCCGCAATAATCTCATCTGGCGTTAGCCCTGATAGCTCATGTGGGAATACCAACCACTCATCCGACTCATGAATGTAGTAATCTGGTTTCATCGGTACTTTTGTATTTTTTGGCTTGTAATAAGGGCATGCTACACGAATATCTCGAGGCAAATTCAAGCGCATCAATTCACTTAATTTTTCTTTTAAAGCAAAAATACTGCGACCAGAGTCAAATACATCATCCACGATTAATAATGAGTCATCTGCATCGGCATTTTCAATAATATAATGCAATCCATGTACTTTAATTTCTTTTGACTGCTTACCGATACCATAATAAGAAGACGTACGTACTGCAATATGATCAGTCTCAATTCCTTTATAATCATAGTATTCTTGCACCGCGATACCAATTGGAGCACCCCCTCGCCAAATACCGATGATGAAATCAGGACGGAACCCATCTTCATACACTTGTGCTGCAACACGAAATGAATCTTCTAATAATTGTTGTGCGGTGATATAGCACTTATCTGACATACAAAACCCCGTGGAACTATGCGAAAAAATCGCCAATTGAGATAAGCTAGTTGTATAACAACGTCGCGACTGCATCGCGCCAAAGTCAAACTGGCATAAGTTATAACCGGTAATTTTAGCGCAGATAAATAAAAAATGCTTTAGCTTCTTCTAATCAACTGAAGTCGTTCAATAAATAAGAATAAAACTATGTAATTTTAGCTTTAAGTTTCGTCTTTTACTTATTCTGTCTGTATTTTAATTAGGCACATACTGCGTATACTCTTTAATTCGACACACTATAAAGGAACTATCATCACAATGTCACAAAGCGCATCAACTCCTTTAGAGCCTCAGCAAAGGCTGACCAATTTAGACGTGGTACGCGGTGTTGCACTACTGGGAATTCTATTGATGAATATTCAAGGTTTCTCCCTTCATTTTGCAGCATACTCAAACCCTATGGCACTTGGCCCAATCAACGAAACTGATTACTTAATTTACTATTTAAATCATATCCTTGCCGACCAAAAATTCATGACACTTTTTGCCACATTATTTGGTGTCGGTGTTATTTTAATGACTGAAAAACTAGATGTTAAGGGCGCTAAAACGCGAAAAATACACTTTAAAAGAATGGCAATACTCATGTTTATTGGCCTATTCCATGCTTACTTCCTGTGGTTCGGCGATATCTTGTTTACCTATGCGATTGCAGGCATGATAGTCTATTCAATGCGCAGAAAGTCAGTAAAGTTTTTAATCGTCATTGGGATTGTCTTACTGAGCTTAACCTCACTCACCCTCTATAGTATTGGCATTTCTTTACCCCATATATTAATTGAAGACCCACAAGCAATCACTGATATGAACACATACTGGGCTCCTTCACAGACACAAATAGCAGACGATATAGCTGCCAACCAAATGGGCTGGGTAGCCGCAATGAGCCACCGGATTGCCATGGCAGCTTATATGCAAAGTAACATCCTCTTTTATCTGCCCCGTGTCATTGCCCTGATGTGTATTGGTATGGCCCTTTATAAACTAAACCTATTTGGCAATACGTTAAGTAATAGGCGCTTAGCTGGCTATTGCATTGTATCGCTGAGCGTTGGCATTACTCTAAGCGCTATTGGCATAGAGCAAAATAGTGCATCTGGGTGGCCATTAAAAGCCATGCTTTCAGGCCAGTTATATAATTACTGGGGTAGCGTATTCTCAGCTTTTGCTTACCTTTGTGCGCTTATTCTTTTTTGCCGCAGTGCCATGCTGATTAAACTCAAGCAGCTACTTGCCAACATTGGAAAAATGGCACTCACTAATTATTTAGCACAATCACTTATTTGCTGTTTTATATTTTCAGGCTGGGGTCTCGGTTTATATGGCAGCATGTCTCGCAGTGAGCTTTTATTTGTTGTTGTGGCTGTGTGGGTGTGCCAAATTAGTTTTTCCACTTTATGGATGAACTGGTTTAAGTTTGGCCCTGTTGAGTGGTTATGGCGATGCCTTACTTACTCCCAATGGCAGCCAATCAAATAGTCAGTTAATAACGAAAAAGGCTCACATACGTGAGCCTTTAAAGGTCAAACAATTACGCCGTATTTAATCAGATATCGGCTCTACCCCATCGGCGCTACTGTCTATATTTGCTGTACTTACTTCAATCTCGAACTCATCAACGCGTTGTAAGCCCCTAGGTAGTTTATTTCCACGTCTACCCCGCTCGCCATAATAATGCTCTAAGTCGCTAGGCTTTAATGTTAACTTTCGTTTACCTGCATGAAGTGTTACCGCTGAGCCGGCTGGAACACATGCCAACACTTTCACAAACTCTTCTCGAGCTTGTACTTTGGCACTTGGAATAGAGATAATTTTATTTCCTTTCCCTTTGGCAAGCTTAGGCAGATCACGTAAAGGAAACAGTAACATGCGCCCTTCGTTTGAAATGGCCATACACATATCAGTTGCAACATCATGCACTTCAATCGGCGCAATCAGTTCAGCTCCTTTAGGAACACTTACCAAGGCTTTACCATTTTTATTCTTGCTGATCAGATCTGTAAACTCAGTAATGAATCCATACCCGCCATCAGTTGCCATCAGCAATAAGGTATTATCTTCGCCCATGAGAACATGCTCAAAGTTACACCCAGGTGCAAGATTAAAGCGCCCTGTCATTGGCTCACCCTGGCTCCGTGCAGAAGGTAAACTATGGGCATCGGTAGCAAAAGCACGGCCCGACGTATCTAGGAAAACAGCAGGTTGATTACTTTTTCCTTTGGCTGCGCCTTTATAGGTATCTCCAGAACGATAATTCAGACCCTGAGCATCGATATCATGGCCTTTAGCAACACGCGCCCAGCCTTTTTCTGACAATACAACCGTCACCGCCTCTGATGGGATCAAGTCTTTTTCACTTAACGCTTTCGACTCACCTCGTTCAACCACAGGTGAACGACGCTCATCACCATATAGCTCAGCCGCTTCTTGAATTTCTTTTTTCATGAGGGTCGACATGCGGCGCTCTGATCCAAGTGTTAGTTCTAACTTATCACGCTCTAAACTTAGCTCATCTTGCTCGCCACGGATCTTAACTTCTTCTAGCTTGGCTAAATGGCGTAATTTTAGATCTAAAATCGCTTCAGCTTGACGGTCTGAAAGTGCAAAGCGCGACATCAGCTCCGTTTTTGGCTTTTCTTCGGTGCGAATTATTTCTATCACTTCGTCAATATTTAAAAAGGCGGTCATTAAACCTTCTAAAATATGCAGCCGTGCTAATACTTTATCGAGCCTATGCTGTAAGCGGCGTCGCACCGTATCACGGCGGAAAATCAACCACTCAGATAAGATTTGTAAAATGTCTTTGACTTGCGGGCGACCATCAAGCCCGATCATGTTCAAATTCACACGATAGCTTTTTTCAAGGTCGGTGGTTGCAAATAAATGCGCCATTAATGGTTCAAATTTAATTCGATTTGAACGCGGCACAATCACAATACGGGTTGGGTTTTCATGATCCGATTCATCACGCAAGTCAGCAACCATGGGCAGTTTTTTCGCCGTCATTTGTGCGGCGATCTGCTCTAAAACCTTACCGCCAGAACACTGATGAGGTAATGCCGTAATAACAATTTCACCTTGCTCTTCAGTATAGACTGCACGCATCTTAATCGAGCCACGGCCCGTAGTATAAATCTTTTTGATATCTGCTTTGGGGGTAATGATTTCAGCGTCTGTTGGGTAATCAGGCGCTTTAACAATATCAAGCAGTTCATCTAACGACGTTTTTGGTTTATCTAGCAATAAACAGCTTGCTGCTGCCAACTCTTTGACATTATGCGGTGGAATATCGGTGGCCATACCAACGGCAATACCTGTTACGCCATTTAATAAAATATGCGGTAAACGTGCTGGTAAAACTTTTGGCTCATCCATCGTACCATCAAAGTTAGGCGTCCAATCAACGGTCCCTTGCCCGAGCTCTTTCAGTAAAACTTCAGAAAACTTTGATAACTTAGCTTCGGTATAACGCATTGCGGCAAAAGACTTAGGATCATCCGCAGCGCCCCAGTTACCTTGCCCATCCACCAGCGGGTAGCGGTATGAAAACGGCTGCGCCATTAGTACCATTGCTTCATAACATGCACTATCACCATGCGGGTGATATTTACCTAGAACATCACCTACGGTACGCGCAGACTTTTTATACTTTGCTGACGCAGATAGCCCAAGTTCACTCATCGCATAAATAATACGTCGCTGAACGGGTTTTAAACCATCGCCAATGTGCGGCAAGGCTCGGTCCATGATCACATACATGGAGTAATTCAGGTAAGCGTCTTCTGTAAAACGCCCCATAGTCTGTTGTTCAATGCCTTGTAATGACAAAGCTTGAGGATCAGTCATGTAACACCCTATTTATTGTTATAGCGAATACGATAAATCGCATTTGCATAATCATCCGAAACTAACAAAGAACCATCCGCTAATTCAGCGAATGCAACCGGACGACCTAAGGTTTGCTCTTTAGATAAAAAACCACTCACAAATGGTTCATAGGCAGTAATTTCTCCGCCTTTAATTGTCGCCATCATTACACGGTAGCCTACTTTTTTACTACGATTCCAAGAGCCGTGTTCAGCAACAAACAATTTATTGTGCATCACTTTGGGAAAGTGGCCGCCTCGATAAAAGTGTAAACCTAGCGGTGCTACATGCGCCTGAAGCGCTAGTTTTGGCGCACTAAAGTGCTGAAAGTCAGCGAGGGTTTTATTTTTTGCAAACTCCGGATCAAGCACGCTTCCACCATGAACATAGGGAAAGCCAAAATGTTCTTGTGTTGTGTTCAGTCGATTCAGTTCATCTGGCGGAATATCATCCCCCATCATGTCACGACCATTATCGCTAAACCACAACTTGCCAGTTTTTGGATTAGTATCAAACCCAACAGAGTTTCTAACGCCCTGTGCAATTGTTGTCAGCTTTTTGGTTTCCAGATTCAAAGAAAATATACGACCAAATTGTGGTTCGTCTGCACACACATTACATGCCACCCCGACAGGAATAAGCAGTTCACCATTATCCGCAAAGCGAATAAACTTCCAACCATGATGGCGCTTGTTAGGCAGTTCGTCAAAAACCACTTCATAATTAAACTGCTTGTCAGTACCGTTTAGCTGCTTGTCTACATTAGAAAAGCGAATAACTCTATTTACTTCAGCAACAAACAAATCATCACCTTTCATGGCTAAGCCAGAAGGCATATTCAGCCCATGTGCCAACACTATTTTTTGATCTGCTTTGCCATCTTTATTAGTATCAATTAAAGCATGCACCTTACCTGCTTTACGAGAACCAACATACACAACCCCCGTCGCTGATACAGCCATTTGCCTAGCATTTTCGACGTGTTTTGCGAAGTAGCTAATTTTGTAGCCTTCAGGCAGCGATAACTGTTGTAATAGCGATTGTGCATTAGAAACTGGTACAAACATGCATACCAGCAATGCCAATAAATATTTCATAGCAACTCCCTACGCATCAAACTCTGCTTTATCACCATGATTTTCTAACCAAATTTTGCGGTCACCTGAGCGCTTTTTTGCGAGCAACATATCCATCATTTCCATGGTTTGTTCCGGCTCATCAAGAGTCAACTGTACCAAGCGACGCGTGTTCGGATCCATCGTCGTTTCTCTAAGCTGAAGCGGGTTCATCTCACCTAGCCCTTTGAATCGTTGCACGTTAACTTTACCGCGTTTTTTCTCGGCTTCTATCCGTGCCAACACCCCTTTTTTCTCATCTTCATCTAGGGCGTAATAGACATCTTTACCCACATCAATTCTAAATAATGGCGGCATGGCCACATAAACATGCCCTTTGTTGACAAGCGTTGGGAAATGACGCACAAAGAGCGCGCACAATAAGGTCGCAATATGCAACCCATCCGAGTCAGCATCTGCCAAAATACAGATTTTGCCATATCTTAAACCCGATAAATCTTCTGAATCGGGATCAATACCTAACGCAACTGATATATCATGCACTTCTTGCGACGCTAATATTTGCCCTGACTCAACTTCCCATGTATTTAATATTTTTCCACGTAGTGGCATTATGGCCTGAAACTCTCGGTCTCGAGCTTGTTTTGCAGACCCGCCCGCAGAATCACCTTCCACTAAAAACAGTTCTGAACGCTCGGTTTCAGTGCCAGAACAATCGGTGAGCTTACCCGGTAATGCAGGACCTGAAGTAACTTTTTTACGCACCACTTTTTTAGCTGCGCGCATACGCTTTTGTGCATTGCTAATACACAGTTCAGCCAATAATTCAGCCGTATCGGTATGCTCATTTAGCCATAGGCTAAATGCATCTTTTACGATGCCCGATACAAAGGTGGCACATGAACGTGACGAGAGCTTTTCTTTCGTTTGCCCGGCAAATTGTGGGTCTTGCATTTTAGCTGACAATACATAACTACACTTATCCCAAATATCATCCGGCGTTAATTTAACGCCCCTTGGTAATAAGTTACGGAACTCACAAAACTCTCGCATAGCTTCAAGCAAGCCTTGACGTAAACCGTTAACATGAGTACCACCTTGTGCAGTCGGGATCAAATTCACATAACTTTCTGTGATTGATTCGCCCCCTTCTGGTAGCCAATGTAATGCCCACTCAACTCCTTCAGTAGAACCACTAAAACTGCCTGTAAACGGGCTTTTAGGTAATACCTCAAACCCGCTTGCACTGTCTTTTAGATAGTCTTCAAGGCCAGCCTCATAATGCCACTCTTGCGTTTCTTTGCTTTGTTTATTAATGAGGCGAATTTTTAAACCTGGGCATAATACCGCTTTGGCTTTAAGAATGTGGCATAACTTAGATAAAGAAAAGTTAGCTGAATCGAAGTAGCTCGCATCGGGCCAAAAGTGCACAGATGTGCCGGTGTTTCTTTTACCCACAGTGCCAGTGACTTCAAGATCTTGAACTTTATCACCACTTTCAAATGCCATTTCATGCACTTGACCATCTCGTTTAACGCTGATTTCAACGCGCGTTGATAACGCATTTACTACCGAGATACCAACACCATGCAAACCACCAGAAAATTGATAGTTTTTATTTGAAAATTTACCACCCGCATGCAGTTTTGTCAGTATTAGTTCTACCCCTGGAAGGCCTTCTTCTGGGTGAATATCAACAGGCATACCTCGGCCATCGTCGCAGACTTCTAAAGAGTTATCTTCATGCAAAATAACATCAATTTTGGTAGCGTGGCCCGCAAGCGCTTCATCTACACTGTTGTCTATTACTTCCTGGCCCAAGTGGTTAGGGCGTGTGGTATCGGTATACATGCCAGGTCGACGTTTGACTGGCTCTAAACCATTTAAAACCTCAATCGCTTCTGCGTTATAGTTTTGTTCGCTCATAAATGGGTTCTTTTTATTAAATTCGTTCAGTTTTACGTGATTTCTAAAAAATTGACTATGTCGTCAAAATAGCGCTGAAAAGCCACAAAACTGTGATCTCCAGCAAACTCAATACGCTGCTCACTCGCGCTAAAGTAGTGCACTGCTTGTTGATAGGGTAACACTTCATCCCCCATTTGCTGTAATAGCATTAATAATTTCGGCTGCACTAACCTTGGATAATACAATTGCTCGAGCGCATCCACATGCGCTAACGTTAATTCATAGTGTACCTTTTGATATGGATTATACTGCGCTCCTAAATAATCCGCTAATAAATCAAATGGTTTTACCGAAGGGTTTACTACAACTGCTTTTAATCCGTACAATTGTGACAAATACGTCGCATAATAACCGCCTAAAGAGCTACCAACCAACACAGTATCCGCTTCAATTAGAGCTGCGAGCTGTGTGATAGCAATACGAGGATCAAAGCTCAATCTCGGCGTTAAGTATTCACACTTAAAGGACTGCTCAGTAAGCCACCGCCCTAGCTGTTGAGCTTTTAATGACGCTTCTGAACTGTTAAAACCATGGATATAAATTACCCGTCGAGCCATATTACCTCTGAGTCATACCCGTTCTTATCTAAGTTTATCACGCGTACTGCCGGGCCTAAATTTTGTTGTTGCCACTGCGCAGTGAATTTACTAAATTGAATCGAGGTTGCTGGGGTTGCCATTATATTCATCATTCGATATTCGCTTTGATAATCATTGTGAACATGGCCATGTATTAAACCCACAACCTTATTACTATTAACCAAGCAATTCAGTAACTCAGGTCCATTTTCTAAAATGTGTTTATCTAAATAACCATTTATTGGTATTGGGTGATGGTGACAAAACACCAGTACTTGTTCAGAACCTTGTGCCAATACTTGCTGAAGCTCATTTAAATGAGCTTGTTCACACCACCCTGCAGGGGTCTTGCCTTTAGAGTTAACTAATAAAACATCAGCGCCTTGAATCTGCAAATGTTTGGCCGAATGTATTTGCCCACCTGAAATTGCCTCTAATTCCGTCAATTCATCATGGTTGCCAGGTAACCAAAAAACGGGAACCTGCAATCGTGAGCTCTCTACTAACTCTGCAAATAACTGGTATGAAGCTGTACTATGATCTTGGGTTAAATCGCCCCCAAAAATCACGGCATCAATATCTATGGTTGCCAAAAAACCAAGTGTCTTTTGTAAGTTCTCCGCGGTGTTTACAGAAAAGTATTCACCCGATTTATTACTAAATAAATGGCAATCCGTAATATGGGCAAGCTTGATCCGGGCTTTATCAAAGTAATACTTTTGTTCAAACCATGCCATTATTCACATCCCAGTTCAGCGGTACTCTGCCACTTTCAAGACACGCCATTAGCCAGTCCCCTAAGAAAGCATTTAACTGATATTTTTCATCTTTTTGATGCATACTCGGATTAGGGTAGCCATAAGAAGGCTTTACACGCTGGTGAAAATCATGGTGCACCACTTCAGCGACTTTGGCATCATGATACAAACGAACAGAGAACCGTAATTGAGGTATAAAGTCGCTGATACTAGATGTTTGATTAATTGAAATATCTGTGGTGTATTTCGCGCAGTTATCAATCTCAATGACATACTGAGCATCAGCCAATGTCACTGTGCGTGTTTCACCAACGGCTTCAGGAGGAAGTACCTTTAATACTCGCAAGTAATTACGCTCACATAACGTTATATACTTTGGAAGAGATTGAATGTACCCCTGCGTTGTTACTACTTCACTCAAAGTTAAACCTCAACTTTTTCACATCATGGTGCTAAGACCTTGGCCTTATTTATTGCTAACCATTGTAGACTAATCACTGTTGCAGCGTTATCAATTTCGCCACTATTTAGCCGTGTTATCGCATCATCATATGCCAGAACATGGGTTTTTATATCTTCCCCTTCAGTTTCTAACCCGTAAATGCCGCCCGCCTGTGATAAATCTGTTTCCGCCAAATATAAATACAACCGCTCCGTTGTGCCCCCAGGACTTGATAAATACGACATCATAAAGTGCAGTTTATCTAACTGGAGGCCAGCTTCTTCATGAGCCTCTTTTCGCACAACATGCTCATAGTCAGTAGACCCTTCAGCCATACCTGCAATACACTCAAGAAGCCATGGCGAAGACTTCGTCGCCATGGCGCCAATACGGATTTGCTCTATCAACAACACTGAATCTGTTTTGGGGTCATAAGGAAGTACAGCCACAGCATGACCGCGTTCTAATATTTCTCGGCGAATTGTGTGTGATACCCCACCGGCAAACAACGCATGTTTAAAGTGATAGGCTTGTATTTGGAAAAAGCCTTGGTACACATTTTCAATTGAGCTAATTTCCACATCATGATTGCAAAACTCGCTTAGTGAGGCCATTTATTTTCCTATTTTATTTAAGTCTAGGGTTTAAAAATCATTCATTCGGCCCAATATTTAGCGTCATTAAAAGTAAGGTTTTATGGACCCATTTAACTCTTATATATTCTGTTACACTTGTTGGCTTTGAATTACGTATTTATTTTTTCGTTTCTAAAAAAAACAGGGTAACATGCAGTTAGCATAAAAATTGTCTAAGGACTGAACGAAAAATGAAAAAAAGCTTATTATCACTTTTTGTTGGTTTGTCTTGCGCATTAACCAGCAGCCTAACGTACGCAGAAGATCTGCTTCAAGTATACGATATTGCCACAGCCAATGACCCTGTTGTACTCAAAGCAAAAGCACAGGCTGATGCGCAAAAGTTTGCTCAAGATAGCGCGCTTGGAGCCTTATTACCACAACTTGGATTTAGTGCAGGGTACACTCAAGTAGACTCTGATGGTTTTTCTGGAGTTCAAACTGATGCAACTGGCTATACCATAGGAAGTGGCTTTACAGACACATTCAGCCGAAGCCTTTCGCTCAGTCAAACTATTTTTGATATGTCAGTTTGGGAAGCGCTAAGCATCGCAGAAAAACGTGCTATCCAAGCAAGTACACAATATGAACTTGCCCAACAAGAGCTCGTCGTTCGTATTGCACAAGGTTATTTTGACGTACTAAGTGCACTTGATAACTTGGAGTTTGTACAAGCTGAGAAACGTGCTATCGAGCGCCAGCTAGAACAAACCAAACAGCGTTATGAAGTTGGTCTAACGGCCATTACTGATGTACATGAAGCGCAAGCTCGGTTTGACCGAGCTGTCGCAAATGAAATTGTGGCAACCAATGATGTTGAAACAGCACGTGAAGCGCTGCGTACAATTACGGGTAAATACCACAACAAACTTGATTCACTGAATACTGAAACGTTCTCAACGGTATCTCCTAGTCGAAAAGCGACTGATTTTGTAGAAATAGCAAAAGATAAGAATTTATCACTCGCGATTTCAAAAGCCAGTTTAGATATTGCCGATGATCAAATAAAGCAAGCTCAGGCCGGTCATTATCCAACATTAAGCCTAAACGCAAGCTACGGAGATTCACTAACTGACTCTAACGGCAAACTTCACAAACCTCGTGAAGATCAAACATCGGTTGGTATAACGTTTAATGTACCAATTTATTCAGGTGGCCGCACCTTGGCTGCAACGGAGCAAGCCCGTGCACTATATGTTGGTGCAAGTGAAGATTTAGAAGCGAGTATGCGTGAAGTAACTCGTTCAGTGATCACCTCATACAACCAAGTAATGTCAAACGTTGCAACTTATAGAGCACTAGAGCAAGCTGTTATTTCAGCAGAAAGTGCTTTACAAGCAACCGAAGCAGGCTTTGAAGTAGGTACTCGTACCATTGTTGACGTATTAATTAGTACACAGAACCTCTATGATGCAAAACGAAACGTAGCGAATTTACGTTACCAATATGTACTTTCTTCATTACGACTGAAGCAAGCTGCTGGTACGCTGTCTCGTAATGACTTAGAAGCCATTAATAAAGGGCTTACCCAGGGCTAATTCATTACAATTAGTAATCCATAAGTAGTATATTTATAGAGCCGGCCTAGCCGGCTTTTGTATTTTTTAGCACATATAGATAAACTACTCCCATATTAGCAGTGAGAGAAAAGTTTAGTGGTCAAAAACCCCCCTTTCAAATCCGCATTTTTAGCACCTAAGTATTGGTTAACTTGGTTAGGTGTACTGTGCCTGTATACAATTTCTTGGTTACCTCAAAAGGTGCAATTTATACTCGGCAAGGGGTTAGGGAGGCTAGTACATCGCTTTTTGAAAAAGCGCCGTCATATTGCAGAAGTGAACGTTAAGTTGTGCTTCCCAGATCTTAGCGATGAAGAACGCGCAAAGATGGTACTTCAAAATATGGAGAATACTGGCCTTGCCACGTTAGAAACAAGTATGGCTTGGTGGTGGCCCCAGTGGCGTATAAATCGAGTGATCGGTTCGATTTCAGGTATTGAGCATATTCTATCAGTACAAGATAGCGGCAAAGGTGTGCTCTTACTCGTGCCACATATGCTTCACCTCGAAATGCTTGGCCGTATCTTAGGCGTAGAGCAACCCGGCATTGGTTTTTATCGGCCACACAATAATGCGTTAATGGAGTACTTCATGACTAAAGGCCGACTCAGATCCAATGAATTTCTGATCGGCAAACGCGATGTGAAAGGTTTATTACAGGCACTCAAGAACAAAAAATTATGCTACTACTTACCGGATCAAGATTACGGAAGAAATCGCTGCGAGTTTGCGCCTTTCTTCCAAGTCCCTGATGCTGCAAATACCACTGGTACATTACTGTTTGCAAACAGCAAAAATTGTGAAACATTAAGCTTAAGTGGTGTCAGAGATAATAAGGGTCAGTATCATTTGACGATATATCCGGCATTGGAGAACTTTCCAAGTGACGTAGCAAATGATGATGTTCGACGCGTTAATTCTCGTATGGAGCACTCTATCATGCAAGCACCAGAGCAGTACATGTGGCTGCACCGTCGCTTTAAAACCCGTGCTGACGAAAACGCACCATCCTATTATTAATTATTGAGCATGTGAGACTATGGCCAAAAAAAATAAAACGCTTTCATCTGTGTTCTTTTGGGTAAAGCACCTTTCACTCGGCATTATGCTTGTTTGGGCTGCCTATTACTTTTTATATGGCGCTTTACCTAAAATGGATATGAAGCAATCTACTAATGCTGCCGCACAAGGCTTATCACAGTTTTATGAGAGCTTTAAAAATAGAGTTAATAATAGAGACACTGAGCGAGAACAATTTGTCATCGATATTGGCAAACCCACTTTCCCCCTGGACGATGCGCTCGCTCAGCGAGGCTTAGTTGTAAAACCTTCGAGTCAAAACTGGACGGGAGAAGTCGCTCCTCGACGTTTTGAAATGGGGAATACCCTCAAAAGTGCTTTATCATCCTACGCAAAGAAAGAGAATATAGAGCTATTTTGGTATCTGGAACGAGACTATGTTGTAAAGCATAACTTTCGTGTCGATACCGATTTCGTGTCTACCTTATATCAAGTTGGCACAGCCATTAATGATGACTTTGAGTATGAAGTGTACACCTTTTTCTGCCACCGGCAACGTGCTGCAATCATTACCAAAAAGCCATCACAATTTGTGCGAGAAAACTGCCGTCGGCTAACCAATTAATTAAATACTGATGCTGACTTTAACTTAAAGCTCAGTATCAGTTAATTAGCTTTGCAAACGACTCTCATACACCACACGAACCCCTTCAGAAAGTAAGCTAAAGCTGTCTGTTTTTGTTACACATCGCCCTTGTTGGTCTAGGCTTTGTTGGTGGTAACTGTCTCGATATAAACAATAAGCATCGGTTAAAAGCTGCTTCTCTTCCTGAGTCAATATTCCATCTCGTTCCGCATATTCAAAAATACGAATGTTATCTGTATAACGCGTTAGCTCATTCGAATGGTGACTGTGATTTAATACTAAAAATTGCGCAACAAACTCAATATCAGTCATACCACCGCGGCCTTGTTTCAAATCAAATAGCGAGTCAGAATCTTGAGACAAGTGTAAACGCATTTTTTCTCGCATTTGCGATACATCGTCCCTCAGCTTCTCGCTGTCACGAGCTTGCCTTAAGATACAATTCCTGATCTCATCAAAACGCAGCTGCATACTTGGTTCAGCTAAAACCATTCTCGCACGCACCAGAGCTTGATGCTCCCACGTCCAAGCTTGAGTTTGCTGGTAGTTAAAGTAACTCTCTAAATTAATGGCAAGAAGCCCTGAATTCCCTTCTGGCCGCAGTCGCGTATCCAACTCATATAAAATGCCTGATGCCGTTTTAGTATTAAACAAATGCATTAAGCGCTGTGCTAACTTAAGATAAAATTGCCGCGATGAAATAGACTTAACCCCATCGGTATCACTGTCACCATCACGATTATGTACAAAAACCAAATCAAGATCTGAGTCATAACCAAGCTCTAGCCCGCCCGCTTTGCCATAGGCAATTACAGCAAAGCCTTTCTCAGCCTCAGTAGCACCAGTTGGTTTACCATAACGGGTTTTCATTTGTTGCCATGCTAGGTCTACAGCTTGCGCAATTATTGATTCTGCCAATGCGGTTAGATGATTGCTTACTTGAGTGACACTGATTACCCCAGTTGCATCTGCTGCAGCAATACGTAATTGATGGGTTTGTTTAAACTGTCGTAAAGCTTCCATTTGTAGCTCTAAATCGTCAGGTTCTATACGCAAAAATTGATGTCTAATTTCATCTTTATAGGCCGATAATGGCAGCGGTTTATACAACGCAGCAGGATCTAATAACTCATCAAGTAAAATAGGGTATTTCGCTATATGCTCTGCAATCCACCGACTATGGCCACATAAATTAATTAACTGCTTCAGTGCACCTTGGTTTTCATACAGTAACTCTAGATATGTGGTGCGAGAAACCACCGTGCTAATAACCTTAAGAACATGATTAAAAACATCAAACGATGCTTTTTTTGTCACTAACAGTTCCAATAAATGAGGCATGAGTTTATCGAGTATATCCCGGCCTCTCGCACCCATTTGTCGCTTGCGTAAACCAGTTTTAAACTCATCAAGCTTTATCGCCCATTGCTGCACCATATCCTCTGTAAAGTCATCATCAAAGCTTGAAAAATCACTTTCTAACCAAGCGAAAGCATAGCTTTCTTCACAAGGGTTTTGTTCTTGTGGTTGTTCACCAATAACCAAAGCAAATTCTTCTCGTACCGATTTCATTATTTGTTCAATACCATCGAGGCTTTCTTTAAAGTCGATTTTACCAAGCAAGCAGTTCAAACGTTCCACATCCAAACCTGTGTCTGGAAGTGTTTGCGTTTGCTGATCATCAAATGCCTGTAGATACTGTTCCACTTGTCGTAAAAACAAATAGTTACTTTCTAATAATTGTGCGGTCTCAACGGGCAATACTTCCGAGAACTTTAGTTGCTTAAGTGCCCCTAATAATGAAGGTGTTTGTAAAGCAACATCACGGCCGCCTCGTACCATTTGCAGCGCCTGAATAATAAACTCGACTTCTCTAATGCCACCAGCACCCAGCTTGATATTATTAATAAGCCCCTTACGCCTGACTTCTTGCGCAATCATTTGCTTCATTTTACGGAGTGATTCGATGACTGAAAAATCGATGTAACGTCGATACACAAAAGGCCGGAGTAACTTTTTAAAGTCATCACTGTACGAGGTATTAGGGCCCAATACTCTCGCTTTGAGCATCGCGTAACGCTCCCATTCCCGCCCTTGATCTTGATAATAATCTTCCATGGCGGCAAAGCTCATCACCAACGGGCCGCTCTCGCCAAATGGCCGCAATCGCATATCAACGCGAAATACCTGCCCATCGACCGTTACTTGATCCAATGCTGCAATGAGCTTGCGTGCCACCTTGGTGTAAAAAACTTGCGCTTCATATTGCTTGCGCCCACCGCTGGTCGCCACATTTTTGGGGTAGGTAAAGATTAAGTCGATATCGGATGAAAAATTTAATTCTCCCCCGCCCAGTTTACCCATGCCGAGCACAAGCATAGGTAATTCATTGCCAACCTCATCACAGGGAAAGCCACATTGTTTTGCCGTTTGAGCAAATGCCCAACAATTCGCTGCATTAATTAAGCATTCCGACAACTTTGAGATATAGGCAATACTGTCAGCAATCTCATTGTGACAAATAAAGTCTAGCCACATCACCTTTAACCAGTATTTTTGCCGATATCTGCGCAATAATTGAAAGCAATCCTGCTCACTGAGTGTTGCTAACTCCTCTGGTAATGGCGCAGGCGTCTCACGCTGTAACATTTGCTCATGATCCAATAACCACTCGCCAAGTTCAGGCTGCTGCTGCAATAGCCGAAATGCAAAATCACTCAGAGCCATTAATGTCGCTAAAGGCTGTTCAATATCTTGCTGTGGATATATGCCATACCAGCGCTTATTTGCTAATTGTTGTAAAACTGAAGGCAACTCACGGTGTGACATAAAAAATCTCCATTGCTTGGTGGCTCAATAAGTTGGGAGTCGTTATAGTAATAACATTCATAACCAACAGTACAGTGCCCATGAGTTATTTGTCTCTTACTAATATCAACTTTTTTGCCATTATTAGCAGCTTCCTCGTTATTTGCTTAGTGGTTGTGGCACTGCGTTTGGTTGTGCAATACAAGGCAAAGCAAGTATTACATGAAGAAATAGCCAAAAGAGATAACTTTGCTTTAGGCATTAATTATGCTTGCCAAATTGCAGTTATTTGTATCAGTATTGCTTACTTGTTTGATGATATCAGCATGGCAACCGCGCAAAAACAACCGTTACACGCAACCTTATTATTAGTGCTCATATTAGCCTATATCTGGGCGGGTCAATACATACATAGAAAATGGATATTATATAAATTTAACGAAAGCCAGGCCATTTTAAAGCAGAATATCTGCGCAGCTTTGGTTGACTCAGGTATGCTCATTGCCAATTGTATTTTAGTGCTCGCTTTGTATCACTGGGTACACCCAAGTGGCATTAGTGACTTGCTTGTTGTTACACTGGGTTTTGTATTGCTACAAGGTATTTTTGCCTTAGACAGTAAATTACGTGAAAGCCGCTTTGCGAAGGTGAACCAAGGTGCATCATTACAACAAAACTTTAACTTGGCGAATACGTCTATTGGGATACGCTATGCAGGTAAAACGATAGGCTTATCTTTAGCCATCTACGCAGGTTTACATAGCGCTCCATACCATGGAGCAACTGTTGTTGAAAACCTATTTTCAATTGTTTTGCATTGTGGGGCAATGTGGGCACTCCTTTACATCGCCAGTACTATTTTACTCCATTTATCATTACCTAAAGTAAATATAGGATTAGAAGTTGATCATCAAGATAACATTGGCGTCGCTTGTTTAGAATTTGCTGTTTTCGCAGCAATAGGCTATTTACTTATAAACATGTTTTCTGTGTAGTCTGCAATTGGATAAGACTTCACAAGGTGGAGCTATGTCAATTAACCTCGACAATTTTTTATTGGTTGATAGTAACTCAGAGTTTAGCCGAGAGTTCACAGAGTATCTAAAAGCCAACAATCAAGCCGATAATCTAATCGTTGCGGGCGATAACACTCGCCATTTAGTAAAAATGATGTTTGATAACCTCATTAGTGATTATAGCTACTGTGACTTTGCAAATGAAATCAGCGTGTCTGAGTTAGCGACATATCTGCATGAACACCATAAAATCCAAGGGGTGCTAATTTCTTCTGTTGATTACCATTTAGCCAATGAGGCACAGTTGTTTATTCTTGACTCACTGCACCCAAAACGTTATTTGGTAGAACAAACAGCTAATGGCTACCAATATACATTGATATCATCTCATGGACATAATAACCATTTGTCTTGCAACTTTAGTGAAAGTGAAGATATTACCTAACATCGTTCGTTTACATCGTTTTGAGAATGACTAGACGACGGCGTCACGAACGCTTAATATTGGCGCATTCCCCGTTATATCAGGACATTTATGCGCGTTCCACATATCTACCAACCATCAAGCATTACCTTAAAGACTCCCCTTTACCTAGATGATGATGCCGCAGGTCACATTGCCCGTGTATTGCGTATGAAAGTGGGTGAGCAAGTTTCCCTGTTTAACAATCAAGGCGGTGAATACTTGTGTGAGATCTCCGAAATAACGAAAAAGAAAGTCAGTGTTACACCCATTAAATTTGAAGATAAAGACTGTGAATCGCCGCTGCACGTGCACTTAGGGCAAGGTATTTCTCGCGGTGATAAGATGGATTTTACGATTCAAAAAGCAGTCGAATTAGGTATCTCAGAAATCACCCCTTTGTTCACTACCCGTTGCGGCGTGAAACTTTCTGGGGAACGCTTACAAAAAAAACATCAACAATGGCAAAAAATAGCCATTGCTGCAGCGGAGCAATCTGGACGAAATACCATCACGACCATCCATCCCCCCATCGAACTACATGAATGGTTAGCACAGGACAGTGACGCACTTAAACTGACTTTACACCCTCGAGCACAGCACAGTATAAAAACACTACCAAAACCCGAACAAGGCATTCGCTTTGTGGTAGGTCCTGAAGGGGGATTTACCGATCCTGAGATGGAGAACACCACAGAGCAGGGATTTATTGATGTGCGATTAGGGCCGAGGGTATTACGTACTGAAACAGCCGCTTTGACAGTACTCAGCGCATTACAATTGCAATTTGGTGATTTAGCTCTTTAATTTTTTCTGACGACCCCCATATCACAGATAAATAATTCTAAGGTAAATAATAGGTATCAACATGGCAAAAAAGTTAGGGATCATTTCTGATCCAATCAGTGGTTTTAATATTAAAAAAGACACCGGCTTTGCCATGATGATGGCAGCGCAAGCTAGAGGGTATGAGCTGTACTATATGGAGATGGATGACCTCTATTTATACCAGGGTAATGCCATGGCGACAGCCGCTAAAGCGCAAGTGTTCGATGATGAAAAAAATTGGTATCAACTTGAAGAAAAGCAAAGTGTTGCGCTAAGTGAGTTAGATGTCATTTTAATGCGCAAAGACCCGCCATTCGATACCGAATACATCTATGCGACCTATATGCTTGAGCGAGCTGAAGAAGCCGGTACCTTGATCATAAACAAGCCACAAAGCTTGCGTGATGCCAATGAAAAGTTGTTTACTGCTTGGTTCAGTGAACACACTCCTGATACGCTAGTAACTCGTTCACAAACCCAGATCAGAAGCTTTTTAGATAAGCACCAAGATATTATTCTTAAGCCTCTCGATGGGATGGGCGGCGCATCCATTTTTAGAGTTAAACATGACGACCCAAACATTGGGGTGATCTGTGAGACCCTCACCGAACATGGTAGTCGTTTTGCGATGGCTCAACAGTATATTCCTGAAATTAAACAAGGCGATAAACGAGTGCTGGTTGTTGATGGTGAAGTGATCCCTTATTGCTTGGCTAGAATTCCACAAGGCGGCGAAACACGTGGTAACTTGGCCGCAGGTGGACGTGGTGAAGCCCGCCCAATTAGCGAAGAAGATCGAAAAATTGCAGAAGCTGTCGCGCCGACTTTAAAAGCAAAAGGACTGGTATTTGTTGGGTTAGATATCATTGGCAACAAACTGACTGAAATCAACGTGACCGCGCCAACTTGTGTCAAAGAAATAGAAGCAGCGTACGATATCTCAATTATGGACAAACTTTTTGATGCCATTGCACGTAAATTAAACCATACTCATTAAAAACATTAAGAGGGTCTGCTTATGCAATCGTTAGAAAACCACTTTTTAATCGCTATGCCAAGTCTACAAGACCCTTTCTTCAAGCAAACGGTCACCTATATTTGTGAGCACAATGAAGATGGCGCAATGGGGTTGGTCGTCAACCACCCGATTGATGTTACCGTAGGTGAATTGCTTGATAAGATTGACATTGATAACGACAAATCGAATTCTTCAGCACAGCAACAGGTTTTTGCCGGTGGCCCAGTGCATACTGACCGTGGTTTTGTTTTACATACCCCGAAGCCCGGTTACTCATCAAGCCAAGAGCTCAGTTCTGACATTATGATCACCACCTCTAAGGATGTACTCGCTTCGTTAACCACTAATAATAGCCCTGACTCATTTTTAATTACGCTTGGGTATGCTGGATGGGAAAGAGGTCAATTAGAACTTGAACTCCTTGAAAACTCATGGCTCGTGATTGAAGCCCAATCAGGTATAATCTTCGACACTCCACCAGAAAAAAGATGGGAAAAAGCAGTTCAAATGCTCGGTATTGATATTACACAGCTAAGTTCACAAGCTGGGCATGCTTAAAATTTATGACGAAAAAAGAAAAAACACCACAAGGCCAACGTACCGTAATGGGCTTTGATTTTGGCACCACCAGTATCGGTATTGCCATCGGTCAAGAAGTGACTGGAACAGCCAGTAGTATCGGGGCCGTAAAAGCCCGTGATGGCATCCCTAACTGGGACGATATCGCTACCCATATTGAGCAGTGGCGACCCGATTTACTCGTTGTTGGGTTACCGCTGAACATGGATGGTACTAATCAGCATGTAACATTTGCAGCGAAAAAGTTTGGTAATCGCTTACATAACCACTTTAAAACGCCAGTGGAAACGCAAGATGAACGCTTAACTACGGCAGATGCGAAAGCCAGACTGTTCGAGCAAGGCGGTTACAAAAACCTCGGTAAAGGCAATGTCGACGGTATGTCTGCGGTGATCATTCTTGAGAGTTATTTCGAAAATTTGTGGCAATAATAACGCTGCTTTAACGGATTTTTTTCGCGGTATCATCCAGTGTATTTAATACTTTAAAGTGGCTCAGATCAGGAATAAAACCCGCTTCTTCATAAGCTTTTCTGATCGCGCCCTTTTCTCTTAAAATAGCCAACCCGATTTGCAATGCTTTAAATGCGCGCTCACCATCAACATGATGCCGAGACACCACAAAATGACGGCTGCCCAATAACAGTACCACTAAGTTTTTATGCGCGACTAAATGAATATCTGCTAATTTATATTCATTCCCTTGGCTCGGCATCAATGGCATCAACATAAAATCAACCCACTGTTTGCTGACCATCTGAGCTTGTGCCACCCAACTGTGCTCAACAGCCAATCGCTTTAACGGCATTAAGCTCAGCGTTTGCCAGTCAGTGCGCCAACGCGGCGTGCTCACAGCGGTCAGTTCAGCTAAATCGGTAAGCTGTTTCACACCCTGCACTTGCGTGTTATCTGGTGAGTAGTAAATACCGGCATAATATTGACCATACTCAATTACGGCATCACTAATAAATACATGCGCTTGTTCTGCTTTAGCATCAGCAAGCCAATAGCTATCAAAGCTCAATAAAAGTTTGCCTTGGCGAAGCAAGGATGTATTTCTAAAATTGACATTACCAGTTTGGTATATGAACTTTTTTGTAAATCCACCCAGTAATAACGCCTGCTGCACTATAATCATATCAACCACATCGCGACGAATATAGCCGCCACGAAAGTCGCTAATATCAAGTGCAGACCGCCCTGCTAAAAACTTTTGGTAATCTATAAATACATCATCTCTAATGTACATTTGCACACTTTTCTCGTCACTACCATAAGCACTAGGTAGTAACGAGAGTAAAGCGGTTAATATTACTTGCTTAGCCTTTTGTGTCCAAGCCATCAACAGTCACGCCCTGTAAAAAACCAGCACCTTGTTGTTCATTGTTTTGCAGTTTAATCATCAACCGTAAATCATTTGGAGAGTCGGCATGATGCAACGCATCAGCATAATTAACCCGTTGCTGTTTATATAGCTCAAACAATGCTTGGTCGAAAGTTTGCATCCCTATATCACGCGATTTACTCATTGCTTCTTTAATGCCGCCAATATCACCTTTTTTAATTAACTCAGCCACCAAAGGAGAGTTCAGTAATACTTCAATAGCAGCCTCTCGGCCATCGCCTTTTGACGAAGGCACTAATTGTTGTGCGACAATCGCACGCAAATTAAGCGCCAAATCATATTTGAGCTTGTCATGCTTTTCTTTTGGCACCAAGTGCATTATCCGATCAATTGCTTGGTTTGCATTATTGGCATGTAAAGTGGCCACACATAAATGCCCAGTTTCAGCAAAGCTTAGTGCATATTCCATGGTTTCTTGAGAGCGAATTTCACCAATCAGAATAACATCAGGCGCTTGACGTAGTGAGCTTTTTAACGCCGCTTCAAAACTTTCAGTATCAAGGCCCACCTCTCTTTGCGTTATGATGCTCTTGGCATGTTCGTGCACAAATTCAATGGGATCTTCAATGGTTAAAATATGGCCGCGTTGATTTCTATTCCTATAACCAATTAATGCTGCCAAAGAGGTCGATTTACCTGTACCAGTACCGCCTACAAATAACAATAAACCGCGCTTTGCCATGATCACATCAGTGAGCGTAGAAGGCAGGCCTAAGTCATTCACATCTGGAATTTTTGTGACTATGCGCCTCAGCACCATGCCCGCACAGTCTCGTTGCCAAAAAGCAGATACCCGAAAACGGCCTTCCTCTGTGGCTATCGCAAAGTTGCACTCTTTTTCTGTATGAAACTGAGCTTTTTGCTTATCACTCATGGCCGACTCTACAATAGCAAGTGATGTGTCAGCATCTAAGATTTGATCATCAAGCGCTCTCAATTCGCCATCAACTTTGGCACTAACAGCTAAGCCACTTGACACAAATAAATCAGAGGCCTGCTGCTCTACCATCATTTGTAAATAATTACTCAACATTACAGATTAACCTCTTAATATCCTGTACCAAATTGCTTTTTATCTTGTGCTTTTTGCTGTGCATCTTGTTGCGTGATCAAGCCTCGATTAATCAAGTTTGTTAAACATTGATCCATCGTTTGCATACCATGCACTGCGCCAGTTTGAATCGCAGAATACATCTGTGCAATTTTATCTTCTCTGATCAAGTTGCGGATCGCCGGAATACCCAACATGATCTCATGTGCAGCAACACGCCCTCCTCCCACTTTCTTCACCAGCGTTTGTGATATAACTGCCTGTAGTGATTCAGAAAGCATTGATCGAACCATATCTTTTTCTTCACCAGGAAATACATCCACAATCCGGTCAATGGTTTTAGGCGCCGATGTGGTATGCAACGTACCAAACACTAAATGCCCGGTTTCAGCAGCCGTCATGGCCAAACGGATCGTTTCTAAGTCTCGTAATTCCCCCACCAAGATCACATCAGGATCTTCACGTAAAGCGCTACGTAAGGCCGCATTAAAGCTATGTGTGTCACGGTGCACTTCACGCTGGTTAATTAAACTTAATTGATTTTGATGTACAAATTCGATGGGATCTTCAATAGTCAATATATGATGGTGCTTATTTGCATTGATGTAATCAACCATTGCCGCTAAGGTCGTTGACTTACCTGAACCGGTTGGTCCAGTTACTAACACCAAGCCTCGAGGGTTCTCTGCAATATCTCTGAAAATATCAGGTGCACCGAGCTCATCTAACGTCAGTACTTTTGCCGGAATAGTACGAAACACTGCAGCAGGGCCTCGACTGGTATTAAACGCATTGACCCTAAAACGTGCAAGATTCGGTACCTCAAACGAAAAGTCGACTTCAAGATTTTGCTCATAGTCTTTGCGTTGGTTATCATTCATAATATCATAGACCAATGAGTTCACATCTTTTGCTTCTAAGGTAGGGATGTTGACCCGGCGAACATCGCCATCAACCCTTATCATTGGCGAAACGCCTGATGATAAATGTAAATCCGAGGCTTTATGTTGAACACTAAAGGCCAATAATTCAGTAATATCCATGTATGACTCCACAACGAGCTGATAATAATATGGTTACAATAGCAGAACGACTCACATCCGCCTATTCTCGGGTCGAAATAGCCCAGCAAAACTGTCAATTTGAACACCCTTTGACAATATTAGCAGTATCTAAGACTAAACCCTTAGAAATGATTGAAAATGCCTATCAAGCAGGTCATCGTCAATTTGGCGAATCGTACGTTCAAGAAGCCGTGGAAAAAGTTCAGGCTCTCAAACATCTCCAAAATATTGAATGGCACTTTATCGGGCCTATTCAATCGAATAAGTCACGCTTGGTCGCTGAAAACTTTAGCTGGGTACAAAGTGTAGACCGAGAAAAGCTGGCTAGGCGCCTCAATGAACAGCGTCCGAATAACTTGATGCCTTTAAATATACTGATCCAAGTTAATATCAGTAATGATGACAATAAATCGGGCTGCAGTGTCGAGGACATAGACGCATTGGCTAACTTCATTGAAAACAGTAGGCAATTGAATTTACGCGGCTTAATGACAATCACTGAAAATACTTCAGATAAAACCAAACAATTAGAATATTTTCAGCAAATGCGCGCTTGCTTTGATAGACTAAAGAACCAATATCCACAAGTAGATACTTTATCAATGGGCATGAGTGGCGACTTAGAAACAGCGGTTTCGGCCGGTTCGACCATGGTGCGCATTGGCACTGACATATTTGGAAAAAGACAATAAGGTAAGCAGAGTAATGTCAAATAAGAAAATTGCATTTATCGGTACTGGCAATATGAGCTACGCTATCATTGGCGGCATGATAAAAAGCGGCTTTGCACCGCAAAGCATTATCGCTACGAACCGAAATGAAGAAAAGCTCGCCAAGGTTTCAGCCGATTTTAATGTTAAAACAACCACTGATAATATCGCTGCATTACAAGAGGCCGATGTTATCGTCCTATCCGTTAAGCCACAGATGATGGCTCAATTATGTGATACCTTTCAAAACGCGAATATCGATTTAAGCACTAAGTTATTTGTATCAGTTGCCGCAGGGATCACCGTAACAAGACTACAAGATATGCTAGGCCAGCCAGTGAAAATGGTACGCTGTATGCCTAATACTCCAAGCTTACTCGGCTTGGGTGTATCTGGATTATTCGCCAAAGGCATAAGTGCTGAAGAGCATACTTTCATAGAACGTGTATTTTCCAGTACCGGCATTGCAACTTGGGTAGACACAGAAGAGCAGATAAATGATATTATTGCAGTTACAGGCTCGTCTCCTGCTTATTTCTTCTTATTTATGGAAGCGATAGAAGAAAAAGCCCGCTCTCTTGGCTTTGATGCTGAGCAAGCGCGTGCACTGGTACAACAAACCGCCCTAGGAGCAGCTAAAATGGCCGCAGCTCAGCCAGAAATAAGTATTTCACAACTGCGTGCTAACGTCACATCAAAAGGCGGTACAACCCATGCCGCAGTTGAACACTTGAAAGATCATAATTTACAGGCCACAGTTGCAGATGCGATGGATGCTTGTATTTCACGCGCGCAACAAATGGAACAAGAACTATAAGGTTTTACTATGAATGCCATGCAATTTTTAATTGGGATCGTCTTTGATCTTTTTCTGATGGTGGTTTTATTACGCTTTTGGCTGCAGCTTGCTAAAGCGGACTTTTACAACCCACTCAGCCAAACGGTGGTTAAAGCGACCTCTTTTGCCGTAAACCCTCTGCGTAAAATTATCCCGGGAGTTGGCGGGCTAGATTTAGCATCTCTGATACTTGCTTTTTTAGTCGGGTTTGCAAAAATATCTTTGTTAATGGTGCTTTTCTATGGTGGTTGGAACCCTGTTGGCGCGGCGATTACTGGCGCGATGACCGTATTAAAAGAAGCATTTAGCCTCGTTTTTTGGGTGCTAATTATTCGCGCAATCCTAAGCTGGGTAGCACAAGGGTATAACCCAATTGCCGCTGTGTTTGATCAGTTAACTGAACCTATGCTGCGTCCAATCCGTAAAGTTATACCTCCACTTGGTGGTTTAGACTTATCAATTTTAGTCTTGATCATTGGTATGCAATTTTTACAAATCCTAATGATGGACCTTTTAGGTTAATTTAACTGGGCACAATGGTGCCCTTTAGGACTATATATGAAAAACTATTTTTTAGCGCTAGTACTTTTAGCGGTAAGCATCTCGGTTAGCGCAAACTCAACGCAAGGTGGGCAATTTAAAAACCTTGGCCCATTACAAGTACACTACATCGCTTTCCCCTCAACTTTTATTCAGCCAACTATCGCAAAAGCCTACGGATTAGAGCGAAGCAATTATAAAGGCATTATCAATATTTCGGTGCTTGCAAATAAGGAAGGCAACCCGGCTTTAAAAGCGAAGCTGACTGGTGAGGCTCGCAATTTATTAGGCAGTAAACAAACTTTAGAGTTTAAAGAAGTCATTGATGGTGAAGCAATATACTATTTGGCCCAAGTTGATTATCGTAATGAAGAAGTATATCGATTTAAAATCAATATAAACCAAGGTAATACGTATCAAGTGCTTAACTTTCAACAAAAATTTTATGTGGATTAAACAACCATGAGTCAAAGAATAGTCCTTGCTACGGGCAATCAAGGTAAAGTGAAAGAACTCGCAGTCATGCTCAGCGAACTCAATATTGACATCGTACCGCAAAGTCAATTTAACGTAAGTGAAGTCGCAGAAACCGGCACTACTTTTGTCGAAAATGCCATTATTAAAGCCCGTCATGCAGCCAAAGAAACTGGACTACCTGCCATTGCCGATGACTCTGGCATTGAAGTCGACGCTTTAAATGGCGCACCAGGCGTATACTCAGCTCGCTATGCTGGCACCAACGTAACTGACCAGGACAATATCGATAAACTGTTGCACGAGTTAGCAGGTAACGCTGAACGTATCGCACGATTTTGGTGTGTGTTGGTGTATATACGCCATGAGCATGACCCTACCCCAATCATTTGTCAGGCAAGCTGGGAAGGCGAAATCACTCAAACCCAGCAAGGCAGAGAAGGGTTCGGCTACGACCCTGTATTTTATGTACCCAGTGAAGGATGCACGTCAGCGCAATTAACTAAGGATCAGAAAAATGCTCTAAGCCACCGCGGCCAAGCATTAAAAATGTTACTTGCGCAGTTTAAGGCGATTGCGTGAAGCTACCTCCATTAAGTTTATATGTGCACGTACCTTGGTGTGTGCAAAAGTGCCCATATTGTGACTTTAATAGTCATGGTAAAAAAGGCGACATTCCAGAGCAAGAATATGTTCAACATCTGATTGATGATTTAAAATCAGACCTACCTTATGTACAAGGTCGAAAAATTCATAGCATCTTCATTGGCGGCGGAACACCTAGCCTTTTATCAGCAGACGCATACGTGCGATTGCTTTCAGAAGTAGAACTCTTAATTGGTTTTGAACAAGGGATTGAAATTACCTTAGAAGCCAATCCTGGTACTGTCGAAACTGACCGTTTTAAGCGCTATGCCGAAGCGGGCATTAACCGCATTTCAATTGGTGTACAGAGTTTGCAAGAAGACAAACTCAAAGCTTTAGGGCGAATACATGGAGAACAAGAAGCAGTCAATGCCGCCCATGAAGCACAGTCTGCAGGTCTTAATTCATTCAATATGGATTTGATGCATGGACTACCAGGGCAAAGTATTGATGATGCATTGAGTGATTTACAGCGTGTTATAGCATTGAATCCACCACATATTTCTTGGTATCAGCTAACTATTGAGCCTAATACGCAATTTGCTTCAAAGCCCCCTAAATTACCGGAAGACGAAACTCTTTGGGATATCCAAGAACAAGGTCAAGCATTACTAGCCGCTGCAGGTTATCAACAATATGAAATTTCAGGTTATGCTAAACCCGAATTTCAGTGTCGTCACAACCTTAATTATTGGCAATTCGGCGATTATCTTGGCATTGGCTGTGGTGCTCATGGCAAAATTACGCAACCTGAACAGCAAAGTATTTTGCGTACTGAAAAGGTGAAACATCCTCGCGGTTACATGGACTTAACCAAGCCATACTTATATAAAAGTTGGCAAGTTGATGAGCCAGACCGAGCTTTTGAGTTTTTTATGAATTGCTTTCGCTTGCAAGTGCCATGTGACAAAAAAGCATTTGAAAATTATACCGGACTAAAACTTAACGCTGTACAACCGGCGATCAACCTCGCTGTTACACAGGGTTTGCTCTGTGATGAGCCTCATTCATGGTTGGTTACAAATAAGGGCCACAGATACTTAAATGACCTGCTAGAATTGTTCGTTTAAGCTGGCTCTTTTGCCAACTAAAAATAAATAATTAAAAATTACCGCCAAACGGCATATTAATAATAAGGGTATTATGATGCGTAAATTGACCTTTGTAGCTGCAGCAATCAGTGTTGCTCTATTAGGTGGTTGTCAGCAAACCGCAGACAAGCCAGCTCCTGCGCCACAAGTTCAAGTGGAACAAAGTGAAATCACCAAAGCCAATGCATTTTTTGAAGAGGTATTCACCAGCAGTGTAATGCGTAGCCCAATATATCAAACATATATGGGTATTAAGCAAGATTATGATAAGTGGGACGATGATAGTGAAGAAACGACTCTGAAAGAGCTGGCTATCACTAAAAAGAACCTAGTAACACTTAACAGCATTGACCGAAACAAGCTAGATGAGGCGACTCAGGTAAGTTATGACTTGATGAAGCAAAATCTAGAAGACAACATTGCTGATTATAAATGGCGTCATCACAATTACCCTGTAAACCAAATGTTTGGCATACACTCAATGGTGCCAGCATTCTTAATCAACCAGCATCAGATCAGTAATGTAAAAGAAGCCAAAGACTATATCTCACGTTTAAATGGCGTACCAAAAGTTTTTGATCAACTGATCACTAACTTAGAAGTCCGTGCTGATAAAGGAATTATTGCACCTAAGTTTGTGTTTCCACATGTAATTGATTCAAGCAAAAATATCATCGTCGGCGCACCATTTGAAAGCGGTAAAGATTCAACATTACTTGCAGACTTTAAACGTAAAGTTGATAAGTTAGACATCTCACAAGATGAGAAATCAGCCTTAATCAGCGAAGCGACTGACGCACTAAAAGTCGCAGTGAAACCAGCGTATAGCAAGCTAATTAACTATTTAGCAAAACTCGAGAAAAAAGCTGACTCTCGAGATGGCGCATGGAAATTCCCTGACGGTGAGCAGTTCTTTAATAATGCCCTTGCTCGCACAACAACCACAGATTTAACTGCGAAAGAAATCCACCAAATTGGTCTATCTGAAGTTGCACGTATTCATGATGAAATGCGTGAAATTAAAGAAAAAGTGGGTTTCAAAGGCGATTTAGCTGCATTCATGGAGTTCATGAAAACAGATAAACAGTTTTACTTACCGAACACGGAAGAAGGTAAAGAAAAATACCTCAATGATGCGACTGCAATGATTGATAATATGAAAGTTCGCCTTGATGAGCTGTTTATTATCAAACCAAAAGCAGACATGATTGTAAAACGTGTTGAAGCATTTCGCGAAAAAGCTGCAGGCAAAGCCTTCTATCAACAACCTGCGCCTGATGGCTCTCGCCCGGGTATTTACTATGCAAACCTGTATGACATGGAAGCAATGCCAACTTATCAAATGGAAGCGCTGGCGTACCATGAAGGCATTCCTGGTCACCACATGCAAATAGCCATAGCACAAGAACTTGAAGGCGTACCTAAATTCCGTAAGTTTGGCCGTTATACCGCTTACACTGAAGGTTGGGGACTTTACTCAGAGTTCGTTCCGAAAGAGATGGGCCTATATGAAGACCCATATTCTGACTTTGGTCGCTTAGCAATGGAGTTATGGCGCGCATGTCGCTTAGTAGTAGACACTGGCATTCACGCGATGAAATGGACACGTCAAGAAGGTATTGATTATTATGTAAATAACACACCAAATGCAAAATCTGACGGTATCAAAATGGTAGAACGCCATGTTGTAATGCCATCTCAGGCGACCGCATACAAAATTGGTATGTTAAAAATACTTGAACTGCGTGAAGCGGCTAAAAAAGAGCTTGGTGATAAGTTTGATATACGCCAATTCCATGACGTAGTACTAAAAAATGGCCCACTGCCATTAAACGTACTAGAAAAATTCGTCGATGAGTGGGTTGCAAGTAAAAAAGCATAATTTTACTTAATTTAGAAAAGGCTACTTATATGTAGCCTTTTTTATTTATGATATTGACCTGACTGCACCCACCTCTTAGTCAGTACACTCACACAAAGTGATAACCGACTACGTTTTTATTAAACAGATGCATCATCTGCATCATCTGCATCATCTGCATCATAGGTGTACGCTGTATTTTCAAGAATAATATGTAAACATGCGCCACCATGCGCAGGACTTTGCATTTTTACCTCCCCTTTAAGCTTTTGCGTAACTAAGTTATATACGATGCTTAAGCCTAGCCCCGTGCCGCCATCATTTCGTTTTGTGGTAATAAAGGGCTCAAAGATAACCGGAATCAGTTCTTTATCTATGCCATTGCCATCATCTTTAAAGTAAAAATGTACAAAATCATTAACGACCATCGCTGATACAACGATATTAAGTGGCTTACTTGCGATTTTCCCATGTTTAACGGAGTTATTGATGCAATAACTCAAAATCTGGCTAAACGCCGCAGGATAACTTGTTAGGATTAAATCTTCAGGGATCTCGCACTCAACACTGTACTGCTCAGGAACAAGCTCTGATTGATAACAATCAAATACCCCCATAACCAATGTTTTTAAATTAAAGTCATTCATATCATCATACTGTTGATGAACGGCAACCTTTTTAAAGTCGTCTATCAATGAAGCTGTTCGTAGTAAGTTATTCTCTAGTAAAAACAACGCTGACTCAGCTTCACAAATAAGCTTGGTTAACGCTTTCTTTTGTAAAATACCTGACTCTAAATCTGATTTGATAACTTGCACTTGTTCTTTCAAATGAGATTGGCTAGTAATAGCCACGCCCAATGGAGTATTTAACTCATGGGCAAAGCCACTCACCATATTACCTAGACTGGCTATTTTTGCCTCTTCAATAAGTCGAGCTTGCGCGGTACTCAACCTAGCAAGCAAGGTCTCGATATAGAGAAACAAACTATCCAAGTGATGGCCAATTTGTGCAATTTCGTCATCCCCGTGTAAGTTAGTTCTAATCGAGAAATCTTCACCATCAGTGACTTGCTGTAAGACTTTATTGATCTTTAATATATGATTAGATACGCGATTATTAAGGTAATTTAACAAGACTAAACAAAGAACACTAATTAGTACAATTGCCGATAGGTCATAGAATATCAGCGACAACTTATTGTTATGCCTTGCATTTAAAATCCCTTCATTGAGTATTTTTCGATGTGTTTTTATGGCTTCAATACTTTGGTTAAGTGCAGCTCTGAGCCCCTGATTATGTGTCAGGCCTTGCTGCTGTATTAGCGCAACATATTCCAAAAAGCCATGCTGATACTTGGCTAAGTATTGTAAATAAATTGCAGCCTGTTCTGGCAATGCCGTTTTAACCAAATATGTTGTTTTTTCAAAGTACTGCTGATGTAACGTTAAGTAATGAGGCTTTAATCTCAACAGGTAGTCTTTCTCTGCACGCCTTAATTCCAGCACAAGTATTTCTAATTCATTTAAAGCTTCTTTACTTGCCACTGACTGAAGTTGATGTGCATGATAGCGAAACTCACCATACACTCCCTCATTTTCATTATAGCCTAGCTGAGCCTGAGCCTGTTCAAATTGGGCAAAGACCTGTTTGAACTCCTTCACTTTTTCATCTACATTTGCCAGCTGTGTGACTTGCTCTGGTTCATCGATGATCAATACCAGAAGTTGATTAAAATTATCTTGAAAATTAAGATAAAGTGGCTCCATCCCCTGTGCGATATGTTTGTCACGCTCAACAATAAACCGTTCTTTTTGCGAAATAAGCCGGCTGACTGAGTTTTCCAGTTCACTAAACCTACGCTCTAATTTTATGCCATTCGTTATTTCACAATACAAAAACCAGCTTACAGCGCACACGACCGCAGTGCTTATCAATGCCGCACTTTTAAACAGTAATACTGAATGTCTTAATTGCACACAACTCATCCTCTGATCACTATTTCTTTGAGTTTAGTTCAGATAAGTACGAGTACCAGTTATAACAACTGTCTTTATAACTACAAAAATATAACTCTGCCGTATACAAAACGGTATAGCGCAAGAGGGAGTAATGAAATTAAAGGTCAGGGTAGGTACAAAGAAACATCGGGCAATACATTATGCGAGAAGTATTTCTAAAAAATAAAAAGAAGGGTATTCAAAATTCAGACAAGAAAAAACCCGCTGATAAATCAGCGGGCTATAAAAAGTGGTACCAGTGGGCGGACTTGAACCGCCACGCCCGAAGGCAACGGATTTTGAATCCGTCATGTCTACCAATTCCATCACACTGGCATAATTTTTCTTTCATCTTCTAAAACAAGAGAAAATAAAGAAAAACCACTTTGAGCTAAGGCTTTGTTTGTATGCCCTCGTCTCTATGCAATGCATTATACAAATATAACTCTGCCCGGCAAGCTGTTTTTTGCTTATTTGCATCAACTGCTTAACATTTGTTCAAGAATGATGAATTACACACTATGTTCTCTATTCAACTCACTAAAAAGTTATATAGCTAATAGATTTCGCCATTCGTAAAAGCTTTGTGTAGAATAGCCAAAATTTTATTTCCTCTGCCACATTGTGAGTATTGTTATGTCAGACTTTCCAAAAGCGGGCCTACTACGTCGCTTAGCATCGTTAATGTATGATGGCCTTGTTGTTATCGCGTTTGCTATGTTAACCACCATTGTGTATTTAGTTCTTATACAAAGCCTAATTTCCTTCGGCGTACTATCACTTGCCGGACATGAAGACGTATCAGCCTTAATTCAAGACTCACCAATGCTATATGGTTTGCGAGCAGTGTTATTGGTATTAGTCAGCGTGCTGTTTTTTAGTTACTTCTGGACCAAAAGCGGTCAAACCATTGGGATGCGGGCATGGCGGTTAAAAGTTCAAACACCTGATGGTGCTTTACTTAGCTGGCCAAAAGCGATGCTACGTAGCCTAACTGCCCTACTGGGGCTCGGTAACCTACTTGTATTAGTCGATTTTAAGCAAAAACGTGCGTTACAGGACCTGATCTGTGGGACCGAAGTCGTGTTTCTCACAAAAGAAGAAAATAAAAAGGTGTACAACAGTTTAGATTAAGCTTGTTTTTTTGATGGTTAAAAGGGCGCAAAGCGCCTTTTTAACCATGCGGTGCTTATTGCTTTCTCTGTAGCAAATAACTCGCAATAACAATAAAAATAACACTTGGCATCGCCGCCCCTACAAAAGCAGGTACGTTGTATACCATCACAATCGGGCCAAATATCTCATTACTTAGGTGGAATACCAGCCCTGTCACCACACCCATAATGATCCTTGCGCCCATACTCACGGAACGTAGAGGGCCAAAAATAAAAGACAATGCCACCAGCAGCATAACGGCAATGGTAAATGGCTGCATCACTTTACGCCATAATGCCAAATCATAGGTACTTGTATCTTGCTCATTTTGCTCTAAATAAGACAAGTATGACCAAAGCCCACTAAAGGACAAAGATTCAGGCTCAACTGATACTACATCAAGCTTCTCAGAAGTAAGCTGTGATGTATAAAGCATAGACTCTTTATACTCTGTAAGTATGTTAGACTCACCCATATTTACTTCTTCGATACCGCTAAATTGCCAACCTTGGGGAACACTCTGCGCTTGTGCTACACGTGTAATTTTTTCTAACTCTAGAGAAGTATTAAAATGATAAATACTGACATTTTTTAAATCCCCTGACGCTTCAATATTCTCAATATTGATAAAGTTATTACCATCTTTGGCCCACACGCCTTTTTGCGCATTAAAGACTTCACCACCATAAATGGCGTTATTTCTAAGTTGCTTAGCTTGCTTCTCGGATTCTGGAACTCCCCACTCACCCAATGCCATCATAAATACAGCAAGCACAATCGCCGTTTTCATCACCGAGGCGATGATTTGTAATCGAGACATACCAGCCGCTTGCATCACCACTAATTCACTGCTTGAGGCCAAGGCGCCAAGCCCCGTTAAACCACCGATAAGCGCCGCCATCGGGAAAAACACCACGATATCTGAAGGCATACTATAAAATGTATATAGTAGCGCGCTAGTCATATCATAGCTGCCACGACCTACCGACTTAAGCTGCTCTATATATTTGATTAAGGTGTTGATCCCAACAAAAACCAATAACGCAAAACCGGTTGTTTGTAGAATACTGCGCCCGAGGTACCAGTCTAATGTTTTCATCATGCTGGCTGCTCCTTGTTAGCAAACAGCGACCTGATCCACACCCCCATGGGCCGCCCTTTCACAATTAAGTAAGTGCCAATAAACAGCGCGCTTAAGTGTATCCACCATAATCCCACTGTCGCTGGGATTTTGCCCTCAGCCACTAAGAACTTACCCGCATTCAGCAAAATAAAATATCCTAGATATAGGCAAATAGCAGGCACTAATTTTGCAAATTTTCCCTGCCTGGGATTAACGACACTCAACGGCACTGCCATAAGGGTCAATAAAATAATTGAAATTGGCACCGATAAACGCAATTGAAACTGAGCTTGCGCTTGCGGAGTGTCCATTTCGAGTAAGGTCAATGAAGGGATCGCTTCTAATTTTCGTCGCTGATGCTCAATTTCTTGTTCGCGTATTTGTACTTGATAACTCGCAAATTCGGTTTTATTTAGAGCTTGGCTTAATCCATCGGTTTCGTAACGCTTTCCTTGGTCGAGTAACAATTGCTGCTCACCAGACTCAAGCTCTATCACTTGGCCTTTTTGTGCGTAAACAATTCGCGCTCCTTGATTCGACTCTTTATCTGGCATTTGTGCCACAAACACCTTATCTAATTCACGTCCTTGATCAACAATATTATGCACAAAGACAACGGCCTTCTCATTACCTGTTTGTTGAAAACGTCCAGCACGTAACGCTGATAAACCTGACTCAGCATCGGCTTGCTCTTTGAGCTGATATTCTTTTTCACTGGCCCACGGCGCCACATACAAGCTAACTGTACCTGCAATTAATGCGAACAATACACTAGAAACAAGCGTGACTCGCACGACGTACCATTCACTCACACCACACGCACGTAACACCGTCATTTCACTGTCTGCGTAAACACGGCTATAAGCTAAGATAATCCCCAGAAACAAGCTCAAAGGCAAAATATAGACTGCTAATTGAGGCAGTTTTAATAATAAAAAAGCCGCGACCATTTGTGACGGTAAACCCCCTTCGGACGCATCACCTAAAATTCTCACAAACTTTTGAGATACAAAAATGGTCATTAATGTGAGGAACACCGCAACTTGCGATTTCAGCACCTCAGCAGTTAAATAACGAAATATTAGCAATGCTTGCCCCTATAAACGTCTCGTTTCACTGGAATAGTAGGAAATTTTGAGTAAACTGGTTATTTTAGTCACTTTATTATATGTCATCAAATCTAATTATTATACTGACACACAATAGATAATCCTGCATTTATGGTATTGATTGCAGAAGGCATATAAAGTTCAAAAAGACATAACATAGACTCAGGAGTCGTAATGGAATTCAGCGTTAAAAGTGGTAGCCCCGAAAAGCAACGCAGTGCGTGCATCGTAGTTGGCGTATATGAACCGCGCCGCTTATCTCCAATCGGTGAGCAGCTGGATAAAATCAGTGATGGCTACATCTCAAATTTACTACGTCGTGGCGACTTAGAAGGTAAGCCTGGACAAGTTTTATTGTTACACCATGTACCTAATGTACTGAGTGAACGAGTATTGTTAGTTGGTTGTGGTAAAGAGCGCGAACTCGATGACAAGCAATATAAACAAATTATTTCTAAAACCATTAACACCCTAAATGACACAGGTTCAATGGAAGCGGTCTGCTTCTTAACTGAGCAACACGTAAAAGGGCGTGATACTTATTGGAAAGTGCGCCAAGCAGTAGAAACAACACAAGACTGCTTATACACATTCAATCAATTAAAAAGCAAAAAAACAGATCTTCGTCGCCCACTACGCAAAATTGTTTTTAATGTGCCTACAAGGCGCGAACTGACCATAGGTGAAACAGCGATTGAGCACGGCTTAGCCATTGCCTCCGGTGCTAAGCTATGTAAAGACGTTGCGAATATGCCACCTAATATTTGTAATCCACGCTATTTGGGCGAGCAAGCCAAAGCGCTTGAAGAGTTTAATAACGTCTCTGTGGATCTCATTGGCGAGAAAGAAATGGAAGAGCTGGGTATGCATTCATATCTAGCAGTAGGTCGTGGTAGCGTAAATGAGTCTGTAATGTCAGTCATCAATTACCAAGGCGGTAATGAAGACCAAGCACCGATTATCTTTGTCGGTAAAGGCCTCACCTTTGATTCGGGTGGTATTTCACTCAAGCCCGGCGAAGCCATGGATGAAATGAAATACGATATGGGAGGTGCAGCAGGCGTTATTGGGTTGATGCGCTCATTGGTAGAAATGCAGTTACCAATAAACGTTATAGGTATTCTCGCTGGGTGTGAAAATATGCCTAGCTCAAACGCTTATCGCCCGGGTGACATACTGACCACCATGTCAGGACAAACCGTCGAAGTACTCAATACCGATGCCGAAGGACGCTTGGTACTGTGTGATGCACTGACTTACGTTGAAAAGTTTGAACCTGAAATCGTCATTGACGTTGCCACCTTAACAGGTGCCTGTATTGTTGCGCTCGGTGCGCATGCAACAGGTTTATTATCAAGCCATAACCCACTCGCCCACGACTTACTTAAAGCGGGTGAACAAAGTGGCGACAGGGCATGGCAATTACCATTATGGGATGACTATCAAGACCAACTTGACAGCCCATTTGCCGATTTCACCAATTTAGGGGGCCGTGCCGCTGGCACCATCACGGCTGCATGTTTCTTATCTAAGTTTACTAAAAAGTACAATTGGGCACATCTAGATATTGCTGGAACAGCATGGAAAAGTGGCAAGAACAAAGGCGCTACAGGCCGCCCTGTACCGATGTTGACTCAATACTTGCTAAACCGTATTGAAGTGAGCGACGCACAACAGGATTAAGCACTGTGCTAGATTGATGGCGCGGGCTTTCTGTGTCAAAATGCGGCTTTATTTTGAACGCAGTAAATGATGCTATAAAACATGACTTACTGCCTAAGATTAAGCCAACGCCATGACCATCAATGCACAGTTTTATGTGTTAAAGCATGACAATGAGCTGGGAGCAATATGCCCGGCTCATTTTGATCTAGCCGCTCGAACGGCAGCCAAACAGTATCGTGCCGGGCAGCGCATATTTATTTATGTAGACTCGATTGATGATGCACATGTTATTGATGAACATTTATGGTGTTTTGAGCCCGATAGTTTTGTACCGCACAATTTACAAGGTGAAGGTCCAAAAGGCGGCGCTCCGGTCGAAATAGGTCAAACACCGCCAGTAGGAAAACGGACGGTACTGATCAATTTAGCGACTCATCTACCTGATTTTATTCGACGCTTCAGTATGGTGTACGATTTTGTACCCGCTGAACAAAATGCCAAGCAAGCCGCTCGCGAGCGATTTAAACGTTTGCGTCAGTTTGGTGCCAATATTTCTACCAAAGAAATTGAAAATTAAAGTATTTTATTAAGGTTCTGTGAAATGGATAAAACCTATAATCCACAAGATATAGAACAGTCTTTATACCAAGACTGGGAAGAGAATGGCTACTTTAAGCCATCAGGCAAAGGTGACGCATATTCAATTATGATCCCACCACCAAATGTCACGGGTAGCCTACATATGGGCCATGCATTCCAAGACACTATCATGGATACCCTAACGCGTTACAAGCGTATGCAAGGCAACAATACTTTATGGCAAGTCGGTACAGACCATGCTGGTATCGCGACACAAATGGTTGTTGAACGTAAACTCGCAGCCGAAGAAGGTAAAACGCGCCATGATTTAGGCCGCGATGAGTTCATTAACAAAATATGGGAATGGAAAGAGCAATCAGGTGGCACCATCACCAAGCAACTTCGTCGCCTTGGCGCATCAGTTGATTGGGAGCGTGAACGTTTTACCATGGACGATGGCTTATCTGAAGCGGTAAAAGAAGTCTTTGTTCGCTTGCACAAAGAAGATTTGATCTATCGTGGTAAGCGCCTAGTAAACTGGGATCCAAAACTACATACTGCCATTTCTGATTTAGAAGTTGAAAACAAAGACAAGCAAGGCCACATGTGGAACTTACGTTACCCGCTGGCTGATGGTGTTAAAACCCACGATGGTAAAGACTACATTGTTGTCGCTACCACGCGCCCTGAAACCATGCTTGGTGATACAGGTGTTGCGGTTAACCCTGATGATGAACGTTACCAAAACTTAGTCGGCAAAGACATTTTGCTGCCAATTGTGAATCGCCGTATTACTATTGTGGCTGATGAACATGCTGATATGGAAAAAGGCACTGGCTGTGTGAAAATCACACCAGCGCATGACTTCAATGATAATGAAGTGGGTAAGCGTCATCAGCTACCTATGATCAACGTCTTTAATAAAGATGCAGCCGTACTAACCGCGGGTGAAGGCTATACATTTGATGGCAAAGAACTTGAGCTAGATGCGCCAATTCCTGAACGCTTCCATGGGCTTGACCGCTTTGATGCCCGTAAGCAGATCATCGCTGAATTTGAAGAAGCAGGCTTACTAGAAAAAATTGACGATCACAGTCTAACCGTTCCTTACGGCGATCGTTCAGGGGTTGTGATTGAGCCACTGCTTACTGATCAATGGTATGTACGTGTTGCACCGCTTGCCGAACCTGCAAAAGATGCGGTAAAAAATGGTGACATTCAATTTGTACCTAAGCAATACGAGAATATGTACTTCTCTTGGATGAACGATGTACAAGATTGGTGTATTTCTCGACAGCTGTGGTGGGGCCACCGTATTCCAGCTTGGTACGATGCAGAAGGTAATGTATTTGTTGGTCGTGACGAAGCAGAAGTTCGCCGTGACAATAATATTGCTGAAGACGTAATACTGACTCAAGACGAAGACGTGCTTGATACCTGGTTCTCATCTGCTTTATGGACTTTCTCTACCCAAGGTTGGCCACAAAATACTGACGATTTAAAAGTCTTCCACCCATCGGATACGCTCGTCACTGGCTTTGATATTATTTTCTTCTGGGTTGCCCGCATGATCATGATGACCATGCACTTTGTTAAAGATGACGATGGCAAACCACAAGTACCATTTAAAACGGTTTATGTTACTGGCCTTATTCGTGATGAAAATGGCGATAAAATGTCAAAGTCTAAAGGTAACGTACTCGATCCGCTTGATATGATCGATGGCATTGACTTAGAAAGCCTTGTGACCAAACGTACCAGTAACTTAATGCAAGAAAAAGTCGCTGCGAAAGTTGAGAAAACAACCCGTAAGACCTTTGCTGATGGCATCGAGCCGCACGGTACTGATGCGTTACGCTTTACCCTTGCGGCAATGGCATCAACTGGCCGTGATATCAATTGGGATATGAACCGTCTAGAAGGGTACCGTAACTTCTGTAATAAGTTGTGGAATGCCAGCCGCTACGTGTTAATGAACACCGAAGAGCAAGATTGTGGCTTTAGTGGTGGTGAAAAAGAATACTCATTAGCTGACCGCTGGATTTTGGGTCAATTCCAAAATACAGTACAAACGTTTACTGAGCATCTTGATAATTACCGTTTTGACCTTGCTGCTAACACCATTTATGAGTTTACATGGAACCAATTCTGCGATTGGTATTTAGAGCTCACAAAACCAGTTTTATTTAAGGGTAATGAAGCACAGCAACGTGGTACACGCCATGCACTGATCACCGTATTAGAAGGTTTGCTGCGCTTAATGCACCCACTCATGCCATACATTACAGAAACTATCTGGAAACGTGTTGCACCACTGGCCGGTATTGAAGCAAATACCATCATGCTACAAAGCTTCCCTGAATTTGATGCAAGCCAAGTAGATGCGCAAGCAATGTCAGATTTAGAGTGGGTAAAACAGTTTATTCTGGCCATTCGTAATATTCGTGGTGAAATGGACATTAGTCCAAACAAACCATTAAGCGTTCTACTGGCAAAAGTAGATGCGGAAGATGTGCGTCGTTTAGAACAAAACAAAGCATTCTTGAGTGCGCTTGCAAAGCTTGAAGAGTTTACCGTGCTTGAAAACACAGATGATGCCCCAGCGTGTGCCACTGCATTTGTTGGTAACCTAGAGATCTTGATCCCTATGGCTGGCCTTATCGATGTTGAAGCTGAACTTGCACGTATTGCAAAACAACTTGAAAAAGCCGAAAAAGGCCTCGCGCAAGTGGAAAAGAAACTTGCGAATGAAAAGTTTGTAAATAATGCACCTGAAGCGGTATTAGCGAAAGAGAAAGAAAAGCTCGCTGAATTTTCTGATGCTAAAAGCAAGCTGTTAGAGCAAAAAACAAAGATTGAGAGTTTATAAAACCACCGTTTTGTATTCTTAAATTTAATAAAAAAGGGCAGTAAATACTGCCCTTTTCTTTTTAACAAAGCGCTAATTAAAAGTGCATATTGTATTGTGCACCAAATACTGTCGCATGACCTTTTGATTCAAAACCCCACTGTTGACCAAGGTTATCTGATTCTACAAAGTTTTGTGTTTTACCACGCAGCACACTCACACCAACATCTACACTACTCGTAGCGGTTAATTGATATTCACCACCAAATGAAAACCAAGTTCTATCAGTATCAGGAATAGAAATTGACATATGATGCTGATCGGCTGGCGATTCATCATACGCAATACCCGCACGTAACTTTAAATGTTCGCTATACTGGTAATCTCCACCGACAGCGTAACGCAGTGAGTTAGAAAAGTTTTCATCTTTACTAAACACCGTGCCACGTCCTTCAACTTGCGCCGCTAAGGTTTTAAAACTACTCCACCCTGTCCATACAACGCTATAATGCAAAGCCGTTTGCTTATCAATTTGATGAGAGCCAGACACTTCAGCAATCGCTGGTAAAGTAAGTTCTACAAAACCAGGCAACTCTCTTCCTTGCGTACCATAAAACGGGGCACCTGCTGGCAACTGGTTACTAAACTCGCCTTCAAAACGCACATCAGTTTCACTTCTATAATGCACACCAAAACGATTATGATCATCTAGCTGATAACTTAAACCCAAGTTCCAACCATATGCATGGTCATCACCTTCTAGGTGAACCGCTTCTGTTGATGCTGGTATCGCCATTGGCGACGCACCAAACGTACGTAAAATTTTAGCATCGGCATAGACGTGATTTAAGCCAAATGCCACCGTTAAAGCCTCATCAAACTTGTAGGCAACGCTTAGGTTAGTATTGATAGTTACAATCTCAGTTTCACCAGCAAGTTGACCAGGTGCATAGTCGGCCGCAAACTCGGTGGCAAGCCCAAATTGAGAGTATGAACCGACACCAACATACCAGCTATTACCAAGGTCTGTGGTATAAAAAGCCGCTGGCACAACCGCACTTGGTGCGATGCTGCTGTTATTAAGTAAACTTGGGCTTAAACCATTATTCGTTGACGTGCCAGATAAGCTCACATCGGGTTTAACATACATTGCAGCCACACTTACTTGCGACCCTTTAAACTGGCTCATTAATGCCGGGTTACGTGCCACAACGGACGCATCATCAGCCACCGCGGCTTCACCAGCATATGCACGCCCAAGACCTGATACACTTTGCTCTGCTAATTGAAATGCTGCTGCAAATGTTTGTCCAGATAACACCATCATACTCGATGCTAATAAAGTTTTCTTAAATCCTGTCATTCTCAATCCTATCTGTAAACCCGGCTATGTACCGACACCTAAATAATCGCCTACACCCTACCTAAAATCGCAGCAAAGATCTTCATATTCACCAACTTTAACGTCACAACTGCGCAACTTAACATCAATATTAAGATTATAGGAACAGATCGGATGACTTATCAACCAACCTCAATTGATATTAATTCTTATTTGTATTGACGGGACAATGTAACTTCGTATACTCTTGCTCAAGCTTGATCTTGTATGGAGAACTAAATAATGATCACGATGATAATGCTCATAGTCGCCGCGCTGCTATTTTCTGGTGCCAGTGTATTTAGTTTTTGTAAAGCCAATTATTGCGCATGCAATCATGCTGGTGAGTGTGATAATCCAATAAATCATTATTGGCTAGCCTCCATTGTATTCTCACTGTTTGCACTGGCATGCTGCTGCATTGCCTTACACGCACAAAATGGCACTTATTTATGGATATTATTAATGAGTAGTTGCTTATCTGGCGCTTTGCTATCAGCACGAAAGCAGAAGCTCAAACAGTGCGATAAAACTAAACCAGTAGATGATCTTTTAACAGGCGGGATAAATTAATTTGGTAGTCTAACGGTCGAACACTAGCAACAATTTTGATTTCATGTTCCCCATCGCTTAAATCTAGCTCTTTTGCCGTTATATGATGTAAATGCTTGGTGTTGTAAAACACCCTTACTTTAGGTGCTGTCGGCGCTTGCTTATTCCCCTCTAACACCAACGCCAAGCGCTCATTCGTAAGCTTAACAATAGTGCCTACAGGGTGTACGCCCATACATTTAATAAATCTTTGCACTAACTCTGCATCAAATTGCTCTTTATTTGCCAATAGGTATCGCAGCGCATGGACTGGTTCTTCACTCATTTGGTAAGGTCTATCTGAGGTCATTGCATCATACACATCAACAATGGCCATAATACGTGCAGCTTTACTGACTTTACTACCACTCAACCTTCTTGGATATCCACTGCCATCAACTCGTTCATGATGGTTAATTATGACATCCATCATAATAGGGGTGATCCCTTTTTCACCTTTTACTAACCCCAAAGATTGAACGACATGCTTTTTGACCGCTTTATATTCCAGCGCTGTAAGTTTTCCTTCTTTATTAACTATCCCCTGTGGCAATCGAGCATGCCCTATATCATGTAGCATAGCCCCCATAGCTAACTGCTGTATCACCGAGTTTTTTAACCCTAAGTACTTAGCAAATACACTGATTAAGATGGTACAGTTGATCATATGTCGCCAGTTATAACCATCTTTATCCTTCAACCGTGTAAGAATGGCCATTGCACTGCTATTGCGCAGTACTGATTGCACAATTTCTTTGCTCACATCGCTTATCAAGCTAATATCAACTTTACCACCCGCCGTTATGTCACCATATAAAGACTGAATTTTACGATTATGCATTTCAAAGTGCTGACTGGCTTTTTCAAACTCCTTTTCAAGTGATTGTGGTGCAATCAACTTGCTGACTTTTTTAACCGCAGGTTCTGTTGTCGCCGGATCTGTTGATGAAGTTGTAGCTTGGGGTTTAGTAGGTATCGGATCTGGGGCTGAACGCTCAACGTCCTTGGCTTGGTACTTTTCTGGTATCTCAATATCACTTTGTGCAAAGTCGATATTCAGCTCCAACACCCCCTCAGACAGAAGCTTGGCAATAATAGCTTGATCTCTGACCATGCCACGTGATTTTATTTTAACACCAGCATCGCTACGCTGCTTGCTAACACTGTCAACAAACATACCTGGGAGAAGTTCTGATATTGGAAGCGTTACCCGCATATTAGATTTAATACACTATTGAATAGGAAAAGTGATTAATAGCACTTTTTACTATAAAAAGTCTATAATACGCACAATATTTAATAATTTTTACGTAGTGCTTGACAATAAACCCTGACTTTATATTTAACGCCAATTTTATGGTTCTACTTTGATAAGCGAAGGTCAGTTATAGTAAAAAGGAAGCATTGGCTTCCTTTTTTAATTACGAGTGGGTTTATACTTACTCTTGAAAGTAAGTGCCCCAGCCATCATATTCAATATTGTGCTCAACCGCCAACGCAGCTAGCTTATCAACATCTTCCATAATTACGTCAGCATCGAGCTCAACTTCAACCACCACATCAAAGCCCCAGATCTTGCCACCATCTTCAAGTTCTAATTCAGCTGGTTCTTCAACGTCATAACCAAGTTTAAATGCAGCCAATGCCGCACCTTCTAACTTATCAAAATCTTCGCAAACAAAGTGGTGCTCAACTTCATACAATGTTTCTGTTGATGAGCCATCTTCTAATAAAGACTCCACAATTTCTTCGCTAATTTCGCGCCAGTTTTCCATTCGTTTCTCTCATTTTCACATCAAGCTCTGCAATTCTAGCACTCATTAACGCCTGAACTGCACTAGCGTGGTCTCGAGCGCTGGTTTCTTTATCAAGGTAAACCGGCGCTAACATATCAATGTATATTGTACCATTGTCCCATCGGTTTAGCTTAATACAATTGTGCGTGGTATTCATGCATACAGGAATGACGGGCACATCTGCATTCATTGCGGTATGAAATGCCCCCGTTTTAAATGGCAATAGACCTCGGCCGTAGCTGCGGGTTCCTTCTGGAAACATCCACACAGATAAACCTTGCTGTTTAATTTTATCAGCCGATTTTCCCAAGGTGCCCATTGCTTTAGAGCGATTAGTTCTATTAATCAATATATTCCCAGATAACCAATACATTTGACCAAAAAATGGGATCCACTTAAGGCTTTCTTTACCCATACTCACAGTACTCTTTGGCACCGCCGCGGGTAATGTGAATAAGTCATAATTATTCTGGTGATTAGCAACATAAATAGCAGGCCCGGCCTGCTCGCTATCAGGGTGACGTGTTATGACAAGCTTTACACCGATAACACGCGACATTTTGCCAAACCAACTGGCGATGACATGCACGTTGTTTCGGTGAAATGGTCTCACCAAACACATCAACAACCCTAAAATCCCACTTATAACAATAAATAATGCCATCGCGACAATACGCAACAAGACTAACAAAATAGGCGCTCCTCATTTTTATTGCTGCGCATTATAATCAAAATAGCGAACACTTGTAAGCTCAAACTTTTCATAAACACATAAAAGCAAAATGCCGCTTATTTAAGCGGCATTTTTATATTTATACGGTGTGTTTATGACAAATTAAAGGTTAGCTCATCGCTGCCTGTAATTTTTTCATTGCTGACTTTTCTAACTGCCTAACACGTTCAGCAGAAACACTATACTTTTCAGCAAGTTCTTGTAATGTGGCTTTCTCATCTGCTAGCCAACGTGCACTCACTATATCTTGTGAACGCTCATCTAGCGTTTTAAGCGCAGAGAATAAACGATTTTGTGATTGTTCTTTCCATTGCTCCTGTTCAACTTCTTCAGCGAGATCACTGGCTGAGTCAGTTAAGTACTGTACTGGAGAAAAACTTGATGCTGGCGTGTCATCGTTATCGTCATTTGTTAAATCAAAACCCATATCTTGACCACTCATACGTGATTCCATTTCACGTACTTCTTTTTCACTCACTCCCAACTCTGAAGCCACTGTTGACACTTCATCTTGGTTAAACCACCCTAAACGCTTTTTGTTTTTTCGTAAATTGAAGAATAATTTACGCTGCGCTTTGGTTGTTGCTACTTTAACTATGCGCCAATTTTTTAATACATACTCATGTATTTCAGCTTTGATCCAATGCACAGCAAAAGAAACTAAGCGAACGCCCACTTCGGGGTTAAAGCGCTTAACAGCCTTCATCAGGCCGATATTCCCTTCTTGAATAAGATCTGCCTGTGGTAGGCCATATCCTGAGTAGCTTTTTGCAATGTGTGCAACAAACCGTAAATGAGACACAATAAGTTGTTTAGCAGCCTCTAAATCCCCTTCTTGTTGAAGGCGGGTAGCTAACACTTTTTCTTGCTCAGCATCCAACATAGGGATAGTACTTACCGTTTGTAAGTAACCTTCCATGCTTGCGCTTTGCTGACTAGACAATAATGCCATTGCGTATAAATCTTTACTCATTTTTCACCTCAGTGATAAGTATCTTAGTTCAAATTAGCACTCTCTCCTTGAGAGTGCTAAGGTGTATATAATAGGTTTTTCACTTAAAAAGCAAGTTTTTTATTATCCAAAAAAAATAAAAACATAACGAGATGAAATTATTGAACTTTTTAGTTTTATACTACAGGGCAATTTTGACCTTTTTGTACTATAAGTCAAAATTGTGACTGCTAAATGACTAAAATGACTGCTAAAGCGCTTTAATTAACGGTGATCCCACCCTTCACCAGCTAAACCCTATCCGGTTCTATCTCTTTAATATATTTTGCTACAGCGATAAATGAGCCACTAAAACCAAGCCCAACAGCAAGTCCTAATAGTATCATTAACTCATGACCATTGAGGCCCTGTAATATATAACTACTTTGGTATACACCCGCCACCATGCTTACAGCAGACTCTAACCACCAGAGCATCAGCACAACACAAATAAATGCAACAAGGCCACCAATAACGCCATACCATACACCTGTCCAAATAAATGGTGTATGAATAAAGGTATTCGTCGCACCAACTAACTTCAATACTTGGATCTCTTCCTTTTTATCCATAATAGATAACCGAATCGTATTACCGATAATGAGTATGACCGCACTCAACAGCAATAGACCGACAGTAAAGACGCTTTCTTTCAATAAACTGAGTAAAGCGTTTAGTCGCTCCAACCATTCAATATCAAGCTTGCCAAATTCCACCTCTCGTTCCGTTTCGAGCTTATCTAACAACTTTTGCGCTGCCTGAGGTTTACGAAATCGGCTTGTCGGTGTCACTAACACAACATTGGGTAGCGGGTTATCCTCTAAATAATCAAGCGCCTGACCAAAGCCAGAGACCCGTTTAAATTCATCTAGTGCTTGCGTACTTGATATATAGCTAACATTTTCTATTTCTGGGTAGAGTGCCAGCCTTTTGACCAACGTTTGTGTTTGTTGTTCACTCATTTGTTCTTTAACAAATAATGAAATCTCTGCGGCATCATTAAAACCACTGCTTACTTGCTGCACATTTTTAACGACCACGTACAACGTTGCCGGTAGCGTTAAACTCAGCCCCAATACTAAGATAGTCATTAAAGATGCGATTGGTGTACGCCACATTTCACCAAGGCTATGTACTCCTTGGCGGATAATAGTCAAAACAAAAAAGTATATACCTAACAAAAAAGGCTTTTTCTGAGTATTGCTTTGCTTATCCCTACTTTTAAATAATAAGCTCATAAACGGTCCTCAGCTAAAGGGTCCTGCATCAAGCGGCCATGATCTAACGTTAAACTGCGATATTTCATGCGTGCTATCAAGCCTAAGTCATGAGTTGCAATAAGTACTGCAGTACCATGGCGATTAAAGTCTTCAAATAGTTTGAGGATTTCCATTGATAGCTCAGGGTCTAAGTTACCCGTTGGTTCATCTGCTAATAATAACGGGGGAGAATTAACAATGGCACGGGCGATCCCCACCCGCTGCTGCTCTCCGCCAGATAAGGTACTAGGCTGGCATTTCACTTTGTCTAACAACCCGACCTTATCAAGTGCTGCATGAACGCGCTTTGCAATGTGTTTATGGTGCATTCCCTCAATCACTAAAGGAAGCGCAACGTTGTCAAACACATTGTAGCGCTCTAATAGCCGATGATTCTGGAAGATAATACCGATATCACGTCGTACAAAAGGAATTTGCCGATTATTAATGGCATTTAAGTCAATGCCATTAATATAAACATGTCCCGCAGAAGGACGCTCCATAACACTAATAAGTTTGAGTAAAGTACTTTTCCCTGCGCCACTATGACCGGTTAAAAAAGCCAATTCATTATTCGCTAATTGAAAAGTCACTTTTTCAAGTGCTCTGTGACCTCCGGGGTAGGTTTTGCTGACTTGCTCAAATTTAATCATGATAAGCTCGCTTTTTGTATTATTTTTTTAGAGCAAAAATAAGGGAGCGAAAGCTCCCATAAACTGTATAAAAGATTAATCGTCTTGACTAAACAACGCGTCAATAAAGTCGTCGCTTTTAAACGTACGTAAATCATCGATGCCTTCACCCACCCCGATATAGCGGATAGGCACTTGGAATTTATCTGCCACAGCAAAAATAACCCCACCCTTTGCGGTACCATCTAGCTTAGTAAGTGCAATACCTGTTAAGCCCACAGCCTGATTAAACAAGTTAACTTGGCTGATGGCATTTTGCCCAGTGCCTGCATCAATCGTCAGCATCACTTCATGCGGTGCATCTGGGTCAAGCTTCTTCATGACTCGTGCTATTTTTTCAAGCTCTTGCATTAGGTTATCTTTGTTTTGTAAACGTCCCGCCGTATCAGCTATCAAAACATCAACGTTGCGTGCTTGTGCGGCTTGAAACGCATCAAACACCACTGACGCACTGTCTGCCCCCGTGTGCTGTGCAATAACAGAAATATCATTTCTCTCACCCCAAACTTGCAGCTGTTCAACCGCCGCGGCCCTGAATGTATCACCGGCAGCCAGCATCACGGATTTACCTTCTTGCTGAAACTGCTTCGCTAATTTACCGATAGTCGTAGTTTTACCTACCCCATTTACACCAACCATTAAGATCACGAATGGCTTTTTATTTTCAGGGATTTCTAGTGGTTTTTCTGCTTCTTTAAGCATTTCAGCCATTTCTTGCTTCATTAATTCATAAAGCGCATCACCATCTTTTAATTGCTTGCGATCAGCGGCATCCGTTAAGCTATCGATCAGCTTCATGGTTGTGTCAACGCCTAAGTCGGCGGTCAACAACTGAGTTTCTAGCTCTTCAAATAAATCATCATCAATTTTCTTACCTTTGAAAATTGATGCTATACCTGAACCAAGATTAACTTTGGTCTTTAATAAGCCTTTTTTAAGCCGTGCAAAAAAGCCTTCTTTTTTAGGTTTTTCTTTGTTCGCTGCTTGCTCAGCATCTAGCTTCGCTTTTGCTTCTTGCTCAGCGGCTTGTTTTTCTGCAGCAAGCCTTTCTTGTTCAAGCTTGGCTTCTGCTTCAAGGCGCTGGCGTTCAGCTTCTTGCTCCGCAGCTTGTTTTTCTGCAGCAAGTCTTTCTTGTTCAAGCTTGGCTTGCGCTTCAGCTTCAAGGCGCTGGCGTTCTGCTTCTTGCTCTGCAGCTTGTTTTTCTGCTTCAATTCTTTCTTGTTCAAGCTTGGCTTGCGCTTCAGCTTCAAGGCGCTGGCGTTCTGCTTCTTGCTCTGCAGCTTGTTTTTCTGCTTCAATGCTTTCTTGTTCAAGCTTGGCTTGCGCTTCAGCTTCAAGACGCTGACGCTCTGCTTCTTGCTCTGTAGCTTGTTTTTCTGCAGCAAGTCTTTCTTGTTCAAGCTTGGCTTGCGCTTCAGCTTCAAGGCGCTGGCGTTCGGCTTCTTGCTCAGCTACAAGTCTTTCTTGTTCAAGCTTAGCTTGCGCTTCAGCTTCAAGACGCTGACGTTCGGCTTCTTGCTCCGCAGCTTGTTTTTCTGCTTCAATTCTTTCTTGTTCAAGCTTGGCTTGCGCCTCAGCTTCAAGACGCTGACGTTCTGCTTCTTGCTCTGCAGCTTGTTTTTCTGCTTCAATTCTTTCTTGTTCAAGCTTGGCTTGCGCTTCAGCTTCAAGGCGCTGGCGTTCTGCTTCTTGCTCTGCAGCTTGTTTTTCTGCTTCAATTCTTTCTTGTTCAAGCTTGGCTTGCGCTTCAGCTTCAAGACGCTGACGCTCTGCTTCTTGCTCTGTAGCTTGTTTGTCTGCTTCAAGCTTGGCTTGCGCCTCAGCTTCAAGGCGCTGACGTGCTGCTTCCTGCTCTGTAGCTTGTTTTTCTGCTTCAATTCTTTCTTGTTCGAGCTTGGCTTGCGCCTCAGCTTCAAGCCGCTGACGTGCTGCTTCTTGCTCTGTAGCTTGTTTTTCTGCTTCAATTCTTTCTTGTTCAAGCTTGGCTTGCGCTTCAGCTTCAAGACGCTGTCGCTCTGCTTCTTGCTGTGCAGCTTGTTTGTCTGCTTCAATTCTTTCTTGTTCAAGCTTGGCCTGCGCTTCAGCTTCAAGACGCTGACGCTCTGCTTCTTGCTCTGCAGCTTGTTTGTCTGCGTCAAGCTTGGCTTTCGCTTCAGCCTCAAGACGCTGTCGCTCTGATTCTTGCTCAGCAGCTTGTTTGTCTGCTTCAAGCTTGGCGAGCGTTTCTTGCTCTTTAGCGAGTTGCACTTCTTGCTCTTGTATCTGTGATTGTTGCTCAGCATCTTTTTTGCCAAATCCTAACCAAGACAAAAATTTATTCTTTTTTCCCATACTCGCTAAATACCATTTCAATAAATCTGATAAACTAAACTCTGTTTTCGCCTTATTAATAAGCAATAATGCCAAAACACCGTGTATGATCAGGTTAAAATCATAATTTCTTCACCTAAAACGGCAGAAATACAATTAACCAAATCTTCATTTCAAAATTGTTGGGCAGTGTAACATGTTCCGAAGGGATGAAAAATGCACGCCGAATGATTTATAACACATGAAACATTAAGATATTACGAACAAGTAGAGAATGAGAAAAAAAGCCCCAATAAATAAAGTGAATACCGATGGATTTATTCGAGTTATTAGCGGTAAATTCAAAGGCAGAAAACTGCCCGTAAAAGATGTTGAAGGATTAAGACCAACAACTGACAGAATAAAAGAAACAGTTTTCAATTGGCTTATGCAAGACACGAGAGACGCAAGAGTATTAGATTGCTTTGCCGGTTCTGGCGGGCTTGGTTTTGAGGCTTTATCTCGCTTTGCAGCACATACTGACTTTATTGAACTAGATAAGCAAGCAGCCACTCAGTTACAAAAAAACATTACCACATTAAAACTCGATAATGCGAGTGTCATAAAGGATAATGCACTGACTTTTTTGCAAAAAAATAACGCAGCAACGCCATACAGCTTAGTATTTATTGACCCACCATTTCGAAAAGGATTAGCGCAACCCTGTTGTGATGCACTAGAAGCGCAAAACTGGCTCACAAGTGACGCGTTAATTTACGTAGAAGTAGAGAAAGAACTGAGTTTTTCAGCACCAAAAACTTGGCAAGTCATTAAAGAAAAGCAAGCTGGACAAGTACTTTGCCAACTATATCAGCGTGTATCAATCGATAGCGATTAATTAGCGATAATTTAAGCTTTACATGTGGTAATGCTTCGGATTACAATACCGCACCATTTTTGAACCACTTGATCAATCTTTGATCAGCGTGAGCATAGCTCATTAATTAGGTAGGTGAATTTTTAATGCCAGTAATTAAAGTAAGAGAGAACGAACCGTTTGACGTAGCACTTCGTCGTTTCAAGCGTTCATGTGAAAAAGCAGGTATCCTTTCAGAAGTTCGTCGTCGCGAGCATTATGAAAAGCCAACAGCAGAGCGTAAGCGTAAAAAAGCTGCTGCAGTAAAGCGTCACATGAAGAAGCTTTCTCGCGAAAACGCACGTCGCGTTAAATTATACTAATCTGTTTAGGTCTTGTATAAATGAGCCTTTTAATTAAGCTAAAAGACGCACAGAAAGATGCTATGCGTGCTAAAGACAAAATTCGTCTTGGTGCAATTCGTATGGTACTTGCTGAAATAAAACAGCGTGAAATTGATAACCGTGTAACATTAGACGATGCAGGTATTACCTCTGTTCTAGTGAAGCTGGTTAAGCAACGTCGTGACTCATACACTCAGTTTACTGATGCCGGTCGCGAAGATTTAGCTGAAGTTGAAGCTAATGAGATCAAAGTACTTGAAACTTTCTTACCTCAGCCTTTGACTGATGAAGAAATCATTGCTTTGATTGATTCTGCCGTTACCGACACTGGTGCAGCAGGTATGCAAGACATGGGTAAAGTTATGGGTATAATCAAGTCAAAAGCTGAAGGTCGCGCCGATATGGGCAAAATCTCAGGTTTGATTAAACAACGATTAAGCGCATAACCCCCACATACACAGAGTATGATTAAGTAAACCGAGCCTTGCGCTCGGTTTCTTCGTATAGGCATTAAATTTTTGTTAGGAACGCTATAGTAGCGGCATAAATTATGGCTGGAAAAATCCCAAGACAGTTTATTGATGACTTGCTTGCTAGGACTGACATCGTCGATCTGATTGATGCACGTATCGGATTAAAAAAAGCAGGGAAAGATTATCAAGCTTGCTGTCCATTCCATAACGAAAAATCCCCCTCATTCACCGTTGCAAGAGACAAGCAGTTCTATCATTGTTTTGGCTGTGGTGCTAATGGCAATGCTATTTCATTCATCATGGAATATGACAAACTCGAATTTGTTGATGCCATAGAAGAGCTTGCTAGCCTACTAAACCTAGAAGTCCCTCGAGAACAAGGCTCAGGTGCACCTGAGCGGAGTATTGAACAAAAGCGTTCAGACTATGATCTGATGCTCCAAACAGCACAATTTTATCAGCATCAACTGAAGCATCATAAAAATGCTACCAGTGTGATTGAGTATGTGAAAGGCCGTGGTCTATCCGGTGAAACTGTACAACGTTATATGATGGGCTACGCCCCACCTGAGTGGGAAAGCCTCTGCAAACAAATTGGCCGAACCCCCGCACATAAGCAACAACTCGTTGAACTAAAGCTCGCGTCTGAAAAAACGCCTGGGCGACAATTTGATTTTTTCCGTGATCGGTTGATGTTTCCTATCCGGGATAAACGAGGGCGAGTCATTGCATTTGGTGGCCGCGTTATGGGGGCAGATCAAGGTCCTAAATATCTAAATTCACCTGAAACCAGAATATTTCATAAAGGCTTTGAACTTTATGGCTTATACGAGGCCAAACAAGCTAATAATAAGCTTGAGCAGATCCTTATCGTGGAAGGGTATATGGATGTTGTTGCACTCGCTGAGCAAGGGATCTCTTACTCAGTTGCGGCGCTAGGTACAGCAACGACCGCTGAACACATGCAAACCCTGTTTCGCACAACGGACAAAGTAATATGCTGCTACGATGGTGATAGAGCAGGACGAGACGCCGCTTGGCGAGCTCTTGAACATGCTTTACCCAATTTAAAAGATGGGAAGTCATTACAGTTTGTATTTTTACCTGATGGCGAAGATCCTGACTCACTGGTTCAGCAAGAAGGGAAAGAGGCATTTGAAGCCCGTTATGATGCTGCGGACGACTTCTCAAAAGTGCTTTTTAACAAATTGGCGCAAACGTGTGAACTTACCGCTGATGCAGGAAAAGCTAAGTTAATGAGCGAAGCGTTACCATTGATCAGCAAAGTGCCGAGTGAATATTATCAAGAAGGCCTACTTAATACCTTAGCGAAGTTAATTGGCCGGACTCGAGAGCAACTGAGTACTAAACTCACAACACCAAAGCAGCAACAAAGTATTGAGCGTAAATTCAAAGTAACACCGATGCGCAGAGCCATAGGTTTACTGATCCAATATCCTAAATTAGCAACCGATATTGAGTATTTACCCGATTTAGTACAAATGAAAATACCGGGCATCGAACTTCTATTGCAACTGCAGTCTGTGTGTTTACAACACCCTGAATATACAAGTGCGCAATTACTTGAATACTTTAGAGAGCAGCCAGAATATGAGCCTTTAAAAAAGCTTGCTGTATGGCAACATGACATAAATGAGCAAGCGTTAGTTACAGAATTCCAACACACTTTTAAATTTATTGAAGATCAGTGTTTAAATTTTCGATTAGAGACACTATTAATCAAAGACAAAACACAAGGTTTAAATAGTGAGGAAAGACTTGAGTGCGCATTATTAACTCAAGCATTAACGAGTAGAAGAACTAGTCAAAATTAATTTTTGCTGTTATAATGTTCTATTCACGTGCGTCACGTAAAATTATTAGGTGTAGTAGCTGGCGCCTGTTGTATCAACTTATCAGAGTGGAAGCATAATTCTCTATGGATCAAACTCCTCAGTCACAACTCAAACTTCTGATTCAGAAAGGTAAAGAGCAAGGTTATTTAACGTTTGCAGAAGTTAACGATCACCTTCCACAAGACATAATAGACTCAGATCAAGTAGAAGATATTATAAGCATGATCAATGATATGGGTATCAAGGTTGCTGAAAATGCACCAGATGCCGATGAATTGATGATGCAGGAAACCACAACCGATGAAGACGCGGCAGAAGCTGCGGCGGCTGCATTGGCAACGGTAGAAAAAGAAATTGGTCGTACAACGGACCCTGTCCGCATGTATATGCGTGAAATGGGTACGGTTGAGCTATTAACTCGTGAAGGCGAAATTAAAATTGCCAAGCGAATTGAAGAAGGTATCAATCAGGTACAAATCTCAGTCGCTGAGTATCCTGAAGCGATTACATATTTGCTTGAGCAGTGGGACAAGTTTGAAGCGGAAGAAATGCGTCTTAGTGACATTGTTTCTGGTTTCTTTGATCCTGATGCAGAAGAAACACAAATCTCTGCCACACACATTGGCTCAGAGCTAAGTGATAAAGACTTAGCTGATGAAGACAATGAGTCGGACGATGACGATGACGAAGATGAAGTAGACACAGGTCCAGATCCTGAAGAAGCGCGCGAACACTTCGAAAAGCTACGTGAACTTTATACTGCTGCACGTAAAGTGTTTGAATCTAAAGGTCGTTCACATCCAGATGCACAGATAGCAATTCAAGAAATTGGTGATTTGTTCCGTACCTTCAAACTTGTGCCAAAACAGTTTGACCGTATGGTTAATAACATGCGTGAAATGATGGACCGTGTTCGAGTTCAAGAACGTATTGTTATGAAGCAAGCTGTACAAATTGCCAAAGTACCAAAGAAAACGTTCGTAAAGCACTTTGCTAACAACGAAACGGATATGGCATGGGTTGATGCAGAAATTGCTGCTGGCGAAAAATACTCGGCAAAACTTGCTGAAGTCAAACCTGAAATCGAACGTTGCATCAACAAACTGAGTGTAATTGAAGAAAGTACCGGTTTGAGCATCGAGCGTATCAAAGACATCAACCGTCGCATGAGCATTGGTGAAGCAAAAGCCCGCCGAGCTAAAAAAGAAATGGTTGAAGCAAACTTACGTCTTGTAATATCTATTGCTAAAAAATACACCAACCGTGGTTTACAATTCTTGGATTTGATCCAAGAAGGTAACATTGGTCTGATGAAAGCAGTTGATAAGTTTGAATATCGCCGTGGTTATAAGTTCTCGACTTATGCAACGTGGTGGATCCGTCAGGCTATTACGCGTTCAATTGCTGACCAAGCTCGAACAATCCGTATTCCTGTGCATATGATTGAAACGATTAATAAATTGAATCGTATTTCACGTCAAATGTTACAAGAAATGGGTCGTGAGCCTAGCCCGGAAGAACTGGCTGAGCGCATGATGATGCCAGAAGACAAAATTCGTAAAGTACTGAAAATTGCCAAAGAGCCAATCTCAATGGAGACGCCAATTGGTGATGATGAAGATTCTCATCTTGGTGATTTCATCGAAGACACGACTATTGAGTCTCCGATTGATTCAGCAACAATGGAAAGCCTTCGTGGTGCTACCAATGAAGTACTGGCAGGCTTAACAGCTAGAGAAGCGAAAGTATTACGTATGCGTTTTGGTATTGATATGAATACCGACCATACACTTGAAGAAGTAGGTAAGCAGTTTGACGTAACCCGTGAACGTATTCGTCAGATTGAAGCTAAGGCTTTACGTAAGTTACGTCACCCTTCTCGCTCAGATCTATTAAAAAGCTTCTTAGATGTAAAAGGCTAATCCCTTTTTACAAAAAGATTTTTATCTAAAAAAGGCCGCTTTAGCGGCCTTTTTGTTGACATATTAATTAGGAATAACCATGGCTTGGATCCAAATCCGAATTCACGCAAATAAAGACTCAGCTGACCAATTAAGTGATTTATTACTGGACGTTGGTTGCCCTTCAGTCACCTTTATGGACGCCAGTAACAACCCTGTATACGAACCTAAGCCAGGTGAAGTGATCTTGTGGCCTGATACACTCGTTATCGGTCTCTTTGATGCGGCACATGATATGGATGTAGTGGTTGCCTACTTAAAAGCTAACAGCGAATCTGAGCTTACCTATAAGATTGAGCAACTTGAAGATAAAGACTGGGAGCGTGAATGGATGGATAACTTCCACCCCATTAAATTTGGCGAGCGTCTGTGGATCTGTCCAAGCTGGAGAGATATTCCTGAACCAGACGCTGTGAATGTATTACTGGACCCAGGCCTCGCCTTTGGCACAGGGACCCATGCCACCACTTCACTGTGCTTAAAGTGGCTTGAGCGCCAAGATTTAACTGGTAAAACTGTGGTTGATTTTGGCTGCGGCTCAGGCATTTTAGGCATTGCCGCCATTAAGCTTGGTGCAGAACGTGTCATCGGTATCGATATCGACCCTCAAGCACTTGCTGCAAGTAAAGATAACGCCGGTCGTAATGGCGTTGCTGATCAGCTTGAAGTCTACTTACCAGAAAATCAACCTGAATTCAGTGCTGATATTGTAGTAGCCAATATTCTGGCTCAGCCCCTAAGGGAACTGCATGAAATCATTTTAGCATTTCTAAAACCTGGTGGTGAAATCGCCATGTCGGGTATTTTAGAAGAGCAAGCTCAAGCGGTTGCTGACGTTTATGACCCGCATATTGACCTTGATAGCATTGCCCAAGAAGGTGAATGGACGCGTGTAAGTGGTCGTAAAAATATCAAGGCGAGTTAGTAGTTTGTAACTGGTAAAGCCTCTACGTAACAGGCTTTACCTTTTATTATCACAAATCAATCTGACTATTTTGCAACCAAGTTGAATTTTTTAGATTAAAAAACAGCCAAATAAATCCAACTCTCAAACTGTTATAAAAAGTCAACCCACTAAGTTCAAAAAAAAAACAATAATGTTCAATTTATAGCCTTTGATTTTTGCAAAAAAAACCGTAAACTTAGCGCCCCTTGAAAAGAGGCAGATTAAACTACTGTGCGTATTGGTCCTTACCAACTTGATAACAACATTATTGTGGCTCCTATGGCAGGGATCACTGATAGACCGTTTAGACAACTTTGTCGCCGTTTGGGCGCTGGGTTAGCTGTATCGGAAATGATGTCTTCAAATCCAAAGGTATGGAAAACTGACAAGTCAATGAACCGAATGGATCATAGCGGTGAGTCAGGCGTGCGTTCAGTACAAATTGCAGGTGCTGATCCTGAATTAATGGCACAAGCAGCTCAGTTTAATGTTGCAAACGGGGCGCAGATCATAGATATCAATATGGGCTGTCCCGCAAAAAAAGTGAATAAGAAACTGGCAGGCTCAGCACTGTTACAGTATCCGGCATTAGTGGAAGAGATAGTTGAGGCGGTAGTAAATGCCGTTGAGGTACCTGTTACACTAAAAATTCGCACAGGGTGGAATACGGATAATCGTAACGGCGTAGAGATTGCCAAAATTGCTGAACGTAATGGCATTGCCTCACTTGCCGTACATGGCCGCACAAAAGCGTGTATGTACAAAGGTGAAGCTGAATATGTCACGATTAGGGATATCAAACGTTCAGTATCAATACCTGTGGTTGCTAATGGTGATATTACATCTCCAGAGAAAGCGAAGCAGGTACTGGAATATACGGGTGCAGATGCCATCATGATTGGTCGAGCCGCCCAAGGTCGCCCTTGGATATTTAGGGAGATAGACCACTTTTTGCGAACTGGAGAACATCTACCTACGCCAGAAATATCTGAAGTACGTAGTATTTTGATGGAGCATTTAATTAATCTTCATCAGTTTTACGGGGAGCCGATGGGAGCGCGCATCGCACGAAAACATGTATCTTGGTATTTGCAAACCCATGACCAAGCAGGTCAGTTTAGGCGAGTATTCAATGCCCTCGAAGCGCCAAATGAGCAAATCGAGGCTTTGGAAAAATACTTTGAAACACTAGCAGCTAACTAAGAAAGAAAGAGACATACGATGTTCGAACAAAATGTGACTTCTCCATTTATTACTAACGCTCATGTTCAGTCACAAGAGAAACCGCAACCTTTACGTGATGCAGTAAAAAAAGCTGTACATCACTATTTAAAGCAGCTTAATGGTCAAGATGTACAAGACGTATACGACCTTGTTCTTTCTGAGCTAGAAGCGCCATTGCTTGAAGAAGTAATGACGTACACACGTGGTAACCAAACACGTGCAGCGATCTTACTAGGTATCAACCGTGGTACTCTTCGTAAGAAGCTTAAAAAATACGGTATGAACTAAGCACTCGCTTAATTCAGACTAAATACAAAAAGCACTTAATTGTGCTTTTTGTATTTTATAGCTCCCCTTTTCAAGCCAACTTTATTCTTGCCTAACATCTTATCGTTACATTAAACCCTTGCTCATAAAATAAATTGTAATTTTCTCAACAGCACTTTTGTGTTTTCCATCGTTTTCTTCTCTCAGATAGGCTAAAATAGCGCCCTTCTAAGCTAGCCCTTAACTTATCATTGAGGAAACCCTAACCATCATGGATATACATCGTCCAATTCGTCGCGCACTATTAAGTGTGTCAGATAAAACCGGTATCGTTGAATTAGCGCAAGCACTCAGTGCACAAGGCGTTGAAATTTTATCAACAGGCGGTACATATAAATTATTAGCTGATAACGGCATTGCTGCCACGGAAGTATCTGACTATACAGGTCACCCTGAAATCATGGATGGTCGCGTTAAAACACTTCACCCTAAAGTACACGGCGGTATTTTAGCCCGTCGCGGTCAGGACGAAGGCGTAATGACAGAAAACGATATTTCTGCAATTGACATGGTTGTGGTTAACTTATACCCCTTTGCACAAACTGTTGCAAAAGCTGACTGTAGCCTTGAAGATGCCATTGAGAACATTGATATCGGCGGGCCAACTATGGTACGCGCAGCGGCAAAGAATCACAAAGACGTGACAATTGTTGTTAATGCGCAAGACTATACTCGTGTGATTGCTGAACTAAACGAACACAATGGTTCAACAACCTACCAAACACGCTTTGATCTTGCTATTGCCGCATATGAGCACACAGCACAGTACGACGGTATGATTGCTAATTACTTTGGTAAAATGGTGCCTGACTACACTGAAGAAGCAGCCGTTGAAACTAAGTTTCCACGCACAATCAATATGCAGTTCACTAAAAAGCAAGATATGCGCTACGGTGAAAACTCGCATCAAGACGCCGCTTTTTATGTTGAAAATGATTTACAAGAAGCTTCTGTTGCAACTGCGACACAGCTTCAAGGTAAAGCGTTATCTTTCAACAATATCGCTGATACTGATGCAGCCCTTGAGTGCGTAAAAGAATTTGACGTACCAGCGTGTGTTATTGTTAAACATGCAAACCCATGTGGTGTTGCCGTTGACGAGAACATTTTAGCCGCCTATGACAGAGCGTTTAAAACAGATCCTACTTCAGCCTTTGGTGGCATCATCGCGTTCAACCGTGAGCTTGATGCTACAACGGCTGAAGCGATTGTTGCACGCCAGTTTGTTGAAGTGATCATTGCTCCTAGCATCAGTGAAGAAGCAGCACAAATTGTCGCTGCTAAGAAAAATGTTCGTTTGCTAGAATGTGGACAATGGGATGCAAAGACAACCCAGTCTGATATCAAGCGCGTTAATGGTGGTATTTTGGTTCAAGACCGCGACCAAGGCATGGTAACGCTTGGTGACTTGACTGTAGTTTCAAAACGCCAACCTACTGAGCAAGAGCTTAAAGACTTACTATTTTGCTGGAAGGTCGCTAAATTTGTTAAATCAAACGCCATTGTTTATGCCCGTGACGGTATGACAATTGGTGTAGGCGCAGGTCAAATGAGCCGCGTTTACTCAGCAAAAATTGCCGGTATTAAAGCAGCTGACGAGAACCTTGAGGTAAAAGGTTCTGTTATGGCATCTGATGCTTTCTTCCCATTCCGTGATGGAATTGATGCCGCTGCCGCCGCAGGTATTACTGCGGTTATTCAACCGGGTGGGTCAATGCGTGATGAAGAAGTTATTGCCGCAGCAGATGAAGCTGGTATGGCTATGGTCTTAACTGGCATGCGTCACTTCCGTCATTAATCTATGAGCACGAAACGTTTATCGTTTCGTGCTTTTTGTTTGCCCTAAATTCAAGTATTCTGCTTAAAACACAATCACAAAAGTGAAGGACAGAAAAATGAAATTTGGATTAAAAACACTTCTTGCTGTAAGCGTTGTTACTGCTATCGCAGGTTGCGCGAGCAATGGTAACTCAAGTTCTAACGTTGCTTCTGAGCTTGTTTCTGCAGCCAGTAATTCCGAACGTTCTGAGAAAAACCGAGCACGTGACCAATATAGAAATCCGGTAGAAACCCTGGACTTCTTTGGTTTAGAAGCGGATATGACCGTGGTAGAAATTGCACCTGGTGGTGGCTGGTATTCAGAAATATTGGCACCCGCGGTTAAAGGGTCTGGCATTTTATATGCGGCACACTTTCCAGCAGATTCTCAGGTAAAATACTACCAGCGCTCGCTAGCTGGCTTCAAAGGTAAAGTTGCTCAAGATAGCCGTTTCAGTGAAGTGAAAATAACCGAATTTGCACCACTTACGCATTCAGACATTGCCCCTACTGGATCTGCGGATATGGTGCTAACATTTAGAAATGTCCACAACTGGTATATGCGCCAAGGTGATGAAGGTGTATTAAATGCATTTCAAGCGTTTAATAAAGCACTCAAATCTGGTGGCGTATTAGGTGTGGTTGAGCACCGTCTACCAGAGCATCGTGATGACGCAGACCAAAAAAGCTCTGGCTATATGAAACAAAGCTATGTGGTAGATATTGCGAAACAAGCAGGATTTGAATTAGTGGCTCAAAGTGATGTGAACGCTAACCCTTTAGACAGTGCTAATCACCCTAAAGGTGTTTGGACATTGCCACCGCGCTTGGCATTGGGTGACAAAAATGCCGATCAATATAAAGCGATTGGGGAAAGCGACCGCATGACTCTCAAATTTAAAAAGCTTTAATAGGAAAATTAAGCCATGAATGTACTGGTCATTGGCAGTGGCGGTCGTGAACACGCTCTTGCGTTCAAAGCCGCTCAAAACCCTTCAGTAAAAACTGTATTTGTTGCACCTGGTAATGCAGGGACAGCCCTAGAGCCTAAACTAGAAAATGTGGCTATCAAGGTTGAAGACCTCGATGCACTTGTTTCATTTTCAAAAGAAAATAATGTTGAGTTGACCATTGTTGGCCCTGAAGTACCACTGGTACTTGGCGTTGTTGACAGGTTTCGTGAAGAAGACCTTGCGATTTTTGGTCCAACCGCTGCGGCAGCGCAGCTTGAAGGATCAAAGTCGTTTACAAAAGACTTCTTAGCACGTCACGATATTCCTACTGCTGACTATGAAACTTTTGAGCAAATCGAGCCTGCGCTTGTCTACTTGAAAGAAAAAGGCGCACCAATTGTCATTAAAGCCGATGGCTTGGCAGCTGGTAAAGGTGTTATTGTTGCGATGACAGAAGCAGAAGCTGAAGAAGCCATTCGTGATATGCTCGCTGGTAACGCATTTGGTGAAGCTGGCAGCCGCGTCGTAATTGAAGAGTTCCTTGAGGGTGAAGAAGCTTCATTTATCGTCATGGTAGATGGTAAAAATGTTTTACCCTTTGCAACCAGCCAAGATCATAAACGTGCATTTAATGGTGATTTAGGTCCAAATACTGGCGGTATGGGTGCGTATTCACCTGCACCAGTTGTCACAGCTGACATTCATCAACGCATTATGGATGAAGTTATCTTTCCAACCGTCAATGGGATGGCAAGTGAAGGTAACCCATACACAGGTTTCCTATACGCAGGCCTGATGATTGCCGCTGATGGTACGCCGAAAGTGATTGAATATAATTGTCGCTTTGGTGATCCTGAAACACAGCCTATTATGCTTCGTCTACAATCAGATCTCGTAGAACTGATTGAAGCTGCTAATCGTCAAGAGCTTGATAGTACGCCTATTAAGTTTGACCCACGCGCAGCTGTTGGCGTAGTACTCGCAGCGAAAGGTTACCCTGCGAGTTACCCTAAGGGTGATGTCATTTCTGGGTTACAGGTAAGCTATGCTGAGGGTGAAAAAGTCTTCCACGCCGGTACTAAGCAAGATGGTGAAAACGTTGTCACGGCAGGTGGACGCGTGTTATGTGCGACAGCATTAGGCCACACAGTGACCGAAGCACAAAAGCGCGCTTATGCACTGGCAAAAGATATTAAGTGGGCCGGTGTTGAATACCGTACCGATATTGCCTACCGTGCTATTGCCAGAGAGCAATAGGCAACGAAGTTAATATAATAAGGCCAGCACTCGCTGGCCTTTTCTTTACTCTCTCGTAACTTACGTCATTCGCATCACACTAAAAATTGGGTATACTCAATGCATTAGTAAAATAATTAGGATTGCGCTCATGACTGACAAATACCGAGTCGTATTTGCGAGCTTAAATGACGGAATAGCTGCCTCTGATGCCATTACCAATTTAAGCCAAAGACTGAAGATCCCCGAGTCAAAAGTACAAGCATTCTTTGCCAATAAACCCTTATTTTCACCCGCAGATAAGGAAAAAAGTGCAAAACAAATTAAATTACTCAATTCGATGGGGATCAATGCTAAATTACAAGCCTTTGGCACCCCCTCTTCAACCGTAGAGCAAACCGCTCAAACCCAACGAGATGAAAGATTATTTGGTGCATTAGATTACATCACAAGCAGCTTGATCAGAATTGAAGAGCGCCTAGAAGAGTTGGAACAACGTCTTCCTGAACAGCCTGCAGAAAGTATGGAACAAGCTGCTGAGCAATGGGAAGATGATGAGTTATTTGAGGAATTGGAATTAGATAGCCCAGCCCCTAAACGTAGTAAAGTACAATACGGCCTAGGTGTCGTGCTGATACTTTTATTAATCGTTCTCGCAATCGCGATTGCTTTTCCTGAACTCATTACATTAGAAATATGACTGCAACCACATCAGGTACAATTCAAGAAGAACGTGCATTAATTCGTAAAACCGTACGAAATGCACGCAACAGCTTGTCTATAGCTGAACAAAAAGAAGCCGAAACGGCCCTGTGTATTAATTTTTCTCAACATATAAAACTCGATAAACCAGCCCATATAGCCCTATATTTGAGCAACGATGGAGAACTAAGTACGAAGCAATTAATACAACACCTTACAGAAGAAAATCACACCATTTACCTGCCCATAATACACCCTTTCAACGGCACAACATTACTCTTTCAAAGATATGAGAAAAATTCACCCATGATCGCTAATCGCTATGCTATCTTGGAACCTAAGTTGAATTGTAGCCATATATGCCCTCTTTATTCGCTTGACTACCTATTTACACCGCTCGTTGCTTTTGACGAGGTTGGCAATCGCTTAGGTATGGGCGGCGGTTACTACGACAAAACATTAGCAAACTATCACAATACTGGTGCGACAAAGCCCGTTATTGTTGGGCTGGCTCATGATTGTCAAAAAGTCCAACAGTTGCCGATTGCGGCGTGGGATGTACCATTAAAGCATATATTAACACCAAGCAAACTTTACAGTTGGTAAATCATTTGGCCAGTATTTTATGACATTTTTTAGGGTATACTGCGATAAATTTTGACAACAAAGTGAATTGCGTTATGACCCAAGATGAAATGAAAAAAGCAGCTGCGTGGGCTGCACTAGATTACATAGAAGAAAATACCATAGTTGGCGTGGGCACGGGATCTACCGTTAACCACTTTATAGATGCACTGGGCTCAATTAAAGACACCATTAAAGGCGCGGTTTCTAGTTCAGAAGCATCAACGGAAAAGCTAAAAGCACTCGGAATTGAAGTATTTGAGCTAAATGATGTCGCTCAACTCGATGTTTACGTAGATGGCGCCGATGAAATAAATCATAGCAATGACATGATCAAAGGCGGCGGTGCGGCTTTAACTAGAGAAAAAATTGTTGCTGCTGTGGCAAATAAATTTATCTGTATTGTTGATGATACTAAGCATGTTGACACACTTGGTGCATTTGCATTGCCCGTAGAAGTTATTCCTATGGCAAGAAGCTATGTAGCAAGAGAATTATTAAAGCTTGGCGGCGACCCGGTATATAGGCATGGCGTAACAACTGATAATGGTAACGTTATCTTAGACGTTCATGGCTTAAGTATCTCTGAGCCAAAGCAACTTGAAGAAAAAATTAACCAAATCGTGGGCGTAGTGACAAATGGTCTATTTGCACAACGCGGCGCTGACATTGTGATAACTGGTACCCAAAAGGGGCCAAATATAAATTAACAGGAATGAGTCATGAGTACGGTATCGTTAGCAAAAGAGAAGATCAAAATATTGTTGTTAGAAGGTATTCACCAAAGTGCCGTCGAAACGCTAAAGCGCAATGGCTACAGCAACATTGATTATGTCAAAACCTCGTTACCTGAAAGTGAACTTATTGAGCGGATCAAAGACGTTCACTTTGTCGGGCTCCGCTCACGTACGAATCTATCACAAACCGTATTAAACGCCGCAGAGAAGTTAGTTGCTGTAGGTTGCTTTTGTATTGGTACCAACCAAGTTGCACTAGATGCAGCCAGAGAGCGCGGCATTGCGGTGTTCAATGCACCCTTTTCAAATACTCGCTCAGTTGCAGAGCTCGTCTTAGGAGAAATTTTACTACTACTAAGAGGGATCCCGCAACGAAATGCCATGGCACACCGTGGAGAATGGTTAAAATCTGCAGTCGGCTCTTATGAAGCTCGAGGAAAAACACTCGGCATCATTGGCTATGGACATATCGGTACTCAGCTTGGGATCATGGCAGAAAACATTGGCATGCGTGTTGAGTTTTACGATATTGAAGACAAGCTCACACTCGGTAATGCCCAACAAGTACAAAACTTAACGCATTTATTGCAACGTGCAGACGTGATCAGCCTCCATGTACCAGAAACCCCGTCTACCAAAAACTTAATTGGTATGGCAGAGTTAGAAGTCATGAAGCAAGGTGCTATTTTAATTAACGCATCTCGTGGTACTGTTGTGGATATTGACGCTTTGGCTGAGTCACTACGTGACCGTAAACTCTCTGGTGCAGCGATTGATGTATTTCCAACAGAACCTAAATCAAATGACGAAGAGTTTGTATCGCCATTGCGTGAATTTGATAATGTGATTTTAACCCCTCATGTGGGTGGCTCTACTCAAGAAGCACAAGAGAATATTGGCATAGAAGTGGCAGGTAAGATTGCGAAATATTCAGACAATGGGTCTACACTGAGTGCTGTGAACTTTCCTGAAGTGTCTCTTCCTGAGCTTGCTAATCGCAGCCGTTTACTCCATGTTCATCAAAACCGTCCAGGTGTATTAACACAAATTAACCAGGCCTTTGCTCAACATGGTATCAACATCGCTGCGCAGTATTTACAAACTGATGAGTCTATTGGTTATGTGGTTATCGACGTAGACAGTGATCACTCAGAAGTCGCGTTGAAAGAATTGAGCGCGGTTGAAGGCACTATTAGAGCGCGGATCTTGCATTAATCGCAGGCTTTTATCAGAGGGAAATGACGTTGTTCGCCATTTCCCCTTTTTTATGAGTACTTAATTTACCGTAGAGAGCTTAGGCTATTTACCTTGAACCTCTAAGTTTAGTAATTTAGCCAATTCCTCTGGCTGCCCAGCCAACATCATAGCCTGTTGAGATAATGATTCAATATCACTATTCTCTGGCAAAGACACAGACAAACTAAACGACTCTTTACCCTGAGCGAATGCGATGACAGCATCCTTTGCTGCTTGCGGGATCGGAGCCTGTGCTAACTGCATTTGGAGCATATTTTCGAAGCTGGCTTGATCTAACCCAGCCGCCGCGACCTGCTCATCAAGCAACTGAGCCAGTTGTCCTTTATCTCCAATCTTAACTTTTAAAGACTTAGGCGCCAATTGCTGCATTGCATCCATTACTTTGGTTTGCATCTGCAACTGCTCTTCAACAGTTAATGCTGATGTATTTTGTGCCTTTTGCATTTCAAAAGACACCTCCATTAATGGCGTGCTATTATTGAGTTCCATGTCAAAGTTAAGCCCCGAGATCCCTTGCGCAGCCAGATCCATTTTTAGTCGGCTATATCCTGTTTGCGCATCATATGCTAAAGACGTCCCAAAATTATATCGCGCATCTAGCAAAGCTTTAGGTACATTTGTATTGTCTGCTTTAATTGCATCTGACAGTGTAAAGCCTTTCATATTGATTTCAGTAAACTCACTGATTTTGTCTTCTTCGTAACCAATAAGAACAATTTCATCAATGCTAAATGCTACCGCACCTTCTAGGTCTGACACAGTCAAGCCATTAACCACAATATTGCCATTAAATACATTTGCTGATGCATCCGCATAATCAAACTGCATACCAGACTCACTCGCTGAAAGTGCAAATTGTGCTTGCAACTTGTCATCAACAAGCTGATTTACATGCGATTGCATTGCCACATAACCCGCAGCAAGTGCTCCCGTGGCCAACAAAATAATGACTGATTTTTTCATTTACTTTTCCGTATTAAAATAAAGCTTCAAGGGCATCGCTTAAGCAATTAACTGCTATGATCTCCATCCCCTCGATGATTTCCTTTGGTTTATTTGCACTTGGTACAATAGCACGTTTGAAGCCATGCTTGGCCGCTTCTTTTAACCTTTCTTGGCCGCTTGGCACTGGTCTTATTTCACCGCCAAGGCCCACTTCACCAAAGACCACCAGCTCTCGGTCAAGAGCATAGTTTTTAAAGCTAGACACAAGCGCTGTGATCAAGGCCAGATCGGCACTGGTTTCAGAGACTTTGACACCCCCTACCACATTCACAAATACATCTTGATCCGCAACTTGCAAGCCCCCGTGACGGTGCAGCACAGCTAATAACATAGCCAATCGATTCTGCTCTAAACCAACCGTCACGCGTCGAGGGTTAGCTAATTGAGAGTAATCAACTAGAGCTTGTACTTCAACAAGCAAAGGGCGCGTTCCCTCCCAAATAACCATTACCAATGAGCCTGGCGTTTGTTCTTCACCGCGATTAAGAAAAATAGCTGAGGGGTTACTTACCTCTTTAAGCCCCTGTCCCGTCATCGCAAATACGCCTAGCTCATTCACTGCACCAAAACGGTTCTTGTTTCCGCGCAATGTTCTAAATCGACTATCGCTACTGCCTTCAAGTAAAATAGAGCAATCAATACAGTGCTCAAGTACTTTAGGACCTGCCAAAGAGCCATCTTTGGTCACATGTCCTACCATAAAAATTGCGACCTGATTTTGCTTTGCAAAACGCGTTAAATAGGCCGCACTTTCTCGTACCTGCGACACACTACCCGGTGCTGACTGCACATCACTCATATGCATTACTTGAATAGAGTCAATAACCATGATGCTGGGCTTTTCTTTAAGTGCTAACTGACAAATTGTCTCTACATTAGTTTCCGCTAATGTGCGTAATTTATTAGTAGGTAACCCTAATCGGTGTGCGCGCATGGCCACTTGCTGCAAGGACTCCTCACCAGTGACATATAGCGTATTCATCGACTCGGCCAACATACACATAGTTTGTAATAACACAGTACTCTTACCGGCTCCAGGTGAGCCACCGATTAAAATGGCACTGCCAGGAACCACCCCACCACCTAATACTCGGTCAAATTCTTTAAACCCCGTAGTAAAACGCGGTAGGCTCTCTAGGTTAACCTCATCTAGCGTTTGCACGGTTGCTTCAACCATGCCGGCATAGCCAGACATCGCTGAGCTTTTAGGCGCGGCTTTAACTGACGGTACTCTAAACTCCGTGATCGTATTCCAAGCACGGCATTCCGAGCATTGGCCTTGCCAACGCGCAAACTCCGCACCACAATCATTACATACAAATGCAGTTTTCTTTTTTACCATAATACAGGCACACTTTTTGCTTATTTAACTTTTAATCCAACTTATTCGGCAATATATACGAAATACTGGCACTAACAAGCTGAGTTTCTTTAATTGTTTAAGAATAATGTTAACTATGACCTAATATTGTCATAGTATTGGCTAAGTATTTAAAAAATTATAACGATATAGCCTCACGGCACGAATACAGGTATGAATACGGTTCATTATGGCTGAAGATAAGCTGCAAAAATATCAACCCCTCATCGACGACTTAAAGTTGCAATTAGGCGATCCTAATTTTGACCAAATTTTTGCACAAACGACTTCCTCACTTTCGAAGCCTGATCAATTCCTGTTAAAAATGGAAATGTCCCGCCTTTCTCAGCCGGTCGCCAGATTTATAGATTTACGAGGTCAAGTTGCCGGAGAAGTAAAACCTTATGAGCACGATGGCAAACAGCACTTCATGGATAACGTCGCTATTGACGTATTTGAAGAAGAGCTGGCACGCCATGGTAAATATACCTTAGCCGTCTATGAAGCGGTCATGCACACCGAAAATAACTATAAGGTGATGCAAAAAAACCAAGACGAAGAAGAAAGCACACCACAAGCTGGCATTAAAACGGAGAGCGGAGCAAAGTTAATTCGCTTCGCATCATATGAAAGCCGCTGTGAAGAGCGCATGAATTACTCGATAAAAATCACCGTCGATTTTGGTAAAGATGGTACGGTGTCGGCCACCACTTCAGATATTTCTCTCAGTGGTGCAAAAATCAAAGTGTCACCTAATTACAGCGCTGTACCCGGTCAATTAATTGGTATTCGCCTTGTCGGGCTTGAGCAAGATTTTGAATTAGGGCTCAAAGGTGGCATTCAATATGAAGTGGTTGCGATAGAACCCGTTTCTCGTGATTACCAGCATATTCGCTTAAAGCGAACTTTCATTGAAAACAATTCCGGTTTTGACGAATTTTTACAAAGCTTCATTCATGGTAATAAGCGCCGTTACAAAATAAATTTAGATAACACCATGGATGCGGTCGTTTGCAAAGGTTATGAGCAATTTTACTTACCCAGAGTCAGCTCACTATTTGTGTATTTTGCCAAAAAAGGCAAACACTTACTGCCTACAATTGCGCTCACCAATGAAAACAATGCGTTTGTTAACTATTACTTTGAAGATGAAAGAAAAGTCTCATCTTTATACAGCATCTTTAGTCAAAGTCGATTAGCGAAGATCCTCGCGTTTCCCAATGCGGTGAAAGAAGCCACAGTTTATACATTCACACACTCCAATAGCGGAAAAATTTACTATTACTCCGCGTTTGGTTATGAATTAGATGAGCACCCAGAATTAAAAGCCTTATTTTTAGGTTTTGGTAGCCAAAAAGACAGCTGGCGTACTTATAAAGTACAGCTAATGCCAAGCCATCACGAAGATGCCTATATTCCTTTATCTTTGCCTCTTAGTGCCGGTAAAAATGTAGAAAAGCTTAATAAACGCCCGACTCCCCGAGTACAAGGCATTATTCAAGATGTGAAATTTTTAATGTTGCTCACTGATATTTCGAGTAAACAACAACTCGATGTATATCAAGCGCAGCAATTTGATAGCAACTCAGTTAACAAGCTCAAACAGTTTGGCCATGGCAGAGCGGCTAACCCTCCCGCGTTAGAAGTCGTTGCGCTTGAATATGTTAATTTACGCTCGCATAAACGCTACTTGTATAAAACAGCAGTAACCATGCACCTAGATGCAGACCATGCACTTACAGGTAATACGCGTGATTTCTCGGTGATGGGGCTGCAATTGGAAACCCCTACCCCCTCGACGGTTAAAAAAGGCGATATTGTTCACCTTGAATTGCCTGATTTGCAAAAAATTACTAAGCAGCACCAATTAAACCACTTACGCTATGAAGTGATGGCAGTGAGTAAATCAAAAACCATTATTAACCTTAAAGTAAGTAAGTTAACTGACTTACCGCATGTGGGAATGGCGTTCTTCAAACAGTTAATTGATATGAACAAAAGTAAACTACATGCATGTGAAGAAAGCCCCAAGATCCCCGGCCTTTCGACCGCGTTGCGTAATATGGTGACAAAAACGGTCTGCCAATTTCCGCTTTATATCCATAAGGAATCTGCCTTATTCAGTATTGGTGCCATTGGCTTAGGTTTATACCCAACAAATTTACATAGACTGTTGATGGCCTACCATAAAGGTGGCCCTGAACACTTAAATGCAACCAGTCTATTTCCAGAAAACTTTATTGAAGAACACTTAAATGAGGCGTTTCGCCATGCATCACGTCAAGATAAGCCTCTCAAGTATACTGTATTTGTTCGCTTTGACTGTATGAAAGAGCGACTGTCTGAGGCATTAAAAAGCCAATGTGTTGCTTATGATGAGCCCATAGAGCCACTTTATCTCTTTTTGAAAAAAGCGGTGAAAAAAGACATCTTATTTGTCTTCCACTTACATATTTCAAAAACAGGCCGACCAGATACTGACTATCTGGCTAACGAGTTAAAATACGTGAGCCATTATGCATTGCATAAAGCAAAAGATTTAGAAGAGGCGTTATGGTCTGTAACTGGGGTATGTGACTTAATTGACATCAGCGATGAAGCAATACGCCAACTGGATATAGAACCAAGGTATGTTAGCGCCATGCAAGAACGCAAGAGAGCATGGCTTGATGGGCTACTACATTAAGAAATAAAGAGTAGCCCAAGCCAGCATCAAACTATTTATAAGCGAATACTAGGCTAATTGCCCAAACAGTGTTAATCCAGCAACGAGTGCTAAAAATAGCAATACATTACGTTTAACTAACCGCATCATACATGTCGCTTCATAGGTACACCCTGCATATTGCTGTTCAATTTGTTCAGCAGCTAAGGCGGTGGTCGTAACCAACTTACGGTTTGTGATAGAAAAATTTAACGCGTATTTAACCCAATAATGAGTACCTTTTGAAAAGTTCCCAATGATCAAATAACCAAAGCTGGTCAAACGTGCAGGTAACCAGTTTAAGCAAAATAATAACCCGTCTAACCGAGACTGGTATTGATAATGCGCCGCAGATTTTTGCTGCTCAATGGTCATATCAAAAGCAGCCCGAATAGCAGCGTATAACACCGCCCCCGGAACGCCTAACACCACAAACCAAAACATCACCGCACAATAGTGGCGAAAGTTTACCCACGCGAGCGTTTGCCCAAACCATTCACCACCTTGCTCTTGCTCTGTACGCACTTGGCCCATTTGCAAGGCATATAAAGTAGCCGCTTCACTGTCGCCTCGTGTTAGCGCATTTAAATACCCTTTATATTTTCTTCTGGGTTCATTACACCCAAAGCAAACTATTAAAATTACGATATTGAGCACAAACTGCCATAGTGCAAAGTCAGACAATTGATAAAGGTAGGCCACAGCAACAACCGGCAATAGCAAATAGCACATAAACCCAATGCCACTATTTAAGTATTTTTTTATTATTGGGTTGCCATATCCCATGTTTAAATAACGCTGTACATAATAGTCGATTTGCCAGTGTGCACTTCGAGCACCTAAGCGCTCCAGAGTTAAAGCTAAAATAATCGAGATTAGAATCATTACGTTGTCTCATTTCATTTAATCAAGTCAAAAAACCGTTGCCACTCAAATGCAGCGCCAGGATCTGTTTTTCTACCAGGTGCAATATCACAATGACCAACTATCCTCTCGTATGTCATTGCTGGATATTCACGCATCAATTTTTTCGTAAGCCTACTCAGCGCTCTGTATTGCGCATCGGTATAGGCCGTATCATCGGTACCTTCAAGCTCAATGCCAATACTAAAGTCATTACAACGACTTCGCCCAGCAAACTCTGATACCCCAGCATGCCAAGCCCGCTTATTAAATGGCACATACTGCAATAAAGCGCCATCACGACGAATAAAGCAATGCGCTGATACTCTTAACCCATCTAAATCAACAAAGCTTGGGTGCGCATGACAATCAATCACCCCGGTAAATAAATCATCAACATAGGATGTACCAAACTCACCAGCCGGCAGCGAAATATTGTGGATCACTAATAATGATATCTCTTCACCATCAGGTCTGTCATCAAAAAATGTACAAGGCCTGCGCTGCGCTGTATCAGACCAGAACAACTCACTCATAATATGCACTTTTTATTGTTTATATATTTATTTTAACCATACCAACCTTTATTTAAATGCACTACCTTGATTGTGTAATAGCGCGCTACACAGTAAAATTTGTATCAAATCAATCTGGTCAATACAACTTACAAGTGGCGTACTATGCACAGCGAACTCATGACACCTGAACACATTACTTTATTAGTAAAGCAAGCACTCAACGAAGACCTCAACTTCCAATCGGCCAATGATGGCGATATTACTGCGCAGTTAATTCCTGAATCTCAGCAAGCGAATGCATTTGTGATCACACGAGAAGACTGTGTATTTTGTGGTGAAGCGCTTGTACTCGAAGTATTCAAACAGGTCGACGCAAGCGTTAAGGTCATAATGCTGGTAAAAGACGGTGAGCAAGTAGCTGCCAACAGTAAGCTATTTACCGCAGTTGGCTCAGCACGCTCAATACTCACCGCAGAAAGAACCGCACTAAACTTTGTGCAATCGCTCAGTGGCACCGCCACCACAACCGCTCATTATGTGGCAGCATTAAAAGACAGCAACACCCGCCTCCTGGATACCAGAAAAACCATCCCCGGGCTGCGCGCTTTACAAAAGTATGCTGTAACGTGTGGCGGAGGTAAAAACCATAGAATAGGCTTGTTTGACGCCTTTTTAATTAAAGAAAACCACATTGCCGCCTGCGGCGGTATAGCTGCGGCAGTCAACCAAGCCCGAGCAAATCACCCAAATAAGCCTGTTGAAGTCGAAGTGGAGAGCTTATCTGAATTACAGTTAGCATTAGATGCAGGTGCCGACATTATTATGCTAGACAATTTTAGCGTAGCGGATATCAAAAGCGCTGTTTCTCTAACACAAGGCCAAGCGAAACTTGAAGTATCAGGTAATATGACCCTCGACATTCTCACAACCTATGCACAGGCAGGTGTTGATTTTATTTCTAGTGGCGCACTTACAAAAAACTTACAAAGCATCGACCTATCAATGCGCTTCGATACTTAATCGAAATCAAATAGGTGGTGATTAGACGCAAAGTCATCACCTAATAGATTGACAAGTAGGCAAAAAAACCATCTAATACGAACAAAGAATGAGAGTGTAACAAATAATTTATCAAACCAACCACGAATCATGATAAAGTAGTAATTATTGATTAATGTAAATGCTTTAAAACTGAAAAAGTCGTATTTTACCTTGTTACGCTCAGTAAATGTTATTAAAGTATTAGCCTGTATTGCCCGATAATAGAGATATAATGCACCGCGGTGTTAGCAAAGTAACACAGCACTCAAAATGAAACCTTGATAATTATCATAGATTAATTTGGGGTAAATGGTTTGATACTCTAAACTTTGTTAACAACATTGCATGCTAACGAAGGAGATTGTAGCTGGGGTAACGCGCTTAGCGACATGCTAATAATGCGGCAGCTCAAGTTATTGCAATAATTTTAATAATCATCTAACTTAGAATCGAAGTTAGGTATACATCCTTTAGGAGACACATCATGACTAAACAACAACAGGGTGGTTTTACCCTTATTGAATTAATGATTGTAGTTGCAATCATCGGTATTTTGGCAGCGGTTGCATTGCCTGCCTACGAAAACTATTCCAATCGCGCACGCTTCGCTGAAGCCGTTTTAGCGGTTACACCAAGTAAAACAGCTGTTGAATTGGCAATACAGACTAAAAGCCCTGAAAAAATAGACGACTTAAACTCTGCTGTATTAGGTATTCCTGCAGCTATCACGGCAACCACAACAGCTCATGGTGTCGCTGTGGCTAAAGGTGTAATTACTGTAACTTGGAAAAGCGATGGAAGTGCACTTGCTGGTGTGACTTACACCCTGACAGCCGGAGGCGTTAAACCTCCAGTTGCTTGGACACAAGGTGGTACTTGCTTAACAAGTGGTTTGTGTTAATTAATGCTCCGTACCTCGAAAAAGTATAGTTTTTCTGCACGTTTAGATGGCTTTACTCTAATCGAGGTACTCATTGTTGTCAGTATTATTGCACTATTAACATCAGTGGCTTTACCGCGCTACCAACTTTACTTAGATAGAGCACGGTTCTCAGAAGTGGTACTGGCAACGTCTTTATATAAAAATAGCATAGAAACAATATTCTTATCCGGTAGGACTCGAGACTTAACCGAACTAGATGGCGGAAAACTCGGTATTCCAAACAATGACTCTGATCAAGTTTTGCCTCACCGTTATATTGAAACTGCCTCTGTAACAGACGGAGTTATCAGAATTGAAAGCAATATAACGTCAAACAATCAACGTGTTACTTATATTTTAACACCCAGTGTCAGTAGTGCTGGTAACACGCTCACTTGGCAAGTATCTGGCACGTGTAAAGATGCAGGATTATGCTGATGGGTAGGTTATTAGTAAAATGAATGACAAGAAAAAAGAGCCGTCGTTAGATACATTTCAGTGGGTTGGTGTAAGCAGCAGAGGTAAGCGCTTAGAAGGCGAAATGGCTGGAACCAGTGTTGCATTGATAAAAGCACAGTTACGTAAGCAAGGTATTACCCCCTCTAAAGTAAAACGAAAGCCTAAAGCGCTTTTTGGCTTAAATAAAACACAAAAAATCACCGCAAAAGACATATCAATCACGACTCGGCAAATTGCCACCATGCTGATGGCTGGCGTGCCTTTAATTCAAGCTTTAGAGATGATCTCCTCTGGCGTAAAAAATAAAAGCCTGAGTAAATTAATTGCCAGCATTGCCGACGAAGTCAAAGCTGGGCAACCTCTTTCCCGCTCTTTGAGGGCATATCCCCGCTATTTTGATGACTTGTACTGTGATTTAATACAATCAGGGGAGCAATCTGGTGCATTGGATAAAATATTTGACCGTGTCGCGCTTTACAAAGAAAAAGCTGAAGCCTTAAAATCTAAAATTAAAAAAGCGCTTTTTTATCCTATTGCTGTTGTTGTTGTTGCGCTAATCGTCACATCGATACTGTTAATCTTCGTTGTTCCACAATTTCAAGACATCTTTAATGGCTTTGGTGCAGAGCTACCCGCATTCACGTTAATGGTTATTGCCATCTCAGAGTTTATGCAAGAGTATTGGTGGCTGGCGGTCATACTCATTGCCGGGGGCATATATACTTACAAAGAAATGCTGCTGCGCTCTAAGGAATTACGTAACTTTAATGATAGGCTCTTACTTCAGCTCCCCGTTGTCGGTGCCATATTAAATAAAGCTGCTGTTGCACGATATGCTAGAACCCTATCAACTACATTTGCGGCTGGTGTGCCATTAGTGGATGCATTAGATTCCGCCGCTGGCGCGTCTGGAAACGTCATATACCGAGATGCAATCCTTGATATAAAAGGTGATGTTAGCTCAGGAAATCAAATGAATTGGGCAATGCGCAACTCAAAAGTATTCCCCGATATGGTAATACAAATGGTCGCAATTGGTGAAGAGTCTGGCGCGCTTGATAGCATGCTGGCAAAAGTTGCCAATATTTACGAGCAAGAAGTAGATGATTTAGTAGACGGATTATCTAGCTTGCTAGAGCCGCTAATCATGGCGGTATTAGGCGTATTAGTTGGTGGGCTTATTATTGCTATGTATTTACCCATATTTCAGCTTGGCGCTGTTGTTTAACATCATAACTTTCATATCAAACAACCTATTAATAACAAAAACTATGAGCAATAGATGCAAGATGTAATACAGCTTTTACAAAGCGAAACGTGGTTTTTTCTACTCACTGTCGGCCTAGTCAGCCTATGTATTGGTAGCTTTTTAAATGTGGTGATTTATCGCCTACCAATAATGATGAATAACACATGGCAGTCTGAATGCCGCTTGTTACTCACAAACGAACTACCAAACAGACAAGTAGAGAATACCAAAACCTTTAACCTCTCTACCCCCCACTCAAGCTGCCCAAAATGCGGCAATGCGATAAAAGCTTGGCAAAATATTCCTGTGCTTAGCTGGTTGTTATTAAAGGGGCGTTGTTTCCATTGTAAAACATCCATTTCAGTGCGTTATCCCTTAATTGAAATGGGCACTGCGTTGGTATCTCTATTGCTTGCGCAACACTTTGGTCCTGTGCCTATCACCATGCTTTACCTCATCATAACTTGGGCATTGATCGCATTAATCTTTATTGATATTGATCATATGCTGTTGCCTGACCAAATTACCTTACCGTTATTATGGTTAGCATTACTGGCTAGCTGTTTCGATATGACTATCCCTCCTTCAGAGGCCATAATCGGTGCAGCAGTAGGTTATTTAAGTTTGTGGAGTGTCTATTGGCTGTTTAAACTCACAACCGGTAAAGAAGGTATGGGCTTTGGCGACTTCAAGTTACTTGCTATTTTTGGCGCGCTTTTAGGGTGGCAAGCGATCCTTACCATTGTGCTCCTCTCAAGTTTTGTTGGTGCCATTATAGGCAGCGTACAATTGGCGATTCAAGGGAAAGACAAAAGCACCCCAATTCCATTTGGCCCCTACCTCGCTATCGCAGGCTGGCTATGTATTTTGTATGGTGAACAAATACATACTTGGTATTTTAATTTACTGGGGTATTAAAAATGGCACAATGGATTTTAGGGTTAACCGGTGGCATTGGTGCCGGAAAAACAGCCGTGAGTAACGCACTGGCTGACAAAGGTATTTGTATTGTTGATGCTGATGTTATCGCCCGTGAGGTTGTTGCACCTAATAGCGATGGGCTTCAAGCCATAATCGATAAATTTGGTCGTGATATGTTGCAAAGTGATGGCATGCTTAATAGAGCAGCCCTCAGAGAACTGATTTTTAGCAATGAGGCACATAAAAGCTGGTTGAACAATTTATTGCACCCTATGATCCGTGAAACAATACTGAGTCAGCTATCTAGCGCCAACTCGAGTTATGTGGTGCTATCCGCCCCATTACTGTTTGAAAATCAGCTAGATGCACTATGCAATCACACATTGCTAGTTGATGTCAGTGAAGAAATACAAATACACAGAACCACGCAACGAGATAAGGTTAGCAGTGCACATATCAAGCAAATCATTACAGCGCAAATGCCAAGGCAAGAGAAGTGTAATAAAGCTGACAGCATATTAGATAACAGCGGCTCGCTCACACAGATGCATAGCAAGTTAGAAGTATTGCATCAGGGTTTCTTAAAACAAGCACAATCACTATAAATACAGTGTACTAACAACGTACTCTGTATAAATTAATTGGTTACCCCCTAGTTTAGCAACTCATATTTTTGCTAAGCTTAACTCAGTACACGTAAGTATTAGAGGCATTATGGAGCATCATTCACCGCTACTGCGTAAGTTTATTACGTTAGGTAAAGTCACCCCAGAGCAGCTTAAGCTAAAGCAAGCAGAAGCACACTCCACCGCTGAGCTCATTTGTTTGTGCACAGGCATGAGCGGTAAAGAGCTTGCTGAGCAGTGCCTTGACTTATTTAGAGTGCCACTATTTGATTTAACAGACTTCGACGTAGAGCAGCTACCCTCTGACCTGGTAAAAGAAAAGCTGATAAAACAGCATCATTTACTTCCTTTGGTAAAAAAAGGCCGCAAGCTTTACATTGCCACATCAGACCCAACCGATTATGGCGCCTTCGAAAACTTTGAATTCAGTACCGGGTTACAATGTGAAGCTGTGGTTGTCGACTATAAACAACTTGAGCAAAAAATTGATTTACTGTTTGATTCAACCGGTGGGCTATCGCTCAGTGACGAAGAATACAAAGAATTTGCCGATTTAGACATTGAAGACGCACAAAGTTCACAGCAAAAGAATGATGAAGGCGACAAAGATGATGCCCCCATCATTGTCTACATCAACAAAATTTTAATGGATGCCATTAAAAAAGGCGCATCAGATTTACACTTTGAGCCCTATGAGCATAAATATCGTGTGCGCTTTCGTATTGATGGGCTGCTACACGAAATGGCAAGCCCACCCACCAGCCTAGCATCACGTCTCTCTGCACGTATTAAAGTTATGGCGCGACTTGATATTGCCGAAAAGCGTAAGCCACAAGATGGCCGTATTAAATTAAAAATCTCAGAGCGTAAGAGCATTGATTTTCGTGTCAGTACCCTACCAACGCTGTGGGGTGAAAAAATTGTAATGCGTATTCTAGACTCATCCAGTGCCATGCTCGGTATTGATGTATTAGGATATGAGCCAGAACAAAAAGAACTGTACATGAATGCGTTAGAGCAACCGCAAGGCATGATCTTAGTTACCGGCCCAACGGGGTCAGGTAAAACCGTGTCTTTGTATACAGGCCTCAATATTTTAAATCAACCACAGCGTAATATCAGCACCGCAGAAGACCCTGTCGAGATAAACTTAGAAGGTGTAAATCAAGTACAAATTAACCCTCGCGCCGACATGACGTTCGCCAATGCGCTCAAAGCATTTTTACGTCAAGACCCTGACATCGTCATGGTAGGGGAAATACGTGACTTAGAAACCGCCGAAATATCCATTAAAGCGGCGCAAACGGGTCACTTAGTACTAAGTACGTTACACACAAATTCAGCACCCGAAACACTAACACGTTTGTTGAATATGGGGGTACCAGCGTACAACGTTGCCAGCTCAATAAGCCTGATCATTGCACAGCGCCTAGCACGGCGCCTATGCCCTAAATGTAAGCAAGCTGAAACGCTGCCAGAAGAAGAGCTACTTAAGCAAGGCTTTACTGCTGAACAATTGAAAGACATTACCCTCTTTTCACCAAAAGGCTGTGAAAGCTGCACCGATGGCTACAAAGGCCGAGTGGGTGTTTATGAGGTTGTAAAGATAACCCCTGAAATAGCACAAGTGATTATGGAAGGTGGTAACTCAATTAAAATTGCACAAATGGCTGAACAACTCGGGTTTGATAATTTACGTAAGTCAGGCTTAAAAAAAGCAGCAGCAGGCCTAACATCTTTGTCTGAAATAAATCGTGTCACTAGCTTCTAAGCGAGGAGTTTATTACACTGTGGGCTGAGTTAACGACATGGTTAATTATAATGCCCACAGTAGTAAAATGCCCCACCTGCTCTTCACCTGTTACTTGGTCTGAAGAAAGTCAATTTCGCCCTTTTTGTTCAAAGCGATGCCAACTTATTGACCTAGGCGAGTGGTCTTTCGAAAATAATAAAATCTCCACCACGATTCAAGCCGATGCAGAGCTAGATCCAAAAGCCGCGCAAGACTTAATTGAAGATATGGAAGCTTTGCTCGCCAAAAATGATGACTTTTTTAAATAATAAGTCATCAAATTGAACTCACCAATAATGAGTAAAATAAGCTAGATGTTCAGAACCACATACCTGAACATCTTCTCGCTACACCCTATTAGGCGTAAGTGTCGTTACCATTTTATTTGCAGGTAAGTACCAGACGCTATTTTTGTCATTGCTATACGCTCGTTTAGCTGTTTTGTTACTTATAATCCAAAAGGCTACGCCAAAAGTCGCAGCGACCAGTTCAACACTGATTGTGGTTAAATCATAAGCTGACCAAAGACCGGTAACAGGCAGCACAAGGGCAACCACTGAGGTAATGGGAATGCTGAAACATAGCAGCGCAATTATGCGCATGCCTAGTATTGCAGTTCTCGGTGCACCATAAATAAACGCAGCGCCAAGCGTCACAAAAAATGTTAGGTAATAGAGCCACATGTAGGCCACATTTATATTTAAGCTCATCAAACTTAACCACTTTGACGCAGCAAAAGCGCAGGCAATACCAGCAATAGAGCCCAAACTGATCCCAACCGTTAATTTCGCCAATATTGTACTGGCTCTAGATTGCTCTAACACTTGTGCTTTACGGCGCTTTTCAAGCCATAATAAGTTACCAGTATAAAATAAGATGGCACCCAATAGACCCATAATAAAATACGCCCAGCGGCCAAAATCGCCACCAAAGCTGCCGAAATGTAGACCAAAAAAGCTCGACACAATACTGCTCCAAACACCTTGATCCCCCCCTTCTACGCTACTTGTCGATATCTCAAAGGTATAAGGCTGCATATAGAGAAAATCTGTAATTGGACCACGCATCAGAGTATCGGCATTCACAAGTTTAATGGCAGCACTGGGCCCTTGCTTATTTAAACCACTGAAGTCTATATTGTTTATTGTATAATCAGGTGCATACTCACGTACCGCCTGTCGTAATTCTAGCAGTTTAGGTAACTGCTCTACTTGGTACACAATTTCAGATTCAGCAGTACGCTTAAACATCGGCTTATCTCCATACACCTGCGCTAACCCGCCATAAAGTAGGTCGTGAAAAGCAAAAACAAAAACGGTGAATGAAATAATAATGTGAAATGGTAAACTACTCACACCAATTAAATTGTGGGTATCAAGCCAAAAACGTGCTTTTGACTTAGTACTCCTTAACGCAAAAAAGCTTTTTGTGAGCGTCGGTAGCAAGAAGATCACGCCAGAGATCAATGCTATAAAATATAAAAAAGAGGCAATACCTAATACATAAACTCCCGCCTGATCATGGCCTATTTCACCGATTATACCTGCGGTACGATGTAAATAATCCACCAGCATTGATAACTCATTGACGTGGCGAAGCTCTGCAACTAACTCTCCGCTGTCATTAAGTGTGGCATGATAAACCTGATCATCTAACGATAGCCCCCGAGCACTGCCAGCCTCATACCAAGTGATAGGCGAATGGCCTTCTGCAAAATGTAAACTCACAGAGTTAGCAGCTTTCGGATAAGCGACTAATACTTTTTGCAACAATTCATCATATTGCGCCTCTTGAACTTGCGGTAATTGATAACTTGCAGGCGTCGCCCACTGGTCGATTGCCCCTCGGAACATGGTCAATGAACCCGCGAAAAAGCCAATAAATAATAATAAACCTGCGCAAATGCCGGTCCAGGTATGTAGTGTTTGATATGTCCGTATTATGTCGGCGCGAATCTTCATACAAAGCCCCTAACAATGAACAAGCAGCCAAACACACATAAGTTTCCGATGCCTAAGCTGATGGCGGCTTCCTTTGCTGTTTTAAATAAGTAACTAAACGTCACAATTAACATCCACACAGGCGTTACCATCCACATATGCATTTGTGATTTCCATAGCAAACGCTCACCACTGAGTTCGCTGTTGAGATTATCAGGGCCTACCCATGCAAAAAGTCCAACTAGACCAAAGCTTAAGGTTAAGCCAAGTACAACACCTATTACGGTTTTCCATAGCCACTGAACGCGACTTGTTGCTATTTTATGTGTATTCACTTTTGCACCTTACTGAAGAAAACAACGCTGGGTAATATTACTAAGCACAGCATGGTTATCATCAACCAGCTTACTAGCCCTGCCACCCCACTAAATTGCAGCGTTGCTATGTACAATGCCCCGGTTATAAACAGCATGCCCAACCACTTGAAGTACTTGGGTAGTGGCTTTGCACGTAACTGCTGGTGTTTATTACTGCAGTACAACAAAAAAACAGCACACACAATTAGGCCAACGAATAAACTTACAATCACACAAACTCCATCTTTATTTTAATTAGCAAGTATTTACTATGGGAACAGCTCGAATTATACCCAATAACTAAAAACACAACAATGCCAAAAAAAAAAGATACTAACAATCATTTGTATTTGAACTATTGGTGGGGAGATAAATAATCGACGCTAAATAGAGTGAAAGCGTGCCCTAGAAAAGGGCACGCTCATTGCTGGTATATGGATAAGTAATAAGTCGGTGCTAATTTCGGCGCATTTTTTTGTTTTGAATACGTGCTAACTTTTCGCGCTGTTGCTCATCTAACAGCTGCCAAATTTGTTGTTTACTTTTCAACTTAGCTAGCAACACTTGTGCTTTAACGGTCTGCATTTTTGCGATGGTATCTTTGGCTTGCTGCTCGTCAAAATTGTCTGACTCAACAATATTTTTGAAGGCTTTTTTATTGCCAGATCCCATCGCTTTTGCTGCTTTCATTTGGGCACGTTTATCAGAAAGTATTTCTGCTATTTTTGTTTGCTGTTCATCAGTTAAAGACAGCTTAGCGGCCGCATGGCCTGTAAGTAAAAAGTGCTTACCATTATGATGCGAGCTGCCAGTATGGGCCAGTGAGGCAAACACCATACCTGAACACAGTACAACTGAGGCTAACTTAGTTTTAATATTCATATTATCGACCTTTGCAGTGAAAAATTAAACGACCAACCCAGTGTATTCGTTGTAATGAAAAGCAACGAAAAGCAATGTAAAGGCTGTGTAAAGATCTGCAATTTAATGTTCAGCACGGTAAACTAAGATAAAACATACCTTGTATTGGATCTTATGAGCAAATTACTTTTAATAGAAGATGACCATACACTTAGCGATTTATTAAGTGACTATTTAACATCACAAGGGTGTAATGTAGACCAAGCTTTTGATGGCTTATCTGGGTTAGAACAAGCTACCTCTCAACACTATGATGTTATTTTATTAGATGTTATGTTGCCGCATCTTGATGGCTTTGAAGTGCTCAAACGGATACGTCTTACCCACTTAACCCCCATCATTATGCTCACCGCAAAAGGCGATGACTTTGACCGTATATTTGGCCTCGAGCTCGGTGCCGATGACTATTTGCCCAAACCCTTTAATCATCGAGAGTTGCTTGCCAGAATACATGCTATTTGTCGTAGAATCGATTTTATAAAACAAACAGAGCAGCATGAACAGCTGTTGTCATCATCACATGTAAAACTGAATATTGCAGCACGCAAAGTCACGGTTAACGATCATCTACTGGTACTGACCGGAACCGAGTTTTCAATACTGCAAAAGCTTATGAGTAAAACCGGCGAGGTCGTCAGTAAAGACGTATTGAGTCAGCACGTATTAGGTCGACGGTTAGCTCCTTTCGACCGCTCCATCGATATGCATGTGAGTAATTTAAGGAAGAAAATCACGCAATATAATAAAACACCGTGCATTCAAACGGTGCGAGGGAGTGGTTATGTCTTTTTGGCAGAATAAACCCCGCTTTGCGCGATGTCAGTTTAACCGGCCTGGTTCATTATTTTACCAAGCTTTTTTTGGGTTTTGGCTGACTATTTTAGGTATGTTTTTAATGTTACTACTGCTAAGTCAATTACACCCAGAGCAACTAAAGTCAAAACAGCTACATGGAAAAATGCTCGGCTCATTATCACATTTACAGCGCAATATTGAGCGGCTCGTTAACATTAAAAACAAGCCAGTCGACACGGTACTCAAACACTCACGCTTTACAAAAAACAAATGGCTTTATTTATCACACCCAAAAATAGAACAAAGCCTCAGCTCTAAAGCAAATAAACACAATATGGATCTATCACTGTTGTATTTTGACACTCCAACCCCCCCTCTTTTTATTGCAACTGACAGGTATTATGCGTATGGCCCGCTTTCTATCACTTTAAATAACGAGCAATATCAGTTATTCCAAATTAAACCACTGCGCGATCCGCCCTTTGTTACCCGTATCAAGATGCTGCCATTTTGGCTCAAAGCATTGGCAATTTTACTGCCATCAATTGTACTCAGTATTTTATTTAGCCGGCGTTTAGTCGCTCCTTTAAGCGAACTTGGCCAAGCAGCTAAAAAGTTAGCACAAGGGGAATTATCCACTCGAGTTAAAGCACCAAAAAAGCGCCACGACGAAATAGCCTCACTTATGCATGACTTTAATTTTATGGCTGAACGCTTGTCAAATAGTGTTCAAGCTCACAAACAACTGTTAGCTGATGTTTCACACGAGTTGCGATCTCCCCTCACTAGATTGACGCTAGCAAACGTAATGGCACAAGATACCCAAGGAGAAACGCAAAAAAACTATCTAATACGGATTGAAAAAGAGGCCAAGTGTTTAGATAAAATGTTATCGGATGTTTTGACTTTGTCTCGGTTAGAGCAAAACCAACAAACACTGCAAGTTGAAGCAATTAGCCTTGATGGATTAATAAGTAATCTACTTAGTGACGCTCAATTTGAAGCACACCAGAAAGGCTGTACATTCATATCCGAGCTGCCACCTAGCTTGCTATTAAAGTGCGATGCAGCTTTACTTAATAGTGCAATCGAAAACATCATACGTAATGCGATTAAATATGCCCATTCTACGGTCACGCTTACCTTCAAGCATACTGACACAACAATCAGTATATGTGTTCGTGATGATGGTTATGGTGTGAGTGATGAAGCATTAATGCGGCTTTGTCAGCCATTTTATCGAGTATCTGATTCTCGCAACAGAAGTAGCGGTGGAATTGGTTTGGGTTTAGCTATCACAAAGCGCGCAGTTTCTGCACATAATGGTAAACTAATATTAAAGCATAATACCCCAAATGGGCTCGCGGCAGAGATCAGGCTTCCACTATGAACTTTTATAGTCACAGTAAACAACTCGCACAGTACCAACAAGACATAGAACAGCATTGGCAATCATGTCAGCAAGGCTATTTTTCAGCTAAAACCGCTAAGCTGTTTTACGCTTATCACATCCCTAAAGCGGCTAAATATAGTGTTGTACTTGTCAATGGTCGCATTGAATCAGTGTGGAAGTATCAAGAGTTACTTTGGGAGTTTGCAAAAAATAATATTGCCGTATTTAGTTACGATCATATTGGGCAAGGCTTATCACCCCGAATAGTATCTAATTCACACATTGGGCATGTTGAACGCTTTAGCGATTACACGGATGACTTGCACTGCTTTGTCAAGTCCGTCGTTGAGCCGAATGCAGTTGGCAGTACTTTTATATTGGGTCACTCTATGGGCGGGGCAATCAGTTACAACTATCTTGCCAATTACCCTCATCAAATGAGTGGGGCATTCTTGAGTGCGCCGATGTTTGACATTCACACCCATGAAGTACCTTATTCTTTGGCCAAGTTAGTAGCCCACACAGGCAGTCTACTTGGCTTTTCTAAACACTACGCGTTTGGTCAAAGCGACTATGATCCACCGGAGTTTTGGGAAAATAAGTTAACCCAATGCGCCATACGCTATCAGCGCTTTAGAACACTGTATCAAAATGAGCCAGAGCTGCGTTTAGGTGGAGTGAGTTTTAATTGGCTATCACAAGCATTTAATATAATTACCAAACTACCGACTTTTACGCCTAATATTCCAACTCATATCGCCAGTGCCGAGCATGATGTTATCGTAAATAACCACGCACAAGTCGCCATTGCCAAATCACACCCTAATATATCTATTAGTCATTTTGCCAATGCCCGTCACGAATTATTATGTGAGGTGGACGACATTCGTCATGCCGTCTTAGCTGAGATGTATCATTTTTATGATGCGTTAGCATTTACCGCTAAAGAAACCGGATCTTGATGAATAAGCACATCAACGTCTCCCTCGAATGCCGCCTCGATACTGTGCACGACTTCATCTGCCACATGGTGCGCTCTGATCAATGGTAAATCATCATCTAATTCCAAATGAAGCTGAATAAACTTAACTTTACCACTTTGCCGAGTACGTAACTCATGGACGCCAAACACGTCTTCATGGCTAGAGGCAAGTAGGATGATTTCCGCTTTTTCATCATCAGGTAGTTCTTTATCCATTAAATGATCGGCACTTTCTTTGGCTATATCCCAGCAGTTATAGAGTAAGTAACCCGCAACTCCTATCGCAAAAATAGGATCCGCATATTGCATACCATAATACGACAATAAAATAGCTATCAATACGGCAATATTGAGTAAGATATCTCCTTTATAATGCAAGGCATCTGCTTTTACAGCGATCGATTGCGTGCGTTTAACCACTTGATGCTGCACAAATACTACTAACAGCGTACACACAATCGCAAATAGACTCACCCATACACCCAATAACGAATGCCCCAGTTCAACAGGATTGAATATACGTTCAACACCATGAAACGCCAATAAGCATGCTGAACCGGCAATAAAAGCGGCTTGACCAAGCCCTGCAAGTGCTTCAGCCTTGCCATGCCCAAAGCGATGATCATCATCAGCAGGTCTTAGTGCATAGCTAAGTACCAAAAAACTCATCATTGAGGCGCTGATATCCAACATCGAGTCAGTTAATGACCCAAGCATTGCTGCGCTACCTGATGATAACCAAGCCCAGCACTTGGTCGCGATCATAAGGCTGACCATCAACATCGTAAACACACTGGCAAACCGAACTAAAAAATTATAACTACGTTTCACATTATCCTCCGCCGTTACCTCTTGGCGATACTACTGCAAGAAATTTATCACATACAAATTAAAGGCATATGACACCATTACTAAAATAGTTATCGCACTACTCACTTTTCGATATACTAGGGTCATTACATTATTCGAGGTTCTTATGTTAGACATTGTACTATACCAGCCAGAAATCCCCCCCAACACCGGCAATATAATCCGTTTATGTGCCAATACCGGGTATTCACTGCATTTAATCGAGCCATTGGGGTTTGAGTGGGATGACAAACGCGTAAAGCGAGCAGGGTTAGATTATCATGAATTTAGTGATGTGCAACGCCATGCATCCTTTGCTGAGTATGTAGAAAAGCAGCAACCAAAACGCGTTTTTGCTTGTACAACAAAAGGGACTAAATATCATCACCAACCTGAATATCAGCCGGGTGATTGTTTGTTGTTTGGGCCTGAGACGAGAGGCTTACCAGATGATATTATCTATTCATTGCCTGAAGAGCAGCGCTTACGAATTCCAATGCGCCCAGATAGCCGCAGTATGAACCTATCAAATGCAGTGGCTGTTTTCGTCTATGAATCGTGGCGACAACTCGACTTTGCGAACGCTAAATAGCATGTTTGTATTATAGTGAACACTTACATACGAAAAAGCGGAGGTATTACTCCGCTTTTTGTTCTCGACTTAATAATGCCATCGCCGCTTCTTTCACATCCTTTTGTTGATAAAGGACCTGATAAATTTGCTCTGTAATAGGCATTTCAATGCCTGAACGCTGTGCTAACAAGTACACTTCTTTGGTGTTCCGATAGCCTTCAACCACCTGACCTATACTGTCCATGGCTTCTTGCACCGCAAGGCCTTTACCCAAAGCAATACCAAATCGTCGATTCCTCGACTGATTATCTGTACAAGTTAAGATCAAATCACCTAACCCTGCCATCCCCATAAAGGTTTCAGAGCGCGCACCTAGCGCACATCCTAAGCGGCATAGCTCAGCTAATCCTCGGGTGATCAATGCCGTTCTCGCATTGGCACCAAACCCAAACCCGTCCGACATCCCTGCACCAATGGCAATGACATTTTTAACTGCACCGCCTAATTGAATGCCAATAAAGTCGTCATTGTTGTAAACACGGAATGAGCGGCCACAATGCAATAGCTTAGCTAATTCAGCAGCAAACTCACTGTGTGTCGCCGACACAGAAATCGCAGTTACAAGCCCAGCCGCCATTTCTTTAGCGAACGTTGGTCCAGATAGAACGGCTAACGGGATCTCACTGCCAAGTTTTTGTGTTGCAACATCTTGCAGTAGTCGACCCGTTTCTGGCTCTAGCCCCTTAGTCGCCCATGCTACTCTTGCATTAGGTAACAAATCACCACGGATCTGCTCCAAGGTTTGACCAAAAGCATGACTTGGTACAACGACTAACACTAATTCACTTGTCTGTACCGCTTTTTGCAAATCAGCTTCTAGTTCTAGAGAGTCAGGAAAGGTAATGTCTGGTAAGTAACGTTGGTTCTTGCGCTCAGCTGCTAGCGTCTCAACGTCTTGCTCGTTTCTACCCCATAAAGTCACTTTGTGACCATTTCGGGCAAAACAAATAGCAAGGGCGGTGCCATAAGACCCCGCCCCTAAAACAGTTACAGCTGTTTGTGCTGATGTCATCAATTATGCGTCAGCAGTTTGCTCTGCTTGCGCAGCTCGTTGTTGCATGTACTGAGTGAACAATGCATCAAAGTTCACAGGTGCTAGATTTAACTGTGGGAAAGTACCACGGTTAACTAAACCTGCAACCGCTTCGCGTGCGTAAGGGAATAAAATATTAGGGCAGTATGCGCCAAGCATATGTGCCATTTGCAGCTCTTCTAATTCTGCAATAGAGAAGATACCTGCTTGTTGAATTTCACATAAAAATGCTGTTTCTTCACCAATCGTTGCTGTCACAGTCAGTGCCAGAACAACTTCATATACATTTTCATCGAGCTTATTTGAACGCGTGTCCATGTCTAACTTAACTTCAGGTGTCCACTCTTTTTGGAAGATAGCTGGTGAGTTAGGCGTTTCAAACGATACATCTTTAGTAAAGATACGTTGAATGTTAAATTGTGCGCCTTCTTGTTGCTCTGCCGCTGCGTTTTGATTTTGTTCAGTCATGAGTGTTCCTAAATTAAATTTTTTGTTTGTATAATTATGCTGTTAGCAAGGTATCAAGTTTACCTTGAGCTTCTGTGGCCATAAGATCATCACAGCCACCAATATGCTTATCATTGATAAAAATTTGCGGTACAGTATATGCCCCATTCGCTTTATCAATCATCTCATCGCGTAGCTCAGGTTGAACACCAATATCATACTCTGTATATGTGACACCTTTTGCATCAAACAATGCTTTAGCACGATGACAGAATGGGCAGTAATCTTTGCTGTATATAACAACCTGGCTCATTGAATTCTCTCTTTATTTTCCTGATGTAGTTGGTAAGCCTGCATTTTGCCAAGCTCCCATACCACCGTTTAATACGTAAACCTGCTCAAACCCAGCTTTGTGCATTGTATTTGCAATGCCAGATGCAGTCATACCTGTAGTACATACCAATATAATGGGTTTGGTTTTTTGTTTTTCAAGACCAACAAATTCACTTTGTTTTGCTTTTTCAGCACTTAAGTGTTTTGCACCAGCAATTTGCCCAGCATTAAATTCTTTAATCGCTCTAATATCAACAACCTGGCCTTCTTCACGATTAACTAACAAGGTCAATTGTTGCGGGTTTATTTGTCTAATTGCAGAAAACTTACTTTTAATAAAGCTGCTTACTATCATTGCGACTATCGCCAACCAAATAATACTTAATACAGCATGATTGCCAATAAATTCAATATATTGTTCCATGAACCTTCCAACTTTAGTCTCGCAGCAAAACGCAGCGATTATGTATGATTTTTAATAACCCCGAAGTATACATTTTGCGATCACTTGGGTATAGCCCTTTATTAACTCACCCAATAAACAAATCAAAACTTAAACTTGTTGGACACCCGCAAACTTATTACCTGATCAACAACAACGTGAGCATAAATCATCGTTCACAGGCTGAACATTGATGTAAAACAAGGTATGCTAGACCCAGACATCGTGCCATATTTCAGGAGCTCAAATGACTGCACAGAAAAAACCACTTGTTCTAATGATTTTAGATGGTTGGGGTTACAGAGAAGAAACAGAAAGTAACGCAATTTTAGCCGCAAATACCCCGGTATTAGATGAGCTATGGCAAACTCAACCACATACACTTATTTCAGGTTCAGGTTTAGATGTGGGTTTACCTGATGGCCAAATGGGCAATTCAGAAGTTGGCCATGTTAATTTAGGCGCAGGACGTATCGTTTACCAAGACTTTACTCGTATTACCAAAGCGATTGACGATGGTGAGTTTGAGCATAACCCCGTACTAGTATCTAATATTGATAAGGCGGTTGCTGCGAATAAAGCCGTTCACTTAATGGGCTTATTGAGTCCTGGTGGCGTGCATAGTCATGAAGATCATATCATCGCTGCCATCGAGTTAGCAGCACAACGTGGTGCACAACATGTCTACTTTCACGCATTTTTAGATGGCCGTGATACGCCACCTCGCAGTGCTGCTACATCCATTGAACGCGTTGAAGCAACATTTACGTCATTACAATGTGGCCGCTTGGCGTCTGTCGTCGGCCGATATTATGCCATGGACAGAGACAACCGCTGGGAGCGGGTAGAAACAGCCTATGACCTCATCGTTGATGCTCAAGCGCAACATCACTATAGTTCAGGTGTTGAAGCACTAAATGCCGCGTATGAACGTGATGAGAACGATGAATTTGTCACCGCATCTGTCATCCAACCACAAAATGCTTCTGCTGCAACCATTAACGACGGTGATACCGTTATTTTTATGAATTTCAGAGCTGATAGAGCGCGCCAAATAACCCGAGCATTTGTCGATGACGGATTTACAGGCTTTGCTAAAAAACGTGCGCCTCAATTAAGTGCATTTGTGATGATGACCGAATATGCCGCAGACATTGATGCCCCCGCGGCATTTGCGCCTGAAGCGCTCAACAATGTGCTGGGTGAATGGCTTGCCAAGCATAATAAAACTCAACTGAGAATTTCTGAAACAGAAAAATACGCACACGTTACTTTCTTCTTCAGTGGTGGACGCGAAGACCTATTTGAAGGTGAAAAACGAGAACTCATTCCTTCACCTCAGGTAGCAACTTATGATCTGCAACCTGAGATGAACTCCGAACTACTCACTGATACCCTAATTGCAGCAATTCATAGCGGTGAGCATGATGTGATAATCTGTAACTACCCAAATGGCGATATGGTTGGCCATTCAGGCGTGTTTGAAGCGGCAGTAAAGGCCTGTGAAGCAGTCGATAGCTGTATTGGCCGAGTCGTTGCTGCACTTAAGGAAGTAGGTGGTGAAGCACTTATTACCGCCGATCATGGTAACGCCGAGCAAATGGCTAATCCTGCAACAGGCCAAGCGCATACAGCACATACCAGCGAGCCAGTGCCCTTTATTTATGTCGGTCGTGACGCGCAACCTCATTCAGGCAAAGCGCTCAGCGATGTTGCACCAACCATTTTACACTTAATTGGTATGGAGCAACCTGCTGAAATGACTGGTACCCCTATTATGACGATAAAATAACTATGCACATCACCTTGATCAGGTGTGTTTTGTTTATATGTTCATTGGCCGCAACATCTGTTGCGGCCAATGAGTCTCGTACTAAACAAGACTTAACCGAAGTACAAAAAGAGCTTAAAAAAAGCCAACAAACTTACCTACAGCAACAAAAAAATATTACTGCGTTACAAAATACCGTAAAAGCACACGAACTTGATATTGCCAAAAACGCCAAAGCACTGGCGTTGACCCAACAAAGTATTAATGAAAACCAACAGCAACAATATGCTTTGCTCAATGAGTCAAAGAGGCTCAACAAGAAAAAACAAAAGCTGCAAGGCTTACTTGCATCACAGCTAAAAAGTGCATATATGACTGGTACTCATGACTACTCAAAAATGCTGCTCAACCAAGAATTAAGTGCAACCTTTGAGCGCACCTTGAGTTATTATGACTACTTCAATAAAGCAAGAATTTCACAACTAGAAAGTTTAAAAATGGTGGTGGCAGATTTAGCTGAAAACCAAAACAAACTGGCTCGAGCACAAAATCAGTTAGCCAAGCTGCTTACGCAGCAAACGTCACGAAAAAACGCATTAGCTCGTTTACAAACACAACGCAAAACGAGTTTAGCGACACTGAACAAAACCCTCAGTAAAACAGAACAAGCCATTTCATATTTAAAAGAAAACGAAAAAACATTACTCGCGACACTCGAAAATTTAACCAAGATAGAAGTCCCAGAAAAGATTGTACTCAATGGTCTTGCACAACAAAAAGGTAAATTGCTTTTACCAAGTAAAGGGCGAATAAAACACCGCTTTGGACAACGTAAACATGCCGGTATGAACTGGAAAGGTATTGTTATCAAATCTCCAGCGGGTAAACCAGTTAATAGTATTGATCAAGGACAGGTCGTTTATGCTGACTGGCTAAATGGATTCGGCTGGGTCATTGTGATTGATCATGGTAAAGGCTTTATGAGCCTATACGGTCATGCACAAACCTTGCTGAAAGATGTTGGCGACCTAGTCTCCGACGGTGAACCTATCGCTTTAGTAGGGCAAAGCGGCGGACAGCCTAGTTCTGGTCTATACTTTGAAATACGGCATAAGGGAAGCGCTGTCGACCCAGTAAAATGGTGCAGAGCTAGTTAATTGATTAACTGTGCTGCCCAAGACATTGGAGCAGCACATGATAAAGACACACACATTTGTAACTCAAGTTCAACACGCATTCAATCAGTGGCGGGTGTTCTGCTTTGGAATATTACTCGCGTTAACGTTGCAAACGCAAAGCGCGAATGCCACAGCACAGTTTGATAGCGAACAAATTAATGAAATTGTTTATCACATTCATACGTATTATGTGGAAGACATTCCACTTAGTAACATTCAATCGAGTAATATCGACACCTTGTTTGAACAACTCGATGCTTATTCTAAATACTTATCAGAACACGAATTAGACGCCATTTTTAGTGCCGCAAATGGTCGCTATACCGGTATAGGCATAGAAGTTGAACGCGTAGACAATCGCATTGTAATTGTGAATACATTGCCTGGTTCCCCTGCCGCGCAAGCAGGTATTGAAGGCGGCGACAAGCTAGTCGCTATTGGCTCCGATGACGTTACTAGCAAAGATATCGAACATGTTTCTAAGTTGCTCAGAGCCGCTGAGTTTGCAACCATTAACATTACTGTTGAACGCGCAAAAACAAATGTTACATTGGCATTACGCAGACAAGAAATTAACCTTGAGAGCGTTAATAGCAAGCTGTTAAAGAGCGGTAATGGGTACATTGAATTAAACAGTTTTAATAATCATAGTTATCATGATATCTCGCGACACATTAATAAACTGATCAGCAAAAACGGTTCACCTTTAGCTGGGCTTGTGCTCGATCTACGAGACAACCCAGGAGGCACATTGAGTAGCGCTGTGGCCATTTCAGACTTGTTCTTACAAGCTGGTACAATTGTTACCACCAAAGGGCGCTTTTTTGATGCCAACCAACGCTTCACTGCTCAAAGCGGTGACATTCTCAATGGCGCACCCATTGTTGTGCTTATTAATGAGCAATCGGCTTCAGCTGCTGAAATACTCGCAGGTGCATTACAAGACAACGAACGTGCTCTTATTATTGGTAAGCAATCTTATGGGAAAGGATCTGTTCAGTCTCTCATTCCTTTGGGTAACGGGACCACCGCTTTAAAACTGACTACCGCCCGTTATTTTACCCCATCAGGGCAATCGATCGAAGGTGTGGGCATTAAACCAGACGTGATAATAACACCGCAAAACCTTTCGAATTTAGACAAAACAGTTATAATGACTGACGAACAAACGACCAATCTCGCAATATTGGCCAAGCTTGATTCACATATAGTAACGGCGAAAAAGTTACTTAAAAAATAACAATAACTTTATAAAAACAATGATAAGTAGGAACCGTGCTACGGATACTCACTTGGGGAATACTCTTGTTTTGCTTGGCGCTCGCACCTTGCCATGCAAAACAAATTGCCATCGTTATTGATGACGTTGGTAATCATGAGCGTGATCTTGAACTTCTGAACCTTCCCGGTCAGTTGTCGTTTTCGATCTTGCCTCATACTCCTTATTCTCAATTATTTGCTCGACGCGCAAGTCAAGAAAACAAAGAGTTACTCTTACATATCCCTATGCAAGCAATAGAAAGTAAAGAGCTTGGCCCCGGAGCTCTGACATTGAGCATGAATAAGTGGCAATTACAAACCACATTAGGTCATGCACTCGCAACACTGCCACAAGTTAAAGGAGTGAATAACCATATGGGTTCTGCGCTCACCCAATACATCACGCCAATGACTTGGACAATGGAAGTTTTGAAAAAGCGCGATCTATTTTTTCTAGACAGTCGAACCACTGAGCAAACCCAAGCGCAGCATGCTGCCAATTTATTTGGTGTAAGAAATATTGGACGGCATGTCTTTCTAGATAATGTACTCACACAAGCTGCACTCGAATCCCAGTTAACACAACTTAAAGCGCTTGCTGAACACCAACAAGCCGTGATTGCAATTGCACACCCTTATCCAGAAACGGTTAAATTTTTACATAAAGTGCTACCAGAGTTAGTCAGTCAAGGATATGAACTCGTTCCCGTTTCAGAGCTGGTTCAACACAAATATATTCAACTCGCTCAACAGCAAAACCTTCATTTCACACAGGTACCAGCGAGAGACTAAAGTTTTTTGGGTAAAAGCACTTTAAAACTAAGTGCTCAAATTATTTTAACGTTTTTCTTGATATCAGTCAGATAAGCTGCATTTTTTTATACAAAATGCTCTTTGTTCAGTTATAACTAAATAAACCAGCAAAAAATAGGTAACGTGATGCTACATACTGTTGCAGACTTAATGACGCCAACCCCATTCAGTATTACGCAAAATCAAACATTGCGTGATGCACATGACTTAATGCGCACTGAGAGTATTCGACATATTCCAGTCGTTGATCATCAAGGAGCCTTATGCGGCATGCTGACACAAAAAGTCATGGTCGCTGAGGTAATGCGTATTTTGGCTACCTATGGTCCAAGCGCGTTAGAAAGAAAAGAAAAACACACCGCAATATCTGAGATCATGGCAACCGATTTTACCACCATAACCCCAGAGCAAAGCTTAAGTGACGTGGCTCAATTTTTTGTCGATAACCGACATGGCTGCATGCCGGTGGTCAATGATGACAACACCTTGTTAGGTATTTTAACGTCATCAGACTTTGTCAGGCTCGCTGCGGCTTTATTGTCTTAACCCGGTCATAAAGCATCATTATTTTGGCAATAAAAAAGCATGCCTGAGCATGCTTTTTTTCAGTTAAAACACTTTATTCAATTAGGCTTTTTCTTGTAATGTACGTGCAATCGTACGCATACCTAACGTTGTTGCACCCGCCGACCATTGACTGCCGGCATTATTTTGAAATGCAGCAGCTAAATCAATATGTACCCAACCTTGCCCTTCGTTTGGTACAAAGCGCGCTAAGAATCCAGCCGCATTCGATGCACCACCAAAACCACCGCCTTTTTGTGCTCTGCTGTTTGCTGTATCAGCATAAGGTGATGGGCAGTTGTTTTTATGCCAAGGCTCAAGCGGAAGTGGCCAAGCGGCCTCAAATTCATCACTTGCAAACTGTTGAACATCATTAACAAGTGCTTTATCTAAGCCAAATAGCGCGTTATATTCTTGTCCAACTGCAACCAATGCCGCGCCCGTTAACGTTGCCGCATCAATGATCAGTTCAGCACCCGTTTCACCCGCTGCCATCAAGCCATCAGCTAACACCAAACGCCCTTCTGCATCGGTATTGACTATCTCAACGGTTGTACCATTTTTATACGTTAAAATGTCACCCAGCTTATAAGCATGACCAGAAATTAAGTTTTCTGCACAGCACAAGAACAGCTTAATACGCTTTTTCATACCACGTTGAATTGCCAACGCAAGGCCTGCAGTCACCGTTGCCGCACCGCCCATATCACACTTCATACCTAGCATGCCTTCACTAGATTTAATTGAGTAACCACCGGAATCAAAGGTGATCCCTTTACCAACTAGAGCTGCAGCCACTGGCGCATTAGCGTCTCCCGTCGGGTTGTAATCTAGCTCAAGTAACACTGGTGGACGCTCACTGCCACGGCCTACTTCGTGAATACCTATCCACTGCTGCTCAAGCAATGCTTTACCCTTGATGATCTGGTAACTTACATGTTCAGGAGCAAGAGACTGAATAAACTCAGCAGCATTGCCAGCTAAGCTTTCAGGGTACACATCTTCAGCGGTGCCGTTGATCATATTGCGTGCCCATGCCGCTGCTTTTTGCAAAGCAGCCAATTCATTCAAATCCGACTGCGCATTTTCAACAAATGAAACACCATCAAGCTGCTTAGGGCTCACAAACCCTTGATAAAATGCCCACTGTGATTCAGTACACCACGAGTCTCCTGACAAAGATACATTCTTAATACCTTGCTGCGAGATACTACGTGCCGCTTTTTGAATGTTCTTTAATGTTTCAGTTTCTTGTAAATGGATAGTCGCGCCATCTTCAGAAAACGATAGCCCAGTACCTTGACCCCAATGAGATGCAGCAGCTTGCTCACTCAAACGAACAATAAATTTATCAGACATTTTATCTTAACCTTTGCGCTTATATTATAACAGTCAGTGTACACTAGGCCTTTGTATCACCCAACAGACTTGCGATTAAACCATGAAATTTTCTAGCGCATTAAATGAAGCGCAATTAATTAAACGCTATAAACGATTTTTGGTCGATTTAGTCGACCTAAATGGCACTGAGTTCACAGTGCATTGTGCAAACACAGGCAAAATGACAGGGTGTGCCGACTCTGGTTTTAATGCGTTCTATTCCACAAGTAAAAATACCAAACGGAAATATCCACACTCACTTGAGCTAACACAAAACACACTCAATCACTTGATTTGTGTCAATACTAACCATGCCAACAAAGTAGCCATTGAAGCATTGAAAGCGCAACAAATACCGGAACTTACAGACTATAAAGTACATCAAAGCGAAGTGAAGTACGGTACAGAAAATAGCCGTATAGATATACTGCTACGCGACCCTAATCGTGCAGACTGCTACATCGAAGTCAAATCAGTGACATTGTTAGAACAGCAGCAAGGGTATTTCCCCGACACACAAACACTCAGAGGTCAAAAACATCTGAGAGAATTAATGCAGATGAAACAGCAAGGTCACCGAGCTGTGCTTTTATTTATGGTTATGCACACTGGCATAGAATCCGTAAAGCCCGCTGCGCATATAGACCCTGAATATGCTAAACTGCTTGTTAAAGCTAAAGAAATGGGTGTTGAGGTTTATGCGTATAACACCACTATCAGTCTTGAAGAGATAAAAATAAAACACAGTGTGCCAGTGTTTATGGCTTGAGTTTTAAAAACTCGCCCCCATATCGCTGCTCATTAGAATTTAACCTCTATGACTGATTCTTGCTCACTCAAGCAGTAATTTTTGAGACAAAATATTTGCTAAGGGTGTGAGATTCTGCTATTTATAGCCGCCGGCGTTAGCTGGGGTATTGTGTTAAGGATTTAGGAGAATGCTATGCCAGACCAAAAGAAACTAGGGTTGTTGGCTCAAGCCGGTTTACAACCATATCAGGAAAAACCAGGCGAAGAATACATGAATGACGCACAACGTGCGCATTTTAAAGCAATATTAGATGCATGGCGTAAAGACCTACGAAATGAAGTAGATCGCACAAAAACGCATATGCAAGATGAAGCAGCAAACTTTCCAGATCCTGTAGACCGTGCAGCACAAGAGGAAGAGTTTTCTTTAGAACTACGCACACGAGATCGTGAACGTAAACTCATTAAGAAAATAGAAAAAACACTGCAATTAATAGAAGACGATGATTTTGGCTTCTGTGAGTCTTGTGGTATTGATATTGGGATCCGTCGCTTAGAGGCACGTCCAACCGCTGATTTATGTGTTGATTGTAAAACACTGGCCGAAATTAAAGAAAAACAAAACGGTAGAGGTTAAACTCTGCCATTTATGCTTACCCCAGCATTGCCCACTCAAGGGAGCTATCGTGGCCGGTTTGCTCCTTCGCCATCAGGACCATTACATTTTGGTTCATTGGTGGCTGCACTTGCCAGTTACCTTGCAGCAAAACAATACCATGGTAAATGGCTTGTCCGTATGGAAGATATTGACACGCCCAGAATGGTCAAAGGGGCTGATAGCCATATTTTACGTACGTTAGAAGCTTTTGGCTTGCACTGGGATGAACCGATTATCTATCAGAGCTTGCGTCATAACTATTACAATGATGTACTCAGCGAGCTACAACAACAAGACTTAATCTATTCATGCGTGTGCACTCGCAAAGCAATAAAACTCAATGGCGGAATATACACTAACCAGTGTAGAGCATTACAACACCCCGCCGACGGTAACGCACTGCGCCTAAGACAAAATCACCCAGTATTACAGTTTACAGATATGATCCAAGGTACAATTAATACTGCACCGCCACTGGCGCATGAAGATTATATAGTTAAACGCCGTGATGGTTTACATGCATATCAACTTGTCGTGGTACTGGATGATATAGCACAAGACATTAGCCACATCGTTCGTGGCGCTGATTTACTTGAACCCACAGCCCGACAGCTCGGATTATTTCAACAACTCAATAAACCTGCCCCACAGTTTGCACACGTACCCGTGATAGTCACAAAGCCAGGTTTAAAATTATCAAAACAAAACCACGCCCCAGCCATCGACCAGAACAATCCACAACCTGCTTTATGTCGTGCCCTAAATTATTTAGGCCTATCTGTCCCACAAGATATTGCACATAGTCGCAGCGAGGATATTTTAAGCTGGGCGCAAAATCATTTTAATTTACAGGCTATCCCTGCTGTTGGTGAGCTTCAACTCGACGAATGTTCCTAATCTAAGATTATTTATCACCTGTAACTTAATTTTTTCACTTGGCTGGTATATCATAGCGAGCCTTATAAAATCGCCTACACTATAAGCGATTTACAGCAAGCATTTTAGGTCCCTGATTAACCGCTCATAAATAAAGCAGTTAGCTTCAATACACTGGGTCTGATATTTAGTTCAAACATGCATCGGTATGAGTTTTTAGGAGACAGGTTATTATTTCTAAGCTATTAAAATTTTGCAGACAGCTGGTCAATGGCGAAAAAGCCTCATCAGAACTTGTCACTTGTGCTGAACCCCAAGTAATCCCTCGCAGTGAGCACAGCATATCTCGCAAACAGTTTAGCCCTAATGCTATCAAGGTGCTGTATCGCTTAAAAGACGGCGGATATGACGCGTATTTGGTCGGTGGATGTATTCGCGACATTTTACTGGGGGTTGAGCCAAAAGACTTTGATGTTGTAACCAACGCGACACCAGAGCAAATTAAAAAGCTATTTCGTAACTGTCGACTAATAGGTCGACGTTTCCGCCTTGCACATATTGTATTTGGCCGTGAAATCATTGAAGTCGCAACGATGCGTGGACACCACGAAGCCAGCGCCAGTAAAAATCAGACCAGTCAATCAAGTGAGCATGGTCAATTACTGCGTGATAATGTTTATGGCTCTATCGAAGAAGATGCTGAGCGTCGTGATTTCTCTATTAATGCCCTTTACTATTCGATTAACGATTTTACTATTCATGATTTTGCCAATGGCATGAACGCAATTGCTAATCGCAAAATCGAATTAATCGGCGATCCCGAAACACGCTATCGTGAAGATCCGGTGCGTATGCTTCGCGCTGTTAGGTTTGCAACTAAGCTAGATATGGAAATTGCACAACCTACTAAAGAACCTATCTATGAGTTATCAGAGCTATTATCGCATATACCTGCCGCACGTTTATTTGAAGAAACTCTCAAACTATTTTTAAACGGTAAAGCAGAAGAAAACTATCACTTACTACGTGAGTTTGGTTTATTCAAACAGTTATTTCCAGAACTTGACGCCATTATCGAAAGCAGTGAAACCGGGTTTGAGACTCGCTTCATAGCACAAATGTTTGCCAACACAGATAAACGTATTAATGCTGAGAAAAAGGTAACTCCAGCGTTTGTTTATGCCGCTCTACTATGGTTCCCACTACTAAAGCGCAGTGAGCAACTACAAAAAGAAAATATGCCGCTATTTGACGCATATGCACAAGCTATGAACCAAGTATTAAGCGAAAATGCCCAAAATGTAGCTGTGCCAAAACGCTTTACCTTAGGTGCTCGAGATATCTGGCATATTCAACTGCGCTTGGACAAACGAGCAGGACAAAGAGCTTACCGCCTGAGTCAACAGCCGCGTTTCAAAGCTGCTTACGATTTCCTACTCTTGCGTGTGGAAAGCGGCGAACAAGAACAAAGTGACCTTGCACAGTGGTGGACCGAATATTTACAACAAGATGTAAACGGCCAAAAAGACATGGTTAAAGGGCTAGGTCATAGCGATTCAAATAAGCCGCGTCGCCGTTTTCGCCGTAAACCGAAAAAGAAACCGAGTGAATCATGAACACCGTATACATCGGCTTAGGTGCAAACTTAAATGATCCGACAGCTCAGCTACATCGTGCTGTCGATGCGCTAAACACATTAGCTAACAGCCAACTAAATGCGGTATCTAAATTTTATGCATCAAAACCAATGGGCCCACAAGATCAGCCGGATTATGTCAATGCAGTGGCTAGATTAGAGACCTCTCTTGCACCTGAGGCCTTATTGGATGCATTACAAAAAATAGAACTAGAACAAGGCCGACAACGAAAAGATGAACGCTGGGGCGCCAGAACTTTAGATTTAGACATTTTATTATTTGCGAATGAAATAATAAATACACCAAGATTAGTGGTACCTCATTATGGCTTATGTCAGCGTGAATTTGTGGTTTACCCTTTACTAGAACTGGAGCCAGAGCTCACTCTGCCTGACGGTAGAACATTGCAAAGCATCAGTAAAGATGTGGCGTTAAATAATCTAATTCCACTTAATTAATAAAAATGACTTCCGTACTTAAAAGGAAATGACATGCCTAAAATAACTGTATCAACATTGGCAAAAATGAAGCTAGAGCAAACAAAAATTACGGCATTAACCGCCTATGATGCTAGCTTTGCAAAGTTATTTCATGACAATGGCGTCGACATTGTCTTAGTCGGTGATTCCTTAGGTATGGTACTGCAAGGTGGTGATGATACATTGGCTGTCACTACGGATGAAATTGCCTACCATACTCGCTGTGTGCGAGCAGGAAGCAAAGATTTATTTGTTGTTGCTGATATGCCTTTCATGAGTTACGCAAATCCACAGCAAAGCTGTGAAAACGCAGCAAAGCTGATGCGTGCGGGTGCAAACATGGTAAAAGTTGAAGGTGGTGAATGGCTTCATGAGAGCATTCAAGCACTTACTCAACAAGGGATCCCGGTTTGTGGCCATTTAGGCCTGACACCCCAATCAGTACATGTATTTGGCGGATTCAAGATCCAAGGCCGAGAACAACAACAAGCAGATAAAATGGTCGCTGACGCACAAGCCCTAGAACAAGCTGGTGCACAGCTGTTGGTTATCGAGTGTATTCCATCAGCATTGGCTAAGCGAATTACCGATGAAGTAACTATCCCAGTTATAGGCATCGGTGCAGGTAAAGATACCGATGGACAAATTCTTGTAATGCATGATTTAGTCGGTATATCTGCTGGATACATTCCTAAGTTTTCAAAAAATTACTTAGCTGAAAGTGGTAATATGCCTGACGCTGTTAAAAATTATTGTTCAGACGTTAAGTCCGGCGCATTTCCAACTTCAGAGCATGAGTTTAACTAATGCAGTCTACTTCAGAAATTAAATCACTGCGCAGCCAAATCAAAGCTTGGCGACAACAAGGATTAAGCATTGCCTTTGTACCAACTATGGGCAATTTGCATTTAGGGCACTTTTCTTTGGTAGAAAAAGCAAAAACACTCGCCGATAAAGTCGTAGTGAGTATTTTTGTTAACCCAATGCAATTTGGTGCGAATGAAGATCTAGATAATTACCCTCGTACCCTAAGTGAAGATAAAAACGGCCTAGCTGAGCTTGGTACTGATATGGTATTTACCCCTAGCGTTGACTCTATTTATCCAAATGGGCTCGCTGCACAAAGTTATGTAGATGTGCCTGATATTTCACTTGGCTATTGTGGAGGCACGAGACCGGGGCACTTTAAAGGCGTAGCGACCGTGGTTACTAAGCTATTTAATATGGTGCAGCCTGACTTTGCTTGTTTTGGCGAAAAAGATTACCAACAATTGCAAGTGATCCGCACCATGGTGCGAGATTTATCAATGCCTATTGAAATAGTTGGCGTAGCAACACAACGAGAATTTTCAGGGCTTGCTATGAGTTCTCGCAATGGTTACTTAAGTGATCATGAAAAAGACACAGCAAAGGTGCTCTACCACACGCTAAGAGAAGCAGCTGATAAACTAAAAATGGGTAATATCGAATTTACTCAAATAGAGAATCAAGCGAAAGAAACATTACAAAAACAAGGCCTAAAGCCTGATTACTTCGCCATTGCAAATAATAATACATTAAAGCCTGCTACACTTGATGATGATCATTTTGTGATTTTAGCTGCCGCCTTTTTAGGGTCGGTTAGATTAATAGATAACTTACAAGTCTCTCTCTAGAAGGAAGTAAGATGAAAGCAGTGCTACCTCTGTGCGCTATCGCATTATTGAGTGCGTGCCAAAGTAATAATTCAGCTGAGTTAAACCACTGCGCTCAGCAAAACTATCAATGTGAAAGCAGCTGTGGGCAAAGTAGTTTACCAGATACGATGTCTCAGCAGCTCTGTAATAACGAATGCATCGAAACCTTTAATCAATGTAAGGTTCAAGCAGAGAAGTTGACGAAAAATAGTGACTCTCAATATCAGTAATACTAATTATGTGAGGTGTCCTGTCAGACTTACTCTTGCACGCGAAAGCTGTGTAGGAGCGCTGATAGTCTTTTGAGCATTACAGAACTGTAAGAGGGTAATTCACACCATAGGGTGTCGTTTTAGCCTATAGAGCAGCCTTAATGCATAAGATGATGGTTGACCTTATTTGACATAAAAAAGCCGCTCAATTGAGCGGCTTTTTTCTGACATTTTGTTTCTTATAGTAGGCCTAGCTTCTTAAGCTCGATTGTTGCCATCTTACTAGACAAAGGCACGTAACCATCTTTCTCAACAATTTGCTGCCCATCTTTTGACAGCACCATTTTTAAGAACTCAGCCTCAATGGGTGATAATGGCTTGTTTGGGTGCTTATTTACATAAACATACAAGAATCTTGATAACGGATACTTACCCTTCGCAACATTTTCGAGTGTTGCATCAACAAAGTTATCGCCTTTTTTCGCTAGAGGTACAGTTCGAACACCTGATGTCTTATAACCAATACCAGAGTAGCCAATCGCATTCACAGATGATGAAATTGACTGAACAACAGATGCAGAACCTGGTTGCTCATTTACATTATTTCGAAAATCGCCCTTACAAAGCGCTTTTTTCTTAAAGTACCCGTAGGTGCCTGATACTGAGTTACGTCCATATAACTGCACATCTTTTGCAGCCCAGTTACCAACTAAACCCACGTCACTCCAACGCTTTACCTCTTCCCCTGCACCACACTTACGTGTTGATGAGAAAATAGCATCAACTTGGTCAATGCGTAAGCCTTCAATCGGGTTATCTTTATGTACAAATACAGCCAGTGCATCTATTGCAACACGCACTTCTGTTGGTTTGTAACCATAACGCTTTTCGAATGCTTCAATTTCTTTAGACTTCATTTTACGGCTCATTGGGCCAAAGTTAGAAGTCGCTTCTGTTAAAGCTGGCGGCGCTGTTGAAGAACCCGCTGCCTGAATTTGAATATTAACATTTGGGTAAATACGTTTGTACTCTTCTGCCCAAAAAGTCATCATGTTAGCAAGCGTATCAGAGCCAACCGAAGAGAAGTTACCTGAAATACCGCTAGTTTTATTATACTCAACTAAATTTTTGTCTAATGCAGACGCCTGTGTTGCGACTAGTGTTGTAACAGCTACGCCCATTGCGGCGACTAAACTTTTGAATTTCATTTGGGTTGCTCCAATTGTTCTTCCCATTAAATTACGTGTTTTATTCTGCCGTGCTTTAATGACAGTAAAATTACCCTTACATTACACTTTTATGACTTTCATCATTTGTCATAATGTTTACTTTCTCTGGTGAAAATCTAAAAGCAAAACACGATCCCTCACCCACGGTACTTTGAATCTCTAAGCTCGAATCATGCCGCGTTAATACATGTTTGGTGATAGCAAGTCCCAGCCCCGACCCGCCAGTTTTTCGACTCCGAGCTTTATCAACACGGTAAAACCGCTCAGTCAGGCGGTTAATATGCTCAGGTGCGATCCCATCACCATTATCTTCAACCGAAAAACACGCTTGCTCTTCTATAAGCTGCCACTTAACAACGACTCGACCTTCTGGTTTTGTGTAGTGGATCGCATTAAAAACTAAGTTAGAAAACGCACTACGTAACTCATCAGCTGAACCAGCTATGTCTAAACTACTGTCTATTTTAAAAACTAATTGATGATGTTTATCTTGGTTAACTGAGTCCGCTTCAGTTTGGATCAATGCCAACATACCAGGTACGTTTACTGGTCGGTCTTTTTCTTGGCGCCTTGCACCTTCAATACGCGACAAAGATAACAGCTGATTTACCAAACTATCCATACGTTTACACTGTTCTATCATGGTGCCATGTGCTTTTTCCCACATCATAGGTGGGGGCATGTTATCAGCATCCATCATTTCCAAGTAACCTGTCACCACTGTTAATGGCGTTCTTAGCTCATGAGATACATTAGCAACAAAGTCTTTACGCATTTGCTCTAGCTGTTTTAAGCGCGTGATATCACGTACAACCATCATGAGTTGCTCAGCATAGGGCATAACCCTAAATTCTAGCACTTGCTCATTTGAATGACTCGAATCTAACTCTAAGGGATCGTCAAAATCATGTGATTGCATATATTTAACAAATTTAGGATCTCGGATAAGGTTGTCCAAGCGCTGGCCATGATCAGTTGGCCATTGCAGACCAAGCACTTTTAGCGCAAGTTGGTTACACCAAACAATGCTCAAATCCTGTTGTAGAACGACCACCGCATCAGGGACGGCTTCAGCCCCTTCTCTAAAACGGCGGATCAACACGGCTAATTCATTGCGTTTTTTACGATTACGATGCTGGAGGTGGTAAATTCCTTCAAATATCTGTTCCCAAGCCCCCTCTCCTTCCGGTGGATTAAAGCTGCGCTGATTTAGCAACCAATCACTTAATCGGTAAAGTTGATGATAATGCCACAGCAATAATGACAGCGCACCGATAAACAATAAAACAAACGGTGCTCCAATCAAAATACCGATTAATGTTAATGGCAAAAAATACAAAAACAGGCGCTTAAACAACGCCTGTTTATTAATCACTCGGTACATAAATGGTAGACCCTAATAACAATGTGCCATGTGCTTACAATTTACTTGAGAATCGATATCCTGCACCACGCACAGTTTGCACCAACCGATCGTGACCTAGTGGAGCTATCGCTTTGCGCAAACGACGAATATGTACATCAACCGTGCGGTCTTCAACATAAACATTAGTGCCCCATACATGATCAAGCAATTGCTCTCTACTATATACACGCTCAGGGTGCGTCATAAAGAAATGTAACAAGCGAAATTCTGTTGGCCCCATATCTAACTCACTGCCAGCCGAAGTTACTCGATGTGAAATCGGATCTAACCTTAGTCCATGTACTTCGATGGCTTCTTCAAGTGAGGTTGGAGATACCCGGCGGATCACGGCTTTAATTCTTGCCATAAGTTCTTTAGGAGAAAAAGGTTTAGTAACATAATCATCAGCACCTACTTCTAGGCCTTTCACTTTGTCTTCTTCTTCTCCACGCGCAGTCAGCATAATGATCGGTATTTGTCGTGTATATTCACTTTGCTTAAATTTTTTCGCAATTTGTATACCACTGCCACCAGGAAGCATCCAATCGAGCAATACCATATCTGGATACGGTTCAACCATAGCTGTGATCGCAGAGTCGTAATCTTCCGCTTCAATCGCTTGAAACCCATTTTGTTCCAGCACAAATACCAACATCTCTCTGATAGGTGCTTCATCATCAACTACAAGTACTTTACGTGACATTCCCAATGTTCTCTTTCATTACCGAAGATGTTTTCATTATTATGACTAAGTGTGACAGTTTTATGAAAGTGTAACGTGGAATGGCAAAAGGTGCTAAAAAATCGCTTAACTATTTACGCTAAGCGATTTCTCTATCAAATAAACATGACAAGTTTATTGCGATATTTAGGATTTTACTTTAAAAATCATACCGTAATGTCAGCGCCATATGATCCTGATCGGGTGTGTTGTCTAAGCTGAATTTAGAGTACCATAAATACATACGAGCTTGTTTCGATAACTTCTTCTCAACCCCGACTGATGTTGAATTTCCAGAGTCTTCCAACTTACCTTCGGCACCGTCAGTATCCTGATACTGCGCTAATAACTTATAACTGTTAGGCAGCTTGTACGACGCGCTCACTACAAAGCTGTCAACCGAGTTATCACTGTCCACTTTCTCACTTTGTTGATACAAACCGCCTATAGTCGCATCACCAAGCTTTCCTTGCACAACAAACCGAGTAATGTCTCGCCCTGCCACTTTTGTATCTCTTGCAATGCTGGCGTAAATAGAGGTTTTTTTCAGTTTACTGTCACCATATACCCCCGCCATAGACAACCCCGTTTCTCCATCTTGCTTACTGTTGTCTTCAGCAATATAACTGACAACAAATTTCATATGGTTCAGCGACGGTGATGTATATTGAATGGTATCGCCTAAACGATTATCTCCAGCAAACAACGCTTTATTGTCCGAGGTGAAATCATTCATCAAATCAATTTTTCCTTGCGACTTTTTCACCGGTGTATCATCGCGTCCCACCAGTACTTGTCCGTATTGACCCTTTAATCCAACATATTGAGAGCGTGCAGTAATGTTGTCGCCACTTTTTCCATCTTTGTCATTATCAACGGGGTTTACTTCAAATTCATATTTGAAAAAAATATCAAGGCCATCATTCACTTTAGCCTTGCCCTTTAAACCCATTCTAGACGCATAACTTTTAATTGATGTTTCATCGTCATCACCGGTGTCGCTAAACTGTAATCCAGCATGGACTCGGCCATAAACTTTAACGTCATTTGCAAATGTGATGTCAGACACAGCCAGTAAACTGACTGTTGATAAGCACAGGAATATTTTAGTCTTCATAGTAGCGCAGCCTCAAACTCGTGAGAGGAAAACACCAGTTCCATATGGTATTTACATAAATGTCTTATAAATTAAAAATTAGCTGCAATTTGGGATAGATCAAGTTAGCAATTAGGAACAGATCAAATTTATATCAACAATGTAATCACAAGATCAAAATCTTACCAACACGATCCTATCAGGGATCAATATTTTACTAGCTATCGGATCATACACAATGCAATTCGTACGATAAGACTCGCTAATACCCCCTTTAAACTCCACTTCAAGCCACTAAAACACTGATTTTTGATCCAAAACTAATGACATTAAAATGCGGTTAGTATAATGATGATCTCTACTTGATCTTAACATCAATATCATGTATCCCTGCCAGTGAAAGCATAGAATAACAATATTTATCATGGACTTAAATTAAAGGCGGGATACGTGATGTTAATAAAATAATGATCCAAAAAAAAGCCCCTTAAAGGAGCTTTTATATAGAATTAACTTAACGTTAGTAATTATTTGATCTGTTGCTCAAGCTCACCTGATAAATACTTCAAGTGCATATCATCCAAAGAAATTGGTTTGATCTTAGCGGCATTACCAGCCGTTCCGAAAGACTCATAACGATCAACACATATCGCTGTCATTGCTTTGGTTGCCTCAGCTAAATACTTACGAGGATCGAAATTAGCTGGGTTCTCTGCTAAATGGCGACGAATTGCTCCAGTCGATGCTAAACGCAGATCTGTATCAATGTTTACCTTACGTACACCGTGCTTGATCCCTTCTATGATCTGCTCGACCGGCACACCATACGTTTCCGGGATCTGACCGCCATGTTCATTAATCACTGCTAACCAGTCTTGCGGAACAGATGATGAACCATGCATAACCAAGTGGGTATTAGGAATACGTGCATGGATATCTTTAATACGGTTAATTGCTAAAATATCTCCCGTAGGTGGACGTGTAAACTTATACGCACCATGAGAGGTACCACAGGCAATTGCTAAAGCATCAACCCCTGTTTTACTCACAAAGTCAGCAGCTTCTTCTGGATCTGTTAGCAGTTGTTCTAAGCTAAGCTTACCAACAGCACCAATCCCATCTTCTTCGCCAGCTTCTCCAGTTTCTAAAGATCCTAGTACACCAAGCTCACCTTCAACGGATACGCCACATGCATGCGCCATATCGACAGTGCGGCGTGTAACATCAACGTTGTATTCATAGCTTGACGGTGTTTTGCCATCTTCAAGCAACGATCCATCCATCATTACGGATGAAAAGCCAAGTTGAATCGAGCGCTGACAAATGCCTGGAGATGTACCGTGATCTTGGTGCATTACTACTGGAATATGAGGCCACTCTTCGACAGCGGCAAGGATCATATGACGAATAAATGGGGCACCCGCGTAAGCGCGAGCACCAGCAGAACCTTGAACAATAACAGGACTATTTGTCTTGTCTGCCGCTTCCATAATTGCGCGCATTTGCTCTTGGTTGTTTACGTTGAAGGCAGGAACGCCGTAACCATACTCGGCTGCATGATCAAGTAATTGACGCATACTGATTAAAGCCATATTGCTTTCTCCAATAGTCGATGACAGTCTCTATCATCTAGTTTGAACGGGATAATTGTATCTGTGACTAACTTAGCCACCTCGCCTGCTACCGGCGAATCTCTATTTATCAAATATCAAATGTGAGAGAGATATAAGACAAATAATTAGGCCAGCAAACGCTGGCCATAATTCTTTTTACACGCTAGCTCTTTTCTCAAGCATAGCTACTGCTGGCAATTTTTTCCCTTCTAAAAACTCTAAGAAGGCTCCACCACCAGTTGAGATATATGAGATATCATCTGCCACACCATATTTGTCAATCGCTGCTAAAGTGTCCCCACCTCCAGCAATTGAAAATGCATCAGACTTTGCAATCGCATTCGCTATGGCCTGTGTACCATTGCCAAATTGATCAAATTCAAAAACGCCTACAGGTCCATTCCAGACCACTGTACCCGCTTGTTCGATGATTTTTGCCAATGTATTTGCTGTATTAGGACCAATGTCAAAAATCATATCTTCAGCTGTAACATCCGCGACATCTTTGATGGTCGCAACGGCTGATTCTGAAAACTCGGTACCCACAACCACATCACTCGGTACTGGGATTTCACCATTATTAGCTGCCGCTGCCGTAGTAAGCTTATTTGCTTCAGCAATTAAATCTGCTTCATATAGTGACTTACCAACTGGGTTACCCGCAGCGGCAATAAAAGTATTCGCAATACCGCCACCAGCAACTAATTGATCAACCACAGTCGACAATGAATCTAATACTGTTAGTTTTGTTGATACCTTAGATCCACCAACAATTGCAACTAATGGTCGTGCTGGATTATCAAGTGCTTTGCCAAGTGCTTCTAACTCATTTGCTAATAAAGGGCCTGCGCATGCAGTTTCAGCAAATAGTCCAACACCATGCGTTGATGCTTGTGCGCGGTGCGCTGTACCAAAGGCATCCATCACATAAACGTCACACAACGCAGCAAGTTGTTTTGATAACGTTTCATCATCTTTTTTCTCACCAACGTTAAAGCGCACATTTTCAAACACAACAACTTCATTGTCAGCTACTTCAACACCATTTAAATAGTCTTTTTCTAAACGGACTGACTGTTCAAGTGCCTCATTAAGATAGTCAACAACTGGCTGTAATGAATATTGCTCATCATATTCACCTTCAACAGGGCGGCCTAAATGAGACATCACCATGACTTTAGCACCTTTCTCAAGTGCTAATTTGATAGTCGGCAAAGATGCGCGGATCCGTGCATCAGAGGTGACCTTTCCACCTTTGACAGGCACATTCAAATCTTCACGAATTAATACGCGCTTACCGCTTAAATCTAAATCTGTCATTTTGATGACTGACATGAACATCTCCTTACTATACGATACTTATGATTATGAACTATTACTTAGCAGCCATCATGGCTACTGAGGTGTCGAGCATACGGTTAGCAAACCCCCACTCGTTGTCACACCAAACTAATAATTTTACGAGTCTTTTATGACTAACACGTGTTTGTGTGCCATCAATAATACAAGAATGCGGATCATGATTAAAATCAACCGAGACCAATGGTTCTTCAGTATAACTTAAGATGCCATCTAAACGACCGCCTGACGCTTGGCTAAGCACATGATTAATAGTGCTTAAATCAACATCTTGATTCACCGTCACACTTAAGTCCATCGCCGTGACATTAATTGTCGGCACACGCACTGCTATGGCTTCAAAACGTCCATGAAATTTAGGTAGTATACGTTCAATGCCACGTGCAAGTTTTGTATCAACCGGAATAATCGATTGGCTGGCAGCTCGCGTCCTACGTAAATCACTATGGTAGGCATCAATCACTTGTTGGTCATGCATTGAAGCATGAATAGTAGTAATAGCCCCAGACTCAATGACAAATGCATCATCTAAAACTTTGATAACCGGCACTATACAGTTCGTTGTACAGGATCCATTCGACACGATAGTGTCTTCAAAAGACAACTCTTCATCATTAATACCAAAAACAATGGTCGCATCGACATCGGCGTCAGCTGGCTGTGAAAATAACACCTTTTTAGCGCCCGCTTTCAAATGTACTGTGGCGTCTTGGCGAGAATGAAACACACCTGTACACTCTAAAACCACATCAATATCCAGCGCCTTCCATGGAAGGTTACTCGGATCTGGCTCAGAAAATAATTGAATGTTATCGCCTGCGACCCTAAGGTTAGGCGCCTGATAGTCCACATCAAATGCAAAACGACCATGGGATGTATCGTATTTGAGTAAGTGTGCAACCCCTTTAGGATCTGCAAGTTCATTTACCGCAACGATTTGAATATCGTGCTGGCGTCCAGACTCGTACAATGCACGCACTATATTGCGCCCTATACGACCAAAACCATTAATAGCCAGTTTGATTGTCATTGAATTGAAAATCCAGCCTTTAATATAGAAGAAGGGGTGTTCCCCTTTAAGATGGCGCTATTGTAATCGACCAAAGAAAAATGTCTAAGAGAAAAACAACATTTTTTACATTATTGCACTAAGTTTTTCACGACTTCCTCTATTCATCGAATGATATTGGGCTAATAATAGCTCCGCAGTTGCTAACGCATCACTTAATGCATTGTGTTCACTGTATTTCGGTAGGGCATAGCGAGCGCGGCATGCCGTGAGTGTTAGATCCTGTTGTTTGAGCGGCTTACCTTGCACTAACAAACGATGCTTTTCTATTTTTAAGGTATCAATAATGGCTTTGGGTTGGATCACTCTTTGCTGAGCTTTGGCGGCATGTTGAATAAACCCCCAATCAAGTTGTGCATTGTGACAAACTAAAACCCGGCCATTTATCACCTTTGCTAGCCCATCAAGCAATTCACTTAAAGACACGCCTTGAGCGGTTAATTGCGTATTATTCAAGCCATGATAAATAGGGCTTTGCAACAAGCTTGTTACGTTCCTGTTGAGCATATACCCTGCGGTGCTTAAGTCAATTTTTAACGACTGCATCGTCAACCAACCTGCTGACACAATCTCATGCTTTTTCGGCTCTAAGCCCGTTAATTCAAGATCAACAATCACATAATCATGTTCATCAAAATAGCTTTGCCTCAGTTGGAGTGATACCCACTGATTATGTAGCCATTTACCTAATGTCATTACAAACTCCCTCTGGCAAATTTAAATACACTTGCCTGTTGGGCCTGTTTGATCAAGAAAAATGCTTCTTTTAGCTGATGTTTTTGTAGTGACGTGAGGACCTGCGGATCAATACAATTACTGGGTAGTCCATCTCGGTCTATTTGTGTTTTTACGCGCAACTGCGTGAGATAACGCCAGCAATCTTGCAAATCAAAAATATCTTTTTTGCTCAACATATCATATTGTAATAATGCTTCTAACCTCTCAAGCGTATTCGCTTTAAATACACCCGCTTTTAACGCGTATAAACGAACAAGATCATTAATGATCACCACACCTCGGTGCTTTAGATCCAAATATTTATGGTCCGTCGTACCTTTTTTAAGTTTAAATTGATGAAATAACCCAATGGGCACCGAATTTGTATTTATGTCCGTCGCCATCGCGGCATAAAAAAGATCATCTTTACAGATCTGTTCTAATTGAGTGCTTAAATCTCTAAATAACGATGCAGAACCATCTATTAATCGTAAATCAAAGTATATTTTACAATTGAGCATGGCTTTGGGGGTAGGAGATTTAATCCACTTATCAAAGCGTTCACTCCATTGCTTCACAGTCCCTCTGCAGGCATCATTACTTGCCATGATATTACCAGGACAACGTTTAATACCACATGCAACAAGGTGCTCACATACATATGCACCCAAGCGGGCAAAGTATAAAAGCTGCTCATTAGTTACTGTCGCTTCGAGTACTAAGCCATTATCTTGATCTGAATGAAGTGTTTGCTCTTCCCTAGCCTGTGAACCAAAACACACCCAACAAAAAGCACAAGGTGCAGCGCCATACTCCACTTGATATAACTGAATTAAACGAGTGGTTAACGCATCCGTCACGCCACTCAGTATTTTACCTATCGTTGAAATATCTTCGATTTTATTGGAAAACTGTTTAAGCAATTCAGGAAGTTCACTGGCACAGCGTTTAACTTCCATAACACTGCGCGCTTTATAAATTTTACTAATTAGCTGTACCGGATCACTTTTTTGCAGTTTAAGTAGATCCGTACTGGTGATCATCCCTTTAGGAACATATTCTTCGTCTAATACTGGCAAGTGATGTATATTGTGTTTCAACATTAAATGAAGTGCAGAAAATACACGGTTATTCTCAAAAATAAACTTTGGCTTTTCAGTCATAATCGTCTCGACGGGCAGACTAGGGTCAAGCCCCACCGCCAACACACGATTCCTTAAATCTCTATCGGTGATCAAACCGAGTAATTGGCTACCATCGGTAATGATCAAAGATGAAATACCATGGCGTGACATAACCTGAGCTGCCTCTGCAATACTCAAAAGTTTATGTGATGTGATCACCTGCGCTGACATCATCTCATTGACTTTGAATTCTGACCAATTCCGGCTTTTAGACTGATAATAAGTACTTAGTAAGCGATTAGTGTGCGCTCTGACAAAGTGTTGCTCAAACTCTTTATATTCTCTGCGAAGATAATCAAAACTGTGTTGACCTAAAATGTATACCAGTCCAGCAGTTACAACACGCAAACGGTTACTTATCTTATCGCCAGTCAAAAGAGATGGAAAACCAAAGTAATCCCCCTCAGCTAATCGTGTTACGACCTCGCCTTGCACCGACACCAGATCAAATGTGCCAGAACGCACGAGATAAAGATTAACATCTGTCGGGTTTAGCCAATCTGCTTGGTTTTCTTGCGTTAGATATACAATACTTAAATGTTTTGAAAAGTAAGCACTTGCAGCTTCTGGAAGATGACTGAACGGCATTTGTTGGTGTGCAAATGCCATGACATCCTGTACATGAGCAGTCATAATTTGTCCCTGAAAAACACAATTTATAGCAAAGCATTAAAAATGAAGTACAACCTGCTTTGCTATAAATTGTTAGCTCAGTAAACTGAGCTAACAATACTTAGTCTTACTTAATGTGCTTGCGCCGCTAGCGACCCTTTAGGGTTACGAATACTTTCGACCATATCTTGCACTTCTTGAGGCGTATCCGCGGTAAGCTTAAGCACGACCGCCGCTACAGAGAAGTTCACCAACATACCTACAATACCGATCCCTTCTGGTGAAATACCAAATAACCAGTTTTCTGCAGTATTGAGATCAGGACTCACAAATTTAAAGTAAATAATATAAGCCGCGGTAAAGGTTATGCCCGTTACCATTCCAGCAATTGCGCCTTCTTTATTCATACGCTTTGAGAAAATCCCCATGACAATCGCAGGGAAGAAGCTCGCCGCGGCTAAACCAAATGCAAAGGCGACTACTGATGCAACAAATCCAGGCGGGTTAATGCCAAAGTATGCCGAAATCACAATGGCAATCATTGCTGCCAACCTCGCAGCCAATAACTCTTGTTTATCACTGATGTCGGGTTTTAGGGTTCGTTTAAGTAAGTCATGAGAGACCGAAGTGGAAATAACCAACAACAAACCCGCTGTCGTAGACAGTGCCGCAGCGATGCCACCGGCGGCAACGAGCGCAATTACCCACGCTGGTAAATCTGCAATTTCAGGATTAGCTAGTACCATAATATCACGGTCAATTTGAACCTCATTGGCACTATTTGGATCGCTTATCTTACCCGCTGAATACGACATTTTTCCGTCGCCGTTCTTATCTTCGAACGTAATTAACCCTGTTCTTTCCCAGTTTTTTACCCACTGTGGTGCTTCGCTATACAAAGTACCACTGCCATCTTTACCGTTTATGGTATCCACCATATTCACTCGTGCGAATGATGCAACAGCAGGCGCTGTGGTATAAACAATCGCAATAAAGACCAATGTCCAAGCCGCTGAAATACGGGTATCTTTTACTCTCGGAACCGTGAAGAAACGAACAATAACATGTGGTAAACCAGCTGTTCCGACCATTAATGCTGCCGTGATCGCAAATACATCAATCATGCTTTTGGACCCTTCGGTATATTGCGCAAAACCGAGTTCAGCACTGAGCCCATCAAGTTTATCCAATACATACATACCGGACCCATCAGCCAATGTCGCGCCAAACCCAGTTTGCGGCAAGAAATGCCCAGTCATCATCAATGAGATAAAAATAGCAGGAACTAAATAAGCAAATACCAATACGCAGTACTGTGCTACTTGCGTATAGGTGATCCCTTTCATGCCGCCTAATACTGCATAAAAGAAGACAATCACCATACCAATATAAACACCGGTTTCTATGTCAACTTCTAGGAATCGAGAAAAGACCACACCTACCCCACGCATTTGACCTGCGATGTAGGTAAAACAAATAAAGATGGCACATAAAATAGCAACGATGCGAGCAACTTGAGAGTAATAACGATCGCCGATGAAATCTGGCACCGTAAACTTACCAAATTTTCTTAAGTACGGTGCTAAGCATAACGCCAGTAGTACATAGCCCCCCGTCCAGCCCATCAGATATACACCCCCATCATATCCTGCAAAGGAGATGATCCCTGCCATAGAAATAAAAGATGCTGCACTCATCCAGTCAGCGGCAGTTGCCATACCATTGGCAAATGGCGGTACACCGCCACCGGCCACATAAAACTCATTAGTTGAACCTGCACGGGCCCAAATTGCGATGCCGATATAAAGTGCAAAACTTAAACCAACAATAATAAATGTAAGATTTTGTACGTCCATTTTATGCCCCTACTCGTCTACGCCATATTTTTTGTCTAATGAATTCATTTTGAATACATAAACAAAAATCAAAGCAACAAACGTATAAATTGCGCCTTGCTGTGAAAACCAAAAGCCCAGTTTAAAACCAAAAAAACGTACCTCATTGAGCACGTCGACCAATAAAATGCCAAAACCAAATGACACAACAAACCAAATTGCCAATAGCTTAAACATCAGAGCGAGATTTTCTGACCAGTATGCTTTTGCTTGTTCTTCGTCTTTAAAAGCCATTTTTATCCCCTTTCACTTGCTCACAATTGAGCTGTGTTGGTATTAATTGTCACTATTTACCTTAGCAACGTCATTGCAATATGAAATTGAGACCTTAGTCGTAACGGCAGCTTTACGTTTACGTAAACTGCTACACCGAGTGATTCAGTAAATAAAAAAACTAATATTTTACAAGCAGTTATGAACTTCAATCGACTAACTTTATTCATGATTTAATCACAACGGTGTTTATAAGACATTAGTCTAAAACATGATATGAAAGTTAAAATTAGTCATATAAAACATGTAGCTACAGATTGATATCGATAATCTGCATGACAACATATTAGGCAAGTATGTTATGGTAGAAACACCAGAAAATAATAAGAAAAACCATGACTGTAGCTTTAACATTTGTCGCATTGTGTTATATCGGGATTTTGTTTTGGATAGCGAATTGGGGCGATAAAACTACACCCAATGCACTAAAAATCAGCCACCACCCGTTCGTTTATGCGCTTTCTCTAGGGATTTACTGCACGTCATGGACTTATTATGGATCTGTGGGAACTGCAGCAACAAGCAGCTGGCATTACTTACCAATTTTATTAGGTCCTGCCCTGCTTTTCTTATTTGCACATGGCTTTTTAAGAAAACTGGTACTGGTGAGTAAAAAGCAAAATATTACGACCATTGCTGATTTCATTTCGGCTCGCTACGGAAAGCGCCAAGCTACAGCCGTGATGGTGACACTCATCGCATTACTCGCCACCATCCCCTATATTGCCTTGCAGTTAAAAGCGCTTAGCAGCAGTTTTTTACTATTACAGCAAGACGAGAATGTATCAGGCACTATTTTAGCACTAACAGGTACTCTCATCATGGCGCTATTTGCCATATTCTTTGGTACTCGTAAAGTAGATGTCACTGAATATCGTTCAGGATTAATGCTCGCAGTGGCATTTGAATCATTAATAAAGCTAATCGCATTAGCAGCCGTCGCAACGCTTGCATTTATTACGCTATACAAACAACCCGCTCCTCTACTATCATTGACGACACACTGGCAGGGTTTTGATTTTTTAAACTTCAACTTCATAGGCCAATCCTTAATGGCCGCTGCCGCGATTATTTGTTTGCCTCGCCAGTTCCATGTCACAGTAGTCGACAATCAAGATAGGCGTCATTTACATACTGCACGCTGGGCATTTCCCCTCTACTTACTGCTAACCGCAGCAATGATAATTCCCATTGCTACTGCTGCAATACATCCTAATATCGGGTTAGGAGTCGCGGCCGATAGCTTTGTATTAGCTTTACCTCTCATGCACGGGCACTCTATCATTACCACCTTTGTGTTTATTGGAGGATTATCCGCAGCAACGGCTATGATAGTAGTTGCAACGCTCACACTGAGCACCATGCTGTCAAATGATGTTGTTCTGCCATTACTGATCAAACGTAATTTTAGATATAACCCATTAACCAAAAACTATAAATCTCAGATCCTGTTAATTCGACGCTTTATCATTGCTGCAATATTACTATTGGCTTATTTATATCAGCAATGGTTTGGTCATGGAGAGGCTCTAGCCAATATGGGTTTAGTCGCTTTTTCCCTAGTAACACAGCTTCTACCAGCCATTGTTTTTGGCCTTTACTGGCGTAAAGGCCATGCCTATGGGGTATACGCAGGATTATTTGCCGGTTTAGTCTGTTGGGTATTATTTCTAATGCTTCCAGTACTCGATGCCGGCGCAATGATGAGTTATGACTTTCGCCAAAGCGTGATCACCCAAGGTACACTCATTGCTCTGTTTGCAAATATTTGTTGTTATATTAGCTTTTCTTTGGCGGCACATGAACGATTAATAGATAAGATCCAAGCCGCCGCTTTTGTAAACCCCAAAGAGCAAGCCACCTTAGCTAAACGGTTAAATAAAAACGTTAAAGCCAGCGTGTATGACTTTAAAGTATTACTACAAACCTTTTTAGGTGTACAGCGCTCTAATCAATTGCTTGGTCACTATTCACTGAGCCACGATATCGATGACAATAATGCCTACCCGACACCCGAATTCATCGCTTACTGTGAACGCTCTCTTACCGGTGTTTTAGGGGCATCATCAGCTCAAGCTTTAGTCCATACCGTTGCCTCAGGCAAACAAATGGCCTTTGAAGAAGTCGTCAATTTCTTTGATGAAACAACACAAGCCCTGCAATTTAACCAAAACTTACTTTATACCTCTTTAGAGAACTTAAGCCACGGTATTTCCGTTGTCGATAAAGATCTCAAATTAGTTGCTTGGAATAAGCGCTACAGTGAAATGTTCCATTACCCTGAAGACTTTCTTGATGTAGGGTTACCCATTGAACAAGTGATCCGTTTTAACGCCAATCGCGGAGAATGCGGACCAGGAGAAATAGAACGTCAAGTTGAGAAACGCGTACAACACTTACGTAATGGCACATCTCATCACTTTATTCGCCACCGTCGTGACGGGCAAGTCTACGAAATGATTGGTAACCCGCTACCTGAAGGGGGGTTTGTAACCAGTTTTTCTGACATAACAATGCACATCGCAACCCAAAATGCGCTAGAAGAAATCAACATGGATCTCGAAAACCGTATTGAGGCACGGACTCAAGAGATCAGAACTATTAACACGGATTTAGAATCGCAAATAGCAAGTCGAATTGAAACAGAACACGCACTCATTGGTGCAAAAAAAGAGGCCGAGCGAGCCAATGATAGTAAAACACGCTTTCTGGCACTGGCCAGTCACGATATTTTACAGCCACTGAATGCAGCAAGACTCTATCTAGCCGCCATTAATGAACAAACACTAACACCACAAGACCAGGGCAACTTCAATAAACTTGGGGATAGTTTAGATTCAACGGTACATCTCATGTCGGCTCTTTTAGATATTGCCAAACTTGAACAAGGCGCAATGAAGCCCTCTCCTCGCCATTTTGATATTGAGGATATTCTGAACCCACTGGCGAATGAATACGCAATGCTCTCCAAAGAGAAAGGGTTACTCCTAAAAGTACGTAGTGCATGCCATATTGTGCATAGTGATACCACTTACTTACGGCGAATTATTCAAAACTTGGTGTCAAATGCGGTGAAATATACCGATACAGGTAAAGTACTCATTGCCTGTCGTGCCCGAAGACATAATTTACGTATAGAAGTGTGGGACACAGGCACAGGAATAAGCCCATTAGAACAAGAAAAGATTTTTAATGATTTTTATCGTGTGAAAAGTGATGACAATAAAGGCGTTGGGCTCGGACTTGGGGTTGTAAAACGCCTCTGTGATTTGTTATCTATCACACTCGATGTCCACTCAATCCAAAGTAAGGGAAGCCGCTTTAGTATTGAAGTCCCTTATGGCGATGTATCGCTTGCCCCACAGCGACCAAATAAACAAACATTATTGCAAAGCAACAGTGAAAATAAGCAAAAATTATCACTCATTGCCGTTGATGATGATCCAAAGAACTTATCGGCAATGGCTAGTTTATTAGATAAATGGCAAACCAATTACCAGCTATTCGATAACATCAATGACGCATTGGCATATGCACAAGAAAATAAAGCGCCGGATATAATTTTAATGGATTACCAGCTTGGTGTTGATTGCGACGGCATCACGTTAATTAAAACCTTACGTGAAATTTGGCAAAGCCAAGTACCCGCCGTTTTAATCACCGCAATGCGCGATCCACAACTAAAAGCCCAAACAAAAGCGCTCAATATTCACTATTTATCAAAGCCCATAAAACCTGCAAAACTCAGGGCACTATTAATACATCAGCATTAGAAACAGAGAAATATAAAATATTGGAAAATAAAAAATTAATACTGTGCATTCTGTGAGAAATTAACATTCCAAAATGTCCCATTTACTTTTAAAGTAGAGGGATATTATTCATATAGGAATGAGGAAAAATGAATTATATTTTAACAACAGAGTGTAGCGATGATGTCGGCCTCATCGCCAAGATCACTAACTTGTGCTTTGAGCACACCCTAAATATTACCCGAAATAATGAATTTGTAGATAAAGCTGGGCAACGTTTCTTTATGCGTACAGAGTTAACCGGGCAACCCAGCGATAACTTTTTAACTCAGCTGCGCCAACAACTCCCATCAGGGGCGAAAGTCACCATGTATGGTGAGGAGAAAACCAAGGTTGTCTTGCTCGCCACAAAAGAAGCACACTGCTTAGGCGGGGTATTACTTAAACAATTTGAGCAAGCGCTAAATATTGAAATTTTAGCCGTGATCGCAAACTATCCTGACTTAGCCCCATTGGTAAATGGTTTTAACGTCCCTTACCATCACGTATCGCACGAAGGGCTTTCTAGATCAGAGCATGATAAAGCAGTAGGCGATCTCATTGAAAGCTACAATCCTGACGTTATAGGTTTAGCAAAATACATGCGTATTCTTAGTCCTGAGTTTGTCGCCCGCTTTAATAATAAAATTATCAACATTCACCACTCATTTCTTCCGGCATTTATTGGTGCAAAGCCCTATCATCAAGCCTTTGAAAGAGGAGTTAAAATCATTGGCGCAACGGCACACTTTGTTAACGATGAGCTAGACGAAGGGCCCATCATTGCCCAGAATGTCACTCAGGTTAGCCATGCAGATACAGCGCAAGCAATGGCAAAAATGGGCCGAGACATCGAGAAAACAGTATTTTGTAAAGCACTGCAATTAGCATCGGAGCACAAAGTGTTTATCAATGGCAATAAAACAGTGGTTTTTAGCTAAATAAATTGGCAATGAAGTGCGATAGTCGCACTTCATAACTCATACCTTTAAGACATCGCTTCAACAGGTTCAAGCTGCAGTTTTGAAGCTATTAATACCGCTTGTGTCCGATTATAAACACCTAACTTTCTGAAGATAGCCGTAATATGTGCTTTTACTGTGGCTTCTGATATATGCAGCTCAAATGCGATTTGTTTATTCAATAGCCCTTCATGTAAATAGCGCAGTACTTTATATTGCTGAGGCGTCAGTGAGGCTACTTGTTGCGCAACTTCTTTGTCTGCAATTTCCAACCCTGATACTTTGTCTTTAATTGATGCAGGTAACCAACTATCCCCTTCGAGTACGTGCTCAATAGCGCGTGCAATATCCTGTGATGAAGAGGCTTTCGGAATAAATCCCATGGCACCATAGCCCATCACTTTTGAAATAATGGCCAAGTCTTCACTGCCTGAAATAACCACAATAGGTAAGCTGGGGTAGTCTTCTCTTATTCGGATCAAGCCGTACAAATCCCCACTACCAGGCATATGTAAGTCTAACAGGAGTAAATCTAACTCTTCCTGAGAGGATAAAACTGATAATGTTGTCTCGAAGTTTTCCGACTCAAAAACCTCTAAACCTTCAAATTGAGTTTGAAGCGCGCCTTTCAAAGCCTCCCTAAATAAAGGGTGATCATCCGCGATTAAAAACTGATTCATGCTTTACTCCTAAAATTTCGGCTGTCATCTTAAAGAGGACAGCCGATATAGTACGTTTAGAATCCAATGAAATTCAAGCTTTTAACGCATTATTAACGATTCAACCTGTTTTCAATAAGCTCATCCACAACACTTGGGTCTGCTAACGTAGAGGTATCTCCCAGCTGTTGATACTCATTTGCAGCGATTTTACGTAAAATACGACGCATGATTTTTCCTGAACGCGTCTTAGGTAGACCCGGTGACCACTGGATCATATCCGGCGATGCTATTGGGCTTAACTCCTTACGAACCCAGTTTCTCACTTCTTTTGTCAACGCATCGCTTATCTCAATGCCTTCATTTGGCGTGACATAAACATAAATTCCTTGTCCCTTTATTTCGTGAGGGTAACCAACCACAGCTGCTTCAGCTACCGCTTCATGTGCAACGAGTGCACTTTCTATTTCTGCAGTACCAAGACGGTGACCCGACACATTAAGCACATCATCTACACGTCCAGTGATCCAGTAATAACCATCTTCATCACGACGACAGCCGTCACCTGTAAAATAAACTCCAGGATAGGCAGAGAAGTAAGTTTGCTCAAAGCGCTCATGATCGCCATAGACCGTGCGAGCCTGAGATGGCCACGAATCTAGGATCACCAAGTTACCATCCGTTGCTCCCTCGAGTGTTTCACCCTGAGCATCAAATAGTGCTGGTGCAATACCAAAGAAAGGTCGAGTCGCCGAACCAGGTTTCATATCTGTCGCCCCAGGCAATGGCGTGATCATGATGCCACCGGTCTCAGTTTGCCACCAAGTATCTACGATTGGGCATGTACTATTACCAATACTTTCGTAATACCAAGTCCATGCTTCAGGGTTAATGGGTTCACCTACTGAGCCTAAAATTCTTAAGCTTGAACGATTTGATGTTGCTGTTGGTTCATCGCCTTTAGCCATGAGTGCACGAATAGCCGTTGGCGCCGTATATAAAATAGTGACATTATGCTTATCCACTATTTCACCCATGCGACCTGCTGTCGGATAGGTAGGCACGCCTTCAAATATCACTTGGGTACAGCCATTAACAAGTGGGCCATATGCGATATAACTGTGGCCGGTGATCCAACCCACATCCGCGCTACACCAATATACATCCTCTTCTTTTAGGTCAAAAACATATTCATGGGTCATTGATGAATAAACTAAATAACCCCCAGTTGTGTGTACCACGCCTTTAGGCTGACCCGTAGAGCCTGAGGTATATAGTATAAACAAAGGATCTTCAGCATTCATGGGGGTTGGTTCGCATTTCGCTGGCAACTCGCTAACCAAATCATGCCACCATATGTCGTGAGCGTTCCACTCAACTTCTCCACCCGTCAGCTGATGTACAATAACATGCTCAACGCTGGTCACGCTCTCTTGGGCAACGGCTTCATCAACATTTGCCTTAAGTGGTACAGCATTGCCACCACGACGGCCTTCATCAGATGTGATCACCACTTTAGCACCAGAATCTTTTATCCTATCTGCAATTGCTGAAGGAGAAAAACCACCAAATACCACAGAGTGTACCGCTCCGACTCTTGCACAGGCTTGCATCGCATATACGGCCTGTGGTGTCATTGGCATATATATCGCTACTCTGTCGCCCTTTTCAACGCCTAACTTTTTTAAACCATTTGCAAGCTTAGCCACTTCATCATGTAGCTGCTGATAAGTAATATTTTCGCCATCTTCAGGGTTGTCGCCTTCCCAAATCAGTGCGACTTTATCTGCTTTATCTATTAGGTGTCGATCGATGCAATTGTATGAAGCATTCAGTTGTCCATCTTCGAACCACTTAATATCGATATGGCCTTTATCAAATGAAGTATTTTTTACTTTGCTATAAGGGGTCGACCAGTCTAGTCGCTTTCCATGCTCAGCCCAAAAACCGTGCGGATCTTCTATCGATTGCTTATACATTTCGTTGTATTGGTCATTATCAATAAGTGCGGCGTTCTTGATTTTTTCAGGAACAGGATAAATGCTCTGTGACATAGTCATCTCCATGGTAAATTACTTGCCGATAGGCTTTCATCAAGGATCACTCAGCTACGCACTGGAGAGTATTAGACCTTAGTTGTATATGACTCGAAAAGAGTTGTAATTTTAAGCAAATTATAATTTTGTTGAATTAAACAGCACAATCATATAATTAACATCATAAAAGCATGAAATAACATAATTTTACACGATATACATTGTCCCTAATATCAATATAATCCCTTCCAACTTCTCATTCGTGCCACCTTAGTCTCATAGACCAATAGGTAATTGAGTAAAAATCATGCTTAATCAAAAGTGATGATGAACCCTACTTCAATAGTCGTTGCCTATTCAACGTGGCTATAAGGAACAAAAATTATGACAATAAAACATTTCGCAATAAAAACCCTTACAGCAATTGCCGTTTCAGGCGCTTTAAGTGCTCCAAGCTACGCAGCCGCCATTGGTGAAACCAAGGTGAATTATGGCGGGTATGTTAAGTTAGATGCTATCTGGAGTGACTTCTCTGATGGTACATTACCTAGCTCCCATATAGGCAGGGATTTTTACGTTCCGGGTACAACGCCGGTATCCGCGAGTAGCTCTGAAGATGCAGTATTTGATATGCATGCTCGTCAATCTCGGTTTAACTTTTCGACGGCGACTAAACTGGCTGATGGTAGCGACATTAAAACAAAAATAGAGCTAGACTTTATTGTCACAGGCGGGGGAAATGAACGAGTCAGTAATTCTTATTCTCCCCGTTTAAGACAGGCCTTTCTAACATATAAAGGTTGGTTATTTGGTCAGGCATGGTCAAACTTTCAAAATGTAGGTGCATTACCAGAAACGCTGGACTTTGTTGGGCCAAGTGAAGGTACCGTGTTCGTGCGTCAAGCGATGGTAAAATATGCCGTGGGTAACTGGTCGTTTTCCGCTGAGAACCCGGAGAGTACAATAACAACCGCGCAGCAAGGTAGAGTTGTGACCGATGACGCAAGTATGCCTGACTTTACTGCGCGTTATACCCATAAAGGTGATTGGGGCAACGTGGTAGTCAGTGCACTTGCTCGTCAGCTAACCTATAAAACAGGTGCAGCCGATGAGAATGAAACATCATTTGGTATTAGCGCATCGGGCAGAGTTAACTTTGGTAAGAACAACCTCAAGTTTATGCTGACTCAAGGTAAAGGACTTGGCCGTTATGTAGGCCTAAATGTTGCTAATGGCGGTGTATATGATGGTAATGAGTTACATGCAATAGATTCAACATCTGGCTTCATAGGCTATCAACATCACTGGAATACGCAATTGCGCTCAACATTCTTATATTCTTTCTTCTCGGCTGATAATGACACCAATTTACTTACAATCACTGGTGACCCAACAGAATCGAGCATGAGTTACAGTGCTAATTTACTTTACTCACCGGTTAAAAAGCTTACTTTTGGGGCCGAATACAAAGTGGGTACTCGTGAGACTCAAAGTGGCTTAGAAGGTGATATAAATCGCTTACAATTCTCAGCAAAATACGCATTCTAATGCGAATTATGTTTTAGAGAGTTTTAAATAGAATTACCTTAACGAGTGTCTATTGTCTAAATAAAACAGGGGCAAAATTCAAGTGCCCCAAGTCTTAGGCAATAGCCATTTTATTTTACGAAAAGTATATCTTCAGCACTCTATCGCACTTAGGCACTCGTTGAGTATTCAGAAACAGCCTGACAAAAAGTGGTAATATCATCTACCGTTAAGTCTGCACGCCCCATTACTCTCAGCCCTGCATGGCCTTTAGGCACAATTGGGAAAAACACAGGTGAAGTATAAAAACCTCGTTTATAAACTTCACTAGACGTTTGTATCGCCCTTTCAGCATCAAACAATTCCACGACTCTAATAGGTAAATTATTATTTGCATTTATAGTAGGAATTAATTCATCAAATAATGACATAACATGGGATAACTTTTTTTGTAATTGAATGAGCTCATCTGATTCGTGAATCGAAATGGATGAATTAATTGCACCTAAAGAAGCCACATTAGCGGTTTGAGACCACCCTAGCGGGCCACCAAAAATATCAATTTTTCTGCGCATTAACGGATCACCTAAAAGCACTACTCCTCCGGTCGCACCAAACGCTTTCCCTAATGAAGCGACAATTATTGTTCTTTTGTTAAGCTCTTCATAATTTGCTCTGACAAAGCCCACCCCATTTTTTCCATACATACTAATAGAATGAGAGTCGTCAAAATAGACATATAAGCCGTACTTATCTTGTAATGCCTGAAGCTCTTTTACTGGGGCATACCCACCCATACTATATGCGCCATCAGCGATATAACACACGGGACGATCTCCAGCCTCTTTCAATTGTTTTTCGATAAAGTCTAGATCATTATGATCACATGTAAGTACTGTTGTTTCATCTCCGCAAAAAGCTTTCATGTGATTCATAGAGAAATGGGCGAAGCGATCGAAAATCATCACTGGCTTTTTATCGTTAGTCAAAACACCAGATGAAATAAGAGGCAAAACCCCACTGGAGGCCGCCGCACATGAGACTGTCACAATTGCTTCAGCTTTAAACAACCGACTCAGGTTAGTCTCAACTTCATCGAGTAAACTCAACCCGATCCTCGTTCGCGACGTTGGTAATATTGTGACCTTCTCAGTCTCCAACGCCTTAATTGCGCCTGAGATAATTTTAGGATGTTTATCCAACCCAAGATAAGAGCAAGAACACATATTTATAAATTCGTGTCCATTTTGCGTTTTTAGTTTGTTGGACTCCGTATAACGGGTTCTAATATGCGTGAGGTCATTAGATGAAGCTGCATCCCAAGATGCTTCAGCTAAACTGACCATTTTCTTAATATTAGAAAAATTATTCATAATTAATTACTCCTTTAAATTGATACAATTTAAATTTGAAGTCTCCTCAAGAGACAGTAAATACTCTACAAAATAGAGATCCATCAACGCAGTACCTATTGAACTAAATATAGAAATCTTCGAAGCTAGGTCATCATGAGGCATCTCAAAGAGCTCATTGGGTTCAATAGCCTTACTATGCACATCACCGGCTTCCACAATTGCAAACTCTCTATTTTCTGTCACAACAGTATGTTGAGACATTTCTTGATGTGATAATTCTCGGTTTACTCGACTGTGAGAGCCAATTAAGCCAATGTGTGTGCCTGGTGATACTTTCTGCAAAGAGAAAACAGGTTCATTACTTGTCGTTGCAGTAATAACGATTTTTTTATTGCTGACACAATCGGAAACATTGTCTACAACATCAACCACAATGTCGCTGTACTGCGCTAAAAGTACAGCTCGCAACTTAAGCGCTTTAGCATGGGTACGGGAATAAATGCTGATCTGCTTGATAGGCCTTATAGATAAGATTGCGTGTACTTGATATTCCGCTTGCACACCAGCGCCAATTATTCCTAACGAATCAGCTAACTCAGGTGTACAATGCATAGCAATTGCAGCTGAAGCTGCTGCGGTTCGTAATCCTGTCATTGAATCGCCATCAATTAAAGCTAGAGGTACACCTGTTTTAGTACAAAATACATTTGTAATAGCATGAATTGCGGAAAGATTACCTCCTGTAACTAATGCGGCATTTTTTACAATAAATAACTCACTACACTCATCCACTGCAGGCATAGAACCAAACACTGAAAATGGCTTATCTTTAAATATCAATGTCCGTTTCGGCACATTTGATTTCGTTACGGCAAGCTGATGTAACATTTTTCTTTGAAAGAATTGAGTTAATCTTTTTATATCAATAAGCTGCTCTACTACAGAGGCTGTGTATACTCTCATAACAGAGCATCTAAAATAGATTGTGGTTCAACAGGAACTAAAAAGCTACGTTCCCAAATTAAAACAATATCAGATGAGTTTTTTAATCCTTTTGTTTCAACAGTAACAATCCCCTGTCCAGGTCTAGAATTAGAAAGACGCTTACTTAGGATTTTTGACTCGGCATACAGAGTATCTCCGATAAATACGGGGGACAACAGTTGCACGTTTTTCCAGCCTAAATTTGCAATGGCTCTGGCACTCGTCGCAGCTAAGCTAAGCCCCCCTATAATTGAAAATGTAACTAAGCTAGATACTAGCGGCTTTCCAAATTCAGTTGATTCGGCATATTCCGAGTCAATATGTAGTGGGTGCGTATTCATATTAATTAAAGATTGCCAAATATTATCAACCTCTGTGACTGTTCGACCTGGTTTATGCTCAATTACATCACCAACTTCAAAATCATCATAATATAAACCATGACTTTCTACATAACGCTGTCCGCCTACATGTTTCAATTTACTTAATACTTTACTTTTCATAACTTCATCCTGCTGCATTTATTATTTTTCTGGCCATTTTTATAAATGGGGGACCAATCATATTACTTTTCACTGTAGATATACTTGAGCAACTCTTATGGTTCAGTCTTTCACTGGCTTCAATAACTTCATTAGAAAAATCTAATTCCTCCTGTGTTGGAGAAAACACCTCATTAATTAAAGAGACTTGCTTTGGATGTATTGCAATTTTTCCGTGATAACCTAGCCTCCTTGCAATTCGGCATTCTTGATCTAATTCGTTAATATTCTCTAATGAAAAACACGGTGAATCTATCGCATAAGCATTAATTTGATTTGCGGCCAAGGAAATTTCTGTTCGTGCAAATGTTAAGTCTAATGCACTAGGGACTTTCCCCATACTTTCAGAAAAATCTGCTGAACCAAATATAAGCCCATCAATATATGAACTAGCATTAACAATTCTATCAAGAGATTTAAGTGCTTTAATACTTTCAATCACACAAAACAGCTTAACATTTGGAAACGCTTGCCTTAATATATCACCGACGATATTAACGCTTTCAGGAGCTTCAACTTTTGGCAATATAAAAAAGTCTGGAGAAACTTCTCTATTTATAAAAAACAAAATATCTTCCAGTCCATATTTTGTATCTATTGCATTTATTCTAACTGCCGTTTTTATCTGGTTATTTCTTAATAAACTTGCAGAAATTAAGTCCCTTGCTTTTTCTTTTTGTCTTTCAGGAACTGAATCTTCCAAATCAAAATGTGCAACGCTTGCGTTCACTTCTATTGACTTACTAACTACATCATATTTATTCGGTGGAGCACAAAGTAAACTTTTAATCATATATACCTCCAGAACATAAACCCATATAAATTAAAAAACAGGAAACTAAAAAACACTCCCATAAAATGGAAAAAAGACAACGAAAAAAACGTAACACACAGACAAGCTAAAAATCAAATCCGTGAAAAAACAAAAAAAACAAAATAAAAACATAATAAAAACAAAAAACACAACAATTTAAAAACCAGAACCTTATTACTAATATTTGGTAAAATAAAAAGGAATTAAAATTAAAACCACACACTATCAAACACAATAAAAACCAAAAAAAAAAAAATATTAAAAATTAAATAAAAAAATTAAAAACCACACAATTAAGAAGCTAAAATAAAATTCCATCATATTGATAGTTAAATTTTTCATCAAAAAACCTTACCCCCTTAAATACTAACAAGAATCAACTAATATTAGGCAGTATGCCAATCGTATTTGTGAGGTTCATAAAGAGTGCGAAGCTTTACCTAGCCTACAAAACATAATTTATAAATAATGTGTACTTTCCTAATATGAACGCTGTCAGATAAATACAAGTGGTTGTTGATTCTGTGACTATGAGATAATCTCGAGAAATAAAAGGCGATGCAATTTCCCCTCTTCCTTCTGACGAAGTGGTGTATAAAAAGCATACTAATATTCACCATCCAAAAAAGCACAATACTAAATATTAGGACTGTTACCCTAAGTACTGCATAGCTTAATTTAACGAATTACTGAATTTATAAGGAATAAGAACCTAAAGCTTAAATCAACGCTATCTAAGTAAAAATCCTTAGTTTTAATTTGAATAAGCCGGACAATAAATAGAGGGATTAATAGTTTAGTGCTGCATTCAATACAAAAAAAAGCGAAATTTAGCTATGATATAAATGTTATGAAAGCTGTTTACACTCAACTATCCACTTATTTTCACCTAATGACGGCGTTGTTTCCTAAATAATTGAGCTTCTTTGATTTGGTGCGATCAGATCATTAAATACCTTAACTCATGACGCGAAATGAAGAAGAAAACTAGGAATTGGTCACAGTGCAATCGTGCTTTGCTTCAACGCGATAACATCAATATTTGGCTAAGTGATAGTGCCATCTCAAAAAATATCGAAAAACACGGTGCCTGTGGTCGTTCAAATCACTATTCTGATTTAGCAATTGAAACCTGTTTAACTTTAAAGGCTGTATTCCATTTGCCACTCAGAGCCTTAGAAGGGTTTGTAAATTCCTTGCTCACTATGATGGATACCTCGTAGCAATCACCCGTTATTTATATGTATGAAATTTAATGACTTTTGCTAATTATTTGGTATTGACGTGTCCGTTTGACCATCATACTATGTCTCCGTAGTATGACTACATAAAACCAAATCAGACAGTACAATAAGGAATTGTTTTGAAAAAAATGTCTATCGCTGCTTTACTCGTATCTTCATTCGCAATTAGCAGTCATGCACTTGCAACTGATTATACAGTCACAAAGAAAAAACAACCGAGTAGAATGCTAGTATTAAGTTCTGCTGGTGGACTCTCAAGTGAATTATTCGCTGTATTGAACATGGATTTAAGTGATATTCCATATAGAGACAAAACAGGAACTATCACTGGAATTAGCTATGTTTCTGCAAGCTTTTCAGACTCAGCTACCGAAACAGCTGAGTTGTGTTTTTATCGCGCGTATAGCTCAAACCCATTAATGTGTGAGGAAATTGTACCTAACTCATCGGGCATGGTGAATACCTTTAATGGCCAATGGTTCAAAGCAGGTGTTGAAGCTTCAATTGTTCACAGAGTTGAAGCAACGGGCCGTTTTCATTATTTAGAACCAAACAGGGAAGAGAGTGTTACTTTCCACTATACTACGGACTAGTGAGTCTGTTGCCCCTAGCTAAGGGGCAATTTTTTACGCTTAGAAGAGATAGATAATATGGATATATCAAGCACTAAGTGGAGTTCAAACACAGGCGTAACGCCTAAAAACTCTCTAAGGTCACAATCAGTATTAAGCCAATACAAGCAAAACGAGACAAATGTGTCGTTCTCTTCGTTAGCAATAAAGCTAAAGGATGCACAACGAGCGATTGATAACACACAATTCAATCAGCTATCATTGTCTTGGAACAAAGGCAATGGTCTTGCCAGTAATGAACGTAACGAAAAAGAAATTGCTGCTGCGAAGTGGGAATTCGAGAATTTGTCAAAAGGTCAGTTGGAGACAATTGCATTAGACCCAAGTGGTACATTTTCTAATTCGCAAAAAGTATCGGCATATGAACAGTGGCATGTGCTAGATCAAATGATGCTGTCTGATTTACAGAGAAATAGCCTCAAACACGAACGACTATCTGATGCAACGGCATCATTTGAAGATGCATTGCAAACTCATGTCAGTTCATTTTCTGCACTAAGCAAAATGATGGTTTCTGAGCAGTATGTCTCAAACGCGCAATCTCAATTCGCTGCCACAGTCAACGAGCACAGTAAAGCATCATCTAAAAACACAAACCAGTCTGAACATTATTACGCGGTAATGGTGAAAGAGATTTTTGCTGGTGATGAACCCGATATACTTAGTGGTGCTGATGGCATGTCTCTTTCTAACGCCTCAAAAAGTCCATTTGAGTTTTTAACTCAAGAGGATAGAGAGTTACTGTCAGGTATGTACGAATATGTTGACCAAAATGAAATTGACTTTAAATATATTAAGAGGCTTGCCAGTGATCTGGGTGATTATAGAAAGCACAATAATGGCAAGCTTGTAAGTAACTTTAATGATGGTCATTTTGATGCTTCAGGGCGCCAGCTTACTGTTGATTTTACAGCGGAAGATCGGGCCACGATTGATTACTTGCTTTCGAGTGACGGGCTGTCTTCGAGCAAACTAGATCAAGGTTTCATTTCATTTATGACGGAGCCCGGCCTAGGGGCCTTATCTCATGTTGGAAGTTACCAGTTTTTACAGCATATGGTTGAAGTGACTGGCGGCATAGAAACAAGTGTATCGGCAACTGATTTCAATACTTTTAAAGATTTTTCGAGTACTGGCGAGCGATATGTCTTGAGTACCTCAGGCGAAGCTATAAACATCCCAGAGCCTGATGTCGTTTGTAAGAACGGCCATTGCGAAGTTACGGAAAAAGGCCGACAAAATGGGGTTATATTGGAGCAAGACAGAGAAGTGTTTCAGCCTGCTTTCGATTCAAAATCTGCATCAGTTGAATTTTTAATGCAGCAGCTTACAGATACTGAAAAGCATGGTAACATTTGGTATAAATGGCTTAAAAATGAATAGAGTCAGTATAATTAACCAATTAACGTAGACATCAACGGCGTTGCTTCCTAAATAATTGAACTTCTTTGATTTGGTGCGATCAGATCATTAAATACCTTAACTCATGACGCGAAATGAAGAAGAAAACTAGGAATTGGTCACAGTACAATCGTGCTTTAGTTCAACGCGGTAACATCAATATTTGGCTAAGTGATAGTGCCATCTCAAAGTGGCAGAATACCGAATAACACGATGGCCGTGGTCGTTCAAATCCCCTTCTGACTTAGCAGTTGAAACCTGCTTAACCTTAAGAGCCGTATTCCATTTGCCACTCAGGGCCTAGGTTTGTAAATTCCTTGCTCACTATGATGAATACCTCGTTACAATCACCCGGTTGTAGCTGTTTATGCAAATGCAGAAAAATACTTGATGTACAATATAGAAAAAACGCAGGCAAAGGCTTTATAGATACCGTGGTTGATAGCACCGACCTTAAAGTGCACGGAAATGGAGAATGGCATGCGAGAAAACATCGTGCGACTAAGCGCCGAGCTAGGCGAAAATTGCACTTGGCCATTGATGCGACAAGTCACAATATTGTGGGTGCTAAACTGTCGATGGTAAATGTGTCAGATGATTGAGCATATGACACACGAAGTTGCTATGAGGAAGTCGCAGTAAAAAAGTGATTATGCGGACGTCCCCAAGAAACAATGCCGTATTTATGATGCACCAAATAGGGTTAACGCAGTGGAAAGTGAATTCAGGGTACCATCTTCGTTCACTTGCCAAGAAGGCGATGTATCATTTTAAACAATTAATGGGTGATAAACTAAGAAGTCGTCAATTCAATAGTAAGCGTACTGAACGATGATTAAAGTGAAGACAACAAATAAAATGACTAGGCTGGGTATGCCCAAATATCAGCAACAGAGTTAAAACTGAGAAATTGATTGCTAATTAGCTATTTGATCAACACGGCCAAATAGATATCATTCTTTTATAGACTTTGGATATTAAAACAGCCAGATACATTGAATTACCTGGCTGATATCAATTTATGCTTCAGCATCTGCCGCAGCAAGGCCTTGATCTTCACCGTCTTCTGGTTTGATCGTGGCTTGAAGTAATAACATTTCGCGTAATTGACCTTCAATCTCATTCGCAATTTCAGGGTTTTCTTTCAAAAACTTAATTGAATTAGATTTACCTTGGCCCACTTTACTGCCTTTATAACTATACCAAGCACCTGCTTTTTCAACCAGTTTATGCTTAACACCTAAGTCAATCAATTCACCATGTTTAGAAATACCTTGTCCATACATAATAATGAACTCAGCTTGCTTAAACGGTGGTGCGACTTTATTTTTAACGATCTTAACTCGTGTCTCATTACCCACAACTTCGTCACCGTCTTTTACAGAGCCAATGCGACGAATATCAATACGAACAGATGAGTAGAACTTCAGCGCATTACCACCAGTGGTCGTTTCTGGATTACCGAACATCACACCAATCTTCATACGAATTTGGTTAATGAAAATACATAAGGTGTTAGAACGCTTAATATTACCCGTTAATTTACGTAATGCTTGTGACATCAAGCGAGCTTGCAAACCAACATGGTGATCACCCATGTCGCCTTCAATTTCAGCTTTTGGCGTAAGTGCAGCAACCGAGTCAACAATCACAACGTCTACCGCGCCAGAGCGCACTAGCATGTCACAAATTTCAAGCGCCTGCTCACCAGTATCTGGCTGTGACACTAATAAATCATCAACATTTACACCTAATTTTTCAGCATAGACTGGATCTAGCGCATGCTCGGCATCAACAAAGGCACATGTTTTGCCCTTCTTTTGTGCTTCTGCAATAACTTGAAGAGTAAGCGTTGTTTTACCAGATGACTCAGGACCATAAATTTCAACAATTCGCCCAGTCGGTAAACCACCTATACCCAAAGCAATATCAATCCCTAGTGAACCAGTTGAGATAGCTTCAATATCTAGAGCTTGGCTATCACCTAGCTTCATAATTGAACCTTTACCAAATTGACGTTCAATTTGTGACAATGCAGCATCAAGTGCTTTTTGTTTATTATCGTTCATTTGCTTCTCCAATCTTGCGTAATGCGAGTAAGTATACTGTATGGAATCACAGTATCAAGCATATTTTTTATTTAAATTTATTAATTACAATATCTAAAGCAAAAGCAATCACTTGCATTCTTACTTGTGCTCTATCTCCAGAAAAAATACACTTTTTAACTTCAAGTTGTCCTGCTATATAAAATGCAAACCAGACTAACCCTACCGGTTTTTCAACACTGCCACCACCAGGCCCCGCGACACCAGAAACAGCAATCGCGACATCCGCTTTTGCATTGCGTGCTGCGCCTGTAGCCATTTCCCGCACTGTTTGCTCACTGACTGCACCATATTGCTCTAAGACTGCATTCGATACGCCAAGTAAATCATGTTTAGCTTGATTGCTGTAAGTAACAAAACACCGATCTACATACGCTGAACTCCCTGGTGTATCGGTGAGCGCAAAACTAATACCGCCACCAGTACATGACTCAGCGGTAGTGATTGTCAGACGTTTATCCGTTAAAATAGTGCCCAATTGTGCAGCGAGGGCCTTGATCTCTTGTTGTAGCTCCATATTCACCCTTTTAGGTAGATGCATGTCGATAGATTTATATTCTGAACATACTATAAAACAACAAACACCTATGATGCAGCAATATCTTAGGATCAAAGTCGAACACCAAGATATTTTATTATTCTATCGAATGGGCGATTTTTATGAATTATTTTTTGATGACGCAATTCGCGCCGCGCAGCTGCTAGATATCTCTCAAACACACCGTGGTAAAGCTGGGGGGGCGCCAATTCCGATGGCGGGTGTACCTTATCATGCTGTTGAGAATTACTTGGCTCGTTTAGTACAAATGGGTGAGTCCGTTGCTTTATGTGAACAAATTGGTGATCCTGCGACTAGTAAGGGTCCTGTAGAGCGTAAAGTCGTACGTATTGTAACGCCTGGGACTGTCACCGATGAGGCGCTATTACAAGAGCGCCAAGACAATTTACTCGCCAGTATTTGGCAAAATAAACAAGGGCACTACGGCCTCGCCTATTTAGATATCAACTCAGGTAGCTTTAATATTGTAGAATTACAAACAGATGAAGCTTTAAGTTCCACCTTACAAAGGTTACAACCTGCTGAGCTACTCTATCCAGAGTCATTTCAAAACTTATATTTAATTGAACAAATTAAAGGGTGTCGACGCCGCCCAGAGTGGGAGTTTGATTTAGACACTGCCAAACATCTTCTATGTCAGCAATTTAACACCAAAGACTTGATAGGCTTTGGTGTGGAACAAGCACATACGGCACTTGTCGCTGCAGGATGTGTTATGCAGTACATCAAAGATACTCAGCGTACCGCACTGCCACATATTCGCGCTATTACATTAGAAAAAAATGAACATGCTGTCATCCTTGATGCCGCAACGCGTAAAAACTTAGAATTAACCGTCAATTTATCGGGCAGTATTGATAATACGCTCGCGCAAGTACTTGATAAAACCTCAACCCCAATGGGCTCTCGATTATTGAAAAGGCGTATCCATACCCCTATTCGTAATCGCTCAGAACTGAATGCTCGTTTGTCCGCTATTACTAGCTTAATTGAGTCACAACTAAGTATAGAGGTTTATGATGCGCTAAAACACATTGGTGATATAGAACGTGTCGTTGCCAGACTAGCACTGTGTAATGCACGGCCACGTGATTTAACACGTTTACGCTCTGCCTTGCAGGCTCTTGGACCATTACATGACATTTTATCTGACTGTAATGACGCTCGAATCACGCAAATTTGCCAACACTCTACCCCTTTACCAAAGTTACAAGACTTATTAGAGCGCGCAATTATTGATAATCCCCCAGTGCTGATTCGTGATGGTGGCGTGATAGCAACGGGCTATAATGCCGACCTTGATGAGTGGCGTGCACTCAGCCAAGGTGCTACCGATATACTTGAGCAACTTGAAGAACGTGAACGAGAACGCACCGGGATCAATACACTAAAAATTGGCTACAACAAGGTGCATGGTTTTTATATCGAAGTTAGCCGCGCAAATGCACATTTAGTCCCTGTTGAATATATACGTAGACAAACATTAAAAAACAATGAACGCTATATCATTCCAGAACTTAAAGAGCATGAAGACAAAGTACTCGGCAGCCAAAGTAAAGCACTGGCACTAGAGAAACAGTTATATGAACAGTTATTTGAATTTATTGCACCTTACCTTGAGCAACTACAAGTCATGGCAGCATCACTTGCCGATTTGGATGTACTCAATACATTAGCTGAACGTGCTCAAACTCTTGATTACTGTCGACCACACTTGACCGAGTCTGATGAAATTAATATCAGTGCAGGCCGTCATCCAGTTGTTGAACAAGTGAGTAAAGACCCGTTCATTGCTAACCCAGTCCACTTAAGCCCTCAACGAAAAATGTTAGTGATAACAGGGCCTAACATGGGTGGTAAATCAACTTATATGCGCCAAACAGCTTTGATTGTGCTAATGGCGCATATAGGAAGCTATGTACCAGCAAGTCATGCAACTCTTGGCCAAGTTGATCGCATTTTTACACGAATTGGCGCCAGTGACGATTTAGCGTCTGGGCGCTCAACATTCATGGTCGAAATGACTGAAACTGCCACTATTTTAAACAATGCATCACACCAATCATTGGTTCTCATGGACGAAATTGGCCGAGGCACAAGTACCTATGATGGTTTATCTCTTGCCTATGCAACAGCAGACTATTTATCACGAAAGATAAACGCAAAAACTTTATTTGCCACCCATTATTTTGAGCTCACAGAATTAGCAGAACAGCAAAATGGATTAGTCAACGTACACCTCGATGCGGTAGAGCACAACGACACCATTGCTTTCAAGCATACTGTACTAGATGGCGCCGCCAGTAAAAGCTTTGGATTACAAGTTGCGGGTCTTGCCGGCGTACCAAAAGAAGTGCTAAAAGTCGCCAAACAAAAGTTGGTTATGTTAGAGAACCATCAAAGCGTTGTGGAATCGAGTGCACCTGCACAACAAACGCTGGCACTGGCAACTGAACCATCCGATCTTGAACTATCCATTCAAGCAATTGACCCTGATGAACTTTCCCCTAGAGAAGCTCACGCGCTATTATATAAGCTTAAGAAGCTTATATAATCCGTTACTCGACTTATAAAAAAACCACTCAAAGAGTGGTTTTTTTATTAAAGGTTCTAATCAATTACATTTGCTCAAATAGACTATCTGTACTTAAACCTTCATGCTGTAAAATATCTTTTAAACGGCGTAGCGCCTCAACTTGAATTTGACGTACCCGCTCTCGCGTTAAGCCAATTTCTCGACCCACATCTTCCAAAGTCGATGGCTCATAACCAAGTAGACCAAAGCGACGTGCTAACACTTCACGCTGCTTAGGATTCAACTCTCCTAACCAATCAACAATATGCTTGTTAATATCATTGCTTTGTACTTCATTCTCCGGACCATGTCCTTTTTCATCGGCAATAATATCTAATAACGCTTTATCATTCTCACCACCTATTGGTGTATCAACTGAGGTGATCTTTTCATTTAAGCGCAGCATTTTTGTTACGTCTTCCACAGGTCTATCTAAACACTCTGCGATTTCTTCCGCTGTGGGCTCATGATCTAACTTTTGTGTGAGTTCACGTGCCGTACGTAAATACACATTAAGCTCTTTAACGACATGAATAGGTAAACGAATGGTACGTGTTTGATTCATTATGGCACGTTCAATTGTCTGACGTATCCACCATGTTGCGTATGTAGAGAAGCGAAATCCTCGTTCTGGATCAAACTTTTCAACGGCACGAATTAGGCCTAAATTACCTTCTTCGATCAGGTCCAATAATGCGAGACCACGATTGTTGTACCGTCGAGCAATTTTCACAACAAGGCGCAAATTACTTTCAATCATACGTTTTCGAGAGGCTTCACAGCCTTTTAAAGCTTTGCGCGCAAAATAAACTTCTTCTTCAGCACTAAGCAGCGGAGAGAAACCAATTTCGCCTAAATATAACTGAGTTGCATCTAGGTTCTTTACTGTTTCGTCTTTAGCGAAAATGTCTTCATCTTCAATGTTCTCTAAAAGCTCAGTTTTAGGTTCATCCAATGTAACATCATCGTTTTTTTCTTCAAAATCTTCCGTTTTTTTGGTCTTAACATTTGCAGTTTGAGCCATATGCATCCTCCCAAGCGAATGAATGGTTTAAATCATCATACTGTCTGTCAGTGTCTTAATTCTTAGGTAAAAACCTAAGTGGGTTTACAGCTTGCCCTCTATAACGGATCTCAAAGCGAAGCGCAGTTTCAGTGGCGTCTGTACTTCCTATGTCGGCAATTCTTTGACCAACTTTAACTTTTTGCTGCTCTTTGACCCATAACTTCGAGTTGTGTGCATAAGCACTCAAGTAATCGTCATTGTGTTTCAAAATGATTAAATTACCATACCCTCTTAATGCACTTCCCGCATAAACCACAGTGCCCGCTGCGGCAGCTTTTACAGGTGTTCCATGTTTATTAGCAATTAATAATCCTTTATAACCATTATCTTTAACAGAAAAACGTTTTATCACCTTACCCAAAACGGGTCTTTGCCACTGTACCTTTTTAGAAATCATCTGCTTAGGCACTTCGGCACTGCTCTTCTGTTCTTTTTGAACATACTCCCGTTGTTTTGGCTTATCAAGTTCTTTTTTCTGTATTTTGTTACTTTTTTGTTTATTAATTTTAGGGTTAGGGTGTTTTACTGGCTTTTTTTTAACCTTATTATTCTTATTTGCAAAACGCTTTAAATGGATAATTTGCCCGGGATAAATTACGTAGGGCGCTTTTATATTATTTATCCGAGCAACAGTCCTCACATCTTTATTTGCGCTAAAGGCAATAGAAAATAAGGTGTCACCTTTGTGAACTTTATATTGATTATTTTTAATGTGAATTTTATGAGTCGAAGTGGTCTTACCAGAATACAAGGAAGTAACAGGAGCTGGTTTATGGCGAGAAGAGCAAGCACCCAACAACATAGCAACCAGTAAGAGTATTAACAGACGCATTTTCATCATTATTTACTGTTCGCCATATAAAATCGTAAATGCTTAATTGGTATTGTCTCTCAATTAAAAATAGAAATTAAATAATATCACCAGCGACCAAAGGTACAAACTTTACTGGTGCTAATGGGTGTTCAATGAATTGCTCACCTTGACGCACAAAAAGGGTTAACACCTGTTCATTCTCACCTAAAGGTACTATCAACGCCCCACCATCTTGTAACTGCTCTAGTAACGACTGTGGTACTGATTTCGCAGCAGCAGTAACAATGATCCCTGCAAAAGGTGCTTTAGACGACCAACCCAACCAGCCGTCACCATGCTTCATAGCCACATTATATAAATCAAGTTGATGCATTCTACGCTTCGCCTGCCACTGTAAGCTTTTGATTCTCTCAACAGTACACACGCTCTCAAAAAGCTGAGCTAAGATTGCAGTTTGATAACCCGATCCGGTGCCTATCTCAAGAACATTACCCGCTACACCAACCTGTCTGAGTACTTCAGTCATTTTACCAACAATGAACGGCTGGGAAATCGTTTGCCCTTGCCCGATAGGTAACGCCGTATTTTCGTAGGACTTATGCTTTAACACATCATCAACGAACAAGTGTCGAGGGGTTTGCTCTAATACCGCAAGTACTTTCGTATCGACAACTCCGAGTTCTTTAAGCTGCTCAATTAAAACACTTGCACTGCGCGCATAATTGTTTAATAACATTACTTTGACTCTTTTAACCAGCTCGCCATCGCCGTCAGGCTGTCATGCGCCGTCATATCAACTTTTAAAGGCGTAACCGACGCATAACCTTCATTGACAGTATGAAAATCAGTACCCGGCCCTGCATCACTTTCACGGCCTAACGGCCCATACCAAAAAATATCCCGCCCCCAAGGATCAACTTGCTGTGTCATTGTTTCAGCTTGATGCCTCGAACCAAGCCGGCTTACTTTCAGTCCCTTGAGTTGAGAAATCGGTAAATCTGGTACATTGATATTAATGATTTGATCAGTCGGTAGGGGGTGTGATTGCAACTTTTTAATTATCTCAACAGTAACATGCGCTGCAGTTTCATAGTGCACTTCGTCTTTTGAGCACAATGATACAGCAATCGCAGGCAACCCCATGTGCCGCCCCTCGATTGCAGCAGCCACTGTTCCTGAATATAACGTATCATCCCCAAGGTTTGCGCCCTTGTTAACTCCAGCTACAACGAGATCAGGACGTTCATCCATTAATTTGTTTATCCCTATATGTACGCAATCCGTTGGAGTCCCGTTGACTGACATAAACCCATTAGCTAGCTTAGACATACGTAACGGGTTCATCAGTGTTAATGAATTGCTTGCACCACTGCAATTGCGATCAGGTGCCACCACTGTCACTTCGGCAACTTGGCTCAATGCTTGATACAATACCTCAATACCTTTTGCATGCACCCCATCATCATTACTGAGTAGTATTCTCATCTTTATTATTGTCCGTTATGTTATCTTTAGAGGCATCTCGGTGCTTCACCAGCTCCCTGAGTAACGCCGTCGCAAACGTACCTTTTGGTAAACTAAACGATAATTTTATCGTCGTTTCGTCCAATGTTTGCACTTCTAGATCTTGCGGAACTAAACGCAATGCACGGCGCTCATTCTTTAACCCTAATTCAGCAAGACCTTCTTGCCAAGCACTAAATGGTAACAGCCATGTTTTCTCTTGCTCTGTTAAGCCTTTTTCACCTTTGCCCACCAGCGGTGCTGACAAAAGAATATCACCGCCAGTTAACCGAGATATGGTGTTATCACTGATATTTTCTTCAAAAAAGGCATTACTACCACTCAACATAAAGACTTCTTTATGCCACGTTTTGGCCAACCCATGCTCCGCAACGCGCTGGCTAACAATAGCGTTAAAAATGTGAGAGCGCGCGGCCGATATAATGATACCGCGTAATTTCTTATCTCGAATACGTTCACCTGCAAACATGCGTTCGGCCATGTCAAGATTATGCCCATCATGACCAAAACGCTGCTCACCAAAGTAATTTGGTACTCCTTGGCGTACGGCATTAATACGAGATAAAATATCTAATGGTGTACTAATATTACGCAAGGTTATTTGAAACTTATTTCCTGAATGGCAGCCAGTGCGTAGTTTTCTATTGTGTCTAACTTGTTTAATAACAAAAACACTGTCGCTGTTTAATTCTGTAAAATCAATACTCTGCTTAATCGGAACTGGTACACTAAACCATTGACTGGTTACACCGTGTCTGTCTTTTAGGCCGGCATAGCTCACATCTCGTGGCGCGACATTGGCAAATTTTGCAATCATCTTCGCCACGTATTGCGTATTTTCACCTTTTTTGATCACTTGTAGACACACATGCTCACCTTCACCAGTAAGCTCAATATCAAGTATTTCGTCTACAACAAAGTCTTCTGCGCTGGTTTTATAATCTGCCGATGATAATGGCTCACCATATAGATAGTTTAAATCCTTCATATTTTTGTTACCAATACCACTGCGTGTGCAGAAATACCTTCTTTTCGTCCTTCAAAACCGAGTTTTTCAGTTGTCGTAGCTTTGACGTTAACTTGGTCAATAGCAACGCCACAATCTTGTGCTAAATTGGCTCTCATTGCATCAATATGCGGTCGCATTTTAGGCGCTTGTGCCACAATAGTGACATCACAATTTGCCAATGTATAACCTAACTCAGTAACTTGCTCAACAACACGGCGTAATAATATGCGACTGTCTATATTTTCAAATTCATCAGCGGTATCAGGGAAGTGTTTGCCAATATCACCCAAAGCTAAAGCCCCTAGTAAAGCATCACACAACGCATGTACTGCAACATCACCATCTGAGTGTGCAATAAAGCCATATTGATAGGGGATCTTTTCACCACAAATAACCAACGGACCTTCACCACCGAATTTATGTACATCAAACCCATGGCCAATTCTTATCATGTTGCACTCTCTTTTTGCTGTTGAGATATTAAAAAACACGCCAAGGCGTAATCTTCTGGCGTGGTAATTTTTATATTGTCTGAGCGCCCAGCAATAAGCTGTACAGGCTCATTATTCCATTCCATCGCGGATGCTTCATCCGTGATCTTAACGTTGTTTAACAACGCACTTTCAAGAGCAATCCGCAATGCTGCAAATGGAAACATTTGCGGCGTTAATGCTTGCCATAGTTCATCACGCGGCACGGTACCTAAACTATATTCATTGCCACGTTTAATCGTGTCTTTTACTTTAGCAGCTAAAATCCCACCTTGTTCCTTATCGATACACTGGGTCACTAACTGTGTAATATCCGATGCTGTCACCAACGGTCTGGCCGCATCATGAACAAGCACCCAATCAGGCGCATACTCAACTAGCATATTTAAGGCATTTAACACCGAGTCTGACCGTTCTTGTCCACCTGGCGTGCGAATTATTCGCTCGTTATCAATATTTAGCTCTGGGAAATAAGCGTCTTGCTCACTAATAGCGACAGCTATTACGCCCACATCAGGGATATCCAACATTTTGTCTAACGTATGTTCTAGCACCGTTTTCCCCGCAATATTTAAGTATTGCTTTGGATGGGACAGTTGCATACGACTCCCCACACCCGCTGCGGGCACAACAATGGCTATTTTAGGCTTTTTATTCATGGTGTTTTTTTGGCAGAACTCTTATGAATGTTTCATTGGGTTTGATCATACCTAGCTCATGTCGCGCACGTTCTTCTACGCCCTCTAAACCAAGTTTTAAGTCTTCGATATCAGCTTTAAGTAGCTTGTTACGTTTTTCCAGTTTTGCATTGACTTGTTGGTGCGCGGTGACCGCATCCTTAAGCCTTATGTAGTCTTTTAAGCCATTGTGGCCAAACCAGAGCTGATACTGAATAAAGGCCGCTAAGCAAACTAAAGCAAATTGAAATAAGCGCACTATTTAGCTCCTAACGCCTGTTATGCATTTCTAAGATTAATATGGACGTTTTTTTATTGTTCTTACGTTTTTCCAGTTAATCATACTGGCTAACAGCATTTCCCTTAAGCTTAATATCCTGGGGCTTATCGCCTTGCCAAATCGCCATTGATGTCCGCAACATGCGGCGCTGAGTAGCGCTTTTGACGGTTTAAGCATCATGGTAAAGTCATTATCATGACTTCGCCCTGAACAATTGAACCATTGGTGTTGGTTGCAATGTACAGTATTGTCTCGCACTTGATCTATGGTGTCTATGGCTAACCGTGTTAGACCGTCACTTGAAATGATAATGGGTACCACCAGCCCCACAACAGCATAGCGTTTAAAATAACCTTCACATACATCAGCTTGCCATTTTGGTTGTGCTTTTTGACTGCATAACCAACTGCCATTGTGACTGTCTAACTCTAAAGGGACACATCCTTGTACTATATGACGTGCCGCGCGCTCCACATAGTAAGGCAGGCTTTGTAAAGCGCGTGATATCTGTTCTTGATCCGCTCTTTTAGCCAAAGCAGGGATCTCTCTTGCATAAAAGACATTAACTAATTCTGCAAATTGTAATCGCTCATGTTCATCATGCCATAAGCTGTTTTGCGTATTTGATGTCGTTAACAGGTCTTTATCCACGCTATTTCTCACTGAGTATGAAAGTTATAGCATGGCCTATCACTGCAAGCTAGCCTTTCGGCTTTTCCCCTAAGCGTGCCTCACCATTTTCCATAAACTGCACCACTGCCGTGCGTTTTTTCCCTACCAATAAGCTGCCATCACATAAAAACATAAAGTTTTGCCAACAACGCTGGAATACTGCAAAGTTAGTTTCAATCACCTGCTCTCGTGACATACAAAAATACACTGTGGTATTTGCTTCCCAGCCAAGGTGCGTGGAGATTGATTCTGGTAATGACTCCTCACCTTGCTCCCAAGGCTGCTCCCAATCTACATTTTCTGACCAGCTATCTTCTTTACCAACCCACTCTGAAGGGTTAAAAAAGTCAGGGTGATCTTGGTCACGACTTATCATCGTGCTCCACAAAACCGCCGCACGCTCTTTCGTCATGGGCTTTATGGCAGCTAAATCACTTTCTGATATTGGTAAATCTTGATGTTTAAAAACCCATGCTTTTCTAAAGTCTTCAAGCGCAATATAATTCATACAACAGGCCAGTTTGGCAAACATTAGTGCGCAGTATACCGCACAGTAAACGGAGCGAACAGTGAAGCAAACACTAAAACCCGGTATTTATAAGCATTACAAAGGTCAACAATATCGCGTATTCCACTGCGCAACACACAGTGAAACGCAAGAATTGATGGTTGTTTATCAAACGCTATATGGCGATTTTGATTTTTGGGTACGCCCCTTCAGCATGTTTATCGAAAATGTGACGATAGAGGGAGTTGAAATCCCTCGCTTTAAATATATCGCGTCATAGCAACACATTTATCCCCCCTAGCGACAGGTCACCTTTTTATGGCAAGATAAGCCATTGTCATCAGACCAGTCGTTAGGTAACACAGTGAACTTTCAAGGTACTAATAATTACATTGCGAGCAACGCATTAAAACAGGCAGTAAATGCCGCTATTATTTTAGAGAAACCGCTCCTTATAAAAGGGGAGCCTGGTACAGGTAAAACCTTACTCGCAGAAGAGCTTGCCAACAACCTTAACACTCGCCTTATTCAATGGCATATAAAATCAACCACCAAAGCACAACAAGGTTTGTATGAGTATGACGCAGTATCACGCTTAAGGGATAGTCAATTAGGTGAGCAACGCGTACATGACATAAATAACTACATCGTTAAAGGCAAACTATGGCACGCCTTTACCGATGTACAACGCCCCGTCTTACTTATTGATGAAATAGACAAAGCTGACATTGAATTCCCCAATGATTTATTACTTGAACTCGATAAGATGGAGTTTCACGTATATGAAACCGGTGAACGCGTCAAAGCAAAAGTCCGTCCTATCGTGATCATTACATCCAATAACGAAAAAGAGCTCCCAGATGCTTTTTTACGTCGCTGCTTTTTTCACTATATTGATTTTCCATCAGCCCAGCAAATGCAGCAAATTATTGATGTACATTACCCAAATATAAAAGCCGAGTTGGTACAGCAAGCACTGGAAAGCTTTTTTAAATTGAGGGATATACCAGGGCTTCAGAAAAAGCCCAGTACCAGTGAACTACTTGATTGGCTTAAGCTGCTTATGGCAGAAGATATTGACAGCTCAACGCTACATGATAAACAGCATCAAGGTGGTCTTATGCCTTTGTTTGGCGCTCTATTAAAAAACGAACAAGATGTGAGCTTAATTGAAAAACTGGCTTTTATGAGTAAGCGATAAACCATGCTAATTGAGTTTTTTTTCACGCTTAAACGCTATGGGCTAAAGGTAAGCCCACGCGAGCTACTCGACTGCTTGAATGCATTAGACAAAGGGTTAGCCTTTGCCGACATCGATGCTTTTTATGAGTTAAGTAAAATCATTTTTGTAAAAGATGAAACGCAATTTGATAAATTTGACCGTGCATTCGCTCATTACTTCCAAGGTATCGAATCACAAGACTTACTCTCGAAATTACAATCCACGACAAAGCTCCCCAATGACTGGTTGAGAAAAGAGTTTGAAAAAAATCTATCAGAAGAAGAAAAGCAGCAACTCAATGCACTCGGGGGGCTTGATAAACTGCTTGAAACACTCAAGCAGCGCCTCACTGAGCAGCAAAAGCGTCATGCTGGAGGCAATAAATGGGTCGGCACCGGCGGCACGTCCCCATTTGGCGCTTATGGTTATAACCCAGAGGGCGTTCGGATAGGTCAAGATGGTAACCGGCAACGCAAAGCCGTTAAAGTGTGGGATAAACGTCAATACCGCAATTTAGACGCCAACACTGAAATCACCAGCAGAACGATGAAATTGGCGTTAAAGAAACTCCGAAAGTTTGCAAAAAGTGGCGCCAGTGATCAGCTTGACCTCAATGAAACCATCGCTGCAACCGCTAAACAAGGGGGTATGCTCGATGTAAAAATGATGCCTGAACGACATAATGCAATTAATGTCATTATGCTGTTCGATATAGGTGGTTCAATGGATGACTATATTCATTTATGCGAACAATTATTTGGTGCTGCACACAGTGAATTTAAACATTTAGAGTTTTTCTATTTTCATAATTGCGTATATGAACAAGTTTGGCAAGACAATGAACGACGCGATAGCGAAGCACTAGATACTTACCAACTCATAAATCGTTTTGGCAAAGATTACCGACTAATTTTTGTCGGAGATGCCACAATGGGGCCCTATGAAATTACCTATCCCGGTGGCAGTGTTGAGCATTGGAACCAAGAAGCTGGCAGTGTATGGCTAAATCGCCTGACACTGCATTTTGAAAAAGTCGCATGGTTAAACCCACAGCCGGCCACTCATTGGCCCTATTACCAATCAATAGAGATCATTGCTGAATTGATGAAAAATCGCATGTATCCCTTGACGTTAGACGGTATCAGTAAAGCGATAAAAACATTAACTTAATGATTTTAATTATATTTCCCAAAAAAAAAGCCGCGTTATACGCGGCTTTTTTATTTTCATTGTCTACTAAGACATGAAATCAACACCCTCTTGGATGTCTTTAGTTAGTGTTGCAAGCATGTCTTCTTTTGCTTTTTGCTCAAATGCACTTAGCTCGCCGTACGAAAGAATTTCTTCTACGCCGTTTTTGCCTAAACGTACAGGGTGTGCAAAGTATGGAGCATCGCCATTTTCAACAGCAACATATGCATAATCTACAACGTCTTGACCTTGTAGACCTTTAACCAATGAGAAGCAGAAGCGTGCAGCTGCAGCACCCATTGAAAGCGTAGCAGAACCGCCACCCGCTTTAGCATTAACAACTTCAGTACCCGCATTTTGGATGCGAGGTGTTAGTGCTGCAACTTCTTCATCAGTGAATGAAACACCCTCAACTTGTGAAAGAAGTGGTAAAATGGTAGTACCTGAATGGCCACCAATCACTGGTACTTTCACTTCAGATACATCAACACCTTTCAATTCTGCGATGAAAGCTTCAGAACGAATAACGTCTAGCGTTGTTACACCAAATACGCGTGATGCTTCATAAGTACCCGCTTTTTTGAATACTTCAGCAACAATTGGCACAGTGCCATTTACTGGGTTTGTGATAACACCCACAAGCGCTTTAGGACAGTTACGTACAATACCTTCAGCAAGCGTTTTGATGATGCCTGCATTTACATTGAATAGGTCAGCACGGTCCATACCAGGCTTACGAGGCATACCAGCAGGGATCAATACGATGTCAGCACCTGTTAGTGCAGCATCAAGGTCATCCGCACCAAAACCAGCTACTTTCACTGCCGTTGGGATGTGAGAAAGATCAACAGCAACACCAGGAACAACTGGCGCTACGTCGTATAATGATAATTCAGAACCTGCAGGCAAGCCATTTTTAAGTAACAGTGATAAAGCTTGACCAATACCGCCAGCGGCACCCAATACAGCAACTTTCATGTGAATTCTCCATACATTGAAGGTAAATATAGAACGCGTCTCTCTTTCGCAGCTAACCTTCGCATATTGATATGCACTTTACTTGGTGTGCACATTAGCACTCACTTTCTGCCATATGAGACAAAAATAACCACGAGTGCTCAATAATTGAGTTTTTGTGTAATCAACGAATATGAATTTTGATCAACTGCCATCATCATAAAGGTCATAAAGTGCGGTTAATCCCAGTAAAATTCATACAAATTACTAAAAATATAGCCAAAAAAGATAAACAGGCTCAAGTGTGCAGTAAAGATAATGAAAAGCGCAGGTAAAAACAAATTTATCCGAGTTATTTTCATGATTTTTTCGACTATAGTTGTAAAGATCACGGCACTTAGCGTTTACGCTCGCTGAGCTACCCGATTATCCGGCCGCTAAAATTTGGGTCACAACGTAGTTTTGTGTAGAATCCTATACATCGTAATTTCAATGATGGGTCGTTATGCAGCCTCAAGAAAAACAAGAAGCGCTTGTTAAAGCATTTAAAGCTTTACTCAAAGAAGAAAACTTTGGTTCACAAGGAGAAATTGTTGACGCGTTAAAAGAACAAGGTTTCGACAATGTCAGTCAAAGTAAAGTTTCTCGTATGTTGAGTAAATTTGGTGCGGTAAGAACACGTAATGCGAAACAAGAGATGGTGTATTGCTTGCCAGCTGAGATGGGTGTACCAACCGCAAAGAGCCCATTGCGTCAACTTGTTATTGATATCGTGCACAATGAAATGATGATCATCATTAGAACCAGCCCTGGCGCTGCTCAACTGATCGCACGATTATTAGACTCTTTGGGCACTGCAGACGGTGTACTTGGTACTATCGCAGGTGACGACACCATTTTTATTGCACCAGCAAAAATATCAGAAATAGATGCCACACTCGAACGAGTTAAGACGTTATTTGATAACGTATAAAGCGCTATTTTGCTACAAGGTTTATTCGCAGCTTTGCGCCATGGTATTCAGAAATTGAATTGATGGTGCAAAGAAAGCAGCCCCCATATCCGCTTGATTATAGTCTAGCCATAAATCGTAATTTTCGTCCGTCCCTAATCGGGAGTGTAATACAGTATCGAAGGCATCACCCTGAGCGGAGCAACTCACCCATAAACTCCCTTGTTCAAATACATCACCAAATGGCATACTTTGATCAAGTAATAGCGCCAAACCTTTGTCATTGGTAAGTTCTGCTAAAAAAGCATGGCTATTGTCACGTGCCGGCTCAATCAATTCGTTATCTAATCGAGTTCGTCCCATTATTTGTTCTTGCTCATCAAGTGCCAATGCTTGCCAAGCATCAATGTTGAACTTAACTCGCTGCACATGAATATAGCTGCCTTGATGGTCCAACTGCTGAGGATTATCTACTAGAGCAACTTGGCGTTTAAAACGCCCATGAGGCGCATTACCACCATATATAAACCCATTAAAGTCCCTGCCATCCAAAAAGCGAAACCCTCGCACATGCGCCACAAGCTCAACACTTGATGCAAGCATATGTAAAACACTTTGTGCAAAAAGATGATTTACATCCTCACGGTCTGAGCGGATCACATACATTAAATCAAATGGCTGGCTGTGCACCAAATGCTCGGTATTACTGATATGAGGAAAGCTTTTTAACTCTGGTGGAATATATTCCGGATAAATATGCGGCCAATACTGAGCACCAATAGCAACAAAGCTACTGACCATCGATTCAGAGAAGCGATCACTTAATTCGTTTTGCAATCTCTCACAATTTGCTAATGCAGCACGCACAACCTCGTCGTGTCCATCTAGTACATTAAAAAATAAATGAAGACCATGTAGGTTTGCTTCAGCACATACCCCTGATTGCGCTTGCGCCATACTAGTCCTTCCTTAATTCAGCTCTTGCTCAGAAAAGAAATTTACCGCATGTGTCTTTATTTTGAAAGAAACAGGAAGGTTTGCATCAATTACTTTATCCGCTGGCGCAGGCACTTCAATTAACTGCTCAGCAAAGCGTACCCGATAAACGTATTCGGTTCCCACAAAGCGCTGCTGTTCTACTGACACTTGACCTGAGGGGTCATTAACTAACTCTAAATGCTGCGGGCGAACAAAAATCTTACCTTGCTGCTGTGACTGCGATAAAGGCACCATAGAACTTACGTCACCAAAATCTGTGGTAACCCCTGCGCCATTATATCTGGTCGCATCAAGGTAGATCCCTTGCCCTAAAAACTCGGCAACAACCTTATTTTTTGGCTGCTGAAAAAGCGTTTTTGCACAGCCTAATTGCGCAATTTGACCTTCATGCATAATGGCTAATTTATCTGAAAAGGCAAACGCTTCATCTTTTGAGTGACTAACAAAAATAGCCGACACTTGCTGATCTTTAATAATGGCGCGAATATCATTAATTAACTGATAACGCACTTGTGCATCTATATTTGAAAAGGGTTCATCGAGTAGTAATAAATTAGGTCGATAGGCCAACGCCCTTGCGATAGCGACACGCTGCTGCTGGCCACCAGATAGTTCATGCGGGTAACGCCCTCGAAAGTTTGTTAGATGTACTAACTCCAGCATTTCATCGACACGCTTTTCACGCTCAGATTTATCGAGCTTGTTTAACCCAAAGGCTATATTTTGCGCAACGGTTAAGTGAGGGAACAGCGCATAATCTTGAAACATCATACCGATATTACGATGCTGAGGCGCAACAAAGAGCGATTCATCACTCATACATTGACCGTTAATAACGACTTTACCATGCTGAGGTTGAATCAATCCTGCAATAGCCTTTAAAGTTGTCGTTTTACCGCACCCACTGGCCCCTAACAAACATACGATCTCATTTGGCTCAACCGTTAGATTAAGGTTTTTAATCACTGACTGACCGTCATATTTATACGATAGATTTTGTAAAAGTAAGCTACTCATTAATTATGCTGCTCCATAGACCGATTAACAAAATACAACGGAATTAACCCTACCAACACGATAAACAAAGCAGAAACTGAAGCCAACTCTAACTGTTCATCACTCACATATTGAAATACATGTGTTGCTAATGTTTCAAAATTGAATGGACGTAATAACAGCGCCGCGGGTAACTCTTTCATACACTCGATAAAAACCAGCAAAGCTGCTGTTAGAATTCCTCGGCGCAGCAGTGGAAAATGTACAAGCGTCAATGTTTGAAAAAAACCTTTCCCCATACTTTGACTCGCCATATCAAGTGATGGACTTATTCTGACATAGCTTGCCTCAACGGCACCATGCGCAATAGCATAAAAACGCACGACATACGCAAGTATCATCGCGAAAATACTACCACTGAGTAATAAGCCCGGCTCAAAACTTGTTTCAGCAAACCACTCATTGAGTTTAGTATCTAGTAACGTTAATGGTAGTAATACTGCAATTGCGAGTACCGTGCCCGGTAATGCATACCCAGTACTGGCAAAACGCCCTGGTACAGACTTTCTTTTTCCTTCGCCAATCCGTTGATAAAATACAACTAACACACTCAACAAAATAGCAATGGCACTCACCCACAACGATACCTTTAAACTTTGCCATGCATATAAGAAGAACTGGCTGTTCCATGCTTCATCAAAGTAGTCAATCGCGTAACCAGCTAGAATGCTTACGGGTAAAACAAAAGCAATCATTAACACAGCGACACAATACGCTGTTGCACCCCACGCAGACTTACCCTGTAATCGATACAAAGCCGTATCGTTAACCGATGATTGACGTTCATGAATAGTGTCATTTTTACGGCTTAAACGCTCTAGCATGAGAGATACAAATAAAAATAACAGCATGATCCCTGAGATTTTTGCCGCAGCGGTTAGCGAGTAATACCCCAACCACGTATCATAAACAGCGGTTGTCAATGTGCTCACAGCAAAATAATGTACCGTCGCAAAGTCAGCCATTGTTTCCATACTGATCAAAGCAAGTGCTGCAACAATAGCGCCCCGTGCTAGCGGTAAACTGACTTTAAAGAAGCTCTGTAGCGGGCTCATACCCATTAACTGGCTTGCTTGCACCAATTTAAATGATTGCTCTCTTAAAGCTGTTTTAAAAATTAAATATAAATAAGGGTAGAGTACTAACGCAATCATCACAATCGCACCAGGCAAAGTACGAATATCAAAAAACCAATAATCATTAGGAGACTGCCAACCAAACCACTCTCGTAATGTTACTTGCACTGGGCCTGCATAATCGAGCAAATCGGTATAAATATACGCAATAATATAAGTGGGCATGGCAAGTGGCAGCATTAACGCCCATTCAAAGACTTTACGGCCCGGAAACTGGCAATACGCCGTTAACCAGCCAAGCGGCAGTGCAATGACACAACTTAAAGATATCACCCCAAGAATCAGTAATAGGGTATTAGAGGTGTAGTCCCAAAGAACTGTGTTCCACAAATGTGTGAAGACCTCTGAATCTCCTTGCAAAGATTCAAAGATCAAAAAAGCCAGCGGTGCTGATAGACACATGCCTATCAGCCACGCAAATACCTGCCATTTAGACAGTGAAGACGATGCTTGCATTAAAGATCAAATTTAACCTCATCGATCAGCTTAAGTGCTAATGGACGATATTTACTAATTTCAGACAATGGTAAAGCGTCTTCCTTAAACGTGCCCCATGATGCCACCAAGTTCGACAATGCTACTCCAGGTTTAACCGGATACTCCATATTCATTGACGCATACATATTCTGGGCTTTATTGTCGGTCATAAACTCTATAAGTTTCAAGGCATTTTCTGGGTTTTTAGCATATTTAGTCATCACAACCCCTGAGACATTTAAATGCGCACCACGGTTTGTTTGATTCGGGAAGTTAATATGAACAGCATCTGCCCACGTTTTTTGCTTGCTGTCTTGTAACATTTTTCCAAAATAATAACTATTACCTAACGCCACATCACATAAGCCTTCTTTAACCGCTTTCACTTGAGCACGATCGTTACCTTGTGGTTTGCGCGCTAAGTTACTCTTCACCCCTTCTAGCCACTGCTTTGTGTCAGCTTCTCCATGATGTGCGATCATAGACGCAATTAACCCTAAATTATAAGGGTGCTTGCCTGAACGCATGCAAATTTTGCCTTTATAAGTCGCCGACGCTAAATCTTCGTAGCCTAAATCAGCAAGCTTACCGACACGCTCTTTTGACGAATAAACATTACGCACACGCTTCGTTAACGCAACCCACTCTCCAGCAGGATCGCGAAAAGCAACAGGGATGTTACGAGTCACCACATCGCTTTCTATTTTTTGCGTTAGGTTGAGATCATCTAGTTGCATCAAGGCACTAAAGTTTGACGTTAATACTAAGTCAGCTCGGCTATGCTTACCTTCACGTTTTACGCGTTCAATTAGCCCTTTTTTAGCGAAAACGACATTGGTTTTTATGCCTGTCTGTTTGGTGAAGTCATCTAAAATTGGCTGGATCAAGAACGGTTGACGAAAAGAATAGATATTAACCTCGTCCGCTGCCAATGCGGGTAAACAAGTCAAAGATGTAAAAACAATCGCTAATGCTTTTTTCATTAAAGCCTCCAGATAAAAACAATAATTATTATCAGCTAATAATATCTCTTATGATGCTAAAAAACACCCTCTGAATAAAACTAGCTTTATGCTGTTGCAAATAACTGTATCACTAAATCAGAAGTTGCTTGTGAGAAATATCTCACTTCTCATGTGGAGATCAATGATACACATGCTGAAAATAACACCAGAAAAAACATAAGTAACTGTTTTGAATGGAATTAATAAATCATTACTGTTCTTAATCAAAAATAAAAGGCCTTTTAACTGGTTTTGTACCCGTTAAAATTCTCTATAATTTATCTCGTAGTCAAGGAGATGATTACTTAGAAATAAATAAAACTACACAGTTTAGCTTATTTAACATTGCCGGACGCAATTACAGAGGACAATCAGCCGGATGCTGAGGTTTAAGGAAACGCTATAGGATATAGCAAGCACTACAGGGAAATGGACAATCAGCCGGATGCTGAAGTTTAAGGAAATGCTATAGGATATAGCAAGCACTACAGGGAAATGGACAATCAGCCGGATGCTGAGGTTTAAGGAAACGCTATAGGATATAGCAAGCACTACAGGGAAATGGACAATCAGCCGGATGCTGAGGTTTAAGGAAACGCTATAGGATATAGCAAGCACTACAGGGACAAACGGCAGGATGCTGTGGCTACAAAAGGACAAATCACACTAAGTGATCAGGAGTTATACAGGAAGTATCTTTTAAGGGATTATACTAGGACATACGTTAAGCCTTGAAGCAGGCATCATCGTTAATAAACGAATTTTCGTATATTACGGACCAATGGCAGGCAGCCATGTTCATCGGATGAATATAGTGTGTAAGGACAGCAAAGGACCTTAGCAGTGACGCTAATTTTCGCAGAAACAGAACACCAAGCGAAGCCACGGATGCGGACAGTTTTAGGAGTTGATCAGATCAACATTGCAGGATGGACCCTGTAAATAATTCTGTGTAACTGCTCTTAGTTACAAGTATTCAGTTAGTCGGTCTTCAAACATAATCATAAAACGGTTTAGAGCTTGCTTCCAGTTATGAATAGGCATTGTCCACCTCTTGGAAGCATCCATTATCGCTAAGTACACCACCTTGCTAGCGGATTCATCTGTCGGGAACAGTTTACGTTTCTTGGTCGCTTTTCTGATCACACTGTTCAGAGATTCAATAGCATTTGTCGTGTAGATAGCTTTACGAATATCTTGAGGGTAGCTAAATAGAGTATTGAGATTATCCCAATGAGCCGTCCAGGAGCGGCTGATTTGAGGGTACTTTTCATCCCATTTATCACCAAAGTGCTCTAACGCCAACAGGGCTTCATCTTCCGTTGTTGCTTGATAGATTTCTTTTAAGTCAGCGGTAATTGCCTTGTAGTCTTTCCATGGGACGTATTTCATTGAGTTTCGCACCATGTGTACGATACAGAGCTGAATTTGAGTTTTTGGATAAACAGCGTTGATGGCATCAGGAAAGCCCTTCAGGCCATCTACACACGCGATGAGGATATCATTCACGCCTCGATTTTGAAGTTCGGTGAGCACGCTAAGCCAGAACTTCGCTCCTTCGGTTTCGGACATCCACATCCCAAGAAGTTCTTTCTGACCTTCCATATTTACGCCAAGTGCGAGATAAATGGCTTTGTTGATAACCTGTTTATTCTGGCGTACTTTCACGACGATGCAATCGAGATAAACGATGGGATAGACCGTATCAAGCGGGCGAGATTGCCACTCAACCACTTGTTCTAAAACAGCATCTGTAACTTTAGATATTAGACTGGCGGAGATATCCGCATCGTACATTTCTTTGAATGTTGCGACGATTTCACGGGTGGTCATTCCTTTGGCATATAGGCTTAAGATCTTGTCGTCCATCGATTGAAATCGGGTTTGATGTTTACGAACAAGCTTGGGTTCAAAGGACGCGTCACGGTCACGAGGGACTTCTAACTGGATCTCACCATCGTCTGTAATTAGGCGTTTAGATGAGTAGCCATTTCGACTGTTACTATCGTTAGTTGGTGAGTTTTTTTCGTAACCGAGGTGCTCATTAAGTTCAGCATTTAAGGCTGTCTCAACCGTCACCTTGGTTAACATTTTCCTAAAGTCATCAAGATCAGAAGGAGTCTTAATCGACTTAGCTGCTTCGCGAGCGAAGGCTTCTAGAGCTTTCTTATCCATATTGCTTATCCTCAGCCATTACTGGCTTAATTATAAGCAGATACACAATTTAAATTACAGGCTCGCAGGATGCGTTTAGAAGATTCCGTCAGCGCGGCTCTTACGAGTCGCGCGCTTTCTTTTTCAACAACTTGCCCAATTAAGCCATTCTTTACTTCGTTATTAGACATATCATCACAGCTTTTTTCGTTTACTCTTTAAATATGCATCTCTAAAGTCAATAAAGTGGCTCGTCAATTTTTGCGCAGCATCTAGTTCATTATTTTGCTCCAATACCACACATGCCACTTCCGCGGTACCGAGCTGATGTGCATGTGCAGCAACACGTAATTGATAATCAGACAAAGACTCTGGCGATATTGATAAAATAGGTAGTTCATCAAGGTAAGGGCTCTTTCTAAACATCTTTTTGGCTTCTCGCCAAGTGCCATCTAAGAAAATATAAAGCGGCGTTTTACCCTCAATACCCTCTACTTTTGTGATCACTCTCGCCAGCTCTGATTCTCTGTCATCTACCGGAAAAACAATAACAGGGAAATAACGTGGATTATTGAGCAACTCGAGCAATTTTGGATTTGGTTCTGTTCTGTCCCATCTAAACGCATAATTATCTGGTATAATGTCAGCGATCAAGCGCCCAGTATTAGATGGTTTAAAGCTTTCATTGTGATACATAATGAGACACACTGCACTCTGGCAAGTATCTGCTACAGTAACGCCATCGCAAATACATAAGTGCTGTGCCAGTAAACACGCTTCACATCGGTTTAACCTTGATCCTCTGGCTTTATACTCACGCCTTGCAACCGCGATTTGTTGTTGGCGTAAGGCCAATACAGAATTACTCACTAGATACCCTCAAAACAATCAAGCGTGTATTGTAATAAAATTCAGCTATAAAAACAGTAAGGAGCCTCGATGAATATTCAAAACTCTGCAAGATTACACTTTCGCCTTATGACGCAAGACGACGCCCAATTACTATTTGAACTCGATCAAGATCCTGCTGTTATGGCACACATTAACGGTGGCATCGCGAATTCAATGGCCGATATACAAGAGACTTACATTCCTCGGCTAATCGCATTTACAAATAAAGAAAAAGGCTGGGGACTTTGGCATACCAGTCTATTATCAAATAACGAATTTATAGGGTGGATCCTAGTAAGGCCTATGGGCTTCTTTGAAGGTGATAAAAATATGTTAGATTTAGAGCTCGGTTGGCGCTTTAAGCAATCATCTTGGGGCAAAGGGTATGCAACAGAGGCTGCTCAACAAGTTGCCAATTCCATTAGTAAAGCGCACCCTGAGTTAGAAGCATTTTCTGCAACGGCTCTTGTTGAAAATCATGGCTCTTTAAAAATCATGAAAAACATTGGAATGAAATATATCAAAAACTATATTTACAACGATCCGCGTGGCGATCATGATGCCGTACTGTATCGCAAAAGCTTAAAATAATGATGAATATCAGCACACAACTATTTAAAAGAGGTATGTCATGACACACTCTATTGATCAACAACGCATGAACTCAATTCTCAGCAATGACAATACACAACGTTACAAATACTTAATCAAAGAAGTCTCAAGCACAGAACTTGTATGGATCCTCACTGACGAACACGGTTGCGTTATGCTCAATAGCGATGATGAGGATTGTGTGCCTATTTGGCCTAATGAAGAATTTGCCACATTATGGGCTACTGGCGACTGGCAAGACTGTAAACCTCAGTCAATATCACTCAAGAAATGGCATGCTAAATGGACTGATGGCCTAGCAGAAGACGAACTTGCTATCGCAGTATTCCCCATTCCAGAGCAAGATGGTTTAATTGTCTACCCTGATGAGTTCGATTATGAACTCGTGAAGTATAGGAAAAGCAAAAAATAACACATACGACAGAACTTACGCTCTGTAGTTAACAGCTCTCGCTAGAAAACAAAAAACCCAGCTAATGCTGGGCTTTTTTTAACTCTAAGAAAAAGGCTTACTTTTTCTTCACTGCTTTTTTATTTGGTAAGTCAGTGATTGACCCTTCAAATATTTCAGCAGCAAGTCCAATAGACTCATTCAATGTTGGGTGAGCATGAATTGTTAGCGCCAGGTCTTCACCATCTGCACCCATTTCAACGGCTAGACCAATTTCACCTAGCATTTCACCAGCATTAATACCGACCATTGCACCACCGATCACACGGCCAGAGTCTTTATCAAAGATAAGTTTTGTAGACCCTTCAGTACGTGCAGAAGCGATAGCACGACCAGATGCAGCCCATGGGAATACCGCAGTTTCAATACTCAGGCCTTGTTCTTTTGCTTCTCTTTCAGTAACACCAACCCATGCAATCTCAGGGTCTGTGTATGCAATTGAAGGAATGCATTTAGGGTCGAAGAAATGCTTCTGACCTGAAATCACTTCAGCAGCAACATGCGCTTCATGCACCGCTTTGTGTGCAAGCATTGGCTGACCAACAACATCACCGATTGCGAAGATGTTATTCACGTTAGTACGCATTTGCTTATCAGTATTAATAAAGCCACGCTCATCAACATTTACGCCAGCTTTATCAGCATCTAAAAGCTTACCATTTGGCGTACGGCCAACAGCCACTAGTACTTTATCATAACGTACTGGTTCAGCTGGTGCTTTCTTGCCTTCAAACGTCACATATAGACCATCGTCTTTCGCTTCTACAGCAACAACTTTAGTCGACAACATCACGTTAAACTTGTCTTTAACGTAGCGTTGGTAAATCTTAATGATATCTTTGTCTGCAGCAGGTACTAGCTGATCAGCAAATTCAACCACATCAATTTGAGAGCCTAGTGCACGGTAAACAGTACCCATCTCAAGACCGATGATACCACCACCTAATACAAGTAGTTTCTCTGGTACGTCTTTAAGCTCTAAAGCACCGGTAGAATCAATGACGCGATCATCTTCTGGGATGAAAGGTAGGTTAACTGGCTGAGAACCGGCTGCGATAATAGCGTTGTCAAAAGTAACTGTTGTAGTACCCGCTTCGCCTTCAACCGCAATCGTGTTAGAACCAGTAAATTTACCATAGCCACTCACTACGCTAACTTTACGCATTTTAGCCATGCCGTCTAGGCCACCAGTCAACTGACCGATAACAGACTCTTTCCACGTACGGATTTTATCTAAGTCAATTTGCGGTGCGCCAAATGTAACACCGTGTGAAGACATTTCAGCTGCATCATCAATGACTTTAGCAACGTGAAGTAGTGCTTTTGAAGGGATACAACCAACGTTCAAGCATACACCACCTAGAGTGTTGCGAGATTCAATTAGTGTAACGTCTAAACCTAGATCCGCAGCACGGAATGCTGCTGAGTAACCACCAGGACCACCGCCTAGTACAACAACTTGAGTTTTGATTTCGTTGCTCATGTTATTACCTTAACTATTATTCGAACGGGACTGTACTCAAAAAGAGTATCCGTACCAAAATGCCTGCCACATACTCAATATTTGGTACAAGGCAGAGAGAGTTTAAAAATTGTATCATTCACACAAAAAGATGTCCCGCCTATTTATGAGGCGGGACAGCAAATTACATTACTAACTGACGGATATCGCTTAAGTAGTTAGCGAGTGTCACAGTAAAGCGTGCAGCTAATGCACCGTCAATTACACGGTGATCATATGAACAGCTTAGCGGCACCATTAAGCGCGGCTCAAATTCTTTACCATTCCACTTAGGTTTCATTTCTGATTTAGAAACCCCTAAGATAGCGACTTCAGGCGCATTGACGATAGGTGTAAACGCCGTACCACCAATACCGCCTAAGCTTGAAATTGTGAAACAGCCGCCCTGCATGTCTGATGCGGTTAACTTACCATCACGGGCTTTCTTAGAAATGTCCATCAATTCACGTGATAGCTCAATAATGCCTTTGTTGTTCACATCTTTAAATACTGGAACAACCAAGCCATTTGGCGTATCAACCGCAACACCAATATTGACATATTTCTTAAGAATTAGGCTTTCACCGTCTTGCGACAGTGACGAGTTAAACGTTGGGAACTCTTCCAACGCTTTTGCAGCCGCTTTCATCACAAACACAAGTGGTGTGATCTTAACGCCAAGCTTTTTCTTCTCAGCCAAGACATTCTGTTCTTTACGGAATGCTTCAAGCGTTGTGATATCTGCTTCATCAAACTGCGTTACGTGTGGAATTTGAACCCAGTTACGATGCAGGTTAGCACCTGAGATTTTCTGAATACGTGATAGCTTCTTCTCTTCAACTTCGCCAAACTTAGCAAAGTCAACTTTTGGCCAAGGGATAAGGCCAAGCTCACCACCGCCAGAATTGTTGTTATTAGAGATTTGACCTGATTCAACTTTCTTAACCAGCTCTTTCACATAGTTTTGTACGTCTTCTTTAACGACACGACCTTTACGGCCTGTACCTTTAACACGCGCTAGGTTTACACCAAACTCACGCGCTAAGCGACGTACGACTGGAGATGCATGCGCATAAGATGCGTTTGCTTCAAACTCTTCTTTAACATTAGAAGAAGCCGCAGGGGCTGAGGCAGGCTTAGCCGCAGGTGCTACTGAAGAAGCCACTGGCGCTGCTTGCGCAACAGGTGCTGCAACTGGCGCGCTGCCTGCTACTTCAAATACAAATACCAATGAACCCGTTGATACTTTATCGCCAACGTTTACTTTAATCTCTTTCACAGTACCTGCAAATGGTGCAGGTACTTCCATAGCGGCTTTATCGCCTTCTACGTTTAAGATTGATTGGTCTTCGCTGACTGTATCGCCAACCGCGACCATAATATCGGTCACTTCAACTTCGTCGCCACCAATATCAGGAACATTTACTTCTTTATCTGCATTAGCAACTGGTGCCGCAGGCGCTGTTGCTTCAACCACAGGGGCTGCAACTGGCGCTGAGCTAGCTGTTTCAAAAACAAACACTAAGCTGCCCGTTGATACTTTATCGCCAACGTTGACTTTGATCTCTTTAACAGTACCCGCAAATGGTGCAGGTACTTCCATAGCGGCTTTATCGCCTTCTACGTTTAAGATTGATTGGTCTTCGCTAACCGTATCGCCAATAGCAACCATGATATCGGTCACTTCAACTTCGTCACCACCAATATCTGGAACATGGACTTCTTTTAACTCAGCGCTAACCGCCGGGGCAGCAACTTCAGCCGCTACAGCAGGCGTCGCTACTTCAGCCACAGGGGCAGCAGGCGCTGCACCTTGGCTTTCAAAGACCATAATTAACGACCCGGTTGCAACCGTATCGCCTTCTGAAATTTTTATTTCTTTCACTACGCCAGCATGTGCAGAAGGCACTTCCATAGAAGCCTTATCACCTTCAACAGTAAGTAAAGATTGATCTTCACTTATTGTATCGCCCACACTTACTAGGATCTCGGTTACTTCAACCTCATCCGCGCCAATGTCAGGAACATGAATTTCGATTGTCATGATTAAACCTCTTATGCGTAAAGTGGGTTAGTTTTTGTTGTATCGATATCAAACTTCTTAATCGCTTCAACAACCACTGATGATTCAACTTTGCCTTGCTTAACAAGCTCTGTTAGCGCAGCAACCACAACGTAACCCGCGTTCACTTCAAAGTGACGACGTAAATTCTCACGGCTATCTGAGCGACCGTAGCCATCAGTACCTAACACTTTGTAAGAAGTGCTTGGCATAAAGGCACGTACTTGCTCAGCGTAGTTTTTCATATAATCTGTTGCAGCAATGGCTGGTGAGTCACCTAGCACAGTGGCGATATATGGCACTTGCGCATCGTTTTGCGGGTTAAGCATGTTCAAACGTTCAACCGCTTGACCATCACGCGCTAACTCATTGAATGAGGTTACCGAGTAAACATCAGAAGCAACACCGTACTCTTCACTTAGAATAACAGCCGCTTTACGTACTTCGTTTAAGATAGTACCTGAACCCAGTAACTGAACATGGGCTTTTTCACCCGTGTTAGATTCTAGCTTGTAGATACCCTTACGAATACCTTCTTCAGCACCTTCTGGCATTGCAGGCTGATGATAGTTTTCGTTCATTAGCGTCAAGTAGTAGAACACATTTTCCTGCTCAGGACCGTACATACGACGAATACCATCTTGCATAATTACCGCAACTTCATAACCGAACGTTGGGTCATAAGAAATACAGTTAGGCACTGTTGCAGCTTGAATATGACTGTGGCCATCTTCATGCTGTAAGCCTTCACCGTTGAGTGTTGTACGACCTGCAGTTGCACCTAATAAGAAACCACGTGCTTGCTGATCACCCGCCATCCATGCCATATCACCAACACGTTGGAAACCAAACATAGAGTAATAGATATAGAATGGGATCATCGGTAAATCACTGGTGCTGTATGACGTTGCAGCAGCAACCCATGAAGACATAGCACCTAGCTCATTGATACCTTCTTGCAATACCTGACCTGATGTTTCTTCTTTGTAGTAAGAAACAATATCACGGTCTTGCGGCGTATAGTTTTGACCATGCGGGTTATAAATACCGATTTGACGGAATAAACCTTCCATACCAAACGTACGTGCTTCATCGGCAATAATTGGCACGATATTTTTACCAATGCCTTTGTCTTTTAGCAATACATTCAGGGCACGAACAAAAGCCATCGTGGTAGAAATATCACGCTTTTGCTCTTGTAATAATGGCGCAAACGCATCAACTTCAGGTAATGTCAGTGCTTGCGTAAAATTAGGTAAGCGCTGCGGAGTATAACCATGTAGTGCTTTACGACGAGCATGAAGGTACTCATATTCTTTAGAGCCTTCTTCTACCGTTAAATACGGTAAATCTTTAAGCTGTTCGTCAGTTACCAAGTCTTCTAGTCCTAGACGTGAACGTAAATGCTCAACGTGCGTTAGATCCATTTTCTTAACTTGGTGTGCAATGTTTTTGCCTTCTGCCGCTTCACCCATGCCATAACCTTTTACGGTTTTAGCTAGGATAACGGTTGGACGACCTTTCTCTTCTTGTGCGGCTTTAAAGGCTGCAAACAATTTAGACGGCTCGTGTCCACCACGTTTCAGGGCAAAGATTTCGTCATCTGTCATATCAGCAACCAATGCTGCTGTTTCAGGATAACGACCAAAGAAATGCTCACGTACGTACGCGCCATTCTTTGCTTTGTAAGTTTGATAGTCACCGTCGATAGTTTCGTTCATCAACTCAAGTAACTTACCGGTTGTGTCTTTAGCTAGAAGCTTGTCCCAACCTGATCCCCAAACAACCTTGATCACATTCCAGCCAGCACCTTTAAATAGGCCCTCTAGCTCTTGAATGATTTTACCGTTACCCATTACTGGCCCATCTAGGCGCTGTAGGTTACAGTTGATCAAGTAACACAGGTTGTCTAGCTTCTCACGCGCAGCAAACGAGATAGCACCACGTGATTCTGGCTCATCCATTTCGCCATCACCCAAGAACGCATATACACGCTGTGCTGAGGTATCTTTCATACCACGGCCATCAAGGTACTTTAAGAAGCGCGCTTGATAAATTGATGCAATTGGGCCAAGACCCATAGATACCGTTGGGAACTGCCAGAATTCAGGCATCAGCTTAGGATGTGGGTATGAAGAAATCCCCTTTCCATCCACTTCTTGACGGAAGTTATCTAGCTGCTCAGCAGTTAGACGCCCTTCAAGGAAAGCACGCGCATAAATACCCGGTGAAATATGACCTTGGTAATATACTAAATCACCGCCATCTACTTCATTTGGTGCGCGGAAGAAATGGTTAAAACACATTTCATAAAATGCTGCTGACGACTGGTAAGACGCCATATGTCCGCCAAGCTCAAGATCTTTCTTTGACGCACGTAATACGATCATAATCGCATTCCAACGAACGATAGAGCGAATACGACGTTCAATGTTTACATCGCCCGGGTAAGCTGGCTCTTTATCAGCTGGAATTGTGTTTACATAGTTAGTCGTGATGCCAGTTGGCATATCAACGCCATCAAGACGTGCCTGCTCTAATACTTGCTCTAGCAAGAACTGAGCGCGCTCTACACCTTCTTCTTTTACTACCGACTCAAGCGCTTGCAACCACTCTTTGGTTTCTAACGCGTCTACGTCAAATTTATTGACTTCAGACATATGGAGTGTTCCTTATGTTTAAAATACGAATTTATTTATTCAGTTTTAACAAACCAACTTAATTACTGTTGCTTAGTCCGTCTTAGGCTTCGCTCTATTCGAGAGCGCTCTTTACCTGCTTGTAATAAGGCTTCTTCAATGAACGCCAAGTGTGCATTACTCGCTAACCGCGCTTGCTCTGGATTGCCATTGATCACGGCATCCATTAATACTTTACGATGTTCAGCTAGCTGCTCACTGACATCTGACTTTTGTACTAGAACCGTTAAGTTCTGTAATACATTTTGTTCCAATAACGTTTGCATTCCGCGCATTAAGTGCAGTAACACCACATTATGTGACGCTTCTGCTACGGTAAAATGAAATGTGTTAATCGCGGCAGCTGTTTGTGCTAAATCACCTTGAACAGAGGCAATACGATCAAAACTATGTTGTACTTTTTCAAAGTCAGTGCCTGTACCACGTAATGCGGCATAATAAGCAGCAATACCTTCCAGCGCATGACGAAACTCAAGCAAATCAAATTGAGATTCAGGGTGTTTACTGATCAAATCAAATAAAGGATCAGTAAGTCCTTCTTCTAATTGGTTCTTTACATACGTTCCGCCACCTTGACGTCGTGTAACCAGTCCTTTCGCCTCTAGCTTTTGAATCGCTTCACGTAATGAAGGGCGAGACACATCAAACTGTTTGGCAAGCTCTCTTTCTGGCGGCAACTTAGCACCCGGCATCAATGATCCTTCTAAGATCATGTTTTCGAGTTGTTCCAAAATAACATCTGATAACTTAGCTGCTTTTATCTTTAAAGACATTAATCAATCGCCGAATTTAGGTGTATTGCCAACCGCTGAAACCATCAGTAAGTTGGAGTATTAAAACCAAAAGGTAAATTGGTCATACCAAATTTGGACAATACGGTACCAAAATCAAGCTGTACTGTCAAAAATCTGCGTATTATTGCCTTAAACAACTGCAAACTAGAGTCTAAACTTTATACAAAAATATCTATTTGAGAAGCGATATAAAAAAGGTCTGACCAGTTAAGTGTTTTGAAAACACTGTGGTCACTTTTAAACACACTCGATATTATCCGCTAATGCGCTTACGTCCCTCTTTGTAATAAGCCCCTTTATAAACAATAATGAAAGAAACCCTGAACATAATTAAAGGTGCACTATGTCAATGGCTGTCGTCGGCGGTATTGTCTTTTCGGTCTTTCTAATGATTCTATTATTTGTTCGAGGCGAAAACATCAAACGAGAACTTAAAAGAGCCAATGCAAAATTAGAGTCTGCAAGTCGTCAAAAAACACACCTTGGTGGCATTGTGATGGAATTAGCAAAAGAAGAGCAGCTAATGCTCAAAGAACGCATGGCCAGAATTCAAAAGGAAAGCGCTCCAAATGAGCGCTTTGTCGTCTGCACTAAATTATTAATCGACGCGAGTGACTCGGTCATTAGTGATGCCGCATTAGACAACCGAACAGTCAAAAAAGCGTTTGAATATTACCTTTGCCATTTTTCTGATATACCTTTTAGCGAGTTCAAAACCGTCATTTTACAAGATCAAAAACGCCAACAACTTTGGGCTGGTGACAATATTCATGCCTATTTGGAGTTATGTAAAAGCTGCATTGCAACCATTGAATAACCCCGCCACAAGTTTACTTTTCCGTATTACTTTGATGGCTTCTTTAAACGGTAATTAAGAAATATCACCTCACACATTTGTTTACCCATAGCACGTCGATGTAAAAGTTGAATATTCTCTAACGCAACATGACCCCTTGCTGCGACAACCGATACAGGCGTGCGCCTAGTCTTTTTACTTGCGTATATCCGCCCCAAACCACCTAACATGGTTCGCCATGAATTTAGCATAAAAGGGTCTGGGATCACTTAATGAGGGCTACACTCCCCATCAACATCAGATAAATACACCATCAGAGTAAGTGAAATAAAATCCGGAAAATCGCGATGAAATGTGGTTGCTCGTGTAATTGCATGTTCTTGCTCTGGTAAAGTTCTAACAAAATAAGAACTGTCTAACTCTGGTGTCGACTTAAAATAATGACTAACCAGTGCTAATACCAGAGGGTCTTCTGCCAATCCCCTAACAATCGTGTGGTTTCTATGGGGGTTTTCGTAAAAGTTTACATTCAGTTCTATAAACAGTCGACTCAACTGATCACAGACATTCGGCTTAATTTGTAATCCACAAAGGCAATGTGCGTCGAGCAAGGTATCCAGCATAAGATCTGTTGGCTTTGCAAGCAACACACTTGATGACAATGGGACGTTTAACACCTCATCTTTTGTCACGCTGAGCGGGTATTTCCGTTGATAGTAATAAATAACCGATTTTTGCCATGGACCTGAGTAAAAAAGCCGCCTGATAGGGACGATCAAAACCGTATAAATAACAGTGTGCCGTATATAGTGTTGTAAGTTTTTAGATAGCACACTGAATCCTGTTGCCAATTAAATTGAGCCCCAAATTAACACGCTTTATCGTTGGGCTTTCCTGAACTTTCTTCCCACAATGACATGCTAGCATCACAGTCTTTCACTTAGGCACAATAAAAATTCATTATTTCACTCTAGTTGAAAACCTTGCTTTATTCATTTAAAAACTTAAATCAAGTCAGCAAGTTAAACTAACTTTGAAAATTAATTTAAAACTTTTCCTTGAAATACCTCTACGCTGACCATAGATATGTTTTAGGACGCCGACAGGGTCCAAAATTGAAATTAACTATATGTTTATATTGATGTTTATTGCTTATCAAAAAGAATAAACACCATCATTAATCGCTTTATGAGGATGCAAATATGCGAACTATCGACTTAACACCACTACACCGTTCATTCATTGGTTTTGACCATTTATCATCATTAATGGAAGCGGCACAGCGCAATGGCGAAAAGCAGCCTAGCTACCCACCATACAATATTGAAGCGCTAGATAACGACAGATATCAAATTACTATGGCTGTTGCCGGGTTCAACGATGCAGAGTTATCTATCGAGTCAGAAAATAACACCTTATTGGTTAAAGGTGAAAAAGCCGCAAGTGATAACACTGCGCAGCGACAATTTATCCACCAAGGTATTGCAGAACGTAACTTCGAACGCAAATTCCAATTAGGCGATCATGTGCGCATCCTTGGCGCCGAACTAGATAACGGCTTACTTATTATTGATCTACAGCGTGAAGTGCCTGAAGCACTCAAACCTAGAAAAATCGCAATTAATACCGGCAATTTATTGCAAGATTAACTCGCGTTTCAATCCTTTTTCATGTTGTGACATACAGAGCTGCTTCACTGAGTGACAGCTCTGCTTTATGCGTGTAACACATGCCCTGTTTTATTAAATATTTTATCTCACTGGTATAGTAAGTAAATAAAGCACTTGTAATAATGAGCCTTGGCAAATTGCCGCATCGGCTTTAGCAACCACCTTGGGCTTACCGTGCACGGCAATACCAGTGCCAGCTTCGGCCATCATCACTAAATCATTAGCACCATCACCAATCGCTACACTCTGATGCTTAGGTAACGCTAATTTAGTTCTAATATCAGATAAAATATCCGCTTTGCGCTGAGCGTTAACAATATCGCCAATGACATTGCCTGTTAATTTACCCTGCGAAATTTCTAATTCATTAGCATAATACGCATCTAGCTGAAGGGGCTTTTGTAGTGCTTCAGCAAACCAAGTAAAGCCACCGGATGCAATTACTAAATGCCAATCATGGCTTTTTAATATATGACATAAAGCTTGAATTCCAGGCATTAACGGTAAATCATCTTTTAACGTTTGAATCAGCGGTAACTCAACGCCCTCGAGCTTAGCCACTCTTTGATACAAGCTGTCATTAAACGCCAATTTGCCTGCCATCGCTTGTGCCGTTACACTGGCAACCTCATCATACACACCGGCTAACCGCGCTATTTCATCAATGCATTCTATCGTAATGGCTGTGGAGTCCATATCCATCACCATGAGGCCTTTTTGTTGTAGATCAGCTGGATTGGCAATACATGCGCTCTGTAACCCTTGATCATTCGCTACCCCACGCAACCCATGACGAAACTCAGCTAACATCGTATCGCTTAATTCAGTGTTACTATGAAATACCAACGCCGCTGGTAACTGAACATCAGGCTGATACAAGCAAAGAGCTGAAATATCTACTTTATATTGCGCAGCGAAAGAAAGTAGCGTAATCGTACTTATCGCCGTTAACTCATCGCCAAATAACGTAATAAAAAGCCCTTGCTGACGTGAAGGCTGATTATCAGTTAAACGTAATTGTGCATTTTCAACTTGATACCATTTTGTTAAGGTAAGGACTTGTGACAATGGTTGTTCACTAAGGTGAGTAAGACTAACGGATGACATGTTTAGCTCCTAAATAACGTGCAGACCCTTTTTACCATCTCAAGTGTAACCTGTCAGCAAACATCCGGGGCACTATGAAAAATACACAAGCTATTGATTTGATCACTTCCTCCCGTGGCCGCAGAATGATCCGCTTACTTATCGCTGCCGCCTGCTTCATTTTATTAACCAGAATAGCCTTCAATACCAGTTTTGAGTCACACCAGTTGCTTCACAAACAAGCTGACAATACAGCGAAAAGTTTAACGAAACAGCTTGCCTTGAACGCAGCTCAACCTCTTGTTCGTGATGATATTCCTGCATTAAGGAAACTGACCAATCACTTAGCAAGCGACCCGTTTGTGCTCGGAGTCAGTATTTATAGTCAACAGGGTAAGTTGAAAATCAGTAATGATGGTTTTACCCCACAAGAAAATATTCAAGGGCTACCCACTGCGTTACCAGGGATCAGCAAAATAAAAACACCTATCATCGTACAAATTGTTAATATCGAAGAGCAGCCAATCGGGTTTGTCAGTGTCGTTTATTTAACTGAATCAGCGATGGCTCAAAGCCACCAGCACTTTCATGAATTAGGCCGAATGGTATTGCTCATGTTAATGATCACCTGCGTGTTTACTTGGCAGATTGGCCGTGGTTTAAAACGCTGGGAAGTAAAACGTCAAATTCGAAAAAGCGTACAAGATGACGTATAAAGCTGCTCAGCAATGACATCTGCTGACTCATCTCGTAAGTGACACAAGTGAGTAAACACCTCAGCTAAGCGTTTTGGTACATTTATTTGCCCTTGATAACCGGCTAACGGCATAGAGGGGGCGTCAGTCTCTAATAACAATGTATCGAGTGGCACTTGAGCAAAAACGCCCTTGGTTTTATTCGCCCTTGAATAGCTGATCGTACCGCCTACACCTAATTTAAAGCCCTTTTCAATATAGTACTGCGCTTGTTGCAGCGACCCAGAAAACGCATGAATAACGCCGCCGTATAACGGGGAGGTGAGTTTAAAGCTTTGGGCAATCAAGTGATGGCTTTGTCGGTGGTGGACGATTAACGGTAACTTTAAAGTATTGGCTAATTCAATATGCTGCTGAAATAAGTGCTGCTGGTAGACTAACTGCGCACACGTGGCATCTATGCCGCATTCGCCAATAGCAACGAGCCGCTCTACATGCGCCGCTGCAAACTCGGCAAGCTCAGCAAAATGGTCGCTGTGATGCTGAGCAATAAAGTAGGGATGCAAGCCCAGCGCAATATGGCAACTTGCATACTGCTGCTTAAACGTCACTAACGACTTACTTTGTGCCAATGTCACGCCAGGGACTAAAAAATTACTCACGCCTACACTGCGTGCTTCAGATAAATGCAGTGCTAATCCCTCAGCTAATTCAGGAAAATCTAAGTGACAATGGCTATCAAAAAAGCGCATGTTACAGGCACCTGCGCTGCATTACGGGTTCAAGCGCTCGATATTCCATGTACCATCCGCTTGCTTAACGTACATAAACCGGTCATGTAAGCGATGGTCTCCCCCTTGCCAAAATTCAATTTTGCTTGGCTCTACACAATACCCGCCCCAAAAATCAGGAAGCGGAATATCTCCATTAGAGAATTTAGCTTTCATCGCATGAAATGTCTCCATCAAGGCTTTACGAGATGAAACAGGACGTGATTGTTGCGATGCCCATGCAGCCAGTTGGCTTTCTGCTGGGCGAGACAAAAAGTATTTAGCAACCGCAGCCGTCGAAAGCGGTTTAGCTTCACCATAAACAATCACTTGTCGCTCAATAGCGTGCCAAGGGAAGTGTAAGCTCACCTTATTATTACCTTTAAGCTCTTGTGCTTTACGTGAGCCCGTATTGGTAAAAAATACAAACCCTTTCTCATCTAAATGTTTTAATAACACAATGCGCTGAGAGGGCTGACCTGTTTCATCGACCGTTGCCACCACCATGGCTGTAGGGTCGCTAAATTTTGCGTCGACGGCTTGCTGTAACCACGCTTCAAATTGCGCAGTGGGTTCATCCGCAAGCATTTCACGGCGTAGCCCACCTTTACTATATTCACGGCGAATATCTTCAAGCTTCATAGTCTTTCCTTACAAAAAAGCCGCATCAACAACGTTGTAATGCGGCTTTAATTTAACATATCAGGGTTAGTCCTAATGCATACAAATGTAAATTACATTTGCTCCATCACTTCAATACCCAATAAATCTAAGCCGGTACGTAATGTATTGGCAACTAAGTTACACAGCACTAAACGGCTATCTCGTACATCGCTTGCCACATCGTCTTTTAAGATTGGGCAAGCTTCGTAGAACGTCATATACAAACTAGCTAACTCATACAAGTAACCACATAATACGTGTGGTGTTGCCTCACTGATCATCAGATCCAGCACTTCTTCTAGTTGCAACAATTTAATCGCCAGCGCTTTTTCTTGTGGCTGCTCAATATTGATGGTCGCAGTTAAGGCACTGCTATCAATGTCAGCTTTACGGAAGATACTGCGTACGCGTGTATAAGCATATTGTAGATATGGTGCCGTCGCGCCTTCAAAGCTCAACATGCTGTCCCAGTTAAAAATATAGTCGCTGGTACGGTGCTTAGATAAATCAGCATACTTAACTGCACCAATACCTACTTTACGAGCAATTTCAGCACGTTCTGTATCCGATAAACCTGACTCGCGATCAGCTAACTTATCAGTCGCACGGCTAATGGCTTCTTCAAGTAAATCAGCAAGTTTAACGGTGCCGCCAGTACGTGTTTTAAATGGTTTACCATCACTGCCCATCATAGTACCAAACGGGCTGAATTCATAACTGGTTTCATCACGTAGCAAACCGGCTTTACGGGCAGTTAATTCAACTTGGTTGAAGTGCAAACTTTGACGCGCATCAACAAAAATTAAAATACGATCTGCACCCAGTTTATTTGAGCGATAGTCACATGCGGCTAAATCAGTAGTGGCATATAAAAAGCCACCGCCAGATTTTTGCACAATAAATACCGATGGCTCACCATCTTTATTTGCTAACTCATCTAAAAATACAACTTGTGCGCCTTGGTCTTCAACCGCAATGTTTTTGTCTTTTAACAATGAAATAATCGTGTTCAGCTCACCGTTATAGGCACTTTCAGCCATAATGTCATTGCGCGTAAGTGTCACATTCAAACGCTGATATACTTCTTCTGAATGCTTCACAGAAGTATCAATGAACAATCTCCATAACTTCTCACAATGTGCATCGCCACTTTGCAGCTTTACAACGTAATTACGGGCTTTGTCGGCAAAGCCTTCTTCGTCATCAAAGCGTTTCTTCGCGTCACGATAAAACGTTTCTAAGTCAGCTAATGCCACAGATTCTAAATCAATACCTTGGTTTAATAAGTCTTCTAAATGTGCGATCAACATACCAAACTGCGTACCCCAATCACCCATGTGGTTTTGACGCACCACCGTATCGCCACGGAACTCTAAAGCACGTACGACAGAATCACCAATGATGGTTGAGCGTAAATGCCCTACGTGCATTTCTTTCGCCAAGTTAGGCGAAGAAAAGTCAACCACGACTTTCTGTGGCTGGCTATGTTCAGCAACCGCTAATTTCTGGTCTTGGTTTGCTGCCGCAAGACTATTTGATAAAAACTCAGGCTTTAGGTGAATATTAATAAACCCAGGACCTGCAATTTCTGTTTTTTCAGCAATGTCTGATACGTCTAAATTATCAATAATTTTTTGTGCCAGTTCGCGTGGGTTGGTTTTCAGTGCTTTTGCCGCCCCCATTGCGCCATTAATTTGGTAATCACCAAATTGTGGGCGCGTACTTTGCGTTACTGCTGGGTTTGAACCTTCAGGAATGCCAGCTGCACCCATCGCCGCGTTGGCTTTTTCAATTAATATCGTTTTAATATTCATTCTTCATCCTATTATGTGCTGCTTAGGAGCTTGCTCAACTGCACAGCACACTATAAATCTATCACTTAATTTACATGGTTAAAGCCAGTTGATAATACCTAGCATCATTTGGCTTAATGTATATTAGTGTTCGCGTGTGTGGTGGAATTCCACCTCAGGGTAACGTTCCATAGACAAGTTTAGATTCACTCGACTTGGCGCAACGTATGTTAAGTTATCACCACCATCTAGCGCTAAGTTTGTTTCACACTTGCGTCTAAATTCAGCCAGCTTTTTCTCATCACTACAATTTACCCAACGGGCAGTTTGTACGTTAACGCTTTCATATATCGCATCTACGTTATATTCCGCTTTTAAACGGGCCACAACCACGTCAAACTGCAGCACACCAACAGCACCAACAATCAAGTCATTATTCGCCAACGGTCTAAATACCTGTACTGCGCCTTCTTCAGACAACTGTACTAAGCCTTTTAATAACTGCTTTTGCTTCAGAGGATCTTTAAGGCGAATACGTCTGAATAGCTCAGGAGCAAAGTTAGGAATACCACTAAACTTAAGCTTTTCACCTTGTGTGAAGGTGTCGCCTATTTGAATCGTGCCATGGTTGTGTAAACCAATAATGTCACCCGCATAAGCATCTTGGGCACGCTCACGATCACCGGCCATAAATGTCACCGCGTCAGAAATACTGATTTGCTTACCTAAGCGGACGTGATTCATTTTCATACCTTGGTTATATTTACCAGATACAATACGCATAAATGCGATACGGTCACGGTGCTTCGGATCCATATTGGCTTGAATTTTAAATACAAAACCAGAGAAGTTCTCTTCATCTGCTTTAACTTCACGATCATCTGTTTGGCGAGGCATAGGCGTTGGTGCCCACTCAGTCAAACCATCAAGCATATGGTCAACACCAAAGTTACCTAGTGCAGTACCAAAAAAGACCGGAGTTAATTCACCTTTTAAAAATAGTTCGTGATCAAACTCGTGCGATGCACCAATAACCAGCTCTAGCTCTTCTCTTAGTTGCTCAACCAACTCTGAGCCAATTTCAGTATCTAGTTCAGGGTTATCTAGCCCCTTAATGATACGCTTTTCTTGGATCGTATGACCTTGGCCTGTTTGATATAAAATCGTTTCGTCACGGTGAATATGGTAAACCCCTTTAAACTCTTTACCACAGCCAATTGGCCAGCTTACCGGTGCACAGGCAATGTTTAGCTCTGTTTCAACTTCGTCCAGCACTTCCATCGGATCACGAATATCACGGTCAAGTTTGTTCATGAAAGTAACAATCGGCGTATCACGTAAACGAGTTACTTCCATTAACTTACGGGTACGATCTTCTACACCCTTAGCTGCATCGATCACCATCAAACATGAATCGACTGCCGTAAGCGTTCGGTACGTATCTTCTGAGAAGTCTTCGTGTCCAGGTGTATCCAGTAAGTTAACTAGCGCGTCATTATAAGGAAACTGCATTACGGAAGTGGTCACTGAGATACCACGTTCTTTTTCCATTTCCATCCAGTCCGATTTAGCGTGCTGGTTTGAGCCTCGACCTTTAACAGTACCCGCTTTTTGCAACGCCTTTCCGAACAACAATACTTTTTCAGTGATGGTGGTTTTACCCGCATCTGGGTGCGAGATAATAGCAAAGGTACGTCTTTTAGAGACCTCTTGCGTAATTACAGTGTGTGACATTAATAGGTTCTTCTAATTTTACACAGGTTGCGTCTTACCTTTCCAAGAGCGAGTTTTCTGCTCTGTGTCGGGCAACCTATAATTGTTAATCATGATTGAAGACTATTTTCGCTGATCTGACACTGATAAACAATCAATGTGATGGATTAAGTTGCCTATTTTTTGAGGTGATAGGCAACTTTTGTATAAAAACCTGTTTTGATTAATTGCTAAACAGCAGTTTGTGGTTCTTTGTAGGTATTTTTCAGGGTATAAAATAACGCAGTGGCATCGTCAAAATCGTAATCATCAACGACTTCCCCCAGTTTAATTAGCTGCGATTTAAAAGGCGTCTGCTGCAGTAAGTTTAGTAACTCTTCAATTTTATCTGACGCTTCAATATCCGACTCTGCGAGTAGCTCTTCTAACTGCGCAAATAACACATATACCTGCGTATCATCCACCTCGGTATTAGCCACCAAAGGCGGAACTGCAGACGACTCTTTTTCTCAAAGACACGTTAGGCCCACTCTCGGGTATGATCAATCAAAAGCAAATCACTGTTCATAATACCATCGATACTGACAGTTATTTTTTTGGTGAACAGAGCATTACGCATGCATTGCTTACCCACCTGCTAAAGAACTCACTGGAAGGCACAAAGAGCGATCCATCTATCAAACTCAGTTCAAAGCAAAATGAGCAATTCTTAGTGGTGAAAATCCATAATCCAGATCCGGTACCAGAACCTATCAGGGCACAGTTTTTTGCTAAGTTTGTTACTTATGGCAAGCCCGAACATGCAGGCGTTGGCACCTACGCAGCAAAATTACTGACCGAAGTTCAACGTGGTTTTATCGAATATAGAACAGATGACAAGTTAGGGACCGAAGTATTTGTTAGTTTACCATTGTCACAATAATATGATGAGTACACTAATGAGCGGCACCTCAAGTGGCCTTAAAGGTTCCATAGATATTGCTGAAGTCAATATTCTATAGCTAAGCTAGGCCACATTTCTAATTTAGATCTGTTGTCAAATGCGCATCCGCAATTTAGATGTACCGGAGAGCGACTGCCTTCCGGTTACACTGTTTATTTAGTAAAAGATGGCTCAGCGCTTGTTTTAAGCTGCTCAGCTATATTAATTGTCCACTTCCGCTTATTGAGCAAATAGCCTGTGGCCTCTCTTTGTTTATCGTTGTTTCGGCTTTGTGTGATCATTTCTTTAAAATCGATGATCTCAGCAAAGTTCCCTTCGTTGACATCATATTTCCCCCAGTACTGACTCGTGCCTGAACTGCCTCGTTCTATTTCCAGGCCTTCTAAAAAGTTGTTTTTAAAGTCTTTCGCTGCACTGACTAACTTGTCATTACCATTCAACACCTCTTCAACAAGCTGCTTATCAGCCAGATTCAGATGGCCTGTTGCAATCAATTTACCCGAACCGTCAATTGAAAAGCCCCAGTTTTTATTTTGCAGCTCAGGGTTTTGAACGTACAAATCTGCAGACGTTTTGTCATACTCTTGTGCAACTTGATTTGCGGCAGCTGGCGTATCATGCAAATACAGCGTGCTGGTGGAGTTTGCTACACGCTCAATTAACTCTCGATGCGCTTCAAATCTAGCGGGTAGATCGAGTTTACCGTTACTCTTATAGTTAATTACTGTCAATTTGCCGTTGTCAGACTTGGCTCGCATTTGTTCAGTAGGGAGTGTCGGTTCTGAGCTGATAAATTGTGTGGCTGGATCTACTGTAAGAACTTCCTTACTGCTTGAGCCGACATTTTTTATTTTATCAGTAACTTGATTGTTTTTTGCGTGCAAGAATAGCCCTGCACTTGCGTCAATCTTCATGTCATTATCCTTATCACACGTTTCACGCTTAATACCAAACAGTATTAATCCTTCGTCAATTTTAAAGACCCAACTTAACTCCAACCTTATTCGATATTTCTTATTTGCATAACTAACTAGAAAAATCTCCGTCAAGTTAGCTTAAAGTCTGTATGACCTACATTAGGCCACTTAATTAATCTAATTGGAGTAACTCTTCGTTATATCGGTATTAAAGATAAAATATTTAGCAGACTTTCATTTCCATTTAAATCTAACTTAAGAGTGTAAATTACTATATGTTTATACTTTAGCCGAACTGCGCTTACTATGTCATAAAAAACAACACAACCCTCCCTTTGAGACAAAAATGTAAATGAGAAAGAGAACAGGATCAAGGCGTTGTATTTTTAATTAGTAGCGAGTCATAAAATCAAGCCGCTGTTTTCTCGTTCAAAGCAGGTATGTTTTTATATCACAGTTTTTTGCTTTCTGGCGTTCGCTAAATCGCCTCCGTCATGCGCGACGAAGCTATAGATTTTGTAGGAAATGGGTGTTTTTGTAGGAAATGGGTGTTTTTGTAGGAAATGGGTGTTTTTAAAATGCGCTGTAAGCGAGATAGGATGGTGCCCAGAGGCGGAATCGAACCACCGACACGAGGATTTTCAACCCTTAACGCTTGTGCATCTAAAATACTGTTTTTGCTACACAAACCCACAAAATATTTCCTATAACTTTCGTCTAGTTTAATATTTATGGTTAATTTAGCTAAAATTACTTTGTTTTTAATAGCTTAGAAATTTTAGCTAAACATACAATTCTTAATTTTAAAATAATGCCTTTTTTATGACTACTTTTCAATGCTTTGTTTTTTCTTATCATCTGGCGACTTAGGCGTGACCGGCGTTACTTGTGAGTAACCTCGCCGATAAACACGCTTTGTTGTTGCCACACTTGAGTGGCCCAATAACTCAAATGCCTGAGTAATCGTCTCACACTCACTTGCTGTTTTAGCTCGTAAGTCACGATCCTGAAAGCGCTGCTCTGGTTGTAACTCACCACTTTCGATTGCTGCACGCATCGCTTTGTTCCACGCAGTTCTAAAACCGTCGGGGGTCAATGCTTGTTCCTTTCGTGCATTAGCGCTTGATGCAAAGAAATACCAATGCAGTAAAGGCGTTCTGTGCTTTCTCGTGGTACGGTAACCATTAATTTGTTTAAGCTCGCTGATGATAAAGCTAAGGTGATCCACCGCTTCGAACTGCAATCGGCTACCTGTTTTTGATGCTTGGACTTTTAGTCCTTTTTCGTCATCCCAGTCTTTGTTGCTAAGTTTAAGCATGTCGGTTTGCCTTAAACCGGTTGCCAGCTTTAGCGCCACATATAATTGCAGCCATCGAGGGCAATACTTAACAAACACTGCCAATTCATCATCTGTGACTAGTCGATCTCTTGGCTGTTCTGGGTTACGTATAATTCCATGAAATGGTGTGTCGTCAATTACGCCCCAACGCACAGCATGAGACATAATGGTGCTCAGTAACGCAAACTCACGATTGCCTCTTACCGGTGCCCCCTCTCGATTCCTAAGGTCAAGGTATTGATAGGCATGCCTGGCTCTAAGCACTCTCGGGTTCATATGACCAAAGCGCTTTATCAAATGCTTTGACGCACTAATATTACTCTTGTGGGTCGATTCTGCCTTAGTGGGTGAAATCTCTTTGAGATAGCGGTCAATCAAATCATGCATCGTTTGACATTCAAAGTTAATCGATGCGTAAGCGTAGTAATTGCGAAAAGCTTCACTCAGCGTTTTACCAAGGCGGATATCTTTCTGGCCACTTGCCCTCAAGTAATAGGTATTCCCTTTTTTATTAAAGATCATGCCCTTAGGCAGGTTTGCATTTTCTGCAGAACGTTTTCTTCCCATGACCGCTTACCCCGTGTACAGCTCGTCATCACTAAGCTTAGCCCCGCCACGCTTAATTTGACAGCTATCGCCAGCGCCCAGCTCTGTTTCAATCGTTTTACGCAAAACTTTAGGCCAGCCAAAGGCATCTAGAGTGAAAGTAATATGCATTGAGAGCAGTTGCTCAACTTGCTTCTGGCGCTGCTTACGGCCAGTTAACTCAGCAACTTCTGTTTTAGATAGGAATGTGCTCACAAAATCCTCCAACGAATAAGTAACCACGACTAACAACTAGCCGTGAATCAGCTTGGGACTAACCTTATTCGCGATAATCAGAATCTCGCTTTTGCTTATTTCTGCTGATTTCCCAATATTTCAGCGTTTTTTACTCTACTTTATGAGTTTTTGGTTTGCAATAGTGCGAATGAAATTAAAAGGGGCTATTTGTAGTATTTGGGCTACTTTGGAATTATTGTTGATTTATTTAGCTATAAAACTCAATATGATACAAAATCAGATTAGTGGAATTTTTTATGAGCAAGGAGCAGCACAACAACTTAGCTGAAGTCACATTAGAAGGAGACGCAGCGCTAGATCTGTGGCTTCAAGGTAAAGATGCTTGGAATGAATGGATAGAGAGGTATTCAATTCGTGATATATCATTTAAAGGGGTGAGATTTTCTTATAAGAGCCTTGAAGGAAAACTCTCTAATAAAAGGGTTGTAAATAAGGACTCCGAGCTTAATGTCATTGATTTTTCAGGCTTTAAGTTTCACAACGTTACTTTTAGTGGCGCACATTTCCACGGAAAAGTCGACTTTTCCTCTGCTGTTTTCCAAGGAAATACAAGCTTTAATGAAGCTAGATTTTCCGCATTAGCTACATTTTCAAATTCTGCTTTTGAAGGTCGCGTAAGTTTCGAAAAGGCTAATTTTTTTGATAAAGCAGTGTTCACAAAAGTAAAATGTGAGTCGCATATAAATTTCGAACTAGCTTCGTTCAATGGGCCTTTAGATTTTCAAGAAGCACAAGTTTTTGGCCAAGCAGTTTTCAAAAGCTGTAACTTTTCTGGGCATTTAACTTTACTTCACAGCGAGTTTCATTCGCTCTTTCTTTTCGAATATGCTCATATTGGCGGAACGGCTGTTTTTTCTCGAGCTACGTTTAGTGACTGGGCTATTTTTCACGATTCAAACTTTAAAAGCTCATCTTACTTTTCAGGTACATCTTTTAAACACTATACCGATTTCTCTGCATCAACTTTTCGGGATAATGTAGCATTTGAAAATAGCTCCTTCTATGGGGAAAAAGTTAGCTTTAAAAAGTGTCAGTTCCACGCAACGTTTGACTTTCAGCCAGAGGAAACAGCTAATTTAAAATGTCTGGACTTTGAGGGAGCTTCTTTCGACAAGCAATTTACCCTTTCCGGACACTTCAACTGTATCCCAGATCTGAGGCAGACCAAGACATCTCACCATATAGACTTGAGTTTATTAACTATCAAACTAAATCGCCATTTTCTAAAAAATACTGGAATGGAAGCAACCGTAGACCAAGTAGATCCAGACCGTTTATGCCGCTTAAAAGAAATTGCAGAGTCAAACAAAAATCATGAAAGAGCACTCGCATTTCATGCCGACGAATTACGCGCAAAACGCTGGCATGTATTTAGCCTTTGGCAATCAATTCTAGATGGGTTGTACTCACTCACAAGCAATTATGGACAAAGTATCATGCGACCGTGCATGTACCTATTAGCTAGTGTCTTTATTTTTGCTTCTGCCACACTTAGCCAAACTAAACAGTCCAGCTATAACATAGCTCAAATGAAAGCGGCTCTTACGATTTCAGTCGCAACCGCCACACCATTTTTAGCAATATCCAAAGAAGCAAGAACCAAGGGCACCGAAGAACTTTTTAATAAAGAACTCCCTGATAACTACTACCTATACAGTTACATACACTCAGGGTCATCTTTCGTGTTTATGTTCTTGATAGGCCTTGGTTTGAGGAATAGGTTTAGAATCTAAACGATTAGAGCCTAATGATTTTTATTTCAATAGAGGGCGTTAGAGATGTTAAATGACAGAATAGTTGCTTATCTTAGTTTGATTTTCAGTGTTGTAGGGTTTGGCCTCGTAGTTTACCAAAGCCATGAAGTAAAAAAATTAAATGAATATGAAGCTATACGTCAAATCCAAATTTCAGAACCATCTTTTACCATCACTGACTTTAAAAGGTGGGAGCAAGAAGGCAAACTTGGCTCATATAAGATAGAAATATTTAAGCGGTTCGTGATCAACGCTAATATCGACCCTGTAAATAATTCTGTGTAACTGCTCTTAGTTACAAGTATTCAGTTAGTCGGTCTTCAAACATAATCATAAAACGGTTTAGAGCTTGCTTCCAGTTATGAATAGGCATTGTCCACCTCTTGGAAGCATCCATTATCGCTAAGTACACCACCTTGCTAGCGGATTCATCTGTCGGGAACAGTTTACGTTTCTTGGTCGCTTTTCTGATCACACTGTTCAGAGATTCAATAGCATTTGTCGTGTAGATAGCTTTACGAATATCTTGAGGGTAGCTAAATAGAGTATTGAGATTATCCCAATGAGCCGTCCAGGAGCGGCTGATTTGAGGGTACTTTTCATCCCATTTATCACCAAAGTGCTCTAACGCCAACAGGGCTTCATCTTCCGTTGTTGCTTGATAGATTTCTTTTAAGTCAGCGGTAATTGCCTTGTAGTCTTTCCATGGGACGTATTTCATTGAGTTTCGCACCATGTGTACGATACAGAGCTGAATTTGAGTTTTTGGATAAACAGCGTTGATGGCATCAGGAAAGCCCTTCAGGCCATCTACACACGCGATGAGGATATCATTCACGCCTCGATTTTGAAGTTCGGTGAGCACGCTAAGCCAGAACTTCGCTCCTTCGGTTTCGGACATCCACATCCCAAGAAGTTCTTTCTGACCTTCCATATTTACGCCAAGTGCGAGATAAATGGCTTTGTTGATAACCTGTTTATTCTGGCGTACTTTCACGACGATGCAATCGAGATAAACGATGGGATAGACCGTATCAAGCGGGCGAGATTGCCACTCAACCACTTGTTCTAAAACAGCATCTGTAACTTTAGATATTAGACTGGCGGAGATATCCGCATCGTACATTTCTTTGAATGTTGCGACGATTTCACGGGTGGTCATTCCTTTGGCATATAGGCTTAAGATCTTGTCGTCCATCGATTGAAATCGGGTTTGATGTTTACGAACAAGCTTGGGTTCAAAGGACGCGTCACGGTCACGAGGGACTTCTAACTGGATCTCACCATCGTCTGTAATTAGGCGTTTAGATGAGTAGCCATTTCGACTGTTACTATCGTTAGTTGGTGAGTTTTTTTCGTAACCGAGGTGCTCATTAAGTTCAGCATTTAAGGCTGTCTCAACCGTCACCTTGGTTAACATTTTCCTAAAGTCATCAAGATCAGAAGGAGTCTTAATCGACTTAGCTGCTTCGCGAGCGAAGGCTTCTAGAGCTTTCTTATCCATATTGCTTATCCTCAGCCATTACTGGCTTAATTATAAGCAGATACACAATTTAAATTACAGGCTCCTAATATCCCAATAGACTAGTCTCACTGCTCAGCTAGGTAGTTCCTATACTTGAATATTGTTTTGTTACACTTACACCACCTAAATAGATTTCAGCACTCTGCCCCGATCTTTGGTCAAGTCCATGGTCAGTCCCTAATATATGATAGCTAATTACGCCTAGGGAGAAATACTAATTGTAGTTCCTCAGCTAACTTGATTGGAAAATTTAGCTCTTCAGATACCAATATCCATTCGAAGCACTTTATAGTTACAGATGCTAACTCAGGTAAACTAGGGTTGGCTTCTCCAACAGATATATATGGAACTGGCCCTGATATGAAATACGCAAACCAATCACCTATTATTGGTTTAGATACACTTTCAACTACCTTCTTTTTGTCGTTTTTCCCGTCTAACTTCCAATGCTTAGAGGCATTTGCCACATCTCTCAACACAGCAAATAGTTGCTTGCCCAGATCTGGTAAACGATTCACTTTTTGTCTCTGAATTTTTGTACCTTGACTGGTCACCCAGTCTGCGTATAGATGGTTAGCAGTAAGAACAAAGTTAAAGGTAATATAAGAGTTACTCCAATCATCTTGTAGTTGCGAATATTCCCATTTTAACTTTTCAAATAGCTCTTCACATAAATGAAGCCCAACCCTCAGGGAAGGGCCAGTATAGTTATTTTTTTCAAGCATTGGTGCACACCTCATAAATACAGTATCAACCATAATCCATTGTGGTTCTATAACATAAAATAGAGACTTATTATCTCAATTTGTACTAAAAGAAGCATATGTGATTGGAGGCTTGAATACCTAACATAAATTTATAAGAATTTGAAAACAGTGTAACCTTACCAGTCGCCACTCAACAAAAAAGCTTAAATTATCTATTTTAAATTTTTCCGCTGGGTCAACTGTCTATCCTTGCGTTGAATGATTCTTGCCAGCTTTTTTAACTTGTACTGTTGCTCACCGTTTACTTTTTCCAGTTCTGTTGAGCGCTGCTTAATAGTATTTACATCATCTAAAAATTGTGCCCATTCAGCGTCAGGAATAAATATACCGTTCACATCGCAGTACTTTATTTTTTCTGCCATCTATTGCTCCTATCATCGACCTAAATATATGACTGTGATCTGCTCTCGACTGTGGCCGAGTTCATTCGAAACTTGTAATCGCGCTTGCCTATCAAGTTGTTTTTGTTCTGGCGTGAGCTGTTTGCTTGTTGGCCCACCGGCGATTGGGGAGCGCCAGCCTGTTAGCTCTAAGTAGCGCTGTTGGGCATACATGTGCCTAAGCCCGTGGTTTTTATCTAGACCTGCTTGGCTTGTCTGTCGTTCATACGCTTTGAGTTGTTGAATATAGTTTCGGTCGGGGCGGATCAGCGCGCCTCCACCGACTTGCTTTTGCACTTGTTGAAGTAAGTGCCGCTGAGATTCTGTTCTAATAGGAATGACTCTGGGGCGACCGCCCTTTGTCCAGCTGGGTTTTAGCACCAACTGTTCGCCTCGAATGGCATAATTAGGTCGAAATTTAATGGCTTCTTCTCTACGTAAGCCAAACTCTCGCTGCAGCCGAAGTGAGAGTTTAACAAGCGGGTCACTGACTTTCTCAAGCTTATTTTTTTCTAGCTCTTTTGCTTTTGACTCGGTAGGTGTGTGGGTTCGCTTTTCCAAATCCAGTGTGATTGCTTGGTTTGCACCATGGTTAGACTTTGGCAGCATCGAGGCTTTGCCGATTTTTTCCGCCCACCATCTTACATGACTAAGTCGGTTTTTAATGGTGCCAGCAGATAGCCCTTCCCCCTGCCAGCGCTCAACAAGATAGTTTACGTGTTTGGGTTTGAGTGATTGCACCGATTGCAAGCGGTACCCGCCTTGCTTAAGCTGCGCAGAGATCTGGACCAGTACTTTTTTACGCTCAGCCTTAACTCCAAAACTACCGTCTTGGTTTCTGAGCATAAGCCCTTGAAGCTGATATTTTAAATTACTCAATACTTGTTCACTCACCGTGTTTATAAATTCGATTACACGTTATCAACCCAACTAACTATTTGAACCAATATCCAAATGGTAAGTTTTAAATGCCAACTGCACGTTGGAGCGTACAATTTCCGTATAAATACGGATAAGGGCACAACAGTTCAAAATGGCCAAATTAGCCTCGCTTTAGATGCTTCCCGCAGGGGCGTGCATGATAAAGCGCAAATAAAAATGTGCTTAGCACAGGTCAGTTAGGTCATAACATTTCTCCTATTTGGGTTCGTTAGGGATCGCTTAATTCTCTGCAAAACGCAGGTACAAATAGCCAAATTCAAGGCATAAAAGTGCCTAAATCAGATGAACTAATTTGTGAAGTAAAAAGCTCGAAAGCTTGGTTTCTAGTTGTGAGTAAATTTCACGGGTATGACAAAGCCAAAGGCTTTGTTTGATGACGCGATGACCGATGTCTCGCTATTGTTGGAATCGTGTTTAGATTGTCATAACGCGCTCAGAACGTCAACTATTGATTCCCCCCTCTTTTTTCTTCTTGGTTTAGCGCGGGGTTTGCCACCGCGTCACTCCCCCTTACAAAGGGAGTGACGCGTTCTGTCAGTGTCTTCACTTTTTATTTTGAGCAAGGTTGTTATTCTGTTTCAATACCAGTGGGAAAGCACTTAACAATATCAAAGTTGTTCCCGTCTTTAAAAAGCACCATCGATGAATTCGGTCCGATGAAAATAACTGGTAACTTCTTTTCATCTTTAATCAGTACATCATTCTTACAATGATGGTTACTGTTCATATCTGTTGCTTGAGCAACTCTTATCAATTGGTTTTTAGTGAAATTTTCATCTCTAGCTACACTCTGTAAAATTAAAAGCACAACACTTAACATAAACAACGTTTGGATGATTACCTGACGTGAAGAGTCCCAAATTTGGTGCTTAGCAGTTAATACACTCAAAAAAGTCAAAAGCATGGTTATTGGCACCAAGATCACTGCTAATTGAGAAATAACTTTAAAAACATTGATGAATATTCCGATGACTATTGTAAAAGGAAATAACGAAGCCTCTATACCAAAAATCATATTGATTTGACTGAAGGTAGTAACAGTGGCCCAATAACTAAAGCTAGCAAAGAAGAAACTAAAGACTACTTTCGTAGAAGTATATGAAATCAAGTTCTTATATATCGAAGTGTCCTCAAAAAAAATCATAACCGCCCAAGCCATTGTAATTGTTCCGAATAATAGAAGAGGAATTACTAAATTCCCCTCCTTTAAAAATATGGCTAGTACCCATGCAATAGTACCCACTTTGGCTAAATTGTTGACCTGTGAATTACCTCGCTCTTTTTGAGCATAGCGATCTAATCGATACGCCAGATATTCCATAATATTCGGCCAGTTGATTTTCATGAAGAAGGTAAACGAAACTATGAAAAAAACAATCACACAAAGCCAACGGAAAAATTCCGATAGACTTTTTATAGGTATCGATATGTTTTCACCTAGCCCAAACGCAATTGTTACTGAAATGAATAAAAAAACTAGACTTCTAGTTAGATTAATAGAATTACCTTTAGTGATTTCCTTAACTACAGCGCTGTTGTTCAATGCGTTATCATTACCCATATATTTTTCTTCTTTTGTAAAACAAACTTAAAAATGATTTTGCCAAACTACGCTTTGGTAAAAATCTATTTATTTATATTTAAACACTGTATTTAAAGGTATCACCAGCTAAAAGTGATAGTTCACTAAGTTTACAGCTTTAAGCACTGATTTATACTGAACCTAAAACACCTATCACTAATTCACCGACACTGTGCTCTAAAGGCGTTGCAAGGAGCGAATTAAGGCCTTTAAGCTGCTTAAACTAGGAAAATACTAGATTTCATTTATCAGGTAAGGCCTACCATGAAGCAATATGCATTATTTATTGAATTTCAGACACGACAAAGCCCTGCATCGAGGCAGTTCTGATTTGGCTTTGCGAAAGCTTTATCAAGCTATAGGAATATCGCGGTATCGCTCGATAGGTGGTGCTTCGCACTCTTTTTTGGGGATTATCGCTTGGCACACTTTGGCTTTACTTGCCTTCACTTCACCAAACACAAATTTTGCTACACGACTTACTTGCTCTTTGATCACCAAAAACAAACCAAGTGGCTGCATGGTTTCAATTAAAGACTTTACCGTCATATACGCCCATCCCAACTTTTTAGAAAGCTGAGAAATACTTTGTTGGTAGGTATCTCGCTTATTACGAGTCGATAGTTTGCTGGCTTTGATTTTACTGCTGATCAACGCATGTAACATCAGCATTTTGTGTTGGTGACGAGAGTCATATCGGCTTTTTGAGTCGAATAAATGTAGCTGAAGACCATAGAGGGGAAGTGTATGCCCTGCTTGTTGGCCATGAATAATTTGCGTGTAGCTTTGAAGTAGCCGGTAGCCTAGTGAGTGTTTTAAATTAAGCCTCAATGTACGGCTGTAGCCTTTTGTACACTCTTCAAACAGAAATGGCTGTTTTTCATCACTTTCAGCGCTGAGAAGCTGACTCAGCGCATTTTTTACCGCGTTGACTGAATAGCAAAGGTGTTTTGCGATAGATGAAACGCTGGAATTAAATTTTCCGTGTTTAGCATGGTGATACGCAATATGGCCCAAAACTAATGCCTGGGTATCAGATTTAGTCTCATGCAACACTTCTAGTGAGAAGAAGACTTGCTTCTTTTTACCTTGGTTGCCCAAGTTTTGCTTTGCACCTGGTGCAAATTTATTTTTTTGATTGTGACTCAACTCATTTTCGACAGGAACGTCGTCAGCAAATTTTTAACTACCTACTAGACACAGGATTACCCTACAGCTAAGATAGCCATATAAACACTTTCGAATGTTTATGAAAGCCGCGTTGGAAACTTAAGTCGCCAAACTTAATCTGAGTTTCTTTATCGCGGTTTTTTGCTTTCTGGCGTTCGCTAAATCGCCTCCGTCATGCGTGACGAAGCTATAGGTTTTGTAGGAAATGGGTATTTTTGTAGGAAACGGTATTTTTAAAATGCGCTGTAAACGAGAGGGGATGGTGCCCAGAGGCGGAATCGAACCACCGACACGAGGATTTTCAATCCTCTGCTCTACCGACTGAGCTATCTGGGCAAATTTTTTGGCTTGTGCCGAATTAAATGGTGCCGACTATCCGAGTCGAACGGATGACCTACTGATTACAAGTCAGTTGCTCTACCAACTGAGCTAAGTCGGCACACTTAATAATGGTGCCCAGAGGCGGAATCGAACCACCGACACGAGGATTTTCAATCCTCTGCTCTACCGACTGAGCTATCTGGGCAAAATTTGTTGCTTATATTTTAATTCCTAGCAAGGAAATGGTGCCGACTATCCGAGTCGAACGGATGACCTACTGATTACAAGTCAGTTGCTCTACCAACTGAGCTAAGTCGGCGCACCTAAAATGGTGCCCAGAGGCGGAATCGAACCACCGACACGAGGATTTTCAATCCTCTGCTCTACCGACTGAGCTATCTGGGCGTGCGGCGTATTAAACGGGTTTTGCCCTTTCAAGTCAACTTTTTTTTCAAACTTCTGCTTGTTTGAATATTTTTCAAACAAAGGAATGAATTTATTGCTCAAAATGGCTAAGTTTCAAACAACTTAATTTACGTTCAGCTAACCTAAGCTACCCTTTTATCTGATTAAAACAGGCTGCTTAGCGTAAAAACGTAGAGAAAAAAACATCAGACAATGGTACGATTGTCGGTATATTAAGCTTTAACTTAGCTTTAACATTGTGTCGCGAAATATCGGAACATTTCAATGCAAAACTCATCTCCAATAAAAATTGCTGGGCTATTGCCTTTAATACTGATGATAGCCCTTGTCACGGGGGCTATTTGTGCAGCAGCAGCTTATATGCTGCCGCAGGCCAATCAGATAAGTCAGGTGCCTAATATTCAAAAACAAGCCGACGAACTTGCATCGCCTCTTGCCGATATAATGATGAAAACAGGGTTTTCACAGGCTAAGCAAATCCTGCAAGGCATAAAAGAAGGCTCACCCGATGTCGATATCTATTTATATAGCTCAACAGGCATGGCGGAACCGTCTCTTATCTTTCAAACAAGCGACACCCCAGTAGCAGCAATTTCACAGCAAAAGAAAATCATTGAGGGAGATATAGTTACAGTCTATAAGCCTTTAAAGTTGGACGAACAAGCCGTTGGTGAGCTGGTGCTACGTTATCAATCGAGTACCTCTACACAAAGTCCAATGATGGGGTATATGCTCTTTGCTTTAGCGCTGGTTTGTGCATTTTTATTAGCAGCCGTTGCTAAAAAGCGTATTGTGTCACAGCTTAATAATGACACCAAAAAATTAGAAGCTGAACTAAAACTCGTGGTCGATAAACAAGACTATCGTGTACATCTTAATAGCGATTTAGGCTTTGGCCTAGAAAGCATCGCCTTTGCAATTAACAATGTACTGCAACAAGTACAGTCTGTGATTGATAATAACCAAGAGTCACAAAAAGAACTTAAACAATTACAAACAAGCCTTGAAACCGAAGTCCAAGCGCGAACGCTTGCCTTAGAAAAAGCAACACTTAACGCAGAGCGCGCCAATGACGCTAAAACCACCTTCTTGGCCACGATGAGTCACGAGATCAGAACCCCAATGAATGGCGTCATTGGTACCATTGATCTACTACGTCAAACAGAACTTGATGGTGCTCAACATCGTTTAACCACCATTATCCGCGATTCTGCCTTCTCACTACTGGGGATTTTGGATGATATTTTAGACTTCTCTAAAATAGAAGCGGGTAAGCTGCAAATCGACAACAGTATATTTTCAGTTTCAGAAACCATTGAAGAAGTAGCACGCGTACTCTCGTCAGTTGCCAAGAAACGTAAACTCGACTTACAGCTCGCGATTGCCCCTGATATTCCAAACAATCTCGTAGGTGACACGGTTCGTGTTCGACAAGTACTATATAACCTATGTAGTAACGCCATTAAATTCACAACAACTGAAGGTGAGCGACAGGGTTATGTAAAAATCACCGTTGAGGTTGCACAAAACACGTCTGAACATTACACCTTGCGCTTTAGAGTAACCGATAACGGCAAAGGGATGACACAAACTCAGTTACGTGAAATCTTTAACCCATTTATTCAAGCGGAAGGCTCTATTACCCGAGAATTTGGTGGTACAGGCCTTGGTTTATCAATTTGTAAGAGCCTAATTGAATTAATGTTAGGCTCAATTCAAGTCAATAGTGACATTGGCATGGGCAGCGAATTTGTTGTTGAATTGCCGTTTAGCACGCAAGGCAAAGTTGAGTACGCACATAAGAGTAAACTCGGCCAACGAAGAGTTGTAGTTCTGACCGGTAATAATGATAGGCGTAATATTTTATGCCGTTATTTATCATTTATGGGCGCGAATACCGTAGCGCTTGGCTCCATGGATGAGTTTGATGAGTTTCAGTATCAAGAAGGCGTTATTTGGGTCTTAGATGGTTTAGAAGGTATGGCACCCGTTAATGATCAATTACGTTCTTTATTGTATTCATTAGAAAACAACAAACAACAAGTCATCGTGCTAAGCACGATGGATGAAGCCGCTGTAAACCATGAGAATATTTTCTACCTCAATGCGGCACCACTGTGTAAAAGCTCGTTCATGACTTCGGTGATGGTCGCTGCTGGGCTACATAAACCGAAAGCACTTAAACCGTCACGTAGTATGAATAACTACCTTAACGTAGATCAAGCACGTGCTGAAAATAAACTCGTCTTATTGGTTGAAGATAACGTGCTGAATCAGCAAGTACTCACCGATCAATTACACTTGCTTGGTTATGGCGTAGAAGTTGCTGAAAATGGTGAAGAAGGCCTCGAGGTTTGGCAAAAAGGTAACTTCCCTATCATTCTTACAGACTTACATATGCCCAAGATGTCTGGGTACGATATGGTTACTCGAATTCGAGATATTGCAGAGCAAAGTAAAGATATTAACGCTCAGCCGTATATCATTGCAGTAACTGCTAACGCGCTCAAAGGTGAAAAAGAACGCTGCATTGCCACCGGTATGAATGATTACATCACTAAACCTGTAGAGTTGAATGTACTCGAAGCGACATTAATGAAGTGGCAGGAAAAACATGCCAATGACTTACCAACGCCTGAGTCAACCAACAGTGATATTAACACCAACACCACCGATACACCTGCGACTCAAGAACTTAAAAACCCACTTGTTCAAGAACCCAGTAGTGAACCTGAAATATTGGTTACGCCGGCGGTTAATCTAGAAACGCTAAATAAATACGTTAATCATGATGAAGCTAAGCAATTACGTTTTTTCCGGATGTACTTAGAGCAAAGCAGCATGCTAACCAGAGAGGTGAACGGCGCTGTGATTTCTATGGATCAAGCTGCGATCATTGAGGCCTGTCATCAGCTTAAATCAATATCAAATACGATTGGCGCAGAAAAAGTAGCTGAAACCGCGACAGAATTTGAAAGCCAGTGTAAAGCCGGCGATTTAACTGCTGATGAGCTTATCTCATTGCGTGATAGGCTTGACCATGATTATGCTGATGCGACGCAGTTTATTCAAACTCATTTACAACAAGCAGAAGTGAGCGAGTAGCAACCGTTAGTTTAAATGATAAAAAAGGCGCTATAGCGCCTTTTTTGTCTCAGTTTGACCTGCATATAACTATATAAAAAAGTAAAGCTTTGATAGTACGGTGGTTTACATACCCTACTTCCGCCACCTCACATAAACAGCGGATATAACCGCGGTTTAAATATGGTCAATCGTACTTTACTCATTCCAAAGTACATAGATCAACTTAACCACTAATGACGCCATAACAAGCGGAAATATATACTTGCTGTAACGCTGCATTTTATCCAGCCCCAATTTATGCTGATAACGCTCCAATAATGGTACCAAGATCAGTAAAGTAGCAAATAAAACCCCTAATATGATCAATACATTCATTGTGCTACTCCCCCTTCCATCTCTTAACTGTGCCTGTTATATCATAAAAATGAGGAACAAAAAAAGCGCAGCCTAAACTGCGCAGTCGGTTGGAGACGTTAAAATTCTGTCGATTTAGCCTACTAATGCCAGAAGTATCCCTGCTGCTACCGCACTACCCAGTACACCAGCAACATTAGGGCCCATTGCGTGCATTAATAAAAAGTTATGCGGGTTACTTTCAAGCCCTACTTTATTAACTACTCGCGCCGCCATTGGCACCGCAGATACGCCAGCCGCACCTACTAGCGGATTAATAGGGTTACTTGATAGCCTATTCATCAATTTAGCCATGTACACACCGGATGCAGTTCCGATTGAAAATGCTAATGCGCCAAGCAATAAAATACCCAATGTTTCAACTGTTAAGAAGTGCTCGGCCGCTAATTTAGAGCCAACGGCTAACCCCAAGAATATTGTTGTGATATTGATTAACTCGTTTTGTGCGGTATTACTGAGTCTATCCACTACACCACACTCTCTCATTAAGTTACCTAAACAAAACATGCCAACTAAAGGAGTTGCTGAGGGCAAAAATAAGATGGTCAAGCTCAGTACCATCAAAGGAAACAAAATCTTTTCCTTTTTAGAGACCACACGTAATTGCGGCATCGCAATAGAGCGCTCTTCTGGTGTCGTTAATAAGCGCATAATAGGCGGCTGAATAATAGGAACCAATGCCATATAAGAGTAAGCAGCAACAGCAATTGCGCCAAGCAACTCAGGCGCCAATTTTGATGCCAAGAAAATTGCCGTTGGGCCATCCGCACCACCGATGATCGCTATAGCCGATGCATCTTTAAGCGTAAACTCAAAACCAGGTACATAGTTTAACGCGATGGCGCCAAACAGGGTGGCAAAAATACCAAACTGCGCGGCAGCGCCTAAAAATAGCATTCGAGGGTTCGCAATTAACGCACTAAAGTCGGTCATTGCGCCCACCCCCATAAAAATTAAGAGGGGGAATACACCACTGTCTATACCTATGTAATAAACGTAATACAACAACCCACCGGGATCAGCTAACCCAGCCACAGGGATATTGGTTAAAATAGCCCCAAAACCAATGGGTACTAACAACAATGGTTCAAAACCTTTGGCAATGGCCAAATACAATAAGCCACAGCCAACCGCCATCATAATTAGCGCGGGCAGCGTGAAGTTGGCAATACCAGTGGCTTGCCATAAGTTCAATAATCCGTCCATATTAGCTCCTAAGCCAATGCTATCATGGCGTCGCCAGTTGCGACTGAGTCACCTTCGGCTACAAAGACTTCTGATACAGTACCTGTTGAGGTAGCTCGTACTTCAGTTTCCATCTTCATGGCTTCCATGATCAAGACAACATCACCTTGGGCAACCTCATCACCCGCGCGTACTTTCATTTTGAAAATATTACCAGCCAAGGGTGCATTGAGCGTATCTGACGAACTCACCGATGCTGATTGTGGAATAAGCTCGCTGTCTTTCACTTTTACTTCTTTTAATTCTCCGCCAGCTGCAACCACAACGTCATAGACTTTGCCATCAACTTGTACACTATACCGCTCAGGGCTCGCCTTGCTTGGGGTTGGCTTGTTCTGTACTTTTGACTGACTGGATTCGACTAACGTTGGTTTAGGTTCAAACGCATCTGGGTTATGTCTATTTTTCAAGAACTTTAAGCCAACCTGTGGGAATAACGCATAGGTTAAAACATCATCAATTTGTTCTGAAGCAAGTTCAATCGACTCTTCTTTTACCTTCCCTAGCAATTCAGTATGTAAACTTTCTAATTCAGGCTTAATCAAATCCGCCGGGCGGCACTGTATTTCTTCAGCGCCATCCAGCACTTTAAGTTGTAGTGCTTTATCTACCGGTGCCGGTGTCGAACCATATTCACCTTTTAATACACCCGCGGTTTCTTTGGTGATAGTTTTATAGCGCTCCCCAGTGAGTACGTTCAATACCGCTTGGGTCCCGACGATTTGTGAAGTGGGTGTAACCAAGGGTAAAAAGCCTAAGTCTTCTCTTACTTTTGGAATTTCTTTTAGTACATCATCTAGCTTATCAGCTGCGCCCTGCTCTTTAAGCTGATTTTCCATGTTCGTCAACATACCACCTGGAACTTGTGCCAGAAGAATTCGACCATCAACTCCCTTTAAGCTACCTTCAAACGCGGCATATTTTTTACGTACTTCGCGGAAGTAACTCGCAATTTCTTCAAGTTCCGCTAAATTAAGCCCTGTATCTCTGGCTGTTCCTTCTGTAATAGCGGCAATAGTTTCCGTCGCGCTGTGCCCGTAGGTCATACTCATTGACGAAATTGCGGTATCAAGCATATCAATACCCGCATCAATCGCTTTTTGATACGTCGCGGTGCTTAACCCTGTTGTTGCGTGACATTGCATCGCAATAGGCACTGATACGGTACTTTTTAGACCCAATATCAACTGCTCTGCATCATATGGCTTGAGTAACCCCGCCATATCTTTTATACAAATTGAGTGACATCCCATATCTTCAAGCTGTTTTGCTTGCGCTAACCACATATCAAGAGTATGCACCGGGCTCACTGTGTAAGAAATAGTGCCTTGTGCATGAGCACCAACTTTAATCGCAGCTTTCACCGCAGTTTCTAAATTTCTTACATCATTCATCGCATCAAAAATACGGAATACATCCACACCATTTTTGTGCGCGCGCTCTACAAATTTTTCAACAACATCATCAGCATAATGACGATAGCCCAATAAATTTTGGCCTCGTAATAACATTTGCTGCTTCGTATTTGGCATCGCTTCTTTTAAGGCACGAATGCGCTCCCAAGGATCTTCACCTAAATAACGAATACACGAATCAAAGGTCGCTCCACCCCAAGACTCAACTGACCAGTAACCTGCTTTGTCTAACTTTTCTGCGATTGGTAACATATCTTCTAGACGCATACGGGTAGCTAGCAAAGACTGGTGAGCATCTCGTAAAACGAGCTCTGTAAGTTTTAATTGTGACATGAAAGACCCCTATTATTGTTTTGTTCGGTATTGCGTGATTGCAGCACTAATCGCGGCAATGTGAGCATTTGGCACCCCGCCTGACGGCTGGCGACGCGTGGTTGGAACACTAGGAGCTTCTGCATCTGGTTTGGCAATCTTGGACAAATTCGTCACTGCCAAAATTAAAATAGATAAAAACACAAAGACTCCAATCATGCCTGTTAGCATTAGGCTAGCTGCCTGAATTAACAATGCGCCTATATCCATAACTCTCCCCTTTAGTCTCTCGACAAATACAACCTGCGTTAATAATCATTTTTTATAAATATTTATTCACCCATCATACCAAAACATCATCACATGTAAATAACATTGTAAATTGGTAATACCAAAAACAATTTACACATATTTATCATGAAGTTAAAAACAAAGGCGCTATACATGAAGACTAAAAACAGCATAAACATGAAAAATATTCAAAATAAAAGGTGAGAATATCTAAGATTATTTATTTACAACCTCATAAAACTGTCACTAAAACACCACAAAAAAATTGGTAATACCAAAGTAACCATTTATTTAAGTGCATTAAAAAATCGTATTAGGGCCTGCTAAACCAGAGATGTAGAGCACGGTTAATGCGCCCTGCAAAGCAATACGGTACAATGTGATAAACGTTAGGAGCGTATATGTACACAGAAAAATTTGTATTAGATAAGCCGTATTTTCAAGAATGCTTTGATGAATCGATTAAACTTGGCGATCACAATAAACCCAAATATTTTTTACTTGTATTACTCATCGCCTTGGGTCTATTCAGTATTTATGGGCTGACAGAACATTATTTAGGAAACTTCCTGATCCTACTTGCGGTAGTTGAATGTTTAGCTTTTTACTATCGCCGACCATGGTGGATAGCACGTCAAATGTTAAGCCGCGCGAGTGGCAGTACTGTAGAACTTCATATTGATGACACACATATCGAAGCAAAAAATCCTTACAAACACTATCAATTAAGTTGGCAGGAGATTGACAGCATCATTGAAACAGATAAAGGGTTGGTTTTAAAAAGTAATAAAAGGATGCAATACCTTTCTAATCGTTCTATCAGTGACGACACACGGACATTTATTTTATCACAGGCAAAAAAATAGCCACATGCTGTGGCCATTTTCACAAATTCTTGTGCTGATCAGATATTGCCGGTCGTTGGGTTAGACTTTTCAGCCTGAATACGCATGTAGATCTCTTCACGGTGAACTGAAACATCTTTAGGTGCATTTACACCAATACGCACTTGGTTTCCTTTAACACCAAGTACAGTTACAGTAACTTCATCACCAATCATCAGGGTTTCACCTACTCGACGAGTTAGTATTAGCATTCTCTTGCTCCTGTTATTCCAAAAATTAAAAGATTCCGCGTCTTTTTCATTTTAATGAAAAGTTACAGTAAAAGTAAGCAAAAAACGTCCTTACTCAGTACTTTCCGAGAAAAATGTAGCGTGTAATGTCCTTACAGCTAATTCTAGATATTTTTCTTCCACTAATACTGAGACTTTTATCTCAGAACTAGCGTCCATTAGTGTTTTTATGCCTTCTTGGGCTAAAGCACTAAAAAATTGACCGGTCACAGTACAATTTGATTTCATGCCCAAGCCAACAGCAGAGACCTTAGCAACGTCCATGTAACTTTCAACATGGTGTGCTCGTATATACCCTAAGTTTGACTGCAATATCTCAATCACCTGTAAGTGATCATTACTATGCACAGTAAAAGCATAGCCTATTTTTTCGCTATGTTGCTGAGTTTGCGTGATCATATCTATTGCAATATTATTCTCAGTACACAACGCCTCTATCAATTCTAAATTAGGCACATGCGGCATACTACCTATGACAGTAACCTGTACTTCATCGCGTGATGCTGCAATACCTGACACAACCCTCTGTAACATCGAATTGTCGTCATAGGTTATTAAAGTGCCTGCATCAGGAGAAAAACTAGAGAGTACCCTCAATGGCACTTTGTGTCTGCCAGCAGCTTCTACAGAGCGAAGGTGTAATACTTTCGCACCCAAACCAGCCAATGAAAGCATTTCATCACAAGTGATACACGCTAAACGCTGCGCTTTAGGTTCAATCCGCGGATCAGTCGTATATACGCCATCCACATCCGTAAAGATCTGACATTCGTCCGCCTTTAATGCAGCAGCTAATTCAACTGCGGTGGTATCTGTGCCACCACGACCTAAAGTAGTGATATTGCCCTCGTTATCTCGGCCTTGAAAGCCTGCAATAATGGCAATGCGATTATGCTCTAGTTCTTGCGCTAATCGTTTGGTGTCGATGCGCTCAATATGCGCTTTACCAAAATGATTAGTCGTTTGGATCCCGACCTGGTCAGCCAGTAGGCTTATTGCAGAATGACCACGTTTAATGATTGCCATCGCCAACAATGCGACACTCACTTGCTCACCAGTCGTAAGTAACACATCGAGTTCACGGCTATTTGGACGAGTATCTAGTTGTCGGGCCATGTCAATTAAACGATTTGTTTCGCCTGACATGGCTGATAGCACAACAACAACTTGATGACCTTGCTGTCTTGTCTTTACGACTAATTCAGCAACAGCTTCGATACGCTCTAACGAGCCTACCGAAGTGCCACCAAACTTTTGTACAAATAATGCCACCTGTTACTGAGTTTTCTCAGCAACCCATGCATTAACACTTGCCAGTGCAGCATCTAGATTTTGCGGCTCTGAACCACCCGCTTGCGCCATATCAGGACGACCGCCGCCTTTTCCGCCAACTTGTGCAGCCATGTGATTCACTAACTCACCAGCTTTAAGCTTGCCAATAAGATCTTTTGTCACACCGGTGATCAAACTCACTTTATCGCCGTTGGCAACACCGAGTGCAATCACCCCTGAGCCCATCTTATTTTTAAGGTCATCCACCATGCCGCGCAGCGCTTTTGATTCAGTACCAGCCACATTAGCAACCAATAGCTTGATGCCGTTAACGTCAACTGCTGAATCAAGTAATGATGCACCTGCTGCACTTGCTAACTTATCGTTTAATTGAGAAACCTGCTTTTCCAGGCCTTTGGCTTTTTCTAGTAGCGCACTGACTTTTTCTAGTGCGTTGTGGCTATCGCCTTTCACAAGGGCAGCAATATCAGCCAGCTGCTGCTCTTGCTGAGCAACATACGCAATCGCATCTTCACCGGTAACAGCTTCAATACGACGCACACCCGCTGCGATACCGCCTTCAGATACAATCTTGAACAAGCCAATATCACCTGCACGCTGAACATGTGTTCCACCACAAAGCTCTATCGAATAATCACCAATCGATACCACTCGGACTTCATCATCATACTTTTCACCAAACAAGGCCATCGCCCCTTTTGCTTTGGCGTCATCAATATCCATTAACTGCGTATCAAGCGCAAAGTTACTGCGAATTTCAGCATTAACGGCATCTTCAAGTTCACGTAATTGCGCCTTAGTAACCCCTTCAAAATGTGAGAAGTCAAAGCGTAACTTATCAGGCATCACCAATGAGCCTTTTTGTGCAACATGATCACCTAATAATTGGCGAAGTGCTTCATGAAGAATATGTGTCCCAGTGTGATTTTTCTTGATACGGTCACGACGCTCGCCATCAATCTGTGCGTCAGCTTTATCATTAATGCCAATGCGCCCTTGTACTTTACCGTGATGAGCAAATGCATTACCTAGTTTACGCGTATCAGCAACTGCAAACTCACCACCTGTTACTGTCAAAGTACCTGAGTCACCAACTTGACCACCAGACTCTGCATAGAAAGGTGTTCTGTCTAAAACTACAATCCCTTCTTGCCCATCTTCTAGTACGTTAACCGCTTGCCCTTCAAAAAACAGCTCAATGACGGTACCGGTGTAGTGTTCAGCATCATAACCTTTAAAATCTGTTGATTTTTCAGACTTTAATTGTTCATTATAATCTGCACCAAACTTACCAGCTTGTTGTGCTTTTTTACGCTGAACTTCCATACAGTCTTGGAAGCCACGTTCATCAATCGTCATAAAGCGTTCACGCGCTACATCAGCGGTTAAATCGGCTGGGAAGCCATAAGTATCATAAAGCTTAAATACCAGTTCACCCGGAATCACATCGCCTTCGATATTCGCTAAGCTTTCTTCTAAGATTGCTAAACCACGCTCTAGTGTTTTACCGAATTGCTCTTCTTCTATGCGTAGCACTTTTTCAATGATTGCTTGTTGCTTAGCAAGCTCTGGGTAAGCATCACCCATTTGTTCAATTAATGCAGCCACCAACTTGTAAAAGAATGCACCTGATGCGCCTAACTTATTGCCATGACGCACAGCACGACGAATGATCCGACGTAATACATAGCCACGACCTTCGTTTGATGGCATAACACCATCTGATACTAAAAACGCACACGAACGAATATGGTCGGCAACAACGCGTAAAGATTTATCTTCTAAATCTTTGGCATTGGTTACAACAGCAGCAGCTTTGATTAGCCCTTGGAATAAATCAATTTCATAATTTGAGTGTACGCCTTGCAAAATAGCAGCAATACGCTCCAGACCCATTCCCGTATCAACTGATTGCTTTGGCAAAGGCTCCATAGACCCGTCAGCGTGACGGTTGTATTGCATAAATACCAGGTTCCAGATCTCAATAAAGCGATCGCCATCTTCTTCTGGAGATCCTGGAGGACCACCCCAAATATGCTCACCATGGTCGTAGAATATTTCAGAACATGGTCCACACGGGCCTGTATCACCCATTGACCAGAAATTATCAGCAGTATCGATGCGAATAATTTTATCGTCACTTAGACCAATCTCTTTTGACCAAAAGTCATACGCTTCTTCATCCGTATGGTAAACCGTGACCAACAGCTTCTCTTTTGGTAACTTCACCACATCTGTTAAAAACTGCCACGCAAATGTAATGGCTTCTTGCTTGAAGTAATCACCAAAACTAAAGTTACCCAGCATTTCAAAGAAAGTATGGTGACGTGCCGTATAACCGACATTTTCTAAATCATTATGCTTTCCGCCAGCTCGTACACAACGTTGAGAGCTAGTTGCTCGGGTGTAAGGGCGAGACTCAGCCCCTAAAAATACGTCTTTAAACTGCACCATGCCCGCATTGTTAAATAACAAAGTCGCATCATTGCCCGGAATAAGTGAACTTGAAGGGACAATTTGGTGTTGTTGAGTGGCAAAGTAGTCTAAAAACGCTTGCCTGATCTGTGCGGTAGTCATGTGCTGCATGTGATTATTCACCCATTGTTGCTGCTTGCATTGCAAAATCTATTTCTTCATAGCCAAAGCCACGGTACATCATGTATCGTACCCGCTTTGCCTTTTCTTTGTAATCGAGGTTAGGGGCCGTTATTGCATATTTTTTTTCATACGCGGCCTGCGCCAACTGAAACCAATCAACTTCAAGGGCTTCTATAAGTTGCACCAACTGGGCTCGATCAACCCCTTTATTCACTGCCTCAGCCAATACTCTTCTTTGGCCAAGACCTTTATTTATCTGTCGTCGTAAAAAGCTTTCACAATATCGATCTTCATCGATATATCCAAGCCTTTCACACCAGCTTAAAAGCTCTTCAATATAACTTTCAGATGCTTCTTTTGCCTTTAGCTTTGTCGTTAACTCTTTCTTTGAGTATTCTTGGCGAGCTAATAACCACAATACATAATTCTTAAGTTTTTGTTTACTTTTATCATCCATCTAAGCGTCAAATCGCCCTGTATTATTGTCTTCGTTTGTAACTTCGTGCGTTGCTGAATCTTTATTATCAGAAGGTTTTTCATCAGCCATAAAAATAGCCTGAAATGAAACAAAAAAACTAATATAAGACAAGGGGATAATTACCAATAATGGGATCATGCTAAGCGGTATTGACGCAACGATTAACAGCGCAATCACAAAGCCATAAACGCTTAATGGCGCCATATTTTTTTGGAATACAGTTAAAGACTGCATGATCGCTTTAAATATACGCGCTTCACCTTTAAAAAAGACTAAGGGCAATGCATAAGCAAACGCCATTAAGTTCACACAGTGTGCAATTGCAAACAGCATTATATCTGACATCGATAAACTGGCTAACACTGCATTTAACAGCTCATCTGGCTGCTGGTTTGGCGTTGCATCTTGCATAATCGCAAACGCATCAGAAAAGAGTAAATCAGCCAGTAAGGTCAACAAAATAATCACCCCCATCTGGTACAAACCTAAGCGAAATAAGTTTAAGCGCCGTCCTTTTGCACTAAATGGTGCCAAAATATCAGCAAGACTGATACTTTTCCCCTGTTGTTTGCTGATCACAGCCATATACATTCCCGCTGTTAAAAACGGCGATGCAAAAGCAGCCACTATCTGAAGTGGTGGCGCAATCAGCGGAATAAGTGCTGTGATCACGATAAATAAATACATAAAAACAAACGTCATGGGCTGAGTTTTAAAAATAACCCAACCGGCCTTCAACCACTGTATACCCATGGCGGCTTTAAATACTTTAAATTCTGGTGACATAACGGCTCAAAGCTAATAAAAACATGCAGATTATACCCAAGAGGAACAAAATTGCGAGTTTATCGCTCGATTCTAGCGGCGTAAAAAGTAAAAATGCGGCACTCAGGGCCGCATTAAAAAATAAAGTGTATTAAAGCTTATTCTGATTTTGATATTTTCTTAATATTCAACATGTGATCGCCATGTTTTACTTTTGTCTCAAGATAGCTTCTGTTACCGGCTTTAACGTGTGCTTCAGTGCCTACAACTTCATCAACTGTTATCCCTGCATTACGTAGTGCATTGAGTTTTTTTGGGTTATTGGTCATCAATTTGACATGAGATAATCCCATCGCCTTAAGCATTAACACGGCATCTGAAAAATCACGTAAGTCATCATCAAACCCTAAGTGATTATTAGCTTCATAAGTATTCATTCCCTGAGATTGCAACACATAGGCGTCTATTTTATTGTATAAACCAATACCGCGGCCTTCTTGACGAAGATACAATAATATTCCACCTTGTTGGTGCATTGTTTCAATACACTCGTTTAGTTGCTCACCACAGTCACAACGTGAAGAGTGAAAAACATCACCCGTTAGGCATTCTGAATGCATACGGATCAGCGGGATCTCTTGCTGTGACTCAGCCTGGTTAAAAATCAATGCAACATGCTCTTGCCCATCTTGTAAGCCACTAAATGACACGATTTCCGCGGGGATATGACTATGCTGCCCCACATTCAGCTGAACTCTCGCTCTTACTTCTGCCACGACTTCAGAACCTATAAATTTAATTAATGTGATATTATCACAGTCATTCTCTGCAATAATATAGATATGGTGTTCAAATAGAAAAAAACAAGCTCGTTATACGTAACCACACCATCATGAGTTCAATGCTTAACAACAAATAATCACCCTTAAGCCCTCTCTATTATTGAAATACAAATAACACCAGCTAATCTTAATTTAAGATCATATCTTCAACGCGCACTGTACCGTCGGACCTGAACAATGAGAATATTGGCTGCCTTATTATTATCCACACATTTAACAGCTGAGTGTTCAACTTTGAATTTGGACGGGTTTGCCAATCTATCATTAACTACCAGTTCATCTGAGACAGCAAAAATACGGCATTTGATCTCTCAACCTCATGGGGTCAGAGATAATGAAATAGGCTTATACAATTCATCTATCGGTATGCAATTAGAGTGGCAACATTCCGCTCGCTGGCAAACAGTTGTTCAGGCTGTAATAAAAGACCAAGAAAAGCATGGTCTAGACACACTCGCTCAACTGGCATTTATCCGTTTTATGCCCAGTGCAAACTGGACACTACGGGCAGGAAGAACTGGGCTAGATCTATTCATGATGACCGAATACCGTGATATAGGCTACTCCTTTACCCATGAACATTTGCCAACAGAATTTTACGCCATCATTCCGCATCAAAACATTGATGGTATTGACGTACGGTATAAAACACCAACCTCTCTAGGGTTATTGGGTTTACATGCCTTTATTGGCCGCTCAACTGCACCTATTGTGAGTGATGATAACTTCTATTGGGATGCGGAGCTTGCCAACATTAAAGGGCTTACCCTTAACTTAGACAGGCACAATTGGTCATTTCGGATTAACTATACCCAATCCAAGTCAGGAAATGAAAATGAACAACAAAAACAACTAAAAGAAGCTATCTCCCAGGTTCCAGTGCAAATTTGGCCCAATCAAGCGCAATTAACAGACTCATTAAATATTGTGGGTAAACAGTTCAATTATGGTGCTTTGGGCGTCAGATATGACAACGCTGTTTGGCTTGTTCAATCGGAACTCTCTTATATCAATTCTAATTCCGAAGTGCTGAACCACCTAAGAAGTGGTTATGTCAGTGTTGGCAAACGCTTTAATGAACATACATTAATGGCAACCGCATCAATTGCCAAGTCAAATAATCAAGTGCCCGAGCCCCCGCTTGTATCAAACCCTGAGCTCGACTACCTTTACCAGAGTATCATTCGTCACACCAATTTTTATCTGATAGATCAAAATACGCTATCATTCACTTGGCGAATGGAACTAAATAATACCGTAGCCTTAAAAGTTCAAATTGACCACACGAGCGTACAACAGCTGCCATCAGCTTTTTACTTACATAAGCCAAGCCTTAACCCTGACAATGACTTCAATACGTTAGGCGTTAGCCTTAATTGGGTGTTCTAATGTTAAGAGCAACCCTCCTTGTACTCTTATTATTTTGCTCATGGACGCAGGCTCAGCAAGACCTTGTCGTGATCGTCAACAAAACGAACCCTACAGATACACTTTCCCACAAAGCCGTAGTGGATATGTTTATGGGGAAATACCTTGCCTTTCCTGACGGCTCTATGGCGCAAACCTACGATTATCAAAAAGACAGTCAGATCCGTTCTACTTTTCTCAGTGCCATTACTGGGCGCTCAATAAGTCAAATTAATGCTTATTGGTCACGGGTGCGCTTTAGTGGCAAAGTCTCGCCACCACAGGTATTCCCAGATGTCATGACCGTGTTAGATAAAGTTGCACACACAGCCAATGCAATAGCCTATGTGCCAGCCCACACTGTGACTGCTCAAGTGAAGGTGGTATATACAATTGCTCAATAAACATAGTTTAATTACCCGGTTACTGTTCATCGTTATCAGTGCAGCGATTTTATTTGCACTTATTTATGCCAAATTGCATTACAGTAATGTGTTTGACAAAGAAATGCAGCGCTCAAATAATACTATATTACAAATAGGCCAAACCGTATCAGCAACTGCGTCAATTGCGGCATACTTAGAAGACAAAGATTTAGCCAATGAAGTATTAAATGGCCTAGTTAGTAATGATGTGATTTTAGCTGCTCAACTCAATGGCTTGAAAAGCGTACTAGCGAAAAGCATCCTTTATAAAACAGACCTCCCAGTTTCATTCTCGTTGAGTAACCCATTCATTATTGGTGAGAAAATAGGGGCTATTTATATTGAGCCAAACACCATTTTCATTGAACAAAACGCACAAGCGATTGCATTATCGAGTGTACAAACTCTGATGGTTGTCATTGTGCCTATGCTACTGATTTTTGCCGTACTAGTTTACCTCCTCATCACACAACCTTTAAACAATTTAAGTGGCCAGCTCTCGGTAATAAATCCTGGAAGGGGTCAACGCATCGCCATTCCAAAAACGCATAAACACAGTGAAATAGGCACAATATCTAACAATATTAATAAACTACTCTCTCGTACTGAGACGCTTTTTATGCAAGAACGTAACCTCAGGCAAGAAATAGAGCTATTTGAAAAGCGCTTCAGGCTAATGTTTGAAAAGTCCTCATCTCCGACTCTATTAGTAAAAGAGAGGGGCGACATATTACTCATAAATGAAGCTGCTCAGGATTTATTGATTGGACTCGGTCTTGATTTAGAAGAACGCTTCCCTGATGCACTCGGTAAAGCATGTAAGACACCGGATATTCTCTATACCTTTACCAGTAATAGCGTTAACCAAAAGCAAGTAATGCAATCTGAATTTGAATTCTGTAACCAACTCACGCAGGAAACGGTGTGGCTCAACATTATCATTATCAATACAGAAAGCGATGATCAATGGTATTTACAAGTATTTATTAGTGACATTACAATGAAAAAAGTAATGATTTCACAGCTAAAACAAAAGGCCCAGTATGATAGATTAACGGGCCTAAATAACCGATATGGCGCTGAGTTAATTTTACTCGAATGGCTCGATCAACAACGTCCATTTAGCCTTATATTACTGGACTTAGATGAGTTTAAACCCATCAATGATATTCACGGCCATAATGCCGGCGACGCCATGCTGCAACATATCGCTGAACAATTAAAACTGAACGTACGGGAAGACGATTTAATATGTCGCTGGGGCGGAGATGAGTTTTTAATTGCGCTAGCCAATATTTCCAATCAAGAAACAAAAGATATTGCAACCAACCTAACTAACGTTATCTCCACCCCACTAAACTATACCAAAGCAGATCAGGTACATACGTTAGTGGTGAGTGCGAGTTTGGGCATAGCCTGCCACCCACAGCATACAACATCACTCAAAGCTTTGGTGGAATGTGCAGATGTTGCCATGTATACGATAAAAAGAACCAGTAAAAATAACTTCGCTTTTTATCAAATATAAATGTGCTTTAAAATTGCTTTAGTATGTTTGACTGATATTGAGTGATATCTAACTCAATATTATAACGCGCAGTGAGTGTATCCAATTGCGCTTGCCACATCGTTAAATCTTCCATCGTGATGGTATTATCATCCAGCTCCCACAATTGTTTAGAGCCGGTATAACTAAACTGAATCGCCAGCATTGCATCGGCATTGCCCTGCTCAGCTGCTTTCTTTAATTTCGCCATTTTTCGGGTAATTTTATTAAGCGCTTGCTTTAAATCCCATACATACGCCACTTCATACATAAATGGATGATGCTTCACTTTTAACAGTACAACACCAATTGCCGCGCTCGTAAGAATGACCCCCGTTAAATTCCAATGAAAATGACTTCCATCAGAGTCTGGAAACAGTGCGATCAAACACTGCGCGATACCTAAACTGCCCGCCGTTAATGCAACAACACACGCGCCAATAACATAGTTCAGGTGCTTACGATATCTGGCTTTATTTATTGTCTCTAACTGCATAGGGTAATCTCTAAAATACAACTGCTGCGGATTGTACTCGCAATTTAGAAACAAAAAAATAAAAGTCACCCCTTTTTTGATCTTGTTCCGTTCTATGAAATAACTAACCTACAAAAGGAATATGCTATGTCAGCGATCATATATAGTCCGACCCCCTCTATTGCTAAAATAGTTGTCTCTGCGGCTGGTGCCTTAATGGTGACATTTGCTGCATTTGTGTTTATGGATCATTTGATCAGTCAAGATCAAATAAAAGCGCCAACAGTACCAGAGGTGATAGATCTATCCCTTTTCGTAAATAAAGAAGATTCAGCAGTAAAGATCAAAAACGTACTGCCGCCGCCACCAACCCCAAAAGTACAGCCTCCAAGGCCAATAGAGAGTACCTCTTCAACTCCCGTAGACCCAGCCTTTACATTTACACCCACACTTAACATCGGTGAAATCAAGCATGTGTCCCCCATATTGAGCCCGCAAGATACCGAAGCAACTGCGATTGTACGCTCTGAACCGAAATATCCAATTACTGCTGCGCGTGAGGGGATAGAAGGATGGGTACAACTGCATTTTACCATTGCACCCAATGGTCAAGTCACCCATGCCACCGTCGTTAATGCACAGCCAAAGCGTATTTTTAACAAAGAAGCCCTGCGTGCAATAAAACGCTGGAAATACAGACCAAAAATAGTCGATGGACAAGCCATCGCTCAACCTGATCAAAATGTTGTGCTAGAGTTCAAATTAAATCAGTAACTTTATTGGGTAAATACAAGCTGTATTTACCCAATAAACTTTGAGGAAAGCCTATGCTAATAGCCTTAAGATCATGGTTAAAGTTAAATACGCCAGCTAATGATCCACTGCATGAATACAAAAAAACAGGCCAAGACTACTTTCTTGAGCAAGCTATTGATGAGTATAGCCATGATATATTTCACTTTATCAGCAGCCAAAGTAATCGCATATTGGCTGATGATATTTGCCAAAAGACGTGGCTAAATGTCGTAGAAAAACGCCATACTTATCATCAGCAAAGTACCCCTAAAGCCTGGCTATTTTGCATTGCTCGCAACGCATTAATTGACGAGTTACGCAAAACAAAAAGAATGGTACAACTCGATGAAACAACGTTAATCGCTGCACAGTCAGATAGCACAAACGTAGATGCTCTGGGCCAAGCAATGATCACATTGCCATTTTTGCAGCGAGAGGCACTCATGCTTCAGCTTGAAGGATTCTCACTACAAGAGATTTCACAAATTACACATCATAATCAAGAAACCATTAAGACCCGTTTACGATATGCCAAAAAATACTTAAAGATGAATATGGAGAGCAATGATGGGTAACGAAAAGCAATTCGATCAAGCACTCAAACGAGCGTATAAAAAAAATAGAACGCCGCTAAGTGCACATCAGCTTGATGCTTATAAACAAAGTTGTGCGAAGAGTAAAAAGTACCTATCTTGGCAAAGGGCGCAATGGTTGTTGGCTTGTACTGGAGTCGTCTTTTTATGCGCACAATTATTTATTGCCACACCAAATAATGACCCTATTACTTCAGATACACGAGCGAATATCCACTATAACAATATTGAGATACATCGCGTTACAGACGGGCAATACCAGCGTGAAATTGTTGCACAAAAGCAGAACCTCGATGCACAGTTAGCGAAAAGTCAGGCACTACGTCAGGCCACTATTTATCATGGTGAAGTAATAGAACAAGACGTCAATGGCTGGCTTATCGCTGATTGCCAAAGGAACACCTTAATAAGCCTTGAACAAAGCTTATTGGAACAGTTAGTACCAGATTGGAGGACTCTCCCTTCTCATGTTGGTAGGTATTTAGCACTCAATCACAACCGTGTAGGGCAAATCACGGGGTTGCAAATTTCAGGACCAAGCGCTGTTACAAATGGGCAACAAATATATAGTTGCCCATAGTGGCTCACGGCTTATACTCTCATACGCTTAACTTCGCTTAAGACTTTGTTTGTACATACTTAAAAATGCTTCGCTTAAATTAAAATGATGCTAGCGACAAAAAAGCCTATAAGCGCAAGAGCGCCACCCACTAATGCATAAGGCAATTGTGTTTTCACATGCGTTAATAGATCACAACCCGATGCCAGTGCTGAAACGGCACTTGTATCAGAAATAGGCGAGCAATGATCTCCAAAAATACCCCCACTTAAAATTGCCCCAACAACCAGCGAAGGAGGTAATCCCAACGTCTGAATTAGAGGTACACCAATAGGGATTAAAATCGCAAATGTGCCCCATGAAGTCCCGGTGGTAAATGACATCACCGCGCCCGTTAAAAATAGCACTGGCACAATAAAGTAAATAGGTAAGTAGTCACCCACTAAAGAGGCGACGAAAACCCCCGTTCCTAACTCTTTAAGGCTTGCACCTAGTGTTAATGAGAGCAATACAATAGAAACAAGCGGTAATAACTCACCCATTCCTTTAAACCCCACATCAACGAGCTGATGATGTGTGAAACGTTTATGGGTCAACAATAATAGATAAGCGACTGCACACGCCAATACGGTTGCGTACAACACCGACTTTGAACCACTCCCCTGCGCAAGCTCACCACCCCCAGTCCAAAACATAAAGCCAACCATACTGACAATTAAGGTCAATAATGGAATAAGCATAAAGCGTGCTTTACTTGCTGCAGGGCCGCTATCCATTTCCACTGAGTGCTTTGTAAGCTGCTGCTCCGCTTGTTTCATTGGGCCGTGAACTTTGTCGAACACGATGGTGTATAACACAATAAGCAGTGCAATAATGGCGTAAAAATTAAATGCCACACTGCCCCACAAAATGCTAACCGCCGATTGCTCTAACTCATAGTTACTTAGCAGCCCCAGCACATACGCCCCCCAACCATTGAGCAAAATCAAAATGCATACTGGAGCACTGGTACTGTCAATAATGTAGGCCAATCTGGCGCGACTCATTTTAAACTTATCAAACAAGCCACGAGACACGATACCTGAGGTCAGCACACTCATATTCGATTCAATAAATACCGCAGTTCCGGTAAACATCGTTAATAAACCAACTTGTCGTTTGCTCTTAGCAACCCCTCGATTCATCAACACGTTCACAGTAGCAGCCACACCACCAGACTCTCGGATATAGGCCAGTAATGCGCCAATCACGATGCTAAAAATTAGTATTCGGCTATTCCCTGCAGATGTTGCGACTGAAACAACACGCTCAACACTATTCACAACTGTCATAAGTATATTGCTTGCATCACCCTGCAAAACCAGCAAAAACTCTGAGCTTAATAGCGCTAATACCAACGCTAAAATCACTTCCTTGCGCCAAAAAACCACTAAAATGGCTATTAATGGCGGTAATATAGAATACCAAGTCATAAGTTCCCTTACAGGTCGCAATAGCAACAATCGAAAATAATAAATTCAGCCAAACAGCTTAATCAGTTCGACAATAAAAACCAAGTTTTTCAGTTCAATCAAAGTCATAAATGTAACATTAGTACCCATACTGGTACAATGTGTGAAAAAATAGCAATAATCCTAACTGTAAACACTATCGCAACGTTCCAATTGCACCTATAATAAGTACAATTACAAGTTAGTTACAGGTGAAGTATCAAACATGTCTACATTCGTAAAAATAAAGGCTTTAAGGCCTAGTCTATCGAACAGCGAGGCTAAGCTTGCTGATTTCACATTAAACTCCAGTGCTAAAATTAGAGCCCTCTCGTCAGTGGAACTTGCAAGAGCAGCCGGTGTTAGCCAATCTAGTGTTGTAAAGTTTGCACAAAAGCTCGGGTATAAAGGCTTTCCCGCTTTCAAACTGGCTGTCGTTGATGATCTTAACTTACAAGTTCAACAACCACGACCTGCCACAGGGATCATTAATAGCAATGATCCTCTAGAGCAAATCGCCGACAAATTATTATCAAACCAGCACGCAATTTTGTCTGAAACGCATAAACTCAATACCCCAAATCAATTCGAGAGTGCGATCCAAACCATAAAGTCAGCCAAAAAAATCATGATATGTGCGGTTGGTGGAAGTTATACTATGGCCCAAGACTTTGCGCTTAAGCTGCAAAAGCTCGGTTTACCTGCAATTGCACAAGTTGATGAATTATCAGCATCAAGTTACGTCGCAACTATGGGTAAAGATGACTTATTGATTTCTATTAGTGATTCAGGACAGAGCAAAGGTGTCTTAAAAGTAACCAAACAAGCTGCTGTTAATGAGTGCACGATTATTACGATGTCTCGCTATGGCAGTAACCCTTTAAGCGATTTAGCGAATATAAAGCTATTTACCGTCATTGATCATGAGCCAATTAAACATGCATCAATATTAACGCGCACATCGCAAAGTTACTTGATTGACGTGCTATTTATTGGTTTAACGCAGTCAAATTTACATTGGCAAAAACGTGCAGAGCGCGCCAATGAACATATGAGTGAATTACGTCATATTTAACGTTTATATAGTAAGTATGGTTGGCGGCGCTGCAAATAATGCTGCAACGGCCGCTGCCAACGCTGCTTAATAACTCGTTGAGAATCTCCGCCTTCTATTGCCAATCTTAATTTATCTGTTCCCGCCAACTTATCCATAAAGCTTGCGTGTGTAAAAAGCTCAATTCTCTGTTTCGATAGTTGTTGATGGGCGGTTATTAACCAGCTTAAATCTAGTCCGTTACTTTTATGGTTTCTCAAATCAACCCCAAACACGGATTGACCGTTCAGCTTTGGGTTTAATGCAGCGCCAATAATGGGTTCGGGTGTAAATGAAAATTCACCAAGCTTTACCGGTGCGTACCCATACACCTGAAAAGGAAATTCGGTGCCCCGCCCCACTGAGACCGGTGTTGCTTCAAAAAAGCACAATGACGGATATAAAGCAATCGCTCGAGCGTTGGGTAAATTTGGACTTGGTTTGATCGGTAAATCATACGTCATACTAGCGGTATACCCCTCAATAGGGATCACTTTCAAATCAAGCGGCTTACTTTCCTCGAGCCAACCTTCACCCACTATCATCTTAGCTAACTCCCCCACAGTGAGACCATGCAACACTGGAATTGGATGTAGACCAACAAATGATTTAAATTTCGGCTCTAAAATTGGCCCATCAACATAAGTAATATTCGGATTAGGTCTATCAAGTACAATAAAGATTTTATTGTACTCTGCGGCCGCCTCCATCATGTAATGCATGGTACTAATATAAGTGTAAAAACGTACACCGACATCCTGTATATCAAAGATTATTACATCAACGTCATGTAACTGCTCAGCTTTAGGCCGCTTATTTTTACCATAAAGAGATAAGATGGGTATGCCTGTTTTTATATCCGTATTAGAGGCAACATGTTCCCCTGCATCATGGTTGCCACGAAAACCATGTTCAGGTGCAAAGACTTTACTTACTGCCACACCCTTAGCCAATAAACTATCCAATAAATGTCCATCTTTGGTATATGCGCTTTGATTAACCACGAGAGCCACACGCTGCTGTTTTAAGAGTGGTAAATATTGCTCATAGCGCTCAGCTCCAACCTGCAAAGCGAATGAGTTTAGAGAAAGTAAAGTAAATAGAGCTATAAAGAAGAGGCGCATAATCATTATGAGAATAGAAATTTTTGCCATGATGACTGAGAAGATAAAGCGATGCAATAGTCAGATCACCATGCATGTCTATAAATAAGAAGCATAAAAATGATACCAAACTCACATGTCGCAACGCAGCTTTGGTCTACAAAAAATAAAATGGAAGAACTTGGTAGATCATTCGTGAAATTTAAACACAAAAAAACCGATTGACTATAAATAATCATATCGGTTGATTGCTCACTTCAAAAGAAGTGGCGGACGCGGGAGGATTCGAACCTCCGACCGCCTGGTTCGTAGCCAGGTACTCTATCCAGCTGAGCTACGCGTCCGCAATTAAGTTTTTATTTATATCGAACTTTACCGATATGAACGTTGTTCGTAGCCATCATAACTAAATAAACTATCCAGCTGAGCTACGCGTCCGCAATTAAGTTTTTATTTATATCGCTACTTACTGCGATCTCTTTTATATTTTACCACTTAAAGAAAAGTGGCGGACGCGGGAGGATTCGAACCTCCGACCGCCTGGTTCGTAGCCAGGTACTCTATCCAGCTGAGCTACGCGTCCGTATTAAGTTTTTATTTATATCGAACTTTACCGATATGAACGTTGTTCGTAGCCATCATAGCTAAATAAACTATCCAGCTGAGCCACGCGTCCGTATTAAGTTTTTATTTATATCGCTGCTTATTGCGATATCTTTTATATTTAACCACTTAAAGAAAAGTGGCGGACGCGGGAGGATTCGAACCTCCGACCGCCTGGTTCGTAGCCAGGTACTCTATCCAGCTGAGCTACGCGTCCGTATTAAGTTTTTATTTATATCGCTGCTTATTGCGATATCTTTTATATTTAACCACTTAAAGAAAAGTGGCGGACGCGGGAGGATTCGAACCTCCGACCGCCTGGTTCGTAGCCAGGTACTCTATCCAGCTGAGCTACGCGTCCGTAATAAGTACTATTTTAATCGATACTTCATCGATACGACAAACCATTTATAAATAAATGGCGGAGAAGGAGGGATTCGAACCCTCGATAGGGCTACAAACCCTATACTCCCTTAGCAGGGGAGCGCCTTCAGCCACTCGGCCACCTCTCCGTGTCGTGGGGCGTATAATATAGGCTAGAAAAAATATGTCAAACACTTTTCTTGTAAAATCAGGTCATATGGTGATAGATTAACCAGCTTGGTCAAAATGGTGACTTTTCCACAAAAAATTAGTCTGAATTTGGTAAATGAGGGAGAGGATATTGATCTAGTAATGCCTTTTTCGAGCTTTTCAACTCTGCTAAATACGCATCTTGATAACCTAAACGCTGAAATTCGCAAATACACACTCTGCAGTATGCCATTCTTCTTTGTTCGGAATCTTCTTCTGAGACCCTTAATTCATCTAACTCTTTCATGATTATTCCTTAGTTATTCCAAGCAGTATAGAAAACAACTAAGCAGTTACCAGCCATGAACTGAGCCGAATTAAAAGGTAAACAAAAGTCGTTGCAGCTAGTGTATTGTTTTATTTGAGTAATACCTCTAAAAAGCATTAGACTAAAGTCGTAAACTACGATATTTCGCACATAAATAGCAGAAAAGCGCCATTAAGGCGCTTTTCTCATTTAAAACCACATAAGGTCTCAGCGTTAGTCTGCTTGAGGTCTCATATGAGGGAACAAGATCACATCTTTAATCGTTGATGAGTCAGTAAATAGCATCACTAAACGGTCAATACCAATACCTTCACCAGCCGTAGGCGGTAATCCATATTCTAATGCGCGAATGTAGTCTTCATCATAATGCATTGCTTCATCATCACCTGCATCCTTCTCTTCAACCTGACGAGCAAAGCGTGCAGCTTGATCTTCAGCATCATTTAATTCAGAGAAACCGTTCGCCAATTCACGTCCACCAACGAAGAATTCAAAGCGGTCTGTGATAAATGCATTGTCGTCGTTACGACGTGCAAGCGGAGACACTTCCCATGGGTATGCAGTGATGAAGGTCGGTTGAATAAGTTTATGCTCTGCCACTTCTTCAAAGATTTCACATAAGAACTTACCAGGTCCCCATACACACTTTTCAGGAATTTTAACGTGAACTTGTTTAGCAAACGCTTTAAGCGCCTCAAAATGATTTTCAGGATCTTGGAAGATCTCAGCTTGCTTAGCCGCTTCTTCGCTGTGTTCAATGATCGCATCAGCCATGGTTAAACGCACAAATGGCTGACCAAAGTCATACTCAACGCTGTCAGTAACTTCACCTTCTGCATTCTTAGTAGTATTAACAATGGTCGTCGTACCCAACACATCTTGTGCTACTGTACGTAACATATCTTCAGTTAAGTTCATCAAGTCATTGTAATCTGCATACGCTTGATAGAATTCAATCATGGTGAACTCAGGGTTATGACGTGTTGATAAACCTTCATTACGGAAGTTACGGTTTATTTCAAATACACGGTCAAAGCCACCGACTACTAAACGCTTTAAGTACAGCTCAGGCGCAATTCGCAAATACATATCAATGTCTAATGCATTATGGTGTGTCGCAAATGGGCGCGCCGTCGCACCACCAGGAATAACCTGTAGCATAGGTGTTTCAACTTCCATGAACTCGCGCTCAGCAAGGAAACGACGAATACCTTCAATTACTTTTGAACGGATACGGAATGTTTCACGCGTATCAGTATTAGTGATCAAATCAACATAGCGCTGACGATACTTGGCTTCTTGGTCAGTTAAACCATGAAACTTCTCTGGTAGCGGACGTAAAGATTTAGTCAATAACTCGTATTGCACCATATCAACGTATAAATCGCCTTTGCCTGACTTGTGGACTGGGCCTGTTACACCAATAATATCGCCAATATCAAGCTGGCCATATTTTGCTTTTAGATCTTTTTGTACATCTTTAGAAGCATAAGCCTGAATGCGGCCTTTCATGTCTTGCAGCACTAAGAAAGGGCCACGTTTTGCCAGTACACGCCCAGCAACCGATGCCTGCTGGTTTAATTCAACAAGCTCTTCTTTCGATTTATCACCAAACTTAGCTTGTAGATCTGCCGTATAATCTTCACGGCGGAAGCTGTTAGGGTGGCCATTGGCACTGCAATTCTCGCGAATCGCATCCAACTTAGTACGACGCTCAGCAATGAGTTTATTTTCGTCTTGGATTTGATCTGTCATTTTTTAGCTCTTAGTTTAGCTTGTTGATTAAAGGCCTGATTTCAGGCTAGCTTCGATAAATTTGTCTAGGTCTCCATCGAGTACGACTTGCGTATTTCGATTTTCGACACCAGTACGTAAATCTTTGATTCGAGAGTCATCTAATACGTAAGAACGTATTTGACTGCCCCAACCAATGTCTGATTTAGCGTCTTCTTGTGACTGTTTCTCAGCGTTCTGCGCTTGCATCTCAAGTTCAAACAACTTGGCTTTTAATTGCTTCATCGCTTGTGCTTTGTTTTTATGCTGTGAACGCTCATTCTGACACTGTACCACGGTATTGGTGGGTAAGTGGGTAATACGTACTGCTGATTCAGTGGTGTTTACATGCTGACCACCCGCGCCAGAGGCACGATATACATCAATGCGTAATTCAGCTGGGTTAATGTCAATTTCAATGTTGTCGTCAACTTCAGGATAAACAAACGCAGACGCAAATGAAGTATGGCGGCGGCCACTTGAATCAAATGGGCTCTTACGAACCAAACGGTGTACGCCAGTTTCTGTGCGTAACCAACCGTAGGCATACTCGCCACTAAAGCGTACCGTAGCACCTTTAATACCGGCAACATCACCATCAGTGGCTTCAACTAGCTCAACTTTAAAGCCTTTTGCTTCACCCCAGCGCAAATACATACGCAGCAACATGTTACACCAATCTTGGGCCTCTGTGCCGCCTGAGCCTGACTGTAAATCTAAGTATGCATCATTGTCATCGTGTGGACCTGAGAACATTCTACGAAACTCGAGCTTTTCAAGACTCGCAAGTAACCCTGCTAACTCTTGTTCTGCTTCATCAAAAGTTTCTTGATCTTCGGCCTCAACCGCAAGCTCCACCAGCCCTTCAACATCATCTGCGCCAGCAACGAGGTTATCTATCGTTTCCACCACTATTTCTAATGCTGATTTTTCACGGCCAAGTGCTTGAGCTCTTTCCGGTTCATTCCACACTGCTGAGTCTTCAAGTTCAGCGTTAACTTCTTCTAAGCGCTCTTGTTTTAGAGCGTAGTCAAAGATACCCCCGAAGCAGCTCAGTACGCTCGCGAATGTCCTTGATTTGATTAATCACAGGATTCACTTCAAACATGCACATTACTCCAAAAATGTTACTACTGTTATTGGTTATCACACCAGTGTTACGACGGTATGTAATAACCCAAGTGTTAAACGCGCCATATTAACAAAGTTTGTCCCTGCTATAAATCTCTTTATGCGGTTATTGCGCTGATTTCTCGTACTATTAACTGCAATGAAAACTTACCCCGAAACTCATTTATGTCGAGCTGATAAGCAACTTGCGCCGATTGCGCTTGATTATTCGGCCATGCCCTAACATCGACGTTAAATGCAATCGCATCGACTAACTTGCCACTAGGGTGTTTCAATACCAGCTTTAAATGTTTTTCACCCACTATACGCTGTTGAATTAACTCAAATTCACCACAAAAAACCGGCTCAGCAAAGTGCTGTCCCCATGGCCCTGCTTGTTGTAATAGCTGAGCAAAATCCATTGAAAAGCACTCTGCAGGTAAAGCACCATCAGTTAACAAGACACTTTGTTTATGCTCTTCTGACAACAGCTCACCCACCGCACTTTCAAATGCACGCTTAAATTCTTCAAAATGCGTTTCTTGGATTGTTAACCCTGCCGCCATGGCATGACCGCCAAATTTTAAAATTAAACCGGGCTGTTGGGTATTTAGCTGCTCTAATAAATCTCGCATATGTAAGCCGTCAATCGAACGGCATGAGCCTTTTATTTCACCATTATCGCCTTGTGCAAAAATAACCGCAGGTCGATGATATTTTTCTTTTAACCTGCCCGCTAAAATCCCTATCACCCCTTGATGCCAATCATCTTGATACAAACACACTGCATCTGGCACGCTCTTACTGCTCAATACCAATCGCTCAAGCACTGCCTGAGCTTCTTGCTGCATACCTTGCTCTATTTCTCGTCGTTCGTGATTTAAGCTGTCGAGCTCACCTGCGATACGCCGTGCTTGATTCATGTCTTTTGAAAGTAAGCAGGCTATACCCAAACTCATATCATCTAATCGGCCAGCAGCATTAAGACGCGGTGCTAATGAAAAACCAAAATCACTGGCACTCAAACGTGCAGCATTACGGTTTGCAACTTCAATCAATGCCTGTATACCTGGGCGCGTATTTCCACTGCGGATCCTTGCTAAACCTTGGTGTACTAAAGTGCGATTGTTTGCATCAAGTGCCACCACATCTGCCACAGTACCCAATGCAACAATATCTAATAAAGCTGCTAAATTAGGTTGTGGATGTGTTGTGAAGTGCCCTTGTTCTCGCAATGCATTGCGCAGTGCGATCAATAAGTAAAACGCCACCCCAACCCCAGCAATTGACTTAGAAGGAAACCCACAGTCATGGCGATTTGGATTGACGATTGCGTCAGCATTGGGGAGCTGCTCTCCCTGCAGGTGGTGATCGGTGACAATCACAGTAATACCCGCTTGCTTAACAATATCGATACCAGCGACACAGGAAATGCCGTTATCCACTGTGATCACTAAGTCAGGGTTAAGTTGCACAATTTGTTCAGCCAACGCAGGGCTTAAGCCATAGCCTAAGCTAAAGCGGTCTGGTACCAAATAATCAACGCGTGTAAAACCAAATTGTGGCAACCCTTCCATCAGTACAGCCGTACTTGTTGCCCCATCCGCATCAAAGTCTCCGACGATTAATACATTTGATTTTTTACCGAGCATATCGATTAAAATATCACTGGCTTTATCTATATCTTTAAATAACTTGAAATCCAGCAGTGTTTTAGCACTATTGTCTAATTCACAGGCATCTAGTACGCCTCGGGTTGCATAAATCTGTTTGATGACGGGGTGTAAATGGGCGGGTAAATGACTGTCCTCAACAAACGGACGTGTGCGTATCTCTGTGTTCATTCAACATCTCAAGTATTTTAGGCAATAAAAAAGGCCTTAAGGCCTTTTTTAGTCATGATAGTAGTATATCAAAATTACGATTTTTTGCTGTTGTCATCCAATGCTTTAGATAAAGAAGCTGCTGGTTGATAACCCGGGATCAATGTGCCATCTTCTAAAATAATAGCTGGCGTACCAGTAATGCCAAAACTTTGGCCTAACTCATAATGCTCAGCAACTGGCGCACTACAGTTTTCAACTTTCGCCACTGCCTGACCAGCTTTCGCATCTGTCATGGCTTGCGCTGCATCTTTTGCACACCACACATTTCTTAAATCTTCATACCCTGAACCACGTAATCCACCACGCGGAAATGCCATATACTTTACTGTGATCCCTGCCGCCAAGTAATCATCTAACTCACGATGCAACTTACGACAATAACCACACGTGATATCTGTAAAGACCGTGATCTGGTGCTTTTCATTTTCTGCCTTATAGACAATCATAGACTCTTGGTAATCGGCAACCCCTTCCTTACGCAAGCCACTTAACGCGCCTTCCGTAATATTTTCACGATTATCAAGATCAATCACCGTGCCTTGTATAAGATACTTACCGTCTGCACTGGCATACAATACGCCTTTATCGGTGATCACGGTTTTCAAGTTCGCGATTGGGCTATCTGAAATACTCTTAACAATAACCCCTAAATTCGAAAACTGTTCTGTAATTGGATCTGCCACCATCGGGCTTGGAACTGCTAACTCTGGCTCACTGGTCGCCAGTGTCGAAAAGCTACATGCTAAGGCAGCAGCTAAAAATAGTTTTTTCATATTCTGCTCATTAATTATTATGTGGTACCCACTAAGACCGGAGAATTTCAAAAAAATTCCCTTATGCTCGGGGATGATGCTGTTGGTGTAGCGATTTTAATCGTTCACTTGCAACATGTGTATAAATCTGTGTTGTCGACAAATCACTATGGCCAAGCATCATTTGGACGACTCGTAAGTCAGCGCCATGATTCAGCAAATGTGTTGCAAAAGCATGACGCAACGTATGGGGTGATAAAGGCGACGTTACATTTGCCAAAATAGCATAGTGTTTAATACGATGCCAAAAGGTTTGTCGTGTCATCCCAACCCCGCGCTTTGACGGAAACACAAAATCAGTGGCATGCTTAATCAACTGTGAGCGACCAACCTTTAAAAATTGTTCGATCCAATGCAATGCTTCTTCACCCATCGGTACTAAGCGTTCTTTACCACCTTTACCTCTGACTAATACAACCGCTTGGCGCAAGTTAATTTGTTCTATACGCATACCAACAAGTTCTGTTACTCGCAAACCCGTTGCATATAAGAGTTCTAGCATAGCTTTATCACGTAAACCCAGCGCATCATCGGTGTCAGGGGCGTCTAGTAACGCTTCAACTTCTTGCTCAGTCAATGTTTTAGGTAAAGACTGCGCTATTTTAGGTTGCGCAATACTGAGCAATGGCGTCACAGCAATTACTTTCTCTTTTACCCAATATAAAAAAAATCTTTTTAACGCACTAATTGAACGTGCCGTACTTCGTGATTTAAGGCCCGAATCAACCCGATAAGCCAAATACGCTTCAATGTCGTGGCTTTCAACCTCCATCAATGAAATATCTCGGCTCGATTTAATTAAGAACTGGCAGAATTTATCCAAGTCTGAACGATACGCAGATAAGGTATTATCACTCAATCCTTGCTCTAAAAATAAAGAGTCTAAAAATGCTTCTATATAGTCAGCATTACTATTGGTGCTGTCACTGTCATTGAGGTATTCGCTCACAGGCTTCCTGTATCAATTTTTAACGTCATAGGGTAGACTTCGCGCCTATCATAACAGTCAATTAGAAAGTGATAAACACCATGCAGATAGCGTTATTTTATGGTTCAACAACCTGCTACACCGAAATGGCAGCTGAGAAAATCAGAGAAATTATAGGTGAAGAAACGGTTTCATTACACAATATCAAAGATGAACCATTAAAAAATGCAGAGCAATATGACTTTTTGATCCTAGGGATCTCAACATGGGACTTCGGTGAATTACAAGAAGACTGGGAGTCGTGCTGGGATGACATCGAGAATGTCGACCTAGCGGGAAAAACCATTGCCTTATTTGGCATGGGCGATCAACAAGGTTATGGCCAATGGTTTCAAGATGCGCTCGGTATGCTACATGATAAAATAAAACCACAAGGCGTTAACTTTCTTGGTTATTGGCCAAATACTGCGGATTATGAATTTGAAGCATCAAAAGCACTCACCGAAGAGGGTACTCACTTTGTCGGTCTTGCCCTTGATGAAGATAGCCAATATGAAAAAAGCGACGACCGCATTGCTAGCTGGATAGAACTTATCATGACCCAGTATAGTGACTCGCTTTAACTCTAACAAAGCACCGCGCGCCCACGCTGTGAAACACTAAAGTCATGTGGTTTAATTGGCATTCTCACCAATTAGACCATCGCAGGGTCCACCCATGACACCTCGCGGATCCAAGTTCTTACGTTCGGAAAATCTTCAACAGAATCTATCATATCCCATGCGGCTAACAAGGGCTGACCATACAATTCATTGTTTTCAAAAACCATAATCAGATTCTCGCTAGATCCCTTATATCCATCAGGGTGTAATACCACACTGGTTGGTAAACCAACATGTTGAATCGCTGCAACAGACCATGCTATTGCGGCAATTTCCTCTCCTTTCATCCAGCTTTTATTACTACGACATTTATAAACATCATCACTTAATAGGTGCCTCTCAGTCGGCTCACACACTGCTATATGCCCTGCCTCATGCAATATATCACCCGCATAGAGTAATTTATCAATATCGATATGCAAAACACCTTGCTGCAACCTCAACCCTGGCAAAAAGGTATCATGTGTTAAGTGACTTAGTTGAAAAGGTAATTCTATGCGCTCTAAAAATGTCAAAATCTTACGTATAATCGGATCCATCACCAGCTTTCCTTTAAGTTATCACCTACAAATAGTATTCAATGTCATTTTGAAGAATTTTATTGCATAAATAAAGCACCTGTAAGGTGGTGTAATTTGAAAACAGCAATGGCCTACCTGTTTCATAAAGTCACACTTGATTCTAGGTTATCTTGGTATTACATCTTTAAATAAAAACCCCGACATAACGCAATGTACTCTGTCGTATACGTATTATCACTATTACGAACACACAATGAACTCACACACCTTGTTTCAGTAGATATCAATGAAAACTCCATAAGGCGACGACTGGCAGGTTTTGTTGGCGTCATCTGAACATTACACACTCTATGCAGGTGTAAACCCATCATATTGGCATGTTCAGTAAACATATCAGCTTCTACACAGGGTAAAATAACCATCAATTTGCTATGCGAATGACTTACACGAATATAGGCGCTGAGCAACTCACTAAAGCTTAGCCCTTCGGTATGGCGCGCTTTCGTCCGCGCGCTATCAGGGCTTTGTAAACTATGATTGAAATACGGCGGGTTACTGATCACTACATCAAACTTTGTTTCACTAGAAAAGTCCTGAATCGCAGATTGATGAACGGTAATATCAGACCAAGGGCTATTTAAGATATTGGCACGCGCATCTCCCACTGCTTGCGCATCAATTTCCACCGCATCAATCTCCAAGTTTTGATTACGTTGTTTACACATCAGCGCCAATAACCCCGTACCAGTTCCTATGTCTAATAAGCTGCTCGCATCATGAATATTTGCCCAAGCGCCTAGTAAGATCCCATCGGTCGATACCTTCATTGCGGCATTATTTTGTTGTACCTTAAACTGTTTAAATGCAAAGCCAGCCATTATTCACCTTTTCGAAAATCGCCATCACGCGTATAATTGTCACCATTGTCCTTTATTTATGATGTGCTATGCAATTTTCTGAATTTGATCTTGATGCCAAAGTGTTGACCGCTATTGACAAAATGGGTTATCAAACCGCCACCAGTATTCAACAGCTGGCAATTCCTGAAGCGTTAATTGGACGCGATATTTTAGCGTCAGCCCCAACGGGTACCGGTAAAACCGCTGCGTTCTTGATCCCTGCCATTCAACATTTGCTAGACTTCCCACGCAAAGAACCTGGTTTTGCTCGGGTCTTAATTATGACACCAACCCGTGAACTTGCTTACCAGATTCATGAGCAGTGCCAATTGCTTGCAGCCAGTACTCACCTAAAAATCGGGGTGGTTACTGGAGGTATTAATTATGGTACCCATAAAGAGATCTTTGAAAAAAATAACGATATTTTAATTTCAACCCCAGGTCGGTTGATGGAATACCTTGAAACTGAAAACTTTCATGCGGAAAACGTAGAACTGCTCATTTTGGATGAAGCTGATCGCATGCTTGATTTAGGTTTCAAAAAAGAAATGCTGCGCATATGTGAAGAAGCCAAAAATCGTCGTCAATGTTTCTTGTTTTCAGCCACATTAGAAGGCGACAGCGTCGAATTGTTCGCTGAGCGCATCTTAAATGACCCTGCACTGCTTGAAGCAGAGTCATCGCGTAAAGAAAAAGCCAAAATTCACCAGTGGGTTCATTTGGCTGACAACTACACACACAAGTTAGAATTACTGCTGCATTTACTGCAAAGCGAAGAAGAAGTACACAAAGCCATTGTCTTCGTCAAAACCCGCGAGCGTCTAGAGCAGTTAGTGGGTGAACTTTATACGCATGGCGTAAAAACAACATGGCTACGTGGTGAAATGCCACAAGACAAACGTATGACTGCCATGGCTAATTTCCAGAGCGGTCGGACCCGTATTTTGATTGCCACCGATGTTGCAGCCCGTGGTATTGACGTTGCCGACATCACGCATGTGATAAACTTTGACTTACCGCGTACCGCCGATGTTTACGTACACCGCATTGGTCGTACTGCCAGAGCGGGTAAAAAAGGCACTGCAATTTCATTTGTTGAAGCCCATGACGTCGCGATTTTAGCAAAAATTGAGCGTTATATTGATTTAGGTTTAAAACGACGTGTTATTAAAGGGTTAGAGCCGCAAAATAAAGAAGCGCGACCGCCTAAAAAGAAAAAAGATCCAGTCAAAATGAAAGCGAAGAAAAAAGCAAAAACGAAAATTAAGAAAAAGAAATAACCTGAATAAAATGGCCTCTATGAGGCCATTTTAGTTTTACTCTTGCGTAAAAAAGCGCGATACACTAAACGGCGTTAAATCTAAGCTCGTTTGTTGCCCTGTAACTAACTCCATGATCAGCTTTCCTGTGATCGCCGATGTAACTATTCCGGTACGAAAATGTCCACAGGCATTAATATAGCCTTCAACACCGGGCACATAACCCAGTATCGGTAGTTCATCAGGTGTCCCTGGTCTGAGTCCTGCCCAGCAGCGTTTGATATTACTGTCTTTTAAAATAGGTAGGCACTTCAATGCCCCTTGAGAAAGCTCGGTAATTTTATCCAAACTATTCGTCGTATCAAACCCTTTTTCTTCGGTAGAAGAACCAATTAAAATTTCACCATTGTCTTTTTGGGCGATATAACAATCACTGGTACTGACACAGCCATTTAGCACTTTTGGTAAACGTTCAGATAGCACAATTTGGCCTTTAACCGGGTAAACCGGCATATTCAAACCCGTTGCTTTATTAAACAAAGTATCAGCCCAAGCTCCTGCGGCATTTATCAGCGTATCACAGCGGTATGTGTTTTCTTGAGTTGTCACCCCCGTAACCCTGTCGCCTTCTCGTAGTACTTGATTCACTTCACTATTTAGCACCAGCTCTACACCATTTTGCCGTGCACCTTCTAAGTACGCATCAACCAATCGATAAGGGTTAACTTGATGGTCACAGATAAAATCTATGGCGCCAATGGCATCATCAGTAATGTAGGGTTCCTCTTCTTTGAGCTGCTGTGCATCTAACCAGCGAATTTGATCTGCTAAGTGTGGAATACCACTGGTGATCTGATCGGCATAAATACGGTCGTCTTCATTATACATAATGAACTTAAGGCCCGTTTTCTCAAATTTAAAATCTACACCATGTTGCTCAAGTAGCTCTTTATGTAATGATGGATACATAGCATTAGAGGCTAGCGCAAATTCAAAAAAGCAATCTGGAAGTTGATGCGGCCGCATGACCGGTATATCTTTCCCTTTAGCTTCACTTTGTAATTTAGAAAGCGTTTTAAAAAAAATCACGCCACAACCTAACCCTACAGACTCGCCTATAGCCCACAGTCCACCAGCTGACGCCCGCGATGCGTTTCCTGGTTTTTTTATATCAATTAAAGCCACTTTTAGCTTTGTATCTCTACTCAAAAAATAAGCACATGCGGCACCAATCACACCACCGCCGGCAATAACAACATCAAATTTTTTCATTATTGCTCCTCCAAAAAAGTAAACGGGATGGGATCTAGAGGGAAGCGGGGTTTAATAGCCCCGATGTTATCTTTGCAGCCAGATTGATGTAGCCTGTCAATCGCATAACTTGCACATGTTTTCCCTTGGCAGTCTCCCATGCCCAGTCGAGTTCGCATCTTCAAACTGGTGATATCTTTGACACCTTGCGCTAATGCGATATCGACTTGTGCCCGCGTAGTTTTTTCACATCGACATACTACTGTTGCTGGTTTAGTTAACTCCATTAGGCCAACTTGCCTTGCTGAAAACCGATCGAAACCAAATCGAAAACGCTTAATTCGATCTAGTTTTCTCATCACTTTTCCAGCATGCTGCGCGGCTTCTTTACCCGTTAAGACTCCCCGACTTTGCGCTATCCTGAGCGCAGCAATTTGCCCTTCACAAATTGCGGCATCCGCACCGAGTAAACCACTGCTATCACCTGCAACATAAATATTATATACACTACTATGTTGCCACTGATCTAGTGTCGGGATACTGCCACTCACGCTGCTATACTCATGATCCAAACCCATTAACATACCCAGTTGACTGCGAGCTACAAAACCATAACCAACACCAAGGGCTTCTACATCAAGTGTTTTTGTTTGATTAAGATCCGCTTGCCAACGGTCATTGTAAGGCGCTACTGTAATATTTTTTAATGAGTGTTCTCCTTGAGCATTAACAATGCCCCAACCATAATAAAACGGAATATCATGCTTTTTCAGATAACCCATCATGCTCAAGCCCGACAAAGTTAGTTTTGGCTTATTCAATAATGCGACGGCTTCTTTCGCTAATTTACTAAACTGACTCGCCTCATAAACCCCCACAACATCAACACCTGATTTGTGCAGCTGGCAAGCCACTAAGGGCAATAACGGCCCCGTACCTACTAAAGCCATTTTTCGGCCTGGCTGTACTAAGCCACTTTTGATCTGTAACTGCACACCACCCATGAGCATTACGCCAGGTAGCTGCCAACCTTCAAAGGGTATACTTCTCTCGTGGCAACCCGTTGCTAAAATGAGCTCTTGGTATTTAATATTGCTTAGCGTTTCATTTTTATTCAATAGTAAAGAATGTTCGCCTTCAGGCCCAAGAACTCGGGTGTTTTCTAATAATTCGATATGAGTTCGACTAGCGTGATAACGTGTTTGCAGTGCCGCCATTGCCCGTTTTAAATTATCATCTAAATGAGGAAGACTGTGTGTATTTCGTAACGGGCCACGATAAATAACCCCGCCAATTTTTGAGGCTTCTTCGATGACTTTGCTCGTAATACCCAACTTTCCTAGTTGAGCCGCTGCGGCTATGCCTGCAGGGCCTCCCCCAACAATCACCACAGGACATGAATGTGTCATTTTATGCCCTCTTCTGAAAAACGATTCGTTAACGTTTCAACAACCATTTGGGGCTTTACAACCGTTTGACATGCACGTTTTTTATAGCGCTTATTCACTTTCACATGACAACAATGACAAACGCCCATACCACAATATGCACCAGATATACCTTGATGGTCATTCACCATCAGAGCCTTGTGTTCTGTTGCTAAGAGTACGGATAAAATAGTCTCCCCTTCACTTGCTGTAACCTGTCGCTGATTAACGGTTATTTCAAATGACGGTGATGTAATGGGCACAATGTCCTTTGTTCGCCTTAAACACTTCATAACTTGCCTCTATTTTTAAATCTCACTTGAAGAAATTTGAACTTACCCTGCTGTGCGCAGGTTAAATTCAACAGGGATAAAAAACAAACAACAAAGTTACAAAGAGTTAACTTTTTGTGTTTTTTTTGATCTAGATCTTGATTTACTACCCACAGAACCCTTACTCACGGTATATTGAGCAAATAAAGTGGCCAATATCAAAGGAGCAAATGATGAATATTTCGAAAGAACAACAAGGAGCATTATGCAGTGCGTTGGCTCAGCTGCGCCTAAAAGCAGACTTAACATTAGCACCAAAATACCCACACTTTGCAGGTAAGCCATACCCTCTTGGACGCTGCAAAGAGATCAGGGATGAAATGTATAGCTTATTGATGCAACATCAAAGCTACACTGAATTCCCGATATTGAATATACTGAAAACCGCTCAACAGCAGCGACCTGAATTACAAAAAGTGTGGGGCTCCTTAAGGGATGAGTTTTTTCAAAATGCCATGGTGATCGATCAGTGGTACATTGATGTAGCCAACGATACTGTTGATGCAAATAAACCTAGAGTAGAAATAGTGCCTTTTGCACAGTCTGGGTTTAGTCAAATTACCAGCTTCAAGCAATTTGCTCATATCGCACGCCCTTATTGGCAAGTAGAATTATATCGAAATGAGGTATGCCCTGCACTGGCACCTTTTTTACCCATTATATGCGTCGGAAAAAACCAAACAAGCTGGCTGGCCGCTGCCAATGATGAGATGTTAAAAGTTGCCATGCACAGTGAGTTCAAAAGCGCACAAGAAATTATTGAGCTTCTGCCGAGCCCGCCGGCACATATTACAAATAAATGGCAGACAGTATTAGACAAATATGCCCATATTGGCCTACTCAAACAAACGGGATCCGCACGTGATTTTTGTCAAAAATATCGTATTGAGCAGCGACATTTAGACAGTGCGTTTAGAGATGAAATCGTGATCGCCTACACTCACCTGCCTAAAGGTATCTGAGTTAACGGCGTTTCTTTTTGTAACGTAAACCAGTAAATCACGCCAAGCGCTATCAGCATGATTGGAATACTCATCATATTCAAAAAACGCCAACCAGCAACAGCCTCTAACCAACCAGCACCTAACGAGGATATTGCAACCATGCTAAATACAGAAAACTCATTACTGGCTTGTGCTTTCGCCCTTTCACTTGAGTGATAAGTTTCACTCACCATATGGGTGGCCGAAATAAACATAAAATTCCAGCCAACACCTAAAATGCACAGTGCGAATAAAAAGTGCCAATGACTCACTCCCAATAAGTTAATAACGCAGCACGCAATGATCAATAGCCCGCCTGACGCCATAATGGGTGTTTGCCCAAAGCGCTGAATCAACTTTCCGGTGAAAAAGGAGGGCACAAACATACCTAATACATGCCATTCTATGACCAGAGCCGAATCAGCTAAGTCAAAACCATGACGATGCATGGCCAAGGGGGTTGCCGTCATCAATAGGTTCATTATCGTATAGCTCAACATCGCAATTAACACTGCCGTTATAAACTGCGGCTGCATCACAATTTCTCGTAACCCTCTCGCCTTTTGTGAATTCGATGTCTCGCTTACTTCATTAAACCTGACTGCTTGCAGTAAAAATAGCGCCAGTAAGTACAAGCCGCTCAGTGAAATAAAAACATTCGCATAATTAATACTAGGAAAGTAACTCGTTACCCATACCGCTAAATTTGGCCCCAGTATGGCTGCAACCACTCCACTTGCCATGATTATAGATATCGCTGTGGCTGGATTATCACTTGCCTCTATCGCTGCAAAACGATAAAGAGTCGCAAAACCAATGCCGATACCAATTAAAAGAGTAGCAATACAAAACAACAAGAACGCACTTTCATGCAACGCAAAGTAGCCTAAAAATGTACCACTTAATCCCACAATATTGCCTAAGCTAAACCCTCGCCGACGCCCTATTTTTGCCATCACCAATGATGCAGGGATCGTCGCGATAAGTAAGCCAAACATTTGAGTCGCTACAGGTAAGGTCGTCAATGCAGCTGAAGGGCTCAAGGCTTGGCCCACCAATGCCGCAATGGTAACGAGTAAAATGTTGCCCGTCGTAATTAACCCTTGGCACATTGCTAATAGCAGTACGTTTTTGTTCATATCGGGTAGCTTAATTTAAAAAAATTCGGTCGCATGGACGTTACCACCCCACAGTCGGTTTGGGGATCACAAACGGATCATCAGGTGACACTCGGCAACTATTGCGTGTTTCATAGCATCTATCTAAACACGTTTGTTGCTGAGCTCCGGGCTGTGACGTATCATCATAACAATACGATTTGCATTGTGAATGTGCTTGCTCGCAACTCAATCCTTTGCTCGTGATCGATGTATTGACGCTACCACACCCAGTTATTAAACACACAAATGATGTTATTAATATCGCACTTTTTACCATATCGACTGCTCCTTACAAATACGATATTACTTAGACCTATAAACCTAAGTTTATGGAAAGGTATCCGTATAGCATCATAAACGCTTTTAACACTTGAGTACTTATCGTATTTTGTAAGAATATGTAGCGAGCTTAACCTTGTTCAGCACGTAAAAACACCGGCTCGTTAGCTTTAACCGTTGCTTCTTCACTAAAATAATAGCCCGCAACATCAAACGCTTTAAGCGCATCAAGGCTTGTTATTTTATGCTCCATAATAAAACGTGCCATCATACCGCGCGCTTTTTTGGCATAAAAGCTAATGACTTTAAATTGTCCATTTTTACAGTCTTTAAATATGGGTGTAATAATGTCTGCGCTTAATGTCTTTTTATTAACCGCTTTAAAGTATTCATTTGACGCTAAATTCACTATGTGTGTTGCCTGTTGCTCAGCCAACGTTTGATTTAAATTCTCAGCAATAACCGTCCCCCAAAATTCATATAGATTTTTGCCACGGCTGTTTTCTAACTTAGTGCCCATCTCTAAGCGATAAGCTTGCATCAGATCAAGCGGCCTTAATACACCATAAAGCCCAGATAAAATACGGAGATTATTTTGCGCATAGTCTAATGTCGCGTCATCTAAGCTTGCTGCATCTAAGCCGGTATATACATCACCATTGAATGCCAGTACCGCTTGCTTCGCATTCTCTGGCGTAAACGGCTGAGACCACTCACTAAATCGTGCGGCATTTAATCCTGACAATTTATCACTGATTTTCATCAAGCTGCCGATTTGCTGAGGAGATAATTCACGGCATACCGTCATTAATTCCTCACTATGCTCAAGCAATTGCCCTTGTGTATGGCGTGAAATATGTGCAGGAGTGTCGTAATCCAAATTTTTTGCAGGAGATATTACCGTGATCATGGCTAGCCTATTGACTTGAAAATTATTTAATGTCAATTTCAACACTATCCCTGTTTGACTTCAAGCTTAGAATAACCTTTGAATCAGTATGGGATAGCCCTAATTCGTGTAATTACCTAAATGTTCCTTCTGGTTGTGCTTATCTACCTTGAGTCTTTTTAGATACGGACAATTGACCTATTAAAGCAAATCACAGTACTGCAACATAGCGTAATTACACTTTAAATTTGCTGCAAATAGGAATGAGGACAGCTAATGACATCAGCACTAGATAGGCTAAAACAACATTCATCGATTGTTGCCGACACCGGCGACATTGAAGCCATTCGTAAGCATCAACCAGAAGATGCTACAACAAACCCATCGCTATTACTTAAAGCAAGTGAAATGCCTGCATACCAAGCTTATTTACAAAAAGCATGGGACTTTGCCAAAGCAAATGAATCAGACGCTCAACAACAGCTAGAGCTTGCTTGCGATTACTTCGCAGTACTGATCGGTAAAGAAATTGCGGAGATTGTCCCAGGTTACATTTCTACCGAAGTTGATGCTCGTTTGTCTTTTGACGCACAAGCCATGATCAATAAAGCCAACACTTTGTTGAAACTGTATGAACAAGAAGGTGTAAGTAAAGATAAAATTCTGATCAAGATTGCATCAACGTGGGAAGGTATCAAAGCCGCTGAGCAACTTGAAAAAGAAGGCGTAAAGTGTAATTTGACTCTACTATTTAGCCAAGCACAAGCCAGAGCTTGTGCCGATGCTAACGTATTTCTCATCTCACCGTTTGTTGGTCGTATCTTAGATTGGCATGTGGCTAATGGCCTAGAAAAGCCAACCGACCCACTTAATGATCCTGGTGTACAGTCTGTGTGCAGTATTTATGAATTTTACAAACGCCATGGATATACTACTGTTGTTATGGGTGCCAGCTTCCGTAACACAGGTGAGATCATTGCTCTAACAGGCTGTGACAAGCTTACTATTAGCCCAGGGTTACTTGAAGAGCTCGGTAACTTAACGGATGCACAAGAATACCTACTTGAAAACAACTACCCACTGGAAGCAAAACCAACTCCTTTAACAGAAGCACAATTTCGTTGGTTACATAATCAAGATGCTATGGCAACAGAAAAGCTAGCTGAAGGTATTCGGTCTTTTGCAGACGCGCAAGAAACACTGGAAGCACGCTTTAAAGCGCTATAACCCACTAGTCAGCTTACTTTATTTAAAAACGCCGTTTTATACGGCGTTTTTTTATGCCAGGTTCTTTTTGACCTTCATCAAACTGTCACTTTGTTTTAACCTATCTGACACAATATTGTTTTATTTTTAGCCGAGTTGTGGTATACCAAAGTTGCTTGTAGTGCTAGGGCACGCACACAAAGCTGGCGCGAAAGCGTTATTGAGGTTAATAATCAATTAGGAGATATTCATGGATAGCCTAGACGATATAATTGAAATACTAGAAGGTCCTGAAACAAAAAAACGAGCCTCTCAAAAAAGTAAAAAGAGAAAGTGGCGCGAAATTGAAGCGCTAAAAGATAAACAGCGTCTTCGCAAAGAACTACAGGAACTAGACTACTTCGCAGACAACCTAGACTTAGATGATTTGGATCTTGTTTAAGTCAGTCAAAAAGGCTCCTTAGGAGCCTTTTTAAATACACACTTATCTTAATGAAAATATTGATTAAGTAGTTAAGTAAAAATATTTATTGAATATTAAACGTGCGTAATGATTGGAGTATATCTCCACTCATTGAATAACGAAGGTACTCAAATAATACAAAGTCATCTGATTTGTAAAGCATTTTATAATTTTCATACTCCGCATTGACATACTCTTGACTGTTTAAATAGGCTTCGCAAGCCTCAAATGAGTCAGCTAAATCACAAGAACCACGTAATACTGTCACACTGCCATTCGCTTCCCAGCGGATGAAATTCCCTGACTCTAATTTGTTCTCATTCGGTATTATTTGCATGACGCGATGCCCTGCTTCACGATTAACAAAAGTATGAAAGTAATCATCTTGTGTAATGCGCGTATCCACCTCTTTAAAAATGACCAAATTTCTCGAACGACGCTGACTCTCTCCGTCATTAAAAAATGAGATGTCCATACCGACATGTCCATTGGGCATCATTAAAAAGCGATGTGATGTGGTTTTGCCATTGCGCGTTAGCTTTAAGAGCTCACCTTCAAAAGCATACTCAAAGGAATAGATTTCTGCAGGTATTTTGCCTGAAAAATTCCATGATATTTGCAACGTATTTTGATCAAGCACTTCAAATACAGCACTATTTAAATGGACATCTCGCTCATTGAATTGCACGTTTTCTTGTATCAGTAAGCCTGATGTATACACGCCCCCCACTTTGAACGTCGGCGCTTCAGCCTTTAAAAGTGGCTGCATAATGAGCGTATTTGTGTTGACCACTGGGCCTGCAAGAACACTTGCTAACCACGCTCTGTCATTGTCCTGGACCTCTTCAGGTGTCACAGCTGATGTATAACTCACAACACTATTATAAAATAACACCCCATTAAACACCCCTAAAATAGACAGACTTTCAATAGTCGCTTCAAGTTCTGCAGTTTCCAGTTCCCAACTCTCAGGTATCGCATAAGTACCATCTAAAAATGTCGGTGATGCAGCCATAAACTCTCCATTTGCAGAGTTATATGATCCTGATAAATTATTGTAGTTTGATTCTCCCTTTGCTTTTGGGATACGAATCAAAGACTCACTCTCCGGCGTATTTGCCAATTCAAATAACCTTATACGTGAATCAGCGCCATCATCAATAGAGAATGTTAGTGTCTCTTCTGGCCTTTCTAATCGTGCGAGGGTCAATGCTTTGACCTGTTTATCATTTCGCATGACCACACGTAATTGCCCGTCACGTTTATCCAAAATATCGAAACTAAACAATCTTTTATTTTCACCCACCTCATCATCAAACCAAGAAACCTCTACACCTTTCTCAATCTGGTAATCAATTTCTTTAAGCTCATCATCCGCAAATAAAACGCCGCGCTGTTTTGAATTCATCACTAGCGCCAAATTTTCTTGCTGGTTTTGCCACCCGCCCTCAATATCACTTTGGGTAATGTCTATCGGCGCCCACTTAGTCTCATTATCTAATACTGAAATAGCCAGTTTATAGTCTGTAGATAAAACACCATCGGTGACCTTTAAATCTACTTGGTATTCACCAATATCTAAAAAACCAGGGGTGCCTGTTAATTGAATAACACTGTCTTTCTGTTCATAGTTTAACCACTGAGGTTTATTGTCAATCCTAAATGAGATGACATCGCCTTCCTTGTCAGAAGCTGCTAACTCCAGCACAAACTCCTCTAGCGCTTTTATGTCTGTATCCACAATACCTGATAAAAGTGGAGCGGTATTGTTCACTGTCGATGTAGTCGGCTCCTGATTATTAGACCCACCGCCACAGCCATTTAATAACACCCCACAAAAAAACAAAAATATTAACCTTTTTGCCACTTTATCACCCTCATTATTTTAATTACCCATATTATATACAAACGGCCTCGATTATTCTATTTGTTCACTCTCCAATTAATCCATTAAACTCCGGAAAATCAGCACCTCTTGTTCAGCATCAAGCAATTCAAAATCACTACTTGATTCAACTTTAATCGCAAAACGGCGCTTGTCTTTAATCACATATATGCCCTTAGGAAAAGCAGTATATTTGGCATAAAAGAGCTCAGGATTTATCTCTTGCGCAATCAGCCTTTTTTTTCGCTCAGTTCCCGAACTACCCTCATAAATTGCATACTCACCCACCACACACTTCAACGCGTAAAAAACCTCCCCCTCCATAAAAATGGCATAGCTTTTCATACTCTGTACAGTTGCTCCTGCACGGAGCTTTGCATAGATCTCACTAAGGCAGGTGACATGCTGATCAAAGCCATGTTCTTTGGCTATAGTTGAAGCTTCTAATGAGTCTCTCATGGTGATTATTCCTTCTTGACTGCCCATTTAAAAATAAGCCTACCTATTTGATTGGCATATATTTTTATTAATAGAACAAAATAAGGCCCTAGTAGGGCCTTATGTAACATTACAATTGGATAGGTCTATTTACGTGCTTCTAAATCATCTTTAGCTTGCTTTGCTTTATTCAATAATGGCTCTAAATGCGGTAATAACTGCTCACGGAAGTGATATCCAGCCCCACCAGCGATAATAAGCAAGAAAAGCCAGACTAGAAACGACCCTCCCACCGGGTGGTCTTCAGCACGACCAAAAACAAGGATCTCTTTTTCGCCGCCGCGCCAAGTTTTAAACGTCTTTTTCTCTAATACTACATAGGCTTCTAAAGGCAACCTAGCATATTGGCCATACGAGCCGTCAGAGGTTTTTTCTAATGCAATTAAACGTGTATGTGGCGAGGCATTATCTGTCCCTTGATAAATCGCATAATCACCTATTACACGTTGCATCGTATAACGCTCAGCATCTTCTGCTGGCACCATGGCGTACTCTGCCAGCTCATCAATACTTGCCCCAGCATAATGCTTTTGATAGAACGCTCGAATACTCCCAATATATGCATCATAACCATGCTCAGCAGCAATATCCGTTAGTTTCACATCTAAGTCTTGTGCAGCCATCTGCGCAGCATATTCTTTGTCTGCTTTCGCCTGTGCCTCTTCTTCTAACCGTATACGTTCAGCTTCAGCTCTGGTGACTTTCAGTTCCGCTAATTCTCGGGTGTAGCGCTTTAGCGCTGTCATTTTGTCAGAGCAATAAGTGATAACGTCATTAAACGGCTTGGCAGCGCGCCCTGAAATATCAACTCTTTGTGTATTTTGGGCATAGTTTGGATTTAACGCTTCGAGTTGTAACCGTAGCTGTTCATATTCATTAGCAAAGACGGTTTCTTGTGCCAGCTTGTTGTCGGAGCCGATTGACGGTTCATCGAACCAATCTGTTGCGCGCATTTTATAACATGCAGCTGCAACTTCTTCCATTAGACCAGACTCGTCTGAATTGGCAAAAGATAAAGTGGGTAATGTACAAAGTAGGGCTAAGCCAAGAGCTCTTCTCATTAATAATCCTTATTATTTTTTATGAGTATTACATAGAGGTGGGCTTTAAATACGGGAACAACGAGCACCTATTCGTGCATCGTTATTTACTACTTTTAAAGTCCATTTCTCAAGTAGTTTAATTGCGAAAAGTGATACTATAATTTTCTAAATAAAAAGTCATTATAATTATAATAAAATCATAAGGTCATGAGTTTTATTATAAAATAAATCATAAAAAAGAATTAATAGTAAAAGTTACCGCAATTCATTGTTACCACCAAAGTAATAACTTAGCCATGACGCGCTCTATACCTGCCAATTGATCGGCTGTTTATCCATGTCCAATAACAACTGATTCGTTTTAGAAAAATGCTGACAACCGAAGAACCCGCGATGAGCCGACAATGGAGACGGGTGTGGTGCGTGCAATACGTGGTGGCGGACAGTATCGATGTTTTTCCCTTTTTTCTGAGCATGTGCGCCCCATAATAAAAATATAGTGCCCGTGGTGTGCTCATTCACATGTGCAATCACAGCGTCAGTAAAGCGCTCCCAGCCAAGTTTTTTATGTGAATGTGCGGCTCCTTGTTCAACCGTTAATACGGTATTTAACAATAAAACTCCTTGCTCAGCCCATGGCAATAAAAAGCCATGATCTGGGATGGTAAAATCCGCCACATCTTGTACCAGCTCTTTATACATATTTGCCAAAGATGGAGGTGGTTTGACCCCTGGTAACACCGAAAAACACAAGCCATGCGCTTGTTTAGGCCCATGGTAAGGGTCTTGTCCTAATATCACGACTTTTACTTTGTCTAAATCAGTGGCATTCAGCGCTTCAAATACATACTTATCTTGCGGGTAAACCGCAATACCCTCAGCACGACGTTGTGCGACATAACTGAGTGTATCTTGTAAGTAAGTTTGCTTATGCTCTTGCTCTAAAAGTGTTTTCCAACCGCTCATTTGGATAGCCTCATTAATTAACCTCACCTCAATACATCGCACGATCAATTATTGTCATAACGAATTATAATGTGCTTTAGCATCCAGCATTTTATCACACATATCGGTTACTCCTTGGAGCACTCGGGTACTATAACGATGTAGTAAGTCTGCATTCACTTCTATAAATTGCTGATTCGCCACAGCTGGGATCTCAGGCCATTTTTGCCAATCAACCATTTGTATTTGCTTCTTGGTTTTTTCATTAGGCAAGACAATAACGTGAGGACTGGCTTTGATCACATTTTCAATGCTGATTTGTGGGTAGTCAGTACTGCCCTTTGCGAACACATTCTCAACCCCACACACTGATAATAACTGGTGGATCCACGTATTTTTGCTTACCGTCATCATAGGGTCGGGCCACAATTGATAAAAAACCCTAAGCGAATTACCTGTGGCGTAACGCGTTTTTATTTTCTCGAACTCAGCCGTAAATTCGGTTGCAGCTTGTTCGCCTTCTTTTACCTTCCCTGTTAATTGGCCAAACAACCGTAATTCATCGGCCACTTTATTAATGTCTTTTGCCTCGCTATAAACGACTTTAATGCCCAGCTTTGCTACTTTTTCTAAGTCTATTTTTTTACTACCCGTTTGCCATGCAATCACTAAATCTGGCTTTAGTGCCAATAACTTTTCAAGCTGAATACCATTGTAACCCCCGATACGCGCAATAGAGTTGGCTGCATCAGGATAATCAGCATAATCAACCGTCCCCACAATCAAATCACCGGCACCGATTGCAAATAAGTTTTCAACCACATGTGGCGCCAATGCCACAATACGCTTGGTACTGTCAGCTTGAATATGACTACTTACTAATAACAACAGCGCTGTCAAAAAAGTGAACAAACGCATTAAAAATCAAACCCTTTTTGCGCTTTAATGCCCGCTTCAAATGCATGTTTTACATTGCGAACTTCACTGACTGTGTCAGCAAGCTCAGTTAAACGCCGGTGTGCAGCACGACCCGTGATAATGACCGATTGCATTTTCGGGCGGTTTTCTATGGCACTGATAACGTCATCTAAATCGATATACTCATAGGTCACCATGTATGTCAGCTCATCCAATAATACAAGGTCGATACTTTCATCAGCTAACCAAAGTTTAGCCTGTTGCCACGTATCTTGTGCTGCTTTGGTATCCGTCTCTCGATTTTGTGTTTCCCATGTAAAGCCCGTTTTCATTACCGAGAAAGGTACGCCTGCTTTTTCAAGCAAATTACGCTCGCCACACTCCCACATCCCCTTAATAAACTGGGCTACAGCGGCGTTCATACCGTGTCCAACACATCGAGCGACGGTGCCAAACCCCGAGGTAGATTTGCCTTTACCATTGCCGGTAATAACTTGGAATATCCCCTGTTCAGTTTGTGCAGCAGCGACTTTAGCATCTACACTTTCTTTCACTTTTTGCTGGCGTTTTTGGTGCTTATCATGATTTTTTTGTTGTGCTTCTTGTGTCTTATTTTGCTTATCGGTGCTCATATATTCCTCTACTCACCACATGTGATCGCGGTAATTTTTGTTATATCTAAATACTGTTCACATACATCAGCAAGATGCTCTAACTGCGTTTCACGATGTGTATGAAGGTCAAACATATCATTGCCTAATTGACCTTCACTGGCCCAACTCAAAATAGCAGATGCTGCTTCTGTGTTATCAAATAAACCATGTAAATAGGTACCCGCTATTTGGTTATCGTCGCAAATAAAACCATCTTGTTCAGTGCCATCAGGGTGAGCTGTAAAACGCATAAACGGACGTGCCATCGCAGGTCCATGACTGCGTCCACAATGGATCTCATATCCCGCAATGGCAACATTGTTGCCATCTAATTTGCAGGTTCCACTCACTTGAGTCAACGTTTTCTGTGCACTTAGCCGTGTCGTAAATTCAGCCAAACCTAAAGTGGCAATATACTGAACTGATGATTCAACCCCTAACGGATCTGAAATCGATTTACCCAGCATTTGCAATCCCCCACATACGCCAAGTACCTTTCCACCGTAGCGTAAATGGCGCTTGATCTCTGCTGACCAAGTTTGCGACTGTAGAAAGGTGAAATCACTGATCACATTCTTGCTACCGGGAATAATGATCAAGTCTACATTACCAATACTTTGGGTGTGACGCACATAGCGTAAATCAACATTTGGGTGTAGACGTAACACATCAAAGTCTGTGTGATTGCTAATATGAGGCAATAGCAGTACCGCTACTGACAGTTGCTTATCTTCAAGCACATTATCCATCGCCACTGCGTCTTCTGCATCTAGATTCAATGAATGTAAATAAGGCAACACACCCAATACCGGCTTACCGGTTCTTTCTTCCAACCAATCCAGCCCTGATTGTAATAATCCAATATCGCCACGAAAGCGGTTAATCACAAACCCTTTTACCAGTGCTTGTTCTTCCTCACTGAGCAACATAAGCGTACCAACGAGATGCGCAAATACCCCCCCTTTGTCAATATCAGCAATAATGATCACAGGGCAATTTACTTGGGTAGCAAATCCCATATTGGCAATATCATTTTCTCGCAAATTAATTTCTGCAGGGCTGCCCGCCCCTTCAACCATGATCATGTCATACGCGTTTACCAGCCGGCCATGTGATTGTAGCACCGCCTCCATCGCCACTTTTTTATAATCATGATATTTGGCCGCTTCCATATTACTAATGGCCTTCCCATGGATAATAACTTGTGCACCAGTATCGCTATTAGGTTTGAGTAAAATAGGATTGAAATCGGTATCTAAATCTACCTTTGCCGCCACGGCCTGTAAAGCTTGTGCACGTCCAATTTCACCACCACAAGGCGTCACGGCACTATTTAATGCCATATTTTGCGGTTTAAATGGCGCCACTTTATAATTTTTTCTGGCAAACACACGACATAACCCAGCAACCAGTGTACTTTTGCCTGCATCTGACGTGGTCCCTTGTACCATTAATGTTTTCACTGTTTTCTTCTCTATTTTATTCTCAAGGTGCAACCAGCCATAATGAAGTCGACGCGATCGGCTAACTGCGCAATATCTTGATGTAACCACCCTGATTGGTCTACAAAAGTACGGCTCAATTCACCTAAAGGGACAATGCCATGCCCTACTTCATTGCTCACTAAAATCACTTTGGCTTGAGTTTCCCTCAATGCACGCAACAAGGCTGATTTTTGCTTTATATAAGCATTGATGCCTTGCTCACATAAGCCATAGGTTAACCATAACGTTAAGCAGTCCACTAAAATGCACGTTTGCTCATCAGTACCGGCAATAATTTCAGGTAATGTCCAAGACTCCTCGATGACTGTCCAATGCATGCTGCGCGTTTCGCGATGATGCTTTACACGTTGCGCCATTTCCGTATCTTTAACTTCTGCGGTTGCAACATAGAGCAGCTTTTCAACCTGCTCATTTTGTAAATAGTGTTCAGCAAGCTGCTCCGCCAAGCGACTTTTCCCTGAACGGGCACCACCGAGCATCAAGGTTACTCGTTCCGTCATAGCCACACCTGTATACAAAAGCTATAAATCACCAACTCTGCGATTTGTTGTGCCGCGCCCAAACAATCGCCAGTATAACCACCTAACTGATGCTTAAACCACATAATACACAACAAACGTGTTAACCATAAAACACCGACCAAAGCCACGCTTTGCAAGAGGGTAAAGGCACCCAACAACCACATAAGAAGCAAAATACTGCCGGCGCTTGCATATAACACCTGTCGACTGCCAGCTGATAAACACTGCGCTACAGGCTTCACTTTACTTTGAGCATCTTCTTGTGCATAACGTAACAACCCTATAATACTGGTTGCCATCGCACGACTGAGCGTGTGTGCACAAACTAATGCCATTGCTAACCAACTCGCCTGTCCACTCAACAACATAAGTTGTTGATATTTAGCCAACAGCAGCAACACCAAAGCGGCCGTGCCATAGGTGCCTAAGCGGCTGTCTTTCATAATGGTCAGTTTCTGTGATACCGACCACCCGCCTCCAAAACCATCCCACACATCAGCAAATCCGTCTTCATGAAATGCGCCAGTGAGAAGCAAACCCGCTGCCAATAATAAAACGATGGAAATTTCATTGGGTAAAAAGAGCTGTAAAAAATAATAAAGCAGGCCCAAACCTGCGCCAATGCCCCCCCCGACTAATGCAAAATACCGGCTGGCTTCATTTAAACTAGTAGCGTCAATGGGTGCAGGCACTTTAACAGGGATACGTGTTAAAAAACTGACGGCTAACAGCAGCTTTTGCTTATTCACTCTCTACCACCTGAGTTACTTTCGCTTCATCAAAGCTCGCCATATCATTATAAAGCGCTAATGCACTTTGAATAAGTGGCAGGCTCATGGCTGCACCAGTCCCCTCACCCAGCCGTAAATCTAATGCTAATAAAGCTTCAGCGTTTAAATATGCCAGCATTTTTCGGTGGCCCTGTTCACCTGAGCAATGCGCAAAAATCATATACTGTTGTGCGTTCGGTGAAAGGGCGCAAACGATCATTGCCGCAGCCGTCGCAATAAACCCATCGATCAGCAAAACCATTTGTAATTTTGCTGCTTGTTGCATAGCGCCCACCATTTGGCAAATCTCAAACCCACCCAAGCAGCGTAAAATATCAGTTGGACTTATTAACTGAGCTTTATGTCGTGCCAAAGCCTGTGAGATCAGCTGCTGCTTTTTTAAAATAACCTCATCACCGACCCCTGTCCCTTTGCCGACAGTCTCCTGTGGTGTAAACCCACTCAGCGCAGAGAAAATCGCTGATGCCGCAGTGGTATTACCAATACCCATTTCACCAAAAGCAATTAAATTAGTCCCCAATTGGTGGTACTGCGTTGTAAGATCAGCCCCCATTTTTAAGCCCGTGTGAAGCTGGGTATCATCCATTGCTTCATCTATATGCAAAGCTCGCGTGCCATTGCCCAAACGTTGAGAAACAATACCCAGTAAGTCAGCCGGAGGCGTTAAAATACCGCAATCGACAATACTTAATTGCCAGCCTAATTGTCGACATAACACATTAATTGCCGCGCCCCCAGAGGCAAAATTCGCAACCATTTGCCCCGTTACTTCACTGGGTGCAATCGAAACGCCTTGTGCCGCCACACCATGATCTCCCGCAAAAACGATTAGTTGTGGCGCAGTAATTTCAAAACGCGCCTCAGCAAATTGCTTGTCATTTAATTTTTGAGACAAAATACTGACCACTTGGTAAGCCACATGCTCTAATTTACCCAGTGCACCCAAAGGCTTGGTTTTCAGGTCTATTTTATGCTTAATTTGCATTGCAAAATTTTTCTCTAGCGGCGCTATCATCCGTTAACTCTCTGCGTTGGGGATTAAGATTACTAAGATGAACGTTTACGAAACATCAATAAAAACAGGAAAAACACACTACCAATTGCAGAAGTAATTACACCAATCGGCAACTCTTGATTTTCAAAAGAAACTCGCGCGATCACATCTACCCAAATCATCAATAACCCGCCACTCATTGCGGTCGTGATCAGGCCAAGTGTGGTTGCTTGTGATATAAAAAATCGCACAATATGGGGGATCATTAAGCCTACAAAACCCACGCCACCACACATAGCAACAAGTACCGCCGTCAATAAGGAACTTAATAGCAGCATGCCTAGACGTACTTTTTCAACACTGACACCTAACGTGGTGGCGCTCTCATCCCCCAATAATAAAGCGTTAATAGGCCGACGTAATAGCAACATGATCAGCATGCAACCACTCACCACCGAAGAAGGTAACCATAACCACTGCCAGTCTGCTCTGCTAAAGCTGCCTAAGTTCCAGAACAAAATTGCGCTGATCGCTTGTGGGTCGCTCCAATACAAAAGCAAACTGGTAAAAGAACTAAATAAGAAAGACAGTGCCACACCCGCCAGTAACATCGCTTCAACTTGACCTGACGTACGCCCTTTTGCGATCAGTAACAACAATGTCATCGCCAGTAAACTACCAGCAAAAGCAGCACCAGAGAGAGCCAGCCCGGCTTGAATACCCGTGACAGCAAATAACACCACAACCCCAAACGATGCGCCCGATGAAATACCAAACAAATAAGGGTCAGCCAAAGGATTACGCGTTACCGTTTGTAAAATAAGCCCAGCCATAGCCAAACCACTGCCCGCGATAAATGCCAAAATTACTCGAGGTAAGCGTAGTTCAACAATAATTTTCTGCGAAAAATCCCCTGCATCATACTGCCACAAAGCCTGTAATACTTGCTCTGTGGTAATGGCAATAGCACCTAGCTTTAACGCTATGAAAAAGCTCACTAAACAACTTATAAATAGCGTAGCAACTATCGTTGCCCCCTTCATGACTTGCACCCATAGTGATAACGAATATGGGGAACTTGCACAACACCCTCATATGGACAAGGCACAGGAACCACCGATGCACGCACATCATATACGTCAGCTAAAAGCTGTGCAGTTAAGACATCAATAGGTACTCCTTGCGCGACTAACTCTCCTTGCTGTAAAACAAGTATTTCATCACACAATGCCCCTGCTAAATTCAAATCATGAAATGACGCTAGTACTGTAATATTCAGTGACTTTGCCAGCTCCATAATTTGAATTTGATATTTCACATCTAAATGACTGGTGGGCTCGTCCATAATTAAAAAAGTGGGCTGTTGCACTATCGCGCGCGCGATCAATGCCCGTTGTTTTTCTCCCCCTGACAAATGAGAAAAAGGCTGCTGTGCTTTGTCATTCAAGCCAACTTTATCAATCGCATTGAAAATATGTGTTTTGTCTTGCTGGTTAACTGAACTAAACAATGTTTTATGTGGTAACACGCCCATCGCGACAACATCAAATACCGTTAAATTAAATTGATCAGGGATCTCTTGCAGCACAACCGCAACCTGTTTGGCATATTCTTGCCGAGGATAATCAAATAACGACTTTCCAAAAAATGTAATACGTCCAGCGCTTGGCGTTACATAACGATATAAGCAGCGCAGTAATGAAGATTTACCCGCGCCATTAGGCCCTATTAACCCTACAAAGTTGCCAGCTTGAATTGTAAAATCAATCTTGTTCAGTATATGGTGTTCAGCAATTTTAAGGTCTAAGTTACAGACCTCAATAACAGGTGAGCGGTTAGACCCTCGATCGTCCATAGTGACCCTCATGTCTGCATTTAATCAGCTATGATCAGTTTGAAAGCTATATTTCACGGGCTATTAAAAACGACAATACAAGAAAGCATGTCATATCACTGATATAACATATAAATTAATTGAATCACCCAGAGTATGCCCGCTCATGAGAAAGTTGCCGGTCTTGGTATCTGACTTGAGCATATCCAATGCTTTTACAGTTGCGGGGACAGTTGAACACTTTCAGTTCATTCCCAAGAAACACCAACAAACAGTCACTATTATGCTGTCTAGATGTCTAAAATACAACTTTTGGCCACGCTATGCCCTGCTCATCATAGTAGACTTGTACTTTAATCATTGCCCCATAACTCACATCGAACAGGCTTTGCTGTATGGTATTGTACTTTGGAAACGCGAAGATCAACGCCAGTAACTGCTTGATCACGCCGCCATGTGTAACCACTAAATTACATGAGTCATTTGGTGACGCTAATTGTGTATGCCACCACTGTTGAACACGCGTGTAAAACGCTTCCATCGTCTCAGCCTCTGGCGGAGTGCATCGCCAAGGGTTTTGCCAAAAATCACCAATACTCGGGTTATGGGTATTATTCCAAAGCCATTCAAACGATTTGCCATCCCATGCGCCAAAATCCATCTCTTGCAATGAATCAATAATAGATAATGGGGTCTGCCAGCTATCGCTTAAGCTTGTAGAAAATTGACGACACCGCTGTAAGGGGGAAGAGAAGATGCGGTCTATATCAGTCAGCGTATTGGTCTTAGCATACAGCTGCTCTATACCCAATTCACTGAGCGCAATATCAGTACGGCCAGACAACACGCCACTTTGAATAAGTGCGCCGTGGCGTAAAAAGTACCATGTTTGTTGCATAGCGCTCCTGAAATGCAGATACAAAAATGCGAGCTATACGCTCGCATTACACAGAGTAACTGAAGTTACTTCCATCACCCAATTATAAAATTTGGTTTTCTTTCCAAACTTGCTCTTTTTCTAGGCGCTTTTTGCGTTTATCACACGGGTCATCACAATCACATGCTTTATCAATGCCTACAGCACCTAAACCACCACAGCTACCCGCCATAGATTTTTTTTGAACAATAACACCTACAGCCATTGCCACGACAATTAAAATCAGTAAACCAAATGTAAGTAAAAACAGCGACATTGCACAGGCCCCTTAAAAGCAAATAAATAGCTCAACAATTGAGCTCATGACGGTGTAAAACACCCCTCATTATAACGCGGTTATTCCGTACTCACAAATATGGTTTGAACCGCTTACTTGCATAGGTCACTAAGCCATCATCACTTTTACTGATCAAATACACCGCTAGGTCATGCTGCTGTGCATATGCTTTAGCCCGCTCAGTGCCCATTACAGTTAAAGCCGTAGCTAAACCGTCGGCTGTCATTGCTGATGGATGTAACACGGTTACCGACACAAGTTCATGTTTTACTGGCATTCCCGTCATCGGGTCAATCAAATGCGTAAACGTTTCGCCGTCCATTTCATAAAAAATACGGTAATCACCAGAAGTCGCTATACCATTATTTCCAGGTTCGATAGCTTTATGTATTTGCCTTTGGCCCATAGGAGCATCAGGCTGCTCAATGGCAATTACCCACGGCTTATTATTGGCTTTAGTACCGGCGACTCGTAACTCACCGCCGATTTCAACCATATAATTACGAAACCCTTGCTGCTCCAATAATAAAGCAACCTTATCGATACCATACCCTTTCGCCGTGGCCGAAAAAGACAGCTCTAAACCATTTAGAGTCTTAGCCAAACCTTGCTCATTCAGCACTAATTTATCCACGCCAATATGAGCACGCATATCATCTAATTGCGTTTGTTCTGGGCGCTTAGTTGGCCGCTTATCTGGCCCAAATCCCCATAAATCAATCAATGGTCCCATGGTCACATCTAAAGTCTTTGTAGAACGACCCAATCTAATTGACTCAGCAATCACAACTCGAAAATCATCACTGATCTCCATAACCTCATTCGCCTTAAGACCATTAAAACGATTAATCTCAGAGTTTTCGACCCACGGCGACATAGAAGCATTTACCGCAATCAGTGCATCGTCAATTTTCTGCTGTAATTCGCGCTCTTCAACCTGCTTACCTTGGGTAAATACTTTGACATTATAGGTAGTGCCCATCGTTTGACCATGCAATGTCAGAGGTTTAACTGGATCGTGCGATGCATTGTCACAGCCAACTAAAAACAAACCCAAAGACACGGTTAATACAGTACTCATTCTATTCATTTAACTACTGCTCCCTAGAAAGTAAAAAGCCCTCAAGTACATGACTTGAGGGCTGATATCTATTTCAAAACTATGTTTAAAAAAACAAGTGTGCTATTTAGCCACCGAAGTCATCTAGTAAGATGTTTTCTTCTTCTACACCCAAGTCTTTCAACAAGTTGATAACTGCTGCGTTCATCATTGGAGGACCACACATGTAGTACTCACAATCTTCTGGCGCTTCATGGTCACGTAGGTAGTTTTCAAACAATACGTTATGAATGAACCCAGTGTAACCTTCCCAGTTATCTTCTGGTTGCGGATCTGACAATGCAGTGTGCCATACGAAGTTTTCATTTTCAGCCGCTAAGCCATCAAAGTCTTCAACGTAGAACATTTCACGTTTAGAACGTGCACCGTACCAGAACGACATCTTACGCTTCGAATTAAGACGCTTAAGTTGGTCAAAGATATGTGAACGCATTGGCGCCATACCAGCACCACCACCAACAAATACCATTTCAGCATCTGTGTCTTTAGCAAAGAACTCACCGAATGGACCAGAAATCGTCACCTTGTCACCTGCTTTCAATGACCAGATGTATGATGACATCTTACCACATGGTAGCGTTAGGTTGTTTGGCGGCGGAGAAGCGATACGCACGTTAAGCATGATGATACCCTCTTCTTCAGGGTAGTTAGCCATTGAGTATGCACGAATTGTCTCATCATCAACCTTAGATTCAAGGTTAAAGAAGCCAAAACGTTCCCAATCGCCACGGTACTCATCAGGCACATCAAAGTCTGCATATTTAACATGGTGTGCAGGTGCTTCAATCTGGATATAACCACCGGCACGAAACGGTACTGACTCACCATCAGGGATACCTAACTTAAGCTCCTTGATGAAAGTTGCTTTGTTATCGTTAGAGATAACTTCACATTCCCACTTCTTAACACCGAAAATTGACTCTTCAAGTTCGATGTCCATGTCTGTTTTAACATTAACCTGACATGCTAAACGACACCCTTCACGTGCTTCACCTTTAGAAATATGGTCAAGCTCTGTAGGTAGAATGTCACCACCGCCATCATGAATGTGTACACGACACTGGCCACAAGAGCCACCGCCACCACATGCAGATGATACGAAGATACCTGCATCAGCTAAGGCACCAAGTAACTTTGTACCAGCCGATGTTTTGATGCCCTTCTCAGGATCACCATTAATACTAATTAATATGTCACCGCTCGCTACTAACTTAGATTTAGCTGCAATAATAACTAAAACAAGTAGTACAACGATAGCAATGAACATTCCTACGCCTAAAAATACCTCAAGCATGATTTTTCCTCGCTACCTTACAGTGAAATACCAGAGAATGACATAAAGCCAAAGCCCATCAAGCCTACAGTGATGAAGGTAATACCTAAACCACGTAATCCATCAGGTACGTCTGCATATTTCATTTTCTCACGGATACCGGCAAGTAATACAATTGCCAATGCCCAACCAACACCAGAGCCAATACCGAATACCACTGATTCAGTAAAGTTCAAGTTACGCTCTACCATGAATGATACTGCACCAAATATTGCACAGTTTACGGTAATAAGCGGTAAGAAGATGCCCAGTGCATTATAAAGTGCAGGGAAGAACTTATCTAAAGCCATTTCTAAGATCTGAACCAGTGCTGCAATAACACCGATAAAGGTCAAGAAGCGTAAGAAGCTTAAATCTGCTTCTTTAAAGCCTAGCCATTCTAACGCACCAGGTGCAAGCACTGCGTAATACACTAAGTTGTTTACGGGTACCGCAACACCTAGTACGAAGATTACTGCAACACCTAACCCTAATGAAGTCGTTACTTTCTTTGATACTGCTAAGAAAGTACACATACCCAAGAAGAAAGATAACGCTAAGTTTTCAACGAAAACTGCTTTAACGAATAAACTGATATATTGTTCCATCTCTCTCCCCTTATGCCTTCGCTTCTACTTGATCTTTCTTGTATGTACGAAGTATCCAAATGAAGATACCGACCAAGAAGAACGAGCTAAATGGCATAATTAGTAGGCCCATAGGACGATACCAACCACCATCAGAAACCAAAGGTAAAATCTCAGCACCAAATAATGTACCTGAACCAAATAATTCACGTACAAAACCAACTGTCAGAAGTACTACTGAGTACCCTAAACCGTTACCAATACCATCTAAAAATGACATTGTTGGTGGTGATTTCATTGCATAAGCTTCAGCACGACCCATTACAATACAGTTTGTAATGATCAAACCAATGAAAGTAGATAACTCTTTTGCCGTGGTATAAACAACGGCCTGGAGTACCTGGTCAACAACGATTACCAACGAAGCAATAATCGTCATTTGAACAATGATACGTACACTTGAAGGAATATGGTTGCGTATCATTGAGATGAATAAGCTTGAGAATGCAGTTACCACAGTCAAAGCGATTGACATGATAAGCGCATTTTTAAGACTTGAAGTTACTGCAAGTGCAGAACAAACACCTAATACCTGAAGGGCAATTGGGTTGTTAGCAAAGACAGGTCCAAACAAGACGTCTTTCATTTCTTTAGCATTAGCCATTAGTTCAACGCTCCTTTACGTACTTTCGCAAGGAATGGACCAAAACCAGTGTTACCAGTCCAAAAATCAATTGTATTATCTACACCAACTGACGTTAATGTCGCACCTGATAACCCGTCAACCTTGTTGACGTCGCCACCAGAAGTGCCTTTAACAATATCAATTGGAAGTGACTTTCCAGCCCAAGTTGCCGTCCACTTAGGGTTTTGGATTTCACCACCAAGACCTGCCGTTTCATTATGCTTATAGAACTGGATTGCATTGATTGTTTGACCATCGCTGTCTAACGCTAGGAAACCAAACATTACGCCCCATAATCCATACCCTTGAATAGGCAAGATCACAGACGCCACATTACCATTTTCATCTTTACTAAGATAAACAGGCGAGTTGTTTGTCATGCGCTGAACGCCAGCAATGTCATCCGCTTTAGATAACGCAATGCTTCGTGCGTCATCAAACTTCGTCATTTCAAAATCAAATGACATAGGGTCAACGTCAACGAAATCACCTGTTTTCATATTGATAACGCGTGATTCAATGTTAGTACCAAAGGTTGCTTTTACATCAGTAACATCATTAAAGCCTGCTGCCGCTAAAATATTGCGCTGCACGTCTTCAATCTTGTTAGCTTGTTGCAGTGGACGTAACTGCACAGATGCAGCCGATACCACTACCGCACACACTAAACATAGACCAATAACAACGCCTAATGTTTTGCCTATAGATTCATTGTTACTAGACACGTGCTAATCTCCTCTTAACATTAGACTGCACAACAAAGTGGTCAAATAATGGCGCGAACAAGTTAGCAAAAAGAATAGCCAACATCATGCCTTCAGGGTATGCAGGGTTAACTACGCGAACAAGTACAACCATCACACCAATCAATGCACCGTATGCAAATTTACCTTTATTTGTGAATGACGCAGAAACTGGGTCAGTCGCCATAAAGAACATACCGAATGCAAAACCACCAAGTACTAAGTGCCAGTGCCAAGGCATTGCAAATGCTGGGTTTGTTTCAGAACCAAGTACATTAAATAGCGTTGACATCACAACCATACCTAGGAAAACACCTAGAACAATTCGCCATGACGCAATACGTACATATATTAAGAACAAGCCACCAATCATCAGTGCAAGCGTTGACGTTTCACCCATTGAACCTTGAATGAAGCCATAGAATGCATCCCACCAAAGCGCCATGTTGTTAAAATCAACTGCACCTTGTGCAACTTGACCTAAGTACGTTGCACCTGAGAATGAATCTACCGCAGTCCAAACCGTGTCACCAGAAATGTCAGCTGGGTATGCAAAGAATAAGAATGCACGACCCGCTAGTGCAGGGTTTAAGAAGTTACGACCCGTACCACCAAATACTTCTTTAGCAACAACAACACCAAAAGTAATACCTAGCGCAGCTTGCCATAGTGGAATAGTTGAAGGAAGAATAAGCGAGAACAACACAGAAGTTACGAAGAAGCCTTCGTTTACTTCATGCTTACGGATTGACGCGAATAATACTTCCCAGAATCCACCCACTAAAAAGACAGTGCCATAGATAGGTAAGTAGAAACACGCACCATAGAATATTTTAGCGCCCCAGCCAGCTTGTGCGGTTAATTCACCACCCAACGCTTGGAAAATCGCTACCTGCCATGTATTAGCAATTTCAAATCCGTTACCCAGCGCTAAAGCAGCTTGGTGACCGATATTGAACATACCAAAAAACATGGCAGGAAAAGTTGCCATCCACACTAAAATCATAATACGTTTTAGGTCGATGTTGTCACGCACATGCGTGCCGCCTTTGTTGACATAACCAGGCGTATAAAAGACAGTTGCTATCGCTTCATACAGAGCGTACCACTTTTCGTGCTTACCGCCTGCTTCAAAGTGAGGTTCAATGTCTTCTAAAAATTTCTTTAAGGCCATTTTAACCTTCCTTCTCGATAGTAGTCAGGCAATCACGAAGGATTGAACCGTACTCATACTTGCCAGGACACACGAATGTACACAATGCCAGATCTTCTTCATCTAGCTCTAATGCACCTAAGGTAATCGCACCATCTAAGTCACCTGCAATTAGGTCACGAAGTAAAGGTGTTGGTAAGATATCGAGTGGCATAACACGTTCATAGTTACCAATTGGTACCATCGCACGTTTAGACCCACCCGTAGACGTTGTCATTTTGAATAAACGACTCGGTGCTAAGTGTGAAACAAACATACGTGTTACTGAGAACTTGTTACTACCAGGCGCTATCCAACCAAATAGTTCTTTTTCGCGACCTTCAAGTAATACACATACTTGAACATGGTAACGGCCTAAGAAAGCATGAGGTCCGGCTGCTGTTTTACCAGCTAACACAGAGCCAGAAATGACTCGGTTATCACCGTCTTCAAGCTCACCGGCAACTAAATCAGTTAACGATGCACCTAATTGTGTTTTAATTAGACGTGGGTTTTTCACGCGAGGGCCAGCTAAGGATACAACACGCTCAGTGCTGATTTCGCCAGTTAAGAATAACTGACCAAACGCAATCACGTCTTGATAACCTAGATGCCAAACCTGCTTGCTAGCAGACACCGCGTCTAAATGATGGATATGAGTACCAACCAGTCCTGCTGGGTGTAAACCACCAAACTCATGCACTTCTACTTGAGAAAGCGACGAGCTAGGAACTTGACTACCAGCTTGTTTACAAACGAATACTTTACCATCAGTTAGTCTTGATACCACAGCAAGACCCGCTTCAAATGCTTCCACATTTTCAGCGATGATCACTGCAGGATCAGCAGCTAACGGATTAGTATCCATTGCAGTTACAAACACAGAGCTAGGAGTAGCATCTAGTGAAGCAACTTTGCTAAAAGGACGGACACGAAGCGCTGGCCATTGACCAGACTCAACAAGCACTTCTTTTACTTTATCACGCTCAAGGTTGCTTAATTCAGCAGCCGAGAACTTTTCAAAGGTAATTTGCTCATTGCCTTGTACTTCAATCACGATGGATTGTAGTACACGCTTAGCACCACGGTTGATTTCTTTAACTACACCAGCAGCTGGTGCAGTAAACTTGACGCCAGGATTCTTTTTATCTAAAAAAAGAACTTGGCCTTTCTTGACTTGGTCATCCACACGAACATGCATGGTAGGACGCATACCAATAAACTCTTCACCTAGCACAGCTACTCGTTTGACGGCAGAGCCATCATGAATAACTTGCTGAGGTGCGCCCTCTATGGGTAAGTCCAGACCTTTTTTTATGTTGATCATACGCACTTGCATTACATTAACGGAAAGAAATTGAAAAATCTTTTAATTACCACGGCGCTTGTTGCCTCGTATTCGTCAGGTATAAAAGAGCCACCTGTCCAAGTACCGAAACAAGCATCGTAGTCGTGTTCTCACATATTGCCGAGATTTTAACATTAATCACACTGACTATGCGAGGAGAAATATTAAATTAATACGTCTTTACAATGGTTTTTGTGTAGTTATGGGTCTTATATTTATTTCAACATAGACCAAAGTCGAATTGATGAAAAATATAGAAGGGTTTTGAGCAAAAATAAAGCTAGATGGGCGTAAAAATGTAGAATAAATGAACTAGACATACTAAAAAGTTAGGCCTAGTTCATAATTATCAAAATGTTACAACAGGTGATTAATCGTCACTACCGAGTCAACTTCTTGATCGTAATCTACCGTTTCGATACCAAAGCCAAACAAACGTAAGAACTCGTTGTGATAACCAACATAATCAGTCAGTTCATCAATGGTCTCAGTATTAACCGAGTCCCAAATTACTTGAATACGAGACTGAACATCATCTTCTAGCTCTTTATAGTTTTGGAATAAGTGCCCGCCCTCATCAAAACGTGGCGTTTCACCATAAAGACTTTCGCGGAACAATCCATTTATTTGCTCAATCGTGCCCTCATACGTACCATCCGCTTTCATCACTTTAAATAATGCAGAAATATAAAGCGGCATAATAGGGATCGCAGAACTGGCTTGAGTCACCACTGCATTTAACGAAGAAACATATGCTTCTCCCTTTAAAGACGCAGTCGATGCTTTAATGGCAGCTGTTGCTCTATCTAAATCTTCTTTTGCTTTTCCAATCGTTGCATGACCATATATTGGCCAAGTCAGTTCTTTACCAATGTACGTATATGCGGTCGTTTTAAAGTTGTCAGCTAGCACATCAGCTTCTTTTAAGGCGTCAACCCATAATTCCCAATCTTCACCACCCATGACTTTTACTGTATTGGCAATTTCATCTTCATTTGCCGCTTCAACAGTAATATCACCGATTGCACGCGCTGATGTATTTAAATTTTTGGTTGTAACGTCATTGCCAATTGGTTTTAGTACCGAAGAAAACACCTCACCGGTTTTTGGATCGGTACGACGTGGTGACGCTAAACTATAGATAACCAGATCAACCTTGCCCATTTCAGCTTTAATTGCCGCAATCGTCTTTTGCTTTATCTCGTCAGAAAATGCATCGCCATTTATGTTCTTAGACCATAAACCAGCTTCATCTGCCGCTTGCTGAAATGCCGCGGTATTGTACCAACCAGCTGATGCTGTTTTACGCTCAGTGCCTTCTTTTTCAAAAAAGATCCCTAACGTCTTTGCGCCTGCACCAAACGCCGCCGTAATACGAGATGCCAATCCATATCCCGTTGATGCACCAATAACTAATACATTCTTAGGGCCATTTTCAATTGGATCTTGCGCTTTTACATAATCAATTTGCTCTTGAACGTGAGCGGCACAACCAGCAGAGTGTGCGTTAGTACAAATAAAACCACGAATTTTTGGCTTAACGACCATGATAAATCCTATTTACTTTTCAAATAACTGCCATAGTTTAATGGTTGATCAGACAAACACAGGTCTGATCAGCTACTTATCAAACTTTGAACCACCTAAACATGTTGGTGAATCAGGAGTTTGTCCATTTTTATCACTATACTCTTCTGGAGTATAAGCATGGATAGAAAGTGCATGAATATGGTTAGCGAGTTCATCTTTTAAGATTTCATTGACGATACGATGACGCGGCAACAAACGCTTCCCTAAAAACTCTTCACTTACAATAACAACTTTAAAATGTGACTCTTCACCTCTGCTATGCATATGGCTTTCATTCACCACATTCAAGTGCTTACAGGCAATAGCAGCTGCAAGCTTATCATGAATTTTTTGTTGCATTGACATTTCAAGTCCTTATATAACTTTGTAATTTGCAGCTACTATACGCTTTTGCGTGTTATTGACCAACACTACGAAAGGTTAAATTTATGCGCCCACCTTTCACCCGCATTTGTTTTGGCAATGCATGTTGGTAGTGTGATTGACTATTACTGTGCATGAGTAACCCGCTGCCGTTTTCAAGCATTAGATCATAAGTCTTCTTTGAAGATTTCTCTTTTATTACAAATTTTCTTGCAGCTCCGAGCGAAATCGACACGATAAAGGGGTTTATACCAAGCTCGGTTTCATCATCACTGTGCCAGCCCATACAATCTTTACCATCTCGATACCAATTAACCAACAGCGCGTTAAAAGTATGGCCATACGTATTTTGCAAACGTATCCGCATATCATTTAGCACACTAGGCCAGCGTTCAGGGCTTAAAGCCTGCTTTGAATAACTGTAATTGACATCATTGTCTGCAATAAAGCTTTGCAACCGAGGAATATGATGTAACTTACCAAAGACTTGAATTTGTGGCTGCTGCCAATTTAAGTGAGCAGCTAAGTGTTCATACAGAGCAATCCCTTTACTATCGCTCATTACACTCTTTATATAGTCGAAGCCATGAGGCAAGAGCAGTTCAGGGTTTTGCAATGTCATGATACCATTCTCCTATTCTCTATGACTGCTACTATATTGACTATGACAACTGACGCGATACTGGGTGAGCATCACCTTACACTACACCGTTTTCCACTGGAACAAAAAAATCGCAGTTTACAAGCGTGGGATTCGGCCGATGAATATTTACTAGATTATACCTTTGAGCATCATGCTACACCCAGTCATGCGCTTGTTTTCAATGACGCTTTTGGCGCATTAGCCGCAGCATTTATAGCTCAATACCCAACGATTAGGGTTACGTCTGTATCTGACTCATTTGTTAGTCATCAAGCCTGCCAATATAATTTAGCCCAGAACACACTCAACATAGATCAGGTTAGTTTTCAAAATAGCTTAACTTCCCTACCCCAAGATGTTGATTTGATTTTAATGAAAGTGCCAAAAAACGCAGGCTTTATGCAGCATCAATTAGCTCAAATAAGCCAATTAGCGGCTGACATTCCGGTTGTCATTGCAGGTAAAGTTAAAGAAATACACAGCTCTACTCTTAAAAGTGTCACCCATTTTTTATCAGAGCCAACAACCAGCTTAGCCGTTAAAAAGTCTCGACTGATATTTGCCACCAGCACAGGCAAGCCTGTCAAAGACAAGTTCCCAACTAGCTGGGCTTTAGAAAAAACAGAATTTACCATTCACAATCATGCCAATGTATTTTCAAGGGACTCTCTCGATATCGGTGCGCGGTTTTTTTCTAACTACTTACCACAGGGTAAAAAGCCAATAAAAGTCATAGATCTCGGCTGTGGCAATGGCGTAATAGGCCTTTTAACGCTCGCTAAAATGCCTAATGCCAAACTCACATTTGTGGATGAATCAGCAATGGCTGTTGCAAGTGCAGAATATAATGTACTGCATAACTTACCTGAACAAAGCAGTAACTGTACTTTTATTCAAAATGACTGCTTGTCAGACTTCACGCCAGGTTCAGTTGATTTAGTGTTATGTAACCCTCCGTTTCACCAAGCACAAGCAATCACCGATCATATTGCTTGGCAAATGTTTGTTCAGGCAAAACAGACTTTAAAACAAGGTGGTGAATTACGTATTATTGGAAACCGTCATTTAGAGTATCAAGAAAAATTAAACCGCCTATTTGGCAATTGTAAAATTATCGGCAACAACAAAAAGTTTACCGTGCTAAGCGCAACAAAAAGAGGTTAGTCCATGTTAAAACTGTGTATTTTATTCATTAGTCTTCTCGCACTTTCAGGGTGTGCTACACAGCCAAAATCCGTTATTTTGAACCCAATCTATACGAGTGGGAAAGTCAGTCAGATCAATACCAGTATGCAAGCTAATGTGATTGATCATCGGATCACTAACTTTACAATTAAGGTGTTAAATCAAGAGCCCGCAGTATACTTACCTGACGCAAGCTTACCGCTGAAAGTGCAAAGCGCTTTTGCTAATGCACTTACCAGCAATGGGGCGACTGTAATCACCTCCTCAAATCGTAAAATCACACTTAAAATTAATGCTTTTCACAGCAAAATTACCGAAAGCCTAACGCAACATGAAAGCAACGCAACAGCAGACTGGCAAGTTATTGCTTCACACAACAACAATACTTTTGAAAAACGTTATACCGGTCAGTCAAAAATAACGGGGCCGTTAAAACATGACCAAGCTAAAGTTGAAACACAATTGAATGGCTTAATTCAAAAAATGCTTACTCGCATTGTTTCTGATCAAGCGCTAATCGACTTTTTACAAGGACAATAAAATGAAAAATATACTGTTTATCTGTGCGATACTGCTTTTGACTGGGCAATCGTTGGCAGCCAATAAAGAAGGCCGCTTTGTTCAAAAAGACAATCTATTCCCGCGTGTCGAAATCACCACCAGCCTTGGGAAGATCTCGCTTGAACTGGATCGCTCGCGTGCACCCATTACCGTAAATAATTTTCTGACATATGTGATCAATGGTGACTATAAGGGTTCAGTCTTTCACCGTGTTGAGCGTGACGATGCTAATGAACAAGATTTTGTGATCCAAGGGGGTGGCTATGACAAAGACTATGACGGTATGTTTGAACGCCCTCCGATATTCAACGAAAGTGGCAATGGTATGAAAAATGATATTTATAGTGTCGCCATGGCATACCAAGACAGTAAACCTCACTCAGGTACCCGACAGTTCTTTTTTAACATGGACAACAATAAGCACTTAAACCCAGGCCGCGATTGGGGCTTTGCAGTATTTGGCAATGTTACTGAGGGGTATGAAACACTCGATAAAATAATGCAAGTAGAAACGGGCTTTAATGAAAAACTTGGTTATACGTTTATTCCCAAAACACCTGTCATTATTTACGACATTACTGTCTTAAAAGCGATCGAATTTTAAATTATAATAAGAAGCACGAAAATGATCCTCAAAGCAAATTTACGCGACTATTTGGGTTACTATAAAGACCGACGATTGGTCACTATTTTTATGTTGGGGATCAGCAGTGGCTTCCCTTGGGTCTTAATTGGCTCCGTTATGTCTGCATGGTTAAAAGATGAAAGTCTAAGCCGCAGTATGATAGGGCTATTTGGTATCGTCTTCGGGGCCTACACCATTAACTTCTTATGGTCCCCTTTACTCGATCGGGTAAAGATCCCAAAATTAACCAAACTATTGGGCCAACGTAGAAGCTGGATTGCCCTGTGCCAAGTGATCACCGCGATAGCCACTATTGCAATGTCATATATTGTCATTAATGATAATTTGTTCAGTGCCGCCCTACTATGTTTTCTTATCGCCGTAGCGTCAGCGACACACGACATAGCAATTGATGCTTATCGCATTGATATATTACCTGAAGAAGAAAGTGAAAAAGCGACTGCCGCCGCCGCAATGGCCACTTCTGGGTGGTGGAGTGGCTATGCTTTATTAGGTGCCATCCCCTTTTTCTTAGCTGATTCACCCAATTTCGACTGGCCAAAGATTTATTTAGTACTTGGTATGATTATGGGGTTGCTAGTACTCGTTACACTCTTTGCCAAAGAGCCTGAGTCACAACGTGAACATATTCATAAACAGTTAGAATTAGCTTATCAAGCTCGGTTAGGTCACTCACAAAGTACCATAAATAAAGCTTTAGCGTGGTTTGCAGTGACGCTCATAGAGCCTTTTAAAAGCTTTTTCACTAAAAACGGCATAAAAACAGCACTTGCATTATTGCTATTTATATTCTTGTTTAAAATAGGTGAATCGTTTTTAGCAAGAATGTCGATTGTGTTTTATAAGGAAATTGGTTTCAGTAACACCCAGATTGGGCAATATTCAAAGCTAGGAACCGGAGTTATCACCATTATTTTCGCATTTTTAGGCAGTGTCTTTAACCATAAATATGGAATTGTTAAAGGACTATTTATCAGTGGATTAGCGATGGCTGCATCTAACCTCATGTTCTCCTGGATTGCGATATCAGGCCCTAAAGAACACTTATATGCAATGGCGATTGTAATTGATGGTTTCACACAAGCTTGGTCATTAGTCGCAATGGTCGCCTTTATTTCAATGATGTGTGACCGTGCATTCAGTGCGACGCATTACGCCCTACTTGCCTCATTAGGAAGCTTAGGGAGAACGGTTATGTCGAGCTACAGTGGAGTAGTCATAGATGACTGGTTAAATGGTAATTGGGCTGCATTCTTTGCCATAACCGCATTAATGGTAATTCCATCATTATTGTTGCTTTATATGATACGTCAAAAGCTATATGACATAGAGTTCGCGTACCATATTGCAAAAAAATAGAGGTAAGAGTGAGAGAATTGAGGTGCAGTTCCTTGCACCTTCTTACGCTAACTTATTTAATTAGTCTTCGTCTTTATTCACTAGGTTAAGACCTTCATACGGGTCTACCTCTAATGCTTCGCAATAGCGTAAAAATTCAATAACATCTAAACGACGTTCTTGATTTTCAATTTTACCAATAAAAGAATGCGGTGTGCCTAGAACCTGCGCCAGACTGCGCATTGTGTGGCCTTTTTCGTGACGCTTCGATTTTAACCATTTCGTTAATTTACCGTTTTCTTCTGAAGAAACCGTTTTACCCATCATATTTAACATCTCCTACTCGATGATTATTCTAATTTACACTGATATGAAATTTGCCCGTCTCACACCAGCGGTGTACTGTATACCATAGGCATGATTAAAAAATCTATCATTTGTTCCTATGTACCAAATTAGGTATAGCCTATATTTCTGTTAACACCTAATTAAAATTTAACTTTTTACCGACTTTTTATCCAAGCGTATACAGGCATTAACTTTAACAAATTTTTTATAAAATGCATCAGAAAATGAAATAATTTATTTTTTGATTTAAAACAAAGGCTTAGATAAACAAAAGAACAGGTAAACCTGAAAAAGAGAATCTTTTATGTTTAGACTGCTGTTTTTGTTACCTATTTTATTATGTATAGGGTGGTTTTGGTTTTTACGAAGTAATCAAGTTCCGCTGAAGCAAGGCAAGCAAGGATTTATCTACATTCTGATATTTAGTTCTTTTGTATTAGGATTCTTTACATTAATGATCCAAGTCACAAAGACATAAAAAAAGCCACGTTAACTCGTGGCTTTTTTCGTATTGTTCGTGGGGGTGCTTATTAAACGCTGAAGCTTGCCCCACAACCACATGTCGTGGTTGCATTTGGGTTGCTTACAAAGAAACGCGCGCCTTCTAACCCTTCAGTATAATCCACTACACCATCAATCAAATATTGAATACTCATAGGGTCTACAACCATAACCACACCATTTTTTTCAATTTCTAAATCGCCAGGGTTGGCTTTTTCATCAAAAGTGAATCCATATTGAAAACCAGAGCAACCACCTCCAGTTACGTAAACACGCAGCTTCAGCTCAGGATTCTCTTCTTCTTCAATTAATTCTTTTACACGATGCGCCGCAGCATCACTAAATTGAATTGGTAACTGTTCAGACATACTATTCGACCCTTGTACATTTTATGGCTGGATTATCTAATACCCGAGTGTTTTAATCAAGTATAGTCACAGCCCCATAATTGATTAAAATAGCTACATATCAAATATGATTCAGGGACTGTTGCTAAATTACTTATTATGACGGTTGTCTACCATTAACAATTATACGTATATGCCGATACAAAATTTCAGTTTAGCAATAAGACGAAGTGACATTTTTTTGATAGACTTAAGTCTTTAATATGACATGGAATTAAGATATGTCGCTGGATACATTACGGCGTAGTTTGGCCAAACCTAAAACATCAGTACAACTATGTTTGCTTGGGGTCTGTGCGGGCTTAATTGCAGCGATTTTAATCATATTATTTCGTCTCACCATCGTACTGGTGCAATCAACCTTTTTAGATGCCCCCGATCACTTTTCGCAACTTCCTGAATTTCAACGTGTCGCGCTACCAGTACTTGCAGCTCTACTCATTGCTCTATTCGCTAATTTAACTGGTTTTAGACATTACAGATTAGGGATCCCTTTTGTGATCCATCGTATTAAGCATCATTACGGGCAAATGCCAATTTGGAATACAGCAAATCAGTTTTTTGGTGGTGCAGTGGCACTTATCAGTGGCTTCTCTGTTGGCCGTGAAGGGCCTTCAGTGCACATGGGAGCCACAGGTGCCAGTATTTTAGCAGAAAGACTGCACTTACCTATGAATGCATCTCGTACCCTTGCTGGGTGTGGTGTGGCAGCCGGTATTGCAGCATCATTTAATACCCCACTCGCCGCCGTTATTTTTGTTATGGAAGTCGTTTTAAGAGAATATAAAATACATATTTTCGTGCCCATAATGCTCGCTGCTGTCACAGGTGCATTAGCAACCCAATTTGTATTTGGGGCTGGGTCGGAATTGGCGCTGATCAATGTGACCCCCTTGAGCTTTTGGCATTACCCTTATTTAATTCTCTGTGGTGCAGTCCTTGGTGCCGTCGCCTTTAGTTTTAACCAAAACCTTATGCTCATTATCAAAACCTTTAAACCATTGAGTATGTTGCCACGATTGCTATTAGCAGGCTTAATTGCAGGCCTTATCGGTTACATGGTACCTCAGGCCATGGGCTCTGGAATGAGCGCCATTACCATAGCTGTTGATTCACCAGAGAACATTCAATTACTGACCACTATCTTGATCGCAAAATTACTTGCAACACTGTTTGCTATTGGTTTAGGTATACCTGGAGGCCTAATTGGCCCCGTTATTGGTCTGGGCGTTGTCATGGGCACTTTGATGTCCTTTTTTGCACAGTTTATTACTCCAGGGGTAGATGTCAGCGGCACCTATGGGGTTTTAGGCATGGCAGGGTTACTTGCAGCTACCTTGCATGCGCCTTTGGCTGCTTTAACAGCTGTGATGGAGCTCACCTCTAGTCCTGAAATTATCGTCCCCGCTATGCTGGTGATCTCTACCGCCTATGTCACCGCACTGCAAGTATTTGGTAATCGTTCTATTTTTTTACAGCAGCTTGATTTTCAGGGCTTACCTTATCAAGTTTCTCCCGCCAGTGAAGCACTGCAAAAAGTGGGTATAATGGATGATATGGACGAACATTTTAAATTGTTATATTCCGATGACAAAGAACAAATAAAAGAAACACTCGATGCTGTTAATAGTCAAACCCCGCTGATCGTTTATGATGAAGAACACGGTTATCGGTTAGCAGAATATGATCTGAATTTAATGAGCGATCAAAGCATGAATATCTCCTATATTCCGCTTCAAGGTCTGAGCAGTCAAGCAACCTTGTCAGACGCATTTGATGTACTCAAAGATAAACGCAGTGGCGCTGTATATATTTACAATCAAAAAGATGATCAACAAATAATGGGCATATTACGCTGGGACCATATCCGTCATATTTTAACCACGCGTAATAGTTTACTTTAACATTGAGGGCACAATGAGCTTACTTTTAACTTTTAAAGCGTTACATCTCTTTTTTATGATCGCATGGTTTGCGGGTATTTTTTATCTTCCTAGATTATTTGTCTACCACGCAATGACCGAAGAAAAGTCATGCAGTGCCATGCTTAAAATAATGGAGCGTCGGTTACTTTACTTTGTTACCCCATTTGCAATCCTAACTCTGGTTTTCGGCGTATTAACTATCGTTGAGTATGGACGCGAGTGGTTCAGGTACAGTATGTGGCTACACTACAAATTAGTACTGGTGATCATCCTTTATATTTATCATGGCTTTTGCTTTAAATTACTCGCTGATTTTAAGCATGACAGAAATAAACGAAGCGATCGCTTCTATCGTTACTTTAACGAATTTCCAGTGCTGGTATTACTTGCAATTGTATTACTCGCGGTACTCAAACCAAGCCTTTAATTGTGTTACAATGGCGCGCCAAATAACCATGCGACTGCATGCGCGTTATGATGGTGGTTTGCTGCGCCGCAAGCCCGTTGTCAATCAGTGATTAGGAACCACCCCATGTTAAGTTTCCAAGGTGAAAACATTCTTTCCGTAAATCAATTGGACCGAGAGGCAATTGAGCATATTTTTGCTGTCGCAAAACAAATGGAACCTTATGCAAAAAAGCATAAGCGTACGCGTGTTTTAGAGGGCGCTATCTTAGCCAACCTATTCTTTGAACCCAGCACTCGGACACGAGTGAGCTTTGGTACCGCATTTAACTTACTCGGTGGCATTGTCCGAGAGACAACGGGTATGCAAAGCTCTGCATTAGCGAAGGGTGAGTCTCTATACGATACTGCACGTGTCATTTCAGCTTATGCTGATGCTGTCGCAATGCGCCACCCTGATGCAGGTTCAGTCTCAGAATTTGCGACAGGGTCAGACGTTCCCGTTATTAATGGTGGTGACGGGCCCAATGAGCACCCCACTCAAGCCTTATTAGACTTACTGACGATCGATAGAGAGTTGGGCCGTTTTGAGCGTGGCATTGATGGGATGCATATCGCACTGGTGGGCGATTTAAAATATGGCCGCACGGTACACTCTTTATCAAAGTTACTTTGTCATTATAAAGATATTCGCTTCAGTATGGTTGCACCTGACGGATTACAAATGCCCGATTACATCTTAGATAGTGTCAGTAATGCCGGTCATAAAATAGAAATCGTGTCACAAATGGAAGGCAACCTAGCCGCTGATATCGTCTATCAAACACGTATTCAAGAAGAGCGTTTTCCTTCTCAAGAAGAAGCAAATAAGTACCGTGGTGGCTTTCGGATAAGCCAAGCCATTTACAACGCGCACTGCAAACCAAACTCAGTATTAATGCATCCACTGCCGCGTGATAGCCGCAGTGATGCCAATGAACTAGACAATGATCTCAATAATAACGACAACCTCGCAATATTCCGTCAAGTACAAAATGGTGTCTTGATCCGAATGGCGTTGTTTGCATTAACGCTTGGCGTAGAAAACCAAATTACTCAATATGAAGCAGATGTACCTTGGTTCAGCCGTAAGCGTAATAGCTAAGCAGATAGGAATTTAACATGACCATAAGCCAAGATTTATTTTCTCGTGCACAGACCTCTATCCCAGGTGGCGTAAACTCTCCTGTGCGTGCATTCAATGGTGTAGGCGGTACACCTTTGTTTATTACCAAAGCCGAAGGGCCTTTCACCTACGATGCCGACAATAATCGCTATATCGATTATGTGGGATCGTGGGGACCGATGATCTTAGGGCACAATCACCCAGAGATAAAACAAGCTGTTTTAACCGCAGTAGAAAACGGACTAAGCTATGGTGCCCCAACTGAAGCTGAAATTCTTATGGCGGAAAAAGTCAAAGAGCTAGTTCCTTCAATTGAAAAAGTACGTATGGTAAGTTCAGGTACAGAAGCCACCATGAGCGCAATTCGTTTAGCGCGAGGCTACACCAACCGTGACAAAATCCTCAAATTTGAAGGGTGTTATCATGGCCATGCAGATTCTTTATTGGTTAAAGCAGGCTCTGGCGCACTCACCATGGGCGTACCTAGCTCACCAGGGATCCCAGAAGATTTTGCCAAACACACGCTCACCGTATCATTTAATAATTTAGATGAAGTGAAAGCCATTTTTGCACAATACCAGGATGAAATATCTTGTATTATCGTGGAGCCAGTTGCCGGTAACATGAACTGTATCCCACCTGAACCTGGTTTCTTGCAAGGTTTACGTGAAGTGTGTGATGAACACGGCGCAGTACTGATCTTTGATGAAGTCATGACAGGATTTCGAGTTGCACTTGGGGGCGCTCAAGCTTATTACGACATTCAACCTGATTTGACCTGCTTAGGTAAAGTGATTGGTGGCGGTATGCCTGTCGGTGCGTTTGGTGGTAAACAAGCCATTATGGATTATATTGCCCCGGTTGGCCCTGTATACCAAGCTGGTACTTTGTCAGGCAACCCAATAGCTATGGCCGCCGGCTTAAAAGCGCTGGAGCTTTTATCTGCTGAAGGCTTGCATGATGAACTTGAAGCAAAAAGTAAAGCACTATGTGAAGGCTTCCAACACGCTGCTGATGCCGCGGGTATCCCACTGACCACCAATTTTGCCGGTGGTATGTATGGGTTCTTCTTCACTGACGCTGAATCTGTTACCAGTTATCAGCAAGCTACAGAATGTGATTTAGAGCGCTTTAAACGTTTCTTCCATCTAATGCTAGAAGAAGGGGTGTATTTAGCCCCCTCAGCGTTTGAAGCTGGGTTTGTTAGTACAATGCACTCAGATGAAGACATTCAAAATACGATAGCTGCTGCGCAACGTGCCTTTGCTAAATTGTAATACACTGAGTGTTATTACAGTAAATTATTGAATAAAAAGCCCGAAAGGGCTTTTTTTATGCCTGTCTATTTTATTTTGAACTAATATTAGTCATTACACGGTCTACTCTTCTCGAATATTTTTAACATTCAAAAGTGAATCATATGCAAGGACTAAGAACGCTCAGCGCGCCCGCAACTCAATTTATGGCGCAATTAAAATACAAAACAAAAATAACCTTAGTGTTCGGTATTTTACTGGTTCCATTGAGTTTAAGTTTATTTTTTCTTACCAACATTCTGTCTGACTCTATTCGTGTTAGTAAAGAACAGCAACATGGTTTAAGTATCTACCCTAAATTGCTGTCGAATATTATGCAAGCGCGAACGCAAAGCAATAAACAAGTCGCTGAAGCTGCGGGTTTTAAGCTAACAACACAAAAAAACTCCTCCGTCTTAGAGCTGGTTTCTATTCAATCTAAGCTAGCGATTGATGATAATTTAACCCGCTCCTATATAAACCGAACTTTGGTTGAGTCAACGCCTCGCCTATTGGCACAAATAAATGCTGTTGCAGAACAAGCTAATAAAGTCATTAATGCCGGTCGCTTTACTCCGGATAGCTTTATTGCACTGTCTAATTTGAATAAAGGATTACCAGCTTTTAACGAACAACTACAAAGCAAGTTACTTGTAGCCTTGCACGCTATGCCAAGTACAAAAAAAGCGCTTCAAAAACATGTTGAGGCATTAGAGAAAAGCTTAGATGAATACAGAAATGCCGTCACCAATAAGCTCTTAGAACCTGATGACTTAGAGCTCAACGCCAGTCAGTTTTCTCGCTTTCACCAAAAGGTATTGGATGACGTTAATGCCTTAGTCAATACGGCTACCCCACAATTAAAGTCTTTATTAGCGCAAAAATTAGAACAGCAGCGCCTGATCCGAAATACCGTGGCATTTGCCGCACTCGTTAGTTTGTTAATTGCAGTTTATTTAATGTTAGGGTTTTATTTTGCAGTTTCAGATAGCATTTCAAACTTTTCGCAGACTGCAGCACGAGCTGCGCGTGGTGATTTAAGTGCCAAAGCCACAGCGTATGGTAAAGACGAGATGTCGATCATTGTAGAGCAATACAACAAAGTAATTGATGCTTTCGTGCATCTATTAGAAGATGTGAACGTGACCAGTAGTGATTTGCACACCGCGACTAAACAACTGAGTCAAATCAGCCAAGACACTCGGGATGATGTTGATCAGCAACAAAATAAAATCCATACCATTCATGCTGCTTTAAGTGAAATGGCGCACTCTGCAGACTCTGTTGAAACCTCTGCTCAGCATGCAACCGAACTTGCAACCACCGCAGCAGAACACGTCAAGCAAGGTACCACCAATACCACCGAACTAGCTCAACATATGACAGAACTACAATTAGAATTTGAAGAAAGCAGAGTCGCACTCGATAAACTTGCACAAGATAGTCAAAATATTAGTAAAGTCAGCGCCGCTATTAGTGAAATCGCAGAGCAAACCAACCTACTGGCACTCAATGCCGCGATTGAAGCCGCCAGAGCTGGAGAACAAGGCCGCGGCTTTGCGGTTGTAGCCGATGAAGTACGCACACTGGCAAAACGCACACAGCAGCAAACAGAAGAAATACACAGTATTATTAGCTCCTTACAAAATGCCTCAAACGACACCCAAAGCAAGATGCGTAATAGTGTTGAAAAAATGGAGCTTGGCGTAAACGCGGCGAACCAAACCAACCAAGTGCTAAAAGCTGCGGAACAAAGCATGAACGATATTGACCAGCAGGGACACCTTATTTCAGGTTTGGTCAAGCAGCAATCTAACGCAACACAACAAGCACTGACTGACTCAAGTGAAATAAGTAACTTAGCAGAACATACTTTGGTGTCTGCCGAAGCTACTCAAGAGGGAGCGCATAAGCTGTCTGCTATGGCCACCAATTTACAAACCGCGATGAGCCAATTTAAGACTTAATGATATCCAGTAAGTTTTCAAAGCCTCAGCTACTTAATACAGCTAGGCCTCGGCTCAAATTCACTGGTCCGCAGCGGCAGTTGGATCACCTTACCACACCCTGGAGGGGCTTGCTTACCGGTTTTTTCGTTAACAAAAGCCCAACGAATGCCATCTGGCCGCGAGTCTGCAATGGCTTGCGGGTTTAGCGGTTTTAAGTAACGAATATAGAGCTCTAAAGCACCGCTGGCACCTGTGAGGCCCGTTGTGCGGTTATCATCTCGCCCTAACCAGGTCACAGTTACCGTATTATGGTCAAACCCAGCAAACCAGCTATCACGTAAATCATTACTCGTTCCCGTTTTACCTGCAAGTTGAATTGACGGAAAGTGTGCATTTATGCGCCGAGCGGTACCATCTTTGGTCACCCGTTTTAGCCCATACTTAATCATATAACTTGCTTCTACTGAAAAGCGTGTATCTGCATCAACATTATGCTCATATAACACTCGCCCAACTGAATCTGTCATCGCAGAAATGCTGGTTAATTTTCGATATTGTCCGCCACTTGCGATGGTGGTGTACATTTGCGCCACATCAAAACTAGATAGCTCTATCGCGCCTAACAATAAAGAGGGGTATTGGTTTATTTTATCTTCTATTCCCAGTTTATTTAGTGATTCAGCAACGTTGTGAACCCCAATATCAAGCCCTAGATTCACCACAGGAATATTAATACTGCGACTAAATGCCCTGAACAAAGGCATATAACCCCTAAACTTATGATCAAAATTTTCAGGTTTCCATGTATCGCCCGCTTCATCTGTTACTTGAAGTGGAGAGTCATCTAATAACGTGCCTAAATTATATTGTGATTGCTCCAACGCCGTTAAGTACACAGCGGGCTTCACAAGAGAACCTATATTACGTTTGGTGTCTAGTACTCGATTAAAACCGTTATAACGCACTTCTCGACCAGCAACTAAAGCAGAGACGCCGCTTTTTTCTATGTTAACTGAAATCATGGCTGTTTCTAGTTGCTTGGTTTTAAAGCGCCGCTCTAAATAGGGTAATCCTGCACCAATGGCTTGCTCCATAGCCGTTTGCTTTTGCAAATCAAAATAAGTAAAAATCCGCACTCCGGCATTCACTATCTCTTGATTTGGTAAGCGCTTTTTCAGCTCTCGATTAACCAACTCAAGATAGCCTGGGTAGCTCTTATGTAGACTGTTTTTGAGAGTCTGGATTTTGATTGGCCTCGCTAGCGCCTGACGGAATTCATTAGTGCTAATATGGCCGGACTCAGCCAGCAAACGTAGTACCAAATCTCGGCGTTCTTGTACTCGTTCAGGGTAACGTCGCGGATTATAATAAGAAGGCCCCTTAACCATCGCCACCAGCAAAGCAATTTGATCAAACTCCAGCTCATCTACAGGCTTTGCAAAGTAAAACTCTGCCGCTAATCCCATTCCGTGCACGCCTTGATTATAGGCTTGGCCTAAATAGACCTCGTTTAAATAGGCTTCAAGGATCTCATCTTTGCTGTATCTATAATCCAGAATCAACGCGATAAACGCTTCATTAATTTTTCGAACAATGGATCGCTCTCGGGTTAAATAGAAATTTTTGGCCAATTGCTGAGTGAGTGTACTACCCCCTTGCACGGTACGACCAACTTTTATATTGGTATAAAACGCGCGCATAATCGACCATAGCGATACCCCATGATGTTCATAAAAATCTCGATCTTCGACGACTAATAACGCTTTTTTAAGGATATTAGGGAATTGGGCTAACGGTACAAATTCACGGTCTTGATTACTTTCATTACCAATACGAGCTATCTGAACGGGCTCAAGTCTGGCTGAATTAACCCTGCGTCCACTTTGATCAACAATGCTGGCGAGCTTTTTACCCGCGAAGTTTAAAGTAAAGATACGTGCGTGCTCACTGCCATCGTGAAAATTAAAGCTGCGCCGATGTACCTCAATAGTCCGCCCTTGTAAAACATACTGCCCTGTGCGATTTATTCTATTAACTTGTGAATAATTTAAGCGCTTTAGCTCCCATAGCACCTCCTCTTCTGACAAATATTGATCTGGGTAAAAGGTCATTGCACGTGCATACACTTGCACTGGGAGTTGCCACTTATTGCCTTCAAATTGTTTGGTGATTTTGGCATCTAAATAGACCACATAAAACGCCACCACAACAATACACGCCAAGCTACCTTTCCATAATAAGTTCCAAAGGGTGCGTAATGTTCGTTGTTTAATTCGTTGAAATAATGACTGGGCAGTAGGTTTTTTTACCGCTTTTTTTCTGGGTTTTGGCTTGGTTGCTTTTGCTTTGGTTTTATTGGCTGACTTATCAGCTTTGTCAGTGCTTTTTTTAGAACCTGTGTTTTTTTCTGCCATGCCTACCGTACAAAAGAAAGTTATAAATAATTGATAAGCGTAGGTTACCGCAGATTAACCAGACCTGAAAGTAACAACGGGCCCACAGGCCCGTAAATATTACAGATAAGGCTGTTATTTTATTGTGAGCGAACACTCACAAACTCTGGATAAGCATCAATGCCGCAGTCATGCTGATCCATACCATTTATTTCTTCTTCTTCCCCTACTCGGATCCCCATTGTCGCTTTGAGCAATGCCCAGACTAAGTATGACATTATAAATACAAACCCAACAATACATACCAGCCCTATAAGTTGAACCCCATAAGATGCATCGCTGTTTGACAATGGCACTAACATAACACCCAACATCCCACATGTACCATGTACAGAGATAGCGCCAACCGGATCGTCAACCTTTGCTTTATCTAAAAATATAATACTAAACACCACCAGCGAACCACCCAAAGAGCCCAATAAACACGCCATCAGAGGTGTCGGTGAAGCTGGCTCTGCAGTAATGACCACAAGACCTGCTAAAGCACCATTTAAAATCATTGTCAGATCAGCTTTACCCCACAAGATTTTGCAGACTAAAAGTGCAGCAATAGCACCAGTAGCAGCAGCGGCATTGGTATTGAGTAATATTTGACTTACTGCAATAGCATTATCTTTATCCGCCAAAAACAACTGAGAACCGCCGTTAAAACCAAACCACCCCATCCACAGTATAAAAGTACCTAATGTTGCCAATGGCATATTTGATCCTGGGATTGGGTAAATCTCGCCATTACGACCATACTTTCCTTTGCGCGCTCCGAGCAATAAGACACCCGCTAATGCTGCTGCTGCCCCAGCTCCATGCACAATCGCAGATCCTGCAAAATCCACAAAACCTAGCTGAGATAAAAACCCTCCTCCCCAGGTCCAGAACCCTTCAACTGGATATATAAAGCCCGTTAACGCCACTGTAAACGCTAAAAATGCCCACAGTTTCATGCGCTCTGCAACCGCACCTGAGACAATCGACATTGCCGTCGCAACAAAGACGACTTGGAAGAAAAAGTCAGCCTCTAACGCATGTGTCGCATCTGTACTTGCCATGCCAATTAAAGCACCAAACGCCGGCACTACCCCACCTTCAGTATTTCCCACATACATAATGTTGTAGCCAATCAGCAAAAACATGGTGCACGCAATAGCATAAAGTGCGATGTTCTTGGTCAGTATTTCGGTGGTATTTTTAGAGCGAACAAGCCCCGCTTCAAGCATGGCAAAACCTGCCGCCATCCACATAACTAGCACGCCAGAGATCAGAAAGTAGAAAGTATTTAATGAAAATTTAAGTTCTATGATTGCGTTTTCCATATTCCAACTCCTCAAATAGCTTCTTCATCTAGTTCACCAGTACGGATCCGCACTATTTGATCTAAATCGTAAACAAATATTTTTCCATCCCCAATTTTCCCTGTATGCGCAGCCTGTGTTAATACATCCACAACACGCTGAGCATTTTCTGTATGCGTAGCAATCTCTAACTTTATTTTGGGTATAAAATCCACTTGGTATTCAGCACCACGATATAATTCCGTATGACCACGCTGGCGCCCAAATCCTTTAACATCGACCACCGTCATCCCTTCTACGCCTAAATCAGCAAGCGCTTCTCGTACTTCATCCAATTTAAATGGTTTTATTATTGCACTTATCATTTTCATTGTTAGTCCCCTTAGGACAGGCTTATCCTGTACACTGGGGTAATCCAACCTTTATGCCATAATTTTTTATTGTTTAATTTGAAAAACTTAACATATTAAATATTACGATGCGCATAAAAAATGCACCATCGAGGTGCATTCTATTTGTTTATGTTCTGAACTGGTGCGTTAATTGTGAACTACGACACAATTACGTTGCCGTGCCTTGGCTTGATAAAGGGCCTTATCTGCTGCCCGCATTATTTGACTTAATGAGCCATGATTGCAAAAAGCTAAGCCAATGCTCACCGTACTAAATAGTGTTTCTCCATTTATATCAAATTGCGTTTTTTCTAACCTAGAACGAAAATCATTCATTACCCGCTCTGCAACTTGCATATCATTGCCCGGTAATACCACCGCAAACTCTTCTCCACCTATGCGCGCAACAGTACAATGATTAAAAGCACTTTTAAGTAACTCAGCAACTTGAGTTAAAACAGAATCGCCTCCCTCATGCCCATATTGATCATTAATACTTTTAAACAGATCTAAATCAAGCAGCGCCAATATATATTGGTCAGGTTTTGACTTGAATAATTTTTCAGCTTGCTGACAAAAAAAGCGGCGATTATATAAACCGGTTAAATAATCCCGATGCGCATACTCTTTTATTTCCGCAATGAGGTTTAATTGCTCCATCGTTTGCATAATACGGCAATGGAACTCTTCATTCATAAATGGTTTTGCTAAAAAGTCATTCGCGCCAAATTTAATAAATTTAGCCGATAAACCATGGCTACCCGCACCTGACAAACCAATAATTGCCAACTCATCTCGGCCTCGATTATTTCTAATGGCTTTAACCAACTCAAATCCATCCATCGTTGGCATGGCATAATCAGTTAAGAGTAATTTGATCTCATAATCTTCTTTGAGCATGTGCAATGCTTGCTCACCGTCTTGAGCTTCAAGTACAGTAAACAGCTGCTTTTCAAGCATTTGGCGCATTACTGCTCGGCTGATCATCGAGTCATCAGCAACCAATGCTTTACAGCCTTGATTACGCAGCAGGCGAGAAACCAACTTCACAGCATATAAATATGAATCACGATTGTCTTTGATAACATAATCAACCACACCGAGTTCAAGCATTTGCTGGCGGCTGTATTCATCAATCTTTGACGTGAGCACAACGGTCGGTACATTTTGTCGTAGCGTATGCTGAACAACTTCTCCATCCATTGCATCGGGTAACGTCAAATCAACCAATGCTAATGTATATTGGTGCTTACTTAAGTATTCTCGACTTTCTTTTAAAGACCACGCAAAGTCAATTTCGACTTCTAAATATAAGCTGGATAAATGACGCAGCACTTGCTGTACCACTTTACTGTCTTCAACAATTAACACTCTTTGCATGGTAACGAGGCTCTATAACTACTAAGAGAAATGGGACGATTCAAGGATTTAAGAGACTAAATACTTTAATACGACATAATAAAGTCGTAAATATACGCGATTTTTGTTACAAAAAAAACCACAAACGCGTTACAAATTACAATCAATTTAGCATTTATACCTAGGTCAATTTCATTAGAAGCAATGGTCTCATCATGCGGCTATTTAAACTCAAATCCTTTGCAATATACAAAATATTCCTCTTTAATTAATCAATTGCAAAACATAGGATTATTATGAAACCCATTACAATCTTGCTATTTATACTTGCGTTTGCTTGTCATAGCATCAGTGCCAACGAGCATGCACGAATCATAGACATTGATAGTCACGTGATTACTAAGCATAAAGCGACCATTAATGATCAAAAGCTCAGTTATACCGTTAATACCGGTACCCAACCAGTATGGGATAATGAAGGTCAGCCTATTGCAACCTTACACTATACCTATTACAAAAGAGATAAAATCAAAGACGACAGTAAACGGCCTTTATTGATCTCCTTCAACGGAGGCCCAGGTTCCGCATCAGTATGGATGCATGTTGCTTATACCGGACCTCGCGTACTTAACATTGACGAAGAAGGTTACCCAGTTCAACCCTATGGTTTGCAAGATAACCCTTTTTCTGTGCTTGATGTGGCAGACATTGTTTTCGTGAACCCAGTTAATACTGGCTATTCTCGAGTACTCCCCAATAAAGATGGTAAAATGCCGAGTAAGGCAGAGCAAAAGAAATTGTTCTTTGGTGTAAATGCCGATGTCACGTATTTAGCAGAATGGTTAAACACCTTTGTAAACCGTCACAACCGCTTTCGCTCTCCAAAGTTTTTAATCGGTGAAAGCTATGGTACAACTCGTGTTTCAGGATTAGCTCATGCATTGCAAAATCAGCAATGGATGTATATTAACGGCGTCATTTTAGTCTCACCGACAGATATTGGTATAAAGCGTCAAGGCCCAGTAAAAGCGGCAAATAGACTCCCTTATTTTGCGGCAGCCGCTTGGTATCACAAAGCATTAGACTCAGAGCTACAAAACCAAGATTTATTAGATGTTTTATCAGAGGTCGAAAAATATACCATTAATCAATATTTGCCAGCGCTTGCTAAAGGGGCATTTATTAGTGAAAAAGAAAAACAAAAAACCATTGCGCAAGTAGCTAAATACAGTGGCCTATCGGAAAAATTTGTAGCGCAAAATAATCTCGATATTCCTAATGACGCATTTTGGAAAGAGCTATTACGCGATAAAGGCTATACATTAGGTCGTCTTGATTCTCGTTACTTAGGTATTGATAAAAGAGATGCCGGATCACGACCTGATTACTGGCCTGAACTAACCTCTTGGTTGCATTCATTCACCCCTGCAATTAATTATTACTTAAGAGAAGAACTGAATTATAAAACCGACGTAAAATACAATATGTTTGGCAACGTCCGCCCGTGGGATCGCAGTAACAATAATACAGGTGAGCAATTGCGATTAGCGATGGCACAAAACCCGTACTTAAACGTTATGATCCAAGCCGGTTACTATGACGGAGCGACGAACTACTTTGATGCCAAATACACCCTATGGCAACTCGATCCAAGTGGTAAAATGCGCGATAGGCTCAGCTTTAAAGGGTATCGCTCAGGTCATATGATGTATTTACGTCGAGCTGATTTGGAAAAGTCTAACCAAGAATTACGCGAATTTATAAAAGCGTCATTACCAAGCCCAGAACAGGCCGCTAAATACTAAGCAATTTAGCACCGCAAAGGCGTAATCATATTGCGCCTTTCTCTTTTTTGTATTCATAAATTCTCTTCGAATATTCGCGCTGTGTCGTGTGCTTTGATAATATCGCTTTTTTAAACATCTTTAGGGGCGTAAAGATGCAAGGTACTTTGAGCAAATTAAAAGCACAATTGACCAATCCTATCCAATATCAGCTACCCGTTGGTGAAGAACTCATTAATTTAAACGACTTTATTGGTAAAACAATCACATTGACTCACACGGGTAATATTTTCTGTAGTAACTGTGGGAAAAAAACCAAAAAAAGTTACTCGCAAGGCCACTGTTTTGTATGCATGAAAAAGCTCGCGAGCTGCGATATGTGTATTATGAAGCCTGAAACTTGTCATTATGATCAAGGGACATGCCGTGAGCCTGAGTGGGGTGAGAATAACTGTTTTGTTCCTCATTATGTCTATCTAGCCAATACATCAGGTTTGAAAGTGGGTATAACACGCCATACGCAGATCCCAACACGCTGGATAGATCAAGGCGCAACACAAGCATTACCCATTTTTAAAGTACAAACCCGACTACAGTCAGGGCTGGTTGAAGTCGCCTTAGCTGAGTTTATTGCCGATAAAACAAATTGGCGTAATATGCTTAAAGGGGTAAGCGTTGATGCTGATCTTAAAGCCGCAGCAGCGGAGTTGATCCCACAGATCCAAGCTAAATTAGATGAACTTGCAGAGCTATTTGGTGCAACGGCCATTGAAAAGCTCGATGAAGATGTTATCGATTTATCGTTTCCAGTCGAGACATTTCCAAGCAAAGTCACCTCATTTAACTTTGATAAAAACCCTGAAGTCAGCGGCGTACTTCAAGGTATTAAAGGTCAATACCTTATATTCGATACTGGCGTGATCAATATTCGTAAGTTTACTTCTTATGAAGTGAGCTTTGCTGAAGTATAAAAGTTAACCCAATTATCTGCAGTCAGAGGTTTGCAAAACAAATAGCCTTGTAATGTATGACAGCCCAGTTTTTGTAAGAACTGGCGCTGCTCTGGCTTTTCAACACCTTCAGCGACAACATGCAGATTCAGCGCTTTAGCCATCGCTATAATGGCGCTGACAATTTCACTGTTTCCATACTCATCTGGGATTTTTGCGATAAAACTTGCGTCAATTTTTAGGATATCAATCGGTAGTTTAGTTAAGTAACTTAATGCCGAGTAACCGGTGCCAAAATCATCTAGTGCAAGCGAAACACCTAAGCTCTTTAGTTTTTTCAACTCCGCTTTTGCATCATGCAGATTGCTAATAAAACTACGTTCGGTCAGCTCAATTTCCAGATACCGACCACTCAGACCATGTTTATTTAATGCAGTGGCTACTGTTAGAACTAATTCCCCCTGACACAAGCACTGTGCAGACACATTAATCGCGATACGACGAATATCAATGCCTTGATAACGCCAAAGTGCCATTTGTTCACATGCTCGATTGATCACCCATTGATCTAACTTGATGATCAGCCCGAGCTCTTCAGCCAATGGAATAAACTGTGCTGGGGAGATCATACCTAAATTAGGATCCTGCCACCGAAGCAAACACTCAACACTATTGATACGACTGCTAACCAAGCACTGTAACGGCTGAAAGTATAATTCAAATTCATTATTATCTAACGCGTTTTGAAAACGGCTCAACATAGATAAACGTTCCAACGAACGTGCATTCATTGACGCTTTATATAACTGAAATGAATTTCTACCTATTTCCTTCGAACGATACATAGCAACATCAGCATGTTTCAGTAACGCTTCACTTTCTATGCCATCCTCTGGGTAAATCGCAGCACCAATAGAGGCGGTTGCTGCCACACAGATCTCTCCCAATTCAAAAGGGAGGCTCAATTGCTGAAGAATGTGATTGGCGAAACGTACTACACTGTCAATTTCTTTGACTTCTGTCATCAAAACAACGAACTCATCGCCCCCAAGGCGCGCCAAAGTATCGCCTTCTTTTAACATACCCTTTATGCGCTCGCTGACGTGTATTAATAGTTGATCTCCTGCACTGTGTCCCAATGAATCATTCACTTCCTTGAAACGATCTAAGTCGATAAACATTACAGCTAGGGTTTGTTTATCTCTATGTGCACTTGCTAGTGCCATAGATAATCGATCATGAAACAAGCGCCGATTGGGCAAGCTCGTCAGCTCATCAAAGTACGCCAACCGCGCTATTTTTTCTTCAGCATTCTTTCGTTCGGTGATATCACTAAAAATCGCAGCATATAATACATCTTCGCTATAAGGCTCTTTGATCTCTATGATCGTCAACCACTCAACATAGACATCACCACCTTTCTTACGATTGCAGATCTCCCCTTGCCATACACCTTTGTCACTGAGCTGCGCCCACATCTGTTGATAGTATTCTTCAGTGTGCAGCCCTGAACTCAGCATACTGGGATCATGACCAAGGACTTCATAATCTTGGTAACCCGTCAGAGCACTAAAAGCAGGGTTAACTTGAATGATCTCACCAGAACTACGCGTGATCATAATGCCATCTAAAGATGCATCAATGATCCGGTTGGCCAAGTATAAGTTCTTTTCCGATTTCCTTAACGCTATATCTCGTTGAACCAATACCTTTTCAAGTTCACTACAATACGCTGTTTCTATTTCAGTCAGCACATTTTTTAATCCTAACAAACCGATCACCGCATCACTATCCGGCTCTTTTACAACTAAGTGCCTAATTGATTTGGTAGTCATCAGTCTATATGCATCAAATAGGCTGTCTTTTGGCGTGACATAGTGCATTGGATGAGTCGCCAATTGCCAACAGTGCATTGTCCAATCTGGGTTGAGCACCATGTAGGCAATATCACGCTGTGTAATAATGCCATATTGTTCTAATACCTCGTTATGCACCAGCACAGCCGTGACAGTGTTGGTTTTCATCATATCAATTGCATTTGATATACACTCATCACTTTTTAGTATGTAAACTTTTCGTTCAAAATGTTCTTCTATCGGTCTAAAATGCAAATAATGATCAAGCCCTTGATTACGAACAATATCAGAAAGTGACACAACCCCCACCGCCTGATTTTGCTCATCTTTTACTAACAAATGACGAATGCCTAATTGATGAAACTTAATCGTCGCTTCTCCTAGCGTTTTATCAATACGTACATCGTGTACAGGCTGCGCCATTAAGCCACCAATAGGTGTTTGAGTGAAATTAGGGTTTGCAAAGTTTAATTTTACGCAGTCTGATTCAGTCCATATTCCGACAATTTCATCATCATCCAATACAAATATGGCACTGACCTTATGTGCCCTCATTTGCTTTACAGCATCAATTAAGGGTGTATGACATCCACAAGATACTAATTGATTAGAAAAGATATCTTTAACTTGTAATTGGCGGTTATCAGTTTCCATCAGCTCGACCTCGCTTTTTAGCACTGCGAACCAGTATAATATTGCTCACCATCTATACTTTGATTGAAAACAAAAAATGTCAATAAAGCACTACCCCATACTACTTATCATACATGACGATATAGAGCTTATTGAAAATCAGGATACGCTTAAAGAATCTACTTATGGCATTGATAAAAAAGAATTTAAGGATATTTTCGTGATTTATGAGAATGGCGAGTGCTACTCATTAGATACACAACAGCACGAGCCTTTTTGTTTAGTAAAACTAACCAAACTAGTGCAACAGTCTCTTATTGACGAGGGCCATTGCTGTGTAGAAAAGGTAAAAATAATAGATACGCGCCAGGCATTTCATTTACTGCAGGGATCAACTTAGCCACTGCGTCGATATTTAGCCGTTTACCAATGCTTTTATATGCGTTACGGCGCTTCGCCCGAGCGAAGACAGATCATAGCCCCCTTCCAAATAGGAAATGATCCCCAACGCGCCTGAGTCTCTCACAAAATTGATCACCTGCTCAGTAAACCATTGATAATCTGATTCAATAAATTTTAAGCTACCCATTTCATCTTCTAAATGCGCATCAAATCCTGCACTTATCAAGATCAATTGTGGTGAAAAGGACTTCAGCTTAGGCAACCATTGCTGTTCGTACAATGCGCGAAGATCATTGCCGTCACTGGCAATCGCTAAAGGTGAATTCAATACTGAATCGGTGTTTTCAATTACTGTATTTGGATAAAATGGATATTGAAATAACGAGCAAAACAACACATCTGGGTCAGACTTAAAAATATCTTGGGTCCCATTACCGTGATGTACATCAATGTCAAGAATCGCGATACGCTCAATACCCTGTTGTTTTGCATACGCCGTGGCTATTGCCACATTATTAAACACACAAAAACCTGCTGAGGTATGTTGGTTAGCATGGTGCCCTGGTGGACGTACATTACAAAATGCTGCATCTAAGTTACCAGCTAAGATCTCATCAACCGCTAAAATCCCAGCTCCCACAGCACGTTCAATGGCTTTGAAAGAATCAGGGCAAAGCCAAGTATCACCGTCTAGCTCCGTTAACCCATGCTCAGGCAGTTGAGTTAAAACTCGGTCTATAAGAGCGTGATCATGTACCAACGCAATATGATCAAGCGTGGCTGAAGGCGCTTGCTTTTGCGACACAGCAATATCGAGCCCAGATGCCAACAACCTATCTGATATGGCATCTAAACGAGCTGGGCATTCAGGATGATCAGCGATCATCTTATGCTTGCGACAATGAGGGTGACTGATCACAGCGGTGCGCATCTTAGATCCTTTCTAAAAACTTATACACAATAAAATAATATGTACAAAGTGTAGCAAAGCTTATGTCGCCCTACTTTGCTACTTTGGTGTAATGAATACAAACTCAGTTTTTATTTAGCCGTCAAGCTTAGATCATGAAAATCAAAACTAAAATCTGAAATATCAGGGTTCACAAATTCCATTGTGGCCGATTTTACTTGCTGGGTTTTGTCAAAAACAAAATCAATATAGGCATCTGCCTCAAGTAGCCTTTCGTCCCATCGCACCACAAAACGATTTCCCGAGACATGCTCTAATTTACCTTTGAGCATTTTAGTATGCGTAAAGTCAATACGCAGTTCACCCACTAACTCTTCAATAATTACATCACCATACCAATCACTTTTTAATGTACCGGTGTAATACTGTGCTGGAAAAGCTTTTCGGATCTCTTTAGGAAATGTAATGCCGGCGTTGGCATATAGCTTAGCTTTTTCATTTTTGTATTCTGTTGCTAATAACGTTACCCAGTCTCTATCCGTTTGCCCTAGTGCATCTTCAAACACTTCATGAATTATCGCAGTCAACGCTGGGTAAGCCTGTTGATTCGAAAGCACCACGACCCCAAGCTTCTTTTCTGGGATCATCGCAACCTGTGAAACCATCCCTAAAATCCCACCACCATGGCCCACTTTTTTATAACCAAAGTAATCCTCAATTGACCAACCTAAACCATAACCCCTAAATTGCTGTCGGTATGCATTAAAAGAAGTGGGTTCTGTCAGGCGCATAATATGCGGGTGCCACATTTGTATCTGATGTTTACTGTTATACAACTGCTCACCAGCTGACGATTTGCCCGATGCGAGTTGAGTAAGTAACCACTTACTCATATCATCAACATTAGACGCAATTGCACCTGCACCTCGAAAGTCTTCTAAGTAATTAACAAAGAATGGAGTCAATTGACCTTTGTCAGGTATATTACCAATCGCCCAGTTAGTATTGTGCTTTGTAATACGCGAGAAACCAGCTCTAGATCCATCCATTTTGAGTGTTTTGAAAATCCGCTGCTCGATGAATTCTCTCCAGCTCATTCCAGATATTCGAGCAACCACTTCTCCTGCAACCACAAACATTAAATTATTATATGCATATTCACTACGAAAACTTGAAGTCGGCGGAATGTACTGTAGTCCTTTAATAATATCTTGCACCGACTTATCCGTATCAGGCCAAATCATTAAATCCCCGGCGCCTAAACCCAAGCCACTGCGATGACTCAATAGGTCTCTGATAGTCATGTGAGCCGTAGCATACTCATCATATAAGCGAAATTCAGGTAGATGCTTAATAACCTTGTCATCCCAGCTTAACTTACCTTCATCAATAAGCATCGCTAACCCAGCAGCAGTAAACGCTTTAGAGTTTGAAGCAATGCCAAATAAGGTGTTTTTATCTACTTTTTTACCAGATGCTAAATCTCTTACACCGTACCCTTTTGACACTACAACTTGGTCATTTTCTACCACGGCAATTGCGATACCTGGCACATTAAATTGTGCCATTGCAGCGTATACAGCATTATCAATATCAGTAATATTCACTTTCGCGGTAGGAGCCGCGCCAAATGAACCCAAGCTCACAGTAAGTAAAGTCGCAGCGACCAATGTATTAAGGTATTTCATTATTAATAACTTCTTTATTTTGTATAGATTGAGAGTTCGATTTCTTTGCGCTGAGTTTGCCTATCAATAACAGACGCTTGCTCCTTGATGCGTGCCAAATAATATGTTGGGAAATTGTGCTCTAACCCGCCGGCATATACATGCTGAACATACCAATCAAACGGTAACTGGTCGGTTATCAAAGTATTGGCAATATAACAATACGCACTCACACATTGACCTGAATTTAATTGAACTGATACTTCTGTGCGGTCGTAACGTACACCTTCAATTTCATCGAGTAATGCTTGTTCGTGCTCATTCAACGCATACACAACGCCAAAAACCTTATCTTTTTTGTTACTGCTCTGATGAATATTGCACTTTGCAGAGCCATCTGTACTGAGCATCGAGAACTGCAACTCAAAACTAGGCAACTGAGCTACCCCCACCTTTTTCGCTAGCGGTAATCTAGCTAATAGTCGCTGACTTGACATATTAGAGCCAAATGCAAAATTGTAGAGGGTTCTTTCTTTCATGACCAAATTCTCTTTAAATAACCACACGAATCGCAAGTGCAATTAAAATGACACCAATCCCTCTGTCGAACCAATGTCCCGCTTTATGAAAAAATGCACGTACTGAACTTTTCGATAAAATAATCGACAAAAATGAAAACCATAACCATGTAGCAACAGCCATATATCCGCCATAAAAGGCTTGCACAACGCTTGGCGTTTCAGCCGATATAACCAAAGTAAATAGTGATAAAAAGAACAAGGTTGCTTTTGGATTAAGGGCATTAACCAAAAAACCTCTTCGCAACGCCGCCAACGGTGACTCAATTTCTGAGTACTCTGCATTCATGGTTTGCGCATCTGTATTCGCTTTGACTCTTAATGCTTGAATACCCATATATGCTAAATACGCACCCGCGACATACTTCAATAGATTAAATGCCGCTTCAGACTGAGACAGCACAATCGCTACGCCTAATAAACAGTACGTTACATGTACCAAAATACCCAAAGCAACACCACCGCTAGTCCATAATGCATTGGTGCGGCCACGTTGCACGCTTTGTTTTAAAACAATTGCAAAATCAGGTCCAGGGCTCGCTACAGCAAAAAAGTGTGCAACCGCTATCAATAAAAACTCATCAAGATAGCCGAGCATGGCGCTGTTCCTCAAGTGCTAATAGTAGCGGGTTAGGAGTATCACTAATGTAGTGTTTAAGTTGCTTTTGTGCTTTTTTATATACGCTACGCAAATGGGGTTTTAAATGCTTTTTACCATCGACTTGTGGTTTAAAGTGGCAGATGAGCGCATGCATAAAGACTGTTTGTGGCTCGGTCAGTGCCGCTTGACGATTCGCATAGGGGTTGTAACATGACCCACATCCCCCTTTAAATTGATATACCGTGTTACTCATCATTACACCGAACCCTAAAAAACAGGCCAAAGCATCACTTGCTGCAGCGACTTGTGCTTCACCTCCAGGTGGCAAAATACCTCGATGGTATATCATCACCGTCGCCAGTGACCCTGCAAAACTTGCAACTAAATCTTGTGGTTGATTAATCTGATTAGGATTATAAGAAAGCTGCATATTAATAGTCGGTGCATTTACCAATTGGGCTTTCTCACCACGAATTTCATCTACGAAGCTAAATTTAGGCATACTTTGCTGTTGCATATGTTGCTGCGGGTTTACCACACTTATGGGCCATGATTGCATGCCTGCATAGTTACTAACCCGTGTAAACACGGTACTGGCCATTTGCTCAACGCTATTGACTTGCTCTGGAAAAAACGTGCCTGTTGGCTCAACTATTTGTGTTTCAGCCATAAAATACTGACCGTCAAACTGCTCACATGCCCATACAAAAGTGTCAATTAACCATTCGACTTCAGAATCGCTTAATAAAGGAGATGATTTAAAAAGTGCCAACATAGTTTATTTTTCCTTATTAGCCCATTTCCACGCATCAGTGCCATATAGTGGCACTGTTGATAATGCATGATGATGGCTGCCACTGGTCTCTTTTGTAGAATACGACAAATAAATCAAGCTACGTGTTGGGGCATCAAATATGCGTCTCACTTTCAGTGATTTAAATAAAATGCTTTTCGAGGTTTTAAACACAATCTCACCGCTCTTTGATAAATTAATTTCCTCTAATTGCTCAGCAGTAATTGGCCCTGTTTGGCGACAGGCAATCGACATATCAGAGGGATCTGAGAAATCAAGATCCGCTTCAACGTGACTAATATGGCAGGTAACACCTGTTACTAAAGGGTCTTGTTGCGCAGAGACTACAACATCTTTGGTAGTAAATAACCCTAAGCTCACTTTAGCAGCATCATCCGAGCAAGCACTCAGTAGACTAACGCATAATACTAGCGCTATCAGTTTGTAATTAACCATTTGGCTTTCCTTCCTAATTTACTTAGTATATTTGGCATTTACGCATAAACTACATAATAAGTCATCATGCCACACCTGATCATCGAACACTCTAACAATTTGCCTATGTCTGAAATGCACTTACTCGACGTATTACACGAAGCGGCGGCATCAACACAACTATTTGACCCTACAACAATAAAATCTCGTGCGATGGCGTTTAAGCACTTCAAACTAGGTAATAATAAATGCGGGTTTGTGCATGTACAGGCCCATATTATCGAAGGGAGAACCGTAGAGCAAAAACAGTATTTAAGCGACACCCTACTTCAACAGTTAGAGACACACTTGCCCGGTCACTATCAGTTAAGTATTCATATTTACGATTTAATGCCACAAATATATCGAAAAAACTGAACTGAGCTATTAGCTATCGTATAATGAAATATGAGTTACATTTTCCTAATGAGTTTATATGAAATTTCCTTGTAGAATCGACAAGTTTGTCAGTCACCTTACTGAATTACCCCGCACCAAAGTCAAAGCGGGTATCAAAAAAAATAAAGTCACTGTTAACGGTGAAATCATTACTAAGTTTGATCATTCAGTAACTTTGAATGACGAAATCACATGGCAAGGAGAACCACTCAAGTATCTAGGAAAACGGTACTTTATGTTAAATAAACCAGCTGGATATGTTTGCGCAAATAGTGATGAGTTACATACCACGGTGTTTGATTTGTTAGATGAAACACACTTAAAAGATTTTCATGTTGCAGGCCGTTTAGATATTGATACAACCGGGCTGGTATTAATGACAAATGATGGCGATTGGTCACATAAAATTACCTCGCCAAAAAAACAAAAATATAAAACGTACCTAGTTGAAACACAAGATATCATCACCTCCGACGCTATTGAACAGCTCCAAACTGGCGTGCAATTACATAACGAAAAACACCCAACTGCTCCAGCAATAGTTGAACAGTTGGCAAGCTACAGCCTACGCCTATCAATTTATGAAGGTAAATATCATCAAGTAAAAAGAATGCTTGCCGCTGTAGGTAATAAAGTCGTTGAACTGCATAGAGAAAATATTGCAGGTATCGCATTAGATGAGAGCTTATCAGCAGGAGAATATCGCCTGCTTACAGATGAAGAAATTAACATAATTAATGCAAAATAGCCTTATTTTACGGGAATATGAGTAAATATCATCTCATTTTCCCGTAAATACGTTATATGTTACTTACATGATTTCAATAAACGTGATAATTAATATAACTGGCATGTTTAAAGGGGCATTTTGTGTTTTCATCATTAACGTTAAGAATTAAAATAATTTTATTCGCAGCAGCATTTTTCCTGTCGTTGCTACTTGTTGCTATATTGGGCTTACAATCACTTAGACATGCAAGTGAGGTAGACAACATTGCGCGTATTAACCAGCTAATGAAAACCACGGTTAATATTGTCGAGCAGTTTGAGCAATATACGTTAAGTGGTGAACTATCAGAAGCACAAGCCAAACATCTTGCCATTGAGATGCTTCGTAGCAATAAATACCACGATTCTGAATACGTCTATGTGGTTGACGATAGGTTAAATTTCGTGGCTACACCCCATGATCCTCAACTTCATGGCACCAGCTTTAATGACTTCAAAGATGCCAAAGGACAAAGTATCGGGAGAATGGTAGAGCGCTTGGTCGGCAGAAAAACCAATCAAATAATTACTTATCACTGGGACTCGGTACGCGATGGTGAAACAGTCGACTTGACGTCTGTGGTACAAAAAACAGCTAAATTTGGCTGGTATATTGGCACCGGAATTAGTTACAAAGAGGTCGATGAGCGATACTGGGAAACCGCTCAGTGGCTATTATCTTTATCTTTGATTATCGCCGTTGTACTCACATTTGCGCTCAGCAAATTTGGTATTGGGCTTTCCAATAAGCTAGGGGGAGAGATCAATGATGTACTGACCATTGTGAATCAAGTTTCCAGGGGCAATCTAACTTCTCCTATTAATACCTCTGAAGCACACCCTGATAGCATGATGTCAGCAATGGATTACATGCAAAAAGGCCTCCGAGATGTAGTCGGTGGTATTGTCACTGTGAGTGACTCTTTAAAAGTGCAAAGTTTTGACGGTGAAAAACGCTCTGATGAGTTAGAGCATTTAACGCAAAGCTTAAGCGATGAAACACAAATGGTCGCATCGGCAATTACAGAGCTTACTGCATCCGCTCATACTGTGGTAGAACATGCAGAACAAGCCGCAACATCTGTACAAGAAGCTGAGAACCAAGGTCAAAATGCAGACAGATTAACCTCAAATGCGGCTGAAGCAATCGAGGTATTAGAACAACAAATTGATAGTGCAGGAAATAACATTCAAATACTTGATGAAGAAGTAAATAACATCGCAAACGTTTTGAGTGTGATACAAAGTATTGCTGAACAAACCAATTTATTGGCTCTGAATGCTGCAATTGAAGCTGCGCGAGCGGGCGAACAAGGACGAGGTTTTGCGGTTGTTGCTGATGAAGTTAGGCAGCTGGCACAACGCACTCAAACAAGTACCGAAGAAATTCACACTATGATAGGTAAACTTCAATCAGCCACACAAGATGCAAAATCATCTGTATCTCTAAGTATAACTACCAGTGAAAAAACCGTAACCATGTCAAAAGAAGCGAGTGAAGAGCTACGCAGAGTCGCCAGTTCTTTGGGCGCAATCTCTCAAATGAGTCACCAAATTGCATTGGCGGCTAAAGAACAACTTGATGCGGGTGAAGATACTGCTAGACGAGTAGTAACCATTTCAGATACTGCATCACAGACCGCAAATGTATCGCAGCAAGCACACTTGGCAACGGATAGTATTAAAGAACTAACAGCGACTTTAGAGCGTGAAATGGATAAATTCAATGCTTAGTTTGACTATTAAAAACATAGTAATCAAAAACTTAATACGGAAAAGTTAGCATAATTTGATGTTTAATTCTTTTTTCGTAAAAATTAATTAATTCATTTCTTTTTTTGTTTAATTAGTGTTAAATTCTTAATTGTAACTAAAGATAATTGTAACGAACCATATCGTTTCAATTTTTATGGTTACAGTTAACCCCAAAAGTACAGACATAAATTGAAATACGGATAATATATCTATTTAATATAAATACTTTGCAGAAGGAATATCAAAATGAAAGCACTATCATTAGAAGCGTGTAAAAAAGTCTGCGGTGCAAATATTTGGGCCCCAGAAAAACCAGCAATTTCAGTCAAACCAAATAGTCCTATCGAAAAACAGAAACGTAGTTAGCCTAGATGAAATCGGAAAAAAGCTTATATCGGTTGCTATTGATTTACGCTGTATCAATAGTAACTTTGTTTATTTTAAAAGACGACCCAGCTGTTTTCACTTACTCACTGTTTGCATTAGGTGTATTGGCTTTTTTTTTAGCGCTTAGAATTGGTGATGTGAACATTGTAACAGTCATTATCTTAGTAGCTCTATCTCCCTTAGCTGAGTTTATTATTTTTGGCTTTGGTTTGGTCGATCTGAGATCTTCAAGTGGAGATCGATTGATTCAAAATAGCATTATTTTTGGCATTCACCTTGTTATTGATGTTGTTGTATTAATTCCTATGACATACAGAGTTGAGATATCTAAAAAACTATTTCCCATTGAAAAAATTAAATACAATATCGCTGACAGTTTGCTACCCTGGGTACAGCTGATCGGAATATTCGTCAGTGTTTTCGCTCTTGTAGAAAATTACTTACGAAATGCTAAAGGTTATGATATCGCTTTATTCTTTTATTCTTTTTCGATATCTGGCTACATTGTATACTCATTTTCTGCTATTTTAATAACCATATTATTAGTAATGTCTTACAAAAACCACTATGGCTTTAAAACTCCGACTCTACTTTCACGGCCATCCAAATAATTGTATTTAAAGGGCTATAAGCCCTTTAATTCACACTTAACTATTTAATTTCAACCCTTTGCGAGCGCATAACGATCTCATCATTCAGCTCAATACCGATACCTGGCTCTTCTGATACTTTGAAGATACCATTTTCAGGTTGAGGATCTTGAATACATAGCTCACGGTTCCACTTTTTAATCGCGTAGGTATGATGTTCGTGAATAAGGAAGTTTGGAATAGCTGTTTCTAAATGCAATGACGCCGCGGTTGCAACTGGTCCACCACAAACATGCGCTTGTACGCGTACATCAAAAATATCTGCATAATCACACACTTTCTTAGTTTCAGTGAAACCACCACACAAGCCCACATCTGGCTGTAATACATCAATGCTTTGATCTTCAAAGTAAGGACGAACACCCCAACGATTATACAGGCGCTCACCACCCGCAATGGGCACAGCAACTTTATCTGCAACTTTCGCATGTAACGAATGGTTTAAGTAATTCACAGGCTCTTCATAGAACATGCAATCAAACTCTTGTGCAATTTCTCCGATTTGAATCGCTGAAGTCGCGCCAGGTAAACTGTGGCATTCAAAGATAATGTCTACTTCATCACCCACCGCTTCACGAATCGCTTGCATACGCGCGCGATACAATTTCATTTCTTGGCGAGAGATCAGCTTAGTACGATCATAATAGGTGTTACCCGCCTTATCATACATAATTGGATCGACCTTAACCGCATCATACCCTTGTGCAATGGCTTTTAAAGCAGCTTCTGCGTATTCTTGTGGCTGCACAAGCGCTTTAAATTCATCATCCCAATCAAATTGTAATTGTGATGCATAAGTACGTAGCTCTGGATTTACTTTACCACCAAGTAACTGATACACAGGCAGCTTAAGCGCTTTACCCTTGATGTCCCATAAGGCAATATCAATTGCGCTCATCGCGGCATAAACCACTGGCCCACCACCAAGTCCCCAAAAGCTCTCTCTTAGCATACGAGACCAAAGCAGCTCCGTCTGGAATGGGTCATGCCCTATCAGAAATGCTTCTGCCATTTCTTTAATCATACTAGCAGCAGCACTATGACCTAAATCATACGCTAAGCCAGCTTCTCCCACCCCTGAAATACCTTCGTCAGTATGAATTCGAATAAAAACAGGGGTCCAAGCTGGTCGTTCTGGACAGTGAATATCAAATACTTCGACGCGATTAACTTTCATGTAAACTCCTATTGAGCAAAACCAGGATCAAGACGATACGCCTTTCTCAACATGGCTGGCCAGGCTAACTGCCCACCTGTACTGCCGCTGTGTACCACGCTTGCTTGTTTATAAATATTATCAATGATGGGTTTTGGAACTTGAACAGCTTTTTGTCCTGTTGCCTGAATGGCGACCTGAATTTCACACGCTCGCTGTAAATCGTAAAAACGCATAAATGCATCACCTACCGTAGGCCCAACAGTTAAGCCTCCGTGATTGACCAAAAGCATATGATTCGTAACTCCCAAATCATCTTGTAACCGCTTTCGCTCATCATCATTAACAGCCAACCCCTCGTAACCATGGTATGAAAGTGAAGGTAATGAAAACATAGAATGCTGACTTAAAGGAAGTAACCCACACTCACTACTAGCAACGGCAATGGTTTCTTTGGTATGTAAATGAATGACACAATGTGCATCCTCACGTACCTCATGAATGGCACTATGAATTGTAAATCCAGCAGGGTTTATTTCAAATGGCGTGTCGTCGATAATATTACCAGTCAAGTCTACTTTGACAAGGTTGGACGCAGTAACTTCGTCAAAGCTTAGACCAAAAGCATTCACAAGATAATAGTCTGTGCCGGGCAATCTAGCGGACATATGGGTATAAATTAAATCTCCCCAACGCATGTGTTCTACCAAACGGTAACATGCAGCTAAATCAACTCTCAGTAGCCATTCTTGCTCACTAACCTTGTCTTTTAAATCAAGTTTTGGCAGCTCTAGCATATACTTTCCTTTTAACTTGGTAACATACCCATCAATATAGATGTTTAGAAGTCTAAATCACTCAGCTCGTTTGTTCAATGAAAAATAAAAACCACCGACTAGCGGTGGTTTTTCACTAAGCAAAATAGAGTATTATTTTACTTTAGATAAATACTCTGCAATCGCGTCAATCTCAGCATCAGATACGTTCGCTACCATGGCTTTCATTGCCATCGACATACCATTATTTCGTTTACCTGACTTAATATCTTTCATCTGCGCAGCTAAATACTCTTTGTTCTGACCATTTAATTTCGGATACATTGCCATTATAGGCGCTTTACCTTCAGCACCATGGCATGTTTGGCACATTTTAGCTGTATAAAGCGCTGCGCCATCTGCAGCGCTCACCGCAGTGGTACCCATCGTGGAAAGCGCCAACCCGACTCCCATTATTACTTGTTTTATCTTGCTCATAACTTTACTCTTTTTTAAATAAACGGATAAATCTTTTATAGTGTAGACCAATTACTTTCACTACACATACGCACTTACTCGCTTCAAAGATCGCAATGAGTACTCCCCTAGCAACGATAATTGGCCTAGATAAAAACACTGTAACCAACCATAGTGAGTGGCAATTTTACGTTTTACCAAACTAAATCGTCTGGGATCTCATAATCTGCATATGGGTCGTTTTCATCTGGCCCCTGGCTGTCATCTTCAACATGGAATACGATGTATTTCTCATCCACCTCTGCAACCTTTCTTGCTGGTTCATCTTGAAGAACAAAAAACTGACCTTCTAGAACACAAATAGCTAAACGCCCCTTAGATAATGCATTCTTAGTTGGTTCGTCTACATCCAATTCTTTTACTTTATTGTTGTAAGTAAAATTGAAAGTCAACTCCCCACGGATCTCATCTTGATTGTGGTGCTCAAGAATTTGTTTAACTCGAGCAACTTGCTCTCGCTCTTTGAGCTCAGTTTTTTTCGCTTGATTCTGCTCTTCAGCTTTTTTCTGCTGCTCTAACTTCGTTTGCGCTATGTGCTTTTGTAAATCACTCGGATCGCTCGTAGCGCCTTTTTTCTTTTTCTTCTGCGCTTTACGCTTTTCAGATTTAGCCACTTTGGCTTTATGTTCCGACGTTAATCCGGCTTTCAAAAGCTGGTCTTGTAATGAACCCATAATGCAGTGCTCCATGAAAATATAATGCGCTATATTTTAACCTAGTTGATTTTTTTCACCAGATAGAAAACACACATTTCTGTGGCTTATTTACTAGAAAAGGCACAAACAGTAATTTAGCAAGTCCATCAGCAGGTACCATGATTTAGCGCAAGTTATTTGTATCTATCAAATTTAAAGTTATGATGACGAGTGAATTTAATAAAAAATATCACCCACTTGTTCAATACTGACACTTGAGTTATTCCATGCCATTAATGCTATTACTTAGCTGCTCTCTTTTTACATTTTTTGTATTGTATGCACCGCAGCCTTTGTTAATGGTATTGGCAACGCAATACCAAGTAAGCCCTGCCAGCAGTGGCAGCTTGATGTCTGCGACCATGCTGCCACTTGCAATCGCACCAATTTGTTATGGCATTTTATTTGCGCGGTTTAACCCGCTAAGGATTTTAAAGTATGCCATGTTCTTACTTGCATTCACCTGCATCGTCTTTGTCCATGTGCCCAACTTTGAATTGCTGCTCGCCACACGTTTTATACAAGGTTTGATCTTACCCGCCGCGTTGACAGCCATGACAACTTACATCGGCTTACAGTACCAAGGGCTAAATTTACATAGGAATATGACGCGATATATCGCAAGCTCAATTATGGGAGGGTACTTAGGCCGGGTACTGGCAGCAAATTTCGCCGCTTTTTTTACTTGGCAAAGCTTTTACTATTTAATTGCTGTAATGCTTGTGATTTTAGCATCTGCTATAAATATTCAACCAAGCAAACAAAGCTCTGCCAAGCAGACTTTGCCCAGACCACTGAAAGACTATATTAGCTCATTGAAAGAAAAACAGTTGCTCAGACTTTACTGCGCGGTGTTTTGCATGTTCTTTTGCTTTTCAGCCTTACTCAATTATTTACCCCTGATTTTACAACAAAACTTTAATATCACTGATAGCAAAATAATAGGCTGGATTTATACAAGCTATTTGATTGGCGCAATACTGTCGCTCTCAACAGCCTGCCTTAACCGATTTATTAATAACCGATGGGTATTTTTAAGCTTAGTATTTGCGGCATATGCCATAAGTATCGCGCTATTATCAATCGCTAATTTAAGCCTCTTTGTTGTTATGTTTACACTTTTTTGTGCCTGTATGTTTATGATCCACTCAACAGCAGCGCCATTAGTAAATCAATTAAGCAAAGCACCGACTTCTATAACCAATGGAGCATATGTCTCATTTTATTACAGTGGTGGCGCACTGGGCGCTTACCTACCAGGGCTTATTATGCAGAACCATGGCTACAGCGCCTTTATTATCAGTTTATTGCTCGTAAGCTTAGTGGGTCTGGTTTTAGTAGCGAAGAATTACAAACACGGGATGTCAACTATGCGTGGGTAATGTCCTGTTTGTCGCCAAAAAGTGTAGAGATCATGCTGCTGTAACACCCAGGTTTTATCATTTTCAAACGGATGGCATTGCCATTCTAGCTCATTTAATAAGCCACTATCTAGCCACAGTTCAACCGCTTTATTATCATCATTCATTAACGCAAGTGCAGACACACAACCGGGTTTGACCCCTAAATATTTATCTAACCGTTCCGTAGAAGCTAATCCTAAACGAGATAGTTTTTGCTGTGTAGATAAGGCTTTTAAATCAACCTTCAAATCAGCACGGGTCAAACACAAAATGTGCTTCTTTCCTCTATTATCGCGTAAAAACAAGTTTTTGATCTGGACACCACTGCGTTTGAGTCCAATTTTTTGTGCATCTGTACAAGTAGGTAAAGGTGGATGTTCGTAACTTTTAAAGCTGATATTGAGCGTGTCTAATACCGTTTTGAGCTGAAGCTGTTCAGGTGTCATGAGCACTCACCTCTGAGCTGAACACTTCTTTGCCGCCAAAATACTTGGCTTACTTGATATCCTTTCGGACAATACCCTCTTTCTTTCAGGTTTGCTTCTAAAAGCGTGACGGCTTCTTCTTCCAAAGCCAGTTTTAATTCAGCAGAGTCTTCAACTCGTTCATATTCAGAGAAACGCTTAAGCTCACTGCGTGTCATTGCTTTACGGCCATCGACTTTCATCATTGGTGTAGGGGCAACCGTCACTATAAAGGCAAAGAGATCAGCCCCTAGCTCCGATTTTTTTGTATGAAGAACCTGTTTTTCGATTTCATAGCTTGGTTTGGGTGTACTACTACACCCCAAAATTAATAATACGCTAGGGAAAATAACGGCTAGGCTTTTTATCAAAATATTCTACCCTCTTAAACTTTATAGCCAGTCTAACAAAGGCAGCAGTAAAATTGTTAATTTTTTAATATTGAAAAAACTTGACTCAAGAGAGAAAAAACTATAAATTTCTGCTCGTCTTTGACGGAATGTGGGGCTATAGCTCAGCTGGGAGAGCGCCTGCCTTGCACGCAGGAGGTCAGCAGTTCGATCCTGCTTAGCTCCACCACTTTCCGTATCTTATTTTGAAATTTCAAGATTCTATTTATACTACTCTTTAGTTATTTATATACCCTTGAGTCTATGTACCTCACATAGCTATATCCAACTTTAAATCATAAACGCCGCCTTCGTTTTAAACATGGTGTTAGTTTGAACTGTAAACAATACCAATAGCATCATTGAAATTCGATTAGCCTATTATTGCTTTAAATCATGAGAACTTCACCACCAATCATGTCAACGCGCATTCTTTAAATTTTAATCCATCGTAGTTATCGAATTCTTAAGAATTAACCCTAGTCACAATTAAAGTTAGACACCGTTGAAATGCAATATATTTACGGTAATTTTCACGGTAAAGCATCAATAAACAGTCTATTGTTAAAGTGAGATCGTAGTTCGAAAACTCAATATCAACGTGTTTTCTCTCAACTTAACTATGCGACAATTACAAGCAAGTTGGACTTCAACTTTGCTGATACTAAAGTCAGCCGGAGACGCTATGTCAGCTATTTACATTGCTGGAATTGCTTTATTTTCTGTTTTTGCACAATGGCTTGCATGGGTTTTTAAAGTGCCAGCGATCCTATTCTTACTGTTAGTTGGGCTTCTTTTAGGCCCTATTTCAGGCCAGCTAAGCCCAGATGATTTATTAGGGGACTTACTGTTCCCTATCGTTTCTCTTTCTGTTGCGGTGATCCTATTTGAAGGCTCGTTGACGTTACACTTTAGAGAGCTCAAGGGGATTGGAAAAATTGTCCGCAACCTATGCTCCATAGGGATGCTTGCAACTTTCGTCATTATTGCTCTCAGTGGCTATTTTATACTGAATTTAGACTGGCGGGTCGCAGCTGTGTTAGGTGCTGTGCTTGTCGTTACAGGGCCCACCGTCATTGCCCCAATGCTCAATGCGATGCGCCCGACACAAGACATTGACCGTGTATTACGCTGGGAAGGTATTGTTATAGATCCAATCGGAGCGCTATTTGCTGTACTGGTGTTTGAAGCGGTTAGTTTTGTTGGCCAAGGCGAAGTTTTAAGTCACACCTTAATAGCACTTTTTACCACCTTAGGTGTTGGAATGAGTGTCGGTATTATTTGCGGCTGGTTAACCAGCTTATTGATCAGAAAAGAGTGGCTTCCATACGAACTGCACAAGTTTGGGATCCTTGCCTTGGTGCTTTTTAGCTTCTCTTTATCCAACTTCTTAAGTCACGAATCAGGATTATTGGCTGTTACTGTATTTGGTATTTGGTTGGGTAATCAGGATGATTTAGAAATAGACTCAGTGCTTGAATTTAAGGAAGATCTTTCCATGATCCTCATCTCAAGCTTATTTATTTTACTTGCTGCTCGTCTGCAAATCAGCGATTTGATGTTACTCGATATCAATATTTTTATCTTCCTTGCCATCGTACTCTTTGTCGCAAGGCCTATCTGTATTGCCATCTCAACATTTAATAGCGACTTGCCATTTAAATCTCGATTACTACTCTCATGGATAGCACCTAGAGGCATCGTCGCAGCAGCTGTCGGGTCAGTTTTCGCACTTAGCATGTTTGAGTCAGGTATCGCTGACGCTAACAAAATTGTGCCTCTGATATTTACCGTGATAATTGTCACCGTCGTGCTGCAAAGCTTAACTGCCACTCCGCTTGCTAAATTACTGGGGGTGCGCCAGCCAAGTCCTAATACTTTACTCATTATTGGGGCTAACCATGTCGCACGAGCGATAGCATGTGGTTTGAAAGACCAGAATATTGACGTTCACTTATCAGATCCAGCTTGGGAGAACTGTAAAATGGCACGCATGGATGGATTACCCTGCTATTACGGTAACCCTCAATCTGAGCACGCAGAACGTTACTTACCTCTCACACAATTAAAATCGGTCATTGCACTTTCCCCTAATCGTCACCACAACGCCTTGGGTGTGCAGTATTTCTCGCATTTATTAAACGAGCAAAGTGTGTTTTCACTGCGTTCTTCAACCAACCATGCGAAAGCAAACAAGGATAGTGCAACCTTTTTGTCACGACAGATATTATTTGGTGAGCAAGGTAACTACGCACGTTTAAGTAGTTTAATTGCAAAAGGAGGTAAAGTAAGTGCTACCCGTTTGTCGGAAGAATTTACATGGCAACAGTATCTAGACATAAATAAAGAAGCGATCCCATTGTTTATTATCTCTGAGCGCAATAAGGAAGATGATCCTTTACTCATTCGGCCATTTATTATTGATATGCAGAAAGCGCCAGCAGAAGGAGAGAAAATTGTCGCTTTACAACCGCCAAAAATGACCGTGCTCAAGGACACAGCATTTAGTAAAGAAGCACCCGAGCAAGCGCAGATAGAAAGTTAGCAACATAGAGGCTGGCTATAAAGTACGATGTAGCCCACTTTTTACCAGCCTACATAGGCAAACGAGCCCGACGTATAACACTTGGTGGCATGCGCTCCGCGAGCTTACTTAAAGCACGTTCTATTTGTTGATGCTGTTGTTTATCCGCAACGGCAGAGTGGAACAACCATCGATACGCGTCTTCATAATCTCTCGGGCTACCATGGCCATTATTAAATAAACCAACTAAACGTAGCTGTGCGCTTAAGTTACCTTGAGCTGCAGCCTCGCGTAAATAGGTTATCGCCATTGCTTTATCTGCTTGAACAAGCTGCCCTACATCATAATATCGACCTAGTTGTTCAAGGGCCGATGCTAACCCCTGCTCAGCAGCACTGCGCATATAATAAAGCCCTAATTCGACGTCACGCTCCACGCAAACTGCATACGCTAACATATCACCATATAAAAATTGATAAGACGGTAACGCCATTGTCTCCGCTCTGGCTTCAATATCTTGAACCAGCTGACATTCATCAGCTTTCACACGCTCTAAATGCGTGTTCTGTTTTATAAGCTCTATTAACTCAGCCTGAGTATACAAGGGAACAGCCTCTATGGGCTCCTGTGCGGCAGATATTTGCCAACAGAGCAGAAAACCCACACTACACCACTTCTTCAACATAAGTACCTTGACGTCAATAACACACCTGAATATTTATACAAAGACTATACCAACAATCAAATTTTAGGCATAAAAAAAGCTGCAATTGCAGCTTTTTTTTATTTGGTTGAGTTTACTCGCCAAATGGGTTGCGTAAAACCATCGTTTCTACGCGATCTGGGCCAGTTGAAATAATATCAATTGGCACACCAGTAATTTCTTCTAAACGCTTAACATAGTTAACAGCTGCTTCTGGAAGCTGTTCAACTGACGTTGCACCGAATGTATTCTCAGTCCAACCAGGCATTTCTTCATAAACTGGCGTTACTTTTTCGTAACCTTCAGCGGCTAATGGAGTGATATTTGTTACCGTTCCATCTTCTAACTGATAACCAGTACAGATTTTAATTGTTTCTAAGCCATCCAATACATCAAGCTTAGTTAAACAAAAGCCTGTGATACTATTGATTTGAATTGCACGACGCATCGCAACCGCATCAAACCAACCAGTACGACGTAAACGACCTGTCGTAGCACCAAACTCATGGCCTTTGTCACCTAAGTGCTTGCCTACAGGGTCTTGCTTATCCAAACCATCGTATAGTTCTGTTGGGAAAGGACCTGAACCAACACGAGTCGTATACGCTTTAACAATACCAAGTACGTAATCTAAGTTTAACGGACCAAAACCAGCACCCGTCGCAACACCACCTGCTGTGGTATTTGAAGACGTTACATATGGGTATGTACCATGGTCGATATCAAGTAACGTACCTTGTGCACCTTCAAATAAGATGTGTTCACCTGCAGCACGCTTTTGATCAAGTAGTTCTGTAACATCAACAACCATTGATTTCAGAATATCAGCAACAGCCATTGCATCATCATACGTCTTTTGGAAGTCTACTGCGTCAACTTTGTAGTAATTAACAAGTGCGAAGTTATGGTATTCAAGTACTTCTTTAAGCTTAGTTGCAAATTGCTCAGGGTTGAATAAGTCACCAACGCGTAATCCGCGACGTGCAACTTTATCTTCGTATGCAGGGCCGATACCACGACCAGTTGTACCAATTGCTTTCTCGCCGCGAGCAAGCTCACGTGCTTGGTCTAAAGCAACATGGTAAGGCAAAATAAGAGGACAAGCTTCACTGATCAACAAACGCTCACGTACTGGTACGCCACGTTCTTCTAACATGCCAATTTCTCTCATTAGCGCATCAGGCGCTAAAACCACACCGTTACCGATCACGCACTGCACGTTTTCACGTAACACACCTGAAGGGATCAAATGTAGAACGGTTTTTTCACCGTTAATTACCAATGTATGGCCTGCGTTATGGCCTCCTTGATAACGTACAACAAGAGAAGCCTTATCTGTAAGTAAGTCAACAACCTTACCTTTACCTTCGTCACCCCATTGGGTGCCTAATACAACGACGTTTTTACCCATTGCAAAATCACTTAGAAAAAATTAGGCGCAGATTTTACCAGAAAACCATGGTCAAGATCACCTTGTTTAGATTATTTTTTCCTCGTTCAATTTTTAAATCTCAAAAGTCATTGAATTAAAAACAAAAAAAGCTCTGAAATATCAGAGCTTTTTTATAGAGGTCTGCATGCACTACTGTGCGTTTGCCCCTTTCATGTAATTGAAGAAATCACTTTTAGGCGAAAGCACCATTACATCATTTTTGTCTTTAAAAGTATTTTTGTACGCTTCTAGCGAACGAACAAAACTAAAGAACTCAGGATCTTTGTTATACGCATCTGCATAAATCTTTGCAGCTGTTGCATCACCTTCACCTCGAACACCACGCGCATTACGTTCAGCATCAGCCAACATAACCGTCACTCGGCGGTCTACTTCAGCTCGGATCGTCTCAGCCTTCTCTTGACCTTCAGAACGGTGCTCTTTCGCCACAGCGGTACGCTCAGCGCGCATACGTTGGTAAATTGAGTTACTTACTTCGTTCGGTAAGTTAATTTGCTTAACACGAACATCCAATACTTCAATACCTAGCTCTTGTGCACTTTCTGATGCTTGAACCAGCGCTTCAGCCATTAACTCGCTTCGCTCACCTGATACAATTTCACGAATAGTACGCGAACCAAAGTTTGTTCTCAGTCCATTGTTCACTTTTTGTTTTAGTAGTGTTTCAGCGTATGCTTTATCACCACGTGCACGTAAGTAAAATGAACTAAAGTCATTAACACGCCACTTTACAAAAGAATCAACAATCAAATCTTTCTTTTCACTGGTTACAAATCTATCAGGTGCGCCATCAAGTGTTTGAATACGCGCATCTAAACGACGAACTTGACTGAAAAATGGAATTTTCAGATGCAAGCCAGGTCCATAAACTACAGCGTCATCATTGCTATCTTTTTGTACTTTACTAAAAAGTAAAACAATCGCACGTTGACCTTCTGTTACCACAAACACCGATGAAAAAGACATCACGACCGCGGCTAGTAGTAGTACAACACTAAAGTTTTTCATTGCCATTACCTCCCGCTGTTAAATCTGTCTTGTGTATAGCGATCATTACTGCTATTCACTGTGCTATTACGTGATTGACCCAGCGTCTTACGAAGCTGGTTAATATCGTTTTGGTTCGGTAAAGTCATCGGTGTGCCACCTGAAGACTGGTTCATGATTTTATCAAGCGGTAAGTACATCATGTTATTTGAACCTTCAACGTCCACCAACACCTTAGTACTACGCCCTAATACCTCTTCCATTGCATCTATGTATAAACGCTGACGCGTTACTTCTTTCGCTGCAATATATTCTGGTAATAGTTTCTCAAATCGTGCCACCTCACCCTGAGCTTCCAATGTAATACGCTCTCGGTAACCTTCGGCTTCTTGAGTCATTCGGGTTACTCGACCACGTGCACTCGGCTCAATCTCACGCGCATATGCTTCAGCTTCACGAATAAAACGCTCTTCATCTTCTTGTGCGGCAATGGCATCATCAAACGCATCTTTTACTTCTGATGGTGGGCGCGAATCTTTAAAGTTCACATCGGTTACCAAAATACCGAGATTATAAGGTTCAATAATTTTGTTGAGTTCATCCCATGTACGCTGACGAACTAACTCACGACCTGTTGTTAATACTTGGTCCATGCGTGAGTGACCCACTACATATCGTAAAGCATTATCAAGAGATTGCTGCAAACTGTGATCCGCATCCGTCACACTAAACTTATATAGTGTTGGATCCATAACACGGTATTGCACCTCAAATTCGACGCTTACCACATTTTCATCTTCAGTGAGCATAAAGCCTGATGCTGATAACGAACGAACGGCTTCGATATTAATCGGAATAACACGCTCAATAAACGTCATTTTCCAACGTAAACCTGGCTCAGCAATACGGTCAAATTTACCGAATTGTAATACGATGCCACGCTCAGCTTCCTTAACGGTATAAATACCACTTAAAGCCCAAACAACAGCAGCGATAAGCAATACAAATGTAATGCCAGCACCACCGATGCCACCATTCCCCCCGCCGCCGGATTTACCGCCGAACAAACCACCAAACTTGTTACTGAACTTACGGAATACTTCATCTAGATCAGGTGGGCCTTGATCTCGTCCACCACGGTTTTTATTTTTCCATGGGTCGTTATCATTGCCATTATTACCCGGTTCATTCCAGGCCATAGCTATACTCCATTGTAATTAAAATGAATTAAGATAAATCTAACAAATATAGAACGCATCTCATACAAAAATGCGTGCAAAACTGTAATTTATTGTGAAAATTTTATTTTATGATAAAACTTTCTATCTCTGAGCCTTGCTCTTTTTTAAGTTTTTCCCAATCAACGTGAGGCACTCTTACGTCAATCAACCAATTGCCCTGCTCGTCATAACTTTCTTGCTGAACAGCACTGAGATTAAACAATGCCCCTCGTAGACGTCCAAAACTTGGCGGAATACATAGACTCTCTGAGAATATCTTTTTCGCCAGTAATTCAGAAATCGCATCACTGAGTAATTCTACACCCGCTCCGCTATGCGCGGATAACCACACACGAATAGGCATACCTTCGTCATTACGATCAATGCGAGGCCTAACCTCATCAAGCAAATCGATTTTGTTATACACCAATAACTGAGGAATATCATCTGCTTCAATTTCCGTTAGAACCGATTGTACCTCTTCTATATTCTCTTTTCTTCTGCTATCCGCCGCATCAATCACATGAATTTGTAAATCGGCTTCACGCGTTTCAGTCAAGGTTGCTTTAAAAGCTGCCACTAGGTCATGGGGTAAATGGCGAATAAACCCTACCGTATCAGCTAAAATCACCGGACCAATATCGTCTATGTGCAACTTTCTTAAGGTCGGATCAAGCGTTGCAAATAATTGGTCTGCTGCATATACATCAGCATCTGTAATATGATTAAAAAGAGTCGACTTTCCGGCGTTGGTATACCCGACTAGCGATACAGTGGGTACTTCGTTCCGTGTTCTGGCCCGTCGACCTTGCTCTCGCACCAGCGCGACTTTATCTAACCGCTTGCGAATACTTTTTATACGCTCACGTAGTAAACGACGGTCAGTTTCCAGCTGTGTTTCACCAGGTCCTCGTAACCCAATACCGCCTTTTTGTCGCTCTAAGTGGGTCCAACCTCTGATCAAGCGGGTAGACACATGACGTAGTTGAGCAAGCTCAACTTGTAATTTACCTTCGTGCGTTCTAGCACGTTGGGCGAATATATCTAAAATCAGCGTCGTTCTATCTAATACTCGACACTGGCAAATACGTTCTAAATTGCGTTCTTGCGAAGGGCTGAGTTGGTGATTAAATATGATGACATCTGCATTGTGGATTTTGACAGTTTCAGCGATTTCTTCTGCTTTACCCGTGCCGACGAATAATTTAGCATGTGGTGATTGACGGCTGCCTTGCACAACCGCCAAACTACTAACACCAGCAGAAGATACCAACATTTCCAGTTCATGAAGATCTTCACGATCTCCTTCATTTGGAAACTCGATATGGACTAAAACTGCCTGTTCGCCGGCTTCATAACGGTCAAACAAGCATTACGCTCCTAGTTTTTATTGATAGCTACCTTCATCGCTTTGCTCAGCAACATCATTGCCTTGCGCACTTTGAAAATTCACCGCGCGCGCAGGCACAACAGTAGAAATAGCGTGCTTATAAACCATTTGGTTTACTGTGTTTTCAAGCAAAATTACAAACTGGTCAAACGATTGAATTTTACCCTGTAATTTAATGCCGTTAACTAAAAAAATTGAAACAGGAATGCGCTCACGACGTAAGACATTCAAAAATGGGTCTTGTAACGATTGGCCTTTTGCCATTTTCTTTTCCTTCGTTCTAGGTGTTATTATAATTTCGCTGTCATCAAATCGGAACAGATTGATTTAACAACTACTATTAGCTTAGCGAAGTTAGTACGCGTTGCAAGTTTTCTTGATCATCAGTCTCTAACCAATTCACATCCGGCCAGCTCCTTAACCAAGTAAGCTGACGCTTCGCAAGTTGTCTGGTTGCCGCAATCCCTTTGAATACCATTTCGTCATGATCGCAGTTTCCCGCTAAATGTTCCCACATTTGTCGATACCCTACACACCGTATCGACGGTAAATCTGGATGTAAGTCTCCACGCTGATATAAGGTCGAAACTTCATTTTTAAACCCCTGATCTAACATTATATTAAATCTTTTTTCAATACGATCATGTAATACTTTACGATCAGTGGGAGCAATCGCAAATTGATGAAATTGATAAGGGAGTTGAGGCTGTTTCTGCTTTTGCAAAACAGTCATAGTTTCACCCGTCAAACGATATACTTCAAGAGCTCGATTAATACGCTGAGAGTCATTTTCACTGATTTTTGCTGCAGCATCTGGGTCAACCGCTGCCAGTTGCTTATGCAAACCAGCCCAACCAATTTGTTGTGCTTGCGCTTCTAACTCTTGACGTATTATAGCATCAGCTTCAGGTAAAGGAGATAGCCCTTCAATTAAACCTTTAAAATACATCATCGTGCCTCCCACCAAAATAGGCACTTTTCCTTGCTGGTGTAACTGATCAATTTTTTCAATCGCATCACGGCGAAAATCAGCCACCGAGTAGGTTTCAAGCGGATCTAACATATCAATTAGATGATGTGGTGCGAGTGATAACTCCTCTGCATCAGGTTTGGCTGTGCCTATGTTCATGCCTTTATATACCAAAGCAGAATCAACGCTGATCACTTGTGTATCTAAATGTTGGCATAACTCAATGGCCAATGCCGTTTTTCCTGCGGCAGTGGGGCCCATTAAGGTTATAACGGGTAAATTATTCACTCTCAGACTCTTGCTGTAATAACTTCAAAAATATACTGCTTTCTATTTTAACTGCTTTTTCCTGAATGCGCGCCAAACATTCGGTATTTTTTTCTACTGCCGGCTGAATTTTTGCAAAATGCTCCGATTCAAAATAACGTTTAGGTGTATGGCCATTGAGCCACTCTAGCCAATGTTCTAATGAATCTGGATTTGCACTGCACCCCGCCAACAGGGCTGTCATAAATGTTGCGACATCAATACTGTACAAGCTCATTGGCATCTTTTTTATCATTGCGTATTGCTCAAACAATGAAATTTCAAAACCCAATAAAGTTAACCACGAACGTTGGTCATGCAACAGTGCTAAGTCTGCTTTCTCTAAATTAACTCTAACGGGTAATAGCAATGCTTTACCCAGTAAGGCAGCATCCTGCTCTATAACTTTTTGCCAGTAAGTGGTTAGAGCATGTTCAAAGTGTGAAATATACATATCACCATCACGCTTAATTAACACAGCACCATTCGGAATACTCAACCAAGAGACTTGCTGAACTGAGTTGACCGCAGGCTCTGCCACCTCAACAACATTATCAAAATGGCTGGCTTGTTGATGAGACAGCCCCTGATAAAGCTGATTTGCATTATATTTACGAGAATTGTGCGGCTGTGCAGAGTGAGCGCCAAAACCCGACTCTCCGCTGTTTGCGCTGACGCCTCGGCCACCATTGGCACCATAGCCACCTTCAGAGCGTTGCGAGCTTGTATTACTTCCTTGTGGATCATAACTTCCAACAAGATCCGTATAGTCGGGATTCGTTTCATTAATGCTTTGTAGCGAGCTGCGGTACGTCTGATGCTGTTCATCTTGTTGCTGGGGCATTTGCATAGCACGAGACTCATCACCGATTCCAACCGTTTCATCTTCTAAAGGTGCGATCAGGTCCGCGGGTAATACAACTTGCTTAATAGCGTGTACAATAAAATCATGCACTAACCGTGCTTGATGAAAACGCACTTCATGTTTAGCGGGATGCACATTCACGTCAACCTGGCGCGGATCTATTTCTACATACACAACAAACCCCGGTAAAGCTTGCTCTCCTGCAGCTTCTTCAAAAGCTTGCCTGATCGCATGCAGCACCAATTTATCGCGCATCATTCGCCCATTAACATAGCTGTATTGTGTGCTATTGGTATTGCCAACGGGTAACACCCATCCATAAAGCTTTAGGCCATCTGTCCCTGATTCAATAAAAGACGCTAATTGCTCAAACTCCTTTCCTGCAACTTGTGCAACACGTTTTACACCCTGTGATGACTCACGAGCACGGTATTGACGCACTACTTTTTTGTTGTGTGTCAAAGTTAATGCAATATCGAAGCGACTTAGCGCAATACGCTTTAATAGCTCATCAATATGACTGAATTCTGTTTTCTCTGTACGTAAAAATTTACGACGTGCCGGCGTATTAAAAAACAGATCTTTTACTTCAATCGTCGTGCCATCAGGATGCGCTGTCGGCTGGACTTGAACTGCCATATCTCGCCCTTCAGCAAAAGCCTGCCATGCAGTTTCTTGCGCTGCGGGCTTTGAGCTGAGTGTTAAACGCGAAACAGAGCTAATAGAGGCTAATGCTTCTCCTCTAAATCCCAATGACGAAATGCATTCTAGGTCATCTAGGCTTTTTAACTTACTCGTTGCGTGACGAGATAACGCTAGGGTCAACTCATCTTTAGCAATCCCTTTACCATTATCGCGAATACGTATGAGCTTATGACCGCCTCGCTCGATATCAATGTGGATCTTGGTTGCACCGGCATCAATGCTGTTTTCCACCAGCTCTTTGACAACCGAGGCTGGACGCTCTACCACTTCACCGGCTGCTATTTGGTTAGCTAACCGTGCAGGTAATATCTCAATACTCATAAACTAGGCTTTTGGGATCATAAGAATTTGGCCAATATATAGGGTGTTTTTCTTTAATTGATTATGTTTTTTTAAAGCGGATATTGTAGTGCCGTAACGACTGGCTAAGACACTCAGCGATTCGCCACTTTTCACTTTGTGCTGTACCGGCTTATTATGTTTTAACCGCGCAAATAATGAGTCATCAGGCGGGTTGCGCTTATAGTAATTCCTAATCGATGAAAAAATAGCCTGTGCTAATCGTTGCTGATGTTGTGCTGTATTTAGCTTGCGCTCTTCTTTTGGGTTAGAAATAAAACCAGTTTCCACCAATATTGACGGAATATCAGGTGACTTTAATACGCCAAAGTTTGCCGCTTGCGGCCTTTTCTTATGTAGCTTAGAAACGCCTTTTAGTCCCTTGACCACTTCATCAGCAACCTGAAATGCAGTTTTCATTGAATGATCCATAGACATATCAAGTAGCGCTTTAGCTAAATACCTTTCATTCGCAGTATCTTTTATTAAACTGGCTGCACCACCTAATAATTGAGAATGTTTCTCTTTGTCTTCTAACCACTTACCTACTTCTGAGTTAGCACGGCGCAGTGATAAAACCCACACTGACGTCCCATTTGGTCCAGGGCTAGAAAATGCATCTGCATGTATTGACACAAAAAAGTCAGCGCGCTTTTGTCGTGCCTTTGAAGTTCGTGTATTTAACTTTAAATAATAATCGCCTGTGCGGATCAAACGCGCTTTCATTCCTGGCTGTTTATCTACCAAACGTGCCACTCGTTTTGCTATTTGTAAGGTAATATTCTTCTCATAAGTGCCCGCAGGTCCAATGGAACCTGGATCTTCTCCTCCATGCCCTGCATCAATGGCAATAATAATATCCCTGTCCACGGTGCGCGTGCGCTTTTTCGCTGCACTTTTATCAATCGCATACGATTGTTTCTTTTTAGAGTATAAATCAACAACTAACCGATTTTTATACGGTCCAGTTGGTGCCAAAGCAAACACAACTGGTTTTACCGTACCACTTAATTCAAACACCACACGCGTACTATTTTTTCTTTTCGGTTTACTGTATCTCAGTTTACTGATCAAATTGTGCTTTTTCGGCACTTTCGGTAAATACTTCGCCTGCTGTGTATTTTGCAAGTCGATAACCAAACGTAAAGGGTTTTGCAGCATGAAATAACTAAAATCTGGTTTAGACGACATGTCAAAAACCACACGCGTACTCTCAGGTGAAGGCCAAACTCGCACCCCTTCCATTTTATTTTTAGCGAATGCTTCTATACTTAGGAATAAGCACAATATTACTGTGCAAAGCACTGCTGCATGATGTTTGAATACTCTCATTTTACCCTAAACTACTGATAATTTTTTCCCCGCGAGTACTCTTCGCGGTAAGCCTGATGCTACGTTGCTGATCTACATAGGCCATTTCAATATCAAGATCTGGCGTTGGGATAAACCCAGTACCTTTTTCGGGCCATTCAACGATACAAATTGCTTGCTCAGCAAAGTAGTCTCTGATCCCCATGTACTCTAATTCTTCTGGATCGCCTAAACGGTAAAGATCAAAATGGTAAACTGACACATCATCTAACTCATAAGGCTCCACAAGCGTATAAGTGGGACTTTTTACTTTGCCATTATGCCCAAGCCCTTGCACTATCCCTCTGCTTAATGTGGTTTTACCAGCGCCTAAATCACCATTTAAAAACAACACAGCGCCTTGTTTAACCGCGTGAGACAAGCGCCTACCCATCTCCACAGTTGCTGCTTCATCAGCTAGATGCAGGCAAAAAACGTCATTCATGTTTACCCCAATAAATCTCTAATATGCTTAAATAAATCACCGGCAAGCAATCCTTTTTCACCTTCGATAGCAGCATTTTCAGCTGCCAAACCATGAATATACACAGCCAAACTGGTCGCGGCAAATTTCTCCATGCCCTGTGCAATTAAACTCGCAATGATACCAGATAATACATCTCCCATCCCAGCACTGGCCATCGCGGCACTGCCTGAACGGTTAATATTCACTCGACTTTGATGGCAAACTAAACTGCCAGGTCCTTTAAGCACCACAGCGTACTCATAATAACGCTGTAATTGTGCTGCCACTTCAAATCGATTCGACATACTTTCAATATTACTTTGCGCTAACAGCCGCCGCGCTTCACCAATATGTGGCGTCATAACAGCTTGCCGATAACGCAAAGAAGAGCTCGCTTGCAAATTTAGAGCGTCCGCATCACAAATTACAGCCCCATCAAAGTTATAGCTGCGATTAAACAGTGCTTTGGCCCAGTTATCTTGGCCAAGTCCAGGGCCTATTACTAACACATCAGCTTTAGCGAACAAGCTATCTATATAGCCTTGGTTTCCTTCAACCGCTTCTATGCCGTGTACCATGAGTTCATATCGCCCTTGTTGAACGATAGCAACATTGTCAGTATGTGTTAATACACTGACCAAGCCCGCGCCTGACCTTAAGCTGGCTTCACTCGCTAAACGGATCGCGCCGGCCATTCCTTTATTGCCACCGATGAGTAAAACATGACCACATTGGTTTTTATAACAGTCATTCGCTCGGTGTATCCTCAAAGCCATAAACGCAGAGTAAGACCAGTGAGAAACCTCCGAGTTCACTTCTTTGGAAAAAGCCTCTGAAACGCCCAAAGATGCAAACAACAACTTGCCACAAAACTGTTTTGCTCTACCTGTTAGGATACCTTGTTTAAGTGCTATAAAAGTCAGTGTAATATCTGCCAAAAACGCACCATCAGCCACAACCCCTGTTGAAGCATCTATGCCGCTTGGCACATCAATACTAAGTCGCAGCGCGCTATGCTTGTTACAGTATACAAAAAGGCGTTTTAACGGTTCACTTAACCGACCTGAAAAACCACTCCCAAAAACACCATCAACAATAACATCAAATGAGCACTTATTCGGCACTTCACTCAATACCGAAAGGCCTGCTGCATCGACTTTTTGATACGCTCTAAGTGCATCATCAGCCAGTAAGCTCGGCGAATAAACGCCAACTATAGTTACCTTGCGTCCCTCTTTATGCAATAGCTCAGCCAGTAAATAAGCATCACCTGCATTATTGCCCTTACCCGCAAGAATTAAAATATGCTCTGCATTCACAAGTTCATGGTCGAATAAATCAAATAACGCATCAGCTGCGCATGCCATTAATTGCGATAAATTGAGACCAACAAGATGAGCTGAGCTTGCTTCATTATCCCTCACTTGCTGGGCCGTATAAGCAAACTGTGGTAAATTAGCCGTGTATTTAGCTGCCAAGATCGATTTCCCGTGACTATCACTCATATTGACTATACTGAACTCGCAAAAAAAATTAAGCAATGGGGCCATGAACTTGGTTTCGCAGAAGTTGGGATCACTGACATTGACTTGAGCGAACACGAAGCACAACTGCAACGCTGGTTAGATAAAGGTTATCACGGTGAAATGGATTATATGGCTGCCCATGGTATGAAAAGAGCCCGCCCAGCGGAATTGGTGCCTGGAACTCAACGTGTTATTTCTGTCAAAATGAACTACCTCCCCCCTGATGCCAGCTTTGCCAGAGCACTGGGGAATAAACAAACTGCCTATATCAGTCGTTATGCGCTAGGCCGTGACTACCACAAAGTATTGCGGAATCGACTTAAAAAGCTGGGGCAAAGAATTGAGCTGGAAGTAGAACAACTAGGATACCGACCTTTTGTTGACTCGGCTCCTGTGCTGGAACGTCAATTAGCTGAAAAAGCCGGCCTAGGTTGGCGTGGTAAAAATAGTTTATTAATTCATAAACAAGCTGGATCATGGTTTTTTTTAGGTGAGTTATTTGTCAGCATCCCCTTACCCATAGATGCGCCCAATGAAGAAGAAGGATGTGGCAAATGTAATGCCTGCATTACTTTATGCCCTACAGGTGCAATCGTCGAGCCCTATGTGGTCGATGCTCGAAAATGTATTTCATATTTAACCATCGAATTACAAGGTGCTATTCCTGAGCAATATCGTCCATTACTCGGAAACCGTATTTATGGGTGTGATGATTGCCAACTTGTGTGCCCATGGAATCGCTTCGGACAATTAACAGACGAACTAGACTTTCACCCTCGCCAACAAATTAAAGACCAAGATTTAATGACATTGTTTGCGTGGGATGAACGTACTTTTTTGAAAAATACAGAAGGCAGTCCTATACGCCGTATCGGTCATGAACGTTGGTTACGTAATATAGCTGTTGGGCTAGGCAACGCACATTATGACCCTAGCATCATTGAGGCGCTAAAAGCTCGTCTTAACAGTGCGTCTCCTCTTGTTAAAGAACATATAGAATGGGCACTCACTCAACAGCATGATAAACAAGTAAACACGGAGCGAAAGAAGGCCCGACTCATTAGAATCATCGAAAAGGGCCTCCCGAGAGACGCTTAACCTTTTGCATGTTCAGACAATAGCGCCAAATCACCTTCAATTTCGTTAAAAGCACTTTTAACCATGTCGATGGCCTCTTCTCGAGCAACTGAATTTTGGATTGCTTCATCGACATTGCTAAAAATGAACACCTCTTGATCTTCATCTAACCCCATTGTGGGAATTCGAGTTTCGAAACGTTCTTGTAGCGCACGGAACACCGCTTCATTTTGCTTGCGATTGGTTTCTAACATGCCCATTAAACTTTTGAACTTACCATTTATCATAGTCTGTGCTTTGTCTAAATTTCTACGCTGGGCTGACAGCTCATCACGCGTCAAGATTGCTAACAACTGCTGCTCAGTTACACTTACCATAAAACAAATATGGTCTCGTATTCGGCCATGCTTATTCTCATCATCTGGCATATTCAAAATGAGCACGCTGATAAAATCATAATTTACTAACACTCGGCTCGTAAATTCATGCAATCGCCCCTTAGATTTTAAAATATCGAATAACTCAATGACAATGGGCGAACATAATCCTGTGGTGGCAAAGTGATGGCGCTGCTCATCAATGCGAATTTCAACATTGCTGTTTAAACCAAAGCTAGACAAACATTTCGTCATGGCATTAGCCAGTGTAGGAATATCATCTAAAAGCGAAATTTGTTCGATGTAATTAACTATTTGGCCCATTTCACTGCTGGTGGCCATTGCATCAAATGCGGTTGATGTAGCTTCTTCTACTTGCTGTTCAAGAATATCTTTATCTAATAACATTTGACTTAAGTTTAAGAGCTTTGTTTTTAATTCACCTTGACCAAAAGGCTTAACGATATAATCTTCAGCACCGACAGAGTAACCTTCCATACGCTCTTCTACCGACCCTCTCGCCGACACAAACATCACCACAATATGATGTGTTTCTGGATTGGCCTTTATCGCCCTGCATACCTCGTACCCATTCATTTGCGGCATACTAACATCGAGTAAGACCACTTGAGGATCAAATGACTCAATCATGTCTAAACATTCAGGTCCACTGCTTGCCGTCAGTAAATCAAAATTAAGGTCTTCAAGGATCTCTTCAATAATCTCTAAATTAAATGGTTCGTCGTCGACGGCTAAAATGCGCTGCAGGGCCATAGAACTCTTCCTTTTATGTTATCTCGCTCACTCTATTTATAGTCGTGATTTTCATGAATGCTAGTATGTTGACCGTTTTAATGTTGACTTAATGGCAATTCAATGTGAACCGTTGCACCGCCAAATTCATTGTTGCAGGCATAAATACAGCCTTTGTGAAGCAAAATAAACTCCTTACAAATCGCCAATCCTAAGCCGGTACCACCAGCACCGCTATTCGTTTTGCTACTTTGCACAAACTTCGAAAAAACCTGTTCGAGTTCATCATCTGGGATCCCTACACCCTGATCGCTTATGGCCACAGCAACTTTATTTCCGATTAAGGTCACATCCACTTTAACCTGACTATCCTCAGGACTAAATTTAAGCGCGTTACCTAAAAGGTTGCGGATCACTTGATTCATTTGCTCTTGATCGCAATAAAGTAAAACAGGCTCCACAGGTACACTTAGCGCAAATTGGATTTTTTTTGCTAAGGCACTACCCGCGACGTCATCAATGCCGGTTTTAATAATACTGGTAAAATCATAATTGCTGGGGTTAAAAGGAAAGTGACCTGCATCCAAACGTGATAAATCGAGAAGATTATTTAGTAGTAATAACAAACGTTCACCACTGGTTTCTATTCTAGCTAAGTACTTTTGTAGCTTTTCTAATGGTGCTTCCCCACAGCTTAACTTATCTAGTCCAAATCGAGCGAAACTCAAAATGGAATGCATAGGCGTGCGTAATTCATGAGACATATTGGCTAAAAATTCAGACTTACTTAAATTCGCAGCTTCTGCAGCATCTTTTGCTCTTTGTAATTGAGCCGTTCGGGCCTGAACTTCAACCTCAAGCACTTCTTTTGCCTCTTCTAAAACTTGTTGCTTTTTCTTTAACTGCGCAACATTTTTAAATATCACTGCAAATGCCACTTCACCATGATGATCTATTTCATTAAAAGTGCCCATTAAAGGAATATCCCCCGACGCTTGCGGCAATATCAACTCGCAATTGAAATGCCTCTGTACGCCCACCTCTTTTATTGCAGCTTTTAACGAATCGCTGCAATCCGTGGCAAATAAATCGTAAATAGAGCGTGCTTGTATCTCACTTTGTGACAACTTAAGTAACCGCATTGACGCATCATTCGCTTCGATAATAGCGCCACTGCGCTTAAATAAAACAATTGGGTCTGGTGTATGTTTATAAATCACCCGTAATAAACTATCACGTTCAATCAGTGCATCCACGGTATCTTGTAGTCGCTCTACCAATTCTTGATTCTGCCGCCGTAGTAACTCGGTTTGCCATAATTTATGCAACGACTGTAGCAATTCACTCTCATCAAACGGCTTTAATAAAACATCTTCGACACCTTGTCGAATCGCTTCCATCATATCGACTTGGCTTGCTCGCGAGGTGACCAATAAACAACGGCAATTAGGTGACAATGCTTTCAGCCGCACAAACATCCCAACACCAGTCCCATCCTCAAAGTTAAAATCGCTGATCAACAAATCAATGTGCTCTTTACTCGCCAAAGCTAATGCTGAATCGATTTTTGTCGCGGTAAAAACTTTGAGCTGCGCCCCCCGTAAACTCATGGCTAGTTGTTCTAAACGGGACGGGTCATGATCAACCAGTAGTACAGTGGGGAGCACTAAACGTTGATTCGCGCCAACCTCTAGTACACGCTCCAATAAATGCGTGATCTCTTTATTGGCAAAAAAAGGGTAAACCACAATGCCATTCGGCAGTGCTTTATTAAATTGGCTGAATACTTCTAAATGCTCAGTATTATCGGGCTTTGGTGCTAAAAGAATTAATTTACAATGCTCTTTTAAGGGGCAGAGCACGGTTAAATAATGACTGGGGATGCCATGTGCGATGGCGATAACATCGTAATGTGTAAATGTAATGCCTTCATCAAGCATATTGTAGTGAATATGCTCAACCTGCCCTCCTAACAACTCAAACAATACTTTGAGCCGCATTGCTAGCACACTATTGCTATCTATAATTAATACTTTATTCGACATAATCCATGTATATTCCTTGCCCTAACACACACAGTGTAGTCGAATTTTTAAACTTGGCAGAAAACGTACGCTACCGCGTAAATAGCTGCTTTCCTAGAATGGTTAAACTAAACCGCTCTTCATCCATAAGGGCAATATTGGGTAGTTCACCCCAGTGACTATAACCTTGGCGTTTAAACAATTTAATACTTGGCACGTTATGTGAAAAAATAAACCCCACTAAGGTATCCACGTCAATTTTTACCGCGTGGTGCTCCGCAAACTCAAGCAATTGGACCCCTAAACCCTCACCGCGAGCGCTCCCCGTAATATAAATGCTAATTTCACATGTGCCAGCGTAAGCTGGGCGGCCATAAAATGATTTAAAACTCAGCCATGCCACAACCTTCCCTTGCAATTCATATACAAACAAAGGTCTATTTGGTGTGTGACTAAAAAACCACTCTGCACGCGCCTCTACGGTAGTCGGTTCAGTATCAGCCGTTACCATACGACTGGCGATAGTTTCATTATAAATAGCAACGACAGCTGGTAAATCTCGATGTTCGGCAATTCTAATAGTCATAGTGTAAGAAAGATGATCAAATCAAGGTCTATTGGCGTATCATAAAAGAGTTCATCAAACAAAGGAAAGGCAATGCTAAACAAACTACTCAAACTGACTCTCATTTCATCAAGCTTATTATTGAGTTCGCAAGTACTCGCATCTACATGCGATGATTTTACCAATGTGGAATTAAGGAAATTACGCTCTGAAGATACTCTCAATTTATGCCAGTTTAAAAACAAGCCTTTGCTTATCGTCAACACCGCCAGTAATTGTGGCTTTACCGGTCAATTTGAAGATTTAGAAAAACTCCACAAAAAATATAAAGATCAAGGGTTAGTGGTATTAGGCTTTCCCTCAGATGACTTTTTCCAAGAAGAAGATGATGAGAAAGACACCGCCAAAGTTTGCTTTGTAAACTATGGAGTTACATTCAATATGCTTGCAACATCAGATGTACGAGGAGATAGCGCCAACCCTATCTTCAAACACTTAGGTGATAAAACCAGCTCTCCGAAATGGAATTTTTACAAATACCTAGTTTCAGCAGATAGACAAACCATAACACGCTTTAATAGTCGCACTAAACCCCTATCAGACGAAATGGTGAATGCCGTAGAAAAAGCATTACAATGAGATAGTGAGTTTTTAATACAAGTGTATTAGAATAAATGATGAATAAAAATTAATCACAAGCGAAATATGGAGAAGTTATGACAGTTGCAAGCGCAAGGCACATCCTAGTTGATAGCGAAGCGGAATGTTTAGACTTAAAATCGCGCATTGCTGCCGGTGAAGACTTTGCTGAATTAGCAAAACAGTATTCTAGCTGTCCGTCAGGACAAGACGGTGGTGCTCTTGGCGAGTTTGGCCCAGGAATGATGGTCCCAGAGTTCGATACAGTGGTATTTTCTGCACCATTGAATGATGTACAAGGTCCTGTTCAAACACAATTTGGTTACCATTTACTTGAAGTAACAAGTAGAACTGAGTAAGTTACTATATATTCCAATAAGCCGCTTCTAGCGGCTTTTTTTTGAGGTAAATTTAAAAAGGAACACTGTTGTGCAACTCTTTGGTTCTGATACATCACCCTATGCTCGCCGAATTCGATTATTCATTGAACATCATGCCCTCGATATAGAGTATATTCACCTCGATATCTTTTCAGATGCTGGCAGAAAGCAGCTCATCACACATAATCCAGCTCGTAAAATCCCATTTTTAATAAATGGGCCACAGCAAATAAGTGACTCTAACGTCATTTTTCGCTATTTAAATGAACTCTATGATTTGCCTCGGTTAACCTGGTGGCAAGAAAATCAGCTGACTAATATTAATGCCTGTAACGATTCATTGGTTGAACTACTTATTTGCGAGCGCTCAGGCTTTGACACGCAAAGTGATGCGCTATTTTTTAACCTACAAAGAGAGCGTATTGAACAAGTACTTTTAAATTTAAATGAACAATGTGTGAAAACTGACTTTTTAGACTGTCAGTACTTGCAGATCAGTTTATACTGCTTGCTAGATTGGATTGTGTTCAGAGAATTGACCGATCTAACTTCATTTGCTGAATTATTGAACTTTCACAAGCTTCAATCACAACGCAAAGGAGTAAAACAGAGCGATCCACGCAACTAAATAACATATTTAAAAAAGGTATACGCCATGAGCGACATTGAAATTGAATCAGAACTTGTCACCTTTGTTGAAAAGGTTCGCCTCGGTGAACAAGTATGGGCACTGGGTGCTGAAGATGGTGGCGTTGTGGTATGTGAATCAAACCAGTTCGAAACGACTGACGTTTTACTCGTTTGGGATAGCGCAGAAAAAGCCCAGGCTCAGTGTAAAGATGAATGGCAAGGCTATACACCAACACCCATTACGCTTGATGAGTTTTTAGATGAGTGGGTAGAAGACCTCAATGAAGATGAAGCGTTATTAGGCCTTAACTGGAATGACGAAAATGTATGCTTGGAAATCGAACCAACTGGTTTGGCGCGAGCGTTAACTGACTAACGCTACCAAGGTACCATCAATAGCACGCACATAAGCCTGTGTGTGCTCATTTTTACTGCAAGGGGGCATTAATGGCTCTGCACCTGCAGCCACTGCCTTATCATAACTTTCGCTGACATTATTACAGAGCATGGTTAACTCAAAACCCAATGCAGGTTGTTTTGGCTGAGACCGAATATAGCTTTGTTTAAACTGTGCTTGGGCATAGGGGTGACTGGCAAATCCAAGAGTCACTTGGCCTGTGTTTAATTCACCATAATCGGCTGATTCAGTGAACTCAACCGCACTCAAACCAAAAGCCTGATAATAAAAATCAAGCACCTCTTCTACGTTATCAACATAAATAATTGTTTTTAAATACCGCATGCTACTCGCCAAAAATTATAAAGCATCATCAAACACTCTGTAACTAAAGCATATTTTTTAAGCTGGGTAAAATACAATCAATAAAGTTTGCAAAACTAAAGCAGGTTGTACAAGGCAATAATGAGGTGAGTGATAGTGAAGTATAAAATGAAGCAGATACAAAGCAACATACCGCTTTGTCGAATTTTAAAAGCGAACTGAAAAAGCTGTTTGGCGCTCTTGGAAGGGATCGAACCTTCAACTTAGCCTCCGGAGGGCCACGTGATATCCATTTCACCACAAGAGCGACACAGCAGTTTTTCAACCGTGTTTATAATAATGCTATCGATGGCCAAATACTAGCATTTGTGCGCTACATGCTTAATTTTTAATCTAAAAATCAAAAAAACACTATACATTGCACAAAAAACGCGATATTTAACTATGCTTAGTTATACCTTCGTCGGTGCAACATGCCATTTGTGTTCACCGAACAATGCGAAACAGAGTAAAAACTCTATAACAACAAGCGCATTGTGCTTAAAAAATATCAAGAGGATTATTATTATGACCCCGATGACCACTGAACAAGTAGCTGAATTTCTTGGCGTAAAAGTAGAGCGAGTAAAGAGACTATCTAGAGAGAACTTACTTGTTGCAAAAGATAATGATGCTGATGGTCAGCCTATATTTGATAAAACAGATGTAGAAAAGTACAAAGAGCTAGCACAAAGGTTAGGCGGGATTTAGTCAAACGAGGCTTTGTAGCCTTGCAATGAGGGGCGACGCATATGAGTGCGCTCCTCTGCTTTGATACCACTCGATACTCAATAGTAAATACACAACCTGATAAGCCAGTAACTTATTATTAGCATAGTGAGGTAAAGGAAGGTGTCTGTGTATATAGTATGTTTTTAATAGCGCACACTGTTCTTGTGTATCTAAATTGAAACTACAACTTAGTGCAGCCAAATCAAAGTAAACATCATTGTATTGGGCATACTCAAAGTCAATTATTTTGGCGCCATGCTCAGTATTAAGCAAGTTATCAAAGACCAAGTCATTATGACAAAAAGCCAGCTCTTGAGGTAACGCCTCAATTAATGATATTGCCCATGAAATATGATGCTCTGCGAGTATATTACTCCCCGTATTAAGCTGTTTAACAAAACCAAGTATATTGATTGGGGCCGTGCTGTCGACGTCCTGATATTCATGAAGAGTGACCAAACATTCAATAATGCCTAGATCAAGTTCAAAAAATGGAGCAACTTCGTCAATAAACTCCAACAGCGCGACCTTTTTCTCAAAGTCGTAAGCTATCAGTGACTGACTGATACCAAGATCAGCGAGCGCACTTTGAATCTTTAAAAGCCAAACGGGGATCTCATCCTGGTAGCACTTTAATAGCAACTTTCCTTTGCTCGTCTGCAATAAGAAATTTTTATTACTTAAGCCTTTATCTAAGTATGTAATATCGTCTACGCGCAATGTTGGTAGCATTGACTGCGCAAGTGATATTAAATCAGCCTGTAGTAACATTGTTTAATCATATTCTAATTTTGCTAATGATTGGCCTTCACGTTGCTCATGTTCATCATACCAACGTTTGTAACCCCAACACACCAACACGGTATAAAATACAAATAAAACCAGCGTTGGATAATAACCTTTTGCAAAATATAAATAGATTGAAGCAGTATCAATCACTATCCAATATAAAAAGTTCTCTAACACCTTTTTAGCTACTAAGTACGTGGTAACAATCGCAAAACAGGTGGTAAAGCTATCAAGATATGCCAGTTCAGCATTGATATAATTATCCGTCAAATAACCTAATATGACAGCAATTATACTGGTCACTATAATAATTTTAATGTGTCGGCCAAGCGACCAAGACACAATGGGCACTATGGATTGCTCCTGCGTTTTTTGCCACATTCTCCAGCCAACAACCGCCATTATCATGTAATAAAAATTCAGCGCAGACTCCATCACCAAAGCGCCATTCCAATACATCACCGTGTAAATAAACGTACTGATAAATGCAGCAGGCCAACACCAGCTACTCTCTTTGATGGCCAATAGCAAGTATGCCAAAGAGAGCAATACCGCAATATACTCCCAATACGACATCGCGGTAAAACCAGAAAGTACGTCTCGTATAAATTCAATCATTGGCAGACAAGTCACCTGAAATAAATTTACACACAAAAACGATTTTTCCATAAGTAATGAACGAGCGCTTCATTTCTGACTGTAGTGTTTGCATAACTAAATCATAGTCACCAAACACCTGTGTAGACATCGTATTGGTTATGACTTTGAGTTCTGGATTTTGATTTAAGCGGTCAATGAATTCTTTAATAAATGGAATATAGTCACTATGAAGTGGGTATTTACTGATCTCAACTGACAGTTTCATTACAGCTCTCTAAAGGGAATATAGACATGGCTATTGTAGCCGCCGATAGCGACTTTGGCGACCATTACTCACGCTAAACGCATGTAAAGCAATTATAAATGAATACATATTAGCAGCATTAAACAGGGCGATTTAAGGATTAAAACGCCCTCACTCTAGTTAGGCGCCAACAATACCAAGTGGTTTGGCATTTTTCCATGCGCCACGCGTAAAATCAGGTACATCAACAGAGCTACTGCGGTTTGCAACCGACTGTGCCGATAATGGCGATATAACAGACCACGCAGCCCCATCATAGACATCTTGATCAAGCGGTTCGCCATTACGCAAACAATAAATCATTCGCCAAAACATCAAAAAGTCCATGCCTCCATGACCGCCATTGCGCTGTGCTTCTTCTCCCATTTTAACCCACAGAGGGTGATCGTATTTATCATACCAAGCCTGCATGTCATGGTCCCATTCATGAAAGCTCTTGCTGCCATTGTTTTCTAAGGCAATCCGATTTGGGAAACCTGCAAAGACACCATTGGTCCCTTGGATTAAATTATGCCGTGAATATGGCCTTGGGGTTGTTGTATCGTGTTGTACCATAATACTACGACCCTGTACGGTTTTAATAATCGTGGTATTCATATCACCCGCAATATAATCAAGCTGATTGCGTGGATGATCCGCTGCAAATTCACGTTTGGCATAAGCGCTTCGGCCTAACGCTGGTGAGCTCATAGAGGTCAAGTAATCAAAACGATCACCACGGTTAATATTCATATACTGTGACACCGGCCCTAAACCATGAGTGGGGTATAAGTTACCATCGCGTTTTGCATGCCATTCAGTGCGCCATGAGCCCGTCTTATGCTCAATTTCTTTCATTTGCCAGCGTAGTTCATGTATATAGGCCGCTTCTCCGTGTAAAAGCTCGCCAAATAAACCTTGCCTAACCATATTTAGTACCATCAACTCATCACGACCATAGTTGACGTTTTCCATCATCATACAGTTTTTCTGCGTACGCTCTGCGGTATCGACAATTTGCCACATTTCTTCTACCGTCAAGGCCAGAGGTACCTCGACAAAAGCGTGCTTTGCGCTATTCATGGTATCAATCGCCATCGGAGCGTGCCATGCCCACGGAGTAGAAATAATCACTATATCAATATCATCACGCGCTAGCATTTGTTGATAAGCTCGCTCGCTCCCAGAGTATAACGCGGGTTTTTCTAGACCCTTTTCAACTAAATACTGAGCAGAACGTTCCAAAACCTCGTCATGCGTGTCGCAAATAGCGACTATTTTTGTGCCTTCAATATGACTCATACGCTTTACATGACCATAACCACGCTGCCCAACGCCAATAAAGCCAACGCGCACCACCTGCATTTTTGGTACGACCAACCCTATAACAGATTGACCCTGAGCTGGTGGCAATTGAGGGGATGATGCATTCGTTTGCGCACATCCAACAACAACGCTTGCTGCAGCTGTTGCACTGGCTGCTTTTAAAAAATCACGGCGGTTAAACTTTTTCATTATTATCCTTTGTCATTACCACAACTATTCTGGCCCTATATTACGTTATTAGAGACCACCAACAAGTCTGACAAGCATTAAAAAAAGCGCCTAAGCGCTTTTTTTAATTTTTAATAAGAATGCCCTTTAAGGTGCTTTCTTTATCAAGTATATCTTGGTACAACTTAAACTGATTACGTGCACGCTCTAAATTGTGCGTGGCGTGCTTGGTTGCAAAGTAATTATCACCATCTAAATAATCCGTTAAAAAGCGCAGACCTATCATGAACGGCATTACCTTCGCACCAAGTAAGAAGCTCATTTTTTCTTGCTCAGTGATCGACTCAGCTAAAGGCGAAACATAGCCTTTGACAATAGCTTCGAATATTTCTTCTCGTACTTTTACAGCTGATAAATCTGTAGAGTCTTCGGCTTCTGGTGAGCAAAAAGTACGTACCATATCGCCAAAATCAAATAACCAATAACCCGGCATACAGGTGTCTAAATCAATGACGGCCTTACCTTTATTGCTGCTATTGCAAAAAAGCATGTTATTAATTTTAGTATCGTTGTGACAAGGCCTCAGTGGAATAGTCCCAGCCAATGCCTCCAGTTCCGCAACTAGGTTAACTTGGCTTTCACAAAAAGAGATATCCGCCATACAATTCGCTACACGGTTATGCTCATCTGTACTCACCATATTTTTGAATGTCTCAAAGCGCTTGGTTAAGTTATGAAAGTCCGGGATCACATGATGTAATGTTTGTGCATTAAAGTCTTCTAGCGCCCGAGCAAATAGCCCAAATGCATTGGCTGCCGTTTGCGCTTTCTCAGTGCTATTAACCACATCTTCACTGTAACTTCCCCCAATAAACTCTAATGCACGCCATACATCGCCATTATGGGTTACTAAGTATTTACCATTGATCGTTGGTAAATGCTTAATGATATTCAGTTTATACTTACCTATAACCGCTTTGTCTGACAGGTGCTGCTCGATAGCCCGTGCATTTTCTACAAGGTGTTCTGGCTGTGGAAAAACATCAGTATTAAGTTTTTGTACCACGACTGCCTGATTGCCATCTTTCAGTAACATTGTGGTATTAATGTGACCATTACCAATCGGGTTCATTACCGCTGTGCTGCTATCTAAACCAAATTGTTGCGATAAATAATGCACTATCGCAGTATTCTTCATGCGTACCTCATTGCGTGACCGCGTGTGTGAAGGGGCTGAGACTTGCTCATCCATGACGTAATTCATTTAATTTTCCTGCTACGCTATCTAGTTCTTCTTTGAAGGTAATGCCATACCAATCATCTATGGCTGAATAAACTGTGACATGAATTTCATTCAAGGATATACATGCTTGAATACAATCGGGCAAATAACACTCTTTTTTGACAACGTTGTCATAGCTATCTAAAAACCGAGAGAAATCATGATTCAGGTATGTCATAAGCTTAGGCGTGATCCCCCAAAATGTCATTGAGGCAAGTGTGTTTTCATTGATCAGTATTGTTTCACCCGCACACTCACCGAGTAACTGTTCTTTTTCTATCTTAATATTTAGACATTCTTTAACCGATACGAGAGAGTCACCGTCTAACTGACATAGGCCACGATTTACGCCTCCCTGCTCCGACAAAGTACGCTTAATTGGATAGCCCACCATAGCCATATGATGTTCATCAGTGGCTGTTTCAACAAAATGAGTCACTAATTGCACGTAGGCATTCGGCCCATAGTAATCGTCTGCCGTGATCACAATGGCAGGTCGTGTAATATAATCACGCGCTGCCAATAACGCATGCCCTGTCCCCCAAGGTTTTACACGCGCTTTAGCTTTATCAAGGTGCTTTGTTGGCACATCAAATATAGTCTGTTCAACTAAATGAATGGTTAAACGCTGAGGTAAACGGGGAATAATGCGTGTTTCTACCGTGGATTTGATCGCTGAGTTAATCACCAATACAACTTCCATGACTCCCGCATTATGGGCATCTTGAATGCTTAACTCCATAATGGAGCATTCTAGCCCGGGGATTTCTGCTATCTGCTTATTGCCACCAAAGCGGCTACCAAGGCCACCGGCTAGTATCACCAGCAGCGGCGAAAGCGCTTTGTTATCCGTATTTCCGATTACCATATCAGACCACTAAATATAAATAGGCGGACAAGTTTACAGCGCTTTTTAAATAATAGAAAGTCATTGCAAAATTTGCGTTAATCAAACTTTTGGCAGAGATACTTCACCTCAAGGTACTCATCTAACCCTTGTTTAGCTCCTTCGCGTCCTAACCCTGATTGCTTGATACCACCAAATGGCGCTACTGGATTCGAGATCATGCCTTCATTTATGCCAATCATTCCGTACTCTAACGCATGAGAGACCCGATGTATTTGTGACACATCTTGTGAATAAAAATAGGCCGCAAGCCCCTCTTCTACCCCATTAGCAAACACTAAACTTTGTACTTCATCAAAAAACGCCATCACAGACACAATGGGCCCAAATATTTCAGTGTTGGCAATGTCCATCTCGGGTGTCACATGAGTCAAAATAACAGGGGCCATAAACAATCCAGCTTCTTCTGCTCCTTGGTAATGTATTTTTGCACCTTGTTTTAATGCTGAGGCGATCAAGCCTTGTACTTTGGCTTTAGCAGACTCATTTATCAAGGGTCCTAAATCGTTACCTGCAACCATCCCATCACCTACTTTTAAAGTGGCAACCGCCGTTGTAAGACAACTGATAAATTCCGCCATACACTCTTGCTCAACCAGCACCCTGTTTGCCGCAACGCATGTTTGCCCCGCATTACGAAATTTAGCAGCCATCAAACCAGCAACCGCTGCAGGTATATTTGCACTACCATAGACAATAAATGGCGCATTTCCGCCAAGCTCCATTGATGTACGTTTGATTGTCGTAGCCGAATGCGACAATAATAACTGCCCTACTTTTGTGGACCCAGTAAACGTTAACTTACGCACAGCTGCCGATTGGCAATAGCCTTCAACCAATTTAGCGGGTTGACGCGTAATAAGCACTTGAAAGGCGCCAGCTTCCATACCAGCCTGAATTGCAAGTTTAGCTAATGCAATGGCACTCAATGGAGTTTCTTCAGATGGTTTTAAAATAAAGCTACATCCCGCCGCATAAGCTGGTGCAACTTTGCGCGTGATCATGGCAAGCGGAAAATTCCAAGGAGTTATACCCAGAACTACTCCGACTGGCTGTTTAATGGTGCTCAATTGCACCGATGTATTTTGACTGGGGATAGTCTCACCATAACTTCGTATGGCTTCTTGCGCAAACCACTCAACAAAACCCGCAGCATAGCGCACTTCACCCAGCGCTTCATGCAATGGCTTGCCTTGTTCTGCAACCATCAATTCTGCCAGCATCTCTTCATGAGATAAAATTAATGCATGCCATTTTTTTAATACTTCTGAGCGCAGAGAGGCCGATACGGTGCGCAACTGTTTTAACGCGCACTGAGCGCCACTTAGAGCTAACTCGCAACCGAGCTCATCAACCGATGAGACTTCTTTAACCACGCCAAGATTGGCAGGGTTTAACACTGAAAATGTATCATCAGTTTGGTATGACTTACCGTTAATAAAAGAATGTTCGTGTTCTAAGAGCAATTGCATCAAGATAACCCGTAAATCTAGTTATGATTAATATGCCACAGTTATGGCGCTATAAACAAAAAAACCGCAGCACTTATGCTACGGTTTTCATCACAATAAATGACAGAGACTAACTATTAATGGTCTTCATTTACGATGTTTAAATTGTACTTGGGAATTTCAACCACAAGATCTTCATCTGTGATAATAGCCTGACACCCTAAACGTGATTCTGGCTCTAAACCCCATGCTTTATCTAGCATGTCATCTTCTAATTCATCACTTTCATCTAATGAGTCAAACCCTTCACGTACAACAATGTGGCAAGTAGTACACGCACACGACTTCTCACATGCATGGGGAATGCTAATGCCATTTTTCAATGCCACGTTTAACACTGTTTCCCCTTTAGGTGCTTCAATCGCCGCGCCTTCAGGACATAATTCTTCATGGGGTAAAAAGATGATTTGTGGCATATTACACCTCGTCTACAGACTGCCCTTGCAGTGCTTGTTTAATTGATACATCCATACGACGTGATGCAAATTCGCTACTCGCGGCATCAACATGTTCAATGGCACTCTTAATTTGATCCGGTAACGTTGCTTGCTCACGCGTGTTCGCCAGCTCCGTCATCGCTTCACGTAAATCAGCAAGTTCTTGCTCATTTAATAAATTACTGTCTGTTAGCAAAGAAGCTTCTAGAGCTTCAAGCACCCTGAGCGCTTCTACTTGCTGCTCTTTTAGCATACGCGCTTGCATATCTTCTTTGGCGTTACTCATTGAATCTTTTAGCATTTGAGCAACTTGATCATCTGATAAACCAAACGAAGGCTTCACTTGGATATCAGCTTGAACACCGGTTGATTTTTCTGTGGCTGATACACTCAATAGCCCATCCGCATCCACCTTAAACGTAACACGAATATGGGCAGCGCCCGCAGCCATTGGCGGTATGCCTTTTAAACTAAATTTAGCCAACGAACGACAATCATCAACCAGCTCTCGCTCACCTTGGAGTACATGCAACGACATCGCCGTTTGACCATCTTTAAAGGTCGTGAACTCTTGCGCTCTGGCAACTGGAATAGTGGTATTGCGCGGGATGATTTTCTCTACTAAGCCACCCATCGTTTCAAGACCCAGGGACAACGGCAATACGTCTAATAACAACATATCAGAGTCAGGCTTATTGCCAACTAAAATATCCGCTTGAATAGCGGCACCTAATGCAACGACTCTATCTGGGTCGATAGACGTTAATGGCTGTTTTGCAAAAAAGCTTTCCACGTTTTCACGAATAACCGGCATCCGTGTAGAGCCACCCACCATAACAACCTGCAGTACTTCTTCATTAGTCACACCGGCATCTTTCACTGCACGGCGACAAGCTCGTAGGGTTTTCTTCACCAAAGGCATCACAAGTTCAGCAAATTCGCCTTGTGTTACTGCTACGGTGTGGGTTTGTTGTCTAATATCTAATTTAACATTAACCGTTTTATAGCCACTCAACGCTTCTTTACATGCTTTGGCTTTATTCATGAACAAACGTAATTCATGGGCATCTAAATCATCAATACCAACTTTTGATTTAAATAATGACACCAACATGGAATCAAAATCATCACCGCCTAAACTTGAGTCACCACCTGTGGCCAATACTTCAAAAACGCCTTGGTTTAGACGCAAAATAGAAATATCAAACGTGCCACCGCCTAAATCATAAACCGCAATGACCCCTTCTTGGCCTGAGTCTAAGCCATAGGCCACAGCGGCTGCAGTTGGCTCATTTAGCAATCTTAATACATTAAGCCCAGCAAGTTCAGCCGCATCTTTGGTGCTTTGGCGTTGTGCATCATCAAAATAGGCAGGTACCGTGATCACAGCACCTAGAATGTCTTGACCCGCAAAACTATCAACGGCACGTTGATTCAGAGTTTTTAGAATTTCAGCCGATGCCTGTACAGGGTTAACTGGGCCAGCAACAGTATTAATCGCAACATTGCCGCTTTGTTCAATAAACTCATAAGGCAACTGACCATAGCTTTGCTCGATTTCAGATAACGTTTTGCCTAAAAAGCGCTTCACTGAAATTAGGGTATTGGTTGGGTCTTCAACAGATGCTTGTTGCGCCTGTTGGCCAACAATGATCCCCTGCTGTTGATACCTAACCACAGAAGGTAACATGGCTGTGCCAGAGACATCAGTCAGCGTTTTAGCTTCCCCGCTTTGTACCGTCGCAACTAATGAGTTAGTAGTTCCTAAGTCTATACCAATCGCGAGTTTATGTTCATGTGGTGCCGCGCTCTGCCCCGGCTCAGCAATTTGCAATAAGGCCATTATGCTCTTCACTTTGCAGCTCACCTTCGAAAAGGTCAGCCTGTAAGATTAATCAAATAAACTGTCTTCAATACGTGCGAGTTCATCACGTAATTTAAATACAAACTTGAGTTTACGAATGTTATCAGCAGCTTCAAGTAACATACTTTCATCAGCATCATCTGCTAATTGCGTAAATAACTGCGCGCTATACTGTTTGTCTAATGCGTCGATTTTAGCTTCGAAGTTTTCAATGGCTAGTTCAACGTCACTGCTATCAGCAAGCTCTGCTAGCGTTTCACGTAATTCCATTTGCTGCATTAAAAATAATGGGTCTTGCAATGTTTGTTGCTCGGCTCGAATATCTACGCCGCGTTCGCTCAGCATGTACTCAGCACGTTTCAGCGGGTGTTTCAAAACAGCCAATGCATCGTTAATTTCAGCTGTTTTTTGCACTGCAAGTAGCTTTTCGCGTTCACTCTTCCCTGCGAATTTGTCAGGGTGTATCACGCGCTGTAAATCTAAATACTGTTTATTAATTTTAACTAAATCAACATTGTAGGCTACTGGAATATCAAACAACTCAAAGTAACGCATATCACTTATTCACTTCTAAAAGGCTTTGCTAAAATACAATAAAGCCCCACCAAAGTAGGGCTCTATACCCAAAAAATATTTCTTCAGGTATGTTACATCCGTAAAACGAATAAGTTAAACGGTAAAGCTTTCTCCACAACCACATTCATCTTTTTGGTTCGGGTTAATAAATTTAAACCCTTCATTAAGACCTTCTTTCGTGTAGTCTAGTTCTGTGCCATCAATATATACTAAACTTTTAGCATCGATAATGACCTTCACATCTTGGTGTTCGAAAACTTCATCACCTTCACTTAATTCATCAACAAATTCGAGTACATAAGCAAGACCTGAACAGCCCGTGGTTTTTATGCCAACACGCAAACCTAGCCCTTTGCCACGATTATCTAAAAAGGTTCTAACTCGATCTGCTGCCGCGTCTGTTAATGTCACTGCCATAACTATTTACTCTTACTTTGCTTGTTTACTTTTGTAATCAGCAATTGCTGCTTGAATTGCATCTTCTGCTAGGATTGAACAGTGAATTTTCACTGGTGGTAATTCTAGCTCTGCAGTGATATCTGTATTTTTAATTTCAGCAGCTTCATCTAACGACTTGCCTTTAACCCACTCAGTAACCAATGACGAAGACGCAATAGCGCTACCACAGCCATACGTTTTAAACTTAGCATCTTCAATGATGCCACCATCAGATACTTTGATTTGCAGCTTCATTACGTCGCCACATGCTGGCGCGCCAACCATGCCCGTCGCAACATTTGGATCATTTTTGTCTAAAGAGCCTACGTTACGTGGGTTCTCTACGTGGTCAATTACTTTATCACTATACGCCATAATACTTTCCTCACTATATGCTCATAGCGTTGAGCTACAAGCAAAAATTGCTTAATGCTTAATGGTGTGCCCATTCAACGCTATCTAGGTCTATGCCCTCTTGATGCATTTCCCAAAGCGGTGACATTTCACGTAGGCGGCCAATCGACTCTTTCATTAATTTGACGGTGTAGTCGATTTCTTCTTCTGTTGTGAAGCGGCCAATACTGAAACGAATTGAACTATGTGCAAGTTCGTCGTTACGACCTAGTGCTCTTAATACATATGAAGGCTCAAGACTCGCTGAAGTACATGCTGATCCTGACGACACAGCAATGTCTTTAACTGCCATTAGCAAAGACTCGCCTTCAACAAAGTTAAAACTGATATTTACGATGCCTGGTACAGACTGCTCAACACAGCCATTGAAGTACACTTCATCCATACCATCTTCACCCATGACACCATCAATCAAACGCTGACGAAGCGCGCTGATGTGTGCATGGTCTTTTTCAAAATCTTGTTTTGCAATACGAAATGCCGTACCCATTCCAACCAGCTGGTGTGTTGCTAAAGTACCTGAACGCATACCACGTTCATGACCACCACCATGCATTTGTGCTTCTAAACGAGCACGTGGCTTACGACGTACATAAAGTGCACCCACCCCTTTAGGGCCATAGGCTTTGTGACCAGAGAAAGACATAAAATCAACTTTCAACTCTTTCAGGTCAACTTTAACTTTACCTGCGCTTTGTGCACCGTCAACATGGAACATGATCTTACGCTCACGACACATTTCACCAATTGTTGCGATGTCTTGAATAACACCTAACTCGTTATTTACGTGCATTACGCTCACCAAAATAGTGTCTTCACGCATTGTCGCTTCTAACTTTTTCAGGTCAAGCAAGCCATTTTCTTCAACTTCCATATAGGTTACTTCAAACCCTTGGCGCTCAAGTTCACGACACGTATCAATCACTGCTTTATGTTCAGTTTTAACGGTAATGACGTGCTTGCCTTTTTTCTGGTAAAAATTCGCAGCACCTTTAATTGCAAGGTTGTTTGATTCTGTTGCGCCAGAAGTAAATACAATTTCACGCGGATCCGCATTAATTAAATCAGCGATATCATTACGCGCTTGGTCAACTAGTTCTTCAGCCTGCCACCCAAAACGGTGCGAGCGAGATGCTGGGTTGCCAAAATTCCCTTCCATTGTCAGACATTGCATCATTTCGTCGGCAACGCGCTGATCAACCGGAGTGGTTGCTGCATAATCTAAATAAATCGGTAACTTCATTTGTTTCTCCGCTTGACGTCAACCTTAAAGTTGACAGCTCACTTGAATATTGTCTAATTGCTTCATCGCACTATTGACGCTGTTATCCTGACGTAATGCAACAGATTGCACTTCAGAATTCGCGACTAATTCGGCAAGGGAAATGTTTTTTAAAAAATCTTCGATGCGCTGGCTTAAATCAGACCACAATGTATGCGTTAAACAGCGCATTCCACTTTGGCAACCGCCCCCTTCTCCATGACAACGTGTCGCGTCGACTGACTCATCAACGGCGTTTATCACGTCACCCACAGAAATTGCTTGCGCATCACGACCAAGTAAATAGCCGCCGCCCGGACCTCGTACTGAGCTCACTAACCCATGTTTACGTAATCGAGCAAATAATTGTTCAAGGTAAGATAAAGATATTTCCTGACGACCCGAAATATCAGCAAGAGGGACTGGGCCAGCTTTAGTATGCAACGCAACGTCTAACATTGCTGTTACCGCATATCTGCCTTTCGATGTTAATTTCATAAAGCCCCCGAGCTTAATTACCAAAGCGCAAATTTTAATTACCTGACTAAGATAGTCAAGTATTACTCACTTGTAATACCAGTCTAATCAAAGATACCGCCCAAATACCCGACTAAACTACTCAAGTATTACCATATTGTAATTACCCGAGTAATTTAGTCAAGTATTATCTTGTTCAGATCGTGTGCGAACAGATGAGTCTATTTGCTATGGCTATTTTTGTGTCGATTTATTTATTGAGGTTAAAATACCACGCAAAATATTAAGCTCTTGATCTTCCGGACGGGCGCGGTTGAACAAGCGTTTTAGCTTGGTCATAACCATGCCAGGGTGCTGCTTTACAATAAAGTTGGTTTCATTAAGCGTACTTTCTAAATGATCATAAAATAACGCCATTTGCTTCGCACTTGGATAAACAGCATCATCCTCTTCAACTGTGGCATCTTGCGTCGCTAAGAAGGCCATACGTGTTTCATACGTTAAGGTTTGTACAGCCATTGCTAAATTTAACGAACTATATTCAGGGTTGGCTGGAATACATACGTGGAAGTTACACAGTTGTAACTCTTCATTGGTTAAACCGCTATTTTCACGACCAAACACCAATGCAACAGGACCCGTATTTGACTCTTTAACCAATTTTTCAGCACATTCTCGAGGGTCAACCATTGGCCACGATAAGGTACGTGACCGTGCACTAGTACCAATGGTTAATGCACACCCATCAATCGCTTCCGATAAGGTATTAACTGTGGTTGCAGCACCGAGTACATCAGTGGCACCCGCAGCTAGAGCACTCGCATGACTATCAACTTCACAAGCAGGGTCAACCAAATAGAGCTTGGATAACCCCATTGTTTTCATCGCGCGTGCGACTGAACCAATATTGCCTGAGTGAGATGTATTTACTAATACAATGCGAATGTCTTCTAATGCCATCGTTATAAGCCCTGATAAAAATAATGCGGGAGTTTAGCACAGCTTGCGAACAGCCCCATAGTAAAACCCGCAGGAAAAAAATTAGTTTTGAAAGATCAGTCAAGTACAAAAAACAACCAACTTAATTTCATAATTATTGTTTACTTTGTAGCAAAAGTCGCTAAAATACGCCGGCTTGAAATAATACTGTTCTTTTACAACCCAAAGGTAATGCTATGCATCCAATGTTAAACATTGCGGTACGCGCTGCGCGTAATGCAGGTAAAGTGATCTTACGTGCATGTGAAGATTTATCAAAAATCGAAGCTCAACAAAAAGGTAGCAACGATTTTGTTACGAACATCGACAAAGACGCTGAAGCGATCATCCGTGATACGATTTTAAAAGCTTTCCCTAATCACTCATTAGTAGGTGAAGAGTTAGGTGTAATTGAAGGCTCTGATGCAGATTACCAATGGGTTATCGATCCACTTGATGGCACAACCAACTTCATCAAGGGCATTCCTCACTTTGCAGTATCAATTGCATTAAAAGTGAAAGGTCGTGTCGACCAAGCTGTTATTTATGATCCAATTCGCAGTGAATTATTCACCGCTTCTCGTGGTCAAGGCGCTCAGCTAAATAATACCCGTATTCGTGTAACGAAAAGCAATGATATTGCAGGATCAGTATTAGCAACTGGCTTCCCGTTCAAACAAAAGCATCACTTAGATGCTTACACTGAAGCATTCAAAGCATTATTCATCCACACTGCTGACATCCGTCGCGCTGGTTCTCCTGCGTTAGATATGGCGTATGTTGCTGCAGGTCGTATTGATGGATTCTTCGAATTAGGTTTAAAACCTTGGAATACAGCTGCTGGCGAATTACTCGTTAAAGAAGCCGGTGGTATGGTTATGGACTTTGCAGGTGGTGCAGGTTACAACCAAAGTGGTAATGTGATTTGTGGTTCACCAAAGCTTTGCCAACTTGTGGTAAAAGAAATTCGCCCTGTATTGACTGAATCTCTACTGTGCTAATTTAAAAAGTTTTGAAAAAGGAGGCATTAGCCTCCTTTTTTATTATTCAATTACTAACCTTCCTACTTAATTTTGTGGTTCATAATACGGGTTTTGCAGCGTAATCTTTCGCGCATTGTCCATGGGCAAAGCTGCTATTTTTGCTGAAAAATATCGCTCGAATAACATATCAAACTCACCATTTTGCTGCATTAACGCCAAACCTTTTTTCAGCGCTTCTGCTACCTCGGGCTTTTCTTTACTTACGAAAAAATAGAATGCACTTGGGTAATACAAATACAAGTTTGGTAGGATCACAAGATCTTCACTGTGTTGATCTGCCAGCTCTGAGCTTACCTCGATAAAAGAGCGAGGAAAGTAGTCAATTTTGCCCCTGATCACCATCGCAAACATAGCTTGGTACTTAGACATTGGCCGAACGGGTAGGTCATTAAATGCGAGTATTTTTGTATCAGGCCAATCATGGCCCTGAACCGCAGTTAATTTAGCTAGCTGCTCCTTATTTTGTACTTTTTCAAAGCGTGGCAAGTGACTACGTTTTACCAATAAAGCACGTTTGCCAATAAATCCTTTAAACAAGGGTACTGGGACAGCGATCGCCAGCTGCTCGCGTTCAGGGCTAGTCATACTCCAATGCAGATCCACCTCACCACGACTTAAAGCCAGCAACGTACGCTGTTGATGTGGATGCACTTCAATATGCTCAATTTTCATCTCAAGCTGCGCAGCTTGTAACGCCTTATCTAGCAATTCATATAAATATAAATCACGGTCATAGAGTGCACGCTGCTCCTTAGCAACATATAAACTAGATACCGCGTATGATGTACAAGCCCAACTACACAATAGGCACAGCCATATGAATTTCCCCATATGCTCGCTCCAAAGTTGTTTTCAATTAAGCTACACGTTCGTGCCCCGTTACTCAAGAGTTATCACCTGAACTTGAATAATAAATTTAGCGCTATTCTTTATATCAACTCATTTCACACATGACTACATAGTGCACTCTTGTGCCATACTTTGAATACTTACCACAGGTGCAGCTGGTTTGCGTCGATTACATACAAACAAATAACTATTTCGATAACGCTTCGCTTCTTTTTTTGCATCGGTTGCCAAGGCGGCAACTTGATGGCTATTGTGACAACTCTCTAAATCAGGTCTCACTAAACCGATTGATAACGTTAATAAAGGAACGAACTGCTTTTGCCCTTCTCGGTTAGTCGCCCAATAACCACCAGCATCAACATGCTCAGAAGTAAAAAATGCTTTAGATTGTAGTTCAAACTGATTGATTATTTGATGACACACTTGCTCAGCATCTTGACCATCAAACACCACCATAAAATCATCACCACCTATATGCCCAACAAAGCACTGACTTTGAGCACATACTTCAACACTTACATCTGCCAATAATTTAATGACACTATCACCGCTAGCATAACCATATAAATCATTGAATTGTTTGAAGTGATTCAAATCAACATAGGCTAACGAAAAGCTCTTTTGAGTTCGTAAACGTTGCTCTATTGCTTCATTAATTGCCACATTCCCAGGTAACATCGTCAATGGGTTCGCATGTTGAGCATGGCGGATTTTTTCTTCTGTAATATGCTTTAAAATATCACGCAGCGGTGCAAGGCCTAGGTATTTTTCATCTCGGGTTACGATAATATGGCGGCGAATATCAAACTCTTGTTCTGTGATCTGCTGACTTACCACATCCAATTTGGCATTTTCATTAACAATGAGAGGTTGCTTATCCATCAACTCAGTTACAGGCTTTTTCGCATATAAAGCATGACCATAAGGTGCGGCAAATACCTCGGTCAATTGGTCTCGATGTAATAAACCTACCGGCTGCTGAAATTCATTGGTCACGGCTAAGCTCATTAGTAGCTTATTTTTTTCAAAACGCTTATGAGCATCTTTACAGCGTGTGCTTTGATCAATGGCACCTTCAATTTGCGCTAACAACCCCACAGACATTGTCATTTCACTATTTCCCCCTGGTGGTCGCAACCGTAATTGCGCAACTTGGGCTGACTCTAAAATGACAGGAGGTTCATGAGCAGGTCTTGCAAGTAAAAACCCCTGTGCATGATCTATACCTAGCTTTTCCAGTAATGTTAGCTCTTCAAGCCGTTCAATACCTTCCGCTATCACCGACGTATTAGTCACTTTGGCTAATTCAATAATAGATTTTAAAAACTCTCTTTTTACCGCGCTTTGGTCACAGTGATCTATAAAGTATCTGTCGACTTTGACAAAATCAGGGCGCAGCTCAGACCACTGCTTTAAACCTGAATAGCCTGCCCCTAAATCATCAATTGCAATGTTAAAGCCGAGCTGTCTATAGTGCTCTATCGTCTTCAATAATAAGAAGCCATCATCCACTTTATCCTGTTCAGTCACTTCAATGACCACTCTATTCGCTGATAAACGATATTTTTGCACTAAGTGGAGCGTCTCCCCTTTCGGGTGGCTTGGGTCGAGTAACGTATTTGGGCTAACATTGATAAATAATTTACCCGGTAAATCTAGCTCAACAAAACGAGCAATGGCTTTTTCGCGGCACAGTAATTCCAATTCTGACAATTTGCCATGCTCACTGGCAATAGCAAAAAGTCGATCAGGAAACTCTAAGTTAGAATCTGTGATCCCCCTGCTAAGAGCCTCAAAACCAAGCACATGTTGTTTTGAAATATCATAGATTGGTTGAAATAAAGTGCGTACAGCGCCTTGCTGTAATAATTCTTCTAACGTTTTTAAATCAAGCGGGGAGTTAATAGGCGCATTGTCCACTGCATTCAGACCAAAAGATTGAGTAATAATCGAACACGCTATCAATATTTTATGACATTTTTATTGCAGGCAGTAAAATTGTCCCTATAAAGAGCTATTATAAAAGATAGAACCACCATAAAAAAACCAGTGCATTAGCACTGGTTTTTTTATTTTAAAATGCAGTTTTATTTACTCTGCATCTTCGTAATCAACATCATCAGAAGAAGCTTTAAAGCCATGTTTTACAAGTACCTCTAAGTAAAAAGAAGGTTGTTCTAAACGCGCAGCTTCGTCAATGCATTTGTTAATTTCATGGACTTTAATAACATCTGCTTGAGATTCAGTGTGACCAAATCGACAGTCAAAGTCCCAATAATCAACACCCGCTGGTAACGTTTTATTACGCTCACGACGAAGATATTTTTTCACTTCGTATTTTATCGCGTCAACTAAACGAGCAGGTTTTAGCTTAGGGTGTGTCAAAGCAAAAGTTTTTTTCATGATGATCTCTGTGTCAGGACAGTTTAATTCAAGTCTGCCGAATGGTAGAAGTTAGTCTATCTATTTTACTGCAATTTATGCACGGTAGCGAATACTAAAGCAGCTTTCTCTAATCCCTTTATAATTTCAGATATGAATTTCAGCAACAAGCACGCCCGATTGCTTTAAATACTCCAAAACGACACTGATTGTACCTAACACTTAAATTCAGCCAAGGGACTTGTAAGTTTCTATTGCAGTTCATAGTCAGTTGAGTAGACTCTTTAAATATATCAGCATTTATAGAGTGAACTATTATGCCCGGACTCCCTGCGGCCAGAATTACAGATATGCATGTTTGCCCTATGGTCACTGGCGTGGTCCCCCATGTTGGCGGACCAATATCAGGGCCGAGTGTCGCCAATGTTCTAATCGGTAGCTTACCTGCTGCCGTGGTGGGTGATTTAGCAGTGTGTGTTGGTCCACCCGATAGTATTGTCAAAGGCAGTGTGACTGTACTTATAAGTGGCCGACCGGCGGTACGCATGGGTGATATGACAAGTCACGGCGGTAATATTGTGCTTGGTATGCCCAACGTATTAATAGGGTAAATAATGAATAAATGGGGTGATATCACCCCATTAACCTGATCAAAAGCCTAAGTTAAGATTTTCATACTCTTTTAACGGGAAGCCTTTCATGGTGCCATGTCTGTCGAGCCATTCAACAAGAATTTTCATCCATTGATAGCCTAATTTAAAATTCCAAATCGGGTTAAACAGTGGTACATACTTCATTTGCACTAACTGAGCACGCAAGGTGCGCACATCCTGCTCGCTTTCCATGATCCAAATACGGCCATCAGGGAAATACACTACCGCTTCATAGTCGAGCTCATCGACCATAGGTCGTCCCGCTTCGTCACTGTGATGTACAACCCAACCTCCACTGCCCGCTTTCATACAACCTGCATTCACACGAACAGCTATTTCTTCAAGCAGTAAAGATAAGTTCCCCGTATGTGCACCTTCTTGCCTACCATATTCCTCATACGTGCGAATAAATGTATCGCTGCCATCCACATCTCGTTGTAAAAAATTATCTTTCTTACCATTGGTTGCAGCGCGAACCACTTGTTGCTCTTCTTCAGAAAAAAAGCGCTCTTTGGGAAATACCCCCCACAAGTCATAATCGCCCGTTTGTACCCCTTTGAAATTAGACGGTGCTTTGGCGCCATAGCCTAAAGGGTTCGTCAAACCACATAACTGTATATACGTTTCACCCGTTTCCAATGTCACATTGTGTTTTCGCGCATCAGCACACGCAGAGGCTAAAGTACTATCTTGAGAATAACATACTGCCCAGTCACTGCTATTTGGACTGTATGCCCTTGACCCCTGTTGTAATGACGCAACCTTAATCAACACAAAATTATGATGCTGCCCGTCTTTTGCCGCAGCAGTCACGGTATACATATTGTCAGTGACTTTTGTCTCTTTATAGTGCTTTTTTGCTCTAATCATCAACGCCGGCAAGCCTGTACGGCGCGTTTCAGATATATACAGAGGAATTGACATCGCACCATACTTGTTAATAGCTTCAGCAACTTTGTTCTCTTGCCAGCCTACCGCTTTACCCCCAGTGCCCTTTTTGCCTAAGGCTGGATCCGCTAATACAAAGCCAGCCATGGGCCCCCAGTCACACGACTTGGCTTTTACATGGTACCCTTTGGTTGCATAACCTTCATTAATTAGCTGTGTCGCATAGATACCCACAGCACGAGTAGACACAACACTATTTGTTTCTTCTGCTACTTTCGCAAATACAGCAGAATGCGCCTGCGGTATACCCGCTAATAGTTCCGCATTTTCGATGCCATTTTTCACGGCTGCTCCTTAATAATACGTGATAATTGTTGTAATAAAGATCAATGTGCTGAGTATTGGCCAAAACCACACCCCGGCAATTTTTTTGTAAAATTTAGCATCTCCACCCAATGCCTCAGCCTTATAATATTTATGGGCGATATACATAAACATCGAAGCAAGTAAGTACAGAAGGAAATAAAAGATTTCAAAGTACACCACTTCGTCAATCTGCAAATGCTCTCGAATACTGTAGTGCGCCAGCAATATAGTAAAAACAACCGCGGTAATGTTATTTCGTAAATCACCATAAGGGGTATACGCCATGCTCACGATACAGGCATACAATAGGCACACCATCACCATGACGGGCAATAAAGTAGTCACAAATGGCCCGAGAAACTCTCGTTCAATATTGATGCTGTAATTCAATTCAGGGCTAATATCTTGGTTTACAAAACTATCCATACCAAAGTTAGTGTTATAGTTTTGGAAAGTATATTTGTAATAGCTTTGCTTTAAACGCCACTCCTCCATCACAATGTCTGCCGCCATCGCGGGGTTGTCCATTTTGCCTAGTTGCTCATACGCTTCTAGGTCGGGCACCAAAACAATATTACTCCCCAAATCAGCGCTATTGAGTCGCAAAACGATATTCTTATGATCAAAAGGGTATTTGGAATAATCAAATTGTTGGCGCGTTTCTACCGAAAAATACCAACCAACTAAAAGCCCGCCATTATCCAACTCTTTGCGATATTGCTCTGTGATCGTCGATTCAATTGCCTCATTAAACTTAATCCGTGCGGGAATTTCATCTCGTTGTTTTGCCGTTAGTTTTTGCCACACCAACCCAGTGAGGTGTACATTATTGGCATTCACAAATTCAATAGACTCAACATAAATTCCTGTAGCGACATAGTTTGGTTCCGCAATGCGCATTTGCAGCATTCGATTACGGTAGCTGGTTTCTAAGGCTTCTCGTTGTGCAGTAGAAGTGATCACAACCGTGCTGTGTTCTTCAATTGTATTAAAGTTGCGGGCAAACTCTAACACCATAACCGTGCTAAAAATCAATAACAGCGAGATCGCAATATTGTTTTGTGCCCAAGTAATATGCTTGCTGCGCGTCCATAACAAAATGGCAAAAATCAATGCCGCGGCATAACACCCCACAGCAACAATGTTCATTTGTCGTCTGGCATCTTTGTCCATTTCGAACATATCTGCCGACATTCTGGTGATCAATACCCAGTTTGTGTACGGAATTTTAGTACACGCGGCATAATGCTCATCATTATTCATTACCTCACCATTGAAGAAGAGGTAATCAAGCTCTGGGTCAAAGCACTGTTTTATCTTGTTTAAATAATCAAACTCAGGTTTTTTCGACAAACTGGTGACGTTCTCACCTTCACGGACATAAGAAAAAACAGGGTGAGAAATTAGGTTTTGTTGTTTTGAAAAAATAATCCCATAACCACCTAAACCAAATTTTAGCTTTTTCAACGACGCCGTTAAGTGGTCTAACGACACATCTGAGGGAATAACACCGAGCGGCGCTTCTTCATTCGCTTGTCCAGCTGATGAGCGATAAAAAGGCACTGAATAGGTCGTCATTAGTACATTATTTTGCGGTTCATAATACGGTTCTGTCCATATCGGCCCCTCTTTTAAAGGCCGGTGATACCAGCTAAACTCCACATCAGGTTTATCATAATCAACCAAATCAAACTTTTTATCTATACCTGAAAGCCGTTCATAATAAGGACTAAAATAGCGGGTATTACGGTCAAATTGAAATGGGTGAAACGTCACATTAAGCGAAAATATCTCCTCGTTTTTATTAAACGAATCCTCTAATAACTTTGGCGCACGCTGTTTATCTTCAAGGGCAGTAATGCGCTCAGCAAAGCCATCAACAAACTGCATTGTCTCACTGAGTTTTTCACCCATTTTCTGAGATGCCGAATAAGTTTGCTGCCTAACTTGGGCTTTAATTTCTGACTGAAATCGGTCATGTTTTTGGTAAATGATAAATGTACTGTACACCGCACTTAACGCGCTAAATACCATGAAAAACCATAACATAGGCGTGACTAAGTGACTGCCGAAGCTTTTTGCTAAATCTACGCTTTTGTGATTACTCATCGTCATTTTTTACTTTCATTTTAAAATTAATAACTTGCACTACAGGACCACGATAGCCCTCAAGCGCATATAAAATAACGCCTTGATATCTCAGATAACAAGGCTAGATATTTTCAGGTTTAATTAATTCCTTTTTGACCTGCAATCATACTGTAACTGGTATTGAGTTTTTCTAGAGACATGGCTAACTCTTGCAACGCGTTACGCTCGGATTGAGCAGCAGCATTAAGCCGAGTCATGGCTGGCCTTCTTGGGCTCGTTCTGTGGGTAGAATCTAATTGCATTAACCACGCCTGCACAGGATAGAGTACATCCCGTTGCAATATTTCAAGTCGTCGTGCAATCATCTTTAAACTCCCATCAATGGCCTGGCAATTATGCGGTCGCATTGCCCCCTGTGCACGCTGGGTGAAAAACTTGTAGTAAATACCCACACCTTTATCAATTGACTTCGTAATTTCATGACGACGACCAAACTTCACCCAGGTTAGCTTTTTCCATTGCGCAACAGACACTGGTTGATTGGCTAGCGCATTTAACTCCCCTTTTAACGAAGCATTCCCAATCATAGTTCTATTTATAATCCGATAATCAAGCGCTTGTAATGCTAATTCGAGTTTTTTGATTTGAGCCAAATAGTCAAATTGCTGTGTTCGTTGCTGGGCTAAATTACCTTTATTAAATAACTCAACCTGATCTAATACACTGGTACCGCGCTTCACCAGTGTATTAACCTGAGAGAGCTTTTTCTTATTAAACAGCTCCACTTGATCTAGTACGCTGGTGCCTTGTTTGACCTGCGTCTCAGTCTCTTGTAATGCAGAACGATTAAAGCGTGTTATTTCATCGAGCACCCCTAAACCCCGTTTTTCAACGGTATTGGTTGCTCTCAAGCTATTGTTGTTATGTAACTCAATTTCATCCAGTAGACCTTTACCACGCTTAACCTCTGTATCTACCTGCTTCAAAGAGGATTTATCAAATTGCCTAATGTCATTCAACAATGAGCTCGGCTTACTCAACTCCACTTTACTCAATTGTGACTTATCAAACGTTTGGATATGTTGTAAAAATGGCGCAGGGCCCACTTCATCCGCTTTGGTTTTTAACCCTTTTAAGCGTATTTTCCGAGAATCTATATACTCTTGTGCTCGCTCTTTTAAAGATTCAAATTCAGAGACATGTTCAGCACAATAATCTAACCAAATTGCCATATCTTGATTATCTCGTACCGTGGCAAACAAAGTTGAATCTGTGGCGTTCACAATTAAATAAGCCGCTATCAAAGGATCTTTTAATAACTCATCAGATACATAAGGGTTATGTTTATTAATTTGCGATAAATGGCGATTGAGCTTTCGAGTAAAGTAATACTCTTTCGCAAGCACCGCGATTTTCTGAATATAAAACGCCGTGAGTGACAAAACCTTACTGACATTACCTGGGACTGTGATCCCTGAAACAACAGAGAAGCTGTTTTCCAGCGCTTTGACTAATTGCACGGCAGCATCACGCATCGCCAATAAAAACTGATTATTAGCAAACGTCATTAATGCTGTACGTAGTTGATACGTTTTATTGGCAAGCATCATCGTTTTGCTATCTTTGTAACGTTGATAACAGCCTTTTACCGCAATTTTTACCGCATCCGTATATTCTTTTACTGATTTACCCGCCGATACAATCGAGTTAATCCCGGGGACTAAGGCGATACACACTTCCGCCACTAAACTAATCAGCAAGTCCCGAATACTAACCCAGCAATCAGTCACAAACTTGATGAAGTCTTCAGCTATGCCTTTTAAAAACTCATAAATTGTCTGAGCAATGTCTTTGATCCATCCATACCCTTGCTTAACTTGGGCCGCCATCACATTACCCGTTTTCATTTGTACGGCGATTGAGCCGGCTATTTGATTGATCTGTGATGATTCACTGCGTTGTTCATCATTATGATTGGCACGAGTTTGTCGATCGTTTTCGGTTTTTTCTCGGCGTGATTCTGTAATGTCTTTTTTGGCTTGCTTGACCATCTCCTTTAGGTCATCTTTATACAGAAACTTCGCTTTACTGCCATACAGGATCCGTACACAATCGCGCTTGGCCTCTTTCGCCAACAACAATGAAAAGTCGTCTATTTTTTGGTCTTCTTCTTTGGGGAACAAGAAGTTATGTAATCGCTCCACCGGAAACTGCTTATCCGACTGATTACGTTGACTAGAGCGCCACCCATCTAAGTTTAAATACTTTTCTTCTTTACTTACTTGCCATAAAAAATAGGCGCTTTTTAGCTCTTTAAAAAGCTCTGGCGTCGGTGACGTACTATACACATCAACTTTAGCGTCTACTTTGCGCAATAACTTGCCCCGCGACGCTAAGCGTACATTGGTATCTGACTTCCATGTATTTAAAATATGTGTGGTTGCAAACGGCATAAGCACCCCAATAACAAAAATTATGCTCTATCAATCATAGACAATAAAATGGCAGCATTGATAGCATGACCCACCATATTATCCGGTGGCATCACGACTGGAAGCTCAGGCGCAACAATAGAGCCAGTGCCTGACCAAAATACCGCATAACCTAACCACCCTATATCGGTATCTAATCCAATACGTTCAGCCAACTGTTGTGAGCGAATACGCAGTGTTTCATTCGGTGATTGCAGCCAGTTTTCAACACAGTGCAATAATTTTTCACCTTCAGTCGTCATATCTTGCTTTTGCTTAAGAACACGACCACCCCAACGAATGGCAACCATTACGGGTAATCCATGCGCAATAAGCTGTATTGCATCTCGTTCTAATTCATTTTTTAATAACTGCTGAACAGCATGTTGAGGTGACCATGCTACCTCTAATATCTCCTGAGCCTCCTTCGAGGGTTGATATTTGGATAAAATAGTACCAATAGTCTGCTGCTTAAGCTCACTGATGATCTGGGCATTAATGATTTCCACAAAAACCTACACTTTTAATTTATTTTAACTAATGCACCAGTGATTTCAGCCATTGCTGCACCACTGAGTTTTGCCATCGCGGTTGAGGTCACTTGCGCACCCGCCGTGCCTTCAAGCTTTGCAATAGCCGTAGACTTTACATTCGCCCCCGCAGTCCCCTCTAGATTAGCCTGCGCAGTGGCTTTAATATCCACATTCGCCGTGGCGCTTATCTTCGTTGATGCACTGCTAGAAGTCGTTAAATTCAGGGCCGTAATTTTAGTATCTTGACTGGATTTCAACTCAATATTGCTGGCTTCAATTTTAATGCCAGAACTACTAATCGTAATTTTGTTACTACCCACTTTAAGCGCTATTTCAGAATCACCTTCTATCGATATTTTATCGGCTTTTAAGCCATAGTTTTTAGTCACTTTAACTGTTTGTGATTCTTCTATCGTGGTTGTCTGAGATTTTTTAACCGTCAGCGCATCTTCAGCATTAACGAGAGTTGTGGCATTATTCGTTACCGTAATGTCTAAATCTTTACCTGAGCTTATCGACAGTTTTTCTTCGCCTTTTTTATCGTCAAAGCAAATTTCATGTCCGGTGTCTTCAGCCAGCCCCGTTTTAATACTCGACTGAGTGGCATCTTTTTGTGCGTAGGGAGGTTGTGTACTGCTATTGTAAACACTGCCGATCACAATTGGCTGGTCAATATCACCATTAATGAAATCAACAAGTACCTCATCACCAATACGTGGAATAAACTGCATACCCGCATTTCCCCCAGCAGTTTGCTGCATGACACGAAGGTAACAGCTGGTTGACTTCGCATTACTTACATCCCACATAAAGTGGACTTTGATACGACCGTCTTTGTCTTGGTTTATCTCACCTTTGCTATCAAATGATCCCGCGTCTGTCACCACCAGCGCACTGGTGATCCCGCGTACTGCAGGCTTATTGATAAAAGCAGGCGTCAGCGCTAATGCACTGTCTCGACATGTTACATTACAAACATAACTGGTTCCGACATTTGCTTGCGTCACATCAATTTGGTGTTCAACAGCCAACGTATTATATTGCCCTTGCTGCTGACTGTTTATGTGCGTGTCAATTGTCAGCATATTCCCCACTAATACCACATTGGCATCCGTGGTCATGCGAATATTTGTCGCTTGTGCCTCTTGGGCATTATTTAGCTGAGTTGCCAGCGTACTCACATCGGTAAAATCACCCGCATCACTGTTTAATGCAAAGTGCTCAAAGCTGCTATTGGCAACCGAGGTCACATTACTCGACGATTGCTGCGCACTGCCAGTTTCTGACTTTGCTTTGGTATAGTTATATCCCGATAAAGATAACGATTTCTTTGCCAAACGTTGCTCTGGTTGCCAAGACTGTATAAGCAAGTTTTTTGCCGATTTAACCAAACTATGATCAAACTTAGCTGTCTTATTATCGTCAAAAGGGGCTGAGGCTAACTGCAACTCCAACGTATGTTTTCCATCGCTTTGCGAGAAGAAAAATACAACGCCAGCCTCGGCAATAATCCGCATTACAAACTCAAGGTCGGTCTCATCGTATTGCGTACAGTATTCTTTTTTCGTTGACGGCATCGAACCAAACTTATACATCCCTTTGAAGCCTGCATTATCAAAAATATCTGACAAAATATCTTTTAGAGTTTGTGCTTGGTAAATACGATACGTGCGGCTAAAGCGTAATAGCCATAGCCAAGACTCAAGACGAATATGAAAGGCGCGAATGTTTTCGGTGTGTGCTTCTTGCTCGGCGATTTCTACTACGTAGGCATTATAATCAAGCAGCTTGTTTGGCCGCCCTGCGACATCTTGATACCAGCTCAACGACAAAGTTTCACCGAGCGCACTCGATAAGTCATCACCGTCACTGACTAACTCTACGTTAATCGATACGCCATCACATAACTTATCGCTTATTGAACACGTATTTAAACGGTATTCTTTCCCTTGCTCTGTGGTAGCAATTAAGTAGCTGGTTTCACCCGCAATATAGGTATCCATAATATTTACTCCAGCGTGTTAATTAATCGACTGCACTAGACGCAAAGGCACAGTCAATTGAGCATAAAAAAGTGGGTTAAGAAGGCTCTGGGGATCACCCACCCCATTAATACTAAGTGTTGCGCCTGCTTCATCTTGATAAGGCAGCATCAGTGTATTTTTATTAGCACTCACTTTACGCTTATCTATCAAGCGTAATAGGCTCCACACTCCGTCATAGCTGTGAGTTTGCTTTTGATTATTTAAATCAGTCAAGGTCACAGATAACCCCTCAGAAGAGAAGTCTTTTGGCCATACACCATTGACTTCAATTAATGGACCATGGGTATAAAGTAAATCAATATCAGCAGACTTCAGTGTGAAAGAGTTCAATTTTGGAGACAATGATTGGGGTTTAATCGAAACTTGAACTTGTAACTCATTAGCTTGGCCGTATAGCTGGCGCTGCATCTTTTTAAATTGCGTAAAAAATTGCAGGATCTCGGCATCAAGTGATATCAACGTGTGACGATTAAAAATGGCCATCTGGTATTGCTCATCGACCAATAAGAAGTGAGATAAAATATCCGACTCAAATTGCGTAACACTGCTGTCTGAAGCAAAAAAACCTGCCAATGAGTTTAAATTGAGATCATCGCCTTTAAGCGAAAATGGGTAATACGGGGCAATTGACTCGCTATACGGTTTAACGACCGCACTTTGCCAATGGGTTTGCAAATAGCCTTGTACTTTCTCTTTGACGTGCTCCGTTGTTTTAGCCACAGTAAGTGCCGCTAAGTTTTGCATAAGTCGCTCCGAATGCGGTCTCAACCATAATCCTGAAAAGGCATCAAAGTTACTGCTTTTTTGAATTTGCTTAAAGTAAGTTAGCCCAGGAATAACATCATCATCCGCGTTGGTCATCCACGCTTTTAAGGCAATCAGTTGCCCTAAGAACGTTTGGTATTCATTACGCATCGCTTCTTGCTCACCTGCAAGTAACTGGTATTGAGAAAAAGACTGCCTAATTTTTTCGCTGATCTCGTTATGTTCTTGTGCCAGTGCAATTTCCAATAACTTTTGTTTATCAAGTTTACTACTGGCCACCTTTGCTAGTTTCTCGACTTTCGCTGCTTTTACAGCCAAGCTTTTAGGTGCTTGTTTGGCTACATTGGTATCTGACATCGCATCCGGCACTTCAACAGTGGGGATCACCACATAATTACGCAACGTACTATACAATTGCATCAACGGAGACGTATCATTTGAGGTCAACGCCGTCATGACTTGTTGCAACGTCAGTGACTGCTTTAGCTCTAAGCGTTGATAATACTTCTGCCAAAAGCGCGTATAGTCATTTATATAGCTGTACTTTAAGTAATTCCCTATACGAGTCAGTTCACGCTTGGTGGGGGCAACTTGAAACAAGCCATGGTTTTTCTTTACCATTTGTTGCATAAATTCAGACTCAGGCACAAAAGATAATTTCTGCATTGCTTCGGGTGTATACAATGCAGGCACTAAAAAGCTGCTCTTTTCACCTTTTATCGCAAATAAAATCGTGTTGTTTAATGTATCCCCTAATAGGGCTGGGCGAATATCTATCAATCGATTAAATTGCGGCAGCTGCTTAACATATTTATACATCAATTGATTGGTATCTTGCAGTGCCAACTGACTATCGACAATAGCTAGCAGCTCATCATTGGTCACGACTGGATCATACCCTAATTCATAAAAGTCATTCAGCAAGGCAATAAAGTTTTCTGTTTGTATATCATCCATCACACCGCTTTCGAGCAAGGAGGTTGACATATATTGTAAAACCACCTCTTTGTTTTCTCTGTTAGAAAAAGACAAGTAAACATCTTTTACATTGATCACTTTTAAGTAATCTTCTAACTCGAGATAAACAAATAACTCTTCTTCTAAGTACTTTTTCATACTGGGTTCAATTGCCACTGACAATTGATTTTTGTATAAAGCTTGATAGTGCTCCGCACGCTCAATAGACGTTAATATATCTAGCGCATACCAAGGTTTAGAGAGCTGAGCTTGATTAAAGTTAATGTAAGCTGAGCGCAATAAAGTTAAAGGCTCTACAAGGGTGGAAGGTTCATCCACATTAAAAGCTGAATTGTCTAAGTTGGCTTTGTACGACTTATGCACATCTCTAAACTCAGTGTGCAGCATTTCATTATATGTATATGCTTGCCAACCAATCCAACTGGCAAAAAACACAATGGCAGCACCAGATGTAAACATTACTGCTTGTTTAATACCATGTTGCCAAACCTTCCAGCGGTTAGTAGGTGCACCGTGAGAGGCAGGTAAAACATGCTCCGCAAACGTTTTGGTTAACTGTGCTTTAGGTTTTAGGTTAGATTCTTGCACCACAGGTAGCAGTGTTTGATTTACTTCAATCAATGCATGTGCAGTTGCTAAATTAACTCGCTGAGTCGCAGTTTCTGACTCTACCAAATGAAAGCTCTCTAACTGAAAAGGTACTGCTAATCCGTTAAAATCAAACAATTCATCGACAAAGCCTGTCACCGATAGCTTTAAGTACTGTAACTGCATCGGCCCTAATAACTGCTTACGTTTAAAACCCTCATCAAGCTGTAACGACACTTGATGTAAGTTGTTCGCAAATAAACGCTTAAATAAATCATCATAGGCTTGGCTGAGCGCCTCAGTGACTTTTTGATTATTGCCTTCTAAGAAAAATGACAGCTCGCTTAAGTCACTTTGTTCATGCAAGGTTTCAGCAATACCATCCAGTTTGTTCACGCCACATAAAAATAGATGCAAGGGGATTTTATAGCCACTGAGTAAATAGAGTGACTCCAGTTGAGCCTTCACATCGGCAATGTAATCCTGTTTTACTTTTTGAGCACGCTGAATCAAACTGAACGCATCATTGAGCAGTAATAGTCCGTTTATGGGTTGTTTTGGTCTGACATGATTAAGCCAAGATAAGAAGTGTGCACGTTCGGCTTTGTGGCTCGCTTTGACATGCCAAATTAATGCCCCTTGAACGTGATATACGGCAATATTTGCGGGCATATTTGACAAAGTAACCCGGTTAAATTGGGCAAATGTTTCGTTAATATTTTCCTCAGATGCAACAAGGTACCATGCGGTATCATAAATATTGCTACTGAGTTTTATCTTCTTAGCAATTCTGCGATACAACAACGAATATTGTTTAAACTGACTACCTCGCATATAGCGGCGAATAGCGAAAGCTTTCATATTCGGAAAAAAATAAACCACAATACCTAGCAACGCAGTCAACCCACTGCTCCAATAGTATAGGCCTGACAAATCGAGCCAGACACTCAGCCCAGCGATCACAACACTGACAATAACCAACACACTGGCGATAATAATTCGCACCATTTAACTACTCACTGATTTTTTTTATATAAGGGTTGATGTTACAAAGTTCAGTTAAGTGTTCACTCACGACTTTTGCTTGTGCAAAACCTGTTGCGATGTACCCGACAAACTGACGTTCTCCACGCTGAATGATTTGTAAAGGGTACTGAGAATTTGTGCAGGCATTATGTAGTTTTTCAGCCCGCGCAATATTATTAAATGCACCCACTTGCACTAAATACTGCACTTGGGGTTCTAGCGCGTTACTGGGAAGAGAAACATCTAGGGTAGCAGTCTCTTTATTCTCACCTTTTGTCTGTCCGTGTGTTTCCCCTTGCTGAGCTAGGTTACTGGTCGGGGTTAACGAATCACCCACGCGGAACGCGGTCGGATCTGAGTCCAAAGGAAAAGTGGCCTGCTCAAAAAACTGGGTATTTTCCATATACATTTTTTGCGGCTGTAACTGTTGAATATGTTGATAGGTATCATCAGCCATCTGTTGATATTCCAAATTTTGCTGCTGATACATATCACCTAAATAGTGGTTATAGCTTACTAAACCAGCTATCAATATCACCCCAACCGCAATCCAAAATGAAACCGGAGTGATCCCTTTAAATAAACCAAAACGTCTTCTAAGCTGGGTAATCCGGTGAGGTTTTTGCGTGGTAGGCAGCCCAAACGCCCTCAGCTCTGATAGCGCATAGTGAATATCCATGATGATTTGCTTTAATTCAGCACGGTGATGGTTATGGTACTTGCCCTTAAAACCCAACTGTAAAATAACGTAGCACACTTTCAGTAATGCTAAATGCTTCTTCGGTGAGCCCATTAACTGTTTAATTAAATTAAAGAACGTTTCACCACTATTACGAATACCAAATAATTGACTTACTAAGGTTTTATTTTGCCACTGTGTGGTGTCTAACTGACTCTCATAGCCAACACGCTCATCAAAATATGCTGCCCAAATAAAACATAATTTATCAAGTAAGGCGGGAGATACCGCCAAGGCTTGCCCTCGGTGTTTGATGTTTTTTAATTCAGTAACAATATTAGCTCGATAGTTGTCTAACGACGCTAAATCATCCAGTGATTTAATGGCATCAATCATCGGCATCAAAGGTAAACTCAAACGCATAAGCTCTTCGCCCTGCCATTCAAACTCACTGAGCAAATCTTTGAGGGCGGTGTTTCTCTCGTCAACTAAAGAGAATTGATTCACGGTATAGCTTGCATTAGTCATATTAATTGATCATAAATAGTTTGACATCATCAACATGAATTCGCGCATCTATATGAAGCGCTAGCATCTCTTTATTTTCGATAATTTGTAGCCATAATCCATCGTCTACATCCACCTCGAAATAAGTGGCATCAGCCTGTTCTTTTAGCTCAGCAGGCGGAAAAGGCAGCGCTTTAACCGACACCCCTTGCGTTGCATTTTTGATGCAATTAACAATGCTCTTATTGCCCGCAAGTTTAAATCCGGTTTTAAAGACTTCTTTCGCTATATATCCTTCAGAAGCAATCACCGCAATAACAATACGCTGTGATTGCAATACATCTCCTTGTTTTACTTTCGCCAACAGCATTCTACGGCTATCAAAAAGTGACTTATCCCAAAAATATTCAATCACATTCTGTTGCTGTGTTATCGATAGCTTATCTTTAATACACGACAACACTTCGTGAAATTGCTTAAACAGATTTTCAAATGTCAGTGGGGTCCATGGTAAACGTGGCTCGTAATCCACACTCAATAACGCGGCTTCAAACTGCTTTAACTCAAAGAAAAACCGGCCCAGTTTATAATGTTGGGTTTTTTGTGTGGCTTCTAACCATGGCAACCAATGGTAAATGGTGCTAAGTAACTGCTGCTCTTTAAATAGCGCTGCATTACTTTGTGTCTCTAGTGCCGTATTTAAGCGCAGTAACAACTGGTTTGCCTTGGCATTAGCCAATATTTCAAGCTCTTTTACCCGCTCCAATAAAATGTCTGCGGCACCAATGCTTAAACAATCAGGAATGAATGAGCGATCAATGACAACGGCACCGTTGCCGTCCACTTCTAGCACTTTACCAACCGCTAATTTTACAAACCCATCGAGGTTATCTTGCTCTAATTTTAGTGCGGCATTGAGTGATGCTGTTTCAACTTCAATCTCTTCTTGGGCATTCGACGTAAAATCATAAATTTTTGTGAAAGCCGTTTTATAACGTGACGTGGTTGAGTCATTTTCAAAACTGTTATTACCCCCTAATAATGCAGGAACAACCAAGTAAATCATTTGGTCAACACTGCCGGCAGGAATACTCATCGCCACTTCTTTGGCTATTTTAAAGTACTGCCCATCGGGTAATATGCCCTCACATGCCCGTACTGAAAACTGACCAAGCTGCAATAACGACTCATTAATACTCAATTGCGTTAATCCGCAATGAGGTGCAAATTCACTGGTTGTTAAAGCGCTGTAGCGTTGTGTTACTCCTTCCAAATGGGCTTCCATTTGCTGAAAATGCTGAGGGTATAAAAATGTCCCTTCACGCCACACAATTTTGTTGCTCAAATTAAGCTCCCCAACTAAATAAACTATCTAACAGGCTTTCTTCTGAGATCTCATTAAACTTTACGCCTGTTCCATTAATGCCAATCCACAGCTCGGTTTCTTCTGACACATCTTCTGGTAATTCAATCAGCGCTTTGGTTGATCCGGCTTTGTATTCTGTAAATTCGACTAATACGGCCAAGTAACGCACCCCAGGTAACAACTTTACAATGACTTCCTCGCTGGTATTTGGCATCACCGGATACAAGCGCTTTTTCTCGATTAATTGCTCAGCCAATACCGCGGTATCGCCGTTAAACAATGTGATAAAGTCATTCTGGGAAAAGCGGTCTTTCTTCGTTAACTGATAAATACGCACAGCAACAGGATTGGCCGCGTCATTCGCCCAATTCAATTGCTCATTGGTTTCCATCCGCAGTTTAATTGGCAAAGAATAACGCTGTAATGCATCCCCGCCAGAACACCCTGCTAGTACCAAACAGATAAGAATTAATATTATTTTTGCATGCATTCAATTAGTATCGCTTTAAACTGACGTTTAAAATGCCCTTCTTTAATTTTTCTTTCATAGTAACTTTTATACGCATTCCAATGCTTAGAACTTAACATTGAAGGCGTCCCCACCATTTCATCAATAAGCTGTGGGTCAAACTCTTTTATAAATTCATCAACCACATCATCCATCATCATCAACAACTGCTTTTGCTGCTGCCATGGATTTTGAGTTACTGCCAATAGCTGATCTAATTTATGTTCAATCGCACTTTGATTACTGTCTGTTGTCACAGCTGTATCAACATTCATATCATGCGACATTTCAATAAAATCGTCTGTTTGATGTGTGCTGTTTCGCTCTGAGTTAACCTGATCTAACTCACTTTCCAAATCAGCAAATATATTGCTGGCATCAAAAGCGATGTCATCGACACTTTCAAAAAAAGTGTCTTGTGATTGCACCTCTGGCGCTGTACTTGCTATCGATTCATTTTCATTTGAAAACAACAAAGTATAGCCATTGAATGTAATGACATCCCCATCAGACAATAACGCTGATGAATTGGCTAACTGTGCCCGACCATTCAGTTTAACGCCCTCAATTAAAGCCACCAACTTATACTGTGCCGTTGCTTTATCTACCAACACTTTAACAAGCTGTGGTGCATCATCTTGCCCGTCATCAACGCTCGGTAAGATAAGGTCGCATTCAATCGACCCTCCAAGTACCACGCCTTGTTCTGAAACGGTTGCCATACGCGACAACAGTCTAATATCATCAGGGCATTCAGTAACTTGTAAAATAGCTGCGTTCATTTACTGCTTCCCATTATTAGGCACAATGCAATTTGATACGGCGGTATTAAATGCATCTAAAAAGGTAGGTTTATCGTTCAAAAATGCTTTAGAAAACAATACGCCTAAATCAATGGTTCCATACTCTGTACGTGAAAAGGCGGTGTCTTGTAAGCGCAACAGGGAGATTTCATGCTCAAACTCATGTTCATCTAATAAAATTGCATCCACCTCGTGGCTGATCAAAAGCTTAACCAACGCGGTCGCACTGCGCGGTTTCATCTTTACATTATATTCAGCACGCTTTAATGCCAGCCATTCATCTGAGCCAAATTCAGCAGCCACTTTATAACGCTGATAAAGTGGGTTAGTTGTTTTTATATCAATTTTGTTACCTGCAAAATACCAATATAGGTGCTTAGCTGCAACAGGCACAGACACTTCACCAAACTCACTGCGTGCCTCACTTTCTGCAACCGCAAAAATTGCATCTAACTTACCCGTTCGCAAGCGCAGCTCAACATCAACCCAATCACTAAACTCAGCTCGATAAGGCGTTTCTAAGCGGTTAAATGCACACTTTATTTGCCTGACCACAGTGCCCTTGACACGATCATTCTCAATATAATGATAAGGGTAAGCTTCATGCGTTGCTAAACGCATTAGGTCTTTTCCCAACACGCTAAAAGCAATACAGCTCATCCCTATCAGCAAAGCAGTTTGTGCTACTAACTTCAGCATAAATACCTTAATTTACCAACAAGTCGAAGCCGCTAGCATCCGCCTGACCATGAATGGCCACGGTGCTAATCGTCTCGCCTTGACTTATTTTCTCAATACATCGCTCTGCCAGTAATGGCATAAGATGGCGATTAATAATTTGCTCTATCGCTCGTCCACCGATTGTCGGCTCATTGCCTTTAGTTACCACATAATCAACAAAGCTTTGATCATACTCTAGTGTTGCCTCATACGTTTCAGCCAATTTCTGAGCAACACGTTTTAACGAGATCTCCGTGATTTGCGCTAATTCAGCTTCATTTAATGGGTAATAAGGAATGATGTTACAGCGACCCAAGAATGCCGGCTTAAAGAATTCCTGTAATGCTGGGCGCACATTATCAACTAAAGAAACTAACTCAGGGCGCTCTGCATGGTCATTACAGTAATCAACAATAGCACTGTCTGCTGCATTAGAAGTCATAATGATCAACGTATTTCTAAAATCGATATTGCGTCCTTCACTGTCTTGGATGCAGCCCTTATCGAAAATTTGATAGAAAATATCGTGCACACTTGGGTGGGCTTTTTCCATTTCATCAAGTAACAAAACACAATAAGGATTACGACGAATGGCTTCAGTGAGTACCCCGCCTTTCCCATATCCAACGTAACCTGCTGGTGAGCCTAATAACATAGACACTTTATGCGCTTCTTTAAACTCAGTCATGTTGATGATGGTCATATCTTGCTCGCCACCAAATAGTTGATCTGCTAACGTCAATGCGGTCTCTGACTTACCAACCCCACTTGGACCACACATTAAAAATACCCCAACTGGCTTACGCTTATCTGTTAAACCAGCACGTGATACTCGGATACTCTTAGCGAGTTCATTCATCGCATGTGATTGACCAATAATACGTTGATGCAAAGAATCTTCTAGAGTCAGTAATTTAGCCACTTCATCTTTGAGTAGGTTGCCCACAGGGATACCTGTCCATGCGCCAATGACTTCTGCAATGGTTTGCTCATCAACAATCGCATGGATCATTGGATCTTCACCTTGCAATGTTTTTAACTGCGCTAGTAATTGCGCAAAGTCGCCTTCTGCTTCACCTTTTTGAATAGCGGCGAGCTCACCTGCTAATGCTTTTTCTTTGTCCCATTGCTCAGTGAGTGCTGTAAGCTGCTGCTCAAAGCTCACCTTTAATTGGGCTTTTTCGCTAATCGTCACCTGTTGATTAGCCAACATTGCGTCTTCTTTGTTTAACGATTCAATCTCTTTGTCTAGGTAACGAATACTTTGCTCTACCGACTCAATTTGCGCTGGCTTTGAGCTTTGCGTCAATGCAATCCGCGCACAGGATGTGTCTAATATGCTAATGGCTTTATCAGGCAGTTTTCTGCTTGGTAAATAACGCACCGATAAACTCACCGCAGCCTCAAGTGCCGCTTCGGTAATAAACACATTATGATGTGACTTCAATGATTCAGCGACACCCCGTAACATTTGCAAGGCATCTTCTTCATTTGGCTCATCAATTTTGACAACTTGAAAACGGCGAGTAAGCGCTGGGTCTTTTTCGAAATACTTTTTATATTCTTCCCACGTGGTCGCAGCCAATGTTCTAAACTCACCTCGTGCTAATGCTGGTTTTAACAGGTTTGCGGCATCATTTTGACCTTCAGCTCCCCCCGCACCAATTAAGGTGTGTGCTTCGTCAATGAATACCACGATTGGTACTTCAGACATTTTCACTTCATTAATGACGTCTTTTAGTCTGTTTTCAAACTCACCTTTAACGCTCGCGCCTGCTTGTAACAGTCCTAAATCTAAGGTGTGAATTTGCACACCGGCTAATACCGCAGGCACTTCATTATTAGCAATCTTTTGTGCTAATCCTTCAACGACTGCAGTTTTACCTACCCCCGGTTCACCAACAAAAATAGGGTTGTTTTGACGTTTACGACACAAAATATCAATCGCTTGGCGCACTTCTTCAGAGCGACCAGAAATAATATCTAACTCACCCTTTTCTGCCGCTTGCGTTAAGTTAACGGTAAACTTATCTAATCCGCCAGTTACCACTGACGCTGGCGCACTACTGCCACCTGCATTACCACTTTTTACTGGCACAGATAACGTTTTGATATGTTCTTTTAAGCTCTCAATTGAAACATTTTTCAGGGCTTTAAATTCTTTACTGTTAAATGCCAAAGGATCTGGCTGTAAAATACTTAAGAGCAAATGAAGGCCTGCAACACTGCCATGAGAAAACTCCACAGATGCCACCAGCCAAGCCGACTTTACCGTCTCAATGAGTTCAGGGCTGATCGTTGGCTGACCCGAATGTACTTTTTCTAACTTACTTAGCTTCTGCTCTAACTCTTGTACCAATCCAGCAATATTGACTTTTTGTGATTCAAGAAACTGTTGCAGCTTTGGGTCTCGCCCTTGTAATAAAGACATCAACCAATGCTCAATTTCAATCGCACCAACTTGCGATTTCATCGCGTCGGCCGCCGCATATTCGAGCGCATTTTTAAGGTTGCTATCTAAATAAGCAATTAATTTTGAAATAGAAACTTGTGACATACGATCCCTTATACTCTAACGAGCCCTTACTATTCGTTTAAATACACCACTGCGCGTTGTTAGGTTCGAATTTACCCCCAACACAATGGCCTCAGGTTGTTGCTTAGTAAGTTTTAAACATGATGCCTGTGAGCCAGTATATTCAGCCTCGACATCAACTACAACCTCATGATTAACATAGTAATTACAAAGCGATTTAATCGCCTGTAACCGACCAACTAATTCACTGTCTTGTCGTTCAAGTTTGGCAAAACATGATGCCGACTCAAACTTTACTTTGACGATTATTTTTCTACCTAACTGCGGAAACTTTCGCCCTAAAACGGCACCCTGCCCTAACTGACACCGACCAATTTGGCTACGCGCTTGTGCTGGGATCACTTTCTCTTCTAATTCAGTGAGGGACACCGAAATATCATTCGGAAAGTAATGCTTGAGCAACAAGACTAAATTATTCAGTGAATAATGTTCACTTCGAACCACCAAAGTCGCAGGCAGCATCGACAGTGCTTCATATTGCGCCGTCAATGAATAAAAATATGAACGTTTTAACGTCAACGTTTCGTAAGCGCTTTGCGTTTTTTCAGCGCGAAATACCAAAGAGGAATACGACTTTAATTGCAAAGCTTGATGGACAAAGGTATTGTCAAAAATAGCCAAAAAGCGCAAATACGCCCGATTTGACTTTAAATACGCTTCTTTGAGCCAATCCAAAATAAAATTAGGCAACCCGCCCTGAGGGCCAAATAAAGTGGCTTCATGCGCACTCACCACGTAGTGTTTATCAGCTAATTCGTCATACTTTATGTGTCGATTGGTGTAATTATCAGAAAACAGCTCTTGCTTAAAGCTTACTTTTTTAGCACCAAACAACCTAGCCAGACGTGTAAAGTGCAGCGCAGAACTCACTCGATTAAACACGCGCTTACTTAGCTGCATACACGCACCCCAAGCTGTGCATCAAAGCGCTTAATCGGCCAATTGAAGCTGGTATATTGCACATGTAACTGACAACATCGATCAAACGGTGTTTGCGCAAGGAAGAAGTCATTCAGTAACTCGCCAAACAGCGACAAGTCGGCCGTTAGCTCTGAGTTATCAAGTGTGATTGTCAAATTAAGCCCTGGAACAAATACCATTCTACCTTGCACCTGAAATGGGGCGTTTATCTTCTCAGCTTTAACATGGTAAATCGCGTTGAGTTCTTGATGGGTCGCATTGGTATTGACGAACAATCGCAAAAACCCTTTTAAGGTTTCTTTGGCGTCCTCTGCTTCTAGCAATTGCGATAAGTTAAACGATAGCAAACGCAGCATATTCCAATAATTGCGCTCATCAGTCACGGTGCCCACAGGTTGAATGGTCACTCCCCCAACCCTAAATTCACCTGCTAACGCTTCTTCGGTGTTAACCAATATACGGTTTCCAACATGGACCTTGTTGGCTAGTTCCGCATCAAAGCAGGTAATTTCAGCGTAGGTAGTAAAGCCATTCGGATATGCTTTGGTTGCATTATTAATGGGCAATACCAAATGCTGCACCTCATCTACGGCATCGATGCTTTGCGAATGACTTGCCGCCGCGAGCTTAGTGATTTTTGACCAATATAGTTGTTCTTGAAAGTCGACCGTTTGGGTGCCAATAACTGGAGGGATCTCAGTTTGGCCACTGGATGACACCTGATAAACACGGTCGATAGAGTAAATATGAATGTTATTTTGACTGGCATCGGCAATGATCGGATATGAAAGCTCTTGATAATTTACCCGCACTGGCTCTGAAGTTTGATGAAACAAATTACTAAACAGCGTCTTATTAATTTTAACCGATAGATTTTTCTCATCGAGTAAACCAGCGCCTAGTTCATTTAAATAAAAATCTAAATAGACCGTTTGCCCAGGCTGTACTGGGATGTGCTTATCGTTACGTAAAATAAAGAAATGGCGCTTATCTGGTATCGCAAAGTACTCTTTTAACTTGAAGTACACCGGAATTTCGTTACTTTTAAGCGGTGAAACCAAGGAATTCTCATCACACAACAAAGATTTAAAATTACCCTCTCCGATATCATATGCTTGCTCAGCGCCCTCCACACATAGCGCGACTTTGATAACCGCTTGATTGATGATGTCTGCCACATTGCGACCAATAGACTCATTACTAAAATGCAGTTGAATTGCCTGCAGCAGTGCATGTTGTATATCGACTTCGTCACTCACAGGCTTTAATGCCACACGTAGACAATACAGAGCATGTTTGGTATCAAGGCCTTGAGGCATCGCATGCTCAAACGGTGTTTGCTCTAATTTAAAACCCGCTACAGACAAAGGGCTAAACGTGATTGGTAATGCATTACTCAATTTAATGCTGACGTTTTCTTCACCGGCTTTGAGTACATCTAAATCAACTTCTACATGTTTACCTAATAATACCGGCTTATTAAAGTCATCTGTGCTGGGCTGAAATTCAGCTTTTACCACCGTGGGCAGTGTCTTAAACAAGTTTGGAGAAACAATCTCACTGAACTCTTCAATATGCTTGGTTCTCAGTGAATCGATCTCCATTGCATTTTTTGCAGCCACCCACGCAAAGCTGTCGATCAAACGCGTTACATTCGGATCTTCGCGCCCTTTGTCATTTAAATTAATATGTTCCGCTTCACGGCGAAAACGCTTACGAAACCCCTCTAAACCATGGCGTATGCTGGCAAGTTCATCTTCAAAGTGTTTCAACATACGGTTAATCATATTGGCTTTCGTTCTCTATCATGACGGTCATTTGGCTCAAATTCACATCGGTATCAAATAGCAATACCTCTTCTTTGCCGTTGATGGTGATCATGGCTGATATTTCAAACTTCATGGTATTCGACAGTAAATCTTGTTGCTCATGCTGGATATAAGCGACCTTAATAGTGTGTAATCTGGGCTCAAATTGACTGATTTTATTTTTAATTCTTATCGCAATTTGTTCACCCGAGTTAAGTCGACTAAATAAAGCAATGTCTTCTAAGCCAAAGCAAATACTCGACTGACTCGCCAAACTGTTACTATCATCATGTAAAAAAGCCGCTTCAGTTTTTAAAATAAGCCCAATATTGTGGTGAATAGACTGTACTAACTCATCACTCGAATTATGCGTCGCGCTATCCGTCTCCATATAAAATGCACTAAAGAAGCTCATGACTCAACCGCCGTTGATAGACTCACCATACTGGCAACGCGGTCATATTGATATTGCGGTACTAAGTCGATATGACACGCGTATCGTTTGGTATCACCCTGTTCTTCGATGACGCGTACCTTGGCTGATTTTAGAGGCATACCCGCTAAAGTCATTTCATCCGACACAACCGAGTTCGAGCAGTATTGCTCTAACCAATGGCTCAACCGATTCTCACAATCATGTGGCTCTAACGCTGAGCCTATCATTTCACGCAGCTGTACCTTTAAATAATGGGCAATACGACTGATCATTAGAGTCGTTTGAATCAAAAAGCGGTTTTCTCCTTGTGCCTCTTCCTTGACCGAGCAATTAGATTGAAAGAAGTACTTGCCATTGAGTGGGTTATGAAAAACAGGAATAAGACCCTGTTGTGATAAGTAAGATGCAGTCGATCCAGACATGCGCGTCTTAAACACGGTGGTGAATTGCGCTTTATCACCAAAACAACTGATAACGCTACCACCGGAAGAGTCTAACTTTCGTGATTTTAAAAAACCAAACCAACGAACGCGGTTAAACTCTAATAACACATTTTTCAAAAAGGAGGTTGCCGCATTTCCCCAAATAAAATCCCCGTCCGTTTCTTCATCAAATATAAAGCCACACGGGTAAAAACGATAGGCTTCACGCACCGCTGATTTATTAAATACCAACCCTAAAAAATGACTGTTACTGCTTTGTCTCAGTCGATGCCAGCTGGCAAAGTCATTATCAGCTAACACACGATTGAGTTTGGGGACGTCGCATAAGAAGGTTTCACCAGGTGCGCCTAAAAAATTATCATCAGCATCGAGCAAGATGGGGCATAAACTTTTTTCCCCTAATTCAGCCAAAAGCTCTAGGGTATAAAGTGCATCAAATTCGTCGGCATAATCGAGTTCTAGGCTCACATTGTGGTCAATCACGAGTAAGCCATAGGGCTCACCACCCAATGTATTAAACTCTTTATTAGCAATAACGTTGTACAACCGGGTATGTTTAATTGAAGTCGCAATATTTAAGTCATGTGAAATCTCTTGCCACGAGATATTCATGATCTTAACTTTTATCGATTTATAGTTAACGGGCAAGCTCACTAACTCTTGCAAGTTACGCCAGCGCGCCTCAAGATCCACAAACTTTTGTGAAGCCATGATTAAAGACAGCTGTTCACTGATCACCCGATCAATTTCACTAATTAGGTGCTTAGCCTGCGCTTTAGGCGGTATATGTGGCTGACTTAGTTCAGTGTGCAACTTCACGCGATAAATCCTTGCAACGTATTTCAGTCAATGTGTGTTCTGTATGATTAAAACGAGGTACCTAAGTACCTCGTTTTTGCAGCTTATCAATCTGTTAAATTGACGCTGTTCTGGTCAACCTTAGCCCGGTAAGCTCGCTACCATACGCACAGAAGTGGTTAGCTCTTCCATTTGTAGCCAAGGTCTTAGGTGTGCAATCGCAGAATAAGCACCAGGGCGACCTGGTTGCTCGATAACAGAGATTTGTGCTTCAGCCAATGGCGTTTTAGCACGTTCTTCGTTACCCATCGCACCTGAGTTGGTATAAGTTGCAATCCACTCACTCATTTGCTTTTGAATATCTGCTGATTCCATGTTTGAACCAATATTATCGCGGCCCATCACTTTTAGGTAATGTGCAATGCGGCTACTGGCCATAATGTAAGGTAAACGTGCTGAAATTGCCGCGTTTGCCGTTGCGTCTAAGTCAGTATATTCTTTTGGTTTTTGCGTTGTCTGGCCACCTAAGAACACAGCGTAATCTGAGTTTTTATAGTGAACTAAAGGCAAGAAACCAAGGTCACTTAGCTCTTTTTCACGCTCGTCTGTTAGGTTTACCTCAGTAGGACACTGCTGGGTAATATCACCAGAATCTGTAAAGTAAGTTAAGTTAGGTAACGACTCAACTTTACCGCCATTGTCCATACCACGAATCGCCGTACACCAACCAAATGCTTCAAATGCGTTATTCATATTTAACGCCATATCAAACGCTGCATTTGACCATACTAGTTCGTCGTTACTTGCTGGTTTTGGATTACCGGCATTGTCCGTACTCAGCTCTTCAAAATTAAATGACTTAATTTTTTTGCCTTTACCGCCATATGGCAAGCGCGCCATAGTGCGAGGTAGCGTCAATGCAACATAACGTGCATCATCACTTTCTCGGAATGAGTTCCATGACGCATAGCTTGGTGAATCAAATGCTGGCGCAATTGGTTTGCCTTCGCTGAACGTTGAGAAACTGTTCAGTTCAAACATTTCAGGTGCTGCTGCTGCAATAAAAGGTGCGTGGCTTGCTGCTGCAACTTCACCCATATAACGCAGTAACGCGACATCTTCATCGCTTTGTGAAAACTCGTAATCACCTAAAATTAACCCATATGGCTCACCACCAGCAGTACCATATTCGTGCTGGTACATAGAGTTAAAAATAGGGCTACGATCAACCGCAGGCGCATCTTCAAATTGCTCTAATAACTCATCTTTTGAGATATTTAATAACTTAACTTTCTGCGCAGTGCCAAGCGCACTATTGCGGATCAGTTTCTGCAGACCCAACCAAGACCCTTCAAGCTCCTGAAAAGTATCTTTTTGCATGATTTGCGATAGCTGCTCAGACATTTTTGCGTCAATCGCAGCTACTGCATCTTCAATTGTCGCTGTCAGGTTTTTATTCCACGTTACCGTGCCTGACATCGCTTCTTGCGTTAAAGACGTTAATAACTCTTTCGTTCTATCTGGTGCAGTTTGGCTTGTGGCATTAATTGCTTGATCTAAAAACGAGAGGCTTTCGCCTTCGCCACCAGCACCTTGCTGTAACTCTTCAGACATTACTCTTCTCCTTTCGCGCCAAGTTCTTCAGATAATGCGCTGATAGAGTCCGAGCTTTGCAAGATATCTTTTAATAACTTTTCAAAGTCACGCGAACGGTCAGCTTTACTGAGTAGTTCATTTAATTGATTACGCGTTTCAAGCAGCTTTTTAAGCGGCTCGATTCGCTGTACCAATGCATCTGGTTCAAAGTCTTTCATTGATTCAAAATCAAGGTTCACTTCAAACTGACTGTCATCATTTTCAATAACATTGTCGACTTTAAGCGACAAGCTTGGCTGAATACGCCCTAGTACTTCATCAAAGTTATCTTGATCTACTTGAACAAACTCACGATCTTCAACTTCTTTTGGATCTTCTTTGTCACCAGAGAAGTTACCCAAAACAGCTGAAACGAAAGGAAGTTCTTTTTTCTCTGAAGCGCCATTAGTTTCAACATCGTAAGTAATACTTACGCGGTTTTTACTCACGCGCTTGTGCTGTGAATTAAGTGCCATTTGCTATACCTTACTTAAGATCTGCCGCAGACGTTAGTTGGTTAGTTGTTGCATCGTATTTCACTGATGCTGCTTTCTCTAACTTACCGCCTTCATCTTCAACGAAGAAGATTTGTTCAATTTTAGTATAAGTTAACGAGAATGACTCTGAAGGTTGACCGCCATCGCTACCAGAAATACTAAAGTTAGCCATACGTGCTTCTTCTAACGAAATAACATAGTAAGGAATGATCCCTTTACCGTCACGTGATGGCTTAGTCATTACTAGTTCAATTGTTTTACCATCTGCACCCGGCTGGAACAAATAAGTTAACAAATAAGGTGTTGCGCCATCATATGTCTTAGAGATACTGATCTCACCAAGTGCAACCATACCGCTGTCTTGGTTATTTGCATTGCCAATATCTACTGACACACCACGCATTGCGCCCCAAGATAGACTATCGACTGCAAACCAACCTTTTTTACTATTTAAGTCAACAACCGTTGCTGCGCCTTTAATAGTGTCATTACCGTCGATTCTCATGAAGATTGATGCCATCTCTCTTTCTCCTTTGCTATTTTAGTTTGCCTACTGTGCCGCAGGCATTAATATATGATAACTACCATAATGGCCCAGAGCTTGAAGAACTGGCCTTTGGTTGCTGCTCTATTACCGGCTCAACCTTTTCAGGCTCAACAGGTGTGTGTGTTTCTTCTACAATAACAGGTGTCTCTGTTATCGTACTTTGTGGTGTAATCACTGGAGCTATTTGCTCGTTAAGCAATTCACCCAAGTCATTTTCAACCCCAGTTAACTTGCTAATTTCAGCCAGTACTGGCGAATCTTTGGTGATCAGCTCGTTCATTAATTCCGAAAATGACATATTGCCCCACCGGATCGCACGCGCTAATAAATAAGGAATTGGACTGTGCGGCTCTGTTTGTTTAAAAAACACCGCAATTCGGTTCAAATCTTCAAGCGCATTCTCTCGAGTATAAGTGCTTATATCACTTTGCGCTTGAGGCCTTACAACAACCGCTTCACGCGTTTCAATTTCGGGCGTCACATCAGGTTTTATCATAGCGTCACTGTCATTTGTCTGAACAGGCTCAACAGGTGCCGGCGCAATGTCTTCTTTTTTAACCACATCAGGGAAAAAATACTGATACATCGCTTTAATTTGCTTGAGGTTGTCTTTTACAAAACGAAACCCAAGCAACGCCAAACCATTTTTATTTCGATAACCGTTAATAAATACATCAATTTCACCTATTTTGCTGTCAATTGATGTAATCGTTTCAAACTGCGCGATTAACTGTGCTTTATGCGATTGGATCACACTGGCAAACTCGGCTTTTTGTTGTTCTAATTTGCCAGACTTATGAGCAGATAAGTAATCACTAAATGTATAGCTGTCTATGAACGGAAACTGCATGAGAGGCGCATTTAATAAGCCTGTATTTGGGCTATCCCCGGTTAACTGCTCTAACGGTCGAGTTTGGTTTTCACACTGCTTACGCATTGCTTCAGCCGCCTCTAATCCCGCCACTTTTTTATCTGGTAAACGGGGGTGAATCGTCTCTTTTAAGGAGTTTAGCGCAAATAAAAAGTCACTTAGCCCCTCATCTAATAAAGACAGGTCAGCCTTTTTATAAGGCAGCGCTGCAAGCCACCACACAAATACTTCGATATCGCGAGACTCATTTTTTAACGTCTCTGTACAGGCTTGCTGTAGTTGATACCAAGCCTCAGCATTTTGGCGCTGTAAGTCTTGATCTTGTGCCGAAGTTGGTGTTTCTAATAATTTACGAAGGCTGGACTGAGCAACATTTAGTAAGTTTCTAAGCTCTCTAAATTTTGCACGTTGTTCTTTTAAGTAAATACCAACTTCTAATTCACTGTCTTGAGTATATAGCAACATAAATAGCTAAATACTACTCCCTTAAGATTGCGATAAAGTATAGAAACAGTTTGGAGCATAATGAGATAAAGTCAAGACAAGAATCTATGATTAAATACAGTTCAAACCACTTATTTCACCCACCTAGTTCACCCTCTAGAAAAATGAAAAAACAAAAAGCCAAGTAATTGATATTTATAGATATTAAATTAATTAAAATCTCCATATTTTGTTCACTTTTCAGGAGTAAAAGGGGCATATGCAGCAGTTGCAACTATGAAACAAAAATGAAAATAAAATAATACAAAATGGAATAATTAGAACTTAAAATACCGATTTATTCGCCATAATATAAGTAAAGAAATATTTAATAGCAATGGAAGTTCGTACGATAAAACTGAGTGGTGTTTAGCGTTTTCAAATAGTTTAAACGAAGTCGTTTTTGATAATAAAAGGAAGTAATTGTAACTCCACCCAATTTAGTACAGTTCTTTTGTAGAATTTTATGCAGCCTCAAGATAACTAATTGGTGTCATATCACCAAGTGAATCATGGGGTCGTTCATAATTATAAATATCTAACCATTCATCTGTGATTTCACGTACTTCTTGTAGTGACTCAAACAAGTATAAATCTAGCACTTCTTCACGGTAACTTCGGTTAAACCTTTCCACAAAGCCATTTTGATAAGGGCTACCAGGTTTTATAAACTCTAGCTTAATACTGTTTTCCATCGCCCATGTTTCAAGCATAATGGAAGTAAACTCTGGGCCATTATCTACTCTAATTTGTTTTGGTTTGCCGCGCCAAGCAATGATCTGTTTTAGTGTCCTAATTACTCTCTCAGCCGTTAAACTGGTATCAACTTCAATCGCTAATGCTTGTCGATTGAAGTCATCGAGTATATTCAATGTTCTAAAGCGATGTCCGTAGCTTAGTGCATCACTCATAAAGTCCATTGACCAAGATTCATTATGTTGCAGTGGGGCACTTAATGGTTCTGGCGTTCTCGTTGGTACACGGCGTTTTCCTTTACGTCTCAAATTGAGTTTTAGCATGTTGTAAACTCGTTCTACACGCTTCTTATTCCAAGGTTTTCCCTTATTGCGAAGCCTTTTAAATAGTTTGGGCAGCCCCCATCTTTGGTGACGTTCGACCAATGCTAGCAATGCGTCGATAACCTCATCATCTGATGGCCGTTTATGTTTGTAATAAAAAACTGAGCGGCTTAGCCCTGCCACTTCACAAGCAAATGCGACGCTGACGTTAAATTGAGTTCTCAAATGCTCAACCCAAGCTCTGCGTCTACTTGTTTTTACAACTTTTTTGAGATGATTTCCTCAAGCATCGAGTGTTTTAAGCTCAGAGTGGCAAACATATCTTTTAGCTTGCGGTTTTCATCTTCAAGCTCTTTTAATCGTTTAACATCAGAGACTTCCATCCCACCATATTTAGAACGCCACTTGTAAAATGTACTTTGGCCAACACCATGTTTGCGACATATTTCTGGCACAGGAACGCCAGACTCAACTTCTTTGATCATGCCCACGATCTGTGTTTCGGTGAACTTACTTTTTCGCATCGTAAAACTTCCTTCTTCTGTTGATAGAAATTCTACTTAAGAACTGTTTCATTTTTTGGGGGAGTTACAGTGTGGAGATATTACGTATATTTGGACTGGTCAGAAGTGGTCATATTTAGCAGTAGTAATTGATTTATATGCAAGGCGGGCTATTGGCTGGGCCATGTCAGAAAAGCCAGATACAGCCCTAACTATCAAAGCATTAGATAGAGCATATGAACAAAGAGGCAAACCTAGAGGGGTTATGTTCCATTCGGATCAAGGCAGTCAGTATAGTTCAACAAAATTCAGGCAAAGGTTATGGCGTTATCAAATAACACAAAGCATGAGCCGCAGAGGTAATTGTTGGGATAATTCCCCGATGGAGCGCGTATTCAGAAGCCTCAAAACAGAATGGGTTCCAAGTACGGGCTACAACTCATTTAAAGAAGCAGAGCAAGATATTAGCTTTTATTTGATGAACTATTACAACTGGAGCAGGCCGCATAGTCATAATGATATGAAAGCCCCAGCAGTAGCAAAAGAAAAACTTAATTCACTGTCCGGAATTAGTTGACCACAACAACCTTCTTGCAAAAATACATGGCAGCTTTGAGTTACATTAAATTAGAGGAATATCAAAATAGGTATTTCTTCCAAAAGCCCCCTTTAGCTTTAGCTGGACTATAGAATTTAAGTAGGTATCTAAATCAGTTTCAATTGATGTTTTGACTTTATCGAGTGAAGTATATGCCTTGATAGCGGCACGGGTGTCATGAAGCATGAAAGGACTGCTTTTTTCTACCCCTGCTGTTTGTCCTCTCATCCAGTAGACTTTAGCTCCTTGCAAAATATTCCTAAAAAGATTCCACTCATAGAAGTGAATCCCATTATATTCATAGAAGTTTAAGAATGGGAGGTTATGTAAAAATATAAAGTGCGAGTTATCATCGGTTGCCTTTTCTAGCCCTTCATACTTTCTTTGATTCAATTTCTTCCTAATACTTGGATGATTGAGGTTATCTTTGAACACTCTTAATTGACGTTCATAATCTTTTAAAATTCCAGTTGTTAGTTCCCAGCAGCGTTCAGAGTAGAATTTAGGAAGCCATTTAGTTCGATATTTAACTTGGACAAAATAAAATTGTTCGAAAAGTTGATCTTCAATAACTAAGTCAATGTCGTAGCCTTTTATTTCAGCATTATTATTCGGGTTGATACTTGGATATATTTTAAAACGCTTTACATCAAGATTGCTCAAGTATTGATAGATGTAATCTCTTTCAAAAATATCACCAAATTTAATAAGCTCTTTTTTCAAGCTTTCTTCTTGACTATATAATTTGGACGCCATGTAAGTTATGTGACGTGTCGCTAGCTCAAAACCTAGGTTACCAGCTTTAAACGAAGAGCCATCAAACCGGAGTGCATCAAAATGAGCACCTTCAAACTTGTTTAACTTTGATAAATTGCTAATCAAAAAGTTGAGTGATTCAGATCTACAAAGGTTGTTTTCGATGAAAAAGCTCACTGGTATATCAAATCCCTTAAGTTTGAAACACTCAGTAAATGTCATGATAGCAATACATTCTCTGATAAAAAGGAAGTGCTTGGAGGATTTAGCAGATTCGGACAGGAACATTGGCTTTATTGAGAGAACTTTATCGAAAACTTGATCAATAATCTCGCTTGCAACTTCTAGTTGTACATATCTCCTGCTCATTAAAGATGTTGCTTTGTCTAAATACCCTTGGTCTGCAAAGTTGGATTTATCTTCTAGTAATTCGGATAACCCATGAGCAACATGGAATTTTTCGGCAGGCTCCGCCAATTCTAGTTTAAACCCTTCTTTCAACTTTCTAACATTAATATATCCAGACTTAACGAATACATATGTAACTCCCCCAAAAAATGAAACAGTTCATAAGTAGAATTTTCCATTAACTAAAATAGGAAAATTTACGATGAGAAAAAGTAAGTTCACCGAAACTCAAATTGTCAGCATGATCAAAGAAGCTGAATCAGGTATTCCAGTGCCTGAAATTTGCCGTAAACATGGCATAGGCCAAAGCACATTTTACAAATGGCGCTCAAAATATGGTGGTATGGAAGCATCTGATGTTAAACGCCTTAAAGAACTTGAAGAAGAAAATCGTAAGCTAAAAGATATGTTTGCAACGCTGAGCTTAAAGCACTCGATGCTTGAGGATATCATTGCAAAAAAGCTGTAAAGACAAGTAGACGCAGAGCTTGGGTTGAGCATTTGAGAACTCAATTTAACGTCAGCGTCGCATTTGCTTGTGAAGTGGCTGGATTAAGCCGCTCAGTTTTTTATTACAAACATAAACGGCCATCAGATGATGAAGTTATCGACGCATTGCTAGCATTGATCGAACGTCACCAAAGGTGGGGGCTGCCCAAACTATTTAAAAGGCTTCGCAACAAGGGTAAACCTTGGAATAAGAAGCGTGTTGAACGTGTTTACAACATGCTTAAACTCAACTTAAGACGTAAAGGAAAACGCCGTGTACCAACGAGAACGCCAGAACCGTTAAGTGCCCCAGCAGAACATAACGAATCTTGGTCAATGGACTTTATGAGTGATGCATTAAGCTATGGACATCGGTTCAGAACATTGAATGTACTCGATGACTTCAATCGACAAGCATTAGCGATTGAAGTTGATACCAGTTTAACGGCTGAGAGAGTAATTAGGACACTAAAGCAGATCATTGCTTGGCGCGGCAAACCAAAACAAATTAGGGTAGATAATGGCCCAGAGTTTACTTCCACTATGCTTGAAACGTGGGCGATGGAAAACAGTATTAAGCTAGAGTTTATAAAACCTGGTAGCCCTTATCAAAATGGCTTTGTGGAAAGGTTTAACCGAAGTTACCGTGAAGAAGTGCTAGATTTATACTTGTTTGAGTCACTACAAGAAGTACGTGAAATCACAGATGAATGGTTAGATATTTATAATTATGAACGACCCCATGATTCACTTGGTGATATGACACCAATTAGTTATCTTGAGGCTGCATAAAATTCTACAAAAGAGCTGTACTAAATTGGGTGGAGTTACACATAGATTTCACTTAAGAGCATTGACGATATTAATATCGAACTATCAATACCTAACAATATCTCTCTCTTTATTTTGTACCGTTCTGATATTCGATCAACGTGATAACTAAATGTGATTGCAATTTGACGGTCTATATAATTATATATTGAGCTTTTATATGACTCATCTGACGCATTGTCTTTATCCACTGCCACTATCAGTCTGAAATACTTTCGAATTTCTTCTAATATTTTTGAGCTATCGGCCTCATAACATTCTTTCGTAGGGGCGTTTTTAAGCTGATATATTTGTTTTTCAGCAAGACACAAATTCCTGAAAAGAAAATTTTCAAATATACGAATATCACTTCGAAATGGGATTAATGTGTTTAAGACACTTCGTACACGATCACCTAAAGTATCAGAACTCATACCTAGGATATCCCTATTTTTAATAGGATCTAACGCAAACTTCACTAAATCATTGTCTATTCCATGATATATCAAATGTATAACCCACCTTGAAAATTGATTGGCAATCAGTAGATAAATCATGATATGTTATCATCAAAATGATTACAATATGGGTTCATTATGAGTATGTTTATTGATAAGGGAGTCAGCTACGTACAAAAGCAGAGGCTTGCTTATATAGACTTCTTACTGATGTTTAGAGGCTACTTTAGCAGAAGTGATTTAACAGCGAAGTTCGAAATGGGAATGGCAAATGCAACTCGTGACATTGCCCTTTATAAAGAGCTATCGCCAAAGAATATCGAGCTTGAAAACTCTACAAAACAATATTTACAGTCAAAGAACTTTAAACCTCTTTTTAATCATGATGCGAAAAAAACGCTAGTAAAGCTCGCTAACGATATTACAGATGGCTTTGATGCTATCGGTGATATTAGCTTCCCAATTGATGCGCCAAGTCAGCTTAATATTCCTGACATATTTATTGTTGCCAAGCTTGTACAAGCGATTCTTAATAAGAAGCCTGTAAATGTAATTTACACATCCCTTAGCAGCGGCTCTGCCTCTAGAGAGTTGATACCTCACTCTATAGTTGATAACGGACTACGCTGGCACGTGAGAGCCTTTGATAGAAAAACAAAGTCATTCAGAGATTTTGTGCTTACTCGCGTAAGCAAAGTTACTATTAAAGACCAGATTATCGAGCCATATGAGGACAAGTTAGAGGATCATCAATGGATGAGAATGATGCCGTTACAGCTAGTACCCCACCCTAAAAATGTGCAGCACCCTACTGCAATTGCAATGGACTATGGGATGGAAAACGGTGTTCTTGAGTTAAATGTAAGAGCTGCACTGGCAGGATATTTACTTAGACGATGGAATGTGGATTGTACCTTAAATGCGGAGCTGTCTGGTGGTGAATATCAGTTATGGCTTAAGAATAGGCAAACTCTATATGGAGCAGAGAATCTTGCCATTGCTCCCGGTTATCAGCAGTCAGAGGACGACTAATGTACGACAAAAGAATTGGTAAGTATCTTCAAAATATTGAGCAATCCAAAGCAATTGATTACTCGAAATTTCTCGCTTTATTACCTGAAAAATTATGTGAGGAAGTTAAAGATAAAGCGACTATAAATTTTCTTGGTAAAGGTTCCGTAATCGTTAAAATTTATTGTGAGCAGCTATTAGAAAAATTACGCTCATTGACGATAGAGCCTTCTAGTCGCATTGATGCTGCATTGCAGGGTGATTCTCATAAAGTAAATACATCGACTAGCTACTTGTTGGCGTACCATCAGTCTACTCTTGATGTTCATCCCGATACGATTATCAGTTGTAATGGTGAAGCACATCTGAGATTCCAACCGAAAAAACGTCTGGTTATTATTGAAAATGCTGAGCTTTTTTTCGCAAGAGAAACACTATTTTCGCAAATGAACAAAGCGTTCTCTCTTTCCTTGTCATTTGAAAACACAGATTTGATATTTGGTGCCGGAAATCAAATATCCAATAAGCAAAACTATACATTTATCAATCAGTATGAATCGATTTTATGCTTCTTTGACTACGATTTTGGCGGTTTGAAAATATATAAGGCAATGCGAAATTTGGTAGGAAACAAGGCTAAATTCTTAGAGCCTAACTCAGATAATTTAAATGAATTCTTCATAAAAAAACCGAAGACTCACGAACAATACACAAAGTCGTTAGAAGCTGCCAACAATCTCGGCTTAAGCAAACTATATAGCTTGTTTGAAGCAAAAAAATCATTCATGGAACAAGAAGCTTTGTTGGCGTTATAAGAAGGAATTAAAACATTGTCTCATCAATTTAATTTTGTATTAAAGAAGCTGGTATTGGTAGATTCGGCTGGTTTTTGTTACTCAGAGATAGAGCTAGATAAACACACAATATTACTTGGCGAAGGTAACGTTGGTAAATCAAGCCTTCTTAATTGTATTCGTTTGTTTCTGTTGCCAGAAGTCAACTTCAATCGAGCAAAAGATAAGTTCAACTTCAAAAGTTCAAATGGCTATGAATATGATAAAAACGAGTCATATGGGCATTATTTCCCTAGCAAGTACTCGCATTTAATTATCGAAGTTGAGAAAGTTATCGCAGGCAAACTATACACCCACTGTCAAATTCTAAATAGAGGCAAGAACCTTTCATTTGAGCGTATTTTTACTGCTTTGCCATACCAAGAAATTCAGCATTTATTTTGGCAAGTAGAGGAAGAGGACGAACATAACATTGGCTCTAGAGTAGAAAAGTTATCTACACAAGATGTGTTCACTAAAATTAAGGCCAAAGATAAGCACTGTATTTCAGTCAGAGACCCTCAAAAATTGAAGGATTTGATGTATGCACGAGACATACTATCTGAAACTGAAATGCGCTACAGCCTTTTTCCACTCAATGATGCATCTGACGAAAACGTAGAGTCGTTGAGAGCATTAATTTTAATGCTTTTCGATATGGAAACGTCAAATGAAGGTGTTGCTAAAGCGGTTGCTAATATCGTTGAGTCGGAGAAAAAAGAGACAAGCGATGCACTGAACTTTGATATTCAATCCTTTTTAGCAGCACATGACTCACTTAAGCTTGAAGAGCAAAAGTTAACTGATATTGAAAATAAGGCAAGAGAGTTTGAGATTCTTAAATCTAACTTTGCCAAATATAGTGAACTGTCTGAAGTTGAGACTCGTTTTGTTGATTTTTATTTATGTCTGAACAGTAAATTAAAACAGGTAAGTGGATCAGTCACTACATCAGCAAATAAAATTAAGGAGCTTCAACAACAATTATCTCCTATTACTGAACAAGTTAGGACAATTAGTCAAAATTTGTTTACTGCTAATGCAAATATTAAAACTGCTGAGCAAAGTATCTCTAAAACTCAAAAAGACATTGATAAGGGAGAGTCTGAACTAAGTCGTTATGTAAACATGTCACAACAGGAAGTACTAGAGCTTCTTGATGAGGAGCTGAAGGATACTCAAGATAAAATTCAATCACTCAAAGATGTAAATGCAAGGCGAGTAAGAATCAACAAGCTTGAAGCTCAAATTACTCAAAATAGGATCACACAACAAAATATAGAGTCAGAGATTAAGAACTCTGAATTTGCGATTCAAAAGCAGTTACCAAATGATACGTTAGAACTGCTTAATTCCATTAATCAACGACTGGTATTAGCGAATCCGGGTAAGGAATTGGAAAAACATGAAATAGATGCAATTGATAACTTTAAAGACTTATTTAGTGATCAAGGGTACTTATATAATTTTTGGGGACAGGAGTTTAAAAAATCCAACACAAGGATGAGTCGTGACTTACAGCGAGAACTAGACAATATTGTGTCAGAAATAAATGCAGATCTTTCTGAAAAATCTGCACTTGAAAGGCAAGATTATGAAAACCCTTTAATTGTTGAGAAGAAGCTTCAGGAGCTAGATAGGGAGTTAAAGGCTATAGCGCGTGAAAAAACAGTTATATCTGAACTAAACGATAATGTTGGTGCTTTAAAGGTCTATAACAAGCAACTTAGTGATAACCAAGTTGCGATTACTGAGTTTACTCCCCAAGTTGAAAGCCTATTGAAACGACAAGCTGAATTATCAGAGCAAATAGAATTTGAACAGCAACAGAAGGTAGCTTTCAGTAACGAACAAACGCAGCTATTTACGCTTCAAGGAAGTGCTAATGGTACTAAGCAAGCCTACCCCAAAATTCAAAAGCAGCTCGATAAGCAGAGTACTTTCAACAATACGGCTACTGTGACACCTGAATATTTGTCTTTACTTCAAAATGACTTGCGACAGGTCGATCATTTGCGAGCGCAGATTCTTGAAGGACTGCGAGAATTTGCGAGGGATGAATTTATTGATTTAGATAACGATCTATTTAGCCCAAGCCCAATGCCAAGCACCATTTATCAAGCATATAGTAACGTTAAGCAAGTTTATGAAGAGCTTGAAGGCCAAAGGCAGATACTTAAATCAAAAAACCGCTCTCATAATGAAAGTGTCAGTAATTATGTTGATATTTTAGAAAAGAACTTTGAGCATATTAGCCGCTTTGAGAATCAACTAAACCGCTCATTTGAAGGTATTTCAGTTAATGATTTAACTGAAATTGAAGTGTCTATTCATGTAGATCCGCGCTTTAAGAACCTCATTTCTGAAATTCAAAAGAGTTATAACGAATTTAGCGACCATTCACTATCAGAGCAGTTCTATCTGAGGCTTCAAGCATTTAGCAATGCGTTTTTCAAAGATGGCGAGCGTAATAAGCTAGTGATGTCTGACGTAATCAAGAAAGTCAGTTATAGAGTTAAAAAAGATGGTCATGACAGTTGGCAAACGAAGCAACAATCAACTTCTACAACTGCATTGATCAACCTTAAACTTGTACGAATATTACTCGCCAAATTACGAGCTGATAGCTGTATGGTGAAGCTGCCAGTGATAATGGATGAAGCGGCAAATATCAATGTTAATCAATACGAATGGCTTTTAAGAGATATCAAGGACAGTGGTTTTTATCTGTTTACCGCAGGAACTCATAGCTCTGGTGCTGAGTTGGTTCACATGATCGGAAATCACTATGATGTTGATGCTTTAAAATCGGCAAAACCATACACAGCCGAGAGAGCACGAGTAGTTTGGGATGGCCCACAGTCATTTTACGACGAAGATGGCTTTGAATCATTTACAGAAGATGATCAGATTGAGCTTTTGGAAGGTGTAGATGAAACAATTTAGCGCCATTCAAACGCTTAAAATAATGTTAGAGCGACCTAACATTATGTTTAATATCATTAAAAAAATGGACGCTCAAAATGAGCGTTTCATTAGTGAGGGAGCCGTTGCTTTTGAGGTATTAGAAAGTATAAAGCACCTTGATAAGCTAGAGCAGCACCGATTCAAAATAGCTTATGCAACGGAAAGCTTGGCAAAGTCACATATAGTGGCTGATCAAGATCAGGTTGATAATGTTAGCCGCTTGATGTTTCAAGAATCCGTTGTCTCTATTTTTAGGCTTTGCGAAACATCCCTATATCAAGAGCTAACAGATGCAAAATTAAAAGCTGAACTCGCTTCTTTTTGGCATATTCAAAATAAACTTCTATCTGATGACTGTAGTTTCAACTCAATGGACTATGACTATACAGAATTAGTAGAGGAACTATTTCATAAGCTGGGCAGCTTGCTTGATTTGCTAAAACGCAACTTAGTTAGAATGCAGAGCATTAATGGTGACTTGGAAAAGCTATCTTTTGAGGTGAGCAAAGACGACATCGACTTTGTTAAGTACAGGCAAAAAGTCCTAGATGATGTAACGCACTTATATGAGAGGCATATTCTTCCAACACAGCGGTTTGTTAATCCTGATGTAAAATTGGTTGATGGAGACAACCTGCTAGCGACAATCAACTCTATAAAGTCACTATTTGATGCTCATGGAAAGCACGAACTTTCTGATCAGGTCTTTCGTTATGGACTGAGTTTTACCAATATTATTAATCCGCTAAAAGATGTTTCGAATCAGATAAATGGTTTTATTCGCAAGACGCAGAAAAGTTTAACCCAGTTTAATGCGATGGAGTGGCACTTTGAACGCTTTAAGAAAAAGTATGAAGAAACTCTGGATGGACGAGTTAACCGCACAAAAATAGATAACTCTTTCGCAGATGATGTTCCCTTCATGAGAAATGTGAAGCGAATACTGAGACCCAAAGGGTTAAAAATTGAAAATAATAGCTCTTACTTTTACAACATATTCAAAGACCTTGAGTATCGAATTCAAGACCAATTACTACTATCAAACGAAGACATTGAAGCAGAAGGTCAAGCTTTGGTTTCTTTCACCTCGAAAGATCGCTTAAAAAGAGCAAAGGCAATATACGACTTGATAGAAAAACTCTCATTGAGAGAGTCAAAGGACGTAATTGCTACCTTACATTACCGCCTTCAAAGTTTGTTGCCTGAGTATCACTTTGTAGATCTTATAAATGCGGTCGTTCATTTCATGAAAAAGACACTTGATGGAAAACGCCTGATTAAGACAAATAACAAGGCGTTCATTCAACAAGAAAATAAATATTACGTATATAGGATTGTCATCTTGCAGGAGCCTAACTAATGGAAAGTGAAGTTATTTACAGCTTTGAAGAAATCCCTTACACCAAAAGTACTGAGATTTATCGATTATTCTCTCAAGGTCGTGTACTCAACAAGCAGCGTTATGACGATGCTCATGGTTGTTTAGTAGATGATGATTTATTCACACTAGTATTCAATAAAATTAAGCACTTTTCCCTTTTCTTTAAACATATGGGGTATGACCTAAAGTTTGATGAAGAAGGTGACTTTTACTTCACTCAAGACCTTCGTGACGCTAACAACGATGAATCAGATGACAACGCCATGAAGATTCAATCTATCTTGCTTTTTATTGGGAGGTACTATGCAACTGTGGGCGATTTAGCACAGTTGCAAGATCCTATGTTTGGGCTAAAGGAATCAGATATTAATGCATTAAAGCAGGATGATTTGTTAGCAAGCTCGCTAAAGGCTTTAAGGATAGACAATTGGGATAAAGCACTGGAATACTTAACAAGTAGAAGCCTTGTTTTTAAAGTCTCACAGGATAAATATGTATTAAGCAAAGCTGCTATGACATTTTTGAGCAGATTGATAGAGGCTCATTCTGAATTTATTAATGATAAATAGATCAGGTAATAAGCATAATCCTAGGCACTTATTTATTAGGTTATTAACTTCATATGCAAATCGTTAATGTTAACAAAAATTTTCTTAAAACTAGGTACGGGCCTGATGGAATTCATGTATTTGATCGTCAAACAGGACTAAATCTTTTGTTGGATGAAAGTGTACCTAACCGAAAAATCTGGACGCTTGCACCTAGACAAGTTTCTATTGCGTTAACTAATAATTGTAACCTGCAATGCAAACACTGTTACGCACCTAAATCAAAGAGTTTCCTAGACAAAAGCTTAGTAAAGAAATGGATGAAAGAACTAGATCTAGCTGGCAGCTTTGGAATTGGTTTTGGAGGTGGAGAACCTACCCTTCATCCTGATTTTAATGAAATTTGCCACTATGGAAAAAATGAGACATCACTAGCAATTACGTTTACAACTCACGGCCTTACACTCAGAGAGTCTTTAATTAAAAACATTGAAGATAACGTGAACTTCACGCGGGTAAGTATGGACGGTGTTGGAGAAACCTACGAGTCCATAAGAGGGTGTTCATTTGCTAGTTTTTTAAAAAAATTATCTCTTTTAACAGGTCGCATCAATTTTGGTATTAATTATGTGGTTAACCGTGACACCGTAAAAGATATTGAACAAGCGATAAACATTGCCGAACTTTATGGAGCAAGTGAAGTGTTGTTCCTACCCGAAGAAGCAGTAGGACTGGGTTGTCAGGTTGATACTCAAACTTTAGACAAGTTATCTTCATGGGCGGGTCAATATAAAGGAAAGTTGAGGCTTTCAATTAGCTCCTTAAGGAAAAGCTCGGTAAATTACCTGAATGCTCTTGAAAATGAGCTAGAGCATTTGGCTTATTCTCACATTGATGCAGATGGTTTATTAAAGAAAACATCATTTGACAAAATGGGATATAAGATATCTGAGGAAGGGGTTATGAAATCCTTTGAAAAGTTGTGCAATGCAGAGGAAAGAATAATATGAAAATATGGACAAGCTATGGAGCTGAACACTCATTAAATTTGGTTATTATTGGGCATTTCAAAGACGCAATAGAAGCAGAAGAGTTTGAATCGTTAGTTTCATCGCTAACAAATTTTCTAGTGAATGATTCTGATTTTGATGTTGATTCGGATCGATTTAGTTCTGGGATGCTCGACTACCTCGGCAAGAAAAATCTTTTTTGCTTGTCTCCTCAGCAACTTGGTCAATTATTGTATGACATGCGTTTGGAGAGGGAAGAAAATAAAATAGTCATTTCTTCTGATGATGATCTTAATGCTCTCACAAGTTTGCTTATTCATTCAGGAGCGAAGGTCGAAATGTTTTCAGCCCACGATCATCCACATGAAGAACACGGAAGGTAACCTATGCTTGATTGGCAGAGATTTAGTCAACTAGCAGGTGATGAAACTGCTAACTTTGAAAAATTATGCAGAGGAATTATACGAAGGCAGTTCGGTTACTTGGGGGCTTTAAAAGAACTCAAAAATCAGCCGGGAGTAGAATACCATTTAAATCTAACTGAAACGAATAGCAAACTTGGAAAAGCTGGACAATCGGTAGGCTGGCAATGTAAATGGTTTCAATATAAAGCTAATGGAGAGTTTACTGCATCAGCAAAAACACAAGTTGAACATTCGCTAAAAAAGACAAAAGAGCATTTACCAAGTATTGATGTTTGGATTTTATGGACACATAAAACTTTAGCTAAATCTGATCAGACATGGTTCTATGGTCTTGAGAGTAAATATGGCTTTAAGCTGCATTTATGGAATGAAGAAGATTTAAACTCGTTATTGTCTGGAAACGCTTTAGATTTAAGGCACTCGTATTTTGGTGAATTGGCCTTAACTCCAGAAATGTTAAGTAAACAGCATGCAATATCTGTAGCCCCAATCCGCAAACGTTGGCTTCATGACGTACATCAAAAAACAGATATTGAAGAAATTACAAGAAAAATACTGGGGGAACCTAGTGCTTGGAAAGGGTTTGTAAATATTGCTAAAGAGCTTACTTGGGCAATCGAAAAAATAGAAAAAGCACTAAGCGATGATATTTATAAGGCTTGGAAGCAGAATTTAAATTCATTTGTTCATATATGTCAGAATTTAGTATGTTCTTTTGAGCTTTTTAAAAACACCATATCTGGAGAACATATCTCTTATGTTGAAACCTTACTAACAGATATAAGCGACAAATCCAGCACTAATATCTCACAAGTTTTAAGAGTTATACGTAGAAAAAACCTTCCATTATCTCTTGTCATAACAAATGCCATAGCAGCTATTAAAGATGCAAAAAAGAATCTCAAAAAAGCAGTAGAACTATTTACTCATCAACTAGTTGCAGTGGTTGCGGATGCTGGAGGAGGCAAAACTCAATTCTCAGCAGAATTGTCTTCGGATGCCAATGATAGACCTGCTGGTATATTACTATTGGGAAGAGATTTAAAATCAAACTTCACATTAGATGACATAGCTAAGCGAATATCCTTTTATTCTGGCCCCATTGAAAATTTTGAACAGCTTATTATTGCTTTAGATGCAGCGGGTGCAAGGAGTGGCTGTAGGCTTCCAATTATTATTGATGGGCTTAACGAAGCTGAAGACCCTAGAGAATGGAAACCTTTATTAGCATCTGCCGAAGTTCAGCTCAAGAATTACCCTAATGTTGTCTTAATTTGTACTTTAAGAACAGGGGAAAGAAAAAGGAACTACCCAGTCCGGTTAGCCAAAAAGAATAATAGCCGAGAGGACTTTGCGCACAAAGGCTTGCCAGACGATTGTTTTATTATTGAATCAACTGGATTTAGTGAAAAAGTTACAATGCGTGCTATCAATGCGTATTTTCGTCATTATAAGATCAAGGCTAACCCCTTAATCGCGCCAAGAAGCTTTTTTAGGCACCCACTCAATCTAAAGATTTTCTGTGAAGTTACTAATCGTGAAGCCAGAGAATTTGTTACAGTAACCCATTTTCCTGCTTCAATTTATAGCTTGTTCGAAGCACAGGTTGACCATGTTGCTCAAACTATATCGTCAATGACCAATTTATCCATCAATTACAATGCTGATGACATCGAAGATGCGATATATTTTTTGGGAGAGACCATTTGGAACGAGGGCTGTAGAACCGTTCCTGAAAAAGAGTTTCGTCAACGATTTCAGATAGAGGCACAAGACTGGTATAGCGATATAGTTAACCTTTTATCTCAGGAAGGACTCTTATTTAGAGATCAAGCAGGAAGAAGGGACTTTAACTTAACCCCAGCTTACGATCGAATGGGAGGGTATTTCGTTGCATACTATCTTTTGCAAAAGAATGAAAAAAGCGAAAATTTAGAATGGCTAAATGATGACTACTGTAAACAAAAGTTATTTGGTGAGGGGGAAGAACAGCATGAGCTTTCACAAGACATTCTATACGCACTAGTGGCACTTTTTCCTAAGTATAACTCAGATAACTTGTGGCAATGTGTACCTCAAGAATTTCAAAATAATATTCTAGAACTGTCACATTTGATCGACGCAAATGATATTGATGTTACAACGAAGGAAGCTTACTTCAAAAATATCCTTGATAAAGGCTTAGATAGAAATACGATTGAAAAACTTGAAGACTTAAAAATGGTCGCTGATCACCCTTTCAATGTTTACTTTTTTGATGAAATATTAACTCAGCTTTCGATGTCTGATAGAGACCTATCATGGTCTGAGCATATACGACTTCATAATGACGATATAATCGAAGCCTTAAATTACCGGATTGACAACTGGCGCTCAAAAAAATCAGAAAACAGTGAAATTGACAAATATAGAGCTTTATCTATTTCTTGGTTATTAACATCTACATCTATCGAATTGAGAGATAAAGCCAGTGAAGCACTGTTTTATTTTGGTATCCGTTATCCTGCAACACTTTTAGAACTCACATCTAATAAGTTAAGTGTAAATGACCCTTATGTTATCGAAAGAATGTTGGGCGTAGCTTACGGGGTTGTTGGAACTTTAATAACACATGAAAGGGAGAGTCAGGCAATAGCAGATTTTTCCAATATGCTCTATAAAAGAATTTTTAGTGACGAGGCTGATGTTCAATTAGTGCATTTATTTTCCAGAGAATATGCGAGCCAAACGATACAAATAACTCACAAGCACCTCAGCTCTGCTATTACTACCACACAGGCATTAAAATCGTCGTACCCGTTTTCTTCAATGGTATCTATAGCATGGGGAAAAATGAATGTGAAAGACTTAGCTTCAGGAGAATCGCCTTTCAGAATGGATTTTGAAAATTATACGATTGGGCGACTGATTCAAGATCGAGGAAATTATGATTTTGATCATCCAGATTACCAAGATGCTAGAGCCAAGATTCTGTGGAGGGTTCATGACTTGGGCTGGAGCGGATGTAAGTTCAAAGATATTGAGTCAAGAGTAGGCTCTGGCAGATATCACTCAAGAGGTGAGAGAGCCAAAGTAGAGCGATATGGGAAAAAGTACTCTTGGATCGCTTACTACGAACTAGCAAGTGAATTAGACTGTTTGGGAAAGCTTAAAAAGTGGCATAAAAGGTTTGATGCCGATATTGACCCATTCTTCCCAGAACCAATTAAAGAGTCAATAAAGGCTTCCCCAAGGTTCTTAGGGAATACAACAGAATCCTCATCCGAATGGATTTCTACAAGTGAAATTCCATGTATAGAAAAACTCACGACCAAAGACAACGACTCTGGACAAGCTATATCGTGGGTTTTACTAAAAGGTACAACGACTGAAGAGTCAAAGAGACTCGATAGAAACTTTTATTGCTCCATGAGAATGTTTTTTACAAATAAGCAAAATGAAAAGAAGCTTAAAGATTATCTGAACGAAGATAAACAAATGAATTGGCCCGAACAGCAACAGACTACATATGTGTATTCAGGTGAAATATACGAAAACACTCTAAACGAAGTAGATACGGAGCAAGTCATTCAAATAACAGTGGGAAGTGAATCAAAAGAAATTGAAACTCCTGAAATAAAATTTGAAGAAGGTGGTTTCAGTATCGGACAGCCTATAAAACGAATAGTTGAGCAGCCTGTATATGACGAAGTTTCAATTAAATATCCTTTAATTGGATATTATTGGGAAAGACAAGGCGGAGAGTCAATTAACACAAACAGCAATTTATTGGCCCCTTGGTTAGTAAAAACACTTTCCTTAAAATTTAACCCTGTAACTCGTATTTATTTAGATAAAGAAGGAAAAGAGGCTGTAAAACAGATCAAAGAAATAGGTGAGGAATCGAGTAATAGCGAAGAATTATTCTATTTAAGAGAAGACCTGTTTGAAGAGTTACTGAAACAAGAAAACCTTATCGCTGGATTTAATATATATGGTGAGAGACGGATAGCTCGTGTTGATGACCTGCATTCAGAAAAAGAACATGTCGCGTTTAAAGAGTTTCAAAGTTCAATTTTTGTCAAGTAGCTCCATCTTTTATGGATTCTAACAGACTATGTCAAACACCATAGTCTGTTAGAACGACCATTTGTCTACACCAATTCAACAGCCTCTGTTTTCAACCTTCAAAGCTAATATTAATTTATAAAAGTCAGAATTAGATCCACGCTTTCAATATGTTTTTAACCACAAATTTCCTAATATTAAACTTTACTGCAAATAGAGTAGAGGTGACTTATGGATACTATAGTTTGTGATTGGCAAATCGTGACAGTTAAAGATAACGATCATAATATCGGTCAAGTTTTGTGGGGCATCTGTGTTGAAGATAAATCTTTTAGATTTGGCAACGGTGACTATATCTGCACCTCAAAATTGGTTGAAATAAAGCCTAAGAAAAACCTGATAAAAACAGCAAGCGGCAGTATCTACAAAGTAGTAGGTGAAGGTAAAAAAGTTACCGGAGCCTGTAATTTAAATTGTGTATCTGCTTATAATTAAGCCAGTAATGGCTGAGGATAAGCAATATGGATAAGAAAGCTCTAGAAGCCTTCGCTCGCGAAGCAGCTAAGTCGATTAAGACTCCTTCTGATCTTGATGACTTTAGGAAAATGTTAACCAAGGTGACGGTTGAGACAGCCTTAAATGCTGAACTTAATGAGCACCTCGGTTACGAAAAAAACTCACCAACTAACGATAGTAACAGTCGAAATGGCTACTCATCTAAACGCCTAATTACAGACGATGGTGAGATCCAGTTAGAAGTCCCTCGTGACCGTGACGCGTCCTTTGAACCCAAGCTTGTTCGTAAACATCAAACCCGATTTCAATCGATGGACGACAAGATCTTAAGCCTATATGCCAAAGGAATGACCACCCGTGAAATCGTCGCAACATTCAAAAAAATGTACGATGCGGATATCTCCGCCAGTCTAATATCTAAAGTTACAGATGCTGTTTTAGAACAAGTGGTTGAGTGGCAATCTCGCCCGCTTGATACGGTCTATCCCATCGTTTATCTCGATTGCATCGTCGTGAAAGTACGCCAGAATAAACAGGTTATCAACAAAGCCATTTATCTCGCACTTGGCGTAAATATGGAAGGTCAGAAAGAACTTCTTGGGATGTGGATGTCCGAAACCGAAGGAGCGAAGTTCTGGCTTAGCGTGCTCACCGAACTTCAAAATCGAGGCGTGAATGATATCCTCATCGCGTGTGTAGATGGCCTGAAGGGCTTTCCTGATGCCATCAACGCTGTTTATCCAAAAACTCAAATTCAGCTCTGTATCGTACACATGGTGCGAAACTCAATGAAATACGTCCCATGGAAAGACTACAAGGCAATTACCGCTGACTTAAAAGAAATCTATCAAGCAACAACGGAAGATGAAGCCCTGTTGGCGTTAGAGCACTTTGGTGATAAATGGGATGAAAAGTACCCTCAAATCAGCCGCTCCTGGACGGCTCATTGGGATAATCTCAATACTCTATTTAGCTACCCTCAAGATATTCGTAAAGCTATCTACACGACAAATGCTATTGAATCTCTGAACAGTGTGATCAGAAAAGCGACCAAGAAACGTAAACTGTTCCCGACAGATGAATCCGCTAGCAAGGTGGTGTACTTAGCGATAATGGATGCTTCCAAGAGGTGGACAATGCCTATTCATAACTGGAAGCAAGCTCTAAACCGTTTTATGATTATGTTTGAAGACCGACTAACTGAATACTTGTAACTAAGAGCAGTTACACAGAATTATTTACAGGGTCAGTTACCGTTGAACTCTGTGATTTTGAATTACTTCGCAGTGGTTTCAGCCCTGAGCAAATACTTTCATTGAAAACCGCAACACGTCAGCATTAACATAAAACTGTATGTTGCGGCAGCTATTCCATAGACAATAACACGTCTTTACTTATGGCAAGCTATAGTTATATCTGTTTAATAAAAGCTAGTGCTTATTTAATTCTGAAAGTGCCTGTTTACATTCTGAGCTACTAACACTAACACATCTGCCCTGCGGCAAAGCCACAGCTCCACGCATATTGGAAGTTATAGCCTCCCAACCAGCCTGTTACATCGGTTACTTCGCCAATAAAATATAGGCCTTGCGCTTTTTTGGCTTCAAAGGTTTTTGAGCTGAGTTCATCCGTGTCCACGCCGCCTAAGGTTACTTCAGCGGTGCGGTAGCCTTCGGTGCCATTGGGTTTGATGGTCCAATTATGAATATAAGTGGCAACGGCCTCTATTTCTCTGTGACTTAACTGGTTAAGTGCTTTGTCTGGAATGGCGTCTTCAGTAATTAAAATTTCAATAAAACGTTTTGGCAATAGGGTACTTAAACTATTTTTAAGCGATTTACTGCCCTGCTCCGCGCGCCATTGATGAAGGGTGTCTGACAAGTTTAATTCGGGCAGTAAGTCAATCGTAACGACCTGACCTGCTCGCCAAAATGATGAGATCTGTAACACGGCGGGACCTGATAAGCCTCGGTGAGTAAACAAAATATTCTCTTTAAACTCAGTGCCGTCTTCACTGCTTACGTTACACGCGATGCTCACGCCTGATAGCCCTTCAAATCGTGCTTTATCATGATCATGCAAAGTAAATGGCACCAGTGCCGCCATTGTTGGTAATACATTTAAGCCAAACTGCTCGGCGATTTTATACCCTATCGGCGTTGCGCCTAGTTTTGGCATAGTTAATCCACCGGCGGCAACCACCAATGACGCACATTTAAATTGCTGCTCTGAGGTTGTCACAACATAACCACCTTCTGCCGCTGCCACAACGTTCAACACTTCACTCCGTAAAAAATGTTCAACACCCGCCCATTCGCATTCTGTCATTAAAATATCAACAATGTCTTGGGCACTGTTATCACAAAAAAGCTGACCCAAAGTTTTATGGTGATAGGCCAAGCCGTGACGGTCTACTAACTCAATAAAGTCATGCTGGGTATAGCGGCTTAAGCACGATTTAACAAAGTGTGGATTGGCACATAAATAGTTGCTGGGTGACGCCTCTTCATTGGTGAAATTACACCGTCCACCACCACTGATCAAAATTTTACGACCAGGCTTTTTACCCATATCAACAACAGCGACTTTTCGGCCTCGATAGCCAGCCTGCGCGGCACACATTAACCCAGCAGCTCCGGCACCAATCACAACAACATCAAATTGCAGCACACTTTTACTCATCAAAATAAATTTATGCGCGCATTGTAACAAAATTGCACTCGTAGCAAAATTACTTGCTCAAACTCCGGCCAAAAAAGCATATTCTCACTAAAATGTGAATTTATTTCATCTTGTTTACATTCATTTACACTGCTGTGCACACTGATTTACAGAATAAATAATTTTTATAAATGTAATAAAAACATAATACTAGGGCGTTTTTTGCACAGCTTGGACGGCTCCTTATAACAAAAACAATAGTGCACATAACAAAACAACACTTTAAAAAAAATAACTTTAATTTTACCTTCGTTAACCTTCTTGCAAATAAGAAGCATCAACAAAAACAAGGTAGGGGAAATTAATGACAACAACAAAATTAAAATTAGGTGCAATTTCACTGGCAGTGACGGCAGCATTTACGGCACACAGTGCGCTAGCAACAAATAACAATATTAACTTTGCGCAAACCGCTGTGAAAATGCAAAACCAAGCAACCCTCGGTACTCAGTTCATCATAAAATATAAAGAAAACAACGAACAAATGATGACTTTATCGACCGAGCAAATGTCTGACGCGAATGTACAGCAACGCGCTCAGGGGTTTGTTCAAACATTTAAAAGCCAAAAATCGACTGTTTCAACGCACTATGTGCGACCAATGGCGCTGGCAAACCACCACGTTATGCGGGTAAATAAAAAACTAACAACCCTTGAAGCAAACGCGTTAATGCAAGAAATCGTTGAGTCGGGTAATGTTGAATACATTGAAATAGACCAAATGCTCCAGCCATTTGCCACACCTAACGATCCGCGTTATTCAGATCAATGGCATTATTTTGAAGCCAATGGCGGTTTGAACTTACCGACTGCTTGGGATAGTGCGACAGGTGCAGGTGTAACGGTTGCTGTACTTGATACAGGCTATCGCCCACACGTAGATTTAAACGCGAATATTTTACCTGGCTACGACATGATCTCTAACTTACAAGTCGCGAACGATGGTGGCTTACGTGATAATGACGCACGAGATCCGGGTGACTCAACAACACGCGGCGAGTGTGGTACAGACGCGCAAGGCAACCCAGTACCAAGTTCAGACAGAGATTCAAGTTGGCATGGTACTCATGTTGCAGGTACTGTTGCTGCGGTAACGAATAATGGCGAAGGTATTGCAGGTGTTGCATACGATTCTCAAGTCGTACCTGTCCGTGTCCTTGGTAAATGTGGTGGTTTAACCTCTGATATTGCTGATGGCATTATCTGGGCATCTGGTGGAAGTGTTGCTGGCGTACCGGCGAATGCCAATGCCGCTGATGTTATTAATATGAGTTTAGGTGGCGGCGGTGCATGTAGTGCAACGACGCAAAATGCGATTAACCAAGCGCGAAATAATGGCTCTGTCATTGTTATCGCAGCAGGTAATGACAACGATAATGCTAACAACTACAACCCTGGTAACTGTAATGGTGTCGTGAATGTTGCATCCGTTGGCCGTAACGGCGGCCGAGCTTACTATTCAAACTATGGTACCTCTATTGATGTAGCAGCACCGGGTGGCGCACAAAGCTTTGCCAATGACTCTGAAGGGGTTTTATCTACGCACAACTCAGGTAGCACGGGACCTGTATCTGATAGCTACCATTACTCGCAGGGTACTTCAATGGCGGCCCCTCATGTGGCAGGTGTTGCTGCATTGATCAAGCAAGCAAAACCCAATGCAACACCTGATGAAATTGAGACTATCCTAAAAGATACCACTCGTAGCTTCCCAGCAACGTGTAACAACTGTGGTACTGGTATTGTTGATGCCGCAGCGGCTGTAGCGCAAGCGACAGGCACACCGCCACCGACTGGCGATGACAACGTGTTAACTGATGGCGTTGCGAAAAGTGGCTTAAGTGCAGTAAAAGATAACCAAGCGTTCTATACACTTGAAGTTCCTGCTGGCGCAACTAAAGTCAGCTTTACTACATCTGGTGGTTCAGGCGATGTTGACCTTTACGTACAAGCAGGCACAAAGCCAACCACAAGCAGCCATGCATGTAAGTCTGAGCAATCATCGACCAGCGAAGTGTGTGAAATTGATAATCCTACAGCGGGTACTTATCATGTGCTATTAAGTGCCTATTCTGCATATTCTGGGGTGAGCTTAACAGGTGAAGTCACAACGGGTGGCGGTACAACGCAACCAGGCGGTGGCTCACAAAGCAACCTAGCAGCCTCAAGAAATCAGTGGTTACACTACACCATTGATGTACCTGCAGGCATGAGTAGCTTTACGGTAACGACATCAGGTGGTACAGGTGATGCAGACTTATACGTCACTCAAGGTTCACGCCCAACAAGCAGCAGCTATGATTGCCGTTCATGGAATTCAGGCAACGCTGAAACATGTACGTTTAATGCGCCAGCTGCAGGCACATGGCATTTAAGCCTTAATGCATATGCTACTTTCTCTGGTGTTACACTCAATGCTGAGTATAAGTAACTTATAAAATTTAAATACTTCTATAAGTAACAACTCCCATTCCCTGGGACAGGCTGAAGCAATTACTTCAGCCTTTTTGTTTATCATGACGCAGCCTAAGCTCATCTTAAGATAATGAATTTACACTAAACCTAAACTCGTTCTAATACGTTGCATCTGTTCTTGTAACTGCCCTTGAATATCCGTTATTTGCTGACCCGAACCATTTACCTGCTGCTTCATTTGTGACATTGCAATGCTAAAGTTATCTAATAACCCGCTTTGCTGTTGTGCAAGTTCCATAGCATTATCTGCGACGTGATTAGCACTTTGTGCGCTGGTCGCTACGCCTTCTGAATTACGTTTAAGCTCATGAGCGTGAGAGGTTTGCAACTGCGCATCTTCTGCCAATGCTGATATTTGCGTTGATACTTTCTCAGAGTTCTCACCTAACACGCTCAATTGCTGATTAATGTCTGACAATGAGTCTTGAGTTTGCTGAGCGAGCTTTCTCACTTCATCAGCCACTACAGCAAAACCACGGCCATGCTCTCCCGCTCTGGCCGACTCAATCGCGGCGTTTAGTGCTAGCAAATTTGTTTGCTCAGCAATAGTGCGGATCATTTCAATCACTTTCCCTACATCAGATACGCCGTTTAGTAACTCATTTAAACTGGCTAACCCTTGCTCAACACGACTTTGCGTTTCAGAGCTTGCGCTGAGCATGGCATCAGCAAACTGCACACTTTGCATCATGGCTTTGTGCGTGCTGCTGGCATTATCAGAGACTTGCGTATTTATATCATTCACCTCACCGCCCATTGCTTTAATTGTTACCAGCATGGTTTCGGTCTGCTCAACCTGATCATATGTGGTGTCTGACTGGCGGCCTATTTGTGCAAGGTTATTACTCATTTGCTGCATAAAATCGTTGATCACTTCTAACATATGCGAGCGTTCTTGCGCTTCGTTACGCTGTTGGTCAATTAATTGATTAAAGTAGGTCGCTATTTCGCCCAGTTCTGTGTTGGCATTTTTACTATGAATATTTTTTAATTCCTTACTTTCAATCAAATCCGCAAAACCATCACGTAATTGGCGTAAAGGCGTCAAGACCTGATTAAACTGCATCACATACACACCAACCGCCAGTATCACTAATAGACCTATTGCAACACCAAATATTAATAGTACTTGCTCTTTTAGCTCGCTCTGCTCATTTTTCAACGCTTGCTCCGCGCTTAGCATGATATCTGCAACACGCTTAATATCAGCGCGTAAGGCATCCATCCCTTGTTGTCTTTGTTTAGCTTGAACCAGAGTACTTTGTAAGTCGCGATCAAAGCGCTTTGGCCAACTCACAAGTTCTGCTTTTATTTCTTCCGCCAAGTCTTCAGCTTCTGCGCCAAAAAATAACTCGTCTTCATCGACCTCTGACATTACACCTAAATTTTCGAGATCTTCTAATTTGCGTGCCAAAGTCTTTAAACTATTAATGGTTTGCTGCAAGCTCGCTTCTGTCGATGGGTCAAAGTGGGCATTAAGCTGATAGGTATAAATGCCCAAGTTACTGACTTGAGCATAATAATCTGATGTCAGTGAAAAGTACTGTGCACTCAAGGAATGTGGTTGCGCTTTTAATGTATAGCTAATTAGTGACGATGCAGACCCAGCCATTTGTCTCAGTGCATTGTCTAATAATGCCATTTCATTGCCTGATAGCTTGCCTAATGCACGATATTTACCGTTAATATCGGCATCGAGCATATCTAGTTGCTCGCTAATATGCGTCCCTACACTTTCAGGGAGTATAGAGAGGCTTTCAGATTTAATTTCACCAATAATCTGTGAGGACTGCCCTAAATACTGGCTGTCTCCTGCTTTTAGGTAGCTTTCAATACTGTCTTCTAAATCAATTAAGATGGTATTTTTCAATTGTGTATACGCAGTATTTTGCGTATCAAGGGTACTCAGTACATTTGACGCCCAAAACAGCACACCCGCCAAAAAGACACTGGCCAATGCCAATAATATTGCTAATAATCGAGTAAATGAAGATACACGCATGGTCACACCCTAATAATAAAAAGCGTGGGTAGACTATTAACCTTTTATGACAATTTAATGTAATTTGTTTGTTTCATATGCAGCAACAGATAAAAACATCCTTTCTTCGTACCTTTTATCTGTATTTTACCCAATTAAGCTACTTCATGGCTGACTTCACATACACATCAAAGCGGTTTTTCTTGGTGGTGATCTGCATGCTTGGCTTTTTATCGTTCAAAAAAGGTGCATAGTCAGGACGTTTAACCACGACCCGTTTGCTAGCAAGCGCGTAAGCAAAGTCAAATAGCCCATCCGCGTCGTGATCATCCCCAACCAAGGTTTGAAACACGCGCATCTCTTTTTTTACTAATGCCGATTTCTCACGGTGTGGAAACATAGGATCTAAGTAAACTACATCAGGCTGGCAGATTGTCGATGCTAACAATTCGTGACTAGAGCCAAATGCCATCGCCATATTGCTTTGCATCCAAGCGCCTATATCTGCATCTTGATAGGCCCGTTGTAGTCCGTCGAATAGAAGCGCCGCGACGACTGGATGTCGTTCATGTAATGTTACTTGGCAGCCAAGTGAAGCTAATACAAATGCATCTCTTCCAAGCCCTGCTGTTGCATCTAAAACATGAGGGGTAGCCCCTTTATTTAAGCCAACGGCTTTAGCAATCGCTTGACCTTTTCCACCACCAAACTTGCGACGATGCGCACTTGCTCCGGTGACAAAATCAACTTGGATTGCGCCTAATTTAGGCTCATCACTTTTAAATAGCTGAAGCCCTAATTGGTCATATATTAATTTAAAGTCTTTACCTTGCGCATGGTTTTGCGCCCATACAGGCAAAGCAAATTTTTGTTCAATTTGATCTAAGTAAGGACGGTTTTCTGGAAAGGGGGTGTGAATAACCAACTGCAAGCTCCTAAAATTATAGCCTTCACAGTATATCTAATCAGTAATCCACACGACATAAAAACTTACTTGATAGGGCAAAGTTAGTTATGTTTACGATATATGATTAAAACAATTCAATATCAGTTTGCGCAGCAACCTCTTCTTCACCCCAAGGTTTCGCAATTTTATTCAAGCTTTCAATTAATTGGTGGCGTGCCTCAGTAATATCCGACAACTTAAACTTAATAATTGATAACTCATCATCAACAAACGAAAAATGTTGATAGAGTTTGTCTAGTGCTTCCACCTGCTCAGCCGTCAGCTGCTTGTCTTTTAAGCCATTAATTTGCTGTACCAAGGCACCCAATTCAGTTACTTTATTGGAGTGATGCCCCCCAATACCTGCAAGTTGATCTGACAACTCTTCAAATACGCGCCCAATTTGATCCACTTTACTCAATGCTTCTTCACTCACCTCCATATCTTTAATTTTGGCATTGGTTGCTTCTAAAATATGCGGTAACAAATCTTTGTAACGCCCATACATAGCATTGTCGTCCACAGGCATATTTTTAATTAATAAAGAGACCTTAGGGTAATTAATAATTGTACGACGACCAAAATCCACAAAGCGACTACCATCGCGATGTTTGCTCAGCAGTTCTTGTTCAATTGGCTGCATTGCGCCATTACCGGATAAAAATACTTCAGTTTCGTGATACCAAAATGCCACAGCAACATCTAGCTGTAACGGCACAAAAAACTCAAAGAAATACCCCGATAGAGTTGTTAAATCATGGGCATTATACGACTGCCCAACATAACGCATGATCCGCCCCATATCGCCAGAGTCTGTCATAGCTATCTCAGCGGTGATTTGCGCTCGACGAATATCTTGCGTTAATTTACGTGATTGTTGACGATATGCATCTAGCACTTTTATACGGGCAATGAGTTCATCACTGTCAAAGGGTTTAGCCACGTAGTCTGACGCCCCCGCATTGTAACCCCGCATTCGCTCAGCCAGTTCTGACTTTGACGAAAGGAACATAACAGGTATATCAGCTGTACGGCGTGCCTTTTTTAACTTTTCGCAGACTTCAAAACCCGACATCCCCGGCATTTCAACATCAAGTAAAATAATGTCTGGATGATACTTTTCAGCTAGGCGCAGTCCTTCGTCACCATTTTTGGCGTGTATCAATTTACAAAAGTGCGACAATGCCTCTTCTATAATGTGATGTACTAATTTGTCATCATCTATAGCCAACACCAGTTTGGTCATTGTGCTTTCCCTATCAAATCATATCTTTAAAAAGCATAGACCGAGATGATAAATTTGCGAGCAAGTTTCTGATAAAATAAAAGCACCCTTAGGTGCTTTTATTTTATCTACTGTTACTTTAGTAACCTATCATGCTGCCACATCAATACCGCTGTGGCGCAGCAGTGCATCCACTTGTGGTGCTCGACCACGAAAACGGGTAAATAGCGTCATTGGTGATTCTGACCCACCCATTTCTAAAATGTTCTCCATAAATGCCTGGCCAGTCTCGGCATTAAAAATACCGTCTTCTTCAAACTTAGAGAATGCGTCAGCTGACAGCACTTCCGCCCATTTATAGGAATAGTAACCTGCGCTGTAACCACCCGCAAAAATATGGCTAAAACCATGCTGGAAACGGTTAAACTCAGGTGCTTTTACCACAGCAACTTTTGCGCGTACGGTATTTAATACCTGTTGAATTTGGCACCCTGCCTCAGGTTGGTAATCAGCATGAATATGAAAGTCAAATAAACTAAATTCAATTTGGCGTAACATCTGCATCGCGGATTGATAGTTTTTAGCCGCTAATAACTTGTCTAGTAATTCTTTTGGTAATGGCTCATTTGTTTCATAGTGCCCTGAAATAAAACTCAACGCTTCTTCATCGTAACACCAGTTTTCCAAAAATTGACTCGGTAATTCAACTGCATCCCATGCAACTCCATTAATACCCGCCACTGGCGCTGCATCAACTTGCGTTAGCATATGGTGAATACCATGACCAAACTCATGGAATAACGTAGTAACTTCGTTATGGGTAAATAACGCGGGTTTATTACCTACGGCTTTATTAAAGTTACAAACTAAATAAGCAACGGGGGTCTGCAATTGACCATTAGCACGCACCTTTCTGCCCATGCAATCATCCATCCACGCACCACCTCTTTTATGCTCACGTGCGTACAAGTCTAGATAAAAGTGGCCACGTAATTGGTTCGTTTTGTCGTGAATAGCAAAAAAACGTACATCTTCGTGGTAACTATCAAAGTCTGTAATTTCAGTTACTTTAATACCGAATAAACGATTAACCGTTTCAAATAAGCCATTCAGTACACGGTTTGCCGGAAAATACGGGCGTAACTGCTCATCAGAAATTGCATACTTGTCTTGTTTTAGCTTTTCGCCATAGTAGCCATAATCCCAAGCTTGCAGCTCACTGATGCCATGTGCTTGCTCGGCAAACTCAACTAATTCTTTTAATTCACCATTCGCTTGCGCTTTTGACTTTTCAGCTAAGTCATTTAAAAACTCAAAAACTTGCCCCGGTGAATCGGCCATTTTTGTTGCCAGTGATTTGTGTGCATAGCTATCAAAACCAAGTAACTGCGCTATTTCATGGCGCAGCGCTAACGCTTCAGCCATAATCTCTGAGTTATCGAATTCATTGGCATTTGGCCCTTGATCAGACGCTCTGGTTGAAAATGCGCGATATGCTTCTTCGCGTAATTCACGATTGTCAGCGTACGTCATCACCGGTAAATAAGACGGAAAATCGAGGGTAAATACCCAGCCTTCTAACTCTTTACTTTGTGCTGTATGCGCAGCTAACGCCAACGCTGATTCAGGTAACCCCGAAAGTTGGCTCTCATCCGTAATGTGTTTTTGCCAAGCTTGTGTGGCATCCATCACATTATTACCAAACTTTGCGCCCAGTTCTGATAAACGTGCACTGATCTCGCCATAGCGACTTTGCTGCTGCTCATTTAATGCGATGCCAGACAACGCAAAGTCTCGTAATTGATTGTCGATCGTGGTTTGCTGAGCAATAGACAATGTTGAAAATTCAGCAGACTCTTTTATCGCTTTATAGGCGTTATACAAACCTTGATGTTGACCACAATAGGTAGAATACTCTGAGATCAGCGGTAAACATTCATCGTAAGCCTCTCGCAATGCATCTGAATTTACCACTGAATGCATATGTGAGACAGGTGACCACATACGCGATAATTTATCGTCTGCTTCCTCTAAAGGTAATACTAAGTTTTCCCAATTAAATGTGCTATTTTCGAGCACATCATCAATGGTTTGACGACAGTGAGCAATCGCTTCTTTAAGGGCGGGTACTACATGCTCTGGCTGAATCTTAGAAAATGGCGGTAGGCCTTCAAGCCCGATTAGTGGATTGCTCATGTAATCTCTCTTTTATTTTTTATCTAGATATTGAAATTGGGGCAAACATCGCTATTTCAAGCAGTAACAAAGAATTCTGATCAACCTGAAAGAAAGCCTATAGCTGTTCTAAAATGAACATCTATACGTATTCTTCCGTTAAGCTTAAGTTATCATCACGCAGAAAGTTCAGATCTTTACCTAAATTGGTATTACACTGTTATTTTTTCATCGGCTTGATGGTCTTACTACTTTAAGCGTAGAACATATTATTTAATTTTTAAGGGTAAATTATGGCTCAACATTTTGATTATATTGCTATTGGCGGAGGCAGTGGTGGTATTGCGTCTGCAAACCGAGCAGCAATGCGTGGCGCAAAAGTGGCCATTATTGAAGCCAAACATATGGGTGGAACCTGCGTAAATGTTGGGTGTGTACCAAAAAAAGTTATGTGGCATGGCGCGCAAGTCGCTGAAGCAATTAAATTATATGCTCCCGATTATGGTTTTGATGTTGAACTTAAAAACTTTAATTGGTCTAAGTTAGTCGAGAGCCGTCAAGCGTATATTGGTCGTATTCATCAAGGCTATAATGGCTACTTAGCCAAAAATGGCGTTACCGTGATCAATGGCTTTGCTAAATTTATTGACAACAAAACGGTTGAAGTTAATGGTGAGCACTACAGCGCGGATCACATTTGTATTGCGGTAGGCGGTCGTCCATCTGTACCAAACATACCGGGGGCTGAACATGGTATTGACTCAAATGGCTTTTTTGAGCTAAATGAGCAACCACGTAGTGTTGCTGTAATTGGTGCAGGGTATATTGCCGTTGAATTAGCGGGCGTTTTACATGGCTTAGGCACTGACACGCATTTATTTGTCCGTAAACATGCCCCGTTACGCAGCTTTGATCCGCTAATTGTGGAAACCCTCACTGAAGTAATGGACAAAGAAGGTCCAACGCTACACACCCACTCAACACCGAAAGAAATTACAAAAGAAGCCGACGGTTCTGTGACTCTGCACCTTGAAAATGGTGAAAGTCATAATGTCGAGCAGCTTATTTGGGCAATCGGTCGAGAGCCAGTAACCGACTTGATCAATCTAAAAGCCACCGACGTTGATACCAACCAACGTGGTTTCATCAAAGTTGATGAATTTCAAAACACCTCGGTTGATGGCATTTATGCGTTAGGCGATATTATGGAAGGCGGCATAGAGCTTACACCCGTGGCTGTAAAAGCTGGCCGTATGTTGGCAGAACGCTTGTTCAACCCTGAATTGCCCAATGCCAAAATGGATTATAGCTTAGTACCAACGGTGGTATTCAGTCACCCACCAATCGGTACCATTGGTTTAACTGAACCCGAGGCAATTGCACAATATGGCGAAGATCAAGTTAAAGTATATAGTTCGTCTTTTGCTGCCATGTACACCGCAGTTACGGCCCATCGTCAACCTTGTAAAATGAAGCTAGTGTGTGTTGGCCCTGAAGAGAAAGTGGTTGGCTTACATGGTATTGGATTTGCAGTTGATGAAATGATCCAAGGTTTTGCCGTTGCCATGAAAATGGGCGCAACCAAAGCAGATTTTGACGCAGTAGTTGCAATACACCCAACTGGCAGCGAAGAGTTTGTGACTATGAGGTAGGGGTAGAAATACAATCAATATAGATTGAATTTCATATGGCTACGTTAGGCCACCTAAATGCAGCAGCATTAGGTGGCCTAGCCATTACAATTCAATTCAATTCAATTCAATTCAATTCAATTCAATTCAATTCAATTCAATTCAAAGTAAATTAGAACAGATCAATTCACCATATTTATAGACACAAGGTTTAATAACGCCTTTATATCACTCAACAACGATCTCCGTTAGAAGCAAAGCTGATTTACTTGATGTTTCTCTCAAAAAATAAACATCACCATAAAATAGACTTCCCGTAAAAAGTACTAACTAACAGTTACGTTATAAAATACCTGTTTTAAATGACTTTACGGCACTTCGAATTACACATTTGACCTTCACTGTTCAGCTAGATAAACCCGAGGCTTCCCATATCGTATAAATCGCAAGATATACCTGCCTACTTCACATTTATTTCACACCCAGTTATTTAATGTCGCCTCATCAGAATTAAGGAAATAAACATGAGTATAAAGACTATATTTTCAACTAAAGGGTTCAAAATAATGGCAGGGCTATTCTTCTTTTTAGGCGCAATTTACTATGCATTTTTTACATTAGACACTGAAAACTTGACCACCGAGCAAATAGTCGATAGCTACAATTATACGCCTGTTGAACATATGAATTTTGAGTTAAATGAACTAGATGACAGGTTATTTGAGTTCAGTTATACCACTTTTGATGGTTCAAAAGTAAAAGGGCAAATTAATTATCCTCAAGAGGTGAAAGACAAATACCCTGTTTTAATAGGTCTACATGCTATGGGCCGCAGCTACCCTCGCTGGTGGACTGATTCGATAAATGGACGACCCACTGTTACCCAAGTTAACAAGATAACCCAACAAGCACTACAGAAAGGGTATGTCGTCATTGCAATTGATGCCAGATATCATGGTTCGCGCAAAGTCGCTGATAAATCTCTCCGATCGATCATGTTCGATGTGAACTTTCTAGGTGATAAAACCGATTATGTAGAGATGATGAGCCATACCATTCTCGATCACCGTGTGCTGCTCGACTGGATTGAACAACAAAAGCAACTGGATATCAGCAATGTTCACGTTGCCGGTTATAGTATGGGCGGCCAATCAAGCCTTCTGTTAGCGGGTGTGGATAAACGAGTTAGTAATGTTTTAGCCATTGTGCCACCACACATTGAAAATACCACAGCTTCAGTTGCCCCGAAAAATGTGGCGTCTTTGTTGAAAGATCAAAAAATATGGCTGGTCACAACAGACAATGATGAATATGCCAGTGAAAGTAATAATTTGGCTTTGTATAACGCACTTGCATCGAGTAATAAAAAACATATTATTTTTAAAGGTGGGCACATAATACACCGAGAGTATGTTGAATCACTGGCTGACTGGTTTTAGATCTGTTTTTTCCTCTTCAACAACGCAGTCGCTCACTGCTTTGCTACAGCAAGTCTTTTGATTTGCCAGAAGGCTTGGCCTGTTTCCCAAGGCTAAACTATACTCTCAACACTGAGCATAAGCAGAGAGTATTTCCCATTGTACAAAGTAATAAGCTTTTTAATCTTATTATTGCCAGTAATGTCAGTGGCGAATTCAGATCCTACAACAGCTGAAAATGAATACTTACTCCAGCAAGCACAATACTTTTTATCGTCCGAACCGACACAATCACTGCGTATCCTGAACGAAGAACTCGCGCTCCCAAAATTAACAAAAAAACAGCAAATACAGTGGTATCTGCTCAACACCAGAGCCGTGATTGTTACCAATCAACTGAACAAGGGATATTCGTCACTTGAACAGTTATTTTTATTAAATGAACACCCATATTTTTATGAAAAGCTACCAACGATCCTCAGTATGACCGGTGTTTGGTTACGTAAATCGTCTTATTTAAGCGATGCCGAAGCCACATTCACATGTGCGTTAAAGCAACCTTCATCTCTAAATCAGCAAATGAGTTTAAAAGTAAGCTTGGCGATTATCGCTCGCCAACAAACTAACTATATTCGTGCTAAAGCACTATACAGAGAAGCATATCAAATTGCTGAGAAACTCAAAAATGAGCGCGCATTAGCCACTATCGCAAATAACTTAGGTGTCCTCGCATTAGATAACAATAAATTACGGCAAGCAAATGGCTATTTTCGTAAAGCCTTGGCTGGTCATCAACTACAAGCTAAAAAGCCAGGTCATATAAATGCAGGAATAAACTTGCTGTTTGTCTTTTTATTACAAAAGCAATTTATTAACTATCAGCGTTTATATGACCCCATCGCTAAACTGGTTGAAAGCGTTCCTGATCAGCCTAAACGAACTTACCTTTTGTGGGTCAACAGTGGCTATCAAGCAGCACAAGGAAAGTTAATCTCGCAACAATTGAGAGCACAGTTAAAAACAGAGTTTGAGCAATTAGAAAGTAAAGGATTAAAACGGCTTATATACAAGCACTTAGCCCCTACTTTGAACATAGTATTAAATTTACCTGCTCAGCAAGCGAGCAAAACATTTAACGCACCTTGGTTTGAGCAAGTGAAATTGTGTAATTGGTAGTTTTTATATACGTTGAACTTTATAAATATAACATAAACGTTAGGTACAGTAGGTTTGAAGACACGACATAATAAAAATAATGATGGGGTGGCGTAGCCGTGGTTTTTCATGACATAACACTCATGTTTGCATTAACACTTGCCGCCTTAATCGGTGCGGTAATGATTGCTGCAATAGGAAAAATGAGTGAATCTGCACTCGGCGCGAGAATGTGGGCCCTCGGATATAGCTGCTTAGCAATTGCCTATGCCATTAACGTATTTGTCTCCTCTGAATGGAACCCCGTAAGAGGCTTTACATACAATACGATGCTTATTGCCGGACACACATGGTTGCTTGCGGGCACGTGGCAATTTATGAATAAACCGCTGCCGACTCGCACTATTTCTCTGCTGTTTATTAGTATTTTTGTAAGCACACTTATTTTCACTTTTCTCATTCCAATAAGAGATGTGCGCTTAGTGACAATTGGGGTTTGGCTCATTATAGTCCGTACCAGTTTTGCTTACTGCCTATGGCAATATGCAAATAATAACCGCTATGAACGGACTATTTCACGTGTGGCGGCTTGTTTAGTGTTAATTGAGGTGCTTGCCACCATTATTTACACCACTAATGGTGCATTGGGCGAACTGCCATTAATTGGTAAACAATCAGGTACCGTTGCGGTTATCACATGGCTTGGTGCGCTCATAGGTATCATGGTAGGTGCCCCTATTTTAATGCTACTCAGTACCAGTCGATTTATCGCTGAACTGGATAAAGCCGCACATCATGACCCTCTTACTGGCCTATACAACCGCCGCGGGTTCTTTTATGTAATTAGGCCTTTACTAACCATTGGTGCTCGACAACATAACAATATACATGTGCTAATGATCGATATTGATAACTTTAAGCAATTAAATGACGCTCATGGCCATTTAATTGGCGACCATGTGCTTGAAGTAGCAGGAAAAGTATTATCAACCACCGTGCGCGAAAGCGATGCTGTAGCACGATGGGGAGGAGAAGAGTTTTGTGTCCTGACCTATGCAATGCACACAGATCATACGATTGAATTAGCAGAGCGTATTCGTAAGCTGTTTACAGAAAAGTGTTCTTTACTCCCTGAGTTACATCATGAAAAAGTCACCTTCAGTATTGGTATTTCTATCAATTGTAAATACGGTGAGCCATTCGATGATATTCAAACGCGCGCCGATAAAGCCCTTTATACCGCGAAAGAAACCGGTAGGAATAAAACCATGTTATATAGTGAATGAGCAGATAAGGCAGGCTTAATTATACTAGCTTCGCACGACGCAATTACGCCCTTGTGCTTTCGCTTGATAAACTGCGTGATCTGCCAATTTTAATGACTGGCTAAAAGGCAGTTGTAAATTGACCTCAGCCACACCACAGCTCACCGTGATCATAATGGTTTCAGAGCCATAATTTATGTGTTGCTGCGATAAGGCTTCTCGCAGCCGCTCTGCCACATGGTAAGCATTGTCGGCATTTGTATGCGGTAACATAGCGACAAACTCTTCCCCGCCGAGTCGGCATAAACAGTCTTCGGTACGCAGCACTAATTTACAACACCCAGCAAAAGCTTGTAATACAATATCGCCAACCTCATGACCATAGGTATCGTTGATCGCTTTGAAATGGTCGATGTCGACGACAACCATACTCAAAGGCAATTCAGCTCGCATGTGACGGCTTATCTCTCGCTCAGCATAATCCATTAAATAGCGTCGATTTTTAAGCCCTGTCAATGCATCTTGAAATGCTAAATCTGAGAGCTGTTGCTGCAATGCCCACAGCTCACTCACCAAAATGCGGCGGCTACAACAGTCTGCAATCATCTCTGCATATGACACCTCCGCACTTTGCCACTGCCTAGCCCCATCGGTTCCCTCACAGCAAACAATGCCATGAGGAATACCATTTTTAAAAATGACCGTATCTAACATCGTGGTTATACCGTGCGGCTGCAAATAATCACTGGAGAATTCAGCGGTACGAGGATCTGTTTCAGCATCACACGCTGCAATTGACTCGCCATTTTTTAGCGCAGTAAAATAAGCTGGGTAACGCTCAAGACTTAACTTTGCGTAATCCATTTGCTCAACCTTCGTTGACCAATCAGTATTCGCTACATTAAGTAAGAAACGCGGCTGGATAGTGTCATCAAATAACCACACTGACACTCTACTCACAGCTAAAGTAGCGCGCCCTTCGTCAATAATATCCTGTAAAAAGGCTTGATAACTACCAGAAACATCAACCTCCTGAGAACAGACTCTTCTCAACCGTTGCGTTACTTCACTTAAATCATTGAGCATAAGACACCAAACAGTTACAAACACACTTTTCTACATCTATATTAATGATACGCAATAATCGGAAAAAGGATGAACTATTTTGTACATCAATATGGGTAACTTGTTTTGATACAAGTAAAAATGAGGGTAAAGTGCCTACGAGGCAAACACTGTACCATGAGACAATTCAACAGCCATCATCCGAGACAGCTGCTAAATTATCATATGACAATAATTATGATAGATATTTCAATAAATACTTTTTAAAGATTGGATCAGTTTGAGCCAATGCTTTTTGCTCAGCCAAAATGTCTTGTAATATCGAGTTTGACGTCAATGGGTTTGCCAGTACCACTCTAAATACCACCGTCGGTTGATGATCGTACTGTGCTGGAGTCAATCGAGTACGAGATACAAATGAACGCCCCGTTTCACGCTGACGCTTTTGCATACTGGCAGTAAACCGATTGAGCGCTGCATATATTTCAATGCGCTCAGCCTCATCAGCCTCTGCGATAGCAAGTTGTATTTGCTTTGGCACATATCGGTAAGTCAATAAGCACAACTCGGGTTCCGAGATCAGTTCAAAGTCAGGGTCATTTTCTATTAATTCGGCAAAGTAACGCGCTTTATCAATGCCTTTATCAATCAGCATTTCGTAACCCTTACGACCAATAACACGCATACACGCATGTACCAGCATAGCCATGCCTGGGCGGCTACCCTCTAAGGTATGACTACCTAAATCTTTTGAGCCTTTACGTAGGATATACTCGGCGTGGTGCTCAATCGCATCAGCGGCTGCTGGGTCTTTGAATAACACTAGCCCCGCGCCCATCGGCACGTACATTTGCTTATGCGCATCAATCGTAATGGAATCAGCGCGCTCAATACCCGCTAATAAATGCCGGTTATTGTCAGACAACAGTGTCGCCCCACCCCAAGCGGCATCCACATGAAAATAACACCCGAGTTCAGCACTTAAGTCAGCCATGTCGTTCAACGGATCAATATTGCCCGTTTCTGTTGTACCTGCAACTCCCACCAAAGCTAAAACTTTAATGCCTTTTGCTTGCAATTGATGCGCTGTTTCACGCATTTTTTCAACATCAACTTTGTTATTTTCGTCTGTGGCAATGCCAATAAAGTTTTCTCGACCAAGCCCTAAAATATCAGCAGCCTTACCTAAGGAATAATGACCCCTATCAGATACAAGCACAGCCAATCCTTTATAACCGTAATGCAGCATGCCCGCGAGCATCCCCTGTGCAGCAATGCCTTTAAATTCGCCATCGGCTTTTAATAAACGGTTTCGGGCAATCCACAATGCGGTAATGTTGGCAATGGTACCACCGGAACAAAATGCACCGAGTGATGTTTTGGCACTGTGCATCCATTTGTCATAAAAATGTTCATCATTACCGTATGCTAAATGGTGCATCATACCCAGCACTTGCCGCTCCAAAGGCGTAAACGCTTTAGAGGTCTCAATTTTAACCAGGTTTTGATTTAAACCCACCATCAATTTAGACAGAGGCAACACAAAGTGGGGTAACGCTGAGGTCATGTGTCCAATAAAGCTTGGGGCAGCCGTATGGACTGAATGTGCCACCAGCTGCTCCATTATGTCTTGTGCATAATCAGAAACGAACATCGGCTCTTCAGGCAACACCGCATCTTGAAAGTCTTTTTCAATTTCATGTAAAGGCTTTTCAATTGCCGCGATATTCTCATTCAAGAACCCAGCTAAATTACTAGAGATTTCTAACTCTATTTTACTCAGAGTCGAATCTGGCGCTTCTGGCACCGTAAAAATACGCATTAAACTTTCTTCAGAAGCGACAGCACAACGCTTTGGACCCATCTTGCTACCTAATTCTCTAACTCTGTATTGCTGTTTAAGCAATAGTAATATGAGTTGTTATGACGAAATGGCTAACTTTACTGCAAGTTAGTAGATTTGTCTCGCTTTGAACGCTGAAAAGTCGCGAAATCCCATAATGTTTAGTGACACTATCATTTAAATATAACGACACTTAATTGAAATTTACATGTATATTTAATTTTCTTTAAGTTTAAAAATGGTATAACTAAGAATTAGCTGACCTTTGCATTGCGCTCACTTCATGTTTAAAATTAAGGGACGCTATTAAAAAGGACAAGTATGCTCAGAAGGACTTCTCTGATAGTTTGGCTCTGTATTGGTTTTTTTACTTTTATTGCAAGCCTTATCAGCTATGTTGGCTATAGCTATCACACAACCCGCCAAGCTATCATGAACGATATTGATACGCGCCTATTACATGCCGCCAAAGCGGCACAATTAATCATTGGTGATAACTATCACGATCAATTAAATGATATAGATGCCATTCAATTTGAGCAGCTCAGCACGCAGCTAACCGAACTCACGAGCGCTCTGGACGTAGAATATGTATACACTATGATTTACGACGCACCATTGGTACGTTTTACATCATCTAGCTATACACAAAAAGATTTAAAACTTGGCCGCTTAACACAGTTTTTAGATCCGTATCTAGAAGCTACCGTGCTTAACAAAGGTGCTTTTCGCTCAACAGAGCCCGTGTTTGAGGTTTCGGAAGATCAATGGGGTCACTTTAAAACCATTTTAGTACCCTTTGTTAGTGGCAATGGCACCATTTATCTTACCGGTGCTGACATCACCACCGATGACGTTGCACAACAGCTACGCGTGAGCGTAGCCAAGGCAACGTTAACCGCCAGTTTCTTCTTTTTTATAGCGCTGCTTGTGGCGGGCATTTATTTTTTATTATATAAAAAGTCGATGACATCAGATACACGCACTGGTTTTGCCAACCGAATTGCATTAGAACAAGATTTAACCAAGAACAAACAGCAACATTTGAGCTTAGCCATTATTTGGGTCAGTGAGCTCGAAGACATCATTAGCTTTTATGGTGCCAGTGTTGGCGATCAAGTTATCCAACGTATTATGAAGCATTTCAGTGAATTTACTTATCCATATCCAGTTTATCGCCTCGCAACATCAAAATTGGTCATTATGTGTGATACCGACAAAGGCGAACATTATCTTACGAACTTAATTAAAGAATTTCCGAGTTCTCGACCAGTACTTAATAACCCACACCTTTATATTCAACTTAGTGCGGGTATTGCGTCAGGCAACAAATCGCTGTTACTCGACAACGCCTATGTTGCGTGTCGCCAAGCAAAACAACAAAACAAAACCGTATGCCTCTATGCGATTCACAATAACGATGCAAAACAACAGCAAACCAATCACCTCGCATTGGCAAATACCTTACAAAATGCATTTGAACAAAATAGAGTCGTAGCCTATTTCACCCCTCGTTTTGATGTTGAAAGAAATGCTGTTACTCAGCATATTTGCAGTGCACGCATTATCAATGAGCAGGGCGCTATTTTAAGTGCTGATATTTATCAAAAAGTGGTTCAACGCTCGCGTATGGAAGGTAAGTTAACCCATAATATTTTAACCCAATGTGTTACACGTTTTAGAAAAACAAATACCGCTTGGAGTTTAAAGTTAAGCTATCACGATGCCACAGATCCACAACTCATCGATATTATTAATCAAGAGTTACGCCGCTACCCACAACCTGCTTTGATCACCTTTGAGCTTGATGAACAAGCCGTATTGAATAACTTTAATTCAATGGCTGCCAGTATCAATATGCTCAAAAGTAAAGGGGTAAAAATCCTAATCAACGGCGTCAGCAGTGGGCTGTTAACCGTCAGCCGTGTTATGAAACTCAATATTGACGCAATTAAGCTCGATGAAAACATTTCAGCACATATGCACCGAGATGAGCAGGTTTTTGAGTTTATCGCTCACTTAGCAAAGCTGTGCAAAGACCGAGATATACAGTTGATAGTTGGAGCGGTATTAGATGAAACGCAATTTAAACGCTTTATTGAGGCGGGCGTTAATATGATGCAAGGGCGGCACATAGGCAGAGCCACCCCACACATCAAGGCTGATCAGCGTAAGCTGGTCCACTAACACAAAGTCATTACAGCTCGATCACCAAGCGAGTACTAGATTGACCACTCATCCAATACTTACGCTCAAAAGGCGTGATCGCCTGCTCACAGCTATAGGGTTCAACAGCCGTTGGGTGACCAGCCAACTGCAAGGCGCGCGCAAATTCCCTCACATAAATATCCCAGTTACTGCGCACTTCAAGTTGACCACCTAGCTTAACAATAAAAGGGAATACCGCAGCTCCGTGCCAGCGACGACCAATATGCTTAGCCTTTGGCCAAGGGTTTGGATACAGTAAATAATGGTGTGTCGGCTGCCAATTCGCCGCGACTGCTAAGCGCCAAAAATCATTTAAATCAGCTTGCACCAAAATATATTGGCCTGAGTCTGTCTGCTTGTATTCCACATCATGTTTATCTAATCGGTGTGATGACTTATCAATACCAATGATCAATGCGTTCGGGTGCAATTTGGCTAAATTCGCCGTGCTTTCACCCACTCCACAACATGAGTCTAAAATAATGTCGCCCGCAAACGCTTGTACACGCGCATTAACTTCGTCAAATGCCTTTTGCGTATGAGCCGCAATGGGCTTTTTAAACTCAGCAGTTAAGTGCTTATTTACAATTTCATCCAGCTTTTCATGCAAGCTAGGTTGGTTTGAGACAATACTTCTCGAATTTGCTTCTGCCATCAGTGACGTAACCCTACTCCTCGGCGGATCAATGTCAGCGCCAAGATAAATAACCCAGTAATAAATGCTAATAATACCGTAAATGCCACATAAATGTTGACATCAGATACGCCTAAAAAGCCAAATCTAAATGCATTCACCATGTAAATGATTGGATTGGCTTGCGATACGCCCTGCCAAAACTCAGGTAACAAGGTGATCGAGTAAAACACGCCGCCTAAGTAAGTCAGTGGTGTTAAAATAAAGGTAGGAATAATACTAATATCATCGAAACTATTAGCAAATACCGCATTAATTAACCCGCCCAGTGCAAACACCGCCGAGGTCAGTACTACGGTGGCAATGATCACGCCAATATTGTGTATTTGTATATCGACAAAAAACAGTGAAACTAAGGTCACAATAAAGCCCACCAGTATGCCACGCGCCATGCCACCGCCCATGTAACCCAGCACAATAATATAATTAGGCACTGGCGCAACCAGAAGCTCTTCAATGCTTTTTTGAAACTTAGTGGAGTAAAAGCTTGATGCCACATTAGAATAAGAGTTGGTGATCACCGACATCATAATTAAGCCTGGAACAATAAACTCCATATAACTAAAGCCACCCATTTCACCAATTCGTGAGCCAATTAAGCTACCAAAAATAACAAAATAAAGTGTCATGGTTATCGCTGGAGGCACCAAGGTTTGCACCCAAATTCGTAGGAAGCGAATGCACTCTTTGATCCAAATACTTTTTAAAGCTACGCCATAGCGAGTAATACTCATGATTCACGCCCCTGCTCTAATAGCCCAACAAATAACTCTTCTAGTCGGTTTGCTTTATTTCGCATACTCAACACCGTATTCCCTTGTGTGCTCAGCTGACTGAACACCTCATTTAAACTTTGTGATTTTTTAACTTCAACTTCTAAGGTGTGCTCATCGGTTAAGTTAAACGCATAGCCTTCAATATTCACCGGTTGTACTGGCGTTTGTAAATCAAGCACAAACGTTTCTTTGTCGAGCTTTGCCAAAAGCGCTTTTATCGTGGTGTTCTCAACTATTACGCCTTGATCGATAATGGCAATGTTTTTACACAGTAGCTCAGCTTCTTCAAGGTAATGTGTCGTTAAAATAATCGTGACACCTTGCTCGTTTATCTCTCTGAGAAAGCTCCACATTGAGCGGCGCAATTCAATATCAACCCCAGCGGTTGGCTCATCTAATATTAATAACTTGGGTTCATGCATCAAGGCACGCGCAATCATTAAACGGCGTTTCATGCCACCTGATAACGTGCGAGCTTGTTTGTCTTTTTTCTCTAGTAAGCCAAGTTGTGCTAAATATTTATCAGCACGTTGATGTGCTTCTTGACGTGGTACGCCATAGTAACCAGCTTGATTCACTAAGATTTGGCTCAAGGTTTCAAATTGGCTAAAATTAAACTCTTGCGGGACCAACCCTAATTCAGCTTTAGCATCTTCCAATGCAGTATCAATTGAGTGGCCAAATACACTAACCTGCCCAGCGGTTTTATTTACCAAGGATGCTATAACACCTATGGTGGTTGATTTACCCGCGCCATTAGGCCCCAGCAAGGCAAAGAAATCACCTTGTTCTACTTTTAGGTCAATGCCCTTTACAGCTTCAACGCCATTTTTATAGACCTTTTTCAGGCCTTGAATATCTAATGCGATCGTCATGCTATTTTTGTTCTCCATAACCCCACCTCTCGGTTAAGGTATGCTCTATATTAAGATGATCTAAAATACGGGCAACCATAAAATCAACCAAGTCATCAATCGACTCAGGTTTATGATAAAAGCCCGGTGCTGCGGGCATAATCGTTACCCCCAACTGGCTCAGTTTTAACATATTCTCTAAATGAATGGGGCTAAAAGGCGTTTCTCTTGGTACCAAAATAAGCTGGCCGCGCTCTTTAATAACCACATCGGCAGCTCGTTCTAATAAATTATCCGACGCACCCAACGCTATCGCAGATACCGTTCCTGCACTACACGGGCACACCACCATTTTTTTCGGTGCTGCCGACCCCGATGCCACAGGACTAAACCAATTGTCTTTACCAAATACCTTAATTTGCTCTGGCTGCGCGTTAAACAGCGTACTCAACTGCTCGCTGGCTTTTTGCTCATTACCCGATAGTTTAACGTTCGATTCAATGTCTAATACCACCCGCGCGGCACTCGAGATCAGCACATAAACTTGGTAATTCATTGCGACGAGTACTTCCAGTAATCGCAATCCATAAGGTGCACCCGATGCACCACTAAATGCCAACGTAATCGCAGGTTTAAAACTCTTCACACCATCTACCCTTTTATGTTAATTCGCAGTATATCAGCTAACTATGTCTGTTTTATGCAGTGCAGCCAGTAGCTTTTGATGTAACCCACCAAAGCCACCATTACTCATGATCAAAATATGCTGACCCGCTTGCGCGTTAGCACACACCTGTTTGATAATTTCATCCACACTTGAAAAGCACTGGCGGCCCGCTTTACTCGCTTCATCGCGGAGTGACCAATCCAAGTTATCGGGTTCAAACAAATATGCTTCATCCGCCTCACTGAGTGACGCCAATAATGTTTGTTGATGCACCCCCATTTTCATCGTATTTGAACGCGGTTCTAAAATCGCAATCACAGGAGCAGCCCCGACTTTTGCTTTTAGCCCTGCAAGGGTTGTTTTAATGGCTGTAGGATGATGCGCAAAATCATCATACACACTGACGCCATCGATCTCAGCAAGCAGCTCCATACGGCGCTTTGGAGAAATAAACTCGCCGAGTGCATCAATACTGACAGAGACAGGAATACCCACATGGCGCGCCGCCGCAATGGCCACCATGGCATTTTTTACATTGTGCTCACCAATAGCCTGCCAATTCACAACCCCTTCACGCTGCCCGTGTAAGCATACTTCAAACTGACTACCGTCTGCTTTGCGCAAGTTATACGACCAATCGCCGTTTAAAGTTTCTTGTTCGCTCCAAAAACCACGTTTAATCACCTCAGCAAGTGCGGTGTCATCCGCAGGATAAATCGCTTTACCTTGCGCAGGTAACGTTCTTAACAGATGATGAAACTGTGTTTGAATGGCATTTAAATCGGAAAAAATGTCAGCATGATCAAACTCTAAATTGTTCATAACTAAAGTGCGGGGTAAGTAATGCACAAACTTACTGCGCTTATCGAAAAAGGCGGTGTCGTATTCATCGGCTTCAATCACAAAAAATGGTGTATCACTAACCCGTGCCGACACCCCAAAGTTTTGCACAATGCCGCCAATTAAAAAGCCCGGGCGCAGCCCCGCATATTCTAGTATCCACGCCAACATACTCGCGGTCGTAGTTTTACCGTGCGTCCCCGCAACGGCCAGTACCCAACTGTCTTGCAATAAGTGATGCTTTAACCATTCAGGGCCAGAGGTGTACGGAATATTTTTCTCAAGCACGTATTCAACACATGGGTTGCCTCGACTCATAGCATTGCCAATCACCACACTATCTGGCGCAGGGTCTAACTGGGCCGTGTCATAACCTTGCGTTAATTCAATGCCAAGTTCTTCTAACTGCGTGCTCATAGGCGGATACACGTTTTGATCAGAACCCGTAACTTTATAACCCAAAGATTGTGCGATTGCTGCTATGCCACCCATAAAGGTGCCACAAATACCCAAAATATGGATATGTTTATTGTTATTTTGCGTCGTGACCATGACGATGTATGCCTTTATTTAAAAAATTGAGACTGCTGGATTTTGCAAGGTGCTTACTATGCCAAAAAATCACGCAACACACCATAAACCATACTGCAAAACAGCTGTGCTAAAACGCCAAGAATAGCCCCACAATCCTGAATTATTGATGAGTGAATCACGCTCTCTCAAAATGCAGTTAAAAAAAATGCCAGTCTCAGACTGGCATTTTTTCAACTCAAACTCAGCTTATGCTACGCCGTATTGATCTCGGTATGCTTTAACTGAGGCAAGGTGTTCACCCATGCTACCTTGTTCTTCAAGGTAAACAATTAAGTCAGCTAGCTTCACAATTGACACTACCTCAGTGCCAAAGTCTCGCTCAACTTCTTGAATTGCCGATAGCTCCGCTTTGCCTTTTTCTTGACGGTCAAGTGCAATTAACACACCGGATAAATCAGCACCTGCGGCGGCAATGATCTCCATCGACTCACGAATAGCAGTACCTGCGGTGATCACGTCATCAACTAACATGATACGCCCTTCAAGCGCTGAGCCAACTAACGAGCCCCCTTCGCCATGCTGCTTTTTCTCTTTACGATTAAAGCAATAAGGCACGTCTTTGTCATAATGATCAGACAGCGCAACCGCAGTCGTCGTCGCAATCGGAATACCCTTGTATGCTGGGCCAAACAGTAAATCGTATTCAATACCAGCATCTTCAAGTGCTGCGGCATAAAAACGCCCTAAACGCGCTAAATCACGACCGGTGTTAAATAAACCAGCATTGAAAAAATACGGGCTTGTACGGCCTGATTTAAGGGTAAACTCACCAAATTTAAGCACCTGCTTTTCAAGTGCAAATTCAATAAACTCTTTTTGATATGCTTTCATACTTTTACCTACTTAAGTGATACCTAACGAGTACCTAAACTAAACTGGAACAACAATCGATTATGCTAATGCTTTCTTTTGCAGGTCGATAATTTCACGAATTGAATGCTTAGCAAGCCCTAATAGCTCATCAAGTTCTTCAAACGAGAAAGGTTCACCTTCAGCGGTGCCTTGTACTTCAATCAGCTTGCCTGTTTCTGTCATGATCACATTCATGTCAGTTTCAGCTTCTGAGTCTTCTAGGTATTCTAAATCAGAAATGGCTTGGCCGTTATAAACGCCCACAGAAATCGCCGCAATCATAAACTTAAGCGGGTTATTGTTGATCATGCCTTTGGCACGCATATGCGTTAACGCATCAACCAACGCAACACACGCACCACTGATAGACGCAGTACGAGTACCGCCATCAGCTTGTAACACATCACAGTCAATCGTAATGGTGTTTTCGCCAAGGGCTTTTAAGTCAACCGCAGCACGCAATGCACGTGCGATCAAACGTTGAATTTCCATCGTACGGCCGCCTTGCTTGCCACGCGCCGCTTCACGGTTATTACGGGTATGTGTAGAACGTGGCAACATACCGTATTCTGCCGTGATCCAACCTTTACCTTGACCTTTCATAAAGCGCGGCACACCGGCTTCAACCGTTGCAGTACAAAGTACTTTTGTATTACCAAACTCTACCAATACCGCGCCTTCGGCGTGAATTGTGTAGTTACGTGTAAATGTTACCGGTCTGATCTGGTTTGCTGTTCTTTCACTTGGACGCATCCACGTTCCCCTAATATTCAAAATTTCAGTCATTATAATGGGTCAGACAGTACGATGCCATGTCGATTTAGACAAAACAACGACATTGAGTGAAAATTGCTTACTGCGTTGATTTTTTATTAAGCTATAATAGCAGCTGGAAATTTTGTTAATATATTAGGAACTTTACATGATCCATAGTATGACCGCCTACGCACGCCGAGAAGTTAAAGGTGATTGGGGCACAGGAGTTTGGGAAATCCGCTCAGTAAATCAGCGTTACCTAGAAACCTTTATCCGCGCACCTGAACAATTTCGTGGTATGGAGCCGGTAATACGCGAGCGCCTACGTAAACATCTACAACGCGGAAAAGTAGAAGTCTATTTAAAGTTTACAGCCAATCCAGCTCATGTAGGTGAGCTATCTATTAATGAAACATTGGCTGAACAGCTGATCAACAGTGCAAAATGGGTCCAGCAACAAAGCCAAGGTGACATCAACCCCGTTGACATACTGCGCTGGCCGGGCGTAATGGAAGCACAAGAAGTTGATCTAGACATCGTAAATAAAGCCCTACTACTTGGCTTTAACGACCTTATTGAAGACTTTAAAGCCGCACGTGCAAGCGAAGGTGGTAACCTAGAAACCATGATCACCACGCGCCTAGATAGCATTTTAGAGCAAGTTGCGATTGTAGAAGAACACATGCCAGAAATCGCCAAATGGCAACGTGAAAAACTCAATGCTAAGTTAGAAGACTTAAAAGCCGACATCGATGAAAATCGTCTTGAGCAAGAACTTATTTACCTTGCTCAAAAACAAGATGTGGCTGAAGAGTTAGATCGTTTAAAGTCTCACGTAACAGAAGCACATAAAATCATTAAAAAAGGCGGCGCATGCGGCCGTCGTTTAGACTTTATGATGCAAGAGTTTAATCGCGAGTCAAATACCCTTGCCTCAAAATCAATTAATACCGACATCACCAGCGCAGCGGTAGAGTTAAAAGTACTGATTGAACAAATGCGTGAGCAAATTCAAAATATTGAATAACATCTAAATCAGTGCAGAATCACCCAATATAGCCCAGTCATACTGGGCTTTTTTGTTTTTAGCGTCTGAGTAATTTCGATTTGAAACAATAAAAGCGATAGGAAGTATTTACAATACCAGCAAACCTGTCCTTATTTATTGAAAGTTCAGTTTAGACTGAATATTCAAATATCAAAGATATTTGTGCATAAATTTAGCAGAACGTCTCAAGCCTCCCGCTGCTTTTATCTCCAATTGGCTTTAAAAGTTAAAATAAAAAGCCCTATTGCAATTCAATAGGGCTTTTTATATTAGGGCGCTATTATCGGTAATTAAAAGCGGTAGCTCATTGCTGCGGAGATCTCACCAATATCATTTTCAGAGATAAAGTAGTGACTATAATCAACACCAAACTTGATAGAATCAGTTAAACTGTAATGCAATCCAGTGCCAACATAGCCGCTTTGCCCACTTTGCCTGTGATGAATATTCGTCTGGCCATTTAGTAAACTATTAATATCTGATTTCCAATCAAACACACCAATAAATAACCTACCCGTTATTTTTTTTGCCAACTCAGTATCGTAACCCACTTGTAACGCACTACCTTCTGGTAATACTGGTGCCAATTTTGATAATTCACGATGCATTCCACCAAGGTTTGCCGTTTCCCCTTTATAGTCAACGCGCCCCTTGCCTAGGTCTAAATACCTAATGCCCACCTCCCAATGTGGTGAAAGTTGATAAAACGCCCCAATAGACCAGCTAGTACTTTTATCATCAAGGTAAGTGTAAGCAAACGTATCGTTCGTCACTTTACTGTCTGCTGAAGATACCCCAACAGAGCCGCTCACTTGCCATTCACCAGCCATCGTTGATGCACTCACTAAACTCATAGCGCTAACCAAAGAAAATGCTGGCATGCCCGATTTACTGCGGCGTATGAACAGTGCTGAAATCAACAATAGGCTCAATATACCCATACTACCCGAAGAACTGTTTTCAACTTTGCTTTCAGTCTTACCCTTTGACAGCTGCGTAACAGTAACACTTACTTCTCCCTCAGCGGTTGCGCCATGTTCATCACTCACCACATAACTAAGCGTGTCTACTCCTTCAAATCCGCTTACCGGTGAATAATGTAGCAAGTTGTTTTGTACTGCTACTGTACCATATGTTGCTGATACTGAAACGAGCGTTAGCACAGACCCTTCTGGATCCGAATCATTAGCTAACACATCCACTTTCAACATACTACCATTGCTATCTACACTGTCATTGACGGTTATAGGTGCTTGGTTATTCACAATTGAAACAGCCACTGTACTTTGCGCTGTACCACCCTTACCATCGGTAATACCGTATTGGATTGTGGCAATCCCTAAGAACATTTCAGGCGCACTATAAGTGAGCTGGTTATTAATAATAGATACTTGTCCAAAATCTACCGACGCACTGGTAAGTGTTAGCGCATGACCATCTTCATCGATATCATTGGCCAATACATCAATTATCTCACTCAGACCTGATAATACCGTTACGGTGTCGCTGTTTGCGATAGGTAAAGTGTTAGTTGATACAGTAACCGCAACACCACCAGGGTCTACTACAGTACCATTTTCTATACCATCATCATCATTAGGGCCGCCATCTTTGATCTGTAGTTGCACACAATAATCTCCTTCGGTCATTCCTGCCACCCATTGCGCATCCCCGGGAGGAGGACAAAAACCTAATTCACCGCGAGCAGAAAGTACTTTATTATTTGCATCAATTGTAAAGTTACTCCACTGCCCATCGTTAAATTTACGATATACAGCACTGCTTGGAATAGGTTTGCGCTGAGGAATTACCACTCGATAAATATCCCCTTCTTTTGGTAGGCCCACAGCAACATAATCAAAGATACCACCGATGTTTGTCGCCTCGCTATCTACCGGTATCTCTGATGCGTTAAGTTGTGCCCCTCCGGTTTGGTTTTGCGCAACCGTTACTCCTTTACGCAAGCAAACACCCGCTTCACCTTCAACTAAGTACTGCGATGACTCGTTCACTTGTTGTGGTAAAACGTTACAAGCGTCGATATTGTCTAGATAATCAGGAATACCATCACTATCAGAATCTTGATAGCCCTCTTCACTATCTGGAATTAAGTCACCATCACTATCAATATCCGCTAAAACAGCAAGTGATTCCACCACCTCAATATATACTTCACCTCTGGTTGATAGACTCGGTGACGCATTATCTGTCGCAATCACCACCACCTTGTAAATCCCATTTGATAGGGTCTGTGGATTGAATGTAAACACATCAGTTAAAGAGGAGTCGTTTTCAAACTCTACTGGCGCTTGCCACGTCACACTCACGCGGTCATTTGCATTGATGTCTGACACTTGAGCCGTAATTGAAACCTGTGCATCCGTGGCAGTAACTAAGCTACGCTCTTCATCATTTTGAGTAACAATAGTCCGAACTGTGGGTGCAACATTTTGCTCAACAATGGTGATTGTCGTCGTCGAATTCGCGCCAACATTAAGCTCATCACCTAATGTAACCTCAATTGTTTCACTGTTTTCAACTTCACTGTCTGCAAAAACAGTAAATTCAATACTCGCTTGTGTACCAGAGGCAATAACAAACTCACCCGATTGTAAATCATGATCCGCCGCATCTGCACTACCGCTCACAGAATATGGAATAGTCACAGGGTAACTTGGTGCCTCACCGTTTAAGTATACTTCCATACGATAGGTTTGCTCTTCACTTACCGCTCTATCTTTTTGAAGTGAAACCAATGGGTTAATATTCACTTCCTGGCTTGCAACCACTTGCTGACCTTGGCTATCTTTTGCTTGCCAGTAAACAATATGACTGCCGGGCGCAAAGATTGGTTGACCAGAAGCTAAAGACACAGGTAACGCGTTACCATCGCCATCATTTGCAATCGCAGCACCCAGATCAACTTTAGTGAATAAGCCTGTTGCATTCAGCGTAATTGGTTGAGGTGCAGTAATTGTGGGTCTACTTACCGTTGCAGAAGAACCATCAATGGAAATTTCAGCAACCGCTTCATCACGCCCTTTAGAGCTATCTTCAACAAGATACGTCACCACAGCCTGACCTTTTGTCATATCTGTAACTTGCAAATTAAGTACATTACCGTCAATTGTTATGTTACCAATCGATGTTTTAGCACCCACGATGCGTAACGCATCGCCGTCTAAGTCGGTATCATTATCCAAAACAGGTAACGTATATTGGCCTGTTGCGTTTGATGTGAACGTGTAACTATCATCAATGGCCACTGGTAAGTCATTAACCGAAGTCACTGTCATTGTAACCGTAGCGACCTCAGAGCTGAGCTCACCGTCGCTCGCTACAAAGCTGAATGAATCAGTGCCATTAAACTGAGGTGCAGGGGTATATGTGAAGCTTTCATTTTGGACTGAAACTTGGCCGTATTGCGCCTGACTTTGTAATTGAATCGTAAGTGCATCGTTATCAATATCATTGATACTCGCCACAAAGCTAATTGTACCGTCCTCTTTCACTGTGTGCTGCATATTATTGGCAACAGGTGCAGCATTCACCGCAAGCACTTCAATCGAAAACGCGGCTAGACTATGACTCAATTCACCATCGCTCACACTGATAACAATATTAGGATAACTGCCTACATAATCTCGGTTTGGCGTACCCGTTAGTAATCCAGTTTCAGAATCAAACGTTGCCCAACTAGGCTGGTTGCTAATCTCGAATGTCAGTGTGTTTGAGTCAACATCTGCAGCCGCAGGTGCAAAGCTATAAGCTTGATCCTGCTTCACTGTCAACTCTGGGTTACCTGAAATAATAGGAGCGTCATTCAAAGCATTAACCAATATCGCAAACGGCGCCAAGCTCGTTTGTGTATTTCCATCGGTGACGGTAATTACGATACCATCATAGCTTCCTTCTTGACCATTAGTTGGCCTCCCTGTTAACTCTCCGGTCGTCGTATCAAAACTTGCCCAAACGGGTTGGTTTTGAATAGTAAATGTGAGTGTATCCCCTTCTAAATCACTCGCTGTAGGCGTAAAGCGATAGATTTCACCTTCATTCACCGATGTTGCAGGTTCCCCTAAAATGACAGGCCCATCATTCACTGGCTCTACGGTAATATTCACTTTAGCTTGATTAGACACCAACCCTCCAGCATCTTTTACCGTGTAAGTGAAATTATCAGCACCAAAAAAGTCTGCGTTAGGTGTATAAAGAATCGCACCTGTCGCTGTTACTTTTACTGTGCCATTGTTTGGTGAAGCAACCACGGTCACCGAAGTTGGAGTCAGCTCACTATCTACATCAATGTCATTACCAAGCACATTGATTTCAATATTGCCATCTTCTTTAATTTGCGCAGTATTATCTATTGCAACGGGCGCATCGTTAACCGCTTTAATGTCAACTTCAACGGTTGCAGGCAGGGAGCGCAGGCCTTCACTATCTGCAAGCGTATAAGTAAAACTTAACTTACCATTTTTATCTTGCTTAGGCGCAATGGTTAATTCCCCATTATCACCCACCGTAACAGTTGCTAAATCATAATCACCATTATTATCTAGACTAATGTTAGACGCCGAAAAACTTGCATCTTCAACATCTTGGTCATTGCTTAATATAGCAAGCATAACCACTTTATCTTCGTCTGTGGACACTGAATCATTACCAACCTCCGGTCGGTCATTGACCGCTCCAATGTTGATAGAAACCGTTGCTTCATTTGACTCTGCGCCATCACCATCCGCAATCACATATTTGAAGCTATCAGCATTATTTGCGTTCCCATTAGGCGTGTAAATAAGGCTACCTGTTGCTTGATCAATCGACACCTGACCTTTAGTTGGTGAGTCTGTAATGCGGATATCTTTCGTTGGGTTACCGTCTTCTACGTCGGTTGCTTTATCTCTAATCGCAAGCGCTTCTGATGCGGTATCCTCTGAAATATTTACAATAAAATCAGCCGCTTTAGGGATGTCATTAACAGCTGAAATTTTAACCTGAACAGTCGCGTCCTTTGAAAGCGCTTGCGTTGAATCTTTTACCGTATAAGTAAAGCTATCGTCTCCGTTTTCATTCTCATTAGGCGTATATAAAACAACCCCATTTTCAACACTCACTTGGCCTTTACTTGGCTGCTTCACAACCGTCATCGACGATGCAACCATGTTATTTTCTGGATCTGAATCGTTTGCCAGTAAGTTTACCTTTTCAGATGGGGTATCTTCTGTCAGCTCAATAAGATCACCAACTACATTTGGCGCATCTTCAACAGCTTTTACGTTAATCGTCGCGGTATACTTTACAGACTCAGCTTTGGCTTTATCTTGGTAGTAGAACGTAAAACTGTCTTCGTGATTTTCACTGTCATCATGGGTGTACTCATAACTGCCGTCTTCATTTAAGGTTAAAGTACCATAGTTAGGCTTAGTACCGAGCAAGGCAACAATACGATCTTCAGAATCTAAGTCGTCGTCTTTGGCATTGACCATTAAACCATGCTCTGAGGCGACAGTTAAAGTCTCACCTTCATTCACTGACAGCTCTAGATTACTGCCCGTAGGCGCATCATTGGTGTTTTCAACTTTGATGGTAAACGCGTCAAGCTTAGTTGTTGCTTGGGCACTATCCATGACAGCAATCACAATACCTGATGTTGACCCTACATGTTCATCTAATGGACTCCCCGTCAGCTCACCGGTGTTTGTATTAAACGATGCCCAACTTGGCTTATTTACAATGCTGAATTTGAGTGTGTCACCCTTATCAACATCATTAAAGGTGGGTTTAAAGTGGTAAGTCGCATCTTCTTTCACCGATGTTGCAGGTGTGCCTGAAATCACAGGCGCATCATTTATGTTTTCAACTGTTAAAGTGAAGGCTGGCAATGATGTCGCTGCTTCGCTGCTGTCGGTGACCGTGATCACAATCCCTTGTGCGCTGCCAACATGATCGTTGTTAGGCGTCCCTGATAGCTCACCTGTTTGTGTATTAAACGACGCCCAATCTGGCTTATTTACAATGCTGAATTTAAATGTGTCACCCTTATCCACATCATTAAAGGTGGGTTTGAAGCTGTAAGTCGCATCTTCTTTCACCGATGTTGCAGGCGTACCTGAAATCACGGGCGCATCATTGATGTTTTCAACTGTTAAAGTGAAAGCGGGCAATGATGTCGCTGCTTCGCTGCTGTCGGTGACCGTGATCACAATCCCTTGTGTGCTGCCAACATGCTCGTTGTTAGGCGTCCCTGATAATTCACCTGTTTGTGTATTAAACGATGCCCAACTTGGCTTATTTACAATGCTGAATTTGAGTGTGTCACCCTTATCAACATCATTAAAGGTGGGTTTAAAGCTGTAAGTCGCATCTTCTTTCACCGATGTTACAGGTGTGCCTGAAATCACGGGCGCATCATTGGTATTCGTTGCACTAATGGTAAAACATTGCTCAGCACTTTCACTCGCAGTACCATCAGAAGCAATCAAACAAATTGGGAATTGCTGCGTCTTTCCTGGTTGGGCCACAATATCACTATTGTTTGGCGTGCCTGTAAGCTGATTTTGCGATGTTAAACTTAACCAACTTGGTAAACTCGTCTCCGGTTTAACCGAGAAAGTGACTGTATCTTGATTGGCATCCGTTGCTATCAGTGTATACGTGTACAATTGGCCTTGAACTGCATTCATGACCGGCGTTGAAGTAAACACCGGCGAAGCAAGTTCATTTACTACGTCTGTGATAGTCACAGTCACTTGCTGTATGTCGTGTCCATTAAACTTATCATCAACACGTACATCTACCAAATAGCTATTATTCCCATCGCTGTCTGTTGGCGTTTCAAAATCAGGTGCGCTTTTAAAGGTCAAACTTCCTGAGCTATCTAACTGAAACTTCTCTGAGTCTTTACCCGCCACTAAGCTATACGACACAATATCATTTACATCAACATCAGTGGCAGCGACTTTAGTCACTGCGGTGAGGTTCTCATTTATATTAATGCTGGCCGTATCACCACCAGAATTTGAGGTAATAACAGGGCTATCGTTGGTGTTTGTTGCGGTAATCGTAAAACACTGCTCAGAATTCGCGGTACTATCAGCAGCACTTAAACAAACGGGATAATCTACTGTATTACCGGGTTGAACCGGTATATCTGTATTGCTTGGTGTGCCCGTTAGCACCGCCCCCGTAGGTAGGCTATAAACTTTACCTTCATCATTTGCCGACCAACCAAGTACCCCTTCCGGGGATAGGGTCATACCCCAAACGTTCCCTGTGGTTGTAATGTTTAATACCTTGGTTAAGTCTGTCGCTAAGAGCTTTTTAACTCCTTTACCTGTTGTACTAAAATAGAGGTTATCATTCGCATCGACTTTGATATCAGATATATAGCTTACATTTACATCATTAGAATAATCAACCACCTTAACTGGCTGACCCGCACCGCCGTCATATTTATAAATACTCTTTCCAAAATAGCTCGCAATAAATAAATTATTTTTTGAATCAAAGCCGAGACCAAATGGGCCTGATACTTGAACGTAATCATCAACCGTTTTAGTGGCTATATCGATCTTCGAGACCTTACCGCTATCATGCTGGGCAACATACATCAACCCATCTTTGACAACCATAGAAAGGGGGCTATCAAGACTTGCGAAATCCTGTTCACCTTGTTGTGGATTACTCAATTCAACTCGGGTTATTTTATCTAGAGTATAATAAGAAATATATAAATACCCATCATGCACCAGTAACCCGTACTTATGGGACGCTTCAACCGTTGCGAATGGTGACTTCACTCCATTAGGGGCAATCTTTAAAATGCTCGAACCAACAAGTTCTGCAACATAGGTATTCCCTTGTTCATCACGTGCAACACCACCTGGTAACTCAACCCCCTCAACAATAACGTTGGGCTGGGTACTGCCAGCCCCGAGCTTAAGCCAGCTCGGTAAACTCGTTTCCTCTTTTACTGCAAAAGTAATTGGGTCATTGTTACCATCTGTGGCTTGCACGGCATAAGAGTACAACTGATCTTGCACGGCACTCGTGACGGGGCTGGAAGTAAATTGAGGTGCGACCTGGGCAGAAGCATTGCTTTCTAATGCATTGTTTGCTAAAGCATTGTTTGACTGGCTAAGCAGTAACCCTGACAATGCCAAAGGTAAAAGTGCGTGTTGCCTGCGCTTAGTTAAGCTTCTGTTAGATAACCCCAATGATTCTGGGATAGCACGGCCCTTGAGCGATAATTTCATTTCAATTCACCTACTAAAAAACTGATTATTTTCACCGATTAATTAGACGTAGATGAATAGGGCTTATTACAATAGAATCAACAATGTACAACCTAATAAAAAGTACAAACCTTGACGCTTTCACTTTCATGACTGTGGACGTATTGCTTTATCGTTATCACTATCCTACCTAACATCGACTTAATCTGAACTTAGATATAATTCGAGCTAAATACCAACAAAAAGCTAAACGTGTTAGATAGAACTTATATTATTGATATTAATGCAAAATTGTACCACAAGCAAAAACAACAGTAAATTACACTAAATTACACTAATACAGACAAAACCACCAAATCACAACAAAACCCACATTAAACACAACCTTAGTAAAACCTCACCACTTACCGCACTCACCAAAACCACTTTAAAACAAATAAAAAACATATAAATTAATAAGTTAGAACATCTTGAAATATATACCTTAAAAACAAACAAAAGTAAGAATATAGTATTAACTTAAAAGTGGCACTTTCATCGAAAACAGCATAAAAATGATAAAAATATTTATATACAACAGCTTAAATAAGAAAAAAATTGAGATTGAAATATTAAAAAAAATAAAAAGAAAACTTTTAACGGTCTTTGAAGTAAAAAACACAAAAAACCTCATATTTACAAAATAAAAAGCTATCCACCAAAAAAAAAGCAGTTACCTTTTATTTTCAACAATATAACGCCAATTTTGAAATAAGTCAGTTTGAGAAAAAAATTATCTAAAAAATAAAGGGAAATTATTAAATTGCTTTTTTTACAACACTTATCACTTAAACAACATTGGCATCAAGGCATTCATCTCCATTGGCATTGCCAAAAAGCCTATCTTTAACTCTTGGCTTTAACGAACTCATTGAAGACTTTAAAGCGCACTTCGCAGCGAAGCTGGCAACCTAGAAACCATGATCACCGCGCGCCTAGATAGCACTTTAGAGCTAGCTACGATTGTAGAAGAACACATGACAGAAATCGCCAAATGACAACGTGAAAAGCTCAATGCCAAGCGAGAAGACTTAAAAGCCGACATCGATGAAAACCGCCTTGAGCAAGAACTTATTTACCTTGCTCAAAAACAAGATCTGGCTGAAGAGTTAGATCGTTTAAAGTCTCACGTAACAGAAGCACATAAAATCATTAAAAAAAGGCGGCGCATGCGGCCGCCGTTTAGACTTTATGATGCAAGAATTTAATCGCGAGTCAAATACCCTAGCCTCAAAATCAATTAATACCGACATCACCAGCGCAGCGGTTGAACTAAAAGTATTGGTTGAACAAATGCGTGAGCAGATCCAGAATATAGAATAAAGCTCACTAGCGTTCACAAAAACCCTTAAAGTATTGAAAAACCTAGCTTTATAGCGGGGTTTTGTTTTTTATCGTTCCGTATTTTTTCATTCTGTTTCATCCAATTGGTGAGTATTGTGGTGAGTATTTTTCACTGCTAGTCTCAAGCTACTGGTGAGTACAAGAGGTGAAAAAATGCCAAATTTAACAGTTAAACAAGTAAACATACTTGCTAAAAGCGAACCTAAAAAAACGTCTGATGGAAACGGTCTGTTATTTGTCGTTCCCAAGCGTGGCGAACCTTATTGGTCCCTGAGATATACCTTTAACGAAAAGAGGAGGGAAAAGTCTCTAGGTAAATTCGGGCAACTGACACTGGCTGAAGCGCGCGGTGAGGCTGAAACGATCAGAGCCATGCTAAGAGAAGGCATTGATCCACTATCATTGAGCTCTCTCACCAAACATAGCGGAATGACTTTCAACGAGCTATTTCAAGATATGTATGAAAATAAGCTGCTCAAACGATTAAAAAGACCTGATATTCCGAAAAGTAAATATGACAACAATGTAGCCAAATTCATTGGTCACCTTAAAGTTGAACAGGTTAATGCCTTCCACATTAGAGATATCCTAAATATCATTACCGACAGTGGGCGACCTACAGTGGCAAACGACGCCCTTGATCTACTTAACAACCTTTTTAAGCATGCTATTCAATTAAATATTACACTAAATAATCCCGCATCTGCCTTCAGCTATAAAGACGCTGGAGGGGATGAATCATGCCGAGAACGAGTATTGACGATTGATGAAGTGGAGCAAGCATTCAGCGTATTCAGAAAATACCCCGAGTCTTTTACTCGCGACAACTACCTGGCCTGCTGTTTGTTAGTGGTTTTGGGAGTACGTAAATCTGAATTAATTCAAGCACCATGGCATGAATTCGATTTAGACAATGCGGTTTGGCATTTACCAAAAGAGCGTACCAAGAAAAACTTTAGAGCTATCAAAATTCCGTTACCTCCTCTCGCTGTGGAATGGCTTAAAGAACTAAAAGTTCGTTCACATGGCTCAAGTTATGTATTTCCAGCGAGACGCAAAAGTAGTAAACCGTATATGGGTTCAGATACCATCAACAGCGCAATAAATTCGCTGTTCGGTATAGATCGTAGTAAAAAGGTTCAGCCACCTAACCGTATGGGCGATTTAGAACATTTTAGAGTGCACGATCTTCGACGTACGTTCAGGTCTATTGGGTCAGAGCTAAAATTTCAAGATGATCATTTAGAGCGTTGTTTAAATCATAAAATCAGCAAGTTAGATGAGATTTACAACAAGCATGACTTTTTTGAACAGAGGAAGGAAATTCACCAAGCAGTATGTCTAAAGATAACCAAATATTTGTGATTTCTGTTGTATTAATTTAAACCGCCCCAATACTGTATATAAATACATTATTAAAGGTGATTTAATGGTTCAGGAACTAGGTGATTTTGATAATTTAGAAAAAGTAAAAATAAATAATAAGCTACTCAGTAGCATGTTTTTCCATACAGAGGGTTATGACGGTGAGGGAATTAACCCTTTAAACGGCAACGGACATTACCGTGGTATTGCACGCCCATATGTTTCTTATCTGATTCAACGCCTTTTTAACATTCATAGGTTTCCATGCTGTATTGAAGCAATAGCTAGGCAAGATGACAGAGCTATAAAAAGCTACTTTGAAGATCTTTCTGATACTGAACTTTCCAATCACCTCTCAGAACTAGAAAGAGTTTATCGACACACTCAAGCCCAATTGAGTGCTATTTCAAGTAAAATCCGAGTTAGGCGAGGCTTGAGAAAGAGTATGAGTGAAATTGCTGCATGTGCTGTAATTCATGCTAAAAAGAACAATCTTACTCAAGTGCAAATTCCATGTAATACGTTTGATTTCTATGCTTTGGCACCTTCAGGAGGTTTCGACGATGGTGTTTGGTTTTACCGAGATATTCCAGTAGAAGATATATTGCTTTGCCACCACACCATAAATGGGCTTCATCAAGTAGACTCAGATGTTTTAGTTGTAAATAAGAGTCCGAGGGGAATAATCACTATTGATCTAAAAGACATCCATGTTTCCGAAAAAGTAACTGTCAGTCGTGAAGCTGTTGAATTGTATGAAAGCTGCATAGAACATGGTACATTCGAATATACAAAAGCCTTTAAAGATTTTTATCTAGCGTTTAAGTATGATAGTTTAAAGCGTGTAAATACAATTTACAGAGACCAAAATATGCTTGGCAGAGCTCTTCATTTCCTAATTGAAAGGTATGGTAAAAAACACTCCCCAAGAATAAGCAGAGAAAAGCTCTATTCATCGCAACCATAGGATTATTTGTTTATCCAAAGCAAAATATCCGACAACAACCAGCGGGCTTTTCCCTTGCCAACTCCAGAGGCTGGCGGGGTTTCTCCCACCTTTTGCATGCGCCACCATGTAGTGCGGCTAATGCCAGTTCTGCAGCAGCGCTCAGTCTCGCTTATCAACCGCTCTTCTTCGCCATAAAGCTTTAAAATTCCCGCTCGTTTTTCAAATAGCTCGTTATTCATGTTCGTCTCCCAGTTCCACGCGATTCTTCAGTACCCAAGCATCAACTTCTACTCTCTTGAAAAAGGTTCGCCGCCCCCCCAAGTTTGTAACAGGGCAACCCATCCCGTACTTGTTGCCGCAAGAAATTTGGGCTTAGTGCTGTATACTGGACACACTCGTCAAATGTAAGAAATTCTTTGCTATTGAGCGCAACTTTGCACAGCTGGTTTTCAATAACGCATTTTATTTCGTCAAATAGTTCGTCAGTAAGCATTAGTAATTCTCGCTCTGGGAAAGTGGGATTAGCATTACTATTCAATGAGTTATTATTTTGGTGGAAGTGGGATAGATCCACACTTTCACCGCATTCGCGACAGATTTTTTCGGGAAAAAACTTAATAAACCGATCTCCTCCTATTTTAAATGTACGTCGCGTGCCCTCATTTGAAATGGCCCAACCTTTTTGAAGCATATAATGGGCTGTTTGACTGTATTCATGAGCAACAGACTCGATTACTTCTGATTTGAATAGCTGCTGAGGAATGTACCAAGCCAGTTCCGGCTCTGATTCGAAGAATCCTATGCTCCCGTTATACGACTCCCCCCGAGGACTCAGGCTATGTCGCCACTTATTGATTAGCTTGATAAGCTTCTTAATAATTTTCTTACTTTCTGAATTTTCGGTGCTATTTCGGTCATCTAGCCAAATTGTTGCTACTTGTTCTAATGCATCTTTAACTTCACCCAAGTGCCATGGCTACAATCCTAAATTAATGGCAATTTCCCCCGCGGCGGCTAGCAGCGCAAATTTATCTAAAACGTTATTAGCTTGGCTCTCTATGTTTTTTGGCCAAGGCCACTGCTCCCGAATATCTTTGTACTCTTTAATAACCTCATTGTTTGGGCAATCAAAATTTGAGAGAGCTTCCACCCACGATTTAATGAAAGTACCATGGTATTTACCTATGCTGGCTGATAAGTACTCAGCAAACTCTTTAGCCGAAGTAAATCCATGAGTATTTTCGAAAGCATCATATTTGCTAAATACTGGAACCTCTATTAACCGGACTGACTGCCCTGCACTAACACTTTGATTAATGCCTAACAAAACCTAAACTCTTTGACGCTATTTCTGTGCTCTTAGTATTTGGAACTTTATGGGATCACTCAGTCATTGCGCCCCTTTATTTATTCCTGCTAAGCCTATTCATAACCTGTGCTTGGTATACAAAAAATATCAACTTGGCTCATATCTCTGGGTTTATTTTTGCGTTAACGGCAATTAACTTTACGATTTTTTCAACCGGGATAATTGATATTGTGGCCCTGCAAGAAAACCAATTGTTACGAGGAACCATTATTTTAGGAATACAGCTCATTTTTAGCGTAATAACTATGATAATATTAATATTTCGAGTACAGCTATCACGTAAATTATCTAGTTCAAATAATATCAAGCTAACGCCTTTCGATGGCATATTCTATTGGTTGTACATTTTCACTTCTATTATTTATGCCCTTGGGCTTTTAGAAAATGTTGCATGGTCGTATTTCAAAATAGCATCTATGGATCTCATCTACAGTAATATAGCGGGGTTAATTTATATCTCTTGGGCATTGTGCTGTTACATGTTTTTAACCATGGTAGTTCTTTCAATAAATAAACCACGCTTATAAACAATATAAAGTAAAAAGTAACTCACACCACCCGATTGTCAAACAAAGTGATTTCCCACTCGCTTTCGACACACTAAAATCAAGAGTTTATTGCAGCTTTTAGAATTCAACCGTACTACACCGACCAAAGCATAAAAATGCACAGCTAAATAGAAACTATGCGCATTCCACCACGTGCTAGGTTACCTATTGTGATTAGGTTTTTACTTAAAATTTACTTTGGGGAGATTTTTTCACACCTATTCCCACAAAATGATTTTACCAACAACAAACTAGCAAACGATTTCATGTTAAAACATCGCTTTAAAAAGGATTCAAAAGCCATAACTTTAATCATAAATGGATTTGACACTGAATTATTAACCAACGTCGTGGGTATGAAAAGCTGCATAAACATTATGCAGCACTGCAATACCGTATATTTAGCATTAAGGAATCACCTTAAAAGCCCACAACATAGAGCAACTACCGTCTTGGCATGCATACGTTCTTTGGAGGCAATATGAAACACAACACAAGTAGAAGAAAAATACAAATTGATAGATTCAAAACTGAGATGCAAAAAGCCATGCGAAGCTTACGTAAAAAACACGGCCTGACGCAAAAGCAGCTCGGATTAATATTGCATGTTGACCAAGCAACAATTAGTAACTTTGAGAGTGGTAAAACTATCATGAGCATCACACAAGTTTATGAGATGATGCTAATTTTCGGTAGCGATTTTACTAGCCCTGTGATGAATGAATTATTTAGTAATAACTTAGCCATCGATAATCCAGTGCACAGTGCTGTACTAGTTGCCTAGCCGTATGACTGGTATTTAGCAGCAAAATACCCAGTACCTACTATCCAGCCCTACAAAATGTGGGGCTTAGCCATATAAATTTAGCGTAAAGCTTTTATTTCTCACTTCATAAATCATCATATACAACTCACGATCAAATATGTTGATCAATAAGAAAAAACTCGCCACTATCTAGACTATATTTTTACTATCGACTCAGCGTACATGAAGTTACTCGAAAATGTGTCCCCCTTAAAACAACTTGAGATCATTAACCGTCTTGATTTTTTCAATGAATTTACTTTGGCTGAACGACAAGTCTTGCTCGAGTCATTTAGTCACTTGTATTTAGTACATCAAAGCCATCACGCGTTTAAACGTTTTGAATTAGATAACCGACTTTTTATTGTGCTCAGTGGTGAGTTTAGTATTTTTAAGAAAAGCCAATTGCTTGAATTAGGCCGTGTGGGGCCTGGTGAGTTTATTGGAGAGGGCGCTTTTATTTGCAATCAAGAACACTCTACCAGTGCCAAAGCGCTTAAAGACAGTATCTTGCTAGCTATTACACCTGAGGCAATGACAAAACTACCTAATGTTATTCGAGAAAAAATGAAGGATAGAATTATTGCGGGTATGAGCACTCGGATCAGCACGCTCAGTAATTATATTGAAGACAATATCTAGTGGATTTAAATGTGATTTAGCGAAAAAAGGCATGTGCAAGAACCCATGCCTTTAATAAAACCATAATTAGAATTGAGCAATCAATCCCTTAATTTAATAATGTATTAAACGCATTAAACAGTTTTTCAAGCTCTTCAATCGTGTTGTAGTGCATACATCCAATACGGACGACGCCACCCTTATCCATCACACCTAGCTGCTCACATAAACCTTGTGCATAGAAGTTACCATCCCATACACACATATGCTGGTTACCTAAAAACTCAGATACAGCACGTGGTTCAAGGCCATCAAATGTCAGTGCAAAAGTCGGTGTACGCTCTTTAAGGCGGGTTAAATCTGAAATACCAAATAATTTAATTTGTGGAAATTCAGCTAAGCGCGTTAAAAAGTATTCACTTAACGCCATTTCATGCTGTTTGGTCTTAGCAAAGCCTTCAGCTAAACGCTGACGACGTGGTGTTGCCTCTGGCAAGTCACTTAAGCTGGCAATATAGTCAATTGCAGCCACAACACCCGCAAGGCCTTCAAAGCTCTGTGTGCCGGTTTCCCAGCGGCCTGGGATCACGTCTTTTGCAGGCTCTACTTTATAAGGGCTAAACCCTTCTAAGTGTTCACGCTTACCATAAACAATACCCACATGCGGGCCAAAAAACTTGTAGGCTGAACAGGCTAAAAAGTCACAACCCAGCGCTTGCACATCAATAAGCTCATGGGGGGCATAGTGCACAGCATCAACATAAACTAAAGCGCCAACTTGGTGGGCTAATTCAACAATGTGTTTTATATCGTTGATAGAACCCGTTGTATTTGACGCATACGTCACAGCAACCAGTTTTGTATTACGGTTTAATAACTGCTTATAGTGCTCTAAGTTTAACGTGCAATCAGCTTCATTAATTTGCAGGGCATGTACTGTCGCTCCTTTATCTTCGGCTGCTTGACGCCATGACGACACATTTGAGAAGTGATCGGCATTGGTAACAATAACCTCATCGCCCGCCTGCCATGCCCTAGAAAGTGCACGGCTAAAACTAAAGGTTAGGCTTGTCATGTTTGCACCAAACACGATTTGCTCTTTGCTTGGCGCATTGAGTAGCTCTGCAACCGCTTGGCGAGCGTTGTTAAGCAAGTCTACCGTTTTTTCACTAGAGAAGAATGCGCCACCTAAGTTGGAATTGTAGTACCCCAAATAAGCCGACATCGCGCTCAATACAGACTGTGGTACTTGCGAGCCACCTGGGCCATCCAAAAAGATAGGGGATTGGCCATTTACTTGCTGCATTAATGCCGGAAATTGACGGCGAAGTTTAGTTAGTTCCATGAGCCACTCGTGTTATGAAGTAAATACAAAACAATCTAAATAGCCAATTTTATCAGCATCTAGTTTATTCATTGGAGTCGCGTTATGCCAAACTTCACGGTCGTTGATCAAAGCAAACAGGCCGTCTTTGATTTCCATTTTAAAGCAAGGCTCTACGTCTTTGTTTTCATAAACCAATAGCTCACCACCGGCGATGTTCTCATGTGATACACCACATACACAGACATGATCAAAACCATCTTGATGAATGCCTTCTGGCGCTGGCGGTGTGTCACTTTCAATTGCTAGCATACGGAATTGATGCACCTCAATTTCACGCTCCGGTGAAATGCCTGTCATAGCACGAAACTCATTTAATAAGTGTTTAAAGCCATCACTTTGCAATAAGCTGTCTTCAAGGTTTTCATATACGCGCTCTACATTACCCTGAAAAGTATTAATCGCGTCATCTTGAACAAAGGCTTTTGCAGGCTGCAATGACACATGATCATCTGAAAATTTAATTACTGAGTAACGACGCTTTCTGAATGCACCATCCGCATACGGGTTACTTGGTAGTTGATTAAATGAGGGCTTCACTGCGTCGATATGCGCTTGTTGGATGAAACGAAGTTGAAGCAAGTTCTGATTGTTTACTGCGGTCATTTTGCTCTCGCCTATTGATGACAAATTGGCGATAATTCTAAGCGAATGGAAAATAAATACTGTTTAATTTACCTATTAATATGCCACAAAATAGCAGTAACAAACCAAAATACACGAAAATATTGAATATTTATTCTATTATTTGAAAATCGACTGTTTCTTGTTTTTTAAGTATTAAAAAAGCCGACATTTTGCCGGCTCTATTGCTCAAAAAGGCTACACAGCTTGCTGGATGATCACTTCATCTGCTTTTTGTGTGTATTGAGGCATTTTATGGAAGTTGAGATAACGATAAGTATCAGCGGCGGTCACGTTGATCTGCTGCGCATAATCTTGATACTCCGCAGGCGTGGGCAGTTTGCCTATAATGGCAGCGACCGCAGCTAGCTCAGCTGACGCTAAAAACACGTTAGCACCAGTCCCTAAACGATTCGGAAAATTACGCGTAGAAGTTGATACCACGGTTGCTTTATCTGCAACCCGAGCTTGATTACCCATACATAACGAGCACCCCGGCGTTTCGATCCGTGCGCCTACTCGACCAAAAATACCATAGTAACCTTCGTCGGTAAGTTGATCTTTGTCCATTTTAGTAGGTGGTGCAACCCAAAGCTGAGTGGGTAGTCGGCCGCCATAGTTATCTAACAATTTACCTGCGGCGCGAAAATGGCCAATATTAGTCATGCATGAACCGATAAACACTTCATCAATTGACTCACCTTGCACAGTTGATAGTAAACGCGCGTCATCAGGGTCATTCGGTGCACATAAAATGGGCTCTTTAATATCGGCCAAATCAATGTCAATCACGTGGGCATACTCGGCATCGGGGTCCGCTTGCATCAACTTAGGGTTAGCCAGCCATTCTTGCATTTTTGTAATACGACGCTCAATCGTACGAACATCTCCATACCCTTCAGAGATCATCCATTTCAGCATCACAATGTTGGAATTTAAATATTCTGTAATAGACGCTTCTGAGAGTTTAACCGCACACCCCGCCGCAGAACGTTCGGCTGATGCATCTGATAATTCAAATGCTTGCTCGACCGTTAAGTGCTCAACGCCTTCAATTTCTAGTACTCGGCCAGAAAACTCATTAATTTTGCCTTTTTTCTCAACGGTTAATAGCCCTTGCTTAATTCCATAATACGGAATCGCATGTACTAAATCACGTAATGTGATCCCGGGCTGCATTTCACCTTTAAAACGTACAAGAATTGACTCAGGCATATCAAGGGGCATAACCCCTGTCGCTGCCGCAAAAGCCACCGCGCCAGAACCGGCAGGAAAAGAAATCCCCAGTGGAAAGCGTGTATGCGAATCTCCCCCAGTTCCCACAGTGTCAGGTAACAACATGCGATTTAACCAAGAGTGAATGACACCGTCACCTGGACGTAACGATACACCACCCCGGTTCATGATGAAGTCTGGCAAGGTATGATGAGTATTCACATCAATGGGTTTAGGGTACGCTGAAGTATGGCAGAACGATTGCATGGTTAAATCAGCGGAGAAACCTAAACAAGCTAAATCTTTTAATTCATCACGGGTCATTGGGCCGGTAGTGTCTTGCGAGCCAACAGTCGTCATTTTAGGCTCACAATATTGCCCTGGTCGCACACCGTCAACACCACACGCTTTACCCACCATTTTTTGGGCTAAGGTAAAACCTTTTGATGACGCTTGGGCTTCTACTGGTTTACGGAAAATCGTTTCGGCCTCAAGTCCTAATGAAGCCCGTGCTTTGTCAGTCAAACCTCGACCAATGATCAAGGGGATACGACCACCTGCACGCACCTCATCAAGAATAACCTCTGATTTGAGTGAAAAGGTAGAGAGTACTTCATCCGTACCATGGCGCTTAACTAGACCTTCGTAAGGGTAAATATCGATTTGATCTCCCATATGTAGCTCTTCGACCGGCAATTCAATCGGCAGCGCACCGGAGTCTTCCATTGTATTGAAAAAGATAGGAGCAATTTTGCCACCTAAACAGACGCCACCAACCCGTTTGTTTGGCACAAAAGGAATATCATCTCCCATAAACCATAATACAGAGTTGGTTGCGGATTTACGTGACGAGCCAGTCCCTACTACATCACCCACATACGCTAACGGTAAACCCTGTTTTTTTAGCGTTTCTAATTGTGTAATTGGACCAATCTCACCTGACTTTTCAGGGTTAATACCATCGCGGTCTATTTTAAGCATCGCCAGCGCATGCAACGGAATATCTGGACGAGACCATGCATCTGGTGCCGGAGACAAATCATCGGTGTTGGTTTCTCCAGTTACTTTAAAGACGGTGACAGAGATCTTTTCGGCAACGGCTGGTTTATCAGTAAACCACTGTGCGTTAGCCCAAGATTCAATCACCTGTTGAGCAAACTTGTTACCCGCTTTTGCTTTTTCTTCTACATCGTAAAATGCGTCAAACATTAATAGTGTATGAGATAGCCCTTTCGCAGCGATAGGAGCCAGTGCCTCATCGTCCAAAAGCTCGATCATAGGTGCAATATTGTAGCCACCTAACATAGAGCCAAGTAACTCTGCTGCATACGCGTTTGTTATGAGTGGTGATTGTGTATCACCTTTTGCGATAGCCGCTAAGAAACCCGCTTTAATATAGGCTGCATCATCCACCCCAGGTGGTACACGATTGACGAATAAATCGAGAATAAACTCTTCTTCACCTGCTGCCGGCGACTTAACAAGCTCGATGAGATCTGCGGTTTGCTGCGCATCTAATGGCTTAGGCACTATCCCAAGCTCTGCACGTTCTTCGACGTGTTGACGATATTCTTGAAGCATAATTTTACCCTCTTGATGACGTGAACTGGCATAACCTGTTTAATTGTAAAAAGCTTATGACCATAGATTCTGTGGCTTAGTATATGGCGTTTAGATATCGATGAGAATAAAACAGCAGGTATAAGGCTTTATACTCACTATAAATTTTGTGAATGAGCAGAGCAGTAAATCCATATTATGATGAATGAATAATTACAGGATACCGCTTTCCATCATAATTAAAGACTTTGATTTTTATAAGCTTTTAAGAAGGTATTTAGTTTTAGCGCTCGCTAGCATATCTATGGCTCCCAATGCATATAACATCTAACTAATATTTACAGCTTGTATGACGGCAGGTCCATGCTAAAGGCTAAACTGTTTAAAATCGACGTAAGAAGATGAATATATAGAAGCTTGGCCGATCCTGCGTTTTAGGCGAGAGATAATAAATTCAAATATAAGGAATTCGATGGATAAAAGTACTTTTTCAGGACGATATGATTAGTATCTTGTGGTAGCCGCAGATACAAAAAAGCCGAGCTATTGCTCGGCTTTTTTAGTGTCTTCTACAAGACTTACTCTGCAGACTGCGCGTCTTCTTGAGTTTCTTCAGTCGCAGGACGACCTAGAAGCTCAACATAAGCCATTGGTGCATTATCACCAGCACGGAAGCCACACTTAAGAATACGAGTGTAACCACCTGGACGGCCTTCGAAACGAGGACCAAGTTCGCTGAATAACTTACCAACTACTTCATTATCACGCGTGCGAGCAAACGCTAAACGGCGGTTTGCTACACTGTCAGTCTTAGCCAGTGTGATTAAAGGTTCAATTACACGGCGTAACTCTTTCGCTTTAGGCACAGTTGTTTTGATGATTTCGTGCTTCACCAATGAACTAGCCATATTGCTGAACATCGCTTTACGATGGCTGCTGTTACGGTTTAATTGACGACCACTCTTACGATGGCGCATGACCCTATCCTTCTAACTAAACTAATATAGTAACTTAGCTTATTCAGCTAAGCTTGCCGGAGGCCAATTTTCTAGGCGCATGCCTAGAGAAAGACCACGTGAAGCCAGTACATCTTTTATTTCAGTCAAAGACTTCTTACCAAGATTTGGCGTTTTCAGAAGCTCAACTTCAGTACGCTGTACTAAGTCACCGATATATTGAATTTGCTCGGCTTTCAGACAGTTTGCTGAACGTACTGTTAGCTCAAGATCATCAACTGGACGAAGCAGAATAGGATCGAATTCTGGCTTCTCTTCTTTCTCTTCTGGCTCAGAAACATCACGTAAATCTACGAATGCATCTAATTGCTCAGCTAAGATAGTAGACGCACGGCGGATCGCTTCTTCAGGATCTAATGTACCGTTTGTTTCCATATCAATGATTAACTTGTCTAAATCTGTACGTTGCTCAACACGGGCTGATTCAACCGAGTACGCAATACGTTCAACCGGGCTGAATGATGCATCTAGCAACAGACGACCGATTGGACGCTCATCGTCATCAGAGGATAAACGACTAGACGCTGGCACATAACCACGACCGCGCTCAACACGAATACGCATGTTGATATCGCTATTACCTGCCGTTAAATGACAAATAATGTGATCTGGGTTGGCGATTGTTACATCTCCATCGTGCTGAATGTCTGCCGCTGTCACAGGGCCTACACCAGATTTTGTCAGGGTAAGAAAAACTTCATCTTTACCTTCTAGAGATACAGCTAAACCTTTAAGGTTTAACAAAATTTCAATGATGTCTTCTTGTACGCCTTCTTTCGCGCTGTACTCATGCAATACACCATCAATTTCAACTTCAGTTACTGCACATCCTGGCATAGACGAAAGTAGTATACGGCGTAAAGCGTTACCCAAAGTGTGACCAAAGCCACGCTCAAGTGGTTCTAAAACAACTTTAGAACGCGTCGGGTTGATAGCGTCGATATCGACTAATCTTGGCTTTAGGAACTCAGTTACAGAACCCTGCATTTTATCCTCTCTTAACTCTTAACTTTACTTCGAGTAAAGTTCGACGATTAATTGTTCGTTAATGTCCGCAGACAGATCAGAACGCTCTGGTAGGCGCTTGAAGCTACCTTCCAATGTCTTACCGTCAACTTCAACCCAAGTAGGCTTCTCACGTTGCTCAGCCAACTCTAGAGCTGCAATGATACGTGCTTGCTTTTTAGACTTCTCACGAATTACTACAGTATCTTCTGGAGTAATTACGAATGAAGGAATATTTACAACACGACCATTAACCATTACCGATTTGTGGCTTACTAGCTGACGTGCTTCAGCACGTGTGCTTGCAAAGCCCATACGGTAAACTACGTTATCTAAACGTTGCTCTAAAAGTTGTAATAGGTTTTCACCAGTATTACCTTTTAGGCGAGCAGCATCTTTGTAGTAGTTGCGGAATTGCTTTTCAAGTACACCGTAGATACGACGAACTTTTTGCTTTTCACGTAACTGTAAACCGTAATCTGATAGACGACCTTTACGTGCGCCATGCTGACCAGGTGCTGTCTCAAGTTTACACTTTGAGTCGATTGCTCTCACGCCGCTCTTAAGGAACAGGTCAGTACCTTCACGACGACTCAGCTTGAGCTTAGGGCCCAAATATCTTGCCATGTTCTTTCTCCTAACCTATTGTTATACGCGACGTTTCTTCGGTGGACGACAACCATTGTGTGGAATTGGCGTCACGTCAGTGATGTTTGTGATACGGTAACCAGCAGCATTCAAAGCACGAACAGCAGACTCACGGCCTGGACCTGGTCCTTTAATGAATACTTCTAGGTTCTTAAGACCGTACTCTTGAGCAGCAGTACCTGCACGCTCAGCAGCAACCTGTGCAGCGAACGGAGTAGACTTACGAGAACCACGGAAACCAGAACCACCTGCAGTCGCCCAAGAAAGAGCATTACCTTGACGGTCAGTGATGGTTACAATCGTGTTATTGAATGATGCATGAACATGAGCCATACCATCAACAACTTGCTTTTTAACCTTTTTACGACGAATTGGTGCTTTAGCCATAACTTACCTCACCTTATCTTTTGATAGGCTTGCGAGGACCCTTACGAGTACGCGCGTTAGTCTTAGTACGTTGACCACGAAGTGGTAACGAACGACGATGACGTAAGCCACGGAAACAACCAAGGTCCATAAGACGCTTGATGTTTAAAGTCACTTCACGACGAAGATCACCTTCAACAGTGTACTTACCTACTTCTTCACGAAGTACGTCAAGTGTTTCGTCTGAAAGCTCACCGATTTTAGTATTTTCGGCGATACCAGTCGCTGCTAAGATAGCCTTAGAGCGAGTTTTACCTACACCATAGATAGCAGTTAAACCAATTACTGCATGCTTATGATCAGGGACGTTAATGCCAGCGATACGGGCCACTAACACATCTCCTATATTTCGATTCGATTCCCATCTGTTTGAAAAGCCCGTAAGGATACTCAAACGAAGACCGAACCACATTTAAAAACACAGGCCAAGTAGTATTACTTAGCCTGCATGAGTTTATTAGCCTTGCCTTTGCTTATGCTTAGGCTCACTGCATATCACTCGTACTACACCAGCACGTTTGATAACTTTACAGTTACGGCAGATTTTCTTAACGGAAGCACGTACTTTCATTGCTCAACTCCGTGAAAATAACCTTATCGGCTATAGCCTTTAAGGTTTGCTTTTTTAAGCACAGAATCATATTGATGAGACATCATATGAGTTTGTACTTGTGCCATGAAGTCCATGATCACAACAACGATAATCAAAATTGATGTACCGCCGAAGTAGAATGGCGTTTGCCATGCCATGGTCATAAACTCGGGCACCAGACAGATAAAGGTTATATACAAAGCACCTGCCAATGTCAGGCGTGTCATCACTTTATCAATGTATTTAGATGTCTGCTCACCGGGACGAATTCCTGGGATAAAAGCGCCAGATTTTTTCAGGTTATCTGCTGTCTCACGCGGGTTAAATACCAACGCAGTGTAGAAGAAGCAGAAGAAGATAATAGCCGCGGCTAATACCATCGCATACAGAGGCTGACCAGGAGTCAACACTGCAGAGATAGCTTGTAGCACATCAGCGACCGGACCTTCACCTTGGCCGAACCAGCTTGCTATAGTACCAGGGAACAGAATTATACTGCTAGCAAAGATTGGTGGAATAACACCCGCCATGTTTACTTTCAGTGGTAAATGCGTACTTTGAGCAGCAAATACCTGACGACCTTGTTGGCGTTTTGCGTAGTTAACAACAATACGTCGTTGACCACGTTCAAAGAACACAACAAGATAAGTAACAGCGAATACGATTACCGCAATCAATAGCAGTGCTAAAACATGCAAATCACCTTGGCGCGCCATTTCAGCTGTCGAACCAATCGCAGACGGCAGGTTAGCTACAATACCAACAAATATTAGAACAGAGATACCGTTACCGATGCCACGTTCTGTAATTTGTTCACCCAACCACATAAGGAACATAGTACCAGTTACTAAACTCACCACAGCGGTGAAGTAGAAACCAAAACCAGGGTTAACAACTAACCCGTCCATCATGCTTGGTAAGCCAGTGGCAATACCAATAGATTGGAATGTAGCAAGCACGAGCGTGCCATAACGCGTATATTGACTGATCTTCTTACGACCCTGTTCGCCTTCTTTCTTAAGCTCTATCATCGCAGGATGTATGTGCGTTAATAGCTGCATAATAATCGAAGCCGAAATATAAGGCATAATACCGAGTGCCAATACCGAAGCTCGCTCAAGCGCACCACCGCTGAACATGTTGAACATTTCAACAATGGTGCCCTTTTGTTGCTCGAAGAACTCGGCAAGTACAGCGGCGTCAATCCCAGGGATCGGCACAAATGAACCCAAACGGTAAATAATGATAGCACCCAATACAAATAGTAATCGACGCTTCAGTTCCGAAAGCCCACTTTGTGCACTTTGCATATCTTGACCTGGTTTAGCCATTGTGTACTTCCTTAGTCTTCTACCTTGCCTCCGGCAGCTTCAATAGCTTCGCGAGCACCTTTAGAAGCCTTAAGGCCTTTAACGGTAACTGCGCGTGAAACTTCGCCAGATTTAACAACTTTAACGAACAAAACGTTCTTTTTAACTAGACCAGCTGCCTGTAGCGCGCTTAGGTCTACCACATCGCCTTCAACTTTAGCGATTTCGTATAGGTTTACTTCAGCAGATACTAGTGATTTGCGTGAAGTGAAACCGAACTTAGGTAGACGACGTTGCATAGGCATTTGACCGCCTTCGAAACCAACGCGTACTTTACCGCCAGAACGTGACTTTTGACCTTTGTGACCACGACCACCAGTCTTACCAAGACCAGAACCGATACCACGACCAACACGTTTAGCGGCAGTTTTTGAACCTGCAGCAGGAGAAAGTGTATTCAAATGCATTCGAATTACCCCTCAACCTTAACCATGTATGAAACTTGGTTGATCATACCACGTACACATGCTGTGTCTTCCAACTCAACAGTGTGATTGATACGACGTAAACCAAGGCCACGTAAAGTAGCTTTATGCTTCGGTAAACGACCGATAGAGCTCTTTACTTGTGTAACTTTTACAGTGTTATTAGCCATGGTTAATTACCCCTGAATCTGTTCAACAGTCAAACCACGTTTTGCAGCAATACCCTCTGGAGAATTCATGTTCTCTAGAGCTGAAATTGTTGCACGAACAACGTTGATTGGGTTAGTTGAACCGTAACATTTAGAAAGAACGTTCTGTACGCCCGTAACTTCTAATACTGCACGCATTGCGCCACCTGCGATGATACCAGTACCTTCAGATGCTGGTTTCATGAACACTTGTGAACCTGCGTGACGGCCCTTGATAGGGTGTTGCAGTGTGTTACCGTTAAGATCAACGTTGATCATGTTACGACGCGCTTTTTCCATTGCTTTTTGAATAGCAGCTGGTACTTCACGTGCTTTACCGTAACCAAAACCTACTTTACCTGCGCCGTCACCAACTACTGTTAGTGCAGTGAAGCTAAAGATACGACCACCTTTAACTACTTTAGACACACGGTTCACCGCAATTAGCTTTTCAGCTAAATCAGGCTGTTGTTGCTTTGCTTCTACGTTAGCCATTGTCTACTCCTAGAATTGCAAACCGGCTTCACGCGCAGCATCAGCTAGCGCCTTCACACGGCCGTGATATTTAAAGCCACTGCGATCAAAAGCTAGCTTTGCTATGCCTTTGTCAGCTGCACGTTCAGCAACCGCTTTACCTACAGCTTGTGCTGCAGCAACGTTGCTTGTACCTGTAACTGTTTCGCTAATTGCTTTCTCAACAGTAGAAGCAGCAGCCAGTACAGTACCCTCAGCATTAACTACCTGAGCGTAAATGTGACGTGGCGTGCGGTGGATAACAAGACGCGTTGTGCCTTGTTCAATAAAATTTCTACGTGTGCGTTTAGCACGACGTAGACGAGCTGTTTTTTTATCCATCGTCTTACCTTACTTCTTCTTGGCTTCTTTACGACGCACATGTTCGTCTGCATAACGAACACCTTTACCTTTATAAGGCTCTGGTGCACGGTATGCGCGAATGTTAGCAGCTGTTTGACCAACAACTTGCTTATCTGCGCCCTTAACAAGAATCTCAGTTTGGCTTGGAGTTTCAATCGTGATACCCGCTGGGATCTCGAAATTAACTGGGTGTGAAAAGCCAAGAGTTAAGTCTAATACTTTACCCTTAACTGCCGCACGATAACCAACACCGATTAACTGAAGTTTCTTCTCATAACCTTCATTCGTACCAACAATCATGTTGTTGATAAGTGCACGAGCAGTACCTGCTTGTGCCCATGCGTTCGCAACTTCACGAGGTGTAGTTGTGATCACGTTATCAGTAAGAGTTACTTCAACAGCGTTGTTAATAGTACGAGTCAACTCACCGTTTTTGCCTTTAACTGTGATGTCCTGGCCTTTAATTGTAACTTCTACACCGGCAGGAACTGAAATTGGAGCCTTCGCTATACGAGACATTGTTCCCCTCCGATTAAGCTACAAAGCCAATGATTTCACCACCGATACCAGCACTACGTGCGGCACGGTCTGTCATCAAGCCTTGAGAAGTTGATACGATAGCGATACCTAGACCACCCATTACCTTCGGTAACGCGTCACGTTTCTTATAGATACGTAGACCTGGGCGACTAACACGCTGGATGTTTTCAATAACAGCTTTACCTTCGAAATATTTTAATTCGATAGTCAATTCTGCTTTTACGTCACTAGATACTGCGAAGTCAGTAATGAAACCTTCGTCTTTAAGTACCTTTGCAACTGCTACTTTCAGCTTTGAAGTAGGCATTGCAACAGCAACCTTCTTCGCAGTCTGACCGTTACGGATACGTGTGAACAAATCCGCAATAGGATCTTGCAAGCTCATTGTCTTACTCCCGTGATTCTATTACCAAGAAGCCTTTTTAAGGCCAGGAATTTCACCGCGCATAGCTGCTTCGCGAACTTTAATACGGCTCATGCCGAATTTACGAAGGAAACCATGTGGGCGGCCCGTAATGTTACAACGATTACGTTGACGTGCAGGGCTAGAATCACGCGGTAGAGCTTGTAGCTTTAATACCGCATCCCAACGATCATCTTCTGACGCATTAACATCAGAAATGATAGCTTTTAGTGCCGCACGCTTTTCAGCGAACTGAGCAACTAATTTAGTGCGCTTTGCTTCGCGCGCTTTCATAGAATTCTTTGCCATAACCCTACCCTTATTTCTTAAATGGGAAGTTAAACGCTTCTAACAACGCACGGCCTTCCTCATCAGTTTTCGCAGAAGTCGTGATTGTGATATCCATACCGCGAACACGGTCTACTTTATCATAATCGATTTCTGGGAAGATGATTTGCTCACGTACGCCCATAGAGTAGTTACCACGTCCGTCAAAAGACTTAGCACTTACACCGCGGAAGTCACGAATACGAGGCATTGCAATTGAGACTAAACGCTCAAAGAAATCCCACATACGTTCGCCACGTAGGGTTACTTTACAACCAATTGGGTAGCCTTCACGAATCTTGAAGCCAGCTACTGACTTACGTGCTTTCGTGATAAGCGCTTTCTGACCAGAGATTGCTTCTAGATCGTTTACAGCGTTTTCTAGAATTTTCTTGTCAGCTAGGGCTTCGCCCACACCCATGTTTAATGTGATCTTTTCGATCTGAGGGACTTGCATAACAGAGCTGAAACCGAACTTCTCTTGAAGTTCAACTACTACTTTGTCTTTATATACTTCATGCAGTTTCGCCATCGTCTACTCCAACTATTAGATAGTTTTACCAGTAGATTTGAAGATACGTAATTTCTTACCGTCTTCAATCTTGAAACCTACACGATCCGCTTTACCAGTTTCCTGGTTGAAGATCGCAACGTTTGATACGTCGACTGACGCTTCTTTCTCAACAATACCACCAGCTTGCTGCAACTGCGGAACAGGCTTTTGGTGCTTCTTGATTAAGTTAATGCCTTCGACAAATACTCGACCAGCTTCAGTTACAACTGAAAGCACTTTTCCGCGCTTACCTTTGTCTTTGCCGGCTAGTATGATTACTTCGTCATCACGACGGATTTTTGCTGCCATGATAGATTCCTTATAGTACTTCTGGGGCTAGTGAAACGATCTTCATGAACTTTTCAGTACGCAGTTCACGAGTCACAGGGCCGAAGATACGAGTACCAACAGGCTGTAAGCTATCATTTAAGATAACAGCCGCATTGCTATCGAAACGGATCAAAGAACCGTCCGGACGACGAACGCCTTTTCTAGTACGCACAACTACCGCGTTTTTAACATCACCTTTCTTCACTTTACCGCGAGGAATTGCTTCTTTAACAGAAACTTTAATGATGTCACCAATCGCTGCATAGCGACGGTGCGAACCACCAAGGACTTTTATACACTGCACTTTGCGAGCGCCGCTGTTATCAGCAACGTCCAGCTGAGTTTGCATTTGGATCATCTGAATGAGCTCCGGTGTAGTTTTAACACGCTTTAATTTGTTTAAAATCAAAGCACTTCGATTAAATACCACTCAAAAAACAATTAGATTGTCGTTCAAGGGCGGGCAATTGTACCAGCAAAGTACTAGGTTGGATAGCTCAATTTTTAATTAATTCGAACTATCTACTCACTTTCCTTAAGCACTTTTCTGATATGAGGACAAGGAGTTAATTTTTCAAGATAGAAAATCAAACTCACTCAACAGGTTAAGTTTTAACCAACACCATTGATGCGAGATAAAAAGTGTCCTAGCTAAATCCTAAAAACACTCAATTAATTATTTTCAGTTCCCCTAGCACAAGTGTTTATGTAATACCTCACTACTTTCCTCGCAAAAAAGTCGTATTTTATAACCGAAAAAGATACACTTACCTTCATGAAAAAAATAATAAAGAGTCGCTGTGTTAAAGCTCAATGAACTCTATCAACAAGTACAACCGCTTGGTCAAGGGGGCATGAGTACCGTTTACTTGGCTATTGACCCTCAACTTGGGCGCCGTGTTGCGATTAAAGTACTGGATATAAACCATACTGACAGCACACATGCATTGCGTGAGGCACAATTGTTGGCGCAATTTAATCACCCCAATATCGTCCATGTTTATAAAGTACATCAAGACCAAACGCAACTTGCCATTGAAATGGAGTACGTTGAAGGGGCCACATTAAAGCACCACTTAAAAGCCAATCGATTGAGTACCGAGCAAAAACTTGAGATTTTACTGAATATTGCCAATGGCCTTGATGCAGCTCATAACAAAAACATTCTGCACTTAGACCTAAAGCTCGACAATATATTAATCGATGAACAAGGCTCCGCCAAAATTGCCGACTTTGGTATTTCGCAGTTTAAAGGTGAATCACAACTAAACACCAGTTCAAGTTTCGGTAGCCTGACCGCCATGTCACCCGAACAGCTCAACAAACAACCCCTTGATAGTAAGTCCGACTTATTCTCGTTTGGGTTATTGGCCTATCAACTCTTTGCTGAGCGACACCCTTATGCCTCGCAAGCCACGCAAAATACCCCAACGGCCATTGCCGAACAAATAAAGCATGTACCTTGTCAGGCCGATGCCCGTCACGTGATTGACATGCCAAGTCAACTGGGGCCATTCCTTAATCGATTGTTGTCGTATGAAAAAGCCCTAAGACCGAATAACTTTGCAGATGTTGCGCACCACATAAAGCAGCTATTGCTCAATGTCAGCTATGACAACTGTGATGTAACACAGGCAATTAATGACACGCCTTTAGAAAACCCGCTCAACCATACTCGAGCTCATAACATCGCTGATAATAAAGATGAGCAACCGGCTGCTAAAAAACGCCACCCTTCTCTTTTTACATCTGCAAGTTGGTCTGCAAGCCTACTGGTTACACTGCTAATCAGCCTCGCTGGCGCAGGCTACTGGTATTGGCTTGAAACCAAACCCAAAACCTATTTGGCTGCACTGCCCATTCATTTTGACGAACAACACGCCCTGACCGACACACAGAAACGCATTGTTAACCTCGGCATGGCCGATGCCATCAGTAATTTTACGTTTCAAAATAACGCCATGTTGCAGGTTTCTAACTCCGAAGTAAAAACCGCCATCAAATTGATGGGCGAAGATGCCTCGCTGACTGATTTAGGCAAAGCGCTTGGTGCAGATCTGTTACTCGAGCCAATCTTAGCTTGCCGCGCTTCAATTTGTGAAGTCACCCTCAATACCATTGAAAGTGAAAAAGCCAGCATTATTAATACTGTTAGGTACAGTGTAGACTCTGAAAGTTTTTCTGAAATTTACAGTAACACCATCCTTTATATTAATGATTTATTCTCTGAAAGCTACTTCGCACCACTATATAGTCAACAGATGTATCAAAAGTATGTCACTTTAGCTGAACAAGCAAAAAGCGGCCATCTCAGTCTCAAGCAAAAAGTGACTGAGATTAAACAACTCATTCGAGAAGCACCTAACTTTCACCCTTTATATAAATTATATAGAGAAGTAGCCATTCACGCGCATTCTCAAAGCTCAGATAATACTCTTTTATATGATTTGTTGGACGTGCTAGAAAATGCCCCCGAAAGTTATAAGCAAAGCCCTGTTTATGTGACCGATAAAGTACGAATCTATCAGACTCTAAAAGAATGGAATAAAGCGGAAGAACTTTTGGCTTTTTTGGAAAGCTCCAAAAAAATTGAGCAATATGAATTACTGATGTTGAAAGCGAGTTTATTACGAGAACAGAATAACAATACAGCCGCATTGATTAATGTTACTAAAGCCTACCAATTAAGGCCGACGCTACAAGCCACTCGAAATACCGCCATTGCATACTTTTTTAATGGTAATTATCAACAAGCGATTGAATACCTCGATTTAGTCAATCAAATGGCCCCGAATGATGTATGGGCACTCAATACCTTTGCCGATATTTCTTTGGCCAGTGGTAATACCGAGCAAGCCATTGACGCTTATTTGCGCCTCATTATAGACTCACCAGACACAACGAGTTTGCACTCAAATTTATCAATCGGTTATATGCTTCAAGGCAATTACACCGAGGCGTTAAAGTCATCCCAAAGAGCCTACGATAGCAACTCAGCGAGTATTTATATCTCTCTGAATTTTGCAGATAGCCTAACTTTTGAAAACCAACTAGATAAAGCCAATGCTATTTATCACAATATTATAATTAAAACGGAAGAAGCGAAGGATTTAGATGCGTTATTGGTTCGCGTACAAGCATTATTACACACGGGTAAAAAACTCAAGGCGCTAAGGCTATTTAACAAAATAGAAAAACAAGACCCAAACCTTTACGATAGCAAATTTATTAAAGCTATGATGTTAACCAAGTTAGGGGAATATCAGTCGGCGCTTGTTGCCATCGAAGAGAGTTTAGACGCGGGATGGAATATCGCCTTTTACAAACTACCCTGGTTTATCCCTTTGTGTGAGTATAACTTGCAACTCAGTTTATCTAACCGCACAGAAAGCCTAACAGCTATCTGTACGGAAGCTTTATGAGGCTAGTTTGGCGGAATTTTCTGAATTATGATCTTTGGATCTTGCGAAAAGTATAACTGGCTCGCATCATCGCCTAACTGCGCGATTACTCTAAAGTCGACTTCATAGTTGGTGTCTGCTTGCAATGGTACGGCAGGGAAAGCTTGGGTTTTCTCTTGCTGCATTTTCGCCAACACCTCCGCGGGGATCATGGCATTTTCAACAATGTTGGCAATGGTCACCACTAATGCGGCGCCTTTGTCTGTGACCTCACTGCTTAACTGGTAATTAAAATTGTCTTGCGCATCCGTAAATAACGTCCCGTTACCAAACAAACGCCAGCCAGCAGCAAAACTGTTTGAGTCAAGGGCGTAATGCAGCTCAACTGGCTGCCCGCTAGGCAACTCTGACAAGTAAATACTGAGTTCATCTGCCGGGTGACCCTGTTCATTGAGAATAGCCCATGCATCGCTGGTTTCAGTAGGCGCTATGGTGAATTTAAATTGTGTTGTCATACTCTATGATCCTTAATTTAATCATGAATATGAAAGCATAAATTAGTATGTACCACAATTACAGCACATTACACTTTATTTTATTACAACATCTGGCTCACGGTCGCATTTAATTACTTTGACTCTTTGCATATGCCGCAATGCACCTCAGCTAATATCATGACAGAAAAGCACTCACCCTCGATTAATTAGGCCTAGTTCACATCGTAATACTAAACCGAAACCCAAAATAATTTCCCTTAGGGTAAATATCTATAATTGAACCTAAGGTGGGACGATATCTAAACCACAGCCAAGATTTAACCTGTCAGTGATGCCGAGGTTCATCACTCCTCTAAGTGTTTAATCACCATTATTATTGATTTTTTATGCCTTATAAGATCATTGCAACGTTGAAATTATAGCCCTTGCCTCTTAAAGGTTCACCTTTACTTAGAACTTAGAACTTAGAACTTAAAACTTAAGACTTAAAACTTAAAACTTAAAACTTAAAACTTAAAACTTAAAACTTAAAACTTAAAACTTAAAACGATATTCTGCGGCTTCTATGCGCAGTAGCTCTTGATAAAAATCAGCTGGCAGTACCAGAGCACTCGGATCATCACGCACTGCTTTAACTTTAAGCTGTTCCATTAAACTAAGCCTTTGCTCAAGCCAACGTTCACTGAAGCGTGGATTGTTTCTCAAATGAGTAACCGACCTAAACTCAAAATAAATCGTTCGTCTTCGCTTGCCCGTTAACTGCCGATCTGAACCATGTACTGTATTAACATGATGGATCACAACATCACCCGCCTCTACCGCGACGTTTTTACTTGCCACACCACCTTGTTCCAGTGCATCTTTGAGTTCACATACACTCTGTGTTTGTAAATGTGAGCTAGGGATCACTTTCAATGCGCCTTGCTCTGCGAGAGCGTCATCTAAATAAACCCCTACAGTGACAACTCCTTCATCTGATCTCTCAGCCATATCTCGATGCCAATCGAATGATTCATTATTCACAGGGTCTTTTATCACCAAAGACTCATAAACCGGTAACGCGGGCTCTCCAATCAAGGTTTCGACCACATTGAGTACACTGGCATGAGTAAGCAAAGAGGCAAAATGAGTTTGATATTGAAATAAGTCATTAATACGAGATATTGATAACTGACCCCGATGTTTATATATCGCAATGTAATTGAGATCTAGCCCTTGCTCTGCCCTCTTTTTCGCATCAGACAGCAGTTGTTGCGCATGCTGCTGAAGCTGTGACAACAACGTTGCTTCAATTCCCTGCTTCACGACAATATAACCTTGCTGAGCAAACTCATCACGCCACTGCTGCTTCATACTTACGTACACCTTTTTATTATTTATCTCAGACAGTACTGCTGATATAACATAAAAGGCCTCATAAGTAGGCCTTTTATGTTAATTTAACGTTCACGCGCTCGTTTTGTTGTTATCCACCAAACAAGCCCTTGAACTTGTCTTTAAGTTTGTCTTTTAATTTATCTTTCACGCCTTCTTTCGCGGCACTGCTTATATCTATATTTACATCTACTTGATGAAAAGGGCCTTTAATGCGCAGCGGTACCTTCAAGCCGGTACTTTTATCTGTACTCGCCTGCCCTTCAACCGTATCAACAATACCAGTCACCAAACGGTAATTGACATAGGTTTTAGGTAAATCCACCTCACCAGAGCCAGTAATGCGTACTAACGGGCTCGCTAAACTCAAGTCATTATTGCGGCCAATACCCTCTTTAAATATAAAGCTGCCAGTTAAAGCTGAAAAATCAGTTTTTTGCTGTGGATCATAGTCAGCATTTAACCCTTCCTTTAATGAGGAAAAGTCACCTTTGAGCATCTCTTTGGCTTTACGAGTCATTTCAGCAATGTTTGCGCCTTTGACACCGCCATCTTTAAAGCTAAACGCTATTTTACCCGCTAAAGCGGATACAAATTGTTTTTGGCTTTGTCCTTGGGTTGTTAAATTCCAATCGATACTGCCTTTACCCAGTACTTTATCAAAACCAACAGCATCTGTTAGTAAAGGTTCTGCGTTGATGTTTTCTAACTCGAAATTGGTTGCCACTTGATAGGGCTGGTTCGTTGCGTCTACATTGACACTGCCTTTCCCCTTGCCTTCATAGGCGTTAAATTCATCAAGGCTAAGTTGCGCAATACTGTTTTTAAGTTGCAGTGAAAACTGGTTTTTCCCTAAAACAATATCTCGAGCTTTTAAACCTGTCGAGCGTACCACAACATGCGCGTCAAGCTGCCCCAATTCCGATAAGTCAATGGGCGTGTCATCCCACACAATAGGTGTGTTAGGTGTTTGCGTATCGGGCTTATCAGGTGCCGGAGTCGCAACAGAGTCAGGCAGGTAAGGATTTAAATCTAACATGCCTAAATCAATATTGGCGGTAATATCTGGCTTTTTTCCTAATACAACTTTGCTTTGGCCTTTTATTTCCAACTCGTCTAACTTGGCAACCAAAGAGTTAAGCGTAAATGTATTACCCACAAACGACATACTGCCAGCAATGCTAAATTGATTAAATGCGTTCTCTTTGGCCGTTAACGCAATATTTTGCCACTGGGTTATTGCTTTAACTGACTCACCCGCGAGGGTTAAGTCACCTTGAATATTTTTACCTTGCTGTGCAATCACCCCATCAAATTCAAGATTCAACAATTGTGAAGTAAGACGCTGTTGAATATTAAAGGTGTCTCCCACAATGGCTTTGGCTGGTGTATCAACTACGGACGTCAATTCAAACTTTTGAGATTGATAAGTTACCGCCCCGTTAATCGTCAATGCTTGATACAAAGATGGGAGCTGAATATTTAAGTCAAGTTCATTCAGCTGCTGCTTAACGCCTGTTTGGCCATCAATATAAGTAAGTGAACCACCATAAATAGCAACTTCACCAAGGCTCACATCAAAGCCACTGGGTAATGTAACGGCTGACGGTTGCTGTGACTTTGCAGTCTGTTGCGTAACAGGTGCATCTGCTTGTGTCGGAAATAATTGCCAGTTAGGCTGACCTTGCTGGTCAGTTTCTAGCGTTATTACTGGGTCATTAATTACAAAACGCTCTAACTTAGCCTCACCTGACAATAGCGAAAGCCAAGGTATATGTACTGACAATTGTTCCATCGAGAGCATATGCTCTGTGCTGCCCGTTGCCATATTCGAAAAACGTACATTATTTAAGGTGATATTTAGACTTGGAAATATCGACACCTTGCTATCACCTGCAATTTGCAAAGTTCTGCCTGTCGTTGACTCAACTTGTGTCGAAAGTTCGTCAATAATTGTCTGTGTTGGCACCAAAAAGGGCGCTGCCATTGCAACACCAACCACTACTACGACCACACCGCCAATAATTTTAACTACTGCGTTCATACCTTTCCCTATATATCTCATTACGCTATGCCTATTATAGTAGCCTTGCTACGTTATAAAAGCATTACTGAGTATGTGAGAGAATGTAGCTTACTCCCACATTCAATGTCATTCAAAACGAGATGCCACACAATATAGTCCCCTCATAAAAGTACATTCTAAAAGGTGTACCAAAAATTACTGACACAATTATCTATGCGCAGTGATTGTAACTTTCACATTCTTCGGTATGATCCACGACCTTGTCAGTTTTGCTAACCCTTAGCTAAACTGTAATGATAAAAATATGCTTATGTGTGGAGGCTCTAGCCAGTATGAAGAAGTTGCTTATTTCCCCGTCGAAAATGGCTCTAGGTGAACAAGAAAGTCAGATTTACCAAAATATATTAAAACAAGCCACTGAGATAAGCTTAAACTTGATGGCAGTTAAAGTAGAGCAGCACCCTGAAGACTTTTTAAGTTGGTGCTATGAATTACACGATGTTGCAAAAAACCGCATCAACTTTGAGTTACTTGACGACCACCAGTTACCTATCGTCAAAAAATTGCAAGATCAACTTGCCTCAGCAATTAGCTTTTTACAGCTTAAAACCTTACGTGTAGCGCCTTGGCCTGTAATCACGGGCTTTGTTTCTCAGCATAGTGAAGTGCTCGCACTAGAAGAGCAACTAAAGCTTACTGACTATATTGCTACATTACGTGCAACGCCACTTAAAGACATGATTGTGGAAGACAGGCTTACCTTCAGTGGTAAACATGCCGCCTCTTTAGATCCAAGTCTGTATAACTTTGATGTTGAATGGTTTGCCTCAACTAAAAATGCAAAAGGCTTCCACCAACTGTTTGCTGATTTCCCGGGCGAATTTGATACGGCACTGGCACACATCCCACTTGAAGGGGCTGTGAGTGAACAAGATTACCAACAGTTTATGATTGCCTACCTTAGCGCATTTGCCAACAGCGAAGAAAAACCAACTTTGGCTCCTGCGACTCGATTATTAGCCATGCGTCGTCCCGATGTGTTTACGCCGATAACCAACACAAAACTTGACGCACTATGCTCAGCTTTAGGTATTACCAAACTCAATAACCGTGACTTTGAGCGTTATTGGACTGACATTGTAAAAACAATTCATGCAATGCCTTGGTTTACCATGACTTCAGTTGCTGATGAGTTTGAACAACAGTTAGCCAGTATTAAAGCGCTAATTCCATGCTGGTTTTATCATGCGGATAAAGACACGGCCAACCAGTCTAATTATATCAAGTTGCTAAACAAGCCAACGAGAAGTGCAAGCTCTGGGGCTAAAAAGTCAGTTCGCCGTGGTAAAGAGTCAGCTGAGATATTAGTCGACCGAGCTTTAAGCGATGACTCTATTCCACAGCATATTCGTGATAAACGTGACTCGATTGTCTCTGAGGTAGAAAAAGGCCGTAGTGTCGATGAGACCATTTCATTAATGCGCGCGATATTTGGCTAACCCTTCTTAGAATATGGCTCTAATCGAGCCATATTCCATTTCATGACATTGACTCGTAAACTTATGCTACATCGCTGTGCAAAGTTAAAATCATTGCACCAAGTAAGGTCAACTTTTTTCCAACAACTTAGCCCCCACCCCTAGCAAGAATAAAAAAATCAACTATACATCAATGTAATGAATTAAAAATAACGCAATTTATTGCAACTGGCGCAATCATTGCTGAATTATTTATCTCTCTAGCGCATTGAGGAATAACAATGAAAAAACTACTACCACTGATATTCACAGCATCATTATTAAGTGCAACATCATTTCACAGCGTGGCAGAAGTCACTGCGAATGTAGCCGCAAGTTCCAACTACTTTTGGCGTGGCATCACGCAAACCAAAGATGGCTCAGCCGTTTCAGGGGGAATTGATTATAGCGATGACTCTGGCTTTTACGCGGGTACCTGGGTTTCTAATGTCGACTTTGGCAGCAAAACGAGCTATGAACTAGATTTGTATGCGGGATTTACTGGCACCCAAGGTGAGCTAGGTTACGATGTTGGTTATATCCACTACGCCTACCCTGATGCATCAGGTAGTAGTGATTTTGGCGAGTTATATGGTGCCTTAAGCTGGCAATGGCTAAGTGTGAAAGCCAGTTATCTGACCCACGCACAAGAAGATCAAAGTACGGAAGAAGAAATGCTGTATCTAGAGTTGGGTGCCAGCTTTACAATTTTAAATGGCACAGAACTGGCGTTCCACATCGGGCAGTCAAGTGGCGACACTGTTATGGAGTGGACCGGTGAAGACGATAGCTATATAGATTACGGTGTCAGCATTGCCAAAAACGGCTTTACCCTAGGACTAATTAAAACAGACTTAGACGCCGATGACGACGTAAAAGCATATGTCAGTTATGGGCTCGACTTCGAGCTCTAGCATAGTACGACCTCTTAACATAACCAAAAAAGGCCCGTTAGGGCCTTTTTAATATTAAGGCACACTATGGCCAGTCGAAGCTTGCCATATACGATACCACTGCTCTGGATTCATCGTCAGTAATTTGCTCTTAATCGCAGCGTTCACTCGGTCAATATTTCCCGTGCCCAGTACAATCGACGGCTTACTTGGTAAAGTCGCTAACCAACAATACACCACTTGATCTAATGAGGTTGCGCCAATTTCCTCACCAACCTGCTGTAACGCAGCTTGTAATCGTACTGCTTTTTCATCTTTACTGCTAAATAACTTACCACCCGCCAGCGGCGACCAAAACATAGGTGTAATGCCTAGCTCTTGGCATTGATCTAACGTGCCATCTTCTAATACTTTCATTTCATAGGGCGAGCATTCAACTTGGTTGCTCACTAATGGAAAGTCGCACCGTGATTGTAACAATGATAATTGCGAGCAAGAAAAATTAGAAACACCAAAGTGCAATACATCGCCTTGCTGTTTTAATTGCTGAAAAGCCTCAGCGACTTCGTCAGCACGCATTAAATAATCTGGTCGGTGGATCAGTAATACATCAATCCTATCTGTATTAAAGTGCTTTAGTGATTGTTGAACTGACGCCAAAATGTGCGCTTTGCTTGAATCATAATGGTTGGCTTTCCCAGACAGCCCCTTTTTAGCCAGCGCCGGACGAATGCCACATTTGGTAATGATTTTGATCTCATCTCGAATGCTGGGGGCTAATTTTAATGCTGCACCAAAAGCACTTTCACACTCATATTGACCATAAATATCAGCATGGTCCGTCTGAGTGACACCTAACTCAATACATTGCTTGATAAAGCTCACACATTGTTGCTCAGATAGCTGCCAATCCAACAGTCGCCAAAACCCCATCACAAACGGATCGATTACCCTTTTACTTGCATTCATAAAGTAACCTCTAATCGACTAACCACTTCTTTGGCTTTATCAACAGCCAGTTGAACATCCACATCTCGCGCTAGTGCCACTCCCATCCGGCGAGTGCCTTGCACTTCTGGTTTACCAAATAACCGTATATCTGTATTTGTTAAACTCAAGCCATGGGCGACGTTGCCAAACTCGACTTGATTTGACTCACCTGTCACTAAAATAACGCTTGATGCAGAAGGGCCATAAAAATGAATATTAGGGATCGGTAACCCTAGTATAGCTCGCACATGCAGTGCAAACTCACTCAGGTCTTGCGAGATTAAAGTCACCATACCAGTATCATGTGGCCTAGGAGATACTTCACTAAAATAAACTTCGTCCCCTTTAATGAATAACTCAACGCCAAACAGCCCACGTCCACCTAACGCATCAGTAACCAAAGTCGCAACTTGTTTGCTGCGCTCAAGTGCTAACTTACTCATAGCTTGTGGCTGCCAACTTTGTTGATAATCGCCATTTTCTTGGACATGGCCTATCGGTTCACAAAAGCTCGTTCCCTCAACATGGCGTACTGTCAGTAATGTGATCTCATAGTCAAAGTCAACAAACCCCTCAACAATCACTCTACCTTGCCCTGCTCGCCCACCTTCTTGCGCGTACTGCCATGCTTGCTCGATATCCTGAGCGCGCTTAACCACACTTTGCCCCTTGCCCGAAGAGCTCATTATTGGCTTTACCACACACGGAAAGCCTATCTCTTCTATGGCACGCTTAAAGTCATTAAAGGTATCAACAAATTGATATTCTGACGTAGGGATGTTTAAGTCTTCCGCAGCCAAACGACGAATACCTTCTCTATTCATAGTGAGTTGCGTTGCCTTAGCGCTGGGAACTACGGTAAACCCTTGGGCTTCTAACGCGACTAATTTCTCCGTCGCAATGGCCTCAATCTCAGGCACAATGTAATCAGGCTGCTCTAGGTGGATAATTTGCTCAAGCTTCTCTCCATCTAACATAGACAATACGTAAGACTTATCCGCTACCTGCATTGCAGGTGCGTGCTCGTATCTATCTAATACAATGACTTCACAACCTAAACGTTTAAACTCAATCACCACCTCTTTACCCAACTCGCCACCGCCACAAAGCAATACTTTGCATGCCGTAGTTGAAAAAGGCGTGCCTAACTTTTTAATTTTCATTTTTTTCCTTGGTAACCTATCAGCAAGCCTTATAATGCCCGATGTACAAATACTTGAGTAGTAAATATTTATTGCTCCACTAGATACTTAATGACAGACTTTTATCTCTTGCTTGGCTGGAAGCTTCAATTGTCTATTTGTTATTAGGGTGATTACTCGTAAAAATAACAATCGCAATATTTGTTACACGATACAAATCCACAATGCAGAATATAATGAGCACACTTAGACTCATTAACCAACGCAGCCGTATTCCTCCCAAGAGTTAAACTCACCGTTATGTGATCATCACAGTACTGCTGTATTTTACACCGTTATTATGCTGTAGCTGGAGCTTATCACCGTGTGTAAGTGCACCAACACCAGCTGGAGTTCCTGTCATTACAATATCTCCTGGGTAGAGTGAAAAAACTTGTGTAATGTTTGCCATCAGTTCCTCAATAGAATTGATCATCAAAGAAGTATCACCTCGTTGCTTAAGCTCACCATTAATCCAAAAGCGATATTCACTATCGCGCAGTTTATGATGCTTTGTTACCGGTGTAAAAGGTGTCAATGCACAACTCCCATCGTAGGCTTTCGCCCGCTCCCACGGTAAACCTTGGCTTTTTAAGCGCGTTTGCACATTCCGTAATGTAAAATCTAACCCCAAACCCACACCAGCCACCGCATCTGAATAACACACGGTATCTCGATCAACGACACTGCCAATGAGGATGACTAATTCTGCTTCATAATGATGTTCACCTAAATCCTCACGCAATTTTATTTCGCTGTCAAACGATTGAAAACTGCTACTTGGTTTCATAAATAACAATGGCTCATCTGGAAGAGGATTATTAAGCTCTTGCGCGTGCGCGACATAATTTCGACCAACACATACTGCCTTCCCTACTGGTAAATCAATGATACTGCCATCGTCCCATACCGCTTTATACAACATATTCATTTACTCACTGTATTTAATTAATTACATCATAAGTTCACATTTTACTAACGCATATTGCACCTAAGTACAGCACAGGTTATAACATGCTTTATACTAACTAAAATAAACAGGTAATCCTATGCAAGACCATGCCAATGTCGTCTTGAGTGACTTTATTGAGTACCCTCAAGATGAAATGTTACAGCGTGCCAATCACTTTCTCGACAATACTAAGCGCCGCCATTCTATCCGTAGTTTTAGCGACCGTCCTGTACCACAAGAGATAATAGAAGCGTGTATAAAAACAGCGGCAACGGCACCCAGCGGCGCAAACCATCAACCTTGGCATTTCGTTGCAATAAATAGCCTTGATGTAAAAAAACAAATCCGCCAAGCGGCTGAAGATTTAGAAAGATCATTTTATGAAGGCAGGGCAGGCGAAGAATGGTTAGATGCATTAAAGCCACTCGGTACCGACGCGCAAAAACCGTATTTAGAGCATGCACCTTGGCTTATTGCGGTATTCAGTCAAAAGAAAGGTGGGATCCAAAGCGAAGATAAAAATACCAATTACTATGTACATGAGTCGGTTGGACTCGCGACTGGGTTTTTAATTCAAGCATTACATAATGCAGGCCTTGCGACCTTAACGCACACACCAAAGCCAATGAGCTTCCTTACCGACATTTGCGGCCGAGACCGTGACAATGAACGTCCGTATATGCTTTTAATTGCTGGTTACCCAAGCGAAAATGCCACTGTGCCAGAGCATGCATTGGTCAAAAAACCCTTCGAAGAGATCGCAACCATTTTGTAACGCGCTTACCTCGCTGGCCGTGAAATTACTAACACGTTCAGCGAGCGCCTCTTATTGCAATAGGGCAATGCATTTTTACACAAGCTTCACTTTGACTATATACTTTAAGAGTAACCTAAACTAGGAGTGCCATAATGCTGACCAGTATACAAGATGTATTAAAAACCGTGCGACCTAACCAGCGCTGTATTAGTGCGGCACAAGCTAAAACTGAGCTACTTAATAATCACGGTCTACTAATTGACGTAAGAGAGCCCAGTGAACATCAACAAAAATCGATTGCCAATGCCCTTAATATTCCAAGGGGCTTACTAGAGTTTAAATTACCTGACATTGAAAAGGACGCCGAGCGACCCATATACTTGCACTGTGCAGCAGGGGGTCGCGCCATATTTGCAGCAGAGCAACTAACGCGTATTGGTTATCAAGATATTAGCGTGATCACCTGTAAATTTGACGATGTTTACGCAACGCTCTCATAATCCATATTACTTTTGCTTTTGGAGGTACGTGTTGCTTTTAGTCGTATCTCCTCATTGTATAAAAGTGTAGGAGCACGCTTACCCTTCATAACAATTGTTCAATATTTACACACATCTTTTCCCACCCAAGTCCAGCTAAAATTCCCTTAACATAACCAGTACGAGAGGGAACATACGATGTTAAAAAAGTACAAAGTAATTGGGTTACTTATCTCTGCGCCATTCATGCTCATGGGCTGTAATAGCGATAAAAAATCCGAAGTAGATAACTCATTCATAGGAGTATGGCAAAAAACCGCATACGGTGAAGTACTCGATATAAGCAAAGATACCATTTCTCGTTACGCATATAATCAACATAGCTGCATCAAAACACATACTCTACCGCGTAATAATGGCCTTCCTCCTGAAATCTCAGCACTCTCTCGTACTAACAGTGATATGCTGATTGTTACCTATCAAAATGAACTGAGTAGCAACCAATTTTCTAAAACTCTCTCTTTGCCCACATCATGTAAAACCCCTATCAACACCACAGACCACATCTCAGCGACCCAAACGTTTGAATACTTTTGGCATACTTTTAACGACTATTACGCATTTTTTGAACTCAGAGAAGTCGACTGGCAAGCACAGTATGATCAGTTTAAACCATTAATCACTGATACAATGGACGATGAAGCACTCTTTACTATCATGTCGACAATGGTTGAACCTTTGCAAGATGGTCATGTCTTTCTCAGTGCGGAACAATTTGAGTTTTCAGGTGCAAAACCGTCCCCGTTATTGGATGCAATTCAGGGGCTCGCTCGCGCCTCGCTTCGAACCGGTCAAGAACTTGATGAGTCAGATGTGATCAGCAGCCTTATTGCCAGCCACCAAAGTATTACTAGCACGTATATTACTCCCGCTAGTTTGCGCGCATTACCCGAAACCAAAGAGATGAAAACATTTATTTGGGGGAAAACTACCGATAATATCGGCATTTTGACAATTAATAATATGGCTAATTTTGCAGCTATTGAGAATGCACACGACGCCGAGCAGCTAACAGCATTACAGGTGCAATTAGATGTGATCATGCAAGATCTGGCTGAGACAGATGCATTGATTGTAGATATTCGTATAAATACGGGGGGAAGTGACAAGCTAGCCTTAGCCATTGCAGGTCGGTTTGCCACGCAAGATATTTTGGCTTTTAACAAACAAGCTATCAATAAAAGCGGCTTAGGTACCCCCGTACAAGCACTAGTAAAGCAACACAGTGCACCATACAACAAACCCGTTTACTTACTCACCAGCCAAATTACAACCAGTGCAGCTGAAATTTTTACCATGGCGATGCGACAATTTTCTCATGTAACACAAGTTGGTGAAGAAACATCTGGCGAGTTTTCAGATGTCCTTTCTTTTACGTTACCAAACGGATGGGAGATGGGCTTATCGAACGAAGTGTATCGTAATGCGCAAGGAGAGAATTTTGAGCGCGTTGGCATATCACCCCATATCAATGTCTCTGCATTCAACACCTACGAAATGGATTCACACCACTTTGCCAGTTACGACTATGTACTCAACCACTTAGGTAAGCAGAGTTATCTTCCACTTGAGCCGCATGAATTTACAGCACAAGTGAATGAGATTATGGCTGAGTACCACTTACCGGGGCTATCAGCTGCCATAATACATGAAGGCGCTACGGTATTTTCTTCTGGATTTGGGGTACAAGATCTTAATAACACTGCAGTGTCTGCAGATACCCCCTTCTTTTTGGCTTCAGTGAGTAAAGTATTAGTCGGCGCAACACTTGCCCAAGCTTTAGACAAAAAGCATATTTCATTAGATGAAAAAATTGCCCCGTTACTTCCCTTCCCACTGTATGTGCCTAATAACCAAGCCAACGAAATCTCTTTTCGTCACCTTATTACCCATACCAGTAGCATCATAGATAACCCACCAATTTTTAACTGTACTTACTATGTGCTAGACAGCCAAGTGAGTTTGTATAATTTGATGACAGAAGAAGATCTTTGTCCACCACAAGTCGATGCCGATTTACCTGAGTTTTTCCGTCAATACCTAAGTGATGAGGGAACGTTTAACACTCCACAAAATTATAGCCAGCAATACGACTATTCTGTCGGTGAGGTACACATATACTCTAATATTGCGACTAATTTAGCCGCTTATGCACTCGCGAAAAAATTAGATACCCCGTTTACCGAACTGTCACAACGTTATGTCTTCACTCCGTTAAATATGCACAATACCTATTGGGGCCTAGATACACCCAGTTCGGATGTTGCAAAGCGCCTCTATTTAGATCCAATCACGATGCAACCTGCCGTATACCCTAATTACCGCAGTATTACCTATGCCGATGGCTCAGTGATATCCACCGCTAATGATCTGACATATTTTCTCAAGGCGGCGATGAATAAAGGTAAAGTAGACGGCAAACAAGTCTTTTCGCGAAATATGGTCAACCAAATGCTGTCATCACAAACTGAAACTCCAACACGCAGTCGAGACATAGGGTACTTTTGGCAGCTAGATGGTGACATCATTCATCACAATGGGGCTGATCCGGGTGTACTCACTTATTTAATCGGCGATACTCGCACACAAAATGGCATCATCTTGCTCAGTAATGGCGATATTAACGTAGATATGCATGAAGAAGCTATGGAGGAAATTAAAACGCTAGCACTACGCTTAGCTTACACCTACCAACCATAACGTATTCGCGAGGTGCGATGCACCTCGCCTCAATTAAGTTGATAACCTAGCCCACGGTACAATATATCCTATTAACTTGGGGTTATATTGATTTCGACACGGCGATTCTGTGCTCTTCCTTGTGCCGTTGCATTGGTCGCAACAGGCTCCTGCTCGCCTAACCCTTTTGCACTTAAGCGATCTTTATCTATTTGCTGCGCAGATAAATAATCTTTCACACTCTTTGCACGTTGCTCACTCAGGCCTTGGTTAAAGGCATTATTGCCTTCACTATCCGTATGCCCAGTTATTATGAGTTGTGTCTTTGTGTAACGCTTCATCACCTGCGTTATTGCGTTCAACATACTATAAAAATCGGCAGAAATGGTCGCTTGGTTTGATGAAAAAGTAATATGTCCAGGCATGACTAAGCGCATGGAATTCCCTTCACGGATCACCGAGACCCCAGTGCCAGACAGCTGATCCTTAAACGCAGCTTCCTGCTCATCCATATAACTTCCAATTGCTGCGCCTGCAATGCCACCAATTGCCGCACCAATAAAGATACGCTTATCTTTATGGTTACCGGTTGCTTTGCCTAAGATTGCACCTGTTGCGGCACCAACAGATGCGCCTTTTTCAGCATTCGTCATCGTACAACCAGATAAATAAGTTGAATAAATACCTATTAATAAAAAAAGGGTAAGACGTGCCATTCAGATACTCTCTATTCACTGTGTTTTTGCACTAGTATGCAAACACCGCCTGAATAGAGAGTTAAGCTATGGTGATTGAGGCAACAGTACCTTGGGTATTTTGGGCAAGTGATAAGGAGCGATCACTCTGTCTAAAATGCCCGTTTTAGCTATATCCATCATGCCTTGATTCATTTGCATTGCCAGAGTGCTTTTAGCAAATGCTTTACTAAACGCCATATGACCATAAATTGTGTTTGTATGCCGATAAGCGACTTTTTTTAATTTCGAAGCAGGCTGGTCCAATACACTCATGGCTACTTCAGCAGTGTCTTCAACGGCGATAACTAAGTCCACTCTGCCTTTCAATAATAAATCAACAGCAACACGTTCAGAGGGTACAGCAACTTTGTTTAAACTACGATCTTCATTGAATTGTGTAAAATATACGCCACCACGCATCACTGCGATCCGCTTATTTTTAAGGTCCGCATATGTATGTACTTCAATATCACTGCTTTGTTTCGCATAAAAAACAAAAGAAGAGGGCAATGCCATATAAGGGGGTGATACAAACTGCATCATTCTTTCTCGTTCTGGTGTCTTTATTAGACCACCCAGTACATCCACTTCTCCTTGAATTAACATACGCATACATCGAGAAAATGGACAAGGTACAGGCTCTATTTTGTACCCTTTTTTTGTATAAGGTTGTAACTGAGTCAAAATATCAATAATCAAACCCGTTACATCTCCCTCATCAGTTATTACGCTGTATGGAGGTGCATGGTCTATTGCAACATATACTTTATCGTGGTCAGCATAGGCACTATTTACTAGCAGTAATCCCAGTAGCCATAAGCTAACAATAGAGTATTTCAAATCATCGTACCTCTGCTGTTTAATCACAACCAATCAAACTCATTCTAAAACAGTGTTTACGCCTTGCTAATCGTACAATAATGCCTATCAAGCATAGTAAAAAAACACTACATCGCACAGTCACAAAAATGTCATAATTATATGTAAAGCTGGACTGCTAACCATAACATAAGGTGAACCATGGTATTGAGTATTTTCTATCAGTTTTTTTTGTTAGGCTGCACCAGCTTCGGAGGGCCAGCCGCACACCTCGGCTTTTTCAAAAAACACTTTGTCGATAGTTTAAACTGGCTCTCAAATGAGCGGTATAGTTCTATGATCAGTTTATCACAGATACTTCCGGGGCCTGGCTCTAGCCAAGTAGGCTTTGCTATTGGGGTAGAACGAGCTGGCTTACTTGGTGGTATTGCTGCTTTCATTGGCTTTACACTCCCCTCTTTTTTGATCATGCTTATTTTAGCAATGACCGCCGCTCAGCTTGACGGCGCGATCAGTGACGTTATCCATGGCTTAAAATTATTTGCCGTGGTCGTCGTTGCAGATGCAATTTTAACCATGGCAAAAAGCTTCTGTAAAACAGCCCCTTTAAAGCTGATCACCTTTGCTAGCACCTTATTTATGCTCATCTCGCCAAGTGTGTTTAGCCAAATATGGTTACTCGTGATCGCCGCTTGTGTAGGTTTGTTATATCGCTTCAGTAGCATACCCGAAGTGTCTGAAAAACAGGATATGCAGTGGCAATGGCCAACGCTAATAGTCTTTGTAGGTTTATTTGTGTTATCAATCCTAAGCCTACCAAGTGATATTTTTGCACAGTTCTACCAAGCTGGCGCACTGGTTTTTGGTGGCGGCCATGTGGTTCTGCCACTATTACAAAATAGCGTCGAGCATTTGTCTCAGGAAAGCTTTTTAACAGCGTATGCTGCAGCACAAGCCGTGCCAGGTCCAATGTTTACAATTGCCACCTATTTGGGGGCTGTGGCTCAACCAGATAACATTTTAGTGGGTGCCATAATCGCAACACTGGCGGTGTTCTTACCTGGCCTATTACTCATGTATACCTGCCACCATAGCTGGTATGCACTAAGTAATTTACCTAGGTTTGCCAGTGTCACTGCCGCTATTAATGCCGCGGTTGTTGGATTACTTGCTGCGGCCTTTTATCAGCCTATTTGGTTATCCGCTGTCTCGGATCTCTGGCACATCGCGATTGTCATCATAGGTTTTGCTTGCATGAAACTATTCAAGCCACCACTTTGGACAATGCTCGTTGCATTTTCGGCTTTAGGGTTCGTCTTGTAAGGTATTAATTTGCAGTTGCCCCGAAACACTTTGGTACGGGCGCAACTCAAATTCAGGCATAACCGCTAACATATGGTCCATAATATCAGCTTGTAAATGCTCATAAAACACCCACTGTTTATTTGCGCTAAAGCAATAGAATTCAATCGGTAAACCATGGTGCTGCGGTGCAAGTTCGCGCACCATCAATACGCAATCTTGACTGATATCTTTATGCTTGCGCAAATATGCTTCACCATAACGACGATACAACCCTACATTAGTCAAAGGTTCAGGTAAGTCCCCAAAGCTCGTCAATTCAGGAAATGTACTTTGAAGTTGCGCAACTTTTGTTGTTGTTAGTGTCCTTATGCTATGCATATCAAGTAGCAGAGACCGCTTAATTCTTCGCCCTGCAGACTCTTGCATTGCACGCCAGTTCTTAAACGAATCAGTAATCAGCATGTAAGTCGGGATCGTCGTCACTGTATTGTCCCAATTACGAACCCGTACTGTATTTAGCCCTAAGTCGATCACCTCTCCATCGGCTCCAAATGCATCCACTTGGATCCAATCACCGATGGTAACGAGCCTGTTTGCGGCAATTTGTATAGAAGCAACTAATCCTAAAATGGTGTCTTTAAACACCAACAATGTCACAGCCGCTATGGCACCAAAGCCTGATAAAATGTAGGTAGGAGACTTATCAAGTAGCAAACTGATGATTAAGATACTGCAGATAATAAAGGTCATCAATTTAGTGACCTGCACAATACCTTGTATTGGTACGTCTTTCGCGAAGCGTAACTGGCTATAAATACCATGGGCTAAGTTAACTAAACTACTGACCAAAAAGCCCGACACGATTATCAAGACGATTTGACCAACTGATTTTAAGCTCATCAATACCCACTCAGGGGCGACCAATACTCTCGGGTAGAACGCAAGAAAAGCAACACAGCTGAGCATAGCTGCCAAGCGTCCAGTTAACTTATTAAGATGCTCACTGAGCAAGCCAAATCGTGAAGGAGAAAACTTCATCAGCGTATTTTGAATCGTTGGAAAAACTAATCTGCGCGTAAATAAATACACCAGTACAACCGCCAAAAAGCCAATACTATTTGCAGAAATACTGCTTAATAATACATCTTTAGGCAGCCCGTCAAACCAAGGCTCTAATAAATCTGTTATGTGGGCGATACCCATACTTGCCTACTCCTTACTAACGACTCTGTGCTGCTAGCCACTTCCATGTTAAAAGTCAAAACCACTATAACTCCTGATGCATGCTGTGAGTTATTTATAGTGCTCGTTTACTACTTGAGCTTTTGTAACTCAGTTAGTTGACCATCTTTTTCGTTCCATAAACGGTTCAATTCAGACTGAAAACGAACTCTAAACTCGTTATCATTACTGTAATCACCAATCAGCTCCTCACTCACTGGCATCACCTCAATATGAACATCCACTTGATTAACTTTGCCACTGACAAAATCAACAAAGCTTGGGATCCCTTGAGGGTAGTGAATGGTCACATTAACAACTTTGTTAATTTGCTCTCCCATCGCCTGCATCACAAAAGCAATGCCGCCTGCTTTAGGTTTTAACAAATTTTCAAATGGACTTTTTTGCCTTTGGTGCTTCTCAGGGGTAAAGCGAGTACCTTCAACAAAGTTAACAATACTGACAGGCATGGTTTTAAACTTTTCGCAGGCTTTGCGTGTTGTTTCTATGTCTTTGCCTTTAAGTTTAGGGTTCTTACGTAATTGACTTTTGCTAGTTCGAGTCATAAATGGAAAATCTAACGCCCACCAAGCCAACCCTAAAATTGGTACGTACAGCAATTCTTTCTTTAAAAAAAAGTTTAAAAATGGAATTTTTCTATGCAATACCCGCTGCATAATCACAATATCTACCCAGCTTTGATGATTTGCGACGACCAAATACCAATCTTTTTGCTTAATATTTTCTAGCCCAGTTACATTCAGCTGATATGGCGCTATTAAATTTTGATTTAAGTTGTTACCTGCGACCCACAAACTGGCGCACTCTTTTGCCACTATACTACATAACTTTTGCCACGCCGGAATAGGGAGCAACTTTAATAGCCCAAAAATAAAAATGGGAATAAACCACACGAGAGTATTCAGTACATATAAGAGTAAACTGAAAATGCGACGTAACCACGACATTCAATGTTTCCTTTACAACAGCCTAATTCAAAAGGCGCACACCTTGCTAGACATGTGCGCCTAATTTATGACAAAGGATAATACCTTGTTTTTGGATTACGAAAAACCACCGAGCATAAAAAGCTTAGTCCTCAAAGTAGGTATATCCGGCAAGTCCAGCATTCAACTCTGCTAAGTATTGTGCTTTGATTTGTTTGGTTATATCTAATTTACTTACTTGCTCAGAGAAGTTGTCAGAGAGTTTTTCGTGATCATAATGCACGACTTTTAACACATCTGCGACACTGTCGCCTTTTATTGCATTCGTTAACATGTAGCCTTGCTCTGTCATTTCTACATGTACCGAATCAGTATCACCAAAGAGGTTATGTAAGTCCCCTAAAATCTCTTGGTATGCCCCGACCATGAACATAGCTAGGTGATATTGATCACCAAATTGATAAGGGGGGATTGGTAAACTAGATTCTATGCCTGACCCTTCAACATACTCTCTAATTTGGCCATCGGAGTCACAGGTAATATCTTGGATAATAGCGCGCTGTGTAAGCGGCTGTTCTAAGGCTTCGATGGGCATGACTGGAAACAGCTGCTGGATCCCCCATACATCTGGTAACGACTGAAACAAAGAGAAATTCACAAACAACTTATCAGCAAGCTTTTCATTTAAATCATCTAGTACTTCTCGATGTGAACGCGCATTCTCGTTTAATGTTTCTCGCACTTGGTGCAAAATAGTAAAGTACAACAACTCAATTTGTGCCCACTGAGTCATGCTGACTAAGCCGTGTACATATTGCCCATGAGCCTCACTAAATAAATGCATGGCATCATGATAGGCCTCAAGTGCTAAGCGTGGTGTAATACGGTGTAGCACCTGCCATAACTGATGTAAAATAACATGATCTGTTTTATTTGGCGCAGTACCACACGTCTGTTTAGGAGCTTGCTCAATATCAATAACGTCGGTCACTAACACTGCATGATGTGCTGTTAATGCTCGACCTGACTCTGTGATAATGGCTGGGTGTGTCAAATCATGCTGCTCGCAAACCTCTGCAAAAGCACTCACCACATTACGAGCATACTCTTCAACGGTGTAGTTCATTGAACAGGCACTACGAGAACCTGACCCTTCATAATCAACACCTAAACCTCCCCCCACATCAACCGTTTTTAAAGGCACACCTAAACGCGTTAATTCTGCAAAATGACGGGCACACTCTATTAAAGCGCGTTGAATATCTCGGATGTTGGCTATTTGTGAGCCGATATGAAAGTGCACTAAATTCATCAAGTGCAATTTATCATGCTGCTTCAACGTCTCTACCGCTTCTAAAACCTGGCCAGCCGTTAAGCCAAACTTACCTTTCTCGCCACCGGTATTTTGCCACTTGCCTTTACCAACTGAATTTAAGCGAATACGAATACCAATAGACGGCTCAATACCCAGATCATCGATTTCTTTAATTAATGAGGTCAGTTCTGATAGCTTTTCAACCACGATATTTACTTTATGGCCCATGGCCTGTGCAATACAGGCCAACCGCAGAAATTCACTGTCTTTATATCCATTACATACAATGGTAATAGGGCTCGTCGCGATACCTAAAATCGCCATCAATTCAGGTTTAGAGCCGGCCTCTAATCCAACTAAACCACTCGGGTGTGCCAATAATTTACTCACAACAGAGCGTTGTTGATTTACTTTAATCGGGTAAACACAGGTGTATTCACCTTGATAAGCCTTTTGTTCACACGCCAATGAAAAAGCATCTGTCATGGTATCAACCCGATGCTGCAAAATATCGGTGAATCGCACCAATACAGGTAACGTTAGTCCTTGCGCTTTAAACTGCTCAACTAAGTCAGGGAATGAAATTGCTGGCGCTGCTTTTTTACCATCGGGAAATGCAACCAATTCACCTTGTTCATTGATATCAAAATAACCATCACTCCAATGTGCAACATTGTAGATATCTCGTGCTGTGTCTAAGCCCCACTTCATGGCAACCCCAAATGACTTTTATCTAAATGCGTATTTTAATACGCGTTTAGATTATTAGCGACCACAATTCATCGGCTTTACTGCAAATTTTAGCTTCGGATCACTTATAACCTTCTCACCCAAAACCTAAGTAAAAGGTATTAACACATAAAGATTGCTAGTGAAGCGCACGCTCATACTAAAATACAGTTCTGATCACTGCGATGAAATTTAATTATAGGTTGTATATTTACTAACATGCCCATCGCCACTATTTTTAAAGATACGCGAAAATAGATTGAGCAATTTCTTGCTCACTGGCAAAATTACCCGAAATAGAATAGTAAGTGTGAAATAAATATGGCAAACCTAGAAGCTAACCGCTGGTTCACCGAGGTAAGTGACCGTGATGGCAGCGCTTTTTCTCTGCGCATCAATAAAAAACTCGATGAAATCCAATCACCATTTCAAAAAGTCGAAATGTATGAAACAACCGATTTTGGTAATTTAATGATAATTGACGGTTGTACTATGGTGAGTAGCCGCGAAAACTTCTTTTATCATGAAATGATGAGCCATCCCGCTTTGTTTTCTCACCCAGCACCAAAAAATGTGGTGATCATTGGTGGTGGTGACTGTGGCACATTGCGTGAGGTATTAAAGCACCCTGACGTAGAATCAGTGACCCAAATAGACATCGACGAAGTGGTCACCAATATGTCCCTTAAATACTTCCCTGAGCTATGTGAGTCAAATAATGACCCACGCGCTACCGTGATGTTTGACGATGGCATTAAATTTATGCGCGAAGCAGCAGCTGACTCAATCGATGTAATCATTGTTGATGGCACCGACCCTGTAGGTCCGGGTGAAGGGTTATTTAATCATGCCTTTTATACTAGCTGCCTAAGCGCATTACGTCCCGGTGGGATCATGATCCAACAAAGTGAATCACCGCTTATGCATATGCCTTTGCTCATTGAAATGCGCGATGCTATGCGTGATGTTGGGTTTAACGACTTACAAACCTTACCGTTCCCTCAACCGATTTACCCTAGTGGTTTATGGTCATCTACCATGGCACGAAAAGGCGAAGCTTTCTCTGGGTTTAGAGAGCAAGATGCTGACAATGCCAAGTTTCATACTGACTATTACAACGTCGGCATTCACAAAGGCGCACTAGCTACACCAAACTTTATGAAGCGTGCATTTGAAAAATAAATAGAATTATATGAATAAAAAAACCCAAGCCTTGGCTTGGGTTTTTTTATTCACTCAGTACCTAACGTTACTTGTGGTATCGCGCACTGAACTCATGTACTGCATTAATAAATACGCCTGCATTTTCTGGGTCAACTTCAGGGGTAATTCCATGGCCTAAGTTAAATACATGACCATTACCTTCGCCAAACCCAGCGAGGATATGCTGTACTTCTTCACGTATACGCTCTGGCGTACCGTGTAACATTGACGGGTCCATATTACCTTGTAATGCAACTTTATCACCTACACGACGTTTCGCATCACCAATATCAATAGTCCAATCCAGTCCAACAGCATCACAGCCTGTTGCTGCAATTGCTTCTATCCACTGACCCCCATTTTTAGTGAATAATGTTACTGGCACTTTGCGACCATCATTTTCACGGATAAGACCATCAACAATTTTATGCATATATTGCAAAGAAAACTCTTTGTAATCACGCGGGCTTAACACTCCCCCCCATGAATCAAATATCATCAATGATTGTGCACCAGCTTTAACTTGCGCATTTAAATAATCAATGACTGAGTCCGCTAACTTATCTAATAGTAAGTGCAGTGTTTTTGGCTCAGCAAAAGCCATTTTCTTGATTTTCCCAAAGGTCTTGCTGCTACCACCTTCAATCATATAAGTGGCTAATGTCCAAGGTGAACCAGAGAATCCGATTAAAGGCACTTCCCCTTTTAATTCGCGGCGGATAGTGCTCACTGCATTCATGACGTATCCCAACTCATCGGTTGGATCTAGCTTAGGAATTTTCTTCACATCAGCAAGAGAACTGATGGGGCGCTCGAATTTAGGGCCCTCGCCTGTTTCGAAGTATAAACCTAAGCCCATTGCATCTGGAATCGTCAAAATATCGCTAAATAAAATAGCCGCATCAAGTGGATAACGGCGTAACGGCTGTAATGTTACTTCACATGCCAATTCAGCATTTTTACACAAGCTCATGAAGTCACCAGCTTGAGCGCGAGTAGCACGATATTCTGGTAAATATCGGCCTGCTTGACGCATCATCCATACTGGAGTGACATCAACAGGTTGTTTCATCAACGCACGTAAATAACGATCATTTTTCAATTCGCTCATAGCGACTCTCTCAATTCCAATGCTTTAAAAATTGTGCAGATTGTATCACTATCCACGCGAACGCTCTATTAAAAGCCAACATCAAAATAACGGAATATGATCTAGATTAAATCCCATTTACCCATAAGACCTAATCAAAGCTGATCTCAAACAACCCGCACACTTAAAACACAAAAAAGCAACATAATATCAACTTTGATAGGAATCAGCTTACTTACCAAAATCACAACAAATACTTTTTATAATAAAAATAGCAATTATTATCAACGAGCTAATTAGAATATTTACTATACATTCAAATACTTTTTATTGCCGTTAAATATTAATTTACCTAAAACAACAACGACATACAAAACAACAACTTACATTATTAATTGATAAATAAAAGAAAAATAGGTTGACCTTTGAGGCAGATTTCATTTTCATAGAGGAAAACAATCCGCAAAAGGAGTCAACTATGCTTTCTAGATTAGAACAAGCCCAACAAAAGTGGGGAGGTAGCCATAGTGTTATTGATGCATGGTTGGCTGAACGTCAGGAATTATTATTGCTATATTGTAAAATTGCTGGCTTTTCACCTTATGAAAAAAGTGAACAAGCACTGCCAGATCAGATGCAAATTCAATCTTTTTGCCAAATATTAATGGACTACCTATCAGCAGGCCATTTTGAAATTTATGACAACATTGTTGAAGCTTGTAAAGAAAAAGGGCCTGAGAGCGCACAGCTTGCGCAAGCTCTGTACCCTAAAATAGCCTCTACAACTGACATTGCCTTAGACTTTAATGATAAATATGCAGAGGCAAGTCAGGACAACGACCTTATTGATTTCGATAGTGACTTATCTAAATTGGGTGAAACACTAGAGCTTCGCTTTGAGCTCGAAGATGAGCTGATTGACAACCTCTATGCAAATTATAGTCGTTAACCCATTCTTCTTTGCGGGATGTTAAAATACATCCAATAAAAAAGGGCCTATAGGCCCTTTTTTATTGTGAATAATTGCCAGCAATTATTCAGCAGCAGCTTCCACTTTTTCGTCTTGGATTTCAAGTAACTCTACTTCGAAAACCAATGTTGAATTAGCTGGGATCTTACCAAGATCACGCTCACCATAACCTAAGCTTGAAGGAATGGTAAATTTGAATTTAGACCCTACTGGCATTAGCTGTAAACCTTCAGTCCAACCGGCAATAACGCGGTTTAATGGGAAAGTCGTTGGCTCGTTACGAGAATAAGAGCTATCAAACTCAGTACCATCAATCAAAGTACCTTTATAATGTACTTTAACCACGTCAGTCACTAATGGCTTTTTACCATCTGCAGTGCTTAGCACTTCATATTGTAGGCCAGACTCAGTAACCGTAACACCTTCTTTTTGGGCGTTGTCAGCTAAGAATTTTTCACCTTCAGCTTTGTTCTTTTCAGCATCTGCTTTTGTTTTCTCAGCTTGTAGCTCACGTACTGATGTATCAAGTGCAGTTAACACTTCACGAATTTTTTCTTCGTCAAGCTTCGCTTCGCCCGCTAACGCATCTTGGAAGCCACGCATTAATAACGCTTGATCAAGTTCTACACCAAAGCCTTTTTTGTCAGCTAAATCTTTTTGTAGGAAATTACCTACTGAAGCGCCAATACCATAAGCTTGTTGTTGTAGTTCTGTTTCAAGCTTCACTTCTACTGGCTTCTCTTCAGCTTTTTGATTACATGCAGTCAATGCTAAAATTGACGCAGCAACTAAAGACAATTTAATCGTCTGTTTCATTCTATTTAGTCTCTCTTAATCTGACTTACCTTACAGCAGTCTGTTAATATTATATTAATGGTTAAATCTATTGTAGCCACATTATCATTCATCGCAGTCGATGCCAAACGCAAACGCTAAACAGCGTATAGTAAACGCGACTTTAGCGGGTTGATACGCTAGTATCAGAGAATGCATCACTTTAAAATGGGCAGATAGCACATAGTCTACCCTTTGAGTAACATGACGTTAAGGGAAAATACCGATATTATGCCCAATGTTTTTCATGCCAGTGTTTTACTGTCACTTATGACTTTACTAGGCTGCTCTGATGCACCCAACCAAGCCGATTTGACTGTTGAGCATGCTGCACGTGGCGCTTTTGCAGCCGCTTTATCCCACGATGGCCGCTATAGCCTAGTTTCGTCTGTAGAACATGGTGTTAGTCTATGGGATAATCAAGAGCATGGTTTAAAATATCAGTGGCATCAATCCCAAATACACAACAACTTAGTCCATTCGCTCGCCATTGCCTATGACAATAGCTTTGCTGTTACTGCTGAAAACAACACCTTTGCTATTTGGAATATACAAAGCGGCCAAAACCAAGGGTTCTTTCAAATAAAACAAGGGACCATTCGTGATATTGCAATTAGCAATCAAGGCCGGTACGTCTTATATGGTCGCAGTGACAACGTAGTTGTTCACTTAGACTTAGTCAGTGGCAGGCGCATAGAGTTCCTTGGTCATCAAGAAAAAATTAATAGTATTGCATTATCTCCCAATGGCCACTTTGCACTCACAGGTGCCAATGACTACAGTGCCTACTTTTGGGATACACGAACTGGCCAGGTAATTCACCGTTTCAACCACCCCAGTAGAGTGACCAAAGTCGCGCTCGATGCCAGTGGCCAATACGCTTTTACCGCTGATAGTTTAAAAAAAGCCAGTATTTGGCAATTGACTTCAGGTGATCTTGTCTCACAATTACAGTATATTGCGCGACAGAAAATATTCAGTGCAGTGCGTTTTGGCCAAAACAGTGATTTGCTTCTTACAGGGTCGCCTAGCCGCCAATTAGATTTGTGGCAGGTTAGCAACGGAGAAAAGCTAGCTTCATGGCTGGTCGAACCCAGAGCGGGTAGCAGACCTAAATCGGCGGTGGTATTTGACGTCGCATTTTTGGAGCAAGAACACGCACTGCTCACCGAAAGCTCTAGCGGATTACTAGAGCGCTTTAAGCAAGCGAGCCGTTAATGACTGATTTAGAAAACAGGGTGATGGAATTAGAAGCCAAAGTCTCTTTCCAAGATGATACCATCGAGACCTTAAATGATGAACTTCGTACTCACCAAAGACATCTGGCAAAAATGCAGCGCCAAATTGAATTAATTGGTGAAAAGATGAAAGAGAGTCAAGACTCAGGGCTTATCCCACAACATCAAGAGCCCCCACCGCCGCATTACTAACCTAAAAAGCCAGATCTTACTCTGGCTTAAATACACCAATCACCTGCTCAAACTGCCTTGTAGAAGCTTGCACGGCTTCTTTTGGTTGTGTCATAACATGACCACATGCAACGCACTCAACTTTCTCTACGTCATGCTCTTTAAATAGCATCATCACATCCATCTTTTTACATTCAGGACACGATGCGCCGGCAATAAAACGTTTCTTTTGTCTCACTCTGCTCCCCTACAACTGGGTTATATTACAACGACGCCATTTTATCCTAAAGCGACTAAGCATGATACGCTTGAACAGGATAAAGCAGATCATGTTATGATAGTGGCAATGCGTCTTTAGAATTGAAATTATGATCCAGCTGTCTGATATTGAATTACTTCGTGGTGGTAAAACACTGTTAAAAAATGCCAACGCTACTTTATTTCCCGAACATAAAGTCGGCTTAGTTGGCGCAAATGGGTGTGGTAAATCGTCTCTTTTCGCGCTGCTAAAAGGTGAGCTACAATTAGACTCTGGTAATTTTCAATTTCCTAAAGACTGGTCTATTGCCTCAGTAAAACAAGAAACGCCCGCATTGGAGATCAGTGCCCTCGAATATGTATTGCAAGGACATACCGAATATTATCAATGTCGCACAGCACTGCAACAGGCGGAATTAAACGGTGATGGTGCAGCACAAGCCAAAGTTCATCAAAAGCTAGAATTAATAGAAGGCTATAGCATCGAGTCTAAAGCGGGTGAGCTACTTCATGGTTTGGGGTTTAGCAACGAGCAAATAGACAATCCTGTGAGTGCCTTTTCTGGTGGCTGGCGAATGCGTTTAAATTTAGCCCAAGCGCTCATTCGCGATGCTGATTTACTACTGCTTGATGAACCTACCAACCACTTAGATTTAGATGCAGTCTATTGGCTAGAACGCTTTTTACGAGCTTATACTGGCACGCTGGTATTAATCTCTCATGACAGAGAATTTTTAGATGCGGTAATAGACCAAATTTGGCACATAGATCAAAACCTTATCAATGTGTACAAAGGTCACTACTCTCAATTTGAACGCCAAAAAGCAGAGCGTATGGCGCAACATCAAGCGCTATTTGAAAAACAGCAAGAACATATTGCGCATTTAGAACAGTTCATTACACGATTTAAAGCCAAAGCCAGCAAAGCCAAGCAAGCCCAAAGTCGCGTAAAAGCGTTAGAACGTATGGAAAAGCTGGCACCAGCCCATGCAGACTCGCCGTTTAATTTTGAGTTTGCAGAGCCCAGCGCACTGCCTAATCCATTGATGACCTTAGACAACGCAGTGGCAGGATATGGCGATATCACTATTTTACATCAAATTAAATTGAACCTGGTACCAGGCAGCCGCATCGCCTTACTCGGTCGCAACGGTGCAGGTAAATCGACGCTGATTAAACTACTCGCTGGTGAACTCACTCCACAAGCCGGTGAAGTGTTTCAACACCAAGGCCTAAACGTCGGGTACTTCGCTCAACACCAATTGGAATCGTTAGACTTGCAAGCAAATGCCATCACGCACTTGCAGCGTTTAGACCCTAAAGCCAGTGAGCAATCATTAAGAGACTTTTTAGGCGGGTTTGCGTTTATTGGCGATAAAGCTTTAGAGCCGGTCGCCCCATTTTCTGGCGGAGAAAAAGCGCGCTTAGTTCTTGCCATGCTTGTTTATCAAAAGCCCAACTTGTTATTACTTGATGAGCCGACCAACCATTTAGATCTAGAAATGCGCCATGCACTTGTTATGGCACTCCAAGGCTTTGAAGGGGCAATGGTCACCGTATCTCACGATCGCCATATGCTGAAAAACACCGCCGATGAGTACTACTTAGTCGATAACGGAACCGTCACCAAGTTTGGTTACGATTTGGATGAGTATTATCAATGGTTACTTAACGCCAACAAAGAAGCTGCTAAAAAGCCAGAAACTGAGGCAAAAAGTCACTCTAGCAGTAATCGCAAAGAACAAAAGCGTCTAGAAGCCGAGTTTAGGAAATCAGTCCAACCGCTTAAGAAACAAATAGAAAAGTTAGAAAAGTCACTCGATAAATATACCGAAGAACTTTCTGCCATTGAAGTACAACTGGCTGATAACGATCTTTACCACGACGACAATAAAGCTAAGTTGACGACCTTGCTTAGCCAACAGGCTGACGTTACCCCAAAGCTCAATCAAATTGAAGAAGATCTATTAATGGCCCTTGAGGAATTAGAAGAAAAAGAACAGACCTTCGAGCAGGGGCTCAGTGCATGAAAACCCCCTCAGCAGCAGAGTTTTGGCATTTCTCTTGTGAAGTCTATGCATTGACAGGGGTGCAACCACACCTATTGTCACTACAAGATTTACATAATAAAAATGTCAATTTATGCTTGTTACTGCTGTATTTGGAGAAACACCAAGTACAGCTTTCACTAGCTCAGGGTCAGATGTTAGAAAGCCTTTGTCGTGATATCGATGCACAACTTTTGATACAGCACCGTTTATTGCGACAAACATTAAAATCAACATACCGACAGCATCCAAGTTATCATGATGTTCGGGCCCAATTACTTGACAGTGAATTAGCACTTGAAAAGTTTCAACAATCGCTATTAATTGAAGCATTAAGTAAGACCGAACTTTGCCATGATTCAACTCCAAACAACCTCTGTTTATACCTTGATAAACAATCTGAGCAAAGCCTCCGACTGTGCTGTTCAGCTCATAAAACATGATCGAGATCAAACTGACACCCTAAGTAAAATAACTCATCTATAAAACTTGATCTTGATCATCATTCACTCAGCCACCCTCTACTAATATGTATACATCAACTAACTAGGAGGCACGGCAATGAGCGTATTCTTCAGAGACTTTTTTACTGACCCAGTCTTATTTTTATCATTCGGGTTTTTAGCGATTGTTATCGGCCTGTGTCTTTTCTATGTGTACTATTTTATGAAAAAAATCAACGATGCCGAAGTACCTGAGCCATAGCATTGTTATGCCACACACAAGATAAACAGTCAGTTCTCAATATTAAGAATTAAGCACGACGCACAAAGCACCTTACTAACCCAGTTAGTCGGGTGCTTTTTATTTGCTGTGATTTCACTTATATAATTCTCAACAGGTGCGGTGTTTTTTGCTAAACTAGTGAGCCCGTTGATAGCAAGATGTTTTATGGACTACTCATTTAAAAGTGCATGGTGGATGCGCAATAGACATGTGCAAACAATACTGCCGCGGTTTTTTAGACCTTTTCATAAAGTCCCCGTATGCTTTGAAGAATTAAATACGCCAGATGGCGACTTTCTTGAACTAGCTTGGGCACCACAGAAAAAAGCCAAAGCACCTATTGCTATTGTTTTACATGGTTTAGAAGGTAATATTAATAGCTTTTACGCCAAAGGGATGCTGAACGCGCTGAATAGCAATGGCTTCAATACTGTCTTGATGCACTTTCGAAACTGCTCACGTGCGCCCAATAGATTAGCAAGAGCTTATCACAGCGGGGAAACAAGTGATTTAGCGTATTTAGTGCAAACATTAAAGCAGCGTTATGTGGATAGTCCTCTTTATGCGGTTGGGTTTTCTCTCGGCGGAAATGTACTGGCTAAGTATTTAGGCGAACGGCAGGACAATAGCGGTTTATCTGGTGCCGCGGTGATTTCAGCCCCTTACCACCTGTCATCCTCTTGCCAAGTGATCCGACAAAGCTGCCACGGCCTATATCAAAAATACTTACTTGATAGAATGAAAAAGTCATTCTCGCGAAAACTACCAACGATTCAAAGTGTCTTACCAATAGATAAGAACACGCTAAGCAACCTAAATGATCTATGGCAGTTTGATAACCTCATTACTGCCCCTTTACATGGATTTAAAGGCGCGGAAGATTATTATCAAAAGGCCAGTGCACAATCCTATCTAAAAACCATTCAGACTCCAACATTGCTGATCCATGCCAAAGATGATCCGATGCTATCTAAAGAAGCAATTCCGAATCAAAACCAAGTCAGTGATTCTGTTAAGCTGGCAGTATCAGAACAAGGTGGGCATGTTGGGTTCATTGGCGGTAGCAATCCATTAAAGCCTCAGTTCTGGCTTGAACAAATCGTGCCACACTATTTCTCCTCACTTAAAGTTACGGACAAATCTCGATGATCATTCCCCATCAACAGCTCGACCCTAATACACTGACTAACCTACTAGAGCACTATGTACTGCGTGAAGGGACTGACTATGGTGAACAAGAGTTTTCTACTGAGCAAAAAATGGAACACGTTAAAGCCCTGCTTATCTCAGGAGAGGCTTTGATTGTATTCTCAGAGCTACATGAATCTGTCAATATAGTGACTAAAGCCCAATTTAATGCCATGCAAAGTGAAGATTACTCTTAAGGGAGTTCTTACTGCTTTGCTTTTCAGTTATAGTTTAGTCATGACAACTAAACTATATAGGCGAAATCATGACCTTACGCTATTCTCTTTGCGCTTTGGCATTGGTAGTTTCAGGTGCACAAGCTAAAGATTATCAAGCATCTGAACTTGCTCACCGTCTTGCACAACAAAATATTCTCATCGATACACACATTGACGTACCGTATCGTTTAAAAATGCAATGGGATGATGTAACTAAAGCAACAGACGGTGGTGACTTTGATTACCCAAGAGCAGTACAAGGCGGCTTAAATGCGCCCTTTATGTCAATTTATATTCCTGCCAACCTAGAATTTGAAGGTAAAGGAAAAAGCTATTTACTGGCAAACCAATTAATTGATGGTATGGAAGCTTTAGCATTTCGCGCACCAGATAAGTTCGCAATTGCCTATTCAACTAAAGATATCCACAGCCACTTTAAACAAAAGAAAATGTCTATTGCGATGGGAATGGAAAATGGCTCACCGATTGAAGGAGAGCTAAGTAACCTTAAGCATTTCTTTGACCGTGGGGTACGTTATATTACCCTCGCACATTCGCAAAGTAACCATATATCAGATTCGTCGTACGATGTACGTAGAAAATGGAAAGGGCTGAGCCCATTTGGTAAAGAGCTCGTGGTTGAGATGAATAAGATTGGTATGTTAATTGATGTATCACACATTTCTGATGCTGCTTTTTACCAAACCATGGAAATATCTAAAGTACCGGTTATTGCTTCCCACTCTTCTTTACGCAAATATACACCCGGCTTTGAGCGAAATATGGATGATAAAATGCTAAAAGCTTTAAAGAAAAATGGCGGCGTTATCCAAATTAACTTTGGTTCTAGTTTTGTCACCGCCACGTCAAGAAACTGGTACGACGGACGCAATAAAGCACGTAAAGAAGCACAAGAAAATGGTTCGGCGGGCACTAATTTTGCTGCAGCCTACCGCGCGAAAAACCCATTCCCATTCGCTACGTTAGAACAAGTGCTAGATCACATTGATCATGTTGTTAAACTCATTGGCATTGATCATGTGGGTATTGGGTCTGATTATGATGGCGTTGGTGACTCTTTACCAGTTGGTTTGAAAGACGTATCTACCTATCCCAATCTAGTGCAAGGATTATTAGATAGAGGATATAGCCAAGGTCAAATTAAAAAGATCTTAGGTGGAAACACACTTCGTGTATGGCGACAAGCTGAAGAGTACGCTCGTCAATTCTAGCCTTTATATCAGGCAATGATAAGGTTATTGTTGCCTATACCCGCATCATTTTAAATAGTTACTCAAGTAGTTATCTGTGAAATTAAAGGAAATTAGAAAAGATACGGCTTTGAAAATGATGTTTAAACTAGAAGATATAAGATTTGAAATACAGGAATTGGTTGCGGGAGCCGGATTTGAACCGACGACCTTCGGGTTATGAGCCCGACGAGCTACCAGGCTGCTCCATCCCGCGCCTGTATTGCAGAGATTGTTTTGAGTTGCTCTACATGACAACTTTGGTTACCAAACTTATAAAAAGAATTGGTTGCGGGAGCCGGATTTGAACCGACGACCTTCGGGTTATGAGCCCGACGAGCTACCAGGCTGCTCCATCCCGCGCCTGTATTGTAGAGATTGTTTTGAGTTGCTCTACATGACAACTTTGGCTACCAAACTTATAAAAAGAATTGGTTGCGGGAGCCGGATTTGAACCGACGACCTTCGGGTTATGAGCCCGACGAGCTACCAGGCTGCTCCATCCCGCGCCTGTATTGTAGAAATTGTTTTAAGTTGCTCTACATATCAACTTTGGCTACCAAACTTATAAAAAGAATTGGTTGCGGGAGCCGGATTTGAACCGACGACCTTCGGGTTATGAGCCCGACGAGCTACCAGGCTGCTCCATCCCGCGCCTGTAGTTTAAGCTATAAAATCTTAAACTTAACTCTTAAAAAACCAGTTTAGATAACTTGTCTTTCGAAGAGGTCGCTATAGTATAGGATTCTATTTTAAATGCAAGTATTTACGAACTTAATTTGCAACTTACCGTTGGTGGGCCATGTTTTTGCACAAACGCTGTATGGTTTTCACTCAAACGCTACTCGGTAACGCGTTTATGTGGGTTGATCATCGTTCGCCAAGGCCAATCTGAATGTCCCATAACGATAAAATCAGGGTTTTCAATGCTCTCACGTTCGTTATAGGTAAGCGGGTTAAATTCTGCATCAGTAATACACCCGCCTGCTTCTTCAACAATCACTTGTGACGCGCCAGTATCCCATTCTCCGGTTGGGCCGACTCGCAAAAAACAATCGGCTTTCCCCTCAGCAATAATACACGCTTTGAGTGAGCAAGAACCCATTGGCACTGTCTCAAATGGGTTTTCTACAAACTGACTAACGACGGCAAGGTTTTGTCTGCGACTCACTGCTAATGTCAAATTACTCGGTTGTGATACAGAGATTTTGCTCTCACCTATTTCTGAGCGCTTGAATGCCCCCTCGCCTTTAAGCGCATAATAAGTGGTGTTTTGAACAGGCCAATAGATCACTCCTAGTACTGGCTTGTTATGTTCAATTAAAGCAATATTAACGGCAAAATCGCCACTTTGCAGAATAAATTCACCTGTCCCATCAAGGGGATCTAATAACCAATAACGCTGCCAATGTTGGCGCTCTGATAATGCAGGAATAGGAGTTTCTTCCGACATAATAGGAATATCAGGGGTCAAATGCTTTAATCCAGCCATAAGGACATCATTCGCAGCAATGTCCGCTAATGTGACCGGCGTGTGATCTGACTTTTCGCGGGCACCGATGTCATCGTTTTTATAGATAGACATAATAGCTGCGCCAGCTTGTTCCGCTAATTTAATACAAGGTTCTAATAATGCGTGCAAAGTTATCCCTCCGAGGCTAAAAACTGCTGAAGTAGTAATAAGGCAGCAACACTGCGTGCCTCAGTAAAGTCAGGCTGTGTTAATAACGACTGCCACTCATCCAAGGGCCACTTTACAACAACCAACTCTTCAGGTTCATCGCCTTCCAATGACTCAGGGTATAAGTCTTGCGCCACGAGTATGTGCATCTTCGCATTAAAATAACTCGGCACCAGCGATAAAGTTTTCAAGTCAGCAAATTGCTTTGCCCCCATACCAACTTCTTCTTTTAACTCTCGGTTACCCGCCTCAACCGGTGCTTCACCTGGGTCAATAAGCCCTTTCGGGAACCCTAATTGATAGTTGTGCGTGCCCGCACAATACTCTCTAACTAATAAGAGTTCATTGTCAGCGGTGATTGGGATCACCATCACAGCACCGCGCCCACCGCCGCGTACACGTTCATAAGTACGGTTTTCTCCATTAGAAAATTGTAAATCAAGAGACTCAATGGTGAATAGCTTACTTTTGGCCACAACTTCACAAGTTATGATCTCGGGTGGTGACGGGTGCTTTTTCTGTGACATAGGCATTTTTTTGCTATCATGACGGTAACTTAATCATAAAGCCTTTAACGAAAAATGCCTATGCTAAATTGGTCAAATATCGATACCGTTTTACTTGATATGGATGGAACGCTACTTGATTTACATTTCGACAGCCACTTTTGGCTCACTGTCATTCCAAGAGAGCATGCCAAAAAGCAAAATATAACACTGGCTGAAGCAACCGCCGATATCATGAAACGTTATGAAGCAGTTGGTGGGCAAATTCAATGGTATTGCTTGGATTATTGGCAAGCACAGCTCGACTTACCAATCATGGCACTTAAACGAGAAATACAACATTTAATTACTGTGCGAGAAGACACACCCGCATTTTTAAATGCATTAAAGTCGGCTGGGAAAGAGCTTATTTTATTAACAAACGCACATCCTGATAGTCTGTCACTTAAGATCGAGCGAACGCAATTTGATCAATATTTAGATAAAATTATTTCAACGCATGAATATGGTGTGAGTAAAGAAAGCCAAAGCTTATGGCAGCAAGTACAAGCTGATCTACAATTTGATAAGGCACGCACTTTGTTTGTTGATGATAGCTTAGCAGTGCTAGATGCTGCAAAGAAGTATGGGATAGCTCATCTATTGGCCATAGCTAATCCCGACAGCAAGCAGCCAGCGAATAACATCACTGGCTACCATGCAATTACAGATTACCGTACTTTATTACCATTAACGGATAATGAAGTTAGCTAGGGTAACGTGCTACTAGCCCTGCATAGACGTTCTTCGCAAAGTCTGGATGCTCTGTATCAAGACTTTTGACCACTTCAACTAAATGTTCATTGTCTTCTTGGCCGTTCCACACTTTGATGTATGTGCCGTCTTTGTAGCCATGATCTTGACGGAAAAAATTGAGCGTATTTTTACCCACATAACCGCGATATAGGTCGTCAATAGTCATATCAATTTGCTGCATACAACCCGCAAATGCTTGTGCATTAAAAGTTTTTTCAGCGACCGCTGATGCCGCCAATTGTTCCAACGTTTGCTTAAAGTCAGCAGCACACTGCGGCTGTTGTAATTGTGTATCGAGCTGCTCAGCGAGGTCTTGATATGAGGTTTTTCCATCAATACGTAGCGATAGCCCAAAATGAAAGATATCAACAAGCTCCAAAATAACTTGCTCTGTATCAGGTGTTTGCTTTTTCCACCACTTCCAACCGTAATGGTCTAGCATTTCGGCACATTCAACCCAGATAGCACGATACCAATCAAACCCTTGATTAAACCATTGCTCGTGAACTTTGGTGTTCATGGCATTTTGCATTTCTAGCATTACAACCAGTTTAGTGACATTGGCAGACATTGTGCTCTCTCTATGATCATTTCAAAGGCAATATGATACCCCACTGAAAGAAATTCGCCACTTGTCCGTTCTAATACAGTTCACTAATTTATTAAGAGAGTTCTATGCGTTTTTTTACTGTAATCTCTGTACTGCTCATCGCATTTGTACATATTCATTCAGCAAATGCGGCCCAAATCACCAATATTGTTTCCTCTCCTGAACAAGTAAGTCCGTTGTTGCCTGGCTTAAGCGCGCCACAACTTACGCTTTTAAATCAAGACAGTAAAGCTATAGATCTAGAGCGTCTTTATGCCAATAAAACCACCGTTGTGGTGGTATATCGAGGAGGCTGGTGCCCCTATTGCTCGCGCCAACTTGCTGGCATAAAAAAAATTGAAAGCCAAATTGCACAGTATGGCGCACAAATTATTGCTGTAGCACCTGATAGCCCTGAAGAGCTAGCAAAAAGTAAAATAGACTCACCCAACTACCAGCTATTATCAGATGACAAACTGGCGTTGACTCAAGCGCTTGGCTTAGCCTATTTCTTGGATGATAAAACCGCTAAAGCATATCGCGATCGTATGGGGGTTAACTTTGTGGATTTAGACGGGCAAAATAAAGTCGCACTGCCTGTACCTGCGGTATTTGTGATTGATAAAAAAGGGCTGGTGCAGTTTCAATACGCTAACCCAAACTACAAAGCTCGCTTAGATGAATCAGTGTTATTGGCAGCGGTAAAAGCAGCCAGCGCGCTATAAGCTTTATTTAAAACCGCTAGCACATTGAACTAGCGGTTTTCTAACCGATTATAATCAAAAATACCATACTCTATTCCACGGTATTCTTTTGCTACTCTATGCAAAATATCACTATATTGCCAAAACTGAGGGTGCGTACGACGAATGGCAAAATCCGCCTTTAAAGCACGATATTGCGCCTCGTTCGACACTTGCTGCAAACGTGATACAAATTGCACTGCATGCGCTTGATTGGGTAAGTACCAAACCGCTTCAGGATAATCACCAATAAACCCAGGTACTAAAATCGCGGTATCTTCATCATAGGCACGTTGCCCCGTTTCATTTAATAAGCTAGAAATATTGTAGTGCGCATTATGGTGGATCAATGTATACGCACTATGTCCAGTTCCGTCTGCATTTTGTTGTAAAATGAATGACACTTGTGGTAACAAATTTACCGTTTTACTTGATAAATTGTTAAGCTCTTTAAATAATTCAGGCACAGCTCGATAGTCGTATTTATCACTCAATATCGGGGCTAAAAATTGCTGCAGCTTAGTCATTAATTCATCTTTCGGTGATGCAGTAACATATTCAATTCCTGTTTGCGCGCCCCACAGTGTATTGCGATTAATAAACTCACTTAAACTAATATGTGAACGTCGATACCAATGCTGTTTGACTGTCTTTCTGGCATGTTTTGGGAGCAAGTTAATAAAATTTTGCTCTCCTTCTAAGCGTAAAAAATCCATATATAGGCGGGTATTCAACTGATGGCCAATATTGCCGTATACATCAAACCCAGCCACCAGCAAATAATGGATTCGCTCAAATAGTGCATAATCTAATATCCACATAGTCTTTGGCTGTTGGCCAATAAAGCCTTTTACCACAGTCGCACTATCAAAATGCCTAAATACCGTCAGAGCTGCATTGCGATTGTCCCCATCACCTTGCCACAACAAGTCCAGTGTTACCTTGTTAGTCTGTGCCAGCAATTTATCGGCTAATGCTGTTTTTGCTTTCAAATAGTCATGTTGGTGAGCCGCATACTTAGTCCAGCTTGAAATCGGCAATACATTACTCTGGTCTGATGCAGGCAATGCTAGCTCATTATCATGTGTGAGTAATAACTCACTCACTGCTGGTGAGCTATTCTTATCGGGATCAACAAACGCGACCCAAAAGTGATCATTAATCACATTTAATGCAACCTGACCACGACATACAGGGCCTTTGATGTAACCTTTTATGATCAGTTCCGCTTCATCAAGCATAAATTGATATTTTGACTTAACTGGAATTTTCGCAAAAGCTTTGAACGGGTTTGAAGCTACCTTTGGCTGATAACTTGGTAAGGTGTCGACTTGGTAGTCCGCGGCAATAAACTGCTCGTACAAACGCTGCATTTTCTTGCCATTGAGCGCCAGCGGCATATGTGTTTTAGCTAAAATAGTACTGCGCTCATGCATCAACCGATAATAGACGCGCGATGTATTAGGCTCATCATACGGACGACGTGTCGCTATTAATTCAATCTCTTTTCCAGGCGGTGTTCTAGAGCGTACCAGTTTAAAAAAATTGACCGATTTTTTTGTATTTTCACTCGGAAAATAAATATTAGCCAGATACCAATGTTCATAAATATAGCGTGCCGACAATTGATACTTCAGCGGACTCTGGTTAAGAAATGCTTCCCATTGCGTTACTTGCTGCTGTTCAAAATCGCTTGCAGGCGCAATATGTGCCACTTTCGCGCCAGTGCGTAACCAAGTCGCCAATGTGTTAAATTCATTCGGGGATACTGCTGGCAATCCATAGGGCATGCCCGCATGAGGCTGACGTTTAGCCAGCATGGAAAATTCATCCATATTTGCACAGCTTTGTTTACGGTCAAGTGAGAAATCATATTCACTGCCAAGCACCCCTTGCTGCTGCATTGGGTTACCCATTTTAAGTAGCAAACTATTATAAAACACGCTGCCCATTAGGTTAGCCTGCTCTGTTTGCACCCGCTCATTTAAAACAGGCGTAAACCCTTTCTCACGCCATTGCTGTGTAGTATGAGCATCATACAGCAAACGGCTAGGCTGCTGTGCCAGTAACCTAGTCCCATCATACACGCGCTCTTTACTCAGACCTCTATCTATCCCCTCGGGAGAAGTTAATTTTAGCTGGCACGGTGCATCGTAACAACCGTGACAAACTACACAACGTGTATCTAGGACCGGCTTGACCGAAGTTAAATAGTGCGCCCCTAAACCTTGTTCATTACTACTTAACCGCGCTTGCGGCTGTGCTTTACCAAATAAATCATCATATTTGCTAAAACCAATCGCCGCACACCCCGATAAAGTTAAGACAACCAGTAATGATATCCAAAGGCGCTGTCGCATTATTCTTCCTCGACTTCTTCGCCCAAGTCAAAAGTTGGCATCATCTCTATTGGTGGTGAAATAAACACTTGCTCAGTTTCATCACTCAGAACGGCACTTAAAACTGGACCATGATTCAACAATAGCTGTGCCTGATGGCTCTGTTCTAGTAACTTGCTAAACGTCGAATCGACGACTTCTAATTGGTAATTATCTAGCGTGATACTCACACTTTCCTCCGCACTGGGATTTTGGCATAAGTTAGCCAGTAGAGTCTCATCTAACACCACATTCAAAACCAAATCAGGTGCTTCAATATCTCGAGATTCAATCTCATCATTGAGTAAAAATAAAGGTAAGGACAATGGGGTATTTTGTGATAATTCCATAATTTTCCGTTAATATAAGCACTATAATAGTGCTCATATTAGCATAATATCCCTGAACTGAATGTGATTTAACACGTCCGTAAATCGTTCACAATAAGCATGCTACCACGGAAGTATTTCACCATTGGAGTGCCAAAACCCACCAGTATTCTCAACCGTCAATTCATCAATACGCATGATCAACCTCTGTGCTGCGACCTCAGCGGAAATATCCCCTGCAAAATTCACCATCGCAGTTTGAACAAAGCCAGGATGCAACAAGCCAACTGCAATGCCTTTGGGTTTAAGCTCATGCGCTAAGCTTACACTGGCTGCATTCAATGCGGCTTTTGACATGCGATACCCAATATAGCCACCAGAACTATTATCACTAATAGATCCCATTCGACTGGTGATCATTGCCACTTTAGCCCCTTTATTTAAATGCGCTTGAAGTGCATGCGTCAATTTGATGGGCGCCACGGCATTCACCTGCAATTGCTGCTCAATCGCGGTAAAATCCATGTTAGCTAAAGTTTCATTACTAAACACACCTGCATTGTTTATTAATAGATCAATCGGCGTCTGTGCTAAATGAGTAACTAGCCGTGCAATATCGGTATCACAACTAACATCAATACCTGTCAGAATATTGATATTTTCTATGCTTTTCAATTCAGGAGATGATTGACGAACTACGGCAGTCACCGTAAACCCTGCCGCAGTATATTGCTTACAAAACTCTAAACCTATGCCTCGGTTTGCGCCTGTGATCAAAACATGTTTGCTCATATGACTTCCTTTTAAAATAATTTAAATATACAAAAGTACGAAGTACTTCTCTCTATTAGCTGAGGTTTTTGGGGTAACGACTAATAAATTCAAGCCTACACTAAACGGTATTTACTAATATACCTGCTATGTTTTAGTAAGTATTTTTCGATAGGCACACGTTTAAATGAGACTCGTCTTCGCTATTCTCTTCATTTTGGTATTGCCCACCAGCATTGCAAAGCCTTATACCATCAATGCAAGTGAAGCGCTCTCATACCACCTTGGTCAACAACAAGTTGTCGCTATAATGAGTGAAATTTATCGCCCTTTAGGCATTACGCCCCATGTTGTATTTATGCCCAGCTACCGAGGATTAAAGCATGTTGAAGCGGGCATATTAGATGCCGAAGGTGGTCGAGTCGATATCGTAATGCAAAAATATAGCAATATTATCAAAATCCCCACTGCGATAGCCAACTCTCAGTTGGCTATATTTTGCCTTACAAAAACAGCCTGCATACTCAATAAAACAGTATCGATTATTCGGATCCATGGTAGCTTAATTGCAGAGTACTATTGTCAACACAACAGCTTAAAATGTACCGCGGTGCAAAATGATGTGTCCGCTTTCCAAGCTTTAGGAAAATCAAACGCGCACATTTTACTCGCCAATAAGATCTTCCCAAAAGGAGCACTATGCGCCTCAGGGTTAAAAAAAATCTATCTTCGGCTATTAAAAAATGAACACTACCCCGTTTACCATTATGTTCACCAGCGTAATAAGCATTTAGTCAACCAACTCAATCATTCCATAAAAAGCCTGCATAGTTCCGGTAAACTAGATGCTTTGTTAGAAGTATTACAAGGTAGCTTTGTTAAATGTGGAGGTCAGGTCATTAAGCTCCCAGATACAGAGCTAAAATGATGCTTTATCAATATCCCCTGACGTTGACTCCATAACAGAAAAAACCGCTCCGCTCGGATCCGTCAACACCGCAAATCGTCCAATACCTTCAATGTCTGTAGCTGGTACACAGACCTGACCACCTAAGTGCGGTGTGTTTTCAACCATAGCGTCACAATTTTCAACCGCTAAGTAAATCATCCAATGCGCAGGGGTATCTTTGCCCCATTCATCAGTCACTGGCATAAGCCCAGCAACCGGCTGGCCGTTAATATTAAACAAGGTGTACGTGATGTCGCCCATAGGATGTTGCTCAGCTTGCCAGCCTAATAATTGCGTATAAAACGCTGAGCTGGCCTTAACATCTCGTGTTGTTAACTCATGCCAATAAGGAACATTAAACTCTAAAGCCCGCTGTGAACCAGAATGCTCTTTTGCTTGCCAAAGCGCTACAAGTGCTCCACCCGGATCACTCATCATCACCATACGACCAGCCCCTGGTACGTCATGAGGGCCATGAATAATGTGGGCTCCCAGCTTTTGAGCTTCAGCTGCTTTAGTATCAACGCTTTCAACGGCTATGTAGGCTAGCCAATGGCTAGAAACATTGGCCTCAACTTGCTCAGGCATCATTTGGTACATCGCCGCTATATCATCTTGCTGTTTTTTCAACAGGGTATAATAGCAATCTTCGCCGATCGGCTGATCGTCAAATTGCCATGAAAAAAGCTGAGTATAAAATGGTTTTGCTACCGCCCAATCACTCGAACATAACTCAGCCCAACAAAATGTCCCCGGAGTTACGGAGGTTACCTTTGGCATACTGACCTCTCTTTTTAATTACTTTCACACTGTAACAAGTAAAGCACAAAACACAGTGCCTAAATGGGTTTATTACAATTAAATAAAGCGTAAAAATTAAAGCTAGGTCACTAACTCTAGATAAGGCGCACTATTAACCTGCATAACCAAAGCAAGTGCATCCCCCCTTGCAAGCGGCTTACTCATTAAATAGCCTTGGCTTTGTTGGCAATGTAATTTAGAGAGTACAGCTAACTGTTCCGCTGTTTCTATTCCTTCTGCAGTAACAACTAAATCAAAACTGTTTGCAATAGCACAAATTGCTTCAATTAATTGCCGAGCGCTTCCCATAGTCTCAATGCCTTCAATAAACGCCCTATCTATTTTTAAACCATCCACAGGTAGCGCATTCAAGCGCGCTAAACTACTAAAACCCGTCCCAAAGTCATCTATGTAAATGCCGAACCCGAGCTCATGAAGCTGCTCTAATGGTGCCACTAAGCTATCTTCTGTCATCATCATCGCTGATTCTGTTAGCTCAATTTTAAACTGCTCTGGTTTAACTCGATTGTCGGAAAATAACTCGATAAGCCAGGGCACAAATAAGCCGCTTTGTATTTGTAACGGCGAAACATTTACACTCATGAACAAGTCATACTTGCCACACTCACGCATAAAAGAAACTGCACTTTTAAATACCCACTGGCCCAACATATTTATTTTGGCGCACTCTTCTGCGATTGGAATAAACTCTGCTGGGCTGACAAAACCAAGCTCTGTACTGTGCCAGCGCAACAATGCTTCAAAGCCACGTAACCTTCGTCCTTCGCTGCAATATATGGGTTGGAACTGCAGACTTAACTCCCCGTCGCAATCAATGTCGTGCAGTGCACGCTCTATGCGTAATTTTCTTGACGCTTCACAGGCAATAGCAGAGCTATAAATATAATAACAATTCTTTCCTCTTTTCTTGGCTTCATACATGGCAATATCGGCGTCATGCAGTAGCTTTTCAGCTTCATAATTGACACAAGGTGCCGTGAATCGTCTCACGCCAACACTACCACTGATACTGTGGCTTTGCTGTTCATATACAAAGGGCTTGCGTACTTCGACTAAAATATCTTCGAGTATGCCTTCTAACGGCATAAGTAATTTATCAAGGTCTATGAGTACGGCAAACTCATCACCTCCTAAACGTGCTATATCAGAAAAGCTCCCTAACAATATCCGCATTCGAGTAGCAAACTCAACCAGCAGCCTATCTCCTGCTATATGTCCTAAAGTATCGTTGATTAATTTAAAGCGATCTAAATCAATATAGAGCAATACATATTGCTTTGCTGAGGCACTACGACAGGTTTCAACTAATCCTAAAAAAGTTTGCCTGTTTAACAGGTCAGTTAAACTGTCGTGCTGTGCTTTATATTTCAACTGTTCATTAAATAATTTCAGCTGAGTTATATCAGTGACACGCCCTTCATATAACGTTCCACTAGGTCCATGCAACCAGCTTCCTGTTTGCCGGAGCCAAATGCTGTCAGCACTTTCTACTTGTGCTAACCACTCAAGCTCATCATGGCGTGAACGTTGCTCAATAATTTTTTGCCACTGTTTAGCAAACTCATCATCCACTATATACTGGCTTAAATACGCACCTAGCTGCTGTGTTTGATTTCCTAATAATAAACGTCGAAAGGCAGGGTTTGCATCAATCAATTGCCCATGTCCATCTAAGACAAACAACCCTTCATTACTGTTTAGAAATAAGCTTTTATATTTTCTTTCAGCGCTTATTTGCTGCTGTAACGCTGCTAAGCGCTTATCTGATTCAACACTTAATCGTTCGTTTGCTTGTGCCAAACTCGTGGTCCGCTCAATGACTATTTTATTAATCACATTGTTCCGAGATACCAGATAACGTAGCTGCATCCACACTAACCAAGCACACAAGCATGCAACCGTAATAAACCCCGCGATCATTAGCTGTCTATTTTCTAGTAGACTGGGAGACAGTTGCCTGTGACTGTATAACTGTAACGTCAATTTTTGGCCATAAAAGTCAATCGTTTGGTTTGCACCTTCATTGCGATGCGCAAGATCATAATTATTTTGCCAATCAGAATTAAAGAGTTCTTGTTGAACCGTGTAAACTCGCACATGCTGCTGACTGGTTTGATAAATATGCCCAAATAAACCTTCTAATAGAATCGGCAGTTCGAAACTCAACCCCAACACTGCTGAGGCTCCTTGATGATCAGGCCTTTGTAATAATAACGTCCACTTATCCTGATGAGACCAGTTTAGAGCCATTAAGCTTTGGTGTTCATACAATGTCTCAATTTGCGATTCGCTAAATGCTAAACTGTCACCCATGGTATGACCATAATCAGCTAAAGGTGCAACATTCATGAGTGTCAGGTAGTGGGGGCTGACTTGCTCTTCTAAACGCACTGTATAATCGAAAAAACCAAGCTGACGCTGCGACGCTTCAATAAGATGTACTTGTTCAGGTGTTATGATCTGATACATTTCTAAGCGCAGTTCAACATCTGAGCCAGGTAACTGAGATTGCGCCACTTGGTTAAATAAATCCATTTCAAAACCGTCATCCAAATACGCATCAATGGAGTAAAGTAAATGCCCCACATAAGCAAGCTTGGTATCAAGCTGATGATGGTATTGCGATAGCTGCTGCTGCAATGTTTGTCGCTCTTGCTGCTGATAATAATTATTCAGCAAAAACCCTACGTAAAGCATAGCTGAGGCAAAAAACAAAAAGCAGACAGCACCAAATTGCACTGGAGAGCGTAAAACTGAAATAATTGGCGTAACTATAGACATATGTAATTGACGTTGTATTCTATACACACCTGATAATAGTTCTTATTTACAATGAAGAAAAGCAAACTTTTACTTTATTCCCTTATATTGATACAAAGTACACCAATATTTGCCCAATCAGCACATTTAAATGTCTATTCATTTCGTAAATATGAATTGATCGAACCCGTTATCAAAAAATTTGAAGCACGGCATAACATCAAGGTTAATGTAGTCAATGGTAAATCAAAACACCTATTGGCACGATTAAAACAAGATGGTAAAGGCTCACTCGCAGATGTGGTGTTAAGTTCTGATCTTATTCAATTACATGATCATAAAAACTTATTACAACCAATTCCAGAATTATCTGACTGGGCACATATTCCAAATGAGCTTAAAGATGATGAAGGAATGTGGGTCAGCATTTCAATGCGAACTCGCGCACTTTTTAGTCGCAAAGACACCCAAGCAACGCCGCCGATACATTACGCATCATTAACCCAAAAACAGTACCGCGGAACTTTTTGTGTCAGAGATTGGCAACATAGTTATAATAAAATGCTCGTAGCCTCTTTATATGCTACTAAGTCAAACGCTGACATAGCTTGGCTATCGCAGGCCAATAAACTGTTGGCAAAAAGGCCAACTGGTGGGGATAGAGATCAGTTACGTGCACTCGCCCGTGGTCAATGTCAATACGCCCTTGCTAATCATTACTATTGGACCATGATGAAGCAGTCAACGAACAAGCGAGACCGTGATCTGGCCAACAAACTCACCATTCATTATATGCTCACCGCGGACAACAGCACACCGATATCGACCACCACTGCCGCGATTGCGAAACACGCACCAAATAAAACACATGCACAAACCTTTATTGCTTTTTTACTGACTCCCGAAACTCAAAGCGTTTATGCCGACTCGCTAGCAGAATATCCCGTAATTAATCAAGTTGATAAAACCGCAATCCCTTTTACACCCAACATTACCGCAGTAAAGCAGAGTTTGCCCTTATTGGGGCTTGCCACAAAAAATCTACCGAGCTCTTAATCTAAGTGCTCGGCATATATGATTTGTAGGTTACAATTAAAAAGGGCAAGGGAATATGATTTATGCCCCAAGACCTGATAAGTCGTGGCATTTTTTGGACCTTGTAATGTCATCACTTGATGCTGCTTTGCTTTGAAGGCTTGTTGCATCTGTCCATATTTCCCAGCATGAATAAGCGTTAAATAAGGGGGATCATACTGCCAATGACCTTCAGTAAAATGCGCAACATCATGGTTAGTTGCTCGCCATCGCCCATTTTTCATTAAAGTAATGCGAATATCAGGGTGCTTACAATCCACTGAATACAATAAATCAGGCAAGGCATCATGCTTATTCTGAACGGGGAAGTATAAGCCTAAATTGCCTTTAGTATAAAAGTGTGTGTGGCGATTAAACACCCTTACATCTAGTCGTTCAAATCCGAGCGACTGAACTGTAGTCGTTAACTGCTGCAAAAGCTCAGCATTAAGGTCGCCAGGAAAATAAACCAGTGTCGGATGGCTGTACTCCGTCACAGATGAAAGCGTATTCAGCTTATAATTGATCCCCTCCCTGTCAAGCCTCTTCAACAATTTAGTCCACTGGGCCTTGTTAAGGCCCGAATCAAAAACATGCACTTGAGAAGAACTACAGCCGATACAAAGTAATAGCCAAAAAAGGAGACCTATTTGCCACACAACTCTTTCCATGTTTTACCTGCTTTTCACAACGACTGACTACAAATGTAATCAATTCAAAGCACAAGCGCTATTACCTTAAATGAATATCTCCTCCTCAATTAAACTCGACATCATATTTTTGAACCCATTGCTGTACTGCTTTTTTAGGGTACAGTACATCTTTAAACAAATGATGACGCTTATAGGTGAGCATTGCTTTTTTGGTCGGTGCACCAGACACCACTTGACTATGATATTCATTAAAGTGTGAGATTAAATTAAAGCTATGCGCACTGGTATTTTTTACCCTAGCAAAATGTGCTTTCAAGTAGCCACGTACATCATCTGCGGTCATCAGATCTGACGCATCTAAATTCATCAACTCTTTTTTTAATGTTGAACGAATACCCATAAAATTTATCCTCATAACCTATCGCAACCTTAGCTGACTTAAGGTGCTAGTTGAGCTGCAACATACACGACAATTACGGCATTTAAGTTAAAGACCATAAAAATAGATAAAAAGTTTCGTGGCCCACCGTATCCAGCGGTATACTGTCGCAAATTGAATAGGAGTTGTGTAAATGTCTGATGAACCGATTGACTATATTGAAGTAGAGTTAGAAGAAGAGCCTATTGAGCTATGTAACTTACTCAAAGTACTTGATCTTGTTGAAACTGGCGGACAAGCAAAAATGCTCATTGGCGAAGGCTACATTGCCGTCAATAATGCAATTTGTACTGTTAAGCGTAAAAAAATGTACTCTGGCGATAACTTGCACTTCGATGGTGATGATTACCTACTCACGCTATCGCCCGATGCCACCCCAGCTCAAAGAGCCGAATCTACCCCTGAGCCTGCTGAGCCAGAAAAAAAGAAAAAGCGTAACCGGAGTCGAAAAAATAAAAAAGATGCGGATACAGGAAGAAAACCAATCTCCTTTGGCTAAACGATATATGCAGCCATCATATTTATAAGCTCCTATTTGATACTCCCAAGAGCAATAGCTGTTACCTTTCACTATTGCTCATTCGCCACAGACAATGATATAAAACCCGCTCAGCTTATACAAAGGAAATGATATGTCTATTTGGTTTCGCCCTGTGACATTAGAGTTTTGCAATGAGTTAGATAATGGCTTACATGGCCAAGGCTCTCTGATGAAAACCCTCGATATTCAAATTGTGGAGATCGGAGACGACTATCTGGTTGCAACGATGCCCGCAACACCGCATCACCACAACCCTATTGGTTTGGTGCATGGTGGTGCGAATGTTGCTCTTGCTGAGACCGTAGCAAGCTATGCGGCCAATTTTGTTATCGATTTCGAACGATTCTATTGTGTCGGCCAAGAGATCAATGCCAATCACCTCAAAGCGTCTAGAAATGGTATGTTGACTGCTACAGCGCGTGCATTACACATCGGCAAGCGCACCTCTGTTTGGGAGATTAAAATTATTAATGCCCAAAACCAACTGTGCTGCATATCACGGATGACTGCGGCTGTCGTGGCTAGAAGCGCTCAAGATGAGTCTTGATTAACTGATCATAGACCCCATTTTTTTTTATTTTTCCTAAACCAATATTAAATTGCGTAATAATCTCATTACCTTGAGGGTGGGTTTTCAATACGCCCATATGCAAAGGCCACGAGACCAATGCAGGCTTCAATACGGTGAGGTTATTCAAGTTAGGAAATGTTTTAAAGTGGTATTTAGCCGCCCATAAATCAGCTACTGACACATCTACTCGTCGCTTTTCAACGAGCTCCAAGCATGCTTGTAAACTTGACACAGGGAGCAGTTCTAATCCTTCAATGGTACTTAAAAAGTCGTGATAGCCATACCCACGAATAATGCTCATACTCAAAAAACGTAAACTATTCGCACCTGAAAACGTAAGCAATGTATCCTGACGGTGGACGACAACCATCTCATTGTTAAAGTATGGTTCAGTAAATAAAAGAGTTTTTGAGCGTTTGGGAGTCCACCACAACGCAGGGACCATATCCACAGTACCTTGCTCAAGTAATCGCATCATTCGACTAAATGGGGCAACACGCATTTCAAAGTGAATACCTTGTGCCGCAAAAGCTGCAAAAGCCACCTCTTTCACTAAACCAGAACCATCTTCAAGTATATAAGGAGGCCATGGATTATGTCCCCCAATCACAACCTTAATTGGCTGGGCAGCGCTTTCCTGAAGCGCAAAAATAAACCAAGCTATGTAGAGTAAATGCCTCATTCCCCTCTTCATCCTCATTGGTTGCATCCCGTAATTGTAGTCTATAAATCTAAATTCACGGGCAGTATTCATATACGCAGGTGCACAGCAACGTGACTGATTAGGTGAGCATTTGTTACTATAGCGATTAATGAATGTAAGCCGTGCTATGGGAAAGACGCTATGGAAAAGTTAAACACCATCGTTGTGGGGGCTGGGGTCGTTGGTATGGCGATTGCAGCTAAACTCAGTGAAAATCAAGACGTATTACTCATTGAGCAAAACGCGCAATTTGGTGAACACAGTAGCAGCAGAAACAGTGAAGTTATTCATGCAGGCCTTTACTACCCTACACATAGTTTAAAAGCACAACTGTGTGTACGAGGCAAAGCGTTGTTATATCAACATTGTGATAAATATCACGTGCCTTATCACAAAGTAGGTAAAATACTTACTGCAAAAACCACTCGTGAAGCGGATGTATTATCCCAAATCAAACGTCAAGCCCAACTAAATGGTGTGACAGACTTAAAACACGTCTCTGGCTCACACATTCAGCATTACGCACCAGAAGTGCAGGCTACTGAAGCGCTCTGGTCCCCTTCCACTGGGATCATAGATAGCCATCAATTTATGCTTTCTCTGCTCGCGCAACTTGAGCAAAATCAAGGCCAATATGTCGCTAACACTCAGTTTTTAAGTGCGCAAAAGACACCTGATGGCTACATTGTTGAATTAAACTGTGATGGTGAACCTTTCCAGTTGCACTGCCAAAATTTAATCAACGCTGGGGGATTATTTGCACAGAAAAATGCGCAAATGATAGAAGGTATGGATGATGCTTTTATCCCTGAGCTGCACTATTGTCGAGGTCAATACTTTAGCTATCAAGGAAAACACCCGTTTACACATTTAGTGTATCCCGTCCCTGAACAACACGGGTTAGGTATTCACGCCACCATAGACCTTGCTGGTCAGCTTCGATTTGGCCCTGATACTCACTTTATTTCTTCGCTTGATTATCAGATAAATGAGCACGAGAAAAGTAAGTTTGTACACGCCATTAAACAGTATTGGCCCGCACTTGATGAGACAAAACTACACAGTGCTTATGCGGGTATTAGAGCCAAAACCACTCGTTCAGGTACGCAAGACTTTACGATTCAGACATATGAAACACACGGTTGTCAGGGCTTAATAAACCTCTTCGGTATAGAGTCACCAGGATTAACGGCCAGTTTAGCTATTGCTGAGCACGTACACTCTAGTACCCTATGATCCTCCCTCAACGGCGTCATCAATCGTTTTAGCCCTATCGTCCATTAGTTTTTGGACATTTTGCGCATCTTCCATGAGCTTTTTAACTGCACTCGGGTTGAGTGCAGACGGTATGCCTTGCCCAGACTCGTCATCACCTTTCTTGGTCGCCAGCGTCTGTAAAATAGCAGTATCTTCAGCAGCCATAATCGTCACCTTACTTGGGTCTAATGTATGCTGCTGGCTATCGCCATTCGAGTTAGGCTTATCAGAATAAATCCAATTCCCCTGTGCGTCGCGCCATTTATAAATAACAGGCTGTGCTTTGACTGAGCCTTGCTCATCCACTAATGCGCGCGCATCATCTACGGTTTTCTCAATTGCCCGCTTAGATTGACTCAACACATCACCAGTACCGGCCTCAATTTTATTAATGACGTTATCCATGCTAAGCCATGTCTTGCCGTCTGGACGCTTCAGCACAAACAAAGATCCTAAACCAATCAGCATGATCATAATCATCATATAAGTTGCTGCTTTCATAACCCACTCCTTCGTATCTTTTTGACATTTTAACCCTTAGGAATGCATCATACACAGAGGATGAGCATAAAAAAAGCACAACAAATGTTGTGCTTGTAAAGCGTATCTGACACTGGAGAATGGTTAGATACCATCACCATCAATATGTAAACCACATTCACGGTTCAAGCCAAAAAATCGCGTTTCTTCTTCAGTCATACCGGGTTCGAGTTTACGTGTCGTATGTACATCACCCATCGACACATAACCTTGCTCCCAAAGTGGGTGATAAGGTAAGTCATGCTTAGTCAAATATTGGTAAACATCACGGTTGTTCCACTCGATGATCGGGTAAACCTTGACCGTACCTCGGCTAATTTCCAGTATTTTCTTATCCGCACGTGTCGAGGACTGATCTCTGCGCAGGCCACTAAACCATGTACCCACCTGATGCTCTTGTAGTGCTCTGGTCATCGGCTCTACTTTATTAAGCGTATTATATTGTTTTATACCCTCTTCCCCGAGTTCCCATAATTTTCCATACTTGGCTTCTTGCCATGCAGGGCTAAAATTAGAGCGGTACACTTTCAAGTTTAAGCTTAAGCGTTCAGTTAAGTAGTCAACAAACTGATATGTTTCAGGAAAAAGGTAGCCAGTATCAGTGAGTACCACAGGAATATCTGCTTTTTCTTGCGTTACTAAATGCAGCATTACCGCGGCTTGAATACCAAAGCTAGACGATAAAAATGCATTGTTCGGCAAATTGTCTAAGGCCCAAGTCACACGCTGTTGCGGTGTCATTGGCAACAGTAATTCATTTGCTTGTGCTAATAAGTCGCGCTGCTCATCGCCACTTAATTGTAATATATTTTTATAGTCACTCATGCTTATTCCTAAAGTTGGCAGGCTGCCCTGCCAATATCCTATTTGTTTAAGCGTGGAAGTCTGTTTTTGACACTTTAACTTCCGCAACAATCTCTTTACGGATCACAAAGTCACCAAAACATTCATCTTGCTCACGCTCATTTACCCACTGGCCGATTAAGGTATCTAGGGCAGGTAAATACACATCTTCGCCTACATTTTCTAAATACAACTTCGGAACACGAGTTCCTTCTTTGTTACCACCTAAATACACGTTGTACTTACCAGGGCCTTTCCCAACTAAGCCAACTTCAGCAAGTAGCGCGCGGCCACAGCCATTCGGGCAGCCCACAACACGCAATATGATGCTGTCATTTGCAACGTCATGCTTTACTAGCAATTGCTCAACTTTAGTAACTAAGTCAGGTAAATAACGTTCAGCTTCAGCCATCGCAAGTGGACATGTTGGTAATGACACACACGCCATTGAATTTTTGCGTTGTTCAGTATCCGCATCATCAATCAAGCCATGTTCGCGGGCTATTTTTTCAATTTCCGCTTTTTGCTCAGTCGGTACGCCCGCAACAATCAAGTTCTGATTCGCTGTCATGCGGAAATCGCCTTGGTGAATTTCAGCTATCTTGCGACACCCTGTTTTTAAGGCTTTTTCTGGGTAATCTAAAATACGGCCGTTTTGGATAAATAAGGTGAGGTGATGCTTACCATCAATACCTTCAACCCAGCCGATGCTATCACCACGATGCGTGAATTCATAAGGTCTGCTATCAGCAAACTTAACACCCGCGCGGTTTTCAACTTCAGCTTTAAACTCATCAATACCAAAAGTATCTAGGGTATATTTAGTCTTGGCATTTTTACGATTAACACGGTTACCCCAATCACGTTGTACCGATACAACGTGCTCAGCTACCTGAAGCGTATGTTCTAGTGCAATGAAACCAAAATCGTCGGCTTTACGAGGGTACGTATTCACATCACCATGCGTCATGGCTAAGCCACCACCCACTAACACGTTAAAACCAACTAATTTTCCGTCCTCTTCAATGGCAACAAAGTTCAAATCATTGGCATGCACATCCACTTCGTTATTCGGTGGAATCGTCACGGTTGTTTTAAACTTACGCGGTAAGTAAGTAGACCCTAGAATTGGTTCGATATCCGTGGTGTCTTTACGCTCACCATTTAACCAAATTTCTAAATAAGCACGTGTTTTTGGCAATAAGTGCTCTGAAATTTTTGCAGCCCATTCGTACGCTTCTTGGTGAAGTTCTGACTCTACTGGGTTCGTGGTACACAGCACATTACGGTTTACGTCACCGGCAGTTGCAATTGAATCAATACCTACATCATGTAGCGTGAGGTGCATTTCTTTAATATTTGGCTTTAATACGCCATGAAACTGAAACGTTTGACGCGTGGTTAAACGAATACTGCCATACATGGTTTTATCACCAGCAAACTTATCTACCGCGAGCCACTGCTCTGGCTTGATAATACCGCCGGGCATACGCGCTCTAAGCATCACATTGTGTAATGGCTCTAGCTTTTGCTTCGTTCGCTCAGGGCGAATATCACGGTCATCTTGCTGATACATACCGTGGAAACGGATCAATTGGAAGTTATCTGCCGTAAAACCACCGGTCAATGGATCAGACAAGTCTTCGGTGATTGTGCCGCGTAAATGCTTACTTTGTGTTTTTAAACGTTCGTTATCTGCAAACTTAACGTTTTGATCATGCTTACTATTGGGCTTGCTCATTTATAAATTCCTAAATACTTTACTTTGACGGTATACCCTACGCGCATCGCAGGGTATATAAGCACACGCACCGATTAATAGACGTCTTTTTGGTAGCGGTTTGCACTACGCAACTCTTTCAAATATAGCTCTGCTTGCTCATCATCTTTACCACCATGTGCTTTAATAATATCCACAAGGGCTTGATGAACATCTTTGGCCATGCGATTCGCATCACCACACACATAAAAATGTGCACCTTTTTCTAACCAAGCAAACACCGCTGCGCCTTTTTCACGCAATCGATCTTGAACATAAATCTTCTCAGCTTGGTCACGGCTAAAGGCCAAATCAATATGGGTTAACAAACCTGACTTTACATAGCCTTGTAATTCCACTTGATACAGGAAATCTTGAGTGAAGTTAGGGTTACCAAAAAACAACCAGTTTTCACCTTGCGCTTCACGCGCATCACGCTCTTGCAAAAAAGCTCTAAATGGCGCAATACCGGTACCTGGACCCACCATAATAACAGGCGTTGCATCATCGCTTGGTAAACGGAAGTTATCGTTATGCTCACTAAAGACCTTTACGCTCACTCCTTCTTCTGCTCTTTGTGCTAAATACCCAGAGCAGCCACCAAAGTGCTGTTCACCAAATGCTTCAAATTCCACTAAACCAACCGTTAAGTGTACTTCTTCTTCCACTTCTGCTTGGCTTGAAGCGATTGAATACAAACGCGCTTGCAGCTTACGACAGCTATCCGCTAATGCTTGTGCTGTGATCTCGGCTGGATTTTGTAAAATAATATCAAACACTTGACGAGCTTCGATATATTCACGCATTGCCGCTTTATCTTCCACCAGCGCCAACAATTCTGCATTGTTTGCCGCTTGACCATATTTCTCTACAAAGCTTGGATATGACTGTGTAAGTTCAAGTTTTTCAATCAATGCAGTGCGAATATCAAGTGTTTCTTTACCAACGGTTACTTGCGCATCAGCTTTAATATTTAAAGCTGTCAGTACTGCATCGACTTGTGCGTCATCATTTAAGAAATAGACACCCAGTGAGTCACCCGGTGTATAGGTAATATCTGAGCCTTCTAATGAAATTTCTACATGGCGTACATCTTTACTAGAGTCACGGCCGGTAATTTTTTGCACGATTGATAGCTCAGCTGCAAATGGGTTCTGCTTATTATATTGACTGGCTGCTGCCACAGGTGCGCCAAATGGCATACTGACCACATTTGCACCTGCACTTTGCTGTGCTTGTAATTGCGGTTCAAAAACATCCAACGCGCCAGTGATCCACGCTTGCGCTTCATCTTCATAATCAACGTCTAAATCTGCACGTGGGTACGCTATTTCAGCACCCAACTTTACCAAGCGCTCTTCAAAATCAATGGCCGTTTGGCAAAAGAACTCATAGCTTGAATCACCTAAACCAATTACCGCCACTTGGGTACCGTCTAATTTAGGTGCTTTTTTGCCTGCTATAAATTCATGTAATGTTTCAGCATCCTCTGGTGGCTCACCCTCACCATAAGTCGATACTGCAATCACTAAAAACTTCTCTTTCTTCAGTGCTGAGGTTTTATAGTCAGACATACTGACTAACTTAACGGTTAAACCTTTCGATTCTGCTTGCTCTTTTAACTGACTGGCAACCCCTTTCGCGTTACCCGTTTGCGAGCCATATAAAATAGTTAATGGTGCAGCATCACCTGCAGGTGCAGCCGATTGCCCTACAGTGCCACTCAATGCCGCGGTGTTTGCATTGGCAGCCAAATAACCACTTACCCATGCTTGTTGAATCGGGTTTAGTTCTGCAACTAAACCTTGTAGCTTTTGCACTTGCTCTTGTGTAAGCGGGCTTGCCGCAGCACTAAGTTGACTTAACAACATTGAAAATTCCCCGTAACCCTAAACTATTTTTTGCTTAGATTGCTCTTCTACAACGCCCTTACAGGACGTAAGGATTTATGAGTTGAAAGCATACGCATCTCTCGCGCTAAGAAAAAGACGAAGATCTGCTTTGTTATTCCATTTAGTTATTGATAACGAGAAAGTCCAACGAAAACAGCTTAAAAGAATTGTTTTAAATTATACAACTCTAAAGTTAACATACCGACAACAAGGGCTGTATAAAAAATGATCTTGTTTAACTTTAATAAAACAATAATTCTTTAAACAAAAATAGAGAAAAATAATGAAACACGGGAATAAGGCAACACGAACTATCGTAGCAGCCGCACTAGGACTAACACTTCAAGGCCACGCTATTGCACAGGTGGCTAACGGCAACTTTGAATCTTGGCAACAAGGTCAACCAACACAGTGGAGTACCATAGATAGCGGTATCACAGTAACCAAAAACAATACCATAATTAAAAGTGGTACGTCTTCTGCTCAAGTCACGGTAAGCACAGCGTCGCAGAGCAATACCGATTTATTGCAAGCCATCGCGGTTCAAGCTGGGCAAACTTATGACTTTAGTACTTGGGTATACCATACAGAAGGCAAGGTTAAAGCACGACTTATCGTCGACGGCTACCGAAGCTACTCTGATCCTTACACTACGCAGCAATGGCAAAAAATCAGTCACCAATATACTGCAAGCACCAGTAAAGTAATCAACGTCGGACTGCGCTTTTACGATGTGAGTGGCTTTGATGGTAATGAGATAGTTTACCTTGATGACTTTCAACCATCAGATTCAACCCCGCCAGTTACCCCTCCACCAACGACTTGTAGCAATAATGAACTTACTGTCAAGTTAACCACCGATAAATATGCCAGCGAAACCAGTTGGAAACTGAATACTGCCCAAGGGCATACCGTAGCCAGCGGGGCTGATTTCACCAACAATACAACACACACAGAAACACTATGCCTTACTGATGGAATGTACAACTTTGTTATATCAGACAGCTATGGTGATGGTATTTGTTGCGAATTTGGCAACGGATCATATTTATTAACGCATAATAATCAGACAATTGCCGAAGGCGCCTCTTTTACCAATCAAAACACGCATCGCTTTACCTTAGGCAGTGATGGTGGCGATAATGGCGGAGGCACACCCGGTGATTATTACGCATCAGCTGCTGGATTAACCGGATATGCACTTAAAACACAATTGCACGAAATAATAAAAAGTCATAATTCGCAAGGCTACAGTGCCATTTGGCAATTTATAGACCGCTCTGAACGTGATCTTTATTTTGAGAAAGATAACTCAGTGCTAGATAGGTATTCAGAAAAACCAAGTTCAATTGATGCCTACAATTTTGTTGCGGTATCAGATCAGTGTGGTTCATACCGAGGAGAAAGCGACTGCTACAACAGAGAGCATTCATTCCCGAAAAGCTGGTTTGGTGGAAAAATCGAGCCTATGAATTCAGATATTCATCATATTTTCGCCACTGATGGATTTGTAAATGCAAAACGCAATAGCTTTCCATTTGGAGAGGTTGCTTCGTCAAGCTTCACCTCAACCAATGGCAGCCGTGTAGGCCCAGCAAAAAGTACGTTAAATTATAATGGCACCGTCTTTGAACCTATTGATAAATTTAAAGGTGACTTTGCACGAGTCTATTTTTATATGGCAACACGATATGAAGATAAAATAGGTAACTGGCAAAACTATTCAACATACGGTAATGCCGCTTTAGATGGCAGCAGAACCCGCGCATTTGAACCTTGGTTAGTTACCATGCTGTTACGCTGGCACCAGCTTGACCCCGTTGACGAATTAGAAATTGCGAGAAACCAAGCGGCTTATGAGTTTCAGGGCAATCGTAACCCTTATGTAGACCACCCTGAATTTGTCACGCAGATTTGGTAAAGCAAACACACCCTGATATTAACTATCAGGGTTTTACAATATAAAAAACGGCCTAGTCCATTAGGCCGTAACCGACTTAACGGGGAACTCTCTTATCTTGGATTAATATTTAATGGCTTAATGGTGACTTTGGCATTACCACTTGCCCCCATGTAGTTATTATAATTTTGACCTTCAAATAATGTATAAAACACATCAACATAGTCATCATCATTGCTAAACCAATGAGCTGGCATCGCTTTTATTAATTGGTTTGTTAACTGTGGAATAATCGCATAGCCTTGTACATTCGGATCGGGTATCGCCCGCATAGCTTGTGTCACAATATCTAAAAAAGTCGTCGCAAGCGTTTGATAATTGGTGTTGTCGTCCTGCTCCATCAATAATACATCAGCGGCTTGCCAGCGATAGCGATTCCAGTGGATCAAGGTTTGATTAGGTGTATAGTCGCGTCCATCACTGTCCAGATACGGCATATCGACAATATCGAGTATCGGCTCATCTCTGGTTGGACTCACACCCGTTACGACTGCGTATACTTCAGCATTACCCGAAATCCACGGCTCTTTATCATCATTTAAACGAATGCGTTGTAAGTTACTGGTAGAAAGCACGTCAGCGTCATTTTCAGAAGAAGTAATAATCGCGCTAGCTTCTGTATCTTGGTTTTGTGCAAATATGCTTTGCATAATTGCTAAACCTTCGCGCGCGCTTTTTCGACCATCAATTTCTACAATAAGAACAGGCTGTGATGGCATTGTCTGTGCATCGAGCAGATGAACATTCCCATCATGATCATAGGCCTCGATATAAAGCCAAGATGTATCATCGCCTTTTGGTGCAAACGCTATCAGCGGTTTCTCGCCGCTACTCCAAGGTGCTAACATCGCACTATCTGCAAGCCTCAGTTGAAAAATTGCATTATTGTTTACATTTAAACCCTTGAGCATTCTCGTATAGCTTGATGCGACGTTCACTTGTTCCGCCGCACGGCCTGACATTAAGCTAGCTTGCAATGGAATGGACAAGCGCTGTTCACTCATCATTGTTTGTAATCGAGGCGTAAGCGCCTGTATCTGGTTGGCTACAACTTTTGAGATTTGTTTCTTTATATCAACAACTTGAAATTCTTTTGACGAGAATACATCTAACTCTTCAAATGTTTCCGTCATTGACTCTTGCTGCACTGATTGTGCATGAACATGTACACTCGCTACCGTCATTAAGGTGGGGAGCATTATTTTTTTTATTAATTTCATCTTCCAATCCTGTAAGTTATCCGTGTGTATTGAATACAGAAGATAAAACTTACAACAAAAAAGATCAACAAATTTAATTTAAAATTAACAATTTAAAATGCAAAAATAAATACAATGAAATTAATGCCATTTAAATCAGGTGGTTATAACAGATTTTTCTATTTAAAGGGAAGTAGAGTTAAAGGTCTAGTAAAGAACTAAACCTACTCGAATGATACGCTGTTATTCAATTGGGTAAAGGGTGATCTCCATTCCAGCACCAATCGCAGAGATACGGAGTAATGTGTCGGCATGTAATGCCTGTGAGTAGCATTTAGGTGATGTACCTGAGTTAAAGCCAATGTCAAAAGTGCGCTTTGAACAAGATAGCCACTGCTTCAAACCCGCTTTTGAACAAGATTCTATCAATTCACATAAATGATTAATTGCTTTATCTGGGCTCGTAACGTCAGCATTTGCTTCAATTCTTGCCAATTGACGGTATTCGTCTTTGTCATAATGCAAAATCATGGCATTCTTTTTCAAATCATTAATTAATGCGCTTATGTCATGTTTAGATTCTAACTCGAGGTCTACATTTAAGAACTGAATGTCTGACATGTTTTCTGATTTACCTTATGTAATATGATGATGAACTTAGCTACATAGTAAAGTGTAACCAAGTAACACCATGCTGGCTATAACAAACTCACGCTGCGACAATTTAACGCAGTGACAGCTGGCAGAAAAATAGTAAACTGTTCCTCTTTTATACTTAAACTCACATAGTCATGAATAAACGCTGGTTAAGACCCGCACGCAAAGTGCATAAATGGTTAGGATACCTACTCGCAATTCAAATATTTGCTTGGTTACTTGGTGGGCTAGTGATGAGTGCAATCCCTCTAGACAAAGTACATGGTAAGCACTTAGCTAAGCGCCAGATCGATTCACCTTTTTCAGCATTAAACTACCCAGCTGATTTGAACGCCATCACCAAACAAGTCCCAAGAGTATCGCATATTTCATTTATTCACTTTCTTGATACCCCTATCATTAAGGCCAAGGGTGAACAAACCCTTTGGTTTGATGGTATTACGGGAAAACAATTTAACCCACCAGCTAAAGAAGAAATTACACAACAAGCCTCTCTCCATTATTTAGGTGCTGGCCAACCTGAACACATTCACTTACTCGATGTGGGGCCACGAGAAATAGGTTATCGGGAAAATATATGGCAAGTAAGCTTTAGCGACTGGCAAAACACCACGATATACCTCAATGCACAAAGTGGAGAGGTGCTTACCGTAAGAAGTCATATATGGCGCATTTTTGACTTTTTCTGGATGCTTCACATTATGGATTATGATGAACGAGATGACTTTAACAACCCGTTACTCATTAGTTTTGCATCAATTAGTGTGTTATTTTGCCTTTCAGGAATACTACTATTGTTACAATCTCCCCCATGGCGTAAAAGAAAAATAAGCAATCAACTGCCGTAGCCTTTGTTGATATAATTGCATTTCTGATGTCCACATACTGTGAGAGAAATGCACTTTATTATTGTGTTATATTCGATTTTATTCGCTTTACCTAGCCACGCAAAAGAGTTTAACAGCTTTTATCAAGCCAAGAAGTACCTCACTAAAACCATAACAAAAGACCAACGAACACTTTATTGTGGCTGTAAAATTATAAAAACAGGCAAAAAGCTCAGCCCGGATGCACGCTCTTGTGGCTATGAGCCTCGTCGCCCTGTCACCCATGCAGGTAAAATAAATAGCAGAACAACGCGTATTGAGTGGGAGCATATTGTCTCTGCTTGGGAGTTTGGCCATCAACTACAATGCTGGCAACATGGCGGCCGAAAAAATTGCAGAAAAACCAGCCCATTATTTAGAAAAATGGAAGCGGACATACGTAATCTTGCACCTGCAATAGGTGAGATAAACGGCGACCGTTCAAACTATCGCTTTGGAATTTTACCAGATACGCCATTAAAGCATGGCCAATGTCAGGTACGTATAAACTTTAAAAAACGCCTCATTCAGCCACCCCCATCAGCCCGAAAGAAAATAGCCAAAGCTTACTTTTACATGAGGGACACATACAAGCTGAAAATTTCCGCAAAACAAACCAAGTTGTTCAATTATTGGCTGTCACTCTAGGTCAAAATGCATCCGTAACAATCCGAGTTAGGCTATTGCTATTGTGTATATTAGTTGCTAATTTCTAAACATGAAGCTGTTCATATTCATTAGAGGAATTGTCAATGTTCACTCGGATTACCACATCTATCGCCCCAATATTAGGTATTTCAATTGTATTATTAACCGGATGTGGTGGGGGCAGTGGCAATAGTACAAACAGCAACAGTGATACAACTAATAGTGCAACACCGCCTGATACTACTTGGCAAGTTGCCCAGTTTCAGCCTGCAGAGACTTTTGCAAATTACTGCGCCAATCCTCGAACAGGATTAGATCCTTTTGAAAACAAGGCTTATCCAGATAAGCAAGGCAGTGCTGCGCATGAAAAAATGTGGCTACGCTCTTTAACCCATGAAACATATTTATGGTACGACGAAGTTGAAGACACCAACCCAAGCGACGCTGAGAGTGTGGCGCAATACTTTGATGTTTTAAAAACCTTCCAAACAACGCCATCAGGGAATAAAAAAGACAACTTCCATTTCACCCAAAGCTACGAAGACTATAAAAAAGAATCACAGTCGGGCGTATCATCAGGGTTTGGCGTCCGCTGGTCGACAGTTAGCAGTAAGCCACCTAGAGTATATCGAGTCGCGTATACACAAGATAATTCACCGGCAGAAATTGCGGGATTTAAGCGGGGTGACACAATCACCGCGATTAATGGGGTTAATATAAACTCAAGTGATACAGAAGCACTTTTACTGGGCTTAAACCCAACAAGCGGCAGCACCCATACTTTTACACTCGCACGTGAAGGCCAATCTGAGCCCGTGATCGCTACCGTTACAGCGGGCGATATAGCATTAACACCTGTGCAAAATGCACAAACATTTAATGTAAACGGTAAAGCGGTTGGCTATGTACAATTTAATCAATTCATTAGTGCTGGGCAAAGTGGCCTTATTAGCGCATTTAAACAATTTCAAAATGCCGGGGCTGAGGCCTTAGTACTCGATATGCGCTACAACGGTGGTGGACTGGTCGATATGGCCGCGCAATTAGGCTATATGATCGCAGGACCCAATAATACCGATACACAGACGAGTAACCCCAAAGTATTTAGTCAGACGATATACAATGACAAGCTATCGGCGAACAACCGAAATGTCACGTTCAGAAACCAAGAGATTAATTGGGATACCAGACAATATACCGATACTATTTTACCGAGTACCAGTTTAAACACCGTATACATTCTCAGTACCGCAAGCACCTGCTCTGCCAGTGAACTCATTATTAATGGGCTGCGCGGTATTGATTTAAATGTGGTTTTAATTGGTACTCCGACCTGCGGCAAACCTTATGGTTTTAAACCTGCCCCAAACTGTGGTCAAGTCTATTACACCATTCAGTTCACCAGTGCTAACGCAAAGAACTTTGGGGCGTATTCCGATGGATTTACCCCGGTTGACGCTGCGGGGAATACGGGTGAACTCGGCCTAACGAGTAATGTTAGCGGCTGCGCTGTCAATGATGACTTCGCTCATGCGCTTGGAGACCCTCTTGAGGGACAATTAAAAGCGGCACTTGAGCATATTAAGACTGGGAGTTGTCCTGAATTGGTGCAAAGTCGACCTTCAACTTATGCAATATCAGATTACATCAGCGCGGGAGTTGCCCTAGAAATTCCACAAGGCTCTGCAAATGGTGGCGCTATATTCACTAATATTGTAGAGCCGAAGTAATGCGCAAATCACAACGTCAAATATGGCTGCTAAGCACACTATTTTTTAGTGTCGGGTGTGAGCAAACAGCGCCACCCGCACCAGCCCTTGCCACCATAGAACATCCAACGGCAATCATGAAAGCTGAACTGCAAAGTGCTATCGTACAATTAAAGGGCGGCGTTGCTCCCCGCCTAGCTGACGGTGTTTTTTCAACTGGTAGTTCGTTATTGATAGAACAAACTTCAAACCTTGCAGGTCCCTTAGAAAGCCCCATTTATGTTACAAATAAAGAAAGTGTCGCTCGATTCGAGCTACAAAAGCGGGGCGACTTATGTGTTTTGTACTTTCCAAAAACACAAAACTACGTGCCATTAGAACATGTTAAGTGTCGCCCTACTTATTCCGCTGAAAAGTAGTGTTTAAATACCTGACATAACGCTTGTACCTTAGCTGTACGGTGGACTGACACATGGGTAACGAGCCAGAAATCTAGCTGCCAATATAACTCATTTTCTAGTATTGGCTGCATATTCGTCGTGCGCTTGGCTATAGCATGCTGCATCCCGCCAATTCCTAAGCCGTGATATATTGCTCTTGTGGCTTCAGCAGTCTCTGAAACCCTCACACATACTTGTTTTGAGTCGATAACTTTATCTACCCATGAGAAATACGGCACCGTGTTATTAAATCCGGTTACACCTCCTACAAAATAGTGATTTGGCAATTCTGCAACTGAGTTTGGCAGGCCATACCGAGCCACATACTCATCCGAAGCATACAAGCCTGCACGCCGTGAACAAAGGGGCAGTACAACATAATCAGGATCTGTCGGTTTTTCTCCAGCTCGGATCGCAACGTGAGCTTGGCCATGATCTAATCGCAACTTCTGTTGCTTTAAGATTATTTCTAGCTGAACGTGCGGGTGTTGTTGCTGGAATTGCAAACACGCAGGACTTAACATTTCCATTGCACCGCTCACCGTTGTTAATAACAAGCGCCCCTGTAATGTACTATCAGCGGCGATGATTGAATGTTGTAGTTGCCCCAGCGTATCATCAATCCCCTTCCCCACCTGTAATAACTTTTCACCCGCCTCTGTAACTTTATAGCCACGAGCATGGCGATGAAATAACCGTGTATTTAACTGTTGCTCTAATTGCTCAACACGCCTAAGGACGGTGCTATGGTGAATATTTAATACCTTTGCCGCAGCAGTCAAAGTACCTTGCTTTGCTACGATGTAAGCAATATGAATATCTTGCCAATCCCCAATCTTATCCATTATCTCGACCACTATTCATTTAATCACCAAATATGGTACATTCTCATGCACTTTGTTGCGATATCACACTGAAAAATATCAGTGCTCATTAATTTAGGAACATTATTCAATATGGATACCCTATGTAGTTATCCTCAGGACCTAACGTTTACACCACAACTTCCTTATGCCTTTTATAGCTGTACCTTTACTAATGAACATTATACTGACAGCCAATTTACAGCGCATCAGATCGATTTTCCAGCCAAACTGAATAACGCAGTCACCAAGCGTAAAGCTGAGTTTTTAGCTGGTCGTATCTGCGCCAAACATGCCTTACAGCGCATTGACATTAAGGGTGTCCAAATTATCAGTGGAGAAGATCGCGCACCAATATGGCCTGAAGGTATTAAAGGCAGTATTACTCATACCCAAGGTATTGCCATTGCAATGTGCTCTGGCGATACAGGGCTCAAGGGGCTTGGTATTGATGTCGAACGCTTTATGGGTGATGAGCAAGAACAAAAGTTACAAACACAAATATTACACCCAGAGGAAAATAGTGCTTTTGTTTCGCTCTCATTAACTACCGCGAATCCACTAACCCTCATTTTTTCTGCCAAAGAAAGTATTTATAAAGCACTATATCCAAGTGTCGGTAAATTTTTTGGGTTCGACGCGGTTAAACTCATTAATTTTACCAGCAATGAACTGAACTTTGTTATTGTTGAGCAATTATCAACTGAGCTTCCAGTAGGTAAACAAATCACTGTACGCTATCAATTGAGTAAGAATTTAGTATTTACTGAGTGCGAATATAAATAGAAGACCACAACAAAAAAACCAGCCTATCAAAGGCTGGTTTTTATAAAGATAAATCGACTACTAATTACGCTTTACTTTCACACGTTCAGTAACAGCGATTGACGCTTCTACGCGGCGGTTTTCAGCATGTGCCGCTAATGTATTCGCCGTATTGAGCAGGCGTTCTTCACCATACCCGACCGTTGAGATTCGCTGTGCATCAATCCCTTTACTAATCAACTGCTTCGCAACCTTGTCAGCACGCTTTTTAGATAACCACTGATTGTATTTTGCTTCACCAACAATCGATGCATGGCCTTCTAATACCACTGACGCGTCATTGTGTTGTTGTAAGAAGGTAACCACGTCCTCTATATCACTTAAATAATCTGACGATACCGCGGAGTTATTATGAGGGAAACGTACCAGCAGCTTTACCGTTGCATCTTTCTCAACGTATTTAGTGCAACCGTATGTATCAACCGCATCCGCCATTGGCGTATTCGCACATTTATCTCGCGTGTCTAACACCCCATCTTTATCTGAATCTTTTGCTCGAGCGACAGGCGCTGGAGTAGGTGCAGGCTCTGCCTTTGCGACAGTCTTCGTAGTGCCAAAGAAGTAGTTTATGCCCAATTTGGCTCCAACATCAATATAACTGCGCTCAAGACCTTGATAGATTGACGTTTCAGCATTCACAAATAAATTGTCACTAAAATGATGACGGTAACCCGCACCGATATTAGCAAAAGTATTACTTTCAAATGCCTCGACAGATTTTAAACCAAACAAACCATAAAATGGACCACCATCAAAGTGATACAGTCCGTCAATACCATAGCGTTCACCGTCTTGAGAACCAGACCCTGTGCCAGATAAATCAAAATCCATATCAGCATACTCTAATCGCGCACTCCAATAGTCATTGAAGCGGTAGCCCAACTCGGCCCCCCAGCCTGTAGAGTTATCTACATCAACACCACCAGCGGCGGCGCCACGCACATTTTCCCAGCTTGCATCGTAATAATCACCAAATACACCAAAATGTATTCCTTCTTTTTGCTCCCCTGCTTGCACTGTAGATACTGCAGCTATTGCAATTGCTAAACTAATTAATTTAAGTTTCATCATTTCTTCCCATATTTCATCAACGTGAGCGCAGATCGCCCCTGAATTTGGCTTTATAATAGTAGAGCATTTCTTAATCTTTACTTAACATTTAAAGATATTTTAATCCTAGTTCTTTAGCCTAGCTGCCTACCAAATAAGGTACTGTATAACCCAGTTTCTCTTGATAAGGCTTGATGATTACCTGATTGTGATACAGTACCATCGTCTAACACATAAATAAGATCAGCTTGTTGTATCGCGCTCAACCTATGGGCAATGATAAGGGTTGTGCGCTTTGAGAGAAATGCTTGTAAGTTCAGATGCACTTTGCGTTCGGTTTCAATATCAAGTGCTGATGTAGCTTCATCTAGAATAACGACTTTGGGGTCTGCTAACACCATTCGTGCGATTGCTAAGCGCTGCTTTTGGCCACCCGATAAGCGCACGCCATTGCGACCTACTTTTGCTTCAAGCTGCTCGTCTAAAGCTTGAATGGTATCAGCCAGTTCAGCCACTTTTAGCGCTTGCCACATTTGCGCTTCAGTGTGTTCTTTACCCATGGTAAGGTTTTCTCGAACCGTCGCATTAAACAAAATAGGTTGCTGTAGCACCGTTGCGACGTTTTCTCGCACCGTATTGTAGCCAACGTCTTCTATCGCAGTGCCTGCAATATAAATTTGACCTGACTGCTTTTCATAAAGCCCCAACAAGAGCTGCACCAATGTAGACTTTCCTCCACCGGATACTGCGACGACAGCCACTTTTTTACCCGCTGGAATATGTAACGAGACATTATTGAGTACAGGTTGCTCTTTGTGATAACCAAAATCTACATTGGCAAAACGAATATCAATACCTTGCTGGTCAAATACTGACGATTTTTGTTCAGGTGCAGCGCGCTCTGTTTCAAATGCAAACACTTGATTCAACCTCTGTAATGCCGCAGAAGCGCCATAATATGCGTACTGAATACCCAGTAACTCTTGCACTGGCCCCATCATAAACCACAAGTAACCGAACACAGCAAAGATCTGACCAACCGTTAAATCAGCAAAGACCACCATCAACATAGCAATGGCTCTAAATACTTCAAAGCCCAACAAAAACACCGTGAAACTTAACCGACTGACGGCATCTGTTTTCCACTGTGACTGAATAGCATAATGTTTAAGGTCTCCTGCAGCTTCTTTAACTTGAGAAAAGTAAGCGCCCTCACGACGCACCGCTTTAAGCTGCGCTATCGCATCTAACGTCTCTACTAGCGAGGCTTGAAACGCTTCAAATGCCGCATTTTCATCTTTCTTTAAGTGCTTAATGCGTTTTCCAAACTGCCGAGAAAAATAAATCACTCCGGGGTTTAATAGCAAAATGGTAAGACCCAAAGTGAAGTCAATCCACAGTAACACAATGGCAGTGCCAATTATCGTCAGTAGCCCAATCAAAAACCGTGACAAAGTCTGACTAATAAAGGTGTCTAAGGTTTCTACATCCGTGATGCATCGTGAACTAATGGCTCCGGCTCCTTGAGTTTCATATTCCTTGAGCTGCACCTTAGGTAAATGATTTAATAATCGCTCTCTGATTTTTAAACTAATATCTTTACCAATAAAGGTAAATTGCCGAGATTGCATGACCCCTAAGACGAGTGCACCAAGGCGCATTAACATCACCCCTAATAACACCACAATGATATATGCTGTAGGCTCTTGCCAATGTTCAGGTAGAAACTGGTTTAAGACATCAATCGCCGCACCTGGGTGACCAAGCAACACCTCATCAACAAGCAGCGGCATCATCAATGGGATAGGGACACTGATCAATGCTGCAAAAAATGCGATGCAATGCGCAATGAACAATGATTTTTTGTGTGCTAATACCTGCTGTTTAATATCTTGCCAGCTAAGAGACTGTGTCATATCCATCCTATTAAATTAGGTACCACAAAACGTATGGTAATTCGCACCTGAAGGAAGAGGCTCAATGAACGCTGACGTTTGCTGCTCGTAGTTGTAAGGGTCATTGAGTACCGGTAGCCATTGCGTCAAAAAATCGCTACTGCCAACCTCCATGAACTGCTCGATCACTTGTTCAACCAATTGGTTGCGTGGCACAACCGCTGGATTTACACGGCTCATTATTTTAGCAATGTCAGTACATTCAGCCTCTGCGATACGCAGCTGCCATTTTTTATACCAACCTGCTATGACTTCATGCACAATAAACAAATTACTCGGTTTAGCCATAATAGAGTTTGTCAGTGCTGCAAAAGTATTAGTGTAGTCTAGCTTATGCTCGTTCATTAACGTCAATAGCTCAGATAACAACTCACTATCTGACTCGCGCCACTCTAAAATACCAAGCTTATTCGCCCACATGGCTTTGTAAGCTTGATTAAACTTATCTGAAAACGTGCCAATGGCTGTGGTCAGCATATTTAATGCAGTGTCTTCTTCTGACTCCATAATTGTTAACAATGATTCTGCCAAACGGGCACAATTCCAGTTTGCGATATTTGGTTGATTACCAAACGCATATCGACCCTGTTTATCTATCGAGCTATACACTTGATTAAAGTCAAACGCTTCTAACATTGCACATGGGCCGTAATCAATGGTTTCACCACTGACTAAGGTGTTATCAGTATTCATAACACCGTGAATAAACCCGACTCTCAACCACTGAATGATTAACTCAATTTGCTTTTCACAGACAGCTGATAAAAATGCCACCGTTCGCGCATCCCCCGTTTCAGTAATATGGGGATAATGAGAGGCAATAGCATGCTCCATCAATTCACGCATACCGTGCTTATCATCATTTAATGCTAAATACTGAAATGATCCAACACGTATATGGCTACTTGCGATACGGCTAACAACGGCACCAGCTACGGCTTGTTCTCTAAACACCGAGTCGCCTGTTGTCACAACGGCCAAACAGTGTGTTGTCGGTACACCTAATGCAGCCATAGCACGACTCATTACATATTCTCTTACTGCAGGGCCAAGCGCACATAGCCCATCGCCCCCACGAGAAAAAGGCGTTCTGCCTGAGCCTTTTAGCTGAATATCTAAAAGTTGGCCCTGAGGATCGGTAAACGCCCCCAGTAAATGTGCTCGTCCGTCTCCTAAAGTAGGATTAAAGTGCCCAAATTGATGACCTGAATAGGCAAGTGCAACAGGCTCTACGTCTGGTAGAACGCGATTACCACTCAATAATTCTGCAGCCTCATTTGCGACAAGTGGAATTGCTAACTGGGTGACTAAATCATCATTCCATAACAACAATTCAGGCATCATGCTAACCTTTGGCCTACTGACTACAGAAAACTGATCACTGATATTTTCGTAACGCTTAACAAACGTCATCATCTCTCTCCTTCTGCTGGTAGCAGATTATCACCAACACTAAAAGCCACTAACTGGCTTAACGCCTGTAAAGACCAACCACTTTGTTCAACAAGCTGATTAAAAAAACTTTGTGCAGCTAATAATGATTTTTTACTTTGCAACCCACCTTCGATGATCTCATGAGCGCGTAAATATGCCTCAACGTCCCGGCTTAACAAAAAGGTATCTTTACCCATAGCCCTCAGTGCAAAAGGTCCTGTATTTCCTCCCAACCTCGCACCATGTTTTTTCAAATATGCCCATAGGCCAATAATATTATCTGTTGGCCACTGTGCCACAAAACCAGTGAATGAGCTGTGTGATTGCTGAACTTCATGGATCATGTAACAGTTTTCAGGAATGGTCTGAACTTTCTTATAATTACGGACAATACGTTCATCCGACGCCTTTTGCTCTAATATTTCTGGTGACATCATCAATAACTTTGAAATGTTAAAATCCCAGAATACCGCTCGAAAGCCAGGCCACTTTGCGTTAATAACTGACCAATAAAAACCACTTTGAAAAACCTTTCGCGTAAACTCTTCTAGCCACTGGTCATCTGAGATAGTGCCTATCTCAGCTTCTGATAATGGACTACCAATTAATGACATTAATATTTTTTCTGAGCCTTTTCGCGCCGCAGCTCTTGTGTAAATATCCGAAAATGTTTCCATTGTTATATGTGATCCTATTTCGAAACCGATGATGATTATCTATAGTTAGAATAAAGCGTCGAAGAGCCACTCTATGAGATTCATATTTAGTCTGATTTTACTGTTTAGTACTATTGTACAAAGTGAGCCCTTTACGAAGCGAGTCCATATTACCACAGGCCAATGGCCACCTTATATTGATCAGTCAAAAGAACATCAAGGCTGTGTAGCCTCTTTGATCAAGGATGTCTTTGCATTGTATGACATTGAGACCCGTTTTGTATTTATGCCCTGGGAGCGGGCTTATCAAGATGGTATGAAACCCGAGTTTATCGGAAGTGCCTACTGGTACTTTAGTGAACAGCGTAGCGAGGACTACATTTATACCAAACACGCCATTACACAAGAAGTAAGTCGGTTCTACCACTTGAAAAGTTTACCATTGAAATATCAAACCTATATGGATTTAAAACCCTATATATTGCTTCTTAATAAAGGCTTAACGTATCCAGAATCATTACACAAAGCCATCGAAAAACACAACATAAGAACCATTGAAGCAACCTATACGGATAAAAACTTCCCTTTGATCATACGTAAACGTGCCGATGTGATGATCATGGATGAAAATACAGCAAAAGTGTACAAGCAATCACTTTCTGCTTCTCAAAAAGCCGCGTTAGTAACACAAAAAACCCCCGCCTATGTAAAACGAGGGTTTTTACTCATCAATAAACAGAATAAACATTACGCAGAATTATTCAACCAAGGCTTATACACCTTATGGAAAGATGAAGTGTATACCCGTCGCTATGAGCAAGAGTGCTCTAAAATAAAAGCGCTACCATAATTTATACTCAGTATCTCTAGAGCCAGAACTTCATCAGGAAGAAGAAATAGGAGCACTGGTAAGTGTAGGAGTAACAAAGTCAGTAAGTATAATTACTCTGGATCCTGACCTGCGTCAGGAAGACAACGGTGTGGGCGAAATCAAAACACCACCTCTAAATACAAAACTTCGTCTCCCTGAACTGGTTTCAGGGTCCATAGGGTTTTTATTCTAAGCTTTCTCTAACCCTTTT
>NZ_AHBZ03000016.1 GCF_000238375.3 Pseudoalteromonas citrea
CTCACTGGGTGCAGTGTGTTAAGCGGTAATATTGATTATATGCTGGTTGGCTCAGGCACAGTGCACGGCAATGAGATAATGGTCAGTGAACTCAAGTTTGATGATGCGTGGGGTGGCGCACCGGGCCGCTTAGGCTGTTGCCCGCTCAGCGCCGGTAAAACAAGTAGTATTAGTGACGTTCCTTTTCCGAAAAAACTATCAGTCACATGGACTGATATCAGTCAAAATCGAATTTACTTTGGTGAGGTGGCCATTGACAGTAAAAAAGGCACGGCATTTACAAAGAATATGCCGCCGTATACTTATGGTTCAGGCAGAAAAAATATGGACCCCAACCCTTATCTAATGGTTGAGTTTGGTGAAAACGGGGAGATTGGAGTATGGGTGGCCAGCGCAGCTTATGTGAGTTACTCCGACCGAGTCATCACTCAAGTAGGGGCGGGGCAAGCCCAGTGGCGAGCGGTACCAGAAGATAATTAAATGGCTTAGCTATTATTTTATTTCCTTTTAAAATCAATGTTATATAGACACGCATCATATACATAAATACCGCAAGGAGTGAGTACTGCATGGTAAGCAAACTAGGAAACATATTCAGCAGCAAGATAAAATTTTTTAAAATAAAGGCCTGTAAAATACTAGGCTGTCTAGTTTTAGGGTATACCGCACTGCTCAGTGGGTGCAGTGTGTTAAGCGGTAATATTGATTATATGCTGGTTGGCTCAGGCACAGTGCAAGGCAATGAGATAACGGTCAGTGAACTCAAGTTTGATGATGCGTGGGGTGGCGCACCGGGTCGCCTTGGCTGTTGCCCGCTCAGCGCTGGAAAACGCAGCAGTATTCGTGATATTCCTTTTCCGAAAAAACTATCAGTCACATGGACTGATATCGTAAAGAATAAATAACTTTGGTGTTTTCAATCTTGTTTTCACTGAGCTTTGCGTTTTGAAATGTTTTGTCAGGTAGTGAGGCGAAATTAGAATACACAAACATAGCGCTATCTCTGATATACTGTCGCTCTTTATTTTTGGGGGGTGTTATGGAGTGTCGTCTGCATTGTGGGGCATGTTGTATTGCACCGAGTATTAGCTCTAGTTTTCCTTTGCATCCAAATGGTAAAGCCGCAGGTGAACGTTGTAAAAATTTATCTGACGACAACCTATGTAAACTATTTGGCCTGCCAGAACGACCCGCAGTATGTCATGATTTTAAAGCGGTAGAGTGGGCATGTGGCAAAACGTCGGCAGAAGCAATGGCAATTTTAACTGAAATGGAAACGCTAACAGGTTAATCGAAGCTGCATCACATCTATGCAATGCAGCAGTATGCGTTATTACTGTTCTGCTTTATCTGATAGCGGTCCGCCATCACGCACATAATCCAGAGAATCACCGCCAAAACACTCTCCTTGAGAATAGTTATCATAGGCTCTTGTATCAACATAGCAAAAAACTGAATTGGCCAATGCGGTGTCGTTCAATACGGTTGCGCCGAGTAACGCTAATATAGACTTTTTCATTATTAATTTCCTTTTAAGAATAATTCAATGCAACCTTGGTGTTCAATATAGCAACTTATGTGGGTTTTTATTGTTCAATTTGAGGTCGGTTGTTCTTGGGCTTCAAGAGGAGTATTGATTGATAATGCACACTTGCCTTACTTCAAGTTAATACGAGTATACAGGCGTTTTATTGAGGTGGTTTTTCAAAGTGTGTTAGATAAAAGTGAGCTGTGGCGAGATAATTTATTTGACGTGGAGGGATAAAAAAGAAGCCACAACAGCAATGTGTTGTGGCAAGTTTTGTTTAGTGTGCTTGATTTGGAGGGAAGTTACCCAAAATGGCAGACACTGTTTTATTCACTGACGCTGTGCGTTGATCTGGAGTTTGTTTATTGCGTAAACGACCTTCTTTGGCACCACGCCAAACTAATTGGTTTGATGTTTTGTCTATGATATCGATGACTAATGTGCCTACATCATACTCACGCGCGTGGGTTTGCGTTTGGTAGCCAAAGCCCCAATAATTCCAGCGTGCTGTGTAGCTGGTATTAAAAGAATCCGCTTCAATTTTACTGTCTACTGAGGCATGGTAATTCACTAGAATATCGGCATTTTTAGCCTCAACGAGTTTGATATTGTGTTTAAGCATTGCCTCTATTATGGCGTTACGCACACGTTTTTCCATTAGGTCATTTATTTGGTAAGCATTACCGCCATTATTTTTTAGATCCGCATCAGCAGACCAAGCAAAGGTTTTGTAGTTGGCAAACTCTACAGATTTGTCATAGTCCCAATCAGGGGTATTAGTACATGCACTTAAAATAAGCACTGAAGCGGCTAAAATGATATTTTTTAACATATTTTATCTCCTTGAGGGCTGAGGTTATATCAGCCCATACTGCGTGATGCCGTGTCTGACTCTTTAATTAGTGGAATGTTCCACTTCTATCCAATCTTTTTCTGAAACCCAGTTTTGACTGCCATTTTTAACACTGCGTATCGGTACAATATAGTCGCAGCTTATTTGTGGCTTAACCGAGGCGAAAATTGGCACAAACCCAAAACTCAAAGCGGTTTCAATAATTGCTTTTTGGTTTTGTGGGTCAATATCTGCGGCCTCATCAATGTAAATAGGAATACGGTATAAAGATTGTTCTTGATCAGATAATAAGTAACGTATGAATAACATACCACATAATAGCTTAATGGTAATACGAGTACCGTTTGATCCTGCTGAGTCTATTTTATCAAAGTGCTCAGTGTCGCCTGCACGGTTAACAATTTCAAAGCGGATATCAAAGAGATCGGTGAGTGTTAAGCCTGCTTTATCACTGGCTAGCTTGATAAGATGATCTTTGGCTTCGTTGAGTGCTTTTTCGTCTGAAGGTTGCTCAGATAGCAAGTCTAGGTTATCACCTTGTTCATAGCTGTCTGATGTACTAATAATAGTATCAATACTCTCTACCAGCATTTTACGTGGAATAATGTTAATTTTGAACGATTTGAGGTTAGAGATTCGGTGTTGACTGATCCCTCGGTTAAAGCTGTTCATTTCTCGACGTAGTCGGTCTAAGTCTTCACGAAGGCCTTTAATGGTTGCAGCAACTTCTGTGAGGGCAACCCGTGCTTGGCGGTCAACGGCATCACGTTCATTATCAATATTATGATAAGCCCCAATGAGTTTCTGATACTTGCTTGTATCATCGGTTTCATTGTCGAACTTGGTGATCCCTGCGTTATAAATATGCAGGTACGTATTTTTGACGTTAACGGCTAAATTACGTAACTCATTAGCGTCTTTATTAAATTGGTGAACAACCTCTGACAAGTTATCAAATTCGATATTTATGTCAATTGGGTAGGGGGTACTTGAACCGTTATACAAATCGAGCGTGTGGTCTATTCGTTCTGATTTAACTTGACGCAAGCGGTCGGCCTGACGCGTCAGTAAATCTTGTTTACTCTTGATTATTGAGCGCCTATCAGAAATAGAGCCGGCGTTACGTTGTACATCTTGTAAATACTCGTCTACTTGCTCACGCTCTGCGCCAAGTTGCTCTTTTAATAACTCTTGTGCATCGACTGATTGCAACATGGTTTGATATTGCTCAAAGCGTTTAACCGCAGCCTCTAGTGCCATGAGTTCGTCGTATAGTGTATCGCGTTCTTGTTGTTTCTGCGCGACATTGGCTGCAACATCACGTTGCTGCTGAAACTCTTGCAATGATTGTTGCAATGCACTTAGCTGAGCTTCTAACTGAGCTTTATTCTCACCACTTTGCATTTGTACCGGGGTTAGCTTTTTCAGCTTGATGGTCGCACCGGGTACCTTGAGCTCTGAGCCTTTTACTGATGTTGATAGTTGACTTAAAAATTCACCAAATGCGTCATCATCGGTGATTGTGATTTCCCCTTGGCTGGTTGTAGCAAACGACAGTAAATCAGGGTTTAGAATACGAGAGATCTCTTCGACTTCTTTTAATGACAAGTCTTCACGCATGCGAGTGAATAAATTGAATTCCAAGTTTTTAAGTTGCAGCTTTAAACTTTTTATCTGTTTTTGGGTTTCACTAATTCTAAAATCAAGCGTATGCAAACTTTGCCCGTGTGCGCTATTAATTGAAAAAGACAGCTGTTCGTATTCTTTCTTTAACAACTGCAAGCTGGTTTTAAGTGTCGCGTGATTAGTAAGCTCAAATTCTGTTTTTAATGCATGATAGTTTACAAACCATTGCTCTATTTGTGTTTGGCGGCGTTCAATATCTCGCGACTGTTGCAGGTATAGTTGCTGCTTTTGCTCAAAATCATGTTTCTCTTGCTCGATATTGTGTAGTTGCTCGGTAAGCTCGGTGTGCTGAGATTGCTGATACTCCTCAAATTCAACCAGTGCAACATCAATTTTTGGCGCATAAGCCGCCAGCTTGCCTTTGAGCGTTGCGTCAGTGCTAAGCATATTCTCCAATGCTGCAATAGGTTCTTGCATTGACTCTAACGCACTGAGCTCGCGCCGTGAGCGATTTACTTTGTCGAATGCACGACGCCACACTTCATAAAAGTCGACTCGCGAGTTAGACATATGGCGCTCAAATACTCTTAGCATAAAGCGTTTAACATCTTGCGCCCCTAATTTGTGTAAATTAAGAATGCGTCGGAATATTTCTTTATAAATTGCGGCATCTTGCACGTTGTTGAGCGGGATCATTTTTAAATTGATATCGCCATCAAACTGTGTGGCTCCCCCGGTTAACAGCGCATTTAGTTCTGCGGCCTTTAGTTCAACGGGCTTCATGCCTTTACTTTGTAGGTGTTTGAATAGCTTTGTATATTTTATGATGCTTTTACCTTCGGTAAAGTCATCAAGATTGAGTTTACCTGGGTAGCAAAAAAATTGATGGGCAAAGCCGGCTATTTTACCAAGGCCAGCAACACCAATTACCACATCGCCATGGGGCAGGTTTGCTTCAAGTAAAATGTAGGATTGATCAGATGAAAAGTAGAACTTTCGGGTTTCTTCTAAATCATGGCCATCCCACTCGGTGAGTCGCAAGTCGTTGATCAATGGAAATTGTAAGGCATTAATTACTGAGCTTTTACCGGTATTATTAGGGGCACAAATTGAGGCACTTTTGTCTAATGGGATCACGCACTTTGCATAGCCGGCGGTATTTAATAATGCGAGTTTGCTTAGGCCGTATAAGTCGCTCATAGTGCTTCCTCTAGTCCATCAAAATTATTTTCATTGACTTCCATTAATGCATCAATGTATCGGTATAAAGGTGCCAAATGCATAAAACCTTGTTCGGTTTCGCGGGCAAGGCCTAAGCGCACCATTCTTAAATACACATCTTTACGTAAGTCTGAGCCTGAGAAAATTTCGAGTTGATCGAACAAGTGCTTATTAAGTTGCACTAAGGTTTGCATTAATTCTAAATCGGCGGTTTCATCAAAAATAGCGCGCAGTGGATCTTTACCCTGATTGGCAAAGTGTTCAATAAGAATAAACACAGTCAACGCAATCGCGCGAGAAATTTTCCCCATATTCGGTGTACTTTCATCACTTGCTAAATAGTAAAAACCACGAGCATCGTGTTGTAAGTCATGGCCTAAGGCGCAAAATAGCGCTTGGTAGGTCTCTATATTTTGGTCGAGCTGCTGCCATAAGGTGGTGTCTTGCTCACTGATATGGTAACCACTGGCCAGCTTTTTATTGATGGCTTGCAGTTCAGTTAAATCTGCTAAATTAATTGTTGTCATTGGTATGTTCTATTTTTGTACTGGCATTAAATGGATATAATAAGAAGTTTTGCTCTGCAATGGTCACTGTGACGCGCTGCTGATCTTGCTGTAGTTCTAGTGCGTCGTCACTGACGAGTTTTTGGTATAAAAATAATAATTCGTCTGCATCCAAGGCCGGGTAATGCTCGGTTAAAAAGCCTAACAATGCTTTTTTGGTTTTTGCCGTGCCTGAAAAGCGTTTTTTAACTTCGCTATAATCTGGAATATTTGGACTTTGATATTCAGGTACGTCATTTTGGTCGGGTAGTTGATATTCTTCGTGCTCAAATTCAGCAAGTCCAGCCATATAAGCCACCATATGACGCTGTTGTCCGAGTGAGAAGCGTTGTATATCTGACACAAATTCAGGTTGAACTGGGCTTAGCATTCTATCTACGCCATTTTTTCGGATCATGCCTAGTACTTTTGATGCTTGACGTGTGATCAGCGAATTTCTGCGTAATTCCTCACGCAAAGGCATTAACATATCGGCACTTTTTCTTAAGCTTTCACGGCCAATCAGGTGCATATCTAAAATACGTGTGCGCAACTGCTCAAGCATTCTTTTGTCTTGGGAGCCTCGACCATAGAGTTCTATGTTGTCTATTTGTTGGCTAAGCTGCGTTTCGATGATGTGGAAGCAGGCATGAAATTCACCGCGAATATCGACCATTTCAAGCATAGGTTCTATGTATTCATCAAACGCTTCAATCACGGCGCGGTAGCGCTTTTGCAGTGATATGGCGCTACTATCTGATTTTGCTTGTTCTACAATATTAAAAATTGCATTCTCATTATGAATAAAGAGCTTGATGATTTTTCTAACCCGTTCATCCATGATCCGGCTAAATCGACGAAGTTCACTGTGATCGTTTTCATCAGCAGCTTGTTCTAGACGATTCCCGAGTCGTTCGAGATCTTGCACTAGTACAGTGATCTCTTGCGCTAAACCAAGGTGCTCTTCTTGCAATAAAAAGCTGGCAAAATCAGCTACCGCCCGATTAATTTCTAGCTGGGATGATTTGGCTAAGGGAATGATAATCTCTTGATTAAGCAGCCGGTTTGTTTCTCTAAATATTCTTTCGCTGGTCCATTGAGGGTTTTTATGTTTTATGATGTTTTGCACATCTTTAACGCTGAAGTCGGTCATTTTAAAGCGTTTAAAAAGTAGCTCTAATACACTCCAATGTTCATTTAGCGTATTTAAAACTTTTTTAGCTGGGATCATAACTTTCCAGTGTGTATCTTTTATGTGACGTTTATCGGAAATAAATTGAGCTTAGTCATAGCGCATCCTATACGTAAGTGCTAGACTCCGCGCCGAATTACCTTACCGTTCTAAATTTTTAACTTATAATTACAGGTTGTTTACGCATTATGGTTACGCCCATTATCCTTACCCTGATAGCGATTGCGTTTGTGCTTATCGTTATAGAGGATATCATCCATGTAAACAAGGCCAAAACTACCCTTTTTTTTGGTACTTTATGTTGGATTATCGCTTTTATTTCTCCCATTCATGGTCAAAGCCCAGAAACTGTACAACATGAGCTAGATCATAATATTCTTGAAATCGCCACGTTGTGGTTGTTCTTAATGGCTGCGATGACATTTGTGGCTTATTTGAACTCAAAAGGGTTTATACAAAACATCGTGCATCGTGTGATGCCATCGCAGATCAGTGAGCGTAAGCTTATGTTCTTAGTTGGTATTGCTGCTTTTGTATTTTCTTCTATTTCTGACAATATTACCGCAACTTTGATTTCTTTGGCAGTAGTTATGTCGTTGAAGCTAGATCCAAAGAAGTTAATTAAGTATGCAACGTTGATTATTTTTAGTGTTAACTCTGGTGGTGTATCACTCATCACCGGAGATGTAACAACATTAATGATTTTCTTAGCGGATAAAGTCACTATTCCAAACTTATTATTACTGGTTGGCCCTGCGCTGGTGAGTGTCATGGCACTGGCTGCCATGTTGTCAATTGGTATGAACGAGCAACTCCATTTTGAAAAACAAACTCAAAGGCGTATTGAAAAAACAGATATTACCATTGCAGTAATATTTACTTCGACGATTTTCGCGACGTTATTTTTGAGTGTACAGTATCAAGTTCCCCCTCTACTTACATTTTTGTTTGGATTGTCATTGATGTTTTTGGTTGCGCAATTCTTGATGCGAAAAAAGGATGTGAACAAGAAGATTATCGATTATATCCGCGAGATTGAATACGATACCTTGCTGTTTTTTGTTGGGGTGTTACTCCTTGTTGGTGCGCTAAAAGAAGTAGGGGTGCTGGCTATGTTTACTGATCTATATGTCTATATTCCTCCGGAATATGCAAACTACTTAATGGGGCTACTTTCAGCAGCGGTTGACAATGTGCCGTTAACAGCCGCGTTATTAAAAGCAGAGATTGTCATGACGCCTCAACAATGGCTTATGTTTACTTATGCTACGGGTGTAGGCGGGTCGATGTTAGTGATTGGTTCTGCGGCAGGTATTATTGCAATGAGCAAGGTAAAGGCGCTTACGTTTATGAGCTATTTACGTATGTTCTTGTATTTATTAGTTGCGTATACCGTAGGCTATGCAGGCGCTTATGTTGCGGGTCAATATATTTAGAGACGTGTAGCCGGGCCAAATTATTACTTGACACCTAGACGTCTAAACGGTACTTTGTTTTTAACCCGCAGTAATTGCGGGTTTTTATTTTGTGTGTGTTCAGTTTTGAACGGGCAAAATAGACAGAAGAGGTGCGATACTTAGGTATTTAGTGAGAGGTGACGAACGCCGCAGACCACTAAAGAGGGGAGTACTCGCCGAGGAAGTTCATAATACGTCATTATGCACTTTCGGTTTACGAGGTTGAATCCTTGGAACTGTCACCGTTTTATGGTGGAGAGCTTCTGGCAATGGTTACTTCTTTTCATACAAAGCACCTTAATTGCCAAGTTCTCCTTTTTATTGATGATTGCTCTGCAGCAATCATGAGGAGATATCATGAGTTCACAGTACACGGTCGCTAAATTTGGCGGCACAAGTGTAGCCGATTTTGACGCCATGCACCGCTGTGCACAAATTATTCACGATGACACGAATGTTCGCATTGTCGCGGTTAGCGCCAGTGCCGGTGTTACCAATCATTTAGTAACGTTAACCCAGCAAAAATCCAATGAAGATGAACGTTTAGCGTTGGTCGATAATATAATTACAATTCAAAATGCGATTTTGGCGAAGTTAACTTTAGATGCAGATTTAGCTCAGTCTTTTGAATTGACGCTAAATGAACTTAAATCACTTGCGACTTTACCTGCGTTAAGTGCGCAACAATGCGATGAAATGCTGAGCTTTGGGGAGCGTTTGTCGTCATTTTTGTTCACCCAAGTATTACGTGATCTTGGTGTTAAAGCGCAGCGATTTGATGTACGTAAAGTATTAAAAACAGATAACCGGTTTGGTAAAGCAACTCCAGATATTGCCGCGACGGCATTGGCTGCGCAAAAACATCTGATCCCGCTGCTCGAAGAGACAGTGATTGTCACTCAAGGTTTTATTGGTAGTGATCCATACAACCAAACAACCACATTAGGCCGTGGCGGTTCTGACTATAGTGCTGCTTTATTGGCTGAGGCAATAAAAGCGAAAAGTGTGCACATTTGGACCGATGTAGTGGGTATATTCAGTACAGATCCGCGTTTGTGTACTAAAGCATCGCCGATAGCGAAATTAAGCTTTGATGAAGCCGCGGAAATGGCAACATTCGGTGCGAAAGTGCTACACCCCGCAACGATCTTACCTGCGAGTAGAAGCAATATTTCGGTGTTCGTTGGGTCAAGTCGAGACCCCCAAGCGGGCGGTACATGGATTGAAAAAAACACCTCATCGCAAGCTGGGATCCGAGCTGTCACACAGCGCAAAAATCAAATATTACTGACGCTTAAAAGTCCTGAAATGTTATTAGCAAGTGGCTTTTTAGCACGTATTTTTACCACGTTAAGTGCCTATAATATTTCCGTCGATTTAGTGACAACTTCTGAAATCAGTGTGGCGATCACCCTAGATAATGCATTTAATGCGTCACGTCCAGAGTTGGATCAACACTGCTTAGATGAACTGAGCGAGTTTTGCCATGTAACAGTTGAAAATAATCTGACTTTGGTTGCCTTGATTGGCTCGCAAATTCAGTTACGTCAGCATGAGGTGAACTTGATGGAAGTTTTGAGTGACTTTAATATTCGTTTAATTTGTCATGGCGCGAGTAAACATAATTTGTGTTTTTTAGTTGAGCAGGCAGACTCGGATAAAGTTGTTCAATCTATTCATGCTAAGTTACTTGAAGTAGCCTAATTATTGGCAACATTTATAAAACAATATCTAGTGATTAAGTTTTAGATTGCATGACGGTAAAATCCCGAGTAAAGTGCTAATTAAGCCGTATTGGGGAGCCGTCATGCAGTATCAAGATATATATCAATTTTGGTTTGTTACTTGTTCAGAATCAGACTGGTGGAACAAATCAACTCACTTCGATCTTAAAATTCAATCACAGTTTTCAGTACATCATCGGATGGCGATGCATGGCGAACTTGCGCATTGGCGTAGTGACCCTATCGGTGCGTTATGTGAAATAATCATCTTAGATCAGTTCTCGAGAAATATGTTTCGAGATACACCCGGTGCGTTTGCGTCTGATGCGCTGGCATTATGCCTTGCACAGCACGCTATCGAAAAAGGAGTCGATAAACAGCTTAATGACACGGAATTAAGCTTTTTGTATATGCCTTTAATGCACAGTGAAAGTAAAGTTATTCATCAACAAGCCGAAAAGCTTTTTCGCGACTTACCCAATTATGAATTCGAGTTGGCTCACAAAAAAATTATTGACCAATTTGGTCGGTACCCACATAGAAATCACATATTGAATCGAGTTTCTAGTGACGATGAATTACAGTTTTTGACGCAAGCAGGGTCTAGTTTTTAAATCTTACTCAGATTTGTTTTGGCAGGTTCCTTAATTTGGGCCTTGGAGAGTCGCATTTTTTAACAAGTTAAGTATAATCAGCGGTCCAAAACAATAATCATATAGAATCGGTATGGCTCAATTGCGCGATGGTTTTCAAAGCCGACTTGGCTTTGTTCTTGCTGCTGCTGGCGCAGCGGTCGGGTTAGGTAATATTTGGGGGTTTCCCACTCAAGCTGCAAACCATGGTGGTGGCGCTTTTTTACTAGTCTACTTCATTGTTATTTTTCTTTTGGCATTGCCTGCGCTTTACACCGAGTTATACCTTGGTCATCAAGCGCAATCAAACCCGGTAAAAGCACTTAAACAAGCATGGCAAGAAAAAGGGCCTAAAATAGGCGCATCCGCCGGATATATCGGCCTGTTCGGCGCTATAATTATGCTGAGCTTTTATTCAATCGTTGCCGGGTGGATGCTCGCTTACTCAATCGAGCCCATTGCGCGCTTTTTGGGCTTTGAGCAATTAAGTGCCTTTTTAATTGGTGATTCAACACTACGTAACTTTATTTTTACGCCCATTATGTTGTTGCTGACCGCAAGTATTATATTGAAAGGGGTCAAATCTGGCATTGAAGCTTGGTCTCGTCGTTTGATGCCTATGTTATTGCTATTGTTAGTTGCTTTAATTGGTTACATTGGCACCTTAGATGGCGCAGCTGAAGGGTTTAAAGCCTATTTAGTCCCAGATTTCTCACAAATTACGGATCCAGACTTGGTCATTGCTGCTATGGGTCAAGCGTTTTTCTCACTATCACTGGGTGTCGGGTGTATGATGATTTATGGCTCATACCTCAAACCTAATGCAAATTTACCTAAACTTACCGCCAGTGTGGCGCTACTTGATACCGGTGTTGCGTTTCTTGCCGGTCTGTTGATCATACCCGCTATTTTTGTTGCGCAGCAAAATGGTGTTGAGGTTTTTCAAGATGGTAAGCTTATTGGTGAAGGGCGTTTAATTTTTGCGGTTCTACCAGAGTTGTTTGCCAGTATGGGGGAGGTGGGTTTACTTGTAGGGCTGACGTTCTTTATTTTAATGTCGATAGCCTCTTTGACCTCTACAATTTCATCAACAGAAATCCCAGTTGCGTTTTTGGTTGAAAATCACAGTTTTAAGAGAAATAGCGCTACTTGGTGGGTAACGGCAACAATTTTACTTGTCTCAAGCCTCATTATTTTGAACTTTGATTGGTTATTTGGGTTGGTGATAAGTTTATTTACACAATACCAGTTACCACTTATGGGCTTGTTTTACTTCATTACAGTAGGCTGGATGTGGAAGCGCGGTAACCAATTGCATTTAGAGTGTAAAGGGCCACATTATTGGTTTGCGCAATACGTGCGCTTTGTATGCCCGATATTAATGACAGCCGTGTTTGTTAATGTTGCGCTAAAATAACGTACAATCTTTTAGGCTGAGCAGTGTGCTCAGCCTAAATCAACGTTGTAGATATACTAATGCAGCTTCATTTTTGGTCGCACTATTTTTAGCATTTTCTCGCTTATCCAAAGAATAAACGTACGTAACGAACCATGTATAGCACGCTGGTGCATTCGATATAGTGATACATACATAAGCCGCGCAATTTTTCCTTCTATAAAAAAACTGTTTTTTGTTAAATTCCCCATGAGATTACCGACGGCGCTAAACTGAGATAAATTCACCAGTGAACCATGGTCTTGATAATTGAATTGCTTTAGGGGCTGGTCGAATATTTCAGCAATTAGATTGTGTTGAACACATTTAGCCATTTGATGTGCTGATTGCGCGCGCGGAGGTACAATGCTCCCATCGGCTTGAGTGAATGAACAGCAATCACCAATGGCATAGACTGAATCACACTGGGTACTTCGCAAGTATGTATCGACGTTGATTTGGTTATTTGCATTGAGCTCAAATATATTGAGTTCTTTAATAAAATCAGGTGCTTTAACCCCAGCAGCCCAAACTTTTATATCTGCATCAATCTCTGTTTCTTGATGGGTTTTAAACGCCGTTGCAGAGGCAGATTTTACCTTAGTATTTTCAAATACTTTTACGCCGAGTTTCAATAGTTCTCGTTTTGCTGAACTGGCTATTCGTTCAGAAAGGGCGGGAAGTATACGAGGTCCAGCTTCGATTAAGTTTATTTGCAGCTGCTCAGCGGTCATATTGTTTAGCCCATATGTTTTTAGTAAATATGTCACATGGTAAAGTTCAGCTGCTAGTTCAACACCCGTTGCACCGCCGCCAACGATAGCAATATTCAGAGTTTTATTTGGGGCCATGTTGCTTTGATGAATACGGGTGAAATGGTCTAGTAGTGCGTGTTGAAAACGCTCAGCTTGTGCATGAGAGTCTAAAAAGTAACAATGCTCTGTTACACCTGGGGTATTAAAGTCGTTACTGACACTCCCAATAGCAAGTACAAGCTTATCGAATTGAATATGTCGCTGCGGTAGTATCTGTTGCTGACACTCATTAAGTAAAGGCTTGAGTGTGAGCTGTTTTTGGTGTGTATTTAATGCAGTAAATTCACCTAAGATAAAGCGATAATGATGCTTAGCGGCATGTGCCGAATACACCACGCCATCTAAATCAGCATCTAAAGATCCTGTGGCTACTTCATGGAGTAAGGGTTTCCATATATGATTTCGATTTTTGTCAATTAGTATAATGTCTGCGTGCTTTTTCTTTCCTAATTTATGGCCCAATTGTGTCGCAAGTGCTAACCCACCAGCACCACCACCAACAATCACGATTGTAGGGCGTTGTGTAGACATAAGTATTCCTCATAAAGTAATAAAGGAATACTTATTATTGAGCGTGTCAAGATTGCTATATCGCGCTGAGTAGTCCTTTACAACCTAGTAGCATGAGGATGTATACCTACAAGTTAACATGGATTTGACTCCAAATTAAAGACGAATACTAAATTAATGTTGCTTGATGAATTCGTGATCTAAATTCACTCGGCGTACATAGTTTTATGGCTAAGAAACGTCGGTTAAAATTGGAGATATTATTAAAACCACATTGGTCACTTATTACTGATATGGGAGCTGAGCTGTTAACCAGTAATTTACAGGCTTTGGCGATCCTAAGTTGGTTGATGAACTCAGTAACGGTGCACTCAGTACGTTTTTTGAAAAAACGATGAAAGTGGTTGGTACTCATATGGGTATACTGAGCGAGAGAATCAGCACTCAGCGGATCACAGTAATTATCGTAAATGTAGTTGAGTACTTTTTCGAACTTGTCTTTAGCAGGATCCAGCGTTCTTGGGAAAGAAAATTCCTGGCTGGATAGGGTATATGATTCACTCACGCTTAATGTATGGAGTAAAGACATCAATAAGTTGAATCGGACCATGGGTTCAGCAGTCTCCATTGCTTCAAATAGAGGACGCAGAGATTTTGCGGTTTGCTCGCTAAAACGCACTCCGCAGCGTGCTTTACGTAATAAATGATTTAAATCGGCTAATTCCGGATTGCTTTGTACTAACCCTTCAATCCATTGAGAGGGGATTTGGGCAACATGTACCAGTTGTTCAGTGCCATCAAAGTTAGGCTTCGATTGCCAAGTATGTGGTAAATCAGGGCCGAGTAATACCAAGTCAAAGTCACCATATGGTGCTATATGATCACCAATATGGCTGACACCTTTGCTGTTAAGGGTTAAGCAAATTTCATATTCGGCATGATAATGCCAATTGAATGGAATTTCGTTTAATTTGTAGAGGCAATATCGCCATGAACAGTTATTTGATGGGATGATTTTCTCACATAGAGCCCTCATAAATCACTCCTTTTATTTAAGCTTAACAAACCATTAATACATGATGAATAGTTAAACACTTTGTAGTGATACGATTCTATTAACCGTTAGTATAATTCTCACCACTTTGGTTGTAACTTACTCAGAAATATACATTAAATTTTTATTTTGTGTAAATGGCGTGTAATGACAGCGATGTCAACCAAGTAGATAAGTACTAATAGATGATAGATATTGCGCACTTTTAATAAAAACAACTGTTGAAATAAGGGGGTACCAAATTTTTGGTAGCAGATATGAAATTACCTAACAATATAAAAATTATCAGAGGAATGACATGAACAACAAGAGATCATTCAAGCTTTCCCTTATCAGTTACGCAATTTTAGCAGGTGTTATGTCTAGTCATGCCTTAGCGGTTGACGGGCAAAGTGAAGAGGAACTTGAAGTTATCGAAGTGCGTGGTATTCGGGCTTCTACAGAAAAAAGTTTAAATACCAAGCGCTTTGCTGATGGAGTTGTTGACTCTATCACTGCTGAAGATATTGGTAAGCTCCCAGATGCGACAATTGCAGATTCGCTGCAGCGTATTCCTGGAATTCAAATTAGACGCAGTGCGGGTGAAGGGTCGACAATTAATGTTCGGGGTATGCCTCAAGTCACGACGTTGCTTAATGGCGAACAGTTTTTAAGTGCGGGTTCATTAACGAAGGTACAGCCAGACTTTACAGACATTCCATCCAGTTTGGTTGGGGCAATGAATGTAATGAAGTCACCGACTGCAGATACATTAGCTGGTGGTATATCAGGTACTGTTGATTTACAAACGAGAAAGCCATTTGATTTAGCTGAGGGATTCACCGGTGCTGCGTCAATTGAGGCTGCGAGGGGCTCTTATTCTAAAGAAACAGATCCTAAAGCCATGGTATTTGCAGGCTACAATGGCGATAAATTTGCGGTGTTAGCTACCTTATCAAAAGATGAAGTGACATTGGCAAACTATCGCTTAGGTGCCACGAACCACGGTTGGGTTGGGGCTGTTCCTGAGTCCGGTGAGTGCTGGTATTGTCCGCAAACAGATATGAACGGCGACGGTGATACAAATGATGCGGAGTACACCTATGTCAGCTATGGTATGGTCAATCGCTTTACTGACCGTGAAAGAACGGGGGCAAATGTCAGCTTTCAGGCGCAGTTATCAGAGTCATTCGAATTAAGTGCCGATGTGTTTTATACCAAAATGGATGATGCAGACCGTCAAAGAGGATTAATGGCGGACAATGCGTGGGGCGGGCATTGGCAATGGCAAGACCAACATGACCCAATTAATCGAGGTGAAATATTAGCGTCTGGCCATAGCTTGTATACTGCGCAAGATATTACGTTGAATGCCCCTCGTGTGGTTGCGCACTCAGAAAGCCACACCAATAAGAGAAAATCGACCAATTACAATATTGAGCTTGTTTACCAAGGTGATGGCCCTTTTTCAGGCAAAATGCGCTTTATCACGGCAGATGCATCTCGCAGTCATACTGAAAATGTTGCGCAAGGTTATTTAACCAATGGCTTAGCGCATGGTCTGCGCCGAAATGAAGGTAATGGCCCGATAGCGGTTAACCCGGGTGGATATGGCCCAAATACAGTGCCAATGCGTTTTGACTTTACGGGTAAATATGCGAGATTAACGCCGCCAGTCTCGTTAGAAGGTGAAGCTTTTGGCTCCAATATTAATCGCTATTCCGTCACATCGACTTACTCAGAAAATAATTATGATGAAGATGCATCTTTAGATGTATTACGTTTGGATGGTGAATACGAGTTTGACAGAGACCATCTAAATGCGATGCGTTTTGGCGTACGCTTTTCTGAGCGGGATATTTCGCGAGATCAATATGTGCTATTAGCGCCATTTAATAACCCTTTGGGTGAAGGTAGCGTTAATGTTATGTGGAAAGATCAAGGGTTAGCGGCATTTGATACAGATGGAAGTGGTGGCACGCCAAGTGCTTCAGCAGGTGATTTAACCATGGGCCATGATAATCTGATCACTTTTGCGAGCCTCCCTGAAGGCTGGGTGCAATCAGTTTCTGATTTTGGCCCTAATAGCATCGGTAGTATCTACTTTATTGATCCAAAGCAATTAGATGATCCTTTTGCTTTCCAAAATAGGTTTTATCCGGGGAATGTGCGGGGCATGGTACCTGGCAGTTCTTATAAAGTGACTGAGCAAACGCAGTCTCTTTATTGGCGTGCAGACTTTACTGGGGATAATTACCAAGCTAATGCGGGTTTCCAATACATTAAAACTGATTTGGAAATAGCTCAAAACGTGATAGGAGATTCTATTTGTACTAACTGCCCAGGCACCGTTGCCGAAGATGCAGGTGATGTGATCACAGATAAGTCTTTTTCAGATTTTTTACCGTCGTTTAATTTAAGTGTTAATTTAAGTGATGACGTTGTCTACCGCGCTGCGTGGGGTAAGACAATGACAAAACTGGATCTGCAGCAAATAGCTGGGGGGCTAACCATCAGTCGCACTCGTGCAGGTGATGACCTAGCTGCTCGAGAAGGGATTTCTCCAGATTTACTCATCGCGACAAATGCAACGATGCAAGGAAACCCAGAGTTAAACCCTTGGCGAGCAGAAAATAGCGATATGGCTGTAGAGTGGTACTTTTCACCGAGTGCGATGGCAAGTATTGGTATCTTTAATATTAAATTGGCTTCATTTATTGAATCAAGTACCTGGTTACAGGCAATGCCTGATGGTGATGAAGTCGTTCGTAGGGAAGTCACCGTTAATGGCTTGGTAAACGGGGCTGGTGGCACTATGAGCGGCGCTGAGTTTTCATATCAGCAAGCGTTCGACTTTTTACCCGGTATGTGGAGTGGGTTAGGGGCATCTTTTAACTATACTTATAGTGATAGCGAAAGTGGCCGCACTGATTTAGATGGCGAGCCATTGCCGTTGGAAGACAACTCTAAAGAATCTGCCAATGCAGTATTGTGGTATGAAAAATCAGGGTTTCAATTCAGATTGGCGGCTAATTACCGTTCTAAACGGTTAGCTGAAATTTCGGTTCCTTACGGAATGGGCGATACGGCAATTTGGACTGAACCTACTACTTACATCGATATTTCAGCCAGTTATGATGTTGATGATAATTTCACGGTGTTTATGTCGGGCAGTAACCTGACCGAAGAGTATGAAACTAATTATGCTCAGTGGAAGGATAATCGCATTTCTCAAAATATTTATGAGCGACGGCTGACGTTTGGTCTTCGTGCACGTTGGTAAATATATAACGCTTAAAGTGAGTGCTGCATGAGCGGCACTTACTTTATAAAAAGCGCTTTATAGCAAACGCTTGATAGTACAAAAAATCTCCCAAATCTAAGGCAATGCACCCCTTGAGTCATGTGTTTATATCGTTATGAACATACTCTAACGCTATTGCCTTATCTAAATTTCGAGGTATGAACATGAATGTGAAATATAGGGTTGTGGTGTTGGTATTGATTACTTTTTTTATGGTGTCGTTTATTACCAATATACTTGGCCCGATTTTCCCTGAACTCATCGATGACTTTAATATTGGTATTACGTTGGCCGGCTTTTTTCCGTTTGCTTTTTTTGCAGCATACGGAGTGATGTCAATTCCTGCTGGCTTGCTGGTGCAGGCGAGAGGAGAAAAGCCGGTGATGCTACTCGCATTCACCTTGGCTGGCGCTGGATCTTTGAGCTTTGCGTTGTCCCCGTCTTTTTTGGTAGCAATGTTTGCATTATTTACCATCGGATGTGCGATGGCACTTTTACAAGTTGCCATAAACCCATTATTACGTGTGAGTGGCGGGAGTAAACATTTCGCTATGTACTCAGTACTTGCACAGCTGATGTTTGGTGGTGCAGCGACTTTGTCTCCGCTCATATATAGTGCTTTTGTCGAAGGGATTGCGCTCAATAAAGGAGTCGGTCATTTATTTATCGGGTTAGTACCCAGCTCTATGGCGTGGTTAAGTATGTATTGGCTGTTTGCAGCATTGTGCTTGGGTATGGTGGTTTATATTATTATTACCCCGATAAAAAAGGTAGTGCGTAATGATGATGAATTACTCACTATGAAACAAAGTTTAGCACTGTTAAAAAACCCAATTGTTGTTAAGTTTTTCTTTGCGATTGTCGCGTATGTTGCTTTAGAGCAGGGAGTTGCAAATTCAATGTCATTGTTTTTACAGTCTTATCATGGTCTAGATGCAAAAACTCATGGTGCAACCGCAGTAAGCCAATTTTGGTTATTTCTGACATTAGGCTGTGTGATTGGTTTATTACTTTTGAAGCTTGTTGATGCTCAGATGCTATTAATGGTCTTCAGTATTGGTGCAGCAGGTGCCTTATTGCTTGCGTTATTTGGGAATAAATTAACATCGTTGTGGAGCTTTTCGGCCGTGGGGTTCTTTTTATCTATTATGTGGTCGGTGTTGTTCTCGCTCGCGCTTAACTCTATGCAAGTAGGCCATGGTGCAGTGGCGGGTATTTTGTGCACGGGGATTGTCGGGGGGGCAATTGCTTCTCCCATTTTAGGGTTGGTGAGTGAACTCGCTGGCTCTTTGCAATTAGCAATGCTGGTGTTGTTGATCCCGCTTGTCTATATATTCAGTGTCGGTATGTGGGCCAAACCCCTTATTAAGAATCATACGGTGAGTTTATTTAATCGTCGAACAGAGGTATCACAATCATTATGACCGGTGTTCTGTGTATTGATTTAGGTGGTACGAAGGCCCATGTTGTTGAAGTTTCGCAAAATGGTCTTGGCAAAGTACATCGTTACGATGTGCCTTCACAAGGCTCAAAGCGTGAGGTGTTGGCGTTTATATATCAGATTATTACCTCTCATTTGAATGCGAGTTGTATTGGCATTTCGCTCGGCGTACCAAGCAGCGTTAGAGTGGCTGACGGCTATATTATCGAAACTGTTAACATTCCGAATTGGCATTCAGTCTCATTGAAAGAGCTGCTATGCAGTAAATTTGGTTTACCGGTTGTGGTACATAATGATGCGAACTGTTTTACGTATGGGGAATACCAGTATGGTTCACATTTACCATGCGATAATTTCGTCGGGATCACCTTAGGGACTGGGTTAGGCTCCGGGGTGGTACTTAACGGAGAACTCTATACCGGGAGTAATGGTTTTGCTGGAGAATTTGGCAGCTTTACATATTTAGAGGGGATCGTAGAAGGGTATAGCAGCGGGCAATTTTTTAAACTGCAGGGGCTTGATGGTGCACAAGAAGCAGAAAAGGCCATGCTCGGAGATGCTAAATCTCAAATGTTATTTGATCAATTTGGCGTGCACCTCGGTCATGCATTATCTCTGATATTGTTGGCGTTTGATCCGGATAAAATAGTACTTGGAGGATCTATTTCTTTGTCATATTCGTTATTCAAAAGCAGTTTATTTTCCTCTCTTAGCGAGCATAGTCACGAGATGCTTGTATCACGTCTTTGCGTGCAGCCTAGTCGATTGCAATATGCCCCCTTGCTAGGGTCATTTGCTTTATTTATTAATGAAATCCCCCATGCTAAGGAAGTATTAAATGGTTAAGTATTTAATTGCAGTGTTGTTTATTATTAGTTTTAACGCTATTGCATTAGAGCAAGTTGATTTAGATAAGATGTCACGTCAATTAGATGTGAAATATACACTGATAGAGGCAAGTGCAACGTGCCCTGCACATGTGGCGCAGTGTTATTTATCTGAGCTTGCACTCACATTACCTTATGATTTCGTAGATAAGAGTTGGGTGATTTATTTTAGTCAACTCATGCCAATCATACATGGCTCAAATCAGCAGTTTGACATCACGCATATTAACGGTGATCTGCATAAAATTAGCCCATCAGAGTCCTTTACTGGGTTTATTGCTGGGAAAGCGCATAAACTACGGTTTTATACTCAAAATTCACAGATCACTCGTTCTGAGTTTATGCCTAATTATTTGCTCTCAGACAGTAAAAAGGTGTTGGCAGCGAAGGTTATTGAAAGTACTTTAGTTGATGAAGATGCAACGACAGGTCTTGAAACTCAGCCCTACCTTGCACCGTTTACTTCACTATCACAATTGCGCACGAGTAAAAATGACAAAACCCCTTGGATGGGACCGCGTTATCATTTTGAAAATAGCGACCAACCGATAGAAACAAATTCTCCTGAAGGGATCATTCCAAAACCAAGCTCTATGCAGATTACTTCAGATAGAATAGTTGATCTGTCAGGGGGGATTCGCTTAGCTCTTAATGGCATTAAGCGAGCACATATTTCAGCAGCTTTAGAGAGAATGTCGGCTTTAGGAGTAAATGAGCGAGAAAGCGGAGTGTTACTTGATATCTCATTACGCAAAAAGAGTGAAACGAGGGATGAAGCCTACACTTTATCGGTATCAGAAACGGGTATAAATATTACGGCTAACACCAGTACAGGGGCTTTTTATGCACTGCAAAGCTTGATGGGGTTATTAAGTGGTAAGTCTTTAGCTGTTAAAGAAGTTGAGATCACAGATGAGCCACACTACGCATTTAGAGGGCTTCATATCGATGCTGCTAGAAATTTCCGCTCTAAACAGTTCGTGTTTGACACCATCAAGCATATGGCTAGTTATAAATTAAATCGCCTGCATTTACATTTAGCAGATGATGAAGGTTGGCGATTAGAGATTGATGGACTTGCAGAGCTTACTGAGGTCGGCGGGTATCGTTGTTTTGATTTATCAGAACAACGCTGCTTATTGCCGCAACTGGGCGCGGGGAACGATAAGGGATCACCTGTAAATGGGTATTACAGCCGCCAAGACTATATTGATATTCTTCGTTATGCCGATAGGCATCATATTACTGTGATCCCGTCGCTTGATATGCCCGGGCATTCTCGTGCTGCTATCGTATCAATGGAAGAACGCCATCGGCGTTTAATGGTGCTAGGTAAACATGCAGCTGCGCAAAAGTATCGTTTAGTTGATGTTGATGATAAGACCTTATATAGCTCTATTCAACACTACAATGACAATACGTTAAATGTATGTTTGCCACAAACCTATGCTTTTATAGATAAAGTGCTAGACGAGGTGCAGCGATTGCATCGTCAAGCTGGCGTGCCGTTAACGACTTATCATATTGGTGCAGATGAAACGGCAGGTGCTTGGTTAAAGTCACCGGCTTGTATAGATTTGCTGAAAGGTAATGCGTCACTTAACGGCTATTTTATTGAGCGGATCAGCCAAATGGCCACTAATAAAGGGATACAAGTTGCTGCATGGAGCGATGGTTTAGGCGATGTTCGGCCAGAAAAAATGCCGCCAAACGTGCAAAGTAATGTGTGGGGAACGTTGGCAGAGGGCGGACATGTAGTTTCACATGAACATATGAATAGAAAATGGCAAGTTGTTATCTCTAACCCCGACGTAACCTATTTCGATTTTCCATACACATCACACCCTATGGAGCGAGGTAACCATTGGGCGACGAGAGCGGTAGATACTCGCAAAGTGTTTGAGTTTATGCCTGACAACTTACCCGCTCATGCAGAATTATGGCGTAATAGTCATTTCCACCATTACGAGGCAAGAGATATTCAAAGTGCCCTAAAGGAAGGTGCAATGGCAACGGGCATTCAAGCGCATTTATGGTCTGAAATGATCCGCACCGACAAACAAGCTGAGTATATGTTATACCCGCGTTTACTCGCGTTTGCCGAGCGAGCATGGCATAAGCCTAAATGGGCATTAGAGTATAAAAAAGGGCGTATTTATAATGTATCTTCCGAGTATTTTGACAAGACGGCTCAATTAGAAAAAGAGGCTGATTGGCAGCGGTTTATCAGTATTTTAGGGTACAAGGAGCTGCCGAAGCTTGCCAAAGAAGGTGTTTTCTATCGTGTACCACATGTGGCTATTGGGTTAAATAAATACGGAAAAACGACCTTTTTTACCCCAATACCTGGGTTTGATATTGAAATTAAAACGGCGCAAGGTTGGCAACTTGCAAAGGGTGATATCCCTTTATCACAGGTGTTGGCTGTACGAGCTAAAAAAGAAGATAGGGCAGGTCGAACACAGTTAATGACCAGACATTAATATAGTGTGATATACAATATTGGAATAGCACTTTACTGTAGTACGTTGACGAAGCATATTGTGGCAACGATATGCTTCGTTTTAATCGTTATGTTACTTGGTTAGTAAGCGCTGCACCGGTATTACCTTCATTAAGGTTTTCGATGGTTACTTGGGCTATTTGGGTAAGTGCTTCTTGTGTGAAGAACCCTTGGTGGCCAGTTATCAGTACGTTAGGGAAGCTAACAAGGCGAGTGAAAATATCATCTTGAATTATTTCGGCGCTACGGTCCTTGAAAAAGAGTTCTGACTCTTGTTCATACACATCGAGCCCTAAATAACCAATTTTTCGACCTTTTAGTGCCTCAATACAGGCCTTACTATCAATCAGTGCACCGCGGCTGGTATTAATTAACATCACGCCGTTTTTCATTTTGCTAAATGCTTGTGCATCCAACATGTGAAAGGTGGCGTCATTTAAAGGGCAGTGCAGGCTAATAACATCACTTTGCGCCAAAAGCATGTCGAGCGTCACCTTAGTATAACTTCCTTCGCCAATATTTGGGTCGTAAACCAATACATTTGCACCAAAGCCATTTAATATTGAGATCAGCGCTTGGCCTATTTTACCTGCCCCAATGATGCCAACGGTTTTATTATGTAAGTTAAACCCTAATAAGCCATTTAAATCAAAATTGTCTTCTCTGACACGGTTGTATGCTTTGTGCGTTTTACGGCTTAGCGTTAGCATCAGAGCAATACAATGTTCAGCTACGGCTTCTGGGCTATAGGCGGGCACTCTGACTACCTTTATATTCAGAGACTTCGCAGCGTTTATATCAACATTATTGAACCCTGCACATCTTAGCGCGATAAAGCGCACTCCTAAGGTCGCTAATTGACTTAGTATATGTTCACTCACATCATCATTTACAAACACACAGACGGCATCGAAACCCTCACACAGTGGCGCAGTGCGTTCTGATAAAGGTTCGCTGAAATACGTTAGGTTTAGACTTGGGTATGGTGATTGTGCAGCATCAAAAAATGGCTTTTCATAGCTTTGCGAACTGAATAGGGCGATCTTCATTATATAAATGGCTCTCTATAACCGGTTTTAGGGTGTCAGGTTTGGTGCGAGGGGCATATCTTGAGACGAGCTCGCCCTCTGAGTTTACTAAAAACTTAGTAAAGTTCCACTTAATTGCTCGGTTTTGTGCGATGCCTCGAGTGTTTGATTTTAAATAGTTAAATAATGGATGAGCATCGGGGCCATTCACTTGCACCTTACTGCATACTGGAAAGCTCAGGTCAAAATGACTATTGTAAAACTCTTTAAGCATGGCATTTTCTAAAGGCTCATTTCTCCCAAACTGGTTGCAGGGAAATGCTAAAATTTCAAGGCCTAGTGGCTTGTATTTTTTATAAATTTTCTCCAGTGCGCTAAGCTGGCCAGCAAAACTACATTTACTAGCAATATTTGTGATCAAAACTGGCTGACCTGCTAGTTTTTTTAGTGGCAGCGTTTCACCGTTTAGCAATTGAACGCTGTACCGATAAATTGTTTCCATTTTACGCATACTCCTTCACGGGCATGTTGTAAATTAGTGTTTTTAATATCTAATTCGTGTTTTAAATTTGCTATACGCCAATTAATTGGGGTATAAAATCTCCATTGTTAATACCATATCAGCGAAATAGGACAGAATTATGTCAATCAAAGTGGCATTTATCGGATTAGGAGTAATGGGTTATCCAATGGCAGGGCATTTAGCCCAAGCAGGATATGACGTAACGGTGTATAACCGAACAACACAAAAAGCACAAACGTGGGTTGAACAGCACGGAGGCAACTATGCAGAAACACCGAGACAAGCGGCAATCGGTGCGCAGTTTGTTTTTATGTGTGTAGGTAATGATGACGACCTTAGATCTGTTGTGTATGGCGATGAAGGCGTTATAGCGGGTATGGCCGCTGACACCATTTTAGTCGATCACACGACAACCTCAGCTAAAGTGGCACGTGAAGTTGCTGAGAATGCAAAAAAATCAGGTGTTCACTTTATTGATGCGCCAGTATCGGGTGGCCAAGCGGGTGCTTTTTGTTGATTGTAACTCGTTGTCAAAATACATAATGCTACCATTTATCCATTTGAATTATATAGTTTTGTTAACATATTCTCACGAGTTAGTTTTTATATTTATCGTTTGACAATTGTCAAAATAATCACCTTTTACAGCTATTCAAATTTATACGCTTTCCTTAAATGCAAACTAGTTAATACTGATTTTATTTCGAAGGTGTGTGTTAAGGTCTGAAATTAGCCAGCGTAGACCATTACTGCTATCTGCTAGCTCATATTCTTGATGATTTAATACCTTTCCCATTTCTTCAAATATTAGTTGTTTGTTACCTTTCTCAGATGTCACAAAAATATGTTTGAGATTTTTAGGGGTAATATCTATACCGAGTTTAACGCAGCATTTAATGTATTCACGATTTTTGTTAATCAAATCAAAATGCCCAAAACCTGGTCTATTGAGACTGTGACAAAAATTTCTATCATATATACTAACGTCAGCATCAAGTGCCCTGTATTTATTAACAAGAATGTTGAGTATTTCTTTTTTGCTGTCTTTAAAGGCTGGATTTGCCAAGATCCACCCTGCAAGTTTTGCTATGGCTGAAGAGAGTTTAAAACCCCTTACATGCAGCGGTGAAGCTCTATGTATTGCTATTGCACAAGCAAGAGCTTCTATATCACCTTCTTTCAAAAACTGTTTACAAGTAAATTGGTTAACCCCTTTTATTTCTGACATACCATCATCGTCACATTTTAAAGCAATTGCTTGAAGTGATGGCCTAAGAGTTTTAAAGAATCTAAGCCAGTGTAGTTGCCTCTCTTTGAGGGTTTGCTCTTTTTCTTTTATCTCTTCAGCGTTCAATTGACAATTTTGTATTTTTTGATCTTCTGTTTTGTCTAGATAAAGGGAATCATATGAAATAATCCCATCTTCAAAATCAGTTTTATGTGGAGATAATGCCTCCCAAAGAGAGCTATAGTATAAAGCTAACGAGTTTTCAGTATTCTCCATTTCACTTATTTGTTTAAGCGTACTTTCAGAAATTGTATGTACGCCGTTGAATAGGCGATAAAATTTTTGCTTTCGCTGTATTGTGTCGTCTTCTCTTGGGTCGTATGTCGTGGTTTCAAAAACTTTTTCAAATTGGTAAGCATTGCAAGGGATCTTTTGTTCATAACAAAGACTGCGGCATAACGTTTTTGTACGCATTATTTGTATTGGACATTTTTTAGGACGTCCCATTTTTTTAGGAATCCGTTCATTAGTCATATAACTAAGCCTCGATAAAAAATCATAAAAGCCAACCAACTATCTGTATTTATTAAATAAACATGAACAGTGTAGACCCTAAATTGTAGGATCGAAAGTCGTAAGCGATCCTCCTACACTTAACCAGAATCGCTAACTATGTTTTTAAACTGGCTTTCATACAAACTTTTTGAGAGAAAACTATGAGTGAAGATAATATTAATCCTTACATAGCTTCTGTTAGTGACGGGTTTACTCTTCGCCATCCCAACTTTGAATCTTTTTCTATTTGGGGGGAAACAGGCAAAGAGTTAGTTCAGGCATACAATGACTTATTTTCTAGATACAACGGTTCATCACCTTATAGCGTTGTACGTACGGTGTTACTGCAAATGCCTGATTTTGCTCAGCAGTCGTTTGTTGATTTTAAAAGCGAAAAATCAGTAACTGACTTTCTTTATGGTTTTCGAACACATATTTACACTACTTCAAACTTAAAAGCTTCTCTACCAACTAGAAATAATTATTGGATGGCATTTCGGCTGTTTATTGAATTTGCAATGCAAGAAAAAGTTATTGCTAAAGGGCTTATTCCCCCTGGAAATAGGAAGCTCAATAATCGAAATGTTACTAGAAAGAATCAATTAACAGAGAAATTAAATGGCGACAATCCTATTGATAATAAAACTGTTATAAACATTAGTTTGTCTCGAACAGAGGATGAGTATCTAGATGAATTAGAGCAAGAATTTCGCGCCGTAAAAAATGCATTCATGAGCGCGGCCTTGAAAGAAATAAATGATGTCAAAGAAAAGTATTTAAAAGGCAGAGAGTTAGCGAGTGAAGTAAATTGGTGTAATTTACGCAAAAAGCTAAATGATGCTGTATTAAGACGTAGACCATTTCGTGACAAAGATACCGACTACAAGTTACATTTGTTTAGCCACAACCACCCTAACTTTTTACCAAACTGCTTGTGTTATATTTTTAACAATCACGACGGTTTATTCCTTGGATATGAAAATTGCGGTTTAGGTTTGTCTCCGGATCTTGCTCTTAAATACTTATCAAAAAATGAGAATACAATCACAAGCACTGAATTGGATGGGTATCTTGGTCGAGTTACGTCTCGGATTCTTGTTCCATTTTTTGTTTACTTTCTTCTAAAATTCCCCAATTTCAGGATGTACTCTCTACTCAATGCAGAGATAGAAAGTGAGTCTGATTCAAGCACAACATTGACAAGTGTAGGCGAAGATAATGACGTATTGCGTTTTACAATTGATAAAGCACGAGCACACGAAGAGAAGTCAGGTTATTTAGATAAAGAAGCACAAGAAATACTAAATTTATTAATTGATTTGACAACCCCCTTTAGAAATAAATTGAAACACGATAAAAACCCCAAATATAAGAAATTATGGTTAGTCGTGAATGGCGGAGATAGCTTCGGTGTTCCCAGAGCAATGAATCACAAATCGCTCCGAAGAACATTTGGGCTGAATGCTCGACACATCGAAAGTGGCCGGTTAGCTAGAAATGATCTGGCTGTAGCTAAAAAATCGTTTCTTGCGTCTCACGAAGAGCTTAAAAACTACATAACAACTACAACAATTAAAAAGCTTCCGGTTATTCAAGGGATTATAACATGGTTTGATACGTTGGGGGATGCAGCAAAAGCAGCAAAGGTACTTGGAAATACAAAGAAAATGGCAATGGATAGCTATATTCCGAAACCCATTCAACATTTAATGAATGTGAGAATAATACGGAGATTTCAGAACTTAATTATTTGTGCTGCGACAGCAGGTAAAGATTATATGCTAGAGGCTGCTGACTTTAATAATACTGAAGAGTTAAACGCATTCTTAACGGATATGCTATTGGGTGAACCGGAAGGCGCCAAAGATGCTCAACATACTCTTACAATAAAGGAAATATTGAATCAAAAATTACGCACACATGGTAATGAAGCTGAACGGCTCGAAACTTCTCAAGAATTAGATGGGAAAACAAATCAAGTTAAAGTTTCAATATCTGTGGACTCTTTAGCTGCACTATTTCTTTATGAGGAGCATATTGATGCTAATGATATAAATTTGCCACCCTCCCAAGATACCAACTGTCCAACCTTTTGGCGTGATTTGGCAAAAACACTGCATAGATTGTTACCTGAACATCCTTCGAATCGGGAACTTAGCTATATATACCATCAATCGTTAATTAGGACTGATGAATTAAGGGATAAAGTTACTTTTCCTAAATTTAGTTAAAAATTGAAATAGAAGGGTGTTAACTATGTATGATGGTCAATTAGCGTTTTTAAATGAAGAACCACCAAATGATGATACTAAACCAGATGCATACTGGCTGGAAGACTATTATGCTGATGTTTGGGTTCTGAAAGCAGGTCAAGAAAAGATTGAATTAAGTTGGGATTTTGTACTACCTGATGGAAGTAAACTGGTAGACCTGAGTAATTCAATACTACTGGAAGCTTGTCGTCGCACATTATTCAACTTAAAGAATCCATACTACACCACTAGGGATGTGAGTTGTAAAAGAATTAAATATTATTACCACTCAATTGTTTGTGTCGCAGAGTGGGCAATTCTCAACAATGATTTATACAACACCAAAAAATATGGCTTTGCTAGACTTGATAGTGACGCTATTCGAGATTTAATTAGAATATTTGTTAATGACGGCAAAGATGGTTTGCAAGGACTAATTAAGCGAACACAAACGGGATTCGAAAAGTTGCTAGCCGACACTAGTACAATGGAGTATGTATCAAGAAAGTTGCATTCAATCCCCAAAAATATAATTCGGTCAGACTGGGTTAATCTTAATTTAATAACATTTTCTATAGATGAATCTAGCAAACTGAGAGCATGGTTATATCTAAACGGATTTTACCATAAAGTGTATACACGTTCATTTACTGATATTGACAATGATAGTGTTGCATATGTTTTAAATAAAAATTTCTTGAGCGCTTTCATTAAAACACGCAATATTCAAATCGGATGTAAAACTAGGCTATTTTTACGCCAGTTTGAAATGGCTGAAGATTTTGAAAAAGTAGATTTAGCTGGCAGGTATGAAACGATTGAGTATCTTCCTTCAGATTATTTAAGCCTCGAAGAAAAAGCCTTGATCCCAGCAACTTTAGGCTCCAGTAGACATATTACCGATTTGTTGGAAGTTTTTCGTGCTTTATCACCTTACGTTAAAGGGTTACCCGACCAAAAAGTTTTGACGTCGATCAACTTTACTAAACTAGCTATTCATTTTGGTGCTGGAGGAGATAAGCATCATCGGACCACACCACCTGAAATAGCGTTAAAGTTAATCGATTTAAGTATCGAGTACATTATCGAATACGGCGATGACATCATTGATACTTACCTCGACTGGAAAATTATTTGGCGAGAAATAGAAGATAAAAATAAAGGGATATGGAATAAGCCTAGAAGTGAGCTTAAAGAAGAATGTTTCAAAGAGTTGGTATTTCCGCAACGACTAAGAAAGTTAAACATCCACAAGGAAATATCAGTCTGGAGAAATGAAGTAGGTTTTATTCGAAATGAATTTGGAGGTCATCCTTGTGCTAGCATTAGCAGAACTAAAATGACGCTAAATGATTCAGTAAAACTTTTGTTTGCTTCAACATACTGCCTTATAGCATCTTTCTCTGCGAGAAGAAGAATGGAGCTAGCTGAACTAAAGTGTGGTTGTGTTAAAGGCTCCCATGGTTCGTATGAACTTGAGTTTTATTTGCGAAAATCAGAGTTTGAAGGTAAGCGGACAAAAATTAGGAGGCCAATTCCAAATATAGTTGCTAGAGCTATATTTTTATTAGAAAAATTACATAAAGGACTGAAACAGATTTATGGTAAATCAAATAAAGCTTATTTATTCTCAGTTCCTTATAACGCTCAGAATTATGACAATAATAAACCATCAAATAAGAGCATTGACCTGTTTGTTTTCCATTTTTGCGACTACATAAACCTAGACACTGTAGAAGTAAACAGAAGGTGGTATCCGAAATCTCATGAATTTCGTAGATTCTTTGCAATAGTCTTTTTCTGGCAGTTTAAGTTTGCAAATTTGGCTGCTATATCCTGGATGTTGGGCCACGTTGAAACTGAACACACATATGCATATATAAAGGAGATTATTGGAGGTAAAGAGTTAACCCGGGTCGAGGCTGTATATTCTGCCGAAGCTATGCTCAATTCTAATAGAGGTGCTGATAACGAAGGTTCTTTAAACATACTTCGAAATATAGCCATGCAGCACTTTCAATGTGAAGATATAGAAGTTATTGAAAAAAGCGATCTGGAACTTTACCTCGAAGAATTACTTGAAGAAGGAGTTTATAAAGTTAGACCTCATTCATTTATTACAGCTCAAAATGTAAAGCATAAAATGGTATTTGAAATTGCTTTGGAGGGAAAACTAAATGAGCAATGATAATTCTAAATTTACCAGCATCACTAATACATTCAACCTCCTAGAACGTATCATTTCAGACGTTAAAACGGCAAAAAACATCGATATTTCATTTTTTGAAGATCAAAAAAGGTTTGCTCATCTTGATTTACCACATGAGAGCATAGTGCCTATGAGTTTAAACTGCTGGAAGCATTATGCTGATGAGGTTTTACCAAATGGCTGGAAAAGCCTTGACACACTGAGAAAAAGAGCGTTACAAGCAATAATTAAAAAAAACAAACAAAAAGAGACATCACGAGGATCAAAAAAAGACCTTCAGCGAAAGCTAGACGAGTCTGATTACCTAGCTCAATCATATCTAAATGATATTCTCCGTTTTTCTGAACAATATAAACACCTCCTTGAGATTTGCCACATTCAAGCAAGAAATGATGCTGACTTCGCCGGTTTATTTTCTAGACATTTGAAACGATATGCGAACATCGATGTAACCCTGAGCGTTATCAATGGTAAAAAAACTAAAGATGAATAATAGGCAACTTTGGAAGAAAACAAGTAATGAATGCCAACTGGTAGATTTTAGTAACGAAAACGGTTCTACACTTGTTAACGCGCCAAATATTCCAGTTATGTTTTGGCCTGATGGAAGTGTGTGTTGGCCAATAACAATATGGCTTATGGAACGGGGAAAATCCTATTTAGCTAGGTCTAATTCAAAGGGAATAAGAAATTCAAATGGAGGAAGCTCGAATACACATGCTAGTTTAATTTCGCATTTTGTTAGATTTGTACATAATTATCACAGTAAAGATTTTACATCGTTGTACGATGATGACCTCAAGAGGTGGGCTAAAAATTTAAAAGAAGAAATCGACACTAAAAGGCCTAATTCAAAAAAAAGAAAAAATACCCAAATCGGCACTATCATGAGAAGTGCGTTAACGTTTTTGTTTTGGTATCAACGACACATGCTTTATCACAACAAACTTATTGGAGAGGATATTGGTAATCAAATCACTATTTCATATAACACTATAAAGACCAAAAGCAAAACGGGAAAAACCTCTCGTCAGAAATATATCCATCATAGACACATTCCGGACAACAACACTCCTAAAAAAATTTTCGCAATAGGTCATGAAAATATCACTAAGTTATATGATGCATTACGAGAAACAACGTTAAATATTCAGGTTAGAAAGAGAAATGAATGTATTTTAAAATTACTTGAGGCTACAGGAGGACGGCGTGTAGAAGTTGCTGAACTAACAATTGATGATATTGAATTGGCACTTACTACTGAGCGACTAATGCTGAGGACAGCGAAAAGCAACAATAATGAACGTGAAGTGCCTGTTGCGAAACAATGGATAGAACCAATTGCGCGATATATTAATACATTTAGGAAAAAGAAGGTAAAAGAACTAATTAAAAATGGTAAAATCAGTGCAGACCCTAGATCGTTGTTCATCAACTTAAACAACGGATCGAAATTGTATGAAACCTACATTTCTAAGTTAGTGTCAGATCTCAGAAGAGCAGCGAATATCAATGAAAAAACATGTGCTCATATGTTTCGTCACAGGTTTATCACTATTCAAGTTGCAACCCGTTTAAAAGACTTTAGAAAAGGTGATTTACCAATAGATGTTGCGAACTCTATATTGACCAAAGTAGCTTCTTTGTCAGGTCATTCCAACCCCGAAAGTTTAAGACCTTACATTGATTTAGCTTTTGCTGAATTAGACGCATGGGGTACTGCAGATAAGGTATTAGAAATGCGCTCTAAGCTTGAAGGAGCATATCGAGAAATACAAATTATTAAAGGCGAGCTAGAAATAGATAAACTTTCTAAACAACAACTATTTTATAAAATGACCCTGTAAATAATTCTGTGTAACTGCTCTTAGTTACAAGTATTCAGTTAGTCGGTCTTCAAACATAATCATAAAACGGTTTAGAGCTTGCTTCCAGTTATGAATAGGCATTGTCCACCTCTTGGAAGCATCCATTATCGCTAAGTACACCACCTTGCTAGCGGATTCATCTGTCGGGAACAGTTTACGTTTCTTGGTCGCTTTTCTGATCACACTGTTCAGAGATTCAATAGCATTTGTCGTGTAGATAGCTTTACGAATATCTTGAGGGTAGCTAAATAGAGTATTGAGATTATCCCAATGAGCCGTCCAGGAGCGGCTGATTTGAGGGTACTTTTCATCCCATTTATCACCAAAGTGCTCTAACGCCAACAGGGCTTCATCTTCCGTTGTTGCTTGATAGATTTCTTTTAAGTCAGCGGTAATTGCCTTGTAGTCTTTCCATGGGACGTATTTCATTGAGTTTCGCACCATGTGTACGATACAGAGCTGAATTTGAGTTTTTGGATAAACAGCGTTGATGGCATCAGGAAAGCCCTTCAGGCCATCTACACACGCGATGAGGATATCATTCACGCCTCGATTTTGAAGTTCGGTGAGCACGCTAAGCCAGAACTTCGCTCCTTCGGTTTCGGACATCCACATCCCAAGAAGTTCTTTCTGACCTTCCATATTTACGCCAAGTGCGAGATAAATGGCTTTGTTGATAACCTGTTTATTCTGGCGTACTTTCACGACGATGCAATCGAGATAAACGATGGGATAGACCGTATCAAGCGGGCGAGATTGCCACTCAACCACTTGTTCTAAAACAGCATCTGTAACTTTAGATATTAGACTGGCGGAGATATCCGCATCGTACATTTCTTTGAATGTTGCGACGATTTCACGGGTGGTCATTCCTTTGGCATATAGGCTTAAGATCTTGTCGTCCATCGATTGAAATCGGGTTTGATGTTTACGAACAAGCTTGGGTTCAAAGGACGCGTCACGGTCACGAGGGACTTCTAACTGGATCTCACCATCGTCTGTAATTAGGCGTTTAGATGAGTAGCCATTTCGACTGTTACTATCGTTAGTTGGTGAGTTTTTTTCGTAACCGAGGTGCTCATTAAGTTCAGCATTTAAGGCTGTCTCAACCGTCACCTTGGTTAACATTTTCCTAAAGTCATCAAGATCAGAAGGAGTCTTAATCGACTTAGCTGCTTCGCGAGCGAAGGCTTCTAGAGCTTTCTTATCCATATTGCTTATCCTCAGCCATTACTGGCTTAATTATAAGCAGATACACAATTTAAATTACAGGCTCTATAAAATTGACAGTCTTTTGGCGGAGCTTTTATCGGCAACTAGTTAGCTGTATTTGTATTAGCTCAGATGTACCAGATCAGACATGACCTGTCAGGTTTGCTTTTAGAGCCCATTGAAATTTATTAGTTTCATGGTGCCATTTTCTTGCGGTAATAACACCATCATTTCATATATTATTGATTCCTAGAAGATATATTCCATAGCCTTTCAGCTTCACTCTCACAAAAAGCAATATGGCTAATAATTTCAATAGCCGATGAATCTATGATACAAAGACTTACTTCTTCTTTTGTCTTACTTTCTACTACATTTGGGTAACTAATTGCCTTAATACCGTGTTTAATTAACACTTCAGCAAATTCTTTTCTTTCTTTAAGAAGGTCTGTTTTGCCATTAGCTTCTTTTTTTGCATTTATAAGTTTAACTCTGACTTCTTCGATATCTTTGGCTAACTCATCAGATATTTTATTTCGCCATCGTTCTTTAAGCATTTCTACTGCGAAACTTTTTGGGTTTGGAGACCCTACATCGATAAATTCAAATACTTCGTTTTCATTTATTTTTAACTTCACTTCAACTATATAGGGATCCCCGTTATGGCCATCTTTGTACTTTTTATTTGCACAAACCATTTTTGCAGATTCCACATCTCCAAAGTGCGATAAAGGCCAAAACTTCGTAATATTTTCAGTTCGAGTTCCGTGATACCACGATTCTTCTAAATCCATAATTTAATAGTTCCAAAATATTAATATTAGCTCGAGACCTATTACAGCTTATTAGTCAGACATTTCTTGGCACCCAACATATTAAGGTTGAAATGGCGATAAACCATAAGTTGAAATGGCGATAAACCATAAATAGGTGAACAAATAAGGCTTCAAAAATTATATTAAACCCAACACTAATCAAAATAATAAGAAATCACAACAGCATGAACTATTTATACCACCTAAAGACATTCGAGATATAAGAAGAATAATCGAAATCAGAGATTACGATATTGAAAACCCATAACTCATAAACTTGAACTGTATAAAACAGCTCTGAGCGATTGTAATAATGTCCTTTTCAATTAAAGACTTTGAAAAAAGCGTATTGGTTGGCGTGATATTGTGAAATCATTCACCATCATTATCAAATGAGTGAACTCCTGACTCACTCCATTACAATAACTGTGACAAGAATTCTTAATTATTGACGATATTAATTATTAATGTTCGGGCTAGTTATTGTAAATACCGTAAGCGTCAAGTGCATCAGCTAGCTCATTCATGATAAGTGAGTTATCAACTTCGTTATCCTCAGCTACAACTAGTTGCAAGGCATGATTTACGATATCAGCAACACTTTTGTCACTTAAAGTAACCTTTCTAGCTTCTGGCATAACAACCTCTGCGTTACCATTGAATTCTGCTACAGGGATAGTTATTTTCATTTTTTGTTCTCTTCTTATTGCGTTCTGAGTGGATTAAACGCGGATAGATATTTCTTTATTAAAGTTATTTTAGCAATCTAACACTTATACAATTTTTACTTCAATTATGAGGCGTTATTGAAACCATGAGTATCTAATGACGCACTCGAATTTTCATTAAAATGGATAGCTATCCTCTTTACAATGCAATTAACGGGATAATTATCCCTAATCAAAACAGCTACCTTAAAACTCAAACTTGAATGATTTTATTTTTAAGGGATAATTATCCATATTAGGGTGTAAATAACGGGATAATAATCCCTTGCGAGTTGAGTATGGCAAGTGTAGCTGGTCACAAAAAACTGTTTCCCAAACAAAAGAAGATCCTTACCACTTTTGGTGAAGACTTATTTCTCGCTATGAAACGAAGGGAATTTACTAAGTCATTGGTATCTGAGCGCACCGGACTAGATCCGAAGACAATAAATAAAGTATTCAACGGCGACCCAGGTGTAGCCATTGGCGCTTACTTAAAAGTGATGGCGGTATTTGGCATGGAAAGTAACTTTGCTGAGATGGCTGGTAATGATGAATTGGGAAGAAAGCTTCAGGACATGAAGCTACTGGTGAAAAAGCGATGAGCCTAGTTACCGCTGAAGTTTATGCTTCTTGGTTTCCAATAAAAGAGCCTACTTTAGCTGGCCACCTTTTATTTCAGGAAACATCACGAGGTGGCGTATTTAGCTTTGAATACGATAGAGATTTCTTAAAATCTCCATTTCGCATGCAGTTAGACCCATCACTGGCATTAACATCTGGCGAACACTATAACGACAGGAGCGCTAAGAACTTCAGCGTGTTTCTTGATTCTTGTCCAGACCGTTGGGGCGAGTTATTAATGAAACGACGAGCAGCGCTCGATTTTAAAAATGGCCACAGAGCGACCGCCAGAATGACAGCCATGGACTATTTACTTGGCGTTCATGACTCATACCGAATGGGTGGCTTACGATTCAAAACAGCACCAGAGGGTAATTTTTTAGATGATAATGCTGAGTATGCCGCATCGCCAATGGCCTCACTTAAACAACTAGAATACGCCTCAATGATGATCGAAAACGATGAAAACATTGATAGTGATGAGTATTACCGTTGGTTAAGTATGCTTATTGCACCTGGCTCTTCATTAGGTGGTGCTCGCCCTAAAGCGTGTGTGCACGATGACAACAATGATCTGTGGATAGCCAAGTTTCCAAATAGTAACGACATTACAGATGTTGGCGCTTGGGAAATGGTCTGTCACAAGTTAGCCCTTGGTGCTGGCATTGACATGTACCCATGTGATATTCAAAAGTTTAACTCCACTCATCATACGTTTATCACTAAACGATTCGACCGGGATAAAGGTCAGCGAATACATTTTTCATCAGCTATGACTCAACTTCAATACTATGATGGCAGAGACGAAACAGAAGATGCAAGCTATTTAGAGCTAGCAGAATTTTTAACAGTAAATGGCTCACAAACTCAAAAAGATTTAGCGCAACTATGGCGCCGTATTGTGTTTAATATAGCTGTATCTAATACAGATGACCATCTACGAAATCACGGCTTCTTACTGACAAAAAAAGGATGGGCACTTTCACCTGCTTATGATTTAACCCCGTCTATTGATATGACCGGCTTGCAACTTAACATTGACGACATATCAAACGAGCTCGATTATGACTTGGCATTTAGTGTCGCTGATTACTTTAACTTGAAAGAATCTGAAGCTAAGAAAATCTATGATGATGTGATGCTCTCAGTGAAAAATTGGGAAGTGATAGCATCTGGCATTGGTATTAGCAGGCAAGAGCAACTTGGAATGCAAAAAGCATTTAGAGTATAGAATAATCACAACCTTGGATTTTAGGCTTAAGCATTAATTGACCAGAAAATAGTCAAACACTCCCTTCGTACGCAACTATCTATATAAAAAAGGTAGATAGTTGCGCGTGAAGCGCTCTAGGTGAAACTATCTATAAATAAAATATTCTTAAGTATAGTGCCGTTTGGCGTTAATAAATAAATATAAGAGCTGAGCATGTTGGTATAGGATTCATGGTTTGGTTTTCGACGTTTTTGATTCAATTTATGGTTTGGTTTTCAACATGTAAGTTAGTTAAATGAAACTATCTTTAGATTTACTAGCGACCATAAACCAAATTTTCGATGTGCCGATAGGTGACTCGCATATTTTCTATGCTGCCTTCAAGCAGCAAGTCAACAGGCCTTCTTCCATTAAATTCGCTGTTATAGTTTTTTAGGAACATGAAGTTATCGACATTGACTTGATTGTTAAATATCAGTCGAATTAATTGGTAAATATTTAGAATGTAGCTCAGTCGTGTTTGTTGATCGCGTGAGAGACTAGCTTTCTCTGGTGTTTTTATATAGCGGCTAAGTGTGCTTCGAGGGATTGCCAATATGATGGACATTTGAGAGCGACTACATGACCATGACTCCATGATTTTAATAACCACCCTTAACGCGGTTGGCGTAGCTTTTGATAACTTTTCTTTGTTTGGCTCTTTCAAATTGCACCTCTCAAATTTCATGAGCTTGTTTAATAGCAGATATTATTTATTCACTACAATGAATATTGCAAAAGTGTCTTTAAGTAAAGCCCATAAGCATGATCTACTTCAGTTTGACTTAAAGGCATAACACTATCCTTGTTAGTCAGTTTTCTATTTGCTGGCATCAAATAGTTAATCTGGTCGATTGAATAACCAAATAAAGATAATAGGTTTGATTGAATAATCGTAATATCGGTTAACTCAAAGCAGTGTATTGCCAATTTTAGCCTGTTACTGAAATTTTGGTTTGACTCACATATTTTGTGTTTTAGATCACAAAATACTTTATTCAGAGCCATTGATTTAAAGCCGGAGTCAATGCAAAACTGCTCACCAGAAAATGTATGTTCAATATAGCTAGTACACGGCAGCTTATATATACCATCAGCATATTGGAAAAATACGTGTTGCTCTTTAGCCTCTAAGCTTTTCATTGAAAGCAGCACATCAATGGGAGCAAAAATATCACAAGTCATTTGCAAAATTGTGTTGAGTACTACAAAGCTATTACCCTCTATATCAGGATGTTGTGCTAACAAGTTGCTGTTACTTAAAATGAGCAACCATACTCGAACTTTTTCGCTTAATTCGTCTTCAGAAAAGGGTAAATGTACTGCCATTAGTTTTCATACTTACTTGATTTTGTATGACGCGACCGTACATGAAAACACGAATACCCTACAGAAGAATCGTTTGTCATCGATTAAATGTGATCGTTCATCGTAAGCTGGAATAATTTTATCGTTAACCTAATAGCTTTAGCTCGATATCAAGCGCTTCCTGTTTATACTTCCCGAAAATATTTACCATGCTCTCATAGGTGGCAGAAAGCAGATTATCTTTATCATCATCTAAAGCATTAGTTTTATAACTGTTAGGCAGTGTTACGAGCTCTAAACTAGTTTTATGGTGTGAACTTTGTTTTTTCTTATTCTCTAACTTCGAGCTTTTGATGGCTTTAAAATTGGCACTAATTTTTTCAAAGTGAACAACACCAGCCTCTACGGGAACGTCTTGAGAAATACGATATGCATACTCTATAAGCTTAGGTTCGGCTGGCATATATAGGATTGCTTCCTGATTTGGTTCATTGGTCATACGTAAAATACGCCCAAGAATTTGTCTGAAATGCATTTCCGTTTTTATATTGGTTAGGTGACAACAAACCTGCAAACGTGGGACATTCGTTCCCTCACTTATCATTCCAACTGAGATCACCCACTTAGAACAACTATATCGATAGCTATGAATTATTTTTGTTGGTTCATCTTCTAAGTAAGTAACTATCGTTGCTTTTTCATCAAAGTGTTCGAACAATAGTTTTGAAATTAGGTGAGCATGATCTACAGAAGAGGCAACAATAAGACCTCCCGCAGAAGGCGAGCTTTTTCGTAATAGGTTTAGCTTTTGATTGGCTTGCTCGATTAAATGTATAATTAACGTTTCGTTGTATATGATCTCTAGATAAGGAAATACTGATTGAGTCAATAGCTCTTTGAAACTATTAAACGACTTTTCCCCATCATGTTCTTGCAAAGATATATTGTCATTATCAATAGCTATTACCTTAGGAATACGACACACTTTATCTTTAATTGCGTCTGCTAGCCCATAAACGTAATCACATTGAACTTTATCTGTAATATCAGAGTATGTTGCAAGTGCAATCGGAGAAGCATCTGAACGCCAAGGAGTACCAGTTAGTGCAATGGTAAACTTAGCGCTTCTCTGAATGTTCAAAATGATCTGTTCACCCCAGGCATTTGCATTTTCAACACTCGAACCAGAACAATGATGAATCTCATCAAAGATCACGAACACGCGGTATTTTTTAAATATACTCCAAAAGTCACTATCGAGATATTGCATACTCTGGTAAGTCAAAGACTGACCTTTTGAGCCGATTAACCCATCGAACTTTTCGCCAATTACTTCTTCAAGTGCTTTGCTAAAATCAACGCATACAACAGAGGAAGGTGAGAAGCACATAACAAGGTCACATAATTTGTTCTCAAGCATCTGCTTTGCAAGTGCTGATGCCATGATAGTTTTACCTGCTCCGGGTGTTGCTAAAGCTAAAAAATGCTTTAAACCAGATTTATATTTTTGTAGAGCTAAACCAATACACTCAATCTGCCAATTTCTCAATTTCATGTTGTTTTTACTGCTTATTTAACGTTAAGTTTTCTATAGCTCTTATACTTCCAAGTAGCTTACTGTTTTGCTCCCTAATTAGATTGTATTTGGGCTGTAATGTTGTACATAGCTCAGGAAATTTGTTGCATAGTTGTTTGTACTCATCAGCTTCTCCAAGGCCAGACAACAGTTCATTTTTATAATGGGCAAGACGTTCAATAAGTTGTTTGTTGATAGCTTCATCTGCACCTGATGAATTGCCAGAATTTACAGTTTTGTATTCTTCTCTGAAATCTAACTCATTTGGATTAAAGTCCTCTGTTTTTACAAAAGTCGTGATAGCTTTCTTTTTAGATATAGACTTTCTAAGCCAACCTTTTTTCACCAGTTTTAATAGTTCTGTATACACAAAGCGACGCGCATAATTTGGATCTAAATTTGGGTCTCCTTTCATTGCTAAATAAGCAGTTCTTAACTCTACAGCAGTAAAGTGATTGACGTTATCTAGAGAAAGTATGTTGCCAACGATGTTGTCTATCTTCATCACAAAAATACCTAATTCAACCATAAAGATGCTTATAAGCATCAAAATGGTTATTTTAAGCGGTCGAGTGGGTTAAGGCAATATGGCATATTTGTTCATTTAATCTTAAGGCTATTAAATGAATGAAATTGCGGAAGTTTTAGGGAAAAAAATTAAGTTGCTTCGGATTGAAAAAGACTTCACTCAACTAGATCTGTCATTTAACGCCAGGATAAACAGAACTTATCTCGGAAAAATAGAGAGAGGAGAAGTTAATCTAACCATAGATAAACTTAATAATATTGCTAATGCGTTGGGTTGTAAGCCATCTGATATATTAGCTGCAGTTGATATGTAGGTAATAGTCTATGTGTTATTTTAATGATGTTATCAAAATGATTGCTTCTCATAACTAAATCATGTAACTTTATAATTAATAATCATAAAAATCACTTATGAATTACTAGATGGATTTAGAAAAACTAAATTATGCACAACGCGAGCGCCTTGCGTTTATTGATTTTTGCCTGCAATTTATAGGGCAAATAGCGCGTGCAGATCTGATCAATCACTTCAAAACAGGCCTTGCTTCATGTTCTCGAGACCTGACGCTATATAGAGAATTAGCGCCTAATAACCTTGAATTAAAACACGAAGACAAGCAGTACTATCGTAAAAACGAATTCCAGCCTCTATTTACCCATAATCCTGAAGCCGTTTTGAACAGCCTTTGCAGAGGTTTTGGCGATGGTTTATCGAATGGTTTACACCCTTCAAGTCATTGTTTTGATGCAACTCGTTTGATACACCCTGATTCAAATGTAATTGCGACTTTAATGCGTGCGATCAATAACAAAAAACCAGTCAGGTGCGATTATGTTTCTCTGTCGTCTGGTGAAAGCCGAAGAGAGATTGTTCCACACTCCATTGCGAACAACGGTCAACGTTGGCATGTAAGAGCTTTTGATCGTAAAACCGATGAGTTTCGTGATTTCGTTTGTACTCGATTACAAAACGTTTCAGAAATTCACCAGCCAGTAAGTGACAATCAACTCGCAGCAAATGACATCAGTTGGAATAACATTATCAATGTTGAGTTAAGAGTTCATCCTTCTGTTAAGCACAAAAAGGCAATAGAGCTAGATTACAACATGATTAATGGTGTATTGCGCTTAGAAGTAAGAGAAGCTCTGCTTGGCTACCTTATGCGTCAGTGGAACGTTGACTGTACAAAAAATGCATCTTTAGAGGGTGATGAATATCACCTTTGGCTAAGCCATATAAACGAATTAGAAAATGTGGCGAGTATGAAAATCTCGCCCGGGTACCAATAGAATTTTAAGAATTAACCAAAGCGAAAGAGTCGCTTTATTTTAGGAAAAACAATGGATCACAGCGCACATAACAAACTTATCTCTTTTATCTGGTCAATTGCTGACGACTGCTTGCGTGATGTATACGTACGTGGTAAATACCGTGACGTAATTTTACCTATGGTAGTATTACGCCGTTTAGATACCTTACTTGAGCCCACTAAAAAAGCGGTGCTTGATGAAGTTAAGTTTCAAGTTGAGGAAATGGAAGCAACAGAGCTTGATGATGCGCCGTTAATTGATGCCGCAGGTTATGTGTTTTACAACACCTCTAAATGGACATTAACCAGTATTAAAGAAACCGCAACTAATAACCGCCAAATTATTTTGGCGAATATTGAAGAATACCTAAACGGTTTCAGCGCCAACGTTAAAGAAATTATCGAATGCTTTAACCTAAAATCTCAATTTCAACATATGGCAGGTAAAGATGTACTACTTGATGTATTAGAAAAGTTTGTTTCACCAACTATAAACCTAACACCTGATGAAGTTGAAGATCCTGAAGGTAATAAACTGCCAGCCTTAAGTAATTTAGGTATGGGTTATGTGTTTGAAGAGTTGATCCGTAAATTTAATGAAGACAACAACGAAGAGGCCGGTGAACACTTTACCCCACGTGAAGTAATTGAGTTAATGACTCACCTTGTATTTGATCCTATCAAATCCGATTTACCACTAACACTTACTGTTTATGATCCTGCTTGTGGTAGTGGCGGTATGCTTACCGAAACGCAAAACTTTATTAATGAAAACTACCCAGTAGAAAACACCACCCGCGATATTAATTTATACGGTAAAGAAATCAACGACGAAACCTACGCTATTTGTAAGTCAGACATGATGATCAAAGGCAACGATCCTAAAAACATCAAAGTAGGCTCAACCCTTTCTACTGATGAGTTTGCCGGTCAACGCTTTGATTTTTGTTTATCAAACCCGCCGTACGGCAAAAGCTGGGCAAGTGAGCAAAAGCATATTAAAGAAGGCTCAGACGTTATCGACTCACGCTTTCAGGTCGTGTTAAAAGATTACTGGGGTAACTTACCAAAAGAAGGCTTTGTTGATGCCACGCCACGCTCATCAGACGGCCAATTACTGTTCTTAATGGAAATGGTTAGCAAGATGAAATCAATTGCTACCAGCCCGTTAGGCTCTCGTATTGCCTCTGTTCATAACGGCTCAAGTTTATTTACCGGTGATGCAGGCTCTGGCGAAAGTAACATTCGCCGCTACATTATCGAAAACGATATGCTCGATGCCATAGTACAGCTTCCTAATAACCTATTTTATAACACAGGTATCACGACCTATATTTGGTTACTGAATAATAGCAAACCAGACCAGCGCAAAGGCAAGGTACAACTGATTGACGCTAGCTTGTTGTTTAAAAAGCTGCGTAAAAACTTAGGGAATAAAAACTGTGAGTTTTCACCAGAGCATATTACTGAAATTACCCAAACCTATCTTGATGCAGCAAGTGTCGAACGCCAATTGACGCAAGAGAAAGGTCCAACAGGCATTGCAGCCAAAGTATTTAATAATGATGATTTTGGTTACTACAAAGTAAATATTGAACGCCCAGATAGACGCAGCGCTCAGTTTAAAGACGACCTTATTGCACCACTGCGTTTTGATAAAACCCTTCGTGAACCAATGGAGCACCTTTACGTTGAATATGGCGACAAGGTTTATCAAGCTGACTTTTTTACAGCTGACAATAAAGCGATGGAAAAGGACGTTATTGCTTGGTGTGAAGATAACGACATCAACTTAAACGCTAAAGCGAAAGCTAAGTTGCTCGCAACTGATACTTGGCTTAACGGTAAATTATTGGTCGAGCTTGCAAACAAACTTGCTGAAACCATTATCGCAGAGTACAACGACTACAACCTGTTTAAAGCTGATGTCGAAGCCCAATTCAAACAGATTTCAGCTGACGTGCTAGCAGACATTAAACCAAATAAACGCAAAGCTTTTTACATTACAGTGGTTAATGCTATGAGTTGGTACGACGAAAATGCTGAAAAAGTCATTAAGAAAGTGGTTAAATTCAAACAAGACAAACTAGATGAGTTATTACATCACTTAGGCTGTGAACAAGCTGGCTCTTTATCTGAGGTGATGGCTGACTTTGGTTATTACGCTATTGAAGATAAAAAACTAGAATTCACCACTTATGAATCAAATTCTGATTTACGTGATGCTGAATCTGTACCGCTAACTTACAACGAAGGTAATGATAGCGATAACTCTGAAATTCACCAATATTTCCTTGATGAAGTACAACCACATGTTTCTGAAGCGTGGATAAACCTAGATAGCACCAAAATTGGTTATGAAATTAGCTTCAATAAATACTTTTACCAACATAAGCCATTGCGAGCAATGGATGAAGTAGCAACCGATATTATCAACCTTGAGCAAAAAGCCGAAGGCTTAATTGCTGATATTCTTGGTGTTGATATTGCTAAAGTACATGGAGCGTAGTTATGGGTGAACTAACGACTATGCCTAAGTATGAGGCATATAAAAATTCTGGAGTAGAATGGTTAGGAATTGTGCCTAAACATTGGGATTTAACTCGAATTGCTACACGGTTTGAAGAAAGAAGAACAAAGGTTTCTGATAAAGATTTTCCTCCTTTATCAGTAACAAAAAATGGTGTTGTGCCTCAGTTATCTAATGCTGCGAAAAGTAATGACGGTGATAATCGAAAGCTAGTAAGAAATGGCGATTTTGTAATCAATAGTCGTTCAGATAGAAAAGGGTCTAGTGGCGTAGCTGATCGTGATGGTTCTGTTTCATTGATAAACATTGTAATGGAACCCAAAAATATAGTTCCTAAGTATTGTGAGTATTTATTAAAAAGTTACAACTTCATTGAAGAGTTTTACCGTATGGGGCACGGTATAGTCGCTGATTTATGGACTACTCGATATGATGAAATGAAAGCTGTGATCATCAGTATACCACCAATACCAGAACAAACAGCTATTGCCAACTTTCTCGATAAAAAAACAGCACAGATTGATGAAGCGATAGCCATCAAAGAAAAGCAAATTGAGCTGTTAAAAGAACGCAAGCAAATCATCATCCAACAAGCGGTTACTCAAGGCTTGAACCCTAAAGCTCTAATGAAAGATTCAGGCGTCGATTGGATTGGTGAAATACCTGAGCATTGGGAAGTAAAGAAGATTAAGTATCTCACTAAAATATTTAGAGGCAAGTTTACTCACCGACCTAGAAATGATCCTGCTATGTACGATGGTGAATATCCGTTCTTTCAAACTGGAGATGTTGCTCGTGCTGGAAAGTATTTATCAAAATATAGACAAACCCTTAATGAAAGAGGTTTACAAGTATCAACTTTAATTCCAAAAGGCACTGTTGTTATTACTATTGCGGCTAATATTGGAGATGTTTCAATATTAGATCTAGACGCCTGTTTTCCTGATAGCATCGTAGGTTTCAGCCCAAAAAAAGGAGTCGTTCGAGACTTTTTGTATTATGCACTTGGTAATATGAAGCAACAGTTTATGGATTCATCGATTAAAAATACTCAGATGAATTTAAATGTTGATCGCATAGGTAGCAACTCCTTGTGCCAACCACCATTCGAAGAACAAAACCAAATCGTTGAGTTAATTGAGAGCAAGTCAAAATCTATTGATGATGCAATAGGTCTTCAAAAGAAACAAATAGGAAAACTCAAAGAATACAAAACCACGCTAATTAACAGTGCGGTAACAGGCAAAATTAAAGTACCTAAAGTGGATTCAGAAATTAACTAACAAGGAAGTGGTATGTCGGTTGAAGTGGCAAGTTGTACCTTAGCGCAGTTATTCAGTAATGAAAGTATTGTTAGTGCTAATAATACTGAAATTCATGGCGAATTAGCTATACCTGAATATCAGCGCCCTTATCGTTGGGGTGAAGTGCAAATAAAAAAACTGTTAAGTGATTATCAGCTTTTTTTAACTGATCTAGCACAAAGTGACACTGCTTACGGTTATTACCTAGGCAGTGTTATTTTGCACCAGTCAGCTGAAAATGGTCAGTTAAATATTATTGATGGTCAGCAACGCTTAACCACTTTAGCATTGATTGCCTATGTACAATATTTAGCTAACACGCCTAATGGGCAAGTTGAGCTTAGCCCTTTTGAATTATCGCTTAGCTACGACTCACCAGAATCGCAACAACAAATCATCAAAAACCTGACTTGGTTACAGGAGTGGCTACAAAGCAATGCTAGCCATATAGTCACATTTGATGCTAATAAAATAAACTTAACGCTGGTTGTTACACGCTCAGAAGACGATGCCTATCGCTTTTTCGAAACCCAGAATACAGGTGGGGTAAGGCTAAGTGGCCCAGACATTATAAAAGCACATCACCTTAGAGCCATTGCACGACAAAGCCAAAATGAGTTTGCTGCTAAATGGGAAGCATTAGGCGATTTAAACCCAGTTGTTGGTTCATTAGTTAAAGGGCGCTACTGGCAAAAACTGTATAACCGTAATGTACCTTCTCATCGTCAACCGCATTTAGTAAGAAGTGCTGTAGTCAATGAGCTTGGAGAAACTACGGGCAAGGGTGATGACATAGCCTTTGGTCGGTTTGAGCGAGCATATTTACCTGATGGTGGTCAAATAGATAAACAAGCACAACAAGGTTATGAACTAAGACAGCCATTAAATAGTGGTATTAATACCATTCACTACTTAAGCTATTTTGAACAATTAAGAAGCAAATACTTAACCAGTCTAGTTAAAAACAATAAGGTCAAAAACAAAAAGATAACTGCAAAAACTTCCGTTCAAGCGTTAAATCAAGGAGAAAATACCCTTGTACGCTTTTCTCACTTTTATCAAAACCTGATCTGCGAACTTGACGGTTGTAGCTATGTAAAAGGGTTATACGATACTGCACTGCTTATTTACATTAGCCAATTTGGCGAACAGCAATTAGACATAGCTGCGAAGAAACTGTTTCGGGTTATCTACTCCCCAAGAGTAAGCAATCAAAAAGCGGTGAGAGAAAACTCTATATCAGCGTTTGTCCGTGATAACCCTGTACTTGACTGGATTGCAGCCAGTTATACACCAAACATGTGTTTCGATTACTTAGATCGTTTTAGCTTTAAAGCTGACCCCGCCAACTTAGCCGTTGATAAAAACAGTGTAAAAAAACGCTTTATAATTAACGTATTAAAGCATTTTGGAATAGAGGTAATTGAAGGTGGCTCAGCTCAAGCACTTGCTAACACTTATACCGCAGGGTTGGATGCTTATATCCTTCCTTTAGGCACTGAAACAGTAGCTGCGAATCAGATGAGCATGCGCAAAAATAATGGAGAGCAACATGGGTAATGTATTTACAGATGAAGCTAATGCAAAAGGATGTCAGGTGACACAACATCATGTTGAAACACAAGTGCTCACGTTAAATTACATTCAAAGCAATGAATATCAATTTAGTATTCCAAGTTATCAGCGTCCCTATGTTTGGCCAGATGAAGCTGTATTAAAGCTATTTAAAGATATAAATGATGCTCGTGTTGCAAAAGAGCCTAATTACTTTATTGGTACGGTGCTTACTTCAATAGAGCAAGATGAAGATGGTAATAGTATTTATGAGCTAATTGATGGGCAGCAACGCACCACTACGTTAATGCTTATTGCGCTTGCCTTTAAAATGGCAAAAGTTGATTCAGCTATTGCCGGTATTGCGGCTTTTAAAAAGCAACCGAGACTGCAATTTACTATTCGTGATCAAGTTCAACACTTATTAGGTAGTTTAGCTGGCTTAGATGATTATGTATTTCCAGGGCTAGAAGCCATTGGTGAAAACCCATATTTAAAACGCATATATGCAGCGTTACAAGTTTTAGAGCAACAAGTTAAAGCGCTTGAATATGAGGATCGTATTTTATTAGGTGATTATATTTTTAATCATGTGCAATGGGTGAATAATATTGTACCTCAGCAAATGGATTTAAATCGCTTATTTGCCACCATGAATACAGCCGGTATACAGCTAGAACAGGCTGATATTTTAAAATCAAAACTGCTTAAACAGGTTTCTACCGATAAGCCTTTATTCGATGCTATGTGGTTAGCATGTGAACACATGGAAAATTACTTTGAGCGCAATGTTCGTAAAGTGTTTCCTAACGCTCCGTGGAATGATATTAAATCAGAACATTTAGCTTGTTTTGATGAAGCGTTATTTGTGAAAAATTCAGGTAGTACTGCGCATAAGCAGGGCTTAACCATTTTGCAGTTAGCAGAGCAATTGAAAGCAAGTGCAGCGGACACAGATAAAAACATTGATGCTAGTACAAACACGGATCATGGCAACGAGCAGGATTCTGGTATCTACGATTTAGAAACCGAAACCGTTTATTGTCGCCCAATTATTAGTTTTCCATTATTACTTATCCACGCTTATCGCATCTATTTAGCTAACCGTGCTGTTGCGTTAGGCGATGGTACAGACGATGTTATTCCTCGAGTGCATGCTGACAAGTTACTAGAAACCTTTGAACCACTGACCAAGGCCAGTGAAGACGAAGTAAAAGAATTCATCAAAACCTTGTGGCAAGTACGTTATCAGTTTGACCGTTGGGTGGTTAAGTGGGTAGAGCGTGACGATAGTGATGATGAACAGTTACGTTTAACGTACCTGACAAGAAGTGAATCAAGTGGAAAACAGTACATTAACCGTACTCAAAAAGAGTTAAACGAATTAGTGATGCTGCAAAGTGTGCGTAACTTTACTGGTGAACGCAGTGCTCAGTATTGGATCACGCCTTTCATCGCAGGCTTGATGAAAGATAATATAACTGAAGATTCACAAGCTATAGCCTTGCTTGAGAAAATTGATAACGATTTATCATTGGCTGGTGAGTCGGAAACTCAAAAAACAGCTAGCTTCAAACAAGCAAAACAACAGCAACCTGAAGTAAATTCTTGGCAAGCAAACGTTGATTATTTTGCCCAAGCGAGAGGTACTAGTTTTGAACATTATTGGTTTCAAAAACTAGAATATATATTATGGAAACAAGAGCCAGATAGGCAGCTAGAGCAGTTTAAAAAATACCGTATAACGGCTAAGAACTCTGTTGAGCACGTATATCCTCAGCATGAAGAGCATCAAAACATGTTGGAACGAGACTTCTTAGATGCATTTGGTAATTTAGTTTTATTAAGTCCAGGTGAAAACTCGTCATACAGCAATCAAGCGGTTAAGAAGAAGTTGGTTGATTTTGAAGCTAAGCCACAATATGACTCTTTAAAATTAAAAGCCATGTTCAAATTATTAAAAGAACAAAACGATTGGCAAGAAACACAAATAAGACAGCATCAAAAAGAGATGTTAAGTGCTTTAGCAGCGCATTATGGTGACAAGGAGTAACTATGGGATTTAAAGCCTTTAGAGGGAGCGCATTTAACCACAGTCATGAGAACCAAGCGTTTAATGCTTTGCATGACATGCTGCAAGCTGAGTGGGATGAACGTGATGATCAGTTATATTTGTTCGGTAACTTTTTTGTTGCAGGCAAAGAGTTTGATGCATTAATCGTTAAGAATAATGCGATCATTGTTATCGATTTTAAAAATTTTGGCGGTGAGCTAACATTTTCTGAAAATGGCCCTTGGTACTGTGATGATGTTGTTGTTAAAGGCGGTAACAGTCGAAATCCATTTTTACAGCTTCGCAGCAATAAGTTTGCTCTACTCGATTACATAAAAAGCGGGCATATTGAAATTCAATCTAAACCAAACCTTGGTCATATAGCGGGTTTAGTGATGTTTCATCAACCAATAGAAATAGATGATACTCAGATACCACAACAAATTAAAAGTTGGTTTCATATATGTGACTTAAGTAAAGCTATTCGAACAATTGACGGTATAGCAAGCGCAGAGATTGATATGTCTTTGCATGAGCTTAATATGATTGCTGATGCTTTTGCCGCGCCTGAATACTTCCCTGATGGTAAGCCTGTTACTAGAGCAATATCTGTTGATCCTGATACCTCATTCGAAACTGAATTTACGCGTATTGGGTTTCAAAAAGCAGCCTTAGAACAAGCAGAGCGATGGTTAACATCCGATATATGTGCTTTGGTTTTGAAAGGCATGTCTAGCACGGGTAAACGAACCTTAGTTAGAGAAATAATTAAGCGAATAGAGAATAAAAATAAGAGTTTGTTGCTCTTGACCCCGAATGCGCGTATTGCGAATAAATATACGGAGATGGGGCTTGGAGAATTTAACTCAATATATCAAGTACTCTACAGCAGTAAGAGTGATGGAGTAGTTAAGAAATCAAATGGTGTTGAGTTAGCTAAGCACCCAGTGATTCTTACTAGCGAACAAGTTAAAGACAAAGTTTTGGTTGTTGTTGAGTCGCATTTAATTAGCAATAGTTACTATGACATGGATAATGCGATTTTTGGGTCAGGTCATATGGTTAATGATCTATTAACTGCGTTTGAGAATAATCCGCCCAAATTACTTTTGGTGGGCGACCCATATCAATTATCTCGTGGCGACCTAGACCAATGTTTGCTATCTGGTCAGGCTATTCGAGACAAAGAATTAACGATTGACGAAGCATTTTTAGAACAACAGATCGAGTCTGATCCTAAAGAGTTACATGACTTTCAGTTTGAAATTGCACAACAGATGCAACACAAACACTTTAATAAACTGCCTAATGCAGATAGTGAAGTCGTATCACAGATAGAAAATAGTCCGACAATTGGGACTGATATTACATCAGGGCGCTATCACGGTGTTTATTTAACAGCATTGAATGATATGGCTCAGAAAATCAATTTTGCCGCTAAGCAAAAAGTTCTTAAACAAGCCAACCCTTATGTTCTAAATGCTGGAGATCTCATTGATTTCCACACTAGTACTCCAGTTAACAATCCACTCAATAGCAACACTGAAATCGAGCCAAGCAATGATTGGGTACATTCAGGAGAAATAGCTACCGTTACTTCTGTTGAAGAAAAGATTGATACCATTGAACTGTCACTAAAAGGCCGCGATAAGCCGTCAGTTGTGCGTATAGGTTATTTGAGTTGCCGAGTGCCAAGCTTAGGTGATGTGAACGTTTCTTACATTATTGATTATTTACATGCAGAAAAGCCGGAATTAAGTACTGATCAAATGTTAGTGCTAAGCATTAAAGCAAGAGAGCAAGCTGTCGAAGCATTTAAAGGGCTTAAAGGTAAATTAGACAGCATCAATGACAAGAAATCTGATGAATATCGATCAGAGAAGAAAAAGTATTCTGAATTAATACAAAATCATATCGCCCATAGTCCTTTATTAAATGCGGCTAGAATTAGATATGCATACGCCATGACGGTACATAGAGCGCAAGGAAGGCAATGGAATTTAGTTTATTTGGATGCTAGTAGAGGCCCTAGTGGTGACTCTATTACCAATGATGGTTTTTTTAGGTTTTTATATACAGCAAGTATGTCTGCTGAAAATGGTTTGAAGTTACTCAAGTACCCTAAATTAACTCCGCTATACCAGACCCAATTCATTCCAAACAACAATTGTAAAATTGGAATATTCCCTGTAAGTAAAGGTTTTAACTATCAAATTCCTGAACAAACAGAATTAGAAAAGTTCAATTACCCTGTTGGAATGAATACTGATGTAGTTGAGCTTAAAGCAATTTGTTTTTCGGTTTCAAATTGTTTGAGTAACTCTTCGTGGCGAATAAGCGAATTAAAGCAGCATAGCTATCAAGAGCTTTATACTTTTGAGCACAGTACAGGTAAGAAAGTTCGTGTTCGATTTACCTATGACAAAAATATTAAAGTCAAAACATTAGCTTTTCCTGATGAGTCAAAAGAGCCGAGTTTAAGCGAAGAGTTAAAAACACTCTTAGCAAGCGAAATAACTTTTGATGAATCTAGACTAAATACGGCTCTACAATCACTTCGAAATTTTGTGGAAGAATTAGGTTTCGAAGTAGTTGACGCAAAGCGTTCAGGTGACTGGGAGATGCAAGTTCTTTGCGCGAAAGGTAATGAGGCCATTCAACTTAAAACTTGGGTCGTAAAAACTGGATTACTATCAAAAATAATGCCTGAAAAAGCGACTTCTGAAGAGGTTATAGTTCTTTTTAAGGAAGCTTTAAATGAGTAGTGAAGTATTTGCCCAAATTCGTGAACTGAAGCAGCAAGGAAATTTTGTCGATGCATGGAATTGTGGTTATATGGCTTTTCAAAATGAACCACAAAATACATATTTAAGAACATCCTTATTTTGGGTTTGTTATGCTGCAATAAAGGCGATTCAAGACCCGATTTTAGCTAGGCAAAGTAAGGCTCCCAATGTCAATGAGCAGGAAATAGTTAATTCATGGATTAATTGTATAGGACAACTCAATTTAACAGTGCCATGTGAAGAACTAGATTTCAGATTCTTCAATTTATTTAAGGGCTGTGGAGAGCATTACCAGTCTTATATCCAGATGTTAACTTATTATGGCTCTAACCTTTATCAACCTGCTGATCTAAAGCCATATAAAACAGAAAAAGGAGAATACCCAAGTTTACTAGTTAGGTTATCAAGGCAAACAAGTAAAGCGTGGTTACAACATCATAAACAATGGGATTTGAATCTGGATGGTATATTAAATTTACTTAATTATGCGCTGAATAATGCTCTTGATAGGAACAAAACTTGGCTTCAGTTTGATATTTCTAAATGCTTGGTTAGTGCGGGTAGATATGATGAGGCAAGAGAATCTGCTTTATCAGTTTTACGACAAAAAATGTCTGAATCTTGGGCTTGGGGCGCTTTAGCTGATACTTATATTAGCCAAGAGCCTAAGGCCGCAATAGCTTGTTATAGCAAGGCAATTTTGGAAGCTCACGAACCTCCTTTTTGTATTCCAATGTTTTACGGGTTAGCCCAGCTTTTTGCCAATAAACAAGAGTTTGATTTTGCATCAGCGGCGTTGAGTAAATTAATAGAAATATACAACGCAAATGGTTGGCAGATAAAACCAGAGCATGAAGAGCTTATTCAGCAAGGGTGGTTTGATGCCTCTGCTATTGAATCTGTTAACTTTAATGAAGTTATTAAAACCAGAGCAAATGATGCTCTTCAATATGCAACTAAGAAGTTAGAAGTGGCGGTAGGTATTGTTGATTCGCATCATCGTTCAGGTAAGGGATTTAGTATATATCTCGACTTAAACAAAAAAGTAAGCGCAAGAAAAGGCGTGTTTTTTGGCAAAGGATTACCTGAGGTGGGAACATGGCTAGAGTTAAAAATTGCTAATGACGGACAACAGTTAGATGTAATGGAAGCACACAAGGTTGAACCAAAACAAAGTGAGCGAGTGAAATTAATTGAAGGCACTCTTAAGTTGAATCCCAAGGGCTTTGGCTTTGTTGATGATGCTTTTGTTGCTCCTTATTTATTGAACGGTTTCAATGATCAAGAGCATGTCGAAGCAACAAAAATTTGGGATAAAGATCCCAAGAAAGGAACCCCTAGTTGGCGTGTAATTAAAATAGTTAAAAGCCAGTCAACGCATTAAGGAGAATAAGAAATGGTTAGTCAAACAAACGAACAAGCGCTTGAAGCTGCAATAGAAAAAGCATTAACAGGAATTTGCTTAGAAGACATCAAAGCAGGTGTGCAAGAAGCTGCGCCTGATTTTGGCAACAAGTTTTATAAGCTTGGTCAACCGACTGACTTTGACATGCATTATGCGTTAGACACTAATTATTTCTGGCAGTTTTTAGAAAATACTCAAGAAGATGAGTTGGAAAAACTTAAGCGTAATAGCCCTAATGATTGGCAGCGCAAAGTACTTGAGCGTTTTGATAGGCTTATTAAAAAACATGGCATTTTGCATTTACTTAAAAAAGGCTTAAGTGTTGAAGATGCACACTTAAACCTGATGTATCCAGCACCATTAGCTAGCAGTAGTGATTCTGTTAAACAGAACTTTAATGCCAATATATTTAGCTCAACGCGCCAATTAAGGTATTCAAAAACTAATCCGTTACAAGAAATTGATATGGTGCTGTTTATCAATGGTATTCCGTTGATAACACTAGAACTGAAAAATGCATGGACCGGCCAAAATGCACGTTACCATGGTCAAAAGCAGTATCGTAATGATAGAGATACCTCGCAGTCGTTATTGCAGTTTGGTCGTTGTTTAGTGCATATGGCTGTTGATACTGACGAAGTGTATATGACCACCAAGTTAGCAGGGAAAAGCACCTTCTTTTTACCGTTTAACAAAGGTAACAATCATGGTCAGGGTAATCCACCAAATACTTCTTTATTTGGTTCAGGGGGACACAAGACGGCATATTTATGGGAAGAAGTGTTTACCAAAGAAAGTTTGGCTAACATTATTCAGCACTTTGTTCGCTTAGATGGCTCAAGCAAAGATGACTTAAAAAAGCGCACGCTGTTTTTTCCTCGTTATCACCAAATGGATGTTGTTCGTAAGTTAGTAGATCATGCCGCCACGCATGGTGTGGGCCAAACCTATTTGATACAGCACTCTGCTGGTTCTGGTAAATCAAATTCTATTACTTGGGCTGCGTATCAGCTTATTGAAACTTACCCAAAATCAGCAGATGCTCCAGGAAGCAGAGGGATCGAACAGCCGCTATTTGATTCGGTGATTGTTGTAACCGATAGAAGGCTTTTAGATAAACAGCTAAGAGATAATATTAAAGAGTTTTCTGAAGTTAAGAATATTGTTGCTCCTGCTTTTAAATCATCTGAACTAAAGTCAGCACTCGAAAATGGTAAGAAGATCATTATCACTACAATTCAGAAGTTCCCATTCATCATTGATGGCATTAGTGATTTAAGTGATAAACGTTTTGCTGTAATCATTGATGAAGCCCATAGTTCACAGTCAGGCTCTGCGCACGACAACATGAACCGAGCGATGGGTAAATCTGAAATCGAAGAGGCCGAGGACGCTCAAGATAAAGTACTTCAAGCTATGCGCTCAAGAAAGATGAGAGGTAATGCATCTTACTTAGCATTCACTGCAACACCCAAAAACAGTACTTTAGAAAAATTCGGGCAGCAGCAAGAAGATGGCAGTTTTAAGCCATTCCATTTGTATTCAATGAAGCAAGCTATTGAAGAAGGCTTTATTCTTGATGTCATAGCGAATTACACTACCTATAAAAGTTATTACGAGATAGAAAAATCGATTCAAGACAATCCAGAATTTGATACTAAAAAAGCGCAAAAACGATTACGTGCCTACGTTGAAACCAGCCAACAGACCATAGATACCAAAGCTGAAATTATGCTTGAGCATTTTATTCCGCATGTAGTAAATGCCAAAAAGCTACGTGGTAAAGGCAAAGGTATGGTTGTTACACAAAATATTGTAACCGCTATTCGCTATTACAAAGCCTTAAAACGAGTGATAGAAGCCCAAGGTAGCCCATTTAAAATAGCGATAGCATTTTCTGGCACCAAAGAAGTTGATGGCATTGAGTATACTGAAGCTGAAATGAATGGTTTTGCCGAGAGTGAAACAAAAGATAAGTTTGATACTGATGAGTATCGCTTGTTGGTTGTGGCCAATAAATACCTAACGGGTTTTGATCAGCCAAAGCTTTGTTCTATGTACGTAGATAAAAAGTTAGCAAGCGTGCTTTGTGTACAAACATTATCACGCTTAAATCGCTCTGCACCTAAGCTTGGTAAAAAGACTGAGGATTTATTTGTACTCGATTTCTTTAATAGTGTTGATGAGATAAAAACGGCATTTGACCCATTTTATACTTCAACGACTTTATCTGAAGCAACTGATGTAAATGTATTACATGAGCTAAAAGATGCGATGGACGATATTGGCGTTTATGAATGGTACGAAGTTGAAGACTTCGTTAAGCGCTACTTTGATAATGAAGACGCTCAAACCTTAAGCCCAATTATTGATACTGCGGCTAATCGGTTTAATTTTGAATTAGAGCTAGAAGATGACGATAAAGTCGATTTTAAGATCAAAGCTAAACAATTTGTGAAGATTTACGGACAAATGGCTTCAATCATGCCTTATGAAATTGTTGTTTGGGAAAAACTGTTTTGGTTCTTAAAATTCTTAATACCAAAGCTGATTGTTAAAGACCCTGATTCTGAAGCGCTTGATGAATTGTTAGAGTCAGTTGATTTAAGTTCCTATGGTCTTCAGCGTGTTAAGTTAAATTACGGTATTGGACTTGATGCAGAAGAAACAGAACTAGCGCCACAGAACCCTAACCCTCGTGGAGCGCATGGTGGTGAAGAAGAGCGAGATCCGCTAGACGATATTATTAAGAATTTTAACGAGAGATGGTTTCAAGGCTGGAGTGCAACTCCAGAGGAACAGAAAGTTAAGTTCATCAATATCGCTGAAAGCATTAAACAACATCCAGATTTTGAAGCTAAGTATCAGAACAATCCAGATCCACATAACCGTGAACTAGCATTCGAAAAAATGCTGAAGGAAGTTATGTTGGCTAGACGTAAAGATGAACTAGAACTTTACAAGCTTTTTGCTGGAGATCCCGCTTTTAAAGCATCTTGGATGCAGAGTATGCAAAGAACGGTTAGTTTATAAAAATAATGGAAAACAAGCGGTATTAGTTTTTACCGCTAAAAACAAGAATAACAAGTGAATGTCATTTTGTAGGAAACATTATGGAAAAATTAGATTGGTTAGTCCCTGACTTTTTAAGTTTTAGTACACTGAATTTTGAGTCGCAATTGAGTGCTATTTTTGTAGCATTCCTTTTGGGGATAACATTTTTCTTTCTTGCCAAATCAGGTAATTCGTTCAGAAAGGCTAAAAAAAGGATAAAGGTCTTAAATGAGGCTCTGAAAGGTATTTCAACAGAAAATATTTCATCTAAAAGAAGAGACTTGATTAGCTTTATCACCGAAAAAGATAAAGAGAAAAGTCAGCCTGTAAGACATATCTGGAAAGAATTTGATGAAACACTAATAGAAGTTAAGGCTATTGGTAATGTTCATCTACATAATACGTTTGATGCTTCACATTTTTTCAATACTCACACTCTGGCAAAAGGTGTTACAGATAACAGACTAATTGCTGCTGTACCGGGTTTTTTAACCGCTGTTGGTGTTATAGGTACTTTTGTTGGTCTTCAAATTGGTCTTTCGGAGATGAACATTTCTTCTGATGTCTCAGTTGAAGAAATGAAAGCAGGTGTTTCTGCGGTGATTGGTGGTGCTAAAGTTGCCTTCATGACATCTGTTTGGGGTGTATTGTTAAGTGTTTTATTTAATTTTATTGAGAAATCATTAGAGCAAAGCATTAGAAAAAGAATAAGCATACTCCAAGATAAAATTGACGATATTTTTCCGCGTTTAAGTCCTGAATCTCAACTTCAAATTATTGCTCATAATAGCATTGAATCTAGGGAGAGTTTACAAGGTTTAGCTGAGCAAATAGGCATTAAAATGCAGGAATCAATGCTAACTGCAACTCGAGGAATCAGTGAAGCATTAGAGACAACGCTAAATGAAATAATGGCGCCTGCTATTAATAAACTCGTGGACGAAACTTCAGAAGGGAATCAAAAGGCGTTAGAGGATTTGTTAACGAAATTTATGGATGGTTTTGGCGCTCAAGGTAATCAACAAAGAGTCGCAATGGAAAATGCTTCAGAAAAAGTTAACGAATCAATTTCTGGTATGAATAGCACGATGGAAGCGTTTATTTCTAAGATTGAAGCGTCTCAGCAAGCATCAGGGGAAAGGGAAAAAGAACTTATCTCTTCTATTTCATTGCAAGTTTCTCAATTAGTTGAACAAAGCAATGAGCAAGGTCGTAAGATGACTGAGTTGATGGAAACTCAAATTGGCAGTTTAAATGATGCTTTTGATAGCAGCCAAGCTCGTGCAAAAGAAAGAGAGCAAGAGTTTACGAACAACATTGAACAACAAATTAAGTCGCTAACAGAAGGTATCGCGTCTCAAAGTTCGGTGTTAACTGAGTTTGTTCAGTCACAGATGTCCTCATTAAATGAATCATTTACCAAGCGTGACGAGCAGAGTGCTGCAATATCTGAGCAAAGGAATGCTGCCTTAGAACAGCAAACACAAGCAATTTCAAAGTCAACACAAGAATTAGTTTCTCAAATAGAATCAAGCATACAGAACCACAAAACGAGTTCAGAGCAGATTATTGAACAAGGCAAATCACTTCAACAAAGTGTTGAGTCATCTGTATTAGCAAGTGCTAAAGCAACTGATAGTATGCGTGAGTCTGCGACAGAACTTAAATCAGCGGCAGAAAAAATGAGTATATTTGGTTCTCATGTCAGAGATGCCGGAAATAAACTATCTGGTGCCGTTACTGAGGCTATTGAATCAACGAAAGATTTAGCTAGCCAAAATCAAACTACTTCTGAGCGAATGGAGAATTTACGAGAGCAATTGATTGCAGATACAGGGCGTTTCAGAGATTTAGCTGATCAAATAAATAGCATGATCGTTAATGCAGGCAATACTTTTGATAGCTTGAAGTCATCTCAGAAAGAATATTTGTCACAATTACAGAAAAATGTAAATGAACTGGCAACTCAAATGACCAACTTGCTTTCAGACTATGCTGAACAAGCCAATGCTCAGACTAAAGATCATCTGACTATATGGGCTGATTCTTCAACTCAATATGCAACCACTATGAATAATGCTGCAAGAGCATTAGCGGGTGTTGTTGAGGATATTCAAGACAAAGTAGGTGCATAACAATGAAATTTGCATCACGTACACATGTAAAAGTAGATGAAGAGAACCCATACTGGATCTCTTTTTCTGATCTAATGTCGGCATTGCTTGTCATTTTTATTTTAGCTGCTGTGGCACTGATCATTGAACTTACTCAACGAACACAAGATATTGATGCAGGCATTGAAGAGCTTAAAAAAGCAGAACAAGCAAGACAAGATATTTTGAATGAGGTCAGGGAAGAGTTGGCAAAGCAAAATATTAAGGTGGAAATTGCTGATAATGAGACGGTGATTCGTATTCCAGAAGAAACCCTCTCTTTTAAGTCAGGTGACGATCAAATTCCTGAAGATATGGTGGAATCAGTTAAAAGTATCGGTGCAGTTCTTCATTCTGCAGTAATGAAAAATGATCGATTCACTTATTTAGATACAGTATTTGTTGAAGGCCATACAGACAGTGTTCCTATTAAGTTCGGTAAATATTGGACTAAAGGAAACTGGGGTTTAAGTGCTGATAGAGCGATAACAGTTTGGAAGCTATGGAGTGAAGAATTAGTTTTAGAACCAAGCTTAAATGAATTATTGAATCATTCTGAAGAAAATTTATTTTCAGTAAGTGGTTACGCTGCGACTAGACGAGTTGAGTTAGATGAGTCAACACCAGAACTTAGAGCAAAGAATAGACGCATTGATATTAGGTTTACTGTAAAAAGACCTTCGATCGAAGATCTTGAAAAGATAAAACCTAATTACAACAAAAAATAAGTGGTGTTGAGTATGAGAATAAATTTAAAAAAGCTCAGATTTACAATACCTGAAAACCCTTTTGGGAAAAATACTAGCTTGATGTTGGACCTGGTGAATGGACTCAAACAAATTTCAAAAAAGGCAGGTACAGATAATGACAGTTTTAAGGCTGCTTGGAGAAAAGTTTATAATGCTGTGCAGGCGAACAAAAACCTTGAGAATGTAATTGAAAATAAATTGGATATTCGTGCACTTGGTTTCGCTCTTAATTCAAAAGTTGGACAACAAATCCAGCTTACAACTTCTATCTTAGATAAAATTGACTTTTTAACCGAAAAACCAAGTTCGTTATTTTTGGAGAGTTTTTACCAATATTATTTGAGTCGTTATAGTAGCTTAATTAATGTTGCGTATACGTCAGAATGGTTGATTAACGCTAGAAAAAAACGTAAGCAGTCAAAATGGTTTGATGAAAATTTACTTTCTCAAGATGGGCCTAAATGGTTAGCACAACAAGCTATAGATAAAAATAGAGATTTCGATTTTATCGTTAAAGAATTCGAACTTGATCAGTTTCAGTCTGGTCAGTTTATGGAGCTAGCTCAACGAATTTACTTTGTAGAACAACTCAAAAACATTCCAGTTAATAAACCTCACGACCTTCTTACAGAGGTTCAAAAAAAAGAGGTCTATGAATCTAGCTTTGATAGCTCCGAGTTATTGGGCCATAAAATTTTGAAGATACTAATAGAAAGAGCACCTTCGCACGATATCCATGAGTCTTGGCTTAATACAATTATGTCAATTGCGGGTGACCCAAGAGTACCTGTTAGCCATCCAAGATACAGAAAGTGGTGGAGTCATGTTTCAAAAGACATGTCTGCTAAAGTAAAAGGCTGGTTATCTGGGCTTGATTTAAGACTTTTTTTAGAAGCATTGGAGGACTTTTCTTATTCTTCTTATGATCCTGATATGGAACGAATGTTTCCAACTAGAAAAAAGTTTTTGGAAGGTCTTTACGATAAGAAATTAATTAAAAACACCAAGCTATATATGTGTAAAAGCATGGCTCGTTTTTTAAAAACTAAATACAAAGAAGAGCACCTACCAGACTTTTCCATAGTTGATGATGGTGAAAAATCTATTATTTATGTGGACTTAGGTAGTGCCCATATGATTGAAGGTAGCCACCAATGTAAATTGTGGATATATCGCTCTTTGCATGAATCTGCACCAGTACTTCAATATGATAAACAGCGCAAATCCTATAGGAGCCTAACAAAAGGGCTTCATGAGGCTATGAGTAACTATGGCCACGGCGCATATGACTACTTTACTCACTCTCCAGCAAACTTTAGCTGGCAGCGCAGAGCTGTAGAGTCATTAAGGGATTTAAGGGTGCCAGTAACAATAAAAGATGTTTTAACCGCAGATGATTATCGTGTTTATATTCGAAGATTTGGAGCAGATTAGTGGCACTTTCGAACTTAATTAATAAATTTTTTAAAAATGCAGATCGGTCTGTTTCGTTTAATTTTATTCCTGATGAACTCGATGGCGCCTACTTTTCTTTAGACAAAAAAGAGTTTGAAAAAGTTAGAAATGGCACTGCTAACGAGTGGCTTATACAACAATATGTCACTTTAAAAATGCTAGAAGAGCAAGAAGAGGCTGAGAGCATACCTAATGGCTTCATTGTGCCTGCTAATGTACTGTGTCGATTAGATGATTACGTTCGAGAATCTTTATCATTACCTCCACTTTGGGATGGTGTAATTTATTCTGATATAAGAGGGAATACGAGTAGATCTAATTTTAAGGTTGAGCTTGCGGTATCAGACCCTGATGGCAGGACTACTCATAGTTATTCTATCGAAGGTCCAATAATTAAATTTGGAGAGACTTCGCAATACTTACTAACTCAGGCTCAACTCATAGCATTTGAGTCAAAAAAGAAACATGAGAATTCTGCTAAAACTGAATTCGATAACTTAACCTTGCTTCATAACTTGCAATTGAGTCAGAAGCAAAATGCCAAATTACAACTTCAACATTTCGAAAAATTAAAAATACATACTCCAGAAAAAATAGCGGTTGAGGCGGAGTTAGATTCTTTTGGTAATTTGATACTTACACCTTTTATGGGGCAAGAATCAAGTCACGAAGATATACAGAAAGTGCTGGGACAAATAGTTGCACCAAATGCCAATACTATAAAAGTAGGTGATGAAATCATTCTATTTACGGAAGAAAAAATTAAAGCCGTAAAAGAAGTGTTGGACAACAGGGTTGTACCTAAGAGTAAAGTAAAAGACTTTCTGCAAAACCCAACCGCTTTCATTGATGCGTCGTTGGTAGATTTAGACCTTGGGTTTTCGTTGCGTGTACATGGGGCGACAACTTTTAAACACGCCTATTTTGGTGAAACTGATGATTCAGGAGTTGATTGGTTTGGGAAATCAGCTTCTTCTGAGCAAGTGCTTCCAATCTCAAAACTCCTTCCTTTAGTAAGTGATTCATCATCATTTGAAGACGTTAAAAAAGTAATTGATGATGCTGTGAATACAGGGGCCAATGAAATCGAGTTTGAAGGTAAATTTTTTGATATTTCTGACTCTGACAATGTAAGCAAAACTCTCGATGAGATTGAGATGAAATTACGCTCTGGTAATGATGAAGAAGAGGTTGATACAGGTCTTGATTCAGATAGCGAAGAAGAGGCAACAGAAACAGAAGAAACAATAGTAGTAGATATCGACCTTAATGATGAAGAACTATCCGAAAATTCACCGATTGTTTCAGAGAAGATAAATGATGTATGCCGAATGGGGGACTTAGATTGGGGCAATTACTTAAGAACTCCATATAAGCATCAAGATATTGGAGTTCGATGGATTCTAGGGCTATTGGATCAAAGCCACGAAAATAGCGATATCAGTGGCTCTTTGCTTGCTGATGACATGGGGTTAGGGAAAACGTTCATGGCACTTTCTGCTGTGGAACATCATTATCGTGAAGTAAGTCAAATTAATGAAACTCAGAAACCGACATTGATTGTTGCTCCTCTGAGCTTGCTTGAAAACTGGAAAGATGAAGTAGAAAAAACCTTTAAAACATCTCCATTTAGAGACATTGTTATTCTTCAAACTGATGGTGAGTTAAATCGATTTAAAAATGGTGGTGTTGAAATCAGAACAAACACTTCAGATGGTGACGAATTTGAACCTCGCTATTCGTTAAACATTGGTAAAGACTGCGTCGATAGACTTGATATGCCGGGTCGATTGGTTATAACAACATATCAAACCTTTAGAGATTATCAATTCTCTCTTTGTCTTATAGATTGGGGTTTAGTCATTTTTGATGAAGCACAAAATATCAAAAACCCTAACGCCTTAGCAACCAGAGCAGCTAAAGGGCTTAAAGCCCAATTCAAATTAGTTGCCACTGGTACTCCTGTTGAAAATAGCTTAGCGGATTTCTGGTGCCTAATGGATACTGCCTGTCCTAAATATTTAGGAAGTTATCAGGATTTTAGAGCCAAATACATTTCACCAATATTACAAGCTGCAAGCGATGAAGTTGAAGATATTAGAAATAGAGTTGGTCGGGAGTTAAGGGTTAAAGTTGGGGCTATAATGCTTCGCAGGGTTAAGGAAGACAATCTTGACGGGCTACCTGAAAAGTTCATGTATGTTGGAATTGAAAATACAGATTGGAAATACCTGCCAGAACTAGGGAAGACAATGACAGGTTATCAATTAAAGGTTTATGATGGTGCTATAGAGTCGATTGAAGAGTCAGATTCTAATCATGTACTGAGCACACTACAAAGGCTCAGAAATAGTTCATTACATCCGCGATTAGCGGATGGGGGTAGTTTAAATTGCCCCCAATCTAATAAAGAACTAGACGAAATATTATTTGAATCAGAGAAGTTAAAAAGTTTACTACAGCTACTAGATTTAATTAAAACCAAAAATGAAAAGTGTATTATTTTCGCGGTAAACAAACGTCTTCAAACTTTTCTTAGTATTGCATTAGGAAGGAAATACGGGCTAGGCCCTCTTTCAATAATTAATGGTGATGCAAAGGCAGTTTCAAAAAAAGTATCTACACCTACTCGTAAAACAATGATTGCTGACTTTGAAGCAAAAGAAGGATTTAATATTATTGTTATGTCCCCTGTAGCAGCAGGTGTTGGATTGACTGTAGTTGGAGCAAATAATGTGGTTCATTTCGAGCGCCACTGGAATCCTGCTAAAGAAGCCCAAGCTACCGATCGCGTATACAGAATTGGGCAGACAAAAGACGTTAACATTTACGTTCCATTACTTCTTCATCCTGAGATGGAGTCTTTCGATGTTAATCTTCATAAGTTACTCACAAAGAAAACTCAACTAAAAGATGCGGTTGTTACACCTGAAGAAGTGATCCCAATGCCCGGAGGTATTGCTGGTGCTAAAGGATTCAGTGATGAACAAGTAATAAATGCTGATGATATAAAAAAATTAAGCTGGCAGCAGTTTGAAGCATTAACAGTTGAGGTAATGAATAAAGAGCTTAGTGCAGACAGTGCTTGGCTGGCAAGCAATGGTGCTGATAAAGGCTCTGATGGGGTTTTGATAGTAAATAATGAAATGGTACTGATTCAAGCAAAGCACACTATTAGAGGCCGCTATGATGGTTATAAAGCTGTGCAAGAAATTTTTGCAGCCAAACCAATTTACGAGCATCAAATAGGTAAAACTTGTGCAAAGTTACTTTTCATTACTAATGCGACAATGCTTTCATCAAGGACTAGAGAAGTTGCAAAGCAATGTGGCGTCGAGGTTATTAATGGAAGTGAGTTGGCTCAGTTAGTTAAGAAGCATCAGATTACCTTTAAACAAATATTAATGCGTTTAGATAAGAAAAGAATGAAAGTATGACTTTTAGTAAAGTGATAATTCTAACTCAGATAATTCTTAGTTATTGTGCGAATTAGTGATTGATGCATTTTGTACAAATCTAATTTACATTTCGTCAATCCCAAATGGATAATCTAGGCTTCATTTAAGTAATTAATTAGATATTTTAGATTACACTTTAATTGAAAAGTCATGTTATCTTTTGATTAAGGTAACATGACTTGTGGTGATTTTGGCAACTTTAAAATGTCAGCAAAAATAGGTTTATATAACTCAACTAAAGATTATTTAGATTAACCTTTTGAGTAAGCTAGAGGTATCCCAACGATTGCCGCCCATTTTTTGGATATCAGCATAGAATTGATCTACAAGAGCGGTTAACGGGAGAGTTGAGCCATTTCGTTTAGCTTCGGTAAGAGCGATATCAAGATCTTTTCTCATCCAATCTACAGCAAATCCGTGTTCATATTCACCTTTAAGCATGGTTTTATGACGGTTTTCCATTTGCCATGATCCCGCAGCCCCTTTTGATATAACTTCTATTACAGCCTCGCAATCAAGGCCTGCTTTCTGGCCAAATTGTAATGCTTCTGAAAGGCCTTGCACTACACCTGCAATACATATTTGGTTCATCATCTTAGCAAGCTGGCCAGAACCGACTTCTCCTAGAAGTTGACTGAAGCGACTGTATGAATTCATAACACCTACAACTTTATCATAGTGACTCTTATCGCCTCCACACATCACTGTGAGTTGTCCATTAATGGCTCCAGCTTCTCCGCCAGAGACAGGAGCATCAATAAAACCAATGTTTCTCTTAATAGATTCTTGGCATAGAAACCTTGCAATATCTGCTGATGCTGTTGTGTGGTCAACAAGAACGCTGCCAGGCTTCATTGATTGGAGAACACCTTCGGCTGACACTGTTACCTCTTTTAGATCATCATCGTTTCCAACGCAGATGAAAGCTATGTCAGCATCTTGTGCTGCTTCTTTTGGAGTGGTTGCGATAGAGCCCAAATATTCTTTTTCCCAGCTTTCAGCTTTAGCAGTAGTTCTATTATATACCGTGACATTAAAGTCAGAATTCTTTGAAAGGTGACCAGCCATAGGGTAGCCCATAACTCCAAGGCCAATAAATGCTATTTTTAACTTTTCCATATTTTTTCTTCTTGAAGATAAATTAATTAGCCTAATGCTACCATGAATGAAAGTGACATTTTCAAACTCTCAACAATAAAAATTAAGGTTCTCAGCTTTTAGAGTTTTCCGCAAAGATACTAATTTCGAATGTTCAAAATTTGTATCTTCCGGCAAATATAATTTTCTGATTTGATTCCTAAAAAAATAACATTTACAACATTGAAATTAATTGACAACTTTTAAGGATAATTGTCGCATTCAACAAAAGGTGCTGAAAATGGGGTGTTAACGGTGATGGCGGGTGGTGAGCAAACCTGTTTTGATAAGGCCCAACCAATCATGGCTGCATTTAGCCGCTTTAGTCAGTTACTTGGTGAAGTGGGTAGCGGTCAAACCTGTAAAATGGTCAATCAAATTTGCATTGCTGGCGTTGTACAGGGATTGGCTGAAGGCTTGCACTTTGCTAAACAAGCAGGACTTGATGCAGAAAAGGTTGTTGAAACCATTTCTAAAGGGGCTGCAGGGTCTTGGCAAATGGAAAACCGTTATAAAACCATGAATGCGGGTGAGTACGAATTTGGTTTTGCTGTTGATTGGATGCGCAAAGATCTTGGTATTGCGCTTGATGAAGCGCGCAGCAATGGTGCGACATTGCCCGTAACCGCCATGGTTGACCAATACTACGCAGATGTTCAAGCATTAGGGGGCGGGCGTTTTGATACATCTAGCCTGCTGGCTAGGCTTGATGCAATACATAATAAAGCAAAGTAATTTAACTCAAACACAGTCCAGAATAAGTTTCTGGATTGTGTTTTATCTCATTTATACCTCGAATCCTGACATAAACCGATTGAGCTCATTGGCCTGATGAGACAGGGTATTGCTTGATGAGTTTGCACTTTCTACCAAGGATGTATTTTTTTGAATAATGCCATCCATTTGTTTTATCGCAACATTAATTTGTCCAATGCCATTTGATTGCTCGGTACTTGCCAGTGCTATGTTACTCATAAATTTTGAAAGTTGTTGTATACTGCTCACAATATCACTGAGTGTTTGGCCTGACTCAGTAACAAGCTGAACACCATGGTCAACTTTAATTGCGCTATCGTTTAAGAGTGCGGATATTTCTTTCGATGCATTAGCACTGCGCTGTGCCAGTTCTCGCACTTCTGCTGCGACAACCGCAAATCCTCTGCCAGACTCACCGGCACGCGCAGCTTCAACTGCGGCATTTAATGCCAATAAATTAGTTTGAAAAGCAATTTCGTTTATCACTTCGATAATATTCGATATCTCACTAGAGCTGTTACTTATTTCCTTCATTGCACTCACTGTAGAATGGACAAGCTCACCACCTTGCTGTGCTTGTTTATCGGCTTCATTGGCGAGGGAGCTGGCGGAATGAGCATCTTTTGAGTTAACCGTAACCGTATCGGTTATATCGTTCATGGATGCGGTTGTTTGTTGTATAGAGGCGGCTTGTGACTCGGTTCTTTCACTTAAATCATTCATCCCAGATTTAATACCACTGGCTGAGTTATTTATTGTATTTGCAGTTGCACGGATTTGGCTGACCATTTTCGCCAAGTTAGATACCGAGGTATTCACTGATTGTTTCAAGGTGTCAAAGTCGCCTTCATATTCACCTTGTACGGATTTAGTCAAATTACCGTTAGATAACGCAAACATGACGGTTTTACATTCATTTAATGGTTCAGAAATCGCATCAAGCGTTAAATTAATGCCCCCAACAATCGCTGCAAATTCGCCATGATGCCGCGCATTGTCTGCTCGCTCATTAAGTTGTCCATTACTCGCTGCTTGAGCGAGTTTAGCGGTATCTTGCACCATATTTTTTATGGCAGTAATTGACGTGATAAGACTATTTTTTATCTGTAGAAAGTCACCATGATAATTGTCACTGATATTAGAAGGAAGCTGACCTTTTGCAATCTGATCTAAATAGTCGGCGGTAAGACGAACTGGCTCGACAATAACATCTAACGTGGTATTGAACCCTTTCACAATACTTTGAAAGTCACCTTGGTGTTGTGTAATGTCTGCACGCTTAGATAACTCCCCTCTGCTCGCTGCTTCCATGAGCATATTGGTATCACAGATAAGTGCATTGATGGCGCTTGTAGCTGTTTTTAAACTCTGGTTTATTTCTAAAAACTCACCGCTATAGTCACCGTTAATGGTATCGGGTACTTGTCCAATCGCAATTAGGTTCAGGGTATCTTTGGTTTGCTGAATTGGCAGGGCGATGGCATCTAATAAGGCATTAATACTGTGTGCTAATGTGTACATAAAGCCAGTGAATTCATCTAAATTTAGCCTTGCAGCAAGTTGACCTTGAGAGGCAGCTCTAATTATTTCGCCAACCTGTGTCTCTGCGTAGCGTTGCTCTGTTAGATCTGAGAACTCATAGACAACACCCAAAAGAGTTTGCTCTTTATCTAATACAGGTCCTGCAACAACGTTAAAAATGACGTTTTTAAAGGTAACTTCATTGTTTACTTGATGTGTAATGGCAGTTTTAAGTGACTCAAAGCTTGCTTGGTTGTCGAACAAACTGTGTGTATTTGAACCTAACAAAGAGTTGGTATTTGCGTTTGGTTGAACAGCACGAACTTGCTTTGTATATCGTTTGAATAGCTCAGCACATTTTTGGTTTACATAAATAATATCACCACAGTCATTACCCAGCATCACAGGGGCTGCTACGTTATCAAGTGCTTGTTTAATTCTGCCATTTTCTTGGGCTTGAATCTGTTGCTGTGCCATTTGTTGTTTTAGGTTTTGCGTTATATTGCTGAGGTTTTGTTGCATGATTGCTAAGTTATTTAGGAGCAACCCAACTTCGTCTTTGCGATGACCTTGGATGTTATTGTCTAACTTTCCGGAAGCAATTTGTTCTGCAAAAATAGATGCCTGCTTTATAGGCCGAGTCACAAGGCGCTGTATATAAAGAGTCATAAGCAGCAGTATTACTGCCGATAGTATAAACATGATGATGAAGCTTTTTATTAACACTAGCTCTTTTTTTGAGGTTAGTTCTTCAGAACGCTCGGCAACAAGCTTCGTAATTGAATGTGTTATATTGTTTAGTAAAGTGGCTGATGTGCGGTCAATGCCCTTAACTGAGGTATCGCCAATCTGTGTGTTAAATTGTGACGCTGCATATTGCTCTAACCCAGAGCGATATAATGTTCCTAGCTTTTGGTGTTCTATTTTAAATTCTTTTAACTGTGAAGCTATAGCACTATGTAAGTTTGGGCTTTGTAATAGTTTGTCTACATTTTTTTGAATTGCGCGTTCGTTTTCTTCAAAGCGTTGCCAATATTTTGTATACAGCTCTACTTCATGACCGCGGATCAATACATTCTTCCATTCTTGAACTTGTGTTTTAAATTGATTTGACATTAACCCTACGTGTTTGCGAGTCATTAATTCATTATGAATGAGAGAGTCTAATTCAGCGGCGACATTTTTTACTGAAAACAGGGTCGTTAGTGCACCAATTAAGATCAATGAGAGGCCACTTATTACGCAGAGCATTAATTTGGCTTTTACGCTATTCATTGATGTCTTCCTTGCTAGTTTTTGTTTATACACCTTAATCAAAGGTAGTAAAAATTTACACAAACTCAAGGTGTTGTTGAATACTCAATAGAGTGGGGCATAAATTTGTATATTTATGCCCAAAACACAACTAAAGCGTTTTCATGTACTCGACTACCTGCCACTTCTCAGTATCAGTTAACATGGTGCCATAGTCATGACCTAAATTAGAATTGCCGGCTTGGGGCTGTCCGTTACTTGAATTAACTTTGAATAAGTTTAACCCTTGGCGTGTGTCGTAACCCACATTAACTGGATCAAACTCTCTACTCCCAACCCAAAACTGATCTGAGCGATTGTCCGGTTGTTTTAACAGTTCCCATAAATTTGCGACTGATCCATTGTGTAAATAGGGGGCTGTTGCCCAAATTCCATTGAGCGGCCTGCCTTTATAAACGCCACTATCTAGCTTGCCATCTTTACAATCAGTCTCAATGACTTGCGCTTTTTTATTACGATCATTTAAATGTGCCGATATTAAGTTTTTAAATTCGGTGAGACCGCTGATTTTTTTGCCATCATCACCGACTCGCTCAGCGATGTTGCCAGCTTTAAGCGCAAGCGGGATATCTTTAAGTACTAAACCGACAACACCATTTACAGGTATATCAATGGCGTTATCTTTTTTATCAAACGTATTACCAATTAAAATACGCTCTTTAGTGCCTTCTAGAATGAGGGTTTTAGCCATGTGACATGATGCATTGTATGCAGTCACTGGATCTGTTTTAAGCTCAGAAATTAGTGTTTGATTAGCGATGTATCGTTTTAATTCATCTTCTCGTGGGATCACCTGATGGCAGGTTGCGCAATGGGCTTTATAGAGAAGCGCGCCTTTAGCGGCTTTGTTATTATCAATGGCAGGAAAATATTCCAAAGGCCACTGTGGTGAGCGAAGTGTTTTAACCCAAGACTCTAAATTTCCTAGCCCCATGATATCGACCGTGGAAGAGTAGCGAAGTTTTTTGCCCCATAGTCGCTGCCAAAAAGGCGCTTCTTTGATCTCCAAACTACCAAAGACGCCAACAACTTCACCGATGTTACGGACTAAAGGGCCAATAATAGGCGTGTTTGGCGCAGAGGCGTTCCATTGAACGACATCTGATTGGTGTGTGCCCCACAAAAAAGGGTAGGAAACCGGCCCCGTTGGCGTATTACGATTGTTCAAATCATGCAGGGCAAATGCAGTGCCCGCATTTTGTATGTTACCAAAAGCATCTAATCGAGCGTAACTGGTAAAGTCGTCTGGGTAGTGTGAGGGAAGCTTGTTCACTTCTTGCCGCTCGGCTGAAGCCAGTGTCACTTGCTGTAAACGGTTTTTTAGTTCAGTTAACTCATTATTTGTTTTGTTTTCTCCCAACACGTTTGTCGCAAAGCGATTGAATTTTCTTTCATCTGCTAAAGTCTCGTTCATGGCTGCTATGAGTTTTTTGAAAAATAGTACAAAGTTACCGAGTGTAGGTGCACCTTCAATGAGTATCTTTTTGCCTTTGTAATCTAACTGATTGGTGTGGCATGCCGCACATGTCATACCGACCCAGTTTTCTCCTGTAGTCTGGTTATTATGTAAAGCAAATCCTATTGGCAAGCCTCCAGGGTTGGCTTTAGAGGCGTTCATAGGTAGGTATCTGAGCATTTCCATGTGTTCGGAATGGCGAAATAACTGCTGACTGTTAGCTTGCTCGAGCCATACAAACCAATCGTACGGTATGATTTGTGCGCCTTGATTTGTGAACCAAAAATTTTCCCTGGTTTCTGCGTCCCAGCCTTGATCTAACCAAACTCTCTCAATGCTGCTGCCTTGCGCTGGAGTGATTTTAGGCAGTATTTTTGGAGGGGGGGATTGTTGGGTGCTGCACCCGATAGCCGTGACGAAGGCTATCAAGCTGATCAAAGTAATAATACGTAACGTGCTCATTGCGAATTTCCTTACTTATAGAGGTTCGCAGAGCATAGGAGGCAATGTAGAAGTGCGCCATTACAGTAAATTACAGAGAGCTACATGTATAAAAGTGGATATTATGTGCAGAAGGAGGGATAAGAGGAGCCAAGTATGGAACTTGGCCCCTTGTTATGTCTTAAAAGTAAGCGCGTAAACCCAGTTTCAGGTTTCTACCAGGCAATGGTGCTTGCTCTTTAATAAACGAGCTGTGCACAAAACCAAGCTCATCAGTTAAGTTATCGATATTTGCATATCCTACAAAATCTATACCTTGTGCCGAGAAGTCATATTGTAGACTTGTATCGACTAGGGTATACCCATTAGTTTTGGTCTCGTAGCTTGTAATATTAGACTGACTATTATAACGAGTAATCGTCATATTTGCTTTCCAACCAGCATGTTCAAATTCATACTTTACGCCTAACTTATTGCTAGGAATTCGAGGTAAGTACTGATCATTATCTAATTTAGCGGTAATTGAATCAGCGAATACCTTTACGCGATTCTTATCGTTGATACGATAGTGTGCATCAAGTTCAATACCATAAAGTTCTGCGTCGTTGCTTACGAATTTGAATACTGGAGAAGCACCTTCATGGAAGTGATCTGCTTCTTCTAAACCATGTTCCGCGGTATACATTAAACCAGTATTTTGCTGGTAGTAGTAGTTGGCGATATCGTTGTAAAAAACATTAACAGTATAACCAAAATCGCCCATGAAACGTCTAACGCTAAAGTCGACATTTGTTGCTGTTTCTTGCTCTATGGTTTGTGGTTCAAAGTGGATTTCACCCTCTTCAATTTCATACCCTAAACCTAGTTCGTAGGTGCCAGTCGCAATGTGTGTGCCATTTGACAGTAGTTCAGCAGTTAGTGGTGCACGTTCTGAGCGAGAAAGGTTAACTGCAAAGTTATGTCCTTCAGCAAAGTTATATACGCCGCCAATTGAGGCGCTGAAGTTAGTCATATCTAATTCATAGGCAACTGTTTCAAACTCAGCGTGGTCGTCATGATCATCGTGTTCGTGGTCGTCATGATCATCATGTCCGTGGTCGTCGTGATCATCATCTGCGTGGTCATCATGATCATCATCGTGATGAGATTTATTTGTTACTAAGCTAGACAGCTGAAAATCTTCAATACGAGCACCTAGCTCTAATGTAAAGTCACCGAACGTACGTTCTTCAAGTAAGAAAAGAGCGTGAGACTTAGTTTCAGTCGCTGGGGTGAATGCTTCAGCACCTTGCGCTTCATAATCACTGTCAGAGTAGTGGTAACCAATGATACCATGCCACTCACCAATACGATGTTCTACACCTGTGCGCAACTCAGTGGTTTTGTTTTTAAATGTTGTACCAGTAGCACCATGTTCAATTTCGCTGTGCTCATAATCGGTATAGCCTGCTCTTACATTAATAGATTCAATCCACTGGTTATGCAGTGAGTAATTGAATAGAGCCTGCCAGCGGTCTTGTTTTACACGCGCATAGACAGCTTCTTCAGTATGCTCATCAGCATGGTCATCGTGGTCGTCATGTGCATCATGATCGTGGTCATCGTGGTCATCGTGGTCGTGGTCATGACCTTCATGGCTGTGAGCAGGGATCCCATAATCCGTTTCAATGCGCCCGAATGCAAGCCCCAATGTTAAATGGTCATTTACGTAGCTTGTACCAAAGTTCACTTGCTGTGAATCAATATACGTATTATCTACTTTATTCGCTGTTTCTGGCGCTTCTTCATGGTGATCGTCATGATCTGCTTCAGAACCGTGGTCATCATGTGCGTCGTGATCATGATCGTCATGATGATCATCTTCACCGTGCTCTTCATGTGGGAGGTTAAACTGCGGCGTCTCGTAATCACCGCCTTTTCTGCTCACGCCATCAAAATGAAAATTAAAGCCTTCATGACCGGCTTCAAGTACTGCTGCGTAAGTATTGGTGTTGGATACCGTGTCATGACTATATTCGGCAGCACCAGAAAGAGATTCGATGATATCTGTAGGAATACGGTTATCGACGACGTTTACAACGCCACCAATGGCACCTGAGCCATACAATAACGTTGCAGGGCCACGTAATACTTCAATTTGTTGTGCTGATAAGCTGTCGTTAGTGTTCGCGTGATCAGGGCCAACGCGAGATGCGTCGCTACTGTCTAAACCATTTTGGGTGATTTTTACACGAGGGCCATCTAAGCCACGAATAATTGGGCTTGATGAAACAGGACCAAAGTAGCTCGAGTTTATACCTGGTTGCCCTTTTAGAGTTTCGCCAAGTGTTGGCTTTGCAGCATTTTTTAATTCATCCCCAGCTAACACAGTAACAGGTGATGCCATTTCAATGCTATTTTTATGTAGTGCTGATGCATAAACAACAATACTTTCTACTGCACTTGGCTTCAAAACAACGGTAACGTATCCATTACTTGTTGTTACGTCTAAACGCTCATCTAAATAATTATTTTTGGTAATGTGAAGTTGCGAATCTACGTCAACATTAATGGTAAACTGACCATTTTTATCTGAGGTAACTGATTGGCTTTTGCCATGCAAATGTATCTTTGCACCACTTACTGGCTGGTTATTGTTGTCGAGTACTTTGCCTTTGATATCTGCGGCAAATACGTTACTAGAGAAAAGTGCAGTAAGGATTGCACTGCTGATCAGAGATTGCTTCATCATAGTTTATTAGGCACTAACGTTGAGGTTGAAATAACTTGCGATAATATAACACCACATATATGACAGTTCAATGATGTTATAGTATAACCTTGAAAGATTTTTGCTAAAATCGACACAAAGTCTATAGTTAGAGCGTAGCGGGTTAGGGAAATTAACATGACTAAACCTTTTGTGTTTAAAGCACGCGTAAATGTGGCTGATCTCTTTCATCATTCCAATCACCAAGAAGTGTTTACCACTGCGTTGCAAAAATCAGAATCCTTATCGCATTTTGTGTTAAAAATAATGGGTTTGTGTGCTATTTCTTATGAACACACAGCGCATTTAAATTCACACTCAGACAGGCAAAAGCCAGATGTATGGCTTGAAGATGATACTGGGTATATTACCTTAGCATTATATGCCAGTGAGTTAGAGTTGGAAGAAATTACACGGGTGTCTAAATTGTTTGGTAAAGTTGTGATGCTCGTTATAGAGAACCCAACTTGGTTTAGTGAAATATCTGAGCGCATACACCAAGTAGAAAATGTCAGTATCTTCTCTTTAGAGTCGCAATTTGTTGAGTCATTAAGCGACGCTTTGAGTCGCAGCTTGCATTGGGATGTAGTAATTGAGCAAAACCAACTGAGTGTTAGTGATAAAAATGAATATTACGAAACACACGTGGTGCAGCTTGTGTAATAGCTAAGTTTATCTGGGTGTTACATGGTTGGTTTTAGAGAAGGGTAATTTTGATATCTGTAAGAGGTCGCGAGCAACACAATAACACCTCGCCGTCTCTAACAAAGGCTAATGGCTCCTGTATATAAGCGACTTGTCCATCATTCAGTTGTGCTCGGCAAGCCCCACAAAACCCTTCTCTGCATTGATATTGGACGTCAATATTAGCGGATTCTAAAGAATGAAGTAAAGTAGGGGAATGAGCCGCAAACTCTAGCGGCTCATCAACATCATTTAACGTTATCTTGGGACAAGGCTTTTCAACCATTATAAATCGAAGTCACCAAAGTCAGATGCGTCCACTTTTGAATCTATTTGACCAACAAGATATGAGCTGATCTCAGCTTCTTGCGGCGCAACTTGCACGTTATCAGAAATTAACCAAGCGTTGATCCAAGGAATTGGGTTTGATTTGTTTTCAAATTGTGCTGGTAGTCCAACTGCAGTCATTCGTGTATTTGTAATATATTCAACATACTGACATAAAATATCTTTGTTCAAGCCAATCATAGAGCCATCTTTGAATAAGTATTCTGCCCATTCTTTTTCTTGCTCGGCAGCTTCAACAAACATTGCTATGGCTTCTTCGCGACACTGTGCTGCAACTATGGCCATTTCAGGGTCATCTTTACCTTCTTGCATAATGTTAAGCATATGCTGTGTACCAGACAAGTGCAGGGCTTCATCACGTGCAATAAGCTTGATGATTTTCGCATTGCCTTCCATTAGTTCACGTTCTGCAAAGGCGAAAGAGCAAGCAAAGCTTACATAAAATCGAATTGCTTCGAGAATGTTGACTGACATGACGCAAAGATAAAGTAACTTTTTAAGTTCAAACAAACTGATAACAACGGTTTTACCATTGATCTCATGTTTGCCTTCACCATATAAGTTAAAGATAGAAACTTGCTCAATTAACGCATCGTAATACCGTGTAACGGCATCAGCACGTTCATTAATTTTGTCGTTACTGACTATGTCATCAAATATTAGCTCAGGCGACTGAGTTACATTACGAATAATGTGCGTATATGAACGACTATGAATCGTTTCACTGAACGCCCATGTTTCAATCCAAGTTTCTAACTCCGGAATAGAGACAATCGGAAGTAGAGCTACGTTAGGAGAACGACCTTGAACACTATCTAACAGAGTTTGATATTTAAGGTTACTCAGGAAGATATGTTTTTCATGTTCTGGAAGCGCTTGAAAGTCGATTTTATCTTTACTTACGTCGACTTCTTCAGGTCGCCAGAAGAATGAAAGCTGTTTTTCAATCAGTTTTTCAAAAATCGGATATTTTTGTTGATCGTAACGAGACACATTCACAGTTTGGCCAAAGAACATTGGCTCCTGTAATTGGTCGTTGTGTTTTCTGCTAAACGTAGAATAGGACATAGTTAATACTCAATACTAAAGAAAGCGGGCATAAAGCCCGCTAAAACTTAAATTTTACACGCGCCGCCTTCACAGCCATCATCTTCAACTTCTGGTTTCATCTCATCATGAGCATCAGAAGCACCATCACGGGTGTTATGATAGTAAAGCGTTTTTACACCTAGCTTATATGCTGTTAGTAAATCTTTAAGCAACAACTTCATTGGTACCTTGCCGCCTTCAAATTTATTCGGATCATAATTGGTGTTTGCAGAGATTGTTTGGTCAACAAATTTTTGCATAATTCCGACAAGTGCAAGATAACCATCGTTAGACGGAATATCCCAAAGCAACTCGTAGTTATCTTTTAATCGCTCGTACTCTGGCACTACCTGCTTTAAGATCCCATCTTTACTGGCTTTTACGCTGATATGTCCACGAGGTGGCTCAATACCATTGGTCGCATTTGATATTTGCGATGATGTCTCAGATGGCATTAGAGCTGATAGTGTTGAGTTACGCATGCCATGTTCTTTAATGCTGGCACGAAGCGCATCCCAATCAAGTTGTAATGCTTCATCACATACTTTGTCTAGATCACGTTTATAGGTGTCTATTGGCATAATGCCTTGAGAGTAGGTGGTTTCATTAAATAATGGACATGCACCACGCTCTTTAGCAAGACCATTTGAAGCTTTCATGAGGTAATATTGAATTGCTTCAAATGTTTGGTGTGTGAGGCCATTTGCGCTGCCATCAGAGTACTTAACACCATTTTTAGCGAGGTAATATGCGTAGTTAATTACGCCTATTCCGAGTGTTCTTCTACCCATTGTCGCAGTATGCGCTGCAGGTACTGGGTAATCTTGGAAATCAAGCAAGTTATCCAGTGCTCTTACTGCAAGGTCGGCAAGCTCTTCAAGCTCATCTAACGACTCAAGTGCGCCTAAGTTAAATGCAGACAATGTACATAAGGCGATTTCACCTTCTGCATCATTGACGTTATTTAATGGCTTAGTTGGTAACGCGATTTCTAAACATAAGTTAGATTGGCGAATTGGTGCAACCTTTGAGTCAAATGGGCTATGCGTATTACAGTGATCTACGTTTTGTAGGTAGATACGACCAGTACTAGCGCGCTCTTGTGCAAACATAGAAAACAGCTCAATCGCTTTAATACGCTTTTTACGAATAGACTCATCTTGTTCATATTTAACGTATAACGATTCAAACTTGTCTTGGTCTTCAAAGAATGAATCATATAAGCCTGGTACATCCGATGGGCTAAACAAGGTAATATAATCGTCTTTAATTAGGCGAGAATACATTGTTTTATTAAATTGTACGCCGTAGTCAAGGTGACGAACACGGTTTTCCTCTACACCACGGTTGTTTTTAAGAACCAGTAAATTTTCGACTTCCAAATGCCACAATGGGTAAAACAGTGTCGCTGCGCCACCACGTACACCACCTTGTGAACAGCTCTTAACCGCTGTCTGGAAGTGCTTATAAAAAGGGATACATCCAGTATGGTACGCTTCACCATTGCGGATTGGGCTACCTAGCGCTCGAATACGTCCAGCGTTGATACCAATTCCAGCGCGTTGGCTTACATATTTTACTATTGCAGACGACGTTGCATTAATCGAGTCAAGGCTATCGCCACATTCAATTAGTACACATGAACTAAATTGGCGTGTAGGCGTACGCACACCTGCCATGATTGGAGTTGGCAATGAAATTTTGAACAAAGAAATTGCGTCATAAAAACGTTTGATATAACTCAGGCGCGTTTCTTTGGGGTAATCAGAAAATAAACTAGCAGCAACGAGTATATATAAGAACTGAGCGCTTTCATAAATTTCACCCGTTACGCGGTTTTGAACTAGATACTTACCTTCAAGTTGTTTAACCGCAGCATAGCTGAAGTTTAAATCGCGGGCATGGTCTAGATAGTCGTCTAATTCGTCGATCTCTTCTTTTGTATAGTCGACCAATAGGTGTTGGTCATAGCGCTTATCTTCTACCAACTTTGTGATATGTTCGTATAAATGCGGCGGTTCAAACTGACCATATGCTTTTTTACGAAGGTGGAATATAGCCAATCTGGCAGCAAGGTATTGATAATCAGGAGATTCCTTATCAATGAGATCTGCGGCAGCTTTGATGATTGTTTCATGGATATCTTCGGTACGAATACCATCATAAAACTGAATATGTGACTTAAGTTCAACTTGTGACACAGATACATTATTTAGACCTTCCGCAGCCCACGTAATAACGCGGTGGATTTTATCTAAATCGAGCGGCTCTTTACGACCGTTTCTTTTACTGACAGATAGCTGTTGGTTCATAGTTGCGCCTGTATTCCCTCGGAATGTGTATTTTTTATATTAATGGCTGAGGCCTGTAAAGCGTTCAGATTAACTGCTTATCTTTTAACCACTATATATGGTGGAAGTGCCCCTGCGGATCACAAGATAGTGGGGTTATGGCAATTTTGCAATAGAACAACTCACTCTCAATTGTGGATAACTTAGGGATAATTGCATTGTGTTAGTGCTTATTAACCTTTGAGGTTTTATACGCTAAGCCGCCATCAAAAAATCAACCAAGAGAGGACTATTTTTTCTTAAATTGAAAAAAAAAACTGACTGATTTTTTTATATGCAGCTTGGTGTTAAAATACAGACAAAACACTACATATGGTGTCTTGTCTGTTTTAGTAATACTAAATGTGCTTAAGTAGTGCTTCTGGGTTAGTAAGATTGAGATCCGCTTCCCAAGACAAAGCGATTGCTTCACTTGGGACGTAACCCCATAGCGCTACAACGGATCGCATTTTAGCTGCACGAGCAGCTTGAATGTCACGTTCAGCATCACCAACGTAGATACAGTCATTAGGGTTGACCTGTAATTGTTCAGCTGCGTGCAATAATGGTTTTGGGGAGGGTTTCGCTTCGTCCAGAGTATCACCGCATACGACCACCTGAATATCTTTTAGCGCCGCTATATGTTTTAGCAAAGGCAACGTTAAAAAGGTTGGCTTGTTTGTCATAATTGCAACTGGAATACCCGCGCTTCTTAGTCCATCAAGTAGTGCTTGTATGCCGTCAAAACAATGACTATGGACGGCAATATTTTGCGCATAGTAATCCAATACTTGTTGGCGAAGCAAGTCTTGGTCAAACTTTTTTAATTCGCTGCCAAACCCGACATCAAGCAATGCTTTAACGCCGTTAGAAATTGCAGGGCTATAGTCGACTTTCTCTACTTGTGAAAAGTTGTGTAGATTTAACGTGTGGTTAAGTGCTGCGCCTAAATCTTCGCAGGTATCGACTAAAGTGCCATCTAGATCAAATATTACTGCAGCGGTCATGCGAGCTTCTCAAAGTGAAGGATATAATTAACACTGACGTCATTGGTAAGTGTAAATGTTTGGCCAATTGGATTGTAATTAATACCAGCACTCGCGCGAACTTTCAGGTTATGCTGCTCAGCCCAGCTAATGAGTGTTGAAGGTCGAATGAATTTGTCGTGGTCGTGTGTACCTTCAGGTACCATCTTGAGTATCTTTTCTGCGCCTACGATAGCGAGTAAGTAAGCTTTCGTGGTTTTATTTAAAGTAGAAAAGAAGACGCTAGCACCTGGTTTTGCTAATTGTGCCACGGCTTTAATGATGGATGCAGGATCTGGTACATGCTCAAGCATCTCCATACAAGTTACTACGTCGAATTTTTCTGGGTTTTGTTCTGCAAATGTTTCTGCAGGTACTTTTTTATAATCTACAGTTACTCCCGCTTCTAGGCTATGAAGCTTTGCAACATTGAGTGGTTCTTGCCCCATATCTATGCCAGTGGCATTTGCCCCAAGTTTGGCCATACTTTCTGTGAGTATGCCGCCACCACAGCCTACATCGAGGACTGTTTTACCAAATAAACCTTGGCTTTTATCGTTAATAAAGTCTAATCGTAGTGGGTTTATTTCGTGCAATGGTTTGAATTCACCTTGAGTATCCCACCATTGTTGAGCGATCTCTTCGAACTTAGCTATTTCTTGTGGATCTACATTTTGATGTTCGGTCATAAAAAACTTCCTCGTTAATCTGAGCGCATTATAAGCTGGGTCAGATTAAAATCACTAAAATCTTGCGCCTGTAAATTAATAAAAAGTGTGTTAGCATAGCTATTCAGAAATTAATAATAACTCAATCTCTTTGTCATACTTAGTCTGACTAGTTTGACATAAAAGAGGTAGACACTGAAGGAAAGTGGAATCGAATGACTGATCTCGCCAATGAAATCCTACCAGTCAATATTGAAGATGAACTCAAAAATTCATACCTTGATTACGCAATGAGTGTAATTGTAGGGCGTGCCTTACCTGACGTACGTGATGGCTTAAAGCCTGTACACCGTCGTGTATTGTTCGCTATGAACGAGTTGAAAAATGACTGGAATAAGCCTTACAAAAAATCGGCTCGTGTAGTCGGTGATGTGATCGGTAAATATCACCCACATGGTGATAGCGCGGTATACGATACGATAGTACGTATGGCGCAACCATTTTCTCTGCGTTATATGTTGGTTGATGGCCAAGGTAACTTCGGTTCAGTAGATGGCGACTCAGCCGCTGCGATGCGTTATACCGAAGTACGTATGGCAAAAATATCACATGAGTTACTGGCTGATTTAGAAAAAGAAACGGTTGATTATGTTCCTAACTATGATGGAACAGAACAAATCCCTGACGTTTTGCCAACAAAAGTCCCTAGCTTACTAGTTAATGGTTCTTCTGGTATTGCTGTTGGTATGGCAACAAATATACCACCGCATAACTTAACTGAAGTGATTAACGGGTGCTTGGCTTTAATACAAAACCCGGATTTAACCATTGAAGAGTTAATTGATTATATTCCAGGCCCAGATTTCCCAACAGCTGCCATTATTAATGGCAAGAAGGGCATTGAGCAGGCGTATAAAACCGGTCGAGGCAAAATATACGTTCGAGCGCGTGCGGAAGTTGAAGTTGACGAAAAGACCAATAAAGAAACGATCATCGTTCATGAGTTACCATATCAGGTTAACAAAGCACGCTTAATTGAAAAAATCGCTGAACTTGTTAAAGACAAGAAAGTTGAGGGGATCAGTGCGTTACGTGACGAGTCTGACAAAGACGGTATGCGTATTGTAATTGAAGTAAAGCGCGGGGAAGTAGGGGAAGTAATTCTAAATAACCTTTACTCGCAAACACAATTACAAACAGTATTTGGCATGAACATGGTGGCGTTGGATAACAATCAGCCAAAGTGTTTTAACCTAAAAGAAATGCTCGATGCGTTTATTATTCACCGTCGTGAAGTCGTTACGCGTCGTACTGTATTCGATTTACGTAAAGCAAGAGATAGAGCGCATACGCTTGAAGGCCTTGCGATTGCACTGGCGAATATAGATCCGATCATTGAGTTAATTAGAAAATCACCAAGCCCCTCTGAAGCGAAGCAAGCCCTTGTTGCACGCCCTTGGGAGTTAGGTACTGTTAAGTCGATGCTTGAAAAAGCAGGTGAAGACAATGTAGCACGCCCTGATTGGTTAGAAGCTGAGCTAGGTATTCGCGATGGTCAGTACTACTTATCAGAACAGCAAGCTCAAGCAATTCTTGACTTACGCTTACATAAGCTTACTGGCTTAGAGCATGAAAAAATCTTAGCTGAATACCAAGAACTATTAGAAGTTATTGCTGAGTTACTCTTCATTTTGTCTTCTCCTGAACGTCTAATGGAAGTAATTCGTGATGAGCTAGTTGAGATAAAAGAAACTTATGGTGATGAACGTCGCACTGAGATCAGTGCTGCCGCTCATGATATTAGCCTTGAAGATTTGATCAACGAAGAAGATGTTGTTGTTACCTTATCTCACGAAGGGTATGTTAAATACCAGCCATTATCAGACTACGAAGCACAGCGTCGTGGTGGTAAAGGTAAAGCGGCTACTAAGATGAAAGATGAAGATTTCATCGAACGACTCTTGGTTGCGAATACGCATGACACCATTTTATGTTTCTCTACAGCGGGACGCATGTATTGGTTGAAGGTATATCAATTACCGCTTGCTTCACGCACAGCACGTGGTAAGCCAATCGTGAATTTACTGCCTTTAGAAGCGGATGAGCGCATTACTACAATATTGCCTGTTCGTGAATACGAAGAAGACAAATACGTATTGATGGCCACGGCTAATGGTACGGTTAAGAAGACGCCATTGACTGCGTATAGCCGTCAACGTGCAAGTGGTATCATCGCGATAAACTTAAACGAAGGTGATAACTTAATCGGTGCAGATATTACTGATGGCAGCAATGACATCATGCTATTTACAGACCACGGTAAAGTAGTTCGCTTTAATGAAAAGCTGCGCGATTCTGACACTGGTGAAGTGAAAATTGACCCAGAAACAGGCGAAGAAATGTTAGCGTTACGTCCTATGGGCCGTACTGCAACAGGTGTTCGTGGTATCAAAATGCCAGATGACGTGAAAGTTGTATCATTGATAGTACCGAAGAATGATGGTGCTATATTAACAGTGACTGAAAATGGCTATGGTAAACGTACACCATTAGAAGAGTATCCAGCGAAGAGCCGAGCTACACAAGGTGTTGTGTCGATTAAAGTGAGTGATCGCAACGGGAGTGTTGTTGGTGCAGTTCAGGTTGAAGATAATAACGAAATAATGTTAATTTCTAACCGCGGCACTTTAGTACGTACTCGCGTCAGTGAAGTATCTACAGTTGGTCGAAATACCCAAGGGGTCATTTTGATCAGAACAATTGAAGATGAGCAAGTAGTAGGCCTACAGCGCATTGAGGAAATTGAAGTGGATGACTTACTTGAGGGTGAGGATGGCAATGCGGATGTTGCAGAGAATGCAGACGCAGAGCAAAACACGCAAGTGAACGACGATTCACCGAGTGAATAAAGAAAACTAAAAAGCGGCTGTGGCCGCTTTTTTTATCTGTAAATTATTGTTGTTTAGGAATGAGGAAAATGACGGTATATAACTTTTGTGCAGGGCCGGCGATGTTGCCCCCTGAAGTAATGAAGAAAGCGCAAGCAGAGTTTTTAAATTGGCAAGGATTGGGTGTGTCGGTGATGGAAGTGAGTCACCGTGCTAAACCTTTTTTGGCGATGGTAGAAGAGTGTGAAGCGTCTTTACGTCGTTTAATGAACATCTCTGACGACTTTGAAGTTTTATTTATGCACGGTGGTGGCCGAGGTCAGTTTGCGGCTGTGCCATTAAACCTGCATCAAGGTGATGCGCCAGGCTTTTATATTGAAAATGGTATATGGTCAAGTGGCGCTACCAAAGAGGGGGCTAAATTTACCAACGTTGAATCGTTGAACATTCGTTGTGATGAGCAAAGTACATTTGATATTCAGCCTGTAAACGATTGGCAACTGCCAGAAAAAGCGTCTTTCATTCACTATTGTCCAAATGAGACAATCGATGGTATTGAAATATTTGATGTGCCAAAACACCAAAGCGCACCTATTGTCGCCGATATGTCTTCAATGATTTTGTCGCGCGAAATTAATGTAGACGACTTTGACCTCATCTATGCGGGCGCGCAAAAGAATATCGGGCCGTCGGGTTTATGTATTGTTATTGTGCGTAAAACATTACTTGAAAGAGAGGGATTGCCTCGTCCAGCGATACTGGATTACGCAATTGAAGCTAAGCAAGGCAGTATGTATAACACGCCTCCAACATTTGCTTGGTACTTAGCTGCTGAAGTGTTTTCATACCTAGAAGCCCAAGGTGGCGTGCCAGCTATGGAAGCGCATAATAAAGAAAAAGCGGCGCTTTTATATAAGTATATCGATAGTTCAGATTTTTATAGTAATAAAGTAGCTGCACATTGTCGTTCATTGATGAATGTACCCTTTTGGTTACAAGATGATGACTTAAATGCTGCGTTTCTTGCCCAAGCAGAAGCTGCTGGGTTAGTTGCGCTAGAAGGGCATAGGTTCGTTGGCGGAATGAGGGCAAGTATTTATAACGCCATGCCAATCGAAGGCATTAAAGCCCTTATTGCATTCATGGATAAGTTTGCTAAGGAGCATAGCTAATGGAGCAGCTTACCTTAAAGCCGATTTCAAAAGTATCCGGTTCAGTTACATTACCAGGCTCAAAAAGTTTATCTAATCGTATTTTGCTATTGGCTGCATTATCGCAAGGTACGACAGAGGTACACAATTTACTTGATAGTGACGATATTCGCTATATGTTAGGCGCATTAGAGCAGATGGGCGTGACGGTTACTTTAAATGCAGATAAAACAGTCGCAACGGTCGAAGGGTGCGCTGGGCAATTAAAAACACCAAAAGATGCATTGTTTTTAGGTAACGCTGGTACCGCTTATAGACCATTGACTGCTGTTCTTGCTGCAACTGAAGGTCGCTTCGAGCTGATTGGCGAGCCGCGTATGGAAGAGCGACCTATTGGTCACTTAGTAGATGCCATGGCCAAATTAGGCGCAGACATCCGTTATTTGAAAAATGCTGATTACCCGCCGCTATTAATAGAAGGCAAGCCGTTAAGTGGCGGCCAAGTTGAAATTGACGGCAGTATTTCTAGTCAGTTTTTAACGGCATTATTAATGGCAGCACCACTTTTTACAGGCGACACGCATATTCGCATTAAAGGGGATTTAGTTTCTAAGCCATATATCGACATTACGATTGGTGTGATGGCCCAGTTTGGCATTGAAGTGGTTAATGATAACTACCAAGCTTTTATGGTCAAGGGTAATCAAACATATCAGTCACCGAAGCGAATTATGGTTGAAGGGGATGCCTCTTCTGCATCCTATTTCATCGCAGCTGCAGCTATTTCAGGTGGTGAAATAGAGATTAACGGTGTTGGTAAAAAAAGCGTACAAGGTGATATTGGGTTTGCCAATGTAATGGAACAAGTGGGTGCTAAAATCGACTGGTATGATGAAAAACTGATAGTGCGTAAAGGAGAGTTAAAAGGCGTTGATATTGATGCCAACGAGATCCCTGATGCAGCAATGACGTTAGCAACTGTTGCTTTGTTCGCTAAAGGGCCGACGGCTATCCGTAATATCTATAACTGGCGAGTTAAAGAAACAGACCGCTTAGCAGCAATGGCAACTGAGTTACGAAAAGTGGGCGCTGAGGTTGTTGAGGGGCATGACTTTATTGAAATTACACCACCGGCGGCTATTAATTTGGTTGATATCGATACCTATAACGACCATCGTATAGCGATGTGTTTTTCTATGGTCGCTGTAGGTGGTCATGAGGTGATCATTAATGACCCAGGCTGTACAGCCAAAACATTCCCCACGTTTTTTAAGGTTTTAGCATCAATCACTACCCATTAATACTCACGGTAAAATTGTAATAGAGTCACTGTAATATGGCTCTATTCATTTCTAACTTAGTACCTATTTAACAAAAAGTTACAGGTAAGTAAGGATATATTCATTAAACTTGCGTATAATGCACGCGGTAAATTTAAGGTGGGCATTTCAGGAGGTTTTAAATGCAGGCATCGATGCCAGTTATCACCGTAGACGGCCCAAGTGGTTCAGGCAAAGGAACAGTTTGTCGCTTGTTAGCTGAAAAACTAAATTGGGATGTATTAGACAGTGGGGCGATTTATCGTGTTCTTTCTCTCGCTGCACTACATCATCAAATCGCTTTGGATAATGAAGAAGCACTTGTGCCATTGGCGGCCAATTTAGATGTACAATTTTTAATTGACCCTGCCACAAAAAACGGCAGAGTCATTCTTGAAGGAGAAGACGTAACAACCACTATTCGTAATGAAGACGTGGGCGCCGCAGCTTCAAAAGTCGCGGCACTACCTCGGGTGAGAGAGGCATTGTTACGCAGGCAGCGCGCATTTAGAACTGAAGCAGGCTTGATTGCTGATGGTAGGGATATGGGAACGGTTATTTTCCCAGATGCCGAAATCAAATTATATTTGACAGCCACTGCAGAGGAACGTGCGAACCGCCGATTCTTAGAGTTGAATGGTCGTGGACTAGATGTTACACTAAGTGGTCTGCTAGAGGACATAAAAGCGCGTGATGATCGCGATATGAATCGCACTGTTGCGCCTTTAGTCCCGGCTGTAGATGCGATAACGATTGATACAAGTGAGTTAAATGCTGAACAAGTGTTTGCTACTGTTATGGAAATTCTAGAAGATGCGGTACGTACCGGTAAACTAGATAAGTCGCGTTTAACCTAATTTATTAATGCATTGGCAGGAAGCTGATGTTTATTTAACTACCCCATGCAGCATGGTTGCTAATTGGAATATACTTTATGAGACGTATTTAGTATGTCAGAAAATTTTGCGCAGTTATTTGAAGAAAGCCTAAAAGGTTTTGAAGCAGAGCAAGGCTCTATCGTTAAAGGTACAGTAATTTCAATCGAGAACAATATCGTTCTTGTTGATGCTGGTCTTAAATCAGAAAGTGCTATCCCTGCTGAGCAATTCAAAAATGCTGCTGGTGAACTAGAAGTTGCTGTTGGCGACGAAGTAGATGTAGCGCTAGACGCAATTGAAGACGGTTTTGGTGAAACTATCCTTTCTCGTGAGAAAGCGAAGCGTCACGAAGCTTGGATCCGTCTTGAAAAAGCATGTGAAGAGCAAGAGACTGTTATCGGTGTTATCAACGGTAAAGTTAAAGGCGGTTTCACTGTTGAAGTTGACACAATTCGTGCGTTCCTACCTGGTTCACTTGTTGATGTTCGTCCAGTACGTGACACAGCACACCTTGAAGGTAAAGAGCTTGAGTTTAAAGTAATCAAGCTTGATCAAAAGCGCAACAACGTTGTTGTTTCACGTCGTGCAGTTATCGAATCAGAAAACTCACAAGAGCGTGAAGAGCTTCTTGCTAACCTTGTTGAAGGTCAAGAAGTTAAAGGTATCGTTAAGAACCTTACAGACTACGGTGCGTTCGTTGACCTTGGTGGTGTAGACGGTCTACTACACATCACTGACATGGCGTGGAAGCGTGTTAAGCACCCTTCAGAAATCGTTAATGTTGGCGACGAAATCGCAGTTAAAGTTCTTAAGTTCGACAAAGAGAAGACTCGTGTTTCTCTAGGTCTTAAGCAACTTGGCGAAGATCCATGGGCAGCTATCGCTGGTCGTTACCCAGAAGGTGCTAAGCTTTCTGGTCGTGTAACTAACCTTACTGACTACGGTTGTTTCGTAGAAATCGAAGAAGGTGTTGAAGGTCTAGTACACGTTTCTGAAATGGATTGGACTAACAAGAACATCCACCCTTCAAAAGTTGTTAGCCTAGGCGACAGCGTTGAAGTTATGGTTCTTGAAATCGACGAAGAACGTCGTCGTATTTCTCTAGGTCTTAAGCAATGTATTGCTAACCCTTGGCAAGAATTTGCTCGTCTTCAAAACAAAGGCGACCAAGTTACTGGTAAGATCAAGTCAATCACTGACTTCGGTATCTTCATCGGTCTTGACGGCGGCATTGACGGTCTTGTTCACCTTTCTGACATCTCTTGGAACACTCCAGGTGAAGAAGCTGTACGTGAGTACAAGAAAGGCGACGAAATCACTGCAATCGTATTGCAAGTTGACCCAGAGCGTGAGCGTATCTCTCTTGGCGTTAAGCAAATCGAAGCTGACCCATTCAATAACTACCTAGACGTAAACAAAAAAGGTGCTATTGTTAAAGGTAAAGTGACTGAAGTTGACGCGAAAGGCGCAACTGTTGAGCTTATCGAAGGTGTTGAAGGTTACATCCGTGTAGCTGACATCGCTCAAGAGCGTATCGAAGATGCAACTACTGTTGTTTCTGCTGGTGACGAAATTGAAGCTAAATATGTAGGTGTTGATCGTAAGAACCGTACTATCAGCCTTTCAGTTAAAGCTATGTTCGAAGCTGAAGAGAAAGAAGTTCTTGAGAAGTTGAAGAAAGAAGAGCCTGCGTTCGAAAACGCAATGGCAGCAGCTTTCAAAAACGCTCAAAAAGACTAATATTTAAGTCTTATCAGGAAGGGCGCTTTAGCCCTTCCTTTTTATATTAAAGGAAACATTATGACAAAGTCAGAATTGATAGAACAACTTGCCGAGCAACACGCACATGTTCCTGTAAAAGATGTGGAAAATGCTGTGAAAGAAATTCTTGAACAAATGGCAGGTTCATTATCATGCTCAGATCGCATTGAGATCCGTGGGTTTGGTAGTTTCTCATTGCACTTCCGTTCACCTCGTACTGGCCGTAACCCAAAAACAGGTGATACAGTTGAATTAGATGGAAAGTATGTACCTCACTTTAAGCCTGGTAAGGAATTACGTGACCGCGTAAACGCCAGTATTGCTGACTAATATACCTGTACATTGACGGAGTAGCACTTGGTAAAGGTAGTAAAAAAAGGATTCATTTTAGCACTCATATTATTAGCGTTTGTAATTGGCACACAAAACCCTGAAGTGGTTAACGTTAATTATTTAATTGCATCTAGTGAAATACCTCTAGCGACTTTAATGAGTATTTGTTTTTTTATAGGTGTTATCGTTGGTTGTATTGTAAGTGTAAAAGTGTTCTCTCAATTAAAATGGCAAAACTATCGCCTTAGAAAGACTAACCGTCAATTATCGCCTGATACTGACCGCTGACCATGATTGAGCTGTTATTTTTACTGCTTCCTGTGGCAGCTGCATACGGCTATGTGATGGGGAAAAATAGCGCTAAAAATCAAGCCCATGAACAAAGTCGCCAAATAACCTCCCAGTATAGTAAAGGTCTTAAATTTCTTCTTGATAGAGAAGAAGATCAGGGCTTAGAACATCTAATACAACTCCTCGAAGTCTCTGCTGATTCAGTTGAACATTATCTTACTTTAGCAACCTTATTTCGTAAACGTGGTGAATTAGACCGCGCAATAAAAATTCACGAACTGCTTCTGAATCAACCAAATTTAAGCGATGTAAATACAGAGTCTTGTAGGTTAGAGCTTGCCAAAGATTATATTTTGGCTGGGTTACTCGATAGTGCAGAAGAGCACTTAATTGTGTTAGTTAAAAACGCGAATAAAGAATCCCTTGACCTTATTATTAACTTGTATTCCCAAATGCGTGAGTGGCATAAGGGAATAAGTATGTACGAAGCGCATAGCGACTTATTTACCAAGCCGCAGCATTGTGCTGCTGTAGCAAATTTTTATTGCGAAGCTGCATTGGCAGACAAAACGCCTAAGCTTATGGAAAAAACATCGGCATTAGAACATAAAACAATTCGTCCGTTGTATGAATTAGGAAAAGACGCTTTTGAACAACAGGATTATGTAAAAGCAATTTATTACTGGCGTAAGTTAATTAGTAGCTTTACGCATACTGCTCCGATTTACATCGCCGAGTTGGAAGAGAGTTATACGCAATTAAACTTAACCGAGCAGTTCAACGAATTAATCATAGAGTTACTCCCAAAGGGAGGCGTATTAATTCGAATTAAACACTGCCAAGCGTTACTCACTAAAGGTGAGCAACAACAGGCAATCGATTTTTTAACCGATAGCCTCAAGCGCGAGCCCTCAATACGTGGCTTTAGCTTCTTATTACAATTGTTGGGTAACAGCAATAATAGAATTCACACGGTGCTAGCGGAAGTTGATAAGCTGGTGCAGTCATATATTGCTACTAAGCCAGAGTATCAATGCAGGCATTGTGGTTTTACAAGTCATACGCTTTATTGGATTTGTCCGTCGTGCAAGCATTGGGAGTCCATCGCACCGAGTAAAGGATTAGACGGTTATTAATATGTATTTAGCGCAGGCTAAGTACGCCTTATAAAATGCTATTTCTGAAAATTAGGTCAACCTTAGGAATATTATGTCCCAAATAGATTCAAAGAAAGTGCTGATCGCACTAGATTACGATAATGAACAAGCAGCATTAAACTTTGTTAAACAGCTGTCACCAGATCAGTGTCGCTTAAAAGTGGGCAAAGAAATGTTCACTTATTTTGGTCCTCAATTTGTTAAGCAATTGGTCGATTTAGGGTTTGATGTTTTTCTGGACTTAAAATTCCACGATATTCCAAACACAGTCGCTAAAGCAGTTACGGCGGCTGCAGAACTAGGTGTATGGATGGTCAATGTTCATGCCAGTGGTGGTCTTGAAATGATGCAAAAAGCCAAGCAAGCATTGGCAAGCTATGGTGAAAAAGCCCCATTACTCATTGCTGTTACCGTATTAACCAGTATGGATCAGGCTCAATTATTACGTTTAGGGATTGAAAAAACACCACAGGATCAGGTGGTGTACTTGGCGAAACTATCACAAGAAGCTGGATTAGATGGTGTGGTATGTTCGGCACAAGAAGCTAAAACGTTAAAAGCCGAATTAGGCAATAACTTTAAGCTTATTACACCGGGAATAAGGCCTGTTGGCGCTGATGCTGGCGATCAAAAACGTATCATGACACCACAAAAAGCCATTGATGCGGGCAGTGACTATTTAGTGATTGGTCGACCAATTACCCAATCAGATGATCCGGTAAAAACACTCGCTGAGATAAACGAATCTATCGCCTAGTCTATATTTTATAAAAGCAGCGTTTAGCTGCTTTTATATTTTTAAAGCTGTGTAATACGGTCTATGTTTACAGCGCAGAGGCTTAGCCCTTTAGAGCTTATACATATTCTATTGGTATGCACCCTCTAAAATATCGAGTAATTTTACCTACCTTTAACGCGATTAGTATTAACTTAGTTGCGCTTTTAAGGCAGCAATTTCTCAGTCTCACCATTATATTTGCCACGAAATAATGTATTGTCTTTGAACAAGAGTAGTTCGCCTTGCTTTCCATGTTTTATGCTACTGTCTATCGCAATAATTTTTTGATTAGCGGTGGTTTTTACCTTTGGTTGAGAGGTGTGGCCAACCACGATATGATCAACTTTGTAGTACTTCAGTAAAGTGCTTACATCTTCATCTGGTATAGAATCGAAATATCCTCGGTACCAAATTGGACCATTACGACCGAATAAATGTTTTGCCGAGTCTGGGCGCTCTTGACTAACAAGGTGTTGTGAAAATGCAGAATTGATTTTACTCAAGGAGGTTTTGTTATGAGCAAAGCTTACTGGGAGTCCACCATGCATAAACAAAGCATTATTGAGTTTTAAAATAACATGTTTACTGCGTAACCATTGACCAAGTACTGTATTCTTTCCGTAAAGCTGATTAATATTTTTTTCTAAAAGACGCTCTGTCTGTTCATATTTCTTATGTAAATATCTATCATCATTATTCAAAACCATGACTTCGTGATTGCCTAATAAAAGATGGAGTTTTCCACCATGACTCAGTGCTTGTGCCTCAAGAGAATATAAAAGCCATAAAATTTTTGTCACATCAGGGCCGCGGTCGAATATATCGCCCGTGATAATTAAGTGGCCTGCACCAAATTTCCAATTGTTGTTAGCATCAATAATTTGGTGATTGAAAAGTAACGTTTGCAATACGCCTAATTGGCCATGCACGTCACTTAGGGCTGCATATTTTTTCACATCGTGATAAATGAAGGGCGCTTTATGTGTGTGTAATGGGGTCTCAATATCTATATTACACTCGTTGAACTTGAGTATATTCGCTTGCTTTATGACCTTTGAATACGCCTTATTATTACAAACCCAATCAATTGTTACCCTGTTATCGATTACTGATACATAAGGGCCATCAGAGAAAGCGGCTACGGCTGTTTGGCTCAGGCTAGCTGTTAATAAGGCTAGCACGCTGAGAAATGAAAAATACGTCATAATATCCTTTAATTGCCTGCATGAACTTATTGTCATGCTGTAATTATTCGAGAAAGTAATAAAGCGCCTAATAGTTAAAGTGGTGAAACAGGGTACTGTTTCACCAAAATAGCGCCTTCAAATCAACCTGTTGGTCGTGAGGTTTACATTCAGCGCTTTAAATGAGCGTAAATGTTATAAACTCTGCGCGTAATGATAGAGTGACTTGAGTACATTTAAGTTTTTCTCATTACCATCATTTTCATGTACCAAGTTTTCAAGCGTTAACATAAAGTCTTCAGCTGAAATGGAAGGGTTATCTTCACCGTGCATCAGTTTATTTTGGCAATATTTACGCCATGAATCGAGCTCTGAAGGGGAGAGTAGTTCAGGCCAGTTTCTTGCACGATACCGAAAGAGCATGGTAGTAAACTTAGCGTCTTCAAATTCAAGGTTCAGTGCACCAAGTGCACTTGGCTGAGCATCTCTGACAACTGCAAACTTTGCTTTGTCAGATTTACTAATAAAGCCATTATATAACTGATAGTCAGGGTTAGTAGTCGCGCTAAAATCACCTTGCTCATTAAACACTTCTGCGACCTTGTCTCTTAGTTCAGGGTGCTCTTTCAGTACTTTTAAATGGGTTAAACATTGTTCACGATCAATACCTAGCCGAGCTGCATTTTCAGGTAATAGTGTTTTTGCGGGTGCTAGAATAGGGCACTTATTTACATGAACTAGCTTTAAACCAACAGGTAAATCACCTTCAGCCATATCAACACGTTTGGTATACAAACGCTCTCTGAGTTCTGCAACTGACAAGTCGAGTAGGACTTGCGGGTTCTCTGTTAAGTTAAAACATACCACCGCATTTTTGTTACTCGGGTGAAAACTCATTGGCGCCACCCAGGTTGTACATCCTTGCGTAGCAGGAATTCGAGAAGAGGTGTGCACCAAAGGCTGCATGTTGAATACATCTATAATATCGAGTAATGCTTTTTTGTTACGCAGATTAAAAAAGAAATCAAACAGTTTGGGTTGTTTGGTTTTTATGAGTTTAGCTAAGTCAATTGTGGCTGTCACGTCGCTGAGTGCATCGTGTGCTGCGCCATGTTCAATGCCATTGGCAACTGTTAAATGTTCTAATTTAAAACTGGGCGTACCATCTTCTTTTAGTGGCCATTCAATGCCATCAGGGCGTAGTGCATAACACGCTCTTACTAAATCGATAATATCCCAACGGCTATTGCCGTTTTGCCATTCGCGCTCGTATGGGTCATAAAAGTTTCTGTATAAGCTATATCGCGTGACTTCATCATCAAAACGAATGCTGTTGTAACCTGCGACACATGTACCCGGGCGGCTAAATTGCGCATGAATTTTAGCCATAAACTCAGCTTCAATGAGACCGTGCTTTTGGGCATGTTGTGGCGTGATCCCTGTGATCAAACAAGCTTCAGGGTGAGGTAAATAATCGGGTGCCGGCTTACAGTATTCAATTAGCGGCTCACCAATAATATTAAGGTCGTAGTCGGTACGAATTCCGGCAAACTGACTTGGCCTGTCTTTTTGAGGGGTTGCTCCAAACGTTTCATAATCGTGCCAATAGATACTTGGTGTATTCTCGTTGTTTTTTTGTGTGTCTTTACCGTTACTATTATTCATTAATTCAATGGCTTATAATTTATTTGTTGTTTGGCTAGTTTCTGCTGTTTCTCTAAATTACGCACAAGTGTGTATATGAAAAACTTTGCGTGTGTATAAAAATAAATGGCTCTTACTGATACAAACTGCGAAAGCTCGCAAACAAGACAGGCGACCCAATTACATTATCTCATAGAGACGGCCTGCGCGTAAAACGTAATAAAAACGGCTGTGTAATTTGGCAGTATCGTTGTCGCTATTTAAGCAAGCCCGTGCCAAAGTATTTTGTATTGATGTGTGTGCGTATGCAGTAATGAGTAATCATACGCATATTGTGCTGTATGTAGATGATATAAAAGCTAAAAGATTGAGTGATAAAGCGATTATCATCAGATGGCATAAGCTATTTAAAGGCACCATACTGTCTCACAAGACCCTTCAAGGTGAGCGGTTAGACTCAGCCCAGCAATACTTTTTAAATAAAGACATTGAACAATTTAGAGAACGCTTAGCGAGTATCAGTTGGTTTATGCGGGTACTGAATGAAAGCATCGCTCGAAAAGCGAATAAAGAAGATAACTGTACAGGTCGATTTTATTCGCTGCCATCCATGGCGCTCACCCTGCGGGCTGCCTAACGGCATTCAAATTAATTCCTTATTAATTTGTGGGAAGGGTGCTTTAAATCACAAGCTTTACTTGATGAAGCTGCACTGGCAGCCTGTATGGCGTATGTTGATTTGAACCCAATCAGAGCAAAATGGCTAATACACCCGAAACCTCAGACTACACGAGCGTTAAAACTCGTTGTGAGCATGCCAAAGAAGGCAAGCAACCTAAACAATTGGCGCGTTTTGCAGGCAGCCCCCGAAAGCACATGCCCAAAGGTTTACCGTTTGAATTAAAGTCATACTTAGAATTAGTAGAATTAACCGACGGATGTATGAGAGCAGATAAGCGAGGCTACATCAGCCCAGTTAACTCCCCAATTTTAGACAGGCTCAACATAGCCCCTGAAAACTGGTTAAAACTCACCACGCAATTTACTAAAGTATTTCACGGCGCAGTAGGGCGGCCTCAAAAGCTTGATAATTATTGTGCAAGCCTAGAAATTAAACGGCGGGCTAATTATAAGCAATGTGAAAGGCTACTGGCTTAATTTTTCGACCATCAAGGTAATCTCTAGATAAAAAATACATCATAGCGTGGCGGCTTAGCCATGCCTTATTACTGGGCATGAGTTCAGTTTTTCTCTATTTTGGAGCTTATAGCGCATTTACTTGATTTGATTTTACTAACCAAGTGATATTTCAGATTGAACGCGGCTTATTTCTTGGTATTATTTTTAGAGTGGGTGTCGTCTTAATCCGTTGTAAAAAACAACCTAGCGGGTTAGTTATGGCTTGACAGTCAATAAGCGTCCATATATGTCATTGCTAATTTGAAAATTGAATTAATACCCCTTTAGCACGTGTTTCATCTTGCTCAATGGTTGATGATCTTAAGTAGGCACCTGTGCGCAAGTTGTTCATGATAGAAATAGCTTATCTTAAATAGTATTTGGTGCTTAGTGGACTATAAAAACACTTAATTTTCGACAGTCAACATAAGGAACACCTTTCAGCACCAAACCATATGAACGAGCTTCGAGAAGGTAGCCTTATGTAGTTAAGCAAAAACAAGTCTGCGGGGCTAAATGTCACTTGCAGTGAGCTGTTTTGATCCTGGCTCTGATCATTGACTGATAACTCACCTATGAAGATTTACGAGCATCGCTTAAAAAATATTTGAATAGATATTTATTTCACAGCCTTGATGCGTTATCTTCTTGATATAAATTTGTTAAAAAAATAACATCGGCAAATTTATATCAAGAGTTGGCAGTCAGAATTTTTCTGCAACCCTTAACACTTCTAGAAATAAAATATTTAAATTAAGGAAAATTTAAGATGTTTATTATCAACACTTTAAAGTGGTGTGCACTTTTTATATGCACAGCCAGTTCATTTCAGCTTCAAGCACACAAACAAATCAGAAACTAGTTGAACCACTTAGATACATACACGGGGATTACGTTTAAAATAAATGTAAAGTACGATCTCAACTTTAAGAAAGGCGAAATATCTGTTTCAAGAAATGAGCTAAATTCTGAGCATATATTGTCAGATAGCCCCTATCTTGAACAAGTTGAGTTACTCCACCCCAATTACAAGCTGAATACGGATATAAACTATGCTTAATCGAATTGTGATTACCTCACTATGCTTTTTCTTCCTGTCGGCTTGTGGTGCTGATAGTGACGGTAATGTGGAAGAGCAGGACAAGACACGAATAGAAGAAATGTTGGATTTGGAGTTTGATGACCATGACTATTCCGCTGTGGGCATAAAAGTTGATATTCCAGTTAAAACAGTCTCATTAATACCCGTCGATGCCCACTTTATTTCCGGTCCGAGCAGAGTCATGGCTGATAACGGTGATCGTGTTTTTTCTGGAGCTGAAACAGGACTGACCATATTCAGTCTGAACACTAATGGTTTATTTGACAGTGTTATTACAGAACATTCGGGCCTACCAGGAAACTACTTGGCAAATATAAAGATGATGCCCCCCTACTATGGTGGGCAAAGCGCAACAAATATTCAAGTATATACGCTTACAGAGCAAGGGTTTGAGCCTTACTATGAGTACTCACCCTCTCCAAGACAAATGTCTTATATTAATTTTGAAGTGATGCAGAGTTGCTTTTACTGGGTCATTCGAAGTGAAAGTGGAAGAGATAGCAGAATTGAATCCTGGTGTCCCAACCAGAATACTAGCCATCCGAATCTAGCGTATCACTATCCACAGAGGGTTCAAAAAATACAAGTAATCAATGATCAATACTTGGCGGTATCAGGTGATGGGCCTGAAAAGGGTTTTTACCTCAATTTATTTAGACCAGAAGACGGTCTATTGACATTATTGGATCAGAAAAAGCTGAAAGAAGTGGGGGGGGGATTGGATTTTGCTTATCATGATGGCCTACTATTCTTCCATACTAGTGATGAAGTAGTATATTTTGACATACGTCAAGGCAAGCTTGATAACATGCGTCTGCTACACAACACGTACCCAGATATAGATGGTTACCATCTTACTGAAGCTCCAGGAGGGGTTATTTTAGTGAATAACCGCCAGGTTTATCGCTATTTCTTTGAGGGTCAAAAGCCAGTACGTGTAGTCACGGCCGAACTACAAAATTCTGCAGATACAGTCCATGTATTTAAAGACTGGGTGCTCATTAATCTGGATGATCCGCCTATGCCTGATCAAGCTGGAGTTCAAGAGCTACAAGTATTTCTCTTGTCTGATTTAGAATAGTGGAATAAACCTTTACCTATTTATGGTTTGAGTAAGCCTAATAAGCAATATTAAGCATGTCCAGAGTTTCGGTAAAAGGCCTTATCTATAAAGGCTGCAAGCTAACCCTAGTTTTTCAAAACTAGGGTTAGCTTGCTTTGTATACAGTTCTGTTTAGGTGTACTTAAAATGAACTACATTTCCTGATACTCTTTGAGGCACTGATATCGTAGTGTTAGTTTGCTTGGCATGTAGTGAGGTAGCGTGCTCAGGGACTTATAATAGGGGGGTATTTTCTACATCTAATCAGTATAACCAAATTATTATGACAGCCATCTTTAATTATTCAGAAAGTTATTCCCTAGTTCTAAGTAGAAGTGCACCACTTCTACTTAGAACTAGGGAATAAAAAACAGTCAATTAAAGATGGGTGATGAGATGGACACTCCCAAATCGGCGTCAATGCGCCAAACTAATGGTGTGTTTATAACGATAGTTAGTAGGAGCAGCCATCAGGAATAACGTTAGTATATTAAGCATCGATTTAGCAAAAAATGTATTTCAACTTCTTGGAATTGATGAACACGGAAAATCTTGTTTCTCAAAGCGGGTTTCCAGAGTAAAACTCCATGAAATAATCCTTAATTTACCGCCTTGTGAAGTCGTTATGGAGGCTTGTTCGTCCTCTCACTACTGGGGCAGAGCATGTTTAAATTCTGGTCATCAAGTTAATTTAATTCCTGCACAACATGTCACCCCATTTTTACGTGGTAACAAAAATGATAAGAATGATTGTTTGGCAGTATATGAAGCGAGTAGAAGGCTTAGCATTCGCTTTGTTCCCGTTAAAAGTGAACAGTAAAAGCTGGGAAGTCCAGACCGTTGTTCTAAAGCATGTATGAAAACTATGAGTATATAAATAGCGTAACCGTGTAATCTGATCTCCATCAACAAAAAACCCCGTATACACGGGGTTTTTTTATATTATACAAGCTTTACTTATTAGTAAGTTGCACTGCCTTTGGTACGAGGGAAGGCGATAACATCACGCACGTTGCCCATACCTGTTACATAAGCAACTAGGCGTTCAAAGCCTAAGCCAAAGCCAGAATGGGGTACTGAACCGTATTTACGTAAATCGCGGTACCAGCTGTAGTCTTCTTTGTTTAAGCCCATCTCTTCTAGGCGAGCGTCAAGTACGTCTAGGCGTTCTTCACGCTGAGAACCACCAATGATCTCACCAATGCCAGGTGCAACAACATCCATTGCTGCCACTGTTTTACCGTCTTCATTTTGACGCATGTAGAATGCTTTAATGTCACGCGGGTAGTTTTTAATTACTACCGGTGCTTTAAAGTGTTCTTCAGCTAAATAACGCTCATGTTCAGACTGTAAGTCAACACCCCATTCAACTGGGAACTCGAACTTTTTACCACATTGCTCAAGAATGGTGATCGCATCAGTGTAATCAACCTGTGCAAAGTCTTTTTCTACAAACTCTTCTAGGCGAGTGATGGCTGTTTTTTCAATGCGCTGTGCAAAGAATTCCATATCATCACGACGCTCAGTTAATACAGCATTAAATACATACTTCAGCATGCTTTCAGCAAGGTTTGCAACGTCGTCTAAGTCAGCAAAAGCAACTTCAGGCTCTACCATCCAAAACTCAGCCAGATGGCGAGATGTATTTGAATTCTCGGCTCTGAATGTTGGTCCGAATGTATAGATTTTTGACATCGCACTTGCGTATGTTTCGCCATTTAATTGGCCTGATACTGTTAAGAATGCTTCTTTACCGAAGAAGTCTTCACTGTAATCAACATCGCCTTTGTCTGTGCGAGGTAGGTTATTCATGTCAAGCGTTGATACGCGGAACATTTCGCCAGCACCTTCACAATCACTTGCCGTGATAATAGGGGTACTGATCCACATATAACCTTGTTCGTGGAAGAAACGGTGTAGCGCTTGAGACAAACAGTTACGAACACGTGTCACTGCGCCCATTACATTTGTACGTGGACGTAAGTGTGCATGCTCACGAAGGTATTCAATACTGTGACGCTTTGCAGACATCGGATACGTGTCTGGGTTTTCTACCCAACCAAGTACTTCAACCGTGTTTGCTTGGATCTCGAAAGATTGTCCGTTACCTTCTGATTTAACTAAAACGCCAGTTACTTTTACAGAACACCCTGCAGTTAAACTTGTAACTTCGTCATAATTATTGAGCGAATTCGGCACAACAGCTTGAATAGGGTCAAAACAAGAACCGTCATGGACGGCTAAGAAAGAAATACCTGCTTTTGAATCGCGGCGTGTACGGATCCAACCTTTAACTGTTACTTGGCTGTCTACCGCAACGGTGCCTTTTAGTAGCTCCGTTATCGCTATGTGGCTCATCTTCACTCCAATGATATAAGTTACCTAATAATTAATCGAGTGTGCCCGCGTTCATTCGCAGGCACATAAACCATATCTTACCTTTGATACGGCAATAAAAAAACCGCCAAGAGCAACTCTTTTGCAACTTGTTCCATTTTTGTTGTAATTCACCTAGCTTCAGCATTTGTTTGTGTGTATTTTGTACTGTTAGGCGTGTTTTAATTTGCCGTACAGCTATAGTTCATGATTATTCATAAAATTTATGGCATTATGCTGGCAATAATACTCACTTTATTTGCTCATGAGCTTAGGTAATAACAATTGTCGATGAAACAAGTTTTTATCCTTAGAGGTTTGCCGGGAAGCGGCAAAAGCCATTATGCTGAATCTCTGTCTGATGAGATGGTTGCAGGTGACGAAAGCCAGTTTTTTATCTGTTCGACCGATGACTATTTCTATAATGAAGACGGTGAATATCACTTTCAAAAATTCAAATTACCGCAATATCATAACTTAAATTTGGCACGGTTTATTAACGCGTTGGCGGAAGGGATCCCATTGGTGATTGTAGATAACACCAATATTCGTAAATGGGAATTCGTCGCTTATAGCACGGCAGCAACCGCAATGGGTTATCAGGTAAAAGAAGTGATCGTTGGGGAAGTGAAAGATAAATCTCTACAGCATTTATATGCTAAACGTAATACACATGGTATTGCGCTAAAAACCATTAGTAAAATGGCATATATGTTTGAGTGGTAACTCAACGTTTTGTGATAGAAAAGCCAACACAAACTGTGTTGGCTTTTTAGTATAAAAATACTTACTGCACTATATTCATTAGCGGGTTAAGTACACTCGTAAATTACCTGTGCATCACTGAAGTCAGATTGAATTAAATCTTTTTTAGGCACATGAAGATACAGCGAACCATCACCAACTGCGTTTTCTATGTTTAAGTAATCCAGTTGAAGTACTAACATCATTTCGTCTTCACTAAATGGTTCTTGTACCGCCAGAGAATATCCGCCAATTTTACTATATGCCGATAAGCTATCGAATTTTTCAATGACTTCTTCAAAGTCACGGTCAGTCATTTTATGTTCTGTTTGGATTTTTTCTAATAGATCCGAAACGGTGTCACACTCTGGGATACTAATAGCGGTGTCGTTGCCTGAGTTACCAAAATCATTTTGTGTCTTGAATCGAAGTTGCTGTGTCGGTGTAGCTAAGTATTCATCTTCTGCGATTTCATCAAGGAATGCGAAATCTGATAGCGGGGTGTCTAGCATTTGTTCTGGGGAAATAAATTGGATAACCGCTGATTCATAGATTGTACAGTCATCACTTTCGCTAAACACCTGCAAAATCCCTGCTGTTGGAAACCCGTCAAGCTTTGGGAGTTCGCTGAAATTGATCTGCGCAATAAGGTACATTGGTTTTTTATTGTATTTACCAACGGGGTAGTTCATGGTTTTCGGAATAAAAGGTTTTCCACAAAATTTCGATGTACGAAGATCCAACGTATCATCTCGCAATTGACAATCAAGAGATGTCATTTCGATTCTGATGGCCTGCTTTTTGATTTTGTCAAATTCCGCGCTATATGTTGAGAGTAATTCAGATAAAGTCATTACTATATTCCTTTAAAATACCTGGAGTTTACGTGGTTATATATAACCATAAGTTCTATATTATAACATAGATTATCTGGTAGACGGTGAGGCTGTTAAATTATTTAGTTGAATTCAATGAGTTATTGTAGGTAGTTTATTCTTCAGGTTGCACTTTGAGTTGTCAATTGGAGTACTATTTTAGTGAGATCAGTAAGTATTTAACTGAATAGGCTATGTTCTAACTCTAGTAGGCGCTTTTTGAGTACTAGACCACCGCCATAACCAATTATACTGCCCATTGGGTCAATGATACGGTGACAAGGCACGATAATAGCCAGCGCGTTTTCTCCATTGGCTTTGGCGACGTTTTCGATGCTGTACGTAGTTGATAATTGTTCTGCTAAGTTCGAGTATGTACTCACCTCGCCATAAGGAATTTTAGCAAGCGCGTGCCATACCGATTGCTGGAAGTGGTTACCAACCATCTGAATTGGGATATTGAATTGTTGCCTTTCTCCCATAAAGTACTGGGTTAATTGAGACTTGGTTTGTTCTATTAGTGCATCGCTTTTTTCTACAAACGTGGTTTTGAGAGATGCTTGAATATGTTTATCAATTACATTTCGCTTTTTTCGGTATCTGAAGTCGCAGATACAGATTTTTGACTTGTACGAACCAATAATAAATTCAGCGTACTGATGTTTAAAAAAGTGTATGTGTATTTGTGCCATTTACCTTGCTCTATATGGGGTGCGCAGACAGTGTTGAATGTCTATTGCATCTTAACGTTTGACCAAAATGCTAAATTAAAACTGTGTAGGGGAGTGTTTGGTATCATAATACCCTGCACAAAGCGCATTTTCATGGATCATACCGATCCCTAGACTGGTAACTTTTTGGTTTTTTGACCAAGTTAAATGAAATATATCGCCACTTTTAACTATTTTTAAGTCAAGGTATGCGACTTCTGTTTCGTGTATATCAAGGTAGGTTACTTGATAGGTGCCTTCAAACTCAGAGGTGCATGTTTTAGCCACTGCGACTCCGGTACCTTGCCCATAATCATTGTGAACCCAAACAGCTTTTAACGTTCTTGATGTTTGGGTTTTTGTATATTTAACATGCCCTATATTCGTCAAGGTACTGCACTCTATCATTTGCTTTGCTATACCATAACGTATGAGGACTTTTAGTAAAGAGAATTGCTAAGCACATGCGATGTGCCATTGCTCTTGACTGACGGATAAAAAATTTTAAATAAATTTACTTATTATAAATTCCTTAAAATCATATTGTGATTCAATGAATGGTGGTGGGTTTTGCATTAGATAAATTTATCAATTGTGATATTGAAAGGCATGATGGAAAAGTTTTTATAAATTATTTTATAATTTATTCTGTTTTTATTTGTTTCTATATTTTTAACAAACAACACGGTTTTTATAGGTGAATTTGCGGTTTAACTTAGGCTTTATTTTCTTTGATTCTATTGCGCTATAATATCTATGTTGTTTGAGCTTTATTTACCAGATTATAAAATACCTCTTACTTTTTGAATCTCAATGTATAAATTAATTGCTTTTTAGTTTTTACTGCATTTTTCTTTCATTATTTACTAGCCACCTTTATTTTTTAACCGCTTAAATACAATTGATTGTTATGACAGTTTTGGGTTTTATTCGGTCCTTTTAGCCTGTTTCATAGAAATTTCATTTTATGTGATACACACAACTCACTTGTTAATTTTATGTTTTGTTTTTTGCTGTTTTGGGTTTTTTGTGATTTTTATGTGTTTGACAGCGCTGTCTTTAGTAAATAGTATCCGCACCAGCTCAGGGCAACATATTTGTTATCTTGAGTACTGTGGTTTGTTATTCTTACAAGGAATTATTTTAATGAAAAAAACTAATGTGACAGTGGCGTTGTTTGCTGCTTTATCTGCTACCTCAAGCTTTGCGGCCATCAATAATATATATGACATTGACGGATATGAGCGTGTAACGCGTTATGCGAACGGGCCGATAGCAAGTTCTGTCATTACCAGTGAGCTTGCGCATAATCTGAATGTATACTTACACTCAAGTACAAGAACGAATGGCTGTAATTATGCGAACGTGTATACAGAAATTGAGGGTACATTTGTCGCACATGCGCATGTTACTGACGTTGATAGCCGTTATGGTATTAAACAAGCAACCGCGTTGATCCCAGATGAATATGTTGCCGTGAACAAAAAGTTAGTGGCGTCATGTGACGGTGAAAATGGTGAGCAGTATAATGTGCATGCTAAAGTGCCAGCAGCGCCAATTATTGATTGGAATATGACTGTAGAACCTGAAGTTGACAGTGAATTTGTTCGCCAAACTAATTCATATAGCTACCACTCTGCATACAAAGTACAAAGCACACTTCGTGTTGAAAACCAAAGCACAGATTCATATTGCCAAACGGTAACAGACAGGGGCGTTTATTTAGGGCTGTTTAATGGCCAAGGTGGCGCAAGTAAATTTAATTCTAATGTATTTTTTGCGACTAAATCTGTAGATAATACGCAAAACACGCAGCCTGTAGTGTACCAAGCCGTTGAATGTCAAAATGCTGCTGGGCGTACAAAAGCTGTTAAAGTATTTAGTTTGACGGATAGCGCGGGCATCGAACTGATTGAAGAACACATTATTTATAAGTAAATATATGTAAATTAATATAAAGGAAAACACAGCTATGCTGTGTTTTCTTATATGGGCGTATTTAAAACTGCATGAAGCAAGTGACCTGTTAACTGAATTCGCATTGGCGGTGTAAGGAGCTTTATTGGTACTTTATTGTTGCTAAGAACCCGCTAAACTTATTCCATCAATATGATGGATGTTTAGTCTATGTATCGTAAGTCTTCAGTGTTGTTGGTTTTGGGTTTTATGGTAGTAAGTTTATACTTTTTAGCGCCGGTACAAGGTAAACAGAGCTTTAAAGCTGGCGTGATAGCACAGGAATTACATCTCAATCATCAAATAACTCAATTGGGCGTGTTTTCGAGCTGTAAAGTGGTTAACGCCATAAAACAAGATTTACACAGATCAGCCTGTATGCTGTATTCAAAATCAGATAATACATGGCAGCTGGATTCATTTGGGGCTATTTGCGAAGTCCATTGCACAGACGTAAGTCATATGAGCGAAATTGATTCGTTGGTTATTTTTAATCGTATTAATACAGTAGAGTAGCAAGACTTGCCCAAGCCAACCTAGTTCTTTGATCTTTTATGGGATGTGGTGGCGCATTACACCTTGTTTTGCTTGATCCCATATGAGGGCCTGTGAGCGCTAGGTATTGTTTGCTTTTTGATTTAATTAAAAAGGCATTATCAACGCCAGTGATCACCGCTTGTGCTTTTTGCTTTAAAGGGGTGCGTGCATATAAACAGAAGAAAGACTCTCCATCGTTACTTCTTTCGAACGCGCCTAATTTTTGCCACTCTTTTGACTGGTAACGTCGAGCATCAATCATAAAACTACCAAATAAAGATGGTATGTTATACACGGAATTGATCATAGCCTGCGCGGCTGCTTGTGTTTTATAAGGTCCTGAGACCAGATAATAATTATTATGCGAGCGGTTCTTATAAAACCTTAGACTTGATACGTGTGCTCTCAATTTTTTAGCCACCACGAGGGCTGAGCTAAACTGTTTAAAAACGCCTAGCTGAACAAAGTAATGAGAAGAATGTGTATTTGGCGGCGATGTATTTTTAGAATTTGTGACATGAGTGTTGCTTGCAGTCAGGATTATATCTCGCAGAATTAATGTATCACCTGCTTTTGGGGTAATGATTCTTTCAGGTATATTTTGAGCAGTAAATTGCTCTATATTGAGCTGATTCGACTCTATATGCAATGTATATGTACCAGCGAGCACATTGGGAAAATAATAATATCCGTCGTATTGGGTGATCGTTTCAAGCTGCTTTTTACCATTTTGTAGCAGAAATACAGACACGCCTGCTGCGGGCTTACTTAAATCTGAATCTGCCACATAGATTGTACCTTCCACTTCGTTGAATATAGTAACAGGTAAGTTGACGGTGCTGACGCCACCGCGATGTGATAGCGTTTTTACTTTCCCATGTGTTGAATGCAAATAAGGGTTTGGTAAAGATCTAACATCAATTTCCAATATTTGACCACCGCTACTGCTGGGCAGAAGTGCTTTTCCAGCCTGATTTGTATGGAGTTCTTTCCATTGATAATTTCCAGTTAAAGCGATGTCACTCAATGGCTCATCATGTAGGTCAAACACTTTGTTATTATTCCAGTCGAGAAATGAGTGGACTTCTAATTGTCCGCTATTAAGTGCTCTAGGCGCATTAAATGTTAGTGCTTGATCTACATAGTCAAAGCTAAATGTACCGCTTAACCCAAAAGATACTCGCCAATCGTCTTGGCTATCATATTGCCCTGATAAACTCATATTAAAATAACGGTGGCGGAAGGTGTATTGATGGCCCAATAGCATTTTTGCCTTGGCATTCGGGTTATAAGATAACTGTGTTTGGTTAAAGCTGTTTTGTGTTTGTGGCCAGCGTAGCGTGCTACGCATGTTTTTTAATGCACTACTTTTTATAGGAAGCCAATCGATTGCATTAGTCCAACGCCACCGTGCAATGTCTTGTGACCAATAAATCCTATTTAAAAGCGACGCTTGAGAGTCATCATATTGAAATTGATTAGACCAGGTGCCGCCTAAATAGCTACTATTCAATCCGATGGATGTAATGTTACGTGACGATGTATGCTTTCTGTGCTCGTGTAGCCACCTCAGATCCCAATTAATGTTGTCTGTATTCGCTAGTTTACTGTTCATTGCCAAAGAAAAGCGACTTTTTAGGGGGCTAGCTTGATCAAGAAAGACGCCACTGGTGAAATCGTCAATGATGCTGGTTTCTAGGTTAAGGCTGATCTCGTGCTCAGTCCACTGGCTGATCACGCCGCGATAGCCTGCAAACAGAGCTTGACCTGCGTCGACTTGTTTGGCAATGGCTAATTTGTAGCTGCCTTGTGTCGTGATACCGTGAACGCCAGAGCGGAAATAAGGAACAAGTTCTTCGCTATTGAGCAATGTGAGGTATGTATCAATGGTTAATGTATCTGTAAGTCCATAAGATACACCTGAGGCAAGCATAGTTTTAAATGGTTGTGTATTTGATTGCTTACTTTTAAATAAATTGTTCTGCGCATCGAGTATGTCAAATTGGTAGTTGATTTGGCCAGCGGCAAGCGCATTTTTACCGACAGTAACTTTTTGTACTCGGGTTATTTGCTCTCCTTGAGGGCCAAATAATTTAATTTCATATACGTTATTACCATAAAACGTTTCAACATTTTCAAAACGTACAACATTGTCATTTTGCGCGTCAGAAGCGCTAATATATTGGCCGTTACGGTATAATTCACCAACCCAACCTGGCAGTGTTGGTTCTTCGATGGTAATGGTAGAAAAGCTATCAGACGACTGGGGGTTGGCATTAGAAAGGGTCAATCCGCGACCTTGGGTTGCTGCCATGATCAGCGGATCTTGGCGGGTTTGAATATCGCCTAATTCATAGCTAGGACTGGTTAAAGATGTGTCATCTGATAATAAATCAATGTGCTTGCTTAATTTGAAGAAATTGTGCGTTTGCTCGTTGTTTTGATTCAATCGCCATTGCGCTTGATGATTCATCAGGTCGAAGTAGCTATTGAGCCGCAATGCACTTTTCAGTTGACCTTGGCGAGCGTTATATTGTGTCGTTATATCGTACTCAGTAACCGGATAAGTAAAGGTTTGATATTCGTCATCAATGCTATGATCAAATTGTACCGTTGTTTGCCCAGAGCCATTTAATTGTGTGCGCATATTTGATTGAGTGGCATCAACCAGTGTGGTGGAGAATGACACCTGCATAAGAGAGTAATTAAACTTTGATTGTGTGCCTAATATCTCATTTAAGAATGCGAGGTCGATGTAATGATCAAAATCATCTTGTACCCATAGCCAGCTGGTGGACTGCTGCTGCGCATCGGTTAATAATGAGGTGGCATAGGTTTTTTCTTGTTGTGCTAAATGAGCGAGCAAAACCCCGTCATTAATATCAATGGTAATATCGAGGGTATTATTAAGTAAGCTTACAGGCATGAGTAAGCGTTTATTTTCGGTGTAGTAAGCCTCCATATCGGATGTGATTGAGCGACCATTTAGTTTTACATTGACGATCACAAAAGCCTCTTCATTGAGAGGCCACTGAATAAGTGGGTTTAGGGATTTTGTTTGAGTAAAAGCAGAAAAGCTGCACAACAAAATACCAATAACCAATAGCTGACGCATGTTAAAAACGCTTGGGGATTATGTTTTTAAACTAAAGTTGCATAGGGACTTTTAGTTCAATATTACCACCGTATTGCGTGCTTTCTACGTAATGTATTGTAACCGGCCCTTGAACTGGTGTGTTTAGCGGAATATATACTTTTCTGCGCGAAAGCGGGGTATATACGCCGACATTACGTACTTCACCTACGATCTGTTCATTCTCATTTAATACCATAAAGTCGCCATACAAAGAGCGATTACCTGACAATGTTTGCCATAGCATTACGGTTGGCCGGCCATTTTGAGTGATAAATTGTGGGTTCACTAATGCAGAGTCTGCGGTTAAACGACCATGTCTTACAATAACCGGAATACTATAAGCGACCTTTGGTTTGATGCTGATCCCCGAGGCTGATGGGTCGGACGACTCTGACGCGATGATGCGCAAAACGGCACGATATTCGCCGTGAGGTAAATCTGCTTTTTTACGCACGGTCATACGTATTGCTTGCATTTGTTTTGGCGCAATAGTGCCTCTACGCGGTGAGAAGCGAAGCATACTTTTTGCTGAGCGCTCTGCGACTTCAGATAGGGGAACATCTATTAATGCGCCATCTTCTGTCATGTCTTTGTGCGTTAACATAAGTCGAAAATCAAGGCGTTTATCTGATGTATTACGGATCATCAGCGCATTATTTTTGGTTTGACTATCGAAATATAGCCGATACTCAGACAATGCCAAATTGGCGAATACGTTATGCGAAAATAAGACAATGACAAGAAGCCACAGCTTGGTGATGTTTTTTCGGATCATGATACAGCTTACCGACTCGAATATATTAGGATAAGACAAGGTGGAGCGATACTCCACCAAATTGTGCATTACATGGTTAGTTAAAAAACTACCTTATAAGGTTAATGCGAACTGTTTATTGAAATGATACGTCTACCGTATAATCAACGCTGTAGTCGGCACCGGCAGTTAGCGCAGTGTCTACAGACATTTGGCCGTACACGTTAATTGTTATGTCAGAGGCTGAGCCATCAGTTGTGAAAGCTGTTGCAACACCGTTTGCAGTTGTTTCTGTAGATGTACCATCTGTTGCGGTTGTGGCAGGTGCGAATGTTAAATTAGCACTTGAACTGCCTGATACCGTGATATTCATTGCTGAGTTAGGCGCAAGACCTGATACCGTGATCCCACCGAGTTGAATGTTTGCATCTGATGCATCACAATCACCTGTTACTGCACCCGCATTATCCATGGTACATGTTGAGCCAGAAGCAAGACGTATTTTACCAAAGTGCAGCGCATTTGTTTCTGCAAAAGTAGGTTCACTCCAACCGTTTATGCTGGCTTGAAACGTTTGGTTTGAAGCAAATAGCGTTGTTGATGAAAGCGCGAGTACTGCTGATACAAGTATTTTTTTATTCATATTATTTACCACAATTATTGTTGCTCTTTAATATTCACATCCGTGTAGTAAACTTATTGCCATAAAAGAAATAAATTTTTGAGTCCTTAAGGTGTAATTTAACCATAACTTGATGCAGATCAAAATATTTTATTTTTACATTAAGTTTGTTTTTGAAATAATTCCGTAACAGTTCAGGTGCTAATTCTCGCACTTTTATCTTAAGTAACTGTTTTTTATATATTCTAAGAATCGTAAATGTAATCAAAAAACAGTACTGCTAATCGACAAAAAATTTACAATGAGCACTATTTTTATGACTTAGGCTGTACTTTCATTGTAATTAATCAATTAGTTGCGGATTGAAATGTCGATATTTAGCAATTAACACCCAATTAGATATGGCAATAATGAAATAACCTCTAATCGTATTGAGGTACGCCAATTCGTGTCTAAATAGTTCTCCTCGTTTTAGCTGGGATAGCGGGGAGGAAAACACTCTATTTAAACTCGGTGAAGCGGATCAACAATGACGAATTTTTTCATTATTAAACCGAGCAGTTTTTCTTTTGAAGGTACAAGGTTATTGATAGTATGAATGAATAGTTTGAACTGAATGAGCACAAGGAGTGAGAATGATAAGATTGGCGGCAAAAGAAGACCTTGCGGGGGTGCTTGCACTATATAAAGAACTACGGCCACACGATGTGGAGCTTGAAGCGCAGTTTGCAAAAGCAAAATGGGGTGAATTAATTGATGATCCGAGCATGCTTGTTGTGGTTGCAGAGTGTGATGGTGAATTAGCATCGACCTGCGCGCTTGGTTTAAACCGCAGTATTGCAAATGGGGCTCGGCCTTTTGGGATCATCGAGCATGTTGTTACCAGTCAAAGCTTTCGCAAGAAAGGGTTAAGCAGAAAAGTACTTGCGTATGCACTAGAAATTGCTTGGCAACATGACTGTGCAAAAGTGATGGTGTTATCTGGAGAAACACTTACATCAGCACATCGAGTATATGAGTCGGTTGGGTTTAAGAGCGGGGTAGAAAAAGGCTTTGTAATTAAGCCAACTTAATTTTTTGTTTATTGCAAAAAAAGTGACCTGCGCAATGAGGTCACTTACTAATTTAGTCACGTCTTAAAACAGCGTGTTTACATCGCGTCGTATTCATCTTGCCAGAAGAACTTTTCTTCACCAAAAGCAGGGACTAACCCATCAAGCCAAGTGGCTTTTTCATCATATTTAGCAAAGAATGGTCGCTGAACCCAATCTGGGTTTCGAGCTTGAATAAAGCGCAGTACGAACACTTTTTCGCCATTTATTTCACTCACGCCAGACACTTCAACCTTACCGGGGCCTGCGCTCATTGAAGGGCCACGTACCGTTCGGCTTACGCCTGATACTTCTTTATAAGCCTCGCGGAAAATTTCCCAATTCTTATATAGTGGTAACTCGAAATAACGCTTAGCACCCGTATCACGTTCAATGAACATGTAATAAGGGATCATGCCCATTTGTGTTTGCTCTTTCCACATTTCTGACCACATTTTAGGGTCTGTATTGATGTTGTTAAGCAGGGGAGCCTGTGTTCTGATCTGAGCACCCGTTTGACGAATTAAGCGAATAGCTTCTTTTGTTACTTCGGTACGTAATTCTTGCTTATGGTTGATATGAGCCATAATAGAAACATGTTTACCGGCATCTACCAGCTCTTTTAATAGCACGAGTAACTCTTGGGCATCAGGGTCGGTAACATAACGGAATGGCCAGAATGTCAGAGATTTAGTCCCGATCCGAATTGTTCGAATATGATCGAAGCGTGGCTCTTTTAATGCCTCTAGGTATTTACGTAGCTTAACAGTACGCATTACCATCGGATCGCCACCGGTCATAAGTAAGTCAGTGACCTCGGTGTGCTCAGCCAAGTAGTTATGAAGTAGGTCTTCATCATTGTTATTAAAGCGCGTTGCTTTACCAACAAACTGCGCCCAACGGAAACAGAACGTGCAATATGAATGACAGTATTGACCCTGTGAAGGGAAGAACAATACGGTTTCTTTATATTTATGCTGAATACCGTCAACGCGCTCGCCGTCGTATTCAGGAACGTTTTTTTCCATTTGCCCAGCAGGGTGCGCATTAAATTTTTGGCGTAGTTCCGTTGCTAAATTGAATACGTCTTCAGGGGTATGCTCACGTTGCAGTAAAGCGGCCATCTCATCATATGACTCGTCGTCAAGCATTCCCCTTTGAGGGAAAGTCAGCTGAAAAACAGGATCGTTAGGCACTTTGTCCCAGTCAATCAATTCTTCTATAACAAAATTGTTTACCCTAAATGGGAAGACATTAGCAACAACCTTCATTTCAAAACGAAGGTGCTCAGGTAGTTTGTCCAGTTGTTCAATCTTGTCAATTTGACGATGTTGATAAACGGTGAATCGAGGCGCTTTATACGCTTCGACTGGCTGCAATTTGACGGTTTGTTGCATATTTGCCCTTTTTTGGCTTGCTAGATTAAAAAAGGGCGTAGTCTATCAGGTTTAGGAACAAAGTTCAGTTTGAATACGAATATTTGCAATAATTTCGATTTAAGACCTGTCAGGTGTCAGTATTTATAGCCCTAACCCATAGCATAGCCTGTTAGTACTGTTGTTGCGCGATTGCCGCGTAAATACCATTACATAGAGCAGTAATATGTTGGTCAGTGGTAACATACGGTGGCATGATATAAATGAGTTTACCAAATGGTCTGATCCAAAGTCCTTGGCTAATAAAGAATTTTTGAATTTTGGCAACATCAATGGTGCGATTTACCTCTACAACACCTATCGCACCAAGAATACGAACATCCTGAACGTCATCTAACTGTATACACTGGGTTAAGGCTTGCATGGCTTTGCTAATGCGAGTCACTTGCGCCTGCCAGTCATTTTCAAATAATAGTTCTATGCTGGCAGATGCAACAGCGCAAGCTAATGGATTACCCATAAAGGTTGGTCCATGCATTAATACTCCCGCACTGCCTTTACTAATTCCTACTGCAATATTATCGGTCGTTAATGTTGCTGAAAGCGTCATCATTCCGCCAGTAAGCGCCTTACCAATACATAAAATATCAGGGCTAATATTGGCATGTTCACTGGCAAATAACTTACCTGTACGGCCGAACCCCGTGGCTATTTCATCTAAGATGAGGAGCACATTATATTCATCGCACAATGCTCTTAATTTTTCTAAATAAGCGGGATGGTAAAAATTCATCCCCCCTGCATTTTGTACGATGGGCTCTATTATGAAGGCTGCTACTTCATGATGATGTTGCTTAAAAGCGTGCTCTAATTCCAGTAGTTCTTGCATATCGACATCGCCCGCAATAGATGCACTTGGTGCTGGAACAAAGATATGTTTCGGTAGAAAGCCTTGATACATGCTATGCATAGAGTTAACTGGGTCGCATACACTCATCGCAGCAAAGGTATCACCATGGTAACCTTTTTTAGCAGTCATCAACTTAGTTTTTGTATGCTCTCCTTGGCTGATCCAATATTGCAGTGCCATTTTTATCGCGACTTCGACACTGACTGAACCACTGTCGGCTAAAAATACTTTTTGCAGAGGTGCAGGGGTGATCTCGACAAGCTTCTTACACAGTGTTATTGCGGGCGCATGCGTAATACTGCCAAACATGACGTGGCTCATGGTGGTCGCTTGCTTTGTGATTGCATTAACCAGTTTAGGGTGGTTGTAACCGTGAATCGCACTCCACCAAGAGGCCATGCCGTCGATAAGCTGTTCACCACTTTCTAAGTAGAGGTAAGCGCCGTCTGTGTGACTAACAGGGTATACCGGGAGTGGATCAATCATTGACGTGTAAGGATGCCAAATATGCTTTTTATCAAAATCTAAATCTATTGCGTTATTTTTACTCACTTGTAAACCCTGGTGGTTGCTTAGTCGTTGACAATACTACGCCACTGCGTAGACTAAGCCAATCACCGTCAAGCTAAGTGCGCGTTATTTAGACACTTGTAACAAGAATAAAGAGAATTAATATGACCACAGTTCGTCACGATTGGACACATAAGGAAGTAAAAGCATTATTTGAAATGCCGTTTAATGATTTACTGTTCCGAGCTGCGAGTATTCACCGCGAAAACTTTAATCCTAATGAAGTGCAAATCTCGACACTACTTTCAATTAAGACCGGTGCGTGCCCAGAAGATTGTAAATATTGCCCGCAATCGGGGCACTATAAAACGGATCTTGAGCGTGAACGCTTGATGGAAGTTGAAAAAGTAGTTGAACAAGCTCGTTTGGCCAAAAACAAAGGCGCTACGCGTTTTTGTATGGGCGCAGCATGGTCAGACCCCAAAGACCGTGATATGCCGTATATTGAAAAGATGGTAAAAGAAGTCAAAGAGCTTGGCTTAGAGACCTGCATGACCTTGGGTATGCTAGATAATGATAAAGCTCACTCATTAAGAGAAGCAGGTCTTGACTATTACAACCATAACCTTGATACATCGCCAGAATACTATCAACAAATAATCACTACACGTACTTATCAAGATAGATTGGATACCATTGATCATGTGCGTGATGCCGGAATGAAAGTGTGTTCAGGTGGTATTGTCGGTATGGGTGAGCAAGCATCTGACCGTTTTGGTTTGTTGATCCAGTTAGCAAACCTTGAACAACAGCCAGAAAGTGTGCCAATTAACATGTTAGTTAAAGTAAAAGGTACGCCATTAGAAGATGTGGAAGATTTGGACCACTTTGAATTTATTCGTACCATTGCTGTAGCGCGTATCATGATGCCGTATAGCTATGTACGTTTATCGGCGGGTCGTACTGCCATGAATGAACAAATGCAGTCTATGTGTTTCTTTGCGGGTGCAAACTCAATTTTTTATGGTGATAAGCTTCTGACAACAGAAAACCCAGAAGCGGATGCCGATATGAACTTGCTGAAAAAGCTAGGTATGAAGCCTGAAGAGCGTCATGATTATTCAGACGAAGCTTATGAAGCCTCGCTATCATCCGCTATTGCAGATAAAGCCACATCAGAGTTATTTTACGAAGCAAATTAATGGCGTTTGAATTTATAAAGCACAGTGTTCAGCAGCGACGTGATGCGTCGTTGCTTAGAACACGTATTTGTGTTGAAGAGGCTAATGCACGGCATATCGTTGTTAACTCAAAGCAGTATATTAACTTTGCCAGTAATGATTATTTGGGCTTAGGGGATTGTGAACTTGCAGCAAGTGGTGAGTCAGGTAGTCGAAGTTCTTCTTTAGTGACGGGTTATTTAGCGATTCATAAACAGCTAGAAACAAAGCTGTGCGATTTGTTGGGATATGATGCCGCATTGCTTTTTAGCAGCGGGTTTAGTGCCAACAGTAGTGTACTTAAATCCTTGTTTAACGAGCAGAGCGTCGCGAAAGACAGTGTCATATTTCAAGATAAGCTTAACCACGCAAGTTTAATTGACGGTGCTTTGCAAAGTGATGCGAAACACATACGCTTTAACCATAATGATATGAATCATTTACGTGCTCGATTAGAAAAGAGTCACGGCACAAACAAGCTCATAGTGAGTGAAGGTGTGTTCTCAATGGATGGAGACACTGCACCGATTGAGCAATTGAGTGCGCTAAAAACGCAACACAATGCCTGGTTAATGATTGACGATGCGCATGCATTTGGTGTGGTTGGTGAGCAGGGGCTCGGGAGTGCTGTTGGGGCGAATAAACCCGATATACTGGTGATTACATTTGGTAAAGCGATGGCAAGCCAAGGTGCTGCTGTGCTTGCTCGCCAAGATATTATTGACTATTTATTGCAATGTAACAGAGAGTACATTTATTCAACCGCTATTTCGCCATTAATGGCAACAAATGCGTTAACTCAGCTTGATAAGCTTATTGACGCAGATGAACAGCGTCATGCTTTACAAACCAATATTGCGTTATTTAAAACACTGTGTGTAAAGAAAAACATTCCTATATTAGCATCAAATACGCCAATACAGCCGATAGTTTTAGGCTCCGCAGATAACGCACTGCAAGCGCAAATGGCGCTTAAATCACGCAATATATGGCTAACCGCGATAAGACCGCCCACGGTACCCCATAATACCGCACGATTAAGAGTGACTATAACAGCAGCTCATCAGGCTGAAGATATAGAATATTTAGTCGACAGTTTGAGTGACGTACTATGACTGCATTGATGACAAGTACTGACCTTAGTCAAAGTGTTAAGCAACATACTGCCCAGTGCTTTTCGAAAGCATCGGGACAATATGGGCAACATGCAAAAGTACAAGCAAAAACGGCACAGCTGTTATTTGGCATGTTACGCACAGGTAATAAGAGTTTGCTTGATTTAGGGGCGGGACCATTATTACATCAGCATCGGCTCGCCAATTACTCAGAGCAGATTGTTAATATGGATCTAAGCCATGCAATGTTATTGCAAGGTGAAGCGGGTGATCACCGTATATGTGCTGATATGGACAGTTTACCGTTCCAATCACAGGTGTTTGACGTGATTTTCTCAAACTTTGCCATTCAGTGGAGCCAAAACCCGGCTAAGCTATTTGTTGAGTTAGCAAGGCTATGTAAACCTAATGGGCAAGTTGTGTTGTCGTCTGTATTAACAGGCTCCTTATATGAGATAGATATGGCATGGCATGCACTCGATGGTAGGGCACATGTTAATCCATTCTTAGCATTATCGACATTGCAAGCGTACGCCATAGACGCGGGTTTTGAGATACGCACTATGACACAGGAATGTTTAGTTGATGAGTATCCTGATGCAAAGGCCGCGCTAAAGTCGATAAAGCAAATTGGCGCAAACCAATTGCAATCTGGGCGTGCTAAAAAAGGGCTGATGGGCAAAGCTGCTTACACTAAAGTTCTTAATAATTACCCTTTAACAAATCGCTGTGCACCCGTTACTTATCAGGTTGCATTAATGGAGTTAATAAAACGATGAGTGCATTTTTTATTACCGGCACCGACACCGAAGTTGGCAAAACGTATGTTACCTCGTTATTGCTCAAGTTTTTGGTCAAACACAAGCGTCAAGCAATCGGTTTCAAGCCCATAGCAGCAGGTGCAGAAGAGGCGTTTGGTCAGTTAGTGAATGACGATGCTTTGAGCTTGATGGAATGCGCATCAACACATGCCAAGTATGAGCAAGTTAATCCGTTTTGCTTTGAGCCTCCAATTGCCCCCCATATTGCAGCAAAACGGGTGGGTGTTGAAGTAACGGTAGAACAATTGCAGCATCATTATCATGCATTGGCTGAACTAGGCGCTGAGTTTACGTTAGTTGAAGGTGCGGGTGGTTGGGCGCTGCCCATTAACGACACTCAATATATGTATGATTGGGTTCAGACGGAGCAATTGCCCGTTATATTGGTCGTGGGGATGAAATTAGGCTGTTTAAATCATGCCTTCTTAACGATGCAAGTACTAAAAATGCAAGGGATTAAATGTGTTGGGTGGGTGGCCAATCAAATTGATAAAGACATGGCAGAGTTTGATGAGAACTTAGCGTCGCTCAGACGACGTATTGATGCGCCATTACTCGCTGTGGCACCATACACCGAAGACACGCCAAAACTGCAAATTCACGCAGCGTTAACTGATTTGTTCGGTATTAAACTGTAAAAATATAAAAAGCCAAAGTGTTCCGTTTACTTTGGCTTTGCTTGCTACATGTCGGAGATAGGCTTACAGCTAATTAATTACATCCTTTTTGTACTGTTTGAGTCGTTACACGTACAGCAAAATCATTGTAGTCACTGTCATTTTCATCTTCCCAGTATTGTACATTGCCGCTTTGTCTCATATTGGTCGTCAGCTGATTACTATTTCCTTTAATAGCTAATACATAGGTGATAGAACTTGATTGCAATACATCGTAACTACCACTGGCACCATATTCGTCAAGTAACTTCACATAGCTGCCATTAACTTTAACACCCCAATCATTATCATGAAGTGAGCTCTCAGAGACAAATTGATAGTTAATTCGAGTGTAGTTCTGTGGAGTACAGGCTTCATCATCATTTATAATCGTACCGCCTGCGCTACTCTGACCCGTAACGCCCGTTTGTGCTGTCGCATTAACGGTGAGTGTTTTGTCTGCGCTATGTACATCATTATCGATGGTTTGAATGGTGACTGTCGCGTTTGTTTGACCCGCAGGAATGGTTACCGAGCTCGTAGTTAGCGTGTAATCATTGGGCGACGTTGTGCCATCTGTAACCGATAAAGCCACCGTGATATCTTCATTAAACGTCGCACTGATGGTCGCACTGTATGTGAGTGTACCCCCTTCAACAACCGAGTCTGTCACTGGTTGTAACGAGAATGTCGGCTTTGGCACTGTGCCACATTGTACGTTGGTGTAACAGGCAACGGGTTGGTTGGTATTGGTTGCTAAATCGTTTAACCTAACAGGCACGGTTGCGACAAGGCATGTCGAGCCTGTGCTGGGCTCTAACACGTACAGCTGTGATTTATTAGCGTGGCCGTGGTCGTTAATTAGAGTACGGCTGATCATCACATCGCCGGCTTGATTCAGGGTTGCGCCTGTCACTGAAGTTAGCCCATGGCTAGAAAGCAGGCTCAAAGAATAGTTACTGCGATTTATTTCATAGGTTGAACTAGAAGTTACTAGCAGCAACTTGGAGTCTTTGATAACCAAATCGCCACGATACTTCCCTGATGCACTCAGTGAGGCAAGTTCTGTCGCTTCTCCAGTCTGTTTATCAATTTGATATAATTTGCTATAGCTATTGGCGAGTAAAACATCATTTTGGCTATCATAAACCATCCCAATGACTGATTTTGTTGTTCCCACGGTGGTATGACTTTGACTGGTAAAGTCATAATAAGCGAGTTTGGTTGTTCTATACTTTTTACCTTTAATTGGTAAATGCGCTAGTTCATCAGCACTGATAGCAAGCCCACTGATATCGACTTCATATTCTATGGGGCGGGGTGAGGCCACATAGTACATTCGATTACTTGAGCTGTCGAAGGCTAAAGCGCTAGAACTAAATTTAGCAACAGAGTTGGCTTGTGCAGTTTGAGCTTCTTCATTTAAGCTAAATAATAAGCCTAAATCGCCACGACCAGCATTAATGCCATAGAGCTCACCCTGACATTCGTTTGCATACCCAGAGGTAGAAATACCAATCGCGATCAATGAAAGTACAGGTAAGGTTAGTGAAGTTTTTAGCATGGTGTAATACCTAAGGTAGTTCATCCTGAACAGCTAATACAACACAAAGTAATGTCACATCCGTTCCGTATAGCAGATGTGATTTCTTAATCCTTTGAGGCGAGTGCTTCCGTTATTGACTTTGTAATCTTTGGCTATTATCTACACTAAAAAACATTTTATCAACATTTATTTGGTACTAAAGGGTTGGTTTTTGTGGCGGGTTACTCTTTGTTGTGCATTTTTAGGTAGTTAGGAAGTAGCTCTTCAACGATTTTTTTTGCCGTAATGGTATAACGCACACCATTAAACATAACTGATGTCTGTTCGTCGATCCCCGTGATCCCCGTTAATGTCCAACCTTCGCCTTTCTCAGGGCAAAACACTTTTGTGGTAGGTTGGATCACTTTAAATTCTTCAGGCATTTGGTTTCCTATATAGACTGACTTTGCGCGGTTAGTTTATACTAATTTTAAAAATTTCCAATCTGTACAGTACAAAATGGACCTTGAATCAACGCGTTTATTACTACGGCCAATTTCATATCGCGATACAGATGTGCTGATGACGGTTCTGAATGACCCTCTTGTTGCACAATATAATGACTATGGAATGTGTTTATCCCGAGATGAAATTAAAGCCTTGATCCAGTGGGACTTAGAGCAAATGTATCGCGGTGTTGGAATGCGTTACGCGATGTTACTTAAGCCATGTAATACGTTTGTAGGTACGCTTGGCATCTACGACCATGATACATTAAATAACACATGTCATATTGGCTTTGAGCTGTCCAGTATGTACTGGGGAAGGGGGCTTATGTATGAAGCATTAGACTGTCTTGTGCAAAACATGCGGTACGGCAACACTCTATTTCATGGCAACTTGGTTATATCAGCCAAGGTGGCACGCAATAATACCCGGTGTGCGCAGCTACTGAAGCGTCTTCAGTTTCATCTTATTGATTCAAAAACTGCAGATAAGTCAGAGCACCATCATTATCAATTAACACTAACGTGCAACAATCTAACGTTCGCGTAGGCCCTTTCTTTATTTTTGAATTAAATGTAATTTGTTACTCAGTACACGGACCATCTCATCAGCTGTTTGTACTTCGTTACAGAGGCCTTGCAACAACGTCATAAAATAACAATCCATCATGATATTTGCTTGCGCTGCATCATATTGCGTCTCTGAATAAAGAGTCAGTTTAAACGCATCCAATTGATCCAAAAAGTAAGCTTGTTGCCAAAGAATGCAGACAACCAGTTCTTTACTAAACTCTCGATTTTCTAAGTAAAAAGCATATAGGTGCTTGGCGTAGTGGCGCAGCTTTAATCTTGGCGTATGGTGTGTATCGGACAAAGCCGCGTTTTTAATGACGTCTTCAATTTTTCGGTACATAGCCACTTTAAGTATTTCTGCTTTCGATGGAAAGTGACTAAAAACGGTGCCTGTTGCAACGCCTGCACGTTGTGAAATTTGCCGTGTTGTGGTCTCGTTGTAACCATACTCATTAAACAAACTCCAGCTAGCATCAAGAATAGCCAAATAAGTTTTTTCTCTTTTATTCATAAAATTACCCATATATGCCTGCGAATATACTAGCACTATTTTTTGTACAAGCACATATTTCACTTGATTGTGAGCGCGCTCATTTAATATAATGAGCGCGCTCAATTTATAAGGAAGTGTTATGTATAAAATATTAGGTTATTTATTGTTTTTACCCTTTATAGGCTTTTATTCATTTGTACTCGGGCCCGTTTTAAAACTTGTATTGCTACCAGGTGGCATGTTGCTGTTTTTCGTTATATTGGGACCTAAATCGTTCATGGAGCATCTAAGAGCGGCTTACCCTCAACTTAAAAATACAGATAAAGGGGATAAAGCAATAACTTCTTCCTGAACTTTCGTAGTTTTACGCGCGGGTTTAGTTTAAAATCAGGCTCTGATGAAATATAAATTCAGATAAATCTGAGGAGCCTGTTATTTTAAGCGCAGCTAACGTCACCATGCAGTTTGGTGCAAAACCATTATTCGAAAATATCTCTGTAAAATTTGGAGATGGCAACCGCTATGGCCTGATCGGCGCTAACGGTTGTGGCAAGTCTACGTTAATGAAGATCCTTGGTGGCGAACTTGAAGCCAGCGCTGGTAACGTGAGTGTGTCACCTAACACCCGTCTAGCTAAATTAAACCAGGATCAGTTTGCGTACGAAGAATATTCTGTTGTTGACACCGTTATTATGGGTCATAAGGAACTTTGGAGCGTAAAAGCGGAACGTGATCGTATTTACTCATTGCCAGAAATGAGTGAAGAAGATGGTATGAAAGTCGCTGACCTTGAAACTGAATTTGCTGAAATGGATGGCTACTCTGCCGATGCAAAAGCCGGTGAATTATTACTCGGTGTTGGTATTCCTACAGAGCAGCACTATGGATTGATGTCTGAGGTGGCGCCAGGTTTTAAATTACGAGTGCTGTTAGCGCAGGTGTTGTTTGCCGATCCTGACATTATGTTACTTGATGAACCAACCAACAACTTGGATATCTACACAATCAAGTGGCTAGAAGATATTCTGAATCAGCGTGATTGCACCATGCTAATTATTTCTCACGATCGTCATTTCTTAAACTCAGTCTGTACACATATGGCAGATATTGACTACGGTGAGCTGCGTGTTTATCCGGGTAATTATGATGAGTATATGTTTGCGGCAACGCAGGCTCGCGAAAAGTTACTCAGTGAAAATGCCAAGAAGAAAGCACAAATTGCTGAGCTGCAACAGTTTGTATCGCGTTTCTCTGCTAATGCTTCTAAAGCAAAGCAAGCAACATCGCGTGCTAAACAGATTGATAAAATTCAACTTGATGATGTAAAAGCGTCGTCTCGTCAATCTCCATTTATTCGTTTTGAGCAGTCAAAGCAATTATTCAGAAATGCGCTTGAACTTAATAAAGTCGGCCAAGGTTATGATGAAATATTATTCTCGGGCCTAGAAGGTTTAGTAGAAGTCGGCGAGCGCATTGCCATTATTGGTGAGAACGGTGTAGGTAAATCAACGTTATTACATTCTTTAGCAGGTCGATTAGACCTTAAAGAAGGTGATTTTAAATGGTCTGAAAACTCAAACATTGGTTATTACGCTCAGGATCATGCTGACGAGTTTGATAAAGATATTACGGTTTTTGAGTGGATGGAACAATGGCAACAAGAAGGCGACGATGAGCAAGTTATTCGTAGCTACTTAGGCCGTATGTTGTTCTCTCAAAATGATATTAAAAAATCAGTAAAAGTGCTCTCTGGTGGTGAACAAGGTCGAATGCTGTTTGGTAAGCTAATGATGTTTAAACACAACATGCTACTAATGGATGAGCCGACTAACCACATGGATATGGAGTCTATCGAAGCGCTTAACTTAGCCCTAGAGCAGTATGAAGGCACATTGTTCTTCGTGTCTCACGACAGACAGTTTGTATCATCGCTCGCGACGCGTATTTGGGAAATCAAAGACGGGAAAGTGATCGACTTTAGAGGCAGCTACGAAGAGTACCTTGCTTCACAAGAGCAAGCATAACTAAAATAACCGCGCTTTTGAGCGCGGTTTTTGGTTGGGTCGCGGTTAATTTTATTGCTTTTTATACGACGTACCATATTTCATAAAGCAGTAATAACAATGGTATTAGCCTTATAGTTAGGTATAATACCGCGCAAAAATTAGCATGGTTTTGAATACCCCAAAGTACATTCAAAACTGTGATTTATATCGTATCGTTCAATTTACTACTACCGAGGATTTACTATGACGGTTGGCATTATTATGGGTTCAAAATCAGATTGGCCTACCATGCAACATGCAGCAGATATGTTAGATAAGTTTGGCATTGAGTATGAAACAAAAGTTGTTTCAGCGCACCGTACTCCTCAACTTTTGGCTGATTACGCATCAACCGCAGCAGAACGTGGCATTAAAGTTATTATTGCCGGTGCTGGTGGTGCTGCGCATCTTCCTGGTATGGCTGCTGCTTTTACGAGCCTGCCAGTATTGGGTGTACCAGTTAAATCAAAAACCTTAAACGGTGTTGATTCATTGCTGTCAATTTGCCAAATGCCAAAAGGTGTTGCTGTAGGAACATTGGCTATAGGTGATGCTGGTGCTGCAAATGCTGGGTTACTCGCTGCACAAATACTGGGCTGTCAGCAACCAGAAATATTTGACAAGGTTGAAGCGTTCCGTAAAGCGCAAACGGAAACTATTCTAGCTAACCCAAATCCAGCTGAATAATATGAATATTTTAGTTTTAGGGTCAGGGCAATTAGCGCGCATGATGAGTTTATCGGCGACAAATTTAGATTTACATGTGTTGGCGTATGATGTGGCGAGTCAACATATAGTAAACCCGGTTACAGGCCAAGTACATGAACAAACTTTAGCGCAAGCAATAGCAGCAAGTTGTGCAATTACTGCTGAGTTTGAGCATATACCTGCTGATGTGCTTGAATTATGTTCGCGCAGTGGTAAGTTTTATCCGGGTGCTGAAGCCATCGCAACTGGGGGTGACAGAGGCAAAGAAAAAGCGCTACTAGATAATGCGTCAGTGCACTGTGCACCTTATAAGCTGATCACGCAGAAGCAACACTTTTTGGATGCGATTGAGCAGTTAGCGTTACCTATGGTTGTTAAAACATGTCAAGCAGGGTACGACGGGAAAGGTCAATGGCGAGTAAAGTCATTGGACGATGTTGACACTATTTGGGCTGAAATGGCAGAGTTTTTAGCCGCAGGAAGTGAATTAACACCGCACTCTATTATTGCTGAAAAGATGATCCCGTTTGACCGTGAGGTATCGATAATCGGTGTTAGAGATAGAGCGGGTAACTGCAAGATATATCCGCTTACAGAGAATCAGCACACCAATGGGGTATTAACACTGTCGATTGCAGGCAAAGAAAAAGGGGCTATTCAAGCGCAAGCTGAAGACGCTTTCAACGCGATTGCAACGGGTCTTGATTATGTTGGTGTATTGGCCATTGAGTTCTTTGATGTGCAAGGCGAGTTGCTGGTCAATGAAATTGCACCTCGCGTGCATAACTCAGGACATTGGACTCAGCAAGGTTGTCATACTAGCCAGTTTGAAAATCATATGCGCGCCATTGCAGGTATGCCATTGGGTTCGACACAGCTACTAAGGCCAACAGCCATGATCAATGTGTTAGGTCAGTCTAATATACCGCACTCAGTATTATCAATTAGTGACACAACCAGTCATTGGTATGGCAAAGAAGCCAAAGCGGGGCGCAAAATGGGTCATATTAATGTCTCAGCAAACTCGTTACATGGCCTTGGTGAAAAGCTAGGAGAGCTAGCAGATATTTTACCAGAAGAAAGCTATCCAGGCGTACTCGCCACAGGGCAGCAGCTCATTCTAAATTAAATGCTACAGCCGGATTTAATATCCGGCTTTTTTGTGCTTAAAAATAGAGTTTCAAATTATGGTGCCATTACATACAGCTGGTTTCTTCCTCCTGTTTCTTTTGTCTTTTACTCCCCTTGTTGGTCCTGCTTTAGCGCTATTTATGGGGATCGCTTTTACGTGGTTTTTTGGTAACCCGATGGTGGTATTGACATCAAAAACCAGTAAGTGGATGTTAAAAGTAGCGGTGATTGGGCTGGGCTTCAACGTCAATATTTATGATGTGCTGGAAGTGGGTCGAAGCTCAATCGTGCTAACGATTGTCAGTATTACCGCCATTATCGGCTTGGGAGAGATCCTCACACAATTGTTCAGGTTGAATAAAAATACCGGTGTGTTGATTTCATTTGGTACTGCGATTTGCGGTGGCAGTGCTATTGCTGCGATGGCACCGGTAATAAAAGCGAAAGAACATGAAATAGCAGTGGCATTGACGGTGGTATTTTTATTGAATGCGATAGGGCTGATGACTTTTCCCAGTATTGGAATGTACTTAGGACTATCGGATCAGCAGTTTGCTGTATGGGCTGCGTTGGCAATCCACGATACGAGCAGTGTAGTTGCTGCTGCTGCGACATTTAGCCCTTTAGCTGTTGGCATTGCTACCACCATAAAATTAACGCGTGCAATGTGGATCATACCGTATACCGCTTTGGCTGGTGTTTTTTGGAAAAGTGAAGAGAAGGCAAGCATTCCGCTGTTTATCGTTGGCTTTTTAATGGCTGCACTGTGTAATACCTGGTTTGAGCAAGGCAATTTTGTGTGGCAAACCCTGTATGCTGGTGCAAAACATGTGTTAGTTGCAACCTTGTTTTTAATTGGAGCGGGTGTTTCAAGAAAAATTTTAGTTGAAACTGGCTGGCGGCCTTTTGCTATGGCTATGATTTTGTGGATCATAGTAAGTAGTACACTGCTACTGCTGATAAAAGATGGTTACATTTCGTAATATATTTTAAATTATATGGAACTCTTTTTAAGGTTGTACGGTCTTATTTTATGAGGCGTGGATAGGCCTCACTTCATATTCGTTGTTTGGCAACGAATATGTGAGCGCAGAGAGTATTTGGCCAGTATCCCATACTGGCCTTTTTTTCGTCTTAAAACTCGGCGGTTAGTCTAAAATAAGTCGAAATATTGCAATGAATTTGCTTAAATAAGGTAATTTTCATAACAATAGAAGCGCAATGATCAAACAATCTCTTATCTCAGCCGCTATCGCATCAAGTTTATTTTTAACGGGTTGTCAAACAACGCATACTTCAACAGCTCAGGCTAAAGAACAAATTACACCTGCGTCTGTTGTTGCAACACCAGTCGATTTTGGTGGAGAACAAATAACATTAGAGCAAGCAATGGCTCACCCTGATTGGCTTGGCCGTAAACCGCAAAACGAGTTTTGGGCTGCTGATAGCAAAACCGTTGTGTTTAATCAAAAGCAGGCTGGTAGTGATTTAAAAGACACATTTATTGTTGCAAATAACACAGCACCAACGAAAGTGTTGCTCTCAAAATTGCACTCTGTTGGTGCCAAAAATGCAGTGTATTCTGCCGATGGCCAATTTCAAGTTTACACGTTCAAAGGCAATGTGTTTGCTAAAACGATAAGCAGTGGCGACATTAAACAGTTAACATTTTCGTCAGAAAGTGCATTTCAATTACAATTTTTAAACTCGGGTGATATTGCTTACCGAGTTGGAAATACTTTTTATACTGTGAATGTTCGTACCGGTCAGTCAAAAGAATTAACCAAACTTCATTTATCTGATGCGCCAAAAGGCTTAGCGGCCCCAAGTGGCTTTATTGCCGAAGAGCAGCATAAGCTGATTGAATATGTTGCTTTAACGCATAAAAATAGCTTAGACCGTGAACAACGTACTAAGGCCATTAAGGAGCAGAATACCACAATAGCAAATAGCCATTTTTACCTTGGTAAAGGCAAAGCGTTAGTTTCTGTTAGCTTGTCTCCAGCAGGGGATAAACTGATTGCGGTAGTGACTGATAAAGCTCGCTGGAATGCCGAAACCGATATTATGCCAAACTATGTGAGTCAAAACGGTGATATCGACCCTGTACAAGCTCGCCGTCGTGTAGCACAAGCAAAAGCGGTTAATTCGGATGTTGTGTTGCTTGATTTAGCCACTAAAGCGCAAACCAGTCTAAGCTATGAGACTTTGCCGGGTTATGATGAAGATGTTCTGGCTGATGTTAAAAAAGAGAATGCAGAAGCAGTAGGTAAAACTTATACATCAGAGAAGTCGCCGCGTGCAATCAACTTAATACGAGATTGGGGCTGGAGCCAAAGTGCCATTCAATGGAATAGCACAGGCTCTGAAGTGGCCGTTATGCTAGAAGCATGGGATAACAAAGACCGTTGGTTAGCAACGGTAGATTTTGAACAGCAAGAATTTGTGTCACAGCACCGTTTACATGATGAAGCGTGGGTAAACTATGTTTACAACGATTTTGGTTGGTTAAATAATACAAATACCTTGTATTATTTATCTGAAGAATCAGGATATAGCCATATATACACCAAATCACTCGATGGGCGTGCAAAGCAGCTTACATCAGGTAATTACGTTGTATCGAACTTAACGCTTAGCAAAGACAACAGCGCTATTTACTACAAAGCAAATGTTGAGCACCCTGGTTTATACGAGATCTATAGAGTCGACCCAAAGACGGGTAAGACAGAAACGCTGACCGATTTAAACGGCATGACAGATTATAGTTTAAGCCCAGATGAAACTAAGCTATTACTGAATCATTCAAAAATAATGATGCCAAATGAGTTGTACGTCGCTGATGCAAAGCCTGGGTCTACCGCAACACGTCTAACAAATACAGTATCAGACACGTTTTTAAATAAAAAACTGATTGCACCAAAGATAGTCGCAGTGCCTTCAAGTCATACTGATCAGCCTGTTTATGCCAAAGTATACTATCCGGCAGATTATGTTGAAGGTGAGGTTGGTAAAAAGCGTAAAGCCGTGATTTTCAATCACGGTGCTGGTTACTTGCAAAATTCACACATGGGTTGGTCTGTTTATTTTCGTGAGTTTATGTTCCATTCCTTGTTAGCCAGTGAAGGCTATGTGGTAATGGATATGGATTATCGGGCTTCAAAAGGTTATGGCCGAGATTGGCGAACTGCTATTTACCGTCAAATGGGTAAACCTGAAGTTGAGGATTTAGCGGATGGTGTGAAGTGGATGGCTGAATACGCCAATGTAGACACCAATGCGGTGGGTACATATGGTGGCTCTTATGGCGGCTTTATGACGTTTATGGCACTGTTTACCCAACCAGATTTATTCCAAGCGGGTGCTGCACTTCGACCGGTAACTGACTGGGCATATTACAATACAGGATACACGTCGAACATATTGAATCACCCAGATGTTGACCCAATTGCTTATCGTAGAAGCTCGCCAATTTATCATGCGCAAGGGTTGAAAAATGATTTATTAATCAATGCGCCGATGATTGATGACAACGTGTTTTTCCAAGATGTTGTGCGTTTAGTGCAACGATTAATTGAATTGGAAAAAGAAGACTTTGAAACGGCTATTTATCCAGTTGAACCGCACGGTTTTGTTCAGCCTTCAAGCTGGTTAGATGAATATCGCCGTATTTATAAGTTATTCCAAGAAAACTTATAAACGGTAATTTAAATAGTAAAACGCCAACGTATTGTTGGCGTTTTTTTACTCTAAGCTTTTTTACCCGTAAAAAGGTGACTTTTTGATAGGTGATAAAGCAAATTTAGACTTAATACTAGCCCGCCAATTGCACCGATCAAATGTGCTTCAATAGCGACGCGTGAGTCAATTAGATTACCCACATCAACACTTGGCCCTTGCCATTGCTCCCAACCAAGTTTGACCCAGATACCCAAAAATAATAGCCACCCTGTGCGCATGCCTACCGTGATGTCTTTTACTGCGCCCCATACGATCACTCCATGTAGCAGGCCGCTCAAGCCTGTGTATATATTAATACTGGGGCAAAATAACCATATTCCAGCACCAGTCCAACTCGCGAGGAAGAGTGTGTGTATTGTGTAAGCTTTTGCAGTGCGGTGCTCTGCATGTAACAGCCATATAAATACAATACCCAGTATATTGAGTCCAAGATGAGTCCAATTAGCATGTACAAACTGACTAGTCACAATTCGCCACCACTGGTGTTGTTCAACCAGCGCACGGTTAAACTCAAGGAATGTATTACTGTTAACCGCCATGAGTAAAGTACTGAGCAATATTAAACACAGGGGCGGTAAAATATATTTTCGGTTTATTGGTAAGTCAAACATAATAATTTGGTTATAAGCATCTTTATTTTTTGCATATTGTGCCTCTTTACTTTTATTATGCCAATGCTAAGAACAACACAAAAGTGAATAACATGATTAAGCCTCAGCCATTACTCGTCGCACTTACCACAAGTTTGCTGATTTCCGGGTGTAACATAAACGAAAAAGAACAAAGAGAAACGCGTGAACCTGAAGCTGCAACCGGGCTACAAAAAAAGCAGCAAGTGATAGCGAATGACTATATGGTTGTTGCTGCTAACCCCTACGCGAGTGAAGCCGGAAAAACAATGTTAGCAAAGGGGGGGAATGCGATAGATGCTGCAATAGCCACACAATTGGTATTGACCTTGGTTGAACCTCAGTCATCAGGTATTGGCGGTGGTGCTTTTTTGATGTACTTCGATGGTGAAACACAAAACTTACTGACGTATGATGGCAGAGAAACCGCCCCCTCTGGCGCTGATCATACGTTGTTTTTAGACGATACAGGTAAACCTGTTAGATGGATAGAGGCGGTTGTTGGTGGTCGCTCGGTGGGTGTCCCTGGTATTTTGCATGCCTTCAGTCGTGCACATAAAGCGCATGGTAAGTTAGACTGGCAAACTTTGTTTGCCCCCGCAATTGCTTTAGCAGAAAAGGGCTTTATTGTATCGCCGCGGTTAAATATGCTGCTTGAAAAGAACTTCAATCCGGGTTTGTCACAGCTCTCACCTGCAAAGGAATACTTTTACCCGAATGGCAAAGCACTCACAGTTGGGACTGTGAAAAAGAATCCTGAATTAGCAGAGCTGTATAAGCAAGTTGCGCGTCATGGTATTCGAGCGTTTTACCAAGGTGAGCATGCAAAACGTATAGTAAATGCGGTGCAAACATCTGCGATTGCTCCGGGGACGTTAACTGAGTCTGATTTAGCTAACTATACCAGTAAAACGCGAGATGCAATTTGCACTGAATATCATCAATATAAAGTGTGCTCGATGGCTCCGCCAAGTAGTGGCGGTGTGGCAGTATTACAAATCTTGAAGTTGTTAGAGGGCAAGAAACTATCTCAATATTCAGCGAATGATGCATATGCACTGCATTTGTTTACGCAAGCTTCGCGGTTAGCGTTTGCGGACAGAAATCATTATATTGCCGATCCTGACTTTGTGAGCGTACCAACCAGCGCATTGCTTAACGCAGATTACTTGGCTGAACGCGCTAAACTTATTTCAGATGAGGATAACCATCATGTACCAGTAGGCCTGCCACTTGGGAAGCTTGCTTATGCCAAAGATGATGGTTTTGAATTACCTTCAACAACGCATGTGTCTGTTGTTGACGCTCAAGGTAACGCTGTCTCTATGACCAGCTCCATCGAAATGGGGTTTGGTTCTACAGTGATGGTTGACGGGTACCTATTAAATAATCAGTTAACTGACTTTTCATTAAGCCCAAAGAAAAACGGAAAATGGATGGCGAACCGCGTTGAGGCGAACAAACGACCAAGAAGTTCGATGTCTCCGGTGATGGTCTTTAATGCCGACGGTTCGCTGAAACTTGTGGTTGGATCACCTGGCGGAAGCCGGATCATTAATTATGTGGCACACACGGTGATTGGCGTATTAGATTGGGGGTTAACCCCACAGCAAGCAGTAAGTTTGCCAAAAATTACCAACCGTAATCGTTACACCACGTTAGAAAAGGGTACAAATCTGGCGTCGATAAAAGCGACTTTTGAAAAGCGTGGGCATAAAGTTCAAGTAAGAGATTTAAATTCTGGGTTGCATGTCATTGAATTGAATAACGGCGAACTACTCGGTGGCGCAGATCCTCGTAGAGAGGGGGTTGCGCTGGGTGAAAGTAACGAATAGTCATAGGTTTGCACAATAAACTACGTTATAATAATTGGCTCTGTAAGGCATTTAACAGTGTATTTACAGAGTCGATTGTATTGGTCTGATGTGAACGAATTTCATTGAAATTTAGCCACTTTCAGCAATAATGAACTCTTAGCCTTTTAAAATGTGTCTAGCTTGCAAATATGACTAAAAAAACAGATCCAAATTATCTATATATTCCTTTTTCTGGCCCTAACCTTCTTGAAACGCCATTGTTAAACAAAGGCAGTGCATTTAGCCAAAATGAGCGAGAGAATTTTAATTTAACCGGACTTGTGCCTCCGCGCTTTGAAACAATCGAAGAACAAGTTGAACGTTGTTATCAGCAGTATTCAAGCTTTAATGACAATTTAAACAAGCATATTTACTTGCGTGCAATTCAAGACAATAACGAAACGTTATATTACCGTTTGGTGCGCGATCATTTAGAAGAAATGATGCCGATTATCTACACCCCAACGGTGGGTGATGCATGTGAGAAGTTTTCTGATATCTACCGTAGCTCACGTGGTCTATTTATTTCATATGAAGACCGTTATCAAATCGATGACATTTTGCGCAATGCCACCAAAGGTAAAGTAAAGGTTATTGTTGTCACTGACGGCGAGCGTATTCTTGGACTTGGCGATCAGGGCATTGGTGGTATGGGGATCCCTATTGGTAAACTGTCGCTATACACTGCGTGTGGTGGTATTAGCCCAGCTTATACATTACCCGTCATGCTCGATGTAGGTACAAATAACGAGAAGTTACTTAACGACCCTATGTATATGGGCGCGCGTCACAAACGAATTGGTCAAGAGGAATATGACGAGTTCTTAGGTTTGTTTATTGAGGCCGTGAAACGTCGTTGGCCAAGTGTGTTATTGCAATTTGAAGATTTTGCACAGCCTAATGCAATGCCACTGCTTAAACGTTACAGAGATGAAATCTGTAGCTTTAACGATGATATTCAAGGTACAGCGTCTGTGACGGTGGGTTCATTGTTAGCGGCATGTCGTGTTAAAGGTGCCAAGCTGTCAGAACAAAAAGTGGTCTTTGTTGGTGCAGGGTCTGCTGGCTGTGGAATTGCAGAGCAGATCATTAGCCAAATGGTTGCGGAAGGGGCATCGAGTGAACAGGCTCGAAGCCAAATTTATATGGTTGATCGATTTGGCCTACTAAGCGAAGGTATGGGCGAATTACGCGACTTCCAAGCGGCGCTAGTTCAGTCAAAAGAGGCGTTGAGTGATTGGAGTTACAGTGGTGACTTTGCATCATTACTTGATGTTATGCACTGTGCAAAGCCTGATATTCTAATTGGTGTGTCGGGTCAACCTGGCTTATTCACTGAGCAAGTGATCCGTGCGATGCATACCGGGTGCGAGCGACCAATTATATTTCCATTGAGTAACCCTTCACGTCAAGTAGAAGCGCATCCAAAAGATGTGATCGAATGGACGCAAGGTAACGCAATTGTTGCTACGGGTAGCCCATTTGAACCGGTTGAGTTTGAAGGCAATACATACCCAATTCCACAATGTAACAACAGTTATATTTTCCCTGGCATAGGGCTTGGCGTTATCGCTGCTAAAGCAACACGTATTACTGATAATATGTTAATGGTATCGAGTAAAACGCTGGCAGAGTCTTCACCATTGGCTAATACAGGAAAAGGCAGTTTATTACCTGCGTTGGTTGATATTGAAGCGCTTAGCAAACGTATTGCTTTTGCCGTTGCAAAATCTGCGATGGAAGAAGGCGTTGCGCTTGAAATGGATGATGACGCTATTTGGGCAGCAATAGATAGAAACTATTGGTTACCCAAGTATAGAAACTACAAACGCTGTAGTATTTAAAAAACTATATTAAGCCAGCATTTGCTGGCTTTTTTGTGTTCAAAATGTTCTATACTGAATAGGTCTAGGCTAAGGAAATAAGCTTTTTACTCACCCAACTGGAGGTAAGAATGCTGAAAACCTGTTTGCTATTATTGACACTTGTTTCGTCAGTAGTGGCTGCAAAACCGTTAGAAATTCAAATTGCATCTGATTATAACCCCAGCTTATCAGAAGAGCCTGCCGACTTAGCGACGATCCTTTTACTCAAAGTACGTAGTCAGTTAAAGGGGCGCTTAAGTTTAAACTTTATCCCTGCAAGTCGCTTAAGAGAGTGGAGGGAGCTAGAAACATACCCTAACATATGCCTATATAACAAAGTTAAAACCCCTGAGCGAGAGGCTATGGCAGTATTTGTTGAATACCCATTAATGGCTTTTCCTGCCAACAGGCTAATTCTAAGGGGGCAGCAGTTACCTTCTAATGTGTCTCTTAAAGATGTGATTGTTTCTAAAGGTTTGAGGATTGGAGTGACAAAGGGTCGCTCATATGGAAAGGTTATTGATGACTTTATCGAGAAGTATGCTGAAAGTCTCAAGATAGGGGAAGGCGCAAATAGTGCGTTTCGATTACGTGAGATGCTGGTGCAGGGGAAATTAGATGGCATCATTGAATATACTTCTGTGTTTTTAAATCATCACCTCAAACCAGAACAGCGTGAAGGGGTAACGTTTCATAAAATAGACGATGCAAAGGCGACCATATTTGGCTATATCGCGTGTGCAAACTCAACACAGGGGCGTAAGGCGGTGAGTTTGTTCGAGCTGGCTTTAGAAAATAAACAGCTACAAAAAAATATAATTGATGCTCACAAGGATTTGTTTTTTGAGCAAGAAATTGCTTTCATAGAACAAGGTTTGAGTGAAGCATATAACATTCAGCCATGATTAAGGGCAATGTGCTTCAATAGGTAACGGAATCAAATTAAAGGATCAGCACCGTGAAAATACGTTCAGTTTTATTAACCGCAGCACTGCTTAGTGCGCAAAGCTTTGCCAGTTCACTCCCGTCAGAGCCACATTTGTACGTGCAGGGCAATGCTCATATGCAAGTCCAGCCTGATCGTGCAGTGATTAGAGTGGCGATTACTGAAAAGAGTAAGTCATTATCAGAGGCAAAAAAGCGTCTTGATGATATTATGGCAAATGCCATATCGATTGCAAAAAACCACAAAATTAAATCAGATAACATCCATGCAGAGCAATTAAATGTATATCGACAAACTCGGTATAATCGTACGACCAATCAGGATGAATTTGAGGGATTTCGAGTAAGTCGTTCGCTAACATTAAAGCTTGAGCAAATAGAAAGTTACCCTGTTTTGCTGCAAAAACTCGTGGATGCAGGCATTAATGAATTCAACAATACGCAATTTGAAGTGAGTAACAAAAGTGCATTGATGAAAAGTTTGAATAAAGTTGCGATCAAAGATGCCAAGCTGGCTGCCAAAGAGTTGGCGTCTGATTTTGATGTGAAACTAGATGGGCTATATTCTGTCTCATTTTCTCCCATGGAAACCCCTCGAGCCCCTTACGCTCGCGCTGAATCAATGAAAGTTATGAGTAGTGATTCCGGTAGCGTTGAAAACGCATACAATACCGGGGCATTAACACTTAAGGCTCATGTTTACGCAGTCTATACGATTAGTAATTAATGAGGTTGAAGTAATTAAGTTATTTAGGCTGAGTTCCTTTATGCAATAAACTTGTTTATATTGGTTACTTCGTAATTAAAAGGAGTAGCCAATGATAACGGGCTTATATGGGTCGCTATTAGCGTTATTTTATATAAAGTTAAGTTTTGAAATTATTACCGTCCGCAAGCGTGAAAAGATAGGCTTGGGTGATGGGGGAAATAGCCAACTCACCAAGGCAATTCGAGCCCATGCTAATTTTATAGAATATACTCCTTTCGCTGTTCTGTTGCTGTTCATTTTAGAGACGCAAAATTTTAATGACATCGCAATTCACATCGCTGGTCTGAGCTTTTTTTTAGCGCGGGGGATCCACTGGCAAGCACTTAAAAGAGAAAACTTACGACTTAGAGTTATAGGCATGGCATTAACCTTTTTGGTATTATTAGTCTTGAGTATTGCCAATATAGTGTTGTATCTAATTAAATGAGCAAAGTTTTTATTGTTGGTCTGCCTAGAACAGGCACGACGAGTGTTTGCGTTGCATGTCTAAGTTTGGGCTATAAAACAGCCCACACGGCATATACTCGCAATACCTTTCGTGAAGCGCAAGTCATTGCAGATACGCCTATTTTTAATGATTACAAGCAGCTATCTGTTTTATACCCTGATGCGAAATATATTTATTTAGACAGAGAACTTTCGTTGTGGCTACCTTCTATTGCTCAGTTGCTAACGCGTATGTCGAGTAACTTATTCAGTGAAAAAGGCGGGTTCAACGATACCATTAAACGCTGTTACTTAGAGACATTCTCTGGGTTGACCGCAGATAATACTGATGACTATGCATTTTTAACTCAGTGCTATGAAGCGCATAAACATACAGCGTTAGATTTTTTTAAAGCGCAGAGATTGTCACACTTAGTACTCAATTTAACAAAGCCAGATGCCATGCAACAGCTTGCCGCATTTTTGGGTGTAAATAGCGGGGCTAAAATGCCATTTTTAAATAAAAAAGGCAAGGTAACAGCATGGAATGCCATTCGAGATCCACTTAAAATAGCCTCAACCCGTCAAGGTAAAGTAGACAAAGATGAATTGCTTTTAGTTAACGTTTAGTCTTTGCCATCGCTTTTATGTGCGCTAAAATGCACGCAAATTTTTAGAAGTGCTTTTTATTAGGTACATTGAGTAAGAGAAGTAAGCATGTTTGAATTGAAATATCACACGCCATTTGAATGGACGCATAAGGTACTCGAAGACTTTGGCACGTTCTTACAAGATCACGCAGCAGCTGAAAAAAAAGCCTCAGGCATGGCTATGTCTATGCTGAGTCATTACCCAGATAGAATTAAGCTGGTTAAAGCGATGGCTGATTTGGCGATTGAAGAAATGATCCACTTTAAGCAAGTGCTCAAACTACTTAATGAACGAGACATTATTTTAGGTAACGATCAGAAAGATCCTTACATCAAAAAAATCCGTGCCATCTTTAGAAATGGTAAAGATGAGTTTTTGATTGACCGTTTACTCGTGGCAGCCGTAATTGAAGCCAGAGGACACGAGCGCTTTTCTTTAGTCGCAGAGGCACTTCCTGCGGGTAAAGAGAAAGACTTTTATGTTGCGATTGCGAAATCAGAAGAAAAGCATAAGAACTTATTTGTTGAGTTAGCTTATGAGTACTTCGATAAAGCGCTTATTGATGAACGTTTAGAAGAAATTTTAATTGCTGAAGCTGAAATTTGCGAGAGTATCCCATTTACAGCTGCGCTGCATTAAGCGACTAATATACTTAATAAAAAAGCCAAACAACTGTTTGGCTTTTTTATTGTCTTAAGGTTTAAGCCGTCAATTAAAAAGTCATAGAGACTTTGGCGTAAACAAAGCGCCCATCGGTGTTATAGGCAGAAAATGCTGAATAAGGGAATATCTGATTAAAGTTACTGAACCCGATATTACCCACAGTGTCTTGTGGATACTGATCAAACACATTGTTTGCCCCAATGGCTAAGCGCCACTGTTCATTCACACGATAGGCAACATCTAAGTCAGTGATCCATTTTGCTGCGAGCACTTCGTCATTATCAATATTACTAGATGGGTCTTGAACCTCTCCATAGCGGGTTGCCTTGAGTGTGGTAGTCCACTGTTCAAAGCGCCAGGTTGCGACAAGGTTCCATTTATCTTTTGGTGTTGCGTCTTTAAAGCGAGCAATTTCGCGTCGTGCAAAATATTGATAATCTTCACCTAACGCCGACAGCTCAGTTGGGTTCGCTTTTACATTTGTCACGTCTGTGTCATTGAAGTTGACTGCTGCGCTTAAATTAAGTGTACCAAGTGTTTCTAGGTCAAAGCCATAGGTTGCGACGATATCGACACCTTTAGTACTAGAGTCGATAGCATTAGTGAAGTAGCGCACGCGTTGAACGTTATTTTCACCCGCAGTTTTGAGTATTTGTGCAACCGCTGGGCCGCTGAGGTTTTCTGATAGGACGATGCGGTCATCAATATCAATTTGGTAGGCGTCTAACGTCAAGCTGAAGTTATTATATTCATAGACAAAACCAGCTGTAATATTAACCGACTCTTCCGCTTCAAGTGGCTTAGCACCGAGTGCTTTTGCAGCAGCAGTATCAACAGGGAATAAACCCACTTCATTAGGTTGGCCGTCTTCGAATACCGTCGCAATCGACTTATATGATGTTTGGGCGAGAGAAGGGGCTCTAAATCCAGTGCTAAGCGCGCCTCTAAATGAAAGGTTCTCACTAAATACATAGCGGCTAGCAAGTTTACCTGTGAGTGTTGAACCAAAATCACTGTAGTCTTCAAAGCGGGTGGCGAATACCAAGTTCCAGTTCTCGCTTAGGTATGTATCAAACTCGGCGAACAATGCAATGTTATTTCTGGTCTCATCAACCGCACTAGCGGGAGAAAAGCCAGCTAGAACTTGCGCACCACCGGCTGCGACAGGCACACCTTGCGAGTCTAGTACTGTTAGGTATGAGGCTTGTTCACCAGCTTTGATTTTATAGTTTTCTTTTCGGTATTCAGCACCTATTGTGAAAAATACGTCATCATATAAACCAAAATCAAAATCAGTCTTAGCTTGGGCATTCACTAACCACTGCCCATATATCAATGAGCCGTTATCGAATTGAGTCGGGCTTTGTATGCCCATAGAGGTGTTGATACTATTGACGACTGAAAAAGCAAAGTCATTTTGGCCATAATTGGTACTTACGTCATAATCCCAGTTATTATGCGTACCTGATAGACCAAGGGCAAACGAATAGTCTGTTACATCCGATTCAATTTGCGGTAAAAATCCATCGGGATAAACGTCACTCACATTACGACTGTCTTTTGGGCGCCTAAAAAATCCGCCAGAATTCCCTTCACGTTGTGAATAACTGCCAAATGAGTATAGAGATAAATCATCGTCTAACGTGTAACCTGCGTTATAAAACAGAGCGTAGTCTTTGAGATCTGGTTTACCAAAACGGTGATTGTAGCGTTGGGCATCAAATTCACGCGGGTCTAATGTACCGTTCTCGTCTCGCGAGTATTGTTCACGCTGGTCGATACCAGAGCGATTGGTGGCGTTTTTGTCTCGTAGTTCACCAGAGAGGTTGATAAACCCTTGCTCAAAGAGTGACAAACCTATGTTTGCGCTTACGGTGGTTGTCTCACCATCTTTAACGCGTCGATCATTCCCTTTGTTAAATGCCAGATTACCCTGTTCATCACTATAGGTTTCAAGCAGTTGTGCTGCGCCCGCCATTTGTGTGTCGTTTTGACCGTAAGTCAGTGCAACACTGCCGCCTTGCTCAGCATCTTTTAGTATAATGTTTATTACGCCAGCAATGGCATCAGAACCGTATTGTGCAGCAGCCCCATCACGGAGTACTTCAATGCGTTTGATTGCTGCTGTTGGGATGGTATTTAAATCTACGGCAGAAGAACCTCGGCCAACAGTCCCGTTTAGGTTAAGTAGGGCACCCGCGTGACGACGCTTACCGTTAATAAGCACTAATGTGTGATCTGGCGCTAAGCCACGTAAAACAGCCGGTCTTGCATGGTCAGTTCCGTCAGCCAGTTGCGAGTTAGGAAAGTTAAAACTAGGGATCAAGGTGGTAAGCACTTGGCTCAATTCCATTTGTCCTGAACTTTGCATTTCGTCAATACCAATAATATCAACAGGGACAGTACTTTCAGAAATACTACGTAAGCTTCTTCGAGTACCCGTCACTTCGATTACTTCAGTCGTTACTTGTGCTTGTTGGTCTGCCGACTGCGCTACCGCAGTAAATGAAGAGAATGCCACACCAATTGATGTAGCTAATAAGGTCAGTTTGGACATGGTCTTTCCTTGATTTAGTAAATGGGAAAAACTATTCATAGATTTATGAAAAGTCGTAATAATATAAAAGGGGCTGGATGGTAATATTATCGTATTAGTAAGCGAAATGACATTTTGTTATAAGGTATAACCGTAATTATTATTTCATGAATGGCTTACAAATAGCGTACTTATAGCATGCATCTTGTTTACGAGGTTGTACCTGAAACGTGTGTTTCGGGCTTAATTAATGTATTACTTAACAGTTAAATAGACGCTATAAAATAGTAAAAGGAATTATTAGTTATGCGTTTTTTCAAAGTAAAGTGCTGCCCACATTGTGAAAAGCCGTTTAGGTTATTAACAAGGTTGTATATTAATTGCCGACCTAGTCGTGTTTGCCGTACGTGCGGTGGTGAGTTTACCTTCGCATTTAGTAAAAAATGCCCTAGTTTATCGCGTGGCAATTGCATTTGCGCTATTTTTTCAAACCTTGCTCACAATAAGCGAGGTACAAGTTTGGGCTTAATGGCAGTCTGCGCCTTTTGTTGTAGCTATGTATTAGGCAAATATGAGCGCTATTAACCACTATTAACCACTATCGGCGTTATAACGCTCAGCCTTTTATGCGCCTTCTTTGATTGAAATGCTATCGAGCGAGTCATGAGTCTGAACCTTCGGCTCTTCGTCAGGTAACCTTTTCAGTTTTGGTTCGGCTAAACAGCCTTTTTCTTTTTCAATCCAGTAAACGGTATTTTCAATAAGAGATATAGAACCAGATACCACGAGGCTTGCAGCACTCACTAGTCCTGCACTGGCTAGCGCTGCACCACAACTAAAATCACTGCCACAAGAGCCAAATGCGATCAGGTTTGAAGATTCGAGCGTACTCTTTTTCGCATAGACTTGGCACCGTTCATCATAATAAGTAACGTCTTTAGGGACGAAAATACAGCCACTCAGGGCTATGCTCACAGTGAAACATCCAATTAAGTTTTTCATATATATCCTTTTTTAGGACATAAGTGTAACGGTAAATTTAAAGCGTGTTTGTAAAAAAGTGTCATAGATTGAAATTGACGTTGCTGATTTTCTAGAATAGAACCATTCAATACTTTTATAAAAGGCCCATCAAATTGTGGGCCTATTCAGGGGGGGATGGGTTATTTACGAAGCGAGATTGACTTGGCTTCGATGTCAATTTTGCCTTGCTTAAACAAACCACCAATCGCCTTTTTGAAATTAGCTTTACTGGTCGAGAAAGTTTTTCTGATAAGTTCAGGATCTGATTTATCACCCAGTGGTAAAAAGCCGCCTTTAGCTGTGAGTTCAGCTAAAATTTGTTCACTTAATCCCGTCACTTTCGCCATACCCGGTTTCTCAAGTACTACGTCGATTTTACCATCTTCGCGCACGACTTTAACAAAGCCTTTTAATTTTTGGCCAATAAACATACGCTTAAATATAGTATTAAAAAATACCACCCCTAAGTGTTGTTCATTGATGATGACTTTATAGCCAATGTCAGTTTTTGATGCGACGATTAAGTCAACTTCTTGTAATGGAGCGTACTCAGCATCGGTTTTATTGACAAACTTATTAATGTTACTCGACGCACATAAACGCTGGCTTGCGTTATCAAGGTATAGCTTCACTAAGTAGCTATGACCATCGCGCATCTTAGGTTTTTGTTCGTTAAATGGTGCAAGAATATCTTTGCTAACACCCAAATCAAGAAATGCGCCAAAGCTATTGATTTCTTTTACGCGTAACAAAGCAAACTCGCCGACTTGCGCAATGGGAGTTTGTGTTGTGCCAGTCATATGACCTTGCGAGTCTTGGAAGATAAAGACCTGGATACTGTCACCTAATTCAAGGTGAGACTCAACTTCGGCTTTTGGTAAAAATACTTCGCCTAACTCACGGCCGTCTAGGTATGCGCCCTCGGCACATAATTCATTGATCATTAAATTTTGAATGCTACCTAGCATGGTTATTCCTCAGTTGGCTTTGGTTTACGACGTAGTGGTGCGTGCCCATCAACATCAAATGGCGCAGGGATTGCTTTTTTAGGTTTTGTTGGTTTTCTTCTCACTGGTTTCTTAGTTGCTTTTGCTTGGATTGGCTTCTTTTCAACCGGTGCTTTCGCTTTAGGCTTTGGTGGCCTGAAACCTTTAAACTTAGCCTCTAATCCGCTGATACTTTCAAATGATAGTGCATCGTTTAAGTAGTTTTTAATGGCAACAAAGCTGTTCCAGTCTTTTGGACCAACCAAAGAAATTGCAGTGCCTTTAAACCCAGCTCGACCAGTACGACCTATACGGTGTACATACTCTTCGGCTTGCTTTGGTAAATCGAAATTAATAACGTGTGTCACACTTAATAAATCAAGCCCTCTAGAGGCGACGTCTGTCGTAACCAGTACTTTAAACAAGCCGCGGCTAAATGTGTCCATAATATCTAGGCGTTTATTTTGCGCAAGGTCCCCAGCAAGGGCAACGGCTTTTATTCCTAACGTGTTCAGCTGCTCACTGATTCGAACTGTATCATTACGTGTAGCGGTGAAGATAATACACTGTCCAACATTGTCTTGTGTCACAAAGTGCTTTAATAACGCATCTTTGTGGTCAAGGTGATCGGCAAAATAAAGCGTTTGCTTAATATCGCCATGTTGTTGATGCGCATCACTTAGAATAATTTTCTTTGGTGAGCGAAGTAAATTACGAGACGTGACTTCTACTTGTGCATGGTCAAGCGTTGCAGAGAAAAGCAGCGTCTGGCGCAAGCGGTGATTTGCTTGTTCATTAATTAAGTTCAGCTGAGGGGCAAAGCCTAAATCAAGCATACGGTCCGCTTCATCAAATACCAGCAACTCTAACCCTGATAGCTGTAATGAACGTTGCTCTAGGTGGTCTGCAATTCTACCTGGTGAACCAATCACGATTTGTGGATCTTTTCTCAGCGCTTTTACTTGATCATTAAAGTTTTCACCACCAAGTACTTTAACCACTGAAATACTGGTTCCGGCAACGAGCAAACGACACTGTGAGAACACTTGTGTGGCTAACTCTCGTGTTGGGGCAATAATGAGTACACGCGGGTCACGTTTACTCAATGCGCGTTGTTTCATCACTCTATGAATTGCGGGGAGTAAAAACGCCAATGTTTTTCCTGAGCCGGTCTTAGACTGAGCAAACACATCATGGCCCGCAATGGCGGTCGGTACTGCCTGACTTTGGATCTCGGTAGGTGAAGTGATCCCTTGGTGTGCAAGTTGTGCTTCTAGTCGGGTGTCTATGCCCAGTTCAGTAAAGTGCAAAGCGTTTTTCTCCAAAACAAATTTTTTATGACAGGCCATTATAGCAAAGCTAAGCCATTCACTAATAGTAAAAAGCGCATTGTTAGCAAGGTTTTTGCAATTAAAGTAAAAATCCGTACAATACGCGCTCTAGCGCCGGATTTACGTTCCGGTTTAATGAACTGGTTGGCCGAGAATAAGCCAATTTAGTGTAACTAAAGCTGAATATAGGAATATCTATGTCTAAAGCATATGTGGTGTGTGCACTGTATAAATTCGTGTCGTTGCCTAATTTTGAACAGATCCGTCAACCTTTACACGACGTGATGGAGCAAAATGAAGTACGCGGTACTTTGTTACTCGCATTAGAAGGTATTAATGGAACCGTTGCAGGTAAACGTGAAGGGATTGATGCAGTACTTGCATGGTTAGAAGCGCAACCCGGCCTGAATAATATTGTTTCTAAAGAATCGTTCGATGACACCTGTCCATTTTACCGCACTAAGGTAAAACTGAAAAAAGAAATTGTGACGATGGGAGTCGAGGGAATCGATCCACTAGAAGTTGTGGGAAGTTATGTGAAGCCAAATGATTGGAATGCGCTCATTTCAGATCCTGAGGTTGTTGTGGTTGATACTCGAAACGACTATGAAATTGAAATTGGTACGTTTAAACATGCAATAGATCCTAAGACCAAAACATTCCGCGAATTTCCTGAGTGGGCTGAGAAAAACCTCGACCCAGCAAAGCATAAAAAAGTTGCTATGTTCTGTACCGGTGGGATCCGCTGTGAAAAATCAACAGCGTACATGAAGGAACAAGGGTTTGATGAGGTTTACCATTTAGAAGGTGGCATTCTTAAATACCTAGAAGAAGTGCCAAAAGAAGAAACTCTGTGGGAAGGCGAGTGTTTTGTTTTTGATAATCGTGTTGCGGTTGACCATGATTTAGAAAAGGGCTCATATGAACAGTGCCACGCTTGTCGTATGCCTATTACAGAAGCAGAGATGCAGCTAGAACAATATATGGAAGGGGTGTCTTGTCATCATTGCCATGACAGCCTTACTGAAGAGCAAAGAGCACGCTTTGCTGAACGTCAAAAACAAATTCAACTAGCTCAGTTGCGCGGAGAAGGCCATATCGGCCATGAAGCGCAAGAAGTGTTGCGTCAACGCAAAGAGCAGAAACAGGCACAAAAAGACGCGCAGCGTAACAAGAAGTCAGCCTAGTATATTGAATAACATAAAGAAAAGCCTCAGCATTGTCTGAGGCTTTTTTGCATCAAATATAATGCTCGATAGGCTTTGTGTATGTTTATTATGAATATTAACTCAATGGTTGTTTTGTAGCCGATTTTTTTGATAGTCTATATTGGTCCGAAAAACAATAATAGAAGTTAGATTATGGGCAATTTATTTTTAAAAGAGCGAGAAAGCTGGTGGACGTGGGTCATTTGGGGCTTAATAGGCTCGATTGTGAGCACGTATATATTTTCAAGTACTGCTGAAGTTAAATTTGCATTGGCTGCGTCTGGTCTTTTAGTCACTGTGCTAGCATGGTGGATGAACTACAGCCGTCGTTTTGAATTTTATAGGGCGTTAAAAGTGCTGTTATTTGTAGGCGGTGTTTCATTATTGCCTATTGCACTCAATGTTGCATTGCCCTCCAAAGAATTAGCAACAGTGAGTTTCAATTTTATATTAGTGTTATTGGGTTTAATTGGCTTATGTATTTGCGGGGCTTGGTTTGCACGTAGACCAAAGCAATATTATTAAAAAGTTGCCCAAAAATAATTATTTTGCTTTACAGCGGAACTAAAAACCACTAATATCCGCGCCAACAACGGAGAGATGGCTGAGTGGTCGAAAGCACCGGTCTTGAAAACCGGCAAGGGTTTGTAGCCCTTCTAGGGTTCAAATCCCTATCTCTCCGCCACCTCATTCTAAAAACCGCCTTTCGGCGGTTTTTTTCGTTTGGAGAGCGTATGTCTACTGAAATCATAAAACATTGTGCGTTATGGATTGTGTTTAGTTTTTTCTATTTAAGCGGCCTTGAAATGGCACTTGTGCTTGCGATTGATGGTCAGCCTGAGCCAACGCTTACTTCAACACTCGGTTATACCTTCTTATTTAACTTACTTGTAGGCCATTTGATCAGTAAATATGAAAAATTGTCTCCTGTGTTTAGTGCAATAGTGATCAGTTTGTGTGGCATTGTCGGGTTTGGATACATCTTTTCAGACACCCTAACAGGTTACAGTCAAGAACTGTTAGCCGGTTTGGTTGTATGTTTACCCATCGCTACCTATTTAGTGTTGCAAATCAAGCAATGGCAAGCTCAGAAGCTAGGTTAATCGCTTTTAAACTCGATAATGGCTATGTTACACTGCGCGGGTCTTTTAATAGAAACAAAAAGTGAAATTTAGAATGTCAGATTTATTTAATACAGATGCTGAAAAAGCAAGCTACGGTATTGGTTTACAAATGGGTGAGCAACTTAAAGCAAACCCTTTTGAAGGTTTAAACTTGCACTCAGTATTTGAAGGCATGAAAGATGCGTATGCAGGTGAAGCAATGCGTGTTGAGATCCCTGAGATCCAAGCTGCATTTGAAAAAATTAACACTGAAATTCAAGCTCGTCGTGAAGAAGAGTCTAAAGTATTAGCGGCTGAAGGCATTGCATTCTTAGAAGAAAATGCAAAGCGTACAGAAATTACAGTAACTGAATCTGGTTTACAGTATGAAGTTGTTGCTACAGGTGAAGGCGATAAGCCGTCTGCAGAATCAAAAGTACGTGTTCATTACCACGGTACTCTGATCAACGGTACTGTATTCGATAGCTCATACGATCGTGGTGAGCCGGCTGAATTCCCAGTAAACGGCGTTATCGCTGGTTGGACTGAAGCACTACAACTTATGCCAGCTGGTTCAAAGTGGCGTTTATACATTCCACATGAACTTGCTTACGGCGAGCGTGGCGCTGGTGCATCAATCGCACCTTTCTCTACGTTAGTATTTGACGTTGAGCTACTTGAAATTCTTTAATTAACACGCAGGTGTTAATAGTAAAAATACCCAGCGATGCTGGGTATTTTTTTGCCTGAAAACGATGGTGCGAACTAGGGAGTAGACTTGGTGCAGCAGCTTTAGCATATTGGATCACGTTGTTTGATCTTATACCACTTAATCAAACCGTAGAGACACGACCCAAGCAAGCCACTATATAAGCAAAAGAGATGGAGGCTCTTTAAACTAATTACGTCAAGCAACCCATTATAGCTGCTAAATGGATAAAATGGTGCCATGTCATAGTGCATAATGCTGTCTAAGAAAACGTGACTTATACTGCCAATAAATGCGCTTGTAAACGCAACCCGCCACCTGATGATACTCACAGTAGAATGATGAATTGGCTTAGTGACTTTAAAGGCAAATTCAGATAAATATTTTCCTGTAATCGCACTGATCATTGCGATAAAAATCGCACCAAGATAGGTGTGAGTTATACCATGCAGCTGGCCCTCTCCTGTAAGTAACACATAAAGAGGCTGTAAATCGATGACTATTTGTGTCCACCCAAAGACCATAAGACTAAAGTGGCCAGCTAAAATGGGTTTAACTAAGAGGGCAGGTCCCATATGTATTGGTGTAAAAGGCATAGTGTATTTCCTTATATTTAAAGCCAGATAACTGCTTCATATTTGTCTAATTAACATGAACCTAGTATGAAATATGTGTCAAAAATACGATATCAACTAGACTGTGATTGATTTACACTAAAAAGGAAATGAACATGAAATTAAATAAAAAGATATATAAGAACTTAACGGACAAAAAAAGAGCGATTGATCCTAAGCAGACTCCAAATATAGCAGGGGGAGGGTTCACCTCTGAGTGGTTTAAGGAATTGAGCCGCCAATTCTGTCGTCAGCCGTAAGTATAATAGGACAGTGTGATTAATGTGTGCTAATCACACTTTTTGATGCATTTACTGCGTATTTAATAGACGAAAGGAAATAATGAATAACACACTTATTATTGCTATTAGCGGAGCCTCTGGCGCAGGAAAGACCACCATAGTTAAGCGTTTAGCTACGCATTTTAATACCTCCTACGTTTGTTTTGATGACTTTATAGGGGCTGATACGTACCCTACTGATATGAAAGAGTGGCTTGTACAGGGCGCTGATCTGTCGTTAGTTCAAAGCCCTGGGTTTACTCAGCGACTAGCGCAGCTAAAGTTAACTAGCAGCAATCGATTTATTTTTATTGAAGAACCCTTTGGCAGAGTGCGTAACTCGATGTCCCACTTAATTGACTATGTCATTCTGTTAGACTTACCGATGGAGCTTTGTTTAGCGCGCATAATTCAAAGGCACGTACATCGAACCAAATCTGATGAAGTCAACTCACTGCTTTCGTATTTGGTTAAATATGAAGATCATTTACGAGACGTTTATATATCAGCAGTAAACCAAGCGAGGCAAAGTGCTGATTTAACCATTAATGAAGTATTGCCAGTAGAAGCCACAACCCAACTTATTAAAACATGGCTTGCCACGAAAACTGATCAGGCTGTTTGCGCAGAGCCTGTGGTCTAACGCCATACTCGTTTTATTAACAGATGACTGAACCAAGTAAGCTAAATAGCTAATTTGGCCGCAGTTTAAACTCTTTTTCGCGTTATTCTCACAAAACAGTGTGGTGATATTTGTTTGTGTCTCTCATTGATTTTACAAAGAAATCGCTAACACTTCCTGACAGTGCTCAACACTCTTTAACAATGCTTCACTACTTTCATTCCTATCGGTCTTGTAAGCTAATTAAGTTGAATAAATATACAACAAGGTCAGGGATATGACGCTATTGTAGCAATTTGGCCGTATTACCAAAGTGCCGTATGACATCGATGTGCATATCCTGATAGCCACAATCAGATATATAAGGAATATATGATGAAAAACGTCGAACTATCGTATCAACAATTGAATGATCATGCTAAAACGCGCTTAAATAAGCCATTATTCGACTCGATAAGTGAAGTCACCGATATTGTTATTGTGGGGGCTGGGCTATCAGGTCTTGCGGCGGCAAAGCAGCTTAGTGACGGCAACGAATATCAATTTAAAGTGTATGAAGCAAAGAGCAGGGTCGGTGGTCGGACAATTAATCAAGCATTGAAAGACAATAGGGGAAATGAGCATATTGTCGATGGCGGGGCACAGTGGATTGGGCCAACGCATGTGGCAATGCATGATTTAATAAAAGAGTTAAGGCTTAACACATTTTTGACGCCACAGGTTGGAGAGAGTTTACAGTTTGACGCACCTGAACCGCCGTTACAGCAAGAATTAAACGTATTAAGGGCACAACTTAATCAACTCGCTGCGCATTTACCAATGCGCGCTCCATGGTTAGCCCGTTCTGCTAAGCAGTGGGATGAAATCACTGCATTGCAGTGGATGCAACGCGCGCAGTTTTCACCCGAAGCAATACAAGAGCTTGATTATTCTGTGCAAACATTTTTGGCTGCGTCTATTAGCGAGATCTCTTTTTTCTATTTATTATTTTATATTCGCAGTGCCGGTAGCATTGAGCAACTCGAAGACCTTAATAACGGCGCGCAAGACAGTTTGATCAAGGAGGGGGCTCAATCCATTTCAATTGAGCTACGAAAGAGGATTAATGCACAGCTAAATTTTGATGCCGTCGTCAGTGTTGATGATTATGAGACATTTACACTGGTTACATTACAAAGTGGGCAAGTGACACTTTGTCAGAAAGTTATATTTGCTATGATGCCAAGCTTATTGAAAAATATCCGCTTCTCCCCGGCTTTATCAACAGAGAAGCTAGCACTTATTGATAATTGGAATACCAGTGTTGGTAGTATCAAAGCACATATATTGTTTAACAGACCGTTTTGGCGTGAACAGGGGTTAAGCGGTATTTCATTTTTACCTAATGAGGCGTTTAGCAGCACATTCGATTGCACTCGAACCAACAGCGTTGCTGGGGCTTTAACCGTGTTTGTTAATGGCAGTGCAGAAATGCGTGCGCTCACCGTAACTGAACGTCGCGAGCGAATATTATCGCAACTTAGCCAGCTTTTTGGCCCATTAGCGCTAGAGGCAATAGACTATGTTGAAATGGATTGGATGAATGAGCCTTTTCAGCAGGGGTGCGAGTCGCCGTTAAACGTCAATGTTTTATCTAACTTTGGGAAAGTGCTTAGAACCCCGCATGGCAATGTTTATTTTTGCGGTACTGAAACCGCTGAAGTGTGGTCTGGTTACATGGAAGGGGCCGTTACCGCAGGCTACCGTGCCGCTGGTGAAGTTGAAATGGCATTAAATGAGTCTCGTATAATTTAATTCCTTTTTAGCGCGTCCTTATTCGATGAGGACGCCATACCTTAAAAGTCCCTAATGGTGTTGCTGTGTGACTCCTTTGTTGCAGGAACATCTAAAGCGATTCTGCTGACATTACTTGTCAGTACTTCCGTGTATTCTGCCTCTTCTATTGAGAAGGGAGATGAATGATGAAAATGAATTATTGTGTGCTTGGTACAAATAACATGGCTGCGGCCATTGCTTTTTATAATACACTTTTTCATAAAACCGCATTTAAGCATGTTCTAACCACTGAACGAATGGCGTTTTGGCAAGGTGATGATGAAGATGCAGCATTTGCAATTGCGATACCATTTAATACTGAAGAGGCGACTTATGGTAATGGCACTATGATTGGTTTTAGTGTGGGATCTAATGAAGAAGTGATCAGGATGCATAAAACGGCGATTGAATTAGGGGGAATGTGTGAAGGAGTACCAAGTCAGCGAGGGCCTCGTTTTTCCGCCTATGTGAGAGATTTAGATAATAACAAGCTGGTATTTGGTGATTAACAAAGTATGAGTTCATATTCAGGAGTTTAAATACAGACTCCTGTAACGGTTTTAACTTATTGATTCCGCTGGGCTCCGGTTCGATATGTAAACGACGTAATTGTGTGGAACGCTCGTACCTGTGTTTGATATAGTAAGGTAAGGGATTACACATCATATAATTAAACCTATACTCAGAAGGAGCGATAATGGATACTTATCTACTGTATATAGTGGTTGCAATAGCCACCATCTCACTGCCTGGTCCAGCGGTCATGTTGACAATAAATAATGCCATTCAAAGAGGGTTTTGGAAGGCTATCAGTGGCATTTTTGGCGTTGCGATAGGGATCTTCTGCATTGCATTACTATCTGCGACGGGAATCGGTGTGATTTTAGAGCAATCCAGAGTGGCGTTTACACTTGTTAAGTTCATCGGTGCAGCGTATTTGATTTATTTAGGTATTAAGATGCTGCGAGCGAAACCGAGTGCCAATACCTTGTTGAACATGAGAGGCACGACGTATGGAAAGTGCTTTTTTGAAGGCTTTCTAGTTTCTACGTCAAATCCAAAAGCAATCATATTCTTTGTTTCAATTCTTCCTCAGTTTATCGCAAGTAATGAAAGTTATATTGCACAGCTTATTACACTTGCATTGACTTTTGGGGTGTTAGTTGTGTTGATCCATTGTGTATATACTTTACTGGCAGTGACAGCTAAGTCGAGATTTATGTCTCGAGGCAAAAGTTCTTGGTTAAATAAAGTCAGTGGGGGTGTGTTTGTTAGCTTTGGAATAGGGCTCGCTGCGACAAGTCGCTAACGCTTGTTCTTTGAAATAGCGAGTGATTAATTGTATCACTCGCCAAGATATCTACATTAACCAATATAACCCATACCCAACACCAAGCGCTGGAATAGCGGAGTAACAGGTGGCTAAAATTGCTGCTTTTGGGGCCAGCGCAATAGCAGGGAAGAGGGCATCTCCATCATTTGATATCGCATTACCTGCGAGAGCACTAAAAGGAATGATCCCCTGAATATATAGTGTGGTAACGACGATTTGTGGCCCACAACCCGGTAACAGGCCGATAAGCACTGCGATCAGAGGGGCAAATACGGCAAACTCACTGAACCACTGTTTTAAATCAAGCCCAAATAGTGTCACAGCAAGCTCATAGAGCATGAAGCTAGCAACAACCCACGCTGTTACAAAATGCGTATCTTGTAATACGCGGGTAAACTTTGATGGTGGCTCAAACTCTTCATCTTCCCCTGCAATTTGTTTATAGGTTTTGCCTTTAGATGAGAGGGCCCAAATGAGTACGGCAAATATTGCCATTGCGGCACCAATGAGGGTAATAGCGTGCTCAAATTCACCCAAGTCAACATTAAACGCAATTAGGAAAGCGATAATTATGCTCGGTAGTAGAGCAACCTTCCATACTTTGGTACTTGCAACAACCATGGTACCTGGCTGGGCACATTCATGCGGCTGTATGTGTTGTTTATTTGGTTGGCAAAAGTCTTGTTTATGTATTGCACTGACTATAAGCCCACTGATGATCCCAACAGCAACACCAATACCCATGATCAAAAGACCCTCTAGTGGCTTTTTGGCCAGTAATAAAAATGCGGCATCTCCCATTGTCGCAGTAAGAACCGCAACAACAGATGCAAAGCTGGCTTGGCGTTTAGTAAACTGCGTAACAACAATAATTGCGCCACCACAGCCAGGAAGCGCCCCTAAAATTGCAGCAAATACAATCTCTAAAGCTGGAGACTTAGCTTTTAAATAACTTAATTCTAGCTGAGGTAATTTATCGACAAGGTAATAATAAATAAACAAGGTGCCAGCAACAAATACAGTAACTTGAAAAAAAGCATCTGCTAATGTGGGCAGGGTGATCGCCCTTATTGGTTCATAAGCCAGCGCTAACGCCAAAAAAAACGGCAACAATAAACGCTTGTTCGTTAATTGTGTGCTTAGTAAATATACTAAGCGGGAAGGGAAATTGGCAGATTGAGAGAGCATAAAGTGCAACCGGTTAATAAACTCAGTTGCACTTTAGGGTTTTTCTAAATGAAAAGCAATATCATTTGCATTTAATTTCTCTTAAACTCAGACGTTGCTTTCCATTGTGGCCATGCATCTTGTTGCGAGATGTCGTATCCAACTTGATAGAATAGTTGCAGATCTTGCACTGCCCCTGTTAAATCCCATTCATCACGGTAGCGGTCACATGGCTGGTGGTAACAGCCAGTAAGTACAAGGCTCATACGCTTACGGTAGTTAGCTGTAGCGTCATCAATCGCTTGGGTGCCACCTCCTGCATACATGGCTGGTACACCCATATTGGCAAACGCAAAATGATCAGAGCGGTAGTAGCCACCTGATGCAGGTTTAGGATCACCAGATACAACACGACCTTGCGCTTTAGCAGCAACGGTTAACATGTCATCAAGACTTGACTTGCCAATACCCACAACACTGATATCTTTTACTCGACCAAGTAGGTTTAAACTATCCATATTAATGTTAGCAACCGTTTGTTTTGCCGGGATCACAGGGTTTGCTGCATAATATTTTGAACCAAGCAGACCTTGTTCTTCGGCTGTAACAGCTAAGAAGGTCATTGAACGATCTGGACGAGTTGGCAGTTTCGCAAACGCTTCGGCTACTTCAATCATACCGCCTGTACCCGTTGCATTATCGTGTGCACCATTATAGATCTGATCACCTTTGCGGTTCTTATCAGTACCTAAATGGTCCCAGTGTGCGGAATAGATAATATGCTCATCAGGTTTTTTACTACCAGGCAATGTCGCAATGAAGTTATAAGAGGTCGATGTTTTGATTTTACTTTTAACAGTGACTGATGCGGTTAAATCGCCCATATCGACGTGGTAGCTGCCTTTTGCCGCATTAGCTTTAACGGTAGAAAATTTTAGGCCTGCTCGCTCAAATAATTCTTTAGCGACATCGACTGTTACCCAACCTTCAACGGCTACGCGGTCCATGTTTTTATTGGCTTTTTGAAAACCAAATTGCTCACCACTCCATGAGTTTTCAACTACACTCCACGGGTAAGAGGCTGGTGCAGTTTCGTGGATGATAATGGCACCCGCAGCACCTTGACGGCTTGCTTCTTCATACTTGTAAGTCCAGCGGCCATAATACGTCATGGCTTCACCGGTAAACATGTTTGGATCTTTGGTCGCAAAGCCTGGGTCGTTCACCAACATAACTACAGTTTTACCTGTAACATCAATACCTTCATAGTCATTCCAATTATACTCTGGGGCATTAACGCCATAGCCTACGAATACTAATTCAGAATTATTAATCGATTCAAGTGGACTGATCCGGCTGGTACCCATCACCATTTCTTTTTTATATAGGTACTCTTTACCACCAATATCTAGGGTCATTTTAGAGTCTGCTTCAATAGACACTAAGTCAACTTCTTGTAAAAAGCTATCGCCATTACCTGGTTCATAACCGAGTGATTTGAAGTGCTTAGTCAAATAAGCAAGGGTGAGTTCTTCACCTTTTGATGACGGAGCACGGCCCCCGAATTCATCAGATGCGAGCGTTTTAATATGCTCTGCTAGCTGTTCTTTATTGATGCTGTTATAAGCAGACTGCACGTCTTCTATTGTATTAGTTGTTGTCATACAACCACTTAGCACAGCTATGGTAAGCGCGCTTAGAGTCATTTTAAGTTTCATAAAGCTTCTTTTGTTATAAATATTAAAGTCTCTTTATTATAAACATAATTGGGCTGTTTTTTCGAGTAACTGCGATAGTTCGCAGCGGAGTGATTGGAGCCACAGCTCACTTCAGGTAAACTAATGAAAATATTTTAAAATGTTTACAGAATGAAGAAATTTACCCCCCCTGAGCAGTTTCAACCTTCTCTTTTAGCCAGTGGTGCATTTGCGCATTTAAATCATTTGTTTAAATTAAACACGCATAATGATTGGCCTGACTTTGCATGGCTGAATCGTTTAAATAACATAAAAAACAATCAAGGGTTGGCGGTAAAATTTGAGCCTGATCCAGTGTTTCAGGATGAGGAGCGGTATTACGAGCAGATAATATATGAAACCGGTCGGATCCCTACCAGAGAGCAGAACTGGCATGACTTATTTGGCGCGATGATCTGGTGTTTGTTTCCTAAAACAAAAGCATTATTGAATAAGCGCCACATAGACGAAATTAATCAACATGGCTTAAAGCAACGTAGTAAACATCGCAACGCATTAACCTTATTTGATGAATGTGGGGTGGTGTTAGCAATAACGGATGACACTGTGCAAGCGCAATTAAGAGCGCATAAATGGCAATCTGTTTTTGTTGAGCGTCGCACGCAGTGGGGTGAACACATCCATCCCTTTATTTTTGGTCATGCCAATTATGAAATGTTAACACAGCCGTTTATAGGATTAACAGGAAAAGTACTGTGTATCAAAGTAGAGGCCAGCTTTGTAGCACTTTCTTTGCAAGACCAATATGCGGTGATAGATGACTTGCTGTGTGAACAGATAATCGAGCAAGGGGTGCTTAATGACAATAAGCAGATGTCACCGTTGCCTTTATTAGGCGTGCCAAATTGGTACGATGACAATAAAAATCCCCAGTTTTATGATAATACGGATTACTTTCGAGTAAAAAGGGTATCAAAAAAGGAAGTATGATGATCACAGTCAATACGCTTGCAAAGCGTTTCAAGCTAAATAAAGAGCATAACAAACGTAAACAACAAAAAGATGTACGTGAGCATGATGGCTATTTCCATTCAGTTACGGATGTGAGCTTTCAGTGTGGGGCTGGAGAAGTATTAGGATTACTTGGGCCAAATGGTGCTGGGAAAACCACCACACTGCGTATGCTATCAACAGCGCTGACACCTGATCGTGGTGAGATAATCATTGATGGAATAGATATTATCAAACACCCCTTACAAGGCCGTAAAGCGATAGGTTTTCTGTCTGGTACAACTGGCCTATATGGGCGCTTGACGGCGCGCGAGAACATTGAATATTTCGGGAAGTTGCATGGCCTTAAAGGCAATGCGCTTAAGCAAAAATGCGAAGCGCTATTTACGATGCTTGATATGACAGCGTTTCTTGATAAGCGCGCTGAGCATTTGTCCACTGGCATGAAGCAAAAAACCAATATTGCCAGAGCGGTAGTACATAGCCCAAAGGTAGTGGTGCTAGATGAACCAACTACAGGGCTTGATATTATGACAACGCAAACAGTGATTGGCTTTATTCGAGGATTAAAAAAGCAAGGAACGCCAGTGATATTTTCTACCCACCACCTTGATGAAGTCGCCTTGTTGTGTGACAAACTTGCTGTGATAGATAACGGAGTAAGTTGCTTTGACGGTACGGTTGATGAATTTAAATTACGGGGTGAAAGTAATGAACTAAACCAAGCATTCCTTAATTTATTGGGTGAACGTCATCATGTTTGAAGTATTTAAAAAGGAAGTTCTCGAGCTATTAAGAGACCGAAAGACGCTGTTTTTCATTATCGCATTACCTATGCTGGTGTTTCCTATCATTGTTGCACTGGTTGCGTTTTTGACATCTCAAGCTGGCTTAAAAGCAGAGCAACAAGTGCATACCTATTACATCGTAAACGATGAGTATGCTGAAGCGTTTTCTGAGCAGGTTTTTTACCATAAAAGCTTTAAAAAATATCAAGGGGATCTGAAGCTTGATTCAGTAAACTCGCTATCTGAAGCTGTTAAACGTGGTCAAATTGATGTGGGAATATTCATAGACAGTGACCCCCATGAGGCGATAAAAACAGGTAAGCAGAGTCAGTGGAAAGTGGTGTTCAACGATGCCAAAGCGATTAACTTTACCTTTAATCGAATTCATGAATTAGCCAACACCTCATCACAAGCGGTACGCTCAAGCGAGTTACTCGAACTAGGCGTCGAGCCTGAACGTCAGCATGCACTGTTAAAACCAATTGTCGTTAGTAAGGTTGATACAGCTGATAAACGAGAAAATTACGGTGAAAAGCTAGGGGCATTCATCCCTTATTTATTATTACCTTTGGTATTAATGGGGGCAAGTTATCCGGCAATCGATTTGGGGGCCGGTGAAAAAGAGCGAGGTACACTCGAGACCTTATTACTTACCCCAATTAGTCGCTCGGAGTTAGTGTTAGGAAAGTTTTTGACGGTATTAGCCAGCTCAATAGCGTGTACGCTAATAACGGTTGCCAGTTTGGCCATCTGGGTTAGTATTGCGACCCGATTTATCAGTATTGACGTCATAACAACCGCATTTTCCAGTGTGACAAGTTGGGACTTTTTGTTGATATTTGCTTTATTGCTACCCGTTGCTGCGATGCTATCTTCATTAGTATTGGCTATTTCTATTTATGCACGCAGTTTTAAAGAAGCGCAAAACTATATGGCACCTTTGAGTATGGGAATTTTTGTTCCTATCGTGATTTCACTATTACCCAATATGGAATTGGATACAACGACCGCATTGATCCCAATCACAAACGTCGCATTGGCCATAAAAGAGATAATAAAAGGCACGGTAGACTATGGGTCTATTGGTCTTATTTTTATTGCGTCAGCCGCCTTAGCAGCTTTGCTCCTGATATGTTGTGTTAGGTGGTTTAACAAAGAAACGGTATTGTTTAGATGAAAATATAGATCAAACCCATTATTAATCAGTGGTTTATTTTTGAGCGCGTTCAATTTTTTTAGGTGAGCGCGCTCATTTGTATTTAAGCTGCTTGACTTGCTTTATTTTCTGGTGGCTTTGCGAGCTCTACAGTATGTAGCACATGTTGAATATCAGACCAATGCAATAGCTCTATTCTGCCGTCTTTATTTTCTACCAACGCAGTACAGTTTTCTATCCAGTCGCCATCATTACAATACACAATGCCATCACATACTTTGAGTGCAGGTTGATGAATATGGCCACAGATGATCCCATCGACGCCTTGCTTTTTTGCTTCATGAACTGCAGCTGCTTCAAATGCGGCGATGGCTTCTCTTGCTTTATGTACACGGTTTTTAATCCATGACGCTAACGACCAATAGTGACCGCCGTAAATCCGCCTGATACGGTTAGTCCAACGGTTTAAGAATAAGAGAAAATCGTATCCCGCATCACCTGCAATACTTATCAGTTTGTTGTAGCGGGTTGCTGAATCAAAATCGTCGCCGTGAACTAGCAAAAAGCGTTTGCCCGCAGAGGTAGTGTGAATAAATGTTCTATGTACTTCGACATTAAACAAAGAGCGACCAACATAGTGACGAAATGTTTCATCATGATTACCAGGAATATATATTACTCTAGTACCGGACTCAGCTTTAGCCTGAATGCATTCAAGTACTTTATAATGACTTGGCTCCCAATAAAATTGGCGCTTCATAGACCACAGGTCAACGATGTCTCCAACTAAATACAGCACATCACAATCGGTTCGATTTAGAAAGTCGAGTAAGTAATCCGCTTTACAGTCTTTATAGCCAAGGTGGAGATCTGATATCCAAATACTTGGGTAATATGTCGTTTTCATTAGCCTTTATCTCTAGCGTAATAAGACTCAGCTTAGTTTTTGATAGTGACAGTAAAGCGACGACAATAAGAAGAGATTGTGACAAGGCGCCGTTGTAAAAGAGGAAGTGGGGGTTGGTAAAATTAAAAGTGGCGAACTAAATCACCACTTTTAATGTATTTTGTTTATTTAAACCAAATCTTAGTTAGCATTAATTGCATTACAGATCTCTGTAACAGCTTGGTCAATGTCTAACATCAGTTTTTCACCAGTACGGCGATTCTTTAACTCAACTTGGTTATTATCTAGGTTACGTTCACCAATAACCAATGTATAAGGTACACCGAGCAGTTCCATGTCATTGAACATAACACCTGGACGTTCTTTACGGTCGTCAAACAATACATCGATCCCTGCTGCCTTAAACTGGTTATATAAGTTATCAGCAATCTCTGGAATACGATGCGACTTATGCATGTTCATCGGTACGATGGCAAGTGTGAATGGAGCAAGGGCGGTTGGCCACTTTATGCCGTAGTCATCATTGTTTTGTTCAATGGCAGCTGCAACAATACGAGATACGCCAATACCGTAACACCCCATGGTAAGCATTTGGTTTTTGCCACTTTCACCGAGTACGCCAGCATTCATACTTTCTGAGTATTTTGTACCAAGTTGGAAAATATGACCAACTTCAACACCGCGTTTAATTTGTAGTACGCCTTTACCGCAAGGGCTTAGATCGCCTTCTACAACGTTACGAATGTCGGCTGTAGTGAAGTCTGCGACATCACGGCCCCAATTAATGCCGCTGTAGTGTTCACCATCACTGTTAGCGCCGGCGACAAAGTCAGCCATAACCGCTGCACTGTGGTCAACAATAATAGGCATATTTAGACCTACAGGGCCTAATGAACCCGGCAGCGCGCCGATTGCAGCAACAATGTCTGCTTCTTTTGCCATTTCAAGTGGTGAATGGACTAGTTCGAGTGTTTGTGCTTTAAGTTCATTTAGTTCATGGTCGCCACGAACCACGAGCGCAACTAAGCCGCGTTGTTCATTTTCGTCAGCAGCACCATATACAATTAAAGTTTTAACCCCACGATGTGGTTTAACACCATGTTTGGCTTTCAATTGCTCTATTGTCTTTGCTTCTGGCGTTGCGAAGGTGTTCAGTGCTTTTGATGCTTCAGGACGTACATCTGTCGGTGCCAATGCTGCTGCTTTTTCAATGTTGGCGGCATAGTCACTGCCGTCACTAAATGCAATTGCATCTTCGCCAGATTCGGCTAACACGTGGAATTCATGTGACACACTGCCGCCAATAGAGCCGGTATCAGCAATTACTGGGCGGTAATCTAGTCCTAAGCGCTCAAAAATATTGCAATATGCTTGGTGCATACGTTCGTATGTTGCAGATAAACATTCTTCACTCAAATGAAAAGAGTAGGCGTCTTTCATTGTGAATTCACGCGCACGCATTACACCAAAACGAGGTCGAACTTCGTCACGTACTTTTGTTTGTACTTGATATAAAGTGATCGGCAGCTGTTTGTAGCTATTGATTTCTTTGCGAACAAAGTCGGTGATCACTTCTTCGTGCGTAGGACCTAACGCGAAAGGACGGTTGTTTCTGTCTGAGATGCGTAATAATTCTGGACCAAACTGATCCCAGCGACCTGATTCTTGCCATAGGTCAGCAGGTTGGATCACCGGCATTAGCATTTCAATTGCACCGGCTTTATCCATTTCTTCACGCACGACTTTTTCAACATTGCGTAAAACCTTAAGACCAGATGGCAGCCAAGTGTAAAGGCCTGAAGCCAATTTGCGGATCATACCCGCTCTAAGCATAAGCTGATGGCTGATAATTTCAGCATCTGACGGCGTCTCTTTAAGAGTCGCTAAAATATATTGACTAGTACGCATGGTTGTTCCGTTCGTAATGTAGTTATTTTTCGTAGTAATTCCGCGTAGTTTAACAGTGCTAGCGGTGCAGACAAGTAATTATTCTAACCAGTTATTGTTTGCTTATCTCTATCACTTGATTATGGCTTTCGTCGACTTGCCAGCGGATATTAAAATCAAACAGTGTCATGCCATAAAATTGCGTTTCTTGCTTTTGCTTTTTGTAAGCGGGGCGAGGGTCTTGCTTCAACACATTAGTGATAAAGTCACGTAATTCTGGGTGGGTAGTTTGCGCAGCAATAAACTCCTCGGCTTGTTCACTAAAGCTTACCGTCATGTGTGTTTCTGGGCGAGTATCAGCAAAGCCTGCACTGGCATCAGTCATGGCGTCTGAGTAGGGTAAATAAGGCTTTATGTCGACGATAGGGGTGCCATCCAGCAAATCGATACCCGATAATAATAAAGCTAACTGTCCATTTTTATATTCTATGCCTTCTAGTTTAACGGCACTCATACCAATGCCATTAGGCCTAAACGTTGCGCGGGTGGCAAATACCCCTTTTTTTTCATTGCCACCAAGGCGAGGCGGGCGCACCAATGCGGAATAGCCTTTGTCAGCTGTTTCATGGAAGCGAAATAAAAGCCAAAGGTGCGTAAATTCATCGATACCACGGACAAATTCTTCTCGATTAAAGTTTGGGCAAAAGAGTAATTTTGCTTTCGCTTGTGGCACTAACCTTGGTTGACGAGGTATGGCAAACTTTTGTTTATAAGGGGATGAAATATGGCCAATAGGCTCGATTTGGTAACTATCCACGGGATCTCTTGTCTGGTCGAACAACTGTTAACGTATGGTGACTATTGTACGTGGGAATAAAAAATTAACCAATGTGAAATAGGCTGTAATGGCGTGTAATATCATTATATTCAATTGAAGGATAATCTAACGCTCAGATAAAACATATAGTTAGGACGTATACCTTTTGCCATGGGAGTAACTAAAAATAACGGATCTCAAATACCCAAGCCATGTATTAATGGCACGCCACCTATACTAGATAGTTATATAGAACTTGTTGGCGGTAGGGCTTGCGGATTGCGGCACCATTGGTCTGAGCAAAATACGATATCAGCTCAACTAAACAAGCAAAGTACTGCTTGCCTCGATACAGATGATGATTGTGAGGATGAATTTGTTCAGCTTTTATTTACCTGTTGTGAATCAAGCCTTAAACATTATCGCCCATCAATTAGACATGAATTCTTTACCTATGTCTTACAAAATAAATCAGTTTTAAGGTCGTTGTATACTTATTTACGGTGTAATGATGTATCTGCTGAACACTATGAGACCATTTTAGAAAACGCTAAGTTGATGCTACAGAAAAATATTGTTCAGCCGAGTTCTGCGCTTACTTTGTATTTAAGGTCTATGATAAACCACGCAATTTATGGGTTAGCTCGCGAAGCGCTCTCGTCAGCGTATGAAGAAGAGCACTTATAATATGATAATGTATACGTTTCTGTATTAAGTCATTTCAAGACGTTCAGTAATTTTAACAACTAAGGTTTTAGCTTCAATAAATTCAAAGTCATTAATCAGTTCTTCTAGTGCAGCTGAATCATCAGTAGACATAAAGTTTAATTCAGTGAGTTCATTGACCGTTTCTATAGCTTCTACATCGTTGGCATCAACAAGCTCGGCCAGTAAATTCAGTTTCTCTTTAATGGTTTGCTTGTCGAGTGTACAGGCTTCAGTTGCTGGTTTTTTTGGGTCTTCAATCGTACGTTTACTCAAGTGCTGCGCAATATCCCTTAAATACGCAATGATGTCGTGAATTTCATCGGTACTCACTTCATCTCCATTGTTTATTGCAGTTTCAAACTTATCGCCTGCGTCAGCTAAGCGGGTAGCACACAAGTTGGCAGCAGACCCTTTAAGCGAGTGGGCGATACGTGACGCATGTTCCGTATCACCAATGATAAGTGCTTGCTCTAAATTTATCATTTCTTCAATCTGATTATTGATGAATTTAGTAAGTATATTCCAATAGGCTTTCTCGTTACCGCCTATACGTTTGATGCCTTCTTTGTAAGAAATTGCTTCTAAGTAACTTACACTCACTGTTTGTTCAGGTGCATTATCAACGACTTCCACTACTTCACTGGCAGGCCCTTGATTGGCTTCTGCTGCATTAGAAGGTTCTTTAACTAATGATTGCGTAATTTCGGGCGCTTGTGGTTGCTCTAATGCTGAATGTATCGTATTGATCATAGTATTGAAGTTAATCGGTTTTGCAATATGGCCATTCATGCCAGCATCGGTGCATTTATCAACATCTTCTTGCATGGCATTGGCAGTCATGGCAATAATTGGTAATGCTGTGAATGACTTGCTTTTACGAATTTCTCGAGTTGCTGTCAGACCGTCCATCACCGGCATTTGCATATCCATTAAAACTAAATCAAAGTCTTGTTCTTTTACCATGTTGACAGCTTCCAATCCATGGTTTGCTATCGTAATATTCAAATTGACAGACTGGAGCATTTCGTAGGCGACTTCTTGATTGGTAATGTTGTCTTCAACTAACAATACTCGTTGTTGAGCGAAGCCGGTGCTTTCGATATCTGACACGGGGGCTGCTTCATGGTCGGAAGGCCGTTGTAAGCCGTAGCACTCCATAATGCTGTCGAGTAAGATAGATGCATTAACAGGTTTTATAATTAAGCCGTCAAGTAAATCACTGATCTCTTTATTCATACCGACCTCTTTACCGTAGGCAGTAACCAGTATCATTTTTGGCTGTTCAGGCAGGTTCATGTTGCGAATGTGTTTAATGGTATCGATGCCATTCATACCAGGCATATTCCAATCCATAAAGATTAAATCGTATTTAGCGACTTCTAATTCATTAATGGCTTCTCTTCCGCTGCTTACACTATTAACGGCTAAGCCCATCGTTTTTAGCAGGTTATTCATGATTGCACGCGCGCTGTTGTTGTCATCGACGACCAAAGCTTGCTTCTCTTTTAGGTTTGCTTCTGGGCATAAGAAATTGCGAATTTTGGCTTCTTGCAACCCACACTTTACAGTAAAGAAGAATTCAGAGCCTTTACCCACTTCGCTATTAACGCCTATCTTACCACCCATAAGTTCTACTAAGTTCTTCGATATGCTCAAGCCTAGCCCAGTACCCCCATACTTTCTGGTAATTGAGCCATCGGCTTGGGAAAATGCCTCGAATAATTTAGCTTGTTGTTCTTTCGATAAGCCAATACCGCTGTCTTTCACGCTAAATCGTAAAGTTACATTATCGCTGTTTTGTTCAAGTGTTTTAACCCCAACAACAATTTCACCTGTCTCGGTAAATTTAATGGCATTACCGCATAGATTAATCAATATTTGACTCAACCTAAGTGGATCACCAATCAGGCTGATTGGCACGTCAGGTGACACATCTAATAATAACTCTAAGTTTTTCTCTTGTGCTTTTACGGCATTGACTGTTGCCACATTGTCGGTGACTTCATCCAGTAAAAAGTTGACTGATTCTACCGTCATTTTCCCAGACTCAATTTTTGAAAAGTCTAAAATATCATTGATGATCCCCAGCAGGTTTTTGGCTGCTTGGTCAATTTTGGTTACGTACCCTAGTTGCTGATTATCTAGGTCGGTTTTAAGCGCGAGGTGACTCATGCCGATAATCGCATTCATTGGCGTGCGGATCTCATGGCTCATATTTGCCAAAAACTCTCCTTTTGCGGTACTCATTTGGTCGGCTTGTTCTTTCGCTATAATGAGCTGTTGTTCCATTTCTTTGCGTTCGGTCACATCTAATATCAAGCCAACAATACCGGCGACCGCACCATCTGCATTACAGAAAGTGGCTTCATAAACAACCACATCTCGAGGTTGCCCTTCAACGTTTATAAGCGTCATCTCGTAGTTGTGGCTGCCAGGATCAGATAAAAGGCTTTGCTCTGACTCAACAAACTGCTGTGCAATATCTTGATTAAAGATATCGTTTGGCGCAGCACCTATGACATCAGCGTCAAATGTCCCTATAAACTCATGGAAGATAGAATTTACACCTAAATACTCACCCTCGCGATTTCGGTAATACATAGGGTTAGGTATAGCGTCTAAAATTTTACGGTTGAGTTCAAGTTGCTCCAATACCTTCTTCTCGGTATTGCGTTGTAACTCTATGTTTTGGGTAAGCTGTAGGCTAATAGCCAAGTCTTGAATAACAGACTCAACCCACTCAAAGTCTTTGCTGGAAACAGGTTTTAAGCTGCCAAGTTCTAATAAGCCCACACATTCATTACTGACTATTAAAGGAAAGTAGTAAAGCTCCGATAAATAGAGGTTCTCGCCATTTAATTCGATTGAGTATTGAGACTCTAGTAAAGACATTGAATAGGTTTGTTTGCTACTCAATACATGAAAGTGAATTGAATCGTAGTTGTCATATGATTTTGGTGACTTTTTACAATAGCCGGTTCCTGCGACACGAGAAAGCTTATCATCGTTAAAGACATATAGTCCCAGTAAAGGTACTGATAACCTCTGGCCAATAAATTGCATTAGTTCTTCACCGAGCTCTTTTGCCGAGTTTTTCCCTCGTAGTGCTAAACCAAAGTCTTTCATAATTGTATTGAACTGCAATTGCTTAGATATATTATGCAGAAGGGTGTTCATTGCTCTAGAAAACTTACGAAGTTCACCTTGTGTTTGTGTATCAAGGCGAAAGTCATAATTGTCATCAGCGACATGAGACACTACCTTTTCTTGCATATTTGACACTGGCTTGATATACATTTTCCACAGCAAGTAAAATGACATCGCTATACTGATGATAAGCACAACGCTCATTAATTTTTGAATTTTATGTGCGTACATTAGTGCTTCAGCGTTGGTTGTAATTTGAGCTTTTAGCTTATTAGACATATGCCAGTGAGCGTCATCGATTGCGCCCATAATTTTCGCTTTTTCTACAAAGTACTGATCACTGTATAAAATTCGCTGCGCAGCTGCTAAGTCAGGTTCAACAGCTTCTGTCCAGTTACCAAACTTGTCTTGAGAGATGCCCTTGATGGCATTAAATGCTATCTGTTCCATTGTTACTAATGCATCAGACGTAGATAGCGCTAATTTCATCTGGCTGAGTTCATAGTCATCAATTCCCGTTTTTTCAAAGCGCTCAATTATTGAAGGGCCCTCAAAGTCATTTTTAATATCAGGTAATGAGGTAAACGGAGAAGCTAAAACATCCCAATAACTGTAGGTCAGCTCGCTTGGTAACTCAGCTTTGCCTTGCCTTACTGCTAATACGTACTTAAATAATTCGTACCACCGTTCGTTGCCTGTTAAAGCATAGGCGCGTGCGAAATTGGTGAGTTGATCTGAGCTTTGCTTCAGCTCTTGCGAAAGTTCACTGAGCTTTAACAATTGAGCACTGTCTTGTTGCTCCAGTATTTCTTTTTCTTCCATGTAGTGCGCAATGTATTGAATTGCGATACTTATACTAAACATCACTGAGAAGATAGACATAAATAAAGTACGTACACTAAGCATATAAATTAACCTAACTATATTTGGCACGATCTGAAGAATAGACCTAATATGAGTGTATTGGCTAGTAATAAGCGAACAAAGTAGGCTCAATAATGTCAGATAAGTACACTGTGCTAGTAGTTGATGACGCGAAGGAAAATTTGGCGGTCATGTCACAACTATTAAAGGATGAATACCGGGTGGTTGTCGCCAAAAGTGGTGAGCAAGCATTGCAGTTACTTAACACACAAAAAATTGATATTGTTTTACTCGATGTTGTAATGCCGGGAATGGATGGTTACCAAGTTATTGCGCATATTAAGTCGCAAGATAGCCTGAAAGATTTACCCGTTATTTTCTTGACCGGAAAAGATAGTGTTGAAGATGAAGAGAAAGGTTTTGAACTTGGTGCTTGCGACTACATTAATAAACCAATAAGCCCACCTATTGTTAAAGCCAGAGTCAGAACGCACATTCAAAACAAGCAGACGCGCGATTTTTTACAAGATCAGAATACTTTCTTAGAAAAAGAGATTATTAGTCGAACGGAAGAAATGTCGCGGCTGCAAGACGCAACGATCACCGCAATGGCGAGCCTCGCTGAAACCAGAGACCAAGAAACTGGCAATCATATCCGGCGTACGCAACTCTATGTAAAGCTGCTAGCCGATAAATTACAAACACATGAGAAATACAAAGATAGGCTTAATATTAAGTTGATAGATATTTTTTATAAGTCAGCACCACTTCATGACATTGGTAAAGTGGGGATCCCTGACAACATTTTGTTAAAACCCGGCAAGCTTGAAGTCGATGAATTTGAAGTAATGAAGCAGCATACAGATTTTGGCTTTAAAGCCATAGAAGATGCAGAGTCCGAAATGGGGGCCGATGATACCTTTTTAAAAGTGGCAAAAGAAATTGCGCATTACCACCATGAAAAGTGGGATGGCAGTGGCTACCCGGATGGTCTAAAAGGGGAAGAAATCCCTTTGAGTGCAAGGTTAATGGCTATCGCTGATGTATATGATGCGCTGATAAGTAAACGGGTATACAAAGATGCCATGTCGCACGAACAAGCAATGAAAATCATTTCTGAAGGTCGGGGGTCACACTTTGACCCAGACATGATCGATGTGTTTTTTGAGATAGAGCATGAGTTTTATGATGTGGCGCAGAAATACACCGATGGTTAATAGGTAAAACTTATAACTTATTTCTTTCTTATACCATTACTGGATAGGCGTAATAAACTGCTATTAAACCTGTCTTAGTGAGGTTTGGAGGCCTTATTATATGATAATAGCGCTCCATAATTACTTAAAATGTTTATGCTGCGGAACGATTATTTACGGTGCTTCGGGCTGTTATTCTAAATCGTCTAAACGTTATATGTACAGGCTAGAAAATAGCGTGAAACACAGAATAAGTGGCTTACACCGTCAAGTAGGCAGCCTCCTGAATATAATTTTCCAATTGTTATATGTGTGTTTAGCAGTATCAATTACTTACCGGTGGTATATTACAGGTAATTGATACTGCCTTGTTTTTATAAGCTTAACTCTCTTTATCTAAGTCTTTGTCAGTGTAATCCCAAAGCACCTTATTATGTTTATCTATACGCCACTGGTTAAAGTAAGTATCAAATAAAGGCGCCCAGTCGCCGAGTTCGATGCCGTACTCTGCAATGAACGCATTAAAATTATCTTTATGATAGGGCGTCATCGGCATTAAGTAGGTTTCAAAAAGGTACTCATCATAACCGGGTCTGCATGACAACAAGCCTTCCATAATGATTCGGTCATGTTCGTCAGTGAGTTTATTTGCATAGCCCTCACAGGCATGAATAAAGGCTGTTTTATTCTCTGTGGTAAAACAAAGTTGGTGTTGCTCTGCGTATTGGTAGAATTTATCAATAGTAAGCGGGGTTTGGTTGGCTACATTAAACATCGTGTTACGTTTGTTTTTATCAGCCATGCCAAACACAATACTTTGTGCGGCTTTATCAACGGGAATAATGTCAAGCATGTAGGACATGTCCTGGGCACGAACAGGCACACTGAGCATCATACGTAAAATACGATGGAATATATCATCGGTATTGCCTATGCCTGTGGTTGATGACCCTGAAATTTCCGAGAATCGATAAATGGTATATGGCACACCGTATTCGGAGGCTTGGCGTATATTCTCTTCTTGCACCCATTTTGATTGCCCATAACCACTACAAATTAATGACGCATCATCGGTGTTAATAAAATCCTCTATTGGATTGACCGAAAAATGCGAGTTTTTAACCTGTGTGCTAGCGGTTGTGCTTGACACAAAGTGCATCATTTTAAGTGTATGGCTGGTTGCCATCGTTAGGAGTTCATTAGTGCCAGCGACTGATTTTTTAAATGCAAAGTACGGCTGAATATGGTTTACATACGATGCGGTGTGAATGATATGCTCGACTTCAGCACATAGCTTTAGCCAATTCTTTTTTGATAAGCCCAGTTGTGGATGTTCCATATCGCCTAAAACAGGCACAATGCGGCGCATATCAATCTTTAATTGATAATTAGCCGCGGCATCTTGTATTCTTTTTTGTGCTTTTTTCAGTGAGGGGGCACGCACTAAGCAATATACTTTCGCCTGTGTGGTATCCATTAGCTGACTTAAAATATGACAGCCAAGAAACCCGGTTGCGCCAGTTAACAATGCAACCTTAACATCGCCATCATAGGCGTGACTAAGCCCTGAAGGAGGCTCTGACAGTGTGAACCCTGCGTCTAAAATAAAGTCAGGCAGTTGTTTTGGTTTTTCTGGTAAGTGGTGTTGGGGCGTTTGTACTAAGAGATCAGTGTTACTTTGCTGCTCAGCGAGTAATTCAATTTCTGTGATCAATGCTTGAATGGTATTCATATTTTTAAAAGCATCGGCTTGAATATCCATGCTCAGTTGCGTTTTTAACTGTTGGAAAGTTTTTAATAGCGAGATTGAATCAAATCCATAATCATACAAATCACATTCCAGATCTAACTCGTTAGGTTTAACCCCAATGACATTACCCACAATGTTGATCACCACCTCCGCTATACTGTGTTGCGAGGATGGCGATAGGATTTCGCTATTAGTTATGGCCCCAATGGATTGCTTGTGCGCTCGCTTTAGATGACTGAGAGTATTATGATAAATTTTATCGCTGTTGTGACAGGACATAACACATAACGTACTTTGGGCAGACGCTAATAGCGACGGTAGAGCTGCGAACGCATTTTCCATACGAATAAGAGAGTATCCCTTTTTGATAGCAAACTCATTTTCAATGCTTTTTACCGGATTGTTCGAGTGCCAATAGCCCCAGTTAATAGCGAGGGTTTTACCGTGACGGTGGCCTTGCTCTACTGCCGTGTCTCGAGCACTCGCAAAGGCATTTTGAAAGCCATTACCGTACGAATACGATAAGTGGTTTAGCGAGCCAAATACCGCCATTGAAGAAAACATCACAAAAAAGTCTAAAGGCGTATTGTAGAATACGCGGTCAAGAACTTGTGAGCCGTCTACTTTGACTGACAATGCTTGTTCAAAATCTTGCCAAGTATTTTCATGTTCAGAGAACGCGGTGCCCAAATGAAATATACCATTGAGTGATTGGCTTTGTGACTGCAGCTTCAATGCATCGATGTCACGCTTAACTTGCGTCATATCATCTTCATTAGAAACGTCACATGGAAAATAATGTATTTTTCCAGGTAATGCACTTAATTTTGCTATAGCCGCTTTATTATGCTCGGCAGAGGATCGCCCGAGTAAAATGAGGGTGGCATTATATTGGGTTAATAGCTGTTCACTTAGTTGTTGACCGAGCTCGCCTAAAGCGCCAGCAATGAGATACACGCCATGGTGTTTAAATTGTATAGGCTCATTAGAAGAAGCGCTATTACGTTCACATTTTGACAAGCTGGTTTTCTCGATTTGCGCGCCAAATCGTGTACCTTGTAAGTATTTTACATGGTTATACTGATGTGCTTCGCCATTGGCTAACTTTAGTGCACAACCTTCTTGTAATAATTGAGTTTGCCATGTCTTTGGCGTATTTTTTTCGCTCGAAGCAGCACTGTTTATAAATTCAACCGTTGTCCACTGATGTAGTGTGTTTCTTAACGAGTAGCTCCTCAGTAATGCTGTAATATCATGGCGAGAAACTGAGTCATTATCACTAAAAGTGGCATAAAACAGTTGTATCGCGTCTTTATCAAATGCTTCTATGGCTTTTATGAACTGATACAGCGGTGCTATTTGTGCTGTTGCATCACTTAACGCTGAACAATCTAACTGCTGTGAGCTAACATTTGGCACTGGTACGCTGTCAGCGATGAAAAATACAATGTCAGGCCGGTTATCTGAGGTGAAAATGTGGCCCTTATTGTCGTTGTTGAAATCTGAAAACAATACGCTGTTTACGGAGTCGCGCATACTAGAGGGCAGTGTATCAAGCAAGGCATATTGTGACTTTCTCTCATGAGATACAATTAACACACGCTTATCTAACAGCGGTGCTAAGTCAGAGGGTGATGCTAATTCAGAGTTGACTAAGGGCGCCGAGACCCAGTTATTCTCTAATACTAACCAAGGTGTTTTCTCATTTTTTAACGTACTGTTTTCTTCGTCATTAGGGCAACGTGCTTTTTCAAGTATTGTTTTGGCTAAACCTTGCTCCAAATGCGTGGCATCGATAAATGAGGTTGTTGGCAAATGCATTTTATGCACAACCGAAGAGGTATCGCTATTAAACGTGTTCCAGCATACATCTTTTGAGTCCAACCAAAACTTGGCAAGCGCTGGCAAGTTGTTTGATAGCTTTAGGCTTTGTACATCATCATTACTGAGTGTTGCCTTGTTGGCTTTATTAACGGTGGAGGCTTTAAAGCGACCAGAGCATATTTCTTGTTCCGCATTCGCCAGTGAGCTTATTAACTCAGCCATGGAAGATACCACCCATGCTGCACGGTATTTTTGATGTGTACGGCCCACTTGCAGTGTATATGCCAATCGTGCCAGTTGGTGCGGTGTATCAAGATCTGAGTTTGTTGGATCAGACAAAAATGATTTAAGCTCAATGATTTGTGCTTGTAGCTGTGTGTCTGTATTTGCCGATAGCAAAACAATAGATGCGTCGCCCGTAGTGCATAGTTTAATGGGGTCAACCGCCTTATTGTGCCTGTTACTCGAGGGGGAGTTTAAATCATTACAAGGGTCATCAGTGTGGTGCTCTTCAAGTACGAGGTGTGCGTTAACGCCACTTATCCCAAACGAGCTTACTGCCGCTCGGCGTTGCTGTTGTGACTGCCAGTCCGTCAGTGTTGTTTGCACCGTAAAAGGCGTGTCATCGAGCGACAAGTATGGGTTAAGCGCCTTCACATGCAGTGATGGTGCTAATGTTTTATGCTTAAATTGCAGCAGCACTTTAATGACGCCTGCGATGCCAGCGGCGATTTCTAAGTGACCGACATTACTTTTAACAGAGCCAAGTGCGCACCTTTTTTCCCCTGAGGGGTCATTATTTGCAGCCGCATAAGCCTGTTTTAACGCGTCGATTTCAACCGGATCACCTAAAGATGTGCCTGTACCATGACATTCGATATAGCTAATAGATGAAGGGTCAATCTCAGCGTTTTGCCATGCCTTAGTAAGCAAGCGCGACTGTGCGTTGGCATTAGGCACTGTAAAACCATGAGATTTACCACCGTGGTTTACCGCAGATCCTAAAATGGTACCGTAAATACAGTCATTGTCTTGTTGGCAAGCCGAGCGCTTCTTAAGAAACAGCATACCAATCCCTTCGCCACGGACAATGCCATCAGCATCATCGGAGAATGGTCTACATCTACCAGTGGGTGACAAAGCACCTATGTCGTGCATAGCTAATGAGGCATGTGGCGTGTCGATAATGTTTACTCCACCTACTATGGCTTGATCGCAATCTCCTTGTTCTATGGCTTGAACTGCTTTGTGTATTGCTACTAATGAAGAGGAGCATGTAGTGTCAACGCCTTCACTTGGGCCATGTAAATCAAGGAAATAACTCATTCGATTTGGCGCAAAAGCAGAAGAGGTAAGCATGCCATCGTGATAATTTGATTGGCAGCCAATAAAAATACCGGTATTTGATCCTGCTAAAGCGGTGGGATCATATCCCGCATCTTCAATGCATTTCCATACATGCATCATTAACATGCTTTCTTGTCGACCAATACGGTTACTTTCGGCTGGCGCAATGTTAAAAAATAAAGGATCAAAATGCTCCGTTTTATCTAGTTGGCCTAACCAATTTACTTCATCAGGCAATGGTTCTGGGCATGGGTTACTTTCTTGTGGCCAGACATAGGGCGTTACACTGTCTTTACCTTGACTGAGGTTGTGCCAAAAAGCATGGGGGTTTTTAGCCTGTGGAAACTCACAACTCATACCAATAATTGCAATTGGGTCTTTTGATACAGCTTGTGCGCTTTGGTTCTCAGGGTCTGGTTGTAATGATTGAGTGCTTTTTTGTGTATCGTTTACATCGTTGTTTAGCGCAATAAGCTGCGTTTCATAGGTCTCTATTATGTGCACTTTAATACTATTGAGTGTGGAATGGGTAAATAACACGCTCGGGGATATATCAAGCTGATATTGTTTGTTTACTTGGTTAATAAACGAGATAAATACAATCGAGTCAGCACCTAAATCCCCTAAGTCACTGTCTAAATCAATACTGTCAGGGTCAGTGCCTAACAGTGACGCTGTGCTCGTTAGCAAAAACTCTTCGAGGTGCGTGTGTAGGTGTGCTTTGCTTTGAAAGCGCGACGATGAAGCAAGGTGCTGTTGGGTATTATCTTGTGAGATTTGCGCCTTATAATCTACCAATGTTTGTACTTGATGTAAGCTGTGTTTAAAGGCTGCAATACCGATTTTCGTTGGCATGGGGGTGATACCCAATTGTGTTAATTGCGTCGCAAATTGTGGGTTTATCTTCATCCCGCCGTGTTGCCAATACGGCCAGTCAATACTACAACTTTTACCGCTACGTAGCCCTTTACTGACCAATGTGTCGCGGTAATGCATATAACTATCTAAAAACGCGTTTGCGGTAGCGTAATCGACTTGGCTGATAGCGCCATTAACACCACTTAACCCTGAAAAACAAACCAAAAAGTCTAGAGGAATATCTTGAGTCGCCTCATCAAGAGCAATAACCCCTTTCACTTTTGGAGCAAGAACTTTTGAAAATGTTGATTTGTCTTTTTTAGTAAGCAGCGTGTCGTTTAATACCCCTGCGGCATGAATAACACCTGTTAACGTGTCGAATTCAGTAATGATGTCTCTGATGAGCAGAATAACCGCCATTTTCTTCGAAACATCGACTTGAACGTACTTAAGTGTTGTATTCGCGCAAGCAAGCTTGGTTAACTGTGCTTGCACATCAGGGTGTTCTAGTGGCTTGCGACCTGTGGCTATCACAGTTTTATGCTGTTCTATACGGTTGAGATCAGCAATAAAATGGGCACCAATACCACCAAGGCCTCCGGTGATCAAATACACGCCGCCTGGTTGCCATGACATGTTGTCACAGGGTTGAGTGAGTTCATGTTGATGGGTATCAAGGGGTTTATAAGCAAGTATCTGCCTATTGTTGTCTATGTAGCGTATAACTGCTTCATTATGATGCTTATCGTTCATTAAACGCGTTGTAAGCGTGTCACTGTTAGTCGTGTTGTCGAACAAAACGACTTGCGTTTTAAGTGACGGGGTTTCTAAACTCGCGGTTTTCAGCAAGCTGTGAAAACAAAAGTACGCATTGGCTTGGCTCGGCTCATTATTTGCGCCATAGGTGTCATTGAGTACCAGTTGAAGTGATATAGGCTGTTTTAGTGTAATCAACTGTTTAATGATGTCGACCAGCTGGTAACCATAATCTTCAATCTTGTGTTCAATACCGTAGTGGTTTGAGAAGAGCGAATAGCTTGTCGCATTAGGCAGTGAGACCTCCGGTACATCACAAAATATTACATGATGCTGTGCCTGAGTGTGAGCCTGAGATTGAGTAATTGAGACCTGATTAAGCGACTTATCGACCCAATGTGGGACTTCAATGGTTAATTGTGGCGGGTTAGTCTCTTGTGTCGTTTTACATGACGGTGAGAACGTTGGCTTGGTCAACTCTGCAGTTATCGCAGCTGAAGCTGCTTTCGTCCCGCCCGAATTTTCCATTCCCCATAAACTGTATTGTTTTAAGTCAAACGGATAGGTAGGTAAACTAAGCTTTGTAATGGAGGACGCATTATTAAAGTCACTATCTTGGTATAAAAAGTCCCAATTGATAAAGCCTGTGTCAATCCATCGTTGTAAAATTTCATGATACTGCTGGTTGCTTAAACAGGTTGCCAAATAAGTTTGCTGCTGTACGGGGGAGGCTGTCGACTCGGCTGTGGCAGGTACCGCCTCTTTGGTAAGTTGTTTACATAAAGAGGCTGCGCTGGCTAAATAGACTTGCAGTTCGGTGCAAAGTTGCGAGAGTGAGCTTACTACAAAGCCTGTACGATGAGCCATTGTTGTGCGGCCTGTTTGCAGCGTGTAAGCGATATTTTTTAACTGCGATTTTTCATATTGATTCACGCTAAGATGTTCTAACAATAACTGCACTTGTAGCGTCAGGACGTCGGCACTTTGTGCCGATAGCACCACAATGTAGAGGCCTTCAGGGGAGGTCGATTGTGGGAAAGAGGCTTTTTCATGTACATCATCGCTCATATTTAGCGGCGTATATTCTTCTAAAATGGCGTGCGCGTTAGTACCACCAATGCCAAATGAGCTTACAGCTGCGCGCCTTGGTAGGTGCTCGCTACTCCAAGCTTGTTGTTTATCAACCACATAAAATGGTGAATCTGCTAAGTTAATATGCGGATTGGGCGTTGTATAATGCAACGACGCAGGGAGCTGCTTATAATACAACGACAATGATGTTTTGATTAGACCCGTTAGGCCAGCCAGTGTATCAGTATGGCCTAGGTTTGATTTAACAGCCCCTAATCCGCAAAACTGCTTTTTGTTCGTGTGCTTTTGGTAAACTTGTTGCAATGCCGCAAACTCAATCGGGTCGCCCAAGGCAGTGCCTGTGCCATGTGCTTCTACGTAGCTAATGGTCTCTGGGTGAATATTGGCACTTTCAAGCGTTTGCTCAATCACGCTCATTTGGCCAGTGTTGCCTGGTGCAAAAAAGCCGGCTTTATCTTTACCATCGTTATTGACTTTTATGCCTCTGATCACGCTATAAATATGATCAGCATCGTCAACAGCTTCATTGGCGCGCTTGAGTACGATCAGTGAAACCCCATTACCTCCAATCATGCCATCGGCGTTTTCATCAAACACTTTACAGCGGGCGTCTTTGGCAAAGTTCATGCCTTTTTCATAGTGATACCCAGTTTCGCGCTGCGGATATAAACAAGCAGCGCCGACAATGGCGTAGTCTATTTCTTTGGCTTTTAATGCTGTACATGCCAAAGCTATTGCCGACATAGACGACGAGCAATTAGAGTGGACAAATAAACTCGGGCCAGTGAAGCCTAAATGGTAAGAAATAGTGGTAGGCAAGGTACCTGGTTGATTGAGCGTTGATGAAACATAATCTTGGGCATTTAAAATAAATTGACCATCTTTGATTTTGTCGTGCAAATTCAAATTTGGCGTATCGGTGTTTGAGGCAGAAATATAAACACCTGTTTTAGGAATTTGTTCACAGCGGTAGCCTGCATCTTCAATGGCTTTCCAAGCATGTAGTAATAGTTGGCGTTGAGAATAACTCATAGTTTTGGCGTTTTTGTCTGAAATATTGAAAAACGCCGGATCAAACATATCTTGGCCATCAACCCAGGAGTCTAGCCATGTCACGGGTTTGTGTTCATCTGCATAAGCTATGCGTTTAAGTAAATCTTTACCTTGTATTAAGTTTTGCCAAAACTCATGATGATTAGCAGACATAGAATATTGGCAAGACATCCCAATGATTGCCACACTCTCATGATAGTACTCTGGATAGCGTGAAGCAGTATGCGCGCTATCTTGAATAAGTGTTGGCTGCGCTGCAGAGATACCGTGATCTGGTGATGCATTATTTTGCTGGGTTGTATGGCTATCAGCAGGTTGGTTTGCTAGGTGTTCGGCCATAGCACGAATAGTACTGTATTGAAAAATTTGGGTAATTGAAAACTCAATATTTAATACAGACAAAAACTTAGCAGACAATACGTTAGCTAAAAGAGAGTTACCACCGGCCTCAAAAAAGGGTTCGTCTAATCCGACATGTTCTATCTCAAGTGTTTGTAACCATAATTTAGTGATGGAGGCTTGTAATTGACTGACTGACAACAAAGGGAGAGTTGTACGCAGTATGGCGCTGTCTTGATGAGTGACCGCGGCATTGGCATGGTCGCTCTTTGTGCGAAAAGTCTGTTGCTCAAGTGCTTTTTTATCGAGTTTTCCATTGGCTGTCAGGGGAAGTTTTTCGATAAAGATAAAAAATGACGGGACCATGTATTCAGGCAGCAGAGCCAGTAAATCTGTTCGTAATGTTTCAATAGAGACTGAGGTTTTAGTCACTACGTAAGCCGTCAGTACATCTCCTTGGTGCTTATTCTGAACGATAACAGCGGCGTCATTGACATAGCTAAGTGTGAGTAATGCATGATGTACTTCGCCTAATTCAATTCTATGGCCTCTGATCTGTACTTGATTATCGGTTCTGCCAATATATTCAAGACGGCCGTCAGATGCGCGTTTTGCTAAATCTCCTGTACGATATAAACGACGTTGCACGCCGCTTTCATCGATATGATTAATAAATCGTTCTTCAGTTAATGCTGTACGGTTTAAGTATCCTCGTGTTACACCTGTGCCTGCTACATACATTTCCCCAATATTGCCATGAGAAACGGCGTGTCGATGCTCATCAAATAAAAGGATGTCGTAACCCGGTAATGGCAGACCTATAATGCTTTTGTTTTGGCTGTTCATCACCATGCTCTTGGTAATACTGGCATGGGTCACATGAATGGTGGTTTCGGTAATGCCATACATGTTAACAAGTTCAGGTCGTGCATAATCTGATGCAAACCACGGAACTAAACGATGTAATTCGAGCGCTTCACCGCCAAAAATGATTTGTCTAATATGATGCGCTAACTGCGGGTTAGCGACTAATCGCTCCATAAGCGGAAAGAATGCAGAAGGAGTTTGGTTTAATACTGTAACTTCATGCTCCGCAATAAAGTGTGAGAATGCAGCACTGTCTTTTTTGGTGGCCTCGTCAGGAATAACCAGTTTACCACCATGTAATAATGCGCCCCAGATCTCCCACACAGAAAAGTCAAATGCATACGAATGAAATAAGCACCAAGTATCTTGCTCAGAAAACTGAAATAGCGTTTGGCTATTAATAAATAACTGAGTGACGTTGCCGTGTTCTACAAGCACTCCTTTTGGCTCGCCTGTCGAGCCTGAGGTATAAATTACATAGGCTAAGTCACACGCATGAATTGCTTTGCGAACGGCGAGAGTGTTATTCACTTGCGAATAGGCGCTACTGTGATTTAGGCAGTCATCGAGTGCATAAATTGATAGGGCGCTGGCATGGGTGGTTAATAAACCCTGGTGCCAAGATGACAGAGCGGTGTCTAATAAAAGTAATGCAGGTTGTGCATCCTGTAGGATGAAAGATGCGCGTTCTTGCGCAGAGTGTGGGTCAATCGGTAAGTACGCCGCACCGCTTTTTAAAATAGCCAGTATCGCAATGATGAGATCTAGCGAAGGTTTGGCACACACACCAATTAGTAATGTCTCACCTTGATGGTTTTTAACCTCATCAAGGCTAAGTAAGTAACTGGCAAGAGCGTCTGAACGTTGGTTGAGTGACGCATAAGACAGGGTATGGTCACCATATACCAATGCGCAGTTATTCGCTGCTTCACCGAGATGGGCATTAAACATATCCAAAATTGAAGGGGGTGTATTAGTTCGTACTGTATTTAATGGGGGGCTTTCAGCGGTACTAAGTGCAATTGCAGACGTTAGGTTTGTGCTGGCTTGGTTTTGGGTGTGGTTAGTTGTCATAACGTCATGCATTGGTACTGTCGGTGAAGATAAAACATCATTGATTAAACTCACATACTCCTTCGCTAGAGTTGTAATAAAAGACGATGAATAAGCGTGTTCGTTAAATTTAAACGTGACGCGAAATTGCTCTGGTAAAGGCGTAACTTCTAAGCTTAAGTCAAGTTCGGGGGCTTGTTGAAACTCGCCCCACACGGAGTCAGCGAGGTTGGCATTATTAGCAAACCACGATTGTGCAACGAAGTTATGGTACGCGTAGCCAACCTGAAATATAGGGTGATGTTCAGTATTTCTTGGGCTATTTAAGGCATTTATGATTTCCGAAAAAGGTAACGCACTGTGGCCCATTATGCAGTTTAGTTTTTGTTGGTTACTAATAGCCAATTCAGAGAAGCTAGCCGATGTGTTTAGCGTATTACGAAGGGGCAATTGATTGGCAAAGAGGCCGAGTGATTTACTCATACTTAGTTGAGGACGATTTAAAACCGGGATCCCCACAATGATCTCGTGAGTATTCGTTGAATCTGTATTGGTGTGCGATTTACCACTGAAACGGCTAAGAATCATTTGAAACACAGATAAGAAAAAGACAGATGCGCTTATGCCTGTGTGTTTTACCGATTGCTTTATTTGTTGTTCTGTTATGGCGGAAATAGCGACATCAATGCGGCCACTCTCTGAGTGCAGGCGCTCATTATGCCTGTTTAGGCTATGACTGTCTGGTGTAGGGTATTGAGTGCTCTGTAACTTCAGCACGGGCAGTAACCCTTGCAGCTCTTTTTGCCAAAATTGCTTAAGTGCTTGTCCTTCTTGCCCTTTAAGCATGGTGTTTTCCCACTCTACAAACTTAAAAAAGCCATAGTCTGATCCTGCGGGTAAAAGCGTTCTGCCAGATTGTAATGTGTTATAGGCTTGCATAAGTTGTTCAAAGAAAATGGTCGCTGATGAACCATCAATGATCACGTGATGGAATACAAAGGCCATGAGCTCTAGCGGCTTTTCATCGAGGGTAACCGAGAAATGCATTGCGCGTAGCAACAAGGTATTGTCCATTGTAAATGGTTGATCAATATAAGCTTGAATCGCATCGGTTAGTGCACTTTTAGTATTGAAGGTGGTGGTGTGCACTGCAATTTGAATTCCGTGGTTCGCAAACTCTTGTCTTGGTATGCCATCGACTTCAGACATTGTTACCTGCAAAACAGGGTTGTTTTGACAGACAAAATCTAATGCGTGTTGCATGTTATGTAGATTGATGTTTGATACGTCAAATACCAGCGGGACGTTATACGCGGTGAGATCAGGTTTTTGCTTATGCAACAACCATAGACCTTGCTGAGATTTCGATAATGCAGTCACGGTGCTTTCGATTTGGTTGTCAGCGATACTTAATGGTGCTTGAGGCGCACAAGGCGTTTGGTTATCTAACAGATAGTGCTGCAGATCTTCAAGTGTTTCTAGCTCAAAAAGTAGAGCTGGTGGCAGTGCATCAACATTTAAAAATTGCTCAGCTTCAATGGTTTGAGTAATTGATAAAAGCATGATTGAGTCAAAACCGATTTCTCGAAAGTTTTCCTGCTCGTCCAGCTCATCACAGGGGATTTTCGTTACCTCTGACACAACCTTTTTCAGGTATTGCATTATTTCGCTGGCACTTTTCAGCGTCGAGTTTGTATCTTTGGCTACGGCATATGAGCTTGATTGACTGGCTGCAGAAGTGGAGGTATTCATCTCCCATAAACGCGTAAGTTGGGTTGGTTTACCAAATAAGAAACAGTGCTGCGGCATAGTTACGCCCAAAGCAAGTGCACGATAAAACGCGTCAATGCCCAGTTCACAGCTCATCAGCGACATCCCTTGGCGTTGCAATATCGTTTTCGTGGCAGCGTCGACCTGCATGCCTCCACCTTGGTCCCATAAAGGCCAGTTTATACATAGGCTGAGCCCGTGACGGGTTCCCTGACACACTTGAGCATGTCGTTCAGCCATGTATTGGTCAATAAATGCGTTTGCTGTGGCATAATCTGCCTGACCAAGGTTACCAAACACACTTGCAATAGAGGAAAAGCTGACAAAAAAGTCCAAGTCTAATGCCTTACTTGCCTCATCCAGCGCTACTAGACCTGCTATTTTGGGTGCAAAAACGTGCTTGAGTTCAGCAGGTGTTTTGCGGGTAATTAAACTGTCTTTTATAACGCCAGCACTGTGGATAATACCGGTGATTTGACCATAACGCTGCATGAGCGTATTGAATAGCGCCGACACTTGTTCGTGCTGTGAGATATCCATCGCATAATAGTCTAAGCGAGAAGCTCCCTGTGCAAATTCGTTTTGCAATTGGCTTAGTTGCCTATCTATTGTGGTGCTGGCGGGTTTGGTCCCAATTAATATTACTTTAGAGTAAGTCGACTTTTCCAAGATCTCCTTTGTAAAGGCTTTACCTATGTGCCCTAAGCCACCGGTAATAATATACACGCCATGGTCTTTCCATGGTAATTCAGCGGGGTTAACATGCGCTGTCAATTGGCCCTCGACAGACTGAGCATCGATATAACTGAGTACGGCCCTTTGTTGCAGCTTATATCTGATCACTCTGTGGTTATTTGGATAAAGTACCGCTTCTTGCTTAAGCGCATTAATTTCTTGATCATCAGACATAGAGTCATCAAATTGGATCAACTGCGTGGTGATATAGCTGCACTCTAATGCTGCTGTTTTTAACATACCAGCTAATGCGAGAAGGTGCTGTTTATCAAGCTGCGCAGATGAACGTATGATCAATTGCACTAAAGCAGGTCGTTTACTCATCATGAGAGGGTGCAAATAGCTTAAAAGAGCTAAGGCATACGCTTCTAATTGTGTTTGTTCAAACGGTGGCGAAACTTGGGTTTGCGCTTGGGCTAGAGCTGAGTTGGCTAACAGCGAGTGGATGACTACTTCAGCTTTGCTATTTAAGTTGCTTGGGGTGAGCGCACTGACATTAAATGTACCAATAGTTACAACATGGTGTGTGTCAGGTTGTGACGAGCATTGCGCCGTTCTATCGTCAATCGCTGTGGTTTCCCACTGTGGTAGGTAATGTAATAACTTTGATGATTCATCCGCCTGATGAGCATTTATTATCTGGTTGTGTGAGTGTGAAGCGTTCGCAAAATCAGTGGCATGTGTCAAGGAGTCAAAAGAAGGCGTGCCTGTTTTATTTCGGGCGATGAGTGACGGTTTGTTAGTTGCAGCCGTCGGCAGTTTTTCAGCGGGGATCCAATGTGACTCATTATCGAACGGGTATACGGGAAGTTTGAGTGTACGTGGCTCAATCCCTTTTTTGTAAAACTCGTTCGTATCACAATCATTGTTATAAAGTAATGGCCAATCAATCACTGCGCCCACCACCCACAAAGATAGTAACTTGGTATAGTCTTGCTCGTAGGCCCAGCGCGTGAAATCTCGCTCATCGAGGGCTGATAATATGTTTTTACCTTGTTTGACTTCGCCTTTTTTCCATTCACCACGGCTTTTATTTATGAAAAGCTGTAATTGAGTGCTTATTTGCTCAGCGGTTGATGCGACAAACCCCATGCGGTATTCCATTTGCTCACGGGCATTGTGCAGGGTGTAAGCAATGTCAGTGCAGGAGTGTTGATGTTCAGGTGTTGTATAAAGCCACTGTTTTAACTGATTGGCTTTTGCTAATAACGCTGTTGGACTTTTCGCAGACAATGTGATCAACGCCTTGTCATTGCTTGACTGCACTGCTGATGTAACGGGTGCAGTGAATTCTTCTATGACAAGGTGGGCATTTGTGCCACTAAACCCAAATGAGCTGATGGCTGCACGTCTTTGTTTACCGGGCTCGACATGCCATGCCTTTGTTTGCGTGTTAACAAAAAATGGCGAGTCTTGCCAATTTATATGCGCATTACCCACGTTGAAATTGCGAGAGGCGGGTATAGATTTATGTTTGATGGCCAACAACGCTTTGATCACCCCCGCGACACCTGCGGCAGTTAAGCAATGGCCGATGTTTGTTTTTACCGATCCCAAGGCGCAAAAATCATTTAAATCTGTATGCTGGCGAAATGCGCGTGTGAGCGCTTGAAACTCAATAGGATCGCCAAGTTTAGTGCCGGTTCCATGTGCTTCAACCATACCTATGGTCTCGGGTGAAATGTTGAAACGGTGATAGACATCACGGTGCAATTGTTCCTGAGAGACTGAGCTTGGCGCGGTAATACCGCTGGTAGTGCCATCTTGATTGGTTGCGGAGCCTAAGATCACACCATATACGTGGTCGTTATCTCGCAGAGCATCATCGAGTCGTTTGAGTACCAATACACCAACGCCTTCGCCAGGCACAAAGCCATTTGCTCTGTCGTCAAAGGTATAACAGGTGCCATCAGGACTTAACATGCCTGCTTTACCGGCATGATTAGAAAATTGTGAAGTACAAAGTGTGGCGACGCCACCGACTAAGGCGCATGATATGTCGTTATTCAATAACGCTTGGCAGGCCATATGAATTGAGACTAACGATGAGGAGCAGGCTGTATCAACAGCAATGGCTGGACCTTTTAAATTTAAAAAATAAGACACGCGAGCCGGAATGACAGACCCGGCATTACCCCAAAATACTTGTGCAGGGGCATCGTCAGGCGCTAATGACGCATAGTCACCTTGTGCGCATCCTAAATACACCCCCACATTTTTACCTGATACGCTGTTGGCCATATTGGCATCATCGAGTGCTTTATAACACTCTTGCAAGAACAAGCGCTGTTGCGGATCCATATACATGGCTTCTTGCGGAGTAATTGAAAAGAAAGCAGCGTCAAACGATGATATATCATCAAGCAAACTGGCATAGCGACACCAAGACTGTGCTGGCTCACTTAACGTATGTAAATCCCAGCGTTGTTGTTCAACGACTGATGTGCGTTGCTCTTGTATCATCGTCCAAAACTCTTCGAGATTGGATGCACTGCCAAATTGGCCACTCATACCAATGATGGCGACTTTTTGCGCTGTGTCAGTATTGTTCGCCACGGGCGCTGCGTTCTTTCCCGATGAATGAGAAACAGCGCTATCGTCAGGCTTTCTAAATCGTCGTTTTGTACTGGCACTCGTGTTGACTGAGGACTGAGCAGACGTGTCTGGTTTGTGTTGGACTTGTTCGGTGTTTATCTCAGTATTACTGACGTGGGCAGTGTCGTTTTTGGCGCTTTTTATAAACTGTGCTAAATGAGTATGGTGCTCAGTTGCAATGTAGTTGCTGAGTGTTGAAATAGACGGGTAGTCAAATAGCAACGTGGCTGGTAATGATAAGGCGAACGTCTCGTTGATGTCATCTAGCATTTGAATAGCAAGAATTGAGTCTACCCCATAATCAGCAAATGATTCGTCTAGATCTAATTCGTCTTCAGGGATATTGAGTGCTTTACTGGCGATGGTAAATAATGTGTGTTGCGTATAAGTCAGTGTATCTGTGAGTGTGTGATTTAGATTCATAGTAATAGAAGCGTCGTGTTTGCTTGGCACTGAGTGAGCGTGATCTGTTGTTGTCGTTGAGCGAGTATTTATGTCGGCATTACAAATGTTTTGAGGGGTGTGTATTATTTTTTGCAAAATATTACCGTCACTTTGCGCACAAATAATGTGTTGTGCCGAGTGTGGTGCAGCAGGAGTGGTAACATTGATAAAACCTTCCTCTTCTAGCACAGCTTGCCAGCGAGAAAGCGACAACATAGGGGAGCCTGAGATCCGCAAAGTGCTGTCTTGGCTAAGCCACCATCCCTCTAATAAACCAAAGGTAAGCTGTGTAAAGAGCGATTTTTCCACTACTTCATTGATAAGTATGATGCCACCGGGCTTTAAGCAGGCTTTGGCATTTTGAAGTGTGGCTCGTATATTGGCTGTTGCATGGAGTACATTGGTCGCGATAACCACATCATAAGATGCTATTTCGATGCTTTGTGGTGCCTTTTGTACATTAAGCGGCTTGCTAACATCAAAGTATTTGGTTGTAACATAAGGATACGTTGTTTTAAATTGCGCTTGGGCATGATTAAAAAATGCCTGTGATAAATCTGTATACGCGTACTCTTCAATAGACCAAGGCGCTAAATGAGGTAACACTGCGGCGGTCGTGCCGCCTGTACCTGCGCCAATTTCAAGTATTTTTACTGACGGTGCGGCTAATTGAGTTAAGTAGCGGGTTAACTGTTCAACCAATACACGGTTAGCATAGTCAGCTTGCTGATTGTTTTTATAGACGCTCTCGACCAGTGACAGCGAGCCATTTGGAAATAATACGTCAGTAGGTTTTTTATGCCCCTGTAAAATATCAGGAAGGTGTGACAGACAGGTATCAAGTAGTGCGTTATTGATAGGAATATCTGTTGTGTCTTTATTACTTTGACAGACTTGGTGCGCTTGCATCAGCCCAGAGTCAGTTAAATAGCGCTGTGTTTCTTGCCACCAAGATTGAAAGTAGTCAGGCAGTTTTGATAAATGTATTGCGCGATCTAATAATGATTGGCACCCTGCGCTATGAAGCGCATCGCACAGCGCGTTAAGTACCACGTCATCCGCAACGGTAGTTTGCTCTTTGTCATAACTAACGGCGCTGGCCTTTTGCACAAATGCAGTCAATGGGGTGTTTGTTGAGTAACTATGGTGTTTAGCAACTTGATGACATGCTTGCTCTGTGGCTTTAAGTACCCCAACTTGTAATAGTGAAGACGACATAAATTGTGCAAGTGCGTGCATGCCTTCGTCGACCTCTATTGACCCAATACCCAGTTGTGCCATTTTTTGCTGGTAGTAGGCATCTTGAACAACGCCAATCGACCCCCAATAACCCCAATTAACGATTTTTATGGGAAATTTGTGGTTATTCGCACGAGCCAAACTATCAATATAGTGGCACCCCGCGGCATAATTGCACTGTCCAGCTGCGGGTGAAAAAGATTGTAAAGATGAGAAAAACAGCAAAAAGTCTACATCGTGATTGTTCAACACCTTAAATAATGTTTGGCTTGTTTGCTGCTTTGCTTGGTAGCTGCGAAGAAATTGCGCGTCGTCCATATTGGCAATGCTTTGATCTTCTAAATGTAAGATTGAGTGCACAACACCATTAAGCTGTGAAAAGGATTGCGCTATTGTCTCTAAGATTGCGTGCATAGCCCTTTCATCTGCGGCATCGGCACTGAAGTAGATAGGGGCTTTGCCTATTTTTGCCAGTTGAGCAATGTCATGTTTGATCGTGTCATTTTCATCACTTCGGCCTACCCAAATAAGCTGAGCATTGAAATGGCGGATCATCCATTCACTCCATGCTTGCCCAAGCCCTCCGGCACCCCCTAAGACTAAATACACCCCATCTTGTCGGTAGTTACAGATATGCGAAGAAGGCGCATCGGACAACATGTTTTGTTGGTAGTGGTGTGATGCAATATTAAATTTAAACCATTGACCGTGTCTGTAGGCATGAAAATCAGTCGGTAAAGAGACTGCAGCATGCCATACATGTTCGCAGTCGGAGTGGCTTAACTGACTTGAAAATAGTTCCACGGGTAGATCGCAGACTCTAATATCCCAAAGAGGGTATTCTTGAGCAATACTTTGTAATAAACCGATGAGTCCGGCTCCCTCAGCGTAGCAGGGCTCAGCATGTACCCGCTGCGTTTGATAGGTGGCTAAGGTGATTGAAAAACGTTTTGTACCATAGCCATTTGCGAGTAAAGACTTGATATAAGTAAATAACGTCAGTGGATCTGCATATTGATCTATCGCGAACCAAATGAGGTGATCAGCAATATAGGTATTGTCATCAGCCAATGAAAACGGCGTGTGCACAAATTCAGGTTTATATTTTTGTGGCCCTTGGTAATCCCAAATAGTTGCATCAATATCAGCGCATTGAGGCATATTGTCTACTGTGTTGGGCTCTGCTGTGATCCAGCAAGGTTTAAGTACATTCAAAGGGTGTGAAAGCCTATTAACGGTGACATCCGCTGGTGGAATACTTGAAGGGGGTTCTGCTGCCACTTCAGGTTCAACCTTAACAGAACGTGTTGAAAAACCTTGAAACTGTACATAGAGTGTCCCGTCTTCATCAAGTATTTCAATATCATACTGTGTTGTGTGAGTCGATGTGTTGTGGCTGCCGTTTTGGGTTTGACATGCGCGCACCCAAATTGTTTTTACGGTGTTGTTTGCACAATTCAATGCGGCCGTTAGGGCGTTAACATTAAAAAAGTGAACTTGTTCGACGGCAAAGGGCAGTGATAATTCATCATCTTTTGAAAAAATAGCCAATGACTGTAATGCTGCGTCGAGTATCGCCGGTGCGGCATAAAAGCCATGACAATACCGCTTTGCTATGTTGAGTAGTGCCAGCGACTCGTTGCCGCGCCGTTGAATGCGTTGAATGCCCTGAAAGCTCGGGCCATACTCGATCCCCGCCTTTGAAAATAGCTGATAAAGGCCGTTTGATGTGAGCTCAGTGACGCGTTGACCATTATGATCTTTCGCTTCTATAAAACCAAGGGTAGGCCAGCTCGTAGTTATGCTTGGTTGCTGACTGTTTGGGTTTTGACACTCTACGACTCTCACTTGGCCTTTTGCATAGCAATGTTGAGCGGTGCCTGATGTGTTGTATAGCTCAAATGACAGGGCATGTTCGCCGTCCCATAGTGATAGGCTGACTTCGGTCTCATGATGTTTTTGGTCAATGATAACCGGTCGGATCCAACGTACATCTTCAAATTCAATGGTATGAGAGTTCTCAATTTGATGTGAAAGACAAATTGCCTTAAGGGCCATTTCTAAGCTGCATACTCCAGGCAACATTTTCTGTTGATTGACAACATGCTCTTTAAAGAAAACTTCATTACCTGAAAAACGAGATTCAAATACGAGTTCGTCAAGCGCGGGCATCGTTTGATGTACGAGTGGATGAAGCATATCTGCTTTGGGTGGTGTCGCTTGAGCTGTCGATATCCAATGGGAGTTTAATGAAAATGGGTAGCTGGGTAGGCTGATCCGGCGTGGCTTTTCTTCGCGGTAGAGTTGCGCCCAGTCTACAATATTACCCGCTAACCACGCGCTAAGTAACATGTGCAAAGTGATATTTGACTGCGTCATATCAAATTTATCTGGGCTGTTTAATGTGGCTTTAGCTATTTTTGCTTCATGCCATGATGCTGGGTCGTCATCAAGATAATGGCTAAGCTGTGTTAAGGCCTCATCGGCAGAGGAGGCGATAAATCCAACACGATAAGCCATTGCTTCTCGGCCGGTTTGCAGTGTGTATGTCACGCTACGTAAATCTAACTCAGCAGATGGCGTACTTTTTAGGGCATCACTCAGTTGTAATACCCGTTGTTTAAGTGCTTGGTGAGTTTTTGCTGATATAACATACACCATCTGTTGAGTCGGTAGGCATTCATTATGTGCAGATGCGTCTGACTCAGCTGTTTGTCTCGGCGGTTCTTGCAAAATAACGTGTGCATTTACGCCAGCAAAACCAAAAGAAGATACGCCTGCCATTCGCGACTGATTTTGCATGAGGTCACTTGGCCAATCAATTGACTCAGTAGCAAGTTTAAAAGGCGAATTTTTGAGTGCAATTTTAGGGTTGAGGGTTGAGAAATTTTGTAGCGGCGAAATCGCTTTGTTAGCGAAGCTCAACAATACTTTTATCACCCCCGCGATCCCCGCGGCAGACTCTAGGTGGCCAATATTGGTTTTAACCGTACTTAGATAGCAGGGCATAGGCGATGCATTTTTTGCTTTGGTTGCTCTAAAAGCGCGCTTTAGCCCCTGAATTTCTAATGGATCACCGAGTTTTGTGCCGGTGCCGTGCAGCTCGACAAACGACACTTGATCTGAGGTGATCCCAGCTGATTCGTGTGCTTGTTGAATAACCCGAGACTGTGAAAAAGGGTTCGGGGAGGTCAGGGTATTGGTTTTGCCAGAATGGCCAATACTGCTGCCTTTAATTACACCATAAATGGTGGCGTTTAATTCGGTTGCTTTGTCGATAGGCAATAGCAGTAACATGCCAAGGCCTTCACCCCGAACATAGCCATCAGCGTCAGCATCTAAGGTTTTACAGCGGCCTTTTGGTGATAGTACGCCGAGTTTACTGAACGAGACATAGCGGCTTTTGGTGATCAGTAAATTAACGCCCCCGACTAAGGCGGCAGAAATTTCACCATTTTTAAAGTCATTAACCGCTTTGTGGATTGCCACCAGTGATGACGAACATGCAGTATCCACTGTTTCACTGGGGCCTTGAAAGTTAAAGTAGTGAGAGATACGGTTAGCAAATACGCCTGTCGACATACCCGTTAAAAAATGGGGGTCAATATTGCCCGTTGAAAACTCTTGGTAATCGGTATTGCTGCACCCTAAGTAAACCCCCGTATTCGAGTTTTTAAAATCAGAAGGTGCAAACCCGGCATCTTCAAAACAAGCCCACGCCAACTCTAAGCTTAAACGCTGCTGAGGGTCCATACTTTGTGCTTCGGTAGGTGAAATTGAGAAAAAGCTCGCATCAAAGCTGTCAATATTATCAATAAACCCGCCCCATTTACTGACCATCTTTTGTTCGTCTTTTTTAGGTGATGGATCGTAATCTGCTCGCCAGTTCCAGCGTGTTTCAGGAATTTCTGTGATACTGCTGACTTTATTGTTTAAATTATGCCAAAACTGCGCTTTGGTGCTAGCACCCGGTAAACGAAGAGACATACCAACAATCGCAATGTCTTGAGGGTGAGAATTTTGATTGTTAGTGGGTGTTGGGTGTGTTTTTTTCATTGTGTTGTCTCAAAAACGGCTGCTAGAAATTAGATAAAGTAATTACAAATTTGCGCAGTAAAATCTAATAAAGAGTTCAAGTTATCGTGTGATGCCAACAGGCATTACACGGTAACTTTGGTCGTCAGGTATAAACGAACTACTTTTCGTAAATGGTATTGTTAATAACCAGTACATCGATACCCGACATTAAAAAGACCGCCAGCATGTCTTCTACTGAATGTACGATGGGTTTACCCATAATATTAAAGCTGGTGTTAAGCAACACAGGCACGCCTGTGATTTCTCTGAAGCTGTCAATTAAGGAGTAGTAGGACGCGTTCCATTCTTTTTTAACGCTTTGTAGGCGGCCGGTGTTGTCAATGTGTACTACCGCAGGGACTTTATGCCTAACCGATTCTTTAAATACCAAGGTTCTCTCCATGTACGGAGACTCTTGGTAATCTTCAAAGTATTCATCGCCATACTCATGCAAAATAGACGGAGCAAAAGGCCTGAACTCTTCACGGAATTTTACTCTGGCATTAATAATGTCTTTCATATCATTAAGGCAAGGGTTGGCTAATATTGAGCGATTACCCAGGGAACGCGGGCCAAATTCAGCTCGGCCTTGTGCCCAGCCAATAATTTTACCCTCAGCTAAAAACTCAGCGGTTTTTTTATACACTTGATCACCGTAGTCAGTCACCTTTAAATGACTATATTGGGCAAGCTTGTCGAGCGACTTTTGCTTAATTTGACAGCCAGTATAGGGTGATTGAATTTGACTGCTCGGTTGCCACTGAGGATGGTCTTGTTGGTAACACAGTAGTGCTGCACCAATTGCATTACCATTATCAGCTGGGGCTGATGGTACATAAATATTTTCAAACTTTGATTGCGCCAATGCAGTGCCCATAAACGATGAATTAAGTGCACAACCGCCAGAAATAGTCAGGTTTTTAGAGGGGGCATAGTCATAAATCGCGTTGATCAGATCCATGAATATTTCACAGAACACCAGTTGGCCGGTATAGGCAAAGTCTTTATATTGCTCAACGGATTCACCCGGTTCTCTGGCCATGCTTTTTATTTCTTTCATGATGGCGTTGAGGTTTTTTGGCACCGTAAAATTACCATTTTTTACTTGCAGTGAAGCGCGTAACAATTCATAGACTTTTTCATCTTTTTTACCGTAAGGCGCTAAGCCCATTACTTTCCACTCTTCGCCTTTGAGGGGGTCAAAGCCAAGGTTTTCACAGATGATGGTGTAAAACAGCCCCAAGCTTTTAAACGAACGCTTTACTTTAATTGGCGCAGGGGTGATCACCCCATTTTTATAAGTAAAATAGTCAATGCTGCTCTTTTCGCCCATACCATCTACTACTAAGCATGAGGCTTCGTCGTACGGGCTGTTAAAACAGGCATTTGCAGCATGGGTTAGGTGATGATCAAAATAACGTGTATCTGTGGCTGGCTTGTCACGGTAATTGCCCACAATGTAATTGCGGCAAGAGGCTTCAAAAAAACGTGACAATGTTCTACCGCCAGCTGCGTGTGATGCCCTTGCAAAATAAAATTGATCTTTGATATCTCGGGTGTTTACGTCAATATTGAACGAGAAAGTTTCTAACAGACTCAGTGCAATGTTCTCTAAAATATTGGTACTTTTTTGTCGACCTTTACTCCATGTTTTGGCAATCACGAGTTCGGTGCAATCTGGGCAATATGTTTTAAGTATTTCTTCGATGTAATAAGGGTTATCTGGCAGGCAATATAACCCTCTTTTGTATTGTAAAAAGCGTTCTGCGTCTTCGGCAAAAATGACTTTGCCATGGGCATCAACAATTGCAATTGCCGGATCATGAAAGGATGTTGCTAAACCAATATAGTATTTCATCGTTGTTTACCAAAGTAATGTATGTCTATTTTGCTTTTAGCTGGCAGCTAAAAACGCGTATGTGTTAGCCATGGCAGGTTACATGGGCTGTAATTGAGTGAGTGCGAAATAACCCGAGTAGCCAGTGATATACACCACAGGCCGATGACCAAACAACAACTGTGCTTGGGAGCGCGTGGTTAATTGTTGTGAATGATATGGGCTACTTGGTGTGTTGAGCTTAACGCGTGTGCCAATGGGGTAATGCCTATTCCAATTGTCGATGGTGTGCTGTGGGCTCATTGGTTGTTTTTCAGCAGGGTTAGCGGTATGTAGTGACTGCTTGGCACAGGAGTTTTGCTCAATACTGTGTACTAATTTAGTAAGCACTTTTTTTGGGCCAAGCTCAGTAAACTGCATGTCACCTTGCGCTAACAAATACTCAATACTCTGCGTCCATTTTACTGGGCTGGTTATTTGCTCTATAAGGGTGTGCTTGATATCGGCGAATTGATATGGCTGTGCGGTGACGTTAGCAATAACCGGTTGATTTAATGCGCTAAATGACACCGAGTTTAAATATGAGGCAAACTCGGTTTTTGCCGGCATCATATAGCGAGAATGAAAAGCTCCACTGGTATTGAGTTGAATGAACCGAGCGCCCAGTTTTTCAATGAATGTTTGCGCGCGTGTTATGTCGTCTACTAACCCTGAGATCACCAGTTGGTCGTGCGAATTAAAATTGGCAATATCAATGGTACTAAGTTGCTCATTATGCAAACACGCCAACAAAGCTTGGCTATTGGTACCAATGATAGCGGCCATCGCCCCGCGCGGAGCTGCACTCATCAACTCACCTCGTTTTATCACCAACTTTAACGCATCTTCAAAAGTAATAGCGCCAGAGGCATACAGTGCTGCAAACTCTCCCAGACTATGGCCGGCGAAAAAGTTAGGCGCACAGTGTGCCGTTTTTATGTGGTGTAAGTAAGCTAATACACTGACAACAAACAAAGCTGGTTGAGTATATTGCGTATTGTTGAGTTGATTGTGAGGGTCTTGCGTACATAGCTCACTGATAGAATAGCCAAGTAGGTTATTGGCACAGTCTACCTGCTCGGGGAATTGAGCAAAGAGGGCTTTGCCCATGCCTTTATATTGCGAGCCTTGACCAGGAAATAAATAAGTATTCATACAATGTTTACTCACGATTGTGCACTGTGTTCAGTGTTGTTTTGACTAAGATCGAGCAGCTGCTGTGTTTTTTCACTCAGTAACTCAGCGGTTTCTTGCATTAGTTTGAGGCCTATTTGATCAACATGACGATTCTGCCAGTTTTCAAGGGGCGTGTTTTTAACCCATTGATTAAATGCACCTAACGCAGGGCCTGTATGTACCTGAAAGTTAACACGCTGTTGGGGCGTACCAGCAAACGCTAGCTGCATACTGTGTGCAAAATACCAGCGAAAAATACGCGCCATTTTGTATTTTGGATCCGCTTCGGCCTTTGCGATTTCGTCTGTACGCTGGGTGTTGTGTAAATGGGTAACAACCTCTTGCCATACCTCAGCAAAGCTTTTTTTAAAAAACTTAGTTTGTAGCTGAGTTTGTAACTCGGTAGGGAGTGCGTCAATGCCGTCATACTGTTGATATAGTTGAAATAGCTTATTGGCTCTAGCGGGGAAGAAGACGCCTTTTTTTAGTACTTGAACTTGTGAACCCATTTCAAACATGTCGCCTGCAGGGGCATAGTCGGTGTCTTGTACATTAATGTCTTGAAGCATCTCTTTTACCAATGACGAAGTCCCTGCTTCTACGGTGCATTGGTTAATTGATCCTGTCACAATAAAGTCAGCGCCCATAATAAATGCCGCAGCTGCGGAGGTGGGTGTGCCAATGCCGCCAGCTAGGCCAATGCGTACGCGTTGCGTAAAGCCTAATGTGTGTAAAAGGGCGTTTCGTAGGGTTTGTATAGCAGGCAATAACACAGTAGGTTGGCCGCGATCTGTGTGCCCGCCTGAGTCGGCTTCAACGCATATATCATCACACATAGCTATAAACTGACTAAGTTGTGCTTGCTCAGCGTTGATTTTACCGCTGTTAAGGAGCTGCTTGACGATATGTTCAGGCGCAGGGTGTAAAAAGGCATTGGCGACTTCAGGGCGAGATAGCTTAGCGATTATTTTGTTTTTTGAAGCCACTTGATTGTGACTATCTCGATATAGTCCAGCAAGGCGATATAGCACCAGTGCCGGGGTAATTGATATAAATGCCGCAGCTTCAATACAGCGAACTTGATACTTTAAATACAGCTCTACTAATGCGACTTCCTGATCTGGGTGTTCAATGTTACAGACTAAATTGAGACCGTAAGCATGCTCTGGTTTAAGGGCATTTTGTATAGCCATAATATCTTGCTCAATGGCTGAAAGGGACTGACCGCCAGTGCCTAAAAACCCCATGAACCCCGCTTTAGCCAAAGCGATAACTAACTCTTTTGACGCAATCCCACGATACATCGCGCCACTGACATAAGCATATTTAACACCATAAGCGCGTTTAAATTCAGCAGACCCTAAATTTTCTGGTGAAATACATAACGCAGAGGTCGGCCTTAATACGGTCTGTGCGTTAAAGTGCTCGCATTGGGCGTGGGTAATTTCAGCGACTGAATTGACAGGTGAAGACATGGGTACCTAAACATGGAGCGATTAATTACGCGCAATGGTGAGGCACAAATATGGAAAGATAATGGAGAAATGAGGACTGTATTAGGGACGTGTACAAACAGTACACAGTTTAATATAAATGTACGAGCAAGCTTGCAGTAAAAGTAAGCGATTCAGCCTGATGTGGTGCGTGATATTTATGGCCTTGTGACGCATGAATTTTACATGTGTACTAAACCGGCAAAGCATGTATAAGTTATTTAGCCCGGTGTTTTTTAATACGACAAAAACGCAATTTTTTGTTGGTATGGATATTAGCCGTTAACTGTTCTTATATACAGTTATAATTAATTTGTTAAAAGATACAGCTTTCCCTTCTCGTTATGTAATATGAACTCTCGCTCGGTTAACTCGATCTGAAACTCTTATCGCATTGAATTTATTGAACTATATATTTATTTAGCGATTACATAACGAGACACATACGTTCTCGATTAAGTAAATTTTCGGGTTCATCAGGCATGGAAAGGTGATTGTTGTGGTTAAGGGAATCTGTTAAGTTACTAATATATATTAAATTAAATAGCAGTTCTGAGTGTCTCTGCATGAGGTAAGGGCAGAGTGTTTATCGGCATTCACGCTAAGACGCTGTTATATTTTTATCAGAGTTCGTTTTATATTTGGAGCATTTAATGACGGTTTTGGATAAGAAAAAATATTATAGTCAGACATTTTGTGAAAAAAATTATTCTCAAAAAGAACTATCGGGTAAAGAATTTGATGGTTGTCATTTTCAGTCTTGCGATTTTAATGAAGCTGTTTTTTTGAATTGCGAGTTCACAGAATGTAAATTTACAGACTGTAATCTTAGTATTTTAGATGTAAACAATAGTAAATTTTTAGATGTTGAATTTGTCGATTGCAAGGTTATTGGCATAAATTGGGCTAAAGCTTATTGGCGTGGTTTAACACTAGGAACTCCGCTCAAATTCACAAGATGCATGATGAACTCATCATCATTTTATGGAATTAATCTAGCTAAAATAATTATTGAAGATTGTCGAGTTCACGATGTGGACTTTAGAGAAGGCAACTTTAGTGGTGCAAGTTTCTCTCGTTCGGATTTAACTAACAGTATATTTCACAATACAAATCTTACAGATGCCAATTTTAGTGACGCTGAAAATTACGATATCAATATAAACAATAACACAATTAAAAATGCAACATTTTGTCGTTATGAAGCTGTTAGACTATTAGAGTCTCTTGGTATAAACCTAACTAATTAAAAACATAACACATATGAGCCTTAACTCTGTCAATAGGCACTAATGTTCTTTTTGGCCGTTTTTATACAGTGACGGCCAACTCTAAATCAATAAACAAATTCGTTTATTTCGTCTGTCGATGTGGCTGTTAAGCAAGTTGCTTACGGCAAACACATAGTGAGGCTCTCTTATTGCGATCTCATCGCTGCCTACTTTATTTCATTTCCTTATGGGCTCGCAGGGGCACTATGCCTAAAAGGATTTAGGCAGTAGAGCGAAGCAGGATGCCAGAGCCGAGACATTCATCGGTTAACCTCATCATGGCACTATTCAAGGCGGCTGGTTTCATCATTGTGATCCAGTTAGTTTCAGGCTCAAATCAGGTGTAAGCGACTTTGCTTATTGTATTAATACACGCGTACTGAGCGTCTAATCAAGCCAGATGGCTTTGGTCGTTAGGCATATGATCAGGTTATAGCTTAATGGCTATTTACTCACCCAATTGATTGATGCTCAGCCTTTTATCCAGTTAGACGTTCAGCTCACTCAGTACCGTGACTAACGCTTTAAAAATCTGGTTTCATCGAATACAGTCTCTTTTTTAAGCATATAGTAAACACATCGACCAAGCTTATGCGCCAGCGCTGACAATGCTTTGGCTTTACTCATCCGCTTTTGTAATTTCTCAAGGTATTTGGTGGCGTTATGATTATGGCGTAGCAGTAGTACAGCCGCTTCACTGAAGGCCCATTTTAGATGTGCATTACCAATTTTGTTGCCCTGTGTGCCATAGGTTTTACCTGCTGACTCAGCTTTGCATTTAACAAGCCGACTATATGAAGCGAACTTTTGTACGCTTGGAAAGCGATTGATATCACCAATTTCATAAATAATGGTGAGTGCTAGAATACGGCCTATGCCATTAATGGTTTGTAATATATTAAGGTGAACGGGGTTATGTTGTTTAGCCATTTGTTCAATGTAATGATCTAAAGGTTTGAGCTCTTTTTGATAGCAATCAAGTATACCCATATCGAGATTAATAGAACGTTGTACGACGGGGTCGGGGAAGTAATAACGCATTTTTTCTCTGTCACAGACATTTTTCAAATTAACATTATGAGCGGGTAAATTGTATTGGCTTGCAGTGTTGGCGACATGGGCTTTTAAATCAGCGCCGTGACGAACAATTTTGGTTCTGCGACGCAATAAGTCACGCGTAGCACGCATGTCTTTGTGGTAAACATAGGCAAGAGGGAAGTTACCACCTCGAATAAGCTTAGCGATTTTATAGGAGTCTATTTTATCGTTTTTAGCTTTCCCACCATGTATAGCCTTCATGTAGAGGGCATGGCCGAGAATAAAGTGGATATTGTGGTCTTTACAAAAATCAGCGACCCAATACCAACAATGCATGCATTCAACGCCAACAACAATATCGCCGATGTAGGGTTGAAGTAATTTTAGTAGTGCTTCTGGGTCACCTTTAATCTTCTTATGAACGAGGATAAGTCCCGCAAAAACTTAAACTGACAAAACTTAAACTGACACCCATTCTAAATTGACTGTTTTTCATTCATCGCCTACCTTTTAAATTCAGTTTAAAAGGTAGGCAATTCCTCGATGGCCACAGCACGCAAAAGACAAGTGAGTTTAACTGATACCAAATACTATCATTGTATTTCACGGTGTGTTCGCCGTGCTTATTTGTGTGGTGAAGATAAGATAACAGGGCAATCGTATGAACACAGAAGAGGCTGGGTAGAGGATAAGCTACTTGAACTTGCCAAAGTGTTTTGTATTGATGTGTGTGCGTATGCGGTGATGAGTAACCATACTCACATTGTGCTGTATGTAGATGATATAAAGGCTAAAAGACTGAGTGATAAATCGATTATCATCAGATGGCATAAGTTGTTTAAAGGTACCATACTATCTCACAAGTACCTTCAAGGTGAGCGGCTAGACTCAGCGCAGCAATATTTTTTAAATAAAGACATTGAACAATTTAGAGAACGTTTAGCGAGTATCAGTTGGTTTATGCGGGTACTGAATGAAAGTATTGCCCGAAAAGCGAATAAGGAAGATAACTGTACAGGCAGATTTTGGGAAGGGCGCTTTAAATCACAAGCCTTACTCGATGAAGCGGCACTGGCAGCCTGTATGGCGTATGTTGATTTAAACCCAATTAGAGCAAAGATGGCTGACACACCCGAAACCTCAGACTACACCAGTGTAAAAACTCGTTGTGAACATGCCAAAGAGGGCAAGCAACCTAAACAATTGGCGCGTTTTGCAGGCAGCCCCCGAAAGCACATGCCTAAAGGTTTACCGTTTGAATTAAAGTCATACTTAGAGCTGGTAGAATTAACTGGCCGATGTATGCGAGCAGATAAGCGAGGCGCTATAAGCCCAATCAACTCCCCAATTTTAGAAAGACTAAACATAGCCCCGGAAAACTGGCTAAAACTCACCACACAATTTACCAAAGTATTTCATGGCGCAGTAGGGCGACCTCAAAAGCTTGATAATTATTGTGCGAGCCTAGAAATAAAACGGCGCGCTAATTATAAGCAATGTGAAAGGCTACTGGCTTAATTTTTAGATCATCAAGATAATCTCTATATAACCGATACTCCATAACTTGGCGGCTTAGCTGTGCCTTATTACTGGGCATGAGTTCAGTTTTTCTCTATTTTGGAGCTTATAGCGCATTTACTTGATTCAATTTTACTAACCAAACGATATTTCAGATTGAACGCGGCTTATTTATTGGAATTAACTTTTGGGTGGGTGTCATCTTAATCAGTTTCTATAAGCCCAATCAACTCCCCAATTTTAGAAAGACTAAACATAGCCCCGGAAAACTGGCTAAAACTCACCACACAATTTACCAAAGTATTTCATGGCGCAGTAGGGCGACCTCAAAAGCTTGATAATTATTGTGCGAGCCTAGAAATAAAACGGCGCGCTAATTATAAGCAATGTGAAAGGCTACTGGCTTAATTTTTAGATCATCAAGATAATCTCTATATAACCGATACTCCATAACTTGGCGGCTTAGCTGTGCCTTATTGACACGTATTATTTCAGTTTTTCTCTATTTTTGAGCTTATAGCACATGTAGTTAATCCAATTTTACTAACTAAGCGATATTTCAGGTTGAATGCTGCTTATTAGTTGGAGTTAATTTCGAATGGGTGTCAACTTTAGATGTGATCTCTCGCGATTTAGCCCTTGCCATTTGCGAGTTTCTATCGTTAAATAACAGTATGTTATTTAAACGGTGGTCTTCCTACAGAGGACTTTCACCTCATGAGTCAATGCCCATGTCGGGCGTACACAATCGTCGAAGCAGAAGCGACAACAAACTGTATGCGTTCATAATACTGTTATTTCGAGCTTTGCTTCTTTGAAACAAAAGCTTTATTAGTAGAGTTTCATGTTTTCACAATATAGCTATTGAATATATTAAGGTACATGGGCAAACTGTTTGATATTAAACCAAAACTATCACATCCTATCTTTTATCTACGAAATATAAGGAAAATATTTTGAGAAAATTACTTTATATAGCCTTCATTGCAAGTTTCACAGCTCATTCAGCAGATTTTATTGTTAAACAAAAGAAAGCTCCTTGGGAAACAAATAAGCCATATCTAAATGATCCATATACAAAGCAATGGTATGCAGACCAAGATAAATTGAATGAGGAGATCAAAGCTAATAGTGAAAACTGCAAAAAGCTAAAATCTTTTCCTGAAAGAGTTAACTGTTTGGGTGACCTAAACGACAAATATGCAAACCCAAATCCATTGCGAGGCACTGAAGAATATGTCGATAAATTCTATTTAAATAACCCTACTTATCGCAATATAAGTGCGCAGCAGCTTAAAAAGTTGCTCACAGAACTTTCTATACTTCGTAAAAAAACACGACAAGTAAGCTTAATAGGAAAGCCAAATCATAGTGAATTAACTTTTGAGCAGGTCAATAAAGAAATATGCCTTATTGAAGACTCTATCGGCTTTTTATCATCAGGCAGAGTTTGCTTACTCTAAGTGATTAAGATGACATATATGGACACTCTCGGTATGTCAAACAAAATAACTCTGCCGGGGTAGAATAAACTACCTCGTTTTTTCATTTCGTCGCTGCCACTATTTGACGTTTGACCCATTTGCAATAAAGCGTTGCTCTGACATATATCCGGGCTTAACTGTTATTTCAGAAACTGATTAAGATGACATATATGGACACTCCCGGTATGTCAAACAAAATAACTCTGGCGGGGTAGAATAAACTACCTCGCTTTTTCATTTCGTCGCTGCCACTGTTTGACGTTTGACCCATTTGCAATAAAGCGTTGCTCTGACATATATCCGGGCTTAACTGTTATTTCAGTGCCCCTAATGAGCTTCGAGCCTATACACCCTAATTTGAATACACCCAAGCGGTTTAGAAAAACTTAAACTGACACCCATTTAAAATTGACTGTTTTTCATTCATCGCCTACCTTTTAAATTCAGTTTAAAAGGTAGGCAATTCCTCGATGGCCACAGCACGCAAAAGACAAGTGAGTTTAACTGATACCAAATACTACCATTGTATTTCACGGTGTGTTCGCCGTGCTTATTTGTGTGGTGAAGATAAGGTAACAGGGCAGTCGTACGAGCATAGAAGAGGCTGGGTAGAGGATAAGCTACTTGAACTTGCCAAAGTGTTTTGTATTGATGTGTGTGCGTATGCGGTGATGAGAAAACTTAAACTGACACCCATTCAAAATTGACTGTTTTTCATTCATCGCCTACCTTTTAAATTCAGTTTAAAAGGTAGGCAATTCCTCGATGGCCACAGCACGCAAAAGACAAGTGAGTTTAACTGATACCAAATACTACCATTGTATTTCACGGTGTGTTCGCCGTGCTTATTTGTGTGGTGAAGATAAGGTAACAGGGCAGTCGTACGAGCATAGAAGAGGCTGGGTAGAGGATAAGCTACTTGAACTTGCCAAAGTGTTTTGTATTGATGTGTGTGCGTATGCGGTGATGAGAAAACTTAAACTGACACCCATTCAAAATTGACTGTTTTTCATTCATCGCCTACCTTTTAAATTCAGTTTAAAAGGTAGGCAATTCCTCGATGGCCACAGCACGCAAAAGACAAGTGAGTTTAACTGATACCAAATACTACCATTGTATTTCACGGTGTGTTCGCCGTGCTTATTTGTGTGGTGAAGATAAGGTAACAGGGCAGTCGTACGAGCATAGAAGAGGCTGGGTAGAGGATAAGCTACTTGAACTTGCCAAAGTGTTTTGTATTGATGTGTGTGCGTATGCGGTGATGAGTAACCATACTCACATTGTGCTGTATGTAGATGATATAAAGGCTAAAAGACTGAGTGATAAATCGATTATCATCAGATGGCATAAGTTGTTTAAAGGTACCATACTATCTCACAAGTACCTTCAAGGTGAGCGGCTAGACTCAGCGCAGCAATATTTTTTAAATAAAGACATTGAACAATTTAGAGAACGTTTAGCGAGTATCAGTTGGTTTATGCGGGTACTGAATGAAAGTATTGCCCGAAAAGCGAATAAAGAAGATAACTGTACAGGCAGATTTTGGGAAGGGCGCTTTAAATCACAAGCTTTACTTGATGAAGCGGCACTGGCAGCCTGTATGGCGTATGTTGATTTAAACCCAATTAGAGCAAAGATGGCTGACACACCCGAAACCTCAGACTACACCAGTGTATTAATTTCGAATGGGTGTCAACTTTAGAGATGTTTGTTGGAAAAGATATATATAGTTATGGAGATGGTGGTCAAGTTAGCTCAGTAAATGATTTAATCTCTTTCTCACAAGCCATAAATGAGTATAAGCTTATTTCCAAGGATACGCATCTATTAATGGCCAAAAAACATACAGTTATTTCGGAAAATGCAACTTATGGCTATGGCACCAAGAATAATATTATTGCTCATGATGGAGCGATAGATGGTTTTAGAACGGCTATGTATATAGATCCAGAAAGAGACTTTTATTTGCACATCCTCTCTAACGGTGGAGATCAAACAGAAAAACACATAAATGAAATTATTGATTTAATAGGGCGTTTTGTCCACTTCCCTTAACATGAGACATGTTTAATTAGAGTTTTCTGTAATATCACAAACAGGAGACAACAATGAAAAAGTCACGTTTTACAGGATCTCAGATCATCACTGTGAAAGGAGAACGCGGTTTACCTAAACAAATTCGAGTAGATAATGGACCGAAATTAATATCGGCACGTCTAACAGATTGGTGCGAAGCGAATAATGAATATCAAAGTGGAAAGCCACTAAACGATTGAATCAAAATAGGAACTCGGCTATGGTTGAGGCATCAATAAAATAAATTAAAACGAGTAATTCTACAGGCTCGTTAGGCCTCAAGGAGAGTTCATTTGTCACCTGAAAGTTTGTTAGCACTTTTTGGAGCTATGTTAGTTGTCGCGCTTGTGCCTGGCCCTGCTGTTTTTGCTGTAATTGCACGTACATTCTCATCTGGGTTTAGCCGAGGTTTAATGATGATCATAGGCATAACATTAGGTGACTTTATATTTATACTTCTTGCTCTGTTTGGTTTGTCTATAATTTCTGAAATTATGGGAACTACTTTTCTTATAGTTAAATACGCTAGTGCTGCATACCTTATCTGGCTAGGTATTAATTTAATAAAATCTAAAGCAACCGCTGAAGATATTAAAGCTTCAAAAGAGTCGTCTTTAGTTGCAAGCTTAGCTACTGGGTTAATGATTAATTTGGGTAACCCAAAAGCAATTGTATTTTATATTGGTTTGTTTCCAGCTTTTATAGATGTTAACCGAGTGGTTACAGTAGATGTTCTGGCAATCATGGGAATTGCAACACTCGCATTTGGCAGTGTTAATATATGCTACGCGCTACTAGCTTTGAGAGCTAAGAGAATGCTAAAGAGCCCTAATGCATCATCGTTAATTAATAAAACAGCAGGAACTATTATGGTTTCGACTGGAACGTTAGTAGCAATTAAGGCCTAACAAGAACCTGAAAGCTAAACATCGAGTCGTGACTGTATGAACGTGTACCTTTCTTTGACTTGCTTGCAAAGTACACGGCGGCTTCCTCTAAAATATTACGTTCTTCTGTAACACGTTTAAGCTCTGCCTTAAACTTGCGTATCTCTTCTTGCTTGGCTGATTTAGCAGTTGGTGTTTTAGCTTTACTCACCCAGTAATAAAGTGATTTATCAGAAATACCTAATCGCTTAGCAGCGTCAGGAACGGAAAGCCTTTATCAACCATTTGGCGAACAGCTTCATCTTTGAATTCTTGGGGATATTTATTATTACTCATAACATCTCTCGTCATACTTCATTTTCTAAATAAAAGATGTCTACATTATTTTGGAAAGATCAGATAAAACAGTATATATCACATATTACCAGCTAAGAGCTCGAAGGAGACCTTGCATATATAGTATCTCTATCTAATTGGACTGAGTCCGTGAAAGCAAGCACTTAATCGGGTAGCCTGAGGTCTCTAACCTCCAGGCCCTACACCACCGATCATGCGGGTCCGCAATGGGCGGTTCATCCCCCAGAGTGAATATTGTTCTAAAGACCTCTCAATGACCCGAATTCAACACCCGAATTTAATTGTTAAGTAAATGACAGTTTTTTACACAAGATATTACAGAGTCTCTGCCTATTTATTAACAACAAAGGTTTTATATTGTATGGTATTGACTTTATTATAGTTTTATATTTGAATTGCGCACTTTTAGACATATTAAAATGGACTATGCGTATCTCTAATTACTTACTAAATCTAACCCTTATAATGGCGGTGTTTTTACTTACTGCCTGTTCAAGTAATTCATCACTTAAACAGCGAGATAAAACAGATACATCAAACCAAGGTGCTTTAGCTATAAAACAAGCACTATCTGCTCGAGGCTTTTACCTCTCGCCTTTGGGTAATATTAATTATATTCACCCAACACAATGTGGCGGTTTTCAGCTTCAAAGCCATCGAGGCTCTATTCGATATCCTGAAAACTCCATTAATGCTGTTCTAGATTCCCTCGACAATGGTTTTGATGTCATAGAGGTAGATGTGCGTGTTACGTCTGATGGTGTTTGGGTGTTGCACCACGACAGTCATACGGGTAGAGAAACGGGGAGCGTTGATAATAAACGTCGACGAATAGATAAAATGAACTTTCGTAATGAGTGGGGTTATTTAAGAGCTAGAGACCAGCATACCGGTCGACTATTGAGCAGCCCACCGCCCACTTATCGTGAGGTTCTTAAGGCGTTTGCATCAATGGCAAGCCAGAGTCAAAAGTTAAACATAGAGATTAAATCTAATACAACTAGGGAGGAGTTGGAACTACTAGACTACCTTACCTTTAAAATACTTGGAAATAAGCGTTACTTTTATTCGAGTTTGAAGCGCAGAGAGTTAGAAAAAATGCGAAAAATCAATTCGAGGGTATTCCTGTCATATATTCAAAGACCGGCAAAGGACTCTTTTTTAAAACTCAAAAGTAAAATTGAAAAAGGCGCGAAAAGCGACAATATTTATAAAAACAATAGAGAACTAATTGAGCGCATAAGTGGCTTTGGTGATCGCCACTACATAGACAAAAGGATAGATAACAGACGCGGTATTCAGCAGTTACAAACAACACTTGTCGACAATTATGGCATTGCCATAGATATACGGCACTATGCCCCGGATGCAAATCGCATAAAGGCGCTTTCTGATTCTTTTAATATACCAGTCGCTACGTATACCATTAACGGGCACAGATTTCATGCAAAAAATTTACAAAGAATAAAGGAAAACGTAAGGCCCGATTCGGTTATTATTGATGATACGCTCTATGGATTTTGTACGGATTACGACCTTCCAAAGCTTAAACAATATCAAGGAAGCTCAGAACTCACGAGGATGATTGCTGAATTACCGTATGACCTGGATCTCGAACGCCTTTCAGAAGTCCCAACTTACTATGGAAATGGCTTATATCCCTCTATTCAAGGTTCTATTAAATCAATTTATGGTGCAACCACTAGACATAACTATAAAACGATTATTTTGAATACTCATGCTGACCCTAAAGAGCGCGAAGCTCAAGTCGAGCTTAAAACTGACAAAGCGATTGAAATAGAATTCAGGAAGTCAAATAAGTGAATAATCATTTTAAACCAACGTTCTGGCGAGCATTCTTTTTATTAATGAGTATTGCTTATTTAATACCGGAAATAATCTTTAATGCACAGCTTGTATCTCTTGTTGGGTTGGGCACACCCCAAGAGCACGATTTGGAGCAATTAGAAGTATTCGGACGAGCTATTTCTGGCTTAGGTGTTACTTTACTAATCGCAGATTTATTACCAAAATCGTTTTATAAAACAAGACTTAGAGGCTTTACATCGATAGGTCTATTAACCTGTGTTACATGGCCAACAGTCTATTTTGGCCAAAAGTTATTAATAGAACGATATTTAATTGAGCCATCGACTGCTGAGCAGCGCGAGTATGCAGTATTGAGCGCAGCATTTAGAGATGCACTTGCAGTGAATGCGGTAACAGTAGTGGGCCTTGAATATGACAATGAAGTGTTAAAAAGCCCTGAGAACCTGACATTCCTCGCGATATTTGGTGGACTTTTATATGCTGATGATACCTTAGCTGAAAATCTAGAGTCACACAAAAAGAGCATTATTAAGCAGTTTGTACAGAAACGGACATATCAAGATCTTGATATGTATTACGACGACTTTTCTAGTATTTATGAAAAGCTGTCTAATCATTATACATATTATGCTGAAGGGTCAAATAAATACAATAAAGCGTTGGCTGAGATCCCAGAACAAGAGCAAGTATATTGGCAAGAAATAGAGCAAGAAATTAACCAAGGTTGGCAACAGTACCAGCAGGCTATAAAAACATATATTGCGCGTGCTGAAACTCGTGCTCAAAAATACGGCCCTAAAGTATATACATATCATCAAGAAGTTAACAAATGCCGCGAATATTATGAAAAACACTCAGAGCGTGACCGCCGTACGGGGTGTATTGAAAAGTTAAATGCAGCATATAAAGCCGAAATTGATAGTGCGGGACTTGGCTATATCCCGCCTAATTATTGGTTGATTGAAGAAGATATTAGCGGCCTAGAAAATGCGGCAAGCTCAATACTAGCAGGAGTATTGACTGGTGGACTCTTTACCGCGTTACAAGCTGCTGATTTAGCGACAGGAGGAGATGGTGGTATGAAAGAAAAACGATACAAGTATACCGATGATCCAATGCATTACCAAACGCGAATACTGGCACATCCTAATTTTCATAAACAATTTAAAAAAGACATAGGCTACCCTATGGGTATTTCATCCTTGGCGGTATTTCGAAGCCACAACAAGACACAACAAAGGATTCTTGATTCTTTATCCAAACGGGGCTTAGAACTACCAAAAAATTGGCATATCGGACAACGGCTACAATTCGCACAAGCAGTAGCAGATAAAGTAAAAGCTGATGCAGATCGTCAATGGCGTAACAAAATGCAGCAAAAAAAGTTCGATTTACCAGTTAACCTTGATTGGCAATCCTTTCAACTTCATCCCAATATACAGAATAAGATAGCTGAGCAGATGGGGGAAATGTACGTAAAAAATACAAAGCCAGACTGGAATAAAAAGAATTTTAAGCATTACGTATTAGATCCTAATATTGAAAAGCGCACACAACAATATTTAGATATGGTAGTCGGGGCTCGGGTTCATTTTGAGAATGGTGGGAAATATGCTGCAGCAGGTAAACAAGCTTTGAGGTCTGTGATTATTCCTCCTATATCTATGTCATTAAGCTTGTTTCTGATCTGTTTTACTATTATAAAGTTGCCTATAAAAACCCTTGAAGTATTTAAGCCCAACTGGTCAACCCCCCCCCCCTCATATACTGTGGCGACTGTAAAAATCCTCCCTCTTGCATTATTAATTATGCTTCCCGTTATTCTACTTGAAAACCGGTTTACCAATAATACCCACAGTCCAGTTAATTATTTTTTATACAAAGTTGAGTCCGCTAGCAACCCTATTTTTTCATTTGCATTAAGGTGGACCTTACATGTACAGCCGTTTCTTCATCCAGTAGGCGTAAAGTTAGAATCAGATACTCAGTTTTATCAGTATGTAAAACCTTATACACATCTACTTGCATTACTTGACGCCAGATTACCAAAATCGAGTGTAACCATCACACCAAACGAAGTGATAAAAAGAGTTTCTACAGCCGCACTTTATTTACGAATTCAGGCTAATATAGAAAACACAACTATTCGGATAATGAATATTAAACCTAAATATATAGACAACATGAAACTGCAACCAGGAAACTACGATATTCAAGTAACAGCACCGGGGTTTAAGCCCTACCGTCGTTGGCATACGCTCCCCGCAGGTGAACACACTATATCCATAGAAATGCAGGAAATGAGATAATTCCACTTATAACAGTTGTCCATCTGCTTTTTACTTTTGAGTCGTAGTATAGACAAGAATCCACTGGAAAAGGTTTCTGATTTTACTAGACTGATCAAACTTATTAGCAGGTGGATTACTAATAGCCTATTAATCAAAAAGTTCAGAAATCTGACCAAGGGGGTTATGCAGAAACAAGAAAAGTTGACTGGAGTCACGCGAGAGCTCGTTACTTTGACTTACGACATCATAAAGATCTTTAGCTTTGTGTACAGATGCCACATTAAGTTCATCATTGAGCTCTAAATGACCTAGTTTTAAACTTACTAGCGGCTTGATTTTGTGGGGATAGAGCTGTACTGGGATCACAAATCTCAGTATTATTTCCAATAGAGTTTCACCGTTACTTTAATACACTTATTAGCTAGATTGTATGCCACATCTACTCGACTTTTGTAACGACAAGTAACAATGTATTCACCTTGGCTTCGTTCATTCCTTTGCTTAATTTTACTATTGTGGGGCCTTGTTTCCTAAATAATTGAACTTCTTTGGTTTGGTGTGATCAGATCATAAAATGCCTTA
>NZ_AHBZ03000017.1 GCF_000238375.3 Pseudoalteromonas citrea
CAAAGCACACAATGAAAATCAAAGTGAAAAGCCACTAAACGATTGAGTCAAAATAGGAACTCAGCTAAGGTTAAGGCATCAATAAATAAAAATAAATTAAAACGAGTAATGCTACAGACTCGTTAGTTTTAAAGGATCATTCTGCACATGGATTTCTTCATATTGGTTTTATTTATACCTGCATGTTTTGCTTTGAACATGATACCAGGGCCAAACAATTTACTTTCTATGGCTAATGCGCAACGGTATGGCTTTAAGTATGCTGTTGGAGCAGGACTAGGAAGAATTGTAGCATTTATTGTTATGATCTTTTTAGCGGCTACAGGATTAGCAACAGTACTTTATGCTTCAGAAACTATTTTCCTAACAATAAAAATCATAGGCGTTGTTTATTTATTTTGGGTTGCTTTTAAATTATGGAATACGAAACTTTCAGAAGTTGAAGAGCAAAAGGAAGACTATGATAGTCTCTATCAGCTTGGCAAACAGGAGTTCTTATTAGCCGCAGGTAATCCAAAGGCTATTTTAATATTCACAGCATTCTTACCGCAATTTATAGATGCTAATGAAAGTGCTGGGGCTCAGTTTTTCATGTTAGGTGCGACATTTTTACTTTTAGAATTAATAGCTATTTCTGTATACGCCATTTTCGGCGTTTACCTTCGCAATTGGTTTTCAAAACCAAATATGAAGCAATTGTTTAATCGTTGTTGTGCTTTTTTTATTGGTTCAATTGGCATAAGCTTGCTCATCGAGCGCAAAGTTTAAAACTAACACCTATGAGCCTTAACTCTGTCAAAGGCAGTAGCGCTCTTTGTGACTATTTTGGCCCATTGCTCCAAGTTAATTTTGCGTTGATGCTTTATAAATTACTCTCTTATTAGGGGCCACGACTAAGCTTTAAGATTGGTGCCTAACAACAGGAAGGGAAGGGCTGTTTGCTGCACATATAGCGTATAGCCAGATTCAGTGTTCAAGCAGGCTAATTAAACAGTATTATGACACAGCAAATCGAGCCTCTTGTAATTTTTATGTCATTATGTATTTCATAAGCCCCTAATAAAGGGGCTTTGTTAAATGATTGTTTGTTAGGCTATGATCCCTGGGATTTCTTGGCCAAAATCGAGGTTTACCCCACATGCTTTGGCAGCTGTATGCAGTAGGTCATGTTGGTGATAACCAGAGCCCACATCACTGACTACCCCGGTGTTGAGCCGAGTGCCACCTCCAGCAATGAGATACGAACACGGGTTCGCTGAATGCTTATCTGCATGCCCCATATCTGATGTTTCTAAAACTACCGTACTATCGAGTATGCCAGCCGCTTTTAGCTTTTGGATCAAATACGCGCTTAAGCTGCCAAGGTGGCTACGCATTTCGGTGTAATACGGATAGTTTGGCTGGCCATTACTCCCCCCATGTATTGCATTGTGGTAGTGCCCTTGGAAATTCAATTCTGGAATACGAAACTCAGATTGATGGTTTCCGAACGCCAATGATATCGAACTTGTTAGGTTACATTGCAATGCCGCTACTGCAATATCCGCTTGCAAACGCGCTTGTTGACTAAACGTATCAAAAGTAAGAGGAAACTCAGAGTCATCGGGTGCAATCCCACAGGAGACTCCACCGTAAAGCGCATCTAAACGCCGTTGTGTATCAGAGATCGCATCTAAATGATCGTTCATTCGTTGCACTTCGTAACCCGCAAGTTTGTTTTTGATCGCATTGGCAGCTGACATATGTGCGTCCATGATCGGCGTTTTACTATTACTGCCTTGTGCACTGCCAAACACCATTTTAAATACGGTGAAAGGGTTCTCTTGAAATGGTAAGTGATTTCGATTGTCTTTGGTTAATTGACCTTGGCCATTGCTGTGAACGCCTAAATTTAGATAGCGAAATGGTAGGTTAGGCCCCAAAGCATTGCCCATAGTGACGTCATAACTGTCACTTCCCCAGTTTTTAGCAAGCAGAATTGGCATACGGCCATGGCCTGCATTGGAATGCGACATATTGACCATAAAATTACAGTCAGTTTTTACTGGGTCATATCCTGCTGACATGACGCCTAACTGCATATTTTCACCGCTTCCTGTTGGGTTCCAAAGCGAGGCTACTGAACCACCAGGTATATAAATTGAAACCGTTTTATTGGGTAGTCCCGCACTTTGAGCATCCGCATCTCTTGCGAAAAGTAAACCTGATACCAACGGTGATGTGCGGATCAAGGCGGCAGAAATTCCTGATGCCATAAACACTTTTAATAGCCTACGGCGTGACATAGTCATGTTACTTAAATGTTCATCTTTCATTTTACTAACCTTTTGTATTGTGACCCGCACTGTTAATTTCTTGACCAAGCTTTGCGATAGCGCACAGACTTCAATGAACCAAACTTCTCTAACATGGCTCTTGGGCTATTTTGCATCATGGCATCTGTGAGTGTGTCTATTTCGCACATGTAACCGATTTGCTCTGTTTCAGATAGGCGTTTATCTTCGTCGTTCGACGGGTCGACTGAGTCGTGGCCAACCCCCATAACATAGCGAAACATTTGCTGTGGTAAGCAACTTTGAGCAGAAGAGAGGTCGGCAATAACGGTACCTAATTGTTTAGCGCCATAAAATGCAACGGCGTCGCTGACTTGAGCATACTTCTCGGGTGCGTAGAGGGTGCCCGATGCATCTATTATATTACCGTTTTTATCATTGCTTCTTACTTTGCCCACGGCGTCAAAGTCTTCCATGCCAAATCCCATAGGGTTTATGTACTTTTCGTGACAATTAGAGCATGGCTGGCCTTGCGTTAAGCTGTGATACTTGAGTCGGGTAGTTGTTGCTGGGTCTTGCAGCATGTCAGACAGCTCGGCAAGCCTTTGCTCCCTGGCTTCAAAGGTTCCAGCAGGTGGATCGGGTTGCTCTTGACACAGCATACGACGACGCACTCTTACCGAGCGTAAAATAGGGTGAGACTCACCAACTTCAGCCCAACGAGACATAAATGCACCATTTGCTAATATGCCACCGCGTTGGGTCGTATCAACCTTTTGTAATTCATCGCCAGTCACACCAGCAAGGTTGTAGTGTTCAGCTAGTAGCTGATTTACAAACGTAAAGTTTGCTGTATAGAATGAACTGAAGCTTTCATCAGGTTCAGTCATAATGTATGAAAAGGTTTCATTCATCTCCGCCTTCATCGCTGGGACCAATTGTGCAAAACCCGGGTAGATGTTTTGGTCCTTAGTCGCAACTTCTAAATTACCGGTTCCTAACCAACTTCCAACAAAATCACCTAGGACAGATTTAGCACTCCCGGCAAGGCGATTTGCATGCGCGGTAATAGTGGCTTCATCACGAAGTTCATCACGTTCAGCAGCTTGCCAAAGCAGTGGATCTGGTGTTGAACCGGTGAATGTGTATGAGAGGAAGGTCGCCATTTCCCAAGAAGTCAGTTCAAAGGTGTCAGCGTCTAACTCGGAATTATCAGGGTTTGGTTCCCCTAGTTCGTGGCGATAGATAAACTGTGGTGATGACAGTAGCCCTTCCAAGGCTAACTTCATTCCAGCTTCAATATCGCCATTGTGGAAAAACCCAGTTGCAATTAGTCTGTAATTTTGTGACTCATCTTGGGTTAATGGGCGACGGAATATTTTAGGTGCTAACTCATCAACCAAACTATTGGCACAGTCTTCATCAATGGCAGCACAACTTAAAGCAGGTGAAAAGTGTTGTTCAGCAACCCATTGTGATACCTCTTCAGCCACTAGCAAGTAATTACTGTAATTTGATGGCTGGACACTGGCATGGGTATTGTTGATAAAAAAACCAACCTGAGAATCAGGGGATAAACCGTCTGACACGATAAAATCAACACCAAGTAAGTCTTCTACTGTATTTTGATACTCTGTTTGAGTCAAAATTTTCAACTGTCTTGCACCGTAAGCAATGGGCGTTACCGTTGGCTCACAGGCTAAAGTGGCTGGCCAAAGCGTTTGTATATAGGCCGCTATATCACTTGCACATTGTTCATCACAGGCACTTGGGTTACCGTAAGGCATTGTCGTTGTGATTATATCTATCATGGCTTGTATATCTCGCTCAGTATCAAGCGCGGGAAATGACCCCAAGCCACCCGCTTCGGAGCCGTGGCAACCTGCACAATTGCCTTTGTATAATTGCATGCCTCTGGCAATGGGATCAGTTTGAGTTACTACCACACGTTCGATATTACTCGGCTCTGAAGGCACTGAGCTGTTAAGTGCTATAACTTTATAATCGAATTCGCCAGATTCAGGTAAGCCAGACTCATAAACACGTGAGTTGGATGCGAGTTCTGCTTTAGTTTGCCAGCGGCCATCAACGGATTTAAAACGCACTAAATAATGCGTTTCGTTATTGCTGTTGTCATACCAATTTAGGTGCGCTTTGTTATCGGTCGAAATAACATTCGCACTCAGTTCTGTCGGTGCTAAGGGCTTGTTTGGCATGGCAACAGGTTGAAAGCTGTCTTGTTCAGCAGATAAAAAAGTTAGGTTAAAGTAAACCGGTACGGCCTCACCAATGTGACTTAAGTTTGCGACTACACGTAACGCTTCTATTCCATAATCCATATCAAAGGCTTTACTGTCGATGATCATGGGCGTTAACGTACTAACATTTATTCTTCCAGACGCCAGCTTTACGACTAAAACATCCAAGCTAACCTCTTGGTTAACACCATGTAAGCTAATTTGACCTGTTATATTTTGCGTAGTTGGCTGGCCTATAACTAGGTTGCTTAACAATGCTTGTTCGATCTGAGTACTAAAGTAAGCCATAGGCAATAAATCTGTTTCAAACAGTAAATCTAAAACACGACTATTTCTTATGTCTACTTCGGTAGAAATACTATTGAGATCTAAAGCGAGCTTAACACTCCCTTGTTCATCAATACTGCCAGATAGAGCAGAGGTTGTAAGAGTGTTTGCCACAAATTGATTTATCTCTGCAATATGATCTTTTTTTACTGAAACATAATTTAAAGAAGACTCTATTTCATCAAGCTCCCATAAACCAGTTTCGGTTACATCATCCGAGGGAGGTTCTTCTGTATTTGTACAAACATTGCCACTGAGACTTATTGTTACCGCGTCGGCCAATCCATTTTTACTGGCTACAAACCCTAATCCAAATGATTGATTGGCGTGAATCGTATGGCCCTGTGAAGTAATCGTACAACCTGAATCATCGCAATTGAAATTGCCATTCCAGCCATTTTGCAATGACACGCCTTGATTCCAGGTTAGTTCCAAGGACCAGTTATTGATGTTTTGGTTTGAGTCATTTTCAATGACTATCTCGGTTTTAAACCCATTGTTCCAATTGTCTGGGGTAGTGAAAGAGCATAGTGCTGCATGAGCGAAAGGCATACTCACCATAAAACTAACAAAGATAGTAAACTTCGTTATTACTGGCGTGATAGACCGAACGTGAGTTAAGGTAAATAAACGTTGTAAATTATTGAATTTCATCTTATTCCCCTCCTATTGTTGAGCTTCAAATACTAAGTTAAAGCTCACGGGAACCGCGTAACTTATAACAGATAAACTCGCCAATGTTTTAAGCGTTTCTATACCTGACTCTAAGGCGAAGTCTGTCGCGTTTAACAAAATAGGCTTTTGGCTTTGCACCAATATTTTATCGTTAGTTAGGCGCCGAATTATGATGTCTGCGTTGACTTCTACTATTACGCCTTTGAGGTCAACGGTGGCAGAAATTGATTGTTTTTCAGCACTGCCAATGGGGAGTGCCATCACCGCAGAGTAATCAACTGAAAGTAGCACTTCAGCTTTTTGAAATACGGAGGTATCGAATAAGTAGGCTTTCATTCTGGTATCTCGGGTGTCGTTACCTGTATCGACACTTGTCAGATCAACACTTAACCTCGCGTCACCTTCGGTAGAAATACTGCCACTCATAGTGTTAAACGTGTGTGCTTCAACTACATGCTGTTTTTTGGTTGAGACAAAATGAAGACGCGAACTTTGAGGGTTTAACACTAATGGTTTGTTTATAGGTGTTACATCAGGTTCTGATACATTAATACTGAGCGGCTCACTTATCGTGGAATTTACTCCATCGTTTACGGTTAATGTGACTGCGAATAATCCCTTTTCATCGAAAATATATTTAGGGGTTGCTTCATTTGACGTGTTGCCATTGCCAAAATCCCAGCTATATGTGAGCTCATCGCCGTCTTGATCAGAGGACTTGCTGCCGTCAAAATTCACCGTTAAAGGGCGTTCACCTGTTGTTACTGAAGCAGATGCAATTGCTGATGGGGCATGATTAACTGTATCGTCTAAGTTGCATAAGCCGCCCATTGATGGTGTTGTTGGTGCGTCATTTTCTTGAGCTTTTTGTGCATTAAAACCAAAATCTAAACTCTGACCTGGATTGATCGTACCATTATAGTTTTCATTAATGATCTCATACGGATTATTACCACTGTGTTTACCATGCCAAACGCCAGTCAACTTGGTATCGTCTGCAAACGCCATCAACACTTTCCAGTTTGAAATGGCGACATTTTCAGTATTGGTTATGGTGACCTTTGCACGAAACCCTGAATTCCACTCTTGCTCTACTTTAAAACTACAGTGGGCCGATTCTGGCTCGGGTTCACCAATAGTGAGTTCAATAGGGGAAGCGGGGTAGTCATTAGTGCCATCATTTATGTTAAATGAAACCTGATAAGAGCCCGCTTGCTCGTATATATGCTGAGGGTTTACTTCATTTGAACTGTGGCCATCACCAAAACTCCAAAGGTAGCTCAAATTAGTCGATGGTGAGTTCTTAATCTCACTGGAAAAGCGAATTGTTGCGGGTGCAGTTCCTTGAGTTTGAGATGCTGTTATTTCAACTTTCACCTCGTCATCATCAGTGTGTGAGCCACTGTCACAAATACCGAATAGTCTAGGCTCTATGGCGTTTTGCCCATCACTCTTATTAACATTAAAACCAAAAGATTGAGATGAATTCGGATTAATATTACTGTTCCAATTGAGGTTTTTAAATTGATATGGGTTGTTGCCGTCTAGTTTCACTCGCCAAGCATTGTTGATTGATTCACCGTGATTAAATTCTAACCCCACTTCCCATTCACTTATGGGTGTGTCAGTATCGTTATGCACTATCACTTCAGCGGTATAACCACTTTGCCACTCATTTTTAACTTTAAACTCACATTGTGCAGCCAAGCTGCTTATGGAGTGCCCCAAAGCCATTACGCAGAGCCCCACTTTTAAAAAGTGGTACTGCTTGTTGTGTCTATTTTGTCTCATGAAGATTCCCCGAAACATTGCCATTTGACATGTTATTTCCCTGCTGGTCTTCGCTAAATAGGCGTTCGACCATATATAACAGGCTGTAATAGCTAGAGCAAATTCAGGTATGAGGAAAAGCCCAAAGTACGGGGGATGACACTACATGTCATAGGCGTGAATACCGATCAGCTGCGTAACGAGCATACGCACTAAAGTATGCTCGTTAATCGCATTCATAAACGTTGGCATTCAGCGACCCCGCTATCTTAGTTCTCACCTTAGACCGGAAGCTTTGCGTCCCTTTCTTTCAAAAGGTTTGCTATTTTAAGCCTGTTCAAGCAAGTTAGCTTAAGGTGACAATAACCGCAAGGCCCAAACCTTAAAATTCACAATATTTGCACATTTCAATCAAGCAAGATTCGAGCTGTTACATAAGGGGCTTTTGACGAAACCTTGAAATTATATACAAATTAATGGCTTGATATTTGTCTCTGAAATGTAAATAAGCTGAAACCACTCAATTTCTATTGCGATAATTGATTTATTCACAATAAGTTACAATAGCCTATGGTCACTACATAATGGTTTTGTGATCAGAATAGGCTGCTTCGTGTTTGTAGTTCGATGACGTAAGTTCTAATGTAGAGTGCGTGAGTTGTTATGATAATACTGGCATACACGTTTGTGTAACAATCCCCAAATTAGTGTCTAAAACATCTATAACATGGCAAAAAACGATTCTAAATTGGTGTGCATTCACGAATAGCCTTACCGCTCGGTAGTTCAATATGGGCTTGTTGATGAAGTAGCTAAATGCGGAGAAATGTTTCAGTTTAAGTCAGGCTGAAGTTAGCCTTGTGTATCGGCCAGATTAGGTGATTGCGTTATATATTGACAGAGTTTGATGATATATTTCGAGTTTATTGAGATTATTATTGTTTGATAACGCTATGGAGAAGCCATGTTTATCGTAGGCGCTATATTATTAATATTAATTGGGCTTTTTCATTCGTATTTGGGTGAGCGTTACATTCTTATTCGGTTATTTCGACGTGACAATTTGCCTAAATTACTCGGAAGTGATTGGTTTACCAAGCGAGTTATAAGATTTGCATGGCATTTAACGACTATCGCTTGGTGGGGATTTGCCCTAATCCTCGTTGTGTTATCAATGCCCAGTGTAAATATTTATAGTCAAATTACATCGATTATTGGCGTTGTATTTTTTCTAAGTGGCTGTGTATCATTTGTTTTTTCGCACGGAAAACATTTATCATGGGTCGTGTTTTTTACAATAGCTGCGACAAGTTTTTTTGGATCTGCATACAACTGATAAGGTGTCTGAAGATGAGGGATATCCTCCATTATTCAACAATTATTTTGTGACTTTTTGCACTTTCATAACAAGATAAATACTCACTAAATTGCGAGCCTAAATTTTATTCAATGCCCTTTGGCTTGGCTTAAAACCAAGCCGCATGAAATTTTCTATTCTATTGACATTGATACCTGTCGCGGCATCGATGTTAATGAAGAGATCGTCGCTATTGTTGAGATAAAATCAGCCCATAAGTACGAAGAGCATGAGTGACGCATACGCTACCACTTTTATTGATACGTAACGACAGTCATCATTTGATACGAGTGTGACTTTTATAATTTATTAAAATAGACTCATTGAAGGATGCGAGTTTTATAAACGAACATTCACGATATGTACCTCGTTTAACTTTAGTGTAGGAAGACGTTAGCCATGGTAGAAAAACTCTTTGTATATGGCACATTGTGCCCAAATCAACCTAATGACCACATTCTCAACGACATTGGTGGTACATGGGAAAGGGCCAGTGTTAAAGGTAGTTTGAAACAGGAAGGATGGGGAGCCAAAATGGGCTACCCAGGACTTGTTTTAAATGAAGTCGAGCATGAAGTTAACGGTTATGTTTTTTCATCCGAAAATTTGTCCAATCATTGGGACAGCCTAGACGAATTTGAAGGCAAGGAATATCAGCGCTTACAATCTAAAGTTAAATTAGCGAATGGAGACTTAATTACTGTGTATATGTATACGCTGAGCCCTAAGTAACTGGAATGTAAAATCACATTCGTTGTACCGTTCATCATGCAAAACTGTAGCTCAGGGCTAATTAGTGAAGAGAAAAATCAAAAAGTAGTGGTGTCTTATCAGCTTGTTAGTAAGCAAAGTAGCATTTTTCACTCGTTAAGAGCGAATAATATATTTAAAAGATAAGTTAAAACCTTTCAATTACAATTTACGCTTGTATTAACGAACAGTCAGGGTATCGTATAGCAAAATTTTTACCGTGTTTTTAAATTGGAAGTCTGATGCGTAAACTGTTGTTATTGCTTTTGTGGTTGTCGGCCCCGGTAATGGCCTACCAAGTTCAACCTATGATAGTAGACCTTGCGTCACAGGGTAAAAAATCCCTCGTCACTTATCGCCTTCAAAATCCAAGTGACAGTGCTCTGCCGATTGAAATTGAGGTTTTTAAACGTACATTCGACGAGAACCAAAAAGAAGTTTTAGTTTCGGCAGAAGATGACTTTATTGTACTTCCCCCACAAGTAGAGGTACCAGCAAAAAGTTACCAAGTATTTCGTGCAAAATATTTAGGTTCTCCAGAGCTAAAAGAAACCAGTTCCTACCGTATTGTGTTTAAACAGTTACCTTTACCCAATGAGGACGAAAAATCTGGCGTGAAAATGGTATTTAATTTTGCAACCTTGGTTTTTGTCAGCCCTGATGGGATCAGTGCGCAACACAAAAGTACACTGAGCTGTGCCAAAATAGACGACTGTAAATTGGCGATCACCAATGAAGGTCAACGAGTACTGGATCTTTCGCACTTCGAATATAAGTTTCATCAAGGCAAAACGGTTGTTAATTGGGCACAATTTCAATCTGTCACACCTGGGCGCTTTATTATGCCTAGTCATACCGTTGAGCTTGACATCAAACCTCTGCTAGATGGTAACCCCGCAGTAAGCGCCGAACTAATTAATCTCTTTAACAAAAAGTAAAACACGCGATGACGAAACAGGGCTTTTTCTCTCGGCCTGCACAGTATAAGTGTGTCACCTTCGCACTTGTATTATTTTGGGCGTGCTCATCTTTTGCTGTGGAGTTCAACATGGACTTTCCCGTGCGGCTAAATGCTGCCGAAGTGGGGCAAGTCTCTGCCGCTAGTAACGGTGTTGAAATTACTTCTATTTCTGCAAATGAATTTAAAAGTAGTTTGCAAACCGTACTCAGCGATAAAGTCAATAAATGGCTGATCAGCAAAGGCAATGCAGCAATCACATTAGCAGAATACGCAGAGCAGGGAATTCATTTAGAAATGCAGGCTCAAGACCTTACTATTGATATGACCTTGGCTGAGCGCGCTATGGCGACTGACAGTTTAACGTACGGTAAGCAAAAGCACTTTGATAGGCCATCGGATGAAACCAGCTGGGCGATGTTAAACAACTTCAATCTGAACCATGAGCGTAGTAATAATAACCATGATCACAGGTCTCAGCTTGAGTGGCTTATGACTGCCAATGTTGGTGGTGGTGATGGAGTCAATATGCGAGGTTCTCTGTTTTGGGAAAATGGTGATAACCAAGCTCGCGATGTTTACCGCGGTGACATTGCCTTATTTTACGACATACCCGAAGCACCGCTTCGGTTTACATTTGGAGACACACAAATTAATAGTTCAGGGCACCTATCAGGTGCTCAGCTTGCCGGGATTAGTATTGAGAAAGCCTATTCTAGGCTGCAACCCCAACGTCGGATCACACCAAGCAATAGTCAACAGTTTGTGCTCCCACGTGCCGCTAACCTAGAAGTTTATATTAATGACTTTTTAATTTCTCGGGTCAGGCTAAAAGCTGGACGCTATGATCTCAGTGACCTCCCACTTGCTTCTGGTGTCAATAATATTCAAGTGATTGCCACTTATGCTAATGGGGAAACTCAGGAGTTTTATTTTACCACTCATTATAATGCAAGGTTGCTCGCAAAGGGTTTAAGTGATTACGCGTTTACCCTTGGTCGTCTCTCTTCAATAGAGCAAGATCGTTACACTTATGACGATGATGTTTTTGTTTCTGGTAATTATGAGTACGGAGTCACTGATAGGCTTACTTTAGGGATAAATGGTGCTGTGCATCCAACAGGTCATGTGATCGGGTCAATCGCGACCGTAAATAGCGTTGTGGGTAACCTGTCGCTTCGTTATTCACAGAGTAAAGTAGTTCAGGAACAATCCGGCAATATTTATTCTATTGAATCGGAGCATAGTATTTTTGGGCATGGTAATTTCGGTTCACCCAATTTACGATTAGGGTATGAAGTTAGACAAGATTTTACCAATACACCCTGGCAAGAATTCAGTACCATCGCAAGTAGTAAAAGAGCCTTCGCTGATTATAGTTATTTTATCAACGAGCATATGGACTTTAACTTAAGTGCGTCTCGTGACCGAGGTAGTGATAATTTTGTGACCGATAATGCATCCATTGAACTTAACGTGCGTTACGAAGGTATGCGCGTTCGCACAGGCTTTTCATATAAAGATAGTATCGATACGCGCGTTGTTTCTGAAAACAAGTTTTTCTTGAACTTTACATGGAATCATTATAATCGAAGCACGAATAATCGGGCTCGAGCCCAATATAGCAGCAGAGACAAGGTTGCCAGTGCCAGTTATGCGAAAACAAACAATAACTTCGTTAATGATTACGGCTATGAAATACGTACGGAAAAAGGCAGTGATTTTAGACAAGAACAGTTTGACGCAAGTTATACGAGTGCATTTATAAGGGCTGATGTGAGTGCGACTAATTATACTCGCGATCAACCACAAGCTGATAGTCGCTCTAGCATCAATCTATCCTCTAGTATAGGGGTGGCTGATGGGTATGTTGGCATGGGGGCAACATCAACAGCGCCGTTTGCCGTAATCACCAAGCATGACACATTAAAGCATGCTGATGTTTTAGTAAACGTAGACCGCCAAGGGCGAGCTCAAACAAAGCCGAACCAACATATGGGGGCGTTAATAGAGCTTGGAACTGGTTATACTAACTCACAGTTAAACGTTGACGTGCCGGATGCGCCCTTAGGCTATGACTGGGGGCCCGGCATGTATGTTCTTGTTGGAGGTGCTGCAACAGGGCACCACATTGAGATTGGCTCAGAGCTTTCTTATACCGTGATAGGAAACTTAGTTGACGATAAAGGCATGCCTATTGCAATGAAAAGGGGGCGAGTATTTAAACAGCAAACTCTAAAGGGTGGAGATCATGTTGCAACAGACATCGCAATATTTACCAATAGGACAGGGCGCTTTGTTGTAGAAGGTATAAGCGTTGGAAATTATATAGTTGAAATAAATGGTATGACCGGGCAATTTAGTATTGCTGATATAGAGCAACGTTTTATAAGAGTCGGAGCACTTGAGCTGACGAATAGCCAATCAAAAGGAGGTGACAACAAATGAAGTTTATAGCCTATATTATGCTGTTAAGCTTTTTACTGTCTGCACCGAGTGCTTTAGCAAGGTGGAATGACTGCGATGGCAATATGCTTGCTACATCAAACCCGTCGGACATAATTGAAGAGTATAACAACCGAGTTACCGTATATATACCTATAAAGGTACAAGTCTCAGACAGCTTATTGGATTGTGCAGATGAAATATGGGTTGAAGACGTGTACTACTATTCAATGGTGTTTTCAGGCCCGACGCAGGACAAATACGCAAAGCTGTATGATTCACAGTTTAAGAAAATTAAGGTACGCAATGGCATTTGGCGCTCGGATCTACAAGAGCGTTCAACTCAAATGTGGGTTAGATTAAGGCACTATAGCTTATTTCCTGCTGGTGCTTATACAGGCCACATTATTGTTTCTGTTGTAAAAAACAACGAAGTCATTGATCAGCAATATTTAGATTTAAGCTATTACTCTGAAGCTCAGGTTGCTATTTCTCTGTCAAACTCAAGTAAAGGTAAAGTGTCGGGTAGTAATGGCAACTACCATATCGATTTGGGTGAATTAAAAAGTAATATGCGTTTTAATTGGGGCATTAAAGTGCTTAGTAACAGCTCCTACGATATTGTCGTAGATTCTGAATATAATGGTTTGCGCCACAAAACTAACACTCAAGCGCTGATAGACTATTCTATCAAGTTCGATAATTCACAAATTTCATCATCTGAACGCCTCTATCGTAGCTATAATTTTTACCCTGGTGTAAAAAATAAATGGTATGGATTTGAATTCAAGCTTGGCGATATTGAGCTTATGCCTGCTGGTACCTATCAAGATAACTTGTCGCTAACGGTATATCCTAGATAGTTCTTACCGAGCCTTGCATACTGTAACCATCTAGGGCCGTTTAGCGTCAAACACTATTGCAAAGAAACAGGCGTATACCGTTTATCACTTTTTAGTTTGTTAGCTCACTAGGCTTGCAGGCAATTAGATGATGCAGGAGATCGGCAGTACCGAAAATCAAATCCATGAAATAAGTTACCCTTTTTATATCTGTCAAAATATCGACGACAAAAAATAACATCCTTCAAAAGTGAATTTATCACGCGTCAAAAATACGTTTATGAGTGCTTTGAGTCTTTAAATGGTAGAAAGGGCTAATTTTGCCAATAACAGGCCTATTTATTTATAACAGTATAGAACAGCTAAACTGCTGTTATTTATAAATTAAAAATATTTTTACCACAAGAAACATAAAACTGAGGAATATTTTAAATAGTTGGCACGCCCGTTGCTTTTGATTAATCAGAAAGGTGAAAACACCTAATTATTAAAATCAAATAAAAACGAACACTGAATTTTGTTTAAGGGAAAAGCCATGAATACATTACTAAAAACACTTTTAGCTGCAACTGCAATTACTTCTATGGGGGCGGCTGCTGCTGTTTTAGATACATCAGGTACAGAAGCAAAGTTTACTTTTGAAGGCACAATAGAACCGCTTTGTAAAACAAGCAGCGGTAATAATAACAGTGTGACAGGTCTGAAGTTAGACGCTTCACAACAAACACAGGAAATTGGTACGCTTGATGTTTGGTGTAACACCGGTGAGAACGCAACAACTGAGTATACATCTGCAAATGGTGGTTTCTTAGTCGCAAGCAACACTCAAGGTAGCAAAATTGCTTACACGCTTAATATCGGTGATACAGTAGGTATCGACCTTCAAACTGGTGCATATAAGCACAATAAAGCAACCGCGGCAGGCACGGGCAGCGCTGGCGACACACAAGCAACATCACTTAAAATTACGCCTCAGTCAAACGGCTTAAACGATGCGGGTACATACTCAGATACAATTACTGTTACAGTCAGCCCTAACTAATTTGAATTTAGGCAGCAAAGTTTATGGCTTAATCTATACTGCCTGAACTATAAAAAGAGCTAATCATTCATATGGTTGGCTCTTTTTTATAGGTAAGCTTTAAAATATCATCGTTATAACCTTAAATTTTCCGTAAGACACTTATGACCCACAGCTTGGTAATTGAATCACAACAAATTCGTTTTAATTCAGGTAGGGTGTCATTAACTTCGATGGTTTATACCTGCTTTGAAGGTTAACGACCACATTGATCCTTTGGCCTGATAGGTATAATATTAAAGTTATCTCACTGCTTCTATTGGTTGCCTAAGGGAAAGCCATGAATATAATGCTTAAGTTACTACTGGCAGTATCTGCAATCACAACAATGTGGGCTCCTGCTGCAGTATTAGATGTATCAGCTCCTGAAGCAAAGTTTGTTTTTGAAGGGACTATCGAACCTCTGTGTAAAACCAGTAGCGGTAACAACAATAGCTCTAGAACTTTGCAACTAGATGCTTCTCAACAAACACAGGAAATAGGAACGCTTGATGTTTGGTGTAACACCGGTGAAAATGCGACGACTGAGTATTCGTCAGCAAACGGTGGCTTTTTGGTCGCGAACAATACCCAAAATAGTAAAATTGCTTATACCCTTGATATCGGAGATACAGAAGGCGTAGACCTAGAAAGTGGTGCATACAAGCACATTCAAGCGACGGCTGCAGGTACAGGTAGCACTGGTGAGACACGAGCAACATTGCTTAAAATTACACCTCAGTCAAACGGCCTAAATGAAGCTGGTACATACTCAGATACAATCACAGTTACCGTAAGCCCTAATTAGTTAGAGGTTAAGGTAAAAAATGTCATGACCTAAGGTCGCTGCCAAAACGATCAAAAGCGCTAATTACACACATATCAGACCTTTTATTGTTCAAGTGTTATCTCAGTTTTTTCAACAATTGTTACAAAAAGCGACTTTCGCATCAAAATTCGCTTTTAGTTCTTGTATGTTCTCATTTAAATAATCTCCCTTATTTTGTTGGCTCAATTTTAGTCATATTTAAAATGGTTATAATTTTCTGATGTTTTTAGGTAAGACAGTTAAAGGTCCTGGGTTAGCCGACTAGCCGTTACTTATGCAAAATGCAGTGCTTATCAATAGGCTTAAAATTATTCAGATAAAGCGACCAATTAGAGCTAAAGTTATTTTAATGGGCAAGTTTTAGGTCAGCTTACTGTATCTATTGGGGTCGCTACATACCCTTATTCAGCTGATTCTGCAGAATCATTAGTCAAGCACGCTGACATTGCTTTATATCAAGCAAAAAATACAGGGAGAGACAGAGCGTTACATATTTCGTCTATTGAATTAGATAATCAATGAATCGGGTAGGGAATTGAGAATTTAATAGCGCTACTTTTTTATGCTTAGTCACGACGATTTTATTTAACGCTCGATATGAGTTAAGTGAGTAACTAATAGTGAAATAGCATAGAAAAAAGGAAGGCTTGACACAATTTACTAAATCTAAGCGTCTGCGAATTCAGATAATCATTCATGACGTGATTATCTAAATTCGAGAATCAGTAGTTGCAATCAAGGTTACCCGTGGCTCTTTCATATGAACTTGAAAGTTAGCATGGTGACTGAAAACCTGAATCTATACCTGCACCTAAACCGATGTTAATGTTTGGGTGTTACTTAAGGTGTTATAGGTTATTTCGCTGATCTGCATTTGAGATAGCCTGATCAATTGCTGTGTATAGTCGGGCTGTGTCACTCCCCGGACCTATAGTCAACAATTTGGCACCAGTGGTTGGTTCTCCGTTATAACGTCTTACATATATTTCACCATCAGGACATTGCTCAAAGTAGGTATAGTGGGGTTCACTGGCAATTTTTGTGCACCCTTTAATACGTAAAATTGAGCTAGGTAACGCAGTGCATATTTCTTTAATTGACTGATAATCAGGGAGTGGTGGTAAGTCTACAGAACTCGACGCCCAATGGGCTTTGTGGTGTGCAAGCTTTTTAACTTTGTTATGAGAAGGTGTAACTTCAGGAAGATGCGTGATATCTAAGTCGTTTGCACTTAAAATAGTTGCAGTCGGATTTAACTCGCGTAAGTGCGATGTTACTTGGGCAATACGTTTATCGTCGACTTTACTCTCATGGGTAAGAACAAGTAACGATGAAACTTGAATTTGATTTGCTTCCAATTCATTGTGTTCGCCTCTAAGCTGCCAGTTTTTAACATCAATGACAGAAAGCTGGATCGGTGGTAAAAACCGTTCATTAATACCTACGCCTAAAAACCCCATTAATGAACACGCGTCTGTTGTTCCGTTAGCTTCAATGAATGTAATACCATTTTCACGAGTTGATATACGATTTACTGACTCTCTTAGTTCATTGATCCCACTACAACAAATACAACTACCACTGAGAGCTTTTAAATTTTTTGGGTCCAAATCTCCTATCAACTGCTCGGCATCGAGTGTCGCATTCTCATAGTCATTTAATACAACGAAGGGATTCCACTCCCGCTCTAGCGCATTTGCAATTAGCTTTTTCAATATGGTTGTTTTACCAGCCCCTAAAAAACCCACAATTACTACCATTGCTTCCATTTTACTTCTCTTTTTGCTGCTTTTTATACACCTTGATGAGGTGTCATTTACTGGGTGTGTCGATAACGATGAGTGCTCGCTTTGATTGTTCGCACTCATCCTAGTCATTAGCTTATGTTAACGTTCAAAAGCTAAAGGCATTGCGTGTTTATTTTGGTCGAGAATATCACCATGGTCATAAACACACTGACCATTAACAAAGGTATATCTAATATTGTGCGAGAATGTATGATTTACAAATGGTGACCATGCACACAAGTATTCAGTATTATCATGGGTAACCGTCTCGCTTGGCGACGCTGCAACAGCAACTAAGTCGGCAAAGTAGCCCTCTTTAATAAAGCCTCGTTGTTTAATTCGGTAACGCTTTGCTGGGTTGTGCGCCATTTTTTCGACGACTTTTTCTATGCTAAAAACACCTCTTTTAACCTGATCTAAAAGGCTTAGAAGGGCATGCTGAACAAGTGGTAAACCAGCGGGTGCTTCGCTATAAGGGAGTTGTTTTTCTTGCCAAGTATGTGGGGCATGATCAGTTGCAATAATATCAATTTTATCCTCATTAATAGCTTGCAATAAAGCTAAGCGGTCTTGCTCAGACTTTATCGCTGGGTTACATTTGATAAGGTTTCCGAGTTGATCGTAATCGTTTTGATTAAACCATAAATGATGCACACACGCTTCAGCTGTGATTCTTTTTGTTTCTATTGGACCAGGCGTAAATAACGCGAGTTCTTTGGCGGTGGTAATATGTAACACGTGTAAGTCGCTGTTATATTTTTTCGCGAGGTCGACCGCATAAGAAGATGAGGCATAGCATGCTTCAACATCTCTAATAACAGGATGATCTTGAATAGTGAGTGGCTTTAAAGCAAACTTGGCTAAGTTTTGGGCAATAATATCGCCTTTTTCACAGTGCGTTGCTATGAGAGTAGGGCATTCTCTAAAAATGGCTTCTAATGCTTGTGGGTGTTCCACCAATAAGTCACCCGTAGATGCCCCCATAAACACTTTTACTCCGCAGACAAGTTTAGGATCACAGGCTTTAATTTGGTCTAAGTTGTCGGGGGTAGCCCCTAAGTAGAATGAATAATTAGCGAGAGAATTACGCGCTGCAATGTCATGTTTATGCATAAGTGCTAAATCAGTTGTTGTTGCTGGGCTTACATTTGGCATTTCCATATAGCTTGTGATCCCGCCTGCAACCGCAGCCCGAGATTCACTGGCGATACATCCTTTATATTCAAGCCCAGGCTCTCTAAAGTGGACTTGATCGTCAATCATCCCTGGTAAAAGCCAATCTCCCTCTAGGTCAATGACATGATAATTAGCTTGCACGCTAATATCTGAATTGATCTGTTCTATGAGGTTGCCGTTGATCAAGACGTCAGTTTCAAAAACGTTATTCTCATTAACTACTTTGGCATTTTTAATTAAGGTTTTTGTCATATTTAGGACCACGTTGTTTTAAATTTGAAGTGAATGCTAAGATTTCGGCTGAGTACAGTCTTTACATATTCCTTGGAATTCGTATTGTTGTGATTGAAGTTGAAACTCATGAAATGCAGTTTGTTCAATAAGCTGCTTTGTAAATGCAGTTGATAATTGGATCTCCGTAACTTTCTGACATACGTTGCAGATTAAAAATTGCGTGTGATGATGCGAACTATGACAGCCAAAATGGGCGCAAGCGCTATATTTATTAACGAGTTCAAGCTTATGCGCTAAGTTAGCCTCAACCAACAGATCAAGGGTTCTATAAATTGATACTACGGGAATACACACCGAGAGTTTAGCTTCACACTGTTTTGCTAACTCGTAAGGAGAAAGTGCACGTTCAGCGTTGATCAAAGCGTGAAAAATCATAAGACGCTTTTGTGTGACTTTAACACTCGATTGTTCAAGTAGTTGAGTAAGTTCTTTTGTTCTTTTTTGCGTTAACACTTGAAATCTAACATTGTCAAAAATGTAATGTTATAATATATCACTTATTGTGTGAAGCAAAGAGTAAATTCATGTGTCTTTAAGTACTCTAAAACAAGCACTCTAAAACGTAATTATATTGTTAGAGATGCCTTTAGGTTGATTTATATACTTTAACGTTTGGTGATACTAGACAATGTAGTTGCTTGTGTTTGAAGCTAGGTGTTTAACAAGGCGATAAAATTAAGTTTAATCGTCGTATGTAACGCCTTAAGCGCGGTAGCTTTCATATTGTTTTAACTACCTTATTGATATGTTTGTATTTAAATAGGATGAATTCTCATTTATGAACCTGTATATTGTTACGTTATAACGTTTAATTATTATTTATAGAGGATACAATGATAAAAACAGAAGTGGTCATTGTTGGGGCTGGCCCCGCAGGTTTAGGTTGTGCAGCTTTGCTTAAACAAATGGGTATTGAAGACACTGAACTATTAGTATTGGAACAGGGTGAAATAGGAGAAACCTTCTTAAACTGGCCAGAAAGCATGCGTTTTATCACCCCTTCTTTCCCCTCCAACGGTTATCATCAAACTGACTTGAACGCTATTACGCCTGATACATCTCCTGCGTTCAGTATCGGTAAAGAGCATTTAAGTGGCAAAGAATATGCGCAATATTTAACTATGGTGACTGAGCATTACAACATTAAAGTGAGTACACAGACGCGGTTACACAGTGTTGTGGATTTAGTTGATGAAGAAGGTTTTTTACTTGAAACAGACACGCTCACGATACGATGCAATTTTATTATCTGGGCAGGTGGGGAGTTTCATACGCCAAACCTATCTGCATTCACTGGCGCTGCTTTATGTAACCACAATAGTCAAATTAAGCAATGGAGTGATCTGGCCCAAGGTGAATACATTGTTATTGGTGGCTACGAAAGTGGAGTCGATGCGGCATACAATCTGGCTAATACGGGTAATAAAGTAACGGTGTTAGATTTTATCGGTAACAATACTGAGTCTTATGATCCCAGTACCGTTTTATCTCCCTACACAGCGGAGCGATTAGCAAATTTAAGCGAGTTAGGTCAAGTAGAGCTTGATGATGCATTTAATGTGGCATCTGTACACAAAGCTGGAGAGCTTTATGTTGTAACATCGTCATGTGGTAAAGTATTGACGTCTCCCTTTCCTCCAATCAACTGTACGGGTTTCGATATCAACCTTGGTCCAGTCTCTGAACTTTTTGATTATCAGGCTAACGGTTACCCGTCAGTTAATAAGTTTGATGAGTCGAGTAAAATCAGAAACCTCTTTTTAGCGGGTTCTCGTTTGTACCACGACCCAACACTTTTGTGTTTTATATATAAATTTAGAGGCCGATTTTTTGCGCCATGCAGTGTCATCGGTGAAGAGCTCGCGTTAGACATGTCCATATTTAGACACTACAAAAAATCTGGCATGATATTGAACGATTTAAGCTGCTGTGTTGAGCAGGAGTGTTTCTGCTAATGACTCAGCGGATTGAAGTCGAGACCTATTACCCTGAATCAAAAAAACAGCGCAATTGGCTTTTGATAGGCAAAGAAAGTGTCGGTAAAACGGCATTTATCGAAGGGTTAGTTGGCAGTAAATCAAGCAGTAGTAACTTGCAGGGCAGCTCTTTATTTTGTCAAGATTATCATTGGCGTGGACAGTCAATAACCGATACACCTGGTATTCAAACACGTATGGACAGCATTGTAACCTCTCAAGTGCTGCAAAAGTTACATACCAGTAAACAGGTTATATTGATGGTCAAGTCTACCGATTTACTTAACGACTTAAATGATTTATGGCCTTTGATACAGGGCAGGGCTGGCATTGTTGTCGTAACCTATTGGGATAAAGTCAAACATCGACCTGACGTATGTAAAGAACTTGAAGTATTGAAGGCTATGACTCGGTTGCAATGGGTAACAGTAGATAATCGTTATATTACGACTGAACAATTGTCTGAAATAGGCGTGGCGTTAAAAAAACCTGCATTATTTCCAAATCAGCCACCTAACTTAACCGCAAATTGGTTAGTAATACCTAAGCAGGCATTTTTTGAGTTACCTTTGATTGGACCACTGCTCAGTCTTATGTTACTTATTTTACCCGCGTTGTTTTCTGTGATGAATGCAAATGCATTTGCAGACTGGCTTTATCCATCAGTCGAGCGCAGTGTGCATAATTTAAAGGCAAGTATTGGCCATTTACCTGATGTGTTGCATCAAATGCTGCTTGGGGATTATGGTGTTGTATCTATGTTCCCTTTTTTGATTTTATATGCACTACCAACAGTAATAATTTTTTCTGCGATTATCGCGTTATATAAAACCACGGGATTAATTGACAGGCTGTCTTTTAATCTCGACCCTTATATGCACAAACTTGGCTTAAGTGGACGGGACTTAGTTAGGGTTATTATGGGGTTTGGCTGCAATGTTCCAGCCATCATTCAAACCCGCAACTGTTCATGCTGTACAAGGGGGAGTTGTGTCTCAGCAATTTCTTTTGGTTCTGCGTGCTCTTATCAACTTCCGGCTACAATGGCGGTATTTTCTGCGGCTGGAAAACCTTATTTGGCATTGCCATACCTGTGTGTCTTGATGGTAACAACTTGTATTTATTTATTGCTGACAACATCTAATAGTCAGCGAAGAGCGGCGATGTCACCGAACTTACTAAATCGCGGTTTTCTCCAACCGCCTAATATAAGATTTGCATTGGCAGATATGTTGGGGGTGATCAAAGAGTTCTTTACTACCGCGTTTCCTCTGTTTATTGGTATTTGTCTTGTGGCTGGGTTTCTCTCTTGGTTAGGCTTTTTTGACTTTTTAACTGCTGTTATCGCTCCGCTTATGGCATTGGTTAATTTGCCAGAAGAGGCCGCAATCGCGGTAATTTTAGGAGCTATCCGAAAAGATGGGCTTGCGATTGGCCTAATAGACAGCGCCTCCCAAACATTAAAAGTCGTAGGGATGTCAGATGTGCAACTGCTATCAGCGGTCTACCTTGCGGGCGTTATGTTACCTTGCATCGTGTCTTTACTTACGATTGTACGTGAAATGCGATGGCACTTTGCTGCGAAAATGGCATTACGTCAGATGACATGTGCAATAGGCTTTACTGCAATAATTAGTTGGGGGCTGGGCTAAGTGATTAGCCCAAACTTAAGCACATACAAAGCTCTGATAAATCATACAATTTCACTCATCACCAGAGGAGACTACGGTGCTGAGTGGAGTGTATTTAGAGCAAGGCTGAGTTACTCAAGCCCTTTTTTGGTATAAAGAGTGACTTTGTCAGTGACGAGGGTGACTTTAATATGTTTACTGTCATCACCCCAAGTGCAATTTGTGTGTAGTGTTTTTTCATCGCAGTTGTCTGCAGAGCCTAGGATCTGTTCAAGTGCAGCCTTATCCATTCCTACTTCGACTTTGTTGTAGTTCTCAAGCGTCACTTTAGAACAACCAGCAAGTGTTAGTAACCCTGTAATAATTATTAGCTTCTTCATGTCTTTTCCTATTGTTAGTGTTTGTACTTTCTAATTTGAAATATGATGCCAAGTTTTGGGTGATCTAAATAATGCACATCACCGCTATATACTCTGGTGTACTGCGACATACGAGCTGTTTGTGTATCACCGTTATCAATGTCATATCTGATATCTAGCTCAGTGGTAACATATAAGTAATGTCTAACATGTATTTTTATAAGCCCTTCGATTTGCCAACTATCTTGACTTACATTTGGCTGCGCGGTTGGTACTGCGGGCAATAAACTCACATAACCTTGCTGCGTTATTGCTTCAGATATACGGTAACTGACCGGCTCTTTAAAGCGTTTACCTGCAAATATTTTAATAAAAGGTGCGCGTCGTTTACTTTGTTCTGGAAATCGCCACCCAGTATGAAGTAATGGTTTTAACCCTTTGCGCTTTAATTTAGTAAGGGTACTATCAAACTGTAATTGCTCTTTTGCAAGCAGATAAATATTGTCCATATGCTCTTGTGATGGCGCATAGGGCGTCAAGGGCAAAGTATCAAACTTAGATAGGTAATCTGCGTTATCTTCACACAACCATGACGCATTTTTATGTGTTAATTTAACACTAAGCGGTCGCGGGTCAAAAAAGCTATCACCTTGTAAACACAGCTGTTGCCCTTGGGAATTAAACCCCTCAGTTAGCAAATTACGCTGTTTTTTACCTTCAATTGGCTTATGCTCCAAGCTAAAGTCTTCACGTAAAAGAGGTGATGACTTTTGCTCAAATGCAATTATTTCTACCTCGAACCAGCGCACTGCATGAGCGTTACTGGCCCATGCTAAAGCAAAAATGAAAGCGAGTTGTCGTTTTACTCCATGCATTTAATTTAGCGCCTTTTTCTCAAAATCATCCATCATTGCATTAATTAGTTTCATTCTTTCTTGACCATTTTTTTCTTCTATTGCAAAACGTAACTTACTTGCACCTTCCATTTTATACACTGATGGGTTGCTTTGTATCAAACCTATAATGAACGCTGGGTTAACCTTTGTCGAGCTGTTAAATTCAAAGTAGCCGCCTTTAATATTAGCTTCAACTTTACTTATTCCAAGGTGACTTGCTTTAAGCTTAAGTGCTTGAACCGCGAATAGGTTTTTTGCTGCATCAGGCAGTAGGCTAAATCGGTCAATTAATTCAACTTGTAATTCATCTAATTCGGCCAAGTCTGTCGCACTGGCGATACGCTTATACATGCTCAAGCGTATATTGACATCCGGAATATAATCGTCAGGCAACAATGCCGGGATTTTCAAATCAACATCGGATTGTTTTTGTAGCAAATTCTCTAGAGTGGGTTCTTTACCTTCTTTTAATGCTTGAACAGCTTGTTCTAGCATTTCCATGTAGAGTGTAAAGCCTACAGACTGAATTTGACCACTTTGGTCATCACCGAGTAATTCACCGGCGCCACGGATCTCTAAATCGTGCGTTGCCAACGCAAAACCCGCCCCTAATACCTCTAATGACTCAATTGCTTGCAAGCGTTTAACGGCATCTTTGGTTAAAGTTTGTGTGTTACGAGTGAGTAAATAAGCATAAGCTTGGTGATGGCTTCGTCCAACTCGACCGCGCAGTTGATGCAGCTGGGCTAGACCTAGCTTGTCAGCGCGGTCCATAATTATGGTATTGGCTGATGGGATATCTATGCCGGTTTCAATGATAGTGGTACACACTAATACATTGTGTTTTTGGTGATAGAAGTCTCCCATTAACTGCTCAAGTTCTCTTTCACGCATCTGGCCATGTGCAACAGCGACGCTAGCCTCAGGTACGAGACTCGCTATGTCGGCAGCGGTTTTATCAATCGTTTCGACATTGTTGTGTAAGAAGTAAACTTGGCCACCCCGTTTTATTTCTCGTAAAATCGCTTCGCGGATCAAATCGTCATTACGTTCTTTAACAAAAGTTTTGACCGCCAAGCGCTTGGCCGGAGGAGTCGCGATGATTGATAAATCACGCATACCGCTCATTGCCATATTTAACGTACGTGGTATCGGCGTTGCGGTTAGGGTCAGTATGTCTACGTCTGACCTCAATTGCTTTATTTTTTCTTTTTGACGCACACCAAAACGGTGTTCCTCATCCACAACGAGCAGCCCCAAATCGTTAAACTTGATGCTTTCTTGAATCAGTTTGTGTGTACCAATCACAATATCTATGGTGCCATCATTCAACTTTTCGAGCGTCGCTTTTTGATCTTTTGTACTATTAAATCGAGATAGTACGCCCACCTCAATGGGTAAATCAGCAAAGCGGTCTTTAAAGTTTTCAAAGTGCTGTTGTGCGAGTAACGTGGTTGGCACCAGTACTGCAACTTGTTTATTATCATTGACGGCGGCAAATGCACCTCGCATAGCAACTTCCGTTTTCCCAAAACCTACGTCGCCACAGACCAAACGATCCATTGCAAGGTTCGATTGCATATCAGCTAACACTGCTTCAATAGCATTACGCTGATCATCTGTTTCCTCAAACGGGAAGCTGTCGCTAAATTCGCGATAAGCAGCACCATCTATCTTGAATGAAAAACCGGGCTTACTTTGTCGTTTGGCGTAAATGTCTAACAGCTCTGCGGCAACATCGCGTACTTTTTCGGCAGCGCGTCTTTTGGCTTTTTCCCATACATCAGAGCCCAGTTTATGCAGTGGGGCTGAAGCCTCTTCACCGCCGGAATAACGACTAAGCATATGTAATGCAGACACTGGCACATACAACTTTGCTTCGTTGGCGTAGGTGATGGTTACAAATTCGGTGGCAACGCCTGCCGCGTCTATGGTTTGTAGCCCCAAATAACGACCTACACCATGGTCTAAATGTACAATTGGCTGGCCTTCTTTGAGTTCCGCTAAATTACGGATCAAAGAGTCTTGGCCTTGCTCGTACTTGTGTTTTCTACGGCGACGTTGAGATACTTTTACGCCAAGAAGTTCCTGTTCAGTGATAATTGTTAAGCTAGGCTCACCGCTGAAGTAAACACTTCGTTCTAGTGGGCTAACGATTAACCCAACATCACTGTTACTTGCTAAAAACTTTTGAAAGCTCTCAAACTCTTTGAGCTTTAGTCCGGTTGGCTTTAGTAAGGTCAGTAACGACTCTCTTCGACCATCAGTTTCAACACTGAATACGACCCGTGCTTTTTGTTTTTTCTGTGCAGTAATATATTTTAAAATATCGGCATAAGGATCCGTGTGCTTATGATCAATGCGAACGTTTGTAACTGCTTTAGCGGATAAGTTAGTATGTCCTGCTTTAGTACCAAGTTTCGCTTCACTTAAGCGAATTCGTGGGTGACGGTTAAAGTTTTTAAATAACTCTTCAACAGGCTGATATAAGCAAGCTGGTTCTAGTAGGGGCCTAAGCGGATCTACTTTTCGGTTTTCATAACGTTTATATACATCCAGCCAAAAATCTTCGGCAGCGTTCTCTATATCACCCAAATGTAAAATCGTGGCGTTATCAGGTAAATAATCGAAAATCGTGCCAAGGTTTTCGTAAAATAACGGAAGGTAATATTCAATCCCTGATGGCCAATTACCTTTAGTAACCTGCATATAAATGGAATCTTGCTCTGCGCTTGCACCAAATGCATTGCGGTATCCGACTCTAAATCGCTCTATGTCTTCTTCATTGGTCGGAAATTCATGAGCGGGTAATAAATCGATTTCAGTAACTTTGTCGCTTGAGCGCTGCGTTTCAATATCAAATAAACGAATGGTGTCTAATTCATCATCGAAAAAGTCAAAGCGGTAGGGAGTCGGGCTGCCCATGGGAAATAAATCAACAATAGAACCTCGAACTGCAAATTCGCCGTGCTCCATGACTTGTTGAACGTGGCGGTAACCGGTCTCTGTCAATGAGCTCTTAAGTTGCTGTGCATCAACTGTATCGCCTACTTTAAACTGTAATGCATTACCATAGATAAATGCAGGTGGGGCGGTTCTCAGCATTAACGTCGCAACAGGAACAATCACCACGCTTTGTTTTCGCTTTTTTAGGGCATTAAGCGTTGCTAAGCGCTGAGATATGATGTCTTGGTGCGGTGAAAAGTGATCATAGGGTAGTGTCTCCCAGTCAGGGAAGACCATAACCGGCAACTCAGGTAACAAGTAATCAAGTTCAGTTTCAAGGCGCAGGGCTGAGGGCGTATCTGGGGTCACGATCACAACCAATTCTGGGTTGTTTTTGATCCCTTCGCTTAATGCAATACTTAAACCGCTGCCACTTAGTTGGCCCCAGTGTATTTTATCCTGTGAATTTTTAACCCAAGGTAATTCGCTCCAATGCGCTGACGCCATTGAGTACTCCTAATCTATTTTTCTAATTGTTAGTCACGGTAAATTTTGCAAAGATCTTGATAATGATCAATTCTTCTATCGCGTAAGTAAGGCCAAATTCTTCTTACTGACTCGCTGCGTGCTTGATCAAGCTCTACAACGGCCATCTGTTCTTCGTCTTCACTGGCATGCAATAGCATTTCACCTTGAGGGCCGGCAACAAATGAGTTACCCCAAAATAATATTCCATCACTTTGCTTGCTAGGATCTGACTCATGACCAACCCGGTTAACACTTATGACGGGTACTCCGTTAGCAATTGCATGAGCGCGCTGTGAAATGATCCAGGCATCTCGTTGTCTAATTTGTTCTGCTTGGTCGTCTCTAGGATCCCAACCTATGGCGGTTGGATAAATTAAAATTTCGGCTCCAGCCATCGCCATCAATCGCGCACCTTCCGGGAACCATTGATCCCAACAAACTAATACGCCGAGTTTCCCAACAGAAGTGTGTATTGGGGTAAATCCCATATCACCGGGTGTGAAATAGAATTTTTCATAAAAACCCGGATCATCAGGAATATGCATTTTTCTATATTTTCCTGCAATACTACCATCATTCTCTATAACAACGGCGGTATTGTGATAAAGGCCTGTGGCTCTTTTTTCAAATAAAGAGGTTACTATCACCACGTTGAGTTCTTTGGCTAATTGACCATAGAAATCAGTGCTTGGGCCTGGGATCGGCTCGGCTAAATCAAAAAGGTCCGTTTCTTCAGTTTGACAAAAATACAAACTACGGTGAAGCTCTTGTAGCACCACAAGTTTGGCACCTTGTGCTGCGGCATCACGAATACCTTGCTCTGTTTTTTGTATATTACTGGTTAAGTCGTCGCTGTTGCTGTGTTGGACAATGCCAACTTTGAGTGGTTGAGCGCTCATAGTGTGTTCCTACTTTAAAAAACCACGGGGTAGTTGCATGGTAATACAATGCAAGCTGCCAAATTGATGGATAAGAGCCAAACAGTCAATGCCTATCGCCGTGTGGTTGGGGTACGCTTTTTGGATTTGCTGTACAGCTAAGCTGTCGTGATCATCGCCGTATATTGGTACTAATACCGTGTTATTCAAGATCAAATAATTTGCATAGGTGGCAGGTAAACGCTCATTGTCATTATTGAAAACTGGCTTTGGCCACGGTAAAGGAACTAAATCATAAGGTTTGCCATCGGCGGTCATAAATGACTCTAGTTGCATTTTCATCGCGGTTAAAGCACTAAAATGTTCATCATCAGCATTGTCACAAGCAACATAAACGAGGGTGTTGTTAGGCGCGAATCGAACCAAAGTATCGATATGGCTATCTGTATCATCGCCAGCCAAATAGCCGTGTTCTAGCCATAAAAAACTGTCTGCACCAAGCTCTTGTGCGAGTGTAGCCTCAATTTGCGACTGCCCCAATGTTGGGTTTCTATTTGGGTTTAATAAGCACTCGGATGTAGAAAGTAATACGCCATATTCATTGATTTCAATGCCACCACCTTCAAGCACAAAATCAATTGATTGAAATGCTGCTTGGTCATTTATAACCTGTGCGACAAGTTGTTTATTAATATTGTTATCCAGCTCAGCGGCATATTTGTTACCCCAGCCATTGAAAACGAAATCAACAACGCGCAAATCACCGTTCTGATTGGCTGTAGTTAGTGGCCCGTGATCTCTAGCCCATGTGTCATTACATGGCGCTACCACAAATACGATGGCGCTCATATCTACATCAGCTTTAGATAATAGGGTAGAAATGTGCACTTTCAGCGCGTCGGAGTGGGCAATGATCAGTACTTTTTGTACTTGCGATATTTGTTGGCATAAAGTGACGTAGACAGGCTCTACATCAGGTAAAATATCCACCCAATCAGTGTTTTCGTGGGGCCAAGTTAGCATGATGCCGTCTTGCGTTGCCCATTCAGGTAAAAGTCTAAAGCTCATGATGTTACACAAATAAATTTCTAAGCGGCTAGTTTATCATTCCTAGTAATGCTGTCAGCTACTTTGTGCTTTATTCTGTGATAACTGGCGTTTTTTTAATTGCCGAGTTTGAGCATGTAAGCTGGCTCTAACAACCAGCTCTTGATCTGCATCTCGAATTTGAATAAAGGCAAGGGTGTGTTGTATTTTGTCAGCTTCAATACGCTCAGAGGCAATGACTTGTGTGTAACAATAAATAGCACTGGCCTCATGATTTAAAAACAGCTTTGTTCGCAGGTGTGTACCAATCGCCATTTTTTCAGGCAAAGTGACTTTTAAGCCACCTCCGCCATAGCTGTCGCAGTATACATTGTCTTCATCAGGTTGCTCTGTGGCGAGAATATGACTCATTATAAGGTCGATTTTCCGAGTTTGCGCTTGCAAAAACGAAGCCAGCTCAGTTGCGACATCTCCTAAGTTTCTTAAAGGCCTGAGGGCATTACTGTCGAGCTCATTTATCTCGTTAGCGAGTTTAAATAAAGCAGGGATATTACTTTCGAGCTCCGCTTGAGATTGTGGTACTTGGGTGCTCTGGACGACAAATAAATTGACTTGGTTACTATCGTCTACTTGGAAATATTCATCGAAAGTACTTTTTAGGCTACCGCTCATATATAGTTCTATTACTTACTTTTTATTTAATCTTAACGGCTTATAACGAAAAACGCCAACTTTGCAGTTGGCGTTTGATATTTTACCTCACAGTTATACGAGCCCTTCCTGTGTTTCGACATGCTCTTTTTTGTGCTGGGCAGCAATTTCATCTGCTAATTCTTGTTTATTTCTTTTCTCCGTTAATTTTCGATTTGTTAACCAAAAGAAAAATAGCGGGACAAAGAAGATGGCTAAGAAAGTTGCGGCTATCATTCCGCCCATAACGCCAGTACCTACGCTATGTCTTGCGCCAGCGCCGGCACCAGAACTTAATACGAGCGGCACAACCCCCAAAATAAACGCAAGTGAAGTCATAATAATGGGCCTAAAGCGCAGCCTCGCAGCTTCAAGTGCTGCAGCACTGGCACTCCAGCCTTGCTGATATTTCATCAAGGCATATTCAACAATCAGTATCGCGTTTTTACTAGCAAGACCTAGTAGCGTGACAAGTCCAATTTGAAAATAAACATCGTTGGTAAGCCCTGCTATCCAAACAGAAATAAGCGCGCCAAACGTTCCAAAGGGGAGTGCAAGAAGTACTGATAGGGGTAAAGACCAACGCTCGTAAAGCGCAGCCAGTATCAAAAATACCATGATCACAGCAAGCCCTAGCGCTAACCCTGTAGTGCCTGAACTTTGCTTTTCTTGATACGCAGAGCCAGTCCAGTCGTACGTCATGTCAGGGGGTAAAACACTTTTTGCAATACGCTCCATTTCAGCGATTGCTTGACCAGAGCTGTAACCAGGTGCCGCTTCGCCTAATAGCTTAACCGCAGATAGATTGTTATATCGCTCTAGGTTCTCAGGACCTCGGCTGTACTCAACTTTTGTGAATGCTGATATAGGCACCATATCACCTTGGTTATTCTTTACATAAATACGACCGACGTCTTCTGGGGTCATTCTAAACTCAGCTTCAGCAGACAATAGCACTTGCCATGCTCGACCAAACTTATTAAAGTCGTTGACATAATACGTACCTAAATTAGCTCCCAACGCGGTAAATGCACTGTTTATATTCACACCCATAGCGCGGGCTTGTTCACGGTCCATGTGGACTTTAAGTTGCGGGGCATTAGGGCGCCATAAGGTTTGAAGACTGGCTAAAACTGGGCTCTTTTGCGCCTCAGCCATCACTAATTGCATGCCTTCTTTTAGCTTTTCATGACCGCCGGCACCTTTATTTTGTAAATAAACTTCAAAGCCGCCAGTATTGCCAAGGCCAAAAATAGGCGGGGGATTAAAAGCAAGTACCAGTGCTTCATTGATATGGGCAGTCTTCATGTAGAGTTCGCCTACGAGCGACTTCGTATCAATTTCTCTCTCATCCCAATGCTTTTGCGTAACAAAAAGCGTTGCGGCACTGTTTTTGTAACCACCACCTATGAAATCAAAACCTGTAAACGCCACAACGTTTTCGTTTGCAGGGTTAGATTTTACCGCTGCGAGTACTTCATCTACGACTTCCGCTGTGCGCTCTAAGGAGGCACCGTCAGGTAAGAAAATAGCAGAAACGTAGTAGCCTTGATCTTCATCTGGTACCAAAGATCCTGGTGTGTTTTTCCATAAAACGCCGGTTGCAGTTATCATTGCCGTCACTAAGACTAAGCCAAGAAGACCCCGTCGGATCATAAAGCTGACTGCCCCGACGTATTTACCCGTAACACGGGTAAACCAAGCATTAAACCACAAGAAAAACGATGCCGTTTGTTTATGCTCTTGCTTTAATATAAGTACACACAACGCAGGGGTCATAGTTAATGCAACCACGCCGGATAGACTGACCGCGATAGAAATAGTAATAGCAAACTGTCTAAACAACTCTCCGGTTAACCCGCCCAAAAATGCAATAGGTACGAACACTGAGCACAGTACTAACACAATGGCAATGACTGGGCCGCTAACTTCCTTCATGGCTTGTATTGCTGCGTCCCGTGCAGACACTTTTTGCTCGTGCATTATTCGTTCAACGTTTTCGAGAACGACGATGGCATCGTCTACGACTATGCCTATAGAAAGCACCATACCAAATAACGTCAAGGTATTGATCGAATAACCTAGCATATACATACCTGCAAATGTGCCAAGTAACGATACAGGTACTGCTAAGGTTGGAATAAGTGTAGCGCGCCAGTTTTGTAAAAACAGATAAACAACTAAAAATACCAATACCATGGCTTCGGCCAAGGTAATGATCACTTCTCGAATTGACACTTCGACAAACCGAGTTGTGTCATATGACGTAACGTGTGCTAAACCAATGGGAAATTGAGCTTTTAGTTCATCAATGGTGCTGTTTACTTGTGCTGCAACCTCTAATGCATTGGCGCCTGGTTGTAAGAAGATCCCGAGTAATACTGCTTCTTTACCATTGAACGTTCCGGCAAAGTCATAATCTTTTGAGCCTAATTCAACTCTAGCAACGTCTTTAAGCCGTAAATTTGACCCATCAGGGTTAGCTCGAATAATGATATTGTCAAACTCTTCGGGCGTTGATAGTCGCCCTTGTGCTGTGACACTGTACACGAGCTCTTGGGCATTATGAGAGGTGGGGGTGGCACCAATTTTACCAGCCGCATACTGCGAGTTTTGTTCACGAATCGCTGCGGCCACTTCTTCTACTGTGACAGCCAGTTGACTCATGATATCTGGCCTTAACCATACGCGCATTGCATAGTCTTTAGCGCCGAATATTTGAACACTGGTGGTACCAGGAATACGTTTGATACGATCCAGTATATTCATGGTGACATAATTCGACGTCCACAGGCTGGTTCGTGTATCGTCTGGAGAGTAAAAGGCGTGTACTTGCAAGAAACTAGACGACCCTTTCGTCACTTGTACACCTTGTCGGCGAGTTTCTTCAGGTAGCCTTGCTTCGACTTGTTTTACCCGGTTATTAACGTCTACTGCGGCCTGATCAACATCTGTGCCTATTTCAAACGTCACTGCAATCGTGGTTGCACCTGAGCTGGTACTTGTTGAGCTCATATACATCATACCTTCAACACCCGTAATGGCATTTTCAATAGGCGCGGCGACTGTTTGTTCTAATACTTCAGCTGACGCACCTGGGTATGCGGCTGTAACTTGAACTACAGGAGGGGCTATCTCGGGGTATTGAGCAACGGGCAGGCTACGCATTGCCGCAAGGCCCGCAAGAACAATTACAATTGAAATAACAAAAGCAAATATAGGTCTATCTATAAAGTAACGAGAGAACATGGCGTTACTCTCCTTCGCTTACAATTGAAATAGGCATTCCCGGGAAAAATATACGTGCAATTCCTTCAGTGATCACAGGTTGACCATCGGTTAAACCACTTCTGATCACCCATAAGTTATTTCCGTCAACGGTCACCCATTCTCCTACTTGTACAGGAGCGGGTAGAGCAACCATCATGCCTTGTTCATTTTCTGTTGCCACATACACAAATTTACCAGTGCCATTATCCAATACAGCACGTTGTGGCAACAATATGGCATTATTTCTTGTGGCTCCGCTCAATTGAACCCGAACAAACTGACCTGGGCGTAATTGCCCATTAGGGTTATCAACTCTGGCTTGTAGCTCGCTTGTACCCGTATAACGATTAACACGTACATCACTAAAATTAACTTTGCCGCTGCTTGGGTGAATAGACCCGTCTTGCAAAATCAACTTCGTAGAAAACTCGTTATTTAGCGGCAGTGTAAGGCCACCGTTTTCGACATCTTGGCGCATTTGTAGTTGTTCACGTTCTGAAAACCCAAACCGAACTCGCATCGTATCGGTTTCCGTTAACTCTGTGAGAAGTAACTCTGGGCCAGAGACATAACTGCCTTCAGATACAAGTTCACGGCCAATGATCCCACTTACGGGAGCTTTAACTTGTGCATATTCAAGATCTAGCTTCACTTCGTTGAGTGCGACCTTTGATGATGCTAGATTGGCAACGGCAATATCGTAGTTTGAGACAGCATTATCAAAATCCCTTTTCGATACAGAGCGCTCATTCTTTAGTTTACGTAAACGGTCTCGTTCTTGTTTTGCTTGCTTAACTGTTGCTTGTGCGGCGTTTAACTCAGCTTGGGCTTTTTCGACTTCTAGCGTGAAAGGAACTAAGTCTAAGGTAAATAATGACTGACCAGCACTGACTTTTTGCCCTTCTTCAAAATTGCGAGATTCAACAATACCCGATACACGGGCTCTGATCTCAACTTCTTTATTGCCAGCAAGGGTTGCGGGCAGCTTAATGGTAATTGGTACCGAACTTCTTGACACTTCTTGCACGCTTACTTGTGCAGGGGGCATCGTGCTGGCGGCTTGAGTTTGAGGGGCTTCTTGACAAGCACTGATAAGCACAAGAGAAGCAAACGCTATTGAAAAACGTTTTACACGACTGCTAACTGGGGGATACATAAACACTCCAAATCCTATTTTTATGCCATTTAATTAATTTATAGACATTAGTGTTATCGTGAGTTGCCAATATAGTGGGTCAGGGTGATTGACAACTCGAATAGACTACCTCGCACTGTTCATTTCATACCCTATAGCCGATAAAGTAAAGGGAGAAGGTCGACTTTTGCGCAAGTATACGCAAGTGTATACGTTTTTTTATTTTGGGTAAACGGTGCCGTGTACTTTTTATTTCCATTAGTTTTGATTAAAATACTGTATTGATATATTAGATATAAGCCATCTATGCCAGACTTTTCAGTAAAACAGCAAGATATACTGCAAGCAGCTATTGCTCAATTTGCGCAGTTTGGCCTGTCAGCAACGACCATGGAAGGGATCAGTAAAGCAGCCAACGTTTCTAAACGAACACAGTATAAACACTTCCCAACAAAAGATGCACTTTTTGATACCGTTGTGGCTCAGCTTATTGAACGGATCACCCCGCTAACCGCAATTCAGTTTATTCCGCATTATCAATTTGATACGCAACTTAAGCATTTGGCTATGAGCGCTTTAGAGCTATTAAACGATGAGGATTATTTAACGCTGTCGAGAATTGTGATCATTGAGTCTATGCGCTCTAAAAAGCAAGCAGACAGTTTAAATCAGCGATTTATTGATTGCGAAAAGGCAATGTTACAATGGTTTAAAGATGCTTCAAATACTGATTGTTTAGGGTCGATCAGCCCTGAATTTGCAGCCGGTTTCTTTTGGGGGGCATTAAAAAAGCTCAGTTATTGGGACCAAGCAATCAGCTGGAAAGCGCCGCTGGACGAAGCAGCGCTTAATGAGTTAGTGGAGCAGGTGTGTAATATATTTTGTAACGGGGTTACTCAAGGCCGATAAAACCACCTGTTTGATGCGCCCATAGCTTAGCGTAAACACCGTTCATCTTAAGAAGTTCGTCGTGAGAACCTTCCTCAATGATCTTTCCGCCATCCATCACAATCAACCTATCCATTTGCGCAATGGTACTTAAGCGGTGGGCTATCGCGATAACGGTTTTATCTCCCATAAGATCGTTTAGACTGCCTTGGATGGCAGCTTCTACTTCCGAATCTAATGCGGAGGTTGCTTCGTCAAGAATAAGTATCGGCGCATTTTTTAGTAATACTCTTGCAATGGCGATACGTTGCCGCTGACCACCAGACAGTTTAATGCCACGTTCACCTACTTGGGCATCAAAGCCAATATTGCCATGGCTGTCTTCTAGTGATTGTATAAAGTCATAGGCTTGTGCTTTTTTGGTTGCAGCTACGAGTTGTTCGCGCGTTGCCTCTGGCCGCCCATATAAAATGTTATCAGCGACACTGCGATGCAACAAAGAGGTATCTTGGGTAACCATTGCGATATGTTGTCTCAGGCTCTCTTGTTGCACATCTGAAATTTTTTGCTTATCAATGAGTATATCACCGTCGGATAAGTCATAGAATCGCAAGAGCAGGTTAACTAAAGTTGACTTTCCAGCGCCTGAACGGCCAACCACCCCAATTTTTTCACCCGGCTTAATGTGCAAGTTTAAGCCATCAATGACATATGTCTCATTATCTTTGTCGTGTCGTTTATAGGCGAACTTGATATTGTTGAATGAAATTTGACCATGGGTTAAGTTGAGTGGGCTAGCTTGATCTTTGTCTGTTACATCCAACGGTTTAGAAAGGCTAGAGATCCCATCCGTAACGGTGCCTATGTTCTCAAATAAACCGCTAATTTCCCACATAATCCATTGTGCCATACCATTCAATCTAAGTGCTAACCCAAGCGTAATCGCAATTGCCCCCGCGGTTATTGCACTGAAAGACCATAGATATATGGAAATAGCTGCAATAGTGAATATGAGTAAATAATTAATAGCTTGAATGCTAACGTTTAAACCGGTAACCAAACGCATTTGTTTGTATACCGGGTCGATGAAAACTTCCATGCTCTCTTTTGCGTACTGTTCTTCACGTTGAGTATGAGAAAAAAGCTTAACGGTCGAGATATTTGTGTAGCTATCAACAATTCGCCCAGTCATTTCTGAACGTGCATTTGCTTGCGTGGTTGCAATGCCTTTAAGTTTTGGTACAAAATAGAGTTGAATAGCGATATATAATGATAGCCAGATAACTAGGGGGATCATAAGCCTAACATCTGAACTGGCTACTAAAGTCAGCATGGCGCCAAAGTACACTAGAATATAAACTAGAACATCGAGCAACTTCATTACCGTTTCTCTGACGGCAAGTGATGTTTGCATGACTTTCGTTGATATTCGCCCAGCAAACTCATCTTGGTAAAACTCCATGCTTTGTTTTAGTAAATAGCGGTGGGCTTGCCAGCGGATCGACATCGGATAGTTACCTAGTAAACTTTGATGAATAAGCGCAGAATGGAATACGGTTATCAATGGCAATGCAACTAGGGTTACAATTCCCATATAAATGAGCTCTGATTTTTTATGCGCCAAGAGTGCTTCTGGCGTATAGGTCGATAACCAATCTACTAAGTCACCCATGAATCCAAATAACGCGACTTCTAATATTGCTAATATAGCCGCACTTATAGACATTGCTATTAAAGGCCATTCCATTCCTCGGGTATAAAATCGACAAAACGAAAAGAGTGAATTAGGCGGGGGGATTATATCGGTATCAGGAAATGGGTTAGTGAAACGTTCAAAAAATTTGTACATTGAGTGACTCCTTGACAGCTGGAGTCTAATTGTACCTACTGCTGGATAAATAGCCAGTAAAATGCAAGCAAAGGGCCTTTAACCAAGCAAGCCACAGCTATGTATAAAAAAACCGGCCAAAGGGCCGGCTCTATAAACGAACTCTAATGGTTAGTTGCCATTTTCATCAGCATATTTTTTACATGCTTCTGTATCTTCACATTCGCCATACAAGTAAAGTGAATGATTTGTTAGGCGGATCCCATTTTCAGTCGCTATTTGCTCTTGGCGAGTTTCAATCATGTCGTCTTCAAACTCAACAACTTTCCCACACTTCAAACACACTAGGTGATCATGGTGTGTACTACCTGACAGTTCGAATACTGATTTTCCGCCTTCAAAATGGTGGCGTGTAACAATGCCAGCATCATCAAATTGGTTCAGTACGCGGTATACAGTCGCTAGGCCGATTTCTTCACCTTTATCGAGTAAAATTTTATACACATCTTCTGCGCTGATGTGTTGGTTATCAGGTGATTGTAATATTTCAAGAATTTTAATTCTTGGTAACGTTACTTTTAAACCTGCTTTTTTTAACTCTAAGTTGTGATCAGTCATTCACTCTGTCTCAATTAATTATATTTTTGTCTTAAGCAATAACACGACGCTGTTACGACCTAAGAATAACGCGCTAATGCACTAAGTGCAAAGTAGTCTTGCAATTAGTCTTCTAATTCTGCAAGACACATTTCATCGTATACTTGCTTAGACCAAGCCTTAACGCGCTCTTCAGTTAATTCTGGTTGACGGTCTTCGTCTATACCTAAACCAACAAAGTGAGTATCATCAGCCATCGCTTTAGATGCTTCAAATTGATAGCCTTCGGTTGGCCAATGTCCAACAACGATTGCACCACGTTCAGTTACAATGTCATTTACCATGCCCATTGCATCAAGGAAGTACTCTGCGTAGTCTTCCTGATCACCACAACCGAAGATTGCGATTAATTTTCCTTCGAAGTCTACTTCCTCTAACTCAGGGAAGAAGTCATCCCAGTCGCACTGAGCTTCACCGTAATACCAAGTAGGGATACCAAATAAGATTAAATCGAATTCAGCAATTTCTTCTTTACTACTTTTTGCAATGTCTTTGACGTCAATGAGTTGTTTACCCAACTCTTTTTGAATCATTTTAGCAACATGTTCTGTGTTACCAGTGTCACTGCCGAAAAATATACCTACGCTTGCCATTAAATACTTACCTTCTATCTGTTATTCGCTAATTTCTCTTGCAAGATAGTTTCTATCAGAGCACTGCGACTGATGTTTTGTTCATCGGCCATATCGCTCAAAGCTTGATAAAGCTCTGAAGAAACCTTAAATTCAACACGTTTTAACCCTCTGGCGCGATCTCTTTTTATCTGATTGCGCTTGTTAACCTTTAACTGAACCTCTCTTGGGAGTGGGTTTGTTTTTGGTCGACCCGGGCGCTTTTCATTTTCAAATAAATCAATCGTCGTCCTATCTGTTTCAGATTTGGCCATTTTTATCCAACACCTGCACCTTGCCAAAACACTTGGATAAGGCCTTTAGCTATGAAACCCGAACAGCCAAGAAATAAGACTAGCCAAACAGTATATCGACCAAACTTGGGTACATTACCTTTTTTTAAAACGTCTTGAATCGCCATTCCGATAAAAAAGAAGATACCCGCTAATGCGAAATACAGTCCTAGGGTTTCAAATTCATTAATATACTGGCTGACCATATGCACCCAACTGAAAACTTAAACGGCGGCTACTATAACATACTCAATAAACATAAATTAAGGCCGGTACAGCAAAAACAGAACATTTATTGAAGAAAATCAAGAATTGATTTATTTACAGCAGCTGGTTTTTCTGCATGTAGCCAATGACCTGCTCCATGTATCACCTTCGCAGACGACTTAGGAAATGCTGTGACAATCGCTTCTCTATGTTCAGGCAGTATATAGTCAGAATTATTACCTTTTATGAATAGCGTATCGCATAAGCATGGTTGGTTATTGTCAATATTTGCCACAATATGTGCATAATTGTCTGCAATACCAGGTAAGTTAAACCGCCAAGCCAACTCTCCAGTCGTTGTTTTTGCTAAACTTTTTAATAAAAACTGACGTACTCCAGGCATTTCAATATGATCACTTAGTATTGTATCCGCGTGTGCTCTATTTAAGACGTTTGCTTGTTCACTAACTTTATTTAATCCAGCGATAATTTCATCATGGCGGGGCGGATAAACGACAGGCGCAATGTCTAATACGACGAGTTTATTGACACATTCCTCAAACATAGACGCAAATTGCATAGCAACTTTGCCGCCCATAGAGTGGCCAACTACATGAGCTTTATCAATATTCAAGTGATCAATTAACGCTTTAATATCGTTACCCATATGTAAGTAATTCATGTCGCTACTATGAAAGGATTGACCATGGTTACGCAAGTCTACATTGTAGACCGTAAAATGTTCAGACAATGCTTTCGCGATAACATTTAGGTTTTCAAGAGACCCAAATAAGCCGTGCATTAAAATTAGATCTGGACCGGTTCCAGTTTGCTTGTAATTTAATAACATATGTATTCCTCATAACAGGGTACAATTGTGCCAGCCAAATACATAAATGCAAAGCCGTAGAGTAATCTGTTAAATCAGGATATAATCTTTTTAGATGCATCAATATCAGTAATGACAGGAAAAGCATGAAAAAAATAGAAATAGATGACGAGCTTTATCAATATATTGCCAGCAACACACAAAGTATTGGTGAAAGTGCTTCGCAAATTTTACGTCGTTTATTAAATTTGACTCCTGACAGCAGCGTTCAAACGAACTCTGCAACGGACTCAAAGGCAGAACAAGTAGAGCCTGTCCTAACGGCTGAAGAGGTTGTCACAAATGTGTCAAAAACTTCAGCTAACGTATTCAATATACTAAACAAAGAAGAGCTTGCTATGCAAAAAGGCGTAGTAGGCCGGTTTTTATTTATTTTATCAGCCTTACATCGTACGCATAAGACCGCATTTAAAACCGTGCTTGATATAAAAGGCCGTGACCGTATTTACTTTGCGACTAGCAAAGAAGCGTTACTTGAAAGTGGTAGTAGTATGAACCCTAAAAATATTCTAGACAGTGAATATTGGGTGATGACCAACTCAAATACAACTCGAAAGAAAATGATGCTTCATGAGGTTGCACTTGGCCTTGGTTATAATGAAGCACAAGCTGAAACGATCCGAGACTACCTATAAGGAAATCTTAATGGCAATTCACCCTGGTGCAGGTAAAAAAGCTGCGCAATCAGAGTTAGTAAACATCCCTAAATTGATGTCTGCTTACTATTTGAACGAACCCGACCTAGAGCAAAACCCTGAACAATGCGTTGCATTTGGTACATCAGGGCACCGAGGGTGTTCATATAATGTCAAGTTTAACGAGTCACATATATTAGCTATCACGCAAGCTATTTGCGATTACCGTAAAGAAAATAACATTTTTGGCCCGTTATTTTTAGGTAAAGATACGCACGCTTTATCTGAGGCTGCATTTAATTCAGCCATAGAGGTGTTAGTTGCCAACGAAGTTCAAGTGATCACGCAAGAAAATGATGATTACACACCCACACCAGTCATAAGCCATGCGATTGTCACTTATAATAAGTCGCACCCAAATGAACTTTCAGACGGCATTGTGGTAACGCCCTCACATAACCCGCCTCAAGACGGTGGGTTTAAATACAACCCTCCAAATGGTGGACCAGCCGATACTGATGTGACCAAGTGGATTGAAGACAGAGCAAACCAGTTACTAATCGAAGATTTGGTTGAGGTAGAATTATTCCCTTACGCAAAAGCAAAGCGCTCTGGCTTTATTAAATATGAAGATCTAATGACGCCTTATATTGATGATCTAGAAAATATCATTAATTTGAAAGCGATAGCTGAAGCTGGCGTAACTATTGGTGTAGACCCGCTAGGGGGCTCAGGTATTAATTTTTGGCCTATCATTGCAAAAAAATATGACTTGAATCTGACCGTTGTCAACGACGTGGTAGACCCCACGTTTGGTTTTATGCCATTAGACAAAGATGGTAAGATCCGCATGGATTGTTCATCTCCTTACGCAATGGCAAATTTAATTGCAATTAAAGATGACTTTGATATTGGTATTGGGAACGATCCTGATTATGACCGTCATGGTATCGTCACCAAAGACGGACTAATGAACCCAAATCATTTTCTTGCTGTCGCCATTGATTATTTGTTAAATCACCGAGCATGGCCAAGTGATGTAAAAATCGGCAAGACACTGGTTTCATCTGGCATGATTGATAAGGTTGTGAATGCAAATAACCGCGAGGTATATGAAGTACCTGTTGGTTTTAAATGGTTTGTAAAAGGTCTAAACAAACAATGGTTGGCATTTGGTGGTGAAGAAAGCGCTGGCGCATCTTTTTTACGATTAAATGGCGACGTATGGAACACCGACAAAGATGGTTTTATCCTTGGATTACTTGCTGCTGAAATTCTTGCTGTGACTGGTAAAACACCGTCACAACGTTATAAAGAGTTGGAAGCACAGTTCGGTGCGCCTATCTACAAAAGAATCGATGCACCAGCTAATACGGCGCAAAAAGACAAGCTCAAAGCGCTTAGCGCCGCTGATGTGACCGCTGACACGCTTGCAGGGGATAAAATCACTCAAGTCTTAACCGATGCACCAGGCAATAAAGCGGCCATCGGTGGTTTAAAAGTTGTAACTGAATTTGGTTGGTTTGCGGCTCGTCCTTCAGGCACGGAAGATATTTATAAAATTTACCTAGAATCATTCAAAGGTGAAACACATTTAGCTCAACTTGAGCAAGAAGCAAAAAGCTTGGTTGATTCTGTGATCAGCTAACACGCTATTTTTAAAAAGCCATGCTATTGCATGGCTTTTTTGTATCCTTAAATAAGCTGACAGACGTGATAGTAGTCGGGTTAATTAAGGGTATTTACTCTCACATTTTATTATAGGTGGTTGTATGTACCTTGAAAACTTAAAAAACACTGGGGACTTTTTAACCCTAACACGTGAAAATGAATTTGACCTGCCAGCCAGTGAATTCACGCTAGATAATGGCACATTCGTAGAGGTACTAGATACTGGTGTCATTCAATTTACACCACAGGGTAAAACATCTAAAGATATCGTACTTTCTAGCGCTGTACACGGCAATGAAACTGCCCCTATTGAAATATGCGATCAACTGATCCAATCCATTATTAAAGGGCACTTGGTGCTTAAACAAAGGGTCCTGTTTATTTATGGTAACCCTAAGTCTATTAATATCGCTAAGCGCTTTGTCGAAGAAAATTTAAATCGATTATTTAACGGTGAACATGCTAAAGGTGATATTCAAAACCCTGAACGTGTAAGAGCTGAAAAGTTAGAACAGTACGTTACAGCATTCTTTAGCGACGTTGAAGAAGGTCGCTACCGTTGCCACTATGATCTACATACCGCTATTCGTGGTTCTAAAAATGAAAAATTTGCTGTATACCCATATTTACATGGTAAACCTTGGAAAAAGCAGCAATTACAGTTTTTATTATCGTGTGGGGTAAACACGGTGCTAACAATGCGCGCCGCAGCGACAACATTCAGCTATTTTTCATCGTTTGTATTCGGTGCAGACGCGTTCACAGTTGAACTAGGTCAAGTTAAGCCATTTGGCGAGAACGATATGAGTCGATTTGCTAAAACCAAATCAACACTGTCAGCATTAATTAGTCAGGAAAGTGTAGAATATAAGCAATTTAATGCTAATGACTTTGAGCTTTTTCAAGTTCACCGCACCATCAATCGCACGCAAGAGCAATTTACGTTTCCATTCCCTGAAAGCGCTGTAAACTTCACGGGGTTTAACGAAGGAGAACTATTGGCCACTGATGGCGAAGTGGAATATTTGGCAGAAGTTGATGGTGAGGCAATTATCTTTCCAAACGCAAATGTGGCACTTGGTCAACGTGCATTACTCACCGTTATTCCAATGGAAGTCAGTGATAAATTCATTTAATATATTGATATTATTAAGTTTATAGGCCCGTATTGAAAACTTTCCACTCTTGATTATGCAAATTAAGGGTTATTCACCTACTATCTGTTGAATAACCCTTTACGTTAACGTAAAGTGAAGGTCGCTTTAATTTAATCAATTTGCATTTGTCGCACAGATTATTCTTATAAGAAATAACGCGAATGTGAAGATATTCCAAACCCTATTATTGGTATCTCATAGCTTGCAAATGTGTTTCGACAACAAGAGAAGGTAGGTTATGACTAACCCCAATAACATATCGCTAAATATCAGTCATGCGCTGAAGTTTATTGATAGCCATGCCCTAGATATCCCAACACTGACTATCCTCGGTGACAATGGTGAAATTTTAGAAGGTGCAACAGCACCTGATATCGATAAAGACACCGCGATAAACTTATACTCTACAATGCGCTTTATTCGTTTACTCGATGAGCGAATGCAAGCTGCACAGCGTCAAGGGCGTGTTAGTTTTTACATGCAGTGTTTAGGTGAAGAAGCCGCGATTACTGCCAGTGCTGCAGCATTGAAGCCTGAAGATATGATCATGGCGCAATATCGTGAACAAGCTGCATTAGCCTATCGTGGCTTTACGCTAGAGCAGTTCATGAACCAACTATTCTCTAATGAAAAAGATCTAGGTAAAGGCCGCCAAATGCCTGTGCATTACGGCTCAAATGAACTTTACTATTTAACAATATCGTCTCCACTTGGCACTCAAATCCCGCAAGCAACGGGGTATGCATACGGTCAAAAACTAAAACACATAGACCCAGCAACTGGCGAGTTAAACTCAGAAATTGATAACCTAACCATCTGTTATTTTGGCGAAGGTGCAGCGTCTGAAGGCGATTTTCATGCAGGCCTAAATATGGCAGCAGTACATGAAGCGCCCGTTCTATTTTTTGCGAGAAATAACGGATACGCAATATCAACGCCCGCTGACGAACAGTTTAAAGGGGATGGTATTGCCTCTCGTGGTGTAGGCTATGGAATTAAAACGATTCGTGTTGATGGTGGGGATGCACTTGCTGTATTTGCTGCAACACAAGCAGCTCGCAAAATGGCGGTTGAAAATGGCGAGCCGGTATTAATTGAGTCCATTGCCTATCGTTTAGGCGCACACTCTACATCGGATGACCCGTCAGGTTACCGTAGTAAAGAAGAAGAGGCTGAGTTTAAAGGGAACTGTCCAATTGAGCGCTTTAAAAAATGGCTATTAAAGCAAGGGTGGCTTAATGAACAAGAAGACGAAGCAGAAAAAGACAAAATTCGAGAAGATATACTCGCGGCTTTGAAAATTGCAGAAAAGGTACAAAAACCAGCTTTAGAAGAACTTGTATCAGACGTTTATGACCAGCCAATACCTGCGCTTGCAAAGCAGTATGAAGAGTTAAAAGAGCATATAAAGCAACATCCAGAAGCGTATCCGGTCACTGCAGGGAGAATTAAATAATGGCTAAAATGAACATGCTACATGCCATTAATTCGGCGTTAGATATCACAATGGCTGAAAACAACCAAGCCTGTATTTTTGGTGAAGATGTAGGCCACTTTGGTGGCGTATTTAGAGCAACGTCTGGCTTGCAAGAAAAGTATGGTAAGCACCGGGTATTTAATACCCCGCTAACTGAGCAAGGGATCCTTGGTTTTGCAAACGGGCTAGCCGCATTCGGCGCGCCAGCACTGGCTGAAATTCAGTTTGCCGATTATATATTTCCAGCGTTTGACCAAATCGTTAATGAATCTGCAAAGTTCCGTTACCGTAGCGGGAATGAGTTTGACGTTGGTAACCTAACAATCCGTACACCATACGGTGGTGGTATTGCCGGTGGTTTATATCATTCACAATCTCCAGAAGCGTATTTTGCCCATACACCAGGCTTAAAGTTGGTTGTGCCTCGTAACCCTCATCAAGCGAAAGGGTTACTTCGTGCTTGTATTAAAGATGACAACCCTGTGATCTTCTTTGAACCAAAGCGGTTATATCGTGCCTCAATTGGTGACGTGCCTGAAGAAGATTACACCATCGAAATCGGTAAAGCTGAAGTTGTGAAAGAAGGTTCAGATGTCACACTACTTGCGTGGGGTGCACAAATGGAAATTATTGAGCAAGCCGCTGAAAAAGCACAAGAGGCTGGTGTGAGTTGTGAAATCATCGATTTACGCAGTATTTTACCATGGGATGTCGACACGATTGCTAAATCAGTCATAAAAACGGGTCGATTGATCATTAGTCATGAAGCGCCAATTACAAATGGTTTTGGTGCTGAAATAGCCGCTACTATACAAGAAGCTTGCTTCCTACATTTAGAGTCTCCGATAATGCGGGTTTGTGGTTTAGATACGCCATACCCACTTGCATTAGAGAAAGAGTATGTACCAGATGCGCTTAAAGTATTTGCTGCAATCAAAAAATCTGTAGAGTTTTAAGGAATAGTCATGGCTAAAGAATTTATTTTACCCGATATTGGTGAAGGAATTGTTGAATGCGAAGTCGTTGAATGGCTAGTTGCTATTGGTGATGAAGTCAAAGAAGATCAACCAATTTGTGATGTAATGACAGATAAAGCATTGGTGCAAATACCTGCTGTGCATGATGGTATTATAACAACGTTACATTATCAAAAAGGTGAAATTGCCAAAGTACACGAGCCACTTTTTGCTATGAATGTGGCTGGCGTAGGCTCTGTAAATGACCCAGAGCAGGCTCAAGATCAAACACCATCTAACGACGATATTCATTTTGAAGATTTTATTCTACCTGATATTGGAGAAGGGATCGTTGAATGTGAAATCGTGGAATGGTTGGTTGCTGAAGGTGATGAAATAAAAGAAGACCAAGCTGTGTGTGACGTAATGACAGACAAAGCACTGGTGCAGATACCGGCTAAGTATGATGGCGTAGTAGAAAAGCTCCATTATCAAAAAGGCGAAATCGCGCAAGTTCATAGCCCGTTGTTTCAAATGCGCTTAACAGGCGCTGGACAACAAGTATCATCTACAACGACCACTTTATCGCCAAACAATGACGTAAGCTGTGCTTCCGCGACAAGTGAAACAGTGTCCACACAGTTACCTAAAAATGGAAAGGCTATTGCTTCCCCAGCTGTAAGAAGGTTAGCTAAAGAGCAAGACCTTGACATCAATGTGATCCCAGGTTCAGGTAAAAAAGGTCGGGTGTATAAAGAAGATATCAGTCGCTTCACATCTGGAAAAAGCACTACTGAGTTAACTGTGCCAAGTATTACTAGCTTAGAAAGTGAGAGCCAATTAAGTAGTATCTCAGTTGTTCAAGGCGGCGATCGGGTCGAGCCTATTCGAGGTATGAAAGCGGCAATGGCAAAACAGATGGTTGCCTCTGTTTCTACTATTCCGCATTTCACATTTAGCGATGAAATTGACCTTACCGATATAATATCGCTAAGGAAAGAGCTAAAAGAGCAATATGCGAAAGAGGGTATTAAGCTCACGATGATGCCGTTCTTTATTAAAGCGCTATCTCTGGCAATTAAAGAGTTTCCAATTGTAAACTCTCAAGTGAATGACGCTTGTACAGAAATAACTTACTTTAACGACCATAACATTGGTATGGCTGTAGACTCAAAGTTAGGGTTATTAGTGCCCAACATTAAGTCATGTCAGACTAAATCGATTGTTGAAGTGGCACAAGAAGTGACACGTTTAACCAATGCAGCAAGAGAAGGCCGTGTTTCGCCTAATGATTTAAAAGCAGGCACAATCTCAATTTCAAATATCGGTGCGATTGGCGGTACAACCGCTACCCCTATCATTAATAAACCAGAAGTTGCGATTGTTGCTTTAGGTAAATTACAACATTTACCGCGCTTTGATAATGATGGTAATGTAGTCTCACGCGCAATTATGCAGGTAAGTTGGTCTGGCGATCACCGTGTTATTGATGGTGGAACCATCGCACGGTTCAATAATTTATGGAAAGCCTACCTTGAAAATCCAGCTAAAATGATGATGGCAATGAGCTAAACTGGGTTTCTTCATTAATAAAAAGCCAGCTGATTGCTGGCTTTTCTATTTGTGTATAGCTAGCAAAGCAATTTATTTTCATTTATTTACATGAAATAAATATAATTAAAACACTAATGTGCTTTTTGACTCTAAGCCTACTTTTTCACTAAGCGATAAAATAGTCACCTTCTTGGCTTTGCCTTTTCTGAAAATACGTCAAATAAACAGACATATTAATAGTTTAATAAGAAGACTCGCTAAAATTGTATGAATAAAATTAATGTTAAAACATTATGAATCCTGATCTCGTTCTACGTTTTATTACTTCTCGACTTCAAACTCTCAGTTAATTACATTTACCAATGCTTGGGTGCCTATGACTTCATTGCATTAAGTCCCAATTAAAGATACTTTTGTTAATAAATAATTAAAACAATTGTGCTAAGGACGTAGCTTAAATGAAAATACTATCTCCCATCTTATTGTCGATATGCGCATTATTCATCGCACATAGCGCAGACGCTCGCCTCGAGAATACACCTAACGTCAATGGACTTTGGGAGGATGTGAATAATGCTAACTTCTCTAATGGTCATATGATTGTCTCTCAAGATGATGATGTTATTTATGTAACGCACTATGTCGAGTTCAAAGGAACGCCTTTGGTCGAGTATGGTATAGGGAGTCGAGTCGGGAATACCATAGAATATAAAGTAAAAGTAACCCAAGCTATCCCTGGTTGGACGACAGAAGGAGTCCATACATTAACCATATCGAATGACGGTTCTCAACTGATAGGGTATTACACTTCTGATGGTGATAAAGGGCCTTTAAAGTTTAAAAAAGCCGGTAAATAGCCACTTAAAATAAAATTACTCCTCACGGCACTAAACAATAGAAGTATTGTTTAGTGATTCCGTGTGCCTACTAAAAACAACTAAATGGAAAAACTATGAAATATAGTCCAAACCGTGTTAGTAAAACGGTTAGAAATGCATTGCTTTTGTCAATGGGTGTATTTACCAGTCAGGCCTTTGCGGTCGCCCCTGGAGCACCAAGTGTCGGTTGGATGGAATTAAATCATTCACTTATAACAATTACAGATTCTTTGGCATACAAAGACGTGGTGGTAAAGCAAAGTATTGATGTACCCGTATCTTGGAGTAAGTGGACTGGGACTGCAGGCGAAACAGTTAACATATTACTCGATGGCAAAGTCGTTGCGACAAGAGCTTTAACTGAGGTTGCAGAATCTCAGTCTGGCGTTGAAACCGTCACTCTATCACAAGGTGGTAATTACAAACTGACCGTACAACTTTGTAACTTGGATGGCTGTACTGATAGTAGTAATAGTAAACAGTTAATCGTTGCTGATACTAAAGGAAGCCATTTAGCACCTTTACCGATGAAGGTAAATGACGCTCGTTTTCCAATAGAAATGACGAATAAGTCTTACGTAAATACAACGGGTAAGGTTGTTGCTGCTTATGCTGCAGAATGGTCGGTTTATCGTGTACAAGGGATGGACTATTACATTGATAATATTCCAGCAGAAAACTTAACGCACATAATATACGGGTTTGTAGCCATAACAGGCCCTAATGCATCATTTCAAAGTGAAAATCCGACGGGCTATGAAACATTTAAAAAGGTCAGTGCGGGTTTAGGGGACTTTGAGCTTGCGCCACCTGATCCATGGGCGGCTTACATGAAGCCGGTTGGTGATCAAGTTAACGGCGACCCAATAAAGGGTAACTATGCACAAATGATGGCGTTAAAAAATCGCTATCCTGATTTAAAAATTGTCCCTTCAATTGGCGGATGGAGCTTATCTGACCCGTTTTATTACATGGCTGACGACGCAAAGCGTAAAACTTTTGTTGAGTCATGTCGTAAATTCTTACGTACATGGGAGTTTTGGGACGGGATAGATATTGACTGGGAATTCCCTGGCGTACCAGCTGCAAACCCTAATTTAGGATCTCCTGAAGATGGTGCAACGTATATTAAGTTGATGCGTGAGTTACGTGCCATGTTAGATGAAGAGGGCGCACGCACGGGTCGCCACTATGAGTTAACATCAGCAATTAACGTCGGTTATGACAAACTAGATAAGGTAAATTACGGCGAAGCCATCAAGTATATGGATTATATAATGATGATGTCGTATGACTATTTTGGTGCGTGGGATTTAAATGCTTTAGGTCATCAAACTGCTGTATACCCATCAGATTTTAGAGTGAGCGATAGACGAACTTTAGAGTATAACCTAAGTACGGGTGTCGATATTCTAAACGCGCAAGGTGTACCTAGTAGTAAACTTATCGCGGGTGTAGCAATGTATGGACGAGGCTGGACCGGCGTAGAACATACTCCTGGCACACACCATATGACCGGTAAAGCAACTGGGCCTTCAAAACCGGAAGATGCATTTAAGCTAGAACCCGGTACTCTAATGTATGCAAATATCGCACAATGGAAGAATCAACCTGATTGGGAATATCATTATGATTCGGTAGCGCAGGGTGCGTATTTATATCGCCCAAGTACGGGTGATTTGGTTTCGTATGATGATCAAAATTCTGTTAATGCGAAAGGCTCTCTTGTCATGCAACGCGGCCTAGCAGGGCTATTCGCTTGGGAAATTGATACCGATAATGGTGACGTTTTGAACTGGATGCACGAATCATTAGGGCACCCACTGGCGGATGGTAGTAATACAGCACCTGTAGTTAATGCAGGTCAAGATCAGCGTGCAACCTCTGGTTCCACAGTGTCATTAACAGCTACTGCATCAGACGCAAACAATGATGCCATGACGTATAAGTGGCAACAAACAGGTGGCCCGGCTGTTACTTTAACAACGAGTAATACGCTTAACGCTGCGTTTGTCGCACCAGATGTTACATCTGAACAGCAACTCTCATTTAAGTTTATTGCCGATGATGGGAAAGGCGGGATCACAGCCGACTCTGTTATTGTTTCAGTTTCATTGGAGGTAACGAATACGCCACCAATCGTAAATGCAGGAGCAGATCAACAAGTTGTATCTGGTTCAGTTGCAGTAAAACTTGATGGGTCAGCAACTCGCGACAACGACGGTGATGTTCTTACTTATAACTGGCGTCAAGTTGCAGGTAGTAATGTAGTAATTACGAATAGCAACGTAGCAATTGCATCATTTGATGCACCAACTGTTGCCACCTCTGAGCAACTAACATTTGCACTCGATGTGTCTGATGATGGTGTAACAGTTTATACTGATGAAGTCATTGTTACAGTATCTCCTGAAGGTGCCACACAAGCACCTCCTTATGACAGTGCGGTTGCTTATAATACAGGTGATAAAGTTTCAACCTATGATAGCCAATTAAAACAGACGCTTACTTGGCAAGCAAATTATTGGATCCAAGGTGAAACTCCAAGTCGCTTTTCTGGTGCATGGCAGTTACTAACTGACGTAGAATTTCCGTGGCACATCGATGTTGCATATAATGCAGGGTCTGAAGTGAATCACTGTGATGCTAATTCAGTGTGCGCGCGTTATAAAGCACAATGGTGGACCAAAGGTGATGAGCCTGGTACGGCTGGTGTTTGGAAAAAACTATAAATAAGTAAATAATAAAGTAGCTCTGTTCGGAGCTACTTTTTTAAAAGCGCAGATTCAAATTTAAAGCGAGTTTAATATTGTATGCATTTTTAAGTCTAATGGTTCTAAAGTAATTAGTAAGTTTAGCCACGCTCCAATCAGATAAAATGACGTATTAGCTCGGCGGTAGAACTCAAAGAGGTGGTAAATATTCGATGCTGTTTACTTGGCACCAACGTTTAAACTTTTAGAAAGGGCTTTAGAGAAATTTTTTCCTGTTTCAATTCCGCTAAGCAATAGTCGAACCTTTCCCCACAAAAGCATGTATAGATTAATAATAGAGTAGGGGCGCCTTGGGTATAAAAAGGTGTAACTTAACATAATAAAGTTGATGAATTTATACACTGACCACCTGAAATATGCATCACAACCCAAAAGGTAAGCAAGGAAATTCCGTGTTTAGATTGATTATTAGCCTGATTCTTAATTGTGGTCTTATATTTTCTCTTAACTTGGTTCAAAAACAGGTATACCAGTAGGTTTTGAACAATGCTTAATGGGAGCTATATTTTATCTTTAATGATCCAAAAAACTGGACTTCCCAAACTTTATAGGTCGCTCAACAGTAACTTTACTCCCATAGTTTCTGAGTTATTTACGTAATTATGCAAACATCCTTCGATTATGTTAAATAGATGGTATATTGGTTTTACGCTGATAAGTAAAGTAGCTTGCATTTTAAAAAACACATAGCAACAACAGCAGCCAAACAAGTATTAGGACGACAGTTAGGTGATGGAGCAAAATTGATAGTCGGGCACTTGAATAACAATTCGGTTGATAAAGTTATTGCCAAGTCAGCTTCGGATCACAGTACCTTGGTGGTCATTGATGATGCGATGATCAGTGTGTCGTTGGCGGCAATTGGATTTGAACAAACAGCGAATTTGATGCTGTTAATTCAGGAAGCAAGTTCAGCAGCTTATAATCAAAGCGTGCTAAAACTAACAACTGACAGTGCGCTGATCACAATTCAAGTGATGGCTGATTTTAATCGTGTAGTTGCCATAGAGAAAATTTAAACGGTGTTAAAACTGACTTTAAACCCGTTTTAAAGTGAACAATTGTGATCTAATTCTAAACGTATAATGAGCAGGAATGATCGTAGAATGAGTCAAAATGAGTGGGTTTTGTCTAAAAATAAACGTAATTTGATTTATGGTTATTTTAGAGTTAGGCTAAGTGAAGTCCTTAGTTAATAGGGGCTTCAGAGCAGTCAAATCTAAAATATCACTTCATCATTAAATCTAGAAATGAACGACATCTTACATGCGTTAGCGGTAATCCATTCTATTTAACATAATATAAATTATAGGATATCTTGCTTTGTGTTAATTACATAGGTATCGCTCGTTTAGTTATGCTTATAAAGCAATAACAAAAACGCCACTATGTCCAATACTAGACGGTATCGGACATAGTGATGCTGTTCTTTAATATTTCTCGATGTAATTTAGTGTAATCATCTAAAAGCTATTGAGCTTGGTAAATCCATAGCTTAATATGAAAGTCTCTTCATATGGAATTTGTAAAACCTTTAGAACCAATATTGATTGTTGATGACGTAAAAGAAATACGTGAGTATTTAATAGAAATTTTAACTAACTTAGGGTTTGAAGAAATATTAGAGTCAGACGACTTTGATTCAGCAAAACCACTCTTAGCGTCAAAAGAACCCGGCGTTGTATTTTTAGACATTGAACTTCCCGATACTGACGGTACTCAAATTTTAGAGTTCGTCAACGACCATCACCCAAATACCCATGTAATTATGTGCTCAGGTCATAACAGCCTTGAAAATGTACAAAACACTTGGGAGCTCGGCGCGAAAGGATTTATTGCTAAGCCATTTAATGCTAAAAAAGTAGATACCGTATTAAAACGACTAGAATTAATTACATGAACCAATTTGTTTCCCCAGTGTTAGATGCGCTCTCGAATATAATTTTCGGAAAAGAACAACAAATAAAACTGGCTGTCTGTAGCCTGTTATGTAAAGGTCATCTACTTATTGAAGATTTACCTGGTATGGGTAAAACAACTTTATCTCATGGATTAGCCGACTCGCTGGGTTTAAGCTATCAGCGGGTACAATTTACCAGTGATTTATTACCAGCAGATATTACTGGTTCAGCCATATTTAACTCTACTGAACATAATTTTACTTTTCATCCTGGTCCTATATTTAGTCAAGTGCTTCTTGCTGATGAAATAAATAGAGCAAGTCCGAAAACGCAAAGTGCACTGTTGGAAGCTATGGAAGAGCGTCAAGTAACTATTGATGGTACAAGTCATATGTTACCCAATCCATTTTTTGTTATTGCAACACAAAATCCACTGCACCAGTCAGGCACACACCCCCTACCCGAGTCTCAGTTAGATCGGTTCTTTATGCGGATCAGTATTGGTTATCCTGACGAAGCAGCCGAAAGAAAGTTGATTATGGGGTTCAGCTCCCAGCAATCAGAAGACGTTAAGTCTACTTTGACAGACGAAGAATTACTCGAATTACAACATGCGGTTACCCATGTTAAGCTCCCTCCTCCAGTTATTGACTATATTATTTCTTTAGTGCAGTTTACGCGTAATAGTGGGTTATTTCATGATCCGTTGTCACCGAGAGCGAGCATTGCACTTGGTTCAGCGACCAAAGCATGGGCGCTAATGTCTGGCAGAAACTACGCTACCCCAGAAGATGTTCAAGCAATATTTCCATCGGTTGCAGGTCATCGATTAAACTTATCAGTGAAAGAGCAAGATAAAGTAATATCGGACATTTTAGATCAAGTACTGGTTCCAGTTTAATGCGTTCTAGTATTATTCAACATTGGTTCGCTAAATTTGTAAGCCGAAGACACACAGCCAATCATATGGTCTTTAAGCATGATTCAATTTATGTTTTACCATCCCAATCGGGGTTGTTATTTATTGGGATCACGATATTAAACTTCGTTCTTGGAATTAACTATCAGAATAACTTAATACTTGCAGTGTCTTATATCATGGCTATTTTGCTCGTTGTTTCATTATTGTCAGGGTATATTAATTTTAATCGTTTAGAGCTTAAGCTACTGTCTGTTTCTGATGACCAAGAAGGTACTTCAACCGGGGCGAAACTTGAGCTAAAAACCAATAAAGAACGGCATAATATTATTATAAAGCACATCGATACTGGTAGTGAAATTGATATTAGCGAAATGGTTAAAAATACAATAATCGATATTAACTTACCGTATAAACGTGGTGTTTATACATTAGATAGATTTAGAATTATAAGCCACTTCCCATTTGGTTTAGTGACCGTTTGGAGCTATTTAAACTGTAATAAAGTATTACATGTGTATCCTATACCTATAGAAGAGAATGCAGAAATAAGGCATATAATTAAGGGAGCTGACGGTGAGCTTGATGTGAATCGTGTACAAGAAAATGACGAGTTTAATGAGTTAAAGCCTTACCAGAAAGGGATGAGCTTGAATAAAGTGTCATGGCGTCACTTTGCCAAAAGTCAGCAGATGTTGATTAAAGACTATACCTCTGAAAAGCCCGTAAGTTTGGGCTTTGATTTTGACTTAGTGACTGGTGATATTGAAGAACGGCTAAGCAAGCTCTGCTTTTTAGTACTCGAAGCGAGCAATAACCAGCAACCATTTGCATTAAAACTACCGCATAAAACCCTGCCTATAGGTACAGGTCAAACTCATCAAGTTAAATGCTTGGAGCTATTAAGTGAATACTAAGCTATTGCTTATCACCTTCATATATTTGATTATGACGATGATGCTATTTACCGAGTTAGGAACTCCATTTGCTATTCTACTTTGTGTACTGAATATATGGCATGTTGCACAATGGAAATATATTAGGTTCCCCCCTTCTAACCTAATTCTTAATATTGTAGCCGTTATTGGTATGACTGTTTGTGGACTCTCTATTGGGTTTAGTAATTCAGTATCATTGTTTGTGTCATTAATGGTTCTCGCATGCCAATTAAAAGTTATTCAAGCTAAAAGTGATAAACAAAATAAGCAGATCATGGTGCTAAACTTTTTTACCATTCCTTGCTTATTTCTGTTTTCACAAAACCTATTCACTACTTTAGTCGTTGTTACAGCTTTGATTATAAATTTAGGTGTTTTAGCTGCTATTTCTCATAAGCAGCTGTTGCTGCCTGCAACGAAAACAGCAGTCAAAAATATATTTTTTATCATTCCAGTTAGCATGTTACTTGTTGTTTTTTTACCTAAGATCCCATCTTTTTGGCAATTACCAGGCGCTCAGGTTGCAAAAACCGGTTTATCTGAGAATGTAGACCCCTTTAATATTTCAGAGTTATCTCAATCTGATGATTTGGCTTTTCGAGCCATAATAGAAGAGCCAACCTCGTATTCTCCGCCTTTTTATTGGCGAGCACTTATACATGATAAGTTTGATGGTACATCTTGGCATATGGCGCGTGAGCAAAACATTCCTGTACATGTTGCAAATCGTGACATTTCATCAGTCTATAAAGTGATCGCAGAGCCAAGTAATTTACCATGGCTATTTTCACTGGGTAATGCATTCAGTGATTCTGATGAAGTATCAACTAACCAGTTTGGTACACTGTTTAGTTCAAAAATCAGAAGCCGTAATTTCGAATACAATGCGCACACCGCTACTGCACCGACTAAAGAGTTTTTAACTCGTTGGGAATACCAACGTTATACGCAATTACCAAAAAAGTTAAACCCAAAATCGGCCGAGCTCGCGCGCCAATGGGACAACGATGCGGGCTCCACAGATGACTTTATTGTTCTGATGCGGGCATATTTTATCGCACAGAATTTTGAATATACCCTAACACCTGAAGTCATAGAGAGCACCAATAGCATTGATGAGTTTATGTTTGAGAAAAAATCTGGATTTTGCGGACACTATGCTTCTTCCGTAGCGATGATGATGCGTAGTGTTGGGATCCCGTCTCGACTTGTGTCAGGTTACCTCGGTGGTGAATATAATGAAGCTAATAATTACTTTAGTATTTATCAATATGACGCTCATGCGTGGGTTGAGTTTTTTATACCTAACGCTGGCTGGCAAAGGCTTGATCCTACCGCTTGGATTTCGCCAGAACGATTAATAGGCTCACTGTCACAACATACCACTTTAGCAGAGCAATTTAAGTCAAATATTGGGATCAGTTTAGTCGCTCTGTCAGGTGTACCCGGCATGGAATGGTTAAGGCTAACGCTTGAGGAGTATGACTACAAATGGACTCGTTGGGTACTTAATTTCGATAAAAACAAACAACAATCATTCTTACAAGATTTGCTGGGAAATAATGCACAGGTGTTATCTGGGGTAATCATGGTGCTTACATTGGTCGTGGTATTCTTAGTGGTATTTTTGTTTATGCAACGACAGGTTTATATCAAGCGGCCACTTTCTGTTGAGCTATATGAAAAACTAAAATCTGTCAGTCCTTATAAAAATAATAATTTAACGCCTTTGCAATTTATTTCGAAGGTAAAAGAGCAATTTCCTGAGCATACACACGAGTTGGATGAATTTTACAGCCACTTTAGTGCAGCTCGATACCAAGGTAAAACGTTTGCTAACAGACAAAGAAAATCGACTATGAAACTGATAAAATCCATAAAAATAAAAACAAAGAGAAAACTATGAATGCAGTAATTATTGGCGTACTCCTTATGCTCACCCTGTCATTGTTGCGAGTAAACGTTATTGTTGCCATGACTGTGAGTGCAATGGTCGCAGGTCTATCGGCTGGCCTTGATTTATCTGCTACCTTAAATTCATTTAATGACGGGTTATCTGGTGGCGCTGAAATTGCTTTAAGTTATGCCATGCTTGGTGGGTTCGCAGTCGCGATTTCTAAATCTGGATTAACTCAAATTTTGGCGCAAAGCTTACTCAAAAAAGTAGATGGTTCTCGAGATAGCCATACGCATTTGCTCAGCCTTTTGATCATGACCATTATTTTATGCTGCGCTATAGCATCGCAAAACTTAGTACCCGTACATATCGCTTTTATTCCTATTTTGATCCCCCCTCTACTTGTGATTTTAAATAAGCTTGAGCTAGATAGGCGAGCAATTGCATGTATTCTTACATTCGGGCTAGCAACATCATACATGGTTCTGCCTTATGGTTTTGGTGGAATATACTTGTACTCTATATTACATAAAAACCTCGCGGATAACGGCTTAACGATTATTAATACCGATGTACCAATCGCAATGGTGATCCCCGCTGTGGGAATGCTCGTGGGATTATGTATTGCACTGTTGATTACATATCGTAGAAAACGCATTTATAAAACCGTGGCTAATGAGCATACCTCATCATTGAAAGAGATTGAAAACCCTAAAAAAGTCATAGTAATTGGTACGGTAGCTGTTGTATGTTCACTTGTTGCCCAAAATATAAGTGGCTCTATGATTTTAGGCGGCTTGATTGGAGTGATGATGTTCAGTGTTTTTGGTATTGTTAAATGGGAACAAAGCTCCGACGTATTCAGCCGAGGTGTGGCTATGATGGCGATGATCGGGTTTATTATGATCTCAGCTCAAGGGTTTGCTGCGGTTATGAAATCAACCGGTGATGTCGCAAGCTTAGTTTCAGCCTGCGCAGAATTTATAGGTGATAATAAGCCTCTGGCCGCAGCAATGATACTGATAGTCGGGCTTCTAATTACGATGGGGATAGGCAGTTCTTTTTCGACAGTGCCTATCATTGCTACTTTATTTGTGCCTTTATGTTTAGAGGTCGGCTTTTCTGCTATGGCTACTGCGGCTCTTGTTGGCACCGCAGGCGCTTTGGGTGATGCAGGATCTCCCGCTTCAGATTCTACACTAGGGCCAACATCTGGGCTGAATGCCGATGGACAGCATGATCATATTTGGGATTCTGTTGTACCCACCTTTATTCATTTTAATATTCCACTGCTCATTTTTGGCTGGATAGCAGCCATGGTTCTCTAGTATAAACTGCTAAATGCTTCTCAAAATGCAAAAAACGAGACGAGGCTTTTTATACAGTCTCGTTTCGTTTTATGTAATCTATTGATTTAAAAATCATTAAAATTTCATAAAGTCGTCAACAAAACTTAGCCCTAATATTGCTCTAGTAACACTAGATAAATAATATTCTTGATAGGGTTTGATTATGGCTTTTAATATTACAGTTGTAGGTTTAGGGTATGTTGGTTTAGCGAATGCATTGCTTTTGTCCCAACATAACAAAGTATGCGCGTTAGAGACAGACCATAACCGAGTTAACTTGATAAACCAAAAAAAATCACCTATCAAAGATGCTGAGATAACACATTTTCTATCAAAAAATAGTACCGAGATTTTTGCTACCAGTGACCCTTTTCTCGCGCTAGAAAATGCAGATTACGTCGTAATTGCAACACCAACAGATTATGATCCGCAGACTAACTATTTTAATACAGCAAGTGTCGAAAGCGTCATAGCACAAGCTCAAGAGATTTCACCTCGTGCAACCATTATCATTAAATCTACCGTCCCAGTTGGATTTACTGAACAAATGGAACAGCGGTATCAAACTAACAATATTGTATTCTCTCCTGAATTTTTAAGAGAAGGGAAAGCACTATATGATAACTTGTATCCATCACGGATAATTCTGGGGGCTTTAACTGACGAAGCACAAGTATTCGCCAATTTGCTAAAGCAAGGTGCACACTCTGACGACGTTGAAATACTCCTAACCCATTCAACTGAAGCAGAAGCAATTAAGCTTTTTTCTAATACCTACCTTGCTATGCGGGTAGCTTTTTTTAATGAACTTGATACCTATTGTGAAGCGAAGTTATTAAATACCAAAGAGATTATTGATGGTGTCAGCTTAGATCCTCGTATCGGGGACCATTATAACAACCCGTCATTTGGGTATGGCGGTTACTGTTTACCAAAAGACACCAAACAGCTACTAGCAAACTTTGATGGTGTGCCAAATGACATGATATCTGCTGTTGTCTCGGCCAATGATACGCGTAAAAAATATATTGCAGAGTCTATTATGGCAAAAGAACCAAAAAAAATAGGAGTATATAGGCTAATAATGAAAGCTGACTCTGATAACTTTAGAGAATCTGCCATTTTAGATGTGATAGCTCATTTGCACCAAGCCGGTGCTGATGTAACTGTTTATGAGCCTAAGCTTGAGAAGCCTTTTTCCGATGACTTTTCTTTATGTAATAACTTAAGCTCGTTTAAGTCAGAATGCGACCTAATCATCACAAATCGCGATGTCGATGTGTTAAGTGATATTGCTGATAAATTATATACGCGTGACTTGTTTCACAAAGATTAAAGCTATATCGCAGGTTAATGTGATTATTGACCTGCTTCTTCCGCCATTTGTGTTTTAACCCATTCGATGAAAACATGAATTCTTTCATGTTTAGGTGAACGCTTATCATAGACAAAATAACGCTCAACTTTATTAGGGTGTGGTAACGCAAAGGCAATACATAGCTCGCCTGAATCAATATGATTTTGACATAAATAATCAACAATCAGTGCTATGCTGTTGCTATTAAGTACCGCAGTAAGCGCCATATCAGTACTACTCACCGACGTATAAGCTGTATTTTCGTTTATCTGCGAAACACCATGGTGTTTAGCCCACTCTAACCAATCATATGGACTGGAGCTTCCAATATTAATGAGTGGACGAGCAGAAATATCATCTGTATTTTTTAACTCTTCTAGCATACTTACAGAACAGACGGGATGAACTGTCCCATCGCCAAAATAGAGGCATTCATATTCTTTAGGGGTTTTCTGTCTCACATTCTTTCCAAATCGTATAGCCAAATCAATATGCTGTGCCGTTAAGTCGTCAAATCCAGCGGAAGACTGAATATTGATAGTTATCTCAGGGTGTAATTTAGAAAACAAATGTAATCGTGGTATTAGCCATATTGCAGAAAAAGCTTGAGTCGATGATATGGTTAATGGACCTTCAAGTGGCTGCTTAGTAATTGTATCTAATGACTCAGTCAGCACTGATAGTGCATTGTTTGTTGCTAAAAATAGAACCTCTCCACTTTGCGTCAATAACATACTTTTTCCTTTTCGAGTAAAAAGTTGCTGTCCCAATAAACTTTGTAGTTGGCGCATCTGCTGGCTAACAGCCGCTTGTGAAATACATAACTCACTCGCAGCTAAGCTATAGCTGGCATGATGCGCAGCAGCATTAAAAGTACGCAGTAGGTTTAAATTATTAAGCGCTTTATGCAATCGATTTTTTCCTATAGTTTAGCTTTGTAACATAAGCTGAGCTTATATTACTGTCACAGTATTATCGTTGGCATAAATAATACTGTCAACGCATACTGGCCACATCAAGCAAATATATACGGAATCATTTTCATGTTATTCAACACTTTTAGAGCATTGCATACAACATCGACACCTTTACTTCTTGCTAATGTATGGGACGTGCCCAGTGCAAAAATTTCACAAAAAAATGGCTTTAAGGCAATAGGAACATCCAGCGCTGCGCTTGCAAATACATTAGGTTACAAAGATGGAGAAAATGTGCCCTTTTCTGATGTGCTGTTTATGATAGAAAAAATTGCCTCAGCAGTATCCGTCCCATTAACGGTTGATATAGAAGCTGGCTATAGCGAAGACCCTGAAGTTACGTTTGAGCATATAAAATCACTGGTAAAGCTTGGCGTTGTTGGCATTAATATTGAGGATAGCAAAGTCATCGGTGATACACGCTCATTAGCAAACGCTGAAGAGTTTGCTTGTTTCTTATCTGCGATAAAAGCGCGCCTTAGTAAAGAGAATATAGACGTGTTCATTAATGTGAGAACTGATACATTTTTACTTGAAGTTAAAGATCCAGTAACTGAAACTAAAAATCGAATTACGCATTATCAAGCCGCTGGTGCCGATGGTATATTCATTCCATGCATAACAAATACTAATCACATTGAAGCGGCTGTAAATCATACGCATTTACCAGTGAATGTAATGTGTATGCCTGGTTTAACTAATTTCAATGAATTAACCGAACTTGGCGTTAAAAGGATCAGTATGGGTGATTTTGTACATACTAAACAACTGGAGCATTTTGAAAGTATCTTGCTAGATATAAAAAAGCATGGCTCTTTTAGCGTTATCTTTTAACGCTGTTATTGTGCAAGGAGCTAATTGCATTGCTTAGCTCCGAAAACCTAATCGGCTTTGTAAGCACTTTATTCATTCCTGCATTTAAGCAGTTTACTTTGTCGGCTTGCCCTGCATTGGCCGTCAACGCAAAGATTGGCACGTCTAAAGACATTTCTTCTCGTATATATTTTGTTGCTGTTAGACCATCCATCACTGGCATCATCATGTCCATTAATACAAGGTCAAACTGTTTTGCTTTTATCGCATTTAATGCTTCTGAACCAGTCTCCGTAAGGGTTACACTGTGATTTAACTTTTTCAACAGTGCTTCTATTAATACTTGATTAGGCTTGTTATCTTCAGCTACTAATATGTTGAGAGATTGCTGTAATGATTTGGGTTTACTTGTCACCAGTGAAACTTCAATAGCTTTGAAAGGCAGTGTAACGGTGAATGTTGTGCCAACACCAAGTAAACTGCGGCAATCTATGGTCCCTTGCATGAGTTCAATTAGCTTTTTGGTAATACTTAAGCCAAGTCCTACGCCCTGCTGCTTGCGCTTTACGCTGTCACTTACTTGGCTAAATGGTTGAAACAGGCGAGTCAAATCTTGCTCTGCAATACCAATCCCTGTGTCTGATACTTTAATGGTCAATAAGTCATGTTCTCTGGATATATTTAAACTTACTCGTCCGTGACTGGTAAATTTAAATGCATTACCTAAGAGATTAAATAAAATCTGCCCCAACCGAGTGCTGTCTCCTTCAATAATATCTGGCACCGATTTATCAATGGATTGGTCAAATACAAGCTTTCCTCGTTCTGTATGCGACTCAAACTGGGCTGAAATACTCTGGATTAGCTCTTTTAAATTAACCTCACTACTATCTAAAGAGAGTGTACCTGATTCAATCTTAGAGAAGTCTAACACATCTGATATCAATCCCAGTAAAAGGTTGGCGCTGCTTTGTGCATATGAAAGCCATTCTTTTTGCTGCTCAGTTAAGGTTGTATCGCTGATCAACTCTACCATACCAAGTATTGAGTTCATCGGTGTACGTATTTCATGAGACATAACTGCTAGAAACTGCGATTTTGCTGAGTTTGCATTTTCAGCTTTTTCTTTGGCTTGCTTATAGGCTATTTCACGATCTTTTGCATACGTTATATCTTTGGCAATTCCCAGATAACCCATGAATTCACCAGTATCGTTAAATTGAGCTTTTCCACTGAGCGAGATCCAGAGATGTCTTGGCGCATTTAGTTCAAATTCAAACTCATAGAAGTCACCGTGTTGTGTGATAATGTGCTGAAATTGTGCCCACTTACGAAGCTGAGCAGTTTCAGTATCAGACCGCATTAACAAAGGGGATTTACCAACAAAGTGCGTTTTATATAGGTCATCATCGGCAGCCAGTTCGTCTACACAAATAAACTCACAAACTGCATTCATTCGCCAAAACCATTCAGAAGCAAGCTCTTTAAACAGTTCTGCTTGCTCCGTCATTACTGCGACTAAAGAGAGTAAATGACTTGTATGTGAATGAGCCTTGTTGAGTGACTCGACTTTTAGATATAGCTGCTCTAAAAGAATAGACACCATACTGTCTTTACCCACCACAGAGAAACGCGGTTTACCGGTTAATTCGGAAAACAACACAACGCTGTTATTACATGAGGGCGGTAGCTTACATATCAGAATATTAGAAAGGTTTGAGTTTACCTTATTATTGGCGATATGTTCAGCATGTGAATATCCATCACTAAGGAATACCTCCGTAACATCTTCATTCTCCATTATTTTATTTAATGACCATTGACTATAATTAAAGTCACTATCTGAGCTCGCTATCGCACGATAAATGAGAGACTCATGTTCAGTAAGAATACAACAGTTTTTGTAACTAAATAACGGTGACAATGCTTTATTTAATCGATAGAACACTGCGGTTAAATCTTTGCCAGAATTTATGGCAGATAGCGCGCTTTGTAATTGTTCTAAACTAAATAAATGTCCATTTTGCATTTTTTGTTCACCATTCTTGTAATTTGCTTTGCACTTTGCAAATGTAGTTACCTTTATCAAAAAGATCAAATTTATTTTTAATTAAATATAACAAATTCAATAACTTATTATTGAAAATAAGTTGGAATAATATCTGCTTATCTAAAGTATATCCTAAAGAGTGTAAGTGGAGCGATTATGAAAATTGTATGTTTAGGTGGTGGCCATGGGCTAGCACAAGTATTGAGTGCTATCAGACCGCTATGTAGTGATTTAACTGCAATCGTTGCGACCACCGATAATGGTGGGAGTACCGGCAGGCTAAGAGAGTCGCAAGAATGCGTTGCACTCGGAGACATCCGCCGTTGCTGCTTGCAACTAACAGATAAACAATCTCTGATTCATTCAATATTTGAACACCGCTTTGATGGGGGGGAGTTAGATGGTCATAGTCTCGGTAACCTAACACTATTAGGCTTAATGCAGCTAACAGACTCACCAACAGAGGCTGTTGCTTGGTTTAACGCCATGTTAGGTAATGCCGAAACCATTTTGCCTATGTCTGATTCAGCGACCGATCTTGTTGCCAGTTATCATAACGGTGAGCAAGTTATTGGTGAATGTGAGATAGACGCATTAACACAGCTCCCAGATACTGTTGGCTTATCAAAGGCAGTTCCTGCTGCAAAAGGGGCTGTTGATGCAATCATGAATGCCGATTTAATATTGATGGGGCCTGGCAGTATCATTTCAAGTGTGATGCCGCCATTACTGGTGAAAGAAATAAGTACAGCCATTAAGGAAACAGCTGCTTGTCGCATTTTTATTGAAAACATAGCCCAAGAAAATAGCGTAGCCAGTAGTTTACAGGGTGAAACAATCATTGACTGGATGCAAGAAAAGTTAGGCTATCAATTTTGCGATTTAAGTATTTCTCCACAAGCAATAGAAGAAATCGTTGTGCATTGTGATGAATTAAACCAAGGTCAATCTACACAGCATAATATAGAGCAGCTAAGTCATGTGTTTTCACAACTACTTAAACTACCTTTGAGTACAAAGGTAAACTCAACATGTACTATCAATTAACTCTCGAGCATGAGAAAAGGTAACTAAACTTTGTGCATGAACATCAGTAATTAATGTGCTTACTTCAGCATTAACGCCGTCAATTTTGACCTGGTGTTCTATTTTTTCACACAGCGCTGCAAGCTCTAAAGCGCCGTAACTTCGGCTACTGCTTTTTAAGCTATGCGCTGTTATCTCTAGTACATCTAGGGGTGAGTCTATATCCAGCTTTTTTATTAGCTCTAATGACTCCGTTAAGTAAACCTCTAATAGCTGTATCGCAAGTTGCTCACCAACATCTTGTTGTAACTGAGAAAAAGTAGCTTGATTTATCATGAAGATCCTTGGAGTTAAATATGGAATATGATGTTGTATTATTTGTAGACTCTTCTATTTATGGTGGTATTGAGTCTCACCTTGTCGAACTTGCCAAGTTGCTACAGCGTAAAAGTGTTACATGCAAAATATTGTTTTACCAAGATCACGGTAATCAACTATTTTACAATAAGCTAGAATCTTGCAATATTCAATTCGAATTTTTAGAAGGCACTGCTTCAAGTGTGATCTCCACCTTTAAAACGTACTCTAAACACACGGTTATACATACTCACGGCTATAAAGCAGGTATATTTGGGCGCCTATTGTGTCGCTATTTACGTTTAAGATGTGTGAGCACCTATCACGCGGGCGAAACTGGGCAAGGAAAAGTACGGTTGTACAATATGCTCGATAAAATCACAGCATGCTTATCAATTAACTTTGCCGTTTCAAACAAAATTAAGAACCAGTTAAGCCAAGCTGAAGTCCTTGATAATTTCGTCGAGACTACGCCTCTTGCTGAATGTAACGGTACATACCATCATGGAAATAAATTAAAGGTCGGTTTTGTGGGTCGGTTATCATATGAGAAAGGGCCAGATCGATTTATTGAAATAGCAAGGTGTATGGCTGACCAAGAGCGTTTTGAATGGCATATGTTCGGCGGCGGTATGATGGATGCATCTCTTACTATCCCTGACAACGTTGTGGCTCATGGGGTCGTGCCTTCAGAAGATATATGGGAAAACATAGATGTGTTATGTGTTACTTCACGACAAGAAGGCTTACCCATGGCTATCTTAGAAGCAATGAACCATGGTGTGATGGTGATCAGTATGGATGTGGGTGCAATTTCGACTGTTATAACACATAATTTGAGTGGCTGGATTGTACCCGTTTATAACGTTCAGCAATTCAGTAATAAACTGAAAGAGATCACGCGTATGGATCCAGAAAGTTTAACCATGATGAAACAATACGCGCACAGTGTTGTGGCACAACGGTTTTCTGGGCATGAGCAGTGGAATATGTTGCACGAAGCATATTCTGGTCACTGTTCAAACCCTATTAAAGTAAATGGTTAGATAAAAATGCAGAGAAACTAAGCTTGTAACTCCTCCCAGCTTTTGATTTTTCGATATATAGTCGATGGGCTGACATCGAGTAAAGCGGCCGCTTTAGGTATATTATTTTGGCATAACGTAATTGCTTGCTCGATGTAGCGTTTTTCTATAATCCATAAAGGCTCAATTTCCTGCATATTCGATAAGCTGTTGCTTATCTGATTTACCACAGCAGCCGCTTCTTGCGGGACATTATTGTTAGCAAACGCGGTATTGCCAGATAATGACGACAACGGTGTAGGATTTGGTGTATTGGGAAGCGCTGGAACCATGTCTAATTCAATCCACTGGGCGTCGTTCAATACCAGTGTATTACGTACGGTATTCTCTAACTGACGGACATTTCCAGGCCAGTTATAATTCATAAACGTGTGTTTAACACCTTCAGACATACCTTTATAAGGGTGAGACTCTTCTTTACTTATTTTTGAAAAAAGCGCCTCAGCTATTTCAATAATATCCGCCCCTCTATCTCTTAGAGGAGGTAAACTTACTGGGATCACATGTAATCGATAATATAAATCTTCTCTAAAACGCCCTGCTTGCACTTCAATAAGTGGATCTCTATTCGTCGCACATACAAAACGTACATCAACTTTGACTTCCTTTTCGCTGCCGACTTGTTGATAGCACCCTGTTTGTATAAAACGTAATAATTTACTTTGTAAGTTTATATCCATTTCACACAGTTCATCTAAAAACAGCGTACCACCATCAGCTTGACCTGCCGCCCCTTCACGATTAGCTATGGCGCCAGTAAATGCGCCTTTTAAATGACCAAATATTTCACTTTCAATCAGGTCTTTAGGGATTGCCGCACAGTTAAGGGCAACAAACGGCTTTGCTGCCCTCGGAGAAGCTTGGTGCACCGCTTTTGCGCACAACTCTTTCCCCGTACCACTTTCACCCGTTATAAAAACGGTCGCTTTGCTTGTTGCCGCTGAATTAATAATTTGATACACAGACTGCATGACTCTCGAGCTACCAATCAAGTCAAAGTACCTTCCGTTTTCATACTTAGCTTGATATTTTTCTACAGTTTGTTTTAAATCTTTTAGCTTTAACGCATTGTTAATCGTGATCCGAAATCGATCGGCTTCTATCGGTTTTTCTAAAAAGTCATTTGCCCCGAGCTTAATTGCTTTAATGGCCATTTCCTTAGTTGCATGGCCTGTTAAAACAATAACTTGAGGTTGATTATCACCTTCAATGGAGGAAAGAATGTCTAACCCGTTCATATCTGGTAACATAACATCAAGCAGTATTAAGTCTGGATTAAACTCACGAATAGCATCCAATGCCTCAGCGCCCGTCGCTGCAATTTGCGTTTTCATACCTGTGGGTATTAAGTAAGACTGATACATCAAAGCCAAAGACGCAGTATCTTCAACTATTAGAATTTTTGGCGGCATAGGCAACTTCCTTCGAATTATGCGCGAGAATACGTGTTAATTAATAACAATTAACGACGCGTCGTCAACTTCTTTTGATAAACTCACTTGAGAGTTTTGCCAAAGTATAGAGGCAAACTCGCCATCATCCAGTGATATATTTGGCAATAGCTGCTTGAGTTGCTGCAGCTCTGTAATGCCGGTTTCTTCTCTGTTATCAAATAAGCCATCGGTATAAACAAGTATATGTCGTAAATCACTAAGAGACTCAGAATAAACGTTATATTGATGCTCTATAGACAAGCCTAAAAGAGGGTCTACGCCTTCTAACTCTCTTACGTTACCTTCTTTATCAATAGCAATCGGCGGTGGGTGACCGGCATTAAGCCAATAAAAACGCTGTTCATGTACATAGCCAACTAATAATGTTACTAAACTATTTTTACACAACTGCTCTTCATACAGGGCCTGATTTAAACCATTAAGTAATGCACTACAGTCAGGTTTACTGGCTAAGAACCCTCTTACAAAACCCTTAATAGCAAAGCTTTCTTTACGTGCTTGAATGCCATGCCCCATCATATCGCCTAAAACAAACCCTTTCTGTTGGTTTGGAATTGGCATAAAAAAATCACCCCCATCCCCTACTTCAATTGAACCAAATAAGTGTGCTCTAAAGTCATCACTCATTTCATACTCAATCATATTACTTGGTGATTGTACCTGATACTCAAATGCTTTAACCCGATTAGTGACCCTTTCTAGGCTTTGTAATAAGCGCACCTTTTTAACAGGCTTAACCAAATAGTCATCAATGCCTAAACGATTTATTCTTGCGACAATATCCCCAGAGTCAGTGCCGGTTAGCATCACCACTGATAACGTACTTCTATAATCTGAGCCGTTTAATTTAATCAACAACGGCTCAGATGTCTGTTTTTGCAACTGATAATCGAGGATCAAAACTTGCGCATCGTGTAACGTAATTGCCTGCCAAGCTTCGGGCAAGTCCTGACAAGATATCACCTCATAATCGTCTTTTAAGTATGCATTTATGAGCGCTAATTGAGCTTTATCGTCGTCAACATAAATAGCCTTAGGCTTATCTTTACCTTGCATTAACGGAACTGAAAAATGGTTTTTGTTATTCGACGTACAATAATCGGCTTCAGGGAAGTAGTGCCTTATTAACTCTACCCCCATTCCTCCTTCTACCAACACACCACTATTGATATCCCAGTCTGATTCATTGAGTTCAAATAAATTATAAGGAGACAAGTCGTCAACGATCTCAAGTGTATAATCAGACGCTTTATTACGTGTTATCAACAATACAATGGTTTCATCTTCTCCTTTACTGTGACGTAAAAGGTTAGTTAGATATTCAGTTATAACGAGCCCGGCTGCATCTAAGTCATCGTCAATAATCGACAACCCTCCTAGAACATGCTTAAGGACCTGCCTAATTTCTGTAATTGCTGGCGCAATTAGACTAAAACGCCGGTGATATATGGGTTCGTTCATTGCTGACTTATTATTAATGTGGATGAAATAGCCAAGTCTGTCGGTTGACCTTATTAATTAAAAACTGTGTTAACCTTGGCCAGCGCGTGCGATGACGCTCTAAACTTGACAGCAACCGCTCGCCTAATGGCGCAAACTGATGTTGAGTAACTATAATTCGAATATTCTGGTGACCACCTTGCTTTATATTTTTTATGCTCGTACATAACGATTCTTCATCATTTACACCAAGCCCTACTATTACCATGGTTAAATCACTGCATAAACTTAACGCGTGCAGCGGGACGTTACCTCTATTCATCTTCATAGCTGGTGACATATCCATCAAAATATAATCATACTCTTGTAGCAGTCGTTCAACTGCATCCTTCATGATTTGCTTATTCTTTGCAGACTCTAACTCAGATAAATTTTGCATTGTTAGCAAGTCAATTTGATTATGCTCAATAATGTTAAGTTGGCAGGAGATGTCACTAAAACGCCACGGAGAGCCTGTAGGTTGATCTATTTCATCTAGCTTAAGTGGGCTTATCGGATTTAAGTCAATAATGAGAACACGATTACCATTTGCTTTAAAGCGATGCGCAACACTCGCGCATACCGTTGACGAGCCAGTATTACCGGCTAATGATATGAATGTCACACACCTAGCCTTGTTATCAATAATTTCATTACCGATATCTTCAACTTCTTGGTATTGATGTGGAATAAGGTTCATAAGCCCACCACTAATGCAATTATGGTAATAAAATCAACAAAGTTATCTTTAAATTGACTCATTAGATCCTGCCCTTTATCAGGTATGTATAGTGTATCACCCGCTCTAAGTACAGGAATGTTGACTGAATTTGGGTTTTTAACAAATGCTTCTAAATCAAAAACACGAGACTGTTCTTTACAGCAAGAGTGATTTACCACCACTATTTTATCAATTAATGCCGAGCTTGTTGGCCCTCCGGCTTCAGCCAAAATATCAAGCAGTGTCATGGTATCGTCATAATTATAACGACCAGGTTTTTGAATCGCTCCCATGATCCGTACAACTTGCTCCTTCGGTTTACGTAGCCAATCCTTCGTTTTTTCAGGTACAAATATTGTGTCGCCCGGTAATACATTGGGAAATAATGTTTCATCGCCCGTTTCGAAATATAGCGCTAAATCAAGCTTGCTAACCCGAGCTTTAGTCTCATTTCTGTGCGTAACCCTAATATTTCGAATATCTGCGTTACCGTTTGGACCGTCTGCAGCAGCCAAAATATCTATAAAGTGCATATTGTTGTTGAACGAATACCGTCCAGGTGAGCCGACTTGTCCCATAATGTAAATCGACTTACTTGACTCTTGCCTGATCCACTGAGATTTATTATCAGCAGGATCAACAGGAAGCTCTTCAACAATAACCGTATCACCAGCTTGAAGCTCAGGTAATGGTGTTTTACCATCTGAAATCGTATATTTCTCTAAATCGAATCGCTTAGTTACTTCGCCATTTCTGACAATTTTAATGTCATTAATGTTTGCGCCCTTTGTTGGTCCGCCAGCATGACCCAATAAATCGGTAAAATCCATTTCTTGGCTCCATTCGTAACGGCCAGGAGATATAATTGCACCAATAATTTTTATTGCTCTACTAGGTGGGACTTTTAACCAACTTTTCTCATTCAAATCCGTTTTTTCGGGCACAAATATCACATCACCGGGATTCAGCATTGGTATGTCGGCTGATACGATCCCTTCACTATACCCTTGTAAATCAAATAGTATGTTGTCACCAGCAGGGGTCAATATTCTAATTTGACGTGTTTCTGCAAAGCGAGTAGGCCCGCCTGCATTAGCTAAAATATCTAAAAAATTTATATTATCAGGGGCTTCATAGGCACCGGGCTTTTGAACTTCTCCCATAATATAGACGGTACGCGCCGTGGTATTGACATCATCAACCATAATTGGCACGTATATCGTCGAACCAGGTTTAAGCTCTGGCATATTGTCATTATTTGGTTTGTCTAAATAGGCTTTTAAGTCAAAGATTTGTGGTGTCTTATCTACGATCACTCGAATATTTGTGACATCTGCGTAACGAGTTACACCTTCAGCCCTCATTATCGCATCGAGCACACTCATATCATCTTTAAACGAAAAACTCCCAGGGTTGTGTAACTCACCTAATAAAGTTATTGCACTGCCTGCTGAAGCATCTCCTGTTGCGCTGAGTGTTTGCGCATCAAAGTCTATTTGTACATTGCCCAGCAAAGGTGACACTGGCACAAATACGATGTCTCCACTGAGTAATTTAGGCAGTAGTTTTACATTGCCAGAGTCCAGGTATGCCTTATAATCAAACTCAATAATTGACTCTTCTCGACGTATTTGTAAACGGTCAAGCTGTGCACCCGGCTTTAACCCACCGGCTTTTGCGATGACGGTTTGAATGTTCCCGTCAAAAGGAATACTGACTTGCTCGGGCTCATTGACATAGCCTAGCACGGTAATAAAAATATCACGTGCTCGCAATTCAATGTAAAAATCATCCATTGCACGGTAAACATCACCCAGGGTAACTCTAAGTTCTTGTTGAAACTCACTCACCGTTTTACCTTCAGCCTGTACACGCCCTACCTCAGGCAAAACAATGGCGCCATCTTTACCTACCTCAAATAAAGCCTCAAATTCCACTTCCCCGGGCACGTATAAAAACAGTTTATTACCTATTTGAATTTCATCATTATCATTACTGTGGCTATGTGTACTAAACAAGCAACACAGTGTGATCATAAAGCAAAGAACTACCCGCATAACGCTACTCCTTCGTCGCTTTAATCACCTTTGTCCATTCAACTAACGACCCTGCCTTTATAGGCTTACCGTCATTGATCTCTGTCAGTGATAAAATTATGGCTTCAACACGTCTATCTGAATGTCGCTCCGCATCGCTATTTTCTGTATTACTATAAGGCTGTAGGCTGCCTTGGGTTAATGTGGTCACTTTTTGCTGGCGAACACCATATACCCCTAGCCAATGCTTAACTGTTTCTGCACGCTTAAGAGCCAATTCGTAGTTGTTGTCGTGGCTCCCTATTTTATCGGTATGCCCCACGAGGAGAATAGAAATATCAGCTAGCTGCTTAATTAAGTCAGCGGCCTGTGCAATTCTGCCCATATATTTTGGCGTAATTTGATAGTCATCAAATGCAAACTGATTATCGCTATTCAATAGCTCTGTAATTTGAGAACGTACTTGGGTGGGGACTTTCGCAAGTTGTTCTAGCTGTGGCTTGTCCGCACAATTTGTCATTGCTCTTACGGTGTCAAAATGCCCAGATAATTGGTTAAGGCCATGATAATGAATAAGTAAATCATGTTCCGCATCGGCCCACATTGACGCCGCAATTAAACGTCGGATCCTGTTCTCGTATATTTGTGCTTTTAACAATTGGGCTGGCATACAATCTCTGATCCCTTGAGCTTTTAACAAGTCAAGCTTCATTACTAAATGTTCAAATTCATTGGTAACAATGACTACGTCATCTTCAAAGATATGGTCGCCATCTCCTAGGTGTTTTTTACCTTTTGACCCTTTGTGTTGGCTGTAATGCTCAGCCCAACCACCTTGACCCTCCTCAGGCCAAGAAGCACACCCGCCTATCATGACTAATACTGAAAAAAATAGTGTTATGTGCTTCATAGATTCTCCTTGCTTATAATTCAAGCTGCTCAATAAAGGGGATGGTTTTATCAACCCTCAAAAGGCTCATAAGTTTGAAAGGCTGGCCATTAACTTTTAACAAGGCTAAGTTTTGTCCTTTCTTTTCAATTCTTTTGTATAAGAAAACCATAGCTCCTATACCCGAAGAATCAATAAATTCTGTTTCTGAAAAGTCTAAAATTATATTTGTGTTGTCGCACACAGCCAATTTTTCGAATTCATCGCGAAAGCTATCAACGGTAAATCCAGAAAAGTCTCTTGGTAAAGGGAGAACACGAGGTGTATTTGAATAAGTTGCTTCAGTCATGATAATCACCAATGTTTACGTTAAGTTACGGTAACTATTACAACTATAATGCCAATGTTAAAATTAAGCTTAGTGCTTTGTTTTTAAATGGTTTAACGTTATTAAGTTGCAAAATGCAAAGAGCACTCGATGAAACTCTTGCATTTTGCAAACCAGAATGTGACTACTGGCCCTTCCCAAGTACTACTACCTGAATCGTTTTAAATAAAATAGTAAATTCCATTTTTATCCAGCTTAATGGAGATGACATACTTAAAACGTACGCGTAATCCCAGCCAATTTTACTTCTAGCATCTTCGACTGATTCATCATAGCCATTCATTACTTGTGCTAAACCAGATATGCCAGGTTTAAGACCATATGTTCTATGGCAAAAGTAAGGGATTGATTTTTCGAGTTTCGCGTAAAAGACAGGACGTTCTGGACGGGGTCCAATTAACGACATTTCACCAATCAATACATTCCAGAGCTGTGGTAGTTCATCAATTCTAGTTTTACGTAAAAATGAGCCAATAGGCGTGATCCTCGGATCATTTTTACTGGCCCACACAGCACCACTTTTTGCCTCCGCATCTACGACCATCGAACGAAACTTGTAGACATAAAACAATGAGACTAACTCATCGGTACTTTCACCCACTCGTAACTGGTTAAACAACACAGGGCCTTTAGATGTAAGCTTGATGGCAATGGCTGCGCCTAGCATAATTGGAGAGACCAGAATAAGGCCAATCATCGCTCCAATCACATCTAACACGCGTTTTGCACACTTAACACCATTACAGCGCGTTTCCGCGCTTGAGACGCGTTTCCACGGAGAGTCGTAAAAGCCACGCTCAAATTTAACAATCCCGAATAATGCTATCCAATAGCTATTTAATACATAGGCAATTTCATCAAATCCGTACAAGTGACGTTCTGAGTTAAGGCGTCCTTTAATCGCAGAAACACTATGTATCAGGAGCAATGCGCCGCTTAAACATATAGACCAGAGGCTTTGAAACACAATTACATCCAATAATATTACACTGTACATAATCAACATGATCAAAGGCATTAGGCCTCTCAGCACCTTGTGTGACAAAAAGTTAATACTCGTCCAGCCTAATTTTGGGTTCATAAGCGGGAGTAACAGTTTTATTTGCTGCCAATTACCAGCCCCAAGCCGCTCTCTGCGCGTATAGTCTTGAGCTTGACTATCACATGCACGCTCGTACACAATAATATCTTCGTTTTTAATCGCATCACCACCATGTGCTAATGCACGCATAGACAATACAAAATCGTCATTAATTGTATCATTTTCAATTGGTTCAACATGGCTAGACCTCACCGCAAACATCGCGCCAGGTACTCCAATTACCGCTCCCACGTTAGACTCAAGCCCTTTGAGGGTATTTTGATATTGCCAGTAAGATTGCTGTGCTATTGGTGCGGCTTCGTCCAAAGTATATTGGCCGGTGGTAATTGCAGTATTACCATTTTTAAAGTCTTGTTCTATTTTATCCAATGCATCTATGCTCAGTAGCGCACTGACGTCGGTGAATACTAAAATATCATATGACGCTTTTGTTTCTTTAATTAGCGCATTAATACCCGCAATTTTACCCTTATTATCATTTTGCAAATGCAATATGCAACGCACATTGTTTGCCTCTAGCTGAGAGGCTGCTATTTTTGCTAGTTCATAACTGTTATCACTACAGCCATCGAAATAGACATGGATGTCATATAAATCGTTCGGGTAAAGTAATGCACCTAGGTTGTGTAACTTTTCTTGAATATGCTCAGCCTCATTATAAGCACACATCAAAATCCCAACTTTAGGCTTATTTAATGGAGCTGACACCGTTGTTTCCTCACTACTTCCATTATTTTTCAATAGCTTAATAATTTTAAGCAAAATGACATACCCTACGTGGTGGTAGGCAGCAACACTCAGTAAAATCAGAAATATAACAGAAAATGTTGTCATGTTAGTTATTCCCTATGCGTTGAGGCCCTTATAAAGTTGATCATATTGTGAGCTCATTTGCGTTACATCAGCAATTGCAATTGCGTGTGCCCGAATAGATTGGCCCCGGTCTAGTTTGATTGCTTTAGTAAGAGCAAATGCTAGGCCACTCTGCGCTGTTGGACTTAATAAAATGCCTTGCTTTGGCGTTAACACCTCATGTATCCCACCAACATCAGTCGCCACAATAGGTAACCCACACGCCATCGCCTCCAAAATAGACAGGGGTAACCCTTCTCTTTCTGAAAATAAGCAAAAGACATTGATTGCGGAATAAAAGACCTGCATATTTTGCACGTTCCCTAAAAAATGCACTCTTTCTTCTAAACCCAGTGAAATAATATGAGCATGTAACTCTGCTTTTAAACTACCATCGCCTGCAAGTGCTAGATGATAGTCATCAGGTAACGCTTTCATACTGGTGATCAGTGCTTTATGGCCCTTTCCTGGTTCCAATCTGGCCGCACAGCCTACAATTTTAATAAACTTAGGTAACCCCAGCTGATACCGTGCGTGCTCCATATTAATCGCCGCAAACTGAGTACAGTCAATGCCATTTAATATCGTGTCATTGGTTGTAATTGATGTACGCTCAGTAAAATCATCGGCAACAACTTGTGCATCAGCAACCCAATGAATGGCGCAAATCTTATTTAAAAGTTTGGTGATCAGCCGCTGCTTAAAATTATTTAAATACCATGCATCATGAATGGTTGAAACATGTCTCACTTTTTTACGTTTTAGGCAGGCTAAACTTGCGTATAGCATGGGTCCAATATGATGGCTATGTATCACTTCTATTTCATGTTCATCTATAATTTCAACTAACTTTTCAACAACAGCCAATTCAAACTTCGGTTTCTTATTCAAAAACACCAGATGCGCTTCAATGTCCTTCAATTGCGGCCACCCTGCTAACGCATCAACCTTGGAGCCTTGTAAAGCCACCACAACACTGTTTTCTGCAAAGCAGCTTTTTTGCATCAGTGTTACGGCCATTTTCTCTAAACCACCAATTTTAAGATGCTGTACTAGATGTAATACTCTCATGATTGTTCACCTTCTATCTGTCGATTAAGCACTTCACCAGCGACAATATCGTCTGAGTTCAATCGAATAATGGGAAGCACGGTCAATACAGGCTGTGCAGCTAACTTTTCTATTGTGGAAAGATCTTTCAAATGGCTGTCGCATAGCGTTGCGACAAATACACATGCAAAACCGGTAAAAATACCGAGTACAATTCCCAAAATAGCTGATACAGATAAAGCTGTATTGATTGCCTTGGTTGGGCTGTAAGCTCGTTCAATTGTTTTTACTTTGTCTGGTCCCTCATACTTAACCAGCTTGCCCGTGACTTTAGCCATTTCGTAGCGGCTTAGCATGTCTTTATATAGACTTTGCTTTACATCATAATCACGTTCAAGCTTGCGTAACTTTTTTTCTATATCGCTGGTGGTCAATAATCGCTGACTGAGTTGAGCTGCTTGCTCTGAGATCATGTCGAATTCTTGTTTATGCTGTTGCACCATATTTTTTGCTTCTTCTAAAGCAAGAATTTGAGAAACTAGTACGGTACTTTCTCCATTAGGCCCGCTCGATAACGTATTTGCCATTTGCCATAACTTATCTAAATTGTTGACATCTAGTTCACTACTATGGCTCAACAGTGTTTGCTGGCGACTCTTTAAGTTAGCCAGCTCACGCGTTTTTTCTACGACTTTACTGTGTCTATCGGTATAGCGGGTTTTTAATAAACTTAAGTCCGATTCTGCTCTGATTATTTTCTCTTCCAAACGGCCCAAAATAGGGTTTGCTTGCCCAAGTTTACTTGCCAGCGCTTTTAATTTTGCCTCAGCGCCAGAAAGCACAACAAATTTTTGTTGTTTGTCGTTAACTAATTTGTCGAGCATCTGCCTGTTACTATTTAATACATCAGGTAATGTATCGCTATATTTTACTTTAAATTTTGCTAAGTCATCTTCTGATTGTTCAAGCTCTGCCCGCAGGGCATCAAGCTGCTGATAAAAGAACTGCTCAGAGGTGTCTAAAGATGCTTTTGTGGGCGCCAATAACCGCTCAATGAACTTTTCTACGACTTTTTCCAAAATTAGCTTCATTTGCGTTGGGTCATGCCACTTTAAATGGATCCTAACGAGCTCATCTCCTACGAGTGATAACGAAAGCCCTTGTCCAAGTTTTTGTTGAATTAAATCAATTTGGTTAGGTGTCGCTCCCTCAGGAAGCAGTTTGGCCTCTTTTGCGACAGCACTGAGGACCTTTCTGCTAATAACTAAAGTTCTCAGAGCTGCCATACGGTTTGACAGCTCAAAAGAAAAAGACAGTTCATCTAAAAATGGGTTTAGTAGTGATGACTCTTCAATTAAAATAGTCGCATGGTTGGTATACTGTTTTTGCGCCGTTGCCGCTAATAAAAAAACCACGATAGGTACTATAATTAAAGGCACAGCGAACAACTTCGCTCTGCTGTATAAAGCATAAAGAGCGAGGTAAATCAGTCGTTTGATTTGCTCTTTTACTAACATATACTCCCTACCACCACTTTTTCGCAAATTGCAAAGAAACAGTCTTAACGATTTGCATTATGAAAAAAATTGCCAATTTTTAGACCTGTCCTTGTTATGTTGCAGGGTATAAGCCAATAATTACTTAATGTCAGCTAAATGATGTGAGCTGTTGCTCGACAGATATCGCTTTGGCGGACCAGCTATGCTTAGCAGCCAAACTAGATTGATTATCTCTCCAGCCTCCATTTAATACATGGTTTAATGCAATTGCGGAGTCTACCCTTTCAATAAAGCCATTGTGATCATGGGCTATCAGTATTGTCTCAGGGTATTTCTCTACAGCGGGGAAACACGTTGCTACTACGGGTGTTCCGACTGCCAGATACTCTTTAAGCTTTAAAGGGTCGCATGCTCTGATCTGCTTGTTGTCTATAAACGGGAGCAGTGATGCATCCCAGTGCTGTGAAAACTCAACAAGCCTATTATGTTCAACCGCTGCTATATGCGTCACATTGTCGAGATTCAGTAACTTATCAATATTCGTTGAAATATTACCGATCAGAATAAGTTCATAATTCGGGCGCATAGTCGCTAATTTATATAAAAGGGAAATATCTAGCCACTCATTCAATGAGCCATAAAAGCCGACTTTATAGCGTTTAACACTGCGGATCTCTGGTGCTATTTTGACGGGTTTGGTAAATAAGTCATAATCTACCCCGTGAGTTAACATAAAGGTTTTATGACTAGGCATTTTTTTGTATAAGTGGTCACTTATCACGTAAATAAGATCAGCTTTTGCTATTAGCTTTCGTTCAATCGGTTCAATCATGTCATGATCAACACCAGACAACGCAGTAAAGTCATCACCGCAATAATAAACAACTTTGTCTATCGGACGTAACTTAATCATAGTGATTGCAGTAGGAACACTGATCCAATATAGAATTGGCTCGTTAGACTCAAATTTCTTTTTAGCAAACACAAACTCATTAAAAGTTTGAATATAGATGTTGTCGTGCCAAGGTAAAATCGGCAAATTGTAGACTACGGGATAAGTATTCTCACTAGGTGTTATATCTGTACTGCCATTACTATTTTTTTTAGTAAGTAATTTTTTTGCTTTATTAAATAAACGGTGCACGTCTTTGAGCTTAATGCTGGGTTTTCTCATGCCAATTGAATTTATCCAATGTACTTCATGGCTTTTAGATAACTGCTTAAACAAGTGCTGCGTGCTGCTCGGGTGTGCCCCCCAATCTTCACCAAATACGACAAATTTCATGGTTATGCTCCTTGTGGTATTTGCTTAACTATTTTTGCAGGGTTTCCGGCAGCAATGGTATAGCTTGGCACATCTTTTGTTACCACACTTCCCGCACCAATAATGGCACCCTCTCCTATTGTTACGCCTGCAAGTACCGTAACACCAGTGCCAAGCCATGCGCCTTTTTGAATAATAATAGCCCCTATTTGTGATTCATCGTCAGGTAGCCCTTTCGCACGTGCGTCACTATCAATCGGGTGCCCAGGAAATCCAGCTAAAAATACCCTTCCTGCCAGCCTTACGTCATCATGTAGCTCAATGCTAGTACCAACAGAAAATGCATTCTGCCATCCTACATCCACGTTATTACCAATTAACAACTTAGCTCTGCGTGACTCGCTGTACCTGCCACAGAATGTACTGATCCCTGACATACGAACATTATCGCCGAGTTCAATATCAAGTGGCCCCAAGATTTGTGGCAAACCACTATATAAGCAAAGTTGTTTTTTACTTCCTTTTACCTGACTTTTAAGAAGCGGTGTGTAATAAAATATTCTTAGCACTTCACTGGCCACAAACAAAACCAGATGATGCAACTTGAATAAACAATGATGTAACACGGGTATGACTATCATTTGCGGATTGCGAATTCGTTTGGCCAATTTAAATAGCTGCTTAGCAACTGCATTATCGCTATTCTTAAGCCATGCTTTTAGTGCTATTACCATAATTGCGTTCCTTATTATGATCAGTTGCCAACTTTTCCAATGCTATAGTTAATGACAAAATAATATACAGAGGCCATGTAAATGCTTGAGTCAAAAAGGTGCCCGATACCATAAACCCAATCAACCCAGCTTTTAAAGCATAGGCATTAATAGCTACTTTTGGATCGTAGTTGACTTCATTTGTACGAATTGTTCTGTTTAAACTGCGATATATTCCGACAATCACGGTAAGAAAAACCATCAAACCAACAAACCCCGTCTCACCCAGAACTTGAAACCACGTGCTATGTACAGCATGGTTCTTTCCATCCCAGTGGGGGCTATAAAAGAAATAATTTGAATAAAAGTTATTTACCCCCACACCAGTCAATGGGTTGCTGAGCGCCATATTAATCGCAGCCTGCCATGCATATATTCGCCCCATTGCCGAGGCATCAACCCCATCTTCTGCGGAGCCACCGCTTTGTCTGTCAGTGATCCCCGCGAATATCACCATGGCCAACATACCTACTGCACCTATGGCACCGACAATTATCGGGTTCTTAACTTTTTGATACACAAAGAAACTTAAAACAGCGGCTATTCCTAATAAACCACCACGGCTTTGTGTCGCGATCACACCGCTGATCACTAAAAACAACCCAATACCAGCCAAGGCCCTACGTAATTTATGGCCATTACTATCAAATAATTCTGCAGCTAAAAATGACACAGGAAACATTAAAACGAGCGATAGATCATTAGGGTCACCGAGCTGGGAGCGTATATCTCGAGAAATAGTGACACGCGTGCCTTCAACCAGCCCAATTCCGTTGGCTTTATTATGTAAAGCCACCAAAGCAATCGATACACCCGAACACATAATGCCAATGCGAACTAAGTTAAAATGGGGTAGAGTCGTCATCCACCAACTTATTGCAAATACCATGATAAATACTTTGGTAAGAATACCCGACCAATAATCAATGGCTAAACCGCGGTTAGACGCAGCAAAAACACATATAGTTAACCAAATAAACAATGCAAAAAATAAAATATGACAAGAATTCCAATGAGGTTTCAATTGTTTAGTAATAAACAAGTGCCAGAAAATCCCCAATAACGAAGCAAGTGCCAACAATTTGGGAATTTTAAATGGCATTAATACAGGGAAGGCTTCATGCAGCCTAAAGTAGCTAAAGAGAATAAACAAAATTACAAATGCAGTGCTAACTCGCACCGCTGTAAATGCAGCAAATGGCATGATGATAATTGCGAAAGCGGCAATTGGCCCTACAACCTTATAAAGGGCTAGCACTAATAAGGTTGCGAGTGCGCCACTGAGTAATAATTGATTCTTTTTGACCCACTCAGACATAGACTCTCCTTTTTGGGAGTGACCTGAGCCCTTGCAATACTTCTCGACGATATACCCGGCCTAAATTACAAAGCAATAACACGACCACCGAGCTTTGTATGAAATACATATAACTTGGCTGAACATAAGCAATTATAGATATGGTGATTAAACTCGCCCATGGAATGTACAAAACATGGTAATCATAGGTAATATGTTCTAGCCGCTGACTGACAAACACGAATGCTAATGAACGGAGAAACTGGACAACCATTAAGGATATAATCACACCGTCAATCTGATAGGCAGGGATGCTATAATAAAACGCGCTAATAATTAACACCGCACTCCCCCCATTGATATAGCTCACCCAAACACCATTTATATACTTATAACAAGCGATATTTAAAACATCACTATGGTGGCGAAAAACAACGACGAGTATCAACGCTATCAGCCATATGTCATTACCATGGTAACTGCTGGGCAATGCAATATTAAAGAGGATTGGCGCTACTACCATCATCACTGCGCACAATAAAAGGCCCATATTTAAACTACGTAGTGCTTTATAACCATACTGCGCTGGAGTATTCGCCAGCACATCAAAGCGCTTCGCAAACCACCACATTCTTACTGGTTCAAATGTAAAGGATGTCATTAAAGCAAATTGAGCTGCTACAAAGTAAACCGCTAACGCACTCTCCCCTTCCTGTGCCACAATAAACCAATTTTCAGCGCCATTAGATGCGTACAAACTTAATGAAGATACTAAAATAGACAATAAAAATAGACCATGGCGACCACTGAGTTGCCTTTTATAGGTTATTACGTTGGTTATAGTTGGTATTAATAAAAATAAAGAAACAAAAAGGATTAAAACAGCTGTTGCTGCGCCAGAAAGCATAACCCCAGATACACCAAAACCTGTTAACAGTAACGAAATACTTAACGTTGTTTGTAACAACCCATGCGTTACCGCCAAATAGCAATAGTGTTTAGCGTTATCCGTCAAACGATAATAGCTGTAAGGTATGGCTAGTACTGATGATGCGAATAAGTTAATGCTTAACAAGCGCAGGTTTAACGCCGATACATCGCTAGGCAACATACTAATGAGTTGGTTTGTGAATAAAAAAACAATAATTAAAAATGTAAAACAAATGGCAAGACTCACAGCCAAACAATCTCTGAAAAAAGCGGCTCTATCTACCTCATTATCAAAATGTTGCCGAAATAGTAACTCAGGTAAACCGAGACTAAGTAACAATGAACATATAGCAGAAATAGAGACCAAGAAGTTAAGGCCTCCGTACTCATCTTGTGATAATACGCGCGTCGCAATGGGCAGCATTAAAAAGCCAAGCCCTTTCAAAACCAATATCGCTACACCATAATATGCTACTTGTTTAAGCCCGCCCATCACTGAGTCCTTGTACGTTCACTCGAAAGTTTATAATGCTTGCACCCAGCTAGATAGCTTCTCGGCTTGCACTTTTGCATTAAAATGTTTGGCAACAAAACGCTTACCGTTTTGTCCCATACTAAAGCGTTGATATGGTGAAAAGTCACAAAATTGTGAAAGCATTCTTGTTAAATCCATAATATCTGACGGCTTACACTTCATACCCACTTTCTGATTTACAATTTCTTTCGCGCCCATAAGTTCAGTGGTTAGTACAGCAATACCAGAGCCCATAGCTTCTTTAAGCACTAACGGACCCGTATCTCTGTCTCCATTTCTTGCTATGCAAAACGGTGCTACCAACGCAGAGTAATTTTTCGTATTGTCAGCTATCCATGTTGGAGGCTTTCGCCCAAGAAAGTTAACGTGCTCTTTAATCCCTAAGGCTTCAACCATAAATTTAAGGTCGTTCATAAGTGGGCCATCACCAACAATATCTAAGCTGATCTGATGCGTAAGTAACGTGTTTTTCAATGCCGGCATTAGAAAGTGTAGTCCCTTTTTTTCAACTAAACGGCCAATAAAAAGTAATTTCACGTCACTATAGGCTCCTGCTGGTGCTTGGTTAAAGCGCTCAAGGTTAATACCGCAATGCAGTAACTTTACTTTACTGTGCGTGTGGCGGCTAAATTGATTAGCCATATCCTGACAAACAGCGACGGAGAAGTCACATAAGGAGAGTTTTTGAGGGATATCAGATTGATTTACATAGACATCATGCCCGTGGCCAATAGACGAAACGGTTATATTGGCTAATTTAGCACCAACGATGCCATAAGCTAAAGAACCATGCATAAAATGACAATGTAAGTGCCCAATATTTTTTTGTTTGATTATGTTCGCAATGCTGTAACCATAAGCCACCAGTGAAGAGGTCGAAATCGATTTCATTTTCGTTGCCGACATGACCCCTCTCACTAACTTTGGAATGTTAAATATGCTTAGGGCCAATTCAGAAGTAGTCGGTTTCGCTACCACCGTTACATTAACTTCATGGCTGAGTGCTGGAGATTCGCCCATTTTTTCGAAAGTAATTACAGTTACTTGGTGACCGCTCGCTACCAGTGCATTAATTTCTGTGACCACAAAAGTCTCTGAAGCAACTGGGAAGCTAGGAACTAAAATACCGATATGTTTCATAATGTGCACTCCTGCGTGATGATATTTAATATACGCAAGTGCCATGCCGACTAAAATTCATAGAATACGGGCTGTAGTTCAATCGTTTTGCAATCAAATTTGCATAATGCAATGCAATCAAAGAATTCTTTGGTACAGAACGCCATATGCAGCACAAAAAAGTTGGCGTTGTAATTGCGTAGTTCAAAGGACGAAACAATGGAGTGCACATTATGAAACCAGACGTCTCAGTCATCATCCCAAATTACAATTGCAAAGCATATATTTGGAAAGCCCTAGCTAGTGTCCTAAAACAGTCGAACGTAGACATCGAAATTATCGTGGTCGATGATGGTTCTAGTGATGGAAGCGTTGAATGGTTAGAAAAGGCTCAGCAAACTTACAAACAATTAGTGCTCATCAAACAAGAGCAACGTGGTGTTGTCGTCGCTCGTAATAATGCCATCACGCAGGCAAAAGCCGACCATATCGCTTTTTTAGATGCAGATGACTATTGGAGCGAAGATAAACTTTCCAATCAGCTAGCATTTATGAAATCACATCCAAATTGCACGTTGAGCTTTACAAATTACATGCATGTAGACGAGCAGTATCAGAAAATCATAGATTGCTTTTCATATTGGCCAGAGTTTTATAACAAAACTCTTCAAGGGTCTAATCACTATCAACTATTGAACAAAAGCCAAGATCTCTTGCTTTACGCTAATGTAGTTGGAACATCAACTGTAATGGTCGATAAAGCTGCCATAATCGATATTGCATGTTTTGACAGAAAGTTAAAAAGTGCAAGTGATTGGGACTGTTGGCTAAAATTAGCATCTAAGGGCGAAGTTGCGTACACTTACCAATGTGCAATGGATTATTTGATGCGTTCCGATTCTATTACATCCAATAGAATAAAGCGAATAGACGCTATGAAGTTGATTTTAAATCGTTTTATACATAATAACAAAGTTAGCTGGCTAACCCAGTTAAAAGCGGGAGCACGGCTAAATGAATGTTACGGTGAATACCATAGAGAAATGGGGCAAAAAATACCAGCTTTGATCAGTGCAACCAAAGCTTTTATGCTTTACCCTCATAAACGTAACTTAAGACATTTATTGCATGACCTAAAGAATTTAACCGCATAAATAGGAATTGGCTATGCATTCAATTTTAATAATAGACGACGAAGAAGCTGTACTTAGAGCGCTTGGGCGTTTATTCAATAGAGAGTATCAGGTTGAGCAACATAACGACCCGCTAACAGCGGTATCAAGTATGGAGCATAAGAGTTTTGACCTAATTATCTCAGATATACGTATGCCAAACATGGATGGATTTGCTGTTTTAAGACACTTTCAATCACTACACCCAGATGCTGGGCGTATTTTAGTTAGTGGTTACGCCGACATTGAGGATTGTCAGAAAGCCGTTCGTGATGGCCTTGCCCACATGATTGTATCTAAACCGTGGGATAATTTTGAACTTAAATCTGTGGTTAAACTTGTTTTAGAAAATAGTGAACTTAAGAAGCAAAATAGAGAGCTTCTCTCAAAATTAAAAACTTAAAGTGTGCTCTAACAATAGATGGTCACTGCCTACAAAAGGTGTGACCTGTAATGTATGAATATTCATCTCTGGGCTTGTAACACAATGATCTATCGGTAGCCCTATAAGCGCACTTGGCCCTCTTTGAGTTGCAACCCAACTGTGGTAATGCCCAAACGCTTTATAACACCACTTTCCTTTATTGATAGCAATGTAATTTGACCAAGGCACAGTATTTAAATCCCCGACCACTAACCAAGGTCCTTCTATATCATTTAACAACAAAGATATCTGCTCTAGTACTATATTTCGCCTATGCCATAGCGCCGGTGTTCTGGGTGATGGAGGGTGAACGGCGACAACATTTAATATTTTTTGATTAACTAAGAGTTTTAAATGTACATAGCCCGCCTTAGGGCTTTCAATATGAACAACCTGCCGATAAACAATAGGATGCTTTGATACAATCGCTATCCCCATTGGAAAGCCTTCGATTTCATTATATCCGAATCGAGCAAACTTGGGTTTTACCGCTGCAAACATTTCTCTGTGTTTATCTGAGAATTCAAATAACACCAATAGATCCCAAGTTTCTTTATTAAAACTTGCTAGGTGTTGTTCTATCTTACTATTTGAATACCGTAAGTTAATTTGCTTTGTATGAAGCTCATTTGCTTTTTTATCTAAATCAAACGAAGGCTGTGGAATAAAATGCATAAAGGTCACAAACAAGCTTATCGTTATTGTTAACAACCCAAAAGCTCTACTTTTAATAAATATTAGCAATGCCAAGCACAAAGACCCAAGTAAAAGCTGCCCTCTTAAGCTATGTACTATGTCACTAATGTAACCATGATCAAAAATACCATAAGCTAACAGCAGTAAGACTACATAGCCAAACCCCAAAATATAATTCATAAAATTTCCCCTTCTTCGTTAATGAATAGCTTTAAAGTCGAAGGGTTGCAACTATTGTTAAGAGTTAATATAAAGCCTCTTTGTATGATGTGTTCTTTTTATTACAGAGTTAAACAAAATAATTTTTGTTTAACTCTGTAATTGTTTACTTAAAGCCGTGCAGCATTTTATCGCATACAACAGGGGTCGGTCTGTGATTATCATCCACAGCAACAAATGTAAAGCTGCCGGAAATAGCCAAGTGTTTGTCGTCCTTATGCATTCTTTCTAGGTAAATTTTAACTTCGACTTTTAAGCTCGTATTCCCTACATGTACCACTTTTGAAACTAATTCAGCAAACGTCCCAGCAGGAATTGCCTCCTTAAAGTCAACTCGGTCAGATGAGATCGTAACCAATGGCTTTCTACAGAAACGTGTTGCAGCTATAAATGCTGCCTCATCCATCCAAGCTAATGCGTCACCACCAAAAAGTGTATTGTGATGATTAGTTCGACCAGGAAACACAGTCTTAGTGATAGAAGTTACAGACTCATCTATTCGTTTTGCAATTACGTCATCTTTATTTATATCGGTCATTTTTTACTACTTTTGTTCGCCAATGTATCGTTCATTAATAATTGTGGATCTAATCGTTCACCAAACCAGTTAAAGCGCCAATCTAGATGAGGGCCAGTCACGCGCCCTGTTGCACCGATATCCGCAAAATGCTCTCCAACCTTGAGCTTGTCCCCCACTTTTACATGCACTTTATTCAAGTGTATATAGGTAGACGAAATACCATGGCCGTGATCAATAATTACGGTACCGCCACTGTAATATAAGTCATCTTGCGAAAACACCACTTGCCCACTTAAAGGCGCCCACACAGGGGTTCCCGTTTTATTCGCTATATCTAATCCATAGTGTGGATTACGTGGTTTGCCGTTAAAGAACCGCTGACTGCCATACACACCTGAAATACGACCTTTAGCAGGCTTAAGGACTGGGTCTAAAAAGTATGTTAAATTTGAGCTTGTTGCTCTGGCTGCCCTAACCGCTTTAGCTTCGGTTCTGATCCGTTTAAGGACTGAATCTGGTGGTGTAACATATTTTTTTGCGACCCCCGTGATCCTGTCAATATCGTATGTTCGACTCGTTATAACTAAATTTGTTGATTCAGATTGACCATTATTCGTCACCCAAGTAAGTGAGTGTTTCGATTTAGCATCACGACCAAAGCCAAAAACAAACTGACCATCATCAGTCAGTTTTAGCGGTTTATCGTTAAAACTGACTGACTTGGCATCTTCAATTTTACCAACAACCATGCCACCTTGAGTCAGGTTCCCCGTTAACTCTAGGGCCTGAGTTGAATAGGTGCCGATCAAAGCTGTAATCAATAACCACCCATGTTTAAGCATATGCTATAGCTCCTTTGCCAACTCCCTCGTAGGCTTTAACAGTGACTTGCTGTGATGGGTGTGATTTTTTAATTTCACAGGCTAAGTATTCTGCAATACACTCAACGGTTGTATCGCATGGCAATACATCACATCGCGCCTGACTAATTGCTAGTTCAAAATAGCCCTGTGTTGCTTCATAAGCAAAACAATAATCGGTTGATAGTGCAGTCACATGTTTTAAATCAGCAGCCGATACCTGATCTTCTAAAGTTCCTAAGTAGATATCCTGCCATTTCATCGCCCATTCTTTTTGTAACCTCGGCATACTCATACCATCTAATGCTATACCTATTAGCGAACGATGTCCGTGTACGATTCTCTGACAGTTACCATCATGCTTTTTTAGCCCATGGCTATAATGATAATAAAAGCTTGTTGAAGGCTCTGGGCGCAGCTCTATGCCGATATCTTTAACGTTATTTGGCATTGCAGGCATAATCACTGACTTCAAAAACGTAATAACAGCTGATTCATCTACATGTTCTGATGGCAGCAAACAAACAGCTTCACTTGGCGCACTCATTGCCAAGTGATAATTATCACCAAATAAACAATCTAACTCGACACGTTCATTTGCCACCGAAACCTCGCCATTGACACCATTTGCAATCGCAAGTTTATGATCTATTGTTTCATCGATGATTTTTTTTATTTGTTTTTTAACTAATGCAAAATCTAAAACCATTGATTCATCATTTAGCTGGCCATGAAGAGTTAAGTCGACAATCCAGCTTTCACCTACAGCGCCTCGTCGGTTGCATAGGTAAGAAAAATCAATAACAGTGAGGGCATCTACAAAAAGGATCATAAACTTCCGATAAATTAGTTTAAATTCTGGCGATATTATAAAGATTTTTAAGATAAAAATCGCCTATATAAACAGATAGAATTCAATTTAAATGCGAATTGTTCTTATAAAAGGTTGAAATTTAACTGTTCGGAGTTGTCTAGCGTACAAGTGTACGCTAGAGTAGCGTGGATTTTAAAGCAAAGATTGTGAACTATGGAACCGAAAAATAGCTATACAAAAGAAGAATTAGTACTTTGTGGTCAAGGCGAGATGTTTGGCGAAGGTAATTGTCGCTTACCAAGCGACAACATGCTTATGATGGATCGTATCGTTGAGATAAATGACGACGGTGGTGAGCATGGTAAAGGGCTCATTATCGCAGAACTTGATATTAACCCAGACCTTTGGTTCTTTGACTGTCACTTCAAAGGCGACCCGGTAATGCCTGGCTGCCTTGGCCTTGATGCAATGTGGCAATTAGTAGGCTTTTTCCTTGGTTGGTCTGGCGGTCCCGGTCTTGGTCGTGCATTAGGTGTCGGTGAAGTAAAGTTCACAGGCCAAATCTTACCAAACGCAAAGAAAGTAACGTACCGTTTAGACATGAAACGTGTTATCAAGCGTAAACTGTTTATGGGTATGGCTGACGGGACAGTGGAAGTTGACGGCCGTGTTATTTATGAAGCAAAAGATTTAAAAGTAGGGCTATTCCAAGATACCAGCGCATTCTAATTTTTATGTGCATAAACAACAAAGCCCCTTAACTGGGGCTTTGTTGTCTCTAAATTCTGGTTTTTATGTCTTAAACATATTTCTATTTTCAATTGCTTCTCGCCACCCGCCTAGCCATTCCGACCTTGATTCTATTTGTTGATACGGGCATAAATCTTTAGACCGCCCGGATAGTCCGGCTTTAAAACCTTGAGAATGTGCTCTTTCTAAACGGTCTCTTTTCTGTCTCTTCATAGGTAAATTCCTCACCTTAATTTGTTCAATGATGCTGTAGCCAAATTGACATCAACATTTAACGAATAGTTAATAACATCTAAAATATCAAATTTACAGATAATGGTTCTATGTCAATGCTATCTAACTACTTGTTTATATGAAGTTAAAAATTTCTATAGGCACAGGCTATATATCACCACACAGCCATTGAAAATTTCAGAATAATAAGCAATATAAAATCGGCACCACGATAAATGAATGCCTTTTATTAGCAGGATTGGCCAACCCTAGGTTCCAATAAATCACATTAGAGGTAACAGTGCAATGCCAATTATTGCAATGCAAATTCCCGAGCCCACCTTTAAAATACAAAATTCAACAATTGATACTTTTTAGCAAAAATTATTCACTTATTGATAGACGAAGTCTATTACAAGCTAAAACTACTGAAAAAAAACATTCATATTTCTGACATAAAATCATAGTGTAAAATTGGTATTCATAACAATGTATTACAAATTTTGCTGTATGCTTTTGGTGTAAGTTACCTATCTATGAGCCATTCCACTACCAAATATCGCTATTATTTTGCAAGTTGAGACTAATTGAGGTCGTTATGAAAAGTAAATTTGAAGACTTACAAACCTGCTAATTGAGGATTCAACACCGCTCCTTAGAATAGGAAAGACCACGTTTTGATAAGGTTGAGCTTTCGGTTATGTTGCAACACGTCTACAAATGACGAAAGCAAGTTTACGAATAAGACCAATACATAAAACGAAAAAGGCACTAATTTACTCCAGTGCCTTACTACTTTATTTCATGAAACACGTCGTCCTTGAAATTCACTCCAAATTTGCTCAATAAACAGTCTAGCGCAGTTTGAACCTTTGTACCAGTTCAGCCAAACGAGCAGCTTGTTCATTTAGTCCTTGCGCAGAATGTGCAGCTACTTGCGTGTCCTGTAAAGAGCTCTGGCTTGATTGTTCTATATTGGAAATATCTTTAGCCATCTCGCTTGCAACCACCGACTGCTCTTCAGTTGCCGTGGCGATTGATTGAATCATCGCCGCTATTTCAGAGGCTCCTTGCACTATTCCCTCTAATTGCATACCCGCATCTTCAGCCATTTGTACGCTACTATTTACCTGTTCTACAGAATTTTGCATGGAAGAAACAGCATGCTCAGTTTGAGATTGAATTGATTGCACCGTCGTTACGACTTCATCCGTTGCTTTTGATGTACGCTCAGCCAGTGTTCTTACTTCATCAGCAACTACCGCAAACCCACGGCCTTGCTCACCAGCTCGTGCAGCCTCAATTGCCGCATTCAAAGCCAGCAAATTAGTTTGTTCCGCAATGCTACCAATAACCCCTATTACGTTACCTATCTGACTACTTAGCTCCCCCAAGTGGGTCACATCGTCGGCTGTACTTTGCACATCAGATGACGCACTTTTAATTTTTGTCACAGTCCCTTTTACAGTGTCACCACCTTCCGTCGCTAAGTTACGCGCTCCATCCGCATGGCTTGCCGCTACTTGGCTTTGCGATGCAACTTCTGACACCGTCGCACTCATTTGCTCTATTGCGGTCGCCACCTGAGTTGATTGCTCCGCTGATGACTGACTTCTACTTGCTATTTGGTTATTGGTGTTCGCTATATCATGACTTGACACTTTGACTTCAGACACAACACCAGTTATTGCACGGAGCAACTCATTTAAGCTTGCCGACATTTTATTGGTCGCTTCGGCTAATGCGTCAATTTCGTCATTACCAGAATGATTTATATCTGCTTTTGAAATGTTGCCTTCACTAATGCTATTTGCGGTGTCTAAAACCAAAGATAAGCGAGATACGATTGATTTACTGATAAAGAATGCAACAACACCCGCTAAAATAGCCGCTACCAGCGTGATCAAAATAATAATAAGCAACGTAGTATTGAGCCCATCAACTAATGTATCTAACGCTTTTGTTGCGTCAATACGCTCCTCGTCAGAAGACACGGTCAAGATATCAGATAACTCGCGCAAAGTTGTATCTGACAGCTTTTTAATTGTTGCTTGTGCATCAGCATAAGACTTTGGATCATATGAAGAGAAGACATATTTTGCTTCTGTTCTGATCTTGCCATAAAGCGACTCTATTTTCTGTATATCTTGGAGTTCATTAGGCTTTTGCTCTAGCGGTTTCAATAACGCTAAGTAGTTTTCAAAACTTTGTGAGTCTCCCTTAAAGTCCGTCGCTGCATTTTCATCACCCGTTGTATGCGCTATAACTGCGGAAATCATATCTCCCGCCTCATCAACGAGCTCAAGGTAATACCGAACACCTGGCAAATCATCATTGAGTGATTCTTGCAAGTCAGATGATTTCAACGCGTCATTAAACTCTTGCTCTTTCAATCCATCAAGCAACGCTTCTAACTCGCCACCCGTTTCCTTTTTTAATTTATTGACCCTATTTTTTACATTCTCATAGGCTAATGGGTCAAATTGCTCGAACACTTTTTGTCTTACTTCTGATTCATAGTACTCAATTAATTCAACAATCTTAGCCATTTTTTCCCGATCAGACTGCTTTGCAGATTCATAACCATATAACTCTTTTTGTGTTGTAATAAAATCATCATATAAATCATCAAATTTGTTTACTTGTGACTTATCTCCCGCCATGTATTGCAGCGATGATGTACTCAGCTTCATCTCAAGTGCCAATAATTGATTGTATAAAATCATTCCTGGTAGGTCGTCTCCTTTCACCTCAAGAGCCCGTGCCGTTTCAGTCGATACTTTAAACCAAACCGTTGTGCTTGAAATTACCATCATAACAATCAGTAAGCCAAACGATAGGAACAACTTTTTACTAAGATTCATGAACTTACCCTTGTATAAATTTGGTACAATCCACTCCTTGGCCTAGCCAGCTCTCCATGAGCACTAACTCACACGAAAGTATTGGCCAAAATTTGTAAATATGCCAATAAACAAGGGAATACTTGCAAGATAAGAAATAAAAAAGGAAGGGCTGCCTTAACTAATAACAGAGCATTTCATTTGAGTGATGGTACTTAAATATATAACTTGCGTTAATTATTTGAAATAAAAAAGCCGCGGCCACAGGGCACAACGGCTTAACAATCAGAATTTATTAAAATATGTTGTGTTATAACGCACTTTCAAGCTCAGGAAGCATATCGAACAAATCACCAACTAGGCCATAATCAGCGACTTGAAAAATTGGTGCGTCAGGATCTTTATTGATTGCAACAATTACTTTCGAGTCTTTCATTCCCGCAAGATGTTGAATTGCACCGCTTATACCCACAGCAATATATAAATCTGGCGCGACAATTTTACCTGTTTGTCCTACCTGCATATCATTAGGCACAAACCCAGCGTCAACAGCTGCACGAGAAGCGCCTATCGCTGCGCCTAGCTTATCAGCGATACCGTTTAATAACGCAAAGTTTTCGCCATTTTGCATTCCTCTACCGCCAGAGATAACAACTGGCGCAGCATTCAATTCAGGTCGCTCTGATTCAGTCTGTTCAATGCTAACAAATTCACTTAAAGTATTAGTCACATCAAACGATAAGGTTTCAACCTCACACGGACTCTGCTGCGCTTGGCTATCAAATGCGCTCGCTCTTACCGTGAGTACTTTCAGCGCATCTAGAGACTTAACGGTCGCAATCGCATTTCCTGCATAAATAGGTCGTTTAAAGGTATCACTATCGATAACGTCAATAATCTCTGATATTTGTGACGTATCTAACAGCGCCGCGACTCGTGGCAAAATGTTTTTCCCAGTGGTCGACGCGCTTGCAAAAATATGAGAATAACCGCCAGAGATTTCAACAACTAAATCTGCCGTATTCTCAGCTAGCTGATGCTCAAAAGCCGCACTATCTACTACATGAACTTTTGCTACCCCATCAATCTCACTCGCCGATACAGCAGCTTCACTAACATTATGACCTGCGACTAAAACCTCAATGCTTGAAGCAACTTTTACTGCAGCATTAACAACCTTTGAAGTTTCGGCTTTTAGCTGACCGTTATCATGTTCTGCAATGACTAAAACTTTCATGAGATCACCTTAGCTTCTGTTTTCAACTTAGTTACCAATTCACTTACGCTTTCAACAATGACACCCGATTCACGCTTACTTGGCTCTTCAACTTTAATTAATTCAACACGTGGAGTTAAATCAACATCAAGAGTACTTGCTTCAATCGTTTCAAGCGGCTTGCGCTTTGCTTTCATAATATTAGGTAGTGAGGCATAACGCGGCTCGTTTAGCCTTAAGTCTGTAGTAACAACCGCTGGCAAGCTTAACGATACTGTTTGCAAACCGCCATCGACTTCTCTTGTCACTTGAACTTTGCCACTTTCAACAACGACCTTTGACGCAAATGTACCTTGGCTGCGTTTAGTAAGCGCTGCAAGCATCTGCCCTGTTTGATTATTATCCGAATCAATAGATTGCTTTCCTAAGATCACCAACTCAGGTTGCTGCTGCTCAACTAGTTTTGCTAGAAGTTTAGCAATGTGTAAAGACTCAAGTTTAGCGTCTGTTTGGATATGAATTGCCTTGTCAGCTCCAAGAGCAAGTGCCGTGCGTAGCTGTTCTTGACATGCCTTGTCACCAATTGACACGGCTATAACCTCTGAGGCATTTCCCGCTTCTTTTAACCGGATCGCCTCTTCAATAGCAATTTCGCAAAAAGGGTTCATCGCCATTTTAACATTGGTTAAATCAACATCAGTGTTATCCGGCTTGACTCTTGCCTTTACGTTGTAGTCAATCACGCGCTTGATTGGCACAAGTACTTTCATAGTTACTCCGTCATCATGGTTATTCATAACGCTGACGCCAACGTCAACATATTTATTTTATGGATTCAGACTACTTCCTGTTGACGTAAACGTCAACCTAAAATAACCTTAGTTTAACTTAATAAAAACTAAAGTCGTTCTTTAGTTAATATACCGTCAAAGATAATGGGGTAATTATGGTTGAACGTGAAACCATGGAATTCGATGTAGTCGTTGTAGGAGCAGGCCCTGCAGGGCTATCTTGTGCAATAAGGCTAGCTCAGCAAGCACAAGAAAAACAACAAGAACTCATGATCTGTGTGGTTGAAAAAGGCTCGGAAGTCGGTGCGCACATTTTGTCTGGTGCCGTTTTTGAAACGAAAGCGCTCGATGAGCTCATCCCAAACTGGAAGGAATTGGATGCTCCTGTAAAAACAGAGGTCACTCACGATGATATTTACTTGTTCCAAAATGAAGAAAAAGCGATCTCTATCCCACATTTAGCTGTGCCAAAAACATTCAAAAACCATGGCAACTATATCGTCTCAATGGGCAATGTATGTAGATGGCTAGCCGAACAGGCCGAAAACTTAGGAATAGAAATTTTCCCAGGCTTTAGTGCTCATTCACTCATTTTAGAAGAAGATGAAGTCAAAGGCATTGTCACCGGTGATATGGGAGTTGGCAACGACGGACAGCCAAAAGACAGTTACATGCCTGGTATGGAATTGCGTGCTAAATATACAGTTTTTGCTGAAGGGTGCCGTGGGCATTTAGGTAAACAACTCATTAAAGAGTTTAATCTAGATAGCGATGCTACACCGCAACATTACGGACTGGGTTTCAAAGAAATATGGCAAGTCCCACCTGAGCAGCATAAGGAAGGCACCGTTGTTCATGGCACCGGTTGGCCGCTTGATAAAGAAACATCGGGTGGTTCATTTATGTATCACGCTGAAAATAATCAGGTTGTCGTCGGACTAATCGTTGATTTGAACTATACCAACCCATACCTTAGCCCATTCGACGAATTTCAGCGAATGAAGCACCACCCCGTCTTTAAAGCAACATTAGAAGGCGCTGAACGTGTTTCATACGGAGCGCGTGCAATTGCAAAAGGTGGATTCCATTCATTACCGAAAATGCATTTCCCGGGAGGGTTATTAATTGGGTGTGATGCAGGTACGCTTAACTTTGCTAAGATCAAAGGTAATCACACCGCAATGAAATCAGGTATGCTTGCTGCCGATAGCATAATAGAGGCATTAAACTCAAATGAGCATAATGCGGATTTAGTGGCATATGCTCATAAATTCAAGTCTAGCTGGATATACGACGAGCTATATCAATCGCGAAACTTTGGCCCCGTGATCCATAAATTTGGTAAAATTTTGGGGGGCGCATACAATACCATTGATCAAAATCTATTTAATGGCGCGTTACCTTTTACATTTAAAGATAACTATCACGACCATGAAGTATTGAACAGTGCCAGTAGTTCAGTCGCTATTGACTACCCAAAACCTGACGGAAAACTGAGCTTTGATAAGTTATCTTCGGTGTTCTTATCAAATACTAACCACGAAGAATCACAGCCATGTCATTTGCAACTAGCAAATACGTCCATCCCAATTGATGTAAACTTTGCTAAATTTGCAGAGCCTGCACAGCGATACTGTCCTGCCGGGGTATATGAAGTGACCAAAGATGACAATGGCCAATCACAATTTGTGATCAATGCTCAAAACTGTGTGCACTGTAAAACATGCGATATAAAAGACCCGAGTCAAAACATTACATGGGTCACACCTGAAGGGGCCGGTGGTCCAAACTACCCAAATATGTAATTACACACCACATAACTTAAATTCCAATCTGCAGGGGCCGCACGGCCCTTTTTATTTGCCATAAAGAAAACGCAAAAATCTAAATTTTGCATATACTTGAATAATACTTTAGGTATAAGGGGCAAAATATGGCGCGTAATTCAGAAGTGGTATTTCGATTTTTAGCCGAACCTACCGACGTGAACTTTGGAGGTAAAGTCCACGGCGGAATCGTTATGAAATGGATAGACCAAGCAGGTTACGCCTGTGCGGCTGGATGGAGTGGCAGCTACTCGGTTACAGTCTCTGTAGCAGGAGTGCGATTTAAACGCCCCATACTCGTTGGACAAATTGTTGAAGTTTCGGCACAAATTGCGCATACCGGTAAAACAAGTATGCAAATTTTTGTCAGCGTAAAGTGTGGTGATCCACAGAAACAAATCTTAACTGAGAGTAACCATTGTGTGATCAGCTTTATCGCGATGGATCAAGCTGGGTACCCTATCCCCGTGCCGTTGTTTGAACCTTCGACTGAAGATGAGAAAAAGCTTCAGCTTTATGCCATTAAAATGAAAGAAATAGCAATTGAAACTGAATCGTTGCTACACCGTACCATTGAAGACGAGTAATAACGCGATCAGTTACTGTTAAATCAGTTTAATTATGTAATGTACAAAGCCACGCATACACAAGTGACGTCACAGACCAACTGGGCGTCGCTCAACATAGTTAAAATTTCTGAAGCACTGTGATAATGCGCCAGAATACTCGTTTGCCACGCCACCATGCTCTCTAACCTGCTCTCATAGCTAGTATTGCCGGAATATCAAATTTACCAGAATACTCAACAAAATTACTATCTTTAGTTTCAATCGCTAAAATTGACATTCTATCCGCCAACTCATTGCCTTCAATACCTACATGGCCATTAACATGATAGATTTTCACCTCACAGCTCAAGGCCTGATAAAGCGCATATGCGGGCTTTATTAAATCCAAGTTTTTAATTTCACCACTTGCTTTTACCCAACCTTTTTTCTCCCATCCAGCAGCCCACTTAGTAATACAATCTATTGAATATTTAGAGTCGCAATAGATGGCCACTGACTTACCGCTAGATAAGTATGATTTGGCGAGTATCAAAGCTTGCGTTAATCCGTTTAGTTCAGCTGTATTATTCGTGCCATTAGCTTGGTAAAGCCCATACCACAATGCACTCAGGCTATTATTTTCATATACAGCAAGACCGGTCCCCGCTTCTCCTGGGTTTGGCTCACAGCCCCCATCTGTAAATACTTTAATATCAAACGCCATATCTGTGATGTCTGACTGAGATATCGCTGCAGCTTTAGGTTTAGTAGAGGGTAACTTTTTGCTCGCACTCGGTTTAAGACCAAACGCAACTTCAGCTTCTTCACGAGTGGGGAAAGACTTATATTTTGCGCCCGAAAATCCGTCTACCTGAGCCTTACAATCAGACCAAGTCGTATATATACCACTTTTATGCCCTTTCCAAACTACGTAATATTTTTTAGCCAACGCTTTAATCTCTGTTGTTGTGTGCATAAAGCACGCATATTCATAAGTACAGAGTATACCTAGATTTAAGATTTAAGGGCATTGAAAATAAACAACAATTAAGACAAGCGACTGACATCGGTGAGTAACAGAAGCAGATAAAAGTAAAACCAGATATCATCAAACCATGTGTTCAGTATTATGGTAACGCCTTACTCTATAGTTTTCATGAAGTGAGAAAAGGACGCGGAAAACATCATTCACATTCATCGTAAATTGAATGGCAAGTTATACGTGTTGTTTTATGAAGCTTGGCTCATCTTTTACAAAGCTATTGTAAAAAGAGAGCTGCAACCTAAAGTAGGTACGCTCTATAAATTTAGGTACTGAACCTGACAGTAGCTCAGTTAAGTACTACTGTCAGATTTACGCGACATTTTTAGAAAGTAAGATTATCTAGAATATCGTCTTCTACACGATTAGCGAGGGTCACTTTTAACTTTGGCGTACGCGCCATTTCACGCTTAATAGCAAAATCAGCCTCTTCATTACGGGCCCAGCTGCGTCGCGCAATACCATTATTCACATCGAATAATAGCATCGACTTCAAACGGCGCTCAGCCTCTGGAGTACCATCTAGCAACATACCAAAACCACCATTGGTTACTTCACCCCAGCCAACACCACCACCGTTATGAATTGACACCCAGGTTGCACCTCTAAAGCTATCACCTATTACATTATGAATTGCCATATCTGCCGTAAAGCGGCTGCCATCATAAATATTAGAGGTTTCTCTAAATGGTGAATCGGTGCCACTTACATCATGGTGATCACGCCCTAAAACTACAGGCCCTATTTCACCTCGGTTAATGGCATCATTAAAAGCTTTCGCAATTTCCATACGCCCTTGTGCATCAGCATATAAAATACGCGCTTGCGAGCCAACCACCAACTTATTCTGCTTAGCATCATTGATCCACGTGATGTTATCTTGCATTTGCTGCTGAATTTCTTCAGGAGATTCTTCCATGATTTTGTTTAGCACTTGTGCTGCGATGGTATCTGTTTTATCTAGATCTTCAGGCTTACCTGATGCACATACCCAACGAAATGGTCCAAAACCATAGTCAAAACACATCGGGCCAAGAATATCCTGTACATAAGACGGGTATTTGAAATCGATGCCATTTTCAGCCATAACATCACCACCGGCACGTGATGACTCAAGCAAGAATGCATTACCATAGTCAAAGAAATATGTCCCTTTAGCGGTATGTTTATTCACAATTTCAGCATGACGTTTAAGTGTAGCTTGAACTTTATTTTTAAATACCTCAGGTTCTTCTCTGATCAAACGATTTGCTTCTTCATAACTAAGGTCTGCCGGGTAATAACCACCTGACCACGGGTTATGTAATGAGGTTTGGTCTGATCCTAAATGCACAAAAATATCGTGTTCATAAAACGCTTCCCATACATCAACGACATTGCCAATGTAAGCAATAGACACCACCTCTTCGTTGGCTTGTGCAACTTTCAAGCGCGCAATTAGTTCGTCTATATTATCAATCAGCTCATCAACCCACCCTTGCTGATGACGCTTAGTCGCCGCTTTTGGATTCACCTCAGCACATACCGTAATGCATTTTGCAATGTTACCTGCTTTAGGCTGTGCCCCACTCATGCCCCCTAACCCTGCGGTTAGGAATATCTTGCCTTGTGAGGTTTCTCCCTTGTTTAATACTTTACGAAATGCGTTCATTACCGTAATTGTTGTGCCATGTACAATACCCTGTGGGCCAATATACATAAATGAACCGGCGGTCATTTGCCCATACTGTGTCACACCCAAGGCGTTAAATTTTTCCCAATCATCCGGCTTGGAATAATTAGGGATCATCATACCATTGGTAACTACAACACGCGGGGCATCTTCAGACGATGGAAAAAGCCCCATCGGGTGACCTGAATATATATGAAGTGTTTGGTCACTTTGCATTTCACTTAAATACTTCATTGCCAGTAAATACTGTGCCCAGTTTTGAAAAACTGCACCATTACCACCGTACGTGATTAATTCTTCTGGGTGCTGTGCTACAGCAGGATCTAAGTTGTTATCAACCATCAACATGATTGCGGCTGCTTGCTTGCATTGTGCAGGGTAATCCCCTACTGAACGCGCCTTAAGGTCGTAATTAGGTTTAAAGCGGTACATATAAATACGGCCAAAATCTTTTAGCTCTTGGGCAAACTCTTGGGCCAACTCTTGATGCCATTCTTTTGGAAAGTAGCGTAACGCATTCCTTACCGCTAACTGCTTCTCTTCTGCACTCAAAATATCTTTACGTTTTGGCGCTCTGTTCGCGTCACTTGGGTACGGCTTTAGCGGCGGAAGCTCTGATGGAATGCCTTGTTTAATTTGTTCGTGAAAATTCATCGCTATCCCTCTTAATTTACTGTAAACGCTTGTGTTTTAACTAAAGTGATCATCGCATCAATATCAGGTTTTAATAGTCTATCTTCTTCTAACTTTGCCACTTTCTCTCTGATCACATCAAAGTTTTGCTCAATCAATTCCGAGCACTTATTAGGACGTCTGAATTCGATTGCTTGTGCAGCATACATCAACTCAATAGCAAATATTTTTTCTATATTTCCCAAGATTTGATTGAGCTTACGCCCTGAAATGCTGCCCATTGAAACGTGGTCTTCTTGACCCATTGAAGTAGGTACACTATCGGCAGATGGCGGGAAGCATAGCGACTTATTTTCTGTTACAAGTGCAGCTGTGGCATATTGTGGGATCATCATGCCTGAATTCAGGCCACCCGAGCTAGTAAGCAATCTTGGTAAACCATGTAAGCCCTCTAACAACAAGTAACAACGTCTGTCAGATATATTACCTAATTCAGCTGCTGCAATTGAAGCATAATCGAGCACCATAGCTAATGGCTGGCCATGGAACCCACCTCCTGACACAGCTTCTTCTTCACTCACAACAATTGGGTTATCTGTCACTGAGTTCATTTCAATTTCAGCCATTTCTTTTAAATGGTAGTACGCATTACGAGATGCACCATGAACCTGCGGAATACACCTTAATGAATATGGGTCTTGAACGCGGTCACACCCTTGGTGAGCGGCCATATTTTCAGAGCCTTCAAAAAAACGACGCATTCTTTTTGCTACTTCAACATTGCCCACAAAAGCACGAATTTCATGTAATTCAGACCTAAACGGCGACTCACTGCCTTGCATACCCTCAATACTCATGGCACCGGTAACGTCGGCAAGATCTAATAAGTAACGCATCTTAGTCAACGCTGTGATCGCATGTGACAAAATAAATTGCGTACCGTTTATAAGTGCAAGGCCTTCTTTTGCGTGCAGCTCTAACGGCGCTAAACCATGTTCACGTAACAATGGTGCAGCTGGCACCATCTCGCCGTTTTGCCAAAACTCACCTTCGCCAATCAACGGTAAAAATAAATGTGACAGCGGCGCTAAATCACCCGATGCACCAACAGAGCCCTGCTCTGGCACAACTGGAATAAGGTCTAAGTCAATAAACGCCAACATTCTTTGGATAACTTCTAGTCTGATCCCAGAAAAGCCTTGGCTTAAAGCGTGCACCTTAGTGATAAGCATTAATTTTGAAATGGGTTTTGCAATTGCATCACCTACGCCTACCGCATGCGTGATCAATAAGTTCTTTTGCAGCAAGTGTGTTTCTTCAGGTGATATTTGCGTATCGCACAACGGACCAAAACCCGTGTTAATGCCATAAATAGCCTTGTCTGAGCTTGCCATTTTTTCAACATTCTGGCGGCTCTTATTTACCTTATCCAAGGCTTCTTGACATAAATGGGCTTTTACACTGCCATCGGCAATTGCATTTACGATGTTAACATCAAGGCGGTCTACACCATACTTAAACGTCATTTTATTCTCCATATATCAACTTCTTGCGTACATATGCGCTTATATTTTCATTATGCTAACTTGTGCTTGATGTTTCATAAATGCATAATAATCGACATTCATTCCGGTTTTATCGAACTAATAAAGTGAAAGAGCCATGCAAGTTCATGATGTTGATCTAAAACTACTAAGAATTTTTGTTGCTATTGTAGAGTGCGGAGGTTTGTCTGCGGCAGAGTCACGTTTAAATATTGGTCGATCCACTATTAGCTCCCACTTATCTGATTTAGAAGTCAGGCTAGGGATAAAACTCTGTAAACGCGGCAGAAGCGGTTTCGAACTCACCGAACCGGGGCGAGTTACTTATCAAGCGTCATTGGAGCTGCTCCAGCAATGCGAAGCCTTTACAACGACGATAGCAAGCTCAAAAAATGAGTTATCAGGACGTGTTACCATAGCAACAATAGACACGATGGTCAGTGACCCTCGATGCGGTGTCGCTCGCGCAATATCGGCGCTTAAAGCAAAAAGTAACAACCTTCAATTCGATATTAATGTGTGTGAAGCACGAGAAGTTGAGACATCGGTGATCAACGGTAGGTCGCTCATAGGGCTTGGCGTAAGCCGGCACCATATTCGTGGGTTAGACTATTATCCGCTTCATAATGAAAATAATTATTTATACTGCGGTAAAGGCCATACCTTATTTAATTGTAAACATGACGATATTGCGCAGCACCTTAGTGAAGCAGAGGTCATTACCAGCAACTATATGCGAGACAAAGAAACGCGTAACGACGGCCTTAATTATCAAAATAGCGCAATTGCTTATCATGATGAAGGCATTGCACACTTAATATTGTCTGGTGAATTTATTGGATACTTACCCGAACACTATGCTAGTTATTGGGTAGACAAAGGCCTATTTAAACCTATTTTGCCGAGCAAGTATTTTTATCAGATCCCTGTTGTACTAATAACCTCAAAGAACGGTGCAAGTTCTCCATTGGCTGTTGCACTCATTGATGAAATTAAACGCTGTCACGAGTTTGAATAGAGGAGTTTTTGAATAGAAGGTATTCATAATACAAACACAATGGCGAATTATAGTGTGTTGTCGCCATTGTACACTCTACCAAATTACATTTTCTTTACCCCTAACTTACAGTCTCTCCAATGACAATATCTCAACGTTTGCAGACGTGCCTGTAGCGCCAGCTTCGACAGCACCACCGAGTAGATAAATTTTGTTATCAATAGTCACTGCGCCAAGTCCATGACGTGTAGAAGTCATCTTGAGTGACTCAGTTGACCACATATCGCGTTTTATATCGTAACGCCATACCGAATCAAACGTGCGAGTTTTCATCCTCTTTTGATTATTTTCATCATACACATAGGTATACTCTTCACCGCCAAAGACATAGATCTGATCATTTATTACAGCAGCAGCTAGCCCGGCACTTGCTTGTGGCATTGGTGCAAGTTTAACCCAGCGATCAGCTATCGGATCATACCTGTGCATTGTTGCCAAGTTTTTATAGTCGAGTGCATTAATGCGCCCGCCCATCACGTACCATTCATTATCAAGGGTAACAGACGCCGCAGAGTTGCTTGCCAGTGGTAAAGGAGCGGCTGATTCCCACTTTTTATTTCTCAACACCCAGTGTTTATCTGTGTCAACCAGCTGCCCATCAACCAACGTTCTTCCACCAGCAACGTGTACTTCATCATTAACCACACCATAAACAGACTCTCCTTGTGGGATCGGTAAATCTGGCCCTCGTCGCCATTTGAAACTGTCTTCCTGATATATATACACTGAATTTTTTACCATCCACGCGTTTTCCTTGGATGCATCGAATCCGCCTATGGCGTATAACATGTTATTGTTGCTCACCAAGCCTAAGTGATGGCGCGGCTCTGGCAGGTTAGGTCCAATGAGCCACTCTTTAGTCATGTCATCATAGATATAGGTTTTTTCTGACGCTGCTAGATGCGCTAACGTCGCTTGAGCAGGTTTTACTTTTTCAAACGCACCAGCAACATAGATCCGTCCTTTGAATTCAGCTGGGTAAACTTCTTGTAATGCCACAGGCAGAGGCTTGGCAGAATGCCAGTTCATGAGTGTCACAAGTTTATGTGCTCGCTCTATACTGCTATCTGAAAATGCCTTCATACTTACGACTGAAACCCCCGCTATCATCAAGTGAAAGGTTACACCTACCATACTCAGTTTAAACATCATACTTATCCTTAAAACCATATGTAATACTCGCTTATGCTAGTTGTTAGAACTGAACTGAATCAAGCAGACCACAACTATATTAAGAAAACATTCACTTTTATAAAAAATAATAGTAATAATAACAATGGCTTTTCATATATCTATTAACCTTTTTAGCGCTCTTATATTATTATCATTTATCGCCCAAAGTTAAGAATGCACATATAAATTCACAGCCTAACTGGCAAAAAGACGAGGCTACATACAATGGGCTGAACCATTGGCCTAGGTGTAGACAGCAAACATGGTTTTCTACCGGAGCAATTATTTCACATCGGTTTAAATACCCTCGTTGTCAACGTGATGGTATTTTTAAAAACTCTTTTTATGGACCCATAAAAACTAAATTAGGTCTGCTCACAATCATTTAGAGCTTATACGTAAATTTATTATTGTAAAAATTGGAACCTTCCTATAAAGTGCCGGCAACACATCAAGTAGATGTGCTGTAGTCACTGGCAAACTAAATGAAAATTTAGGACGCAAAGCCACCGGTCTAAAGAACGTTATGTTCCACGACAGCGGGGTTGCTTTACCTTAGGATAGGTAAATTTATATACGGAATATTCCGCCAGTATCTGCCTATATTTTATTTATAAAAGGTACGATATGAAAACCAATCTAGCTCCATACACTAAATACGCCGTTATCAATATGGCACTCATCTTTGCATGGGTTTTATCACTCGCAACCAGCGGGATAACCGTGTCTAAATCTGACCCAAATTGTGGTTTTATTACTGAAGCGCAAACAATGGATATTTGCTACAAGTTACACGGCAAAACACGAAACTAGCTGCAAAAAACACACAAATTTGAGTGATATATGACAACACCAATTTCAACTTTTTTCGCAACTTTACTTGTTGCGTCAAGTGCATCTCATGCCAGTCACTTTTGGCAAGACTATCAAGATTCACGAGTAGCAGGATCGGATCTTCGTGATCCTACATCTCAAATACATGACGATAGAACCCTAAGTAATTATTCTTACGCTGGTTATCAATTTGCAAATACGTCCATTCCCGACTCAACAACCCTCGGCTATAAAGTATTTGAAGTAACAAATTATGGTGCGCAAGCAAATGATGGCGAGTCTGATAAAGCGGCTATTCGCGACACAATCAAAGCCGCCGAACATTACATAGACGCCGGCGGCTCTGGCGCAGTGATCAAATTCCCAACCGGTACTTTCCACATTAATAACGACACTGACGTAGCAAGTGTCGATTTATCAAACACTCCCACAGGCGTGCGCAGTAGAAAAAGCGCAACCATAAAACTGTCTCGATCTAACATGATATTACAAGGTAGCGGCCGTGATACGGTGCTTTATATGGCAAAACATTTAGATCTGGTTTACCCAACTAAAATGTGGACTAGTCCGTATATTATTGAAGCTGGTTACAACTATGACAACCGAGATCCAAATGTCAAAGGCGTACCTCAACCATATAGCTCACCGACGGGCGATAAATTTATCGCCCTTGTTGAATCATCGCACCCTCGCACCTCAGCACGTGCCATTTCTGTTAATGACAGCAGTAACTTAAAAGTTGGCCAGTGGGTTATGTTAACGAGGTTAGATAATAGAAAAAGTACCATTGATAGCGCAGTATCGCCCTACAAGGCTGATAGCAGTTGGAAGCAGATCAACAAAGGCTTACGTTCTCAGGAGTATCACCGAATCGTTAGTATCAAAAACGATGTGGTAACATTTGATGCGATTATACACCATGATATTGCATCAGATGGGTATTGGGGGTTAAAAAAGACTCAGTTCATTGAACACATAGGCATTGAAAACCTGACAATTAAAGGCAATTGGCACACCGCTTTTAAACACCACGCCAGTGGCGTGCATGATGGTGGTTGGAGTGCACTTCGTTTGAGCAATGTTGCAAACACATGGGTTCAAAATGTAAAGTTTGAAAACCTAAATCAGGGCCTGTCTATTGTCAATGGTGCCGCAAGTACGTTTGATAACTTAACGTTTTCTGGTACACCCGGTCACATGAGTTTAGATATAAACGCCTCTACCCATATTCTAGCCTCTAATATTAAAGATACCGCTCAGCACTGGCATGCCGCTGGGTTTTCTCATAGAGCAACAGGCAATGTACTAAAAAATTCTTACCATGCGCCTACACGTTTTCATAACCTACACTCCGATATGCCTTACGCAAACCTCATCGATAATAATGTTGGCGGGTGGAACTATGGCTTTATGGGCGGTGCAGTTAGTAGCCAACCAAATCATCTTAAACATTTGGTTTTTTGGAATGTTACGAACACCAGTACACATAAACAACCTGAAAAGTGGGCGTTTATGCGCCATGACAGTAAGTATGGCCGAGTGATCATGCCCTATGTGATTGGAATGAAAAGCACGACATTTTCTGAGTTTGAAAGCCAACAAACTTACGACAGATTACTGCCTAACTCGCCTCAAGCATTTGTCGAACAAGCTGCTGCCGTTTCTAGCTTATACCAAAGCCAGTTACAACAGAGGAGATGCGCCCCACGTTTTAGTGAAGAAAACCTAATTGGCTATTGGGCATTAAACAACACACTATGCGACCAATCCGGTTATCAGCATAATGCAAGGCTATTTGGGCAACATATAGGTCAATTTAATGGTATCAACGAACGTATTGAGTTAGGAGATTTTGATACTGTCAGCCGTATCGAACTTGATTTCAAATATGATTCATGGAACCCAAATAAAACCGGCTTTATGATATCAAAAGATAACTACGGCACTAAGAACCCGTATTACATACAAGTAAACAAACTAGGTGTACTCAGTGCTCGAGTTAATGGCTCAGGCGTAAACGCTGGAAATTATGGGGATGGGCAATGGCATACGCTGACTATGGACCTTAAGGGTAACCTACTGTCATTATCCATTGATGGCATATTCATCGGCTCTAAAGAGGTCACCGTGCCAAAGCACAACGATGTCCCTTTGAGTATTGGGTCTACGCCAAAAAATACCTACCCATTTATTGGCGAAGTGGCTAATTTTAAGCTTTATCAGTAATCACATTCTCTGAAACGATAAAAAGCCCCAAACTGGGGCTTTTTATCGTTTCAATTACCGTTCTTGCCTTTAAAAATGGTAACTTAACCCCAGCGCGACTTCATTTATATCATTTTCAGATAACGGATAACGCGTGTATTGTATATCTACATCTAGTGAATCAGACAGACCATAAGTAAGACCTAACCCATAATATAAGTCTGTTTGTTTATCTTCATAGCGTGTATGAAAACGGCCATCTCGGGTACTATCTAAGTGGTACTTCCAACCAAATGCACCTAAAAACAACTTCCCTGAAAACGAATCAACGTTAAATGCCTCATAACCGATTTGTAGTGCAAACCCTTCAGGTAAGATTGGTGCTGTACGACTCACCTCACTTTGCACTGATTCGGGTGATGTAACATCGCCACTGAGCGTGATTCTGCCTTGCCCTAAATCGATATAACGAACCCCAATTGTAAATTGAGGGAGTAACTCATAATATACCCCTGCCGACCAACTACTGCTGCTGTCGTCAATATTACTGGTATGCAACGTTGTATTTGGCGCACTATACTTCGCATCAGCCTGCCCCACGGTACCCTGTACCGACCAAGTATTTGCAACTGCGGGCAAACTCACTAAACACGTCGTTGAAATAAGTGCAAAGCTAGGTAACGAGAGCTTTCTTCTACGGATCACAAATGCAGATATCATAATTATTAACATGCCTCCAAAGCTTCCTGATGATTTATTCGCTATCGTTACATTCGATAGTGCCGTCACTGTTATATTAACTTTGCCTTCTGATTGTGCCCCATTCGAATCTCGCAACTGATAAGTGATAATATCATTGCCTTCAAAACCCGCCTTTGGTGTATAGGTCAGTGTATTGTCTATATTCACAGCAACACTCCCTGAAGCTGCTTGAGCAGAAACAACCGATAGCGTATCACCGTCGGCATCAAAATCATTCGATAACACATCAATGATTAGGCTACTCTCACCCACCAATTGTGCAGAATCATCTTGAGCTACAGGGGCTGAATTACTGGTAAGCGTAATCGTCGCTGTACTGTTTGATGTGCCGCCATTTCCATCTTTTATACTGTATTGAATAAGGGCAGTACCTATTAAATTGTTAGGTGGCAAATAAACGAGTTTATTGTCGCTCACCGTCACTACCCCAAAGTCTACTGTTGCACCCGTGATCTCCAATGTGTCACCATCCGAGTCTGTATCGTTTGCCAATACATCGATAACAACTTCTTGACCTGCTGATATAGTCACTTCGTCACTCGTAGCGACTGGAAGCGTATTATCTGTCATAGGAATAGCAATACCACCTGGGTCAATAACGGTTCTGTTAGCCATGCCATCATCGTCGTTAGGTCCACCATCCACAATTTGTAACTGAACACACCATGCACCTTCCATTAAACCATTTTGCCAGATACTGCTGCCCGGAGGTGGACAAAATCCAGGTTCACCTTGCGCAGACAAAACAGCATCGTTACCAGACGTATCGAAGTCAACCCACTGGCCTTCTTTTAACTTTCGATAAACACCATTAGCAGGAATAGGATTTCTTTGTGGTATCACTAAGCTATAGGTGTCGCCCGCTTGAGGTAAACCCGTGGCAATAAAGTCAAACAGCCCACCAATGTTGGTTGCAGCATCATCCTGCGGTAATTCACTTTCAAGTAGCTGCACACCTCCAGTACTGTTTTGTAATACAGTTGCTCCTTTGCGAAGACATACGCCAGGATCGCCTTCCACCAAAAATTGCTGAGATTCACTTGCCTGTTCTTGCATAACGTTACAGTCACTGATCGCATCTTGAAAATCTGGAATACCATCGCCGTCAGAGTCTATATAACCTTCTTGATCATCAGGTATTAAATCACCATCTGTATCTGTTTTGCCCAACGCCACCAGCTCAGGAATTATTTCTAAATATAAGTCTTGTTGTGTCGACAGACTTGGCGATGCATTATCTGCTGCAAGAACCGTTAATTTATAGATCCCAGCGAGTAAACCGGCTGGTGAAAATACAAACTGATCAGTTGTTGTGCTTTGATTGACCAGTTCTGGGTCACTTTGCCAAGTCAATGTCACTACATCGGTCGGATTCGCATCTGATGCCTGCGCAGACACCGTCACAAGCGCTTGATCAGCTGTTAGCGTCAAACGCTTCTCTCCCGATTGCTCAACGCTTGTATTAATTGACGGTGCAACATTCTGCTCAATAATAGTAATCGTCGAACTCGATTTGGCACCCGTGTTTAATGCACTATCAAGGCTCACTATAATTGTTTCCGAGCCTTCTACCTCACTATCTGCAAATACGTTAAAAGAGATTTGACCTTGTATCCCTGACTCAATAACAAACTCGCCTGACTGTAAATCATGGTCATTACTGTTTGCTGTGCCAGATACACTATAAGGTACAGTCACTGGGTAAGATACCGCAGGGCCATTCAGATACACATCAATCGTATGTGTTTGCTCTTCTGCAACAAGGCTATCTTTTTGTAAAGAGATAAGCGGGTTAACAGATACGGATTGTGTTGCGACTGCTTGCTGTCCAAGTCCATCCGTTGTTTGCCAATAGGCAAGATGGTTACCAGGAGCAAAAATTGGCTGCCCACCAACAAATGACACAGCCAATGGGTTACCGGAACTGTCTGATGCAACAGCGGTCCCCAAAGCGACTTTAGTATACAACCCAGTTGCATTAACAATAATATCAGCAGGGGCTGTAATCGTCGGTATCTCCACACTATTACCGGCCGAGAATGTAATATTTGCAGCGGCGGCACTACGCCCACCCTGCGTATCTTCAACTAAATATTTAACAATAACCAACCCTTGAGTATTATCACTACCCGTATATTGGAGTTGACCCTCTGAAATATTGACAGCGCCTATTGAAGCACTAGCACCAATAATAGTCAGGGTTTGTCCTTCAATATCAGAATCATTCTGTAACACATCTAACGAGTATGTATTTGTTGCATTGGTCGTTAAATTGAATACGTCATCTTGTGCAACAGGTGAATCATTAACACCGGTTACTGTAATAAATACAGTAGAAACATTTGACGTTAATTCACCATCATTGGCGCTATAGGTAAAACTATCAGTACCAAAAAAGTGTGGGTTTGGTTGATACGTCAGTAAATCCCCTTGAATAGATAAAATACCATTTTGTGGGTCGGTGTTTTTAACAATGGTTAATGGATCATTGTCTATATCAGCCACTAAAGCACTGACTGTTGTGACTGTGTCTTCCCGTAATGTTACTTGCATATCAGTTGATGTAGGAGCCGCATTGACTGCACCAACGGTGAGATCAAAGCTTTGTAATGAAGCCGTTAATTGGCCATCAGATACGCTGATAGTAATGCCAGAGTATTCACCAACATCTTCTCTACTCGGTGTACCCGATAAGATACCCGTTGTATTATTAAATGTGCTCCATTGCGGCTGTCCAACAATAGTAAAACTTAGAGAAGTTGAGTCTTCATCACTCGCTTGAGGTGTAAATGAATAAGGCTCATCTTGTAATACACTCAATGCTGGCGACCCGGAAATAATAGGCGCATCATTTACGTTATTTACCGTCAACGTAAAGCTAGGGAGTGTTGCTGTTTGCTGACCATCGCTAACACTTATGGAAATACCAGCATAAGTACCAACATCGCTATTGCCAGGTGTACCACTCAAGGCCCCTGTTGTCGAATTAAACGTTGCCCAAGATGGTGGGTTACTAATACTAAAGCTCAGGTTATCTTGATCTGCATCGCTGGCATTTGGTGTAAAGCTAAATACCACATCTTCATTGAGTTGTGTTGATGGCGAGCCTGAAATTACCGGTGCATCATTAACACTGGTGACTGTCATTGTTACCGTTGCCGCATTTGACGTAAGCCCTTGCTGATCATCAACAGTATACGTAAATGAATCCGTACCAAAGAAGTTTGCCGTCGCAGTATACGTGATCGCCCCAGCCGCATTAATTGTAACTTGCCCGTTACTCGGTTGGGTCACTACTTTAACGGAACTTGCGTCTAGTGTACTGTCAACATCGGTGTCATTACCTAATACGTTAACTTCAAATTGACCGTCTTCTAGTAATTGGGCGGTATTGTCTACAGCCACAGGTGCGTCATTAATCGCGGTTATGTTCACAGTAACCGTTGCGGCGGTAGAGGCAAGGTTATCACTGTCTGTTAACGTGTAAGTGAAAGTCAGTTGTCCATTTTGATTTTCCTTTGGCACAATATTCAACGAACCATCGGTATTCACAGTCACTGTTGCTTCAGGGTAATCTCCAACACCTTGGCCTTTGTTTTCAAGTGTTATATTTGCACCATTAAACGCGGTATCTTCTATGTCTGAATCATTTGCTAATACCGCGAGTGTTGTCGGGGTATCTTCGTTGGTAGTAACAGTGTCATCGCCTACCGTTGGCCTGTCATTTACAGCCCCAATATTTACTGTCACTGTCGCAGTATTTGACGCCAGTCCATTAGAGTCAGAGATAGTATAAGTATAAGTATCTGTGCCATTTTCATTACTCGTTGGCGTATAAACCATCGTACCGTTGGTCTGATCTAAACTGACGGCCCCTTTGGTTGGCTGAGTAACAATCGTGATTGCACCTGAAGGGTTAGTATCTTCTACATCCGTTGCATTTGCTCGTACCGTCAGACTACCCGTTGCAGTGTCTTCATTGACTGTTTCAGTAAAGTTTGCCGCCACAGGAGCATCGTTAATGGCATTGATAGTCATAGACACCGTTGCTTTTTCTGACGTTAACCCCGTACTGTCTTTTACTGTATAGGTGAATGAATCAGCGCCATTTTCGTTCGCCGTTGGTGTATAGGTAACAATACCATTGGCGATGGTAACAGCCCCTTTTGAGGGGTTATCTACAATTGCCGCAGATGCCACAACCATGTTATTTTCAGCGTCAGAGTCATTGGCCACTACGCTGAATGTAATAGGCGTATCTTCATTCGTCGACGATGCATCAGCCACTGTTTGTGGAGCATCCTCTACCGCAGTCATCGTCATTGTGACCGTTTTAGCCTCCGATTGGGCACCAGACGAGTCTTGAACTTTATAGGTAAAGCTATCACTGTGGTTTTCACTGCCACCATGTTGATAGCTTAAGCTACCATCACTATTTAACGTCAATGTTCCGTATTGAGGATCGGTCACTTTAACCGCAGATAATGTATCACCGCTATCAGTATCATCATCTGTGGCATTACTTAATAGTCCATTCGCCGCAGTTTTACTCAGCAGTTCACCTTCATTTAAACTAAACGCAAAGTCATTACCAACCGGTGCATCATTGGTATTGACCACTTCAATATTAAACGTCAAGGCATCACTGTCCTCGGTACCATCATTCACTTTAATGGATACACCTGTTGTTGTACCTACATGCTCATCCGTTGGTGTGCCAGTCAATGCGCCAGTTGTGGTACTAAATGCCGCCCAGCTCGGTGTGTTCTCTATCGAATAAGTGTGCGAATCACCAGTGTCAGTATCGGTGAGTGTGGGTGTAAAGCTATATGCAGCATCTTCATTAATCGAAGTGATCAATGTCCCCGAAAGAACAGGCTTGGCATTATAGCGTTTTGTGGTTGTCGCAGTCACCGCCGTTGCTGCATTACCAGCGGTATCACTGACTGTCGCCGATAAGGTAAGGGTCCCTTCATTTAGGTTGGCAACATTGACATTGCTTATTTGTGCTGTGGTCCCTGTGATCGTCGTCGCTGAACTACTGCTTACCGTGCTAGCCCCATCACTAATTTGATACACAAACGAGCCACTGCTTTCTAATCCTGTTAACGTAAAGCTCAAAGCAGCTTCATTGCTGGCATTAATTAAACTTTGATCAATCGCCGAGGTATGGCCCGTTGGAGCCACGTTATCCAAATTAATTGTTTGAGTAGCAGAGCTCGAGGTATTCCCTGCACTATCAGCTTGCGTAGCTGTTACCGTGAGGGTGCCATTATTTAAACTACTAATATCCAGCTCAGTGCCTGAAAGCGTCCAATTCCCGCCAGAGTCCGCTGTCGTTGTCGTGCTTACGCCACCAATATCAACGCTCACCGTTGCACCAGATTCAGCACCACTGCCTTGAATCAAGACATCGTCATCTTCTGCTGCATTAACAGTTCCATCTGTTTCTATTGGGGTGGTTATTGTTAATGCATCCGGCGTTACATTATCCAAGGTAATAGTCGTTGTTGTTGCACTCGAAGTATTACCCGCTGCATCAGCCTGAGTTACAGATACAGTTAAACTACCATTATTCAATGCACTAATATCAAGCTCATTGCCCGATAACGTCCAATTACCACTGGAGTCTGCGGTCGTCGTTTTACTCACACCATCAATATTTATCGAAACTGATGCACCTGACTCCGCGCCGCTGCCCTTAACTAACACATCATTATCTTCACTTGCATTAACAATACCATCCCCTTCTATGGGTGTAGTAATAGTCACTACACTGGGTGCTTGATTATCTAGCGTAATAGAGGTTGTGTCAGCAGACGACGTATTACCCGCAATATCAGTTTGAGTCACTGATACTGTTAAACTACCGTTATTGAGCGCACTGATATCTAATTCATTGCCTAACAGAGTCCAATTTCCGCTTGAATCTGCTGTCGTACTCTTACTTACACCATCAATATTAACTGCAACCGTTGCACCAGACTCTGCACCGCTACCTTGAATTAACACATCGTTATCCTCAGCCGCGTTAACGATGTCATCTGTTTCAATCGGTGTTGTAATACTGGGTATGCTCACACTGGTATCAATTGTGATAGAAAGTGCACTTGAGGCACTGCTATTATTACCCGCCTGATCCGTCGCAACGACCGTGATAGAATGTGTGTTTGCAGACATCGCAGATGTTGGTGTAAAGCTCCAGCTTCCTCCCGCAGGCACAACGATAGACCCTAGCACGCCATCTTTATCTGAGGTGAATGTTATGGTGTCTCCAGCTGTCGCCGTACCATCAATGGTTGGTGTGGTATCTGTTGTAATATTATCTGTAGTTGAACTACCTGTATCACTTGCACTGTTTAAGTCAGGTGTACTCGCAGCGCTCGGGTTTGTTGTATCTAATGTGACATTCAAGCCGGTAGATACCGACGATGTATTATTGCTAGCATCCGTCGCTGTCGCGGTAATAGTATGTGTTGTATCTGACGTTAATGACCCCGTGGTGATCTCCCATGTACCACCTGTCGCAGTGCCAGTTCCTATTACAGTTCCACCTGATACACTACTATACAACTTAACCGTAGCCCCAGCTTCTGCGGTTCCAGTCAATGTCAGCGTTGTGTCATTGGTGTAATTATCTGTGTTTGAAGAGCCGCTGTCAGACGCCGTATTCAAATCAAGAGATACTGGCGCATTAGGTGCCACATCGTCGCTGACAGTTATGGTAAACGACTCTTGAAATGAAGAAGTACCATCGTGAGATTGTACGCAAACAATATAGCTACCAGCACTCATCGCAGCCTGCGTTTCTAATAAACTGCCATTAATTTGGAAGCTTGAGTTACCACTATTAGCAGTACACGTGCCAGTTGTTGATGTGCCAGAGTCTACTAACGAATAGGTATGCGCGCTATCATCTACATCTGTGGTACTTAAAGTACCTACATCAGCACCTGAATTTGTATTTGATTGATTTATGCTCGTTGCTGTCAGCGCTATATCAGTGGGTACATCATCCACGGCGGTGATCGTCACCACCGCTTGATTGGTACCAGTACTGTCTGAAGTACCATCGTTAAAAGTGTAATCTAACGTGACACTACTTGAGGGATCCTCAGAGGTATTTGCGTAGGTTATCGACGAAATAACAGAATCAACAATACTTGATGTTGCATTGCTATTAAAAGTAAGCTTAATTGACCCTGAGGAATTGGTCGTTACAGTGCCCACTGACACACTATTATAAGTAAAGCTGCTCCCTTGCGTTAGTGTTCCTAATAAGCCCGTGTTAGCAAACACATCTGCACTATTTGCACCACCATTTCTGCTGATTGTCAGGCTGGCATTATTATAATCACCGGTATTACCATTGAGTGCATCTAGCTCGGTATCTGACACAGTTACGTCACTGTCTATTGTAACGGCACTATTGCCCTCAGTGAAAGTCCCCCCCCCATTTAACGAAGCAAAAACTGGTACGTCATTACTGGCAATAAAGGTGATCAACGTATTTGCACCACTATCCGCTACTGTAAATGCTAAATCCGCTGAGGGTGCGTTTGTCAGTGAAAGTGACAGCTCGGATATATTGAAATCCGTCGCATCGGTATCAACTTCTAATATACTTGAGCCATTAAAACGTACGTTGTTAGTTGATAACCCAGTAACACCGGTTAACGTGATCATGTCGCCAATGGCCAAATCTGTGATGGTATCACCTGACAGATCAGAGGTACTGCCTATGAAATTGTCATTCCCCCCGTTCCCTGTCATTGCATCAGTGCCGCCGCCAGGGCGAATAGTATCGGCACCCGAACCACCGGTATAAGTATCCGCACCGTTAAAATCGGTGGCTGATATAGTTAATACATCACCGCTAAGCGCACTCGCATTTAACGTAATGGCTCCGGTAATTGCACTACCTGTTGCATTGGTTATATCAACCGTGCCACCATCAGATGCAAAATTGTCAGTTAGAGTCAGTGTGAAATTGCTATTTGTGCCTAGCGCAACCCCTTCAACTGACGATACAGATGTACTGCTAAAATCAAAAGTACCACCATCCATTAACTTCACTATTTCGCTGCCAGCACTACCAGTAATTGACGTACTAAAATCACCGATATTCGCAACATCAATCGCAACGGTTGCTCCACTACTTAAACTCAGCGACCCAATATTAAAGTAACTACCGCCAGAGACATCTGCGCCATTAGAGGCTGATACTATATCAGTTTGACTCGCATCACCGGTCAATGTGCCAGTATATGCACTAGAGCCAATATCAAAGGTAACAACATCAGTTGATGAACTTGCACTGACATTAGTCGAGCCATTACTGATAGTCACAGTTCGCGTGTTGGATGAGTCATCACCGACACTGTACGACTCAATCGAAGAATAAGTAGTAAAGTCACCGTCACCACTGATGGTAATTGTTTCAGAACCAGACGCAGTCACCGTGCCTGTAAAGCTGCTATGTTGGCTTGCACTCATAGTAACGGCAGAACCTGATGCTAAGGTCAGGTTATCCACATTTGAAATCGACCCTGCCGATATATTGGCACCACTGCTTAGGCTAAGCGTATCGGCTAGAGTATTTTCACCCGTAATGGTACCGGTAAATGTAAGTGCACCTAAATCAAACGTGATTGCATCAGTGGCTGAGGTTGCTGTAACAGAATGCCCCGCACTGGTAACTGTCACCGACCGAGCGTTCGTACTGTCATCATTTAAGGTATAATTCTCAATCGCCGATACGGTACTCACATTGCCATCACCAGACACAGAAATAGTTTCAGTACCGCTGCCAGATACCGTTCCAGTAAAGCTAGACAGTTGAGCCGCATTAATTGTTACAGTACCACCAGCAGTAACCGATAAATTCTCAAATCCGCTGACTGTCGCACCCGATATGTTTCCACCGTTGGTAACAACCAAGGTATCAGTACCACTTCCACCCGCTAAAGTTCCCGTCGCACTCAGTGCATTCACATTAACCGTATCATCATTACCACTACCTGTTAGGTTTTGTGACGCGCCGCCTAAAGTAAATGTATTCGCTACACTCAACACATACGTTTCAACCGCACTGTTCCCCGTTAAGCCATCTGTCGCTGAGGTTATGGTAATTGAGTCAGTACCGCTTGCGGTTACCGTTGAAAAGCCATCGTGTTGCGCTTCTGTCATTGTGACCGATGCGCCACCGCTCAATGTTAAAGACTCGAATGCGCTGACTGTTGCATTGCTGATATTAGCCCCTGTACTCATTTGCAGCACATCTGTATCGCCGCCACCAGCAAGCGTACCCGTAACACTTAACCCAACAATATTAACGGTATCTGCACTAGTACTACCGGTAATATTTTGCGCTGCACCAGATAAGGTAATATTAAAAGCCGCATTTAAAACATACGTTTCTATGTCTGCATCAGCAGTTACCGTACTATCCCCATCGGCACTTGCCAAAGTAAATGTATTAGTACCAGTGCCATTTATTGTCGTAAACCCATCGTGTTGCAACTCACTCAGCGTTAACGACCCATTGTTATAGGTAGACAGGGTTTCAAAAGTGGTTAAACTGGTAAATTGCGTCAGATCACTGCCATCTATTACAATGATTTCATCTGTACCGTCCCCACCTTGCGCGGTTGACCCAACAATATGACTGGCTGAAGATATGGTTAAGGTCTCATTGTCACTGCTGAAACGAATAGCAGGGCTTAGATTTGTGCCCGATGTGGTATTAAATGATGCTGCAGAGCTACTTGCCGCGGTTACATTAGCCACACTGATTACAGCAGTGCGTGTCTCGCTATTATCAGTACCATCGTTAACAACAACAGTGACCGTTCGAGACGTGGTATTAGGTGTATCACTCGAGTTGTTATATGTTATTGCTTGTAAGAATGTTGCCACCTCAGCGGTTGTTGCTGTTGCCCCCGTTATAGAGAGTGTATCTTGTAGTGAAATATCAGAAGCACCACTTACCCCCGTTAGCGCATTTTGCGCACTTGCCGATACATTCAGCCCTTCAGATGCGCCATCTTGATCATTCGTTAAACTGACTGTAATCGTTGTTATCGTATCTGTATCTGTGACCGTTGGGCTGGTAATAACACTGACAGCCCCAGACCCTTCAGAAAATGAGGCTGTTGTGTCACTTCCAGAGGTGCCGCTATTTAAATCAACAACAGGTGCGGCGTTACCTCCTCCGTTCCAATTAAAACCAGCTTGAGTACACTCCCTCTCGGTTGGAAATGTTATTGGGAGCTGTGTGCAACTTCCTGAAGCAAAGTACTTTCTTACTAGTGGGTCATTCTGATTAATTGTTTTATCACCACTAACAATTGTGACATGTTGTTTTACTTCTTGGACTAAGCCATTTTCTCGTAAAAAGTCGATGGTATTTTTTTTATCTAGTTCTACAGCTTTATTTTTCTTAAATAGATTTGAGTTTTTTGAACTGAATGCATCAAATGGATCAGCATATGTACTTTTAGCTGACTCTTCATTAACGATCGCTATTGCGCCAGCTTGAGCACTATAGGAGTAAAAACCACTTGATAACAAAGTTGGTATCAATAACCCTAAAGTACTTTTCTTGCACTTTAAATTAGTCATATATTCGATTCCTTAATATATTCATACAAATGCCCACTTAACACATCATCACTGCTAATAATTTCTGGTTTAATTGAATTAGGAATGATTGCAATGTCGTATATTTGAGATACATCACCGGTAAATTCTAACTTCGATACTAGTAACCCATTATTGGCATTGATCAGCCAAATTCCGCAGCGGCTGTCTTCAGGGGTTAATTTTATACGTCGAGTTATTGACCCTTCATCTGACGATTCACGTACTTTACTTAGCCCTACTATTAACAAATCACCTAAAAATATTATTCCTCGGGTAAATCCAGGTAAATTACACAAAACCTGCGTGTCTTTAGTCGTAGGATCATAAACGTGAATTGCGCCATCACCAGACGCACAATAGTAGACTTTTCCATCATGGCATTTTGGTGAATGAGGTAACGAAATATCAGATTTTAAAATACGATTTTCTCGAACATCAATTAAAACCCCGCTGTCACTGTTTTTATTGCGCCAGTCTTCTTTTGCATTAGATTGGCTAAACGCCGTCACGTATCTTGGCTCCCCATCTAACATCGCCATACCATTTAAATGGCATCGATTTTCAGGTTTCAATTCAGAAATAAACGGCGGTTGCCAACACGCAATAAAGCTATGATTCGCACTTAACTTTGAAAGGCATGAAAAAATAGAGTTAACGACCCAAAGACCGTCATTTCCCCATGCGATATCATGGATATTAATCATCCCTGTCATTAACGCAGATCTTTGAATGTAAAGTGAATCAGCAGTTTTTAAGTCCTGTATTTGCTCTGCCCTTTCAAGAATCGATTGTTCATCTTCATTGAACTCATCTCGTTTAAGTTTCGCTGCGAATTCTTCAAACTTATCAAGTTTTCCATTTACCACGTCCGCTAAGGATGAATCAGATACTTGAAAGTCAATCACTTGATTTAACGTGCCGAGGGTTATTCTATTTTTATCTGCAAAAAGCCCCATAGGCCTCGGGAAAGCTTTTAACTTTGTTTCTAGCTTGCCATTTTTAGAGCGCACGATTATCAGCCTTTGTGATTGATAGCTTGTCGCCAGCAAAGAAACACCCAACTGTTCCAGTATTTTCGGTAAGTTGTCACTGTATGTGCTGCTGAAATCTAAGTTTTCAGTTTCAGAATTCCCACTCGGTGTTGAGGTACTCAAAATCATATTCTCCGTTATTCATTTAGTACTGTTTTTTTAGTAATGCTTTTTCATGCTTTTTTAGCTCTGAAATTTAATACGCTATGTGCTGGTTTGATGTTTTCAAATAAATGTAATTGGCTTAATGGCTGCGCGACACCACATGCTTTTAGCCGCGCAATAATGCCAGAAACGATGGCAGCTGATGACGAGGTGCCTCCAAAATTGGCATATCCACTCAGCGACGTCGACTTTACTGATGAAGGTGCATAATAATCAACACATTGACCGTAGTTTGAAAACTCAGCTAGATTTCCGACTTTATTGATTGAACCCACCACAACAACCGACTCTAATTCAGATAATTTATTAACTTCACAGGCTTTTTGTCTATTATTTCCAGCTGATGCAACAATCACTGGGCGATGGGGTGACGAAGCCAAATCTTTAATCACAACGGCGGTGATATCAGACAAAAATGGTAACACCCAACTACAATTAACCACGTCCGCTTTCATTAACTTAGCCACGTGAAATGCCAATATTAACGAAGAAGTCCATGTTGATACCTGCCGAATAGCAATGAGCTCGCTCGTAGGTGCAAAACCTTCCACTCCAATACCATCTTGCTTGGCTGCTATAACCCCAGCGACTTGGGTGCCATGATAATCGACTATTCCTGTCGTACTGGCATCCAGCACATGCTCATCAGCGTCATACTCTAATAATACGGCTAACTCATTAAATTCTGCATGGCTAAAATCAAACCCATCATCAATAATCGCCACTCGAACCCTATTTACTGGTGAATCGCAAAAAGGGGGCTTAAGTGACGATAGTAAGCTATTTTTTGAGTAGACTTCTTTTAACTGAACTTCGTGATTGGATCTTGTTAACTTTCTGACTGGTGCTATATCTGGCTCCACCGAAATAATTCCTTGGTGAGCAGTTAATGCTGAAAACACGTCAAAAAAATGTTCTTCTTTTGGAGTGATCCAAAAAACAGTCCCGCCTTGTATCTTTGAGATAACTTGAACTCGGATAATTTGACTATACAATTGTGCAATTTCTTGAACTGACAATTCAGATCGTATAATTATTTTCCGATTAAACGCGTACTTAGCACCTGTTTCATCTATCAAAAAATCATTGTTATATTGATTCAGAGTAACCGTTTCTTTATTACTGTGAAAACGTATTGAATTTACAGTAGGCTGCGCAGATAACCCCGCGATGAATAAACTAGCAGCTAAAGTGAGGCACACGTTAATTGAATTCCAATTAACGTCTTTCAATAGTAACAAACGCCCGCCTTTGTGACTCTTTAAAATGAAATGCATGACACTCCCTTTACGACTGCCCAGCTAATACCGAAGCTTTGCACACAATAAGTAGATACACAGGTTGCTAAACCAAAACCTATGTATCTGCGCGTTAATTTCGTGGCGGATAAACTCCCTCTAGTGCAATACAAAAGTTGAGCACCAATGCAGGTTGCATATTCTCATGAGGATCACCTGCCCCCGCCACAGAAAGACTAGAGCTACTCATTAAACCGACATCATCATCAAGTGGAGCTGTGTATCGCAGCGCTCCACCTGATGCACCTCCCTCAATTGCAAGTTTGTTATTACTTGGCTCTTGGGTATCACCTCCTTTAAATATGCCGGAAATACTGTGTGTATGCTCAGGTAATTGAAGTGGGCTCAATACCGCCTGAGTAAACCCGCCAAGCTCAGAAAAGAACCTACTAGTCAACCCAGGGCCTTGCCCTGCGTGCATAGGCGCTCGCCCTGCTAAATCAGGAAGACAAAATGTTGTTCTCCCATTTCCTCCAAAATTGGTCCCCAATAAGCTAAAGACCGCTCCCATCTGTGAAATGCCAACAATTTGGCCATTACAAATGGACCAATCTCGAGGACTGAACGTTGCGCCAAGCATTCGAATTTCCCCAATAAATGGATCTGCCATCTCTTATTCTCCTCTAGTTTCTTGATGGAAAAATGCCTTGCAGGCAAATAACAAAGTGAATGGCCAAGTAAGGCATCATATTATAGTGCGGTTCAGTATCTCCCGCAGACTCCACCGCCATGGCACTTAATTCTTGTACTTTAGAAGTACCTGCGTTTGAAGTATAAGCAGTTTCCGTTTCTGGGCTTTTTGCAAGCACATTACCAATTGCAGTGGATGTGTTTGCACTGTTATTACTAGCCTGTAAGCTATGAGTATGTGCAGGGATTTGACTCTTTTGTAAGGTAACCACCTCTACACCCGTTTTAGCTCCAAGCGGGTAGTTTTGTAAGCCCGGCCCTTGGCCAAAATGAACGGGGATACGCCCTCTCATATCAGGTAACTCAAAGGATGAGCGTCCATTCCCTCCGTATTGCGTCCCTATAAGTGCAAACAGAGGTTGGTTTTGATTTACGTCAATAACAGCGCCATTACACATTGCCCATTGTCGTGGTGCAAAGGTGGTGGCCATCATCTTTATGTCACCCATAAATGATTCAGACATGCTTTCTCCTTATTAATTTCTTGGTGGGAAAATACCGTCAAGTGCCATACAAAAATTCAGTGCTAACAAAGGTTGAATGTTCGTATGAGACTGCCCCTCCCCCACGATAGAAACAACGTCATGCGCCAGTCCTGTTAGACTTGTCGCTGAGTTATACATAAACGGTTCAGTAGCAGTACCCCTAAGGTCTTTGCTGCGAGCAAATACTGCATCGGTAAAAGTTGGGTTATTTATTGCTTCTGTACTGGTCGCTTGCACACGATGCGAATGGGCGGCCATTTCAGCAATACTGAGCGTGACATTTTCTACTCCATACTGATTGCCTACCTTAAATAGCCCACTAGGCTCACTTCTCAGAGTTCCTTGCCCGATTGGCGTTCGCCCTCGAAGGTCTGGCAATGAAAAATTACTTCTCCCATCCCCTCCAAATTGAGATGATAGTAACGCGTACAAAGCCCCGTTTTGAGAAATTGGAATCACCTGACCATCACAAGATGCCCAATCTTTAGGCGCAAAGTTAAACGCAAAAGGCCGTATTTCAGACGTAAACGGTTCAGCCATATAAATCTCCTTACTCACTTTTGTTAAACTAATGATTTACTTTAGTTATTACCAAGCTAAAGTGTTAACCTAACCCGCTATAACTAGCGATGTTGAGCCACATGAATTTCATACTCAGTTTCACTATTTGGCGATAGAAACAGCTCTGCTTCTCCGAATGCTTCATGTACGAGCTTATAAGTACCTTGGCTTAAAGGCTCATTGGCTTTACCATTTAGCAGTACACAAAATGCATTCCACTCGTCACCATCAAGCTTTGATTTTTGAACTGATGATATCTCCAGCTCTACTTCACCATTTTGACCCACAACTTTTACAAGTGTGCCTTGTGCACTTTCCACATTTTCAAACGTAAACTTTTCCATATTCGCCCCCTTTCTTAAATTTAACTTAGTCACACACCACTCATTAGCTTCACAGGGTGCGGGTACCACACCATAAATTCATATGGCGGGCTAATAGATTCCACCTGAAACCCTAAACGACAATATAACTGCTTGGCTGCCATATTATTTTGCTCAACAGAGAGGGTTAATGGCGCACCAGACTGTAATGCGGCATTTTGAAATGATTGAATAATTGCTGAGCCAAAGCCATGCCCTCGAGCGCTGGGTAAAAAACCAATGTCGACGATGCGAATTTCGTTCGGGCCAAAATCAATGGTTGCTTTGCCTATCGCTTCATGATGCTTTTCTATAATGAAGTACATTGCATTGGGGAACTTATCCCCATACCCTTGGGTTTGAGCCCGAAATTGCAATTCCACAATTGACTCTACGAAATCTTTTTCGCCGTCAATTAGCTGTAAATCTTGGCGCATCGAATGGTGCAGTTTTTCTAAAAATGGCTTATCTGCAGTATTCGACGGCCTTATATTTAGCCCGTTTGGAATATTAAGTTTCATTATGTCGCTATCTCCTTAACTTACTTTTTTACAGCAATATGTTTTGCTTTTAGAGTTAACAATTAAATTAAATAGCCACTCATTAACATTGCAATCTATAACTAGATTAGTTCTTGGCGTATCGCCTAAATTCTTTACCGAATGCTCTGCGTCAGCGTTGATATACCACACGCTATTTACATCCATAGGAACCAACGCATTATCTACTTGAAACCGCACGTCGGGAGTCGTCTCTAAAGGAATGTGAATACGAGCCTGTGATGATGCCTCAAGACTTAGGCCCTGATCTCTATGGGGCTTTATATAGGCATTATTATGAAGGCGCATTAAACGCGCAGATAAGACTTCACACTGAAAACGAGCAATAAGGGCCTTGATTATTGGAAGCTTTTTTAGGAAGTGACTTTCTACCCACTGAGATTCATTTCCGAACGGAAATGACTGTAAAATGATATGGCTATCGACATGCTCTTTAGGCACCAATAAAGGCAATACATCCCATCGGCCTTCGTAACACGCACTATTTACGTGGTCTACCCACTGAGAACTTTGCGCAGTATTAATATCATGCGACAAGTCCAAGTCTTGTAGTGGTACATCTAACTTTGCAAACGCTAGCACAGGCCCAAGCATAAAACTTCCTTTTATAACGGGTAGTGTGCAGGTTTCTACACAATAAAACCCACCACATTTACGCAATAATTAATTGCTTAAAAATAAATAATTACATGATTACATATCTTTTATAAATTACCAATTACAGCGCATTACACCATCAATACTTATTTACCTTTAAGTCATAACACGTTTATATTAATCAAAAAAGTATTTAACGACTATTATAGGTACTCCGAATAAAATCCCCCTCTACGCTATTGATAATCCATTTCAATCGAACGAACCTCTTGATCAGTCATCGCTTTTAATAACGTACTTAATTTATGCGCTTTTTGTTTATTACTATCGGTAAAGCCAATAAATTGCCGCTCAGAGTGAACAAGCTCTGGTAATATCGCCACTGGTAAATTAAATTGCGCAATGGTTTTTTCAGCCCAGCGCTTATCGATTAATATAGCGCCAACACGATTAGAAGCCAGTATGTCAAAGAGTGCTCTTGCGTCTTCGTCCGACCCTTCATAATAAGAACGCTTAATAATCACGGCCTTTATATCAGATAACACCTCTATGACTTCGTCTGGATACGGGTACTCTTGTGCAATCACCACGCTAAAAAACGGAAGAGATTTAATTTTTTCAAGGGTTAAGTGACGGTTGTTTACATTGACCGCTAATGCCATCTCCCACACAGATACCATATGTTCCACTAAGTTTAGCGAATCAGAGCTATCTATATGCAAAGTAAAATCGTATTTCCCACCTTGTACATCATCAATACACCTCTTATACGGAAGCTCAGTAAATGACGCACTGATATTGGCTGTACTTAGCGCATACGTTAGTAGATCCACTTGAATACCCTTTGCTACAGAGTCCTGTTCAACAAAACTAAACGGCCACCATCGAGAAAAGCAAAAGCTATATTCTTCACTTTGCGCAAACACGCAGCTTTGATACAAACATAGCCCAACAATAAGCCATTTCATTAAATTACGCCCACACTCATCATAAAGCTTAGTTAAGCGTAATAGGTTTTAGGTAGGGTGCAAATTAACTTGCTATATTTTCGGTAGAATATGACTTAGCGCAAAACAAGCGAGCGTAGCAAACGACACCAAAACCCATAACCTTGCGTACTTAGTTTGTTGACAAGCATTGTAGTAACATTGACTCGGGTTATTTGGATCTATCAAGATAAAAGTTGGTGCATTTGAATTAAAGGATTGAATGAGCTGTTGCCTATAGCCAGTCTGACAACTGTGCAGTTGGCCTAAAAACATAAACTCTACCAATAAGCTAGACTCTCCAAGTAATTCTATTGGACCCGCTTTGTGCTGTTTCACAGTGACCAAATTAATTACTTGAACTTGGCGCCAAACTCGCTTGTTTAATCGTTTTTTTTTACCTTGCCACAAGACTAAAGATGTTAAAAATAGCATCGCTACGACCAACATTAATAGCCAATTCATAATACTAGCCTGTAAACCAGCTGAGCTATTAATAAGTCACTTAATGCCATTCCTACTGACTTAAAAACGGTAATATCTTCCGCCATTCTGGTAAAATTAAGTTGGTGTATCTCACTAAGTTCAGCAATAATATGTGACTGTGAAATGGCTCCTTCCGCTATTGGCAATAACACTTCCCCCGCCTCATTTAGTACATTGACTTTACTATCCACAAATAACTTTGCGCAACTGATCGTAACGGTATCGCACTCTCTTGCATCTTTATGGTGATTACCAATTAAATCAACATGACACCCAGGCTTTAACCAGTGTCCATTAAATAAAGGTGAATGAGCGCCAGTTGCACAACTTATAATATCAGCGCTTGCTATAGTCGCTTCATCAGCAATGCCTATACAAAATTGAATATGTGTAAACTTGCTTGTCAACGTTAATAAAAGAGATTTTGCTTTCGTCTTATTTCGGGCAATTAACGTCACTTTATTGATTGCTCTCACACTAACATGTGCCTCAATCATATAAAGCGCTAAATTACCCGAACCAAAAAATACTAAATGCTTGCTATCAGAGCGCGATAAATACGCCGAAGCTAACGCAGAAACCCCTGCGGTTCTCCATAACGTTACACTTGTACCGTCGATTAACCCAAGGGGTTCACCATGAGTACGGTCAAATAGCATTATCTTAGAATAAAGGCTTTTCAAGCCACGTGTCATATTGCTCGGAAAATACGTAAATGACTTTACTGCGATGACTTCATCATTCCATGCAGGAAGTACAGCAAAAGCATCATGGTTACTATCACACTCATTTAATGAATAAACGTGACGTGGCGGAGTACCTGCAGGCTTCTTAAATCCATTTCTCAACGCACTGATCACTCCATCAAAGTGAAGACTGCTATGTACTTGCTGTTCTGAGATAATATGCATTTCCTTTACTCCAATATAAAGTGCTTTGGGGCATGAGTTAAACACTCATACCCATTATGATTAACTAATATGTCATCTTCGATTCTTACCCCGCCAACATCAGGGATATACACACCAGGTTCAATGGTGATCACATTTCCAGCGTTCAATACGGTGTTATTTGTAGGCGTGATAAAAGGTGCTTCATGGAGATACAGCCCTAACCCATGACCAATACCTTTACCCCCATACTCTTTGTAACCTCCCGCATCAATTACTTTTTGTGCGGCATCATTAACTGTTGAACATGACGCACCATCACATACTTCACTCAAAGCTGCAGTATGAGCAGTAAGTACCGTATTAAATAACTGTTGCTGTTCTTGAGAGGCTTTTTTATATACGTAGGTACGTGTCATATCCGAGCGATATCCGTTTACTACAGCGCCAAAGTCAATCAGTATAAAATCGCCTTCTTTTAACTGCATTTCACTTGGTTTGCCATGTGGTAGCGCACTGCGAATACCAAAAAGCAGTATAGTGTCGAAACTAACACCATCAGAGCCTAACTGCTGCATTCTGTAGTCGAGAAAATTAGCAAGCTCCTTTTCAGTGATCCCGACTTTAATCTGCTTTAAGGTATCTACTAACGCCATATCAGCAATTTCTGCTGCTTTACGAATGCAACTTACTTCACACTGTTCTTTAACTGACCTCAATTGTTCTATAAGCCCTATAACAGGCTGGAAGTTGCATTTTACAAAATGGGTAATTTCCTGCCACATAGCCACTGTCACGTAAGACGCGTCGAATCCAATATGTTCTCCTTTCGGCAAAAACCTTTTAATGCACTCACCCAAAGGTTCTGTCTCTCGGTCTCGGCATACTAGGTTACAATTATGCGACTCTTGTTTGGCGCGATCAACATATCGATAATCTGTGATTAGGGTATAGGTAGTATGAGACGCGATTAAGTAAGCAGCATTACCCGTGAACCCAGTTAAATACTGAATATTTTCATGACCAAAAACGAGCATAGCTGCCAGATCATTTTTAAGAAGTTTATGAGAAAGTTGGGTTTGACGATTAGAGTAAATAGTAACCATTGCGCTATGTAGTTGTGTACAAGTAGGTCACAACATAGCGCAATATTAAATTGTATACAATATTAAATATTCAACTATTGGCTTTGTTCCATTTTAACCAAAAGCTGCTTTATGTCATCTTTTGCACCTGTGATGTGTTTTTTTAAAAAGTCACAGGCTGCGTTAACGTCTTTAGTTTTACAGAACTCGAGTAAAGTACGATGCTCCTCAGGTGCGGTTTTAATACCGCCAGCAAGCAAAATATGCATACGTACATAGCGCTCAGAGTTTTTGCCGTACATCGCCACTAACTCCGCAGTTTGAGGTCGATTTGCTTTACTATATAGTTTTACATGAAACTCAGCATTAAGCTTGCCCGTAGCAAGTTGCGTATCCCCCGCGGCAGTTGCTTCTTCTAAATCATATAAAATGGCTTCAGCTTCTAACAGATCTCTTGGTGTTAAATTAACAATAGAATGCCGTAATAACTCAGCTTCTAACAAAGCGCGCAAATCAAATATCTCATCTATTTGATCTGCGCTTAGCATAGTTGCTGTTGCGCCTTTATGAGCTTCAAAATTAACCAGCCCTTCTGCTTCTAACTGCAATAATGCTTCTCTTACAGGAATACGGCTCACATTTAACTCTTCAGCTAACGCGGCTTGGCGCAGCGGATCACCCGCTTTTATTTCTCCAGATAAGATCTTTTCTCTTATTGCTTCTGCGACAAGTTGCGTGCGTGTTTTATGCTCAATTCCCATGAGTACCCCTTTAGCTACATTTGGCATACATTATACATGCATCAGTCTTCACTACTACAGTTGACGGTTGTAAGAAGATCTTCAAGTGTATTTGTTATCATTATTCGCTTGATTATAAGGGTCGCCCTCAGTTAATCAATGCGCTAAATGTCTTAGTACTTGATGCCTCGACATAATGCAATAGACTGACTATGAGACACTGAGAACATTACGGAGCAACTCTTTTCCAAATCTCTTTTTCAACTAATTTGCCATCTTCATGTAACGTGTGGTGCCATAAATCACCTTCAACTTTATAGGTAAATGCCATCGTTTTACCCAATATTGATGCTACATTTCCATATTTAACATGCTCAATAAAGTGATCTTTGTCCAAGGTATAAGTTCCTCCGCCAGCATATAGAAACTTTCCGCCCTGCTGAGTGATGTAATTAAAATGTCCGTCAGAGACTATTTTAGTAGACGTTAACTGAGGTGCCTGTGCTTCTACTAATCCATTTTCAGTTGCATATTGACCTTTAACATACTGCCAAGTACCTATAAGCGGGTTTGCCGAAACAATACTTATATTCAGCACAAAGATAGAACACGTAACTAATTTAAACATAATTTTTAATCTCATGATTTTATTATTCATTATTAAAATAATAATTACATACTTGATAGCAGTATTCACTTGAGATAGTTTCATAGTGTAAAACACAACATTTCAGTTGTTATGTTTGAATCTATTCCATCTATTCTTCATGTATTGAGTACTATAAAAAGGAAGGCCGTGTTGATAAAAACCATCACAATAAGCGCGAATATCATGCAATATATTATCTCGCATTTATTGGTTACCATTATGGTAATTTGGCTACTTTTGAACACAGCTCTATGTGCTGAGCCAAGCTATAAAAACTTAGCTGACTTATCAAACGCTCAGCAATCAGTTGTTAAAACTTGGATTAAACATGGAATTAAGGCAACTGAGCACTCTCTTGGCCAACTTGAGCAGAGTACAATTGTCGTCAACCTAAAACCACAATATTTCACCTTGGAACCCGTCCCTTGGGCCAATGTGGTTCGAGGTAAAACAGATGGTGTTGAACTGCATTTCAATCGCTATGCAAACGACACCGCTTTAATTGACGATTGGACTTTATATCATGAGCTTTCCCATTTATATCACCCACTTTTTTATTATCAAGACTTTTGGGTGAGCGAAGGGTTGGCGACCTATTTACAAAACGTCATTATGTTTAATGCCAATCTGATTTCACGCGCCGAATTTACTCATAGACTGTGGAGCGGTTTGCAACGAGGTAAACTACAAACACGGCATATAAGAAATAAGTTAAGCTCAGTCTCGGAAAATATGTGGTCATTAAATGCTCAACAGAGAGTCTATTGGAGTGGCGCTGCCTTTTTCATTGAAGCTGAAATTGCACTTAATACTCTGCCAACTCGTCAGTTCACCATGTCAGAATTATTAAACAGGTATCAGCGGTGTTGCCGAAGCAAGAATAAGCAGGCCAAAGTATTTATGTCTGAACTAGATAAAATCAGTAAAACGGCGATATTCAGTAACTTATATCAAAAATATAAAAATAGAACAGACTTCCCAAAAATTACGAAAGAACAAATAAGTCAATTAAGATTCTAAACCGTAATTTCAACTCCCCACAGCCCGCACTAACTTTAACATGTACCGATCTATTTTTCTTCTCCATACGTACTTAATGCTCTAAACCACCTCACACACCTAAAATTAAAATGCTATTCAAAGAACAAGATATATCGCGAATAATCGAGATGGCATGGGAAGACCGTACGCCATATGAAGCAATTAACATATTATACGGCTTAAGTGACAGCCAACTGACAGGGTTTATGCGTAAGCATATGAGCAGCAATAGTTTTAAAATGTGGCGCAAAAGGCATCGGGGGCGTAAAAACAAACATTTAAAGTTGAGAAGCAGTAAAGTGACACGAAGTCACTGCAGCACACAATACAAGCCTAGATAAGCGAGTTTAAAGGCGATATAACTGATTGAAATAAAAAATAAGCAGAATAGGCAACCTACCCTGCAATTAATACCATATAAGTCCGGTCTTTGTGTCTACAATGGTAAATATTTTGCTAGTATTACAAACAGTTGAGCTTTTAAACAATCTTAGTAGGTATCAAATTGGACTATTTATCAACATTAAAAGTAAAAACACGGTTGGGTATAGGGTTTGGGTTTATTTTAAGCTTGCTGATTTTACTCACCGTGATGGGAATTATAAAAGTTAACTTTATTGACCATACCCTGTCTGAAATCACCGATGTGAACTCTGTAAAACAACGATATGCAATCAACTACAGAGGCAGTGTACATGACCGAGCTATCGCGATCAGAGACATCGCAATGGCTCGCTCGCCTCAAGAAATAAATAAATTTGAATCAGAAATTAATGAACTAGCTCGTTTTTATCGTGAGTCAGAGAATAAAATGAATCAAATGAAGTCCAGCGGCGTGTTCTTTTCTCGAGAAGAACAAAACATACTAAATAAAATTGATCAAATCCAAGCCGATACACTTCCTCTTATCGAAAAAATTATCTCTGAAAAAAGAAACGGCGCGGTCATGACCGCCACGATACTCGATGAAGCACGTCCAGCATTTGTTGGGTGGCTTAATACAATCAATCAATTTATTGATTTTCAAGAGATCAAAAATCAGCAGCTAACACCTGAAGCCCGGTCTGTTGCTGGTGGATTCCAAGAATTAATGTTGTCTCTGTGCGCTTTAGCCATTGCAATTTCGATTTTTGTTGGGTTTATGATCGAGCGTAGTTTTCGCTCCTCACTCGGTGGCGAACCATTTGAGGCAGAACGAGCAATAAAAGCGATGGCCAACGGGTCATTAACGCACACGAATACAGAACACCCACCAGGCAGTATCTTAGACTCTTTGTCTGATATGAGTAAAACGCTTACCACCACGGTGCGTAACATTGTTACAGCTTCACAAAATGTCTCAGTTCAAGTGAGTGATGTAGCTCAAGGTTCAGCTTCAGTACTTGACGCTGCAAAGCAACAGGCATCTTTGACCGCAGATACTGCATCGAAGCTTTCAGATATGCGACATAGTATTGACCAAGTTTCACAAATTGCTCAATTAACCGAAAACAATTCATCCATGACCACCGATAATGCAAAACAAGGCAGAGAGCTGGTGTTTGATGCGGCGCAAGAAATGGAAAAAATTTCAGCTACGGTCGATAAAGCAGTTAGCCAAGTTAAAAAGTTAGAGTCTCGTACCAAAGAGATTGGCGGTATCGTGAATGTGATCAGTGGCATTTCGGAGCAAACAAACTTACTTGCACTGAACGCCGCGATTGAAGCCGCGCGTGCTGGAGAAACAGGAAGAGGTTTTGCTGTGGTCGCAGATGAGGTTCGTCAATTAGCACAAAGAACAGGTGAAGCGACATCACAAATCGAAACCATGATTTCTGAAGTTCAAGCAGAAACAGCTGCAAGTGTTACTGCAATGGAAACTACCCAACCTCAAGTGCTTAGTGGGAAAGATCGTACGACGAAAGCCAGTGAACTGTTAGAAAATATTGAAGAACAAGCAGCTGACTCGTTAAAACGAATAAAAGAGGTTGCCAAGGCCACGTCAGACCAAGTGAATGTTGTCGGTGATATAACCAGTGCAATGGAACAAATTTCAACCATGTCGAGCGATGCAATACAGTCGATGCAAAACAATGAAAAAGCCGTAACGTCCTTGAATAGCCTATCAAGCCAACTTAAGGGTGAAGTCGAATATTTTAAAATATAAAATATTACAGCACGAAAAGCTGGCTTATTGAGCTGCTGGAAATTAACTTTCCATCAGCTCCAAGTTTTACTGATATAATTAAGCCAGTTAGCAGTATAAATTGGGGCCAAAAATGTTATTAAGTTCACTTGGTGTAATGTTGACGACGCTCATGAGCCCAGCAGAATTATTTGCTGCTTTGAACGAGCTAAAAGAACTTAATAAACGCTCGCCCCATCAAGCGATTAGTTATTACCAAAACATCGTTTCACAAATTCCATCGTCACCATCGACCGGTTCTATGGAGCTTCACTTAGCAGGTATGGAAGCTGCCATACGAACTGACAGACCTAAACTAATCAATACCGCTTTAAACATAGCATCACAATATGACTGGGTAGCCAGTACAACGCATGGTGAGTTTAATATATTTGTGCCAATGGCGATTTATCATCGCAGAACAGGTGATTACAGTTATGCTGAGTACTTAAACAAATGTGCACTAAATTGGGCCAAATCAGAGCAACAACTTAGCAAGGTGGTAAGCAACCTATCCGTTATCTATCGTTATACTGAGCAACATAGCAAAGCAATTGAATTGCTTAAAGAACAGTTAGAAGTGGTAAGTAAAAAGAGTGTAAAAGCCGGTTTATATAATAACTTAGGTAATTTTTATCAGTTGCAAAACCGCTATGTTGAAGCGAAGTCTGTATATAAGAAAGCATTTCTAATCCACAGTATGAACAATAACACTTTTCTCTCGTCTAGTGTGGGTCTCAACCTCTTAAAAACCATGATTACTACATCAAATTGGTCTGATTTCTCACGATTTATGCCTGCTGTTAGTAAATTTGTCGAACAAAGCGAACACCCTGATTTTATTGCATACCTCTACTGGCAAAACCTGATCGTCAGTGTAAAGCACCAAGGTAAAACGCTCTTACCTGAACAAGTCAACACGCTAAAGAAGAGTATGCCACTGCTAAACGCAACAGAGGTTTCTCCTTCAATAACTGAGTTCGTCAATCTTTTAGCCCATAGTGAGCTGTCTAAAGCATGGCAGGCTACTATTAATAGCTCCCCTAAGCCAGTCAAAGAAAAAACCATAAAAAGAATTTCCGTATCACTCCCATGCGCAAAAACTAGCAAACCTTAAACTCCCCTCCCAAGTCTAGTTTATCTAAAAGCCATAAATACGGTTTCATTAGTTGCTAATTCTCATTATAATTGCAGTAATTTATATTAGTAAGTGAGTGAAAATGAATAACAAAGAGCTATACGCAAGCAACCCGTTAACTGGGGTAAAATTAGAGCAAGTTGTTATTGAGTTGGTCGACCAATATGGATGGGAAATCTTACATGCTTACTTACAGCTAAATTGCTTAAAGACTAACCCAAGCATTGAATCAACTGTAAAATTTTTAAAGAAAACAGTATGGGCACAAGAAAAAGTTGAAAACTTTTATTTATATCGTCTAAAGAACCTACCAAAACCTGACGATGTACAATATGAGCTGCCGCCCCGCGATAGAATTGTACCCGAGGGTCAAGTGCCTGGCACACCGTGTGAGTTAAGCTTTACTGACGCAAAAAGAATTCAAGAAAAGAAAGCAGCAAAAGATAGAGCAAGAACACGAAAACAGCGCGCTACCCCGCAAAACCCATGGGGTAACTAAACTGCTACATGTTCATATTACTCATTAGAGCAACTCTAAGAAAGCATAACAGTTAATAGGTAACAAAAAAGGAAGGCATGTATATGCCTTCCCGTTTAGTCTAAAATTGCTTTACCACTTTAACTTGATCCGTCACAGCATCTGATGACACAAATCCAATTGTGTCAGGGTTAGTCGATATCATTTTGAGTACTTCGGCATCATTCGACACTTCTTTCGGTGGTGTACCTTTACCAGTAAATATCAGCTTTGACCAATATGCTTTAAGTTGAGCTGACGACTTATTCAGGACTTTATCGTTAAACTCATCCGTAACCGCACTGCCCGCTTCTTGTGATATCGGGATCACTTTATTGCCATTTGAAAATGACTTTTCTTTACCCGTAAAAATTCGTTTAATGGTAGATGACTCAAAACTACTCCCATTACTAGGGTGCACAATGACTGATACAGCTCCGTAGGCAGAGCTTGCCGTGGTTAATAGTAATAAACACATTAATTTTTTCATGATCTATCCTCCTAAAAAACCACATCAATACCAATTGTCAAAGCCTCACTATCGCCTGCGACTGCAAGTGATACCGAATCATCTTTAACTTTATCGTATTGTACTTTAAATGCCGCAGATGGGTGAAAGTCCCAGCGAACACCTAAGGCTTGTGTATCATGCTTTTCTGCATCCTCGCCTTCCCCCTCAAAATTTGAAACCATAACATAGGGGGTAAAGTCATTAATTCTATACCCGGCACTTATCATATAAGTATCTAGGTTCCCACCAAGATCCAACCGATTAAACTCAGTCAAAACAAAAAAGTTTCCAAAGTCAGCGTTTGCCGCTAAACCGTAGAACTTTCCTTCTCGAGAATCTTTACCATCCCACATAGAAGCTTCGCCATTGCGGAACCTTCTATTTGTATACTGCATATGTGTTGCTCTGATCTCTAACCAATCATAACTAAGCTGTACGACGCCCCCGAGAATATCTTCCCAAATCTCTCTGGTCGGTGTTTGAAAGAAGAAATCTGATAACAACTTATTCTCTTCGTCATCTTCACGACCGGTGTAAACATTGGCTGAAATACCCCAATCACCTATAGAACCGTTATAAAGAAGATTTACCCCTTCATAATTAAATATCTGCCATGTGTAGTTATCCGCGGGTGCTCGCATCCACACATACGCATATCCCACATCATAGAAGTCAGAGTAGTAAAACAGTGGTAACCGTTTTTTACCTGCTTGAATAGTCCAATTGTCGTTAATATCATACGACACATATGCCCATTCAAATTCCGCATCATAATCGTTCGCTCCACGAGCAACAATTTGACCTATGACACTTAGACCTTCTCCCAAATCACCACTAACTTGTAAGCCGATTAATGACTCTGGTGAAAAGGAAAAATCTTCTTTGTATGCACTAACAATTGGATAGTCTGCTAGAAACGTAGGGTCGAGTCCAAATTGAGGGACACCAGACCCACTTAAGACTTTACCACCGTTTATACTTGCAAAACCGGATATATTGACCTCTGCGTGAAGCGCGGTTGAAGTCAAAGCTGCGATCAAGAGAGTAGTTTTTAATTTCATAGATAGCTCCGCTAATCTAGGGTTGTTTGGCAAGTTAAGTATAGTTAAACATCCGAAAAAGAAAGTTTTATTGATAAAAATTGGATTGAGACTAAGCTTTAGACAGATGTTGGATACATACGAAATAGGCACAAAGCCTTATGTACCGACTTATCTGGTCGTATATCACAACCAAGATGTTGTAATATTGTTAGCTTACAAGGTGTTATATGTCTTTATTATTGCATTCAAAAAACTTAAGTATCTCAAAAAAGATACATGCCATAACGATTGTCGCGGTATCCGCCTTTGTTGTTTTGGTGATGATCAACTACAACTCAATGCAAGCAAATCAGCAATCACTCGATGAGCTTGAAAATCAAACGTATAAATTACTAATCCTTACATCAAAAAATGCCACAATGATGCAAGCTTTGGACGAGACCTATACTCAGTCAGTGACATTTGGAGACGCTGAGCTAATAGACAAAGCACAAGCCGTAAGCGCATCTTTACTAGATAACCTCGAACAAATTCCAAGTTTAAGTAATAAATTCCCGACTACCAGCACCATTAATGACATAAAAAAATATGAAATCATCGCTAAAAATATCGCCAACAGTATGATTGATGGCACAGCTGATTTTGCAACCCTGCCACAAAAGGCAAAACAAAAAAGTGACCTATTTGAGTCTATCATGGTGCGGTTGAGTGAAGACCAAAAGCGCGCTGACAATCGTTTCTTCGAACTCGTAAACAACACTAAAGTAAACGCCGATAATGCATTAACAAAAATGTTCATTGTGACGGTTATATCGTTACTCATCGTGATAGTACTTGCGGTATTGATCGCCAAAGGAATTAGTTCAGCTGCGAAAGAAGCTGCAGGTAACCTACATTTACTCGCCGAAGGAAAAGGGTCATTAAGCTCACAATTAACAGTACATTCCGCTGATGAAATAGGACAGGTGTCGCGCAACTTTAACGCGTTTGTAAATTTATTAAGATCAACCGTTGTTGACGTAGTCGCTGTTGTCGAGCCACTGACTCAGAACTCAACTAGATTGGTACATGGAATGCAATCAGCAGAACAAGCAACGCAGCAACAGTCAAGCGATGCTGAAGTGGTGCGCCAATCAATGGAGGAAATGAAGCAAAGCGTTGGTGATATCTCTCAGTCAGCGGCAAACGCATTTCAAGCAGCTGAGCTAGCGGAAAACGCAGTCGACGAAAGTATGAAGCAAATTAATGTATCTGTTGCGCAATCACAAGACCTAAGTGAAGAAATAAATAAAGCGGCTAACACCATAAATAAACTCGCAGATGATACGCAGAACGTAACGCAAATTCTCAACGTTATTACATCAATTGCTGAACAAACTAACTTACTGGCACTCAATGCTGCCATAGAAGCTGCAAGAGCTGGTGAACAAGGTCGAGGCTTTGCCGTAGTTGCTGACGAAGTTCGTGAGCTGGCATCAAGAACCGCCAAATCAACCAATGAGATACGTGAATTAATAAATGTATTAACCGTCGCGGCCTCTGATTCTGTAACAGCGATGAACAGCGCAAGAGATATGGCAACTAATAATGCACAAGCAGCTGAAGCAACGGGGACCTCTATTCAGCTGATCTCAGAGCAAATATTAGCAATTAATGGCATGAACTCTCAAATAGCGACGGCGACCGAAGAGCAAACTTCCGTGGCTGCCATGGTAGTGGATAATGTGTCTAATATGCATAGCTCTTTTGAAGAAACCATGAACTCGCTATCTCAGGTCGGTGATGTTGCACAAAACCTACATAAATTATCAGACAACCTGTTAAATTCCACATCCAAATTTAAGATTTAAGATTTAAGATTTAAGATTTAAGATTTAACATTTAACAACAGTAACACTAGTAATAAAAAGTCAGCTTTGTATGCTGGCTTTTTTATTGATAAAAACCTTTTTAAAAATATGCATATGCCTTTTCTTGGTTATATGAAGCATTCCCTGAAAACAACAAAGCCTAAGCGTTGAGCCTAGGCCTGTCGTTTAGTATCAAACTTACATAACTAAATTATTTTATAAGCTCGAGCCCACCCATATAACCACGCAACGCCTCTGGTACAACAATACTGCCATCAGCTTGCTGGTAGTTTTCTAATATAGCGACTAGCGTACGACCAACAGCTAAACCAGAACCATTTAGCGTATGCAGTAATTCAGGCTTTTTCTCACCTTGGCGACGGAAACGCGCTTGCATACGGCGAGATTGGAAATCCCACATATTTGAACAAGAAGATATTTCTCTATAGGTGTTTTGTGCCGGTAGCCATACTTCTAAATCATAGGTTTTACATGCGCCAAAGCCCATGTCTCCAGTACACAATACAACCTTACGATAAGGCAATTCTAATATTTGTAGAATTTGCTCTGCATGCCCGGTAAGCTCTTCTAGTGCAGCCATAGAATCTTCAGGCTTCACTAATTGTACGAGTTCAACTTTATCAAATTGGTGTTGGCGAATTAGACCTCGTGTATCTCGACCATAACTGCCCGCTTCACTTCTAAAACAAGGCGTATGCGCTGTCATTTTAACAGGCAGTTCTTTTTCATCAAAGATCTCGTCTCGCGCACAGTTAGTCAGCGGCACTTCTGCTGTTGGGATCAAGCTAAAGCCATCTTGCTCAACGCCATCGTCGCTCACTAAGCCCTTGGTGTGGAACAGGTCTTCCGCAAATTTAGGTAATTGACCTGTGCCAAGTAAGCTATCTTTATTAACTAAGTAAGGCACATACATTTCTGTATAGCCATTTTTGTCTGAATGCGTATCTAACATCAGTTGCACAAGTGCTCGGTGCATGCGTGCAATACCACCACGCATCACTGTAAAGCGAGAACCAGTCAGTTTTACACCCGCTTCAAAGTCTAAGCCCTTGTCTAACGCTTCACCTAAGTCAACGTGATCTTTTGGTTCAAAATCATATTGCTTTGGCTCACCCCACTTTAATACTTCAACATTTTCATCTTCATCTTTACCAGCTGGTACATCTTCAGCGGGTAAGTTTGGCAGCGTCATTGCAATATTATTTAATTCAGCAAGAATTTTATCTTGTTCAGCTTTTGCTGCACTAAGTTGGTCACCTAAGTTAGCCACTGCATCAAGTAACGGTTGAACATCTTCACCTTTCGCTTTGGCTTGGCCAATTGCTTTGGAGCTACTATTGCGTTCACTTTGTAATTCTTGAGTTTTTGTTTGTAGTGCTTTGCGCTGTTCTTCCAGTGCGTTAATTGTTACTACATCCAGATCGTAGCCGCGCTTCGCTAGGCGTGCTGCTGCTTCTGTAATGTCTTGACGTAAATATTTTGAATCTAACATTTGCTATTTCTAACCTTTTTGCATGACCAAGCAAAGGCCTAACCAAGCCATAAAAATACACACAACCACGTTGAGTGTCACATTAAGAGCCATTTTCATAATATGACCTTGTTGCAATAACAACACAGAGTCTATCGAAAATGTTGAAAACGTTGTCAATGCGCCTAAAAAGCCAATTCCTAATAAAGATTTAGCTGGGCTTACGGTAATTATTTGCTTTTCGATAAGACCGTACAATATGCCCATTAACAGTGAACCAATAATATTAACGGTCAACGTGCCAAAAGGGAATCCCCTACCAAGCAGTTTTAGGGTCATATCACTAATGAAAAACCGTAAACAAGCACCAAGCGCTCCGCCAAGTGCTATTGTAAGGTACATTTTAATCATCTTGATATCTTTTTCTATCACTTTGCAGATTTTGTTCCTGCAAATAATCCAATTTAGATTTTATCTGCTTTTCAAGCCCACGGTCCGTCGGGTGGTAATAAGAGCGTTCTTTTACTTCTGCTGGAAAGTAGTTTTCACCAGCAGCGAACGCCCCCATTTCATCATGCGCATAGCGGTATTCTTCACCAAACCCAAGCTCTTTCATCAATGCGGTAGGAGCGTTACGTAAGTGTGGAGGAACAGGTAAATCTGGATCAGTTTCAGCATCTCGTTTGGCTTGTTTGAACGCTGTATACACTGCGTTACTTTTCGGTGCACTGGCCAAATAAATAGTTGCCTGCGCTATCGCTCGCTCTCCTTCACTCGGCCCTACACGCTGATATATATCCCACGCATTTAACGCCACTTGCATTGCTCTTGGATCTGCGTTGCCTATGTCTTCTGTCGCAATCGCAAGTAATCTCCGAGCTACATATAACGGGTCTCCGCCCCCAGCTAATATCCGACAAAACCAGTACAATGCGGCATCTGGGCAGCTCCCTCTGACAGACTTATGAAAAGCAGAAATTAAGTCATAATAAATGTCACCGCCTTTGTCATACTTAGCAAGATGTGTTGGTAAGATATGCATTAACACGTTTGCGTTAATAACCACATCATCGCGATTACGCTCAGCTAAATCAACGGCTTGCTCTAATAGGTTAAGCGCTTTACGCGCATCGCCAGAGCTGGCTTTTGCTATTGCATTTATTGCTGCGGAGTCAATTTTAATCTGTAACTTACTTAATAAAGAGTCATTAGCTAGCGCACGCGACAATACTAATTCAAGTTCACTGTCAGCAAGAGGTTTTAACGTATAGACGCGCGCTCTCGACAATATCGCATTATTAAGTGCAAAGCTGGGGTTTTCTGTGGTAGCGCCAATAAAAATAAACGTACCATCTTCAATATGTGGTAAAAAAGCATCTTGTTGTGATTTGTTAAACCGATGTACCTCATCCACAAATAACAGCGTACGCTTGCCTTGCATCAATCGCTCTTTGGCTAAATTAACTGCATCGCGTATATCTTTTACGCCCGACGACACTGCGGATAACTGAGTGAGCTCAGCTTGCGCATGATATGCAATAATCTCAGCCAGTGTGGTTTTCCCAACGCCAGGTGGCCCCCAAACAATTAAGCTGTGGCAACGTCCAGCTTGTATAGCTTGATACAATGGCTGTGTAGAACCCATTATATGACTTTGACCGATATAGTCTTTGAGGCAAGTAGGCCTCATACGTGCGGCTAATGGCCTAACATCCGGTGCAAAGTTAAATCCAAGATTAGTCACGCTTGATCACTCACCTTGAGTTTGGTCGTCAACGACAACACCTTCAGGGATCTCAAAAGTAAACAACGAACTCGCTAAACTAGGATTTATACGACTATCTTCAAAGGTAAAGCTAGATACCTGCCCAGATAAATCAGTCACCTTGATAGCAGATAAGTTCTGTGCCTTATTAAATGCAATGTCGAGTATCTCGACTTGAGAGTCAATGCCCTCTTTTGGCGTAATTCTATAGCCATGCTCAATGTTACTAATCTGGTATTTTTCCCACTGAGCTGTATCACGAGTGGTCAGCAATATAAAAGGCGTTGTATCAATAAGGCCACTTGTTTTCATGACCGTGACTTGTTCTGAAAACGCATCAAAGTAGAATGTTTTCTCGCCATCAGACACAAATAGTGTTTCATCAGGGGATACTTGCTCCCACCGTATTTTTAACGGGTGAGATAATGCTATATTTCCTTGCCCTGATTGTAATAATTCGCCCTGCTCATCTTTGACTTGTTGGCTGAACTTCGCTTCAAAGCTATTCATCAACGCAAGCTTGGCTTTTAAGTCATCAGCAGCAGATGCCCACGCCTGTGAACTCAATGCAAACCCAAAAGCTAATACAGCCGGTTTAATCAAAATACGATTTAAAATTTTTGCTTGAAAGGACATTAATTTACTCCACCTTTTGGCACCAACACTTCTCTGGCCCCATTATGACCTGGTGAGCTTACTACACCAGATGTTTCCATTTGTTCTACTAACCGTGCCGCTCTATTATATCCGACGCGCAGTTTACGTTGTACACTCGATACAGACACTTTTCCCGTTTCAATAACAAACCCAACCGCTTCATCATATAAAGGATCAGATTCATCATCTGTATTTTCAGCCGCTTCGCCCGGTAACAAAATATCTTCCGTAGCTTCACCGCATAGTATTTCTTCAATATAATTGGGCTTGCCTCGTGCTTTCCAATCACTTACCACCGCATGTACTTCATGATCATCTACAAATGCCCCATGAACACGGATTGGTACACTTGTACCGGGTGGTAAATACAGCATGTCACCCATACCAAGTAAGTTTTCTGCCCCTTGTTGATCTAATATGGTACGCGAATCAATCTTACTCGATACCTGAAAAGCCATGCGAGTAGGTATATTTGCTTTTATTAAACCCGTAATAACATCGACTGATGGCCTTTGAGTCGCAAGAACAAGGTGAATACCTGCCGCCCTTGCTTTTTGTGCTATCCGCGCAATTAACTCTTCAACCTTTTTACCAACAATCATCATCATGTCAGCAAATTCGTCTATTACAACAACAATGCTTGGCAACTTATCTAATTCTTCGGCTTCTGTCGCCATACCATCAGTATCTTTGAAGAGTGGGTCTAAAATCGGGTGGCCCGCCTCTTTGGCATCCTTCACTTTCTGGTTATACCCTTTTAGATTTCGAACACCCAATGCCGACATCAACTTATAGCGGCGCTCCATTTCGCCAACACACCAACGCAAGGCATTTGACGCCTCTTTCATATCCGTAACTACTTCACATAGTAAATGTGGGATCCCTTCATACACCGATAACTCAAGCATTTTCGGGTCGATCATTATCATGCGAACATCTTCAGGTGGCGATTTATACAGTAAGCTTAATATCATTACATTAACGCCCACTGACTTACCCGAACCTGTCGTACCTGCAACAAGTAAATGTGGCATTTTACCAAGGTCGGCCACAACAGCTTCACCCGCAATATCTTTACCCAATACCATCGTTAGCGGCGATGCATTTTCGGTGAACTTAGGCGCCCCAATGACTTCAGATAACCTCACAATTTCTCGGTGTTTGTTAGGGAGTTCAAGCCCAACATAGGTTTTGCCTGGGATAACTTCGACCACACGAACACTGACAGCAGATAATGAACGTGCCAAATCTTTGGCCAAGCCGGTGATTTTAGCGACTTTAATGCCCGGCGCTAAATCTAATTCAAACCGAGTAACAACTGGCCCTGGATACACTCCAACAACCGCAGCCTGAATATTAAAGTCCAGTAATTTAACTTCAACTAAACGAGAAACAGCATCGAGTTCTTCCTGCGAGATAGGGTTCTCTTTTTTATCAGGTCGATCTAATAACTCTAAAGAAGGTAACGGTGCCATTGGCGGACGTTCTTCAAGTAATGCTTCAAACTGTTCTTTCGCCGTTGGCGGTGGCGTGTAGGTGCTGCTATTGGTTATTGGTGCTTTTTCTTCTGAGCTTACCTGCTGTTTTATTGGCCTAGCGGGAGATACAACCGTCGTCTCGCGTGGTTTATCGTCAGCGGTAAACGTGGGAGCCGCTGACTCATCAAGCGCATTGAGCGCTGCTGCTGTATCAAAACCTTCATCATCAATAGCTGAGAAATTTATTTCTTGTTCAAGTATGTTATCTAATTCATCAAATACAGAAGGCTCTGCCGGCACCTTTTGTGCCGATTGGACATATGTCATATCTGGTTGCTCAGTTACCGCGGCCGTTTGTTTAGCACCAAATAGTTTATCTTTTAGCTTTTGAGGTTTAGGTACAGCCGCAGGTTCTTTTGCGTCACGAGTTAAAGAGTCTGAAAGCTCTTCACTCACTTCATTTTGCTGTATAAGCTGTGGTCTTGGACTTTCAGCCAATTCCCCAACATCAATATCTAAACCCTGCAGTTCACTAGCTGTGCTTTCCATTTTATCGTCAAATACGTGTTCTTTATCAAAGCTAGAGGGAACGTTATGCTTCATCCTGTCGACCACTTTACGTGATAACCAACGAAAAAACGCAACAACCCTTTCACCGATATAATCAACGAACTCAACCCAAGACACGCCAGTTAATAATGTTAAACCTGCAAAAAAGAAACATAGTAATAGTATCGATGTGCCGGTAAAGTTAAATGCAGGCAGCATGGCATCCGCGATTACGTCTCCTACAAACCCTCCAGAAGGAAACTGAAAAATATCATCAAAATTAATACTGCTTATTGCACTAGCAGAGGCTATGAACAGCGTCATGCCAATCACACGTAGGCCCAAAGTGGTATAATCTAATTGCAATATCTTGTGTGGCTTTTTAAAAAGCAAATACCCAAAGGTTTGTATTACCGCAGGTACTAAAAATGCAAGCCAGCCCAAACTCAAAAGCAATATATCGGCAACCCATGCTCCAGCGGTCCCTGTGATATTTTTAACTTTAATAAATTCACCGGTTTGAGACCAGGATGGGTCGATAGGATCATAACTGACCAACGCACATAAAATGAAAATGGCAGCAGCTGTGCTTATAATTAAACCAGTTTCAAGGAGGCGTTGTATACCATTTAAACGCATAAGAGCGTATTCCTCTATTTTGTTCTTTTACTCTGTATTCTATGCCACACCTTAGCAAGAATTTCTTTATGGTGCACAAGGTTTTACAATTTCACCTTCCTCACCTTTTACTTCTTCCATAACAACATATGTGCGACTTTCACTCACATTAGGTAATTTTAACAAAATATCACCCAACACCCCACGATACTCCGACATATCTGTTACCCGGGTTTTTAACAAAAAATCGAAGTTTCCTGACACCAGGTGACACTCAATTATTTCGTCATGTTGCCTAACTGCTTGATTAAATTTGTCAAAAACATCTGGAGAGTTTTTACTAATGGTTATTTCGACATATACTAACAAGCCCTGCCCTACTTTAGCAGGATCCACTACCGCTTTATATCCTCTAATGTAGCCTTCTCTTTCCAGTTTTTTAACGCGCTCCAAGCACGGCGTTGCGCTTAAACCAATGCGTCTAGCTAATTCTACATTAGATACTCGGCCGTCTTTTTGTAATTCAACTAAAATACTTCTATCTATTCGGTCTAATTGTTGATGCATTTGACTAGTTACTTATTCTGTTGATTTAATTAATACAGAGTATAACACTACCGTTTACAGTTAAAAAGGTGAGACACACTGCTACAGACTAAATATAATAGTCGAAAATTTTATCCCGTTCTATTAAAGGCGATTTATTATGATTATTGGTGTACCTAAAGAAATAAAAAACCACGAGTACCGCGTAGGTATGGTTCCAGCAAGTGTTCGTGAACTAATTAACCACGGCCACCAAGTATTTGTTGAAACGAATGCAGGTACTGGCATCGGTTTCACTAATGAAGACTATATTCAAGCAGGTGCTGAAATTTTAGACACTGCAGCGGATGTGTTTGCTAAAGCAGACATGATTGTAAAAGTAAAAGAACCACAAGCTGTTGAGCGTGCTATGTTGCGCGAAGGTCAAATCCTATTCACTTACCTTCACTTAGCACCAGATCTTCCACAAACAGAAGACCTTGTTAAGAGCAAATCAATCTGTATCGCTTACGAAACAGTAACAGACCCTCGTGGCGGATTACCGCTTCTTGCACCTATGAGTGAAGTTGCTGGCCGTATGTCTATTCAAGCTGGTGCACAGGCACTTGAAAAGTCAAATGCTGGTCGCGGTATGTTACTTGGTGGCGTACCAGGTGTTGAGCCTGCGAAAGTAGTTGTTATCGGCGGTGGTATGGTTGGTAACAATGCAGCACAAATGGCTGTAGGCATGGGTGCAGACGTTGTTATCCTTGACCGTAACACAGATGTATTACGTCGTGTTGATGCTCAATTCGGTAACCGCGTTAAAGCTATCTACTCTACTGCAGATGCACTAGAGAAACACGTATTAGAAGCTGACCTTGTAATTGGTGGCGTACTGATCCCTGGTGCTGCTGCACCTAAGCTGGTAACTGCAGATCACATCAAACGTATGAAGCCAGGCGCTGCGATTGTTGACGTTGCGATTGACCAAGGTGGTTGTATCGAAACTTCAAAAGCAACTACACACGCTGATCCAACATACATTGTTGATGACGTTGTGCATTACTGTGTTGCGAACATGCCAGGTGCTGTGCCACGTACATCAACGTTTGCACTTAACAATGCAACTTTACCGTACATCATTAAACTTGCGAACAAAGGTTATAAAGCGGCACTTCTTGAAGATGAGCATTTCATGAATGGCTTAAATGTTCTTAATGGTAAGATTACATGTAAAGAAGTCGCTGAAGGCTTTGACATGGAATTTGTTGACCCACGTGCAGCACTAGAAAGCGCGTAATCAACTTACCCAAGTAAAAAAGCCTGCTGACCTAGCAGGCTTTTTTGTATTAAAATGTCTCGTATCCTGAACTGCGTTATAAAATCAATCAAACGCCTCTTTGCTATCACCTGTTAAATCACGCTCCTAATAATAATCGGCTTTATCTTACTTGCCATTGAAATCGATAAAAATAGCCGCCCTACGCTCTTACTCTGAATATTACCAAAAGTATTGCGTATAAATTAACGACGACAATGATTAAATAACGAAATCTGTTACAGTAGTCGCAACTAATTTGTTGCAAGTTTTTGATCATGTTTTACATTTAAATGATGTAAAGTGTTGGAGATGTCACGTGAAGTTCAAACACAAAATTGTCTTAGTATCATCAGCCGTTCTTTTTTTAGCGTTGAGTGTTCTCTCAATAAAGCAATACTTCTCAATCAAACATAACCTTGAGACGCAAGTCGATCAAAGTGTGTCTGAAATTATCCAGGGTATGAGTAATACTGTCACTGCACAAATGGATGGCAGTACTAATTTAGCAGCTTTAACTACTGGATTAGTGGCCGATATTGATTCTTTGCCCAATGCCGCTCCTTTACTTTCTCAACCAAAACTGACCGAGCAGTTTATTCTCATCGGATATGGAGAAGAGCAAACAGGAAAATATGTCGCGAGTAATCCATCTTGGGATCCAGGACCAACATGGGATCCTCGTAAGCGCCCTTGGTACACAGATGCCAAAAATGCAGGAGAGATCATAGTCACCGCTCCTTATGCAGATTCAGTGAGTAAAGAAATAGTGGTGTCAATTGGAACACCCGTTAAAAAAGCGGGCGAATTTCACGGTGCCATATTTTTTGATGTGAGTTTGGCCAAACTCGGTAATATGATTAATTCTTTTCATTTATTTGATGCTGGTTTTGCTTTTATGGTGAGTGAAGACGGTATAATAATTTCTCACCCAGATACAAAGTTAAACGGCCAAAACGCGTCTCAATTTTTAGGCTCTTTGCCATTTAATACCCAGAGTAGTCAATCATTTACAATAAATGGCAAAGAACACATTATTGTGTTTAAAGAAGTGGATGGATATGACTGGTTAGTTGGTGTGGCATTGGAAAAGCAAAAAGTATTTTCAGCAATCAAAGCTCTCACCCAAGACTCAATCGTTTTCACTGTATTATTTGTCGTCATAAGTATTGTGGTGCTATCGATTGTTATTAACCTCCTTATGAAACCGTTAGCAGATATTAACGACGCAATGGCAAATATCGCACAGGGCAACGCAGATTTAACAGTACGACTCAATACAGCCAGTGAACCAGAGTTTTCATCTTTAGCGCAAAACTTTAATCTTTTTACCGCTCGATTACAGCAACTTATTGCCGATATCCAAGTATTAGGACATGAAATCCTTGCAGACGCCAAACAGACCTCCTCAGGGGCAAATCATGCAAGCAATGCAATATCACGACAGCTTGAATCTCTCAATGCCTTAGCTACTGCCACTGAAAACATGTCAGAAACCGAGCAACGCGTAGCGAATACCGCCCAAGAAGCAGCACAAGCAATACAAGGTACTGATAGCGCGGCATTAGATGGGCAAAAAATTGTTACAGAAACAACCGATACAATTGCGCATTTATCTGAGCAAATCACCACGGCAGTTACTGTGGTTAATGAGTTGGAAGTATCATCAAGTGGGATTGAACAAATTTTATCTGTGATCAACGGTATTGCTGAACAAACAAACCTGCTAGCGTTAAATGCAGCAATAGAGGCTGCCCGAGCTGGTGAGTCTGGCCGAGGCTTTGCAGTTGTAGCCGATGAAGTTAGAACACTCGCCCAGCGTACGCAAGAAGCAACCACCGAAATTAAAACCATGATTGACCAGTTACAATCTGGTGCCGTCAACGCAGTACAAGTGATGAAACAAAGTCAATCCGTAGTAGAAAAAACAGTGGGTAAAGCTGACGAGGCTAAATCATCTCTTGACACAATACGCAGTGCCATCGCACATATTGTCGAGTTAAACTTGCAAATTGCTAATATGTTGAACGACCAAAAGCAAGTCGTCGATGACGTTAATCACAATGCATTAGAAATAAGAAATATCTCTGATATGGTTTTTAATGAAGCAAACACGGTTGATGAAACGATGCAAAGTCAAGTTGATAAAATTGCACATCAAGAAAATATGCTAGAACAATTTAAAGTATAATCACCCTTACTGTCGCTGGCATATCAATATATTGATATGCCAGTTTATTCCTATTGTTATTACACTCCCAAAACCCTTCACCAGTAAATAAATATTACGTAAACAACACTACACTAATAAGTTTTATTCAACAATGTAATTGCGAATACATCTCATTATCCGTATAATCCGCACCAATTCTCTACTCTCTCAATAAAATTCTGGGTTCAAAGATGAAAAAACTTAAACTAAAATATCCCAAGGTCCTAGCAGCTTCGCTTATCGCACTGTCAGGAAATACGTTTGCCGATGATATAAAGCAAGATGACATTGAAAAGATTACCGTCAGCCCTACCGGACTTATTTCTTATGTAAGCGCTTCAGCCAGTAAATCAGATACACCAATTATCGAAAGCCCAGTATCGGTTTCTGTACTTACATCAGAGCGAATTCAAGACCTGGGTGCTGAAAACCTCCAAGAAGCAATCGGTTATGTCGCGGGGGTTTTTAACGGCCCTTATGGTGTTGATACGCGCGGTGATTGGGCCAATATTCGAGGCGTAGCGCCCGTGCAATACTTAGACGGCCTGCAGTTGATGTTTGGTTATTACAATAACGCACGTCCGAATACCTATAACATGGAGCGGATTGAAATTTTGAAAGGCCCTTCTTCCATGCTCTACGGGCAAGGGTCCACAGGCGGGATCATTAACATGGTCACTAAGCGCCCTCATTCGCAAACAGAGGGAGAAATCATCGCACAGGTAGGTAACTTTGGTCGTAAACAAATAGCCGGTGATTTCAACACAACATTGACCGAAGACGGATCGGTTGAAGCACGCTTGGTGGGACTATACCGAGAAAGTGGTACTCAAACTGACTTTGTTGATAATGACGCTACGTTCTTCGCGCCGAGTTTAGCATGGCATATCAATGACAGTACGAGCATAACAGTACTGGCTAATATTCAAAAAAACAAATCTGGCTCTAGTACGCAATTCTTTCCCCATGAAGGCACACTCTTACCAGCAGAGCATGGGCAAATCGACAGTCGTCGTTTTGTAAGCGAGCCAGGTTGGGATAAATATGATACAGAACAAAATGCAGTTACGTTCATTTTAGATCACGCTTTAAATGAGGACTTCTCAATAAGCTGGTCATCGCGTTATTTAGAGAGCGAGGCAATTTACCGCACCATGTATGCGTGGCCACCAAAATTTCAGGATGATAAGCGCAGTATAGAACGTAACTTCAGTTTACAAGATGCATCATCTGACACAATTACATCTGACCTACAGCTTCATGGCCTCATTTATACCGGAGACCTTGAGCATAACTTAGTTGTGGGTCTTGATTATCAAAGCGCTGATACAGATACAGACCGCTTATATCTCACTCCCGCGTCAATAAAAGCAGCCATAGGTTTAGATGTAAATACTTCGCTGGACTTGTATAACCCTGAATATGGTCAAACAGGGTTCCTACCTACCACAGCCCTGATCCCAGACACGCCAGGAAAGAACGATCGTCAGTTAGGTTTCTACATTCAAGATACCATTAAATATGATAACTGGGTGTTTAATGCCGCACTGCGTCGAGACAAGGTTAAAAGTCAAAGTGATGCCGCTAATTCAGTTAAAACTACGCAATCTGCAACAACAGGTCGCCTAGGGATCCTATATAGTTTCGAAAATGGTATTGCACCTTACGCTAGCTACTCGGAGTCTTTCCTACCCATTTATGGTTCACGTCCACAAGGAGGAGATTTCAAGCCTCAAGAAGGTGAGCAAGTGGAAGTTGGTGTTAAGTTCCAACCAAAAGGAACTGAGCACCTGATCACAGCTTCATATTTTGACATCACTGATAAAAATAAAAAGCGTGTGGTCTCGCCAGAAGTCACCGTACAAGATGGCAGTGTTGATATAGAAGGATTCGAAGTAGAGGCACAATTAGAGTTTGACCAATTTGATGTATATTCTGCTTATGCCTATACCAAATCTGAACAAGGAACATCCGATAAAACACTGGCGGAACTTGTACAATTGTATGCATCGGGTGAAACAAGTTATTTAAGCCAAGCACTGACCGATACAGCACCGCTGTCAGCAACACCTAAACACATGTTAAATACATGGATTACGTATAGACCAGAGCAATCATTTGAAGGGTTTAAAGTAGGTGCTGGCTTTAGATATGTGGGTGAAACGTACGATGGCAGTCGAGACATCACATTTATGGGTCAAGCCATTAATACCCGTAAAGTCACCAATAATTATACCCTATTTGACTTTATGATTGGTTATGAATTTGACAACATAGATATTAATCTTAACGTCAAAAACTTAAGTGATAAAACAGTCGTAACAAGCTGCCTTTATCGCGGTGATTGTTTTTATGGTCAACGCCGCACTGTAACAGCAAACATTAAATACAAGTTTTAAGAGCGTATAAAATGCCAAGGGTATGGACCTCGCTTACAAAAGCACCATGCCCTTAGTACACTAAAGTGAGGCATTCGCTCAAACTGAGCCTATGTTAATAAGTGTGCTGTTCAAAGAAAACTGTCACATGCGTTGCAGAGGATTACATCATATCTAACAGTCTCATGTATGTCATTGTAACTTCTGTTTGTTCGCTTGGTCATTTTTCAGCTCAGTAATTGAATTATTTTAAAATTATTAAAGAGTCTTGTTTTGATTAAAGCAGAATACACATGTGTCATATCGACATGCCGCTACTGTAGGTTTTTATCAAAAAACTCTTTTACTAAAACCTTTGTGCGTTTGTGAGCCTCAGCATTTCCTCGCACAGTTCCCCCATTGGCAAATGTATCATCTGGTTTAGATAATCGAGCTGGTCGATGCCCAGCATTATCGAAAGCAAAATGATCGTAGCTAAAATCGATATTTGATTTATCTAAGATGGAAACCAACATATCTGCCATTTTAGTACTTGGCCATTGCTTGTCATCTTTCCCTGAGAGTAGCAGCAGGTGAGCGTTCATATGTTCTACCGGAAGCATTGCTTTATTAACAGATTCTTCATCACCTAATACATTATCGAACATGTCACGGGTTTCTATGAGCTTTTTACCCCGTAGAACACGGGATAACCAAATCGCACCATCAATTAGCCCCACACTATGAAAATCGAGTGGATTATTATTCCAAGACCATGAAGATTCATTTAGACCAGACCAACCAGGCCCAGCCCAAACAATAGAGCTAGGGGACCTTGCCACAATAGCTTTTACTGAGGGGTTATAATAGGCGGTTAATATAGCTGCTTCAGTTCCTTTAGAGTGTCCAAATAAGCCTATACAACCTTTCATTACGTGTTGATTGTTGTTCAACCAAACGATTGCTGAATTGAAATACTCTATGGGTATGTTGACCAAATCTGGTGGTAAACCTTTAGCGCCAAAATAACGAATATTGAGAACAACGAAACCTGCGGATGAAAGCCATTGAGCATCTTTGTTTTCAAACCCCCCGCCAGAACCGCCAATAAGTAAAATAGCGGGCGCTTTATTTGATGTGTCGGGTAGCCACAATCGACCTACGAACTCCTCACTGTTTACTTGTTCATATTGCATGCCTGTTATTAACTCAGAACCAGAAGCTTGAATGCTAAATAACACTAAGCAGACTGCATACTTCCATACCAGTTTAAAACTGTGCTTAGTTACAATCATCTGTTGAAGCACTCCATACTTTAAAATTAATAAAATATCTCGCTTAATAGCTGGCTGTTGTTAGCTAAGAAGGAACATAACACTGTTGTTTTGTGTCCTTCATTGCTGAAAAATTTGCTAGCTATGCAGTGCCATTTTTAGGGCAACCGCATGAATAGTTTTTAACCAGTTCCATACCTATAACTTGAAAACCTCAGTCAGACCTTACACCAAAAATGAGGCTATTCAATAATTATTTATTATTCACAATGTAGCGCTATACAATTACCTTCAACATCCATGAACTCCGCGGCCCACCCCAGCTTTCCAATAGATGTTTTGGGCGCTGATCTCTTTTTATGTTGCTAGTATGCTATTACATAGAAAAATGCACTCTACAAAGAGTGCATTTACCGAGGCTAAAAAATAAACTGATATAGAAATCCTGCGCTAATAGCCATTGATAAAATTACAATAAGAAATGCCCAGATCATCTTGTTTTTGAAGATTGATTTAAGCAAGATAACTTCTGTCAAGCTTGCGCCAGCACTACCTATGATTAATGCCATAACCGCACCAAGTCCCATTCCCTTAGCTGCTAATGCGGCACTTAGAGGAATAACTGCTTCAGCTCTTATGTATAATGGAATACCGATAACTGCGGCAAATGGAATAGCAAAAGGGTTATTATCACTCGCAACATTAGCTACAAACTCTGTTGGCATAAAGCCATAGATCAGTGACCCTATCGCAATACCACCAATCAAATACGGCAAAACTTTTTTAAAGTCGCTCCAAGTGCTTTTCCAGATTTTTATCCATTTGCTTTCAGGCTTTGCTTTGCCTCCACAAGTCGCCCCACCCCCGCTCTTTTCAGGCTCGAGATAAGCTTCTGGTTTGACGTACTTTTCAAATCCTAATTTTTCAAGCATTATTCCAGCAACAATTGATACACCCATCGCTATTGCAAAGTAAAATAGCGTAACCTTTATCCCAAAAGTAACAGCAAATAAGCCAATAATAATTGGGTTAAGTAGAGGACTTGCAAACAAGAAAACCATCATTGTTCCAAACCCCGCTTTGGCACGAAGAAGTCCTTTCAAGAAAGGGATTGTAGAGCAAGAGCAAAATGGCGTTATTGCGCCAAGTAAACTTGCAACAAAGTATCCTTTTCCGTTTTTACTGCTCAATATGCTCTGTATTTTTGTTGGAGGAATGTACTCCTGTAGAACACCAACGATATAACTAATCGCCAAAAAAAGTAACGTTAGCTCAACGGCTAAAAAGCCAAACATATTTAAGGTATCAAAAACCATTTCTTCAGTTATATTCATATTTTAAAATCCACATTTCCAGAAGTATGGAAATGATAATTCTGAATACTGGACATGTCAATATATTTCTAGTAATATCGAAATATGTTTTTTTGGGAGATAGTTAATGATGAAAACTGAAGAGATAGCCAAAGCTTTTAAAGAGTTGGGTCATGCGACTAGATTGCTGGTCTTTAAGAGACTTGTAAAAGCAGGTGAAAAAGGCGTTAGCGTAGGCACACTAAAAGATGAGTTGGATATTCCAAATTCAACATTATCACACCACATTTCCAGCCTTGTTTCAGCAGGGTTAATAAAGCAAAAGAGAGAAGGAAGAGTTTTATATTGTTCGGTTGAATATGACAAGCTACTCTCAGTGATCTCATTCTTACAAGATGAGTGTTGCATTGAAGATACTAAATGATTAAAGAAACTCGAATGAGGTGGGGATTATATGACCCTGTAAATAATTCTGTGTAACTGCTCTTAGTTACAAGTATTCAGTTAGTCGGTCTTCAAACATAATCATAAAACGGTTTAGAGCTTGCTTCCAGTTATGAATAGGCATTGTCCACCTCTTGGAAGCATCCATTATCGCTAAGTACACCACCTTGCTAGCGGATTCATCTGTCGGGAACAGTTTACGTTTCTTGGTCGCTTTTCTGATCACACTGTTCAGAGATTCAATAGCATTTGTCGTGTAGATAGCTTTACGAATATCTTGAGGGTAGCTAAATAGAGTATTGAGATTATCCCAATGAGCCGTCCAGGAGCGGCTGATTTGAGGGTACTTTTCATCCCATTTATCACCAAAGTGCTCTAACGCCAACAGGGCTTCATCTTCCGTTGTTGCTTGATAGATTTCTTTTAAGTCAGCGGTAATTGCCTTGTAGTCTTTCCATGGGACGTATTTCATTGAGTTTCGCACCATGTGTACGATACAGAGCTGAATTTGAGTTTTTGGATAAACAGCGTTGATGGCATCAGGAAAGCCCTTCAGGCCATCTACACACGCGATGAGGATATCATTCACGCCTCGATTTTGAAGTTCGGTGAGCACGCTAAGCCAGAACTTCGCTCCTTCGGTTTCGGACATCCACATCCCAAGAAGTTCTTTCTGACCTTCCATATTTACGCCAAGTGCGAGATAAATGGCTTTGTTGATAACCTGTTTATTCTGGCGTACTTTCACGACGATGCAATCGAGATAAACGATGGGATAGACCGTATCAAGCGGGCGAGATTGCCACTCAACCACTTGTTCTAAAACAGCATCTGTAACTTTAGATATTAGACTGGCGGAGATATCCGCATCGTACATTTCTTTGAATGTTGCGACGATTTCACGGGTGGTCATTCCTTTGGCATATAGGCTTAAGATCTTGTCGTCCATCGATTGAAATCGGGTTTGATGTTTACGAACAAGCTTGGGTTCAAAGGACGCGTCACGGTCACGAGGGACTTCTAACTGGATCTCACCATCGTCTGTAATTAGGCGTTTAGATGAGTAGCCATTTCGACTGTTACTATCGTTAGTTGGTGAGTTTTTTTCGTAACCGAGGTGCTCATTAAGTTCAGCATTTAAGGCTGTCTCAACCGTCACCTTGGTTAACATTTTCCTAAAGTCATCAAGATCAGAAGGAGTCTTAATCGACTTAGCTGCTTCGCGAGCGAAGGCTTCTAGAGCTTTCTTATCCATATTGCTTATCCTCAGCCATTACTGGCTTAATTATAAGCAGATACACAATTTAAATTACAGGCTCGATTATATGGTCAATTGGCATCACAGTGCTAAGTTGATCCAACTACCATCACCTTGCGTTTTATCTATTAGCTTAACCATGCAATGTAGTTATCAAGATAGTCAGTTCCAACGCCATTAAATTGTTTAAGCCACTGTTGCCAGCACATCATCCAATTTTTGAGCGTTTGAATGTGGGAGATGCCATCTATAACCCGCTTATTATCAATCTCAAAAGACAGGTTCTTAATGATTGTTTGATACGACAAATTGCGGTCTGTACACAAGACACTCTCAGATGTTAAATGGGTACAGATTACCTCTGTAAAACGCAATGAGTGACAGCACCGTTGCGATCTAATGCAAGAAGAACGGGTACTTTAGGTATATCATTACTATTAACGCCATGCTTACGTGGTCGCGTTTCCAACTGGCGCTTACTTTTAAATGATTCATTGATAAAGGTCTCATTTACTCTGCAAAATTGCTTGTTGGATTGTACTTCCATCAACTCGAGGTAGCCACATTGAAAGCCCATCACCTTCAATGTGCTACTCAAAAAATTTAAAAGGTCGCTTTATTCTTTTTCTCACTAGCTAATTCTGCATCTATATTTTTATAATATTTGTAAGCCTCATCACCAGGTTTTAAAAGAGTCAAAGCTGACTTTATCAATAAGTGGGCTTCTTCTCGTTTATTCATTGACCGATATACATCGGCTAAACCGCCATAAGCATACGTGTGGTTAGGGTATGTTTTAAGGTTATACTTAAAAAGCGCGACAGCCGTCTCTAACTCTCTTCTTTGAAAAAACTCGTATGCAATGCGGTTAACAACCATCTCGGGAGGAGCGATAATTTTACCTCTTTGATGAGAAACTTTAGCGTAATACTCAATGATAGATTGTACCCCATTGATTACTTTGGTCGTTGGCATTTCAATTGGAAAAAACAAATTATGATAGGCATTAAACTGCCCCGCTGACGAAGTTAAGCCATGAGGTACATCTGGAAAAGCTTGACTCACAAAACGCATGCCCTCAGGTTGATTACTCTTCATAAATGACAGTAAATCTTCGTAAACTTCTCTCATTTCACCCGATTCATTACCCATATTCATATACAAATAGGACTTGTAGGCTTTATTGTTTGTCAAAAACGTTTTAACCCTCTTCGCTGTTGTGCGGTCTGCCCACCAAACAGCAGGGCTGTATGCAAAATGTGCATCAAATAAATACGGTTTTGACTGCATGGCATGTAAAACAAACAAACCGCCAATAGAGCCACCTGAGATCATTTTAAAATCGTGAGTTCGATAATTGTCATCGATGTACGAAATAAGTTCTTTTTCAATAAAGCTTAAAAACCCATCAGCTCCACCGCCTTGGCCTACAGGCCCCCTTGGATCTTGATTGACTGTTGGTGTTAAGTCCCAGGTCCTATTTTTACTTTCTATGGCAACAACAATGGCTTCTGGTGCGCCTTGAGTTTTTTGCATCCTATCAAGTACACCCTTTACTAAAGGCAGGTTCAAATCTCCATCTAGTAGGTAATGTACCGAATACTTTCTATTGCTGCCATCCTCATAACTTTTTGGCAGATGAACTACGAATGATCTATCTTGCTTTAAAACATTAGACTTCAGAGTATGGTGAATTTCTGACTGAGGGTTTGCAAATGCCAATGACGTAACGAGTAGTAAAGAAAATACAGATAAAGTAGATTTAATTGATATCAAAACAGTTCCTTTTTATTATTATAAATTTATGGTGATGGATGGCAATATAAATAGCAAAAGAGAAGTATTTTAACCTTGTCATTGGCCAACGCTCCTCATATATAAAACCTTGAGCTTTTAAGGCCTTAACGATAAAATAAAAATTAACCATTTAATATTTAAGTTAAGTCAAACTTAAATATTACTAGACTTATATTAAAGCAGCAATGCAACAAGCACCTTTCCATATTCCACTGAACAAGTGTCACTAGTTTACCCGCCATGGTGGGTTTAAACGGTTTTCTCCAGCCCAATATAACTTTATTTTATTCCCAGATGGATCATATAGCACGGCTTCACGCCACAGGTAACTTTGATCAACTGGCTGCTGTTCAAATGTGATGCCCTTGTTCACCAGTTCCTGATACCACTCATCTAACCTATCTGACTCAAAATAAATAACAACGCCGGTATTATGAACTGATGTCTCTAATGATAAAGAAAATGTTGCACCACCATTAGGGCATTCAAATCTCGCATAATGTGCTGTATCAACAATTTGATTAAAGCCGAGGAGACGATAAAAATCCGTTGCCTCATTCATATTCTTAACAGGCAAAGTTACTTGGTTCAAATTCATTTAATACTTTCCTTAACTCACTTATTAAAACTCATTTTATGTTATATAGTTACACTACTGCACAAAGCGGTGACTGCCCTACCAGAGATGTGTACCCTATCATGATTAACGCTACAATGAAGGACCCCTCCGCGTTCAGAAGCTTGATAGGCAATCAATGCGTTTTTATTGAGTCGGCGAGCCCAAAATGGCGCAAGACCGGTATGAATTGAACCTGTTACAGGATCTTCATCGCCTCCATTGGCAGGCCAAAAGTAACGCGAAACAAAATCATACTCTTGTGATAAAGCAGTCACAACCACATCTCTTGGCCCCAGCTTAATCAGTTCACTCGTCATATATTCTAACGTCTGTATATCGTGTTCTGAATTATAAATTGCAAAGTACGCTTGGGCATTGCAGTAAACCTCTGCGGGTTCAATCGACAGTCCCTTTAATAAAGACTCCGGTGGAGTAACAATTAATTCAGGCTCTTGATTTGGGAAATTCATAAGAATTGTGCCATCGGCGTGCTTTTCAACGGTCATATCACCAACCGCTTTTGCAGTGAATACTACTTTTTCTAGCTCTATGTCTTCTTCAAATAAGTAATGGGCCGATGCAAGTGTGGCGTGCCCACAAAAATCAATTTCAGTTAATGGTGAAAACCAACGGATCTCATATTTATTTTTAGTACGCAGAATAAATGCAGTCTCAGATACATTGTTTTTCGTTGCAATTTCCTGCATTAGTTGTTCGGCCAATGCTACCTTGACTTCAATAACAGCCGCAGAGTTTCCTTTGCAATTATGCCCTGTAAATGCATCGATAAATCGTACTAATAATTCCATTACTGATCCTTTTTGTCTTTAGTGGACTACGAATACTTAAGTTACCATAAATCGGCATAAATATAACGCCAACAAATTATAATAATTCAAATCTCTTTTTATAAATTTTTTTATATGCTACAACATAGACGCTAGGTCATTAGGACTTATAAATTAAGGAAAGCAAAAATGAGATTAAATCTAAAAAAGAAAAACATCAAAAACCTATCGATGGATAAGAGCATAGATAAAGCGCAAACTCCCGAAGTTGCTGGTGCCTATAGAGGCCGTCAATCCAATAAATGCCACCAAAGCTGGGGATGCAAATCTGATTACGATGGTTGTACAACAGTGACTTGTTTCTAACTAATACATGCTAAAAAATCAAGACCACTTAATGAGTATAAAAATACTTTTATCTCATTAAGTTTTATTCGCACAAACAACACCCAACCCTTCAATATAAACCGTATAACCGCACATTTACCAGAAAACACAAAACAAACCATGTTACACTTATATATTAAGTTTAATTTTAATAGAGGTAAAATTGAAAAAACAAAAAAAACTCAATCACTACACCTTTCTACTGTGTAGCGCTTTATTAGTTGCGCAGGCCTCTGCCACTACAATCATTAATAATGTATATACAGAAAAAGGCCTTGCTGGCAGCATGTCGCAAACGCAAGTTGATAAAAATACTTACACATCAAAAACACAGTTTGGTTGGAATAACCGTCGAGTCAATATTAGTGAAACTATGTCGCTAGGAGAAAATGGTATCCCAGTTTCTTTTACAACCCATGGTACTTCTGCATTCGGTGCGCCAATATCCGAAAAGTTCGACTATAACAAGGGTATTGCGACATGGCAGGATACCGATGGAAAAGGCAGTATAAAAGACGACACCGTCAATTTTTACGTAGCGAAAAACTCATCCCTGACACTTGAAAATGCACGTTTGCGTTATTTAATTAAAACAGGGAAGACACAGGCTGATGTATACCCACAAGGTCAGGTTCAGGTTCGTAAGTTGTTAACCCGCAAACTGCAAAATGAAGACATTCACCTTTACGTTACTAGCGGCTTAGCCCTCACACCTGACTTTGCATGGTACGATAACAATGGCAATTATTTTGCGCAAAGTTGGGGAGGCGGTATGTATGTTTTGCGTAAGGGCGTTCCACAATCAGAATTTGCCACGCTACGTAAACTTCAAAAAGAACAAGAACAAACCTATTTAGAAGATTTGTCTGCGTCTCTTACCCATACGCATCAATCACTGTTAATTAAAGACGTGGCGGTGCTCGATGTTGATCAAGGCGTTGTTACTTCAGGGCAACATGTATTACTTCGTGACGGTAAAATAAAGCGTATTTCAAATGAACCACTAAAATTAAATGGGATAGCCACAGTGAATGGCTCAGGCAAGACATTGATCCCCGGCTTATGGGATATGCATGGCCACCTCTCTAAAGAAAATGGCATTTTAAATATCGCAAATGGCGTAACAAGTGTTCGAGATATGGGTAACGAACACAAAAACATCATGGAAATTGAGTCATTATTCGATACCAACCGAGTACTCGGCACACGTGTTTATCGTGCTGGCTTTATGGACAAACTCAGTGAAAACTCAGCAGGTCTGAGTGTTGAAACACTTGAAGAAGCCTTGAAAACCGTCGACTTTTTTGCTGATAATGGCTATGTACAAATCAAACTTTACTCATCAATCGACCCTAAATGGGTTAAGCCCATCGCAGATAGAGCACATAACCGAGGGTTACGACTCAGTGGGCACGTTCCCGCATTTATGACTGCAGAACAAGCAATAAACGCAGGTTATGATGAGATCCAACATATCAATATGCTGTTTTTAAACTTTTTAGCAGGTCAAGATGTCGACACGCGCACCACAAAGCGCTTTAGTTTAATTGGAGAACAAGCAAGTCAATTACCCCTTGATACGGACGAAATGAGTGCGTTTATAAAGCTGCTCGCGGATAAAAAAATCGTGGTCGATGCTACTGTATCGACTTTTAGAAGTCTGCTCATGGCCGAGAATGAAAAAGTGAACCCTGAATATGCGCACCTTATAGATCATATGCCAATCTCTTTTGTACGCCAAATGAAAGGCGCTGTCATGCATGTTGACGACATTCATAAAATTAACTACCAGCGCTCTGGTGAAGCAATGCAAAATATGCTGAAAAAGTTATACGATGCAGGTGTAAATATAGTCCCAGGCACCGATAATGTTGCCGGCTTTACCTTGATCCGGGAGCTTGAACTCTATGCCCTAGCAGGGATCCCAACCGCAGATGTGTTGAAAATGGCAACTATTAACTCGGCAAAGTTAATGGGCGTTGCACACAAGACAGGGTCAATTTCAGAAAATAAAACCGCAGACCTTATACTGGTTGATGGTGATCCACTTGAAGACATAACTGCGCTGCGTAAAACATCACTGATCATTAAAGGTGAACAAGTATTCAAGCCGGAACAAATTTATAACGCGATTGGTGTTAAGCCGTTTACCCCAGCAAGCAAAATCACACATTAAACAAAACCGAAATAGAACCGCTTAGGCCCTATAGCTAAGCGAATTAATCATTAGGGTTAGGGGTTATTTTTCACCTAACCCTAATGATTAACCAATTGTATAACTTAAACTTGTGGCCTGCATATTTAAAACTTTAGTCTAACGAGTTCCTTCATCAACGCACGCGTTTTCCCGATTTTTATTAACATTGATTCTCCACTATTCGCCATCGCTGTTCTACGCTAAATTCACGCCATCACGCACTATATCAAGACTTCGCGTCAATGAGTCATTCACATAGTCTATAATTCAACTCTAACGAGCATGGCCTTTGACTTGATTGATAAATAATCAAACCGAGCTGTAACTGATAAGCAAATCCGTCGCTATTACAGTACAACTCAATTAAATGATTACTCGGCGAGGCAAATCAGGTAAAATAAGCCGGTTTTATATATGAGCATTGTATAGCAAAAGAGGTTTCTATGAGTTTGTACACAGAATACATGGATGAAATCCAAAACCGTAAACAAGAACTTGGATTGAATCCAAAGCCAATAGATAGTGCTGATTTACTATCTGAAATTATTGGTCAAATTAAAGATACGGGTCATGCGCATCGCGAAGACTCATTAAATTTCTTTATCTACAACACGCTACCAGGAACCACCAGCGCAGCCGGTGTAAAAGCAAAATTCCTAAAAGAAATCATCCTTGGTGAGTCTGTTGTAGAAGAAATCACGTCTACCTTCGCTTTTGAATTACTATCTCACATGAAAGGTGGTCCTTCTATTGAAGTACTACTTGATTTAGCACTAAGCGATAATGCTGCTGTTTCTGCACCAGCAGCTGACGTATTAAAAACACAAGTATTCCTTTATGAAGCTGATACTGAGCGTCTAGAAGTTGCATTCAAAGCGGGCAATGCAATTGCAAAAGACATTCTAGAAAGTTACGCACAAGCAGAGTTTTTCACTAAGCTACCTGAAATTGAAGAAAAAGTTGATGTGGTTACTTATATTGCTGGTGAAGGCGATATCTCAACTGACTTACTTTCTCCAGGTAACCAAGCGCACTCTCGTGCTGACCGTGAATTACACGGTAAATGCATGATCACACCTGAAGCACAACAAGAAATTGTAGAGCTACAGAAAAAGCACCCTAACGCAAAAGTTATGCTTATTGCTGAAAAAGGTACTATGGGTGTTGGTTCGTCACGTATGTCTGGCGTTAACAACGTGGCACTTTGGGCGGGTAAACAAGCAAGTCCATATGTTCCATTCATTAACATTGCGCCAGTAGTTGCAGGTACAAATGGTATCTCACCTATTTTCTTAACGACGGTTGGCGTAACTGGCGGTATCGGTCTTGACCTTCAAAACTGGGTTAAGAAAACAGATGAAAATGGCAACAACGTTACTGACGCAAATGGCGACCCTGTACTTGAGGAAGCTTACTCTGTCGCAACGGGCACTGTATTAACAATCGACACCAAAGAGAAAAAACTTTACAACGGCGATAAAGAGCTTGTTGATGTTTCTTCAGCTTTCACGCCTCAAAAAGTTGAGTTCATGAAAGCAGGTGGTTCTTATGCGGTTGTATTCGGTAAGAAGCTACAAACTTTTGCAGCTGAAACATTAGGTGTTGAAGCACCGGCTGTATATGCTGCATCAAAAGAGATTTCTCATGAGAACCAAGGTCTAACTGCGGTTGAAAAAATCTTTAATAACAACTCTGTCGGTGTTGCATCAGAAACTGCGCTTCACGCGGGTTCTGATGTACGCGTAAAAGTAAACATTGTAGGTTCACAAGATACGACGGGCCCAATGACATCACAAGAGCTTGAAGCAATGGCTGCCTCTGTGATTTCACCTATTGTTGATGGTGCGTACCAGTCAGGTTGTCACACCGCATCTGTTTGGGATAGTAAAGCACAAGCTAACATTCCAAAACTAATGGCATTCATGAACAAATTCGGCTTAATCACAGCTCGTGATCCGAAAGGTGTTTACCATTCAATGACTGACGTTATTCACAAAGTACTGAATGACATTACCATTGATGACCGCGCGATTATTATCGGTGGTGACTCGCATACACGTATGTCTAAAGGTGTCGCATTTGGTGCTGACTCTGGTACTGTTGCTCTAGCATTGGCTACAGGTGAAGCGGCAATGCCTATTCCTGAGTCTGTAAAAGTAACTTTTAAAGGCAGCATGAAAGGCCACATGGACTTCCGTGATGTAGTACATTCAACTCAAGCGCAAATGCTTAAGCAATTTAGCGGTGAGAATGTCTTCCAAGGCCGCGTTATCGAAGTACACATTGGTACGCTAATGGCCGACCAAGCGTTCACGTTTACTGACTGGACTGCAGAAATGAAAGCGAAAGCTTCAATCTGTATTTCAAATGACGAAACGCTGATCAAATCTATCGAGCTTGCTAAGAGCCGTATCCAGATCATGATCAATAAAGGAATGGAAAACGAAGCGAAAACACTGCAAGGTCTTATCGACTTAGCAGGTAAGCGTATCGAAGAAATTAACTCAGGTACTAACCCTGCGTTAGCACCTGATGATGCTGCGAAATACTACGCTGAAGTGGTTGTTGATTTAGACCTAATCAACGAGCCTATGATTGCTGACCCTGACGTTAATAACGAAGACGTATCTAAGCGTTACACGCACGATGTGATCCGCCCAGTGTCATTCTACAACGACAAGCCAGTTGACTTAGGCTTTGTTGGATCTTGTATGGTACATAAAGGCGATATGAAGATCATCGCGCAAATGCTAAGAAATCTAGAAGCTAAAAATGGAGCAATTACATTCAATGCGCCATTAGTTGTTGCGCCACCAACGTATAACATTGTTGATGAGCTTAAAGCAGAAGGCGACTGGGATATTCTTGCTAAGTATGCAGGGTTCGAATTCGACGACGAAAAACCTAAAACTGCAGCACGTACTAAATACGAAAACATCATGTATCTAGAACGCCCTGGTTGTAACCTATGTATGGGTAACCAAGAAAAAGCAGAACCTGGTGATACAGTTATCGCAACGTCTACACGTCTTTTCCAAGGCCGTGTTGTTGCTGATACATCAGAGAAAAAAGGTGAATCACTGCTTGGTTCTACCCCACTTGTTGTTCTTTCAACAGTATTGGGTCGTTTCCCAACAATTGAAGAATACACAGCAGCAGTTGATGGTATTGACCTAACAGCATTTACCCCGTTAGAAGAAGAACTGACAACTAAATTCAGCGCTGAAAAAGCAGTGCCTGTAAAAGTTGTTGATGCTAACTAATACCACTGATTTAAAAGCGTAGCATATACGCTTTTTAGTATGCATAAAGGCTTGCTCGGTTATATAAATTTATTTAGTAACCTTTCAAGCCTTTTTTATATGACTATTCGTTTTCCGATACCTGATTTAACCAACGCATAAAACACGCGGTAATTAAAAAGGCCCATACTTTATACTGCTCGTTCAGAACTTGAAAGTTTAAGTTCCATAGGTTGATATACAAGCCCCGCCGACTCCCCTACTTCACCGGCATATTTAAAACCGTACTTTTTATATATATCAATTGAAGATAACGATGCGCTTACGGTTAAAATATCTGTGCGTACATGGGGCAATATCGCGTTAAATAGTGCTCTTCCAACGCCTTTATTTTGAAAGTCTGGGTCAACAAAAAACATTGCAATGTGATGCCCTGCCTTGAGTTCAATAACGGCCACTATTCGCTGCTTATCTTCAGCAACCAGTATCGTATTATCTTGCTGCATCCTCTTTAAAAATGCACTACTTTTGGCTATTTCAATAAACGTTGTAATACCTTCACAGCCTAAACTACCTGCAATAGATGCTTCAAACGAACGAATACAAATAAGATTGACTTGCACTAAATCCTTTTCTTGAACTTTCCTGACTTCCAAAGTATTCACCTATAAGAAATGATATTTAAAAATAACTTTAGCTAATGAAAGCAATGGTTCAGCGTAACAGAATTATAAGCCAGTGCAAAGATCTCGCTTAATAGTACTCCCCAACTAAACAATGACTTACAAACTTTTTTAGGGTATTTCTGATATGAGAAAGCTGCGCAGCTATGTAAATGAAAACAGCTTTACATTAAACACATACTGAAAAAGCAATACTGAAAACATCGAGGCTGGTTCTTTGAAGTTTTGGTAATAACAATAAAGGCATAAAGATAGATGAAAGTGTTATAGGTAAACCCTTTGTTAAATTATATTGTATACAATATATTTATGGTGAGTTTAATTATATTAAACCCTAGCTGGCCACTTAAAGCCACATACAACATATACCGTAAATAAATTACAACATGATAAAGGAGACTATGATGAAATTCGCTTCATCACATTGGGCCAAGCTATTACTCGGCCCCGCAATACTGCTTTCACAACACGCATTGGGTGCAACTTTGCCTGATGTATGTGCGACGCAGGGACCTTCAACCTCGATAACAGACGGCACACCAATTTGTGTCAATGACAATGGCACAGCCTATTTAAGTTTGAGCGGCGTAAATGAGCATAACAGTGTTGCTATCAGCACAGGGCATGGTAATGGTGACCTCAGTTTATATGTCGATCAAGGTCGCTGGCCTAATACCGGGTTAAATAGTAATGCTTATAAGTCGATCACTTCAGGTACTAATGGTGAGTGCGTCGTTATTAGTAACCCCAGTCAGTATTGGCTGATGATCGCAGTCACTGGCAACCGAAGTAAGTCATCAATAGCTGTTGATTTTGGTGCAACATCTTGCCGTGATGTGAATGGTGGAGGTGATAACCCAGGGGATGGAAATACAGGCAGTATCCTGGCGCCTAGCAATCTAGCGGGTACAACAACCGAATCGAGTGCTACCGTGTCTTGGAGTGACAATTCAAATAACGAAGATAACTTCATAGTTCAACGTTCGTCAGCTGGCATATCTTGGCACACAGTCGCAACCGTTAACGCCAATGAAACCAGCTTTACTGATACTGGTTTAGTGCAGGACAAAGTCTATTACTACGTCATGTATGCAAAAAATACGACAAATACATCTGCTTGGAGTGCAATATTAACAACTAAAACCAAAAAGTCAGGGTCAACGACACCACCTGGTGATGGTGACAGTGGCGATTTAGCCAATATGTGTGCAACTAGTGCTCCTACTACTGAAACCGCGCTCACAGATGGTGTACCTGTGTGTGTACCTGCTACTTCACAAAGAAAAAGCTTTTCAATTTCTACATTCAATAAAAATGTTACGAGTATCGCGATTAGCTCTTCTTATGGGTTAGGTAACTTAACACTCGCCGGCAGAACTGACGGTACGTGGCCAAAATCTGGTGACGACAGTATTCGATCACCTAAGGTAGGAAATACTGAATGTGTGATATTAACTAACCCACAAAATGGGTGGAACAATGTGAGTTTGGAAGGACTATTTAAAGGCGCAAGTGTTGTTGCGGACTTTAACAAAACCAGCTGCCGAGTAACCCCAGGTGCGGATGATCCGGGCAATGATGGCTATGATCATAACGGGGTTCATGTATTGGTTTACCCATTTAGATTCCCAGATCAAGATTTGGCGTTCAGCACTGAACAAATAAACGCTGAAATGCAAAAAACCAAAGATTTCTTTACGGAGCAATCGTACGGTAAGTTTAACTTCACCTGGGAGATTAAACCAAAAATTACCATGCCACAGAGTCACAATTACTATAACAATGACAAAAAATTATGGAATCCTGGCTATAAAGAGCAGCTTGTGAACGCTGGGGTAGATCCAAACTTCCCAGGAGATGCCACAATTATAATGGTAACTGCGCCCCCTATTGGTAATGATGCAACCTACTTTATTAACTCCCAAGCAGGCCCTCCTCTTATGGAGATTTACACCTATGCTGCAGGCACAATTGCGCATGAAACTGGGCACGCTTTAGGGTTACATCACTCGATGTCTATTGAAGGAGGTAATAGCATGCTTAATGGCAATTCAAATGATGTTGTCACCAACTATGGTAATGTATTTGGCTTAATGGGCATGGGGGCTCACTCGTTAGAAGAAATGAACCTAATGTATAAAGGCTACTTTAATAACTGGATTTCTGACACCGACGTGCCCACTATAACAACATCTGGTAAATATCGTATTTACACATATAATCATGGTACATCATCAGGGCACAATGCACCTGGTGCTATTGGTCTTAAAATACCATCAGGCGATAAGACTTTTTGGGTTGAATATTTAACACGCCAAAAGAGTGAAGCAAATACCCCACCGGATCAACAATTACGTACGCCACTTTTACAAAATGGTATTGTGATCAACCTGCAGAATTATATGGATAACAATGCGGCTCCTTGGTACAACCATAACTCATTACTATTAGACTCTACACCAAACTCTCGCAGTTCAAATTGGGCGTTGGAAGACTTTAATGATGCACCTTTACAGAAAAATCATACATTCACCGACCCTTGGGGTAAGTTTAGTATTTACCCAATAGAAACAGGTGGCACACTGGGCACTGCAAATGCTTGGATTGATGTTCAAGTCACGTTTTTCTAAATAGTTAAATAAAAAAACACCATCATATTAATGATGGTGTTTTTTATATTTTAATAGGAACCGCTTATCTATAAAACGCTAAAAATTAACTCATTGGATAGAAATATTAAATATTTTTTCTCAAAGGCAGGGTTTTAAAAGTTAACTCCAGTTCTCTACTTTCAGTACTATCAACTTCCAAGCTATTAACTTCTGCGCTATCACTGCTATTAACAGTATAATTGATATATTTATAAGTAAAGTCAGATAAGTTAAACGTAAGATCAAACTGTTCACGTTCGCAGCAACTGTTATACGCCAGTCCTTTAAAAAACAAAATATCACCGTCGATCGATAAGCTATTATGATCATGCTTGGTGAATGTTGGTAATTGAAATACCCTGAGCGACTTTTTAGTTGGTATTACTAAATAAGCTGTATAATACGTTCTATTACCCGATTCATGACTTGTCGCCAAATATATATCTCGTTTTACATAGCGTAGCTTATAAAAGTGGCTTTTTATTGATGCAGGACCACTTCCTGAAATTGGACCAAAGCTTGCTTGACCATGTAAACTACTTTGATAGTTTAAAAAATAGCTGCCTGGTAAATATGAGTAATGCCAACCCGACATAGAAATAACAGTGCTATTATTTGGCTTTATAGAGTAATTTATATCAGCTTTGTATGATTGCACGATCAGTGCCGATTGATGAACATAAGCCTCAAAGCCTTTAAATTCAATCCGCGCCCACTCTGAGCCAGTTAAGAGCTCTGCTCTAATTGATTCGCCTCCCTCTAAAAGCCCTAATTTTTTAGCATTTTTATCTGGGAGCGCTCTAACATTCACATTGATTTGGACAATTGCAGGTAAATAACCGCTAGCACTTTTTATTTCAATTAGTGATTTTGTTGATATTTCCCCCCAAGGCGCTTCTGCATTCGCCGAAAGTGCAACAAGCAGCACGGAGAAAATTAATAAATGTAACACTCATACCCTTTAATATATTTTAGTCATAATAACCCTAATTTTATCAGGTTAAAACATACAGTAAAATAACTCCCTTAAAAATCAACATCGAAATGTGGTACTTCCTAATATAAATAAAGCACATAAAAAACCACTTGATTAAAGTGGCTTTCGGTTAGCTTCTCATGGAAACCTTAATAAAAAATATCGAGGTAAAATATGAGTCCACCGCTATAAATACATGGTCTAATTATGGGCAAAGCCAGCCTGTAGGACATCGACATTCACTTAAAGGGCCGAGTGTTTTCAGGTTTTTATAACCCCCAGCTACTTGAGGGGTATTCTCTAATGCTAAAGACGGTTTACTATCTAGTAGTTTTAATTTTGATTTTTTTAATTTTAATTTCATTACAATCTCCTTTTTAGATAAATCAAAATCACAATAACATCAAATGAGCAATTAACATACAAAAAGAATTGGTGAATATCTAACTGACAATTACTCGCTCACCTTTAAATATTTAAATACCATAGCACCACCGCTTCACCTGCGAATTCAAGCTGGAAGAGCAGCATTATCGTCAAGTTCGTATAAGAGAAAATAGATCAATAACAACATCAAACTACCTACAATGACGCTCATATCATTCAAGAACACACTGATAAGCATTAGAAAATATAAAGGGGTTATCTAGTTTTTGCATCATACGCTCACTGGGTAATAGCCTACCTGTAATATGCCCCTTAAAAATAGGATCTGACTCGCATAATAATATGTCTAACGCGAAGCGATCCAGCCCGTAAATACCACGATGAATCATATTGGCAGAGAAGATCAAAATATCACCTGCGCTTAACCCAACTTGCAGTGCGCCATCGATCTTTTCATAGTTTTTTCGCCCATGTTGTTCTAATCGAATGGTAAGCTCTTCATCAGTATCCCAACGTTTATGCGTCTGAGGAACAAGTTCAATACCAGGCTCGTCTTTCAATGCAACCCTAAAATGCACAACGTGTGGGCCCAATAAAGCGCTTTTTTGCTCACCTAATGACAGGTGATATTGTGGGTCTCTATGCCAATAATTAGATTGGTTTGGATTACACGGATCAAAGAATAATTGAGTATTCATAAAGGTCGCTGTAGGCCCTATGAGTTTCAATATTATGTCACTCACTGTGTTTGAACTTATAAACTGAAACATCGCCAATCTAGCGGGTTCAGTTAAGGCCCCCTCTTTCGTTAAATAGGCAGAATTAACCGCTCCCTGTTCATAGATGCTTTTGTTTTTTAATTTCCAGTTTTCATGAAACTGTAATGCAATGTCCTTAACGCTCGCTAATTCAGCCTCATTAAACGCAGCTTTGACGACGACAAACCCATTTTTATTAAAGTAATTTACCACACAGCTACTCTCAAAGTTTAATTCCAGTATCGCCAACCATCCAAATAATAGTAAAGCACATTCGGTTTATCTAGCGTACTAATAAGCTGACCAGTCTCTGCTAAGTCCGGCGTAAATTGTGTCAACATTGGCTCCGCTAGCGAAGAATAAAATCGTGTGTTACTAAGTTCATAATCTTGCTTTATTGAACACTCGCTTTTACAAGCCATTACAAATCCCCACTCGCCAAAAGAAGGGACATTGACCTTTAGCGGCAAGGTGTCAAACCCACTCGCTTGTAGGGTATTATGAATTGACCAAAAAGCACTTTTAGCAAAAAAAGGGCTCGTTGCTTGTGTTATGAGTACGCCGTCTGTTTTAAGTATTTTTTTAGCCATTAAATAAAACTGCTTTGAGTAAAGCCTCGCCAGCGAAATGGTTTTTGGATCTGGTAAATCAATGAACACGGCGTCAAATCGCACCTGTGTCTTGGACAGAAAAACCATCCCATCTTGGTGATGGACCATTACACGCGGATCGTCAAAAGCTTTATCATTTAGGGCTGTCAAATAGTGGTTTTCTCTAGCAAGTTCAGCGATTGCAGGGTCTAAATCCACCACCGTTATCGACTTCAGTTGTGGGTATTTAAGTAACTCTCTCACCGCGAGCCCGTCTCCCCCACCTAACAATAATACATGCTCGGCTTTTTTAACTCGTCTCATTAAAGGATGTACTAAAACTTCATGGTATCTATATTCGTCAATTGAAGAGAACTGTAAACCGCCGTTTAAATATAATCGAACATCATTTTTATGGCGGGTCATAACCACCTGCTGATATTTACTCTGTTCACTATGCACAACCGTGTCTTCATATACATGGCCGTTCCACGCTTTGTTCAGCTTTTGACTAAATATCATCATGCCAACTAAAGCACACAAGACCAATATAAAAGCCCGCTTTAATAGTCGCTTTGGTGACTCTGACAGCTGCGAAGAAAAATACCAAAGTAGCGATAACGCGATGCTGAGATTAATTAAGCCAAAGGTCAAAGAGGTTTTAAAAATTCCTAACCATGGCAAAAGAATAAATGGAAACACTAACGTCGCAATAAGCGCGCCGAAGTAGTCAATTGACAACACATTTGATAGGTTTGCCTTTAACGTATAGTGTTTTTCCATTAAACGGCTCAATAAGGGAATTTCTAACCCAATCAAGGTACCAATAACAGCGGTTAATACCACTGACGTAATTTGAACCGATACATCAACCGCATAAGCCAAATACAAAAATGGGACACACAAACCACCTAGCAGAGCCAGTAATAGCTCAAACCCTATAAATTTTTGCAGTAACCCCTCATCAGCAATAAATCTTGAAAGGTAAGACCCAACGCCCATAAACGCCATGTAAATACCAATCGTCACAGAGAATTGTGTAATACTATCGCCTAAAAAATAAGAGCCAGTAGTTGCTATCAATAGTTCATAAACGATAGAACATAACCCTGCGACAAAAATGCTAAACAGTAGAATGTGGCTTTCACGTAGCACTACTTACCACCTCGGGAGCCTGATGTTCTGAATCCTGCACTGCCCAAACTATGTTCCCGCATCTGACGATCACTTGAGATTGATTTATGCGAAGAACTCACATAAACCCAGTTGATAGGCTCATCACTTTTATGGCTGGCTAGCACACACAATACAATGGCCGGTAACACTACTACTAGAATAATGGTTAAACTAGATACTCCAGAAAAGACGGATGACTTATCAAGGTAAGGGTTTTTATAATCATTCTTATTCTCGAGGTAATTTGAACCATAGAATACATAACAGGCCAATATAATGCCCAATACCCATAACCACAGGGTTAGTATACTTGAGTCACCTTTGAGTGCAGTGATCCTAAAATAGTATTCACTACCACTGCCAGTACGATGTGGTCCCTTTTCATCATATAAAACAGCGGTATATTGACCTTTTTGTGGAAATCGCTGCGAGATACGAATTTTATCTCTGTATTCAGTCCAGCTGCCATCTGAATCACGACCCGACTCAGCCCACAGCTCATCTTTAATAGTAAATAGATACTGCTCGTCTGGGCCAAAAACCATTAACTCAAGGCTTTTCCAGCTTTGTAACGCTAATCTACCGTTCACATCAAAGCGCATAATTGAGCCATCTTCAGGTACTTCAAAAGTATATACGCGTTCTGTATTCGCAAATTCAGATCCCGGTTGAAACTTGAGCTTTTGAACAGGCGTATCAAGCACACTACTGTAAAAAAAACACCCAACCCATGTTACTGCAATTACTAAAAATAGTTTTAAATGCGTCATAGAACACCTACAACGCAAGTACAATAACAAGTGAAACACAGAGCGCTACAGTGCCTTCAATTAAAGCGATTGCATAATTGCGCTCTTTACCAATAGCATGATCTATACAAATGGAGGGAAATAGCGCCTTATCAATAAACAGTCTTGCCACAATTAACGCGACAAGTCCGATAAATGCGTCCACCAAAAAAAGCTGAATGCTCGCAGGCCAACTAACAAATGGGCCAATTAACGCATGAACTAATACCATCGCAAGTGCTACTAACGTTGCAGAAAAGCTGATGGCAACTGCTGAGTTTCCAGCTTCTAGTTCATGTAACAATTCATAGCGTGTTACTGTGTCATATAATTTGGCACACACCACAAGGCACACCTGCCCTAGCGCGTAAAATACAATGGCAGAAGCCCAGCTCCCTTCACCGCTAAGTGATGCCCCTATCAGCAAGCCGCTAGCAATATAGCTGGCCGCTTGTACTGCACCTATCGCAGTACTTTGCTTTTCAATAAGCTGCAGACGATTACAGAATGAATGTAGAATGAGTTTATCATTGATAATTCGTGAGAGAATCAATAGAAGCAGGCCGACTAACGTATATACACCCGTTAAAATTAGGTCGGTAATAAGCCCAGCAGAAGGACCTGCTAAAATGGCACTATAAATGATCACAACACCCAACATAAATCCAGCAACCGATGTTGCCAGTGCGGTATTTTTTTGCTTTATGATTTGATGAAAGGTGTCATAGGGAGTTGTCGCGTTATATAACCACTTAGCGAAAAACATCACACAAAAAAGCAATAACACAAAACTAAAATTATTTAAGTAAGATTGAAAAATATCGTCCATAATATGAGCATAAGTAATTAATTATTATCTAAATAATATCATAATTTCGAACACCAATTAAGTCCCTCTATTTATGCCACTATGCAAAATTATAGAATATATCTAAAAAAGTCACTAGCAAGTAGCAACTAGAACAGCTCAGTACACCTGCGTAACCCAAACAGCAAAAGTTGAGCAACAAAATAGCATCTATTGCTAAACCTGCTATACCTTCATAGGTAGACATAACTTAACTATAACGAATAATAAGGGGAAACTAATGGATCTACTACGGATCATTATTGCCATTTTGTTACCGCCTCTGGGTGTGTTTCTACAAGTTGGTATTGGGGGTGCCTTTTGGCTGAATATTCTACTCACTTTATTTGGTTACATACCAGGAATTGTGCACGCTGTGTGGGTGATTGCTAAGAAGTAGTATTGTCAATAAAGTCGGTAATTGACAAAAAACTATTAAAAAGGCCGTACTTATTGAGCACGGCCTTTTCACTTTTAAAAATGTTTAAGCGCTTACTTGCTTATCATTGTTAGGCTTAATGACCGCCACCAATAAAGCAGGTAAAAATGTTAAGCTCAAAAATGTCGACACCAAAATACCACTGAGTACAATCACCCCTACACCGCGATATAACTCAGTGCCCTCGCCAGGGATCAATACCAAAGGCGCTAAACCAAATAACGTCGTTGCCGTTGACATTAAAATTGGTCGTAACCGCTTTGCAACCGCTTGTTCAACCGCTTCTCGCACTGACATGCCATGTTCAAGAATAAATCGGCGCGTTTGATCTACGATCAAAATTGGATTATTCACCACTGTTCCAAGCAGTATTAAAAAACCAAGCATTGTGATCATGTCAAATGGTTGATGAAACGCACTCAAACCGACTGCGGTTAAAGCACTATTAATACCATTAACAGTCACTAGGCCCAAGAGGCCACCAGCCATCCCTAACGGCACAGTCGCTAAAATAAATAATGGGTAGCGCCAATGGGTAAATATCGCGACCAATAGCAAATAACTCAATACGAGTGCAATTGCAAAGTTACCTGACAACGCAGATTTAGTCGCTTCGAGCTGATCAGCTGCACCACTTATACTCACCTTGATCCCTTGCGCTATTTTGCCTTGCTGCCATAAATTAGGGAGCAACTCTTGACGGACAATTTGCTCTGCAGTTTCTAATGCGACATCCCGAGGCGGAATAATATACACAGTCACAGTTCGGTTACCATCTACACGACGCACAGAATTGCTATTTTTACTCTCGACCAGATCGGCTAAGGCATTTAACGGCAAAACCTGACCCTGAGGGGTGACAATTGGGGTAGTCTCTAGCTCAACAAGATTCTGACGATTGCCAGCGCCACTGAACAAAAACATATCTACTTTATCATCATTGAGAATAAATTCATCGACATATGCACCATCACTCATCGCTGCCACGGCGTAGCCAAAGTCACGGTTATTGATGCCAAGCTCAGCCAATCGATCCCAGCGCGGTTTGATTTCAATAAGGGGTTGCTCTAGAGCAAGAGAGCCTGGATCTGAGTCAATTTGCGGGTTATCAAAAAGTCTGTCAGCTTCTTCATACACAGCTTCAGCTGCACTATAAAGCTCAATGATATCGCTGCCAGCGATATCCACCGCAACTGCGCGTGTTCCACCATCATTACTCGATATAATTGAACCACGAGCAGAAAATGCACGCATACCGTCATAACTTTTAAACTTAGCGGTGATTGCCGCCATCATATCGTTTATATTTTGCGGTTCAACAGGTGCACTCAAAAACCAAATACGCCCAACAGAGACAGACATCGAATAATATTCAAGCGGAGGTAAAGCCGTTTTACCCGAATCATAATCAGCACTGTCAGCTTCTATATGGGCATCAAAATAAGTGCGTAGTTCTGCACCAATTTTTTCCATCTCAGATAAATTATAGTTTGGCGGCGCAATCATCATAGAGAACGCTTTTGGCTCTTCCCCTTCAGGCAAGTATTCCGCCGCAGGCATTAACGAATAAGCTAAGCCTAAAATACCCATCACAAATGCAACACTCATGATGCGCGCATGCTGTTGTGAACGCGTAAATAGCTTTGATAATGAAAGCCACCACTGCCCTATTTCAAACTGGCGTTTTTCATCTAAATCTTGTTTTTTACCAAAATTTGCCAGTGCAACAGGCACCACAAAAATAGCAACCAACATTGAAGCAATAATCGCACCTGAAATAGCAATGGCGATATCAGAATATAATTGTCCGGCTTCTTGTTGTACAAACAATATTGGTGCGAATACCAATACCGTTGTCGCTGTAGAGGCCAGTACCGCAGGCCAGACTTCTTTCACGCCTTTGATGGCTGCTAATCGCTTACTCAGTCCTTCGCGTTTAGCCTGTACAATCGACTCAAGCACCACAATGGTATTATCTACCGTCATACCAATTGCAAACGCAACACCCGCTAAAGAAATAACGTTAATCGTTCGACCAAAGCTCATCAAAGCAAAGAAGGCCGCAACTGTACATAACGGGATCCCCATTACACCAACTAACGTCGCCCGGCCTGAGCGCAAGAAAAAATACATAACAAGCGTCGCAAGCAAGGCACCCAATGCTAAGTTAGTCCATACATTTTGCAAAGAGCTTTTCACATATTTGACGTCGTCGCTCATTAGGTTGAGCTCTAACCCATTTTGCGCTAACAATTGCGCATTGAGTTCAGCCACAACAGGTAGCATTTGTTCCTTTATCGCGAGTACATTAGAGCCACTTTCGCGTCTAACTGAAAGACTAAGTGTTCTTTCACCATCTGAATAAGACATCCCACGAGTCTCAAAGTGGTCAAGCGTAATACTCGCAACATCTTTTAATAAAATATTTGCTGAGCCAATGCGTTTAACAACTAGGTTCTCTAATTGACTAAGCTGTTCAAAACGCCCAACTACGCGCAACAAATAGCGACTTTTACCACTTTCTATGTCGCCACCTGACGCATCTCTATTGCGTGCTCTGATCGCGTTTCTAACGTCGATTAAACTAATACCGCGCTGTGCTAAACGCGCTGCATCGACTTTGATTTGGATCTGACGCTGTGCACCACCGCCCACTCTTACTTCAGATACACCCGCAACACTCTCCATACGAGGGCGAACAAAATCTTCAGCAAAATCGCGCAGTAAATCCACATCTAATTGTAATGGGTTACCAGCTTGGGGTTTAAGTACAAAGTACATAAACGCATTATTAGAAAACGAACTCGAAAATAACCTCGGTTGGTCGACATTCTCAGGGTATGCAGGTACCTGACTCAACGCATTATTTACTCTGATCAATGCATCATTTACACCTACACCAAATGGAAACTCAAGTTCTACCGTGGCTTCACCCATTTCAGCGTATGAGATCATACGCTTTAAGTTAGGCAAGCTTCTTAAATACCGCTCTTGTTCAATGAGTATTTCTTTTTCAACATCTTGTGGTGTTGCCCCTGGCCATCCAGTTTGTACTGTAATAGTACGCACTTCTAAATCAGGGATCATTTGTACCGGAATATTCAGTGCTGAGATCAACCCTAAAATCGCCGTGATCAAAACAACGACCGTAACCAGCGTCCCTCGCTTTACAGCAGCTTCTATCATAGCTCATCGCTCACGGTTGATTTAACAGTTAACGCTGTGCCATCTTTCAATAGTTCAACCCCTGACACAACGATACGCTCTGCCCCAGACAATCCCAATACTGACACTTGCTCAGTGTTTGCCTGTGCGACAGTGACCAATAAGCGTTTGGCAACGCCGTTTTCAATTGAAAACACGCTGCTGCCGCCATCTGGATGTTGCTTGATTGCTGATTTTGGCAACCAAACTTTGTTCTTCGAGGACGTAAGATAAACCGCAGCACTTGCCGACATACCTGCGATGAATTGATGGTTATTGTTATTCGGTATATCTATGTGTGCGATAAATGTGCGACTGATTGGGTTGGCAACCCCCACCAATCGTGTTATTTGCGTATTTATTGTAGCGCTACTTTTAATATCAGGAGTAACCGCAGCAGCGACTGAATCTTGTGAAGCAAAGTCATTATAATACTCTTGTGGTACATCGAGTACTAAGCGTAAATCAGACTGAGACACTAAAGAAAATACCGAGCTTTGTGGCGTGATCCACTCACCTACATCCACACTGCGACTCGCTATAACACCCGAAAATGGAGCATACAAAGCATGTCTATTAACAATTTCTTGCGCCAAAGAAACTGCAGCCTGTTGCTTTATTGATTCAGCCTTTGCATTAGCTAAATTGGCACGGCGCTCTCCAATCAAAGTTTTTGCAACACTTTGCTGTTTTGATAATGCCACAACCTCAGCGAGTAACCGCTCAGCTTCCTGTTTCGCAACCGTCGCGGCTTCTAAGCTAGCTTTAGCTTGTGCGAGCTCTAACTTGGCTAACGTGTCATCAAGTTCCAGTAGCTTCTGCCCTTTGTTAACTAAAGACCCAACGTCAACCTTTAAAGCAGAGACAGAGCCCGCTTCCATAGAGGCTAAACTTGCATCACGAGTCGCTTCAATTGTACCAGTCAAACGCATTACATCGGCTTGCTGCGTTAATGATGGAATATACACATCGACTTCAGTGGTTTGCGCATAACTATTTAACGCAACGAAAGAGACACTTACTAATACAACAGACAACATCGCACGAACCGCAAATTGCATAAAAACCTCTAATGATAATTATTTTCATTTAATTCTAAATAACTCGCAAAATAAAGCATCTTATTTGCGATAACTTACTAATAATGCCAGATATTCTAACGTTATTTTATTTATTACAACGCACAAAGATAAACGCAGGGCGAGTAGAAAGCTTTTTATACGTTTTTTCACATCGTGTTTTCACCACCGGATCGACCTGCCCTTCTGATAGCGCTGACACCACGAAGCCGCTTTGAGTGATCGCTTGCATAATATTCGTTAATGAACGTCGATAAAAACGCACTTCCAATGGCGTACCTACTGTATTCCACTGCTCTACCACTTCTTGCGTATCAAAATAATTGTTCGCATGACGCAGTTCAGACTCTGCACATGGGTGATGTGTAGAAAAAACCATATAGCCACCAGGTTTTAATACTCTATACACTTCAGTAAAAAACGGCGTTAAGTCGGCTAAGTAATGGATCATTAAAGGGCAAACCACAACATCCACGCTGTCCGTTTTTTCGTTGGGCAACCCCAGTGTTAAATCTTGCTGATATGCATGTACTTTATTACCCAATAAAGTATTAACCAGCGTCACCATGTCAACAGAAGCATCTATACAGGTGACCCGGCTTGCGCCTTTTTCTAGCAAATACTGAGCATAAATACCTGACCCGCACCCTAAATCTAATACATTTAAATTAGTCATATCACCCATTAACGCCTGCAAAGATGGTCGCTCATAGTGCGCATTATAAATATTGTGAGTCACGGACTCTGCATATTGTGCTGCGTGTGTTGTGTATAGCTCTGAAGCCATATTTATACCCTTATAAATATTTTATATCAGCCATAAGACGGATTGATATAAAAAAAATGAATAAATTACTGCTTGTAAGTTTCTAGAAAGTTTCGCCTTTTAAAGTATTCACATTCACTGAACACAGTGAGCAACGTACCAAATGTTAGGTACAACTTAGTATATTTACTTTTAAGGAACATCACATGACTTTTATCAAAACTACTTATGCAGCATGTTTACTTGCTTGCTCAACACACACACTTGCACAGCAAGGGCCTTCTGAACTGACATGGAGTTTGGGTATTGCTGCAATAACCTCTGATCAAGGGTATCTCGACGTTGGTACAGAGACCAACCTCGTACCAATCATAGGCCTTCAATATGGCGACTTTTCATTACTTGGACCAAGAGCGAGCTACAAGTTATTTAATAATGGTCAAATTGAATTATCTGCGATTGGTAACTTACGCTTCGACGGTTATGAAGTGGCAGATGGGGATGTATTCATTGGTATGGAAGACCGTGATATGAGTTTCGATGCCGGCATCGAAGCTGAAATTGACACTGACTTTGGCGAATTTGGTGTTGCACTTTTACATGATATAACAAGCACCCATAAAGGCTTTGAGCTAAGCGCTAGTTACGGGATCCCGTTTATGTTTAAAAATGGTCGAGTCATGCCTTATGTCTCCGCGAACTATCAAAGTGAAGATTTAGCAGACTACTACTTTGGCGTAAAGCAAAATGAAGCAACCTCATCTCGTGCCTTTTATCAACTAGATGCCACAACTAATTTCGAGATTGGGATCGGAAGTGACTGGATGTTCAATAATAAGCATATTATCAAAGCAGATATTAGCTACTCTGCATACGGCAGTGACATTAAAGACTCCCCACTTATAGATAAATCCGGCGAAGCACAAATTTTAGTTGGGTATGCATATGTCTTTTAATAATAAAATCCAACTAAAACACGTGTTGCTAAGTACAGTTGCCCTAAGTCTATTAGGCTGTGACGCAAACTCAGCCAATAACGAGCAAGTCGTGCAAAGTCAATCTAACTCCGTGGTTGTGTTTGAACACACGGAGATGGCAACACCAATCAAAACAATGCCACAGCATCACTTCTTTGGCCGAGTGCAAGGGAGCGAAAGTTACAACATGGCATTGTTTGTAGACGGCAGAATAGAACGAGTGTTAGTAAAAGAAGGGCAAATTGTCAGCGCAGGTGATGTACTTGCTACATTGTATTCGCCCAGCTTAGCGCTACGTGTGAAATCTCGAGAGTCTGGTTATGAAAGTGCCAAGGCCATCTTACATCAAGCTAAAATTCAGCAAAAAAGAAGCAGTGAGCTGGTAAAACAGAAACTACAGCCAAGCGCAGTACTCGAGGATGCTGAGCGCGCATTAAAAGTAGCCACGCAACAGGTCAATAATGCCCTTGCACAGCTTGAAGAAGCAAAAAACCAGCAACGAGAAACCCAATTAGTGGCCCCGCAGGCGGGTGTTATTGGCAAGCTTTATTCTCGTGCTGGTGATTATATAAACGCCGGTGAAAGTATCGTTCGTTTTGAGTCTAGCGAAACACAAAAAGTGGTTTTTTCATTGCCAGAACGCATTGCTATTTCACTGCCTAAAACAGAAAGTGTTCAAGTGTCATTTCCCAACTTGAATATGACGACAATCGGCACAGTTACAGAGAAAAGTTTACCAAACATAGGTCAACCAGCATTATTTGAAGTTACCGTTAGCTTACCTAACGGTAACTATGAGCAGTTAGGCGTGACAGCACAATTACACGTGCCTATTTCAAATGACAGGCTTTACAAAGTATCACATTCAGCACTTCGCTATGATCCTAGCAATCGTGCATATTTATTATCCGCAGTCGATTATAACAAACTACCCGTTACAGTAATTGCCGTCGAAAAAGATGGGGTATTGCTCACCAGTGACAAAGCCCTACTTCACCCCCTCAGCAGAGTGTCTGAAATTATTAACCCGCTGAACCTAGCAGTATTAGAGAAGAGGTAACCTATGTCTACGTCAAATCCACATTGGTATTTTCAGCCACGATTGGTCCTGGGCATTATTACCATTTTAGCGCTCACGGGCTTATTCAGTTGGCATAATGCAAACGAGCAAGAAGACCCGAGTTTTGCATACCGAAATGGCATGATATTGCTTTCTAAACCTGGAATGAGTATTGAACAGCTTACCGACCAAGGTGTCAGGCCAATTGAACGAGTGCTAAGTGAAATTGACGAAATACACACATTTAGTGCTCGTATAAAGCAAGGTTATGCAAATATTGATATTGAGCTCAAAGAAACCATCTATGACACCGACGTAATTTGGCAAAGAGTGAAAGACCGAACACGTCAAGTAGAAAGTCAAATGGGCGAAATCAACCTCTCTGTACATGATCGCGTGCAAGATACCCAAGGCATTGTCCTCTCAGTGGACTCTGGCCAAGGCTTACTAGAAGACCGCCGCATGGCTCTTGTTGTTCGCGATGAATTATTAAAGCTGCCTTACGTCAGAGCGGCCAGTTTAATTGGCGCACCCAAAGAGCAACTTAGCGTTGAGTATTCATCGCAAAGTATGCGCGAAACAGGGATCTCCCCTATTGAGGTTGCGACTACTTTAAATCAACGTAACGCACAAACCAGCTTAGGCACGCTGCAAAACCCCTCATTTACGACGGGAGTCAGCTCACTTACGCGCCTTGATACATTGCAAACAGTAAAAAATACGCAGATCACAATGCCCAATGGACAAAGTGTTCCTTTGTCTAGTATTGCTGATATTGCCTATCGTGCTGATCCGCAAAGTAACGAGCAGTTTTGGTATAACGGTAAGAGGACTGTTGGACTGGCCCTCACGCTGCCACCAGATTCTATCCGCGTAACTGACGCGGGACGTTCAATAAAAGACACTATCACCAGTTTGAATCAACGATACGCGTCAACCAACATTACAATTCATTTGTTCCAACCAGATTGGACACAAAAACGACGCAGCTCTTTACTCACCTCTTTACTATATAGCTGTCTTGGCGTAGCGCTTGTTTTAATGTGTTTAATGACATTTCGTAGCGCACTCATTGTTAGCCTTTCTATTCCTGCAATTGCATTATCTGCTATTGGCTTATTCGGTATGTTTGGCGGTGTAATTCATCAAATGACCATCGCAGGACTGGTTCTTTCTTTAGGGCTTATGGTTGACAATAGTATTGTTATGGCTGAGCGAATTGTACATCACTTAGAACGTGGTATGACCCGATCACATGCCGCTATCTGTGCCATTAAAGAACTATATAAACCGCTGGCAACTGCAACACTCACTACCATTGCCGCATTTGTTCCAATGTTACTCTCTAAAGGTGGCGTTGCCGACTTTATTGCCACGATCCCTGTTTTAGTGATCATTTGTATTCTTTTCAGCTATGTGATCTCATTATCTTTTGTGCCAATTCTAAGTAAGTTACTCAGGTATAAAGATAAACCAGCTAATCGCATCACCCGTATGTTTAATGCAACGGGCGGGCATATCGCACACAGTTCTTTAAATTTCCCTAAATCAACGCTCATAGTAAGCAGCTGTGTAATCGTTTTGCTGCTAAGCCTCCCAGCGACTAAAGGGGAGTTTTTCCCTAAAACCAACCGTGACCAAGCTTATGTTGATATTCAACTTCCAATTGGGTCCGCAGTGAGTGAAACAACACTCGTTGCCAACACGATTGCGCAAAAGTTGCAAAGCAGTGAGTTGATCAAAAATACTTACAGCTTTACTGGTAACTCAGGCCCCCGCTTTTACTATAATTTAGTTCAGCAGCCGAATGAAAGTCACATAGCTCGGGTTGTATTTGAAACCCACGCTGACGTCGCAGTTGCAGAAGTTGTAACCCAATTGAATAAAGAGTTTAAGGTGGAGTTTCCTAACTTTATAGTGACAGCCAATGAACTAGGGCAAGGACCACCAATCGAAAGTCCGATAGAAGTGCGTGTATTGGCTAGCACGGATCAAAATGCACTGGGTGCGGCGGAAGCGTTATTTGCCTCACTTAGCAAACGTGCAGACACCAAAAATGTGCGCAGAGCCTACGTACTAGGCAAGCCAACATTGAATCTCACGACCAACAAACAGCAATTACAAGTGAGTAATATTACAGAGCAGCAAATAAGTCAGTATCTTGCATGGCAAACTACTGGTCTTATCGCGACAACCTTAAATTACACCACAGATCCAATTGATTTAGTTGTCGCAGTCCCACAGCCGGTAGACAACTCCACCGCCTTGTTGTCAACACAAGTACTCGCTGACAACAGACAATTTATTCCCGCTTCACTATTTATAGAACAAAATATAGTGGGTACACCGCCTGTTGCAGTGCGACAAGATGGATTTCATACCTTAACAATTTTGTCTGATGTGGCTGATGGTTTTAGTGAAGAAGAGGTCATTGCCGTGCTCCAATCACAAGCCAAAGATTTAACTGAGAAATTTGGTGTCACCATAGAGTTTGGTGGTGAAGCCGCGGAGTCAGAGCAAGCAAATAGTGCATTATTGGTCGCAATGCCCGCTGGCATCGTACTACTGTTCGTTGCGCTCGTTTTGCAGTTCAATTCATACAGGCTGAGTTTAGTGGTTATGTGCAGTATTCCACTGGGTGCAATTGGCGCACCAGCGATGTTGTCTTTGGTTAATATTCCCTTTGGCTTTATGTCAATTCTCGGGGTACTTGCGTTAGCAGGCATTGTGGTAAACACCGCCATCATTTTAATAGAAAGTGCAATTAAAGGAATAGAAAATGGATTACAGAAAAAACAAGCAATAGCAGCCGCGGTAAATGAGCGCTTTAGACCTATATTATTGACTACAATCACCACAATTATAGGTATGTTGCCACTGACATCATCACAGAGCCCACTGTGGCCCCCATTAGCTTGGGCTGTTATTGGTGGGTTGATCACCTCTACCGCATTGATGATGTTTATTATGCCTTTGGCGCTTAATCTACTGCTAAAAACAGCTAGACATGACATAAAAACACAGTAATGATTAGAGAAAAGGAAATGACCATGCGAGTGCTAATCACTGAAGATAACCAACAACTTGCTGAATTTATTCAGCAAGCCATAATGCAAGATGGCCATGCGGCAGATATCGCGTTAGACGCAGCCACAATGTTTTACCAACTGTCCATCATGCAATATGACGGTATCGTGTTAGATTTAGGCTTGCCTGATAAAGATGGCTTAGACGTGATCAAGCATTTACGCTCTAAAGGCATACCCATTCCTATTCTTATTTTGACTGCCCGCGGTGGTATAGATGACAGAATTAAAGGGCTTGACCTAGGTGCTGATGATTACCTCAACAAGCCATTTTCAATCGATGAACTTAAAGCTCGGCTGCGCGCTTTGATGAGAAGACCTGTTGATTACTCAGGCAATGACTTAACCAGAGGTAATGTCACAATAGAAACCAAATCTCGCCGTGTTACTGTCGACACTCAGAACTTAACCATGGGAAAAACAGAAGTCGCTATTTTAGAATATATGTTAAAGCATGCCACACTGACTGTAAGTAAAGAGTCATTATTTGATGCCATTTACTCTATGGGGTTTGAAGTCACTGATAATGCCATACAAGTCGCCATGCACCGGATCAGAAAAAAGCTTGAACAAGCCGGTGCAACCACACACATCAATACCATCCGAGGCATAGGGTACATTTTGGCATGATATTTAATAATAACTCTTTGTCCTTGCGGCTGCTCAAACACTTTTTACTAATTGGCGGTAGTGTTTTTTCATTGATTGCCGTTATTCTCTATTTATTTTCAATTAATTTTGCCAACCTAGCGGTAGAGCAAAGTATGTTTGGAATGGCGGAAGACATTCAAACTAACTTAGAGTTTGACAACAAATCACAGCTAGTTTACAAATCAGAACGAGTTGCAGAACGATGGGGATATGACGCGCTTTACAATAATTTAGGGTTTCGTGTTATTGATTTATCGACGCAACAAGAGCTACTTAGGTCGTTTGTAAACCCGAATGTTGCGACCATAATTGATACCTTGCCGGCGACGCTACCTGAAGGTTACTCACAAATTGGTGCACGAAATGATACGCATACCGACCTGTTTAGAATAATATTTATACTTGATAACAAAAACCTTGCATTAGACTTAGCACGCAATGACTTATTAGGGGCACTCGCGAATGAAGCAGTTATGCCAGTGTTAAGCCAAGTGGCCTCACTGACTATCGGTGCTGCATTCCTTGTCTTTGTTTGCGTCACTTTTATTTCAATAAGGGCATTAGTACGACCAGTTAAAAACGTTACTACGCAGTTACTACAAATCAAACCAAACCAACTAGACAGACGTCTTTCAACCACAGATGTTCCGGCTGAAATTATGCCGCTAGTATTGGGCCTAAACGACGCAATGGAACGTGTCGAGCTTGGTTTTGAAGAGCAAAAACGCTTTGTTGCCAATGCCGCTCATGAATTGCGTACTCCCCTTGCTATTTTATCGACTCGAGTAGAGCTCACTGAAATTCCTCCTGACGTTGAACCTGCGCTGATGGGCGATATTAAATACATGTCTCGGGTAATAGAGCAGTTACTTGATTTATCCCGCGCACAAAATCAAGTTGGGTTTGCCCATAGTCTTGTTGATCTAAAAAGTATAGGCAAAGATGTGTGCATGCTATTAGGGCCTCTGTCTGTGACTCATCAAAAAGAACTGTCTCTAGATATTATTGATGATGACTGTAACGTACTCGGTGATAAAGGCGCTTTAATTATCTTGACCAAAAACTTACTAGAAAATGCCCTTAAATATGCGAATAAACAAGCGCAAGTGCAGCTAATAATCACCAAAGATACCATCAGTGTGAAAGACTCAGGCCCGGGGATCAGTGAAGGTGACAGAGTTAAACTGTTTGAGCGATTTTGGCGAAAAGAGCAATCCGCCTTAACTGGCAGCGGGTTAGGTTTATCTATCGTCAGTGAAATTGCCAATGCACATAATGCAGACATAAACGTAACATGCAAAAATGATCTGGGTGGTGCAACCTTTACCATAACATTTAATGCCACACCATAAAGTACAATAAAAGACAGTCTAAGTTCTCAACTTTAACTGCGAGACAATTGAAATATAGAGAATAGTGATTGACTGATAGAATTAGGCTTTTATAATCTCGTCAGGACTAAGCCCCTCAGGTATGAGGGGTAATTTTGATAATATATAAGGATGCGTATGTCGTTTTTCAAAAAAGTATTGGGTACTGTGGGCATTGGTGCAGCAAAAGTTGATGCCATTTTAGAGTATAATCAAATCGCGCCAGGCGAAGAAATTTCAGGCACAGTTAAAATTGTCGGTGGCAAAGTAGAGCAAGAAATCAATAAAATTGATTTAAATGTTGTTTGCAATTATACCGTTGAAAAAGAAAATGATGACGGTGAATCCGTTACCATCAACAAAAACCACACGCTCGCAAAATACCATATCAACGAAAGCTTCACGATTTCTCCCTCAGAAGAAAAATTGATCCCGTTTGCATTTGACTTAGCGTTAGAAGCGCCAATCACTGTTGGCCAATCAAGAACATGGTTAACAACTAACCTAGACATTGATATGGCACTCGACAAATCTGATAAAGACTTTATTCACGTCACGCCAACTGAATTACAGCAAGCAGTGATAGATAGCTTAGAAGAGCTAGGGTTTAAACTGTATGAATCAGATTGTGAAGGCATTGAATCAGCCTCGTTCTCACGCTTACCATTCGTACAAGAATTGGAGTTTAAAACCATTTCTGGCGATTTCCACGGTCGTTTTGATGAGGTTGAAGTCGTATTCTTTAACCGAGGTGAACAGCTCGAAGTCATTTTTGAAATTGATCGTAAGGCTAAAGGCTTAATGGGCTTCTTTGCGGAGGCACTTGATTTAGATGAGTCAAACGCACGACTGGTTGTTACTGAAGACGACATTGAAGACTTAGAAGATCAGATCTACACTATTTTGGAAGCTAATAGTTAAATCGGCTATTAGCTTAATACCAACTACATCGATTACAAGGCTGTAATGTAGTTGGTATAAAATACATATTCTATTGGTAATTAATGATTATAAGGAACGTAATGAAAAAACCACCTTTTTTAATATGTATAGCTTCGGCTATCGCCCTCACTGCTTGTGGTTCTGACAACCAGGTTGATACTAACCCGCTCTGCGACGATGATGATGTAATAGAACTCGTTGATGAAATTGTTAAAGACGAAGCCAAATCGCAACTGTTTGAAGTTATGCTAAAAAAAGCCGGAAAGTCAGGAGAAATAACTTATCAGCAAGCAGTCGATGTTGCTGGCCGTTCAGCTGAGCTTGATGGCGTAATTGCATTGGTGAACGAAACGATTGATCAACAGCAGCTAATATACTCTAACATCTCTATGTCAGAACAAGATTTAGACCTACATAAAGTGTGGTGCAGTGCAGGTATGGGTGCAGAAGGCAAAAAACCAGCCATTATCAATTATACCGCGCTACACACAGCTGAAGACGTTGAAGTTTACGTTACTTTTTAACCATAAACACATAATTAGAAGGTCAACGTAAACCAATAAAATTTTATAGCCTAGCTTAATGCTAGGCTATAAATATTTATAAAATACCTACAACTAGTGCTCACCGAATTAATAACTCCTCAGGGCAACTGCGTGTATCATATGTGCCATCACCTGTGACTCTGTCACTATTTCTGCGCAGTGGTCTGATTAAATCGGCAAGGGCATTACCATCGACAGCTCAGCACCCACAATATCGTGACTTGTCGCATCAACGGCCAAGTGCAGTTTTCGCCAAGTACGGCGCTTAGTCGCTCGATGTTTTCTCGTATGCCATTCACCATTTCCGCACACTTTAAGGCCCGTGCTATCGATCACAATATCTATAAAACCTTTGCCTGCGCTCTTTCTATATTGCACATCAAATGTTTTACTGTGTTTGCATAAACAGCTATAACCGGTTAATTGCTATGAAGTATCCATCATAGTGTGCAAGGAATTTACAAACCCCTCTAAAGCTCTTAGCGGCAAGTGAAATAAAGCTCTTAAGGTTAAACAGGTTTCAATTGCTAAATCAGAATAGTGTTCCGAACGACCCCGGACACCTTGTTTTTCGGTATTTTGCCACTTTGGGATGGCACTATCACTTAGCCAAATGTTGATGTTATCGCGTTAAAGCAAGGCACGGTTTTACTGTGACAAATTCCTAATTTTCTTCTTCTGTTGTGGTTCATTATGATCCACTATGGTAAACCCATACCTAGCTGTAACCCTAATCGCTTGGCTTTATACTTCCAATTGAGTGTATCTTTGAGCTCGGGCTTAGGTGTCCAGCGCTGCCAAGGAGCTGTAATTTCATCTCTGGGTTCTAGGTTAAACCAATCAAGCTCAAAGCATTCTTCTAGCAATTCTTTATATATTTCTTCTTGCTGGTCAAAGCTCATATCACGCCAATACACCTCAGGGCGCGGGTTGCCTGCTTTTGCTTGGGCGACGTCATACTCGGCAGTTACTGGGTCTAAATGCCTCACCGCTTCATAACGCGGCACATCTGGTAACGGCTTTTTATTGTCCATAAACCGCACTAATTCCTCCCAAAACAGCAGGCAATAAATCGGGTCTTGGGCGTTTTCTGTCACGACGATGGTCATTTCGGTGTTTTTATACTGAAAGAAACTGTGCTCATGAGAAATAAACGGCGCATACGCTTGCGCACCATGCTGACTGGTGGTTATTTT
>NZ_AHBZ03000018.1 GCF_000238375.3 Pseudoalteromonas citrea
ACAGGGAGTAAATTTAGAAAAGTAACATTCCAAAGTATAACGGTATACCAAACCCACCAAGGAAATGCTTCCCCCTCTTCGTACAGTGGTAATGATAAAATACTAATTATCAGTACCAATGTACCCACTGCTCCTAAAAACATAGGGCCTAAGAACAATATCCGCCATGGGTTATCACCACAGCTTTTTGTTATAAACCTTTGTCGGTTGTTCGTGATACCAAATTTGTCAATTTTATACCAGTGATAAAATAAACATAAACCTTTAAATTGATCATGAAATTCCATATCTAATTTCGTTTCAAAAAAATGATTAAATTTGGTTTTTTTAGGTAACTTACCCCCTAAATATGGCAGACTCATGGTTGTTCCTTAACCTTTGTTTATCGCTTTATCGCGACGCTTGTTTTACTTGTATTCATATGGCGCTTGATGTTGTGGTTCATTATGATCCGCTATGGTAAACCCATACCTAACTGTAACCCTAATCGCTTGGCTTTATACTTCCAATTGAGTGTGTCTTTAAGTTCGGGTTTAGGTGTCCAGCGCTGCCAAGGAGCTGTAATTTCATCTCTGGGTGCTAGGTTAAACCAATCAAGCTCAAAGCATTCTTCTAGTAACTCTTTGTATATTTCTTGTTGCTGATCAAAGCTCATATCGCGCCAATACACCTCAGGTCGGGGGTTGCCTGCTTTTGCTTGGGCCGCATCATATTCGGCTGTTACTGGGTCTAAATGCCTCACCGCTTCATAACGTGGCACATCTGGTAACGGCTTTTTATTGTCCATAAACCGCACTAATTCCTCCCAAAACAGCAGGCAATAAATCGGGTCTTGGGCGTTTTCTGTCACGACGATTTTCATTTTTGATTTTGGAAACTCAAAGCCACGCTCATGCGACACAATGGGAATAAACGCTTGGGCACCGTGCTGACTGGTGGTTACTTTAGCAGCTGCGCACTTTATGTCTCGCCATGGAATACAGCAATTACCAAACTCATCCCGTTCAGTGCAGCCCGGAATATCAAAGGTATACCCAACTTTACGGGTCTTTCGATCAAAGTAAGCGAGGTTTGCTGGTGCAAAGCGGCTAAACACAGGGAGTAAATTTAGAAAAGTAACATTCCAAAGTATAACGGTATACCAAACCCACCAAGGAAATGCTTCCCCCTCTTCGTACAGTGGTAATGATAAAATACTAATTATCAGTACCAATGTACCCACTGCTCCCAAAAACATTGGGCCTAAGAACAGTATCCGCCAAGGATCATCGCCACAGGATTCTGTTATGAACCTTTGTGGGTTTTGAGTAAAACCGAATTTGTCAATTTTATACCAATGATAAAATAAACATAAACCTTTAAATTGATCATGAAATTCCATATCTAATTTCGTTTCAAAAAAATGATTAAATTTGGTTTTTTTGGGTAACTTACCCCCTAAATATGGCAGACTCATGGTTACTCCTTAACCTTTTTTTAACGCTATATTGCGACGCTTTTTTATTTGTTTTTGTTATTTTGCGCTCGTTTCACTACTAAGGAAAGCCACAGCCTAGCTGCCACGCTAGTCGCTTGGCTTTATACTTCCAATTGAGTGTGTCTTTGAGTTCAGGCTTAGGTGTCCAGCGCTGCCAAGGGGCTGTAATTTCATCTCTGGGTTCTAGGTTAAACCAATCAAGCTCAAAGCATTCTTCTAGCAATTCTTTATATATTTCTTCTTGCTGGTCAAAGCTCATATCGCGCCAATACACCTCAGGGCGCGGGTTGCCTGCTTTTGCTTGGGCGGCATCATACTCGGCAGTTACGGGGTCTAAATGCCTCAGAGCTTCATAACGCGGCACATCTGGTAACGGCTTTTTATTGTCCATAAACCGCACTAATTCCTCCCAAAACAGCAGGCAATAAATCGGGTCTTGGGCGTTTTCTGTCACGACGATGGTCATTTCGGTGTTTTTATACTGAAAGAAACTGTGCTCATGAGAAATAAACGGCGCATACGCTTGCGCACCATGCTGACTGGTGGTTATTTTTGCCACATTACATTCAATTTCTCGCCATGGGAAACAGCAATTACCAAACTCATCCCGTTCAGTGCAGCCCGGAATATCAAAGGTATACCCAACTTTCTCCTTAACCTTTGTTTAACGCTATATTGCGACGCTTTTTTATTTGTTTTTGTTATTTTGCGCTCGTTTCACTACTAAGGAAAGCCACAGCCTAGCTGCCACGCTAATCGCTTGGCTTTATACTTCCAATTGAGTGTATCTTTGAGCTCGGGCTTAGGTGTCCAGCGCTGCCAAGGGGCTGTAATTTCATCTCTGGGTTCTAGGTTAAACCAATCAAGCTCAAAGCATTCTTCTAGCAATTCTTTATATATTTCTTCTTGCTGGTCAAAGCTCATATCACGCCAATACACCTCAGGGCGCGGGTTGCCTGCTTTTGCTTGGGCGGCATCATATTCGGCAGTTACTGGGTCTAAATGCCTCACCGCTTCATAACGTGGCACATCTGGTAGTGGCTTTTTATTGTCCATAAACCGCACTAATTCCTCCCAAAACAGCAAACAATAAATCGGGTCTTGGGCGTTTTCTGTCACGACGATGGTCATTTCGGTGTTTTTATACTGAAAGAAACTGTGCTCATGAGAAATAAACGGCGCATACGCCTGCGCACCATGCTGACTGGTGGTTATTTTCGCCACATTACATTCAATTTCTCGCCATGGAAAACAACAATTACCAAACTCATCCCGTTCAGTGCAGCCCGGAACATCAAAGGTATAGCCCACTTTGCGGGTCTTTCTGTCAAAGTAGTAAGCCAAGTTTGCTGGTGCAATTCGCTTAAAAACAGGCAACATATTTAAAAAGGTCACATTCCAAATAATGGTGGTGTACCAGATCCACCAGGGGAAGGTCTCACCTTCTATATCTGAAGGTAATAGTTGTGAAAATATACTGATCACAATAAGTAAACTTCCCATAGCGCCCAAAAACATTGGGCCTAAGACCAGTATTCGCCATGGATCATCGCCACAGCTTTTTGTTATAAACCTTTGTCGGTTGTTCGTGATACCAAATTTGTCAATTTTATACCAGTGATAAAATAAACATAAACCTTTAAATTGATCACGAAATTCCATATCTGTTTTCGGTGAAAAAAAGTGATTAAATTTGGTTTTTTTGGGTAACTTACCCCCTAAATATGGCAGACTCATGGTTGCTCCTTAACCTTTGTTTAACGCTATATTGCGACGCTTTTTTATTTGTTTTTGTTATTTTGCGCTCGTTTCACTACTAAGGAAAGCCACAGCCTAGCTGCCACGCTAGTCGCTTGGCTTTATACTTCCAATTGAGTGTGTCTTTGAGCTCGGGTTTAGGTGTCCAGCGCTGCCAAGGAGCTGTAATTTCATCTCTGGGTTCTAGGTTAAACCAATCAAGCTCAAAGCATTCTTCTAGCAACTCTTTGTATATTTCTTGTTGCTGATCAAAGCTCATATCGCGCCAATACACCTCAGGGCGCGGGTTGCCTGCTTTTGCTTGGGCGGCATCATATTCGGCAGTTACTGGGTCTAAATGCCTCAGAGCTTCATAACGCGGCACATCTGGTAACGGCTTTTTATTGTCCATAAACCGCACTAATTCCTCCCAAAACAGCAGGCAATAAATCGGGTCTTGGGCGTTTTCTGTCACGACGATTTTCATTTTTGATTTTGGAAACTCAAAGCCACGCTCATGCGACACAATGGGAATAAACGCTTGGGCACCGTGCTGACTGGTGGTTACTTTAGCAGCTGCGCACTTTATGTCTCGCCATGGGAAACAACAATTACCAAACTCATCGCGTTCAGTGCAGCCCGGAATATCAAAGGTATACCCCACTTTGCGGGTCTTTCTGTCAAAGTAAGCGAGGTTTGCTGGGGCAAATCTATGGATCACTGG
>NZ_AHBZ03000019.1 GCF_000238375.3 Pseudoalteromonas citrea
TAAGTTTAGAAATGTAACATTCCAAAGTATAACGGTATACCAAACCCACCAAGGAAATGCTTCCCCCTCTTCGTACAGTGGTAATGATAAAATACTAATTATCAGTACCAATGTACCCACTGCTCCCAAAAACATTGGGCCTAAGAACAGTATCCGCCAAGGATCATCGCCACAGGATTCTGTTATGAACCTTTGTGGGTTTTGAGTAAAGCCGTGCTTGCCCCTTCGCAACCAAGGATATGAAAAACATAAACCATGAAATTTATCTCGAAGTGATGAATCAATTTTAGCATCAAAAAAATGATTAAATTTGGTTTTTTTGGGTAACTTCCCCCCTAAATATGGCTGACTCATGGTTACTCCTTAACCTTTGTTTATCGCTTTATCGCTTTATTGCGACGCTTTTTTATTTGTATTCGTTATGGCGCTTGATGTTGTGGTTCATTATGATCCGCTATGGTAAACCCACCGCTTCATAACTCGGCACATCTGGTAACGGCTTTTTATTGTCCATAAACCGCACTAACTCCTCCCAAAACAGCAGGCAATAAATCGGGTCTTGGGCGTTTTCTGTCACGACGAT
>NZ_AHBZ03000020.1 GCF_000238375.3 Pseudoalteromonas citrea
ACATTACATTCAATTTCTCGCCATGGAAAACAGCAATTACCAAACTCATCCCGTTCAGTGCAGCCCGGAATGTCAAAGGTATACCCCACTTTACGGGTCTTTCTGTCAAAATAAGCGAGGTTTGCTGGTGCAAAGCGGCTAAACACAGGTAATAAATTTAAAAAAGTCACATTCCAAATAATGGTGGTGTACCAGATCCACCATGGGAAGGTCTCACCTTCTATATCTGAAGGCAATAGTTGTGAAAATATACTGATCACAATAAGTAAACTTCCCATAGCGCCCAAAAACATTGGGCCTAAGACCAGTATTCGCCATGGATCATCGCCACAGCTTTTTGTTATAAACCTTTGTCGGTTGTTCGTGATACCAAATTTGTCAATTTTATACCAGTGATAAAATAAACATAAACCTTTAAATTGATCACGAAATTCCATATCTGTTTTCGGTGAAAAAAAGTGATTAAATTTGGTTTTTTTGGGTAACTTACCCCCTAAATATGGCAGACTCAAAGCTCAAAGCATTCTTCTAGTAACTCTTTGTATATTTCTTGTTGCTGATCAAAGCTCATATCGCGCCAATACACCTCAGGTCGGGGGTTGCCTGCTTTTGCTTGGGCCGCATCATATTCGGCTGTTACTGGGTCTAAATGCCTCACCGCTTCATAACGTGGCACATCTGGTAACGGCTTTTTATTGTCCATAAACCGCACTAATCCCTCCCAAAACAGCAAACAATAAATCGGGTCTTGGGCGTTTTCTGTCACGACGATGGTCATTTCGGTGTTTTTATACTGAAAGAAACTGTGCTCATGAGAAATAAACGGCGCATACGCCTGCGCACCATGCTGACTGGTAGTTATTTTTGCCACATTACATTCAATTTCTCGCCATGGAATACAGCAATTACCAAACTCATCCCGTTCAGTGCAGCCCGGAATATCAAAGGTATACCCAACTTTACGGGTCTTTCGATCAAAGTAAGCGAGGTTTGCTGGTGCAAAGCGGCTAAACACAGGGAGTAAGTTTAGAAATGTAACATTCCAAAGTATAACGGTATACCAAACCCACCAAGGAAATGCTTCCCCCTCTTCGTACAGTGGTAATGATAAAATACTAATTATCAGTACCAATGTACCCACTGCTCCCAAAAACATTGGGCCTAAGAACAGTATCCGCCAAGGATCATCGCCACAGGATTCTGTTATGAACCTTTGTGGGTTTTGAGTAAAGCCGAATTTGTCAATTTTATACCAGTGATAAAATAAACATAAACCTTTAAATTGATCACGAAATTCCATATCTGTTTTCGGTGAAAAAAAGTGATTAAATTTGGTTTTTTTGGGTAACTTACCCCCTAAATATGGCAGACTCATGGTTACTCCTTAACCTTTTTTTAACGCTATATTGCGACGCTTTTTTATTTGTTTTTGTTATTTTGCGCTCGTTTCACTACTAAGGAAAGCCACAGCCTAGCTGCCACGCTAGTCGCTTGGCTTTATACTTCCAATTGAGTGTGTCTTTAAGTTCGGGTTTAGGTGTCCAGCGCTGCCAAGGAGCTGTAATTTCATCTCTGGGTTCTAGGTTAAACCAATCAAGCTCAAAGCATTCTTCTAGTAACTCTTTGTATATTTCTTGTTGCTGATCAAAGCTCATATCGCGCCAATACACCTCAGGTCGGGGGTTGCCTGCTTTTGCTTGGGCGACGTCATACTCGGCAGTTACTGGGTCTAAATGCCTCAGAGCTTCATAACGCGGCACATCTGGTAACGGCTTTTTATTGTCCATAAACCGCACTAATTCCTCCCAAAACAGCAAACAATAAATCGGGTCTTGGGCGTTTTCTGTCACGACGATGGTCATTTCGGTGTTTTTATACTGAAAGAAACTGTGCTCATGAGAAATAAACGGCGCATACGCCTGCGCACCATGCTGACTGGTGGTTATTTTTGCCACATTACATTCAATTTCTCGCCATGGGAAACAGCAATTACCAAACTCATCGCGTTCAGTGCAGCCCGGAATATCAAAGGTATATCCAACTTTACGGGTCTTTCGATCAAAGTAAGCGAGGTTTGCTGGTGCAAAGCGGCTAAACACAGGGAGTAAATTTAGAAAAGTAACATTCCAAAGTATAACGGTATACCAAACCCACCAAGGAAATGCTTCCCCCTCTTCGTACAGTGGTAATGATAAAATACTAATTATCAGTACCAATGTACCCACTGCTCCCAAAAACATTGGGCCTAAGAACAGTATCCGCCAAGGATCATCGCCACAGGATTCTGTTATGAACCTTTGTGGGTTTTGAGTAAAGCCGTGCTTGCCCCTTCGCAACCAAGGATATGAAAAACATAAACCATGAAATTTATCTCGAAGTGATGAATCAATTTTAGCATCAAAAAAATGATTAAATTTGGTTTTTTTGGGTAACTTACCCCCTAAATATGGCAGACTCATGGTTACTCCTTAACCTTTTTTTAACGCTATATTGCGACGCTTTTTTATTTGTTTTTGTTATTTTGCGCTCGTTTCACTACTAAGGAAAGCCACAGCCTAGCTGCCACGCTAGTCGCTTGGCTTTATACTTCCAATTGAGTGTGTCTTTGAGTTCAGGCTTAGGTGTCCAGCGCTGCCAAGGGGCTGTAATTTCATCTCTGGGTTCTAGATTAAACCAATCAAGCTCAAAGCATTCTTCTAGTAACTCTTTGTATATTTCTTCTTGTTGCTCAAAGCTCATATCGCGCCAATACACCTCAGGGCGCGGGTTGCCTGCTTTTGCTTGGGCGACGTCATACTCGGCAGTTACTGGGTCTAAATGCCTCACTGCTTCATAACGCGGCACATCTGGTAACGGCTTTTTATTGTCCATAAACCGCACTAATTCCTCCCAAAACAGCAAACAATAAATCGGGTCTTGGGCGTTTTCTGTCACGACGATGGTCATTTCGGTGTTTTTATACTGAAAGAAACTGTGCTCATGAGAAATAAACGGCGCATACGCCTGCGCACCATGCTGACTGGTGGTTATTTTTGCCACATTACATTCAATTTCTCGCCATGGGAAACAGCAATTACCAAACTCATCGCGTTCAGTGCAGCCCGGAATATCAAAGGTATACCCAACTTTGCGGGTCTTTCTGTCAAAGTAAGCCAAGTTTGGTGGTGCAATGCGTTTAAAGATAGGGAGTAAGTTTAACACTGATATATTCCAAATTATGGTGGTATACCAGATCCACCATGGGAAGGTCTCTCCTTCTATATCTGAAGGTAATAGTTGTGAAAATATACTGATCACAATAAGTAGGCTGCCAAAAGCCCCTAGAAACAGTGGCCCAAAGAATAGTATACGCCATGGATCATCACCACAGCTTTGTGTCATAAATCGTTGTGGGTTTTGAGTAAAGCCAAACTTGTCTTCCAGTAGCCATGGATACAATAAACATAAGCCATGAAATTTATCTCTAAGTGAAGAATCAGTATCAGAATCAAAAAAATGATTAAATTTGGTTTTTTTGGGTAACTTACCCCCTAAATATGGCAGACTCATGGTTACTCCTTAACCTTTGTTTATCGCTTTATTGCGACGCTTTTTTATTTGTTTTTGTTATTTTGCGCTCGTTTCACTACTAAGGAAAGCCACAGCCTAGCTGCCACGCTAGTCGCTTGGCTTTATACTTCCAATTGAGTGTATCTTTGAGCTCGGGCTTAGGTGTCCAGCGCTGCCAAGGAGCTGTAATTTCATCTCTGGGTGCTAGGTTAAACCAATCAAGCTCAAAGCATTCTTCTAGTAACTCTTTGTATATTTCTTGTTGCTGGTCAAAGCTCATATCGCGCCAATACACCTCAGGGCGCGGGTTGCCTGCTTTTGCTTGGGCGGCATCATACTCGGCAGTTACTGGGTCTAAATGCCTCAGAGCTTCATAACGCGGCACATCTGGTAACGGCTTTTTATTGTCCATAAACCGCACTAATTCCTCCCAAAACAGCAAACAATAAATCGGGTCTTGGGCGTTTTCTGTCACGACGATGGTCATTTCGGTGTTTTTATACTGAAAGAAACTGTGCTCATGAGAAATAAACGGCGCATACGC
>NZ_AHBZ03000021.1 GCF_000238375.3 Pseudoalteromonas citrea
CGTCATACTCGGCAGTTACTGGGTCTAAATGCCTCACTGCTTCATAACGCGGCACATCTGGTAGTGGCTTTTTATTGTCCATAAACCGCACTAATTCCTCCCAAAACAGCAGGCAATAAATCGGGTCTTGGGCGTTTTCTGTCACGACGATGGTCATTTCGGTGTTTTTATACTGAAAGAAACTGTGCTCATGAGAAATAAACGGCGCATACGCCTGCGCACCATGCTGACTGGTGGTTATTTTCGCTACATTACATTCAATTTCTCGCCATGGGAAACAGCAATTACCAAACTCATCCCGTTCAGTGCAGCCCGGAATGTCAAAGGTATACCCCACTTTACGGGTCTTTCTGTCAAAATAAGCGAGGTTTGCTGGTGCAAAGCGGCTAAACACAGGTAATAAATTTAAAAAGGTCACATTCCAAATCAATACTAACCATAATGTCCACCAAGGATAAAGTTCACCCTCTCCATAAAAAGGGAGTGTGACTGTATTAATAGCTACCCAGAATGTCCCCATAGCGCCCAAAAACATTGGGCCTAAGACCAGTATTCGCCATGGATCATCGCCACAGCTTTTTGTTATAAACCTTTGTCGGTTGTTCGTGATACCAAATTTGTCAATTTTATACCAGTGATAAAATAAACATAAACCTTTAAATTGATCACGAAATTCCATATCTGTTTTCGGTGAAAAAAAATGATTAAATTTGGTTTTTTTAGGTAACTTACCCCCTAAATATGGCAGACTCATGGTTGCTCCTTAACCTTTGTTTATCGCTTTATTACGACGCTTTTTTATTTGTATTCGTTCTGGCGCTTTGTGGCTTTTTATTGTCCATAAATCGCACTAATCCCTCCCAAAACAGCAAACAATAAATCGGGTCTTGGGCGTTTTCTGTCACGACGATGGTCATTTCGGTGTTTTTATACTGAAAGAAACTGTGCTCATGAGAAATAAACGGCGCATACGCCTGCGCACCATGCTGACTGGTGGTTATTTTCGCTACATTACATTCAATTTCTCGCCATGGAAAACAACAATTACCAAACTCATCCCGTTCAGTGCAGCCCGGAACATCAAAGGTATAGCCCACTTTGCGGGTCTTTCTGTCAAAGTAAGCGAGGTTTGCTGGGGCAAATCTATGGATCACTGGCATCAGGTTAAGGATTGATACATTCCAGATAAGTACAGTCCAAATAATCCACCATGGGAACACTTCGTCAGGTTCATGAAAGGGTAAAGATAAAAAACATATCCCAACCCATAGGCTTCCTACCCAACCTAAAATAATAGGCCCTAAGAATAATATACGCCATGGATCGTCACCACAGGAGTGGCATTCAAAGCGCTGTGGATTTCCAGTAAACGAATGCTTGCCTTGCTTAAAGTATTTGTACGTTATACACAGCCCATTAAACTGACCCCTTAAGATAGAATCTGTTTTAGAATCAAAAAAATGATTAAATTTGGTTTTTTTAGGTAGTTTGCCCCCTAAATATGGCAGACTCATGGTTACTCCTTAACCTTTGTTTAACGCTTTATTGCGACGCTTGTTTTACTTGTATTCATCATGGCGCTTGATGTTGTGGTTCATTATGATCCGCTATGGTAAACCCATACCTAACTGTAACCCTAATCGCTTGGCTTTATACTTCCAATTGAGTGTGTCTTTGAGCTCGGGTTTAGGTGTCCAGCGCTGCCAAGGAGCTGTAATTTCATCTCTGGGTTCTAGATTAAACCAATCAAGCTCAAAGCATTCTTCTAGCAACTCTTTGTATATTTCTTGTTGCTGATCAAAGCTCATATCGCGCCAATACACCTCAGGGCGCGGGTTGCCTGCTTTTGCTTGGCCGGCGTCATACTCGGCAGTTACTGGGTCTAAATGCCTCACCGCTTCATAACGCGGCACATCTGGTAATGGCTTTTTATTGTCCATAAACCGCACTAACTCCTCCCAAAACAGCAAACAATAAATCGGGTCTTGGGCGTTTTCTGTCACGACGATGGTCATTTCGGTGTTTTTATACTGAAAGAAACTGTGCTCATGAGAAATAAACGGCGCATACGCCTGCGCACCATGCTGACTGGTAGTTATTTTTGCCACATTACATTCAATTTCTCGCCATGGAAAACAGCAATTACCAAACTCATCCCGTTCAGTGCAGCCCGGAATATCAAAGGTATATCCTACTTTACGGGTCTTTCTGTCAAAGTAAGCCAAGTTTGCTGGTGCAATTCGCTTAAAAACAGGCAACATATTTAAAAAGGTCACATTCCAAATAATGGTGGTGTACCAGATCCACCAGGGGAAGGTCTCACCTTCTATATCTGAAGGTAATAGTTGTGAAAATATACTGATCACAATAAGTAAACTTCCCATGGCTCCTAAAAACATAGGGCCTAAGACCAGTATTCGCCATGGATCATCGCCACAGGATTCTGTTATGAACCTTTGTGGGTTTTGAGTAAAGCCGAATTTGTCAATTTTATACCAATGATAAAATAAACATAAACCTTTAAATTGATCATGAAATTCCATATCTAATTTCGTTTCAAAAAAATGATTAAATTTGGTTTTTTTAGGTAACTTACCCCCTAAATATGGCAGACTCATGGTTACTCCTTAACCTTTGTTTATCGCTTTATTACGACGCTTTTTTATTTGTATTCGTTCTGGCGCTTTGTGGTTCATTATGATCCGCTATGGTAAACCCATACCTAACTGTAACCCTAAGCGTTTGGCTTTATACTTCCAATTGAGTGTGTCTTTGAGCTCGGGCTTAGGTGTCCAGCGCTGCCAAGGAGCTGTAATTTCATCTCTGGGTTCTAGATTAAACCAATCAAGCTCAAAGCATTCTTCTAGCAACTCTTTGTATATTTCTTGTTGCTGATCAAAGCTCATATCGCGCCAATACACCTCAGGGCGCGGGTTGCCTGCTTTTGCTTGGGCGACGTCATACTCGGCAGTTACTGGGTCTAAATGCCTCAGAGCTTCATAACGCGGCACATCTGGTAGTGGCTTTTTATTGTCCATAAACCGCACTAATTCCTCCCAAAACAGCAAACAATAAATCGGGTCTTGGGCGTTTTCTGTTACGACGATTTTCATTTTTGATTTTGGAAACTCAAAGCCACGCTCATGCGACACAATGGGAATAAACGCTTGGGCACCGTGCTGACTGGTGGTTACTTTAGCAGCTGCGCACTTTATGTCTCGCCATGGAATACAGCAATTACCAAACTCATCCCGTTCAGTGCAGCCCGGAATATCAAAGGTATACCCAACTTTGCGGGTCTTTCTGTCAAAGTAAGCCAAGTTTGGTGGTACAATGCGTCTAAAGACAGGGAGTAAATTTAGAAAAGTAACATTCCAAAGTATAACGGTATACCAAACCCACCAAGGAAATGCTTCCCCCTCTTCGTACAGTGGCAATGACAAGATACTAATTATCAGTACCAATGTACCCACGGCTCCCAAAAACATTGGGCCTAAGAACAGTATCCGCCAAGGATCATCGCCACAGGATTCTGTTATGAACCTTTGTGGGTTTTGAGTAAAGCCGTGCTTGTCGTTTCGCAACCAAGGATATGAAAAACATAAACCATGAAATTTATCTCGAAGTGATGAATCAATTTTAGCATCAAAAAAATGATTAAATTTGGTTTTTTTGGGTAACTTCCCCCCTACGCCCAAAAACATTGGGCCTAAGAACAGTATCCGCCAAGGATCATCGCCACAGGATTCTGTTATGAACCTTTGTGGGTTTTGAGTAAAGCCGTGCTTGCCCCTTCGCAACCAAGGATATGAAAAACATAAACCATGAAATTTATCTCGAAGTGATGAATCAATTTTAGCATCAAAAAAATGATTAAATTTGGTTTTTTTGGGTAACTTCCCCCCTAAATATGGCTGACTCATGGTTACTCCTTAACCTTTGTTTAACGCTTTATTGCGACGCTTGTTTTACTTGTATTCATATGGCGCTTGATGTTGTGGTTCATTATGATCCGCTATGGTAAACCCATACCTAACTGTAACCCTAAGCGTTTGGCTTTATACTTCCAATTGAGTGTGTCTTTGAGCTCGGGCTTAGGTGTCCAGCGCTGCCAAGGAGCTGTAATTTCATCTCTGGGTGCTAGGTTAAACCAATCAAGCTCAAAGCATTCTTCTAGTAACTCTTTGTATATTTCTTCTTGCTGATCAAAGCTCATATCACGCCAATACACCTCAGGGCGCGGGTTGCCTGCTTTTGCTTGGGCCGCATCATATTCGGCTGTTACTGGGTCTAAATGCCTCACTGCTTCATAACTCGGCACATCTGGTAATGGCTTTTTATTGTCCATAAACCGCACTAACTCCTCCCAAAACAGCAGGCAATAAATCGGGTCTTGGGCGTTTTCTGTCACGACGATGGTCATTTCGGTGTTTTTATACTGAAAGAAACTGTGCTCATGAGAAATAAACGGCGCATACGCCTGCGCACCATGCTGACTGGTGGTTATTTTCGCTACATTACATTCAATTTCTCGCCATGGAAAACAACAACAATTACCAAACTCATCCCGTTCAGTGCAGCCAGGAATATCAAAGGTATACCCCACTTTACGGGTCTTTCTGTCAAAGTAAGCCAAGTTTGGTGGTACAATGCGTCTAAAGACAGGGAGTAAATTTAGAAAAGTAACATTCCAAAGTATAACGGTATACCAAACCCACCAAGGAAATGCTTCCCCCTCTTCGTACAGTGGCAATGACAAGATACTAATTATCAGTACCAATGTACCCACTGCTCCTAAAAACATAGGGCCTAAGAACAATATCCGCCATGGGTTATCACCACAGCTTTTTGTTATAAACCTTTGCCGGTTGTTCGTAAAACCGAATTTGTCAATTTTATACCAATGATAAAATAAACATAAACCTTTAAATTGGTCATGGAATTCCATATCTAATTTCGTTTCAAAAAAATGATTAAATTTGGTTTTTTTAGGTAACTTACCCCCTAAATATGGCAGACTCATGCTTTCTCCTTTACTTCTTGATTGTATTTAATGGGTAATGTTAGCTCGGGGCTGTAGCGTAAAATTGGGGTTGCTCGCACCTGGGCAATTGTCAATAAGTGTCGTGGGTTTGCGAACTGTATATTGATGGTGTAAATGGCTTTTTGTAGCTGCCCTTGAGGGCTGTAATGCGCGTCGTATTCTTGTGTGCCGCTAATGCCTGCGCTGTGCCAAGTAGGGCTTGCTATGGGTTGCCCACTTACCGCCCGTAAGGGGTTGTTTAGTTGATACTGCACTTGCAGTTCAAGCTCAGATTGGCCTTTAACAAAATCAGGTAAACTCACCTCAACTAGGTATTGCTGCCCCCCCACATGAGACACGCGCACTTGGGGGGAAAATAACACCCCAACAATAAAGTGGTAATAGGGGGTTGGCTGTTTAAATCGTAGTTTGAGCGCCTGCTCTTCAGTGCTTGGGTCAAATACCCAGTTTATGCCTTTACTGATAAGGTTTGGGGCTTTGGCAAATGGGCCGAGTTTCACCCACTTTTCGGCCTCTGAGTCAACGAGTAAGACAGCCCCTACAGACAACGCCATACTGCCTAAAAAGAGCGCCCAGCCAATGGGGCCAAAGCTGACAAATACCGCTCCCCAAATGGCCGATGCCATACCCAGTGAGCCTGCCATTATATTCATTACCCCGGCATCGCGATCTGTGTGATTGATCATATGCAAGCCATCGGCAATTTGTATCCCCCCCATCAATGCCCCGACAGCGCCGCCAAAGGTTCTCAAATATGTAAACTTGGCTTCTTCTTTTGCAAACTCGGTAACCTTCTTCGCAACTGAGTGTGCCCTTGTTGCTGTTAACGGGTGATTTTTTGCCGATACGGCATAGTTCTCCCACACAGCTCCAATGCCTGCAATAACACTGCCGATAACTGCCGTATGTTTCAACCCTTTATACAAACCAGAACGCCCGCCAAACTCTTTGTCATACTCGCCATAACAATAAAACGCCGTGAGCGTGGTTAAGCCCAGTAGTGGGACCGAGCTGAATTTTTTTGTGGCAAAAAAGTACTTTTTAAAATTAGAGATCTTAAGTACCTTTGGCGAACCGGGGCTTAATAGGCGGTTATGATCTTCAATAATATCAGGGGGTACTTCTGTTTCTGGAATAATAAACACTTTACCGCCAGAGCGCCTTACGTCTTTAAATGTGCCTGCTAAATCACGCACTTCAGTGAGCATTTGTGTTAATTCAGCCCGTACTTGTTTGGCCATATAGGGGTGAGTACTGCCGCTGTTTGGTTGGCTATTTTGGGCACCAAGCGGGTTAATTTTCATGTGCATTTCACGGGCCAGAGTAATGAGCTGATTCGCATTGGGCGCTTTACCGCTATTTACCGCTTTAAGCGCCCTTTTAAACGCATCTCGGCCTTTTTTACTGGTGATGTTTTTTACCATGGGGTGCGAAACATAAGGCCCGCTAATGGCAATAAAACCTCGGGGTATTTTATCAAAATCACACAAGGTAATACTTGAAAGTGCACTGGGGTTCATACTTTTGGCCAATGCCCCTACCCGTGTATAAAATAACTCGCTGGCTTCTTCATGAAAGGTTCGCTCTTTAAACACCCGCTGCCAATAGGTGATGGTTTCAGAAAAGCCCTTTTCTATGGTTTGCAGCATACGTAGTTCAATAAATAATGCCGGCATTATCACCGAGTGTGCGGTATTACTGCGTGCCTCGAACGTCCACTTGCGTGGGTCAAACGCCCCCAGTTGTTGTGATATATGTTCTTCATTAAATGCTTGCTGTGTTAAATCATCACCAAATAAGGCTTCGTCGGCCATAAATAAAACATTTAACCAACTTGTTTTATCATTATTTAATGTTTGCGTGTAACTTTTACCTTGGTCGTACAGGGCGTTTAGCTTTTTTATGAGGTTTTTTTTATGCGATTTATTGGGTAATGCCGGCAAAAAAATGGGGATCACTTCATTGGGCATAAATAACGTTAAAAGTTGATCATAACAAAATTCAAAGGCATACGGATAGGCAACCGCAGGTAAGGTGGCAAAGTCGCGCATCAGGGCCAACCAGCTGCCCGGTGCCTGCACGCTATTATCGCGGCATAATTGTGCTAACCCTTGCTCCTTGGCACTGCACTGCAATTGGTGTAAATCTAAAAAGCATTGCTTAGCCCTTAGGTAATCTTCAATTAACGTGGTGAGCGTGCCAATGTCATCACCGAGTAAACAGTGCTGTAATTTTTGTGCACTTAGCTCTTCACCTACCTCTCGGGCGTCATTACTTGCGCTATCATTGCGCTTAAACTGTATGTTGTCTCTGCCCCGTGCCATGGGTACTAAGTCATATTCCCACAGCGCCTCGTTAAAATAGGTCTGATGCGCGAGTAAGGCCGACTTATAAAGCGGGTTGTCTTGCAATGTTCTTTGTTGCTCTGCCAAGCGGTTTAGACTATATACTGCGTCAATTTTTTGCAGCTGGGCAATGCCTAAAATATCGTGCACATAAACCCTAATCGTGTCATTTTTAATGGCCATGTTCTCGATATTTGACCAATTGGGTGCTTTGTCTAACGCCAGCTTTTGCATACGCTCAGCACGGTACTGCGCAGCTTTGCCTGCGTCGGGGCATCCACTAGTGAGGCCTGTTGCGCGTAAGCGAGGGTCTTGCTGGTGCATATTACCCAAGGAAAAAATATACTGCCATGACCATTGCACCCGAGAAAACGCAATTTCTATACATGCCGTGGATAATGAATCGTTTGCTTGGCCTAACAACCCACGCCCTTTTACCGGTAACTTAAGCTCTGTGACGTGCTGGCCTGAATGTGCTCTAAAGTCGTGATCGTGATACTTGGCTAAATCAACCTCACTGAGTACGCCATTGGCCAAGGCCGCCACTTCACGCCATAAAAAGCCATTTAAAAATACGTAATAATACCCAATGGCTTGGCCTTCGAGTAAGGTATCTTGCTCTTTAAACATGGCAATGTACTCTGGGGCACCTGCCTGCGCTTTATCAAGGGTTGGTTCTGTAAATACACACGGAGTGACCGACACAAAGTGTGGCAGTTGCTGCTCACTTTGTTGTGCAGAAGCTAATTCAGGTAACACAAAGCCAAATGGGATCGACAGCGAAAACCCATCAAGGCCATTCAATTTGTAGTCAATAGCACATTGTTGATCAATACTTGCCAAAGCAGTACGAAAAATGTATTGCTGTGCCATACGTTATACTCCCTTATCTACTTTTTGCTGTGTAACAAAAGCACCTTGGCGTAACTCAAACCCACCTTGGTCGAGTGACGTTGTTGATGATCCCCGCGTGACGGTGAACCCAGCTTGAATGTGATCTGTTTTTAAATCGGCTGCCTCGCGTAATTCAATCGTCAGCGGGCTAGGCTTTGCCCCTCCAGGTTGAGATAACGGGGATGGCGGAGTATTTTTATTATTAGAGATCATTAAATCGCCTTGCCTAACCGCCGGCTTGCCTTCGACTAACACATTAAACGAGGCACTGATAAATTCGGCTTTTTTCTCAACGGTGCTGCTGACAATGCCTTTTTTGTCGCCTGGTGAGTCGCCTTTGCTTTCACTAAAGGTGCACCTAATATGTGCGGTGCCATTACCTGCAATTTTAACTGACTCTGCAACATCGGTTAAATCTTCGGCTTTGGCCACATTGGCATACGGGATCGGCACCACTCCTACCATGGGTATGGTGGTATTACACACATCAACCGTGGTGACTTTGCCGCCGCTATTTACATGAACCGCCGTTTTACCATTGATCAATAAGTTATCACCACTTACGGTATTAACTTGCGCTTGTTCTTGTGTTGTGTCTTTTTTAAGTTCTTGTTCACTGCCTTGTTGCCACCCCAATTTGCTCGCTACAAAATCTAAAAAATCTCGGGGGCTGGATATGGGCATATTAACGTCCATACCGGTTTCTGGGTCTTGCCATGGTAATTGGGGCTCATTGTCTTGTTCATTCCAAACTGGGGGCGCAATAACATGATCCGGTAAAAATTCAAAAACTAACTCACCATAGCTCAACCCTTGGTATTTTGGCCGCTGTAGTTCTGCCATAAAAGCCGCTTCTCCAGCGCTTTTATCGTCAAAAATAGCAACCCCGCCCACCTGCCCCAAAGCACCGTTTTGACGAGCGCAGTGTGTTAAACCCAGTAATGTGGGGTTATTTGTGCGCCATGTTTGCGAGCCACCAGAGCGCACATCCGCGGTCATAGCATCTTTGTCATATTGCACGGTGTTTGGCTGCTCGCCAACACTTGCATTAATATAGGTCATCGTCTAGTCACTCCTTGAAACTTTGATGAGGCTGGGTGTGGGTACATTGTTAACCAGCCAGACCTGCGGGGCGCGGTAGAGCGGGCATTGTAATGTAGCATGCGCGTAGGTTAATCCCATTAGACTTTGGGCTTGTTCGACATAACCTAGGGTGTTACTCATATCGGTCAATTGGATCACTGGCTCATCGGCCTGATACAGTGCATGGCTTTGTCCATACCATTGCTTTAGCCAACGCTCTGACATTTGCCCGATAAAAATAAACTGATCGGTACTTTTAGCACCACTTTGCACGAGTTGCTGCGCTAACGTACCATTATATAACTCATATTTTATGGTATGGTTAGGCGTTGTTAGGGGTGAGTTTAAAAACGCACATGCCCCTTCTGATAAGGTTATTCCAACAGGGCCATCAACCACTTGTAATGCTTGTTCAAATACAGGCAATGTGGCAACGTCGGCACCCACACATGAGTCAGCGGCCATAATGAGCGCGTTTTCTGGTAACTGTGCCAGTGATAGGCTACTACTTTGGGTCACGCTAAGCTGTTGCTTGGGTAAATAGCTAAGCAGTAACTGCTCCAATGCGGATATGTCTACTACGGGTTGCCCAGTATCATCACACGGCAGCACAAAATGAATATGAGTTATGCACTCTAAACCAAAGCGGCTTTTACCTTCAATGAGTGGTGAGAATTCAATGCTATCACACAAAAACGACAGCATCTGGACAATTCGACTGGCACGCCCTAGCCCTTGTAAAGGCGCAAGCTCTGCCACAATATACGGCGCGTCTAAGCTATCATCATAACGAATATACGTGGCAGAAGGTTTAGCAAATAACATGGCGTTTTGTACAGCGCTGTATAATGCACTCAAGGCAGTCCCTGTTACATTAACATGGGCGATATAACTCAATGTCGTCATGATTTTTCCTCACCGTGTGGATCAGTTACCCACACTTGGCTATTTACACCCAATGAGTGTTTATCAATGGCTGCACGCCAAATCAGTGAAAAGCTTTGCTCGTCGGTGTCTAACACCAATGTGTCGCAGCACAAAGTAAGCGGATAGCGGTTAAGCCCCGTGTGTAAAACCACATTAGGGGTGGTATATGGTAAATGCAGCGTAACCTGCTCACCATAAGGCAATTGAGCACATAAGCCCGTTAACTTTAACTGCCAATTGGCTGCATACTTGGCCAGTACACGTTGATCTAAGGGGGCATAATTGTACAACTGTGCAGGTTGAGGCTCACTAAAGGGGTATTCGCTCGCCAGTAACGCGGCTTGATCAACCTGTGGCACATACTGAACACGGGGAGCCCAATGACTTGGGATGGGCCCAAAGCTGGCCACCGGTGCGCTTTGGCTTGGCTTACGTTGCACAGTATTGGCATACTCTACCTGCACCAATGCTTGGTTATACGACTGTTTGTTTTTAAGTTTGTACCCTCTACCTGCGGGGTTTTCTAATAAGCACTGGGTGGCTTTGTCTTTGCGGTAGCCGCCAAACGTTACGCCATAATCGAGCGTCAGTGTTGACAGTGGTTGCGGCTCGCTGGCCACTGGGCCAAACAATGTGCGCTGCCAATACCGCGCCCCCGTTACTCGCAGACGTTTATTGAACAGTGGCGCATGCTCGGTCGATAATGCCAATTCAACTTCTAATACCCGTGCTTGCTTGTGCGCGGGTAAATAGCTTTTTAGTACGCCATATACTTCAAACCCTTGTTTAAATGGCACCAACTCACAGGCTTGGCGTAAACTACTGGTGGCCGGCTCAGCAACATATTCATCTGCTGCAACAAGCGGCAAGCTCGGTATTTTTTCACTGTAGGCTCCAGTATTGTCAAACTCAAAGCTTTGCTTAAGCACAATAAACGTGGCCGCTTCATTGGTTTGCGTCCAGCCGTCAAAGGTTTCAACCTGCCAAGCGGTTTGATTGTGGATCATTGTGCCATTCCTGCCGTGTTGTCACTACTGATTTGACGCCATTGCCAAGCGCTCAGCGGGTCGTAATACAACATAGCCGCAGCAGGCAAACTAAATTGTTTCAACGCTGCTCGCTGTACATATATCCCTGCCAAATCGGCTAAGGCGGTTAATGCGTTGTCTGGTGAATAACTCACGCCGTTGAGCACGCAACCCCCCTTTATTAGCGCCAAACGTTGCCGTTCATGTTCAGCAGCATCTAAATTTGGCCGCATTTTTGCTTGCTGCAATTGGCTGGTTTGCAGTGCGTTTATATTGTGTGGCTCAACTGCGGCCAACAAAGGAACTTGTGGTAGCGGTTTATTGGTTAAGCATTGCCATGCCTGATACGCTTGCGTTGCGACATGGGCTTTGCCCATAAGTTTGATGATCATCAAAAGTGCCGTTTTATGTTGAAAGTGACTCAGTACTTCAACGCTATACTGTGGGTGTTGCGCACAAAATAGCTCACACGGTTCATGCCAACGCTCGTCACCGGTGAGCCCAGCTAGGCACAATAACCGGGCTTTAATTTGCTCATCATTACTGCGTGAAAACACGGCAAAAAGCTGCTCTGCAAACCAAGCTGCACTTTGGCAATATCCATTTAACAACGCGCTAAATTGCATGTCAAAACATCCACTTTGTAAGCAACTCATTGCCTGCGAGTCAGTTAACGGCTGGCTCAGCACTCGCTGTTTAAAGGCGCGATTATAGTGTTCGGGTAAGGTAAATAAGCGTGCTAACAGTGCATCATCAAAACGCGATTGCCAATGTACTGGCCGACAGTTTAACAGTGCCATATGTGCTTGGCTTTCAATTGCGCTATGGGCTTCAAAGACGTGGCTGTCTGCTATTTCTTCGGTTATCAAGTCGTAACAGGCTATCAAATGATAAATGGCTGCCTCGTCAGGGTGGCCAGTTAACAGCGTAAAGCAGGCCTTCCACCCAGCATCTGCCAATTGTGATAATGACATACCCGCCAACACATGCGGAGTATGTGTTGGCACATCACACACGGTATAAAGGTGATTAAGTAAAGCCACTTCTAGATGATGCATACGATAAACACCATAAACCCCTTGTGCTTGAAGGCGCTTATGTTGCTTCGTCAAAATGGTCAACCTTTGCTGATGTTGCGCAAGTTTATACACAGAATCGAACATGGTTTAATTCAGCCTTATCGGCCAGCCAGCCAGCGTAAAGTCTTGTTCGCTCAGGGCATTAATTTGGGTTCCTTCAAGCACTAAGGTCCCATCAGCGAATACCTCTACACTGCCTTTGTCAGTGCATAACGATATTGACTGCTGGGCCTGCAACATGACATGCCCATTGCGGTCTTGAATATACGCAGCGGGTGCATGTGCTGGGTTTAATAACTTACCCACCACCAGCCAACCAATATCCGTATGCTGTATAAGCACCCTTTCGCCACTTTCACAGCGACTGACACTGTCTAGCTGAGCACATATAGTCAGTGACGATGTGAACTGTTCACATATCACTGTGCGCACTTTGCCAAGTTCATCGTGCTGATCGACTCTCGCGACTATGTGTGCATGCTGAGCGGCTGTATTGCTTGACTCTAATGAGATTACATCTGCTGACATCATGGTTCCTTGATGATTAATTGTTACTAATTGCACTGCCTTTAATTGCAATATTGGTTGCACTGAGGGTCAGGTTTTTGGCATCGATGGTTAGGTTTCCTGCCGCGTCTATTTCAATACTGCCGCCCCCTTGACTTAGCTGAATAGAGCCAGTGCCATCGCCAAAAATAGAGAGGTTTTTTCCACTACTAATACTGATGTCTCCTTTACCCGCTTCAAATACGATATTGCCGTCAGCGCTATAAAACCTCATGTCTTGTTTTGCTGCTACATCCAGCGTTGTATCGGTATTAATTGAGACATTGCCCTCATTAGCTTGCAAGCGAATATTGGCGTCACTGCTGATCTGGCAGTCTTTTGCAGCTTGTATCGTTACGTTGCCTTCGCGACTTTGCATTTGTACAGACTCTTTTGCAGCCACATTAATGTTTTTACCCGATGTGGCCGTAATATCATCTTGTGCACTGAGTTGAATTTTCTCTTTTGCGCTCACTTTCACATCCCCTTCGCTTGAATGTAGTATCGCGTATTGGCTACCAGCACTTGCATCTAAGGTGAGTTTGTTTTTGCCATCTTGAGTCGCAAGTTCAATTTTTTCTTGTCCGGCTTTATCATCCATTAACAAGGTGTGCCCCGAACGGGTGGTTAACTTATTTTGCGTCGGATTTTGGCTTGTGACTGGGCTGGGGCTGTGTTCATTATATAGTGCCCCCAAAATAACGGGGCGATCTAAGTCTCCATTTTCACCACACACTAACACTTCTGTACCTTGACTGAGCGCAAAGTGCATACCATGGCCAGCTCCCCCATAAGGCTGTATTAATCGCGTTGGCTTACTTTGCTGCCCTTGACCATCTTGATTAAATGGCAGCTTAACAATATACCGCCCTTTATCGTCGACCTCTTGTTCTATAACGGCATTAAAGGTGGCAAATACCCGTCTTTGATCAAAAGGCATGGCTTTATAGTCACAACTGAGTGCCACCAGCGTAGCTTGGTTTTTGTAAGTCAGGCTTTTAACGTGAGTGCCGTATTCAACACCGCCGCCTTGATCGCCCACATGTTCAACGCGTACAACCAAATAGCGGCCATCATATTGGGGATGCTCGTGCACATTTAATATTACTCCAGGGCGCAAAGCGCGGCAGTCTGTATCAACAATCATGGTTTCACGCTGGCAGTCGAATGCACTTTGACGCACCTGTGCCAAGGCCTTACCTGATTCAGTTGACGCATAGTTTTCACCGTAGCGGCTGTCAGTGCCACAACTTGGTATTGAGCTTGTTTGTCGTGTGCTTACTTGCAAGTTACCCGGCGATTCATAATTGTAATCGTCCATCGACACATTTGCGGTAATAAACTGCGCCTTTTGACTAAATGCAAAAATAGTTTCTGTGCTGCGTACCTGACCCGAAGGGGCGACATAACTTAGGTTGACGCTTTGACAGCTATTTGCAAAACTTGCACTGTCTTTGGCGATAAGTAACTTACACTCCCCTATATTTGCTTCAATAAACCCATAAACATAGCCATAGCGGCGCATTAACCTCGATAAAAAATCAAAGTCACTTTCATCATATTGCACGACCATATCAAGCGTTGCGCCAGAAACATTAATTTGTGCTTTAGACATAGGGAAGCCGGCTTTTTGCAATACGGTTTGAATGATTGCAGCGGGCGTCATTTGGGTAAATACTCGGTTTGATCTGCGATGTTTTAGCAGCGTTAAATATGAACCGAGGCGCAGCGTATAATGGTAACCCTGATGACTTTTACCATGCGCGGTATAATGCGTCACAATACCTGACATACTGCGGTTAGTAGTAGACCACACCAGCTCTAGTGTTATGTCTTTCCCTATCACGGTACTGGCTTCAATGGCATCAATACTGAGTATTTTAATATTAAATGCGTAGTCTTCGCACAACGCATCATTATTTGAATCAAACCCGATAACCTTAAATACCCCATCAGGCACACCACTTATCTGAGCAAAGAAGTGGCTTTGATTCGCTTTAAGCCGATCAGCTGCTGAAATTCCCATTGCAAAGTCCTTTTAACTAGATTAATTACTCTGAATTATCCGCAAATATGGCAGATATTTGCTGATCATCATCTAAGGTGAGTGTCAAAACATCGGGCATATCATCTTGCGCGATATAACCTAATATAGACTTAGCAATACCGGGTAAAATCTGCTGTTCAATAACCGCATGAACCATACGAGCTCCACTATCTGACATTTGACATTGGGTCGCAAGTTGCGCGAGCACTTGCTGGTCAACCCGCATTTGAATTTGATGATGCAATGCAATGCGTTTAGCTACGGCTTGGAGTTTTAAGCCGACGATATGTGTGAGTGCTTTCTCATCAAGGGGAAAATACGGTATGACTTGCATGCGCGCCAATAACGCAGGTGCAAAGTGCTGAAGTAACTGTGTTTTGATGACGCTGTTTAACTGATTTAAGCTCGGTAACTGCCACTGCGAGTCCAAACTCGACAAGCCAGTCGTATGTCCGTTAAGTGCCTCATTTATTTCACTGCATTCACCTTCATTCGAGTCATCTTCATTGATTTCTGGAGGAGTACATGCATCGATGATCTGTTGTGAACCAATATTGGACGTCATTAAGATGACCGTATTTCTAAAGTCAATTTCTCGGCCTTCTCCGTCACGCATAAAACCACGCTCAAACACTTGGTAAAATAAATTCATCACATCTGGGTGCGCTTTTTCGACTTCATCTAGCAATACCACTGAATAAGGGCGCTGCCTAACGGCTTCGGTTAACACCCCCCCTTCGCCATAACCCACATAACCCGGAGGAGATCCTTTGAGTTGCGACACCGTATGAGCTTCTTGATATTCACTCATATTGATGGTGGTTAAAAATTTCTCTCCGCCAAACAAGTGGGCTGCCAAACAATGGGCTGTTTCAGTCTTACCTACTCCTGATGGTCCAGCAAGCAAGAATACACCCAATGGCCCATTGCTGGCGCTCACGCCAGATTTACTCACGCGCAGTGCTTGGGCAATTTTATGTAGGCCCGCTTGTTGCCCAATAACCTCTTCAGCAATGCTCTGTTCTAACCGCAATAAATTATCAATTTGATCTTTGATCATCGAACCAACCGGTACCCCAGTCCATTCAGAAATGATTTGCGCCACCGCATCACTGTCAACTTCGGCATATAAGCCATTGCCTTCAGTGTTGTGTTGTTTGAGCGTCTCTCTTAGTGCCAGTAAGCTATTTGCAGTACCTGGTTCACCCGCGTGATGAGCGTTAATTTGTGCTAACGTACTGACCTGTTTTTGCCGCTGAGACTCAAGCTCGGTGATCCTTTTTACAGCCTCGTCTAGCGCCACGTTTAATGTGTGTAAATGTGTTTCTTCGTTACTGAGCCCTTGTGCTTTTTCAGCTTTAATCGCGCTAATGCGGCTTTGTAAGTACCGAATATGCTCTCGCTCAGACTCAATGGCCGCAGGCTCTGTTGCAATCGACATGCGAACCCTCGCAGCAGCGGTATCTAAAACATCTATGGCTTTATCCGGTAATTGTCGGCCCGTGATATACCTTGCTGACAAACTTACCGCAGCTTCAATGGCTTGATCTGTAATTTGGATCTTGTGATGAGTTTGGTATTTGTCTTTTAAGCCACTGAGCATCAGTTTTGCTGCCTGTTCAGTGGGTTCATCCACTTTAATAACTTGAAAACGGCGCTCAAGCGCAGCATCTCGCTCAAAATATTTTTTGTATTCGCTCCACGTGGTCGCGGCCACAGTACGAAGCTCCCCGCGCGCCAAAGCTGGCTTTAAAAGATTTGCAGCATCACTCATGCCGGCATCTCCACCAGCCCCGATTAAAGTATGCGCTTCGTCAATAAACATAATGATGGGGGTTACTGCGCTTTTAACGTCGTCAATAACTTGCTTTAAACGACGCTCAAACTCGCCTTTAACGCCAGCCCCAGCTTGTAGCAGCCCCATATCTAAAATCATTAAGCGTACTTGCTGCAATTCTTCTGGCACTTGGCCGGCAATAATACGCGATGCTAGCCCCTCAACTACTGCGGTTTTACCCACCCCAGGATCCCCCACTAAAATGGGGTTGTTTTTACGACGTCGACACAACACATCAATTAGCATGCGGATCTCATCATTACGCCCTAACACGGGGTCGATATCACCTTGTTCTGCTTTTGTGGTTAAGTCTTCGCAAAACTCAGTCAATGCACTGCCATTTGCTTGCTGAGTCTGTTTATCTGCCCGTTTTGTTACACTATGGGGCCCTGTTGTTTGTGTAAACCGCTCACAAGACCCTTCACATATTTTATCGACGTGCTCAGCCAAAAATGCCTTGTCTAACTTATCTAGCAACGGCGCAAGTGCCACTGCAGGGCTATAAGGTTGCAACTCAACCAAAGCGTCAAGCAATGCAGCACCCGTGATCCACTCACTTTGGTGCTTAACATTACTGACCAGCCACGACTTTTCTAGCAACTCATATAAACGACGAGACAAAACCGGTTTACTTTGATTGCCCGCACTTTGACGCGCTAAAAATTCTAGGGCTTGATGCCAAAGTGCATCTTGATCAATGCCAAAGTAATGAAATATTCGCTCTAAGTCACCGTTACTGCCTTCTTCCATGAGTTTAATGAGTAAGTGCTCGGGCAGCACTTCAAAGTGGCTGCGACTACTAGCAAAACCTGCTGCCGACTCAAGCGCAGCAGCGGTATGGCCATTGAGTTTGTCGATGAGTTGCTTAATACCTTTAGCATCCATTATGATTCCTTATCTATTGAGTCTAAATATTGTTGCTGCGTAAATTCGTATTTCTGTATGCGTTCAACCACTTGACCTAAACAGGTACTTTTACCTAAGTACTGTGGCTGCCCGAGTATGCACCCTTGAATAGGCTGCTCTATGGTTGTGATCATGACTTGCCATGTTAAGTCATGTGGTAATTGTGATTGCAGTAAGCGAGCCAGTAACTGACCTTGATGTTCGTTAGGGTAAAATGGCTGCGCACTTTTCGCCGACATAGGCCCAAGCTCTATGAACAACACGGTGCCAGTTGCCAGCGCTTGTTTGCCTAACACCATATTGTCTCCAAGCACAGATCCCATCGGATCTCCAATTTTACTTGGCTGCAAAATGGTATGCCATGTTGCCCGTGTATCGTCTATTTCAATACAACTAATCGCTAGCTCCGCTTTTAATAATTGCGTTAGCCCCGCGGCACTGGTTTGTTTCAAACTTGCTATACCCGTTTGCACTCTACCTTGACTTTGCTTTGCCAGTACCGCATTCATTATGTCATCGAATTGATTTGAACCAATGCCTGACATTGTCAATTGTGATTTTTTCCATGCTTGGTAAATTTGGCAATACAATACATGATTAAACATGTCTAAAAACACACGGGTACATTGTCCGACTTCTTCATCATTCGCGGCTTGCTCTAACACATAATGGGGCATGGGTGCATCGACGCCATATAACCCCAAAAATGCTGACTCTAAGACTATCGTACCGCTGCCATCAGGGTCTAAGTAACAGGCTCTTACATCGGTTGCAGGAAAGCCTAGCTCTTTAAATGATTTAAATTTAACGCGCTGGCTAACACCTTGCTGGACTTCACCATTAATTGCCCAGTGCTGCTCAAGTAGCCCCATCGCTTTAAACAAACTGAACCGCCAAGGTTCATTGAGTAATTGCGCAATAGGCTCAGGTAATTTTGCCCAATGAGGAGAGAATGGCTTATCATGCAACATCATACTTGCGCACTCTTGCCTGGTTCTATCTCCCATACCCATTCATGATAACTAGGTAAACAAGTCACTCTGGTCTGTACACACTCATTAAGAGGCGCATATAAAATAAAAAAGTGATGTAATAAGGTGCAAAAATGATAGGCATCTGACGCGCACACAAATTTAGTTTCATCAACATGTAAGTGCACTTCAAGCCCTTTGACAAAAATACCGCGCTTTACAATGCTCATAGGCTGAATATGAATTGCTTGAAGGCTGTCAATACGATTGCGGTTTTCTAGTCTTGATGACCAATCAAACAAAGCCAATATTTTTCGCAGTTCAACCGACTGTGTTAACTGCGAAAACTTGATGTTTAACAAGCTAATTAGTTGCCAGTGCTTTTCTTGCTCAGGGCAAGGTAAAAATTGGCTCGGTCGCGTTATATTTTGTACATCGACCACATTGGGCATATCATGCCTGCCCTTATTGATATCGCCCTCTTGTAACAACTGCCTCGGCCAACCGCCATTGAATGCCGTCATATCTACCGACAAAGTTTCTAAGCAATCAGTAAAGGGTAATTGTAAATAAAAGCTTGGAAAAGGCGCGCCGACTTGCCTTTGTACAAGTGAAAATAGCCGCTTTTCTTCTTGATAAACACTGTTATACCGCGACGTATATTTATATTCTTGCCCGGTATGTGCATTGCGTGCTGTGACATCATTGACTGAAAAGCAGTATATATGACTGTCGTGGTTATCTTCGGGTGTGACCATATAGTCGGTTCGATTGGGCTCGGTTTGCATTGGGGTACTTTGGTGCTCAAATAAGTTCACTGCCAATGCACAATTTAATACAATGTTTTGCTCCGACAGTTTATGCCCTGGCGGCAGCTTAATATCATTATGAAACACCAACTCAAACTCATTGACGTCTTCAGGAAGCTCAATACCTTTTAAACCAGTAAAATTGACAAAATAGCTGCGGTCTTTGGCATTAAAGTAATCTAATAATAACGCGTATCCCGGGTGAGACTTTTCTGCAGTGGGTAACACCGCACCCGTTTGGTTCATAAATTCTGCGTTGCACTGTTTCGCTGCTAATTTACGGTTATATTGAGTTTGATTCGGCCCAAAATCTAACGTCACTGGCGTATGCGCCGTTGTCAAAAAGTGGAACAGACAGCTGCATAATGGTGTATCGCCTTGCAAGTAAAATCGCAAATTATTTAAGTGATAGTCTGCGGTTTCACCTTGGCATCGCCACGCTAATCTGATCCGAATTTGCGCCCCGTTATGGGCATCTTTATACGAGACGCCAGTCACTTGTAAGGGTACCAGTGAAGTCAATTCAGTGGTGGTAAAATGGCATTGCATGGCGTTGACTGAATTAGACTGCGAACTCACCGTCATTCCACGCGCAATATCAATGTTTGTCTGCATCATCAATTTAGGAGAAAACTGCAAAATACACGTAGAAGGGTAATAACTAAGCAGTATGGGGCACAGTTGCCTTAACACCTGCTCCGATACTTCTGGCAAACTCTCATCCAGACGCTTTTGCGTATAAGCTGTTAAATACGCGACACCTTCAAGCAACCTTTCAATGTGAGGATCTCTGTCTTTTAGTGCGTCAATATTTAACATGCTGGCATGCTCAGGGTAATGCTGAGCAAATTGTTTACCTGCTTGTGTTAATAGCCTCATTTGGGCATCAAAATATTGCTGCATTATTACTCCAAAATTACCGTTTTTTCATAGTGTTTATGTTGGCTTTTCCACCAGATGCAAAACGTGTATTCAAGTGAATCGTATTTCCATTTTTTAAATATGCCGTAATATCAAACCGTATCACGCAGTTTTCTTCTTTTATATCAACAGGAATAACCAGTGCGCTGGTCACTCTAGGCTCGTACTTTTCAATCAATTGCTTAACTTCGTTCGCCAATTCATGTTGTGAATAAGGCAAACCTTCGTAAATGTCTTCTACATCTGGTAATCCGTAATCACTCAAATGCTTTAACACGCCTCTGCGTGCATTCAATAGCTGTGTAAGGTGATGAACCACACTTTTTGCTTCATATTCAATAGGATCGAGGCGAACTTGGCGTCGCGCCGGTTGCGACAAAAAATCAAATAAAGCCATGAAAAACAACCCTTGTGAGTCAATAAATAGGGGCTATTTGCACAGCCCCTATTGCATTACTTAATGCTGAAAATTATCGACCTTCTGTCCAAGAGTCAGAGAATTCGATATTTCCATCAAGGTAAGTCCACGTAATACGCTTATAACGCATACATACTGTTTCAAGATGTGGGTAACGCTCTTTATCCAAATCTTTTACGTTATGCATTGAAGGCGAGATAGAGGTAATTTTTACGTCTTCTAATTTATGGCAGAAATACTCGCGTTCAGTACCTGTATCATCGATACGGTACCATTTGAGTTCCAGTTGCTTTAACGTTTGACCGTTTGAGCACGCCTTATATAAATAAGGGGTTGATGCATCAACAGCCTTAGTGATCACAAATGGTTCGTGTTTACGAGTACCTGTTAGTTCACCAGTGTCGTTGTCCGTAGGAATACGCAATTCATGATCAAAGTGAAGGATCTCAATCGAACCCTCACGTTCTGCAACAGTTACAGAACCTTTAACGTCATTGCCTTGGTCATCCTTTAACCACATATACGCTGGAATTGCCATTTCTTTATTCTCCTTTTAAAATAAGTTTGTTTCCTAAAATTGGCATATTGCAGACTGCATTAACGTCGCGGTCTGCTCCCCAAAAAGCCCTACGCTTTATGCCATGGGGAAACATGTCCCAAGTTGGCTGCAACCAACTTGGGGCAATTCTTTACAAAGACGGATTATCTAGCTCTAGTATTAGCGACATCGCGTCAAATGGAGTTTGCAAAACAGCTAACTTTTCGAAATATTGCTGTACACTTTTAGGTAATTGCTTAAATTTATACTCTGCGTCTAATTCAGATACCCAAGTACTTGAAACAAAGCTATCGATATCACTCATCCTTTTACTTGGCGTAACTGCTTTGTAAAAATAAGCTGCTTTTAAAAAACCTTCGTACTGAATTTTCATACAAGTACTCAGCGCAGAATAATGCATATAATCAATAGCGGTCTTTGTCATTTCTAAGCTGATCTCATCAATTTGTAATTCAGCGCTGCTTATTTTCTTCGCATTTGAAAAGCATTTGTCCATTTGTTTTTCAAATGCGACTGTTGCTACCTGTAGCTTTTGCTTTGCAAAAAACACTTTATTATCACTGGCTACTGCGTTGGTATAAGCCAAAAGCAAACTAAATAGACAGATCATTTTTAAACTCCTTTTAATCTCCCAAGTTGGCTGCAACCAACTTGGGGCAATTTTTTACTTACAGTTTCAAACTAACACCTAAAACTGTCGTTAAATCCGTTTTACAGGAGTGACATCAGGCAGTCATTTTTCCCCGGGCATCTGTCCTACGAGTGCTAAACGCACATCAATACCTTCCACTTGAAAGTGCGGAACCACGTAGGTGTTTACACGGTAATAACCTGGATTGCCTGGTATTTCTGATACCGTTACTTTGGCGTCTTTGAGTGGGTGTGTAGCAATCAGAGATTCATCTGGGTTGTTCATTTTTGTAACCAATGCGCCTAGCCAGTCATTCAATTGCTGCTCAAGTTCGTGACGTGGCTTACTTGAACCAATATTTTCACGCTGAATAACTTTCAGGTAATGTGCAATACGTGACACCAAGAAAATATACGGTAACCTTGAATTGATCCGCGCATTCGCTGACGCCTCTGGGGTTTCGAATATTTGCGGCTTTTGCGCACTATTCGCCGAGAAGAAACACGCAAAATCAGAGTTTTTATAATAACTTAATGGTATAAACCCCTGATTAGCAAACTCCAGTTCTTTGGTTTCTGAGATCAAAACTTCAGTTGGGATCTTGGTTTCTGAGCCTCTGCCGGCTTCAAAAGAATGCAGTGGTAAATTATCAACCCGCCCCCCTGATTGTGGCCCGCGAATATTAACGGCCCATCCATTGTCGTGAAAACTACCAATAATATTGGCTGCAAATGCAAACGTTGCATTGCCCCACAAATAACGCTCATGGTGCTCACAACTCACATCTTCTTGATAGTTGAAATTGCGGATCGGATTCATATCGCCATATGGCAAACGCATTAAAAAGCGTGGAAATGCCAAACCGATATAGCGGGCATCTTCAGACTCTCTAAAGTTCTTCCAGCGTAAGAACTCCGCCCGTTCCATATATGAGCCAAGATCTTGTATTTTTGACACTTCTTCTAGTGAATCTTTTAAGAAAAACTTAGGCCCTACACTGCCCATAAACGGGCAATGTGCCGCTGCTGAGACTCGAGATATCTCTTGCAAAAGAGAAATGTCTGGTGCGGAGCAGTCAAACTCAAAGTTAGATACCATGGTAGAAATGGGTTCGCCACCAGGGGTGTCATATTCAGCAGTGTATACATGTTTATACAGTGCTGACTGCGTCGTATCAGGTGCTTCTTCAAAATCATCGCGCAATGTTTCTTTATCAACATCAAGCATTTCTAATTTCACATTGGCATTGTTGGGCGAACGGTTTATCAAATAGCGTAATGAGCGCCAAGCAGATTCGACTTTTTGGAAATTGGCATGATGTAAAATCTCGTCCAACTGCGTCGAAATAATTCGATCAACTTTTGCGATATACTCATCAAGTAACAGCTTATCAATTCGAGATACTTCAACATCACTGCTGCCTGCCATATCTAAAAATACATTAATGGCTGCAGTCAGGCGCTCATTGGCGTTGGTTTCTGCTAAATTACCTGCATCACGAAACGTGTCTAAACTGATCTCTTCATCAACTGGCTTGATGTCCACTAGTCCACAAATTGTTTCATACGTTGAAGTTGCGATTGTTTGCTCGACTTTCCCTGCCACATTTAGTTCTTCATGCATCGACATGATAAATTCCTTTTTCTATTGTTCTGGTTGTTTGTCTAGGTCCGACGCTAACGGCGCTATCTCATCTAAGCGCGTTTTAAGTTGATTGAGCTCTGGTTGATTTTGCAATACTCGCTCAAGCTCTTTACGCAATGTTGAGTTATCTAAAAGGTTAGATTTAAGATCTCGCAACAAATTACGCATCGACATCATTTTATTCAGTTCAGGCACCTGAGAAGCCACACTTTCTGGGTCAAATGCTTTAAACGAATCAAACGTTAAATTTACGCCAATTTCCCCTTCCCCTTGGATTTTATTTTTAACCTGAAATTGTGCTTTTGGAGACATGTCTTTCAAAACTTGTTCGATATTATTTTTATTGATAGCAACCCGCTCACGCTCTGCAAGTTCTTGATCATTTTTACCATTTGAATAATCTCCAACCACCAACATTTTTAATGGCAATTCACTTTTTTGTGTCGCGCCGTCGGTGTCTAACTCCAATGCAATATTAATGCGTGCTCTTGGGATCTCTTTTTGAAATGTGTCTGACATGCTTATTCCTTTGCTTAGTTGTGTTAAGTAAGCCAACTGTCACAGCGTCAACCGTGCTGGCTAGTTTTATATCCAGCCAATGGCTGAGGTTGTATTCGTTATGAGCATTTTTTGCGTTAAAGACTCTGCTAGTTGCTTAAACTCGTCATCTTGTTCAGGCAACGCCACAAAACACTGCTGGGCATATCGCCAAACATGCATTGCAAAGTCACGATGCCATGCGGCCAGTTGCTGTGTTTCAACTTGATCAATGAGTTTCAAAAAAAGTGGCTTTGCAAGCACGGGGTTGTCTGCGCGCATTAACACCCTTGCTTTGAGCAGATCTGCACGGGCTTTTGAGTAAGCACAGTTTTGCGGTAGCTCATCGACCCGCTGTAGCGCTTGGTGTAGCTTGGCATCATCTGCCAATGAAAATGCACTTTTTTGAATGTCTTCATCAGGTGCTTTCACTGCACTGCTTGCTTGCGGTGTTATCGATTCTTTTATTTCATCTAACACGGTTTTGCTTTTAGCTGAGCAAAATGGTGTACCATCGTCATAGGTGAGCGAAAGCAAACCAGCGCACTCATTTATCAGCGCCAATACTTGTACTGATAACCAGCGTTCGAGGTTACCTAACCCTAACTTTCTTAGCAGCTCGATAGTCAATACTTGTAAATTTAAGTTAAAGTGCATCGCTCCTTCCATGAACAAAGCCTCTGCTTTAATCAACCCTTGCTCATGATCTGCATTCATTAATGCGTTTTCGATAGGTGCAAATGCAGCAGTTCTGGGCGCCGGTAGCCGCGTTTTACCTTGTTCATTCGGGGGCAGCTTTAAGCCTGACCAACGCGTGGCTCTTGCCATTTTGACCATTCGTTCATAACGTTTGGCTTCTTTGTCGTAGCTGATCAGTACACGAGTTTGCGCAATGAATACGCTATCTGAGTCTATGTTTTTAACCACACCAGCACCCTGTTGAGTCGGTTCAATCTGTGCAGGTGACGCTATATCTTGAGTACCTTGGCTGGACATAGCCTCTGCTGGTGATTCAATGACCAACGGGTTGCTTTTGCACCCTTGTTCAATCCATTGTGTCAGATCAGCCAAAGGGCCAGCTTCTTCATCTAATTGCCGCGCGCTACTTTGACCATACTCGTTAACTTGTATGTTTAACGCATGCCATTGCTGCGCTGTAGGCTGTTTATGTTGTTCAATAATGCCGCGTAACCGACCTTGCTGTTGTAAAAACCAAGTATGTACCGAGCCTCGGGCACGCGGTTTTAGCGGGTGAATATGCGCTGTAAATTCATTCACCAGCGAATTAAACACACTCAATGACGCAATTAACCCTTCAACCCCATACTCACTTGATGCAGCCAAGCATGTATATGACATCACTCTTAAATCTTTGGTTTTTGTTGCAAGCAAGTCAGTACCTAATATAAATAATGCTTTGAAATCAACTTCGCCAACACCCGACGATGACGATTTAAGCGCTTTAAAGCTGTCTTCATATTTAAGGTCTTCACCACACGCATTATTAATCAATGGTGTAATGAGCGCATCATGCCAAAGTGCCCAGCTTTCATGTGTATGCGGCACACTCATAACTTACTCCAGCGACGCAGTGCATCATAAATACTTAAGTTATCCATTTCCGCCAGGGCAAGGCAGCCACCGTCTGTGATCTGCTCTGTTTTTATCTCAGTCAGGTCAAGTACTGAATTGCTTTTTGTTTTGCTCATCCAAACCGCGTCAAAATATGAGGCGCTGACAGGACGTAAAAACAGTACTAGGCTCGCGGGCGTATCCTGTGTTTCTAATTGATAAAACCACCAAGGTTGCCAATTGCGATCTGCCACCATTGTGCTGATCAAATGTAACCATACTGCGCCGACGAGCTGACTCCTTTTTCCAAAAGCCGGCATGGGTAGTTTCAAGCCAAATTGACTGCGCAAACACCCTCTATTCGCAATGGAATGCAGTAAGCCAATAAGCTGCGAAATAAACTGCGCTCGCTGCTGTACTTGATCAAAGCCAATCGCTTGCCATAGCTCACTTATCTGAATCGTTCGTAATGAATCGATAGCCTCATTGTATTCAATGTCTTCACTTAACGTGCCCGTCAATGTTGAAAACTCATTGCAATACTGCTGCATTTGTTCAATAGAACTTGCCTCAATTACCCGTTCGTTAATATTTAAAATAGTGCTAAGTACATTAAATTTATTAAAAAATAAAAATGCAGGAGTGTGTTTATACTCTGCGTTTGGACAGTTCACATAGCTGGCAAACGGGTAACGCCGGGTGCTGCTGTCTTCGCTCGGCTGTAAGACACCTAAGAGGCTACTTTCATCCTGACTGCCCGACACATAAAACAACGAGGTGACTTCACTCGCCTGACTTTCATCATATTGATGCTGACGTGTTAAAGAGGCATACCCTTCTTGCAACCAATGTTCAAACGCGATGCTCTCTCTGGTGCATACATTTAGCTTAACAAAGTCAGGCCTTAATGGCGTTTTCCCCATATACCCAAAGTGCTGCTGCTTTTTCAGTTGAGGAGATGATTTGCGTGTAAATAGCCCAAACATATATTTTCCTCCTAATGCAACTGTGCATCGGCACTGTTGGCAATCACCAAGTGCTCAGAAAACAATTGTCGAGGTAACACAAATGCATTCAAAGTGTATTTGCTGAACACACCGCTATTGCGATTAGATTTAAGTGCCATCTGTACTTTGATAGGCGATTGCTCGCTCTCATCTTCAAATTGCCAAGTAGCTAAAAATTCACTGCCTTTAACCCACCGCACATTTGCGTCATTTAATACTTTAAGGAGTGCCCATGGGCCTGACTTTTCAGCCGATAGGCGTCTTCCTGTGCTGTCTAACCCATATACTGTCGCCTTTTCTGTGCCGCCTTGGCCTGGCCAGCTAAATTTGCGCCACTCTTCGGGTTCATTACGGTAGCGATAAGCTTGATCACTAAAGCCAAAATAAGTTTCTCTTATCCCACGCTGTGCCACTGGCATCATTTGAAATTTAATACCAAGTTCACTGCTATTTTTAGGAAATAATGATCGAGTCACCTTGTTTGCAGTGGTCAAGTTTTTCAAAACTTTACTGTCAAATTTCAGGCCAATACCATTCCATTTCTTCTCTACCCATTTCCCACGTTTGAGAGTAATAAATGGTGATAAATACTCGTTAACAAAACGCCATAATGTGCCAGATTGTGTATTTAAAAACTCTGAAACATCTTCGACGGCGGCATCAGGCCCTGTCATGTTAAATGGATATTTACCACGCAAATTATCTTTATAAACCAAGTAAACTTGGTTTTCCCATTGACTATTTATTTGACCCTTAGCTTCATTCATTATGGCTTCAACCGACGCGGTCAATGGCGCTTTAAATAAGGTTTCAAGCACTTGTTTAGTATCAGGGTCTAATGCTCTTACTTGGCTTTCAACAATGATCCAGCTCGATTGCAATGCATTGTCTTTTTGTGAGCCAGCCAGTAAATCTTGTACAAAATTCATAGCAACCTGATCATCTTCGTTGCTGGCGGCTATTTTCTTTAATTCAGAGTGGAATGCACTCAGTGACCCCAAATACTGCTGTAAATAATCTGATAACTTAGCATTCTCTACTGGTGTGCTATAACGACGCAGATCGGCGAACCTATGTTCAAGTTCGGGAACCCTAACAACACTGACCTGTGCTAAACCCGAGGCTTTAGGCATAGCTTTGTTGATCAACTCATCTGCGGCATCTAATTTTGAAGCTTGAGCTAATGGTTTATCAGGTAATTGTAGGTTGTCACTCACGCTATCCATTAAATTCACCAGCGGACCATCATTCGAAGAGAGCCGAGAAAGCACTAAACTGGCATTATTAATTGACTTTAAATCGGACAACGTTATCGAGCCCAAGAAAGTAAACCATTGATTTGCATACTCTTGAAAATACAAAGCGCGAATGGACTTTATCAAAGCACCGGCTTTGGCTTCATCAACTTCTCCCCCCACTAAATTGCTGTCGTCGTTAATTTGTGTGCCCATCACCCAGTCGCCTGAGTACGCGAGTTTGGCTGCTCTGTTGATCTCAGGATACATCAGCTCTTGCCAGCCGTTGGCACTAAAGATATACGGCACACTGGCTGCTGCGCTAATAAACGAACGGTTTTTCGGTGACAACATAGCATCTAGCTTAATTGGCTCATGTTTTACCATAAATTGCTGTTTCATTTGCGTATATAGCGCTAATGCTTCAGGTTGAGTTGCCAAAGCTGCACGGCCACGTGCGATAAATAGTGGGTTTTCTTGCCATAAAGGCAGTAACTGTTCAGGTGAGCCACTTGCATCAATACGATCGACATAAAAATCAATTAATTGTGAAAGTTTCGTCACCAGCTCGCTGTTTGTTTCATCATCGATATCAATATTAAGCTGCACACCAAGCTTACTTAAAAACTGCTGACGAACAAATTCAGAGTCTAAATGGGCGACAAATTCACTACTCATCATTAAATGTAGTTTTAAGGCCTCGTAGTATTGGGTGCGAATTTTCGCCGTTTTTTGCTGTTCTGTAATGCCTGTCCAGCGTTGGTGAAACCCCTCTAATGCTAATCGATTTTCACGTGAAAAGGGCTTTGCTATTAACGTTTCAACCTGTAACTTCAGGATTGACTCTATATGTTGTAATGTCTCATCACCTTCATAAATGCCAAAAATAAAATGCCAAGGTAGTGATTCTTCATAAGCCAGTAACTGTTGATAATGACTTAGTAAACCCAGTGTGACATCAAATTGCACCGCGCTTTCGTGGCGCTCTACACGTGCCGTTACGACTGCATCCACAAGTTCATCGCCTTGAGATAGTAATAGGTTGTTACTGGTATAAGATGTGAACAATAGTGCCACAACCCCAGCAATACCCGCTAATGAACCGGACACGGTCAGCGCTTTTATCCAACGCTGAAATATTCGACGTTTTCGGTTACCTCTCGTTAAATCTTGTAATCTAAATACCACGTCATTAAATACCCGATTTATAAAAAATGCTTGAGTAATCTTTTCTTGTTTTTGCTCAAATATGACGGATCTAAATTTGGCTAATGTCCCTGAGGTGATCCTTTCGATAGGCGTGCCTTCTTGCGTCCCTGATGTGAAATATACACCCGCAAACCATGGCACTTCTTGATATGGGTTTTGTTTAAACAGTAAATTAATAAATTCTGTTAGCTTTATTGTTGCTGCACAAAACTGATTAGGGAAGTCAACAATAAGCTGTTTTCGCTGCTCATTACGCTCACGAGCAACTTTAGTAATGCGTTGTTCACACAAGCGCTCATAAAGTGCCTCCATGCGTTGTTCAAAAAGCTGCGCTGCGTCTGCTTGCTGATCTTCACTTAAATCGAGTAAGTAGGTACCAAATACTTGTTCACGCTGTTGCGGGTCTAAGTCGCTAAAAAAGGGTTCAAAACCGCTGATCAAATCCGTTTTAGTAAACACAATATGAACCGGGAAAATAACGCCTAATTCATTGATCAATTCTTCTATTCGTTCTCTAACTAACTTAACATGCGCGCGTATTTGTTCACTGTCTGCCGTTAAAATATCGGCAATACTAATGGCAACCATAACCCCATTAATTGGTACCTTAGGGCGATACTTTTTTAATAACGCTAAAAATGATAACCACTGCGTATTTTCACTTTGTTCCGTGGTGTACCTTCCAGCAGTATCAATCAATACGGCCTGATCCGAAAACCACCAATCACAATTTCTGGTACCACCAAAACCTTGAATATGGACTTGATTAGACTTTGAATAAGGAAAATGTAGCCCAGAATTAGCGAACAACGTACTTTTACCTGCCGCTGAAGGACCAATGATCATATACCAAGGAAGTGCATATAATGCCGTCGCACCTCGATAACCAGCACCAAGGTGAGACGCTTTCAATGATGCCAAAGCCTCTTCCATTTTAGTCTTTATTTCATCAATTTCGGCCTCAGAGCCCGCGTTATGCCCAGCAAGTTCTGATGCCAGTTTTTCACCCGAGCGTCGGGTCCATATCCAACGAAAAAATATAAATATGGTAAAAGAAACAAATACTACCGCCATAGCAATTAAACGCTTGTTGACGGAATCTAAGCCAATATAAATACCGGCAAACCAAACAATGGTTAAAATAGCAATTAGACCTATCAATTGCCCCGTTGCACGCGAAGAAAGTAATCCTAATGTAAAGTGAACCAAACCACTTTTGCTCGTAGAACCAACCATGCTACTGCCCTGTATTATTTAGTTGCGAAAGAACTTCAATTTTCTTATCTATGTGAGTTTGACTCTGCCCAGCCTCAGCATTAATTACGTAATGAAAACCCGTAAATAACAGTGTGATCATACTGAGCGTTAGAGACAGGATCAGCCAATAAGGAACATTTCTACCCACCTTCATAGCAAATCCTTCTTCTGGCGCACCATTATCAGACAAAGCTAAATTTACCGGCCCTTTTAAGTCTTCTAGCTGCGCACGTACATCCACTAACAGTGCTTTTAATTGCTCTAGCCCTTTGATTTTATATACACCTTCAAAGCCTAACTGTAAGCAAACGAAGTAAACCTCAAGTAAGGTGCCTCGTTGATCTGGGCTTTTTCTGAGTTTATCTAATCGCTCAAAAAACTCTTCCCCAGCTCGGTTGTTACCAAAAAATTCTAATTGTAATGGCCGTGACATCCAGTCGACTCTAAAATCAACACCTGATGTCATAACTCGTTCATCGACAAATGCTGTTAATGCAAACTTCGCCTCTTGCATCACTGATGCTGTAATTTGCTCTGAGTAGCAGCGCTTTTCAAACTCATCAAAAGACGTCAATAAAGCAGATCTAAAAGCTTCGATGTCGTTTGTTAAACTCGACTGCTGCTTAAGTGGCGCTGCTAGCTGTAAAACAGGCGCAATACATGCGAGTAAATCGGGGCCATTACTAGGCTTTTCAGTATCCATACTTGCTCTTCTCGTACTCAAAAGTTATTTTGCAACAGTCACAATTTCCACTGTTGCAGCTTGTAAGCTAAATGGGATAAATAGGCTTAATGCATGGTCTTCACAGATCTGTTGCCATGCATCGCCAAAGGTTTCCAAACGAAAGTATTCATACCCGCTTTTTATTGCTAATTTATTGGGGGGACGCTGGCAATGAGTAAGAGCAACACCGTTCAATGCTGATGCAATCATCATTTCAAGTACCTGAGACGCTGCAATCTTAACTTGCTCAGCAAACAACTCAATCCATTGCGTAGAAGCCGACTCGCAAAAGACGGCAAGGTAAAAGTCATGACTTTGCAACATCTCAGAATCGATACTATTTATCTCATAAATCGCGTTAGAGCTGCGCTCAAGCTTAAGTGCCGCCATGCGTTTTGGTACTACTCCATCAAGTAATGTGCGTAAAATCTCATCTAACTTTGAGAACACTTCTGATAACGCATTATGGTTATATACCGGTAAACCGGTTGCTAACTCACTATGCTCAAACACAGAAACTCGGCTTATCAACATGACAAGCTCACTGTATAACCGCTCTGGGTGTAACACATTCAATGACTGTAAATGCTCAAGCATGCTTGCTGCTGGCGCCATGGAATTCAACAGCAAAAAACTATTCATTTCATTAGGACCAAAATCAGATACAGCTCCGTAGCCCTTGCGCCTATTAAGCAATACATTCACTTTTGCATTGACTAAATTGGTCGTGCGTTTCAATAAACCACTTAAATAATCCGAGGCGCCAACATTCAATAACGGGGGGATATACTGTTCATCAAGCGCAAAAGTACCATCATCTAATCGGCTTAGTTTCAAGCAAGGTAAAGCATCAAAATAAGTTAACGTATCGTTTTGTGTTAAGAGTAATATGTTAGGCCGCGCAACCAGTAACTCCCGAGACCTATTTGGGTCATGCGTATCAATTACATCAATATATTGGCTATGATAAGCACTCAACTGGCCTGATTGACTATACCCTTCAATATCAGCAACATGACGATTTGCAGCAATTGCAACATGTACCAATACCGACGATGCCTTCTGATCTAGAGTCAACTTCAACTGATTCTCAACGTCAGTTGTATATTCCAGCATGCGCCCATTCGGCAACATTACTTGTAAAGACGTGACATTTAAAACCCCCCTGAGTAACGCACTTTTCTCAATATGGATGTAGTAAACTCCAAAGCCATTAGGCACAAGCATGGTTTGTCTCAATGTTTGCTGCTGCTCAGAATATGCATCTAACAACTGAAAGTGTTGCTGTGCAAGCAGTACCCCTTCAGCCCATACGGGTTTATTTAGTGGCTCTTCCATACTCAGTGCTTCTCATCGATGCCAGGCAATGACAATGAGCTGCTAGAAAGCAGCACATCTAACGATGTCGAAAGCTTCACAGGCCCCGTGCTTAAATCATGAAACGTGCGCCACTTGTTGTCTTCTCTATTTCGAAATAGAGCTACAAATGCCACATATTTTGCATTTTCAGCTTGCTCAAATTCAAACTCAACCTTATCTGAAGGGTTAATTGTGCGCTCTTCTACCGTGATCAAGCTATTCGATAGTGTTGATTTATCTGCTTTCCAAAGCTCGTCAAATGTGGCGGAAGTAAAACTCTGAATATCTGTCAATTGATATACTTTAAGTACTACGGGCAACGCCTCGTCAAATTGATTTAGATTCAGATTGTCGGTCGCTGCAACATCAACTTTGACTTTGGTCGTCATACAACCAGAAATAAATAAAAAGGCGACTAATAATAATTTAGATTTAATTTTGTTCATTTTTGTATCTCTGAGTATGTGCTTTTATGATGTGAATCGAGCGAGTAACGCGCTTTCGTAGACTGGTCCAATTACCTTTTCAAATCGAACTGAAGGAGTATGAAACCATGGCGATTTTCGTTCTGAAATAAGTTTGAGTAAGTTAACTGAACCTCTTTCTTTACGCTCTATCGCAATAGAGCGTAATACCAGCTCGTCAGTCGCCCCTATCAGCTTGCGATATATCATTCTTAATTCTGAATTAAACTGTGAAAATGCAATACTCGATAAGGTGGAAATAATCTTTTTTGGATTACTTTTAGAACATACGAATAAAAGAAACACCGCATGTGAACTTGGTGAAAAAACATGCTCATAGGCCAGTCCAACCTCATCGAGAAAGCGACTAACATCTCGGCTAAGATCAGCCACAAATTGAACCGATTGAAGCAATAATTGAGGGGTATCATTGTACACCATGCCATCTCCCTAGCACTTTCAATACTTTTGACCTAGATCAAAAGAACTGCAAAAGATCAAAAATCCATCAAAGCATGAATTTTAAAATACGAATTTAATACTACTTATAAATCTTGGTGGCGAAATCTACAGACAGAAAAACAATATGTCAACAAAATATTTATCAAAATGATGGTTTGATTTACAAAAAGCAATCCTTTAGGATCAATTAAATCGCAAGGTGATTCATTGTGGAATATAAAATTTAAATCAACTACAGTTTAGTTATAAAAAAAACAAACCGTTGCAAAATAAGCAACATTTAACATTCAAATATAAAAGGTATATGACAGGGATATGTCTAAATTTATCGCGTGTTTTTCGAATGAGCCTCAGCAATTTAATGTTGTATCTGTCAATGCAGTTGAAAGGGTCTCTGCGCTTTCTTACTGGCACATTGATATTGAGTGCCAAAGTTCACAAGCTGATATGTTCAGATTAGGTCGCGATATGACATTGACCTTGTTTGAACCCGATGGCTCTACCATTACCCGGTGCCATATAATTGAGCAAATACATACGGTTAAACATCAGCTTTTTGAGTGCAGAGTATCCCTACGGTTATGCCCCAAGTTGTCACTTTTAACTAAAACCACCAATAGCTGTGTATTTATTGATAGTGATCTAAAGCAAATCAGCGAAGTAATTCTTCATCGTGCCGGATACGCACAAAGTCATATTGACTGGCGAGTTAGCACTGAACTACCCGCACAACAGCAGTTTATTCAAGCAATGGAAAATGACCTCTCTCTCCTGCATCGGTTATTTTCACAATACGGGTTAATATATTGGTTTGAAGAATCCTCTGGTGTTGAGAAAATAGTAATATCGGACAGTAACCTAAATAGCCCCTACTCTTCGAAAGGTGTACTCGAGGCCATAGAACCGGATGGGTATAATCATGCTTACTTAAAGCAATTTGTTGGTTTCACTCAGTGCCAATTAGATGCCGGTATGTATACTTCGCACTCTAGCAATACCTATAAAAATGCCGACCCTGATCAACATGGCTTAAGCCATATTAATTATTATGAGCCCATTGCACAGAATCAAAAAGCCTGTTCATTACAGAGCCAGAATCAAAGCCACGCATTGGCATGCCAAGCTCTCACACTTACATTAACCGGTAATGTCGCTCATATCTTTGCTGGATGTTCCTTCGCTTTAGAAGACAATACCGGCACCCACGCCAGTGGTGATTACTTATGTATTGAAGTCGAACATCATTTATCTCAGCAAAATAGTGATGGTATTGATGACAGAATAAGTCAATACAAATCGATAGTAACCTGTATCCCCAGAGGAACCCCTTACAAAGCACAGTTGCCCACACCTAAACCAAAGCCCATGGTATTTGCAGCCAAAGTCGAATCACTGAGTGCCACAGCAATGCTAACTAACGAGGGTGACTATCGCACTCGCCTCTCATTTGATTCCTCGGTAAGTTCTAAAGCTCAAGCAAGTAAAGCATTGAAAAAATTAGCCATGTATACGTGTGCCAACCAGAGCCAAGCGACAGGCTGGCACTTTCCTTTAGTAAATGGTTCAGATGTATTAATTGGCTGTATTAATAATGATCCTGCTGACACATATATCATGGGGTTTTCGTTAAGCACAGAACAACCTTCTATTGTAACAAGTGCGAATTCATACCTTAATCGTCTTGTCAGTGCATCAGGCCATGAACTGTGTTTTGATGATGATAAACAATCTCCAAAAGTCATTTTGAGCACGCTAGGTAAATCACATTATCTGGAATTAAATGCAACAAGATCAGGTAAGCAATTTATTCATTGGATAAGCCAGTTTGGATCGATTAATTTATACAGTGGAAAATCATTAAGCCTCACGGCTAATAAAAGTGATGCTAATCTATCGAGTGAGCAACGTATTTTAATTGATGCCAAAGAACACCTATCTATCAATTCAGATAAAAGTGCGACATTACTGCAAGGTGCAGGACAGACGAAAATTACAAGTAAGTCAATCTTGCTCGCTGCTGAAAAAGCCATGAGTATAACGACGAATAAATCGCTCGATAGTAACACTGAGAAAGGTATAAACAGTAAAACCCAGCGAGGTAAATTTACCATCAGCACGCCGAATGGTTCGAGTATATTTAATAGTAATAGCAATATAACACTTGAAGGCGCTGGCAAAGGGGATTTGATTATTCATAACAACGGTGGTGAAATAAAATTGGACAGTCAAGGTAATGTCACCCTCACTGCGACCGACATGTTGACTTTAAAAGGTGCGATGACCACGTTAGACGCAGCTGTAGATTACAAGTTCGAATCGCCAGATACCGCCGCTGAACCGCAAAACGAAAATCAACCATCAATTCCGACCAATAAAGTGCTATCGCTCAGCTAAGGCTTTCTACCTCAAGTCGATTACTGTAAATGAAGTACGCATATAACGGTGTTAAATATTAACCTGGCACACTTGATACAATAAACTTGGAGTACCCCTGCTAAGGAAGCTACACAACTGAACACTACAAAGCTAATATATCAATGATAGTTAAATTTTGATAAGGAAAATAAAAATGAATATGTATACCACAATTGATGCTATCCCTCAGCAACTCGGACAATACCTTTACCAGTATATTGATCAAGCATGGTTTGAGGCTGAGCTTATTTTAGAGCAAACCGAGACAACATATGACTGTTGGGCATATTACTTCCCTATGGAAGCACCATTAGAGCAAATCGATATCAGTGTTAGCGATGACATAGCCGCATTATTTAAATTACTTTATGACCATGGAATTAATAGCCAGCCAGAACAATGGCAACGAGTAATATTTAACATCAAGCCAAGCGGGCAGTTCAGTATTAACTTTGAAAAAGACAACGACGATGACGTTGATGCATAACTTGATGCATATAATCAACGTCAGGAATGGTCGATTGTAATTAAGTTAGGTAAAACAGGAACTCACCAAGTTACAACAAGGAAAAATAAATGTTAACATAAAGTCGGACTTGCATTCTGTAAGCCTATACATAACTTTTAAAGGAAATAAAATGTCAATTCAAATGTTAACAAAAGCGCTTGTAGCAACCTCTCTATTTTCGGCTCTGTCTTTTTCAGCAACGAGTTTAGCTGGCCACAAAGCCACCCATAATGTCATTGTAAATAACACTTCAATCTCAGGCTCATTTGGCAGCGCTAGAAACTCAGCGGACTCAGTACAATACATTGCATCACTTGACCGTGGTACCTATATGGTTGTTATGGCCAAGTCAGCGGCTGGTGTGAGCAAATCTTGTACCACAAAAAACCCAACACATTTTGAACAGCTACGTGCATTAGGATCTGACTCATTCTTATATGTCAGTGTGAGCGGCTCAACATGTACAAACGTTGATATTCAGAATAGCTCAAGCTTTGCACCAAAATAATGCGTCAACTTCCTCTTGTATACATTTCTCTATTAGCGTTGGTTATCTCTCAGGTAATAATGATGCTGTACTTACCTACCCAAATAGAGAATGCGATTGCTAATAAACTCAACTCTGAGCAACTGTCCACTAACGAAAAAAAAGAAAGATTTGAGGAAAATGTTAAAATAATAATTCATGATGCACTTAGCAACAGAACGTTAAGCAATGCAGAATGCGCTAATACAGGGCATGAAATGCTGCTTGCACAGTTAAGTAAACTCATTGAAAAAAGTAACAAAGTATACACTGAGTATGATGCAACACCCGAAAATGATATAGCACAAGACATTCAAACAAGGTCAACGAGCTTGGTATTTTCCCAAGCAAACGATGCATTAGAGCAAAGTATTGGCTCTGGCATTCTGAACGAAAGTGACGCAGCCGCTTTATATGCTTTTTTTGATCAGTTAACCGATGAGGAAGAGTTTTATATTTACAACAAATACGTACAAGCAATAAATGATGGTACGTTAGTCAGTGAAACGCCTTTGGGTTTACGGTTGCCAGACCTTTAGATTGAAAGTTCTATATCTCCACAGAGGCAGTAAACATCGCTATTATAGATATTTACTGCTTTTTTCGCTTCAGGGAGTAAAGCTTCTCTTTATAAACCATATACTAGCTGTTTTGTGATAACGCTTGCACACGCTTCGCTACAACTTTCCATATTTTCTCCACACCATAACGGAATAAAGTCATCACGCCCAAGCTTTTGACTATGAAGACGTAGTTGAGACATTTCAATAGAGGTATGGGGAAAGCCTGGCGCTAATTCACTCATCAAACCAACCTCTTTCATTGCTCGATTAATAATGCCTCGCGCTGGCTTTCCAGAAAATATATTTGTAACCGCCGTCTCACTTCTTTCTCTATTTTTTATCGCATCACGATGCAAGTCTGATGTGGTTGCTTCTGTGCACAATAAATACGCCGTACCTACCTGAACGGCACTGGCTCCTAACGCTAAGGCATTCTTTACCTCATCGTTATTGGTGATCCCCCCAGCAGCTATGACAGGCAAATTCACAGAGCTTAAAATTTGCGGAAGCAGTGCCGTCATTGTTGTTTGCTTTGATAGGCTCGTTGACAAAAACATCCCTCGATGACCACCCGCCTCTAACCCTTGTGCAATTATTCCATCAGCGCCATTGGCCTCTAACCAAGCCGCTTCTTCAGCGGTCGTCGCAGACGAAATGACTTTACCGCCCCACCCCTTTATACGCTGCATAAGGTCTTTGCCTGGTAAGCCAAAATGGAAACTAATAAGCTGGGGTTTAAAAGGCTCAATTGCATCAGCAATATCATGGCTAAAAGGCATCCGACTTGCCTGTTTGTCATTGGAGTTAATTTCAGCCCCCAGCTCGGTAAAGTAAGGCTGTAATCGTTTTTGCCATTTATTCTGGCGAATAGAATCATAAGGCTCTGGCTTATGGCAAAAAAAGTTCAAGTTGAATGGTTTGTTAGTTGCTGACTCCATCATTTTAATTTCATGCACGATTTGCTCAATGCTTAACATCCCACAGGGCACGGACCCTAATCCACCCGCTTCACTCACCGCAATGGCAAGTTTACTATCTTGTACACCGGCCATCGGCGCTTGTATTAAAGGGTATTGCGTACCAAGTAAGTTAATGGTGCTCTCAGTCATTATTGTATGTCCTTATTAAAACCCTACATAGAAATCCTAAATCCCACTTAATTCGTGTTAGTCGCAACGCCATCATGTGTTGTGACATTGCAGCTGGTCGCATGATTATACAGTGTCATTTAAACGGGTTACATAAAAAAGGCCAAGCAGATGCTTGGCCTTTTTCAGATACTTATTTATTGCAGCCAAAGTCTCGCGACCCTTATCTGACTTTATGGCAATAGCGCATCCTAACTTTTATAGCGAGAACGTACGCGCCAAAGAGAAAACAATACGTTCATCTGCACTGTCATAATCTAAGCTGGTGTTTTCTGCTGCGATTTCGACGTTAAAGCCCTCAATGGTCGTTTGATACGCTAAGCGATAATGGTAATAAGATTTATCACCCACATCCCACATAAACTTGTCACCATCTAGTGAGTTTGACACATCAAAGCTTGCACGCAAAGTGTGGCCTTCACTTATTTCAACACTGTGTGCAACCATACCAATAACTTGCTTTGCACCTGTGCCAAAGTAATCCCAACTATACCAAACGTTAAATTCAGTGTGACCCAGCTCGTTAGCAAAGCCCACCTTGGTATACGCTTCAAAGTAATTACCATCACTTGAATTGCTGTCACCATGATAGCTGTAATACGCTAGGCCATAATCAACACTCCAACGGTCATTCAATGTGACAAACTTACCTACATAGAAGTCCCATTCAAGGTTTGTGTCATCAGCAAAATCCACCGTTGATGCCCAAGAGCCTGCATACAAACCATCATCAAAGGCATAATCTAAGCTGCCTTGCAGTGCTGGATCATTTTGCGTTTGACTCACACCATTAAAGGTATAATCTGACACGCCAGTAACGGTTGTTGACCAATCGGCCATCGCGTTAGTCGAAGCCAATGCTAGCGCAGTAAAAATAATTTTTCTCGTTGTTGTCATAATGGTTCCTTAGCTAGCTGTTTCAATTTTACTGTAATCAATTGTGTTATCTTGAGGCGAACTCTCAATTCGTCTCACTGCATTAAACTTGCTGTATCCTATATACATAGCACAGGATAAGAACAAGCCAATGACCAATGCACCGACCCATTGGATTTGGATAAATTCAAGCTTAAATAATAGTGTTAATAATGATAATGCGACAATATTAAAAATCATATAATTACGCATACCTAATCGCTTTACGGTGAGGTTTAAGTTATCTGTATAAAGGCGGATCAATGAATCAAGCGAGTTGATCACAAACACGACCCCAACAAACACCATTGCAAAGTTTTTAATACCAGCGGTTGAAATACCAGCTTCGTGGTAGTGATAAAGCACACCAAACCATAAGGCAATTGGGATCGATGGGAATATCAACATTGCGCCAAGTACTTGATAGGTCTTCAGTCCCCCCACAAAACGAGATGTGAATTGACCAATCATAATACTCCAAGCGAACCACCAAAATAGGTAGAACTCATGATAGTCATTGAGCGGTAAAACAAACTGTTCAATATTAGTGAAATATTCACCAATCAAACCTAGTTGACCGATAAAGTCAGCAACAGAACTATCATCAAATATGAATACTGCGCTCCACATGAATACAATTAAAGCAATAAACAGCCACGTGGTCGCAACACTTAAAAAACGTACATACTTCAAGCTTGTGCTTGAATATACCGCAAAGCATATCGCCGCAAAAACCAATAAGTAAAATGCAGGAATAATGGTACTGCCATCTCCAAGCTCTGGTAAATACCAAGGCAGATTAGACAATAATAGGTAAGCAGTAAACGCACATGTGCCAATAATGATCACGTTGTTCAGTAGTTTAACCCAAGGTATTTCGAAAAATTTAACCTTAGGTTCTATTACGCAGAAATAAAAACAGGTAAGGAAGTAAAACCCCCAGATCAGAAATCCCCAATAGCCGAATTCAATGGCCAACGGATTTGCAAAAGCATACTCTGGGCTTGCTTTTATGTCTGCGTAACCCGCAAACTCAGTCAATGGAAACATAATTAACCCGACATCAAGGCCGGATGTAAATAAGATAGCGATAAAGGTAAATGTTTTTACAGGCGTTACACCTATACACTGTAAATTACCCCATTTATACAAAATTGTTACGATTGCTAAAAGGGTGAAAATGATACCTATACTAAGCCATAAGGTCATTGTCACCCTCCCAAAACAAGTAAAAGTAACTCATTGTTTCTCCGTTATTATTTTGCTTGCATCAATACTTTATTGTTGAACTACATCACTTCAACATAGGTAACCTATTTACCCGTACGCCACCACAAGCACTGCTTGACTTACCTCGCCAAGCAGCTGGCAAATTCATTTAACCTTTGTAATTACAGCTCTGGGCTGCGTTGCACCTTCTCCCATTTTTCCCCAATAGCGACATTCGCATTGAGGCTTGGTAATAGCGGGTTACCTAAAATATGGTCTGCTGCTTTTTCTGCCACCATAATTGTCGGAGCGTTTAAGTTGCCATTAGGAATAGTCGGAAAGATAGACGAATCAACAACGCGTAAGCCATCAATGCCATGTACTCTTGTATGTGAGTCAACCACCGCCATATCATCTTCACCCATTTTGCATGAGCATGAAGGGTGATAAGCACTTTCCACAGCTTGACGAACAAAAGTGTCGATTTGTTCATCAGTTTGAATATGTTTACCAGGCTGAATTTCGTCATCACGGTAATCATCAAAAGCACTTTGCTCGATGATCTCTCTCGTAAGGCGCACACACGCTCTAAATCCTTCAATATCAGCTTGGTCTTGTAAATAATTAAACTGAATTTTAGGTGCGACATCGGGATCGTTTGAAGCAATGGTTACCGCTCCGCGACTATTTGGCTTATTGTGGCCAACATGAACCTGAAAGCCATGACCAGCAAAAGCACTTTTTCCATCATAACGAATGGCAGCAGGCAAAAAGTGGTATTGGATATCAGGCCATTCAACGCCCGGTTTTGAGCGAATAAACGCGCATGATTCAAAGTGATTCGTTGCACCTAAGCCACTTTTGTTTAACAACCACCTAGCGCCGATCATGCCTTTTGAGATGAGCCCAAGCTTGCCATTTAAAGTAATAGGCTGCTTACATTTATATTGGAAGTAAAACTCTAAATGATCCTGCAAGTTTTGGCCTACTCCCGGTAAGTCATGCTGTAGTTCAATACCCGCTTTACTCAGCACATCTTTATCACCAATGCCTGACAGTTGAAGTAAGTGCGGCGAACCAATTGGCCCAGCACTTAAAATAACGTCTTTTCTTGCAGTGGCAACCTCAAGTTTATTGCCAACTTTATATTCAACCCCTGTGGCGCGTTTATTTTCAAGTATAACTCGCTGTGCCTTCGCACCAGTCACTATGGTGAGGTTCTTTCTTGATTTAATCGGGTCTAGATATGCGCGGCTTGCTGAGCAACGACGGCCATTTTTAACTGTCATGTGCATCGGGCCAAAGCCCTCTTGCTGTGCACCATTATAATCATTGGCTTTAGCATAACCGGCTTGTTGGCCTGCCTCTATAAACACACGATATAGTGGATTTTCCATTTCGTTACCGTTGTTTACGCCAAGCGGCCCTTGTGAACCGCGATGCTCAGTGTTACCTAAATACCACGACTCTGCCTTTTTGAAATACGGTAAACATGCCTGATAATCCCACCCTTGTGCGCCATGCTGTTGCCATTCATCAAAATCTTTTGCATGGCCACGTACATACACCATGCCGTTTATTGATGAAGAGCCACCGAGCACTTTTCCACGCGGACAGTGCATTTTACGATTATCTAGATACGGCTCTTCTTCGGTATGAAACTGCCATGCATACTTATCTGAATTCATTGGAATAGACAGTGCGGTAGGCATTTGAATAAAAATACTCTTATCGCTTCCACCCGTCTCAAGTAAGAGCACCTTATGCTGGCCACACTCACTCAAGCGGTTTGCAAGTACGCAACCCGCAGAGCCTGCGCCGACAATGATATAATCAAATTCTTCGGTCATATTATCTCTCTTAAAACGGGCTATCGATTTTTTCCATGCCTACATACACAGATTTTGTTTGAGTATAATTATCGAGTGTTTCAACCCCATTCTCTCGACCGATCCCAGAGTGCTTATATCCACCTACTGGCATTTCTGCTGGAGAATTGCCATAAGCGTTGATCCAACAAATACCTGCTTTTAATTGGTGAATAACACGGTGCGCGCGCTGAATATCTTTCGTAAATACACCTGCGGCTAAGCCTAAATGAGTATCATTGGCTCGTTCAATCACTTGTGATTCATCATCAAATACTAAAATGCTCATCACGGGGCCAAAGATCTCTTCTTTAACTATGGTCATGTCATCAGTGCAATCTACAAATATGGTTGGTGCAACAAAGTAACCATTCGGCGCCGATTCAGGGGACAATGCCTTGCCACCAGTTAATAACGTTGCGCCTTCGTTCAGTCCTGTTTGAATATAATCAAGTACGAGCTTTTGATGATTTTCAGAAATAAGCGCACCCAAATTAACATTTGGCTCTAGCGGATCGCCTGCGATAATATTTTGCTCTGTTCGAGATTTTAATTCTTGGGTAAACTGCTCATACACATCACGTTGTACAAAAACACGGGTACAATTGGTGCACACTTCGCCTTGAGTATAAAAGTTACCTAGCATTGCCGCACTGACAGCTTCAGTAATATCAGCATCGTTAAAAACAAGTAATGGAGATTTACCACCCAGTTCCATTGTGACGTCTTTGAGTGTGCTTGCCGCACTGGCCATCACTTTTTTGCCCGTACCCACTTCACCTGTGAACGACACTTTTTCAATTTCAGGATGTGCCGTTAGCCATTGACCGACTTCTGCTGCACCTTGTACTACATTGAAAACTCCAGCAGGCACTCCCGCTTCAATAAATATCTCAGCGAGTTTTAATGCACCTAATGGTGTTTCTTCTGATGGTTTAAACAATAAAACATTACCCGCAGCAAGGGCAGGCCCCGATTTCCAACAGGCGATTTGTAGGGGATAGTTCCACGCACCAATTCCTGCACAAATGCCCAGTGGCTCTTTTCGTGTGTAATAAAAGTCGTTGCCAACCATCTGCTGTTGCCCAACTTGCGCTGGGGCAAGCCCTGCGAAATACTCAATTACATCAGCACCTGTTTGTACATCAACACACTCAGCTTCTTGCCATGGTTTACCTGTATCTAATACCTCGATTTTCGCAAGCTCATCGTTACGTGCTCTAAGTAGCTCAACCGCTTTTAACAATATACGACTGCGCTCTATCGGAGTCATTGCAGACCACATTGCAAACCCTGATTTAGCACTATCAATGGCCGCTTCTTGTACTGAAGAGCCGGCGATTTCTACTTGGTAAATGACTTCGCCCGTCGCTGGATTTGTCACGTCAAAACATTCACCAGTTTGATTGGCAAGATAACGCCCATGGACAAAGTTTTGATAGATAGGGGTTGTTAAAGAAGTAGCCATTTTAAGCTCCATGTTGCTGAATGAGTGTAGTAACGTACTGTTTAGCAAGTTGCTCGCTGTGTTTGAATTGGTCTTTACTGGACTGACTAAGTACAGCCCTTAACCATAATCCATCAATCATTGCTGCGCTCAATTGCGCAGCTTCTACTGCCTGCTCGATTGGCATTAGCTGTTTAAATGAATAGGCTAAGTTGCTCGTTAAACGCTTGCTATTTACATTTTGCAAACGATGTAACTCTGCATCGTGCATTGACTGAGCCCAAAAACTCAGCCAAGTTCGTGTGGTATCCGCACGTTGTTGTACCAACGCAAAATTTGCTTCAATAATATACATCAGTCTTTGTTCTGGTAAGGTAGACTCATCAACTTGCGCTAACAAAGACTGCTTTAAGCTCGATAATAAATGCCGAACTGTTGCTTCAATTAACCCTTGTTTACCACCAAAATAATGACTAATTATTCCAGAAGATAAACCTGCTTTTTTACTAATACTATTTATAGTTGTTCCTTGTAGCCCCAACTCCCCCACTGATTCAATCGTTGCATCAATGAGTTGTTGACGGCGCACAGGTTCCATTCCAATTTTCGGCATGTTTTTATTAATTGAACGTTCAATATAAAATAAATATTAACCAACAATGCATACTTTTTCAAGGTTGAGTTACAACTCAGCCCCTAATTCAGTCCCAAGTTAAATTTGCAAGACTTTGAATTTCAACAAAAATATTGACAACCATCTGTCGATGTTAATTTTTTGTTGGTGAGTAATATACGGTGGAATGATTTAAGTTGTGTGAATATTAAACGCGTTATACACAAAATAGAGTAAGTGCCAGCGTGCCCTTAACGAGTGAAGTAATGGCTTTATTATCGACTGCGCAATAATTATAAGAGTAAGGCTTTGATTCATATCATTGCCCCGAGTTTAATCACTTACTTTTCACTCGCTCTCTTCTTGTGACGACACCGTTCAGAGCAGTATTTAACATCTAGCCATACCTTTTCCCACTTTTTCCTCCAGTTAAAAGATAGCCCACATACGACGCATATTTTACTCGGTAAATTTGCTTTTTTTACTCGCTTGCCATTATTACGCATTTAACCTCCTGCAGCCTTTCTTGCCTGCGTATCGTGCTCAGCTACCTTTTTCTCGATTGCACGTGTTTTGCCACGATCCGCGCACCTTCTTTTCTAGCTGGCAAACTTTTTTGCCAACGCCATAGAACATCACGTGCTATCCGGCCTGATTCAACAATATCAACGACAGGCTCTGGATAGTCAGAGCCCAAATATACCTGATACATAGTCTGCTCCATCGGCGTTAGTAGCCAAGGAGTGTGTATCAATTCATTTGGCAGCTCACGAAGCTCAGGTACATATTGGCGAATAAAAATCCCTAGCGGGTCTTTTTCTTGTGATTGCTTTATAGGGTTATAAATACGCAATGTATTGATGCCAGTCATTCCCGCTTGCATTTGAAATTGCGCATAATGAATACCCGGCTCAAAATCGAGGAACAATTTAGCTAAATGTGGCGCGCCCCAGCGCCAGTCTAGCTGTAAATGGTGGCATAAAAAGCTGACTAACATTGCTCGCATTCTGAAGTTAACATAGCCGCTCACATGCAAAGCGCGCATACATGCATCCACCAGCGGATAGCCTGTATTACCAGCTTTCCAAGCATCAAACCTTCGTATTGCGTCGTCATCAGTTTGATACGTAAAGGTATTATAGGCACGATTTAACGGCGCGTACTCTATCGAACACTCAGACTCAAATTTTTGTATAAAGTGGCAATGCCAATGTAATCTTGACGACAGTGCTATAAGTGACTTTCGCCACCCTTTTTGATCCCAATGTGCAAGTAAGCGCTGATAAAACTGCCTTAAACTGACGTTGCCCCATGCCAAATACGCTGACATCCGTGAACACGCAGCTCGACTTAAGTCAGGGCTAGACAGATGAAATGCATAAGATTGCCCACGTTCATTAAAAAAGCTTCCTAGCACTTTTTCCGCACACGTTTGCCCGCCAGTTTGAAATTCATTATTATGCTCAAGCCAGCTTTGAGGAGGCGAAAATACATTAAGCTTGATGATTTCCTCATGCTGTGGTTTCAGCCAAGGAATGCACGACACGTCAATTTCTACAATCGCCGCACGCATCATTTTGTGCCAATTTTTATCCCAATCATGTCGGTTTTTAATACCACGACGGACAGCGCCAGTTTCGAACTCTTGCCAAGTCACTTGATGTTCATTACACCATTGCTTTACTTGCAGGTCTCGTTGAAAAGTCTTTGCTAAGCCAATTTCTTGATGACTCCAAATCGTATTTATATGCCAAACCTCTAGCAATGCGTCAAAGCATTCAATACAAGTCCCTTGGAGTACCGTGACCGATACATCAATTAACCGCCCGTTTATATCATCAATAGACTGCTGCACAAAACGCCAATGCCGAACATCATAATGTGGGTCATTCAAAAGTTCTGGCTCAACAATATAGAGGAGTACCACGGGCAATGAAGAGCGCATTGCCTCTGCTAGAGGTGCATGATCAGTTAACCGTAAGTCTCTTTTTAACCAAACAATATTGATGGCCTTACAGCCTAAATCTTTAGCATTCTTCACATTTTATATTCCATGTTCTGCTAAACACGCTTATTCACAAAAGGCAGAAAACGTCAAAGCAAAACAGATGATACGTATTGCTATAAAGTTCAGATTTGTTTGTGTTGCTAGAAAATCATAACAATTGGTGAGCGTTTTGGGACATAATGACGTACAACGGAAGACGTAAACTAAATATAGGAAGTTTCACCCATGCATAGTGACAAAGGGAAAAAAGTACCAGCGACAAGGTTAGCTCGGCTATCAAAGCTCGGGCAATTGGTAACACAAGTCACTGGCAATATGGCACTTGAAGGCATTAAACAGTTGTCACAAGGTGAAAAACCAAAACTCTCAAACCTCGTATTGCACCCAAATAACCTTAAGAATGTCGCCGATAAACTCGCCCAAATGCGCGGTGCGGCAATGAAATTAGGGCAACTCATTTCTATGGATGCGGGTGACTTATTACCTAAAGAATTGAGTCAGTTACTCAGCCAATTGCGCTCTAATGCACTCCCAATGCCTAACAAGCAACTGCTACAAACTTTAAAAGAAAACTGGGGCGATAATTGGTTAGATAACTTTAGTCATTTTGAGTTAACACCATTTGCATCAGCATCCATTGGCCAGGTTCATCTCGCCTATGATGAACGAGGGACTAAGTTGGCCATCAAAATCCAGTACCCAGGTGTACGAGAATCAATTGATGCCGATGTAGACAACGTAGCCAAAGTGATCAAGCTTTCAGGGTTGCTACCAAAGCATATCGAATTGGATAGCCTGCTCCAAGATGTAAAAAAACAACTCAAAATTGAGTCTGATTACCTGAAAGAATCCAATTACTTAAGTAGATACAAAACACTCTTAGAGGGCGATGGAAACTTTATTATTCCCAACCTTTACTCTGACCATATTACGCAAAGTATTTTACCCATGACCTTTGTTGAAGGCGTTGAAATCGATAAAGCGCTCACAGAGTCGCAAGCTAATAGAAATCGCATGGTACAGTTGCTGATTGAGTTATTTTTCAAGGAGCTTTTTAGCTTCAAACTAATGCAAACGGACCCGAATTTTGCTAATTATTTATATCAATCAGACAGTCAAAAAATCGTCCTACTCGATTTTGGCGCTACCCGCGAAATATCATGCCAGATAAGTGAAGGCTATTTAGCATTGATAAACGCAGCCTGTAAAAAAGACACGCATAAAATAAGACAAGCGGCCATGAAAATTGGCTTCTTTAAACAAGACATTGATGAGCATTACTTTGAGCAAGTAGCCACTATTTTTTCACTGGCAACTGAGCCTCTTCAATACGACGGTATTTATGATTTCTCAGCGTCGAGCCTAGCTCAACGAATTCAGCATGCTGGGCAGTCTATTAATAACAGAAAAGACCAATGGCATACACCGCCTGTAGATGCATTATTTATACATCGAAAACTAGCCGGGTTGTATTTATTAGCGGCGAAACTTGAAGCTAAAGTGAATGTTGCTGAGTTATTTAGACCATATCTATCAACAAATAATGAAGACCGTCTTTTCGTTGCACAAAGTGGTAATGAAGCAGGTTAATTAGGTATTTTTATAGCGGCAAGCCATGTGGCTATTTTTTTTTCGAATTTAGGAATAGTCGATATAGCCACGCTCAGGCAAAGTAGTCCAATGATACCAAAAACAACCTGTTGATCTTGTATGCCTAATACCATAAATATTATCCCAATGATTAAATTCGACCACTTACCAAACATTAAACATGCCTTTCAACTCATTATTACCAATTAAAAATGCTGAACGCTCGACACATTTTCAAATAACCGCTAAACCACGTAGCTCTCATTAACTATCTTAAAGTAGTGTGTTAACTGCTACGGTCTAGTTTTGTGCCGAAAAATAGCACAAGTGAAAAAAAAGCAATAGTGTACAAAAGAGAAACACGCTGTAAAATTGTGATTAAATGTAAATGGAAAGGAATACTTTGGTTTTTATGAATACAAAAAAGTTAATTATAATCAGTAGGTAATCGATAGTTTGCAGTGAATGGCGTGAGTGAACTGCGAGTTTTGAAATCATGTATTCAAAGAGAGAATACGTCATTTTAGCCAGAGCTCACCTTAGTCGTAAAATGCTCAAGCTCGTTTTCAAAAATAAGGTCTGTCCTTTTAATGTACTGTTTTCTAAGTACTGTTTTAGAGAAACTGATCATTGCGTTACTCAGATGTAAGCTGCGTCATAATGTCTAAACATACAGGCGCAACAGACAACAACAATAAGCCTGCCATCGTATAATTAAAATAGCGCTGTCGAATTGAATTGCTTAAATACTTTTTTAGCACCACACCGAATACTAACCAGACACCGACACACGGCAGCCCAACCGCTAAAAATACAGCAGCAACCATTATATTTTCATAAACATAGTCTACCCCGCTATTCGTAAAAGCCACGATCGCGCCCATTGCAACTACCCAAGCCTTGGCATTTACCCATTGAAATAGAGCACCATTCAAAAAAGAAAGTGGCCGTTGTTGCGCATCACTTTGCAGATCACTACGCGTGCAAGCAATCAAAAAGCTTAAATATATTAAGTACACTGTACCCAGAAACTTTATCCATAATTGCAGAGCTGGAAATACCTCAAATAACTTACCAAAACCAAATCCGACAGTAATAAGCATAACGACGAAGCCGAAACATATGCCTAGGAGCAAAGGAATACTTTTACGCACCCCAAAGTTCACTCCAGACGTCATAACCATAATATTGTTTGGCCCAGGTGTAATAGAAGACGAAATCGCGAATAACAATACGGCCAGTAATGCTTCCATGGTATTTCCTTTAAATTCGATGACTACGATGTCGCACTTATTATATGAGTTCGGGGGTTATTCTGACTTAAGCATATAGAGGCAATTATCGTATGGGATGGTGCCCGGGTAGGCTGAAAATCGAAAACCTGCTTTTTCATATGCTCTAATAGCACTGAAATTATGGGTGACGACAAACAGCGATGCGCTTTTTGTATGCGTCAACTCTAAGCCTCGTTTTATCAGATTGTCGATCAAAATACGGGCAACACCCGTGCCTCTATATTCAGGTGATACAGCAAGGCGACCTAAATGACAACGCCCAAGCCGTTTATATATTTGACCGAAAGCCACGCACACTTCATCTTCATTGGTAAGTGCGTATGAAGCAATTTTGTCCAGGCTCAAGCTGTGTTTAAATGATGTTCTGTCATAAGGATAAGGAAATTGAGGCCCAGCCCACTCTTTGGTAGATTGCTCATCATTAAACCAGTTCATTATTGTTGCTAAATGTGCCTCATTTGCTGCGACTAAGTTCATCCTTATCCTTAAACTATATAAGCTAATTATCCTTAACTTATTTTGATAAATAATTTACGCACAATAAAGAGAATTATATTCATGATAGTGCGTATTAAGCAGAAACAACCTTGTGTACGACGGTGTGTACCTAAATTGAATAAAGCACAGCGTTAATGTCATTATAATCGTTAATCAGGTGGAGATATGTTCAAGCTACATAGAGACCTGAGTATCAAGCCATATGAGCTCTAGGTAAATCATAAGTAACGGGGAAAATTAACGTCATGCACGGTATGAAAGCATGGCGATTATGATGCAGTGCTGCGTTTCGAGATATTCGGTTACAAAACAATGAACGAGAATTGAGCTATAGTTAAACCACCTTAATTTAAAGGTGGTTTAACGTAAAGTAATTTTACTCTAACCTACGGTACCAAATATTTTGTCACCCGCATCTCCGAGGCCAGGCACGATATAACCGTGCTCATTGAGGTGGCTATCTAACGATGCTGTATAAATCTCAACGTCAGGGTGAGCGTTTAAAGTTGCTTCAACCCCTTCAGGGGCCGCCACTAAAATAACTGCTTTTATCTGTTTGCACCCCGCTTTTTTAAGCATATCTATTGTCGCAATTAATGAACCACCTGTCGCTAGCATTGGATCAATAACCAAACTCATGCGCTCATCAATTTTTCCTACCAGCTTTTCAAAGTATGGCACCGGCTCAAGTGTTTGTTCATTTCGCTGCAGACCAACCACACTGACCTTAGCAGCCGGAATTAACTCCATGACGCCATCCATCATACCTAAGCCAGCTCTGAGTATTGGCACCACCGTTATTTTCTTTCCCTGTAACTTAGCCACCTGAATTTCACTTCCTTCCCAGCCTTTTATTGTTTGAGTTTCTAACGGCAGATTTTTAGTCGCTTCATATGTCAGTAAGGTGCCTACCTCAGAGACTAACTCTCGAAAACTTTTCGTACTGATCCCTTCTTCCCGAAGTAGAGCAAGTTTATGTTGAACAAGTGGGTGATCGATGATGTGTAATGCCATGGAGATAGTCCATTTTATGATTTATGACATTATTATAAGGTATTTCTATAAGATATTTCAGCAAAGGTGTGCTAAAGAAGCATAAAATATTATGCGCATTACTGCGTGTTTGAATACTGTAATGGGTATCGTATGCTCAACCCATTACAGTAATTGAACCGCTATAGCGACTCGAAAAAGTCACTCGGCGTGTGCCTAATTGGCTTAGTACATGCCACGGTAGGAGTACCTAAATATAAGTATCCGACAATTTCGTCACGTTCGTCTAACCCTAATAATGACTTTACCTTAGGACTTTGTGCAAAGTAGCCTGTGCGCCATACACCGGACAAACGTAAAGCGAATGCAGCTTGTTGCATTGCAAACACACTACATGCGGCACTTTCAATTTGCTCGATACGCGGGACTTTAGGGTGCTCTTGATATGGGCTTACTGCAATGATCACCATAGGAGCTCTTTGTGGCAGCGCTTTCGCTCTGTTCACTATGCGCTCTTCTTGTCCTTCAGCGACAGCAGCTTGATAGTATATTTCACCTAACTTGTCTCTCGCTTCATCTTGAGCAACAATAAAACGCCATGGCTTTAAGCCACCATGATCGGGGACTTTTAGAGCAGCTTTTTTAATTATTTCAAGCTGCTCAGCTGATGGACCAGGAAACGATAAATTACTATCTGATTGCCTTGTTGTTAGAAGTTCGATGGCATCCATTAAAACCAACCTTTATGAGAAATGATTGTTGTTTAGGATACCACCATATACTTTTTTGAGCTACGCTACAGCGAGACAAGGCTTTAATTTATTTGCGTTTCTGGGTCTGGGATAAGCGCTTTCTTCAACCAATAATCAAGACTGAAGTACCTTCCCCCCCCAACAAATAATAAGCTCAATAGCATTGCAAAATATAATGCCGCAAACTCAATACCGTTATTTAGTACCGTAATCGACCCCTTTTCATACAGATAATCAGGGAACCCATGCGCTTGCACAATCCCTTTTATTTTATCAAGCCGCTCTCCTACTTCTAAACTGTTATCTAAGCTCGCTTGTGCACCTGGAATACTTAGCCACTCTAATACCTGAGCAGCACTGGTATCTGGATTAGTCGGGGCAATCGCAAACCACCCATTGTGCCAATGCACCGTGGTCGCTGCAATAAACATGGTAAACAACAGAGGAATGGCCGCGAGCCGAGTAAATAAACCTATAAGTATTAACCATCCACCTAAAAACTCAGACCAACCGGCTAAAAACGCCAATAAATCAGGAAACGGTAAACCCAGCCCCCAATCACTATTACCAAACCAGCTAACAACATTCGGATCTGCCAATAAGGTATCGGGAAAAGCCATTTGTTCATTTGAGAGGTTGAGCTTATTAAAGCCTGCAATGATCATAATCGGTGCCAGGATCAATCGAAATAGTAGTGGCGGGATCCCATCCAATATTTCGAGCTTTTTTAAAGTAAGTTGATAAAGGGCGTGAATTTTTAACAGCATATGCGGCCTTTTGATAGTGAGTATTAAAACTTAGTTATCAGTGTAGACCGCATTTTGAAAACTTTTATTGCATCATAACAAAGAAAAAAGTATGAGGTTTAATACTTATATCTTTCTTGCAACCTGCAATGCTTCATATATTGCGCGCTTGGCATCAATCGCACTGGCGAGTTTTGCGCCACCAATAACGTGTTGGTTATCAGGCAACGCTTCCTTATTAAATAACGAGTCACTCGATACTTGACCAATACATGCAATCACCGTATCAACATCTAGCCATTGTTCTTTTCCATCAACTCTAATAAGCAAGCCTTTATCTGAAAACGCGACATATTCACAGCCGGCAATTTGTTCTACGCCATGATGCTTTGCAACCTGACGGTGGATCCATCCCGTTGTTTTGCCAAGTTCACTGCCAAACCGACCAGCGCTGCGCTTCAGCATATAGAGTTTTCTTGGATCTTTTGCGGTATCTGCTTCGCACTCAATACCCCACTGAGACTTAAAGCCAGCGATTGATTGGTCTGCCGTTTCTGTTAAAAATGCCACCATGTCAAACCCAATGCCACCGGCTCCCAAAATAGCAATTCGTTCACCCAGTTCAACTTCACCTCGAATGACTTGGTCATAAGCAAAAACTTGTTTACCATCAGAGCACTGGATTGGAGATAACCGAGGGGTGACTCCCGTGGCAAACACAATATCATCATATTGAGTAAGCATACTCTCTTCAAATGGCGTGTCTAATTCTAAAGCGACGTTCAATCTCTTTATCTCAGAGAGATAAAAAGCTAAGGTTTTTTTAAAGTCTTCTTTACCAGGGATCTGCATGGCTAAATTAAATTGCCCACCAGCATGGGTGTTTTTATCAATAAGTGTAACTTTATGGCCTTTCTTGGCTAAATAATAACTTGCTGATAGCCCAGCAGGCCCTGCACCAACCACTAATACATTTTTTGCTTTATCTGCTAATTGTAATGGGTAATCTAGCTCAAAACCCGCTTGCGGATTAACTAAACAGGTCGCACGCTTTCCTTTAAAAACGTGGTCTAAACACCCTTGGTTGCAGCCAATACATATATTAATTTGTTCACTGCGGTCATCTTGATACTTATTAAAAAACTCTGGGTCTGCTAAAAGTGGCCGTGCCATTGAGATCAAGTCTGCATTTTCATCTTCTAAAATAGCATTGGCAATATCCGGTGTATTGATCCGATTGACCGCAATAACAGGGATACTAACCACATCTTTAAGGCGTTTTGACGCTTCTTTAAATGCACCAGGTGGTACCATACTCGCGATAGTAGGCACTCTGGCCTCATGCCAGCCAATACCTGTATTCAATATATCAACGCCCGCGGCTTCAAGTGCCAGAGCTTGCTCTGTCACTTCTTCTGGAGTTGAACCGTTTGGTACCAAATCCATCACTGACAACCTAAAAATAATCAGAAATTTATTTGAGACTTGTGCGCGAACCGCCCTAACTATTTCAACAGCAAGTCGCATTCTATTTTCAAGGTTACCACCATACTCGTCGCTGCGTTTGTTGGTATGATTGGCCATAAACTCATTGATTAGGTACCCTTCTGAGCCCATCACTTCTACACCATCGTAGCCTGCCTGCTCGGCAAGTTTTGCAGAGCGAGCAAAATCCTTGATAGTACTTTTTATCATGCCCACCGACATGTTTTTTGGCTTATAGGGGTTGATTGGTGCTTTTATCGCACTTGGGGCGACATTAAATGGGTGGTACGCGTAGCGCCCTGCATGCAGTAATTGTAAACAGATTTTAGCATCATGTTTATGCGCAGCGCGAGTGTACGCTCGATGCTTTACTACGTCATAAAAGCTATTAAAGGACGAAGCAATTGGTGTTAATTTACCCCGAACATTCGGGCTATAGCCACCGGTTATAATAAGCCCAGTGCCTCCTTTAGCCCGCGCTTCATAAAAAGCGCTTAATCTTTTTCGATTATGCCATCCCTCTTCTAACCCTGTATGCATTGAACCCATAACCAAACGATTACGTAGTTGAGTGTGCTTTAATTCTAATTTTTTTTCTAACATTACCTGCCCCGGCTAACTGGTCTAACCTGTGCAACATTATCAATTTTCTATGAATTAGCAAGCCAATTAACAAAGTAAATTATTTGTTGACCCCACCTAAAGTCTAATTTTTTCCCCATTAGTGTATTTATACTACGATTGTACGTCTTTAAATACTTCGTTACGTTTTAGTTATTACACCTTTATATATTCTAGGGTATTATCAATAATAGAGAATATTTTAGGTACTCCTGTACATTGATTGAGGGCTAATTTTGAATTTAATTGGTAAACTTTTTAAAGGGCTATGGCACGGCCTTAACTTTTCTCGTCGCCTTATTGTGAATTTGTTATTTTTAGTGATCATTGCAGCTGTCATCATCAGTGCATCGAGTACCAATGATGAAATAATCATCGATAATAACAGCGTCCTGCGTTTGAACCTGCAAGGCTCTTTAGTTGAGGAATTAACATACGAAGATCCTTTTGATGCAGCCCTAAGCGATGCCACAAACTCAAATGATCAACCAAAAGAGCTTTTGTTAGACGACGTTATACGTGTAATAACCCAAGCTAAAGATGATGATCGAATTCAGATCTTACTGCTAGATTTGAAACATTTACGCGGCGGGCACTTAGATAAACTGCGTTCGATTGCGGATGCCATAGAGGCATTTAAAGACTCAGGTAAAACAGTCCTTGCGCATGGTGCGTTCTACTCTCAAGCCCAATACTATTTAGCTTCAAAGGCAAATACCATATCGCTTCACCCATACGGAGGAATTGATATTCGCGGATACGCTTCTTATCCACTTTATTTTAAAGAGGCACTTGAAAAGCTTAAAGTAACTCAGCACATATTCCGAGTCGGTACATTTAAGTCAGCCGTTGAACCATTTATCCGCAATGACATGTCAGAGTCAGCAAAAGAAGCAAACAAACTATGGCTTGATGAGCTTTGGTCTCAATATAAACATGACATAAGTGCAGCAAGACAATTTGATACCGCTAATTTTGACGAAACAACGGACAATTACTTAGCTAAAATGGAACAAGTTAAGGGAGATTATGCACAATATGCCCTAAAAAATGGGTGGGTTGACGCGTTAAAAACCGATCAAGAATTACAGCAGGAACTCATTGCGCTTGTAGGGGAAAACAACTCAGGTAAAAGCTATAAACAAATCAGTTTTGCGAAATACTTGAGCTTTATCACCCCCCCAGTCGACTTTGTAAACCCAGTTACCGAAAAAGTTGCGGTCATCGTAGCTCGCGGAAAGATAGTGGATGGAAAACAAAAAGCAGGTACGATTGGCGGAGAATCAACCGCAGCTCTACTAAAAAAAGCACGGTTAAACGATAAGGTTAAAGCGGTTGTTTTACGTATTGATTCAGGTGGTGGTAGCATGTTTGCCTCAGAAATCATCCGTAACGAAGTACTCGCAATTAAAGAGGCAGGCAAACCCGTTGTAGCTTCTATGGGTTCTGTCGCAGCATCTGGTGGCTATTGGATAGCAGCATCAGCAAATGAGATATGGGCCTCTCCAAGCACAATTACAGGATCAATTGGTGTCTTTGGCTTGTTTATGACATTTGAAAATGCACTGAACGACCTTGGAGTATATTCAGATGGCGTTGCTACAACAGAGCTTAATGACATCTCACTATCTCGCGGCGTTAACCCACAATTAGCGCAAGTTTTTCAACTTGGTGTTGAGAACGCTTATGATAAATTTATCAGTGTTGTGGCCAACTCTCGTGGCTTAGAAAAATCGGCTGTCGACAAAGTAGCACAAGGTAGAGTTTGGACTGCAACACAGGCTAAAGAGTTCGGCCTCGTTGATAGTTTAGGCGACAAACAAGACGCCATTAGTGCAGCTGCAAAACTTGCCAACTTAGACTTTTATGATGTTATTACGATAGAGCAAACTTTATCTGAGAAAGAAAAGTTACTCCGTGAGATTTTTGGTACCGCCATGGTACAAGATACTATCAGCGCGCTAGCTCCACAATCTAGCTTACTTAAGTTACTAGAAAAGAACTTAGGCCAGGTTAGCACTGATTTAGAGCGCCATTTATCAACGCTTTCACAAATGAACGACCCAAATGGTATTTATACTCAGTGTATGACTTGCCAGATAACATATTGATCATTCGCTGCAATCAGCAATGACAATTGATATACTAAGCCCAGAATTGATTCTGGGCTTTTTTATATGAAAAGAAAAAAAATATATATCGCTTATACAGGCGGTACAATCGGCATGAAACAGTCTAGCCGCGGTTACATACCCGCAGAAGGCTACCTTACGGAAACGGTAAAAAACAACGCAGAATTTACCCGTGAAGAAATGCCGTTATTTGATATTCATGAATACAGCCCATTAATCGACTCTTCAGATATGTCTCCTTATCACTGGCAGATCATCGCAGACGATATCAAAGCAAAGTATGATCAATACGATGGTTTTGTGGTTTTGCATGGCACAGACACCATGGCTTACACAGCATCGGCCTTGTCTTTTATGTTTGAGAATTTAACCAAACCAGTGATTGTAACCGGCTCGCAAATACCGTTATCTCAATTACGCTCTGATGGCCAAGTAAATTTACTGAATGCGATGTATTTGGCCGCCAACTACCCAATTGCTGAAGTCAGTTTATTTTTCAATAACAAGCTATTTAGAGGCAATAGAGCAACTAAAGCGCACGCAGACGGTTTTGATGCATTCTCCTCACCGAACTTGCAACCACTGGCACAGTCAGGGATAAGTATTAAATTAAAAGAAGGCAAACTCAGCCCTTATGTCGAGCAAGCTTTACAAGTCACTCCAATCACACCACAACCAATTGGCGTGCTTTATCTCTACCCCGGCATCAATATTGATATTATAAACAATATTCTAGAGGGAGATATTCGAGCTCTGATCTTGTTAAGTTTTGGCGTGGGGAATGCACCACAGCAAACGCTGTTCTTAGAAGCACTTAAAGCAGCCTATGATAGAGGCGTGGTGCTGATAAACTTAACCCAATGTATACAAGGCCAAGTAAATATGGGCGGCTATGCGACTGGTAATGCATTAATAAACTGTGGCGTCATTAGTGGCTACGATATGACTCTAGAAGCCTGCATTGCTAAGCTACATTACTTATTTAGCCAAGAGTTAGAGCTCGAAACGGTGCGACATTTAATGCAAGATAGCCTAAGAGGCGAGATCACACGCTAAACTTTCCAAGGCACAAACAAATAAAGAGCCAAAAACGGCTCTTTATTAAGTTGCACTTAAACGCGTCAAACTAGTCTTCGGGCCCTTCAAGGGTAAATACCAAATGTAGACGCATATTTTTTAACACAACACCCTTTTTCATCATTGCTGCGCTTAGCAATTTTTGCCACTTTAAAAGATCAGGTTTAGCTTTTAGCATCATTTCTTCACTGTCGAATTGGAACCTTAGCAACAATGAGCTTGGAAACAAGTGATATTCCATACTAAACCAGCATTGCAACATACCCGGGATCTCTGCGCGAGCTTGCTCTTCTAATGTGTCAGCAACTTCTAATACAACCGCTTGTTGTTTTTTTTGCACAGCAGACAACTTCTTCATAAAAACATTCCAAATATGAATAAAATAACTCAGCTCGGATGATAGCAAACCTAACAGAAAACCCACACACTAATGGCGATTAAACACGGCTCATTTAAAAAATACTCAACACAAATTCGCTTGTCGCCCATAAAATGATTGCTCTCTATCCCGGTGTTAATGATTTCGCCTTAAGTGTGTCAATGATCTGCGCACTTACCCAATAAATATCACCCTCAGAGCCTTCACCCTCTTTAGCAGTTAATGGACTTCTATTAAAAAAAAGATATTTTCCATCGGGAGAAACATAAGCACTCGCTTCCATTGCGTCGGTATTTATTGTTTTCCCTAAATTAACCGCATTGCCCCATGAGCCATCATTATGGCGAAAGCTAATATAGAGATCTTTATCTCCAAAACCATCCGCCTTTTCACTGTCCCATATCAAGTATGATCCATCTGCTGCGATAAAAGGATGAGCAGTCCACTTGCCTGAATTAATATGTGAGGGTAATAGCTTAGGCGGTTGACGTTGACCGTTTTTCATCTCAGATATTCGCAATACGTCGTGGTTTTTATAATCGTCAAATATATAAGTCCCTTGTATTGATGAAGATAAACGCATGATCCCCCAATCATCGCGGTCAAACAACTTCCCCAAACTTTTAACAGTTGACCAACCACTTGATGTACGCGTCATGTATTGGCTCCCCAAATGCATGGTATTGCCATCAGGTGCCAGTGTTGGCCTCCCTACCCTAGGACCTACAACAGACTCTTTCCATTGATTATTCTCTAATTTGAAGCGGATTAACCACCATTTTTCCGTATCAACATTTAGCCGCGAAAAGTAAAACTCTTTCATATCTGGCGTGAAGGAGCCACTAAAATCACGGTGTCGCGTCGAAACATACCCTGGTGCAAATATTTGGGGTATAAGACTCGGCGGTTCCTGTCCTAAATAAGGCCCTTCTAAAACAGGTATATTATCCTGATTGTTATTGTCATCAGTTACAACACACGCAGACAGTAACAACAGAGCTGGCGTCAAGATAACTTTCATATTTATTTCCTTTCTTGCAGAGCTTGTAATGCTGTACGACCACTTATATACAGCTCAAGAGCCGCTCAATGTATGCAAGATCAGATTAAGAGTCCTGACGTATGTATGATTTTTAAATGATTTCTCAATGATAGCGAGTGAGGGCCTCTCGCTAGGCCTATAACAAAAAGAAATTGTACGCTTTTACTAGAGTGGTTTAGTTATGGAGAAATGAAGTGTTTATCATTTAATGTGCCATATCATTACTAACCTTACAGACTATGTGCCATCAACATAACACTTTTTCATTTCGCACAAACTCTTATGACACTAAAAGCGCGCCTGAGATATACGTGCAATTAGTCATAGTTTATTCACTGGGTGTGATAGGCCCGACTGTATGAACAGCTTACAGACGGGCTATTTATTCAGTCAAGTTTTACCAACGTCATATGATTCGGGTTTCCCAATAACGTGGTTAACTGAGGGAGGTCTTGGTCACTGATCTCAATATACAGAGCGAGTAAACTTTCACTATCTTGTGTTGCGTCTTGGCATTGTAAATAATGCTGTAATAACTCAAACCCCGCAAGTCCAGATACCCATATAGAGAAAAGTAATGAAACCAAGAGTAGTAGTACCCAAACGCCTACTGCCAAATTGAAATAGAACGCCAAAGACGATACAAGCATCACCATTGAAAGCAACGTGAAACACTCTACCTTTACAATCTTCATCACATTCTTAGTTAACCATGTGTGCAGTGGATGCGGTTTCTTTCCGCATAGGGCCGATATATCTTCTGTTTCTGCAAACCCCTCAACCTGCTGCTGCACATTGATAAAAGCTGGATAGTTTTGACTTGTTACAAGATAATGAAGCATCTTTTACATCTCATGATTGCGTGTAAAGATTATTACGTCAGTCAAACCGTTTTGGGTCACATAGATTGGTTAAATTTCAAACAAAAAAATTTAAAAATAAAAGTTCCTATATTTCATAAGCATAATAAAAAAACACCAATAGAACCGTAAAAAGCCGAAGTGTTGATTTGTGACACCAGCCATATTATCTGAATTCGAGCCTTTTTAAAGAGTAAACAAATTGCTGCATAAAGCGCATAAAATAATTGCAATAATCAGAATGAAATTTTTGCAAAATAACATAGTAGTTTGTTGAACTTCCAATAAATATGCATAAAAATTGACTCTGAGCATGTTACTGTGGATTAATAATATTGCAGCTAAAAAACCTGATGTTAACTAGATAAAGTCAGGTCGATAATACTCGCTGACGTACAATAGGCTAGTTATGAATGTAAGAAATCACTTTATATTAATGTCAGATCACAATACAAGAATGAATAAACAGATTTATAGTGTTGCACAAACTCTAAGTAAAGAGGCGCTCAATGAAAACCGTGGCGCGTTTTTTAAATCAATTATTGGCACGCTAAATCACATACTCATCGGCGATCTTGTTTGGTTAACTAGGTTTTCACAGTTCTCTGAAAGGTATACAACCTTACACCGTTTATCTAACTTCCCCTACCCTAAGCGCTTAGATGATATTTTATATTCAGACTTTCACTCATTACAGACCACACGCAAAGAGGTCGATTCATTAATCGGATCATGGCTTAAAAATGACACACAAGAGCGTGATTTCGATAACCAGTTACAATATACAAACTCACAAGGTGTTATAAGTAGACGTGATTTTGGCGAACTCATCAGTCATCTATTTAACCATCAAACTCACCATAGAGGGCAATTAACCACCCTATTTAGTCAAATGCAGCATGATGTTGGCCCAACTGACTTTTTACTTGAAATACCTGATACTCATAGTTAAATATATACAAAATCGAAATGATATTGAATATGGCATCCCCTATTAGAGCAAACTAAAATTGCTCTGCCAAAGCGTGGTACCACATACATTAATAGGCACTTTTAACAGCATCAATTAATGAGATAACTCATCACTATGGCATCAATATCGTTTTGAAGACCTTTAATAGCCAAGTTAATAGCCGATATCTCAGTGTGAGTGAACGCAGTATGGCTCAATAGCAAATGAACCGGATTGTCATGTACCACATAAGGCCATACTTTTAAGCTCACGTGACCAAGTTTCGTTTTGTAGTAATGAGCGCTAATTAAGTCATCAACAATAAAATCAACCCGACCTTTCATTAACAAAGCTATTCGGCTATTCGCACTCGCAAGGCCAATAAATTGCTCTGCAAATGTGGGATCAGACATAAGCTGCCTGATCTCTTCCCCATAATACGAACCAATGCTCAGACCGATTGTATGATCTTGATCCAAAATAGAGGTTAATTTTTCTATATTAGTAGGCTTTTTCATAGAGATAAGCCGCATCTTCTCTTCTCGATAACTCACAGAAAACGTGCCAAACATCTCTCTCGACTTGGTGTAGCTGGTCATTGTTGCCACATCAATCGTCCCTTTTTGCATTTCTTCGAACGTTCTGGCACTAGAGGGCAGTCTCACAAATTGGTAACACACTTTTGCACGCTCAAATATACGTTGCACAATTTCAACATCCAACCCTGTGGCACCTTGAGCATCGAATACAGTTAACGGCGGCCAACTTGCTACTATGCCAATTTTCTTGCATTGCTCAGACATGATAGCGCTGTGCACAGGGGTAATAAAACACAGGAGGTAACAGCATAGAATGAGTTTTACAACTGTCATAAATGGCGACTTTTAAGGATCATAAAACTTAATTATAGACGCTTTCATGAACTCAGAGAATGTTGCCAATATTGATAACAAGCGAGTGTCACACTTTGATGTTGAATTCGGGGAACCATTCAATCAATAACACTGTATCAATACACTTAGATATTACGTATTACCGCCAAAACACTATACATACAAGATACTTAAACAGTGATGCTAAAACATATATTATGAGGTAGATTGGTAATAGAAAAGAAATCACGATAATATTAACGTGCATATCCGTGGGCTCAATGAAAAGGAAAACAAGCACAGCTATGTTTTATACTATAATAACTATACTTCTGATTTTTATAAGCTTTATTATTTTTTTACCTAAGTTTAAAAGTGCGACTGAGCAATATAGCCTTGGTATTAACTTTATTCTGACACTCATCGCAACATTAGTTGGCGTCCTACTGGCTATTTCAATCACCAATTACGAAAGTGATAGAAAAGAAAAGCAAGATGTTATTAAACTACTAAACTCTGCCATAACCGCAGTTGACACATGCCAAGATTACAGCGAAGAACTCATAGAGTATTTTGATAACTTGCCTGACAGTGACAACTTTAAGCAAGAGTTCTATGTTAAAAACCCACTTCCTTACCCCACCTATTTAGATACACTGCTTATGCAAAGCATCGTCAGTAAAAATTTATCGGGTGCTGCGTTAAGCGAGTTAAATGAATTACTGATCAATTTAAAACGAAGCCGCCAAAATAATTCATCGTTATATCTCGTAGCCTTGAGCCAAGCTATTAAAGTGCTATCTCTAGAAATTGCGTTCCAAAACCGTGAAATAACAGAACATCAGTTAAACGCACAATTAAATAATATTGGTACAATAGCTGACTCAATCGACAACGATAAAAATAAATAACGTCCCATAGATAGCAGCTTACATCGTATTTAAGGTGCTATCTAATATTATATCAAGTCGCTTTGTCACTTTATAATGGTGTTAGGGTACATACCTTTAACCAAGGCAGCTCTGTCTATGTTACCTCCATCCAAATGCCCACTCTTGCTCATTTTTTAAGTCAAACCATTGGATTTCGAACGCGCGCTTGGTTAGCACAGCTTCAATTATGCAGTGCAACACGTGGCCTTCTTCATCAAACTCAACATCCGTGACCATAAAGTGCTTTTCTTTATGCTTGGGTGATACGGCCGTCCATTTGCTATTAAGTAATTTCTTTGGGTTGATTTTATGCATTGTTCATTTTACTTAATTAAATTTCTATAAGGTCAGCTTTACGTATGAATAATAAAAACAGATCGTAAAAACAAAATAATTTTAATAAGTTAGAGGTCCTTTGCGGCTAAAACCAACTTCATATCACAACCCTACAAGAGTAAAATAATACCAACCAACATCATCCATCACGTTACAAATCGACAAACCCCAATAATTAAACCCTGACAGTTTTACGTCAAGGGATCGGGTCATTACTTTATTACTGCCGCTGAATTTGCTACACCTATAGAACAACCATTTCGAGTATATGTGCGAATGATAGAACTTGAACAAACGTCACACCCATTAACTTACAGTATTAACACCACTGACCCTTGCGATATTGTGGCAGTAACAGCAAAGGGCTGTGGAAAACCTGATGAAGTTATCGATATGTATGAAAAAATTCAACACTTTGCACAATTACATCACATGACTAAAGTACTACTCAATGTCGTTGAGCTAAAATTGAATTATTCTGGGAGTGATGTTTTGAAAGTGACAAAAGTCATTGAAACACTCTTACCTCATTTTCGCGTCGCCCGCGTTGTCAGCCCAGCAGATTTCAGGAGTGACTTAATCGATTTGTTTGCTAATACTATCTCTCTCGAAATCAAAAGCTTCCACGATGAACACCATGCAATTGAGTGGTTAACATCCACGTAGTTTACTTCTATCCTATTCTTCTCCATTGCACCATTGACGTACCATACTGTGCTTTGAACTGTTTATTTAAAGCATTTGCATCTTGATACCCTACATGCGCACTAATAATATCAAAATTATCAGTTGTCGAGCGCAGTAAAAATTTAGTTTTTTCTAAACGAGCAAGCCTGACATATGCCGACGGTGATAAACCTACGTGTTTATGAAAACGACGGATCAAGGTTCTTTCACACACGTATAACCTCTTTGCCAAAACTGCGACAGTTAAAGGGCCTTGTTGATCAAATAGCTAACTACCAATCAATTTCTCAGTTTTAACTTTGTTGCTGATATTTGGGCATACCTAGCCCATTCATTTTATTTATTGCCTTCACTTTAATCATCGTTTCAGTATGCTGACTATTGAATTGACGACTTTTCAGCTTATCACCCATTACTTGTTTAAAACGATACATCGCCGTCTCGGCAAGTGAACGAAGATGGTACCCTGAATTCATTTTCCACTGCGTTAACCCTATTTGGTGCATCATAAATATGGCATTGTTTCTGGGGTGTCCTTCTTCCCAGTATTGGGCATTCTCTCTTGGCGGTACCCGCATAATCGCACCTTTTGCTGCGACCTCCTCATAGCAACTGCGTGTGTCATATGCACCATCACCTGTGACTCTGTCTATATTCCTACGCAGTGGCCTGATTAAATCGGCAAGGGCTTCACCATCTGACACATTTACCATCGACAGCTCAGCACCCACAATATCGTGACTTGTCGCATCAACGGCCAAGTGCAATTTTCGCCAAGTTCGGCGCTTAGTCGCACGATGTTTTCTTGTATGCCATTCACCATTTCCATACACTTTAAGGCCCGTGCTATCGACCACAATATCTATAAAGCCTTTGCCTGCGCTTTTTCTATATTGCACATCAAGTGTTTTACTGCGTTTGCATAAACAGCTATAACCCGGTGATTGCAGCGAGGTATCCATCGTAGTAAGTAAGGAATTTACAAACCCTTCTAAGGCCCTGAGTGGCAAATGGAATACGGCCCTTAAGGTTAAACAGGTTTCAATTGCTAAATCAGAATAGTAATTTGAACGACCACGGCCACCGTGCTTTTCAGTATTCTGCCACTTTGAGATGGCACTATCACTTAGCCAAATGTTGATGTTACCGCGTTGAACTAAAGCACGATTGTACTGTGACCAATTCCTAATTTTCTTCTTCATTTCAAGGCATGGGTTAAGGCATTTTATGATCTGATCACACCAAACCAAAGAAGTTCAATTATTTAGGAAACAAGGCCCAGTTAAAGACTCATTGAGCGCATCTTTTATATAATATTGTAACTCGAGTAACTTAAGATCCGAGTGTTGTTCAAAAGCATTGCATACCATAAACGGAGACTGAGACGTGTACGAAGTTGGCATAGTCAGCCAAGCTGTTAATTGATCACACAGCGGTTGACCTGCAATTTGACGAATAAAATGTAGCATCATAGGAAAGTAGCACTGCACAGCGCCCGCAGTGATGAATTTCCCGTCTTGGATATATACCGCTTCTTGGCTAACTCGCAGATCAGGAAAATATTGGTTATAAAACGTTTTTAGCCACCAGCAGCTGGTTAAACGGTGGTCTGTTAGTACTCCCGACACAGCCAGGTAGCTGACCCCAGTACAACATGCCAACACATAGTTACTTTGCGCTATTAGTCTCTGAATGTGTTTTTTATGTGGAATAACCTGATGGCAGTGCTGCCAAAGCTTTTCACGCCCCTCAAATTGGCTCCCTACCCAAATCATCACGTCACACCCGTGTACATCATGTAAAGCAACATCAGTCTGTACAAAGGTGTTCTGACTAGAGTAAAGTGTCCTGCCCGATAAACTCGTTATTTGCCATTCAAACAGCTTTTTCTTATTCAGTAGATTTGCAATATTAAGCACATCAATAATACCAGTTAAGCCGCTGGCCAACACATTATCTGGGCATATGAGTAGAACATTCAAACGCTGTCACTTATAACGATAAAATTGTCATATTTGACACATTAACGATGTTTTCATGTTTGGTAAAGTGACTCTATCTTATTCATTAGGTTTAATTTTATGTGGATCCACTACCCGCTTGCTTTTCTGGTCGCACTAATCGGATTTCTGTGGTTATTTACCATGGTACAACGCATCGTCGCTTTTAGATCAAAACAGATTTCAGTTGTTGATATTATGTTTGTTAGTAAACATAAGCTGCCCATCCGCACTGTGCTATCAGGAAACAACTACGATAACCAGTTTCAGCAGCCCATATTATTTATTGTGTTACTACATGGTTTATACCTTCAAAGTGTATCAGGTCAGTTTTGGTATGTATTATCAGCAATGTTTGTGATAAGTCGATACTGGCATTGTGCAGAGCATATATTTACCCAGCACCTGTTACGTCGCACCATAGCCTTTGTAATAGGATCTCTATGCTTATTTATTGGCTGGTTCAAATATGTACATATATTGCACAGCGCTTCATTGTGAAATCACCTGATGAGTATGAAAACCAGTTTATAGCTGGAAGCTAGAGGTCTACAAAATCGCGGGAAGTTACAAATTATCTTTTGATGTAATAGGGTCGTGGTACACATTCGGCTGCCAAATTTGCATTAATATTTCTGGATTCTCAACAGATCGAAAGCCATATTGCGAGTACAAGCCATGTGCATCTCTAGTTGCCAGCATTAAACGCCTTAAACCTTGAACTTCAGGATATTCAATAATGGTTTTAACCAACCACTTGCTTAACCCTTTACCTCTGCAACAATCAATGACAAAAACATCTGCTAAATAGGCAAATGTAGCTTTATCTGTTATTAGTCTTGCGAAACCAACTTGATTACCATTTTCCTCAAACACACCAAAACACCATGAATTTGAGATCGCTTTCTCTAAAGTAGCTCTAGGAATTCCAGAAGCCCAATAACTTTGAGATATAAACTGATAGATAACATCAATGTCCAAATCACTGTGATTTATACTAATTCTGAATCCTTTCAATGAACTTTCCTCCCTGAGGCATAACTATTTCGTATTTATGCAGCACGTTGTTTGTGCTGCATAATCGTTTGTTGGACTGAGCCGCTACCTGCTCGGTGTGTCTGAGTTGGTGTTATATTGGTATTTTATCTCTGATTGCTTTACGTAATTTTTACCTTGAGCAGTGCTAGATGGTGCAAAAAAATCGAAAGCTTCTCTTGGATTAATGACAAAACACATCTTCTCTCTAAGGTTTCTAGTTCTCAGCATAAGATAGAGCAGGCACATAAATATAGATTCACCATTTCAACCCAAATAGGCGAGGGATTTTTGACTGTCCTTTTTTCATATGGCCGTCCTTCATCTTTTTATTTATTTAGCAATTTGACGAACAGATTAGGTCTTCTTACGAAGGTATTGATTTAGCTCGGTTACATCAACACTATAAATATTCATAAGGCCATTATGAATACTTTCCTGTCGCTGAAGCAATTCATCATAATTGTTAACAGCTTTCACTTCAGAGTTTTTATCACTCGAGAAAAACAAGGTATTACCGTCAGCTGATAGAATAGGATCTGAGTCCATCCTGCGCGAATTGATTTTATCGCCTAGATTTATCGGCTTTCCCCATTTACCATCTTTTTGTTTAACTGATACATGTAAATCATAGTGGCCTAAACCACCCGCTCTCATTGACGTGAAAAACAACAGCTTTCCGTCCGTTGAAACCTCGGGATCTGCATCACTAGCCGTGGAATTGAGCTCTGAAATCTCAATTGGCGCTTGATATCCATCTGGGTGGTACTTAGAAATAAAGAGATCTACACCACCCGTCGTTCCTTTTATCACAGATGAGAAGTAGATATCATTATTGGTGTGCAAAGTCGGGTAGACCACATTATGATCTCCGTTAATTTTACCTGGCACTAACTCAGGCAGGCCAAATTTATCGCCATCATAGCTTACTTGCCACATTTTAAAGATATCGTTTTGCGCACCTTTTACCGGCCTTCTAGAGGTAAAATAAAATGTGTTACTGTCTTTGGAGAAGTACGGATTAGTATCGTGAAATTCGCCACTAAACGGCAGCAACGTTGGGGTTTGCCAAGTATCTCCTTGTTTGTGAGAAATGACTAGAGCGCTGTGTGAAAATCGGGCTAAAGCTCTAACAAACGCAAACTTTTTTCCATCTGGAGACAAACTAGAACCATACTCAAATTGATTGGTTGATACTGTATTTGGTGCAAACAAACTCGGTTCTAGATTGTTTAAAATCGTCTCTAACTTGTCATTGGCTTGTACAGACCATTGAGTAAAGATTGCTGAAATTAACACCCCTACTGTAGCGATTTTTTTATGCGTTATCATATAAATATCCTTTTTTAAGCTCTCTTTACTTTCTTTTTGATAATTGTATGTGTCTTGAATCAAGCGGCTTGACAAATAACTCTGTTCTAATAGTCAGATTATCAAAACATTTTTACTGACAAATTATACGCCCCTCGATTTTCCCTATAATACTCACATGGTAATCATGGGACAGTCAAAAATTTCTTACATAATTACGCACTCTACAATTGCGCGCTACATTCTCTACCGCTCACTACAAAAACATTAAAAAATGCGGCCAATGAATGTGCTTTTATTTCGCTTTTGCTGCCCTAAAATCGATTTCACAACTCACAAAAATAAAATAGCTAGTCGATATGCTCACTACGTTCGTACTGATGTTTTTGATATTCTATGGATAAAATACTGTGTTCCACCCCTTTGTGCCATTTGACGTCATTCTTTGTCGCATGTCGCATAAAACTTATTTACTCCCTGCAAAGTTTGCATATTGTCATCCAAAGCTTTATATCTGCTCTAACCATATCGTTTATTCTATATTAATAGTCACTAATATCTTGGTATCGAGTGGCTTATATTGCCTTTCTTTTTTGGGAGAACATTAGTGGCTATTGACAGAGTTAAGGCTCATATGTATTAACTGAATATTTTCACTATCCTGTTGGATTTATTTTTTGGGATATAATCAATTGATAAACATTGGCCATTTTTTAAAAGTTATCCAAATGGTCTTTGCCGTTAAAATATGAATTATCATCATAATTCGAAAATTCAAAGTAAACGGCGTTTACTTTGAAAGACTCCACCTCAGTCCCGTATTTAGGTATTTCTACACGATATTCTGATACACAGCCATCGACTGTTTTGTACTCTTTATTTTCAATCAAACCTTTGAGTTCAATTTGACTCGAGTAACTAAAATCATAAATGGAAACAGGTTGCTCTGTCACGTTAGGAACTACAATATTACTAGCGAATGTTGAACCAGCCATTGTCACTGCAATAGCTACCGAGGAATATTTTAGTAACTTATCATTATCAAATCCTTCTTATTTATAAATACTTAAAGCTTTTAAGCATCTTGACGATAATAAATATTAAGGAACAAATCAAATGAACTACTTCATATTAAATTCAAACTTGAAAACGGCTGGATTTATATTAAAGCATTGATATTAAGATATAATAATCAAGGAAAAAATTATGGATATAAAATCTTCATTGCAAAAGTCACAACATGACTTAGTCAATAATAATGCAGCTTTAGCAAAAACAAAATCCACTACCATCGAAGCGCAACCCCCAGTTCAAAAGCTCAACGCAGCCCCTGCATCGATTGAACATACGCCAGTCGCAAGCGACGAAGAAATAAAAAAATTTCAACAAGAGGCGTATGAATATAATGTTAAAAACTTTGAAATACAGGATAAAACACAAGCTGCTTTTGCCACAACTCTAAAAGAGTTTGAAAAATTTAAAGGTACACAGGCGACTTTACACCCCAATATAGATTTAAACTCTCTCGATCTTGCTCAAAAAGAGGATGGCACGCTGCAATTGGTCGGTGGAAGCATAGCTGACGCACTCCGTGCCGATCTGGAAACGCAAATAAATGCAAATGACGAGCTGAAAAGCGCTTATAAACAAGTGCATGAAGGTATGGCTGATATCGTTCGTTACTTTGATGTCAACAGTAATGCCGAAGCAAAAGACTTTTACGGTAAGTTTAGGCTAAATGAATTAAGTAACAGCTTTGAGAAACAATTTCACGACGACGGTTTTGGCCAAGATTATCATACGTTAGAAGAAAAGGTATTAAACAGCTCTTTACAATTCTCTTCTAAAATGGCTGACGCAATAAACCCAAGAATAAATATATCAGTATAAAATTGCGCGGAACAAATAGCTAACTACCAATCAATTTCTCAGTTTTAACTCTGTTGAGAGTTGGTGTCATTTATGCTGCGGGAGCTTGCTATTTGCTTTTAGTGGCGTAAATTGTCGCAAGCCTATTTTATCGGCTTATCTTTCGCGCTTAAGCCATCTCTGCATTACTCAGTACGTTTTATCCTGCCATTAGATCTAATTTTCGCTGATTTATCAATGATATTTTCACCACATACGCACTTTTCTAGCCCAAACACTTAAGCAGGTTAATCTGTTGATTTAATTCAGCAAGCTCTGCTGCTAACTCGTTCGTACTAGGTTGTAAATGAAAAACAATCAATTCTGGGGGAGGGGGGTTAGCTAAATTCACTCAATTTTTTATTAACAGTTTTAATAAATTCTATGATAGTTTTTATTATTAATGGAATAAATAACAAGGAATTAAATATGATATGTCCCGATATTAGTAATTTAGAGTTCTCTGAACGTGGAAAATTGGCAGTAAAAGAAATAAGAAGAATAAAAGGTGTTAATGAATGGCTTAGCTCTGCCATTGTAGTTGGTACCTTTGCAAATATTTTTGTTGGTAATGGTATGATAAAAAGCCATTATAATCTTACTCAAACTGATTTTAATTCTTTTAATAAGGCATTACGTGACTCCCCTAGCATTGCTAGAAAAACAATAAAAACGATATCAGGCCTTCAAGCTATTAGAGCCAAAAAAAGTAAAGAAAGACAATTTTGGAAAGCCGTATATAACGGTTGTGTGGCTGAAAAATGAAATATTTAATTTGTTTTTTTTCAATGTTTTTATCATTTTTTACATATGCGGATATGTCTGAGCAAACTCTTAAAGACTATCTTACTATTCAATATCACAACTCAATTAAAGCGTATGACATTAAGCTTGAAAAGTGCCAAAAAACAGAAGTGGTTATAACCCCTGATGACGTAAAGCACATTTCTGATGATTGGAGCGTACTAGGTACAGTTTTTTCTTATCATTATGCAAAAGTTCAAGATTTATGCTCGCATAATGAATTGGAGCGATTTACTGTACTTTCTGCAAAGCTACAGGCTTTAGAGGGTAGTGATCAGCTATTACTTGAACAGTATAACCAGTTGATTATGGCAATCCCCCTAGCTTACGAACGAACTAAGGCTGATTATTTTGTCCTACCTGAAGATATACGCGAGCGATTTTCAAATTTAGAAAAGCTAAAAAGACCATTTAACCTAATGAAAACAATGAACAAATTTAATTTTTAAAACTAAATATCTATTTTAAACTGAGCGCTTTTTTTAAATTAAAATGACAGAGCGGCCTTTTTATTGATTCAAACTTTATAACTAGGTCAGCCCTTTTGTTTAACTCTTTATTACTATTTTAATTATCCATTTAGCGTAGGGGAAAAGTATGAAAAACGCTATAATTTGAACATTTTTCTTCCCCTTAGTATACATAATTATAAAGCAATTAAATGTCTAGAGAAGACTGGTCGATTCAGTATGACAATTTGAACTTTGAAAACCCTTTAAGCCATTATCATGCGGTGTTAAAATTGCCGCACTTTAATCAAACCTGTAATACAGAGCGCCACTTGGACAGTAAAACGTATATTCCTGAAGCATTTATCGACGACGTAAAAACGTACCTTCCAACTCACCTAACACTCGACGATTTTTTGCAAGCTTGCAAAAGCCCGCTCAGGCGTTCGGTCAGAGTGAATACGTTAAAAATGTCAGTCAGTGATTTTAAAAGCTACTGCGCTGCGCATGATTGGTCCATTGAGCCGGTGCCTTGGTGCGACAGCGGCTTCTGGCTTACTCGCTCTGAAACAGAAGAACACAGCCTGCCTATCGGTAATACCGAGCTGCACTTGAGTGGGTGTATTTATGTACAAGAGGCCAGTTCGATGCTGCCACCTGTTGCCCTAAAACACGCTATTGAAGACAGTGACACCGTGTTAGATATGGCCTCAGCGCCCGGTTCTAAAACGTCACAGTTAAGCGCCATGATGGATAACAAAGGCGTACTCATCGCCAATGAACTTTCCTCATCACGCCTTAAAGTACTGGCTGCTAACATGAAGCGTATGGGAATAGCCAATTGTGCGCTCTCCCATTTCGACGCGGCGATATTCGGTGATTACATGTATGAATGCTTCGATAGTATTTTACTTGACGCCCCTTGCTCTGGTGAAGGTACTGTTCGAAAAGATGCTGATGCACTCAAAAATTGGTCTATCGAGTCTAATATCGATATTGCGGATGTTCAAAAAAAGCTTATCCGTAGCGCATTTATGGCTCTAAAACCGGGCGGCACATTAGTATATTCAACTTGCACACTCACGCCCCTAGAAAACCAGCAAGTGTGTGACGAGTTGCTAAACGCATTCCCTGACGCCATAAAAACAGATGATTTATCCTCTCTTTTTCCTGATGCTACTAGAGCAACTACCGAAGAAGGCTACTTACACGTTTGGCCACAAATTTACGACAGTGAAGGCTTTTTCATTGCGCGCTTTATTAAAACCGCGTCAGTAGAAAATACAGCACAAAAAACTAAAAAAGGCAGTTTTCCGTTCGCCGTAAGTGAGAAAAAACTACAGCAGCAATTTTTTGACCTCGCAAAAAAACAATTTGGCATAGAGCAAACCACCATCTCAGGTCAACTTATGAGCCGCGATAAAGAGCTGTGGCTTTTCCCTGACGGATTTCACAACGTCGAAAATAAAATTAAGTATTCCCGCATGGGTATTCAAGTTGGCACAACCCATAAAAACGGCATTCGATTAGAGCATGAATTTGCAACAGCACTAGGCCAATTAGCATGTAAAAATAACTATGCGATGTCTCAAAATGAAGCCAAAGATTATTTCAACGGTAAGGATATTCGCCTTGACTGCGCTGTAAATGTAACTGGCGAGGTGATCTTAACCTTGTGTGGCGCGCCTGTTGGTCTTGGCAAATGGCAAAAGCAAAAAATTAAGAATAGCCTACCACGAGATCTTGTTAGTGATAGCCAGTTGATAACTTGGGTATAACTTGAACATATCTTTTCTGTTTTTTTAGAATATTTATTTATATATAATATAAGTAATTGTAATAAATAAACTTTAAATATATTGCTGTTGTTTGTAAGTTTTATGAAAAGTTAACTACACTTAAGTTACTTTCTACTTCTCCCTTACAGTTGAAAGGTGTTTTTAAGTAACGCTTTGGCTCCATTGGAGCTATCCCCTAAGCCCAGAGCAAGCGAGTGCACTGGGCATTTTTTTGTGTAAAAACTAAAGAAATAATTACGTTTGTTACATTAATTTGCTTTCTGTCGGCAAATTGGTCGTAAAAAACGCAGCATTGCATTTAAACCAACAGAGGTACTCCTCACATCAGTTGATGAAGGATAAGGTCCACCATGATTCATAGAGGAGCACACTTCGACTCCCGTTGACATTTGGTTTTCAATAATGCGCCCTACTTTATACTCAAGTGCTTCAATTAACGCGTCAGCTTTGCGCAGATCGGCAGGAGTGCCATGCACCGATGCGGTGAGTTGTCCATCAAGAGACTCGACTAATGCCAGTAATTGAGCGGGTTTATCATAGGTGACAATCATGGCCATTGGACCAAATACCTCCTCATGCAGCGCTTTGTTATCCAAGAATGTGTCTATATCTGTGGTAAACAAATGTGCATTCGCATGATGCGACTCATTGAGTACACCTTCAGCCAACAACGTGACCTCATTTGATTGTTTAAGCTCAGCAATGCTCTGCTTAAAGCTCGATACGATATTTGGCGACAGCAAGGTATCTGACTGGCTCGCTTTGATATGGTCTATAGCTTGCTCGATAAATGCCGAACTTGCCGCTGGCACCAGCCATAAACCCGGGCTGGTACAAAACTGTCCGTTACCCATTAACAATGCTTGGCAAAGCTGGCTGGCCAATGAGTTACTGGCTTGTGCTATTTGCTCTTTTAATAAAAATTGCGGATTAATACTGCCAAGCTCTCCGTAGAAAGGGATCCGCTCTTGACGCGTGCCTATGGTCTCTAATAATTTTTGAGCCACCGAAAACGAGCCAGTAAAACCGATTGCTTTGACCTGTGGCGCCGCAACCAATTGATGAGCAAGGTCATATCGCTTTGCCTGGACCATAGAGAATACCCCTTTTGGCATCTCACACTTCTCAATGGCTAGGCTAATGGCACGTGCCATTAACTCGCTTGTGATCGGGTGTGCTGTGTGGCTTTTTGTTATGACACTGCACCCCGCAGCTAACGCGGCAGCGGTGTCGCCACCAAGCGTGGAAAACGCATATGGAAAATTTGATGCGCCAAACACTCCAACCACACCAAGGGGAATATAATCAAGTTCGGTATTCGGCTTAGGCAGTGGTGTGCGCTCAGGTACTGCCGCATCTGTACAGCCAAAATTGGCAATGCTCTTTTGGCTACCTTCTAAAGCTTGAGCAAACGCCCGTAATTGCCCCATTGTCCGAGCTCGCTCACCTTCCAGCCGCGCCACTGGCAAATTTGTTTCTTGATGTGTTGTATCTATTAATAAGCTACCAAGCGCTTCTATTTCATCCGCAATGGCATGCAGAAACTCAGCCCTTTGCTGATAACTGGTTTTTCGATATACCTTAAATGCACGTTCGGCCTCATTGATTGCGTGTTCCAGCATATCTGAACTCGCCTCGTATACTGGCGTTTCTAGTGGCAAATTCAGCTTTGGTGAAAAGCCATAAAATATGTCTGCCTGTTCAGCTATTTGCCATGAACCTGCAATAAGACTTGCTCCAGTAACTTGCATGTTACCTCCACTCAATTTAGTTGATTTATAAAACTTGAAAGCCGAATGCATATGGATCATCATCATCGACACAAATATTGCTGGTGCCTGTCACTCGTGACCAACCGCGTATACTGGGTTGAATCGCAGCGTTACCGGCTACCTCAGTTACCCCTTCAATGCACCCAACGAATTGACTACCAATAAAGCTTTCGTGAACAAAATCATCGTTGACTTGCAATTGTCCTTTAGCAAACAACTGCGCCATTCTGGCGCTTGTACCTGTACCACAAGGCGAACGATCAATTGCCTTATCACCATAAAATACGGCATTTGCAGCATGAGAATTAGTGTGCTTTGCTTTACCCGTCCAAAGTACATGAGATGCACCATGAACAGTGGCGTTTTCAGGGTGTACGCAGTCTACTTTTTGATTAACTGCATCGCGTACTTGAGGGCTAAACAATAAAATATCACTGGCATTCCACCGTTCTATTCCGGGGAAATTTTGTTGCGGCTCTACGATAATGTAAAAATTACCTCCATAGGCAATATCAACGCGCAAAGCGCCAATACCAGGTACTTCAATATGTATATCTTCATATGCTAAAAACGCGGGAACATTAAATAGCTTAACCCATTCAACTCGCTCTCCTTGCTTTGCATAGTGAGCATTGACTCGACCTGCGGGGGTATCTACTTTAATACGCCCTTCCTGCTCGGGGTGCAATAAACCTGCTTGTAATGCAAACGTCAGCGTACCAATTAAGCCATGGCCACACATGGGTAGGCACCCTGAAGTCTCGACAAACAACACACTCAAATCACCGTCGGGGGTGGTTGGTGGGTAAATAAATGCCCCAGACATCATATCGTGGCCACGAGGCTCAAACATTAACGCTTTACGGATCCAATCATAATCGGTCATGAAGTGCTGACGCTTTTCACTCATAGTGGAACCCTTTAAAACAGGGTGCCCACTGGTGATCAAGCGCACAGGGTTGCCACATGTGTGGCCATCAATACATGAAAACGTCCCTCTGCGCATGGTGTTAATCCAAATTGAACTTTGATAGGTCAATACGGCTCGTCATTGCATCATCATAAAGAGCACGGACCATGGCTTTTTCACTCTCTGGTAACGCTAATCTCGGCGAGCGTGTTACTTCTGAGCCGCGCCCAGCTAACGACTCAGCATATTTAATACACTGAACAAGCGTTGGAATTGTATCTAAGCGCAGTAGTGGTAAAAACCAGCGCCAGATCTCTTTTGCTTCTTCATAACGACCTTGTCGTGCAAGCTCATAAATCGCAACCGACTCTTTTGGAAACACATTGGTTAAACCTGAAATCCAACCCGTCGCGCCCAACATTAAACTTTCAAGCGCAATATCATCAACGCCACCAAATATAATGAAGCGATCACCAAAAGCACTTTGCAATTCGGTGATACGGCGGGTATCTTCTGTCGCTTCTTTAACGGCAACAATATTGCTTTCTTGCGCTAGTACCTTCATACCTTCTATAGATACATCGACACCATACGTGATCGGATTATTGTAAATCATCACAGGTAATGACATAGAGCGGGCTATTTGCTGATAATGATGGATAGCCTCACGCTCAGTCGAGCGATACACCATACCAGGGAGTACCATTAAGCCATCAATGCCTAATTGCTCAGCATCTTGACAAAACTCAATGGCAAACTGAGTAGTTGTTTCGGCAACGCCTGTTAGTAATGGTACTCTTCCCGCAACACGTTCTTTAGCAGCCTTTAACACCTCACGCTTTTCTTGCTGACTTAAAGAACAATTCTCCCCGACCGTGCCAAGAACAATCACCCCATGAACACCTTCGTCTATCAACGCATCAATCATATTGAGCGTAGTATCAAAATTAATGCTGTTATCATCATTAAATTGTGTCGTTACAGCTGGGTAAACCCCTTGCCAAAGTGTTGTCATGATCTTTCCTCTGTTGGTTTTTATGTTTACCATCTTAGGTATATTGTATACAATAATCAATATCCAAATTAGAATAATCATATATCGAAAAGGTAATCACCAAATACATCCTAGTAAAAATAAGCTTAAACATATGATATTTATATAGATTAAATTTTTTTGGTTTTTTTTGTAGAGCGCAATTAAAGCGTTACTTAGCAAGATGCAATCAGTTGAATGCAGTATGTTTTAACAAAAATCGATAGGAAAATTGCATGTCCAATCAACTTAACATTGCCGTCATAGGGGCTGGTATTGTCGGCTTGTGTACGGCGAAAAAATTACAGGATCAGGGTTTTTCTGTGACCTTGTTTGACCAACAAGGCATTGCTCAAAAGTGCTCCAAAGGTAATGCCGGACACTTCGCTACCGAACAAGTATTCCCTTTGGCGCAAGCTAGTTTGCTAGCCAAGATCCCCAGCATGCTATTTAATAAAAATGGGCCATTAAAAATAGAATGGCGCTACTTACACCATGCTTTACCTTGGTTTTGGAAGTTTATTGCCAATATGCGCTCGGCTAAACTTGCCGCTAATACACAGGCACTTAAAGCGCTTAATAGCAGCGCATTATTGGCTTATAAATCCCTACTGGGTGGTAAAGACTTTGCAGATTTAATCACCCTTAATGGCAGCCTGCTGACCTTTGAAGACACACCCCGTCATGATATTAATAAGCTATATCAAAAGTATAAACGTCAAGGCATTGCTGTAAAGTGGCTTTCGGGTAAAGCAATATACTCATTAGAGCCAAGTTTAAATAAACGCATAAGAAACGCGCTACTGTTTACGGATGTGGGTCATAGTGTCGACCCATATGCACTGTGCCAACATATTTTTACACGTTTTCGTGATGCAGGTGGGCAATTTAAGCAACAGGGTATTGGTGCGATCAACACCATTGAAGATGCAGTAACGCTCACTTGTTCCAAAGGTGCTAGTACTGAGTTTGATAAAGTGATTGTTTGCACTGGTGCATGGAGTAAACAGCTATCACAGCAACTCGGCTTTAATGTCCCACTTGATACTGAGCGGGGTTACCATGCCATGATTAAAAAACAGACCTCACTTTCTCGTCCTGTGGCTTCTGCTGAGCGGCAATTTATTATAACGCCGATGTCCAGTGGCCTACGCGTAGCAGGTACGGTAGAGTTTGCGGGGCTCGATGCTCCAGAAAACCATCAGCGTACAAAAGTACTGCTACAACATGCCAATGCGCTACTACCCTGCATCGACGATACTCCCCCAAGTGAAACGTGGATGGGTTGTAGGCCTTCACTGCCCGACTCATTACCTGTCATCGGCCGCAGCCCACATCATCGTAATGTATACTTTGGCTTTGGCCACCAGCACCTTGGCTTAACCCAAGGTGCAATCACCGCTGAATTATTAGCGCAATTATGTAATAGTGAAGCGCCAAGTTTAGACTTAACCCCCTATCGCATTGATAGATTTTAGGAGATGTTATGACAACAATCGGTGTCGGCATACAAAGCCAACAGCAAGCTTTAGATTCTCTCAGCAACATGACCGCTGATGTGCAAGCCATTAGTTATGATGAATATGTGCAGCGTATTACACATGCGCAAACCTATATGAAACAACACAACATTGCCGCAATCTATCTTAACGCGGGCACTAACCTGAGCTACTTTACCGGTATGAAATGGTATGCAAGTGAGCGTATGGTCGGGGCAATTTTACCCGCCGATGGGGGCGTACAATTTATTGCGCCAACCTTTGAAGTCGGTACATTAGTTGATTATCAAGTCATTAAAGGCCCTATCCATACTTGGCAAGAGCATGAAAGCCCGTATACATTATTCACAAAAATGTTACTAGAGCTGGGCGTAACAGAAGCCGCCACAATAGGTATTGATGAAAGCACTGCCTTTTTTATTTTTGACGGTATTCGTCAGGCCGCTTCAGATCATACATGGATAAATGCCGACCAAGTCACCGCTTATTGTAGAATGCATAAGTCAGCGCATGAACTGAGTTTAATTCAACGCGCAATGGACATGACTTTAGCGGTACACCAAGCAACTGCCAGTATGCTGCATGAGGGAATAACCACAACTGAAGTGGAAGCCTTTATCAATGCCGCTCATAAAAAAGTTGGCGCCACAGGTAACTACTTTTGCATCGTATTATTTGGCGAAGCCTCTTCGTTTCCTCATGGCGTTAAAGAGCCGCAAACACTTAAACAAGGGGACGTAGTATTAGTTGATACGGGGTGCAAAGTTGAAGGGTATTTATCAGATATCACGCGAACCTATGTCTTTGGTACCCCCTCACAGCGACAACGCACCATGTGGCAACATGAAAAAAATGCCCAAGTAGCCGCTTTCAACGCCGCTCAAATCGGTAAACCGTGTGGTGCAGTAGATGATGCCGCACGTAATTACTTAACATCTGTCGGTCTTGGCCCTGACTACAATGTACCTGGCTGCCCTCACAGAACAGGCCATGGTATTGGCCTTGATATTCATGAATGGCCCTATTTAGTGCGTAATAATCCTCAGCCGCTACAAGTAGGTATGTGCTTTAGTAACGAACCGATGCTGGTTATTCCTGATGAGTTTGGTGTTCGTTTAGAAGACCACTTTTACATGACAGAAGCTGGCCCGCGTTGGTTTACACAACCCAGCTACTCTATTGATGATCCATTTGGGCTCAATACTTAGCCCGTACATCTAATTCACATATTTACACGCTCAAAGCGCTGACAAAATTAGCGCTTTCTTTTTCCATAACAAAAATATACGATATGCATATAAACCATAACGGAATATATACACATGGGTATTGTTAAAATATCAGATGAACTTCACGAAGAATTAAGAAATACATCACACGTCATGTCACGCTCTATTAATGCCCAAGCCGAGTTTTGGATAAAAATTGGCAAGTTGGCAGAGCATAACCCAAACAAAAATTTCGCTGAATTGATCCATGCAGAATTACAAAAACAAGCACACAGTGAGACCGATGTAAATGACTGACGTTTCAATTAAAAACGCGCAACAAATTGCATTAATGCGTGCCTCTGGAAAGTTACTTACACAAGTTTTTATTATGCTCGATAGCTATGTTCAACCAGGCCGCTCTACCATGGAGATAAACGACACAGTTGAGCGCTTTATTGTTGATAAGTTACATGCCCGACCCGCCTCCAAAGGCCAATATGGGTATCAATATGTATTAAATTGTTCTATTAATGACGTGGTATGCCATGGTGTACCGAGTAAAAGTCAAATCATAAAATCCAGTGATATTATTAACCTTGATATTACGCTTGAAAAAAATGGATACATTACCGATTCTAGCAAAATGTATGTAATGCCTGATGCAAGTTTAGAAGCAAAAAAGCTTGTCAAAGCCACGACCGAGGCAATGTATCAAGCCATTAAATTGGTAAAACCAGGCGCTCGATTAGGTGATATTGGTCATGCTATTCAGAGTTTTGCGCATAAAAGGGGCTACAGTGTTGTACGTGAATACTGCGGCCATGGCATTGGTACTGACATGCATGAAGCACCCAATGTACTTCACTATGGAAAACCCAATACAGGCATGCAGCTTAAACAAGGTATGACCTTCACCATTGAGCCAATGATCAATCAAGGCAGTGCGAAAATAAAGACCAAAAAAGATGGCTGGACCGTTGTAACCAAAGACAAAAAACTATCAGCTCAAGCTGAACATACTATTTTAGTCACTGAAACAGGGTTTGAAGTGCTCACATTGCGCCCAGAAGAAGCAGATACTTTCAACCCATGATCGCGACAGATAGAACACTCCAAAATGTTCGATGTATAGAAGTCGTGTGCTATTGAATTTATTACCTTTTTAATTCTAACTTACGTCCACATAATGCCGTGCGTAAAATAATAGGGTATGCAAACAGTATTTCGTATTCCCAACGAAATAATTACAGCGGTACTTTTTGAGCTTTGTACGTAGCAACCATCAACCGTATTATTAGCAGGAATTCATAACCTCTGCTTCATCGTGAGTAAACCTTAAAAAATTGCACAAACCCAAGGCGGATATTTGTCCTCGATATGTTCAGCTTAAGCATGATAAACAATATTATACTTGAGACGATAATTATATTTCATCAGCACATGCGCTGTTTGATACAGGAAAGTGATGAACGTAGAACAAGATATCGCAAAACTTCGCCGTTTGAATAGCGTTGTAACTGGGCCACTTAAGCTCATTATCAGTGAAGTGTTGGCAATAACGCCACTGGTTATTGACTGGATCAATGTGCAAACCAGTGGCTCTGCAGTTTGCCGATACAAACCCGACAATGTTCGGCAATATGAAGTCCGTTACCAATTTGGTAATATCGGCAATTTAGTGCACGAATTAACCCATGTTGCTGTGAATGAGTCTTATAATCTCGATTTTATCAACTACTCTAACAGAGCTTCAATTGATCTGCCTGATAGAGAACTTGATATACTTGGTCGCTGCAAGAATGAAGATTTACGACAAACCAAGCAAATGAGCCAAAGTATGAACACCACGAAAAGTGACATACTTATGCGCATCAAAGGCTGGACCGATGCCTCAACAGAATTATCACAAATACAAAAATCTGAAATATCAAACAAGCTCATTTATGGCATGATAAACCCTCATAAAGAAGCTGATACCGTATTAAATCAAATACTCGTGTGGCTATTCGAATGGGGATTTCCAATCACAGGGCAATATATTAATAAACCCATTGTAAATGCACTATATGAAGAGCTCAGTAGCGCGGTAAAAGCGGCTCATTTAGAACGACTAAATTGCAGGCGGCACAACAATATAAGAGCAGCTTGAATAAACAGAAAATAAAATGACTGGGCTAGGTATGCCAAAATATAAAACAATGATGAAACTGATAAGTGGATTGGTAGTTAACTACTTTATCAACTCAGTCTATGCCAATTTAAAAACTAAAACTCAGACACAAAAAAGCCGGCATTTGGCCGGCTTTTAATTAAACAATATAGTGATTTATCTTACTTTAGCATCAATATCGACTAAATCAGTTAAATGGCATGTTTCACCTGAGTGCGTTTTAATGCCATGCTCACCAAAGTAATCACGTTGTGCTTGTACTAAATGACCATTACTTGGCGTGCTTAACGTTGCGATATACGTTTGCGTTGATGACAACACAGGGAAAGCTAAGCCACTTGAAACCGCAAGCCCTGTCACTTTGCGCAATGCAGACATCTCGGTTTGTAAGCCATCGATAAATTCAACGCCTTGCGCTACATCATCAAGGTAATCGGCACGGATAATACATCCAGCACGCCATGTTTGTAACGTTTTAGCTAAGTCTACTTTCCATTGATGGGCACGTGATGCACCTTTAATTAATGCCAAGCCTTGCCTATAGCATAGTAAACTCGCCAAATAGAATGCTTGCTTTAATTCATCAAGATCAACATCGATATTAATAGTCTCTTTGTCAGCATAGGTCATTTCTTTTGCCGCGTGCGTATCAATCGTATTGGTCAAATGACGTGCTTGTACAGCTGCGACAAGCGATGGCACCGCAATGCCAAGCTCTAATGCATTTTGTGCAGTCCAAAGGCCTGTACCTTTTGCACCCACTTTATTATCGATTAAATCGACGAGTGATTCATTTTTTGCCGTCTCTAGACGTAAAATGTGGCTAGAGATTGATAGCAAGTAGCTATTCAGTGTGCCTTCTGACCAAGACTCAAATACTTCTGCTACTTCTTGAGGTGAGCGACCTGTACCATGGCGCAATAACTGATACATCTCAGCAATGAGCTGCATCAAGGCATACTCAATGCCATTGTGAACCATTTTTACAAAGTGGCCACTGGCTGACTGACCTACACGCGCAAAACATGAATCGCCATTATAGCTGGCTGCAACTTTTTCAAACCATGGCTCGACACGCTCCCAACCACCTTCTGATCCACTTGCCATCATAGCTGGACCATGACGCGCACCTTCAGCGCCACCGGAAATCCCCATCGTAGCGAATTCAAATTTGTTCTGATATTTTAATTTACGAGTAATACCATCTTTATAGTTGCTGTTTCCACAATCAACAATGATATCTTCTTTCGCCACGCCGGCTTCGACCAAATCACCACATACACGATCAACCAACTCACCAGCAGGAACCAGTAGCAAAATTGAACGAGGTGTTTCTAAACGTCTGACCATATCACCGAGATCTGAAACTATGTGTAAGCGCTCCGCCATGCCCAAAGATTGAGCGCAGCTAAGTAACTCAGCACCTGCGTCAGGGTTTCTATCATAGGCAACTAACGTTAACCCCTTCTCAATTAGGTTTAATGCAAGGTTTTTCCCCATCACGCCTAAACCAACTAATGCAACTTGCATTTAGTTTCCTCCTCGGTAACTACAAAATTGTGAGTGATCTATTACTTCGCGCCGCATTATACCCTAGCCGCTCTAAGAAGCCAGCGTATGACAACGTATAACTAGCAAAGTCAGGCTAAATGTCCTTGCTAATCTGTTTTTTTTTCATTACACACCTACGGCTGGTGTTTATTTAACCAAATGCAATTAACTATGATGTTAAAAAAACAAACGGATACCTGCCAACACTACACGTAAAGTATTAAAAACGACCAGATGTTAACTAGCATAGTGTCAATATCAGAGATTGACCAATACTGACACCGGTGTCATAATGATGTAATACAGATCATATAATTTAATCCAAGTGTAAAAAAGAGTTAAAGACCAAATCTTTATACACATGATCTTTCTCATATGGTGCATACTTAGTTTTGTTTTGTAGCAAGGCAAAACAAGTATCATCAATAGGTATGAATTTAAACAACCCTATAAATAGTAGGTCGACAGGAGATCCTGATGCTTAGACGCACAAAAATTGTAGCAACCCTTGGACCGGCAACAGACCGTGATAACAATTTAGAAAAAATTATCCGAGCGGGTGCAAATGTTGTAAGACTTAACTTCTCCCATGGCGTAGCGCAAGATCATAAAGATAGAGCTGAAGCGGTTCGTAAGATAGCAAAAGACCTTGGCAAACATGTTGCTATTCTCGCTGATTTACAAGGCCCTAAGATTAGAGTTTCGACGTTTAAAGACGGCAAGGTAAACCTTGAGGTTGGTGCAAAATTTACCCTTGATGCTGATATGGAATTAGGTCAAGGTAACGTCAATGCAGTTGGTATTGATTATAAAGAACTACCACAAGATGTTAAATCTGGCGATCTATTACTACTAAACGATGGTCTAATCCAACTTACCGTTGATTCAATTAGTGGCAATTCAGTACATACGACCGTTACTGTCGGGGGGGTATTGTCTAATAACAAAGGGATCAACCGTCTTGGTGGTGGCTTAACTGCACCTGCATTCACCGATAAAGACAAAGAAGATTTAATTACTGCAGCAGAAATAGATGTCGACTATATTGCGGTCTCATTCCCTCGCAGTGGTGACGACATGCGTTATGTTCGCTCTTTGGCTGAAAAAGCAGGGTCAAATGCACAACTACTTGCAAAAATCGAACGTGCTGAAGCTGTAGAAACACAAGCAGATGTAGACGATATTGTACTTGCTTCTGATGCAGTCATGGTTGCACGTGGTGATTTAGGTGTTGAAATTGGCGATGCCGCATTGGTTGGTAAACAAAAACTTATTATTAGCCGTGCCCGTTCATTAAACCGTACCGTTGTTACTGCGACACAAATGATGGAGTCGATGATCGACAACCCAATGCCAACACGTGCTGAAGTAATGGACGTAGCAAACGCGGTTCTTGATGGTACTGATGCAGTCATGCTATCAGCTGAAACAGCTGCGGGCGACTACCCTGAAGAAACGGTTGCCACTATGGCACGTGTTTGTTTAGGTGCTGAATCGCAACCTGAAATTCATGTATCAAAGCACCGCTTAGACAGTATGTTTTCAGATACCTCTGAAACTCTGGCTCTATCAGCTATGTATGCTGCAAATCATTTAGATAGCGTAAAAGCAATTGTGGCACTGACTGAGTCTGGTAAAACAGCAAAACTTATGTCACGTATCAGCTCTGGCCTACCAATCTACTCATTGTCACGCCATGCCAGCACATTAGGTCAAACGGCATTATATCGTGGTGTTTACCCTGTATATTTTGATTCAACTACGTGCTCAGATCAAACTATGGTCCGTGATGCATTAGCGACACTCGTTGAAGCCGGATCACTAGAAAAAGGCGACACTGTTATCTTAACGCACGGCGATGCAATGGAGACTGTTGGTGCAACAAATACAATGAAAATTGTAACTGTATAAATAACACCAATCAGGCAGCTTCAAGTTGGAGCTGCCTTTTAGCTCGCTAACGCGGCCTTTACTTTATCTCTGTAACTGCGGCTCACTTTCAATTCTTGGCCATTCTCCAGCATTAACAAATACTCACCGCTACTTTGTGTCACTAACTTACTGATCTGTTTAGTGTTCACTATCGCTGATCTATGTACTCGCACAAATAATGCAGGATCTAGCTCTTGCTCCAGCTCTTTCATTGTTTTACGTAATATGTGTGTTTGCCCGTCACTACAGTGTAAACACATATAATCACCTGCCGCATCTACCCATTGGATCGTTGCAGTGGAAACACGGACGATCTCGCCCTGCTCTTTCACTGCAATTGATTCTGGATATTTTTTGTCCACCAATGTATCGCCAGTTGCTAACTTTTTAAGGATCTCTTCACAGTTATTACCAGTGATCCCAGCAACAAAGCTTGCGAGCTTTTTCTTATGTACATTGTCTTGCTGTGTTTTTAAATAACTTTGCACTTTCTCAACCGCCTGTTTTAATCTGTTGTCATCAACGGGTTTTAAAATGTAATCCAATGCATGGATCTCAAATGCTTGCACAGCATATTGATCGAACGCAGTCACAAATACAATTGCAGGCAGTGGCTTAACACTTTCACTCAAAGCACGAGCAACCTCAAAACCATTCATCCCTGGCATTTGGATATCAAGAAAAACTAAATCTATATCATTTGTTTGGCACTGGGCTATTGCTTGCTCACCACCATTACATAATTCAACTACTTCTAACTCTGGAAATGATTTCAAACGCACCGCCAGGCCTTTACGTGCCAATGGTTCATCATCAACAATCAATGTTCTAATCTTGCTCATTACTTCTTAGCCTTCTCAAAAGGAACCCGAATGTTTACTTTTAAACCATTGGGATCATTATGGGACAGTACAAACGAATAGTTATTTTCGTATAACGTTTTTAGTCTATCTATGGTATTGGCAATACCAACACCTTGCGCGTTTTGTAAATGTCCATTTTTTAATTCTGCGCCAGGTCCATTGTCACCTACCTCTAACAATAGTTCATTGGCAAAAACTTGAGCTTTAATCTCTAACTTGCCACCCTCAACAAGGTGTGCAATTGCATATTTGATAGAATTTTCAATCAAGGGTTGTAATATTAAGCTTGGTACTAAGGCTTGCTTAGCCTCTTCACTTATCTCAACGTCAATAGCCAGTCTTTCATCAAAGCGTACTTTCTCAATCTCAAGATACAACATCAATGCATGTAATTCTTGCTCTAATGGCACCTTTTTTATGGGATCTGTGTTCAATGTATAGCGCAAAAAATCTGATAACCTTGACACCATTTGATTCGCGTCTTTATTCTCTTCAACGAGTACTAAGGTTGAAATTGCATTAAGCGTATTAAACAAAAAGTGAGGGTTTAGTTGATAGCGTAACATTTTCAGTTGCGCTTCGTGGGCCATCGTATTAGCTTTCAGCGCTTTTTGACGTTCACTCTGCAGTAATTGATAATATTTAATGCCAAAATATAAACCACTCCAGCATAAAACAATATAAACAGAATCGAGTCCTTGCTGAAAATAATAAAACCATTCAGTTGGACGATAACCATGTCGGTATATTTCCCACAAATTGAACTTTTGAATCACAGCCCACAATGTACCTGTAAAGTACGATGCGCCAAATACCACTAGAATAAGTACAACAGGAGAAGCATTCCAAATACGCCGATATAGATACCTAAGTGGAACAGTTAATAAACAGCCAGCATAGGCATTAAGCACGATCACAAAAACATAGATGTCTCTCATTTCAAACACTTTCGAGCCAATATAGTTAACCAAGGCGTATCCTAGCCAACCAGCTATTTGTAAAACCCAAAAGAATCGTTGTCGATTATCGACGAGTGCTTGCCAGTTCAACGGTGTAATTAACTCCTATTATATTAATTTCATTATATATCAGTGACTACATCATGATCACTGCCGATGGTCTCAGAATTGTTACGACTCGACGCAAATAAAAAAGGCACCGTAGGTGCCTTTTTTACGACTATTTTATTCGTTAAGCCAGTTTATCTGATGCCACTTTATACTTTGGATCTTCGATAACATTGACTTCCACTAAATCATTCGCTTTATCAAGTAAATCTTTACAGTCTTGGCTTAAGTGCCTCAAATGCAATTTCTTACCTGCTTTAGTGTATTTCTCTGCTAAATTGTCAATGGCTTCAATCGCGCTGTGGTCCGATACGCGACTATGTTTAAACTCAACAATGACATCTGCAGGGTCATTAGCAACATCGAATAATTCACTGAAGTTTTTAACCGAACCAAAAAACAATGGCCCATGCAATTCATATACTTTAGAGCCTTGTTCATCGATATAATTATTCGTGTAAATGTGTTTAGCATGCTCCCATGCAAACACCAATGCTGACACAATAACACCCACACACACTGCAATTGCGAGATCAGTTACGACTGTAACCCCTGACACCAACACGATGACAAACGCATCAGTTTTGGGAATGCGCTTCATAAGGCGGAAGCTTGACCACTCAAATGTGCCCAACACAACCATAAACATAACGCCAACCAAAGCTGCTAATGGGATCATCTCGATTAGGCTTGCCGCAAATAAAATGAAGCCAAGCAATAAAAGTGCTGCTGTTATGCCTGACAAGCGACTGCGACCACCAGAATTAATGTTGATCATAGACTGACCTATCATCGCACAACCACCCATTGCGCCAAATACACCGCATGTCATATTTGCAGCACCTTGACCAATACATTCGCGGTTACTATTACCACGCGTGTCTGTAATTTCGTCAATCAAAGTTAATGTAAGTAATGACTCAATCAAACCAATTGCGGCTAAAATAAGTGCATAAGGGAATATAATTCTGAACGTTTCAAAATTAAACGGCACCATTGGGATATGAAACTCAGGGAAACCACCCGCAATAGTTGCATTCACATCACCTGACATATCTTTTAGATAGTCGAGAACCGTTCGTGCTTCAAGGTCTAGTCCAATTACTAAGCCAGTTACAACCAATATTGCCGCTAATGACGACGGAATGGCGGTGGTGATCTTGGGCAAAAATTGAATAATTGCCATGGTTAAGGCAACAAGCCCCCCCATTATTAGCAATGGTGAACTTTCCATCCATTGAAGCTGACCATCAGCATCCATCACCTTAAATTGGCCTAGCTGTGCTAAGAAAATGACAATCGCGAGGCCATTTACAAAACCAAGCATAACGGGGTGAGGGACCATTCGAATGAATTTCCCCAACTTAAATACTCCAGCGAGTACTTGCAATACCCCCATCAGCAACACCGTTGCGAATAAATATTCAACCCCATGCTCAACAACTAAGCTCACCATAACAACGGCCAATGCGCCTGTTGCTCCAGAAATCATACCTGGGCGACCACCAAATATTGAGGTAATTAAACCGACAATAAACGCAGCATATAAACCCACTAGTGGGTCTACTTGTGCTACAAATGCGAAAGCGACCGCTTCTGGGACCAGTGCTAATGCAACGGTCAATCCAGACAGTATGTCATTTTTAGCAGAGCTTGGCGCCTTGCCGATTAAATTAAACATTCATATCCTCTTGATTTACAACGAACAGAAAAGCGCTGGATTCTATCAAAATCCAGCGCTTTTAACAAATGATGAACATTAACTATAGTACATTGTGGTTGTTTTAATATGACAACAGAGCTGACGCTTTATTATAATGGTAATGCAGTGGTACGCTTTACACACGTCATTGTCACATTAGAATGCACTTCTTGTACGTATTCTAAGTTAAGCAAGTTGTCGCGAACAAATTGCTCATACCCTTCTATGCCACGTGAGATTATACGTAACATGAAATCCATAGTTCCTGCCATGGTATAGCACTCTGTGACCTCGTCATAACTCATAATCAAGCTTTCAAACTCTGACAAATGATTACGTCCGTGATTTGATAAACGTACATGGGCATAAACCAGCATATCAAACCCTAGCTGTTTCTCATCGAGTAATGCAACCTTGCCTTTGATATACCCATCTTGTTCTAGCTTGGCGATTCTGCGCCAACATGGTGACTGGGATAACCCTACTTTATCAGCGATCTCTGCTGTAGACAGACTTGCATCTTGCTGTAATAGTGCCAATATTTGGCGATCAACCTGATTTAAAGACATATTTTCGTTCTTAATTTTAATTAAATTAGATAAATTATACATACAGAACCAATCTCTGTCTGTACTTTCCTTAGCCGTACTGGCCACTCATAAATGGGTTCGTACGTTTTTCATGACCAATCGTTGTATTTTCTCCATGCCCAGATAGCACCAATGTTTCATCTGGGAGAGAAAATAGCTTTTGCCTTATTGATTCTTTTAATTGCGCTGAATTTCCTTTTGGAAAGTCTGTTCGTCCAATCCCGCCTTTAAATAACACATCCCCCACGATCACCGTTTTGGCACGTTCTTCATAAAAGACAATATGCCCTGGAGTATGTCCAGGGCAAAAACGCACTTCTAACTTTATTTCACCTATCTGTACGGTATCGCCTGACTCCAACCAACTATCAGGTAAAAACGCTTCTTTAGGTGCAAAGCCAAACATTTGTGATTGCATGGGTAATGCATCAAACCAAAACAGTTCATCTTTGTGTGGACCAATAATCTTAATATTAAGTGTATCTCTTAATATATCCGCTGCACCAACGTGATCGAGATGACCATGTGTTAACAAAATAGCATCAACGTTTAAATTATTATCAGCAATCGCTGATAATAATTTATCGGGGTCGCCACCAGGATCAATCAGTGCACTTTTACCCGTGATTCCACACGTGATGATACGCGCATTTTGCATAAACGGTGTTACTGGAATTGTTAAAACGTGCACCCTACTCTCCAAATTCAAATAATACAGGGTACTTTAAATAAGCCTGATCATAAAAAGGGGTTTTTTTATAAAGCCATGTTAAGCGTGCTTTGGCATTATTTGCAAAATCACTATCTTCACGTATCTTTTTATCGAACTCTAAAGCCATGGCTGGGTTATTTTTTAACATAGAACGGGCATAAGGTTCCAATGCATAATTTTCAACATACTCTGTTCGTTGAAAAATAGTATTGAATTCACCCCACTGAAAAAATGAATCTGGCGCTTGTGGGTGTAGCAAATGCGTGATCAACTCTGACTTATTTTGATCGGTCGAGACGTAGTACCAATTAGTTAAAGAGCGTGCGGTCAATGCATCAAATGCGAAATCTGCTGAGACTCTAAACCGCCCCTCAAATGGCGAGCTAGCAAACTTGTGCTTGCTGACTCGAGCTTGCTGTAAACCTACCTTTTCTTCGCTCGAAGTGATTTTTTCAACTAGTACCCCATGTAATCTTAACTTTTCTACGATATCTGGATAAGCCGGCGGTATATAAAAAGCCTTTGGCACAGAAACGGTCTTGGCCACTTCTTTTTGCCAATAAATAGGTAAATTATCGTAAAACTTTGGTTCTCCTAAATATTTGGCTTCCATTTGACCTGATATTGCACTTTCAAAGTTCTTATACGAGATCCCTTTAAATTGAATATGGTCAGGCTGTTTTGCATAACTACGTTGCACAACAATTTTATCGGGTTTGCTCGCATACTCTCGCTCTACTGCAGCTTCCAACAGAGTATGATCCTTAGCCAAAGCAGATACAGCACCATCTAAAAACACATAAGTTCCCAAAACTCTTTGTTTATAGGGCTTTAGTGAGTGGTTCTCAACCAAAATCGTAGGGATACTCGCAAGATCCCCCCAACCATTCGAAAATCTTGGTGTAGCAACCCAACCAGCTAACCCCTGTTTGAAATCACGTTTATTCTTTACAAAGACCAATGGGCCAGCAACGTGATCATTTTTAGTCAGTGTTTTGTCAATGTGTGGTTTAAAATGCTCATCAAGTACTTTTGCTATGGCAGGTGACTCACTGGCAAACTGGGGGTTGTATCCATACGTTACATCATATTGATAGTCGGCACCATCGGTAACATGCACGTCAACATAAAGGTCTGGCCTATAACTATTAATAACAGCCAAAATAGCGCGGACTTCCGGTGTATCTAGTTTTGTATAGTCGCGGTTCAAATTTAAATTGTTCGCATTAGTACGAAAGCCCATTTCGATTGGACCACGCTGATTAATACGATTAAACTCTCCTCGCCTTTCATGGCCATCAACATTTAAAATTGGCACAAATAGAATATTAACCTTAGACAATATATCTAAACGTTTACCCGTTGCGATATCACGTAACAACATAAAACCGGCATCTTTACCATCTATTTCTCCAGCATGAATTCCCGCCTGAATCAACAGCGTTGGCTTGACACTATTGGCTATATCACTTTCACTAAACTTGCCCTGCTCACAAGCTACGAGCATTTTTATCGCTCGACCCGCTTTGCTTTTACCAATATCAATCGCTTTAAACTGAGTTGGATTTGCTGCTACCAATCGTTCAACAAATGCCATTGTCTGAGTATAATCAGGTGATGCCATACCGTCACTTAGCTCAAAATCAGTGGTTAAAGGGCCATTTTTCTGCATTAACTGCAGACTTTTACCTTCCCACGCCATCAGTGGCGGTAAGTAAGTGTCCATACTGATTGTTGCTGATAACATAATAATAGTGGCAATCATGCTGTATTCTCTAATTCTTTGCCTGAATAGCACAATTATATCAATATTTTATTTAACAGCTTACAATGTGCGGTGATTCAACAAGAATATGCAGCTAATAACATGTTGCTCACATATTTACGGACTTTTTGCTAAAACAAAAACAATTTTATGAAAACGATATTAATTACAGGTGTTCTACGGGGATAGGTTACTATTGCGCAAAAAAACTACACCAAGAAGGCTATAAAGTCATTGCATCATGTAAAAAGAAGTCTGATGTAGAAGCGCTTACTAGCCAAGGCCTTACATGTATACAACTGGACTTAGCATCTAACCAAAGTATTCATGATGGCTTTAATCGCGCGCTTGAACTATGTAATGGACAGCTGGATGCACTCTTTAATAATGGCGCATACGGGCAGCCTGGCGCTGTTGAAGATTTGCCAACTGACGCATTACGAGCACAGTTTGAGGTCAATGTTTTTTCTTGGCATACGCTGACAAATTTAGCCTTAAAACACATGCGTACTCGAGGTACAGGCCGTATTATTCATAACTCTTCAGTATTAGGGCTCGTTGCACTTCCCTACCGAGGCGCCTATAACGCCAGTAAATTTGCTTTAGAGGGACTAGCAGATACAATGAGAATGGAGCTTTCTCAAACTCAGATTCAAGTTAGCTTAATTGAACCTGGTCCAATCTTATCGAAATTTAGAGAAAATGCGTTACAAGCCTTCATGAAGAATATTAATGTTCAAGATAGCGCACACGCAGATAACTACCAAAAACAACTCAACCGGCTTGAATCTAACTCTACACCGCAAGCCTTCACGTTAGGTCCTGACGCCGTTTATAGCAAATTACTCCATGCCCTTACGGCAAAAAAAGCAAAGCCAAGATACTACGTAACATTTCCAACATACCTCATGGGCTACTTAAAAAGACTCCTAAGTACGACAATGCTAGATAAGATTCTGCTTAAGAATAAGTGATCAGCATAGGCTTACCCTCACTGAGCGTAAGCTTTGAAATAGATATACCGGGCATTAATTACAAGTACTCGCGGGTCAACAAATAAGTAACGATACCTATTGCGAATTTAACTTTTAGTATACTTAAGGTATTAATTAAAAAAGGGGGACGCGGTAACAAAGTTTCGCTTGGCAGGATCAAAAAAAGGAGCTCATGGCTCCTTTTTCGCATAATAAGTATAAACTTATTAAGCAGTAAGGCTCTCTTTTGCTTTTGCAACTAGTGCTGCGAAAGCTACTTGATCGTATACTGCGATATCAGCTAGGATCTTACGATCGATTTCAATCGATGACTTTTTAAGGCCATTGATGAAACGGCTGTAAGATAGGCCATTTTGACGTGAAGCTGCGTTGATACGTGCAATCCATAGTTGACGGAATGTACGTTTCTTAGCTCTACGGTCACGGTATGCATATTGACCAGCTTTAGTGATTGCTTGGAACGCTACGCGGTAAACACGTGAACGTGCTCCATAGTAACCTTTAGCTTGTTTTAATACTTTTTTGTGACGTGCACGTGCGACAACGCCGCGTTTAACTCTTGCCATTTCTGATATCCTCTATTAAGCGAATGGTAACATACGGTTGATAAGACCAAGGTCATTTTTATGAACCATAGACTTAGCACGTAGGTGTAGCTTACGCTTAGATGATTTCTTAGTCAGAATGTGACGAAGATGCGACTGCTTGCGCTTAAAACCGCCTGAAGCAGTTTTCTTGAAACGCTTCGCAGCGCCTCTGTGTGATTTTAGCTTATAAGCCATTGCAATAACTCCAATAGTATTGCTTAAAACAATGTAAGTAGGCGGATGTTACCATCGCTTGGAAGGCCTAACTTACAACCATATTCCGGTGAAGGGTCGCCCCTTTCTTTAAGACCGGTCAATACAGGTGACCAAAGGTACTTTAAACCTGCATTAAATTCGCGCGCATTTTACCGTATCTATTACTTTTTAGCAATAGGAGCCATCATCATTATCATCTGACGACCTTCAACACGATTTGGGAAAGACTCAACTATTGCTAAATCTTCTAAATCGCCTTTAACACGGTTCAATAAGTCGATGCCGATTTCTTGGTGTGCCATTTCACGGCCACGGAAGCGAATAGTGATTTTAGCTTTGTCGCCCGCTTCTAAGAATTTTCTTAGGTTACGTAGCTTAACTTGGTAATCACCTTCATCAGTACCTGGACGGAACTTGATCTCTTTGATTTGGATCTGCTTCTGCTTTTTCTTCTGTTCTTTTTGTAATTTTGCTTTTTCAAAAATGAACTTACCGTAATCCATCACTTTACAGACAGGGGGTTCAGCATTTGGACTTATTTCAACTAAATCCACACCTAATTCATCAGCAATCGCCTGAGCTTCTCTTAACGACATGATTTTCGGTTCTTGGCCTTCTACACCAGATAATCGAACTTCTTTCGCTGTTATTTCTTCATTGATACGATTTTTTTGAGCTGTAGTTTGCCCTTTTTTTCCGCCTCTAATGGTACGTTCCTCCAAGAATATCAAAATATATTGTGTGCAGTTTGAATCTAGCTACTGCACACAGGTTTTATTACTTACAATTTTTACTTACGGTCTTTAATTTCAGCACTAATATGTGCGATAAAATCATCAACCGAGAATTTGCCTAGGTCTTCACCCTTGCGAGTTCTCACTGCTACTTCTTGTTGTTCTACTTCTTTATCTCCAACAACAAGCAGATATGGTATACGTTTTAAAGTATGCTCCCGAATTTTAAAGCCTATCTTCTCATTTCTCAAGTCGGCACAGGCTCTAATTCCAAGTTTATTTAATTTTTGTACAGTTTCATGCACATAATCAGCTTGTTTATCGGTAATATTCATTATTACCACTTGTTTTGGCGCTAACCAAGTTGGGAAGAGACCCGCGTATTCTTCAGTTAGTATACCAATAAAGCGCTCAATAGAACCCAAAATAGCTCGGTGGATCATCACCGGTGTTTTACGTTCATTATTTTCAGCGACATATGTTGCGCCCAAACGACCTGGTAATGCAAAGTCAAGCTGAACAGTACCACACTGCCATGCACGCTCTAGGCAATCATACAAAGTGAATTCAATTTTTGGTCCGTAGAACGCACCTTCACCAGGCAAGTATTCAAATTCAATATTATTGACTTTCAATGCTTCAGCCAAAGCTTGCTCTGCTTTATCCCAAATATCGTCTTCACCAATACGCTTTTCAGGGCGCGTTGATAACTTAACCACTATTTTTTCAAAGCCGAACGTTTCATAAGTATCGTAGACCATCTTGATACACTGTGAAACTTCGTCCATAACCTGATCTTCTGTACAGAACACATGCGCATCATCTTGCGTGAAGCCACGTACACGCATTAAGCCGTGTAATGCACCTGACGGCTCATTTCTGTGACAGCAGCCAAACTCTGCCATACGCAGTGGTAAATCACGGTATGACTTTAAGCCTTGGTTAAATATCTGTACATGGCCTGGGCAGTTCATCGGCTTGATTGCATATTCACGTTTTTCTGACTCAGTTGTGAACATTGCATCTGAATATTTATCCCAGTGGCCTGACTTTTCCCATAAACCACGGTCCATCATCATTGGACCTTTTACTTCTTCGTAGCTATATTCGCGAAGCTTTTCACGAACAAACTCTTCTAGTTCACGGTAGATACTCCAACCGTCATTGTGCCAAAACACCATGCCTGGCGCTTCTTCTTGCCAATGCCATAAATCAAGTGCTTTACCAATTTTACGGTGATCACGCTTTTCAGCTTCTTCTAAACGCTTTAAGTACGCTTTAAGTTGCTTTTTATCTGCCCAAGCGGTGCCGTAAATACGTTGCAGCATTTTATTTTCAGAGTTACCACGCCAATATGCTCCAGCAACTTTCATTATTTTAAAATGTTGGCAGAATTTCATATTAGGAACGTGAGGACCACGACACATATCAACATATTCATCATGGTGATATAAACCGGGTTTATCATCTTTATCGATATTTTCGTCTAAGATCTCAATCTTATAACTTTCACCACGCGCTTCAAACGCATCACGCGCTTCTTGCCAAGAAACTGTTTTCTTAACAACATCGTAATTCGTTTTTGCAAGCGCTAACATACGCTTTTCTATTGCGTCCAAGTCTTCTTGCGTTAGAGAATGCTCTAAGTCAACATCATAGTAAAAACCATTATCAATCGTTGGACCGATTGCCATTTTTACATCTGGGAATAGCTGCTTAATTGCGTGACCAATAAGGTGAGCACATGAGTGACGAATGATTTCTAGTCCGTCATCGTCCTTTGCAGTGATGATTTCTAAGCTTGCATCTTCACTTATAATGTCACACGCATCAACGCGCGTGCCATTAACTCGACCCGCAATGGTCGCTTTAGCCAAGCCTGGCCCAATATCTTGAGCAACATCTAAAGTAGAAACTGGATTTTCAAAAGTACGCTGACTACCGTCAGGAAGCGTAATAATTGGCATGATATGTCCTATTTACAGTGGTGACACCTACAATGCATCACATGTATAAAAAATTAATAATAATAATTGAATGTGCCTAACAACGCTTTTACGAATAAGCATTGGATTACACAAGTAATTTACCTGTACTGTGTTTGAGGTCTTTCAAACCAGCAAGTATTTTGACTGTGCCCGTGACGAAATTCAAGAGAAAGACTAAAATTGATTCATAAAATGCAAATTTACTGCTCAATTTGAGTATAAGTAGTATAAAACTAAGGTATTCCATGGCACATTCTCAGCACTATTGCTTCGCTTCACTAAATTTGCTTAATTTCACAGCGCCACCTTATTCGTTTTATCAACCTCATGAAACGTATAATGACACACAGTGGCAATCAAAAACTCAATTCATCACAGGTCTTATCGAGCATATCGATCCTACCTTAATTGTGTTTCAAGAAGTTTTCAGTGTGCAAGTACTTGAAGCATTGTGTAAGGACTTAGGGTTAGCACACTTTGCCGTCGTTGATACGCCTCAGCCTGATAGTATGTACCCTACAGTGTTATTTAACCCTGTAGTTGCTGTCGCATCCAAGTACCCTTTCACAAATGTCGAAGCATTAGAGCCTTGTCCTGAACTACTTGAATACCTGAATAATCAGCAGCAGTTTAGATTCAACCGGACGCCAATCAAGTGTAAAGTCGAGTTAGAAGGTCTCGGGCCGATTGTCTGCTATGCCGTGCACTTTAAATCTCAACGAGTACTCTCAATGGCGCATATGCTGGGCAGTTCAGAACAAGATGATCCACTACTAACCTTATTGCATGAAACCGTAGGCACAATGCAATCGCAAATATCCCGCTCGTTAGAAGCCTCTATTATTTATTATGATGCTTTAAAAACACAAAGAGAGCAAAATTGTGCAACATTAGTGATGGGGGATTTTAATGACCAACTCAGTAGCCCAGCCCTATCTTTTATGACGCAAACCTTTCCACCTCAAGTCAGTAGTAACGCCCCTTTTGATAGTGTTGGCCTATTTGATAGCTACATATTTGCTGACAATACCGTTTCATTAACTGAAAAGCCGCCCACACATTTTTATAAAGGTAAAGGTAACGTGCTTGATTACATTCTCGCTTCTAAAAAATTTAATCCAAATCAAATTGAACCCACAGTAAAAACCCTTACCTACCACAACTATGATGGCCACCTTGATGCAAAAAGAACCGAAGAAGATATCCGATATTCAGATCATAGTGCGATTGCAATAAAGGTCTCGCTATAATCTTTTGATTTAGTTCAGTGATTGCTATAATCGCCCAAGATTTTATATAAACTGGAAAGACAAATGAGAACATGTGGCGTTGAAATAGCGGGTAGCGAAGTACTACTGTGCTTGCTAACTAAAGAAAACGACGTATTTGATATTCGTGATATTCGCCAAACTCGCTTCACACTGGGTAATGTCGGCCTAGACACTGAAGACATGCAAAAATTCCAATTTGATTTCGCAAAATTAATGCAAGATTATCAAGTTGATTCGGTTGCTATCCGTCAGCGTATGCCAAAAGGTAAATTTGCCGGTAGCGCAACCGGATTTAAAATGGAAGCCGCCATTCAGTTAATTAAAGACTTAGATGTGCGTTTGCTGTCGACGACTGAAGTTAAAGAACAATTGAAACGCAACCCACTACCGATTGACTTCGCTGACACGGGACTAAAGAAGTTTCAAGAAAATGCATTTGTTAACGCTTATGTTTACATCCAAAAGAAAACGTATCGTCCTGAAGAGTAAACCTCATTCAAACAAAAGCAGAGAATAGTTACTTAATTACTCTCTCACATCATAAAATAAAAAATCCGATATTATATCGGATTTTTTTTACTTTTAGATTCTTGTTCAGCTGACTCATTTGGGTAATGATCTACTGAAAATGCAAAACACACTTTGATTAGGAATAAACCGGCAATACACTGAAACCACACAGGTGAGGGAAGCGACGCAATTACCATAACCCCTAAGAATATGCACCCCATAGCAATCATGGCCTGAGACTTATGACCATAAAATGTGTTTAATACTGCTGCCGACACTATAGTATAACCCCATATAATTAAGCTTTCATTAAGTGCAATATTATAAGACCATGCGATCACAACAATATGAAAATGAATGGCAATAAATACCCATCGCGACTGTGGTCTCGCTTTGTAATAATCGTTTGTTCCTTTAGTAAAATTTGCCACGCATCCAGCAACCACATCAATGATCAGTAAATCCCCAATAGCCCACTGCCACCAATCAATATCAGGTAATGTGTGCTGTTGCACAAAAAGTACATATAAAACATAACAACCAAATATTGTCATTAGCCCTATGGAACTGAGCGCCGTACCTGATTGATGAGTGCCAAGTACTTCTCTCAATTGACTCGGTATTTTCATCTAACTCCCTCCTTGGTCAAGATTCAGCAAATTTTGCCATAGTATTACTACAGTTACTTTGCTTTAGTGATACCGCCCTCTATCTGATTTGAAAACAAACCATCCGCCACTTTTCCCAAGTCCACATATTCTAAAAAGTCATCACTTAAAGATAAAATACCATTGAGGTTATTTCTTAACTTTTCATCATCTAATTGTCCGGGCTTAAGCGCAGTTTGTAGTAAATGCAGCGCCATATCAGCTAACAACAGGCGTTGCTTTTCTGAAAATGAAGGATCATTGGTAGCCGCAGGATGCTGTAACACCGCTTGTTCAACTTTATCATGCATACTCCAGCTAAGTGTGAGTATTTCTTGTCGCTGTTGCTTATCCATAGCTCGCTCTCAAAGCAGATTTATCAATTAACAACTTTGTCGTAAAAAGCGATTAATTTCAATACAATTTTCTTCACTAAGGAGTCGGTGTAACCTGATTACTCAAGACCCCGATTCTAAGCAAAAAAAAGCGCTTCTTAAAAGAAGCGCCTAACTACTAGCAACAAAACCTGGAGAAGTGAATGTGCTAACTATTTATAATCAAACTACGTGCCGACTTTACATAAATATAACTGTTTGATTTTAATAGAGTGGAATACATCACCATACCTATATTCGCAATATGCATCGCAACTCTTTATGCAAATTGTTTCGGGTTTTTCGGGTAATAGTTAACTGATTGCTCAGCGCATAGATCAAATTCACGGGTATTCTTATAAGGTAGTTTCATGAACCCGGCTACTCCAACATCGTCAATACTCATCGCGTATTGCATGATCCGAGCTAATAATAGTTCGAATTGTGCTTCTTTCTCAGCATCTAACAATCGATAATAATGGTGAATTTTAAGACGGTTTGGTAATGACTCAAATATAATACAGCCAGTATGGTGTATTTGGTTCAACTCAAAAACACATTGAATGATGTTTTTGGGCAATTGCAGCTGTTCGTCAGGATCTTTACCATCTTCAAAGTAGCTATGTGGACGTGTCACCTCATTATTAGCCACATCTACGACGGAATAATTTAGCTTTGGTAATTTATCGAATATAAATGCGCCAGTCGCATCGCGTTCAAGTTGAATTGTTTGTCGGGCGTCAAATAGGCAACATTTAAATAAACCTTTTTGGGTGATCCCCTGTGCAAGCATCACAGTGGCATTAACTGAATCTATTAACGCTTTATTCAACGTTTCATCATGCAGTATTAGGCTCGACTCTACGTACAAAGAGTCTTCTTTCCAATGAAAGCTCAACCCCCCCACTACAGGATATTTCGCCAACCGGCTAATTGACGCCAGAAATGCCTTTTCTGTATCACCAGTATCAAATAAAAACTCTTTATAATAACGGTCTAATTGCGCGTCATTAATATCATGTAATTGATGATTATGGTCAGCTCTGCGTAAAAACTCTTTACGTGAGCTATAAACCACCGTATCTGGTAAGTCATCTGTGTTGGTGATCCAAAACGGAATATTCGATTTGGGGCTTTTAAGACGTAATACAGGGAGGTACGACTTGGCTATTTTCGGCATATGTTGCATAAAATAGTCCCCCGCTCGATCGCGTTCTTGCTTATTCTTACTCAGCATAGCGTCAATGACAGCAGCAAACTCCTGAGGCAACCCCAAACTCTTTGCAGGGATCACTTGTTCACCAAACCGGCAAGACTGTGCACTTGCCAATGCATAAATAGTGGAAGCGACACCTTGCTCATCAAAGCGAGGGGATGACTGAGCACCACTCATTTGTTCATCGCCAATAAAGTATACATCGCCCATTCTTGCGTTGGTGCTAGCAACATCTGACGACATCAGATCCATAATATTACTGGCTATAGGCTCCCCATTGGTGTCTACCTGTGCATAGACAGAGCTTCCCCAGTCGACTAACGAAAAGCTTTTAGATGCTTCATCCCATACAATATTAGAAGGCTTAATATCGCCATGTACTATTGGTTGCGGCAACACGCCATTACGATGGGCTCTTAAGTCAAGAAGCACGTTTCTTAGCAACAGTGCCAGCTCTACTAGTTCCTTTGGTTCAAAGCAGCCTCGCTTTAACGATACTTTTTCAAGATCTTCACCCCGCGCTCGAGCCATCATCAAGATCCCTTGTTTTTTAACGCGTTCAAACGCTAAAAATTTGGGGACCATCGCATTATCAATCTGAGAGAGCATATAGGCTTCATCTTCGAGTCGGTCTCTTACGCTTTGAGCAAGAGTGATCCGTGAAAACTTAAATACCCACTGTTGTTCATCAACACTTACACCACCAAATACAAAACCGAAAGCACCAGATCCTATCAACTCCACGTTTTTATAGCCTAAAACACTCAATTGTTTTTTACATATATTGAGCCATTGCCTGTGTTTTTTCGCATCATGATGTGACAACAAGTAAATTGATTGCTGTTCATTGATATAAAAATTATGAATTGATTTTAAATTGGCTTTCGCATCGTTCGGTATTTTCATAAGCTACTATTTCAGACATAAAAAAGGCCGAATAACTCGGCCTTAATAAAACAATGTGCGACTAAGCGTTTTCTATTTTCGCCCAAGAATCTCTCAACCCGACAGTTTGGTTAAACACCAATGTATCAGATTTATTATCTCGACAGTAATAGCCCATTCGCTCAAACTGGAAACCCTGCTCTGCAACCGCATTAGCAAGTGAAGGCTCAAGTTTAGCGTGAGTAATAACGGTTAAAGAGTCTGGGTTTAAGACTTCTGAAAACTCTTCAGCTGCGGCAGGGTTAGGTACATTAAACAGTCGGTCATACTGACGAACTTCAGCATCAATACATTCAGATGCCGACACCCAATGGATAACCCCTTTAACCTTGCGTCCGTCAGTTGGGTTTTTGCCCAGCGTTTCAGGGTCGTAAGAACAGAAGATGGTCGTAATATTGCCATTGTCATCTTCTTCAATACGCTCAGCTTTAATTACATACGCATTTCTTAAACGCACTTCTTTATCAAGCACTAATCGCTTAAACTTTTTATTCGCTTCTACTCTGAAGTCTTCACGTTCAATATATAGTTCTCGGGTAAACGGTACTTCACGTGTGCCCATCTCTTCAATTGACGGGTGATTTGGCGCAATGAGTTTTTCAACTTTTTCAGCATCGTAGTTTTCTATAACCACTTTGATAGGATCTAATACAGCCATTGCACGCGGTGCGTTTTCATTTAAGTCATCACGAATACACGCCTCTAACATGCCCATTTCGATCATATTGTCTTGTTTCGTTACACCGATGCGCTTACAAAACTCCACCACAGAACCCGGTGTGTAACCTCGACGCCTTAATCCTGCGATGGTTGGCATACGTGGATCATCCCAGCCTTCAACATGATTATTAACGACTAGATCATTCAGCTTTCGCTTCGACATAATGGTATATTCTAGATTCAACCGAGAGAACTCAATCTGCTGTGGGTGGCACTCAAGGCTGATATTATCTAGTACCCAGTCATATAAACGACGGTTATCTTGGAATTCAAGCGTACATAATGAGTGAGTGATCCCTTCAAGCGCATCAGAAATACAATGCGTGAAGTCGTACATTGGGTAGATACACCACTTATCAGCTGTTTGATGATGGTGCACAAAGCGAATACGATAAATGATAGGGTCTCGTAATACCATAAACGAACTTGCCATATCGATTTTTGCGCGCAGTACACATTCGCCTTCTTTGAATTCGCCATTACGCATTTTTTCAAATAGTGCTAGGTTCTCTTCAACACTTGTATCACGGTGTGGGCTATTCTTACCTGCTTCCGTCAACGTACCACGATACTCTCGCGCTTGATCCGGAGATAAAAAGCACACATAGGCTAAGCCTTTCTCAATCAACTCAACCGCATAACCGTGTAACTGGTCAAAGTAATTTGATGAATAACAGATGTCGTTATCCCACTTAAAACCGAGCCAAGACACATCTTCTTGGATTGATTTTACGTAATTGATGTCTTCTTTTTCTGGGTTTGTGTCATCAAAACGTAAATTACATAAACCTTTATAGTCTTGTGCTATACCAAAGTTTAAGCAGATCGATTTTGCATGTCCGATATGTAAAAAGCCATTCGGCTCAGGTGGAAAGCGCGTGTGCGTTTGCTGATGCTTACCACTCGATAAATCAGAATCAATAATGTTTCGTATAAAATTTGATGGGCGATTCTCTGTTTCCGCCATAGGTATGCATTCCTCAAAAATTTAGCACTCTTTATCAGCGCATTATTACAAAAAGCAAAGATAACTTACAGCAAATCCTTTGCTTAGTTTAAAGAATATTGGTCCAAGGGCTACCAATATCAACGAAGTTACAAAAATACATGACAAAAATTGTTCTAGCGCAATAAAAAAGTCATACATAGCATCTATAGTGCGCTCAACATAAGATGTAACTTAAGGATAGTTATCATGGCGTCAATGAACTTAAATCGCGTTTATATTCCTGCTTCTGCTCGCAACAATCAATATATTCTCGCTGAATTTAAACCCGAACCAGAGTTTTATGCGTGCTTTGATAACCCACAAAGCTGTTACGAACGACTCGCTAGACAGCTATTTGCACTGTGTGATGAATATGCACTACACAATGTCCATTTGATAGCTAATGATAAATTACCTGTGGTACGTTTTCATGAAGAATCGCACTGTTTACAAACCGAAAAGCAAATCTTGTTTTTTTATAACCCGCAGTACCATGAAGCACATAAAACATATTGGCATGAAACTGCACAAGCCAAAAAAATACGTTTACTCTTTTTAGCAACTGGTGATGATATACGCTCTAACGCAGCCAGCTTTCATAATAAAGTAAAAAAAACGCTTGATGCACTACAACAAAAGCTAGCAGCCCACCCAATACAATTTAAAGTCAGAGACCATCAACATTTAACATATGACGTGTTTGCTAAATCAAAAGGGAATAAAGAGAGCTATGGCTATAAACTGCGTAGCCTTTACCCGCGTTATCAAGCTCGCAATTGTACATTGCCAGATGAACACTCAGAAATGACCTATGCAACCTTTAGCCTGCCCGTGACACGCTCACTTAAAACTGCCTACCAGCATCTATTGTTGCCAAATGACAATGAGAGATTTTACAAAGCCATAGAAGGTGCTTTCTTGTCTGCCTGCGCTGACAAGTCTTTAACCCATGTTGCATTTATCGCAAATGGACGACTGCCTATCATACGCAATAGCCGAACAGATAAATCTGATAAAAATTGTGAATTACAAAAGCTAAGCTTTAACACTGACAGTGAAGACACTCAGGTTAAATCTATTTGGCAAGGAGATAAGCTAGTAGACACTCTACACTTTGTTGTTGTGGCTAATAAATCTGATAAAAGAGATATGGGATACGGAAAATTCATGAACCAAGTTGAACCCATGGTTAAAGCATTTGCTGACCGCTTGGCCATTTCCCCTGAAAAGCAAGACGTTAACATTCGCTTTTTCCAACATATTAGCTATCAGTATTAATATACTATTTGTAATTTTATCTCACAGTTAGGAAGATATTTTATCTCTTCCTAACCGCTTTGAGCGGTACATTAACTCATCGACCGCTTTAATGATGTTTTCTTTGGAATGTTCGGCACTGCTTGCGACACCAGCACTGAATGTAACCGCTTCACTGTCATGAGATAGCTGCTCTTTAAGCACAGTTTGTAGCAGAGATAACCGTTGGGTTAACTGAGTAACATCCATAAATTGGCATACTACGACGAACTCTTCACCGCCATAGCGACACACAACGTCAGCATCACCTCTAAAATGCGATTTTAAATGCTGACTGAACCGAATCAAAATTTCATCACCCACATCGTGACCAGACACATCATTGATCCGCTTAAAGTAATCTAAATCGAGCATTGCCAGGGTGTAAGATTGTTTTTTTTGCGATAACTTGTCTATATGTTCTTGAAAATAACGACGATTAAATAATTCCGTGAGCGGATCTTTATAAGCAAAGTTACGATTAACCAAACTCGCCTTTCTCTGCAAGTATGCGAAAAGTCCGATACTTAAACAGCTAAGTAATGCAATGAATATATAAGCCCGGCTAAGCTGCTCTTCCTTTTCTAACTCAGCTAAATTCGCCGCCTGCGCTTTGAGTTTTTCATCAGTCAAAGCTAAATTCAGTTTATGCTGCTCTGCTTCAAAAAAGCTCTGTGCCTCCTGCTCTAAGACTTCTTTGGTCGCTAATTCATTCTCTTCTAAAAGGCGAATATAGCGTTTTAACACGTCGATACTATTTTCATAATCTTGCTGTAACTCTAGCACTTGTGCTTTTAGTTTAAGTGTTCTTCGCATATAGCGGTTGTTTAACGGACTTTGGTAGTTATCCAAGATCACAAGAGATTCTTGTAAATGAGTTTGAGCTTGCGGGTATTTTGCCATGGCTGACAACGCCTTTGCCAAGTTATTTCGTAGCACAATAAGGTGGGCGGGATTTACAATAGCGATATATTCGAGTTTTTTTGCGTGTTCAAAATACCTAACCGCATTCTCGTACTCGTTCAATAATAAAGAGACCTTCCCGAGCCCCGCATATGCCCAAAAATGATAACGAGGTAATTTGTACTGTTTTGCACTGGAAAGCATTTCTTGATAACAGGCTCGTGCTTTTTCTACTAATTTAGAGCGTAGTAGTGCCATACATAAATTGTATTTTATCGGTAAGCCATCCAAAATATTTTGCGATTGTACTGCTAATGAATTCGCCTGTGTAGCGAACTCGATGGCTTTTCGATGATACTTGAGCGTTGAATAATAGGCAGTTAACCCATCTAATACAGCCAGCTTACTTACATCGCTAATGTCATTACGCATAATATAAGCATGTGCAGCCTGCACTGACTTAAGAGCTTCACTATACTCCTCGCGCCAAATTGCAACAATTGCTTCCATCGCTTGCACACGCACTAACATTGAAGAATCTTTAAGATGAGTAAATGATCTTCTCGCTTGTTTTACCAAGCGTTTTGCATCATCTAAGTGACCTTGCTCTATTGCAAAGAAACTGCGATATAGATACCAATAGCCAGCACCCCAAGTAAGTTTTTGAGCCTTAAGCTCAAGATCATAACGAGAAAACTCATTTTTAGAACGTTCTATATGCCCGGCAAAAAAAAGGGCTCTGGCTTTAAGTGCACTTAAAAATAGTTCTGCATCGGCGGAGCTGTCGGCCTGCTCCCATGTATTCGTAAAAGTAAGGTGGTGTTCGGGGGATTTCAGTACTTTTTGTTCTAATGACAAAAACTCCTTAGTGCTGGCATGAACAACGTTATTTAGTATTATCAAAGCACAAACAACTAAAATTGCTAAATTTACTTTTCCCACTTCACTAACTCATCAATTTGTATGAGCTCAATGTAATATTTTGTAAAGTAAATGGCAACAAAAAAGGCCCCATAAGGGACCTTTTTTAAGAAAAAGTGAGGTTATTACCAACCCGCTTTTTCTTTTAGTGCAACACCGATGTCTGCAAGAGAACGTACAGTTTTAACACCAGCCGCTTCTAGTGCTGCAAACTTCTCGTCTGCAGTACCTTTACCGCCAGCGATAATAGCACCTGCGTGACCCATACGCTTACCTTCTGGTGCAGTAACACCAGCAATGTAAGAAACAACAGGTTTAGTCACGTTAGCCTTGATGTATTCTGCAGCTTCTTCTTCTGCAGTACCACCAATTTCACCGATCATTACGATAGCTTCAGTTTGGTCATCTTTTTCGAACAGTTCTAATACGTCGATAAAGTTAGTACCTGGGATTGGATCTCCACCAATACCAACACAAGTAGACTGACCGAAACCAGCATCAGTAGTTTGCTTAACCGCTTCATACGTAAGAGTACCAGAGCGAGAAACAATACCAACTTTACCTGGTTTATGAATGTGACCAGGCATGATACCAATCTTAGTTTCACCCGGCGTGATAACACCTGGGCAGTTAGGACCGATCATGCGAACTCCTGACTGGTCTAGTTTAACTTTAACGTCAACCATATCAAGTGTTGGGATACCTTCAGTGATACATACGATAAGCTCAATACCTGCATCGATAGCTTCTAAGATAGCATCTTTACAAAATGGAGCTGGTACGTAGATAACTGATGCAGTAGCACCAGTTTCTTGAACTGCATCACGAACGGTATTAAATACAGGTAATCCTAGGTGCGTTTGACCGCCTTTACCAGGAGATACACCACCAACCATTTGCGTACCGTACTGAATGGCTTGCTCTGAGTGGAAAGTACCTTGACCACCAGTGAAACCCTGACAAATTACTTTAGTATCTTTATTAATTAATACAGACATTATTTGCCCTCCGCAGCAGCAACAACTTTCTCAGCAGCATCAGTTAGAGATTCTGCAGCGATAATGTCAAGGTCAGAGTTAGCTAGAACTTCACGACCTAGTTCAGCGTTAGTACCTTCTAAACGTACTACTACTGGTACTTCAACGCCAACTTCTTTCACTGCGCCGATGATGCCTTCAGCAATCATGTCACAACGAACGATACCGCCGAAGATATTTACCAATACAGCTTTAACATTGTCATCAGAAAGAATGATCTTAAATGCTTCAGCTACACGCTCTTTAGTTGCACCACCACCAACATCTAGGAAGTTAGCTGGCTTGCCACCATGTAGGTTTACGATGTCCATAGTACCCATCGCTAGGCCTGCACCGTTAACCATACAACCAACGTTGCCGTCTAATGCAACGTAGTTTAATTCAAAGCTAGCAGCGTGCGCTTCACGGGCATCTTCTTGTGATGGATCGTGGAATTCACGGATCTTAGGCTGACGGTATAATGCATTACCATCGATACCGATTTTGCCGTCAAGACAGTGAAGGTTACCTTCATCTGTTACAACTAGAGGGTTGATCTCTAGAAGTGCAAAATCATGATCATTGAACATATTTGCTAGACCCATGAAGATCTTTACAAATTGCTTCATTTGAACTGGGTTTAGACCTAGTTTAAAGCCTAACTCACGACCTTGGTAAGCTTGAGGGCCTACTAATGGATCGATTTCAGCTTTATGAATAAGCTCAGGTGTTTCTTCAGCAACAGTTTCAATTTCAACGCCACCTTCAGTAGATGCCATGAAAACAACTTTACGAGTTGCACGGTCTACAACAGCGCCAAGGTATAATTCGTTTGCGATGTCTGTACAGCTTTCTACTAAAATCTTAGCAACTGGCTGACCTTTTTCGTCTGTTTGATAAGTAACTAAGTTCTTACCTAACCAGTTTTCAGCAAATGCACGGATTTCGTCTTTGCTGTCTGCAAGTTTAACACCACCCGCTTTACCACGGCCACCGGCGTGTACTTGACATTTTACTACCCACTTATCGCCGCCAATCTTAGCAGCTGCTTCTACCGCTTCCTGAGGAGTATCGCATGCGAAACCCTCAGATACTGGTAAACCATAGTCGGCAAACAGTTGTTTTGCCTGATACTCATGCAAATTCATGATGCTTTATCCAATTTCTTGTACTAAAAAAGCTGAATATTTATGCAAATAATCAGCTATCCCAAAATGCGCCCCTAGTATAGATCCCAAGGGTACTTATGAAAACCCTAGTTAGACCAAAGGCGCAAAAAAAAAGCTGTATGGACTAACATACAGCTTAATATCTAATCTACTTGCTTATACATCCAGCAACAGCCGTGTTGGATCTTCAAGAAGCTCTTTAATCGCAACTAAGAAGCCAACTGATTCTTTACCATCGATTAGGCGGTGGTCATAAGACAGCGCTAAATACATCATTGGCAATATTTCAACTTTACCATTCACGGCCATTGGGCGCTCTTGTATTTTGTGCATACCTAAGATTGCAGCTTGCGGAAGGTTTAGAATTGGCGTAGATAACAACGAACCAAATACACCACCGTTGGTAATTGTGAAATTACCACCCGTCATATCAGCCATTGACAACTTGCCGTCTCGACCTTTAATTGCTAAATCGCGAATACCGTTCTCAATACCCGCCATGCTCAACTGGTCTGAATCACGTAATACAGGTGTTACCAGGCCACGTGGTGTAGATACTGCAATCGAGATATCGAAGAAGTTATGATAAACAATATCATCTCCATCAATTGATGCATTGACTGCAGGGTAACGCTTAAGGGCTTCAGTTACCGCTTTTACATAGAAAGACATAAAACCAAGACGCGTGTCATGTGTTTTCTCAAACAAGTCTTTATATTGCTTACGCAGGTCCATGATAGGCTTCATGTTAACTTCATTAAATGTTGTTAACATCGCCGTAGAGTTCTTCGCTTCAAGCAAACGTGTTGCAATTGTTTTACGCAAACGCGTCATTGGTACACGCTTTTGAGTGCGCTCACCTAATGCTGCAACAGGTGCTGGTGCTGCTTGAGCGGCAGCTGGTTTAGCCGCTGGAGCAGATAAGAAAGCATCTACATCTTCTTTAGTAATACGGCCATTTTTACCAGTGCCTTTAATAGCACTAGCATCTAACCCTTTCTCTGCGATCAAGCGACGTACAGAAGGTGTTAATACATCTGAACTTTCATCACTTGATGAATTCGCTTCAGGTGCCGCAGCTGGAGCCGCTGTCGCAGCAGACCCGGCATTAATTTTTCCGATAACTTGTTCGCCAAGTACGGTGTCACCTTCAGCGTGTATATGCTCACCCATTACACCGTCTTCAGGTGCAACAACTTCTAAAACAACTTTATCTGTTTCAATATCTACCAAGTTTTGGTCACGGCTAACCGCTTCACCTGGTTGAACGTGCCAAGTTGCAATTGTAGCATCTGCTACTGACTCTGGAAGTACTGGTACTTTGATATCCACTTCGTTACCTTCTGATGCTGTAGTGGCTGTTGCCGCTGCTGTTTGTTCATTTGATTGCTGGGCTGGCGCACTTGCTGATGCACCGGCTGCACCTATAAGTGCAATAACTTGTTCACCTAGAACTGTCGCGCCGTCAGCTTGTGAAATCTCAACGACTACACCATCTTCTGGAGCAACAACTTCTAATACAACTTTATCTGTTTCAATATCAACGAGGTTTTGATCTCGCGTTACGGTATCACCAACGCTTACATGCCAAGTTGCCACTGTTGCATCTGCAACAGATTCAGGAAGAACAGGAACCTTAATTTCGGTTGTCATCTCTTATCCCTTATTTTTAATTGTTAAAGCGTCAGCAACTAACGCATTTTGTTCTTTTGTATGGGTCGACATATAACCACATGCCGGCGCTGCAGAAGCCTTACGACCTGCATAAGTCAGATTTGCACCTGAAGGAATTGCTTCCCAGAAATGGTGCTGAGAACAATACCAAGCGCCTTGGTTTTGTGGCTCTTCCTGACACCAAACGAAATCGTTAACATGTTGATAGCGAGCCATAACCTCATCCATTTCCTGATGAGGGAACGGATAAAGTTGCTCCACACGCACGATTGCTACGTTATTGAGCTCTAACTTACGACGTTCTTGTAGTAATTCGTAATAAACTTTACCACTACAGAATACAACTCGCTCAACAGCTGCAGTATCAATATCATCAACTTCGTCAATCATATTGTGGAACACACCGTCTGCTAGCTCATCCATCGTTGAAACAGCTAATGGATGACGAAGAAGAGACTTCGGTGTCATTACAATCAACGGACGACGCAGTGGTCGTACAGACTGACGACGTAACATTGCATAAACTTGCGCTGGCGTTGAAGGTACGCACACTTGCATATTGTGATCAGCACACAATTGTAAATAACGCTCTAGGCGCGCAGAACTATGTTCTGGTCCCTGACCTTCATAGCCGTGTGGTAATAACATAGTAAGACCACATAAACGGCCCCACTTTTGCTCACCAGAGCTTAAGAACTGATCGAATACAACCTGTGCACCGTTGGCAAAATCACCAAATTGTGCTTCCCATAAAACAAGAGAAGTCGGTTCTGCTGTTGTATAACCGTATTCAAATGCTAGTACAGCTTCTTCTGAAAGCACAGAGTCATAAACTTCAAAAGAGCCTTGGTCTGCATGAATATTTTGCAGTGGTAAATAAGTGTTACCTTCTGCTTGATCATGAACTACAGCATGGCGGTGGAAGAAAGTGCCTCGGCCTGAGTCTTGGCCCGTCATACGAATATTGACGCCATCATCAACAAGCGTTGCGTAAGCCAACGTTTCTGCCATACCCCAATCTAAAGGCTTTTCACCCGCAGCCATCAATTTACGATCTTCGTAAATCTTTTTCACACGAGACTGTGCTTTATGGTCTTCAGGATAAACTGATACTTTAGCACTCAGCTCTTTTAGTTTTTCAACCGGAACCGTTGGGTCATACGCTACATCCCAATCATGGCCTACAAACTTTGACCAGTCAGATGAATGCTTTGTATCTGGACGAATTTCTTCGACAACACACTCACCATTATCCAAACCATTTCGGTAGTCATTGGCAAGTTGTTTAGCATCTTCAGCGCTTAATACACCTTCACTTGCTAACTTGTCTGCATATAACTGACGTGGCACAGGATGCTTTTTAATCTTTTTGTACATAACTGGCTGTGTCGCACTAGGCTCATCAGCTTCGTTATGTCCATGACGACGATAACAAACAAGATCAATAACAACGTCACGGTGGAACTTGTTGCGGAAATCTAACGCCAATTGAGTGACAAATGTAACTGCTTCAGGATCGTCTGAATTAACGTGGAAAATAGGCGCCTGAACCATCTTAGCAATATCAGTACAGTAATCAGTTGAACGCACATCTTCTTGTTTGCTAGTCGTAAAACCTACTTGGTTATTCACAACAATGCGGATCGTCCCGCCTACACCAAAAGCACGAGTTTGAGACAAGTTAAACGTTTCTTGTACTACACCCTGACCTGCAATTGCAGAATCACCGTGAATGGTTATAGGCAGTGCCTTTGACCCATTTTTACAACCTAGTCGCTCAAGACGTGCACGTACAGAACCCATAACAACTGGGTTAACAATCTCTAAGTGAGATGGGTTAAACGCCAACGCCATATGTACGTCACCGCCTTGCGTTGCAAAGTCAGATGAGAAGCCCATATGATACTTAACGTCGCCAGAACCGGCTAATTCGCCATATTTACCAGCAAACTCGTCAAATAGCTCTTGAGGGTTTTTACCAAGTACGTTTACTAAAACATTTAAACGGCCACGGTGAGCCATACCAATAACGGCTTCTTCTTGACCGCTTTCACCGGCGCGATGAATAAGCTCTTTAAGCATGGGGACTAATGCATCACCACCCTCAAGAGAGAAACGCTTTGCACCAGGGAATTTAGCACCAAGATATTTTTCTAAGCCATCAGCAGCTGTTAGGCCTTTCAAGATGCGTAGTTTTGTTTCTTTGCTAAATTGAGGCTGTGAGAAGGTAGATTCAATGCGTTGTTGTAACCAACGTTTTTCTTCTGTAGAAGTGATATGCATATATTCCGCACCAACTGATCCACAATATGTGGTCTTCAGTGCCGAATATAAGTCTTTCAACTTCATTGTCTCTTTGCCTGATGCAAAAGAGCCAATGTTATATTCTTTTTCTAGGTCCGACTCAGTTAAGTCATGATACTCAAGTTCTAAATCGCGAACTCGTTCTCGCTTCCATAACCCAAGCGGGTCAAGGTTTGCGTTTTGATGCCCTCGAAACCTAAATGCGTTTATGAGTTGTAGCACGCGAACTTGCTTGGCATCAGATGTGCCACTTGCTGCAACAACTACTTCTTTGTGTTTGTTTTTAGCAAGGTCCTTAAACTGGGCCCTTACCTCTGAATGTTTAACATCAACATCCACACCATCAACTTTTGGCAGTTGATCAAACACTTCTCGCCATTCTTCTGGCACTGAAGTCGCATCATCTAGATACGCTTCATAAAGCTCTTCTACATAAGCTACGTTTCCGCCGTACAAATGCGAAGATTCTAGCCATGCCTTCATCACACCTTCGTGCATTTATTAGCCCTTTTCTCTAGCGCAGAAATTTAATTATTAACAAGATGGCATGCTTAGCATGCCATCTGACTGTTTAAATATGTATTAAATCGAACGATTTAACAACATAGATTTTATATGACCAATGGCTTTAGTTGGATTCAAGCCCTTTGGACAAACGCTAACACAGTTCATAATACTGTGACAGCGGAATACACTGAATGCATCGTCAAGATCAGCTAATCGCTCTTCAGTCGCCGTATCACGCGTATCTGCTAAGAAACGGTAAGCATGAAGAAGACCTGCTGGACCTATGAACTTGTCTGGGTTCCACCAGAACGAAGGACATGAAGTCGAACAACACGCACATAAAATACACTCATATAAGCCGTCTAGCTTGTCACGATCTTCCACAGATTGAAGACGCTCTTCGCCACCCGTTGGCTTATCATTGATAAGGAACGGCTTAACTTTCTCATACTGAGTGTAGAATTGGCTCATATCAATTACTAAGTCACGGATAACCGGCAGTCCCGGTAGTGGACGAAGAATGATTTTACCTTTTCCATTTTTCTGTAGTGATGAGATTGGCGTTATACATGCAAGGCCATTTTTGCCGTTCATGTTTACACCATCAGAACCACAAACACCTTCACGGCAAGAACGACGGAAAGAAAGTGTAGGATCTTGCTCTTTTAATAGTAAAAGCGCGTCCAACACCATCATGTCACGACCTTCTTCTACTTCTAGTTTATATTCCTGCATATGTGGTGCGTTGTCCACATCAGGGTTATAACGATAAACAGATAATTCTAAAATTGCCATCGTTTTACTCCTAGTAAGTACGTGCTTTAGGTGGGAATGCTTCACGAGTTTTAGGCGCGTAGTTTACTTCACGCTTACTCATGCTTTCCGTCTCAGGATTAAAGACCGTGTGACACAACCAGTTTTCATCATCGCGATCTGGATAATCAAAACGAGAGTGTGCACCACGACTTTCCGTACGGAAATTAGCAGCAACTGCTGTTGAGTAAGCAGTTTCCATTAAGTTGTCTAGCTCTAAACACTCAATTCTTTGCGTGTTGTATTCAGTAGACTTGTCATCTAAGCGCGCATGCTGTAAACGCTCTCTGATCTCTTTAAGCTGCTGTAAACCTTCAGCCATAGAGTCACCTTCACGGAATACAGAGAAGTTTAATTGCATACATTGCTGTAGATCTTTCTTAATCTGTACAGGATCTTCACCCTGACCTTTGGTAGAGTTTTCCCAGCGGTTATAACGTGCAAATGCAGCATCGATGTTATCGCTTGACGCTTGCTTAGTCACTTCTGCATTCGCCAAGTATTCACCTAAGAAGTTACCCGCAGCACGACCGAATACAACTAGATCAAGCAATGAGTTACCACCTAGACGGTTTGCACCGTGCACAGATACACACGCGATTTCACCAACCGCAAATAAACCTTCAACGAGTTTATTGTTACCCTCAGCATCAACACTCAATACCTGACCGTTAACGTTGGTAGGAACACCACCCATCATATAATGACATGTTGGAATAACAGGGATCGGTTCTTTAGCTGGGTCAACGTGCGCAAACGTTTTAGACAGATCACATACACCCGGTAAACGCTTGTACAGTGTTTCTTCACCTAAGTGATCAAGCTTAAGCTTGATATGCGGACCTAAAGGTCCATCACAGCCGCGCCCTTCACGAATCTCTGTCATCATAGAACGCGCAACAACGTCACGAGACGCAAGATCTTTGGCGTTAGGTGCATAACGTTCCATGAAACGTTCGCCATCCTTATTTAAAAGATAACCACCTTCACCACGACACCCTTCAGTTACAAGTGTACCCGCACCTGCAATACCTGTTGGGTGGAACTGCCACATTTCCATGTCTTGCATGGCAATACCAGCACGAGATGCCATACCTACACCGTCACCAGTATTGATATGAGCATTAGTGGTAGAGGCATAAATTCGTCCTGCACCACCCGTTGCTAGCACAACAGCTTTAGACTTAAAGAAAGTTATTTCTCCAGTCTCAATTTCAATTGCAGTACAACCAACAACGTCACCGTTGTCATTCTTCACGATATCAAGTGCATACCATTCAGAAAAAACGTTCGTTTTATTTTTAACGTTTTGTTGGTAAAGCAAGTGTAATAATGCATGACCTGTTCGGTCAGCCGCCGCAGCAGTACGAGCAGCTTGCTCACCACCAAAGTTTTTAGACTGGCCACCAAAAGGACGCTGATATACGCGACCATTTTCAAAACGAGAAAATGGCAAACCCATATTTTCAAGTTCAGTAATAGCTTCTGGACCAGTTTGACACATATACTCGATTGCATCTTGGTCACCGATAAAGTCAGACCCTTTGACCGTATCGTACATGTGCCATTCCCAGTTATCTTCATGTGAGTTACCTAGCGCGACAGTAATACCGCCTTGCGCTGAAACCGTATGAGAACGTGTTGGGAAAACTTTCGAAATCAATGCACAAGTTTTGCCTGATTCAGAAATTGCAAGCGCTGCACGCATACCAGCACCACCGGCACCGACTACAACAGCGTCAAATTCACGTACATGATATTTCACTTAAACACCCCACAAAACAAACAGGCCTATTGCTACGTAAGCAAGCGCCATAAGGTTTAACACGAAGCCAAGTACCGAACGTAATGTCGTACACTTTACATAATCCGTTAAAACTTGCCATAAGCCGATAGTTGTATGCACCATAATGCACACAAGCGTCACCAAGGTCGCCGCTTTAACAGCTAAGTTCGAAAACAAACCTTGCCAAGCTTCGAATGTTAGTTCTGGTGTTAGAAGTAAATAACCAACGATAAACACAGCATATGCTGCAATGATTAACGCGGTTGTACGTAGCGAAACGTAATCTTGTACGCCATCGCGTTTCAGAGTTGCTTGATTTAAGACCATATCCACACTCCTGCTAATACAGCTACAATTACAGAAATTGCAATCGCAATATTAGCGCTACTGTTACCTGACTCTAACTCTTCCCAATGACCCATATCTTGGATCAAATGACGGATACCAACAATTAGGTGATATGCCAACACAGAAAGCGTGCCCCACGCGATGAATTTTGCAATAAAGCCGTTAAACAGCTCTTTTACTAATTCAAAACCTTCAGGAGAAGAAAGAGACTCAGACCATGCCCAAAGTACAAACGTTAAAGCGAAGAATAAAGCCACACCTGTTACACGGTGTAGAATTGACGCTTTAGCCGTTGCTGGCATCGATATAGTCGTAAGATCTAGATTTACAGGTCTTTGCTTTTTCACAGTTACTTGCCCATCTTGCCCACAAAGGAGCTCATCTACTTTGTTTTTATAAAATCCACTTGCACGACATGCGCAAATGGCACACTCTAGGTATACCTTCTTTTTGAACAAACCGATCTCAATATGTTCTGTTTGTTGTAAAAAAAGGTTTACCCACAGACGATACGGTGTAAAACCTATCACAGTATATAAGGCCATGCGCGCTTTTACAATTCTTGTTTAGATTGAGACGCTTGCGAATTAGCCAATGGTATAATATTTAAACTGCACAGAATATTTATTATACATCTTTGCATAATTCCTAGAAAAATTGACTTTATACCCTAGTTTTACGTTAAAATGATCTGAATTTGCTTAACATTAGTATCACAACATAACAATCAGAATTGTTATTCCATAGGAGATAAATAGATGGCAGATAAAAAAGCCACAGTCCATATTGATGGTCACGACCCAATAGAGCTACCAATCTACTCAGGTACCGCTGGTCAAGATGTAATTGATGTTCGTACTTTAGGGGCTCATGGCCACTTCACATATGACCCAGGTTTTATGTCTACCGGTTCTTGTGAATCATCTATTACCTACATCGACGGTGGTAAAGGTATACTTTTACATCGCGGTTATCCGATTGAGCAGTTAGCTGAGCATTCAAACTACATCGAATTATGTTATTTACTATTAAACGGTGAGTTACCAACAGCTGAACAACATGCTGAATTTGCAGATGAAATCACTCGTAACACCATGATGCACGAGAAGATTGCAGCATTCTTCCAAGGCTTCCGTGTAGATTCACATCCAATGGCTATGCTATGTGGCGTAGTTGGTGCTTTATCGTCTTTTTACCATGACGATTTAGATATTTCAGACGCTAACCAACGTCAACGCAGTGCGGTGAAATTGGTCGCAAAGCTTCCGACAATCGCGGCAATGGCTTACAAATATAATGTTGGCCAACCGTTTGTGTACCCGCGTAACGATCTAAGCTACGCTGAAAACTTCTTACACATGATGTTCTCAGTACCGGCTGAAGATTACACAGTAAACCCAGTTGTTGCTAAAGCAATGGACCGTATCTTTATGCTTCACGCAGACCACGAGCAGAACGCTTCAACGTCTACAGTACGATTAGCTGGTTCATCAGGTGCAAACCCATATGCATGTATTGCTGCTGGTATTGCCTCTCTTTGGGGACCTGCTCACGGTGGTGCAAACGAAGCGTGCCTTAACATGCTTGAAGAAATCGGCTCATTAGACCGGATTGACGAGTACGTAGCGAAAGCAAAAGATAAGAGCGACCCATTCCGTCTTATGGGCTTCGGGCATCGTGTATACAAAAACTTTGACCCTCGCGCGACTGTAATGCGTCAAACTTGTCACGAAGTTTTAAAAGAGCTTAACATTCAAGATCCACTGTTAGACGTTGCAATGCGCCTAGAGCAAATCGCCCTTGAAGACCCATATTTCATCGAGAAAAAGCTTTATCCGAATGTTGATTTCTATTCAGGTATCATCTTGAAAGCTATCGGTATTCCAACAAGTATGTTCACAGTTATCTTTGCTATGTCTCGTACCGTTGGTTGGATCTCTCACTGGGATGAGATGTTATCTCAGGCAGGCCACAAAATTGGTCGCCCTCGTCAACTTTACACAGGCTACGCTCAGCGTGACTATGCAGATGCGGCGAAAAGATAAACTTTATCTTTGTTAAAAAGGCCGCCTATGCGGCCTTTTTTTATTGCATCTGATACAAATCAAATTACAATTCTCTTCGTTATATTCATCGGAAAATACTACAAATGAACAACATTGCTGAGCTTCGTCATGATTTCCCTTTACTCACTCGAGCAGTAGGAGATCAGCCTTTAATCTACTTAGATTCTGGTGCTACCAGTCAAAAGCCTCAGTGCGTTATCGATGAAATAAATGACTTTTATAGCAAAAACAACTCAAACGTACACAGAGGTTTACACTCCCTCAGCGAAAGTGCTACTTCTAAATATGAGCAAGTTAGAGATAAATTAGCAAAATACTTAGCGGTTTCATCGCAAGAAATCGTATGGACAAGTGGTGCAACAGAAAGCCTTAATATAATCGCTTCGGGGATCACTCAAAGTCTAAGTTCGAATGATATTATCCTCATTAGCGCATTAGAACATCATGCTAATATTGTTCCTTGGCAACAAGCTGCTCAACTAAGTGGTGCATCTATTCATATTATGCCAATAGATAAATATGGCGTACTTGATCTTCCAAATGCATTAGACATGATCACCCGCCTAAAGCCCGCAGTAGTTGCATGCACTCATGCATCTAATACATTAGGTAATATCACAGATATAAAACGTATTATTGGCACCGCAAATCAAGTCAACGCCACTACCGTAATTGACGGGACTCAAGCATTAATGCATCTAAGGCCAAATCTATCTGAGTTAAAATGTGACTTTTATGTTGGCTCTGCTCATAAAGCGCTAGGCCCTACAGGCTTAGGGTTCTTATTTGGTAAATATGACAAACTAAATGCGCTGCCAGTATTTAAAACCGGTGGAGAAATGATAGATACGGTCAGTTTCTCAAAGACCACTTATCGTAATGCCCCCGCTAAATTTGAGCCAGGAACACCTAATATCTCCGGAGTTCTAGGCTTTGGCGCCGCATTAGATTATTTGAATGCCATTGATATTGCACGCCTGAAAGAGTACGAACAAACGTTATTCAAATACTGCTTAAGTCAACTACAAGAGATTCCGGGCATTATCATATATGGCGATATGCAGTATAATATCGGCACTATAAGCTTTAATTATCGTGAAGAACATCACTACGATATAGCCACATTATTAAATAGCTATGGTGTAGCACTGCGAAGTGGCCACCATTGCACACAGCCACTAATTTCTGAACTTGGGATCCAAGGTACTTTGAGAGTAAGTCTGGCTTTTTATAACTCTCACGCAGACATCGACACATTTATTACAGCGTTAAAAAACAGCATTGAACTAATTGAAGGTTAAACATTGAATTATCAAGAAATACGCGAAAAAATCACTAGCACTTCTAGCTGGCAGCAAAGTTATAGGGAGATCATGCTCCTTGCGAAATCACTTCCTAGCCTTCCTGATTGCTTAAAAACAGATGAAGCTTTAATTAGAGGCTGTGAAAGCAAAGTTTGGTTGCATATAGACTTAGATGAAAGTCAGCACAATCTAGTATTGGTTGGCGATTCAGACACTCGTATCGTAAAAGGGTTGTTTGCCATAGTTTTAAGTATGTACAGCGGTTTAACACCAGCACAAGCAAAAGAAATTGACGCCTATGCTGAATTTGAAACTCTAGGGTTAATAAAGCACCTAAGTCCATCTCGTGGCAATGGAGTTCGCGCAATCGTAGACACTATCCAAGACAAACTTTCTCAGTGGTAACCACTGAGAAAGTAACTCTCTAACTGCTTTGCGTTTTTTCTTTCTTTTGTAAATATTTTTTAATGGCTTTTGAAGCCGCAAAAAAACCAAATGTCCCTGTCACCATTGTTGCAGACCCAAAGCCTGTGGCGCAATCCATATTTTTTGACCCATCGGCTTGCTGCTTAGCCTGGCATACTTCTCCATTAGCAGTAGGATACACAAGCTGCTCTGTCGAATATACACAATCAACACCAAATTTACGCTTTGGATTTGACGTGAAATTGTAGTTTTTGCGTAAGATATACCGTACTTTAGCCAGTAAAGGATCTTGAGTGGTTTTCGCCACATCGCCATATAAAATTTGGCTTGGATCAGTTTGACCACCAGCTCCACCTGTAGTAATAACCGGTATTTTCCGGCGTTTGCAATGGGCGATTAGTGCTGATTTTTCTTTAACTGCATCAATACAATCAATGACATAATCATAGTCGACAATATGCTCTGCTATGTTTTCCAAGGTCAGAAAATCATCAATCAGGTTCACTTTACAATTCGGATTAATATCCTGTAAACGCGACTGCATTGCTTCTATTTTCTGTTCACCCACCGTACTCGTCAGCGCGTGGATTTGACGGTTGATATTAGTGACACAGATATCATCTAAATCAACTAGTGTGATATGGCCAACCCCAGTACGAGCCAGCGCTTCAGCAGCCCAACTCCCCACACCACCAATACCTACCACACAAAAGTGTGCTTGTTGTAGCCAATCCAGTTGCTGCTCGCCATATAGACGCGAAATTCCACCAAACCTTAATTGCGCTTGTTGTTCCATCATACTACCACTCTAACGACCAAGGGTTTTTCCATTTAATGAAAACCTCATGATTAATTAATTTCAAAAACTGTTTGCCTTCACTGGGCATAGCCTGATATTGATATATTTTACCATGCCACTGAAAGCGCAGTGCATAAGCATGCAAATAGACACGATCTGCGACCTCACTTCCGTATAACTCATCACCATAAATTGGTGCTGAAATGCTCTTCATTGCCACTCTGAGTTGGTGTGTTTTTCCAGTAAATGGTTTTAAAATAGCACCTCGAATGCCCGCTTCAATACTCGCTGTATAAAAGCGTGTTATTGCAGGGTTATCTTGTGATTTAAGTAATTTATGAGCACCTCTGCGCGCTTTAGACATATCACCTTTGATCCAGCCTTGTTTTTTATTTGGCTTATTAGCAATGAGGGCTAAATACACTTTGTCTATGGCTCTGTTAGTAAATAGCTCGCTAAATCGGTTGGCAGCAGCACTCGATTTAGCAAAAATTAATAGCCCTGACGTTACCTTATCTAAACGGTGCACTGAAAAAAGCTTTATCTGTAGTTGAGCTTCTAATTGTACAACGAAGCCAGCACCACTTTCGCTGTGAAAGCTCATTCCCGCAGGCTTCAGTGCGACAATGAAATCACTCTCATCAGCGATTATTTCAAACTTTGCCATTTACCAACTCAACAACTCGCGCTAAGTCTTCTGGTGTATCTACGCCTGCATACACGGGCTTTACAGCCTTTGATATTTTGATCTGGTGACCATGATACAACACGCGTAATTGCTCAAGTGACTCTTGAACTTCAAGTGGTGATACAGCCAGCGATAAATACTCTTTAATAAACCCCGCTCTGTAAGCATAAATGCCAACATGGCGCTGAAAGTTATCTACAGGAATTGCTTCTTTATCTAACGCTAGCATACTGCTACGTTGAAAAGGGATGGGGGAGCGAGAAAAGTACAATGCATTATCATGAACGTCGCTCACCACTTTTACGGCGTTAGGGTTTAGTACTTCTTCTACATCTTCAACATCAACACTGAGTGTCGCCATCGGCGCATTGGAGGTTGTTAATAAACTTGCCACCTGATTTATATTCTCAGCGTCTAACAAGGGTTCATCACCTTGTACATTCACAACGATTGTGTCAGGGTCTAGTTTGAGTGTTTCAACAACTTCAGCTAACCTTTCAGTGCCTGACTGGTGATCTTCTCTCGTCATTAACACCTTATCAGTAAAACCTCGAACCGCGTCAAAGACTAGTTCATGATCTGTGGCAATGTAAACGGCACTAGCATCAGAGCGACAAGCCTGCTCAAAAACATGTTGGATCATTGGCTTGCCACAAATATCTGCAAGTGGCTTCCCTGGTAAGCGACTCGATGCATAGCGCGCAGGAATAACGACTACGAATGCCACTTTTCAACCTCTTCTAAACTTAATTCTCGTGCTTCGTTCTCTAACAAAACCGGAATATCATCTCTGATTGGATACGCCAATTTAGATGCAGTACTAATTAGCTCACTGTGCTCTTTGTCATATTGCAACTTACCCTTGCACACAGGACAGGCTAAAATTTCTAATAACTTTTTATCAAAGGCCATGATGGATCTCTTTATTCTTTAAAATTTCTAATAACTGTTTAACTAACATCTTACTCGGTTGCGCTTCAACTTTTAAGTAATACCAGTTCTCTTGCGCAAAACTTTGGCATTTTACCGCGTCTTTTTCGGTCATAAATATTGCTATATCACCAAACTGACTAAAGTCCGACTTTATATACGCATGATGGTCGCGAAAATGCGCAGTATCGTGGATAGCAATACCTTCTTCTTGCAGTGATTTTTCAAAACGCTGAGGATTCCCTATTGCGCTAACCGCGATGCCATTATTAGGATAATCGTCACTTTTTAGACCCGTTAATACACTGTAAACACCTGCACTTTCTAACGCATAACTAATGTCTTCCGCCCCCCCATTTTCAACCACAAGATCAACACTGCGCAACCGACTAGGTAATTCTCTTAATGGTCCCGCGGGAAGTAAACACCCATTACCAAAGCGGCGCTTGTTATCAACAATGCACAACTCGATTTCACGGGGCATTTTATAGTGCTGAAGCCCATCGTCAGAAACAATTAAATCTATCTTATAGTTTGTTTTTAAATAATTACAGCTAGCTTCCCGATCAGGGCCAATCACCACAGGGCAACCAAGACGAGAGTGCAATAAATATGGTTCATCACCGGCCTGCTCTACCGAGCTTCTACTCGTTACCTCAAATGGATAAGTGGGTGCTTTGGAGCCATACCCTCGGCTGATCACGGCAACTTTAATCCCTCGCTCCTGTAAGAACTCAACTAACCACAAAGCAAAAGGCGTTTTTCCATTACCGCCAATACTAATATTTCCCACAACAATAATCGGTGTGTGTGCTTTAAATTGCTTTAAAATTCCTAATGAAAATAGCGCACGCCGAACAGTCGAAATACCCCAAAAGATTAAGCTTAAGGGCAATAATAAATACGTTATGATTGACTTAGATCGATACCAAGTTTTCTCTATATTTTTCAAAACTTACTCACCGTATTGCATTTTACATAAAGCAGCATAAACCCCTTGCTGGGCTAATAAGTTTTGATGAGTCCCTTGCTCCACAATTTCACCTTGCTCCACAACATAAATTTTATCTGATTTTTCAATCGTTGAAAGTCGGTGCGCTATTACAATGGAAGTTTTATTTTGCATTAAGGTATCCAGCGCGTCTTGTATTAATCTCTCAGACTCAGTATCAAGCGCTGACGTTGCCTCATCTAAAATTAGGATTGGTGCATCTTTCACTATCGCTCGCGCAATCGCCAACCGCTGCCGCTGACCGCCTGAAAGCATCACCCCATTCTCTCCCACCATTGTATCCAACCCTTCAGGGAGATCTTTAATAAACTCCCAAACATGGGCTTGCTGTGCAACAGACTTTAACTCTTCATAAGATAGAGGCGTTTCAAGCCCATACATGATGTTATTCGCGATGGTATCGTTGAACAATACAACTTGCTGAGATACGACAGCAAACTGTCTCCTTAAATCCTGCAAAGAAAGCGATCTAATTTCTATACCATCAAGTTCAATTGAACCTTGTTCAATATCATAGTATCGGGGTAGTAAATTCGATAACGTAGACTTCCCTGAACCAGAACGTCCTACTAAAGCAATGCTTTCTCCCGCGTTGACTGTCAGGTTCAGTGATTTTATCACCGGAGTTTCTTTCGTTGGATAGCAAAAGGTTACGTTTTTTACCTCTAACTTCCCCTTGGCTTTACCAAGCGACATCGAACCAGTATCTTTTTCTATGTCTGTGTCTAATATCTCAAAGATACTTTGCGCTGCAGAAATTCCACGTTGTAAATCACTATTCACATTAGCTAGTTGCTTTAACGGCCTTAACATCATCATCATTGACGTTAGTAATGACACAAATGCACCCGCAGTGATGGTATCAATCATCGACGGCATCGCAATAATTGCTAAAATTAACGCCATCGCACTCGCAGCTAATATTTGAATCACAGAAACGCTTAGTGCGCGTGTAGCATCCATTTTGACTCGTTGCTGTCTGTTTTTGTTATTCACAATTGAGAATTTATCAATTTCTCGTTTTTGCCCTCCAAAACCATGAATAACCTTATGACCCGCTAACATTTGCTCTGAGCCACGAGTTACTTCCCCCATCGCATCTTGAATATTTTTTGATATTTTGCGAAAGCGCTTAGAAACAAGCGTCACGATGAGCGCGACTAATGGAATAATGATCAGAAAGATAGATGACAATTGCCAACTTGAGCGAAACATAACGACAAGTAAAAAAATAACAAATGCACCTTCGCGGATCATAACTTGCAGTGCTCGAGTTATTGCTTGCTGTACCTGCTCTGTATCAAAAGTTATCTTTGATATTAGCTCCCCATTCGAATGCTGATCATGGAATGAAACAGGTAAATACAACATATGTTCATATAACTCTTGCCTAAGCTGCCTAACTACTTGAGAACCCACATAAGTAAGGCAATACGATGCCATATAATTAAATACGCCCCGGCCTATTACCAAGGCGATAACGACAATTGGCGCCCAAGACAATACTTCAACGTTCCTGTCACTTAAGCCATCATCTATAAAGGGTTGCATTAATCGTACAAATAGCGCATCCATTGCGGCATATCCAAGCATTCCTATCACAGCACACACAGCAACAGTTCGATACTTAAATGTATAAGACAGCAAACGTTTGTAAATTTGCTTCGCGCTCATTTGCATATATTTCTTCCAATCTTTTTCTACAAAACAAGGTATTGTACTTGTCATACCAATAAAACAAAATGCCCAACTTAAATTATTCGTCGATGTATCCCAAATTCAAGAGAGGATCACCTAAAAAACCAAAAACCTTTACTAACTCGCGCTTTAATAATCATCAACTCATTATCGAATACCCTGATTTTGATATGACCACTAACTGCCGTGTCTAACTGGTTAATACCTAAATCCCTATACCTTGTCACAACCTCTGGATGCGGAAGTCGCCATGGCGAATAATAGCTGCGCGAATAAATAACATGTTCAGGATTTACTGCCCGAATAAACTCTTCTGACGAGGACGTTTTGCTACCATGATGAGGTGCAAGCAAAATAGTACTTCGAAGTTGACCAACCGGATAGTGCTTTAATAAGCTTAATTCAGCTCGACGCTCTATATCCCCTGGTAACAAAAAAGAAAACGTACCGTCGCTCACTTTAACAACACAGGAGTTATTATTTTTTGAACCTAAGTCAAACTTTGGCCATATTGTTTCTACTGACAGGCTATTTAGCTTTACTGATTTCAATGCACAATGAGTATGGGTATGGCCATTATGGAACTCAGCTAAAGATGAAAAACGATCGAATGTATATAACTCGTCTACCCCCCCAATATGATCGTTATCCTGATGGCTTAAAATTGTATGCGTCAACTCTATGCCATTTTCTTGGATATATGGCTGAACAACATGCTCAAAAATAGCATATTTGTCGAAATACTTTGCACCTAAATCATACAGTAGAGCCTTACCTCCGCTCGTAATTAATACCGAAGTACCATGCCCTACATCGAATACATCTATCTCCCAACGAGGTTGGACAACGGTTAATCTATGAATACCGTATAAAACTACCGGCCACCACATCAACTTCCGAATAGGTGCAACCAAAAAGAAAATAAATACGCTATAGATGAATAACAGAGTAATTAGGTCTATTTTTCCTGAGTTCCACCAGCCATTTGACCCGGTTACGTCGATTGCACTTTGTAACAACCAACTGAATACACTGTCGAAGCCCTCTAAGACTTTATTTATATTGACTAAACTGGCGAGGAAAACACCAAAAAGCATAAACGGAAAAATTACAAAGCTGAGCAATGGTATTGCTACTAAATTAGTGAATAGCCCTGCAAGGCTAAGGCCATTGAAAATATAAATACTAAGCGGGCCAAGCAAAACTCCAATGTAGCACTGTACTTTAATAAGCTGGATAAGCCAGCTCATGCGTTTGACAGTCGCAGCTCTTTTTTGTACGACAACCATGAAAATAGCGCAAACAGCAATGAATGAGAAATACCACCCAACATTCAACAATACAAAAGGGTCTATAAACAAAGTGGCACTTGCAGCTAGCAGCAGTAATCTAGGCTTATTCATATCCTTTTTGATAAAATAAACCAGTGTGCCTAATAAAAGCATAGAATAGGCTCTAATGGCGGATACACTCATTCCACTCAAATAGACATAAATAAACGCAATAATTAACCCAAAAAGCACATAGAAAATTCGCAAGTGATAACGTTGCGCATTGTGGCCTTTCATAAGCGTCAAGGCTAGCCAACAAATTAGTTTACCGACCCAAAACGTTATCATAAAAACAATGCCTATATGCAGACCTGAAATCGCCATTAAATGGCTAAGCCCAAGCGTTCGCATTACTTCTCGTTCGTCATGCTCAATCTTACTTTTATCACCAGTAAGCAAGGTATAATAAAACCAATTTAGCTCTAAAAAACCAAACGTCTGCCATACAAAGCGTTTATATCGATGATATAAGTTTTCTTCCTCTGCTGCCAAAACGTGAAATTGGCTAATTCGTCCTTTAAATAAGATTTGGTTTTTAAAGGCATACAATTCGCTATCGAATCCGGATAAATTCTTCCGCCCTCGAAACAGCCTTAGTTTTGCAACTCCTCGTAGTTCCATATCTGAACTAATTTTTAAGTGTGTATTTTTGATAGCTAAGTTAGCAAGGGGTTGAACAATCGGCCCATAATGTGTACCGCCTACTTGAGACAGACGTACCTGAATATAATTTGTAGGTTGTTCTCCGAAGACCCGATGTACTTTTCCTACAATGGGTATCTCATCCTGAAACATGATGTTTTCAGTATTAAATGTATAAATCAGGCTGTGATGAGCAATAACATTAAAAATAGCCAAAATAAACCCTAACAATACAGGCAGAAACCGCTTAAAATAACGGGACAAAATCGTGAGGAAGACAATACAGCTATAAAACTGCCATGTTTTGTATAAAAATACGGTGATGATACAGCCGAATAGAAATCCCCAACACATAAAAATTGAAGTATACGGTTGCTTGCTATGGCTAAAAAAACGATTCAACGCTTTTTACCTGATCACAATAAAATAAAAGAACAAAAATCCTTGAAGATTTTTGGCCGTTGGTTACATGATGCTAACCTTTGGCATTTAAATCGCCGTTCTGCACGAGGTGCTTTTTCGGTGGGTTTATTTTTCGCATTCATCCCTGTTCCTTTTCAAATGATACTGGCAGCAGCATTCGCAATTCCATTTCGCGTAAACTTGCCTCTGTCCGTTGCTTTAGTCTGGTTAACGAACCCGTTAACTATGCCTCCTATATTTTATTGTTCATACATTGTTGGGGTTTTTGCTCTCGGCCAAGAAACTCAGCCATTTCACTTTGAAGCAAGCTGGGAGTGGTTAGTCCAAAGCATCGCAACAATTGGCCCTGCTTTCATGGTTGGCTCGCTGATCTGTGCTTCAGTTGCAGCGATAATCGGCTACTTCAGTATAGACTATTTATGGCGTCGCTCTGTAAATAAAGCTTGGGCTGCGCGCAATAGATAATTAGTATTTTAGACGAGACAACAAAAAAGGCCCATAGGGCCTTTTTTCTTTGAATAACTGACTAAGCTAACTTCAATTTTTTACGTCTTAACCAAACAAGCGGCATAGCTAGTAAACTAGATAAATACAGTGCACCCGATTGACGCTCATATGTTTCAGCCTCAGGCGGTGCACAATTTTCTACCTCACCACTAATCGGCGTTAATAACACAGGCACAGTAACCGACTCGTACTCAACTTCACCTTTACTATCGGTTTCAATCTCACCAAGCCTATTGCGACGCTCTACCGTTTTCACAGCAATCGCATAAATATTATTAGCATCTGTTATTTTAATCGCCTCAGCTATAGTATAAGGGTATGCGTCACCATTAGTATCTTTACAAGGCAACAGCGAATTAATATTAACAACGCTTTCGTCACCTAATTTATATATAAAGCCTTCTCTGCGGCGATTAGTCCCACTTTTTTCAACTTCACCTTGACCAACAACATAACCCGTATTATTTATGTCATTAATAGCGGTCTCTGAGCCCGTAAAGTAAGTTGGAATATCATTAATTTTCTGGGTCGTCATGTCATAGTAAAAACCAACAGTATCGAATGGTGATCCTTGGCTCGACTTGGCTCGATACCCTACAATCACGTTACTATTATTTACATCAACAGCTTTACCCGTTTTATACCACTCATCCTTTTCAGAGATATCCGTAAATTGACCGTTCTGAAAATATCCAGGAACAACCAATGAGTTTATCTTGTCATCATATCTCGCTATCGAGTAACCCACCGTGATACCGGCGTTATTCGTCGCCATAGCAACACTATAAATGTTACTCTCTTCATCGTCCCTTCGAACTGCACCTACCCCAATTTCTTCTGCACTAGTAACAACAAAGTTATCATCTAGTGTCCACTGATAAGCACGAAGGTCATAAAAAGATGACGAACCATTTAAGTTTGTGGCTCTTCTCTCTTCCGCCCACACACAGGCTTGTATAGGGGTTGTTTCGCCTTTGCATCTATCATTAAAATCATCTTGACGACGCTGGATAATTCCTACACTTGCATAACCCACTACATGATAACGACCATCTGCCATACGTTTAATGTCAGTAGCAATACTAGCGCCACCATGCTCGGTGAACGAAGGCTCTAACGTGATTTTTTCACCTGATGGCGTGATTACTATGCCACGCGTACCCCAATCTCTTACAAAAAAGGTATCTTCCTCAGTTTCATCTTTTGGCGTAAACTGAGTTTTAGAAAAAGGTGCTGAACCCCAGCCAACAACCACACCGTCATCACTAATTGCTGTTAAATAATTTCGAACAGAACGGGTTAACGAATTATAATTCGGACTTTGAACGTCAAATAAAACTTGCTCATCAGCAAACTCTGCACCAAACGATATGCCTATACGATCTTCAAGTTTTTGATATTCAGATGACCCACTCAAACTACTTAAAAAACCAATCATAAACACATTAGCGTCTGCATTAGTTGCGGTAGCGCCATTTTGAACATCTTCTAGTGTAAATGTGATTGTTTCATCAATTAACTCATATCTTCGCTTTTCGGCGTCATAAGCATTTTTAATGTTTGAATCATCAAAATCGATGTAACTTACGTCGATGGGTAAATTATAGGTAGTGGACGCAGTCCCGATAACCTGGCCATTTTCATTCGCATCTGAAACGATCGTGTTAGCCGCACCATTATACCTTGGTAACTCTGTAAGTTGATATGTGGCCGCCAAAGCTTGGCCACTTAAGCCAGCAAAAATGCCCGCTGCGATTAAAGTGTGCTTCATTTTATTCCTTACTACTGATTCTGTAATTCTTCAAGTTCTTCCCAACGCTCAAATGAGGTTTCAAGCTTCGACTCAAGGTCAGATAAATGGTTCAACGCGGCTTGTGTTGTTTCTGCATCTTGCTTGAAAAAGTCGGCGGAGTTAACAATTTCTTGCTGCGCTTCCAATGCAAGCTCAAGCGCCTCTACTTTACTTGGCAGCTCTTCTAATTCAAGTTTTAATTTGTAACTTAACTTCGTGTTTTTGTTATTCGATTGCGGGGTAGGCTTTGAATTTAATTTTTCGTTCTTTTGCGTTTTTTGTTTATCAAGTTTTTCTAACTCTTTAGCTTGAGCAGCGCGATGAGCAACATATTGTTCATAATCGCTATACCCGCCAACAATTTCAGTGATCACGCCTTTCCCTTCGAACGCCCATACACTATTACACGTATTATCAATAAACTCCCTGTCGTGACTCACAATCAAGATTGTGCCTTGATATTGGTTGATGATCTCTTCCAACAATTCAAGCGTTTCGATGTCTAGATCATTGGTTGGCTCATCCAGTACTAGAATATTTGATGGCTTAAGAAATAGTTTCGCCAATAATAGTCTATTCTTCTCACCACCAGACAACGCTTTTACAGGCGTTCTTGCTCTGGCTGGAGGAAACAGGAAGTCTTGTAAATAACCGAGTACATGGCGGCTACGGCCACCCATCATAACTTCTTGCTTACCTTCTGCGACGTTGTCTTGCACCGTTGCATTCTCATCTAGTTTTTCTCTATATTGGTCAAAATAAGCAACTTCTAAATTAACACCTTGCTTAATTTTGCCTTGATCGGCAGCTAAATTACCAAAAAGCAACTTAAGAAGCGTTGTTTTACCCACACCGTTAGGGCCAACAAGACCGACTCTATCGCCTCGCATCACCAAAGTAGAGAAGTCTTTCGTGATCACTTTGTCTTTAAATGCATGATCAACATGTTGCGCTTCAAAGACCAACTTGCCAGAACGGTCGGCTGTTTCGATGTTAAAGTCTGTTTTACCTACTTGTTCTATGCGCTGCTTGCGCTCAGTTCGTAATGACTTCAGGGCTCTAACACGGCCTTCATTACGTGTTCTTCGCGCTTTGATCCCTTGTCGGATCCACGCCTCTTCCTCTGCTAATTTTTTATCAAATAGCGCATTTTGCGTTTCTTCTACTTTTAAATCATGGGCTTTTTGTTCTAAATAGGTCGCATAATCTCCCGGGTAAGAAATTAACTTGCCTCGGTCTAAATCTAATATGCGCGTTGCGACAGCACGAATAAATGCCCTATCGTGAGATATAAATACAATACCGCCTTTAAACTCTTTTAAAAACTGCTCTAACCAAATAACACTGTTCATGTCTAAGTGGTTAGTTGGTTCATCAAGTAGCAGTAGATCGGGTTCACAGACCAATGCTTTGGCAAGCGCTACTTTACGCAACCACCCACCTGACAACTTTTCTAATCGCATATCACCCGTTAATTCAAGCTGACTTAATACGGCTTGAATACGACTTTCAAAACGCCATGCGTCTGCAGCTTCAATTTTTGTTGATAAACGTTCAAGCTTATTCAGTTGAGCTTGTGATTGGTCTGTTTGCAGTATTTCATTGACCTGATTAAACTCAATAAGCAAATTAGCAATATCAGGTAAACCACTGGCGACATAATCAAACACAGGGCCTTCAGCCCCTTTAGGTGGATCCTGCTCTAATCGTGAGATTTTTAGTTCACCGACACGATTTATCTCGCCATCATCAAGTAACACTTCGCCATCAAGCACTTTTAGTAGTGTCGATTTGCCAGCGCCATTTCGGCCGACAATACATACTCTCTCCCCCGCTTCAATAATTGCATCAGCATTATCTAGCAAGGGGTGTGTTCCAAACGCCAATTGCGCTTTGGCTATTCTTATTAAATCCATATTATTCTGCGAGTTGTTGAATTTGAGATAGTTCAAAAGGCCATGATAACTGTACATGATCTCTTTTGCGCTCGAATACCGGAATAGTTGTTTGATAACATTGCATCAAAGCTTCATTGCTCGTGATATCAATGAGTTCAATATCAGTGGCAGATAAAGTTTGTAGAGCAAGCGAATGCGCTTGCTCACAAAGGTGACAACCATCGGTATGGTATAAAACAAACCTAGCCATGTGTTATCAACCAGCTATTGTGAATTTGTTTGTTACGCTTAAAATCTGGTGAGAGTGTTTTCTCTGAAATATTATCGGCTTTAAGCCCTAGCCCAATCAGCGCCACTTCATCCATTTTAAAACCGCGTTTATTATTGGAAAAAACGAGTGTGCCATTCGGACTCAATATATTTTTTATCCAAGTTAATAACTGAATATGGTCACGCTGAACGTCAAATGCTTCTTTCATTCTCTTTGAGTTAGAAAATGTAGGAGGATCTAAAAAGATCAAATCATATTGCCCTTGCGCATACTCAAGCCACTTCAAACAGTCTGCCTGCTCAAATCTAAAGCGGGTATTTTTCAACTCATTAAGTGCAAAATTTTCTTCAGCCCATTTTAAATACGTTTTTGACATATCTACAGTTGTAACGGCCTTGGCACCACCTAAAGCGGCATGAACCGACACAGAGCCAGTATATGCAAATAAGTTAAGTACACGTTTGCCATTGGCGTTTTCTTGAATATAACGACGTGCTAAGCGGTGGTCCAAAAATAGCCCAGTATCAAGGTAATCAAACAAGTTTACTTTAAACTTAGCACCGAACTCTTCAACAATCTCAAAGCGATTCTGCTTATCCATTGACGTATATTGTGCTTCACCTTTTTGGCGCTTTCTTACTTTTACAGCAATATTCTCAGGTTCTATATTGAGCTGTTGCGCAGTTAATGTGATCACATCTTGTAAACGCTTTTGTGCCACATCATCTTCTATTTCTTTTGGCGCAGCGTATTCAAAAATCACAGCACAGTCGTTGTATACATCAACTGCAACATTGTATTCTGGGATATCTGCATCATATACGCGATATGCAGTAACCTGCTCTTTTTTAAGCCATGATTTTAGTGCTTGCTTGTTCTTTTTTACTCGATTCGCGAACGCGCTTGACCCTTCATAATTAAGCCCTGTCGCACGTTCATTCTGATTCACTTGGCGCTCATTTAATTCATATAGATTAAATTCAGCATCTAGTGGGCCATTCTTAAATTTATAACGTTTTTCGCGCGATAACTTCAATAGTTTAAACAAACTATCATCTGTACCTAATAAAGCCAGCTTCCAATTAGGAAAGTATTTTTTAAATGCCACACCCATATTACGGTGTAAATTGACTAACTCAGCCATTGAACCAATACGTTCACCGTAAGGTAAGTTACTGATCACAACACCTGGACGTTTAGCAATGCTTCTCAATTGATTCGCGTCACCTTGCTTAAACTTAATTGTATTGCTCACACCAGCACGGTCAGCATTTTGCTCAGCCACTTCAACTAGCTTACTGTCAATATCTGAACCAACCAACCATAAGTTATTATCTTGCTGCTGTTCTTTAAGTTCGGCTTTAACTATATCAAACTTCGCTTTTCGAAAACTTGGTAGGCGCTTAAAAGCGAATTCACGATCGGTATTGGTTGGTGCGTTATTTGCCATACCCGCCGCTTCAATCAACAGCGTACCCGAGCCGCAACATGGATCAAATAAAGGTTGCGTAATGTCATCCAACCAGCCACTGCGCTTAACTAACGCGGCAGCTAAGTGCTCACGGATAGGTGCTTTACCTTGTTTGGTTCTATAACCACGGTCAGATAAACGCGGTCCCGAATAATCAATATATAACGCGCATTTATCGCGATTAAGTTTCGCTATAATTCGAATATTTGGCTCAGATTTATCAACATTTGGCCGTTGTTCATATAAATCATTAAAATAGTCTACAACTCCATCTTTAATGACTAAGCCTGAAAATTGCGTATTTTTTAGTTCGGTGTTGGTCCCATTAAACTCAATCGCAAATGTTTGTGTTGGCCCGAACCAATCTTGCCATGCTTGAAAGCGGGCAAATTTATAGAGCGCATCTTTATTAGATATCTCTTCACTTTCATCAATTAAAAGCATGATCCGAGTGGCAAAGCGCGTCATCATACAAATTCTTTGCGCGGTGCTATTATCCGTTTCAAATCGGACCGAACCGACACTTTGTTTACCCAGTGTCACGCCTGCTTGTTCTAATTCTTCAGCTAATAAGTGCTCTATGCCGATAGATGTAAGTGCGATAAATTGCAATGTGCTAACCCTATGTATTCAATTGAAAGCGAGTATAACATAGGTTAACGCGGGGAGGAGTAACAGGATTACGCTGATTTGATAATTTTATCAGCGATGACTAACGGATATATCCTATCGTTCAAAACCTTGATAGCTTGAAATTGTTCAAGTTCTAAATGCTCATCAAGTTTGAAGTTAGCGGTCAAGTTAATACAAAGTGATGATTTTTCACAATACTCAACGATAAAAAACTCACCAGTTTGAGTTTTAGAGTGTAAGCTGACAATCGCCTCGGTACATGCTTCACTCCCTTGATAAGAATGAAAAAACCAACTCTTTGCTTGTACTGGCAACAAATAAAACTTTGCAGCGGTTGCGTTCAGTGCAATTTGACAACATTGTGCTTCACTCCACACTGCAAATTTGCATAGGTAGGCAAACACATTTTGATAGTAGCCAGCTTCATTTAAGCTAAAACTTGGACTGTGAACAATATCTTGCGTTAACTGACGCTGTCTGAATGGGGTGCATAAACTCAGGTCTTCGCCTAGGTTTACGAGCAAGCGATTTCGTTGGCTACATAACTGCCACTGCCATTCTTTAGATGCTTGCACAATACTACTCCCACCAACTATTTATAATTATGTAATAGTAGATGGGAGTATAACTAAAAAACCTAAACTGTGAAATTTTTTATAATAACAATTTGTTTAGGATCATTTTGTTATATAACGGATCCTTATAACCCGTCAACGATCCTTTTTACCAAACCTGGACCTTCATATATAAAGCCTGTGTAAACCTGTATCAAGTCTGCTCCAGCAGAGAGTTTCTCTTTTGCTGATTCTGCTGAGTCTATGCCACCAACGCCTATTATTGGTAACTTACCCTCGGTAATACGTCTTAATTCATCAACAACAAAAGTCGACTTTTCTCGAACGGGACGACCAGATAAACCTCCGGCTTCTTCAGCATATTGCATGCCCTGAACCGCAGTGCGTTCCAGTGTCGTATTGGTCGCAATCACGCCATCGATACGGTTTTTTGTAAGTGATTCAGCTATTTGAGCAACTTGTACCGCGTCGATATCAGGCGCTATTTTAACAAGCATAGGCACTGATTTATTGTGTTTTGCAATTAGATCCATTTGCTCACTCTTCAAGCTTTCAAGCAAATCATCGAGTGCATCTCCGTATTGAAGATCACGTAAACCTGGTGTGTTAGGCGATGAGATGTTTACCGTAATGTATGACGCGTGTTCGAATACTTTACGCATACAGTGGATGTAATCATCTTTACCCTGTTCATTCGGCGTATCTTTATTTTTTCCTATATTGATCCCTAAGATCCCAGAATACTTTGCCGCTTTTACATTATTAACTAAATTATCGACGCCTTTATTATTAAATCCCATACGATTTATAACCGCATGTGCATCAGGGAGCCTAAAAATACGTGGCTTATCGTTTCCAGCTTGAGGTCTTGGCGTCACCGTACCGACTTCAAGAAAACCAAAGCCCATTTGTCCAAACGCATCTATGCACTCTGCGTTTTTGTCTAACCCTGCTGCCAATCCAACCGGGTTTTTAAAATCAAGTCCTAAGAAGTTCACTGGCTTGTCAGCCACTGTTTGAGACCACGCAGCACTCAGTGGTGTATTTGCAAAACGACGTAAGTTATTTAATGCAAAGTCGTGGGCCCATTCAGCATCGCGGCTAAACATATAACGTCGTGCAATATCGTAAAACATGAAAACTCCTAAAAGATCCTAAGTAACACAAATCTGCTGCATAAACAGCAGATAAAAAAATACCCCAGCAAGGCCGGGGTATTTTAACGAATTATAATTTATTTGGAAGTATCACAGTTATGACTTAGTAACATCAATTCTCGTAATGCAACCGAGAACTTAGCAAAATCATGGCTTTGCGAAGTTTTAAACTCTAGTAGCATTTGTTGCCAACGGTGTAATAACGCTGACTGACTGTCCATCCACTGCTCAACGAGTGCATTCACATCATGATCGTCACCTTCGAAGCTATTTAACACAACTTCTGATAACGAACGTTGCTGCCAATCCAGCTCTTCACGATACGAAGCACGTGCAAGCGCTTGCCAATGGTTTGCTACTGGCTGAGCGGTAATTTGATCCAAGAACCAATGAAGGCCCATGCTCGAACCTAGTTTAAAGTAAGTATTCGATACAACGTCAATCTTACGTTTCGAGTTATCGGCAACTTCAGCTAAATCCATCACTGAGAACAAGCTAGATAAAGACACAATACGTAATGCTATGTCAGCAGGTACACCTTGCGCTTCTAATTCAGTCGCTTTCGCTGAAATAGTCTCTTTCTCTTCTTCAATCATGTAACTATTTAAGTTCGCACTGACATCTTTAAACGTTGGAGTAAAGAACTCAATAGTTTGTTCAATCGTCATCGCTTTATTTCGATGGCGCAAGAACCAACGTGTTGCTCTGCGAACCGTTCTACGTAACTGATATAGCATCTCTGTTTGTACTGAAGCTGGGATTTTATTATCCAGTGCAGCAATAGACGACCACGTATCGCTCATCTCAAAAATAGCACTTGCAATTGAATAACACAGTGCAATTTCACTATCCGTTGCGCCCGTTTCTTCGTTCATACGAACCATGAAGTTTAGGCCCATATCATTGACGATATTGTTCGCTAACTTGGTGGCAATAATTTCTTTTCGCAGTGGATGGTGATCCATTGCAGTATTAAATTTATCGCGAAGTGGCACAGGGAACGAAGTAACCAGTAATTGACGGTAATACGGATTTTCCGATACTTCATCAACAACTAAAGACTCTTTAAGTACCATTTTAGAATAAGAAACTAGCACTGATAACTCAGGGCGCGTTAAGTCTTTACCCGCCGCTGCACGCTCTGCTAACTCTTCATCCGTTGGTAAAAACTCAATATTACGATCAAGCTTACCGTCTTTTTCTAATGCATGAATAAAGCGTACTTTCTCTTTAAGCGTTGCAGGACCTTTAGATTTAGTTATCGATAACGTATGCGTTTGACGATAACAATCTGCAAGTACCAACTCAGATACTTCGTCAGTCATTGAATACAGTAGTTCATCACGCTGTTTCTGCGTTAAATCACCTTCAGCAACCAAGCCATTAAGTAAAATCTTAATATTTACTTCGTTATCCGAACACGCCACACCACCAACATTATCAATGAAGTCAGTGTTAATACGGCCGCCTTTGGCTGCAAACTCAATACGTCCAAGTTGAGTCGCACCTAAGTTACCTCCTTCACCAAACACTTTAGTACCTAGCTCAGAACCGTTTATGCGTAGCGCATCATTCGCGCGATCGCCCACATCGGTGCTCGTTTCGCTGCTATGCTTGATGTACGTGCCAATACCGCCATTCCAAAGAAGATCTGATGGCATCATAAGCAATGCTTTGATCAGTTCATTTGGCGTCATGCTGGCTTTTTTCGTGCCAACCATTTTCTTCATTTCTGGTGTCAGCGTAATTGACTTCGCTGCACGAGAGAAAATACCACCACCAGCAGAAATTAAAGACTTATCGTAGTCTTCCCAAGAAGAACGTGGTAAGGCAAATAAGCGGTCACGCTCTACATATGAAGATGCCGCATCAGGCGTCGGGTCAATAAAGATATGCATATGGTTAAATGCAGCTTGTAAACGAATATGCTTTGAAGCGAGCATACCATTACCAAATACATCTCCCGCCATGTCACCAATGGCTACTGCTGTGAAGTCAGTTGTTTGACAATCAATCCCCATTTCACGGAAGTGACGTTTTACAGACTCCCAAGCACCTTTTGCTGTAATACCCATTTTTTTATGGTCATAACCGATTGATCCACCAGATGCAAATGCATCTCCTAGCCAGAAGTTATAATCATCAGCAATGCCATTGGCAATATCAGAGAATGTAGCTGTGCCTTTATCGGCCGCAACAACTAGATATGGGTCATCTTCATCATGACGAACTACATCAACTGGCGGTACAATATCACCGTGGATAATATTATCCGTAATATCTAACAAACCGCGGATGAAGATTTTATAACACGCTTGACCTTCTTTAAAGAATGCGTCACGTTCACTTGGCAGCTGCTTACAAACAAAACCACCTTTTGAACCAACCGGCACAATCACCGTGTTTTTAACTTGCTGCGCTTTTACTAGACCAAGTACTTCCGTACGGAAATCTTCTCGACGGTCAGACCAACGCAAGCCACCACGGGCAACTTTACCACCACGTAAATGCACACCTTCAACACGAGGTGAGTAAACAAAGATTTCAAATGCTGGCAAAGGTAATGGCATATCAGGAATGCCGCTTGATTTGATCTTGAATGATACATATGACTTATTTTCACCATCGGCTTCTTTTTGGAAGAAGTTAGTACGAAGCGTTGCATTGATCATATCAACGTACAAACGAATGATTCTGTCATCATCCAAGTTTGCTACATTTTCTAGTTCTTCATAAATGCCCGCGATCAGCTTCTCTAGTGTTTTCTCTGAAGCTGGTTTTACTGGGGTAAACTTCTTAGTGAATAGCTCGACAATCTTGGCTGCAATATTTGGATAGTTATCAAATGTGCTTTCAATATATGTTTGTGAGAATGTAACACCAATCTGGCGCATGTATTTTGCATACGCTCTCAAAATAGATGCTTCTCGACCAGTTAAACCACCTAGTAGCACTAAACGGTTAAAACCATCATTTTCTAAAGTATTGTTCCAAACATTAGTCAAAGCAGCTCTAAAGCGTGCTGATACTTTATCGAAATCAGCAACCCCTTTACTGTCTAGCAACATCGAAAAGTCCATGATCCAGTTAACACGACCATCATTACTTTTCACTGCATAGGGTGTTTCACCAATAACACGCAGACCAAAGTTTTCCAGCATTGGCATGACGTCCGATAGATGAATTGGTTCATCTTTATGGAACAAGCTTAAACGTACAATGTGCGAGTTTGCTTCTTCTTGTGGACGGTAAAACAACATTTCAAGCTTATGCTCATCATCCAGTTGCTCAAGCTTTTCAATATCTACAACCGCAGCACTTGGCAATACCTGATCTTTATAAGCATGTGGGAACGCACTTGCATATTTACGATTTAATTCATTACCTCTAGACTCACCGGCACTTTCAAGTAGTGCACCTTGTAGTTTGTCTTCCCAAGTACGAGCGGCTTCAACCAAGTTGTTTTCGATGTCTTTCACGTTATATTCAATGTTGTTGTCAGCTACGCGCACGGTGTAATGCGTTCGTGCAAGCGTAGACTCGGAGAAATAAGTTGTGAACTCAACCTTTTCAGAAGACTGAAACGCATTTGCTAAAAGTTGCTGAGTTTCACGACGAAGTGCAGTGTTATAACGCTCACGAGGAACATATACCATGCACGATAAGAAGCGACCATATATGTCTTTACGAACAAATAAACGACACATATCACGTTCTTGAATTTGTAACACCCCCATCGCAACTTCAAGCAATTCTGCTTCACGAGCCTGCACAAGCTCATCACGAGGGTAGGTTTCTAAAATATTCAATACCGCTTTATATGCGTGAGTGCCCTGAGCAAAATCACACATTTGCATAATACGGTTAATCTTTGATTTTAAAACGGGTACATCTGCAGCACTGTTATTGTAGAAGCTTGATGAGAACAAACCAATGAAGCGATCTTCACCAATAACGTTTCCTTTATCATCAAATCGTTTAATGCCTACATAATCAACGTATGCTGGGCGATGAACACGCGATAATGAGTTGGTTTTAGTCAAAATCAGTAAATTTTTACTACGCGCTTCTTTGCGTGCGACTTCCGGTAACTCTGATAGAAGGCGACTGCCTTCTGATGATGAGTTTTTCATCAGGCCAAGACTTGTTCCCGCAACTGGTTTTAATTCATGATCCCCTTGCACTGGGCACAAATCGTATTGGCGATAACCCATAAAAGTAAAATTATCGCGAACTAACCAATCGAGAAACTCAACCGTCTCATTAATTTCAGCTTTGCTACACTCTGAATCTCTTGACGGTAACTCTTTACTGACCGAAACCAGCCTTTCTCGAATTGCCAACCAATCCGTAACAGCAACCGAGACATCTTTTAATACCGACTCAAGCTCTGTTTTAAAAGATTCTATGATTGCTTCATCGGTCTGGCGGTCAATTTCAATGAAGAAAACGGTTTTTGTCGAAGTAAGTTCTTGTTCTGTTTTTAAGTTCGTCAGGTCGCTTATTTGCCCATTGTCACTGCGCTTTATTTTTAAAGGGCAATGAAGTAACAGGTGAGATGCAATATTTTCGCGGCTTAATGCCATACGAACAGAATCAACCAAGAAAGGCATGTCTTTAGCTATGATCTCAACAATCGTGTGTGACGACTGCCATCCATCTTTCGCGACTTCTGGGTTAAAAACACGAATGACCGCATCATCCGAAGTGTTTTGTTCTAGAGAGTTCCAAAGACTAAGTGCGGCGCCATATAGGTCACTGTCGTTACGATTGGCCAAATCCTCTTTAGACATGTTGCTGTACAAGGCTTTGGCGAATGTTTCAACGAGTGACACGTTTTCGGCATGAACTTTCTTATGAATCAACTTGCAGACGTTATCAAGAATAACCGATGCTGAACCTTCATTTTGTGTCATTATGTGTTCCTTAATCTATACCACCTTTGAACGGTAGATTATTTGTACAGCCATTTATTAGCGTGGAGTCAAATGAATTTTAACCTTTCTAGCGCTAATAAACAGCTTTTTCGATGAAAACATTTTAGCCTTTTCAGCTATTTGCTCATCTATTCACAAAATATAGATATAAATGGCCAATCATGGCCATTCTAAAGCACAATTATTCACAGTTTTTTTTCTGGTCGGTCCACAGTAGCGTGCCTATAGCAGGTAATAACAGCACGGCACCCAACATATTAACCAAAAACATGAAGGTTAATAATATGCCCATATCAACTTGGAACTTCAGCGCGGAGAATATCCAGGTACTCACACCAATTGCTAATGTAATTCCCGTAAATAAAACCGCACTGCCTCGTTCAGCTAATGCGTTTCGATACGCTGCAGTTAATGGCACCCCTTGCTTTAATTGACCCATCATCGATGACAATATATAAATACCATAATCCACACCAATACCCACCCCCAATGCAATAACCGGTAGGGTAGATACAGTCAGTCCAATCTCAAGTTTAACCATCAGTGCCTGTGCTAATGTCGACACGATATAAAGTGGTAACACAACAGCAATAGTTGCTTTCACACTTCTAAAACTGACCAAACATAAAATAATCACAGCACCATAAACATAAATCATCATAGGTAACTGAGCTGCTGCAACTGATTCATTTGTAGCGGCCATAACACCGATTGGCCCTGATGCCAGCTTAAAGGCAACCTTATCTGTGCCCTCTTCTTCTGCAAATAACTTTATATTTGAAATGACATGATCAATTGTCTCCGCTTTGTGGTCTTGCATGAAAATGATCACTGGCATCACAGAGCAGTCGCCGTTCAATAAACCGGTGCTGGTCTCAACTCGAGAAGTAGCCTGAACCAAAGAGGCGCTATTTCTGGGCAAGGTCTGCCATTTTAGATTACCTTCGTTGTAACCCGTGTTTACAGCTTGTGCGACAGAAGACAGAGAAACCGCTGATTGTACGCCAGCTAAGTTCTCAACCCGCCACTGAAAACGGCTAATACGCTCCATGGTGTCATGCTCAGTACACGCTGCAGGATAAGCCTCAACAATAACCTTTAAAATATCTGACGAAATGGCATATCTATCTGATATTAAGAACGTGTCCTGATTATATCGTGCGTCTTGATGCAAGGCCGGGGCACCGGCATGTAAATCACCTATGCGCATGCTCTGAGCTTGCCAATAGCCAAACACAAATAAAATAGCCGACACAAACAAAATAACTCGTGCCCACTTTTTATCTGTGGCTTTAACCAAACATTCCCTAACCATAGTAAATGCTTTATTAGACTTACTATTACCATCATCTACACGCTTTATTTTGCTTGAATTAAAATACGAAGCCAAAATAGGGAGTAACACTAGATTAGTAAATATAATCACCGCAACACCTAAACTGGCAGTGATCGCTAATTCACGAATTATACCTATATCAATGGCTAACAAAGTCAAAAAACCAACTGTGTCTGAAAGTAATGCAATCCCGCCAGGGATCAAGAGTGCTTTAAAGCTCGCTTGAGCAGCTACCTTACTTGAAACGCCCTCAGCGACCTTTTTACCTATCGCATTGATCATTTGCACACCATGACTTACGCCAATAGCAAAAACCAAAAATGGCACAAGAATAGACATAGGATCTAAGCCAAAACCCAATGTCGACAGCAGTCCAAGTTGCCACACAACAGCAATAAATGAACACGCTATTGGTAACAGGGTTAGCTTAAAGCTCTTACAAAACAACCAAACCATGATGAAAGTAAACGCAATAGCTAAGGCAAAAAAGAACACCACCCCTTTTGCACCATCTGCAATATCGCCAGCCATTTTGGCAAAACCAATGATATGAATTGAGACTGACTCTGTGCTTAGTGGCTTTCTGATCTCATCTTCTAGCTTTTCAGCAAACGCCAATGTATCTAGCTTTTGTTGTGTTTGCGGATCTATCTCCATTAATTGAGCTGACACCATTGCACAGCTATAATCACTGGCAATCATTCTGCCCACGACGTTCGCTTTTTCAATGTTTTGCTTTACTGTTGCTAAACCTTGCTCTGTTGGCGAAAAGTTGGCAGGAATTATAGGTCCACCCGCAAAACCATCTTCTACAACTTCAACAAAGCGCGCGCTTGGCGAGAAAATAGAATTCACTAGTGGTCGATTGACACCGGGGATAAAATAAAGCTGATCATGAACTGCTTTCAGCTGCGCGAAAAAGTCGGCATTAAAAATATCTCCACTTTCATCACAAACGGAAAGTAAAATACTATTAGCCCCACCAAACTGCTTTTCATGTTTTAAATACAGCTGCATATACTCATGCTGCAGCGGAATATTTTTATTAAATGAGGCATCGAGTTGAATGTGAGTCGCTTTATAGCCCAGCACTGCCGTCAGCAAGCTGAACAAAACAACCACTATCAACCTATGTCGAAACACCATATATTCAAGTTTACTTAATATAGCTTGCATTACTGCTCTACCTCCCAAGCTACTAACCCTTTCTCTGTTGCCATAAACAACTTATTGTTAAGCTTTACTGCCGCAAGTACAGAATAACCACTTTCAAGTTGCGATTGCGCTACTTGAGTACCGTATTTGAAAATAAAGCCACTATTCGCTAACAAATAAGCTTGTTGACCTACCTGCACAATAGAATTAATCGTCGCTGTTGTATTTATGGGTAATGCGTTAAAATCGAGTTTATCAATATCAGTAACAAAGGCATTTCCTCTTAACCCAGCAACTATTAGTTGGTTATTTTTATGTTTAGCCACTGTAAAAAACGATCCTGGGTAAAATTCCTCTAATCTCTGCCATGACTTACCATCATCGTCACTGAGTGCTACAAGCCCCATTTCACCGACTAAAACCTGTTTGCCTTCTAATAACAATAGTCGATTAAAATGTGGCAGGATAAACTGGGTTTCTTCTTCATAAGCGGCAATATCTTCTTCTTTTAATTGCGCCAAATATTCTTTGTCATCGGGGTGGACAAACTCATTAATAAACTTTTTATGCCAGGTTTTACCACCATCTTGTGTGCTATAAAACATGCCATATGCGCCGATAGCATAGCCATTATCTGCGTCTTTAAATTCGATGTCTAAACAAGGTTTACCGATATCTGGGGAGTATTGTTGAATTTCCCAGTTTCGACCGTCGTCACGACTAAATAAAATAGTGCCATCGTGGCCACACGCCCACGACAAATTTGCACTTAACGAGGTAACTGCTGTCAATAATACTTGCACTGGTACATTTGCTTGCTGCCATGCTTTGCCATCCAAACTTGTTACAACCGTGCCATGCTTACCTACAGCAATTAAGCTAGACCCATTATATGTAATATCAGTAAATAAGGTTTTTTCAGGTGACTGTACTTGAAGTGCGGCCTCCGGCACAGCGTAACTATTTGCAGAAATTACAAACAGCATAAATATACTAGCAATGGTTTTTTTAATCATGCTGACTACTCAAAATGCTATATGAACGGCGAGAGTTCGCCTAGATATGAAATGCCAATAGCCCTATGGCTATTGGCAAGGTGGAAGTAACGTTATATTAACGCTTACCTTCGCGACGTAATGCGCTTTGTGTAAACTCATTATCTTGGAACGACTTGCTGAAGTCATACATCTTTTCTTCGTTATCTAGGCCGATTGCTAGGTAACGACGAGAATTAAGATCATGATACACATCTAATGTACTCCAATGAGTAGGTACATCATAATAGTTTAAACCATGTGCCATCGCTACTCGATACATTTGATCTCGATTATCATAAAGATCAGCAACATGAATTTGCCAACTGTCTTCATCTATATAGAAGACACGCTTTTTATAAATATGACGCGTTCCTTCTTTTAAGTTGGCTTCAACCACCCATACACGGTGCTTTTCATAACGCACATGCTCGGGGTTAACATGACCGGCCATAAGAATGTCTTCATACTTTAGCTTATCACTATGTAACTTATAGCTATTGTATGGAATGTACAGCTCTTGCTTGCCTTTCAATGTCCAATTGTAACGGTTTGGTGAGCCGTTAAACATATCAAAGTCATCAGTCGTACGTAGACTATCTGAGGCTGTTCCTGGTGCATCATAAGCAACGTTAGGCGCTCGACGCACTCGACGCTGACCTGTGTTATATGTCCAAGCCTGACGTGGTGTCAAAATTTGGTCCATCGTTTCATGCACAAGCAAAGCAGTACCTGCCAATCGGGCCGGTTGAGTTACTTTTTGCTTAAACTTAAACAACACGTTTGACTCTCTAAGCTCATCAGGTGTTGCACTTGGATCTGAATATTTAACTAATAACTTTTCATCAAAACCAATGACATTATAAGAACCCGACTCAGTTGGCATCGCCTGCCCACCAAAACGTGCAATAGACAAACCACGATATCTTAATAAATGATTCCAGATTGCTTCTAGACCATTTTTTGGTACAGGGAACGGGATCCCAATCGCGGTATTTTTAATACCGTTACCACCTTCAATAAGCTCAGCGGTAGATGCGTACTGTTTTGTTGCGTCATAAACAAATTGCGGATAAGCAGCTGTTCTGCGTGTTTCATACACATTCATTTTAAACGTATCTGGGTAAGTCTCGAAAAGCGAAACCTGACCAGGGCTCAGTAATGACTTGTACTTATCTAAATTTGACTTATCAATCGTAAATAAAACTTTGTCATCTGCGAACGGATCTGGGTGATGCATTCCAGGCTTGTAATTAGCTGGAGGCTTCGTGATCCCACCAGACCAGGCTGGAATGGAACCATCGGCGTTACCTGCTTTTTGCGCACCAATTGGTGTTAGATCTGCACCTAAACGTGCTACTTCTTCTGCCGACATCTTTGCCATCGCACTTGGTGCTGAGAGCATTGCTATTATTGTAGCGGCGATAAATGTAGGTTTTCTAAACATACTGAAAGCCCTTAAATTGAATACTTAATATTGAAAGATACAAAATCACGGTCTGCAAATGTGTTGGTTGCACCACCACCCCAGAATGTGTTGTAGCCAAAATCAAATGACCATGCATTTTGATAGTTGAAGTTCATAGTCACGCCCAGTGATTTACGATCTTCTACAAACAAAAACATTGGGTCAGGAGTAATACCATTTACATCATGCGAAAAAACGACACGTGGAGAAAAGTTAACCCCTGCAAATAAGTTGTTATAGTCACCCTTCGCGATAAGTCGGTAACCCCATGCTGAAGCTGACGGGAAGGGATTAACCTCAGGCCCATTAGACACCGCTTGGTGAATAAGGTCATAGCTACGTCCTGTTAACCCTTCGACTGTACCACTTCTGCCTGTACCCGCTACATTCAAACGTAATTCGTCATAGCTAGGCATATCTTTGATTGTCACACCACCGACTTCACCAACCACTGCCCAGCTGTCGGCACCAAGACTTGGACCAAACAAGTGTGTCGCCGTAAATTGTAGCTGCATTGTATCTTTCAAGACGTAGCCTTGTGCGATCTCACCTGGGTTTACGTAACTCACCGCATCCCCTTCGCTCAGTTGTGAGAAACCAGCAAAATCATCACGACGACCCGCATAAGCTAACTGCTCTACCATACCAGCATACAATAACTCTACATCATCAATTTGAAGAGGCTCATCTTGACGGTAAGTGAACTCACCAGCAAATGCTGTTTCACCTATCGCTGTATTAAAACTAAGGCCGTAAAGTTTAATGTCTTCAGGATACGCAATTTGACCCTGAGTAAATGCTTTTAGGTTAGTAATGTTGTCTTCTGTAATGGTATTTTGCGAAATATATTGCAGATCTGCACCAACCGCAGCGTTTGTAAAATCAGATGCTTTACCTGATATCAATGGACGGCGACTATGGTAGTTGATGTAGTACAAAGCAAATTCTGTATCGTTAAGCTCAGGAGAATAAATACCTAAACGTAGACCATACTGACCAGAGTCTTTTGGCTCCACTTTACCCGCATCACCTTTGCCTTTTAGCGCAACTTTCGTTGGATATTGTAAATACATACTTGCAAGGAGGGTTTGCGCTGAGGCACTGCTCAAAACACTGGGGTCAGAGGTATCTAAACCTTGTGAGGCTAATGCACCCAGCCAATTGGCTTGTAAGCCATTTAAAGAATCACTTAAGTGCATTAGGTCAATATCAGGGTTCGATGTAAAACCAAGCTGTATATTTTGACCATACCCATTTTCAGAAGCGAAGTCGTTTGTAGAGAAATAACTTCCTGAAGCAGGTAAACGCGTTTCATGCCATTGGTACTGATAAAAACCTTCCAACGTTATGTTTTCAGTGATCCCTAGCGATGCCCAAAGCATACCTACCGGAATAAATGCTTCTTTCAATTCAGAGCCCGGCGCTTTTAGGCGGTCAATGTCGACAGGGTTAACGTTAATACCATGGGAAATAAGCGTGCTTTCGCCCCAATTCACCACTTGTTGACCTAGTCTAACTGAAAGTGGGTTATTGCCACCATTAAGATCAAAGTCAGCCCATACAAACGCATCTAACAAGCGAATGTCAGAACACACTTGCTTTTTCGTATCGTCATCCGCGCATGGATCGACTTTTCCACCCGATACTGGGTTACGATATGCAAAATCACCATCTTCCATCGCAAAATCGTAAAAATACATAAAGCGAGAAAAGAAACCGTAATTGTCTTTGGTTATGCCAAAGTCATGAGTCCCTTTCACAAGCTGTGAGAAGGTGTCTCCTGAATCAAAATTTAAGTTCCCCGCATCACCATTGTTTGAGTAGGCACCTGAGTTTGCCCATACTTCCGCTGATGAATAAACAGTATTACCAATCAAAGCGTTATAGCCGTCCCAGTTAAACCTTGGGTGATTACTTTTACCGATATATTGAAAATCTCGATCCTCAACACGGATACTTTGTCCGTAGGAAAAAGTAGAATCGAATGTAATTTCAAAGTCACCGACTTCAAAATTTGCAGCGAGCAAAGGTGAACTGCCCAGCGTCAACGCTGCAGCACTAAGACCGAGCATTATTTTGTTTTTAACAAAGAGCGATCTTTTTATCATTATTTCTCCCCCTTAGAGCGGGTTTTTATAATCAAGTTATTGTTTTTTGTTGTCGTAACGATAGAAGCGATTAAGTCAAATTACAAATAGAACGCGTTCAATCGGTGATTTTTTAACGTTTTAGGCTCTATATTACTCATGGTAAGACGTCCTACCAGATAATATATAACACGTAATTTAAGTTTATAACAAACTCATTTAACAAAAATACAATATTAGTCATAAGAAAACGTCATCACTAAGCTATTTTTTCAAGCGAAATGAATGCACTTTGCTCATCTAAACAGAGCCGAAAACGTCCACGGATCCCTATAGACGATACAAATTTTCTTACATGGATAACCGGGAAGCGAATTCGCTTCCCGCCGTCTTCTACTACCTGAACAAATTTAATGCTGCCATTATAAAAATCTAAGCACTGTTCATAGTCTAAATACATGCTAAAAAAGTACTCTTGCATAACCTAGCTCAGTGCTTTCTCAACTTTTTCGTATAAATCGTCACTTAAATTAGGTAAGTCTGCCAAGCGCTGTAATTGCGCCTTCATGCCATCTTGACGCTTACCGTCAAATTGACGCCACGACATAAATGGCGTGACCATGCGAGACGCATTCTGTGGATTTATGCCATTCAATTCGATTAATAAATCGCCCAATAGCTTATAACCTGCGCCATCTTCTCGGTGAAATTGAGCGGGGTTATTACGCGCAAAACTTCCGACTAATGCACGCACTCTGTTAGGGTTTGATTTATCAAAGCACGGGTGCTCATAAAGCTTGTATAAGGTGTCAATCGTAGTATCTGTATCAATCGTTGCCTGCAAAGAAAACCACTTGTCCATCACTAGTAGGTCATGTCGCCATGCAGCATCGAATTTATCCATCAGTTTATAAGAGCAATCAAGTTCGGCTGACGTAGCAGCCTTCAATGCCCCTAATTTCAACGTCATATTCTCACTCTCACTTTGCACACGGATCCAGTCCTGTATTTCACTGTCGTTCACTAACGCGAGATAATATAGGCATATGTTCTTCATTGCGCGCGCTGACACACCATCATGTGATAACTGTCCATACTCTTGAGAAGCGCTGAATGCTGTTTTAAGCTCAACAACTAAGTTATTAGCAATATCTTGTTTAAAGCTATGGATAACTTTCACCAGCGCATCGACAGGCACTACTTCAAACATTGCAGCTAAGGCATCGAAATTTGGCAAGGTCAAAAGTTCAGCCAGTAACGCAACGTCACCACTTAGTTGGGCCACAAGTTCTTTAAGCGTGTTAAGTAGCGTCGAATGAAGGCTATATATATTGCCCTCATTGAGCTGTTCTACACCTGTTTTGACTTCTAAAGAGAAAGCCTGTTGCATCGCTTCCCAACGCGCATAGTCGCTGCTGGCATGTTTAATAATATGCAGTAGCTGTGGGAGTTGATAATCGTATTTAACGATGCAAGGTGCTGAGAAGTCCTCTAACAAGACAGGTACCGGCATTGAGTCAATTTTTTCAAATACAAATTGATGAGTATCAGCGGTTAGGCTTAAAGTTTTAGCAACTTCACGGCCGCTAAAAATGAGTGGGATTGCATCGCCAGCACTGTCTAATAGCTCAATCGCAAACGGAATATGTAGCGGCTCAGATACAGGGTCGTTCTGTGCATGATATTGGCTCACATTAACAGTGAACGTTTTCGCTTGATCATCATAGTGCGTCTTCACATCCAATGTAGGTGTACCAATCTGTTCATACCACAGTTTAAACTGCTGTAAGGCTACACCACTGGCATCTTGCATTGCACTAACAAAATCATCACACGTCACCGCCTGTCCATCATGCCTGTCAAAATATAACTTCATTCCCTGTTGGAACCCCTGCTCACCAAGCAAACTGTGCATCATTCTAATGACTTCTGCACCTTTGTTGTAAACAGTCACAGTATAGAAATTATTCATTTCTATTACTTGTTGTGGTCTAATTGGGTGTGCCATAGGGCCTGCATCTTCAGCAAATTGGTGCGCTCTCATTGCCATCACTGCATCAATACGGTTTAGCCCTCTAGACCCAAGGTCGCTACTAAACTCTTGATCACGAAATACTGTTAGGCCTTCTTTTAGCGATAATTGGAACCAATCTCGACAGGTTACTCGGTTGCCAGTCCAATTGTGGAAGTACTCATGACCTACAATTGACTCAATGGTATGGTAATCTCGGTCTGTTGCTGTTTGTTGATTTGCCAATACACACGCGCTATTAAAAACATTTAACCCTTTGTTTTCCATCGCACCCATATTGAAAAAATCAACCGCCACAATCATATATATATCTAGATCGTACTCTAGATCAAATCGACTTTCGTCCCATGCCATCGCGCGTTTAAGTGATCCCATAGCATGAGGGGCTTTATCCAAATTGCCTTTATCAACAAATAAAGCCAGTTCAACTGAACGACCAGAACTGGTAATAAATTCATCTTTTAAGACATCAAAATCACCCGCAACCAAAGCAAACAAATAACTTGGCTTTTTAAATGGGTCTTGCCACTTAGCAAAATGACGACCGTCTTCGGTAGTTCCCTCGTCCACTTTATTACCGTTAGATAACAAGTAAGGAATCGACTTATCTCCAACAATGGTGACATCGTACGTCGTTAATACATCGGGTCTATCTAAAAAATACGTGATCTTTCGAAAACCCTCAGCTTCACATTGAGTACAGTATGCACCCGCAGACTGATATAGCCCTTCAAGCGAGGTATTTGTGCTTGGTGAGATCTCAGTGTGGATCTCTAAATCAAAAGCATTTGGTAAGGCGCTAAGTAATAGATGAGTCGTTGATTGTTCAAAATCTGTATGCGCAACACCATTAACCAGCACGTGTACTAGTTTTAGTTCAACGCCATTGAGGCTTAACTCGGTTTCACCGCTTTGCGCAATATAATGGGCTTTTGAAATAACCGATGTGGCGGTTGAGTTTAAATCAAATGACAAATCCAAGTGAGAGATTTGGTGTGATGGAGGTTGATAATCTTTCAGGTATTTTGCTTGTGGCTTTTCTTGCATATTCATTTCCTTAAAAACGCCCCAATTCAAATTGGGGCGTAACGAATTAAGCTTGCTCTAAATTTTTAGGCTTGATCCTCAATATTTTGACGCCTAAATAAGCATAGATAACGGCTAACAGAGGGTTAATTAGATTAAAGAACGCATATATCGCATAGTCAAATGGGTTAATTAGTAGAACGCTTTGCATGTAAGCACCACAGGTATTCCAAGGGATCAACGGACTGGTGATAGTCCCCCCATCTTCCAGTGTTCTTGATAGGTTTACACTGCGTAATCCACGCTTTTTATACTCATCTTTAAACATACGCCCTGGTACGACAATAGCAATATATTGATCGGCCGCGACCACATTGGTCCCGATACATGTTGCTATTGTTGAAGCAATTAATGACCCAGTGCTTTTGGCTATTTTTAGAATGCTTCGGACAAATATCTCTAATAACCCCGTTTTCTCCATAATGGCGCCAAACATTAAGGCTGTCATAATCAACCAAGTCGTTGTCAGCATGCTCGCCATACCACCACCACTGAGCAGATCATCCATTTTAACGTCGCCCGTTGAGATGTTAAACCCTTCGTAAAAAGTAGCCCACACCAGTTTAAAGTACCCTATTAGCTCTCCTTGAGAAGCATCAATTTGACTTTGTAACAGCTCCCCCTGAAATAAGATAGCCCATATAGCCCCTACGACAGCACCAATTGATATAGCTGGAAAAGCAGGCATTTTCTTAAAGGCTAGCACTAACAGTACCAATAACGGAATAAGCATGAATAAATTGATGTTAAAATTACCTTGCAGGATCCCTACGATTTCGTCGATTCGTCCTACGTCAGCACTGACATCAGCGTTAAACCCCATGAAAATAAATATGATCAACGCAATGACAAAGCTTGGTACCGTCGTCCACAGCATATGATGTATATGCTCAAACAAGTCAGCACCAGCTACCGCAGGCGCTAAGTTCGTTGTTTCAGATAATGGACTCAGTTTATCACCAAAATACGCTCCTGAGATTACCGCACCCGCAGTCACTACTTGGTCTAATCCTAAACCTGTGGCTACGCCGAGTAATGCAACACCAATGGTAGCGGCTGTGGTCCAAGAGCTACCAATGCTCATTGCAACAATGCCGCAAATTAAACAGCTTGCAGCATAAAACCAACTGGGGTTGATGATTTGTAGCCCGTAGTAAATTAATGTCGGTACGGTCCCCGATAATAGCCAAGTACCAATTAATGCACCAACCATCAATAGAATTAAGATAGCACCAAGAGAAATCGTGATCCCTTTGATCATGGCCTCTTCAAGCGTTTTCCATGTATATCCATTCTTTAAGCCAACTAATGCTGCCGTAAATGTTGCGAACAGCAAAGCTATTTGATTAGGGCCAGAAGATGAATTATCGCCGTATAGATAGACAGCAGCCCCTAATAAGCTGACAAGAACCACTATTGGCGTCAGTGCATCCAATAGTGATGGTACTTTTTGTTGTTTCAAATTGAGCACTCCTCTGCATAGCTAATGCTAATGCTTATTCTTATTTTTCTAGTCCCAAGGTGGGACCATTGTTGCCATATTTGCGGGTAGCAAATTAATTGTCAGCATAATAACAAATTCACTGTTAAATACGTAACAAAAAAGGCGCCTAAGCGCCTTTGTATCTATATAGGGGTCGTATTAGAGGTCGTTTTTCGCCAGTCGACCAAACGAAATCAAGTCCTGTGTGATTAACGCCGCTTCTTCAAGATATGGGTCTAGCTCTCCAATTACATCTGGTACGTCATCTAAATCTTTAATTGCTTCCAGTCCTAAGCGTTTTAATCGCGCATTCGTTCTTGCTAAGGCTCTTTGCTCAGATTCTTCGCGTTCTTTTAAGCGCTCGGATTCCATCAAAGAAATTTTCTTATCATCTTTTTGCTCTTTATAACGAGCTATATCGTCATAAACATAATTGAATTCAGGTTCCGTTTGCATACGCGCTATATGCTTAGAGTCTACATATTTAACCAATGGAGTGAGATTATCCAAGCTATTGTATGATGCACGTTTAATACTATCCCAAGGGAGTGCATTATCCTCTTGGCTCTCACCCCACTCTTCTGGTTCAATTGCTGACGGCAACATAACATCTGGGATCACGCCCTTATGTTGAGTACTCCCACCATTAATACGGTAAAATTTCGCAATTGTATATGTCACGCTACCCAGTGGATTACTAAATAAATCGAGTGTTTTTCCAAGACCACGATGTTGTTGAACGGTACCTTTACCAAAAGTTTGCTCACCAATCACAACACCACGACCATAATCTTGAATGGCTGCTGCAAATATTTCTGATGCCGATGCACTGTACCTATCAACGAGTACACTCATAGGCCCATCATAAAATGTGATCCCGTCTCGGTCTTTTTGCGCTTCAACGCGATTATATAAGGTGTGAATTTGTACTACAGGACCTTTATCTATAAACAAGCCAGTTAATTGAGTTGCTTCGTACAGTGATCCTCCGCCATTTTGACGAAGATCAATGACGATACCATCAACCTCTTGCTCTTTTAGCTTGGTGATCTCAATTTTGACATCTTTTGATAGGTTATTGTAAAAACTAGGTATTTCAATTACACCAATCTTACTCGTCAAATCTGAGTACTTAGCTTCGAATACTTCTGACTTTACTGCGCGGTCTTCAAGACGAATTTTATCGCGTGTAATTTCAACTACTTTTGGCGTACCGTGCGCATCAGAGCCTTTTAAATACTGTAACCTTACTTTGGTCCCTTTAGGGCCTTTAATTAAATCCACGACATCATCAAGACGCCAGCCGATGACATCAACGAATTCTTTTCCATCTTGAGCTACGCCTACGATTTTATCATCAGCTTTGATCCGCTCAGATTTATCTGCTGGGCCACCCGGTACCAACGACCGGATCACCGTATAATCTTCATCATATCCTAGTACCGCACCAATGCCTTCAAGCTCTAGGTCCATGTCCATTTTAAACTGCTCAGCTCGACGTGGAGAAAGATAAGAGGTGTGCGCTTCCACACTGCGTGCAAATGCATTCATCATTACTTGGAAAGCATCTTCACTATTGGTTTGTACTAACCGCTTTTGCGTATTTTTATATCTTTTAGTCAGGATTTTCTTTATTTCATCCCACTCTTTACCGGTCAGCTTTAGACGCAGTGCGTCTGACTTCACTCTCTGACGCCAATATTCATCTAACTCTTGTTGGCTTGTCGCAAAAGGGAGATCTTCTCTATCGTAATAAAAAGCATCTGGTTTATCGAACGTGATTTCAGTGCCTAATAAGTCAATAGCAAACTGAAAGCGCTCATAACGACGTTTCATACTCATATTGAACATATCAAACGCAAAATCTAGCTTCCCAGCTTTCAGAGCATCGTCAAATTGAAGCCGATATTTTTTATAAGCATCGACGTCGCTTTGCAGAAATAATGACTTTGTATAATCTAGCGACTCTACATAACGATCAAATATTTCTTCAGCCAAAGCGTCATCGAGCTTAAAACGTTTATAGTGTTGGCGAGTAAATAAGTTGGTCACCCGTTTGCTTGCCGTTGTATGTTGAATTTCCGGTTTTAAGTCCGGTATGTCTTTTTCTGTCACCGTATCAGGTGACGCAATCGATACGCTTGATAACAGCGCTGCTACAACGGGAATGAGTGTCAACTTTTTACTCATACACAACTCCTTAAACTATATAAAGGCTATCTACTTTGGTTTTTACTTGCATACCAGTTACTAATTCTACGTGAACATCATCTTTGTTCACTTCAGTAATAGTCGCATTAACCAAAGCTTGTCCTAATTTAACTTTAACTTTGTTATTAACCTTGACCTCATTGGCTGGCAATGGTTCAACTTTACCTGGGTTTCTTTTTGCTTGCTGTGGAGCAGGCTTTTTATTAACTCGGGTATTTTTATCACCTGAACGAGGATGGGCTGGGCCTTTCTTTTTAAAAGACTTATTATCACCATCTTGACGAGGACGTTGGGTTTTCTTGCGTTTAGCCATTTTAGCACGGCTTTCTTCAAGGGCTTTTTGCGCGTGCTCTACGTGCTCTTGCTCAACCTTTTCTGCGTCTTTTCCATCAAGATCGATACGGAATTCGTTTTTAGTAACCGCTTCCAAATAGCGCCAGTTTGACGTGTACTTACGCAATGCTTGACGTACTTGAGTTTTACTTACCTTTTCAGAACCTTCAATACGCTCAGCAATATCTTTAAAGATACCGACCTTAAGCGGCTTGATGCCCTCTTTTTGTTTAAAACACTGAGGGAACTCTGAATATAAAAAATCCAGAACCTCATTAATATCTTTTAGCTTGTTTGTGGCTTCCATTTTTAAACCTATTTGTTATACCTTTTCATCTAATGATGAATGGATATAGTGTATTACCCAGTCAGTTAACTCTTCAAATTCAACTTCAATTAAAGCTAAATCACCACGAAGATGTTCCCATATACCGTTGATTATATTGTCGATGGTCTCACAATCGAGATCATCTGGTAAAAGTTGCCAAGCAAAATGAATTAACTCATTTAAAGTCTCGGTAACTTGCTCTTCTTCCCCTTCCCAATCACCCACATCGGCTATTGCAAAGAGGTAATCTTGCACATTGACTAAATCTTTCATTATAGAGTTGCCTCAAAGCATCTCACCAAAGCTTCAAGTCCGACTTGATCTTGCTCGTCAAACCTTGCCAAGCTAGGGCTGTCAATATCTAAAACTGCAAATAAACGCCCTTCTTTCATCACAGGGATAACAATTTCAGAGTTTGATGCCGCATCGCATGCAATATGCCCAGCGAAAGCGTGCACATCATCGACTAATTGAGTTTCTAATGACTGCGCAGCTGTACCACATACACCTTTACCTACAGGGATACGTATACAAGCAGGGTTGCCTTGGAAAGGCCCTAACACGAGCTCTTGAGGTGTATCTATAAGATAAAAACCAGCCCAATTAATATCGTCTAAAGACGTAAATAAAAGTGCACTGATATTCGCCATATTTGCAATGACGTTACGTTCATCACAAATTAAAGAATTAGTTTGGTTTACAAGTGTCTGATAAAAATCTTGCTTCTGCATCTACTTAATATCACAGTTACGTCATACAAAAGCTTAAGGTACTCTTTCAAGCTATTAATTGAAACCTTTTCTGCAGAAAAAGTATTAATTATCTGTAAATTTCAGCTTGCTTGATTAAATTAGCAGCAGCCAGCTAAGCAAAGCGCCGTAAGCCATAGAGAAACAACCCAGCAGCCAGCGCCGCCATGACTGTATTCACTAAAAAACCACCCCCTGTGCTTGCTCCCAGTAAATAACTAAATACCGCGCCACCAAGCATGCCAAGTGTTAATACAGCCGAGTATTGCACCTTGTTGTGTTTATACATCAATAAATACCCAGGCACCACAAAAGCAGCCATGGCCAGTCCCACGATATGTGCATTAGCGAGCGCGCTCATCAGTAAGCCAACAAATACCGAGAGTAGCGGTTGTTCCAACACCAACCCATAATATAACCCCAAAATTGAGCCTATAATGAGCGGCGATAATAACGACATCCCTATACTTTTTACTAACAACTGTTTCATGTCTTTAATCCAGCTACTACAACAATGCCATTACTATTAAAGCATTGGCCATCAGAAGCCAGTCGACTTTAGTCGAATTGAATCAACACAGTGAAATTTAGAGTAAAAAAAAGCCGCTATAAAAGCGGCTTGGTATCCATTTAAGAATAATGGCGGAGAGATAGGGATTTGAACCCTAGAAGGGCTACAAACCCTTGCCGGTTTTCAAGACCGGTGCTTTCGACCACTCAGCCATCTCTCCGAAAAAGTGCACTAGCTTATCTCAAGCTAGTTATAAAATGGCGGAGAGATAGGGATTTGAACCCTAGAAGGGCTACAAACCCTTGCCGGTTTTCAAGACCGGTGCTTTCGACCACTCAGCCATCTCTCCGAATACTGCGCTAACTATTCGATAGTTAGAAATAAATGGCGGAGAGATAGGGATTTGAACCCTAGAAGGGCTACAAACCCTTGCCGGTTTTCAAGACCGGTGCTTTCGACCACTCAGCCATCTCTCCGAAATTTTTACTGCTAAAGCTTGTAAAAAACACCTACAAACCTTATATATTTAGTGGCGGAGAGATAGGGATTTGAACCCTAGAAGGGCTACAAACCCTTGCCGGTTTTCAAGACCGGTGCTTTCGACCACTCAGCCATCTCTCCGCAGCGGGGCGAATATTAGATAATCCCTTTGACAATGTGAAGCTTTTTTTTTAAAAAAGCGTTTAAGTGCTTAAAAAACAGCTCATTCGTTTAAACATACAGCAAACACAGGAGAGAGATGGAACTTTTTATTTTATTAAGGCTCTATTTGATCGACAAAGTTTGCCCAACCATATAAGTCTTGGTAACCTTACTACAGTTTAATTATCGGAACATTGTTTCACTTAAGGAGTTTAACATGGCGTTCAACCACTCATATGGCACAGCTCAACCAGCTATGTCGACAATCGAAACTAATAAGGTACTTAAAAATACGTACTTTTTGTTAGCTATGACGCTTGCTTTTAGCGCGGTTACTGCAGCTATTTCAATGACAATGGCTTTACCTCGTTTCACTGGTATCGTATGTTCACTGATTGGTTTCGGTCTTATTTTTGTTATCCAGAAAAAAGCGAATTCGTCTTCTGCAATTGGTCTAGTGTTCTTATTTACCGGCATTATGGGCTTTGGCTTAGGTCCACTGCTTAACCATTATGCTGCAATGCCAAATGGTACATTGTTGATTATGCAAGCGCTTGGTTCGACAGCTCTAATTTTCTTCGGTTTATCAGCATATGCACTAACAACCAAAAAAGACTTCTCATTTATGGGTGGCTTTTTAACGGTTGGTTTAATCGTTGTTGTCATTTCAAGTATCGTTAATATCTTTATCGGTAGTAGCATTGCATTCATGGCAATCAATGCCGCTGTCGTGTTATTAATGTCTGGTTTGATCCTTTATGATACGAGCCGTATCGTAAACGGTGGTGAGACTAACTACGTTATGGCAACCGTTAGCTTATACCTAAATATCTATAACCTATTCACATCATTGCTAGCCCTTTTAGGCTTAAATGATGACTAACCAGCTAGTTCTGGTAAACTAAGCCCCATTGTTGGGGCTTTTTTTATGGGCTAATTTTGAGTAAATTTGTACTCTCATTACATTCTGGTGTCTCGGATCACCTTACGCTGCACAATTTATCTCGGTTTGCTGATGCTGTTTTAGCGGAAGGTCACCAAATCCCCTGCATTTTTTTATATCAAGATGGTGTTTACCATGCCTCTCAAAATCTGCAACTGGCCAGTGACGAGCTTAATATCGCTGAAATTTGGCAATCGCTGTTCAACAGAGGTATCTCACTTATTTTATGTGTTACAGCAGCAGAAAAGCGCGGTATAGACACCGCTAACACCGGTATATTTAAAGTTGCAGGACTTGCCGAATTTGCGATGTTAACCGCCCAATCTGATAAATGGGTGCAGTTTAAATGAAAAATATAATGGTGATCAGCAGTCATAGTCCATTTGATAATATGCATGCGCGTGATGCATTAGATATGGCACTTATTTTTGCCGCAATTGACCAAAATATCAGTTGGCTTTTTCAGGGGCCGGCTGTATTGGCACTAAAGTCGGAGCAGGCGCCACATGAAATGGGCATAAAAAACTTTTTAAAGTCTATAAAAATGCTTGAAATATATGACATAGACCAAGTGTATGTTTGCCAGTCAGCACTCGATTTATATCAGCTAACAGCGACGGAGTTGAGCATTGATGTTCAAATTGTCAACACTGAGCAACAGCGTCAGTTAATTACTCAACAAGACCATATAGTGACATTATAAAAATGAACACATTACATATTTTCTCAAAACCGCTCAGCACACTTAATAGTATTGCTGTCACCTCATTAATTAGTGAAACAGATGGTATCTTATTAATGGGTGAAGCGTGCTTTGATCAAGCTAGCTATCAAAACTTAGCAAGCAAACAATATGTGTTATCTCATTGTCTAGTGGCTAGAGGCATTACTGCACATCCATCATTTTCTTCTATAAGCGACGTTGAATGGGTAAATCTCATCGACAATGCAAAAAAATCAATTACTTGGTAACTATGTTAGAAATAAATAATCAAATCATTGAAACAGACAAGCAAGGCTACTTACTCGACCATACGCTTTGGTCTCACGAATTAGCGCCTATGATTGCAGAGCAAGAAAATATTACATTGAGTGATGCGCATTGGGAAGTGATCACTTTTGTGAGAAATTTCTATGAAGAATACAACACCAGTCCAGCAATTAGAATGCTAGTAAAGGCCATGGCAAAAGCCCTCGGTGAAGACAAGGGGAACAGTATCTATTTATACAAGTTATTCCCAAAAGGTCCCGCGAAGCAAGCTACTAAAATAGCAGGTTTACCAAAACCGGCGCGCTGTATTTAAGTTCTAGGGCATAACCCGCCCTAACATGGGTCAAAAATACAAAAAAAGGCGCTATGAAAGCGCCTTTTTAAATCATAATTTAATTTACTTTGTATAAGCGCGTGGTAGCTTAGAGTCTGTTGTATAACGCTCGCGTAGCTTATCGTGGCGAGATTCAGTACTAACCTCTTCACCATTGATCCACATTTTTTGGACATGTGTACTGATCTCGAACGGATCCGCACTCCAAAGAACGAGGTCTGCACGTTGACCCTCAGCAATTTTACCACCTTCAATACCAAAGGTGTCAGCTATATTAGACGTCAGAGCTTTGATTGCGCCTTCATGGCTCATACCATTTGACACAGCAATACCCGCATCAAAGCGCAATTGGTAAACGTTGTGGCTACCATCTCCGCCAATAGACAATATCACTTTAACACCCGCTTTCTCTAACGCACCTGCCGTTTCTAAACTCGCATGTAGTGAATCAAAATCAGACGGTAAATTCGAGACCGCGCTTACAATAACGGGGATTTGTGCATCAGCAAGCTGATTTTTCACCAATTGAGCATCTTCACCGCCCCAAATTATGACATTAATACCAAACTGCTCTTTGATCTTAATGATCTCTAATATGTCTGAAGCGCGCGTCAAATGCGTTACAACAGGCATAGAGCCATCCAGGACTTGCGTCAAAATTTGTGCTTCTAAAGACGGCTTTTTGTCTTTTTCATCATCTTTTTCTGCCAACGCCTTTTGCTGACCTTCTAACTTATCAACAAACTGCTTATAAGATAAAGCACGTGAACCTTTACTTTTTGCACCCAAATGCACAACTAAGGCAGTATGTTTATCAGTAACACTGCCAAACTCACCGCTTAAGTCAGCGACAAACGCTAAACCAGCGAAAATGCTATCGCCACCATGAGGTACTGTCACATTTTGTGTTACACCGCCCTTACGTGCATAAGGGATCAAGGAAGAGCGAGGGTTAAATGCTGTGCTCGTGTCAAAATCAATACCCGCTTTATCGTCTCCCGCATCACGAGAACGTGATACAGCACCGACTTCTACCAACCCTAATTGATTCATCGACCCGATAAAGCCCGCCGTTAAAACTTGACCTTTCGCATCAATGGTTACATCCGCGGCTAACTCAGCCGGATTAATCGCTGTGATTTTTCCGTCTTCAATAACAACAGTCGCATCATTTAAAACGCCTTGCTTTGTTGAAGTGTGGACAGTGGCATTCGTGATCGCTGTCACTTGAGCAAATACCGAAGAAGTAGCAAGCAACGCACCGGTAATTAATGATATTTTAAATTTAGTCATGGTGTGCACTCCTACCTTTGGCCAAGCATGAAATCACTAACAGCTTGATATTTTTCATCATTTCTATCGTATACTTTGGCGCCATCAACATAAACGGTCTCTGCTTTAGAATAAACGCTAAACGGGTTTTTATCCCAAATCACCACATCCGCTTGCTTACCCTTGCTTAATGAACCAGTTTCATTTTCAACACCTAACGATTTAGCCGCATTGTAAGTGATCCACTTGATGGCATCTTGTTCTTTTATCGCAAAGCCATTTTGGTTCACCGTATGCATCACTTTTGACGCTTCATGGTTTAGTCGCTGGATAGTAATGTCAGAGTCTGAATGGACAACAGCACACGAGTTCTTAACAGCATCAACGATGGCCACATTTTCTTGCACCATATCGTACGCTTCCATTTTGAAGCCCCACCAGTCTGGCCATAGTGCCGCACAACTGCCATTTTCAGCTAACATATCTGCTATTTTGTACGCTTCAATACCATGATGGAATGTGCCTGCGTGATAGTTAAATTCTTTTGCTAAATCAATCATCATTGCCATTTCTTCTGCTTTATAGCAGTGGTTATGGATCATGACTTCTCCGTCTAACACGCCACGTAGCGTATCATACTTAATATCACGCTTTGGTGCATCAGGGTTCAAACCTGCGGCATGGGCAGCATCATACTGCTCCCAAGCAGATTTATACTCTGTCGCTTCAATCCACGCCTGACGGTACCCTGCCATATTACCCATGCGCGTCTGAGGCGCAATTTTATGAGAACCATATACACGCTTGGGGTTTTCACCACAGGCCATTTTTAGCCCATAAGGCGCATTTGGAAATTTCATGCCTTGCATTGTATGCGCAGGGACATTTTTCAATGTAACACCGCGGCCACCAAATAAATTTGCTGAACCAGGTAATATCTGTAACGTTGTGATCCCGCCTTCACGTGCACGATTAAATCCAGGATCTTGAGGCCATACTGAATGCTCAACCCATACTTCTGCTGTATTAGGACTAGTCATCTCATTACCATCTTGATGAGATTCAACAGACGGACTCGGGTATGCACCTAAATGGGAGTGAACATCAATAATACCTGGAGTTACCCACTTACCTTGCGCATCAATGGTATTGTCAGCGCTGACACTTAAGTCTTTCCCAACCTGTGCAATCTTGCCATCAACAATAAACACATCTGCTTGCTCTAACTTTTCACCTGTACCAGTTAAAACGGTGGCATTAGTGATCAAAGTTGAACTATTATCAGACACTGAATAGGTGCTTGGATATGGGTTTTTGTTAATCTTAACGTGGTCTTTTTGCGGGCCTTGGTCTTGACAGCCCGCCAGCGCAGCACCAAGTGCTAGCACTAATACGGAGGGAGCAAATTTTTGCATTGTTGTCATCTCTTCTGTTTTTTTGCACTGTAACGAATATAGCGTTAAAAGGCGATTTAAATACTTTAAAACGCAATATTACACGATAAATTTCACGATTATCTGCTGCACTATCGCGCTATGTAGTCATCATATAACTTAGCAAGCACTCCTTCCAGATCAAGTTCTGGATGCCGCTTTGATAATTGTTCACTGGCTCTAATCACAAAATCAGAGTTTTGTTTGTGCTGTTTAGCAAACGCTTTTATGACATCTGATGATTTTGCAGTACTCTTCACCTTAGTATAGCGATGTTTATATTTACTCAACGCTTTATCAAAATCCCCACTACATTCTTCGACTAAAAGCGTATAAAACGCCCCTTTTTTGACACTATGATGGGAGTAGCAATACGCTAACGCGCTTTTAAAATTATCAAAACAGCTACCATCAACAAAAAACTCTGTACGTGATTCGAAAGGGGCCACAGAAGACCCCGAAATTTCTAATGCATAGTTTGGAAAATCTAATCGCTCTTGGGTTTCTTTACCTAATCGAATACCTGCTTCAATACTGGTATGAAATTCTGGGCTCATTTGCGATAGTTCATCTTTTTCCCAAACATGGAATATACGCACGGCTTGAGCATACTTTTTGGCGAGTTTACTTTTGAGCTTTTTAACTCGGCTAACCAAAGTTAAATCGCGTTCATTTTTTAGTAAAGCTGAACACTCATAACAACTAGACACTGCAACAAAATCTGCTGTTTCAGACAGCTCAATCACCAATTCACAATCACTTAATGGCGGGCAATAATCTGTATCTGTCGCTTCACAACCACAGTAATAACATGCATGGTTAAACTCTATAGATTTTGCCAATGCCTTTTGATAATACTTTGACAACGTTTCGAAATGTTTTGACATAAATTTACATTACACAAATGATAAGTTTTAAAATAATGCTAAAGCAAAGGTAAATTACTGATAACACAATGTGAGAATAACGAAACTAAAAAATTAGATAATAAAGTATGTCTGTTTTATTTTAAAAAGCCTTTTAATATTATGATCTTGTGCCAGCCTATTTACATTCACACACTTGGTTACACTCTGTCGATATTGCTTTACAGCATTCATAAAGAAGTCGAGTAATACTTGTACTGTATTCACACACCACCATAAAATGGAGCAACACAATGAACACAGTCACCGTATTAGCCAGCGTCGCAATTATTTTTACGTCTACATATTCTTCTGCAAATGAATTTGTAGCAAATGACAACTCCGTTGCCACACAACTTTGTATGGCCGTGGCCTCTAACCATAAACTCACACTGCGAAAAGAGATCCGTGAGCATAATATAAGCAAGGCCGTACTAAATAATCGTTTAGCTTGTAACGAAATGCCAATTACTGCATTTGCTTCACGCTACAACCTCACGAAATCAGTGCAGTTTTTAAATATAAATACGTCAACCAGTACCCACATTAAGGACCTTTCCGCAATGACAAAGGATACATCCGCACCAGTCATGCTATCAGGGTCTAAATAAGTGTTTGAGTTAAATTAATAATGCGCTAAATACACTTAGCGCATTCACTTTGTAAGACCTTAAGTAACATCTATCAGGGCAGCTATTAAACCAAATACACCGCCAAATACGCCACCCCACACAACCAGCCAGCCTAAATGTGTTTTTATCATATTTTGAATGATATCTTTGACCATAGAGGGAGTTAATTCATCTAACCGGTGATCAACAGCCTGTTCAATCGTATCGTGGATTGTCGATGCATTGCCCCCTACCAGTTCACTCACCATCAGTTCTTTAAATTTAGACTCTTGTGTAATATCAATAAGAGTATCTTGCATTTTTTCCACAAATGAACTTCGCATAGGCTGCAACGCTTCAGTGCCGCCAAACATCGTAAGCATAGGTCCAAATTGTGAAGACTCAATCACGCCTACTAGCGTGTCAAATGCAGGATTTAAATCAACTTTCTTAATGACGGGTGCCAAGTCTAAGTTATCTTGCTGGCTTTGTAATAAATTAGCAATTTTATCTTTGTGAAAAAACTCCTCCAAGATCAATACTCTAATGGAGCTTTTAAACTCTTTAAATTTTAAGGTGATCACGCCTGAACCATACAGAAATGGCACTTTCTCAAAGAGCATATGGATTGCAACTAAATTAGTCACAGCCCCCGACAGCGCAAAAATACCAACTGAGAATACAATAGCATGCCCACTGAGGTATCCAACCAACACACATAACGTCGCAACAATATTTGTAATTAAGCTTTTATTCATTGATACACCTTATATATTTCACCGCGGCATTTTATACGTTTGAATCAAAAAAATATACGTTCCTTAAGTGTAAAAACAGCCGCATAATGCACTTATTACTATGCCTAATTACTGACAGCTTCTCATGAGCTGTAAAAAAAGCGACTATTCATTTGAGTTCTATCCGTTTTCATCCATAGTTTGTTTAACCAGTTGTCGTTTTCAGGTAATGTTTCACATGTGGAATATGGTTAATCAACAAATCTCAAGCGCACTTCATAACTCATTTGAGTTTACACACAAAGAGCAATTAGCCTCTCCTAACACAGAGAAGCTGTATAAAATTTCTGATGAGCAGCATACCTACCTCGTGAAAGTAGATCGACTCACTGCACTAGAACGATTCGAAGCACAAGCACACTCATTAGACATTTTGACCAGAGATAGTGATTTCATGGTGGGTGACACGATAACAATAGGCACTAGTTTAGATTTTAGCTTTATGGTTCTAGAATGGTTAGATACCCAGCCAGACACGTCTAATTGGCACGATTGCGGCGCTTTACTTGCTAAAATGCATCAACGTCATGAACAAGAAATGTTTGGTTTAGAACAAGACAATTATATACAACACGTACTACAACCAAACCAATGGCATAAAAAATGGGAAACATTCTTTGCAGAAGACCGCATCGGCTGGCAGCTGCAGTTATTAGCAGAAAAAGGGGTTATGCTGATCAATATTGATGAGTTTATAGCAACAATAAAAACATTGTTACCGCATCACGTACAACCCTCATTATTACATGGGCACTTTTGGTCGGGTAACATCGCATTCAGTCATGGCAAGCCCTGTCTGTTTAACCCCGCCTGTTATTACGGCGACAGTGAAGTAGATATCGCGATGGCAGAACTATTCAATCCGCTACCTGATGCCTTTTACAGCGGCTACAACACGATCAAACCCATAGAGCAAACTAACGTTCCACATCGAGCAATTTACCAACTTTACCCTATTCTTTTGAATGCAAACTTGTTTGCTGGTGATTACCTCTATCAAGCCAAACAAAGGGTTCAAGACATTTTAAAATAAGCATAATAAATCTGTCATACTGGCATTAAGTGCTATATTTAGTTTAGTGCAATAATTAGGTTGATAAGGCCTAATGGAGAGCCAGATGAAAACTGTTTATGACCAAAGAATTAGTTGCCCACATTGTGGGCACCACATATTTGTCAGTCTTGATGCCAGTGAAGGAGATCAAGATTTTTATGAGGATTGTACCGCCTGCTGTAACCCTATACACCTAAACATGCACATAGACCGAGCCTTTAATAAGCTCGAGTTGCATGTCGATAGTGACGACGAGCAAATATTTTGAAATAAAGTCAGAAGGAAACTGCACTTTCCCTAAGCTACTTGCGTACTTTTCCTGAGGTAACCTTCCACCGTATTAACAATCGTGTAGGTTTGTTGATCAACTTCAATATTAAGTAAATCTCCAACTGCTGCGCGCCCTAGATTAGTGATAGATAACGTTTCGGGAATTAAGTGTAACCAGAAGCCACGCTCATCGACTTCCCCTACCGTTAGGCTTGCGCCATTTATCGTAATAAACCCTTTATACAGAACAAACTTTAGCCATTCACTAGGCAAGCTTAGATGCATTTTACAATTATCATGTTGTTTTATCACAGAGACAACCTCGGCCGCACAGTGAATATGTCCCGACACGATATGGCCGCCAATTTCTGTACCAAATGTTAATGAGCGCTCAAAGTTTACTTTAGAGCCTCGTTGTAATAACCCCAAGTTTGTTAGCTTTAACGACTCATCAATCACATCAAAGTATACTTGCCCTACGACATCTTGTGGATTAACTTCATAGCGCACAACCGTTAAACAACAGCCGTTAATTGCAATGCTCGCGCCTATATCTAAATGTTGTAAATAACTGCTTGCAACGGAGAGAACAAGTCTCAATATACCTTCTGACTTATTACAGGAAATAACAGCGGCTTGAGTTTGGACAATACCTGTGAACATGAAAGACCTTGATAAGTAATAGTGCTAACGATGATACCTCATTGCACCTCATCGCTAAAGCCATAAGCCACATTCAGTGAGTGATTAATCTCTGGCTTTATGATGCCTGTATGATTAATATTGGGTTTTTACTCATGTAGTGTAATTATGAAGTTCAGTTATTGGGAAGCAAAGCGCTTACTCCAACTTGCCACTCCGGTATTTTTAGCACAAATCATGTTGGTCCTCATGTCTGTGGTTGATACGATCATGGCTGGGCAAGTCAGCACCAATGATCTGGCAGCCCTATCAATTGCAACAGGCATTTGGAATCCACTCGTTTTTTCATTACAAGGGATCCTACTCGCATTAACAGGGATCGTAGCGCATTGCTACGGTGCAAAAGATGAGCTAGGCATAAAACAGTATTTTCAGCAAAGCCTTTACCTATGCTTACTCCTTTCTTCTTTTGGGTTTATCCTCGCAAGCTTCACGCCAACTATATTTTTAAACTTAGGAACGACAACCGAGATCACAGATTTAGCGCAGGGGTACATCGATTTTGTCAAATGGGGCATTCTTGGGTTTTTACTTTTTTCCGTGTATAGAAATGTGACTGAAGGTATCGGGCTCACTAAACCAGCTTTTTACATTAGCATCATCGGGCTTGGTATTAATGTGATTGCAAACTATATATTTATCTATGGCAAGCTCGGAATGCCAGCACTTGGTAGCGCTGGATGCGGACTCGCCACGGCATTAGTTTTTTGGGCTATGGCGCTAGCACAAATCATTTATAGCCTTAAAAGTAAAAAGTTAAAGGGACAATGGCTATTACAAAATTTTAAACTGCCTAACTTTCAACTCATGACCTATATCACCAAGCTAGGCCTACCGATCTGTTTAGCTACATTCTTTGAGGTAACGCTATTTGCTTGCATACCTTTATTTATTGCTGATTTAGGGGCAATAGCAGTTTCAGGACACCAAGTCGCTGCGAGTGTAACAACTATACTCTTTATGATGCCGTTGAGTTTATCTATGGCAATTGCAATTAGAATTGGCAACTTATCAGGGCAACAAGCCCACCAACAACTTAGAACGGCCATTTCAACGAGCTTGGTGCTTGCTGTAATGATTGCGGCGTTTGTGGCACTCATTACATATTTGGGTAGAGATGCCATCGTGTTGCTTTATACAAATGATACGCAGGTCGCGTTGTTAGCTTCAAGTATCATTATTTTAGCCTGTGTTTATCAACTTCCCGATGCGTTACAAGTTGCAGCTAATGGTGTACTTCGCGGGTTAAAATACACCAAACCAATCACGGGGATCACGTTTTTTTCATATTGGATCATCGGTTTTAGTTTAGGCTACGTATTAACTAAAACAGATATTCTCATTCCAGCAATGGGACCAAAAGGTTTCTGGGTTGGGATAATAGTTGGCCTTAGTGTCGCTTCAATTTTACTCTTAATGAGTGTAAGGCGCCGTCTTGTTAAAATTAGTATTACTTAGCATAACTATCTTGTGTATTGTTGGCTGCTCTAAGCAGCCAACGGACACATATATAGAATACCAAAGCAGGCTTAGTAGCCTATTAGAAACCGCTGGCCCGGATAACACCGAAATTGAAAAACTCTTCAGACCCTATGTCGAAAAGCCCACTTCTCAAGTAAGTTTGTCCATCATAGAGTTTGCAAAAATAAATCACTGTAAGCTCAGTCAAATTATTGCCAAAAAGAACAATCAACTCGGTAAGGTGCAACTGCCTAGTGAGGCACTCAAATATAATATTGAGTTTATACAACAAGCACAAAAGTGTATTGATGACCCACTCACAGATGCTAATACCATTGAAGGTAAATTAATCGCAGTCAAAATAGAAAAGCAGCAACAGTTAGTACAGTCGTTTGAACATATGCTGTTCAAAGAGGCTGAGCTAGCAAAATTGACTCATCTAACAGCCAATGAGATTACTTTTGACCGCCATAGAGAACAGCAAACCGCAAGCCTCGAAGCGCTCACACAACTGTCAAACCTACAACGTCAGATACAAAATAAAGCTGAACTTGAGCAAGTTATTGCGTCAGATATCACCTTAGCGCTCCAAAAATTGCATAAAAATAGCTTTATCCCAAAACTTGTCACTTCAGCGCAGTACCAGATAGCATTGAATAATAGCACTACTCACTGGCTAAACAAGATAGATATAGAGAACGAACTATGCCCTACTGGGAAAAATAAGCAAAAAGCCAAAATATTCAGTAATATATTTGCAAAATTTTATTTAAAAACACTACAGCCCTACCAATCAAAACTCACTAATATGTTAGAGCAAACCTCACCTTTACTCGTTAAACTTTGGCAAAACCATCCTGTATTGGCTGAGCGCTTTAATCCAGAACACAATCTCGCTTTGTTAAACCAAATCAAAGCCAGTGCTATATTGCACGTAAAGTGGTGGCAAAGCTTTTATAAAACGTGTGAAATTCGCCCGCAATGAGCAAAAAAACTGCAAACAAACAAAAATTTAAAAAACACGCTTGATCCAAACGCATTGTCGCTATATATTAGCCGCCGTTGCCAAGTAATATTCATTACATAACAACGTTATAATACGACCGTAGCTCAGTTGGTTAGAGCACCACCTTGACATGGTGGGGGTCGGTGGTTCGAATCCACTCGGTCGTACCAACTCCTTTTGGAGTTTATACCTTCAATACAACCGTAGCTCAGTTGGTTAGAGCACTACCTTGACATGGTAGGGGTCGGTGGTTCGAATCCACTCGGTTGTACCAAAATACTTAAACCTCATATATTTCCAACCTCGCTTCATAAAAATTCAATTATTCATCACTATAAATACTTCACTTGAGATAAACTCACCCCCTCATCACACCTCTTGCTCAATACAATCGTGCTTTAGTTCAACGCGGTAACATCAACATTTGGCTAAGTGATAGTGCCATCTCAAAGTGGCAGAATACTGAAAAGCACGGTGGCCGTGGTCGTTCAAATTACTATTCTGATTTAGCAATTGAAACGTGTTTAACCTTAAGGGCCGTATTCCATTTGCCACTCAGGGCCTTAGAAGGGTTTGTAAATTCCTTACTTACTACGATGGATACCTCGCTGCAATCACCGGGTTATAGCTGTTTATGCAAACGCAGTAAAACACTTGATGTGCAATATAGAAAAAACGCAGGCAAAGGCTTTATAGATATCGTAGTCGATAGCACCGGCCTTAAAGTGTACGAAAATGGTGAATGGCATGCGAGAAAACATCGTGCGACTAAGCGCCGAACTTGGCGAAAATGGCACTTGGCCATTGATGCGACAAGTCACGATATTGTGGGTGCTGAGCTGTCGATGGTCAATGTGTCAGATGGTGAAGCCCTTGCTGATTTAATCAGGCCATTGCGCAGGAATAGTGACAGAGTGACAGGTGATGGAGCATATGACACACGCAGTTGCTATGAAGAGGTCGCAGCAAAAAAGCGATTATGCGGGCGCCACCAAGAGACAATGCCCGATACTGGGAAGAAGGACACCCCAGAAACAATGCCGTATTTATGATGCACCAAATAGGGTTAACGCAGTGGAAAGTGAATTCAGGGTACCATCTTCGTTCACTAGCCGAGACGGCGATGTATCGTTTTAAACAATTAATGGGTGATAAACTAAAAAGCCGCCAGTTTAATAGTCAGCATACAGAAACAATGATTAAAGCGCAGGCAATAAATAAAATGGCTGGGCTAGGTATGCCCAAATATCAGCAACAGAGTTAAAACTGAGAAATTGATTGGTAATTAGCTATTTGATCAACAAGGCCCCTAACATTACAAAACAATGAGTTGTTTATAACAGAAAGCCGTATTCGTCACCTGTTATTGCCAAATGATAAAAGTCCAGAACCCGATATATTTTTCATAAGGAAAGTTAACTTACCGACCACTCTCTGATTAGCTTTCACATTTATGTAGCCTGCCATAAAACATACGTAAGTTAGGCCTTTAAAATTCTTTTGATTCAGCCTAGCTTGCCTCTCAACAAATTGGAACAGGTAATTTTATAAACAAAAGGATTAACAACCATAATGCTCCTCCATCTTATATTACCCAACACAAATAAAAACATTAATTTAACGTAGGTGACATTTTAGATAATAAAGTGTACTTTGTACCTGATAAGTACTTTTAACATATTGCAAACCATATGCTAAGGCAAAGTATAACCTTTACTACGTAGGTTATGTTCGATACTCAATATAATGTGAGAGACTTGCCGAGTGGGTGGTTTTCAAAAACTAATAATTGTTACTTTAGTTTAGCCACTTTGAGGGCTGAAACGTCACTATTAAAACCTCGATTAAAATAGAGCCGTATTTCCGAGGAAAGTAGTGATGATTTCTTATTTAAATATGCGCTAGGTGGGCGTATTTTACCATAACAAGGAATAATAATGTTAAAAATGAAGAGTTTATCTAAGGCGTTTCTCACGGATGCAATAAAAACGCAAGCGTTACACCCCTTCGATCTTACCATTGAGCAAGGTGAATTTGTCAGTGTCATCGGCCCTTCAGGTTCAGGTAAAACAACCTTTTTGAATATTGCAGGGTTGCTCGAAGAGCATTCCGACGGGTTATATGAGTTAGACGGGAAAGATGTGGCACAATTTACCGATAAGAAAAAATCAGCCTATCGAAACGAAAAAATCGGATTTGTATTTCAGAGTTTTAACCTCATTCCCGAACTAAACCTCTACGATAACGTCGATATGCCGCTACGTTACAGAAAGTTTAATAGCGAAGAACGACACAAACGTATTATGCAGGCACTTGAGCAAGTCGGGCTCGCGGGAAGAAAAGATCATTACCCAACCCAGCTTTCCGGTGGCCAACAGCAACGTATTGCCATCGCACGTGCCATAGCGGGTACCCCATCCGTTATTTTAGCGGATGAGCCAACCGGTAACCTCGACTCAAAAATGGCAGAAGGCATCATGTCGTTACTTAAAGATATCAATGCAGCCGGTACAAGTATCATCATGGTGACTCATGATAATGAGCAAGCAGCTCAGGCAAAGCGTATTGTGCAAATCAAAGATGGACACTTATCTGAATACACACAACAAAAAGCCATAGCATAAGGGTCATCAAGGATGTATTTTTATTATTTCAAGCTTGCCCTACTGAGCCTGCGCAAAACACCGCTGTTAACCTTGCTAATGGTCGCAATGATAGCAATTGGTATTGGTGCAACCATGACCACTTACACCATCAGTTATATGATGTCCAAAGACCCAATCCCGAATAAAAGTGCTAACTTATACCAAGTTCAGCTTGATAGTTTAAATTATGAGTTCGCTGATAATGATATTTTGCCAAACACTATCGCATATCAAGACGTTCAAGCATTACTAAAATCGGATATACCAAAAAATCACGTTGCGCTAGGCGCTATTCAAACGGAGATTGGCCCTATTGATAATCCAAGTATAGAACGTCAAACTTTAGAAGTTCGTACAGCAACCAGCGACTTCTTTGCTATGTTTGAAGTGCCTTTTTTGCATGGCGGAGGCTGGAGCGAACAAGACGGCAAAGATGCAGCTCAAGTAGCCGTTTTATCTAAAGAAACTAACGGCTGGCTGTTCAATGGTGAAAACTCTGTTGGTAGAACCTTTTACTTTGGTAAAGACACTTACCGAGTCATTGGAGTGCTAGATGATTGGAACCCTCTCCCTAAGTACTATGAACTATCTTATGCAGCGTTTAAAAAACCGAATGGTGTATTTATCCCCTTCAATACACAAATTAAAAACGAATTCCTCACTTTAAAATTGATAAGTAATTACTGTTGGAAAGAGCCGGACGATCAATCTTTTGCAGCTTTGCTCACATCAGAGTGTATGTGGATCATTTTTTGGGTAGAACTCTCCAATGCGCAAGACCGTGACCAGTATCAAGCATTTATTGATAACCATGCGAAAGAGCAGCAAGCTCTGGGCCGATTCCCACGCCGTATTTTCAATAAGCTATTACCGTTAAAAGAGTACCTGACCGACGAAGAGATTGTAAGCGATGACAGTAAAATGGCCGTGTGGCTAGCAGCTCTGTTTTTACTTGTATGCTTACTTAATTGTATGAGCCTTATGATTGCTAAATTTGATGCCAAAGCGGGCGAAATTGGATTACGCCGCGCTGTTGGAGCAAGTCAAAATGATATCATCAAACAATTTGCAATTGAGTTGTCGGTCATAGGCCTAGCGGGTGGGTTACTTGGGTTATTATTTGCAAAGCTTGGGCTCATGGCAGCAGCCAATACCTATCACTATTTACATTCAGGTTTGATGCAAATGAATAGCCAACTCCTTATGAGTACTGTGATGTTGGCAGTTGTTTCGAGTTTACTATTTGGGCTTTACCCAATCACCAAAGCAAGTCGTATGCAGCCATCAAGCCAGCTGAAAAGCTTATAGGATATAAAAAATGCGTGATTTTTTACCTATCATAAAAACATTTAAAAAGAAAAAAACAGCCCCTATTCTATTGGCATTTCAAATTGCAGTGACCTTTATGGTGCTGGTGAATGCCATTTATATGATTTCTGATCGAAATGATATAATTGCCCGCCCTGTTGGTGTCGATATAGCAAATACTCTGAGTGTCATTACCAATTTGTCTGACGAACAAGGCGATCTAGTCAATCAATTAGAAGACGACTTAATTGCGTTAAAAAGTATTTATGGCGTTGTAAACGCAGCACCTATGACTGCACTACCACTTGAAGGCTGGGGCTCTTACTTAGATGTTAGATTCGACCCAGACGAAGAATATGTGGCATCTAGCGGCTACTTTGGTTCAAACGAGGATGTGATTGACACTTTAGGGCTAAGATTGGTCGCGGGAGAAAGTTTTTTAGCTTCAGATATACAAACAACTGAGCTAAATGGAATACATAAATCGGCTAAAATACTTATTACCAAAGCCTTAGCAGAAAAAATATCTCCAGATGACTGGCGGGCAATACTAGGTAAAAGTATCTATTTCAATAAAGAGCCTCATGAGGTGATAGGCGTAATAGAGCGACTACAAAATGCATGGAGTTCGTGGAGTATGGTTGAATACACGGTGATTTCATCAGTACGTGAAACTAACCATAGCCAACGCTATGTCATTCGTGTAGAACCAGGTCAGATGGAGAGTGTGATAAAAACGATACCCGAGGTACTGCTCACACATGCTAATAAACGCATAGAAACGATTGAGACACTCAGCGAAATAAAAAAGCGAAGCTATCAAGCTGATGTTGCAAATAACCAATTGCTAACATCAGTCTGTATTGGTTTAACCATTATTACCTTATTTGGGATTTTAGGGCAGGCTAAATTTACAATCAACCGAAGGATAAAACAAATTGGCACACGCCGAGCGCTCGGGGCCAGTAAATCTCAAGTAGTTGGTTACTTTATGTTAGAAAATGCCATCATATCAACAATAGGCGTCGTAATTGGGATACTCGCCGCAATCATACTCAATAACCAATTTGTAGAGTTACTTTCAATAACTCCGGTACCTGTAAACTTTTTGCTATTCGGTGCAGGTGCGATTGTATTACTGGGTCAATTAGCCGTAGCATACCCGGTGAGTCAAGCGGCTAAAGTGTCACCTGCGATAACAACGAAAGGCTAATAGCCAAAGCCCCTATTGCCAAAAAAGCATCGGGGCAAGCTGTTTATTGGCACTGTAAGTAAGCGTTAAATTGCCTTAGTTAATGCCTATACCACCTAACCTTCGTTACACGTTCCGTGTTATAGGCGTTCAATATATCTAAGGTAATTAACGCTTACTTTGTAACGCGCTCTCTTTCTTTCGCCTAAAGAAATGGTTTCAGTAGACACGGCTAAATTAAGATAAGCGCTTATGATTCAGAGGTTTAAAATTTCGGTTTTAACGCTTTGATCAAGCCTGCATCCACCCAATAGATATCTGCATTATCGCCACCATATGAACGATTAAAGAAGAAGTATTTTCCGTCAGGTGTAATACTGCCATATTGTTCTTGATGCTGTGTGTTAACCTTATTACCAAGGTTTATCGCAGGTCCCCATGCTCCATTTTGCTGTCGAAAAGAAACATATAAATCACTATCACCCTGCCCTTCTTTTCTTTCACTGTCCCAAATAATATAAGACTCATCTGGCGCAATAAAGGGATGAGCTGTCCATTTACCAGCGTTTATTGCCTTACTCACTGACTTCGGTGCCGAACGTTTCCCATTAGTCACTTTTGAATAGCGGATATTCCCTACTTCCGTTGCCTCATCAAAATAATGAGTACCAGTGGCCGAAGACGTTAAGCGCATAATCGGTAGATCTTTAAAAAGTACGCCAAGGCTTTTTACTTCCCCCCAACCCGAAGAAACGCGCTCCCGATACATATTACCTAAATGCAAAGTATTTCCATCAACAGACACAAACGGTTGCCCCGCCCTTGGAGGCACAACAGACTCTATCCATTGATTATTTTTGTACTTAATAACACATAACGTATTCTTTTTATATTCGCCTCCCCTCCTTCTAAAGTACAACTCTTTCAAGTCAGGGCTAAAACTCACTGCAGCCGATCTAAACCCTTTATCAAGCATATCGGGCGCAAACGGTTCAGGGGTCAGACCTGGTGGTTTTTGACCTAAATATATATCCTTAAATGCTGGTAAGTCATTTTTACTGTAACAGTTCCCACTCATTGTTAATGTCGATAAGAGTAAAAAAGTTGAAATACAAGTACGCTTCATAACAGGCCTTAATTTAACACCAACAAATGATCCACGCTCTTCTGGAAACCAATTGCAGCGATTAAATAGATAAATGAACTAATTGAACGATTAAGCTATGTCATCTAGTTTTCAAATACCTGACGTTCCGGTGACTTTTGCCTGACTTTACTTTAGATAGTGCAATTTAATTAAATAAGCATATATAACAGTAGGGTAGCGATGAATATATGGTAGGTAATTACTTTGGTCCGCTTGGTAGGCGTTTATACGTTGCTGAAAAGTTTATGCAAGCGAAGTAACGCCAAAACGGTTGTAATTCAATGAAGTCAGGCAACCATACAAAGGCTTAAAAATAATGGACTGTTACCATTTCATTTCACCTTTATGAACTTTAGCGCCAATATTTAATGACAAAGGAAACTGGGCGTTGGGATAGAGCGTGTTCATCTTATTTATTAACATTTTTGAATCAGGACTATTCTTTTTAACTTTATCAAAAGTTGTTAAATAAGTGCTCGTATAATCTAAATTGCCTGCATCTAGTTTTGTATCTTTTTTCATATGACCAGGTACAACGATCTTTGGCGATAGCTTTTTCATTTCAGCCAATTGTTGTAACCAAGCATTCCACTGGGCTTCACCTTGAACATCAGCAGTCCATACGTGTAAATCACCAAAAACAGCGATGTCACCTACGATAGCCTGTTGAGACGGTATCCATAAATAAGGTCTATGTGCTAGTAGACCTGTTGTACCTTTAATTTCAATGGCGTGCCCATCTACAGTAAAAGATAACTTTTGATAAGCACTAGGCGTTACCAAATTGTTAGGCGCATTATCTCCCATTTTAGGCCCCCAATAAGCAATCTTTTTAGCCATTTTCTCTTCGATAACTTTTTTTACAGCAGGCGTTGCAATAATTTTTGCTTCAGGGAAAAGCTTTTTCAGTGTTTCTGCACCAAAATAATAATCAGGATCAGCCTGACTGATAAAAATGGTTGTTAACTCCTTTCCTGAATCTAGGACATTAGCTGCAATTCTTAACGCATCTGCTTTGCTGAAACCGGCATCAATCACTGCGGCTTCGCTATCGCCGTAAACTAAAGTCGAGTTGACATGAAAACTGTTACTGTCTGCGTTATAGACCTTTAACGATAGCGGAACATTGTTTTCAGCATATACGGAAGTGGCGAGAGAAACGGAAGTCAGTAAAAGCATAAATTTGTTCATAGTTGTATCTCTATTTAAGTCATTCATCATTTTAGGTAAAGCGATCATAAATAATTGACTAGAACAAATATATAGCAAATAATAAACCTCATTATTTCATTATTCGTGCATATAAATGGATAGGATCACCGCTGCTGAAGTATTTATTGATGTAACTCGTTCAGGAAGTTTTACTGCGACTGCTGAGAGACTATCAATGTCCAGGCCTATGGTCACAAGGTACGTTGAAGCATTGGAAAGCTGGTTTGGTGTGCGTTTACTTCATCGAACCACTAGGAGAGTATCTTTAACATCGTTAGGTGAGCAGTGCCTTTTAGATTTAGAGTCATGGCTTGATGCCGGCCAGCTTTTAGTTGCTAATGTTAAGCCTAGTGACGTATTAACCGGCTCTATCAGAATTGCAACCAGTGTTTCCTTCGCTCATGCACAACTGATGGCAGCTATTAGCGAGTTTATGAAATTACATCCCCAAGTCAGTTTTGATATCGATTTGCAAGATACACACAGTGATTTAGTTAAAAGCCGCATAGATTTAGCGATTCGTATTGCTTCCAACCCAGATGAATCATTAATAGGCAAACCAATTGCCTTGTGCCGCTCTGTCATTGTTGCTCATAAAAGTTATTTAGCAAATATGCCTGCTATAGAAAGACCAGAAGACCTCTCTCACCAACATTGTCTCAGTTATGCCAATTTTGAAAATAAAGTGTGGCATTTAACTCGGGGGAGTGTTCACAAATCAATCAGCGTTAGCGGCCAATTAAGTGCCAATGAAGCAACGGCCTTGCTTGAGGCGACTTTATGCGGTGTAGGTCTTTCTTTGCAACCTACCTATATGGCAAATAAAATGATTCAAAAAGGAGATTTAGTTCAGGTATTACCTGATTGGCAACCCAATGACATGAAAATTTATGCACTTTACTCCTCACGAAAATTTTTAGCACCATCGGTAAGAGCTTTTATTGACTTTCTTGATGAGTACTTTAAGAAATACACATGGGATATTTAAGTAATAAGCCTCATTACATGTTTGCCGTAAGCGACTTGCTCCACTGCTACACTATTGGATCATCCATTCTCAATGTGCTCCTTTTGGGCATGACTATTTGGTATTTATACAGCACGCCGTTTGTGCTGAATAATCGCTTGTTAAACTGAGCTGCTACCTGCGCAATGTGCAGGAGTTGGTATTGGGAATTTGCTTTTAATGCCGTAACTTGTCTCAGCCCATATTATTGGCTTGTCTTTTTCGCTTAAGCCATCCCTGCATTACTCAGTACTTTTTATCTTGCCATTAGAGCTAATTTTCGCCACTTTTTCAATGATATTTCACTGTCGCCAATCAAACGGGGTCTCAGTTCTTGATTTTATTTTAAGACACAATCAAGTTGACCACTTCTCTTTTTGCGATACTGCACAAATATATACTGCACCGTGGGTGTTAACCCTTGAAAAACATACTATATGCCCTGATTAAAGCTTTACTCTTTTAAATTGAGCTTATGATGTTACTGAGGCTGTTGAACATTCTAGTTGTTTGCTACCTACTATTTACGGATGGTTTTTCATCTGTAAACGATGTTGTGTATGCGCAAAAAACACCTCATGTTCAAATAAGTGAAGCCGCTTATAATAAACCTGTCTATAACATTAACGTCAGTGCGCCTCAAAAACCTGATGCATATTACTTTACCTCTGACGACTCAGGTTCAGTTTTTGGTTTTGAAAGACCCTACCAACAACCCGCAGTGCGCTTTATGCATCCAAAACAACAAGCTGAATTTATTCTTGTTTTTGAACTTGCATCCGATACGTACATAAGGGAACATCGCTTACGCCCTGACCAGCTGAAGCAACCTTGGTACCAATGTAATTCTCGGCCTGCACGCGGCTTTATTGATGCCTGTAAACCGGCAAATTTAGTCTATAAAGCTCGCCTCACTTACCACGCTTAATCTCACTTATCTCTGAAAAACCCTTTTAAATTTTTTGGCATAACACCGTTTTGCCAACACAGATGAGTGAATTATGAAAAATCTATTAAACCAAAAATCAAACCGTAGTTTGACGCCATGGGTACTTGTACTTGTCATTAGTATGATGATAATCAGCGCATTGCCTAATTTATACCCGAACAATACCATTATTAAAATAACTGCTGATGGCTCCCATATATCGGCAAGCAAAGTGACTCAACTATTAGCTCAGGCTGAATTACCCGCTCAGGAAGTATCTGCCTTGCACAAAACAAGGGAAATACGGGTACTACTAGAAAACCCGACACTGAGCGTAAAAGCCCAAGCACTATTACAAAATAAATTAGAGATCGATAATGTTACCGTTCACAGTGAAGCAACCACGCCCGCATGGCTGCAATCGCTTAACTTGGCTCCGTTAAAGTTAGGCTTAGACTTAAACGGCGGGGTCCTTTTTGTGCTAAAAGTAGAAACCGACGAGGCCCTCGATGAACGGCTTGAGAAACTGCGTGTCGTAGCAAAAAACTATAGAATTGAGCATAAGCTTCGCGGTATCAAAATAGGACCAATTGTTGAGCATAGCATCACGATTACCACGGCACATTCACAGTCCAACAACCTTAAAACGCTAATACAGGCACTTAAGCAAGATTACCCAAACATCTTTATTCAAGAGCAAAATCATAAAATGCATGCTCAGTGGCAACTTACCTTTGATGAAGCGAGTCAAAAAGAAATGGCAACTCAAGCGGTAGATCAAGCAATTAGTACATTGCGTTCTCGCATTGAACAACTTGGGATCACCGAAGCTGTGACACAGCGACAAGGCAAACATTATATACGTATAGAGCTGCCAGGTGTGCAAGACCCTGCTGAGGCAAAGCGTTTAATAGGTGCTACTGCTCAGCTTTCTTTTCACGCCTTAAAAACACATGGTGGGCAACAGGTTAACTATAAAAATGGCGGCACAGTAAAACTTAACCCGCTACCAATTTTTACCGGATCCGATATTGAATCAGCACAAGCGAGTCGCGATGAGTCAGGCCAACCTCAGGTGCAACTTATGTTATCCCCCGTCGGGGGCGAAAAAATGCGCCAGTTTTCTCGCAAGAATGTCGGTAAACCCATGTCTACACTCTATGGCGAATACCATACAAATAAAGCGCAAGAGGTGGTGAAAAAGCAAGAAGTCATTTCAGTTGCAACCATTCAGCAAGTACTTAGTCGCCAGTTTAGCATCACGGGTTTAGGCACAATGCAGCGAGCACAAGAACTGGCGATGGTATTAAGCGCTGGATCTTTGCAAGCACCTATTACTATTGTAGAGGAACAAACAATTGGCCCAAGCTTGGGAGAGCAAAATATCACAAACGGCTTTAATGCACTAAAACTCGGGCTAGCTGTCACCCTTTTATTTATGCTTATGTGCTACGGTCGATTAGGAGCTGTAGCGGTTATCGCCTTGCTAATTAACTTAGTAAGTTTATTAGGCTTGATGTCGCTGTTACCCGGTGTCGTTTTAACGCTCCCTGGAATAGCAGGACTGGTACTCACTATTGGTATGGCTGTTGATACTAACGTGATCATCTTTGAACGCGTGCGTGATGAAATCAAATTAGGTGCCCGACCAATAACGGCGTTAAAGCGCGGGTATGACCAAGCTATGTCGAGTATTATTGATGCCAACCTGACAACCATGATCACCGCACTGGTGTTGCTCAGTGTTGGCTATGGCCCAGTAAAGGGCTTTGCAATCACATTAGCCCTCGGAATACTGACCAGCCTATTTTCAGGCGTTTTAGTCTCGTCATACCTGTCTCCACTCTTTATTCATAAAAACAAAGCAACCAAACAACAGCAAGTTAATAAAAAAGGAGCGCGTCATGCATAATTTTTGGCAGCCTGTGCGTAAAGCAGGCTTTATACTCAGTCTATGTTTGCTCTTTACCAGTATCATTACCTTTTATATCAGCCCTATTAGTCTTGGGTTAGATTTTACCGGTGGCTATATCTTAGACTTCACACTCCCAACTAACATTCAAATTGCTGATTTGAAGAATGAATTGGCGCATTTAACTCATGAAACTTTTACGTTGAGTCACATGCACGCGCACCAATGGCGATTACTATTTTTACCCAGTGTTCATGCGAATGACGTTAGCGTTTTTCAAACCGCACTTGAGTCTCACTTTAATGCCACTATCATCGAAAGTAAGTTTTTAGGTGCGCAAGTTGGCGAAGAGCTTAAAGTCAGTGGTGCATTGGCAGCTTTATTTGCGATCATATCAATACTTATTTATTTAATAATACGCTTTGAATGGCGACTGGCGGTTGCAGCGATGGTGGCACTGTTTCACGATATACTCCTAACAGTTACTCTATTAAGTTTTCTAAATATCACCTTTGACCTTACTGTATTGGCGGCATTATTAGCCATTGTTGGCTACTCACTCAACGACAGTATCATCATTGGTGACCGTATTCGCGAGTTGATCCGTGCTAAGCCACACCAACTCGTGAGTCACTCTATTAATGAAGCACTGCAAAGTACGCTGAGGCGCACATTAATTACGTCATTCACAACGTTAGCGACGGTACTCGCCATTTGGTTACTCGGGGGGGAAGCGCTTAATGGGTTTGCCACGGCCCTTTTGATAGGGTTAACTGCGGGTACCCTCTCTTCTGTGTTTATCAGTGCGACCTTACCTGAGTTTATGGGGCTAGGCTTCGAAAACTATCAAAATCACGACAGTGATGAAGTAAAGAGGCGACTCGCTGAGCCTTAAGCCTCTATGTAGAGTAATTGGATGGTTTTCTAAAAAATCGTTCAATTACTCAATTTCAATATGTTACTTCCCCATTACTGGGTTCATAAAACCTCGACCAAACACAAAAAATTAACTTTATTGTAACTTTTATAGGGTTAAATCTAGCGTTCCATATTTTTAGAGTAATTACTTATGTCTATCTCACGTCGAAGTTTTTTAAAAGGATCTACGTTACTGACTGTTATGCCAATGAGCGTAACCTTGTCAGGATGTACTTTTAAAACAAACCCCTTTAGCCATGGTGTTGCCAGTGGCGATCCCTTACATGATGCAGTGATTATTTGGAGTCGAGTCACTATTCCTGAAGAAATATCTGAAGTAGTCGACATCAATCACTTAGAACTGCCCGTTCGTTGGCAAATATCGCGTACTCCTAGATTCGATCATATTGTTAAAGAGGGCGTCTTTGAAACCAGTCAAAAAAGAGACTTTACCATTAAAATTGACGTGACTGGGCTCTCGTCAAATAGTCACTACTATTATCGTTTTGTGATAGAAGAATTGGACGAGCCGATTATATCTCCCATTGGCCGCACAAAAACGTTACCACAATACGATGTGTCAAATGTAAAACTTGCTATGACATCGTGTTCGCACTTTAGTTATGGGTATTTCAATGTTTACGCACGTATTGCAGAAATCGATGATTTAGATGCGGTACTGCATCTAGGTGATTACTTGTATGAGTATGGTAATGAAGACGTATACCGTAATCCCTTTCTTTGGGGCCGCTTAGTTGAACCTAAACATGAAATGGTCAGTTTAGCCGACTACCGACTTCGTCATGCAACCTATAAAACCGATAACGACTTACAAACACTCCACAAAACGCATCCTATGATCTGTATTTGGGATGATCATGAATTCAGTAACGACACATGGCGAGGCGGCGCCCAAAATCATAATGAGAATGAAGGCAATTGGCAAACAAGAGCCAATGCAGCAATTCAAGCCTACTACGAGTGGATGCCAATTCGTGAACCACAAAATGGTCGCCGAGAAAAAGCCTATCGCACATTTGAATTTGGCCAATTACTGCATCTAAACATGCTCGATACGCGCTATATTGGTCGTGATCAACAAGTAGATATAAAAGACGATACCCGCCTCGATCCAATGCGGACCTTACTTGGGTTTGAGCAAGAGCAATGGCTTGAGGACACTATGCTCGATGCCAAAAATAACGGGGTTACATGGCACCTTCTTGGCCAGCAAGTGCAAATGATGCAAATTCAAATGTTGGGTAAACCCGTTAATGCTGACGCTTGGGATGGTTACCCCGCTGCACGCGAGCGGCTACTGGATTTCATCGAACAAAGGAATATTGATAATGTGATCTTTTTAACAGGCGATGTGCATTCATCATGGGCAGCCAATATCGCAAAAAACCCATATGACTGGCATCAATATAATCGCTTTACTCACGATGGGGCTCTGGCGGTAGAGATTGTCACATCTTCTGTCACATCCCCCTCAATTCCAGTACCTGGTTTACAACAAATCATTGGTGATGTTGGCAAAATTATCAAACCAGAAAACCCACATATTCGCTATGTGGATCTAAAGCATAGAGGGTTTGTCACCCTGAACATTACCCCTGAGCGCTTAACCTCACAATGGCATCATGTTCCCGTTGTTGGGTTTAAAAACAGCCAGTCATTCATTGACAAAACGCTATACGTTAATGCCGGAGAAGCTAAGCTTATAAAATAGAATTATGCGGGTGTATATCATCACACCCGCCGTTTTACTAAAAAAACTGTGAATTATCCCTTATAAAAATAAGCCCTAAAAATTCTAGAACAGGGCCAAAATTAGTGCCTCTCAACACTTTTTTTATTATCAAATCTGCCGATTAGTGAAATCCAATCCTGCTCAAGCTCTGCAAACGTTCTGCCAGTCACAGCGGAAAAGTTTTCGCCAAAATAGAGTCGAAAATAACTATCCAAACCGTAATTCTCAATCAAAAACTGTGTAAAGGCACCCTCTTGTAAGTAGGCTAAACGTCTACCTATACCCGATTTTGAAGAATTTCTAACCGTTTCAGCTTCTGCCAATGGAATTAATCCACCATATTTAACTGATGCTTTTGCAACCGCTCGATACAAGTCTTTACCAAAATCAGGGTATCCAGGTGCCTCACCAAAACGGTGTTGTAAAAACACAGCCAAACCATCATCGAAGAATCGACCTCCGTAGCCCTTTTTCTTTTGCTTTCGAAACGCACTCACGGCATACACATGTACTAATTCGTGAATAATCGCCATTCCATTTTTGTCAGAATGGCCTTTTAAAAAGGCTGACAGTACCCTCTTTTCAGGGATATGTATGGTATTTAAATACTGATAGGGGATCCGATGTTTTTTCGACACATAAACAATCACTCCCTCTTTTATCGGAGTACCTTTATACTGTTTAGATTGATTTAAATACCCCAATATGACATTTCTATTTTCACTCACGCGTGACGCAAGCTGCTCAACAACACCCAACGGTACATTTTCATCATATTCAATCGTGAAGTGCTCTGTCTTGAAGCTTTTTGCATATGTTGATGCAGAGAATATAAATAGTATGAGTAAATACCTTTTAAGCATTCGTTTGTCCTTAATGTTAAATTAAGGTACAGCATACCCATATAAACGTGACATCGCCAGTTCCGGTATAATGTCATGTCGACCTTACTTCCCCTAAGCTTAAAATAGCTTTTCGTACAGTCATAAGAATACGAGTTATCTTCGCGCGCGATAAAACTACGATTTATGCCGCCATCAAATCTTTTCTTTTTCTCATTGTCACTTTTAATATAAACTGATCAAAACCACTGAGTAATAAGGAATTACAGTGATAAGCGTGACTAATTTATGCTTTCGGCGACAAGATGGTGATCAACTTCAAACCCTATTTGATAACCTAAGCTTTGAAATAGCGGCGCAAGAACAGTTGGCTTTACTGGGCGACAGCGGCTCAGGTAAAACCACACTATTGCACTTACTGGCCGGTTTACTCAGTCCAAATAGTGGCAACATCACAGTGAATAACGCACTTATTTCTTCTTATAATGCGCAACAACTTGCACATTACCGCCGGAAAATAGGCCTCATATTTCAGCATTATCAATTATTAGATTGCCTCACTGTAAAACAAAATATTCTGTTCCAGCATAAGCTCAATAACCCTAATAAAGCACATTCAGAGCTGAATGATTTGGTTGAGCAACTGGGGCTAACCAACAAGTTAAATAAGTTACCGAGTCAACTGTCTGGGGGAGAACAGCAACGTGTAGGCATTGCACGGGCTCTGCTTAACCAGCCTAAGCTTATTTTAGCGGATGAACCGACGGGTAACTTAGATCAGTCACGCTCTCATCAAGTCGTAGAAATGCTGACCTCGTTATGTAAACAGCGAAAAATCAACCTCATTATGGTCACCCACTCACAGCAATTAACCCGCTACTTTGATAGTGTGAAAGTACTCGCCAATGGGCAGTTCAATGACTGAAATTAAGCTCATTTTAGCAACACATTTCGCATATTTTAGGCATCACCCTTGGTTACTTCTTTTGTTTGTTGTAGGCCTCAGTTTGGGCAGTGCCCTCTTAACCGCGATTGCAACACTCAACCAAGAAGCAAAAGACCGCCATCAGCACTCTTCAGCCCTTATTGATTCCGCAGTGAGCCACATAATAAAACCCCCCATTGGACAAGACTATATGGCAGGCGATATATGGGTAACGCTGCGTCAACATGGCTTTACCAACGCCCAACCAGTGCTTCGGGGGAAGTTATCACTGGCATCAGGTAAAACGTTGTATCTGCAAGGCATAGATAGCCTTATTTGGATAACAAACTCTGTGCCTACAAACACCAGTCAATCTAATAGCGAAGGTGCAACAGGCTTTGCATTTGATTCCATTATGATTGACAGTAAGCATGCGCAAAAATTAGCGCTTAACCCAGAAACCAAAAAGCTCCAATTAGCAAACAACCTGTACAAGCCGCGTTATAGCTTAGTTGACAACATTGGCTTATGGTCACTCACGGATATTGCATTCGCTGATCAACTCCTTAATGCGAATGGCCAAATTAGTCTTATTGAGTTTGTTGGTTTGACCGCAGCACAAGTGCCACAAGTAGAAGCTATTTTAGCCAATGATGCTCGCCTGATCGCAGCACAATCACAAGATTTTGATGCACTCTCTAAGGCATTCTTTTTTAATCTCGCTGCACTGGCATTACTGGGCTATATAGTCGCAGCCTTTTTAAGCTTTAATGCCATTAAGCTTTCAGTCGCAGGGCGAAAAAAACTGCTCACACAATTTAATATTTTGGGTTGCTCACATCAGGCCATCCGTGCAGCCCTCATCATTGAGTTTACCTTATTGAGCTTTTTAACCGCGTTACTCGGCTCAGTGATAGGGTTTGCGATTGCCAATGCATTGGTGCTGGATGTTAACCGCACGCTTATGGGCCTTTACCAGTTAGATCAAGCACTCACACTAAGCTGGCAGTGGCAAACATTAGTGCTCGGTTTTCTGGTTAATATCACCACACTGGCACTGATGCTGCTAACACAAAAAAAAGCCCTAAAAAGTCCCAGAAATGCCTTATTTAATTCAGTTCTAGCGACCGCCAGTTTGGCGCTTATCTACCTTTATTTTAATGCACAATCGGAGTTTGATGCGCTGCTACTGTGCTTTTTTGTTTTACTTATTTTTGTCATGTTCACCCCCAAATGCTTACAAGGCCTGCTCAGTTTAAATAACCCTTTTTTAAACCCTTTATGGCAATGGTTGTACGCAGACAGTAAGTTCCAGCTCACAGAGTTACGCATCGCCATTGTAGCGATACTCGTGGCACTTGGCAGTGCAATTGGTATGCAGATCATGGTAAAAAGCTTCAGCCACACACTCAATGCACACCTTGAAAAACAGCTAAGTGCAGACGTGTACATTCATGTTGATAAGTATGATCCAGCGCTTCGGACACGACTAAACACTGACCCTGATATAAAACGTGTTGGCATCTATATGGCAGGTGATGGCTACTTAAATAATGTACCAACAACTCTGGCAAGTTTTGGTCAAGGGCATTTAGCCTTTTCTCACATAAACCTCACCTCTGGTGACGCTGTTGCACCGTCTCATTTTGTCAATGGTGGCTGCATAGCCAATGAACAAGCGGCGATTAAGTATGGCTATCAGCTTGATGATAGAGTGACATTCAAGCAGAATCAGCATACCTTTGAGTGCAGAATATCGGCTTTTTCATATGATTATGGTAACACTGCGTTAAGTCTTATCACACAAGAAGCAACGATTAAAACCAGCCCATTGCATTGGCAAGTCTATGGTTTGTCGATTACTTTAAATGACACAATCTCAGTTGATAAGCTCACAGAACGACTCATTGACCAATATCAAATTGATAACACCAGCATCACCGAAAACAAACGCTTCAAACAAATTGCGACAAGGCTATTTAATGACACCTTTAAAGTCACCAAAGTATTAAACGGATTTATTTTAGCCATTGCACTGGTAAGCCTTTGCATCAGTTTATTGAGCTTAAGCACCCAGCATTCAAAACAACTTGCAGTGTTAAATAGTTTGGGTGTTGATACTATGCAATTGCACACACTCAAACTCGTACAAACGACTCTGCTGGTTGGTTTTACCTGCTTATTTGCGATTCCGTTGGGGCTCGCACTAGGAATGGCACTCTTAAAATTTGTCATGCCTATAGCATTTGGTTGGACGATTCATTTTTATTTAGACGTACCTGCCCTGCTCAGTACTTGTATGTTATTGCTCGTTGCCGCTGTACTGTGCGCCTATCTGCCCATTAAAAATCTGACAGCCCGTTTACATGGCAAAGGACAATAAACAATGACCAAATATGCATTTATACTCCTGTCGATTTTACTGCTATTAGGCTGTGAACCGGCACCCCAAAGACCAAACATCGACGCAGTACAATCTGTCAGTGGCAAGCCGGTGGACAGAAATCGAGGGGTGATCTTGCCACAAGATCATGGGCCTCATTTAGAACAAGGTATCGAGTGGTGGTATGTAACCGCAAACCTTACAGCCACTACAGGTGAAACATTTGGCGTACAATGGACACTATTTCGAACCCAGATGCCCCTCCCCATTAAATCCACTTGGTGGGACAATCAACTGTACTTTGCACATTTTGCGCTACAACATGAACAATCTCATGTGGCCTTTGAACGCTTCGCTCGAGTTGGCCAAGCTAATATCACAGCAAGTCCATTCGAGGCATATTTAGATGACTGGTCGCTGAAAAGTGCAGAATCAAACTTTTTACCTTTAAAAATGACCGCAAAACAGGGGGAATACGCGGTTGATGTTTCACTGAATAATAGTCCACTTACCTTGCATGGTGACAATGGATATAGCCAAAAAACCAACAGCGGACATGCTTCTTACTATTTTAGCTACCCTTTTCTTAAAACCAACGGCACCGTGACTTTTAACGGTAAAACATACTCAGTATCAGGGAATGCTTGGTACGACAGAGAGTGGTCAGCCAGTCTAATTGATAAAAACCAACTAGGCTGGGATTGGTTTAGCTTAGCCAGTGACAACTCACCTAATGAAGGGCTGATGCTTTTTTGTATTCGTGATGCTCAGCAAAATTATGACTACTGTAGCGGCACCCGTATTGCCGAGAATGGTCAAACAACCCAGATCCCACAACATGACATCAGCTTGCGTGTAGTAGAACAGATCACGCTCGATGGCGCACAATATCCAAGCCGGTGGAAAGTTGAATTGCCCAATACTGAACCTGTATTTATTGAATCCATCACAAAAAACGCTTTAAATAAACTATCAATACGATATTGGGAAGGCCGTGTAAAAGCCTCAGGCGGGTTCAATGGAACCGGCTATGCTGAGTTAGTCGGGTATTGACCTCAGTTAACCCGAATCAATTACGATGCACCCAGATGATTCGGGTTTATTTTCGACGTTAAAACATGATCTTGCCAACAACCCGCGATTTTCAAGTATGACTTGGCAACGCCTTCCTTCTCAAAACCAAGTCGCATTAATAACCTTTCACTACGCGTATTTTCAGGCATATAATTTGCCATCACTCGGTGCAAATCTAAGTGAGTAAACACATAGTCAATGGCAGCTTCTAACATCTCAAACATGTACCCTTTCCCTTCATCTTGCACATTAATTGAGTACCCTAAATGACAAGCTTGAAAAACGCCTTGAACAATATTGGAAAAAGTACAAATACAAACAATCTTTGAACGAGATTTATCAAGCCCAACAAACGGAATTGCAGAACCTGATACAAAGTTATGCATACCTGATTCAATACGTATTTTAACTGAATCATCAGTAAAATAGCCTGACGCTCTAATAGGTTCCCACTTTGATAAATGAGCGCGGTTGTTATGTTCATATGCCGCTAAAAGATGAAAATCAGCTGGCTTAAGCACAGTGATGATCAGGTTCTCGGTTATTAACTCTGGAATGGGCGTTTGCACTTATACCTCTTAAAAAGAATATGTGAGTCACCAGTAAACTCGGTGTTATTTTATACGTTTTTGAACTACAAGAATTTGGGAGTTCTTTTCATAAAACACCCTGACAGATTTGATCAACCCTTTGCGTAGGAGTATACACAGAGTCACAGTGGCGGAGCTTATCACACCCACAGTTGCTATAAGAAGGTCCCGGCAAAAAAACCATTATGCAGGTGTTTAACTGAGAAAATAGCCTATACAAAAAAACTACTTGTTTCTTTGCCGATAAGGTCGTAACCCTTTCAGGGGTTTTCCCCTCTTCTATTTCTCACTATAAATTTCGCATTTATTACCTGGGTTCAGGCTTAACTATATTGTCTCATAATAAATTTACACCTATAAAAACTAGCTTTTTCATGATGTGACAAGAAGAACGCCTTAAAAGTTTGCACAAAAGGTACAACTTTGGTATTTTTAATATATAAAAAATAACTGACATATAAAGTGAATTGTATTTGATTTTTTAGTGCTATTTATATTTTAAAAATCTAAAAACTTCATTGCACAAGCCAAGTGTGAAAAATATTTTTAGATTACTTATCAATTACTAAACACTAACAGGACAAAATTGAACTTATTAACTTTAAAGAATCTGTACCATGATTACTCTTTAAAAAGAGGCCTATTTAACTATCGTAAATCATGCCGTGCATCTTTATCTGAAATAGATAATCTACAAGACTGTTTTTCTCATTCATATTTTCAAAGTATAGCAAAAAATTATAGCAAAAAATTAGGTTCGGTAGATTTAAGCTGGCTAGCTTCAGAAGCTGATAAAATCATTAAAAAGCCATATTTAGATATTACTAAAAAAAATTTAGATACGTTTGGTATCAATAGTAATGACTACATTTCCTTTGCTCCTTATTACTGGTGTGAAACGGAAGAAAACCCGTTAAGTAAAAGCTCTGTTAAGCCATCATACAAAGATAGTCGCTCTAACCCATTTCTAGCTAACCAATCCGACAAACCTAAATTAGCTCAACTATGCGCAAGAGTGCATTTATTAGCACTCGCCTCAGCTAAGTATAAAGAGAAGCACTATATAGAATACATTCATGAACAATTGAATATTTGGTTTGTTGAACAGAAAACCAGAATGTCTCCAAATATGAAATACGCGCAAATAAAACCATGGAAGGGAGCCAAGCGTGGTTATGGGATAATTGACTCTCGGTGGATAATTTTATTATTAGATGCCTTGGTTATATTAAAATATGAAGTAAATTATGAGGTCGATGAGGGAGTAATGTCATGGCTAATAGAGTTTGCCGATTGGATCTTAACATCTTCTAGTGGCTTAAATGAAATCATGAGAGAAAACAATAGAGGATCATGGGTTGACGTTTTGCTATGCTACATCGCGCTCTCTGTTAATAAACAAGATGTTACGATTTCTATTATTGAACACAATTTAGCTAATCGACTTAGTAAACAGATAGGTGAAGATGGACTTCAACCCCTTGAAATGAGGCGTTATAATCCTGTTAGTTACTCTTTGTACAATATGTATCCACTTTACTATTTATATAACTTAGAGCAGCATTTTAATGTTGATGATAATGAAAGGGAACATATAAATAGACTAAGAGGCTCTGAGGTAAGTTTGTCAAAATTAATCACTGGAAACGAAAAAGGTAAAATTGAACACATAAATTTCTGCTCCAGTTATAATTTGAATTTATACTATCCGTATTCTCATGCACAATTAAGTAACTTCCCTTGCATAATACCATTTACAGAAAATCAAGATGAAAAGTAAAATTTTCGTAAACCACTTTATTTTGACTCTTTATTATGGTGTGCTAGTAATTTTTAATAGCGTAGTTTACTAAATAATTGTTCTTATCTTACATTGTGCGCTTAGCTCGAAATTAGAGAGCCTCACTATATGTTTCCCGTAAGTAACATATTCCCGAATTCAACACTGAAGTGCAACACTCTCTAATATCAAACGGCCATTGCAGTTTTTTGAAATAACTGATGACCGTTTGAGCCCTTAAAATTTTATAGAGTGATTGTTAATTCAGCAAGGTTAATGTCTTCATCTGTTACATTTATCAACTCCGTACTTTTTACATGCTTCCTCAACAGACTAATGGCATTTTTTGATATTAATTAAAAATGAATATACCGCTCTCTAAGTTCATACAATAAATCTCAAGGTAATGTTTAAACATCAAATTAGATTAGCAGGCAACTATTAAGACAGAAGGAAAACTAACCTGATTGGGTGTTAAGAGTACCTGTCACCGCCTATCATTGTTCGCTATAGTTAGATGAAAAAATGCTAAACCTGACTATATAAAACCCAGTAATAACATGATAGATAAACAGTTTTTAGCTATTCAAATTAGGAGGAGTTCAAAGCTAATTAGGCGCATTGAAATAACAGTTGGATCCTGGTATATGTCAGAGACGCGATCTATTGCAAGTGAAGGAAACGTAAAATAGTGGCAGCGACCAAGTTAAAAATGAGGTAGTATATTCTACCCCATTAGGGTTATTTTGTTTGGCATACTGGCAGTATGCCACATATGCCGCCCAAATTTACCACTTGTTTACAACATTAACTTTCATATTTTTAACTGTATTATTATGGATAAAAATTCGCTTTAAAAACCGAGAGAACGAACCATTTTCTATATACTTATAACTAAAAGAAGAAACATAATGAATTATAACCGTTAGAGTTAAAAGAATGCCAACCTCCTGAAAAATATTAAAATCGTTCCCAGCTAAGTGAAGTAGAAAACCTAACACTAATACATGACTTAGATATATTGAATAGGAATAATCCCCAGACTTGATCAGAAACTTAGCAATCCAGCTTGAATATGATATTTTTGAATCTAATACAAGACAAGACAAGACAATGCAGCTAGCAGCAATAGTCTTTTGTACTAACCCAAACCCTAAAACTCCAGAAAGTAAGATTAAGCAAACACTAAGTAATACCAATGCTTGCATATATGAAGAAAACAAGCGGTTTATTTTTTGAAACCCATCACTTTTAAAATAAAAACCAATTGCAAATCCGAATAAAAACTGACAAATTTGAGAGCCACCTAAAACTGTCGAATATATGTTTCCTTCAGGGAAGGATAAAGATAGAAAAACAACAATGAAAGAGCAAATTAATATTGAGTGTTTTTTGGACAAGCCAATACTAATAGCTAATATAGTGTAGAATACCATTTCAAGAATTAAGGTCCATCCAACTGTTAACACTGGAAAGATTCCTATACCAGATGGATTTTGTGAAGGAACCAAAAAGTATGATTTAATTAAAGTTTCTCCATTGAAACTTGTCAACCAAAGCTCTTCAGGGTATAAAAACAAAAGCACTATCAAAATAGATGTATAGAACCAATAAGCAGGAATAACCCTTGTAACTCTTTTTACAAAAAAACTGGTAGCAGTCGTGCCTGTGTTTTTTGCAACTAGATACATGACTAGACCACTTAAAATAAAGAATAAATCTACACCAAAGCTTCCACGCGTTGATACAATGCTTCCAATAAGCGTCTTAGACTCAAAGTTATAGAATATCTGCATATAATGGTGATAAACAACCAACCAGCAAAGGCCCGAAGTATTTGTAAAGAATATATTTTATTCATGGAATTTCTATTTTTCCTTTTCGATGTCAATGATTAAATAATAATACTGACAGCTAGCATTCCTATATAACTTATCATTTTAATTTATTTTTTATTAGCACGTCAATTTTATCTCAAACCCTATTTACATTCAACAACCTACTTCAACTTCGCTTTTAATTAACATTTGACTTTATATTTATTTGTTTAATATTAACAACGGGTTTTCGTGGTTTTACTTTGGTAAAAAGGCTGTATTTTTCTTAATCAAAAATTTAGATAATAAGTGCGACATTCATACAAGGGTGTAGAAGAGGAAGGCAGCTGCTGAAAGTGGCGCGCACTTCTCGCCAGAGAGCCCTGATGATCAAAATTTCTCAGTGTTAACTGTGTTGCTGATATTTGGGCATGCATAGCCCGATTATTTTATTTATTGCCCACACTTTAATAATCGTTTCTGTATGTTGGTTATTAAACTGATTAGTTTTAAGTTTATCACTCATTAATTGCTTAAAACGATACATAGCTGTCTCAGCTAGAGAACCAAGATGGCACCCCGAATTCAATTTCTACTGCGTTAACCCTATTTGGAGCATCATAAATACGGCAATGTTTCTGGGGCCTTTGTTCCCGGTATTGAGTATTATTTTTTGTCGGCGTCCGCATAATCACTTTTTGCTACGACCTCTTCATCACAGCTACGCGTGTTATGCCCACAGCCAACTGTAACTCTGTCTATATTATTTGGGGAAGATCAGTGTTGTAAGTATTCGCTTTTAAATATCTGAGTTTAGCGATAATCTAGGGGGGAAGGGGCCTTGTTGATCAAATAGCTAACTACCAATCAATTTCTCAGTTTTAACTTTGTTGCTGATATTTGGGCATACCTAGCCCATTCATTTTATTTATTGCCTTCACTTTAATCATCGTTTCAGTATGCTGACTATTGAATTGACGACTTTTCAGCTTATCACCCATTAATTGTTTAAAACGATACATCGCCGTCTCGGCAAGTGAACGAAGATGGTACCCTGAATTCATTTTCCACTGCGTTAACCCTATTTGGTGCATCATAAATATGGCATTGTTTCTGGGGTGTCCTTCTTCCCAGTATTGGGCATTCTCTCTTGGCGGTACCCGCATAATCGCACCTTTTGCTGCGACCTCCTCATAGCAACTGCGTGTGTCATATGCACCATCACCTGTGACTCTGTCTATATTCCTACGCAGTGGCCTGATTAAATCGGCAAGGGCTTCACCATCTGACACATTTACCATCGACAGCTCAGCACCCACAATATCGTGACTTGTCGCATCAACGGCCAAGTGCAATTTTCGCCAAGTTCGGCGCTTAGTCGCACGATGTTTTCTTGTATGCCATTCACCATTTCCATACACTTTAAGGCCCGTGCTATCGACCACAATATCTATAAAGCCTTTGCCTGCGCTTTTTCTATATTGCACATCAAGTGTTTTACTGCGTTTGCACAAACAGCTATAACCGGGTGATTGCAGTGAGGTATCCATCATAGTCAGCAAGGAATTTACAAAACCTGGGGAAGGACTAAAAATCAAGCAACAAGGAATCGCTTATGACACATCTAATTCGTATTACAAACACGGTAGTTTGTTTTGCAATGCTATCCTATTTAATAATATCTACAACGGTACAAGCCCAAAATCTTTATTCATCTGCGCAAGGACGCTACGACTTGTCTCAGTTTGAGGTGGCGGCAAGTATCTATTTACTGGAAAACAAAACGTTCTTTTATTTAGCAAGTTTCGGCGCTGTTAATTTAAAAGTGTATGGAGAATACGAAATAGACAAAAAAGGCCAAGTTACGCTTTACCCCGACAAAGAGCTTCTTCGAGAATTTCATGTCTATGCTCTTAATAGTGAGGTCGAGAGTGGCGAGATCCTAGTTTCATTTAGAAGGCCTAGGTACAGAGATGCGAGAAAGTTAAAAATTATTTCACATGAAAAGCCAACGCAACTTCCTGAATTTACAGCTGAAGATAAAGAAGTCTCTTTGACCATAAAAAACCCTATCACTCAGAGCGTGCAACTGGAAAATTTGTTTTTAGATTACCACCAACTAATCAAGGTATCTAAGAATACATCTGAATTACGAATTTATCATAATTATGATGCACATATGATTAAAGAATTGCCAGACATTTACTTTAATTTTAAAGATAATTTATTAGTTGATGAAAATGGGAAAGAACACAAAAAGATGAATTTATCAAACAAGATAATTGACAAGCTAAATGCTCTTAAAGCGAGACAAAATATAAAAGACAGCTTTGTTAGAGACGGTAAAAAGTATCAACTACTTATTGATTAGTAACTCCGTAACACATTGGTAAATAATTTCAGTTATCAATACTATCTGACTTGCATCGCAAGCTCGTATGATTGCTCTGTTACCTTATCTTCACCACACAAATAAGCACGGCGAACACACCGTGAAATACAATGGTAGTATTTGGTATCAGTTAAACTCACTTGTCTTTTTCGTGCTGTCGCCATGAAAGAGTTACCTATCTTTTAAGCTGAATTAAAAAGGTAGGTGATGAATGAAAAAGCGTCAATCTTGGTTGGGTTTCATGCTGAATTTTTCTCTTCATATGAAGGAGTTACCTACCTTTTAACCTGAATTTAAAAGGTAGATGATGAATGAAAATCATCAATTTTGGATAGGTGTATTCTTAAATTTATTTACTCATTAATCCCTGCATCCAAAACTCGCTTAACTTCTTGGGGGAAATGCCTGACATAGAAGGTTGAGGCTCACAACCACCGCCAAAAATTGTTTGTGCTAATTGCCTGCCAGCTATTTGAGCTGCTGACGTTTTAGCGATACGTTGTTTATAAAAACCTGTCAGTACATTCTCTAGTTCATCTGTTTCAGCCAAACGCCGAGAAAGATACCAAGCATCTTCCAACGCCTGACATGCACCTTGCCCAGAAGTAGGCAATGGTGCATGGGCAGCATCTCCAATAATTAATACATTGTCTTGATGCCAATAAGGCAAGGGATCAAGATCATGAACAAAAATCAGTTTGCGTGACGATTTCTCATAAGATTTCAACACATGGTGTACTGGTTCAGGCCAGTGTTGGAAACGCTGCTCCATTTCATCGTACCAAGCAGATAAAGGCCGCGATTTATCTATCTTAGTGCGCCACCCTCCTGCCCAATAACACAAGCCGGATTTAATGGGCACAATGCCAAAACGTTCGCCAGAACCACGAAAATCACAAATGGCGTTATCTAATCCACTCTGCTCCAGCTGACTAATACCAATAATATTGATAAATCCCTGGTAAATTGGAGAGACTTTGTCTGAGTAAAATGTTTGACGTACAACTGAATTCATTCGCCCATCAGCTCCCACAACCAGGTCAAACTCTTGTTTTAATGCATCAATATCTTGTACTGTCATTGAGCTGTTAAAGTGTATTGCACCCCCTAAACTCTCCAACGCGCTTGCCAATATATTCATTAGATCACGTCGTAATATAGTCACACTGGGGAAACCACTAAGTTCGTTCACCGCTTCAATGTCAACGCTTCCTTGTGGCACACCACTTTGATCATACTGATGCATGCCGCTAGGTAACCCACCAACATGTATTATCTCTTTGTCCAACCCCATTTGTTGTAAAACAAACATTGCATTTGGCCATAAGGTGACACCTGCACCAATAGACGAGACCTTATTATCACGCTCATACAAACTCACCTGATAACCTTTCTTTGTGGCCAATATGGCCAGCGCTATTCCGGCAACACCGGCACCTACAATGGCAATACGTTTGTTGTTCATTTACTCTAACTCCCTAATAAAATTCATAAAAGATTATTACAAAGCCAAAATTAAGGATAAATACGTTATTATTGGATTTTTAATCCCATTTTGTGAGAAAGTAAATGATAGAAAAAGTCGACATGCAATGGTTACTGAGCTTTCAAACGGTATATGAACAACTCAGCTTTAAGCTGGCAGCAGAGCAACTTCAATTACCAACATCCAATGTTAGTCGTCATGTGGCTTTATTAGAGAAACAACTTAGCTTACGATTACTGGAACGCACGACACGTAAAATGATCCCTACCACTGCCGGCAAGCAACTCTATCTATCCATCACCCCACTCACCCAAGCGGTAAATGACGCATTAGAAGACATATCTCTAGCTGGTGACTCACTATCCGGACACTTTAAGATTGTCTTGCCTGATCTGCCCTTCTTAGCTGACATTATCGCTGACTTTTGCCACAAGCACCCTCGAATACAACTAAGTTGTGACACCCAATTAAACCCTACTGAAGGTTTGTTGGATGGATTCGACCTTGTCTTGCGCTTTGGTCGTGGCGCATTGGAAGATTCTGGCTGGGTAGCTAAGGAAATCCTGCGCTGGCCAAGTAGCGTTGTTGCAGCCCCTCAACTGCTTAAACAGTATCCACTGCCTCGCTCGCTTAGCGAATTGAGTAAAGCGCCCTGTATCACCAGCCTGTCTGTACTACAAGGTATGCCATGGCGGTTTAAGCCTAATCAAAGCATACAGGTACAATCCAACGTTAAGGTCAACAGTGGCAATATAGCCAAAGCCGCTGCTCTGAAAGGACTTGGGTTTGCCATCTTGCCCACTCATGCATGTCAAGCAGACATAGACAACGGCTCACTTATCAAAATTAATGTAAACTCCGAACCTGAAGATCTTGTGTTATATGCATTTTATTCGGGTAGAAAATATCCACTTGAAAAGGTTAAAACTTTTTTAGAACACCTACAACATAGGATTAGTGATCTATAACATATCTTTAATGAGCAACGAATGGCTGACGCCCTTAAAGCCACTGGTTATGTGCGTTGTACCGAGCGTACTGGTACCCAACCAATTTCACCCGTTGACCTCGACACTCTATACCACTCATTGAGTTCGAATAGCGCTGACAGTTTTTCGCCAATGACAGTATTGAGCTCAACATTGTCATAGTCTTCAATCAAGATACCTTCAGAGCTCCCTTCAATTTTCTCAATATATTGAACTGGAGCCCAACCCTGCTCCCCTTCGAAACTAGTTATAAAGATCCAATTGGGAAATTCGTCATCAATTGCACCTAGAGCTACTTTATCGCCTTGCTTCAAATAAAACGGATTGGGATAGTCTGAGATGTGTTTTTCAGTAGTAACTACTTCCATATTTTCTCCGAAGTACATAACTATTTAGTATTTATGCAGCACGTTGTTTGTGCTGCATAATCGCGTGTTGGATTGAACCGCTACCTGCTCGGTGTGTCAGAGTTGATGCTATTTATGCTGCGAGAATTTTCTATTTTCTTTTAATGGCGTAACCTGTCACAAGCCTATTTTATCGGCTTGCCTTTCGCGCTTAAGACATCCCAGCATTACTCATTAAGTTTTTCCTGCCATTAGAGCTAATTTTCGCTGATTTATCAATGGTATTTTCACACGCATGCTCTTTTCTAGCCCGAACACTTTAGCAGTTTAACGTATTGATTTGATTAATAAAACCCTAGCGCCAGCTCGTTCGTGCTAATTTCATTGTCTCTTTACTTGAATTAACCACTTCGTTAAATCGAAAAACAATAATTTTGCACACTGCACAAAGCCTATGAAAGGAGTGATCACGCAGCATCAGACTTTTTGTTTTTAGTAATTAGTGACATCTATTCAAAAGTTAATGCTGGTCGTCCTGTCACAATCAATTTACGTTGGGTGTCTTCTAAATTCTGTCTGCTATAAAAAACTGAATATGTTAAACTCTAGAAGAGGTACGGGGGTACGATCAGCGCTAGCTAAATGAGAATTAAAAATAAATGAAAGTCCGTTTTAACCATTTTGAATTTGATTGTGATAGTTTGATCCTCACAAAACAAGCCCGTATTTTTTCATTAAATGAAAAGCCAGCACAACTATTAAGTTTTTTACTGACAGAACACAAAAAAATAAACAGTAAAGAAAGTATTTTAACTCATGTCTGGCCTGAACGCGTGGTTACCGAACAGGTGGTGTTTCAAAACATCAGCTATTTACGCGCTTTATTTGGTGATAAGGCAATTAAAACCTACCCTAAAAAAGGCTATCAGTGGCAAATAGCCTTCTCGACAATCGATACACTAACAGAACAAGCTCAATTTAGTGCTGAAAATACTAGCTGTGATCTAGCTGATCTCGCTAAACCTACTCCCTCGCCCTTAAAATCGGATCAAATAGAAGCTATCAATATCGTTCCGATAACCAAACCAAGTAAGCCCATTGATAATCCAACGGAAATCATTTCCAGCCCCCCAATCACTGAGCTAAATAAAACTCAGCAGATATCTGCTGAAAAACCAGCTACAGGTAAGGAAAAGCATAGCTCAGGTTTAAATTATTGGATGTTGGCAGCGGTAAGTATTTTACTCAGCATTTTTATATTTTTCTACTTATCGCAAAATAAAACGGTATCAATAGAAGTTTCAAAAATGCAGAAAAAGATTAGCGTTCTGCAATTTTTACAACACAAACCAGGCCTTGCTCCTGAGCCTATACCGCTTGTATTGGCATCCGATCAATTCATAGAATTCCTAACTTCAGAACAGCCTATCAAAAGTCAGGAGCTGTTTGATTCCCCTTATAGAAGCTGGCAACAACTCAGCCAATCAGCTGAACAACTGGTACTTAGTGGCAAGTTTTACCCACTGGCTGATGATACAATATTATTACGATTTTATGTGCAAGGTGCTCACCGGGGCTGGCAAGGTTATATTAGTGCCCAGACTCAGGAGCACGCTACTCTGCAGCTTAGAGCGTTTATCAAAACCGTAGCAGGATCTGACTATTTTTCACTCAAACCAGCCAGCGCTGCACTGGCGCAATTAACCGTGTTACACAATCAGCAACCAGATAACCTGTTTTTCCTACATAAGTTGATACTATCACATTATGAACTGGAGCACCTTGATATGGCCAGTGCACTGGCTGTAAGATTAAGATGACACCCACTCTAAAAATAATACCAATAAATAAGCCGCGTTCAATCTGAAATATCGTTTGGTTAGTAAAATCAAATCAAGTAAATGCGCTATAAGCTCCAAAATAGAGAAAAACTGAACTCACGCCCAGTAATAAGGCACGGCTAAGCCGCCACGCTATGGCGTATTGGTTATCTAGAGATTATCTTGATGGTATAAAAGTTAAGCCAGTAACATTTCACATTGCTTATAATTAGCGCGCCGTTTTATTTCTAGGCTCGCACAATAATCATCAAGCTTTTGAGGCCGCCCTACCGCGCCGTGGAATACTTTGGTAAATTGTGTGGTGAGTTTTAGCCAGTTTTCCTGGGCTATGTTTAGTCTTTCTAAAATAGGGGAGTTAACTGGGCTGATGTAGCCTCGCTTATCTGCTCGCATACACCTGCCTGTTAACTCTACTAGCTCTAAGTAGGACTTTAGTTCAAACGGTAAACCTTTGGGCATGTGCTTTCGGGGGCTACCTGCAAACCGTGCCAAGTGTTTCGGTTGCTTGCCTTCTTTGGCATGCTCACAGCGTGTTTTTACACTGGTGTAGTCTGAAGTTTCGGGTGTATCAGCCATCTTTGCTCTGATTGGGTTTAAATCAACATACGCCATACACGCTGCTAGTGCCGCTTCATCGAGTAAAGCTTGTGATTTAAAGCGCCCTTCCCAGAATCTGCCTGTACAGTTATCTTCTTTATTCGCTTTTCGGGCAATACTTTCATTCAGTACCCGCATAAACCAACTGATACTCGATAAACGTTCTCTAAATTGTTCAATGTCTTTATTTAAAAAGGTTTGCTGTGCTGAGTCTAACCGCTCACCTTGAAGGTACTTGTGAGATAGTATGGTACCTTTAAACAGCTTATGCCATCTGATGATAATCGCTTTATCACTCAATCTTTTAGCTTTTATATCATCTACATAAAGTACAGTGTGAGTATGATTACTCATCACCGCATACGCACACACATCTATACAAAACACTTTAGCAAGTTCAAACAGCTTTGCTTCTATCCAACCTCTTCTGTGTTCATACGATTGCCCTGTTACCTTATCTTCACCACACAAATAAGCACGGCGAACACACCGTGAAATACAATGGTAGTATTTGGTATCAGTTAAACTCACTTGTCTTTTGCGTGCTGTGGCCATGAGGGAAAGCGCCTATCTTTGAAGCTGAATTTAAAAGATAGGCAATGAATTAAAAACAGTCAATTTACGGTGGGTGTCTTGTTAAATTATTCAATTTAATGTTTACAATGAAACCCGATTTGAAAAACAGACTATTAAGAAAAGTTAACTCTCCGCTGTAAAACGCCAGCTGATATAAACATTGCGTACTAACTTAAAGGCAATAGGTAAAGTTCTAGCCAACGCCTCATTAATAATATCCTCAATAACGCTGACTAAAGTGGCCATAATGTAAGATTTTAATACCTGAGAAATCAATGCCGTAATAAGTGTAAGTAAAAAGATAAAGCACCCAAACCCTGCAATCCTACAAACTATTACCACACCATTACATCAAATGCTGCTTACATTAGTTAATTCTAACCTACTCCGCCAGCGTTAACCGAGTAAGTGTATTGTGATCAACTAAATCAACCTGAACATTTCGCTGTATTACGCCCTGGTGTATTTATTCAAGATAACCTTAGCCGTCACTACGTCTACAGAATTCTCCCCATCGCAGCTAACATATTAATTCTATCGGGCTAGCAACTGCTGAGGTTTATGCACATAGTCAATAAATGTACACCTATTAAGTGGCAGGCTGTTATTAATTTAGAAGAGAGGAATGTTGTGGCTCAATCAAAAAGGATTTGGGGTTTTTACGAATAAACTGATCTTGAAGTGATGTTTTATAATCAATTAGTTAATGCCAAGCAGCCATTCATTAATGGCATATAGTTGCTACTACCCTGATGATGTTTTTTATAAATCATATTCACCCTATATCCCAAACAAAGCTTAAAAGTTCAAGTTTGTCCGGAATATAAGACAATGCCAGTTAAGACAACCGAATGGTTAAACTACTTTTCTGTCTGGTCACCAAATCTATGTTGGTTAAATTTCTGCAGAAACTCTTCTGCAGTGGTGCAATTGTCAGACATAGTGTGTAGATCACCAAACCCAACTCGCCTTGATGTTAATGGCTCCCCTTTATCATTTAACGGATTAAAAAGCTCACTTGGACTCTGCCAGCCTTCAGGCCTAACGTACTTATTTGGCGTCAACTTGGGCAGATCGGTACGTATATTATTCCCTTCCACGACACCTTCAAATGTGGAAGCCTGCGCAACTCGCGCGCCCAAACCGGCCTTAGCTGGATCCACTCCGGCCCATTTACACAAGGTTGCCAGTAATGAGGTATGATCTAAATCTTTACCCGGTTCAGGTGACCGGAATACAGTACCAGGCTTGATCTGCGGCGAAATTAATAAGGTAGGGACACGTACTCCAAGCCGTTGAAATTTAAACCCATATTTTGACGTACTACTAGCGAGTGGTGAGTCATCAGGTGCAACAGTTGTTGTTGGTACTACATGATCATAAGTTCCCCCGTGCTCATCAAAAGTGACTACGAGTAAAGTCTTAGACCACTGCGGACTATCCATCAGCGCTTCAACCATATTTTTGAGCGCTATGTCACCGGGTGTTACCGAAGCAGGCGGATGAAAATCATTGCCCTCAATGACAACAGGTGGAAAGCCGCCACTCCATTTAGGCTCTACAAAGCAAAAATTAGGCAATGTACCTGATGCTGCAGCGTGAAGAAACGCGTTCTTGTCGCTACTATCTTCATATTTATGAACCCCACCATTTGGTGCAACCTTAAGGCGCGGAAAATAATAAGGAGTAAAGGGATCTCCGTATGGGGAGCCAGCAGTTATGCCTCCATCATCCTGCCAATAAACACCCCAACTTTTGCCTGCTGCTGCTAACACATTGATAATAGTGTTAGCATATTTATAGGTGCTACCTTCTATTTCTGTATTATCAACTTTGCCCAATGCCGTACCACACATAGCAAAGGCACGATTGGTATAAGTCTGGGAAGGTACCGAGCAGAACCAACGATCGGATACGGCATAATACTTCGCCAGGCCATATAAAACGGGTAGTTGCTCTTCATTATATACCCCCATGACATCCTGATTATGGGTATAAATTTCATCATAATCCCAAGCAAAACCTAACATTTTGGGTTCGCTATCCCAAAAGTTGTTATTATCAGGAAAATGACCATTACCATTAGCGTACAGTTGCTTCTGAACATGTTCAAACTCCTCTCCAGGATCATATGCCGGCATGGTCGTCGCCGAAAATCCACCGTGCCCTTTGGTTCCATTGGTTGGATAATAAACACTGGACTTATAGGAGTTTGATATGTGGAGTGGGACACCATCAAATTGAGTTGATGAACCGGCGGGGTAAACCGAAGATGAAGAGATTTTTTTTCCGGCATAGAGCATGCCTAATAAGTTGTCGAGTGAACGGTTTTCTAACATCAACACAATAACCGTTTCAATCCCATCCATCACCGGCGTACACGTTTCAACGGCTGGAGTTTCCTGCAACACGGTAACAGTGATCGATGCATGTGTATCCCCGAATGGTACATCTAACGCAGCAGTAATAGTATAAGTTGCACCACTCTTTCCTATGAAGGAAAGCTCCTTGCTGTCATTACTTGACCACCAACCGGTATCTTCTGATCCTGCTGTTAATCTTTGTTTCATGCTGCTGCCTACCGGCCAAATCTCTCCGGTGATAGATTCCTCCATCTTAACGTCTATCCCATCAAGCGTGAAATGGCTGGAAAACAACCAATCTTTTCCGTCTTTAATTCCCGTATCCCGACTAAATACCAGTACTTTTTGGCTATCGGGGAGTTTTGAACTTGGTATCGAAATGTTACTTGGCTGCCAATAATCAGTGCGCAATGAAGTATTTACATTGCTTGTCACTGCCAATGGCATCTCCGAAACATTGACTATATACTGTTGTGTTATCACTAGTGCTAATGTTTTTAATTTGATTGCTGTTCATTATTTGACCTTATTAAAGAATAAATTGATATGGTGATAAAATAAGCAACGGTTCACAGCAGTTTCAATAGAAAACCGAATTGAGTCACTATCTAAACTGTGTCCCCCCCTTCTCTGTTTGAATGTCTCTTATTGAGCATCTACCTGTAAGGTTTGCGGCTATAAAATAGCTAAGGTTTGTTGCCATAACGAGGCCAGTGCCAGTAGGTATTCTGGTTGTTGCTCGGGGATCTCCAGTTGCCCTTCAAGAGTGGCGAACATCTTTTTAATAGCGGTAAGGTTAGAATTATCCCGCTGCTGCATTAACAGTATTTAGTTGCGCCCGATCAACCTATGATCCAGCTAGTCCCGATGACTACTGATACTCTTTAACTTCATTTATCAAAGCCAAATGCAAAGTACATCACAATGTGCTCCGGCTTTAGTTAACGAGATCAAATAGTCAACTATTTTTTGGGATTAAGACATTACCGGGGTATTACACCTAACTTAGTTGAACTAAATAGGCAGTAGTATCAAGAGCTAGCAGCATTCGTCAGCGAAGCGGCTAAACCCATTGCAATAAAAAGAGGCACCTTAACAATAGAGGTTTAAGGTAAAATAGAGGTTTAAGGTGACACCCAATCAACGGGCCACGTTCAATCTAAAACATCGCTTAGTTAGTAAAATCGAATTAACTACGTGTGGTATAAGCTCAGAAATAGAAAAACTGAACTTATACGCATCCAAAAGGCACGCCTAACCCTACAAACCATAATATATTGATTATATAGAGATTATCTTGGTGGCCTCAAATTAAGCCAGTAGCCTTTCACACTGCTTATAATTAGCGCGCCGTTTTATTTCTAGGCTCGTACAATAATTATCAAGCTTTTGAGGCCGCCCTACTGCCCCATGAAATACTTTGGTAAATTGGGTGGTGAGTTTTAACCAGTTTTCAGGGGCAATGTTCAGTCTTTCTAGAATTGAAGAGTTGATGGGGTTAATAGCGCCTCGCTTATCTACTCGCATACATCTGCCTGTTAGCTCGACCAGTTCTAAATACGACTTTAATTTAAAGGGTAAACCTTTAGGCATATGTTTTCTGGGGCTGCCTGCAAAACGTGCTAAGTGTTTAGGTTGTTTGCCTTCTTTGGCATGTTCACAGCGTGTTTTAACACTCGTGTAGTCTGAGGTTTCGGGTGTATCAGCCATCTTTGCTCTGATTGGATTTAAATCAACATACGCCATACAGGCCGCCAGTGCAGCTTCATCAAGTAAAGCTTGTGATTTAAAGCGCCCTTCCCAGAACCTACCTGTACAGTTATCTTCCTTATTCGCTTTTCGGGCAATGCTTTCATTCAGGACCCGCATAAACCAACTGATACTCGATAAGCGCTCTCTAAATTGTTCAATGTCTTTATTTAAAAATATTGTTCCGTTGAGTCTAGCCGTTCACCTTGAAGGGACTTATGAGACAGTATGGTGCCTTTAAACAGCTTATGCCATCTGATGATAACTGCTTTATCACTCAGCCTATTAGCTTTTACATCATCTACATAAAGTACAGTGTGAGTATGGTTACTCATAACCGCATATGCACACACATCAATACAAAACACTTTGGCAAGTTCCAGCAGTTTGTCTTCTATCCACCCTCTTCTGTGTTCGTATGACTGACCTGTTACCTTATCCTCACCACACAAATACGCACGGCGAACACACCGTGAAATACAATGATAGTATCTGGTATCAGCTAAACTCACTTGTCTTTTACGTGCTGTTGCCATGAGGGAAAGCGCCTACCTTTGAAGCTGAATCTAAAAGATAGGCAATGAATGAAAAACCGTCAATTTTGGGTGGGTGTCTTCTAAATTTGTTTTGTCCCCCTCCCTTTTCAGACCTCAAAAAATCACAGAGTAATTGCTTACTCTGTGACCGCCGTTTTGAGCCCAAAACTGGATACATATATAAGATTTACGTTGGGTGTCTTCTAAATTTGCGTTTTGTTTGACATACCGGGAGTGTCCATATATGTCAGTATAAATTATCGATTTACGTTGGGTGTCTTCTAAAATGGTACGGATATATGTCAGAGCAACGCTTTATTGCAAATGGGTCAAACGTCAAACAGTGGCAGCGACGAAATGAAAAAACGAGGTAGTTTATTCTACCCCGCCAGAGTTATTTTGTTTGACATACCGGGAGTGTCCATATACGTCAGTTAAAACTCCTCCTTTGGCTAAACTTAGGGACGAAGTGACGCAAACCAAACTTTTTACGACCTTCTTGAGCAATTTGTTAGCTTGAAAATCAGTCTGAAGTATCCGAGCCATTATTATCGTCTTGTTTATCCAAGTGCAGGACGACCATGGTTATTGTTGTAAACAATTCAGCATCATTTTTTGTTTCATGTACTTGAATATTATGAGTATCTCTTAAAGACAATATTTTGGCTTTAGCGGAAGCAATACATTTATCCTTATGCGAAATCTCGAATTTCAAATCCCAAATATTACCTTTAATTATTGCGCCGTCATATGAACCACCTACAACATTATATGTGCGGGTCCATGAGAACAGCTTTCGTTTTATTACGAAATTTCCGATCTCAGATTGGACATTCCAGGTTGGTGACCAAGCCCAAAATTTTCGTTTCACAGTTGCGAGTTCTTTTGTACTATTTTTAAGTGTCCAAGTTGGACAAAAAAAGGCAAACTCTCCTTTTGCATCATATCGGCGTTCACCATTTTCATCATCAATAAACATCTGCCCCTTTAAACTGAATATTTTATTGCTGATAGATAATACCGTTGACATTAGTTACTCCTTTAGTGATTTGCCATTTCAAGCTAACGCCTAAAGCTCCGGTATTTGGTCGCCGTGACTTTTTTTGTTATGTTCTTATTAATTAATACGGAATTGTACACTTTTCAAGCATCCCTTGCTTGTCAATATCTCTGAGCGCCGCCTTGATGATTGACTCCGATATTTCTGAGACAAGGATCATATGTGACGCGCCATAGTGAAAACGAACCGTTGTACCATCAATCCAATCTCCGCAAGCCGCCATACCCTCAGGAGTGAAAAAGAAGCACCACCTTTTATCACCTGCGTTGGTGATTACGGAGACTTCAATTGCACCCGAACGATGCGATTCAATTGGATTTTCAATTTCGATGGATTCAATATTCATGACTGAACATAACTATTTAGTATTTATGCGGCACGTTGTTTGTGCTGCATAATCGCTTGTTGGACTGAGCCGCTACCTGCTCGGTGTGTCAGAGTTGGTGTTATTTATGCTATGGGAATTTGCTTTTAGTGGCGTAACTTGTCTTGAGCCTATTTTATCGGCTTGTCTTTCGTGATTAAGCCATCCCTGCATTACTCAGTACGTTTTATCTTGCCATTAGAGCTAATTTTCGCCGATTTATCAATGATATTTTCACCGCGCACGCACTTTTCTAGCCCGAACACTTAAGCAGGTTAACGCGTTGATTTAATTCAGCAAGCTCTGCTGCTAACTCGTTCGTGCTAATTTCATTGTCTCTTCACTTGAATTAACCATTTTACTAAATCGTAAGACCCCGATTTTACATACTTCACAAGCCCAATGAGGGGATAGTGACGCAGCTTCCGCCTTTTTCTTCTTCACTTTACGTAAACTGGGCCCTTGCGCCTTTATCAACGCCAACTTTCGCTTGTAACATGCATTGGCTAAAAAGCCATAGTGACGAATTCGCATAAACCCTTTGGGTAGCACATGCTGTAAATAGCGCCGTAAGAACTCTCTACAACTCAGTGTCATGACCTTTTCACTGTGTTTATCTGCATAACTTCGATATTTAAAGCACACGCTTTGTTTATTCACCGACACCAGTCTCGATTCTGACATCGCGCCCTTTCGGGTATACCGTGCTAGATAACTTACTAACTTATCACTGTATGTTAAACACGCTTTGCTATACACACACCATTTAGCTGGTGTCGTTATATGTGTCAGCGAAGTACCTCGCGCATGCAATGCCGCAAGCATTTTCCCTCTAAATACCGTTGATAATGCTTTAACTGGGTATAAGTAGCCCTGTTCTATTTCATGCCATTGAGTTTGCGTTAGCCCTCCAGCTGGCACTAAGCAATGCAGATGAATATGCTGACTTAAGGTTTGTCCCCATGTATGTAAAACGCTTGTCATCCCTAACTGCCCATGCCCTTTACGCTGTGCAAACTTACTTAGGGTGTCCCATACTGCTTTAAATAAACACTGATAAAGCGTGTTTGGGTCATAGCGTGCAACAATATTCAGCTCATGTGGCAGTGTAAAAACAAGGTGGAAGTAACGACAAGGCAATAAACGGGCTTGCTGTTTTTGCGCCCACTGTGCTGTTGCCATACTTTGACAGCGTGGGCAGTGTCGGTCTCGGCAGCTGCATCCGACCTGTTTTACCTCGCCACACGTATCACATTGCCAAGATTGATACCCTAACTTGCCTGTCCTACATGATTGAAGATGTTGGCAGACCCGTGTCTGCTGGTAATTCAGTGAGTGGTGTTGCCGATAATCATCTAACCCTAAGTTTAAAATATCAGCAAGGTGTAACCTACTCATTGTTTTGCCCAATCGGCCAGTAAATCAATGCCGCCATGGCCTAATTCAGGTAACCAATGTAAGTAACTCTGTGTCGTTTTAATATCACTGTGACCAAGCTGATGTTGCAATTGATGAAGCGGCATGCCTGACTCAAGTTGATGTGTCGCGTAAGCATGGCGAAGTGCATGCGGGTTACACTGCTGCAAACCAATACTGTGTGACTGCTTCCTTAATGACTTTCTAAAGCTCGATGGCGACATCGGTTTGTCCATAAGCCATCGAGAATAGAACATCCAGCCTGATGGACGGTACACTCTCCAGTAGCAACGTAACTGCTTCAATACACTCTCTGACACAACAACGTAACGTGATTTATCTCCTTTACCCTGCTCAATTAAAATGGTTTTTCGTTTACCGTCTATGTCTGTAACTTTAATGCGTAATAGCTCACCAATACGTAAACCACAGCCATAACACACGATAATTAGCGTCTTTAATCGCATATCTGTGCAGCTTGCTATCAGCCGTTGTATGTCGCTACGAGATAAATAAATGGGTGCTCGAGACTTCGCTTTTGGTAAGGTAATATCTAAGTTCAATGGCCGATGTAAAATGTGCTTAAACAAGAACCAAATACTGTTTATCTGTAACTTTTGGCTTGCCCGAGAAAGCTTGCGGATCGCCGGATCTTGAAAGAATGAATTCAACTCTTCATCTGTAATTAAATCCAACGATTTATTAAAGTAATTTCTGAGTTTAAGTAAGTGCGCGCAATAGCTTTTACTTGTTCTTTGTGAATAACCTCGATAGGTTATTTCTGCCTTGACCTGTTCAATGAGTGTATGCATTTTTGACCTCTAAGTTGTGAAATAACTCAGAGAAAGTGTGGCTCAAATGCTGAGAATAGGATCTCCGCGTAGCGGCTTAGTTCAACAGCGTTTTAGCGTGAATACCGATAAACACTCTGCCCTTGTTTCGTGCAGAGAAAATCAGAACCGCTAATTAATTTAATATATATTAGTAACTTAACACTTTCCCTCACACACAACAATCATCTTTTCACACCTTCTGAACCCGAGAATTTACTTAACCGAGAACATATTTGACTCGTTATGTAAAATCCAAAAAGTAAAAAGCACAATAAATTCATAATCATAAAGGTATCACTTTTAGTTAAGCGAGCGTAATCTCACTTTACATAACGAGAAAGAAAGCTGTACTAGAGGATAACCCAGCCCTTTCAGACCTTGAAAAATCACAGAGTAATTGTTTAATCTGTGATTGCCGTTTTGAGCCCAAAACTGGATACATATATAAGATTTACGTTGGGTGTCTTCTAAATTTCCCTATATTCTAAATTTCCCTAGTCTCGTGAGCTTAGTTTGACTGCTTTGATTTTGAAACTAACTGGGTAAAACCATGTTTTTCTTGGTTGAGTATATTTAGGCATTTTAGCTTCCTCAATGTAATGAGGAGGTGTCCACTAAAACGGGTGAAGATTATTGTCCTTGTTGAATTTCTTGTTATATTTCAATTCGATCACCATGACTTGGTGGTGTCGATGTTACTGTAAATATTAAATCAATTTCATGCTGGTTACTTAATTGGTGCCTTGAACCAGCAGGAATATGAATACCCTCATTTGGTTTTACTCTGAAGATTTTTCCCTCAAGTTCCATAGTTGCAATACCAGATAAGATGAAAAAGAATTGCTCTGCCTTGTTGTGAAAATGACGTGCCTCTGAACAACCAAATGGAACTCTTTCTTGGATTACACTTAAGCTTTCAGATTTTACAAGATGCCAACCATCACATTTATTTCCCCAAGTGTAATGTTCCGCTGATTGTTTGCTAATGACTGCCAAGAGTGCTCCTTGAAATATAACAGCGTTTTAGCATAAATACCGATAAACATTCTGCCTTTATTTCATGCAGAGAAAATCAGAACCGCTAATTAATTTAATATATATTAATAACTTAACACTTTTCCTTCAACACAACAATCACCTCTCCATACCTCATGAACCCGATAATTGACTTAACCGAGAATGAATTTGACTCGTTATGTAAAATCCAAAAAGTAAAAAGCACAATAAATTCATAATCATAAAGGTTTCACTTTTAGTTAAGCGAGCGTAATCTCACTTTACATAACGAGAAAGAAAGCTGTACTAGACAATCACCCTCCCCTTTCAGGCCTTAAAAAATCACAGAGTAATTGCTTACTCTGTGATCGCCGTTTTAAGCCCAAAACTGGATACATATATAAGATTTACGTTGGGTGTCTTCTAAAATGTGTTCGAACTAAGCCAAGCTTTTTTAGTCCGTTCTTGATTGCTTTGTTATATGCACTCTTCACTTGGTTTTATGGAATCTGTAACAAGCTCAATTTTCTGATTTATATTAACTCTGGATATAGAGTGGGGAGAAAACCAAACCGTTGTATGATCCATCCAACAGGATGGCAACTCAAATTTTTTACCATTATGTTTTTTGCTAACTGCATATATTTTCCAACAACGACCTGCAGAACCATATGGGTAATCAACAATTTCAATAATTTTGATTAACTCCTTGGTAGATAAAGTTCCCACTAACTCATATTTTTCATCAAAATCAATTGGCATTGTTGATTTACTTTCTTCCGTAAACACAATATGCGGGTTGCTAGTTGATTTGCCAAACCTGTAGATATTCAAAGGCTTCTCAACAGAAAAGCATTTTTGATTAATGTTCTTTGCAAAATCTGCATCAGACACGACAACAGAGGTACAGCCAGATAACATTAATATAAAAATCACGTATCTCATTACCACGGCCTCCGTTGTACATATAATAACGCCCAGCTCAACTGCGAAGCGAGCTGGCGGGCTTTTTGGAACAAAAAGCGTGACAGTTTGCGAAGTCAGGTTGCAGCTGTTTGTTATACAATTATTGACCCTACATGTTGGAGCCACTGAAATACAATATTCCCACTCACTCCGTACATAGTGTTCTTCAATGCTTCAGACAAATCATCAAAGGTATCTATCGAAGTATCTCTGACCAACTCAAGCGCGTGCTTTGTTTCAGCTTCATTATCTTTAGTCGCCCCATTTTCAACTATTTCACTGATTTTCTTGAGTGCAAGATGAAGCTCTGTTCTTGTTCTGGAGTCTTCAATGAGTTCTTCAAGAGTTCGCTTATTATGGTCTAGCTGAGTCAACAAAAGCTTTTCTTCCTTTTTTGACTGATGCAGCAATATATTTTGACTTGCGTTCATGTGGTGCATTTGCGAGCCAATTTGCGTTCTAAGAAAATCGACATCGTCTTCTAGTGATTTTATTTTTTTGTCTGCATATTTTTCAGATATAAGTAACAGGCTAGTAGTTTGCTTTATTTCTAACTCAGCCATGTCTAATTTATTAGTCAATCGTTGAATTTGTAGCTGGTCTTCCAATAAAGATTCTGGTTCAGCTTTCTTTGTGACGACCAAAGCATAATCATCCAGAGTTTTTTCAATAATATCTTTTGCGCCGCATGGTGAGTCAACAATCATACGAACGACATTCCCGTCTTGTTCTATACGAACTTTGGCTTCAATATCTGGATATTTCTGCTTAATAATTTCACCGAAGTAAGAAAGGATACCCACGCCTGCTTGATAGTGTTCAGTGGGAAACTCTAAAACTCTCTCGATTGAGCTCTCAGTTGTTTCTGAACTCAACTCCGTAATTTCAAGTTCCTCTTGCCCTTGCGATATTCCTATCACTATAAACGGTGTCTTTTGGTTTAATGGTAAAAGGTCGCTTAATTGTGCCTGAGCACGTTCAAAGTAAAAATAAGGGGCCATTCTTCGTGGGTCCTCATATATTGACTTAGAAGATTCCATTGGAACTATAAGTACTGACAGGTCACAAAATTCAGAAGCGACTATTCTAGGTGTTTCAACAAGCACCCAATTTGGGAATGCAAGCATTCTATCGGATGCCATCATTTTTGTTGCAACACCATCTTTAAAATGCCTGATGTAAAGGTTTATCCCCCCAGGGGTTTCAGACCTCATTCGGTAGCTTGACCATCCAAGGTTCTCAACCATATATTCCCAGCATCTATTAAAATTGAATGGATTGATTTCAATTTTATCGCGTTGTTCGTTTCTGTGTGATGGAGAGCTTATCTCTGGGTCAGACAGTGACTCGCTATCTATCTTACTTATAGCGGTACAAATATCGTCGTACGCTTTATCCTTATTTAGAAGGATGTTCCAAGCGGAATTAAAGCTAATTACCTTATTTATAAACATAACTTTCCATTGTTGCCTAACAACGTTTTAGCATAAATGCCGATAAACACTCTGCCCTTATTTCATGCAGAGGAAATCAGAACCGCTAATTAATTTAATATATATTAATAACTTAACACTTTTCCTTCAACACAACAATCACCCTTCCATACCTGATGAACCCGATAATTGACTTAACCGAGAATGTATTTGACTCGTTATGTAAAATCCAAAAAGCAAAAAAAGCACAATAAATTCAAAATCATAAACATTTCACTTTGAGTTAACCGAGCGTAAACTCACTTTACATAACGAGAAGGAAAGCTGTACTAGAAAATAACCCTCTCCTTTCAGGCCTAAAAATCACAGAGTAATTGCTTACCCTGTGATTGCCGTTTTGAGCCCAGAACTAGATACATATATAAAAATTCAGCTCTGCTTACTCATGTGATTTTATTTACTCTCGCTATTTATTAACTGTTAACTGATAGCTTCCTGCGCCTGAATACGAATACACTAATATGCGGTAATAACCGCTAGCGGCATTGTAGCTAATCGATTCCTGCGATGTCGGTGTTTCAGATATCGCGACTTGCTGCCAGCTGCCATTGGTCCACTTTTCAAGTTTTAAATCAAAGTCTGCATTACTTGGGCCGGTAAGTTGTAAGCCAATGGTGCCACCTGCGTATTGAAACCAGCGACCATCAGGGTGAACGTGCTGTTCTTTGTTCGCCAGCGTGCCTGTATACACATCACCCGTTGGGGGCGGTGTGCCTGTAACAAGCTCAAATGACATCGTGGCTGCAGCGTCTGAAATATTCTTAATCGACAAGCCTGAATCTTGGCCATTCCACCACAGTGCATTGGTGCCTTTATTGGTTAATGCATTGGGTAAAGTACTTGAAAACTCTCCTGCGGCTTTAAATAAGTCGCTATTATCACCGCGGTTTATGTTGTTTTCTGGATCTCGATTCGCGTCGGCGTGTTCCATTTGAATGTATGGTCGCCACTCATTCGAGTTACTACCGGCATTGTCTACGTGCCAAATCGCAAGCCCTGAGTCTAACTGCTCTGAATTTTGTCCTGCGCGATGAACCGCTTCAATGTAAAACGCTTCGTTTCGGTTGGCTGGGTTGGTCCACTTATATGATGTGTTACTTGCCGACGTATGCGTTAACACCCCTTTTGGTGCACTGCTATTTATGGCGGGGTTTAGCTCTGTGACTGCATCCCATCCAGCAAGATTTCGAAAGTGTGCCACCGGTGGCGTAGGTTTAAACTTATTGGTAGTGCCAATTGCACCATAGCCCATCACGCCAAAGCTTGCGACAGAACCTTCTGAGCTGCCATCATAGTCATATAAGTCTGGCCAATTGGTGATCAAGTGCCCTGATTCATGTACAAAGGTACCAATGGCTAAGCTATCACGCATATCGGTGATCTGATATCGGTCGGTACATACGCCGTCAGCACAAAATTGGGGACTCAACCGTGCCATGTGTGGCCATAGCCCTTTTGACCAACTGCTATCAGAATTACCCGCATAAAAAATGTTTAGGCCTTTTATTTGCTTACTGCTGTTGGTTGATAACGTCGAAAAGTCAAAGCCTTGCTGTACTTCAAGCCAATCTAAGGCTTCTTTTATCAGCTCTTGTGAGCGCACCGTAGAGCTATAACGGCTATCGGCATAGTACGATTTGTTCTTTTTCGCGGTGTAGTACTGAGTTACCGTATTGGTATAATCTAACTTGCCCCCTGAGACCGACCTAAAGTACCCGCGTACCGACTGCGCATTACCAAATTCGGTGTAATTTATATCATTTAAAAAAGACTCAATTTGGCTTTTATTGATGGTGCCGCGCTGATCAGGAAAATCAATAATAATGGTAAGGCCTTTTACGTTACCCGCGGCCTCTTCAAGTGTAGTGACTTGATTTACATCGTGCGTTACATGAGGTTGGATTTGATTGTTAACTACAGTATGGCTGTGTAACTGCTCGGTACTTAACAACATGGCTTGCTGCGCTTGTGCCACTTTTGCACTGACAGCGGCAGGGGTTAAGGTTTTCACATTGTGCACATGTTGATGTGACGTGCCTTTTTGTGAAGCGCGATGGTCGGCTGCATCTTGCTGCGAGTTATTCGCGGTGTCCGCCTTGGCTAACACCCCAGTCGAAATAAGCTCAGCCCCATCACTTGATACCTCAGCATAGGCTAAGCCATTTAATTGATTATCAAATATAACCAATCGTCCGTCGCTCGTACGCTGGTAAGCAAAGTAGTCGTTGCCGTCTAGGGAGATGGTGAGTACCTCTCCATTTGGCTGCGTATAATGGTATTGTGCATTGTCATAGGGAATTGCCGCATTGGCAATCGTGCTCACTAAGGCTAATTTAGCTAAAAGTAATGTGTTAAACCGATACATGTTTGTTCCTTAAATAAGTTCAAGAAACATACAATTAACATTTAATGTATAAATAAGCAACAAGTTGCTGTTTGCGTCAATGGGTTCACTTATTCAGTAAATTGATCAGTTCAACGCGCAAGGCCATTGATTGTGCGGGGTTCATGGCTGCCAGCCGGCCTTTAGCATCATTTGGAATATGGGTATGCTTATCTTCACTATTAAAAATATAGTGATCAAATATGCTTTGCCAAGCGGCTTTTTCGTGTGCAGGTAACTGGGCTAATGATAATAACGCATGGGTTAATACATCACTGGGCATACCTAAATGGCGGGGCACATCTCGCCACCAATAGTTGATCAACGCATTGACATTGCTCTTACCTTCAACGTGGTGCCACCATAGGCTAGGAATATAGAGCATATCACCGGGATAAACATCACATACAAAAGCGTGAGTTTGCGCCTCTTTATAGCGCGGAAACCGCATTAAATCGGGGTCGGTTATATCCACCAAACTCACCACCTGCCCAGCAGGCGTTACATCCATGGGACCTGGGTATAAGTTTTTAATTTGCTCAGGCGCAAACAGGGTAAACTGGCGCTTACCCGCCACCACACAGGCTAAGTTATCTGGCACGTCATAATGGGCTGCAATTTTAGTTTTGCCCCCTAGCCACAAACTGGTTAATGCGCTGTCGTGTTTATGGCTGTCTGCATGTGCAATATTAAATGGGGTGTGTGCAGTTAAGCCGGGCAAGCAATACTCTAACGTGGTAGAGCCCATATACACGGTGTCTGTCGTTTGGGTTGTTTCTTGAACCGAGGTCTGATTTTTTAAATGGCGAACAATCTCAGCCAGTGTGGTTTTACTTTGTGTGAAGTTTTTTTTGGTTAAGCTGTCATCGTAAAAAAATCGGCCGTTATACTTTGCCGCCAGCCAGCAGGCAAATACTGGCACGTTTGCATCAAATTGAGCGATGTAATCAAAAAATGCCTCATCAGAGTGTATTGCCACTTGAACAATAGGCCAGCTGTGCGCCACCCCTTTAAATAAAATAGGTTGGCTTTGTCGCTGCGTTACCTCAGTAATTAACGACGAAATTTGCGTTTGGTCAGGCAGTTCAAAAGTAAGTACGCGGTTCATTTAGTGCCCTTAAGCTTCACTTTGCGGTGGGCTTTGGTGCTCGCTTTGCTGCTGGTTTTGGTTCAACTTTACATTGACCAAGTTTTTTAACTGACCAAGAGACGCCATCACCATATAAATATGCTGTAAATAACCTACTTGGTGCAGCGCTTCAAGGGCACTTGCGTCTAACTGACGTAAGTTATCTTCATTGATGGTGTACAAGCCAGTTAAGGTATCTGATCCTACTTTAAGGGTGGCACTTTCCAACAATTCATATTTAAGTAAGCTTTGCATGAAGGCTTCGTCGTCAGCATGACCATGATGAATGGCCTGTAAAACACTGTTTATTTGAGTCAAATATTCACTGTTACCGCCGTGCTCTAAAAATAGCGGCTCACCGTGTTCATAATTTACTCTGGGGTGCGCTACATCAATATGTACTGCCGCGACTTGCTCGGGCACACCGTTATTTATGTGTTCTGTGAATCCAATTAAAAACGGCGCACGTAATATCGACAATGGCATGTACTCGGCCATCCAATTGTCGTTTTCTAAATATAAGTTTTCTCCCTCAGCAAACCCCAATAAAACCACAGACTGGAACAATCCTGTTTGTGCGTTCTTTTTGAAAAAAATCACGTACTCATTTTGCAATTGCACAAACTCGCTGGGGAATACCCCGGTAATACTCACATTATCGCCAAACTGGCTACTTCGATGGGTCATTACTTTAATTTTGTGATGATCTTTATTATTAACTAGCTCAACTTTGCTCATTGTCACCTCTGTTTATATTTTTGGTATTCCATGGTTCTTAATATTTAAAAGCAATGCTCGGTTTGTGGGTAAGGTCTGTTTACCGTGCTCAGCAAAGCGATTTACGCTTAACTGAATATCTTTAAAAAGTGCCTCTGAATGCGTAGGTAAAACCGATTGTGTTATGGCTGTGTCAAAGCCCATGCCATATAAAATATATTGGTAACTTGCTACCGAAAATATATCGTTGCTATGGGTTAAGTCTTGATGCTTAGGGACTTGATAACGCCACAATGCCAATAGTTCACTCAGGTTTTGCGGTATGCCTTGTGAGCGCATAATTTGCCAGTATTCACTGTCAGCCCGATTGCTCAGCACATAATGCAATTTTAAAAATGCCACCGCACTTTGCCAATGGTGGCTAAACTCTCGGTTAAAGCGCGCTGAGACCGTTTCCATATGTATGGAGTTTTGCGGTAAGTTTTCAGTAATATACGCGGCACTTAACTCAATCATAACCAATGCAGACGCCTCTAAAGGCTCTAAAAATCCGGCCGACATCCCCACTGCAACACAGTTTTTATACCAAAGTGTTTGCCTATACCCGGGGTTAAACTTAATTGTGCGAATAGCCTCAGCATCAGGCTTGCTTAACCCTTGTTTTTTAATATAGTTTAACAACGCAGCCTTGGCGATGTGCTCACTGGTAAACTCACTGGCAAACGTATAACCAATACCACGGCGTGTAGGCAACGCAATGTCCCATATCCACCCCTCAGTTTGTGCCGTAGAAAGTGTGCAAGAATTTATATCGCACTCACTACTCTTGTGAGGCACTTGCACCGCGACCGCTGAGTCATTTTTTAGCACCTGCTGTTGACTCAACCAGGGTACTTTATAGTGTTTATCAATTAGTAGTGCAGCGCCGCCACTACAATCAATAAATAAATCTCCCATCACGTTAGCGTGTGTTGTTGTGCTCACGCCTTCAATGTTATCGGTGCATTGTCCAATAACCCCTATCACCTCATCCACAATATGCGCGACGTGTAATTGCTCAGTGCAATGCTTTTTTAAAAGTTTTGCGAATTTATCTGCATCTAAGTGGTAGCCATAATTGCCTTGGCCTGTAAATTCTTTGTCACTGCCCAGCTTGGGCGCTAATTTGGCGTCACACCATGTTGCTTGTGGGCACAGCATATGGGCAAAGCTCAGATCTGAACTTCTTGGAACATGTGCTGAGTGACCTTGAATATACCCTGCGGGTAACGAGAAGGGGTGATAATAATTGTCAGGCATCTGACTCGACCCCCAATTGATAAACTGAGAACCTTGCTTAAAAGATGCATCACAACTGCGCATAAAGTCTGTTTCAGTTATGCCAATTTTTTGCAGTGTGTCTCGCATCGTAGGCCATGTGCCTTCACCTACACCAATGGTTTTTATATTCGCTGATTCTATGAGCGTAACGTGCACCTGCTCGCCATGATGGGCGGCAATAACGCCCGCGGTTAACCACCCTGCACTGCCCCCACCAATAATGACAATGCGTGTCACCGTGCTATTTGATGCACTATTTTTTGACGCACTATTTTCTGATGTACTGTCGTCTGATGCACTGTCGCCCGATGTTTTAGCCGTCGTATTGTGACCCATATTCTCAACCATACTTTCAACCGCACTTTTCAACCTTAACTTAACCAAGATAGGTGTCGCTGCATTGCGTGCTTTATCGTACAAACGGCTGTATCACAGATACAGCCGTTTATTTTTAAACACACTTTCCAAATCAATTATTTAAAAAGTATAGCGGGCGCCAATATTATAGCGAGCACCATATTGCGCCCCATTTAAAAACTGCTCTGGGTAACGCACATATACACGCTGCGTCTGTTCGGTAATATTTAACCCTTCAAAAAACACCACCAGCTGATCGGTCACTTGGTAATTCACATTTAAATCGACCTGCGAGTATGCTTCGGTAAATACTGGTGATGAATGCTGATCAAAGCCCGATAGAAATTCATCGCGCCAGTTATACGAAAGCCTGACCGATAAGCCGTCTTTATCGTATATTGCCGAAAAGTTAGCGGAATCACTCATACCGACTAACGCAAATTGTGGGTCAACCACATCTCGGTCTACTTCAACATCGCCGCTGACTTTCGTGGCATTGGCTTGTAAGCCAAACCCAGATTCACCAAACATATGCTGAACAGCAAACTCCCACCCGTACAAGCGCGATGCGCGTAGGTTTACATCTCGAGATACCGCAAAACTTGCTAACGGATCATCAGTATTACCCGCTATTCGCGTTCCAGCATCACGGCCCATATTTTGGTTAATACGGTCGTGAATAGCCTGATCTGAAGGCTGAATGCCCTCTGCGATCAGCTCTTGTCGTGCTTGCTCGGCGCGAGGGCCAATAAACGCATCGGTTAGCCCTGCAATGGTTTCGTTGGTGGTTACATTCACTAAAAAGTTATCTACTTTTTTATTGAAATACCCTATCGAGACATAACTGCCTTCTTCATAATAATACTCAGCTGATAGGTCATAGTTATCAGCGACATAAGGCTGTAACTGTGGGTTGCCCACTTCCACTTTACGTTGCCCAACTTTTGGGTTACCAATGAAGTTTTTAGTAGAGCCTAGCGCGTCAATTGATGGGCGAGTGAGTGAACGCGAGTAAGATGCACGTAAAATCACATCATCAACAATTTCATAGTCAATATCGACACTGGGTAGTAACTCTTCGGTTTCACCTTCACCTTGCGAAAAGCTCTGATCGGTGGCGTACACATATTCCCACTCATTACCATTCACCCATTCCATCGACACCGCGGGGCGCTCTAAACCCGCAGAGGTGACCTCCGTTTTTTCATAGCGCAAACCAACCAGTACATTTAATGGCATATCATTCACATCAAACGTCATGCTTACTTGGGTATACAAGGCCGTTGTGACTTCTTCAACACGGCTGTCGTTATCTATGGGGCCTGATTGAAACTTGCCATTTACATCGGTTGGCCAACCTGAATTGTATATATCTGGTGCAATGGTATCTTCAATGGTTTCAAACAAGTGCAACACCGAATCAAAATCCGCCGTGACATAGTAGTCTATGGCTTTATTATTGCCGTTTGAGAAGCCATCGAGTAATGAATTTATACCCACCCGTTCAAACATATCATCAGGGAAATGCACCGCAGACCAGTTCCACCAGCCTGCTGGTAAGTTTTGCGAAAAGGCTTTGGTTTGCCTAAATTCCATTTTGGTATGCGCGCCACCAAAACTCACTTTGTTCACAAAGCCATCATTTTGATTTACCCACTCACCTTTTAACTGAAACTGCTGCATGTCATTTTCGCTGGTGTCGTTTGTGACAGCACCAAACAATGAACCAATATCAGCGCCCGTAAGCTCAGCTTGAGGCTGACCCTGCCCATCAATTAAATCTAGCCCCCATAATGGGATCCCGCTACCATCAACGGTATTCGATTTAATATTAATGTTGGCGGTATTTGGGCCAAACTCAGGCCCAGAGTCTGCACAAAAACCACAAAACGTATTACCAATAATCAAAAACGCATCAGAACCTAAACCTGCTCCGCCATTGGTGGCCGATGAGTCATGCATATCAAATTGCAGTTCTAGGGCATCACTGGCTTGCCAAGTTAGGTTAAAACCCAAAGACTTGTTTTCATTTTCATACTGAGCACGGCTTAAATTCGTGGCATAATCGCCGCCAATTTCAGCTACATCGGTATAAGTACCATTTTCGTTAATGGTGGCGCTTTTTACATTACCGCCATTGTTAAACCACACACCAAACCCATTTCGATTTGACTCAAACTCGAGTTTTGAATAGGTGTAGTCAACCGTTGCTTCAATGTCGTCGTTTACGGCATATTGTAAAACCAGCTGACCATTAACACGGGTACGTTCGTTATCGTTAATCGAGTAGCCTGAGTTTTGCGGATACCAAGTCGCGCCATCCGCACGCTGATTATTGTCGGTTAATGCCAAATTAGGGGATGCGGCAAGGTTTACATTGGGGATCCAATTATCAATGGCAGCTTTTTGTTCACGATTATTGCGGTCTTGATATGAACCCGACAACAAAACGCCTAGCCTATCTTCCATAAACGTATTACTAAAAATACCCGAAATTTCTGGGGTAAGGTCATCACCTGTTTCATTTGACGTTTCAAGCACCCCTTTTAACCCCAACGACGCTTTTAACCCTGGTGACGTAAGCGGCTTAGCAGTGATCATATTCACTGTTGCGCCAATGCCCCCACTGGGTAAATCGGCTTTCGTGGTTTTATAGACTTCAACCGCGCTGACACCTTCTGTCGCAATATTTGCAAAATCAAACGAGCGACCTCCAACAGTTGGCATTTGGCGACCATTTAAAGTGACGAGGTTAAATTCAGGGCCCATACCCCTTACCGTTATTTTACTTCCTTCGTTATTACTTCTATCAATAGATACCCCGGTGATCCGTTGCAAAGATTCTGCAAGGTTTGCATCTGGGAACTTGCCAATATCTTCAGCAGTGATGGCATCTACCACACCCGTTGCACTGCGCTTTACATCCATTGATTTGATTAAACTGCCTTTTATCCCTGTGACTTCAATCACTTCTATTTTTTCTTCTTCAGCAGCGTTAGCCAACGAGACTAAATTACCACTGAGAATGAGCGACAGGCTCGTTGCTAACACCGATTTATTGAATTGCTTGGTTTTCATAGAATGTCCCCAGACCACACCATATGTTTAGTGCTTATGTGTAAAAGTAGCTCAAAAACCACTTTTGCAAATAAAGCACTGAGTTATACGCTCAATTACGTTATTGTGTTTTATTAAATGTAAGCGCTTACATTTAAAGTTAGAATATTATATTTGCTGCGTCAACTGTTTATTAACTAAACCACAACTAAATTGGTTTTTTTATTGCTGTGCAACCATTAACAGACTAAAAATCACTGCGTAACTATTAATTTAAATTTAATATTTCCAATTACTTAGCAAACTCTTTGCTGGATTTTCTGATCTCAAGCTTTGGCACAAACACATCTCGTAATACTAAGCCCGATTTATCATATGTTTTTGCTAAAATGTAGTTCGCCGCCATTTTTCCCATTTGAAAAATAGGATAGTCCACCGTCGTGAGCGTTGGGTACAAGTAACTGGCGTAAATAATATTATCGAACCCGACAATAGAGAGTTGTTCAGGAATATCTAAATTAAGCTCACGCGCACGGGTCATCACGCCCGATGCCATTTCATCATTCGCGCAAATCACCGCACTAAATGCCTTGTCTGTTGCCAGTAAAGCATCTAACCCAGCACTGCCAGACAGTTGTTGATAGTCACCTTCAAATACCAATTCACTATCAAATGAGATGCCGGCATCTTGCAACGCCAACTTATGCCCGTTCAACCTCGCTTGCGCATCTTGCTTCCAACTTGGGCCGCTGATATAGGCCACCTGAGTGTGCTTCAAATCTAGAACATGCTGCGTAGCAAGGTAACCGCCCTGCTGATTATCTAAACAAATACAATGGCTTGATATTTGTTCTATATAGCGGTTTATTAATACAAAAGACACGCCTTTTTCTGCCAAGTCGATTAAGTACGCGTCAGAGACCGCTTCAACGTGCAGTATTAAAGCATCGCATTTCCGGCCAATTAAAAACTCAATACTGGCTTGCTCTGTGTCGGCATTCGAGTGGCCCGAGGCAATAATGGCATGCTTGCCTTCACCGCGCAGTGTTTGCTCTATGGCGCTCATCATGTCACCAAAAAATGGGCCATGTAACTCCGACACCAGCACACCTACACTATTCGAACAATTCGACGCCAAAGATTGGGCGATCGCATTTGGCTGATAACCCAATTCAGCCATTGCACTGAGTACTTTCTCTTTGGTTTTGTCGCTCACTCGTGCGTTATTATTCATCACCCGAGAAACTGTTGCCAACGACACACCTGCGAGTTCAGACACCTGATAAATTGTCGCCATTAAACATCCTCGTTTTACTTATTCTTCGCTTAGCCAATTGCTAAGCTGCTATTTTTATTACGCTATTTTACACAACTGGGTTTGTACATGTGCCATTTCACCCGCGTTTAATTTATAGCGTGTCATGATCATCGCGACGACAAGCGAGCCAATCGCCGGTAAGAGAGTAAAGCTCAGTACAATGCCTTGCTGAGTATCATGTGACTGCGCAACATCGGCTTGATAGCCATAATAACTTAATTGCCACCCTGCAATCGCGCCTCCCAGTGCAATACCCAGTTTAATAAAAAACACCACCGATGAATAGACCATACCAGTGATCCTTCGTGACGTTTTAAGCTGCCCATAGTCAATGGTATCGGCCATCATTGCCCATAAAATTGGCGTTGCCATTTGCAAAAAGAAGCTCCACAATGCAAACATCACAAACGCCCACTGCCACTGTTCCTTAGGTATCCAATAAGCCAGTGCGCATAACAGTGCGCTGATCAGTTGCAGTGCAACATAGGCCTTTACTTTACACACCCTATTAGCCAGCCAACTGGAACATGCACACCCTAAAATACTCATGATCATGCCAAGGGTCACAAAGTGCGTTACCAGATCTGGTAATTCTAAATAGTATTTTACAAAATACACAGCCAATGAGGCTTTCAACACTTGGCCTGTTAATAAACACAGCCCAGCAAACGACAGTAACTGCCACTGATCATTTTTAGCCAATAACTTAAAGTCTGAAAAAACCGACGCCTTTGTTACTCTTTTTTGATGGGGTAGCACACGTTCAGTGGTGCCCAAAAAACACAATATAAACAACACTAAGCCCAATACACTCATTACAGCCATGGTGTATTGATACCCTTTTTGTTGATTGCCTTCACCTAGCAGCTCCACCAGCGGCATAGTACCTGCGGCAATGATCAGCCCCCCTAACATGCCACACACAAAGCGATAAGATTGCAAAGACACCCGCTCTTTTGGGTCAACGGTTAACACGCCACCCAACGCTGAATAAGGAATATTAATTGCGGTATAAACCAGCATAAGTAACGCGTATGTCACGAACGCATAAGCCACTTTAAATTCATAGGGCCAATCAGGTGTGGTAAATGCCAGTATACAGATCACTGAAAATGGCACTGCTAACCATAATAAATAAGGCCGGTATTGCCCATATTTGGTGTGTGTTCTATCAGCTAAAGCCCCCATTAACGGGTCTGTAACGGCATCAAATATCCTAACTACCAAAAATAATGTGCCCACTAATGCGGCATCAATCCCCATAACATCGGTATAAAAAATCAATAGAAACATCATCACTGTTTGGAAGATAAGGTTACTTGCTGTATCACCTAATCCGTACGCTATCTTTTCTTTTATTGTTAGTATCATGCGTCACCTCGCGAATGCATTATTATCTGTTGAGCAGCATATTCCTGTATTGTTTAGCGCTTTCTTTTAACGTGCGTTGTTGTGTTTGGTAATCGACATAAACTATACCAAAGCGTTTTTCATAGCCTTCAGCCCATTCAAAATTATCCATTAGGCTCCATGCAAAGTACCCTCTAACATCTACACCTTGCTTCATTGCAGTGTCTACCGCTGCAAGGTGCGTATTAAAATAAGCGACTCTGTCTAAATCGATTATTTGCCCCTGCATCGGCTCGTCATTCATGGCCGCCCCATTCTCTGTGATATACACGGGGGGTAAAGTGTAGTGGTGATTTAAATCAATCAACAATTTAGTTAAGCCTTGTGGGTAAATCTCCCACCCCATTTGAGTCACACTGAATGTTGCAGGAGCCACTAATTTAAAGTCTTCTTGTTCGCAACTGCGATATACCGAACGACTGTAATAGTTCACACCCAAAAAATCTAAATTGGCTGCAATAATATCCATATCACCGACTTTAATATCTGGTTGATGTTCAGGGCTTAGCGCGTCAATAACATCAGGGTACTTACCCTCAAGCAAGGGTTTAATATACCAATGATTAAAATGCTGATCAGCAAGCATTGCTGCGTTTATATCAGCTTGATTGGCGCTCGCAGCAAAGCAAGGGCTAAAATTAAGGACTATGCCATTTTGGCTTTCGGGGCTGTTTTTTTGCAATACTTGCATGGCAAGACCATGGGCTAGTAACAAGTGATGTGCTGCTTTTTTACCGTATTGCTTGCCTGATATGCCAGGCGCATGAATACCTATTTCATACCCTAAATACGCGCTGCACCAAGGTTCATTTAATGTTGCGTATGAATATACTTTACCTTTAAACGCTTTGCTTACCACATCAACATACTGCTCAAACGCATAGGCCGTCTCTCTGTTTAACCACCCCCCATTGTTTTCTAGCGCTTGTGGCAAGTCCCAGTGATATAAGGTAACAAAGGCTTTGATATCGCGTTTTTCAAGCTCAATTAATAAATCAAGATAAAACTGCATCCCTTTGGTATTAACTGAACCATCATGGTTTAGCACCCTGCCCCACGATACCGAAAACCGATAAGCGCCAACTCCTAAGTTATCGATTAACGATACATCATCACGCCAGTGGGTAAGGTGATCGCAGGCAACGTCCCCATTCGATCCATCCACAATGGCACCAGAGGTATGACAAAACGTATCCCAAATGGTTGCTTGCCTTGTACTTGACTGGCCTTCAATTTGAAAAGCAGACGTTGCCACACCAAAAATAAACTGCCAGTCGTTCATCTTAGAATTGTCTGGAATAGTTAACTGCGTCATTGTGCCGTCCTATCTGTTTTGAGCTGTCTATTTAGCGCAACTTTTTGCATTTACATCACACAATGTAGCAGCTGTTTTTTTAAAACGAGGTTGCTTTAGTTAATTGGTGTGCTATAAATGAAAGCGCTTACATTTTTACTAAAGTTAATCGTTAAGCATCATTTGGTCAAGAAATTTAAAACGAGAATAACAAATCAACGGCACGAAACAGGTTGTATAGGAGTCATTATGGCAGGCATACCCATCAGCACCCATTCAGAGCATCATGCTCCAAGTGGAAGTCAAAATACCCGCTTTGCGTTAGGGTCATTAACCACACTCTTTTTCATGTGGGGGTTTATTACCTGCCTCAATGACATTTTAATTCCCTATTTAAAAGCCATGTTCTCCTTAAGTTATACGCAAGCGATGCTGATACAATTTTGCTTTTTTAGCGCCTATTTTATCGTCTCTTTGCCTGCGGGCAGATTGATCGGAAAATTAGGCTTTCAAAGAGGTATTGTATTAGGCCTTATCATTGCCGGCATAGGCTGTACTTTGTTCTACCCCGCGGCCGCTTTAAAGCAATATAGTTTGTTTTTGGGGGCGTTATTTGTATTAGCCTCAGGGATCACTATTTTACAAGTATCTGCCAATCCTTTTGTCAGTATTTTAGGTGATAGCAAAACGGCCTCGTCACGATTAACCATGACACAAGCATTTAATTCACTTGGTACAACCGTGGCGCCTATGTTCGGCAGTACCATGATTTTATCCGCGGGGATCTCTGCAAGCGATGGCAGAGCAGACCAAAGCTCTGTGCAAACGGCCTATTTAATCCTTGCGGGTACTTTATTTATTCTTGCGGTAATATTTTCGTTACTCAAATTGCCCACATTAAATGCAGCGCAGCCAAACACTGAACACTCAACTCAGGAAAATCGGTTTGAAGTGCTCCAATATAAGCACTTATCGCTCGGGGCAATAGCCCTCTTTTTGTACGTTGGTGCTGAAGTCAGTATTGGCAGTTTTCTGATCAACTATATTGGATTAGATAATATTGCAGCACTTGAGGAAGCAGAAGCTGCCCACCTAATAGCCTATTTTTGGGGGGGTGCTATGGTAGGTCGGTTCATTGGCGCAGCAGTCATGCAAAAAGTCAACGCTGCACACGTGCTGGTATTCAATGCATTGGCAGGTTCAGCGTTACTATTATTCGCCATGCTCGGCAATGGTGAATCTGCAATGTGGGCTATGTTACTGATTGGCCTGTGTAATTCCATTATGTTTCCTACTATTTTTAGCCTTGCAATCAACTCTTTAAAGCAACTCACCAGCCAAGGCTCTGGCATTCTCTGCTTAGCCATTGTAGGTGGCGCTATTTTACCTTTATTGCAGGGTGTTTTAGCTGATGCGATTGGATTACAGCACTCTTTCATATTGCCACTACTGTGCTTTTTATACATCGCCTACTACGGTTTAAAGGGTACGACGGCACAAAAATTCTCTCGGTTTACTAAGTAATTGGAATAAAAATGACAACACCACTTCACTATATCAGTGTACTTTTAATGTCGCTATCAACACTGAGTTGTACACAAAATGAATCAAAAACAGCGGAAAAATCCAGTATATGGCCGACTTTGCACTATAAACTTGCTACAAACTCTGACGTTGAGCAGCAAGTAGAATCTATACTCGCCCAAATGACGTTAGAGCAAAAAGTCGCGCAAATGATCCAACCAGAAATTCGCGATATCACTGTGGAAGATATGCGCCGCTATGGGTTTGGTTCATACCTTAATGGGGGTGGTGCTTTTCCCAATAACAACAAACACGCCAGTGCAGCTGATTGGGTTAATCTGGCTGAGCAAATGTACCAAGCTTCCATAGACGACAGCTTAGATGGCAGCACAATACCGACCATGTGGGGAACTGATGCGGTACACGGCCACAATAATGTCATTGGCGCGACGCTATTTCCTCATAATATTGGGCTAGGCGCGGCAAATAACCCTAACCTGATCGAACAGATTGCCCAAATTACCGCAAAAGAAGTGATGGCAACCGGAATTGACTGGGTCTTTGCCCCCACGGTTGCCGTAGTGCGTGACGACCGTTGGGGCAGAACCTATGAAGGCTATTCTGAAGATCCCGTTATTGTGGGCCAATATGCATCAGCCATTGTCTCGGGCTTACAAGGCAAACCAAATAGCAATTTTTTAGGTGATGAACAGGTCATTAGTACTGTAAAGCACTTTTTGGGTGACGGCGGCACCGTTGGGGGTGACGACCAAGGTAATAATATCGACAGCGAACAAACCTTATTTGATATTCATGCCCAAGGCTATGTCCATGGTTTAAGTGCTGGCGCGCAAACCGTCATGGCGTCATTCAATAGTTGGCATGGTGATAAAATTCACGGCAATAAATATTTGCTCACCGATGTATTAAAACAAAAAATGGGCTTTGATGGCTTTGTGGTTGGTGACTGGAACGGCCACGGGCAAGTTAAAGGGTGCAGCAATGAAAGCTGCAGCCAAAGTATCAATGCAGGCCTAGATATGTTTATGGTGCCGACCAAAGCATGGAAGCCTCTGCTACAAAACACTATCGCGCAAGTACGCCAGGGGGAAATTGCATTAACACGCATTGACGATGCCGTATCCCGAATTCTAAGAGTAAAAATACGTGCAGGCTTATTTACAAAACCCAGCCCAGCTAAGCGAATTTTAGCAGGAAAACAGCATTTAATTGGTCATGCTGAGCATCGAAAAGTCGCTAAGCAAGCCGTAAGAGAAAGCTTAGTACTGCTAAAAAACAACCAGCAAATACTGCCGCTAAAACCAAGTAGCAACATACTTCTTGCAGGTGACGGTGCCGATAACATCGCAAAGCAATCAGGAGGCTGGTCAATTACATGGCAAGGCACAGGCAATACCAACGAAGACTTCCCTGGTGGCAGCTCTGTTTATGACGGGGTACTACAACATGTTAGTGCCGCAGGTGGAAAAGTAACACTAAGCCCAAATGGCGAATTCAGCACGCGCCCAGATGTGGTGATCATGGTGTTTGGTGAAAACCCTTACGCAGAAGGCAACGGCGACTTAAATAGCTTGGAGTATCAAAAAGCCAATAAACGAGATTTAGCCTTACTGAAAAAGTTTAAATTACAAGGGCTGCCAGTTGTCTCGGTGTTTTTATCTGGTAGACCATTATGGGTAAACCCTGAACTTAATCATTCAGATGCGTTTGTTGCCGCTTGGTTGCCAGGCTCAGAAGGCAGTGCGATTGCGGATGTATTATTTAAAACCAAAACAGGAAAAATCAATTACGACTTTACGGGTAAGCTGTCGTTTTCTTGGCCCGCACACGTAACCGACCACCACCTGAATGTGCATGACGCCCACTATACCCCCCTATTTGCCTTTGGGTATGGCTTAACATATCGCGATGATGTGCAAGTGCCCCACCTCGATAGCACCATAGCAGACCTAACAACGGAGCCAAAAATACATCCTATTTTGCAAGGCACTGTCAAAAGCCCGTGGACGCTCAACATTGTGAGCCAAGCACAACGTAAGCAGATGAGTAGCAACGCAGTGACACTTGACGCGATTCAAGTTAGAACCATCGACAAAAACGTGCAAGAAGATGCGCGTCAGATCACGTTTTCACAGGTACAACCTGCGAAAGTCGCTATTAGTCATGTTTTTCCTGAAGACTTGCGTGACTATACCGCGCCAAGCAGTGCCTTAATGTTTGACATTAACGTATCAAATAAAGCGGGATTTACCGCCAAGTTCGGCGTTAACTGCGACGAAAACTGTAGCCGAGGTATTCCCCTTGCAAACGTCGTAAATACTGAACTTATTGATCAATGGCAAAGTACGGCAGTGAGTACCAAATGCTTTAGTCATGTAACCGCGTTTGCCAGCGTGTTTAGCCCATTTGCGATTGCCGCTGAAGTCGATACGACCATAAGCCTCGCCAATATTCGTTTAGTACACACGCGACCAAAAGCGCACCCAATGCATCATTGCCCGTAATACTACTGCCCGACAGACACGGGAGTAATTAATAGAGTGTTGCAGCCCTTGGCTCGCAACACTTCACCTTAAACATTGTGCATATAACAGTGCATACAATCATTTAATTCATATTCAAGGAATGAGTTAAAACCATATGTAAGCGGTTACACCATTTAGACTGAAAAGAGATTGAACTATGAATACAATAAATCGAACTCAGCGGTTATGCGCCTATTCTCTACTCGTTTCAACCATGATTTTGTCATCTGGTTGCTCCGACTCAAGTGGTGAGTCGTCTAGAGAGCAGCTTAGCTTTAACACGGCGCCTACTTTCTCAAGTACAGCCAATACCAGTGCATCGGCACAGCAACCGTATAGCTATACTCCAACAAGCGAAGACATTGATGGCGACTCGCTCAGCTATCAAGCACAGACTCTCCCGAGCTGGCTTTCGTTTGAAAACAATGTGCTCGCTGGCACGCCCAGCACCACACATATTGGTGAGCACGACGTCGTGCTCGTCGTATCGGATGGTAAGCTCAGTACCACACAGAACTTTACAGTGACAGTTGCATTAGCAAGCAATGCAAAAGCATGGACCATGACATGGTCAGACGAATTTAACGGCACCACTTTAGACTCACAACACTGGCAAGTTGAAACAGGTGACGGCTCACAGTACGGATTAATTGGATGGGGCAACAACGAGCTACAGTGGTATCAAGAAGAAAATATCACCGTCGCAGATGGTAAACTTATTATTACCGCACAAGAACAGCAGACTAATAATTACAATTACACCTCTGGGCGCATGAAGTCTGAAGCAAAAGTCGACGTAACGTATGGCCGGATTGAAGCGAGCGTAAAAGCCCCATATGGCCAAGGCTTATGGTCAGCATTTTGGATGTTGCCAACAAATAGTCAATATGGCGGTTGGGCATCGGGAGGCGAAATCGACATTATGGAGCTGTTTAGCCTCACCACCGATCAAAAAGTGTTGGGAACCATTCACTACGGCATGGCGTGGCCGCTTAATCGCAGTGCTGGCGGGCAACATAGCCTCAATGTGACAGACGCATTTCATTTATATGCTGTGGAATGGGAACAAGATGAAATCCGCTGGTACGTAGATGACGTGCACTATGCAACCGTGTCCTCAGATACTTGGTGGAGTTATTACTACGAGAATTCTGAATTAGGATACGTATCAAAACCAGCCGCGCCTTTTGATCAAGACTTTCATTTATTACTCAATCTAGCCGTTGGTGGTAATTTACCTGGCTCACCCGATGCACAAACACAATTTCCCACTGTCATGGAAGTGGATTATGTCAGAGTATATCAATGTGACTCTGCTTCACAAACTGGTGTGGGTTGTGTCACTAACGTCAATGCGGCAGCTACAATTGCAGCGCCAAGTGACGTACATATAGCCAATTACCCTTTATTTATAGATAAAGCGCAAGACATAACGTGGCACATAAATGATGAGACTGTTTCTCGCGGCTTAACCGCGGCAATCGCATGGGACAACGACGGTGCAATTAGTTTAAGCGAAGTCGATATTGGTGGCGAGCACAATACGGTGCTTGAGATCAGCACGAGCAATATGGGCAATATGGCAATCAGCGCCACAGACAAAGAGGCATTTGCCTTGTTTGGTATGGGTAGCTCTGCTGAGCCTTGGAAATTGCATGCCGGCGAGCTGAAATTTGATTTGTTCATCAATAGTGCAAATACCACTGCCGACAGTAATATCCTTATCAAAATGGACAGTGGTTGGCCTGCACTAGGAGAAAAAGTGATCCCTGTTAATACACTGAAAATGGATCAGTGGAACAGAGTCTCAGTGCCTATCAATGAGTTATTAGCAACGCCCGGTCAACAGCCCCTAGATATGAACGCTGTAGTTAATTTATTTGTTATGGAATTCAGTGGTGCCGCGCATGTGCAGCTAGATAACATCGCACTAGTGTGTGGCCACAAAGACAGCGGCGGGTGCGGCATCAATCCACCCAAAGTTGAGATTGAAGGAGAACAAATCACGGTATTCGATGATGCGGTTAACGCCGATATTTGGACAAATGGGATTGGTGCATGGGACACCATTACTGGCGCAGATTACTTTGATGGTCAAAGCAATAACCATGTAACTTGGTCCACCGTTGACAGTGATGATGCTGATCGCGGCAAAGTACTCGAAATTGGGTTTTCTGGTAACGGTGCCGATGGCCTACTGTATTTTCAATCTGCACAGCCCATTGATGTGAGTGACTACCAAAACGGGGCATTAATTTTTGATATTAAGGTGCTTGATTATGCACAAACAACCAGTGGCATAAGCTACAAAATAGACTGTATATTTCCATGTACAACAGGTGATCAAGTCCTCGGTGTTATAGCCGATAACCAGTGGCAAACCATCACTGTGCCAGTCACTGATTTAGTTAATTTTGGTTTAAACCCTAAATCGGTTAATACGGGGCTGGTGATTTATCCTACTTGGGGTGATCAGCAAGGTGTGACATTACAAATTGACAACGTTCGCTGGGAAAAATCAACTTCAACAGACACGCCCCCCCCCTCCTCAAGTAATGGCTTGATGATCTACGATGGTACGATTGCACCAACCTGGGAGTTATGGGATTGTTGTAGCGGTGCCACTGTAGAGCAAGTTCAGTCTGACGATAGCAATTACGCAACCGTTGCCCAATATACTTTCAACAGTACGCCCACTGTGGCAGGTATTATGAGTAGTGCTAGTTACGACGCAAGTACACTGAGCAATGGCACCCTTGAATTTGACCTAAAAGTGTTATCACAGCCAACCGACAATAGCGGAGATTGGCTCATAAAAGTGGAAGGCATTACTGCTCAGGTGTTTGCCGAGCTAAAACTGTCACAAAGCCAAGAAGGGATCGCGCCGCAACAGGACCAATGGCAACATTACACGTTCGCATTATCTGAGTTAGAAGCTGCGGGACTGAATCTTTCAGCCGTGAAGATCATCATGATATTCCCAACATGGGGCACGGGTGATGGGGCGGTTTATCAATTAGACAACGTGCAATTTTCGACCCCGTAACCAAAAGGTGTGGCGTATACCCTATGCGCCACTCTCTTACACTTCTTCAAACAAGATATAAAACAAATCAATAAAATCAGTTAATTAGCTATAAACTCACTTCACAAACGCTTTTATAGCTCACTTTTCTTATTTCATATCGGTATATATTATAATCAAATACATATATAAACAAATGTATACATAATAATCATTGCCTTAGCAGGGTTTGATTGCATTTTAATGTTTATACTCCGCAGTTTCTCGTTTGACAGCAATTTAAATACCACCGATATTTAGATCGTTCCAAAATCATTAATGATTTATGCGCTTTAATGTTTCATAGGCTGTTCTTGTGAGCAGTTATATATAAAAACTCAAAAATGGAACGATACAACAAAAGGTAAAAATGATGAATAACCGCAATAAATATTTAAACAAGCAGTCTCTACTACTCGCGATGTTTGCCAGTGTCAGCTCCCATGCGTTTGCAACCACGGCAATAAGTGACGATGTGACACAACCGAACTCGGCAGCGATCACAGCCTCAGCTGAAAATGGTAGTCACGAGTCAGCCTATCACGCATTCGATAACGAGCAGTACACCAAATGGTTGACGTTTGAGTCAACAGGTTGGCTGAATTACCAATTCTCAAATACTATGATTATACAAGGTTACAGTATAACGTCTGCCAATGACGCTCCAAGCAGGGACCCAAAAAGTTGGGAGTTACAAGGCTCAAATGATGGAGTTAACTGGACAACACTAAACATACAAAATAATCAGATCTTTGCCAGTCGTCATCTAACTAAATACTATGACTTCAGTAACACTCGTGCATTTAACCAAGTACGCCTAAGCGTTCAAAATAATAACGGCGCGGCAATTTTACAATTGGCTGAAATACAGTTATTTGGCCACGCCGGCAGTGACAATGGCACACCTACTCTACCCGTCAACGAAAGTTATGCTCTCGCAGCCGGTCAATGGCAGCATTTTGGCCCTTATAACGTGGGCAACGAAGTCATTGCAACAACCTCAGGCACTGGCGATGCTGACTTATATTTGAACGCGGGATCTGTAGCAACAACAAATCAGCATATTTGCCAAAGCACTTCCCCTACAGCAAATGAGCAATGCAGCGCCATCAGCAACGATTTATATGTTTCAGTTTATGGGTATTCTAATACGCAATTTAATATAAACATCACAGAGAATACTCCAACGGACCCAGGCAATGGGCAGTGGAAAAAGCCGGTGGTCGATTTTGTTGACCTAAACCCAGAAACACAAGGTTCGCAGCTACTTAGGCGTATTATTCAAGACCCAGCCGCACATATGGCGCAGCGCTGTATCGACGTTGCACAAGTTTTGTATAAAGACCCTATAGAATCTAACCGTTTTAAAAAGTTGCGCTTTGAGTTACGCGCCAAAGATCACTGGGGTAAAGAGTTTGTGGCGTACAAAATGGGGGAAGACGGTTCAGGTGAAATGACCATTGTAGTGAGTACCACCCATCTAGAAAAACTCTATCGAGAAGGCGGCAATTCAGATGCGGCTATCGCAGATGAAATTGATGGCATTTTATTCCATGAGGTAACCCATGGTTATAATAACTCGCCTCTAACGCATGACTCCTATGGTGATGGTCAAGCCTATTGGGCATTCACTGAAGGCTTAGCGGATGGTGTGCGTATTGGCGCGGGCTTTCACAAAACCCGTCAGCCTAATGTTAATGACCCTAAAAAGTGGCTAGGTGGTTATACAACAACCGGGTTCTTTTTCCATTATGTACAACGCCGAATTGATAACCAATTTATCTATAAATTCAACAAAGCAGCCAAAGACATGGGCAATTATACATGGTCATTCGATTCTGCATTTAGACAAACAATCGGCCGAGGCGTTGAAGATGTGTGGAACGAATACGCCGCCTTTATCAATAATGGCGGCCAATTAGAGTATTAACTTGTTAATTAACCCTAGCGAGAGTGCCCACTCTCGCGCACTTATTCTTTGATCAGCATGGCGTGAATGCAAATCCGAAATACACCACTCGCTAAATTAGGCTCTTTTGTAACCGTCACTTGTTTTTAACGCGAATAGAAACACCAAGCCACGTTGCCCCGTCGCGTTTATTGTCACTCTTGTCCCAAGTTTCAATAGGGTCCCATAACTGGACCCGCTCTTTTAAATGAGGGTCAAACCATTCACCCTGTTCATTATTTAAAATGTAGTGCAACGCACCATTCACAGATATGACAGAAACAAGCATGCTCTGTGCTCGTTTCAGATTCTCGTCATTTAAATAAGAAATATCAACGCTTTGCTCTTTTATCAAAGAGAACTCTTGTTCAAACACTGATGACAAATAAGTGTGTGTTTGTTTGTCACGAATTACAACCTCACACTTCAAACCTAACTTAGTTAGTACATAAAGCATTGCTGCCAAAGAGTTATAACCTGTACTTTCTATGTATTTTGGATTTTCACCTGGCGTTATAATCCCTGTTATTGTGTAGATATTTCTAGCAAGCGTTATAAGATCATGCTGCCCATGGATCACAAGCGGCTCGCCATTAAATGTCTGTGTTTTCAAATTATATGCATTCAAACTCACTGCGGGCTCTACAGGCAAGAGTTCAAATACGTCTAAACATGCAATAATACAATAAGGCCCGCAATATAGGCTCCCTGTAGGTTGTGTCATACTTGGAAATTTTCTCATACATTCCTTATAAAATACTTAACTGAGCCCTATTTCTCTATTCCCATTATTAACTCAAGGAGCATGAATCATAGTAATAAAATCACAACCATAAAAAATACGTATGCTACAACAGTGTAAAATAGCGACTTCATCCTATAAATTTTGCGTTTTTCCATTTGCATGTAAAAATAGGGCTCTATGATATACATATGGATGGTGACGTGAATAAATTGATAAAGAATCGCTTTAGTGGATTTATTAAAAAAAATAAATTAAAACGTGTTAAGCGTAAAGCATTATTGTTAATACTGATTTCTGTGATCGTGTTTTTAGTGGTCAAAGCATTGATTGTGACATTTTATGCAGCACTTATTTTAGCTGTACTTATTGCTACCTTTATTTTATATAGAAAAATCAAAAAAAACTAAAGCGTTACTTAATTGCTCCATCAATTGAACGCATCTCAATCATAGTTTTACTTTATCGCAATATAAATCAAAGGGGCTGAACGCCCCTATATTTTTATAACACAGATAGTTCTACAGCAATATTGCCTCGTGTTGCATTCGAATAGGGGCATACCTGATGCGCTTTTGCTACTAATACTTCCGCTTCTGCCTTGTCCATATCTGGAATAGAAACAGCCAATTTAGCCGCGATACCAAACCCCCCTTCAATTGGGCCAATGCTAACTTGCGCATCAATACTCGTGGTGGCAGGTAAACTTATTTTACTCTGCCCCGCTACGAACTTAAGTGCGCCAATAAAACACGCCGCATAACCTGCCGCAAATAACTGCTCGGGGTTAGTACCTGCACCATCATCGCCACCAAGTCCCTTGGGGGTAGACAACTTAACATCTAAACGACCATCATCAGACTGTGCGCTGCCTTCGCGCCCACCTGTCGCCGTTGCATTTGCTGTATAAGCAACCGTTTGTAATGTATTCATATTCACTCTCCAATATTTTAGCGATGGTTTTCATAAAACAATTTAGTTTGCATGCAAACTAATATACTCAAAAAATTCTTAATTGCAAATACTTTGTGTGCAAAGTAAAATATTGACTAAGGAGAACACCATGAGCTATGAACAATTAAAGTTAAAAAACCAGCTATGCCACCGGCTTTATATGGCATCGAATGGCATTACGAGACGCTACCGCCCTCACTTAGAAGCGTTAGATCTCACCTATCCACAATATGTCGTAATGATGGCATTGTGGGAGCAAGACAATATTACCATTGCCCAGCTGATTGAGTTAACCGCCATTGATGGGGGCGCAATGACCTTAATTTTAAAAAAAATGGCGATAAAATCGCTCGTTCAGATTGTCAGTGACGAAAACGATAAGCGAAAAAAGTGTATTAGGCTGTTACCACAGGGTGTCGCACTTGAGGAGCAAGCCCAGCATATCCCTAACCTCATTAAATGTGGTTTTTCAGACGTAGATGAAAAAGAAATATCGCAACTGATCTGCCTACTGGACAATGTATTGATGAAACTGGAAAAATAAAATCATCACTGCAAAAGTTAATCAGCAAAAGTAAAAATCACAATAATAACATAATGGAACTCTTTAATGCCTTGTAAAAAACTGCTCTTGGTTTTACCTCTGGGGTTGCTAATCTACCTTTATTTTACCTTCACGACCGCAGATGCAGAGAATACCAGATCAAATAGTGCGCTGCTCACTGAAAACCCAGTGATGACAACTTCTCTACTGCCTTCAAAAGATCAAGTGCTTATAGAGCCTCTTTTAGCGAAAAAACTACATTGCCCGCAACTTGATAAAGCGCATGAAGTATATTTGTATAACAAAGCGGAATTTATAAGTGCAAAGGCGGTGCAATGGTACTTTGATGGCTATGACCGATATGTAATTGCTGAAACGTTAGCTGCCATGTTTGGTTACTCTGCGGCAATGAAATGGATCATAACTATAAATCAATTTTCTCTCTATCATGAGCAACATGATGCCCTTACTCAAAATATTGACTCTTTAAGTTATAATTCAGACTTTTCAAAACCTTCACACTATTTAACGGGCCTATCCCGTTATCAATATACACATGGAGATCACGCGCAACCCTTAGGTCAGCCGCTTAATCAATTGCCAGATATAGCGATGTATCATTGGAGTGAAGCGTTAAATAATGCTTTACAAGCTAAAGATATGGATGGCGCAATCAACGCCATATACAAACTAAAGGCTTTGATCACTAACCCTACTTTTTTCCCACATCCCATCAAAAACTCGATGCTTTACCCTAGCCTCTCATTTTTATCTCAGCCACAAGTAACACAAATAGTTACAGCGCTGCTTGAGTTATCACCCATCTATGTTGACAGCAAAGATCACCATGAAAAACCCTATGGGGCAATGTTAGCAAACTTGGGGCTAGAAAAGACCTTATGGAGGTTTACAAAAATAAATTCGAATGACTTTAAGATTGATCCCGTAATAACAGCATTGATAGAGCAATTGAGTACAGCGTACCCATCACTTAATAGACCGCCAATTGCTAAAAATATATGCAAAAATCAAATTATCAATAATGACACAGCACTAAATGTAGCGCCGCTAACTGTTAAAAACTCAACCCAGCCCCTCACTCCTAGCTGGCAAGGCGCTCATTCATTATTTTGCCCTAAACAAACGTTTATGAGTAAGTTCGTGTCTGCAAACAATCATCTCAAGCGCATTAATCTGTCATTGGACGATTTTAATACTTATCAAGCTCTACTAAAAAATAGCAGAGAGTTAAAAGGCGTATTAGACCAATTAGATGAATCCCAAAGAACCTCACTATTAGAATTAATATATTTAAATAAACAATTGTCACCTTCAGAAATTGATGTTTTATTCAACAAAAACATCACCCCAACAGACAGTAACTTTTACCTGCTGGTCCGAAGGCTACCAATAGATCATCAAAAAGCCATATTATTAAAATATCAACATAGATTAGACAATTTCGACTACCGCCAAATTTCACTCATTACAAACGTCATTTCGTATAATAACAATGACAGTGATGAACTTGTTTCTTTTCTTATTTCACACGACTTTGCGTTAAAACCTAATACATCAGCCCCTGATCCACTATGGCTTCAGCTCCACTTATTACAAATTGAAAAAACACGCCAAGCACTGCCAAAAAAAGCGCTTCTAAGCTTAATTGAACATACCCAACTAGACGAAATTCATGTCAATATTATGTATAAGATCAAGCAAAGTAATATCGAATTATATAATACTTTGGTTAACGAATTTCCTAAGTTGCTTTTGAATGAACCAAAATTTCTCATGAACATACAATGTGAAGGTTTATAGTGACGGACATTATTGTTAAAGCTCTAGTTACATCACATTGTACGTAACCACTAGTAAGTAAAAGCAACTAGGTTCAGTTACTCATATTATAAGGTGTCAAAGCCATTCGGGCTGTTGAAAGTTAATACAATTGCTCTGGAAAAAGTGATTGTATTAACTTAAATAGTGTCACATATTGTTTTCTACTTTAAGCCTTTATAACGCTAATCACCTCATTACCAAGCCCGAATTCAACATCGAAGTACGGCACACCTTTTAATATCTAACCCAGAGTGAGACTCCGTATTCACATTTTGACTTTGTTATTTCTATACCAAGCCGTCGCCATCAATAACATGAACACTAAGCTAAGCACGTTAATTGATAGGGTGATGTCATCTAAATTAAATGCCACCGCAATCATCACCCCAAAGTTCACCCCCATATTGAAATCGCCATATTCAACATGGATTGTCTGCAAGGCAAAATATAAAACTGCTAAGGCGATCATTTTACTATCGCCCACTTTGATATATTTCACGAGTAAAAAGCCAATCGCCCCACCGACCAAACTTTCTATCAACTCGAAAATGTCGAACTCAAACAGCACAGGGGATAAAAGTGCAAAAGCGACAATTAGCCATGCATATACCGACACATATTTTGACGCCGCCGTATTAAAGCGAGTGGGATGAGTAATTGTCATGAAAAGCCTCGTTAGTCTTTAATCAAAGTAATTCATTATCTTACAATTACCATTTCTATTGCAACGAAATTAGGAACATCTTGCCTTGCGCCAGCACGTGCCAAGACGCAACAAGGTGGGATATGCTGTTTTTATGGCGCTTTTTAAAATTCTCTTGTGATTTTGGTGTTTTATATGAAGCTTTACTCGACAGTCTACCACTGTAGTCTGTATAATTCGCGACCTCATTTAGACCAACCCTTGATGCTTGTTAAAAACAACATAATCCTTGTTTTTTATCGGCTCACCTTGCTTAGGAATTCATCTTGATATCTACCGCGAATATCACCATGCAGTTTGGTGCAGAACCCTTGTTCGAAAATATTTCTGCTAAATTTGGTAATGGCAATCGTTATGGCTTAATTGGCGCAAATGGCTGCGGTAAATCGACATTTATGAAAATCTTAAGTGGCGCGCTCGCACCGACTTCAGGTAATGTTTCAATTACTCCAGGCTTAAAAGTCGGTAATTTAAGTCAAGACCAATTTGCATTTGAAGCTTATTCTGTTGTTGATGCCGTGATCATGGGTGACACAGAACTTTGGAAAGTAAAACAAGAACGCGATCGTATTTACTCTTTACCTGAAATGAGTGAAGAAGATGGTATGAAAGTCGCCGAACTTGAGAGCTTATTTGCAGAAATGGATGGTTACAGCGCAGAAAGCCGCGCAGGTGACATTCTACTTAAGGCAGGGATCGAGGAAGAATTTCATTTTGGGTTGATGTCTCAAGTTGCACCGGGCTGGAAACTGCGCGTGTTACTGGCACAAGCATTATTTGCTAACCCTGATATTTTATTGCTGGATGAACCAACCAACAACCTCGATATTCATACTATCGGTTGGTTAGAAAATGAATTAAACCAGCGTAAATGTACCATGATCATTATTTCGCACGATAGACACTTCTTAAATGCCGTCTGTACACACATGGCCGACATTGATTACGGTGAATTACGTATTTACCCAGGTAATTATGAAAAGTTCGTGGAAGCATCGTCTTTGATCCGCGAGCAATTATTAGCGGGTAACGCTAAGAAGCAGTCAGAGATTGACGAATTACAAGACTTTGTAAACCGCTTTGGCGCCAATGCATCAAAAGCAAAACAAGCAAGTTCACGCGCTAAAAAAATGGACAAAATCAGCTTAGACGAAGTTAAAAATTCTAGCCGTATCGCGCCGAGTTTACGATTCGATGAAGGCAAGAAAATGCACCGCCAAGCATTAATACTTGAAGACTTTGGTCATGGGTTTGACGGCGAAGTGCTTTTTGAAAAAGGTGAGCTTATTCTTGAATCAAATGCCAAGCTTGCCATTATTGGTGAAAATGGTGTGGGTAAAACTACCTTTATACGTTGCCTAGTTAACGAACTTCAAGCGAATGAAGGTGTTGTAAAGTGGTCAGAAAACGCATCAATAGGTTACTGCCCTCAAGACAGCTCTAAAGATTTTGACAATGACTTATCGTTATTTGACTGGATGTCACAGTGGCGTACCGCTAAGCACAATGATTTAATGGTACGTGGCATGTTAGGTCGCTTATTGTTTACTGCCGATGATTCCAATAAAAAAGCCAAAAACTGCTCAGGTGGTGAGAAAAACCGTTTGTTATTTGGTAAATTAATGATGCAAGACGTAAACGTGTTAATTATGGATGAACCTACTAACCACATGGATATGGAAGCCATCGAAGCCTTAAATAACGCGTTAAAAGAATACGAAGGGACACTTATTTTTGTCAGCCATGACCGTCAATTTGTGTCATCTTTAGCTACGCGCATCATCGATATTAAAGACAAGAAAGTCGAAAACTTTCACGGTACATTCGATGAATACCTCGCGAGCCAAGCCGAACAAGAAGCTTTACTCGGTGTAAGGTAACCCCACATTTAAAGCGTTTATCATTCAATGTACATGATAAACGCTTTGCTATTGCTGCCACCCTTCATTCAAAGCACCATTATCAACTAATCTCTGTTGCGCTATTCCTCGAGTATTATTACATGAGGCGTAATAACACATTCAAATATCCAGATAACCATGCGCTAAAAAGCCAGCTTATTAACTGATATAAACGCTTTTAAAGCAATACCCACCTATTTAAAAATATTGGTATATCAAAAACTGTGGATAAATAACCTTAAAATTTATAAAGTCATACCAACTCAATTTACATGCCATTGAGCGCAAAAATATATACACCTATCCTGTTAAGTGCAATATTTCTAATGAAACAATGCACACCTAGTGCTTAATCCACATATTAAAAAGTAAAATCAAGGATAGAATAATTGATGAATAAAATATTGAGTGTCATTACAATTATTATTATGCTTTTTTCTGGCAGTATAACAGCAAAGAATATACCTGCTAGTGCACAGTACTTAGGTAATGAAGGAGTATTAATAGTAAATAACAATAAAAAAGTACTATTTGATCCTATTTTCAAGCAAAACTATAATCGTTTTACATTAGTGCCCAAGGAGATCAAAGAAAAGCTCATTAATAGTGCAGCGCCATTTAACACTATAAATGCCATCTTTATTACCCATGATCACGCGGACCATTTTCATGCTGCCGAAGTATCAGAGTACTTAAAAGAGCATAAAGAAGTTCAGTTAATTGCCCCCACGCAAGTAATTAAAAAACTCGCATTACAGCCAAATTACCAGCAGTTCAAGCCGCAATTACATGAAGTATCACTTAACATTGGCGATAAGCCAACTAGGTTAAACATTAACAATATTCATGCTGAAGCCGTTCGTATTCCGCACATCGGTTGGCCAAAGAGAACCGAAATTGAAAATATAGTCTATCGTGTAACCATTGATGGCGTCACAGTACTGCATTTAGGAGATGCTGATATCAATCCACAGCATTACATACCATACGCAAAGTTCTGGGCCGATAAAATAACGCACCATGCGTTTATACCTGGAGTGTTTGCTGTCGATGAACGCTCAACAACGTCGGCTAAAGTGCAGCTCAATGCTCGTAATATCACGTATGTTCATATCCCAATGCAAGTTCCTGATAAAATAAAAGCGTTGGCTGTAGATTATTTCGCAAAACCAGGTGAAAAAAGAGCTATTAAAGTAACAACTAACAATGCTAAATAGTGCGTCATACTATCAGCGGTAAGAGACGAGTTTGCCGAGTAACTTGCTCTTATCGCATCTAACTCTATATACGCATCTGAATACAATCGCTTAATCTGGGTACGTTTCCATGATGTGTATAACTTTATCTATATTGTCTATAAACAAGTCGACTAATTTAGGGTCAAAGTGCTCCCCTCTTTCCTCTTTCAATAATGCCAATACTTCCTCTAAAGGCCACGCTTCTTTATAACACCGTGAATGCGACAAGGCATCAAATACATCGACTAATGCGACTATACGGCCAAATATATGAATATCGTCGCCAGAGAGGCCATTAGGGTAGCCCTTGCCATTAAACTTTTCATGGTGCTGACCTGCTACAATCGCTGCGGCTTTGAGCACTGGTCGCTTCGATCTAGCAAAAATATCATACCCAATTGATACATGATTTTTCATCACCTCCCATTCTTCATCATTGAGCTTCCCAGGTTTTAACAACACAGAGTCAGGGATCGCTACTTTGCCCACATCATGCATAGGTGAAGCCATAAAAAGCTGATTCGCAGTATCATCATCGAGTCCAGCCCATTCTCCCAATGCTTTTGATAAATGCGATACGCGTTTCACATGATTTGCAGCTTCTTTGGAGCGACTTTCAACAACTTCTCCCAGTGTGTCAATAATTTCTGACTGCGTATCAAATATTTCCTTATCCAGTGCTAAGTTTTCAAATGCAACCGATATATTATGAGAAAACAATTCGAGCAATTGCCTATCCAAAGGGTCGATATCACCTACATTTTCTAAATAAATGAGGTTTGTTCCTGTATTAGTTGTTGGGAAATAGCCAATAAACGCCCCGCTTTCTAATAAGCTTCGCTGCTCAGCACATGCTCGCTCAAACAACACTTTAATAGCCTCAGGTAAAGCAGGTGATCCGTTGCCATTTGGCTGTAACAGCCCCGTCGCGGCAATAATTTCAAAGTGGTTGTCCACTTTTTTTACGGCGCAGTGGCTTGCTTGGGCGGTTAACGCTGCTTTATCAATATGTAGTAATGAAGCTAGCTGCACGAGCAGCCCGTTAGCAAACTTACTGATGGAACGGATCCTGAAAAGGCTTGCCGTAGAATCAATGACTTTTTCCAGGCCTATTCGGTGGTTTTCTAACATAGCTCTGGATTTTTCTATGGCGAGTATATCGCGATATCCCCTTAAACCCGTGTATACGACGGTAAATAATTTATCGCTGCTTAAATTGGTTTTTTCTTTGTAATCATTAATATCATAATTAACAATTATATCTCTTTCGGGTGCTTGTCCGGGTTGACCTGTTCTCAATATAATACGTACAAACGCATTTTTGAGCTCTTCTCTAATGTATTGTGCAACCAATAAACCCGCATCATCTGACTCCATCACAACATCTAAAAAAACCAATGCGATATCTGAATGCTCTGCTAATAACTGCTTCGCTTCTTCACCACTAAATGCACTAATAAATTCAAGGCTTTTGTTATCAAACTCAAACCGACTCAGTGTGATTTTTGTGACTGTATGAATATCGGGTTCATCATCTACTATTAAGATCTTCCATGTTTCTTTAGGCTTACCCTCTGATTTAGATTTCTTTTTAAACATAAAACTGCCTATTATACATTGGCTAACTTAATAGGTGCAGTAATGTAAAAACTGCTGCCTTGTCCCACTTCACTTTCAACCGTGATCGTACCGCTTAATTTTTGAGTCACTATATTATAGATGATATTCATGCCAAGCCCTGAACCGCCATTTGCGCGGTTGGTGGTAAAGAACGGATCGAATATCTTTTCTATCGTTTGCGTACTCATCCCTTTGCCATCATCTTTAAACTCCAGTACTAACGAATCTGCCCTTTTTGAAAATGTCAGAGTTACTTGACCGGTCTGGCCTTTGTTATACGCATGGATCAGTGTGTTTTGAATTAAATTAGTAAATATCTGTGCCCATGATCCAGGATAACTTGTCATCATCAATATTTGTTCGTTACAGACAACGTCAAAGTTAACGTCACTCTGTTTAAGCTGGCTATTCATACTGGTCATGGTTTCTTCTAAGTATTCTAAAATATCAAACTCACGTATTTCTTCTGACGATTGGTCAACAGCAACTTGTTTAAAGCTTTTTACTAAGTTTGCTGCTCGGGCCAAGCTCACATGAATTGTTTTGGCTAATTCTTTAGAGTCTTTGGTGAACCTTGAAAAGTCATCTTCTTCTAGCTCCCCCGCTTGAAATAACTTATCTATGTCTTCAACCATATGCTCAAAGTGGGATATTCCCGTTAGGCTCAATCCCACAGGGGTATTTATCTCATGCGCAACTCCTGCAACAAGTCCACCTAATGACGCAAGTTTTTCTGACTCAATTAACTGCCCTTGTGCACGTTTTAAGTCCTCTAAAGATTGCTCCAATGCAGCTTCACTTTGCTGTCGGGTGGCTACCTCCTCTTTGAGGGTTGCTCTTTCAATGTCGAGTTGGTTAACTGTGCGGTTTAACTTTTCAGTGCGTTCAACCACCCTTTTCTCTAACTCTCGATTGACGGTGTCTAGTTTTTTAATAGTATCGGCTGTCTTTTCCATCATGCCGTTTAACGCATTTTGCACAAGGCCCAATTCATCATCGGTATTTTTAGCGATATCAATGCGATTAAACACTGCATTATCTGGATCTATTGAATCAGCATGCCTTGCCAATAAACCAAGAGGAAGCGTTAATAACTTTCGAAATATGATAGTCACCAACACCACCAATGCCAGTGTCTTAATTACCGCATTAATGGCTAAGGTATAAACCCCTGACTTGATACTATTTATAATGACACTTCTGTCAGAGTAAAGCCGAACGACCCCTAAATCTGTGTTCTCTTCATTCATGGTTTTCACTAAGGTGAACTGATGCCAAAACAGCCCATCTTGCTGAATCGTTTTGTCGAGCGTTTTCCCACTGGAAAACAGCACATTACCATCAGCTCCTTTCACTTCAATGCCTGTAATATCGGGTAATCTTTTAATACTTTCTGCGGTAATATTGAGCTGGTCTAAATCATAGTTCCAGAGATCTGTCGCTAATATGTCGTGAAAGGTTTGCTCTGACGCCTCCAGAACACTTTGTACTTCGTTTTTAGCATCTTGATATTCAACAGCAATATGCACCCCTGTCACGATTAAAGTTAATAAAAAATAGATCGATAGCACAGAGCTGAGCAACTTCATTGAGATAGAGTTTTTGATTGATTGTGTATCCAGTGCAATTAATGCTGTCATTAATACGTAGCCTTTGCATCACATACGTAAAACGTAGACGTAATTTTGCTAAGTTGGTAGGCCAAGGCGTATTTTTGCGACGTGCTTTTCGCTATCAACTTGCCTTACATAAGTGTAATCCTATACTTGAAAGACACATTTTAATTCAATTGGCTAGCCGACAATGCACCCCATATTAATTCTGCTTTGCGTATTCTTATTCTCCATAACGACATTCTCGAGTGCTCAGACTATCAAAGTGCGAGGCCCCCAGTCTGAATTTGATAGTACGCATGACTACTATGTTGGGCTGTTAGAACTTGCTTATAAAAAAATTAATAAACCACTCACGATAAAGCTATCGCCCTACATGGTGCAACAACGTGCACTAAATGAACTAAAAGCTGGCCGTCTTATTGATATTTATTGGGCGGGTACTGACTCTGAACGCGAAAGCTCGCTGGGTTTTGTACCCATTCCACTGGTAAAAGGATTACTTGGCTATAGAGTATTCACCGCACATCAAAGTGCGGCAGCTTCGCTTGCTCAAATATCAACCTTAGATCAACTTAAAACACATCGTCTTTGCCAAGGTGCTCATTGGCCCGACACCGATATTATGATTGCAGCAGGATTAAACGTTATGCCCAATGCAATCTACGAAAACATGTTTAAGCAAGCTTACTCTGGTCGCTGCTTTGCCTTCCCTAGGGGAATTAATGAAGCGCATAGCGAAGTATTATCTCGAAAAAAGTCAATGCCGGAGTTAATCGTATACGACAAAGTAATTTTACATTACCCCTTCCCTATGTATTTCTTTATAAAAAAAAGTAATGAAACACTTATCACCGATGTGACTAATGGTTTAAATAAAGCAATTGAAGATGGTAGTTTTGATGAATATATGAAAAGCCATGAATCCACTAAACATTTATTTCCTTTAAGCAAATGGAAGTTAAGCACCGTGATCAGTATTGACAACCCTTTTTTAGACCCCAAAAGAGATATAAAAAATCCAAAATATTGGGTTGATTTAAGTCATTAATTTATATATAAAACCAAATTTCATAAAAACAACTTTATAAATCATAAAAACAAACAGCCGAATTAAAATAAAATCAATGTATAATAAAAACAGCCTTATTTATTATTTTTAAATAGTAAATAAAGGCTATTTACTATGAATTTAATGGTCAAATTTAATGAGGTATCATGAAAAAAATTAAGAGGAAGGACTCCTTTTCTAAATTAGTAGTTACAACATGTATGAGTTTAATACTCACAGCATGTGGGAATAATAACGACAATGTACAAGATACAACACCCGATCCAGTCACAACGATAAAAAGTGCGATAGTTGTTGGCGCTGGGTTATCAGGCCTTACCGCTGCCTATGAACTAGAGCAAATAGGCTATCAAGTCACCTTAATTGAAGCAAAAGACCATATTGGTGGCCGTGTTGGAACGCTTAATATAGGCGACCAACATGGGGAAGTTGGGGGGGAATTCATTGATGGTGAGACTGTGCATACTCATATACATCAATACGCTAACCAATTTGGCGTAGAGCTTGCTGAAACAGGATACTCTGGTGATACCGAGTCTGGCGCATATTATGTCAAGGGGAAGTTGGTAAGCTATACCGAATTTGACGATAACTTTGATCCTGATGTTGTTAACGACTATTACCGTTTTTACGATGAGCTTGATTTGTTAACTGCAGCGATACCTGACCCAGATAAACCTGCAGAATTAGAGCAAGCAATCGAATATGACTTAATGACGACCCAAACTTGGATTGATCAGTTACATCTCAACCCAAGTGCAAAATTATTAGCAGAACAATGGGTACGCGGTGAATTTGATGAGCCAAGTGATCTCTCATTGCTGCACGTTGTACAATACGCCAAAGTCTATGAATCAGTTAACGAAGATGACGTGGAAGCATTTCGCTTTTTAAAGGGCGGTAAAGCCATGGTCGATGCCTTCGCTGACAATATTACTGGCACAATTATTCTAGGGCAACCAGTAACACGTATTGCTCAAGTTGATAATGTTATCTCGGTAACTACAGCAAATGGCGACGTACATACGTCAGATGTCATTGTTGTGACTGTACCTTTACGTGTACTGGATAAAATTGCATTTTCGCCGGAATTACCAGAAAAGTTAAATGAAGCAGCTCAAGCACTTAATTATGGGTCACATTCTAAGGTATTACTCAAATACGACACCCGATTTTGGTTAAATCAAGGGCTTGGAGGAGACACCATAGTTACAGGGTTGCCCACTGGCTGGACTTGGGAAACAACCGAGCGCCAAGGCGGCGAAGGCGGGATTTTAATTACATATACGTCGGGTGACTATAGTCAAATCCAAAAACACTGGAGTGATGAAGACATTATAGATGCAAGATTAGAAGAAATTGAATTAATGTACCCCAACTCGTCGAAATACTTTGTGGAAGCAAGTGTCCATAGCTGGATAAATGATGAGTGGACACAAGGTGGGTTTCTAGCCTACGGACCCGGACAAATTACCCAGTACTGGGGCGCATTTCAAGAACCCGTTGGGCGCATCTATTTTGCAGGTGAACACACCGATACGCGTTATTTAGGTTTTATGGAAGGGGCAGTAAGAAGTGGCGTTCGCGTCTCTGAACAAATTGACGAGTTAAATCTATAAAACTCGCCATAAGGCTGCGGCATATTGACAATTAAATAAGCCGCATCCTTTCATATTCTTCTACGCTTTACGTAAAATGACATAGACGTAGTCATCTACTGATTGCCCACCAATCGATGTATTTTTAGTCAGCATCGATTCTCTGTGAAAGCCTGTTTTCTCAAGTAATTTCCACGAGGCGATATTGGACGTCGCGCATGTTGCGATAATTTTATTTAGATTTAAAGTTTCAAAACCATAGTCAACAATTAAGCGCAATGCCTCAGAAGCATAACCCTTTCCATGTGCTGACGCTTTTAGCATACAACCAGCCTCAGCTGAATCGTTGCAGCTACCTTTAAGAGCAATACCAATATTACCCACCTTATCGCCAGTGCTCTTTTCCGTAATACTAAAATCCCAACTTTTTTTCCCTTTACCTTCAGCACAGACCCTACGTTCAAAAATCGTTTTAAGTAAACTATCCGAACGAGGATCATCTACATACTTCATCAGTGTAGGGCATTGATTTAGTTCCTTAAAAAGTGTCCAATCTGACTGCTCAAGTGGTTTTAGTTGTAACCGTTCACTATTCATCTTTTTCCTTATCATCACCTTTAAAAACGTTACGAATATTAGCCCCGTAGCTCTGCTTGACACCGTTAAATGTATCGCACCACCCTCTTGTACCTTTATGATAGTACTTAATTTTCCTTTTCTTCGTAAAGTACATTGTAAAAAATATGTAGGAAAATGACTTAGATTTTGCTGAAGTTGATAATGGCTACATACGATTATTACTCCGTAATTGAGCAATATTGATACTTCCATCAGTCATAGTGATAGTCAGCTCTGTTAGAGTAACTCGATTCAACACTAAACCACACTCTAACCCAAACACAAAAAAGCCGCAGTTACGCGGCTTAAAGTTATTCTACTTACCCATACTAAGATAGGTCATGCGAATATTATTTTGATGATGTGGCGGTCACATTCAACGTCACACCTACAGCGGCACTATAACCGTATACGTCAACGTACCAAGTACCAGCTTGTGGATTCTGAAATCCACAGTTTTCAACATTACCACCAGCATATGGGCGACAATCCCACTGTGAACGTGTAGACGCTTTACCGTATGTTACATATAAGTCAGCATCACCTGTACCACCAGACATAGCGACATTAAAATCAGAGTAACCGTCAGCTAAGTCAAATGTGTAACGTACCCAGCTACGGCGCGACACATTAATATTATTTACTGTTTCATCAATGGCCGGTAATGAACCACCCGGTGTACCTGAACAACCATTGGTGTTCAAGTAATCTACCGCTGCTTTTGCTTGTACTAAACCGTGGCCAAACTGAACATCACGACCCGGAGCACCTAAGTCCTCCGCTGTTGCAGTCAATACCGTACGAATTTGCTCTGCCGTACAACTCGGATGATGGCTCCATACTAATGCTGCAACACCCGCAACATGAGGAGATGCCATTGACGTACCCGTCATTTTACCATAATTACCAGGGCTAATATTAACCGCCGCAGACGTACCTACATCAGCTAACATTGCTGCACCAGCAACATCAGTAACAGTTAAACCTGGGATAGTTGTTAGATTCGTGTCACCCAAAGTACCACTAAAGCTACCCGCTGCATTATTGTAAATAATCGCACCTAAACCACCGCTATCTTCACAGTTTTTCACTTTGTCATGGAACGAAATTGCACCACGTTGGATTAAACAAACCTTACCGCTGGCACCGCTATCTTGCACTTCGCCTGTAGCAAAGTCATACAATGGTGCGGTAACAACACCTTGGTTTTCCATAGCATTTGTTTCATAAGGTACGCTATTCACAGTTAAAGTAACAAATGAACCATCTCCTTCAGGATAAGCCGATTGCACATCAACACCTGGGGCTGCAATTTCTACTTGGTCATTTTTTTGTGAACTTGTGTATAAATCTTTATTTTTATCGACGCCACCGACAGACATAACTGAATCGTATGATGCAGGGAAACTTTCTAAGTCAGTTGGGTTTGATAATACGCCATCATTACCAGCAGCTGCTATTAGTAACATGCCGGCATCAGCAGCAGCTTGCATGCCATTGCGTTCAGTTGTACTTGAGCCCGCGCCACCTAAACTCATATTTACAACATCAGCACCGGCTGCCTGACATTTATTTACCGCATCCACCAACTCTGATGAGTAACCCCAGCCGCTTGCATTAAATACTTTAATAATATGCATTGAAGGATCGGTACCGATAACACCTCTAACCCCGATACCATTATTCAAGGCCGCAATAGTGCCCGCAACGTGAGTACCATGAGGGCCTCCATGCTCAAACCAGTTACCTGTACCTCGGTCATTTGTGCCTGTTACAGTCCCACCATTGCTACCCATATCTTCATGCGGTAAGTCGAGGCCTGAGTCAATTACACAGATTTTTTTACCGCCACTGGCTGCTGAAGCCACCATGTCATCAACAAGGTCTGCTTGTACTAAGCTGATCCCATAGGGTGTTTCTTGTGACATTAAACGACGTGGTAAGTCTTCTTCTACGTATTCAACATTAGTGTCTTCTTGCAAAGTTTGTAATTGAGTACTTGTTAATGGTGTAACAATGGCATTTAAACTTGGTTTAAACTGAGCATTGTTAATACCAAGAGTAACCATTCTAGATTGAGCCAAATGTGACATTTCTGAGCTCTGGCTCATTAATGTTGAAGCTACACCTGCTTTATACTTCACAATGTAACGCTTTGGTAGTGGCGATTTACTTGACTCTTCAAGTAGTGGAGCTGCATGAAGTGATGCTGATACAGCTAGTGAAAGTAACGTTGTACTAAAAATCATCTTGTTGTTTTTTTGTAGCTTAGACATATAAAAACCTGTTGTTTGTTATTATTTTCGCTAAAAAATGTATCAGAAAACAAAAAAATTAACATGCAAAGTTGTCATTTCATGTAAAGAATTGTTAATGAAAACAGCATAAAAACACAATAAACATTTAAAAACAAAAGCTTACATCATTATAATTCATTATTTTGGCACAGTAAGTATTATTGCTTAATTCATATCTTGGAATATGAAATTCGTTTTCAATAACCAAATTAGGTTATACGCATGCCCATATGTGTATTAATGGTTCTATAAAATGCAGCCACACCGTACTACGCAAGCTATTTTAAAGTGCTTCGAAGTTATGCATTGCAAAATAGTTAAAAAAACAAATTCGTTACTTTAAATTAATTCACTTTACATATAACCATCGAAATCGTTACATCAAACCGATATTTAAAAAAACAACATGTAATGATAAGGAATATACAATGCAAAAAAGAAGATTACTGACAAGCCTAACCGCAGCTTGTTTACTCCCATTTTCAGCTATCGCTATCGCAGAGCAATCTTGCCCAAGAGTTGAAGGGTTTTATGCGACATGGGATTATCCAGCTGGCGGGGATTTAGACATTAAAGATCTAGCCACAGATAAGTTAACACATATTATTGTCGCCTTCGCTTACCCTCAACCAGATGGCAGCCTAGATACCCTTGAAGCAGACAAGTATATTGATGACATAGTTAAGCATGCTCATGCAAACAACACCGGCGTGATGATCTCCGTTGGCGGTGCTGGGGTAGACTTTTTATCGATGGATGAAGCCGCACGGAGTCAATTAGTAATAAATCTAGTTGAATATGCCAAGCTCCATAACCTTGATGGTATCGATGTCGACTGGGAAGACTGGAGTACTTATAACCAGCCAAACCCTGTTGAAAGCACGATGCTTTTAACGTTAGTAAAAGATTTACGTGCTGCTTTACCAAAGAATATTGAAGTAACTGTCGATGTTCAAGCTGGCGGCTGGTCAGGTATTAATTTTCACCCCGACTTGGATAAGTATGCCGACGTTATTCGTTTTATGGCCTATGACTACACCGGTGGCTGGGGTGGCTCACCAATTAAGCATCATGCAGCATGGGACGATATTCATGCCGGACTTGTTAACCCACACCCCGCCAGTCAAAGTATGATCAGCAAATATGATGTTGCTAAAACGAGTCTAGGCCTCCCCTTTTATAATAAAACTTTTGTAGATAGTAAAAATGGTCCCGTGTCTGGCCACACTGCCCGCGACATTGTAGAGAACTTAGTCAAAGGCATGGGCGTGGATTACAACATTGGTCAATATACTCTAGATAATGATGCCTATTTTTGGGAAACACCAGAGTTGATAAAAACCAAATCAAAGTTTGTCGCAGACAATGGTTACCCGGGAGTATTTATTTGGGAACTACATCAAGATGCCAGAGATGAACAATATAAACTGCTTAATGTAATCGCAAAAGAGTTACCTAAATGTCAGCCTTGTGAAGATACTTGGCAACCTTATCCTGCAATTTATAGCAGTGGTGACGTGGTGAGCTATCAAGGTCATAACTGGAAAATCAATGGCGGTCCTCTTCACGGCGTAGCCCCAAAGACGCTAGGCCATGAGCATAGATATACAAATTTAGGCGCTTGTAAAAACTATGTAGTTGCTCAATAAGGTAAATACCTCTCAAATTAGAGCCTATGACGGGCACTCTGTCAGTAAATAATAGGCTCTTTGTCAATTAGTTCATTACAACACTTCAATATGGGGAAAATGCATGTTCTGTATACATTTTCCTGCGTTATTCGCTATTTAAAACAAACAGGTACAACTTAAAGTCCACAACAATAGAGCCCTAGTTACTTATTACAAAAAGGAGTTTTTTACTTATGAATAAAAACAGAAGACAGTTTATTAAACAAGTCAGTACAGCAACGCTCGCAAGTGCTTTTTCAGGCCAAGTACTCGCAGATGACACACTAGACCCTTTTAACTTACAAGAATGGCGAGATAATCAAATAAATCGCCCTGAAAAGCACCATGATATATTGATCCTTGGCGCTGGAGTCTCAGGGCTGTGCGTAGCGTACGAATTAACTAAGTTAGGTGTTAATTTCCAAATGCTTGAAGCACGGTCTAAGCCAGGAGGTAGAAACGAAACACTGCGCCATGGTAGTGAAATAGAAGAGTTTGATAGAACATCATACTGCGAATTTGAGACAGATAAGCACTTATATTTTAATGTTGGGCCAGCTAGAATATCGCACCACCATGAACGTGTATTACGTTACTGTAAAGAGTTGTCAATCCCTTTAGAGCCGCTCATTAATGACAACCGTAATACATATTTCTCTATCGATGGCGCATTCAATAATACCCCAATAAAATCGAAAGAACTTTACACCAGTCAACGCGGACTGATTGCATCAACACTAGCCCAAGCAATTGAGCAAAACTTAGTATCACACCTATTACCAGCACAACATAACGACCATATGCTTAAAATGCTAACAAGCTTTGGAGACTTGGATAGTAATTATCAATTTTCAGGCTCAATACGAGCAGGAGCAGAGGCTAATTCTGGAGTATTTACCCCACCTCAAGCACAGCCAAGTAAAGACTTCACGCAAGTTTTACCCCATCTGGACAAATGGGCAAGGCGAATACATTTTGAGCAATCTAAAGATCAGCAGTCGGCCATGTTGCAACCTGTAGGTGGGATGGACCGTATCGTAAAAGGATTTGCCCGTAATATCCCCAAAAAAATACGCTACAACAGTGAAGTTCTCTCCATGAAAAGAGTCAAATCTGGGTCTGAAGTGACTTTTCGTAACAAACATGGAGTGATTAAAAAAATGACAGCAGTCCAAGTCATTGTTACTCTTCCACTCACTGTACTCCAAGACATAAACCATGACTTTTCTGCACCTATTGCACAAGAAGTACAAAACGCAAATTATGCTTCAGCAGGAAAAACTGCTTTTCAATCCGAGCGATTTTGGGAAACCCATGAACATATTTTTGGGGGGATTTCATGGTTAGGATCTGATAATACCCAGTTATGGTACCCCTCCTCAGGCTTTGGTAGAGAGTCAGGAGTGCTGGTTGGTGGCTATATTTTTGATGGGTCTGCAGGCGAGCGATTTGCCAACCTGTCAAACCAAGAACGTGTCGATAGCGCACTAATCCAAATGCAGCATGTTCATCCTGAAGCAACAAAGTACGCGCATAGTGCCTGCTCTCGCTCTTGGAAGAATACACCCTTCTCAAAAGGAGGTTGGTCTTCTAACCCACCCATCGTCGAGTTTTCTCATCAAGATGGGCCCTATATTTTTGCTGGAGATCACACAACCTACCTAAGTGGATGGCAAGAGGGGGCGATTGCTTCTGCACATCGCGCACTAGAGTTATTGAACCTTGATTAAAAGCTCAAAAACACATCAGACAATTGATCTTTATAACTAAATTCGTACCTAAATAGCATTCTATTATGGATAATAAGCTATGTAATTTGTACCCGCACAGCTAATATATTCGTTATTCAGGTATTTAAATCACCCAATGTACACATTCATTCGTGTATTCACCATCCAGTACTATACTTGTTTAATTAACAACAGCGAGGCTTCACAATGAACTTAAAAGAGCTCAGAAACGGTGAATGGATTGAATATAACAACCATCCAGTAGAAGTAATTGGTATTGATGAAATACTGAAAGTTGCAACAGTGTATGACCATCAAAATCAGAAGCAGATCACCTTAACCGCAAATGATCTCATTGCAGATCCGCAATGTCACTGTGATTCATATCAGTACTATTGACTTGTAAGCCCGTGCACAAATGATAGTTTGTGCACATTACCAGTTACATGACTACACGAAACTAAATCTATCTAATAGATGCACAGCATCAGCACGTTGCCTTGATCCTGTTAATGATAGCTTTGATTCTAAACTGATCCGAGTACTATCAGTGTCATTTGTTCGGCTTCCATGTTTTAAAATCCCTCCATCAAATAGCAGGACTTGTCCGTATTTAACATCTATTGGTTGTGCTTTCCCAGTACCGTAACCTGACTCTAACCATAGCGTTGACGTTCCTTGAGTATCAGCCAAGGGCAACCACATATTAATTTCTTCGAAATTATGCGTCATTGAGTAATCATCATGAAACTCACTGACTGGTCGAGTGGTTGGTAAATGAACCCGTATATCTGGACGCGTATCGAAATTGAGCGAATGTGCGACTTTATGTGCTAAATACTCATTCACAAAGCGCTGATATAACGTAACTAAACCGGCACTCTCAGCTTGATTTTGGATCATATCTTTAAAGAACAAATTATCTTGTGCAAATAACTGCTCTGGCATCCCAAATTGGGCTCTTTGTTCAATAATAGCTTCATGGTATTTGTCGATATCATCGCATTTTAAAATACGTTGTGTCATAAGATCTGCAAAGGGATACTGCTGAACATCAAAATCAAGTAATAGCCAGTTTTTAAGGGGAGCATGTGAGCACATGCAAGCACGGATCAAACTTTCATCCATAAAAACTTTATTCAGTTCTAAGGTACTTGGCGTAACACTTATCATGAGTTCACCTCCTGACACGTCAAGCCCTGTACAGTGTGTTCAAAGAGCTTAAGAGAGCCCAAACGCGTTATATCATCTACTGTCTCTGAAGAGTCAGCATGTTTCTCGCTAATAAAATAGGAAAGGGGCTGGAAATAACCTGCTGTTTCATCACTATCAACATATCCTTTGTGAATATTCATTCTCACCACCTAACATAATTAACGATTTGTCTCTCAATGCAAATAGGTTAGAGACATTATGCGTTATCGGCAATTACAGAGCATTACAGCGAGAAAGGTTTTTCGATAACTCCAAGGAGATTGTTTAGTTTTTAACAGCAAAAGTTACATGCTAGTCACGTATATAATAGCGTGGTGTGTAGTGTGTAAAAGACTTAAATTCCCTCGTCATATGCGCTTGATCTGAATAGCCAAATTCGTAAGCAACCGCGGTTAGACTGACCAAGGGATTACATTTTAAGTATTGTACCGCTTTATTTACCCGTACTATACGCTGATATTGTTTAGCGGTGATCCCCATTGCTTGCTTAAAAACCCTTTCAAGTTGACGTTGCCCAACAGGTAACCCAGCTGCAATACTCTGTAATGACTTAGGCTCACTAAAATAGGGCAACACACGTAACAAAGTAGGATTAAAGTCAGCCGTCTGTGCAAAAATAGACATGAAATGCCTATATAGACACGTTAATAACGCGTAAGGAGTATGCGCAGTTTGTAACATCTCAAAGCAAGCACTCAAACTGGGGGTTTTACCTGCGCAAGTTACTTCGTTAGGTAACGTTGAAAAAAGTGACATAGCACCGGGCTGTAAACAAACCCCTACCGCAAGCGTGTTCGAAGAAAAAGTCATTCCTTTTGCCTGAAGAGTTGCAGGCTGTAAATAAACACCCTGTGTATATTTTACTGAATCAAATGCGATATGGCCTTTTAAACAAAACGTAATAGCGTTGCATCCATTTGCTTTTAAATACCGTGTGACATTGTTGATATCAACACCTTGATGTGCAGCAATCCAAATACCTTGCACATACTTTGCTAATATTCCTTGTGGAAAGTAGACTTGTAAATCTAAGCCATCATTATGCTGCACCAACATTTTCATTGTATGTTTACCGTCCTAATCTAGGGTTTGAAGGCCCTTGCAATTCTATTCCAACTATTAATCGCATTAATAGCAAAGGTTAAATCACATATTGAACGCTCGTCAAGGTGCTCTCGTAATTCTGATAACTCGTCACTACCTACTTCTGCATTATTTGTTATGCGTTCAGCCCAACCAAGTATCGCCTGCTCACTTTCAGTAAATAATGAAGAAGTTTGCCAGACACTCAAAGCAAGTAAGCGTTCTACAGACTCCCCCTGTGCTAATGCACTTTGACTATGCATCTCAATACAATATGCACAGCGATTCATTTGTGACACTCTCAATTTGACCAAATCCCATAATGTCAGGCTAAGCCATTGTGAATCATTGAATGCATTTTTTAAATACGCCTCTTGCTGCAAAAGAATATCTAACGCGTCTGGGGCCAATTGATGGAAATTTATCGAGTTCATTTTATCGTCCTTATGGTTAAAACCATAAAGTAACCCAGACGCTATCTAAATTTATTGAATAAAATCGACATCGATCATATCGATAAGACTTAGATGAATTACAAAGATAATTAGGAACAAGAAATGAAAATTTACACCGGATGTTCATTCAGCCCCAAGAATTACGCACTCAAAGGGCTGGCATCATGGTCCAGTACATTACTTAGAAAGTTACTCTGAGCCTAAGGAAGCCAATACACCTTGGTAAAAGTGTCACTCAGCTAAGCACTGCATCACTTGGTCGTTTACTGTCTCTATTGCTGGCGGCTTCTTTAACGCATCGTACTGTGCCATGAGCCAACTATCGAACAAAGAAAATGACTCATACTCATACAATGCCTGTATTGCGCTATGCACAGAAAGCCCCATTAGCTCAAACAACTTCATCTGTGCTTGCCACTCGTTTTCAGGGACAGCATATTTTAAGCCATGTTTATTAATCTGTGCACGTTCATACGTACGCTTTATAAATATCAAACCATTGCTCGTGACTGCATCGTAATTAGATAACTCTACTTCGGTCTGTGGTTTATCATCTTTTGGAAACTTAAATATAAAGTCAGCACTTTGCGGATTGACGTACTCAAAGCTCACTTTCTCTCCACCCTTTAATACTGCTTTATGTGGTAAAAAGGTCAGAGGAATATTTAAGCTACACTCACTCTCAGTAAGGTAAACTGAATCATAAACTTTAATGTCTGTGGTGAGTTTCAAGCGGTAGCCCGTTTCGAACCCCTCAGGTATAAGCTGCGCTCCTGAAAATGCGCTGGTGTCACCCTCATACAATGCACGCGATTGGTTTATATCCAATTTAAAAAACTCACCCAATAAATGATCAGGTTCAACTTCGTTAACTAGCCAAGACTTTAAAGACACCTCTTCAGGGATCAGAACACCTGAAGGTTTTAAATATTGAGATAAATGTGCAAAAATAAAGACTTGAGGCTCTCGTTTCAGTAATGCGGTCATCGTTTCAGATATAATAATATCAAATAATTGCGGCTCTGTAGCTTGCCATTCAGTCGCATCTGCACACACAACGTCTATAATATTACTCGCCACATCAAAGTGATTAATTAGCGCTTGTACCGCAGCAACATTTTCAGAATGAATATCAATAAGCGTTGCTTTGACCCTATCTAACTTTAGTACGCAAAGTAGTGGGAGCAGCAAAGTAGCATATGGACCAGTGCCAGCGTAAAGCACATGGATGTCATCATCACTGGCATTTAGCCTATCCTCAATCGCTCGCTTCACCCCTTGCATAAACTTTTGACTACGTAGCGTTTCTTGTAAACACTTCGCTGCTTGTACAGGTGAAATCGCTACCCCCTTTGCCGTTTTCGCATCGTCCCAATCATTCATATCATAATCAGCATAAACCCCGGTTTTATCCGATAAGTAATTCAATAGGTCGTTAATATAAGGGGTCATTGTGCCCGCACAGGGCGCTTCATACAGTAACTGAGTTACTGCCATTTTATATTTGTCAAGACTAACGTTTTCCATACTCACCCTTTCCAATATACGCAATTATTATATAAATATTTAATCTATCAAAATATGCAACAATAGCTATTACAGCCGCTTACACTGAACTGGGTAGTATAGTAAGCATACTACCTATTTAAAAGCTCACTCAAATTAGTCAAACGCCCTGCAATTACATGAATAACTTCGCCTTCTTTTTCAACTATTCCCTGTACCTCTAATAACTTAGCACTCAAGTAAGCCTGTTTTTGTGCTCTGGCAGTGCCTGCCCATATCACCACATTAATATTTCCACTATCATCTTCTAAGGTAAAAAAAGTCACCCCTTTGGCGGTACCTGGTGACTGCTTCCCTGTTACCAGGCCAATCACTTTTACCCACGATTTATGCTGTAAATTAATCAAATCGCGCGCTCGGGTAAAACGTGTTAACTGCCCTGACTCTTCCAATAATGTGATAGGGTGCTTATTTAAAGTTAAGCCAACAGCTTGGTAATCTTCTAATAAATTATCAGCTTCAGTTGCCTCACCTACCGGTGCCCTTAACGTTTTACCTTGTGTTTCATCTAGTGCTCGATGGTTATCTATGCCCTTAAATAAAGGCAGCTCCGTTTCTTTATTCATAATTTCCCAGCGCGCACTATAACGACCATCAGTAAATGCATGTAGCGCATTTGCTGATGCCAAAACAGACATTGTCCCTTGTCCATACCCCATATTTTGTAACTGTGCACAACTGATGTAGCCTTTTTCTGGTCTTTGCGCTACAAGCGCTTTGCCAATAATACTTCTAAGCCCTTTTATTAACCTTAGCCCTAACCGAATCACAAGCTGTCCCTCACTTTCACAAACACTGTGATCGTAATTTGAGTGATTAATACAGATTGGTAATATCATGACATGATGACGCTTAGCATCTTGGCATAGCTGTGACGCACTATAAAACCCCATGGGCAAGCTATTTAATAATGAACAGTAAAAAAAAGCGGGGTAATAATACTTTAACCAAGCAGAAACATACGCCAATACAGCAAATGACGCAGAATGACTTTCAGGAAAACCATATTCACCAAAGCCACATATTTGTGCAAAAATTTGTTCTGCATATGCCGTGCTATAACCTTTTTTCTGCATCCCTGTGATCAATTTATTTTTAAATCGCATCAATTCACCAGATTTTTTCCATGCGGCCATAGCACGGCGTAATTGATCCGCCTCTCCTCCGCTAAAACCCGCAGCAACCATAGCTAATTTAATCACTTGTTCTTGAAATATGGGTACACCCATCGTCCGAGACAGTACTTCTTCTACCTCTTTTGAAGGGTAAGTGACTGGCTCTTGACCATTACGGCGTTTTAAAAAAGGATGTACCATGTCACCCTGAATAGGTCCAGGTCGAACGATCGCAATTTGGATCACCAGATCATAATAACAAGCAGGCTTCAAACGCGGTAACATGCTCATTTGTGCACGTGATTCTATTTGAAAAACACCAACAGTATCTGCACTTTGTAACATACCATACACCTGAGCATCATCTTGCAACCGTGTTATATCTGCGATTTCCCAGCGGTGCCCTAAGTGCAACTCTATTTGCTGAAACGCTTTGCGGATCGCACTCAGCATCCCCAGTGCTAATACATCCACTTTTAATAATGACAAGCTTTCTAGATCATCTTTATCCCATTGGATCACACTACGCTCAGCCATACTGGCATTCTCTACAGGCACAAGTTCATATAAAGGCCCTGCCGAGATCACAAAACCACCCACATGCTGTGATAGATGCCTAGGAAAGCCAATAATTTCATCCACCAATTCAATAAACTGTTGACCTTGAACACTGTTTGGATCTAAACCTAAAGTCACAATTTGCGTTTGCCAATGTAGGCTCTTATCACGGCGATTAATATTTTTAATAAAATATTCTAACTGAGTGGTATCTATACCCAATGCCTTACCCACATCGCGTATCGCACTTTTAAAGCGGTAACTCACCACCGTTGCAGCTAATGCAGCGCGCTCTCGACCATACTTTTTATAAATATATTGAATAACCTCTTCTCTGCGTTCATGTTCAAAATCAACATCTATATCTGGCGGCTCATTTCTCTCTTTACTAATAAAGCGCTCAAAGAGTACAGAGATCTGCCGAGGGTCTACGGAAGTAATTTCTAAGCAATAACATACAACAGAATTAGCTGCCGACCCCCGTCCTTGATATAAAATACCTTGTTGTTTAGCAAACATAACAACATCATGAATGGTAAGAAAAAAATGCGCATAGTTGAGTTCATCAATTAAGTGCAACTCTTTCATTATTATCTTTTCAATATTATCAGGAACACCGCCAGGAAAACGACACTGTTTACCCTGTTCCACTAAAGTGCGTAAATACTCTATTGCAGTCTTAGACTTTGGCACTAATTCACTGGGATACTCATAACACAATGTTTCGAGAGAAAATGTACACTGCTGTGCTATAACATGAGTGTTTTCTATCCACTGCGCTTTAAAAAGCTTTATAAGCTTTGATTTACTTCTTAATGAGCGTTCCATATTACACAGTAATTCTACGCCGATTTTTTCAACGCAAACCCCTCTTTTTATCGCACTGAGTACATGTTGCAGCCGCTGCCTTGTCGCGCTATGCATTAGTACGCCACCACATGCGCTAATTGGTAATGAATAGCGCTCACTTAATATTTCACAATGTGCTAAATACACCTCGTCATTATGTAATAAGTGCCTCTGTGCACCAATCCATAAACGTACACCATGATGTTTTTTCAACCATTCAGCCCAATGGTGGTCACGCTCAGTGAAACTAGGTAGCCATATTACAATGCCATGTTTTATCGACATTAAATCCCATAAAGCTAATTCATATTGGCCTTTTTCGCTGCGTTTACGGGCATTACTTATCACTCGACATAGTTCGGCATAGGCTATGCGGTCTGGACATATCACAACAATTTTTAAATCTTCAAAACACAATACGCTACCAATGATCAACTTTACACCAAGCTGATACTTTTTTATGGCAGTATGCGCTCGAACCACCCCAGCCACTGAACATTCATCACAAATAGCAATCGCCTCATAGCCTAAAAAATCAGCCTGTTTAACCAGCTCTTCAGGATGTGAAGCACCTTGTAAAAATGAAAAATTACTTTGGCAAAATAACTCGGCGTAACGCATCAGTGAAACACACCGTGTATATACCAGTGCTGGGTAGGATCTCTAAATACCCATAACCAACGACCTGCCTGGTCTTTTGCTACAAAGTAGTCTCTAATCATAGGATCTGCGTCCCACCAACCCGTGGCAATACGCTCAGGACCTTGTTGAACTTGTATTTCTTCGAGTAAAGGTTGAGGGTGTGCAAGCAACATTGTTGGCCTAACTAACCCAGGTTCTCGTATCAAGCTGCTACAAGGGTGTAATGGTGCAATAAAGCCACTGGCCTTTTCTGGTCGATGATCAGCATAAACTTGTATTCCCTGTATCGCTTCCTCTCCTAACTTAGCTTGTAAAGTCGATATAAGAGATGCTGCACAGCTGGCTTCTTGTTGCTGTGAAAATAAATCTCCACACACTTTTTGGCGTTCCGTAATACGTTGCGCATTTAAGGTGATCCCTTGTACTGGCGATGCTATCTGGCTATTTAACAACACGAATTCACTCAGCGTGAGCCACTTTACAGCCCGATACTCACCAGCTTTGGCATGTACATTTAACACAAGCGGTACATGATCCCTTTGCTGCAACTCAATCTCCAACTCGTAAGCCACTTTGTCACGACTTAACAAAAAATCTTCTAGTTGCAGTAATAATTTATGTAAGGGTTTACTGAGCCAAGCAATATTATCAAGCTCAAAAAGCAGCTCTAAGTAGCGTGAAAAACACTCTGGAGGCTGATAAAAATTAACCGGCTCTTTAAATTGCCCCAACAAACGACCGACATAGTGAACTAACTGCGCATCAAAGCGCTTTGCTAATTGCGCCATCGAAATAGTGAGTAATGCTTCAAACGTGTGTACACCTACCCTAGTTAGTTGTTCACTTATCGTATGAGGTAAATCACTCTCATACAAAGCGCGTGATTTCACTTTATGTAATAGCATATGACGGTCTTCGGATATCACATTCGCAGCATTTTTTGCCAATAATTGAGCCGCCAATGGTGAATAACCACTTGCATAGTTGTAATGTACATCTAAACGCTTTAACACCACTTGAATACATTGCCAATATGCCTCCAAGCTCTGATATAAATTCAGCATATTACTGACTCGCAATAATATGCTGTTATGCGATACAAAGCTTATATCTGACGTTACTTGATATAAACTATGTGCAATTTCTTTTAATTTATTTTTTTCAAACAGTTGATCATAAGGCTGAACATGTAAATGCCGACATAATGCAGCTGCTGCACCTAAACCCAAGCCAACACTTATCCCCTGAGCACGTGCTTTACCACACGCTTGCACAATGCGGTTATCATTGGCATCAACAATGATCACAGGTTGCTCACTGCTTGCACAAAACGTGCTATCTAATTGCAACTGGGTAAAATGTAAGTGTATACACAGCGTCATATTGAGACCTGTTGCCGGTGCTCTAGTAACGAGATCACTTTGTCTTCTTTGGCAGGTTGATATAATTCAGGCCAGTAGCTTTTGAGCGTCACAACAAAACGGGCCTTTGACCAACTCCCTTTTTGTTTATTAATAACGACCTCAAGTCCCTCTCTATGAGCTGCTAACTGTAAACATAAAGAAACGGGTAATGACAAATGCGAACTGGCTTCACTACGCATCACAAACTGTAAAGCGCCTCCTTGCTCAGCAGCAAGCTGTAATCGTTTAATTTGATGTATTGCAAACCTATCCTGCCAAAGTAACACACTGCTACAGGCACCACTTTTTAAACATTGCTCTGCACTCCATAAAGCATCAAGTTCATTCTTAGGGTTAATTACCAGTATTAAGGCTGTATCAAACCCTAAATGAAATAACCCATGCCCACTCACACAGCCCGGTGGATTGATGAATACGGTTAGCCCTGTTTGCTGTTTTAAATAAGGCAGTAAGACCCTGACTTCTCCGATACCTTGTGACGCCTGTATATCAATCACGCCATGCTTTGGTAACCCGCCATTCAAATACTCATCAAACTGCTCAATACCCGTACTCACACGTTCAACATCACTCACCTGCTCGTTGCCATGCCATATCAACTGCTGGCGTTGTAATAGGTCAATTAAATCGTTCATAGCCAACCTCAAAAAAAACACTGTACATAAATACAGTATAAATAATCACAGCAGATCCGCAAGATCTGCTGTGATCAAAAGTACGCCATCATTTAAAAAGAAAGGTGAATAGAATGCAGTGGTCCCTTTGCAGATGGGAACTAACCTCATGAATAATTCCCATACTCGACGAGTTTAAGAGTTACGAATGCACATCGCATTGTCCCTCGGCGTTCGTTCCGCAGTACGATAAATCATCAAGGTTGCTATACTGATAAATGTTGTAGCCATAAACAAGATAGGTCCACTGGCAACATCGAGTACCACACCACCAAGTAAAGGAGCTAGAGCAAACCCTAGAGAACATAACCCTGCAGCGCCAAAGTAGCTGGCTTTCAAATGTGCTGGCGCGAGTCGGTCAATATGTACATTAATATTGGAAAACAGAATCGCTTCACTCACGCTCAGTACCAGTACACATGCCACCCAACCATAAAAATGATCAACAGGGTTAAAGACCATCATAAGTTGCGATAAAGCTAAAATAACACCACCACAATATAAACGTGCTTGAATAGACCAATGGCGCATAAGATGAAGTAAAGGAAACTGAAAGACCACTATAACTGCCGAATTAACCACAATCAGCATAGATACAAGTGTCGCAAGTTCGGGCACTTCTGCGCGTGCTAAATACTGAATTAAACTTGAGTCACCTTGCGCAAATACAAAATAAATCAGTAAATTTGCTGCCAGTACTAACAAAAATACCGTATCTCTTTTTAATATACCTAACCAACTCGTAAAGTTTGGCAAAGTTGTAGTACGGACTGTTTTAACATTATTCACTACCTTGCTGCGATGCATGATAAATAAAGCGATACATAAGCCCATGTAAGAGATAGCAGTATAAATAAAGCTAAATTGCTCTCCGTTTAACCCTGCCCATAAGCCATATAGAGGTCCTAGCGCGGCTCCCACATTGACTAAAAAATACAACATATGTAACGCCAACTCTCGATCTTTATCATCTTTGAGTTCATCACTTAATAGCGCTTTACTCGGCGCGTCCCATAATGAGCGGGGCATCGTGGCACAAAATACCGCTAAGCAAAAGGTCCATAACGAGTCTGCAAATGCCAGCGCAGTGAATGCAAATATACCAACGAATATAGCAACATACAGTAATTTGAAACGGCCATAACGGTCTGCCAAGTTACCTGTATAAAAACCTAATAAAACAGATACAACCGCTGATGTGGTCAGTAGCAAGCCAATTTCAGTGGCACTTAAATGATACTTTTGGTACAGAAGAACAGATAAGAAAGGCCACACCATATAATAGGTCGCCCGTACAAAAAAATTGCCTAATAACATCACCCAGACTAACGGTGTAAAATTGCTCAATTGTGCAATCACATTTCCTCTATCCATGATATATCCTCTATTGTTCTAATTATTTAGAAAACAGCTTAAAACCTAAAGCTAAGTTGAGGTAAAGAAAAACATCATATATATTTGATAACCCATCACATAATTATCAGCACGACTTCAGAATATTCATTCTCTCTTTCCATCTTGTAAAAAATCGCACTCCGACAATTTTTTACCCTGCTGCGCTTTAGCCTACTATATTCCTCGAAGCTCAGTACCTCTCAATTAAAATTTAGATGAAAAATATTTTCATGACGTTAGTGAAAATCACAGGCACAAAAAAAGGCAGCCCATTACATAGCTGCCTTTTCAAGAAATACGACTCTGTATTACACAGTAGTCTATTCTGGCTTTATCTGGCTTATTATGACCATTTTTTCACTTTTTTAAGTGCCATTTTTTGTTTTAGTGGCGATAAGTAATCAATAAACAATTTGCCTTTCAAATGGTCTATTTCGTGCTGTAAGACAATTGCTAAAAACTCATCATTTTCAATCGTTACAGCATTGCCCTCTCTGTCTAGCCCTGTCACTGTTACTTTAGTAAAACGCTCTACATCAGCATAATAGCCCGGGACCGATAAACACCCCTCTTGGCCTTTTTCAATATTTTCACCTGCAACCACTTCTGGGTTTATCAAAATCAGTGGCGTATCTCTTTCCTCTGAGATATCAATAATGATGATGGCTTCTTTACGGCCGACTTGTGTAGACGCAAGCCCAATACCATCATCGGTTGCATACATCGTCTCTAACATATCATCAATGAGCTGCTGTACAGAGCGCACATCAGTGACAGGGATTGCGGGGATTTTTAACTTCTCATTCGGAGCTTTAAGGATCTCTAAAACGGCCATTTTACCTCAGTATTTTTACTTGCACATACACAGTTCAAGGTAACGAACCTATCACAAAATCAACCGTGTATTTTTAACGATTTACAATAAGCACATTCTATCGTATTTAAAATAAAAAGATAAGCTTACACCAAAACCGAGGGGAGCAACTTAATAAGTCATTGAAGTTAAAGTTTTTAAATAAAATAATTAAATGCCTTACCCATGTTTTGAGATAAAGAAGAAAATGAGGAGTTGGCCACAGTACAATCGTGTTTTTATTGTGCGACAGCGCAGTTTAAAACGGCCTTGCATAGTGACAAGATTAATAGTCACTTTTTAAAACGTAGATCTTTTTGCTAGAACATTAGATTGAAATCTAATGATGTTAAGAATTATCACCTCAATAGTCCTCATACTAAGATGATAAAAACTAAACATGCTAAACCCAAGTAAAAATGCTTCGATAGAATACTAATTAACTAACTTTTTAATTCAGTAAGCAGATCATGAATTTCAGCTTTCAATTGCTTATCAATAATTTTATTGCAGGCTATCTTCGCTGCCTCTAATGCCAAAATAGCCCCTTCCTTATCACCTAGCTCCACCTTTAATGCACCAATGGAATAGCCAATTGATGAACAAAAATCTTTTGAGTTTATCGCTTGTGCTTTGATAAGGGCATGTTCATACAGGGTTACGGCAAGCGCTAAGTCATCGGTAAAATCAGCCAATGTTTCCCATTGCACAGGATGGTCTTTATCTGAGCCTTCGTTGCTCTCACACAAGAGTTTTAATTGCGCATAGTGTTCGTCAAACCTTTGCTGGTTTTGAGCTTGTGCTGCTGTCATCAAATCATCTGTAAGTGCCAATACTGATTTATATAGCTTGGTATTCATATTCTTACCCTTGTGTTTATGTGCGCTTTAACAAATAGGCTGTGATTATAGGGCTTTTTACAACAAAACAGAAACTTATAAAATAACGACTTATGGTTCACAATCCACATGCACTACCAGTGCAGTTCACACCCGTATCGTATAAAAGAGTTGTCAGCGACGTATTTTGCGTCACATCTAACTCACTTAAGTTGTTTCTCAGTACATTTAAGCTTGTTAGCTGCCCGTTGCCCCGTACATTAATCGTTGATAGTGTATTTCTTTCAACTTCTAATGTACTTAATTGAGGGTTATTACTCACATCGAGTGACGTTAAGTCATTAAAGTTGAGGTTAAGATCCACAAGTGACGTGTTATTACGCACATCAACTTGCGACAAGTCATTGCTATAAAGCCGTAATGAAGTGAGTAAGGCATTATTCGATACATCAAGATTAGACAACTTATTACTCCCCAAACTCAACTCCTGCAAATGAACATTGTTTGACAAGTCAATACTCGTAATGTCGTTTTCATAGGCTTTGAGGCTTAACAGCTTATCATTGGCAGACATATCCACCGCCGTAATGGCGTTGCGGTATAAATCTAAACTTTCCAGCATCACATTCTGACTCGTATCTAAGCTGGTTAAACTATTATCATTCACTTCTAATATTTTTAGTTGTGTGTTATTTAAAACATCTAGTGAAGACAACAGATTAGTGCCCACATCAAGGGTAGTAAGCTCAGGGTTGCTTGTTACGTTAATAGAGGTGAGTTGATTGTTGTAAACACTTAGCTCATTCAACACCGAGTGTGATGACACATCAAGTGCAGACAATTGGTTATTGTATAACTGCAAACGCTCTAACGCAGTGTTACTTTCTAGTTCAATAGAGATAAGTTGATTGCTATAGGCAATAAGCTCTTTTAATTGCACATTCTGAGAGACATCGAGCTCTGTAAGTTGATTATCTCTTACACTTAATGTCACTAACGCAGTATTTTTTGTCACATCAATGCGTTCAAGTGCATTGCCATAAACCTTAAAGTCCACTAATCCAGCATTATTAGTCATATCCAGCTCTTTGAGCTGATTATTGCCAACACTGAATTCACGTAGTAAAAGATTGCTTGACACGTCCACCTGTGTAAGTTGGTTATCATATAGGCTCAAAGATTCAAGTTTAAGGTTGTTACTGATATCAATTGCTTCAATGAGATTCTCATAGGCACGCAACTCTTTCAATTCACTCTGGAAACTGACATCAATACTGGATATGCTATTTTTACCAAAGCTCAATAACTCAAGCAACGTATTATTAGTCAGATCCAGCGTAACAAGCTGATTATTAAAGGCACTCAGTGCTTTCAAGCCTATATTCTCCGACACATCTAACGTGCTTAATTGATTATTTGCCACATATAACTCCGTTAGCAGCGTATTCTTTACTGTATCTAGCGATGTTAAAACATTATTGTTTACACTTAGGTTTGTTAAAAGCGTATTTAAAGTAATATCCAAGGTGGGTAAACGATTATTGTCTAAACTCAGTGTGACTAACTCGGCGTGTGTTGTGACATCCACCCCTGTTAATAAGTTGCTATCTAAATTGAGTGTGCGCATCAACACGTTTGCTTTCAGATCAATATCAACAATCATATTATTGCTTAAGTCTAGCTGGGCTAATTCCAGGTTTTTTGATACATCCAACTCTGTTAACTTATTGCCGCTTAGTAATAATGAAGCAAGTTGCGGATTAAGGCTTAGATCAATACGTACTAATTGGCCATTACTTACTTCTAACGATGTTAATTCGGGGTTGTTACTTAATATAATCTCACTAAATGTATTATCGTTTAAACTTACCTGAGACAACCTCGTATTATTACTTAAATCAATACTGCTTATTTGATTATTATCTGTATCTAATCTAATCAGCTGTAAATTTGCAGACACATCAATACCTACGAGTTGATTGTTGTCTAAATCCAACGTCGTTAGCAAAGGGTTGCCCGATACGTCAATATTCGTCAGTAGGTTACTATCTAGCCCTAATGACAACAGCTGTGCATTTTTGCGCACATCTATGTCAGGTAACAAATTATTATCCAAATCTAGCTGTGCGAGTTGAAGGTTGCTCGTAACATCAATACTTACGAGTTGATTGTTGTCTAAATCTAACGTCGTTAGCAAAGGATTGCCCGAAACGTCGATATTTGTCAGTAGGTTACTATCTAGCCCTAATGACAACAGCTGTGCATTGTTGCGCACATCTATGTCAGGCAACAAATTATTATCCAAATCTAGCTGTGCGAGTTGACGATTGCTCGTAACATCAATATTACTAAGTTGATTGTTGTCTAAATCCAACGTCGTTAGCAACGGGTTATTTGATACGTTAATAGTCGTAAGTAGATTGCTATCTAGCCCTAATGACAGCAGTTGCGTACTGCTGCTAACATCAACTTCCATTAGCAAATTTTTATCCAATTCTAGCTGTGCGAGTTGACGATTGCTCGTAACATCAATATTGGTAAGTTGATTATTATCTAACCTTAACGTGCTCAAAGCTTGATTTTTTGACACATCAATCGCCGCCAACTGGTTGTTGTTTATATCAATCAACGTCAACCCCAGAGCTTGACTTAACTCAATCGTCGTTAGCTGATTGTCGTAAAGCCGAAGTTCAACTAATCGCACATTATTAGAAAGATCTAATGCTAATAATTGATTGGCACCTAAGCTCAACTCTTTTAATAAATTGTTATTCGATATATCTATGGCTGTTAGCGCGTTGTCATAAACGCTAAGCACACTCAACGACTTATTATTACTCACGTTCAAATTCTTCAACTGATTAGAGTAAAGGCGTAGTTCGATTAATCTTGAATTAGCCGATACATCTACTTGCGCTAATTTATTGTTTCCCAAACTTAAATCAGTTAACTGTGTATTTGCAGTGACATCAATATTCGTTAGCTGATTATTAAATACCTTTAAGTCTGTTAACTTAGTATTTTGACTAATATCCAAACTTGATAGCTGATTATTCCCTAAATTTAGCACTCTTAGTTCAGGTAAATTAGAGAGGTCAATTGTCGAAAGTTGGTTGCCACTGAGGTTTAAAAATCTCAGTGCTGTATTATTGGAAAGGTCAATTTGAGGTAACTGAGCATTACTTAATGTGAGACGAGATAGTTGCGTTAAGTGCCTTATGCCAGTCATGGAACGTACTAGGTATTCATCACATGAAAGTGCTGTCACTTCATGGGCAAACAAGCCACCACTTTCAGTTATGCACCTTAAAAGTTGAGGATCAGTAACAATGTCTGATAGACGAACATTTTCCTTAAACTGAACAGTAATCGTGCAGGCTGATTGAATATTGCCTGTTGTGAAAGTATTACCCGATATACTTCCACCACACCCATTGACTGTATCAATATAATAACCATCACTGGGCGTCAAGGTGATACTTGTCTTCTGCCCAGCCGATACCGTTATATTCGATGCGCTAACAGTACCTAAACCTGTAGCACTCACTGTCACTTGATAAGTCTGTGCTATAGATAAGCTGGCATTGTCACTCGCACCTCCGCCACAACCATATAAAAATATGCTAAAGCACAGTAGGAACAATGTGGTCTGAGTAACTTTCATCTGCAACACTTCTTATTTTTGCGTATGCAACTCATCACATTTATGTGTCTAACGCTTCAACAGGCCCAGGAGATAAAGGCGTATTTACTTGCATCAACGCCAAACAGTAAAAGCAATGAATTAGTATTGGTTTCTAACAATATTAGCCATAAGCCAAGCGAATAGATAGCAAATTTTTATTCCAGTGCTTCGAGCTCCCATTATCTAATCCGCTACCAAGACCCCTTACATACTCATTTTCAAACGCGTATTAGCGGCAGCTTTCGCCATTTCTTCAATATACTTAATGGCAATCCAAGGATCTGTTTCATCGAATAGATGCGACGCATATGCCATTTTCACCGATTTAGAATTCGTACTAATTTTATTGAGTTCAGTTTGAGAGCGATCCCATGATTGCGTATAAGCGTCTACATCAGAGTAGCGCATTTTTGTCTGACGGATTGAAACATGGGGTAAACCACGCGACAACACAGTAATTGGTAGCCCTTGAGGAATTGTATAAATACTAGAGTGGCTTGATGCTTCAGCAAAGTCTTCAAAAGAATGTGTATTTCTTTCCCACTGCATGATCCATTCCATCGTTTTCCAACCATCAGCACTCATAGAGTGCTTCATATCGTTAAACCAAGATTCGTGCGCAGAATCTATAAACACAATCCCTTTCACAACATTGGGGTTTTTATGCGTGAATGCTCGGGCAACAAAGCCACCAAATGAATGTGGTACCAATACTAAATTTTTCCAATTCAGTGTCTTAGTCAACAAGGTTAACTCATCTGCCAATTCCGAGATCCCCCTTACTTTTGGCTTTGTATACCCGCTTTGGCCGGTTCCTGCTCTGTCATAAAAGCAAAGTTGGTAACCATTCGGCTTTAAATTATGGAAGGTATTTTTAAATGATGCATGGGCGTCTAAACCCATTCCAGCCATAAGTAATACAGTCAACTCCCCAGAGCCTTTACAGACATATGCTAGTTTATTGCCATTGATGTCGACAAACTGAGTATCATGTTCATCCGCCCATAGGGGGTCAGAAAAGATAATGAGTAAAAAAACCATTAAATATGGCATGTCGCGCAGTCCTTTTTCACGTTAATAAACATTAATATACATCCAGAGAAAATAATAACAACAACAAATTTATAGAACTGCTTAACCTAAAAATACTAATTTTAATCAATATATTAAACTTTTATTTGCAACGTAACTTAACCCGCTATACTTCTCCATTGAAACCTATATGTGTAACGCAACTCTCGGAGTGAATATGCTAAATACACTGATCGCCATCGCATTGCCAATTGCACTTATTTTTATCATGGTTGGCGTGGGTTTAAGTTTAACAATTGATGACTTCAAACGCGTTTTTAAGCAACCTAAGAGCTTTATAATTGGCGCTTTGTGCCAGTTATTCATCCTTCCTTGTAGCGCGATTATCATCATATCTATAACGGGCTTGCAAGGAGAGCTGGCCGCAGGCTTATTTATCCTGTCGCTCTGCCCTGGTGGCACAACCTCAAATTTATATAGCTACTTAGCAAAAGCTGACGTCGGCTTATCTGTCTCTCTTAGGCCTTGTTGATCAAATAGCTAACTACCAATCAATTTCTCAGTTTTAACTTTGTTGCTGATATTTGGGCATACCTAGCCCATTCATTTTATTTATTGCCTTCACTTTAATCATCGTTTCAGTATGCTGACTATTGAATTGACGACTTTTCAGCTTATCACCCATTAATTGTTTAAAACAATACATCGCCGTCTCGGCAAGTGAACGAAGATGGTACCCTGAATTCATTTTCCACTGCGTTAACCCTATTTGGTGCATCATAAATATGGCATTGTTTCTGGGGTGTCCTTCTTCCCAGTATTGGGCATTCTCTCTTGGCGGTACCCGCATAATCGCACCTTTTGCTGCGACCTCCTCATAGCAACTGCGTGTGTCATATGCTCCATCACCTGTGACTCTGTCTATATTCCTACGCAGTGGCCTGATTAAATCGGCAAGGGCTTCACCATCTGACACATTTACCATCGACAGCTCAGCACCCACAATATCGTGACTTGTCGCATCAACGGCCAAGTGCAATTTTCGCCAAGTTCGGCGCTTAGTCGCACGATGTTTTCTTGTATGCCATTCACCATTTCCATACACTTTAAGGCCCGTGCTATCGACCACAATATCTATAAAGCCTTTGCCTGCGCTTTTTCTATATTGCACATCAAGTGTTTTACTGCGTTTGCATAAACAGCTATAACCCGGTGATTGCAGCGAGGTATCCATCGTAGTAAGTAAGGAATTTACAAACCCTTCTAAGGCCCTGAGTGGCAAATGGAATACGGCCCTTAAGGTTAAACACGTTTCAATTGCTAAATCAGAATAGTAATTTGAACGACCACGGCCACCGTGCTTTTCAGTATTCTGCCACTTTGAGATGGCACTATCACTTAGCCAAATGTTGATGTTACCGCGTTGAACTAAAGCACGATTGTACTGTGACCAATTCCTAATTTTCTTCTTCATTTCAAGGCATGGGTTAAGGCATTTTATGATCTGATCACACCAAACCAAAGAAGTTCAATTATTTAGGAAACAAGGCCTCTCTCTTACTGCCATTATTGGCTTTATTACCCCTTTTACACTGCCATTTTTAAGTATTTGGGCAATCAACACATATGTAGGTACACACTCAACAATCACACTTCCTCTCATTGAAACTTGGTTAAAACTCATGGTGATCACCGTATTTCCTGTGATAATTGGTATGGTGATACGTAATAAATCACCTTCTTTGGCTACACGCGCTCAGCCATATGTTAGCGGGTTCTCCATTATTATTTTGGCACTTGTCATTATCAGTATTTGTAGCAAGCTGGGCTACCAAATTTTCGAATACATTGTGCTCGCAGGGCCTGCGGCATTAATGCTCAATACAAGTACTATGTTATTAGGCTTTACTGCAGGCCACTATCTTCTCAAGAACACCGCACAGTCACGTACAATCACTCTAGAAGTCGGGCTTCAAAATGGTACGTTAGCACTTTTAATCACCACCGGCATGCTCAATAACACTGTTATGTCGATTGCGCCGAGTATTTATAGTTTGCTTATGTTTTTTACAGCCAGCTTATACACATCTTTGGTATTAAAAAATGATTTGAAAAGCCCATACATTAATAACAACAGGGCGTAATTGACTATAAATACCTTATAAATAGCGAGCATATTAAGGCTCGCTTAGCCTCTAAAAACTTACAATACCAAGTCTACGTGTTATTTTTCATAAGAACCGCTTATTCTATTGAACGGCAAACTAAGCTAAGTCCCCTCATAATAACAAGCTTCTCATTAACATAATTTTCTCAACTTAGTACTGCCTTTACCCCTACTCTATCGATAAGGTAAGTCGTCGTAACTATCTTAGCTACGGGACTCCCTACGACCAATAAAAAATGTAATACACATTAAAGTCTTAACTTAAGCTCATTCATTAAAAATAAAATTATGAATTATGTTATTTAATTAAAAATATTCTGTTTTAACTATCAACACAAAATACGTAAACAGGAAATTACGATGAGAAAAAAAACAACACTTAACTTAATCGCAGCTAGTTTACTAGTGGCTCTAAATCAAGCAAGTGCACAGAGCTTTGATAATAACGCTGATGGCTATGATCCTACTAAGCATGTCTGGGAATATACCTACCAACTAGCTGGCGGCGATCCACTCGTTTTTCAACAGTGGCACTTACAAAATACAGGGCAAACAGCTGGTGCAGCTAACCCAGGAAAAGAAGGGATTGATCTAAACCTCGATTTTACACACCGACGCGGTATTTTTGGTCAAGGTATCAATATAGCAATCATTGATGACGGCCTTGCCACATATCACCCTGACTTAACATCGAATGTAACCCAAGGCACAACACCAAATCCAGATCCGTATATTTACGAGTACTTTTCTAACGGTCGTAATAGAATTGATAATCATGGCACTATGGTAGCAGGCATTGCAGCAGCCTCAGCTTTTAACAATCATGGTGGTCGCGGTGTTGCCCCTAGCGCAACACTGACGGGTGCAAATTTAATTGGTAACCAATCTAATGTACCTGGTTTAGCACTTGCTATCCGCTCAGTCATGGATATGGATGGCGCAGTTCAACCTATGAATAAGTTTACTGATGCCCGAGTAATTAACCAAAGTATTGGCTACACATTTAGCGACCCAACTATTTATAATACGTACCTTGGCTTCTTCGAAAACATTGCAGATGTGCAGCAAATTGCTGCAACACAAAGCCATGGCGGGAGAGGTTCAGCATCAATAAAGTCTGCGGGTAATGACCACTTTATTGGCGGGCGCTGGAGTGACCGTGAAAAAGGTGAATTAACGCTCGTTTACCCAAATGCTTACGCATTACCAGCCTATAACACATCGGTTGCAGATCCATCTAACGCCAACTTCTGGAATATTACGGTATCTGCTCTAAATGCAAATGGCACACTCGCCAATTACTCATCAGCGGGTTCTGCGGTATTACTTGGCGCACCTGCCGGAGAATACGGTGTTCACAGCCCTGCGATCGTTACAACCGACCTACCAAAATGGTGTAAAGACCAAGCCCAGAATCAATGCGAATACCCTGTTTATACCAATGGTATGAATGGTACGTCTGCAGCGGCTCCAGCACTATCTGGTGCGACAGCTTTGATCATGTCAGCAAATCATCAGCTATCTTGGCGTGATGTAAAGCACCTTATGATCACAACAGCGACCAAGGTCCATGCAAACAGTGCAGCGCGTAATATTGGTGACTTTGAAGCTATTCCAGGCTGGCAGGTAAATGCAGCAGGTCTTGCTTTTCACAATGATTACGGCTTTGGTTTAGTAAACGTTGATGCAGCAGTCGAAAAAGCACTACAAACTGGTACTATTTTACCTGAATTAAAGGTGCGTAACTACGACGTTGCTGTATCAGGTGACACCGCAATATATGATGACTTTGTTGCTACAGAATCTGTACACCAACAAACTGAAAACCTTACTGTTGAAGGCGTACAAGTGCGATTGAGCTTAGACCATGAGCGTCTCGGTGATTTATCTGTTGAACTCATTTCTCCAAGTAACACACGCAGTGTATTACTTCATGCAGGAACGGATCTTGAAGGCACTAAGTTTGACAATACCCTAATGCTATCAAACCACTTCTATGGTGAAACAGCCAAGGGTGACTGGAAACTTCGTATTGTAGACACGAACGCCAAAGATGGTTGGAGTGAGAGAACATACGATGTTGCAAGTGGTGAGTTCATTGAGGGCTCAGTAGTAAACTTGCCGCAACGCGCTGATAAATATCAGCCTAACAATAGCCAACCAGGTAACCTTATCGGTTGGAATATTCGCTTCTACGGCCATTAATACATAATAATATGCCAGTCATTGAAAGCCATGGCTGGCATATCTTATCGCCGTTAATTAAAGTCAGAGTCATTATATCGGTCTGATTGATACTAATAATACGATTATGCTCTTCAATTAGTTACCCCCTCCTCTCTCTAAAACATCCAGAGCCTCCTTTACACAAAGTGATGTTTATAAATTAACGTTATTGACTAAAATTTACATTAGTTCGATCTACTAAGAAAATGGCAATGTAAATGAAAGGTTACACGCAATAGATTGTAATTTAACTTAACATCGTTTTATATCCTTCCAAAAAAACAGGTCATACCACGTATAAAATACCCACAAGGCATTGCAATCCAAGTGTATCTCAGATTACTTCTAGATTACTCAATAACGAGAAATTAAGGATATAACATGAAAATAACACTTTCTGCTTTGGCAATCTTCGGCGCTTTAACAAGCACGTACACCTCGGCATCTGAGATAGATATGACGCCAAACATTGTTGGTGGTAGTGAAACCCCGGCATACTCAAGACCTTATCAAGTTGCCTTACTCATGAATGGTCGACAAGGTTGTGGTGGTACATTGCTCAGTCGAGATTGGGTGCTCACCGCTGCGCACTGTTTAGATAGCGCCTCAACCAGTAGCCTCACGGTAAAAATAGGGGCTCACTCGCTATCTCAAAATGATGGCCAAGTATTGCGCGTCTCTCAAATCATTAATCATGAACAATGGCGCGGTGCCAACGGTATTCGCTCAGGGTACGACATTGCGGTATTGAGGTTGGCCTCTCCTGCCGACGCAAAATATACCCCCGCTAAGCTGCCAACCACAGAAATTGAACGTCAGTATGCCAATATCGGTAACGCAGTCACGGTCTCTGGCTGGGGGTTAACCTCAAACAGAGGTCGTCCGAGCGACCGCTTATTAGAAGTCGCACTACCCGTGATAAGCAATGCCAGTTGCTCTAGCCAGTTAAATTATAATATACCTAGTTCCGTCATTTGTGGCGGTGGTCAAGGGGGTAAGTCAGCCTGTAATGGTGACAGTGGTGGCCCATATGCTGTGCGAGTTGGTAACGATTTTTACAGCATAGGGACAGTCAGTTGGGGAATTGGCTGTAGTGGTGCAACCGCATTTACCCGTACAACTAGCTACTTAAACTGGATCAAAGATAAAACAGGTCTGAACGACCCGATTGATGCACCGCCAGTGGCTGATTTTGATGTACAAGTGAATCAATTCAACGCGCAATTTACTGACCGCTCAAGTGATGATAAAGCCATTGCATCACACTATTGGCAGTTTGGTGATAGCCAAGGCGGCACATCAAGTGATGTAAACCCGAGTTATCAATTTTCGCAAGCGGGTACCTATACCGTGAGTTTAACGGTTACGGATTCAGCACAACAAACCCATACAACGACTAAGTCAGTACAAATTGGCTCAACGATGCCGTGTAATGGGGTAACGCCGTGGAGTGCCACAACGGCCTATGCCTTAGGTGATAAAGTCAGCTACCAAGGCTTTGAATATGAGGCAACTTGGTGGTCACAAGGGGCAGCCCCAGATAAATATAGCCAAGTTTGGAAAAAAGGCAGTGCCTGCTCAGACACCACAGATCCGGCTCCAACTGTCGAGTTTTCAGTGACGACCTCAGGATTAGTTGCCACATTCTCCAACTTAAGTCGCGACAATGGTCAAATCACACAAACAAATTGGTTATTTGGTGACGGCAATAGCAGCACTGAATTTTCACCTACACATAGTTACCGAGCTGCTGGTGATTATCAAGTGAGTTTAAGTGTGACAGATGATCAGGGGCAAGTGAGCCAAGTGACCAAAACAGTGTCCGTGTCTAATGGCGATAATACAGGATGTAATGGCATTCAGCCTTGGTCTGCAGAGCAAGTTTACCTTGCGGGTGATCAAGCCACAGTAGGAAATATCATTTATCGCGCGAATTGGTGGGTGCAAGGAGAAAACCCAACATCTTCTGGCCCATGGGGTGCGTGGCAAGAAAATGGCAAATGCCAATAAAAATTAAGGTAATTGTTTTATTAGTCTTTCAACCTGACTTTTAAAAAACCTAAGTCCCATGTAATCTGAGCGGTATGAACAACATACTTGTCTAACTTCATGGGACTTAATCAACAAACTTCATCTGAATTAATGCGTCTTGGCGAACGTATAAAAAGCGTGCTTAAACTCGCCCTTTCGGACCTTACACCGCATGTTCACAGTATCAACTCTCTGACTACGTTTTTAAATTATCATCGCTCCAATAGTCAGCGGGTATTTACAGCGCAAAAGTCAGCCGACGGCCATCAAGTCCTGTGTGCACTGCCCGGCGTCAAAGCATTACAAGAGTTTATCGAAAAAGCGTCACCGTATATTTCGATCTCAACCCATGAAAAGTTAAGTAAAGCTCATCAACTCTATGCTAATGCCATCGCACAAAATGCGTCAAGCCATGCCGATTTAAAGCGTCAGTTAAACGCATTACATGATAAAAAAGGCCCATCTAAAAGCGATAATCGAGCACAGTTATATTACGCAGCTAAATCACTATTGGGTTTCAGCGTTGAGCATGTGTGCTGTAGCTATGTATTGACGGTCAACCCAAGCAATAATCACTTTTTGCAAGAAGTCGCGATGGTTAGTAAGCTAGGTATACAACGCTCACCAGATGCAGCCCCCTTTGTGCAATTTTATTCTCACCCACACCCAAGTGATTTTGATAAACCCGCTCGCTTAACCCAAACATCAAAAATAGAACAAAATAAGTTCAGTATTGGCATTGTCGAACCACTTTCTTCTGCCGGGTTTTATAATGCCTATACCAGCTACTCAGTCAGTAATTCAGGAATGGTTTTTGATGATATTCCAAACGTAAACACATTAGATGCCACATTTATATTCAATAACCCAGATGAACTTGTCAATCCACTTACCCACAGTAGCCAATGTACATCAACCAGTATCTCAATTAAAAACCCCGCAAAAAAGCTCACTCTACTGGTTTTTGTTGATAAAAAGATTAATGCCACCAGCAACGTGAAAGTTGGCTGTTACCATGGCAATCAGAAAGTCGAAGAAGGAAAGCTCAATGCCGCAGACATGTGGACAGAGCGGCTACCTGATTTCCCGCAATTACAGGTTGTTTCATTAGAGTCGCCACAAAACTATATTACTGAACATCCTGAGCTGGCTGAAAAGATCGCATTTTTACTCAATTACAGTGAACTCGAAGATACCCAATTTGCTTGCTATGTGATGGAAGTAGATTTTCCGATTTGGTCTTCTACTTATCGTATTTATTTTGAGCACAGTGAATAAATAAACGTATTGCGTTACAAAACCTGATTACCTTCCGTAGGCAGCATAGTTAATATGTTGCCTACGGCCGCTTCATTCATACATCATTTAATCACTGCGGTGTTCAAAACTAAACGCTTGCTCTTTAATAAGCTCACCAGAGCCTGAACTCGGCGTACTATAAAACTGCACTTGCAATTTATCGTCTTGATTATTTAACGTGATATGCGCGAAGCCCCATGTAAAACTCTTTGACCAAACTAAATCATACTCTGGATAACGCTTTTCTTGCTGCTGTGCAAATGGCGTGTGCTTCCCCCGCATTTTTGATGCCGCCCCACTAATTATAAGTGGTAATTTGGCTTTTTTATTGCCAGGCAATACACGTGAGCAATCATCTGTTAATAGCTCTAAATCGTGTTCATGCCCTGCAATATAAGCATCGGCATATTCACAAAGCTCAGGCAAAATCAAACGCCGCAAAACATGACCTTCGTCGTACTTACTGCCGCCAATAGACCAGAGAATATGATGTCCATATACAATTTTCCATTTTGCTGTCGAGCTTTTCAAACCATTAGCTAACCAAGCCAGTTGCTTATGATCTTCCCCATTAATCGGCACTTCATGACGCTCTATGTCTTCAATTTCAGCTTCACCACTTGCCAATGCTGTTGCAAGCCCTTGCTCCGAGCCATCACTACGCAGAGGGATTTCATAATAATGCTGACCTGATAAAAGCATGTTCGTATCGAGTACAAAAAACTCCACATCATTTCCCGCATTACCTTGTTTAAAGCTGTAGTAACCGCGCTCATCCATATGAAAGTTAGGCTGAGAGGCCATCCATTTTGTTTGTAACGCAACGCCCTTTCTAGAGGTTTTCCAATCGTGATTACCCAATGCCGAATACACAACGAGATCAGGTTGCTGTGTAAATAGCGGTTGCAACGGCTTTAAAATCAAATCATCCATACGCTTTTGGTCATCTTTACCATCGTTCGCATCAGCACCATCAGGGTATATGTTGTCACCCAATTGAATCGCAAATTGACATAACTCAGAGGAACATAGCTGCGCCATCGCTTTACCAACCGCTATCGCCCCCCCTTGCTCCGTGGCAATGTTCGTTTCTGGATAGACATAAATAGGTGCATGATTGAACTCTTCTAACGGGCGATGTTCTGCTATCCAGTCTTTTTTCTCTGCTGCAATAAATTGCGTTTTGGTTTTGGGATTAACAATATGTTTAGTCTTTGGGTAATCGGTATGATAGCCCCCGTCACCCAAGGCCAAAAAAGCGATACGATTGGTGCTACTCGGTTGTTGTGCATTATTACTGAAAGCCGTACTGGCGCACCCAGCTAAAATAGTCGACGTCGCTACCATGCTATAAAATAAAAAGTTGTTCATGTTCATTGCCGCCAGCTCTCACTAACGGCCCTCTTCAATTTTCAAAAAACTATAGTGATGTCAATGTAAAGCCCAGTTCAAAAGAGCGACCATAGCTTTCATATTGGTAGTTATAATCTGACGTGCCGTGATATGCATAGTAAGGTTCATCCGTTAAATTAACGGCATTGAAATACAGTTGTGCTTGCTCAGTTACATAATACTTTGCACTAAAATCGAGTTGCATATGCGCGTCTTGGTAGACACGAGCCCCATTTTCTTCAAACATAAAGCTCTTGCTTTTATAGCTAGTACTGAGTCGTGCGCTGATGCTGCGGCTCTCATAGCCCAACATGATATTGGCAACAACATCTGATTGGTTTGGTAATTTATCATCAGCATCAATGAAGGTACCATTGGCAGAAAACATCAAGCCATTATTAAAGTTTTTTGTATACGCAAGTTCAAGCCCAGTTAAGCTGGCTGCTCCTCCATTCACTGCTTGAACAACTTCTTTGTACCCCTCCCAGAGTCCGTTATCCTGCACTTGTTCAATACTGATAAAGTTATCTATGTCTTTATAAAATATCCCAGCGGATATCACACCAATATTACCTGGGTAATACTCTATCGACATATCCAAATTATTAGATTCATAGGGGTCAAGCGCAGGGTTACCCACTTCTGCTTTGCGCTCCACTTCGATGTTGCCATCCTCTAGAGTTGTTTCAGTTTCGACTATTTGAAATGCCGCAGCATCCGAAAATCCAGGGCGCGCAATGGTGTTAGTATACGCAAAACGCGTAACAAGCTGTTCTGTAAAGTCGTAACGGACCGTTAAATTGGGCATAATATGGTCGTAGTCTTTATCAGCACTAAATCTGCTTATATTAACTCGTTCAGTATCGGTGATCTCATCTTTAATTAACTCAACCTTGTTACCTAATGTGCTAAAGTCAGTGCCTTCATAACGTACACCACCAATCACTTGCCATTGACCCATATCAACCGTCAGCATCGCATAGGCACTTAGCACTTCCTCGGAAATATGGTAACTGCGGCCTTTACTGTCAATATCTGTATCTAACTGATTAATATCAAACTGCGCTCGGTTTGTTTTCACAAATTGGGCAATACCAGCGCGAGATAAACCTGGCCCGAAATCACCGATACTATATGAAGGTGATGCACTACCAAATTGACTGGCTAATGCATCATCAAAGCCACCATCAAAAACGGTCGCATGGGTATCATTAACTTTTTCCCGCTCTGAGTATTTGACACCGAATTTGAGTTCACTATTAAAACCAGAAACAACAAAATCTTTTGATAAATCAATTTTTAAACTTGTTGCGTCATCTTCGGTACTATTGTTTTCCCACACAACTTCATCCAGTTCAAAACGGTGTAAATCGTGTGCAGCATCATTACGGCTTAAGGTAGGTGTTTCACCTAAGCTACCATATCCTATCATGAGGCTTTCAGCTGAAAAATCAGCATCAATACGGTTAGGTTCTTTTTCGCTAGATTTTGAGTAACCCACACTATATTCAACAAACCACTCTCTCAGTTGATGTTGACCCCCTAGCACCAGCGACATAATTTTTTGAGACTCATAGCGGTCTTTTGTATCTCTATCCATTTCAGCATTGCTGAATACCGCAGAGGTAGTCGTATGAGCCCCTGCGACCAATGTCCCTTTCTCAAATTTGTATTCATTGCGCTGACGAAACTCATCATCTGAGAACTCACTAAACAGTGTGCGTAAGTAATATTTACTCAATTGGCTTGATTGTAAATCTAAATTCAGTGCCGCCCCTACTCGTTCGCGCTTGATCACATAATGGCGTTGCTCTATTTCTTGTGCACCAAATAGGCTCACATCTGCGCCTGTAGTGTCTTCAACATCAAACAATTGCCAGCCACCGTCAGTTTCCATATTGTGTGAACCGAACTGGCGCTGTGACCAAGAAACGGCCGCGGCAACACCTAAATCATACTGTTTCGACAAAGCGACTATATCGGTGAAACTCCCTGATAACTTTGGACTCGTTTTATCAACTTGCGTATTATTCGTTGCCTGTGCAGTAACACTATAACTGCGGCCTTCTCTATCAAAAGCACTTAAACTTTTAACTTCAATGCTCCCGCCAATTGCACTGGCATCCATATCAGGGGTGACTGTTTTGCTCACCTCTAAGCTTTGCACTAATTCACTGGGGATCACATCCATAGCGACACTGCGCACCCCCGATTCAGGTGACGGTACATTCGCTCCGTTTATCGTGACGTTATTTAAACTCGGGTCAATCCCCCGGATCCCAACAAAACGACCCTCCCCCTGATCTCGCTGAATAAACATGCCTGGCAGTCGCTGTAACGCCTCTGCTGCATTTTGGTCTGGTAGTTGGCCGATTGAGTCACTACTTACAATTGATTTAATGCCCACCGCATTCTTTTGCCGGTTCAAAGCACCAGCTTGTCCTGCACGCTGGCCAACCGCAATCACATTCTCTAGTAAAGCCTCACCTGTTCCTAATTGGATATGTTCCGTGACAGCTTTGCCTGCAATAATACGGATCTCTCGCTCAACAGAAGGCGCGCCCAGGTAATCAACCACTAATGTGTATTGACCTTCAGGTAAATTACGTAACTTAAATGAACCATCTCGCGCAGAATTTACACTGCGTCCGAGTTCTTTAATCGTCACTTTCGCCCCTTCAAAATAAATTGAATGAGCTTGATCACTGATCCGCCCTTGGAGCGTATTAGCGTAGCTACTTGTAGCCAGTAAGGCACAGGTCGTTGCCAAAGCCAATTTTGAGCGGATGAATTTTGACGGGGTTGATACTTTCATTTTAATTCTCTTTTTGCACAGGATCATTAGTTCCGCTTTAAGCGGCAGTGCGGCAAAGGTAAGTAAAAGCTATGAAAGAAATATGTCACTACAAACGTGATACATTGAAAAGGTGCACTTAATAAGGTCATTTTTGACCTTTACAGTGACTTATGAGCTTATTTGACCTCCCATACTCCGTATTTTGCTGGCTTAATTGCAATAAATAGTCGAAAAACCGCGGTTTTTGTCATAATTACGTACACTTTAATGAGCTAAAGTGACCCTATTAGCATAAAGCAGATCCTTATAAAGTAATTTAGAACGCCGTAAACAACTCCCATAAAGACAGCGACACCTATGCCTCATTCTTTTATTAAACTCCATACAACATTATTAACTACATTGCTTTTGATGCTTTGCTTCACGCTATTCATAGTCTATCAACTCGGTACCTTAAAACCTTTACAAGAAATCGATTGGATTGACTGTATTGGCGAAGGGGGGATCACGGTAATGACCCTAATTTGGCTGCTTGCCACCCTCGTAATGCGGCCCAAGGGTTTAGTCACAAATTTACTATTTTTTGGTCTCAGCGCACTACACATTTCTTTATTATTAGACTTTTTAGATGAGTTTTTCATCTTCTCGCACCATTACAGCTGGCTAAGTAGCCTAGAGGCTTTTCCGGCCGTTATTGGCATGGGTATTATGAGCGTTGCGATGTATTATTGGAGCCATGAGCAACACGTCCTCAATCACCTACTTACCAAAAAAGAACGCTTTTATCGCACTCATGGTTTACATGACTTTATTACCGGCTTATATCGTGCTGATTACATGAAACGGCAGATTGAACAAGAACTCTGTGGGCTGTCTCAATCATCGCAGTGCTTCTGTGTTGCTTTATTTGATATCAAGGGCTTTGCACATTTTAATCTTCAGCATGGTTCCCTACGTGCCAATAACTTACTGTTTGATATTGGTCAAATAATCACTTTAAACCTGCGCAATACCGACTTAGCGTGTCGTTTTGCCTCAGACCGATTTATCGTGCTATTACCTAAAACCAATCACTTAGAAGCCACCTACATTACCGAGCAAGTAGCCAAAATGGTGGCACAACATACCCCCTATGACCTAAATCAAACCATAACAGGCTTTAGTCAACTGCATTGTCATTGTGTTGAGGCCACGAATACAGACACGCTCACAACTTTACTTTTTCAACTAAACGAAGGATTAGCGCAACAAAAAAGAGCATTAGTGGCATGAAGCAATATTTTGATGCAAAGGCAGCTAGTTTAAACAGCCATGATGTGCTGTTACCCCTTGTTGAAATGGCCATGCAGCGGGGCATTAACAACAATAAGCTACTTAAGGGAAGCAAGCTTTTTTACACCGACTTACAGAGCCCCCATAAAAAAGTCAGTTTTGAACAACTCAATACCGTCATAAATAACGCCATTCTGTTACTTCCTAGCGATGGCTTAAGCTTTTTATTAGGACAACACTGGTTGTTCAATCAGGTGAGTTATAGCGGCCAAGCCCTGCTCAATAGTAAACACTTAATGCAAATGAGCCGGGTGATACAAGTCAAACAATTTGCTTTATGTCCTTTTGTGTTTTTTACGCCTTATCGCAGCCACAGCCATACTCATTATGTTGTTAACTTTGCGATTGCGTTACCTCAACCTAAAGTGACTCAATTTTACTTTGAAATGATCGCGGCCAAAATAAATGCGTTATGTAAATGGCGCTTCAATTTCACACAGAAAATATGCATTAAATTCCCGTTTAGCCCCCCTCAGCACCTCGAACAATATTATGCCCATCTAGGCGTGCAATATCAGTTTGATCACCCTTGCTTTTGTATTTCTATACCCAATGAAACATTAACCGTACCTCAAGCAACAACAACCCCCGTCATGCAGCAATACTATCTACAACAAGCTCGCACAGCACCAAACACTATCGGCTTTATTCAATACCTTTGTGAGCTGCTTATCAAAGACCCTAAAATTGGCTGCGAGGAGGTTGCACAACACTTGAGGGTAAGCCCTGCAACCTTAAAGCGTAAATTAAAACAACATAATACTACGTTACAGACCCTCAAAGATGCCTTACAAAAGCAGCATGCTGTAATTAATATCGGTGAGCGTGGTTATTCCAATGAACAAACGGCTGATCATTTACAGTTTTCTGATGTAACCAACTTTCGACGCACGTTTAAACGCTGGACAGGTATGACTCCCACCCAATTACGCAACATCATGACATAGACTAACTCATTAGGGTTTCAGCCCATAACATGAAGCCCGCTTAAAATAGCCCATTAGTGACTTAACTCAAAGCCGCTAGCTGCGTAACCAGTGCAATTACCCATTCGCTGGAATGATCTCCCAATCAGTACATTGTAAATGGTCACTGGTCGCGTGGCATAATGCAGACCAAATAGTGACAAAATGCGCTTTTTGAATATCACTTCCGCTGTGCATTATGCTATTTGAGATGGCTTTTATCGCCGGCGGAGCAAAAATATAAGGGTGAGCATTTTTATACTTCTTATATATCCAACTATCTTGACCAAACTTATCTTTCAATTGTTGTTTACGCAGTGAGTGTTGATCATTTTTCTCTTTGACCTTTTGCCCACTATGGATCAGCTCCGGTTTTTTCGTCGCTATTTTCGTCGATATTAGATTTGGCAATGGCACATTGGCTTGCGTTGTCATTTGCGTATAACCGTCTTGCATTAATCGCAATCGGTTATTTCCCGTCGATACTATTGTTGATGCAAGCGTGGCAGGCCAGACTCTATCGAGTTGAATTTTTGACAAGGTTGACGCACTGTGAATTCCCATATATTCATCTGGTAACCCCAACATATGGCCAAACTCATGCGTCATCACTACATATTTATGCGGTACTGTACGCTCAATATTAGCAGGTGTTCGGATCACAATAAGTGCCCCACCATCTTGCCCTGAAACCGTGTGGTTGCGCGCGCGACTTTTTAAAAAATTAACCGCATCTTTTGCCCATTGAGCTGATGTATCAGACACAATGGCAAAATTATCACCCACGATGCGCTGATTAATATAATTCGCAATTGCCGTCGCACGCTTAGATTCTAAATTATTGGTAAACATACTGTCATTTTTACCCTTAAGGCCAATGACATATGCTTTAATACCCTGAACATCAGGTGTTCGCCTTAACCTAGCAATACTAAGAAAACGATCCAAATACGTCTTCATACTCGGCGCAACCACATGTTGATTCGATGAAAATGTTAAGTAGTCACCATCGCCAGCAGGTAGTAAACCTCTTAACCCAGAGCGGATCAACCCTTCTTTGTAGTTAAAAATCTGTTCTTGATTTTTAGTAATATCAACGTCATTTGCAAAGTTATTAACCCCACATACATGCGGCACAACACCATGGTTTATTCCGCCGCTAGACTTATAACGCGCAAGCTTACCTACTTCTATCACATACCGACAATAGGCTGGGTTGCTGACTTCTGCTATAACGAAGTCAATGTCCATCACGAACTCTTCCCAGTTTTGTTTGGTGCAACGAATTTTATACATGTTTGACCATTTCTCTAAAATGACACGACGTGCATTGCGCTTAAATTCATTTTTTTGTGTCATCGTCCATGAAAGTTGATCTTGTGTGTTATCAATAAAGCGATAAAACACTTTGATAATAACCGTGATCTTCTTATTATGGGGCGATACTTTTAAATCAAACTTGCCAATATTCGTCGCAGGTACAAAGTCCTTAACCGTTAATCGCCCTCGTATACCATCCCTAATAAAATCGTCTTTCATCCTAGACCTTTTTCATTACCAAAATAATTATTGCGCACTATAGCCCAACGTTAACAACGGATCAAAGTCACATGCTTAAACTAACTATCTGTTTTATGTACTGTTTAAAAAAGAAGCATAGAATAAAAATGGCAATAGATCAGATCGAACGTGCTATAGGTTTTGCTTTTCCTACGCTAGGAACCATAACCAATGTGCATACAGGTGATATGAACGTCGTGAAGATGTATTAAAAAGTAGTGTAACTTTCCGTCTATTTAGTAAAGAGTCAAACTAGCAGTCGCGATTACTGAATACAAAAGTTTAGCTTATGCAACAGCGAGACTAAGCAGTTCATATCAAATATCAGCAACATTCCAATGCTCAGCACTGAGCTTGCGTCTGAAGAGTTCGCTATGATTGAATCTGTGCGACTCCTTCCAAACGCAGTTAACAAAGTAGATACTGCTGAAAATCCTAAAAAATGGCGACGGTCCATACACACATCCTTGAATTATTAGTCAGATAGCATGAAAAAAACACCTAATAAAGAAGGTGATAAATAGACTAACTGCAAATAAATTAGAATATTTCATGTATGAAGAAAGGCTCTAATTGCTGTGAAAAAACGAACATAAACGATGACTTATCACGCTCAATCTCCTACATTGAGTTGAGCGTGATATTGTGACGTATAGTAAAAGAGCTTGGCATGAGTGAGAAAATCACTAGTTTGCGAGCAGAAAAAAGCCTAATATTGATCTAAACTAGTGAACCTGCTTTCTATAGTATCTTAAGTTATTCACCCTACTTTATCGCATTCAGCTTGTGATATCGCCTGTTCCATCGCTGTAATTAAAGTTCGTATTTTGCGCTCGATATTATCTACCTCACCGGTTTTCAAGCTCGCGTCTATATCTGAAGAAATATGGTGGATTTGTTCACAGTCAAACATACCTGCCGTACCCTTTATTGCATGAATAGATTTAGATAATCCATCAAAATCTTGATATTTAATCTGATTTTGTAATTGTACCTTTTGTTCATATAAGCCACTGATATATTGTTGCTTTAAAGCCTCGAACTCTTCATCAGGTAAATCTAGCTCATCATCAACCGCTATATTTAAATAATGACTTACTTTTTGATTGAATTGAGCCCTATCAATTGGCTTTGACAGGTGATCCGTAAAACCTAGCTTCATATAACGCTCAATTTCATGACGCATTGTATTTGCTGTCAATGCGATCACCGGCGTACTGCACCCCGTTGCTTGAATAAAGTTCAGCGCTTGCTCACCATCCATTACTGGCATCTGAATGTCCATCAAAATTAAGTCATATTCATTGTCTAATACAGCCTGTACTGCCAACTGGCCATTTTCTACTGTAGTCACGTTTAGCCCCATTCGCTCAAGAATACGTTTAATCAAACGGCTATTGTCACTATGATCTTCCGCTAATAATACATCGCCATTAAGCTCATCTTGAGTATGAAGAGGTTGTTCTTGTCCTACTTGACTTTGATTGACTTGATCGAAATTAGTTAACCACTTGGTTTTCTCAGTTGTAAATAAACCCAGCTTCAAGGTGAATGCAGTACCTGCCCCCACTTCACTTTCAACAGAAATATCGCCATCTAGTTTACGTGCTAAGCTTTTTGAAATATTGAGTCCAAGACCAGTGCCACCATATTTTCTCGATGTAGATGAATCTGCTTGGTAAAAAGCGCTAAACAACTCTTTTTGTTCGTCTTTTGCCATTCCAATGCCGGTGTCTTTAACACAGATAAGTAATTTTTCGTCTATACACCTTACTTCAATTGAGATTTTACCTACTGTTGTAAACTTCATAGCATTAGATGTCAGATTAAGTAGTATTTGCCGAAGTCTAGTTGGGTCAATTACTACATAATCCGGCAATGGAAAATGATAGTTCAGCTCAAATTCAAGCCCTTTATCTCTAATTTGTTTACCAAGTAATGACTCAACATGCGCAATTGATTGAAATAAGTTAGCTTCTATTAACTCAATTTCTAAGCGGTTCGCCTCTATTTTTGACATGTCTAATATATCGTTAATAAGGCCCAGTACGTGACGTGAGTTTTGTAAAATAACGCTGATAGCATGGTTGCGTTCATGCGGTTTAATGTCACCTAGCATGATGCCGTCTGCATAGCCAATAATTGACGTCATAGGTGTTCTGATCTCATGACTCATATTGGCTAAAAAACGACTTTTTGCTTCACTTGCATCGCGCAACTCAGATGCTAACTGCTCTAGTTCATACGTGCGTTTGAGTACCTTTGATTCAAGGTTTTTATTAAGTTCAATGTTTTCTTCACTGGTTAGCCTAAATTTATCTGCTACCGCAAACGCCAACAACATTGCATCTAAAGCGATGCCGGTTAAACCAAGCAGGTATAAATTAAGTGTAGAGGGAGGTAGTATTCCTAAGTTGGTTAAATTACCAATCATGTTGGGGACCATCATGGCAACATACGCAAGCACAAAGTAGCGTGCTGGCACGAAGCCATCCAGCATGCACCTAACCCCAATGTACATACCCAGACACAATGCAGTCCCTGTCATGACCGTTGCCCACAAAAACCCAAAGCCTGGGAACAAAATACAAAAGGGTAAACCTGTTGCAGAAACAACGCCTACCCATATCGACACTGTTGCTAAATTAGGGTGGGTTTCTTTGAGTTTTAGGAGGCTATTATAGAAAAGGACATTAGCAATTGGTGCCAATGCAAAACCTAACCAATGTAAATGGGCTGAGTAAAACCCAAATAACTGATCAGAGATATGAAAAAAGTGGCTCCAAGCAAAAACCCATACGCCAGTAAAAATAGCGTAGTAAAGATGTGTAGTATCTTTAGAGCCAATGTATATTAATAGATTATATAACCCCAAAACCATGCCTACACCAAAACACAGCACCATAATAAGGTTTTCTCTAACCACCAAGTTTTTAAACTCAGTAACTGGTTTAATAACAAGCTTTGTCGGCGTATAAAAAAAATCGCTTTCAAACATCGTTATTAAGTAGTAACTTTCACCCGGTAATAGCCTAATCGTATTCCCATAGTGAAATGCAAATTCATTTGTGTTCTTTCCTCCAGTGTAATAGCGTTGAACTTCTCCACTGTGGTGATAAATCCTTGTTTCAATACTCGACATAACTGTATTGTATGGATAGAGCACCATTTCTTCTTGCTGTGTATTATTGGTTAGTTCAACGACTAACCAATAACGGCCTGAAAAAAGAGTGGTAGAAGGTAATATTTCAAGGCTATTGGACCAACCTTCTATTGAGTTAAACGAATCGGGAAATAATGTATTGTCTTTCGAAGCAAATAATGCAGCATGATCATGTAGATTAACATCATAGTTTTTTGTGTCATAAGAAAAAGGCTCACCAAAGCTCGGCAAGGTAAGAAATAAACTCATTATCACAATCAATCTAATCAATAAATGCATACAATGCCTTGAACGATTCAACTCTACAGGCAAGCACTAGGCCTTGTTTACTTGCCCATGACACCTTACCGTAAGTATTGGCTATTACTGTCAAAAGCGATAGGTAAAATCAAGACCAACTCGTCTACCCTCACCTTTAAAGTCTTCTAACATGCCAAGAAATTGGCTTAAATCAAACTTAAGATGGCTATATTCTCTATCAAATACATTTTTAGCCCAAATATTTGCTTGCCAATTTTGCGTACGATATTGAGTATTAAAGTGCCACAACGCATAACCGGTTTGCATCGCATATGGGTTTTGGTTTTGATCAAAGTAATACTCGGATTGATAGTCAACTCCGATTGTAGTCACAACATCGGCCTCGTCTAACATATATTCATAACTTAACTGCGCATTCGCATTAATTTCCGACGTAAAAGGTAAACGCTTATTTGAAAGAGTGATGCCCAATGGATCGGTATAATTCTCAAACTCAGCGTGAGGGATAAACCCAATTCCGATATTGAGCATAATCGCGGTGTTTATCTTATACTCTATATCTGCTTCAGCGCCATAAATTGTTGAAGAAGCAACGTTCTCTAGTAATTGAATTGGAGGTAACCCAGGCTCAGATGCGGGTTGATTCATAAACACTTGTTGGTCTTGGTAGTCATAATAAAATAACGCCCCGCTTAGCTTAACCCCCATTCCTGATAAAGTGAGTTTAGTTCCTACTTCATGTGCATTTAACGATTCTGGACCATAATCTGCATTCTTTGCCTGTTCAGGACTCGATAGATAGCCACCATTATATCCCCCGCTCTTATTTCCATTCGAAAAACTATAATAAACCATTCTATCTGCTGAAAAATCATAATTTATGGCAACTTTACCGGATAGCCCATTATCATCACTTTCACCAATGACATGGTAAAAGGGCATAAGTAAACCTTCAGGCTTGGTTTGATCTACCACACTGTTGATCATAGATACTGAATCGTATTCAACAGACTCGTCGCTATAGCGCACACCGGCTGTAATACGCGTTGACGGTAACCATTGCCATTCGTACTGTGTAAATAAAGCCGCCACTTTTGTTTTTATATCATTATCATAAAAAAACATAGCTGATGCAGCACCAAACGGTGTACCGCGTAAGTCTCGGCCTAAGTCATTATAATTGTCTTGATACAGACGCTCTTCGAATAAAAAAATACCCGCCGTGAGGTGATCTTTTCCTATTTTTTTATGGTACCTCAGTTCATTATTAAGCAATTCGGCTTTCAAACCTAAGCTGCCTTCGCATAACTTAGCTGGCGAACCATCACAATTAAACGCATGACTCCTATCTAAGCGGTTGAAGGCATTTAACCAGACTAACGTGCTGTTATCATCAATATCCCAATTAACTTCTGCAGTCCAACCCTTCCCGATACTGTGATGAGGAGAATCATTGTTAACGCTTACAGCCCAGAAATCACCGCTACCATCGTTAAATCCAAACTGATCCACACACCCGCCTTGTGAAGCAACCGCCGCTGAGCAAGTCACTAAATTAACAGGATCGCTATATATGCCAATATTGCCTACCGGTTGTACAATGCCATTCCAGTGGCTGTAATGCGCTTTAAAATAGAGACTTACGCTATCCCACTCACCCAAATAGCTTAATCGTGCATTATTCTGCTCTAACCCAGCTTCAGGTGACGGCTCAAATAAATTGTAACTAGTGTATTCATACTTTGTATGGCTAAAGGCAGCTCTGAACGCAGACTCAGGGCTTAGCTCATGATTATATGCGCCTTGCAGCTTTTGCCAATTATCTGTCCCAATACCTCCGGTGACATATCCATAGCTGCCCGCATCAGGTCTCGCTGAGCGGATCAATATTGCGCCACCAGTACTATTTCGACCAAATAATGTTCCCTGCGGACCCTTTAATACTTCAACTTGCTCAATATCAAACAAATCAACTAACTGGTTATTTGCAGACCCAACCGACGCTCCATCAAGGTACATCGCAACTGGAGACGTATTAGCGGTGTTGTAATCAATTAAACCAACACCTCGAATATTTACCGCTGGGGGGGTACCCTCTGCCGCATTTTGACTAATTTTCATATTCGCAACAAAATGACCAAGTTCAGTGGCATCTTTAATGCCTCTTTTTTCCAACTGAACACCGGTCACATGTGAAACTGCAATACTGACCTCATTAATAGACTGCGCACGTTTTTGTGCGTGAACTTCGATTATTTCAATAGGTTCTTGGCCTGCACGGCAGTCTTCGCTATAGATGCCAACCACAATAGACGATAGGATAAAATTTAAAGCGAGAGATTTTGTCATTTCCATACTCTTATATTGCAAATCATTAAGTTGCTGCACGAGAGTATAGTTCAAATGTAATACCATCCCAAAAATATCAATAGGTACAAAACACATTTATTACCAATAAAATAACTAAATCGAATAAAGAATAAGCACAGGGTTAATAATTTTCAAAATCGGAGGGACTTTATTGTTAATCAGCATATTTCCCTATGCTGAACACATTGTACGCGAAACTTTAAATAAACGATTTTGTATTGCCCTCATTAAATTTCCACAGCCGTCATTCTCACGAATGATGTATGCCATAGCACTAAAGAAGAATAAAATTTGAAGTAAGTAGCCTATTCACATATAGCTTCTCACTTAGCTTCAACTTTCATCAATTCATCACTTAGCATATCGATAAATCGGCGTACTTTAGGTGACAGATGTTTCCTACTAGGATAAATAACGTAAACATTAACAGTTGGTTGAGTGTATTCCGTAAACAGTACTTCAATTTCATCATTAGCTAGTAAATTATCCATATAAAATGCTGGTAATCGACACACACCTAAACCAGCTTTAACCAAAGCAAGTTCCATTTGACCGTTGTTGCATTTTATCCGCTGCTTTACATCTACTGTAAATGCCTTTTCACCCCTTTTTTCAAACTCCCAGCGACCCGGCATTTTTAAATTTGAATAACAAATTGCGTTGTGATTCACCAGCTCTCGAGGATGAAATGGTCTTCCATATTTTAAAATGTATTTTTTTGAAGCAACGATATAGGTCGGGCAAGCGTATACTCGCTTGCAAATTAAACTTGACTCATCAAGCATTGGAGCTGCTCGTACCGCTAAATCATACCCATCAGCAATCACATCAATACGCTTATCACTCAAGTCTAATTCTAGGCTGACATTCGGGTACTGTTCCAAATATCGTGCTATTACCGGCTTTAAATGATCATGACTAAAACCTATTGGGCAACTGATCTTTAATGCCCCTTTTGGGATCGAGTCATTATGAGCTACCAAATCAAATGCTGTTTGAGCATCCGAGACCAACTGCTCACACTGCTGAAAATACGCTTCCCCTTCTGGCGTCAAAGCAACTGACCGCGTAGTACGATTTAATAGCCTCACAGCTAAGCGCGATTCAAGCTTAATCACTTCTTTACTTACGTGTGAATTCGAGTGCCCTAATGCCTTGGCTGCTGCACCAAAGCCTCCACGCTTAACCACTTCAACAAAAATCAGGATCCCATCAAACAAATCATTATTAGCCATATGGAAATAGTTACTCCACTTTTAAAGTATTAACATCTTATAGGACTTAATATACACTTCTTTTCATCGAGTCAAGCGTAGTCACTATCATTTAAGTATTTCAAACCTAACAGCACGCTTACGCTCATTACCATCAATATTATTGGAGAACACCATGAAAGTATTAGCATTTGCAGCAAGCAGTAGCCGTCAGTCAATTAATAAGCAACTTGCAATGCATGTCGCGTCAAAACTAGAAAATGCTGAAGTAGAATTACTTGATCTCAATGACTATGAAATGCCCATTTATAGCTCAGACAGAGAAAATGAATCTGGGATCCCTGAACAAGCACAACGTTTTTTTGCAAAAATAACAGAAGCGGACGCCGTCGTTATTTCTTTTGCCGAACATAATGGAACATACACAGCCGCCTATAAAAATATTTTCGATTGGGCATCTCGAATTAACATGAAGGTCTACCAAGATAAGCCGGCTATTTTACTTGCAACATCACCGGGTCCGGGTGGGGCAAAGAGTGTGTTAAGTGCGGCTACAAGTTCGGCGCCTTATTTTGCTTTGGATGTAAAAGCTTCAATATCAGTACCAAGCTTTTATGACAATTTCGATATGCAAACTGAGCAAATCAGTCACCCTGAGATCATTGACCAAATCCATACTGCGACCAGCGGGTTTGCATCATAATCACTCAAGCATAATCGCCGTCTCACTATAACGACAATGATTGGGGATCATCTGACCCCCAATCAAAACATATGGCCTAATACAAATATAAAAGTGAATTAAACATCATTAAAACGTTAACAGCATCAGTGTTAGACAATACTTATCCCCTTTTTTGTTAAAACAATATCGCTCAATAAGCTGTTTCGTGAAATAGAATATTACATTTCATTATCAGCAAACAATGAAAACACACTACTTTAAATCATAAAAAACATCCATTATAATTAGTATTTTAGTCTTAATTAACCCTTTATCATTGACACTTGTTTACAAATATACGCCGATAATCATTCTCATTCGTTGACGTATCGTGTACATTGCGCCGCTGTTAATAATGAGTGGAGTATGTATGCTAATTAAAACCCGGTTACTATTATCTTTTATGTTAATTGGTCTGGTGCCAGCAGGAATAATCGCGCTATTTTCCTTACTCACGGCAAGCTCTGCGCTAGAAAAGCAAGCATATAACCAACTCACCTCGATTAAACAAATAAAACACACGCAATTGACGGATTACTTTAACGCACGTCAAGCAGATTTAGAGATATTAGTCTCCGAGTGGCAAGCTGCACATTCTAAAAAAGTAAATCAGTCTCTCAAGCAAACAGCGCAGCAACATCACAGTTTTTTTAAAACGTTTATAGAACAAAAAGGCTACTACGATTTATTTGTCATAAACCCTAATGGCTTTGTAGATTACACCGTGGCTAAAGAACCCGATTACCAGACAAGTTTAGTATCAGGTCCTTACCGAAATTCAGGTCTGGCAATACTTTACAACAGTGTACTTATTAAACGCAGTTTTGTACTGCAAGATTTTAGTCGCTATGCACCGAGTAATAATGAACCAGCCGCCTTTATTGGTTTACCTGTCATTGTAAATGGCGAAATTGAAACAATAATCGCGCTACAGCTGTCTATCGACGCAATCAATCGAATTATGCAAACACGTGATGGCATGGGTGAATCAGGTGAATCATACTTAGTGGGCGATGACTTATTAATGCGCTCAGACTCATATCTTGATCCAACAGGCCATTCTGTTATTGCAAGTTTTGCTGGCAACGTTGAACAAAACGGCGTAAATACTGTCGCAGTAAAAAAAGGGCTACAAGGTATTTCTGATACTGAAATTGTTATCGATTACAATGGAAATCCGGTACTCTCAGCATACCTCCCCTTCACTTTTTCAAATCTTAAATGGGTATTGCTCGCAGAAATTGATGAATCAGAAGCATTTGCACCAGTCTATAAAATGTATTGGGCAATTGGGTTAATTGTCATGGTCACTTTAATTGGCGTCGCGGCCATCACCATTATGATCGCAAAGTCAATCATACGCCCGCTTGGCGGAGAGCCGAGCACAATGCAATCAATAAGCGAACGCATAGCGCAAGGCGATCTTCGTCAAACCTTTGAACACGCGGACTCGCAGCAAGGTGTTTATGGCGCCATGGCGCGGATGAATCAATCATTAAATAGTATGATTGGCACTATTGTTGAGTCTACATCGCAATTAGCGAGTACCGCAGCGCAAACCAGTGCTGCCAGCAGTCAGTCTAATGCCAGTTTGCAAGAGCAACACGCAAACATCGAACAAGTTGCATTTGCAATGGAGCAAACCAATCAGTCTATCGAAGAAGTTGCCACCAATGCGCGTGTGGTGGCTGATTTAAGTCATAGTGCCGAGCAAACCTCCAGTTCCGCCAATGAAAACTTGCAAGCAACAGTTATTCAAATGCAAAAGCTAGGTGCAGCCATCGACAATGCAGAAGCGGTGATAAAACGTGTTGAAGGTAATGCACAAAATATTAGCCGCGTATTAGAGGTTATTCAAACAGTCACTGAACAAACCAACCTACTCGCTTTAAATGCAGCGATAGAAGCAGCACGTGCAGGAGAACATGGTCGAGGCTTTGCAGTTGTTGCTGATGAAGTTCGCCAGCTTGCTAAAAAGACCCAAGAGTCAACAGCTGATATTGAAGGAATGATCAATAATTTGCAGTCAGGTACACATCAAGCGGTTGAAGAAATGCACCTTTCTATCGAGGCAACCAAACTGACCATTAATGCTGCAAACGACAGTGCAACGTTGCTTGAAGATAGCGTACAACAAATCAATCAAATTGCACAAAGCGCTGAAATGATTGCCACAGCTGCTCATCAACAAACCATGACCACAGATGAGATTAAGCATAACGTTGAGTCAATTAAACAAGCAGCTGTTGATAATGCAGCTGGCGCAGATCAAGTCTCTTCTGCGAGCTATGAATTAGATAGATTAAGCAAGGATCTTAAAAACGTCACTGAAAGCTTTAAACTGGCTAATTAACTCAGCCCAAAATAAAACGCCAGTGCACTCACTGGCGTTTTTAAACCTAAGTTATATTAACGTGTTACAGTACATCACCTTATAGCTTTCTGGTGATCATCAAAGCGAAAGCCAGTAATAGGCTCGATACCACTAAGCAAGCTTCTAACCCATAACTTTGATAAATCAAGCCTGAAAAAACCGTGCCAAATAAACGACCCATTGCATTAGCCATATAGTAAAATCCAACATCCAACGACACGCCATCGCTATCTGCAAGTTTGACAATTAAATAGCTATGCAATGATGAATTAACCGCAAATAAAGCGCCAAACACCAAAAGTCCAATAACAACAGTAACGAGTGGAGCTATATCTAGTACTAAGCCCGCCGCTATCAATAAAGGCACCAAAGTTAATGGCGTAGCCCAAACCACAGCCGCTCGGTTACTTTGTGCAATGCTGCTCGCTTTACCTGTGATTTTAGGCGCATTCGCTTGAACTAAACCGTATAAAATGACCCAAGTTGCCATAAAGCCGCCTACCCAAGTATGATCCCAGCCAAATTGACTAGATAGGTAGACAGGTAATGCAACAACAAACCAGACGTCTCGAGAGGCAAACAAGCATAACCGCGCCGCAGAAAGTAAATTAATCGCCCGACTTTTAGAGAAAATCTCCGAGAATTTAGGTTTATTTTGCTTTTTACCTAGGTCTTGCTTTAACAAGCATAAGCTCACCAACCAGGTCAAACTCAACACCCCAGCCATTAGCCACAAGGCACCAGAAAAACCGAGCCATGTAAGCAACACTGCACCAAGAAAAAAGCCAACCCCTTTTAAGGCATTTTTTGAGCCAGTTAACAAAGCAACCCACTTATACAATGTGCTATCTGCATCTTTGGGGATCAATAATTTAATGGCACTTTTGGCACTCATTTTATTAAGATCTTTGGCTATTCCTGATAACGCTTGTGCCACCATAACATAAGCAACGGTTAGCCATTGAGGGTCAATGGCTAACATGGCAATAGCGCCGATTTGTAAGAATAACCCCACATTCATCGTTTTATTCAAACCCAAGCGTGCACCAAGCCAACCACCGAGCAAATTGGTAACAACACCAAACATTTCATAAAACAAAAATAGCATGGCAATGCTAAGCGGGCTGTATCCTAACTGATGAAAATATAACACCACCAGCATGCGCAGCGCGCCATCAGTCAACGTAAAAGTCCAATAGTTTGCCGTGATCACTAAGTATTGCTTTAGCGCTTGTGATAAATGTGGAACGGGCATAATATTCTCTAACTATTTTGTGCAATAACATAACGAACAAGGTCGGCCGTACGATTTGCATAACCCCATTCATTGTCATACCACAAGTACATTTTTACTTGGGTATCGTTAATAACCATTGTCGATAATGCATCAACAATACTGCTGCGCGGATCTGTTTTGTAATCAACCGATACTAACGGTCTCGTTTCATATCCTAACACCCCTTGCATATCACCATTTGCGGCTTCTTCCATCCAACGATTGATCTCTTCAGCTGTTGTCGCTCGACTGACTTCAAAAACACAGTCAGTAATAGAGGCATTTGCAAGAGGAACTCGTACCGCATGGCCATTAAGTTTACCTTTTAATTCAGGAAATATATGTGTGATTGCAGTCGCAGAACCTGTCGTTGTTGGGATTAGGCTTGCCCCACATGCTCTCGCTCGACGTAAATCTTTGTGCGGCGCATCTAAAATGGTTTGCGTATTGGTTATATCGTGAATGGTCGTCATTGATCCGTGTACGATACCAATCTTATCTTGTAACACTTTAACAACCGGTGCCAAACAATTGGTCGTACACGATGCTGCAGTCACTATTGGGTGTACTGATTTATCATATAAATCATGATTTACACCCATAACAACATTCAACACGCCCTCTTCTTTAACTGGCGCAGTCACTACCACATGTTTAACACCTTGTTGCAGATATCCTGATAGCTTTTCTGTGGTTTTAATTTTTCCAGATGCTTCGATAACTAAATCACAGTCAGACCAATTCGTCTCTTTAAGCAACGTGTTTTGTGTCACTGCAACCTGCTGCTCATTAATAATGATGTTTTCGCCTTGCGCTACCGCTTCATGCTCCCAACGCCCATGTACAGAGTCAAAATTCATCAAGTGTGCCAATGTATGTGCGTCACCAGCAGGATCATTAATGCGGATGATCGAAATATTGACACTGTTAAATAAAGCGCGCATTGTTAAACGCCCCATTCGGCCAAAACCATTAATACCAACTTTAATCGTCATTTTTTTCTCCTAAGTTCTCTGTATCACAGCATGATAAAACACGCTCAGGCCTAGAGCCCATTGCATTAAGTTTTGTCTGTGCCGCACTATAGTATGCTTCGTTATCTTTATGTGTCTGCGCCAATGTTATTAATGCCCATTGAGGCAACGCATCGTTTACTCTGTAATAAACCCACTGCTTATGTTTTCTATCTAATAACAGTTTTTCTTTACGTAATTGCGCAAGGTGACGAGACACTTTTGGTTGGCTTTCATTCAGCGCGACCATAAGCTCACATACGCATAACTCTTCTTCTTGCTGAATGAGTAATAACGCTTTTAAGCGTGTTTCATCCGCTAAGCATTTGAAGAATTTGACCGGATCCATACTGACTCGCTATCAATTGATTACATATGAAATATCATATATTCGAATTTCCATATGTACAAGTATAAATTTAGTCTGACACATTTTGTAATAAAAAATTCATTGATCATTACTTAAATCGGTATAGGTTAATAATTACCCAAGGAACCTTGGGCATTCAAAATTAAGGAATAGTTATGAAATTAACCTTGAATAAAAAACAAATAAAAACACTTATAAATGAAAAATCAGATTTAAATTTAGATGCCACACCGCAAGTAGCTGGTGGCCGACCTAAAAGTTGGTGGGGTGGCTGCGGCCCTTCTATGGATAGATTTTGCTATGAAGAGTCACTATCTCCTCGCTTTTGTGAAGGCTAACCTAGTAAATCAATAAAGCACTTTTAGGGTGCTTTTTTCTTGCCATCCATTAAAGAACGCATAATCGGCCTCTATTTATTAAATTTGATACTAATCTTTCACCTAAATCGGCATAATAGGACAAAATAGTTCAACAAGGATTTAACATGAGTGAGCAAAGTTCAAGCTTTGAAGTCAACTTTGATGGTTTAGTGGGCCCAACACATAACTACGCAGGTCTATCCTACGGTAACGTCGCATCTTTAAATAATGCTGATGCAATTTCTAACCCCAAAGAAGCTGCACTACAAGGCTTAGTCAAAATGAAAGCCATGCACGATATGGGGTTAAAGCAAGGTATATTCGCTCCTCATGCCCGTCCAGACGTTTCTGCATTGCGCCGACTGGGTTTTACAGGCAATGATGCACAGGTGATCAACAAAGCAGCAAAAGAGTCTCCTGTATTATTGAGAACTTGCTATTCAGCGTCAGCCATGTGGACCGCCAATGCTGCAACTGTATCTCCTTCTCAAGATACCACTGATGGGAAAGTACATTTCACCAGTGCAAACCTAAATAATAAGTTTCACCGTTCATTAGAGCCCAGTACAACCAGTAATTTGCTCAAAGCAATGTTTAATGATGATGAAGCCTTTGCACATCATACTCACCTACCCGACCAACCATTTTTTGGTGACGAAGGCGCAGCAAATCATACTCGCCTATGCGATGAACATGGTGCAAAAGGGTTAGAGGTGTTTGTGTATGGTGCAAGCAGTTTAAATCCACAGATAGTCGGACCAAGTAAATTTCCTGCTAGACAAACATTAGAAGCGAGTGAAGCCGTTGCTCGCTTACACCAAATCCCACAAGAACAACGTATTTTTATTCAACAAAACCCTGATGTTATTGATCAAGGCGTGTTCCATAATGATGTTATCGCTGTTGGCAACGCGAATGTTTTATTTTGCCACGAGCAAGCATTCTTAGATCAAGCACACGCATTAACTAAGATTCGTCAAGCTTACACTGGCGAAAAATTGCACATTGTAGAAGTGCCGACCCATGCGGTCAGTGTGCAAGATGCCGTAACTAGCTACCTGTTCAATAGCCAATTAGTTAGCCTTGCTGATGGCAGTATGATGCTGGTTGCGCCTGAAGAATGTGTTAAAAATCCAAAAGTCGCTGACTATATTGAGTTTATGCTGGGCGCTAATAACCCTATAAATTCAGTGAAATTCTTTGATTTACGTCAAAGCATGCAAAATGGCGGAGGCCCTGCTTGTTTACGTCTACGAGTTGCACTCACTCAGACAGAACTAAGTAAAGTCAATCAAGCGACATTAATGAGTGAAGAAAAATTTAACACGTTAAACCAATGGGTTGAAAAACATTATCGAGACAAATTGAGTGATCATGATTTGGCAGAACCACAATTACTCGTTGAAACTCGCACGGCGCTTGATGACCTTACTGGAATATTAAATCTAGGGAGTGTTTACGAATTTCAAAAGTAAACGCGTACTAAAAGACACCTTCTCTTTAAAGGCTACAAACTCTCTGTAGCCTTTAACAAGCCTGTACTGATGTGTTGCCACTCCTATTTATATTTGTATTCAAAAATATGACATGATAAGTTAAATTGCATACAATATACATAAATAGACATTCCTATGCTACGTACTTTTATTATACTCAGTACACTATTCTTATCAGCCTGTGCCCAAACAGGTATAACCGTGCCTACGAATAATCAGGCTAATTTACCAAACCCAGTTTCTTATCATGATCAACGCGTCGATATTCAAGTCAGTGGCAGAACCTCTAAACTGAACCACATAGACATTGCCTTCCTAGGGAAAACAATTCCCCGCACTTATAGTGACAATAAAATTCATAACAGTAGAGGCTATGACTGGTGGGTGAGTAAACATTTCGCTTTAAAAAGTGATTTACCTGAAGACAAAGTCCGCCTCTATTTAGAGTTACTAGAAATGTCTTATCCCCATTACGTTGAACTGTTTGGAATGGCTCCAAGCAATATAGAAAACCAACGAATTGCAGTCGTTTATGGAAGCTCTAGAGCAAGGGTACGTGAAGCAATGTTAGATGATGGCTTCTTACGAGGTGTGCACAAAACTGCAGGGGGAGAAACCATGTTTTATAACCGAGCAGGGTATAACTTTCCAAGCCACCGAGAGCATCATCAAAGATATATCGTAATACATGAAACCATGCACGCATTTCATATGGCACTCAATGGCCATTCTACGTGGGCACCTAACTGGATCACTGAAGGTCTTGCTGATTCAATTGCCAGTCATGTATATGACCCAGATACAAAAGAGCTCACCGTCATGGTTTTTGATAGAGCGCCAATGAATTACATCACAACGGGCTTAAAACAATTTAAAGCAGGCAATGCCCCTTCAATTGAGGCAATTAATAATGATCCGGCACTAAAACGAGGCCTCAACTTCTTCGTCATACACTTTTTAATGCAAGATCCAATAAGGCAACATTACTTCAAACGTTTTCTTACTAAGCTCATGCACAAAAACCCCCATTCAGACGATACACTACCTACTGCAAATCTATTATTGAAGGAAGTATTCCCCAACTGGGAAAAAGTTGAACGTCAATTTCAAGCGTTTGTAACAAACATTCGGCCTACATTTCAGATAAAAAGTGGCCCATGGGAGCAAAATGGCGGCGCGTATTGGTTACGAAGTGACGACAGCAAAGCATTACACGAGCTCACAATCTCCCCTCATAAACAGGCGCATCACGAAGTTTTAGACTTTCCTAGACCTCAAGCAAGCTCTCTCATAGATACAACGCTTTCAGAAAGCATTGCCTTTAAAATTGATTTTGAAAAGTCACACATTCATCGAGGTCAGATAGGTATTGGGCTACACGCTCTTCGCGTATTACACCAAGATGCACAGGAACAAGTGATCCCGTTAATGCTTACTGAAGGTCAACGACTTTCTCTTGGTTCAATCGCTTCGAGTGATCCTATTAAGTCACTTGCACTCACATCAGGTATAAGCGAAGAGCTTGAAGAAACAGGTCGTTTGGGTATGACCATTACTCAACAAGACGATAAGTTAATCGTTATTGCTGCAACTAAGAACCACAAACAAACGCTGAACTTTAATTTACCTCTGCATGTAGACCTAAACACGCTATCAATACTTGGCCAAGGCATGAACCACAAGCTAACACCTTATTTATCAAGCCATACTCACACCGTTGTGTACCAAGAGGATAACAATACTGACCCTTGGCTCTATGCTCAGCCAAAGCTCATTCTGCGCGCTTTTAATGCATGCGAAAACTATGCGACTATTCTACGTCACTGTCGTTCACAACTCGCTCAGTATATACAAAAACTCCCCGACCCAAGCCAACATTTATCAATTACACAAGCAATTCATGACTTGATTTCAAAGTGGCAACCACAAATACCAACGTATGCAGCCATGACGCTTAATGGGATAGATATCAATACTTATTTCGACGCCCAGCAACCTTACATGACCGTGAAGAACACAAGTAACGCTGATGTTAAGGTCATGATAAGTCCGCTCTCTTTGTCGAGCAAAAAGCACGCAGAAGTCAAAGCGAAAACGACTGCGCATATCAAGCTAGATCCTAAATTGGCGGCCATTAACTACACTCTATATCTAAATAATTTAGTTGCGGGTGGTCAAATTGACCTGCATGACAAATTATTTGATGGTGTGTATTTAAGTGTGTCAAAAAGCGATGGAAGATTGACACTTGAATTAAGTGGCCCTTATTCAGGACAAACGTCAGGGGAAATTTCTGCCACGTTTTTAAGCTACACGCATTCAGACGCAACTAAGACCATATGGCGTCAACCCGTTTCAATAGCTCCTTACGAGCATAAAGTTTGGCGCCCCACTGAACTAAATTTGCAGCACTATAAAATGGGCATACTTGAAATATCAGCGATCTTAGATGTAGATGGAGAACCTCTTAAGCTAACTAAACGAGTGAACTTATGAATCTAAAATCGTTTAAATAAATACGACCCCTAGTACTCTGTCTAGAATCCAGTAGCTGGCACATTCATGTGAGTAATATGTTTGTATGAATGTGCCGCCGTCTATATATAACTGTTCAAGTCGAAAAATTATTCAATTAAATCAATGTCAAAAAACATATTCTCAATTTAATCACTATCTTCAAGATCCAACTTAATATCAGGAAATGGAATAGTTAGATCCTCTATACCAAACTTTTTCGATAACTGTGAACAAGCTTTGTATTGCTTATTGGACGTGCTCGAGTACGGTACAATTAAATGCTCTGTCACACTTTTCCCGTCAAGCTTAATCATATTCTCAATACCTGGAGGGGTATAAAATATCATCATTTTCGCTATGTCGTCTGATTCATTACGAAACGCTCTTTTTACACCAGGAGGGCACATAATAAATGTGCCTACATTTGCAACAACTCGGCGTTCACCTTCATAAAAAATAACTTCCCCCTCTGTGATTAAAAATGATTCATCTTCATGATGGTGAATATGACTTCCTCCTCCTTCACCAGGGTTAACGAAGGCTTCCATAATACTAAAGCGGCCTGCAGTCTCTTCACCTGTCAGTATCATTCGATAGGTATTACCCATAGATGAAATTAGCACCCCCATGTCATCTGTACGCACGATCATTCGATCAAAGTTGGTATCCATATGCTTTCCTTTAAAATAAAAATGAATAAACTAAGCCGCCTAGATATAGCCCAACGCCAAAGATACAATGCGTCTGTATACTTCGTATTCGGGCAACATTAGGCAATGGGGCCTTTGCTGCTGCAATGCCTAACCCCATAGCCGGCTGCATAATTAAAAATGGTAGTAACACGGTCAATAAGCCAAATAATATGGATAAATAGATACTAGGTTCATAAAACCAAAGCTCATCAACAAGGCCGATGAATACAGCTGAAAATATGACGCCAATCAGGTAATGTAGAAGCCAACCCAACATTAACTCTCCTGTCATTTCTTGGCTCACATTAATATTTTTATGGAAGAACTCTCCTTTTATAGCGTGTAACCCCAGCCGCCCTACCAACGCATAATTTAAAGGACGTACACCAAAAACATGCTTTAAAAAAATAGCCCACAAATCCATGAAAGCCGTTGCGACCATACCAACAACGACACACGCAATCATATGCTCAAATACACTTTCAACGTTCAATTTTATCTCCTTGCGACTGTCCAATATTGCGATTACATCCCCCTTGAAAAGCGAGGGAATATATCTTGCCTAACCTGTTACTTGGCTCTATCATGGCACTTCAAGTTAACTTTAAGTCAATAGTTAAATGCATAAAACATTAGATATAAGTGAAGTAGTCAAACGCTCAGGGCTGCCAGCATCAACTTTGCGCTATTATGAAGATAAAGGGCTAATAAAGTCTGTGGGTCGTAATGGGCTTAGAAGGGTATTTAATGAAAAAGTGATCGATATTTTAGCGTCAATATCACTTGGTCAATTGGCAGGGTTAACGTTAGATGACATCGGAACCATGATCATTAATGGTGATCGAGTACAGATAGATCGAAATAAGTTAACGGCAAAGGCAAACGAAATCGAACAAACTATCGCACAGTTAAGTGCTGTATGTGAGGGCTTGCGCCATGCTGCCATTTGCCCAGAAGAAAACCACTTCGATTGCCCAAAATTTTTAAAACTGTTACATAGTGCCAGTCAGCATACTAAAAAAAGAAACAAGCTGTAGCTGTCACTTATAGTGTATTTATAAGGTGCAAGTCGCTCAAATCGAGAGAAATAGAAATTCAAGGTGTATAAAAAATGGAGCAAAACTAGGACCTGTAACAGATTATGTGTAACTTTATAGCACACGCTAAAAAAATCGCGGTAAATTGACCGAGGTTAATTTACCAAAATTATACTCTGTTGCGATAGCAAGCATTTATTATGTTTACTACCTATTATGAAGGCAGTAAACAACTTCATCTGTGCTAGCTTATTTACCATTTATACAAACGGCACTTTTGCTTCACTTTTACGCCATAGTTTGAAACGGTATATGGCCCAATTTGGGCGTCTCTGATAGTTTCGAAGGTAAAGTTATCCATTGACACATCTAATGTACCGTTTGAGTTTAGCTCATATGTGGTTTGGATTTTACTTGAACCAATCTCAAACATACTCACAAATTCATTATCAACTAAATATTGGTCAATAATAATGCCGTTATTCTCATCAATGGCGTAATGACCTTTTGATTCATCTATCGTCAATAAATTATAATTACGAATACTTTGTGACGGTGCGCTACCATAAGTCAGTACCCAAGACACTTCGCCGTTTTCTTGATTGGCAATTTCTAACGACATCGCAAAACTCAAGTAAGCACCGCGTTGCGGGGAGATCAGATCACATTCCCCCTTATATAGCCCAGCCCACCCATCAGGGGTTGTTGAAGAAGCATGAGCTACGCCAGAGCTAAGTGCAATGCTTGAAAGCAATATTGGGAATATTTTCATATATTGAGGTCCTTATCTAACTAATCGTAAATAACAAGGACCCAATATAGCAACAAGGATAAGTTATTCACAAGTGTTATTTTTGTGTAACTTACTTTTCAATCCAAGGCTTTACAGTCACAATTTCAGCCCTATCATTGCTCGATAACAATTTCATTGTGCTATCTTGCCACGCAGAATCAATTGCAAACTTACATACAGTATCCTCACATTTTATCTGTTTATTGCTAAACGAAACAGGCTGAGAAAACTCAATTAAAACACCTTTTTGTTCTGGTAATAAGAAGCTCATCAGCTTGCTCACAAAAAAGCCTGATAAATCTGATAACAGCTCATCAAATTCAGTGTGTAACTGAAACAGGGATGCAGAAGTTAAATGAGACGAGTCAAAATGTTCAGCTTCGATTTGAAACTTCAGTTGGCAACTATGCTGTGGGTTTTTAGGCTCTAACACGACCACTGCTTTATCTTTATCTAACTTTTTATCATACGGTAGAAGCAGTTGTGCCTGCTCAGTATATGCAAGAGGTGCTTCCATCTTCTCCGTCATGATTTTGCCAGATGCGATAGCGCACGGTGCTAGCGTCGCTGTATCGACAACATAAAAGTTCACTCGTGCAAACTCAAACTCTCCTTTTTCTATGACTTTTAATCGATCATAAAAACCATCGTAAGACACCACAAACTCTTTTCCGTGGGCAAGATTAATAAATCCAAATGCTAAGAGAAGCGCAGCCAACCAATTAATCTTCATCAAAATACGCCTTGTTATGTCTGATCATGTCATTTAGTTCATTTACGTATGCTTCACCACGCTCAGAATAAGAGATTAACCCTGCAGTTAGTTGCGTCGCGTCAATCGGCTGCTTATTTGCTCTTAGTTCAGCGCGCTTTGCTCTAAGCTCAGTGTAAGCGTCATGAGTATTAATATTTCTGAAATAAGACTTAACTGCCGCACGGACTGACTTAAACGCTGCAACTTCATGTTCAGCCTCATTATCTCGACGTTTAGGCACCATGCCACAGCCTTTTTTGTAACACCATTGGCCAAAAAAGTTCAATCCAATGCGCGCAAACCTTGAAGTACCCCATGCAGATTCATTCGCGGCTTGCATTAATGCCAACTCTTTCGGGATCACATCGACATGTGCCAATGCATTGGTTAAGCTCGCAACCGAATAACGTTCCCCTTTTATTCGATAATGGGTGTAAATCACATTTAACTTTTGCGTTTGCGCCGGTGTTAAAGCCTCACCAAACTGCAGCATCATCAGCGCAATTTCTATACTCGCACGTTGCTGCATAATGTCTTTGTTTTCAGCAATAATATGCGGTTTAATAAAATCGAAAAATTGTTGCTTCTTTTCCGCGGTGCTTTTTATATCTGAAAACCTCGGCAGAACCACAGTATGTAATGGCTTTTCTACTTTGACGGGAGGTTTTTCAATTACTACTGGGCGAATTTCTTGGGGCTCTATTATTGGCGCCGGCATAAACACAAACGGATAAGCTAATGCCCACAGTGCCACGACCCAAATCACTAATTTTACTAATTTGACTTGCATGTCTTTCCTCATCATTGAGCGTACCAGCCTCTGTCCATAATTTGGCTGTAAGTTACTGATATAACTTGTTACTATCAGTATTTTAGTACACTATTACATCGTTCTTTCATTTTAAATTAACGGCGTATTATACTTAAAGTAGCAATTAAACGCGAGTTTGTGCTCATTCAACTATGTATGAAAATGTACAACCTACGTTACTATGTAATTTGATCATGGAGTCATTATGCATTCTGCTTGGCAGCAAAGGTTATCTGAACAACAAAAGAATCGGCCCAACGACAACCGCTCTGCATGGCAAGTAGATCGCTCTCGTATTATTCATGCAGCAGCGTTTAGACGCCTGCAAGCTAAAACTCAAATAATGAGTATCGGTGTCAATGATTTTTACCGTACCCGGCTTACACATTCGCTTGAAGTCGCACAGATTGGTAGCGGAGTTTTACGACACCTTCGTATTCAAAACCCCGACTTTGCGCACTTCCCCTCCACCAGCTTAATCGAAACACTGTGTTTAGCCCATGACATTGGCCACCCGCCTTTTGGCCACGGCGGAGAAACCGCTCTTAATTATTTAATGCGAGAATATGGTGGGTTTGAAGGCAATGCGCAAACTCTCAGGATTGTTTCAAAACTAGAACCGTATAGTAAAGGCTTTGGAATGAATCTAACCCGACGCACATTACTAGGGTTTATAAAATACCCCGCCATTATCGATACTCTATGGTTTAACATTCCCAAACATGATGCGAGCCGGCCTTTTATAAAAGCCAAAGATTGGTTACCTGCAAAAGGCGTTTATCGCTGTGATTTAGATGTGTTTAATTGGGTGCTTTCGCCATTTTCTGAACCAGACAGGCATTTACTACAAAAAAACAAACCCTTTGATGGGCATAAACGAAAAACGCAATTTAAATCTCTAGACTGCGCGATTATGGAACTAGCAGATGACATTGCCTATGCGGTTCATGATTTAGAAGACGCCATAGCCACCGACACCTTAAGTCTTGCCGATTGGCAGAACTATGCATTACCACAATTAAAAGCCGTTCCTTCGAAATGGCTTACAAACAATTTAGAAAGCTTAACATTACGGTTGTTTTCTTTTGATGAATCACTCCGTAAAGATGCCATTGGCGAGCTTGTAAACCTATTTATCGTTAACAGTCATTTGGTTATACAAAATGCTGAATTTGAATCGCCACTTCTCAAATATTGCGTAGAAATTGACGCTGAATATGCGGCGATTTTACAAGTACTCAAAACCTTTGTGTTTGAACGTTTAATTCGAGAACCTAAAATGCAGCAAATTGAATTCAGTGGGCAAAACTTACTAATTGACTTATTTGAAGCGCTCGCAAGCGACCCTATGCGTTTACTTCCCTACACAACACAAGATCTCTATGTGCAAGCCAGCTCTAAAGCCGAACAAATGCGTGTATTAACGGATTATTTAGCGGGCATGACAGACGAGTATGCCAGAAGAACACATAAACGGTTATTTAGCAGTGAATAAATGACAAAAACGCCAAGCAGTCGCTTGGCGTTTTATACAATAACTTTTCCCCTCATCACATTAAGGAAAACAATTAAATGGCAGTATTTGCGAACTGTCTAACAAACTCTCTTACAGGCACATCATTACAGCGCAGGCTGCGTGCTTTATGACCATACTTTGAAATACTTGATAAACCATTTTTTGCCGCTTTTATGCATAATTCAGTCGCTGATGTTGACGTCTTAGCATACAGTGCAACTTGTTTGGTGCTGGTATTTGTGTCATTTGTAAGTTGCTTTGCAATATCACGAATATCTTCGCCATTACACAAGATGCTTTTTGAAAAGCGAGAAATATGAATACCATGTTGTGATGCAGCCACACGTGCAGCGCTCAACCCTTCTTGTGCAGCAACAACGCATACTTTTGATGCTGCAGATGCGTCACCTTGAGTATATTGTACCGGTGTCGCGTTAACTGACAATGTAGCAGAGAGTGCAACAACTAAAGAGATAGATTTAAACATAATATACTCACAAATAATAAATTTGCGCGCATTATATAGCCAACTGTAAGTTTGTAAATGCTTAAACAAGCTAAAATAGCGCATTTAATAGCCTATTTACATATTACTAAAGTGATCTCTGTGCAACAGTAACAAATGCATACATTTGCCTCATAAACGATCAAATATTAACCTTTATTTTTTATCTTTGCTGATATGTCATAAGCGCATTTCAATGGTAGAATATGAGCACCTTAGCGTATAACAATAAATGTTCCTAAATATGAAAGTCATTTCTTTTAATATCAATGGTTTGAGAGCAAGATTACATCAATTACAGGCAATTATAGATAAACACCAGCCTGATGTTATCGGATTACAAGAAATAAAAGTCCATGATGAAGCTTTCCCAATTGAAGATGTTGAAGCCATGGGCTACAACGTGTATTTTCACGGTCAAAAAGCCCACTACGGCGTAGCCCTCATGTCTAAAAAGCCGGCAAAGTCTATTCAAAAAGGCTTTGCAACAGACACTGAAGAATCACAAAAACGCATGATCAGCGGCACATTTGAAAACGCAGCGGGTGAAGATGTGGTAATAATGAATGGATACTTCCCACAGGGAGATAACATTAGCCACGAAACCAAGTTTCCTTATAAGCGTCAATTTTACGCTGACTTAATGACTCACCTGCAAGAACACTGCGACCCTAAACAGCATCTGATCGTTATGGGTGATATTAATATTTCTCCGACAGATCTAGACATTGGTATTGGTGAACCAAATAAAAAACGCTGGTTAAAAACAGGCAAGTGTTCTTTTCAGCCAGAAGAGCGACAATGGTTAGCCACTTTACTTGATTGGGGTCTAAAAGACACCTTCAGAACCCTCACGCCTGACGCAACCGACCTGTACTCGTGGTTTGACTACCGCTCGAAAGGTTTTGTCGATAATAGAGGCCTACGAATTGACGTTATTCTAGCCACAGAGTCTTTGCTGCCACACTGTACTATCAGTGCCATTGATTATGAATTACGTGGTATTGAAAAGCCATCAGATCATGCGCCTATCTGGGCTGATTTCAACGGCTAAACAAGTATGTTAGAAGCGTTTATCGCAGGCATGTTGCTACTGCTTACTTTCAATAAGGCAGAGTGTTACGCCCTATTAGCAAGCCCTGCTCGCCAAAGTGGGGTTTTTGCTTGCTCATTGATTTTAGCCCTGCTTTGGCAAATCAAAGCAGGAATATTACCCTATCTCAATATTCATATATTGGGGGTAACAGCCATCACATTGGTGATGGGTTGGCGATTAGCCAGTTTGAGTGCCTTGCTCACTGTAGGCCTGCTTGCATACTTTACTCCTCTTTCGACCAGCGAATTTGCTCCTTTTTTACTGTTCACAGCACTGTTTCCTATCTATTTAAGCTATGGGTTATTTGTACTGTGTTACAATTTCTTGCCTAGACACTTTTTTGTGTATATTTTTGTTTGCGCATTTCTATGTGCAGGTCTCGTGGGTGCAGCAAAAATTATGATCAACACTGGCTACTTCTGGTGGTCAGGCGTCTATCCATGGCAAACATTGTACGACAATTATTTGTTTTACTCTGTATTAATGTGGTTTCCAGAGGCTATGCTCAACGGTATGGCGATAACCTTACTTATTACATACCGCCCTGAGTGGGTAAAAACTTTTTATGATCGGGAATATTTAGATAAATGACCTTGATGTATCGCTGTCCATTATGTGACGAACCTTTGCTTCTTAATAACAAAAGCTTGCAGTGTAAGAATCGCCACCAGTTTGATTTTGCCAAAGAAGGTTATGTTAATTTATTACCTGTACAAAATAAAAATTCTAAACAACCCGGTGATAACTTAGAAATGGTGCAAGCACGTCGTGCTTTTTTTGCAACAGAGCACTACGAGTTTTTAAGACAAAAGATTACCGAGCGCATAACTGCAACTGAGCCATCATCCGTCATTGATTTAGGGTGTGGGGAAGGCTTTTATACCCAAGCTTTTGCTAAACAACTACCCGATGAGGCACAAGTTTATGGGGTCGATATTTCTAAGTCTGCGGTAAAATATGCCGCTAAACGCTATAAAAATGTCAATTTTAGCGTCGCGTCAATTAAACAAACTCCCTTTGAAAGTCATTCTGCAGATGTGTTGGTCAGTATTTTTGCCCCCGTATTTGCTGATGAGCTGCACAGGTTATGTCATGAACGTGGCACTGTGATCATTGTTAGCCCAGGGCCAAAACATTTGTTTGAACTCAAATCGCGTATTTACGATGACGTGAATTTACATGAACCTGTGCCCTGTCCAGAAGGGTTTGAACTCAAAAAGCAAACCCATCTTGAGCAATGTCAGTCTCTTCCAACCAGTGTGATTGAAAACCTGATCATGATGACACCGTTTGCGTGGAAGTTTAAAGCCTCTCATTATCGAGACTTAAACGAAGTACCCGAGCACAAAGTTACGCTGTCATTTTATATCAGTGAGTTTGTGCCAAAGAAAGTGTAACTAAACCCGACAATTAATACTAATAGGCTGTTAAAACAGCCTATTAGATCAATCTTCACCTAAAACTGCTCTTTGGTGAAAGCTTTGTCCATTTTATTAAACATGTCATTGAGCAATTTAGCCAATTGTCTATAGTTTGGCTTTCTAGATGCCAGCGGCGTATCATATCCATTAGCAACCATTTTATGGTACAGGTCGTTATACCACGAGCTCAATGACGGGTTTAACGATGTGTCAGCGCGCTTACCCAGCCATAACAGACCTTGCACTGGTAAAGATAAAAAGAATAAAGCAATTGCAATTGCTTGCGGTAAATATTCCATACCTAACTGACTAGTCTGAAAAAACACCGTAAAAATAGCCAGCATCGGCATAACTGTTAAGCCAAACTCTGTGGCTTTTATCACTCTAAACTCGGCAAACATCGGCGCGAGTTCTTTTCGCATAGGCCACTCTTTGGCGTATTGGCGTCCAAGCTGCACTTGTGAAATAAGACTTTTTTGCATCATAACTCCTAGGTGCTAACTTTTAGGTAAATAATCAGGTAAAATTACAGTCTTAATTGAGTCAATTATACCTTGGTCTAACGTGTAACTTTAGTGCAACTTCACTATAAGCTTAATACGCGTTTACTGTTCTTGTCAAAAACGGAAAGTCATTATGTCATCTTCGCATGTTTTGGTCCTAAACTGTGGTAGCTCTAGCCTTAAGTTTGCCATTATCGATATCAACTCTGGCGCTGAAACCCTGTCAGGTTTAGCCGAGCGCCTTGCAGAGCAAGCGCCACTTATAAAATACAAATACAATGGCACCAAACACAACATTGACTTAAGCGCCGGTGATGCCCATCAAGTCGCTATTGAAAAGCTCGTTGAGCTTGTTAAGCAACTAAAATTAGATACTGACCTTATTGCTGTTGGCCACCGCGTAGTACATGGCGGTGAGCACTTCACAAAATCGGTCCTTATCAAGGATAGCGTGATTGATGCTATCAAACAAACTAGTGCTCTGGCGCCACTTCATAACCCTGCTAACTTACTCGGCATTTCGGCGGCACAAAAAGCATTCACACATTTACCACAAGTTGCTGTATTCGATACCGCCTTCCACCAAACGATGGACAAGCAAGCGTTTTTATACGCTATTCCTCATGCATTATATACTGAACACGGCGTGAGACGTTACGGCTTTCATGGTACTAGCCACTATTATGTATCGACTCAAGCACACAAAATTTTAGCGCTACCTGAAAATAACTCTCGCATCATTAGTGCTCATTTAGGCAACGGCTGCTCAGTAACCGCCATCAAAAATGGTCAATCAGTCGATACAAGTATGGGCCTTACCCCACTTGAAGGGCTCGTCATGGGCACTCGCAGTGGTGATGTCGATCCGGGTTTATTTTCATTCTTAGTCAACCAGCTTAATTATTCAGCGCAAGAGGTTGATGAACTGCTTAATAAACAAAGTGGTTTGCTCGGAATAAGTGAATTGTCAAACGACTGCCGAACAATAGAAGAAGCTGCCGCTGATGGCCATGTGCAAGCGACGTTAGCGCTAGATATTTTCTGTTACCGACTAGCCAAACAAATCGCGGCATTTATTGTACCTCTTGGCGGTTTAGACGCGCTCATTTTCACGGGTGGAATAGGGGAAAATTCAGATGTGATCCGTGCAAAAGTCGTTTCTATGCTCGAATTTATAGGCCTGAGCATTGATAACGATAAAAACCTTGCGGCTCGATTTGGCAATCAAGGCATTATTACCAGCCAAAACACGCCATGCGCTATTGTGATCCCAACAAACGAAGAATGGGTAATTGCGTCTGACGCAGCCACCATCGCGCAGGAGCAATAGTATGGGCCGTCGTATTATGCTAATCCCTATCTCTACAGGCGTGGGACTAACCTCCATCTCTGTAGGTTTAGTTCGTGCATTGGAGCAAAAAGCCGTTAAAGTTAATTTCTTTAAGCCGATTGCACAACCACGCAAAGAAGATGAAGGCCCTGAAAAGTCCACCGTTATCGTACAACAGGGTTCGACCATACAGCCACCTACACCATTTGCTCTAAGCTACGCAGAGCAAATGATTGGAGATGGTAAAGGCGACGATTTACTGGAAGAAATAGTCGAACGTTTTGAAAGCGCAATAAATGACGATGAAGTTGCCATTATTGAGGGGATGGTGCCTACCCGCCTGCAACCCTATGCAGGGCGTGTAAACCGGGAAATTGCTCAAACGCTCGGCGCAGATATAGTGTTTGTCCTCACTCCAGGTAACGACAATAACAGTCAGTTAGAAGATAGATTAGAAATTGCTTCAGGGAACTACGGCGGAGTCGACCATAGTCGTGTATTAGGCTGTATTTTTAACAAAGTAAACGCCCCGCTTGATGAAGAGGGCCGTGCACGTGCTGATCTTGTTGATCAACATAAGCCTGAAGAACTTGAGAATGAAATTAACCGTTTAGCTTCATTACCTATTTTCCGTAAGCATCCATTCAAATTACTGGCGACGATCCCTTGGGATTTCGACTTGGTTGCACCACGTGTTGTTGATTTGTGTAATTACCTTAACGCTGAAGTGATGAACGAAGGCGATATGGCACATCGACGCCTACGTCGCGTGACCTTCTGCGCTAGAACAGTGTCAAACATTCTTAATCACTTTACCCCTGGTGCGCTGCTTGTTACACCTGGCGACCGTTCTGACATTTTAGTCGCTGCATGTTTATCAGCAATGAATGGCACAAAACTCGGCGCTATTTTACTCACTGGTGGCTTTAAACCAGAACCACGGATCATGAGTCTTTGCGAACAGGCAATGGAAACCGGTTTACCCATCCTTGCAACAGAAGCTGATACATGGCGTACTTCTTTGTTACTGCATAACTTCAATATGGAAGTGCCCAGTGATGATGAACAACGTATTGATAAAGTAAAGCAGCACAACGCGAATCATATAGATTCAGACTGGTTAGACAGCTTAGCGCAAGGCGTTGCAAAAACACGTAAGCTCTCTCCTCCAGCATTTAGATATCTATTGACTGATTTAGCACGCAAAGCAAATAAAACCATCGTATTACCTGAAGGTAACGAACCTAGAACCATCAAAGCAGCAGCCATATGTGGTGAACGTGGCATCGCAAAAACGGTTTTATTAGGTGAGCGTGAAGAAATAGAGCGTATTGCGTTACAACAAGGGGTTGAATTGAATGAGAATGTGACCATTCTAGAACCTCATCAAGAAATTGAAAATTATATTGCGCCAATGGTTGAACTTAGAAAAAACAAAGGTTTAACAGAAGTTGTTGCCGAAGAGCAATTGCAAGATAATGTGGTACTTGGCACCATGATGTTAGCGCAGTCTCAAGTAGATGGGTTGGTTTCTGGTGCGGTGAACACCACGGCAAATACCATACGCCCTCCCCTACAGCTGATAAAAACAGCACCAGGCTCATCACTTGTCAGTTCAGTATTTTTTATGCTGTTACCAGATCAAGTGCTGGTTTATGGGGATTGTGCCATTAATCCAGATCCAACAGCCGAGCAACTTGCAGACATTGCCATTCAATCAGCAGACTCAGCCGCAGCATTTGGTATTGAACCGCGTGTTGCGATGATTAGTTACAGCACTGGCACGTCAGGTCATGGTGCTGATGTTGAAAAAGTCCGTGAAGCCACAGAGCTTGCTCAGCAAAAGCGTCCTGATTTAGACATCGATGGCCCACTTCAATACGATGCAGCAATTATGGAAAATGTTGCGCAAAAGAAAGCACCAAACAGTAAAGTGGCAGGTAAAGCGACCGTGTTTGTGTTCCCTGACTTAAATACGGGTAATACAACGTATAAAGCCGTACAGCGAAGTGCCGATCTGATCAGTATTGGTCCTATGTTACAAGGTATGCGTAAACCTGTGAACGACTTAAGTCGCGGCGCCTTAGTAGATGATATTGTTTACACTATTGCGTTAACAGCCATTCAAGCACAACAAATTATAGACTCAGCACCTCAAGAGTAATTCAAAATCAGCCAAGCATGAAAAAGGTTTTAATTTTTTACGCTTGGCTATACTATTAACTTAATTAGTTTTTATAGAGCTTACGGGATGTCAAAGCAAACCTTACAATTGCTCAACCAAGACTTCACCATTCACAGCCTTGATTGTGATGACACCATTCCTGCAGCCGTCTTAAACGCTGAGATATTTTTTATTGCCAAAACTGATGAAGAACTCTCGATTGTCTGCCCAAGCCAAATAAAAATGAATAGCTTTGCTGCTGAAAAACACTGGCGCGCCTTAGAAGTTGTCGGTCCTTTAGGATTTTCTCTCACGGGGATCATGGCAGATATTTCTGGTGTACTTGCTAATGCCAATATTTCTATATTCGCTATGTCGACCTACGATACCGATTTTATCTTAGTCAAAGATCAACAAATAGATATCGCGATTCAAGCGCTCAAAAAAGATGGCTATATGGTACTTTAAAAATGCACTTTTCCCCTGTTATATCTTATGCACCGATTAACTCAATTGACCAGCCTCTACTGCATTTAGCTAGCCCATTTAGCGGTAAAGTCACTCCTCTAAGTAGCCACCCCGACCCTCTGTTTTCACAAGGAATGTTAGGCAGAGGAATTTGTGTGCAATTGAGCAGCTTTAAAATCGTTTCACCTGTCCATGGCACAATAGAACAAATCAAACAGCATGGCACCGAGTTCATTATCTCTGCGCAAAATGGTCTTAAAATACTGGTGAATATACGTATTCCTACTGAGTATTCTGCTACCCAATATCAAACCTTTAATGCCTTTGGTAAAACCACAGTACAACAAGGTGAGCTACTTGCTTATTTTGATATTCCCGCCTCAGTTACTCCGGCGATTGGCTCTGTGGTACTCATCAATGCAGAAAAATTGGGACCATGTTATTATCCGTTAAAACAAGTAAGTGCAGGACAAGATCCCCTCGTAACACTTACTAAATCTGAATAATTTTATGAATAAGGCCTGTTTATGACCATCATGTACGGTATTCCTAACTGTGACACAATAAAAAAAGCCAAAAAATACCTTAATGATAACAATGTAGAATTTACCTTCCACGACTATAGAAAAGACGGTATATCTGCAGATCTTATAGAGCAGTTTTTTGCTCAACTAGGCTGGGAAAATGTCCTAAACAAACGCGGAACGACATACCGAGCGCTTACTGATGAACAAAAAAGTACGCTAGATGAAAATTCCGCCAAGCAGCATTTACTCGATTCTCCTGCAATGATCAAGCGTCCAATTATCATACATAAAGAACACTATTATTTGGGATTCAAAGCTGCACAGTATGACGAGATTTTTGGCGCATGAGTGACAATACCTTAAGCCCTGTTATCGCGCTTGCTCAAGCGTTAATACAACGCCAATCTGTTACACCAGAAGATGCCGACTGTCAGTCAATGATGAATCAACGCCTGCAAAAACTGGGGTTTAACATTGAAGAACACTTTTTTGTTGATACGCTGAATACTTGGGCGCGTAAAGGCGATAGTCAGCCACACTTTTGTTTTGCAGGGCACACCGATGTAGTCCCTGTAGGTGATGAAGCAGCATGGCAATACCCTCCATTCTCAGGCACTATCGAAAAGGGTATGTTACATGGTAGAGGTGCTGCCGATATGAAAGGTTCACTCGCAGCCATGATTGTTGCGACAGAGCGCTTTGTCCAAAAACACCCTGATCATAAAGGGTCTATTTCATATTTGATCACCTCTGATGAAGAAGGTCCCTTTATCAACGGCACAACTAAAGTCGTTGATTTACTCGAAGCACGCGGTGAAAAAATTGATATGTGCTTGGTGGGTGAACCATCATCCCGAAATGTATTAGGAGACGTGGTTAAAAACGGTCGCAGAGGTTCTTTAACGGCACACTTAACGGTCAAAGGAAAACAAGGTCATGTTGCGTACCCCCATCTAGCCACAAACCCGATCCATAAAGTCGCGCCATTTATAAACGCTTTGACTGAAACCGTTTGGGACAATGGCAATGACTACTTTCCAGCGACCAGCTTACAGGTGTCAAATATTGCTGGCGGTACAGGTGCTGGCAACGTTATTCCCGGCGACGTATACGTACAGTTTAACTTTCGCTTCAGTACACAGGTCACGGCTGATGAGCTGAAAAGCCGAGTTCATAACTTATTAAGCGACTTTGCTCTAGAATACGATATTGAGTGGATAGTAAACGGCTTACCATTTTTAACAGAACCAGGGCCTCTGTTAAATGTTACCTTAGAGGCAATTGAAGAGGTAACAGGTATTCAAAGTACTCCTGAAACATCTGGAGGCACCTCTGATGGACGTTTTATAGCTCAAACGGGCTGTAAAGTTATAGAGCTTGGCCCACTTAATGCCACCATCCACCAAGTGAACGAATGTGTAAGCACCGACGATCTCGATAAGCTCGCATTAATTTATGAACGAATCTTGGAAAAACTACTGACCTAATGCCTCAGCAAACTTTTGATACGGATTTAGCCAATATCGCCTGTGGGTTAATACAAACCCACTTGTATGACTACCAAGGTACTTGGTTACATAAAGACATTGTTAGTGACTTTGATAAACTCAAAACTAACGCGATGAATGCAGGTTTTGAGTTATCTATTGCATCAGCCTACCGAGATTTTGAGCGTCAAATGCATATTTGGAACGGAAAATTTCAGGGGGAACGCACTGTATTAGACAAGCTAAATAAACCGATTGATTTATCACAGCTCAACGAACTTGATAAGTGTCATGCAATTATGCTGTTCTCAGCATTACCAGGCGGAAGCCGACACCACTTTGGCACAGATCTCGATGTATACGCAGGTAACTTTTTAAAACCGGGCCAGAAACTACAATTAGAGCCTTGGGAATATCAAACTGATGGTCCTTTTTATGAATTTAATAACTGGCTAGATGAAAACTTAGCATCATGTGGTTTTTATCGACCTTATGCACAATACAATGGTGGAGTGGCCGCCGAACCGTGGCATATTAGCCATATCAACACTGCAAAACACCTTAACGACGCGCAAAGCATCGACAATATAAGCAATGCCATACGTCAATTTGAGGTAGCAGGTAAAGACACAATCTTAGCAAACTTATCAGACTTGCATGCACGTTACATACGCAATATATCTTTACCTTAAATATGGCAATTAGGTCCGTTTTTGTTTTAAATACACACCTACCGACACTAAAATTACTGCCGCACACACAGCTTGAATTAGACTAATTGATTCACTTAGCCAAATAAAGCCGAGGAACAACGTAATAATTGGCACTGTCAGTTGTAATGTTGCTGCTGTATCGGCTTTTAGCCATATTAAGCTTTGATACCACATGACATAGCCTAAGCCAGACGTAATTGCACCACATATTATGGCTAAGCCAGCACCGTACCAGGTAAATACCATGGACGGTGTAAACAGCAGTATTATTGGCACAAACAAGCTACATTTGATAAAGCTACCTGCGGTACTTTGCGTAGCTCCTTGTCCTCGCTCACTGAGCGTTGCACCATGTAAACTATATGCCCCCCATCCTACGCCACTGATCATCATAGCCACGACAGCAGGCCAATTTATGTCTGATACAACGGGGTTTAATAAAACACTCAGACTTAGCAAAGCCACAACTAATGCCACCCACTGGACACCCGATAGTCGCTGGCCGAGAAGCAGTCCCCCAACCACCATTGTTAAGGTTACAGATGTAAACAATATTAAAGCGCCAAATCCTGCATCTAATGCTGTATACGCAAGACTAAAGCCAGCGAGGTACATGAGTAAAGTGATAGCACCATACCAACTGCCATAGCCTGACAGCTTTGTAACACTTTTTTCTGATACGACTAAGATAACAGCAAGCATAATAGCACCACTAGCCAACCTCAGTCCGGTATAGGTATATTCATCGAGTAATTGAGAGTTGATCACGTATCGCGTAAAGAGTGAGTTTAAGGCAAAACATACAAGTGCACATACCAATATCAAATATCGCATAACATGATGCCTATTAAAAAAGCGCTACGTTCATATCAATCGTGCTCCATATCAAGCCTGTTTTTTTACATAGAAATTAAAGGCTAATATATTGTTCACACCGTGATTAATAAAAAATTTACCACACTGGAAGGGCCCACTATGCAATGACTTACCTAAAAAGCATTATCTTCCAAGGTAAATCATTTGCAGCATCTCACATGGGGGTGTCATCAAAGGGCAATATCACCCAGAGGACCCGACTATGACTGTCGATAACCATCAAAGAAGTATTTAATTCTTTGCATTGCAGGTTCAAGTTCATCTTTATGAGGTAAGAAGACTAATCTAAAGTGATCTGGTTTCGGCCAATTAAAGGCTCGTCCCGGTACCAACATGATTTTTTCTTCGCGCAGTAAATCAAGCATCATTTGCTCATCATTGGTTACGTTAAACTTGGCTAAGTCTATTTTTGGAAAAGCATACAGCGCACCTTTAGGCTTTACACAGGTGATACCATCAATCGCATTAAGGCCCTCTGTTGCAATCTTACGTTGCTCATACAACCGACCACCAGGCAAAATCAAGTTATCAATAGATTGTATTCCACCAAGCGCTTGCTGAATCGCAAACTGAGCGGGCACGTTTGCACACAATCGCATGGAGGCGAGCATGTTAAAACCGGTAATAAGATCGCCCATGGCACTAATTTTACCACTTAAGATCATCCACCCCATACGTAACCCTGCCGCACGATATGACTTAGCTAACCCATTAAATGTGATCACAGGCAGGTCATCACACATCGCCGCAATTGACATATGCTCTATATCGTCATAAATGATCTTTTCATAAATCTCATCACTCAGTAATAACAGGTTATGTTCGCGCGCGATGTCAATCAGCCCTTGAAGCAAGGTTTTGTCGTAAACAGCCCCCGTTGGATTATTTGGATTGATCAAGACCAACGCCTTAGTGCGAGAGGTTACTTTAGCGCGAATGTCTTCCAAATCAGGAAACCAATCTTGCTCTTCATCACACAAGTAGTGCACAGGTGTCCCACCAGCCAATTTTACTGATGCTGTCCAAAGTGGGTAATCCGGTGCAGGAATTAACACTTCGTCACCGCTGTCAAGCAGTGCCTGTGTTGTCATTTGAATCAGCTCACTCACTCCGTTGCCAATGTAGATATTGTCAACATTAATACTCGGTAAGCTTTTTTGTTGGTAATGCTGGTAAATAGCAACTCGCGCTGAATACAACCCTTTAGAATCGCAATAACCCTGTGCTGCATGTAGGTTGCGAATAATATCGCGATGCATGTCTTCAGGCATATCAAAACCAAATACGGCTGGATTACCAATATTAAGTTTTAGGACTTTAAGTCCTTCGTCTTCCATTTTTTTTGCTTGATCAAGCACTGGCCCACGAATGTCGTAGTACACCCCGTTTAATTTATTGCTTTTTGTTAGTTTAGTCATTAATTTCTCCCTCATTCGGCTTTAGAATAGCCTAAAAAGCCTTCCAATAACCAGAGGGAGTTTACACTTTTTGCTCGGTTTATTTATGGCTTAGCTACAGAGAAGCTTTAGAAGAGAGCCATTGTAATAATTGTGTTTTTGAGCCTGCAACTTGTGCTGATAAGCGAGCAACATTCTCTTGTACCGACGGCGTATCTTCGTTGATTAAGCCTTGCTCAATTGCTCGAGCCGTATTACTCAAGCTCATTGCACCAAACTGTGCTGCATTTGACTTTAAGCTGTGCGCATGACGTATCGCGTCTTGGTTATTCGAGGTCAATGCCATTCTTAATTCATTTTCAAGTCGTTCAAACTCATCACAGCAAAAAGTCAGCGTGTCTTCAAACTGATCACCCAAAAGTGATTGCATACCTTCTAAGGCGTCTTCGTTAATAGTTACATTCATAACAATCCCTTCGTCTTGTTTAATACTTGTAATGCTAGTCAATTCAGTAACTATTAGCAAAACAATTCACGATATATGGTACTATTTGCCCAGGTTTTATCCACGAGTAGCTCATGAAACGTTTACAATGCTCACACTGTACATACCCACTCACAACGTGTGTGTGTAAATACTTACAAGAACCGATTAAAAATAGAACTAGAATCATCATTTTGCAACACCCTGATGAAACCGAGCTGGCAAAAAATACAGTGCGGTTATTGACTCTACAATTATCAAATATCGAAGTGTATGTGGGTGAGTCACAGCGGGACTTTATGCAGCTGCTATCACAACTTAATTTAGCAACCTGCGCATTATTGTATCCATCAGAGCATTCAGTTGCGGCAGAAACCTTGCCTAATTCACAATGCAACATAGAAACCTTACTGGTTATTGATGGTACATGGAAAAAAACCAATAAAATTTTAGCCCTAAACCCTTGGCTAAAAACACTCCTTGCAGTGAGCTTTAACGACATTCCCAAAAATAAGTATACTATTCGTAAAGCAGAGCAGGTCTATAGCTTGTCAACTCTTGAAGCCGTAGGGCTTTTCCTAACCCATCATGACAGTATAGACTCACAACCGTTACTATCATTACTAGACGGTATGATAGAAGAACAAACTAAGTTTATGCCTGCCCATGTTAAGGCTAGATACCCAGAATGAAAGTGACGCGTCTGAGTAAAGGGTTCCGTCGTAACGGTCCTGATTATCGATTTGGTGACCAAGTTGATTTCGATGAAGTGCGCGATACATTTGGTTTTTGTACTATTTCTATTGGCCAATGGGTCACTAAAAGTGAGCGCTATATCAGCGCCAATTTAATCTATGATGCACTAGCCGATTTGGCGCAAATACTTAACATTCCACCAGAAGCTATCGGTTTAAGAGGCACGCTTAACTTTTCTTTTGGTACAGGAGGTCAATTAGGTGTGCAAGCACATTACAATAGTGCATCTCGAACCTTAGCGCTGGCTAAAAACGCAGGTGCCGGAGCCATCGCGCACGAATGGTGGCATGCGTTTGATCACTATATTTGTAAGCACATGTTTACTACAACCTCTGCCCATGGATTTGCTTCGAGTTACTGGTTAAGCAACATACAGAAAAAAGCCCACCCATTAAACACCATTCTCAGTGACTTTTATCAAACCTGCTTATTAGACGTAACCGCGAACAACCCCAGTGTCTACTTTAATGAAGCAGTGCATTTAGATAAGCAATACAACCAACTGTATTTCAGTAAACCTGAAGAGCTGACAGCCCGAGCATTCGAAGCATGTATCGCATACCATGCGAGCATACAGAACGCATTTTTAGTCAGTGGCATAATCAATAGTGACTTAGAAAAGGCTGGCGGGTTTCCTTGCGCTTCACTTCGTGCCCAACTCTCACAGCATGTGTTTAATTACTTTAACGTACTAGGTGCTGCTTTACATCATCGGCGCGATTAGCCTTATTTAACCAAACTAAATATTCATCAAATGGTAATGGACGAGAAATAAAATAACCTTGCCCAAAGTCGCAGCCAAACCCTTGTAGTCGCGTATAACTAGCGAGGCTTTCAATTCCTTCAGCCACAACTTTTGACCCCAAGCTATGCGCCATATCGCAGGTGGCTTTACAAATAGTTTGGTTACTTCGAGAACTTTCTATATCCATGACAAATTGCTTATCAATCTTTAGCTCATCAAAGCCTAACTGACTTAAATATGCCAAAGACGAATAACCCGTACCAAAATCATCAATCGCGACCTTGATGCCAATACGCCTATAATCATCAACGATCCCTTTTAAATTCGCTTCTTTACCAATGGTCACAGACTCAGTGATCTCCAAGATGATTTGACGCGGATTTAAATCGAGTTCATTGATAAGTGTGATCAGTTGTACCGTTAGCTCTCGTTTAGCTAGGTCTTTTCCAGAGATATTGAGTGATAGAACATGGTTGGGGTACAGTTCAACGATTTGTTTTTGATAATGAAACCCTTGCTCAATAACCCACTCTGTCACTGAATATATCATTCCTGATGACTCTGCAATAGGTATAAACTCATCTGGTGGTACTTGCCCCAACTCTGGGTGTTCCCACCTTAGCAACCCCTCTGCTCCCTGCACCTTTCCAGTCGATAAGTTAACTTGGGGCTGCATATAAAGTGCAAACTCGCCTTTATCTAACGCTGTTTTTAATGCAGAGGTAACTTTAAGCCTGCGCTCAGACACTATAGAGTTAGCCACGTCGAAAAGCTGCCATCGCTCACTGCTGGAACACTTAGTAGCTAATGCCAACATAGCTCGCTGTATCAATTTCTCGGCACTTTTAGCATGAACAGGCGAATGCGCAACACCAATCTCTATTTTATCGACCAGTTGATGCCCTTTTAACTCTACTCCTTCTTCAAACACTGAAGAAAGTAAACAGACGTACTGCTCTACTTGCGACAACGACAATTTACCCACCAAAATCACCGCGAACACCGATTCATCTAACCGGTAAATATCAGTATGCTTGTCACTGTGCTTAGTGCTAATCGTAGAATTGCCATACGTATCAAGTTGTAAGTTAAGCTTTTCAAACAAGCTATTTAAATGCCTATCAGCATAATCCATTCCGTAATTAAGCCGAATACTATTGAGGACTAATGGTTTAAATAACAATAATGTGTGGTGCTGGTGATTTGATGCAAGCTTGCTTAATTTTTGATTAAGCGCCAAACGATTTGGCAAACCCGTATCTTTATCATGATTTGTGTAAAAAACAAATGCATCTCTTTGTTGCTTGTCTCTCAAGTAAATAACTAATCCAAGTAAGCTAACATGTGAGATCACGGCTACTTGACTCAGATTAACTAAAGCACTATTTACAAATACACCTAGTTGCATGCTTACCCATGTAAAGGCTAATACAAACATAGGTAACCAAGCTAACAGCAACACTCGAGCCTCTGTTACATGTTCTCTACCCAATTGTGTACACATAGCGATACCGAGCCCTACCGTCGTGAGCACGCTCAAGGCTTGAACTTGCACCGCAATTGGTGAACCAATACCAATAGACAATAGCCCCATAAAAATCAGTAAAGCAGCCAAAATAAAAGTTGGGTATGTTAGCTGCTTTGCATTTTTATTGATTTTAAAGAAGGTGAAGTGAAAGAGTAAGCAAGCTGCAAGTCCCATGACCACCAGCATACTACAATGATGAGTAAACCACTGGGCTACCTTTTGTGGTAAATAATAATAAATACTGCCATTGTTTGCACTGCACTGTAATGCTAATAACAGTAAATATCCACCCAAATATAGTAAATAATGGCGACTACTAAATACAGCCACCGAGGCAATAAAAAGTGCCACAAAGTACAATAAGCCGAGTTCTAACCCGTACCAGAAAAGCCTCGTTTGAGAGTGTTCCGAAAAATCATGAGCAGACTGTACTTGATAGTCAATCCGAGCATTAAAAGGCGCTTGAAACCGAATATAGATCTGTTGAGGAAACTCAGACGTCGTATATTTAATATGGGGATAAATACTTTGTAATCTCGGCAGTACTGCATTGTCTATCGGTAAATTAACCGCAACAATGACTTGACCTAATTCAACAACATACATATCAAGTGCTGTTTCAACAGGTTTATAAATGGTGAAATATTCTTCGCGGGTACTATTGGGAGCAGCGGGAATATCTACTCTTAGCCAAGTAGAAATAGCTTTCGCTGCGACAACTTTGTCTTGCTCAATTATCTCAAATTGACCATGACCATTTATAATTTCATTAATGGTCATTTCATTGCTTAGATCATTAAATACTTGTGCAGCCATTACATTGGCGCACATACCAGTCATGATAAGCAACGCACACAGCATCTTTAAAGCTTTGTCACATCCCCACATACTCTCTCCTTGATGTCGAGACAGTTCGTCTCGTTCAATCAATATTAAAGTATGTAAACTTTATTCAGTATTGCCAGTATTGAATAAAAATATTCATATATTAATATGACCTAGCTCAAGGTAATGAATTAAATCTGTGAAGACTTTACAAAAAGAGGGTATTACAGAACTTAAAAGTACTCAATACTTGGCTTTTTTCAGTGTCGATAAAAACTGTTGCTGGACGCTGAACACAGTTATTGATCCAATTAAAAAGCCAAGCATATCACTTATTGTTTATCGTCGCTGATCCGGCTCGCTACAGCACTATTTTGCCCTTTATATTTAGCATCTTTTCTTGCGTTATAAGGGGTTTGTGCCTCACTACTCATCGTTTCAAAACTTAAAGCACCTATCTTCATATTTGGTCTAAGTGCAAGGGGTAATTTACCAGAGTTATAAAACTCAAGTACAATATTTCCAGACCAGCCCGGATCAATACGGTGTGCTGTTACATGCACCATTAACCCTAACCTCGCCAGCGATGAACGCCCATCTAACCACCCAACAAGATCAGCAGGCAACGTCACAGACTCATAGGTTATCGCTAATGCAAGTTGTCCTGGGTGTAAAAAGAATGCTTCATTCTCGTCCAAGACAATTTCATCGCTCATAATCGATTCCATTGCGGCATTTAGCTGATCTTTTGGCCCGCTTAAATCAACGTATGGGGCTGCGTGATCTTGAAATACACGAAATTTATTTCCTAAGCGTAAATCCAACGTGATCCCAGAGATCATACCCTCTTCTGGTTTTGGCTCAATAATGATCCGTTGTTCTTCTATCGCTTGTTTTATATGGGTATCTGATAATCTCATTGATTAGTCATCCGTTATCACTATATCGACCGTTGAGGTTGATTGTGTTTGATAATGCAATATGCTGCCAACAAGCTGTGCACAAGCAACATAGTTAGCTACTTGCTCTGTTGACGCCGTTAAAATATTTTCGCCCTGCTCTGATGTCTCTCGAATATTAATATCTAAAGGCACTTCTGCTATCAAAGGAACACCATGGCGGCTAGCTAGATCAGCCCCTCCGTGCTGACCAAAAATATGGTTTTTCTCTCCACAATGACCACATAGAAAATGGCTCATATTCTCAATTAGCCCTAAAATAGGTAAGTTAACTTGATTGAACATCGCAATGCCTTTTTGTGCATCGGCTAACGCTAAGTCTTGTGGAGTAGTCACAATTAATGCGCCACTTGCGGGCACTTTTTGTGTCATAGTTAGTTGGATATCTCCGGTACCAGGAGGCATATCCACAATAAGATAATCAAGTTCCCCCCACTCGGTTTCATTCAACAACTGATTTAATGCTTGCGAAGCCATTGGACCTCGCCATACGGTTGCATTTTCAGCAGGCACTAAAAAGCCTATCGATTGAATGCTAACCGCATCTTTTATGATTGGGTTGAGCGTTTTATTATCTTTTGACGTTGGTTTTGCATCCTGCACGCCAAAAATAGTTGGAATAGACGGACCGTATATATCAGCATCAAGTACGCCTACTCGTCCGCCTTCTGCAGAGAGTGCCTGCGCTAAAAAGGCTGCGGTAGTCGACTTTCCAACTCCCCCTTTACCGGAAGCCACTAATAAAATATGTTTAACTTTTTTATATTTATGTACATCTGGCAGTTTTACATCAATCGTCAGTTTTACTGATTGGCCTAGCTCTTTAGTAAGATAGTCAGTTAAGCACGAATTTACACTTTTCACCGCAAAAGGGATCTGCAAAGCCAAGGAGATTACACCATTATCTTGTGTGTAATTCACAACCCATTCACGCTCTATCCCTAAAGGAAATACGCCGCTTTTATAAGCGTCTAATACTTCATAGAGCCGAGTTCTGTCTGAATTATTTTTTTTAAATAGCTTATTAATACCAAACATAGAAATAAAACGTACTCGAGTGATGAAAAAGACCTCGGAATTATGTAACATTCAACCCATTAACACCAGTCTATTGATGCTTTACACGAGCACAAAGTGGCAATTGTAAACTAAAACTTAGAGGGTTGGCTGTTTCTTAAACAGAACCGCTCAAAATTCACGGAACCGTTATGACTAAGAGAAAAATTCTCATCACTAGTGCTCTACCTTATGCCAATGGCCCGACTCATTTAGGGCACATGCTTGAATATATCCAGACAGATATTTGGTCACGCTTTCAAAAACTACGTGGTCATGAAACATATTATGTCTGTGCGGATGACGCACACGGCACACCGATTATGCTTAACGCACAAAAACAGGGTATTACACCTGAAGAAATGGTGAAAAACGTAAGCATCGAACGTCAACGTGATTTTGCAGATTTTAATATTGAGTTTGATAACTACCACAGTACACACAGTGAAGAAAACAAAGAACTGAGCGCACTAATATATAACCGTCTAAATGACAAAGGGCATATTAAAAAGCGCACCATCTCTCAGTTGTTCGACCCTGAAAAGAATATATTTTTACCAGACCGTTTTGTTACAGGTACATGCCCAACTTGTGATGCAGTTGACCAAAATGGAGATAGCTGTGATGTGTGTGGCGCAACCTATAGCCCAACTGAGCTTAAAGAGCCGCGCTCAGTAATGTCAGGCGCTACGCCAATTCTAAAAGATTCTGAACATTTCTTTTTTGACTTACCAGCATTCGAAGGCATGCTCAAAGAGTGGCTTCACTCTGGCAGTATTCAAACAGAAATGGCAAATAAGCTAGATGAATGGTTTGCTGATGGTCTTCAGCAATGGGATATTAGCCGAGACGCACCTTATTTTGGTTTTGAGATCCCCGGCGCACCAGGGAAATACTTTTATGTTTGGTTAGATGCACCAATTGGCTACATGGCTAGCTTCAAAAACCTATGCGATAAAAAAGGCTTAGACTTTGATGCTTTTTGGGGTGAGGGATCTGATGCGGAACTTTACCACTTCATCGGTAAAGATATTATTTATTTCCACAGCTTATTCTGGCCGGCTATGTTAGATGGCGCTGAGTTCCGTAAACCAACGAATGTGTTCGCGCACGGTTTCGTAACGGTCAACGGTGCTAAAATGTCAAAATCAAAGGGCACATTTATTAAAGCCCGTACCTATTTAGAACATTTAGATCCAGAATTCTTACGTTATTACTTTGCCGCTAAGCTTAATGGCGGGATCACTGATTTAGATTTAAATTTAGAGGACTTTGCACAACGTGTAAATTCAGATCTGGTCGGTAAAGTAGTTAACATCGCGTCACGCTGTGCGGGTTTTATTACCAAAAAATTTGATGGGAAAACAAGCGAGACCGTGCTTGAGCCTGAGCTAATTGCTGAATTCCAAGCTGCTTCAAGCGTGATAGCTGACTATTATGAGCAACGTGAATATAGTCGTGCCATTCGCGAGATCATGGCACTTGCTGACAAAGCAAACCAATTCATCGATGCACAAGCACCATGGGTGTTAATTAAGAATGAAGACACGCATGAGCAAGCACATCAAGTATGTTCATTGGGCTTAAACCTATTCAAGATACTGATGACGTATTTGAAACCTGTGTTACCGGCGATGGCAAGTAATGTTGAACAGTTTTTAAATACTGAGCTTACATGGCAGAGTGCCCAAACTGTACTAACAAGTCACTCAATCAATAAGTTCAAGGCCCTAATGCAGCGTGTTGATATGGATAAAGTAAATATCATGCTTGAAGAGTCAAAAGAAAGCTTAGCGGCTACAACTCAACCAAAAGTTGATCCTAATAGCCCGCTTGCAAAAGAGCCCATCGCAGACGAAATAGAGTTCAATGATTTCGCTAAAGTTGACCTACGTGTAGCAAAAATAGCCAAAGCGGAGCATGTAGAAGGGGCTGATAAGCTGCTTAAACTGACACTTGATTTAGGTGGTGAAACGCGCCAAGTATTTGCAGGTATTAAATCTGCTTATGCGCCTGAAGACATAGAGGGGAAACTTACTGTCATGGTTGCTAATCTTAAACCTCGTAAGATGCGCTTTGGTATGTCTGAAGGCATGGTATTAGCGGCTGGGCCTGGTGGCAAAGAAATCTATATTCTTAATCCAGACGATGGTTCAGAGCCAGGTATGCGTGTAATGTAAACGATATCACTAGAAGTGGCCTTGTAAGAGGCCATTTCTTGATATTACGACTCTGAACGTTTCTCACCTTCAATGGGGACTTTTAGTTTCACTGCAATGCCCTTACCTTGCTCAGAAAAGCACTTAATTTCTCCTTTTAACAACTGCGTCACCAAGTTATACACAATATGCATCCCTAAGCCACACCCACCTTGACTGCGTTTAGAAGTAACAAATGGATCAAACACCGTTTTCAACATTTCTTCACTCATACCAACGCCATCATCAGTATAATTGACATACCAGCTGACATCATCAACTGCAATGGTAACTAGAACCTCTCCTTTGCCTTGTTGCTCAAACCCATGTAATACAGAGTTATTTAATAAATTGGTGAGGATCTGATAAATCGCGCCGGGATAAGTGGTTAACAACACGGTATCGCTACCTGTTACATTAATCGTGATATTTTTGCCCTTAATGAGTGGGGCCAAAGAATGGAATACATCTTCAATATACGTTTTAAGGTTTATCTGTCGCGATGTTTCACTCGACTGGTCAACTGCCACTTGTTTAAAGTTACCAATTAAGTTTTGCGCCCTGTCTAAATTTCTCAGGATCAGCTGATACCCTTCAGTTTGCTCATCAATGGCTTTGGTTAAATCACTTTGCTTTAACGTTTTATCTGCCAGTTTTTTCTCCACCGCCTGTAAGCACTCTTGGTTATAAGTCATTGCCGTTAAAGCAACACCCAAAGGCGTGTTTATCTCATGGGCAACCCCTGCGACTAACCCCCCTAGTGATGCCATTTTTTCACTTTCAATAAGCTCTTGTTGAGTTTGCTTTAACGTCGCCATCGCACTTTCAAGTGTCTGATTTTTGGTATATAACTCGTTAGTGCGCATCTCAACTTTAATCTCTAACTGCTCATTAAGCATTTGTAGCGCATTTTCGTGCTCTTTAAGTTCCGCAATATCTTTCAAAGCCCCTGCTATTCTAATCGCTTTGCCACTGTCATCCCTATCAACTACCTTCCCTCTATCAAGCACCCAGGTCCAATTTCCACTTAAATCTTTTACACGAATCGCGATTTCATAGCTCTCAACATTGCCTCTGATACACGCTTCCACTTTATCTTCGAGTAAAATGTTATCTTTGGGATGTACAAATTGAATAAAGTCTTCCAACTCCATATGACTATCAGCCGCACCATAATCCACTCTGGGCGAAACACTATGTCGATAAATCGCTTTCTTATTTAAATGCCAATCCCATAACTCATCACCACTGGCCCAAAGCGATAGCTCTAAACGTTGTCGTAATTCACTCATTTTTAAGTTGTCAGCAACCACTTGACGATATCGCTTTTGTCTAATCCTTACCGTAATTAAAACTAATGCGAGTAGCGCCAATACATAGACTGATTTTGCATAGATATTCCACCACCACGGAGCATTAATGATAAGAGAAAAATGGTGTATGGGTGACTGCACGTTAAACCGGTTAATCGTGTAAGACTCTACAGTATAATTTCCTGGTGCCAAACGAAGTAGGTTAACTTGTCTAACCCCTTTCGCAAGCTTTAACCATTTGTCGCTGAGCCCTATCACACGGTAATAAAATTGTTGTTGCTCTGAACCATACTCTAAACTGGAATATTGCAGTGAAATAATATCTTGGTCGTAGCGTAGTTCTAAGCTCTGTGCCAACTCTGGTGCTGTTTTCAACAGCCCTTTCTCACTCGGCTCCAAACTTTTCCCTAACAGCTCAATATGGCTCACTAGTAGCGGACTTGCAGAGTTATCTACTCTGAGTTTTTGCGGGTAAAATTGGTTAAACCCCATAGCACCACCAATAAAAATACGTCCATCGGGTGCAAGCCAAGCTGCGTTATAGTTAAACTCATTCCCTTGCACGCCATCAACTGGTGAGAAATTGTGAATGCTCAAATTACTGGTGTTAATTTGGCTAAGTCCACCGCTACTGCCAACCCATAAGTGATTCAAGTTATCAAACACTAACCCCCATATTGCATTATTTGCCAATCCATCTTGTTGCGTAAACACTTGCTCAATTTCAAACTCTTTAGATATGAGTGAAAGGCCTGACTCACTCGCAACCCATACCCTGCCATATTGATCTTGTTCCAGCATAAACACTAAATCAGATACTAAGCCATCGCTAGTTGAGAGGTGCTCAAGCGTGTCTCCCATATCACGGTATAAACCATTACCTATCGACCCAAACCAAAGCTTACCGTCAACTACTGCCATGGAAGAAACGTGACTTGGAGAGTTTTGTTGCGGTGTATACATAGATTGCAGAGTTTTGCTTTGCTCATCGAAAAACATTACCCCCATTGTTCTTGAGCTAACGAGGACTTTTCCATTAAATACCATAACATCATTAAAGCTAAGCTCTGGCCCATTGCCGACATCAGGCTTAAGATGTATTAGCTCTTTGCTCACCAAGTTAAATGAAACGACACCATTACCGCGTGTTGCAGCCCATAGCCACTCCCCATTGAAGATAATTCGCGTTATAAAACTGCCATCGAGTACTTTAAGCTTTGAAAAATAATGTTTGGCGGGTTTAAACCCCGCACCATCGAAAATATGTGCGCCATTCGATGTTGCCAACCAAATACGGTCTTCTCGATCAATAGCGAAATTTCGTATATCCGCAGTTTCCATAGGTGAATGAGGGTAGTTGTATTCACTTACATGGCCAAATGACTCACTTAGCTGACTAAAAAAATGTAAACCTCGAGTCTCAGTGCCTATCCATAAATCTTGGTTTTTATCGCGCATTACCGTCAAAATGTTATTATCTTGAAGACCCGCTGTTTGCCTATCTCTTTTATACCAATGGTTAAGTAGCTTCCCCTGAAGATCTAGTAAATAGACTCCGTGATCACTTGCTACAAGAATTTCATTGCCATTAATCTCTAAACTATGCAGCGTAATATTTTGAACAGTATCGAAGTTCCGGGACCAGAGCATACGTTGATACAAAGTATCATAACTAATTAAACGATTAGATTTACTCACCAGCATGGCGCGCTGACCTTGGTACGTCATTTCTTTAAATTCACCAGCGAGTAACTGTACTGATGTTTGCGCTTGCTTGTGATACGCCATAAAACCCATATCACTTAAGTAAAAATAGTTATCTCCGCGCTGAACGACATTACGAATGTAATTACCTTCAATATTGAGGGTGTGTGGAACTAAAGATGACTTATCAATCTCATATGATGTGTTATCTTCCGTAGAAACAATAACATGCTCGCCTTTACAATCTATCCAACTCACTCGGTCAGACTCAATCACAGGCTGCTCTTTCGCTAAAAGCGACGTAAAACGCCCTTGAACGGTGTGGTAGACACTCAAACCAGTACTGGTGCCAACCCAAACTTTATCGTTGCTCACACACAATGCGGTGATAAAGCCACCCGCTAGGCTTTTTACATCCTGTTGTTGTGAAACAAATGTTTTGAATTCATGCCCGTCGAAACGATTTAATCCTGCCTGTGTACCAATCCAAATATAACCAAATTGATCTTGGGCTAAAGCGGTCACCGTTACCTGGCTAAGCCCTGCTCGATAATCATAATGTCTCATAACTTGGGCTGTATCTGTAAACTGAGGTACGCCCCATACTTGTTTACATAATAAGAATAATAGCCAACCAAGATACCAAGCAGTTTTCATATACGGCCAAAAAGCGAGATCAGATTTATAAAATATAGCAAACCCTATAAATTACAGGGTATTTTATTCCAAATCTAAGCAAAACTGATTGATTGAACCGTCTCCGTGCCATAATTCATACTTAGCTAACTTTCCTTGCTTTAAGCTAATAAGGCTTATAGCGCTATTAGACACTAAATAAGGTTGTTTTTTAGTCGCATGATACACAGGGTGCTTATTCACTTCCATTTGCCAACGTTTGGTAAAGAAGTTTAGTGGACTCCACGGACCATAAAAAATAGAGTCTAATTTATCTAAGCAAGCAATTAACTTTTTAGGAAACTCATTTTTAATCCCTGATGCAGTTAACTGCCAAATTCGATTATGATGTCGGCCAAACCGAGACTGTACTGAAAAACAAAACGAATAATGTACATCTCCTGACAAAATTATCGTTTCCTTTGGCGTGTCTGCACGCTTAAATATATCTAATAGCTTTTTGGCAGACCCCTCATGAGCCATCCAGTTTTCAACATCCACCATCAAAGGCTGACCACATATGTTAAAAGCAGCTTGGATAGCTTCAATTGATTTAACACCAAAGACAGGAGGGGGTGATACTAAGATAACGGCTTCGTGATTAATTAAGGTCTCTTGCAACTCCATTAGCATTTCCCAGTCCATCAAACCACTGGGCTCTGCAAAATTTTGTTCGTTTCTCCAACGGTGTGTGCGCGTATCTAATACGACCACTTTAGGAAATGTATCCAAACAAAAATGCCATCGCCCAAATCGTTGTAATTCTTTGTCTAAAGTCGAAAACTGCCACTGCCCTTCAACTAAGCTTGCTTTAAAAGGCGCTAACAACGTTTTAGAATCTACCATTGCATCATTGCCTAAGCCCTGAAATAACCAATAGCTTAGTAACCCATTATGTATAATTCGACTACTGGCTGCATTGCTAGCAATGGCTTGTTCCCACTGCGCAGTTAAATTCCAATCATCCGTTACATCATGATCATCGAACATCATTAATGTAGAAATGTTAGCAAATAAGCGCTGGGTGCTAGACAACCCAGTAATAAACTCCTGTAACACCAGCCATTCATCATAAAACTTTTGTCGCTTAGCTGGATATTGTTCTTTGTAACTAATTTTATCCGTGTCAATCAATGTCCACACCACAGGACTAAACGCCAACAAGTAATAGGCGATAAATTCTTCAAAATGCATTAGGTGGTTACACGCATGCATACTCGTAAAGTGTGGATCATCCGTTTTAGTCCAGTAACTCATAGAACGCTTGGAACAGGCTTGCCATGGTGTTTTTGGTAATATTTTTTCCCGATTAAACAGCTGCTTTGTAATATCTTCTAGGGGACCTAAGCCGTTGAGCGTTTCTTTATATAAACCGAGTCTTTCTATTAACTGATGAATAGCAAGTAGCATCGCACCAGCTACATCATCTGCGTATATCTGATCGCCCGACATCAGCAATAAACTTGGCCCGCTCTGACCTTGTTTCCGAAAACTCTCTAATTGTGTATCAGCCATTACCAAGCTGTCTTTGCTTGAATGATGTGGGTTTCGACAAGAGCCATGTAACACTTTAGTGAGCTGCTTAGGGATTATGAACTGTGGAGATGATAGGCCTTCATAACACAGTTCATCCAATGGTTGCGCTCTATCATCAAAATAGACTTCATAACCCAATGCTTTATCGGTGACAAAGTCACCTTGCTCTGGCGTAACGATTACGGTATGTAGGTAGCAGTACTTTCCCAACACAAGTGTTGTTTGTTCCGAATTAACGTCGTACCCAGATACTGAAAACGAGATCTGAGTAGCACTGCTTGTCGCCAGTTGGACGCATACTTGATGCTGCTCAGCTCGACGGATCATCGGGCTAAGTAGCATCATAGGCAAATTATTATTACAATCAGGCATTCACTTTTGGGGCTAAATTAAATAATTGATAAAAGTTATCCGTTGTCGCTTTCGCCAACTCGTTGAAGGTCAGCCCTTTTAAATCAGCAATATAATAACCAACATCTTGCACATAAGCAGGCTGGTTAGTTTTACCACGATAAGGAACAGGCGCTAAATAAGGAGAGTCGGTTTCAATTAATAACCGGTCTAACGGAAGTTGTTTCACCACGTCCTTTAATTCAACTGCATTTTTAAACGTGACAATCCCTGAAATTGAAATATAAAACCCCATATCAATGGCTTTTTTTGCCATAGCCCAGTCTTCGGTAAAACAATGTAATACACCACCGCACTGCTCAGCGTTATGAGCTTTCATTAACGCGATCGTGTCTTCACGTGCATCACGTGTATGAATGATAAGAGGTTTGTTTAGCTCGTTTGCTACTTCAATATGGCCAACAAAACTATCTTGTTGGACTTGGTGAGTATCTTTTGAATAATAATAATCAAGCCCAGTTTCCCCCACCGCAACGACACGTTCATGCCCAGCTAACTGACGTAGCAACGCTTTATCTAATTGATCTTTTTGATCTAATGGATGTACGCCACATGATGCGGAAATATCTTTATAGGGAAGAATGGTGTCGAGCATGCTAGGAAACTGTTCAAGCGTCACGCTCACACATAAAAAGTGCTCAACCTGCTTTGCTCTTGCAGCTTGTAAAATATCAGGTAAGTCCTGTCCTAGCTTGTCAAAATCAAGCCTGTCTAAATGGCAATGAGAATCTACAATCATAACTACTCTTACATGGTGTAGGTGGGTTTATCGGCGTTAAGCATGGTGCCTAATAATTTAATTATTTTGTCGTTAACACGGTCTTTATCTTCAATAAAACCAATGCCAACTCCGGGAGGGTTTGAGTTTTGTGCACCCTGAGGGGTGATCCATACGATCTTACCCAAGACTAAGTCATGTTCTAATGCATCAGGCAGCGTTACGCGCATGTTAGCTGGCTGCCCAAGTTCATAGCGTGTGTTGGTCTTTACAAACAAACCACCATGCTTTAGCGCAGGCATATAACAACGGTACAGTTCGTCTAAATCTTCAAAATCTACTAATAACTCTTGCACAATGTTACATCCTATTTTATTGCGTTTTGTAACGTATATATCAGCTTGGCTAGCCCTAATGATTGATTTAAGCCTAGGATCTGTTGTGTATCTAACATAAAACGATGCATCGCTTTTTGCGCATCATTATACGCACTAAAAGCCAAACCGTGTTGTAAACTAAATTTAAGCTGTTGATTGATAAATACGTAAAATACAGCGACCAATGAGGTATGCTCTGTCAAAATCTTTTGTACGTCGGCAAAATTATGACTTGCTTTTAAGTGACTTGCAAATAAGTAGAGCGTCTGGATTTTCTCTAACATCCCCTCTTGATGCCACTGCACTAACTTTAAGGGTTGCGAATAAAACTGTGCGGCCCAAGCAAACTCATGCAGCGGAATGTGTTGTTCTGCTAACCAAGCTTGTGAGCGTGATTCATCAATTACAGCAACGGTTTGTTGGCCACAACGACTCAGAACCGTCGCTGGTAACTGGCTTTTATCATTGCATGTTAATAAAATATATCGATTTAAATTCGGCTCTTCTAAGGTTTTTAACAGCGCATTAGCTGCAGAGTGCGTCATTTTCTCAGCATCTTTGATTATCACCACTTTATTGCCGCCTTGCAGGGCAGAGTGATGTACAAAATCGCTTAAACTGCGTATCGCATCAACGCCGATGCTATTTGCTTCAGCACTTATTAGCAGTCTATCAGGGTGTGTGCCAGCGGCCAGTAATCCACATGTTTTACAAGCATTACAAGGCTTAAAACCTTCAGGGCGCTCACATAGCAAAGTACTAGCAAGCTGATTAGCTAAATCAAATTTACCAACCCCAGATAAGCCAATAAATAATTGCGCATGATGAAAACGCTGCTGTTGAAAGCTATCATGCAGTTGCTGCCACAAATTCTGCTGCCAATTGTACATATTAGGCTTTCACACTAAGATAAAAACTATGTAACGCGGCGATAATATCCCGGTGAACATGCTCTATTGATTGCTCAGCATTAATGATAACGCATCGCTCATTGGCATTCGCCAACGTCAAATAACGCGTGCGCGTTCGCTCAAAAAAGTCCAGCGCCTCAAGTTCAATCCGGTCAAGCTCGCCACGGCCTTTCGCCCTAGCCAGTCCGACTTCAGGTCTAATATCTAAATATAGTGTCAAGTCAGGCTCTAACCCTTTTAAAACGATATCTGAGAGTGACGTTAATGTCTGCTGTGATAAACCTCGTCCCCCTCCTTGATAAGCTTGTGAAGACATATCATGGCGATCACCCAGTACCCACTTACCTTGACTAAGCGCTGGAGTAATAACATTATGTAATAACTGCATACGCGCTGCATACATCATCATCAGCTCTGTTTCAGGCGCTATATTTTCTTCGTGCTGTTGCTTAATAAGGTTACGTAACGCTTCTGCTAATGGGGTACCACCTGGTTCACGTGTCTGAACAAAATCAATGGCTTTATCAGCTAAAAACTGCTGACATGCCTGCATTGCGGTAGATTTACCTGCGCCTTCTAGGCCCTCTATTACGATGAATTTAGCTGTCATTACGTCTCTTTAAAATATATTTTTGTACAGCACGATTGTGTGCTGCTAAATCTTTTGAAAATTGATGCTGACCATTACCCTTTGCAACAAAATAAAAATAATCCGATGTTTCAGGGTTTAACGCTGCCCGAATAGCATCTTGTGAAGGCATGGCAATGGGAGTTGGTGGTAAGCCATTTATTCTATATGTATTATATGGGGTATATTGTCGCAAGTCTTGCCGTTTTATATCCCCATCAAATTGCTCTCCGAGCCCGTAAATAACCGTAGGATCTGTCTGCAATCGCATTTTAGCGTGCAATCTGTTTGTGAATACCGACGAGATCAAGCCTCGTTCCGGCCCATACCCTGTTTCTTTTTCAATAATTGACGCTAATATTAAAGCTTGATATGGCGTGTCTATCGGCAAGTTATTTGCTCGATTACTCCACTCTTTACCTAACACGTCATCCATTTTGCTTTTAGCTCTTTGCATAATTGACACCGCACTAGTACCAGCGGTGTAAGCATATGTCTCTGGTAATAAGTAGCCCTCAGCAGAGCTATCAAGTGCAAGTTGTCTAGGGAGTGATGTTAACTCAACATCATATCTAATATAACGACTATCTCTAAGCTTATTAAGTACAACGCGCAGTTGCTCACCTTCGATGATGGTAAAGAGAAACTGATGTTGCTGTCCTTTATTAATTTTATCAATTGCAGCGAGCACCGTTAAATCGCTAATATCGTAAACGCCCGCTTTTAATGTGACCCTCTCGGGGAAAAGTTTAGCGTAAAACTTATACGCTAAACAGGATTCTATATACCGTTTGTCTTGCCACGCCTGGCATAACTGGTTAAACCCAGTGCCTTGCTTAACATGATATAAGCTTTGTACATTGTTAAGTGGTAATGATTTCAACTTCTCGACTTGATGTGTAAAAAATACCGATACGATAACGATGAATGTAATTATTAACAGCAAAGCTTTTTTCACTACGGAACCTTGTTATTGAGTTTTCTAATGGCATGAAACGCTATACCTAAATCATATGCTTTTTCACCCAATTGCGAAACAGGCATGCACTCCATTAAGCTATTACATACCACAACAGCCTCCATCTCAAGTAGTTGCTCTAACTTTATTTGGCTAGGCTTGATTAAACGGTGCTTGGCCAGATGCTTTAGATATACCCCTTCAATACCGCATTTATCTAACTTTGGCGTATAAAACTCTCCCTCTTTATAGCCAATAATGTTGCCAACAGAAGTTTCTATAACATAGTTATCAATGTCCATAACGACTACATCATCATCACTAAATTGCATCGCGTCTTGTTTAATTAAAACTTGCTCTAATCTGTTTAATGTTTTTAAACCCGCCAACAATGGTTGATGCCCTAATTGAATGTTACTGATCCCCAAGCACAAGCCTGTTTGGGAAAGGTGCGTGTAATGTATTGGGAATTCGCTTACAGATACGGTCACCGTTGGTGTTACGTTTACTGGGGGGGTATAACCTCGCCCTCCTACACCGCGAGTAATAATAATCTTCAATACCGCTTGTTGATGTGTTTTTGCTACCTCAGTACAATGCTCGGTGAGTTCTTGCCAATTAAATGCTGGAAACCCTAACCTTTGTTGGCATTGCTGCAATCGCTGTACGTGTAATGACCACAATTCGAGTTGCCCCGCTTTGATTTGCACAGTCGTAAAAAAGCCGTCTCCATACTGCAGCCCCCGATCTTTGCAAGAGATTGTGTCTGTCATTATTATATTCATCTAACACCTACAAAAAAGCCCGGCATTGCCAGGCTTTTAATTATTCCTTACTGACTAAATATTATACCTTTTTAAACAGCAAAGAACCATTGGTCCCACCGAAACCAAAAGAGTTACATAAAGCATACTCTAATGTTGCATCTCGCGCGGTGTGAGCAATATAATCTAAATCACACCCTTCATCAGGGTTATCTAAGTTAATCGTTGGTGATACTTTTTGTTCTTGTAACGACAACGCAGTGATGATTGATTCTACAGAGCCAGCAGCACCTAATAGATGCCCCATCATAGATTTAGACGACCCAACCATTACTTTATCAGCAGCACTACCAAATACAGATTTAACAGCCTGTGTTTCAGCTTTATCGCCGGCATTAGTTGACGTGCCATGTGCGTTGATATAACCGATTTGCTCTGCATTTACGCCTGCATCTTTTAATGCATTAACCATTGCCAATGCAGCACCAGAACCATCTTCTGGTGGTGAAGTCATATGAAATGCATCACCACTCATGCCAAAACCGACTAGCTCTGAGTATATTTTAGCTCCACGTGCTTTAGCATGTTCATATTCTTCAAGCACCATCACACCTGCTCCATCAGACAGAACAAAACCATCACGGTCTTTGTCCCACGGACGAGATGCCGCTTGAGGGTCATCATTGCGCGTAGATAATGCTCTCGCCGCACTAAAGCCACCCATGCCAATAGGCGTTGATGCTTTTTCTGCACCACCGGCTACCATGGCATCCGCGTCGCCATATGCAATCATACGTGCCGCATGGCCGATATTGTGCAGGCCAGTTGTACATGCTGTAACGATAGAGATGTTAGGACCGCGAAGCCCATGCATAATAGATAGATGACCTGAGATCATGTTAATGATGGTCGACGGCACGTAAAATGGTGACAATTTACGTGGACCACTGTTTAATAGCTTAACATGATTCTCTTCTATCAGTGTCAGTCCACCGATCCCAGAACCCACTGCAACCCCAATACGTGCTGCATTTTCGTCTGTGATCTCTAGACCAGAATCTTTAAAAGCTTGAACACCCGCTGCGATACCATACTGGATAAATAAATCCATCTTCTTAGCATCTTTCTTTGGCATGAACTGCGTAACATCAAAGTCGTTCACCAATCCAGCGAATTTAGTTCCAAAGCTTGAAGTATCAAAATGAGTAATGTTTTCGATGCCACTACGGCCATCTAATAAACCCTGCCAAGTTGATGATACATCATTACCTAGCGGCGTAAGCATACCTAAGCCAGTTACTACGACTCGACGTTTAGCCACGGTGACCTCCAAAAAAGGGATTATTATATTGTATGAGGGGATATAAAGACTAAGGGCAGCGAATGCTGCCCCAGTGATTAGTTACTTACTCTGCGTGAGCTGTAACGTAATCGATCGCTGCTTGAACAGTTGTAATTTTTTCTGCTTCTTCATCAGGGATCTCAGTGTCGAACTCTTCTTCCAAAGCCATTACTAGTTCTACAGTGTCTAGAGAGTCAGCACCTAAGTCGTCTACAAAAGACGCTTCGTTTTTAACTTCTTCTTCTTTAACACCTAGTTGCTCAATAATGATTTTCGTTACGCGTTCTTGGATGTCGCTCATTCTTCTTTCCTTTATTTAAACGCATTTGCGTTATTTTCAGATTGCGGCGTAGTGTACGGCGCATAATACTGTGATTCAAGGATTTGCTCAGAATTTTTTATCTGGTCAAACCTGTTACTACATATTTTGTTCTTTTATCGCCTATTTTGACTGCGATTTCAAGACTGTTTGCAACACGATCACAAAAAATTAAACTTATTATTGCACTCAATAGTGCCTTAAACCATGTACATTGCACCATTTACATGCAATGTTTCACCAGAAACATATGCTGCAGCATCAGATGCTAAATAACACACAGCAGCAGCAATTTCTTGCGGTTGACCTAAACGACCTGCTGGCACATTAGCAAGTGTTGCCGCTTTTTGTTCATCAGTTAGTTCGTCTGTCATATCTGTTTGAATGAAACCTGGTGCGACAACGTTCACAGTGATGCCTCGAGATGCGACCTCACGAGCTAAAGATTTAGTGAAGCCAATTACGCCCGCTTTTGCTGCAGCATAGTTTGCCTGGCCCGCATTGCCCATCGTACCCACAACAGAACCTATATTGATGATACGGCCACATTTATTCTTCATCATTGGACGCAGTACCGCTTTCGATAAACGGTAGACTGAGCTCAAGTTCGTGTCAATAATATCGTTCCATTCATTATCTTTCATGCGCATTAAAAGATTATCGCGAGTGATCCCAGCATTATTAACGAGTACATCAATATCACCCAAATCTGCTTTAATTGCAGCAAGCGTGCCAGCAATTGAGTCTGCATCTGTTACATTTAGTGCATACCCTTTACCTTGCTCTCCAAGGTAAGTACTGATTTTGTCAGCACCGGATTCACTTGTTGCAGTTCCAGCAACAATTGCACCTTGTGCCACTAATTCAGTTGCTACTGCTTTACCAATGCCACGGCTTGCACCAGTGACTAGTACGACTTTACCTTCTAATGAAAATAGATTGCTCATGTTCTTTCTCTAATTATTTTGCAGATTCGATAGTAGCGGTGTCATTCACTGCACTACATACCACTGATTTATCAATACGTTTAGCTAACCCTGTCAATACTTTACCAGGGCCAAATTCATACGCTTGGGTCACACCCAACGCCGCTAGTTTCTGGAACGTTTCAGTCCAACGCACAGGGCTATATAGTTGACGAACTAACGCGTCTTTAATTTCTTTTTCTGTGCCAGAAACTGCCACATCAACGTTATTAATGACGTCAACCTTAGCATCATTAAATGCTAACAGCTCTAAATCTGCCGTTAATTTGTCTGCTGCTGGCTTCATTAAAGCACAGTGTGAAGGTACACTCACAGATAAAGGCAATGCGCGTTTTGCGCCAGCTTCTTTACACGCGTCTGATGCACGTGCTACAGCTTCTTTATGACCTGCAATCACCACTTGGCCAGGTGAATTATAATTCACTGGTGATACAACCTGCTCTTGTGCATTTTGAGCACATACATCAGCAATTGTTGCATCGTCTAAACCAATTATTGCCGCCATTGAACCTGTTCCTGCTGGTACAGCTTCTTGCATGTATAAACCACGCTTTTCAACTAACTTGACAGCTTCGCTCAGTGTCAGCACATCCGCACAAACTAATGCTGAATACTCACCTAAACTATGGCCTGCCATAACAATCTCACAGTCAGCGTTATTCGCGCGCCACTGACGATAAATAGCAACACTCGCAGTAAGAAGTGCCGGTTGTGTACGGTGTGTTTGATTTAAATCTGATTCTGGCCCATTTAAAACCAACTCAGCTAGGTCATAACCCAGAGCTGCAGAAGCCTCTGAGAAAGTCGCTTTAACTGTGTCTGATGTAGCAAGGAGTTCTTCAAGCATACCGACCGCTTGAGAGCCTTGGCCTGGAAATAAAAGTGCGATTTTTTCTGACATATTGTGCTCTTAAAATATATAGTTGTGCCATTTTCGCTCAACACAACTATATACTTTAGTTTTCGAGCGAAGATGACGAATGTTCTGGTTTTGCTGTGATCTGTGCAAAAGTAGCTTGAATTTTTTCCGGAATACAGCGTTCTACTTCTCGTGAAGCTTCTTCAATTGCAGCAAGAAATGCTTTATTTGAGGCATTTCCATGACTTTTAACAACAATACCCCGCAATCCTACCAGACTTGCGCCGTTATACTGGTCGGGGTTCACACGTTTATACAGCTTTTTTATTATAGGTCGAAGCGCTAGTGCTAATAAACGATAAAATACATGCTTTTTCAATGCTTTTGTAAACTTATACATGATAAGTTTCGCGATTCCTTCACACGTTTTCAATGCCACATTACCCACAAACCCCTCACAAACTATAACATCGGCCTTGCCTGAAAACATATCACTGCCTTCACAGTACCCTTGATAATTTATCTGAGGTGTTGCTTTCATCATTTGTGCAGCTTGTTTGATTGTATCGTGGCCTTTAATTTCTTCTGAACCGATATTTAGTAAGCAGACTTTTGGCTTATCGATATTTTGCGCTTGGCCGGCGACAATTGACCCCATGACACCAAATTGAAATAACGTATCAGCATCACAGTGCACATTCGCACCTAAATCTAGTAAGTAGACAGGTTGCTTCTTTTCTGTTGGTACTGCGGAAATCAAAGCCGGACGTTTAATCCCCGGTAGCATCTTAAGTACATAGTGTGCCATAAAAAACAATGCACCAGTGTTACCAGCACTAACACATGCTTGTGCCTCACCTGATTTTACAAGTTCTAAAGCAACCCGCATTGAAGATGACTTTTTATTTCTTAATGCTGACGCAGGCTCACAGCTATTAGTTACAACTTCAGAGCAGTGCTTAATGATCAATCTGGGATGATTTAACGAATCAAGATCTGATAGGCGTTCACGAATGAGTTGTTCGCTGCCACATAGGAGTAGAGTTAAATTTGCGTGTTTATTTACCGCAGACACTGCAGCAGGAATAGATGAACGGGGGCCGTAATCGCCCCCCATCATATCTAACGCTATGGTTAGATGAGTCAGCATCAAGCAATCTCTTATTTAGAAATTACTTGAACGCCTTTGTAGTAACCATCTGCAGTCACATGGTGACGACGATGAGTCTCGCCTGAAACCTGATCTACAGTTAAAGCTGGTCCACTGATCGCATCGTGTGAACGACGCATACCACGTCTTGCGCGAGACTTTTTGCTTTTTTGTACTGCCATGAGCCTTCTCCTAAGAATCTTTCTTAAGTTGTTTTAAAATGTCAAATGGATTTGGTTTACTCTCTTCTGCATCTACTTCTCCGAAGCTGGCTGGCTTCTCAGAATAAGAACAGTTAACTTCGTTATGAGTAGGAACTATTGGAATCGCTAAAATCAATTCATCTTCGATTAATTCTCGAAGATTAATTTCACCATCTTCATCCAATTCTACTATATCGTAGTTATCAGGAAGTTCGTCTGACTCAGCATCCGCCTTTACAGGAGAATACATAAAGTCTTGGACCAAATCCAACCCTAGTTCATCATTACAACGCTGACAAACAACAGTAAGATGTGCTTGGATAGAACCATGCACAACTGTTAGCCCTTGCTCATCATTCTTGCAATGAATTTGTACCGCTATTTCACCGCTTTGATCACGCACAACTTGCTCTAAACGAGAAAGTTCTTCGAGTTGAACAACACCATCATAACTTAGTTGGCGCTGAGCTGCTCTGCTTGGATCAAGAGTGACGGGAATTTTCACCTTTTGCATAGGGGCTGCATCATATAGATTGTTAGTATGTTAGTCAAAATAAATATCAAACTTTCCTTTGTTTTTCGCTTGATTGCGCCCTATCCTAGCTTCAAGTTTACAATGACCTAAGAGTATTTATGAAAATCCCTCTTATTCTAGCCTCTAGTTCTGAATTTAGGCAGTCTATTTTAAAAAAAATAAACCTTCCTTTTTCCTCTTTCAGTCCCGAAATTGATGAAACAGCCCTGATTAATGAAACGCCTGAACAATTGGTACTGCGTTTAGCAGAGCAAAAAGCACGTACTGCTACAAAACACTATACGCAAGGCCTCGTTATTGGTTCAGATCAGGTTGCTGTCCATCAAAACCAAATTTTAGGTAAACCCCACACCAAATCAAATGCGATCGCGCAATTACAACAGTTTAGTGGGCAAAAAGTGACATTTCTTACGGGGCTGTGCCTTTATAACATTGAACAAAATAAATGCGTTTCTATTGTAGAGCCGTTCCATGTTTACTTTCGCACTCTGAATGACAGTCAAATAAGTGCCTATTGTGATGCCGAACAACCCTATCAATGCGCGGGAAGCTTTAAAAGTGAAGGACTTGGGATCTGCTTATTTGATAAGTTGGAAGGTGATGACCCCAATAGCTTGATTGGATTACCCTTAATCAAGCTAACGCAGATGCTCTTAGAACAAGGAGTCGACGTGTTAACGGAAAATAGCGCTCTGTAATTGCGCATAGTTATCACAGACTGTTAACGCATTTGTTGCTGATAACGCTACTGTATCAGCAGCACCCCAACTCATCGCAACAGCGTCAATATTTGCACCATTCGCCATTTGCATATCCAATAAAGAATCGCCAACCATCAATGCCGAACTTGCAGCGACCCCAAGTTCATTGATAATTTGCTCAAGCATATCAGGAGCCGGTTTTGAGCTTGCTTCATCAGCGGTTCTACTGGTAACAAAGTAATCACTCAACCCTGATTCGTTTAGTACCCTGTTTAGACCTTTGCGACTTTTACCTGTCGCAACGGCTAATAACAACCCCTGATCGCGCAACGCCATAAGTAGCTCAGCAGTTCCCTCAAACATCACAGGCTCAAAGCTATCACTTTCGCGATAACTGACTTGGTAGGCATCGACCAACTGCCTCCATAAGGCTTTATGTTCTGGAAACAAGGTCGCAATCGCGACCTCCAGAGACAAACCAATAACCGCGGTTGCATCACGCTCTTTTGGCTCAGGTACATCAGCTCGTCGTGCTGCCATTTTTAGGCTATTGACAATTTTTGGTATCGAGTCCATTAATGTCCCGTCCCAGTCAAAAATTATCAGCTGATATTTCATAACCTTAACCTCGTAATACCTTCAAGCAATTCTTTAATGTTTTATCCAGCGGCGCTTCTACACGTAGAGTCGTTTCTGTTTTCGGGTGAAAAAAGCGAATATCATGTGCATGCAAAAATAAACGATTTAAACCCAATTTACGCATTTTACCGTCAAATACCTGATCGCCATACTTATCATCGCACGCAATAGGGTGACCTTTGCATTGTGTATGAACACGTATTTGATGCGTACGCCCCGTTACCGGAGACGCCTGTACTAGCGTGCAGTCATCAAAACGCTGCAACACTTTAAAGCGAGTGTGGGATGCTTTACCTTCTTCATGATCAACTCGAACAACACGCTCACCTGACTGCAACGTGTTTTTTCGTAGTGGTTCAGTGACATTTTTTGTTTTGGATTGCCACTCTCCGGTTACTAACGCCCAGTAATTTTTCTCCATCGTTTTTTCACGCAACTGCTCGTGTAAACTTTTTAGGACCGAGCGTCGCTTTGAAATCAGTAAACAACCCGATGTATCTCGGTCTAAACGGTGCACCAATTCCAAGCTTTTTTCATCCGGGCGAAGTGCGCGCATTGCCTCAATTAACCCGTAGCTTAAACCACTCCCACCATGCACCGCCATTCCAGAAGGTTTATTTATAACAATTAGATACTTATCTTCGTAAATAATGGCATCTTCAAGCCCTGCAACCTTATCTAGATTTTTTGGTACAAACTCTTCCCTTTCTGCCACTTTTACTGGCGGAATACGTACTAAATCATCAACTTGGAGTCGATACACTGGTTTAACGCGTTTTTTGTTAACTCGCACTTCTCCTTTGCGCAAAATTTTATAGATGGCACTTTTTGGTACCCCCTTTAAATGCGTCAACAAGAAGTTATCTATTCGTTGACCATCTTGGTCTTCGTTGATAGTTACAAAGCTAACTTTTAGAGCCGGTTTTTCTGACATTGCCTAATCACTGATTTGAGTAATAATTTAGTTGCTATCACGAGTATATTAATGGGATAATCGGCCCGCAAATTTTTGCGAATTTGCTTTTTATCGCAAAAATCGACCGTGATGCACATCTTGGGTGCCAGATCATACAGATTGAAGCTTGGATCTCCAACGCTTTTTAGCCCCAATTAAAACACGTGCGTTTAGCCCACTGCGTTGCGCGTAATAGAACTCAGTGTGAATGCTAAGCATGGTAAGAAATAAAAAAGCAAAAAATAGAAGATATACGTCAGATTGTTTAGTAACGAGCCCTTTAGCCCGTGCATACACCGAACGCAAATAGCGATGCTCGCAGGTGCCAGTAATATAATGGTGAAAAAAGCCAATAATGAGGCACTGTGAAGCCGGTACTACTGATTGTTCCCATTTCCCCAGTCGGGAGACTGTATTAAATACCTTGGAACGCTGAATGTAGGCTCGTGATATCAATCAGACTTAACTAAAAATTGAAATGTAGAGTAACAATATGAAACGTATGCTAATCAATGCTACGCAGCAAGAAGAAATGCGCGTCGCACTGGTTGACGGCCAACGCCTTTACGATCTAGATATCGAAAGCCCTGGTCACGAACAGAAAAAAGCGAATATATACAAGGGTAAAATTACCCGTATCGAACCATCTCTTGAAGCAGCCTTTGTTGATTATGGTGCTGAACGTCACGGTTTCCTTCCTTTAAAAGAAATAGCAAAAACCTACTTTCCTTCTGGATATACTTTCAATGGTCGCCCAAATATCAAAGATGTGATCAAAGAAGGGCAAGAAGTTATCGTCCAAGTTGATAAAGAAGAGCGAGGCCAAAAAGGTGCTGCGCTAACAACATTTATCAGCGTCGCTGGCAGCTACTTAGTACTTATGCCAAATAATCCTCGTGCTGGCGGTATTTCTCGTCGTATCGAAGGTGATGAGCGCATTGAGTTAAAAGAAGCGTTGAGTCGTCTAGATTTGCCAAAAGGGATGGGCCTAATAGTTCGTACCGCAGGTGTTGGTAAATCTTTTGAAGAACTAGAATACGACTTGAAAGCACTTTTGGTACACTGGCAAGCAATTCAAGAAGCAGCCGATAGCGGTAAAGCACCCTTTCTGATCCATCAAGAAAGTAATGTGATATTCCGTGCTATTCGCGACTACTTACGTCGTGACATCGGTGAAATATTAATTGATAAAGCGCGCGTTTTCGAAGAAGCAAAAGCACACATAGAACGCTTCCGCCCAGATTTTATGAGCCGAGTAAAGCTATATCAGAATGATGTACCTTTGTTTACGCACTACCAAATTGAAAGCCAAATAGAGTCTGCGTTTCAGCGTGAAGTTCGTTTGCCTTCTGGTGGTTCAATTGTTATTGATCCTACTGAAGCACTCACCTCAATTGATATCAACTCTTCAAAAGCAACCAAAGGTGGCGACATTGAAGAAACAGCGCTTAATACTAACTTAGAAGCCGCTGATGAAATTGCTCGCCAATTGCGTTTACGTGATTTAGGCGGCCTAATAGTAATTGACTTCATTGACATGACTCCACCTCGTCACCAACGTGAAGTTGAAAACCGCTTAAAAGATGCCGTACGACCTGACCGTGCTCGCGTTCAAATTGGCAAGATTTCTCGCTTTGGTTTACTTGAAATGTCTCGTCAACGCTTACGCCCAAGCCTTGGTGAAGCAAGTCAGCATTCTTGCCCTCGTTGTAATGGCCAAGGTACTATTCGTTCAAACGAATCTATTGCTCTATCGATTTTACGTTTAATCGAAGAAGAAGCGATTAAAGAGAATACCGCGCAAGTCAATGCACAGGTCCCTGTTCGAGTTGGTGCTTACTTACTTAATGAAAAACGCAAGTCTGTTCACCGTATCGAGAAACGTCACAATTGTGATGTGGTGATCATTCCTAATCAGCACTTAGAAACTCCACATTACGAAGTTGTTCGTTTACGTAAAGATGAAACATCTGAAGCGGCAAGCTACGAACAAATGAGTGTGCCAGAGCCAGAAACAATTGAAGTTGCTCGCACAGTCACAGCAGTAAAAGAAGAGCCAGTACTTAAAGGCGTTGTAATGCCGTCAGCTCCTGCACCTCAACCAGTTGCAGAAACAACAGAAAAGCCAGTAAGTACACCTGAAAAATCAGAGCCTAGCTTACTGACGCGCATTGGCAATTGGTTAAAAGGCTTATTCGATACCGAAGAAGCTAAACCAGAACCAGCGCCAGAACCAGAAGCAAAGCCGACAGACAGAAAGCCACGTCGTAACAATGATAACCGCCGACGCAATCAACGTCGTCGCAATTCAGGCAAAAAACGCGACGAGCAGAGTGAAGTAGTAAATACTGAGCAAAGCCAAGCACCTGTAGCAAGTAACGACAACAGTGAAAAGCCTGAAGGTCGTAACAAACGTCGTCGTCAGAACACTCGTAAACGCAGTGAACATCAGAAGTCGAGCAACGACGTTGAGTCTACGGTAAAAGAGACGACTGAAGTCAAAGATACTAACGCCAAACCGCGTCGTCAGCGTAGAAATATGCGTAAGAAAGTGCGTGTTGTTGACGAGTCAGCCGAGCAAAAAGTTGATTCAAAGACAACAGAAGTACCAGAGCAGGTTCAACACTCTGAAAAGCCAGTTGAAAAACCAGCTAAGCGACAAGCACGTAAAGAAACTCAAGAGCAAGCAACTACGCTGAGCCAAAATAAAGTTGAGTCTAGCCAGCCTGAGTCTAAAGCGCCTGAGATTGAGAAAGCGTCAGCACAAACTGTAGAAGTCACTGAAGCCGTCACAAATACAGCGCAAGAAGATGCAGATAAAGATGCGCCGAGAACTCGTTCAAGGCGTTCACCTCGTCACTTGAGAGCTGCAGGCCAACGCCGTCGCAAGCCTGAAGTAAGCGAGACAGCGGAAGAGCCTGCATTTGTTCCTGTAGCAGATCAAGCTGCTGCTGAGTATGAAGCTCAGTTAAAAGCAACCGAAGAGACTTCTCCTGCGCCGGTAGCTGAAGAAACGCCAGTAGTTGAAACGCCAGTAGTTGAAACGCCAGTAGTTGAAACGCCAGTAGTTGAAACGCCAGTGGCTGAAACACCAGTGGCTGAAACACCAGTTGTTGAAACACCTGTTATTGAAACGCCTGTGGTTGAAACGCCAGTGGCTGAAGCTCCAGTTGTGGAAACTCCAGTTGTTGAAGCTCCAGTTGTTGAAGCTCCAGTTGTTGAAACACCAGTCGTGGAAACACCAGTTGTTGAAACACCAGTTGTTGAAACACCAGTTGTTGAAACACCAGTTGTTGAAGCTCCAGTTGTTGAAACACCAGTTGTTGAAGCTCCAGTTGTTGAAACACCAGTTGTTGAAACACCAGTTGTTGAAGCTCCAGTTGTTGAAACACCAGTTGTTGAAGCTCCAGTTGTTGAAACACCAGTTGTTGAAGCTCCAGTTGTTGAAGCTCCAGTTGTTGAAGCTCCAGTTGTGGAAACACACGTAACTACAACTAACGAGCAAACAGCTCTGACATCACGCATACGCTACAACAAAACTGCTTTTGCCCCAATGAAAAAGGCAAGCAGTATTGAAGATGGGACATTAGCAATAACGCCATCAGCCATGCCACATGAAGCTCGAGAGTTAGTAACAAACTCAGGCCTAGCTGCAGGCTCGAAAGCCCCAATAGGCAGAGCGAGTGCTGAAATGGCCTCACCACCACAAGTCGACTAGAATATATCGACTTGACTTAAAAAGGCCGCAAATGCGGCCTTTTTTGATACAACTATACAATTGCCCCTTTAAAACATCCCCAAATAATTAGCGATAAGTCGTTACGCTGTATAACAAGGCAAACATATTTCTGCTTTACTTGTTACAGACCCCTCTTCAAAGCCCATGCAATTTTACACAGACAGGACATTAAGCACTTTTCGATCTGGATAACCCAGTTCCAAACTCACCAGTAACGATTCGGTTTAGCACCCTGCACTATGTTTTAAAACAAGTACTATATACAGCGTAGGCATATCTTAAGTGGAATCACCCTCACCTAAAAAGGCCTTTTTACATAATGCAGTTTTGATTTGACATAAAAAAGCCAACTATGAAACATAGTTGGCAAAGGTTTGTAATACTTAAATTAATTCACTGTATGTACAAGGTTTCTTTTGATAATACTTTATCTAAATAGCGCTTTGTCTCATCATAAGGTAAGTCGCTTTGTAGCGTTTTAAGCACAAGTTGTGGCGACATAGAATTGATGATCTTACTCGCTTGTTTAATATTGCGTGAACCATTGCTATTAAATACCCGAGCGACATTGCCTGCTCCAGTATTATACGCCGCGATTGTACAATATTTTCGACTGAGCGGATCTTCTATGTGACGTAAATAGCGATCGTTTAGTAAATGTAAATAAGCGGTCCCCGCCTCGATATTATTATCTGTGACATATAAATATGGCCCAGACATAGGCTCATCTATATCATATAGAAATCTATTTACATCAACCCCCGCACTTGTAGGCACGACTTGCATCAAACCGTATGCTGGAATATGCGATTTAGCGAGTGGATTAAAATGGCTTTCAGTATGCATAACCGCGAGTACTAAGCTATTGTCTATTGCGAATCTCTCACTTTGTGCCTGAATCTGCTTTATATAACCGCTGGCGCGTTTTTGCGCTAACGTATTTTTAGGTAATTTAATCGTAAACTCTGTAATTGCGGTATCACCACTCATTTTGGGTAGAGATTTAATACTTTCTTTAAGCTTTTTTATTCGCTTAACCTGCAATGCCTCAATCGCTTGCTTTTTAGCCTTTAGTTGCTCAGCCGCTTCGTTCCCTTTAGAGTCATCCAATGCATTCGGTCCAGAAACTGTATCGTCTGTATCTGCTAACACTGCATCAAATTGTTTTTCAACTAATTGCTGCTGTTGCAATGTTTGCGTTTTAATTTGCGCCTTTGCAGCCACCAGCGCGGTTGCTCGTTTTGCATTATCAACAATATAAGATGACCCTTTCTCTATTGCATTTTGTTGGTGTTTGACTGATTGGTGCTGAAAAAACTCAGTTAATAAGGCGCTATTTTCTTGTAAGAACGTTTTAAATATTTGCTGTGCTTGCCCCTTAGACACATCACGCTTCATATTATGTTTAACACTAACAACTAACTGATCTTGTTCAAAGTCAACAAGGAGCCTCGCGTCACTATTTTTTAAATAATGCACATATTGACTCCGTGATGACATTTGCGCATCACCCCATTCTAATATCAAATCATCTCTGTATGCGTCAAATTCTGCAAAGTGTGTTTCGATATATTTATCATATTGCTGAAAATGCCGTGCTTTGAATTGCTCAAACTCATCCTTGTCTTGTACTGTTTGCTGACTGGCTTTCCAACTAGCCATAGCTTGCCCTAACTCAGCATCGAGTTGTTCTTGACTTGCGTACAGAGAAATAGGCAATAGATGAGCTGAGACAACAAACGCGATTAGTTTTTTCACTATGTCGTCCTCGGTGATCGCTTTTTGTAAAACTAGATATAGAATATCGCGCAACGCTCGGCATTACGCGAAACTCCAAATGCTAGTTCGTTAGTTTAGCAATTTCTTTATCTAGGTCTTGTTCGGCTTTAAAGGCCTTAAATTCCTGATATAAGAATTGTTCATCCTTCGCATTAATTTTTGGCTTCGTTTCTTTGATCAAATCTTTAAACAAAGTTTTCGTTAACTCTGGAGACAACGTCGTCAATGCACAAAAATAATCCTTGCCTCCAATTTCTACAACATCTGCTTTAACAATGCGAGAGCCATTCAATGTTTGCTTAGTCAACTGCTTTGATACTGAGCTAAACGTGGTACCGACACTTGATTCATCATTTACATCAGTTCTATTTGCAAATGTTTTATCTAAGCCTTCAATACGAGTTTCAATCTGCTGTGCAAGCGCTAAACGCGCATTTGCAACGGCCATTTTTTGATCAATCGAAATATTACCTGAATACTTAATGCAATCAGCTGCTGCAATACCATTTTCTACAACAGGATTAAGCACCCATTCTGGAATGTTTACACTCGAGCCAGATGCTGAATCGTCTTTGGTCGCGCTACACGCAGACAATGTCCCTGCAATAATCAATGTCGTTAAGATTGGTTTCAATTTCATTTTGGTTCCTTTAAGCCTTGAGCGGTTTATGTTTAATCTAGCAAATCTAATCTGTATTAACAGTAATAAAGTGTACGAACGTTTTTTAACAAAAATTTTCTTTTAATATCAATTCTTTTTATCTACTTTGTAGAAGTTATTGTAATATATCCTCAATTTGAAATTGAGTGCAAAGGACGCATCTTTGAATTCTATCACTATACACGTTTTAAAACTCTTACTACTGCTTATCACTTTAACATGTTTAAGTGCTTGCAACGTAACGCATTTTGAAAAAAATAACGCACTGAGCTTGGCTCAAAAAGGAGAGTTGTTATCTGCACGCACAGCAATCAAGCGCCATTATAGTAGCCAAGGTAAGAATCGCTTACTTTATCATTTGGAACTTGCTACCTACTTTCAATTAGAAAAAAACTATGAGCAAAGTAACAAGCACCTAACGCAAGCAAAAGATTTATTAGAGTCATTTTATACGGTAAGTTTATCTGAAACCGCCCTTTCACAATTCAGTGGCCCGACTTATACAACATTTCACGGACAAAAGTATTACCAACCGTTATTACATGTAATGAAAGCGCTTAATTACAATGCTCTCGCAATTGCTCAACCAGAAAACAAAACCGCATTACAAGATTCTGCACTAGTCGAAATGCGACAACTGAATAATTATCTAGAAGTGTTAACCGATGAAACTGGGGGCTACAACCCCTCTGTAAATGATGAGCTCACGAATCAAATTTACGCCATTTTAAAACCGATTTTCGCGCCTAAAGCATTACTCTCCAATATTGACTATAAAGATGATGCATTTGCCCATTACCTCAGTGGCGTTATCAATGAACAAAATGGTGAACTAGACAGTGCTAGGCTGCAATATCAAAGAGCTGCATCAGCATATGAAAATGGGTTTGCTAAACAATATCAACTGCCCTCACGCACTACGAAACAAGCTTATAATAACCTAGCACGTGTGATGACAAAAAGCGGTGGCTATGAAACAGAATTAGCGCGCCTAGAAGGTAAGGTTGATCCACAGCAGCAAAGTCCATTGAGCCAGTTGACCGTGATACAAAATATAGGCGTGGCACCACAACGCAAACAATTTAATCTAGTTTTAACTGCAGATCATGATTCAAAAGCACTCGTTATGACACCCATTCCATTTGGCTCACACGCGGAACGCCGAGCACAGATCCAGTGGTTTCAGATGTTATTTGCTGACACCAGTGTTTTCGATATGATACAGAACTATACGATGGGTGATGCATCAGATGTTGCGCTTGGTTTTGTTACCAAACGCTTGCCTCTTGGTGGTCTATGGGACAACGCTATAAAAGTAGGCCTTATTGATGCATTACAATATGGCGCTCGGATCTCAGTCACATACTTAGTTCCACCAAAAGAAAGAATAAAAAGTACTGAGATTTGGATCAATGGTCAAAAACACTCTCAACTAACACCTTTTCACTCCATTGAACTACTTACTGTACAAAACGCGCTAAAAAATGCGAACAGTGAAATTCAACTTGCTTTAACCAGAGAAATCGTCAAAGCAATCAGCGCTCAAAAGCTGTTGCAAAAAACAGGCTTACAACAACATGAAGTATTCGGTAGCCTCGCCAAATTTGCAACCTCAGCTGTTAATGCAGTCACTGCTGCTGCAGACACTAGACAGTGGCAGTCACTGCCTGCCGAGATCAGATTAGCTCAAATCCCTCTGCCAACAGGTGAACATAATATCATCATCAAAACACAGCTTAATTCGGGACGTGTTATTAATCAGACAGAAAAGGTAAATGTAAGTGGTCAAATGTCTCTTTGGCATACAAGAACATTTATTGACACACCGCAAAAATCAAAGCCTTCGACGTCATCATCAATTTTTAATTTGGACTAAATAGTATGAAAAAGCCTTCTAATCTAATCAAACTAACGCCTATTCTTATTGCATGCTCATTGGCATTAACCGGTTGTCAAACTACCGAAGTTCGCCGTGTTGATGCGAACCAAGAAGTGGCACTATCCGATAAATGGAACGGGAAAGACTCACAACTTGTTTCTGAAGCTATGATCAATGACATGCTGAGCTTTCCATGGGTACGAGACCATCTCGCTAAAGAAGGAACCCGCCCAGCGATTATCATTCAGTCAGTTCGTAATAAGTCCCATCAACATATCGCGGTAGACACCTTTTTAAATGACTTAAAGCGCTCAATATTACGCTCAGGCCAAGCCGACTTCGTTGCCAGTGCTGACCTACGTGGTGAAATCAGAAATGAACGAAAAGACCAAGAACTCAATTCAAGTTTAGAAACGCAAAATGAGATGGGCCAAGAACAAGGTGCAGATTATGCATTGTCGGGCACAATCAATTCATTTTTAGACGAGCAAGGCGGCAGTCGTGTAACTTTTTACCAAGTAGATTTGCGCTTAATCGATATGACAACTAACCGCGAGGTGTGGAATGGACAGAAGAAAATTCAGAAAGTACAAGAGCGTTCACGCTATGGCTTCTAAAACAAGCATTGCGTTATGCATCAGCCTTGCACTTTTAAGTGGCTGTCAAAGTACTGATACAAACTCTACTGCTACTGCAACAGCACAACCTCAGTGGATCACTCAGACACCGACATCTGACTATATGATATACGGTGTTGGCTCTGCCAAAAGCAGTGGCGATTTGCGTCAAACACAATTAGCAGCACAAGAAAGTGCTCGCTTGGAATTAGCCAAGCAACTCAACGTTTCAATTACGGGTTCTACAACCGTAAAACAATCTGCCAGTGCTAAATCTATGCAATTTCATGTTGATGAACTCATTAGCTCCACAGTGCCCACGATACAATTGCAAGGCGTGAAAATAGAGCAAGAGTTTCAAAGCGGCGAAGTAGCCTACGCGCTAGCTGCATTTAATAGAACTGAAGCCGTTATGCAAACTGAGTTAAGCATCAGTTCATTGGATACCGAAATTAGTCAGTTAGAGTTACAAGGAGCGAGTAAATCGGAGCTGTTGAATAAAGCCATTGAGGTAAAAACATTGGCAGCGAAGCGCGATAAATTGAATGCATATTTACTAATGCTGCAAAGTGCTCAAGTCGCGGCCCCTAAGGCGATAAATAAGCAATTTGAAACCAGTGAACTAATTTTAAACAGCTTGAGTTTTAATGTCATATCCGATCACCTAAAGCATGCTAAAGTGCACGATTTACTGTCTAGCGCCCTCACTAATAATGGAATAACCATTAAATCAACCGATGCCGATTTTGATTTGAGTTTCAGAGTCGAATGGCAAGAAATATACAAAGCAGGCACTTATTATTCCATTGCTGAAAGTTATATGGTCGTCAGTGAGAACGGTGAAGAAAAAGCACATTTTAACAGTAAAGTGAAAGCGGCTTCATCATACAAAGAGACTGCAAAAAGCAATGCTATGAGCAAGCTGGCTGATAGGCTATCCAACCAGCTCGCAAAATTTGTTGTATCAGGGCATTCATAATATTAATAAGCTACGAAGGTCATGATCTGTGTTGATTAAGACCTTCATACTCTATGATTGATAAGCTAAGTTATTCACCATCTTCATAATAGCGCTGCAGCTGATCTTTTAAATTAGGGGGGATCCCTTTAATGGTTAAAGTGTCTGTTGCAGCATTATACGTAACGCGCTCGCCTAAGTGTTTACGCTCAAACCCAATGCTAACGCCACCACCTAACCCAGAAAACTTCACCATACTGGTTACTGTTTTCTTATCTACCGGAAATGATTCCTCTAGGGCGTAATCCTGATCTTTATAGAAATCATCAAACTGCGTATCACCTGACTTAGATAATGTGTCCGACAACGTTTCAATATTGGCATCTTCACCCGATGCAATACAGTCGTTACAATAATCAAAAACTTCTTTTCTAAGGGTATCTTTTTCTTGTTTATCGAATTGCTGCTCGCTCAAGTAGTCTTCCACAGCCTCTAGCATCACTTGAGATTGCTGTTTTGGATCTATCCCTTCTTCGCACCCTAAAAAATCTAAAAAGAAATCGGCCACTTTACGACCTGCACGACCCTTAATAAATGAAATATAGCGCGCATCATCAGGTTGAGTATCCCACGCCGATAAATCAATCTTAGCAGCTAACTGCATACGAGATATATCCAGATGCCTTGATGAAGATAAATCAAGCTCCGACGTTATGGAATAATGATCTTTAATATTTATCAATGCGATTAATATATAATCAGTTGCGACATATTGATAATGGCAAAAAACCAAATAGCCGGTTTCATTGAATGCGTATTTATTTAACTCTTCTTTCAGTACTTCTGTGGCTTGCTCAGTCATATGCCAAAAACCCAGCTCATCATTGCGATAACTTTGCATCGCTGCTGATACCTGACTGTTTTTATCACCACTAAATGCGCAGTACCCTTTTCCTGGCTTTCCGTTATAAGCGTGATGTAGCTGTTCGATAAATACATTTACACGATCATTAACCTGCATCTCATCATTGCGTAAATGGATTTGTGTATCTTCATCTTGCTTGTCTACATAATGTACAACAAGCTTATTCACCTCAATGCTCATCTTTGTTTTTCACGCCTCTAGTGTTAAAATAAATAAATTATAACTCTTTAATATTGAACTTACTGATGCCTATCCAATCAAAATACTCCAACAAGCAAGTTGAAGACATTGTTGATCAACTACTAAATGTCTTAACACAACAAAATGCAACTGTTGATTTAAGTCTTATGTGTTTAGGAAATTCTATCACGCATATTATAAAAGAACATGTGCCTGAAGGAAAAAGACCAGCGGTCGCTGCCAACTTTGCAAAAGCACTAGAGCAATCGGTAAAATAACTGAATGAATTTATCCCCTCACAGCCCTTTTTCATCAAAAGCTAGCCAGTTACTCAGTTGGGGTCACTGGTTTACTTTTGCAAACATTGGGCTGGTATTATTGATCAGCAGCAGTTACTTGTTCGCCGACAAAAGCCCAACCTCATTACTGGGTTGGTTTTATATGGTGATAACCTGGATCAGTCATACCAGTTTTATTACGTTTAGCGCATTTGTACTGACTATTTTCCCGTTAAGTATGGTCTTCCCTTATCCTCGACATATTCGAGGTATGGCAGCCATCATTGCCACCGTTGGTATTTGCGTATTAAGCTTAGATGCTTTTGTTTATTTTCAGTTAGGATATCACTTAAACTTTTCATCTTTGTCTGACATTATTACTGTGTTGGGGAAAACAATTGTCAGTTCTCCGATAATAACCGCCATAATCAGTATCGGGTTTATGGTGTTCATTTTTGCACTAGAGCTTATTGCAGGCAATCATGCTTGGCGGCACTTAGACAAGCTAAAATGTTTCAAATTTCCTCGCTATGCAACTGGGCTACTGGTTTCATGTTTTGCAATGAGCCACAGTATTCATATTTGGGCTGATGCAAATGCATATTTTGATATCACCAAACAAGATAACGTGTTGCCACTGTCATACCCAACCACAGCGAAAAAACTACTCGCTCGTCATGACTTATTGGACATAGAACATTACCAGCAAGCGACTGAGATTCATTTTGATAATAGCCAAAACCAGTATCAGATACCGCACACACTCCCCAGTTGTAAGTCATCGAATGAGCCTGTTACTGTTATTTATTTTGAGAATCAATCAGACTTAAAAAGCTTTACGCACAATAAGCCTGAATTAGTATCTGTGCCACAGTTAATTCAGCCTTCAGATCATCAAGATGCGCTTTTTAACCTTGCTTTTGGATTACCGGCTTATTATCAAACCGCTAATAATTCACACCCTTCATGGGACCCAGATAGCCATATTTTGACATTGCAGCACTCAGACATAGTTGATAGTAAGAGTGATAAAAATACATCACAAGCGCTTATTTCCATCATTAATGGGTCACAAAACGCCATTGATTATAATAAGCAAGGTTACTATTTTGCATTCTCATTGGCTGACCTGCAAAGTGATGTTGTGTTCAGTGGCACGTATTATACAAATGTCCCTTCTTTACAAAAGGTCATGGGCTTTAAACAGTTACAAGATATAACTTATACACTGCTCAGCACACATTTTACATGCGCGAAGCTTGCTGAGGCGACCATGATCGCACGTAACTTAACGCATAGTAGAAGTGAGGGCGTAAACTTTACTCAAGGTGTACTCGTCGCGCTCAAAAAAGATCGCATTACGCTGGTAAAAAGAGATGGCAGTTATGAACATATCTCTGGTGCCGAAGGGTTTGCTATCGAACAAAAGCTAGATGTTCCCTTTTTAATTCAAAGTATCAAAACGCTTAAAAAGTTCTCTGTCGATACCTCGACCAAATAACACTTGCCAATAAGCTCTAATCGGCTATCTTAATATTAAGGAGATAGCCGAAGGACGCACCATGATTAAGATAATTATTGCATTTTCATTGTTATTTAGCACTTTACTCGATGCCAAATCAGTCGTTAACTACTATAAGTGCGTAAACGAAAAAGGGTCAACTTACAGTCAATTCCCCTGTGGTCAAAACGCAACGCAACATACTCTTTCACATTCAGATCCAGATGTGGCTATTCCTTCAGAACAACATTATAAAACCCTCAATCAGCTTGAGAAAAAACAATTAGTACGTAACCTCAAAAAATCTTTGCGTGCCAAACGACATGAAGTCGCAATTTTAAATAGGGATAGAGATCGTGCCACACGTGATCAACAAGAACGGATCCGACATGTGATGGATGATAAAAAGCGCAAAGAAACCGTTAAAGACATCAAAAAGCAGCTTAAATCCATTAATAAAAAACACAAAAAAGAAGTTAAAGTAGTCGCAAAGCAAATAGCTAGGATAGAAAAAAAGCTAAAACGCTATGAATAACCAGTAAAGACCTTTGACAACAAACCTGTAAATCATGTTAATCTAATAACAAGTCAGACCACTTGGTTAGTTTTATGGGCGCATTTGCAATATCTAAGCTGATATTGGCAGGCTTTACAAAGCACTATCGACTATTTCAATCTATTACTGCAGATGCCCCAGAAGCATTTGCCCAACAAGATTGGGAAAAAGTGCAGCTGATAAGTTCAATGCGAATTGACCATTATGACTTGCGTGTTGAAGAAACCATCTCTCAGTTGAAAGACAATTTGTCATGTTCGAACCTTAATGAAAACCTATGGTTGGATATCAAACGGCAATATCTAGACTTATTAACTTTTCATCCACAAGCCGAACTTGCAGAAACTTTTTACAATTCAGTTTTTTGTAGGCTGTTTCATCGCAGATACTTTAACAATGCTTTTATTTTTGTCCAAACAACACTCAAAAATGCCCCTGCTCTGCCTGTTGAAGCTGAATATCGCAGTTACTTCCCTGTTGTAGAGGGGCTCATCCCCACCATTGGCGATATTGTCGAGCATATTGATTTTAAATGCCCATTTCGAGATCTCGAGCAAGACATCAAAAACTTAGTCAAAGCATTTATTAAGCAGGCGCCCGATACACACCATCATGGCCATAAGATGCGATTTGATATGCTTGAATCACCATTTTACCGTAATAAAGCAGCCTATATTGTGGGACGAGTTGTTTCCACCAGCGGTGTACAACCGTTTATTATCGCAGTACTGCATCATGATAAAGGGGGCTTATACATAGATGCGTTGCTCACAAGTTCGTCGCAAATGCGTGTTATTTTTGGTTTCGCACGTGCTTATTTCTTAGTAGAAACACATGCACCTTCTGCCATGATGCGTTTTTTAAATCAATTAATGCCCAGCAAAACGCCTGCAGAACTATACAACGCGATAGGCTTTCACAAACAAGGAAAAACAGAGTTTTATCGTGAGTTTCTAGAGCACCTTGATACCACTCAAGATAAATTCACGATTGCACCCGGTACACTCGGCATGGTGATGATGGTGTTCACTTTGCCCAACTTCCCCTACGTATTCAAAGTCATCAAAGATGTATTCTCAGAGAGTAAACCCTTTGGTAGAGAGACCGTATTAAAGCGCTATCAGCTCGTTAAAAACCACGATCGTGTAGGTCGTATGGCTGATACCATTGAGTATTCTAATGTTGTTATTCCTAAAGGACGCATTGAACCAGCACTTTTAGCTACTTTAATGCGCACCATTGCAGGTAGTATGCTGATTGAAGATGACGTTGTCATCATTAAACACTTATATATTGAACGGCGTATGACACCACTCAATTTATATTTAGAAAATGCGACTGACTCTCAAATCGAACACGCCATAACAGATTACGGTTACGCATTAAAAGAGATGTTACATGCAAATATTTTTCCCGGTGACATGCTATTAAAAAACTTTGGTGTTACCAAACACCTGCGCATCGTTTTTTATGATTATGATGAAGTACAATATCTCACCGATATGAACTTTCGACGCATGAAGAAGCCGTCTCTTGAGGATCTCTATTCTGGCGCAGATCAACAATCTATTGCGCCACAAGATGTATTTCCTGAACAACTATATACATTTGTACTCACAAACCCTAAACTCAAAGCAGTTTTTAAGAATTCACACCAGGACCTACTGAGTGTCGATTATTGGCTACAAGCGCAAAAGGACGTGGTCAATAAAGTGGTTAAACACATTTATCCTTACCCGCAACAACAGCGTTTCAAATATTTAGATAAAATAATAATAAAGGAAAGCCGTGAACATCAGTAAAATAGACCTCAACTTATTGGTATATTTAGATACTCTGCTACGAGAGTGCAATGTTACCCGAGCTGCGAACCAACTTAGCATTACGCAACCGGCAATGAGTAATGGTTTAAAACGTCTGCGTAATTTATTTAACGATCCTATTTTGGTACGTACCAGTGAAGGGATGGTGCCTACTGAAAGAGCGTTAGAGCTACAACCCGTTGTCCGCGGGATCTTAATGACCTTAGAAGAAACTCTTGCACCTAATCGAGAATTTGAAGCAAGCCAAAGTAAACGCGTATTTCGCATCATGGCCAGTGACTATGCAGCAAGTACTTTAGCGCCCAAATTATTGAGTAAGTTACACGCAGAGGCGCCAGAAACAACATTAGATATTTTAACGCCAAGTGATGTCACCTTTCATGATGTAGAAAATGGCAAAGTCGATATGGCGATCAACCGCTTTGAAAACTTACCCCAATCATTCCATCATAAACGCATTTGGAAAGACAGTTTTTGTTGCTTGGTAAAATCAGACAACCCTATCATCGAACAATTTAGCCTAGATGCATATCTCAAAGCACGCCATATATGGGTGAGTAAAACAGGCTTTGGTGTTGGTGTTGGCATGGACCCTGAGGACGTACAAAAACTTGGTTGGGTAGATGAAGCACTCGCGCATTTCGGTAAACACAGAAATATCGCAACATTTACGCGCAATTACCACGTGGCAATTCACTTAGCAAAAGAGCAAAACTTAGTTGCGACTCTTCCTTCTAAAGCAGCAAACATTTATCAAGATGATCCGGGCTTAAGTATTTTAGAGCCCCCCTTCCCAATCCCGCCATTTGAGTTAGATATGATCTGGAGCCCACTACTGCACAGAGATGCAAGTCATATTTGGTTGAGACAAAAAATTGCCGAGGTCGCTGACGAGCTCAAATAGTAATGCGGCACAATGACTAAAGTATTGCATAACGTAATAAATAACACTGTGTCTGTGCCGTATTAACTACACCAAATTTATTAAAAGCTGTGTAATCATAATATTAAAAGTTATAGCCAACGTCACACTTTGTTACAATGAGTCAGATATTCATCACCAAATATTTGTCTCATCCTTTGCTGTAAAAGTGCGTACTTTAAAGTAAGGTAAAGCCAATACTAAATCTTGGTCAGAAAATGCCATAATTGATGTTGCAAACTGCTTAAATTGCACTGTCTGTGCTGCTTACTACCGAACTCCCTTGCACATTGCGCTAATAAAAAATCTCTTCTTTTTACCTATGCTACCAGCACAGCCCAGTTACATTCGACTTTTAACTTTATTGGTCGCTTGTGAAGTGGCAGGATCGTCCGGCCAAAAATGCTTTGGATATCGACCTTTCATTTCCTTTTGCACGTCTTTGTAACTGTTTTTCCAAAAATGTGCCAAATCTTGCGTTAACTGTAATGGCCTTCGCGCCGGTGACAATAGCTCCATCAATAACGGCAACTGCCCTCGACATAATTTAGGTGTTTCAGTTAACCCATATACCTCTTGCATGCGAACCGACACTTTAGCTGGCCCTTCAAGTTGATATATGATTTTTACATTAGAGCCACTCGGAACCTGAATCCTGCTTGGTAGTATTTGTTCTAATAGCTGTTGTTGTTGCCAATCTAAGCAGCTAATTAAAGCTGATTTTAAGTCTAGTTTTTTCAACTGTGTCAGCTGTTTAACATCATGTAAAAAGGGAGCAAGCCATTTATTTATCTCTTTAAATAAGGCCAGCTCTTCTAAATTATTAAACTCAGACGGATAGAAACGTGACGCTAATGACAAGCGATTAAGGAAAGGTTTTACATCGTCATATTGTTGAAATAGCGCAAAACCATGTTTTTGAATTAGCGCTAACCAAGCTTGGGTTCTCGTTGCTATATCAATCTCTTTCGAGCTTGGTACCGCATCAATGATCAAATCACCAATCACTCGGCGATCTTCATGTAAAAAGCGTCCTTTTTTTTCATCAAACTCACAAATACTATAGTGAGAAAACAAATAAGGTAATACATCATTCAATTGCTTGATTGATAAATCAGTCGCACTAAATATACGCTGGCCTTTATGCCCACCAAGCGCTGCAATCGCAATATAATCGTCACTCAACCAATGACTTTCGTGATTATTTACGCCCGCACCATTGGCTAATACAAACCCTTGCCCTCGCCTTTTTGCTAACCTATCTGGAAATGCCAGCGCGACTATAATACTGAGATATTCTGTAGCGAGAGAGGTAGGCTTAGTTACTTTTAAACGCTTAAACCATTGATTTAATTGTTGAGTGAATACTGGGTGTGGTCGCTCAAACTGGCTTAATAGAGCAACCCTTAATTCTGGGCTACTGCTCACCCTGCTTTCTAATAATGCAACAAAATAGCAGGCTAACGCCATTATGCCACTATATTCAGCTTCCAAAGCTTGTACTTTGATCAGCATGTGCGCCAAACGAGGTTCAGTACCAAAACTATGCACCTTGCTCCCAAGCGGAGTTAGCTTGCCACTTTTATCTATCACCTCAAGCATTTCTAGTAACTTAGAGGCTTGCAATATTTGAATATCAGTTGGCTGATCTAATAATGGTAGGTCTGAGATATCACTTCCCCAAACTTTTGCTTCTAATAGCAAGCTCGCAATATCTGAACTGAGTATCTCTGGTACATCATGGCTATCCCGTCGTTCAAATTGTTCATGTGATCCAAGTCTATATACAACACCGGGCTCTACTCTCCCTGCCCGCCCAGCCCGCTGAATCGCAGATGACCTAGAAATTGACACTGTAGCAAGCTCTGTCACACCGGTTTTAAGGTTAAATTGTGCAGCCCGACGTTTTCCGCTATCTACAACAATCCTTATCCCTTCAATTGTTAAAGATGTCTCAGCCACATTCGTGGTTAATACCACCTTTCTAAGCCCTTCTTTTGCAGGTGAAATAGCTGCTTGTTGAGTGTTCTTATCTTGGTCACCAAATAGCGTTACTATTTCAGTATCGGACAATTTATAATCCAACAACATTTGCGCTACTCGCTGAATCTCGCGCTGACCAGGTAAGAAAACCAAGGCACTACCTTGTTGTTCTTTAAGTGCTTTAACCACTATACCAGCAATTGCATCTAACCATTTTGATTCATCCTGCAAAGGCTCGTACACCGTTTCAATAGGAAAACTACGCCCCTCACAACTGACAATCGGCCCCGCTAAAAACTGCTGGTATCGTTGGGTATCGAGTGTGGCTGACATCACCAATATTTTCAGGTCTTCTCTGAGTGCCATTTGTGTTTCGAGTGCTAAGGCCAGTGCAGTATCAGCTGCCAAAGAGCGTTCATGAAATTCATCAAAAATAATTAAATCAACATCTGTGAGCTCCGGATCGGTCTGTATTAACCTCGTCAAGATCCCCTCTGTGACTATTTCTAACCTCGTGTTGTTAGAAACTTTTACATCGTTCCTAATACGAAGCCCAATACTTTGACCAACGCGCTCCTGTTGCTGTTTAGCTAAAAATTGCGCAATATTTCTTGCGGCAAGGCGCCGAGGTTCAAGCATTATAATTCGCTTAAAATGCCCGTCTCTTACTAACTGCAAAGGCAGCCAGGTTGACTTGCCAGCACCGGGAGGCGCTTGTAGAAGCACTTTATTTTGAGATGTTAATTCAGCAATAAGCGAAGGATAAATTGATTCTATTGGTAACAAAGCAAACCCTAGCAGGATAATATTTACCTATATTAACATGTTAGAAGTCGGTATTTGCACCTTTTTAGCATCACAATGAATCATGGAGCAAATCAGCCTTAAGTTACATTGAAGTAAACAAAAGGTTGCAAGAAAGGTCAAAAAAGAGTATTTATTAATGGGTTAAGCGATTAGCTCAAGTAATGAAATAAATAATATATTACATCTGTATTATTTATTTAGCAGTATTATTCACCTAAATAAAGGCGAGCGCGGTAGGTTATGTTTCAATATTATTTAAAGTTGGCCTGGATCAGTATTAAAAAAACACCTGTATTAAGCCTACTCATGATATTGATAATCGCATTAGGTATTGCCGCTTCTATGGTCACTTACACCATAAGCTATATGATGAATCAACATCCAATGCCCACTAAGCAAGATACACTGCAGCTTATCCACCTAAGTAGCTGGTCTGCCGAGCGTCCTTATCGAGAGCTAGATGGTAAAGAAGATGCACCATCAATGATGACTTACCAGGATGCTGAAAACCTTTTTTCAGCGCATAAAGCCAGTTCATTGATAAAACATCAATCTGTCATTGGTACTTACCGAGATCAAATCAGAGCGGCACATCAGCCGATCACAGACGCCAGACTGCGATCTATGTTGACCATAAACCATGACTTTTTCCCAATGTTTGATGTTCCTTTCCTGTTTGGCTCTGCTTGGTCTAAACGTGCTGATGAAAAAGGAGAACTCGTTGCCGTGATCAGTAGTGAACTCAATCAACAGCTATTTAATGGTGAAAACTCCGTTGGTAAGCAGATCATAATGGGAAACTTTATATTGACGATTTCTGGCGTCACCGATAACTGGCTCCCTACTCCGAAGTTTTATTATGTAAGAACAGAAGGCTTTGTAAATCCAAGAGATATAATGATCCCATTCCAGAGTCAAATTCAAAATGGGTTATTTGCTAAATCCGATACTCGATACTATTGCGTCAACTATCCAACTGATGAATCCTTTTCTACCTTGTTAGCTTCAAGCTGCGTGTGGCTGCATTTTTGGGTTGAGCTAAATTCTGGTGCTGATTTACCGCAATATAATAATTTTCTAAACAACTATGACGCGCAGCAAAAACAAGCTGGTCGCTTTCAGAGAGCGCTTGCAAGTTACACGCTCAATATAAAAAACTATTTAACGAGAGAGAAAATGATCCCGGAGGACACAAAGTTAGCTGTGTGGCTGGCATTTTCGTTCTTAATAGTGTGTCTATTAAACTGTATGAGCCTGATGTTAAATAAGTTCTACAATAAGCGAGGTGAAGTCGGATTACGCCGAGCTGTAGGCGCTAGCCAACAAAATATTGCTTTCCAATTTGGCAGTGAAACATTATTAATTAGTGTCATTGGCGGGTGCTTTGGCTTGCTACTCACCAAACTAGGCTTGTTAGCTGCACAAAAAATCTTAACTTTTCTACCTAAACAAATTATGGAAATGAACCTAACACTTGCAATTATGACTTTAATCTTGTCGGTTGTATCGTGCTGTGTATTTAGCTTATGGCCTATTTATAAAGCCATTAAAGTACAGCCTTCTAGCCAGTTAAAAAGTTTGTGAGATTAAGTTTATGAAAACATTTGGTCTAATACTAAAATCACTGATTAAAAGAAGAACAACCTCTTTACTGCTTATAATACAAATAGCAATAACCCTTACAATCTTAATTAATGCGGCTTTTATACTAATACAAAAACAAGTAAAAATTGATAAACCAAGTGGTGTAGATATACAGAACATTTTTAGTTTCACTATGAACATTCAAGGACCAGATAATGAGGTGCTCAATCGAATAGAGCAAAATGTACAAGCAATTCGTGACTTAGACACTGTATATAATGCATCACAATCTAATGCCGTTCCTTATTCCGAAATTGGCGCCCATGTATCTTATGGTTTGGTAGAAGGGAGTGATAATAGTATGGGGAGCGCAGGATATTACCTCAGTAGTTATCATGGCTTAGATACACTCGGCATAGCACTTATTGCTGGAGAGTGGTTCCAGCCCAGTGATATTACCATTTATGATGACAACGACTCTGCTGGTGTTAAAGTGGTGATCTCTAAAGCTCTAGCGATTGCGCTATTTCCAGATAACTGGCGCCAAGCACTGGGTGAGACCCTCTATATCGATGGTTCCGCAGATACTATCGTAGGTATTGCAGATATAATCCCTGGTACATGGCCTTCATGGCGAAACTTTGATAAGCATATTATGGCTGCGAGCACATTAAAAAGTGCAGAACCACATATCATTGTCCGAGCACATGACGGCGCACGTGATGAAGCAATGGCAGAGGTAAAAAAATTGCTATTGCAAACACCAAACCGCTGGATAGATAAATTCAAAACACTACAAGAACAACGCACTCAGAGCCATATCAATGATATCGCAATAGTGCATATATTACTTTTTGTTGTGTTACTACTCATCGTCGTCACTGCATTGGGTATATTCGCACAAGTGCGTTTTAGTATTGTCACTCGACGTAAGCAAATAGGCACACAACGCGCATTAGGTGCCAGTAAATCTCAAATACTGCAACATTACATGATTGAAACATTCATTCTTGCGACATTAGGAGCACTACTCGGAGCTTTACTCACAATAGTGACAAACGTTTATCTAATTGAGCAATTTAAGTTAATCGTAGTACCAATGAGTTATATACTGCTTGGCGCATGTAGCATGATATTACTGAGTCAAATCGCAACATTACACCCAATTTTACAAGCAAGTCGCGTATCACCTGCGATTGTCACCCGAGGCGGTTAATCGTTAAAACATAAATCAGTCTTCACGTTAGACTACATTACTCGTTCAAGCGGGTATTTCAGCACCGACATAACTGCTACTAACAACAATGTTCCCCTGACGTACTTGTTCTTTATAATGTTTTAATGTGTACTCCACATCAAATGCACTAGGTTGGCGCACTGATTCGAGCCCAATCCAGGTATTGCGATGTACTTCTTTTGCTAAATATAAACCACTATCGGCAAGTTCTAATACTTGCTCCCAGGAGACTTGCTCTTGTAGACCTGGTGTCAAAGGGTAAGGTGCAAAGCCTATCGAGCAGGTGCACTGTACTGTTTGGCCATTGGCCATAAATGGAAAACGTTCAACTTGCTGACGGATCCGCTCCACAGCCTCCTGCGCATCACGTCTCGACATATCAGGCATTACCAACAAAAACTCTTCACCGCCCCACCTCACTAATAAATCACTATTTCGTGTGCACTGCTTGAGAATGTCAGCAAAGCTCTGTAACACGAGATCTCCTGCAGCATGGCCATAGGTGTCGTTAATTTTTTTGAAGTGGTCAATATCAACAATGCAAAAGATCATGTCGTGCTTTTCTGGCAGGGCATTGATTTGACTATCTATGGTGCTAAAAAAGTAATGGCGATTACTCAACCCCGTTAAACTGTCAGTAAAGCTCAGCGTTTGCAGTCGCTTATTTCTTTCTTTTAGCTCAGCGGTGCGTTCAGCCACTTGCATCTCTAACTTTGACGTATACCGGCGGTTTTGCCAACGCCAATAAATAAACAGTACCGTAGCTAAACATAACAAACCGATCAGCAGCCAACGTTGCTGCGTGAGTTTCGTATTTTCTAACGTTTGCTCATGTTGCACTATCTGCTGAGCTTGAATGGCGTTGTCTTTTTCTAACAAGCTCACCTGCTGCTGCTGGTGCGCTAGCGCATATTGGGCCTCCAGTTGCAAAACTTTGTTATTGCGTTTTTGCTGGTCAAGCGCTCTTTCTGTTAACGAGTACCGTTTCAAATATAAATGCGCTTGCTGATAATCACTAAGCTGGGCATAAGCGCTGGCCAATAGCCGTTGTAAAGATGCTTGCTCTTCTAAATAACGTGTATGAAAAGTTTGCTCAAGCCCCTTCATTGCTAATTCAATCGCCTCAGAAAACTCACCGGCTTGTAAGGCACTTTCCGCCAAAGTAAGTTGATAATCGAGCTTACTCTTATCATCTGCAGATGACATATACGTTATTGAAAATTCGTTAAGTAAGGTGCGACTGACCAAATAATTACCAAGCCGTAAAGCAACTTGCGCCTCAATTAACAACAGTCGAGCAGATAAAGGGCTATTATTTTTTGCAAGCTTTTGACCCTGCTCTAGTTCATATAAAGCCTGTCTGAAGCTGCCTTTCTCAAGATAGATCTTGGCCCGCCAAAGCTTCACATGTACCAAAAGCTCATCGCCTTCATTAAGCGCCTGTGCGATTTGCGTAGCTTGGTTTACGTATCTTTGTGCATGGTCATATCGTTCTAAATCAAGTTCTAAGTCAATAATTGCCAATAATGTTTCCACCATAATACTGGGCTTACCAACTTGCTCAGCAAGTTCTAACGCTTGATAATGCATCGACAAGCTATGTTTATAGTCTCCAAAATGCTGTCTAATACTGGCTTCGATTAAGATTGTTTGAATTTCAATGGTGCGTTGTGCATAGTGCTTAGCTTGATTGCGGATCACCCTAAGTTGAGGTAACACACTGAGTTCATGCTCGCTTTCCATACGGTACTTGAGTTGCTCAAATGCCGTATTAATTGTTTGCTTTTGCACTAGGGAATCTTCATCGCCATAGAGCTCATACGAAAATAAAATCAGACAATAATACCACCCACTTTTTAACCAGCTCATGGTAGAGCTCGCATCAGCATTGATTCATTAACCATGTGCCAATCTTTAACTCGCCCACTAATGAACCCCGATTCAATCAGCGCTTTTTTCAGTATCCCTCGTTGTTTTAAAATAGCCAAACCTGTATTCAGTGCATTAAACACTTGCTCACCATCGGGGTGGCGTTTGCTAACAACAAAATGTCGTGAATCGGGTAACAATAATTTTAATTCATTGATGGGCACATACTCTCGCCCCTCAAAGTTCAATACTAAAGATTCACTCACACTAAAGTTAATCAGCATTGCATCAACCACATTGGTTTCAACCATCTCTAGCATAGTTTCCCAAGGGCCAATAAAGCTCACCACATTAATATCGGTATTATTCAGTGCTCGCCAGTCTACTTTCCACCGAGGGTTTGCAACAACCGTCAATTGATTCAGGCGTTCAGCGGGCATATCATGTAAAGCGACATTACGCTTGGTAACATAAAACCCCGCTTCATATTCTCCATACTCAACCAAAGCCTCCGTAATATAGAGCGATCCTTTATAATCAAGTAGGTCTTCATGCCATGTTGAGCGTGCCAATACCAAGCTGTCTCCAGCAATTAGATCTGAGAATTCTACGATATTGACTGAAGGTTTGGGATTAAATATAACGGGCCGATGTTCACCGCCTAAAAAGAGTGCTTGCTGCAAAAGCACCATTTCAATGATCTCGATATGAGACCCTTTGGTTGAAGGATGAAAGTCATCAATGTCTAAAACTGACCGTCCCGCTAAAAACTCTTTGTATCGTTGGCTAAAGTTTTCACTGCTAATAATATCAATCACGAGCGGTGGCTTGGCATAAGCAAAGCTAGATACAAATAAAAAAAACCAACACCATTTCATTCACAATTCCAACAATCAAAGAGAATAAAAAATTTAATTCGGTTTAATTATACAAGAATAAAAATTAATTGGTTAACTTAGGCAGGAATATTATTGTGATTGACACAAGATAGAGAACTTTAGAGGGGAAAATTGGTAAGTTAATAATTTTTACTCAAAAGGGCGATTAAGAATTACAGGTTTCTTAAACGCCCTTAGCCAAACATTAACTACGCAGGTTCATAGCCTAAATTTGGTGATAACCAGCGCTCAGCTTCTTCAAGTGTCATGTTGGTACGTGTTGCATAGTCTTCAACTTGGTCTTTTTGAATACTCGCAACGGCATAATATTTACAGTCAGGGTGAGAAAAGTACCAACCCGACACCGCAGCGCCTGGCCACATCGCATAAGAAGAGGTTAACTGCATACCAATACGCTGCTCAGTATCAAGTAACTGCCAAATCTTTTTCTTCTCAGTGTGCTCAGGGCAAGCTGGGTAGCCTGGTGCTGGACGTATGCCTTGGTAATTTTCACGAATAAGTTCTTCATTACTCAAGCTCTCGTCAGGCACATAACCCCAAAACTCTTTTCGTACTTGCTCGTGTAAATACTCTGCAAATGCTTCCGCCAAACGATCCGCTACGGCCTTAACCATTATTTTATTGTAGTCGTCTTGCTTGGCATCAAATGCATCAGCCAAGTCGTCTTCTTCAAGACCCCCCGTCACCGCAAAGCCACCGTAATAATCTGCAATACCCTTCGGCGCAATGTAATCTGCCAAGCAGTAATTAGGAAAGTCCGTTTTTTCTGTTTGCTGACGTAAATGACATGATGTCGTTAATACCTCTGAGCGTGTTTCATCAGTATAAATCTCAATGTCATCACCTACTCGGTTTGCCGGAAACAAGCCTATGACCCCAAGCGGCTTGAGTGCACCACTTTTTTCATACTCATCAAGCATCTCATTGGCATCTTTGAACAGGCTTTTTGCTTCCTCACCGACGATTTCATCGTCTAAAATACGCGGGTATTTACCTGCTAATGACCACGTCATAAAATACGGAGTCCAATCAATATATTTACGTAATGTCTTAATGCTCACATCGCGAAACTCGGTTACCCCTAACTTTTTCGGTACCGGTGGCGTATAGTTTTTCCAATCAATTTGAATGGCATTATCGCGTGCGCGTTGCAGTGTTACCGGTTTTGAACGTGGCTTTTTACGTGCCTGCTGCTCTCGTACTTTGACATACTCAGCCGCTGTTTTAGATAAAAACTCGCTCTTTTGCGTTTTACTTAATAAATTCGATACTACACCTACTGCACGACTGGCATTATTCACATACACCACGCCTTTATCGTACTGAGGTTCAATTTTAACCGCAGTATGCGCTTTTGATGTGGTTGCGCCACCAATGAGTAATGGCAGTTCAAAGTTTCGACGCTTCATTTCTTTGGCAACATGCACCATTTCATCAAGCGATGGCGTAATTAACCCAGAAAGCCCGATCACATCGGCGTTTTCATCTATGGCCGTTTGCAAAATCTTCTCTGCAGGCACCATCACGCCTAAGTCGACCACTTCGTAGTTATTACACTGTAACACCACGCCAACAATGTTCTTACCAATATCATGTACATCCCCTTTTACGGTCGCCATGATGATTTTACCGTTGGTTGCGCCTTCTTCTTTCTCTGCATCAATGAAAGGGTCTAGGTAGGCAACAGCACGTTTCATTACCCGTGCAGATTTAACCACCTGAGGTAAAAACATTTTACCTGCACCAAACAGATCCCCAACCACATTCATGCCATCCATTAATGGCCCTTCAATGACTTGTATGGGCTTATCCATACTGGCACGACACTCTTCAGTGTCTTCATCAATATAATTGGTAATACCTTTAACCAAAGCATGTTCAAGGCGCTTTTCAACTGGCCAAGTACGCCATTCTAGATCTTCCACCTTTTCAGCTTGTGCCATACCTGAATATTTCGGCGCAAGCTCCACCAGCCGCTCACCAGCGCCAGGGTCAGTATTGAGTACCACATCTTCAACGGCTTTTCGCAGTTCTTGTGGAATATCATCATAAACCGCAAGTTGCCCTGCGTTTACAATCCCCATATCCATACCGGCTTTGATCGCATGGTATAAAAACACCGAGTGAATTGCTTCACGAACCGGGTTATTCCCACGAAACGAAAACGAGACGTTCGATACCCCACCCGACACTTTACAATGCGGTAACCCTTGTTTTATCCGGCGTGTGCCTTCAATAAATTCAACCGCATAATTGTCATGCTCTTCAATACCGGTTGCCACAGCAAAAATATTCGGGTCAAAAATAATGTCTTCAGGCGGAAAACCTAACTGGTCAACCAAAATACGGTATGAGCGCTGACAAATTTCAAACTTACGATCTTCTGTTTCCGCTTGGCCTGTTTCATCAAACGCCATTACAACGGCTGCAGCACCAAAACGTTTAATTATTTTTGCTTGACGAATAAAAGGCTCTTCCCCTTCTTTTAAAGAGATAGAGTTAACAATGGCCTTACCTTGAATACACTTTAAACCCGCTTCAATGACTTCCCACTTAGAGGAGTCGACCATAATTGGCACACGAGAAATATCAGGCTCTGAGGCGATCAAGTTTAAAAACTTCACCATCGCCGCTTTTGAGTCCAACATGGCTTCATCCATGTTGATATCAATCACTTGGGCGCCACTTTCTACTTGTTCACGTGCGACGCTTAGTGCGGTTTCATAATCTTCTTCTAATATTAGGCGTTTAAAACGCGCAGATCCTGTGACATTTGTACGCTCACCAACGTTGGTAAATACTGCTGTTGCTTGACTCATTGACGACTTCCTAATTCAAATTACAGGCTTCAAGACCAGCCAAACGCATACGGACGTCTAGTTCAGGTAATGCACGAGGTTTTACACCTGTAAGGCCATCAGCAAAGGCTTTAATATGCGCAGGCGTTGTACCACAACAGCCTCCAACAATATTAATGTAGCCCTCTTTACCCCAATCTATAATTTCTTTCGCCATTTCATCCGCTTCTAGGTCATATTCACCAAATTCATTGGGTAAACCGGCGTTAGGGTGAACCGACGTAAATGTTTCACATACGCGCGATAACTCCACCACATACTGACGTAACAGATCAGGTCCTAATGCACAGTTTAGCCCTATTGAAATAGGCTTTATATGACGAATAGAGTTATAAAAAGCTTCGGTTGTTTGGCCTGATAACGTGCGCCCAGATGCATCGGTAATGGTACCTGAAATCATCACCGGCAAGGTAACACCTGCTTGCTCAAACGCTTCTTCAACAGCAAACGAGGCTGCTTTGGCATTTAAGGTATCAAAAATGGTTTCGATTAAAATGAGATCCGCGCCTCCCTCCATTAAAGCAAGCGTTGACTCAACATACGCCTCGACTAATTTATCAAAGGTGATATTGCGATAACCTGGGTCATTTACATCAGGAGAAATCGAACAGGTTTTAGATGTTGGCCCTAACACACCCGCTACATAGCGAGGTTTATCTGGGTTTTGTGCGGTAAATTCGTCACACACCGCTCTTGCCAATTTCGCCGATTCAATATTGATTTCACGGCTAAGGCTAGCCATTTCGTAATCGTCCATTGAGATGGTTGTGGCATTAAAGGTATTTGTTTCAATAATGTCTGCACCAGATGCTAAAAACTGACTGTGAATATCTCTGATCACCTCTGGTTTAGTCAAACTCAATAAATCGTTATTGCCTTTGATCAACACATGCCAATCTTTAAAGCGCTCACCACGATAGTCTTCTTCTTCAAATTTATATTGCTGGATCATGGTGCCCATTGCACCATCTAGGATCAGAATACGGTTTTTCATCGCTTCGGTTAAAGCTGCGCTTTTATTCGACGGTAAATTATTCGGCATAGCTGTTAGTCCTTACATCTTGGCTAACGAGGTTAATATCATATGGCGTGGTTTGGTAAACATAGTAGTTTAGCCAGTTCGAGAATAACAAAAAGGCATGGCTTTGCCACGTTTTAGATGGGCGCTTGTCAGCATTATCATCAGGAAAGTACCCCTCAGGCATAGCCGCATCAGCGCTTTTGCTCAGATCTCTGGTATATTCTTTTTGCAATGTGTCTGCGTCATATTCAGGATGACCCGTTAAATACACTTGGCTCCCTGATTGGTTCTTTATTAAATATGCCCCAACCCTTTCAGAGCCTGCAAGGGTAATTAAGTCATCGGTTTCATCAATTTTATCTGCGTCAATATGACCATAACGAGAATGCGGCACCACAAACTCGTCGTCAAAGCCTCGCGTCAACGCACCATGTTCAAAATAACAACGGTGTTTAAACACACCGCAAAGCTTATTCTCTTTAAGCGCTCGTTTTAATCCATGGTGATGAAATAACCCTGCATGGGCCGCCCAGCAAGAAAACAACGTTGAAGTCGCATGGTTCTCAGCCCAATCAAAAAAGGTTTGTAGCTCACTCCAGTACGTTACATCTTCATATTCTAAATGTGCCAACGGTGCGCCCGTCACAATAAGCGCATCATAGTTGTTGTCTTTTACATCCGAAAAATAACGATAAAACATATCTAAATGATGCTCTGAATTTTCAGAACTACGGTGAGTATCTAACCGCAACAGATCAACGTTCACCTGCAAAGGAGAATTAGCCAGTAAACGAATAAACTGAACTTCCGTTTCTACTTTATTAGGCATCAAGTTTAAAATGGCCAAACGCATCGGGCGGATCTCTTGCGATTTTGCGCGACTTTTTGGCATTACAAACACATTTTCTTGACGTAACTGCAAAATAGCGGGTAATTCGTCTTTGACTGTGATCGGCACACGGTTCTCCTGAGTTTAAAATACTCTGTTATTATGAACGCAACGACAGAAATTTCAACCTCTAGATGTACAGACGTCTAAACAATGGTGGGGGTTTATGGTTATCCATATTAAAAGAAGAATAACAAATATAAATTAAAGGGAAGGTATGCTGAATATTGGGCTAGGTGAAGTGGCAGCCATCAGTGCTGCATTGGTGTGGGCGTGCTCTACGGTTATTTATAAGCGTTTTAGTCATACACTGTCACCCTTTGAGCTAAACGTGAGTAAAGGCGTTATGGCATCTGCCATGATGTGTGTTGCTTTATTTCTACTCCAAGACAGCGCACTGCCCAGTCACGCTAATGCATGGCTATGGTTAATCGCAAGTGGCATTGTTGGCATCGCCATTGGAGACAGCGCCTATTTTGCTGCATTAAGAAACATAGGCCCCGCCAGAACCTTAGTCATTGAATCGCTGGCCCCGGCCATCGCGGGGATACTCAATATTATCATTTTGGGCACATACTTAAATACCGTCGCTTGGTTTGGCATCGCCATCACTACTCTAGGAGTTATTTTAGCTATCAAGCCACACTGTGCTTTACCCAAGCTTGACAAACAACAATACAAATTCGGCGTCGCATTTGCCTTAATTGCAGCCAGTTGCCAAGCCGCGGGGATGGTAATGTCAAAAGCAGGTATGGGAGATGAAGCAACCAGTAGCCTATGGGCCGCAATGATCCGCTTACTGTCTGGCACGTTCGCAGTGGCTATATTAGTTGCTTTTTTAAAGCAGCACAGCCTAAGCAAAGCTATCAAGCTTAAAGGGATCAGCAATAAAAAATGGTTATTTATCGCGGTATTCTTTGGCACCTTTATTGGCCTTTGGCTGCAGCTAGGCGCAGTAAAATATACCGATCCTGCTATTGCACAAACTATTTTAGCAACCGCGCCATTAATGGTAATGACACTCGCGCTCATTAAAAAAGAGGCGATCACGCGCAACATGATATTAGGGGGGGTGTTGGCCTTATTTGGGGTGGGTGTGTTACTAAGTGCATAATTCAGCGCATCATAAAAATCGCTAAAATAACTCGAATTAGAAATGACAATAAATTGTGTAGATGAAGAGATAAAAAGAGGAAGGAGGCCAGAGCCCGTTTTTGCAAACGAGGATAGCCTATATGGAGAAAGGAGTGTCTAGGTAGGATGTATAGAAGAAGGGTATGCGCGCGACAAACATTTGCTGTAGCGCGCTAAAATTCAATATATTCAGAATGTAAAAAGTAGAGCGTAAAAGGCTTAAAGTGATATTAAGCCTTTAAAAAATCATGAAAAATATAGCTTTGCGCGGATATGAAGCTAAACGTAGATTGTTATATTTTTTTATCGGATAAGAAAATAATTGAAATAGCTCACGAGGCCAATTGCTCACATAATAGGAAAGATGTGAAACCTTCGCTATTAATACAATGATCAACCTCACTTACAAACCACTTACCATCAACCTTCGTTTGCGTGTTGACTATTTTAACCACGGTCCCTGCAGAAATACTTGGGTCGCCAATGATTTTAGCCCGAATTGATTTAGCAGCACGATTTAATCTGCGCTGCTTTGCTTTCGCCGCTTGGGTTGCATATGCTTCATTTGCATAAACATACGCAAGTACCGTAGAGGGCTTGCCGCCACCGATTTTTACCTGCTTACGTTTTGCCTCATTCATATCATAAAAATAGGCCTTAACTTCACCAACTTCACGATATGCATTTTGCAAAAACTGCCAAGACAGTAATTGCCGAACATCAAGTTTAATTTCTGGCAATGCCTTTCCTGAAAGAGATTTACCCGTCCCACGAGCCATAAAAATCAACTTATCATAAGTGACTTTAAAAATAGCATCGTACTGTTCGGCCAGTTTACTCAGCAATTGCATGTCACTTTCATTTTGTTCAATATGTGGTAACTCTACACTGGTAAATTCAGGGCCTACCTTTGGATCTAAACCATGATTTGAGGCTATTTCAGACACTAAATCCCCTAATTTTTGGGGCGTTTTTGGATCTTTGGGCCAAGACTTTTGCTGAGGTGCTTTTAATGCAGTATGCCAAAGCACTTTATTTCCAAATAGCTCCAACGAACGCACTGGGCCAGTAACACTGTATTCACCAACTTCGAATAGGCCAAGTGGGGATAACTTACCATTTTTATCTGAGCTTTCTGATTTATAACCTAACGCGACCTCAATTGTATCGGTCGCTTTAGGTTCCTGTATAGGTGCACTATCAAGGTTATCAAAACGCACATAACACGTATCACTTTGTAACCCAGTCTTCAGGCTTACTTTGATTTCAACTAACCGCTCTTTTAAAATATCTGCGATTTCTTTACCGTTTGTTTTAATCGAATACTGAGGTTGTATATCCATAATCTAATTCAATCCCAGATGTTAATAACATTGCTAGAAACTGGCTTTTCAATTACCTCGGGTAAAAAAATAGCAACACCTTGAGCGTAAATAGCTCCCTTTTCGGCAAGGCCATGATTTGATTCTAAAACAAGCTCAACCATACCTATACTGCGGCCATAATGACGCCAACATATGTTGTCTAAACAATCGCCATAACGAGTAATATAAGTAACCCCTTTCATTTACTCACCTCACTTTTCTTGTCGCCAATTTCGGCGGCTCAACACCATTGAAAACTTAATTTCTCGTGGAATTCCATCATTCAAGAACAGCATTCGCTCTTCATCAATAGACTCTATTACCCAGTTACCTAGCACTCGTCCAACACTCAAATTAGATTTACCACTTTCTTGAACATAAGTGAGCTTAAGAGGTTTACCTTTGCTTGCCTCTTTACGCATATTACTTACCTGCCTAAGGCCATCTTCGACAATTTGAGGATAAATTGTGCCATCTAGGGTCAGTGTCTGCTCTCCAGACCCTTTAAATTGTTTTATAGGGTTTTCATCGCCGCTAGTTTGGCTATCTTGTTCAATCCACCGGTACTTCGAACTAAACTTCAACGTTTCAAATGCGGCACCGCCAACTGAGAACTTATACGTCCCCAGCTGCATCATGTGCGATTTCTTGCTTGCTTTAGGCATTAAGCTACCTCATCTATGTATCTAGTTCGTAAATCTCTCATGGCACTTTGCTCTTTTTGCTCAAGGACATCTTTAATTTGCTTTGCGATATCAACGGCTGACATATTAGGAGCCGCATTTACAGTAATGTTTGCATTAACGGTGACACTATTATTCTCCAAAGATCCTGTACCTTTTTGCCTATTATTAGTCAGAGCACTTGCTTCACTGGTAACTAAATCAGCAGCTTTAACATTAAGGGGCCCCATTTCCGCACTTTTTTGTACGTTGTCGCCAAGGAAGAACGTATCAGTTAGCCAACCGGTGGCTAAATTACTATATTTTGTGGTAAATTCGCCTACCCCCTCACCTAATGCAGGATATTTTTCAGCAAGGAAACCCGACGCTTGACCACCATACTTAGTCGCCATTTTCCCGGCTCCGAGACCAATCAAAGGAGCGATAGGTTTAAGCAGCGGTGCAAAGCGTGATATGACACTCGTTACCCCAGCCCCAACACCTGCCCCAATAACAGTCCCACCTATTTTTTCAGCTTTTTCAGGAGTCGTTAGGGAGTCATCTGTTGCTGCTTTATACACAGTATGGGCATTAAGAGCATGCCCAACAAAACCCCCAGCAGTTGCCATTGTTTTGAAAGGCCCATTTACAATACCAGCTGATTCTTCAAGAATTTTTGCACTACCTGTATATGCATTAAACTCATTAATAACATGGTCTTTTACAAAATTAAGCCCCATATCGGCATAACTTGTATTTTGAGATTTTTCAGCACTCTCTGGTTTACGCTCACTTCCTTGGTCATCATGCTTTAAATCACTAGATGAAAAGCGAACATCTGCCATCGGTGGGAAGACTGATGTTGAATGTTTGGCGTATTCACCTGCCAGGTTTAAACCGTCGACGGCTCCCGAATAACGTAAGTGTGTGGTATGTGAGTCGGAAAAGCCGTCTATCGCTGGCTTATCGCTCTTACTGAATGCAGGCACTTCTTTTTTATCAGTAAATAAGCTTGAGATACCTCCGACCAACCCGCCAAACACCGGTCCAAAACCTGGTAGAACTGACCCAACACTAGCACCCGACAACACATCAGATAGCAATGAACTCTGTTCTTTGCTATCTGCTTTGCCGTTTTCTAGTGAAGTTGAGGGTTTAACTGTGGCTGCTTGAACCTGTTCTGGCTGAGGTTGTTTGAACTCAAGTACATTGCTAGTGACATTTTCAGCTGTCTTATTACTACTTTCGTCTTCGTCTAACGTACCGCCAAACCAGCCACCTAACATACCGCCTAATGATTCACCACCAAAGGCACCTAACGCACCGCCAACAATGCCACCAATCGCAGTACCAAACACGGGGATCACTGAACCAATTGCGGCACCCGCTGCGGCACCAGCTAAAGCACCACCGGCACTGCCTGCAGCCTGTCCAACTTGCTCTGATTTTTCCTGTTTTGTTAGGCTATCATCAGATAAGGTTGACGCCACATCCATAACACCCATCGCTGCCGTCACCGGTGCAGCCAAACGGCCAAATAGTTTACCTAGCGGGCTTCTGGTGATCCCCTTAATGAGCCCTTTTCCTTTAAACAACCCTTTTTTCGGTTTACTGAAAATCGGGTCATTGGCCGCCATCGGTTTACCCAATTTTGTATTCGACGCCTTAGTATTCGCTGCTTTTGCTTGGGTCTGTGATGGTGGTTTCTTCGCCTGCTGATTTTTATCAGCGTCTGACAAACCACCATCAATAACAGAAAATTTTGGCTTATTTGCCGGCTTTGTTTTTACCTTGGCTGGCCCCTTTGTTTTAGAAGGCTTGTCTTTTGCCCATGGCTTTTTATTGCTTTTGGGTGACTTTTTCTCATCAGAGAGATCATCTTCTCGTTGAGCGTCTCGCCCTTTGCCTTTACTACCACGACCTTTTTTATTGCGTCGGTTGCCTTTTTTACCACCTTTATTTTTGCGTTTTTTAGGCTTTTTCTTTTTTTCCTTCTCTTCTTCGTCAGGGGCTTCAAAGTCAGTCTCAGCTTCCCCGCCCGAGAACATATCGGCAATCCCCCCTAAACCAAACCCGTCAAGTAAGTCAGGTAATGCACCCGTTATTGATGATAAGTCGCCTTTTAAAATCCCTTTAAAATCTAACTTCGCCAACGTCGCTGCGTGATCTTGCATAAACGAAGCGGCACCTTCAAAACCAAAGGCATTGAGTAAATCAGGTCCAGCACTGAGTAACGAGTCTAAGTCTCCACCCATTATGCCTTTTACATCAAGCTGTTTTAACGCAGGTAAGGCCGACTCCATCATGCCCGCAGCGCCCTCTAACCCTAACGAGTTTAATAAGCCTGGGCCTGCGTCTAATAATGTTGAAATATCGCCACTGGCGATCCCTTTCATATCAAGTTGTTTCAGTGCTGGCAGTGCTTGGCCAAATTTGTCTGCTGCATCACCTAAACCGAACGCGCGTAATGCATCGGGTCCGGCGTCCATCAATGAGCTTAAATCGCCTTGCATTAAGCCATTCATGTCCAGTTTTGACATAGCGGGCATGGCATGTTCAAGCACATCTGCCGCTCCACCAAAATCAAAATTGCGTAGTAATTCTGGCCCAGCTTTTTCAAGCGACGATAAGTCACCGCTCATAATACCCTGTGGATCTAGCTGCTTAAGCGCGGGTAATGCCGTTTGCATTGCATCTGCGGCACCACCAAAATTAGCCGAGCGCAAAATATCAGGAGCCGTATCGAGTAAACTGCTTAAATCACCTTGTGCAACACCAGCTAAATCTAACTGCTCTAGCGCAGGTATTCTTTGTGTAATTGACTGGTGTATACCATCTAAATCAAGGGTTTTTATCAATTCAGGAGCGGCATCTTTTAAAGAACTTAAATCTCCATTCATAAGCCCTTTCATGTCTAACTGCTGCAATGCAGGCATAACTGTTTGCATTGCATCAGCTGCACCGCCAAAGTCGGCCGTTCGCAAAATATCGGGGGCCGTCTTTAATAAACTGCTTAAATCCCCTTCTACAACGCCCGCCAAGTCAAGCTGAGAGAGCGCCGGAATATTTTGCGCAATCGACTGATTAAGCGCGTCAATATCCACTGCTTTTATGAGCTCTGGGGCTGCGTCTTTTAACGAGCTTAAATCGCCTTGCATAATGGCACCGGCATCAATGCTGTGCAATGCAGGTAACATGTTCTCGATTGTTTGTGTCGCTTGCGGCATGTTTAACGCATCAAGTGCAGCGGGAGCTGCATCTGCCAAAGAGCTTAAATCGCCCTGCAATACTGCGCCAGCATCTAACTTATCGAGCACTGGCAGTGCCTTACCCACCATATTGGCCGCTTGGCCGAATCCCATATTCTCTAGCACTTGTGGTGCTGTGGCAGTTAAGCTCGACAGGTCGCCATCCATCATACTTGGGATATCGAGCTGGTTAAAAGTCGCCAACCCCGTTTTAAGTGACTCCGCCGCTTCAGGCATATTCAACGCATCTAGAACTTGCGGTGCAGTCGACGCTAATAAGTCGAGTTGCTGAGATAATGCTTGCTCACCCCCACTGGCTGAAAATGCGGCACTATGCTGGGCAATCACATCAGTTAAACCCGCAATATCTACCGAGTTAGAAAGCTCTGGCAGTGCTTGCTGTAACCCAGATAAATCTTGTTTTACCACATGTTGAAAGTCGCTAAAGTCTAACCCTTTAACATGGTGACTCAACCCGGCTATCGCCTGTGATAAATCAGCTCCTTGGCTCATCTGTGCTGACAAATCAGTTACCGCCGCTGATGTTGCCACTTGTGCTTTTGCTTGTGCTGCGTTTTTCTGACTTTCTAATGCCTGTATTGCATCATTATTTCCACTATTCGGTGTCGCTGCTTTACTTAAACTAAGCAGTTGCTGCTTAAGTACATTGCCATTATCGGCCATGACCTGATTAAGGTTAAACTTGGCCAATTGCGTTAAAATAGGCGCAATTGAGTTAGGTTTAAGTATGGCACCTGAGGCTTTCATGCTTTGTACAGCTTGCCCGAGCTCTTTTGCCGAATCGGCTTGATTTTGCTGAACCTTAGGTAGTTTATTTTTAACTTTATTGGCTGTATTCGCCTTTTTTTTACTGACTGCGGGAGATTTTTTTTTCGCACCGCGTTTTTGATCGGATGATCCGTGACGTTTCATAGCTATACCTGGGAGATGCAAAGAAGTGAGCTGAATACTTGCCTGCCAGTAAACCTGCCTGCTTCAATAGCAAGACGCGTACATAACTGAAATAACAAGCGTGAAATAATGGGCCGAGGGCCGGTAGAATTGAAAAAGATATGCGAAATAACAATGCGTTAAGTATTTAACTCGTTAAGCTGTTAAGATGAGCGATTGCGATTTTGCTTAGCCTTTTATTAGAAAAGGTATTGAATTTAGCAGTAAAAAGGCAGGTCAATGACCTGCCTCCGTTTCATTTTTATAGTCAACGGCCGCTTCAAACCAGTCACAAAGTTCTGGTTCAGTTAAGCCGTTTAATTCTTGTAAGCCCCACCCGGTATATTTTGCGAGGGCTATAACCATGGCTTTTAAGCGCTTGGGCGGGATACGAGAAAAGCCTGTAGCTTTTCTCTTAGTTTGACAAAGTCACTCCAGTCTAATTCTTCAATTACATCTGGAGACACTTCACACAAGTGTGAGAAGTAACGAATTTCGCTTTCTGATTCACTCAAATCCGTTTTGTCTACCATTAATCTATCACGTACCTTTGGTCGTCTCATTTTAAGCTCTGCATACTCATGCGCGTCGACCGTGACTGGGAAAGTCAGTTTAATGATATCTGTCATAACTTATTAAGCTCCAATTGCTGCGCGTAGTGCGGCCATATGATCTTTGCCGTTTATGATTCTAGCGTCATTGTATAAATCAATGTCATAAATCACATCAGCGCCAATTTCTAATTTGTATTTTTGAACCGTATACTGCATGGTTAGATTAGCTTCTTCGCCATCTTTCCAATTACCCATATCTACTTCTTTGAAGAAGCCTGTAAGAGTAACTTTAACAGGTACAGGTGCTTCACCTTGTGCTTGAATAGCGCCTCGAGCTACGATAGGCGTTGGGTCTCCGCCCCACTCACCTAATAGTTTCATCACTGAAGCGTTATACTCTAGTAATGTAAAAGAACCCTCAAGTTTTTCTAATTGGCCCACATCGAGTTCAATTGGCGCTTGAAAGCCTGATGTCACTTCACGTGTTTTAACGACTACTTTTGGTAATGTAATTTCATCTGCGACACCAAGGTAGCCTTTACCATCAACAAATAATTTGAATTTTTTTAGAATTTTAGGAGATGTTGACATTATACGATTTCCTCTAGGTAGTTGTTAGTAAGGATGCTTTTGAATGTAATGTGTTCAGCTGGTGTTGGTGGCGTGAAATCAAAGCTGAAATACACTTTACCGGCTTGAATATTGATTGGTGTGTTTAGCTCTTCATCAGCCCAAATTTCACCACCCAAGATTGCACCTTGTGCTTTAAGGCTATCAAGGTAACCTTGTACACTTTGTACAACATCATCGATGTATGTTTTAGTGATGTTACGGTCAACTGCCCACATGTGAGCACGTAGTAGTGAATCGTTGATCATGTCAGCTGTACGAACAACTGATAAGAACGCCCATTTAGGGTCGTCAGAACACGTACGGTTACCCCATAACTTAAAGCCGTTTTGACGAATGATTGTTGCTACTTCGTTTTCGTTCAGTAAGTTAGCACGAGCATTTGCATCACCTAGTTGGAAATCGATTGGGCGAGCTGTTGCCACAATACCATTCATATTGGTGTTACTTGGGCTCCACCAGAAACCACGGTCGTTATCTGATTTTGCAATCATACCTGCAACACGCGCACTGGCTGGCTCTACAACTGATTTACCATCACGGAACACTTTAACTGCTGGGTCAACCACAAATACTCGGCGTGAACCAAAGTCTTTACGGTATGCTTTTGCTGCGTCGTCATCAGAATTTGGCCCATCAGCAATGATAACGGCACGTAAACGCTCAGCAATACTAACTAAACCGGTAACAACTGGGTTTTTCTCACCATTTTTACGCTGATGCGTATAACCTGGTGCAACCAAAATGCGCGGTGCAACACCCACAACTGATTCAGCACCAAGGAATGCCTGCATACCTTCGAATGAACCGTCAGACGCAACGCCACCAATGATGTTTTGAGTAACAGCCGTTTCCTCACCATCAGCAACACGCACAACAATAATTACTGCGCCCGCTTGGTCGAAAATACCGTCAACACCCGGTACTAGCGTACCTTTAAGGTCATACTCGACATCATCAACTGCTTTTTCAACTTTATCTGTTAATGCTTTCAGTTCATTAGCCGTCGGCTCAACATCGCCATTAGCAGCTTTAAAATCAGTCACTGCCTTAGCAAGTGCCGCAGCGCGTAAAGTCTGTAAACGCGCTTTAAAATCCGCATTTTCAGGGTTAACTAACTTTGCTGCTTCAGCGCGCTTACCAGCAATCAATACTGGCGTATTTAAAGGAAACGCGTCTTCATCTGCAAAAGGCGCTGTACCTATCAAGCCAATTACTGAGCTTTTTACTGTTTTAATTGGACGAGTGCCTGATTGCGCCTCGATTACCTCTACACCATGTAGAAATTTTGACATATGAATCTCCTTTAAGGGTATGTCAGTTAGAAACAAAAAAGCCACGCTGAGCGTGGCTTTTTAAAGTTAAAAGTTAGGATTTACTTACCAAAATAGGGTCATAAGATCCTGATTTAAATTTGAATACCTTCGATGAGCACTGGCTCACCATTAATTAAATATAAGCCGCTAATATCAATTGAAAGCTTGCCGCTTCCTTCTGGATGAACGGCGACTTCTTCGAGCTCGAAGCGAGGCTCCCACTGCTCTAACGCATTAGAGATAGCAAGCGTAATATCACCTACTAAACTGTTCGAAAATGGGCTATCTAATAAATCAAATAAGCCACAGCCATAATCTCTGCGCATAACACGACTACCAAGAGGGGTCGTTACTATATCTGTAATACTTTGTTTTAAATGTTCAACCCCAGATAGGGGCTGACCTGTTTTGGCATTCATGCCTATCATATTCATCACCTATCATTTAGCTGCTAAATGCTTAGCCACCGACAGAAAAGCTGCCCTCTCCTTGAGCCAACATACCTAGGCATGATGTTAAGTCCCCGACTCTTGCGACTGCTTTACCTGCAATGGTAAAACTACCCGCGCCCATCGCTATTTTCATCCCTGCATGCTTTACTTTGGGATCCATAATCAATGAATGACTACTAATAGGATCTCCTTTTCTTAATGCAGGCTTACCTGCAACAGTGAAACTGCTCTGTGTCGCACTGGCCTTTCCAGGTAAAAAACCAACATGTACATTGGTCATTGCACCGTCTAGTGAAATTGCAGGCATAACTACTCCTGAGCACTAATTTTAGAGCCATTTAATTTTAAAACTGCCGCCGCCTTTACAGCTATCCCTCCTGATTTCGATTCTATTTTCACCTCGGATCCAGAAAGTGACAGCTTATCTTTAGCAGCAACATCTATTTGTTTATCAGCCGTAATTTTTGCATTACCTTTAACTGCAATCGTCGCATCTTTGTCAACATTAACCGTTGCACTGGTTTTTGTGTGAATAGTGATATCTTGCTCAGTAGTAATATTCAATGTTCCGGCTGAAACAACATCTACGGTTGCGCCTTCACCTTTTATATCAATAAAATAACGATGCTTTTCTCGATCGTATTCGACCATGGAACCATCTTTATATTTAGTACGCTGCACGTGTTGACGACTCTCTTTTGCAACGTCATTGGCCACTTTTTCAAGGTTCTGTCCTTTTTGATATAAACTCCCTAACACCACCCCTTGAGCTAAGTCACCGCATGGGGCCAATACCACCACTTGCTCGCCCACTTCAGGGGCTTGCCAAGTTAAGTCGTTAAACGCTTGCGCTGTAAGCCAAGGCAACCAAGAGGTTAACCAATCACCAATGGTGACTCTAACTAGCGCTTTTTCGTAATCCACCTCATTCACAGTACCTAACGAAATTAACTTAGCGAGCCGATGCTGCATGTCGGCTTGGGCTAAATTGGTTTGTAATGGGTTGGCTATCATAATTAAGCACTCCCACTGCCTGATGGCGTCTCAACCGCTGCTGGGGTTTTTGCAATAAGCCAATGTTCACCCCCTTCAGGTCCTAAATATACTTCGCTGATAGGCGGTAAATCACACACTTCCACAATCTCAACTTGGTAATAAAACTGCCAAGTTAACGTCGCTTTACCAATCACACTGCTCGGCTGTTTAGTAAACGCAAAGTCGATATTGTACGGAATAAAAAACTGCCAAGGAGTGGCCATATCGTCCGCCTGCATCAGCGCTTCACATCGCTCAATCACCCCATCTAAACGCGTCAGTAGTGCATCACTGCCGGCCTGCTCTACTTCTAAGTCCAGTTGCAATGTTAATACCCGCCTATCGAGCGGGTTAGGACTCAAATTCTTATTTGAAGTTGGCCCATAAGTGACGCCAGCATCGGCGCCTTTTGCTTGCAACTCACTGGCTTGACGCTCAGCTAAGACTTGCACACATACTTGCGCGACTTGCGTTAAATCTGGATACGGCATGCTCGGCTTTAACAGCCCTACCTGAGCGATACCGTCAAGTCCAGACGTTAGGCACTCAAGTACCTTTCGTACTAGGGTACTACGTTGATTCATAGTGATTCTCTGATTAAAAGCTCAGCCAGTATGGCTGGAAATTTAGGGCGGACGATACGACCGAAGGGGTTACTTACATTACTGGTTTTACTGGCCAAACAACCTCATCGGGGTTTGTATATGTTTGAGGAATATCACGTAATGCTTGACGGTAGCTTTTAAATTCCTCAGTTAAAACCTCACCCGTTTCTTGGCTTTTAGTAACATACCAATCTGTCGCTTTTAAATTGGCATCTCGTATAGCCTTAACCGTTGACCACTTGCCAAACTCTAAGATATCTTCAAGAGGCTTTTGCGATTCTAATGAACTTAAATCTTTTTCCATGATTATTGCTCCCATGTCGGTTTTTCTTGCGTTATATAATTTACAGCGGGCTGACCTAAGTGCGACGTGTATTTTGTATCAACTGAAATAGCGCGAGTTGAGCCACAATGCGGACGTGTATCTATTTTTAACGATACTCTCGCAAAGCCTTGGTTGTATCCTTGTCCAATCGAGCGATATGAAACAGGTAAAATCGTCCCTTCCATAGCATTCGTTAGCGGTATTTCTTTTTCTAGATTATTTGGCTCTGAAATAAATACGCTTAAGCTGCTGTCATTCGCTATTTTCTTAACTTCTAGCTGACAGGCAACGGAGTCTTGGTAAGAAGTCCCTGTAAATATTAAGTGATCTGTATATCCCTCTGTTGCAAACATACCTCGGTGACACATCATAAATTCAATTTTGAAGTAGTCTCCATAATCACCATATGTAAGGTGGTTCGTTCCTGACTTAAACTCCAACATGTTAATGTAATATGGAGGTTGAGGGTTTGCACAATATGGGTAATCTGCGTCAGAACCATCAGCTTCGCGAGTGTACCCTCCTGCACTAAGTATTCGCTCAAATGAAAAGTGTTTTTCATTACCTACTTTCGTTACATTAAGGCCATTAATTGTTTCTACAATTGAATTTTTCCAATTATTAAACTCTGTTTCTGCACTTGCGATTTTTTGATCAACCTCTGCTGATTTTGCAGCAACAGTAGCATCAATATTGCCAATTTTATCTTGTACGGTTTGCGTTAGGTTGTCGGCGGCGACCACCACGTCCGTGAGCCTTTGGCTCATCGGTTTTTCTTGATTTGACATAGTATTTCCTTAACTTTAAAGACTAAGCTTGTTCAAGTGCGACTAAACGCAGCTCTTGTTCAATTTGCCGTTGCATGGTGTTGAGTTGAACCAAGGTCATATCGGCCAATTCTCTATCTACAATCAGGTTCAGATTATCAACGCCGACTTTTACCTCAACACTCTCTGATGGTAGCTGCGCCAACGATAAGGTTAGCCACTGGAGTACTTTTACATCGGGTGTACGGTACCCTAACGTGGTGTTTGGTTTTGAGTACACTCCCAATAAAATCAGCTCAGGCTCACCTTCACCGCTATAGTTTGGTGATTCAATGAATACTCCAATCTCGCGAATCGCATATTCAATCGGCGCATCAAACTTACCTGCTATTTTTAAGCTGCTGCCTTCGCCATCAGAATAATCAGTGTCGGCAATGGCGACCCGTTCTTTTTCGCCTTTAAGCGCTGTTTGAGTTTTATCTGGTGTGTAGTCACTGTCACCAAATGCCATATGGCTGATTTTGCCTTTAAAGCCGCGCTGTGTGGCGGTCATTAACGCGTCTAAACCAGCTTGAGTAAATTGCAAGGTTAATGCAGACATTTACGTCGCTCCTTGTAGAGTAAAATAAGTAAGTTGAAGTTGAGATAATGCAGCTGACACCACAGTAGTAGCAGTACCTGACTCAGGCCATACACCTTTCCAGCTCGCTTGCGCCTCCATTGCTGCAATATTCACTTGGCCATAACCATATAAGTTTAAACCTGCGGCCATTGCATTTGGCACTACCCCCGTCATATCAAGGCTATGTTCTAACGCGCCAATCCCTTTTTGACCTGCTAGTACAGCGCCAAGCGTTGCCTCAGTGTCATCCGGTGTCACACCGTTAAAGTCGCCTTGTTGTTGCAAAGCCCCAATACCAGGTTGAGCATTAAGCGACGCGGCTAAATCAATATACCCTGCATCTGGCCTTACTCCGTTGAAGACGCCTTCCTTGGAGAGTAATCCCGTCCCTGCGCTGGCATGTATTCCCATACCAAATTGTTCTTTTAACGAAATACCCAACTGCACTTCAACATGAATAGAAGCGCGTTTAACGGTATCAATAATGCGTTTTACTTGCGCAAGCATCGCTTTGGTCAGGAGCCCTTCCTCGTTACTATCGAGGTTTTCGTTCACCATCGCGTTTACCACGATGGTGCCGGGCTGCGCATCGATTTGATGCCACCATTCATGAATGTCGGTTTCAATATTTAAGCTGTCTAACGCTTTTTTTAAGGCAAACGGTGTGGCTTTAAACTGATGGACGACGAACGCATCATCAATCATTTGCCGTTTGGTGTGTTCAGACCACGCATCATTCCAATCATCTACCGACAACGCCCAAGCAAGCCAAGGTAATAGCTCTGCGGGGCAGTCCTGTGGATGCCAAATGTGTTTTAATAACTGTGATTTATCAGGGTATGTTAATAACTCAGCAAGTGAGCGCATCAACAGTGACGCATTGTGTGGCAGCAAGTCGGGTAACGCTTTCAAGTCACTCATTCATCACCTCGGCGCACCGATGCATTAATCACCATACCTGTGCAATGTGCGACTGAATCAGCAGATACCTGTATGTCGTTACTTGGGCTTACTACTTGGCCTTTTTCAACACCCGGTTGATTAATGGCACTAAATAGCCCCATTTGGCTAATGTCTCGCCCTAGTAATGTTTGCTGTGCACTATATTCGTCAAGCGCGGCTTTAACCGTCGCTTCAACACTTGATGCCGAAGGCCCGGGTGCAATTACCAAGTTAACCTCAATATGATACGGCACAACATTTGGGGTAAAAATCGACACTTTATCGCCCAATGGCCTCACTTTTGACGCCTCTTCACTTGGCCCACTGCCATCGGGCAATAAACCAAAATGATTGCGTAACTTTTCAACTAATTCTGTAGAGGGTAAGCCGTGCCCTTCATGGCTCAATACGGTGAGCTCCACAACGCAAGGTTGCGGACTATGTACATACACATCTTTTACCCGCGGGTCTGCCGATAATGCATGAAACTGATATGCTTGCTTACTTCCTGCGGTGTTTAATCCTTCAAATACCATTTGAATACGACGCCTAAAACGCGTATCGCTTTCTTTTTCATGAATATTTGAGCTCGCCGCTTGGCGAGATAAATTATATCGCGCCGCAATAGCGTCTAAATCATTACCTGTCGCCGACGCCAACATATTACCTTTTATGGCATCATTCACTTTGCCGTCAAATAACAAAGCTTGATACGCCATCATTTCTAGCATGATGGCCAATGGCTCTGATTCTAAAGTTAGCGCATCAGAAAATTCAGGGTGTTTTGCTAATAGCTTTTCTTTTAGCGCTTTAAGCTTTTGTTCATAGTCCAACACCGTGATGCTATCAGGCAATGGTACTTTTGACATATCGAGTAGATTAAACATATTCATCTTAAGCACCTTTTATTTGCATCCATAAAAAAGCCTACACAGTGTGTAGGCTCAATTGGTGGAGTTGGAATCTATGTAAAACGAGTTATTATTTATTCATTAATAACAACGCTGTATATCTTTTCTTTGATTAACCAGCTTAGGTATATATTACCGGTTTTTACCGTTTGAAACAGGTCAATGCTGACCCTTTAAAAACATTCAGAATGATTCGCCGTAGCAAACCATTTTGGATGTTTTTTATTGATGTAAGAGAGAAATACAAACGCTGAACTTCACACCCTAGTCTTCCTGACGAAGGTCAGGATCCATCTTTGTATTAAAGCCCATGTGTAACTTAACACCAGCGCTCAAAACACATGGGCCCTGAAACCAGTTCAGGGAGACGGTATTTGTAACCACATGAATTCTTCTTAAATAGTGATGACCACTACATTGTAATACCTAGCACAATACTCTGGTCTTCCTGACGAAAGTCAGGATCCAATTTGGTATTAACGCCCGAGTGTAACTCAACACCAGCGCTCAAAAACACATGGACCCTGAAGCAAGTTCAGGGAGACGGTGGTTTAAATTATCTAAGTACTTACTCAAATGATGACTTATTTATAAGACTTCGCACCACACCCTGGTCTTCCTGATGAAGGTCAGGATCCATCTTTGCATTAACGCCCGTGTGTAACTTAACACCAGCGCTCAAAACACATGGGCCCTGAAACCAGTTCAGGGAGACGGTATTTGTAACCACATGAATTCTTCTTAAATAGTGATGACCACTACATTGTAATACCTAGCACAATACTCTGGTCTTCCTGACGAAAGTCAGGATCCAATTTGGTATTAACGCCCGAGTGTAACTCAACACCAGCGCTCAAAAACACATGGACCCTGAATCAAGTTCAGGGAGACGGTGGTTTAAATTATCTAAGTACTTACTCAAATGATGACTTATTTATAAGACTTCGCACCACACCCTGGTCTTCCTGATGAAGGTCAGGATCCATCTTTGCATTAACGCCCGTGTGTAACTTAACACCACAGCTCAAAACTCATGGACCCTGAAACCAGTTCAGGGAGACGGTATTTGTAACCACATGAATTCATTAAAAACATTCAGAATAATTCGCCGTAGCAAACCATTTTGAATGTTTTTTTATTGCCCAATTTAAGAGCTAGTTCAACGCTAAACCACACTCTTTCGTCTTCCTGACGAAGGTCAGGATCCATCTTTGCATTAACGCCCGTGTGTAACTTAACACCACAGCTCAAAACTCATGGACCCTGAAACCAGTTCAGGGAGACGGTATTTGTAACCACATGAATTCTTCTTAAATAGTGATGACCACTACATTGTAATACCTAGCACAATACTCTGGTCTTCCTGACGAAAGTCAGGATCCAATTTGGTATTAACGCCCGAGTGTAACTCAACACCAGCGCTCAAAAACACATGGACCCTGAAGCAAGTTCAGGGAGACGGTGGTTTAAATTACTTAAGTACTTACTCAAATAATGACTTATTATAATACCTCGCACCACACCCTTGTCTTCCTGACGAAGGTCAGGATCCATGTTTGTATTAACGCCCGTGTGTAACTTAACACCACAGCTCAAAACTCATGGACCCTGAAACCAGTTCAGGGAGACGGTATTTGTAACCACATGAATTCTTCTTAAATAGTGATGACCACTACATTGTAATACCTAGCACAATACTCTGGTCTTCCTGACGAAAGTCAGGATCCAATTTGGTATTAACGCCCGAGTGTAACTCAACACCAGCGCTCAAAAACACATGGACCCTGAAGCAAGTTCAGGGAGACGGTGGTTTAAATTATCTAAGTACTTACTCAAATGATGACTTATTTATAAGACTTCGCACCACACCCTGGTCTTCCTGATGAAGGTCAGGATCCATCTTTGCATTAACGCCCGTGTGTAACTTAACACCAGCGCTCAAAACACATGGGCAGCTTTAAATAGTACAAGTTGGGATTGTGTCAGCAAATATTCAAATCAGCTCACTATGCTAGCTGCAAACCCTTTTGAGCTTGTTGTCTAGCATAGGTGTATATTAGCGAATTTTACGGTTTGAAACAGGTCAATGCTGACCCTTTTAAAACATTCAGAATAATTCGCCGTAGCAAACCATTTTGAATGTTTTTTTATTGCCCAATTTAAGAGCTAGTTCAACGCTAAACCACACTCTTTCGTCTTCCTGACGAAGGTCAGGATCCATCTTTGCATTAACGCCCGTGTGTAACTTAACACCAGCGCTCAAAAACTCATGGACCCTGAATCAAGTTCAGGGAGACGGTGGTTTAAATTATCTAAGTACTTACTCAAATGATGACTTATTTATAAGACTTCGCACCACACCCTGGTCTTCCTGATGAAGGTCAGGATCCATCTTTGCATTAACGCCCGTGTGTAACTTAACACCAGCGCTCAAAAACTCATGGACCCTGAATCAAGTTCAGGGAGACGGTGGTTTAAATTAACATGAATTCTTCTTAAATAGTGATGACCACTACATTGTAATACCTAGCACAATACTCTGGTCTTCCTGACGAAAGTCAGGATCCAATTTGGTATTAACGCCCGAGTGTAACTCAACACCAGCGCTCAAAAACACATGGACCCTGAAGCAAGTTCAGGGAGACGGTGGTTTAAATTATCTAAGTACTTACTCAAATGATGACTTATTTATAAGACTTCGCACCACACCCTGGTCTTCCTGATGAAGGTCAGGATCCATCTTTGCATTAACGCCCGTGTGTAACTTAACACCACAGCTCAAAACTCATGGACCCTGAAACCAGTTCAGGGAGACGGTATTTGTAACCACATGAATTCTTCTTAAATAGTGATGACCACTACATTGTAATACCTAGCACAATACTCTGGTCTTCCTGACGAAGGTCAGGATCCATCTTTGTATTAACGCCCGTGTGTAACTTAAAACCAACGCTCAAAAACACATGGACCCTGAATCAAGTTCAGGGAGACGGTGGTTTATGCCTTCAATGACGAAACTTACCCCAAAACAAAAAGCCGATTTAGTACGACTTAAAAGTCAACTAAACCGGCTTTATCTGGACAAGTTAGATGTGTTAGCAAACCTTCAAATCAGCTCACTGTGCTAGTTGCAAACCCGTTTAAGCTTGTTGTCTAGCATAGGTGTATATTAGCGAATTTTACGGTTTGAAACAGGTCAATGCTGACCCTTTTAAAACATTCAGAATAATTCGCCGTAGCAAACCATTTTGAATGTTTTTTTATTGCCCAATTTAAGAGCTAGTTCAACGCTAAACCACACTCTTTCGTCTTCCTGACGAAGGTCAGGATCCATCTTTGTATTAACGCCCGTGTGTAACTTAAAACCAACGCTCAAAAACATATGGACCCTGAATCAAGTTCAGGGAGACGGTGGTTTAAATTACTTAAGTACTTACTCAAATAATGACTTATTATAATACCTCGCACCACACTCTTTCGTCTTCCTGACGAAGGTCAGGATCCATCTTTGCATTAACGCCCGTGTGTAACTTAACACCACAGCTCAAAACTCATGGGCCCTGAAACCAGTTCAGGGAGACGGTATTTGTAACCACATGAATTCTTCTTAAATAGTGATGACCACTACATTGTAATACCTAGCACAATACTCTGGTCTTCCTGACGAAAGTCAGGATCCAATTTGGTATTAACGCCCGAGTGTAACTCAACACCAGCGCTCAAAAACACATGGACCCTGAAGCAAGTTCAGGGAGACGGTGGTTTAAATTATCTAAGTACTTACTCAAATGATGACTTATTTATAAGACTTCGCACCACACCCTGGTCTTCCTGATGAAGGTCAGGATCCATCTTTGCATTAAGTTTTACGGTTTGAAACAGGTCAATGCTGACCCATTAAAAACATTCAGAATAATTCGCCGTAGCAAACCATTTTGAATGTTTTTTATTGATGTAAGAGAGAAATACAAACGCTGAACTTCACACCCTAGTCTTCCTGACGAAGGTCAGGATCCATCTTTGTATTAACGCCCGTGTGTAACTTAACACCAGCGCTCAAAAACTCATGGACCCTGAATCAAGTTCAGGGAGACGAAGGTTTTATACTTTAGGCTTTAGACTTTAGGTTTTGCGTTATACGCACTCTTACAAAAAATGCTTTTCGGAGCCCTTATCACCCAAAAGCAAAAAGCCGATTTAGTGCGACTTTAAAAGTCAACTAAACCGGCTTTATCTGGACAAGTTAGATGTGTTAGCAAACCTTCAAATCAGCTCACTATGCTAGCTGCAAACCCTTTTGAGCTTGTTGTCTAGCATAGGCGTATATTAGCGAATTTTACGGTTTGAAACAGGTCAATGCTGACCGTTAACCCATATACTCTTCTGGGATAAAGTTAAATAAGTTTAATTCATTGATGTCAGTTATGTCTGCTACATCTAATTCAGCTAAATTGCTAGCCTGACGCAAGTTTTCACGTGCAGTCAATTCAAATTGTAAATGCTCAGTCGCACTTGTCACTAATGAATCATCCAAAGTCAATTTAGCAATTTCAAGACGCTCTTGCGCTCGCTGAACTCGCCAATACTCACTGGTTAAACGACTCGCAACGGTCCTTTTAATTTGAGAAATAATATCTGCTCTTATTAAAGCCAACTCATCGATGGACTCAGGCGTATAATGCGCAATAAACTCAGCAACACTCTCGCTGCTCCACTTTTCACCAGTTCTTGGATGTATTAACCAAAAATGTCCGTCAATACACATCCCTTTACTTTCACTATAAACACAATTCATAACTTACTCCTAAAATGCTCGACACGTTCGGCCTATACCATATTGGCTATTTATAAGGTATTCGTTTAACAAACCAACATTTGAATAAGGGTTAATACAGTTAATCGCCATCGCAAGTAACCCACCACTTGTATTGTTACTGTCTGGTTTTGACTTATATTGATACATACCTAATAATTCACCCAACATACTTTGTAGAGCAACGGTTACCTCACCTTGGCCTGCTAAATGAGTTGAACTTCTCGCTGATGAGTTACTCATAAAATAATAATTAAGCGGTTCAAGTTTATTCTCTTCGGTAAACCTATAATGCGCGCTATATCGATCATGCCCCATTTTTACAACGTTATTTTCAATACCGAAATAGCCATAATAACTCAGATCCTCGTTTGCCATAGCCATTTCATATGAATCTGCTAATGCGCCAATATGCCTCGCATTACCGAAAGGGTGATTAAGAACATGAGCAATAAAATTAACACAGGTAAAGTCTCCCGCATCAACGTATTGCTGGTATTCAGCTTCGGAGGTAATGGTTCTGTTTGTCACGACATTTTTATCACGGTATTTTTCAACAATGACTGAGTTAGCATCATCAACCATCACCAAACAATGCTTAATATTGTCATACAAAACGCCCGTATGTGAATGAGTATGGTCTGTGGTAGTTTTAACTCCCCATTTATCTCTGGCGTTTAGGTTTTTTTTAGGTCGAGTAAACGAATTAAACGTAACTTCTTTACAAAAAATCCCTTTATAATGGGTAACCTCAGCGCTTTGCTGACTTTGCGAATTAAATACAATTTCATATTTAATATTGTTATGATCTGTACTTAATCCAAGTGGAAGTATTGCGCTTGAACCTTTTGAATAGATTTTATCGGTGGGATTTTGCACAAACGTATTCTCATAAACACCTGGGTTATGATGCACTGTTTTGCTCCTTCCGTCCTTGCTCAACGTAAGGTATTCAAGTTTATTTTTTTTATGGGTTGAACCAGCAACGACACATGGCCGCACCGCATTAGTTTCACCTGAGCTATCGTATATAGCAAAAATAGCGGTTGTTCGAGCAGAGCTAGAAGTCCCCTGACTTTCAACTCTCGTCAACCCGAATAAAGGTTTTGCCTCGCTCGCAGCCCTATGGACTTGCTGTGTTATTATCGTATTGATTTTTGATTCCATCGAATCAATATGGCTTAATTGTGAGGAATGGGATTTTAAAAGTTCATTACTCCCTTTTAACAGCGCATCTGAATTTTTCATCGCATTGGTGCCATCTGTCAATGCTTGCTGAAGCTCACCGGTCGCAACATCTAAATGGGATTCTGCAACTGCGAGGAGCGCTTGCTCTAACCTTGCATTGTTGCTGAGTTTAGAAATTGCATTGGTGATCAATGTTTGGTCTTCAGGCGACAGCGCTTTTGCGTCTACTCCTTCAACCAGTTTATCAACCATGGCCTGTACGGCATTTTGTATTGTTGCCATAATATCCTCTTATAGTGGAAAAATTGATTCGCCCAACAACTGGTTGAGCTTGTGTTTACGTGCTTGTTTTGTGGATGCTTCAACCTGGGTTTCGTGCTTGTCTTCAAGGGTGGTTAGCTTAGCGTCGAGGGTTTCATCGTTTTCCTCTAGTGCTTTTTTAAGCATTTCTCTGGCTTCGTTGGCGCTTTTATCGGCTTGCAGTAGTGCATATACATTGCTATCAACGGCTTTTAGCGCTTCGGCGAGTCTTAACACATCTTGGTCAAGTTGATTGGTTGGGTGTGGCAGTGGGTATTGTTGATGTGGGGTTTTATTGTCTACAGTCATAGACCCTCCTTAGGTTGAAAACGCCCTCAAATTACGCACTCTTGGCCTGCTTGACGCGGTGCCAGTGAGTACCAGTTTTACACGTATACTGTCTTGTTCGATATTCGTTAACCGGCAATCTATTTGCTGCCAACTGTCAGCCAACTCTTGCACTGCATCCACCTCTAACTTAGCCCAGCTCAAGCCACTCTCTGTTTGCTTTTCAACAAACACGTTCACGGTGGCATTGGTGGGTAAATTCGCTTCAAAGCTCACAGTAAACTGCCCGCCTCGACGGCAATTAATCGCACGGGAAATATAATCGGCTGAGGGAGTAACAACGCCTTTGGCGCATTGGCTATCGGCAAACAGTATGGGGCTCAATGTTTGGCTACCGCTCAAATGGGCTTTAACGCTTAATTGCCCCGTAAAGGCCGCGGGTAATTGTGCTGGCTGCCATTCTTGCAAGGTTTGTGTGCTAAACGCGCTGTCATTACTGCTAATGGTAAATTCAACATCGGTGTTGGCACTAGGCCGCTGCACAACAGCCAACGCCATTACATCGGTAATTTGCTCAGCGCTCACGCTCCCCAAATCTAGTGTTTGCGTTGTGTCAGTAAACTTGGCGGCTTTCAACCTAAAGGTTAAATCGCGCGTTTGATGCGGCGTCCAAGTACTGGCGTTACTCGACGACAGTAATACTCCCACCTGATAAGGCTGACTGGTCACCCAGCCTGTTTGCGCGTCGAATTGGCCCAGCTCTGAGATGGCCACTTCGTGCTCAGCCCCATCGGTTAATACCACAATGGCGTATTCTTGACCGGCTAATAAGTACACTGGCGTAAAACTAAAGCGTGTAAATTGCTCACCTAGGTGGATGTCAGCACTATCTACGCTGGTTTGCGCAAGTACGTTTTGCGTTGGCACACCTTGCACTACCTCGCGAATTTGTACTTGTACCGCTTCTGGGCCTTTGGCTTTAAACCATAAGTCCACCGCCGCAATAAAGCGGTTTTGCTCAAGGGTAAAAGTTTGTGCGAGTGGGTCGTAGCGCTGAGTAATTAAGGTATTTACTTGGCGCATGGTTTCAACACGAATGGTGCCACTGCCGGTATAAACCGCGCTGCCGTTTGATTTACCCGCGCCTGTAAACTCTACCCGCTTTCTGCCTGCCGGAATGTTACTTGGAATGGTAAAACGCCCTGTAACTTCTCCTTGCTGATTGGCTTTTATCATGATGTTGCCTCCGCAGTCACCGTAATGCCATCAAATGTGACTGACTCTAATTGTTCATTTGGGCCAAAGCCTTTGAGGGTAAATGCCACCGAGCGAGGGCGTAAAAACTCAACTTGCTGAACTTGCGTGCCCACCCGCTCAACGGTCACACGGCTGGTAATACGTTGAATTCGCCCGCCGCCTTGGGTAAACCGCCGCGTAATTGGGCTCGACCACACTTGTTGTGTTTGAGTCCAATGATCAACACTTGGGGTAAGGGTTACCCTAGCTGGTACTGGTTCAAACGCTTGATACGGGTTCACTTTCATACTACCCGTTTGGCTGGTTTGTACTAAGATGTCTTCAAGTTCAAAAGGTAATAACTTAGCCTCACTGGTTTGATTAAGTGCATCAACTTCCACATCAATAGGCAACAGCAGCTCACCATCAATGATCGCTGCGCTTTGTACACGCCCGGCATCTCGTAAATCATCGTCTAAAAACGGGTCTACAAACACCCCATATTTACTGGTTGCGTCTTGAATGTTGGTGTCGTTGCGTAAACGCTCAATTGCCAGCAAATGGTATAAATCGCTGATCTGTGATTGCATATAATGCATATCGGCCATGTTTACCGCTTGAATCGCGGCAAGCTCAATGCGCGGTAGGGTATTTCCCCATCTTTGGTGTACAAATGCCAAAGGCAAATGCTGCTCTGGCACTTGTGGTTTAACTGGGTTGCGTATGGCTGAAGCACCTTGAATACATGTCACTTCACCGCGTGCGTTGATCACAATTAAGTCTATACGAGGCATGAAATAGGTATAATCTACCCGTATTTCTGTTTCGGGGATCACTTGGCCGCCATCAGGTAACTGTTGCGTTACCGTGTAGTGCGTCTCGCTGTTTACCAATGCCGAATGAGGTATATCAACATTGTACTCGTATTCTACAAAATACGTGCTGCCAACAACGGGCTCTTCGCCCCCTAATTGCCATGAAATATCATTGCCCGTAAAGGTAAAGCTAATGCCTTGACTATATACTGTGTCACCTTGAGTGACCGACACTATGCGTTTTACACTTAGATCGGGTAATAGGTCTTTACCACCTTGCTCACTTCCCCGCGTCATCTGTACGGTTTTTTGCGCAGTAACAACAACCTGTTCAACGCGCTTTACAGGGAAAAAGTCGAACGGAATGTCCATGTTGCCTTGTTCATTGGGCACAAAGTTGGTCGGCTCATTCGATATTTCACGCTCTTGTGGCACAATATCAAACGCAGCCGACACTGCCGTATCAAACGCTACTTCATAGCCATTAATGTGCGCTTTACCCTCTTGCACACTAAAATACTGCTTGGTAACCTCATCAACAGAGTGTGTTTTTAAGTAGCGCAGTGCCAACCCTTCAATCACATAACTGCCGCCGTTCGACTCTCGATCGTACCGGGCCAATGCCAAGGTCACTGGGTCTTGCTTAGACGTACCACTATTTTGTAATACATGGCCATCGTCGATGTGATAGACCGTATAAAACTCACTTTGCTCGGCGTCGTTAAGTTCACTGGGCGTGTCACTTTTACCCCAATGCCCCGTCACTTTTAATCGCGCTGCACCCGGTTCATTAAAGTTTTGGGCAATAACGGGCGAGTCTTTGCCTGCTGGGTCTAGCATGTCTGGGTCGGTGAGTTCAGTAACCACCGTGCGCGTTAACCACACCCCCACGCTCTCTTTTCCGCTGAGCGATATAGGCAACTGCGCTGCTGCAATAGTCTGTACCTCACCATTTAAATAAACTTGTGCATCGCCTAACTGCACCCTTTTTTTGCTGGCATCTACCGCTATGGCACCACCCGATACCACACTGCCATTTTTTAGCAGTACATCACCCAACCCTTTTACTTGCTGGCTAACCTGTAACTGTAAGTCGTTTAGCTCACGGCTTTGTAGCCCTTTTCCGGCCCTAAACAACAATTGCTGATACTGCTTATCTTTGTCATAGCTTTGGTAATATTCGTCACCTAAGGCATTGTTTATATACTCTGTCATAGTCGAACCTTAAAAGCTGAGTACAAATTCAAAGGTTTCTCGTACCCCTTGGTCGCGATACATCGCTGGGCGATGCTCAAGTAACATCAGTACACCTGGATCAGCAATGCCGCTGGGGGCATGATAAAACCGACCCGCTGGCTCACTGCTATGCGGTTGCGTACCTACCATTAACCCAAGTTCACGAATGGTTTGTTCAAGGCCGTCGGTAAAATCATAATTAAACTCACAATAAATGTGCGGTGTGGCTTGCGTACTGGCTTTGAATGTTCCTTCAGGCACTTGTATTTCACCGTTGGTGTCGGGCTCGCAGTATAAAACCCGGCGCGCTTTACGATACCCCAAGGCCTGCGTTAACTGGGTGCTGCCGCTTTGTTCGGTCACAGGGGTTGTGTCCCATTGTGGCTGACCACTGCCCCATGCTAAATATATACTTTGTGCTTTAACGGCTTTAGCCAATTCAATTCGGCCCACTCGCGTTAATATGGCCACTATGACCTCCTATTATTTTCATCAATTTGTATTGGGGCTGACAGGGGTTTTACTCATTTATAACAATGCGTAAAACAACTTGGCCACCTCCAAAAACCCAAAAAGCCCCGCCAGAGGCGAGGCTTTTAACTGTGTTAGTCACATCATGTAGTTGCTTTATTACCTACAACACTCGTCGCTAACATACTTCTATCTAAAGCACTGATACCTAAAGTACTGATATATAAAGTACTGATACTTAAAGTACGGATGTCCAAAATGCAGGTAACTAACACACAGCAAACTAGAGCGCAGGCACCCACAGCGCCGACTGCTGCTCTCCCGCTTGTTTACAAGCCTCGAACAACTGCTTTTTATTTACTTGCACCACCTCATTATTGGCCAACACCCACATGGTGGTTTGCGTCTCATTCATCAGCAATAATGCACGTGCCATGCGCTGTTGGCTTAGCTCGTCGGCATCAAATTCCATGCCTTCTACAATAACTGTTTGTTGCGCCACTTTACGTGCTCGACTGGCTTTAAACCGTGTGCGCTGTACTTGTGCAATATATTCTGCACTGTGTGCCTCAGTTGCAGGGTAAATACGTAAAATATGTGCCGCATCGTCATACTCTTTACGTTGTGCTTGTGTTTGTGTTGTGAGTTCTAAATCAACCTCAACATACTCAGTGCGGTAACAACTGCGGCGCAGTGCCATGTCTATTTTTGGCTGCTGTGGTAGCTCAGGCACGTCGACCAAAGCAGTTTCTGCCCCCTCATTTACAGCCGAGTTTTCCGCCGAGCTTTCAGCCATATTCTCAGCCGCAGTTACCGTCGCATTATGTGCAAGTGCGTCATCGCGCTTGGCTTGCGCTATAACAACTTCCAGCTCCCATTGCTGGTATGCTTCGACATGCTTGGCTTGTTCAAATGCAATCGCTTGCGCTAGTGCTGCGTCAATCTCTGATTGCGAATGGCGCAATGCCATTTTAGTCAGCACATCTTCATAACTGATTGGTGTGATCTGTGCTTCACCCGAAGTCAATTCGCTTGCATCGCCTTCTTGCTCAGAGGTTTGTTGCGCCGCATCTTGTATTTCAGGCATTTCTACAGTGTGTGCTGGGGTGCCCGTCGCGGCTGATCCTGTACTGTTTAATTCCGTATTTTCTAATTCCGTACTTTCTGATTGTGAGTTTTCTGATTGTGCATTTTCTGGTTGTGTATCTTGCGTTTGTTCAGGCATCAAAGCGCCCGTATCGGCTGCATTCGCCGAATTTTGATCATTCTGTTCCATGATTTTCCTTATGGCACCAACGCCCATAACTGTGCGTCAGTGGCCCTATTAAAAAGAGATAACTGCAAAGTGAGTGACTTAACAGGTGATAAATTACTGAGTCATACCTAAAAAGGTCATAACTAAAAAGGTAAGAGATTTAAAAGTTGATAAGTAAAAAAGTGATAACTCTAAAAATGCATTACCCGTGGTGCGCAATGCCAATCGGTATTTGCGTATGATGGCAAAATACCTTCACCGTATTGCCGTTCAGGTCGGTTTTAACATCTTCACCATTGACGATAGGAATCACTTGGTCGTCGCCCCAACGGCTCTCGAATGCCCGTAGCAAACCGTTTACATTGCCGTGGTCAATTACCTGACCAGTAGAATTAATGGTGTAGCCGTCAAAGTCGTGTTTGCGCCACGTGGTACCTACATGATTTTCTATTGCAATGATTGGCCTATTAATTAAGGCATTATCAAACCCTTTGAACAGATACACCTTGCCTTTTGTAATCGAGCCTGTAGGAGAACCTGCATTAATTACAGTCATATTAGCTGTTGTACGAGCTGTATATTTCAATTCAGCACCGTGGAGCTGAAAATACAGTAGCCCGTCTTTCTCTGTGACGGTTGAGAGTGCTTTAACTGCTGGTGAACTATCGTTTGGTGTATCTAAACTCAAAGGAGTATGAAGTGGTTCGTCTCCAATAGCTGACGTCCAACCTAAAGTCCCAGCAGGAGCATAGTTAGTATGTTTTGTTACAGGCACATACTCCTGTAAATAAGCCCCCCCTTCGCGTTTACCAATATTACCAGTTAAAGATGCCTGTAGCCTGTTACCATAATCAACAAGTCTGGATTGGGTAGCATACACATTACCCACATCACCCACTACAACAGAGCTGTTTGAAGGTTCTGTGAAATTTGAAGGGGATATATATTCATATAAAGTAACCTGTGTTGCTGGCATATTAGTGAAAACAGTACTATTGGCTGTAGGGTTACTTAGTAATATATTGGAGGATGTCCAAGAAGTGCCATTATTAGTAGTATAAGACCTCTGTATATCAGAGCCTGACCCACTATATTTCTTATTTAAAGGGAATTCATCTATGATGCCGTTAGGTATTTTAGGGATCCACTGCCCAACAATCCCATCAGGGAACGTAGCGGCAATCCGTTCAGGGTCTCCGATTATATCTACCCAAGGGAGTGAGTCGAATTCAGCCGTTTCATTTTCGGTTGGCATTAAAATCTCTGCGCTGATTGTCTGCGCTGCACCTGTGCTAAACCAGTTATTGTTACCTGTATTGGGATTAATACAACCAATATGATTTTTACTATTCATAATTTGAAATTTATTTAAATATAGCCATTCATTTAACTGTACTCCTCCGGCATAGCTCGCCAAGTCTGTATCTCCTGCGTCAGTAAATTTGATCGCAATTGAGGCCCCTTCAAAAATAGCTCCGTTTTCTAATGCTGAAATATACTTTCTGGCATTGTAGTAAGTACCTTCTCCAATCAAAGTAGACAAAGAGTTTATTGAGTGTATATAAATCGCAAAGCCTGAACTTAAACATTTCCCTTGGTTAAATACAGTAAAAGGAACCTTACCCTTACCTCGCATCTCACCAGTAACAGCCTTACGTATACTTTCTTCCCTTAACTGAATCATATCAAGCTTATTGGCATTGAGGCGTAAGTCTTCTACCTGCCCTGCGTAGATTGCGTCGTAAAATTTATACTGATCAGATCGGCCAGTAATACCTGAACCATTAACATGAGCCTGTTTTAATTTACCAGAAAAATCCCTATTGGAATCTCCGTATGCCACTCCGCGGGTAAAAGGGTATACTCCAGTAGCAACATTAAAGCAGTCTGATGTTCTATTGGGTTCATTCAACTTCTCATCATACCAATGAACAGCAGCATCACCACCACTGGATATAAATGTACTACAACCCATCGGATTATAACTAGGATGATAAGCACCTTGGTTCATGCGTTGCACTAGTGCGATAGGCACTCCCATAACTCTAGAGTTTATACTGTAATCAGAGGTCTCAGCCTCGACTATTCCCTTATCACTCTTCCTATCAAAACTACCAGCATGGTCTTTAGATAAAAAGACTTTAGTTGATATTGATGTAGCATTTCCTTGCACAAAAGTTATTCTTTTTGATGAAGAAGAACCATATCGTGACCATTCAGTCACATTACTATATCGACCTGTTGGATATAGATTTATCCAATCATCCCCAAGCCCTTCAACAACCCGTATTCTATAACGCACTTGAATGTAGGCTTTGGCCTCTGGGTCATAATAAATATTGTGCGCTGGGTTCGCCAATAACTTAGCGCGATTTGCTTCTGACAAACTAGACCATTTGGCACCATAGCCAGTGGTATCGGCATCCCACTCGCCAAATGCACTGTACCCTTGTGCCACCAAGTTATTTAACAATACGATACCATCGTAAGAGTTAGCACCGTATTGCACATTACCTAGGGGGTAGACCACATCTTTATCAGCAATTTTTTCATGCCACGACTCAAGAAATACCAGATCTTTACGGGAAGTAATGACTTGTTCTGTTGCTGGAATGACTGATACTGAACTTAGAGAAAATATTTGGTTTGCTGTATTGGCTTGAACAAGTACATATGCTGTTGACTTGTCTGGTGTAAATTCAACTTCAAACGTTCCTGTCTCACCTGCATTTACATTAATTCTTCCCCATGCACCAGTGAAACTTGGCGATCCAGTTGCACATATTGATATACTACTAGAACTGACATTATTAACCGATACAACTAACTTATGTGTAATTCCATTATCTATTGTTATTGGTCCTTGGGTGACTTTTGTATATCGAGCACCAGTACCATCGGCATTTAAACTACCATCTGTGATATTATACCCTGTTGGGACGGTCCAATCACCGTTATCGCCTTTTCTAAAATCCCCATTCTTAACTAATCCCTCAAAAGCCTCCGCAGCACTTGCATGTTCAGTTACAATACCGGTCGCTGAATCGTAGGTTTTAGTCCCGTCAGGGGCAGCGGGAAACTTAATCCGGTTCATTAAGTCCAAATTACTTGAGTTAATTAGGCTTAATTTATGCGTTACACCATCAATCACACTTTCTGGATAATCGGTGTTTGACACTCCTTGAGGGCTTGTGCCTTGTGAACCCATTAGCAACTCGTTAGCATACCCCGTAGACAACGCTGATTGATACAAGCCATTATTGATCCATTTTGGGCTCCAACGACCTTCGGGTTGATAACACTTCCCCCACTCCACAAAGCCACTGCCTGCATACTGCTTTTTTCTTATGTCTCGCAAGGCATCAAACTGTGCTTTGGTCATCACATGGGGGTTGGGGTTAATTTTTTCAGCGTCGGCGATAATGGTAGCCAGTGTATCTACCTGATGGGTGTTGCCTGCTAAGTCTTTAAATGCCACTTTACCGGTTTTGGTGCGCCAGTCGTCCATCACGCTGTGGTTTTGCGACACCACTTCAATGGTGTCTATGCCGTCTTTTACGCCCTCTATTAATTGGTTTGCTAAGTCGGCGTGTTTTGCTGCTTCTAGTGCAACATTTGAGAGTGTTTTTTCTAAGGTCATACAAGTTCCTCGATTAAATTCCTTTTAATTCTGCGAGCTTAATGACAATGCAATGCTGCTAAAAATCGTGAATTAAAAGGTACCTATTTGCCTAAGTAAATGCCTAAGTAAATACCTAAATAAATGGCTACATACTTGGCTATATACTTGGCTACATACTTGGCTAATAGATATGACTCATCGCTATGGCACTGTCTGTTTAACGGTGCTTTTTTCTGCCCGCTTTAAGTTACATAAATACGATGCGTGCCACAGCGGTGTTTTTGATCACTCAATTTGCATTAAATATGAGTGGATGTGCGTTATTACTAAAAGTGCGCTGTTTAAATAAGCGCGCGGTATACCCTTAAAAACCCGCTTTGCGTAAGCGGTCTTCAATCAGCATATTGCTATGTGCTTGCTGTATGAGGTTTTTACCTTGTAATAACTGTGCATGAGTCAAATTTGCGAGTTCTTCTGCCATAAAAATATTGGCGTTGTTTACCCCTACTTCAAAATGAATATTTTGTGTGGGCAGCGCCGAAACATCGAGGGTAAACATTTCTACCCACGCCGCATTGGCGGCTTTATGATTAAGTTGTTGATTTGGAATACTGTACACCGCCACTAAGGTCTGTTCAGACCAAATGCCGATTTCTTTTACATCGTACGTTAGCTCGCCATCAAATAAAGCGCTAAAACGCAATTGATTATTGTTGAGCTCTTCAGCACCACCAATGGGCACGATTTGTTGTTGTTGACGTAATGACGTTTGGGTATCACTGGGCGTATACGCTTCACTGCCCGCCGACACATGGGTGATTGGTAAGTCCAACCCCTGCTGTGACGCCGATAAAAGTTTAGCTAGCCCTTGTTTAGTCCAAACTACCGCCGAATAAGTTGTCGATGTAGTCATGGCTTTCTCCATAAAAAAGGGGTGAATACACTGTATTTTATCGCGCCAACCACACAGCACTTTGCCAAGCGCAACCGCGTGCTAAGTGATATAGGTTGTTAGGGTGATTAAATACAGAATAAAGTAAGTTGATTGCTTGCAAGCGCATAGCTAACTTTGCGTTAGCCCTCAGCAAACTGGTATTCTAATAAATACAGTCACAACTAAGCCTGTGCTCACAATACCGCTACTATACCCCCATCTTTAGCAGAATAACGGGCAACTTTGCCCTCGCCATTTTACGTCTCACATGTGAGAAATTTCAATAATACACATTGACTCTCAAACACTTAGAAAAACCCGCTGTACAACCCAATAAATCACTTCGTATCAGTAACCCGGTACTGGTTTACAGTTACTGATTTAAAGCTGCTTGGTAAACACCGCTTATTAAAAGTCACTTAAAGCGTGATACAGGGGCTTTTTATGTCAGTTTTTTTATATAACGTCCTTTATGCCACTAGCTCTTGCGTGAGCAGCCTTTATGAAGCCAGCCCTTTTATAAGTTGCCCTAGGCTGAGGGGCTATACCCTCAGCCTAGTACGTATAAGCTTGCTTGTTTTAAACGAGCAGCTTAGTTACTGGCAATACCCAGTGGTATTTGGGTATGATGACAAAACACCTTGACCGTATTGCCGTTAAGGTCGGTTTTAACATCTTCTCCGTTAACGATAGGAATGACTTGATCGTCGCCCCAATGGCTCTCGAACGCACGTAGCGTAGAATACGCCGTACCAGTGTTAGTAACAATTTTACCTAAATCATTTAAGGTAAAACCATTATAAGAATTAGCGTTCCAAGTGGTTCCTGCGTTATTTACTAATGCGATCATCGGCCTATTTATTAATGAGTTATCAAATCCCTGAAACAAGTAAACATGACCTTTTGTAATTGGACCTGTAGGAGAACCTGCATTAATTACAGTCATATCAGCTATTGTGCGAGGTGTATATTTCAATTCAGCACCGTGCAGCTGCAAATACAGTAGCCCGTCTTTTTCAGTGACGGTTGAGAGTGCTTTAACTGCCGGAGAGCTATCGTTTGGTGTATCTAAACTCAAAGGAGTATGAAGTGGTTCGTCACCAGTAGCAGACGTCCAACCTAAAGTCCCAGTAGGAGCATAGTTAGTATGTTTTGTTACAGGTACATATTCCTGTAAATAAGCCCCGCCTTGGCGTTTACCAATATTACCAGTTAAAGCTGCCTGTAACCTGTTACCATAATCAATAAGTCTGGATTGGGTCGCATACACATTACCCACACCACCCACTACAACAGAGCTGTTTGAAGGTTCTGTGAAGTTTGAGAGGGTTTCGTAGGTAACTAGTCCTACATGCCCATCGCCCCAAGTATCCTGTATATTATTAGTGATTGAATCTACAGAGGAGGTGACTTGTTGCCATGTAATACCGTCATCCGTAGTTCGCGTAGCATTCCCGATAGTACTAATACCTTTCATAGAGGCAGGGAATATTTGACTGGTGGAAGCCGTTGACCCTGTAAATAATTCTGTGTAACTGCTCTTAGTTACAAGTATTCAGTTAGTCGGTCTTCAAACATAATCATAAAACGGTTTAGAGCTTGCTTCCAGTTATGAATAGGCATTGTCCACCTCTTGGAAGCATCCATTATCGCTAAGTACACCACCTTGCTAGCGGATTCATCTGTCGGGAACAGTTTACGTTTCTTGGTCGCTTTTCTGATCACACTGTTCAGAGATTCAATAGCATTTGTCGTGTAGATAGCTTTACGAATATCTTGAGGGTAGCTAAATAGAGTATTGAGATTATCCCAATGAGCCGTCCAGGAGCGGCTGATTTGAGGGTACTTTTCATCCCATTTATCACCAAAGTGCTCTAACGCCAACAGGGCTTCATCTTCCGTTGTTGCTTGATAGATTTCTTTTAAGTCAGCGGTAATTGCCTTGTAGTCTTTCCATGGGACGTATTTCATTGAGTTTCGCACCATGTGTACGATACAGAGCTGAATTTGAGTTTTTGGATAAACAGCGTTGATGGCATCAGGAAAGCCCTTCAGGCCATCTACACACGCGATGAGGATATCATTCACGCCTCGATTTTGAAGTTCGGTGAGCACGCTAAGCCAGAACTTCGCTCCTTCGGTTTCGGACATCCACATCCCAAGAAGTTCTTTCTGACCTTCCATATTTACGCCAAGTGCGAGATAAATGGCTTTGTTGATAACCTGTTTATTCTGGCGTACTTTCACGACGATGCAATCGAGATAAACGATGGGATAGACCGTATCAAGCGGGCGAGATTGCCACTCAACCACTTGTTCTAAAACAGCATCTGTAACTTTAGATATTAGACTGGCGGAGATATCCGCATCGTACATTTCTTTGAATGTTGCGACGATTTCACGGGTGGTCATTCCTTTGGCATATAGGCTTAAGATCTTGTCGTCCATCGATTGAAATCGGGTTTGATGTTTACGAACAAGCTTGGGTTCAAAGGACGCGTCACGGTCACGAGGGACTTCTAACTGGATCTCACCATCGTCTGTAATTAGGCGTTTAGATGAGTAGCCATTTCGACTGTTACTATCGTTAGTTGGTGAGTTTTTTTCGTAACCGAGGTGCTCATTAAGTTCAGCATTTAAGGCTGTCTCAACCGTCACCTTGGTTAACATTTTCCTAAAGTCATCAAGATCAGAAGGAGTCTTAATCGACTTAGCTGCTTCGCGAGCGAAGGCTTCTAGAGCTTTCTTATCCATATTGCTTATCCTCAGCCATTACTGGCTTAATTATAAGCAGATACACAATTTAAATTACAGGCTCAAGCCGTTGGAACTACAGGAACCCACTGCCCAATAACCCCATCAGGGAATGTGGCTGCAATTCTTTCAGGGTCTCCGATTATATCTACCCAAGGGAGTGAGTCGAATTCGGATGTAGTTTCATTTACTTTCCAATATTCAGAAGCCAATTGGACACCCGCAGTAACACCCAGATCATCTACAGGTTTTACGTTACTAACACCCTCAGTTGTAGCGCGGATAAATGAACCTGCTTCCTCATATATTGTTGCTGCAATCCAAACACTAGAACCTTTCGGTTTAATCCAGAATATATCACCAATACCCATACCATATGTATTTGTTATATTAGGTCCATACACTACAAAGTGATACGCATCTGCATAGTAAAGACTTTTATTTATGAACGTATTTCCGTTGTCGTGCATTGCCTTACCCCAGAAAGGAACCTTACCCTTACCTCGCATCTCACCAGCGACAGCCTTTCGCATACTCTCTTCACGTAACTGATTCACATCAAGCTTATTGGCATTGAGACGTAAGTCTTCTACCTGACCTGCGTAGATGGCATCGTAGAACTCATATTGATCTGCGCGGCCTGTGCGAGTAGAACCACCACCGATATTACCCGCCCCTTGGCTGAATGTGAAGCAATCTAACGTGCTAGTAGGTAAAAAGACACTAGGGTGGTACCATTTATTAGCAATAGCCATATCTCCACTTAGCATCAAGCTACAACCCATCGGATTATAAGTCGGATGGTAAGCACCTTGGTTCATACGCTGTACGAGGGCGACGGGGATAGCAAAACATTTACCTTCACAACCTGCATTAGAAGTATTCCCTTCATAAGGACCTGCGGGGGCTGTAGCTCTAAACCTACCAAGTTGACTTTCTGCTGCATTCCACTGGTCATGATACCTTCCCGCATTATTATTAGAAAATCTACCATAATCCATAGATGTACTTCTATTACCTCTAACTGCAACCTGAGCGCTATTAGGATCGCCATACCTCATTGCACCTCCGCCAGAGTCTTTATAAGGTGTAATTGTGGCCCAATCATCCCCAAGTCCCTCAACAACCCTAATACGATACCTAACCTGAATTAACTCATCAGCTTCTGAATCGTAATAGATATTGTTTTCAGGGTTATCTATCATCTCTTTTTTACGAGCTTCAGACATCTCTGACCATCTACGACCATACCCTTGCGTGATGGTATCCCACTCACCAAATGCGCAATAGCCTTGTGCAATACCATAATCAGTAAGTTTATTCAGCGCCATACCCTTGCCAAATGACGTCGCACCATATTGCACATTACCCAGTGGTACGAATAAATCTTTATCAGAGATTTTCTCATGCCAAGTTTCAAGGAATACTAAGTCTTTACGTGAGGTGATAACTTGTTCTGTGGCAACATGGTATGAAATATCTCTTACAGAGAACGAATCTGTGCCTCTTGCCTGTAAAGCTTGCCCTGTGCCAGTAGGTAATCTAGTTACAGAGTAATTAGTCCACTGATCTGTGATGACGACCTCGGTTGGACCAGCGTTACCTAGGTGAACCCATATGGATTCGCCGCCGACCGCACCTTTAGCCGAGAAGGAAAATGTATATTGTGTTGATGCATCATGAGGTTTACTTTGAGCTATACTAGTATTAGGGCCAGAGCCAGTGACAGAGGCTTCACCTGTTGTGATAGTCCAACCAGTATCTTTAGACCAAGAGCCGTCATCACCATTTCTGAAATCGCCGTTATCTATCACCCCTTCAAAAGCCTGTGCAGCACTTGCATGCTCCGTTATAACACCTGTCGCTGAATCGTAGGTTTTAGTGCCGTCTGGGGCTGGGGGGAATTGTATTTGTATATTATTAGCAGCTTCAGTCGCGTTGAGAGCGGTGCCTTTAATAAGATGTGATACACCATCAATGACAGCGATAGGGAATCCAGAATGTGATGATCCTGCATCAGACACATTATTACGACGACCCCAGCGCATTTCTTTAAAATACGGCCAAAGACCTTCATTCACTGTGCCGTCTGCTCCACTACCTGCCCAATGCTTCCCCCACTCAATAAACCCACTGCCTGCATACTGCTGCTTACGCAGCTCGCGCAACGCGTCAAATTGGGCTTTACTCATCACATGAGGGTTGGGGTTGATTTTTTCACTGTCTAAAATCAGTTTTGATAGCGTATTAACCTGTTTATTTTGGCCTTGTAGGTTTTTAAACGTCACGGTGCCGTGTTTGGTTTGCCAATCGTTCATGGCTTGGTAGTTACTGTCTACAAAATTATGGGTGTTTTGAATGTCGCCTTTTACTGCGTCAATTTCGGCTAAGCTACTGGTTACACTTTTTGCTAAGCTTTGGCTTGTATCTGCTAGCTCTGCTACGTCTACTTGTAGCTGTGTTAATCCGGCTTCAATGGTCATTGGTGGGTCCTTAAAGAAGGTAAATCTGATCCGCTGTGGGAAGGTAAAGTAAGAAATGTCGTCGTAGGCGAGGTTTTATACCTCGCATAAATTTGGCTTTATGCCTCGTATTATTAAATGCGCTGCGCCATCCGCTGCGGTGTTAGATGCCAACAAGCGCGACGTAAAGTCGCGCCTACGTTTAACTACATAACCGCTATTTTTATGGCAACACCGCCGCCCGTAGGCGAGGTTTTATACCTCGCATTATTTAGGTTTTATACCTCTCGTTATTTGAGCGCTGCGCCATCTGATACGGTTGTTAAACACCAATAAGCGCGACATAAAGTCGCGCCTACGTTTAATCACATAACCGCTGTTTTTACGGCAACACCGCCGCCGGTAGGCGAGGTTTTATACCTCGCATTATTTAACCGTGGTGCCATCCGATGCAGTGTTAAATACCAACAAGCGCGACGTAAATTCGCGCCTACGGTTTATGAGGTAGGTACTTTTGAGGTCATGTTTAGGCTACCAAAATTCATACGGCCTGTATTTGCGCCTGCAAAATACAAGGGGCGTACTTTTCGTATTTGGCTGTGGGCAATCACCGCTTTGCAAAGCTGGCCTTGGTTGCCATTCACTTGGCCCAGTGAATCACCAAACCAACCGCCTTGCCACGTGCCAACCCAATGGCGCTGAGCTAGCACCTTTTGTTGGCTATAAGTTCGGTAACGCACAATGTGGTTAGGCAAGCGAGACGGTACGCGGCCACTTAAATAATATCGCCATGGTTGTACGGTATCTAATTGCTCGCTGGTTTTTACCCGTGTGCGCTGATGGCCAAAGTGTAATTGCTGCGCTGAAGCATCAATTAACTGGCGGTTATAGCTGGCAAAACTGGCTTTGCAAAGCACTTTGCCATGCTCTTTAACCAGCACCCCAGAGTGGTCTGACAGTATATGCCCAAAACCCGCTCTTTGCCCTGATAGCGTTTGATTGCGTACATCATACCCATTGTATAAACGCGTCAGTTTAGCGCTCACCGGGGCGGAAAGTTGCGCCAATTTGGTCACATTACTGGTGCGGCCTTTTGGTAGCTCCCCTAAGTCGAGCTGGTAGGTGTAATGATGCCGACCAGAGTCGGTGTTTTCAATCGTTACATTGGGTAAGTCAAGCCAGCCCAGTGCCATTTCTAAACTTTTAGGGGTACCGCGAATGCGCTGCCATGCCAACCCATCTTTTAACGTTTGTCGTAAATTGGGGCTATAGGGTAATAGTGCCTCTAGGCCATATTCCCACACCAGCCACATTAATAACGCGTCGTTTGGGTCAGCTTTTAAGCTGTTTAATTGCGCAATGGCATTATCATACGGCGCATGTTGCTGGCTGAGTAACGCTTGTTGCTGTAATTGACTATGGTTGGGGGGTAAAAGCTGTTGCTTGGGTCGTTCGTCGTCGGTGGGTGGTGCGGCTGTTGGCATCATGGGCGTCACTTGCATAAGTCCCTCACTGGCATAGCTTTAATGTGATCGCCCCCATGGCCGCACATTGCGTTTTATCTATATTTTGGCGCTTGTCAGGCTTATGTAACACCACATCGCGTACCCCTTTTTTGTGGAGCTGTGCACTTAACCAACTGGGGGTTAGGTCCCAGCCGAGGCGCGCCTCTTGCTCCCACGCCAGTGTTAACGCTGCTTGCAACTCCTTAAACACCCGCTCTGAGGTATTTTCTTGCAGGAATACATCCGCCTCCACCTCGATGTATTTTAGGTCGGCTTTATTCACCTCTACGGTGTCGGTGAGCATTTTAACGTCACTGGCGGTTACTGCCTGTGTCACCTTGCCCACTACTTCGTCTACATCGTGATCTTTTTCACCCAACACGGTAACGGTAACCACGCCGTCTTTTAGGCTTTGTACCGACACGTCTAATATTTCAGTCGGTGCCGCATTGAGGGCATGTTTGCGATAATGCACGCCACTGCCGGCGGTACTCGAGGCTATGGTGTTATCTCGAATACGCAAGCGGTAATCTTCGTCAGACTCTTTATCTAAGCGCGACACGCCATAGAACGCGCCCAAGTGCAGTAAGTCATTATTTTTTGCTTTGGCTAATAAATTAGACGCCGCCGCTTCATTTATACGCTGGCGCAACAGCGCTTCACGGTAACTCTCTACCTGTAGCCATACATTAATTGGGTCGCTTTCAAGCTCCAATGCTTGTGCATATTCAGGGGCATATTCAATAAAGCGCGCTTTACGCTCAGTTAATATGTCTTGATACGACAACGATTCAATAATGTTGGGTTCAGGCAGGGTTTGTAAATCAATATGTGTGGTCATGCCACCCCCTGTAAAACGGTAGTCTGTGCGTGATTAAACGCTGCTTTTTTAAAGTTTAAAGTTGAAATAAAAAGTTAAGCTCTGCACTTAAAAATGAAGTTTAAAAGTGGAGTTAAAAAATAAAGTTAAAAGTACCCGCTAATTTATAAAGTTCAGCTTTGAAGCCCAGTTACAAAGCTTAGTTACAAAGTTCAGCTATAAAGCTCAGTGATCACGCTAAACATGGTTTAAATACACGCATTACACAGCATTATTTGCAGGGTCTACGTAAGCGTCAAACTCCAGTGTGTCAAACGCCAATCTAAACGGCGCGCCAATGCGTTCAAGCCCTGCGTTTAAACGCTCGGCAGTAATGATGTAATTACCCGATTGTTCAAACTTACCCTGCATTGTCACTACGCCGTCTTTGATATTTGCCACAAAGCGAATGTCATCAACAGGTTGTGTTGCGTTAATGACTCGTTCAACCATGACCATTAAACCGCCATCGGGCAAACCTTCGGCATTGGCAGTAATGGTGAATGACTCATCTTTGGGTAACCACCAAATATTGCCGATAAGCTGGGCGTTGGGGCTGGCGACTGTGGTGTTTTTTAGGTCAATGTTTGGGAGTTGAACTTGCGCTTGTTTTAGCTTTTTACCGACCACTATCCCGTTAAATATGATGTTTTCCATTTCCATTACTTGGCTCTCTCTGCAAAAAAGTAACTTAAACTAATGTTAAGTGGGTCGTTAGATGCGTAAGCTTCAACTTTAAAATTCTTTTCACAAACCTGCGGCTCAAATATGGCACCTTCATGTCTTTGAGAAGATATGATTTTTTGTTTGGTTTGGTACTCCGAAACAACGCCATCAATAGTGACTCTAAGGTGTTGTGACCCCGAAAAAGGCTGATATAAACTAAAGCTTAAACTGTACACAATACAAGGTGTATCGAGTTCAAATATTGTTTCATAAGCCGCCATATTTCGCTCAGTTCTTATGAACTCCCCTTGTCCTAAACCGCTTGGTATCCACCTTTTATCACTCACTAACTCACTAACACTTTTCATTATTGCATCTCCCAATTTTTTGCTGAATTTAATATAAAGGTAAGCGTGCAATGTCTATCAAATAGCACGCTGGTATCTGTGAGCATGGTTGTGCCGCGCATCATGGCGATATGCTCTGTACTTCCACTTTGTGAATCGTGGGTTTTAATAGTCGGCGTTACTGCCATGGCTTTTGATGTAACAACCGTGGTGCCTTCGCTTAGATTTGTCACATCTGGCAATGTAAACGTGGCTGTGGCGGTTAAATGGTTTTTACTGTTTGCAGTGAGTGTGCCGCTGGCTTTAACGGTGCGCTTTTCTCCGTAGCTTGAAATGTTGCCTTCATGCAATACGCGTTTGTTGTAGTTTGAACCCGCGTATATTTCGCCGTTTACTAATAGCTTTCGATTAAAATAATGACTCAGCGTATCTGTATAATAATGACAGTTATCTGAGTTCTGCGGCCCAATTTGAACATACCCGTGGTTTGTTTTTATCTTAAGTGAATTATTACTCCCTTTTGATAAAACCGTATTGCCATCACCAATTAACAATGCGCTGCGAAACCACACCCATGTGCTTTGATATTGCATTTTCATGGCCCATTTATCAGCAATATTGTCTGAGCCTAAGTTGCCCATGCCAATGAAGCTGAGACCATCCCCTGTATAGCTTAGGTGTAATGATGCCGCATCATGACGCCCACTTTCACCCAGTGAAATACCTGCGGCCTGCTCATTGTTATTATTGCCTGTGTTCGCGCTATCGAGCGTTAACCATGGGTTGTTTTTAGTGACTGTAATATCACCATTTGTATTTATCGAATCTGCAAATTGCCACTTACCGTTTGCTGTAACATTTTGCCAATCTGAGCCGTGGTTGATTATAAGTTCACCAAGCCCCCCGACTAGTGCCCGCTTATTGCGAATATTTAAATCTTGACCGCCGTTTGTGTCAATCAATGAACTTTCAAATCGGGCGAGCTTGTCACTCTTTGCTTGGTATTTATCACTGAGCTTTGTGCCAGCTTCATATACATCTCCGGTGGTATGAACTCGCCCATGTGATGCATCCAAAAATATTCTTGCATCGCCATCGGCCGCAACATACATGCCCCATGAACCTTCAAAAGGCACAAAGTTAGCGGTGGCATGAGTATACCCAATGCCATACATATTATTTAGTTCAGTTTCACTTGGATTGTGGCCACTACCAATGGTGTAGATGGGGTTGGTTTTGCTCGCATTGTCACCCACATTATTATGCGAACCAACGAGATATCCGCTATTGTGAGAATTGCGCTCAATGTTGCCAGTAAAGCGCCATGTGCCATTTGCATTAACACGTGACCAATCACTACCATAGTTAATTACTAGTTCCTGCTCGGACCCCACTAATGCACGCTTTCCGCGTATCCTGAAGTCTTGACCAACTGCATCAAACAATGAACTTTCAAGTCGTGCGAGCTTGTCGCTTTTCCCGTGGTATTTGTCTTTTAAGCTCGTACCAGCTTCAATAAAATTAGGCGATTTAACTGCGCCACGAAACTCCCAGTCGTTGCTGCCGTAATGGTTTCTAGCTGTCCATTGGTAATTATTACTACTATTACGAAACAAAGTAATATAGTCAGCACCCGCGCCCGTGGTGGCGGGGGTATTATCGCCATTGTATTCAATGCCGCCACCATGATTTAACGATTGCCCCACATAAACACGGCCTGTGGTTTGTGCATCACTCGTTCCTGAGCATACATTTAGCACTGCCATGCCTGCGTTATCGGCATTAATATTCACCGAGGTACTGGTGCCATTGTCAAAGGTGGCATTTTTAAACGATGGTGATGTGTTTACTTGAGCAAGCCCGTTTCTCGCTTCGCTAATTACCTGTGCCTTGGTTTTGCCTTCTAATTTAGCTGTATCGACTGCTTTGGTGGTTTTACCAAGGTACTTATCTTTTAAGCTGGTGCCACCTTCAATAAAATTAGGCGATTTAACTGCGCCACGAAACTCCCAATCGTTGTTGTGAACATAGTTTCTAGCCGTCCAATTTAAACCGCTACCGTCGCTTCTAAATAAACTGATATAGTCAGCACCTGCCCCCGTTGTTACAGGATTATTGTCACCGTTGTATTCAATGCCGCCACCATGATGCAATGATTGCCCCACATAAACACGGCCAGTGGTTTGGTCATTACCTACTCCATCCAACGAGCACACATTTAACGTCGCCAAGCCCGCGTTATCAGCGACTATATTTACGGTAGTACTGGTGCCGTTATCAAAGGTCCAGTTTTTGCAGACTTGAGTCAATACGCTGAGTTCGCTGTGATCAACCTGATCGCTCACCCACTCTTTGGTGGCATAAATCACAGACGGATCGATTTTCTCGCTGATAACTTGGGCATTAACAACATCAATCACGGCTTTTATGCCCAGCTCCGCGGCGGCGTTATCGGCCGCTGCCGGTTTGTAGGTTTCTGGGTAATTAATAATGGCAAATGCTTGGCCGTCGTCGGTATAAAAAGCCGCTTCACGAACGTAAAAGCCGCCTTCTGTGGCCGGTACAACGCCCACCACTTCTATGAGCGCATTATTGTTGGTTAACTGCTTTAAAGAGCTGGTATGACTGCGGTACTTGAGATTAGACAAGTCGTCAGAAGTATGCATTATTTGCCCGTCGCCGACGGCAAATTCACTGATTTTTACAGTGTGTTTATTGGCAATGGCCGCCAATACTTTCTCACGGCCAGCGCGCGTGAGTATGGTCCAATATTGAGAATTTGACATAAGATGTATTCTTTAATGAGTATAAGGATAAATGGTGGTCATTGAGGAGCTACAATGAATGCTGTTAAGTTCAACCACGGGTTTGGCTTGCAAGTTCATATGCAAGTTATAGTCAACCGATTTACGCTTAGCGCGGTCAATAAGCTTGCGGGTTTCTTTAATGAGCGGTAAGTCTATGCCTCGGTGCGACACATACACATCAACCCGAAAAGTGCCCGGTTCTGACATGGGCTCGTGTTCAAACCATTCGCTGATCTGCGCGCCCATATCAAAGTGTGCCAAGGCATTGGTAATGGCAAAACGGGTCCCTAAATATTGATGCTGCTGATAGCTGTCGGCTACCAATTGGCGCTTAATGGCTTCAGGCCAGCTTTCGTCCCATTCTTTTATACCTTGGCTCCACGCTAGCCAAGGTAATAGCGCTAACGGGCAATGCGCTGGCTGCCAAAGGGTTGCGACTACATCAGCACCTTGTTCGAGGGTGGTTAGCTCTTGGCCAATTAGGGTTTGTAACTGAGTTTGCAGTGCGCTGCCTTGGTGTAGCGGTTGAAATGGGGTGTCACTGTCATCTATCGCATCGCTCATATCAGCACCTCAAACTCAAGCCCCGCTAAGGCGTTATCACACAGTGCGACTTCATCGCTTGCGACTAAAATATTTTGCGCGGGGCTAGTAAGCTCTAATTCTTCGACTCCTGCTTGGTGCAATACCGCAAACAGCGCCGAGCGCTTAATATGTTTACCCAGCCCAGCGCGTTCTTTTAAATAAACGGCGACTTTGTCACGCACTTGCTGCTCTACGTGGGCATGACCCGGCCCCAGCTCTAACTTAACTTTGCCGTGTAAATTAAAGGTGCGAGTTTTGGCGGGCAATAATTGTACTCGGTCACCAATTGGTCGTATTTTTTGTGCGCTTAACACCTCTGACACTGAGTTTTGATCGCCCGCTTTTAGGCCAAAGGTGGTTTCTAATTTGCTCATTAACTCAGTAGATGGCAGCCCGTTAGGGTTTTCATTACTTAAAATGGTGATCACAATATGTGACGGGCTAGGGCTGGTAACAAATACATCTTTTACTCGTGGGTCGGCGCTCAAGGTGTGGTATTCGTAGCTTTCTTGCGTACCTGCGGTGTTTAAGCTGTGAAATGCTTTTTGAATGCGTTGGCGCATGCGCTCGTCGGCCTCGCCAGCTAAACGCGTGACACTGTAGCGTGCGCCAATGTGTTCTAAATCGGCCCCAGTGGCACTGGCTAACAAGCTTGATTTAGCGGCATCGTTAACCCGCGCGCGCAATAATGTGCTTTGATACGCATAGGCGTTTAGCAGCTGGGTGAGCGGATCTGATTCAAGGGCTAATGCATTGGCAAGCTCAGGGTTATTGTTGAGTAATGTTGTTTTTAAGGTCGTGAGGAGATGTTCAGCGTCAAGCTGTTCAAGCACATCAGGCGCTGGCAACTTAGATAAGTCGAGTAATTGAGATGTTGGCATAAGAAACGTCTTTGAAAATGAAAAAGAAGATGGGTGTTCGGCGTAATATAGGCGCGGCATAATACATGCGCGGTATAAAGCCGCGCCCACGGGGGTTATTTACACCTTGCTGGTAGGCGAGATTTTATATCTCGCTTTTAAAATCGTTTTGGAAATATATGCGCGGCGTAATACATGCGCTGCATAAAGCAATACATGCGCGGCATAAAGCCGCGCCTACGGGATATTTGAAAACCGCGCCTACGTTATCGCGTCGTAAAAATAGAGGGCAACACTGTTTGGCTGCAAAATGTCTGCGTTGCTAATGCTGCTTTGTGCTGTATCAAGCGCCATTGCAGACGTTGCGGTATGCCATTGTTCGCGATGCTTATAAGCACAAAATTCAGGGCCTTTGTCGCGGGCTTTTTGGGTCAAATTAAACCGCTGCCCCGAGCCATCAGGCACATAATTTGCGTTTATTTGCCCCATCACACCTTTGGGAAAGGTCGCTACAATATCGTCAATATGGCCGATAATGTCGACATACGGCATCACATCAAATTCATCGCTTTCAAAGGCGGTGGTCATAATAATTTGCGCTTCGATATGCTGTGCGTTGCCCGTACTAAACCATTGCGTGGTGTTATTGTTGGGGTTTATCAATGCAATACGCTCCCCGCCACTTACTGCACACTGGTTCACTTTTATCCAAGTATTTAACGCATGACCCCCAGCAAAAGTGGTTATGTTTACCTCAGATTGACCCGTTGGCACCCTCACATCTAAAAACTTGATCCATACCGTTTCGCTGTGCTGCGCTGTTACGCTTTGTTCTGTGGGGGCAAAATACTGCGCTCGGTTATACAGGGGCTTATTTTGCGTCAATGGATTGTTGGTAGCGGGTACCGCCATGCTATCAATTACAATTTCACTGGTTGACGCAAAGCATTTACCCGTATTGATTAATGTAAACGCAATGGTCATTAACGTCTGCGATGTAGCATAAGCCACAGCAGATCGTGGGGAGGTGTTATCCATAATGGTTCCTAAAAAAGGTGAACTGCGCTGAGGGACTGGGTATGTATAAATGAAAAAGAGGTCACTGAGGGGTTAACGCTCAATTATAGACTTATGATAGCAACTATGACGGCAGATAAACGGTCAAACCTGCCCTACCGAGTTAAAAACCCATCGCCGTATCATAAAACGCAGTCATAACAGGGTTATGCATACGCTTTATGGTAACGTGCTTGATGCTCAAACAGCTAGGTAGCCGGCGTTGATTCCGCTGCGGTATGCAACTTCATGGTTGCAGCAATTTTGCTAACCACCTCCGCATTTGAAAATACCTCGTAATGGCTGCACGGTATCGGCTCAATGATCAGGGTATCGCTTAGCGCATAGTCTGATAAATGATTGTCATTGGTTGCAAGGTAATATTGTTCAACCGCAGTAAAAAGTGCGCCATGATCGTGCCCTGAGCTATGCTGTGCTTTGTACAAATGGGTATTAGCGGGCAACACCAACTTGGGGGAGTTGGGCGTATAACGGTAGTTAATATCGTCTTGCAATTGCTGATGGCTTAGCAATGACTGCAATTTAGCTGAGTGCGCGATGGCTGCTTGATAATTTAGGTAACAATCCACTAATACCAATTGCTCAACCTGCTCTCCAATCACTGCCAACTGCTTGATGATTTCAAGGGCAAGCACTCCACCAAAACTCCACCCCATCACTCGATAGGGCCCCTGTGGTTGCAGTGTTTTCATCATAGCAATGTGACTTATTGCTAACTGCTGAAAGTCAATATTATGCAGCTCTCGCGAAGTGGTATTTAAATAGTTATTAAATAGCACTAAGTGTGTATTCGACAAGCGAGGGACTAAGTGTTTTTGGTAACTTTCACTGCCCCCTTGTGCGGGTGGCAAAATAAACCACGGATCACTCGCTTCTGGGTTGTACACTTCAAATGGCACATAGTCTTTGCTATCAATGGGTGAATGCATTGGCAGTGCGTCAGATGTGTTAACCTGCTGAACTAGCTGCGCTAGACATTGGCATATTCCATCCGCCAATGTTTGGCCAACATGTGGGTCTAATTTTGATTCAATACTGAACTGTAATTTACCTTGCACTATGGCACCATTAAACGCTAATTCGTGGGGTGATTGATTGCTGCTATGGCTGTTTTCGCCACTAAACTGCGACACAATTTGCCATGGTAAATCCGCTTGTTTACTTAACTGACCTAAATAATTAAAGCTCACTTGTGGTAAACGGTGGGTGTTATTAAGTGTTGACTCAAGCAATGCATAGCCAACCCCATTATTGGGAATACGCCCTAGCAACTCTTTGTTAAATAAGCAGGTGCGTGCTATATCAATTTCATTATGCTGAGCATACACCTGTAATAACACCGGATAGTAACTGGTAAACCACCCTACAGTGCGGCTTACGTCAAGTTCATCAAAAATGGCTTCTCTGCCGTGCCCTTCTAAGCAAATGCCTTGCATTACGTGGCCAGAGTGTTGATACAGTGCAATCGCAAAGCTGCTCAATAATAATTCATGGACCTGACCCAAACCGGCGTTATTTGCTACCTTTAACAAGGCGGTTGTGGCCTCAACTGATAACTCCCCCGTGCCAACCGTGCTCTGGCCGGTTTTAGCGGCCTGTTTTATGTTAGGTAAACAGTTTAACACTTGCTGCCAATAACGTATTTCTTGCGGGTAACAGGTGCTGTAATCCTCACATTTATTAACCCATTGTCGGTAACTTGACGTTTTTTCAGGGAGTGGATCATTTTGAAAGCACGCCTGAAAATCATCACTTATTATGCGCCAAGACACCGCGTCTATCAGTAAATGATGGCAAGCAACATAAAGTAAACTAAAGCCATCATCAATGCCCGTAATATAGCCAAAGCGCACCAATGGCCCGTGTATAATATCAAATTCAGCTTGCCACTCAGTGAGTTTACGGTGTAATACTTCGTCGCTCATGTGCCGAGCATCTAATAGATTAACTCGGTTTTCTGCTGAGCTGTTATATACCTGCACTATCGCGCCTGAGTCTATTTTTTCAAACCTTACCCGCAATATGTCATGCTGGCGAACCACATCATCTATACATGCTTGAATATGCGCAATTTCTGCGCCTGGCACACGCAGCAAGAATGATTGGTTCCAATGATTTGGGGCTTTTATATAGCCCATTTCGCATTGGTTAAAGAACCAATTTTGAATGGCTGATAAGGCAAACGTTCCCGTTAAGTTGCCTTGTTCAGCGTGTATTTCTTCGCGCTTTCCTTGCTGTTCTAACAAGGCGCTTTGCGTCGCAATCGTGCGGTGGGTAAAAATGTCTTTTACCGATAACTGATACCCCAAACGCTTAAGCCTTGCACTTAATTGAATACTTAAAATGGAGTCTCCTCCCACCATAAAAAAGTCATCTAAAATACTCAACGAGGTGCTCGACAATAGGCTCACCCATGCTGCCATTACGCTCTGCTGCATGGGGGTGGTCGCTGGCACAATTTGACTGATGGATAACTGTGGCTCAGGGAGTTTTGCCACGTCGAGTTTGCCGTTTAAGGTTAATGGCATCGCTGCCATATGTACCAAGACCGACGGGTGCATATACACAGGCAATAATTGCTTTAAGTGTGCAAAGGCATTTGCCTCGTTGATTGGCATGGGGGCAACATAATAGCTTACCAACAGTTCCGTCTCATTATGGTGATGCACACAAGTGTAGGTATTGACCACAGCGTCGAGTGTACACAGCGCTTTGTTTATTTCTGCCAGCTCAATACGCTGGCCTCGCAGCTTTACTTGCCCATCTCGTCGGCCAAAAAACTCGATGTTGCCGGCACTATTGATGCGCCCTAAGTCTCCCGTTCTATATACTCTGGCGAACGCGCTAGCATGGCCTTGTTGCTCATAAAATGAAAACAACGGGTTGCCAATAAAACTCATATTTGTTTGCTGTGGTAAATTTAAATAGCCGCGGGACAAAGCCGGCCCTGATATCACTATTTCACCCACACACCCCGTTGGTAACGGCTTAAGCTCATCATCTAATATATACACATGATTGCTCAACAGTGGCTTGCCAATCGAGGCTTGCTCGCCACTTTTAATGGCTTTATATGTTGAAGTAATAGCACACTCTGTGACGCCATATTCAACAAAAATGTTGGCGTAAGAAAATGCGTTAAGTGCTGCATCTGATGCTTTGTCTGCACCATAAATTACACATTTTAAATTCGGAAAATACTGAGGGTCTAGACTGTCTAGCACCGACGCTGCCACTATTAAGTGAGTGACTTGCTGTAATTGCTCTGAGGTAAAATCAACGCCTTCGGTTAACAATAACGCCCCGCCCTGACACAGCGCGCCGTAAATTATGGCAATCGACGCATCAAATGCTGGCGAGATCCCCATGTAAAATACCGAATCATCTGTTAGCTGATAATTTTTAGCTTGTTCGGCTAACGTATAATTAATTTGGCTATGTTCAATCATCACGCCCTTGGGCTGCCCAGTCGTGCCTGAAGTATAAATGACATAAGCCAAGTCACTGGGTGACAAGTTAAGGTTAAGCTCATGTGCCGGTAATTGACTGTACTCACACTCATCAACACTTATTACCGCTGCTACGGCGGTATCGGTAAGCGTATCGCGATGCTGGCGTTGCGTCAGCAATAAACAACTTTGGGTGTCTGATAAAATATACGAAACTCTGTCTGGCGGGTTTCTTACGTCAATGGGCACAAACGCTGCGCCGGCTTTTAAGATGGCCAATTGCGATAACAAAAGGTCATGACAGCCTTCCATCAGCACAGCGACCAGCGGCGTACCCTGAGTGTCTTTATTTAATTGCGCCTGTTGCCAGCTATGATGGGCTCGAATGTAGCGCGCTAATTTATTGGCCTGCTCATTAAGTTGCGCATAGCTTAGAGTGTGATCTGGCGTGATTAGCGCGTTTGCGTGAGGGGTTTTCGATGCACAATGACTAAATTGTTGCTCTAAGCGCTGATCAGGGCTGTAAGCAAGCGCGGGTAAACCATCCACCAATGTGCGAATTGCCGCAGGCGCTAACACCGTATAGTCTTTTATCGCTTGTTCAGTACTGTGCAAAACCTGCTCTAGAATATACACGTAATGATCAAGCATTTGGCTGATCCTAGCGTGATCAAATAGCGCCGTTGCATAGTTCATTGTGCACACGAGTTTACCTTGGTGGTTAGCCACCACCACCGATAAATCATACTTAGCAAAGGGTTGGTCAAGTTTTGCTTGCTCGTGTCTGTACCAGTGCGCATCAACAGCCGACTCCCCAAAATTTTGCTGGGCAAACATTAATTGAAAAATAGGATGCCGACTGCCATCTTGCGGTAAATTTAATCGTTCAACCACCGCTTCAAAGGGCACGTCTTGGTGGTCTTGCGCAGCATTGCTGACCTGCGCAACCGTGCCTAAGAGTTCATCAAAGCGTGCTTGCTTATTAATAGGCACACGTAACGTTAAGGTATTAACGAAAAACCCCACCAGCTGATCAATGCCATTAATGTGCCTATTTGCTACAGGCGTACCTAGTACAATATCTGCTTGTCCTGTATATTTATGAAGCAGTAAATAGTAAGCGCTCAGCATCAAGGTATTGAGTGATACACCTTTTTCTTTAGCCATATCAATCAAGCTTTTACTCATTGAAATATCTAATACTCGACTGACATGAGCGCCCGAAAAATTCAACTGAGTCGGCCGGGGCTTATCAGCAAATAGCTGTAATGTGGGCAGCCCAGTCAATTGTGTTTGCCAATAACTCAATTGACGCTCTGATTCTCCTTCAGCTAAATAGGCTCTTTGCCATACGGCAAAGTCTTTATATTGAATTGGCAGCGCGGGCACTGATAGCCGCTCATCCAATGTAAAGTGGCAATAGTGTTGGTTTAACTCGTGCATAAACAATTCAATACTCCAGCCATCAAACGCAATATGGTGGATATTAATGAGTAAATACGTCGACGTTTTGCCTTCAACAATATAAGCCTGAAGGGGAATTTGTCGTGTTAGGTCAAATTCTGCTTGCCATAAGGTTGCCAACTGAGCTTCACTCGGCTCCCCTTCTACTAGCACCCGTTTTAGCATGAACACGGTTTCAGGCTGCACATCTTGATAAAACCCGCTGCTGTCTTCTTTAATGCAGGTTCTTAACACTTGATGCCGAATCAAAATGGCGCGGATCGCCAATTCAATACACGCATCATCCGCCCCATCAGTGAGTTTTAACAAAATTGGGATTTGGTACGCGGCAGAATGGCTATCAAATTGTTCTATAAACCACAGCCGTTGCTGGGCAAAAGACAGCGGGTAACGGCGCGTATTGGCGGGTAGGATTTTAACAGCTTGGCGACCTAATCCATGTTCAATCAAGGAGCGGATATGGTTATGCTCAAATAAATCATGTATCGACACCTCAATATCAAGCTGCTGTCTTACTTTATTGATGACATGAATGGCTAAGATCGAGTTACCCCCTAGCATGAAAAAGTCATCGGTTACACCGACTTGCTCCACGGTTAATACGTCTTGCCAAATCGCGCAGAGTTGTTTCTCCAAATCAGAAACCGGTGCAACATATTCATAAACGGTAAATTCAGGAATAGGCAGTACTTTTCGATCTAATTTACCATTGGCAGAGAGGGTGAATTGCGCTATTTGTACAAAGGCCGCTGGGATCATATGATCGGGCAATTTACTGCGTAAGTGCTGGCGTAATTGATCTATATTCACGGTGTCAGGGGCAACAAAATACGCCGTTAAGTAATCTTGCTGATTCACTTTACAGATCATGACAACCACCTGTGAAATTGTTGCAAACTCACTGATGAGTGCTTCAATTTCAGCAGTTTCTACGCGGTGGCCATTTATTTTTACTTGAAAGTCAGAGCGGCCTAAAAATTGAATATTGCCGTCATCGTGCATAAACGCTAAATCGCCTGTTTTGTATAAGCGATTAAACCCTCTGTCTCTGTCTGCCTTGCTCGCAAACGGGTTATGTATAAATCGTTGGTCTGTTAATTCTGAGCGATTTAAATACCCTCGGGCAAGCCCTGCTCCACCAATGAATAATTCTCCAACGACGCCTTTGGGTACTGGTTGCAGATTTTCATCTAATAAATAGCACTTTTCGTTCGCAAGTGGTCGGCCAATCACGGCGGCGTTACTGCTGTTTGTGCAATCATACGCGCAGCTCCAGATCACCGTTTCAGTCGGACCATAGACATTAATAACGCGGCCAAACGTGGCTTGTAGCTTTGACAGTAAATCCATGTCGAGTGCTTCACCGCCTACCAAGCAGGTAATATGAGGAAATGTCAGCCCTGTTAGCATGGGTAATAACGTTCTAAACACTGACGGTGTTTGCTGGATCATGGTTAACGTGGTGTCAGTTTTTAAACGATTAACCGTCAAATCTAACTGGCAGAGTGTGACTGTGCCGCCCCGTAACAATGGCATACCGTACTCTAAGCCAAAAATATCAAAGGTGAAGGTCGTTAAAGACAGGATATTCGGGCATGCGTTCTGCACTTCAAAGTGCGTTAAAAAATCAACAAAAGCGCCATGCTCAATCATGACCCCTTTTGGTTGACCCGTGGTACCTGATGTATAAATAACATACGCCAAATCTGAAGGAGCTACATGATAATCACAATAGGGAGCAAAGCTCTCAGCGAGTGGCTCTTGATTCACCGCAACATACCGTAACGGCAATGCACGTTCGTCATCTTCGACATCATTGTTGTGTGCATCAACACAGATCACGCGTGCTTGCGTGTCTTGGGCAATAAACGCTTGTCGCGCTTGAGGGTAATCAACCCCTACCGGCACATAGGCAGCACCGGCTTTTAATATGCCGAGAATGGCTACGAGCAAGTCTAAACTGCGCGTCATTCTCACCAAAATCAGTTCACCGCGTTCGACCTGATGTACCTGACGCAAAGTGTGCGCAAAATACGATGCCGACTCAGCCAATTGTTGGTAAGTCAATGATTGGCCATTATATGTTGCTGCAATGCTATATGGTTTGGCTGCTGCGATTGCGTCAAACTCATGGACAAACGTGCTGGGCTTTGAGGCGCTGTCGGTTTTGTTCAAATCATAAATAAGCTGGTGCTGTTGATGGGTGCTAAGCAACGTAAAATCAGCCAACCGCTGCTGCGGGTAAGCCGTCATGCTCGATAGTAGTTCTTGGTAATGCGATAAAAATTGTTCAATACTGGCCTTACTAAACAAGGCCGTGGCCCAGTTCATAGCCAATGTCAGTTGCTGCGCGTTGCGACTGACATATAACGACATATCTTGTTTTGCAACATGGTAGTACGGTGATAAATCAACTTGCTCAAGGCCAATCTGCGCATGTGCAGTCTCTTGCTCAGAAAACTCATCAATCGAAAACATCACCTGATAAATCGGGTGCCGTGAACTGTCTCTTGGGACAGACAAATCATCTACAATTTGTTCAAATGGCACATCTTGATTGTGTTGTGCTTGCTCTACCGTATGTGTCACTTGGGCCAAAAGGTCAAACAAAGATGCTGTGCCATTAACCTGGGTTCGCAGCGGCACGGTATTCACAAACAAACCAATCAGCTGCATCACATCAGGGTGATGCCGGTTCGCCATTGGCGTGCCAACAACAATATCACTTTGCCCTGAGTACTTACTCAGTAACACATTGAATACCGTCAACATCACACTAAATAAGCTACATCCCTGCTGCTGCGCGAAATGCGTTAATTGATCCGATAAATCAGGGTCTAGTGTAGTAACAATATTATCACCCTGATATTGAAATTTAGCTGGCCTGCTGCCTTTGGTGGGCAGTCTCAACGTTTCATAGCCGGCGAGTTTTTCTGACCAATAGTCTCTCTGTCGTTGAAATTCATCGGATCCTAAAAACTGTCGCTGCCACTGCGCAAAGTCACCATATTGAATGGGTAACGCCTCTAGCGTCAGTGGTTTTTGCTGTTTCGCTTGCTCATAATAAGCTAACAATTCTTGATAAAAGATCCCGGTACTCCACCCATCAAATGCAATATGGTGAAAGTTAATTAACAGGTAGGTGGTTTTCTCTGAGTTACCCGCCACTGAGTAACATATCGCTCGTATCGGTAAGTCACGTGCTAAATCAAAAATGTGATTAATATCTTGATGCACCCTGCTTTCAAAACCATCTTTACTCAGCCTCACATGTTCAAGCTCAAAGTGTGCTTCAGGTAACACCACTTGAACCTGTTCGTCATCTGCGCTTTTAACAATGCTGCGCAGTATTTGATGACGATTAACAATGGCCTTGAGCGCCACTTCTAAACTCGGCACATGACATTCTGTAAGCTTCAGTAATAGCGGTATATTAAACGCATGAGTGCCCTGTTCGTATTCGTGAACAAACCACAATCGCTGCTGAGAAAATGATAAATTAGCATGGGGTTGCTGGCGCACAGCAATACGACGTCGCGCCCCCGTGCCGCACTGTGCTAACACCGCTGAGATGGTTTTAGCTTTAAACAACAGTGCCAAGGAGATCTGTCGCTCTAATTTTTGAGACATACTTTGGCAAAGCGAAATCGCCAAAATTGAATTGCCGCCTAATTTAAAAAAGTCATCGTGCACCCCGACTCGCTCTAATTTAAGCGCTGCGGCCCAAATTTGTGCAACAAGAATTTCTTGCTCTGACTGAGGTGCTTGATAGTTATCAGATGCAAATGTTGGTGGTTTAAGCGCTTTTCGATCTAATTTTCCGTTAGCAGATAACGGGAATTGCGCTAAGTGTACAAACACTTTTGGCACCATGTAATCGGGTAAGTTTTGTTCCAGCGTACGTTCTAGTTGCCCATCGCTGATTGGCTCTTTTGCCACATAATAGCCCACCAGCACCTGATCATTACCACGCTCAACTACGTTTACCAGGGCCTGTAAAACTTGCGGGTGTTGGCAAAGCTGTACTTCAATTTCTGTTAACTCTATACGCAAGCCGTGCAATTTAATTTGAAAGTCACTGCGCCCTAAATACAGGAGTTCACCCTCGCGATTAAACTTAACCTTATCGCCGGTTTTATACATGCGATTGGCACCCATAATATCACAGCTTGGGTCAAAAAAAGGATTGGCTAAAAACCGAGCTTGCGTCAACTCATCACGATTTAAATACCCTTTTGCCACGCCTGTACCTGCAATATACAGTTCTCCTTCAGTGCCAATTGGCACCTGACGCTGCTGATCATCAAGTGCATACACTAAGGTGTTTTGAATAGGCTTACCAATGGGTACGCTCTGTTTTACTGCAGCGCATGGGTAATACGTTGAGTCGATGGCTGTTTCAGTTGGGCCATATAAATTATGTAATTGGCAACCTCCCAACTGATGGTGGTTTAAGGCATTAAACAATTCAACTTGCGGCAGCGCCAAGGCTTCGCCCGAAGTAAATATGTAACGTAAGCTTTTAGGTATGCTTAACCCACGCTGTTGTATATCTTGTAAAAACAAATTAAACATAGAAGGCACAAAATGCACCACAGAAACACCTTCTTGTTCAATCAATTGATATAAACGCTGCGGGTCTTTATGCACGTTTGGGGGAGCCATCACTACACTTGCCCCATAACAATGCGCCCAAATAAGCTCCCATACCGATACATCAAAATTATAAGGCGTTTTTTGCAACACAATATCACTGGGTGTGAGCGGATACGTGCTTTGCATCCAATCAATGCGATTAAGTAACGACAGATGAGAGAGCATCACGCCCTTAGGCTGACCCGTTGTGCCCGATGTATAGATTAAGTACGCCAAATCTTGTAAGGCGTTATCGCAAGCTACGGGCGCTTTAAGCTGATCTAAAATATACAGGCTATTTATCGCCACCACGTTGTTAGGGTCTAACTCGGGTAATTCATCTAACAGTGCCAGCTTTTCATACTGTAAGCTCAAAATCATCTGTGCTTGCGTATCTGCTAAGATGAACGCTTTTCGCGCTTTAGGAAGCGCAGGGTCAATAGGCACGTACGCAGCACCAACTTTATGAATCGCTAATATAGCGGGGATCATTTCTAATGAGCGTTCCATCACCAGTGCAAACACGCTCTTTCTTGGCTCATCAACATGATGTGTTATCCAATGCGCAAGCTGGTTCGTATATTCATCCAACGCCTGATAGCTCATCTGCTGTTGTTTATATTTAAGCGCACAGTGCGCGGGGGATGCCGCCGCTGCTTCGGTAAATAATGCGGTTACTGTGTGCTCCGGCAATGCTTTATAGGTGTCACAGCCATGCTGGTGTAAAAATGCCCGCTCTTCTTCGAGTACCACATCAACCTGTGACACAGTGTGCGACATATCATTAATGTAATGAGCTAAAACGCGCTGATACCGCGCAACAATACGCTGCACCGTCTCATCATCAAACAGGGCGCTCGCGTAATTAAAATAACCACTTAACACACCATTAGAGTCAGTTAAGTACAGAGAAAGGTCGTATTTTGCGACCTGATATTGTTCAGCTAGTGGATAAGGTACAAATTGTGTTGTGTCTGCTTCATCGGCTTTATCAAAACAAAACAATACTTGAAACAGCGGGTGCATATTGAGCGTGCGATCTAAGTCCAGCGCATCAACCACCACATCAAAAGGCAATTCTTGATGTTTTAGCGCATCAATCACATGTGCATGGGTTTGTTTTACTAACTCGCTGCAGCTAATGCTAGGGTCTACATCATGGCGAGTAGCTTGGGTATTTGTAAAAAAGCCAACCAGCGACTCGGTGCCTTCAATCTCACGATTGGCAACCACTGATCCGGTTACTATATCCGTTTGATTCGCCAGCTTACTCAACAGCATAACAAAGCTTGATAACAATAAACTGTAAAGGCTTGCGCCATGCGCTTGTGCCAGTTTGCTCAGCGCTGCACTGTCGGCGAGCGATAGCTCGAACGGTATATTCTTTCCAGCATAACTGGCTTTTTCAGGTCGCGGCTTATCAAGCGGTAGGTTAAGCGTTTCTGCGCCCGCTAGGTGTGAACGCCAAAAGGTAATTTGCTTTTGCCACTGGGCACTGTCTTTTTGATGGTTCTGCCAATAAGCGTAATCTGCATACTCAAAGCGTAGAGTGGGTAAATCAATTGACTGGCCTTGTAACTGCGCTTCATACACCTGTTTAAGCTCTGCGAGAAATACGCCAGCACTCCAGCCATCAAAGGCAATATGATGAATATTGATCAGGACCACATTTTGTTCAGAGGCAACCGCGTCGCTAATATGATAATGACTTATTCTCACCGGTGGCTCATCGGTTAAGTTAAAAATATGCTGAATATCGTCACCAAGTAATGCCGTCACTGATTGTGTGTTAGTTTCATGGTGTATTAGCGACACTGAAGCACACCTAAGCACCTGCTGCTGAGCATTGCTATTATGCTGCACAAAGACACTGTTGAGCACCGAGTGACGAGTAACTAAGTAGGTTATTGCCCGTTCAAAACACGCCGCATCAAAGTGTGGCACATACAAACACAACGGAATGGTATAGGCGTTACTGCCCTGCTCTAACTGCTCAATAAACCACAGCCGCTGCTGGGCATAAGACATGGGCTTGATTGTATCGCCACACCGATATATCTGGGGTAAAGCTCTGGGCTCTTGTTCAATGCCTGCTTGTAGCAAAATATCAATTAGCGCTTGTTTATTGGCTTTTATTAAATCAAACCAATAGGTTTTATCTTCTAATGGCTGACGTAGTTTAAACTTTAACTTATCGCCCGATTCAACCCAAAGCAGCATCTGTAAATCATTTACTTTATACAATAACTCCAATGCATTCATCGCTTAGAACTCCCCTGTTTCTTCTTCAACTTGGCTTGATGCCGTTAGGTATTCATCTAACTTAATCACGCTTTGGTGCTCAAATAAGTCAGCTACTCTGACATTAATAGCAAAATGCTCTGTCAGCTTTTGACACAAGGTGATCGCTAAAATCGAATTCCCTCCTAAGCTAAAGAAGTCATCATCAATCCCTACTTTTTGTATGCTTAATGCTTCTGCAAATAAGGCGCATATGGCACGCTGAGACTCGGTGCTTGGCGCTGTAAAACTCCTTTGTGGCACATCAGGGTCTGGCAAGGAGTGGCGGTCAATTTTCCCGCTGCTGGTATAACTAAACTGTGCTACTTGTACAAATACACTGGGGATCATATAGCTGGGGACGACTTGACTTAAGTGCCTTACAAGATCGGCTGGAGCCAACTCAACATCGCCACTAACGTAGCCAACTAGGTTATCTGCGCCAGCGGTTTTGAGCACTTTTACCACACATTGATTAACGTGCTCATGCTGAGCCAAACGGTGTTCGATTTCTTCAAGCTCTACCCTGTAGCCTCTGATCTTGACTTGAAAGTCAGCTCGACCCACATAGTCAAACTGACCTTTTGCAGATAACCGTACCCGATCCCCTGTTTTATACAGGGTGTTATAACTTGTTTGCAGATCAGCGTCGTTTTTAAATGGGTTGTCGATAAAGTGCAGTGACGTCAGAGCTGGTTGATTTAAATACCCTCTTGCTACCCCTGGGCCTGCAATATAAAGCTCACCAACCACACCTCGCTCTACCGGCTGTAAATGAGGGTCTAACACAAACATCTGCATATTTTGGATCGGCATACCAATGGAAATATCGGTTAAGTCGGTAATTTCAGCTTGAGCGCAACATACGGTGCCTTCAGTTGGGCCATACTGATTGATTAATCGACATGAATTTGGCAAAGCGGTTAAGCCATCAAGGGCTTCGCCCCCGGTATGGATCACTTCTAGCGCGTCAAACTCATTACCTTTTAAGAGTTTTACCAAAGCGGTACTCAAAAAAGCACAGGATATTTTGGCGTGTTCAATATACTCAACCAGCCCGACAAGGTCGCGCTGTAGCGAGGGGTCTATCAGGTGCAGTTCAGCGCCTGCCATCAGTGCTGGGAAGATCTCAAATACCGATGCATCAAACACCAAATTCGAAAATTGAAGCACTTTACTGTGCTGGGTGAGCCCGAGGGTATTTATTTGTGAGTCAATGAGGTTAATCACACCACCGTGCTCAATCATCACGCCTTTTGGCTGACCCGTGGTGCCCGAGGTGTAAATAACATAGGCCAGTCGTGCGGCTGACAGAGGCAGCGCCACATTGTGTGTTGGCATCGTCGTAATATCCGCATTACCCACCGTTATAACCTGAGTCATGGGCTCTGAACGCAGGCTTAGGGTCGCTACTTGTTGCTCAAAATAAGCCTGATATGACGACTGCGTTAACACCGCTAACGCGGCGGTATCTTGCAATATATATTGGCTACGCTCAGCCGCCCCTTGTGGGTCAATTGGCACATACGCAGCGCCCGCCTTAATCACCGCCAGTATACTCATTATCATCTCAACCGAGCGGTCCATTGCAATGGCAATCAAGGTATCAGGTTGTACGTTGAGTTGGTTCAATAAGTAATGGGCAAGTTGATTCGACGCCTCATTAAGCGCTTGGTAACTGACCGTTTGCTTGCCATATGTCACCGCAGGCTGTGCGGCAAATACGTCAGCGCGTTGATAGAATACCTGCTCAATGCCTTTTGGCTCAAAAGCCGCATACGTTTGATTCACCTTAGCGATTGCATCGTAGCGCTGCGCAGGGGTCAATGCATTTAGCTGGCCGTGATGGCGGGTAAGGTTTCTGGGTATGGCGTGGAGAAGCTGTTCAAATTGCGTTAGCAAATGCTTGGCACGACTTTGCGACAGCAACGCTGCATCGTAACTTAACCCAAGAGTGAGGGTATTTTGCTGCTCTTGAATGATCACCGCCATAGGGTAATCCAGCTTTTCAAAAGCCGCTCGATAACTAAAGTTGAGCTTATCGGCTTCGTCGCTTTGCGGCTCTGGGTAGTTTTCATGAATTAAAACGCTTTGAAATAAACGTTCACCGCCTTGTTGTAGCTCAACCAATGGCTGATGGGAGTGGGTATTTAACAGCGACATACTCTTGCTGATATCACGCAGCTGTTGTAACACCGTATTATCGTTATCCCACTGCACGCATAAGGGTAATGTGTTGATATACAAGCCCACACTATTTTCGATACCGTCAACATCAATCCCTCTGCCCGATATGGTGGTGCCTACCATGGTTTGATTACTTGCGCTGTGTGTACGGATAAGTTTATGCCACGCTAGCTGCAATATACTGTGCATGGTGACATTACTGCTACGCGCAAGTTGTTGTAAGTGCGCTGCATCAAAAGAGATAAAAGTTTGTTCAGCCTTGTCTACCTGTTTATGCGTTACCAAGTCAGATGATGAACTGAGCATAGAGGAAATATCGTTACAGGTATCAAAGCCTAACTTTTCTCTGAGCCAAAACTGCTTACACGCCTCACGTTGGCTTACGTAAAAGTGTTGCGCATTGAGATAACCGTGATCAACACGTTTTTCTGGGGTCTTACCCTGACACAGTTGCAAATATACTTGGTGAACACGTGCCATTAAGACCGCATTACTCCAGCCATCTGACACGCCATGATGCTCGCTTCTTAACAAGGTAAAACGTGATTCCCCGCGCTTAATAAGTTGAATTCGTAATAAGCCCGCACACCTTAAGTCAAACGGTTGCTTTCTGTCTTCACGCTGTAAAAGCGTAATGGCTGCATCAACATTATTATGCGTACTCCAATCATGAAAGGTAAAATTAACGTCAACCTGCTGATGAATAAGCTGTACCGGCGCATGCTGCCAATCAAAACTCATGCGCAGTGCTGGGAATTCATCAACCACCCACTGCCAAGCTTGTTGATAAAACATGACAGCCAATGGTTCATCATAATCAATTATAAATTGCACATGGTACGCATCATTATCGGGGAAGCTTACATGCTGATAGATCATGCCCTGTTGCAACGAGGTTGCGCCAAACACCTCTGATATACCTTGCACCGCGGTTATTTTATCAAACTCAGTAATGGGCATATCCACCCCAATATCACTTGGAGAACGCGTTTGGCTGATCTGCGCAGCACAATGCTGCACAACATCATGTAATGATTGCTCAAATGCCTCGCATAACTCTTGATGTGCTTGAGCCTCTAACTTTGAGGCAAGTGAGAACATGAGCGCGCCACCTTCAACTGCACCATTAACATTTATGAGCAAGCCATCGTCATTTTCTGGGCTTACTTGTGTTGATAAGTCATCAAGTGACACTTGCCAATCTAGAGACTGGGTCGCGGAGCTTATTACGCCCAAATAATTAAAGGCGATAGGCGGTAATTGCAGCGATGAGTCGGTTGCTTGGCATGCGCCAAAACCCACGCCTTTATTTTCAATTTTACGTAAGTACTCTTTCACTGCGCGAATAGTTAGCGATAGCGAGCTCTCAACGGGCAATGCAACAGGATAATGCGTGGTGAACCACCCAATGGTGCGCGATGTATCGAGTATGACATCATGCTCTTCTAGTAAGTGATCTAGTTGCTCTCGACCATGCCCTTCTAATGTAATTAGCTGACAATCGCAGTCGTTTACGCTCTGTAGTGCATAGGCAAATGCACACAGTAATAAGTCATTAATTTGCGTACCATAGGCCGCATTGGACTTAACTAAAAGCTGCTCTGTTTCTGCCACTGACAAACGTATTTCTGACTCAAAACTGTGTGACGTACTGCTCTGCGACACCCACTTTTTCAGCGAATCACCTTGACCCACAACCTGCTGCCAGAATGCGCCTTCATTAGGGTACATTCGATCATATTGATGTATTACCTCAACCCATTGACGGTAGCTGGTGGTTTTGTCCGTTAGGCTGCGTTTAAAATACAGTGCGTGCAAATCCTCACTGAAAATTTGCCAAGACACTGTATCCATCGCTAAGTGATGACAACTCACAAAAATAGCATCGCTCTCTGGTGTATAGCCTCTGATATAAGCCACCGATAATATGTTCCCTGAGCACAAGTCTTTGTCTTGTTGCACCTCATTGAGCATCTCTGTCACTTCAGCATCTGAGGCGTGTGCCATATCAATAATACGTAATGATATCGGACGTACTGGTTCATAACTTTGCTGCTGCACTGCTCGTTCAAACTGACTGATGTCAAAACTGGCTCGCAACATATCATGATGTGCAACTAAGCCATTCAGCGCTTGTTGCAGCCGCACTATGTCTATCGGATCAACTTGAATGATAAAGCTTTGGTTCCAATATTCAGGCTGCGTAATGAGACCTCGCTGTACGTCTGCGAAAAAGCGTTTTTGTACAGGTAAGAGTGAAAACTGCCCAGCTAATTCCCCTTGCTGACTGAGTACCGCTGAGTGTGAATGCTCAGCTAAGGCATACTTTGCTTGCGCCAAAATAGTACTGTGCGTGAAGATATCTTTCACTGCGAAATTAAACCCGGCTTTGCGTAATCTCGATACCAAGGTAATAGATGAAATTGAGTCTCCCCCTATTTGGAAGAAGTTATCGAGTACACTCACCCGCTCAACGTTCAATAGCGCTTGCCAAATATCACTGATCTGTTGCTCTGTGTCATTGCTCGGCGCCTGAAATTGCGCATGCGCTAAGTCTTGGGTGGGCAACGCGTCATAATCCACTTTGCCATTGGCGGTTAACGGCAACTCTGATAACGCAATAAACTGGCTTGGGATCATGTAATGCGGCAAGCTGTCACCCACTAAATCAATAAACTGCTCATGGCTTACTTCATGTGCACTGACATAAAATGCAGCCAGCCATTGACGTTGCTCTTGCTGTTTTAAGGCCACGGCCACTTGAGTAACACAGTCAAGCGACAGTAATTGCTGCTCTATTTCATGAAGCTCGATACGATAGCCTCTGAGCTTAATTTGCGCATCACTACGACCCAAATAATGTAATTGCGCTGCGCTGTCTACTTTGACTAAATCTCCCGTACAGTACAGTTGGTCATAGGCCCCGCCGAGCTCACCCTGTGCAACAAACGGGTTAGTAATAAACGCCGCCTGAGTTTGCTCCGGTAAATTCAAATACCCTGCTGCGACGCCTGGGCCGCAGACATATAAATAGCCGCTTGCACCTTGAACAACCGGCTCTAATGCGTTGTCTAACACGTATATTCGCGTATTTGGATACGGTACGCCAATTCCCTCGTCTTTTGCCGGATAACGCTGAGATAAACAACAGCCAACGGTTGCTTCAGTTGGCCCATATTCATCAAGTATGACCTGACAATAGTCACTTAACGCCGTCACTTGTTGCGACAGTAGCTTCTCACCTCCCAACATCAAGGTATCAACGCTTACAGCCGCTTCAGAGGAGAACACCAGCTCCGCTAAACTTGGGACCATTTTTACAAATTCGATATCGTGACGCGTTAAATACTGGCGATATTCGTCTACGTACTTAATCGGCTGCGGGAATATATGTACGTGTGCCGCACGTAATAATGCGGCCAATGTCGTTGTGATACTCAGATCAAAGCCAATATTCGAGGAGAAATCGACCTTTATGCCCGGCACCATGCGCTGAGCAATATTGTCGATATAATGCCCCGCATTGGCCTGCGTTACCATAACGCCCTTAGGCTGACCTGTGGTGCCTGAGGTATAAATTACATATGCTAAATCATCAGCTTGGGCCACTGGCAGGGATTTTTCTGAACAACTCACCCCACATAAACCGGTTTTTGTTTCAGTAACGGCTATCGCGACATCTGCTGCCAACTCAGGCAACTGAGTTAATAAATGAGACTGAGTTAATACCAATTTAGCTGCACTATCTGACACGATGTGTGCAATGCGTGCTGAGGGAGCATCGGCATCAACGGGCACATACGCAGCGCCCGATTTCACTATGGCAATTAATGACACCAGCATGGTGATAGAGCGGTCCATTAATAACACCACTCGCTGCTGCACTGACTGCAATTCGGTCGCTTCAAGCTTAGTCAAAATCTGACGAGCCATATGTGTTGAGGCGTCGTCGAGCTGTTGATAAGTCAACTGCTCGTCATTACAGCATAACGCAATCTCATTACCATATTGTGCTATTAGGCTATCAAAGCGTTCAGCCAAGGGGGTATGTGCTCGAGGTATATGTTGCCCATTTGATGCGTTGAGTAATGCCTGCCGCTGAGCGGGTGTAAACATTGTTAACGCATTAATTGGGCTATTTGGTGCATCACAAATGGCGTCTAACAAGTTCAAGTAATGGTGTGCCAAGTTTTCAATACGCGCATCACTAAACAACGCCGTATTAAAGTTCAATAGAAGCTTTAATTCATTCTCGCCATGTCGTGCCACACTGTCATTCACAAACACGGTTAAATCGTGTTTCGCCACTTGGTAAATGTCATCAACATCTATCGGAGTAAAGAACGCGCTCTTATGTGCATCTTCGCCAAAGTTTTGTACAGAAAACATCACCTGAAAAATCGGGTGTCTGGCTGAATCTCTCTCTAACGATAAATGTTCAACTATCGACTCAAAGGGCACGTCTTGATGTGCTTGTGCCTTGATCACCGTGGTATGTACTTGTGCTAAGAAATCGTCAAATGCCACAGTCGGGTCTAGGTGATTGCGAATAGGCTGAGCATTAACAAAAAAGCCGATAAGATTTTGTGTGTCGTAGCTGGTTCGATTAGCGGCGGGCGAGCCGAGGGTTATATCGGTTTGTCCCGAGTACCTGTGTAAAAGAACATTAAATACACTTAATAGTAAAGTATACAAAGTCACGCTGTGCGCTCGCGCCAATGCTTTAAGCTTTTTCGTGGTCGCGGCTTTGACAACCTGATTCAGGTTTTTGCCTACATAACTCAACTGCTCTGGGCGCGCGCGATCAAGCGGTAGATTTAGAGTTTCAAAGCCTTGTAGCTGTGTTTGCCAATAACTTAATTGGCGCGCTAACTCACCTTGTTGCAAATAGGTGTGTTGCCAATATGCATAATCTTGATATTGAATCGGTAAATTCGCCAGCGCTTCAGATTGCTCGTCCTCTGGGGCCAGCAATAGCTCTAGCTCTTTTAATAAAATATCGACACTCCAGCCATCAAATGCAATATGGTGGATATTTATCAATGCCGCTACTTCACTGCAGCCTTGATAGATGCTCAAACGCACTGGCAGCTCTTTGGTCAGGTCGAACACATACTGCATGTCGTGTGATATGTGCGAACGCCAATCTTGTTGAGCAACCTTCGTGATCACTGGAGTAAATTCATCTGCCGATCTGATGTTTAGTAACACCTTTTCGGGGTTACTTTGGTCATCAAAACACGTTCTCAGCACCTGATGGCGCTCAACGATACACTTAACTGCTTGCGTAAAACTGGTTGTATTCACTTTTAAAGTTAATGCAATTGGTACTGTGTATGCCGCTGAGCCTTGTTCATATTGTTCAATAAACCACAGTCTTTGCTGTGCAAAAGACAGCGGCAGATTTTCTATGTTCGCGGGTTCAATTTTGTTCTTTTGTAGGTATAAGCCATCGTCGATTAAGGCACTAATGGTGGGACACTTAAACAAAATAGCCACATTCACTTCGTAATCGAGCGCTTGAGACATTCGATGACACAGCGTGATGGCAAGTATTGAATTACCGCCCATGCTAAAGAAGTCATCATTGACGCCCACACGCGCAATACTGAGGGTGGTTTGCCAAATTTGACACAAGGTTTGCGCCAGCTCTGTTTGTGGCGCTTGGTAATCAACCGAGCACAGTTCAGGCGTTGGCAGGGCTTTTTTATCTATTTTGCCGTGTGTTGTCAGTGGGATTTGTTCAAGTTGTACAAAGTGCTGAGGCAGCAGATGTTCAGGCAATTGTGTTTTTAAAGACTCAACTAACTGACCAATATTAATTTCAACAACCGGCTCTCGCACATAATGAGATAACGGCGTATGTGTCAACGCGGTGTGTTCATGGTGGTTAATCGATACAAAGTCACACGCTGCGCTTGCTGCGTTTTTAATTAAACTCACCGACATTAAATGCGCTGACACATCGCTGGGTATAAAGCGTACCTCACACTGTAAAGAAGTAGCTAATTCTGTCCAGCCTTGCCAGCTCAGGGGGTTGGAGTACTTACAGGGTAAATTATAATAATCGACGTAAGCGTGGTACACACGTGCGTTAGGCACTCCTTCAATAAGTACATGATCATGTAATGCAACCAGTTCAGCGATATTCAGTCCGTCACTATACTCAGTCACCTGCGGCGTAACAGCACGTATTACCTCTTTTTGTGAGAGTGTCAGTAATACATCATAACGATAGTCTGTCATTTCACTGCTGTGTGTACCTGATTTATACAATGCTTGCGCACCGCTGCACTGGGAAAGGTGGTTATGTAACTGCGCAAAAAACAGCGGACTGATCAGGAGCTCTTTGTCTAATACCCGCGCTTGTGCCGCGAGCTGCTTAAGTTGATCATGTGCTACATCAGACGCACGTGACTTTTGGACGTCATAATGAAAAGAGTCAAGCAACCGAGCATCTCGTACATCACCAATGAAAATAACCCCACCTTGCGGCATTAGCTGACTGGCTTGTGTTATCACATCCATCAAATAATCAAACGACGGAAAGTATTGCGCAACCGAGTTAATAATAACGGTATCAGGGGTGTAGTTTTGTGCCGATACTGCATCATAAATGGTGGCGGCATCGCACACTGCAAACTGGGATTTATGCTCAAAGCCCAGTTGTTTTGCACCAAAGGTAAGTTTTTCAATCGCCGCTTTGGAAAAGTCCGTTGCAAAATAATGGGTGCAATGCTCAACCAAAGGGTAAAAAATAAGCCCCGAGCCGCTGCCGATTTCGAGTACCTTACCCAATGGCAAGGTTTGTAAACGCGCGATGGTCGCATCGCGCCATTCATGCATTTTAGCCACTTCAATTGGCATGCCAGTGTATGTGCTATTCCACCCTTCAAAATCAGCTTGGTCAACGCTTAAATCTTTTTCTAAGCGGCTATATTCTGCATCATAAACCTGTTGCCAACTATCCACCGTCACTTCTTGCCCTAAAGCCGATTGCGCACTGGCAGTAAAATACGCGGTAAGCACTTTTTGCTGATTCAGTTCCAGCAGCTGTACGGTACTTTGAGCCACCCCTTGGCACTGCGAAAGAACTTGCTCGATTTCTGATAATTCAACACGGAAGCCTCTGATCTTAACTTGAAAGTCACTACGCCCGAGATACTCAAGATCATTGTTCATATCGTATCTGGCCAAATCTCCGGTGTCATACAGTGTTGGGAAGCCATCCTCGATAAAATGATTTTTAATAAACTTTTGTTCTGTCAGCTCTGGCCGCTTAAAGTACCCCTCCGCAATACCTGCGCCACTTACAAACAACCGGCCGACAACCCCTTTTGGTACTGGGTTCATGTGCTGATCGAGAATATACAAACACGTGTTCAATAGTGGCTTGCCGATATTGGTATTTAAGTCGCCACGTTGATAAGGATGGTATGAACAACAAACCGTTGTTTCAGTCGGGCCATAAGCATTAATAACTTGGCAAATTTCAGAGAAGCGCTGCAACGTTTTTTCTGGGGTTGTTTCCCCTGCCACCACCAATGTGCGTAACGAGTGACATGCTTGTTCATCTAGGGTTTCAACCAGTACTGGAGGTATTGTCGCGATACTCACTTGCTCAGATTCAAGCAGCTTCGTTAATGCATTGCCATCTTTACGGACCGCTTTATCGCACACCACCAGCGTCGCACCACTGCACAGTGTGCTGTATATTTCCCACGTCGCCGCATCAAAACTAATAGATGCAAACTGCAAGACATTATCGTGGTGAGTTAAATCAAATATCTGCCTTTGACTGTGAATAAGGTTCACTACCCCTGCATGGCTTATCATGACGCCTTTGGGTTGGCCTGTGGTCCCTGATGTATAAATAATATTCACTAACGAGTCTTGCACCAAGTGTGCAGGCTTGTCTAACTTTGCATATGTGCTTGCTTTTACCTCTTTGCAGGTGATGTCTACTAATCTGACACTACTTTGTTTAAGGAACGACAATACATCAACCACGTGATGGCAACACAGCACCGCCGATGCACCACAGTCTTGTAAAATATAACGGATCCGCTCTGCGGGATAAGCCGGATCAACAGGCACATAAACCACACCCAGTTTTATCGAGGCCAACATCGCCACTATCATGTCACTGCTTCGCTCAAACGAAATAGCAACCCTATCGCCCATACGCAAACCCACATGCTGAGCTAAGTAACCTGCCAGTTGATCAACTCGTTTATCTAACGCTTCGTAGGTCAGTTGCTCTGCTTGAAAACACAGTGCCACCTCTTTGCTATATTGGGCTACCGTACGTTGCCACAGTTCTAACAAGGTGTCTTTTTTATTACAATTTATTGCTGTATTTACATTTTGTCTCAGGGCGATATGTTCATCGCGGCGCATACCTGCCAACAGAGGCTGTGAGGATAAAATACAACGCAAATAATGTTGATAATACTGCGCTAAGTAATCCAGTAACGGTTGCTCAATGAAGGTACTGTGCGCTTGAAATTGTATGTCAAAGGTATCTCCTTCTCGGTTCACCACCAGTGCAATGGGAATATTGGTCATGGCAACCGCATCTACCGCTTGGGCTGAACTGGTTTCAAGCGCGGTATGCTTTTGATAAAAATGAATGTAATTAAATGCAGCTTGATAGATATCGTCGTCAGGCTCATATCCTAAATCCGCTTTAATTTGGCCATACGGGTAGTTCTTGTACGCCATCAACTTAAGCTTCTCTTGATAGACCGTTTTAACTAAGTCTGTATTTATGTGTTTGAAGCGCATCGGCATGGTATTTAAATGCAGACCAAACTGCTCATCGCCACCCGACTCTTCTAAGCGGTTATTGACCACCACGCCCAGAGTGACATCATCACCCCCACTAAATACCCATAATAAATGTACAAACGCAGCCATAAATACCGAATCAATTGATACCTCGTGCTGCACTGCACTTTCCAATACGGCTTTATGCATATGCGTCTCTAACTTGCAGTCAGATTCAATCATCACCGGCTCATACTTTGCCACGGATTTACTGCGCATTTTTTGAACCTGCTCGGGCATATGCTCTAAATAATTCTGCCAAAATTGACGCTGGCGTGGATCATTTATTACCGCAGCTTCTTGTCTCACATATTGACCAAAATTAACCGCAACGGGGCGGCTTTCAATGTAAGAGACGACCTCGCAAGGGCTACGTTCATCAGTGTAAGCGCTAATAAACTCTGCAATTAACGAAGCCACACTCCAGCCATCCTCTATGGCATGGTGCGAGGTAAATATCAGCTTAAATTGTGTCGCTGATGGCACAATGGCGAGCCTAAATAACCCCGCCTTATCAAGTTGTATTGGGTGACTACTTTCCTGCTGCCATGCTTGCTCATAGTCACTGTATTGCACAATATGCTGCGACACCGCTATGCTTGGCTCAATGAGCGTCAGGTAGCCCATATCATCAAACTGCTGATATGCGGCGCGCAATAGTTCATGCTTATTGGTCAGCGCTTGCCATATCAGAGTAAATCTCTCACTCTCAAACGGTTGATTAACTTCACTCACATCCAAGTTATGATAAATACGACCGTCGCGTTTACACTCAACAAACATGCCTTGCTGTAAATGGGTCGCCGGATACACGTCTTCGTAATGAACAAACTGCGATTTAAGCTGTGCACTGACTAGACTAAATGGCACATAGGCAGGTTCGCTGCTTTGTGGCCTAGTGCTGTGTAACTGCACTTCTTTGGTAATACTGGGCAAAAGCTTTCGAATGGTTTTATGTTGAAAAATATCTCGTACAGACACATTAAATCCGAGCAGCTTTAATTGTGCGACCACCCGAATCGCATTAATTGAATCGCCACCGATGCGGAAAAAATCATCATCAATCCCCACTTGTTCAAGCGACATCACATCCGCCCAGATAACAGAGCATGCGCGCTCGTTTTCATTCGTTGGGGGGTTATAGTCAGCTTGAGTAAAGTTGGGTTCTGGCAACTGGCGCACATCGACCTTGCCGTTAATGGTCAAGGGCATGGAAGGCATATAAACAAAATGCTGTGGCACCATATGTGCTGGCAAACGGCTGCTGAGCTGCTGAGTAAAATCATCGTGCGTAATATCATTGTCAGCGACGTAATACGCCACCAAGTAATAACCAGAGTCTCGCTTTTTAGCTAACACCGTACTTTGTGAAACGCCTGTGATTTGCGACACACAGTGCTCAATTTCACCTAGCTCAATGCGGTACCCTCTAATTTTAACTTGAAAGTCATTGCGACCAATATATTCAATGCCCCCACCATCGAGCTCTCTGACTAAATCACCGGTTTTATAGAGTATTGTTTGCCCAGCATTTTGATTATGCGGGTTAGCCACAAACCTTGATTCGGTTAACGACGCTTTATTCAAATATCCGCGAGCCACCCCGCCGCCACTTACATAAAGCTGTGCAACCACCCCTTGCGGTACGGGGTTTAAATTATCATCTAATATGTACGCACTCAGATCGTTTAATGGCAAACCGATATTCGAGCGCGCGTTAATATCGGCCTCTGAAATGGCTTTAAATGTAACATGCACACAGGTTTCGGTAATGCCATACATATTCACTAATGTCGGTTTATTATAACCATATTGACTAAACCAAGGTTGAAGCTGAATTAAGTTCAGTGCTTCTCCGCCGAAAATGACATACTTTAGGTGAGTGAGAGTGTCTTGCTGATTGGCTTCTTGAATAAAGTTATAAAATGCGGAGGGCGTTTGATTTAAAACCGTTATTTTGTGCGCTTTAACCAACTGAAAAAATTGTGAGGTATCTTGTGTTTGTGCCTTATTTGGAATAAATAAACTGCCACCATGGAGTAAGCTTCCCCAAATTTCCCACACACTAAAATCAAACACATAAGAGTGGAATAAACACCATACATCCTCGGTGGTAAAATCAAAATGCGGGTGTGCACTGCTTAACAAACGACTCACATTATTATGGGTGATCTGCACGCCTTTTGGCTGCCCAGTACTGCCCGATGTGTAAATCACATAGGCCAGTTGCTCTGGTACTATCGAGATATTAGGTCGTTCGTCGCTGTAATGCTGTGCAGGTAAGGTGTCTAAGCAAATACAGGTTAAATCAGCTAACTCAGATACATGATCAGCATATGCGCTGTTCGTGATAATAATATGGCTGACCGTATCTTCTGCAATGTACCTAATACGAGAAGCAGGATAAGTCGGGTCGATTGGCACATAAGCGCCCCCTGCTTTTAATACCGCCAGAATCGAAACAATGGTGTCAAATGATGGCTCAAGCAGCAGTAATACCAAGGACTCTGCTTGCACTTGGCTGTTTTCAACGAGGTACTGCGCTAGTTGGTTCGACGCTTTGTCTATATCAGCATAGGTCGCTTCTTCCCCAGCATACATAAGCGCACACTTAGTGGGAAATAGCTCAGCCATTTTTACAAACTGTGAAACTAAATCGTCTGCTGGGTGCGCCTGTACAGTAGCCGCATAGCGAGTAAGCGCGCGCTGTTGCTGCTGCTGTGGCATCAAGCTAATGTCTCCCACCGGCCGTGAAAAGTCTTGCGTAAATGACGTTAAGACATGTTCTACTGCCGTGACCAACTGCTGAATTTGCGCGTCACTGTATATGGCTGTACGATATTCCACCCTGAGGTTTAAAGTATCTTGAAAATCGAACTCAAAATACAAAGGGTATTTAACGTCAGAGGGTAAGGTATCGTTTTGGGTAATAAGCCATGGCACCGAGTGGCGCTTTTTCGGCTCTAAAGTCATATAAACTGAGGGTAACTTTTCTTCTACGTTGCCAGTTTCTCTCATTTTTTTAAGTAATGCTTCATACGCCAGCGGCTGGGTTAATTGCTCAGTTACTTGGCTGAAGCACTGTGCAATAAAGTCACCCGTCGATATATTCGACTCAAGTTCGCAACAATACAGTTCATTTGCCAAAAAGTTACCATATACATTATCTGCATCAGGGCCTCTCAGGCTGCGAACGCCGCCAATTGACACTGAATTTTGATTCGAAAACCGCATCGTGACCAATTGAATGCACGCCAGTAACAGCGAGAAAATACTCACACCTCGCGCCTGCGCACAAGTACTCAGCTGATCTGATAATGCCTTGGAGAATGTCTTAGTGTGATATGTGCCGCGCAAGTCATCACTGGGAGAGTTATTGAACAAGACCGCGGTATTCAAAGCGCTAAGTAATTTCTCATCGGCCTCTTTATATTGCGTTTGCGTCATGACGTTTGGCACATGGGGCAAAGAGTCCTGAGGCGCTTTCAATAACGCAGCCATTTGAGGCACAAACAGGTTGTACATTGCTTCGCCATCGGTCAATAAATGATGGTGGATAAAGCTCAGCTTAAGCACCTGCCCTTGGCTGCTAAATGCGATGAACCGATAAAGAGGCCCTTGGTACAAATCAAAAGGCATATCAATGTAACGTGCTAACGACTGCGCGACTAAGCTTTCAGATGGGTGCGATTCAGGTGATACATCAACGACCGTAAGTAACTCTGCCACTGCACTTAGCTTCTCTGAAATTCGATAGCCTAAATTGTCTTCATTCACCTGCATACGTAAAACATCATGATGGTTAATGAAGGTTATTAGCGCCTGATTAAGTTGTTCGAGCGTAATGGCTTGCTGCTCATCGATTGAAAAATCGATCGATACATTTTCATTATACAAAATGGCTGACGTAGAAAGCTGATGATTTAGTATCAACCGCTGCATCGGGTTAAACTGGCCATCATTGACTGCCACCGTTAATGTATTGGCAGCAGTGCACGCCTCATTTTCAAGCGTCTGTGCCAGTGAATGAAAAGTGTTGCTTTGCAGTACATGTACTGGGGAGCAATTGATCCCTTGCTCATGCAACTTAGCCCCAATGTGCATGGCTAAAATTGAATCGCCGCCCAATTGATAGAAGCTATCGTCACCTGAAACGTTTGGCGTATTTAACACACGCTTTGCGGTTTTTAACACCCATTGAAGCATTTCACTTTGTTCGATATTGCTATGCTCAGTTGTTGTAACTTGCTTGATCTGCGCCAACAAAGCCTGGGTATCTATTTTTCCGCTCACAGACACCGGCATTTCTTTAACATGCACATACTGTTTTGGGCACATATACTCAGGTAAATAAGTGCTCAGATAATTCTGCAACGACTCAACGGGTGTGATTGGATGTTGTGAGGTATAAAAAGCCACCAACTGGTTCCGAGCAGGGTCAATCATCACTTTGCTTTGTATTATTTGTGTATGAAGCTGCAGTTGGTGTTCAATTTCGCCCGGTTCAATCCGAAAGCCATTCACTTTAATTTGCTGATCACATCGCCCTAAATAAACGAGCCCACCACCTGCTTGTTGTTTAACTAAGTCACCCGTTTTATATAGGCGTTTATAGTCATCATAAGGGTCGTCTTCTTGCGACCAAAATGGGTTATCGATAAAGCTATGCGCTGTTTGTGACGCCAGATTTAAATACCCTCTGGCAACGCCGCGACCTGATAAATACAATTCTCCTTCTTCGCCAGCTGACACTTGCTCGCCTGCTTGGTTAACAATATAGCCGCGCATATTATCAATAGGCTGCCCAATATGATGAATGCTTTGTGCATCAACCTGCTGGCCAGTGGCGTAGATTGCACACTCCGTTGGGCCATAAAAGTTATATAAATTAAACGCTTTCGCGAAATATTCACCGCATTCTTTTTGGCAAGGTTCTCCCGCAAAAATAAAGGCGTTCACACTCTCATAGCCAAGGCGAGGTAACGTGGCCAATACTGATGGTGGTAAATACACCACATTTAAACAATGCTGGGTGATATAACCAGATAACGCGACACTGTCTGTGCGAATGTCATCGCTTAACAGGTGTAATTCATGGCCAAATATTAACGGACAAAAACATTCGGAGACACTCACATCAAATACAAAATGGGTAAACGCCGAAGTTTTCAAAGGTGTGTGAGATCCATCTTTTGCGCTATAAGTGGGTGATAGTGATTGTAAAGTATTCACTACACACTGGTGCTCTAACATTACGCCTTTGGGTGTACCTGTGGAACCCGATGTATAGATGATATAGGCCAAATGTTCGGTTTTAACGTCTCGATTCGGATTACCGGTTCCATAACTATCAAAATTACTCGCATAATCGAGTGGGTCAAATGTATGCCACTCTTTTGTTTGTAACGTAGCAAATTTCTGCGCCAGTTCCGTCGTGGTAATGACTAACGAAGGGGCAACATCATTGAGAATGAAGCGAACCCGTTCAAGCGGGAAATCAGGGGCGATCGGCACATAGCATACCCCTGCTTTTAAAGCGCCAAGCATACAGATCAACGCAAATTCAGAACGTGGTAACAGCAACACAACCTGCTGCTGGGCACGATTATGGGTTTTGGCTGATAATTGACTTTGCTCGTGAATAAAATGGCTAATTTGATTAGCACGCTGGTTTAGTTGTGTATATGAGAGCACCACATTATTAAACACAAGTGCATTGTCTTCGGGAGTTTTATCTACTTGTTGTTCAAACAGCTGATGTACGCAAGAGGTGGTTTTTGGCGTAACCTTCCCTTGCAAATAAGTGAGTTTTTTAGAATTATCGCGTTTTTTTTGGGTGCTCACCTGAGCGTTAACCGTTCCATCATTTGAAGAATTCATTCTTATACGCCGCATGTTAACTTGTTACATAACAATAAAAATAAGCCTATACCATTGAATTATAATAAGTAATATAGACTCGCCTACTGACAAGTAAGAGCTTTAACAGCGTGCTCAAACACTTTTTTATTCCACTTTAAACTATATTTTGTAATTACATATAGCAATTACAAAACATTACAGCAATCAAATTATTTTACACATCATTAACTTGAACTATTCATATTAATATCATATAAAATCAATGTGCATTGCATAAAATACCGCCAATCTAACTAACAGCTAGGCTAAAACTAGCTAATTCCGTTGTGTTGACATATTTTTTAGAAGCAACGATTGCATAGCATTACAACAAAATCTGACACTGTAATGACGTGTAATGGACTTTTTTTTAACCATGTCCGACAGTGGACACACTTATTGACTAGGATTGGCGAAACATGTAAGCCAGAGTGGTTTTGGGTTACTGACTGCATTAATGCCAGAAGTTCTTACCAATATTCAGCCAAATACGGCTTCATATTTGGAAATTTACTTGGTTTATACCAAGTAAAAACAGGAGGTTACTAATGGTACAAGATAAAAATCAAAACTCAGAAAAGGAGAATGCAGTGGAACAACAAAACCAAACGGCTGACGCCGAATTATCATTCGAGGGTAAAACCGAAGAAGCTGATAAAATCATTAAAAACTCTGTGTATGGTGCAGCAGGTGTCGGACTAGTGCCGATCCCTTGGGTTGACTTCGTTGGTCTAACCGCGATTCAAATCAAAATGCTTCATTCACTTTCAAAAGTATACGGAGTTGAATTTTCAGAGTCTCGTGGTAAAGCCGTGATCACGTCACTGGTCAGTGGCTATTTGCCCATTGCACTAGTGCAGCCTATCGCCAGCTTTATCAAATCAATTCCACTGGTTGGTCAATTAACCGGGGCAGTCACTATGTCTATCCTTGGTGGTGCAACAACCTACGCAATTGGTCGGGTATTCAACCTGCACTTTGCGGCAGGCGGCACCTTTTGGGACTTAGACGCAAATAAAATGCGTGCTTACTTCGAAGAGCAATTCGAAGAAGGTAAAAAAGTCACATCTCAAGCGCGCAAAAAAGCCACAGCAGCTTAAATAGCACGCTTTGCGGCAATAATTAATCACAGCGACACACTTATTCTTTGGAAGGATAAGCGTGTCGCGTGGTTAATTGTATTTGTTTAGCATACATACCCCGACGAGCTCCACACCGGGTCCTCAAAAAAATAATAACTAGGATCACCTATGAAAGTGAAGTTAATATCATTTGTCTTTAGTGAAACTGGGTTCAGACGTAACAGGATCATTTTAACAATGATGTTGGCAGGTATAACCAACGGTATGGTTATGCTTATCATTAATGACGTTTCGAAAGACTTTAATGAAATTAATTTAAGGAATATCTTACTCTTTGCGTTATGCATTGGCGCATTTGTGTTTTGCCGGAAATACTCTGAGTACCATGCCCAATCAGGCGTACAGCAAGCCATTTCAAACAAACATTTAACCCTGATAGATAAACTCAGAAAGTCCGAGCTGGTGCACTACGAAAAAATTGGCAAAATGAGTATTATCACCAATGTTACTGATAATTCACAAATTATATATGAGTCCACCCGTTTAATGGTGCACTCCATGACAGCCTCCATCATGCTGTTATTTTCGTTTGGTTACATTGCTTATTTATCACTGGCAGCTTTTGCAATGTGTGTGGTTATTCTCGGCATTGGCATTGTTATTTATAAACACGGCCAAAAAGACATCATTCGCCTTTATCACGAATTTCAAGAAAAAGACCAACTCTTTTTCGAATCACTTAATCATTTTCTCGACGGCTTTAAAGAGATCAAAATTAACCTAAAAAGAAGTGATGATATTTATCAAAATGAGTTTTCGAGAAATATAGATGACTCTTTAGATTTAAAGTTCCAATCTGAAAAGAAAGTGGTCTCTAATATGGTTTTTGGCCAAACCATGTTTTTCCTACTGATGGCAGGCATCGTATTTTTACTGCCACAAATTGATGAAGTTGAGTCAGAAACCATGATGTCGATCACGGCCATTGTATTGTTTATTTCTGGCGCAATTGGTCTGCTCATTGAGTCGATTCCGATGATCATAAAAGCAGATATGGCTCTGGATAATTTGGTCCACCTAGAAGCGAAACTCGACGAATCAAAAGAACCTGAGCAACATGCCTGCTCTGATCTGTATAAAGACTTTAAAGAACTCAGTTTAGACGAGTTACATTATGACTATGTTAATGCGCAAGGACAGGCCATGTTTGGCATTGGGCCCATGCATTTTGCCCTAAAACGCGGAGAAATCACCTTTATTGTTGGCGGTAACGGCAGTGGTAAAACAACCTTATTGAAAAATTTAACGGGGCTATATAGTCCAAAATCAGGCCATATTAAAGTCGACAACAAAATGGTGGAAGTGTCGAACTACAATGATTTCCGCAGTTTATTCTCTATCGTACTGACTGACTTTCATTTATTTGACAAGCTTTACGGCCTAGACCATTTAGACGACAACAAAGTCAATGAGCTACTCAAAAAGCTACAAGTTGATCATAAAACCCGCTTTGAAAATGGCCGCTTTACCAACCTTGACCTATCAACTGGACAACGTAAGCGAATTGCATTGATTGTTGCACTACTTGAAGACAAACCGGTGGTGGTGTTTGATGAAGTTGCAGCCGATCAAGACCCTGAATTTAGAGATTTTTATTATCATGATATTTTACCTGAATTGAAAAAAGCCAACAAAATGGTGCTCGTAGTAAGCCACGACGACCGATATTTTGACGTCGCCGACACCTTGATCAAACTGGAATATGGAAAAGTGGTGAAATTAGAAGTCAATGGAGGTAAGCAGCATGACTAATCCAATTACCCGTATCACCGCAACTATTCGACGTTATATTGATGAGCATTTACCAACCATTCTTGTCACAATTTTAGTATTGGCATTTTTGCTGCTTTACTTCTGGTCTAGAATATTCATCACCATAAAAGCCGGTGAAGGCGGCGTGCTGTATAAACGCTTTGATGGCGGTACGGTGGTAGAAACCCTCTACGGAGAAGGCTTTCATATTGTGTTACCCTGGAACATCATGGCGGTGTATAACTTACGAGTACAAACGCAAAAACATACCTTGAATGTGTTAACCGAAGACGGCCTGAACGTAAAAATAAACATGGCCATTCGATATCACCCCGACAGAGAAATGGTGGGGGTATTACATAAGTATGTTGGTGAAGATTACTTTAATACCATTGTTTTACCTGAAATCGAGTCAACGGTACGTTCATATGTCGTAAAAGATAACTTAACAAATATTTATGCCACGCTCGCCAAAAAAACCACCTTCCAAGATGCGGTAAATGAAGCAATTGGCCGGGTTGCTAGAAAGTTTATTACCGTCGATGAAGTAATGGTCATTGATATTGACCTGCCCGACAAAATTGAAAATGTGATCCAAGATAAGCTTAGGCAGCAGCAACTCTCTCTCGCGTATGGCTATCGAATTCAAAGAGAAGAACAAGAAGCAGAACGAAAAAGAGTCGAAGCGGAAGGGATCCGCCGTTATAACGCCATTATTGACCAAAGTATTTCGGGCAATATATTGAAATGGCAAGGTATTCAGGCAACAGCACAAATTGCAACATCAGCAAACTCAAAAGTGATTATGATCGGGCCTGATAAAAATTCGTTGCCAGTAATTCTCAATGCGGAGCCAAGCCCTGCGGTTCAGCCTCCCCCTTTGGAAACACAAAAACGAACAGAGAAATCCACGCAACGAATGCAGACTAAACAAGCCACTCCCCCACTGCTTGCACAACATACGTTGCTTGGAGTCGACCAAAATAAAACGCCGAAACAGGATGTTAAAAGTAAAGGCAACCCGACGGTTAAAAAGCCTGCATCGCCTGCTAAAAGTGAGCGTGTAAATGACAACAACTAGAAAAGGACATCATAAGTGTAAACACAAGGAGCAGGTTTAATGCGCCGCTTTATCGTATATCTTAGTATTGTTTACGTCGCTTATTTGATGGTAAGGGGGATCACCTCAGGGCCCACAAGCACGCACCAAGAACAGCGTGCAATTAACACGCTAAACAGTAAGCACTTAGAAGTCGCCATTGTATGGCCCGAAGCAGAACATGATAATGATTCATTACAAGAGTATGTGCACGCATTTCAAGTACAGCTTGATTTACTACAAAGTGCCCATAACACGCGATGTATGGAGGCACCTGAAGACAAACAGGCTAACCTTCATTGTGAAATGAAGCCCATTAGGCTGCAACCTGCCTACGAAGAAGACAGCAGTTCAAAGCAAGCCAGTATTTCACAAGCGCAAGCCATTGTACAAAACCCCAACCTTATTGCTGTCGCAGGGTATGTCAATTCCAGAGCAGCCATTCCCGCTGCGGTAGTTTACGAAAATAAAGGGGTTGTCATGCTCTCCTCTGGCGCGACCGATGCCAGGTTAACCCAGTATGACTTTGAATATATTTTCAGGCACATATCAAGTGACTTGACTCACGCTAGCGACATTGCCGACTTTATTTACCAACAAGGCTATATTGATGTATTTGTCGTCAATGAACGCGACTCTGACTTATATGAAAATGACTTTACTAATTATTTTGTGGAAGCGGCCGTACACAAAGGCCTCAAAGTTGCGGATCCCATTCTGTATGAATATGAAAACCAAGATCACCTTAACACCATTGCCGTTTTAAAAAGAAAAACAAACAAGGTTTACTCTAAATCTGAACAACTCGCGCTGTCGACTGCGCGTTCAGAGCTTTTTGCACAGCTTATTGAGCTGCGCAAGTTATTCCCAGAAAACACTTCTGATATCGGCAATAAAAAAAGCGATATCATTTCGCTGCTAGTAGAGACCGATTCAAATACAGAGACGTATCGCCAATATTTTGAGGGGTTAAGTGATAAACGACTATTGGCCTTTTTAGAACGAGACTTTTCTTATAAAGCCAGTGACAAGCAGCTCAAAATTACGCAAGAAAAATATCGCCGACAGTTCAGACTATTAGATGATGATGAGCTACACCAAAAGCAGCAAAGCTTACACAACCAACTCGCGGTGAGTTTAGCAGACTCAGATAATGTGCTGCTTCATTATGTTCAAGAAAGTAAAAATAGCAGTAAATTAGAAGCCGTTCTGAATGAAACATTAAAACAACACTTTGAGGCCTTGCGCATTTCACAAAAAAGGCTCGATAAAGTGTTTGCCGAACAAGCTAGTATCATTTTTCTCGCAGGCTCTAAAGACAATGCCAAAACTCTGATGCGCCTCGCGCGTGAAGTAGATATGCACGAACCTTTTATTGGCGGTGGTGCGTTTTTAAATCTGCAAGTAGATTGTAATGACAGCACATGTATTGATGACATAGCCCCTTACTATGCCCTTTCAGTTGATGGCCTCCCTCCACTGGCCACTGAATCTTGCCATGCGCCCTCAGATATAAAGCACCATCACGTCAATAAACGAGAGCATCGAACTCAGCAAGAAATTGCCGAAGCGCAATATCAGCTATTTGCGTGTCGCTTTTATAACGATAACAATAAAACCCAAGGTTTTTGGGCAACACAAGGCTATTTCGCCGCATCGATTATTTGGGCTGCAGCGCTCGAATCACGTGGTACTACGCCAGAAAAAATAGCCAGTCGACTCAACTATGCCAGTGATGAATTAGACGAAAAATATGGGCTTACTTTTACACCTACCCCCATTACGCCCGGAAATAGTGACCTTTTTATTAGCCCGCTCAAGTTCACCCTTGTGCCTAAAACCACAGGAAATTTAAAATGATGATACTCATTTATTTATTACTTTGTTTATTTATTGCCTTTATTGGCAGCAATAAAAAGCTTGGCTTTTGGGGTTACTTTTTCAGCTCCATATTACTTACACCGCTTGTTGGGCTGTTATTAGTCGTGGTATCTGAGAAAAAGCAGCAAACCGTGTAATTGACAAAAACCATCCTCACAACCTAAACAAGGATTGTGCTATGCGTATACCTTATATTTTACTCGTTGTAAGCTCGATGCAAATAACCACCAGCTATGCCAGTGACGTTGATTTGCAATTTATAAAATCTGTCGATGCAAACCTGTACAAACAAATACAGCAAATAGCGCGCTGTAAGGCGCTTAATAAGTCTGCCGAGCAATGCAGTAAAGAAGTAAGTGAGAATATCACTACCACCAACCAAGTAGCGGCGACAGCAAAACCGGCGGCACAAGCCGCGCCTAGCGCACCGAGTAAATGGTGGCAAGCAAGCGCATATGCACAGGGGAAACCCCAACCTGAATGGCTGCACGCGGCTGATGTCTCGGTATCGTTGAGTAAACTCAGTGGTAATATTGATGGCGACCAAAACAGTATTTCGCTTAACTATTTCTCTCGCTACGATGCGTGGACTAACAGCTTATCGCTGGCCTATTCCAAAGACAAAGTCACCCAATCTAACGAGTTGGTATCAGATAGAAGCTATAAACTGTTCAATTATGGCGGGAAGTACGACTTCAACCGCACTTGGTTTGGGCAGTTAGGCTGGATAAAAGAGCAAGATGACTCACTCTCACTGGATGATAAAACCGTGGCCTATTTGGGTGGCGGTGCTTATTTAACCTATTCAGATAACCATAAATTACACTTAGTTATGGCACTGGGTAATCAAAACGACCAAGTGTCGGATGCAAACCGCACGCTTACTGGGTTAAATGAATTTGATTACGACGTCGCCTATGCCTATCAAGAATATAACTGGCAAATTGCCGACAACCTGATGTTCAACCAATCATTGAGCATTATTTATGGCTTAGATGATTTGGCTGAATTTGCCGATGCTTCAACCTCAGTGTGTAAAGAAACACTCACCTCAACAGCCACCTATTGTATTGTGGATCATAATAAGTCGAGCCAATATCAATTAACTTTAGGGTTAGAATATAGGCTGTCAAAAATGGTCTCTTTGTCCTATTCGTTTAATTTTGATCACGACACACAACCGTTCTTAGATGATGATGCCAGTAACTCATCACAAAGCTTAGCCGTCACCGCACGGTTTCAATAAGCGTTAGAGGCATAGCGAAAATACCGCATATAAAAAGGCTGCATGTAATATGGCAGCCTTATTTATATCGGTGTGTTTTATTCGTACTTTTTTGGAAATGGCTTAGCTTTGAGGCGTATAGCAACTTCCCGTGTAAAGCAGTATAAATGGTAACTTGAACAACTCAGGCTCAGCACCTCGCATTGATAAAGCAATGAGTTCTAACTTGTCCGCCTCTAAGGGCACGGCTGCTACAGTGCCTTTTACTAGGGTAACTATTTCTAACGTAACTGAATCTCGTGCAATATCTTGCACTCGATGCTTTTGTACTAAAGGGTATGTAACGTGAGGGTATTTAAACTGAGGTTATGTTCATACCTAGTATGCGTGACAGATACACCTTTCGGCGGGTGAAAATACCTAGCATCATCACACTGAATGACGGAATAAGCGCAGTGGTTAGCAAACGTATTTGCGATGGAATGGGTAAAATTAAACAAAAAAGCACTGACAAACGCCATTAAAAGTAATGGTCCAACAGTAAAAAAATCGTGATATGCATTGATTCTGCTAGTGAAAGCTTTGTTTGAAAAAAATTTGTTTGAGAAGACAGTGTTTGAAAAGGCTTTGTTTGCGAAAACGCTGTTTAAAAATATTTTGTGTAAAAGCGGGGAAATAGGCGAGGTTTTTCGAGGCATTATTTTAAATAATATGATTTTGAAGGGCGTGTTGTTAAAGAAAGTGACTAAGGAAAGCTTTAAAGGATGGGCTTTAAAAAAGAAGAAAATCAGAAAATTAGTGAGCTGGCTAACCGATGGCTAAAAAACAGCCAGCAGCTAATTAAACAACATAAAAATAAGCACCGCGCCTCTTTAATGCTTGGCAAAGGGTGCTTAATGGCTAAAAAGGTTTCGATGTTTTAGATGTAAGATCTAACCTGAGCAAATACATATCAGATAAGCACTTTGTCTTCCTGAATTCATTTCAGGATCCACGTGGCGGTGAGTGGTTAAAACCATAGTATATTGTGTGGCAGGGCCTCAGTAGCAAAGCCAATATTGTTCGAGGAACTTGTAACACAGTGTATGACCTACCTGATGAGCCTGTAATTTAAATTGTGTATCTGCTTATAATTAAGCCAGTAATGGCTGAGGATAAGCAATATGGATAAGAAAGCTCTAGAAGCCTTCGCTCGCGAAGCAGCTAAGTCGATTAAGACTCCTTCTGATCTTGATGACTTTAGGAAAATGTTAACCAAGGTGACGGTTGAGACAGCCTTAAATGCTGAACTTAATGAGCACCTCGGTTACGAAAAAAACTCACCAACTAACGATAGTAACAGTCGAAATGGCTACTCATCTAAACGCCTAATTACAGACGATGGTGAGATCCAGTTAGAAGTCCCTCGTGACCGTGACGCGTCCTTTGAACCCAAGCTTGTTCGTAAACATCAAACCCGATTTCAATCGATGGACGACAAGATCTTAAGCCTATATGCCAAAGGAATGACCACCCGTGAAATCGTCGCAACATTCAAAAAAATGTACGATGCGGATATCTCCGCCAGTCTAATATCTAAAGTTACAGATGCTGTTTTAGAACAAGTGGTTGAGTGGCAATCTCGCCCGCTTGATACGGTCTATCCCATCGTTTATCTCGATTGCATCGTCGTGAAAGTACGCCAGAATAAACAGGTTATCAACAAAGCCATTTATCTCGCACTTGGCGTAAATATGGAAGGTCAGAAAGAACTTCTTGGGATGTGGATGTCCGAAACCGAAGGAGCGAAGTTCTGGCTTAGCGTGCTCACCGAACTTCAAAATCGAGGCGTGAATGATATCCTCATCGCGTGTGTAGATGGCCTGAAGGGCTTTCCTGATGCCATCAACGCTGTTTATCCAAAAACTCAAATTCAGCTCTGTATCGTACACATGGTGCGAAACTCAATGAAATACGTCCCATGGAAAGACTACAAGGCAATTACCGCTGACTTAAAAGAAATCTATCAAGCAACAACGGAAGATGAAGCCCTGTTGGCGTTAGAGCACTTTGGTGATAAATGGGATGAAAAGTACCCTCAAATCAGCCGCTCCTGGACGGCTCATTGGGATAATCTCAATACTCTATTTAGCTACCCTCAAGATATTCGTAAAGCTATCTACACGACAAATGCTATTGAATCTCTGAACAGTGTGATCAGAAAAGCGACCAAGAAACGTAAACTGTTCCCGACAGATGAATCCGCTAGCAAGGTGGTGTACTTAGCGATAATGGATGCTTCCAAGAGGTGGACAATGCCTATTCATAACTGGAAGCAAGCTCTAAACCGTTTTATGATTATGTTTGAAGACCGACTAACTGAATACTTGTAACTAAGAGCAGTTACACAGAATTATTTACAGGGTCTACCTGATTTGTAGTAGGCCATACACGATTGTCTTGATTATTTAGCTGTTTATTTAGCTATTTATTTAGTTACTTAGCCCTCACTCATCCACAGCCACCCCTTCAAAACCTTAAGTAAAAGCATAATTTCACTCAATATAGTAAGGCGGGTAGACACTTAACTCAGTCGTATATTTAACTCGCAAAAAGAGAGTATGCACATTAAACAACGACTAAAATTAACGTTCAGGCATATTAGTTGTGTTAGTTTTATTAATTCGCAGGCTTAACAGGGAACGGGTTGAAGGCCTCATTAAAGTCAAAGCTCTGTGCCGTCACATCACGTAAAGCCTGGCGGTACCGTCTTAACGCTTGTGTGTCTTTACCTGCATCTTCAGCTTTATTAATTGATATGTCAGCATCGATTAGTAAAGCAGCCCTTACTTCTCTCACTTCATCTATATTAGCAAAGGCAGGCACAATACCGCTTGAACCTACTTTACGCAGATCAAGCCTGAACTGACAAAGTGTATTTAAACGTTGCTGCTCTCTTTGTTGCTCAAGTTCAAAGTGAACAACATATTCATTATTTTCATCGATGAATACATCCATATTGCTACTCCTTAAAAGCTACTGCGACGATTATTAAAATTTGAAATTAGATTATTCATTGGTAATTCAGGATCTGAACTAGGGTATTGACCGTGTACAAAATACTTTCGAATCGAGCCTATATTTTCGGAAGTGTCTCTAGTATAAATACCACTTATGGCACACTTTGCAGGCTGATTTGAAGTTGAAAACACGGCTTTATCGTATGGTCCGTCTGTAATCAATCTATTTAAATTACAACGAGTCATATACGAACTAAAATCACCACAAGAACGGCCAGAAGCAAGTTTTACAAGTGGCGTCCCCAAGTCCCAATAACAACTTACACTGGAAATATTAATACTTGAGGTAAAGTCCATGCGTAAGATTAACCCCGTCCAAATAGAGGGCCTCCATTCATTTGGTAACACCGGCGTAAAAAGATAAACTTTGTCAAAATTAATTGTTAGTGGCGATGTAGGTACGGGCCTAATACCAGAGACTGCCAACTTATTACTTACAAATGATTCGTTCTGGTCAATTAGTACTTGATTTTCAATCGTTGCATAATTTTCCTTGAATACACTGGCATCATCGGTAGGGAAGTTAGGTTTCTTTGCTATACTGTCTAACCGCGTATAAAAGCCAAGATACCTGCACCCAATGTAATGTACTTTGGTGATTGTATAGGTTTGCCCTGCTTCAAAATAAAGTCGGCAACCTTTATTTTTTTTACACATATTCAAAGCTTTGTCTATGGTTTTTAGAGGCCTATCGACACTGAGTCCATCGTTAACATCATCCCCTTTTATACCATCAATGAATAATCGAACATCATTATTAACTACAGTATTTACCGCTTGTTGCATATGTGCTTTTGACTCGGCCCGCTCTCCTTGCCATTTATCAAGCTCTGTTTCTATTGTATTCGTTAGCGCTGTGTTGGTCTGAACTACCTGAGCGAGTAACTCGGTATTAGTTGCCATATCTGCTCCTTAAAGCATTTCATCAATGTCGTTGATTGTCAGCGTACCGCTGACAGCTTGTTTTAAAAGTGTTTTTAAATTGTCGCGTAACCAGTGTTGCTGGTTTGCGTCGTGACTATGTTCAAAATAGAGGGGGTAGACAGGAAAGCGCTGTCGGTGACCATCGTAGTCATGTACTCGAATACCATTGCCGTACAGTAACCTCGGCGTACCATCTTTGCCTTTAACCCAAGCCGTATTAGCGGTGTCTGCGGGGTCGTTGCCTGTCACTTGCTCGGTGAGTAAAGCCTTAGGAGTACCGAAGTAAAAATGTCGGTCATCAATGCCAGAAAATGCCGTTTCTGCATTTTTTCCTCCCTCATTATCTTCTTCGGTTCTTAATTGGGCGTTGGGCACATACGCGCATTCGTATGGGTTCCAGTGCTCTCTGGGCGTGCGTAAGATAAGCTCTAGTGGGATCATCCAACTAAACCCCCCTACTACTTTCGCATGGGTGGTTTTAGCGCAAAACAGCGTTGGATCGTTAAACCCTCTATTTGCCGTCACTCTCCCAGATGCATCATTACGGCTAAACCGATAACGTCGGTTATAATATGCGGCGTTAAGCTCTCCTCCCTGCCAATCTTGCAGGATGTCGTTTAATCCATATTGGTCATAAGTTTCCTGTAAAGATGCGCCTACCCCTTCAAGGCCTGGTAATTGTTCACACAGTTGAGCAAGGTCGACACACTCAAAGCGGGCCATCCGGCTACGCATTAACCTTTGGTTATTGCCAACACGTGCCCTGCTGCGCAAGTCTTTGACCAATTTGAATCGATTGGTGTGATCGATGATCCCTTTTAGCGCCTTATCTTCATCATAGGGGAGCTGACTACTATCACCATAAATTACCGATACTGGATGTTGGTGGGAGGTATCTAAATCTTCACCTACAAGTTGACCATTCTTCCAAGTAATACGAATGTCATGACGATGATTAAAATCAGTTGAAGTCTGTACTGTCAGCGCAGGCACCTCACCTGTTTTCAGTTGTTCAATTTGTTCCTGACTCAATGGTTCAGCGATATGGTGATAATGACTTCCGGTATTACCAACAATAACCTTGGCATTACTTAGGCCCAACCTTTTAGCCAGTGTGGCTACTGGCATACTGCTGATCCTAAACTGCAATAAACCATGTTGTGGCACCCCTTGATCGTCAACATAGCTGATCCGCATTGGGTGATAGGGTAAATTTTCTGAGCGGTTTTTATGGCCGGAATAATTTAAATAACGCCCTTTATCAAAAATCTCTTTGAGTTTTTTACCATCATTAGAATGACGAAAGCTGTCTGTTGGATCATTCAAATCGTCTTGAAATGTTTCTATCCAACATTCTAAGTAACTGAGTTCCCAAATACAGTCCTCGGGGGATTGCTGTTTAACATCACGCATATAGCCTGCTTGCGTGTTTTGAAAGTTAATGCGACCATCGGCTTCGCACCCTGTTGGTAACGCGTTAACGTAGCTTGGAATTTGCGCTGCAATTGAATGGCTTCTGGCTAAATATTGCCCTGGAACTGAATGCATTAAACGGTAGTCATTGTGGCGCGTACGAAAGTAATAACCATTAATACACGCCGCCACTTCTGCCATACCGGGCATGGCTTTATAATTGGGGTGGTTATGTATATTGAGAGTTGCATAACTTGCATCCACAACACGATGGCCAACACTGAATCCTTTATCGGCTTGATATTGGCGAGTACCCACGACGCCACTTCCGCCATTCATTCTGAGAAATTCAGCCATTCCCTCTTGGTAACTGGCCGTACTCAACCAGCCGCGTTCAACCATATTAAATACAGGCAACTCATGGGTTCCCCCTGAGGCATGCGTACCTTGAAAGTAGTCTTTATTAATATCAGTGACGGGGGTATTCGCCACTTTTTCAAGCTCAACCTGAGTGACTTGTAACTTATCTCTTAGGTCGTCAACTTGCGCGCTCAGTGATTCGATCAACTGATCTTTTTGGTAGCGATTTAAATTGTTGCTCAAAATACCTAATGCAAGACGACTCATCCCTTGCTCTAAATTGACCCAGTGCTCGTCAATTTGCGCATCGTTTAGCGCCACAGGAACTTTGCCCACCTCAGGAATTGTGGCGGCGGTAAAATCAGTAGTTACTTTACTCGCTAAATTTGCAGCTTGTTCTGCTTTGTTTGCTTGTTCGTGCGCAAGCACACTGGCTTGTGACGCTAAACCAGCTTGATAAGTCGCTGATTTTTCGAAACCATCTGCATTACTGGCAGCCGTTTGGGCTTGTTGCGATGCTCTATGTACCTGCGTACTAATTTGCCCTGCTTGATCTTTAAATAATTCAGTTTGCTGCTTTAGTTGATTGGCCTGCTCTGCCGCTTTTTCGCTATTAACGGCTTGCATTGAAGCTGCTGCCGCTTGCGCATCTACCGCTTTTTTCGCTATATTTACCTGTAAGGTATCAGCACTAAAAGCCTCTTTTAATTGTTCGACTTCGTTATATTGCACAGTCACTTTGTCAGCAAGAGCTTGCGTAAACGCCTGTGCTGTTTGTGCTTTTGCGCTGTCACTTTCTACGCTTTTAGCAACGTCAATTGAGTGGGCCAGCTGAGTGTCTACGCGTTGTTTTGCATCTGTCACCTCAGTGGTCATTAACGCACTGATTGACGCTTGTGCATCTGCAGCTTTACGAGCAATATCGGCATGTAGTGTATCGTCAGCAACTTGCGCACTCAGTGTATGTACTTGATGTGCTTGTGCGTCAATTTTACCCGCCGCGGCTTTGAATTCATTATGCTTATCGACCACATCATTATGTTTTTGATGGATATCTTGGTGCATAAAATCCATACGTTCAGCTTGGCTATCAAACTCATCAAGTTTGGGTGAAACTTGTGCCAAACTAGCTGTATTACGCTGTATATCTTGTTCGAATTGCGTTAGATACTCGCTTGTTTTATGGGCTGTTTGTGCCAGTGTTTTAATACCGGCAGGTGTTGGTATTTGCGCAATTTCGCCATTAAAACTGGTGATATCGTGACTGGCTTTATCGCTGGTGAACCACCCTGTCAGCTCATTTTCACGTTGATGCCATTTTCGCTGTAATAGGGCCAGTTGTGAAGACAACTTTGCCGTTAGCCCTTCTCCAAAATCTTGAATGATCCCGTATGCAATTTGGCTACTATTTTGTTGTGGATTAAATGGGCTCGCATCAAGATGGGACAGACGCAATGAATTATTATCAATAACATCAACAACCAATAAAATTGTATCTTTGTCGTTGGTGCGAAAATAAAATAAATCGCCTAATTTAATGTTTGCAGTATCAACAAAGCGAGTCGATGTCCCACGAACAATATCTTCACCCTTAGTAATACTGATTTTTCCGACTGTGTAAGTCATGTAAAACCTCTGTATGATTTACTCACACGCACGCGTTACCTATTCACATGTAATCATGTGAATTTCTAGAACATAAGCTGAGTGGCTTTGAAAGGTGTGTACGCGTGCTTAATTGAGTAAGCGAATGATTCGTTATTGAAGTGGAAGGTGAAGTGGAAAACGCTGCTTTATTTCGGTCACTTTATCTTTCCATTGCTGCTTTTTAAGGACAGATTCATCAAATAAGAACTCCATATATAACGGATCAGATTCTTCTTTGTATGCGGCTTTACGTTGGAGTTTTACCTGATTGTTTTGATACTGTTCAATGGCTTCAGCGACCGTATTACCTTCAATACCTTGATGAACCCCATATCCTATTATTTTACCTTCAACGATGGGTTGTTGCGTTTGTGGATCAAGTAAACTGTTGATGTCGTAATATTCATATTGGCCGATTTTAAGCATGGCTACCTCCAAATGTTTCACCTGTCATTGGCTTTTTGTTATCTTCTGGGTGATCTAACGCAAATAATTGTGGTGACGCGATAAAACATTCTAAGTCTGTATCGTTATCTCCGCTGGCAAAATTTTGCATTTTTAGTGAGTTACCGCAATATCGTGGGTGCTCAAGAATAAACTCAACCAATTGATAAGGGTGCGCCGAATGAGTCGGCTCGCATTGCTGCGCAGTCAGTATGATATCGCCATTTGTGTTACGGTTATACCCGACATGGTCGCCAAAAGTAAGCATGCCTTTTTTAACATATACCCATGCCCTAAATAAAAAGCGCCCACCAGCAAATGCACTATTTTTACCCACATTTAAACCAATATAAGCGCTATCAGGGCTAGTTAAACTTTTTCTAGGAATACTCACTTTACTTATATACCCTTGCTGTTTAAGCCCGCTCCACTCTCGCGCAGAAAGCCCACCAGAGACCATGATTTGCTTTTCATGTAAATGTGCAAAAATGGGTTTGTCTGGGGTTGCTAACCAAGGATCATCAGTATAATTTTCTGGCTGAGCGAGTTGTGCCTCTTTAACACTTAAATGCGAGTAACGTGTGCCAAATGCGTAATAGTTTTGACTTACTACTTCTAGTTGCGCATCTCCACTGGGTAAAAATGGTGGTGTAGTTGCAATGCGGCGTTCATGCCCGTCGATGGTCTCTAACGTGGTATTAAAAAACCAGGGATCCATCAAAAGATTCCCCCCAACAATACGGTGCTTTAGTAAGTCTTGTGCAAATACGGTCATTGACTGCTCTGCGTTAGTGACCTTTTGATTTATAAATGCAAGTTTATCGGTAACCGCTTGAGTCAGTTCATTATTTGAATGAACTAATTGGGCATTGGTTTGCTGTAAATTAACCAAATGCTCTTCAAAAGTTGGCATTAAATTATACTCCTAATGATAAAAGTCTGTCGTTAAATTGAATTTGTCGATAATTTGAGGCGATCTGTGCCTGTGCAATTTGCGCATTGGATAACGTCATCGCCATGAACTCTTCACCTAGAAATAGGTTTAAGTCACCGCTGCTGTGGATCTCTATATTGTTTATCGGCACTGCACTGAGCACTAAATCAAACCCTTGAACAATATGAGCCATCGGTGTTTGGTAGAATAGAACATTGGTTGGATCTGACCATACGGCAAACAAAGTACCATCTGATAAGTAAAATCCGACTTCTTTAACTGCATATTCACTGTCACTGGTAAATTTTCCTGTGAGGTGCAATTGCCCATTACCGAGGTTTTTACCACCGGTAACCACCGTTCTATTTACTTCTGATTTAAGGGTGACTTGATTACGTGTTGGCTCATACCCTTGCGTGCCAACTGCAATATGAGAAATATGAATATTAACGTCACTGGTTTTCGCAGCAACTGCGGCATTAAGTCCTGCCTGCGTTATTGTGGGGGTGTAATTGTTCATCTACATACCATGGTTGATTGATTAAAAAGAATAATTGATTGCGCAGTGACTGTATGTAACTTGCCATTCAAAAGGTGGTTTGGACTCGCATCAGCTATATTTCTTTGCACTCCTACCGAGCTTGTTGTCGAGCAAACATGCAGTGTATTGGCAGTAAAATCAAAGTGAGGCTGCTGATATAAATCAACCCGTTGCAAAAGCGTACTACTTGAACATGCCCCCACATAGACTGGACTACGTTGCGTATTGGTAATTTCAATCTGAATTTTTGTTCGTAATGGCTTGGTGGTAATAATAGCGCGCCATAACTGGTGCTGTAGTTGTGGTGTTAATAACACAGTGTGATCTGTATTACGGTTTTTGCCATTATCAGCAATGATTTTAGCACTGTGCGAGATCCCCTGACTTTGCCAGTCTTCTTCAACTTGTGCTGTAATGCTAAGTACTGCGATGGCAGATTTAATTGAACCAACTGTACCTTTAATTCGATGCATTGGCACACTGTCAGCTATCACATGACGCTTTACTTGCTCTGACCAATTGCTGTTCCAACTATCCACACTTAACCCATGAGCGAGCCAAGGTAAAAAAGGTTCAGGACACTGCCATGGATCCCAGAGGTGCTGATTTAGAATTGGTGTTCTTTCAATCTCAGCAGCACTTTCAGAAATCGCATGCTCAAGCTTTGAACTCGATAAGGGGAGTAACGTGTCAGCCATGTTAATTCTCCACCGCGATATTTAACTCAGTACAAAATGGGGCTTCCTGAGATGCCACTTGAATATCATGTGCTGGACTAATTAGGTTAACTCGCTTAACACCTGCTTGATGCAAGGCCGCATATAGGCTCGATAGAGAAATATCATGACCTAACTTATATTGTGATGCCAACCACTCTGCGCAGTGCCGCTCTACTTGTGCTAGGATTTCTTGTTCATTAGGCCCTTGGTAAAGCTCGAGTTTAGCCTCAATCTTAAATCTATTGATGACTGCTGTTCTAACATGCACTCTGTCTGTGAGAGGCCTAATCTCTTCACCATTAAGGTGAGTGTAAACAGCATCAATGATCTCTTGACTAGCATGGCCATCACCTTGATCACTTAACACGGTGATCACCACATCCCCTGGTTGGGCATTATCCAATCCAGCCGTATGCGTCGAACGCAATAAAATCGCATCTGGTGGGACAAACTTTGATAATTCGCTTGGAATAGAGTGACCTTCAAACTCAGGAGCATCAACAAATACATCTTTAACATGCGATGATGCTTTTAACGTATGAAATACATAAGCACCCGCAGGACCTGCCGTACTAAATCCTTCTAATGCTAACCCTATACGTGAGCGGTAGCGCTCATTGCTTTCATCGATACCATCTTGACTTAACTCTCGACTAACACCAAAACGCATACCTAAATAGTCTAGCTCTTTATCTGTTGCCTTCGCCAAAAGTACATGCTCAGCCCCTTCATTGATACGTTGGCGTAACAGCAATTCTCTATAAGCAAATGTTTCTAATAATTTAATGATGGGCTCACTGGGGAGATCAGCTTCAAAATCTGGATAACGGGCGACAAACTCTTCGACTATATTATTTTTTAAAATATCGAAGCTGAGTGGCTCGATGAGTTCTGGTGTAGGTAACTGATTGAAATCGATAGCACTAAAGTTTGTTAAGCTCATAAAAAACCACGGTGAATTGAGTCTATATAAAGTATCCTCCCTCACTTATGAGGGAGGATATCGAGTAGCAGTCAGGATTGCTTTACTTACTAAGCACTTGGTTGACCGCAGTAGCGCGCGCTGATATTTCATTCATTACGCTTTGCTGGCCTTTACTTTGATACGGGAACGTTAACGACCCTGCTGCCACATCTGCCTCAATATGGCCAATTGCTGATTGCAATGACGTAGCTGATGCGCGTACTTCTGCCAATGTGGTGGCTTTGTTAAGCTTATTAATAAAACCACTGAGTTCGTTGAGGAGTAAGTGCGTGGTGTCTGAGGTTGTACCAAGCAATGAGTCAGTATCAGCCACTTGCGTGGTGATATTTGCACGAGCCATCGCTTTGTCTTGTGCTTGTTGTTCAAGTTCAGTTAGCACCACCGAAAAAGTCGCGCTTGCACCATATTGTTCATGTACCAGCTGCGCAGTCGCGTCAAGTGGTGTGTTACAGTCGTAGAAATGGTCAACGACCTGACCGTTTACTGTTAATGTAGCCATTATATTCTCTCCTTAGTTATACGCGGGTTGATCAGCATCACCGAGGTACGCAAACTGACCCCATTGCTTTTTAGTTAGATCTACATCACCTGTTACCACTGCTGGTAATGCAACTTGAATGATGCCTGTTTCCGTTTCAGGTTTTCCTGCACCATTTACATATGGGTGGCAATGGGTGTAGTGGTTACGCCCACCATGAGCCATTGACCCTCCACAGATCTTTGCAGGTTGATTAGCCTCAAGGCCTTGACACCAAAACCCATTTGGAACAACACCTTTAATGTGCTTTACGACTGCTCCAACTGTCATTGTTGTTGGCCTACGTAAATATTGGAACATCAAATATGCTGCTGTTCCAATATTGTCACCTCGTCTATTGGGGTAATATTCCAGCTCCCAAATTTTAAAACTGCCTGCGAAATACTTAGTATCAGAGCTAATCGCTTGTAAAAATTCCCGGGCTAATGCTGAGCGTTGATCAACTTCTACGCCCGTCGTTACTGTTTCAACCACTTTGGCACTTTTTACAAAGCCACCACTCCAATTAAGTGGGAATGTGCTATCCGCATTTGGAATTAGTGCTTGGTTTTTTGTAACTCTAAAGTGTGATTGTTTGTCTCGGGCTGAGTCTATGTAGTTATTGACTTGACTTATATAGCCATCAACAGTGCTTTTGGCTGACAGCACTTTGCTGTCTATATCTTGAATTTTATTATCGACAATGGTGGTGAGGTCATTTGAGGCCTCTATGAGTTTGGCAATATCTTGTTCTAACGCCATGTGTATTTTCTCCATACATTTTAAAAAAAACGCATACAAAAAAGCCCGCAAAAGCGGGCTACGTATGCAATAAAAAGTTAATTGTGCTTGATCCGTTAAAGTCGCTTATAAAACGGGTTGGTTTTATAAGTCAGTTATTTCGGAAATTGTGTTTTAACCGCTTCGCGCTGTGTTAACCAAGCCGTTTTTGCTGTGGTTGCTTGTGCCGACGAGTCGCCAAATTCAGCGACGGCAGCCATGTAGTCAAAGAACAAATAATCGCTTTGTGCGCTGTAGCTTTTTCTTCGTAGCGTTTGTACTTCATCGGTATTAAAAATCACTTCAAAATCATCGGCGGCAACACCGGCTTCTTCAGCAATGTGCGCGCCATGGGCTAAGTCTTTAATACCACCAGCAAAATTAGTTTGCGTAGAGATTTGTTTTAATATCGCCATGGTTATGCTCCTTCAGCAACAGTTGGACCAACGTGTGAATACGGGTGGCCAACACTGTCAGCCCAGATCATGTTATCGCCATGATCACCCATCCCCACATAAGGCAATGCAATCGCCACTTTCATTTTGCCAAGGCCTGAAAATATCGGTTGATGGCATCCACCCCAACCAGCTCTTGTTGCGTGCTTATATTGCCAGCCTTTGTTCAGATCAGAACTGTCGACTCTAATTGACGCAGAGCGATTTGAAGAAGGGTAAAACTTCATATTGCCGCTAACTTCAAGTACATTAACCCAACAACTAGCTTGGGTTAAAAACTCACCACGTCCCCATCCAGTAAAAGTGGGGCAACCTTGGTTAATAACGAATAAAAGACCATTATTTGCATCGGTTTCTCTGCCTTTGGTGATTTCTACATCAAATACCACCACTTTGAAATCAGTACCATCGTATGTATTTGATTCAGAGCGATACCCGCCTAAAGCACGGGTTTTAAATTCGTCATTCGGCACCAATCCATGCTGGGCCAACATGCTTGTGTTGAGTTTAGTTACAGTACTTACCCCTTCTGTGCCTTGATAATAAAAGCAACTCCATGGGGCGGCATGTGATTGTAATACGTCAACTACCGTACCTTCTGGTTGGCCTGCGTTGATGTGTGCAAAATGCTTGGTGTCTGACAACATGTTTGGCCCAAGCGGCAGTGCTTTTTGAAAGCTGGCAATTTTTGCGTCTACAGCTTGCTCTTTGGCTGTGAGTTTGGTGTCAATCTCTTGCTTTTTTTGGTTTAAATGCGCAGTAATGTCTTGGACTTTACCGTCAACGGTGTCTGTGAGTTGGTTGGCTGATTTTATGAGATCAGCAATGTCTTGTTCTAATGCCATATTATTTTCTCCATAATAATAATGAGCCAACCTGTATTCACTTATTGTTAAATAAACAATGTTTGTAATACGACTACGTATGGCTCGAGTAAATGAGCATAAAAAAACCCACCAAAAGGTGGGCTTAGTTAGTACTCTGTAAAACGATAAAGTTATTTACCATTTAAGGTTTTGGATAATGCGCCTTAATAGATTTACGTGCCCCAAGCCACGCTGCTTTCGCAGTTTCGGCCTGCGTACTTTGCTCACCAAACTCAGCTTGGGCTGCTAGGTAATCAAACGCTAAACCATCTGATTGCGATTGATAGGCAAAGCTGCGTGCATGTTGGCACTGCGCTTCTAATTGCGCGTGTTTTGCTTGGGCAATTAGCCCGGCAACATCAGCTTGTGCCACACCTAAGTCAAGCAAGATTTTTTCTTCAGCAGGGACATTCACCATGTCGTTGCCTGCTACGTTGAGTTTTTCTAAAATCATCGTGTTTCCTTTGATTTTTATGTTGTACGTTTTTGGCTACTAGGTGATTATTTACCCAGTAGCCATTTTTAATAGCACGTATTTCACTGTGCAGTGTTTAAATATGACCCCTACGCTGAAGCCGGTGCCGGCGGCGTATAAGGGTGATTCACATAAGGAATGGTATTGGCGATAGGTGCTTTGCGCTCAGTAAATGGAATGGGCTCTACAAACCAACGAACTGTCCAATTACCTTGAGAGCTTTCATATGTATTGCGTCGTTCCATATCGCTACCATCATGGAAAGCCACATCCCCTTTCCAATTTTTGGCGATGCGATAAGTTAAGCCACCTCCGCGCAAGTACAAGCCACTATATGTACAATGCCAAGGGCCTAAAGTTCCATCTTCGCCCCCTCCATAAAAGTCTTTACTCAAGTCGATTTTTTCGGCTTTACAGTTCAGGCGAAAATCAACATGACTTACCGTGTTGTTATACCTTTCATAAAAGCGCTTAATATTCATAAAATTCGAATCACCATTCCATGCATATGCATTACCCTCAAGCTGCAATAAAAGACCAGCCTGGTGACCTGATGAAGGGTTTAGAGGTCTAGTATTGCTATTCCATGAGTAATGTCGACTCACTGTTAACTTACTCACACCCTCTTCATTGCCAGGGAAACGCCACCACACTGGATATAAATAATCTTTAGAGCCGCCAATCGTGATGGTTTGCTCATAGCGTGTTTCGGGCGTTGCATCTTGAATAAATTGGTCAACTTGCGCTTCTTTGGCTGCTACGCGGCTATCAAGCTGTGCCATTTTTGCATCGATGGTTTTTGCTTTATTGTCAATTACTGAGGTGAGTTGATTGGTTGATTCAACTAAGTTTGCGATATCTTGTTCTAATGCCATTGTCTGCTCCTGTTATTTCAAAACGCCTGCGTCCATCAATTCAAACTTTTGTTTGATATGACGGTACATGTTGCCAATTTGTGCTGCACCTAACTTGGCCAGCTCCGGTGCAATTAAAATATTTAAATTAACACCTTGGTCAATCACCGTGATTGAATCTGCTGGCACGCCCGTTAGTACAAGGTCAAACGCTAACAGCAAGTCCACTTCTGATGACTTATAGGCAATGGGTTTATCGGGGTCTGAATAAACAGCAAACAAAGTGCCGTCTTCTAAATAAAAGCCAACTTCGTTGACCCAAAAGTTATGATTGGTGTCATCAATCACACTCATATGAATTTGTGCATTGCCTTTGTCTTCGCCACTGGCCACAGAAATACGATGTACCTCTGCTCCTAATGCCGAGCGGCTTTGATGAGGCGTATAATTACCGGTACCTAGCCCTATTTTGTTAATTTTGGCTTGAAAGCCATTCTTTTCAGAATTAAAAACTGCCTCTAAACCCGCAGTTGTTATTGTTGGCCGTAAGATTGTGCTCACTGCACATACTCCTTAGGTTGATTTGATATCAATCAGCCTTGTATAAGCGATGCCAGCTTTAGCCTGTAGTGCACTTGCTATCATCTCTTATCAAAGACTGCGTGATATAAGAAACAATAGAGTGTTATGTGGGGTTACTTAGTGTTTGATTACCTGTATGGTGCCAGTTTGCTGCATTACTTCATGTAACGTCACTTAACTAAGTAAACGCACATCTTCTCTATTGAGATGAATGAAGGTAAAAGCGACCCACGCTGAAGCGTCGGTTGCTAAAATGAAATGCAGCGGCTAAAGAGGACTGTAAGTAATAGTAGCCTGCTGGTAGTTTTTGGTCGTTACTCATATAAAACCGGCCCACACTGTGGCGCTGGTTATGCAAGTGCAGCCCTGCGCCCAGTGCGGCGGATAATTCACCCGACACGGCCTGGGTTTTGCCATAATTACGCTTAAGCCCATAGCGATGTTTATTCACAACAGTGAGGCCCGCGGTCATTTCTGTGGGGGCGGCTTTTACCGGTACCGTGTCATAGTTTATACGACCAACTTGTAAGCCACTCGATGTGGTTGCAACGGTCACCCCTAAATCCAGTTTAGCGCCCACTAAAAAATCAAAATGGGCTCTTTGCGGTTTGGTATGATTGGTTACGCGGTAAATCGCATCGTAAAGCGTTTGGCTTAATACCACTTGCGCACTGGTATAGGGAGTTTCATTGGCCCAAGCAATAAACGTAAATGTGTTAGGTTTACCCGAGTGATGCGGTGCCAAAGACACATCATCAACGTCTTCAAACCATTCAAAAAAATCAACTTTTACGCCCAATGACGCAAGCGCCCTTTTTACCGAGCCAACGGTGCCTTTATGCTTATGTATGGTGACTGACTCTTGGATCAAAGCCCGCTTGCTTTCTGTTGACCATTGTTCGTCCCATTCATCAACAGATAAACTCCACGCTAGCCAAGGTAATAGCTTGTCAGGGCAAGTCTTTGGATCCCAATGTTTTGCCACGTAATCTGGAATGGGTTTACTTGGCACAAAGCTCGACGCTCGCTCAATGGATTGCTCGAGCTCACTGCCATTCATGGGTAATAAAGACTGAAACTTAACGCTTTCGTCGCTGTTATTGTCATCGTTCATCACATCACCTTACATAAAAGTAATCGTTGGCAAGCTTGCAATCGCAGCTTGGTTCACTTCACAGCTGATGTCGTCTTGTGGAGACAATAACTTCACCTTTCTCACGCCAGCTTGATGAAAGGCGTCGATCAGCCCTGAGTGCGGTACTTCTTGCCCTAACTTATAGTGCTGTGAAATAAACTCATTCAGTGCTGCGTTGATTTTTTCACTTACTGCGCTTCGGTCAGCCCCATCATGAAAGTGGATCTGCGCGTGTATGTCATAGGCTTTAGGTTGAACCATATGCACTTTAACAAGGTCCGTTAATGGCCTTACGTCGTCATCATTTAGATGTGTATTCACCGCATCGCGCAGCTCGCCCGCATCCACATTTTGCTCAGGTAATATATATACATCGACAATACCCGGCGCACTTGAGGTAACGTGCACATCTTTGACATTGGCTGATGCTGCCAATGCTTGATATTCATACGCCCCCATTGTGCCTGCCATACTGTGGCTTTCTAAAGATAAGGGGATCCGTGCTCGGTAACGCTCGTCACTTTCTTCATGCCCCCGCTCCACACCAAATAACACCCCTAAATGATTTAGGTCTTCGCCTGTTGCATAAGCAACCATGACTGAGCGAGCGGCATCATTAATGCGCTGTCGCAGTAATAACTCACGAGTGGCAGCAATATCTAACAACTTAATTGCAGGGTCTGATGCGAGTACCGTATAGTTGGGAAAGGACTCGGTTAGTGCATTTTCCATTTGTTGATAAATGTCGTCGTATTTTAGCGGTTCTATCACATCTGGCACCGCCAATCGTGATAATTCAATTGCATTGTTCAAGGTGCTGCTCCTCATGACACATATGGCTGTGCACCATCGTGTTTATTTGGCTGAAGTTGGGTGCGTTTCGGGACTCCGAAACGGCGTTTAGTTTGCTCTGGCTTTACTACTCAATAAGGTATCGAGCTTTTTATCTATCGAATCAAGGCGTTTTTCAATGCGCTTTTGATCTTCGTTTCTGATCTGTTTTAAATGTGACAGCTCTTGTGTATTGGTGGTGATCCGTTTATCTAAATCACTCAAATACAAAATCCCTGAAACAAGCAATGTCACTGTGGTAATAATATGGGCTAAATTGAGTTCCTTTTTCATTTGCCACTGCTCCGGTTGACTCACTTAGCGACTCCGTTAATCTTTTCAATTGTTCTTAGTCCTGCTAGCCCTAACATACCAAGTGTTAGCTCTAACATGACTTCTAGCGGTAATTCTGGTGCGCCTATTTCTGGCCACAGCCATTGTAATATTGGGTTGACCACAAATGAGAATAAAAAGCCAAACCCGCAAACCCATAGTAAAAACGGCCTTGCACCAGCCACAAATACACTGCGATGCGATGCACTGAGCTCGCTAATTTTTGCTTGTATTTGTGCTGATTGTTCAACCAAGCGAGCTTTAAGAATATGCTGTTTTAACACTTCTTCTTCACTGGTAAACAGCTCATCTAAAATGGTCCCAACCGTTTGGATCGGATCTTTTATTGCTGGATTAAATAAGCTTGATAATATTCCCATTATTGCCACTCCCCACTGAGCATTTGTTTGGCTAGCTCATTGGCACGCCCTGGTACCTGATTAGCCCAACGACTGTGAAGCATCTCAAGCGCCGCTTGCTCATAATTGCCCTGCTCTAAATTGGCAATCATTTTTTTAAAACCCATTAGGCCAGTTACACCTAAATTGAACGCCATATTCACTAATACCGCTTGGCGTGGCTCATTACACCGGCTTACATCTATACGTCGTTTAATGCCCGCTTTGGCTTCTTTAATATCGCGTGCTAATAATTGCTCAGCTTCCTCTTCGTCAATGCCGTTATCTTCTAAATTTCGACCGTAACCGATCGTCAATTTTCCCCCTGTGCAGTAATAAGGATACTGTTTATATCCTTCATGCTTTTTGATTTGTTCAACTGTGATCATCAGTGACATAGCGTGACCTCTTATTAATTAACTCAATGTGACAACTCAAGCATTAAACTGCGCTCGGCTTTTACTAACCAAAACTCCGCTGAACGCTTAGAGTCAAAGCCAAGCAACTTGGATGTTTCAGTCATAGTGCCAGCCATGACGTAACGCGCTCGAATCGCTTTGATGCATTCAGGTCTTAATTGAGAAATAATAGAGGTGATCAGCTCAATATCATCAGGTACACTCATTGCTTCGCTTGACGAAAACCCACCGGTTGGTTGCCCTGTTCTATCTGAGATTGATTGAGATTTAAATCCTCTGCCCATTTCTCGTTTAACCCAAAAATTCCCCCACTTTTTAAGCGCAGCTCGTACTTGCTTAATCGTTATGTTCGTTGTCATCATTGATCTTCCCGATTACTTCTAAAATATTTAACAGATATACGTCTTCTACTAAGCTGATCACATCATTCCATTTAGGATCAAACTCTCGGTTTTCCCACCTTCTTAGCGTTCGCTCTTCAATGCCATACGTTGCAGCAGACTCAGCTTGGGTATATCCCCTCAGACGTCTGGCATAGCGTAATATCACACCTCCCTTGGGCGTTCGCTTAACAGATAGACGTTCTTTATTTAAGGCTGATTGATTCATTACGATCCTTTTAATTTCACATCAAGTAAGTAGGTAGCCAATGCCACGAATTACAGACGTGGCCGTAACTTACTTATTTTTATATATTTATGTGGAAAGGAAGAGTGGCGCTTCACTTACTGGCTTCGTCAGATCCTTTGACTCCGCGTAACTGGCTTAGGCGCTACTATTATTGTAATTCATGCATGCTATTGAATAGATGAGTGGCTGAATGTTACTAAAGATGGGTAAACCCGAACCTGCTCGAACTGAGTCGTAACTTCAAATAAACACCTAACAACCAGTACTGTTTACAAAACCTGACAACATGTTTTTTTAAGATACGCTAATCTTACCGATATCTTGGCTCTAAAACAGGTCATATATGACCTAATATTAATTACTTAAGAAAAAACAACAGGATAATTTAGGCGATAGGGTAACAGCTCATTAATAAAACAATATATACACTTTTGTTAAATAGTTGAGTTTTTAGAATACGCTAATATAAAAGTATAAGATCAAGGTAAAGGATTGCTCCTCAGCGATCCTTTCTCTAAAATAAGCAGACTAAAACAAAGTTTGGATTCTCATGGCTCAATATATTTATACAATGTCGCGGGTGAGCAAAGTAGTGCCGCCGAAGCGTACAATTTTAAAAGACATCTCTTTATGCTTTTTCCCTGGTGCTAAAATTGGCGTACTGGGCTTAAATGGTGCAGGTAAGTCTACGCTCTTACGTATTATGGCTGGCCTAGACACAAGCTTTGAAGGCGAGGCTCGCCCACAACCAGGTACAAAAATTGGTTACTTACCACAAGAGCCACAACTAGATGAAAGTAAAACAGTGCGTGAAACAGTTGAAGAAGCGGTAAGCGAAGTTAAAGGCGCATTAACGCGGCTTGATGAAGTTTACGCAGAATACGCAGTGGATGGCGCTGACTTTGATGCTCTGGCTAAAGAACAAGGTCAACTTGAAGCAATTATCCAAGCGCACGACGGACATAATATTGACAATGTTTTAGAGCGCGCAGCTGACGCACTTCGTTTGCCTGAGTGGGATGCTAAAATAGAACACTTATCTGGTGGTGAGCGTCGTCGAGTCGCTATTTGCCGCTTATTGTTAGAAAAGCCAGACATGCTGCTACTTGATGAACCAACTAACCACCTTGATGCAGAATCAGTTGCATGGTTAGAGCGTTTCCTACATGACTATGAAGGTACCGTTGTTGCTATTACCCACGACCGCTATTTCTTAGATAACGTAGCTGGTTGGATCTTAGAGCTAGACCGTGGCCATGGTATTCCATGGGAAGGTAATTACTCTTCTTGGTTAGAACAAAAAGACGCACGTTTAAAACAAGAAGAAAAATCAGAGCAAGCACGCCAAAAATCAATCGAGAAAGAGCTTGAGTGGGTTCGTTCAAACCCGAAAGGTCGTCAAGCTAAGTCAAAAGCTCGTATGGCTCAGTTCACTGAAATGCAGCAGTCTGATTACCAAAAACGTAATGAAACCAATGAGCTATTTATTCCACCTGGTCCACGCCTTGGAGATAAGGTTATAGAAGTTAGCAACCTTACAAAGAGCTTTGGTGATCGCGTACTCATTGATGACTTAAGCTTCAATGTTCCAAAAGGTGCGATCGTTGGGATCATCGGTGCCAACGGCGCAGGTAAATCAACGCTATTTAGAATGCTAAGTGGTGAAGAACAGCCTTCTGCCGGTAACATTGATATTGGTGATACCGTGGAGCTGGCCACTGTTGAGCAGTTCCGTGATGATATGGAAGGGAATAACACCGTATTCCAAGAAATATCAGATGGTCAAGATATCTTAAAAATCGGTAACTTTGAGTTCCCAAGCCGAGCTTATGTTGGCCGCTTTAACTTTAAAGGTAATGACCAACAAAAGTTTGTAAAAGAACTTTCGGGTGGTGAGCGCAACCGTTTACACCTAGCTAAGCTATTAAAGGCGGGTGCGAACGTTATTTTACTCGATGAGCCAACAAATGACTTGGACGTTGAAACTCTGCGAGCACTCGAAAATGCAATTCTAGAGTTCCCTGGCTGTGTTATGTGTATATCGCACGACCGTTGGTTCTTAGACCGTATTGCTACGCATATTTTAGATTATCGTGATGAAGGTCAAGTTAACTTCTTTGATGGTAACTATACTGAATATGAAGAGTGGCTTAAGAAAACGTATGGTGCAGCTGCTGCTGAGCCAAAACGAATTAAATACAAAAAGATAGGCTAATTTAGCTCTGTATCAAGCCCCAAACATTTGGGGCTTTTCACTGGTATTGAACTAGTTTAGCAACTATGATTATTAAAACAGTTTAAGAGAGCGACCAATGGAAGAGCGTAGACGATTTACAAGAGTATTGTTTTCAAATCAGGCAACCTTAATGACTGCCAGTGGTGACTATACGTGCAAAGTCCTAGACCTCTCTTTAAATGGTGCCTTGATCACCCTTCCTGTGGGCTATATCCCATTAAAAAACGAACCTGCTAGTCTAAAATTTAACTTACCAGATAGCGAAATTGCAATTTCAATGGAAGTAGAAATTGGCCATATTGAAGAAGCACATCTCGGCCTCCATTGCTGCCAAATTGATATTGAAAGTGTGACTCATTTAAAACGGCTCATAGAGTTAAACGTCGGAAATGATGACATATTACATCGGGAACTAGAGCAGCTTATTTGGGAAAAGTAACCGTTCTCGGCAGCTTAAATCTATAACATACACCTCGGTATTGTAGTGCAGTGTAGGATAACTAGGAGTTAAAGGTACTTGTTAAGTTACTCATTAGTGCTGCTTGAACGTACACCAAATCAGCCAAAATAAGATTAATATTTTCCAATATCAATATTGCCAAGTACACCAGGCCTTACATCTTATAAATCCAAATTCACATGATATAGACCACTCATAGTCAACCAATTAGAACCGAGCAGTCGTCCAGTGGTAATACTTATTGTCGTCGAAGAAAAATAAGTCTTTGTTGTGAGTCGCAACCCGTTAGTCGAAGCACGAAGCTATCAGAGTGAAGCTTCCACACTCAAGAGTTTTAACTATCAATAAATAGGGTAAGACTCTAGAAAATTATCACAAGATAAAATCTTAATAGCTAGGAAAAGTATACTCGACTTCCCAGCGATGCATATTGCAGTTTTTAGATTCAGACTAGAGTAAAGTAAAAAGTGTTCTCAATAAAGTGCAGACTTCGGTGTAATTATCAGCTGTAGGCTAGTCATCAATGTATTTAGCGCTATAAGATTAAATTATGAGGCGGGAAGTAATATAAACCTTTCATTCTAAGTCTGGGAAGTTGAGTCATCAAAAAGAGCGAAAATTGCATCGAGAGAAGCTCATATATTAGCCCAATAAATGTAGCGGTTAAAATGAAAAACGCCCGATAACGTATATCAAGCGCTCTCACTGGTAATGACCATTTAACTTATATTTTCAAGCCGCCTACTAAGCGTACTTGCTGTTCGGTAAATAACGCAATGCCAAGTGAAATGGATAGTATAAAAATACACCTGCTTTTACTAAATTTAATGACGCAAGGCCGTACCTATATATACCCTCTAAGTAATTAGCTTCTATAATTACTCTGTCAACATATCTCAGTAGCTGCAAACACAGTACAACACCAGACAAATAGCATATACATTTCGTAATATTGGCAAACTCACACCGTTTGATGTTGTGCCATTTAATCACCAAAACAATTAATAAAAGCTCATGCAGGCTAAAGTAAAAATAATATAACTGCCTTTTTCCAACAATGCCTAAATCCGCTAAAAGAATAGTATCGCCGACAAACCTTCCAATAACATGAAATAGAGCCCCCAGACAGACTAACACAAATAATGAATGATCAGTCTGCTCACGTGCACATAAACTCGGCTTACAAAAAAGCATCGCTTTTAGTGAGTGTTTGGAAAGTAAAAGTAGCGTACAAAGTGCTAACACCTTGCTGACTGCCACCATCCAATCCACTGATAACAAAACTGACATCATTTAAATTCTATCCATTGACTTTTATTAACGACTTTACTGTAAGTAATAATGTCGTTCTTGCTGACATTTTTGGTGGTTCAACACCACCTCCATTTGATCCGTAAACGCTTCTAACATCCTGTTCTTTTAATACCTTGTTTTTAAGTGTATCGCGACACATTTAAGTTACTCCATTAAATAATGAAAACAATGCTCACACGTTAAGTTCAAAGAACTTACACCGCTTAGATATTAAGTCACATAAATAAAGATACAAAATGCGCTTCACAAAGTGTTCCTCTAAAAGGCTATTTGTACATTTAAAGCAATCTATATGAACCAATAAACATTTTTACTTTCTTTACCAAACAATAACAACAAAACTTACATTTAACAAATAAAACCTCAAAGTAACCAAAAAAGAAATATTGAGATATTAGATACAATCTCAGTACCTAGTGAAATGGCTGCGATACAGTTTTTTAGGTTTAAATCGTACTAAACATAAAGTAACTGACAAAAAAACAATAAACAACTGATATATATGGTTTTGTATATTTGAATTATAGTACTAACGTAATGTCAGCGGTACTTCATACCTAAACTGTCACCACCTAAATTGTTAACTTTGAGTTTAAAAAGTTAAAAATACAACTTTAATTTTCTCCAATTTAATGACTCTGATAGGATATTCATTCCAAGTTGTTACAAAAACCACAGGATAATTTCATAAATGCCTAGATAACCTAAATAAACGTCACCTAAGTATCTAACAATTTGTCGTTATACGACTACCACAACATATCGTTGATTATTTCCTATAGGAATTCATAATACATATTTCGATAGGCCCCTATCTAACATTTCGCTGCGCTGCCCTTTATGCCTCTTGCGTAATAGTATTCGGCTTAACCTGATATAACACGTTAATGTTAAAGGGAGCTTTGTTATTTTAACTCTCTAATTATTGAATATACCTGTTTTGACTCCTTACCCGCGTCAGTAAGACAACGGTGAGACTCATCTCTATGAACGAGTTTCATATAAGCAGGTAAACCTTAAGATAAAAACTCCGTGACCCTAAACTCGTTTCAGGGTCTATGTTCTTTATCATGCCAATTAGATAAGCAATGCTATAAAAGCCATGGAGCCTAATAATAACAAAAATGGCAAGCATGACAGATCTGGATCCTGACCTGCGTCAGGAAGACTACGAGGTGAATTCGTCTCTCTCTGGGTCTTTATACCAATCTGCTTAAGTAAGTGATCTAATATATGTACACGGATTAAAGCATGCTCACTTATATAGATTTAAATACATCTAGAAAGCTTTAGCACTATCTCGAAGAGAATCAAATGCCAGAAAGCGTATTCGATTACTCGCAGTATCCTTATTTTTAGAAGGTGAAAACCGAACCAATATTGCCAAACGTTTAAATACTGCGAGAAGCAGTGTTAATAAGTGGGTATCAAACTACTTAAGTAAAGGCTTAGGAGGACTTGATAGTAAGCCGATAAAAGGACGCCCTGCTAAATTAACACCAAGCCAACTCGAACTCCTTTCAGCTCATATAATTCAGTCAGCCAATTCTTCAGATGGAGGGCGGCTTACAGGCGAAGACATTGGGAACTATATATTTATCCAATTTTCAGTTCGTTACCACTCAGACCATATATACAAACTCCTCAAGAAGCTTGGGTTTAGCTGGATAACGAGCCATTCAAGACACCCCAAACAATCACGAGAATGCCAGGAAACTTTTAAAAAACTTCCTATTGGAAACGATCCTTCACACACCAGGACACCTCCCTCTTGAGCGAATTGATGTTTGGTTTCAAGACGAAGCTCGTTTCGGTCAACAAAACCAAACAACACGTTTATGGGCTGCGACAGGCTCAAGACCTCGTGCAGTAAAGCAGCAACAATTTGAGTATGGTTATCTATTTGGTGCTGCCTGCCCTGAAAATGGCAAGACAGAAGCATTAATAACACCTTGCGTAAATAAAGAAGCGATGACACTACATATGGAACAAATATCGAAAGCTACCGAACTCGGAAGGCATGCAGTTGTTATTATGGATGGTGCTGGTTGGCATACATTTAATACAGTTCAGCCTTTTAATAATGTCACGCTAATCAAATTACCACCATATTCACCTGAATTAAATCCAATAGAACAAGTTTGGAGTTGGCTCCGTCAGCACTGTTTATCCAATCGTACATTTAAGGGTTATGAAGATATTGTTGAGCAAGTTTCAAAAGCATGGAACAAATTCATTTCAGTTCCTGAGAGAGTTAGAAAGATGTGCTCAAGAGATTGGGTTAAATTGACTTAATCTTTATGCAGATTGGTATGAGATATCCCCCTCTCGATACAGATATCGTCTAATTAAGCTTAACACCTCTAAGTTAAAACTCCGTCTCCCTGAACTGGTTTCAGGGTCCATAGGGTTTTTCTACGCTTTCTCTAACCCTTTTCCCTAAGCAGCTTTCCCCAACTTTCCCCAACTCCTTTTCCTAAACCCCAAATGCAAAAAACCCGTCGCATCTCTGCAACGGGTTTCTCTAATTTAATGCCTGGCAATGTTCTACTTTCACATGGCAACTGCCACACTATCATCGACGCTGTTTCGTTTCACTTCTGAGTTCGGCATGGGGTCAGGTGGGTCCAAAACGCTATTGTCACCAAGCAAATCTGGTGTGTTAACTCGCTACCGCAAGCCAACTAAATCTGGAATTCTGATAAATATTAATCAATCTGACTAATTCTTGTAAAACGCTACTTTAGTAACACTAACTTCTGTCGCTTAAACCACTTTGGCGTTGTATGGTTAAGCCTCACGGGTAATTAGTACTGGTTAGCTTAACATATCACTATGCTTCCACACCCAGCCTATCAACGTTGTAGTCTCCAACGGCCCTTCAGAGAGCTTATAGCTCTAGTGAGAACTCATCTCGAGGCCTGCTTCGCGCTTAGATGCTTTCAGCGCTTATCAGTTCCGAACGTAGCTACCGGGCAATGCCATTGGCATGACAACCCGAACACCAGCGGTTCGTTCACTCCGGTCCTCTCGTACTAGGAGCAACCCCTCTCAATTCTCAAACGCCCACGGCAGATAGGGACCGAACTGTCTCACGACGTTCTAAACCCAGCTCGCGTACCACTTTAAATGGCGAACAGCCATACCCTTGGGACCGACTTCAGCCCCAGGATGTGATGAGCCGACATCGAGGTGCCAAACACCGCCGTCGATATGAACTCTTGGGCGGTATCAGCCTGTTATCCCCGGAGTACCTTTTATCCGTTGAGCGATGGCCCTTCCATTCAGAACCACCGGATCACTATGACCTACTTTCGTACCTGCTCGACGTGTCTGTCTCGCAGTTAAGCTGGCTTCTACCATTACACTAACCGTACGATGTCCGACCGTACTTAGCCAACCTTCGTGCTCCTCCGTTACTCTTTGGGAGGAGACCGCCCCAGTCAAACTACCCACCAGGCACTGTCCGCAACCCCGATAAGGGGCCTACGTTAGAACATCAAAACTACAAGGGTGGTATTTCAAGGTTGACTCCACACAATCTAGCGACTGTGCTTCAAAGTCTCCCACCTATCCTACACATGTAGGTTCAATGTTCAGTGCCAAGCTGTAGTAAAGGTTCACGGGGTCTTTCCGTCTAGCCGCGGGTACACAGCATCTTCACTGCGATTTCAATTTCACTGAGTCTCGGGTGGAGACAGCGTGGCCATGGTTACACCATTCGTGCAGGTCGGAACTTACCCGACAAGGAATTTCGCTACCTTAGGACCGTTATAGTTACGGCCGCCGTTTACCGGGGCTTCGATCAAGAGCTTCGACCTAAGTCTAACCCCATCAATTAACCTTCCGGCACCGGGCAGGTGTCACACCGTATACGTCATCTTACGATTTTGCACAGTGCTGTGTTTTTAATAAACAGTCCCAGCCACCTGGTCACTGCGGCTCTCAATCGCTTAAGGAGTAAATCCCATCACAATCAAGAGCGTACCTTCTCCCGAAGTTACGGTACAATTTTGCCTAGTTCCTTCACCCGAGTTCTCTCAAGCGCCTTAGTATTCTCTACCTGACCACCTGTGTCGGTTTGGGGTACGATTCGAAATAATCTGAAGCTTAGAGGCTTTTCCTGGAAGTAAGGCATCAGCAACTTCACTACCGTAGTAGCTCGTCTCGTGTCTCAGCCTAACAACGACCCGGATTTACCTAAGTCATTAGCCTACTCACTTTCACATGGACAACCAACGCCATGCTTGCTTAGCCTGCTCCGTCCCCCCATCGCAATTATTCCAAGTACGGGAATATTAACCCGTTTCCCATCGACTACGCTCTTCAGCCTCGCCTTAGGGGTCGACTTACCCTACCCTGATTAACATGGGATAGGAACCCTTGGTCTTCCGGCGTGCGGGTTTTTCACCCGCATTATCGTTACTCATGTCAGCATTCGCACTTCTGATACGTCCAGCATACCTCCCGGTACACCTTCAACCGCTTACAGAACGCTCCCCTACCACTCAATCTAATGATTGAATCCGCAGCTTCGGTGATATGTTTAGCCCCGTTACATCTTCCGCGCAGGCCGACTCGACTAGTGAGCTATTACGCTTTCTTTAAAGGGTGGCTGCTTCTAAGCCAACCTCCTAGCTGTTTTAGCCTTCCCACATCGTTTCCCACTTAACATATACTTTGGGACCTTAGCTGGCGGTCTGGGTTGTTTCCCTCTTCACGATGGACGTTAGCACCCACCGTGTGTCTCCCGGATAGTACTTTACGGTATTCGGAGTTTGCAAAGGGTTGGTAAGTCGGGATGACCCCCTAGCCTTAACAGTGCTCTACCCCCGTAAGTATTCGTCCGAGGCTCTACCTAAATAGATTTCGGGGAGAACCAGCTATCTCCCGGTTTGATTAGCCTTTCACTCCTAGCCACAGGTCATCCCCTAACTTTTCAACGTTAGTGGGTTCGGTCCTCCAGTTGATGTTACTCAACCTTCAACCTGCCCATGGCTAGATCACCGGGTTTCGGGTCTATACCCTGCAACTAAGCGCCCAGTTAAGACTCGCTTTCGCTACGGCTACCCTAATCGGTTAACCTCGCTACAGAATATAAGTCGCTGACCCATTATACAAAAGGTACGCAGTCACATAACTAGTATGCTCCTACTGCTTGTACGTATACGGTTTCAGGTTCTATTTCACTCCCCTCACAGGGGTTCTTTTCGCCTTTCCCTCACGGTACTGGTTCACTATCGGTCAGTTGGGAGTATTTAGCCTTAGATGATGGTCCACCTATATTCAGTCAAAGTTTCACGTGCTCCGACCTACTCGATTTCACTGCTTATAAATTTTTGTGTACGGGACTATCACCCTGTATCGTGGCACTTTCCAGAGCCTTCCACTAATTACAAAACAGCTTAAGGGCTGTTCCGATTTCGCTCGCCGCTACTTTCGGAATCTCGGTTGATTTCTTTTCCTACGGGTACTTAGATGTTTCAGTTCTCCGCGTTCGCCTCATATGGCTATGTATTCACCATATGATACCTGCAAAGCAGGTGGGTTTCCCCATTCGGAAATCCTAGTCTCAAGCGCCTCTTACTGGCTCAACTAGGCTTATCGCAAGTTAGTACGTCCTTCATCGCCTCCAACTGCCAAGGCATCCACCGTATACGCTTAGTCACTTAACCATACAACCCAAAATGGTTTGTATCGTCAAAGACAGTTTAAACTTCGCCAGAAGTTAATATTGAATACTAAAGTAGATGCTAATTAATCAATGATTAATTGGCATTGTTTTACTTTTGAAAACTCTTTATAGATACGAATATCTATAAGAATTTATTTATCAGCTTTTCCAAATTTTTAAAGAGCAATATTAATTAGTTAATCCCTTAGGATAAAACTAACTAACAATCATCTGTGTGGACACTACGAACAAATAAGTTCTAAATCGTATAAGGAGGTGATCCAGCCCCAGGTTCCCCTAGGGCTACCTTGTTACGACTTCACCCCAGTCATGAATCACTCCGTGGTAAGCGCCCTCCCTAAGGTTAAGCTACCTACTTCTGGAGCAACCCACTCCCATGGTGTGACGGGCGGTGTGTACAAGGCCCGGGAACGTATTCACCGCGGCATTCTGATCCGCGATTACTAGCGATTCCGACTTCATGGAGTCGAGTTGCAGACTCCAATCCGGACTACGACGCACTTTAAGTGATTCGCTAACCTTCGCAGGCTCGCAGCACTCTGTATGCGCCATTGTAGCACGTGTGTAGCCCTACACGTAAGGGCCATGATGACTTGACGTCGTCCCCACCTTCCTCCGGTTTATCACCGGCAGTCTCCTTAGAGTTCCCACCATTATGTGCTGGCAACTAAGGATAGGGGTTGCGCTCGTTGCGGGACTTAACCCAACATCTCACAACACGAGCTGACGACAGCCATGCAGCACCTGTATCAGAGTTCCCGAAGGCACCAAACTATCTCTAGTAAGTTCTCTGTATGTCAAGTGTAGGTAAGGTTCTTCGCGTTGCATCGAATTAAACCACATGCTCCACCGCTTGTGCGGGCCCCCGTCAATTCATTTGAGTTTTAACCTTGCGGCCGTACTCCCCAGGCGGTCTACTTAATGCGTTAGCTTTGAAAAAGTTGTCCGAAGACCCCAGCTTCTAGTAGACATCGTTTACGGCGTGGACTACCGGGGTATCTAATCCCGTTTGCTCCCCACGCTTTCGTACATGAGCGTCAGTGTTGACCCAGGTGGCTGCCTTCGCCATCGGTATTCCTTCAGATCTCTACGCATTTCACCGCTACACCTGAAATTCTACCACCCTCTATCACACTCTAGTCTGCCAGTTCGAAATGCAGTTCCCAGGTTGAGCCCGGGGCTTTCACATCTCGCTTAACAAACCGCCTGCGTACGCTTTACGCCCAGTAATTCCGATTAACGCTCGCACCCTCCGTATTACCGCGGCTGCTGGCACGGAGTTAGCCGGTGCTTCTTCTGTCAGTAACGTCACAGCTAGCAGCTATTAACTACTAACCTTTCCTCCTGACTGAAAGTGCTTTACAACCCGAAGGCCTTCTTCACACACGCGGCATGGCTGCATCAGGCTTGCGCCCATTGTGCAATATTCCCCACTGCTGCCTCCCGTAGGAGTCTGGACCGTGTCTCAGTTCCAGTGTGGCTGATCATCCTCTCAAACCAGCTAGGGATCGTTGCCTTGGTAAGCCATTACCTTACCAACTAGCTAATCCCACTTGGGCTAATCTCTTGGCGTGAGGCCCGAAGGTCCCCCACTTTGGTCCGTAGACGTTATGCGGTATTAGCAGTCGTTTCCAACTGTTGTCCCCCACCAAAAGGCATATTCCCAAGCATTACTCACCCGTCCGCCGCTCGTCAGCAGATAGCAAGCTATCTCTGTTACCGCTCGACTTGCATGTGTTAGGCCTGCCGCCAGCGTTCAATCTGAGCCATGATCAAACTCTTCAATTAAAAGTTTTGTTGAAACCGAAGTTTCGTGCTCATTGAATTCTGATTTTGTTCTTGTTGCCAAGAACGAATTGACTGTGCACTATTATTTTTACTTTTAAAAAAGTAAATTAAAACCAGCTCAAGGCTGAATCTATTAATAGCTTATGGTCACTCAGTTCAATTGAGACTCTAAATTTTTTGCGTTGCTTCAATCTAAGAAAGAAGATTCGCTGTTAGAACTCAATCTGTACGAGTGCCCACACAGATGATTGCTTCATATTTTTAAAGAACATTGCGAAGATTAAGCGCTTTGCTTTATCTCGCTAGGGCTGCGCATGTTACGCTTTCCTATTTTTTTGTCAACACTTAAAGTTAAAAGTTTTTAAATTTAAGTTTTACTTGACGTTGACTCGTTTCAATTTGCTTTTCAGCGTATTGCTCCGTGTCAGTGGGGTCGCATTATAGGGAGATCCTTTTTTTGATCAAGCCTTTTTTAATGAAAATTGTCATTAATTTTCAACTTTAGAAACATACAGATATACACACCAAAAACTCACAAGTTACCCACAAAAACTTGTGCATAACTTGAGGTTTGACCTCGCTTGATACGACTTTAATTAAAGAATGTGCTAGATTACGCCCCCTGATTTATTCGTTCATATAAAAGTAGGCTTTGTTTTATGGCTGATGTATTAAACTTTGTTAGTGGGTTACTTTGGGGTCATGTACTTATATACCTATTAATAGCAGCAGGTTTGTTCTTTACCTTTCGTTTGGGTTTTATCCAGTTTCGTCAATTTCCTTATATGGTTAAAGTCATGGCGAATAGCCGTACGGGAGCTGGTGAAGGAATTTCCTCTTTTCAGGCGTTTTGTACCTCATTAGCCGCTCGCGTTGGTACAGGTAATATGGCGGGTGTCGCTGTAGCGCTCTATCTAGGTGGCGCGGGTGCCATTTTCTGGATGTGGTTAATAGCATTAATCGGTATGGCCACCAGCTTTGCAGAAAGTACCCTAGCGCAACTATATAAAACAAAAGACAGTGACGGTAACTTTCGAGGTGGCCCTGCTTATTATATGGAGTATGGCTTAGGCAAACGATGGATGGGTATTCTTTTCTCTCTATGCTTAATCTTAGCTTTTGGTTTAGTCTTTAATGCCGTACAAGCAAATTCAATTGCCGCCGCATTCGAAGTCGCATTTGACGTTCCTAAGCATATAGTTGGTGTATTGTTAGTTATTGGCTCTGCCTTTATCATTTTCGGTGGCTTAAAAACTATCTCGCGTTTCGCCGAACTTGTTGTGCCATTGATGGCGTTGGCTTACTTACTTGTTGCACTGTATGTTTGCTTTATTAACTATGACTTATTACCTGCTGTATTTAAGCAGATCATATATAGTGCACTTGGGTTTGAACAAGCGGGTGCCGGAGCCATTGGTTATGCAGTAATGCAAGCGATGATCCAAGGTATCAAACGTGGACTCTTTTCAAATGAAGCGGGTATGGGTAGTGCCGCCAATGCAGCCGCAACCGCCTCACCAAACCCAAACCACCCTGCCTCTCAAGGTTATGTACAAATGCTTGGTGTGTTTGTTGATACCATTATTATCTGTTCAGCTACCGCAGCCCTTATTTTACTATCAAACCAGTTAGTTCCAGATTCTGGAGTAACTGGAATTGCTTTGACTCAAGCAGCCTTGGTGCAACATGTGGGTGAATGGGGCGCAATTTTTATCGCTATCGCGATTTTGTTCTTTGCGTTTACTTCAATTGTTGCTAACTATTCTTACGCTGAAACCAACTTAATGTTTTTAAACACCAAATATAAGCATAGTATGTTGATTTTCAGAGCCTGTGTTTTAGGTATGGTAATGTTTGGTGCAGTAGGTGAACTTGGCTTAATTTGGACAATGGCCGACATTTCAATGGGTATGATGGCTATCGTGAACGTTGCAGCGTTATTTATGCTCTCTGGATTTGTGATTTGGTTATATAAAGACTATTGCAGCCAATTAAAAGCCGGAGTAACCCCTACTTTTAATCCCGATAATCATCCAGAAATGAAGAAAACTTTACCTCAGGGTATTTGGAAAAAGTAAAAATAACATGAGTAATTGCCTGCTTCGTGGGCAATTACTTCTTTTACGCTCAATTAATGTTCAAACAAACCAGTTACTTATTGCCTTTTAAATTTTTATAAGTATAGTTAAACGCAAGTCGGTATGTGGCGCAGCTTGGTAGCGCACTGTCATGGGGTGTCAGGGGTCGCAGGTTCAAATCCTGCCATACCGACCAATCTTTCTTTATCCCAATCAACAAGTTACATCAAAATAAAATAAATTCTAAAAATATAGCGCCACAATAACGCCATAACAACGCCACAATATACAGTATTTTTCGGGTTTCTCTGGATCTAAAAAAAGCCGCATATAGCGACTTTATTTACTTGGTTTTTTCTTTAGAAAAAGAATACTGAGACAGCTTTTAGCAATGCTGCCACTTCAGGATTCGTTACAGCTAATGCGCCGCCGATTGCACTCAATACTGCTGTACACGTTTTGGTCTGTACTGCTTCTTTTACTTTCTTTGTCATGACTTTCCTTAGTTGTCGTCTAAAATTCCCTTGGTGTGTTTCTTCACTTGATACACAACGAACGCGCCGATTACAGCGCCGCAAATTGTTGTCACTAGCCAACCTGCATTCATGCTAATGCGACTCCTCGCTCTGCTTGCTCAATACTGAATGCGCCCTTTGCACCTTCCATGTTTGCCATGTGCAGCATCAGTTCAGGGTAACGCTCATCTGGTACTGTATCGCTCCAAAAATTAAAAGCGTTTGGCTCTATATTCATTTTTTGACGAATGTACGCAATGTAATTTTCGGTATGGTTCTCTGAATCTGGTGCCCAGCGACTAATAATGTCGCTGATTGAATCTAATCCGTAATTATTGCGGTACGTCATTAATGTTTTGTATGCAGCACGAAAACCCATTTCCACAGATTCGAACTTCACAAAGCCCTTGTTGTGACCTGTTTTGCCTTCCCATTGCGTGCCGTTCTCACGAATGTTGAGCGGGTTGTTATTTCGCACATTTAAGTTTTGTCGAGTCATATAAAAAATCCCTATTGCTAAACTCGCGATTCCTATCGCTAGGTACTTGGTCATTAAATTGGTTTTGGATAACGCTGTTTGATTGATTGTCGCTTTGATATGACAGCATCAACTTTTGCTTTCGCTTCTGCACTCAAGCTATTAGATAGTTCAGGTAACACACTATCGAGCAATACGTTTAACAACTCTGATTCGTGATATTGATATTCACGAACACGCTCTGATATAACTTTAATTTCTTCTTCTGGCACTAGACCGTTTTGCGTTGCTATAAACATTGGACCTTCCTTAGTAGTCAATTTTGTGATTTGAATATAAAACGCCATGGTTAACATCGGGATAATTACCCACAACAATTGTCGGTAGCGCCAAATAAAGCACATCGCCGTTTTGTACGTCGCTATGAAATTTAATATCAACATGTACATAATTGAGTGCGTTACTTTTAAACACTTGGCGTTTTCGACTCCAACTATTGTCCTGCGGTGTACCGAGCCACTTTAAGTAACCTACTTTGTCACTTACAAGCTTGTAATACGCCATAAACGATGATGGGGACTTCATATGCTGTGCTGGTATATGAAAGTTATAACTTTCATTTTTAATCACATCGGCATCTAGAACCTCAACTTTCAAAACATTAAAATGTGATGAAAAATACTTGGGATTCGCTCCAATGATGTAATTGAGCAATTCAATAACAACTGGGTCACGCGCTTCAGGCGTACTACCTGAACGCACATTTACGACACTTGTTTTGAGCGCCGCGGGGGATTTAATCCCCATACCCACAGGCATTGTATGTGTTACTCCACTCGATGTTGTGAATGTCGTCGTATTCAAAAAGTCATGATTTTTATTAATGGCTGTGAATGGCATTTGACCGACAACATCACCGACGCGGCTTTTTAAATCATTTACCGTTGCTGTTGTATCTGCAATCAATGCTGATTGAGTAGCATCGTGTTCACTTTTAAAAACCGCTTGCTTATCATCATGCTCTTTTTGCATTTTGCTGATAGCACCGCCGCGTATGTCATCTAGCAATTCATTACCCACACTGACTAAATCAGCGATGTTTTGTAAATCACTCATATATCGTCCTTAATTTGTTCATTAATCTGATCAAGTCGTGCTTTTGATAGCTCGACTAATGTTTCTGTTGCTGCGTTCATATCAGCGCCTAGCGTCATGTTCTGCGCTGAGGTTTGGCTAACAATGTTTGTCAATACATTGTTATCTCTGAACGTTTGCAATTCACGTTTTAATAGCCCAGTTACTGCTGTTGATAGCGCAGTTTGACTGTGCGCTATGCCATGCATTAACGTCACCGCATCGTGTTGATTTGGGTCTAACTGCAAGAGTATCTGTGCAAGTACATCTGTGTTCTGTGGCTCAACTAAATAACTCATTGCAGCACCTCAAGCAGTGATAGCTTTGCTTGTTCAACACTTGTGTTATAGGCATAAATTTCTGCACCATTGGTAAGAGATAACGTGCCCCCTTTAACAACTGGCAAGCCATTTGTTGAACTACATGCAGCGCTACCAATGCGCACTGTTTCATTGCCTACACTGATATTTTTAATCAATAATTCGTGTCGCAGATTGTTTGCTGCAATCAACTTCACTTTGCTCAATGGTTCGATGATCACATCATCTAAAGAGTTGGCCTGAGTTGCCGCTATTGAAGTAGCGAATACATCAACGGGCTGTTCTACTCGTTCAACGGTTAACGCATTGGTAATTTTTACGTTATTAGATGCCGTAGACGTAATACGTAAATTAGCCACTTCATACTCAACATGTAGTGGTTCATCACGCCCATTCACAAAAAACACGGTAGATATATCGTTCAAATCGTATTGACGACCTACCGCGCCCACCACATCGGTAAACTCTTCAGCAGTAATACCAAAACTTTCAGACGCATTGATAATGCTTAACCAACGCCCAGATGTTGAGATTCTTCGTTCTGTATTTGCAGGTATTGTAATTTTTGCCATGGTTACTTTTTCCCTGCAATGAGTGCTACAGCTACAACCGCAACAGTGAGCCCTAGGGCGATTGAAATGTACTTGATCATGCTACTCGCAGAATCAGCAACTAAGTCTTGGCCCTGTAATGATGTTGATTTAGCAAGGGCTGCAACACGGTCTAATGCAAGCGAATTGGCTTTCATATTCTCATTTTGAGACTTGGCTAAAAACTCACTAACACTTGATTGAGACCCAGCCAAATGCTCTAAACTTGATGAATGTGCATCTATTAAGTTTTCAGAAACATCAGCAAACATATTCTGGTTACCAGTTAACACACCATTTGTTAACTCACTAATCGTCTGCAAACCATCTGTTGTTACGTTCGATAAGTGATCAATACTTAATTCAGCAACATTACCAAGCGCCCCACCGTATTGCGCTGCAAGTTCAGCGTTTAGCCCTGCCATTTGCTGAATTGCATGCTCAGCAACACCACTATTTGCTTCAATCGCGATATCTGCGGTATCAAATGCCCGGCCAATGGCCCCACCATCTAAAATATTTATGGTGCCACTGTTACCCGCATACTCACCTTCATTATGTACTGAGTTATCAGTATTAAATGAATCTGAATACTCTTGGCTTTGGTCATACTCATTGGTAACTGAATTATCAATATCTTGCTGAATTTCATTTGTTACTGAGTTGTCAGTATTGAACGAATCATTCCAATCTTGCTCAACCGAGTTATCAGTATTAAACGAGTCAGACCACTCCCGCGAGTTATCTATGTCTTGCTCGACAGAGTTATCTATGTCGTATTCATAATCATTGCTAACAGAGTTGTCTATGTCGTAGTCATAATCAGTACTACTTGCATCAACGTTACTAGCGCCAGCAAATTTCCCATCATTCACAATGTGCGTTGAATTTTGACGTGTGGTCGTACTTTGACTACTTTTGGATTTACCGCCCATTTAGCACCAACCTGTATACGTATTCGTCATATAAAATCCCTCTTCGTTTCTCAACCAGCTGCGCTGGTAAGTTGGCAAATCCATGCCTGATATACTCGGGGTTACGTGTATGCCAGCGTATCGAACTGCACTTTAACTGCCGTGCATAATTAATTAACGACTCAATAGCATTCAAAAGATTGCGCCCCGCGACTGCGACTATCACTAACTCATGCGCTTCCTTGCGCGTAACAATGAAGAGTTCTCCAACTCTATGTAGCTGTGATATTCCCTGTCTTATCTCGCGTTTAATTGTCCCTTTCCCTCTAAAAAGCGCGGGGCGCAGAACACGTAGAACTGGTTCAGTTAGCTCAACGCTTTGCACTTAACACCAAAAAAGCAGCTAAACCTAAACCAACATACAAAACCCACTGTGGTATACCTTTGTTGTAGTTCATGCTGCCAAAGCGCGTGTGATTGTTGTAAACCGAATCACCATTGCCCGACTTTGCATGACCGCCGTTAATCGGCATCGTCCCTGTGTTTGTAAATGACTGTGGCAACATAGCTATTTACCCATCATCAAATACGCAAAATATGCCGCACCCGCTAATGCTGCCAATTTTACAACCGAGCGCATAAAGCCACCCATTGAACTACCAACAAACAAACCCGTTGCGCCAGCTACTACTGGCCAAATAATAAATGGCATCGCTACTTCCTTAGTAATATCACAAGCAATACGGCAACCCCGATCCCCGCAATAATCATCGTATTTTGGTTCAACGGTGGTTGCACAACTGGCCGTGCAACCACCGTTGAACCATCTACTTGACGCCCTTTAATCGGCTCTTGCGCTTTTACCACTTCGGGTTGCTTTGCTTTTTCCTTTTCAATTTCAACGTACGCATTGGTAATTGTTGAGCCAATTTCGCCGAGCTTTTCAAGTCCACCGTTAAATAAGTCGGCCCACATAATTAATCCCCCGCGACTGGAATGCGTTTAACCTGGTCATAACCTTCTATGTAGGTTTTAATTGCGCCATTGCTATCAACTTGCAGTTCAAACCCCAGCCCCAATGTTGGTACTGAGCCATCGCTGCCAAAGCCAAATAACGTAAAATCTAACAAACAATAGCCGTCTTGAAGCTCAACATTGGCTACACGCTGTAATGCGTAATCTAAATCAGCACGTGTAATGGTTTCGATTGTTTGCGAACCACGCTTAACTTTAATTTGCGCAATTTTCACTTCTGATTCATCAAACAAAATACGTTGCACAAAACGGTTTGCACCGGTGTTTGGCATTTGCCAAGTATGATCACCCGCGGCACCCGAAATTTGCGTTAAATCGTACATAGTCGGTTTAAAAATACGGCCATAGTTATCTGTATCAGTGACATATGCTTTGGCTTTCAAAGTTGGGCGCTCAGGGTCGTTAGTACCCCGTGAACCAAACTCAATTTTTAGCGTTACATCGTCATTCAGTACTGTAACTAACTGAGTCTGATAAATACCCGCAGGCGTGCGGTAATCAAATTTAGAAAGGTCAACAACAAAGCGGCCTGTTTGCTTATAGCGCTTATAGAACGAGTCCATTAAGTCTAAAATCTCGTTAGTACGAGTTACTACAGGCACACCACCAATATCTATGGTGATTTTTTTAATTGTTTTTACGTTTTTCAGGTTCGTTTCAAGTTCAATACTGTGATATGTCACACCCGCCTGAAGCTTAATATTCCATTCTTCGTTGTAATCCGTTCCTGTCGGAGACGGTAACTGTGTTCTTGAAGGTCTTGATATATTCATAGTCGATTACCCGATCACGTCTTCAACTGCGTCAATATTGTTTGATGCATAAACTACTACCGCAGCAATAAACGTTGCGATACCTGCTGTAATTAAATGTGTTTTCATTGATTTACTCATCCGTTTTAACTTCCTTGTTTAGTACTTGCTTCGTGAAACATTGCCCCAAATACGCGGGGTACGATTACGCTTACGCCGCTGGGCTTTGCGCTGTTTTTTGGCTTGCAGCCGTGGCGTTAATATTCTTGCTCTTCCGAACATGTGCTCGTCCTTTTGCTAGTTTGCATATCACAAACGCAGCCACTGCGGAGATTCCTGTAACTGATAAATATAATTTGTTCATTGTTTGGCTCCCGTTGCTGCTGCGTTTGTGTTTTTTCACATTAGGCAATCGTTTCGGTTAACGTCAACGGGGTAGAAATGGAGTTAACCTATTAGGTTAAATTAGGTGTGTTTTTTTTAAAAAAAGATAAAAAAACCGCTTTACGCGGCTTTTTTCTTTGGAAATTTCAGCTTTCCTTTGGTCACATTGTTAAATCCTCGGCCATTTTTAAAGTAATATTCAAGCGGTTCTAGGTCCGTAATTTGCTTTTCGGTCACGCCTATTTCTCGTGCAACCCTAGATACATCTCCGATTGCTTCTTGTATACCAACCCACTTGTATGGGGACATTGATATAACAGTGTTCGGAATTGGCTGTAAACGCTGGCTAACGCTATGCGTAACAAAGCCAAACTTACGACCACCTTCAAGTAATTCACCGTAGATAGAGTCTTCATCACCTGACGTGACTGTAACTCGATTTATCTCTTCCAAATACAAGTGCAACAGCTTTTTATGATGACCATCGCCCATCGCCCAGCAAGCCCTCAGGAATGCCAGAAACACACGGCGGCGCTGGGCTGTGCCGCTGGGCAAGGTTTTAGGTGTAAACGCTATTTTAAAGCCCCGATTAGTCTGACGCCCCGCTTTTGCAGCATTAAAAAACGCGGTCAGACTACTGTATGTACGTACTTCACGATTCAAAAACCGCTGCCCTTTGTACTGTCCGTATGGGTCCCACATGAGCACTTGATCAGTTTCTTTAACTCGACCCATTTGACGCACTGCGGTTGACTTCCCCGCTCCTGTTGTACCCGCATACAAACAGTGCTGTGCGTCTAACGCGTCATTAGGTCTAATCGGTGTCATGCAGCCTCCTCCTTAACCGCATCGTCTGTGGTTTCAGTCAGTTGTTCTGGTTTATCATTTGCAGCTTTCTCAGCTTTGATACTGCGAACTTGACTAAACGACTCACGCACAAGCGTAGCTGTGAACAGCGCAGCGACTAGTTCGTTTTGGTACTGACCGAACGTACCCATTGCAGCAGGTCCGTACTTGACTATCAAAGGGCCGTATTTTTCGATGGCTTCTTTTTTCATTTCAGGTGGTAATGTGAACTCAGTCCCAACCATCGTACGGATAATCGACTCGTACGACTCAATAGCCATGAACGCCACACCGCCAGCCATATCTGGTGACATAGCATCGGTATTAGAATCGCTGGGAACCATGTTTTCAGCGGTTCCTATCGGTTGTTCGGTTGGTTCATGCTTGGGGATAAAGTCGTTGTCTTCATCTTCTTTTTTCAACGTTGCAGCAAGCGCTGTTGCTTCGCCCTCTCGACCCTGCAAAAAATCGTTTTCTGGTTGTTCTTGCTGCTCTGTCGCTTGGTTTTCAATGTTATCTGTCATGTTATTTCCTTATTTTGCTAATGCTAGTAAACCGCCAACAATGGCACCGACCACAGCAAACCCAGCTAATTTCTTTGGGTTAATGGGGTCATTGGCGGCGGGTGTGTTTGGTTCTGTAACGTGTTGCGGCTTGGGTTCCTGTTGTAGTTGCTCAACAACATCAGAAACCGCGTCTTTATTGGTTTCTATCGGTTGCTCGGTCGGTGTGTTACCGTTAATAATCTCGATAGCCTTTGGGTCACCGTCTGCTATTGCTTGAGCAGCTATCTCCATTCCAGACTCAAACGCCTCAACAGCCTCCTTATCTGTCAGTTCATGCTGTTCAGCCTCACCAACCTCAAACGCTTCAAGCGCCTCAATGTTGGGTTGCATGTTTTCCCGTATTTTGTCTTGATAAGGTTTACCTGCACATTGGTCAGTACCGCAATTATCGCACTGCAAATAGCGTAAGTGCGCTTTTCGACCTTTGGGTGCATGAACAGTTGCGATATGGCCGCAGTGGTGCCGATATACTCCTAAAACAGGGTTTTTACTTGTTCTGAGCGGTATCGTACCGCCGTTACCTTGAACGGTTTTCATTGCGCTTGCTCCTGCATTCTCTGCTCTAAACTCGTGACTTTTTGAATTAACCCATCCATCACTTCAAAACTTAAACTGATCGCTTGGTCGGCTAAATCAACCTTTTTCGCCATATCCCACGCGGTCAGACCATCCGCCTGTTTTTTTAATAATTTACACTCATGAAGTTTGATAGAAATATCATTAGTCAATGAACACCCCCCGCAAGTTTTTGGGGCTGTTAATTCAACCTCTTCAAAATCTCTATGTGTTTTTGAACCTATCATCATTCACCTCTTAAATTGCCTATTAATTTTTCATCATGTTTGGTTGTTTTTACTCTGAATACTTCGCATTTAATCGCGTATGTATCATCATCTGAGAACTGCTCGACACGCCCGTTTTTCTCGCATTCTTCTAGCAATTTTCTATATGCGCTATCACTTGCCGCGCCATAGAGAACCGCTAATAAACAGAACATACCAAAAAGCATCATCAAGCCTTGTTTGATGGTTTGATTTATATTCTGTTGTTTTTCTAGCTCGTAAACTTCCGCCATACCTAAATTATCCTTTTATAACTTTTTTTAATTTTTAAAATTTTTTTGGAACTCAAAAAGTGTTAAGCCAAATATATTAAATTCTGTTATTTCAACGCAGTACTCTTCTTCACTCGTGAGGCCTTTCCACTCTTTTCTAACTTCTATGCTTATCATCAAATCGCCTTTTTCATTTTTCCAGTAGTTAAAGAGCGAGCCATAAATGGTATGTAGTCGGGGTTCTCACACAAGAACTCGCACATCTGCTTTACTTCAATTTCAGCTTGCTCTGGTACCCAAACAGTAATCTTTTTTTGCCCCTTTTCTTTGCGTTGTTTTTCATACTTTTGATTACGACTTGTCATGAGTTAATAACCCCCTGTCACCAGTGACGTGTTGTAATATTCATCATCATCGGGGGTTACTAGCTCGAACCTTGAGTACCAAGCCATAACACTCTCGATTGACTCATCAACAACTCGCTGAGTATTAACTAACATCTTGGTTACAGCGTTTTCTTCTGCACGTTGTTGTTTGATATGCTCGCGTGAGCATTCGCGGCTAAATACGGTTTTCAGCTTCCAGCCACGGACACCAACCGCAAAATCTAAGAACTTTTTAAACTCGACTGCGTTGGCAAATTTAGCAACGCCACCACGAGCAAAGTTCCCGTGTAATTCTCCACTTAATGTTTTTAATTTATTAGTTAATCGCGTTTGCTTTTGCTCTAGCTGCTTAATGAACTCTGCGCGTTTTTCGGTAGGTGTTTTCTTATTAATATTTTTTAACTTTGCAACGTCAGCAACAAGCTTCTTCGATTTATTCTCTGCAATGTTTCGGCGCTTGCGCCTTAGTTCTAGCCCTTCTTTATATTCTTGTATAAGGCCAAACATATGCTGTGACTCATGTGTTGCACAGTTCTCCCATTTCTCAGCACGAGCATAACGAGAAATATTGTATCTATTACCGCGAATCTCTCCTTGTGACCCTTCTGATCCTTTTGTCATATAGCCAACAGCTTTAAGCAAATAATTTGATGCAGCAGCAGGAGAATGAATTCGCTCTAGTTTAAAAAAGCCATTCCCCCATTTTTCTTCAATTATTTTTGCCCATTCATGAAAAAACATAGGCTCAACGTCCCAACGCATAAGCATATGCGCGTGATAATTTTGATGCCCGACTGATTTTATTTTTGTTGGCCCATCACTGCCCCAATCATACTCACGCTCTCCATGCTCAGTACGCGGGGCCTCACCTATCCACATGTAATCAAATACAGGTTTACGATTTTCATCTTGAATGCACTCAACATAACCCCATGCATATTCTCGACAATCAGTATGTTCAATGCACTCAACAACCCCCCAGTCATACAAACGCTGTGTATTATGAGTAACATTTTCTTTTCTAAACCCTTCTGCACCGTTTGAACGGACAACACCCCATGGGTATTTTTTAGCTTTACGCTCTAGAGAACTACAAGAAGTAACGCGGCCAGCCGCACCAAATGAACTAACTTTTCCCCATGGATACAGCACATCGTTTTGACCAATGCTATCAACTCGACCCCAAGGGTAATAGCGTGAGTGTGTGGGCTGAGAACTAACTTTCCCCCATGGATATAGACGATCATTTTTACCAATACATTCTATTCTGTAAGGCTTTCCATTCGTTGCATAATATGTGCGCCCCTCAGGTGTAACACCTAGTTCATGTGTGTACGACAAAATACCCGTAGCTGTCCAACCACGCTTATGCATTTTCCCGATCAAATCTAAGAAAGGACTAAGTTCTTGGCCGATTGTTGTGCGAGTGAATTCAACTTTTGTAAATGCCAACTCAGTTTCAATCTCATCATGTAATAACTCTCCCTCAGCTGTGTAAACAGCATCAAGAACAACGCTCGATTTTTTATATACACGCTCTTTTTTATACTTTCCATTATCTCGACATACCAACGTGAATGTTGATGACGTCTTTATTTCTTCGAAAATCACGACCCCATCACTATCTAAAACAGCGGGGATATGCGTCACAGATTCTTTATAAACTCTGACTTTTCTATAATGATTATTATCTAGTCTGTATCTTGCTTGCGCGTTCATTGTCGGCGTACAAAATGTCGTATACCCACCCTTTACAGCTTGCATGTACAGACCGGAATCAATAATTTTACCGCGAGCGCTGCTTGTTAGTTCATTTGTCACCCTATCGCCTGTCGTTGAGTCAGGCGCATCACTGGCCTTTGTCACCTGCGTACACACAACTCGATATTCACTTGACCAGTTTCGACTTTGAAAATGAACTCGATTTTTCTGGTTGTTTGCAGTAACTATTTTTGGCTTTTTATTTGCTGGCCTTTGTTTATCATGAGCGCAATTCAGCGAATAAACAGGAGAAACAAAGTGATTTTTCTCTACTTCTGCAACAAACTTAGGTCGTACCTCGCCTGTCTCTAAATCAATAAATTCATTTTCACTAATACCGTAAAGCTCAGCGCGCCTTGAGGGACTTTGACGCTTAAGCGTACCAGCATATAGCTCTCGTAACTTCCACGCTCTCAGGGTATCTAGAGTTAGCTTGGTTTTAGGTATAGACTTAAGAATTTCCTTTGTCTGAGATTCGCGCCTTATGACAAGCCTAGCTTTTTCCGCTCCCTTCGGGGCGGCGGCTGCGCCGTCTGATTTGCGTTTATACTGAGACTCGATATGTTCAAGCCATGTGATCGACTCTTCCGCATTTGTCTGCGGAATTTCATCACGAAAAAAAGCGCCGTCTTGGGCGCTTTGTATTGCGGTTAAAATATCCGCTTCGGATATGTTAATTTTCATCAACACACCTCGAAAGCAGTTCACTCAATTCATTTGCGTCTGATAAACAACCCAAATCGCTAAACAAATTAATGTCGCTAACTATCGCTTTATATTCTGAGTTATTATGAAACTTAACACCTTTATTTGCCATGTCTCTCAGCACGCACTTATACCAAAATATACGGCGTTCAATAAGTTCAATTAATGGAACCGCTGGTGATAAGCAAAAAGCTAGACCAATATGGTTAATCATTCGCTCAGCCCCCCATAACAATTATTAACAGGTGCCGCCATCCAGTTGATAAGCAAACCCGAGTCACGGCGCGCTTGCTCGTGTTGCTGTGTGATAATTTCGGCTTCTGCAAAGTCAGCCTGATTCGGCGTGTCGCGATTGTGATAAAACGCGTTCATTTGTGCTGTGTCATTTACAAATTCTGCTCTGTTCATTTCTCCACCTTAAAGCTACTAGACAAATACAAAACACCGTAGCCCCTCCCGCCCGTTACTATTTGAAACCCCCACTCGCCAACTGGCTTTGCCCCTCGCTTTAATACGAAGCCCTTCTTTTTTGCTTCTGTTTTTGTCATACATTCAACAGGGAGTTTTTGACGCTGAGAGTCATCTATATGAAATTTCTTGCCATCAATTAAACATTGGCAAACGTAAATTTTTAGCTCTAGTTCTGCTTTTAATTTCTGGTTCATATCACGCCCCATTATTAATTAACTGCTCGTGTGCTTTGTCATGCAATTCACACGCTAAAACATCAAGATAATGAGCGATTTTGTGCAACCCTTCCTCATGCAGCATGTCAACAAAATCCAATGTCCGTTTAGCAAAAAGTAAGTCACCTTCCGGATCGGAAAGATGTGTCTTTTTGATTATCGTTTTGATCACTAGCGCTCTTCTAATTGCAGCATTTAACCACAAAAAATAAAGATTCGACTTCATATCACGCCCCTTCTTGCCAGAATGCTCGCGCTTTGAAGCGCTGATAAATCGGTGTATTCACTGATTTGTTTTGTGCGAACTGGGCGCTTAGGCTTTTTCGGGAAAAACTTTTCTTGCAGCGCTTTGATTTTTGCGTGCTGACTTTCCCAGTGCTTTGGATCAGTTATAGGGGTTTTGGTTTGAACGATATATTGACTCATAAATCACCCACCATACCTCGATCAACACCCAGCTCTTCACTTATTGCTGTAATAAAATCAAGCTTTTCTTTCTCTGATGCATCATTACTGATTGCTAGCAAGGGCCTTCCTGTTTTTTGCCCTTTTAGCATCGAAAAAGCATAAGAACCGGATTGATTTTTATAGCTTTCAAATTGAGCGTTCAAATCGCTAATGCAAACGTCTCCATTTGTGAACTTTTCTATCTCTCCGGCAGCGCAATCAGGTACTTTACGGTAGCCATAAATATAAGCTGTAACCGCTGCACTTGAGCGCCTCAAATAAGCAGCTAACTGGGCCTTTACAAATTCGCTATCATCCTGCTTTTTTATCCATGTTAATAACCTCATACACACCTTGTAATTTAATTTGTAAGATACAATGATGTAAATGTAATATATTACAAATATATTAGCAAGCGCATTTTTAGTTTTAAAACTAGATTTGATTGCTTGTGTATACAGTTGTAATATCTAACTACTAGGTATTAGAAAGGTAATCGTGAATGGGACCACCAAATTGGCTAAACAAGGTTAAGCACTTAATGCGCGAACAGGGCGTTAAGCAAATTGATCTTATGAGTGTTTTTGGCGTCAAAAGCCAAGGCGGGGTTAGTCACTATTTCAGCGGTCGCAAACAAGCTTCGCCTGAACAACTCCAGTCGCTTGCAAGCCTCTTTTCCGTTGACGTATCACTTTTGACAACTGAAACTAAAAGCCAGTCAAGCGCATACGCGATAGATGCAGCGGCACTCACAGAGACATTTCAAACACTAGCACGCATTGATGACTTTTCTGATGATGAAATATTTGCGTTTTTCAAGGTGTATGAAAAAATGGGTGGCGCAAGAATAGCAGAGGCTTACGACGTTATCACAAAGCTAAACAAGCAAAGAGAAGAAGAACTCGAAAACAAACTATTTAAACTAAAAAAGGCCCAATAAAGGGCCTTTTTTATAATGGTTCCATTACTTTTTAGTTGATTTTTCTTGCTTTAACTGCTCCATCACTTCATCTCTACGTCTCAACATAATTACTTGAGAAGCGAGACTATCAGAGTTTACCGCATCAACATGAAGACCTATCGCCTTAGCTTTTGCATATGTGTCTAAGCACACAATATTAGTAAACTCTATCCCTTCGTTTGATTCAGTATACAACCCCTTGGCTGCAACCACCTCTCTAACGACTAAATAACTTGCAATTAAAACAATCCAAAACATGGCTAAGCTTGTAAAGAAATCCATCTATAACACCATTCAAAGCTTTAACTAGTAAAGCGCTTATCTTTATTAGCAACGATAATACATGTCACACACACAAAAACCAACAAAAAATTAACACCAACAATTACAAATGTATACACGCTTGATGTGTAATCTGTGCTGAACATTGATTTTTCAGTGAATCGAATTAAGTGTACAAAAGCCTGTATTGCATATAAATAAATCGAGAACACAGCCACTTTGCTCAATTTTACTTTTACTTTCAAATGCAGCCACCTAGTTAGTGACATTGCTAAAATGTAAATCGAAACAAAAGAAAGATGCCATACGGCCTTTGACATTGCACCTTCACCACTTGATGCAATTGCGTATAGATATGGCGTCAATACGTTCATTAACAACGCAAAAACAACCAAGCAACTTAGCAATATGCTGTAACTATCGAGTCTCTTAAACAGAAATAGATACATAAGCCATAACAGCACATATGCTAATACAACATGCTCTCCTAAAGACAGTAATAATTGCTCAAATGAATTAAACAAATAACCTCCTACGGCTGCGCTTTGCCCCTTGGCTCATAGCTTGCACTCCTAGCCTGACGCATTACAGGATCCAAACCGCTCCCTCCTGTTCCACCCGTAACTTTTCGCAACTCAGTCTTTGATAAACAATGTAATTTTTTACGATTACTCATAGCAAAATCTCCTTAATGCTCAAATTAACTTATATTAAAAATTACAGCTTTGCAAAATAATATTACAAATAACTTGACTGAAATAACAAATATTACGTAATATTTTACACACAAAACCGATTGCAACCCAATAGTAGCAAATCTAACCCTCGTTAAATAGAGATGTTGAAATTACATTTAAGGAAGTTAAATGAACAAAGTAAAAGCGACAGAACATGTATACACAGCCAGAGAATATGCCGAACAAGTTTGTTATGGCAAAGTAACATATTTTACCGTTCGAAACTGGGTAAAAAAGTGGCTCACAGAGGGCGGTTTACCCTCTGATCACCGCCTTATAACACTGCCCAATGGTCGTGTCCTCATCGTAGTAAATGATGCTAACGATAGAGATTTACTAAATCACTTAGTAGCAAATAGGTAGAAAATGACACCTCGTAGAAGAGTTGAAGGCCGTGATGAATGGCCCGAAGGACTGTATAAAAGGAAAATGCGTGGCGTTGACCGATATTTTTTTAAAACTGAAACGGGTAAAGAAATCTTTTTCCCGGCTAATACTCCTTTTATCGAAGCATATCAGGCCGCACAGGCCTACAACGAACAATATCGCAACCCATTAACCATGCTTGCTGTCAAAATGGATAAGTACAATCGTCCACTTAATGAATGGAGCAAAATAATATTACGCAGAATTAAAAATGAGGAGGAACTGGGCGAGAATGCATTAAGTACATTTGAAAAAGATACTGACAGGCTGAATGCTCTTTTTGGCCATGTTTTAAGTAAAGAGATCACTCCAGAGCATACAACCGAGTATCTAAATCATTACTGCGCTGGTAAATCAAAGAATGTTTATAACCGAAAGTTGAGCTTTTTGAATAAGTTCTTTAGTTACATGATGGATGAGCAAGCAATTACTACTCACCCCAGCATTGGTAAAAAATGGCGTAAAATAAAGCGCGTTGAAAAACAAAAAGCCCAAGCAGACTTAGACAAAGAAGGTTATATCGCAATATATGACGCTGCACCAACGTGGCTAAAGGTTGCTATGTCGATCTGTTTGCAATCAACACATGCAGTAAAAGAATTGCACAGGCTTAAGCATAAAATTGCTAAACCAAAAGCTGGAGAATGTGGCTGTGTCTGGTTTAAAGAGCCAAAAGAAACATGGTGTGATTTAACCAGTAAAAACGTGGTTATTTATGGCAATATGTATATTCACAGACATAAATCTCAGCATAAAAAATCTAGTTTCGTGTGTATTCCAATTACTGAGGCTTTAAAGTCTGCCATTGACCTATCTAAAACAGACGGGCTAATTTGCCCTTACATAGTCAGACGCAAACCCACACGTAACAATAAAATCTCAAAACACTGTGATCACCGTTTTCAGATCACCAGCAACAATATTAGCCGTGGTTTTTCAAAAGTACGTGATGAATTAGAGTTGTATTCGCATTTACCCAAAGAAAAGCGCCCTACCTTTCATGAAATACGAAGACTATCGGCTCGAATACTGCTTAATGCGGGGTCTAGCCCTTCTCAACGTATGGCCCATTCAGACGAAGCCACAACCAAAATATATACCGATACCAATGATATTGAGTGGACAGAAGTAGCGCCATTGAGTGTCAGGTTTGATTAGTATTATTTAATCAAATCTGACCATTGTCTCCTATTAAGGGTTTACTTTTGCAATGTTCGACTTAGCTGTTGATAACCTTTTAACTATTATTCGCTATAGGATCTTCGACAATCTTCGTTGAAAGTTGTGCAAAAACTTGCTCAAGGACCTCAATCAAATGGATAATTAAATTAATGCTAAGTTCCCAAGTCAAAAAATCCACTGCCTTACCATAAAGAAGATTGTAAGTATTTCCATTAAAATAAAAAACACTATCTTCTTTACTTACATTCGGAAAGTAGAAGCCATTGTTATGAATGCAATTTCTAAGTTCTTTCGCAAGAAGAAACCCCTTGTTAGATTCTGGCGTTACACATTTTTCCAAATATTTATGAATTTTACTATTTTGTTCATTTTTCGGTAGTGTACGAATTATTATTTTGATAGCACTTTCAAACGTTGAGAATAGTGTGATAAAGAAATCATACCTAACTCGTCGCTCTGCATTATCACGATCCAAATCCGAGATATCATTCCGATTCAAAATTTCAGGTGAACTAAGCAATACATATACTCTAACTTGCGCTAGCATTATTCCAAATGTAGTACTTCTCACATCTGAAGGATGAGCCCCATTGGCTAGCTCATTGCAACGTATCAGTTTTTCCTGAATTTTTCTAAATGATGCGCTTAATATTTCAGTCATATTTAACCTTGTTATAATCAGATACAAGACAGCGCACAACGTTTCTCGCTGCCGAACACAACTCTTAAAAACGCCCTATTATACAGTATTTCAACAAATACTCCTTTTTTTAACATCATGATTTTTTTATACAAAACTTTGCTTCTGATGTAAGTTTCAACTCTATGAAACATAGCTCTAGTTGGTTTTAACCATTTGAATATATTGAATTTAAACGAGGAAGAGACTGCAAAATGGGGTGTCAGGGGTCGCAGGTTCAAATCCTGCCATACCGACCAATCTTTTCTCCTCCAATTCAATTAGTTAACTCTAACAGCATTCTAAAATGTAGCGTTCCAACTGAGTTAATCTTATTTTGGTGTAGCATATATGTAGCCTATTCTACTTCTACATTTTAAAGCTACATACATACTACGTTTATTCCCCTAAGTTTATATCCCTTAACACTTAATACCCTGAAGGGAAGCATACTTAACATCTTTAATTAAGTGATTATACTTCGCTACTGTTTGTCGAGTGAGTCCCGTTTCGTTTGCAATGTTCTTCTGAGTAAGCTTTTGACCCTCAGTGCTTAACTTGCAGAGAGCTTGTTTGATCAACGCCTCAGATGTTTCACGTCTTTTCTGATGGGTATACCGCGCCCCTTCACGCTGAGCGAGTGCAGTGGATTGAATGGGTATTTGATATAGCCATGTTCCTGCTACCCCTCGATTATGGTTAGGAAAGTATTTTTGCCAAGTCCAAGACGCTACGCTTTGAGTGATCGACTGCAATTCTTTGTACTTCAGAGGAGATTCTTTTGCTAAGCCAAAACCATCAAAGTTATTCAAACTTTCAGCAACCCCAAACAAATGTTTTTGCCAGTCTTCAAATCGCCAATTTTCTCTGGCGTAGTTAACTCTTTTATAAGCAGTGAAGCGTAGTTGGTGAAACAAATAACAATTACGGGAATTTGCAACTGCCCCCCAGTCAAACCCATGACCATACTCCCTTGTAGGCTTATGTAGGAAGTCATTTAATTCGTTGAGGCTGTATTCATGCGCATGTAAGAAAGTCGTTTTCCAGTGAGGATGAAGCGGGTTTTTGCATAAAGGTCCTGTATAGCCCTCATCTGCTCCAAGTTTGATTCGCATAGCTTGGTTTACATACTTCAGAAACGCGATAGGTTTGCGCCTGCCTTTAAGGCCGGTTGTAACGCCCTGAATAGCATAAAGCAGATGCGCACCTCCTTGATCCCCTACCCTGCCAAATTTACATATAGATGGGCCGCTAATAATAATGTTCGGTGGGGGTAGTAATTTGTCTTCCCAAGAAAATGCTGATTCATCATCTATATCAAAAATCAGCCAATATTGAATAGCTTTTGGGTTCACTTGAACATGAAGATATTCAACTAAAGCTATTTCACCATAACGGTAACGGCCCATTGTTATATCGTCATTAGTGCAGAGTGTTCTTGGTGGTGTGGTTCTATACAACCTTTGAATTAGCTGTTCTCGTGCGCACAAAGGCATAACAGGAACTAGCTGTTCTGCATTATTTGTCATAAAATATCCGTGTTGGAGTATATTCAACACGGCAGGCGGATAGTTTGGTCGCTTACGCCTGCCGTATTCGCAAGCTAAGCAACTTCGCCGTACTTTCTTAGCCAGGCCTCTAAAGTAGACTCTTCAAAAAGCAGCTTTCCACCTATTTTTATTGCTTCTGGCGCAACTTTTTTAGCAAGATCAGAATCACCTTGCTTAAGTGCAGCTTTGCGTCTATTTCGGATATTGTACAAATGCTGCGGTGTACAGTTTAAAAACCTTGCAGCTTCTTTTGTGGTAATAAATGCGGACATGAACCCTCCTAAAAACCAAACCTGTTAAATACGTATCAACTGTGCTTTTTACAAAAAGCCCTAAGTTTCCTCACTACGTGTAACAGGCAGCCAATTAGAAGCGCCTTTTTTGATACTAGTCTGAACCAGTACATCTAGGCTAAGATACGATTAGTTAAAAGTAAAGCGTTTATTAACTGCTTAGTTATAAATAGGAATAAAGGAATATGAAAACACATTTGGCAGGCATCGATTACCGAGGGCTCGCAGGTATTTCACAAAACTGTATTGATGCTGTAGTTGAGATGATTCATTTCGGCCGAAAAATCAATACAGTCAAAATATTAACCTGCGGCAGTGATCATAGCTGTCGTCATGCATTATTACTGAACGTCGATGTTGACGTAGATATTGCGATAAAATCAGGATTTACTTCTGGCTACTCGGGTGAGGGGCCACGATCTTTTGCCTATATTTTATCATTACTCAGAAATTTCGCTGATGACATTGATGAATATAGAGTTTCCAGAGACTTTATAAGGCGAATAAATAGCTCTGCTCTAACACTACAAGATTTGGAGTGGCTTGTAGCTCAAGAACCAATTAGACCTCAGCAGTGGTACGAATATATCTATGACCACCGCCATAACAACTCTTCTTGGATAGATGATTTTCCAGCAGAAATCCCACTTTCTCTAATAGATAAGCGGTTACTTGAAGTTGCGATATCATTCAAGGAAAACCCTGATAACGCACTAATGACAGGGTACAGGCTGCTAGAGCGTTTGGTTAAAGAGAAATCAGGGCTAACTAAAGAAACAGGTGCAAAGCTCTTCTCAAAAGCATTTACTGGTGAGAATGCACCGTTATATTGGGATGATTTAGATGGCAGTGAGAGTACTGGCCGTGCAAATATGTACTCAAGCATATTTATGGCCTTTCGTAATCGCCGCGCCCATCAACAGCTAGAAAGTAACATTCATGATGATATAAGAGAGTTTTTGTTGTTGAATCAACTCTTTGTCTTAGAACAATCAACCAAAGTCAGAGAAGTTGAATATCAAAGCATCTAAGAAAAGCCCTCTAATTAAAGCGATACGCAGCTGTAAGCTGCGTATCGCATGCAACTCTGTAAAAACCCAACTCCACATTGACACTAATAACCTCGCAAATCAATAATAAAACTCCCCCCTATCATCGGCTTCTCGTGCTTCTTGCTCAGTATACTCGTCACCACAAAAGTTTACGTTACCCATTCCATCACTGTGCTCATCAATAAACTTGTCTTGGTCTGATTTTTTATCGTCATCGATCATGACTTCAAGCGCAATTAACGCGGTTGCTTTCAATGCTTTTAAAAACATGGTTTAACCTCTCACATTAAAACTAAGGATTCCTGAGTATCAGAACACCATTAAAGCTAAGAGACTCTTAGTTTTCAAGCATTAATTAATTCCCGATGAAAACAAATGACGAGTCGCCCTTTCCAAAACGCTTAAAAGAAGCACGAAAGAGGAAAGGTTTATCTCAAAAACAGTTAGGTATTTTTGCAGGAATGGACGAGTTCTCAGCGTCTGCAAGAATGAACCAGTATGAAAAAGGGGTTCATTCGCCTGATTTTAAAACAGTCAAAGCACTCGCTAAAGTTTTAGATGTGCCAACTGCCTTTTTGTTTTGTGAAGAGGATGAACTTGCGATACAAATAACCCAGTACCGTGCTAATTTATAGCCTACTAAAATTGATGCTGTCATCTGATGAGTGATAGCCGGTTTTATTCAGACTTATGAAGGTAAATTAGTCAGATATAAAGGTGTGTTTAAAGCAGGCAAAGCCAACGGTAAATTAACAAGTCCAACTGGGAGTTTTACAGCTCACGAAGCTATTACAATTCTGTCGAAATATGGTGTTCCAACCATAAAGGACAAGTAAAGACATACACGATTTGCTTTTGTCGTGAGGTTACGTCTTCCTATTCACACGACGAAACCAAACCGTAAAAAATACAACCAAACCTAAAACAAGTAAGTTACTGGCTATCAACGGTCCCATTTTTATAGCTCCAAAAAAATCACAGTTTTAAACCTAATCGAGTTTTTGTACACCTGCAAATTTGCTAAAAACCAAGCCTTTTTAACCGAGGCATCATGAGCAATTTCCTCCTCTTTTAAAAGGGGCTACGCCCCCCGCTATGTCGAAGCGATAAATCGCTCTCGTCATAGCTGGGGGCTTGGTTTTGCTGAGCTTATACGCAGATTTTTATTTGCAGATTGAAAGCAGCCTTATTTAAGGCTAACCTGAACTTAATTTAGCCCTTTGGGCATTAAAGAAAAACGGCGCTACTCAGCTGCCGACAACACATAGTGAGGACCCTCACGGTTTTTATATTTATGTCATGCCGCGCCACATTTATGGCGCTTTTCAAATTCGGCGCTTAGTTGCTGCCGCTTCCACGTATCTGAGGTTTTTATTTTAGGCGAGATCAGTCCGAGCCTTGCGCTTTTGCGCTTAACTGGGGCGAATAGGCTTTAGTGCCGCTGAGCAACTGTGTTGCCAGTTAATCTTACAACCAAGGAACACGCATGACTTTTAACCCAAATAATGAAGTCGCTTTATTAAAAGCGCAAACCAAACTACGTGCCCGTAAACGTCATAAACCATCAAAACTTGATAAGTACCACACTCAACTTTGTAAGCTATATGACGCGGGTGCAACTAAAGCTGAGTTACAACGCTGGCTTACCATGAGAGGTATCGTTGTACAATGGACGACTGTTAAGCGGTGGCTCGATAAAAATGCCTAAATTTGCCAAAGCCAGCACACAAGCCAAAAACGTTATCAAAGGGCTGACTAAAACAAAGCGTATAAAGTCTCTAGGTACTGCCAGAAACTATATGCAGGCACTTAAAACAGTAGCAAGCTGGTCAAAGGATATCGGTATAAATGGCATTCAATCTATGACGATTGAAGAAGCTCGAACTTATCTTGATTACCGGGCTGAAATAGTTGGCCAAAAAGCCTTAGATATGGAACGCCAAGCAATACAGGCCATGATGCAGTTAAATGGCAAATTACAACCAAAACAGCCTCTTTACCGAGTAAAATCGTGTTTAAATGAAATAAAGAGATCTCGTGCTTACACTAGAGAACAAGCTAAAGCTATTTCACATAGGCAAACAGAAAGAAATCAACTCGCAACACAAATCGCTTATGCGGCCGGCCTTCGAGCTCATGAGCTACTAACACTTGCCAAAGCTAATGAACGAAGTCCAGATATACGAACTACTCTAGGCTCTAAATGGCAAGGCCGAGATGGTGAACTTTACACTGTAGTTGGTAAAGGAGGCTTGATTCGTCATGTGCTTATTCCCAATACCCTTTCCTCTCAGCTCGAGCAAAAACGTTTAGCTCAACCAATCACTGTAATTGACAGAGAAATTAACTATTCTCAGCGTTACAATATAGCTGGGGGTAAAAAATGGTCAGACTCATTTTCCAAAGCCTCTAACCGCACTTTGCTGTTTTCTACAGGCGCACACGGTTTAAGGCATAGCTATGCCCAAGAGCGAATAGTTGAGCTTCATGCGTTAGGCTTTAAATATAAAACGGCCTTAGCGACCGTTTCACAGGAGATGGGGCATTTTAGGGCCGATATAACTGAGGTATATCTTAACTAAGCCAAGTACGCTCACCTCTCAGCACCACATATGATACTTCCTAACGACTTTTCAATATTTTTAGCAGGAAAAGAAGTAAACCCGGGCCTTGTGATGTTTCTGCGAGTTTCGTCATAGTAGACAGATAATATTCCGTTCAAAAGATATTGCAGTCCGAGATGTAGCTCTCCCTCGGTATGATTATAGCCAATGAATTCTGCGGCAAGATCTCCATTTTTTTGCTTAGGTTTTTTCTTATGGATACTCCAGTCAGAAAGCGAGCCGATATAGTTTAATAGGTGATCATATTTGGGACGTTCGCCCTCAGAATACACTTTCTTCATACCCTTGAAAATCCATTCAAGGGTTTCTGGATTTACCTTTTGAATATTCGATTTCATAGAAACAAGTGCAAGGAAAGGTCCTCGAACAATAGAGTTAGAGTTCGTACTATTTCCCTTTAAAGATCTACACAATTTTGCAGATTGGTACAAGGCTTTACACTCTTTAGCGATATCACTATCGTTTAAATGTTTTTTAACTGAGATAATACCAATCACTCCTTCGGGAGGCACTATAACGCTATTACCGAACCTTTGAAAAACGGGGAAATTTAAAGAATCATAAATAATAATATCCAACTGAGATGAGTGTTCATCTTGGTCACCCTTACGTTCCTTCCCGCTTCCTGTTTTAACCGATGGGCGCAAAATAAATCCAGTCAAGAGCTCAATACCATTAGGAAGAAATTTATTTAAATATTCTGACAAAAGGTCTTCAACAAACCGCCCATCTTCACCTTTATGAGCAGCCCCCTGCTGCCCATCTGCAGGTATAAGAGTTTCAAACTGTTTGTAAGTTAATAAAAGAGTTTCTACTTCTTTAGACCAGTAACTACGCAATCGTTCACCATCCATATTACCCCCTATCATAACTTAAAATTATTGAATTAAGATCTTCTATCAAAATACATATATGCCTTCTATGTGCACTATCGACACAAGAGTAGAGATTGTCATAATTCAATAGGCTTATTAAATATGATCGATAACCTCTTAATTTATTAATAACTTGATCTCTACAGAACTTATCAATAAAACTTTTTTCATCAGAATACTTTAGATTCAAATTTTTTAGATTGTCTTGGAATAGTTTTTTTGCGATCATTTTATCTGAAAGCTTTCGAATTTTTTTAAAATGAATCAGCTTCTTTAAAGTTTTGAGCCTTAGATTTGAAAAACTAAGCTTTTTATTGTTTTCTTCCCCTGAAATTACATACCCATTTAGTGAGATCGCACCTGAAGTGGTTATTCTTTTGCCATTATTTAAACGCATATCTAGCTTACTAATAATGTAAGAGATTTGAGATTCGAACCAGTTAGAGTGAATTATCGAATTACTCGCACTCGAAAACAAAAAATCATCAGAATACCTAGAATATATAATTTTCTTTTCATGGCAGAGCTTTTCTATAGCAATATCTAAGGGTCTAAAAACAAGATTAGCAATCGCGGGAGATGCGGGGAAACCAATTGGTAATACCCTCTGTTTATCAACTTCAACGGTAAGAAAAAAGGAAATCGCTTTTGCTAGCACCTTGACCTCATAAGCGTTCTTCCCCCTAAGGTGTGAAATTAAAAAGATTTCAATTTGTTCTCTTTTTATTGAATTAAAGAACGCTTTTACATCTAACCTGAGAAAGTGCTCCCCATCTAAGTGAGGCCTGAAAAAATCAAAGTAGGAATGTTTTTTTCGATATGCCTTGGCAACAGAGCTTAAAGGTAATTTTGAAAAGAGCACATTTAAATTTTCGCTTGAAGTTTTATATTCTGGGCTTCTTGGAATATAGAACCCATTTTTAAAAGCAAAATCACTGCTAATTTTTTTAATATCTTCAATTGACTTGACTTCAAGCGCTTTAAATATTTCTTTTTGGGATAATTTCATAAGTAGGCTACGTTACGGTACAAATTACAAAGTTCCACTTTAGTGGGATTTTAGAATCGAACTACTAGGCGCATGGAGCTAGTAAATAAGGGCTTGAAAGGTAACAACCTTTTAAAGCGAACTTTCCCCTTCTAACTACCGTAACGTAGTTGAGAAATAGTATCATAAAGCTCCTCGAAGTAAACTTTAAATAACTTATCAAATTCCAATCCTCTTTCTTTAGAAGCATGTTCGAGTTCTAATATGGCATAATTTAAAAAGTCAGAAACCCAACCATCTGTCTTATTAATACCGTCGGAGCTGCTAAGTTTATCTTCTAACCATAACATAGCCCTCTTAGCTTCAATATCAACGAGAGTAGTTGATATATCATTCCTCTTAAATTTTTTCTTTTTCAACAAAGAGTCAGATTTACCTAAGAAAGCAATTCTTAAGTATTGAGTAAGTGTACTTTTATTCAGAAAAGAAGGTTTTTGTATCTTCATGCATATTTCATCGACGTCAACACAACGTTTATTTCGTAACCACTCTAAAAATAAATCTATTGACTTCCTATTTATCAATGTACCTTCAATTGTCGTACTCAACACAATTGTATTTTTGGCTCTAAGAATTTTATTTATACCATTAAACAAATTAGGTAAGAAAGTGGCATTTTCACAAGTTAATTTGAGCGGACATATAGGTATAGGAGTTTTATCTAAGTTAATTATTTCATTTGCCAAACGATAAATTTCAGCTTCTAAACTAAATTCATTAGAGCTTTTGAAAGAGTAAGCCATATGTGCGTGCTCTTTTATTTTCTTTATTGATTGAGGCCTCAAGTCTAACGAGCTTCCATAACGATCAAACTTTAAGATATTTTCACCTAAATTTTTATCATAATAAATCTTCACCCCCTTATCTGCGTCAAAAAGAAACTTGTATGGAATTTTTGTATTTATAAAATCAGGCGTTATTTTCTTACTTACTTTTTCATCACTAGCTTTGTACACATCCACGCCTAAAAGCCATGGAAACTTTCTAATCAAGTTATTATTTTCAAAAACTTCCTTTTCAGTCTGACCTTCAACAAATAATATAAATGAGCTAAAAAATAATCTTGCTTCATTATCTCCAAAGTTACAAAGAAAGTTCGAGTCATTAAATTTAGACTTTGCATAAGACACACTCGTCGTGAAATCTGCACCTTTGTAAAAATGAAATACCTTATGCTCGTTATTAAAGCTTTTGATCACTTGTTTTACAATATTTTGAGAATGGGTCGATAATATTAGCTTTGGTCTAGGAGTTTTCAGCCTTTTACCTTCTTTATTTGTATAAAGCAGTTCAAGGCTGTATTGCAATTCATGGATTAGCTTTTCACTCATTTTTGGATGCAATCCTATCTCAGGTTCATCTACAAAAATAATAGGGGTTTGATATGTCCTTTTTGATAAAGATGAAATAAGATTCAAAACAGTTAAAATATAATTGTATGAATTTGTTCCATCGGAGGTTCGTCTCAGGTCGAATCCATCAAACTCAAATTTATCGCCTTTCAAACCAGCTTTTAGATAAGCTATTATCTTATCTCTGTATTTATAAGGTTTAGTGCTGCTTAACCTGTTAATTTCATCTATTCTATTTCTATAAATTTCGAGTTCACTTTCTTCTAAAAAGCTCTCAAACTGACTTTGAAAGTCAACAGCATTAAAAGGGCGTAGTTTACCTAAAAATTGCCACAAGTGATTCCAATCATGAAGTTCCAAGTGTCTAGAATCAATTTCGAATAATGGGAATATATCTAAAATCACTTCTCGGAGTGTACTAGTTCCATCTTCGAAGTTATAGGTGCCATCATTTCGAATATTTAAAGTTAAAGTTAGTTCATCATACTCCTTTGGCCTTTCTCCCGAGTTATAAAAACCGAACCAAATTCCTTTTTTCCTTGGGAACAATGCTGATCTAACCTTTGAAAAATAGTGGTTGCTATTCGCTTTATGGGAGTGAACTAGCTTATTTATATGAAATGTATCAAATGTAATCGAAATCTGACCAAATGAGTCATAGTTGCTATTCAATTCCAAGGGAATACATCTAACACTTTCTAGAGCTTTATAGAAAAAACTGATGGCTTTTAACAAATTTGATTTACCAGCATTATTTATACCGAGTAAACATGTAACTTGTTCAAGCCCAGAAATATCAACTTCTTTAAAAGATAAAATATTTCTTATTTGAATACGCTTTATTCCCATTTTAAGCCTAAATAAGAGGTGTCATTAATTAGAAGACTAACATTACCACTTTCGCTCAATAAAACAATCAATTACGACATATTTGCAATCCTGTTCCCCCACTTTTCCAAAGCTTTTCGACGTTTTCCCATATATTCCTGCATATTATAAACTCCCTGCACCCCTTGTAATTGATGATTAAGTATTTTTTCAATTACTATAGGGTCTGTCCCGATATCATCACCACCCAATCTTGTCGATACAGTTCTCCGTAAATCATGAGGCACAAACTTTGGTACTCCAAGTTGCTCTAACTTCCGACTTATAGATCGTGACAGTGAGTGCCTGTCAATCGGTTGTTCACCTGGGCCTGATTTATTGGTTGTTGTACTCGGGAATACATATTTAGAATTGAGGTAACCAAATGCTGCACGTAGCTCATCAAGCAAAATAACCATGTTTTGAGTAATCGGTACTTTGTGGATTCTTTCGCCATTTTTATTTTGCTTGACGCGCTCAGCGGGGATTGTCCATATCATTTTTTCAAAATCAAACTCTTGCCACTGAGCACCTGTGACCTCAATAGGTCTACAACCGGTTAATGTTATGCATTTCAATGCATAAATAATTTGCTGGCTTATACCTAGCTTTGGTAAGCGCTCAAATACTTGCACCACCTCTTCAAACTCAAGCGCTCTGGTTCGAGATTTTTCGAGGCCCCCCACGCTTTTCTTTTTAACTGTGCTTATGGGGTTACCTTGTATTAAATCTCGCTCAACACCAAAATTAAACATTTGCTTAAGGATAGATAGCGTTTTATTCGCCTGCGTTTTAGCACCTCTATCAGTTATTGGATCAAGTACTTTTTCGAAAATTTCACGGCGAGTTATTTCTTTAAGTTTATAATTACCAATAAAGGGCAAAATGTCTTTTTCAAACATTCTAATTACTGGATCTATACCTTTTCGATTAACTTTTATGTCTCTTTCAATAAACTCATTTGTAAGCACAGCTATAGTGGGTGAGTTATCATCAATGAACTGTTGTTTTAATGCATGTTGTTTTGTTGCGTATACGTCTTCACCTGATGCAATCCTACCTTTAAGACTTTCAACTGCTTTTCTAACATCTTTTAAATCGCACTCTCCATAGTACCCGAGGAGGTAATTTCGTTGCTTGCCTTTAACTCCACCAAAACGATAATTTAGATAAAGTGCAATTTTACGTCTTTTATCACTTTGCATTTTACCTACACGGGCATGAAAACCACTTAACTTTGTGTCATTTATTCGTTTAATAGGTTCAGGGACTGAGCTTAGTAAAGAATCGGTTAATAACATTTTCACGATCGACATATGTAGCACCAAAAGAATAAAAATAAACTACATGCAGCATATATGTAGCATCAACCATATTCAACTACTTAATCCTACTTATAGCTAACCTCAACTAGTTACTTTAATTTATTTATACATAATAACAAGTTAGCAATAAACCCAGTTCTACTTACAGCTACTTATTTCTACTTAGACCTAACGTTAATCTTTATGGGGTGTCAGGGGTCGCAGGTTCAAATCCTGCCATACCGACCAATTTTTTCTTACCTCAATCAATAAGTTACATCATTGTCTCTTCATATTTTTCGCACTAAGCGTCAGTGACATCCAACTCTATATCGCACATTTATCGCACAATATTTATCAAAAATTATTTTCTCTTTTTTTGGCTTAGTTCTGGTGTTGTGGGGGGGATATATAGGAAGACAGCTAATGGCACTGTAACTCCACCCAATTTAGTACAGCTCTTTTGTAGAATTTTATGCAGCCTCAAAATAACCAATTGGTGTCATATCACCAAGTGAATCATGAGGTCGTTCATAATTATAAATATCTAACCATTCATCTGTGATTTCATGTACTTCTTGTAGTGACTCAAACAAGTATAAATCTAGCGGTAACTTCGGTTAAACTTTTCCACAAAGCCCTTTTGATAAGGGCTACCAGGTTTTATAAACTCTAGCTTAATACTGTTTTCCATCGCCCACGTTTCAAGCATAGTGGAAGTAAACTCTGGGCCATTATCTACTCTAATTTGTTTTGGTTTACCGCGCCAAGCAATGATCTGTTTTAGTGTCCTAATTACCCTCTCAGCCGTTAAACTGGTATCAACTTCAATCGCTAATGCTTGTCGATTGAAGTCATCGAGTACATTCAATGTTCTGAACCGATGTCCATAGCTTAATGCATCACTCATAAAGTCCATTGACCTATGTTCTGCTGGGGCACTTAACGGTTCTGGCGTTCTCGTTGGTACACGGCGTTTTCCTTTGCGTCTTAAGTTGAGTTTAAGCATGTTTTAAACACGTTCAACACGCTTCTTATTCCAAGGTTTACCCTTGTTGCGAAGCCTTTTAAATAGTTTGGGCAGCCCCCATCTTTGGTGACGTTCGGCCAATGCTAGCAATGCGTCGATAACCTCATCATCTGATTGCCGTTTATGTTTGTAATAAAAAACTGAGCGGCTTAGTCCAGCCACTTCACAAGCAAATGCGACGCTGACGTTTAATTGAGTTCTCAAATGCTCAACCCAAGCTCTGCGTCTACAACTTGTCTTTACAGCTTTTTTGCAATGATATCCTCAAGCATCGAGTGCTTTAAGCTTAGCGTTGCAAACATATCTTTTAGCTTACGGTTTTCTTCTTCAAGTTCTTTAAGGCGTTTAACATCATATGCTTCCATACCACCATATTTTGAGCGCCATTTGTAAAATGTGCTTTGGCCGATGCCATGTTTACGGCAAATTTCAGGCACTGAAATACCTGATTCAGCTTCTTTGATCATGCTGACAATTTGAGTTTCGGTGAACTTACTTTTTCTCATCGTAAATTTTCCTATTTTAGTTAATGGAAAATTCTACTTATGAACTGTTTCATTTTTTGGGGGGATTACCACAGTTTTATATTTCTTTGAGATTGAAGCATTGCGCTGCTCTCGCTCGATATACCATGGGCATACCTCTGCGACATTTACAAGTGCGGTTAATTTTGCGGTTTTGTTTTGGGCTATCGCTAAAAGCAAACCTTCAAGCTGCTTTCTCGCGCCTGCGACCGAAACTAACGGCCAATCGCCTATTTTTGGTCGGGCTGTTTTTCCGTAACGGTTAAGCTCTAACAGCCAACTACCAGTTCGGTCGGCTTTATAGCGAAGTAATAACGGAGTTTTTCGATCCTTTACTTCTGCAATTGTTAAGTTTTTCCCCTGATCATATAGAACACTTTCTGAAAGCAAAGCGGTTATTCGCATATCGTTGTCAGCCTAAAAAATACTTACCAACACTTTAACGATTAATTACAGTTCATATACGACACATGATGACTACTTTATGTATGAAGCAACAAACAATTAAATAAATCATAATTGAGTATCAAATAACTTTTTCATTTGTGCCAATAAACGCTCCCTGCTAATTGTCATACCTTCAATAAAATGTTGATGGCTAATTTCTTTAGAAGAAAATTCCCAAGCTTCATCCGATACTTTCATACCAAATGTACACGGTTTATCGCCAACAAAAGTTACATCATCTAACCTCACCCCTAATTCTTTCGCCGTGAAGCCGACTTTTTTACAAAGTTCTGAGGTGCCATTCCTTATGACTAACATACCAACAAAAGTATTTTCATTTTCAGTATTTAAATCAATTTTATTTATATCGGCTTCTATAATCGCAAAATCCCCACTAAGAGATACTTGCGATGTGCCTTTTATCTCATCGGTCTTCAATTGAGAGTTTTTAATTGATAGAAATGGAAATGCCTCCGTACTATACTTATCAAACACCTCTCCATTAACAACTATTTGAGAGTTCACTAGCTCAAAATTAACATGGCGGCTTGTATAAACTTTTGAATCATCTCCATTTCTAAAATAAACTGTTTTAAAATTATAAGTATCAATTCTACCGCCTTTATCACGCTCAACTTCCCACCCCAGTTCAAAATTGATTCTAATATTTTTTGAGTCTAGTATAACCACTCTACTAATATGCGAACCATTAATTGACACCCTAGATGAGTCACTTATATGCATGCTCCCACCACCTACACATTCATGATTTGGCTTAGTAAAATTATACATACCTTCACGAAATTCAGACCGTGCCCTAGCGGTCATCATAAAAATAAATCTATATGAATCTTTAATTGTAACTTTTGAGTTTACCAAGCAACCTATAGAAATATGATTGACAGGATTCTTATTAGCTCCTGAAATAGTAACTTCACTATCCTCTAATAAAGATAATGAAACACTAGCTCGTTCAGAAAAAAAATCCACACTACTATCCCTAATCATTAAATCACTAAACTCTGTATTTACGGTGTAAAAACTTAGCGAGCTATCATCTATTATAAGATTCCATATTTTATGAATACCTTTCATTTTATTGATGTATAATTTTGAACTTTGCATATTGTGACTTTCAAAGTCATTAAAAACCAAGTTCGATATATCCATACCCTCATCCAACATCCATTGGATTGCATCTTTTCGCAGCTGGCCAGGTTTGGTAGTATCGAATGCCAATGAAATACGGCTATTCTCTTCACTCATCAAGTTTGCTTTTGATGCTAGATAAACTGAATAAACACTCAGTAAAGTAATAAATAAAACAATACAATGTAAAAAAGAAACAACAAACTTAACGCCACCACTTATTGGCTTTTCAATAAACGTCATTGAACAGAAAGTATTTTTGATTAGATCGAAAATATTTGGATCATGGTACCCTTGTGACCTCATAATTTTCTGATACACAAACTTTTTCTTTTTTGCCTTAAGATTTTTAACCTTTCGGGTGTATGACACCGCATTACTCCCTTATTTATTCTTAGCCGCTGCATAGCTATTTGAGTGAACTGCCTTTTTTTCCTTTACAAATTTACTGCCTTTGAGCTCTCCATATTTAATGTAATCAGGTTCTTCACCGATTGGATATGACTCACACTTTACGTTCTTCATTCGCTTGATGCGCTGAGTCACTTGTCTTTCAAATGAGTCAAACCCATCAGAGTGTTCTGAATATGGGTTATCACTATACGTAGGCGACTTTGGCCGACATTTTTCAATATCCCTGATAATTTTCGACTCTTCCTCTTTCACTTTATCTCCTTGAATTTATGAGCCATCACATTTGAATTGCCTCATTTAAGCACACTGCGTAAACAAAAAGAATGCAAAATGTTAATTAAGTAAGCACCATCATCCCAACATTGCACAACCCCAAACTCGCAATAACACTGTGTTTATGCACAGTATGATTTATCATGTATGAAAGTTATTCCTATTAAAGCGCAAGCGGGTATTGTTGGATTCGAGTCCCCAGCATCTGAATACAAAGGGCTTGGTCTGTCTCTAGAACAGCTCATTATCAACAACCCAAACGCCACATTCATTGGCCTAGCATCGGGTGAGTCAATGCAAGGTGTTGGCATATTCGACGGTGATATTCTAATTGTTGACCGCTCGGTTGAGCCAAAACAATACGACGTGATTATTGCAAATTATAACAACGAATTTGTATGTGAAATTATAGACATAACAAATAGAAGGTTATTATCCGCCTCCCATATTTACGCGCCAGTAGCAATATCGGAGGCTGATACTTTTCAACTTGAAGGTGTGGTGATAAGTGCCGTGAGGCTGTTTAAGAAGAACGTAGAGCTTGCGAAATGTATGCGCTAGTTGATGCCACTGCATTTTATGCCTCGGCTGAAAAGGTATTTGATCCAACAATTCGTAAAAAAACCTGTCGTCGTGCTTTCAAATAACGATGGTTGCATTGTTGCCGCATCACCAGAAGCGAGAGCCCTAGGCATTCCAAAATTTGAGCCCTACTTCAAATTAAGGCAAATACTCGAGCAAAATGATGTGATCATTCGCTCTTCAAATTACGAACTATACGCCGTACTGTTTGGCGCAGCACTAAGTTGCCCGTTGGGGTCGGTTTTGGCCCTACCCCCACTCTAGCCAAAGCCGCCAACCACGCCGCAAAAAAGTTTACAGCCGACAGGAGTAGCTGCAATTCATGACGAGCAATCCCGCAAAACGATACTCGCACGCATGAGCGTAGGTGACGTATGGGGTGTGGGTAAACGCTTATCTAAAAAGCTCTCAATTATGGGGATTGATACAGCATTAGACTTAGCAAAGCAAAGCCCAAAACACATGCGCAAACAATTTAGCGTGGTGCTAGAGCGCACAATCGAAGAGCTAAACGGCAACACGTGCCTATCGTGGGATGAAGTAAAACAGCGCAAAAAGGAAATTTACAGCACTCGTAGCTTTGGTGAACGCGTTACGACCCCCGCCGCACTAAAAGCTTCATTAATCACGCACTGCTCAATAGTAACCAAAAAGCTGCGCCAACAACAATCTGGACTTCCCAGCTTTTACTAGACAGTTTTTAACTCAGAATAGTACGCTTCCTCAAACTTAGCAGGTGAAACAGTTTAAAAGCTGCTCAATATATTCACCCCATACTTAAGGGAGTACAAACAAGTCACTCTCTCTTAGCAACATTCTTATTTTTAAAAATGTCTTGAATAGTGGGTTTTAAACTGTTAATAATGGTGCAGCTGTTGAATATTACAGCTATGTGAAATAAAAAATATAAATAAATTTTTCAAGGAAATGATATGAAACTTAATTTAAAAAAAGCACCACTAAAGAACTTATCAACACAAAATAGTCTACCAAATGATGCTACACCACAAATTGCTGGTGGCGCCAGCCGTCGTGCATGTAGACCTCCAGTGTCTCAAACCGGCGGACCATTTTGGGCATGTGAATGTTAATAAACATTAAAGCCCACGTACAGCATATATGATTATGCTGTACTATCTTCATAGCATTTATTTATACTAATTTTCAAGGCACGTTTTTTTAGAATCAACCAGTCGACAGTCGTTCATAGGTAAAATCACGTACTCTTCTCCGCCAATAATGAATTGAATTAATTTACCGTAGTTGGAGCTTGGCTTCGCGACAGAGAATAATACTGAGAATACAAACACCATCAACGCAAACAATGCAGAACCGAGGGCACCTTTTAAAATTGCACTGCCCCAGCCATCGCTGTTAAGGCCAATTGCGTGTTGAATTGCTTCACTTTCACTTTTAACAGTTTTTGCAACGGCGTCGTCTTTTAACTCATCATACAAATCATCAATACGCTGTTCTGCATAATGTTCTGCAAATGACAAAAAGGTTGCTTCAGCATCGCTCAGTAGCTTTTTTAATTTTGCATCGTGATAATTTAATAAAAAGTTTGCAACGACTTCTGGCGGCACACTGGCGTCACCATGAACTTGCCGATACTGTTCTTTCCATTGATATTTTTCTAATTTGTAATCTGCGTAGGCAAGCATACCAATGAGTCTATATTTAGAGTCTTCACTGGAGTCTATAACTAACCTTTCAAAAATTGGATTGTAATGTGGATGGGAGGTGGTATTAGCCTGCGAGACCATGTACTAAAAGCTCCTGCTCTATTTGCTTTTTACGCCCGTTCCTTACTTTTAGCGCAGCTTCAAACGCATGATCAGCACCATTTACTTGTACTTTTTTCATAACGCCATTTACCCGTACAAACCGACTCGTAATAACGTTATTTTCATTTACATGATTCATAGTGCCTCCAATTTGTCTGCCACCATAGTACCAAACCTCAAGCACCCTGCTCAAGGTAAATTAAGCGACTGTTTAAATTTAGCACATTATTGGTTAAATCAACCGCCCTTCAGACAAATTATTCTCCATTATAAGTTGCTCAACATATTGAGTGACTGATACCTTTAACTACTTTAACAAAACGATACTTAACCATGCATAACTTTCTATCTCAACTTCCTCAAGATACAACGCAAGAGCACTTTGAAGCGATCATTAACACAAAACAAACTCGTATAGAGCGGATCGTTTCATTTGGTCAAACATCTCCTGACGTTGGTTGGTATGACCAACATGAAAATGAGTGGGTTATGGTACTAGAGGGCTCTGGCACCATTGAGTTTGAAGATGGCACCAGTAAAACCCTTAGTAAAGGTGACTATTTAAATATAGCGGCTCACACTAAACATAAAGTAACGCATACGGCAATCAATGAACCAACAGTTTGGCTCGCTATTTTCTATATCTAATGCGACCACCTTAAGCGTCGGCCTTACTTTTATTTTAAGCCAATCAAGATCAGCTATACCTGATCTTCAAGCACCGACATAGCAGCTAATTCATTGCTGTCAATCTTCCCATCCGCGCTGATAACTCTGTGCGCCAGTTTTACAGCAAATTCACGCATGGGCTTATCAACAATATGTTTCATCCTATGCTGAATAAATGCTTCAATATCGTCGCTTTTTACCGCCAACACACATTTCCCAGTCATATCGCAGATATAATCATCAAGCTTAACCGCAGAATTCCAGCTTAACGTGTCAGCCCACTTTTTAACAACCGCCAATTCAGACTCAGAAATAACGCCATCCACACCCACAAAAAGTAAGGCTAAATCTAAAAGTGATTCTTTTTGTAATTGCTCTACACAAATACCACTATCAAAGTGATTTAATAATTGTTCAAATTTCATTTGATTTCCTTTTACCGACTTTGCTCAGATGTTTTCTTACCTTATGGGAAAGAAAATGCGTTGTCACGTTGGATTATTTCATACAAGGAACTCCTTCAACCCCCACACAAATAAACTTTAGAATAAAAACTCAAGATTAGCATTAAAAAGTGAAATAACACTCTAATCTACTGATAAAAATAAAAACGATGTAATTTAAAAAACTATATAAATATAAAATACTGGGGAAAATACCGCCTTAACACTCAACATATTTACAATAATACAAACAAAAACTTATACACTAAAAAAATATTTCCATACCTTTACACTTGATAAAATACTCTTTAGAGGTACTCATTATGGATTATTTAAGTTTACTCCCCCCATACTTAAAGACTGAGTTATCGTTTTTTATCATCAAAGAGCAACATTCCCTTTTGCTTATTTACCGCTAAAAACTCACTATTTTTTCTTAACTTCATATTTCATCCATTTTGTTTCAATATCTTGCACAACCTCAATATTGCCCAAACTAAAACAGGAAGAGATAGTCCATGAAAGAACTTAAGTTGCAAGTCAATTTCGCATTTTACTGCGTTATTGGTATCATTGCTTTTTCTATATATATCATATCGTTAAGTCTTGCAGGCGGATCATTTAGTGTGATATTCAAAGGGCAAATGGCCTTTGCACTGATCATTATCGTAATTGCAGCTATCAATTTCACTCTCGCCGTTACCGGTCAGAGGCATGTCCTTTTTTGCAATAATGGATTGTCGTATGTCAATGTCTTTGGTACTCAAAAGTATATACCAGCGGAAACCATCACTAATGTCAAAGTACAGACCAAACTCGGTGTTAAAGTTACAACTGTATCCACAGAGCTAAATACAATTTACCTAGTTGGCTTCAAACCTGCTAAAAATCAAAAACAGAAACTAAAAGAACTGGGTTATTTAGCCTAGAATATTTGCCTCAATACGACAAAGCCAATAGGATCGCACAATAATAATTTCACAGAGGCATCTTATGTCACAACCTTATTCTATTGGTACAGTCGGAACACCTTGGGCTACAAAGGAAAAACAACATTGGCTACATGCGCAATCGATTAAACGTAGTTACCAAGACAATGTAGTTACTAAAATAGCTGAATTGAAAAAAGCATTTACCGTCGAACAATACGGTTCGCTCAACTACAGCGAACGGACATTTGATTTGTTCGCGATAAAATCGCCAAATTGGGATATTAACAAACCCATCGCACTCGTAACGGGTGGTGTACATGGCTATGAAACCAGCGGTGTACATGGCGCATTAGAATTCGTCGAAAAGTATGGCCAGCACTACAGTCAGTCATTCAACTTGCTCGTACTCCCCTGTCTAAGCCCATGGGGGTATGAAACCATCAACCGCTGGAACCCTAATACTGTAGACCCAAACCGTTCTTTTTATAATGAAAGTCCGGCGCAAGAGTCTCAAATGGCAGCTAATTACTTAGCACAATATGATGAAAATATACTATGTCATATTGACTTGCATGAAACCACCGATACTGATAACGCTGAATTTAGGCCTGCATTAGCAGCCAGAGATGGCGTGGTAAATCATAATTGGAATATTCCTGATGGCTTTTATTTAGTTGGCCATACTCAAAAGCCACAAGCCAATTTTCAAAAGGCGATCATTGAAGAGGTCGCGACAGTAACCCACATTGCACCTGCAGACGAACAAGGTAAGTTAATTGGAGTACCTCTAGAGCAACTTGGGGTTATTAACTATGACGGAACTAAGCTTGGATTATGTATGGGTGTAACTAATGCGCCTTATGTATCAACTACAGAAGCTTACCCGGACAGCGAAAACGCTACACCTCAGTTGTGCATAGACGCTCAGGTTGCAGCAGTGAAAGGCGCACTGAATTATTTGTTAGAAAGCTCCAGCTAATACGAGATCCAATATCAAAAATATAGGCAGGCCCCCCTGCCTATATCTACGCTGTCATTTCTTGATGTTCATGAATGATGCTAAAAATATCTTTAAAGGAATGCGCTTTTTGCAAAATGTTGACTGGAATATGCAAGGCACGTGCTATATCACTGGCTGAAATCATTCCCCTTAATACCCCTTTATTATCAATCAACAAAACATGTTGATGGCCTAAGTCTTTGAGCGTTTCAAGCACGTCACCAATCTTTGCTAATTGCACCATCGCATAGGGCATTGCGTGTAAATCAGATTTGCTTATCATTAAATCTTCAACGGTTAAATCGCTGCGCGCTTGATTCCGCTGCTGCGCTACGCTCAGTACTTTTCTCCCCGTCAAGTCTTTGGAATTAATAACACCTAAAAATGTATCATCATGATCAACCACCATCTTAGAGCGTACATGACCATTTACCATCATATAAAGCGCATGGTCAATATCCACATCCTTTAATACAACTTGCGGGACTCTACGTGTAAAATCAGTGATCACCGTTGTAGCATCACTTGACAATTCAAGGCGTTGAGAATCGAATTGGTCACAAAACTGATATACTCCTTCTAACTTCACCGTATCTAACTTTGTATATTCACCCATAGAAACCCCTTTCACTTCTAACAACAAATAGGACTCATAAAAATATGGTTCACGACTAGCAATTGTGCAAGGCTAAACATTTCTCTTAGGTGTAATGTGCTGTAATAGCCAAGTGTCATTAAACCTTCTAAAATCATGTACGTTCAGTCGAGCCTATGCCCAGGTTCGTTAGATAAAAGAATTGATTGTATTCAATCTTATTTCTTTAGTTTTATCGGTGAACATGCTCATTAACCGCTGTTTATACAGTGCTTAATTGGCAGCTTCCCTCAATGATTCAGACCCACAATGTGGGTCTCTTTTGAGTAAAGAGTGGGAACGGTCTAATTAATATTTTGTTAAATAACAAAACATTGTAAAATACCGAGCTAATGTGCACCCATAATACAATATGGCGTAAAAAGATTTAAGGAATATGAATGGCTTACCTCATAGATGAACATAAACTAGAAAAAATATATCTCAAAAGCTACCACACAATTGGACGTTACAAATTTAATGTTGATACTCTGATCGACCAACCCGGAGTCTCTCGACACCATGCAATTATCGAACTTGCGCAAGGTAACTGGTTAATTCGTGATGTAAGTACGAACGGTATTTGGATCAACGATAAAAAAGTTGATAAAAACTTGCCTTATCAACTGTGCGAAAACGATAAAATTGACTTTGCCGCTCATGGCCAAAATTCATACGTTGTTGCTAACCTCAGCGATGACTGCCAGTACTTAGTATCACAAACCAATAGCAAACAAGTAATCGAAGTTAAAGACCAAATATTGCTGCCGAATAGCGGTGATCCAAGCCATATTATTTACTTTGACGCTATTTTAAATTATTGGTTTTTAGAGGACCTCACTAACAATGATCGTCAAGCTCTTATTGATGGTGGGCTTGTTAGTGCATTTAACGACCAGTGGCTATTTTACTCAGCAAGTACAGCAGCTATGACAAAGCACCTTGATAATCAACCTACGGTTAAGCCATGTGGTTTAACTTTTAGTGTGAGTCAAGATGAGGAAAGTACCCAACTATCTGTTGAGCTAAATAACGAGAGTTTTGATTTAGGCACCAGAACCCATCATTATCTTTTACTGCTGTTAGCAAGAACCCGCATACAAGATAAACACGCAGGTTTGGAGCTTGATGAGCAGGGTTGGCTATATCGTGAAGAGCTGGTTAAAGCACTCGGTGTACAGATGAATCATATGAATATCATGGTGCATAGGGCGCGTAAGCAACTCTCTGATGCTGGTGGAGAATCCAACCCTGAACTTGCTTACCTATTGGAAACGAATAACGGTCGCGTACGCTTAAATAGCCAAGACATAACCATTATTAAAGGCAGTAAACTCGAAACCCGAATTACCATATAACATGGTTACTTTTTCTCCCTTTGTGATAAGCACATTGTGCTTATCACACTATTTTTTGTTTCTCTGCTTTTTGTAAGGTCCGGCAATATCTATAACCTGTATCTCTAAACTCTTTAAAAAACCTAATTTAAAAGCAAATTCAGAAACAACAAATAGTGGGCCTATAATTAGTCCCATCAAATCATCAACAAAAGCTGGTTTTTTGCCCTCAAAATAATGCCCTATAAACTGTATAACCCAACCAATAAAAAAAATGCTAAATGCCACCATGTAAAACCACAGCTCTATACCCGAAAAATGCATGTAACTGAGCTGGGCAGAGAGATAACCTGCTGCCAAAAGTCCAGCCATAACACATCCAAGCTTTACCTCCAACCAAATATAATACAGCGATAGGCCAAAAATAATAAACAATGCAGGCGTTAGCACAACGCTCTCAACGGTCAACATAGGGATATACAATAGCCAAATAACTGCAATTACTATCAATGGTACCCCAACAAAGTGAGTGTATATGTTTCTTTCATCCCGATGATAAATGGCATATTGCCCTAAGTGTTCAGTGAGTGTTTTCATAGCACGCTCTTTTTATTTTATTTATTCAACCATATTCGACACGCCTACGACAATCAAGTTTTCGACGCAGGTTACTTGAAATACGAGCCACTCACTGTAAATTAACAACTGTCTAAGTATTAGATATATAAATATAACAACAGGAACACCTATAATGAGAACGCTATTTATCATTACTGCATTGATCATAATCGCTGGAAGTTTCTCTAAAGCGATGGCCCAAACACCTTTAATTGATAAAATCAACAAAGACGTGGTTACGTGGCGCCGTCACTTGCATCAATATCCGGAACTTAGTAATCGAGAATTCAAAACAGCTCAATACATTACCGATCATTTAACCAACTTAGGATTAGAGGTAACCACAAACATTGCACACACCGGCGTTGTTGCGACTTTAAAAGGAGCAAAGCCTGGGCCTCTCATTGCATTGCGTGCCGATATGGATGCACTGCCTATCACTGAATTAGTTATGTTACCTTTTGCATCAAAGCAGAAAGGGCAATATAAAGGGCAAGAAGTCGGAGTGATGCACGCCTGCGGTCATGATGCGCACGTAGCAATCTTAATGGCCGTTGCCAGCAGGTTAGTGGCCCAAAAAGAGCAACTAAAAGGTTCTGTTATGTTTATATTCCAACCTGCAGAAGAAGGCGCTCCTAACGGCGAAGAAGGCGGTGCACAATTGATGTTAAAAGAAGGCCTTTTTGCAAAAAGAAAACCGGATGCTATATTTGGGCTGCATGTAACAAATCGGTTAAACACCGGAGAGATTGGTTATCGCAGTGGCCCAATTATGGCAAGCGAAGATTCCTTTACAATCAAAGTGCAAGGAAAACAAACTCATGGCTCAAGGCCATGGCATGGTGTTGACCCAATAGTCACATCGGCTCAAATTATCTTGGCAACACAAACCATTGCTTCTCGACAAGTGAATGTCACTCAGTCACCCTCAGTTATTTCATTTGGTGCTGTTAATGGAGGTATTCGCTCAAACATCATCCCAGATCATGTCGAACTTGTTGGCACTATTCGCAGCTTCGACCAAGATATGCGAGCTGACATTAAAAAGCGCTTAACAAAAACAGCCAGTTATGTTGCCAAATCGACAGGTGCTACAGCCCACACTCATATCAACCATGGGTACCCTGTCACGATTAACAACCCAGAATTAACCATGCAAATGTTGCCTACTTTACAAAATGTGGTCGGTAACAATAACGTCATTGAAATGGATTTAATCACTGGTGCTGAGGACTTCTCATATTATGCATTGAAAACTGCAGGTTTATTTTTCTTCTTAGGTATTACGCCAAAAGAACAGGACCCAGCCACATCTGCCAGCAATCACTCACCACACTTTTATATTGATGAGCAAGCATTGCCAATAGGAGTAGAATCCTTAACGAGCCTTGTACTGAATTATTTAAATACCCCTTAATATGACTCGCAAAAAATACCGCCACACACAGCTAAAGTATGGCGGTGATCTGCTAACCACTGGGCAGTGGGTCTCATCATGAATGCGCTTAAACACTCACTCATTAAATTTCTTAACTTTCTGAATTAACGCTGATTATGAAACCTAACTGTAGAACAGACCATAAAAAAACACAAATAAGCATCATTAAATTAACTTAAAATCAACCTATCTCGTAACCCTGAACACCGCGATACAGACTTCGCCATCGCCATATAAAGTACTTGCGGTTGAGCAACTAATTCAAACTTGTGTTTAGCACGCGTAATGCCGGTATAAACTAACTGACGATTCACTCCTCTTGCTGCACGTTGCTTAGGGGGTAAAATCATTGCGGTATGGCTAAACTCTGAGCCTTGTGATTTATGAATAGTCATTACATAGACACTTTCGTGGCTCGGAAGTCTCGCGGGATAAAACGCCCGCTGCTCTCCTTGTTCATCAATAAAGACTGCTTTAAGTTGCTCTGTTTCATCCGGTAATAAAATCCCTATATCACCATTAAACAACTTTAACTGGTAATCGTTTTGAGTGATCATAATTGGCAACCCTGCATAATATCTACCATTAGGTATGATCAACCCTCTAGAGAACAACTGCTGCTCAATACGCTTGTTGAGCGTTGTTACACCGTAAGGCCCCTCTCGTACCGCAGCCAATAATTGGTATTGTCCAAATGCCTGGTGAATCGCAACAGGATCTGCTTTCTCATGCATCAATGTTAAATACTCGGCATACTGATCGGCTGAGCGAACTATCAACGCGGTATATTGCTCTGTATTTAAATCATACAATGCCAAATCTTTATACCCTTGTTCGATAGTATGAGCTAGCTGTGCACGACTATTATTGTTGACTGAAAATGCCAGCTGACCAATACCGCTATTGCTGTCAAAACGGTGGCTCTTTTGCAAAAATGCCACACTATCAGCCAAACAGAATTCACTATCCGTGCTACGTAGGCAAGTATTACCTGAAAAGCAAAGTTGGTTCAGTTGTGAGGTCAGGGTATTGCTATACGGTGGCTGCTCACCGAGTATCAGCCCTTGGCACAAGTCACTCAGCACACTCCCCGTATCAACCGATGTTAGCTGATCTTTATCCCCCAATAAAATCAATCGTGCGTGATCTGGCAGTGCTGTCACTAACTTAGCAAGCAGGGACAAGTCAACCATTGAGGCTTCATCAACAATCAGTACATCGAGGTGGAGCTTATTTTGTTTATTAAAACGGTAGCGGTTACTATTTGGGATCACTCCCAATAAACGGTGTATGGTTTGTGCGTGTTCAGGAATAAGCTGGTGTATCTCAGGAGCTAGGTTAAGCTTCGCTTTCGCACCCAAGATAGACTCACTTAAACGTGCTGCCGCTTTACCTGTTGGGGCAACCAATTTAATAGTCAAAGGCGCTTTTTGATACAGCGATTGCAAAATTGCCAGCAGCTTGGTGACCGTTGTCGTTTTACCCGTTCCTGGGCCACCCGTTAATACACAAAACCCTTTTATGGCTGCCATTGCACATGCAACTTTTTGCCAGTCAATATCACCTGAGGTGTTATCAAACTCACCAAAATATTCAGTCAATAAAGCGTGCAAGCGAGATAAATCTACCATTATTTTTTGCGCTTGCATCTGTTTAAAACGCTCAGCTAAGGTGATTTCATACGTTGCAAGACGACTCAAATACAATTTTTGTGCGAAAAGTTGTAATGGCTTACCTTCTCCCACGGCATGGTGTGAGTCTAGCCGTTGCCATATTTTCTTTCCTGATGAAGATTGCCATGGTGTGATAGGCATGTTTTCATCCACCAGCTCAACAACCAATGAAAAAGGGTTATCCCAATCAATATCACTATAAGCTAAGCAACTATGTTGACTTTGCTCTGACTTTAACAACAATAATATGACATAAAAGCAATCATTTAATCTCTGATTGTTTAACAGCTTTGCCAACGCAATATCACTATGGCGAATGCGCCCTTGCGAAATCAAATACGTTAAATATTTGCCATGGTCCAATATGTTTGCAGGTACTCCCTCTTCAGCAAATAAGTCTAGTTGGCTCATGACAATGCCCCCTGCGAAAATAACGCATCTAAAGAAAGTAACTGTTCTATGGTCAATTTATTAAAAAATATGCCCGCCCCATCTGGCATCGCCCTTAAAAATAAATAATATATCCCGCCTAAATGAACCTGAGGGTCATAGTTTTCTATACGTTGCTTAAGCAAACGATGTAAAGCAACCGAATAAATCAAGTATTGTAAATGGTATTGATGTGCATCCATTGCTGAGCGCAAATTGTCATTTTGATAGTCAACGGCACTATCGCCCAGATAATTAGACTTATAATCTAAAATAAAATACTGGCCATTATGGACAAAAATCAGATCAATAAAGCCTTTTAATAGACCTTTAACTTGCTCAAACTGTAAATGGCTACTCTGCCCTGTAATGTCCAACAGCAACTTGTTTAGCTTAGGCGCATTTAACGGCTCTAAAGGTAAGTAAAACTCCATTTCGACCAGACAATCCTCAGGCTTTAATTGCGATAAGCTAAGTTCACTCTCTCGATCTAACGTGCATTGTAAGCAAGCAGTGATCCACTGCTCGGTCGCTATTTGCCACTGGGCATCAATCCTAAATTTCAGTAAACACTGTTCTACTGCTTGACTCAGTGGTAATTGTTCGTCGCCTGCTGGACATTCTGGCTGCGTAAAGTCCACCAATTCAAATATTTCATGCAAACAGCTGCCGGGCTTTGCGCCTTTAGGAAAACTATATGCGCAATGCTCAATCAGTGCCTGCTGATCAGGTAAATCAAGTAGATGGTTTTCATCAAGTGCACCCAGTGGCCTTTCATCACTGTGAGCGTGATAACTCAATTGACTAAAGCTTGTCGCTCGCCAGTGTGTTTCAATTTTTGTAGTGAACCGCTTTAGGTACAATTGCTCATACTCACCATCTTGCGATACATTCAACACCTCAGCATCAGTCATTTTAACAAATTCACACTGTGTATCTGCGTGCTGTGCACAGAATGCATTGAGACGTTCATGCCACTGCTGAGCATCAGTAAATGGCGTTGCGCCAAATAAAACAAAACCTAATGAAGTGTGTGTGATCCCGGGTTTTTTCGTTCTACCTGCCGCAATGTTAAATAATCCAATATCACAATGATGCACCGCTCGGGTGATCGCCACATACAACAAACGAATGTCTTCCGCTAAACGCTCTTTTTCAGCCTGTGCGCGCTGGTCATCATCTGGTGACAGGCTGTATATTAGTTTATCATTTTCATGATACACCACATCTGAAGCTTCTCTATATGTCGTTGCAAAAGGCATGTATACAATTGGATACTCTAAGCCTTTAGATGCATGCATAGTCACGATTTTCACTAAATCAGCATCACTTTCTAAACGTACTTGAGCAGAGTCTTGCTGTGCTTCACTACATTGTGTGCCCAACCAGCGTAATACGCGCAACGTGCCGTCCAGTTCTATTTGTTTTTGCTGAAGCAACTCTGACAGATGGCGATAATCCGTTAACCAGCGCTCCACCATATAACCATTACTCTTCCACAAACGTGGCAACTGATTATCAACCAATAACTGCTCCAACATCGCCATAGCGCCTTGCTTATGCCAAATGCGCTGTAACCGAGCAAATTGATCCAAATAATGCTGCCAAGCGGCTTCTTGCTCTCGTAGTTCAAAGATGTCTTGATGGTGCAAGGCAAATAGTGGACTTGCCAGCACACCTCTCAAGGCTGCTTCATCATAGCTCCCATGAAGCACCGTTAAAAATTGCAATAATGCCACCGAGATTGGTTGTTTAAAAATACTATCTCGAGCTAAATAAACACTGGCGACCCCATGCTGCTGAAGTGCAGACTTCATGATACTCGCTTCATTACGGTCGCGGACCAGTATACAAATATCACTGGCTTTTACGGCTAAATTGCCTATTTTTGCCTCCCCATTATCGGCTCGAGTGAGCAATACAGAGATCTTTTCCGCAAAAATTGAGCTTAACGACGATAAAGCCACCGCTTTGCTAGTGGTGCTATTATCATCTTGTAATACACTAAATGTGAGTGCAGAGTGCTCTTCACCGTTTAATGTTAAGCGCTTTTCCTCACTCTTGCCTTTGGCGGCGACCGAAATAAAAGGAATGGTTTTATTAAAAATAAAACTATGTTCATGGGCAGAAAAAATACCATTCACCGCATTAACAACCCCTTGAGATGAACGATAGTTAGTCGATAGTGTATATTTGGCACTGTCAGCTACGCTCTGCTTGGCTTTCATATACGTAAATATATCAGCCCCACGAAAGCCATAAATAGCTTGTTTTGGATCACCAATCATCGTCAGCGTGGTGGTATTTTGATCACTATAAATGCGGCTAAAAATCCCATATTGTATTGGATCTGTATCTTGAAACTCGTCAATCATAGCAACTGGGTATAATTCAGATATTTTATGCCGCAATATGTGCCCTTGTTCACAGCTTAACGCCTCGTGCAAATTGCTTAGTAAGTCATCTGGTGTGATCAACCCATGCTTGAGCTTATGGGCCTTTAATAATGACTTAACCGACTGACTCGCATGTTGTACGATTGCCAACGGTAAACCTTGACTCAATTGTTCATGTAATTTAGCTAACTTGCTAAATTCAGCCAGCATGGGGTGAACAATGAACTGTCCGTTTTTCTTGTAATAGTGTGCGTCTTGAAGTAGCTCTTCACTCCACAATTTAAAAGAATGCTTTGCTGTACCAAATTCAAAATACCAATGTTCCCCATCGCAGTAGTCTCGCAGCGCATTGATATTTGCAGCACGACCGGGGGCTTTATTCTTAGCAAGATCAGAATTAGCCAATACTGTAAAAAAATCGCTGGTGGACAAACGCGCTTTAAATGCGATGGCCTCACTTTGATAAGTTTTGCGGGCAGACAATACATCATTCAAATCATAATGCGGTGTAATGTCAGCATTGCCTTTGCTTAACACCTTCATCACTTTTGACACTAACCCATGAGGATTAGAAAAATGGGTTAATATTGCTTCTGTCGTATCTTTATCCAGCGGGTAAATAAAACTACGCCAATGATCTTTTACCGCCTCAATGACCAACTCAGATTCATCTAAAATGAACTCAAGGTTAAACGCCACATTTGACTCAAAAGCATGCTGCTTAAGCATACGCTGGCAAAATCCATGAATCGTAAAAATCGCCGCTTCATCCATTGATTTTGCCGCGGCATCAAGTAATGCAAATGCAGCTCGCTGATCGGTAACTTGCTCAAGTACCGCGCAAATTAATTCGTCATCACATGGCGCACCTAACAAGGCGTCGCGCGCGGCAATGATCCGAGTACGTACTCTGTCTTTAATCTCTTGCGTTGCGGCTTCCGTAAAAGTCACGACCAAAATTTGATCTACACTGAGAGGCTCTTGATGTTCAGCAGTTTGTAGCCCAAGTAAGCAGCGAAGGTATAAACCCGTTATGGTATACGTTTTACCCGTCCCAGCACTTGCTTCAATTAAGCTTTGACCAACTAAAGGCATACTTTGCGGATTAAGCATCTGCATATTTTTGCTCCTGAGCCAACTCAATAACCGCTTTTAATAAACGATGACTTATTTGACTGAAAGCGTCTTCAACATCAAATAAATTCTTGAAATTCAATGCCACATAAGGGTTTTCACACTCACCAAAGCCAATATATTGGCCCCCAGAAAACTTGTTAGCGGCCTTTTGCATATCGCCTGTTTTAACGAGTTCATACCCTGAATTTGGAAAAAATGGCTGAGGCTCAGTTAGGACATTTTTGTAAAAGTCACACCACAGCTTTAAATGCTCAAACGCATCACTTCTATCCATAGGCGCATAAGTAATTGCTTCATCAAGCCCATAAATATGCGTGCTGACAGCTTCTCCGTGACATTGAGCAATACAGTGTAATAAAAACCCTCGTATTTTATCTTTCGCTTTAATACTTGCGCTACGATAAAACACTTGTTGATTGCCATACACGCTGTCTAACCAGCCCAATAAAGTGCAATCAGATAGCATCAACGTGACTTCTATCGGATCTCTCTGGTTTTTTAGCATTGGTTTTATATGCTTAACCATAGGCGCAATTCGTTGATGTAATTGCTCTAATTGAATGGTGCCAACATGAGCCTGCGGTAAGTTTCCTCGCTGTAGTAACTGTTTTTCATTCGGTTGCTGATCGGCTAAAGCCGCAGCTAATAGCTCGTCTAAATAATAGTACCTGTCTAAGGTATCCAATAAAAAAGGTTCTTCGTCTTTATCTTGTAATGATAAGCTGGGTAATCTAAGACCCAAGCTTTGCTGATAAAATGCGTCTTGTGGATTTAAGATAGTACGTAAAAATTGATTCAATTCAATCTCACCACTGATGTTTACTTCTAGTGGAGCAGGTGTGGTTTTAGGTAAAGGAGTTTGATCGGTCAACCATACAGGGTTGTAACTTTGAAGTGGATTATCTTCATTATAATAACTGGGATGAAAAGGCTGTAATTGCGCTTGCTGTAACAAATGCTGAGATGGGAACACCTCGCTTGCTTCATAATAGAAACTTCTATCAAGGTATTCAAGTAACTCACTGACCAGCACAGATGGCATTTGCGGCTCATTATTAAAACATGACCGCCCTACATAACTTAAATACAACGCATCACGAGCACTGAGCACCGCCTCTAAAAATAAATAGCGATCATCTAGTTTACGAGAGCGATCACCTTTTTGACGGTGCGAGTGTGGAACTAAATCAAAGCCAATTGGTTGTACAGTTCTAGGGTAATCGGCATCGTTGAGACCCAACATACAAACAACTTTAAACGGCACCGCGCGCATAGGCATTAAGGTACAAAAGTTAACCGGCCCGACTAAAAAGCGTTGCCCAACCCCCTTTTCTTGCACCCCCTGCTTCACCAAATAACTGATCACCTGAGGTGACACGGCCTCTTGCATATCAAGGTTTTCATCATGCTTATTTAAATCATCAATGACCTTCTCAAGCGTTAATAAATCCCAGCTTTGTTCAGCCTCTTGATGATAAAACTCACCCACCAATGCACGCAGTACCTCGGCTTTTACACTTAACCGTGTACTTTGTGACAACTGTGATTTGTACTTTGCTAAACATTCAACAAAATGGACTAACTTACTGAGTGTATTAACAGCCATGCCTTCTACTTGATCGGCAGGAAATACCTCATTAAATTCATTATTCTCATCAGAACACGATATGCCCAATAGCAAGCGATTTAAGCCATGCTGCCACGTATTGAGTGGCATAGCGGGTAGCTCATGCTCTTGTTTATGATCCGCATTTAATCCCCACTTCACACCTACTTGATCGAGCCAGTATTTTAATTGCTCAAATTCGCTATCTTCTATGCCAAATTGCTCAGCAATGGGCGCAGCTGCCAACAAGTCAATAATATCTGACACACCAAAACGGCTAAATGGTAAATTAACCAGTGTAACGAATGAACTGAGGATCGGCTTTTCTTGTTCAATGGCAAGATCAGCCAAGGCGTAAGGTATAAAGCGATCACCACTTGCGCCTGCAAACACCGCTTCAATATAAGGGCTATATGTACCCACATCAGGCATCATGACAATGACATCTTTTGGCGTTAACGTTGGGTTTTGTTCAAATAACCGAAGTAAATGATCATGTAAACACTCAACTTCTCTCAGTGGAGTGTGACAATCCTGTAGTAGGATGGACTGATCAGTTAACTCAATAGGCAATTTCCCTTCATCATTTATAAACCATGCTTTATCGTCAGTTAACGATTCGCCTTTAAAAGCCAGTTGATAGACTTCTTCTTGTACCTTGCCCAGTAAAGTATCCGCAAAGTCATCGACAAAGCCATCAAGCCACTGCGCATCGAGTTGTAGTAATTGTTCAAAATAATCTCGACCAAGTTTGCCCCATGATGACAAAAGGGGATTACCAATAAAGTAATACTCTCCTTGCTTTGCATCTATTTCAGGTTTTTTTGCGTATTTAGCTTCAATTTTTGCCTGTGTTTTCTCGTCTACGAGATCACCCCAATAATGCTCACTCGGGTTAAAAAAGAACAATAAAACAGATGTTTTTTCTGACAGCGCCTGAAATATCTCTAATTGGCTGGTCGCCATCGCCGATAACCCAAAAATACTGATCCGTTTCGGTAACATGCTAGGTTTAGCGTCTGCCAAAGCTTTTAGTAACTGAGTATGCATATTGGCGCGATGGTAATGGCTTTGTTGTAAGCTTTGAGTATGACTGACCAATTTTCGCCATAAATCTGGTTGCCACGCTGCAATTGATACGTCAACATCTAATAGTTCATCAGCTCCTGAATCCCAAGTGCTCAGCCATTGTGGACGATACATTAAATATTGATCGTAGATATCTGCAATTTTTTCGCATAAAGAAAATAGCTTAGCCCCATGTTCATCATCTTCTAAGTACTGGGATAATTCTTGGTACCGTAAATCGGTTAAACACGTCGGTAAAATTGTGACCAATTTCCAAGTCATATTTAACTTATTATATGGAGATTCACTCGGCACATTAGGTAAAAACTGTTGGTAAAGCTGCCATATAAAACTTGATGGTAAAGGAAAGTCTACTTGCGCGGCAACACCAAGTGCTTGACTCATACCAATCTTAAGCCACTGGGACATACCCGGTGACTGCACTAGCACCGTTTCTTTTTCAAAAGGAGAACTCAAAGGAGCAGTTTTAATCACCGTATGAAATTGCGTTTGTAGCGCTTCCATACGGTTTGACTGAATTATATGCAGCATAATGTGCCAGACCTTGCTAATCAGCTGCAATAACGACGCAATATTAAGCAGCTAGGTATTTTTATTCATTTGGCACAGTTTATGTTATTTATTAAGCCTTAGATACCTTTAGAATAAGTCGATATCGTTACTTTCTTGATGACATTCAATTAGCTTATTGGCGATAAGTTCTTCATAGAAACATAGCTTATCTCTGCCATTTTCTTTCGCATAATAAAGTGCTTTATCAGCGTTTTCTAACACAGTGATTGGAAAGTCATACGGGCTGATCCGTGACATACCAACACTGATAGTAAGTTTTTTCACAAAAGGAAAATGCGTACCGCGTACTAAATCCATAAACTCATCTAGTTTTTTGTGTATCGACTCATAATCGGTCGGCTCAAACACCATCACAAACTCTTCACCACCAAATCTAAATAACAAATCACTAGAACGAAAAAACTGCCGCATTTTTTGTGCAAGTAATAGTAAGACCTCATCACCACAGACATGCCCATAGTTATCATTCACCTTCTTAAAATGATCAATATCTACCATCGCTAACCAAGATGTAGCTCCTTGGTGTTGGCCACGTAAGTCACTTTGCCATACCGTTTTATGCTGCTTTATAACCTGCTTTTCCATCAACTGTTTTAACTTTTTCTCAAACGTTTGACGATTTAGTAGACCTGTCAATTTATCACGTTCATTCTCATGTAAGATGGTTAAATAATTTTCAAATATACGACAAAAAGCATTGAGCAATACTTGATCTGAACTCTTAAGTCCATCGCTCACGATCGCAATTGCCCCTATTGGCTTATCAAGCAAGGTGATTGGTAGCCATCTACGCTCTACGCCATCGTTTGACTGCACCGTAATAATACATGCCGATTGTAAACACGACACCAGCTCTGGCTCAGGATGGCGAACAACCTCTCTTTCTTCCCACTCGTACTCTCTGTCTGTAAGTACCTTTAATAACAAGCTTCTCTCGATAGCTAGTTCACCTTGAATCTGCAAATCTTTGTAAACCGCTACTTCTTTACACCCAATAAACTCTTGAATGGTCGAGATCAAACTGTATTCTAACGAGTCGACATCTCTGGTTTTTGTGATTTTAATCACTGAATTCAGTAATTCTTCTTGCATATACTGCCTGCTAAAATACGTTTAATGCTGCTGCCCAGCATCATTTGTGTAAGTTATAAACAACCCGCTAACGACATGCAATACTTTTCTATGATAATAGGTAATATAGCTGGCGATATTATTCAGCTAATGGTCAACATTTTTTGTCACTTGAAATGTGCGGTCGTAGTCAATGAGCTGCTCAATTGGTAACGCCTTTGCATAATACCAACCTTGTACAGTTTCAATTTCTAGTGCTTTTATGAAGTCTAGCTGAGATTGTGACTCTACGCCCTCTGCGACTAAGGTTTTATCCATTTGGTGCAACAACTGCACCACGGCACTGTAAAACTCTCGGCCTTGATCTGTTTCTACTTTGTCTAAAAATGCTTTATCCAATTTTACTCGCCGAATAGGTAAATCAGCCAGCATAGATAAACTCGAATATCCAGTGCCAAAATCATCAATGACCGTGTCAATTTTATGGGATTTTAATCTATTAATATTATTGATCACACTCGATTTATCATTAAAGTAACTTGACTCAACTACTTCAATTTTTAACTGCTCAGGAAACGCTTTGAAGCGCTCACAAATATACAAAACAGCTCGATCGTCATTAATCAGTGTCGGGTTCACATTCACGCTTATCACCGGGTAGAATGATTTAGATGCAAAATACTCCAAGTCTAAAGCGGCTTGATCAATAACCCATGAATCAATGATCGTTGTTTGTTTATGTTTAACTAAAATATCAATGAAATAGGGCCCAACAATCGTCTCATCTGCTTTTTTTAATCGTAAAAGCGCTTCGTAGCCAACAATATCACCGGTCACTTGGCTCACTTGCGGTTGATAATACAATAATAGCTCTCCTTGGGATAACTCTTCTAATACCTTATTAAGTGCTTTGGATGCGCGTTCTTGCGCTCTTTGTGTTTGAATGAACTGCGACTCACTGGCTGAACGAAGCTGTTCTGAAATATTCAATTGCTCGCTAAGATGATTAAGCGCTTTTTGGTAATGTATTTGTTCGCTATGCCACCTTAAAAATGGATAGTATATCGCTGCATTGAGTATCAGTAAGACTAGCTGTAGCATTACACCCGACAGCCCTCCACTCACTTGATATCCACTGATCAAGGTCGGTGTCATCCAACTGAGTACAATATCGTTGGTACTGACGAACCCCCACTCAATAATATGATACGAAATAATAAAGTTAATGGCAGGTGCTAGTAAGAATGGAATTAACAATACTGGATTGAGGAAGATGGGGAGTGCAAATAAAATAATTTCACAAAAATTAAATGCTGTAAATGGAATTGATAATTGTGCGATGTTGCGTTCATGCGAGCCTTTTCTCAAAAAAAACGACGCAACAATGAGCCCAGCAAAACACCCCGTACCACCCACTAAAACAAACGTATCATAAAACGTTTTAGCGGATAAATTACCCACTAATTGCTTCGCAAGGTATATTTCATCAAACAACATACTAAATGTATTATCGCCATGTACTCCAAAAAACCAAAAGCTATGTGAGGCGAGCATACGCTGAAACGTTAATTCAGCTACTGAAGCATTGACTAAATCAGGGGTAAGCCAGCCACTAAGCAGGAGCCCTATTTCGCTGAGTATTGGCACCCATAAATAGAAACTAAAAAATACGATTGTAAAAGGTAAAATAACTAAGAACTTTTCGCGTAAAAAACGACTCAAAGCACTAAATTGCCGCCTAGGCTGAGGTAGAGTCCGCATTAAATAGACAAATAGTAAACTACTCATACTCGGTAGAATAATTGCATATGCAGTGGCGGTGCTGTCACTAAGTGTAAACTCTCCGCCGTGTAACTGTAAAAAACTCCCGTGAACAGCAAAACACAGTAATGCCAGTAACGCTCCGATTATGCCACTTTGTGCATAATTTTTTGTTAAGAAAAAACCAATAGAAATACTCACTACAACAGGAAAGAACAGTAAAATAATGTGCGCACTGCGGCTAACAATATTTGCGACTTTTCCATCATCTGCAATAACGTTCAATGTCAAAGCACTATTAAGCGCCAAAATAGCCAACGCACTACTTACAAAGTATGGAATAAGCGCTATAAATGCTTCACGTAAGGACAATAAATACCGGCCATGAAGTAAATTAGAGACTTTATTTTGAAGTGCGTGCAACGGCAATGGGCATACCTATTATTGATTTACCGTAAAGTATATGCCCAGATCGCTTAGCCTGCTTAATAATTGATATCCGTTGCTCGGTATTCTCTTTTAGCTCAACCTACACCAACTCTTTAAGCATAGACTCTTCATATTCTTTCAGTGGCTCACCATTTCTAATACGATTTATATAGTCAGGGTTAGCTATCATCGGACGCCCAACCGCGACAAGATCAAAACGATTTTCTTCTATGGCTTGTGTTCCTGTTTCTGCAGTGTAACCTCCGACACCAACGAGCACCCCTGTATAGTTTGCCCTTACATAATCAGAGGCACGGCCATCTAAGTAATCAAATGTCATCGAATCATCGAATATACCAATATGTACGAATGCCAAATCTCGACTATTCAACGCTCGTAATAAATAATCAAACACTGCACGGTCGTCATTACTTCCTTCCATTAAGAAGTAAGCGCCCGGTGATAATCTTAGCGCCACCCTATCAGAACCAATAGCAGCCACCACAGCATCAACAACCTCCAGTGCAAAGCGTGACATATTTTCAGGAGTGCCACCGTATTGATCACGTCTATCGTTTGATGCATAGTGCAAAAATTGATCTATCAAATAACCATTCGCACCATGAATTTCTACACCGTCGAACCCTGCTTCTATTGCATTTTTTGCAGCTTGCGCATAATCTGCAGTTAACTGCGCTATTTCATCAACACTTGCCGCTTTTGGTGTTTGAAAATACAAGTCTCTCATACGAGGAACAGTCCCTTCGATCCCGATATTTGATGCACTTAGCACCTCTCCTTCACCAAAGAAGTGTGGGTGAGCTACACGCCCTACATGCCACAATTGCGCAAATATCTTGCCCCCAGCATTGTGCACGGCTGTGGTAACTTTTTTCCACCCGTCCACTTGTGCTTGATTAAATAACCCAGGCGTATTTGGATAGCCCTGCCCGTCTGGACGAATGATGGTTGCTTCCGAAATAATTAATCCCGTATCAGCTCGGCGCGCATAATACTGTGCCATTTGCTCTGTAGGCACTAAGTTTTCATCTGCCATACAACGTGTTAGTGGCGCCATCAGAATCCGATTTTGTAATGTCAGGGTGCTATTTAATTCAAAGGGGGAAAATAATGTGCTCGTCATTGTGCTCTCCATAATTTATGATTTTCTTGAATGATTGTTCAAGCTTAAATTTAATATATGGTTATTTGAACGATCATTCAAGAGTCATTTTTGAATAAGCAATCAAATTAAGTTATTATCTCTACTAATTAGTGGGCAATTTCGACATCAAATGAGAAGTGCAGAATTCAATAAAGAGCATGTATTACGCCAAGCCATGGCAACGTTCATGCAATACGGTTACAACAAAACCAGTATGCAAACTTTAACTAAAGCAACTGGATTACACCCCGGTTCTATTTATTGTGCTTTTAAAAATAAAAAAGGCCTGTTGCTTGGTGCCATTGAACAGTACCAACAAGACCGTAACGCACAATTTGAAACGTTATTTTCTCAACATACAACTGCGCACAATGCTTTAAGCGCATTACTCGATGTTATTGTCGACGAATGTTTAAACGGCGAGTCAGGTCAAGTTTGCTTGCTAACTAAAACCCTTACCGAACTTGAAGGACAAAATGACGAGATCTCTTCAGTTCTAGCCAATAATCTTATCTCATTCGAAAACAGCTTGGCCAAAGTCATACAAGATGGCATTGAAAGGCAGGAAATAAGCGCTAAGCCAGACGCCAAAGAACGCGCGCAATTTTTAGCGATGGGAATATACGGTATTCGCACCTACGCTGCAACACGACGACAAGCTGAGATATTAAGGCAGTTAAGTGATCGTTTACTTGCCACAGTACTGACCTAGCTACACACTAAAATAGCCGTGACTTTCACGCCGTCAATTAGCATGATAAATAGTGAATTTTTATAATTGTGGCGGGTTAACTGTAAATGGTTTTACTAAAATATGAGATATATACTACAAGAAACTTTATGAATATCTTGGTATATCGCTAATCATTAACTCTAATTAGTCAGCGATTTTTAATGTAGGAAAAGCTACTATATTTGAAAATACACGTGAGATGGTATTAGATGGAAATGGCGGAGAGGGAGGGATTCGAACCCTCGATAGGGGTTAGCCTATACACGAGTTCCAGTCGTGCGCCTTCAGCCACTCAGCCACCTCTCCGATACACCTAAGTGCGGGGCTAATACTATGAAAAGCCACGCACTTTAGCAAGCTCTTTTTAAGCCAGCACGCTTAACTGCTCAACTAACAAACAGTTTAACGTTGTAAGCTAGCCGAAAAGTCTAACATGCGATCTAATGAGCGTAATGCACCTTCGCGAAGTGACATGTCAACGAACACTTCTTTCCCTTCAGGGTTCACTAAAGACTCTTCTATGGCTTTCAAACCATTCATCGCCATCCACGGACAGTGTGCACAACTTTTACACGTCGCACCTTCACCAGCCGTTGGTGCAGCAAAAAATTCTTTATCTGGGCACAGCTGCTGCATTTTGTAAAAAATACCTCGATCAGTTGCCACAATAAACTGCGTGTTATCCATCGTTTGCGCAGCTTTTATTAATTGACTCGTAGAGCCGACAGCATCAGCTAAAGCTACAATCTCAGCAGGAGACTCTGGGTGAACGAGTACGGCAGCATCAGGCTTAAGTGCCTTCATATCTTTCAATGCTTTAGTTTTAAACTCATCATGTACAATACAGGCACCATTCCACATGATCATGTCTGCACCCGTATTCTTCTGGATGTAAGATCCTAAATGCTTATCAGGACCCCAAATGATCTTCTCACCTTGCTCATCTAAATGCTCCACAATCTCAAGCGCACATGACGATGTTACTATCCAATCAGCACGCGCTTTAACAGCCGTTGAGGTATTTGCATAAACAACGACTTTACGATCTGGATATTGATCACAAAATGCAGAAAACTCATCGATTGGACACCCAACATCTAACGAACATGTCGCTGCAAGTGTTGGCATGACCACGGTTTTGTTTGGTGTTAATATTTTGGCTGTCTCACCCATAAAACGCACACCAGCAACCACAATCACATCAGCATCGTGCTTTGCACCAAAGCGGGCCATTTCTAAAGAGTCAGCAACACAGCCACCGGTTTCTTCAGCCAAAGCTTGAATCTCAGGATCTGTATAATAATGCGCAACTAACACCGCATTCTTTTCTTTTAATAGGGTTTTTATCCGCGCTTTGTACTCATCTTGTTCTTGAGTAGTTAAAGGTGCAGGTTTTGGAGGAAAGATATAATCCTCAGGCATGATTTGTTCAGCTAGACTCATTTCTCGACCACTATAGTCCACATTGCATAATTACTGCGAATTATACGGAAATAGACACAACAATCATAGTCAATGACGCTTTTGGGATAGAAAAATTAAGAATATATGACGTTTTTTTTGAATGGTGGGTCATGATGGACTTGAACCATCGACCAATGGATTAAAAGTCCACTGCTCTACCAACTGAGCTAATGACCCGCTCTGGAAATCAGGAATGTTAACGTAAATGGTGGGTCATGATGGACTTGAACCATCGGCCAATGGATTAAAAGTCCACTGCTCTACCAACTGAGCTAATGACCCGCTCTAGATATCAGAATTGTTAACGTATTGAATGGTGGGTCATGATGGACTTGAACCATCGACCAATGGATTAAAAGTCCACTGCTCTACCAACTGAGCTAATGACCCGCTCTGATATCAAAATACTTACATGCAAAATGGTGGGTCATGATGGACTTGAACCATCGACCAATGGATTAAAAGTCCACTGCTCTACCAACTGAGCTAATGACCCGCTCGAATTATCAGTACTGTTAACTTAAATGGTGGGTCATGATGGACTTGAACCATCGACCAATGGATTAAAAGTCCACTGCTCTACCAACTGAGCTAATGACCCGCTCTGGATATCAGTTTTTGTAAATATTGAATGGTGGGTCATGATGGACTTGAACCATCGACCAATGGATTAAAAGTCCACTGCTCTACCAACTGAGCTAATGACCCGCTCGGGAAATCAATATCTTCAAAGGATGGTGGGTCATGATGGACTTGAACCATCGACCAATGGATTAAAAGTCCACTGCTCTACCAACTGAGCTAATGACCCGCTCTGAATATCACTTAAGTTAACCTGCAAAATGGTGGGTCATGATGGACTTGAACCATCGACCAATGGATTAAAAGTCCACTGCTCTACCAACTGAGCTAATGACCCGCTCTAATACTACTGACTATTTTGCAAACTAAGTGGTGGGTCATGATGGACTTGAACCATCGACCAATGGATTAAAAGTCCACTGCTCTACCAACTGAGCTAATGACCCACTTAGTCGCAGCAGTTTGGTTTGAACCAATCGCCTGCTGCGGGCGCTTATAATACTTATTTAAAAAATGAGTGCAACTTAAATACGTAGTTTTTTTCAGTTTTTATGCCTAAGCGCTTAATTTTAAACCATAGTGGCAAAAAATCGAGCTTTTAGATCTTAGATAAACGCTCGGTGGCCATTTTTGCAGCCGTTGTGCTTGGGTATTCATTTAGCAATGTTGTCAAAACAGACTTAGCCAATTCTACTTTTCCCTGCTTTTCATAGAGCGTACCCAGTTTTAACATTGCCTCAGGGCGTTTATTCGAATCAGCAAAACTATCTACCACGGTTTTAAAGTGACCAATCGCATTTTCATCGTCATTTTTAATCGATAAAAGCTGCCCTAACCAATAGTGCGCGTTAGGTATATATACCGACGTTGGGAATGTCGTCAAAAATGACTGAAACTCTGGGATCGCAGCATCATAGCGCTTATCTTTCATAATAAGCGCCACGGCTTTGTCGTACGCTTCATTTTCAGATAGATCACTACTGACAGCTTGAGATGAATCTATCACCACCTCAGTGGCTGCGGTGGTGCTCGCTTGCTCATATACTTTAGACACGCGGTTTTCTATTTCTTGGTATAATTCACGTTGGCGCTGTAACACCTTCTCAAGCTTGTAGCTCTGTTCTTCCGTTACACCACGTACCTGACTTACTTCGTCTTGCAATAGGCCGAGCTGCTGCTGTAGCTCTACTTGTAATAGGTTGCGGGTCTTCATCATGCTTTCTAACTGCGCAATGCGTTGCTCTAAAGACGATTGCGAGTTTGCAGCCTCAGAAACAGGAGCGGGAGCAGCCAAAATTTGGGTGCTCCCGCTCAGAATCATTATGGCTGCCAATAGTTTCGTTGGCTTCATAATATCTCTTATCAAATTAGTATACTAAAACCGCACGACGGTTTTTAGCAAAAGCTTCTTCAGTGCGAGACTTAACCATTGGCTTTTCTTCACCATAGCTAACAACTGAGATTTGGCTATCAGACACACCTAAGCTTTGTAAGTATTTAGCTACGGCCTTACCACGGCTTTCACCTAGTGCAATGTTGTACTCTGGCGTACCACGTTCATCAGCGTGACCTTCAACCAATACTTTTACGCTTGGGTTTTTAACCAGGAAGTCAGCATGTGCTTGTAAAAGCTCAGCGTAAGCACCTTGTACTGTTGATTTATCAAAATCAAAGTAAATGATCTGCTCTTGACGCAGTGCTTCATATTTCTCACGAAGCTTTTCTTCTGCTGATTTAACACGTGAAATCGTATTTACATCAACGTTGTTATTTTCTTGAGATGTTGCTTGGTTACTTTCATTTGCAGCACCTTCATCTACACTTGAAGATGAGCTACACGCGGCTAGCGTCATTACTGGCAACGCCACTAATAGAGCTTTTAATGTTTTGTTAAGTTGCATCGAGTATATTCCTATATCTTAAAATCTAACCAGCAAAATTACTGTAAAAATGGCGACCAAGCTGGAGCTTTCACTTGCCCATCAGAAACCGGAAGTCGCGCTTTAAACCGCCCATCCATAGACACTAAAGCCAATACCTGCTTGTTGTTATGCAGCGTACTATAAATAATCATCGAGCCATTTGGCGCTATGCTCGGAGATTCGTCTAGGCGAGTTCTTGTTAAAACTTGAAATAGCCCAGATCTCAATTCTTTTTTAGCAATATGATATTTGCCAATGGTACGATTTACCATTACCAAATGCTTCCCATCAGGTGTCACTGACCCTGCTAAATTCATATCGCCGTCAAAGGTAATACGCTTTGACCTACCAGTTTGTAAATTTAACTTATAAATCTGGGCATTACCACCCCTTTCAGACGTATACACAATTTCTTTGCCATTTGGGTGCCAACTTGGCTCAGTATCTATGCTACGGTGACGTGTTAAACGACGTTCTTTACGTGTTTGTAAGTCATAATGGTACACCTCTGTTGCACCACCTGCATCTTTAGAAAGTACAATTAGCAACTGCTTTCCATCAGGTGAAAACTGCGGTGCGCCATTAATACCCGGGTAACTCGTGATCAAGTCGCGTTTGCCGGTATAAATATCCTGCACATAAATTTGTGACTGGCGATTTTCAAACGTAACGTACGCTAACTTATTAGCATCTGGTGACCATGATGGCGACATTAAAGGCTCTTTTGAGCGTAATAATACTTGCTCATTGAACCCGTCATAATCTGCTACGACTAACTGGTAAGGTTTATCATCTGTATCACGCACAATAACATACGCAATTTTGGTTCTAAACGCACCGCGTTCTCCCGTCAATGATTCATAAACCACATCGCTTATTTGGTGTGCATACTGTCTGAATCCATCGCTAGATATTACACTTTGTCGTGCTTCTTGTACGTGATCTTGGCTTTTCATTAATTGACCATTGCTCATCATACGCGTTTCACCACCCGTAATTTGTGCTCTGATCACATCAATCAATTCATATTTAACTAAGTAACGTCCGCCAGGCTGCTGCACAATAGTGCCAACAATCACCGCTTCAACCCCTTTATTTACCCACGCAGTATAATCAACTTCTTTATCTGTGCTTGGCAATTGAGGTAATTCAGTGAATGAAAGAGGCTTAAATTTACCGCTGCGGGTTAAATCAGCTGCGATAACCTCACTCACTCGCATTGGTTTTTCACCAACGCCTTCATATTTAAAAGGAACAATCGCAATCGGGCGCGCGCTATCAACGCCTTCTGTAATAACAATCTCAAGCGCTGCATTCGCAACGCCTGACATGCCCAAAGCAACAATAACCAATAATGCTTTTATTCGGTTGAACATAAACTTCCTTTATAAATTAGGTTTAATTGTTAAATTAATATTTTTAAGCTGTTCAAAAACATCTTTCTCTTTTGAAACTGGCAGTGTATCGGCCATTCTTACTGCACGTAATGCTGCTTCACAGACTAGCTTATCACCGCCTAAGGAGCGTGAGTCAGTCACCAAACCATTAAAGCCTAGACGAATATTGACTCGGCATTGTTTGCCTTTCATCTTTTCATCGATTAACAAGTTTGCCTGTATGCGCTGCATGATCAGTGCTTTGTATTTATCAACTTCCGATAATACCTGCTGTTTACGTATTTTATTACGCGCTGCCTGCTCTTTTGCTAACTGCTCTTGCATTAGCTGCTCTTGTAAAGCCTTTTGACGCGCTTTTTCTGCTGCCTCTGCTTTACGTTTTTCTTCAGCCTCACGACGCTTGCGAGCATCTTCAGCTTTTTTAAGCGCATCTTCTTCCGCTTTGCGTTTATTCGATGCTGCTTTTGCTGCTTTTTCTGCCGCTAACTTTTCAGCGCGTGCTTTATCGGCTTGAGCGCGTTGCTTTTTCTCTATTTCACGGGCTTTTTTGGCTTGCGCTTCGGCCTTTTTCTTCTCGGCTACTTTAGCTTTACGCTGCTGCTCTAGCTTCTTAATACGTCGTGCTTCAGCTTCTCTATCTTTACGTGCTTGACTCGCTCTGCGCTCTAAATCACGAATGCGCTTTTCTTCCGCTCGCTTTTTATTTAGCTCTTGCGTTTTAAGCTCTGCTATTTTTTTCTCAACGGCAGACTGATCGACAGAAATGGCTGAAACCACCTTTTCATCTAAAGGCTCAGTAATTTCTGGGTTTAATGTCACTTCCATCACAGTAGGTTCAGGCGTATGGAAATTGGCTGAAGCAAATAATATTCCGGCCAAAGCAAAATGTAGTACCAGCGACTTTAAAATACCGCTTTGTAATGCACCCATTAGCCCTCCTCAAATGATTTTGTCATCAGGCCAACAGAGGGAACGCCCGCATTTTTTAAGAAATCCATAAGAAGGAGTACTTCTTGGTAAGACACTCTACCCGAGCCTTTTATCATCACTGGCGTATCAGGGTTTTGCTGTAATTTCAATTTAATAACCGCCGCCACTTCAACCGCATCCATCGGCGCTTCAGGATCAGTTCCGACACTGACAAAATATCGCCCCTCTGAGTCTATCGAGGCTATTATCGGCGGCGCATCTTTTGTTTTAACTAAGTCTGACTCTTGCATTTGCGGCAAGTCTACTTTAACCCCATGGGTAATGAGCGGTGCAGTGGCCATGAATATGATTAAAAGTACCAACATCACATCGATATAGGGCACAACATTGATCTCTGCGACTGGGCGACGCTTTTTACGCTGATACATGTTGCTTTACCTCAGCAGAGCTTGCGGCCTGGCGATGAAGTATATTGGCAAACTCTTCCATAAAGTTAATGTACTGCGTTTCAAGTTTCTCGACACTCTTAGCAAACTTGTTATATGCCATAACCGCTGGGATAGCGGCGAATAGACCCATTGCTGTGGCAATCAAGGCTTCGGCAATACCTGGCGCAACCATTTGTAGCGTTGCTTGTTTGACTTCACCTAACGCAATAAATGCATTCATGATCCCCCACACAGTACCAAATAAACCAACATATGGGCTTATCGAGCCAACAGTCGCTAAAAAAGACAAGCTCGATTCAAGCTTTTCCACCTCACGAGATAACGCGACGCGCATAGAACGGTGTGTGCCTTCAATAACCAGTCCTGTGGACTGAGTACTTTGCTTTTTATGTCTAGCAAATTCTTTAAAGCCAGATACAAACAACGCTTCTAAACCTTGCGGGTTAACTGCACGCGCTGTTACTTCGTTATACAGTTTACTTAAGTCCATTCCGGACCAAAATTTTTGCTCAAACTTTTTCGCATTATCCATTGCGTTTGAGATGATTGATCTACGTTGAAATATGATTGCCCATGAAGCAATAGACATGCCTACGAGTGCCAACATCACAAGTTGAACTAGCACACTGGCTTTTAATATGAGATCAATAAAATTTAGTCCCGATTCCACGTAATTATACTCCTAAGAAATAGTGTGTCGGCTTTGTCTTGCGCTATAGCTGGTTACAAGATTGACTGTAAGCGACTATAAAGGTTCAGTTAGTTTACCCACACATATCTGCGCTGACAATCTCATTACTATGAAATTACGGTATTTGGCGATAAATACGCAAAAAACATATCAGTGCGATAAACAGAACCTTCACATAGTTAATTCGAAAAATGATCGTCATGAATAATAAACGCGTATTTATGAATGGTAGCTGCATAAAACTCGCAGTTTATGCAAAATATTAGAATAAACCACCAAAAACACATTGGTAATACCAATTAACAACAAATAAACTAATACAAAAAAACAAGCAATAAAAATATGATTTTAATATAAAACAACAACTTAAAAATTATTACTGATTAAATAAAAAACAACAGGGACAAGATAAAACCATCTCGCATTAGATTTATTAATTTGAAAAAATAATTTTTCTAGTTTGATGAATTACCCAAACCTCTTTAATATACACCCTGTACTGAGCACACAGCATCTATTATGCAAAAGCACAGTTGTTAGCAATAGGATTCTGATTTTTCGTATTGCTGTGATAAGAGCGCCGAGGATAAAACCAACGTTAACTTATCAACCCCTGGATTACTTCCTTCAACTTGTTGTTTTGCCCGCATTTTTTGCGGGCTTTTTTTTGCCTGAAATTTGTGTGAATTATAAAAATATAAGGCTACTCGACACAAGAAAGTATATAGCTACAACGTAAAACCCTTATTTGCGATTGTTCGAACAAGTGCACAGTGTGAATGGGGTTGACCCTGGAAATTATGCAAGTGCTTAAGGTTATGGGTTTATAAGTTCACGCAGTAACATGCGTGTTGAGCGAGAACTTAAAAGCAAAAACTCAGCGGCTGCTGAGTTTTATGGATTTTAATCGGTGACTAAAAGATTGCTATGACTCGGGTACAGCTAAGTCAAAATGAAGATAAGCTGCATTTGATGCAATGCGCCCTCTAGGTGTTCTCTGAATAAAGCCTTGTTGGATCAAAAATGGTTCAATAACATCTTCGATGGTCTCTCGCTCTTCCCCAATGGCTGCGGCCAAGTTATCTAGACCAACTGGTCCACCCATAAACTTTTCAATAATGGCCAATAAGTATTTGCGGTCCATATAATCAAAGCCTCGCTTATCTACATCAACCATCTCAAGCGCAAGATTAGCGATCTGTGCACTTACCTTGCCATCACTCTTTACCTGTGCATAATCGCGCACTCGACGTAATAATCGATTAGCGATGCGAGGCGTGCCACGAGAGCGACGTGCAACTTCATCTGCGCCCTCAGGGCTTATTCCTAAATCCAAGTAAAATGCAGAGCGAGAAATAATCGTTGATAGATCCGATACCGAATAAAACTCTAATCGCTGCACAATACCAAAACGATCTCGTAAGGGAGATGTAAGTGATCCCGCTCTGGTTGTTGCACCAATTAAGGTAAACGGCGGCAGCTCTAACTTTATTGAGCGGGCAGCAGGTCCCTCGCCTATCATAATGTCTAACTGATAGTCTTCCATTGCGGGGTATAATATTTCTTCAACTTGCGGGCTTAGCCGGTGTATTTCATCAATAAATAATACGTCACCTTCTTCAAGGTTCGTTAATAGGGCCGCCAGATCTCCGGCTTTTTCAAGTACCGGCCCTGATGTCGCTTTAATATTTACATCAAGCTCGTTTGCGACAATGTTTGCCAGCGTGGTTTTGCCTAACCCTGGTGGTCCAAAAATCAACAAGTGGTCCAACGCTTCTTCCCGTGAACGGGCGGCTTCAATAAAAATCGCCATTTGCTTTTTTACATGATCTTGACCTGTATAATCAGCAAGTAATTTCGGTCGAATTGCCCTATCAACACTGTCTTCATTGCCTTGTACTTCAGGCTCAATTAATCTATCTGCTTCTATCATGCGTTATCACATCATTGACTTAAGGGCTTCTTTTATCAGTGTTTCAGTCCCCATATCAGGTTTTGACACTGCTTTAACCGCTTTTTGTGCTTGTGCTAGTTTATAGCCTAAAGCCAGTAATGCAGCAACTGCATCATCAGCTGGCGTATCCTGAACCGTTGGGTTTTCTTGTGGTGCAATCACCGCGCCGTCACTAAACGGCGTTAGTAAATCATGACCAAAATTCTTGAGTCTGTCCTTCATCTCAAGTACCAAACGTTCCGCCGTTTTTTTACCGACACCAGGGATCTTTACCAACGTCGTGGCATCTTCGTTGTTAACACAGTGAATAAACTGCTCCGCTGACATACCCGATAAAATAGCCAGCCCCAATTTTGGTCCAACACCGTTGGCTTTTATTAACTCTCGAAACAAGGCGCGTTCTTTTTTATGATTAAAACCAAACAATAATTGCGCATCTTCTCTTACCACAAAGTGCGTATACACCGCAGTTTGCTCACCACAATTCGGTAATTCATAAAAACAGGTCATGGGCATCTGTACTTCATAACCAACGCCAGCGACATCAAGTAATATTTCTGGCGGCTGTTTTTCTAATAAAATTCCACTCAGTCTTCCAATCATCTATTTTTTACCTCAATCTACGGCGTACAGTTTTTGTTGCACTACCAGCAAGACGAATTAAGCTTTGCTCAGAATGAGCATGACAAATCGCAATAGCCAAAGCATCTGCGGCATCAGCTTGGGGGGTGCCAGGCAACTTTAGGATACGCTTCACCATTTCTTGAACTTGTTCTTTTTTCGCCCCCCCATTACCAACCACCGCTTGTTTGACTTGCCTTGCTGAATATTCATGTACCGCGATATCCTGCATGGCAGCGGCAACAATCGCCGCACCTCGGGCTTGACCAAGCTTTAAAGCTGAGTCTGGGTTATGGGCCATAAAGACCTGTTCAATAGAAAAACTATCTGGCTGGAACTGCTCTACCAGCTGCGTTACACCTTGATAAATCATTTTTAAACGAGTCGGAAAATCAAACTCCCCTATTTTGATACAACCACTACCCAAATATTGAAATTTACTGCCTTGGTGCACGATAACGCCATAGCCTGTAAATCGAGAACCCGGGTCAATGCCCAAAATAGTAGCCAAAACATAATCCTAAATCGTTTTTTTGCATCATGCCAAAATACTGTATGAATTACCAGTTAAATACTATAGCAGGTATAAAAAAGACGACCATTTATAGTCGCCTTTTTCTCGCGTTATATTCGCTTATACGTATTACTCACCGTCTGATTGCACGGCTTCTTTTTCAACTTTAGCCACTGCAATCGCTAACTCTTTTAAAGAGTCTGGATTGGCTAGGCTTGGCGCATCAGTCAATAAACAAGATGCTTGGGTTGTTTTAGGGAATGCTATCACATCACGGATGTTATCAGTGCCACATAGCAACATTACCAAACGGTCTAAACCAAATGCTAAACCTGCATGTGGTGGTGTACCGTACTTAAGTGCATCTAATAAGAAGCCAAACTTATCTTGCTGCTCTTGCTCTTCTATGCCTAAAATTCTAAACGCCGCTTCTTGCATATCCGCAGTATGAATACGCACAGAACCACCGCCCACTTCATACCCGTTGATAACCATATCATACGCATCAGAAATTGCTCCTGCTGGTGCAGATTCTAGCGCTTGAGCTGTAATGTCTTTTGGTGCAGTAAACGGGTGGTGAACCGCATGCAAAGTCCCTTCGTCATCTTCTTCAAACATTGGGAAGTCAACAACCCATAATGGTGCCCATTTGTTTAAGTCAGTCAATTCTAGGTCTAACCCTACTTTCAAACGTAGCGCGCCCATTGCTTCATTAACCACATTGCGCTTATCGGCACCAAATAACAGGATGTCGCCAGTTTGTGCGTTAGTGCGCTCTAGCAAGCCATTGATCACCTCTTCATTTAAGAATTTGGCAATGGGTGATTGAACCCCTTCAATACCTGCATCACGGTCATTCACTTTCATCCAAGCGAGGCCTTTGGCACCATAAATACCCACAAACTTTGTGTATTCATCAATTTGCTTACGAGACAGTTTGGCACCACCTGGAACGGTTAATACCGCTACACGACCTTTTTCATCGTTAGCAGGCGCAGCAAGTACTTTAAATTCAACGTCTTTAACTAAGTCAGCAACGTCTATAAGCTCCATCGGGTTACGTAAGTCTGGTTTATCAGAACCAAAACGACGCATCGCTTCGCTGTAAGCCATTACCGGGAATGCACCTAGGTCAACGTCAAGTAGCTCTTGCCACATTTCTGTTACTAAACGCTCAGTCATCGCACGTACTTGGTCTGAGCTCATGAACGATGTTTCTAAATCGATTTGGGTAAATTCAGGCTGACGGTCAGCACGTAAATCTTCATCACGGAAACATTTCACAATTTGATAATAGCGATCGAAACCTGACATCATCAGTAATTGTTTAAACAACTGTGGTGATTGTGGTAAAGCGTAAAAGCTACCTTTATGAACACGGCTTGGTACTAAATAATCGCGAGCGCCTTCTGGCGTAGCTTTAGTAAGTACTGGCGTTTCTATATCAAGGAAATCATTACCATCTAAGAAGCGGCGAACAAAACTACTCGCTTTTGCTCTTAGCTTAATACGATCGCTCATTTCTAAACGGCGAAGATCTAAGTAACGGTACTTTAAACGGCGCTCTTCAGAGTTTTGCTGATTAAAATCCAGTGGCAATGGCTCTGAACGGTTAATAATGTTTAATCCCGTGCCCAAAATTTCAACTTCACCTGTTGCCATGTCTTTGTTTACTTGGCTATCAGGACGCGCTCGAACGGTACCTTTTACCTGCACGCAAAATTCTTGACGAAGTGTGTTCGCAGTATCCATTAGCCCTTCAACTTCTGGGTCAAAGACTACTTGAACAAGTCCTTCACGATCACGTAGGTCGATAAAAATTAAGCCACCTAAATCACGGCGTTTATTTATCCAGCCACATAATTCTACTTCTTCGCCAACATGGCTTTTATTTAAGTTCCCACAATATATCGAGCGCATAGTATTCCTGTTAGTCAGCTGCATCAAAGTACAACCAATTAGGTTAATTTAAAAAAATTACCGCCAATTATATAAAATTACACCTTAAAGTCATCCTTGATCGACATAAGTAAGCAAATTTCCCAACGATTAATGAGTTTTGATACAATTAATGTACTTAATCGTTCTTGGATCTCGCATTTTATGCTTTATATAGGTTGCCCTCAGTGGAGCTCAGCACATTGGAAAGGCCGGTTTTTCACCCGAGACTGCCAACCAAAACACATGCTCGAGCAATACAGCCAAATTTTTAGTTCTGTTGAAGGCAACACCAGTTTTTACGCTGATCCAACACCTGAAACCATTCTAAAATGGCAAAACAGTGTGCCTAACCACTTCAAATTTACCTTTAAAGTCCCAAGACGGTTTTCTCATGATATGGCACTAAAGAATTGCCAAAGCGACTTGCTCGTATGGCTAAAACTCTTTGAACCGTTGTTTGAAAATATTGGGCAAATTATGCTGCAATTACCGAAAAGCTGTGGCCCTAACTTTCTAGCCTCCATAAATGACTTTACTCGTTTATTACCTCAGGACTTACCATTAGGTATCGAAGTACGTCACCTCGATTTTTTTGACAAAGCAGCTAATGAAACAAAATTTAATCAATTTTTAATCGCTCATAATTACAATCGTATCATGATGGATACTCGGCCACTATTTAGTGAGCCACCCGTTACTGAGGCAATCATTGATGCACAAAAAAAGAAGCCAAAAGTACCATTACACGTCATTTCTACCGCTCAAGCGCCTGTAATTCGATACGTAGGATGCTCGGATTTAGAAGCAAATAAAAAATTATATCGCCCTTGGTTAAATAAGATTCGACATTGGTTAGATGAAGGGAAAACACCCTATTTGTTTTTTCATACTGCCGATAATTATGATGCACCGTTGCTCGCTAAACAGTTTATAGCCGATTTGGCACATCCATCTGCAACCTTAGGTAAGTTTCCTGCTGAGCTAGAGCCTAGTCAAAATAGCTTATTTTAACTAGGCTTGCTTTTTAAACAAATTAATAGGTACACTGCTAGTGGATGATAAATAAATCAACAAGGAATCAGCATGTTATTAAAATTACAAAAAAAGAACATCAAAACTCTTTCACAAGATAAAACTTTACTACCTGTCGCTACCCAAAAAATAGCCGGTGGTATTTCAGGTGATCACGTTTGCTGTACTGAAGAGACATTACAAGCGAACAGAAAAACAGTACAAAAAGAAGCACAATCATTCGCTTCATCTTGTTGCACAATAGAAACTAGTTATTAATTTCAAATTAAGCCTGCCAATATAGCAGGCTTTATACCTTGCTAATCACGACCAGGTTCAAACCGTTCATAACGCGGCAATTTAACGTCTAAATCCTCCCAATCAGCTTTTGATGTAACAAAATTATGTGATATCGGTCGTTCAGAAATTGGTGTATCTAAAATCCCTAATCGGAATCGAACTTTTTTGGGGTTGTCACTGTTTGAGCTATAAATCGGAGATGCACAATGGCGACAAAAATGGCGCTTGCGACCAGGCTTAAACTGAAAGTGTGTGATGTCCTCGCGCCCTTCCACTACTTTAAATAAATCAATCTCTACAAAACCATTCGTAGCGTACGCGGTACCTGTTGATTTACGACACAAAGAACAATGGCAATGAATGATATCGGTGATCGGCCCATGAATTTCTACTTTTACGGTCCCACACAAACAACTCGCTTTATACATACTTTTTCAAACTATTCGGATCCTTGTTGCGCATTAGCATATAATAACTATCACTTTTAGCCTAACGAGTTTTTTATGGATTTTAAGCACTACTTTCAGCATTATCCTGAAAACATACAGCAGCAAGTGTCACAGTTAATTAACTCTAATCAGTTGGCAACTTATTTTAAAAAAAAATATCCAAGCGCACATCAACTTAGGTCTCAGAAACAGTTATTTGAATACACCAATGAATTTAAACAGCGTTACTTAAAGAATGCGCCAAAGTTATCCAATGTTGCTTATAAAAAACAAAAAGACTTGGTAAAAAATGCACTGGGTACGCATACCTTTAAAAGTCAGCAACATGGTGGAAAACTCAAAGCTAAGCATGAAATTGCAATTGCAGACCAATTAAAATATGCACCAGAACCCTTACTTAGAATGTTAGTTGTGCATGAATTAGCCCACTTTAAAGAAAAAGACCACAATAAAGCATTTTACCAATTGTGCTGTCATATGGAGCCTGAATATCATAAGCTAGAGTTAGACTTACGCCTATTTTTGGTATTACAGCATCAAGAAATGAGTTTCTACGAAAAGTAAGACTGTTATAGTCATGATAGGAATGGCAAAGAGACGCCTTTTCAATGTAAGTGTAATAATGTGGCGCAGTAGGCGTAATGAGTACTGTGTATATGAACACGCTAATTTCATATTACAAAAGTGCAAAGTGCTTCGATAGCCTAAAATACATCTGATGAATGGTTGGTTGCGCTAATATCAGTATCACTGAGTTAGCACAACACAGAGCACGTAACCTTATAGGCCTAACTCAGCCATAAAGTCATCATCGCTTACGTCAGTCGCTTCAGACGCAGCTGCTTTTTTTGCTTTATCATCACTGGCTTGATTAGCAATAATATCATCAGGATCAACAGCCTCAGCAATATCAAAATCATGCAGTTTAATGAACTCAGTTTTGTCCATGGCCAATTCTAGATAAAAAATATTTTGGTTCTGAGTTGTAAATGTAACACGACGAGCTTGAGGTCTGTCCATCGTTGTATCGACCGAAATTTGTACTTGTTTATTAATTGCCATCATCTTAGGTTGATTTTGTGTAATTGATGTATGCAATTGACTACGCACTTTACCAGTAAAGTCACCGACAATCTGGTTCATGAGCTCACCCATCACGTTAGATACATCATCTGATAAATGGCTATGCGCTATTTCTTCTTCTGGCATTCCCATGTTACGCATATAGTCATGATAAATTTCCATTGCTGACTGCGCGGTAAAATTTGTCACTACTAACCCTGTAAACCCACCGTCAAACAACACAAAACAACCAATGTCTGGGCGCATACATGTGCGCGTGATTTTTTGAACCATTGCTGAGTACGCAATTTGATTGCCACTTGCGGAAGACAATACTTCAGTCACCGAGTTGCACAATGTGGATAGAATATCTTCTGTGCTAATTACTTTATTTCTCGCCATTTTTCGTCTCTTTTATACTTCTTATCATTAATAGTAGCCAAGCTACTGAAATTATCACTGACTATCCAGTATAAAATGTTAAAATAACCAGATTATTTAGAAAGAGAGACAAATTGTGACTGGCACAGACAGTATTTATGCCACTGAGCAGCAAATAAAAGATTTTAGCTTTGACGAAAACGTGGTCGAAGTATTTCCTGATATGATCCAACGCTCAGTACCTGGTTATGCAACCATTGTTAGCACTATGGGCAAGCTCGCGGGACAATACGCACAAAGCAACTCCAATTTATACGACTTAGGCTGCTCATTAGGCGCGGTCACGCTAAGTATGCGTCGTAACATCGAAAAACAAAACTGTGAGATCATCGCCGTTGATAATTCAAAAGCCATGGTCGAGCGCTGTCAATTGCATTTAAAAGGCTTTAAATCCGACGTACCTGTCAACGTCGTTTTAGGTGATGTAACTGAATTAGAGCTTAAAAATGCCAGTGTAGTCGCACTCAACTTTACCTTACAGTTTATTCCGCAAGAACAACGAGAAGACGTACTTCAACGCATATTCAACAGCTTAAAACCGGGTGGCGTATTGTTGCTGAGTGAAAAAATTAAAGGTGAAAATGAGTTAACTGATAACCTACTCATCGACCTTCATCATGATTTTAAACGTCATAACGGCTACTCTGAATTAGAAATAAGCCAAAAACGCACCGCCATCGAGAATGTAATGCGACCGAATACCCTGTCTACCCATCTCGAACGACTAAACAATATTGGTTTCAGCCAAACTCAGGTTTGGTACCAGTGCTTTAACTTTTGCTCACTTGTTGCCATCAAATAACGGAGTCATTATGAATTCTTGGTTTACCGACTTTTACGCAGCCATTGCCAAAACGTCTCATAGTCATTGGCTAGAAACGCTGCCAGCACAACTGAGCCACTGGCAAAAAGAAGCACAGCACGGCGACTGGCCAAAATGGGAAAAGGTTCTAAAAAACCTGCCTGAGTCAAACTCTGAGCATATTAATATTACCGATAAAGTTGAGTTTGGTTTAGCTGAGGAGTTATCCGATGGACACACTAAACAATTAACCCATTTACTAAAAAAAATGATGCCATGGCGAAAAGGCCCTTTTCATATTCATGGTATCCATATTGATACAGAATGGCGTAGCGACTGGAAGTGGGACCGATTAGTCGAACATATTTCTCCATTACACGGACGCAGTGTGCTTGATATTGGCTGTGGCTCAGGGTACCACCTGTGGCGTATGCGTGGTGCGGGTGCAAACTTCGTTGTCGGCATTGATCCTTCTGATCTATTTTTATCTCAATTTCAAGCAATCAAACATTTTAACCCGGATCCAAACGTCCATTTATTACCACTGGGTGTTGAACAGCTACCGGCGCTCAAAAGTTTTGATACGGTATTCTCAATGGGCGTACTCTATCACCGCCGCTCGCCCATAGATTTTCTATCTCAATTAAAAGCGCAATTGCGCCCTGGCGGGGAGCTTGTATTAGAAACCTTGGTCATTGAAGGCGATGTTAACACGGTACTCGTGCCAACCGATCGCTATGCAAAAATGCGCAATGTGTGGTTTATTCCCAGCACCGCAGCTCTGACTCTCTGGTTAGAGCGTGTTGGCTTCAAAAACGTAAAAGTCGTTAATAATGATGTCACTTCGCTAGATGAGCAGCGCCAAACACCTTGGATGGAAACCGAATCATTAGCAGATTTTTTAGACCCAAATGATAAAACAAAAACCATTGAAGGGTACCCTGCTCCGCTACGTGCAATACTGACTGCACAAGCGTAACAACTCAATAAAAATACGAGAAAACCACCAAACTCATATTTTTTTATTAATTTAAACAAGCGGTTTTATATGTGTTTACCACCGGACACATATAAACCCCCTTTCCTATACCTTTTCTCAAAACTAACAATCTGTGCGCCTCGTAATTTACAACTAACTTGCTGTTACTATTATAAAACACGCCCTATTTAGAGACTTATCATGACTTGCTGGTGGGATCTGTCATATTTACGCTAGCCGCCCCTAGTCAATTGTTGTAAAATACGCGCGTTTCTAAGCAATCCATAAAGCAATTTTTTGAGGAAAACCCGTGAGCGATCAAAAACAGTCTCTTAGCTACAAAGACGCAGGCGTAGATATTGATGCCGGTAATGCATTAGTAGAGCGCATTAAAGGCGTAGTGAAAAAAACTCGTCGTCCAGAAGTAATGGGCGGGATCGGTGGTTTTGGCGCACTGTGCGAACTTCCTACTGGTTATAAAGAGCCTGTATTAGTCGCTGGTACTGACGGCGTGGGCACTAAGCTTCGTCTAGCGATTGACCTAAAAAAACATGACACAGTAGGCATCGACCTTGTTGCTATGTGTGTAAACGATTTGATTGTCCAAGGTGCTGAACCCCTATTTTTCTTGGACTACTATGCAACTGGTAAACTCGATGTTGATACAGCCGCTGACGTCGTAACTGGTATTGGTAAAGGGTGTGAGCTTTCAGGCTGTGCACTTATCGGTGGTGAAACTGCTGAAATGCCAGGTATGTACGAAGGTGAAGACTATGACATGGCTGGTTTCTGTACTGGTGTTGTTGAAAAGTCTAAAATCATTGACGGAACTAAAGTAGCAGCGGGCGATCAATTAATCGCACTTGCTTCAAGTGGCCCTCACTCAAACGGCTATTCTTTAATTCGTAAAGTACTAGAAGTGTCTGGTGCTGATACAAATGCTGAATTTGAAGGTAAGACATTAGGTGAACACCTACTTGAGCCTACCCGCATTTATGTTAAGTCAATTCTTGAGTTGTTGAAAGACGTAGACGTTCATGCACTATCTCATATTACAGGTGGTGGCTTTTGGGAAAATATTCCACGCGTATTACCTGAGTCAGCAAAAGCCGTCGTTAAAGGCGATAGCTGGGAATGGCCGGCTATCTTCAACTGGTTACAAGAAAACGGTAACATCAGCACGCACGAAATGTACCGTACATTTAACTGTGGCGTTGGCATGATCTTAGTCGTTCCTGCTGACAAGCTAGCACAGAGCCTTGACGTACTTAATGCACAAGGTGAGCAAGCATGGCACATTGGTGAAATTCAAGATGCAAATGCAGGCGAAGAGCAAGTCGAAATCGTTGCTGGTAAAGACTAATGACGCCATCTCGCTTAGTTGTATTGATATCTGGTAGTGGCTCAAATTTACAAGCCATTATAGATGCTTGCCAAAACAACGAAGTTAATGGCGAGATTTGCGCCGTGATCAGCAATAAAGCTGATGCATATGGATTAGTCAGAGCTCAAAATGCAGGCCTCGAAACCTGTATTTTGAGTCATAAAGATTACCCATCACGTGAAGACTATGATGTTGAACTTGCATCATTAATTGACTCATTTAATCCAGATTTAGTTGTATTAGCTGGATTTATGCGTATTCTAACCCCACGCTTAGTGCAAAAATTTAAAGGGAAAATGTTGAACATTCACCCTTCTTTGTTGCCTAAGTATCAAGGGCTGAATACCCATCAAAGAGCAATAGATGCAAAAGACGATGTTCATGGTGTAAGCGTACACTTTGTAACGGAAGAGCTAGACGGTGGTCCCGTTGTATTACAAGCCAAAGTACCTATTTTGGCGGATGATACAGCAGAGATCCTCGCTAAGCGCGTTCATGAACAAGAGCATATTATCTATCCTTTGGTGGTCAAGTGGTTCAGCGAACACAGACTAACAATGGAAGCAGATTATGCCATTTTTGATGACCAACCCCTTCCAGCTCAAGGCGCAGCGTACCCAGAATAAAAAAATTGGCGCTTGGCTTGTCGGGTTAAGCGCTTTCTTTTCTTTTTCATTATTTGCCAATACCCTCACCCCCTACCATGCAGAGTACCAAATACTCCGTAAAGGCTCTGTCCAAGGCTCTGCCACTCGAGATCTTAGTAAAATAGATGGAAGTACATACCAACTAAAGTATCAAAGTGATATCAAGTGGATGATTTTCAATGACAAACGTATAGAAACGTCCATGTTTACGTTTGATGATAATCGTGCACAACCCATTCATTATGATATGACTCGCAGCGGGACTGGCCCAGATAAAGAATACACAGTCAGCTTTGATCACACTCAAAAAACAATCACCTCAAATAAAAAGAAATATCCGCTCGATATTACTTGGCAAACTGAACAACAAGATGCTCAAACTTACCAAATACAACTACGCCGTGATATTAAAGCGGGCAAAACTAAGGTGAGCTATCCGATTGTAGATAAAAAAGGAAATCAACGTAATTACGACTTTGAAGTAGAAGGCCACGAAACGATTACACTACCCATTGGCAACGTTAAAACAGTCAGGGTTAAAAGACTATATGATAATAATAAGCGTCAAGCCACTGTATGGCTCGCACCAGAATATGACTATATGTTAGTAAAAATGTACAAAGGCAAAGAAGGCATAGAACAATTTCAAGTACAGATGACGAAGTATGAAGTAAAATAACCTTAAACAGTACCGTAGCGTAAATCTGCGGTACTGTTTATGTACTAAAGGTAAGCACTAAGCTTAAATTTTTTCACCAAGTTTAAATAAGACAAATTCACCTGGCTCCATCTTTTGCCATTGCTCATCGTTGGTTAATGGCCTTGTTGCAATAACACTGACAATATCATTCGGTGTAGTTTCTTTTTTAAAGTCCACCACCATATCGGCATCGATCAACGTTGCTTTGCCAAATGGCGCTCTGCGAGTAAGCCAATGCAGGTTATTCGTACAATACGCAAGTACATACACCCCGTCAGTGAGCAACATATTGAAAACACCTTTGTCTTTCAACGTAGCCGCTAATCTAGCCGCATATCGAAAAACCACCGCCATATTTGAAGGTTTTTTTGGGTATTTTTCTCTGATCTTATCTAACAACCAACAAAACGCGAGTTCACTGTCTGTATTACCAACAGGGCGATAAAATTCAGGTTTTAAATCATTATAGTTAGACAGTTGTCCATTGTGCGCATAGGTGATCTCTTTTCCCCATAACTCGCGTGTAAACGGGTGAGTATTCTCTAAACACACTCTGCCACGGTTACCTTGACGAATATGACTAATGACCGAAACACTTTTTATAGGATATGCTTTAACTAATTTAGCAATTTCTGACTGACAGCTTGGTTCTGGATCTTTAAACGTCCGACAGCCCTTGCCCTCGTAAAACGTGATCCCCCAGCCATCTTTATGGGGCCCTGTATTACCACCGCGTTCTAATAACCCTGAAAAACTGAAACATATATCTGTTGGTACATTCGCAGACATACCTAATAACTCACACATTAATTAGAAACCTTTAATTCATAAACCGACGGGATAAAGACAAGAAAGAGCCACATCTTACATGAATATTGTTTCGCATGTTTCATAGAAAGGCAAGCTAATTGATGGACTTAATACAGCATTCATATACAACATAAAGCGCCAGAATCGAAGCTATTCCGTGCTTGGTACTTTAAAAGAAGCTTTTTATGAGGCGTATACAAAACTATACCAGATAAACATCGCATCAGCTTTAGGGTCAAGAGTAACTTTACTTATCTTCATACAGTAAAGACTGTGATTTATTATGCCAATCCACTAACGATTCAAACAAGTGTATTAAAGGGGAGTAATAGAAACGTCCCCTTAGCCTTTATTACCGTTAAAGAAGCTACCTTGTCGGGCAAGTACACGTCACCTCATCCGATTCTCGCTTAGGGTTGCACCACCAGATTATTGACTCATTTGTGTAAGCAGTACCTCCAACAACTTTATGTGTTGCAGCTACAGGAAATGCGTTTTTATTTAGAGATAAGTGTTTGACAATTTTTTTGTTAACTGAGATTTTCATATTAATCCTTGAATATCGACATTAGACGAATCAGAAATAAAAATATGACCATAAGCACTCACACTGTCAATAACCAGTCTATTAGTAATATTCATTTTGCCCATGTTTGGTAGACAATCTCGGCTAACTTTTTATCTGAAATAAGCAAATTCTCACGCACTAGAGTAAGCGTGTTGTGATTTTTGACAATAGAGATTTCACCGGACATCAGTCTCATTTCTAATATCATGGCACTCTCTTCTTTCAAGCTTGGTCTATTTTGCTGGGTTTGCGGAAATTCAATCAGTACAACACGGTACATATCCCCATTATGATCGACCCAATCTTTAACCTCCCAAGAGCTAATAAACCCCTCTTCCCCTTCTGGAGTAACAACAACTTGATCTTCTGTATTAAACTTCAACTCGGTTAGTTTAGGTAAGGCGTTACTATCATCTGATGTATTAATATCACGCAGGTGGTATAACGTTTTACCAGAGACAAAGCTTTTATCTATGTTTACGTCCCCTTTTGAAAAAATCGAGCTGTCAGTCCATATTGCAGGATCATTTTGCTCCGAAAGACTAAACGCATACTCCTCATTCATAACAACAAAAGTAAAGCTGCTATCACCATAAGACAATTTATTGTTTTCCAGCTTATATTCAAGATCGTTACCACGATAACTGATCACCCCATCATAAAATGACACTAACTCATCATAATCATTCCCATTTAAAATATGGTGATTGCTAAAGGTCGTTTGGATGAAAGACTTTCCAGCGATATATGAATCAATGTGTGTATCTTTTGGTCGTGAGTAAAATGCGCTGAGCAGTGAATTGTAAGTAATATCTATAGAAGTGAGGTCAACCCCTTGATTTAACGCCTCCTTGGCACGTGTTGTGATCTGCTCAACCTGAGAATTTAGCGCTTCAAGGTCATTGACTGCCACTTCTCTTGCTAAAGCGAAAGTCACAGAACGAGCAATAAGGTGTGAGAGCTGAGACTCAATATCTATATTTTTTACATAATCAGCAGTAATTGCAGCATGCTCTAAACCAAACTTTACTGCTAAGTCTTCTACAGACAGTTCATTTAAGTAAGCAAGCGTCGTAAACGGTGTTATGCGATCTTCTCCAGCTGCTGCGATTAACTCATATGATTGCGTTAATACTGACAAGCGATCGCTGTCATAAGTAACCCCAGCTTTGGCCTTCGCAATGATTGGGTATTGCGCATTATCCAGTGTAATAACAACCTGCCCCATCTCATTGGTTAATGTCGATAGTTCTTCACCTAAAGAACACACACTATTTCGATCTGTATCTATACACACCGTCGCATTATGCAAATAACCATCCATCACAGTAATGGTTTTAGTTTGTGGGGCGACAGGCGTGTTTACCACACCACCATCACTGCTCCCACCACCACAACCCGCAATTAAAAGTGGTATCACAGCCATTACCGGCGCTAAAAATTTATACTGATTCATACAATTCCTTTTTGATAACTGAACTTATTAAGACGTTTGATACTTTCCTATTTTATCAACTCGCAGATGAAGCGTTAGTAATGTTAACAGTGTGTATCTTAATTGACCACATTATATGAGTTCTACTATTGATTTAATTACCAACTGACATTTAAACCACTTTTCAGCGGTAAATCGTTAAGTTGATTAAGTAACGTCGGGCAAAGGATTAAAAACTACCCGCAGGGGTAACTAGGCAATTTACAAATGCATTTGAACATTAAAAGAGGGAAGGCAATGGGCGAAAAGAAACAATGAAACACATAAGAACAAGGCATAAAAAAACCCAAGAGCAGCTTGGGTTTTTGTCAAGTTCAGTTAGAACGGCATTTTCATCCCAGGTGGTAGTTGCATACCGCCGGTTACGTCTGCCATTTTTTTCTCTGACGCTTCACCTACACGGCGCACTGCGTCGTTCACTGCAGCGGCAAGTAAGTCTTCAATCATGTCTTTGTCGTCTTCCATTAGACTTTCGTCAATTTCAACACGACGTACATTGTGGCTACCTAGCATAGTGACTTTCACTAAACCTGCGCCCGCTTCACCTGTTACTTCTAGATTCTTAATTTCGTCTTGGGCTTTTTGCATGCGCTCTTGCATTTGCTGCGCTTGCTTCATCATGTTACCCATTCCACCTTTAAACATAAATATACTCTCTTACATCAAATCAAAACTGGCTAAAAGATAAGGGCGATTGTAACTGATTACAATGCCTGAATCGTGTTTTCATCAATAACCGCCGCAAATTCTTGTACGAACTGTACAATATTCGCGTCTTGGTTAATGACATCCACAGCTTGTTGATAACGCTGTGCATCTATTTTCTGTTGGATCAAAAATGGCGAATCAATAACGCCTGGGGCAAAATTAATATCGACCTGTACTTCATATCCATAAATTTCACTTAATGAAGCAATCAGTTTTTGCCGTAATATCGCGCTATCTAAATGCTGCTGTGAGGCATCAACATCTAACTTAATACCATTGTGTTCTTTATTAAAAATCGAATGTAACGCAAATTGTCGCATTCTACCACCCAGACCCATACGCTTAATTAGGTGCGCCCATTCGTCTTGTTGATGGGCAAAGCGAATATCACTAATTGGGCTGGTAAAATCATCTGGTATCGTAACTTGATCAATAACCTGAGTTGCCGGTTCCGCTTTTTTTACCGGTGAGATTTGTTCTAATAACTCTGGTGCTAAATTCTCAGTTTTTGCTTTATGCTTTTGCGCAAACGGCACTTTTTTCTCTGGCTTAGCAAAAGTCTGTGCTGGCTTTACTTCAGATGTTTGTGGCGCACTATGCGCCGTCGGCTTTTTTGGCTCATCACCTTTAGGCTGTAATAGCTGCCCAGCCCCTGAAATATTGCGATTTTGCAATATTTTCGCTATCGCTGAATTCGCATTCGCTTGCTTATACTCAAGCGAACTTTCGTCTGTCTGCGGTTGCTGAGCTATCTCATTGCCTGGTGCAGCTTCGCTTGGAGGCTCGTTAAACCCTTGTTCAACCGCTTGACTCATTACCTCATTATATTCACTGGCACTGTTATGCTCAGCATATTCTGTCTCTGGTGCGCGTGATGGTGCTTGCTCAGCTGCACCCACAGAAGTCGCGTTTGGTACCTCTGCATTTATATGCGCACTGTGCGCGGTCTGCGCTTGGGGCTGCTCAGTCGATTCACCCTGAGCCTGATAGTGCATATCGGCAGGAGGTGCACTGTGACGTGCTGACTCATCACTTGCCTGCTTGGGTTCTGCTGGCTTCGTAGCAAGTTGTGGTTGAGACGCTGGCTGTGATTGAGGTGCAGGCTGTGCTGGTTTATTAAATAAAGCCCGTAAATCACCTACTTTTGACTTTGTCGATGGGGTGCTTGCTACTTGCGGTGCAACAGGCTGAGACATATCACTTTGCTCAAATGCCAATAAGCGCAACATCACCATTTCAAAGCCCAGTTTTTGCTCTGGTGCCCACTTTAAGTCTTTTTTACCATTGAGCAGCAATTGGTAAAATAACTGGATCTGTTGTGCATTGGTTTGCTGCATTACAGCAACCACATCGTCTTCTTCAAATTGGCTAAACTGAACAGCTTGAGGCACTAATTGTGCGAGTTGTATCACATGGCATAAAGCGATTAAATCGTCTAATACACTAACAAAATTACCATTTTTCAGTGCTATATTTGCCACTTCTTCTAATACTAATGCACCGTCTTCGCATAACACTGCAGATAACAATAATAAAGCATGTCGGCTATCCATCAAGCCTAACATTTGCTGTACAGCTTCAACGTTCAGATCACCGTTTGTTTGTGCTATTGCTTGATCAGTTAAACTCAAACCATCCCGCATACTGCCGTCGGCGGCTTTTGCCAAGATTTGTAGTGACTGAGTGTCAAAGTTTACACTTTCTTGCGGTAAAATATTCTCTAGCTGAGCTGTTATCTCACTTTGAGACAAAGCATTTAAATTAAATTGTAAACACCGCGATAAAATCGTCACTGGTAATTTTTGAGGATCAGTCGTGGCTAATAAAAATTTTACATGCCCTGGTGGCTCTTCAAGCGTTTTAAGTAACGCGTTAAAGCTGTGTTTAGACAACATATGCACTTCATCTATTAAATAGACTTTGTATCGACCTCTTGTAGGCGAATACTGTACGTTATCTAAAATTTCTCGGGTATCTTCTACTTTGGTGCGTGAGGCTGCATCAATTTCAATTAAATCGATAAACTTGCCAACCTCTATATCTTGGCAACTACTGCACTGCCCACAAGGCGTAGAGGTGATCCCTTGCTCGCAGTTTAAGCTTTTTGCAAAAATACGGGCGATGGTAGTTTTACCAACGCCCCGAGTCCCAGTGAATAAATAAGCGTGGTGCAACCTTTGCTCATTTAATGCATTGACCAAAGCTTGCTTAACATGCTCTTGACCAACTAATTGATGAAAGGTTTGCGGACGCCATTTTCGAGCTAGGACCTGATAACTCATATTATTCGCCTTCGAACTCAACCAAGGTGAACACGTTAATACCTAAACCTTTAACGCGCTCTTCGCCACCAAGGCCTGGTAATGAAATAACAAATGCACCGTCAGTCGCTTTACCGCCTAAACGTTCAACTAACTTTGCTGTGGCTTCAATCGTGCCACCCGTTGCTAGCAAATCATCTACCAATAATACTTTATCCCCTTCAACAATAGCATCCGTATGAAGCTCAAGTGTGTCTTCACCGTATTCAAGTTGATAAGATTGGCTGATCACTTCTCGTGGCAGTTTACCTGGCTTACGCACGGGAATAAATGGAATACCCAATGCATATGACAAAGGCGCACCAAAAATAAAGCCTCGAGACTCCGTCCCGATGATTTTTGTGAACCCTTGATCTTTGTATTTTTCGATAAAGCAATCAATGGTTGCTTTAAGTGCTTCAGGGTTTGCGAGTAACGTTGTTACATCGCGGAACATGATGCCTGGTTTAGGGTAATCAGGGATCGTTGCGATACTGTCTGCAATTAAAGACAAATTAGCTTTAGTCATAATTAGGAACTTTGTTAAATAAATTATCAAAGAAGTGATTATAACAAGAATGGCCCAACATGAAATGCCAGTCGCTATGTTTATCAAAAACAAACTAAATAACTGGTCAAACAAGCAACAAAAAAGGTTGCAAAATTGCAACCTTTTTCATCTGGATGTCATTTACTTATGCGCTTAAGCTGATCCAACCTAAAATAGCATTTAAACAACCAACCACTGCAAACACCGCTAGAAATGCAAAAAAGTATGTTGCATTGAACGGATCTTTGAAATCACCTTCAGACATAGTAATTACCTTAATTATTAGCACGACAAAACGGGGCACATCATAATCTATCTGATATAGTCAATAAAGGTGTAAATGTCAGTTTTTTGATGCAACAATTTTTAATTCAGCCATCGCATTCAAAGTTTGCTGTGCGCCATTACATAATTGCTCATAACTGAATTGGGGTAATTGTCCTGCGATTTCTTCTACCAATGCTGTTAATGTTATCCCTGGGTTTTGCTCTAGCTGACTAAGTAATAACGCCGTCATTGGGTTAGACGAAATAAATGCCACCTCTTCATCACTGTCTCGATACACCACAAAGTAATGTGGCTGCTCACTGGCATTATCAGGTATAAACTCTCGACTAATTTGATGCACAGGAAAAGTATATCTTAAGTTACGTGCAGTATCGCGCAGATACAAGGGTTGAGATAGCCAGTCCGTAATATCACGGTAATCATCACTACTCTGATAGACAGCGACATCAAGTTCAACCCATTCATAATGCGCTAATTCGAGCATAAATGCTGGGTCTTGCTCAGTTACACCATATGTATGTTGTAAAAATGATAAAAACTCTTTGCTTATATCTAAGAAGTAAGGGCTTTTACAATCATGTTGCACAAAAAATTGCCTAACAATGGCAAGCCAATTATCTTCTGCATACAAACTTTTTAGAACTGGAAATGCCGAGGCAACAAACCCTTCAATATTATTGAAAAATAACTCGTTGTAAATTTTAATTCGACGCTCAGACACATCATCTGGTTTTGCATTATCCTCGGGGTTGCGAACATGTGCCATAAATGCTTGCTGCACTTCAATAAATGACATTAAGCAACCCCTTTGCTACTCAGCTCAGCAGCTTGTAACGCATGAATATGATTTAACTCAGCAGTGAGTTCCGTAATATCAGGAATATTAAAGTCTCTCTCAAGCAAAGTTGGAAATACCCCATGATGCTGATATGTTTTAGCAAGCAGGTCCCAAACAGGATCACAAACCGGTGCACCATGTGTATCAATTAATAAGTCTTCAGCCTCCACAAAATGACCTGCTACATGACCGTATGCAATACGCTCTGTGGGCATTGCTTGCATAAACGCTAACGCATCATAGCCATGGTTAATACTATTCACATATATGTTATTTACATCGAGTAGTAAATCGCACTTGGCTTCTTCTAATACTGCCAAAGTAAAGTCTAACTCTGACATCTCTTGCCCTGGTGCAGCATAGTAAGAGACATTCTCAACAACAATCTTGCGCTCTAAAATGTCTTGCACACGTCGTATTCTATCAGCAACATGACTAACCGCTTCTTCAGTGAATGGAATGGGCATCAGATCGTACATATGACCACTGCCAGAGCAGTAGCTCAAGTGCTCGCTGTACAATAAAATATTATGTTCATCGAAGAATTTTTTTAACTCTTTAACAAATGCCACATCAAGTGCATTTGGTGAGCCTAATGACAGTGATAAGCCATGGCAAATAAACTGATGTTGCTGGGTAAGCTCTTTAAACTGTCGACCAAACTTCCCCCCCATTCTTAACCAGTTTTCGGGGGCAACCTCAAAAAATTGTGATGCGGCAGGCGGAGACAATAAAAAATCTTCTAACATTTCTCGTCTCAGCCCTAAGCCAACATTTCCTATTGGGGACTGCAATATCTTTTCTCCTTATTTGGGGCAGCCAGCGCTACCCCAACATCAAGCGATTAGTGTGAACCACCGCACTTACCTTCACCACACTTGCCTTCTTTTTTACCTTTTGCGTCACCGCCACATTTACCTTCGCCGCATTTACCTTCTTTTTTACCTTTTGCGTCGCCACCACACTTGCCTTCGCCACACTTACCTTCTTTTTTACCTTTTGCGTCACCGCCACATTTGCCTTCGCCGCATTTACCTTCTTTTTTACCTTTTGCGTCACCGCCACATTTTCCTTCGCCGCATTTACCTTCTTTTTTACCTTTTGCGTCGCCGCCACATTTGCCTTCGCCGCATTTACCTTCTTTCTTTCCTTTTGCATCGCCGCCACACTTGCCTTCACCACACTTGCCTTCGCCTGCATCTAACTGGTAGCCCGCAGTCATAGTTTCAAAACCAAATGGATTAGCACTCGCTTCAGGAGCAGCTAAGCCCGCAGTACCGACTACAACAGCGCCTAACGTTAATGCAATAGAATTTTTCTTAATAGTGTTCATGCTGGATTCTCTCTGTGAAATAAACGATTCAATGAATAGACCATATGCCCAACTAAAATCTTTCACTAAAAAGTTAAAAAAAGCAAATTTGTACTTAGAAACTCTCGCAGAGTCGTTTAAAATGGCTGCCCTTTTTGTTGTATGAAGTAACATGATGAAACTCGTTTTAGCCCCTATGGAAGGCGTAGTAGACTTTAAAATGCGCCAATTGTTAACCGATATTGGTGGCTTTGACTTATGCGTCACAGAGTTTATTCGCGTCGTCGATTTAACTTTTCCACGCCGTGTTTTTACACGCTATTGCCCTGAACTACTAAACGAAGGTAAAACTCGTGCAGGTACACCCGTGCGAATTCAGTTGCTTGGGCAAGTGCCTCATGCTCTGGCAAGCAATGCTAGAAAAGCAATAATGCTTGGTTCTCACGGCATTGATTTAAATTTTGGTTGCCCGGCAAAAACCGTCAATAAAAGCAAAGGCGGCGCTGTTTTACTTAAAGAACCTGAATTAATGTATCAAATCATCAAAGCAGTGCGAGAAGCTGTACCGAGTGAGCATCAAGTCAGTGCAAAAATTCGGTTAGGTTTTGATGATGACAGCAATAGCACTGAAATCATCGATGCAGTGCAAAGTGCTGGTGCTTCGAGCTTGGCTATTCATGCCCGTACTAAACGCGATGGATATAAGCCACCGGCCTATTGGGAGAAGATCCCACCTCTACTAAAACGATTAAGCATACCAGTAGTTGCCAATGGGGAAATTTGGCAAGTTGAAGACGCTTTATTATGCCAGCAACGCAGTGGTTGTGATGATCTTATGCTTGGCCGCGGTGCACTAGCAACCCCAGACTTAGCTGCAAAGATTAAAGCTAAGGTTAACAACGAATGCTATGAACCGTTGCAATGGGAACACGTCATTTATCATATTCTTCATTCATCTATGCACCAAGATCCAACCGCCAGCGAAAAATATTTTTCATCTCGTACTAAACAATGGTTAGGGTACTTAAAACGGCAGTACCCACAAGCACACCACCTCTTTGATGAAATTAAAACATTCAAAGCCAAGCAAGATGTCGTAAGTGTGTTAGAGAAATATGCAAAACAACCAAGTCTTGATTCAAATCATACAATAATTGGTTAAAGCTGATGATAATAGTCGTTCACAGGAGAACGACTATGAATACAAAGCAGACTGGGAACTACCAACTTAAGTTAAAGAATGAACTCGAATGCGTGCGGAATAAGTTCTTATCTGAACTCAAGCAGTCAAAACATCCCTATACTGGCGAGCTCGCATTGTTATTAGAGAAAAACTCACCCAATGAGTGGCTGGATCTAATTGCCAACAAACTCTCCTCTGAGCAGTTTCCTCGCTATCGACGTTTAATGCAATTAGAAGCTGCATTATGTCAGATAGAGATAGGCCAATTTGGCTATTGCTGTGATTGCGAAGCACCGCTATCACAAGAAGAGCTGCAACAAGATGCTGCAGCACAACGATGCCATCGTTGTCACCCTAAAGTGAATTAAACACAATAAATGGCATAAGTGAAAACACAGTAGCGGGGTACAAAACTGTACCTGCTACAAATTTATTTGCATCAAAATCGGTCATCCTTACTCTGGCTTGCAAAGTGACTCGCGCTTGTTGCTCTGACCACCCCTGATAATGTAAACCAATATCAATTTCCATCAATGACAAAAGCAACCTCGTTATTTCTGATTTATGGCTTGCTATACATTGTTTTGCTGTTGCAGGTAAATTGACATAAGAGTCTACCCAATTTAACCCTTGTACTAAATCACAGTGCACTTTTAAATAACTAAGCGCAAAATGATTTGTATCCGGTACGGACAAAGCTAACGACCCTTTCTTTCCTAAGCTCGCTAACTCTTTTTGAATTTGATTTAACGTCTCATTCGGTGACTTGCTAATACCATAGTAATAATTTAACTTACTTTGATACCATTCTTTACCATTAGGATGCTGGTAAAGCCCTAAACGCGTTCGCGGTTTATATTGCGCCAAATATGCTTTTAGCTCATTCGCTTCATCAGAAGCCTCTTCAATATAGCCACTTAAAGTGTTCCTTTCATACCTTGAGAGCAGAATTTTGCTTTCTTTTGCATCTGAGAGCCGCTGTACAACAAATGTTGACCAATGCTCTACGCTCGCATTTTTTGTGGTTAAATTGCGCAATATATTAGTCTGTGCAGGCCAAGGTAAAAACCGCTCAGGGTATCGCTCTTGAATTTTTAGGTACGCTAACTCTGATTGCTGTGACACATCAAAACTTGTGATGTCTGCACGTTCGTAAAGAAAATGTCTTTGTTTTAAATAGGCTTCACTAAAAGGCAGAGTTAGTTTATCTGGCTCTATTACCGTTCCATCTAACACACTATTATTCATTTGCAGGCTACTACGGAGTTCATCAAATGAAATAGGTGTGTAGGAATCACAGCCAACAAGAAACAATAAGAGAAATAAAAAGTACTTCGGTGGGCATATCATGATTGAATTCACATAATAAAAATTAGGGCCAAAAAAAAAGCCCCTTACGGGGCTTCTATACTAGATTTTCACGCCTTTGCGTTGTGCTTTGTCTTTAATAAACGTCGCCCAACCTTTTGCAAATTTACGAGTACTAGGATCTTCTTGTGCTTTAACAATTGCTTGATATGCTTTCTTATACTTTTCTTGGTATAAATAAGCTTCAGCTAAGTCGGTATATGTTGTCCCTTTCTTTTTAACACCTAACTCTAACGCTTTGTTTAATTTCTTAACCGCTGCGCTGAATTTTTGCTCTGTAAGTAAAAGGCTACCCGCTTTTCTATAAAGCTCAGCATCGTCGTCAAACTTTGCCGCTTCTTCATAAAACTTTGCTGCTGTTTTCAAGTTTTTTGCTTGATGATAATAACTAGCAGTTGCTAATACATTCTTTTTAACACGTTCGATTTTCCCATCCTTGATTGCTTTTTCAAAAACAACCGCAGCTTTATATGGGATCTCGTTTAAAGAATAATAGCTACCCAAGATCTTATAGTGATTTTCTTTTTCAAAATAGCCTTTTTTATAGGCTACTTCCATGACAGTCTGACCTTTAGCATACTGCTCAGTCTGCATGTAAAAAGAACCCAAACGTACCCACATCTGTGGATCTTCAGGAAACAATCTAACTAGCGTTTCACCAACTGCTACCGCTTTACTGTACTGCTTAAGCTCAAAATATGCCCCAATCTTTATCATATGATATTGTTTGTTAGGCTCTTTATCTAGCTCAATCGCTTTGTTAGCAGGTGCTTCAACTTTACTATATTGTTTAAGCTCGTAATAACTTTGGGCAATACGTGCATAAACTTTGCCGTCTTCTTCTCCGGTAAAGTCCATCCAGTCATTATATGCCTTAATCGCACCTTTAAACTTACCAGTACCAACCAATAAGTCACCAAGTAACTTAAATTGTTCAGCTTGATCTTTAAAGTTAAGTGCATCTAGCGCAATTGCTGAACGGATATATTTAATAGCCTCAGCGTAATTCTCTTTTTGCGCATACATGCTACCTAGATAGCGATTAACCGTTGCCTTATCAAAATCATTTGATGGATCAAGCTCTTTCAGCAATACAATTGCCTCATCAACTTTATCTTCGTTGTACAGGTCAAAAGCTTTGATAACTTTTTTACCCGTTCGCTCACCCATGATTTTAGCTTTGGCGTTTTTACGTTCTTCAATCTTAGCATAATCAGGAGCAGCAATAGCGGCTGTGCTATAGACAGTCCCTGATAAAGACATAAGTAAAGCAAGAGCTGTAGCTTTCTTTAAGTGCGTCATTTCTTGCCTCCTTAATCTTGGTTAAGTTTAAAGTCTAGTTGAACAGTAAGGCCAGGTTGTTTCTGAGGCTTGCCGTCAACAATTTTAGGTCGGTATTTCCATTTACGTAACGCTCTAACCGCTTCACGGTTAAAGATACGCTTTGGTTCAGCTGCAATAACTTTTACGTCATCAACGCCACCTAGCTCGTTAATTGTAAATGAAAGTTGTACCCAACCTTCTTTACCATCACGCGCAGCTTGTGTTGGGTACTTAGGTTCAATTCGAACAATAGGTGTAGCATCACCATCACGTCCAAAAGCACCAGGACCACTAAGACCACCAGCTGTACCCCCTAAGTTGATGCTAGGCATATTAAAGCCAATTGCACCCGCTGCAGGGTTTGCATTTTCAGGTTGAGGCGGCTGCGGTTTAGGCGGCTGCTTCGGTGGAGGTGGCGGTGGAGGCGGAACACGTTTCCGCTCCTGCACCTCTGATTCAGGCGGATTCGTCAAAATTTCGACAACTATCTGCTCTTTTTGCTCATTTGATCTATCAGCACCGCCGGAGATCAAATAAGACATAAAAAAGAACAAGCCGAAAGTAACTGCCCCACCTGCAATCAGTGAAAACAGAAAACGAATCATTACTTAGCTCCAGCGATTGAAATCTTAAGACGGTCATCAGTCGCCTTAATCGCATCCATTACTTTCACAACTACACCGTGTTTAGCACCTTTATCCGCTTGGATAATGATGGTTTCAGTTGGTTGTTCAGCAATAATACTTTCAAGGTTTGCACTAACACGTTCAACATCTACTTGACGCTTGTCCATCCAAATCTCACCATTTTCACGGATAGCGATAAAGACGTTAGCATTCTTGGTCTGTTGAGCTTGAGCAGCCTTAGGCTTCTTAACTTCAATACCCGCTTCTTTCACGAAAGAAGTGGTAACGATGAAGAAGATCAGCATGATGAATACGATGTCTAGCATCGGTGTCATATCTACTGCTGCTTCTTCGTCTTCACGAAAACGTTGTTTACGTGCCATATTTATTTCTCTCTCTAGTGATGTGGCAGACTGTCCACAAGGCTTGCTTTAGCCACTTTCGCTCTTGCTTCAAGGCGAGTGCTAAAGAAAACACCTGACAGTGCCGCAACCATTCCAGCCATCGTTGGTACCGTTGCCATTGAAATACCTGATGCCATCAAACGTGCATTACCAGTACCTTGGGTAGCCATAGTTTCAAAAACTGTGATCATACCTGTTACGGTTCCTAGTAAGCCTATTAATGGACACATAGCTACCAATGTTTTGATAATCAACATACGCTCATCTAATTTCTCAGACGCTTCAGAAATCCATGCATCACGAATTCTGTGTGCGTACCAAGACGTTGTGTCTTGGCGGGCATCCCACTTAGCTACAATATCCGCTTTCATTTTCGGGTATTCAGCTAGTAGGAACCAATAGCGCTCTATCATTAAAACCCACATAAGAAAGAGTGCCATCGCGACCACGTATAATACTTGGCCGCCTGTGCCAACAAAATCCCTGATAGATTCCCAGGTCTCCATCAGGACTAGCATTAGGCTTTCTCCTTCTCCGCGTGCGCTGCAACGATGCCAGCACTTTGCTCGTCAAGGATATGTAGTACAGATTTACTACGGCCTGCAACGATAGCGTGTAATAGGATTAGAGGTAGAGCAGCAATCAAACCTAGAGCTGTAGTTACTAGCGCTAGAGAGATGTTACCTGCCATGATTTTCGGATCACCAGTACCAAATAACGTAATTGATTCAAACGTCATGATCATACCTACAACCGTACCTAGTAGACCTAGTAAAGGTGCGATAGCTGCAAGGATCTTGATAATGTTGATACCCGCTTCAACACGTGGTGTTTCACGTAAAATAGCTTCATCAAGTTTCAACTCAAGGTTTTCAACGTCTTGGTTTTTATTATCTTCGTAAACTTTTAAGATACGACCAAGTGGGTTATTCGCATTTGGAGAATTAAGATTTCTCAGTTGTGCTTTTATCTTCGAGCCTACTAAGAATAAATCAATAAATCTAACAAGCGCAATCAATGCACCAACAGCAAGTAATGCAGTGATGATATAACCAACTTCTTGACCTTGATGCCAACGTTCTTCAACGGTAGCACGCTGCGTGTTCAAGCGTAAAATTGAGCCACGAGTCGGATCAACATAGAACTTAGCGTAAGAACCAGCTGAAGTCCCTAGAAGTTCATTTGCTTGGTTAAGTACATAACCGTCAGGTTGCTTACCTAATGGTACGATTGCTTTGTTAGCTGCATCATAAAGTACATAGCCGTCTTTAGTAACAAGGTTGAAATTACCAACACGCGTTACTTGTTTAACTTTTACTTCACCACTTAACTCAGCTACCTGAGCTTCAAAAGTAGATACCTTTGCAGATTCAGTCATCTCAGTTTGGAAAGCAATCCAAAGCTCTTCTAACTCACGAGTAGTTGGAAGTTCTTTAGCGGCTGCCAATGAACGAAGTACTTCAGCACGACCTGGCTTTTCAGCACTTACTAGTGATGCTTCAATTGAACCAATTGCTTCTGATGCAGAACGACGAACAACACCGAACATCTCACCTAAAGTACCAGTGGCATTGTTTAGTTCAACTTCTTTTTCAGCAAGTGTAATTTCGTTTTGCTTAAACTCATTACCTAAACGCTTACCACGTGCTTTTTCAGCCGCTAGCTCACGCTTAGCTTTATTGAATAAAGCTTGTTTATCAGCACGTGCAGATAAGAACTCTTGCTCGCGCTTTTTGTTAATGCTGCCTTCAGAAATACGCGTTTGCTTTACTTCTTGAAGGATTTTGTCTAGTGCTTCAGTATTTGCATGAGCATTAAGCGCGGCACCTGCAGAAACAGATAGTGCTGCAGCAACTGCAAAACCTTTAAATAGTTTCTTCATTTTTATATTACTCCGCGCCAAAGATTGGTAATGCAACAAGATCTGGGGCTGCCTGATTACGAGCGATACGGATCATATCTTTAATCGGCTTAAGGTATTCTTCACCTAATACATCCCACTGTTTTGCATCGTTGTTCCATACCCAAGCGTGTTTCATATCAAATGATTGCGCTACGTAAGCAATACGACCTAAACGTGCAAAATCAACGTTAATATTCTTACCGTCAATTTCTAACGAACCTTGTGACGATGCAATACCTGAACTGTAACCAGTTTCAACAGTATAAGCTTCTAACACTTGGCGGAATTTCTCTGAAGTACTTATTTTTGAATTAGAAAGCAAACCACGAAGTTTTTCAACTCGACCCATACGAGTATCAGTATCAAACGGAACGTCCGCTTTGATGAATTGCTCAAGCGTATCGATCATGCGATACATCAAAGGCACAACGTCTTGTTTGGTCTTTTCGATTGTTCCGATCTGACGGTCGAAAGACTCGATACCTGCGCGTTGGTCCATAACCAAACGCTCAACGTGATCATTATAAACTTTAAGAAGTTCAGTTTCGTCTACAACACCACGATATTCGCCGATCAATTCTTGAGTTTGACCGAAGATGTTGTCGATTTTTTCTTGAGACTTTTGAGCAGCCTTTTGAGTTTGTTGACCTACTTTTTGCAAGTCGTTCAAAGGATCTGCAATCACATTGCTGCTTGCAAATGCTGTAGCACCTAAAAGTGCTGTAGCTACAAGACTCTTTCTGATTTTAACAGACATAGTTCCCAACCAATTAAGTAATGTTACTTTTATAATTTTATCACTCTTTACAGAGCAACCCTGATATCTTTTAACAGATATCAACTGTCCAATAATGCTAAATGCAAGTCCATGTGTCAACTTCAAGGGCAAAACAATTTTTGTTGACAATAAAAAATAAACTCGATGTAAAACAAAAAATTAACACTCATTTTTTGACGCAAAGCCTGTAGCCTTTGATTATAAAGCAGTTACGCCACATTATTTACAATTCATTACAACACAACATAATATTGTAATGAATTTATAAAAAACGTAAAATTTGAACTTAACTCTATGATTTTAAAGAGCTGTTAAAGTTGCATTAAAAAAAATTATTGCTATTTTTTCACTGGCAGCTAGCGAAGCGTTAAAGCGACTAAAAAACAACCTCAAATTGTACACAACTTAAGTACTTGCTTTTCAATTTGAGTAATAAACTTAGCTACATGTAGACCATCCATAAGACCATGATGCACTTCTATATTTAAAGGAATAGTCCCTGCTTTTTGCTCAAACTTACCAAATACAAACTTCGGAATACCCTGCTCTTGAGTATTGCTGCAAAAAGCATGACTAAAACTGGTAAATTTGAACCATGGTAATATTGATACATAGATTTGATTCAACTCCTGTGCTCTAGATAAAAAGAGTTCATTTAATAATGGTAATTGAAGGTGAGTGCCTTTTGATACGTCAGCATGGTGCGTGAAAGCCGACAACTCTGAGTGATAGCTCAAAGGCACAAATCTAAATGTATCATCTGCTTTTAAAAAGACAGTACTAAGTGTTACCTGCTCTGTCACGACAATGTCGTTTTGTCGAATGCGGTATCTAATAGGCTCATACGCGCTAACAGCTTGAGACAAGCAATATAAATAACAATAAGTAAAAGAGACCTTATGCTTTTTGGCAAAGTCATATAGCTTGCCAACTTGTAAATCAACTGTCACATTAAAATAGGGCTGACTGAAATCTTTATAAAACTCAAAATGTGCAGCTCTAGGCCAAGTAGTCCGATTTATCACTTTCATGTGTTTTCCAATAAATAGCTGCCAACAAAAAAGGACATGCTAAGCATGTCCTTTTTATCATTAAGTCAATATTTACTAACTCAATTATAGACCGTTACTTATAATCTCTTGTGCCAACTCATCAGCAATAATGTGCGTTGACTTTTTCTCAGACTCAGAACGCGCAAAAATTTCTGCCAAAGTGTCAAAAATTCCTTCAACATGCTTAGTCGCTAGCGCTTCGTTATACCCTTCTGGCTTTGTCTCGTAATAAACGTTAATAATTCCACCAGCATTAATTACATAATCTGGCGCATAAAGTACGCCCTTTTCACGTAGAATTTCACCATGACGACATTCTGCCAACTGGTTATTTGCACAGCCTGCAATAATATTCGCTTTAATTCGTGGAATTGTTTCATCGTTAACTGTCGCACCTAAAGCACATGGCGCATATACATCTACGTCTAAGTCGTAAATCTCATCAATGCCTACAGCTGTTGCTCCAAAATCGGTCACAACTCTATCTACAGATGCTAGATTTATATCCGTAACAAACAACTCAGCACCCGCTTCATGTAAATATTTACACAATCCATATGCAACAGCACCAAGGCCTTGCACTGACACTTTAACACCTGATAAATCTTGATGGCCGTGTTTATGTTGATATGCTGCCTTGATACCTAAAAATGTACCTAAAGCAGTAAATGGTGATGGGTTGCCACTTTTACCTTCAAGCCCCAAAACGTAGTTTGTTTCTTGATTCATAACCATCACATCACCGGTCGTGATATTCACATCTTCAGCTGAATAGTAGCTGCCACCTAAACGTTCTAGATGACGACCAAATGCTTTGAATAGCTCATCCGATTTAATTTTCTTTGCATCGCCGATGATCACCGACTTACCGCCACCAAACGGTAAACGTGCTACCGCATTTTTATATGTCATACCTTTAGATAAGCGTAATACGTCATACACGGCGTCTTCATCTTCCGCGTAATCCCACATACGACAGCCACCTACAGCAGGTCCTAATTTGGTACTGTGAACAGCAATTATTGCTTTTAGGCCTGAAGCTTCGTCGGCACAAAATACCACTTGCTCATGATTATCAAATTCAACTTGGTTAAAAACAGCCACTTTATAGTTCTCCGAAATTTTAGCCCCTTAGGGACGAGTAGCGCTGAAACTGGCAAAACTCTATCACTATCTGTTTTACGTTACTAGGAAATGAGATGATCAACCTACAATTTGAAACATATTCAAATACTCAATGCTAGAAAACAACCATTTCAGCATACTTTAACCGAAAAGTGATTTAAAAATGACTGATGTAGTTAAAATATCTTTAATCTGCGCAAGGTCACTTTACGTTAACGTAAAGTGATTTAACCATGTACAGATATAATTACAAAAAAACCGCATTAAAGTTGCCTCAAATGCGGTTTTTAGTCTTTATTATTTCACGAGCTTACTTTAGCTTGCTATCAAGCTCTTCGATTTTTGCTTTCCAAATCGCTGGGCCCTGTTCATGGGCATTAGCACCGGTGCTATCTACCGCAACAGTTACTGGCATATCTTCTACTTCAAACTCGTAAATTGCTTCCATACCTAAGTCTTCAAAAGCAACAACACGCGACTTTTTAATGGCTTTAGCCACCAAATATGCTGCGCCGCCAACCGCCATCAAATACACTGATTTATTTTGTTTAATCGACTCAACTGTCGCCGGGCCGCGTTCAGCTTTACCAATCATGCCAACAATACCAGTACTTTCTAGCATTAAATCCGTGAATTTATCCATACGCGTCGCAGTTGTCGGGCCTGCTGGACCAACCGCTTCATCACCTACAGCATCAACTGGGCCTACGTAATAAATAAACTTGTTATTGAAATCAACACCCTTCGGTAAACCTTCACCCGAATTTATCATATCTTGTAAACGTTTGTGCGCCGCATCACGACCCGTTAAAATCTTGCCAGACAATAAGACCGTTTCGCCCATTTTCCAATCATGGGTGTCTTCTTTGGTTAACGTGTCTAAATTGACACGGCGTGTGTCTTCACCCACCTCCCACGTTACTTCTGGCCAATCTTCTAGTTTTGGCGCTTTAAGATCAGCAGGGCCAGAACCATCTAGTGTAAAGTGTACGTGTCGCGTTGCAGCACAATTCGGGATCATCACCACTGGCTTTGACGCTGCATGCGTTGGTGCCGTTTTAATTTTAATGTCAACGACAGTAGTTAATCCACCTAGCCCTTGAGCACCGATACCTAATTTGTTCGCACGCTCAAAAATCTCAAGACGGAGCTTTTCTTCAGCCGTTTCTGCACCGCGCGCTTGAAGTTCGTGAATATCAACTGGGTCCATTAAAGACTCTTTCGCAAGTACCGCTGCTTTTTCAGCAGTACCACCGATACCTATACCCAACATACCTGGAGGACACCAACCAGCCCCCATTGTTGGCAACGTTTTTTCAACCCATGCTGCCACATCATCTGACGGGTTAAGCATAACCATCTTGGTTTTATTCTCTGAGCCGCCACCCTTTGCAGCAATCATTACTTCAACTTCTCCGCCTGCCACCATATCAATGTGCACAACCGAAGGTGTGTTATCTTTGGTATTTTTACGGCTACCAGCTGGATCTGCTACGATAGACGCACGCAATGGGTTGTCTGGGTTCAAATACGCACGGCGAGTGCCTTCATCAACCATTTGCTGAACGGTTAAATCCGTTTGATCCCATTTAACATCCATACCAACTTTTACAAAACAGGTCACGATCCCAGTGTCTTGACACAATGGGCGTTTGCCTTCGGCAGACATGCGTGAGTTTATTAAAATTTGTGCTATTGCATCTTTAGCTGCTTTGCTTTCTTCTTTGTGATAAGCCTTCTCAAGCGCTTGAACAAAATCTAATGGATGATAAAAAGAGATATATTGTAAAGCATCTTCAATACTGTCGATGAAGTCTTGCTGACGGATCATACTCATGACGGTTCCTTAATTTGTGTTATTAACGCACTCAGTCAATAACAGAATACATCTAGACGATTGTGACGGTTAACAGTGACCTTACGGTGACTGTAGAAAACTAGATAAGTATGATACCCTCCCCGCCCGTTTCGGGCTAGTTTTCAGGTTCAAGTAAATGATAAATGAGCAAATCAATTGTAAAAAATTAGACATATCGCTATCAACTGTGGCACTTTTTGAACAATTTGCCCACTTGCCACACGCAATATTACTCGATTCTAGTAATGCACAACATGAAAACAGCCGTTATGACATCATCAGCATCAACCCTGTTCATGTACTAGAAGCGAAATCACAACACGTCTTTTTAGATGGTGAGCAAACTCACTTATCTTGGTTTGAAGCGATCAGCCATCACTTAACGCAACTATGTACAACCCCTGCGCCATTTGATTTACCATTTTGTGGAGGTTGGCTTGGATACTTTGGCTATGATTTAGGTCGCTATATAGAAAAAGTTCCACAGCTCGCTCAACAAGACATCACATTACCTGATATGGTTGTAGGCTTGTACCTTGATGCGCTGATCAAAGACACAAAGACAAATACATGGTATTACGTATCTCAGCCAACCATTGATAATGTCCAAAGCTACCTGTCGCTGATAAGTAACAAGATGACTAACCAGTCTATCAGCGCATTTACGTTAACCCAAAACTGGGGGTCAAACCTGAGCCAAGCGCAGTATTTTGAGAAATTCGCGCAGATCCAAGCATACTTAAAGAGTGGCGACTGTTATCAAATTAACCTAGCTCAACGCTTTAGTGCACAATTTACAGGTTCACCATGGGATGCCTATAAAAGGCTACAAACACAAAATAAAGCGCCTTTCTCCGCTTTTATTAATTTACCGCAAGGCGCTGTAATTTCAGTATCACCTGAACGCTTTTTATTGGTAAATAACCAACAAGTTGAATCAAAGCCAATCAAAGGAACTTTGCCAAGGTTAGTTGACCCTGACGCGGACCATCAACAAAGTATTAAGTTACAAAATAGCCCTAAAGATCGAGCTGAAAATGTGATGATTGTAGACTTGCTCCGAAATGATTTAGGCAAAGTAGCAAAACCTGGCTCTGTGTGTGTGCCCAAACTATTTCACATAGAGAGCTTTCCTGCAGTACATCACTTAGTTAGCACAGTAACAAGCGAGCTAGCTGACGGTAAAACGGCGGTCGATCAATTATATGCCGCATTCCCTGGTGGCTCCATTACTGGTGCACCTAAAATCCGAGCGATGGAAATTATCGAAGAGCTTGAACCACATAGACGCAGCGTTTATTGTGGCTCTATTGGTTACCTTAGTGCGTGTGGTCGTATGGACACCTCTATCACAATTCGAACCCTAGTATGCGATGAGCAAAACATTTACTGCTGGGCTGGCGGCGGTATTGTCGCAGATTCAGACGCACACAGTGAATACCAAGAAACTTTCCATAAAGTACAAAAAATATTGCCTATACTAGAAAGTAATGAATAGAGTTAGGAGCGAATGTGAAACTATCAGATGTCGTAGCACGGTTTCACATTCATACCGAAACCAGCAAAAAATCAATAGTAACGGGAAAGGTACGTGACAGCGCAATTCTTTTACCACTGGTAGAAAGAAACGGTGAAGCGGCTTTGCTCTTTTGTAAACGACCGGCTTACTTACAGCATCACCCAAGTCAAATTTGCTTTCCAGGTGGTAAAGTAGAACCGCACGATACGTCTAAGACCGATACAGCTATCCGTGAAACGCGCGAAGAGTTAGGTATTAACCCAAAAAATATTACACCTCTTGGGCAACTCAAAGAGCATCACACCTTAACGGGTTTTAGTATTATGCCTGTTGTAGCGACTCTCAGTAATGACACAACTTGGCATACAAACAGTGACGAAGTAGACCATGCCTTCATCATTAATATCTCTGCGCTTTTGGACAGTCAAAACTGGCAAAGTATTCACGTTGAACACGCAGGGCTCAGCCGTCAAATGGATGGATTTTTAACCCCCCATGGCTTACTTTGGGGTGCGACGGCCAGTGTAGTAAAAAACTTTATCAAACTCGTTCAATAAGCATAATAAATTCATAATTGAACTGGTTACAATTATCTTTTTTAAAGTTATGATGTGCGCCCGTTCAAAAGGCAATGTTGAGTAAAGAATATGATTAGTGCATTTGATATGTTTAGTATCGGTATTGGGCCCTCGTCGTCACATACCGTTGGTCCAATGCGCGCGTCTCGCTTATTCGTATCAGATTTACAATCTCAAGGAATCATCGAAGACGTTACAGCGGTAAAAGTAGAGCTATATGGTTCATTAGGACAAACTGGTATTGGGCACGGGTCAGGTAAAGCCGTTATTCTTGGGCTTGCAGGTTACGACCCAGAAACCATTGATGCTGATGCTGTCCCTTCAATTTTAGATAAAATAGAACAAGAACAAATCATTTATCTAGATCAGACAAAACAAGCCGCTTTTCCAAAGCAAGGTGCCATTGTTTTTCATCGAAGAAAAACCCTACCTAAACATTCAAACGCAATGGAGATCATTGCATTTAAAGGCGAAGAACGAATTCACAGTCAAGTTTATTACTCTATTGGTGGCGGCTTTATTGTTACCGATGAGCAATTTGACAGTGAAAAACAAGCCGCGTTAGATGTGAGAGCACAAAACCCAGCACCGTATTTATTTGAAAACGCTGCTGAGCTACTTACCCTATGTAAAGATTCGGGTTTGAGTGTGTCATCTTTAATGATGGCCAATGAAAAAACCCTCCGTTCAGAAGTTGATATCAAAGCCGAGTTATTTAATATTTGGCAAGTTATGAAAGCCTGTATTGAGCGAGGGATGAAAACCGAAGGTATCCTGCCTGGTGGTTTAAAAGTTCGTCGCCGTGCCCCCAGCTTATATTTAAAGTTGAACGTAGAAGACAGTAACGACCCACTGCGCGCCATGGATTGGGTCGACTTATTTGCACTTGCTGTAAACGAAGAAAACGCTGCTGGCGGGCGCGTTGTTACCGCCCCCACTAATGGCGCTGCAGGTATTTTACCATCCGTACTAATGTATTATCACACATTCATTCGTGAAGTAGATGAAGAAATTGCAACGCGCTACTTATTAACGGCTGCTGCAATTGGCATTTTATATAAAAAGAATGCGTCTATTTCTGGTGCTGAAGTGGGCTGCCAAGGTGAAGTTGGCGTTGCATGTTCTATGGCAGCTGGTGCGCTTACAGAGATCATGGGTGGTAATGTGGTTCATGTAGAAAACGCTGCAGAAATAGGTATGGAACATAACTTAGGCCTAACCTGTGATCCTGTTGGCGGCTTAGTACAAGTCCCTTGCATTGAGCGCAATGCCATGGGCGCTGTTAAAGCCATTAATGCATCGCGCCTTGCTATTCGTGGTACCGGTGAGCAAAAAGTATCACTCGACAAAGTTATCAAAACCATGCTCGATACTGGTAACGATATGAAAACAAAATATAAAGAAACGGCACGAGGCGGTTTAGCCGTCAATATTATCGAATGTTAGTGTATTGATTAAGTTACTTTATAAAAACCCAAGCCAATATAGCTTGGGTTTTTTCTGAGCGTACTATTTCATGAATCATAACTCGCGCATCTATCATTCGTTTCAGTTAATCTGAGCCATTTCTAATAGACTGCCCATGTTCAGATAACTCCAACACGAGCGCAGACCAATCATCCCCAGACTGTAATAAGTCATTTTGCTCGTTTATATCAACATTCATATCAAAAAGTGCCTGTTGCTGTGAATCGATAGACAACAGCTTATAGTCTTGATTGCGTACAGCCCAGCCAGCCACTCCATTACGCTGAAACTCAGCATAATTATATTGACGAACAGAGGTGTTTGGGACGACGTCAAACAGTGTGTCGTAGAAACTATGGCTATTATAAACCTGAGCAATATCTCTACCCGCTATTTGTGAAATGGTTGCATATAAATCCGTGCTATTGACTAAGCGACTTTCTCTGGTATTTTGCTTGTTAAGCAGGCTGCCTGAAACAAGAAGAGGCACTCTGATCCCACCTTCATACAAACTATTTTTACTATGCTGTCGCGTATACACACTTGTATCAATGACAGGTGCGGGCGTACCGTTATCACCAATAAAAATAATGAGGGTATTCTCTCTTTCTTCAGCGGGTAATGACGCCAACAAACGTCCAATTTCAGTATCCATTGCCTCTATTGCTGCTAAATAATAAGGCCGGGGGTTTTGCGCTATGTCCTCTGCAGAACCACTTAACTCAGAGCGTGTGTGTAACTCATTAGGAGGTAAATGAAAAGGTGAATGGGGGGCAACATACGCAAGCCATGCAAACCACGGGCTAGTTTGCTGTGTGATCCAATCAATCGCCAAATCGGTTACTTTACTTGTATGGTACTGGGTCACTGGCGTTTGGCTACCATTGTTTGTAAGCGTCCAATCACTGTAGTCATCTAACGTGCCTGTAATGTTACCGACGTAATGTACTACACCAGCACTATTTGGGTGAGACAAGTCGGGATCCCCACCGCCTAAGTGCCATTTACCAAATACCGCCATAGAATATGCTTTGCTAGCGTCATTTTCAGCTAAAAATCGGGGTAATGTTTTTAAACTTGTATCCATCACTGCGGGAACGAAGCTAACGCCACTATTTACGCCATGCATACCGGTCATAATAGTCCCCCGCGTTGTTGTACAAGCAGGCGTTGCCCACGCGTTATCAAAGACCACACCAGAAGTTGCTAACGAATCTAATATCGGCGTTTTAGGTAAGTCAGTCGAGTAACTATATTGACTCGACGCATCGACCCCTTGGTCATCTGATATAATGAGAATAATATTCGGTTTAGTCATAGGAGGATCACCTACCACAATAGCCGAAACCTGCGCTGTTGCTTGACTCATTATCGACTCGCTATACCCATCACCATCAACATAACTTACCTCAACAGAAATCGTGAAGTCTATTTCATTACTGGATAAAGTAATGCTATTTTGCGTACCGTCTTCTATCTCAGTATTCCCCTTGAACCACTGATAAGTAAAAGCCCCCAAACCATTACTGTCTTCTAATGTATTGGTAATAGTGAGTGTTTGCCCTTCAATTAACTCGCCAATTATCACAACAGATCCTGTTGGCGCGACATTATCGGGGATCGATGGTGTGGTAGGTGGTGTTGCAATCGGAGCTTCAATAACTGGGTCGGTGATTGGGGTTACAACCGGCTCTGGTGCAGTGTTTTCTCCAGCACCTCCCCCACAGCCGACCATGTTTATAATTAACATCATCCACACAATACGCTTCATCTTTTTCTCCACAAAATATCTACAACAAGACTAGGACAAAAATACCAACTCAGATACTCACTAATTAAACAAATCACTCGCTTGCGTCCGCCAATAAGCGTTTTCTCAAATGGACTATCTATAAGAGCTTTAGCGTAATTTTAACGTAAAGCAGCGCTTTTACCTTGCATTAATAAACCCCAAGTGATTTATTATAACATCACAAATACCAATAAAAGGGACTTGATATGCGTTTGCTTTGTCTTTCTTTATATAGCATCGTTGCCTCATTTGTTATTGCTTTACCAATCTATGCAATGACTGATCAAATTGATTTTACATGGCATAAAAAAATCAAGCTGCGAGACGACAAACATGCCGCAGCTTCCATATACAAGCCTGCAATCTTCAACGCTTCATTACCAAGTATCGTATTTATTACCCCCTATAATCGTGATGAAGCAAATAAGTACGGCACATACTTTGCTCAACATGGTTATGCTTTTATTGCTGTTGATAGCCGAGGTCGCGGCGATTCAGAAGGTGAGTTTATTCCATTTGAAAAGGACGGTCAGGATGGCTTTGATGTGATTGAATGGGTTGCAGCGCAGCCTTGGAGTAATCAAAAAGTAGCGATGATGGGTGGTTCATACCGAGGGTTTACACAATGGGCAACGCTCAAAGAAGCGCCTCCCAGTTTAAAAACCATAGTACCTACCGCCAGTGTGTACCCTGCTATCGATTTCCCATATAAAAATGACATTCCTACCTATTACGTAATGTCATGGTTGCATTTTATTTCGGGTAAAACCAACAACAGCGCACGCTTCAATCAAGCACATGTTGCGCCAATTTACGCTAAGTTACGTCGAGATGGCGCCAGCTTTAGAGAGCTAGACAAACGCTTGGGTAATCCATCGTCCATTTTTCAAACGTGGTTAGATCACCCTAAATATGATAGTTACTGGGGAAAAATGGTGCCACAAGCACAACACTATCGCGCATTTACAGGCCCTGTACTTTCAATTACAGGGCAATACGATGGAGATCATTTAGGCACCTTGAATTATTACAAAAACCTCATGTCTTCAACTCAAAACGCAAAACACCACTATTTAGTACTGGGCCCGTGGGATCACGCCGGTACACGTTCGCCCAAAAAAAATATCGACGGTATCATGGTGGGTAACAATAGTTTACTAGATTTTAAAAAACTACATTTAGCATGGTTTAATTGGACCTTAAAAGGTGAGGAGAAGCCAACGTTTTTAAAAGATAATATTGCGACTTTTAATATTGGCAGCAACCGTTGGCACTATTATCGTGATTTACAGTCGCTAAACCTACCAAACCAGCGCTTTAACCTTTCTTCAGCACACAAACAGCACAACGTTTTTTCATCAGGCTTGATGACCTCATCGAATACACTCTCTGCTGCTCCTTATAGTGAATACCAATATGATCCGCTTCATACTAAAGGTATGCCCAAATCGACTGAGCATAGTCTGACAGGCCAAAATACAGCGATGGCCATTGACAATAACGGGGTGATTTTCCACTCTCGTAAACTAAAACAAGCACTATTCTTACAAGGGCAAATCAGCCTTTCATTATGGTTATCTTCAAACATTGCGAATACTGACCTCTTTGCAATGCTATATATCATAGATAAATACGGTAAAAGTGCCCTTATTTCAGAAGACAGAGTACGGTTAAAACGTGGAGCAAATCGAGACCATAATCCAAACGAGCTTTATCAAATTAAGCTAAATAGTTTTGCCCTTGTATCACGTAAACTGCCCAAGAACAGCCGACTCAGGTTAGTGGTAACCTCTGAGCATAGCCGTTACCAAAAACATTATAATGGTGATGGACCTGTAGCAGACCAAACAGGCCAGGGGGCGATACCTGCAACACTACAAATTCATCATCATGGGAAGTATCAAAGCTCACTTAATTTACCCTTGAGCCACACTTTGTAAATGACTTACATGATGCTCTTGAGATAATCATTTGATACGTATGACAAACAATACGCTTCCAAATATATAAATTTCATGGTGCAACACCGCTTGCACTTTTTTCTCAAGCAATGCATTTATTTCTATTTTCCGATGTTATATCGTAGTAAATCTATTTATTTATATAGCGCACCCTATGCTCAAAATAATTTTTATTATTATGCTCACAAGCACAACTTTTTTGAGCTCGGCTAAACCGAGTCAATTTCTTGTATACGGGGATATGCCTTATTCTCACATAGACGCTAATATGCTTCGTAAGCCCTCTGGGTTGCTATACCAAGCCGTACAAAAAACGCCGCATGATTTTATTGCACATGTTGGGGATATAAAATCGGGTGCAGTGCCTTGTACAAACGCCATTTTAAAAGAAAACTATACACTCATTAGTAAAATGAGCCACCAGCCGTTTATTTACACGCCAGGAGACAATGACTGGACCGACTGTGATAGAAAAAACCTCACACCTCGTTACGATGAACTAGAGCGGCTGAAGTTCATTCGGTCTGAATTCTCTCACTCTGCAGTCAAACTAAACCACTATCAACGACAGACTGCACAACCAGAAAATCAAACATGGCTACATAATAATATTCGCTTCATAACTTTACATGTTGTTGGGACCAATAATGGCCGTAAGCAAATTCTTCTGTCAGATAAAAAACTTGCCCGTGAAAAAATCAATATACGAGATAAGCACAACTTAAAATGGCTACTAAGTCACTTAAATAAAGACTTGGCAGCTGCCGTCATATTTATGCAGGCTGATATATTTGTAGATCCCAAACATGACAAAGCATGCACGCAAACAAGGCAAAAAAAATGTGATGGGTTTAAACAATATAAGCAAGTATTGCATAACCTTGCCAAAGAATATGATTTCCCTATTCTCCTTAGTCACGGAGATACAAAAGCATTTTGTTTGTCGAAAAGGGCTTCTGGACTATGGCAACTTAATGGCCCTGGAGACTTTCAGTATTTAGATATTGCGAAAGTCACAATCAACCCCAACAATCAAACAACACCTTTCACTGTGCGCTCTTTACTCTCCGATAAAACCATTTCCGCTTGCAAATAATACGCTGAATGGCCAGGAATGGTTATACTGATGTAGTTCAAACTTCGTTTTCCATCAGTCATAACCAAACCTTCAGCGTGTCGATATGTGTAAAACTTAATTCAATACAGCTTCAAACGTAAAGAAAATCTGGCCGCCCATTTCATCTGCTAATGCATTATTTGTAAGTGGTTTCTTAAACTCCGCCACTAACAAGTAACGTCCTGCATCAGCGAGAGTAAACGAGATCTCCCCATTCTTATCAGACACAACTTTCAACGCATTAAGATCATTCCTATATCGCGCACCATCTTTAATAATTTCAACTTCAACACCTTGCTGAGGTTGACCATTAAATAGTAACTGTAATTGGGCTTTTTCATTTTGCGCAATATCAGAGGGGTGAGTGATCGGCTTAAGCTCTAACCCGTTATTAGTTAAACTATAATTATCATTTGGCGCATTTAATGTTACAAATGTCATCACTTGAGCCTGAGAGGCCAGCGTTGTAACATTCTTTGCTCCCTTGGGTAATTTGTCCGCTCGGGTTGCCTTGCTGGTATTACGTAACCATTGCGTACCCTCTTTTCCTGTGACCTCATAGCTAGTCCAGTAACTCACATCACTGTCCAAATACAATTTGTAAGTACCTTCTTCAGCCAAGTGAATATCAACGACGCTCTTGCGATGACCACGATAACTTGAGCTTGGGCGAGAGCGCTCACCGTTTGGGGTTATAATGGTAAACCTATCTGATCCCATCGGTTTATCGACGTTAAACGTTTCATTCGATGCCGTAACATCCGCCATGATCCATACTTTATCTTCTGCTGAGACACTAAAGTGTGTTGGTAAAATCCAACGATCATGTGCGTGCGCGGCCCCCGTAAAAGCGAGTGCCAATAAAGAGAAAAGTTTAAACTTAGACATGTTTTATTCCTTAATTGAAAATTTTATAATATTTGTTTCTGGGGTCGCTTTCAGGGTGTAAGACTGCGCTTGTCCATTTAAACTAAATTTTTGCCGTAGCATAGCTCGGCCACCATTTTCTCTTACTACCTCAATTTTTAGGCTATAGGTGCCTTGTGCTAAGGGCTGACCAGTATCATCATTGGTAGAAAAATTAACACGATAGTCACCAGCAGGACGCGTTGCAGAAGTGATAGAATCAACCAGCTCAGGTGCTCGTCGTCCTACTTTTCGCCACCAAGTACGAATATCTTTAAGCCACTTAGCCCCTTCACGCCACAGTAATAACGTACGCACACTTTTACCTGCGTCGTCCTCAATCCAAACCGCAACATAAGGGTTATGATACTCCCCTGTTTGTTTTGCTAAGTTGATTGATAGTTCAATTTCTGTACTCTGCGCTTTACCAATAAGAAATAACGCTACAACCAATACCACCCATTTTTTTATCACTTTACTTCCTCGAAAAATCAAACAGTACTACACATAAAATACATAGCAAAAAAATACCGCTAAGGTCGTTACTAGACTTAACGCTAAAGTTCTATTTACGCGCCGCTGTGCAAGTGCCAAAACAAAACCTGTAATACTAAATAAAATAATTAATATGGCGCTAGCATCGATTATAAAGCGCCACAATGCCCCGCTATTACGACCCTTATGCAAATCATTCAGCTTTGCCCACACACCATAATTGGTTTTTTCTACAAATGCTTCTGCGCTTTCTAAATCGATCGTAATGGCTAAATGTGTGCCGGGTCCTTTGTCACTGATAAATAGCTCATAGTCATCTCGTTCTAAAGTAAATCTTTTTCCACTAAACCAGCTTTGTTGGTGTAAATAACTTATCAGTTCGCCCTGATGTTCTACTTCAAGTAATGACAGGGGAAGCTGAAGCTCTAATTCGTCAACATTTGCTTCATTGTCTATAAACCACTCGGGGTGATTCAACGTTATCCCTGTAATAGAAAAAAACACCATCAAAGTTAATAACGCCATAGAAACATAAACATGGATCAGACGAGAATAATTAAGGAAAGATTTATTAATACGCACTACAGATTTCCTAGATTTTTAATTAATGGTGGCCTTGTTGATCAAATAGCTAACTACCAATCAATTTCTCAGCTTTAACTCTGTTGCTGATATTT
>NZ_AHBZ03000022.1 GCF_000238375.3 Pseudoalteromonas citrea
ACACAGATGATTGCTTCATATTTTTAAAGAACGTTGCGATGATTAAGCGCTTTGCTTTATCTCGCCAGGGCTACGCATGTTACGCTTTCCTATTTTTTTGTCAACATTTAAAGTTAAAAGTTTTTAAATTTAAGTTTTACTTGACGCCAACTCGTTTCAATTTGCTTTTCAGCGTGTTGCTCCGTGTCAGTGGGGTCGCATTATAGGGGGATGCAGAAAAAGCGCAAGCGTTTATTTGAAGAAAAGTGATAAAAACAGCGCGTTCGAGCAATTTTCACTCGAAGCGCCTATTGTTAGAACAAAACACAGTTAATATGTCTATTAAACGTACGAACCTAACCACATACAAAGGTAATTCGATTAGTTCTACCTTTACTCATCTATTTGGAATATACGTTTACTACAAATAGAAGTATAAGAGCCACTACTAATAGCGTAATAACCAGTACCCTAACAAGTAACCTAAGCAGGGTATTTCAATTCCCCTACTACGCTTTAACTACTTTATTTAATCGCTGGGGGATGGGAGGTTCGCCTATGACATATTCTGCGCTCAAACAAAGGGTGTACAATCTGCTTGAACTTACGACGCTCTTTGAATTTCCGCTCTTCAAGTAATGCTTCAAGTTGCTCTATAAAAATAATCGGTTTCATAAGCGCACCCTACAAAGTTCTGTAGAGATAAAAATAGCTCAGCTAACAATTTTTGCAATATACACAACAAACTTTTCATCTTTCAAACAACAAAACATTGCAATATATAAGCTTAGATAGATAGCTAATCCTAATAACTGCACTTAAAGAATCTGTTCGTAAATCATACAATACAGCAGAGCGGTTGTTTTTTGATCATTTATTTTACATTTTGTTTCCATCTTTATATACATATAAGGAATACGTCAGAGAAAATAAGATAAGGATACAACATGAAATCAATACTATACCTTTCATTACTCGCATTGCCCGTGACCAGTTTTGTTCAAGCTCAAGGACAACACCACTCAATTGAAGCGCTTAGTTCAGACCAGACCACGTTAGTTAAAGCTACCATTAACGCAGTCATAGCAATTGATGAGAATGAATTTGTGTTTAATAACACATTACAAAACGAAGATTGGGATGCTTTTTTTTATCGTAATGCACCCCACCTACTAGAATTTAGAGAAACCATACTCCACTGGGCTGGGCACTCCAGTATTAACCCTAAACTTTTACTGGCATTAATGGAGTTACAAAGCAACGTATTAAGTGAACCTACGAAGTTAAATATAGTGTCGCCTTTTGGTACTTTAAGTGACAAGCAAGGATTTGCTGAGCAAGTCCAAGATTTGGCAATCATACTGAATCAACGTTTTTATCAATTTGCACAAAAAATAGAGGAAAAAACGCTACAAGGTCCCATTAACGCAGCCACAACGAGTTTGATCAGCGTATTCATAAACACACAATCCGAACCAAATGATACTTTACATCAATTAATTGATATATATGACACTCTCAGTAATACCTCTCTATTACTTTCAAAAAACCAGACAGCAATAAGCACTGAGCAACCAAGCAATAACTTTTACATGAGCTTTCCATGGCCATCGGGCTACGCATGGTATAGTGGCGGTGCTCATTCAAATACAGGTTCGGGATACCCATACTCATCATTAGACTTTAACAATGGTTCTGGTGGCTGGGGAAGTAATACGCCCTGGGTACAGGCTGCACACGGTGGGACCGTTACCCGATACTCTTCATGTAATATTCGCGTCACCCACGCTAGTGGTTACGCGACACAATATTATCATATGAGTAATTTACGCTATCAAACAGGGGATGTAATTAATTCTGGTGCGTGGCTAGGTCGTTATACTAATAGTAAAAGCCAAGCCCTTTGCCAAGGCGGTCAATCCAGTGGACCCCATGTCCATTTTTCTTTGCTTAATAATGGCCGTTTCACGTCACTACATAATTGGTATATCAGTAACTATAGAATAGATGTTGGTAATAGTAATTACGATGATAACTGCCGGAATTTTTATTTTGAAAGAAATGGCTACAGAACGTGTGCCTGGAGAGCGTTATATAAGTAGTATGTTATTTTTTGTAACTAGGGCTGAACTCTCTCAGCCCTTACTGTATAGCACAGCTTAATTTAAAGCGCGCTCAACTTGATCAAAGTGCGCGATCACTTCAACAATTTCTAGTTCAGCATCTTGATATGCGCTTTCAGATTTAAAGCCTTGCTTAGCAATTGCTTGTACTGTTGCTGGGTGCACTAATAAATCTTTAGCATGGTAGCACACCGGATCATCAAACTTTGGTAACTTACCATCAGCGTGATAACCGGTTTCAATTTCTTCCAGAGGTAAAGTAGGGATAAGATCTGCTGCTGCATCAAGCGCCCCTAAATACGTTTGGCATTGAGGGTACTTAACAGTAAACTCTGATAACAGCTTACGCGATGTTTTAACTAAATTTGCAGAGCTTTTCTCTAACTCTTCAGCTGGGTTTTGAGTACGAATATCTGCCAATAAAGATTTAGCCTGACTCTTATATGCCTGAAGCGTAGTTTCAGCCTTTTCAACAGGTGCTGATTGTACCTGTGCTACTTCTTCCTTTTCTGAACATGCAGTCAAACTGGCTGCAGCTAGCAAAATTACCAACTGTTTATACATAAGAACCTCAAAGTATGATTGAAAACGATTCTCATTATACTCGAGTGTCATTTTAATGAAACAAAAAAAGCCACACTGAGTGTGGCTTTTTCAATATAGCAATATTAACTATTATGGCATAGCGTCTAAATCAGCACCTTCTTTCTCGACTTCCACAGGAATAAGGTCTTCTTTACTTACTCCCATAGCAACCGCAACAGAACTGGCGACATAAACTGAAGAGTATGTACCAATGAACACACCGAATAACAACGCCGTCGCAAAACCATGAATTGTTTGACCGCCCCACACAAATAAAGCAACAAGTACAAGGATGGTTGTAATTGACGTCACCAATGTACGGTTAAGTGTTTGCGTTAATGAAATATTTATAATTTCAATGGTGTCATCAATGCGTACTTTACGGAAGTTCTCTCGAATACGATCAGATACAACAATCGTGTCATTCAAGGAGTACCCTATTACTGCGAGTATTGCCGCTAAAATTGTTAGATCAAACTCTAAACCGAGCAAAGAGAACAATCCCATGGTCAAAATCACATCATGAAATAAGGCTGCAACTGCACCAATCGCAAAACGCCATTCAAAACGAAAAGCAACATACAATAGAATACAGATCAACGCAGTCAGCATAGCCAAACCACCTTGCTCTTTAAGGTCTTCGCCTACACTCGGGCCAACGAATTCAATACGGCGCATTTCTACACTGCTATCGGCGGCTTTTAAAGCTGCAATAAGTTGATTACCAATTTCTTCAGCTTTCACATCATCACCACGAGGGGCTAAGCGAACAAGCACCTCTTGACTGGTACCAAACAGTTGTACCGATGCATCTGCAAAGCCATTCTCAGCTAATACTGAGCGAATTTTTTTCAGATCAGCTGGCTGTGAAAAACCAACTTCAACCGCAGTTCCACCCGTAAAGTCCAAACCGAAGTTTAGCCCGCGTATTGTCATAGACGCAATTGACGCAATGATCAGCAACGCCGAAAATGCCATCGTTAGTTTGCGCGCTGACATAAAACGGATAGTATCTTTCAATTTTAATAACTGCATAATGTTCTCCTAAATTGAAAGCTTATCGATACGTTTACCACCGATGAAGAAGTTAATCACCGCACGTGTGCCAACAATGGCTGTAAACATAGATGTAATAATACCAATCGCTAATGTCACCGCAAAACCTGCAATAGGACCGGTGCCCACAGAGAACAAAATAACAGCTGCGATTAAGGTGGTGATGTTTGCATCAAAAATGGTACTGAATGCACTGTCATAGCCTTGATGTACAGCTTGCTGAGGACTACGCCCATCAGCTAACTCTTCACGTATACGTTCAAATATTAATACGTTCGCATCTACCGCCATACCGACCGTTAATACAATACCGGCAATACCCGGTAAAGTCAGTGTAGCGCCAGGTATCATCGACATAACGCCAATGATTAACACTAAGTTTGCAGCCAACGCTAAATTCGCTACCAAACCAAAGCCTTTGTAGTAAGCCAGCATAAATGCCAATACAAATGCAAAACCGAGCACAACCGCAGTCATACCCGCTTCAATGTTTTCTTGTCCGAGGCTTGGGCCAACTGTACGCTCTTCAACAATTTGAATCGGCGCAACCAAAGCACCTGCACGTAATAGCAAACTTAAGTTATGTGCTTCCGCTGGGCTGTCGATCCCCGTAATACGAAATGAGTTATTTAAACGAGATTGAATCGTTGCAACGTTAATAACTTCTTCCACTTTAATCGGTGGCAATGCTTTACCATTTTCATCTTTTTTGCCAGATGGCTTATATTCAATAAAAACCGTTGCCATACGTTTGCCCACTGCGCGTTTGGTAAATGCACTCATTTTTGCACCACCTTTACTATCAAGGCTAATGCTTACTTGAGGACGCTGATATTCATCAACACCAGATTGTGCACCTGTAATATGTGTACCACCCAAGATCACACGCTTTTTCATCACCACTGGGTAGCCATCTTTGTGGTTTATCACTTCAGTACCTGGCGGTACTCTACCTTGAGCAGCTGAACGAACATCCGCATTTTCGTCTACTTCACGAAATTCAAGTGTTGCGGTAGCACCTAAAATTTCTTTGGCACGCGCGGTATCTTGAACACCTGGTAGCTGCACAATAATACGCTCTGCGCCTTGACGCTGTACATTGGGCTCTGCAACACCTAATTGGTTGATACGGTTACGAATGATAGTTTCGTTTTGTTTGATAGCATATTCACGAATTTCTTTAAATTTTTGTGGTGAAAGGCTAGCAAAGAACGCTAAACCATTACTACTATCATTAATAAATGTATAAAGTGGGTAACGTGTCTTAAAAAAGCGTTCAGCGGCATCTCTGTCAGCATCATTACGCATAACAACTTGAATTCGCTCACTTCCGGCAACTCGACGAATACTGCGGTAACGTAACTTTTCACCGCGTAAGTCACTCTTAAAATCTTGTTCCATGGTTTCTAATGCATTATCTAATGCCGTTACCATGTCAACTTCCATTGTAAAGTGAACACCACCACTTAAATCCAATCCTAACTTCATTGGATTACCGCCTAAGCTTTTTAACCACTCAGGCTGTGCCGGGCTCATATTAATCGCAGAGATATAATCTTCGCTTAATGTATCACGCAAAATATCTTGTGCTTTTAACTGCTCTTCAACATTTTTAAAACGTACTAATACTTGATCATTTTCTAAAACTGTTGATTTAACAGTAATATTATTGCTTTTTAGTGTTCTATTTACCTGATCAAGTACGCTTAAGTCAGCACTGGCACCTTTGGTACCAGAGATCTGTATAGCCGGATCTCGGCCATACAGATTCGGTGAGGCATATAAAATACCTACCGCTAACACAGCGAGCACAAGTAAGTATTTCCACATTGGATACTTGTTTAACACTGGATTATCCCTTTTTATTGTTATGTGTTATAGCGACTTCATCGTACCTTTTGGCAATACGGCTGAAATTGCTGATTTTTGAACGGTTACTTCGGCTTGATCGTTTAAAGCAACAACAACAAAGTCTTTGTCATCAGAGACTTTAGAAATTTTGCCCACTAAACCACCTTGCGTTAACACTTCATCCCCTTTACCTAAAGCACCCATTAAACTTTTATGCTCTTTAACACGCTTAGCTTGAGGACGATAAATTAAGAAATAAAACACGAGGCCAAATACAGCCAACATGATCAACATTTCCATACCACCGCCTGCAGGCGCAGCACCTGCAGTGCTTGCATGCGCGCTTGACATAAATAAACTCATAATACTTCCTCTTTAATTTTAAAACTTTCTATTTAATTTGTTGCGGTATTAGCTTGTTGTATCAGCCAATGGCGGTACGGGTAAATCACGGCGCGCATAAAAATCAGCGACAAACTCATCTAATTTACCTTCGCCGATTGCGTTACGTAGCCCTTCCATCACACGCTGATAATAACGCAAGTTATGGATCGTATTTAGACGCGCACCTAAAATCTCATTACATTTATCTAAATGATGCAAATACGCACGAGAGTAGCCTGTACACGTATGGCAATCACACTCTGGGTCTAGTGGACCTGTATCAGTTTTATGTACTGCATTGCGAATTTTAACCACGCCACCGGTAATAAACAAATGCCCATTTCGTGCATTTCGTGTTGGCATTACGCAGTCGAACATATCAATACCACGGCGAACCGCTTCAACTAAATCTTCTGGTTTACCGACGCCCATTAAGTATCTTGGTTTGTCTTCAGGCATTTTATACGCACAATGGTCTAAAATGCGGATCATATCTTCTTTTGGCTCACCAACTGATAAACCACCTAACGCATAGCCATCAAAACCAATTTCTTCTAACCCTTTTTGCGACACAGCGCGTAGTTCTGGGTACATACCACCTTGGATAATACCAAATAATGCAGATGGGTTATCACCGTGCCCTTCTTTAGAGCGTTTCGCCCAACGAAGCGATAACTCCATAGAATCACGCGCTTCTTTTTCAGTCGCAGGGTATGGCGTACACTCATCAAAAATCATAACAATGTCAGAGCCTAAATCACACTGCACTTGCATGGCTTTTTCAGGAGACAACATGATTTTTTCACCGTTTACAGGTGATTGAAACAACACGCCTTCTTCAGAGATTTTGCGCATTGCACCTAAACTAAATACTTGGAAACCGCCTGAATCAGTTAAAATTGGTTTATCCCAATTCATAAAGTCATGCAAATCACCATGCTGTTTGATGATTTCAGTACCAGGGCGAAGCATCAAGTGAAAGGTATTACCTAAACAAATTTCTGCCCCAGTGCCCTTTAATTCATCTGGAGTCATACCTTTTACAGTACCGTACGTGCCTACTGGCATAAATGCAGGAGTTTCTACAACACCACGGTCAAAAATCAAGCGTCCACGACGCGCTTTGCCGTCTGTACGATCTAATTCAAATTTCATCATTACCTCAAAGTCGGAAAAACAGTCCAACATAAACTGTTATTAACATGACACAGTTAATAATCAGGTTAAAAAATCTGCTCAATTCTACCTTGTTTGCCAGTGCAATTCTAATTATTGGGCCGAAAATTGGCTTTTAAAGCGAGCAGAGGAAGAAAACTGAAGGGTTTATGAATAAGCCCAGCGTGTTCTGGGCTCAAAGTAGTACTACTTTTGGCTTTGTTTTGTTAAAAACATCGCATCACCATAGCTAAAAAAGCGATACTGCTCTTCTACTGCAGTATGATAAGCATTCATAATATGATCTTGCCCAGAAAAGGCACTCACTAGCATGATCAATGTCGACTCAGGTAAATGAAAGTTTGTTACCATCGCATCGACAACTTGAAACTCATAACCCGGGTAGATAAAAATATCCGTATCACCGTAAAATGCTTTTAAGTCCTCAGGGCTCGCTTTGGCAGCTGACTCTAACGACCGAACCGATGTTGTGCCAACAGCTACGATTCTACCGCCTTTAGCTTTCGTACGAGCAATCGCATCAACGACCTCTGCAGGGACTTCTATATATTCCGAGTGCATCACGTGATCATCAATTTCATCAACACGTACTGGCTGAAAAGTCCCCGCACCTACATGCAAGGTAATAAAAGCGGTTTCAATCCCTTTACTCTGAATTTGTGCTAATAGTGCTTCATCAAAATGCAATCCAGCTGTTGGTGCAGCAACCGCCCCCGGCTTTTCGTTATAAACCGTTTGATAACGCTCTTTATCTTCTTCTTCGTCAGGCCTATTTATGTATGGCGGTAATGGCATATGACCAATGTCATCAAGAATGCTCAAGACGGTCTGCTCACCTGCAAACTTTAATTCAAATAGCTCACCATGACGCGCAACCATTGTTGCACTGGCTTTACCTTCCAAAATAAGCTCAGCCCCTGGCTTTGGTGATTTACTGGCACGTACATGTGCCAGTACACTGTGTTCATCTAATACGCGCTCAACCAATACTTCCACTTTACCGCCCGACGCTTTTTGGCCAAACATCCGAGCTGGGATCACTTTGGTGTTGTTAAATACCATCAAGTCATTTGGCTCTAACATATCAATAATATCTGTAAAAGTTTTATGGCCCAGCTGACCACTATCCCCGTCTAAGGTCAGTAAGCGACTACTTGTACGCTCTTTTTTTGGGTGACGAGCAATTAATTCATCGGGTAATTCAAAGCTAAAATCAGCAACGCGCATAACAACTTCTCTAAATATCTAAATTGGCGCCAAGTCTAGAGATCATAAAAGCCTAAATCAAGTGCTTGTAACCTTGCAAAAATAGCATTAACCTAGCCTGATTGCTGGCTGCTGATAAAAAAGCGCAATGCACCAAGGGAATTGGGTCTGCGAGTTATACTAGATAGCCAATTAGAAACAATTACTTGTGACATTATTATTACTCGGGGTACAAATTGTTACTAAAGACCGACATGGGATTAAAGCTGTAACCATGGCAAGACAACTTAAATTGTTAATCGTCAATGCGAGCAATGAAGAACGCAGTGCTATAAAGCAAACTTTGGCTAATTTAGACGTATTCAACTTTATTGAACGTTCCGATAGTCAAGAGGCCCTGCAAGTTCTAAAACAACATGCTGTGGACTTGATCATAACTGGCTTAGATGTCGGTAAAATAGATGGCTGGCGCTTTGCAAGAATGGTACGTTCAGGGTTACTGAAAACCCCAAAAAATACCCCGATTGTTCTGATCCCCCCTATTTATTGTGAACGTATCGCTGAGACTACGGCACGCAGTTACAGCATAGATGCAGTGCTGCCTTTTGAACGACAAGAGATGCTGCCACAAGTGCTCGCTAATGTACTGTCTACGCACCTAGAAAAAAGTAGTCGCTTAGATTTATTATTACTTGAAACAGACAGCCAGCGCGCGAATGAAATTTGCCAGCATTTAGCACTAAACTTTGCATGTACGCATGTCACCACTGCCAACGCTGCACTTTCGCAATTTTTACAACATCAATACGCCATTGTATTGCTAGATGCCACAGCCACACGTGCAGAAGCAGCCAAAGAGCTGGTCGATAGTATTTTAGATCATAACCCCAACCAAGCAATTGTCACCATTATTGATAATAAAGACGCTGATTACGCTGAGCAATTGCTGCTGTTAGGGGTTACTGACTTTGTTCGTGCGCCTTACGATATATCAATGCTCGGAAAAGTATGTGACCATGCAGCTCGGCGCGAAGATTTTATGGTAAGTTATGCTGAATTTGCTGAAAAAGTGTCATTATTAAGCCGCAGTGAACACCGTTACAAAGAGCTTTTTTCAGCGCACCAACGTATTTTATTAAATCTCAATACCGTTGTAATCGAGTTGGATACGCAAGGCCAAATCCGCTTCATCAACCCGGCTTGGGAATCGTTAACGGGTTTTGGTATTAAAGCCAGCCTGGGTAAAAGCCTCAGCGGTTATTTTGATACTCAGTGCCGTATTTCATTACAAACAACGCTCGATGATATTTTAGCCGGCAAGCAGCAACATGCCAAACTCGAATTAAAGCTTGCTCATCAACAAAACCATAACATCTGGACTGAATGCCGTTTTCAGATGATCAAAAATAGTACCAATACCGCTACGATTACGGCCACGGTGGATAATATACATGAGCGAAAACAAGCTGAGCTACAATTACGTCACCTTGCATTACATGATACCTTAACTGGGCTGCATAACCGCTATTACTTTGATCAACAACTGCAAGCGCTATGCAGTAAAGTTCAGCCTAACTCATCTACCGAACATGCTTTACTGTATATAGACTTAGATCACTTTAAAATTATCAACGACAGTAAAGGGCATCAACAAGGCGATATTGTGCTCAAAGAAGTATCTCAGCTTTTTGGCCATAACATTGATGATGAACATTTGATCTTTCGGATCGGTGGAGATGAATTCGCCGTGATTTTAAAAGACGTAAATTTGCTGGATGCCCACCTTGTTGCAGAAAGTATTTGTGTTGCTATAGAAAACCATACCTTTCACTCAGAAGAGCATAGTTACTCGATTAGCTGCTCCATTGGCTTAACTCAAATAACTGGTGAGAACCATGACGCCAATGAGTGCCTTAAACAGGCTGATATTGCGCTATACATTGCCAAAAGTTTAGGCCGTAATTTAGTCCATTGCTATAACAAAGAAGATGCGCAAAATAATACACTACAAACCGGACTTGAATGGGGCCATAGTGTCAGACAAGCATTGCAAAATAACCATATTGAACTGCACTACCAAGCCATTTGGGATTTTAAAAAAGACACCGTTGCTTATTATGAAACCTTATTACGCTTAAAGATAAATGATGAATTAGTGTACCCAAATCATTTTATTCCCGCTTTAGAATTACTCAATGATACTTTCTTAATGGATAAATGTGTGATCCAACATGCCATTCAAGATGTTGCACAGCACCCAGAACTAAACCAGGTTGCCATTAACTTATCAGCACACTCTTTTTTAGATGAACGTCTTTTACCACATATTCAAGCCTGTTTAATCGAACATCAAGTGCCAGCTGAGCACATCATTTTTGAGATCACTGAGTCTGCTAGTATTAACAATTTAAGCGCAACTCAATCCATGATCGCAAAATTAAATCAACTTGGCTGCCATTTTTCTATTGATGATTTTGGTACGGGATTCAGTACGTTTAGTTACTTAAAACAGCTTCCAGCACAGCACGTTAAGATCGATGGCTCTTTTGTAAGAGATATGCTCAATGATCCCATTGACCTTGCATTAGTGAAAGCTGTGCACGATATAAGCCACTCTTTAGACAAACGTTCAGTAGCGGAGTATGTTGAAAATGTTGATATTTTCAATGCACTAAAAGAGATTGGCGTAGATTATGGGCAAGGTTTTTTTATAGCGAAGCCAATGCCTATCGCGCTCTTAAAAAAGAATTTAATAACTATTTTAGCCAGTAAAACAAACTGATGAAAAATAATTGCCCCTGCATACTTTTGCTTGTCAAAAAATCACCTATAATTACCTAAAGTGAAGATGTCCACCTAAGCTGTTGATTTATTCTTTTCTAGTGGACATTCAATGGATTGAGTTACATCACGTTATAGATGTTGAGGAGTACTACTATGCTACTGTTGATTTCGTTCTTACTAGCGGTCCACTTTGCTATTGCACAGCAATGCTACCGATTATCGCTAAATAAAGGTTATCCGAGTAAGCTTTTTACTATCTTGGGTCTAATACCTTATTTTAATTTAGTCGTGTGGGTCTATTTGTTATTTTTACCAGACTTAAATAACGCACATAAATTTGAGCACCCTCTTTAATGCAAAGCAACAATATAGATGGCTTCATTTTACAATGGGTGCATTACGCACCCATATTTTTAGTTACCAAGCGTTACTGACATTGCTCACTTACAAAAACACCCACTTTTTCACTAAATAACCTAAAGTCCCTGATCCGCCCTGTTGTTTTACGCCACAAAAGTCCTATTTCACGATAAGCATCTGCTTGAGACGCTTTGGTCGTCATGCTTTTGCCATCTAAAATCCCTGCATTAATGGCCATTTTTGGTAAAAAAGTGACCCCATTTTGATACTCAACCATGCTGAGTAACGTATGCAAGTTCGCAGCTTCAAACGGGTTAATACACGCACTACGGTTTAAGTGACACGCACTTAATGCATGACCCGTCATACAGTGCTCCTTTTCAAGGAGAAAAACACTCTGCTCTGGGAGCAAATTAAAATCTTCGACTCCCTCAGCTACAGTGTAATCTGTGTGATGTACTAACGAAAAATGATCCTGAGCCAACACCTGTGTATGGAACTTTTCAGTGCTATACGGCAAAGCTAACATCGCCATATCAATGTGCCCATGCTCTAGCTTATCAAGTAACCTATCGCTGGTATCTTCAACTAAAACCAATTGAAGATGAGGAAAGTGCTGCTTACAAAATTGATACAACGGCGCAGCGATAAAGCTGGCAATAGTTGGTATTACGCCAAGGGTCAACTTACCCGATAGGGGGTGTTTATAGCTCTTGGTAAGCTCTTTCACGCTCATTGTGTCGGCGATAATTTTTTTCGCTCGCACAACAACCTCTTCTCCAATGTCAGTGAACATCAGACTGCGATTTTCTCGCTCGATAAGCTGGCACCCGAGGGTTTCTTCTAACGTTTGAATTGCACTGCTTAAAGTCGATTGTCCAATAAAGCAGGCTTCTGCGGCCCTACCAAAATGTTGATGTTGATGTACTGCAATTAAATATTGAAGCTGTTTAATACTGGGTAAGTTATTCACTATATAAAACTTCGCTGTAAGCTTGGGATATCAATGTGTTCAGTATAACCTTGATATATTATGAGGAAAACTATTTGCTGATACCAATTAAACTAGTCCCATAGCGCTTAAGAGACATACGACTTGTTTTTAAAGAAGAGTAAAACTAGGGAGGTGATTGGTGAAATTTAGTGAATGTTATGTAATGTATATTCGCCAAAAATAAAAAGACCCCAATACCTAGGGTATTGAGATCTTTTCAAGCTAAAAGTCTGTTTGATTAATTACACGCCAAATGCGGTTCTTAATACATAGAATATAACAATAGCAAGGGCTGCGCCAACTGGCAATGTGATCACCCAAGAAACTACAATGTTTCTTATCACACCCATGTTTAATGCGGCAATACCACGTGCCATACCAACACCCAACACCGCACCAACTAATGTTTGTGTAGTAGAGATTGGTAAACCAGTACCTGATGCGATAACTACTGTAGAAGCAGCAGCAAGCTCAGCAGCAAAACCACGGCTAGGTGTTAAGTGTGTGATACCTTCACCAATGGTTTTGATCACTTTCTTACCTAAAATAGCAAGACCCGCAACAATACCAAAACCACCAAGTGGTAATATCCACCACGCGATCGCTGCTTTCTTAGCGATTTCGCCATTATTTTCAACAATATTTACTACCGCAGCAAGTGGACCAATTGCATTTGCAACATCATTTGAACCGTGTGCGAATGCCATACAACATGCTGTTAATACCATTAAGATAGCAAATACTTTCTCAACATTATTGAACTGCATTTGCTTATCAGCTTGCGGGTCCATCTTCATACGGTCAATCACAAACTTACCGATCACACCAATGATAACCGCAAAGCCAATCGCTAACGCATAGCCTTCAACTGTCCCAAAGTTAATACCAATGTGCTTCAAGCCTTTTTTAATGGTCACTAGGGACATTACAAAGCCTGCTAGACCCATATAAATAGGCACATAACGCTTCGCATTCTTCAATGGCTGATCAGTATCAAAAATAAGTTTTTGCGCACTCATGAAGATGAGGTAGGCGATAAAGCCTGATATAGCAGGGGTAACAATCCAGCTACCGACAATACCAGCTACTTTGCCCCACTGGATTGCTTCGCTACCAACAGCAACTAAAGCAAAACCAATGATGGCACCAATGATTGAGTGCGTTGTAGAGACCGGCCAACCTAACATTGACGCTAACAGTAACCAAGTACCCGCAGCAAATAGCGCTGAGATCATACCTAATACCATTAGTTCAGGAATATCTGCAAATGGGGTTGCGTCAATGATCCCTTTACGAATTGTTGACGTTACTTCTCCGCCGGCAAGATATGCGCCGGCAAATTCGAAGATCATAGCAATAATAATTGCTTGTTTAATAGTTAGTGCTTTAGAACCAACTGATGTACCCATCGCATTGGCAACGTCGTTCGCACCAATACCATAAGCCATGAAAAAACCCACTGCGGCTGCTAAAAGCACCAGCATGGTCCCGTAGGATTCAATGATATCCATTGTAAAACCTTACTTTTTTAAAACAATTGTCTTTAGATTAACGCGCAAGCATTACTTCTAATCTTGAGCCAACACGCTCGGCAATATCGGCAAGTCCGCCAACCCATTCGATGATTTTGTATAAAAACATCACATCTATTGGATTAAGCTCACCTTCGATTGCTCTTAGCTCTTGGCGAATTTTAATTTGCATATCATCCGTGTCTTGCTCGATTGCATCCAATTCAACCAACATTTCTTCAACCAAGGTCACTTCTCGACCTCTAAATCCGGTTTCCAATAGTTCGTCAAGTTCATTGATTGCCTTCGATGCTTGTTTTGTGGCATCCACACAACGTTGCAAATAGGTAAGGAAGTAGACTTGGATAGACTCTGGGATCTCCATTTCACGACCAACAACGCGACCTGCGATGTCTTTCGCTTTATTGGCGATTTTGTCTTGGTGGGTAATTAATTCCAGTAAATCAGTTCTTTCTACTGGCATAAATAGGCCACGAGGTAGCTGTAAACGCACTTCACGTTTCAATACATCTGCTTCGCGCTCTAAATTACGGATCTGAACACGCAGCGCTTCCGCTTCTGTCCATTCCCCTTTGAAGACATGCTCAAAAAATGGGATTAAAGCTTTGCTCGCTTTATGCACAATTTTGATGTGTTCTTCTACTGGCTTAATAGGAGATTTTGCAAATACTCCTAAAAACGCGTTTGTAGGCATAATTGACCCTTAAATCATATTTATATGCTTTGCAGGGCGAATTTTACAGCATTAAGCGCCATTGTGAACGGATTTTTATCACTAAGATGATTAAGTAGCTACGAAAGCTCATTTTTCCGTAACTACTTAAGCTCGTACTGCTTACAATGATTTCTCTATATCTTCTTGAGATGTATGACGAATATCTTTGCCATTAACAAAATAAATGACGTATTCAGCGATATTTTGACAGCGATCTCCAATTCGCTCTAAAGAGCGAACTGACCAAATTAAATCCATTATTTTTGGGATTGAACGCGGATCTTCCATCATATACGTCATTATTTGACGCGTTAATGCTTCATACTCACGATCTACTTTTGCATCTTCTTTGTGCACTTCAAAGGCTTTTTGTACATCCATACGTGCAAATGCATCAAGTACGTCATGCAGCATACGAGACACTTGGCGTCCCATATTATCAATGTTTAATAATAAATCTTGCTGATCTTTGGTGAATGAATCTAACGCGACTCTTGCTATACGCTCAGCCTCATCACCAATACGTTCTAAATCGGCAATGGTTTTCGCAATGGCAACCACTAAACGTAAATCACTTGCTGCAGGCTGGCGCTTGGCAATAATACGCGTGCATTCTTCATCAATGTTAACTTCCATTGCATTGACTTTATAATCATTCTCACTGACTTTACGGGCTTTATCTGCATCAGCGCTATTTACGGCATCAAGTGCTAAGTTAAGCTGCTGCTCAACTAATCCGCCCATGCTCAAAACATGGTTACGCACGTTTTCAAGCTCTTCATTAAATCTGCCTGAAATGTGCTTATTTAAATTGTGTTCCATAATTACTCTCCTACAAACTCAAAGCGCTTAACCGTAGCGGCCCGTAATATAATCTTCGGTCTTCTTCTTTAACGGTGTCGTGAACAGGGTATTCGTATCTGCATATTCAATTAGCTCACCCATATACATAAAGGCGGTCTGATCAGATACACGCGCAGCTTGCTGCATGTTATGCGTTACGATAACAACGGTATATTTGTTCTTTAAGTCATTAATAAGTTCTTCGATAACTAACGTCGAAATAGGGTCTAGTGCTGATGTAGGTTCATCTAGCAGTAATACCTCAGGTTCAATCGCAATAGAACGCGCAATCACCAAACGTTGCTGCTGACCACCCGATAAACCAAATGCGCTATCATGAAGTCTATCTTTGACTTCATCCCACAGTGCGGCACCACGTAGCGACTTCTCAACCACTTCGTCTAATTTACGCTTATCTTTGATCCCTTGTAAACGTAGCCCATAAACCACATTTTCATAAATCGATTTAGGGAATGGGTTTGGTCGTTGAAATACCATACCAACATTTCTGCGCAATGCGGCAACATCAACACGTTTATCGTAAATATTTTGCCCATGTAAAATGATCTCGCCTTCAATTCGGCATATATCAACCAAGTCGTTCATACGGTTAATACAACGCAATAACGTTGACTTACCGCAACCAGAAGGGCCGATAAATGCAGTCACCTGCCCTTTTGGAATGAGCATGTTTACCTTACTCAGCGCTTGCTTTTCTGCATAGTAAAGATCGAGGTTTTTTATCTCGAGCGCTGTTTGCTCTGGCGACAAATTTGCTAAATCTAACTTGTTTTGGCCATTGGCCTGATTAACTTCTGGAGCTACTGTAATCATTATTTTTTACCTACTTAAAATCTTTACTATTAATGCTCAAGTGATCTGAACTTTTCACGTAAATGGTTACGAATACCAATCGCAGTAATATTCAGTGCGATGATCACCGACACCAACAAAAATGCAGTTGCATATACCAATGGTCTTGCGGCTTCAACATTCGGACTCTGGAAACCAACATCATAAATATGGAAACCTAAGTGCATAAACTTACGATCTAAATGGATATACGGGAAATTCCCATCCAGTGGTAAGGTAGGCGCCATTTTCACAACGCCCACCAGCATCAATGGTGCAACTTCACCAGCCGCTCGAGCTACAGCCAAAATTAATCCAGTCATAATAGCAGGGCTTGCCATTGGTACAATAATACGCCACAACGTTTCTGCTTGCGTCGCCCCTAATGCCAACGAACCATGTCGCACTGAACTTGGAATACGAGATAGCCCTTCTTCCGTTGAAACAATAACGACAGGTAGAGTAAGAATTGCCAGTGTCAATGCTGACCACATTACCCCAGGAGTACCAAAAACAGGACTTGGCGCTGCTTCAGGGTAAAAGAGTTGGTCCAACGATCCACCTAACATGTAAACAAAGAAACCTAAGCCAAACACACCGTAAACTATAGAAGGAACACCTGCTAGGTTAATAACGGCGATACGGATCATTTTAGTCACTGCATTTTTCGCTGCATATTCGTGTAAATATATTGCAGCAATGACGCCAAATGGTGTCACTATCACAGCCATCAACATAACCATAAAGACAGTACCAAAAATAGCAGGGAATACGCCCCCTTCGGTATTCGCTTCACGCGGGTCATCACTGACAAACTTACCAATTTGCGATAAATAATGGCCTACTTTTGAAAAAGTGCCCATATCATTTGGAAACCAGACATCTAGAACCTGATAAATGGGTAGAGTTACTAACTCACCACGCATATCACGTACAACAACTTGGTCTCTTTTTGCTTGTTTACGTAGCTTAAATAAACGTTTTTCAAATACCTTATACTCTTCGCGTAATGCTAAACGCTGTGCTTGTAAGTCAGCTACACGCTCTTCGGTTAACGCATTGTCAAGCACATAGCCTTTTTCTTTAAGACGTAACCGTTCGAGTTCATAATTTATATGGCCAATTTCACCATTTTGTAAATCAAGCGCTTCTTCATTTAAATCAACGGCACGTTCTACCAGCTCATATAAACGCTCGACCGAGCGTTCTTTAATTACTTTGCCATCTTCAACCACATGATCAACGTAACCATAAAAGTTACCATTTTTACTGCGTTCAAAAACAGCCATCGCAGCAGGTGTAGACTGCTTTTGAATATCAGTCGACAGTACCCACCTAAAATCTAACTCTACGTATTCACGGTTACCTGTTTTAACCAAAATACGTTCTATAAACTCTGCATCAAAAGCGGATAAATCATACCCTGCAGCTTCTAATCGGGTTTTTGGCACCATCTCACGGTCGTAGATTTCCCCAATAACGGTTTGTTTTGCTACAGAGCCATTAAGCTCTAGCTCAACAACCTCTGATGGCCAGAAAAAGCTCAAGCCCTTCCATGCGATCATTGCTAATAAACCAAGTACCGATATCAAGCTAATACTAACGGCACCACCTGTCATCCAGATCCACGGAGAACCTGACTTAAACCACTGCTTTACCATGTCATGAACTCCAGTAATTACATTGAACTGTATTTTTCACGCAGTTGCTGACGTACAAACTCAGCAATGGTGTTAAATACAAAAGTAAAAATAAACAGTACAAATGCTGCGAGGAAAAGAATTCGATAATGCGAACTCCCTACTTCTGACTCTGGCATTTCAACTGCAATATTGGCAGCAAGCGTACGCATACCTTGGAAAATACTCCAATCCATAATTGGGGTATTACCCGTCGCCATTAATACAATCATAGTTTCGCCTACGGCACGACCTAGACCCATCATAACCGCTGAAAAGATACCTGGACTTGCCGTTAGCAATACCACTCTTACTAAAGTTTGCCACTGTGTAGCCCCTAATGCTAAAGAGCCATTGGATAAATGCTTTGGTACACTAAATACAGCATCTTCAGCAATCGAGAAAATCGTTGGTATTACCGCGAACCCCATTGCAATACCCACTACAAGAGAGTTACGTTGGTCAAACGTCATCCCCAATTCATTGGTTAGGTATTGTCTAACATTGCCATCAAATACAAACTCTTCAACACCGCCGCTAATTGCGAATGATATCCACCCGACCAACAGCACTACCGGAATAAGCACTATCGAATGCCAGCCATCAGGTAATAAATGACGAATACGCTCTGGAAGTTTGGTCCATAAAAATGCCGTACCTATCATGGAAAGCGGCAGCAATATCAACAATGCGACAATTGCAGGTAAATGGGTTTCAATTAATGGTGCCAGCCATAGCCCAGCTAAAAACCCTAAGATCACCGTCGGTAGTGCTTCCATAATTTCAACCGTTGGTTTAACCACTCGGCGTAATTCACTCGACATAAAGTATGCGGTATAAATTGCCGCAGAAAGCGCGATAGGAACTGCGAATAACATCGCATACATGGCAGCTTTAATGGTACCGAATGAAATAGGCACTAATGAGAATTTAGATTCAAAATCATCTGATGCAGATGTAGACTGCCAAGTGTAAGCTGGCTCTGGATAACCTTCGTACCATACTTCTTGCCATAGTGCAGACCATGTCACTTCTGGATGCTCGTTGTGAATATCAAACACTGAAACTTTACCATCCGCGATGATCAATGCCGCATTAGAGCGTGGTGAAACGGCAAAAGCTTCGATCGGTCCATCACTTACTTTCCCTTGCCATAAATGAGCTTGGCTAGTGGTGTAATATAATCCTAAATCACCAGTATTGGTTGTGGTGAAAAAAGTACGACGGTAAAACTCACTATAAATATCAACATTGCTGTTTTTACTGGTTTCAAAAGCACGAATTTTATTAAACTTGCGGCCATGGTCTGTGTTTACTTCAAACCACTGCGATACTTCACCGTTATCATTGGCAAGCATCAAAGAGTTCGCGCCGGCCAATAACGTCGTACCCACTAAATTGGCATTTTCTTCATTGGCAGCCAAAATTTGAATTTGTGTAACTTCGCTCGCATCTCTAGTATCAAAAATATAGATCTGATTTGCTGAGCGGATAAAAGTACGCGTGGTATCTGGCGACATCAGTAGCTCATCAATTCGACTATCGACTGCCAGCTCACTTCTTTCTACTACCCACTCGACTTCACCGCTGAACATATTTTCTTCAGCCGTAAAAGACGCAAAAATGACGCGTTTATCTGCAGTTAAAGCAACGACTGCTGTTTTCTCTTCGAAATGACTAAATGCCAAACGCTCAATGGCAGCACCTTGATCGTCAACTAAGAGTTGTTGCCCATCTAGTGGATAACTCAGCCGTGGTGTTATTACCCGTTGGTTACCGGGAAAAGTGACTAAGAACGAAGGGCGAACTAATTGAACTTGACCATTATCTAAGCCATAGGCGTATTGGCCTAAAAATGGGGCACTTTTTGCAAAACTAGTTACTTGACCGTCTAGGTCTGTAACTAAGCTCTTTAATTTTTTACCCGTGTCTGCTCCTTTGAGTTGGAAGAAGTCCACTGTACCAGTGCTATTAAGTAAATAAGCAATCTCGGTTTGTTCTTCTACGCCTATTCCCACATATTGTTGAGCATTTTGCAGCGTAATATCAACACGCTTCTCAACTTTAGCCGACTCTAAAATTGGTTGAACAACATATAGCAGGTAAAAGAAGATCATCAATAAAGCGATCAAAACCATTACCCCACCTGCGGTAATGCCATATTGTGCAAACCGATCTTTAAATAGACGGCTTCTATCCGTTTTAAAAGACGGTTGCTGCGGATTTGAAGACATCAAAACACCCTTTTATCTTAAAGTTGCGCGCATTATATTTCATCAAGATGACAGTTATGTTACATACGGCATGTTACATGAAGCAATGACGAACATCATTATTTTAGGTACAACGTTTAAACCTGAACATCGACATTGATATTGCATAAAACAGTTTGCATTTGTTTACATTACTCTGCTGATTTTATTGGACAAGCCAAAACACTGAACTAATCTTTAAAAGCACTATCTACCTTAGTAGGCTATGTATAAGGATCATACCCACTTTGTTGTAGCCGTTTTTTTCAATGCCTTGTCACAATTAACAAGGCTACAATAATAAGAGATTCGCATTATGAAGCAGTTAGTATTAACCATTATCGGAAAAGACCGACCAGGTTTAGTTGAGGAAATTTCTTCTACTTTATTAAAACATCACGGAAACTGGCTTACCAGTAATTTAAGCCACCTAGCGGGTCAATTTGCTGGCATCGTTCAAGTCGAAATTGCCGAGGAGCACTTACAAGAGATCCAAGATGCACTTCAGGCTCTACCGGGCTTAGAAGTGAAGCTTGAACTGGGTGAATTAGAGCTTGCCCCACAAACTCCGGAAACATTAAACCTCGTAATTACAGGTAATGATAGACCCGGAATAGTACAAGAATTAGCTGCCGTTATTCGCCATAAAGGAGCAAACATCACGCATTTAAACTCAAGGCAGCAAAGTGCACCTAATTGGGGCGTTCCTATATTCAGTGCTTTTGCCACTGTCACTCTCCCTACGGGTATGCATAAAGACAATGTCATTGAGGCACTAGAATCTATCACCAGTGATCTCATTGTCGATATTGAACCAGAATAAATAAACACTGGAAAAAACAGTTTATATTGAATAACTTTCATACATGACAAGCACATACAAGCTTGTCATGAAAGTGTCATAAGTTGGACCTATATTGTAGTTAGCGTCTTCTCAAAAGAATGAAACAATGCAGGCTATATCTAACCCCCCAGAAACCATAAGTTACTTTTCTAAAGAGCTTAGTTGGCTATCATTCAATGATCGTGTGCTACAAGAAGCGAAAGACAAAAATAACCCAATTATTGAACGCATGCGTTTTCTCGGGATTTTCTCTAATAACCTTGATGAATTCTTTCGTGTCAGAGTCGCCGATGTAAAAAGACGAGTATTACTGAATAACCTATCTGACACCAACTTTGATGCCGATGAGGTGCTATTAGCTAACATTAACAAAAAAGTACTAGAGCTGGGCAAAAAGTTTAATGCTGTACATCAACATATCTTAAAAGATCTCGCACAGCATAATATTTATGTCGCACAACCAAGTGAGTTATCCGATTTCCACTTAACCTGGCTGCAACAGTTTTTCCAAGATCAAGTGCTCCCTCAGATGTCACCTATATTATTAACTGAAAACAAAGATTACTCAGACAATATCAATGACACGATGACCTATTTCTTTGTGCAGATGCTTGGTGAAAAGCAGTATCATGCTCTCCTTGAGATCCCAACGGATCGTGTTGAACGTTTTGTCCAAATGCCCCCGGAAAAAACCAAACGGCATAAAACCATCGTCATGCTTGATGATGTAGTTCAATACTTCTTAGCGGATGTATTTAAGAGCTTTTTCAAATTTGACACTATTGAAGGTTACGCGATCAAACTGACTCGAGATGCCGAGTACAATCTAGACAATGAAATCGAAGAAGGCTTACTCGATAAAATGTCTAAAGGCTTAAAACAACGGCTCTATGCTGAACCCGTGCGGCTCGTTTACGATGAAACCATGCCAGAAGAAATGTTAAAAGTGATGAAAAAGCGCCTTGGAGTAACGCATCAAGATGCATTGATCCCTGGAGGGCGCTATCGTAACTTTAGAGATTTTATTTCATTCCCTAATGTCGGTAGAAAAAACTTAGAAAACCCACCATTGCAGCCACTACAAAGCAGCGCGTTTAATACTCATGCAAGCGTATTCAAAGCCATAACTGAGAAGGATATCCTGCTTTACTACCCTTACCACACTTTCAACCACATGCTGGAGTATGTTCGCCAAGCCGCCTTTGATCCGAAAGTTACACAGATCAAAATTAATATATACCGAGTGGCCAATCGGTCTCGACTCATTTCTTCGTTATTAAGTGCAGCAAAGAACGGGAAAAAAATTACCGTCATGGTTGAATTAAAAGCCCGCTTTGACGAACAAAATAACATCGAATGGGCTAAATTACTTTCAGAGGCCGGCATTAAAGTAATGGTTGGGATCCCTGCGTTAAAAGTGCATAGTAAGCTGTGTGTGATCCACCGAAAAGAAAAAGGCAAAATCGTCAAATATGTACATATCGGTACCGGTAACTTTCACGAAAAAACAGCTCGGATCTATACGGATTTTAGCCTGTTCACAAAACATAATGACATCTGTAATGAATGTGACAGTGTATTCAAATTCATAGAAAGTAGTTATCGACCTTTTCATTTTGAACACCTAATGATCTCTCCTGTTAACGCACGAGATCGTATTTTAGACCTCATTGATAAAGAAGTACGCAATGCAGAACAAGGAAAAATTGCTAGAATCACCATTAAGGTCAACAACCTAGTTGATAAGCAATTAATTGATAAACTCTACTTTGCAGCGCGTCATGGTGTAAAGATCCGGATCATACTTCGGGGTATGTGTGCATTGGTCCCGGGCTTACCGCGCTTTAGTGACAATATAAAGGTGATCAGCATTGTTGACCGGTTTTTAGAACACCCAAGAGTTATGGTCTTTGAAAACAGCGGTGACCCACAAGTTTTCATCTCTTCTGCAGATTGGATGACACGTAACCTAGATGATCGTGTTGAAGTGGCAGTACCTATCTATGATGAATCGCTCAAACGCGTAATTTTAGATATTCTAGAGCTGCAGTTTCGTGATCGAAGTAAAGCTCGACTGATTGATGCGGAGCAAAAAAATCTATATGTGCGAAGAGGGAATAGGAAAAAAATTCGCTCGCAAATAGCCATATACGATTACCTAAAAAAATATGAAAATAACAAGACAGTATGAAAACAGATCACCCTTCAATTGCCGCCGTTGATTTAGGCTCAAATAGTTTTCACTTACTGGTTGCCCGGCACGTAGATGGACGCTTTCAGGTGTTACACAAAGAAAAACAGCGTGTCTATTTAGCTGCTGGGTTAGATGAGGACTTTAACCTCTCTCAAGAAGCCATTGCACGTGCATTACACGCATTGCAACAATTTGCGACCACACTAGAAAGCTTTCCCCATAGTCATGTTCAAGTCGTCGCAACCTATACGCTGCGTAATAGTAAAAATATTCAGGATTTCCTACGCTTGGCACAGCGCAACTTCCCCTTCAAAATTAACGTTATTTCAGGTCAAGAAGAGGCACGGCTTATCTATCAAGGGGTCGCCAATTATATGCACAGTGACCACAATCGCTTAATCATCGATATTGGCGGGGGAAGTACTGAGCTCATTATTGGCCAGCATTTTGAACATAAGCACTTAGCCAGTCGTAATATGGGCTGCGTCACGATTTCAAAACAGTTTTTCCCTGATGGTCAACTCAATGAGCAGCGCTTTAACAATGCGCAAACAAAAGCAGAGCAAGATCTCGAGCCCATAACAGCTAATTATCTAAATGAAGGTTGGAAAACATGTTTAGGTACATCTGGGACAATTAAAACATTGGTTGCCATCAATCAGGCCTACTTTGATCAATGCGCATTAACACTGTCATCTTTAGAAAAGATCAAAGCCTACATTTTAGCGCAAGGTCATATTGATAAATTAGATATCAAGGGACTACCAGAAGAGCGCCACGCAAATATTGTTGGTGGTTTAATCATTCTTATTGCCGTTTTTAAACAGCTTCATATCACGTCGCTTAATTATTGTGATTACTCTTTACGTGAAGGGCTGCTTAATGAAATGCAGCGAAATGAAGTATTGGATATCCGTACCAGAACTATTCAAACTTTAACTGAGCACTATACTGTTGATACTGTGCATAGCGACAACATATGCAAAACGTTAGAACACCTTTTTTCATCCGTACAAGATGCATGGCAACTTTCACCTTTTGACCTGCAAATGTTACGTTGGGCCGCGCAGTTGCATGAAGTGGGCTTAACGATTAATTCATCAGGGTTACATAAGCATAGTGCTTATATTGTCATGCATAGCCAACTGCCAGGGTTTACCCAAGAACAGCAATTAATGTTAAGTGGTTTGATCCGATTTTCACGTAAGAAAATTAAGCTTGCTGACCTAGACCTATTCAATCATGAACAACCACAGAAGTTAAATAAGCTATTACCTTTGCTTCGCTTAGCCATTATGTTTAATCAAAAACGCCAACATCAGCAGGTGCCTAGCATTGTGATTCAAGCACAAGGTGAACAACTACGCCTTATGATAAATAAAACCTGGCTTAATAAACATACTATTTTATTGGCCGATTTGCAGCAAGAGCAACACTATTTAAAGCCGTTGAACATCATTCTATTGATACGCTAGAAGCGAAGTATCAATGGCGCAAGTTTATCCGGTATGAACCACCGCAAAAATCTCATCAGCATAAGCACGGCTTTTCATTGCTAAGTCAAATAAATGCTCTTTGCTAGTCGCTGGTCGAATGGCATTTAAAATTGCCTCAGCTTCTATCCAATTATTGTGCTCTACTTCTAGTGCTAAACGTAGTGCCCCCCCCAACAGACCTTGATAATCGAGTAAAGCACTACTTAAAGAAGTATCTAGCGAAAACTCAGAAATAACCATCGCAAGTTCGATTTCTAATACCGCATCTAAAATAGACATCAAGCCAATTAAATAGCCCTGTTCGGCCATTTCATTTCCGCCAGGATTCAAAAAAAGCTCAATAAATCGAGCTCGCATTAAGCCCATTTTGGTTAATTCAGCAGGTTTGTCTAAGCCTAATTCACTTAAGGCTAGCACTCTGACAAACTGTCGAATCGCATCTTCTCCCAAGTATACGACCGCTTGCGCTATCGACTTCATTTCTACTTTATTTTCACCCGCTTTCGCATTTGCCAACTTTAATACCCGAGCGGTCAAACTCAAATCTTTTGCAACTCGCTGCTGTACTTCTTTGAAGCATAAGTTTTTCTTAGCCGTACACCTAAGTAAATCAAACACAGCAAATTTTGACGGTTCAATATTGCCATGATTCAACATCTCAGGACGCGCAAAAAAGTATCCTTGAAAGTAGTCAGCCCCTGCAGCAAGAATGAAGTGATATTCTTCTTGAGTCTCAATACGCTCAACAACAATTTTTACATCTGGATATGTGCGTTTTAGCTTTTTCAGCATCATGGTTGTTTTAATGATTGGCTGTTCAACTTCTAACTTAATATAGTGCATATGCTCAAGCAAAGGCTGCCAACGTGCATCACCATCATAATCATCAAGTGCAAAATGATAACCTTGCTGTTTCAAACGCACCACGGTCTGCAATAACTCTGGAATATTCTGAGAGCGCTCAACGATTTCAATAACCAGGTTCTCAGGATTTAGTAACTTGGGTAGCTCTTGTAGCAAGGATTCATCTGATAAGTTAATAAACGCACGATGTCCAGCTGCTAAGCGCTCTATACCAACAAACATCAAAGAGTTAAAAAACATCCTTCCTGTTGCCTGTCCATCAGTCACACCACAAGGAAAAGCATTATGATCTGAATCTCGATACAATAACTCATACGCATACATATTCTGCGCTTTATCAAGGATGACTTGGCGTGCAATATATTGTACTGAAGAATTTTTTACATTCGCAGCTGTCCCACTCATCAACATTCATACCCTTTATTTTACTCAATTAAACTTAGCCGAGTTTGCCAACCAGAATACGATATGCCTGTATGCTGAGCAATTAAAACCTGACCTTGTTCATCATTCTTATTAAATATTGCATAAGCTTACATATAGTAAAGTACGCTAAGCTCACTTAATGACACATGAGTTACTTTTACGCTGTAAATAACCATCGGTTCGTTGGGGAAATTAGGTTATGACACCTATCAACAAAATTGCGACGGAAAAACCCTCTACATGCAATGAAGTATGGCATCATTCGATGCATACTTTGACACTTTTCTTGTACCGTTCCAAATTATAGTACTTAGCATGAGAAAAACATCAAGGGCCAAATCAACCAACTAGGTCCTATTAGCCGCACAAAAAATATGGTTAATTGCTTTGCGCCTCTAGCGATATCCTTAATTGATAAAGTATAATCGCACCTTCAGCCATATCTTTTAGGAAAAATCATGAGTATCGCCGCCACTTTAGCTGAGCGCAGTAATGGACAATGTGAATTATGTAGTAGTCAGGTAGGTCTCAGTGTATTTGAAGTACCGCCGGTCAATGAAGCTCACTCAGATAAATGCATCTATTTATGTTCAACCTGTAAGGGCCAAGTTGAAGGCGAAGAAACACTACAGGCAAACCACTGGCATTGCTTAAATGACAGCATGTGGAGCCAAACACCAGTGGTACAAGTCGTTGCCTTTAGATTATTAACCCAACTGGCGACAGATCATGGGTGGGCACAAGACGCGCTCGATATGCTGTATTTAGAAGATGATACACGTGCATGGGCAGAACAAGCGCTTGCTGAAGATGATGATATTATTCATGTCGATAGCAATGGAGTGAGGCTTAGCGCCGGTGATACAGTTGTACTTATAAAAGATTTAGACGTAAAGGGTAGTAGCCTTGTTGCAAAACGTGGCACAGCGGTTCGAAATATTGGCCTTACCTCAAACCCTGAACATATCGAAGGTCGAGTTGATGGACAACGTATTGTTATTTTGACTAAATTTGTCAAAAAATAATCTTATATACGCCCCGTACCTTAACGGGGCATATCAAACACCGTTTTAGTTACTCTTCTACTAACTGTTCGCTGCGATAAAAACCACTTTCATCACTCACTATTTTGACTAACTCAGGTAATACCGTGTCCATTGTGGATTTCAATGTCCATGGTGCATTAATAACAATCATGCCCGATGCCGTCATACCATGTTCTGGCGTATCAGCACTGGTTGCTAATTCAAATAGTTGAACATTACTCACACCAGACTCAATCAAAGTTTGCTCAAGCAAGTCAATACGCTCTCTATCGACAACTGGATACCAGATCATATAAGTACCCGAGTTAAATTTCTTGTGCGCTTTAATAATCATTTTTGCTGCTTGCTGATAATCTGTTTTGATCTCATATGGCGGATCCATTAACACACAAGCACGTCTTGATGATGGCGGAACTAACCCTAATAACCCTTTGAAACCATCTTCACTGCGCACTCTAAGTGATTTTTTGTGCGCTAAATTATCAGCTAATAATACAGCGTCTTTCGGGTGCAATTCAAAAAACCAGCCTTTATCTTGCCTTCTCAGAAACTGTTCGGCCACTTTAGGTGAACCTGGGTAAAACGCCAATGTATCCTCATTGAAAGACTTAACCAAATCAACAAACGCTTTAATCGCATCATTATCACCATCGTACTGCCAAAGCTTTGCGATACCATCTAAGTACTCTTGCGTTTTTTGCGCATCACTGCTGCTCAATTCAAAAAAACCAGCCCCGGAGTGGGTATCAATATAATCTAGTGGCTTATCCTTTCGCGTCATGTACTCAAGTACATTGGCAAGCACGAGGTGTTTTATAATATCCGCAGGGTTTCCTGCATGGAATGAATGTCTGTAACTGAGCATAAGGTAGCCTTGCTGGGCAATTGAGCAATTTTGCTGAACCGCTTGTGAATAAAATCGGGTTTAATGTCTATTATCGCGCAATACGCGAGAAAAATCAGCATAAAGCCACGTATTTACTAGCATCCTAAGTCACTTTGTTTTACATTTGCATGACAAAATACAGTGATAAGAGCGCATTTATGAATAACGAGACACTTCCCCAACTCGAACAACTGATTGATCAATTAATTGCTCAAAATGAACGACTAAATAATGAAATTTCAGGCCTTAAAGAGCAAAATAACAAGCTAATTGATGAAAATGAAACTTTACAACTTGAAGTGCTTGAAAGTGAAGAAAAGCAAAAAGAAACAAGTAGTACTTTAACTGGCTTACTTGATAAATTACAAAGCGCAACTCAGGCGAGCTAATGCCTGAAAAGACCAATCAAGTAGAAGTAACTTTACTAGGCAAAACTCATCAATTTGCCTGCACCGAGGGGCAAGAAAATTTGCTCCTTGATGCTGCGAACTTGCTCAATGAACGTGTTGATAAAATGAAACAACGCTCAACAGTGCGCAATGAACAAAATGCTTTGTTACTAGCTGCGTTACATTTATGCCACGATCTACAGGCATTGGAGCACCAGCAAAGTTCGCAACAACAAGCGCAACAAACGCTTGTAGAAAAACTTTCTCTTTATTTGGAAGTTGATTGAGCCCTTTATAAAAAACGTATTTTCGGTTAAATTATCATCATGAATATTTCATGATTTTTCAGATGATGCGTTTTTTAATTTTATTAGTTTTAACCTTTTTACCAAATTATTGTTTTGCGCAACAATGGCATCAAGTCGACACACACACATTTATTATAGCCCCCAATAAAACGGCATCTCAGTTACAAGCAAATCAAGCAATAGTTACGGGAACGACCTGCGCAGCTATTATTAATTCACATGGTGACTTCACGGTATTAGAACAAACGATCAATCAAATTAAAAAACGTCTCTCTGTGCCCGTGTGCTACCTCATAAGTACCGGTAGTTCACATGAAGAAGTACTCGGTAGTGCACTGTTACAACATGCTTTCCCTGCAGCTAAATGGGTAGCGCCTAACTATGTCAAAGACAACATTCAAATATATCAAGATGCTTATGTAAATAAAATCAAAGACTATTCACGCAGCTATTCGGTCAGTGCTCAGCGAATAAAAAACTTAAGCAATGAAGAGCAAGCTCATTGGCAAAAAAAGCTACACGCCGCCCAGCAGCGGATCAAGTATTGGCAATCTCTAAGCCTCCCCTTTCCCCAAAATATGCTTACTTCATTGCAATTAGGTAAAAATATACTTGATATAACGCCTGCAGTAGGTGCCAGTGCGGGTGACTTATTAATATTCAATCGGCGTAACGGTGGGCTGTTTGGCGGAGCGAGCCTAGACCCAATTCCTTATGTAACGCATCAACATTTGCCTCAATGGTATAACACCCTTTTACAACTAAAACGCCGCAACGATGTTACATGGTTGCTACCCAGTCATGGCAAACCGTACAAACTCCGAGAGCTGAATAAGCCTATCTCTTTTTTACACGTCGTTATGTCGCTGAATAATAAACCGTCCCCCACGGTGCCAGCATCATTACGCATACTGTATAAAAAAGATGTTGCAGAGCAACAAAAACTGCAACTGCTCTTTAATCTAGCGTTAAAACATATGCAATCAATAAGTGAGGATGTCATTTCAGCCTATATACACGACGATAGAGACACGCTTGCTAAACATGAATAGTCTGATTTACAAAGTATGCTTACTCGTTATCAGTTCGCATATATTGGTCGGGTGTCAGCTAACACAACCCAACGACAATGACACGAGTGCCGTGCTCAACGCATTAATCGTTGACCATGAAAAAGAACCGTCTAATGCTTCCTCCATGCTAGTAATACAACCCCGTATAGAAGTACCTAGCGTTGCTATTCCTTCCCCTCCTGAGACAAACTTATGGCAAGTTATTGCTAACAACTTAACTTTTGATGTTATACCCACACCCAGATTACACAAACGCATTGATTGGTATTTAGCGCAACCGACTTACTTGGTTCAGGTAAATAAACGTGCGGCACCGTACTTATTTCATATAATACAGCGCATATCGCAGCGCAATATGCCTATGGAACTCGCGCTATTACCTTTTGTTGAAAGTGACTTTAGGCCTACCGTTGTCTCTGCGCAACAGGCTGTTGGAGCTTGGCAATTAGTTGATGCCACCGCTTATCATTTTGGTGTAACGTCCGACCCTTGGTATGACGGACGAAAAGATGTATTGGCAGCAACAGATGCAGCGCTGAGTTATTTAAGCTATTTACATAAACGATTTAATGGTAACTGGCTACATGCGATTGCGGCTTATAACAGTGGTGAAGGCCGCGTAAAAAAAGCTATAAAGCGAAATAAAAAACTTGGAATAAGCACCCATTTTTGGCATTTAACACTGCCAAAAGAAACCTCTGAATACGTACCAAAGCTACTAGCTTTAAGTTATTTACTACAAAAAAAACACCCTGAGTTTACGCTACCAACTGTAGTAAATTACGCATACACCACTCAGCTAGATGTTGGGCAACAATTTGATTTTGGCGTGCTATCTGCCTTAGTCAATATTCCAAAAAAGCAGATCCACCAACTAAACCCTGGGTACCTACGTCACCAAAGTTCACCGCAAGGACCACACAAGGTGTTGTTGCCAATGACAGAAAAACAGCTGCTACAAAGTCGCTTTTTCAAACGTCACTTTAGTCAAACCTATACTGTAAAAAAAGGCGATACTTTATACGGTATTGCGAAACGTTTTAACACCACAATAAAGACTATCAAAATCCTCAATAATAAATCATCATCATTACTAAGCATCAATGAAACATTAATTTTAAACAAAGCACAAAAAACAGATAGCCTGTTAGTTAACTATGAAATAAGCCCATACTTGGTAGAAAAAAAGCGGCCTAAGCCCGCCACGATTGAACACTATCATATTGTCAAAACGGGGGATTCATTATGGGATATCAGTCAATTGTATGATGTGGCACTTAAAGATTTGCTCACTTGGAATAGCTTGAAAACACACAGCATACTCAACCCAGGTAAAACACTGGTTTTACACTTGCCCAAACCACAACAGGCTACAAAGCCACAAAAAACCAAACAGTACTTGTCAGAGTTAGAGCTGTTGGTAAAGCCAGAAAACGGCCCGAAGCCCTAGCTTACTCTTACTTGCTAACGTAAAATACCCACGTAATTAAATTAAAGAGACTGTTATGCAAATCATTAAAGACACCGCTGTTGAGTTTCACTACACCTTGAGTGAAGGCGAGCAACACATTGAAACCAGTAAAACAGACGAGCCTCTAAGCTATATCCATGGCAATGATAGTATGTTGCCTGGCCTAGAAAAAGCATTAGACAACAAAGCCGCTGGTGACAAATTCAGTGTAACGCTTGCCCCTGAAGACTCATACGGTGAATTTAAAGAAGGCCTCATACAACGTATCCCTATTAAGCATTTACAAGGCTTAGGCGATAACAAAGTATGGAAAAAAGGGATGTCTGCCATTGTTGAGTCGAATCAAGGTCGACATCAAGTGACCGTGGTAAAAGTTGGCCGTTTTAATGTAGATTGCGACCTTAACCACCCATTTGCCGGTAAAACACTGACTTTTGACGTAGAAGTGGTTTCTGTGCGCGAAGCAACCGCAGAAGAACTTAGCCATGGGCATGTCCATGGTGCCGGTGGCTGTGGTCAGTAAGAGAGAGATATTATGACAAAAGTTGCCATTGTAACAGGTGGCAGCTTTGGCATTGGCCTAGCCATTGTCGAAAAGCTGCTATCACAAGGTTATCAAGTATTTAATTTAGATATAAAACACAGTGAAACAGGCCATTTTGTAGAATGTGATGTAAGTAACGTGGCTGATGTTACACACGCTATTGAAGCTATTACCCAGCGTACAGGGCGTGTTGACGTACTGGTATCAAATGCAGGCAAGCACCTCAGCGCGACGATTGAGGCAACGGATGAAGAAACATTAGATCAGCTCTTCGCACTTAATGTGAAAGGCGCGTATGCCGCCACTAAAGCGGTGTTACCGTGTATGAAAGCACAACAACACGGGGCAATCATCTTTATTTCATCTGATCAAGCATTGATAGCAAAGCCAAATTCATTTGCTTATAACTTAACAAAGTCAGCACTTGCATCCATGGCTAAAACTACCGCGCTCGACTACGCAGCAGATAACATCCGAGCAAATGCCGTATGCCCAGGCACAATCGAGACGCCCCTCTTTCATACAGCAATCGACCAATACTGTGAAAAGAGTGGAGCAAATAAAGCGGATATAGTGGCTGAAGAAGCAGCTTTACAACCACTAGGCCGATTAGGTAAAGCCGAAGAAGTTGCAGCATTAGTGGCTTTTTTAGCCAGTGAAGATGCAAGCTTTATAACGGGTAGCTTACAGTCAATTGATGGTGGGTATACTGCACAATGATCCCAATAATTGACCCGCACATTCACTTTTTCGACCTAGAAAAGGGTCAATACCATTGGCTAACCGGCACTAATCCGCCCCCTTGGCCAAACCTATCCTTGATAAAAGCAAACCACCATAAAGCACAGCTTAATAATCCAACTTTTTTAGTCAAAGCAATTGTTCATATTGAAGCTGGATTCAATAACGACCAACCTTATCAAGAGCTTGAATGGCTTGAGCAAACTGTACCTCCACTGCAATATGGTGCTATCGCCTATCTCGACATTACACTCAAGCCATGCTTATTTTCTCAGCAGCTTAAAGCATTAGCGCAAAGTAGATGTTTACGTGGGATCCGTGATATTACAGAGGGTAACGATGCAGAACGATTACTCCATAAACATGTTCAGAAGAACCTCGCAACACTGAGCCAATATCAACTACATTTTGAAGCGCAATTTGAACTACATCTGCACAATATTGCGTATCAAGTTGCACAATACTGCCTCCAATTACCGAGTTTGCAGATAATTCTGAACCATGCAGGTTTACTCGATACGGATACGCCTTATCATAGCGGATTAAGCGCCCTGTCACAGTGCCATAACATTGCTATTAAGTTTTCCGGACGCGAACATGTAGCAAGCCCCCTAGAACCAAAAGAGTGCTTAACTTTATTATTATCATATTTTGGTGAAGAAAGAGTTATGTTTGCATCAAACTATCCTGTTTGTTTGATACGTCAACAGTATGAAGCTTTATGGCTAAGCTATCATGCACTCGTAGAGGATAACGCGTTATGGCAAAAGCTCAGCTACCACAATGCAAAGCGATTATATCGACTAAAATAAACTAAGAGCGAATTTGTACTAGGTCATATGCTGCTAAGCGGGGCACTATAGCCTGAAGACGTGCCTCGGTCTCATCTAGCGTATTTAAACACTCGCAATATTCATCAGCCTTACTTTCTAATTGTTGCGCTTTTTTCTGTAATGATTTGTCAATTTCTTTAGTAATGATGTCCATACGCTGCCCCATGTCAGTAATACGGTCTTCAATATTTCCTTCTCTAGATTTAAAGGCATCACCCAAAGACATTAAAATAGCCCCTAAAGAGCCATGAACAGCGGAGTGAATTTTTTGACTGATCTCTTTAGTAAAAAAATCATCAATTTTTGATAACGATTGCGGTGCAATAAAAAAGAAGTCATCACCCCGTTTAAACTTATCCATCAGAGCGCGTTCAACATACTGTAATTGAGTCTGTAAAACTTCAGGTTTTTTGTCCGACATCCCTTCAACAACTTGCTCTATGGCACTCAAGCCTAGATTCACACCGTCTGTCGCCAAGCTCACCAGTTCAGGCACGGTGTCTCTTATGCCTTTTGAGTAATCATGTAAAACTTGTGTCTCTTGTTCAGATAGGGTGATCCAGTAACCTTGAATAAGCAACTGATTATCGTTGTTAATTTGTACGCGAGTTTGGCCATTATCAACGATTCGGATCACCGAATCAGTAATAATTAAACCATGTCCTAATTCAACATCACATTTGCTTTGGGCCACACTTACCCAAGGCAAGGTAACAAGCAACAACGACACACCACAACGCGCAACAAATGACATAACCTACCCCTCAAAGTACATCAGCCAAGAGTAGCAAATTTTTATACATTGCCAAAGTTATTTGCTATACCTTACCAACCGTAAAAAAACGTCTGAGGTCTTTGCCTTAATATTGTTTTTTCCATCCGCGAATTGGTATGCCCACGCATGATCGATTTGTTTAATCGCGGTTGTACTACTCCAATAGTTTTCATCTAGCGCATCTGTAAATACACTCGTGTTTGCAGCTGGCTCGACACATTGGTGTTCTATAATACTTGCCAACTCTTTTACACTCGGCACATGCCAATCTTTAAAATCAGCGAATTCATCGTTTTTTGCAGCTGTTAGCGCCTGCTGCCAATTAAGCTGTTGTGCAGTTCCCGTGCAGCTTTGGGTTGCAGAGCTAAAGGTTTGGCCGTAACTACAGCGCTGCCACATTAAGCCGGTCGCAGTATCCGTTACCGTGTCATCTGCGTTCGCCGAAAAACGTGCTGTAGGCGTTGTACTCACCACACTAGAAACACAAGTCTGTGCAGCCCATAAAGAAGTTGAAACCAAACTTAACACTATCACTAATGCTTTCACTTAATGCTCCTAGGGTGTTCTAACTAAGCGAACATACGCAGTATTATTTTTGGGGTACGCTAAATCATTACCGGTTAGCATATCTAAAATAAACGCCTGAGTTAAACTTCGACCATCAACGCTTGTTTGAGTGGTCCAATAATAAACATGGTTTGTAAATGATTCACTGGGGGTGTTAGGGAAAAAGACTGGGTCGAGCAGTGCTGAACCATCACTTCGACCAAAATCAATGATGCTAAGCAGCTCCATATACGTTGGTAAACGCCAATTACTTCCTCCACAGAAGTTACTCGCATTTACGTCATCAATAAGTGACTGAATACCGCAATGTAGATTGCTAGGACAGGTTGTATTAGCAGATCCCGTAATTGAGCCATCCTGTGCAGTGCCATCGGTGGTGAGATACCATGTATAATGGTTTTTACCTTCACGTACGGACGTATTAGGCAGCGTGCCCGTATTCGCCTCTTTCACTTCCCAAATCAGCCCAGAAACATTGTCTCGTACACAACTAAATGTGGTTTCAGTGTCTGGTAGTTCATCAGCAAATTCATTTAACTTGGTAAAATCAAAAGCAACACGGCCAGTCCCTGTTTTATCTAGGTAGCTCGCGACACTATCACGCCCCATATCACCATCCTGAGCAACAAACGTATCATCGTTACAAGAGATCAGAGCCGTATTACTAAAACAGCTTTCCATCCCAGAATCGTTTAACAAACCGAGTGCTTTAGGGTTGATGGTAATTGTCACCTCATCATCATTCACCAGATTTAACGGGTCTTTCACTGTCACTTTAAATTTGGCTTCAATGCTGCTGTCGACATCCGGGGCTAAAAACGTGGTTTTACAGGATGTGGGGTCAGATATCGAAAGAGTTACGCTACCACTGCCTTCTTGGCTCCATACACAAGTATAGTTACCAGATACGCTGACACTTTTGGATGCATCGAGCGTAACAGTATCAAACTCAACAACGCTTTGTGCATCTCCCGCTTCAGCAATAACAGGCGTATCGGTAGACTCTAACGTCATTGAAAATTCAGTACCGGCTTCACCGCCTTCATCGTCCACTAGCGTCAAACTAAACCGAGCCGTTTGACTTTGTAATAGGAGTGGATGAGTAAAGCTTATTTCACTTTGCGTTAGATCACTGAGCGTTAATGTCGGGCCTGACAGCTGCTGCCATTGATATGACACAATAGCACCATTACTGTCTGGATCAGTTGAATCTTTTGCGCTGAGTTTAACCGTGTCTGGATATTTGGCAGGTAATGTGGCTGGTTCTGTTTGCGTGACAACGGCAACAGGTAATTGATTCTCAGACGTTACATTGATGATCACGGTATCTGATGCCGTTTTATCATTAGGTGCTCGGTAATCAACCTGTAAGGTGATCACACTGTCCGTTTTTACATCTGGTGCAGTAATAGTGACTTCGTTGGTTTGCTGCGGAAAACCTTCCAGTGTAGGGCCACTGATCACTTGCCAATTAAATGTCCCATCGGCTGGTGAGGCAGATGCCGTTATGGTTACACTGGCTTTCTCTACCACGGTAACACTATTGCTGACATTAATACTGGCGTTAACTTCTGTCGGTTCAGATGAAGATGAACCGCCTCCACAGCCCAATAAAAAACAACTCAAAACGATAATACAGGCTAAACGGTTCAACATACTTCGGCTCCTAGCCTACATTACATATAGCTATCTTGATGAATTCTCACAAATAATTTTGTGCCAATTTTACTGTAATCTACTTTATATTCTCTGCCATCCAGCGACTGAATAAACAATAACCGTTTAACTTCGCCAAAAATATCAGCACTGCCAATATTCACAATCTCTAAATAACGCTCTTTTGCTTCTCTACGATTACGAGGAAGCTCATCTTTAAATGGTATAAGTCCATTCACTGTGACTTGGATCTTCGGGTGAGTTTCCCCGTTAACAATAACCAAATCGAGCTTTTTCTCTTTGTGAATGATCGTATTACGACCGCTTTTAATATAGGCTCTATCATCGCTCATGGACTATTCCTGTTACATCTGTTCATTGGTGACTTGCTCTTCTCGCAAGTTTTTAACCACCTGTTCTGGACTTATTTTCCAGCGGTTTATTAAAGTTGAAAAACGCCAAATATCTCGGTCTAACACATTTGCTGGTAATAACAAATCGTAACCGGTTAGCGTTTTCAGGTTGTGCATTCTGTTGGCAAACATCGCAATTAAGCCTGTATATAATTGCCCTGAATCAGATTTAAATTCGTCTGGTTCAATTAACCATTCTGATGGGCAGTTGCCATTTTTGCAATGCATTTTAACAGCTTGTAAAAATATATGCCGCTGTTCAATCAATAATTTCCCCGCTAATCTTGGGCTCAGTGCCTGCAAGAACTCATCGATATTAATAAGTTTAATGCCTACTGCGTTTAATTCCAGTAATTCCAACGTTTCCCCAGCCTTTGGGATGCCACTAGAATGCAAATTGTGTATACCTATTTGCCATTGGCCAAACTTATGTACATATATGACCTGCTGTGCGTCAAGTAATATACTATAATATGGCTGCTGACTTTTCAAAAAACCTATTAGTATCGCTACTATAGCACTACTTGCTAGGGCGATTTCAAGGACGCTAATTGCGCTGCTACGCAAAGACACAAAAATCATAATAACAGCCAGCGAAATGCCGCCGACTATCATAAACTCGATGCTATGCCGATTTGCCTGTGCCCTCAATTTTGCCTGCATTTGTTACGCCACCTTTACGTATAAAAACCAAAATAAAATACAAACATAATGATCGCCCATACCAGCAATTGCCGTATTCTCCTACACGTGTGACACTTTTGATGCTTAGTCATATTATATAATTCAAACATTTAGGTACAAAAATAATATATTTAGGCGTTTTTTCGGTCAACGCACAAATTAACGAGACATCTAACCACCTTTTCTCACAACATATTTTGTACACTAGGGTTATCAATCGCAGTGGTAAAATAACATGTATGCAAAACAATCGGGTAAAGCCCTCTTTCCATTTATTATTTTAGTCTTGATTTGTATATCAGGCTATTTGTATTTCCCCTCATCACAAGGCAAAGCAACGAATGCTAAGCGCGGCGCAACAGCCGTTACAACAGTCGCAGCACAAGAACAATCTCGGATCATTACCATTACCGCAATAGGCAACGCCAGAGCAAACCAAGCTATCGACATCGTGAGTTCGCAAAATGACTATGTTAGCGATGTCTATTTTACCGACGGCGATGTGGTTTTACAAAATGATAAATTAATACAACTGCAAGATATAGAAGAAAAGCTGGCAGTTAAAGAATTAACTATCCGATTAAAAGAACAACAACGACAACTGGCACGCCTCACTGAATTGGCTAAGACACAATCGGCGGCACAGTCAGCCTTAGAAGAGCAGCGCTCAGTGGCTGACGCCTTATTCACACAACTGCAAACTGCTAAAGTCGAGCTGGCACAAATGACTGTCACAGCTCCATTTAAAGGCGTACTCGGAAAACGACTTATCTCGGTAGGTAGCTTTGTTGATAACAATACTCGGATCACCACTTTAGATGACATCAGCGTGATAAAAGTCGACTTTCAAGTACCCGAAAAGTATTTAGGTCAGCTAAAAAAAGGCATGACAGTAGCAGCCTTGAGTGATGCGTACGGACAAACACCATTTCAGGGAATGGTCTCTCACATTGACCCCCGTATTGATGAAACAACCAGAACAGTGCAAGTGACCGCTGATTTTGACAACAACAATGCACAGCTGAAACCAGGCATGTTACTGCATGTTACTGTGGAACTTCGCTCCCTCACAGCCATCATGGTGCCAGAAAAAAGTATTATACCTAGAAAAGGGCAACACTATGTCTTTGTTATTAATGAGCAACAAAAAGCACAGCTGACAGAGGTTGAATTACATACTCGATTTAATGGCTGGGTCGCCATTAAAAATGGCCTAGCGACAGGCCAAAAAATTGTCACAGAGGGTACAACAAAAATACGCTCTGGTTCTGCAGTCACTGAGAAGGGGTAGACGGTGAAAATAACTGACACAGCGGTTAAAAGACCCGTTTTCGCCATTGTTATTAATTTGCTACTGCTGACCTTCGGTATCGTGGCATTCAGTATGCTGCCATTGCGCGAGTATCCCGACATCGAAACTCCCATTGTCAGTGTCAGCACTGACTATACAGGGGCATCAAGTGAGGTCGTTGAAGCAAAAATAACACAGGTGCTTGAAAATCGAATCTCGGGGATTGAAGGGATTAAAAGTATTAACTCTTCGAGTCGAAATGGTCGCTCCAATATTACCATCGAATTTAATATTGATAGGGATATAGATGCGGCGGCAAATGACGTTAGAGAGCGAGTATCACGTGCATTAGATAGGTTACCCGAACAAGTAAGACCACCAGAGGTATCTAAGTCAAATTCAGATGAAAGTCCAATCGCATGGTTTGTACTAAACAGCGACAGTATGAATACGTTGCAGCTATCTGACTACGCTCAGCGTTTTATTGTCGATAGACTGGCTGTAGTAGACGGCGTTTCCAATGTTAGGATCGGTGGCGAGCGACAGTATGCTATGAAAGTATGGCTAAACCGACAAGCAATGGCAGCCAGAGGCGTTACCACTAGCGATATAGAACAAGTATTGCGTCGAGAAAACGTAGAACTACCTGCTGGTGAAATTGAATCACTTGATAGAGATTTTGCAGTGCGTATTGCACGTAGCTATAAAACCCAAAATGATTTTAAAAACCTCGTTATTAAACGCGGTGAACAGGGCTACTTAATTAAGCTTGGAGAAGTCGCAGAGGTCATTTTAGAAGCCGCAGATGATGAAAGTACCTTTCGTGGCAATGGTAAAAATATGATTGGTCTTGGTATTGTCAAACAAGCGAAAGCCAACACCTTAGATGTGGTTGATAACGCACGCCAAGAATTAGAAAAAATAAAACGCAACCTGCCTGAAGGCACCACAATACAAGACAGCTACGATTCGTCTATTTTTATTAGAGAGTCAATTACGGAAGTATACCGTACACTGGCAATTGCAATGGCACTGGTTGTAGCCGTCATATTTTTATTTTTAGGCACTATTCGCGCCACTTTAATCCCTGCAATTACAGTGCCTGTAGCATTAATTGCCACCTTTATGTTTTTATTGGCGATGGGTTATTCCATTAACTTGCTCACCCTGCTCGCGCTTGTACTGGCAATAGGATTAGTCGTTGATGATGCCATCGTCATGTTAGAGAATATTCATCGACGCATAGAACTGGGAGAGCCCCCACTTCTTGCCGCTTATCGTGGCGCAAAAGAGGTAGGATTCGCCATTATCGCGACTACATTGGTACTCATCTCAGTCTTTGTGCCATTGGTATTTATGGATGGTCGAATTGGCGCATTGTTTACAGAGTTCGCCATGGCTGTCAGTGCTGCGGTGCTATTTTCTAGTATTACTGCGTTAACGCTTGCGCCCGCTTTATGCTCAAAAGTCCTCAAGCCAAGCACTTCAAATAATAAATTCAGTCAATGGATGGACCGCCAATTTGCGCGTTTGGAACAAGGTTATCGCAATACCTTATTAGCTAACTTAAAACGTCGCTATAGTCTTATTGTGGTCTTGATACTGGCAGGTTTCACTAGCTTTAGCCTATATAAACAGATCCCCTCGGAACTGACCCCTAAAGAAGACCGAGGTACATTCTTTGTTATGATGAATGGCCCTGAAGGGGCTAGCTATGAAAATAACGAACAAAACATGTCACAAATTGAGCAGCGCTTGTTACCTTATGTTGATGCTGGCGAGCTTAGTAGAGTATTAGTGCGTGTGCCGGGCTGGGGTGGTCAAGGTGGCGTCGCCATCATTGGTATGCCTGACTGGGATGAACGAAAGCGCTCAACTTGGGAAGTGATGGGTGAGATCAGTACAAAAATGCGTGAAGTCACGGATATTAGGGCCTTTGCCATAATGCGCCGTGGTATCGGTGGCGGTGGTCAGTCCCGTCCTATTGAGTTTGTACTTCAGGGCAATGATTACGCCGAACTATCCCAATGGAGAGACCGGATCATAAAACGCGCGCAAGAAAATAAAGGTCTAGTGCGCCTTGATCATGATTACAAAGAAACCTTTCCACAGTTTCTTATTCACATAGATAAAACCAAAGCCGCAGATTTAGGTGTATCTATAAGTGATATAGGGAATACGTTAGAAACAATGCTAGGACAACGCCGCATTACCACCTTTATCGACCGTGGTGAAGAATATGACGTCATCTTAAAAGGCACTAAAGCTGATTTTAGTGGACCCAATGATATCGCCAACATTTTTGTTAAATCACGCACAGAACAACTGATCCCGCTAGACAGTCTTATTAATATTAAAGAAGAGGCGACCGCGTCTAGGCTTAATAGATATAACAGAATGCGTGCTATCACTATCACAGCAAACCTCGCCAATGGCTATACGCTAGCTGAGGCACTCGCATTTTTAAACACCATCGCAGCAGAAGAAAATGACATCGATGGAGCCGTTGATTATAAGGGCGAGTCACAGCTGTTCTATGAAGGCGCTTCAGCAATGACCTATGTGTTTATTCTCGCCTTAACAGTCACGTTCTTAGTACTTGCCGCCCAGTTTGAAAGCTTTGTGCACCCGCTTGTGATCATGCTCACAGTGCCACTCGGCCTAGTGGGTGCTATGTACGGCTTGTACCTAACCGATAGCTCACTCAATATTTATAGCCAAATCGGGATTGTCATGCTAATTGGCTTAAGTGCTAAAAATGGCATCCTCATTGTTGAATTTGCCAATCAATTACGTGATAAAGGCGTTGCCTTCGAACAAGCAATTGTGGATGCATCTGTACAACGCTTAAGACCGATTATAATGACCTCACTTACCACTGTAATGAGTTCAATCCCGCTAGTAATGGCTGTCGGTCCCGGCTCTGAGAGCCGAATGGTGATCGGTGTGGTTGTATTTGCAGGTGTCAGTATCGCCACATTATTAACGCTATTTGTGATCCCGTGTGCTTACAATCTATTCTGTAAAAACACCCAGTCGCCTGAGTTCTTAGCGCAAAAGCTAGAACAGCAGGCCTCAACAACTAAAGAGATACAACATGACTAATATACACATTGCGACGTTCGGTGGAGGCTGTTTTTGGTGTATTGACGCGGCATTTCGCCGTGTCAAAGGAGTAACCTTAGTAAGCTCAGGCTATACGGGTGGTCATTTAGATGCGCCAACTTATCAAGCAATATGTCAAGGGGATAGCGGTCATGCTGAAGTGGTCAAAATATCTTTTGATCCAACAGTCATTGAGTACGAAACATTACTAGAGATGTTTTTTACGCTGCATGATCCAACGCAGTTAAATCGTCAAGGGAATGATGTGGGTACGCAGTACCGTAGCGTCATCTACTTTCATGACGAAGCGCAGCAGCTAAAAGCACACGCAATGATCTCTGCACAGCAAACACATCATAACGCACCGATTGTGACAGAGGTGAGCCCCTCAACAACGTTTTATCCCGCTGAGGACTACCATCAAGACTACTTCAATGAAAACCCTCAACAAGGGTATTGCAGTATCTTAATTGCACCCAAAATAGCCAAGTTTGAGCAAGTATTTAGAAGCTGGATTATCGGCTAATTTATTAAAGTGTGCTCGAGCGCTACGCACACATACCTGAGTGCATAAAAGAGGCGAGTAATTACTCGCCTTTTTAAAAAATATTAAGCCCGTACGTTTTGTGCCAGTTAAAAACGTACTGTTGCACCTACATAAGCTTGTCGGCCCAACGAGGTATACCCCAATACATTACCATTACTCGCATATCCAGTGGCTGCAGTAATATAATCTTTACCGGCAATATTTTCTAATCTCGCATTCAAGGTTAACCCATCAAAAAGCTTATAATTAGCGCCTAAGTTAAACACTGTATACCCTGCAAGGGTTGTCGCCTTAGACTGGCCTAAATTCGAATCATACAAGTTAATTGAAGGGCGTGATGAGCGATACTGCATGGCAAGATTCACATCAAGCTTGTCCCATGAACGTGCCACAGTGTAATTGAATGACTCAGAAGGACGGCGAACAAGCTTTTCGCCCGTTGTGCCATCTTTAGCGTCTAAAAATGTGGCATTGATACTATGTTCAAAACCGAAAGCACTCACGTTTGCAGACAACTCCACCCCTTCCATCGTGGCTTTATCCACATTGTAAGGAATGTATTTCCCAGAATCTGCATCATATTGATTGCTGATCAAGTTATCTATTTTGTTCTGAAAAACAGCAACATCATATCGGCCCCAACGCGTTGACAATGACATGCCAATTTCATTATTGGTTGCCTCTTCAGGTTTAATATTAACGTTCGGTAAATACCATGGGCTTTGCGCTACAAAGGTATTCGTCAGTGAAGGTGCTCTAAAAGCTGTGCCATGATTTACTCTAAACGTCACATCTCGATGAGGCTTAACACCAAAAGCGGTAGTATAAGTATTTGCTCTACCATGATAATCATAGTCATCAGAGCGTACTACCACATTTGCTAACCATTTATTATCATCATAAAACCCACCTAAGAATATCGCTTGATTATCTCGCTGTGTTTCACTGAAAGTGGCTGTAGAACCGCCAAGATCTTCAGTCAAATAGTTAAACCCACCGCTAAACTGAGTTGTTTCATTTAGCCTGTATAAAGTACGATATTCAGCTTCTGCACGCTCAGTGCTGTAAATATCATGCTTAGGTGTACCCGTTTGAATGTTCTCTTCTTGCGAGACACCTACTGAGGCTGAGTGTTCAAATTGACCTAACTTTTTCTGCCACGCTATTCTGCTGCTATAGTTTTCAAAATCATAGGCGTCATTACCCCATGCATTGTCATACTCAGCATCGCCTTCACTGTATTGCACAAGCGCATTAAACTGGCCTAATTCATCTGTATTTATCGTTAAGTTAAAACCAATATTTTGGTTATTGTAACCATCTGAATCATGATCTTTACCAATTGGTGCTACAGGGTCTTTTTCTTTGACGTCATAGCCTTTTGTATCTTCATACCCTAAGTTATAACCAAGGGTAATATTATCTTGGCTAAATTCACCCGCTTGCTGATAATTCACATAGTTGTGACTACCACTCGTTAGCGTAATTTCATGCTGAGTTGCTTGGCGTGTAATAATATTGATCACCCCAGCCATCGCATCAGAACCATAAATCGCAGCACGCGCCCCTTTTACAACCTCAATTCTCTCGATGCTGTTTACAGGTATATTCGAGAAGGAAACACTGCCTGAGTTCGCGTCACTAATACGTACCCCATCAACCAATACTAAGGTATGTTTTGTCGCTGCGCCTCGAACAAATACACTGGCCTGTTGACCAAAGCCACCGTTACGTACTACATCAATGCCAGCTACCGTGTTTAATAAAGAAGGCAAATCACGGATGTTGCTGCTTTCTATTTCTGCACGCTCAATCACATTGACCGTAGCAAGCGTGTTATTAATTGATTGTTCAAATTTATTTGCTGTTACCGTAATACGTTCAATATTTTCGGTAGATGAGCTTTGTGCTGACGCAGAAAAAGAGAGCGCAGTCAAAATTGCAGCGCTTAGTGCGGATTTAGCTAGCATTGTTTCCCCTTACTCATACCCACCGTACAAGTAATAATTAGTAAATGAATATCAAGGCCGGTCTCCGGACTTTGCTTATAAAGCATTACCGTTGCGGGGGCAGTGTTGGACTTAAACCAGTACATGCATTTGCACCAACTTCCCGATTATCTTAGCAAGTTTATTCACATTAACTGTGTAATATGAAAATCATAGAAACTTATTAAGCACCTTGAAAAGAGCCGTTATTGTGCGAATTTTGAGGGGAAATGTCAATGGACGTCTAGAAATCTAAAAACCAAAAGTTCATACGTAGAGTCGATAATTTGATGGATAAGCATAAACTTTGTAAATAAAAGTGGTACAGCTTGGTACCACTAAATAGTCATTAATCGCGGAAGTTTTTAAACTGGAAAGGCTGCCCTAAATCAGCAGTACGCACTACTTGCATCGCTTCTTGTAAGTCATCGCGCTTTTTACCTGTTACACGCACTTCTTCACCTTGAATCGCCGCTTGCACTTTAATTTTGGCATCTTTAATCGCTTTAACGATTTTTTTCGCCATCTCTTTTTCAATACCTTGCTTTAAAGCCACCTTACGCGAAACATGCTTACCAGCACGTTCAATGTCTTTTAACTCTAAGCTAGCTACGTCTAAGCCGCGTTTTGATGCTTTACTTGCTAAAATATCAAACAATTGCATAACTTGTGGATCAGCTTCTGCTTTCAAAGTAATGGTTTCATTTGTCAGCTCGATAGAGGCATCAACACCACGAAAATCATAACGAGTTTCTAATTCACGCTTCGCATTATCTACTGCATTTTGCGCTTCTGTAATTTCAATTTCTGACACAATGTCAAATGATGGCATAGTAAATCTCCTAATATTTATGCTGCAATTATATCAACCTAAAATAAATTTTGGACAACTTTTTATATTCACCCAACAGCCAGTTTTCAGTGATATACTGACTTCACTCTTTTACACACGAACAACCCAGGAAGTTTTGTGACCAGACGTATTTATCAACTTGTTTTGCTTATTACCTTGGCTATCTGTACTGCGCTTTTTGCGAAAGAAATCCAACACTCAGGCATACGGATAGAACACCTTGATAAAATTGCTCACTTTGGCATATTTTTTATACTTGCTTTTATTATGCACCACGCCTTTAAATGGCCAATGTGGTTACAAATAACCTTGCTCGCAAGTTATGGCGTGGGTATTGAATTAATGCAAGGTATGCTGCCACACCGTCAAGCCTCATTTGCAGACTTTATCGCTGATGTCCTTGGCGCTGTTAGCTATTACGCCAGCTATATTTTATGGCGTACTTGGCGTGGTAACAAATATGGCTAATCTGCATATTGTGGGCGCCGGTGCTATTGGCCTATCGCTTGCCAATGCTTTAGCGTATCACCATCACACAACCTTGCTAGTCAGGCGCGGCTATAACACACCTTTTTCATTCTATAACGGTCAAAAAACCCATAGCATTCCTGTCAAACACATCAACATGAATGCGTTACAAAAAGATATACTTGCCATTCAAAATTGTTTTATTTGTGTAAAAGCATATCAGCTACAAAGCGCATTTAAGTCTGTTTTACCCTACTTAACAGCGCACGCAAATGTCTTTATTAGTCATAACGGTATGAGTGAACTAAATGAGTTTGAGCAGCATTTAGGCGCAGATCAAGGGCTGTTCTTCGTTAGTACATCAATGGGTGGGTTAAAAATAAATGATACAACCGTACAGGAGACTGGCGCCGGAGAAACCTATGTTGGTGCTTGTAATAAAGTAGCTCTGGAGCGATTAGCACACAATTACAGTACGTTTTTTTCTTCGCACATACCACACAGTAAAACCCATCACAATATTGAACAACTGAGATGGCAAAAACTACTTGTGAACGTCGCTATAAATCCTTTATCGGCTATTCATCAGATAAAAAATGGTCAACTTCGTCAGCCAAAATACGCAAGCACTATTCTACAGTTATTAAATGAAGCCTGTGCAGTAGCACGTGCAGATAAAGTACATTTAGAACTTAGTGAAGCACTTGCCAATGCCTATCAAGTCATGACCCTTACTCAAAATAATTCGTCATCTATGGCGCAAGACGTCTTTCATAATAGAGAAACTGAAATCGACGCAATTTGTGGCTATATCACACGCAGAGGTGTTCATCATGGTATTCACACTCCGTACAACCGAAGCATGCTTGAGCAATTATTAAAAAGTCATAGTTAACATATAATACTGAGCCGTACAGCTCAGTATTATATAAGTACTTGCGCTTTATTCAGGTTTGTATACTTTAACGTTCATAAAGCCATTCTCATGAAGGATAAGCGCTTGTAGTTGACTCATCACACCCTTTTTACAGTACAGGTAATATTCTTTGTCTTGCGGTAAATCTGCAAACTTCGTACTTAAACGGAAAAAAGGTAAATGCTCGACATCAACCCCTTCAACCTCTAATGGGTCTGCATCTTCTTCATCAGGTGAACGAATATCAAGGATCACACCATTTTCTGGCAATTGACTGGCTGACTCAGCCTCTTTTACTTCTTCTTTTGCTTCTGTCTCAATCTCTCTAATGTCTTTCACAGTGGCATTTTTAATCACTGTATCTAGCACATCAAAGTCAAATTTAGCCTCTTCGGCGATAATCGTTTCAAGTTTGGCTTTAACTGTGGGTTTTTTCGAAATAACCCCACAATACTCAGGCATTGCTTCAGCCATTTCAATGGTGCCTATCTCGCGCGCAATATTGATAATTTCGGCTTTGTCATGTTGGATCAAAGGACGAATGATTAGCGTCTCAGTGACACGGTCAATCACGTTCAAGTTTGCCAATGTTTGGCTTGATACCTGACCAATGCTCTCACCTGTAACAAGTGCTGGAATGTTTAAACGCTCAGCCACTTGACTACCGGCACGCATCATCATGCGCTTAAGTACCACACCCATTTGGCCGTTTTCCACATTCTCTAAAATCTCAGCAACCACAGGTTCAAAATCGACGGTAATAAATTTTACTTTGTGGGTAGAGCTAAAACGATTCCATAAAAAATGACTCACTTGCTTCACGCCAATCTCATGTGCAGCACCACCTAGATTGAAGAATAAGAAATGCGTACGCGCCCCTTTTCTCATCATTTGATAGGTAGCAACACCAGAGTCAAAGCCACCAGAGATAAGCGATAATACATCTTCTTGAGTTGGTAATGGAAAACCAGCAATACCATAATGTGTATGCGTCACAATATAGGCTAAGTCGCCTTTTATCTCGATCTTAACAGTCACTTCAGGCTTACTTAGCTTAACGCGCGCGCCTTCAACATGCTGATTTAAGCCACCGCCAACATAACGCTCAACATCTGAAGAGGTAAATTCGTGATCGCCTCTGCGCTTTACTCGTACACAAAACGTTTTATTTGCAATACTATGCCCAGCTAATTCAAGCGTGCGCTGATAAATATCATCTAAGCCATCAAATGCTGTTTCCTGCACTTCAATAAACTGCACAATACCCGGCACTCGTTTTAAGTTATCAACAAATTGCTCACGTATATCCGCATTAGCACTTTGACTTTCAACCGAGATATTGTCCCAATTATTTTTTACTTTTACATTTTCATCAATCCGACGCAAAATGATTTTGATATTTCTTTCAAGCACTTGTGTAAAGCGCTTACGAACGGACTTGCTCTTGATTGCAATTTCAGGATGCAATTTGACGATAAATTTAAGCATAGAAACAACTCTTTAGACTGGGCGATCGCACGCCGGGACAACTGGCGCGCGATTATAGCAAATTTCTCCCCGACTAGGAAATAACCACTTAAATAAAACGAGACTATTACGCTATGCTTGGCAGCGACTCATCAGCAAGCTGCTGATAATGTGCCTGTAACACGCTAATTTTCTGCACACTCAGATCAGTACAGTATGGCTTAAATAACATGAGCACTTTAACAATGCCATTGTAGATATCTTGTTGTTCAAGCACTCCTGTTAATCGCCTCGCTTTAACATAAGGTGTCCAAAAGCTGACCGTCATTTTTAACATGTGAGCCACTTCAACCGCATCTTCATCTGTAATATCAATGACCTTACTGGTTCGTAAACCAATAACAACAGAGCGTACTTGTTCAAATAAATCGGCCTGAAATGAAATATAATCTTTTTTCAACACCTCATCTTTGGCCAAAATATCAGTCAAATTATCGTAAAAGAAGTGATATCGCCACATCAACTCAAATAGAGAATCTAAATATTTAGTCAGTTGTTCTAGTGGTTCAAACTCTGTATTCAATGGCTTAAAGTGCGTACTCAAATGTTCACGATACAGAGTAAAAATATTGCGAATGATGTCCTCTTTGTTTTTAAAGTGATAATACAAGTTTCCTGGGCTTATCCCCAAATTAGAAGCAATGTGATTGGTTGTTATCGCCCGTTCCCCATGTAAATTAAACAAAGCAATACTGGTACGAATAATTTTTTCCTTGGTATTCATATCCTGTTCTCTCTAACACGCAAATTTTTATAATATAGGTAAATTACTACACGCTAAGTATAGCTAAATAGAATAACTGAAAATAGCACAATCAGTTTTAGATATAAGCAATATTACATCTAAGCAGACCAGTGAAATTTTCATGGAACACTGTTAACATAACCAAAATTCCATTGAACACACTGATTTTATGAAAGTGACCGCCTTATATCCTGGTACATTTGATCCATTAACCAACGGCCACGCTGACCTTATAAAGCGCGCAGCAAAAATGTTTGATGTAGTCATACTTGCCATTGCGCATAATCCAAATAAAAAGCCATGCTTCACATTAGATGAACGCGTAGAGTTAGCAACACAAGTACTTGCTCAGCATAACAATGTGAAAATCATTGGTTTCTCAGGATTGCTGGTCGATTTAGCTAAAGAGCAAAATGCCGAAGTATTGATCCGCGGGATCAGGGCGGTCTCTGATTTTGATTACGAGTTTCAATTAGCCAACATGAACCGAAGATTAAACCCCAATTTAGAAAGTGTTTTCTTGACCCCTTCTGAAAGGAACTCGTTTATTTCATCTACGTTGGTAAAAGAAGTCGCACTACATGGTGGCGATGTCAGTGAATTTGTTAGCCCTATAGTATCAAACGCCTTAAAGGAAAAATTACACGGATGAAGTACACTCCGCTCTCTATTGCATTCTGTATAGTCGCAAGCACTCAAGTCAAAGCTAGCCCTTGGATAACCCATGATCAGGTGGCTTTAAAGCACTCTATTGATTTACTGGTAAGTCACAACATAATAAATCGCCCTGTAAACCAGTATCCTTTGCTATGGCAAGGTATAGTACAAGACATTGCCGCTATTGATGAGACAAGCCTAACACCGCAATCCCACTTTGCATTGCAGCACTTAAAGCATGCATTACAACAAGCAAAACGTGCACAATATTCAAGTGTCAAAGCACAATATAATAGTGAGTCAGACTTACCCAATGGGTTTGGAGAGCGCCATGCTGCGCGTTCTGGTTTAAATACATACAGTATCATTACTGGCGCAAATGTGAGTGCCAAATTGAATGTGAACTACACCCATGACGCACAAGATAAGAAACATGTGAATCATCATGGCAGTCACCTCGCTATACTTTACGGAAACTGGGCCCTGAGTGCTGAGCGATTAAGTTACTGGTGGGGGCCTGCCAATGAAAATGCACTGCTCCTTTCAAACCATGCGGCCCCAATGAAAGCACTGCGCTTGAGCCGTGCTAATAGCAATTATGAAGGCCCCAACTTTTTATCTTTTGTTGGCCCTTGGCAAGTAACCGCAATAGCCGCTAAACAAAAACCATTACTAACACGCACCGAGGAAGGTGACTTTTGGGGGATCCGTTTATCAAGCACCCCGATTGCAGGCCTAGAGCTGGCATTTAATAGCGCCCACAGTGATTTTGTGTATACCCAGTTAGACTCAGTTAATAAACCAGAACAGACAACAAAAACACGGCTCACGAGTATCGATTTTAAGTATTCAACCACCCTGCAAAACCAACCCATCTCTGTTTATGGTGAACTTGCTGGAAACAATGACAATGGTATTTCGTCACAGCATAACAACTTCACATTGGGTGCAGAGACTTTTTTTGGTGACGTTGAATCCCGCACTAAAGCCTATCTAGAATACAGTGATAGCACCACAAATTGCCAAGCTCAGCAGGTCAGCTTTCAATGTAATTTTGACAATATAAATAGCGGTTCTGATTATACTGAACGAGATCTCTGGTTAGGCGCAGCAATGGGCCCTCAAGCTAAAAGCATCACACTTGCTGCTGATCACTATCAAATGTCAGGTGTTGGAGGGTACGCAAAGCTAAAGCATATCGACTTTGAGCACACACAGACCAAGCGTATATTGTTAGAAGGCGGCTATCAACAAGGCTTATTCAACGGGCTCGCTAAGTTAGGAGTGACGGTTTGGCAAGATGATAATACGCAAACAGAGAGTGACGTAGAAAGTGCTGTAAAAGTCAGCTGGGAGTTTCAGTTTTAGGTTCAAGTAAACACTCAATATCGTTAAGATCATAAATAAAGCAAGTAGGTTAAAATGTAGATCCTACTTGCTCTTCGTCATCGCGTTATCAGTTACTGTGTGGCCGACGTTCTGAATATTTTGTGTTGCAATCGGACTAGCCATAAAAAATCTCTATTCACTATCAAAACACACACAATTATAATATCGATCGTGTTGATTCCAACTGAGAAGAAATCCCAAAACCACCAATGCTCAGGCTTTCCGAGTAAGACCAAATCGGTATATAGGCTTAAAAATAATAAAATATTGATTGTTAAACCAGCAAATACATATTTAACTGCGCAACTATATGTTAATGAAAAACACTTATGAATTATTACAATAAAAGCAATGGTCAACAAATCATAAATAGCCCACTCTATGTACAATATTGATGTTGCATTGGTTAAGTCAATCAGGTGGTTACTTATAAAGTATGATGTAGCCATAACTCCGGAAGCTAATAACAAGGAAGCTTTCTGACTAAGTCCTGATACATAAAAAAATAAATTAAGTAAAAAGCTCAACACCATCCCGATAACAATAACGGTGTCAAAATGTAAGCCTAGTTCCGATAACGTATAAATGGCATGTACCTATTAAATTTTACTCTTTGGAAGAATAATTGCACCGCCCCCACGACCTCCAGAAACAGTACCTAAAAAAATAACACTCAAAACCTTATCAGATAGTACTTCTGAATTACCAGCCTTTTGCGATGAGTTTCTACTTTTTAATAACGATTTAATTACTTTTATCATGATTTTCCCTCAGTTTCGATGGCTATTTCATGACACTCCATGCCCGAAGTGTCAAAAAACCTCTACCATTGAAATTAAGCAAACATCAAGCCAGAATGTTAAATAAATTAACAAAAGCACTCACAATACGCCAACAATACCATTAATTGGTATAATATAAATTAAATACAACCATGGAAATTACGCTACATATTTACAAGATATAAAATTAGTAGCCTTAGAAGTTAGCATATACTCCATTGCCACTTCATCACAATTGTCTTTTCTTAAACACAATTCACAATCTTTCATTACCTTTTCAGGTAAACTCTCTTTAGTGCAGTCAGTAAATCCCTGCTTTGTAAAAAAGCCAGGCACTCTGGTTAACACAATGATCCGATGCAATGCCAACTTTTTCGCTTTGCTCAACAAATAATCAACCAACTGCTGCCCTTGCCCCTTTGCACTCACCTCAGGATTGATCCCTAATGAGCGGATCTCCGCTAATCCAGTATCATAAATATACAAAGAGGCACAGCCTGTGACTTTGCCGTCGACTTCTGTGACTGCAAACTCATTTATAGAGTGCACCATATCACTTTTTGCCCTTGGTAAATTCTCACCCACTTTGGCCCAATACTGCACTAAGCCCGCTATAGCCTCGACATCATTTAAGGTTGCGTCCCTTACCGTAATTTGGCGTTTTTTTTTCGCTGTCTTAATCGCACCACTTACTTGCGGCAAAGATGTGCCACCTAATGCTTGCCGGGCGGCAATACAGGCGTCAATTTCTAAAACAGGATACACATCCTCTTCTATCACACTGCATACAGCTTTAAATTCATCTAGCGCCAGTTGCTCTAGATTTACTTGCTTTTCAATCGCTACCTGTACTAACTGCCCTACAATATGGTGCCCTTCTCGAAAAGGGATCCCCTTTGCTACTAAATAATCAGCAAGCTCGGTTGCATTAGCGTGTCCACCTTGAGCTGCAGATAAAGTGCGATCAGCATTCACCTTTAAACCCTTTAAACACGCTTGCGCCATATGAATGCATGCTAACCACGTTGGCATAGCATCAAACAGTCCCTCTTTGTCTTCTTGCATATCTTTATTATAAGCAAGAGGTAACGCTTTTAAGGTCATCATCATGGCACTAAATGCACCAAACACACGCCCTGTTTTCCCACGGATCAATTCAAGGGCATCTGGGTTTTTCTTCTGCGGCATTAATGAAGAGCCCGATGTAACATTATCAGCAAGCTCAATGAACCCAGCTTCACCGGAATTATAAAAAATTAAATCCTCCGCAAAGCGAGATAAATGGATCATAGAAATACTGGCGCAGCTTAACAGCTCAACCACAAAATCCCTGTCAGAAACTGCATCCAGGCTATTGCGTGATGCTTCACTAAAGCCAAGCTCACTCGCAAGCGCATGACGATTAATGGGGTACGCAGTGCCTGCTAATGCACCGCTTCCGAGAGGGCAAACATTTAAACGTTTTATTGCATCGCTCAAACGCGATTCATCACGCTCCAACATCTCTACATAGGCCATGCACCAATGACTAAAAAGTACCGGTTGAGCTCGCTGTAAATGCGTGTAACCTGGTAAAATGGTTCCTAACTCACGCTCTGCTGTGGTAATAAACTCGGCTTTCAACTCTCTAAGAGCACTGAGGATTTGCCCTGCAGTTTCACGGCTCCATAATCTAAAGTCAGTAGCAACTTGATCGTTACGGCTACGCCCCGTGTGCAACTTTTTCGCCAAGTCTCCTACTTTTTCAATGAGCTTTGCTTCAACATAAGAATGAATATCTTCATACCCCGCAGTCGCAACACTTTGTGGGTTTTCCTGTACTTCCACATGCAGCTGCTGCAACGCAGTCACTAACTCACTATGCTCTGTATTTGATAACACATTTACTTGCTTTAGCGCCCCAGCCCATGCAATTGAACCAATAATATCTTGCTCTGCCATTTGATAATCAAATGGCAGAGAATCATTAAATTGTTTAAATGCAGCGTCAGGGCCTGTTGAAAACCGGCCACCCCATAATGCCATTGCTATTCTCCGAACTCAGTACTATTAACTCAACTATTTAGACGTCTTATTTAAGGTTGCGATTCTACTTGATAATGAAAACAACCGAATGAACCCTTCTGCATGTGATTGGTCATAGACATCGTCATCACCAAATGTGGCAAAATCTTCACTGTATAAACTATTTATCGATTGCTTTTGTACCGCCTGTACCTGACCTTTATAAAGCTTCAATACCACCTCGCCCGTTGCCAATTCGCAAAGCGCTTCAGCACCAGCCAAAATAGACGCCTTAAGTGGCGTAAACCAACGACCGTCATAGACCAAGTGTGCAAACTCACTACCCAACGTTTCTTTCCACTTGCGGCTAGATTTATCTAAAATGAGTTCATCAATCGCCTGCAGTGCAGCCATCATGACAGTGCCGCCCGGTGTTTCGTAACAACCACGGGATTTCATACCAACCAAGCGGTTTTCTACAATGTCGACGCGCCCCACACCATGTGGTGCTGCAATATGATTAAGCTGAACCAAACAGTTATAAGGACTATAACGCTCGCCATTTACAGCTACTATCTGACCTTTTTCGACAGAGACCGAAACAAATTCAGGAGTATCCGGTGCTTCCTCAGGCGAATTTGTCATAGTCCATACTTGATCACTCGGTTGATTCCAAGGATCTTCAAGCTCGCCACCTTCATGAGAGATATGCCATGCATTGGCATCACGGCTATAAATTTTTGTGGCTGATGCAGCACATGGAATGTCACGCTCAGCAAGGTAATCAAGTAATGATTCGCGACTGGTCAAATCCCATTCACGCCATGGCGCAATCACCTCAAGATCTGGTGCTAAAGCGGCAAAGCAAGCTTCAAAACGAACTTGATCATTCCCTTTGCCTGTACAGCCATGCGACAGTGCATCGGCACCCACTTTACGCGCAATTTCAACTTGCGCTTTAGCAATGATAGGTCTGGCCATAGAAGTACCTAATAAATAGGTCCCTTCATAAATAGCGCCTGTTTTTAATGTTGGGTAAATATACTCGCTAACCATTTCGTCTTTAAGGTCTACGACATAACATTCAGATGCACCCGATGCGATTGCTTTCTCTTCAACACCGGCAAGCTCATCTTCGCCTTGGCCTACATCAGCAACAAATGCAACAACTTCACAGCCATAGGTTTCTTTCAACCATGGTACAATAGCCGATGTATCTAACCCGCCAGAATATGCCAATACGATCTTTTTAAATTTACTCATGATTTTCCTTACACATAATTTGGATTTAACAGCGATACCAATAGTGCACTTTGTGCATGCATCCGGTTTTCAGCTTGTTGAATAATTTTTGAATGCTTACCATCCATCACTTCAGACGTGATCTCGTATTCACGGTGAGCGGGTTGGCAATGTAAAATACTGCTCGCGCCAGTTTGCTCAACTAAAGCTTGATTAATTTGATAGGGCATAAAAGTCTGTTTTACTTGTTCAAGCGGTGTGCTATCACCCATAGACACCCACGTATCGGCATATAACACATTGGAGCCCGCAGCTGCTTCCACGCGATCACTGATCAATACTGATGCGCCATTAACCGCAGCAATTTGCTCAGCCTGTTTTACAATTTGCGCATCTGGAGAGTGGCCTTTAGGACATACCACCACAAAGTCAGTTCCAAGTGTTGCAGCCAACAACATCAATGAATGTGTGACATTATTACCTGCACCAATAAAAGCGAGTTTAAGCTGGCTTACATCACCATACACTTCTTTCAGCGTTAAAAAGTCAGCCAGCGCCTGGCATGGGTGATATAAGTCACATAAGCTATTTACAATTGGAATTGAAGAGTTAGCCGATAACGTAGTGAGCGTGCTATGTTGATTCACGCGTGCAACCAAGCAATCAGCCCAAGTTGATATATTTAAAGCAAAGTCTTGCACCGACTCACGATTACCCATTGCGCCATTTTGTTGGTCTAAATAAACAGCATGTCCGCCCAGTTTATTAATGCCGATATCAAACGATAATCGGGTCCGTAAACTCGGTTTTTCAAATAGTGTCACAACCGACTTACCAGCCAAAGCATGACTATACTCCTGCGGTTGTTGTTTAATATTTATTGCTAAGTCAAGTAACTGCAAAGCTTGGTGTTTATCTAACTCTAAGCCAGTTAAAAAATGTGTCATCGTCATAATTATTCCTAAGGTGTAATTTTTGTTCCAACATGTTCCCCATTAACTAGGGCTGCTAGGTTTTGTGGTTTTTGCCAACTTGATATATACACCCCTCGTCGTAAATGTTGGGCTGCGCGAAGGCTGGTCTTTACTTTGACCTCCATTCCGCCCACGATAACTCCTGTTGCTATAAGTTGTTCTATTTCATGCTCATCTAATTGATGCAGCGATTTTTTTTCAGCATCTAGTACGGCTTCTACATCTGTCATAAAAATCAGTTCAGCGTTTAGTTCACTGGCAATGGCTGCTGCTGCTTCATCAGCATTTACATTAAACAACTGCCCGTCATTTCCAATACCAATGGAGCTAACAACAGGTAACTTCCCCATTGCCAGTAGTTCTGGAAGCACACCATCACTACCTGCAGTACATTCACCGACCTGAGCCAACGCTTTAAGTTTTTGCTTGGTCACGATGCCCGCTTCATACAAACTACAACCGAAAGGTTGCAAATTTGCGACAATCGCTTGCGCCATAAGCTGCTTATTAGCACACCCTGCAAGTGCACCAATAATGTAAGGCATTTGCTCTTTAGGGCTGATCCGTAATCCCTGATGTTTTGCACTCGCAAAACCGGCATCACTAAGCCAACGATCAACTAAAGCACCGCCGCCATGTACCAGCACAAATTGATTTTCTGACGAATGGGATATGATCTCAGCCATTTTTAAAAATAGCTCGCTTGCAGCTTCCTCGGTATTTAAAACGGCACCCCCCACTTTGATAACCCAGGTTTTCATCAACACACTCCTTTTAAGCCAATGTAGCTAGGCTTTTTATTGACAATATTCATACATTGTAAAGCTTGCCCCGCTGCGCCTTTGAGTAAATTGTCGATCGCAACAACCACAATGAGCTGCTCACCTTGCTGCTGCCAACCAATATCAACATAAGGCTGCTTAACCACACCTTTAATCGTCGGGATCGTGCTGCCTTTTAAGCGAATTAACGGCTCATCCGCTAACACTTGATAGGCCTTATCTACATCTTCACTGCGTGTGCCTGGTTTCAAAGTAAGATAAATAGTTTCTAAAATCCCGCGTGGGAAGTTGCCTAAGTGAGGTGTGAATAAAACAGGGTGATCTAAATATTGCGCTATTTCAGGGGTATGACGATGTGTAAATAAGCCATAGGGGGCCAACGATACTTCACAAAAGTGCGTCGCAATATTGGCTTTTCTGCCCGCGCCTGTAACACCCGATACGGCATTAATGATCACTTGATCGTCGGTAAGTAAATTGGCATCTTTTAAGGGTTTGAGTGCATTCAGTGCAGCTGTAGGATAACAGCCAGCCACAGCGATTAACTGTGCATCAGCAATATCTTGAGCATACCATTCAGCCAAGCCATACTGCGCCTGTTCGAGCCACTGTGCATATGGATGCTCAAAGCCATAATATGTATCGTAGTCACTGGTTTTTGCCAAACGATATCCACCTGACAAATCAAAGACCTTTTTGCCCAAAGCTAAAAACTTCGGGGCTAATTCAACGCTTACTTTATGGTCGGTACACAAGCAGACATAATCGGCTTGCTGTTCAATAACTGAAAAAGCCTCTTCAGTTAACGGTAATAAAAGGGTGTCGAGCAAACCCGTGTGCTCTGGATACAACTCGCTCAATAACTTGTCTTTATCCAGACTTTGCTCCGACACATAACAACCCACTAGGGAGAAATGGGGGTGTTTGGCGACTAAACTGGCAAGCTCTGCGCCACTATATCCACTGGCGCCAATAATCACTACATTCATCATTTTGTTACTTACTCTTAATTATCAATTGCATTTTTATACTTACTGTGGAATTAAATAGTGAATGTATATCGTCGCATGCCAGCCTCTAAAATATATTTATGCTAAAAAAGTGAATTGATATTCATATTAAACACCTTTACATTGTTATGCAATTACTTTGAATAAATATTTTGGAAAAATAATGCAAAACCCCAGTTTTTTATCTATGTACCAACAGCTAATAGCAAGCCCGTCTATTAGTTCGCTAGACGAGGCACTGAATATGAGTAATCTCGGTACCATTAATTTATTGGCAAGTTGGTGCGAAAACTTAGGGTTTACCATCGAAATTACAGAGCTTGAAAGTGCACCCGGAAAATACAACTTACTCGCTAAACGCGGAGAAGGCGCTGGAGGGTTAATGCTTGCAGGGCATACTGATACAGTGCCGTTTGATGACAGTCGGTGGAGCCAAGATCCATTTAGTCTAGAGATTAAAGACAATCGTTTTTACGGCCTTGGAACTATTGATATGAAAGGTTTTTTTGCCTTTGCAATTGATGCAATAAGTGAGTTCGATCCAAATAAGCAAACCCAACCTATCTTAATTCTTGCAACTGCGGATGAAGAAACCACGATGGCGGGGGCACAAGAAGTTGCTAAACACCCTACCCTAAAGCCTGCACGCTGTATCATCGGAGAACCGACCGATATGACGCCGGTTTTTATGCATAAAGGTCATATGACATCGGCAATTCGAATTGTGGGGCGCTCTGGGCATAGCTCAGATCCTGAGCGGGGATTGAATGCCATAGAGATCATGCACACTGTGATTGCAAAATTGTTGCAACTAAAAGAAGAACTAAAGAATAAATATTCAATCGAACATTTCGCAATACCTTATCCAACGCTCAACTTAGGTCATATTCATGGCGGTGATAACGCCAACAGAATTTGTGGCTGTTGTGAATTGCATATAGACATACGACCACTGCCAGGACTTAGCATTCAAGAACTACAGCTGTTACTGCTCAATGCAATTAAACCTATTAACGATGAGTTTCCTAACAGTGTGTCTGTTGTTGATATGCATGAGCCTATACCCGCTTTTAGTGGCTCAAATGACAATGCACTCGTCAAACTCGCAGAAAAAATATCTGAAGAACAAGCTGTCGCCGTCAACTATTGCACTGAAGCGCCTTTTATACAGCAACTTGGATGCGAAACGATCGTCATGGGGCCCGGCTCAATTAAACAAGCGCATCAGCCTGATGAATACCTTGCAATGGAAAAAATAGAACCGTCGAAAAAAATCATCAGCCAACTTATTCAAAGTTGTTGCTTTGAATAAAAGCGCTAAAACAGCGCTTGTATTTCACGAAGCACAAGCGCTTTTAGTTGAGGTAGTTATCGCTTAATGGCGCTTTAAATAGGAGAGCCTGGTGGGGTTTTAATTGCTTGATAATTCACTGGCCACTGCCCAGACACTAAGAAATACTGCACTTGTTCAGATAAAAACTGCTTAAATGCACTCTCCCCTTTAGAAACATCATTAAATAACCCTGACTGTGTGTAATCCCCCACTAATTGAGTTAAGTAAAAACGTAGCTGCGCCTGCACTTCTGGGTCTACTTGGTCGCTTATGCTCAAGTCTGCTAGCTTTTTCGCGGTTAAAAACTGCACGCGTTGCGCTAACTTCTTACCCATTGCCTGCTGTTCTTTATCATCAAATACGTGGCTGTACGTTTGGCTAAGTAAATCATCTAGACCGAAGGCACTCGGTGATCTCGCACCTTGCTGCGCAATTCGATTCAGTCGTTGTGAATTGAAAAGTAATTTTAAAGTATGGTTGGCTGACACTTCAGGCAATGCCATTGCATCAAATGTTAAACCGGTGCGTCCGTATACACTTTCGCGTGTCTTTGACTCGCCATAAGCCTTGGGTGGCAAAATTGCTAATATTGATTCAGGTATTTGTAATGCACTGACCTCTAAGGTAGCCAGCATAGCTGCTAATGCTTGCTGCTGCTGCGCTTTTGGTACTACTTGTGCGCCTTTTACAGGCTGCTCACCACGTACTTCATAGTCATAATCAACACCACCAATTAGTTTAACCGCAGACTCAACCTGAAAACGATGGAATAAGTACAGTGGTACTAACTTTTCTTCAAGCTGAGACAACGCTTCACCACGTTTTAAATTATTGATCCCAAAAGTACTGAGAGCCTGCTTTCGTACATCGAGTACGCGCAATAGTTCAGCGGATGGATCGTTACCGTTATCCCACAAGTGTGCCGTTGGATGCGCACCACCTTGCGCTCTTGCATCTCTGTCAGAAATAAACTCCAGCCCTTGCGCGCGATTATCTGCCAATATTGCTGCTAATGCTTGCGCTTCATCACTGGTACCAAAGTCACTATACCCATACTTTACAACTTGCTTATCCCAGTCTCCCATACCCTTAGCATAGCCTTGGGTAATATCTAATTTGCCTTGGCCATCGAAGCCAACCAATGGGTGAGGATAATCCATCACCGATGCACGTTCTTTTGCTGACGCAGAGAAGTTATGTGCAATACCCAATGTATGACCAATCTCATGAGCGCTTAATTGACGAATGCGATCAAGTGCCATGGCATGCAAGTTTTTAGTCACTTCATCCCCTTTGACAAAGGGCGCAGCCAAAGCTTGGGCAATAAGAATATCTTGACGAACACGCAGCGAGCCTAATGTAACGTGGCCTTTAATGATCTCCCCAGTTCGCGGGTCAATAACAGAAGCACCATATGACCAGCCACGCGTTGCTCTGTGCACCCATTGGATCACGTTGTAACGGATATCCATAGGATCAGCATGTGCTGGCAGCATTTTCACTTGAAACGCATTCTTGTAACCTGCTGCCACAAATGCCTCATCCCACCACTGTGCTCCTTCTAGTAATGCTGTTTTAACCGGCTCAGGAACACCAGGGTCTAAATAGTAAATAATCGGTTTAACTGGCTCACTTACGGCCTGCGTCGGATCTTTTTTCGCTAAACGGTGGCGGGGAATATAACGTACAAACATCGACTCACTCAAAGGGGCAGAATAATCTTTATGTTCAATGCTCCAAAAACCTGATTGTGGGTGGAACTTGCGAGGTGTGTAATTACTGTCAGGCAGTCTCACTAAAGAGTGATGCTGATGCACAGTTAATACATGAGGATCTGCGCTGACTTGACGCACATATTCGCCAGGGTTCTTACCTTTAAATGTGAGTAATGCTTCTAACTCGGTATTATCAACAAAGGCTTTTGAACGCGGCAGAAACACCGCGCTTCTTGCGCTATCTAAGCTAAAGTTACCTTGCTTTCGCGCCGCCAATGTACGGCTTACACCATGTACATCCGTCAATAAATAAGGAGTGTAATCGACAAGCACACTGTCATTGTCTTCTGCTACCACCTTAAAACCATGTAATACACTCGACGCAAACGCCTCTTTTACGCTTTGCTGTTCAGCCGCGTTGTGTGAACTTGCTTGATAATACGTATTTAACGCTCGCAGCATCACTTTGTCACCAAAGCGCTCAAACTGCACCATGTACGTGCCACCTAATTGGCCACGATCTAGGCCAATATCATTTGAACCAACCCCATATGGCAAGCTATGCTGTAATAAGAATGGCTGTTTAAACTTATCTACATCTAAGTAAATTTTGCCACTGTGGGAGTCGGCAAAAAATGAGTAATAGCCGGGAAAGTGATTAAGTTTGTCAGTAAACTCATCAATAGACTTAATTGCTGCGTGCGCTTGAGTTATCATAGCGCCTAGCAAAGTGCAGAGAATATAAGGGAGTAACTTAGACTTTTGCATATTCTTACCTTTGTTATTAGAGGTTTTAATGGTCGTAATGCACCTAGTATATAAAATTGTATACAAAGTTCAGCCATTTTAAGACGAAATTCAGCGCGGTTGTTGTTGTCTCTCACATAAATAAACAGCAACCAAAACGTTATCAGGATCAAAAATTATGCGTAGACTGCCCCCGGTGTTAATTGAAGATGGTTGCTCTAGAGAATTGCTTTCACTTATTCGTACTATCTTAGCTGCATGTAAAGAAATTTCCTTTCGTGTTGGCCAAGGTGCACTCTCTGGCGTATTGGGCTCAACACTGGATGAGAATATCCAAGGTGAGACTCAAAAAAAGTTAGATGTTTTATCAAATCAACTACTAAAAGACATTTTACTGGAGTCTGGGTACGTCAAAGCCATCGCATCCGAAGAAGAAGATTATACGGTTGCTGGTAACCCTGATGCCGACTATATCGTGGCTTTTGATCCTCTAGATGGTTCATCAAATACCGATATTAACTCTTTAGTTGGTACCATTTTCTCAATTATGGCCGCGCCAAAAGAGGCAGATCCTGCCGACCCTGCTATTTTCATGCAGCCAGGCCACCAGCAAGTTGCCGCCGGCTATGTTTTATATGGCCCGTGCACTACGCTTGCACTTACAATTGGTAAAGGTACTCGCATCTTTACCCTTGATAAAACGCATGGCAGTTTCTTACTGACTGAAGAGTTTGCAAAAATTCCTGAAGACACACAGGAATACGCAATCAACGCGTCAAATCAGCGTCATTGGCAACCGGCAATGCAAAACTACATCAATGATTTACAAGCAGGCAGTGCAGGTCCTCGCGCCAAAAACTTTAACATGCGCTGGATCGCCGCCATGGTAGGTGATGTACATAGGGTATTATGCCGCGGTGGCATTTTCACTTATCCTGCAGATACAAAAAATCCTGAAAAGCCATACAAATTGCGTTTACTTTATGAAGCCAACCCTATGGCAATGCTCGTCGAGCAAGCCGGTGGTATCGCCCATACGGGTGAACAACGTATTATGGATATTGCACCGGATGCAATCCACCAACGTGTTGCGGTGATTTTAGGTTCTAAGAATGAAGTAGAAACTTGCCTAAATTACCATAAGTAATTCAGTCTGTTAAAGCTAGTTGAATCGTAGTGTGTGCTGCTATTCAACTAGCTAAGATATACTAAACTCTGAGCTTTTATATCCCTTAACCAATCTGACAATGGTATTTGCCTTCCCACTAAGGCGACCCTTGATAAACCCCACTCTTTTAGTAACCAATCACATAATGTGTTCGCCAATTGCTGCTCAAGCTGTAACTCTTTTTCATCAAGCCAAAAGTAAAGCTCGCAATCAAATTCAATACTGCGACTCGGATCGATATAAACACTGCCAATACAGGCTCCAGAGGGTACTTTAAAGACGCTAAATGCAAAGGCCTCCCGTTGCTCAAACTCACTTTGATGGTGGGCCAAAGACGCCGTGTTTTCTGCTAATGTCATATCTGCTTTTGGCCAATTCATTATGCCCTTAAAAAAAGCTCGCAGCCTAACCTGGTTACGCATCACAACCTCGTAGTCTTGTAGCGCCACACTTGGCTCTAGCATTACCAGCTTAAAGGTCCCATCTTCGTACTCTTCAAACACTGCCCTAGGACGTAACACACTCATAATCACAGCCTTATATATCCATCTATTTACTTATCAATCAAGGCTAACAGCTTGCTGACCTTACCCATCGTGAGTGCCCCATTTGCTCTGGGTTGGCTAACGCATAAAGCGCTCCTTCGACCTCTGTATGATCAATATCACCTCTAATTTCTAATAAGTTTGCCCATAACTCTAAATCGTCACAGTCTATTTCTAATGATAAAACGCGTTGTAATACCGAGGCTAAATCAGCATTCGTTACTGTATAAATTATCTCGCTTTGCTCAAATTGCAACAAGGCTGAAAAGGCATCACTTCGCTGTTCGCTGAAGCCAACAACGGCTTTAATAGCCTCAATATGGGTGAGTGTGTTAGTCATTATTATGTTACCGATATTATTATGTTACCGATATTATTAGATCAGAAAAAAACCATCTTCTTTGAACATTAAAACCATTTACGTAAAAACCTAAAAAGCGAGATGTGTTAGTATGCTTCACTTTTGTTTGTTAAGCCTCAGGATATCACCGTATGCACTGTCATCACTGCCAGCAAATACTCACTTGTAGCAACAGTGAACAATGCTGGTGCATGGATATGCCTAATATTATGCCATTAGAAACAGATAAAGGCTGCCTTTGCCGCACCTGTTTAATATCATCTATTCGCCAAAAAATTGAAAAAATGGCAAGCCAGCCAATCCGCCAGCAGTTAAAGTTGGCAAAACAATACGCCCACCCTAGTTCTTTTATTGAAGGGCTTGATTACGACATGGAAGAAGGTTTTATGGTTATGACTCGATGGGCTCATTTAAAACGTGGAAAATGCTGTGGTAATCATTGCCGGCATTGCCCTTACACAGCACGCTAACTGGCTTGTAAAAGCGCATTGAGAGAATTATCCGGTTCTTTGATATGGCAACGTCCCATCATGTAACTGTACAATTCCCCCTCTGAGATGGAGGCAATATCAATATTAGCCACCAAGCGTCCTTTCGATAACACGATTGCTCGATCACATACTTCACTGACAAAAGGCATGTCATGACTGACTAATAACACGGTTACCCCCTGCGCGCTTATAGTACGAATCACCTCTTGTAATTGCGCCACTTGACTCATTCCCAATGCACTACTGGGCTCATCCATCACCACCACTTGAGCGCCAAAATGAATGGCTCGTGCAACCGCAATTAACTGCCGTTCTCCCGCGGATAAATGCTTAACTAAACGGTCTAAATCACGAAATTCACACCCTAGCCGCTCCAATGCTCGCCCCGTCAAAAACCGCATTAACCTTTTGTCTAACCAACCCAGTATTTTTAAAATTAAATTATCATGATGTAACTCACGACCTAGGAAAAAGTTACTCACCACATCCAATTCATCAATGAGGCCAAAATTTTGATGGACGGCTTCAATACCAAGCTTTCTGGCATCTAAAGGACTCAATATTTGCATGGTTTGGCTTTGCCTAACAATATACCCGCTATCCATCGTCAGCATACCGGTCAAACATTTAACTAACGTCGACTTCCCGGCACCATTGTGCCCCAAAACTGCAATGACCTCCCCTTCATTAGCACTAAATGACACATCATCGAGGACTTTACCGCCATTTAGAGACTTACTTAATCCAGTAACTGAAATGGCGTGTTGCGCAAGTATGTCACTTAGCATTATTGAGCTCCTTATGAACCAAAGTGATAACCATAACCAGCACCAGCCCTTTAACGATTAATTGTGTGTTTATAGTAAAGCCCAGTAATATTAGACCATTGTTCAGTAAGCCAATTAATAAAGCACCGCAGATCACACCGATAACACGCATTTGGTTTCCGACTAACTGCGTACTGCCAATGGCCACCGCGATAAACACATTCAGTAAATCAAATTCACCTAATGCATAACGCGCACTTTGCATTCTTGCGGCATATAACAACCCTGCGAATGCAGCAAACAACGAGCACATTACTAATGCTAACATACGAACTTTCACTGGGCTTATGGTCAGTTGAAGGGCATTTTCTGGTGATTTTCCAACAGCTAACAGATGACGCCCTAATGTCAAGCAATGAACAATTAACCAAGCAACTAACGCCAAAATTGCCACCCAATAAAGAGATGTGGGAATACCCATAAACAGCTCAGAACCAAACAACATAATAAAGTGCTCATTGGTAATAGGGATGGACTCTAAGCCACTGATTGAACGCGCAATACCTATCATGATACTCATCGTGCCTAATGTTACTAACAACGAGGATGTTTTTAGATATTCAATTAATAGTCCATTTATAACCCCAGCAAAAAGACCAACACTAAGTGCACCCAAAATAGCAAATATCATATGAACTTCACGCAATAGAAGACCACAAACAACCGCAGACAAAGCCACCACAGCCCCTATAGATACATCAATATGGCGCACTGATAACGCAAAAGATAGCCCCAATGCCATCACCATAACTGGCGCTGTTTGACGCATTATATTGATAAAGTTGGCACTGCTGAAAAAACCACTGTCGTGTAACAAAGCAGAGAAAATCAGCGTCATAACAACCAGCAGGTAATACACAAACCACTCTTTTTTACGTAATAGCGGGCCAAGCGATAGTAAAAGGGTATTTCGCTTCATTCACATACCTCCTTGTGACTTAAAACACACTGTAAAGCACGAGGTAGATTACTGCGAAACGCCAAAGGCCAAACCGCTTCAAGGTTGTCCTTAGTGACTAAATCATATTCTATTGGTTTAAGTAGTGGGTTTGTAATACCTCGCTGACTATTTATGGCACGCATGGCCATCGCCGTCCCGACATCATAAGGCCTATCAGAAACAACCGCGTACATATTCCCTCCCTGTGCCATATCCAGTAAGGTGCTTACGCCCAAATCATGACTTACGACTTTGACATTATCACGGCCCATCATACGCAATGCTTCAATGACACCCTCTGCAGCCTTTTCCCACGAAACGTAAATTGCATCAATATTTGGCTGCTTTAGTAGCATTGCCATGGTCACTGCGCTGGTATCTTGCTCTTGCACAAACCCTTTTTTAGCGACCACGGTAATATCTTGGTAGGTTTTTAAGGCATCAAGAAATGCCTTGTCTCTTTGGTTAGTGACATAATAATCAGCTTCATGAAAAATGACCCCCACATTACCTGTGTGCACTACAGCCCTATCTATTAACTGCGCGGCCGAACGCCCCATTGCCTGAGTATTGACAGAAATAAGGCCCGCAAAGTGTTTATGCTCCTGAATTGAGAGTATAGGGTTACTTAGCAGCACTAATTTAGTGCCAGCTTCCAGTAGCTGACGATAACCCGATGCGGTAGAAACGCTATCTACACTCAAAGACAGTACAAAGCTTGGCCTTAAAGCATTAATGCTCTCTAAATCAGCTAATTGTTTCACCGGGTCATACTGCGCATCGGTTATAGCAATAACGTCTATATCAAAACGTTCGAACGTATCTAACGCACCACGTGTCACTGCATCCGTCCAAGGGCTGCTGCTATGCCATGCCAATGCAGCTGTCTGGGTACCTTCTGCCAATCGTGATTTTTCAGTGTTAATTACAGGCATCGATACTTGTGCGTTAACACGATTAAAGACCACTAACATCACAACTAGAACGATACAAAATCCAGTGTAAAATAACCCTCTAAGAACATGAAGCATATGAAGAAAATGTGTATAAAATTTATATAGGTAGTGTTATGTATTCGCCTGCTTAAATCAATCTGTTTTACTTATTAATTTTTTATTATATTTTTCTGTGCTTTGAAATAGAATATCGTAGTAAACTTTTATGTCACTAAATGCGATATCAACAAAACAATACAGGTTAACAATTTTGAAAGGTTCAAATGCGAAACAAAGCAAATTACTAAACTTACGTTTAGTACTCTCACAAATTGTAACGTTAGGGCCACTTTCACGTGCAGATATCGCACGAAATACCAAGCTCACTAAGCAAACCATTACCAATATTGTTGACGCACTACTGACTCACAACCTCGTGTCTGAAACAGGCATTAAAAAAGTGGCTGGCGCAGGAAAACCTTCAACTATGTTGTGTTTAAATCCAAATGCAGGCTATACCTTAGCCATTAGGATCATAGAGGGTGAGTATGAAATCGGGCTGTTTAAATTAAATGGCCACTGTATAAATAAGTCCAGCCATACGTCACAGGCAACGACATTAATACAAGACATATGCGCATACTCTGAACAGTTACTACATGATTCATCAATAGGTAAATCCTCTATTTTGGGTGCTGGACTGATTGTGCAAAACAATCAATTAGCCCCACTTGATGCTCATCAGTTCGCAAAAGACATTCAGACAACCTTAGCCACTGAAATACGCTTACCTGTTGCACTTAGTAACTGCGCTGCTGCATGCGCCTCATACCAATTATTATTTGGTGAAGCCAGAGAGCTAGACAGTTTTGTATATGCTCACATTGGCGAGCGTATTGAGGCCGCGACTGTTTATGAAAGAAAAGTGCTACTCGGGCAAAATGGAATTACAGGTGCATTGGGTGATCTATTCATTACCCCGGATCTCACAGTAAAAAAATCGACTCCGGGTCGATTAAATGACTTTTCGTCACTCGGTGCTTTACGTAAAATATTAAAACAGCCACAGTGTAGTCATCAAGCGTTAATCGAACAGCAAAACAGCGACAATAAAAAAATACCTCTTTGGTTAACTCAAGCGCAAGAACCGTTGAGGGTCGCTATTCATACCATTGAATCGCTACTGAATCCGCAAACAATTATTATTGGTGGCGATACATCTGACTGGTTGTTAGACACATTACTCTCTCAATTACGGCCTTTAATACCCTCAATCTCGCAGTACGGTGAACGTAAAGTTATTCGCCTGATCAAAGCACCGGATGTCGCTAATATCGCTTTAAAAGGCTGTTCCACCCTACCATTACAAGCAGCACTTGACCCCAATAGTACAAACATCTTGGAAATTGCACCGCTACAGGAATTATCAGAATTACAAACTCTGATCTACACCTCATCACAGTGAATAGGCAGCTCATCAGTAAATTCCGTTCTTCCCCATTCACTCCACGAGCCATCGTAGACAGATAAATGGCCATATCCGCACTCATCTGCAGCAAGTGCTAATATACATGCGGTCACGCCCGAACCACAGCTAAACTGTAAGCTTTTATTTTCACAGCCTAGCTGATGAAAAAAAGTAGCTAACTCATTTATAGAGCGCAACCTTCCCTCACGGGTGAGTAAAGCTTGGTAGTGTAAGTTTTTACTGTTCGGAATGTGGCCACTTCGCATGCCTATACGAGGTTCCGCCTCACTTCCAGAAAAACGAAGCGGACTACGAGCATCGAGTAGCAAATAATCATTACTTGATATCGAACACAGTACTTTATCTCGGTTAATAAAATAACTGTGGGTTAAATCTAGCGTTGCTATAAAATCACCTATTACTTTTGGTTTAGTGTATGCTTGTTGAGTTGGATAACCACATCGTAACCACTCAGGTAACCCACCATCCATAATAAACACTTGGTCAAACCCCATACTTTTTAGCATCCACCAAGCTCTAGCGGCTGAAAAGAGCCCTTTATCATCATAAACCACAATGGTATCTGCCTGGTTCACACCCAATTGACGCATGTGAGACTGAAATTGGTATTGGTCACACATCATATTGGATAACCCCGTATTAGGCTTTGCCAAGGCGTAACTTATATCAAAGCGTCGTGCACCTTTAGCGATTGCCACGGGCTCATACGGCTCATCTAGCCCGGGCTTAACAATCCCAGCGTCGAAAACCAAAACTTTATCTAAATTCCTAACAACCCATCCACAACTTTTCACATTTTTCATAAAGGCTCTATGTTATAATTTAACTTCAGATACCATCTACTGTAATATTAAATCGAATAAAAACAGTAATAAACTTACTCATTGCTATGAAAATAATAAACCCGAATAAAATTACAGGCCCAATATTAGTCGTGTTACCAAAGTTCATTGGTGATGTTATTAATACCCTACCAGCACTTACATTATTGAGTGAGCTATACCCCAATCAAACTATTTTTTTACTCGCGCGCCCTCACCTATGCGAGCTATTGAAGAAAACCGATATCAAAAACATAAAGGTTATTGAAGACAATCGAACTTCAAAGTTAGAACTTCACTCTTTATTGCACTTAACAAAACAACTTAGGGATTATCATTTTTCACTCGCATTACTGTTTAGAGGGTCTCTACGAGAAGCCATTTTATGTAAGTTCGCAGGTATTCAACATATCATCGGATATGCGCAAAATTTACGTTCCGGTTTGCTAAGCCATTCATTAAAACTAAACCCTTGTCATCATTATATTCACCGCTATTGCCGACTGGTGAATGATACACATGGAAAACCATTCGATACTTATTCAGTACCAAAGCTGCTCCCACAACCACCAAGCAGCTCCGTACTTAATAATTCTACATTAAAGGTTGGGTTATATTTTGGTGGACAAAATAAAGGAAGTCGTCATTACCCAAAAGAGCTTGCTCGACAAGTTGTTATCCTGTTGAAAGAGCAAGTTCAATGTCATTTATACATCTTTGGAGATCTAAGCGAAAGTTCAGATAATGCAGACTTGCAGCAAGCACTCAATCTAAGTGATACGCAAATAACAGATCTGAGTGGTAAAACAACACTTTCTACACTTATTGATACCATTGCTGTGATGGATTTAATGATAAGTATTGACTCAGGGCCAATGCATATGGCCTGTGCCGTTAACACCCCATGCGTCGCACTAGTCGGGTTTGGTACGTCTCCTTGGTCTCTTGTTGAACCCAAAAATGATAATTTCATTGCCGCTAAAAATAGCAGCAAAAGCCTCATTGAGCCAGATATCATTGCGTCAATTACACCCCATAGTATTGTAAAGGCAGGACGAATGTTATTGAACAGTTAACACTCCCATTTTGTTGTATTTATCGGTATTATTAATAAAAGTTATTTTATATATTACCAATATGTCATTACCGATATTTGTCATAAATATGAAAAGCAGTGCTGAACGTTGGCAAAAAACCCACAGCCGGCTGCAAAATTTAGGCCTTGAATGTGTCAGGTTTGACGCAACCGTAGGAAAATCACTGAGCGAAGCTGAAATCTCAACATGGTATGATGTTGACGCTAATTTACGTAAACACCATAGAAATATGACTCCAGGCGAAATAGGTTGCTACATTAGCCATATGCGTGTGTGGCAGCATATGGATGATAAAAATATTCCAGCAGCTATCATCTTAGAAGATGACTTAATCATTGAAGATCATCTCAGTGAAACAATTGACCAATTAAGTATGTTAACTAACTGGGATATGATTAAATTATCAGATAATCGAGCCAACCCTTTTATTGACAGTTTCACTTTAACCAAACAGCTAGTTTTAGGCAATTACCTCAAGGTCCCCAATGGTACTCAAGGTTATGCCGTTAGCTTACCAGGGGCACAAAAACTTTTACAGCGTAAACCCTTTTTCAGACCTGTGGACGTTGATATTCAATTTCATAGTGAAGTCGATTTACGCTTAATTGGTATTAAACCTTACCCTATCAGTGAAGATCTCTCATTTGATAGCGAAATAGTTAATACCAATGTGGGTAGACACTCCAATAAAAGCACCTTTTTACGCAATGCAAAGCACCGAATTGCCATGTATTTACAACGTAAAAAAATCTCTGGAGATTTAACCACAGTCATTAAACCTCAATAATTGTTGGGTGATGACGCGAGTCTGGTGAGCACGGTGTTTTATCACCGGTAAAGTACGCCTACACGGTTAGTTTTCACCCCTGTGTATTTACCTCATCTAACTACTGCTATGCCTACAAATGCCTTCAGACAAAATAGTCATATAGGCAGGCTAGTTCTCTTTAGTAAATGAAGCCCTACTATCAAAAAATGCAATAGGGCACTTAGCCCACCTCATGATAATTACCTAACCACTTTGAGAAATCAGCGGCTGCTAATGGGCGGCTCAAATGATAACCTTGGGCATAATCACATTGCATCTTTTGTAGTAAATCAAGTGATGATTGGTTTTCAACTCCTTCCGCGACAACACAAAACCCGAGTTGATGACCAAGGGTAATTGTCGAGTGAACAATGCATTGGTCTTGATGTGATTCATCTAATTTTAAGATAAACACTTTATCAAGTTTTAGCTCATCAATTGGTAGCATTTTTAAACGCCCTAATGATGTTTGGCCTACACCATAGTCATCTAAAGAAATCATCACTCCTAACGATTTAAGTGCTTTTAACACCTCAATACCTTTGGCCTCATTTTCAATCATATCGCGTTCTGTTAACTCAATAGTAATGAGGTTCGCCGGGACATTATTATCAGCCAATATCTGTTTTAAATGTGGTAAAAAACCATCATCGGCAATATCTTGTGCTGATACATTAATGGCCGCCTTCATAGTAAGACCTTGTGATAACCACTCACTGACTTGCGTCACGACCGTACCGACAACCCATTGGGTTAATTCAACAATTAACCCTGACTGCTCGGCTAAATCAATGAATAGCTCGGGCGAGACCCACTCCCCATTACAGCGTTTCCAGCGAATGAGTGACTCCACTTTATCAATTTGCTGATTATTTAAATTGAGCTTCGGCTGATAAGTCATAAATAATTGCCGATCATTGGCAACTAATGCTTGTTTGAGCTCATCAATGATCTGTAAGCGTTCTAAGTGTTCTTCATCTTCCCCATCTTGATAATAATACACTTCCTCCCCCCCTTGGGCAGCAGTGTCTACCGCGATTAGGGCTCTGCGGATGAGGTCGTCGGGTGTTTGTGCTTGCTCAGGGTAACTTACTACACCAACACTGAAACGCAGTGCAATGTCGAGGCCTTGGATCGTGTAACTATCTGTAAGTAATGTAACTAGTTGAGTCACACATTCTTGCATAGTACTATCCGGTTTTGCTGCAAGTACTGTTAAAAATTCATCACCGCCCAATCGAGCATTAAAGCCAGTCAGAGACTCAGTGGCCATTTTCATCCGCTCTGCCACGGCTTGAATACAACTATCCCCCACCCTTGGACCTAACTTATCATTGATATGCCTTAAGCCTTTAATATCGATTGCGACAAGATAAAACTGCTGTGAGCCGGTAAGGTGTTTACTTAATAAGTCTAGTGCTGCGGTTCGATTATAAAAGCCCGTTAAATTATCATGTCGCGCCTGAAAGCGAATTTGCTTCTCACGCGTCTGAATGTCTTCCCCCATCTCATGAAATGCATCGACTAATTCACAAATTTCTTTACTGGGTTTGGTCTCTGTGAGCGTGGCTAAATAATTACCTTGTGCGAATTGCTTTGCCATTACTGTGAGTTGCTGCAACGGCGTCGTTAAGTTATTCGCCAATATGCCACTGGCAATAAAGCCTAATACGATGGTCCCGCACGATAACAGAATAATCGTTAAAACCAATTGATCAAACTCTTGGTAATGGCGACTCAAGTCCGCACTCAATACCACGCTAATTGGATTACTCGCTAACGCTGCTAAAGGTACTTCAGCACTAATAAATACTGGGTGTTCTTTAAACCAACGAGTGATCCTTTGACCGTGAATGTAACCCAATAAATCTAACTCTGATGGATACTCCATGATAGAGCTGGCTTTCAAGCCACTCACATGACCAATGAAGCTCATTTCCATTCCCGTTAATTCTTTTAGTTCAACGGCCACAGTTTCATCAATGGCGAAGCCAACAATACTGAATGCAATTGTTCGCGGGGCTTTAATGGGTAAAATTATGGCTTGATACAGCTTGCCACTAATCACAATAAATGTAGAGCGCTCACCATTTGCCAGTAAATCCTTCATTAACGCACGACTGTCATCTGGTAGTACAATGTCCGCTTGATTTGCTGAGATCATCTTGCCACGGACATCAAGTAACAGCATTAAATCAGCATCAATGCGCTGACTGTGGTTGTATAACACACTTCGAATGGTTTCAGCATCACGAGACGCGACCGCTTGTTTAAAGCCAAAATCAGCAGTGAGTACCGTCGCTGCTGTCACCAACAAACGCTCTTTGGCTTTTAAATACTGTTGGTAAACATTTTGCGCAACTTTTAAATCCTGCTGAACCTGTCTTTCGTTAAAGTGACTAGTCGACCACCAAAAGCTCACCAAGCTTGCCATTGAGGTCAGTAAAACCAAGCCCACACACAATAAAATAATCCGATTCTTTAAACTAGTGCCCATGATGCTCCTTAAGTACTTCACCAAAGGTATTACGAGGTAAAGGTGTAGATGCTGCTGTTATTATTCTTGTTCTCGTTGCTTTACCGGGCAATCGTAATTAATACACCCAGCCATATCTTGTCTTCACCAGCCATAACATACTTCATTGCACTGCATAAAAGCTATTCCCTCAAAGTGGGCACACACGGCAGATACTTTTACACATACAGAAAAAGCGGTGATGTGGTAAAAGTACAAAATAGTTATGGTCTGAAAAACACATGTGAAAGACTAACCTTATCATCAGCGTTTTACTTTATAGCTCTAAGTAAAAGTGACAGGCAGCTTAATTGCAAGGAATTTGCGAGGTAATACCCAACAAACAACATAAACTCCTGTTTATTGGGTAAATATCATGATTTTTACTGATTTTATTCTACGTCAATTAAGCCATAGTCACGATCAAGAATAGCGATTACTTCAGCACGCGGATCGGCAGGGATAGTCAGTTGCTTACCAACTATTTTACTGGCAATGCCAACATAGGTATCAGATACCGACATCAACACATCTACCGGTAGCTTATATCCATGCGCAAGCGCTTCACGCTCAGTCATGCGATCTTTATTCAGTAGCACGTCACTGTCGGGCACGTTATTGATTAATAGCTGTCGGAACCCTTCTTTTGAGTTTTCAACAATTTTACCATCACGGTATGCTGGTCCATCCCAGATGCGACTTGAATCTGGCGTGCCAACCTCGTCGATATAAATCAATTTTTGGCTGCCATCTTGTTGCTCGACATAACCAAACTCAAATTTGGTATCCACAAAAATTTGATCTAACTTGGCCAACTCGTCGCTTATCAAAGCAAAGCCTTCGCTAAGTAATTGCTCATATTTAGCAACATCTTGCTCTGTGTTAAAATTGAATTCGGCTAAATTATCGGTAATATTTTTACGGGTAATATTCACATCATCTACTTCAGGAACATCTGCGACACCCGTAATGATCCCCTTAGTTGAAGGCGTGATCAAAACCTCATCTAGCTTTTGGTTCGCTTCTAAGCCCTCTGGTAAATCAATACCACAGAAGTTGCGAACGCCTTTGCTATAGTCACGCCACATGCTACCTGTAATGTACTGACGAGCAATTGCCTCGACTTTTACCGTACTGGCTTTCCTTACGATCCACACGTATGGGTGCGGAATATCAACAATATGGTTACCAGCTAAACCGGCATCGTCGAACAACTTAAACCAATGTGCTGCCACACTGTTTAAAGCAATGCCTTTACCTGGCACACCATTCAAATCATTCTCACCTTGCCAAATACAGTCAAAGGCTGAAATACGGTCTGAGATAACCATAATCGCTAACTCAGTCCCTTTTGGTACGTCATACTTTTTATCTGCAATTAAACGGGCACTATCTTCATCCGTTAACCAATATACTGAACGCACCTTACCGCTGTGTACTGCACCTTTGGTGCGAATTGGCAGATCATCATTTACATCTAAAACTTTGTAGCTACTCATTATTACTCCAAGGCCGGATGCACCTTGCTAAAGGGCACAAAAATATGAGGGGGTTAGGAGGCGCTATAATAAGCTTTTAGGGCTTAAATCACAATCTATAGCCGAAAAGTTCGTACGAAAATACAGCCACTAAATGGAATACGACCTTGATGGTGTTTCATCGCCAAAAGTCGGCATTTAAACCAAACTCGGTGTTGCTAAGATGAAAACTGTAATACTATCTCATTGACATTCACTCGCTTGGTTTCATTATGCTCACAATCACAGACCTTACTCATACTTGGCCTGGCCAGTCCCAACCGACGCTCAACATTAAAGCGTTACATATTGACAAAGGTGAACGTGTTTTCTTGTACGGCCCAAGCGGATGCGGGAAATCGACGTTACTTGGGCTACTGGCGGGCATCAATATGCTGCAATCAGGCCAAGTTAAAATATTAAATACTGACTTAGCAACATTAAGTCATGCCAACCGAGATCGTTTTAGAGCAGATCATATTGGCACAATATTTCAAAGCTTTAACTTACTTCCCTATTTAAATCCGCTCGAAAATGTCACTTTAGGGTGCGAATTTTCAAAACAACGACACAAACGCTTGGCTGATAAAAATACCGACGTAAAAACCGAAGCAACTCGACTTTTAAACGCCCTCGGTATCAATGAGTCAGTATTATCGCAGGATGTATCAAAACTCAGTATTGGGCAGCAACAGCGTGTTGCCGCCGCCAGAGCATTTATCGGTGAACCTGAGCTTATTATTGCCGATGAGCCCACCTCATCATTAGATGCCGATAACCGCCAAGCTTTCATCGAAACGTTATTTAGCCAAGCCAAAGGTTACCAAGCCAGTATATTGTTTGTGAGCCATGATCAGAGCCTTGCTTCGTTATTTGATCGCCAAATCAGTTTGTCAGATATTAATGGGGTATGAGATGACATTGCTTAAACTCGCTATAAAAAGTAGCTTAAACCGTAAAGCCAGTGTGTTACTTACCCTCTGTACCATCGCCATCAGTGTCATGCTGCTGTTAAGCATCGAACGAGTAAGACAAGATGCAAAAAGCAGTTTTAGTAATACAATTTCAGGCACGGATTTAATTGTTGGCGCACGTACAGGAGATATTCAATTACTATTATCTAGTGTTTTTCGCATTGGTCATACCAACAATGCAGTCTCATGGCAAAGCTACCTCGACATCAAAGACCGCAAAGGGGTGGCATGGACCATTCCAATTAGCTTAGGGGATAGCCATAAAGGTCATGCGGTTTTAGGGACTGACGACGCCTATTTTACGCACTATCGCTACGGTAAAAAGCAACATTTAGCATTTCAGCAAGGCCGAGCGTTTCATAATGGACAAGAAGTGGTGCTGGGCAGTGATGTCGCAAGTAAATTGCATTATCATATCGGGCAGCAAATTGTGATATCACATGGTATGGGCAATACCAGCTTTCATCATCATGATGATAACCCGATGACCATTGTCGGAATATTAGCGCCCACCGGAACACCTGTAGACAAAACACTACATATTCCACTCATTGCCGTTGACGAAATGCACCAGCAAAGTCATAAACAACCAATACTAATTGGCAATAAGCCACAAAAAACCAATGACCATGACCATGACCATGACCATGACCATGACCATGACCATGACCATGACCATGACCATGACCAACACGATACACATCATGATGAACATGGCCACCAGCAATTTACACTCGACTCACAACCTGGTGACTTAATTGGTGCCCCAAAACAAATTACGGCATTTTTAATGGGTTTTGATTCGCCGCTGTATACCTTGCAAGTCAGGCGTAACATCAATATGTATAAGGCGGAGCCATTGCTGGCCATCATGCCTGGCATTACCCTCAGGGAACTGTGGGAAATGCTCGATATTGTGGAGAAAATACTGCTGCTGTTTTCAATCGTAGTGGTACTTGTCAGCTTATTAGGCATGTTAACCACCTTGCTTGCCACACTCAGCCAACGCCGTAGAGAATTGGCTATCTTGCGCTCCGTAGGTGCTCGCCCCATTCATATATTCGCCTTAATGAGCAGTGAAGCCATCCTCATCACCTTTATGGGTTGCTTAGCTGGGTGTATGTTATTTTATGGGCTACTGATCACCGCTAATCCGCTATTACAAAGCCAATTTGGCATTAGCCTAACCATTGATTGGTTGTCAAACTATGAACTCATGCTGTTAGGCGCTATTATGGCTGCCGGTACATTAATGGGGTTACTTCCCGCTGCCAGAGCCTATTTTTATTCCTTGGCTGATGGTATGAGCATTAAAATTTAGGAGTACGATAAATAACATGCGATTTTTTACCTTAATATTGCTCACTGCAATGAGTTTTTTAGGCCATACAGCTGCCCCAAAAGAGATTTTTTGGGACGATTTAGTGCCTAAAGGGCACGTACAGATCAGTAACCAAGATGCTGCAAGCCATGATGGCGCAGACCAAAACTGGGTTCAGCCTGACTTGAACGCACCAGTCGTAAAAAGCCTAGATGGGCAATCCGTAAGCCTGCCCGGGTTTGTAGTGCCACTTGAAGGCGATAGCGAGATCATCACTGAGTTCTTATTGGTACCTTACTTTGGTGCTTGTATTCATGTGCCGCCACCGCCACCGAATCAAATTGTGCATGTAAAAATTAAAAATGGCGTCCCTATTGATAGCCTATATGATGCCATCACTGTAACTGGCACAATCAAAGTAGAAACATGGAAAGGTGAATTAGCGCAAACAGGCTACACCATGCAGGCCGTCGGGGTAGCCCCTTTTCAGCTATAAATAACATTCGCAAAAAATTAATGGCTCAATCAAAAGTGCAGTAAAAATAACGTATTACTGCACTGTTTAATTATGCTGGACGAGTTATTTTAAACACCTCTCCCAAACTGGCATACTCACCACCGCCTAATCGCGCGATCGGATCTAACGCGAGTGCATCCACCTTACTGCGCCCTTTACTATCCATCTCAATAATCTCGTCGTCAATATACGCATGTGTCACTTGTACAAACATCAACTTCATTGGCAGCTCGCCCATCTCCACCACTTTATGCAGCTTACACGCAAACGCCACTTTACATTGCGCAACTCTGGGCAAAGCTGAACCTGAAAAATCGCTCAGCGTTAAATCTAGTGAGTCCAATTCAGATTGGTCGTTAGGTAAAGTCGCTGCCGATAAAGTCACTTCATCCGCTAAGCGGCTGTCTGCAATATGAATAACCACCTCTTCGGTGGCTTCAACATTTAATGCAGAATCTTTGTATTCACCACAGGGCTTTACACCCACCGCATACATCAACAAAGCGGGATCAGAACTGACTGCTGTGAAATACGAAAATGGCGCTAAATTCAATGTGCCTTTTTTATTTTTAGATAATACCCATGCAACAGGGCGAGGTACCACAGTTTGCGTTAACGTATGGTATACCTTATTTGCTGACAAACTCTCAAAATCAAGGATCATAAAACACTCTAAATAGACATTTATAATAATAATTTAAACTAAATAGTCGCGAATATACTTCATCTACGCAACTTACATCATACTAGGTCGCAAATCCTTCAGGCATGGTTGTTTGATGGCCATTTACTGAAAGCTTTTTAATGATTCTCTCTTCATTTGGATAGGCTTTAATGAGTGCATCAGCAACCCCGGCTGTAAAACAACTACCGGTAAAACCAGGTGCCATTGTGCAACCAAATAACGCATACTGGCCGCCTTCGACTAAACAGCCACCCTGCCACACTCCCGCAGGAATACGGTATTGGCAGACTTGTCCATTGGCAAAATCAGCACCAAGCACCACTTGCTCAGAGCGACCATCCGGGTGTAAAAGGGTCAACTCAAGTGGGTCGCCACCGTAAAAATGCCACACTTCGTCAAAGGTCAGCTTATGAAAACACGATACGCTAGTTAGGCTGTCACAATACAATCCTATCATTGCCGTACCAACGGGCTCACCAAGTGCATTATTGCAACTAGAACGCCATGTACTTTTAAATAACGTACTTTCAACTGGTAAACGTTCAAACCGATAATGCCGTAATACCGCCATGACCTGTGGCGTAATAGGTTGATGTTTAAAATGTACCAGTTCACACACATCAACAATTGCATCACGATTTAACACACCATAAATATGTGCAAACAAACTCGTTGAATTCATGCTGAGTGACGGTGCTTCATAACGCACCTCAGCATCGAGTAAAGTCGGGTCAATCACCAATAAGGATAGGGCTGTGTGATCAGTAAAAAATTGGCTAACAACGTCATCAACTTGGTGATATTCACAAGCATGAATAAAGCCTTCTTGTGTTAACGAGGCTGGCACATAACTTTCACTCGATACAATGGCTGGCGTGTCAGCCGATGGGACAATGACAAATAGCGCGTTAATGTGTGCCATGACTTTTCCTTCATTAAACCTCAATAAAGACCATATCATGGCATTAAATCACTCAGTAGAATATGGTTTTTTCTGCTGAGTGATAAGCACCCTCTCTCTGATATTAAGCAAGCAGCAGTTAGTTTGGCTACTTGCTGTCTTTACCTAGATAATGAATGATGACAGGCTCAGAGTAATTCGGCGCATGGTCGTAACTAAATACACCATAGTACTTACTCAAATCAGCATTACCAAAGTTATCCAATGTATACGTATCAGGCCCACCATACAGTTTCACGCCATCAAATGGGGAGCGAGGTGGGTGAAAGCGGTTTCTCACCACAAAACACCCGACTAAATCACCGCTGTCAGGATTGTCCCACATAAGTTTTACCACCCCATTTTCAATCTGTGTTTGCAAGTTAGTTGGTGCTGGTAATGGTTCATTACGACGTTCGATATAATTAATATTGAGCGTTGCAGCCTGCTCTGCATGACAATCGGCCCAATTCACTAAAGCATTACTTGCTTGAGACTCAGCCGTCGCACGAATGATAAAATAATACGGTGTTTGTGCTTTATGTAAACGCGCTAATTCTTGCAACGAGTAACTATCAAAAATAAAGTTATGTGCGGTACGCTCTTTAAGTTGCTCATTACTCACTTCATAGCCAATATATTCAATTTTTTGCCGCTGCTTTACATGTTTAAAATCAACATCTTTTAGCTCAACCAACTCAACCGTAAAGCGGACATCTTTCGCTGACGACAAACTATTGCGGCTATATAATGTTAAACAGGCCTGAGTAAAAACGGTTCTGAGCGGATCGAGCTGTTGCAGGTGCTCAAAGGCTAATTGCCCATACACAATATTGCCCTGCGCATCAAACCCTGACGCCAATTTATCATTCACGACTTTATCTTGATAAATGGTATTACAAGACGCAACTGTTAATGCCACGGCTTGCTCAGGCAACTGATAAATCAGCTCTAAGTTAGGCCGATAATGTAAACCACTGCCAAATGGTCCATAGCCAATGTCAAATTGCATCACTTGAGAGTCATTACCCAGTGGTAGCGTGTCTGGCCCCTGTAGGCGCAGTAGTAAAGTTTTGTCACTGAGTAACTTATTTAACAATGTACGTTCTACACCGTTGAATACCCACTTTAACCAAATACCTTGTGTCATTTTGTCAGACTCGATAGTTTGACCCAAAGTATGTAGCGGTGTCGCGTCGATAATCTTATTAAAGTCGTAAATATCATCAATTTGAGATGAATCTAAAATTGAGATTGACCACTCGCCATATTTTTCTATTTTGGTGGCAACCCGATTCATGGGATATAAAAAAAACTGCGCGGTTTCAATAGTAGAACCTACTGGAATGGTACTTAAATCATATGCCACGACCCCCAAGCTGACGCCGCGGTTTTTATCAACGCCAATAAACATCGAGTTATAGCCAAAATGCTCTTTGTTCTTCGCACTAAAATTTTGCGACAAGTAACCAACTTGCTCCCTCGCTGGAAACAGCGTACGCCCGCATTGATGCGTTGCTAATGTGGTTTTTAAACGCAATTCAGGGCGAAACGGGGACTTAATTTTAGTGACTTTATCGACCGCTCGAATATTATAAAAATAAAAATGGCCACTTTTTAATTGAGTATCAATAAAGGTCTGAGACTTAGTTATTGCCACTAAGTTTTCTTCCGTGCATGGACTTTTATTATGTTCACTACGATAGACTTCAAAATAAATATCATCACGCTGATCATACTGCCACTGCAATTCAACCGTGTCATGGGTCACACTACCAATGGTAAAATCGAGCACCCGACTCGGTGCCAATGGCGAATAATTAATAGCTTCACTTAACGCATGCACCACCGCGGGAATATTCTCAGCCACACTTTGCGACATATTCTTCATATAATCAGGAATATTGCGGGTGCCTACCTCAACGACCGTGGCAATAATGCCTTTTCGATAGTAATACTCTCTGCCACTACCATGGATCAGTTGCGCGGGGGGCTTGCCCCGGTGGATACCATATTGTCGCCCCGTGACTTTGCGAATTTCATTATTCATATTTGCGCAGAGTACATTTAAGTCTGTGCCTTCAATTTCCACTTCATGATTGAATTTATGCGCCGGAAAAAACACATTACCTTGTGAGTGATAATCTAACGCAATACGAATGTTGTCATGTGATTCAACAAAGTCTCTAATCGCACACGTTTCTGGTTCAGAAAACGCATGCGGGCCGCCATAGGTATTCGTATGCGTGTTCTGATTACGCATAAACTTGGCATCAAAATTTCGGTTCAAATCCACACCAAAGGTACCATCACCATTATTACGACGGTTTTTACGCCAAAACGAAAAGTGATTACGAGAATATTCAAACCCATCTGGGTTCAAACACGGCACCATATACAGTGTATTTCGCGTAAGTGCAGTTTGTAACTTAGGGTTAAAGCGGTAGTTGTCGATCACATACTCTATAAATTTAATCGCTAACTCATTACCTATCCATTCTCGGGCATGAATTGATCCTGTGTAAAGCAAAGCAGGCTTATCATCAGCATATGTCACATCTAATGAGACAGTCACAAGCATTATTGGCCGCTCTTCCCAAGTTTGACCAATACTTTGTAAGCGAATCAAATGCGGATGTTCACTCATGGCTCGCTGTAAAAAATCAATGGTATCTTGATACGAAGCGTATTGAATTTTCATAGTGTTCCCTAAAAACTAAAAGAAGCAGTAAGGCAAAAAAGCCCTGTCTAATGACACGGCTTTTCTGTGGCAACTTGCTGCCAATGCGATACAATTTTTTGTAGCTTTTTGTCTTTTAGGTTTTTCACCACACACAGTTTTTCTGGCTCGGTATTCAATACATCCACCACGCCATGCGCGCCAAATGTTTGCATGATCTCATCGATCATTTTGCCGCCAATCCCCTTTACTTGACCTAATATTGCCCGGATCTGCCCATCAGAGTAATCATGTAACGACTCCGAATTATCGTTGGCCGCCTCATCGCCACCAGCAACGCTTTGCAATATTGGTTTTGCCATATGTTCTGAGCCTTTGAGTATAAAATTGTCTTGTAAATTCCATACTTCACTTGGCCACTCTTCCTGAGATAAATATTCAGTATCGAGAATAGGATATTGGTGTTCATTCAACTGAGTAAACATTTCCCCACAATCTTGGCTAGGTGTATAACGAGAAAAGCCAATATGGCGCATTGTACGCAATAAACTTGGGTTAATTTTACCTAGCTCTTCCCAGTTATAGAGTGGAATATGAGGTAATGCAAAACGACCATCCCCCAGTAACCACATCAAATATTGTCCGATCCAATCACGAATATACGGGAAAGCAGCAAATGCCGTTGCACATTCTAGAATACGTAACTTACCATCTTTACCCAGTGCAATATCGCATGCCCAATACTCTGCATTTGCAGCCTTAGAAGTACGAATAGCCAACTCTAATACCGAATATGGGATTGCTTGATAATCCATACTTCCACCTTGACTCGTATTCGTTAGCCACTCTCCCTCTGGAGGTCTGCGCCAAAATGCACACACGGGTTTATGGCCAATCAACATTACCCGGATATCGGCTTCCATCGGCACAAAATCTTGTACATACACCGGGTAATAACGCTTTTCGCCTAATAATTGCTGAGCTTGCTCTGCGTTATCAACTTTATGGACGAAATAACCACCGTAGTTAGATGGCCCATAAGATCGTTTAATGATCTTTGGGTACTTGGCTTTAGCCAAATAGTTTTGCGCCTTTTCTGGAATATAAAAAATCTCGGTATGAGGGGTCGGCAAATCGTATTTTCGACAAAAGTGGGTGACATTTTCTTTTGATTTATTTGAAAACTGACTGTCTACTGATGGCAGAAAACGCACTTCAGGTAATGCCCGTGCAATTTCACGAAACGCTTCATAGGCAGTCGCGGGGATATTACCAATTAACACATCGATTTTTTTCTTTTTTACTTCCCTGATAAAACGCACTTTATCATCGCCCCAGTGATAGGTCACTTGTTCGATTTTATCAGGCCAGCCCTTAAAGTTAGACTTATCAAAAAAGCGCAGTACGTAATCTAAGTATAATAATCCAATTTTGGGTAATGGAGATTTTACAGTCATTTTTAGGCCACCTTGGCTGAATGAAGTGCGAGTTTGCGTTGAACCGTTTTGTCGATAAGTTCGACCATGGCATCGAGTTTGCTCTGATTAAAGTTGATCCCCAACGCCTCTTGCTCTGGCGTTGCAAATGCTGGAATTGTATTCACTTCTAGTACCACATATTCTTCTTTGTCTCGGTCATAGATGAGATCGACCCCTGCGATTTCCAGTCCCAGTAATTGCGTTGCTTTAATAGCTAAATCAATCACCTCCTGACCTGGCTCACGGATAAATACCGAGCCACCACTGGTAATATTCGTTTTCCAATCATCCTTTGGCGCTTTGCGGCCATAACAGCCCACACATTTACCATCGACAATATCAATGCGGTAATCCGTATTGTCATAATTAATAAAACGTTCTACATAAAAGTATCTAAGATCGGTGCGACTCAAAAATGGCAGCAACATATCAAGTGCCTGCTCACTATCAATTTTTACAATGCCGACCCCGCCCCACCCATCGGTTGGCTTGTATACTAACTTGCCACCAAAATCTCTAATCGCCGCTTTTAATCCATCAATATCATTTTTATGGCATAAGCGATAATCCGCAGTGGCAATACCATGACTACTTAATAAATGCGCAGTGCGAAATTTATCTTCCGCCAATGAAAAAGCATTAAAATTATTTAAGGTAGGAACAGTTTGGCTAAGCACCTGATATAAATACAACTGATATTGAGTCTGCTGCCCTGCGTTGTAACTTAAAAATGCATCGAGTTGCTCCATAGCCACACCATTACACACAATCTCACCTCCTTGTGCGCGTGCATCGCGTAAGTTCAACCCGGTACTGGTTTGGATCCCTCGTTCAGCCAATGCATGAACCAGTTTGTGTTCGATGGCTGAGCCACCACCATTTTCATACATCCAAATACCAACATGAGGTGCTGTCACAATTGTCTCCTTGGTGAGCTGCCTAGATTTTAAACTGAGCGCTAATTTAAAAGGTTTTATGTGACATATTTTTGACCAAATGTGACCGAAAAAATTTGTTCATAAAAGCTTCACTTTAATGCAACTGGATCTAGCGAAGATCTGCAACAACGTAACTCAGGGAATCGATAATGATACAGTTAAATTTTGACGAACTAGCAGCACTTATCCGCTGTAATTCACACAGTAAAAATAAAGTAAATGTCGACCAACACGGCGAACAAATGATCGAGTTACTCGCCCCTCTCGGGTTTTCATTGACGCGCTATCAACGAGACACCATTGGCGACCATTTATTGTTTCATACACCAAAAAAAGCAGGCCGCAAAGTGCTGCTACTCGGCCATTTAGATACTGTATTTCCTGAAGGTACATTCACGCAATTTCATCAAGACAGTGAATGGGTGTATGGGCCTGGTGTCTGTGATATGAAAGGGGGTAACTTTGTTGCACTCAATGCCCTACGAGAACTTCGCAAACAGTGTGGCCCATTATTTAACATCGATCTTTTACTGGTCAGTGATGAAGAAATTGGCAGCGATGACAGCCAAACACTCACTACTGAGCTGGCCAAAAACTATGATGCCTGTTTAGTGTTTGAAGCAGCTGGCAAAGATCATGAAGTGGTTGTTGCCAGAAAAGGCATAGCCACGTTTGATATTACAGTAACAGGGAAAGCGGCCCATGCAGGAAATCACTACAGCGATGGAATTGATGCCAATTTTGCGCTGGCCAATTTACTACTGGAAATGACGAGCCTGACAAACCTCAAGGTGGGTAGTACCGTTAATGTCGGAAAAATCACCGGAGGGCTTGGTGCAAATACTATTTCACCTAAAGCCAGTATGTTAGTCGAAGCACGCTTTACGACACAAACAGAGCAACGGCGTTTACTCAACGGTATTGAAAACATCTGCTTAGCGATTGAAATTACCGGTGTAGAAATTAGCATCAGTGGTGGCCTGCAACGCCCGGTCATGGCACCGACTATGTCACAAGAGGGCTTACTAGACGAAATCGCGGATATCTTAGAGCACCCATTAAGTGTAGAGCATCGAGGAGGCGTCTCTGATGCCAATACAGTATCTGCAGCTGGCACACCGACAATCGATGGATTTGGTCCTTATGGCGATGGTGACCATACGGAGCATGAGCGTGCTCTTAAATCGAGTTTTGAACTACGTACCGCACAAGTCAGCCAAATACTGGCGAAATGGTGTTATGAGACGAATTTAAAAACACCGCCTCATCAAGCATCTGCGCTTGCACCCTCATCATAAACCATCAAAGCCTGGCATCACTTTTGGCATTTACTGCAAAATATGGTGCTGCGCTGCCCTAATCTCACTTCTTGTAAAATCGTTTCACAACTCACACAAGGCTGACCTTTTCGACCGTATACCAATAACTGCTGTGCAAAATAACCCGGTTTACCATCTGATTGCGAAAAATCTTTTAGCGTGGTGCCCCCTTGCTCAATTGCCGCTGCTAACGTGTCTTTAATGATAGGAGTCAAAAGCTGGAAGCGTTTCAATGATACCTTACCGGCCTCTTTCTGTGGATGGATCCCCGCTTTAAAAAGAGATTCATTGGCATAAATATTCCCTACCCCAACAACAACATGATTATCCATAATGAACTGTTTAATCGCCACCTTTTTGCCACGTGAACGTTCATACAGGTGCACCGCGGTAAAGTCGTCGGTTAATGGTTCAGGGCCCAACTTAGCAAACAACGTATGATCACACTCCGGTGTTTGCCACAAACATGCGCCAAACCGGCGTGCATCATTCAACCTCAACGCCTTACCATTGGCAAAATGTAGCTCCACATGATCATGCTTTTTTAACGGTTCATCAATCGGCACAATACGTAAATGACCTGACATCCCCAAATGCAAAATAACACTGCCTATGTCGGTGTCTAACAATAAATACTTAGCTCGACGACGCACATTCGTGATTTTGAGCGTTTCAATGGTTTTAACCTCATCTGGCACAGGCCAACGAAGTTGCGCATTATGAATAAGTACTTTGCTTACAACTTGCTCGGTAATATGTGGTTTTATGCCTAAACGGCTCACTTCGACTTCTGGTAATTCAGGCATTGTATTCTCTGTAATGTATTTTTAGACCTATCACTGTTGTGACTAGTCAATGTCTAACGGTATAAATAGTGCTTGAGCTACTTCTTTGGGCACATGTAACCAAAGCTGCTGCTGTTTATCAAACAAATAGTATTGCCCTTGTTCGAGATACAACTGATAACTAACAGGTAACTCCTGACCAGCCAACCAAAATCGCGCCACGGTAATGGCTTTATCCGCACTCAAAGTCACATCAGCCACCTCTAACTCTACTGTTAACCAATGATTGACCAACGCTTGCACTTGCTCTGGTTTTGCTTGCCACGGCCCATCTATACGCCACGATGTACCAATTCGCTCAATTTTATAGCCAGGAAATGCCAAGGTAAGCACAAAACTTTGCTCTGGCAGTAATTGTTGCGGTCCACTGATTTCGTTACTGGGGTTTAATTTATGATGTATCCCATTGAGAAAAAAAATCATCAGCAGCATCGAAAAAATCACCACGTTATTCCACGCTTTACGACTAAGGCCCATTAACTTTCCTTTAAAAAATGATGTCTGCAGTGTAGCTAGATTTAACGACACAAACAAACATCACAGACTCAATAGAGCACACCTTAATACGATAATGTACTACCGTCACAATAGCTCAGCGCATGCCAAGCATCATAAGGACCGGCCTCATCAGGCTGAAAATTGTAACTCCAATGTTTGACTTGATAAATGATGCCTTGAAACGATACACGCTCCCCTACTTGTGCGTAGGCATGCTCACTTTGCCATGGTGACGCAGCGCACCCACCAAGCCGATAGCCTACAGTAAATGGTAGACGTAATTGTCGGCCGAAATCCGCCGGTAATTGGTGAATATCATCGATATCATGGATAGCAATACTCCCTTTACCTTTACGTTGATTTAAAAAAGGAAAAGCTAAGCCATCTTTCTCAGAGTCGTTAACCTCTAATGTATAGCAGCCCACAGGTATATCTAAATCTAACCGGTGCTCAGCTGACGCATTAAACTGTGACCACTGCTTTAGTGCTTCGCCCTTGCTATTTTTTATCGTCACGCTTGTTTCATCTGCAAACTTACCACTAAGCAAATATAATTGCGCAGAGTCACTGATCGATAACGGCGCTTCAATACGACTATACACAAGGTTATTACTGTCAATTTCATCTTGTGCTGTTGTTGCGCGTACCATCATGTTCGCGTTCTCTGGTGAGAAAATCCCCCAAAAACGTGCTGGTAACTGCACCACTTGACGTTCGTTTGGGTGTAATGCGCCTTGCCAAGTAAATTGGTGTTGTTGAGTGACACCATATGTGAATTCAATGTGGTTAATGACCGTCTGACCTTGATTTCGCACGGCAACTCTAACATCTGCGCAACTTTGGTTAAGGCGGCTGTCAATAGCGCTATTCGGGGTGAGGATCTGCTCAACAGCCAAGTCAGTATCAACTGTAATCGCTTCATATGTAGTCAACACTGCACTCACAATATATCTTGGCGCATCTGAGCCATACTGAGAAGGCTGCCAACTAAAATTTTGCCAATCAATATCTAACGTCGATTGAGATTGTTGAGTATCAAGGCTATAGATGAAAGGCTCAACGATTTCCCCTGGGCACCAATTTGCCCGCGCATAAATATACGTACCACCTTGAGGAAAAGTCGTACTCTGATCACAATCAGTGCGCCATAAGGCCGTACGCTCTACTAAATTCGCATTGTATATCACATCAAAATAGCGCTCACACCACTCACCACATAGCTGTGGTTGCTGAGCTGGATTATCATACGACAAGGCATGACCATGGGCCGAAACAATGACATTTAACTCAGCCTCAATCTCATCAGCAGTAAACGTGAGTGACTTTTCAGGCAAGTAGTGTGCAAATTCACCAGCCGTTTTATAAGGCCAACCTGCTGGCTGAGAGTAATAGACTGGGATAACGCGATGCACCTTACGCGTCACTGCGCCTCGTGCTAGCAACTTAGCACTAAAACCAAACGCTGATTTTTTTGCGCCCCACCCACCATAATGGGCATTGAGCACCCCTTCTCCTTTTAACACCGGTGCTAAATGCGAAATATCAAAAAGATATTTTCTAGTCCAAGTGCGATCAAATCCATGCATCCCTCTTTGCATATACCCCGCATACGGTGTAATTAAACGACCCAATTCATAACGTTCACCCTCTTTTAGCCATTCAAAACGAACGGTATAATCCCAATCGCTACACCCTTGTGCAGCACACCCAAGTTCTACTTCTAAGAACTGCTGTTGCTCAAGGTTTGCATCACTGGGCAACGCGACCGCATAGCTATGATCCCCATGCTGTGTAAATGATTGATAAGATATGAGTTCTGTTTGTGAGTCTGCATGTAACGCAAACACCTTGCTCGAGCACATTGCCAGTATGCTGTAAATCAGGGCATATTTAATTAATGTCATCCTTTATCCTTGTTAACAAAAAGTAACAAGGATACCCTTAAATCATAAAAATACCATTAAAGTCACACCACTAAAAAGGGCTAAAACGGCGCTCCATTCTTGCTATATGTTTATTCGCTAGCACTTATGTCTAATTTAACGATACAAAGCTATTTTATTACCAACATAGTTTGATAGAATATTGGCCAAAATTTAAGGAGCTCCGTCCATGGCAATGTATGTAGTGGGTCATAAGATCCCAGATTCAGATTCTATTTGTGGCGCAATTGCACTTGCGTATTTAAAAAACCAAATTGGCGAAGCCGCCGTTCCAACACGTCTTGGTGATGTTTCTCCTGAAACACAGTTTATCCTTGATCGTTTTGGCTTTGACGCACCAGAGTTAAAACTGAGCTATGCGGGCGAAGAAGTTTATATTGTAGATCATACTGAAAAGACACAAGCGCCAGATGACATTGACGAAGCAACTATCGTCGGTGTAGTTGATCACCACAAGCTCGGTGATTTAACGACGTCAACACCATTAGAGTGTTGGATCCGTCCAGTAGGCTGTAGTAATACCATCATCAAAATGATGTACGACTTTTACAGCGTCGAAATCCCTAAAGATATCGCTGGTTTAATGTTATGCGCAATCTTAAGCGACACCGTTATTTTTAAATCACCAACTTGTACAACAGCCGATATTAAATGTGTAGAAGCACTCGCTGATATTGCTGGTGTTGCAGATGTAAAAGAGCTTGGCATGGACATGTTTAAAGTGAAATCTGCGGTTGAAGGCACGCCTGCTCGTGACCTAGTAATGCGTGACTTTAAAGATTTCAATATGAATGGCAAGCTCGTTGGTATTGGTCAATTAGAAGTTATCGACCTGTCTGTATTTGACGATATCAAAGCTGATTTAGAAGCGGATATTGCTAAGTTGAAAGAAGAAGGTGGCCGACATTCTGTATTGTTACTACTTACCGATATCATGAAAGAAGGGTCACAAATGCTGATCGCTTCTGATGATGAAAGCATCATTGAAACAGCTTATAAAGTAACGCCAGAACAAAGCCGTGTATGGCTTGATGGCGTACTAAGCCGTAAAAAACAAGTAGTGCCACCACTACAAGATGCATTTGCCTAAATAGCACATGTACTATAAAAAAACCGAAGCAATTGCTTCGGTTTTTTGTTAATTTCACAATATGCCCACAGTTATTATTGAACCAGGTATTTTGGCAGTACAGACTCATGTACTCGATACCACAAGCCACCAGCACACCTTGCAGCAAATCACCTTACCGATTGGCTCAGTACACCTTAATGTGACGACTGCACAAGGCATACAAAGTTACAATAACACCGCCATCATTATTAAAGAAAGTGTCCCGCATCAGCTGACGATGCACGCTGGCTGGGTCATACTTATCGAGCCTACTAGCCAGGTGGGGTTACAAGTGAGCGCTATGCTCGCAGGGCAAGAAGCATACTTGCTGAACATACCTCATGCGCCCGATGAATTCAGTCATCTACCGACCCTCCTTGGCCTATGTAACTTACGCTTTCAACAGCAAACTCATCAATATGACCCACGGATCAGTCAATTACTTAAGCACCTAGATCAATGTTTAGCTGGTACTTGTATTAAGCCTGCGCACTGGTTGGCCAAAGACATTGCTCAACAACTTAACCTCTCGCAAAGTCGGTTTTTACATTTATTCAAAGAAAATATGGGCCTTGCATGGCGTCCATACTTGTTATGGCGTAGGCTTATTTGCGCCATCACGGCATTGCAGGCAGATCACACCGCAACACAAGCTGCGTATATGGCAGGGTTTTCCGATAGCGCCCATTTAAGCCGCACGTTTAAAAAACAATTTGGCATTACCTTACAAAAACTCCTTTCTCAGAATAAGTCTCAATAGCCTTTTTGACTAAAAATCACAAACCAAAATAGATCAAAAAACAAACAAATATTGACTAAAGGTTAAATAAATGTGACCTTAGTGTTCCCACAAGTTCATGTGGGCTACAACTAGGACTCTGTCCCTTTCAACCATTTAAAAGGATTAATTTATGAAGAAAGCACTCATACTGGCTTTATCACTATTCTCGATGAACATCTTTGCGAATACCACCGACTTCACGATTTCGGCCGAAAAATCAGGCGTTAAAGGCTCCTTTGCCACTCAAGAGCTCACAGTTAGTAAGTCAGATAAAAGTAATCGCATTAACTTCACAGCGTCAGGTTCAGCGGCTGATGTCTTTCATTCGACAATTGAATATAAAGGCAATATATTTCAACTTGAACTCGATAATGTGAACAAACAGGTTGTCATAAATGGCTTTACTCAACAAAAATCTGCACTTGTTGTTACCAAAGAGGTGCAATCAGATATTAAAAAAATGTTACATGCAGCCCAATTAAATGCTGACAATATTAGTAGCTTTCAATCAACACTCGACAGTGAATCAAATATAACGTTATTAAAGTTTTTCGAATTTTTAGCCACATACCCAATTAATCAACCTATTCAACAAAAATTAAGTGCCGCTACAGGCCCACAAATCCAAGGCTGGACAAACATTTGCAGCTCAATGGGCAGTAGAAAAACAGCAGTCTGGGATCTAGATCGCGGTTCAGTCAAAAGAAAATCTTATGTTGTTGGTGGTCATGGATTTTGCGCAGGGCGCTGTGGTGCTGGCTGTCCTACATTTGGTGACGGACAATATACCCAAGATTGCTTAAACCACGATGCATGTGCCGATGTAGAAGGTGAACAGCTTGGCAACTGTAGTGATGAGTGGCGTGCTGCATCTGACGATTTCTGGTTCTCACCAGATTGTGAAACGCCACATTCATCTTAATAATTTACTACTCATACAGAGCATGCTTGCCTCTGTATGAGTTTTTCAGAAGTAGTGTGTAAATTACCTGCAAACAAGTAGCTAGTTTGTTCAATTATCGACTTTAAAACTAAGGCAAAGTACCTCTATTAACTCAGAGGAGAAGTACCATGCAGCAATATTTGCTAGATACCCATTTATTGAACTATACCCATCATCGCATTCAAACATTGATCACACAAAAGCAGTGGCTATCACTTGATCAACAGCAAGCGCTCACAGCAATTTATAATTTCGTGATGGATGATATTAGATTTGGTTACAGCAGCGAAGATACGCTAAACGCATCAACAGTTTTGCACCAAGGCTATGGTCAGTGTAATACCAAAGGAACGCTACTTATGGCGCTATTAAGAGGCGTCGGGATCCCTTGTCGATTACAAGGGTTCATCATCAGTAATAACTTAAAACAGGGTGTTGTGCCGAGGTGGATTCTTACGTTGGCGCCTACTCAGATCATCCACAGTTGGGTTGAAGTATACCTCGATGGTACGTGGTTAGAGTTAGAGGGCTATATTATTGATAATACGTATTTAGCTGCAATTCAATCGCGTTTTAAAACACATCATGGTCGTTTTGTTGGCTATGGCATTGCCACGCCTTGCCTGCAAAAACCCAAAAATCAATTCTACGGGCAAAGCACATATATTCAACGTGATAGCATTATATCCTCATTAGGACATTTTGAGGATCCAGATAGTTTCTACCAGCAGTATCAGAACCTATCTGGCACAAAAAGGTGGCTCTATAAATACTTGCTTCGGCATATAATTAACCAACGAATAGCTCAGCTAAGATATTCGGTGACGTAATTTGATAAATTAAGAGCGCTAAATATAAGGAAATACCCATGTTACATACAATAAAAATGCGAAAGTTAGCAATATTTTTCGCAGTATTGGCCATATTGCCTTTACTCATTTTGCTAAGTGCGGAGCTCGTTTCAACCTTACTAAAGTGTACCGTCAAAGAAGTATTGCCTACAGATTGCAAGCTGTTTAATTATGATATAGGAATGATATTAGCAGTGGCTTACACCGCAGGATGGGCTGTATTGTTAACATTACCAACGGCCGGCATAGGCGCATATATCTGTTACATAAAATCATTAAAAACAAGTCGTACTTCAGAAAATAAAAATGGCGCTCAATAGCGCCATTTTATCAGTAAGAAAAACGAGATTATTTATTACGATTTTCTTTGGTAAATGCTCTTAGCTTACGCTTTTGCGACAGCGTCATCTTATTGGTACGACCTGAGAATGGGTTATCCCCTTCTCTGAATTCAATCTTTATCGGTGTACCCATGATATTCAGCGCTTTACGATAATAGTTCATCAAATAACGCTTATAACTATCAGGTAAATCGTGTACTTGGTTACCGTGTATCACGATCCTAGGTGGGTTATAACCCCCAGCGTGAGCATACTTGAGCTTCACGCGGCGACCACGTACCAAGGGGGGTTGGTGATCCGCTTGTGCCATATCCATAATACGGCGCAGCATCGCAGTACTGATCCGCTTAGTCGCAGAAGCATAAGCTTCATCAACAGACTCAAATAAATGACCAACTCCAGTGCCATGTAATGCCGAAATAAAATGCAAACGAGCAAAATCAATAAATCCTAAACGGCGGTCTAGTTCGGTTTTAATGCGATCTTTTACGTAATCATCAAGGCCGTCCCATTTATTGACAGCAATCACCAATGAACGACCCGCGTTTAACGCAAAACCTAGTAAGCTTAAGTCTTGATCAGAGATACCTTCACGGGCATCCACCACAATCAACACCACGTTGGCATCTTCAATGGCCTTCAATGTTTTAATGACTGAGAATTTCTCAACAACATCACTAACTTTTTTACGCTTTCGAACACCCGCAGTGTCAATCAACACATACTCGCGTTCATTGCGCGTCATTGGAATATAAACTGAATCTCGGGTTGTACCAGGCATATCGTAAACAATCACCCGCTCTTCACCCAAAATACGGTTGGTTAACGTCGATTTACCTACATTTGGACGACCAATAATGGCAAGTTTAACTGGCTTGTCTTCAAACCCAGTCTTACCATCTTCGTGTGCCCCTTCTTCACCTTCTAGGTAAAGCTCCGCAAGGTCTGCGTCATCCTGTGCAAGTTCATCTTCTTCAGCGGCTAATTCAGCAATAACAGGCTGTAACGTCAAGTCTAACAGCTGAGTAATACCACGGCCGTGCGCTGCGGCGATTTGATACACCTCGCCAATGGCTAATTGATAAAATTCAGCACAATTAGAGTCTGCATCAATACCATCCGTTTTATTCGCAACAAGAAAACACTTCTTTTGTTGTTTACGAAGGTGCTGTGCAATAGCCTGATCCGCGGCGTTCATACCTGCTCTGGCATCCACTAAAAACAAGACAATATCCGCTTCTTCAATCGCGAGTAGCGACTGTTCAGCCATCTCGGTTTCAATGCCTTCTTCAGAGCCATCAATACCGCCGGTATCCACTACGATAAACTCATATCCATCGTAACTGGCTTGGCCATATTTACGGTCACGTGTAAGACCAGGAAAATCCGCTACCAACGCGTCACGAGTACGTGTTAAACGGTTAAATAGCGTGGATTTACCCACATTAGGTCGCCCAACAAGAGCGATCACAGGAAGCATAGACTACCTCTTTAATAAACAACAAAAGGCTTCGCAAAGCGAAGCCTTAACAAACTTAATAATAACTAAGTGTTATGGAATTTTAACGGCGCTAACTTCACCATCTCGGGTGTATATAATTAGCTTGTCGCCAGCAACCACAGGCTCAACAAAGAAACCTGAACTATCAAAACTCTCTCTTGATACCAGCTGGCCACTTTGTTTATCTAACCAGTGTAGGTTGCCTTCTTGATCACCTACCACTAAATAATCTCCGGCAACTGTTGGCGTGGTTAAATACCATCCACGTAAAGCAGGTTGGCTCCAACGTTCAATACCAGAGTCTTTATCTAATGCATAAACAACACCTTCGCTATCTACAATATAGATGGAATTTGATTCAATGCTAAAATCTCTGTAACTGCTGTATTCGCGTTTCCAAATGACATTACCATTTCGTACGTCTACAGCTGCCAAATTCCCATTATAAGCAATCGCATATACATTAGCGCCACTTACAATCGGTTTAGTGTCAACATCTACTAACCGCTCAAATTCTGATGCGCCTTTTGCAAGCGCAACATCGGCACTCCAAGCAGAATAACCATTTTCAGCAATTAAGACCGATAGTTTACCACTTTCTTCACCGAACAGCACACCACCATTTGCACTTGTTGGTGAGCTTAAACCACGTAGTGTTAAAGCAGGCACTTCTTGCTCATGACGCCAACGCTCTTCGCCCGTATCTGGGTGCAATGCGAGTAATTTACCTGAACCTAAGTTTACGTAAATTAAGCCATCCCCAGCTGCAGGAGAAGACAACGCTTCACCAGGTACTGATTTGCGCCAAACAATCTCACCAGACTCACGATCTAACGCAATGACTTCGCCGTGCTCAGAACCAATATAAACCTTACCGAATGCTTGTAAGATTCCGCCAGAAAGCTTTGCACTGTCACTGTCTTCCCAAGGCCAAAATACTTGGTTTTTACGTGTTTCAGTTTCCCACAATGTGTTACCGGTATTAATGTCCAGAGCTTTTACTTCACCATTGCGTTCAGCGACAAATACGACGTCTTCATATACTGTTGGTGTAAGGCGTGAAAAATAATGCTCAACGCCATTACCTATACTTTCTTGCCAAGCAACCTGAGTCTCAAATTGATTATTTATTTCAGGCAGAACTAAAACATCTTCATCGTCGTCACTCGACGAACACCCACTCAACAACGACGCCATACATAGCGCCAAAGTGGCTAAACTAAGCTGTTTCATATTAGCTCCTTATGCTGCAGGCTGTGCAGTGGCTAAATCATCTAGCTTGTTTTGCAATAACGTATTATTGGCATCTTCGCTGGCGCTAACCGCCGCTTGATAATGTGTACGGGCTGACTGCTTATCGCCTTTCTCAAGGTACACGTCACCTTTAATTTCAGAGACTTGCGCATTAAAGCTAGCCGGCATCGTAGTATTTAACGTTGCTAATGCTTCATCTAGCTTCTTTTCTGTTAGTTGAATACGCGCCAAGCGTGTTAAAGCCGTTGCTTTAAGCTCAGGATTCTTAACTGTATCAGCCGCAAAACGTAGCTTTTCAGTCGCAACACTATACTGCTGCTTATCAACCGCTTCTTTTGCCGCAACAAATGCAGCTAATACCGCATAATTTGAATCACCATTGTTGGCAATAAATGACTCAGCACTTGCTAAAACTTCTTCACCTTCGACGATATCACTATAAGCATTGGATGCAGCTTCAGCACTGGTGATTTGGCTCTGGTTATACGCTTTCCATCCATATAAGCCCCCTAAACCCAGTACAATACCTAAAGCCAGCGATACGCCATTATCGCGGAAAAACTGCTTAATCGCTTCTGCTTGTTGTTCTTCTGTTGAATAAATTTCCATTGTTACCTCTTATCCAGCCAAGTCTGCAAGTAAGATTTTCACTTCTGCAATCGACAAGGTCAGTTGTTCTTTTTGTTCGCGAAGATACTTAACGGTTACTTTACCTTCAGCTAATTCATCTTCACCTAAGATTAAAGCAACTAAAGCATCACTTTTATCAGCACGTTTTAATTGTTTTTTGAAATTGCCGCCACCAGCATGCACCATAACACGTAATCCAGTTACGTCGCTACGGAGTTCCTCAGCAATCACAGGTGCTTGAATACTGGCTTTTTCACCCATAGCAGCCACATATACATCTGCGTTACGGCGAATATCACCCACACAGTCTAGTTCTTGTAGCATAAGTACTAAACGCTCTAGCCCCATTGCAAAACCAACTGCAGGTGTTGCTTTACCGCCCAGTTGCTCAACTAGGCCATCATAACGGCCACCAGCACAAACGGTGCCTTGCGCGCCTAAACTATCCGTTACCCATTCAAATACCGTGCGGTTGTAATAATCTAAGCCACGTACCAGCTTTTCATTAACCTGGTATTCGACGCCAGCAGCATCTAAACGTTCACATAAATTTGCAAAATGTGCTTGAGACTCTTCATCTAAATGCTCTGATAGCTTCGGGGCATTTACCAAAATAGCTTGCACATCTGGATTTTTACTGTCTAGCACACGCAATGGGTTTGAGTGCATACGGCGCTTACTGTCTTCATCTAAGTGTTCAATATGCTGCTCTAAAAATGCCACCAGCGCATCTCGGTACTCTGCGCGCGCTTCGTTTGACCCCAGAGAGTTAAGCTCCAAGCGTACATGATCCATAATGCCAAACGCTTGCCATAAACGCGCGGTTAATAAAATAACTTCCGCATCAATGTCAGCACTGGCCATACCAAATGTTTCCACACCAAACTGATGAAACTGACGGTAACGGCCTTTTTGTGGGCGCTCATGACGAAACATCGGGCCCATGTACCATAAACGTTGCTCTTGGTTATACAACAAACCGTTTTGATTGCCTGCGCGAACGCATACCGCGGTACCTTCAGGTCGCAAGGTGAGGCTATCACCACTACGATCTTCAAAAGTGTACATTTCTTTTTCAACGATATCGGTTACTTCACCAATAGAGCGCTTAAATAAATCAGTAGATTCAACAACAGGAAAACGGATCTCTTGATATCCATAAGACGCCACCGTTTGACGTAATGTTTGTTCTACTTTCTGCCAAATCTGTGTAGTACCTGGCAGACAATCGTTCATTCCACGAACTGCCTGAATTTGTTTCGCCACTGAAAATCCTAACTAATAATTATTAAAACTGATACAAGCACGATAAACGCACAAGAATGCGTTGAAAATTAATCGCTCATTATACCCTGCTCGCTTAAAACGTAAACGACTCTAGACCGATAATCCATGTATGAACCGTTTCGTTACTGTATTTATTCGACTATTTTTATGTCTATCGTCGGCTCTGCTTCTTTTTTAGCGACAAAGTCGCGTACTTGCGCTTCGAGTTGCTCAACAATATTGTCATTATCGATACGCATTTTTTGACGCTCGCCATTTATATAAAGCCCTGAACGACGGTTTGCACCGGCCAGCCCAATGTCACTAATTAAAGCTTCTCCAGGCCCATTCACGACACAGCCAATGACGGATACAGACATCGGCGTTACGATGTCTTCTAAGCGCTCTTCAAGCTGATTCATGGTATTTACAACATCAAACTCTTGGCGTGAACAACTTGGGCACGCAATAAAGTTAATGCCACGCGAACGAATACGCAGTGATTTTAAAATATCAAAACCCACTTTAATTTCTTGAACTGGATCAGCAGCCAATGACACCCGCAGTGTGTCGCCAATCCCTTCAGCTAGTAGCATACCAAGGCCAACTGCTGATTTCACCGAGCCGGATCTAAAACCGCCTGCTTCCGTGATCCCTAAATGTAGAGGCTGATCTATTTCTTTTGCCAACAACCGATAAGCGCCAACAGCCAGAAATACATCAGACGCTTTTACGGATACTTTAAACTGATCAAACTTCAAACGCTGTAATATTTCAACATGGCGCATCGCAGACTCAAGTAACGCTTCCGGTGTTGGCTCGCCATACTTTTCTTGTAAATCACGTTCTAATGAGCCGCCATTGACTCCAATACGAATAGGGATGTTACGTTCACCCGCCGCATCAACCACAGCACGTATTCTGTCTTCACTACCAATATTTCCCGGGTTAATACGCAAACAATCTGCGCCATACTCCGCTACTTTAAGCGCTATGCGGTAATCAAAGTGAATGTCTGTTACTAAAGGAATATCAACTTGCTCTTTAATACTCTTAAAAGCTTCAGCCGCATCCATGGTCGGCACTGACACACGAACTATATCAGCCCCAGCATCTTGTATCGCTTGAATTTGCGCGACCGTAGCATCAACGTCCATAGTATTGGTATTGGTCATTGACTGCACAGCGATAGGCGCGCCATCGCCAATAGGCACGTTGCCTACATTAATTCGAGTCGATTTTCTGCGCTTAATAGGAGATTCTGAAAACATGACGGTTACTCTGCTAACGGTAATTTAAATTTTGCTAATCGGTTTTTCGGTAGGGCTGTCAAATCGATAATCTTGCCATCTAATTCAACCTCCACCATTAAATGCTTATTAAGTACCACTGAAAACGGTGCTTGCCCTTGCACTGTCATCGTATACCCGGATTTTTTAACGCCAAACGCCACACGTTCTTGTGTTGCATCAAATATCTCAACCCAACTATCGTCACTAAAGCGCATAACAATGGTGCTTAAACCTGTTGTCGTCTCAGCCTCGCTTGCGACACTTGCTAATTCAGTCACGATAGGTTGTGAGGCTTGCTCACTCGTCGCGAGTGTATCAACAGTCACGTTCGAAGTTTGTGCCAAGTCAACCGGCTGTGTAGCAACAGCCTCTTCAGCCATGGGTTGCGTATCTTCAGTCGCTACGATAGCTGGCTTAGTTGTTGCGCTCACGAGGGCGGTTTGACTCACTTCGGGCGTTGATATTGTGTTACTCGATTGCCACCACCAAATGCCAGGCGCGCCAAGTATGATCACTAAAATAACGTAACTAATGATCATGAGACGATTATCACTGGCCTCTTTTTCCGTTCTTCGTGAAAAACTTTGCATATGCTTGGCTGTGACCTGTACCTCTGGCGTTTTAAATAGCGCAAGCGTATCTTCAACGGGTAGGCCTAGAACTGCACAATAACTTTTCAAATAGCCACGGACAAAGGTCTGTGGGCCTAACTTATTATAATCATCTTGCTCCAATTGGCGGATCTGTTGTGGGCTCAGTTTTAAACGCTCAGCCACCTCTTCAACCGTTATTTCAGCAGCTTCACGCGCTACCAGTAAGGCACGCCCTAATGACGGAGTTATTTCTTCGGTTTCGATTGATTCTTGATTCATAAAACGTAACTATTCGGATCTACAATAAGTAAACTATGACCTTCGGTTAAGGCCACATCAGGTGTCAATTTGTTCCATCGCATTAAATCATCGATCTGCAATCCATGCAGAGTCGCTATATCAAATAAGGTGTCATCCGATCGTATATTATGAGTGATCTGCGGGTTATTTAAAAACACCTTCTGCCCTGCTGATACTCTGTCAGACGCTTTAAGGTTATTCCACACTAATAGTTTGGCCATTTTAATGTCATATTTGACTGACAAACTAAATAAGTTCTCAGCCACTTTCACAACATGAAAAGGTACACTGGGTGCACTTAAGTCGGCGTTAAGTAACGGCAATTGACTTTGCACTACCGAATTTTGCACTGTGGCCGTACCACCGCCTGCAGCCCTAGCATTAATAGCTCTAGGCTGTGAAAAAACCACTTCTGTCGGGTCTGGTGTATAAAATTTCACGGTACTGCCCGCAGAGGCATCTCTTTTTGTTGTCTCACCAAACGATATCACCCTGACTTCATCTTCGGTGGCAGTATCACCAACCTCAGCAGCAACTAAAGCAGTGTCTGTACTAATCGGCTTAGCCGTCAATATTTGCGGCTCATCTTGAGATATAATACCCATTGAGCGTGAACTCGGTGTGAATTTATTTACATCGTTGCGCAACGACACACTCGATGCCACTGTATTTTCTGGTGCATTATTTACAGTATCAAGTTTCGTTAAGGTCTGCGCTTTTTTGCGGGTGATTTTGATCTTTGGCTCACTCACGACATGCGTCATATTCGTCGCGGTAATTTCCTTGACCTGCGCTTGCCGATACTGTTCTTTTAACTTTTCAAACTCAGAGCGATTAAGCTCATCGCGCAATATCAGTGAGGCCTGACGTGAACTCGGGTAATTTTGTATTAAGGTGTCTGATAACGTTTGTGCTTGTTGTAAATGCCCCATCCGCTGATGCAATAAATGTTCTAGCAATAAGGCACGCGCCGACATAAAACCTCGTTCACGATACACCTTTAAAACATTTTCGGCTTGGTGTAAGTCACTTTTTGCATAAAACAATGCCGCTAAGCCAATGAGCGCAGAAGGTCGCCTCCCATTATGCTGAACCGCACTTTCTAAATACTCGAGTGCAAGAGGGAATTTGTCTTGCTTAACTGCGCATAGAGCCAAATTTTCATAACTTTGAGCAACACGTAAATAGCTAGGAATATTAATCGCTTTTAAAAGCTGCTCTGACGCCTCGTCATACTCCCCAATCCGGCACAAAAACGTACCATAATTGTTCAACGCGTTCGGATCATTTGGATTCAGAGATAAGGCTGTTAAATAGGCCTTTTTTGCCCACTGTTTTTCATCAACTTGTTCGTAATAATAAGCTAGTGCATAGTGAACTTCAGGCAGTTTTGGTGCAAAGGAGGCGGCGCGTTCTAGGTTAAATTTCGCTTGAGTGGTATTACCGGCATTAAGATATTGGAGTGCCAGCGCAATGCGGGTTTTCGCTGCATCTTGATTATTAACTGTATTTTTTGCACTGGGGTTATTACGCGTAACGGAGCTCGTTTCAGTGACGCACCCTGATAAAAAAAGCAAAACCACAGATAATATTAAGCAAGAACGCATGCACCACCCATTATGTAAGAACATCGAGCCTCTATATTACCTAAAAGCCCTTATGTTTCATCTGTTTTTTAGACAAAAGGGCTTTTATAAACTGATTTGCTTAACTGGCCTTTACAGAAACCGCAATGGCATTGTCTTCTCGCATCTGCTTTTTAGCCAAACGTTTCGTTCTGTCGACAACGTCGCCGACTAATTGCCCGCACGCTGCATCAATATCATCGCCACGTGTACGGCGTACAATACAGGTTAATCCTGCAGCTTGCAGCACTTTTGAGAACCGATCAATTCGGCTATTGCTTGAACGACCATACTCATTTCCTGGGAACGGGTTAAATGGGATCAAGTTAATTTTTGACGGGGTCCCTTTTAATACTTTCACAAGCTCGTGAGCTTGATCTGTACTGTCGTTAATTCCTTGCAGCATAACATATTCAATGGTGACATCTTTGTTCGCTTTAGAACCATCAATGTAACGACGACACGCAGCCAAAAACTCTTCAATTGGGTACTTTTTGTTAATTGGCACCAACACGTCACGTAAATCGTTCGTTGGCGCGTGTAATGAAATAGCAAGCGCCACATCAATACGCTCTTTCAAAATATCAAGTGCAGGAACAACCCCTGAGGTACTCAAAGTTACACGACGCTTAGATAGACCAAACGCCCAATCATCCATCATCAGCTCCATTGCAGGAACAACATTATTTACGTTCAGTAGCGGCTCGCCCATCCCCATCATTACCACGTTTGTCACGGGGCGTTTAGTGCTGTCGCCATCATGTAGGCCGATATCTTTTGCAACACGCCACACTTGACCAATAATTTCAGACACTTTTAAATTACGGTTGAAGCCCTGCTGAGCCGTCGAGCAAAATGTACATTCAAGCGCACAGCCAACCTGTGAAGACACACATAGCGTAGCTCGGTCTTTATCTGGGATCCAAACGGTTTCAACTTCTTGACCACCTTCAAGTACCAACGCGTACTTAATAGTGCCATCACTGGCTTCTTGTCGAACTGAGATCTCTGGCGCAACAATTTCACAATCAGCTGATAATTTTGCCTTGAGCTTTTTATTGATATTGCTCATTTGCTCAAAATCATCAATACCAAAGTGATAAATCCATTTCATCACCTGATCTGCGCGAAACGGTTTTTCTCCGTACGATGCAAACAGTTCGCGCATCCCCTCGCGATTTAGATCAAGTAAGTTAATTTTTTTCTCAGTAGTGGCCATGAAACAACCTCAATTCAGGTGACGGTATAACAACGATAAGGTAGCCGTGCATTGTACAAAAAACAGGCAAAATTAACAATCATTGTTGATTGCTTTGCAAAGAGCTTATGTCTAAGACAGGCTAAACATTTTGCAAAACATACGACAATTAGAGACGAAAAAAGGGCTCGAAAGCCCTTCTTTCATTTGCTTACGCTCGATATTAACGAGTACGTGGGCAAAGCTCTTCTTCTGCGAAGAAGTAAGCGATTTCACGAGCAGCAGACTCAGGAGCGTCTGAACCGTGTACCGCATTCTCATCAATGCTATCTGCATAGTCAGCACGTAAAGTACCAGCTAGTGCTTCAGCAGGGTTAGTAGCACCCATGATTTCACGGTTTTTAAGTACTGCGTTCTCACCTTCAAGAACCTGAACCATTACTGGACCAGATGTCATGAAAGAAACTAGGGCACCAAAGAAAGGACGCTCTTTGTGCTCTGCGTAGAAACCTTCAGCTTTCTCTTGAGAAAGGTGAACCATTTTAGAAGCAACGATCTTAAGACCAGCTGATTCGAAACGGTTATAGATTGCACCGATGTGGTTTTTAGCTACCGCATCAGGCTTGATGATTGAAAAAGTACGCTCTAAAGCCATCTTTTTTGCTCCAAAATAGTTTATGAATATTAACGGCCGCGAATTATACGCTTTTTAGTAGAAAAAGCCTACTAGATTCGCCCGCTATGTTGACAAGTAAAAAGAGCAGTGAAGTAAATTATCACTCAACGAAATCATGATCTACGTCAAATGGCTGCAATAAATCACCTTATATACTGCGCCGCTTTTCACTTTCCCGTCAATTTTGGCCCCAACAACTGGTTTGTACCCAGTTTAATGATGAGGTTTATTTACTATGTTTGTACCAGAACTCCTTTCACCTGCAGGTAGTTTAAAGAATATGCGTTACGCTTTTGCGTATGGGGCTGATGCGGTTTACGCAGGGCAACCTCGTTACAGTTTGCGAGTGCGTAACAACGAGTTTGATTTAGAGAACTTAGCAACCGGTATCAAAGAAGCACATCAACAACATAAAAAACTATATGTGGTCTCCAACATTGCACCACACAATAGCAAAGTAAAAACCTACCTAAGAGACATCGAACCGGTTATAGCCATGCAACCAGATGCATTGATCATGTCAGATCCAGGCTTGATCATGTTAGTTCGAGAAAAGTGGCCCGATATGCCAATCCATTTGTCTGTTCAAGCCAATGCCGTCAATTTTGCGAGTGTACAGTTTTGGGCACAACAAGGCATAGAGCGCGTTATTTTATCCCGTGAACTATCTCTTGAAGAAATTGCTGAAATTCGCACTCTTTGCCCAAATACAGAGCTAGAAGTATTTGTTCATGGCGCATTATGTATGGCGTACTCTGGTCGCTGCTTATTATCTGGGTACATTAATAAGCGCGATCCGAACCAAGGAACTTGCACTAATGCATGCCGCTGGGAATATGATGCAAAGCCTGCTAAAGAGAATGAAAGCGGCGATCTTGTACATCAAATTGACCCCAAAGAGGTGATCCCAACACTCGGCTTAGGTGCGCCCACCAATTCGACCTTTATGCTAGAAGAACCTGGCCGTCCAGGAGAGTATATGCCCGCTTTTGAAGACGAACATGGCACTTACATCATGAACTCAAAAGATTTACGTGCTGTACAATATGTTGAAAAACTGACCCAAATGGGGGTGCATAGTCTTAAAATTGAAGGCAGAACCAAATCTTTTTACTATGTTGCGCGCACGGCACAGGTGTATAGAAAAGCGATAGACGATGCGGTAGCTGGCAAACCTTTTGATCCCACATTAATGCGCACACTCGAAAACCTGGCCCACAGGGGTTACACCGAAGGCTTTTTAAAGCGTCATGCACATCAAGACTACCAAAATTATGAATACGGGCATTCTATCAGTGATAAACAACAGTTTGTTGGCGAAGTACTTGGCAGAAAAGCAAATGGTTTAGTTGAGGTTGATGTTAAAAATAAATTTTGTACCGGCCACAGCCTTGAACTTATGACACCAAAAGGCAATATCGCCTTTAATTTAGAACATATGGAAAACAAAGCAGGCCAACGTATTGAAGATGCAAAAGGGTCTGGTCATATTGTACAGATCCCACTGCCTGAGGATATTAACTTAGAGCATGCCATTTTGATGCGTAATTTAGGTGAAAACCAAGATACCCGAAACCCGTTTAAGCAAGGTTAATTATGGCTTTGTTAATCAACAATAAATGCATTAACTGTGACATGTGCGATCCAGAATGCCCAAATCAAGCTATTTATTTTGGTCAAAAAATATATGAGATAGACTCAGACAAGTGCACCGAGTGTGTTGGCCATTATGACGCCCCCACTTGCGTAAGTGTGTGTCCTATTGATTGTATTAAACCAGACCCTAATAAACGAGAAAGTTTAGATACCTTGGCTGAAAAGTATCTCGCACTCACTCAGCAGCCCTAGCTAGGTTATGAGGCTTCGTATAACCCATATATGATATTGATTATACGAAGCAGCCAGCATGTTAGAACTTATATTCGAAGCCAGCGCCTAAGTAATCGCGCTCGACTTGATTATCACCGTCGAATGAGGTGTAAAAGCCATAAATTTTAGTCACTTTATTTATTTTATGGTCAATCCCTACTGAAACACCATCCATTTTATCACCATGATCAAAATCCATAACTTGATATTGTGCTTTTAATGTATTGGCACCCATTTTATAAGAAGCACTTAATACGTAACCATCAGCTTTATCTGAACCATCAACGCGTTCTTGTGTTTGATAAATTGCACCTAGCTTTACATCAGCCACTTTACCTTGCACTGTTAAGCGCACCGCATCATAACCTTTTACATCGCTATCAGCTGATATTGCGCCATAAATGTTACTTTTCTTCAGTTTGCTGTCGCCATAAGATAGTGCTGCTGAGTAACCATTTTCGCCATCCGCGTCATCCTCAGCTATGAAAGTTCCATGAACCTTAAAGCCGTTGAAACTATTAGAATTATAAGTAATTGAGTTCCCTAAGCGATTCTCACCTTTAAGATGGTTTTTAATATCACCTTCAATATCGTTAAATAAATCCACGCGGCCTTGAGAGAGTTTAAATGCAGTATCCTTTCGACCAATTAGTACTTCACCAAAATTACCTTTCACACCAACATATTGATTACGGGCTGTGATATTGTCTTTGTCACCTTTTGAGTCAGCGTCTGTAATATCAACTTGAAACTCAAAACGGTAGAAAACTTCTAAATTATTATCGAGCTTTTCGCCACCTTTAAACCCAAAACGTGAAGTATTACTCTTTAACTCAGTAACCGAACCTTCACCTTCATCACTCGATTGCACAGAAACGTTTGCTTTACCATACACTGTTACATCAGCTTGAGCGTTGAAAGATAGAGCACTTAATACTGACAATAATAGCGTTGATTTAACTGGTTTCATGTTTATATTCCTCAATATCGTAACACGTAATTTTTTAGACAGGCGCAGTGTGCCAGCCCATAATGACAGAAATATTACATGCAAAATATTTTGGTAAGTATTTTGACTAAAAAATGAAATCCAAATGAAACATTGAATTTTAATCCAATTAAATCAACACCTTAAAAACAAAAATCTGTAACAGGAACAACATTTAAAATTCATAAAAAAAACATCTACCTTATTTGATGTAATAAATTAACAAGCATTTTTATTTGTTCGACTTGTTCATTATCCTTGTGATACACCATAAAGATCTCTCGCGATGAACTAGGTACTATGGTGATATGATGCAAAATACCACTGTCAATCATCTGCGCAGCTAACGCTTCAGGAATAAAGGTACTCCCGCCGCATTGCACGATTAGATCGAGTGCGATTCTGCCTGTACTGGTCCTAAAATAAGGTGGTGAATTCTCTTTAAAGTGTTTTGCATGCCATAACGAAAAAGCGGTTCCCCAATCAACATACACATATTGGTTGCCAAAAAACGCGCTGGTATCACTACATTGATTGGTGCTCACGGGGATTATCGCTAAATCGTGAATTGACTTAGCGATTAAGTCATCCACCTTAGGAGGGTCAAATAAGACCGCCAAGTCTAACGTGCGCTCTAACAGTAAGCGGGTACTTTCTTGCTGTGTTTTTATTTCTGCAACTAAAGAGATACCCGGCATTGCAGCTACCACTTTATGAATACCAAACTGTAAAAAGGCATCCCAAATGTTTGCTGTCCCAGCCAATGTAAGTTGCTTATGCGTGCTATTTGCTAAAGCGACATCTACCTTTGCTCTTTGCATACCGGTGAGTATCATTTTTGCATGAGGTAATAACCTCTCACCAGGCGCGGTTAACTGAATATTATTCCTTTGTCTAATAAATAGATCCACACCCAAACTTTGCTCTAATTGTCGGATCCGAAAGCTGACTGCAGATTGCGTAACATATAAATTTTCTGCAGCCCGGCCAAAGTGACGCGTTTTTACCACCTCTACAAACGTTTTCAACAGTTCGATATCCATTACTGATCCTCACGATAAAAATAGTTTGTTTAATAAAAACGAAATTATGCTCCATACTCCAAACACACCACTGATGTAGGAGTAATTCATGAATCAAAATTTAACGAGTTTACGAAATGCATTCGCTAGCCCACACCCTTTTTATGATGATGTTAACTTCTCTCAAGGGTTTAGTCGCTGTGGTCACTTTACCTTGCTAGAAGCCGATATACTCGAGCATCACGGTGCGATATTAAAAAGTTTACAAACAAAAAAAACACCCCCTAAAAATAGTCATCAAAGTCATTTTGTAAAAGCAATGGAAGGTACATGCTCATCAGAAAATGTGATTGAAAAAACTTGGGCTAAATACCTCAAGTTCAGTACATGTAAAAGCAAAATTTACACTATTACAGGTAACTCTAAAGCTTACCCTGATAATGATGTACATACAGATATGGACATTGACTTGTAAACTTTTCAGGCGCATACACACTAATACATGGTATTCCGCCCTTGTCATCGCATGGATTTAGACTAGTATTATTACAATATAACGAAAAACAATTAGTTATGAACTTATAGCTGATATTAAGCATTGCTTTTTTAAGCAGATAGGTTTAAAACTAGGATGTGCGTATTAGCGAATATACTAGGCTTATTTAAGTGACTCGACGAATACTTATCATTGAAGATACACCCACAATTGCCAAAGTTCAGAAGCACATTGCAGTGTCTTCTGGGTATGCTGCTGATATTGCGGGCTCACTCGCAGAAGCAAAAGCGCTCGTTAGTCAAAATCAGTACTTTTGCGCTGTGGTTGATTTCATTTTGCCAGACGCCCCGAATGGAGAGGCAATTCCCTGTACCATAAAAGCTGAAATACCAACCATCGTTATGACAGGCAACTTGGATAGTACAACCCGAGAAACCGTCGAAAAATATCCTATTATTGATTACATCACCAAAGAAAATAAACAAGCTTATCAGTATTTAAAACGTCAGTTACAGCGTTTGCCTCGTAATGAAAATGTGCAAGTATTAGTGGTCGATGATTCTCGCCAAACTAGGCGCTATGTCAGTGCGTTATTAGAGAGACATAAATACCAAGTACTCGAAGCGGGTGATGGCCAAGAAGGACTCGATGTACTGCAAAAGCACCCTGAAATTTCAGTGATCATTACAGACAACGAAATGCCAAGAATGAGCGGTGTAGAATTATGTGGAGAAATTCGTCGGCTTTATAGTAATGATGATAAAGCAATTATTGGTATATCTGGGTCAAATACATCACATTTATCTGCACGTTTTTTGAAAAATGGCGCAAATGATTACTTAAGGAAGCCCTTTAACGCAGAAGAGTTTTACTGTCGACTCAGCCAAAACGTGGATATGCTCGATAATATAGCCACCATAAGGCTCCAAGCGAATACGGATTACCTCACTAAGTTGCCCAATCGTCGGTATTTCTTCGAACAAACCGCAAAAATGCTTAAATCACGCGCGACAAAACAGCAGAGCAGTGCGCTTGCCATGATCGATATTGATCACTTTAAGAATATTAATGACCAATATGGCCATGATGCAGGAGATGACGTTTTAAGCGCCCTGGCATTAACCTTTAATAAATTCTTTGAGCATGATTTAGAGGCTCGCTTGGGTGGAGAGGAGTTTGCCATCTTTTTTCAACAAGGAACCTCAGACGAAAATTTGGCACAATTGGAATTATTTAGGCAATATTTAGACTCAAACAGTGCTTCTTTAACTCCACATAAAATTCACTTCACCATTTCAATCGGCTTTGTTTGTATAGCAGAACAAAAAATTGATGCGCTCCTTAAAGCTGCAGATATCAAACTGTATGATGCCAAAGAACAAGGCAGAAATTGTATTATAAATTAAGGGCCAAAATTCTGGCCCTTAATTTATTAACTGCGATTAAAGGTCAACTACTTTGAAGCACGATAAGTGTCCCAGCTAAACAGAGCAAGCGCAGCCCAAATACAGGCAAAAGTTAGAATTCGCTCAGTTGTAAACGTTTCTCCATAAAGCACAACCGCTAATACAAACATAATACTTGGGCCAATATATTGAAATAAGCCTAATGTTGAATAAGGTAGCCGTTTCGCTGCCGCAATAAAACACAATAAAGGTAGCGTCGTTACAATACCGGCACTGATCAATAATATATTAATTAAGTCCGTATTATTCGCCATGTTAGTTGTGGCTGAGGGTTCACTCACCCACCAATAAATCAGTGCTGCAGGTAACAAGATAGCCGCTTCAAGTAATAATCCTGGGAGCGACTCCACAGGCATTTTCTTTCGTAGCAATCCGTATATCGCAAACGAGCTTGCGAGTGAAAGCGCAATCACAGGGAACGACCCAAAGCTGAGTACTTGTAACGACACCCCAATAAATGCCATACCGACTGCCACTTTTTGCCACAGCCGTAAACGCTCAGATAAGAACAGCACGCCCAACAGCACATTTAATAAAGGGTTAATATAATATCCTAAACTTGCATCAAGCATATGACCATTATTAACTGCCCAAATAAACAGGCCCCAATTAAACCCTAACAAGCTGGAGCTCAAGCATAGCAATAAAATTAATTTCGGCTGTTTAATGACAGGCGCGATTTTATGCCACTGCTTCGTCAGCGCTATAATCAAAGCTAGAAATAATACTGACCACACGATGCGATGCGTTAAAATTTCTAGCGCATTTATCTGGTCGAGCTGTTTGAAATAAATAGGGGCAAGTCCCCACATTAAGAAGGCAAGTACTGCGTAGAGATAGCCTTGGTTGTTATCACTGTTTGGCATATTCATACCGCTTGATGCAAAGAGGTCGGCATTATACGTGCAAATTGTAAAATAATGCACTGCCAAACAATAAATTACCTACCCGACTAAGTAAGTACCTGTACCAAAAGCGATTTGAGTGCCTTGGTCATTATGTAATTCCATTCTGCAAACACACACCTTATTACCAGAACGGATCAAGCTCGCGCTCGCAACAAAGTGCTCACCTCGACCAGGCCTTAAAAAGTCTGTTCTGATATCTATGGTTCCCAAGGTTGCTAGTTTTTTTGGGACACCTTGTAGTTCACTTTCAGTCAATTTATCAACGATAGATGCAGCTGCTAACATGCCCCCAACATTATCGAGTACAGCCGAAATTACACCACCATGTAAAATTTTCTGTGATGGGTTACCAATAAAATTATCTTGCCATGGCATTTCAATTTCGGCGCGCTCAGCATCTAAATGACGAACTGTGATACCGAGAAATTGATTAAATGGCATTTGCTTAACAAATATGTTGGCTACGGTGCTAATTACTTGTGATTTATCCATACTCACCTCAAACTCATCAGACCAGATAAAGCTACGCTGGTTTGCGACTTTTTTCAAGTCAGGAAAGTTACAGACAAGGCGCTAAAAAACCTCTAAAATGCCCAGCGATGGATACTCTTGCACATACTCAACACAACGCGAACTCTGTACTAAAAAATATTTTTGGTTACAGTGAATTTCGAGATGGTCAAAAAGCGGTGATCGATGCTGCTTTAGCGCGTCAAGACAGCTTAGTACTACTGCCTACAGGAGGCGGTAAATCACTGTGTTATCAAGTCCCTGCATTGGTACTTGATGGGATCACTGTGGTGGTATCTCCGCTCATTTCACTCATGCAAGACCAAGTAGCGCAATTACAAGCATTAGGGGTCAGTGCGGAGTTTATAAATAACAGCGTACCTCGTGAGCAACAGCATGCGATATATCAACGAGTCCATGATGGCGATGTAAAGTTACTCTATGTTGCCCCAGAAAAAATACTGCAGTACGAATTTATTGAACGCCTACATCATTTGCCGGTTAGTTTGTTCGCGATAGACGAGGCGCATTGTGTGTCGCATTGGGGACATGACTTTAGGCCACATTATTGCCGCTTGAGTGAATTAAAGCAGCACTTCCCAGCGATCCCCATGATGGCATTAACAGCCACCGCAGATACTGCAACTCGCTATGATATAGTAAATCAGCTGAGTTTACAGAACCCGTATATCCATACGGGCAGTTTTGATAGACCGAATATTCGCTATACCATAGAAGAAAAATTCAAGCCGCTGTCGCAGTTAATGCGCTATTTAAAAGAACAACAAAATCAAAGTGGTATTATTTATTGCACCAGTAGAAAGCGGGTGGATGAGATATCGGAAAAACTCGCCGATGCTGGTTTTAATGCGGCGGCTTACCATGCAGGCATGAGTAATGAACAAAGGCAATTTGTGCAAAGCGCCTTTGCCCGCGACGACATCCATATTGTCGTCGCCACTGTAGCGTTTGGTATGGGCATCAACAAACCCAATGTGCGCTTTGTATTGCATTACGATATTCCAAAAAGTATTGAAGCTTACTATCAAGAAACTGGCAGAGCAGGCCGTGATGGTTTAGCCGCTGAAGCCATTATGTATTTCGATCCTGCGGACATAGGTAGAGTGAAACGTTTTTTCGAAGACATCGAAGACGAACAACGCCGACGAGTAGAAGAACAACGATTTAATGCTATGGCCAGTTTTGCTGAAGCCCAGACTTGTCGACGTCAAATATTACTCAACTATTTTAGTGAGTATCAACGAGAGCCTTGCGGCAACTGTGATATTTGTCTCAACCCGCCAAAACGGTTTGATGGCACTTTAGTCGCGCAGCAGGCACTTTCTTGCGTCTATCGTGCCGAGCAGCGATTTGGTTTAGGCTATATTGTTGATGTACTCAGAGGCGCTAACACCAGTCGTATTCGTGACAACCAACACCACGAGTTAAGTACCTATGGACTCGGCAAAGACAAAAGTAATGAGTTTTGGTTGAGTGTATTACGGCAATTGATCCATCATGGTCTCTTAACGCAAGACATCACGCAAGGTGCAAGTTTAAAGCTCACCGAAGCAGCGCGTTCAGTTTTAAAAGGTGACTATGCACTGCAATTAGCAGAGCCGCGTTTACAAGCTAAACACGTATATCAGGATAAATTAGCCCAGTTTAATTATGATAAAAAACTCTTCGCCAAATTACGTAGCCTGCGTAAACAGCTCGCTGATGAAGATGACGTACCTCCTTATGTAGTATTTAACGATAAAACCCTTGCAGAAATGGCCCAATTAACACCAACAACCGATGGCGAATTTCTTTCTGTATCTGGTGTTGGCTTTACCAAACTCAGTAAATACGGTGCGCCTTTTATGCAACTGATCCGCAACTACCTAGCCACAAGTTAACTATATCCAGAGCTGCTTATGACCAACATAACACTAGATCCAATCCATCATGTCTTATTAATTACGCCTACCGAAATCCCTGAAGCAGACGAATTTTTATTCTGGGCTAAGCTATTTTTACACCAACCCGAAATTGCTATCGTAGAAGAGCTTGAAGGTGCAGATCGCCACCAAACCCGCTTCAGTTATGAAAATAGTACATTTAACATTAACTTTGAACACTATACAGATAGTATATGGATAGCCCCTGAAGGGGCTGAATCACAAGAGCAACTCATTAATTTATCTAAATATTTACTAACAAGTTTCCAATAATCAGATAGACTTAAATAATCAACTGTCGTACATGTCTCGATAGTACTATTTATTGCTGATCATTTTGGAGTGCGATGAAAGTGAGTATAAAAACACAAATAACGCTCATATTATGCTGTTTTTGCTCTTTCTTAAGTTATAGCGCCCCCTCAGTGCTTGACCACCCCCATATAGAAGCGTGTGCAAATCAAACATACGCTACCGATAATGATATCACCCTCACTCGGCAGCTTGACGCCAATACAGACTTACCTAAAGAGGGACAAGACAAAACAATATCACACATTAAACTAGCACAATTAAATGTGTTTGATACCAATATTCCTGCTGAAGATAACCCGGTATTTCGCTTTGCCAATCGAGCGCATATTACCACTGAACCGACGGTCATAATGACATTGTTGTTATTCGCTGAAGGGGATGAATACTCAATCAAAAAAATTGTAGAGTCCGAGCGCCTACTGCGAAACCAAAGCTATTTGTATGATGCACGAGTCTATGCAGATGAAAACTGCGAAGGCAATATCACAGTAACTGTGGTGACCCGAGATTTATGGACGCTGCTACCAGATTTAAGCTTTAGCCGCAGCGGTGGAGAAAATTCATCACGAATTGGCTTTCGTGAAAGTAACTTATTCGGTTGGGGTAAGCGGCTTTCACTCACTCATACAAAAGATCAAGACCGATCTGGTTATCTCTTTGTGTATGATGATCCTAATATTATGTCCACACGTTATCGAGGGCGTCTCGAATACGCTGATAATGATGATGGTGAGCGTCACTATGTGGGCGTGAGTTATCCTTTTTTCTCTACTGACACACCCTATAGTTATGGTTTTTTAAACTTTAACGACAAACGCACCGAGTCACTTTATGAAGATGGAGAAACCGTTTCTGAGTTTTCCCAACAAACTGAAGTCAGTAAAGTCTATTTTGGCCATGCTCAACAGCTCACTAATAACTGGACACAGCGACTCACGGTGGGTTATCACTATGAGCAACAAACATTTAGTCCACTTTTAAAAACAACTTTGCCATTGGCACATAATCGCACCTTGAGTTACCCCTATATCCAAACTCAGTGGTTAGAAGATAAATTCATAAAAGTACGTAACTTTGACTCCATATATCGTACTGAGGATTTAAATTTAGGTTGGGATATTAATGCCCTATTGGGCTACTCAGATAAAAGCCTAAGCGATGATGATAACCACCTCATTTATCAGTTCTCGGCTAATAAAGCACACTATACCTCAGATCATAGCTTGTGGCGTATTAACCTCTCTTTTTCAGGCCAATGGAATAGCCAAGACAACACAGCTAGAAACCTCATTACGCAACTTGGCGCACAATATTATTTAAATACCAGTATTCAAGACTCATGGTATGCCAATATACAACTCAGATTTGCTAAAAACCTTACGGCTGATCAGCAACTAACCTTAGGTGGCGAAACCGGCCTAAGAGGCTTTCCTGTTAACTACCAGCACGGCAGTAAAAGCGTTTTAGTTAATATCGAACGCAGATACTATTGGGAGTATGACCTCTTGCAATTATTCAAAGTAGGCGGCGCGGTGTATTTTGATATTGGCCGCATTAGAGGCAATACATTAGTACACAGTGACCCTAATTATTTAAAAAACATTGGTGCAGGGCTGAGGCTTGCTCCCAGCAGGGCAAATGCAGGGTTAGTCTTACACTTAGATGTGGCAGCCCCCCTTAATGGCCCTGATAATATAGATAACGTACAATGGTTGTTTACCGTCAAAAATCGTTTTTGAGCTTCATCCCCTTTACTAACATAGAGTACATTACTTGAATTATATCGTGTCGATAGTCGATTTCCTCTTAGCCCAATACCGCCTTGTGATCACCCTAGTTGTGATATTGCTTTTTCCTATTTCAATACGCTTATGCAAACAGTTACTCGCACATTTAACAAAAGGAAAAATTGATAGTCACCGTCAACAACGAGCTGAACTGCTCATACGCATTATTGTTGCGCTATTACTAACCTGCTTGCTATTGGTATTTTGGGGCATCGAACTTAAAGGGCTACTCTTACTTGGCTCTTCATTATTTGCGATGTTAGGTGTCGCGTTATTTGCTAGTTGGTCATTGCTAAGTAATTTAACCTCATTCCTAATTATGTTCATTCAGAATGATTGCCGTATTGGATCATGGGTGCGCATTATTGATGGGGCAAACCATATCGAGGGGCGTATTACTGAAATGGGGTTGATGCATGTTGCATTACAGCACCTTGATGGTCACAAAGTCATTTACCCCAATAACTTGTTTGTTACTCGGCCTGTAATGATATTGGAAAAGGCCCCTGTAAAAGTGAAAGAAGTGCCTATTAAACGGCATTTAGGTCCAAAAGTAGCAAAGTGATCTAAGTCCTCTTCATATAAACCAGTTAAAAACTTAGTCTGAGTAGAATAACGAAGTACTGAGACAGTGCACATCTAAAATTATGATACTGTTAAAAACAAAAAACCCAGCCGAAGCTGGGTTTTTGATATTCTTTCAAAAGCAAAATTACTTGATTTTTGCTTCTTTGAAAATCACGTGTTTACGAACCTTAGGGTCGAACTTTTTGATTTCCATTTTTTCAGGCATGTTACGCTTGTTCTTGTCGGTAGTGTAGAAATAACCAGTACCAGCAGTAGAAACTAAACGGATCTTATCACGCATATCCCAGCTCCTTAAACTTTTTCGCCGCGAGCACGGATTTCAGTAAGAACCGCGTCGATGCCTTTTTTATCGATAATACGCATACCTTTAGTAGTAGTACGTAATGAAACGAAACGTTTTTCGCTTTCAACCCAGAAACGGTGTGTTTGTAGGTTAGGTAGGAAGCGACGCTTAGTAGCGTTGCGCGCGTGTGAACGGTGATTACCAACCACTGGACGCTTACCTGTAACTTGACAGACTTTAGACATGTCTATGTATCTCCAATAACTTCGCTCGAGCTTAATTTTCCCTTGGACATTACTGTGGCCCCAGGGTAAATCAGAGGGCGCTCTTTATACAGCATATACAGGTAGAGATCAAGGATCTGATCCTATCTAATCAGCTCATGTGTAAATTTGATAGCGGCCAATTATAATGATCGAATGCCCTTAGGGAAAGTAAAAACTGCATTTAAATTAAACTATTTTGTAAAAACACATGCAAAGCGATGTTTTTTACAACTTTACCTAGGTAAACACGCTAAATTAGTCCTCTTTGTGCAAAAGACACACACTGCTCGGCAGCAACAATGAGGTGATCAAGTACATTTATATCGACTAAAGCCAGTGCATTTTGTAATTTTTGCGTAATTAACTTGTCAGCTTGGCTTGGTTCAGCCAACCCACTTGGGTGATTATGTGCAAAGATGACCGCAGCGGCATTATGTTTAAGTGCTGCCTTAACCACTTCTCTGGGATAAACCGAAGCACTATTAATAGTACCTGTAAACAACACTTCATCTGTGATCAACCGATTTTGATTATCCAGATACAACACCATAAACACTTCGTGCCCTAACCCCCTTAATTGAATCGTCAAATAATCATTAACCGCATCGGGTGAAGTAAAAATAGTATCGCGGTGGCATTGCTCTTTTAAATAACGCTTACTTAATTCTAAAACAGCCTGTAATTGAACATACTTTGCTTCACCGACCCCCTTAAATGCAGAGAACTCTGCAAGGCTTGCATTGAATAAGTTATGAAGAGAGTGACTTTTTTTCAGCAACGAGTCTGCCAGCTCAATTGCATTCATGCCAGTGATCCCAGTACGCAAAAAAATGGCCAGTAACTCAGCATCAGTCAATACACTGGGTCCCTGCTTTAATAGTTTTTCGCGCGGTCGACTCTGCTTAGGTAGTAAATTTAGTTGCATGTTCCATCCTTAGTTGTGCATCTATCTTGAGTTATAAAGTGTAGTCACAGCTTTGTTGTTTTTAAAATCAGTATTTGCCTCATCTAAACAGGGTGGCTTTGGTATGGTATCTTTAGCACCAAACAAACTCTCTTCATCTAATGGTGTATCTAAATATGAGCCAACCAGTAAAAAATATTGTGTTAGGTATAAGTGGTGGTATTGCAGCTTATAAATGTGCTGAGCTGGTAAGGCGACTCACAGAGCGCGGCTGCAAAGTGAAGGTTGTCATGACTGAATCAGCAAAACACTTTATTACCCCGCTCACCATGCAGGCGGTTTCTGGAGAGATTGTTGCTGACTCTTTATTAGATCCTAGTGCCGAAGCCGCTATGGGTCATATAGAATTTGCAAAATGGGCTGATTTAATTTTAGTTGCACCGGCAAGCTGCAACATTCTAGCAAAAATGGCGCAAGGAATCGCAGATGATCTATTAACGACCTTACTACTGGCAACACCGGCTAAAGTGGCCGTTGCCCCCGCTATGAATCAGCAAATGTATGCCCACCCAGCAACACAAGCCAACATCGCGACGTTACGTGCCCGTGATATTGCTATTTGGGGCCCAGGTAAAGGCGAGCAAGCATGCGGTGATGTGGGTGCAGGCAGAATGCTTGAACCTCTTGATCTTGTAGAGCGATGCCTAGCTCCAGTGCACACCCCCCTATTAAAAGGGAAGACATTCACAATCACCGCGGGCCCAACCCGTGAAGCATTAGACCCTGTGCGCTATATTAGTAATCATAGCTCAGGAAAAATGGGCTTTGCCCTTGCTAAAGCAGCACTTGACCTTGGTGCAACGGTAAACTTGATCAGTGGTCCGGTGGCCATTGCCGCCCCCACCGACGCAGCACTATACCCAATTGAAAGTGCACAAGACATGCTCGACATAGCAATGCACTTGGCACCAAAATCTGATGTATTTATTGGCTGTGCAGCAGTGGCAGATTACAGAGCTGCAACTATTTCAGAGCAAAAAATCAAAAAGCAAGGCGATGAAATCACCCTTACTATGATAAAAAACCCCGACGTCATCGCACGCGTGGCAGCACTGAAAAAAGAGAGACCTTATACGGTCGGCTTTGCAGCTGAAACGCAAGACATTCAGCAGTATGCGCAAGCTAAATTAAAAAACAAAAACTTAGATATGATCTGCGCTAATGACGTATCCGTAAAAGGTTTAGGTTTTAATGCCAATGATAATGCTTTAACGCTATTTTGGCCTGACGACACCCTGAATTTACCCGCGACAAGTAAACAACAATTAGCGATGCAATTATTACAAGCGTTAGCAAAACGTCTTAATTAAGTACTCTGGAAAACACTGGCACCAAACTGAATAAAACATTAACATAAGACCCCGAGTACTGGTGTAAGCAGCTTGGGGTTTGCACTGACCATAATAACGATAAATAAAGGAAGGTACATGCCAGCGACTAAACGTAGTAACCGCAAAGAACAAATTTTGCAGTCTCTTGCACAGATGTTAGAAACAAGCCCAGGTCAACGTATCACAACAGCGAAGTTAGCTGCTGAAGTTGGCGTGTCAGAAGCCGCGCTATATCGCCATTTCCCAAGTAAAGCTCGGATGTTTGAAGGCTTGATCGAGTTTATCGAAAACACCCTACTTTCGCGTATAAACCTTATCTTAGATAATGAAAAAGAAACTCAGGGTCGTATCTATAATATTCTGGTTTTATTACTCACTTTTGCCGAAAAAAACCCGGGGATCACACGTATATTAACGGGCGATGCACTTCAAGGTGAGCAAGAGCGACTTAGAGAGCGTGTGCAAGGTCTATTCGAAAAGCTAGAAACGCAGTTTAAACAGGTACTGCGTGAACGAAAACTCCGTGAAGGCAAAGCATTTTCGACTGATGAAGCTGCACTGGCTAATTTTTTCCTAGCCTACGTAGAAGGAAAAATGAATCAATTCGTACGCAGTGATTTTACCGCTTTACCTAGTCAACAATTTGAAATGCAGTGGAAAGAGTTGCAAAAAATTTGGTTAACCTAGCTATTTACTCACTCTAATAAGAGTGAGTAATACTCTCCCTTAAACTAAAATGTTGAGCATAATAAAATACCCTTTTATATAAAGGCCCTATTGCCACGCTATTTATCCGTTTAACCGATACACTAAACGCACAATTCTTTTTTACCCTCAATAAAAGTGCTACAACCCTATATAAGCTTCAAACTTTAAGAATAACCAACATGATCAAATTACCATCATTGGCTATCACCAGCTTACTCCTGAGTAACGCCGCCTATAGCCAACAATCACTTGAGTTCAAAGATGTATTTGACTTCAATTATGCTAAGAATACACAACTTTCAGAAAACGGGTCTATCTTATCTTTTTCAGCAGCACCTTATAGAGGCAACCCCGTCGGGCATATATACACCCTTGCTGACAATCAACTGCTCGCACAGGTCGAACGCGGCACAAAGCCAATTATAAATAAAAATGCTACTTGGGTTGCCTTTACGCAAACTCCCAGTCTGCTTGAGCAAGAAACTGCGACAAAAAAAGAAAAGAAACAACTTACCAATAACTTAGTACTTGTTAATACTAAGACAAAAAAACAGCGAACGTTTGCTAAAGTTAAAGACTATCAACTTTCCAATGATGGCGTTTGGCTCGCATATCGCGAACAAGTAGAACCCGAAAAAGCTAAAAGTACCGGTGACTCTGAGTCAAAGATTACTGCCGATAAAAAAGATCTTCACTACCCACTTGTTATCATCAACTTAGTTAACGATGAGACCCATCGCATCGATACGGTCGGTAAATATGCACTGAGCCCAAACAGTCATGGACTTTTATTCGCACAAAACAGTGATGACGGTCGCAAGAATCAAATCGGTTTCTTTTCGCTAACGTCAAACACAAAGAGCAGTTTATTTGAAGAACCTGGGGTAACATTAAGCCAAGCAATATGGCACCCGACACAACCTATTGTCGCATTTAATATGGGTAACTATGTCAACGATGATACTAGACGCAGAAGCTATAAAGTTACCCTATGGCATGCCAATGATAATCAATTAACTGATATCGAGAACCCCCAAGGTTGGTTTAGTGCCAAAATAGCCAAGTTAACTTGGTCAGAACACGGTGAGCGTTTATATTTTCAAAACCGCCCGCTGCTTGAAAGCAAAGCCCCTGAACTAAAATACTCCGACAATACATCGCTGACCGATTACGATACTATTCGCGCCCAAAAAGGCTTAAAAGTATGGCACAACGCAGATCCAGAGATTAAACCAAGAGAAATTAAAACATGGAAAGAGACTAACAAACATCGTCATTATCACGCTGTTTACCATATAAATAGTCAACATGTTGCACAGCTTTCTACACCTCAAGTTAAGAATGTAACGTTACATACCGAAGCACAATACTTACTTGGCAGTGATAATACAGCACATTTAAAAGAGGTCATGTATAACGGGTTTTTCCAAGATTATTATGCGGTCAATGTAAAAAATGGTAATAAAAAAACCATTACCACACATACTCGTTTTAAACCGACCCTATCACCTACAGGTAACCATGCCGCCTATTTTGAAGATAAGCAGATCTGGCTAAAAAATTTAGCAACTCAACAGCAAGTTTCACTCACCAACAAAATTGATAATGTCATTTTTGCTGATGATAAACATGACTACCCCAAGGAGCAAAGCAGCTACCATTTTGCTGGTTGGCAAGTCGATGGCAGTACTTTATATGCTTATAGCAAACATGACATTTGGGCATTTGATGTAGCCACGGCACAGGCGACACGATTAACAAACGGAAAGGAAACCGCGACTCAATATCGAGTGCGCAAGCTAGACAAAAAAGCCACGGGCTTTACACCAGAGCAAACCCTCGTACTCAGCGCCCACAATTTAAATAACAAACAAACCCATATTGCAACCTTATCTTTAAAAGACAACACACTAAACACCGTACTCACAGGTGAAGCCCGGTTTGATGTTGTAAAACGCGCAAAACACAGTGATAAACTGCTATTTACAAAACAAAGTTATCATCAATTCCCTGATTTTTGGCAAACCAACAGTGACTTTAAAGCGCCGCAACAAGTCACTCACCTTAATCCTCAAATAAGTCAGTTTGCATGGGGTCAAAAGCCAGAACTTGTACAATACAAAGGTCATGATGGAGAAGACTTACAAGGCGTACTGATCAAACCTGCCGGATACAAAAAAGGCGACAAGTTACCAGTGGTCATATACTTCTACCGCTATATGAGCCAACGTATGTACGACTTCCCTAAAATGGAATTAAACCATCGTCCAAATTTCCCTATGTTTACATCAAATGGTTATGCGTTATTTTTGCCTGACATTCGTTTTGAAATAGGCAAACCTGGGCCGTCGTCAACACAAACAATGGTTAATGCGGCACAAAAACTCATTGATATTGGCGTTGCACATCCTGATAAAATTGGTTTACAAGGTCATTCATGGGCTGGCTACCAAAGTGCCTACATGATCACACAAACGGATATGTTTAAAGCCATTGTTTCTGGCGCACCAGTAACAAATATGACGTCAGCCTACAGTGGGATTCGTTTAAAATCAGGCCTAGCACGACAGTTTCAGTATGAAACAGGGCAAAGCCGTATAGGCCAACCACTACATAAAGCACTCGACCTTTATATTGAAAACTCTCCAGTATTCTTTGCCGATAAAGTGACTACACCGATTTTAATGATGTTTGGCGATAAAGACGGTGCAGTGCCTTGGCAAGAAGGTATTCAATATTACTTAGCATTAAGGCGATTAAATAAAGATGCAATTTTACTACAATATGAAGGTGAACCTCATCACCTGAAGAAGTTCCCCAATCAACTTGATTTCTCAATTCGTATGATGGAGTACTTTGATTTTCATTTAAAAGATGAAAAACCAAAAGAATGGATCACCCAAGGGCAAGCCTATACACCTGAATAAACTGTATTAGTCTCCCACTATAAACTCAGGAAAGGAATTAAGGTTCACACTTGATTAGACAAAAGTACGCTAGCGCATGCTAACGTACTTTTTGATCTCCTTTCACAGTAACTCTGGCTTCTATCTGCTTGAAGGTTTAAAATACGCGCTTAAATTAATTTTCATCGGTAGGTATACACACCTACTCTCTCATTTGGCGGTTTAGTATGGCTGAAACAGCACGCGGTAATTTATTTATATTGTCAGCACCTTCAGGTGCGGGTAAATCAAGTCTCATTAATGCATTATTGAAAATCCATGATGATATAAAAGTCTCTGTTTCTCATACAACTCGAAGCCCTCGACCTGGTGAGAAAAATGCTGAGCATTATCACTTTGTCGATGTTGAACAGTTTAAAAGTCTGATTGAAAAAAATGACTTTTTCGAATGGGCACAGGTATTTGATAATTACTACGGCACTTCAAAAGCGGCTATTGAAAATCAGTTAAGCCACGGTATTGATGTATTTTTAGATATCGACTGGCAAGGTGCACAGCAAGTCCGTGAACTTGTACCTGATGTAAAAACAATCTTTATCTTACCACCATCTCGTGCTGAATTAGAGCAGCGTTTAAATAACCGCGGCCAAGATTCTCAAGAGGTAATTGCAGATAGAATGGCACAAGCCAAATCTGAAAGCTCACACTATGCTGAGTTTGACTATGTGCTAGTCAATGATGACTTTGATACCACGTTAAAACAACTTGAAAGCATTGTGCTAGCAGCTCGGTTAGAACTTAGCGCACAGAAAGTACGTCATCATCCCCTCATTTGCGATCTTTTAAACTAAAATCGAGATAAATTTTAACCACCCACTTGGCGAAATGGCTCGTGTGCAGTAAACTAGCCTTTTGGAAATGAATAACTTTGGAGTGCTTCGATGGCTCGCGTAACTGTAGAAGATGCAGTAGATGCAATTGGTAACCGTTTTGATTTAATCTTGGTAGCGGCGCGTCGCGCTCGTCAAATCGCTGTAGGTGGTAAAGACCCTATGGTTGATCCTGAAAACGACAAACCAACGGTTATCGCTTTGCGTGAAATTGAAAAAGGCTTGGTAGACAGCTCATCTCTTGATCTAATTGATCGTGAAGAGCAACAAAACCAAGAAGCAGCTGAACTTGCAGCTGTAGCAGCAATTGTTGGCGGAAACAGCTAATAACCTGCAAATAGAATACGACAATGCCAGCACTTATTGCTGGCATTGCTGTTTTTAATATCGAGAAATTACCCATATTACCTTGGATCCCTCATACTTTTATTTATGTAATCACCATAAAGTCCCAACTAGCCGTTGGTTTATCTTGAAATTCATCGTATATTCGTAACATATCTATTACTTCACTGGAACATCGGAGTGTGAATGTACCTTTTTGAAGGCCTAAAAAAGAAAATCTCTGAGTACTTACCGCCAGCCGACGTTGAGCTTGTACAAAAAGCGTATGTCGTTGCACGTGAAGCTCATGAAGGACAGACCCGCTCAAGTGGCGAACCTTACATCACTCACCCTGTTGAAGTGACTCAGATCCTTGCAGGTATGAAGCTTGACCATGAAACTCTCATGGCAGCACTGATGCACGATGTCATTGAAGACACTGATTTTAGCCAACAAGATTTGGCTGAGATATTTGGCAGTACTGTTGCTGAATTAGTCGAAGGCGTCAGTAAACTTGATAAATTGAGTTTTAAAGATAAAAAAGAGTTTCAAGCTGAAAATTATCGCAAAATGATCATGGCGATGACACAAGATATTCGCGTGATCTTGATTAAACTGGCCGATAGAACGCATAATATGCGCACGCTTGGCGCACTGCGTCCTGACAAGCGCAGACGTATTGCGCGTGAAACATTAGAAATTTTCGCCCCTATTGCTAACCGGCTCGGTATCCATGATATCAAAAACGAGTTAGAAGACCTTGGCTTTCAAGCACTCTACCCAATGCGGCACCGCGCGCTAAAATCTGAAGTGGCTAAAGCACGTGGCAACCGCAAAGAAGTGATCAGTAATATACAAACAGAAATTGAATGCCGCTTAAAAGAATCCGGTATTGAAGCCTCTGTCAGTGGTCGAGAAAAACACCTTTATAGTATCTATCGTAAAATGCTCAATAAAGAGCTCTTGTTTACAGAAGTAATGGATATTTATGCGTTTCGTATCAATGTAAATAGCATGGATACCTGCTACCGCGTGCTCGGGGTTGCTCATAACCTTTACAAGCCTATAGAAACCCGCTTCAAAGACTATATCGCTGTACCTAAAACCAATGGTTATCAATCACTACATACTTCATTAGTCGGCCCTCACGGGATCCCTGTGGAAATCCAAATCCGTACACTCGATATGGATCAAATGGCTGATATGGGTGTTGCCGCGCATTGGATGTATAAAAAATCTGGTGATAGCGCTGGGAATACCGCTCAACAACGTGCTCGTCAATGGATGCAAAGCTTACTTGAACTACAGCAAAGTGCTGGATCTTCGTTTGAATTTGTAGAAAACGTTAAAACAGAGCTATTTCCTGAAGAGATTTATGTATTCACGCCTGATGGCCGAATAGTCGAACTGCCTATGGGAGCGACCGCCGTCGACTTTGCATACGCTGTTCATACTGATGTTGGCGATACCTGTGTTGGAGCCCGCGTTAATCGTAAGCCTTACCCATTAAGTAAAGCACTTGATACCGGCCAAACAGTAGAAGTGATTACCAGTTCTGGCGCACATCCAAACGCAACATGGTTAAACTTTATCGTTACCGGTAAAGCGCGCTTAGGTGTGCGAAATTATCTCAAGAGCCAACATCAAGAAGAGGCTATATTGCTGGGTCGTCGACTTCTAGACTCCGCATTAGGCGAACAAAAACTGGATGATATCCCCTCTGAGCAAGTCGACTTGGTGCTAGAAGAGCAAAACCTATCCACTTTGCTTGAATTGCTTGTAGAAATCGGTAGCGGTAATATCATGAGTGTGCTGGTCGCAAAGCGTTTATTGCAAGCCGATGAAGGCCTAGAAAATATCGCTAAGCAAGCTAAAGCCGCCATCATAGGTACCGAAGGTATGCTGGTGAATTACTCTAAGTGCTGCCGACCTGTGCCTGGAGATGCAATTACGGCCTATGTAAGTCAGGGTAAAGGCCTAACGGTTCATCGCCAAGAATGTAAGAACATTAAAGGTTGGCAAAATGAACGTTCAAAATATGTCATCGTAAAATGGGAAGATAACCCAGAAAAAGAGTATATCGCGGCCTTACGAGTAGAAATAATTAACCATCAAGGTGCACTGGCGAAACTCACCAACGTGGTTGCAACCACCAACGCAAATATCGTTGAGATTGCAACTGATGAGAAAGAAAGTAATTTATACATTATAGACTTAGGCGTCACTGTAAAAGATAGGATTCATGTTGCTAATATCATGCGTCGGATCCGAGTTATGCCTGATGTACAACGTGTATATCGTAAAAAGTAGGACACTCAATTAAATGAATAAAGTTATTATATCGACTGATCAAGCCCCCGCCGCAATTGGCACTTATAATCAAGCGGTTAAAGTGGGCACTGCGGTTTACTTATCAGGTCAAATACCGCTTATACCTGAAACAATGGAAGTCATTTCAGAAGATTTTGCAGAGCAAGCACAGCAAGTATTTAAAAACTTAACCGCTGTTTGTGAAGCCGCTGGGGGACAACTGCAAGATATGGTAAAAGTGAATATTTTCCTCACTGATCTGAGCAATTTTGCCACCGTGAACGATATCATGAGTCAGCACTTTGCCACACCTTACCCAGCAAGGGCTGCAATTGGCGTACGCGAACTACCTAAAGGCGTCCAGATTGAAATTGATGGGATCATGGAATTACCGTCAACTAATTAAACATTAGCGTAATGAAAAAACCTACCTCCTGGTGGGTTTTTTATTATCTGAACTTTGACCTTAAGCACTTGACTACATACTATTAATTAAGCACTCTGTGAATATCATGTGATTTGTTCAAAGCTTGAACGTATTTTTCACAAAAATAATAGTAAAGGAAGATACTCGTGTTTAAATTGGCACATAATGGCAATATCCTTCTTAATGTTGCGGAGCTTAACCCGCCAAGCGCTGCTTTTATTGTGGAAGCACTTGAGCGCTCGCCTTATGCTGACTGTGAAATAAATCATGAATCAATAAAAGCACATTTTACCAATGACTTCCCTGAACAGCAGCTCGTTGTTGCAAAGCAACACGATGCCACATTTTCCGTTGAAGTATCAGAAGATCAAATGCAGGCAATTGGTAAACTCAAATGCCCGATGGGAGGCAAGTCAGTCACCCTTGATGAAGCAAAAAAAGAAATCGTTAAAGCAGGGGTAAGTCGTGGCTATAAACAAGTCTACCTCGAGCAAATTTTAAAACAACAACTTGAGCTTGAGCCTGGTACTGAAACCTCAGGTATCGTAGCGCAAGGGCGGCCCCCTCAGGATGGACAACCAGCCAAACTATTACAGCATGTACAAACAGTTAAAGAGCGTTTGAAACAGCCCAAGCTACGTGAAGATGGTACTGTGGATATGCGTGATTTTGGTGCATTATCGAGTGTAGCCCCTGGGACTGTACTTATCACTCAGCGACCAGCTACCCCAGGCAAAGAAGGTTTTACTGTCGTAGGGGATTCTATAGTTCCTATACCGGGGGAGTCCTTTCAACTTATTGCCGGTGAAGGCACGCAAATATCTCCGGCCAACCCTTTAGAATTAGTAGCAACCATCGCAGGTTGCCCTTCGAGTATTCAAAATGGCATGCGTGTAGATGATGTATTTACCATAGGTGAAGTTAACGTACGCAGTGGCCATGTAGACTTTAACGGCAGTGTTATTGTTACCCATAATGTGGCTCCTGGCATGAAAGTAAAAGCCAAAGGCGATATCACTGTAATGGGTTCTGTTGAATCTGGAGAGCTTATAAGTGGAGGTAATATTGAAGTTAAACAGGCAGTTATTGGCCACTTAGATCATAATAACAATGATGAGGGCCTTACTTGCCGACTCGTGGCAGCAGGTGATATTCATCTTTCTCATGGTCAATACACCTACCTGGAAGCAAATAACGTATTTATTGATAGGCAAAGTAATCATTGTGATATTAAAGCCAGCCAACTTATTCAAGTCGGCATAGATGAGCAACCCAGGGGTAAGCTTATTGGGGGAGAAATACTCGACGCTCAAATGATCATTGCAGGGGTCATTGGCAGTGAATCGGGTGCAAAAATGTGTATTTATCTTGCTCGTAGCGGCATGAAAATCACACAAGAATCTGACAACTGCCTCAAAGCACTGAGTCAAACTGACGACCAGCTAGGAACATTACAAAAAGCGATTGAAAAAGCAGATATGCTTAAAGACTTAGACAAGAAAAAGCAATTAATGGCAAAAATTGGGGCTACTCAGCAGCATTACTGTCAACAAGCTGAAGAGTTAGAGCAGCAACTCTCTCAGCTAGAATTAAACTTACATGATTTATTAGAGCGTACTAAGTTAACCGCTAACCAAACATTAAACCCCGGTGTTGAAATTCATATTTTCGATCGTGTATACAAAACCCAACGCAGTTACCCCCCCTGCCACGCAAGTTTACAAGATGGAAAAATAGAAATCGACTTCAAAACCAATTAACCTTTACTGCCACATAACGCCCTGAAACGGCCTTGTTTCCTAAATAATTGAACTTCTTTGGTTTGGTGTGATCAGATCATAAAATGCCTTAACCCATGCCTTGAAATGAAGAAGAAAATTAGGAATTGGTCACAGTACAATCGTGCTTTAGTTCAACGCGGTAACATCAACATTTGGCTAAGTGATAGTGCCATCTCAAAGTGGCAGAATACTGAAAAGCACGGTGGCCGTGGTCGTTCAAATTACTATTCTGATTTAGCAATTGAAACCTGTTTAACCTTAAGGGCCGTATTCCATTTGCCACTCAGGGCCTTAGAAGGGTTTGTAAATTCCTTACTTACTACGATGGATACCTCGCTGCAATCACCGGGTTATAGCTGTTTATGCAAACGCAGTAAAACACTTGATGTGCAATATAGAAAAAGCGCAGGCAAAGGCTTTATAGATATTGTGGTCGATAGCACGGGCCTTAAAGTGTATGGAAATGGTGAATGGCATACAAGAAAACATCGTGCGACTAAGCGCCGAACTTGGCGAAAATGGCACTTGGCCATTGATGCGACAAGTCACGATATTGTGGGTGCTGAGCTGTCGATGGTAAATGTGTCAGATGGTGAAGCCCTTGCCGATTTAATCAGGCCACTGCGTAGGAATATAGACAGAGTCACAGGTGATGGTGCATATGACACACGCAGTTGCTATGAGGAGGTCGCAGCAAAAGGTGCGATTATGCGGGTACCGCCAAGAGAGAATGCCCAATACTGGGAAGAAGGACACCCCAGAAACAATGCCATATTTATGATGCACCAAATAGGGTTAACGCAGTGGAAAATGAATTCAGGGTACCATCTTCGTTCACTTGCCGAGACGGCGATGTATCGTTTTAAACAAGTAATGGGTGATAAGCTGAAAAGTCGTCAATTCAATAGTCAGCATACTGAAACGATGATTAAAGTGAAGGCAATAAATAAAATGAATGGGCTAGGTATGCCCAAATATCAGCAACAAAGTTAAAACTGAGAAATTGATTGGTAGTTAGCTATTTGATCAACAAGGCCCCCTGAAACCTCAAATAATTAGCATAATGCTGAAATGCGCGATGAAAGCTATTCAACAGCGCATTTTAGAGAGATTATTTCAACAACGAATCAACGTGGCTAACCACCTCTGGTGACCACACACCCACTTGTACTTGCGCAATATGTTGCTTTTGTAATAACAGCATCACTAAACGAGACTGACCAATGCCGCCGCCTATTGTTTGCGGCATACCACCTGCGAGTAATTGCTGATGCCAATCATGCTCTAGGCGTGCACTGTCATCGGTTATTTTTAATTGGCGCTGTAATGCCTCAGGAGATACGCGAATACCCATAGAGGATATCTCAAATGCATCTTCTAAAACTGGGTTCCAAACCAGAATATCGCCATTTAACCCACTGTATTTATCACACGTTGGGGTTGACCAATCATCGTAATCTGGCGCGCGAACATCATGAATTTTACCATCCCCAAGCTCGCCACCAATGCCAATTAAAAATACTGCGCCATACTCCTGCGCAATGGCTTTTTCTCGTTGCTTAGCAGTAAAGTCAGGGTACATCTGACGCAGTTCTTCACTGTGTACAAAAGTAATAGACTCAGGTAAAAACGGCGTCAACCCAAACTCACTCGCAACAGTTTGCTCTGTATGCTTAATTGCTTGATATACCTGTCTCACCGTTTGCTTTAAACCCGCTAATGAGCGCTCAGCTTGAGTGCAAATTACTTTTTCCCAATCCCACTGGTCAACATAAACAGAGTGAATCGGTGACAGACTATCTTCATCTGGACGTAGCGCCTTCATATGCGTGTATAAACCTTCACCAACAGCAAAATCATAATCAGCCAATGTTTTACGCTTCCACTTAGCCAATGAATGCACCACTTCAAACTCGGCATCTGCAATCGCTTTAACCTTTACTGACACCGCTTTCTCAGTGCCACTTAAGTTGTCTTGGATACCATCGCCCACTTTTGCCAAAATCGGCGCTTGTACTTCCATAAGTCCCAAGCGCTGCTCTAATTGTTCTGAAAATAGGCGTTTAACGCTGCTAATTTGTTGCTGTGTCTGTTGATAAGTTGTTTTCATAATCGGACCTCGTTCCCAATGTAAACCTGTTGAATTTTATTGCCTTGCGCTTCAAGGCTTAAACTCATCGTCAACAAAAACAAACAATAAATCAATATACAACAACAAAAATAACCATTACCTATGTTTTTATACAAAAAAAGAAGATATATTTTAATGAATCAATAAAACACCATGAGAAACACCTTGGATAATTATCAAATCGATAATCTCGATAAATCCATTTTGAATGCCTTAATGGAAAATGCTAGAGCCCCTTATGCAGAATTGGCCAAACGCTTCAATGTCAGTGCAGGAACTATCCATGTACGTGTTGAAAAAATGAAACAAGCAGGGATCATGCAAGGAACTCGTGTCACCATTGATGCGAAAAAGTTAGGCTATGATGTATGCTGCTTTATCGGGGTTAACTTAAAACATGCCCGAGATTACCCCGACACCATTGCACAACTAGAAAACTTTGAAGAAGTGGTTGAAGCCTACTACACCACCGGCAACTACAGTATTTTCATCAAAGTAATGACCCGTTCAATCGAGCATTTACAAGATGTATTGATCAATAAAATTCAAACAATTGAAGCCATTCAATCCACCGAAACATTGATCTCATTGCAAAACCCCATCGCCCGTGAAGTTACCCCATAATTTCGGTATAATCGGCAAAATTTTGATTCTGTGAGCAGTATAACGATGGACAATAAACGCTACCACCGCGTGAAACGCGTCTTAGATAGGCGACAAACTGATTTAACCGTTTGTTTAGATGAGGTACATAAACATCATAACCTATCAGCAATCGTACGTACTGCCGATGCCGTCGGATGCCATCATGTCCATGCCGTTTGGCCGCAAGAACAGCGCCGCTTAACCAATAATACCTCTGGTGGCAGTAAAAACTGGGTAGAAACCCATATGCACGATGATATTCATGATGCCGTTGGTGCCATTAGAGCGCAAAATCCAGACATTCAAATACTGGCCACTAACCTCAGCGACAGTGCCGTTGATTTCAGAGAAATTGATTACACCAAACCTACCGCGATTATCGTCGGTCAAGAGCGTACGGGTATATCAGATGATGCTTTGGCACATGCTGATCAACATATTGTGATCCCGATGGAAGGCATGGTGCAATCATTGAATGTATCGGTTGCTGCTGCACTCATTTTATACGAAGCACAAAGACAACGAGAAGCAGCTGGCTGCTATCAACGTAATGATATGCTTGATGAAGGTATTAAACATCGTTTATTGTTTGAAGGCTGCCATCCGATTATCGCAGAACGTTGTGTGGAGAAGGGTTTACCTTACCCTGAGTTAGATGACGATGGCGAAATTGTGGCAGACGAGACTTTTTGGAACACGCTTAAGTTTAGTACCCCAAAATAAATAACAAGGAAAAGTATGTCGAGCCCCACTTTATCAAGTTACCCAATCACTGAATTAAAAGGTGTCGGCCCCAAAGTGGCTGAAAAACTGGCTAAATTGGGTATTCGCAGTGTCCAAGACATGCTTTTTCATTTACCACTGCGCTATGAAGACAGGGCCAGAACCTACTCAATCGCGCAATTGAGCGCCCATAGCCATGTGAGCATTGAAGCGGAAATAGAGCATACACAAATTACCGTGGGCAAGCGTCGCATGTTGGTATGTCAGGTTAATGATGGTACTGGCCGTTTAACGCTGCGATTTTTTAACTTTAACGCCGCACAAAAAAATGCCATGGCGACGGGAAAAATTATCCGCTGTTTTGGTGAAGTACGCAGAGGTCGTGCTGGCTTTGAAATGGCACACCCTGAATACAGTATTAGAGAGTGCCAAAGTGAACCATTAGACCCAGAACTAAGCACCTTAACAGCGGTTTACCCTACCACTGAAGGGTTGAAGCAACTCAGTATTCGCTCTATCGCCAATAAAGCCCTTGCCCTACTAGAAAAATATCAAATAGAAGAGTACTTACCCAGTCAATATCGCCCCTCACAACTGAGCTTAACTGAGGCAGTACTTCTGCTACATAGGCCACCACAAGACATTAACCTCACAGAGCTTGAACTAGGTCAACATCCTGCCCAGCAGCGTCTGGCATTTGAAGAATTGCTGGCACAAAATCTCAGCTTGTTACAATTAAGGCAAAAAGGCCAAGCAGTTAAAGCGGTGTCTTTGCCACCAACTAATACATTTGAAGCCCAGTTTTTGGCTGAGTTACCTTTTTCACCTACCAATGCACAAAGCCGTGTTGTGGCAGAAATTAAACAAGACTTACAACAGCCATTTCCGATGATGCGACTCGTACAAGGCGATGTTGGTTCTGGTAAAACCTTGGTTGCAGCCCTAGCAGCACTCACCGCCATTGCTAAAGGGTATCAAGTGGCCTTAATGGCCCCTACCGAAATACTGTCAGAGCAACACGGTATTAATTTTACCAACTGGTTTACTCAGCTTGGTATTGAAGTGGTTTGGCTCGGCGGTAAAACCAAAGGCAAAGAGCGTGAAAAAGTACTTGAACAAATTAGTTCTGGTAAAGCGCAAATGGTCATTGGTACCCATGCATTATTTCAAGAGCAAGTGCAGTTTTATAACCTTGCATTGATCATCATTGATGAACAACATCGTTTTGGTGTTCATCAACGACTCGCATTACGTGAGAAAGGGAAGTTCAATGACTGTTACCCCCACCAGCTAGTTATGACTGCGACGCCGATTCCTCGTACCTTAGCAATGACCGCCTATGCCGATTTAGAAACGTCCGTTATTGATGAGCTGCCTCCAGGGCGAACGCCGATTATGACGGTCGCAGTGCCTGACACTCGCCGAGAGCAAGTCATCGAACGTGTAAAAAAAGCCTGTGTAGACGATAATCGCCAAGTATATTGGGTCTGCACACTCATTGATGAATCAGAAGCATTGCAATGCCAAGCTGCTGAAGATACCGCACAACAGCTCACAGAGTTATTGCCTGAACTCAAAATTGCCTTAGTACACGGCAGGATGAAGGCCAAAGAAAAACAAGAGATCATGGCAGCCTTTAAACGCGGTGATACACACGTTTTAGTGGCGACCACGGTCATAGAGGTCGGTGTAGATGTGCCAAACGCCAGCCTAATTATTATCGAAAATCCAGAAAGATTGGGGTTAGCACAATTACACCAATTACGTGGTCGAGTAGGCCGCGGGGCCATCGCATCCCACTGCCTACTTTTATATCATGCTCCTTTGTCTATCACCGCACAAAAGCGCTTAGGGGTGTTACGAGATAGTAATGACGGGTTTGTGATAGCTGAGCGTGATTTAGAAATTCGCGGCCCAGGAGAAGTACTTGGTACTAAACAAACTGGCCTTGCAGAATTTAAAATTGCCGATTTAAACCGTGACAAGGCCTTATTAAACCAAGTACGCCCACTGGCATTTACGCTGATGAAAAGCCACCCTGATAGTATTGATCCCTTAGTCAGGCGCTGGCTTGGTGCCAAGTCTGAACTGGCCATGGCATAACCACGTTAACTCGAATAACATCACTAAAAATAAAAAGCCCCAATATGGGGCTTTTTACTTGAAATGCATACCTGCAAAAAATGCGCTTATGCGTTATAGCCTTGTGGATTCCCACTTTGCCAACGCCAAGTATCTTGCATCATCACATCAATACCTCGCTCTGCTTGCCATTTCAGCTCCGTAAGTGCTTTTTCTGGGGCTGCATAACAGGCCGCGATATCACCTTCTCTGCGCGGTGAAATCGTATAAGGTACCGCTTTATTAGAAGCAGCTTCAAATGCCTGCACCATTTGTAACACAGAATAGCCGTTGCCTGTGCCTAAATTATAAATATGCACACCACTATGCCGATTTATTTGTGTCAGCGCTTTTAAATGCCCTAAAGCCAAATCTACTACATGAATGTAATCTCGCACGCCCGTGCCATCCACCGTGTCATAATCGTTGCCAAACACCCCTAGGCTTTCTAGCTTACCTACCGCAACTTGTGCAATATACGGCAACAAATTATTCGGGATACCGTTAGGGTCTTCACCAATGCGGCCAGATTCATGGGCACCCACTGGATTAAAGTAACGCAATATAGCAAAGGCCCAACGCGGGTCTGACTTAGCCACATCTTGTAAAACCATTTCAACCATTAATTTAGACGTACCATAGGGGTTAGTCGTGCCCCCCACGGGGAAATCTTCACGAATTGGTAAGCTCGCAGGATCGCCATAAACGGTTGCTGATGAACTAAACACCAACTTAAACACGCCCGCATCACGCATCGCATCCAATAACGTCAATGTGCCTTGAACATTGGTTTGATAATATTCAACCGGCTTACGAACAGACTCACCTACGGCCTTTAAGCCTGCAAAATGGATTACCTGATCAATCCCATGTTGTTGGAAAACGTTATCTAGAAAGGCTTTATCTAAAATATCACCTTGATGAAATACCACGTCTTTACCTGTAATATCTTTAACGCGGGTGAGCGACTCTGAAGATGAATTACACAAGTTATCAACCACCACAACCTGCTCACCTTCATTCAAAAGCTCTAACACTGTGTGTGATCCAATATATCCTGCACCACCTGTTACTAAAATAGCCATGCCTTGCCTTTCTTTCATCATTCATGATACTTGCTGCGTATTTTAGACAACAAGCACGTATTTTTCAGCAATAATTAACGCGTACTGCAAACAAATGCCAACTTCTCTGCACGGTAACTCAGCCGCGATATTTGTGTATTGCAATATTGGGTTAAATTCATCCATTGTGATACCGCTTTAGGAGAAGTGATAGAACGCGTATAAATACGATTATTCACCGCATAGGCAACAGTATCTCCATCAAACCAGGTATAGTCTCGAACTGGTTTCGGTAGTACAAAATGCGACGTCACTAATTGTGTTTTTGGTGAATACGTTGCTAGCCATAACTGGTTGTTTTTATGATATGTAAATGAATAAACCTGCTTAGCTTTATTAAACGCTAAGCTTCTATCAATGTCTTTGGCAACTAATTTAGGTAAATGACCATTGATATCAGTGAAGTGCAATTCATGGGGCGTGCCCAACACAAATAACATCACATCTTGATCATTACCCCATACGTGATAGCCCACAGGATCTATATGCGCCAATAGCGGCGTTGCTTTGCGAGCGCTATCAAATGGGTAAAACCAGAGCCGTTGTTTACCCGTACTTTCAACCACTATGGTTGATAAGCCATCATCGTGAGAGTACAAAGTCGGTGAATATTCAGAGACGGGGGTATTGGTCAGGTTACGCGTTTGCTGCGAGGTAAAGTCATAGAAAAACAAATCTGTTTGGCTGCCCTCTTGAGTGCTTAACTCTTTGGTAAAATACACGCCACTATCGGTTGTAAGTGGCTGATTGTGATAACTATCACCTGTAGTAATAGCTTTAACTTTAACGCCTTGTGTCGTTTTTTCCGCGATAAATAACTGACTACTTGGCATCGCCGAAATGGCGTGGGTACTGGCGAATGCGCCCCACAGTGCACTGATAAAAACTAGAACCTTCATAATATTCCCTGTCTTTTTTAGCCTATGATAACCACTTGCCAAACAAAGCACAAAGCTTGCTATCTTGTCGGCATCAGGTAACATCAATTTCACAAACGTTCCCAATTACTGAGATCATGAGGCGAATATGTCGCAAAAACACCCGATAATAGCCATTACAGGTAGCTCTGGTGCAGGTACAACCACCACCACCAATGCTATCAAACATATCTTTCGTAGTCTTGATGCTAATGCCGCATTAATTGAAGGGGACAGCTTTCACCGTTATACCCGCCCAGAAATGGATAAGCTCAAACGTGAAGCACTACAAGAAGGCAAACACATCAGCTACTTTGGCAAAGAAGCCAATGACTTCTGTGCGCTAGAAGAGTTATTTGACAACTATGGTCAACTCGGTGAAGGTCGTGTTCGCCGGTATTTGCATACTTTTGATGACGCTGTGCCGTATAATCAGCTGCCCGGCACATTTACACCCTACCAACAGCTTGATAAAAATACCGATGTGCTTTTTTATGAGGGGCTCCATGGGGGCGTAGTAACACAAGAACATGACGTTGCTAAACACGTTGATTTACTCATTGGTATGGTGCCAATTATCAACCTTGAGTGGATCCAAAAAATGATCCGTGACACCAACGAACGCGGCCATTCACGCGAAGCCGTGATGAGCTCGATTGTACGCAGTATGGATGATTACATTACCCACATCACTCCCCAATTCTCACGTACCCATATCAACTTTCAACGAGTGCCGACTGTCGACACGTCAAACCCATTTAGCGCCAAAGATATTCCCTCTTTAGATGAAAGTTTTGTGGTGATCCGCTTTCGTGGTATCGACGACGTTAATTTTCCCTATTATTTGCAAATGATTGAAGGTAGCTTTATGTCTCGAATGAACACCCTTGTGGTACCAGGTGGGAAAATGGGCTTAGCAATGGAGCTGGTATTAACTCCGCTTATCAAAGACCTATTACTCAAAAAGCGCGCCTTAGAAAGTATGGTACAGGTCGACTTACCTATTTAACCTCAGCTCTGGATAAGCGAATTTGCCCAATAAAGCTATTTTTCTCACTCTCGGCGTTGCTTTCATTTGTAATAGCCCGCTTTTACTGCATAAAAGCGCCTTGATATTGATCGAAATATCATCATTGGATTGTACGTATGTTTGTTTTCAAAACACTTTCTATTCCAAAACCCTTATCCAAACCTGAGGTTATTTAACTTGCGGGTAAATAATACCAAGCTTACACTGTTTGCTCTTTTGTACAGCACGAGATTTCAATGACACAGTTAAGCATCTTAGTTGGCTCGCAAAACCCAATAAAAATAAATGCTGCAAAGCAGGTTTTTAGCAATTACTTTCCTGATAAAACCATCCATTGCGAAGGACTACATGCACCTTCTTTGGTGCCTGAACAACCGTTAGGGGAAGAACAAACACGACTTGGCGCGCAAAATCGAGTCGAGTATTTAATGCAGCATCACAAAGCCGATTATTACTGTGCAATGGAAGGTGGCGCACACCAATTTAGCTATGGGCCAGCCACATTTGCTTATGTCGTAATAGCAAACTCACAGCACACCAGTGTTAATCGCAGCAGTAACCTACCGCTTCCTCAAGTTATATTCGACGCACTGATCGCAGGAGAGGAGCTTGGGCCTGTGATGGACAAAACCTTCAACACCACCAACATAAAGCAAAAAGGCGGTGCGATTGGTTTGCTTACCAACAACTTAGCAACGCGTGAAAGTACTTACACGCAAGCCTTAACCTTGGCTATGGCGCCTTTCATTCACGTAGAGCTGTTCGACAATCAATAAAGGGTACTATGAAATACACACATATTTTATTTGATGCTGATGAAACCCTGTTTAGCTTTAATGCGTTTGCAGGGTTGCAAGCCATGTTCGCACAATATGGGGTCACATTTACTGCTGAGCACTTTACAGAATATCAGCAGGTCAATGCACCATTATGGCTAGACTATCAGGCAGGTCGAATCGATGCCAAAACATTACAAGTTACCCGCTTTTCATTGTGGGCCAACAAGCTCACTGTACCTGCGGAGCAACTCAATGAAGGGTTTTTAACAGCAATGGCGTCGATTTGCGAACCTTTACCCGGTGCGCGCGCATTATTAACCCAGTTACAGGGTAAAGCCAAGCTCGGGATCATTACCAATGGGTTTGCCGCATTACAGCAGCGTAGATTAGATCACACCGGCCTTACAGCACACTTTGAGCATTTGGTTATCTCTGAATTGGTCGGCATTGCCAAGCCTGATCCCAAGATTTTTCAACACACTTTATCGCTTTTTGGTGAGCCAGATAAATCTAAAGTACTGATGGTTGGAGATACCCCAAGTAGCGACATTTTGGGCGCGAACCAGTTTGGTATTGATAGCTGTTGGTTACAGCACCCAAATCAAACATGCCCAGCTGACATAAAGCCTACTTATAGTGTGCGCTCATTGACTGAATTAGCCCGTTTGCTGGCTGAGGAATAGTTAAGTAACACAAGAAAAAGAAGACGATGAGGTTAGAGTGTTCTCTAACCTCAAGAATAACACTGTCGGTGAGTTATACCGCGTTACGTTGACGCAACACTTCAAACAAACACACCCCAGTTGCCACTGACACGTTCAAACTTGACACCGTGCCAACCATAGGAATTTTCACTAAAATATCGCAATGTTCACGGGTTAAACGGCGCATGCCGTCTCCTTCTGCCCCCATGATGATTGCAATTGGACCCGTTAAGCTGGCATCAAACACATGGGTGTCTGTTTCGCCAGCGGTACCCGCAACCCAAACACCGGCTTCTTTAATATCACGTAAAGTACGCGCAAGGTTAGTGACTTGGATCAAAGGCACCGTTTCTGCAGCACCACAGGCCACTTTACGAGCGGTACCCGTTAATTTTGCCGACTTATCTTTTGGCACAATCACGCCATGCACACCTGCCGCATCAGCACTGCGTAAACAAGCGCCGAGGTTATGCGGATCAGTGACCCCATCTAACACTAAAAAGAAGGGGTTTGCTTCTCTGGCAATGATGTCATCTAAATCACGTTCACTGTAAGTACGTGCCGCTTTTACATTGGCAATAATACCTTGATGTTGCTCACCTTTTGATTTGTTGTCTAACGCTTTACGTTGCATAAACTGCACCGAAATGCCAAATCTACGTGCTTCATTAATGATGGGGTTTAAGCGTTTATCTTCACGCCCTTTTAATGCATAGATCTCTAAAAAGCGCTCAGGCTCTTTGTTTAAAATGGCTTCAATAGAATGAAAACCATAAATTAATTCATTACTCACTGCGTTTATGCTCCAGTGCTTTTACGTTTACGGGCGTTTTTTCCAGGGCGTTTTGCTTTGGCTTTCTTGGCTTTGGGTTTAGCTTTGCCTTTAGTGACTTCAGCACCCGACGACTTAGCTTTTTTCAGCTTACCTTTCGGTGTCGTCTTTTTGCCTTTATTAGGCTTATTAGGCTGCTTACCCTGCTCGTCTTGCTTATCTTTGCCGGGGATTTTACCTGCTTTTAACTGTGAACGCACACTACTTGGTGTATGTTGTTTTGATTGAGTCTGTGGTTTTGCACGTCGACGAGCATATCTATCAGGTACAGCCTCTCCCGCCAATACCAAGTTAACTCGGCGCTCATCTAAGCTAACTGACGCCACTGTCACCGTGAGCTTATCACCCAAACGATACACAGAATGAGAATGCTCACCGATTAAGGTATGTTTCGCCCCATCATATTGATAGTACTCTTGCCCTAAGTTCGAAACATGAATTAAGCCATCAATTTGTAAATCATCTAAGCGAACAAACAGCCCAAAGTTGGTCACCGATGACACAACCCCAGAGAACTCATCACCCACATGATCTTGCATGTATTCACATTTGAGCCAATCAGCTACTTCTCGGGTCGCATCATCAGCACGACGTTCAGTCGTAGAGCATTGCTCACCTAACCTATCGACTTCATCATTCTCATAAACATAGGCACCCGATGTTTGCTGGCCTTGGCTTGCTAATATGCCTTTAATCGCTCGATGAACCACCAAATCAGGGTAACGGCGGATAGGCGACGTAAAGTGCGCATATGCAGACAACGCTAATCCATAATGTCCAATGTTATCAGCCTGATACACTGCTTGCTTCATCGAACGAAGTAACATGGTCTGGATCAATTCTTTTTCTGGGCGATCTCCCAATTGTGCCAGTGCCGCCGTTAATTCTTTTGGCTCAGGGTCGTTAGGCAATAAGCTCTCAATACCCAAGTCGTTTAAAAACTGTCTAAAATGACTGAGTTTTTCTTGATCCGGCTCATCATGAATACGATATAGTGCGGGTGCTTCATGCTTTTCTAATAATTTAGCCGCTGATACATTGGCTAAAATCATACATTCTTCAATCAACTTATGCGCATCGTTACGCACCAAGGGCACGATAGATTCAATTTTACGATGAGCGTTAAACACAAAGCGTGTTTCAACGGTTTCAAACTCGATGGCGCCACGAGTCTGACGTGCCGACTTCAGTGCCATGTACATTTGCTGTAAATCAGTCAAATGCGGCACAATCGCGGCATATTGTTCACGCAGTATTTCATCGCCTTGCAAAATAGCATGCACTTTAGTGTAGGTAAGGCGCGCATGAGAATTCATGATCGCTTCACAAAAACGATAACCAGACAGCTTACCCGCTTCTGATACCGTCATCTCTGCCACCATACACAAGCGATCAACTTCTGGATTCAATGAACACAATCCATTCGACAACACTTTTGGAAGCATCGGGATCACTTGCTCAGGAAAATACACTGAGTTACCACGCTCAATGGCTTCTTTGTCTAACGCACTGCCTTTTGGTACGTAATGAGACACATCGGCAATGGCAACCCATAAGCGCCATCCACCTGATTTTTTGCGTTCGCAATAAACGGCATCATCAAAGTCACGGGCGTCTTCACCATCGATGGTAACTAAAGGCAAGTCGCGTAAATCAACTCGCCCTGTTTTATCTGCTTCTTCAACAAACTCACCATGTTTCGCAACTTGCTCTAACACCGCTTCTGGCCACACATGTGGAATGTCATGATTGCGTAAAGCCACTTCAATTTCCATGCCTGGCGCCATGTGGTCGCCCAGCACTTCAAGTACCTTACCCACCGCGTTCATTTGTCTGCTTGGGCTTTGTGTGATCTCAACCTGCACCATTTGGTTATGGCGGGCACCATTTTCACTGCCTGGTAATATAATGATATCTTGCGTAATGCGCGGATCTTCAGCCACCACAACCGCAGTGCCATGTTCAACAAAATAACGCCCGACGATTGGTGCACGTTCACCTGCGAGTACTTTTATAATGCGCGCTTCGACTTTGCCACCAGAACCGCGGCTTGCCGCTTTGGCTAGAACAATATCGCCGTGCAAAACCATATTCATTTGATGTTTTGCAACAAACCAATCTTTAGGTTCACCTTCAACCACCAAAAATCCAAAGCCATCACGATGCCCAATCACTCGACCTTTGACCAACCCATCATCGGTTGGGATCACATACCGTTTAAACTTATTAAAATGTAATTGACCGTCACGTTCCATAGCACGTAAACGACGTTTAAAGGCAATTTGTCGCTCTGATTCGAAAACATTCAAATCACTACAAAGGTGACTAAAGGTCGCCGCTTTTGCTGACACTTTTTTAATGTGCTCTAGAATAAATTCACGGCTGGGAACTGGATTTTCGTATTTATCTTGCTCTCGGCTAAGGTAAGGATCCTGTTTTGACATTCACTATCTTGTTAATGGAGTTATGTCGTTATTTTAACCCAAAATCGAACAATGAGACAGCCACAGACAATTAAAGTTTTATGTAGCCCAGCAGCATACCAATCTGCACACTGGGCAATAGTGCAGATAGTTTAAAATTTTCCGGTTAAATTTATAAACCAGCCCTTCGAGTCATAATCAAAATCCGTTAAATCATCAGAGAACTCGGTAAAATTATAACCAATACCTACTTTCATATGTTCGCCGACATGGCGATGAATTGCAGCAAGTGCACCGCTACGCTCGTCTTGCGCACGATCGACGGCTAAGTTGCGCCACTCGATGGTTGCATCCCAGTTATGTGCTAAATGATAATCGGCTCTGAGTACATGCAACTGAGCGGTTGAGTCAAACCAAGGTCCTGCGTCGCGCCCTAATCGCACCTCTCCGGTGCGCTGCGCAAACTTAGCACCTACTCGCCATCGTGAGGTCAATCGGTAATTCACATCAACTGACCATACCGTACTACGTTGCTGTGGGGTATTATCTAGGCCAATTCCATTGAGTTGCTGTGCCGGTGCTAAATCTTCTAAATAAGTCACACTCGCCATCGCAGACCAAGGGCTTACTTCTACAGGACGATAAGCAAACCCTAACTGAAACTCCGTAAAGTCACTGTTTAAGCCGCTATTTTCAGTTTCAACATTACTCTCACTTATTGCCGTATCAAAGCGTAACTGCGCTCGCCAATCAGGTGACAACTTAGCGGTAAAATTATGGCGCATCAGCCAGTTAGTGCGCTGCTCATCATCGGTGCTATCTTGGCGATACTCTAAAGCACCTGACCAGCGCAGACCTTGGTGTAAATAGCCTAACCCTAAAGTCACACTATCTCGCGCTAATTGACCCTGTTCAAACAAGTCGATGTCGCCATTTTCAAAGCCCACCTGCACTTGCCAACGTTCATTAATACTATGATCTACCCCATAAGCATGTGTAATACCCGTTTGACGATCATCTTTTTGGAATTGTTGCTCACCATACACACTGGTTGAATCACTAAAGCGATGGCGAGCGCCGGTTACCCATTGACGCTGTTGACGAGAATTGAATAAATCATCTCCGTCTGGGTCTAATTGATAATTGAGATACACATTTCCTAACGCGCTATAAGCATAATCAACGCCAGCAACAGCCGCAAAGCCTTGCTTTCCTTGAGATGTTTCGCCTTTGAGCGTGATCGCATCAGAAACCTGAACCTCCCCACCAAAACCAACTCGATCATTGGCTTGACGCGTCGCTTCTTTATCGAGTGTACCTTGTACAAACCCATACGCTAACCAGTCTGTTTTTGGATTATATTTCAGTTGTAAAGCTACATCAGTGCGCTGACCTTCATCTGTTTGCCCTACCGAAATTGCATTTTCAGATGATACAGCATGGAGTTGCTCACGCTTATCCATACGGATCCCTGCGCTCACTTGCCATTGCTCAGTCAATTCATGTGCAATGTCCAGCTCAGCCGCTTGGCGGTGATACCGCGCTTTAACCTTATTCTCGTCAGCTTTTAGTTTAACCTGCGTATCAGCTGTTGCTTGCCAGCTTAATAAAACCCCTGCGGTTTGCGCTTCATCGGCATTTACTTGGCCAAGCCCCGCGAAGCCTTGTTGTAACTTTTGCCAATACACATTAACCTTGCCATCATTATTTAACCCCAATTCGTGCCATGTAGAGGCAGCTTCAACGCGCACCCCTTGAGCTTTTGTGGGGGTTTCTGCTGATTGTATATTGTCAAAACTAAAGCCACCATTGAAAGTACTTAACGCACTCGCAATACCTTGTGTTTCCGCCGCTTCAACTTTCACATAACTGTGTTCACTGTGCCGATAAATCGCATCTAAGCCAAATAAGTTATCATCATACTCATCAAGCTTTTGCTGACGCGCAGTTGCACCAATTTGCACTTTGTCGTTTAACCACTGACTAACACGGCCACCATAGGTCAAATTGTTTAGCTGCGAAAATCCTGCGCTGTATTCATAATTAGCAATTAGATAAGTAGGGTTGTTATCTAAGCTTGCAGCACGGACTAATAAGTCATCAAATTCAAATGATGACAAAGGTTTGGTGAGTAATATACGCCCTTGCAAAGCATCAATATCATAATCTTGGCCTGCAACCAATGCCCGACGCACTAACACTAAACCCGAGGTTTTATCGCGTACTTCAACCGCAACTTGCTCAGAGCCAATAACAATATCTTGATGTTGGAGATAATAAAGCGAACCTCCGGTGGCACGATGCGTTTCATAGGCAGGTAGGGTTTCAGCTTCCGCGACAAATAACTCTGCACCAGCGGCATGTTCACCAAATTGTGTTACATCATCGCTGACATACTTAGCTTGCAACCCGTATAAGCCACGCTCAACTCGGCTTAACTCTGTATCGCTTATTTGCGTATTAAAGTTACCCCATAAAACCTGATTATCATCTTTGGCAATTTTTAAATACAGCTTACCATTACTTGGCGCATCATCTCGTGTGGTTGAGTCATCACCAAATTCGCTCGGGTGGGCTTGTTCTTCCAAACGCCTAAATAAGCTTTTTGGATCTTTTTGGTGAATGTTCGAAAATAGCTCGTTAAGGGGCGCTTCACGGGTATCGATTCTTGCTGTGACTTGGTACTCGTCCTGCCACTTTCCTGTGATGTAACCTGCCAAACGGCCCTCAGCAAATAACTCTCCATCTTTATGTTGAGTTTTATTGAGCAAATCAACCGGCCCATTATGGCTATTTTGCCCAATCGTTAAATCAGCCATCGCCACATAAAACCAATCGCTTTTTGGTAACGCTAAATCTCGATGGATCAAGCTACCGTTACCATCATCATCTAGTACGGCAACCTCCGCACGATGAAAGCCGGAACGAACAATTTGCTGATGGACAAATTTACGCTCGCGGGTGATAGCCACCACGCGACCTAAAAAGAACACATGATGCTGCTCCGGCACTTGCTCGCCATATAATGTTAGCGTGCCTCCCGCTACTTTGATATTTTGCTTTTCTAACTGGGACTTGCCGTAGCTTGTCAGTAAGTACCCAGTTACTTTCTCTGGCTCTACCGCAAATTTCGGCCGAAAGTCGGCGCTATTAAGTATTGTTTCATCAAAACGGCCGCTATTGTCATACACTCTCAGTCGATACGATAAGCTCATGCCTAGCAGGTTACTAGGTAATCGCCACTTTCCTTCTAAATTATCATTCAATGATACTTTACTAAGTACTTGCTGGTCATCCGGCGCCATAACCAAGACTTCTGCATACTTGATGAAGCTGCTGTAGTTACTGTAACCCTTTAAATGCATCATCAACGTATTGCCCGATTGGGATAATGCGTGTTGAATACTGAGCTTTGGTAGTGCTTCAAGTGGGTCGTATTTCAATTGCAGCTGCATTTTTTTAAGCGCCACATCTGCACAGCGCTGTTGATCAGCATTATTGGCGCTATCACCAGACGCAAACGGTTGCCCATCCAGTGTAATCGCCATTGCAGGTTGTGGTAACAACGCGTTGTCACAGATTAGCTGTCGTTGTGGCCCAGCTTGTATCACTGTTTTGGTTGTGGTTTTTTCTTCAACATACACAGCGACTACTTCAACGCGGCGATTTCGCGCCATACCCGCTAAGGTGGCGTTACTGGCAATAGGTTCGCGATTAGAGCGCCCAACAGTGGTAGTCGCATCACTTTTTAGTCCTAATTGCTGGCGGAAGTAGCCAGCCACAATATCCGCTCGATGCTCTGACAGGCCCTGATTGGTTTTATAAATTTTCTTCGCATTCGGGCTGAGCCGTTGGCTGTCCGCATGGCCAATGAAGTGTAATTTTAATTGTTTTTTACCGCGAAGCTGGCCAATAATAAAGTCCATTTCTTGTTTTGTTGAACCGGTTAGAAAGTGCTTTCCTGACACAAAACGAATGGCAGAATCTTTCACATAATTGGCTTCTTTGGCGACTTGCTCTGTCTTTGTTTGCTCTACCTCTTTGTCACTGACCGGCGCTAGCGCGTGCAGCACAAAGTGTTTTTGTACTAATTGCTGTTCAGTATTGCTGCCGATGCCAGTACTTCGCACCATGTTATGCTCTAAGCTCGCGGCCGAAGCGACACCGCTCATGTTACAACTCAGTACTGCGATTACTGAAACAGATACAGGGTTTAAAGCACGCAACTTAATCATAACCTTCCCCCCATTTTTGCGCTCTGGTGCTGCGAAAATACCGATTCAACTATTTCTTCTTCCACAGTCAAGGTGTGATCCTTATTGCTGTCTTGCCATTGCTCAACAAGCCATTCTTTTAGCTGCGTGACGCGCTGTTGTGCTACTTCATAACCTTCATTATTGGCATCACGGTATGCCAGTCTTATCACCACATCTGTTGATGCAACGGCATCCAGTAGTTCATTTAACTGCGCCCGATAGTTTGCTTTAATCTGTCCATTTTCAAATGCTTCATCACTTAATTGAATACGTGCCACACGATGAATGCTGGCAGCAAAATTAGCTTCCACATTTTTACCTCGCGTAAGACGCACCACTCGAGGGTTTTCTGTCGTCACCCGATACCCAGACGGTAAGCTGCGTGTATCAACCTTAATGATAAAATTGCTGCCTCGACTTTGATGTGGCACATCGGCACACGCAAGGTGATAACGACCATATTGATCTGTGGTGATCCAAAGCCCTTGTGCAGTGGCTAATTTAACTGCTGGTAAGCCGGGTTCTTGGGGATCATGAATGCCATTGCGGTTCATATCGTCAAATACTTGTCCGGTCAAATCACTACAATCCATGATTGAGTCAGGGATCACACGCACTGTTGCACTGGCGATATTTGAAATGCGCTTGGTATTTAGACCATTAAATTGACCGCCACTAAACTCAGCCCATGCTTGGTTGACAAACTTGCCTTCACTCACGCCTGCACCAACCACAACCAGTAAATCAATCAGCACACTTTGCTGGGGTAACAAAGTACGTGCATTCCAACGTAACTGACGACCGATTTGTTGTGGTTCAAATACCTGCCCATCAATACGGGCACTCCCTGCTACGTATTTAAACCCAGCTGGTAATTGATCAATAAAATCAACAGGATTGATACTTATTTCAGCACGGTTATGTATAGCTATTTGATACGGGATAAGCTCACCTATCACCACATCTTGTTTCAGTGCTTTTTTACTGACTTGCACCATACTTTCATCATAGGGATCTAATGGAATATGGTTATTTACCACATTACCTGATGGCAGTTTTGGCTGAATGAAAAAGCGGGTGTAGTACTGGGTTGAATCCATTGCGGCATAAATACCTTGTGAATCGCTAGGGCATGCCAAAGGATCATGTTTTACCGCCGCTAATGTCGGCGCCGTATTTACTCTATGTACCGTCACAGGTAATTCATGGGCACCGACTTTCAGCTGCGCATCACATACCGGTAACTGTTTTGACAGGCCGCTATAATAACCACTCGGTGAAGTTACCTCTAAGCGGTATTCTCCAGCTGGCGCTTGTGCAAATAATAAGAATTGATAAAAACCATCATCTCCAGTGGTTTGCTCAACATTCGGCTGCCCACCCACCAGGTGTAAATCAGGATCAAACCCAACTGGGCCTGTGATCTCAATTTTGGCACCTTGTATTGGCTCTCGTGAATTGACATCGTAAATCACCCCTGATGGGTCAACTGGCAGTGATTGCTCTGGCACATGCTCTCCGGCGCTGAGCACAATATTTAAAATCGTGCCTTTGTCTGTATTGGTGTCTGGATCTCCAGATACCGGAATACCGTAAATCACACCGCCTTGTGGATGACGAAAACGTACTTCGTATACGCCAACCGGTAAACCTTCAAATTGGTATTTGCCATTTTGATCTGACTCAACCACAGCCAAAGGTTCAGAGTCTAGCTCATTGGCCTCACCATTTAATTGATCTGGTAATAACTCAACTAACCAACCAGCTTGACCATTACCGTCATCATCAGAACGGTTGTGGTTATTATCTTGCCACACGGCACCACTGATCGCAGCAGGATCCATTAACTGCTCGCCAAAATTATACGATGTAGCATCGGTAATATGACGCTCAATGATGATTTCACTGATTTGGTCGTCACCAATTCTAGGCGCAACCACCCCCCCAATACTGCCAGCGGCTTCTTTACCATCTTGGGTATTGTCAGGTTGCGTTTCTGTCAACTCAAAGCCATTTTGATCTGACAAGGGTAAATTACGGATCTGATAACGACCATAACGATCTGTGGTTGTGGTACGTGACACACTCTGATTGTTTAAATCAATACCGGAAATATGAATCGCTACATCGCTTAAACCAATTTCTGAACGCTGTTGCTCGCCATCATCATTCAAATCAACATAAACCGTGCCGCCAATATGACTGCCACGCTCAGCAAAGTTATACCCAATGCCATGCTCTCCCAGCCCCAGAGTTATATTTAAAAAACCATCATTTTGCACATCGCCGCCAAGAGAACCCAATTGCTCTTTCCCATCCAGCCAAGCTGTTGGATGTGTTTGAATTACCTGATAAACACCTGGGCGTAAATAATCAAACAGGAACACCCCTTGATCATCACTGGTCGTGACTATTTCTACCGCTTCATTATCCGTTGTTACTCCTGACAGTGTCAGGGTAACACCACTAATCCCGATAGTTTCAGTGTCATCAAGCAGGCCATTTTCATCACTGTCTACCCAAACGGTGCCGCCAATTGACGCCTTAGGTAATTCAGCAAAATCGAAATACGCATAGTTTTTTGTGCCTAACAACTGAGGTGTGGTGATAATATCTTGGCCTTTAGAGTTGGCGACCAATTGTGCCATCGCCATTTCTTGGCCATCCACGTACTGCTCAGGTTGCTGCTGTTCAATCACATACCCTTGTGCTGAGCTCGGGGCTAAATCAGTAAATTGGTACTCACCTAATTCATTAGTTAGCGTGTCATGCTTAACCGCTTCGCCACGATAATCATTCCCTGATAGCGTGATCAATACCTCACTAATGGCAAGCGCTTGATATTCATTTTTACTTAATAGTGCAGGTAGTTTGGCATCATCATCCATATCAACGAATACCCTACCTTGCAGTTCAATAGCGTAGCGTTCCGTAAAGTGATTATTAACTAAGTCACTTCCTGGCCAAACTTGGTTAAGCGAAATTACGTCCGTTTGATCACTGTCGGCAATACGCTGACCGCCTAAAGCATCAAAGTTATCAGCGTAATTATTGGGCTGAACTTGACTCAGTTGGTAGCCTTGTTCATTACTTGGTGGTAACTCAGTGAATTGATAAAAGCCGCTTGCATTGGTTTGCACTGATAATTCAATGGCTTCGCTATTGATACTGATACCACGTAACGTTATAGCGACGTTCGAAATACTGCGCTCCTCTGAGCTAAATAACAAATTATCGTCAGTATCGACAAACACTGAGCCACTAACTTTTGACAACGCTAATTCAGCAAACACCAAGCTATCAACATCTTGCGAGGAGTCGAGTACAATATTAAACACATCATTTTCACCAGTTTGAATTTGCCCTGCGAGAGACTCTCGACCATCATACCAGCCAGTAGGCTGTAGCTGCTGAATTTGATAGCCTCGCGTATCACTTGCAGGTAAGCGCTCAAACTTAAACTCGCCATTTTCATCGCTGGTCAAGTTGCGGCTCACACTCTGCCCATAACGTGATGTACCCGTCAGCTTAATCTCAACATTAGCAATGCCAAGTTCACTGCCTTGTTGTAAACCATCATGATTAACATCACTTATCACCACACCGCTGATACTTGAGTTAGCTTGCTCTAATTCAGTAAATAAGTAGCCGCTTTGCTGAGCACTTTGTGCAACAATAATATTGCTAATTTGATCATTCTCAACAGTTATTGCGCCTTGTTTATAATCAAGGCCATCCAAATAGTCCGTGGGCTGAGATTGGAGCAAACGATACCCTGTTGGGTTCGAAGCATATAACTGCTCAAACTTAAACTCACCATTACTGTTGGTTACGGCCGTTGCTTGTACTGCACGGTCAAACACATCAGCGCCTTGCAGAGTCACTGTTACATTCTCTAAACCACTGTCTGAAGTGTCAAATTGGCCATTTTGTTGTTGGTCAACAAATACGCGCCCAGTTATTACCGCATCATTTACGGGTGCTAACTCCGTAAACTCTGCCGTTAATATATTACTGCCCGTTACACGCAACTGAGTAATAATATCGGTCTTGTCACTGTTGCTTACTAAGCTGTCTTTTACATAGTCTTTACCATCAAAGTGATATGCAGGTTGTACTTGGGTAAGTGTATAACCCTGGGCATCAGACGCATAAAGTTGTGCAAATGACGTTCTACCTTGACTATCTGTCAGCGCACTGAGATTTACATTTTCACCCAGTATATTCTTACCCGATAAAGATACTTCTGTATTCGCCAAAACTGAATCTATCGTATCCAACTGACCATTTTGATTTTGATCTGCAAACACAATGACATTGATAGAGCTATCGTTAGCAGGTAATTGCTCGGTTAAATCAACACGCGTCGTACTTGAGGTGGCAACACTGACTGTAACGACATCGTCAGGGTTGGTTTGTTTGGTATTATTAAGGTAGTCTGCGCCATCAACATATATCTCTGACTGCGTATGAGTAAGGCGATACCCCGCACTATTCGCAGCATATAGCTGTGTAAACTCAAACTGACCCTGACTGTCTGATGTCGTGCTATGTGCAACTTCATTATCAAATAAGTCTTTACCTGCCAATTTAATTACATTACCAGCTAGCGCTTTATCACTGCTATTAAGTTGACCGTCTTGCGCTACGTCGACAAAAATAGTGCCTGTAATTTTGGCATCATTAGCGGGTAATTGCTCAGTAAAATCTAACCGTATATGCGCTGAAGTCGCCAATGCCATATTATCAACGACATCACTTTTTTGGCTATTAATAATCGCTTTAGCAGCTAAGTAATCAATACCATCATTGTATAAAGAGGGGTGAACCTGCCTTACTGTATATCCTTGGCTATTCGAGGCAAATAAGTTATCAAATACGTAATTACCCTGCTGATCGGTAGTGGTTTTTAAATTCACCTCACGACCTAGAATATCTTGGCCTGAAAGGAGCAGTTCAACGCCAGAAATATGTCTATCTTGAGACTGCTCAGTCCCATCTTGCGCGACATCAACATAAACTCGGCCACTGATCTTTGCCTCATTCTTAGGGTGCTTTTCAGTAAATAAAACCGCGCCTTTCGCTAACGCCACCTGATGTAATTTAATTCCATCTTGCTCTTTAACCACAGAGCCTGACAAGTAATCTAGCCCATCTAAATACACATCGACCTTTCCTTGCGACAGCCAATAACCGTCAGGCGAGGGCTGGCGTAGTCCTGTAAATACAAACTCACCATTAGTATTTGACGTTGTACTTACTTTAACATCAAAGCCAAATTCATCTTTTCCTGATAACTCGAACGAAATATTTGCCAAGCCTTTATCGTCGTTACCAAATACTCGATCTTGATTAACATCTAAAATCACTCGACCTTCAAGCTGCAAACTCCCAGCATTTGCTTGCTCGGTAAAGATCATTTTACTTGGTTTACCAATCTTGATGATCTTAACGACGTTTTTACCCGCATAGGTATTCTTTATGCCATCAAGGTAATCTTGGCCATCTTCATAACTGGGTGTATCGCCACGCGTCACCACATATCCATCTACATTCGGTTGGCGCAGTGCATCAAATTTGAATGCACCATTACTATCAGTAATGGTACTCAATGACACTGCATTACCAAATTCATCTTTACCGATTAACGTTATTGCGAGATTGGGGATCGCAAGATCTTTAAACTCTTTAACACCATTTTGATTGCCATCGACAAACACAGCGCCTTCAAGACGGGCTTCGCCAGCATTAGGTAGCTCGGTAAAGATCACCTTGCTTGGTTTACCCACGGTGCTGATCTTCACCGCGTTCTTACCCGCATGGGTATTCTTTACGCCATCAAGATAATCTTGACCATCTTTATAACTGGGTGTATCGCCACGCGTCACCACATACCCGTCTGCATCGGGTTGGCGCAGTGCATCAAATTTGAATGCACCATTACTGTCAGTATTGGTATTCAATGAGACGCTATTGCCAAATTCATCTTTACCGGTCAACGTTATTGCGAGATTAGGGATCGCAAGATCTTTAGGCTCTTTAACACCATTTTGATTGCCATCGACAAACACAGAACCTTCAATACGGGCTTCGCCAGCATTAGGTAGCTCGGTAAAGATCACCTTGCTTGGTTTACCCACTGTGGCTACCTTGACTGCGTTTTTCCCCGCATAGGTGTTCTTTATACCATCAAGATAATCTTGGCCGTCTTCATAGCTTGGTGTATCACCGCGCGTCACCACATACCCATTTGCATCGGGTTGGCGCAGTGCGTCAAATTTGAATGCACCATTAATGTCGGTATTGATGCTTAATGATACGCCATTGCCAAATTCATCTTTACCTGTTAGCGAGACTACAAGGTTGGAGATCGCCAGATCTTGACTTTCTTTGATGCCATTTTGATTGCCATCAACAAATATTGCCCCTTCAACACGGGCTTCGCCCACATCTGCCAATTCAGTAAAGATCACCTTGCTTGGTTTGCCCACGGTGCTGATCTTCACCGCATTTTTACCCGCATGGGTATTCTTTATGCCATCAAGATAATCTTGGCCGTCTTCATAGCTTGGTGTATCGCCGCGCGTCACCACATACCCATTTGCATCGGGTTGGCGCAGTGCGTCAAATTTGAATGCACCATTATTGTCGGTATTGGTGCTTAATGATACGCCATTGCCAAATTCATCTTTACCTGTTAGCGAGACTACAAGATTGGTGATCGCCAGATCTTGACTTTCTTTGATGCCATTTTGATTGCCATCAACAAATATTGCCCCTTCAACACGGGCTTCACCCACATCTGCCAGTTCCGTAAAGATCACCTTGCTTGGTTTACCCACCGTGCTGATCTTCACCGCGTTTTTACCCGCATAAATATTCTTTATGCCATCAAGATAATCTTGGCCATCTTCATAGCTTGGTGTATCACCACGCGTTACCACATACCCGTCTGCATCGGGTTGGCGCAGAGCGTCAAATTTGAATGCACCATTACTGTCGGTATTGGTGCTTAATGATACGCCATTGCCAAATTCATCTTTACCTGTTAGCGAGACTACAAGGTTGGAGATCGCCAGATCTTGACTTTCTTTGATGCCATTTTGATTGCCATCAACAAATATAGCCCCTTCAACACGGGCTTCGCCCACATCTGCCAATTCAGTAAAGATCACCTTGCTTGGTTTGCCCATTGTGGTGATCTTCACCGCATTTTTACCCGCATAGATATTCTTTATACTATCAAGGTAATCTTGGCCGTCTTCATAGCTTGGTGTATCGCCGCGCGTCACCACATACCCATCTGCATCGGGTTGGCGCAGTGCATCAAATTTAAATGCACCGTTACTGTCTGTGTTAGTGGACAGCGACACACTGTTACCGAACTTATCGTTACCCGTCAGCGTAACAGCGAGGTTTGTGATCGCCAGATCTTGACTTTCTTTGATACCATTTTGATTGCCATCGACAAACACAGCGCCTTCAATACGGGCTTCGCCAGCATTAGGTAGCTCGGTAAAGATCACCTTGCTTGGTTTACCCACGGTGGCTACCTTGACTACATTTTTCCCTGCGAACGTATTCTTCACACTATCAAGATAATCTTGGCCATCTTTATAACTGGGCGTATCACCACGCGTCACCACATACCCGCCTGCACTCGGTTGACGCAGTGCATCAAATTTAAATGCACCACTACTGTCGGTATTGGTGCTTAATGATACTGCATTACCAAATTCATCTTGACCGGTCAGTGTGACTGTAAGATTGGTGATCGCCAGATCTTGACTTTCCTTGATGCCATTTTGATTGCCATCAACAAATATTGTCCCTTCAACACGAGCTTCACCCACACTAGCCAATTCAGTAAAGATCACCTTGCTTGGTTTACCCACTGTGCTGATCTTCACAGCGTTTTTACCCGCATAGGTGTTCTTTATACCATCAAGGTAATCTTGGCCGTCTTCATAGCTTGGTGTATCACCGCGCGTCACCACATACCCGTCTGCATCGGGTTGGCGCAGTGCGTCAAATTTGAATGCACCATTACTGTCGGTGTTAGTGGTCAGTGACACGCTGTTACCGAATTTATCGTTACCCGTTAGCGTGACTGCTAAGTTCGGGATCGCCAGATCTTGACTTTCCTTGATGCCATTTTGATTGCCATCAACAAATATTGCCCCTTCAACACGGGCTTCGCCCACATCTGCCAATTCCGTAAAGATCACCTTGCTTGGTTTGCCCACTGTGGTGATCTTCACCGCATTTTTACCCGCATGGGTATTCTTTATGCCATCAAGATAATCTTGGCCGTCTTCATAGCTTGGTGTATCTCCGCGCGTCACCACATACCCATCTGCATCGGGTTGGCGCAGAGCGTCAAATTTGAATGCACCATTAATGTCGGTATTGGTGCTTAATGATACGCCATTGCCAAATTCATCTTTACCTGTTAGCGAGACTACAAGGTTGGAGACCGCCAGATCTTGACTTTCTTTGATGCCATTTTGATTGCCATCAACAAATATTGCCCCTTCAACACGGGCTTCGCCCACATCTGCCAGTTCAGTAAAGATCACCTTGCTTGGTTTACCCACTGTGGTGATCTTCACCGCATTTTTACCCGCATAGGTATTCTTTATGCCATCAAGGTAATCTTGGCCATCTTTATAACTGGGCGTATCACCGCGCGTCACCACATACCCGCCTGCATCGGGTTGGCGCAGTGCATCAAATTTAAATGCACCATTACTGTCAGTGTTAGTGGTCAATGACACGCTGTTACCGAACTTATCTTTACCCGTTAGTGTTATTGCGAGATTAGGGATCGCAAGATCTTTAAGCTCTTTAAGACCATTTTGATTGCCATCGACAAACACAGCGCCTTCAATACGGGCTTCGCCAGCATTAGGCAACTCGGTAAATATCACCTTGCTTGGTTTGCCCACGGTGGCTACCTTGACTACATTTTTCCCTGCGAACGTATTTTTCACACTATCAAGGTAATCTTGGCCATCTTTATAACTGGGCGTATCACCACGCGTCACCACATACCCGCCTGCATTCGGTTGGCGCAATGCATCAAATTTAAATGCACCATTACTGTCAGTGTTAGTGGTCAATGACACGCTGTTACCGAACTTATCGTTACCCGTTAGCGTAACAGCGAGGTTTGTGATCGCCAGATCTTGACTTTCTTTGATGCCATTTTGATTGCCATCAACAAATATTGTCCCTTCAACACGAGCTTCACCCACACCGGCTAATTCAGTAAAGATCACCTTGCTTGGTTTACCCACCGTGCTGAGCTTCACAGCGTTCTTACCTGCATAGGTGTTCTTTACACCATCAAGGTAATCTTGGCCATCGTCATAACTTGGCGTGTCTGCGCGAGTAACAATATAGCCATTCGCATCGGGTTGATGCAGTGCGTCAAATTTAAATGCACCATTACTGTCTGTGTTAGTGGTCAGTGACACGCTGTTACCGAACTTATCGTTACCCGTTAGCGTAACAGCGAGGTTTGTGATCGCCAGATCTTGACTTTCTTTGATACCATTTTGATTGCCATCAACAAATACCAGGCCTTCAACTTGAGCGTCGCCAGTATTGGGCAGCTCGGTAAAGATCACCTTGCTTGGTTTACCCACCGTGCTGATCTTCACCGCGTTTTTACCTGCGTATGTATTCTTTACGCCATCAAGGTAATCTTGGCCATCGTCATAGCTTGGCGTGTCTGCGCGAGTAACAATATAGCCATTCGTATCAGGTTGGGTCAGTGCATCAAATTTGAATGCACCATTGCTGTCTGTGTTGGTGGTCAGTGACACCCTGTTACCGAATTTATCGTTACCCGTTAGCGTGACTGCTAAGTTCGGGATCACCAGATCTTGACTTTCCTTGATGCCATTTTGATTGCCATCAACAAACACAGAGCCTTCAACCTGGGTGTCGCCAGTACTGGGCAACTCGGTAAAGAGCACCTTGCTTGGTTTACCCACCGTGCTGATCTTCACGGCGTTCTTACCTGCGTATGTATTCTTTACGCCATCAAGGTAATCTTGGCCATCGTCATAGCTTGGCGTGTCTGCGCGAGTAACAATATAGCCATTCGTATCCGGTTGGGTCAGTGCATCAAATTTGAATGCACCATTACTGTCTGTGTTAGTGGTCAGTGACACACTGTTACCGAATTTATCGTTACCCGTTAGCGTGACTGCTAAGTTCGGGATCGCCAGATCTTGACTTTCCTTGATGCCATTTTGATTGCCATCAACAAACACAGAGCCTTCAATACGGGCTTCGCCAGCATTAGGTAGTTCGGTAAAGATCACCTTGCTTGGTTTACCCACTGTGCTGATCTTGATTGCATTCTTACCTGCATAGGTATTCTTTACGCCATCAAGGTAATCTTGGCCATCGTCATAGCTTAGCGTGTCTGCGCGAGTAACAATATAGCCATTCGTATCCGGTTGGGTCAGTGCATCAAATTTGAATGCACCATTACTGTCTGTGTTAGTGGTCAGTGACACACTGTTACCGAATTTATCGTTACCCGTTAGCGTGACTGTTAAGTTCGGGATCGCCAGATCTTGACTTTCCTTGATGCCATTTTGATTGCCATCAACAAATATCAGGCCTTCAACCTGAGCGTCGCCAGTATTGGGCAGCTCGGTAAAGATCACCTTGCTTGGTTTACCCACCGTGCTGATCTTGATTGCATTTTTACCTGCGTATGTATTCTTTACGCCATCAAGGTAATCTTGGCCATCGTCATAGCTTGGCGTGTCTGCGCGAGTAACAAGATAGCCATTCGCATCGGGTTGGTGCAGTGCATCAAATTTGAATGCACCATTGCTGTCTGTGTTGGTGGTCAGTGACACACTTTTACCGAATTTATCGTTACCCGTCAGCGTAACAACGTGGCTTGTGATTGCCAGATCTTGACTTTCCTTGATGCCATTTTGATTGCCATCAACAAATACTAACCCTTCAATACTTGCATCACCTGCAAGCGACGTTTCAGCGAACAAATTCCCAGACGATGATTGATTTGCAGTGAGTATGATGTTGCTGATCACATCAGTTTTGTTGCTTCCAGATATAACGTTATTATTGCGACTATCAAACCCATCTTGGTAACCCGTCAATTGGTTCTGATTGCTCTGTTTTAATTGATAAGTACCCGCTGACAAATCTTCAAACACAAACTCACCGCTGGTTCCGGTATTTTTTAACAGCGGGCCAATGCTTTTACCTGTACTATCGGTACCTCTCAATTCGATAGTGATACCTGAAATACCTGAGTCTGCCGCAGCTTGCAGTACGCCATCATTATTTGTATCGAAAAAGACCTGCCCAGAAATATTGCCTTTACTCAATGGAATTGACAGATCATCTTGGTTATTAGCCGAATTAACATCAAACCCTTTAGTTTCTATCCAGGCATCATTATATAAATTGTTACCAGCTGGCACTGACTTGAGCCGAACGGGAATGGTTGCTGTTAACGTTTGTCCTTTTGCGATTGTATCGACTGTACATCTCACTCGGGTTTTTGCTATTGATTCACCCGATTTAATCGCTTGGTCAGTAACACAGCGCCCACCAGCAATTGAGGGGGTGCCAGCCAATTCAAGATCATGACTTAAATAATCATAAATGATATTGTCTGCCGCATCACCGGGTCCCGCGTTGCCCACATCTAAGTAATAATTAAAAACACTACCCACAGCGACTTTACTGAGAGAAGCCCGTTTAATTAACGATAAATCGACTGCAACTCGAATAGAAGTTTGCTCAGCCTCACTATTATTTGCAGTGATTGGGTCATTTTCATTAGAGAAAATACGCGCTGTGGTCGCACTCACTTCACCGGTTGTTTTTGGCCGCGATAACACTTTAAAATACAGATATCGCGTATAAATATTATCCTCAGAGCCATATCTATTTTCGCGTAATTCAAACTCAGCCAAATCATTCCCTGAGTTTTCAGGTCCTTTACAGGTAATAGTGTGTGCAGAGGAGATCACGGTATTGATGCTATTACATCGCGCTTGTGCCGCAGTACACCCCGTTTTTGCACTTCCATCACATAAAAACTGAAGCTGTTTATCTGCACCTGATGGTGTCATTGTAAAGTCGTACCCTACACCACTGGCAACCGATAAATCGCCGGTATTATCAAACAAATATTCAAGATCAACTTTATAAACCAACACATTATCTAAATAGCTCGGAAAGGCACGGGGAACCGGGTACCATGCCACAGGATCCGTAACATCATTGTTTTCAATTTTTAAGTTGGCATTTCGTACATTGACCTGCAATGAGCTTACTTTTGTGTTGTTATCTATATTAATATCGTTATCAATATTGGCCGCTGTAATGTTAGATGTACTGGCCAATATCCAGCTTTTTCTGTCGTGGTAACTTTTTGGTCGCAGTTTAATCGTGACAGTTTGAACTTCATTTCCAGTCAAAGTGCCTACAGGGCAACTCAGTACATTACTGGCATTAAAGGTACATATATTCGCTTGTCCTGCCCGTGAGAACACACTACTTATAAATTGAAACGTTCTCCCAGATGGCGGCGTAAAGGTATGCTTTAGCACCACGTCAGTTGCTGTAGTGGCACTCATATTTGACACTTCAAGTGTTAATAGAGCCTCGTCGCCACTTAAAATAGGTGCAGTTGCGTAAGAAGCGAGGGTAACACCAACATCAAACTTCGGTACAACCGATACAGATGCATTGCTTTTATTATTACTGGTATCCGTATCAACATGAGTGGAAGAACTGACTTCAACTATATTGTTTAAATTGTCATTTACGGTAACAAAAGGTCGGCTCACATGCATGGTTAAAATTAACTTATCGCCGACTTTAAACTGTTGGCTACTACCGAGCCGACAAGTTATGGTGCTTACGGTATCTTGGTACTGACCCGCATCACTCCTTGCACAACTAAATGTTGCGCCAAGCTGGCTACTTACGCTCGCTGCAAATCGAATACCGGTTTCAACGTTGCCCTTTTTTGCCTTAAATGTACCCGCAAAAGTATCTTTAATTAATAACGCACTGAGCCCATCACCGGTTATGGTTTCACCACTGACATTCTCAACCACGATTTGATAACTTAACTCATTTTGCACCGCTGATAATTGACTAAGATTGGCTGCTTTAATGACTTTCAAGTCAGCAGATTCCGTAGAGAGAATAGACACTTCACCTGCAACTTGGCCAGGGAAACCACTCTTATCTTCAGCAGTAATATGGCTTGTTAACTGGCCTTTAGCTTCAGCCTTGGTGGTAATTGTAAGCAAGGAGGCTTCTTGTGCTTGATTAATCTGAATCCCCTGCCAAGCCCCTGTATCCATTTTTTTATATTCACATGTAATACGTTTTCCAGAGGCCGTACAGTGCCAATTTACTCCATTGCTGCCTGTTGAAACGAAAGATTCTTTATCCTCTAACGTAATATCAACCGTTAAGATCCCTTGCGTCAATATAGGAGTTTCATTAACCACCTTGATTTCTGTATTTATATTCTGCCCAACCCTAACTAACCCACTCTCGACGCCTGTAACAGCTTCAACTTTTTTTAAGATCAGTTTTAAAGGAGCCTTGTCTAGAGGGTTAACCGACAATTCGTCCCACCCGCCATACGTTACGGTTAAGTCAGTAGTTAATGAACTATGTTTCACTAAGGCAGTATTTTCTGGCCTTGCTACTACAAAAGGTGAACGGGTTCTAATAATGACCGTAATATAAGCATCAGCGCTAATATCACCCGTACATTCAACATCAATAGAGTCTTTTAAAGAGCAAGACCATACATCGCTATTATTACTGGTTTGCACAGTGGCCGACTCAGCCGTATAGCCATTAATTAACGTATCGAAAACCTTAACGCCAGTGGCCTTTGCACCACCTAAATTGGTTACTTTGATTTTAAAGTCAAACCACTTTCCCATGTGGTTTTTATTATTCCACTGCAAACTACTTGACTTTGTAACGGACAGAACCGGTTGTGCATCAATGGTACTAAACGTAGCAGATGCCGCAACCGACTCATTACTACTGTCGTTTGAATCAAAAACAATATTGGCACGATTAGTAACACTGGCATTAGAGACCGACGCCTTTACTTTGGCTACGATTGTGGCACTTATACTATTACTAGCCGCTAACTGCGCAGTGTTTGGCGTACACACAACCTGATTACCTGCAACTTGGTAACTACACATAAAATCCGTTGAAGAATAACTGACAAAATCGACACTATCAGGCAACGCGTCAGTCAATGTTTTTACCGTCAAAGTTTGTGCTGAAGCATTGCGTGCAGTTAATACAAAAGTGAGGGTATCATTAGCATAATATTCTGATTTTGCAGAACTAATAGACTTAGTCAAAGTCATCTTCGCAACATTACTTTTAGTTACTTTTATTTGTGTACTGGCGGTATTATTCGCTTGATTGCGGTCAGTTAAATTTGCCGATATCAACGCATTATTTGTGTACGTTGCCTCGGTGTTTGGTGCTTTGGCGGTAACTTTGAGCGTATCGCTCACCCATGAGGAAGCCGCCGTTCTATCACATGTGACTTTAGGTTGAGCCCCAGCCATATTAACCGAGCAACTCCAACCACTGGCTTGCGCCACTGCCACATCCGTTATTCCAGCGGCGAGTGTTAAAACAAATCGCGCAGAAGAAACTGCGTTTGGTCCATTATTCTTCGCCACAACCTGGTATTGGTGCGCTTCATTTGGCGTTAATGAAAGAGGCCCCCAGTAAGAAGGTGTGCCATTGCTTTTTAACGCTTTAAGTTCTACTGCCACATCAGCGTGTTCTTTAACTTGATTACTTACACTGGCTTGATTATCCGCGCTATTAATTTCTGCCGTTGCACTGCTGACACTGGATGTCGCTGTTACCGTACCACTGCCTAGTTGAGATAACTTTGCTTTGATCACCAACGATTGTGATGCACTCACTGCAAGCTTGCTTAAGCTACAAGTTAAAGTTTGTGAACCGCTACATGACCAACCATTACTATTGCTCACCGATGGTTCAACCCAAGTAGCATAACTGGGTAGCACATGCTTTAAGGCAACGTTAGTTGCCTCATCAGGACCATTATTAGTGATGTTTAGGGTGTAGGTATAGGTTTCATTAATATAAACTTGTTGAGGCTCTGAGCGTAACGACACAATTTTTAAATCAGTACCCGCCACAATAGAGGTGTTTTGCGTTTCAGCATTATTTTGTAATTTACTCGCGTCTTCATTAGACGCCGAAACAGAGACTTCTGAAGCAATGGTTTCTGCTGTGTCTTTACTGGTCTTTATCGTAAATTGCACACGTTTTCGCTTATCAAGTACATCAGTGCCGTCAATACGTGTCCATTCGCACTCTAAACGATTTTGACCTGCATTAAACTCACAGACAGCGTTGTCACTTGAAACAAATGAGGTAGTTGCAGGGATAGGGAAAACCAATTGCACGTTATTAGCAACATCTTGTTCAACATTCTCAAAGTCAACTTGATAACGTATTTGTGATCCACGCGGTACCTTTGTATCGAGATCAATAAATGTCGATATTTGCAAATCAACAGCCAATACTTGAATGCTGACAAGCATGAGCCAAAGTGCACAAAACAATCTCTTCAAGTGAACTACCCCTAGATACTACATATTTTAAACACATTTGTGTGTTTCAATTTAAAGTACGAAAAACGGCGTAGATTTTATTGATTTCAGGTACTGTAATCCAGTGTAATTTTGCGTTTCTGGGGATATTTTCAAGAAAAGAGGAAGGCTTTAGAATAAAAGCCCTACTTAAGGCGTGAGTATATTATTTATGCTACCACTTTTGAATGAATTGCTTGTAAGACGACCACGCTATCTTTTGCAAAATGATGTAACGACTGCCATTGAATTGGTTGTCCTTGATTAAGCTGTTCACTCGCTAACTTCAACTCATTACTTAAGGCCGTCATACCTAATAAATCACTTTCTTGTGCGAGCTGTTGTAACTTTTCATGCAAAATGTCATTTGCTTTTATATCTGCCAAGCCCTGTAATTGCGCAAACTCATAATCATATGTATCAGACAAATACATTAACTTCGTTGTTAAGAACTTGCCATCTAATGACATGCTCAACCTGCGTAAAACATCTTCATTAACTAATTGCTCATCAAGTATTTGCGTACTTTGTGCAGCGCATACTTGCTCTAACACTGCCGCAAGCGTTTTTGGTGATACGGGCTTACTAATACAATACGTAATACCATGGCGTAAGTACGTTTGCTGAGCGGTTTCATCAGCATCTCCGGTAAGTGCTATAACCGTTGGCGAACTTTCTAAGGTCATTGCACTTAGCTCGTCAGAAAACCATGATAAACCATGGCCATCAGGCAAGTGCATATCAAGCAAAATAATATCAAATGCGCGCTTTGTTACTTTGCTTGTTGCTTGTGCTAAATCATGAGCAAATTCGAACGTTGCACCCAACTCTTCTAAGTAATGCTTTAATACTTCTCGATTTAAGGCGTTATCTTCAACGACCAATATATTACAGGCCAGCACCCCTTGCTGATGGTGGGTATAACGCACAGTAGGCTGAACCTTAGGGCTGGGCTTTGTTTCTTCAAGCAATAATTCAAAAAAGAATTCTGTGCCACGCCCCACTTGACTGCGAACTCGCAGTTCCCCTTTCATGTTTTCGACCAGCTGTTTGCACAATGACAGCCCTAATCCAGCTCCCTGTGCAACACTTTGCTCCGACGCCACTGTGACAAAAGGCTCAAATATGTTCACCAAATCATCATCATTTAAGCCAACGCCCGTATCTGATACGTAAAATTGGACGCTATGATAATGACTCCCTACATTTTCAGACTTAACGGTCACAATAATATTGCCATCGGGTGTATATTTAATCGCATTAGACAATAGGTTTTTCAAAATAAGGGTCAGTGACTCTTTATCCACCAAACAATCTTGCACACGTAATGTAGTGTTGTCTAACTTGATATCAAGTTTCTTTTGATCAGCCAAAGGAGTAAGTAGATCGATCAATTCTTTGCATAAACTATTTATATTTACCGCACTGAGCTCTTGAGGCTTTGTTTCCCCTTTAGCTTGCAACAATACTTGGTTAGCCAAATCAGACAAAGACATCGCAGCGCCTGTAATTATGTCGCACAATTCAGCATGTCTTTTGGGCTCCCTTGGAATACTTTTCAACATTTCTGCATGGCCCACAATCGCGTTTAATGGCGTTCTTAGCTCATGACTAAGCAGCGTTAAATAGCGGCCTTTTAGTCGTGATGCCTGTTCAGCGTTTTGCTTTGTTTGCTCAACTTGCTCTGCACGTCGCCCACTGCAGAGTAGACTCAATGAGAAGCATAATAATAAGGGGATCGCGATAACTGCAATAGTAAAAATTTGATTACTCAAATTGTTCGTAAATAGACTGTCGGATGCCTGGTAGTCCCCCAGCATAAATAACCGTAACGTAAAGATACTCAGCATACCTAAACACGCAAGAATAAAGCTATAACGGGCAATTGTTGCTTCAGTCAATTCACTTACCGAGCTTTGCAGAACAGCTCGAATACACAGCCCTAATGAAAAGGCCCAAATAGAGTAATTTAAAAAGACTCGAACAATGAAATGAGGATCATAAAAAGTAAACCAAATATACCCGATAACGTGTACACACGATAATATTATCCATGGCCAATACTTTGATTTTATTTGAAAAAAACGTTCGGTTCCAAACGCTAAAAATATAAGGCCGACTAAGATGAACTGATTCGCAACAAAAATACGCCAAAAATCACTTAACTTCGGTTGTGAAATTAATATACAGGCTATGGATACACAGGCAACAAACCACATCCACTGCTTGGTGCCGGCAAGTGTTCGATGAATCAACCAATTCAATAGCATAAACACCCCACAGACAGATGTGGTCAGTGCTAATACAGGCAAGAGTAGTCTTGGTTCTAACATCGCTAACTTATATAATAATGATTTAGGATGACTATACTATCAAAAACCGTTCCAATAAAAAGTGTTTTTTGTTAAAAGAAACAACACTATGGTTAACATTCGCCCTTTCCAAAAGAGCAGCAACGTAATTATAACCAGCCTTTTTGCTTGGCGATGCGCGCGGCATCCACACGGTTACTGGCATTTAACTTTGCAATAGCTTCTGATAAATAATTTCTTATGGTTCCTTCACTTAAGTATAAAGCTTTTGCAATTTCTGCCGTTTTATAGCCCTCGCCAGCCAAGCGAAGCGCCTGTCTTTCTTTGTTTGTTAATGGGTCACAATCATCAAGCGCTGATAATGCCAATTCAGGGTCTATCACTTTTTTGCCACAGATAACCTGTTTTAGCGTGCTAATGAGATACTCACTTGGGGCCTCTTTTAAAACAAAACCTTTAGCTCCCCCAGCTAAAGCTCGGCGAATATATCCGGCACGCGAAAAAGTAGTCATTATTACTGTTTTACACTGGGGGTGTGTCTGTGAGGTATACTCTAACAACTCTAACCCCGTCATAATTGGCATCTCTATATCTGTTAACACAATATCAGGCTGGACTGATAGTAATAGCTCCTTCGCCTGACGCCCATCAGCAGCCTCTGCTACGACTTCAATATCACGGTCTAAGCTTAGTAAGGCACTAATGGCCCCTCTGACTAATGCCTGATCTTCTACTACCATCACTTTAATCATAAAGCTTCCTCGACAAACTCGACTGTTACGGCAAACCCAACTTTCGTATCAATCATCACGGTAGCCCCAAGCGCTTCAACACGTTCTTTCAAACCAATTAACCCATTGCCCAAATTAAACTTATCAACCTTGCCATCATCAAAAATACGCATAGATAAAGTCTCTTGTTGACTCAATTTAATTGATACATTTTTACCGTCACTATGGCGCAAAATATTCGTCACGAGCTCCTTCGCGATAAAACATAGCGTGCTTTCATATTCTGCTTTTAAATCGACATTATCTAGCTGTTGCTCGACGTTAAACTGCGCATCCATTAACCGCTGCTCGAGTAAATTGATTTGTGCATACAACCCCACCTGTTTTAATCCAGAGACAGCTTCGCGTACTTCACTTAATAAATCTCTTGCAAGCTCAGCCACCTGCTGCGATTCTGAGACGGCTTTTTGCTGTAGTCCTGCATCATGCAATTTACTGGCTAATTCTGCTTTTAATGCAATAGAAGATAACGAGTGCCCAAGCGTGTCATGCAAATCCCGAGCAATTCGCTCTCGTTCAGCAATGGCAGCAAGTTGCTCTAATTTTTCTTGACTCATATGGTGTGCAATTTGATGTAAACGCTCTTGACGCTCAAATACACCAAAACTAAATAAGCCAATACTAATGAGTAACGCAGGTGCCCAAAAGTAAAGTGGGTTGCTCGTGATCAAAAATTGGCTACTGAGGTACATGATAAACAACATAGTACCTAACATGAAAAAACTATACGGACGGCGGTAATTAAAGCCACATAACGGCGCGATATAGCCAAACAAAGTGCTGGTTCCAGGCGTTACCAAGGACCCCACGGATGTCACTATAAGCATCAAAATAATGGTAAGCGTGACATCACGGCCTTGTTTAAACACCGCAACACAGTACAAGGCTATAAAACATATAAAGATAGCCACCTGTAAACCTAAGTCATGCAAACTAAGCACACCCCAAAGACTAAACATCGGAAAAAAGTAAAATAGCGAAAAAATCAATGGCCCAATGCTTCTTAGAATTTTGTGCTGTTCAGCCAGTGCTAAATGTTTGCTCACGGAGTGTGTTGCCATATGTGTAAAATTAACCTTGAGGTACAGACAAGCAAAGATAGCAAAAATAGCAACAAACATTTAGTGACAAAGGTCACAAGGTTAGTGTTAAACTAAATAAAAAATGTAGGCCATCACATGCGAGCCGAACAAACTTCTTTGCTATATTTACATATCGCCGTTTTATTATTTGGTGGTACCGCACTTTTTTCAAAACTTATCGATTTATCAGCATTAGACATTACCGTATACCGAACCGCAGTGGCATTCGTCGCACTTATGATCTTGCTAACATTACAACGAAAGAAAATTGCCTTACAGGCCTCAAAAGACTATTTAATTGCTATTTTATTAGGTGTTGTTGTTGGCTTGCATTGGGTGACCTATTTTGCGGGGATGCAAATGGCAGGAATAGCCATTGGCATTATCGCTTTTTTCACCTATCCAGTCATAACGGTCTTTTTAGAACCCTTTTTCACGCAAAAAAAATTAAAACGAAAAGATATAATATGCGCCGTTGTCGTACTCACTGGTATATACCTACTCATACCAGAGGCCAATTTAGGCAACCAAGTTACATTAGGCATCATAACGGGTGTGAGTTCTGGCGCTTTATTTTCGCTGCGAAATTTACTGCAAAAAAGATATTTTTCCCATTATGGTGGCCCTCAAACCATGCTGTATCAAACACTCGTAGCCAGTCTCATGCTATGTGCTTTTGTTACCGTCCCCCCCAGCGCTCTTACGCAATCTCACCTTGGTTTGATCTTACTTGCGGGTATCGTCTTTACAGCGTTACCCCATGCACTTTTTGCCAGTAGTTTACGAAACTTGTCAGCGACGACTGCGGGGTTAATTTCTTGCTTACAGCCCTTGTATGCAACTCTATTGGCCTTTATGCTATTGGCAGAACAACCCAGTATAGTGACCTTAATAGGGGGGTTACTTGTTGTTAGTACTGCGTTTTTTGAAACTTGGTCTGTTACAAGGAATAAAGCCTAATGCATATATTTGCTCACCGTGGTGCCAGTGGTAATTATCCTGAAAACACCTTAAGTGCAATTGATGCCGCTCTTCAAGCTCAGGTCGATGGTATAGAATTGGATGTACAAAGTTGCCAAGATGACTTTGTCATTATTCATGATACTTGGCTGGACCGTACCACCAATGGCCAAGGTAAAGTCAATACCTCCTCCCTTGAAAAAGTACAGTCTTTTGATGCCGGCAATGGACAGCACATCCCCAGTTTACAACAAGCATTAACCGCTGTGGGTCAACACACTCTGATAAACCTTGAGCTCAAGCATACATTTAGTTTAGATAAGTTCGTTACATGCATTGAACAGAATATTCATGATGCTACCTTGTCTCCTGAGCAATTACTTATCTCATCTTTTGACCACCACCAGTTGCTATGGTTAAAACAACAATTGCCTTGGATTAAAATAGGCGCATTAACAGCGTCCATTCCACTGCAGTATGCGCAATTTGCTCAGCAATTAAATGCCTACAGTGTGCATATTGATAAAAACTTTATAAATCATAAATATATACATGACGCAAAGCAAAGAGGTTTAAAGGTTTATGCCTATACGGTCGATAAGCAGCAAGACATAGAAGACATGCATCAGCTTGGCGTTGATGGCATTTTCACTAACTTTCCATGTTATGCAAAAATGATTTTATCGCGTTAAACGAATAAATAATTCACAGTGTTCTATGATTAAAGAAAATGGCACAGTGAAGAGCCTAAAATGAGTATATTCATGAGTCTATATAATCAAATTGAACAATCTTTTTTCTTTACTTTATCTCGCAAAATATTTGGCAACTTAAGCTTTGTATTTTCATTTCAGTTACTCACTTTATTTTGGTTGTATGCGGAGTTAAGCGAAAAAGAGCAAGGCTTAGGCTGGTTTTGGCTTATGGCATTGGGTGCCGTCGCGGGCTTTATTTTTACGTTATTTTATATGCGATTTTTAATTGTCAGACCTGTCAGAGCAATGCGTGATGCGCTAAAACAAATAAACCGTCAAGATGGCGATCTCAATGCTAAATTACCCCACTTTACTTACGATGAATTTAGAGAACTGAGCGAGCAATACAATACGTTCACCAGTAATTTAAGTAAGCTTCTTGCCAGTACATATGACAGCGCGCAAACCGCCGCAAACAGTAACCAAGATGTGACACAATCAATGCAGCAAACCGCGGAGTTTGGTGCACAACAATTGCATATTAGCGACTCGATTATTGCCGCCAGCGATCAAGTCACACACAGTCTACAAAGTATTGTTGGCAATACAGATCGAGTATATCAAGCCAATACTGAGAGCTTGCATTTTGTCAAAGCCTCTTCGTCGTCACTGACAAAACTGGTCGATGAAGTAAAGCAAATCACCACATTGCTTGGTAAGTTCTCGACTACCGTTTCAGGGTTAAAAGAAAACAGTGAAAATATTCGTAGTATTTTAAAAATGGTAGAAGAGTTTTCAGATCAAACAAACCTATTGGCCTTGAATGCCGCGATTGAAGCAGCAAGAGCAGGAGAAGCAGGTCGCGGCTTTGCCGTTGTGGCCGACGAAGTTAGAAGTTTATCAGTTAAAGTCAACGAAGCAACCCGTCAAATTAGTGATTTTATCAATCAAATGAATACCCTCGTGGGTGAAACAAACCAAGAGTCTGAACTACTGATTGATCACTCTAAAGGTGCCGAACAAGCCATCAATAGCACATCTCAAGGGTTTACTGATATGAGCCGAGAGTTTGAGCGTAACCAAGCGCAATTAGAAGACATCGTAAGTGCCGTACACCAATTAGAAGCCACACAAAATAATACGCATCAAACTGTGCAGCAAATCGTAGAACTGGGCCAGCAATCTAAAGCGCAAATAGATGATGCCGTCGAACATTGTCAACAAGCGCAAAGATTAACTGAAACTACACAAGATGAACTGAAGCGCTTCGTTTAAGTATTTGTACAAACAAGATATAACGCTATGCGCGCGCTATATCAAATGCAATCACGTCTTTAATTGTACTTTTACCAGTGGCCAACATAATAAGCCTATCAATGCCTAACGCCACTCCTGAACATGCAGGTAAACCATAATCAAGGGCATCGAGAAAATGCTTGTCTATATCAACGGGGCTTAACCCCATCTCGACTCTTAAGTGGTTATCTTGTGTAAAACGCGTCGCTTGCTCAGTCGCATCTGTGAGCTCATTAAAACCATTCGCCAGCTCCATGCCTTTATAATACAACTCAAAACGTCCTGCGACTCTTTTATCGTCTGCACACAGCTGTGCTAGGGCAGCTTGTGAAGCTGGAAAATGATAAACAAAACAGGGAGCTTGTTGACCTATTTTAGGTTCTATTTCCATACAAAATAATAACTGTAACAAGGTATCTCGCTGTGTTTCTACCGCCGCAATATCACCATATCCATATTTAGCAGCCTCCACTTTGAGTTCATCTAAACCGACTGACAATGGATCAATCGCCAACACATCCATGAATACTTGTTGATATGAAATAGAGGTACATGGCTGACAGTCGAGAATATGTACCATTAACTCATTCATTTCAGTCATTAATGCAAACTCGTCAAAGTCTGGCCGATACCACTCCAGCATGGTAAATTCAGGGTTATGATGCTTTCCCGATTCTTCATTACGAAATGCTTTCGCAATTTGATAAATCGCACCACTACCGGCAGCCAATAAACGTTTCATAGCAAATTCCGGGGAGGTTTGCAGATACAAAGGCAAGCCAGCACTATTTCCTGGGCCAATGTACTCAGTCGAAAAAGTGGCTAAATGTGCATCGGTTACGCTCGCGGCACATAAGCTCGGTGTTTCAACTTCCATCACGTCACGCTCGGCAAAGAAAGCCCTTATTTTTTGTAAAATCATTGCCCGCTGACGCAATGTTGCTACCTTTGCGCTTGGCATCCACAATTGTTCAGACATAATCCCTCCTTATTACAGCCACAAAAAATCCCAGTCAAAGCTGGGATTTTTAATATTAACTCAGTGTATTACTTCACACGACCTTGGTATTCAGAAGTACGCGTATCAACTTTAATTACTTCACCAATTTGCACGAACAGCGGTACACGTACCACAGCGCCAGTAATTAGCGTTGCAGGTTTACCACCTGTACCCGCTGTATCACCTTTCAGGCCTGGATCAGTTTCAGTGATCTCAAGCTCTACAAAATTTGGTGGTGCTACAGCTATGGGGCTACCGTTCCACAATGTAATCGTACATACATCATTTTCTACTAACCACTTCACATTTTCGCCCACCGCTTTCTCATCAGCTGCGATTTGCTCAAATGTCTCATTGTTCATGAAATGCCAAAACTCACCATCTGTATAAAGATACGCAAGATCAGTATCCATTACATCAGCACCTTCCACTGAATCGCCAGATTTAAAGGTTTTTTCTAATACTTTACCTGAAATCAATTTACGGATCTTAACACGGTTAAACGCCTGACCTTTACCAGGTTTAACCATTTCATTTTCTAAGATGGCACATGGTTCACCATCTAACATAATTTTTAAGCCGCCCTTGAACTCGTTGGTGCTATAATTCGCCATCGTATCCTCTAACTGTCTTTTTCGAGTAGTAAACTTGCTAATGATACAAACAAATGAAGTAAATTTGCAGAGCAACTGGCAAAAAGAATTGGCAAATGTCGTCACAAGCCCAGAAACACTAGTAAAAATGCTAGGTTTGGAGGCCTATTTTAATGAAAGTGACCTACAAGCTAGACGTTTATTTCCAGTACGAGTGCCATTACCCTTTATAAAAAAAATGCAATATGGCGATCCTAACGATCCTTTATTGCTCCAAGTCATGCCTCTTCATAAAGAATTTTTAGCCAAAGCGGGCTTTAATAAAGACCCTTTAGATGAACAAGACAGTGCACAACCAGGCTTATTACATAAATACCGTTCGCGTATTTTACTGATGCTGAAAACCGGCTGTGCAGTGAATTGTCGCTACTGTTTTAGACGTCACTTCCCCTATCAAGAAAACCAATTAAATAAACGCTCCTTGATTGAAAGCATTGACTACCTCAAAGCACATCCACAAATCAATGAAGTGATTTTCAGTGGTGGCGACCCACTCATGGCAAAAGATGACGCCATTGAATGGATCTTAGATGAGCTAGAAAAACTGCCGCAATTAAAGCGTATTCGAATACACAGCCGCTTACCGGTGGTGATCCCGAGTCGAATCACTCAGCAACTTTGCCAACGTCTTGCTAATAGCCCTTTAAAAGTGATTTTCGTTAATCATATTAATCATGCGAACGAAATTGATGATGATTTTATCAAGGCTATGGCAATGCTCAAAAATGCCAACGTCACTTTGTTAAATCAAAGCGTGTTACTCAAAGGGGTGAACGACACCAGTTCAGTTCAAGTAGCATTAAGCGAACGTCTTTTCGAAGCCGATATTTTACCCTACTACTTACACGTGTTAGATAAGGTCGAAGGCGCGAGCCATTTTGACATTGAAGAATCTCAAGCGCGCACTATCATCGCGGGTATGTTAGACGCATTACCTGGCTTTCTTATACCCAAGTTAGTGAGAGAAATCGGTGGCAAAACAAGTAAGACACCGATTGATTTACAGCTGAATTAATAAACAATAACGCAACGTTAAACGTAAACGTTAATGTTATTTCCTAAACTTGCTGTGGTTGATTTTGCAGGGCTTTGTGCGCTAGCACTCGATCCTGCAGCTTCAATTAAAGCAAGGGCAGCTTTCCCATCTGCTTGCTGTTGCTTTTTGGCCAAAGAAGCGCTGTAAACCTCGCCACTTGGACCTGCACCAGACATCGCAGGTAGGTTATTTCCAGAAATATTCATAAGCTTTACCTGACTTAATTATAAATCACGTTAGTTATCGGCCAAATAAATTAAATCTTTAGAACAAATTTTAACTGATTTAAGCTGAAAAGCCTTACTCGAGTCACAAATTAAGTCGCTTTATTTAAATTTAAAAATAATATTCGATACTTAATTGAAGGAAATCATCTTGCTTAACACTATAAAAAGGATCGTTCGGTCTGGTTTCGTCCCCTACCCATAACTCACCTTTTAATCTCAGTGCCGGGGTAATTCGAGTACTGCCTTCTACTCTAAACATAGTCCAATGATGGGTATCAATGTCAGTAACAGCGCCAATAAGAAATTCAGACCCGGCAATGTCATTTATTACCACTCTCATTCCAAAAAACAGGTCATTTTGAAAGCTGGAAGGGCTTTGCTCATCTAAATCATCAAAACTATACTCAAAAAGATAGCCCAAATCTATGTCACCCAAAACGCCAGCATGTGTGTATTCAAAACCACTAGTATGTGCTATTGCCCAATCGAATTGCCCTTTACGGTATATTATCTCATTCTTGATGAGCCATGCCCCGAATACTCCCTGAATTTCAAACCCGTATTGAAGCAGTTGGCTATAGTAAGGGGTATAATGATCAGCTTCTTGTATCATCGTGGGAGTGCGGTTAGTCCCATTAAAATAAGATACAGCAAGCTCCCAATTATCTATAGAATTGGTTGCTCTAAACGCAAAGTCAGTATGGCTACTTTCCTGAGTATCTTCATATTTAGACTCCGAGCTAATTACAATATCAGGATGTAATCGTTGCACTTTACTCGCAAAATTGCGCTCTCTAAAATATGGCATCACAAACATCTGAATTGCACCACTATTGTGAAGCCAATTAAGCTGAACCATTGGTTGGCCTAATTTATCCTCACCATCAATGCTACTCAATACATCGGTTTGATTTACGATATCAACTAAGTGCCGTGACTCTGTTACTCCCCAAAACACCTCACTAACACCAACTTTTGCATCAAAGTTTCCTTTAACGTAGCTCACATTCAGTTCTTTAAAATCTAATTGATGTCTCGCGGCTTCTAAGCTGTCATACCTTGCATAAGGTTTAGCAAGCATACTCCAGTTTGTGTTTATTGGTACATAGAACTCCGATTCAATAAAGATCAAAGATTGATTCTCATGATGCTCTGGCTGAGCATCTGTATAGAGTCGTTGACTAAAGTTAGCAGTTCCCCGAATATCTACATTGGCATAACAAGTAAATGTGCTCCATACACCCATCAGCATCAATATCATTAGTTTCATATCTAATCCTTTACAACATGGCTGAGTGACTTCTCACTCAGCCAATGGCTTTACCTAATACGAGACAGATTTGCTTGAGCGAAGTTCGTCAGGCGTACTCCTTGGTTGATGCTATAGTTTTCAAACGAGATCGTTGTTTGTGTACCTTTTTGATGATTTATCATCGTTAAATCATCAACACGCCAAAATCGCTGATTATGTAGCTTATAGCCTTTAAAGTGCTGAGTTTTCAACGCACTGCCCTTGCGATCAAAATACTCAATCTGAAGCGGTATAGTGCGTTTTTCGTCTAACCACACCAATTGTTTTGAATACCCTGAATTGTCATAAACAGGAATACGCTCAACCACATTAACCGCTTGGCCTTTAAACTTATCTTCACGTATAAATCGGTAAGTATACTTTTCAACTTCTTGTGAACTCATATCTTCATACGCAAAGTCACTCCCCATAAAAGGCCCTGACTTGTTACTAGATGAAATTCGCTTTACACGTTTGAGCGCTGGTAAATACAACCATTGGTCATCGTCACCAACTTTGTGACTAAACGACAACATTACCGTCCCTTTAACATCATATGGGGTGTCAAATACAACGATACTTTTATCCCCGTCCCCTTCGACTTCGAGGGCTTCATTTCTTACCTTGCGAATATTTTTTTCACCTGCTTTGTTTTGCAATGTCATAGTAATATCGACAGTTTGATCTACCCAGCCAGAATTTATTTTATCGGCAAGTTGAGCAAGGCGTTGACCTTTTTCTTCGTCAGTCTGTGCAAACGTCAGTGTCGAGCTGAGCAATAAACTTGTTACTGCTAATTGCTTTGTTAAATTACGCATAGTATTTTTCCTTATGATGCCAGTGGCGTATTGGCCAATCTTTCATCCGCCACTCTTTGCTCTGCACGGTCGACAAATAAAATAATTGAAGGTAGTAGAATATTAATCACCAATAGTGCAGCAACAACGGTTAACGCAGACATTAAACCTAGAGAGCTATTCAAGGAGAAAGAAGACATTGTTAGCACTGTATACCCTGCAATTAACGTAATTGAGGTAAATAACAAGGCATTGCCAACATTTTGATAAGCATATTTAATTGCTTCCGCTGGAGCGAGATTATATACCTCTTTTCCACGCAAGTACTTGTTCATAAAATGGACACAGTTATCGACAATGACACCTAACGTAGCTGAAACAACAATTGAAACCTCCATACCAGCCTGCCCTTTGAGTAAAGTCCAAGCACCAAATGCAAATACCGCAGGCAGCACATTAGGCAGTACGCTAATAAGGCCGTATTTAATATTTCGCATGGAAATAAAGACCACAATACAGATCATAATAAGCGATAATAATGTACCGGTTACCATCCCTTGAATGTTTACTTCAGACTGATGCGCAAAAATTACGGTCGCACCAGAGCCAATAGCTTGCATATATTCAGGCGCATTTGTTTGTAACCATGCTTCGCCTTTCGCTGCTGCTTCTCTTAACTCATTAGTAGAAACATCCTTCATCGTGATAACTATTTTTGAGCTAGATTTGTCTAAGTTAACCTGGTTCGTCAAATCTAAACCATAAGGTAGCGACATTTCATAAAGCAGCAGGTATTGCGCTGCCAGCGCTTTATCTTCTGGTATACGATAGAACTCTGGATCATCGCCATGTAGGTTTTTGTTTAAACGTTTCATTGTGTCTGTTATTGCACTGACATTATAAACGTTATCAAAACCACGGTAGTATTTTGCAAAATCATCCAATGTATTTAAATACTCAGCACGGCTAATTCCTTGAGGACCAAGAGACTGAATATTGAATTCAATACTATATAAACCGGTGACATTTTTCTGCACAAAGTCCGCATCATTTCTAAATTGTGTTTTTTGTGAAAAGTATTCAACCCACCTATCATCAAGTTTCAAATTTTCGGTAGGAATGGCAAATGCTATAGTTAATAAAGAGAAAACAATAATAACTGTCTTATACTTCCTTTCTATAAATAGAGATAATTGAGCCCATAATTTATCTGAAAATTTAGTGTCATTTTCTTTTACCTTGATCCAGTTAGGCAGGATATATAATAAACAAGGTAATAATGTAACGGATAGAATAAATGCGATAAAAACACCGATTGCGGTTATATTTCCGAGATCATGATAAGGAGGTGCGTCAGCAAAATTAAGCGCTACAAAGCCAATTATGGTAGTCAGGCTTGTCAATAAAATAGGCAAGAAGTTAACTGACATAGACTCTTTAATCGCTTCAGCATTGCTAGCTCCACGACGCTTCGCAATAACAAAACTCATAATAATATGAACAGAATCTGCAACAGCTAAAGTCAAAATAATAGTCGGTGCAATAGATGAAGGTGCGGTAAGTGGGATCCCCAACCACCCGACAATGCCCATTGTTGTAATAGTCGACAAATGTACTATCGCAACGGTCATTAATACTTGAAACACAGAGCGGAATAATACAAATAGTATTACTAACATCACCATATACATCACAGGCATAATATTCACGATGTCTTGCATACCAATCTCGGCGAAAGCATGATTAAGCATATGTACGCCAGATAACCTTACTTCAACAGGGTATTGACTCTCAAGTAGCTTAGCCAATTCCCTAATAGCGGTGACAGATTCAGAAGTTTCCATTGGAGACTTACCAGGAAGTGTTAATACTACATTTACACCTGTATGCTCACCATTTTGAGAGACAATGCGGTTCTCTAACATGGGTTCAGACAGTGCAACCTGACGAATGTAGTCGATATTAGAGCTAAATAACTCGCTTTCAGACTTAAATAAGTGTGCAACAGTTAAGTCATCACCATTGGCAACTGTGTTCTGATAGTTGCTCAATGAGTCAACTCTTGTAGCGTGGGGTATTTTCCAAGCCTCTTCTGTAGCATGTATAACCGCAGACAATACGGCTTTATTAAATACGCTACCGCCAGACTTTGGGCTAATAGCAATATAAATACTATCGGAAAGCGCATAATCACTTTCCAATTCATCCATCGCTGCTATTACAGGTGAAGGCGACCCAAAATAATAGCGGTAGTCGCTACTAAAGCCTACCCTACTTTGCCCAAGGCTAGTAGCTATACAAATGGCTATCACTATTAGCGTAACCAGATATCGAAAACGTATCAGCAGCCCAACAAAATTTTTCATTTTGCTAGACTGAGACACCGTTTGATTTTCAGTGTTCAAAATAGAACTCCCTTATCGGATTGAAATTACATGAAGTTAACACCACACTGAAAATTGTATGTAAAACATAAGCATAGTATCATTGCATAAATGGACCAAATTAGGACAATTTCTGACAATGGTAAGGATTGGGCTTTTGTTATACCCGCATTGTATGCCAGCTGGATTGTTTTACTTTTTAGACCTTTTAGAAACGGTAAATAGCCTTCTATCCAAGCCTGTATTTGAAGTTTCTTGGGTCGGGTTAGAAAAGACCGAAGTCACATGTGCACACAATATAAAACTCACGGTAGATAACATCATCAACGACTATCAGTACGATGGTATTTTGTTACCGGGTTTTTGGGGCAGCACAGACCTTCACTGCTTACCAATCACTTATGGAAGGTTAATTAACGAGCTAAAAGAATTACCAACTGAAACGAAAGTTTGGTCATACTGTACTGGTGTTGCTCTGCACGCTGAATCTGAGCGCTTAAATAACACAAAAGCAACCATCACTTGGTGGTTAAACGAGCAAGCCGCTGTGCGCTTCCCTAAAGTGAAGTGGAATAACCATCTAGCGTGTATTTATCACGCAGATGGAGATACAACAACCTCGGGCGCCAATGGATATTTACATATATTCCATAACCTTATGCAGCATAACTTCGAAGAGAGTGTGGCACGAGACGTCTTCAAGTTTTTAGTATTACCCCGCCCACACCTAGATTACCTGCCGTTTAGACACTTAGACTTAGTGTATCTAGATGAGCCTCTTTTGAAGAAAATCTTTCACTGGGTTGATAAGACTCCGGCTTCTCAGCTATCTGTATCAAACCTTGCAGATCATTTATGCCTTACTGAACGTACTTTAGCGAGAAGGGTTAAAGCTTTACTCAATATGACAGTACTCAAGCTCATCGAGCAAATAAAAATCAACAGAGCTTGTGAACTATTAGTACTTACATCACAGACAGTTAACGTTGTAAGTGATAACTTAGGCTATAACGATGACAGTCAATTTAGACGCACATTTAAACGGATAACAGGCCTTACGCCAAAAGAATACAGAAGCCAGTTTAAAGACCATGATGAACTATCTGAGAAACAAAGGGACATGCTTTACTGATATAACATGCTGTATGATTAAAATATGTTTACAAGAAAAATAGACACTAACTAAGAATTATTACCTACAGCCCCTGACTTTTAAACCTTAAACCTTTAAAATGTACGCCTTTGTAAATCTGTTTGGAATGACCATGCACGCCGTTATCGAAAAGCTCAACGAAAACCTGAAGATCATTTACCGTCAAGCACTTGATGCTGATAAAAAATTAGACGAGTTGCAACAGCAAGGTCACGGTAAATTCAAAGCACTATTTGCTGAAGATGCCGGTTTTACATTCGAAGCTAAACGCTTCAAGCCTTACGTATTGGATGTGGCTGCAGATGTAGAGGCATTAAGCCATAATGAAGAGCTTGATCAACAACAGCTCACTTTGGCGGTTACCAAGCTACAAAACCTATTAAAGCTACTCGCAACTTTTAAGTAACCATTACGAGTCACTTAATAACGTGAAAGGCCGCTCGGCCTTTTGCACCTTATTCTCATCCAATTTCCTCTTCGATTAAAAAACAATTAATTAACATATTTTGAGTGTTTATTTGTAATCATAAAATATCCTTCTACGCTATGAATGATAATTCAAACTTTATTTTCAGGGAAAGACTATGCAACGTCGCAAGCATTGGCGCTTCTCGGTCAGGCTCACTGTGGTTGCACTATTTACCGTGGTATGCAGTATTGTTGCCGCGCTTACGGTTTCTCTTCAGTACTACAACAGCATTGCACAACTAGAACAGCAAACGGTTCAGCAGTTTGATCAATTTGCGACGAGTGCGAAGCAAACAATTCATCAAAATGATTTAGCCGCAAGCCGAATAGTTGACATGTTAGCCCTCATACCAAATATCGAACAACTTAGTAACCAACAAAAACTGCGTATTCTTGCTGAACTCATAACAACCAACCCAGCCGTTGAGGGGATCTACTTCGCCAACAGTCATGGTGACTTTTTTGAAGTCATTAATTTAAAAAATAAAACACTGACGCAAAGCTACCGCGCATCAAAAAATGACGCTTGGGTTATCATGAGTATTGATGGTAAATCTAACCCGAATCAACGGGAGCTATCCTTTTTCAATGCCTCTTTTGAATTGAGTACATCACGCATAGAGCCAACCAGCTACAACCCAACAAAGCGCCCTTGGTATATCAATGCCAGTAACGTGAGTCAGCGTAGTACCCCATACTTATTCCAATATACACAAGTGCCGGGCGTAACTTATGCCAGAAAGCTGCAAAGCCAAAATGGCGTTATTGGCTTAGATATTCCTTTGCATGCTCTCGCTGGCAGCTTGGAACGGCAAGTTAAGGGGTTTGCCGGCGAGGCTTACTTAATAAAGCCGCAAGGTGACATCATTGCCACCAATCGTTTAGATAACAAAGCCCGCATGGTACCCATGCAGCCTATGCAACTAACCCCACAGCAGAAAGAGATCATTGCTAGGCACTCTCCATTGACCATATCAAATGAGACCGATTGGTTCCCGGTTGATTATGCTGTATCTGGTGAGCCCAACGGATATGCCGTAGAGGTCATGCGACAAGTCGCAGCCCTATTACAACTCGATGTAAAGTTTATCAATGGCTATAGTTGGTCTGAATTTACCGACCGCTTTGAACAAGGCAGTATACAAGCGCTCAATGCCACTTTTGATAATGAACAAAATCGACAACTTGGCCTATTAACTAAGCCCTATGGCACCCTTAAATTTGCGTTAATTTGGCCCAGCAACGCCACACATATAGCCTCAATCGCACAGCTGAATCAAAAAACGCTCGCCATAGCAGAAGGCTGGTCTGTCATTCAACCGATTCGTGATGCTTACCCCAATATCAATATATTAGAAGTAGAAACAACCATTGACGTAGTTAATGCAGTATTAAATGGTCAAGCCGATGCTGGTATTGAAAGCGATATTATTGTGCGTAACTTATTAACTGAATATGCACTGAGCGGATTAAAAGTCAGTAACGAGTTTTCGTTTGCACGAGCCAATGTTAAATCATCGATTCACTTATTATTGGCAAACAATAAATCTGAGCTCATACCCCTCATTAATTTGGCCATTGATACTTTAAGTAATGAATATTTAGCTCAGTTAGAATCTAAGTGGCTCAAAGAAGCAATGAATAGCCATGAGATTGGGCGAATTGTGCCGTATCTGATCTATATTAAAAATATGGACAACACCCAATTTGGCACACTCCATCACTTTACAGATAACGCAAAGCAAAAGCTTATCTACGTTGATAAGCTACAAAGTGCAATGTCATCAGACCAACTCATTGTGTTTGTCATTGATCAACAGACCTTATTCTCTCCCGTTTATGATAGTGTGGCCACCAGCAGCCTAATCACCTTACTAGTCGTTGCCATGCTACTACCATTAACTTGGCTTTGCGCTTCTCCAATCGTGAAACCCATTACTGAGCTACTGGCAATGACCTATCATATTCGAACCCACGATTACGCCGGAGTTAAAGTTATCCCCAGTAAAGTGATTGAGGTAAAGCGCCTATCACTCGCTATGAAGCGTATGGCCGATGAACTTAAGCGCCATGAATATGCACAACGTAATTTGATTGATGCCATAATTAAACTCATAGCCCAAGCCATCGATGAAAAGTCACGCTATACCGCGGGGCATTGTAAACGCGTACCTGAACTAGGTGAGATGCTCGCACAAGCCGCATGCGATAGCAAAAGCTCCGCATTTAAACACTTTTCCTTTGATAGTGAGCAACAATGGCGTGAATTTAAAACCGCAGCTTGGTTGCATGATTGCGGTAAGATAACTACGCCTGAGCACATTGTTGATAAAGGCTCCAAGCTAGAGTGTATTTACAACCGAATTCATGAAATAAGAATGCGTTTTGAAGTCCTATATCGGGATGCGCAAATACATTACCTCACCCAAATTTCAGTTCACCCAGAGCAAGCAGCGCAACTATCAAAAGAAAAAAAGGCCACGCAACAGCAATTATTCGACGACTTTGCATTAATCGCGTCCGCTAATGTAGGCAGCGAATTTATGGCTAACGAAACCAAAGAAAAAGTACGTGCCATAGCTGCGCAAACATGGGTTCGTTACTTTGATGATAGCTTAGGTTTATCGCCTCAAGAGGAACTACGTTACGCACAGTATCCACACCCTGTAACTCCCGTAGAAGAGCCGCTGCTGGCCGACAAAGCAATGCATATAGTGCAACGTTTTGAACCATATCATTGCCCTGAACATTTTGACATAAAAATGCCAGTCCCTGACAACCTAGCTAACCGAGGTGAAGTCTATAATCTCTGTATTTCACGAGGTACTTTAACTGCTGAAGATCGATTTAAAATTAATGAGCATATTATCAGTACCATAAAAATTCTCGACAGTGTGCCCTTCCCCCCTGAACTGGCTAAAGTGCCCCGTATTGCGTCAACACACCATGAAACGATGCGTGGAGATGGCTATCCAAGGCAGCTTAAAGGCGAAACACTATCAATCCCTGAGCGAATTTTAGCACTTGCCGATATTTTTGAAGCACTGACAGCGGCGGATAGGCCCTATAAAAAAGCAAAACCACTCAGTGTCGCACTGAAAATATTACATAAGATGGCAGTAGATAAACACATTGACTTAAATGTGTTTGAGCTATTTATAGAAAGTGGTGTGTATCTGGACTACGCCCAACGGTTTTTACCCGCAGAACAAATCGATGAGGTAGATACGTCGCAGTTTTTTATGCCTGATGACTCATCAATAGAAGTTGCCAATATGGCACGCTAATGCAACGCTCGTAACAAAAAAGGGTAGACTCATTAGAGATTTACCCTTTTTATATCAGCAAAATTAAGATTTAGGGATAACTGACTCAATATGCTCAGCAAACCAATCTTTTAATAAACGTTTATCAAAATAAAAAGCTTCATCACGACCCATACGGATCCTATCCATAAAGCTCAGGTCTTTAATAACTTTAGAGTCTGCTTGCGCCAGCACTTTCCCAGACTTATCCGTAAGCGTGTAACTCAGCTTCATCCGAGGAAAATGTATAGACTTAATGATACGAATGTCATGCATGTTAAAGCGTACATCACCAGCAAGGTCTATATCTTCAAAGGTTAAATCTAATTTATAGCCTGACGGTGTATCTGCCATCAGTTTTTGTATCTGCTTATCAAACTGCTTTTCAATACGTTTATAATAACTGCTCTTTGATTCGTTAGCAGGCCTTACATCTCGATAATCGTTAAAATCTAACCACTTAACCGATACTTCACCTGCACTTGCGAAAAAGGGAGTACATACCATTAATAATACTAGGCTTAATTTATTCATTATCTATCTCCTGTTAATGTCTACACACTCAGTTTGACCAGATTTGACTGAATGAAAACTTAATTTTTGGCACCTTTACCAGCCTTTACTTCGAGTTACACTTAACTACAGGTTAGTTCGATCAATCCATATCATTGCTGCTGTAATATATACTCTACAGCACGCGCTAGCTGATTATCAGTTCCTTCGACGATAGACTCTCTGCTAATTGGAACAGTAATATCGGGTTGTATTCCTACGCCAATGAGTGATGAGCCATCATTTTGCGTAACTTGTAATCCAGTATATATAAATGTAACGCCGCCATTATCAGGCCCAGAAAAAACGGATTGCACCTGAATATTACCGTTAATACCTGCGGTCGCTTCACCCATAATAGTTAACCCTGCATTTTGTATATAGGCTAAAGCATGTTCATTTTGACTAATACTGTCTCTAGAGGCTAATACCACGATTGGCTTATCAATAAGATCCCCCTTAGGCTGAATAAATTGAAACACTCGCTGTACATTGCTGCTAGATTGATTTGGTGCCCGTTGCCAATGTTCATATATAGGCGCACTGCTTATTTCTTGAGACGAGAACCAACCTAAAGCATGCAACCACGCAAAAAAGTCTTCAGGGTAATGGCGTAAATCAATGACAATGCCTTTTGCAGACGATAACTGCTCTCTCACTTGCGATAAAGCAGCCTGAGAGAGCTTATAAAGTACTAAGTGATGAACCCCCTCATCCAACACTTCATGCATATAATCGTATCTGTATATAAGCCTATTCCCAGTATATCTTTGCGCCATAGCAGAAATTGGAAGAGGCTCAAATAGCACAGTATAAGTCGTCCCATCCATTTTTTTTAAGGTCGCTTCTATTTGCGTGTCATCTCGCCTGAGAAAAAGCGATTTTAAGCTCTGATATTTTGCATTATGCTTTGAGGTCAAAATCACTTGAGCGTTACGCTCTATCATTTGCTCAATAGGTTCATTATCAATTGTTACTAGTTCATCCCCTAACTCAACAAGATTAAGCGCATCGGGATGAATTCGTGTGATTATTGCTTTACCTTCAACGATATAGGGCCTAAATGGCAATATCCACTCAAAACTACTACTTGGCGATATATGTGTAGGCAAATGTATCGATATATGCTGATCTTGAAGCCGATTCATAGACGCAAAGATTGTCTGCCAGGTGTCTTGCGGGTCCTCCAACAAGCATGCTGAGAGCATCTCTTTGTGCTCAAGCTTCCAGTTAACGTCCACTTCTGAAAAGTATGGCCAAAAATGTTGGATTTCAGCCCAAATATGACTTGCAGCTGCCATACATAACTCAATTTCACCAATGGAGTGAGACATGTCATACGTATCAAAACCATTGTATGTACTCCCATCTGATGACTCATGCTCATTTAAATACAGTGGAATATGTAAAGGCTCATTATACAATTGTGTCGTATAAAACCATTCTTGTGCATGACGGATATCGCTTTGCAAGTTTTTATAAGTGCCTCGAATCAACTTTCGAGTAAACACCGAATCATCTAAACTACTATTAGCCAACCAACTCGATACACGAGACTCCTCGCCTGGTTCATTAGGTATAGCGACCCCAAGTGATATATGAGGAGCAATTGAGTGTAATATTTGAAAGGACTCAGCTAAACGCTCCTGCTTACTGATTTGACTCAACTTGACGATAGCCTCAGCTATAAACGCATCCCACTGGCTATTTGCCACAGAATCACTGGGGTAGAAAAATCGGATTTGCTGGGCCACTTCAACAAAGCTGACTATGTCATCTTGCAACGAAGAGGAGTACGTGATTGCAGGCTTACTCTGTAACTCGACTATTGGAGGGGCTGTGACTATTGGCACCTCAGCTTGATCTGACTGTTCTGCTGTTTCACTACCGGAACCGCATGCACTAACCAAATAAATGGTCGCGAAGTAGCTTAATATCCTTTTCCACATACATTTTCCTTTTTTATTGTAATAGGGTAAACATCACCAAAAATACCTAATACAGGAAATTTGTAAAGAAAAGAGTAGTTTTTATACAGTGAAAAAACCAAATACAAGACAGATGAACTACATCAGACACGTCCTTTATTATTTTTTAGCTCTAGATCTTTTTTATTCTAATACTTTTCAGTACTGTGAAATAAGAAAGGTAGTCACGTCAATGACTACCTTTTACTAAAGCAAACTCATGCTTAACAAAAATTAAGCGTGCTTGTACGGTAACCTAAAAAAGAGTGCATACAATACAGGGATCACACCAAGGGTAAGTACGGTTGAAAACAACAACCCTCCCATAATACTCAATGCCATCGGCTCCCACATTTCCCCGCCTCCTAAATATAAAGGCACGAGTCCCAACACGGTGGTGGCAGTGGTTAATAAAATAGGTCGCATTCTAGCTTGTGCTGCGTTTACAATGGCCTCAATCGGTGAGTCGGGTAATTCATCTAATTCAATTTTGATACGCTCTAGCAAAACAATGGCATTGTTGATCACGATCCCTGCCAAAGAAATCACCCCTAGCAACGTCATAAAACCAAAGAACGATTGCCCAATTAATAGCCCTGCAACAACCCCTATAAAGCCAAGTGGGATGGTAGCGAGTACCATGGCAGACTTACGAATTGAGTTAAATTGTCCAATTAAAAGGATAACAATGATCAATACAGCAATGGGCAGTTTGTCGGCTATCGACTGATTTGCTTTGCCTGAAGACTCAGCTTCGCCACCTAGCTCATAACCATAGCCTAATGGCCATTGCTGCTTTTGCTCATCTAACCAAGGAGTTATTGCTGCAAAACCCTCACTGGCTGTGATCCCATCAACTTGTGCACCTACCACAACCGACTTTAACCTATCGCGACGAAATATTTGTGCGTTTTCCCATACCACTTTGATGTCTGCAACTTGCTTAAGGGGTACTGAACTACCTGATGATTGTGAGTACACTACCATCGCCTCCAATTTACTAATATCTTGTCTGTCGGCAGCAATAGAACGCAGTGTAACCGGAATAATGTCATCACCTTCTCGGTATTGGGTGAGCTCAAAACCACTTAACCCAGTTTGTAAGGATGTCGCTATATCTTTACTTGAAACACCGGCTCTGCGAGCTCGAGTTTGATTAATGTCTATCTGTAGCTTTTTAATCGGTAAACCCCAATCATCACTTATAGACTTTAACCCTGGTGTTTCACGCATTTTGTCTTTCAATTGCGCCACGATTTTCATTACTTCAGCGGTATCACTACCTGCAATTCTAAATTCAACCGGGTTTGCGATAGGCGCACCGTTTTCTATTTTTCGCTGTTTAAGGAGCAAGTCAGGGTGGCGTGCTAATGCATACTCTTCAATATCAGCCATCACTTCATCAATTATCTGATATGAAGTTACCGACACTATCATTAAGGCATAGTTTGAACTGGTTGACTCAGGCGTATGTGTTAACAAAAAGCGTGGTCCACCATTGCCAATGTAACTTACCCATTGTGTTACACCACTCTCACGGTCATTACTCACCTGTAACTGTGTTTGAAAATATGCTTCCATATCTTTAACCAGTGCTTCTGTGGTCTGTAAACGCGTTCCGACTGGCAATTCCAATTCAACCTTAAAGTACTCCCTATCTGAAGGCGGAAAGAATAAATTAGGAATGAGCTTTAAGCCTTGGATCGCCAATACGAGCATACCTATACACACGGCAACGGTTAGCCATCTAAATTTCAATAAGGTATATAAGATATTTCGGTAGCTCTGATACACGCTCCCCGCATATTCATCACTATTTTGCTTCACATTCACTTTGGTAAAGTACACACATAGCATTGGGATCATCGTCATCGCCAATAACCAAGAGCACAACAAAGTAATAGTGACTACTTTGAAAAGTGATGCCGTATATTCACCGGTCGATGATTCAGCAAGAAATATAGGTAAAAATGCAGCACCCGTAGTAAGTGACGAAACCAATAACGGCACCTTTAACTCATTGGCAGAGTCAACCGCAGCATCAATGGCTTTTTTGCCCTTCTCCATTTGTACCATGATGTTTTCAGACATCACAATGCCATTGTCAACCAACATACCCAGAGCAATGATCAATGCAGCTAATGAAATTTGATCGATAGAAATATCAAAAAATGACATCACTAAAACACCACATACCATACTCATCGGAATCAAACTGGCCACAATTAAACCTGTGCGTAGCCCTAAGCTAAATAGCATTACCAAGGTAACAACCAATATTGCTTGAAAGAGGTTTGATACAAAATCACTCACCTTTTGTTCAACCTCTTGTGGCAAGAAAGACAGCAACTTAAACTCTACACCAATTGGGTAAACACTCTCTAAATAACTGATGCTCTCAAGTACCTGCTCGCCTAACGCTAAGTTATTACCACCAGCTCGCATAGAAATTGCAAGCGTTAACCCAGTATCAGAACCAACACGCACTTTGCTTTTAGCTGGGTCAACATAATCTCTGTACACTTTTGCAATATCAGTCAACAAGATAACTTGATCGCTACCAGGGATATTAATGATGGTCTGCGCAATGTCTTCTACCGATTCAAAGTTACCACTGGGCTCAAGCGCTAATGTCTCATCATCAATGTAAAGAGAGCCACCTGGGTTTACAATATTACGCGCAGCCAGCTGATCTTTGAGCTGGTTCGCTGATAAACCCAGCGATGCCAAACGGGTATTTTCAAACTCGATAAATACACGCTGCTCTTGTGTGCCGTATATATCCACTTTTGCCGCTTCAGGTAAACGTAAAAAAGCATCTCTGACTTGCTCAGCTACTTCTTCCATTTCACGATAACTATAACCATCGGCCGTTAAACCAATGACAATCCCAAATACATCGCCAAACTCATCATTCACAATGGGGGTTTGAGCCCCATTTGGTAAATCGTTTTCAATACTTTGAATTTTACGCCGTAGGTTATCCCAAATAGGGCGCATATCTTTATAGCTTTCTTTGATATTTACCCCAACAATTGAAACACCTGTCTTTGAGGTACTGGTGACAAAATCAAGTTCAGGGATCTGCTGGGCAACTTTTTCTATTTGATCTGTTACTAGCTCTTCAACTCGCTGTGGGCTAGCCCCAGGAAAGTAAGTAACCACTTGCGCCGTACGTATAATAAAACCAGGATCGTAATCTTTAGGCATATTATTAAATGCCGACAACCCAAATAGTAATAGGGCAGCAAATACAACCCACGCAGTCCGGTTATTTTCTAATGCTAAACGGGTAATGTTCACTATACGCCCTCACTGAATTTTACAACCTGTCCCTCTGTCACCTTACTCATACCAGCAGTGACAACATGTACACCTTCCTCAAGGCCCGACAAAACAGTAAAACCAAATGGCGTAATATCGCCCACTACAACGGGCTTTTTAGTAATTTGGCCTTTCCCAGCTTCAATGGTGCTTACTGTCCAAACAAAGTTCCCATTTTCATCTTTTAGCACTGTTTTTATTGGTACATAAAGTTGGCTTTGTTGGCCTTGTTGTGCACTGGCAATAACACGTGCTGTCATGCCCGGTAATATGTTGTAGCCTGCTGGAGGCTGCATACCTAAAGTAACCTCATAAGCCTTGGTGACTTCATCAGCTTGCGTACTTACTTCAACAAAGCTCAGGGGAAATTGCTTGCCTTTAATTGCAGCAAATTCTGCATAAATTTGTTTAGGTGCTTCTTTTGATACATGTACCATCATACTTTCAGGGATATTCACCTTTAAATTAATGCGTTCGATGTCTTGTAATGTAACGATGACTTGTTTCGCTTGAACCTCTTCAAACTTTTCAATATGAGTACGGGCTACAACGCCATTAAATGATGCATGTAACTGGGTATAATCTAGGTTATTCCGCGCGGTCGCTAACTTACTTTTTGCACTGGCAAACTGCGCTTTAAGCTGATCATAATCAGCTTGTGAAATAGTCCCTGAGGTGATCAATTGCTCTGCTCGACCAAAGTCCGCTTTGGCTTTATCAAACGCGGCCTGTGATTCATCAAGTGCGAGTTTGTAATTGGTATTATCAATTTCAGCAATCACGTCACCTTTAGATACATCTTGCCCTTGCTTAACAAGTAACGACACAACCTCACCCGCGACTTTAAAAGACAGATCAGCTGAATTCGCTGCATCTACTACCGCTGGGAATTCCTGCATAGGCCCGCCATTGTTCACGACCAGTGTCAGCGTTCGCACAGGGCGTAAAGTAGGTTCTTCTGCAAGCTGTTTATTTTGCTCACTACATGCACTTAACAGTGCTAATAAAATGCCAGAAAAAAGAAAGTGTTTGCTACGTTTATAATTCATATTGGGCTCCTAATTTTTCGCCATTTTATTTTTAGTCATACCAGTCACAAAGTTATTGATCCAAATATCAAGTATCGCCTTCACAGCCTGAACATTTTCTTCACCATTGGCTTTAACCACTGACTCCAACTGCTTGCTCGCTGTCATCATAAATACCGGTTGTACCCCACTTCCAATATAAAAAGCTGACTCTAGGGATACAGAGGTAACGGCTTCAGTCTGTTCTGTTGCCGCTAAATAGGCTGTTTTACCTGCATTGTAGACGAGCTTAACCGGCACAAAATCACGCACATCTAAAGATGTTTCCTGAAAGTCGATATTAGTAAACGCCCCTTTAATCGTCAGTATTTGACTATTAAGTGCCGCTGGCTTTTCTGTCACCACTTGATAATAAGGCAATAGTTTTTCTTGCAACTGAGACTGCATGTAGTTACTTAACTTTACAATATGTGACTGATTAACAGCCAAAAACTGTGCATTGTCATTGGCTGTTAGCCATATTTCAAACTTAGGTAAGTAAATAGTTTTGACTTGCTGTAGCTGTGCTTTATCAAATTGTGTGGAGCGATACATTAACGTATCTGGGTATTCATCATTTGGCTTTAGTAACTCATAGCTATCTAAAAAACCGGTTTTTGTATGCTGCAGTGAACTACATGCACTAATCAAAAAACACAGCACAAGAGTACAAAAAGTACGACTAAAACGCATAAAATAAGCTCCATTTAAATACAGAAAAACGCAGGGACTACAAACACATTGATAAGCTTATAGTACAAAGAATTGATGCACTAAAATGCAAATAAATGTAATTGTGCAGGTTAAATTGTAAATATAAAGCTAAGTTAGGAGAAAAAAGAAAGGAAGTCTACGTTAATGTTAAGATTAGTTCGAGACTCGTCACGACTTTTGAAGTCTCATCATCGGTACCGCGGGTTATTTATCATATAAAGCAGCAACACTGAGCTACTGCTTTATAATGAGTGAATTAGTAGATAATACTAACCTTCGTTTATGGCATGATCACACAAGGCTGACCAGGACCTGGCGAGCTAAAGCAATCTAATGAACATCTTTGAGATTCCTGCGGTGGGCAGCGGTATGATGCATAACTACTACCGCCAGCGATGTTTGGCGTCATGTCTTGTGCTAAAGCAGACTGATCATTTGTTAATGTTTTTAATTGTGTTTTTTTTAATTTTATTTTCATTTTTGTTATTCCTTTATTATTTAATTAGATATGAAAACTTTCATACCCAAGTACATAAAGTACCCATTAAAATGACATAACACAACAAAAAACGCACAATTTGTTCAAAAAAACCTCTTTAATTAAGAAATCAAAGCCTTTAGCTGCTGGCAAAGACACCATTCAAAGCTGTGGTATTTAATGCAACCTGATCCTAAAAGAAAGGAAGTCTACGTTAATGTTAAGATTAGTTCGAGACTCGTCACGACTTTTGAAGTCTCATCATCGGTACCGCGGGTTATTTATCATATAAAGCAGCAACGTTGAGACACTACTTTATGATTAGTAGATAAAATTAATCTCTTATTGCAGCAAGGTCACACAAGGTTGACCTTGGTCAGGTGAACTAAAACAATCTCGTTGTGATTCTTGAGGTGGACAACGGTATGACGCATAGCTACTACCACCAGCAATGTTTGGTGTCATGTCTTGTGCTAAAGCTGAGTGATCATTCGTTAATGTTTTTAATTGTGTTTTTTTTAATTTTATTTTCATTTTTGTTATTCCTTTATTATTTAATTAGATATGAAAACTTTCATACCCAAGTACATAAAGTACCCATTAAAATGACATAACACAACAAAAAACGCACAATTTGTTCAAAAAAACCTCTCCAATTAAGAAATCAAAGCCTTTATCTGCTGGCAAAGACACCATTCAAAGCTGTGGTATTTAATGCAACCTGCTCCTATATAAAAGTTTATAGCTCGTATAACTATATGCTTACCTGAAAATAATTAACCCATTATAGTTTAAAAAAACGGCTTATTGTTAGGCTATTAGCAGCCGTGTAGATCAAGTAGCTAGTTACTAATCAACAAGGTCCTTCTGTAGACAACTTATTAACGTAGGCTAAAAAACCAATTAAAAACACCTTTAAACAAACCGAATAAAAAAGAGTAACACCATTAATAAAAATTAATTAAAATGAAAGAGAAAAGAAAACAATGAAAAATAACACACAAATAAATCAAGAGAAATTAACAAATTTAAAATTAACTATATTTATATACCATTTAATTTAACCGAATATATATGGATTTTATTTTTTTATTTTATCTTTTTTTGCTAGAATAAATCACAACAAAAAACCTTTTTTATTAAAAATAATTTAACTAATAGGGATATTAAATTATGCAAATTAAAGCAATAAACATCCTGCTAGCAAGCTGCCTACTAAGTGCCTGTGGAGGTTCTGACTCAGATGATACACAGACATTACCCCAACCTCAGCTGCTTTCAAATATTTCACCTACCGCAGCATTCTCTCAAATAGATGACATTTATGAGCGTGGAGAATTTATTATTGATGCATCAGGTTCAAGTGACTCTGATGGTTCTATATCTTCATATAACTGGAGTCTCGACTTAGGTGACTATACAGGCAAGAGCATTAGCCTTACAGAGAATGGAGTTAATTCTAACTTAGTCGTTGGTGAAATTGAGGAAGATGTTACAGTTTCGGTTAATTTGACAGTAACAGACAATGATGGTGCTACTGATAAATATACGAATACAATAACTATACAAGAGCTTGATATAGAAAAACTTCCACCAATCCCAGTAAGTCCAAGACTTGGTTTAGAAGGCACTGATTCAGATAGGGATGGTGTTAGAGATGATGTTGAGATAAAGATTTACAACCTTTATCCACTTTCTAAAGATAACAGAGAAATTTCACGTAAAGCAGCGCAAATTTTTCAAAATGTTTTAGTTACAGGTGATTCTCAAGATGACTTAGATGATGGTGAGGCGGCAGAAGAATTATCCAAATTAGCATCGTGCTATATTGATCATACAAGTCTTAATGGTCGTGAAGAAGTAGCAAAAATACGAAGTATTCTAATAGATACACCAGAAAGAATGGCTGCCTATGAGAACTTTTTGATGAGTAGAAATGGGACGGTCCAAAGAACTTTGGAAGCTAATATTGAAGAATGCCGGTTACCTCAAAACTAAGGAAAGTTTCATGAATAAAACAACATTATTAATTCCGGCACTATTATGTACTGGTATGAGCATGTATTCTCACGCTAATTTAAATGGTTGTATTGACACTACGGATTCAGAAAAAAAGACAGCAGTTTATTTTGCGAATGGGATTTTAACTAAAAAGTTTGATGCTAGCTTCATGGCTAAAACAATGAAGAATGCTTACAAGTCTCAGTTCGAAAGTTTACATGAAAACTCATCATATGTATTTTCTGATGCATATAATTATTCACAAGGCGCTTTAACAGATATAACGCAAGTTCTTCAACAGAAAATGGACGAGGAAGGTGTTGATGGAATTACGGGTTATCAAATATATGATCTAATTTCATCTAAATTAAATAATGATGCAATACGTGCTACGTTAGCGGTATACCTAACTCCCAATACACTTGCATTGTTTACTGATTCATTGTTAGAGGAGCTTGGAGAGTCAATGATTCAAGCTTCGATAGATGCGATAGCAGATCGTATCACTGTCAACTCCGAACATGTTGGGCTCTATGAAGCAGATCTTTTAGCTGGTAAGCGTGTCATTATCGTGCCACATAGTCAAGGAAACCTGTTTACAAATAGCGCTGTTGCCTCTGTAAAAACAAGGCAGCCTGAACGTGCAGATAGTATTGATTATTTTGGAATTGCAAATCCTTCGGCGTTTACTGTAGATGGTGCGCAGTATGTAACTGCGGATGATGACCGTGTAATAGACAGCTTGAGATTAATCGAGAATGTCTTACCTAGTAACATAGACAATGATCCTAGTATCCTTCCGGGGTTTTTAGGCGGTGATTTTAGATCCATATCAAATCACCTAATTATTGAAGATTATTTTGATGCACGCTTAGCGTCAAGAGGTGTGATTGATACTAATTTAACCAGGCTTGCTCAAGATACTCCATTTCCCACGCAAATAGCAGGAACTGGTGCTATACGTGCGTCATTGTCATGGGGAGACCAATCAGATATAGATCTACACGCATTTGAACCAAACGGTTCTCATGTATATTACCAAGACTTTACTGGGCAGGATGGAACTCTTGATGTGGATGATATAAATGGTCAAGGTCCTGAAAATTATGTTGTCGCCTGTGAAAACGTAAATACTGGCACATATCAAATAGGTGTAAATTATTACAGTGGTAGCGCTCCTGAAACTGCTCGTGTAGCAATATTCCTTGGAGATGGAAGAACGGTTACTCCACGAGAATTGCTTCTCAATAAAGCTGAAGGCCCTAATGGTGACGATAGTCCTGCTGTAGTATTTGAAATAACGGTTAGTAATGATGGTAATGGTAACGCAGTATACTCCGTACAGTAAAATACTAAGAATTTAAGCTAAACATTATAATCGCGCAAAACCCATTGATTAAGACTATAAAGTTAGTTGTAACTTAGTCTTAATCAATCAACTTTATATATTCTTAATCTCTATATCTAACATCACAATTGTACCTTGATACTTTCCTCTTTTGCTTTAAAAATCATTTCTAGGTTTTTATCTTGATTATATCACGGCACTAGATTTTATAACGGTGCAGTTGGAACCTGGATTCGGGATCTTTGGTGATAATTTAAAATGCATACCAATTATTATCTACGATGGTCAAACTGAAGGCGATAAACACTATGGACATATGAGAAATGATGTAATGGCGTATATACCCTATTATAACTTAGAACGACTTCATACAGCTAATGGTGACCTGTCGCCAGTAGAGTATGAGCAAAACTCCTTAAAAAAGGTGCCCTAAATTAGTAATGCAGAACACCTAGGATTAAGCACTTCTCACACAGTATGAAAGCTCTTGCGCTTCCTCTAAGAATTAGTGGCTCATGATTTAATAGCCTGCTCCATTCATTGCTTAACGGCAAAATGCGTTGTTGTAATACAGTACACACGACCTATGAAGGATTAGCATAAAAAGCCGCGTTGTAACTCCCCCAAAAAATGAAACAGTTCATAAGTAGAATTTTCCATTAACTAAAATAGGAAAATTTACGATGAGAAAAAGTAAGTTCACCGAAACTCAAATTGTCAGCATGATCAAAGAAGCTGAATCAGGTATTCCAGTGCCTGAAATTTGCCGTAAACATGGCATAGGCCAAAGCACATTTTACAAATGGCGCTCAAAATATGGTGGTATGGAAGCATCTGATGTTAAACGCCTTAAAGAACTTGAAGAAGAAAATCGTAAGCTAAAAGATATGTTTGCAACGCTGAGCTTAAAGCACTCGATGCTTGAGGATATCATTGCAAAAAAGCTGTAAAGACAAGTAGACGCAGAGCTTGGGTTGAGCATTTGAGAACTCAATTTAACGTCAGCGTCGCATTTGCTTGTGAAGTGGCTGGATTAAGCCGCTCAGTTTTTTATTACAAACATAAACGGCCATCAGATGATGAAGTTATCGACGCATTGCTAGCATTGATCGAACGTCACCAAAGGTGGGGGCTGCCCAAACTATTTAAAAGGCTTCGCAACAAGGGTAAACCTTGGAATAAGAAGCGTGTTGAACGTGTTTACAACATGCTTAAACTCAACTTAAGACGTAAAGGAAAACGCCGTGTACCAACGAGAACGCCAGAACCGTTAAGTGCCCCAGCAGAACATAACGAATCTTGGTCAATGGACTTTATGAGTGATGCATTAAGCTATGGACATCGGTTCAGAACATTGAATGTACTCGATGACTTCAATCGACAAGCATTAGCGATTGAAGTTGATACCAGTTTAACGGCTGAGAGAGTAATTAGGACACTAAAGCAGATCATTGCTTGGCGCGGCAAACCAAAACAAATTAGGGTAGATAATGGCCCAGAGTTTACTTCCACTATGCTTGAAACGTGGGCGATGGAAAACAGTATTAAGCTAGAGTTTATAAAACCTGGTAGCCCTTATCAAAATGGCTTTGTGGAAAGGTTTAACCGAAGTTACCGTGAAGAAGTGCTAGATTTATACTTGTTTGAGTCACTACAAGAAGTACGTGAAATCACAGATGAATGGTTAGATATTTATAATTATGAACGACCCCATGATTCACTTGGTGATATGACACCAATTAGTTATCTTGAGGCTGCATAAAATTCTACAAAAGAGCTGTACTAAATTGGGTGGAGTTACAGCGTTGCATCATGCCATCCACAACAACTTCCTCTTAGGTCGTTCTATGTAACTCCCCCAAAAATGATAACGCTTCATGAAATTTCAGACACAGAAAGCAATTTAGGCAGATTGTTACTACACCAACATAGGTTACTTAGGCACCACTACATTGGTGCGCTGGTATCAGCTATCTCTTTTAACAGCCCAAAATTATCACACGGTACAAAATGATGACATAGTTCAGCTTCACGTTAAATCAACACAAATCTGTAAAATCAGCTATTTTCCTCTCCGCTGAGCCATTGTTACCATTTCTCTTTATTGTCACTATGGATTTTTTTGAAATAGGCACGGTAGTGCTCTTTTACAGCATGGGCACCAACCGTTCGACGCTGTTGAGACTCTTCTTCTTTTAATAATTTAAGATAATTGGCAAAGTGAGCTTCGCTTATCAAACCTTCAGCGATGGCCGCTTGAACTGCGCACCCAGGTTCGTTGCTATGCGTACAATCACTATATTTACACTCTGTAACCAGCTCGATAATGGAACTAAATGTGCGTTCAATGCCTTGCTCAGCATTGTAGAGTTGTAGTTCACGCATACCAGGGGTATCTATTACTGCTACATCCCCATCCGTGAAAAACAGTTGTCGATGCGTTGTGGTATGCTTACCATGATCATCACTTTCCCTAACTTCTTTAGTGGCTTGACGCGTGTGGAATAACGCATTGATCAAAGTAGACTTACCAACACCTGATGACCCCACTAACGCGATACTTGAACCTTCGTAAAGATACGCTTGCAACACGCCTAAGCTACTAGGCTGATTTGAGCTCAACGCGTGCACATTTGGCACATCAAGATGCTTTATTTGTGATGTAAATTGCTCGATATCATCACACAAGTCCAATTTAGTCAGAACGACAATGGGAGTGATATCAAATTCATACGCCAATGAAATGTAGCGCTCTAAACGCTTTACATTAAACTCCTCGTTTGCACTGGTTACAATCCATAAATAATCTAAATTGGCGGCAATAACTTGAGGTAAGCCATTCGAAATACGGCGAACCCTGTTTTTAGGGGTAAATATTTTTGTAATACGGTAATGCTCATTTGCAAGTTCAGCTAATACCCAATCACCAACAGCGAGATGCTGACTTATTGGTTGGTATTCAGAGCCACAGATGATTGACTGTTCACCAGCCAACCCTCTTCCCACAATTCGACTACGGTGAATTTCTGAGATACGATATACCAAATTACAGATATTCTCATCACATATTTCATCATAACTTAGCTGCTGGAAAAAGAGATTAGACCAACCAAGCTTATTTAATTCAGAATACGACATTCCTTTCGTCCTAGATTTACTTTTTCTTTTTACATTCATCAAAAATTGACGCCTTAAGGCACACCCTTGCCATGTCGATTGTCAAACAAAACACATTGAATGATGCCTTTTGGAGCCAAAATTAACATAAAACAACACTTAACCCAATCAAAATTAACAGACTGTGGAATCAAGCATTTACATTTCTAATACCTCTTGAGAGGTCGCTTCGCTTAGCTTGTTGCTCACTTCAAGTTTATTAATATCGATACCAAGCTTATCGCATTCCGTTTTTAACTGCTGATAGAATAACCCTTTACCTTTGAGCAGCTCAGCAAATGTGCCTTGCTCTTTAACAACGCCCTCTTGCAGATACACTATCCAATCGACACCCACTATATTCGTAATTCGGTGCGTAACAACAATGACCGTTTTCCCCTTTGTTACGGCTTCAACGCGGGTCATTATTTCTTTCTCGGTACTGATATCTAATGCTGACGTTGCTTCGTCTAGCAGAAGGATTTCGCCATCTTTGAGTAGTGCCCTTGCTAATGAAACTCTTTGTTTTTGCCCCCCAGAGATACTATCACCACTTCCTCCAAGTTGTTCTTCCAAGCTTCTATCATTAGACTCTAACCAAGCATCCAAACCACCTGCTTTCGCAGCTTGTTCAATTTGGCCTTTATCAGCAGACCAATCGGCATACGCGATGTTTTCTGCAATACTTCCTTGGAATAAATCAGGATTCTGAGATACAACAGAAATATGTGAACGCAATGACTCAGCCGTTACAGTGCGAATATCTTTACCATTGACCAATACTTCACCCGTATCTTGGGCATAAAATCGCATCAATAAATTCACTAATGTCGATTTTCCTGCGCCGCTTTCCCCAACAATCGCCACTGTTTGTCCCGAACGGACTTCAAAGCTGACATCATTGAGGGTCTTTTTCTCTTTTGTTGCATCATAAGAGAAGCTAATATTTCTAAATTCAATACTCGGTGCAGCCGCTATTTTTAGATCTTGTGCATCGCTGCTTTGCTCTAAACCTGAATCCGAAGTCGTAAAGTCGATGATCTTTTCACATTCAATTGAATCAACGTAAACTTGCTCCAACGCTTTCCCTAAAGAACGCAACGGCCCGATTAAAATACTGGCTAAGTATCCAGCCAACATCGCTTCTAGCATGTTTAAACCAGTATATAAGAATCCATATACCGCGAGTCCCGCAACCAACACTATGGTGGCAATTGCGATGATGTTGTTTCTTAATCCTGAAAAAACATCTTGCCTATGAACCCCCATAAACGCGTTTTTTTGAACATCAAGAACTTCACGTGCCTTTTTTACTTCATATTCGACGTTTCCGAACTGATGAGCCACTTTATATCGTGCAATGGCTGCTAACAAACCACCATATGCCCCATAAGAAGCAGATAACCGAAACTTGCTAGCTTGACCCATTTTGGCAGCATTATAAGACGCTGATACGCAATAAATGCCAAGCCCTAAGATAGCAACTAAACCACAATAAAAATTGATATAAAATAACCCCGCAATGATTGCAACTAAATCCACTATTGCAGGAAACAGTTCACCATGTAAGGTTGGGATTACTTTTTCAACATTGCTATATACAGCGGTTAGCAACTGAGGAAAACGACCTGTCGGCGCGGCTATGTGCTCATCAAGTTTCATTTGATAGGTTTTTCGCAGCAAACGCTCTAGCAATGATGATTGTGTATTCGAACGTACTGAAGATAGCAGATAGCCTCTAGCTATGGGCAGGATATTTATCGCTATCGCCATAACCGCTGCAACAGCCATAATAAAACTGTTGATGGCTAAAGTACCGTTACCTGCGCTCAATACTATGACCTCTTGGCCAATTAAAATCGCACCTCCTACTTTAATCGTTGAATTCAATACATCAACGATCATCGCAAGAATTAATTTTGTATTATTCGCTTTTCCTTGCCAAAGACACAAACGAACGAAACTATACAAATTCAATAGTCGAGAAAACATTTTTTTTCCTTAAACTTTATATAATTGGTGCAAATAAACACGCTAAGCAAGCGTCTAATGCATGTAAAATTTGGCAACAGATATCTCGCTGTTGCCTTTCTTTTTTAAACCTCAAGTGCCCACAAATGTTTGGCAACAAGTTTATTAATTATTCCAAGTACCTTTTCTTCTTCTGTTTCCACAAAGAAGTGATTTCCTTCAAAAGAGTGAATTTGGAGCTGCTCTTGTGTTTCATGTTGCCAAGCCTGAATCCCTGGCAAGGTAACCGACTTGTCATTTTTTCCGTATAACGTCACGATTGAAAACGGTACTGGATTTAATGCGCTACTCAAATGCGCCTCTGATAAGAAAATGTCAGCCCTGAATCTAGGCATAAGAAACTCTAACAGCTCTTTACTGTTGAGTACTTCTTCACTGATCCCACCATATTTATCCACCATTTTTTGTACAAATTGGTCATCGGGTAAACCGTCGAGTTTGTCTTCCAATCGACTCCGTCTTGGTGCTGGATGTGCCGAGGAGATAAAAAACTGTGGTGTAATATCTTGTGACCTAATTAGTTCTTTTGCCAATGAAAAGCCAATTAGAGCCCCCAAACTATGCCCAAAAAGGGCATAAGGCTTATGCGCAAATACAGCGCTATATTTAACCAACTCAGAGACTATTTGCTCAATATTATTGGCAAATGGTTCTCCGTAACGAGACTCCCTACCAGGTAATTGAATCGCAATCACATTAACCATGGCGCTCAAATGCTTTGGCCAAGCGCTGTAAAAAGCAGCTGAACCGCCAGCGTGATGCAAGCAAAACAGGTTAAGCTTAGCTGCAGGTGAATATGAATAAGGCACAAACCATTTTGAGTTTTTTAGCATGTCCATTTTAAACTTTCTCCACAATATTTGTTGTGTCTTGTGATTGATGTATATCCATCTCAGCTATACATTGATTAATATATTTATCCGCAGCTAACACATTGTTGTGATGCTTATCAGTTAAGTTAACTACCGTTAACTGCGAACTCGGATTTTCTAACAGCTGTCCAATGTTACTGTCTTGCAAAGCTACTGCGTGAGAGAACAAACTCAATAACTGATTATTCTCCATGGCGTTATCAACTTGATCAGCCTTAAGCAACAGAACCTTGCTGTACTGTAATTTGGCTGAGAGACGACTACGTTCAAACTGCGTTGCTAAAGCGAGATTAGGTAACCGACAAGCAATATCGCGCGCGCTAAAACCACTGTCAGACATGTAGTTTTCATAGTCACGTTCTAAAGTGGCTAAATAGCGATTTGACGCCTTAAGTTCTTTCATAAATTCGTCATCAATAATTGTATCAAGAAGATATACCTTAACATTTCGATAGCCTCTTAATTCCAATTGAGCTGCAACCTCTAATGCAATAGTGCCACCTAAAGACCAACCAAGCAGGTGATACTCATTGTCGTCTTTTGGCTTAATAACTGTATCTATGTGCGACAGGTAATACGCAGCTAATTCTTCAAGCTCTGTGATCTTCTCGTCATGAAATAAATTGTAGGAATCAACCCCATAACAGTGATATTGATGGCTAAGCGTTTTCGCTAAATTCGCATAAACCTCACATCCACCAATCCCAGGATGAAACATAAACATAGGTGCATGCGCAGTCGCACTATTCATATCTACTAACGTTCTATACCCAGACTTTTGCCCATCAATGAACCGTGCTAATAAGTTAACCGAGTTATACTGGGTCAATATCGCTAAGGAGATATCGATATTAAAGATATTTTGCAACAGAGAAGTCAGTCTGAGCGCTGACAGACTGTTACCACCTAAGTCAAAAAAGCTATCATCGGCGCTCATATCTTCATTTCCCAAAATACTTAGGAAAGCTTGAGCCACGTATTTTTCGCTCTCCGTTAGTGATTTATCACAAATATTCAACCCTGTTATATCGGTGACGTTCCGTGCAGTACTGGCTTCACTGTGGCTTGCCTTTGGTAAAGGTAGCCAACAGCTTACTGTTTCAAATTGGTAAGTAGGCAAGTCAATAACTGGCTTCACGTGTTCTTGTGCTACACCCGTTATTATCAACTCTGAGCAATAACCTAAGCTCCAAAGTTTACCGACTGCTTCATAAAAATATTGCGCATCATCTTGATTATGAGCTTTATCCGCCGCTGGTAAAGTGTTAATAAAACTCACCTTACCTGAGTTTGCACCTTGCACAGCGGCAAAAGTTGAAAGCACTTTACCTGGCCCCATTTCAATGAAAATAACCGGCTCATTTTGTGCGATGAGTGTGTTAAGGCCCGCTTCAAATTGTACCGGCATTATTAGATGTTCAACCCAATATTGCACACTGGTCACTTGCTCTGCGGTTACCAACTCGCCGGTCACATTTGAAACAAATGCCTGATTTGGCGTCGACAAAGTTATATTTGACAATAAATCGCCAAATTGCAGCGCAGCTTGCTCCATCAAAGAACAATGAAAAGCATGTGAAGTGTGTAGATCAACATGCTGTATTGCCTGTTCGTTAAGTATCAGCTTAAAGTCACGAATCGCATTTTCTGAACCTGATAGTACGAGGTGTTGACTCGAGTTATATAAAGCAATCGACACATTTGCAGATAACAATGCAGCAATTTTCTCTTTCGATGCGCTCACCGCTATCATTGCACCCGCAGGCATTTTTTGCATGTATTCACCACGTTTTGCTACAACAAACAATGCATCTTCGAGTGTAAACACTCCAGCCAACGTTGCAGCAACATACTCACCGATACTGTGACCAATCATTGCATTTTGCTTAATTCCATAATGATTCAGTAACTTAGTCAACGCATAAGACACCGTAAATAAAGCAGGTTGGCTCCAACGTGTTTCCTTAAGTGACATTTTTGTGTCGTTTTGTGCTTTGAAAAGCACATTGGCGAAATTAGTTTTCGTTATTGCTGATAACACCTCACAGCAGTAATCAACAGTTTCTTTAAATACTGGTTCAGCAATATATAGTGAACGTGCCATGTTGCTGTATTGGCTTCCTTGACCAGAAAACATAAATGCTAATTTTGCTGGTTTAGTAGAGTGTGCCGTGACCTCAATGTTACTGCGTAGCGAAGACAATAGTGACGCTTTGTCTTTTGCACAAATAACCAGTCGCTGATCAAATTGTTCCTTGCGATGTTGCAAGTTATAAGCTAGGTCGACAAGTGGCACCTCATGGTTTTCTAAGTATTGGGCCAATGCCTCACTGTAACAGCGAACCGAAGTTTCGCTTTTTGCACTGATGGGGAACGCCATAAAACAGTCTGACTCAGTCTCACACGCGGCATGTTCTTCACGTCGATATTCCTCTAAAATAACGTGCGCATTAGTACCACCGAAACCAAACGAACTGACGCCTGCACGCCTTACTCTATCTCCTTCTACCAGCCAAGGTTTGCTCTGCGTTGGAATACTAAAATGCGTTTTTTCAAGCTGAATTACCGGATTAACCTGTGTAACATTGATTTGTTTCGGCATGATCTGATGTCGCATCATGCCACACACTTTTATAAATCCAGCAACACCGGCGGCACTGGCCGCATGGCCTATATTCGCTTTCACTGCGCCCAATTCGCAGCGATAATCCCCCGCTGTCGAATTGTTTGAAAACGCACTGTGCAATGCCGCAATTTCAATTGGATCACCAAGTTTAGTTCCGGTGCCGTGACATTCTACATAAGCAATGCTGTCAGCAGTTATATTCGCTTTGCGTTGTGCATCCAAAATACAGCGACTTTGACCAGAAATACTTGGTGCCATATAGCCCGCTTTCTGATCGCCATCGTTATTCACCGAATACCCTTTTACAACAGCAACGATATTGTCTCGATCACGTTGGGCATCACTGAGTCGCTTCAGTACAACCACACCAACACCAGCACCGCCTACTGTGCCACTGGCATCTGCATCAAACGTCCGACACTGTCCTGACTCAGAGAAAATGCCACCATTTTGATGGATGTAACCATGATTTTCAGGCATTGGTAATGAAACTCCCCCTGCCAATGCAATATCACATTCACCAAAAATAAGGTTTTTACATGCTTCAGCGATAGCTACAAGTGATGTCGAGCAAGCGGTATTAATGTTCAATGATGGACCTGTGAGGCCTAGTAAATAGCTTACTCTTGTTGCTAGATAATCCTTTTCGTTGAGATGTGCAGTACCAAAAGTCATTAAGCTCTCACTCAATGCTTTGTTACCATGAATGCGACTTTCACTATACTTACTGTCACTCATGCCAGCATAAACGCCGATAGAGAGATCCTTACGTTGTTTGATGTAGCCTGATTTCTCAATAGCCTGCCACGAACATTCGAGGAACTTTCGAATTTGAGGGTCGATAAACTTCGCGTCATTCATCGACAAATTCCAAAAATTCGGATCGAATGCGTCTAGGCCTGATACTCTGGCACCAATTGGACGATAATCAGGATGGCTAACGAAACTTGCTGGTACACCTTCTTTTTCACAACGTGCAATTTCAAGGATCTCGATGTTTTGCGCTCCGGCAAAAATGTTGTGCAAGAATGCATCAACATCATTTGCTTGTGGGAACATACCACTCATCGCAATAACAGCAATGTCTCGTTCAACATTTTGACTACTTGAAGCAAAGTTCGCTGATTGTTCAACATCAACATCGCTGTGCAATGGTTGAACATTTGAGCCATCAAAGAACGCTGACAAAGTTTGAATATTGGTGTACTGGAATAAATCTGTTAACTCAAATTTCTTGTCTGGTAGTGCAACCTCCAAACGAGACTTCATGCGGATCATCAAAATAGAGTTACCACCGAGGTCAAAGAAATTGTCATCAACTCCAATACGATCTTCGTTAACGCCAAGAACGTCACTCCAAACCTTGCTAATACAACGCTCAAGCTCGTTGCGAGGCAAAATTTGAGCTTTAGCTTTTGTTGCAACTTCTGGCAGATTTGCTATGTCCACTTTGCCATTTGCCGTTAAAGGCAATGTCGTTAAGTGGATCCATACTGAAGGCAACATATACTCCGGTAATTCATGTTGCAGCTGTACCCGTAATGCCGTTTCTTCTAACGCTTCAGCTGCAACGTAATACGCGACTAAGTATTTGTTACCTAAAGCACTGTCCTCTTTCGCTAACACTAAGGCTTGTTTTATTTCTGCTACTTGATTGAGTGCATGCTCTATCTCGCCTAGCTCTACACGATATCCTCTTAATTTCAGCTGATTGTCTTTTCTACCTACAAATTCTATGTAGCCATCACCATGCCAACGCCCTAAATCTCCCGTTTTATACAAACGACCTAGTTGTGGATGGCTAAAGAAACTTTCTGCTGTACGCTCACTGTCTTGCCAGTAATTGAGTGCCACACCGGCGCCACCTATGTGGATCTCTCCTATCACGCCCACTGGACTATGCTCACCATCTTGATTCAGCACATACATTTGCTGGTTCGGCATCGCAACCCCATAAGGAATGCTATTCCATTGCTCTGGCACTGGCCGTGTTATTTCATACCAAATCGACCAAATACTGCCCTCTGTTGCCCCGCCTAAACTCATCACGGTGACATGCTCCGCAAGTACACCCAGTTCGTCTGCCAGTTTGGTGGGGATCCAATCTCCGCTCATTAACACTGTTCGTAATGACGCAAGTGTCCCTGCTGATTGGCTCACTGCATCAACTAACAAGCCTGCCAATTGGGGAACCGTATTCCAAGTACTCACTTGATAACGCGTTATCAAGTCCAGCCAATGGCTCGGATCTTTGCTCTTCTCTTGCACTGGGAAAACTATACGCCCCCCAACCGCCAACAAGCCAAAAAGGTCATAGACTGACAAATCAAAGCTCAATTCTGATAGCGCTAAGACACTATCGTTGCCGTCAATATTAAAGCGCTGGTTTACCGCATCAATCGTGTTCAAGGCGCCACGATGGCTGATACTCACCCCTTTTGGTACACCTGTTGAACCTGAAGTGAAAATAACGTAGGCCAAGTCGTCCGCATTGACGTGTGGTAAATGGGCTTCGCTCCATGTTCCACTCATTTCTGCCAGTAATGTTTCGATGACCAATAAGGTGTATTTACCCGCCAGTCTTGCTTGAATTTCTTCACAAGCAAATTGCTTCGCAGACACCAATAATGTGCTGACTTGACCTTGCTGTAATACCGTGTCCAAACGACCTACAGGCCATTCAACATGCAATGGCAAATAAGCATGACCAGACTTCATCACCGCTAAAGTAGAGACGACTTGTCCGTACCCTTTCTCCGCTAACACCCCGATAAGCTGTGAGTCATCCTGCTGACCATGGTGTGCAAGGTAGCGCGCAAGACGCTGTGAGTCATCAAGCAATTGACCATAGCTATATTGCGTATCTGTAAACCCTTCAATGACGGCAATTTGCTCATGCCAATCATGCGCTTGAGCCTGTTGCTCAAAACGGCCGAATAAGGTGTCATCACTGAGCGGTTGAGTCGCTGCATTGGCTTCGGCAATGATAGCTGCATCAGCAGTTGGTAACTTGAAGATATCTACAGGCTGCTCCCAATCATGCCCTGCCAAATGTGTTATCAAAGCACAGTACATGTGGTTCAGCTCAGCCATGTATTCTGGGCTAAAGAGCTGCTCTACATACAACCACTTACTCATAAATTGACCATTGACTTCTATCGCTTGCAAATCAATCCAAGCCTGTGAGGTTTGTGCACTCCAATCCCTTTGCGCAACGATTTCAGAATCATCCAACCACAAAGATTGCTCGGTTTGATCAAGCAGATTACCTACTATGCCTGTAAATACGATTGGAGAAACGGCTTTATTACCGTCGAGTTGATGACGTCGAGCAAGCTCTCGCTGTACCTCTATACCGTTAAACAAGGAATGTTCCACATCATTCCACATTACATCGTGGGTGTTCTGTAGAGTCTTCAGAATATTTTTCCCAAAATTAGTAAAGTGGAATAAGTTAGTACTCGTAAAATCCCCCCAAAGGTTGCCGACCTCTTCATGTATTGCGTATCGATTAAACACGGTCATGGTGATCAGAAAGTCTCTGAACCCTGAAAAATAAGATAGGACCGCACCATAAACACCTAGCAATACAGAGGAGTAAGAAACACCGTAACGTCTTGATTGTTCTTTAAACTTCAACCATACATCACGCTCAACATACAAAGTATGATTTGAGAATTTAGGCTCACTAATACTTTCAGGTGCTACCAAGAAAGGAAGCTCTGGACGTAATGGCATATTTTCAATTTTTTCCATCCAGTAAGCTTTATCAGCTTGATACCACTGAGAATCTGTCAGATGTTTGAAATACTCCTGATAATCTTTAAAACTCACTTCTGGAGGCTGACATTGATAACTAGGGTCACGATATAATTTGTCCATTTCAACAAACATTGCTTGTCGACTTTGAGCATCTAATAAGATCAGGTCGATACTAATATGCAGCACATCACAATCGCTAAATTGTGATACTTCAAAAGTAAATAGTGGGAACGTTCTTGCATCATAGACTTTGTGTGATAAACGTTCTCTTACTTGATCTAATACGGCTTCACTTCTGGGCTTTGTTTTAAAGTCATTAGTTTTAATTATGTATGGTTCTACATCATTGATACCCAAACATTTTTGTTGCAAACGTTCAAATGAATATACGGTTCTTAACACATCATATTGTTCAATCAAATGCGTTAAAGCACGCTGTAAAGATTCAACATCTAGAACGCGGTAACAATATTCATTGTAGATATGATTCGAAATATTACCGATCTCATAGTTCGCTAAGCGCCCGACCAAATAAGCACGTTGAACCGCCGTCATTTCAAACCAATCACGTTTGTCAGGGTTACTGACTAAGGGTAATTGCGCCAAATCATTTTCATTGGTCACATTGACAAAGTCGCTCTTGGTGTATTCAACAGCTTTAAGTTCTTGACACTGTTTTATTAAATTATGCAAATGTTGTGAGACGGCATCACACAATTGAGCAGTTATCGCCTGGCCAAATTGGGTATAAATTTGCAAATATAATTGCTCGTTTTGTACAAAGGCCACTACCCCGATATCGTTATTAAAGCCATTTAGGGGAGATATTGTGACACCAGCTTGTTCATCACTAATAAACCAGCAGGCCTTTTTATGCGTCCGGTCGAGACGTCCGAGATAATTGAAACTAATATTTGGTAATTGCGCATGGCAATAACCAACCAAAGTACCAAAACCTAAGCCATTTTTTGGGATTGCTCTCAGAGTTTCTTTATTGCCTTTGATACTCTCTGTCAAAGTAGCTTGTGCAACGAGCTCCACAGGATAAAGAGAGGTAAACCACCCTAACGTGTTGGTAATGTCTAATTCACTATCAATCACTTCACGGCCATGACCCTCAAGTAATATATGGTGAATTGATTTGCCATTCAGATCTTTTAACGCATGTGCGAATGCACTTAGCAAAAGGTCATTTATTTGCGTGTTGTAAGGCCTATTACACTGATGTAACAATGAGTTAGTAAGCTCTGTACTTATGACTACTTCACCATCAGTAATATCTCCACTATGGGTTAAGCCCAATGCTTCGGTACGATGCATGATATCAAGCCAATAACCAAGTTCTTGACGATTTTGCTGTTCATAATCCACAATGCATTTAACCCACTGTCGGTAACTACTCAATTTCGGTGGTAATGTTTGCCCTTCGTACAATGACTGTAAGTCTTCTGCCAAAACACGCCAACTTACCGTATCTACTATTAAGTGATGTAATGCAAAGAACACCCGTGCACTGCCATCCTCAAAACCATGTAAATACCCCAAGCTGTATATCGGCCCCTTTGCTATATCAAACCCACTTTGCCATTCGGTTAACGTCGCTTGCAATGCATCATTAAAAGGCTCACTGCCTTGTTGACCTAACGTATTCACATCTAATATGCGCAGTGGCTCTACTTTCGCATCGCTATCATAACGCTGCTCGGCACTAGAAAAGCGTAAGTTAAAAGCATCATGTTGCTCTACCAATTGCGCCAAACATGCTTCTAAACGCGCCATATCTAACTTTGGTGTGCACAATAGGAACGCCTGATTCCAATGTCCTGGCACTGCAAAGTCATTAGCAAAGAACCAAGCTTGAATTGGCAATAAGTCAAAGTTCCCTGCCAAGCGTCCTTGCTCCGTTTTTAATTCGAGTTGAGCACTGTCTTGTTTACGGGCGATTTCTGAACTTAGTCCTGCGATTGTTTTGTGGGTGAAAATATCTTGGATGGTTAACGCTACACCCAATTGTTGTCTTAATTTACTGCTCAGCTGAATACTGATAATACTATCGCCACCTAGGTTGAAAAATTCATCCTCAACTCCCACTTGCTCTAGTGGCAAGCCCAGCGCATTTGCCCACAATTCACTGATATCACGTTCCAAATCTGTACGCGGGGCGACATATTCCCGCGCTAATAAATGTTCGGTATCTGGCAGGTTTGCTATGTCCACTTTGCCATTTGCCGTTAAAGGCAATGTCGTTAAGTGGATCCATACCGAAGGCAACATATACTCCGGTAATTCATGTTGCAGCTGTACCCGTAATGCCGTTTCTTCTAACGCTTCAGCTGCAACGTAATACGCGACTAAGTATTTGTTACCTAAAGCACTGTCCTCTTTCGCTAACACTAAGGCTTGTTTTATTTCTGCTACTTGATTGAGTGCATGCTCTATCTCGCCTAGCTCTACACGATATCCTCTTAATTTCAGCTGATTGTCTTTTCTACCTACAAATTCTATGTAGCCATCACCATGCCAACGCCCTAAATCTCCCGTTTTATACAAACGACCTAGTTGTGGATGGCTAAAGAAACTTTCTGCTGTACGCTCACTGTCTTGCCAGTAATTGAGTGCCACACCGGCGCCACCTATGTGGATCTCTCCTATCACGCCCACTGGACTATGCTCACCATCTTGATTCAGCACATACATTTGCTGGTTCGGCATCGCAACCCCATAAGGAATGCTATTCCATTGCTCTGGCACTGGCCGTGTTATTTCATACCAAATCGACCAAATACTGCCCTCTGTTGCCCCGCCTAAACTCATCACGGTGACATGCTCCGCAAGTACACCCAGTTCGTCTGCCAGTTTGGTGGGGATCCAATCTCCGCTCATTAACACTGTTCGTAATGACGCAAGTGTCCCTGCTGATTGGCTCACTGCATCAACTAACAAGCCTGCCAATTGGGGAACCGTATTCCAAGTACTCACTTGATAACGCGTTATCAAGTCCAGCCAATGGCTCGGATCTTTGCTCTTCTCTTGCACTGGGAAAACTATACGCCCCCCAACCGCCAACAAGCCAAAAAGGTCATAGACTGACAAATCAAAGCTCAATTCTGATAGCGCTAAGACACTATCGTTGCCGTCAATATTAAAGCGCTGGTTTACCGCATCAATCGTGTTCAAGGCGCCACGATGGCTGATACTCACCCCTTTTGGTACACCTGTTGAACCTGAAGTGAAAATAACGTAGGCCAAGTCGTCCGCATTGACGTGTGGTAAATGGGCTTCGCTCCATGTTCCACTCATTTCTGCCAGTAATGTTTCGATGACCAATAAGGTGTATTTACCCGCCAGTCTTGCTTGAATTTCTTCACAAGCAAATTGCTTCGCAGACACCAATAATGTGCTGACTTGACCTTGCTGTAATACCGTGTCCAAACGACCTACAGGCCATTCAACATGCAATGGCAAATAAGCATGACCAGACTTCATCACCGCTAAAGTAGAGACGACTTGTCCGTACCCTTTCTCCGCTAACACCCCGATAAGCTGTGAGTCATCCTGCTGACCATGGTGTGCAAGGTAGCGCGCAAGACGCTGTGAGTCATCAAGCAATTGACCATAGCTATATTGCGTATCTGTAAACCCTTCAATGACGGCAATTTGCTCATGCCAATCATGCGCTTGAGCCTGTTGCTCAAAACGGCCGAATAAGGTGTCATCACTGAGCGGTTGAGTCGCTGCATTGGCTTCGGCAATGATAGCTGCATCAGCAGTTGGTAACTTGAAGATATCTACAGGCTGCTCCCAATCATGCCCTGCCAAATGTGTTATCAAAGCACAGTACATGTGGTTCAGCTCAGCCATGTATTCTGGGCTAAAGAGCTGCTCTACATACAACCACTTACTCATAAATTGACCATTGACTTCTATCGCTTGCAAATCAATCCAAGCTTGTGAGGTTTGGCCACTCCAAAATCTCTCCGACGTTCTTTCACTGCTTTCTAGGTACTGATTATTTTCTAGATCATCAAATAAGCTACCGACGAGACCGGTAAATACGATAGGTGAAACGGCTTTACTGATATCAAGTTTGTTTCGTTTTGCAAACTCACGTTGAACATCCATACCTGTAAATAAAGAGTGTCCAATATCAGCCCACATCTGTTTGTGAGTATTAAGTAATGTTTGCAGTAAATTCTTGCCAAAATCTTGGTAGTGGAACAAATTTGTACTAGTAAAATCACCCCATAATTGATTGACTTCTGGATGTATTTCGTAGCGATTGAAGAGCGTCATGGTAATTAAAAACTCTTTATGGCCAGAAAAATAAGACAAAACAGCACCATAAACACTCAATAGAACTGAGGAATATGAAACATCATATTGGCGAGCACGTTCTTTGAATTTATTCCATGTTTCACTGTCGACATACATGGTATGTTCGGTGAACTTAGGATATTCGACGGTCTCAGGGGCTACCAAAAATGGTAGCTCCGGACGTAACGGCATATTGGGAATTTTGTTTAACCAATATTGCTTGTCCTGTACGTACCAATCAGATTGTCTTAAAAGTTGGTAATACTTTTGATAATCCGCAAAGGTAATTGACGGCACCTGGAACACATAGTTTGGCTCACGATAAGCCTGATCAACAACTTCAAATAGTGCTTGACGGCTGTGTGCATCCAGTAAGATCAAATCGGTACTAATATGCAATACCACACCATTTCTAAACTTAGATACTTCATAACTAAACAGGGCAAAATGTTCTGGGTCATACACCTTATGCGATAATTTAGAGCGCACAATATCTACATCATCAGGGTTAATGTCACGGTCAGTGAAGTCATGCTCTTTGATATGGTAATAAGGCGTATCAGCAACCGCTAGAAAACGCTGTTGTAGCCTCTCATAAGAGAACACCGTTCTTAACACGGGGTAAACCGCAATGGCTTTATTTACAACGGTTTCTAACTTTTTACTGTCCAAATGATCATAATAATATTCATGATAAACGTGATTCGACACGTTACCTATTTCATAGTTAGCCAAACGACCCAACAAATACACCTTCTGTATTTCAGTCATTTCAAACCAATCATCTTGAGACTCACGATATGGCAGTAACGGCATATTTTGCAAATCTGCCTCACTGCTAACTGCAGCAAAATCGCTGGCGGTATATTCTGAGCTACTTTTCTCTACACAATGTTTTACGATATCTCTTAAAATACGCTCAAAGGTTCGCAAGAAATGTGTTGCGTTATCTTCACTGAGTAGTGTTTGAAGCTCAAGTTGCAATGTACCGTTTACAACTGCCATCCCCATATCAATGATGTTGTTGAATTGATTGTCCTTAGATGTTGTTTCTCCACACCCTTGCAGCTCAATAGTCCAATTACTCGGACTCTTAGTCTCATTCATTTGACCAAGATAGTTAAAACGAATCGCAGGCGAACTCACTCCCGCATAACCAATTAACGGACCATAGCTCAGACCTTTATTTGGGATTGCGCGCAGACCTTCTTTAATCGATTTGATCGAATGTGATATGGAATCGCTTACTTGCAAGCTTACAGGGTAAAGCGTTGCAAACCATCCTAAGGTCTGGCTTATGTCGATGCTTTCATCAATATGTTCACGGCCGTGACCTTCAATCATAACATGATGAGTTGCTTGCCCCGTTATGTCGCGCAAAGCAAAGGCTAAAGCTGCAAGTAATACATCATTAATTTGCGTGTGATAGGCCTGATTAGTTTGAGTGATTAACTGCTGAGTAAATTCGCTGTCAAATGTTACATTAGTTACTGAATGTTCTTGTCTTTGTGCTAAGCGAATCAAAGGCTCAAAATGGTAGCTTTGTTGCATATCCTGCCAAAAGGCCAGTTCATTTTGTGCTTCTTTTTGCAACGCGCTGATTTGATGCACCCACTGTCGGTAACTACTCAATTTCGGTGGTAATGTTTGCCCTTCGTACAATGACTGTAAGTCTTCTGCCAAAACACGCCAACTTACCGTATCTACTATTAAGTGATGTAATGCAAAGAACACCCGTGCACTGCCATCCTCAAAACCATGTAAATACCCCAAGCTGTATATCGGCCCCTTTGCTATATCAAAACCACTTTGCCATTCGGTTAACGTCGCTTGCAATGCATCATTAAAAGACTCACTGCCTTGTTGACCTAACGTATTCACATCTAATATGCGCAGTGGCTCTACTTTCGCATCGCTATCATAACGCTGCTCGGCACTAGAAAAGCGTAAGTTAAAAGCATCATGTTGCTCTACCAATTGCGCCAAACATGCTTCTAAACGCGCCATATCTAACTTTGGTGTGCACAATAGGAACGCCTGATTCCAATGTCCTGGCACTGCAAAGTCATTAGCAAAGAACCAAGCTTGAATTGGCAATAAGTCAAAGTTCCCTGCCAAGCGTCCTTGCTCCGTTTTTAATTCGAGTTGAGCACTGTCTTGTTTACGGGCGATTTCTGAACTTAGTCCTGCGATTGTTTTGTGGGTGAAAATATCTTGGATGGTTAACGCTACACCCAATTGTTGTCTTAATTTACTGCTCAGCTGAATACTGATAATACTATCGCCACCTAGGTTGAAAAATTCATCCTCAACTCCCACTTGCTCTAGTGGCAAGCCCAGCGCATTTGCCCACAATTCACTGATATCACGTTCCAAATCTGTACGCGGGGCGACATATTCCCGCGCTAATAAATGTTCGGTATCTGGCAGGTTTGCTATGTCCACTTTGCCATTTGCCGTTAAAGGCAATGTCGTTAAGTGGATCCATACTGAAGGCAACATATACTCCGGTAATTCATGTTGCAGCTGTGCCCGTAATGCCGTTTCTTCTAACGCTTCAGCTGCAACGTAATACGCGACTAAGTATTTGTTACCTAAAGCACTGTCCTCTTTCGCTAACACTAAGGCTTGTTTTATTTCTGCTACTTGATTGAGTGCATGCTCTATCTCGCCTAGCTCTACACGATATCCTCTTAATTTCAGCTGATTGTCTTTTCTACCTACAAATTCTATGTAGCCATCACCATGCCAACGCCCTAAATCTCCCGTTTTATACAAACGACCTAGTTGTGGATGGCTAAAGAAACTTTCTGCTGTACGCTCACTGTCTTGCCAGTAATTGAGTGCCACACCGGCGCCACCTATGTGGATCTCTCCTATCACGCCCACTGGACTATGCTCACCATCTTGATTCAGCACATACATTTGCTGGTTCGGCATCGCAACCCCATAAGGAATGCTATTCCATTGCTCTGGCACTGGCCGTGTTATTTCATACCAAATCGACCAAATACTGCCCTCTGTTGCCCCGCCTAAACTCATCACGGTGACATGCTCCGCAAGTACACCCAGTTCGTCTGCCAGTTTGGTGGGGATCCAATCTCCGCTCATTAACACTGTTCGTAATGACGCAAGTGTCCCTGCTGATTGGCTCACTGCATCAACTAACAAGCCTGCCAATTGGGGAACCGTATTCCAAGTACTCACTTGATAACGCGTTATCAAGTCCAGCCAATGGCTCGGATCTTTGCTCTTCTCTTGCACTGGGAAAACTATACGCCCCCCAACCGCCAACAAGCCAAAAAGGTCATAGACTGACAAATCAAAGCTCAATTCTGATAGCGCTAAGACACTATCGTTGCCGTCAATATTAAAGCGCTGGTTTACCGCATCAATCGTGTTCAAGGCGCCACGATGGCTGATACTCACCCCTTTTGGTACACCTGTTGAACCTGAAGTGAAAATAACGTAGGCCAAGTCGTCCGCATTGACGTGTGGTAAATGGGCTTCGCTCCATGTTCCACTCATTTCTGCCAGTAATGTTTCGATGACCAATAAGGTGTATTTACCCGCCAGTCTTGCTTGAATTTCTTCACAAGCAAATTGCTTCGCAGACACCAATAATGTGCTGACTTGACCTTGCTGTAATACCGTGTCCAAACGACCTACAGGCCATTCAACATGCAATGGCAAATAAGCATGACCAGACTTCATCACCGCTAAAGTAGAGACGACTTGTCCGTACCCTTTCTCCGCTAACACCCCGATAAGCTGTGAGTCATCCTGCTGACCATGGTGTGCAAGGTAGCGCGCAAGACGCTGTGAGTCATCAAGCAATTGACCATAGCTATATTGCGTATCTGTAAACCCTTCAATGACGGCAATTTGCTCATGCCAATCATGCGCTTGAGCCTGTTGCTCAAAACGGCCGAATAAGGTGTCATCACTGAGCGGTTGAGTCGCTGTATTGGCTTCAGCAATCAAATTAAGTGCCGCTGTTGACACTTTAGGGGTCGGCAATGTGGCAGTAGACCAGTCTAGATCTGCAATCGTATTTAATAATTCACAATAATAGCCGTGCATTGCTACAACTTGCGTGTGATCAAATAACTGCTCTACAAAATCCCATTCAACCACAATGCCATCAGCATGATCGTAGACTTTATTATCAAGCCAAACCTGTGAAGTTTGCGTTATAGAGAATGTTTCGCCTAAGTGAGTGGTATTAATAAAACCTAATTCTCCTTTAGATTTACCCGTGTTACCAATCAGACTTGTAAAGACCACTGGAGCCAGAGCTTGTTCAGCGGAGACCGAATTTTTAGAACGCGCTAAACGCTGAAAATCCATACCATCAAACAAGTTATGGTCGATATCATTCCACAACTGTAAGTGTGTTCGATTAAACACCTCAGCAACAGCACCACGCTCCTTACTGTAATTGAATAGTTCTAAAACCGTAAAGTCGCCAACAATATCATTAATCTGGGGGTGAATAGGTAATCGATTGAAGAGCGTTAAGTTCACACACACTGACGATTGGCCAGACCAAAAACACAATAGCTCACTGTAAATTGAGAGAAATATAACAGATGGACTGACTCCCGCCTGCTGAGCTTTTCGCTCTAGTTTTTGCCAAGTATCGTGTGAAATAATTTTACTTGCTCGACTGAATTTGGGCTCTTTAATGCTATTGGCATTAACCAGCGTAGGTAAATTCATCTCAAAATTATAATCCGCCAATTTGCTTTCCCAATAGTTTCTGGCGGTGGTATACATGTCAGAGCAACGGATCTCCTCAAATCGGCAGACGTAATCTCGATAACTAAGATCCAATGGCGAAAGTGCGAGCTGTGGCTCGTTGTATAACTGCGTCCATTCATCAAAAAATATTCTGAAACTATATGCATCCATTAATAGCGCATCGAAACTTAGATGCAGAACAATTCCTTGTGAGGTATTGCTAACCGCAATATCAAACAATGGAAAAGTAGCCGAATCATATACTTTGTGCGATAGCTCGTTCCTAAACTCAATAAGTTGGGCCTTTTCACTAAAGTCATTCACAGTTATGTGGTAGTAAGGAACATCCGCTAAAAAGCGTTGACTTGACTCAGTGAAAACCGTTCTCAGCGCAGGGTGGCGTATGATTAAGCGATTTAAGCTTTGCTCAAGTTTACCAACATTCAACTCATGGAAAGTATGCTCTTGATAAATATGTGTAGATATATTTCCTAGCCCAAATGAACTATAACGGCCCAATTGATAAGCTTGCTGCACATTTGTTAGCGGAAACGGTAAATACTGCTCACTTTCCACTTGATTTGGTTCGATCGCATATTGCTCATAGCTTTGCGAAGGCGCTTTATTCGCAGTCTTTGATACCAAACGGCGAATACTTTTATGCTCATAAATGTCTCTGGCACTTAGTGAAACTCCTGCAGCTTGATTGATTTTATTTGCCACACTAATGGCTAAAATACTATTACCACCCAAAGCGAAAAAGTCCGCCGTACAACTTAGCTTTTCTCTATCAATGTTAAGTTCCGTGGCCCAAATTGCTTGTAGCGCATTTTCCATCTCATTTTGAGGCGCTTGATATTCCTCTGCCATATTATCCCAATCAGGAGAAGGTAATTTAGCAACATCCAACTTGCCATTTTGCGTCAGAGGTAATGATTCTAAGATAATAAATTGCGCTGGTACCATATATGCTGGTAAGCGTTCGCTCACCAATTCACGTATCTGCGCTTGTGACACTTGTGTGTTACAAACACAGTAAGCAATTAATGTGCTTTCACTGCCCAAAGTCATGGGGATCACCGAAACTTGTTGCACAACACCGATATTGAGCAGAGCATCTTCTACTTCTTGCAATTCAATGCGGTAACCTCTCAATTTGATTTGAGAATCAGCTCGACCAATAAACTCTAAGTTTCCACACGTCAATTTGCGAACTAAATCACCAGTTTTGTACATTCGAACTGGCAAAGCCTGAATGCCAGATACCGGCACCACAAAGTCGTTATGGGTAAACTTTTCTTCGGTCAATGGGCGATTATGCAAATAACCCCTTGCCACACCAGCGCCACCTACATATAGCTCACCAATGGCATAATCAGGAACCTCGTTACCATTTTGATCCACTACATATGCACAACGGTGTGCGAATGGTTTACCAATCGGTATGCTACCTAGTGATCCTATAATTTCGCTCATAACATCGAAAGTACAACTGAAAGTCGTATTTTCGGTAGGTCCATAACCATTCAGTAAGTGAGCAGGACTATATTCCGATTGCGCCAGTTCTAGAATTAACTTTTTATTTAATGCCTCACCGCCCACTAATAGATATTCAAGCCCACAGAACATCTGCTTATTTTCTAGATATAAGCGATCAAATAGGGTTTTGGTGAGCCACAATATTGATACGTCGTTATTTTTTAGCAGTAGCGAGAACTTTTCTATATCAGATAAAAGCGCGATTTTATCCTGCGGTATGATGAGCTTGGCACCATTTAATAATGCGCCCCATATTTCAAATGTCGCTGCGTCAAACCCGATATCAGCGAGCTGCAGAAAAGTATCTGATGGACGAATATCAATATAGCCTGCATCTTTAACTAATGAATAAACATTACCCTGCTCAACCATAACCCCTTTTGGGTTACTGGTTGTGCCAGATGTGTACATTATATAAGCTAAGCAATCCGAATCATTAGACAAACATAAGTTTTCGCAGGAGTATTGACTTAGCTGCTGTAGCAAACTTGGTTCATCAACATTTAACGTATTAACCTCAGATTGCAGGAGTGTCGCCCGAGTATGGCTCAACACCAACTGACATTCAGTATGCGATAAAACATAATTTATTTTTTCGGCTGGAAAACTGGTACTAAGTGGCACATAACATGCGCCAGCTTTAATAACAGCCAACATTGCTACTATCGTATTTACAGAACCATCAAACCACAATGCAATAGGCGCTTGCGGGGTTACCTGACAGTTTTCTACTATATAGCGAGCCAAGCAATTCGCACGCTCATTGAGCTGTTGATAGCTTAATGTTTGTTCTGCATCACTCAACGCGACAGCATTAGGGGTTAAATCTACTTGTTTTTCAAATGCGCTATCAAGTGATGGCATGATTGGCAACTGAGGCTGTGCTGCACGCATAGCGTCAACATCTACTAGCGGTATCTTACCAATATCGTTAGCGTTCACATGTGTACTAATTGACGTTAAAAATACCGAGTAAGCATTTAATAACGAAGCAATATAACTGTCGTTATATTTATTTAAGTCATAACTCACATGAAAATGGATACCGTCTTTTGACTTATTTGCGGTGAATGATATCCCAAATTTCTCGATATCCTCAGCAACACTGAGCAGCTTCTCTTCAATGTAATTTTTCCCATCATCTTGCTGTGAGAAGTTATGCATGGTGAACATTACATGCATAATTTTTGAAATATCTTCAGCACGCTCAGCCAAACCATCTAAAAGTACATTCAAATTTAACTGTTGATGTTCATTTAAGTAGTTAATTTCACTATTAAAGCATTTTAAGTTATCAAGAACGCTTTCATTGCTTTGATAGTTTGGTAAGAATGGCAACGTACTTATAAATGGGCCAATATTATAAGCACATTCAAATGGACGATTAGAAACTGTCACCCCGATTGCAAAACCAGATTGCCCGCCACTGAAAACACTTAAAGTATGGTATAAACCAGTAAGCAGCACTGCATATAAACTCACTCCTGCGTTCAGAGCAGCTTCATTGAGCTCTCCAAGCTGCTCAGGGCTTATATGAAATTGAGCTAGGCCCGCCTTATTATTCAATAATGAACTGGACTTACTAGATAAGTTTAAAACGTTTGCTTGTAACAGCTTGCTGGTTAAATTCTCTTTACCTTGCTGATATTTTTCAGTTGATAAACAATAGCTTTGGTATTTTTCAAAATCAAAATATGAAATAGGGAGCGATTCATCCTCTCGCGTTTTCTCACCATATAAACAAGCAAAGAAGTCAGCAATTAAAACGCCAACCGAAAACGCGTCAGATAAGATATGGTGGTGAGTAAGGTTGACAATAAACTTATCGCTGTCTTTAACCTCCAACACCTCAGTTTGGACTAACACATCATCTAAAAGGTTAAATGGCTTTTTGTAACGCGCTTCACACTCACTTTCTAAGCTAGCTTCAGTAATAATCGAGTGATTAATTTTGAAGCTAGACGCTTCACGCAAGTGGCAGGATTCACCTGAGTTCAAAACCAAACGCAGCATTTCATGCTTACTTAAAAACTCAGTGATGGCTGCGTTTATCGCAGCCAGCTCTACACCTTGTACTTTGATAAAAACAGGTACATTATAGGTATATGCCAAAGTATCTAAATTTGCTTGTAGAAAAATTCCCTTTTGGATGTTCGAAAGAGCAAAGTTATTATCTACACATGGTGTTTTATATATTTGAATTTGCGCAGATTGAAGCTCTGAATATATGCCATTTTCTTTTAGAACATCGATAATAAATGCTCGATGTTCTTTAACATAAGCCTTTAATGTATCAGCAAAACCTATCTTTTTATCAAAACTAAATCCTATGCTTTGATCTTCCTTAAGCCACAATAGTACTTTGCTTTCTTTCAGCTTATAAAAAATATCCATTTTACTCATTATAATTCTCCAACCTCTCTTTCTACTTCCTTAGATTCATCACCAATCATTAATGAAATTGCTGCGATGTCCGGCTTCTTATAGAACTCATCCAAATTCAAAGTAAAATCAAATAACTTCTTCACGTTACTGATGAACTGCATTGCCAGTAATGAATTGCCGCCCAAACGGAAAAAACTGTCGAAGATAGATATTGTGGAAACGTCTACTTTGAGTATTTCCCCCCAAAGGTTGACTAATTTGATTTCGAGTTCATTTGTCGGAACAACAATTTCTCGGTGACTGAGATCACTGGACTCTAACTCTTCCAGTAATGATTTTCGGTCTACTTTCCCATTTGCAGACAGTGGAAATTCTTCCACAAAAATAAGCTGCTCTGGCATCATATAAGTGGGCAACTGAGCTGTTATTTTGTTTCTAAAATATGTATTCAACTTAGTAATTTGATTTATTACTGATGTCGCTTTATCTGATTTCGCAGTATCGCTAATGCTGCCCGCGACCAGATGATGAATGACTTTAGACTCACCAAATATTTCAGCTAACTGGGCTTTATGTTGTTTATGCACCTCACCTAACGCACAACAGCCTATGCTTTGCTCTAACAGCACTTCCATGAGTTGTTGTGAACATGAACCAACATCAAGGTATTGCGCCGTGGTCACTTGCGCTCCTTCACTGACAAAAAAGACTGCAAAACCTGCGTTGTTCCATATTGTCGCGTTATCATCAAGTGCATCGATTTCAGTAAGTGGCAACCAATCCAGTGCAACCAGTTTATTGTCAACCAACTGATACCAGCCCTCTGATAACCCTGATATTTCATCGTGTTTCACATAAAGATAAAAATCATGCGGTGGTGCTTTTTGCGTGGCGTCTGCTGCCGATTTGAAGTTAAGTTGAGTGACAACATGTTGTTCAGCTTGCAGCGCAACTTGCAGCGGCTTATCTGAAATAACGCGTTGATAAAACAGCGCACATTCAGTATCGCTTTCGTTTTGGAATCGAACTCGCTGCAATAAACCTTCGATATAGCCACACTCTAAGGTCGATAAGAAGTCACTCGCGGCACCATAAATTGGCTCAATAGCACTAAGAGATTTAACCAAGAAAACTTCTACTGCTGTTTCATCCGAAGCCTGTGTATTCTCTGCAACCTTAATTAGCTGATGCTGGCGGCGGTCGTAATAATATTCGCCAGGTACTAAAGGCGACAATTCATCGCTGTTAATACGCAGATAAACTTGAATCGGATATAAAGTACCTGCTGAAGGGTAGCGATATTTCGGAAGCCCATTGAGGTCCGCCGACACAGCACTTAGCGCATATAAATAATGGCTCAAGCTATTGAAGTCAGGTACTTTATTTACTGTAACCTGGTCCTCTGACAACAAAGTTTGCAGCGCACTCTCTAGCTGAATTTTATCTACCCTTGGTCCATCAAACACACGATAACTCTTACGCTCATAGTGCTGAGCATTACCAAACTCACTCTCAGGTTGCAGTAATTCAAACTTAGTCGCATTATTACTGAGTGTCACTTGGTCACCATGCTGTGCTAACTTAAACGCTAGTTTTTCATCAGCAAAGGTTAAAGATTCACTTGGTTTAATAAAGGCCAGTAGAGTGTTGCTGCTATCTTTGCGGTTAACATGAACAACAACTTCTTCTGCGCCGTCCAATTGTTGAATTGCGCTTTCGACATCGCCCATTTCAACTCGATAGCCATTGATCTTAACTTGGGTATCCACACGACCAACAAATTCAATGCTGCCGTTTTCTAATAATCGCCCAAGATCTCCAGTCTTGTACAAACGGCCAAGAGTAGGATGTTGATAAAAACTCGCCTGTGTTTTTTCCTCATCATGCCAGTAACCGAGCGCTACACCTTCACCCGCAATGTGTATTTCGCCAATGACATTAAATGGGCAATATTGACCAAGATCATTAAGTACCAGCATTGCCTGATTTGGCATTGCTGTACCATATGGAATCGTGTTCCAACTAGGATCTGTTTGCGTGATATCGTGCCAAATTGACCAAATACTACCCTCAGTTGCGCCACCGAGACTCAAGATATCTGCTTGTGGGAACTGTGCTTTTAACTGCTTTGGCAAAGTAATTGGGATCTTGTCACCACTAAGCAAGAATGCGCGAAGGCTATGATTGTCGATATCATTGAGATGATATTCTTCAAATAACAGACCTGCTAACTGGGGAACACTGTTCCATAGCGTTACTCCGTACTGTTCAATTAAGTTGCGCCACGATGCTATATCTCTAACGTTTTCTTGCTCAGGGAAAATGATCGTTCCCCCTATCGCTAAGGTGCCAAAGATATCGAAAACGGATAGATCAAAACTCAAATCTGACAACGCCAGTATTTTGTCAGATGCTGTCATAGCTAATCTATCGATCACTGCATCTATCGTATTTATTGCCCCTTGATGTGAGATCACGACCCCTTTTGGAGTACCTGTTGACCCAGACGTAAAAATCACATATGCAATATCATTTGCTGTGATTTCAGGCAGAACGTTGTCACTTATTGCTTCGATAAAACTCTGATCTTGTTTAATTTCATCTAAAAGATCTTCAACCACCAAAATTTGATACGTCTGCAAAGCCTTTAAATGCCGGTGAAGTTCATACTGAGCGCGCGACATTAAAATGTGCGTGACATTCCCTTCTTCTAACACGGTTAGCATTCGCGCAATGGGCCAACTTACATTGAGCGGGAGATAAGCATGGCCAGACTTCATAATCGCTAATGTAGAGATGACTTGCGTCATGCCTTTTTCGCACCAGACAGCCATCAATTCACCACTGTGTACAGAACAAGGCTTACGGTGAGCGATCAGATGCGTAAGGTTATGCGTAGATGTATGCAACTCACGATAGGTAAACGCGGTACCGTCACCTTCAATCACAGCAACTTCGTCTGAGGCCGGAATAAGGTCACATAGTAGGCGGTTCGATGTCTCTTTAGGCTGATAATTTGTTTGCTCCAGCACAGCTTGTTGCTGTTTCGACACCCGTAATAGATCTGTGATTTCCTCACACCAGTCATTGTCAGCCAGATACTCAATAATTGCACAGTAACTGCGATTTAAGGTATCGATATAATCCTGGTCAAAAAGCTGATCTACGTACAACCATTTGCTCATAAACCTGTCGCCAACTTCAATGGCTTGCAAGTCTATCCACGCTTGTGAGGTTTGTCCCATCCACAAGCGGCGGGCTTTTAATTCAGAATCATCAAGGAATTTACGCGTGTCGTGCTTTTCATTCTTATTGCCCAGTACACCAGTAAATACAATGGGAGAAGTTGCCTTGTAAATGTCCAAGTCTCTCAACTGCACTAGATCACGCTGTACTTCTAAACCGGTATATAAAGAATGTGCAATGTTATCCCACATGACATTATGGGTACGTTTAATGGTTTCGACTAACCCTTTGGTACGTGAACTAAAGTGGAATAAGTTCGTTGACGTGAAGTCCCCCATAATTTGTTCAACATCATCGAATAAGGGGTAACGGTTAAAGACTGTCATGGTCATAATGAACTCAGATGACCCTGCGTGGAAACCAATCACTTCCCCGTACAAACTTAGCAACGCAGCAGAAGGCGATACATCGTGTAGCTGCGCTTTTTGCTTAAACTTTTGCCATGTTTCAGGTTCTACGTATAAGGTATGATCAGCAAATACCGGTTGAGATACCTCGTTAGGGTTGACCTTTAATGGCAACTCTGGACGTAACGGCATCGTAGTGAGCTTCTCTTGCCAGTATTGTTTATCACTTTCGTACCAAGGTGATTGCCTCAATGCTTGATAAGCCCCTTGATAGCGCTTAAAGCTAGTCACTTTTTCAGGTAGCGGCGCATGTGGTTCGCGATAAAGCATATCCAATTTGCCCAACAAGCGGCGACGACTTTCTGCATCAAGCAAAATGAGATCCATGCTGAGATGTAAGTATGACACATCCTTAAATATACTCACTTCAAACGTAAATAGAGGCGCAACTTCAGGATCATAAACCTGGTGAGATAATCTAGCTCGAATGCTGTGTAACTCAGACCCTTGGGATTCCACATCATGATGATCGTTTACCGCAAGTTGATACTCACCAAACTCTTGCATCGACAACATGCGTTGCTTCATCAATTCAAATGAATAAATGGTTCTCAGTACAGGCTCAGTTTCAATTAAGCGTCTAAGTGCCTTCTGTAGTTCTTCAACGTCAAGTTGTTCAAACACATGTTCATAGTAAATATGGTTAGAGATATTACCGATTTCAAAACTTCCTAAGCGCCCCAATAAGTACGCTTTCTGAATTTCGGTCATTTCGAACCAGCTATGCGGGGCCCCTTCACGAATTGTTGGTAGTAAATCTATATCCGATGAACTTCGAATACTCATAAAATCACTAGGGGTATACTCTGTGATTTGCTGCGCAACGCAAAGTCGGATAACTTCCTTAAGATGGCGCGCAAACGCATCCTGCAAACCCTGCGCTGTATCAAGCTGGAGTTTCGAATCAGTATCTACGACGAACTGCCCACCTTTCACATAACAATTGATATCGATAATATTGTGATTGATATTATCCTGATGGTAATTGGTTCCGGCAGGCTCATCTGCTAAGTACCAACCATTGTTGGCAGCCTCATTAAATTGACCTAAATAGTTGAAACTGATCGATGGCATCTCATCAGGCGCGTAGCCAAATAGCGCACCATAACCCAGCCCTTTATTTGGTACTCGGTGTAAGGTTTCTTTGGTCGCTTTAATTGTGTCTGATAGCTGCTCGGCTACTGCAATACGGATTGGGCTTAAAGTAGTAAACCACCCAACCGTTCTGCTTACATCAACATTATCATTTACCTGCTCTCTTCCGTGTCCTTCGAGCACTAAATGATGAACGTTGTGCTGTGTAACATCTTTAAGTGCTAAGCCTAAAGCCGACAACAATATGTCATTGATATTGGTGTTGAATGCTTGATTGGTATTTTGTAATAGCTCGCTGGTGAGGTCGCGCTCAAGCGAGAAACTAACCCTATGCACTTTATTGTTTTCTAGCAACTGGTCTTTAAAGATATCGCGATTGATATCCGCTGTCATCGTTTGCCAGAACGCTTTTTCTTGCTGATGTTCTTTTCCATAGTTAATAACAGCCGACGTCCAATTAGCAAATGTTGAACTTGCTGGAGCCAATGATTCCCCACTGTACAATGTCTCAAAATCAGCCAAAATAATGCGCCAACTTACCGCATCAACGATTAAGTGGTGAAACGCCATGAATATCCGCGCAGAGCCATCATCATAACCATCCAAGTAAGCAACATTAAATAGCGGCCCTTGAGCAATATCAAAGTTACTCTGTAATGCAGTTAATTTGTCTTGTAGTGTTTCGGCGCTGAGGGTCGATACATCTATTAGCTCTATGTTTGGTCTCCGCGGTGCTTGCAGATAGCGCTGCTCTATGATGTTGTTAGTTGTACGCTGATAACCGACGCTAAAAATGCGATGTTGAGATACCAGCGCTTCAAAACACTTTTCCAATAACTCAACATCTAGATTCGGGGTGTGAATCAAGAAGGATTGGTTAAAATGCGCTTCACGCTTAACATTGAGGTCAAAAAACCACTGTTGTATTGGCAGTAAAGGTAAAGGCTCAGCAAGTTTACTATCAGGTTGTTGAGTTGGCGTTTCAAGCTTAGATTGCTCTGCTTTTTCTACATAATTACATAGCAACGCGATGGTTTTATGCTTAAATACTATACGTAAAGGAATATTCTGTTGCAGTTCCTTATTAACTTTATTGATCATCTGTAGGCATAGAATACTATCCCCACCAATGCTGAAGAAATCACTATCATAGGCAATATCCGCAGCGTTCATGCCAAGCACATCGGCCCAGATTGCTCGCATTTTTGTATAACTATCTGGTACTTGATTGTCTATGAAATTTGCCAGCGCAGCTAACGTTTTATTTTTGAAAACACGACTTACCGCAACTTTGCTCTTAAACTCTTTATTAACCTGTCCAATCATTTGCAAACATAGGATACTGTCACCACCAATTGCAAAGAAATCGGAGCTTGAATGCAACGTTTGGCTATCAATGCCTAGTACCTTGCTCCATATGTCCACCAATTTTCTTTGTGTCTCAGACAAAGCGGTTTGGTGAGTTTGTTCTATCACGACTTCAAATGGATCCGGTAGCTTATTACGGTCGACTTTTCCACTGCTGGTATGTGGCATAGCATCCATTGCCACCAAGAAAGTCGGAACCATATAATCTGGACAGCGCTCTGTAATGAACGTGAGTAACTCGCTTTGATTAATATCTTTTTCAGACGAGTAATAACCAACTAATTGCTTGTGACCATTGCTGTTTTGTTTGATTGCTGCGACAGCTTGCTCAATGCCATTAAATGCCATTAACGCATGCTCTACTTCTCCCAGTTCGATTCGATAACCCCTCAGTTTAATCTGGCTATCAGCACGCCCAACAAATACTATCTCGCCTTGAGGTGAGCGGGTAACGAGGTCTCCCGTTTTGTATAAACGCTCGCCTCGATTGCCTTTGACAAACTTTGCAGCAGTGAGTGATTCATTATTGAGGTATCCCCTTGAAAGTCCCGTTCCGCCAACATACAACTCACCAATTGCACCAATAGGTAAAGTCTGTCCGGTGTGAGACATCACTATTGCATGACGGTGAGATAGCGACTTTCCTATTGGTACGGCTCGGTATTGGTTCAATTTATCTAAAGTCAATTCGCACACCGTACTGAATGTAGTGTTTTCAGTAGGCCCGTAACCATTTAGTAAATGTTGTGGTGCAAAATCTGACCTTAGTAACTTTTCTAGTAAAGTACGATTTAGAGCCTCACCACCAACCAACAGGTAATGTAATGATTTGAACAGTGTCGCATCCTGATGGAGCAGCTCATCAAACAAAGACTTAGTTAACCACACAACTGAAATTTGTTGAGTGGTAATTAGTTTATGTAACTTATTGACATTACTAAAGAGTTCTAAACGATCAGCAACCAATACTAATTTGCAAGCATTCAGTAATGCGCCCCAGATCTCAAATAATGAGGCGTCGAAACGGCGATCAGCCAAATACACAAACACGTCATCTGCTTGAATATTGATATAGTCTGCATCTCGCGTCAGAGACACAACACCACTATGTTGGATAAGTACCCCTTTCGGCGTACCTGTACTTCCAGATGTGTACATGACACAACATAGACTGCTGTCTTTGATTTTGACCCCTAAATTAGCTTGCGTACCCTTTTTTAGCTCTTCAGTTTTACTCAACAAATCGTAACAAACTAACTGTTCAGCAGATAAATACGGCAGATACTGTTCCGCACGTGTACTTTGACAAATGACCCATGACGCTGAAACATCTTTCAATGTGAACCCGATCTGGCTACCGTTACTCTCAAAACCCATAGGTACATAGGCGCAACCGAGTTTAAGCACTGCTAAGATAGCGATGATTTCTTCTATTGGGTCGTGTAAACAGATTGGCACTATAGTTTCAGGCGCAGGAGAGTACCTCGCTTGAAGGTATCGCGCTAACTGGTTTGCTCTATTATTTAAAGCTTCATAACTTAACGACTGACTTTCTAATTGCAGTGCGATGTGCTGAGGCTTGTTCTGTGCACATTGTTCAAAGATGTCAACTATCGAATAGGTAGATGAACTTTTTTTAACTTCACATGATTCAGGTGTGACATAAGCAATTTCCCTCACCAATAGTGATGGCGATTGAATCAATTGAGACAATATTTTGTCCATAACAGTGAAGAATCCTGTCATTAAAGACGCATCAAACAACTCTCCTGCATATCTTAGAGCTACTTGAACTTCTGATTGATATTCTTCGACTATCATCGCCAACGGATAATCTAGTTTTTCAATCGTGGTAAGGTTGCCAATTTTCAACTGACTAAATTGCGCTTCATTGTTTAGCGAAGAAAAATTATTATGCACAAATAGAATATCAAAAATCCGTCGCCCTTCTTTTTGCAAGCTAGCCAAATAGGTTGAACTATTACTATTGAGATAGTTAATCTGTTGCTGTAATTGCTGCAGCGCGTCTTTAACACTCATATTTTGAATTTGTTGATGGTCAACAACAAGCGGTAAGGTGTTGATCAATAAACCGACGGAATCTTCAATACCGCTAATAGGTAAATCACGACCTGAAATAGTTGCACCTGTGACTGTTTTTTGTTCAAACGAATAGATATTGATGATTTGGTGACATAAAAATTCAAATAGTGCATTTATGGTAATGCCATGCTCTATACAGAATGTCCTAATGTTCGCACATGCTTGCGCATCATAGGTGTGATGTTCAATAGCTGGTTGCGAAACATATTTATAGGCCTTGAGGTCTTGAACTTCTTTGTGTTCAACGCTAACTAAGTCGCTCAATCTATTTTGTAGCGGAATCTCTGCCAGATGACGATCCCAATATTGCTGGTTTGGTTCGCTGTTATACTGTATGAAAGATTGGGCTTGTTGATAGCTAAAGTCTTCTCTAACCTTGATTTCATTGCCAGCCATAAGATCTAAATACAGCTCATGTACTTTGTTCATCAACAACAAACTGCTCCATCCATCTATGATGGCATGGTGGCAGCTAAACAGTAGCCTGTGAGAAGTTTCACTCAAAGATACTAAGTAGACCCTGAACAAACCTGACTCTGCCAAGTTAAAGCGTTGCTGTCTATCATCGTCCAATAGATCAGATAAATAAGCGTCCTGTTGCACCGCCGGCAAATCTTTAATGTCTAAATGTACCCAGCTTAATGAAGAAGTCTTATCAACAACTTGCAACAACTGTTCTTGCCACACAAATCTAGTCCGCAAAGATGCATACACGGTTTGCACCGCTAACCATGCTTGCTTTAGTTGCTGCGGATCTATCTCGCAGTGGTAGTCCCAAAATGTTTGAACTTGGTAAGCGGTATCTGTATCACCTTGAGAAAGAGCATGATAAATAAAACCTTGTTGAAGGCTATTTGCTAAATAAACACCCGTTATTTCATTATCCTGCTGCAGTTCATCTAAATACTGTTCTGAGACAACACTGTCAACATCATGAACCGTTAAATAGCTTCGTGATTGCGCTTTTGCAAAATGGCAGATCTCTTGTAAATATTGTTCAATATTTGCGGCAACCTGTGACGCCAGTAACTGATCGACATAACTTTCAACTGTAAAACACATAATTCCGTCGACAACTGATCCTGTGATAACCAGATGGTAACCGTCGTCGTTATTTGAATTGCTAAGCAATACCACGTTTTCATCGGTTAAGTGCCAGTCACTGTCTTGTAAAAACGTTGTGCTATGTTTTGATAATTGACCTAAGTAATTAAAACAGATTGACGGTAATTGATGTGCATAGCCATGTAAAGCTCCAAAACCGACGCCTTTATCTGGAATTTTCCGCAGTAGTTCTTTCGTGTGCTTTATCGTCGAGGATAGCTTTTCATGAGCACTCAGTTTGAGTGGATATAACGAAGTAAACCAACCCATCGTACGACTAATATCAATACTGTGATCAAGCTCTTCACGACCGTGGCCTTCGAGCATAATTGCCGTGTTTACGTTACCAAATTGGTCCGCAAGTGTATGAGCAAGTGCGCTAAGTAAGAGATCATTGATTTCTGTGTTATAGATGGTGTTTGCTTCTTTTAAAAGCACGGTGGTATCAAGCGCAGAAACGCTAAAACTGGCAGTATAAGCTTGTAGAGATCGCTCTTTAACGTCTGAAAAAGGCTCATTAAAATCAGTAAGCTCCTGTTGCCAGTACATTTTATGCGATTGGTTCTGTACCGCATATTGGTTAACTGCCGAGATCCACTGACGATAACTAGATCCTTTCTGAGCTAATGTATTGCCGTCGTAGAATTGTTGTAAATCTTCCGTAAGCAAACGCCAACTCACCGTATCAACAACTAAATGATGGACCAAAAAGGCCACTCTGGCACTGCCGTCAGCAAATCCAGTAAGATAACTAACACTAAACAACGGTCCATGTTGTAAGTCAAAATTACACTGTTCGTCACGGCATTGGTCAATATATTCTTCTGTACTGGCTACCTGATGTTGCTTAATATCGAGTGTTGAATGCGCAGTCGGATCGTAACATTGCGCCCATTCACCTGCTTCTTTTTGCCTGAAACAAAGTGAAAATGCGTCATGATAAGTTAGCAATTCATTGACTGCTAAGTTTAGTTTTTCTAGATCAAGCTGAGGTGTTTTGATAAAAAACAATTGGCTCCATTGTTCTGGAAAAGCGAATTGCTTGTCAAAAAACCACTGCTGAATTGGCAGTAGTGCAAATTCACCATTTAAGCGACCTTCTTCTCTTTGAATTAAAGTCGCTTTGCCAAGTTTGTTGAGCTGCACTTGCTCTGCAATTTTTTGTAAGGTGTTGCATGCAAACACTTCAGCTACAGTTAAATTACACTGAAATGCTTGCCTTATACGACTCGATAAACGAATCGCATCTATGCTATCGCCTCCAAGCTGAGTAAATTCCGCTGTCATATTAATATCTTGCTCAGGGATCCCCAGAACCTGTGACCAAATTGCCGCAACGTGTTCTTCTAATTCTGTTTTTGGTTTTTCCGTAACTTGGCTGTGTGAGAATGTTGGTACAGGGAGAGATTTATAATCTAACTTACCATTTGCTGATAGTGGCAACGCATCCGTCGCAACATAAAACTCCGGGACCATATAGTCTTGCAGTTGCGTTATTAAATAAGCCTTAATGTCGTCTTGCTCTGTCGCTGAAGACGTCGAACTGACGTAATACGCAATCAGCGTTTTGCCGTCATAATTACCTTTGTAGTTGGTTAAAGAGTCTAAGGTTGTCACTGCACACGCACTGACGAGAGAACACATAGCAAGTTTTGCTTCAATTTCACCTAATTCAACACGGTAACCGCGGACCTTTAACTGACGGTCCTTACGGCCCACAAACTCAATGTACCCAGCAGAGTTCATGATCCCTAAGTCGCCAGTTAGATATATTCTGCCAAGTTGTGAGTGAGTAGAAAAACTTTCAGCAGTACGCTGTGGATCTTGCCAATAGTTAAGCGCAACCCCTTCACCACCAATACAAATTTCGCCAACTTCACCAACATTGGCCGCCTGACCAGTTTCATCTAAAACGTGCATGCTTTGATTTGGCATCGCGTATCCGTAAGGTATAGCCTCCCAAGTCGGGTCGATAATGGTTATTTCAAACCATATAGACCAAATACTGCCTTCTGTCGCACCGCCCAAACTAACCACAATAGCAGATAAAAAAGTGCTTGCGATTTGAGTAGGTAAACTTAAGGGGAGTTTATCGCCGCTTAACAAAAATAAACGCAACGTATTATTTTTCAGGTCATTGAATTCATATTCCTCGTGTAATAACTTGCTTAATTGAGGAACCGTATTCCAAATACTGATTTGATATTCTTCGACTACTGCACGCCAGTGTTCTGATTCTTTAGTTCTTTCTTGATCAGGAAAAACAACTCGTCCACCTACAATTAACAAACCAAAAATATCATACACAGATAAGTCGAAACTCAATTCTGATAATGCTAATACAGAGTCATTTTCATTCACTGTATACTGCTTATTTACGGCTATTATCGTGTTTAGCGCACCTTGATGACTGATTGTCACTCCCTTAGGCTTACCAGTTGATCCTGAGGTATAAATAACATACGCAACATCATCTCCTGCCACCTCTGGCCACGCTGTATATTTTAGATGCATCCCCTCTTGTACATCAGTGGCTAAATCTTCAATCACCAATAATCGGTAATCGTTTACAAATGACTCTTTAAACCCTTCTTGCTCATATACTTTTCGAGAAACCAATACTGTCGCAACTTGTCCCTCTTGTAATACGCTTTTTAGTCTATCCGTTGGCCAATCGACATTTAAAGGTAAGTAAGCTTTGCCCGTTTTCATAATTGCCAGTGTCGCAATTGCTTGGTTAACACCTTTCTCGCTTAATACGGCAACCAACTTCGCGTCTTTTGAGATGTTGCTCAATTTCGAATCTTCGATTAAGTTATAGGCAACACTCAACACTTGGGAATGAATTTCACCGTAAGTATAATCTTTACCAAGCGCAACATCGGATACAGCAACTGCATTCAAGTTCTTTCTTATTAATACCGCTTCATGTAGCGTTGAACTTGTAATTAATAAATCATCATCACGGTTAGGCTCATAACCAGTGGACAAATTTGAATTAGTCATATCATTCCTTTATAGACTTAGCCGTAAAAGCAAAGTAATTTACTCGAGAAAAAAAATGCCAACTAATTAAATGAGTTGGCATTTATATTAAACCTATGTTTTTATCTATTTATTTTTAGCTCTGTGTTTAAAGTCGTAACCATTTAAATTTTTAGTCACAGTCTTATTGTGACCAAATTTATCTTCACCAGACACAAGAACTGAAGCATATTTTTCCAGGTTATAATTCTCACCATGGTCAGTTACAAAATCCATACCTGGAAAAATCTGCGTACTAGATTTAACATATCTCGCGTTCGTGCTATAGCGCCTTGAATCACTACTTGCATTAGGGACAGAACCATGTATGCAACGGGTCGTAAAAATAACAGCTTCCCCGGGTTTCATTTCCATATACACAGCATCTTCTTCTTTTGGTTCCCAATCTTTATCACGTTTTAGATCGGCAAATGTATAACCATAAAACCCTGTACTGTCATAATCGAACTTTTTCTCAAATACTTTCTGCTCATCAAAGTACATTATTTTATGAGAGCCAGGTTGAAATTTAAGACAACCATTTTCTTTGGTACTTTCAGTCCATGCAGTCCAAACTGTTAATACAATACCCCAATCTGATTTTTCGTTTTGAATCAGTTGCGGAACTTTATTATTTGCATAAGCAAAACTTTCTACTTGATGCCACTCCGTTCCCTTATCTCCTGGAGACTTAGAAAATACTTCTGTTCGCCACAAAAACATATCATGACCCATTAAACTGGCTAGCCTATCGATTATTTTTGGATTAGTCGCATGGTCAGTTAAAAGATCAATATCTAGATGCCTATCATAATGATATTTATTAGGGCTATATACCTTACTTTCTTCAGAGATTAATTTTAAAAATATCTCATCCCACATTTCTTCCGCCTCTTCGACTTCATACACTTTAAAAGGCTTCACATAACCATTTTCATGAAAAAAATCAATTTCTTCTTGCGTTAATGAATAATCTGACAAAACACATTTCCTTGTTAATATAAATTTGATATTCGATTAAAATAAATACGGAACCAATTAAATTAAATGCTGATCCATTTCAAAGGCAGGGTTAAACTTGAGTGCACCGACCACTTTCGCTGGTATCCCAACAACAGTTGAGCTAGGAGGGACATCCTTAAGCACAACACTACCAGCCCCAACCTTCGAACCCTTTCCTACTTCTATATTTCCGAGTATTTTTGCTCCAGAACAAAGTAGCGCGCCCTCTCGGATAGTTGGATGACGAGCACCCTTCTGTTTACCTGTTCCACCCAATGTCACTTCGTGGAGGATAGAAACATTGTCTTCAACAACCGCCGTTTCCCCGATAACCACGCCTGTAGCATGATCAAAAAATAGACCTTTACCTAAACGAGCGGCAGGATGAATGTCGACAGAGAATATATTAGACATCTTTAATTGAATCATTTGCGCTGAATATTTATTACCGCTACACCATAATGCATGTGCAACTCTATATGCTTGAATAGCAATATAGCCTTTTGCGAAAATAAAAGTTTGTAACATGCTTAAGGAAGCTGGATCTCTATCACAAAAAGCCAATAAATCAGCAATGGCAGAACGGCATATATCTGGACATGAATCTATAGCTTTATAAATAATTTCATAAAACAAATTAAACTCACTTTCAACCGAGGAAAACAAATAATAATTCAAAACCGATGATAAACCAGACTTAAAATCACCAGGCAAAATTAAAAAACCCAATATATAATCATATAAAATCGGCTCCTCCACCTTTAAAATAGAAATAGTTTTATTTATTTCTTCCCATACAAACAGCTGCTCCACAACAGATTCTTCCATGATATAAATTTAACCCCGCCCCTAAAGAAGGACAAATCTAACTCAACACCACATATAAGTAAATAAAATTACCATGTAATTTTACAAAAAATTTATAAATTTCATAAAGCAAAAAGCAGAACAATGATAAAAGCTAACCATTCAAAAAAAAGCAATTAATAAAAACAAATAGAAACTTACTCTAGAAAAACTTAAAAACCTGATAAAAAATATATAATTTATATTTTTTATAATAACTTCAAATAAACACCTTAAAACAACATTTACATTGTGGCATTTACAAATATAAGTTATTAATTATTGCCTTTTACTATATGAAAACCTAGGACAGGATCACGCTTTATAAACAAGGTGAATTGATGATCTAATAGCATCATTTTTTCCTATTTACCTATCGCAACATCTTTATTTTCCCATCTCGAGCTAGTCAAAGAAAACCGTTCAACGATTAATCAGCATCATAATTTGGTTGATATCATGTTTCTGAGAATAAGCGCCATAACCTCAGACTATGAAGGTTGGTAAGATATTGAAATAGAAACGTAAATAAATTAAAACTTTCTCCGTGTTTGATTCTGAAAAAAGGCTTTCAAGAGTCAAGTAACAAAATCACTTATGTTAGCGACATTGGTGAGCACTTCTGCTATTTCTTATGCTCAACTCGAAGGTGGATTAGTTCAAAGAGCTGAAGCGGTCGCTAAAGCTGAAGGTATTACTATGGCTGAGCTGCTAGACCGTTCTGAAAGTGGCGAACTAGACGTAAATCAAAGAGCCGCTGAATTAAATGCTGAATGGGGACGCTGCGAGACCTATAAATATACAAAGTATGCAAGTGCTAAAGTAGACCAAGGAATTACTCTTACCCATTTTTCAAGCTTTGGCGGTACCTGTAATTCTTACTTTTTTACAATAGAAAGAAACTATGATGGCCATGATATGGAGTTAATTTTATACCGTGATGACAGAGAAATTGACCGAGGTACCCATATTGGGAGATACCTTCCTCGTGGCAGCTATCAATTAACTCTGGTAAACAATGGCGGCGGTACAAGTACACGTGGCGGTGTGCGTTACGAATACCGCGAGAATTAATTTATATCACGCAGGCTAATTAAGCCTGCGTATCAACAAGTTTAGTTTCTTGGCTTTTTAGGAAATTGATCACTTTCTCTTGATACTCTTGGAGAAAAGATTCTGAAGTGATTTTAGCCACTGTTTGCTGCTTCTTTTGAGCATTTCCCAACATACCATGAAATGAGCGGTAGTTCTCTTTTTCCATCTGTGCCGCGCCTTCTACATGATCTACAAAGAAGTCGATAATATTTATTTTTTCGTCGGGCTTGAAACCTTTTTCCTCAAAATTAACGCCATTTAAAGAACCTTTCACCCCCATTACATCAGACCAAAAAGTGTCACGTAAGCTTCCTGTATACCCACTCGACCGTGCTATATCAGACTCCAACGTTCGAATTGCGTCAACAATACCTTTAAATTCATTGATAGACATGTTCTCAAAATCAAAGCCTTCAGGATTAAGTAGGGCATTGTATGGTGAACTGCTCGGCGCATCACCTGAAAATGCAGCAATAGAAACAGGCTCGTCAGATACTTGTTTCTCTTTGGTAACTTTAGCCTGATTAGGCTCTGACTCCGTTTTTACGGGCGCAGCAAGCGGTTGTGTTGATGTTGGCGTATTCGTTGTTGACGCCGAGTGGATATTAAAATTAATAGTCATAAAAGCTCCTTTTTGTACTGCCCTAGTATCGGCAGTATTTCTATTTTACTTTAGCCTATTGTGTTGGATTCTATGGCTGTTATACATCGGCTTGTTAGCCCATCTAAGCATGTTACCGGTTATGAGCCTATTTGTGTGAAACAGCAAAAACACATTTTTTACAACACATGGGCGTTAAATCGACACCCCACTTGATACCCCTAAAATGATGAAGCTTTAGCAAATTTCAGACACAAAAAAACCCTAACATTAAACTGTTAGGGTTTTTCTAAAAAGCGATTTGGGCCGGTTTTTACTACATCATGCCGCCCACCTAGAGCTTAAACCTTTGTATCTATTAAACTATTTACATGGGAAAAAGTGGTGATACCCCACTATATACCCCTAGGGTGAAATAAAGGATAAATTTATTGATTTTTCATCCAGTTTTCAATATTAAAAATCTAAATAGCCAAACTTAATGGTAGAACCGTGCTTTAAGATAGTTTTCACTACCTTCGGTCGAGCACAATAAAATAAATTCAAAAAAATCACAAATAAATCACAAATAAATCAATTAAAAAACAAATATATAAACTTGTTGCATATTATTTTTACTGCTGGCATATTTTCAAGGCCCACAAGCATTGTAGTGAGTTAACAATTTAAATATTAAGGATTGATAGAATGAAAAAAAATATAATTTTACTTGCTCTTACTTTAGCTTCTACTTCAGTTTTCGCAAACGAGGAGACTTTCAACATCAATGATGTAACACTTCTTGAGTTGAATAAGCCATTACCTCTAAAATCAGAAGGTGGTATAGAAGCATTTGTAGCATCAGGCGCTTGGACAGATGTAATAACCAACCCAACAATTAGAAATGCGGGTCAAGTTTACCGCGGCCCTATTATGTCTCCATCTGCGAATACCCCTTCAACATCAAAAGTTACAAACATCACATGGCAATGGAATATATTTAATTATAACTCAGGTCTTATTACCTATTTGTGTGAAACGGCACAAGGCAGATGTATTGATGTTAGTGGCAACTTTGGTGCAGGAGCAAACCTAGAAGGAGCTAATGTATCGGCCTCAACATCTTGGCAATACTTATTCTATATGCCAGGAAGTGGAAATGTAAGCCCAACTATGTATGGACAAACTGGCTCAGTAGCTATTACTTATCAATAAGTTAAAATTCTATGTGTAGTCTATTTAGCAATTAAACTGCACTTTTATTATTCCAGCTACGCATAAAGATTAACGTAATTTGGAGTTGCTGCAACCAACTTCTCGTAATTGTCAGGGTGAGCAAGCCCTTTGCTTCCCCAATTAGTACCCATCTTGAATAACTCTGATTGTTGATCGCGCAACGCAACAATCTCTTGTAAAATTTCCTTTGAAGACTTTCCTGCTTGCTCACCTTCATTAATAATTGCGAGTTCCTGTGTGTGATATTGCTGTGCTTCTACATCAAAGTGATCAATCGCCCTACCAATACGACCATGCACTTCGTCTTGGTTGGCTGCATTTACAATATCGCTCATTCTAAACATCGCTATTGGAGGTCCATATTTTTTAATTGCATCAATAGATCCTGCCAGCTGTTCCTCGCTAGCTGAATTTATATATTTTACGTAACTTTCTCGGTTATCTATTTCTGGTGAAGTGCCACTATTGTGTACTGGCGAATTTGACGTTCTTTCAGTCGAACCCACTGTTATGTTATTTGATCTATTTACATAATTGGTTGCTGTATAACTATTTACATACATAAAAATTCCCTCTTACATTGCCGTAGACTTAGCAGATCTTTCAATCTATTTGCCGTTTTAGGCAATCTTTTGCCACTTGAATATTTAATGCTGCTAATAATTAGTGTCAAAGCCATGCCACACTCAAGTTATTAGCAATTTACGCACCAAATATTTACAACTGTGTAAAAGCATTCTTTGAATAAAAAATAAATGAACTGCAACAGTTCATGGATAAAGTTCCTTGGCGCAATAGCAGAAGGTTTTACTATCCGAAATAAATTTGTTTCGTTCTTTTTTAAATTGCTCTTGGCGGAAAGTATGTAGAGCTAATTACTGCAACCGTTCCTCAATGTAACATGGGCGTTAAATCGTTCCCCCCACTTTATACCCCTAAAATGATGAAGCTTTAGCAAATTTAAGACATAAAAAAACCCTAACATCAAACTGTTAGGGTTTTTCTAAAAAGCGATTTGGGCCGATTTTTACTACATCATGCCGCCCATATAGAGCTTAAGAACTTGTTTTAATTGCACTATTAACATGGGAGAAAGTAGTGACACCCCACTTTATACCCCTAGAGCGAAATAAAGGGGAATTTATTTATTTTTCATATTGTTATCTATGTTAAAAATTTAAAGAACCAAACTTAAACGCCAGTAAAACTTGCCCTCTTTCTCATACGGGGTATTACAGGAAAGAAAAGCAAATAAATAGTATTCAAAGTAGGGACAGTCAAAATTAGGTAAGACCAACTTTGACTGTCTAGCACGTACCCAAAGCTAATCCTTGCAACTATTGATCTCCTGTTATATTTTCATTGTATATAAGTCTAATTAAACATATTTCATGTTAAAGAAGTGAGCATATACACTGTTCAATATTCATTATTTATTCTAAACTTTTCTCTCTAATTGAATTCTACAAGGAAAAAGTTTTATGCAGTTATCTAAAAATCTTATGGATGTTTTTTTTGGTTATAACGGTAGGGTTGGTGATGTTAAGGGAGCAAAAGAAGATATAGCTGAGTTTGATCAACGAGCTAAAAATGCTGAAACTCCAGAAGAAAGAGAGCGATATGCCCAAGCAGTTGAGCAGTTAAAAACAGAAATTCTTCCTAAAATGCAGCAGGAAATGGAACAGCTAGGCAAGCAATTAGGATTAAATTCTGGTCGGATAGGACAAGTCGTGGAGTTAGATAAAGACAATAAATTTGTACCTAATTTAGCTGTTAAAAAAAGTGATAATGGTGTACTCTCTTTTATGACTTCTTATAAATCAGGAAGTTATTATCACAACAAAATATAAAGGATTAATTTATGTTAAAAAAGATATTGTTCACCTCAGCTTTAGTTATAAGCTCTTCAGCAGTAGCAAATATAAAAGTTAATGTTGAGAATGACTCTAATAATTATGACGTCGTATTAACGAGTAAAGACGTTCAAACATCCACATATTCACCAGATCCTCAAGCAACTCTCGCTGCTAATTCAGCTGACCGATTTTCTGTATATAGTAATTACCCTGATGTAGTTCGCCTAGTAGATTTGGAATATAAATTTAGTGATAGTTCGGTAGCTCCGCGTTGTCATTTTCGTTTGGTTATTATGAAAGATTATCGAAGTGGAAAAATGTTACCTCAAAAAGTAATTGCTGAGAATGAAGGTGGATCATATAGAGATAAAGCTATTTGTTCAGGTAAATTGGATTCTTTTAACCTTAACACTGGAGAAGCTAAAGTTACTTTTTCTATAAACCGTAGAAAATATTAATTTTAGTTTTTACAAACCCAATTTTCAATTGAGCACTTTTTTATTCAAATGAGAAGGCCGCCACTGAGCTGCCTTTTTATTGTCGCAAACTTGATCACAAGGTCAGTATGCTAATGTGTAATTCACCCTGTAAATGGGGATTTACACATAACCATTGAAAATAAAAGGCTGTGATCGTAGCGAACCACACCTAGCAATCAATACCCCACTTTATACCCCTAAAATAATGAAGCTTTATGAAATTTCAGATACAAAAAAACCCTAACATCAAACTGTTAGGGTTTTTCTAAAAAGCGACTTGGACCGATTTTTACTACATCATGCCGCCCATTCCACCCATACCGCCCATGCCGCCCATATCTGGTGCTGCTGGTGCTGCTTCTTGTGGGATTTCTGCAACCATTGCTTCAGTGGTGATCATAAGACCTGCAATCGATGCTGCAAATTGTAGTGCAGAGCGTGTTACTTTAGTTGGGTCAAGAATACCCATTGCAATCATATCGCTGTATTCACCGTTTGCTGCGTTGTAACCATAGTTACCTTCACCACCTTTAACGTTGTTTACAACAACAGAGGCTTCATCACCCGCATTTGATACGATTTGACGAAGTGGTGCTTCCATCGCACGAAGCGCTACTTTAATACCGTGGTTTTGATCTTCGTTGTCACCTAGTAGTTCTGTAAGCTTGTTCGCTACACGTACTAGCGCAACACCACCACCTGGTACCACACCTTCTTCAACCGCTGCGCGTGTTGCATGTAATGCATCTTCTACGCGGTCTTTTTTCTCTTTCATTTCAACTTCAGTCGCTGCACCAACTTTAATGACTGCAACACCACCAGCAAGTTTCGCCATGCGCTCTTGAAGCTTTTCTTTGTCATAGTCTGACGTTGCTTCTTCAATTTGTGCTTTAATTTGTGAAACACGACCGTCGATACCGTCTTGCTCACCTGCACCATCAATGATTGTTGTGTCATCTTTGGTGATCACAACGCGCTTAGCAGTACCTAAGTCTTCAATTGTTGATTTCTCAAGCTCTAGACCAATCTCTTCAGAGATAACTGTACCACCCGTTAGAGTTGCGATGTCTTGTAGCATTGCTTTACGACGGTCACCAAAGCCTGGGGCTTTAACCGCAGCAACTTTAACAATACCACGCATGTTATTTACAACGAGCGTTGCCAGTGCTTCACCTTCAAGGTCTTCAGCAATAATAAGTAATGGCTTACTTGTTTTAGCAACCGCTTCTAATGTAGGCAGTAATTCACGGATATTAGAGATTTTTTTATCAACTAACAGAATAAGTGGGCTATCTAGTTCAACAGCGCCTTTTTCTGCGTTATTGATGAAATAAGGAGAAAGGTAACCACGGTCAAACTGCATACCTTCAACAACATCTAGTTCATTCTCTAGAGATTGACCTTCTTCTACTGTGATAACGCCAGACTCACGGCCTACACGCTCCATTGCATTGGCAATGATTTCACCAATTTCTTTATCTGAGTTTGCAGAGATAGTCCCTACCTGAGCAATTGCTTTAGTATCAGCACATGGTACTGACAATGTTTTAAGCTCAGCAACAGCAGCAATGACTGCTTTGTCGATACCGCGCTTAAGGTCCATTGGGTTCATACCCGCAGCAACGGCTTTTAAGCCTTCGTTTACGATAGACTGTGCTAATACTGTTGCTGTTGTTGTACCGTCACCCGCTGCATCATTTGCTTTAGATGCAACTTCTTTTACCATTTGTGCACCCATGTTCTCAAACTTGTCTTCAAGTTCGATCTCTTTTGCAACAGATACACCATCTTTGGTGATCACTGGTGCACCAAATGACTTGTCTAAAATAACGTTACGGCCTTTAGGACCTAAAGTAACTCGTACTGCGTTCGCTAGCGTGTTTACACCCGCAAGCATCTTTGTGCGTGCGTCGTTTGCAAAGAATACTTCTTTTGCTGCCATGATTAAATTCCTCTAAATTTGAATGCTTTGAAAGTTGAAAAGTAGGATTAGCCTACAATGCCTAAAATGTTGTCTTCACGCATGATCAGGTACTCTTGACCTTCGATCTTTTCAGTTTTTTCAACGTAAGAACCAAACAGTACTGTGTCGCCTGTTTTTACTTCCAGTGCTCTTACTTCGCCATTGTCTAAAACACGGCCGTTACCTACAGCAACCACTTCACCGCGTGTTGATTTTTCTGCAGCAGAGCCAGTTAATACAATACCACCAGCAGATTTTGTTTCTTCTTCAAGACGCTTGATGATTACACGGTCATGTAAAGGACGAATATTCATAAAATTTGTTCTCCTAACAGTTTCTGCATATACAGAAAAAAAGTTAATTTTCAGTTGCCATCATTAATGGGGATGGCATTTTTAAAACCCAAGTAAAAATTGTAATTTTTTTAATCTTTTCGCTGATACTCACCTTCAATGGTGCTTGATTGCTCTTGCACACCTTCGGTTTTATCAAACTGTGATGGTGGTCGCTCAAATGGATTTTGTTGCGCGTGGTGTGAAAAGCCTCCTTGCTGAGCCGACATTTTGGCATGCATTTGTGCGCCAATTTGCTTAACCAACGCATTTGCTAAATGCACTCGAATAGCAGGAGTTAATAACATAAAACCGATTACATCTGTCATGATCCCGGGCGTCATCAATAAAACACCGGCAATGATCACGCACAAACCACTAAACAATTCACTGGCTGGCATTTGCCCTTGCGCCATTTGCCCTTGTACATTGGTAAATGCACTGAGGCCTTGTTGTTTTACCAACTTCGCACCAATGACCGCAGTCAGCACGACCAATGCAATGGTTGCAAAGCCACCGATAATATCACTGACTTGAATTAATAAAGCTATTTCTATAATTGGAATGACAATAAACAGCACAAATAAAATACGAAACATACTTTCTCCTAACGCTTATGAAAGATAAATATGGGTGATCAGGTCTCATTTCAAGCCAGCGCAATACGCTTGGGAATTTTGAGTCAATCCGCTACTATGATCTTGATTTAAATTTCACACATATGATGTCTGTATGATGCCACAATTACACCGGTGTTTTAAGAAAATGCGCCTATCATTCGCACATCACTATGTTGGCTGAATATATATGTAACAAAAACTTGCCGCTGATGGGAACAAACCGTTATACATCAGGGTCTGCCTAATTACGGCAAATTAAGTAATACACAGGACAACAACGCTGTTGTTTAAACACAGTCAGATCATATCAGCACTTAATCGTTGAATTGAGCGTATAGTAAAAGATTGTTTCTGATATAGATGAGGTACTCAATTAATGAGATTGTTGGTTTTTCTTTTTTCTTTAATATGGCTATTGCCAGTGCATGCAACAAACACTGTACTCGACAGCCTGTTAGCACCTAAACAAGACACATTTTTACCTGTTGATGAAGCATTCAAGTTTGACTTTGATCAGCAAGGTAACATTCTATTTATTGGCTGGGATATAGAACCTGGATATTACATTTATCAGAAGAAGCTTGAGATCATCGCCAAAGAGGCGAGCATCAAAATCCCAACCTTTGCCGAAGGCGTTATTATTGAAGACGAGTTCTTTGGCAAAACCCCCGTGTACTTTGATTCCTTTTCCGTAGTGTCAAAGTTAAGCGATATAAAAGAAGGTGCCGTTGTTAAAGTACGCTATCAAGGCTGCGCGGAGGCTGGGCTTTGCTACCCGCCCGAAGTGATCACAATCCCATTAACGCCACTGTTAAGCTCATCAAATGCAAGCAGTAGCATCGATACGAGCAACACAACAGATGCTGTAGTGTCAAACGAGACAAGTGAAAATTCAGAAGACCTTTCTTTTGCAGAGCAACTTGCTCAGCAAAGCTTTTTAACGAATTTAGCTATCTTCTTTGCTGTTGGGGTTGGCTTAGCCTTTACCCCGTGTGTGTTTCCCATGTTCCCAATCCTTTCAAGCCTCATTGCTGGTCAACAAGGCTTATCGACTAAAAAAGCATTTCGCTTATCGTTTGTTTATATTCAAGGGATGGCAGTTACCTATGCTGCGCTGGGTTTAGTTGTTGCGGCTCTGGGCGGCCAAGTGCAAGGGTATATTCAACACCCTGCTGTACTAATTAGCTTTAGTTTACTGTTTGTACTTCTCGCCATGTCGATGTTTGGCTGGTACGAAATAAAGCTGCCTAGCAGCATGATGAATAAACTGACCTCTGTCAGCAATAAGCAACAAGGTGGCAGCTACTTTGGCGTCTTCTCTATGGGTGTATTGTCAGGCTTAATTGCTTCCCCTTGTACTACCGCTCCCTTATCAGCGGCATTGCTCTATGTTGCGCAAAGCGGTGACTATGTTGTCGGTGGCGTTACACTGTATGTATTGAGTTTGGGCATGGGATTACCTTTATTACTGCTCGGCACATCAGGTGGTAAGCTACTACCCAAAGCTGGTGGTTGGATGGAGCAAGTTAAAACACTGTTTGGATTCATCATGCTCGTGGTTCCGCTCATTCTGCTTGAGCGTATTTTAGACTTTAACACCATTTTACTGATGGCTGCAGGCTTAATGGCTGCAACAGCGCTGTATTTGCACTATTGGCAAAGCACGCAAACGGCTGGAAAACTGAAAACCCTATTATGGGCTTGCGCTAGTGTGTTATTGCTCGTTAGTGCGTTAACAACAAAACAAGTATTGTTGCCTAGTCAAAATACCACGGTACAGTCCGCTGACGCAGTCAGTAAAAAAGAGTTTAACCTACTAGCAGACCTTGCAGCGTTGAAAGCAGCCACCAGTGAGGCCAATAACAACGGTCAAATTGCCATGGTTGATTTGTATGCTGACTGGTGCGTTGCCTGTAAAGAGTTTGAAAAATATAGCTTCCCAGCAGAGAACGTCCAAGCTGAGTTTAAACATTTCTCACTATTGAAACTTGATCTAACCGAAACAAATGAGACCAGCATTGAGATCATGGAAGAATACACGGTGTTTGGTCTGCCCAGCATTTTGTTCTTTGATAAACAAGGCAATGAAATGCCTGAGCTTAGAGTCACCGGCTACTTAGATGCCGATGAATTTGCCGCTCACCTTCAAAAAGTCCGTACCGCTCTTCAATAAAGTCGAATAAAGAAGAGAAAGGCTCACTTTCTCTTCTTTTGCGTTATTTTCATTTATTTCTCACATCTGCTCATTAGACCAGTATTTTGCTGCTATTTACCTCGAACTCTCTATAATAGTCTGCGAACGTGAGAAAAAGTTGCTATTTCTTGTTGAACAGCTTAAGTTAACTTATAGAGCAAGCTAAATTACTCGTTAGTTTTATATTTAAGGGAATTTCACGCATTATGTCTACACAGTTACAGATTTTAGTCTTAAATGGCCCTAACTTGAATATGCTAGGGCGCCGCGAGCCGCAGAAATATGGCACACAGACGCTAAACGACATTATGCAGCCCTTAACTGACTACGCAAAACAGCACAATGTGACGCTCACACACCTGCAAAGCAACAGCGAAGCAGAGCTTATAAATGCAATACATGGTGCGTGGCAAAAAATAGATGCCATTATCATTAATCCCGCAGCGTTTACACATACGAGTATCGCACTGCGCGATGCATTATTAAGTGTCTCTATACCTTTTTATGAAGTGCATATTACCAATGTATATGCACGAGAAGCCTTTCGCCATCACTCTTACTTTTCAGACGTGGCGCAAGGCGTTATATGTGGATTAGGCGCAATGGGCTATCAGGCAGCTTTAATGGCTGCGATTAGCACATTGCACAGCGAAAATAACTCAAATTAACTAACAGGCGGGTCATTGTATGGATATTCGCAAGATCAAAAAACTTATCGAATTAGTAGAAGAATCAGGCATTGCAGAACTAGAAATCACCGAAGGTGAAGAATCAGTACGCATTAATCGTTATAGTAATGCACCTGTAGTCGCTGCACCTCAGCAGTTTGCAGCGCCTATGGCACCAGCACCTGCTACGGCAGCGGCTCCGGCTCCAACAGCTGAAGCGCCTGCGGCTCCTGCTGCGCCGGCTGGTCACCAAGTCCTTTCTCCAATGGTTGGTACTTTTTACACTGCCGCTTCTCCAGAAGCGCCTGCCTATGTAGAAGTTGGCTCTAAAGTAAATGTTGGCGACACGTTATGTATCGTTGAAGCAATGAAAATGATGAACCAAATCGAAGCTGACAAAGCGGGTGTGGTTAAAGCGATCCTAGTAGCAAATGGCGAACCAATTGAATTCGACCAACCGCTATTCATCATCGAATAATCACGCACTTTTAGAAGGCAAACGCTATGTTAGATAAAGTAGTCATTGCAAACCGAGGTGAAATTGCACTTCGCGTATTGCGTGCCTGCAAGGAACTTGGGATCAAAACTGTCGCTGTGCATTCAACAGCAGACCGTGATCTTAAGCACGTCTTGCTTGCAGATGAAACCATTTGTATCGGTAAACCAGCAGCAACTGAAAGCTACCTAGATATTCCGCGTATCATCGCAGCTGCAGAAGTCACCGACGCCGTTGCTATTCACCCAGGATACGGCTTTTTATCAGAAAATGCCGACTTTGCTGATCAGGTTGAGCAAAGTGGCTTCATTTTCATCGGCCCTAAAGGCGACACAATTCGTATCATGGGTGACAAAGTTGCCGCTATTGAAGCGATGCGTAAAGCTGGAGTACCGTGTGTACCAGGCTCTGACGGCCCATTAACTGAAGACCAAGATCGCAACGTACAAATCGCCAAGCGTATTGGTTACCCAGTTATCATCAAAGCCGCAGGCGGCGGTGGTGGCCGTGGTATGCGTGTTGTACGCAGTGAATCAGAGCTTATTGACTCTATCGCATTGACACAACAAGAAGCCAAGCAGTTCTTTGGTAATGGCATGGTCTACATGGAGAAATTCCTAGAAAACCCACGTCATATTGAAGTTCAGGTATTAGCTGATGGCCAAGGTAATGCAGTTCACTTAGGTGAACGTGATTGCTCAATGCAGCGTCGTCACCAAAAAGTGGTTGAAGAAGCACCTGCGCCAGGTATTACTGAAGAGATGCGTAAATTCATCGGTGAACGCTGTACCCGTGCATGTATTGAAATTGGTTATCGCGGTGCAGGTACATTTGAGTTCTTGTATGAGAATGGCGAGTTCTATTTCATTGAAATGAATACGCGTATTCAAGTAGAGCACCCTGTTACTGAAATGGTAACTGGTGTCGACTTAATTAAAGAACAGCTTAAAATCGCAGCAGGCCAACCTTTGTCATTCACACAAGATGACGTTGTGATCAGAGGCCATGCAGTTGAGTGTCGTATTAACGCTGAAGATCCAGACTCGTTTATTCCATCACCAGGTAAAATCACCCGATTCCATCCTGCTGGCGGTTTAGGTATTCGCTGGGACAGCCATATTTACGCTGATTACACAGTTCCTCCTCATTATGACTCAATGATTGGTAAATTAATCACGTATGGTGAAAACCGTGATGTGGCTATTGCACGTGCACGTAATGCGTTAAATGAACTCGTTATCGACGGGATCAAAACCAATACACCACTGCATAAGAAAATTCTTGCAGATGAAAACTTCCATAATGGCGGCACAAACATCCACTATTTAGAGAAGAAATTAGGCATTGCCTAATTACATCGCAACTCAGAAAGTCGGCTTGTAGTCGACTTTCTTGTTTTTAATCTAGGTATTTCACTAAAATAGAAGAAAAATTAACCGTTTGATTTACAGATAGTTAAATTTATTACATTTCCTAGTGACAAGGCTTTTAAAAGTTTTTATACTGCATCCCGCTTGCTAATACTTTCAAGCAAAAATTCAATATGACATTTCTTATCATATTGCTGATGGCCCCTTAGCTCAGTTGGTTAGAGCACACGACTCATAATCGTTAGGTCCCCAGTTCGAGTCTGGGAGGGGCCACCATTTCATTCGTTAGTTTTCATATTAAAAGCATCCTTTTACAGTTATCAATTCATCATTACTAAATCACTTACTATTATTGATATTCCTATAAGTAGGTATCAATTTCTTTTCTTATGAAAAAAGATGATGACTATCAAAACTTCACTTTATTCTTCGAAGCGAGCTCCTTCTTGTAACGAATTAGAGAACCCTTGCACTATACAAACTAAATGTACAAAGCTTAAGGTAATTTTCATTTTAAGGACGGCCGGTTGGAAGCAAATAATTGCTTGGATTAATAAGATGACTCAGCTGTTTTCTAGATCATATATCTATCTGAGTTCATCCAATAAGGATGACCAAATATTGCTATAGATCCATAGCTTTATACATAGAACGGGAGTGTAGAAAAACAGCAGCAATGCATATAAAGGTTAAGTAAGCATATACATAAAGGACCACATGACTAACCCGCTAAAGCAAGAAGGGCACGCGGCCTACACTCACAATAATACTGTTCTTATGATCTTTGAAATAGATGTTAAATCTGTAATGCGACTTTGTGCCTCGGCTTTTCCTACACCTTGGATAGCCTCATAATCATCTAAAAAAAATGCGCTATCATATTGTTTAGTTTGATAGTTTTTGACATAAACCAAAACATAACAGTACATAGATATTTGATCTAGCGCCCTAAAAAAATCAATATCTGACGCCGAAATTGTTGGCTTTATTTGATCTTTTAACTCATTTATAAATACATGCTTTACATAGACAGAGCGTGCATTCAATGTGTACTTTGAGACGTCTTCCACAGCTTGATCCGTTACTCTTTCTGATTTTATATCATCAATGATCAACAGGTGCGGCGAATATGTATTATTTTTTAACGCTTCATCAATATCCATATCAATATTTGCATAACGACGATAATTAGGTCTTTGAGCTAAATTATGAAACCAACATTTCAGCTTTATTTGTGCTTCTTGAAACATATCTACCTCCTAATATCTTTTCAAACCCAATCTCTCGTCTAGCCGTACCTAGCACTTAAATGCACAAATACCGAGCAAAGAACACAATGACTATTACCGTATAAAACTATACTCCGAGCAATATAAATATGTTCATATTCATTAAATTAGCACAACACTATCAACACAAATGTAAATAGTTGCTGCAAAAGCATTAAAAATACAACAAGTAACAAACTAATCGTAGCCAGCTTTAAGATTAATTGCCCCCGACGAATGCTGAGGGTCATTACAGCACAGACTCTCATCTTTGAATCTCTCTACTAAAACTCGCACATTTGCACTGATTCACTTACAATGTGATCCTATCCATAGCAACGGTGCTATATAGCGATACGATTCTACTTTGTTGACTTAATAATAATTTTTATCAACACAAGACTATTAAAAAGAATATGTTAGTATTGCTAAGCAGTGTAAGGATTTAAATTATGAATATTGAATTGTTGGTAAGTAAAGCTAAGCAAGTTTGTGATAACAAAGGGGCCCGCTTTACACCAATTCGTGAAAAAGTGTTCCGCCTATTGGCAAGTAAACAAGGTGGTGTTGGCGCTTATGACTTATTAGAAGAGCTAAAACTCACAGAGAGCGGTGCAAAGCCAGCCACGATTTATCGTGCACTCGATTTTTTGTCTGAGCTAGGTTTCATTCACAAAATCGAAAGTGCCAATGCTTTTATGCTTTGCCATCATTTTGATCACATTCACCCAGTTCAGCTATTGATCTGTGATACATGTGGCCATGTTGATGAGTTACACTCTAGTATTATTTCTCATGAATTAAATAACTTAGCGGCAGAAAAAGGGTTTATTGTCAGCGCACAAACCATAGAAGCACATGGTCAATGCGAAAAATGTAAACAGTAGAGGCAATAGCCTGTAAAAAGCACTACACTGATATACTGGCAACGTGCATTATTAAATAAAAAAGAACAAGGGAACCACTAATGAAGGTAGAGTTCATCAATCCTTTTTTGGCATCTTTAATTAACGTACTATCGACAATGGCACAAACTGAGCTGACTCCAGGGAAGCCAAAAGTCAAAAAAGACGAAGTGGCTCGTGGAGATGTATCAGGCTTGATCGGTATGGTTGGTCCACAGACGAAAGGATCATTTTCAATTTCTTTTGATGAGAGCCTTGCACTGACCATCATGGAGCGCATGCTTGGCGAACGTCCTGACGGCATAAACGAAGAAGTGACAGACATGGTTGGAGAAATAACCAACATGGTCACTGGTGGCGCAAAGAACTTGCTAGGTGAAAAAGGCTATGACTTTGAAATGGCAACACCCATTGTCGTCTCGGGTACTGGGCACACCATTACCCACAAATGTGATGGCGCAAAATTAATGATGCCGTTCACATCTGAAGATGGCAATGCGCATATTGAGGTTAGCTTCGACACTTTATGAGTTGGCAGCAAATATTGATAAAACTCTCGGCAAAGCGCCGAGGTTTTCATCTTATTGATGGAGAAATCGTACAGCATTTACCGCAAATACAAGACTATCACGTAGGCTTGTTACATTTATTTCTCCAACACACCTCCGCCAGCTTAACGATTAATGAAAACGCAGATCCGACTGTACGTATGGATTTAGAAAGCCATTTTAATCATTTTGTACCTGAGCGTCAGGCGTATTATAAGCATGACTATGAAGGAGATGACGATATGCCTGCGCACATTAAATCGAGCACCTTAGGCTGCGAACTCACTATCCCTATTAAACGAGGCCAATTGCAGTTAGGAACTTGGCAAGGCATTTATTTAGGTGAGCATAGAGATCATGCTTCAAGCCGAACTGTTATAGCAACGCTACAAGGCGCCAAAAACTAAATAAGTGTTTTTCGTTACGAAATATATTGATAACCCACGCGTGGTGTCACATTACAAAGCAATTCATACGCAATGGTATCAGCACACTCTGCTACTTCCTCTACCGCTAAATTTGGCCCCCACATTTCGACTTCATCACCCACTGCAACCTGCTCACTATTCATACCAATATCAACCGTGATCATATCCATAGAGACACTGCCGACAATGCCATAACGATGCCCTTTAATAACCACCGGAGTCCCTTGTTTGGCATGTCGCGGATAACCATCTCCATAACCCATGGCAACTATGGCGAGTTTGCCTGCTTTGTTACTTTGCCAACGACCGCCATAACCTACTTGTTCTCCTGCAGGTATATCACGTATCGCGATAACTTTAGTCGTTAACCGCATAACCGGTTTCAAACCATGATCAACACCTTTGCAGTTTAGCATGGGTGATACTCCATAAATCATTAGCCCAGGCCGGATCCAATCACAGTGACTCTCAGTCCAACCTAAAACCCCCGCGGAATTAGCCAAACAAAGCTGTTCATTATGATCATTAGTGAGCTGTTTAAATGCCGTAATTTGATTTTGCGTACGGGCGTTGTTTAGATCATCTGCACATGGGAAGTGGGTCATCAAATTCACGGCACTGTGTGTATTTTTACTCGCTTTCAAACGATGATAAAACCCCTCTAACTGTGCAGGTTCAATCCCTAAACGGTGCATGCCTGTATCAATTTTTAACCACGTTGCGATTGGGGCATCAAGCTCTGCAGATTCCAGCATAGCCAATTGGTTTTCATCATGAATGATAGTTTGGAAATTATTGGCCAGTAAAATCGGTAAGTCACTTTTATTGAAAAAGCCTTCAAGCAGAACTATGGGCTTTGTAACCCCTCCAGCGCGCAAAGCCAGTGCTTCATCAATTCGTGCGACAGCAAAGGCATCAACACTCGTCAGGTGCTGAGCAATTGTCACTAAGCCATGGCCATACGCATTCGCTTTGAGTACCGCCATCACTTTGCTGTGAGGCGCCAGCTGTTTAGTCTTTGACAAATTGTATGACAAAGCCACTAAATCAATTTTAGCAATCGCAAGTCTCATAATGCTCCACTACTACCCGATACTGCCAGCTTAGTACTTTAAACTTTAGTACTTCAAACTTTAGTACTCGTCGTCTACAGCTGGCCCAGTATAATTATCAAATCGAGAGTATTGACCTTGGAACGTTAACCTAACCTTACCAATCGGTCCGTTACGCTGCTTTCCGATAATAATCTCTGCCACGCCTTTATCCATACTGTCTTCGTTATACACTTCGTCTCGATAAATAAACATGATCAAATCGGCATCCTGCTCAATAGAGCCTGATTCACGTAGGTCAGAGTTAATTGGTCGTTTATCTGCACGTTGCTCTAGAGTACGGTTAAGCTGAGATAACGCTACCACAGGACATTGTAGCTCTTTCGCTAGTGCTTTTAAGGAACGAGATATTTCTGCTATCTCTAAAGTACGATTATCAGATAAGGATGGCACACGCATTAGCTGTAAGTAATCAACCATGATCATGCTGATCCCCCCGTGGTCGCGGGCAATACGCCGAGCACGTGAACGCACATCTGTTGGAGTTAGACCTGATGCGTCATCTACGTACATTTTCCCTTTCTCCATGAGTAGTCCCATGGTTGAAGACAATCGTGCCCAGTCATCATCATCAAGCTGACCTGTACGCACTTTTGTTTGGTTAATGCGCCCAAGCGATGCCAGCATCCTCATCATGATCTGTTCCGACGGCATCTCCAGTGAATAAATAAGTACCGGCTTGTCTTGCGTCATCGCTGCATGCTCAGCAAGGTTCATCGCAAAGGTCGTCTTACCCATAGATGGACGAGCTGCCACAATGATCAAATCTGATGGCTGTAAACCTGTGGTCATTTTATCTAAATCTGTATAGCCAGAGCTTACCCCTGTAATACCATCTTGCGGTGATTGATATAACTCTTCTATTTTATCAACCGTTTTTTCTAGAATGTTATGTAAGCTTTGCGGCCCTTCACTGCTTTTGGTTCTCTGCTCGGCAATTTTAAATACCTTGCTTTCTGCCAAGTCTAATAACTCATGGCTATCTCGACCTTCTGGATTAAAACCCGCTTCGGCAATTTCATTGGCAACACCAATCATCTCTCGAACAACCGCTCGCTCCCTTACGATGTTCGCATACGCATCAATATTGGCGGCACTGGGCGTATTTTTCGCAATCTCTGCTAAATAGGCAAAGCCACCCACCATCGCCAGTTGATTATTTTTCTCTAAATTCTCAGAGATAGTGATTAAGTCGATTGGCTCACTTAATTCAACCAACTTTTCCATCGCTTCGAAAATAAGCTTGTGGGTACGGGTATAAAAGTCTTGTGCTACGACATGTTCTGCAACTCTGTCAAACGCTTGGTTATCGAGCATTAAGCCACCCAAAACAGATTGCTCTGCTTCAATAGAGTGAGGAGGAACTTTTAAGGAGTCGACTTGGAGATCAGGTTTAGCCATAGCACTACAGTTTTTGCGAATAAGACTGACATTTTATCTTTTTGGCGGGTAACTGCAAAGCAATATATAGTGTATCTTTAAAATGTGCGTCATTACGCTTGAGGTAACGACGCATTGCATCTTAGTTTTTCTTTAACTCTATACGACCGCTGACCGTGTCGATTTCAACATCAGCTTGGCCACCATTTAAAATAAACTCAAGTTCTCTAGAAGGACCATATTTCGCTTTTTCTGCTTTATGTTCACTCAAGTCATTAAAAATATTCCCGCCAGAGTGGGCATCAATATCAAAACGGGCCGAGACATCTTGAGGTAAAAACAATTGTACATCACCACTAACGGTGTCCATATTAATGCTCGCGTTGCCCCCCATTTTTGCCACGCGGATATCAATCTCGCCGTTCACCGTGTTCAAACGCAAATCTTCCAGCTCTTTTATTGTAAATTCAACTTCGCCATTAACGTTCTCTAGCCTGATATCCGTTGCGCTGGTATTACTTTCAATATCGCCATTCACAGCATTAAAGCGTAATTTTCCAGAAGAGTTGTTATCATTGATCTCACCATTAACGGTTTCAAAGCGGATATTCCCTGCTAAATCAGTGGCATCTACATCGCCGTTAACAGTCTCCAATGCGATTTTTCCTGTTAACTTTGTTGCTTTAACATTGCCATTCACCGTCTTTAATTGCGCACCCGCTGATAAATCTGTCGCCGATACATTAACATTTACACCTTCAAAACTCAGTTCACTGGTCTTAGGCATATAAATAGTTAAGGTCGAACCATCGCCGCCGCCATAATTCCATCCTCGGGTACGCTTTGGCATTTTTACGGTAAATTCAGTGACAGATCCTTGCGTTTCTAAAGTATAGCCTTGTGCTTTATCATCTAACGTACCTGTTACCTTAAACGCATTTTTATCCCACGATTTTATCGTTACATCACCACGTTGATTTTCAATCAGTATCTTGCCGTCTTTTGGCACCTCAACTTGTTGGTCAATCTTGTCCCCCGCCAACGCTGCCAAAGGCAATAAAGCGATACTCGCTACTATATTTTTCATTCTGTTCTCCTAAATTTGCTGCCAACGAGGCTCATGAACCTTGTTAATTAAATCCAATTGTTGCTGATACACTTGCGCTAACATCTTTAATAATGCGGCGTTTTCAGGATCATTTTGCAGTGCTAGCTTCACTGCTTGCTCGGCGTTCTCTAGTTCCTGTAATTGGATTTGCCAATCATTTACGATCGCCGGCTGCGTCTCATACTTTACTAACAAAACATGCTTTTGCTGTTCAAAAAAATGGCTCATTGACGCCATCGTGTCATAGTCAGGTTGCTTAACTACAACTTGCCAAGCAACTAAGCCAGCCATAAAGCAGGCCGCAATACCCGTGACCTTTGGCCAATATGAGCTATTGGCAACACTCGTAACCTCGCCGTTAATTGCCCGCTCAATGCCTGGCCACAAATCCTTATCAGGCGCAATTTCACTAGGCTCAGCAATTGATTGAGAAACAAATGTGTCAAAATCTGGTTTATTCATTGTCATACCACTCCATTAACAGCTGCCTAGCACGATGATATTGTGATTTACTTGACCCGACAGCCATTGAGAGCATCGTCGCTATCTCCTCGTGTCTATAGCCTTCAATTGCATGAAGCACAAACACCATACGCGCACGTTCAGGTAAACGTACTATCAGTTTATCTAGCCCATTCAAACCTTTACATAACGTCACACTGCTTTCATCCATCCCCGCACCTTCAATACTTACCACTTTTTGTAACCAATTTTTGTGCTGTCGAAGGTAACTGATAGCAATATTGCTCGTAACGCTATGCAACCAGGTGGTAAATTTTGATTGGCCTTTAAACTGTGCAATTTTATGCCATAACTGCACAAATACTTCTTGTGTAACATCCTCAGCGTAATCTTTATCAGCCAGCAATCGCAAACACAGTGCATAAACCCGCCGATGGTGCTCGCGGTATAACTGTGCAAATGCCGCTTGATCACCTTCTTGTACGCGGCGTATAACAGCATCACTGGAACCATCATCTGATGTTTTTGAAAATGCCTGCTGGGCATCAATTAACATTATCCTGTTCCCTTTATTATTATCAGACTAGCTTGATATAAATGCGCATTACTTTCAAGTTACTAAGTTAGACGTCGTAAAGAGATAAAAAGGTTTAAAGGTGATTTATATTTTTTAAAGTTAAGGAAGTTGATTAGTAAGGAGGGACTAGCCTATTTAACCTCAGGTTTGAATAAGGATTTTGGAATAGAAAATGTTTTAAAAGCAAACTTACGTACAATCCAATGATGATACTTTGCTCGATATCAAGGCGCTTTTATGCAGTAATAGCGGGCTATTACAAATGAAAGCAACGCCGAGAGTGAGAAAAATAGCTTTATTGGGAAAATTCGCTTATCCAGAGCTGAGGTTATTTAGTACATTATTTAAGCGCAATATAGCTTAATGTCAGAGGAGCTTACCTCTTATCACATAAATGTAAAAGTAAGAGTAATGACACCATAGCTATTTGCTAGAAGCGTCAGCATTATTCACCGGTGATGCCTCAGCATGTTTATAAGACCAGCCTAAAAAGTTTAACTGTGCTTGATTCCCTGTTTTGCCAGTACCTATTCTCGATGTTTTCAGTATTTCATCAAAGTGTACGCCGCTGCCACCAGAAGAGTTAATCACCGCACCTCTTACAGAACCATATAGCTGGCCGCTACCAGAGAGCTGAATGGATGTCAGTGGTGCATAAATAGAGGCATAGAGATCCGCAGCGCCATTGACAATGATACCATCGGCCTGATCATAAGATGAATAAATGCTAAAGACCATATGCTCTGTTTTAGCTATGCCTTCTTTTTCAGTAATAATTTGTGCACTTGCACCAAAGTTTGTCTTACCTGTGACAAATACCGTCAAAGTCGCATGCTCTTCGATGGTGATCTTGGTATGGCCTGATAAAGTAAAGTCACCATCAACCAGCCAAATTACATCACCACCGGTTGGTTCACCTTTATCATTCACCGCATTTCCTGGGTTGATAACAATTTCGCCATCGCTGCCCAGATTAAAGTTCTTCATGCCAAACACATACTCAGTATCAACATCACTGTATCCATGTTGTTGTTTTACAACATCAAAAATATAGATGTCATGAGGCTTCGCACTCCTCATCCCCATATCAGTAGCACTTTGGGTAAAGTACCCATGTTTGGGCGTAAAAGTGTACTTCTCTTGAGCGCCAATAGAAAAGTCACTATATTCTGTGCTATCTCCGATTACATCAGCCATATTCAAAGGCAGTGCTAACGGATCGCACTCTTTATTCGGGTTGTTTGGATCATAATCAGGAGAGCTGGGGTCGTATACTTTTACCGGAGGCACGACTTCTTCTACTGTTGGGTCAAATTGGTAAAATTCATCCGAGTAATGAACACCATTTTGAGTAAAAGCTGCATCATCTGGAAATGTACCAACGCCACCATAGCGAATATCAAGTTCATTCGCACTTACGTTCGCAATATCACTGCCCCAGTTCATCGTCACATCGCCGTGCGCGCGCACATGCCCTGACACAGTACCACCACGATGCATCACAAAACCACGAGACAATACATTGCCGACAACACGAACACCACTACCTGAAGAGATATCTACACCAGTATTCGATTGAATATTACCGATAACCGGAGAGGACCCCTTTAAATACACAATACCTGACGCTTTTACATCCCCTTTAATGGGCGAGTGGCCATTTATGACTACATCTGAATCACCAATCACGGTGTTAACATCGCCATTATTGGTTTTAGTTTCTTCATAGGTGCCTTTTGAAGAATCATAGCTATCTACCGAACCACTGCCGGATAAATTAACCCCTTTACAGCCAGTAACTGCGTTAGCAAATAATGACTCTTCTACTGCTGGCAGATATTCAAATTGTGCAACCAGATAACTATTTGCATCTTGGTTATAGCGAGAACCATGACTCCGGATCTCAATAATATCACCACTTGGATTTGTCACCGTGGTACTATATTGCGCACCACTAACAAGATCATTGGCTTCCTGATCGAGCTGTCCGTGGGTTGCGAGTAATTGGGCTATTGACATGCTGGGAGAATTATCACTTTGGTTTTTAATTGCGGTGATACTGTCTATGACGCCTTTTTCAGCTTGCAGTCTTGCATTAAGCTCTTTTTGAAAGTTACCCGTTAAACGCTCTTGAACAATACTTTCTTGCAAGGCTCCAAACACCACAACACTGGCCATGGTGCTTAGCAGCATAACTTTAATTAAGGTGAAACCGTGCTGACTCGTCATCATATTCACGCTAAAACTCACTAACTATTAATCGGGTAACTGCAATATCAATATCAATACCATTTTTAAATAACGCAGGAACATTATCAGGCGTTATCGTAATACGTGCTAAACGGCCCTGGTGTGAAGTACTAAAACTCAGAGCTTGAACCCCTTTTAATAAATTAACGCTCACTCCGTCTCCGCCAGCTTGCGGGGTAACAGTACACACCAGAAACCCACTCACTAACGTATAGTATTCAGTATAATCAAATGCTGGTGTATCACCATGGCATGATAGAGTCCCACTCACTTGTAGTACTCTCAACGCAATGCCACTATTGTCAACAATAGGCAGGTCATTCGTTTGCTTAATACTGCGGGTAAACACTTGGCTTGTATAACGCACAACCTCTTGTGCATGAGATAGTTCTTGAGTAACAACAATGGTACTTTTAATCGCAGAGTACGACATGCTAACCCCTGCCAGTAAAAACATCCCTGCGGCCATAGCAACCATTAACTCAAGTAACGTATACCCCTTCATTATAATACAGTACACCCATTTACTGGTGTCGATGGTGTTGCTGGAATATACAGCTGTATATAACTGGTATTCAAACTTACTTGATCTGCTATATCATAGTGTGTTTCACCTGATTGAATAGTACGCTTATCTACCCAACTCACAGTAAAAGTCATATCGTTCTTGTTACTCTTATTAACAGCAATTTTTTTTAAATCATAGCGATAGGCAATTGATTGTGCCGGTTTTAGCTGCGCCATAAACGCATCACTTGTAACGTCAATATTATTTGTTTGCACATCACATAAACGTACCCATAAGCGTTCTATCGCATTCTGCCCTTGTATTAGGGATATTGTGTAATCAAAGCTGTTATTGGCAAATTGTAATGATTTTAATTGCGTCGCAGCAAGGCCTAACAAGGCAAGTCCAGCAATGAGCATAGACACCATGACTTCTAGCAACGAAAAACCATTCTTTCTCATGCGCAATTGTTCTCAGCCTTATCAACCCAACTTTGCCCACTTTGTAAAATACACAAGCGTAAATCTGTCGTACTATTATCTTTATCTGTTACTAAGATATTGCTGGCCAAGTTTAGTTCCCCTGTGGAGCGAACAATTCGCTCAACTAGGCCTACATCTATACTTTCATGCAGCGGTTCAAAACGCTTCAGCGTGACAACAACATCATTGCGTGTTGCTTGTACCAACCAACTATTCTCATCTTGCGTAAGTGTAATGATTTCAACACGTTTAACTGCTTCACTACGCGCAAATTTATAAACAGCACTTAAATGATTGGCACTCGTTGTTAAACGATCCTGTTTGATAAAAGCTGCAAATGAAGGCGCTGCTAAGCTGGCTAGTACTGCGATAATGGTTACTGTAATAAGTAACTCTATTAGCGTAAAACCCTGGACTTTTTTATATTTACCAACAATCATTGTCTACTGGCCCTTTTATACCTTGGTGATTAAGTGTCAACGTGCCGCATTTGTCTGTAGCTTGCGGGCCACCAGCTTTAGGCTTAGCCGATAATGAGAATTCAAGACTATTCGTCTCACCACTATCGTCATGTTTATTCTTATGTTCATAGACAAAATCATAGCCATCAGCTGTCTGTGAGATTGGAAATATACCACTATCAGGGTAACCCCCGTTGCGTGAATAAATACGTTCTAATATCGCCGCAATTTGTAACATCTTTTGCTGCGCCTCTGAACGGCGGCTCTCTTGAACATACTGAAAATAAGAAGGCAAGGCCAAACTGCCAAGCACAGCAACAATCAACACCGAGATGAGTAACTCAGTTAAGGTAAACCCTTTTAATGAACGTATTTGCACATAAACTCCAAAACAAATGATAACGCTGTCATAAAACCAATAACAGGAACAAGTATAGACCGAGTTGTCGTTTGTTAATACTTATTTATTAACCAAATTATCACATTCAGCATATATTTAAAAATTATGACGAGCCCAATCTAAATCAATAAAATGAGCAAAATGCCCTTATTAAGAATTTAAACGGTTATGTACATCCTGTGTAGTCATCTTTTTGTTGTTATAACAACCGATTTTTACACTGAAAATATGAATTGTTTTTATTTTTCAGGGGAAGGAAACTAAAAAGCCGCACATTGGCATGCACGGCTTTGCTTAATAAAGATTAAGCTTCAGCAATAACGATTACTTTAATAGTAGCTGTTACGTCTGAATGTACTGCGATTGCAACGTCAAATTCGCCAGTCTCACGGATAGTACCTAGAGGTAGACGAACTTCTGACTTAGCAACTTCAACACCAACAGCTGAGATAGCGTCAGCGATGTCGCGAGTACCGATAGAACCGAATAGCTTACCTTCGTCACCAGCTTTAGATACTAAAGTAACTTCAGCTAATGCTTCAAGTTTGTCAGCGCGTGCTTGAGCCGCAACTAACCCTTCAGCGATTTTCGCTTCTAGTTCAGCACGACGTGCTTCGAAAGTTTCGATATTTGCTTTAGTCGCAGGAACTGCTCTACCCTTCGGGAATAAGAAGTTACGTGCGAAGCCAGATTTAACTGCAACCTGGTCACCTAGGCCACCTAGGTTAGCGATCTTGTCTAGTAGAATAACTTGCATATCTCTACACCTTTTAAAAACTGTTAATCCGCTGCTTACTTATGTAAGTCAGTGTATGGAAGAAGGGCTAAGTAGCGAGCACGCTTGATAGCAGTTGCTAGCTGGCGCTGGTATTTAGCGCTAGTACCTGTGATACGGCTAGGTACGATTTTGCCACTTTCTGTTACATAGTTTCTAAGAGTAGCTAGATCTTTATAATCGATTTGTTGTACGCCTTCCGCTTTAAAACGGCAGAACTTACGACGTCTGAAATAACGTGCCATGAGTAATTCCTCAATTAATTCTTTCAATATGTTGTGCATGTAACACAAGTTGACTCAAACCACTTCGGCTTTCGTGGCGGTTTAAAAAACCGCGGACTTGTATTGCTTGCCCAACGTATAAATGCTGAGTTTGATCCTGGAATGATTCCCCGCTAGCAACCACTTGAAGTCGAACATAACTATTACGGTTAAGGTCTGCTTCAATTTGCATCGATTTATGTTCAAGAACAAAAATGCAATGTGGAATACCAGCAGGACTTTGACTAAATTTGGGTGTTTTACAAATCATGCCCGAAAGCACATATTGATTTGTATACAGGTCAGCCTGTTGTTGCACCGCAAACCCTCAGTCAATATCCAGAGTCAATAACGATTAAGCAGTAGCTGCTTCTTTTTTCTCTTCTCTTACAAGAGGAGATGCTTCAGTTACAGCAGTTTTAGTACGCATAACTAAGTTACGAAGTACTGCATCGTTGTAGCGGAAAGAAGTTTCAAGCTCGTTGATTACTTCAGTTGTTGCTTCAACGTTCATAAGAACATAGTGTGCTTTATGAAGCTTCTCGATTGGGTATGCCAATTGACGACGGCCCCAGTCTTCAAGACGGTGAATAGTACCACCAGCTTCAGTGATAGAACCAGTATAACGCTCGATCATACCAGGTACTTGCTCACTTTGATCTGGGTGAACCATGAATACGATTTCGTAATGACGCATGGATATTCCTTACGGTTAATATAGCCTTGTCCCGTTTCGGCCAGTCGGGGTAAGGCAAGGAACTAAATATGATAGCCGAAATGAGCGCGTATTTTACGCGTAGATTGAAAAATACGCAATAAGATTTTTTAGGAAATTAAGTGTATCGAAAAGATAATATAAAACAGGGGAATATAAATATTGGAGCGGCACACGAGGCTCGAACTCGTGACCTCGACCTTGGCAAGGTCGCGCTCTACCAACTGAGCTAGTGCCGCATCGCAGATCTGACAAAACAGATATAATTTGAAATTGGAGCGGCACACGAGGCTCGAACTCGTGACCTCGACCTTGGCAAGGTCGCGCTCTACCAACTGAGCTAGTGCCGCATCACAATGTGTAAGTTAAAAATTTGGAGCGGCACACGAGGCTCGAACTCGTGACCTCGACCTTGGCAAGGTCGCGCTCTACCAACTGAGCTAGTGCCGCTTTATAACTTACGCGCTTAAGTCTGGTATAAAAAACCCCGCAAGGCTTCTCGTCTTAAGCGGGGCAGGATTTTACAAGATAAAAAAAGCTTTGCAAGCACTTTTTTACAGATTAAAGAATTTTTGTTGGTATACCTTTAATTCCATAATTGAATCTTTGATGTCATCCAAAGCAAGGTGTGAACTTTTTTTCGTCACATCTTTTAGTAATTCAGGCTTCCAACGTCGTGCCAACTCTTTCACTGTACTCACATCTAAATTGCGATAATGAAAATACGCTTCAAGCTCTGGCATATATTTATTTAAAAATCGACGATCTTGACCAATTGAATTACCACACATTGGTGATTTAGCTGGCGGTACCCATGCTTTCAAAAAATCGAGTGTTTGTTTAATGGCATCTTCTTCAGTGAACTTACTGGCTTTACAGCGCGCAGTTAACCCAGAACGGCCGTGCTGGTTTGTACACCACTCGTCCATACCATCAAGGAGCTCATCACTTTGATGAACCGCGATTACTGGCCCTTCAGCCAATATATTTAAGTCGCCATCAGTGATCACTGTGGCTATTTCTAGTATTTTATCTGTTTTTGGTTCTAACCCCGTCATTTCGAGATCAAGCCAAATCAAATTTGATTCATTAAAAGACATAAACTACCTTAGCGGTACTTTCCTTTAGATCCAGTGCAATAAGATATATCATATTAGCTTCATCAGTTGACCTAAAGCTTTTTTTTAAAAAGCGGGGCATTTAATTGAGTTATAGACCAATTACATGCGGCTCACAAAACAAACAGTACATTAATAGGCAAATTTAAACAAATTTCCTGTTACTGAACGAAAGATCAAAGTGAACATGGCAAAACAAAAGAAACTTAGTAAAGGCCAATCCAGACGGATAAGCGCCAACCACCAAAAACGTTTGCACAAAGCGAAACAGCAAAAAGCAGACACGACAGATACCACGTGGCAGGCTGATAACTTAGGCCCAACCGAACCTGCTGTGGTACTCAGCCGCTTTGGTCAACATGCCGATATTGAAACACACGGTGGCGAAGTCTTACGCTGTAATATTCGTCGTACAGTCTCGAACTTAGTGTGTGGTGACGAAGTGATATTCCGTCGCGCAAAAGTCAGTGAAGGCGATTTAGCTGGCGTGATAGAAGCTACAGAAGAGCGCCGTAGCCAACTTACTCGCCCTGATTTTTATGATGGTATCAAAGTTGTTGCGGCCAATATTGACCAAATCTTAATGGTTTCCGCTGTCTTACCTGAGTTTACACCGCAAATTATCGACCGTTATTTGGTCGCCTGTGAAGATATGGGTATTGAACCAATTTTAGTGCTCAATAAAATTGACTTGCTAGATGACGAAGGGCTGCAACATATCGAAGAAGTACTCGATATTTATCGAGGCTTAGGATATAAAGTTTTGTTGGTAAGCAATAAGTCAAAGCAAGGTATTGATGAATTAAAACAGCAGCTTGTAGATAAAAACAGTATTTTTGTTGGCCAATCTGGTGTGGGTAAGTCGACTTTAGTGAACACGGTTTTACCCAATGCAGACATTCTGACGAAACAAGTCTCTGAAAATAGCGGGCTTGGCCAACACACCACGACCGTATCTCGACTTCACCACCTACCATCTGGCGGTAACCTCATTGATTCACCGGGTATTCGTGAATTTGGTTTATGGCACCTCGATGTTGAGCGTGTGACTTTTTGCTTTAAAGAGTTTAGAGAGTATATCGGCGGATGCCGCTTTAGAGACTGTAAACATTTGAACGACCCAGGTTGCTTATTAATTGAAGCGGTTGAGCAAGGAAAAATTAGCCAATTACGTTTTGATAGCTATCATCGCATACTGGAGTCCATGGCTGATGGCCGAGCAGGCGCTAGAGCACCGCGCGTCTAAGCGTAAACTAAAAGTATGTTAGACTAATTCAAATTTTTTAGGAATCGTAAAGTGAACTTGGATAAATTTAAAATTGCCATGCAATATGCCATGCCAAAGCATGCGATATCACGCCTTGTCGGTAAACTTGCAGCAGCACAAGCGGGCGCATTAACCACACAGTTAATTAAGCTTTTTATAAAACAATACAAAATTAATATGCGTGAAGCGTTATATGAAGATCCCGCTCATTATAAAACCTTCAATGAATTTTTTACTCGCCCATTAAAACCGGGGATCCGTCCCCTTGCAGAAGATGAGCATATCGTTGCTCATCCGGTTGATGGTGCAATTAGCCAATTAGGTGATGTCGTTGATGGACAAATTATTCAAGCCAAAGGCCACGATTACAGCCTACAAACTTTACTCGGTGGCAAAGAAGAAGATGTCTCGCCTTTTTTAGGGGGTAAATTTGCTTGTATTTACCTTGCTCCAAAAGATTACCACCGTATTCACATGCCAGTTGATGGCGTGCTAAAGCGCATGATTTATGTGCCAGGCGATTTGTTTTCAGTCAACCCACTCACCGCCCAAAATGTCCCAAATTTGTTTGCGCGCAATGAACGTGTAGTCGCCATTTTTGATACGGCCATGGGTCCACTGGCCATGGTGTTAGTTGGCGCAACAATAGTCGCCAGCATTGAAACCATTTGGGCGGGTACTGTCACTCCCCCTGCTGGTAAAGATGTATTTAGCTGGGATTACCCTGAGAGCGGCACCAATGCCGTTCATTTGAAAAAAGGCGAAGAAATGGGTCGCTTTAAATTAGGTTCAACGGTTATTTTAGCTTGGAGTGCCAATGAAGCTGATTTCTTAGAAGGCGAGCTACCTGAAACAACCACTCGCATGGGGACTCCGTTTGCCCAAAGAGTGTCTGTTTAAAACCCGCTAATTCTTATCAAAAAGCCTGCAGAACGCAGGCTTTTTTAGTCATTCTGTCGGTGCCCTAGTCACCCACAATTGTGACATTCAGGGTCAACATGCAACTGAAATTCTCGTACCGAGAGCCCCATCGCCTCAACTTGCCGCATACCGCTACCGGATACGTGTCCCAGTAGCATATTCACCGTCAATAATGCCTGCATCGACCCTATCATCCCCAGCAAGGGCCCTAATACGCCAAAGTTATCGCAATTAAGTGGCGCGTCATGATCACTCTGAGGAAACACACATGCATAACATGGCGATGATTGCCTAAAATCAAAATGAATCACTTGGCCTTGCGTGCCAATTGCGGCACCAGATATCAAAATAATGTGATGCTTAGAACAAAAGCGATTTAATAAATAACGCGTTTGATAATTATCACTACAATCTAGCACGACATCAGGAGAGCCGATGTGTTGCATAATATTGTCTGCATCAATACGCGCATGAATTGGCTGCACATCAATCTGATTGTTCAAGCTGGCTAACACTTTACTCGCCGCTTTTGCTTTTCCCTGCCCTAAGTGATTTACCTTGTATAAGATTTGCCTCTGTAAATTAGACAAATCAACTTCGTCATCATCAATAAAGGTTAACTTCCCAATCCCAGCTGCGGCCAAATACAATAGGGCTGGGCTACCTAACCCACCACAGCCGACAACACACACATGGGCATTCTTTAATTTTAACTGCCCTTCTAAGCCGATCTCACTGAGCAATAAATGGCGGCTGTAACGGATCTGTTCTTTCTCCGTTAATAACAAATTTTCATCACTCATATCGCGGTGATTCGTGTGATCAAACTCAGCCATGAAGCACAGCATTTAATTGAGATATTGCGGCTTCATAGTCATCGGCTTCAGTAATGGCTCGTACCACAGCAACACTACCCACTCCAGTATCGGCAACTTGTGCAGCACGCGTTAAATCTATCCCTCCAATCGCAACTGTAGGATAGGTATCACGCATCAGTGGTACAAAGTGCTGTAATTTCTCTAAACCTTGAATTTGCCCAGTCATATCCTTGGTGGTGGTCGGGTAAATAGCACCAAATGCTAAATAGCTAGGCCTATAATTATGCGCACGAACCATTTCATAAAAACCATGCGTAGATAACCCTAAGCATAACCCAGCGCTTTGAATGGCTGCTAAATTGGCTTTATCTAAATCCTCTTGACCCAAATGTACACCATATGCGCCGTGCTGAATCGCTAACTGCCAATGATCATTAATAAAGACACGCCCTTGGTATTTTTTGCCTAAGGTAATCGCCGTTTCAATATCCTGTTCTAAGGTCGGCGACTGAGCGTCTTTAACCCGTAATTGCACTGTTGGTACACCCGCAGCCAAACACTTTTCAACCCAATCAAGGGTATCAACCACGGCATACAAACCTAGCTCACCCTGTGTACTGGCAAACCCCGCTGAAAAATTAAAGTCACTCGGTGTCTCTAACTCTAACTCATCACCTAACCAACTTCCCGCTTCAATAACTTGAGGAAAATATTCAAGCTCTTCAGGAAAAGACGTATGAGCAACAGGCCCTATCCCTTCGCCATATCGTCTGCCGATGCTCAACCCTTTATTGATATAAGCTTTACCCAGAATAAAAGCATCTTTAAGTGGGTAGCCTTTGGCTAAGCATGCTGCAATAGAAGATGCAAGGCTGCAACCAGTACCGTGAGTATGTGGCGTAACAACCGCTTCATTACCTAGCCAATACTCTTCTTGTTCAGCTGATACAGCAAAATCGACACAGTAGCCTTTGGGAAAGTCCCAATGCCCCCCTTTAATGACAACCGATTTAACCCCAAAAGATTGTAACTTTCTTGCCGCTTCTTTTACCGCACTGGGGCCGATTAAATACACGCCGGTCAGAAGCTGTGTTTCATGGGTATTCGGTGTGATCACATCAACCAAAGGCAACAAGTGGGCTTTCAGCGCATCAACCGTATCTTCTTCTGTTAATAAATCACCACTGGTGGCGATTGCTACCGGATCATAAACAACAATCGGCGGCTCTGACCATGTTTGCTTATAATGACTCAAATGCTCAGCAATCAATTGAATTTGTTGCACGTTTGCCAACATACCAATTTTAATCACTTTGGCTGGCATATCATGAATAAGTGCTTGTAGCTGGGATTCTATGACATCGGTTGACATGGCGTTTAGCGCTTCTACCCCTAAGCTGTTTTGCGCCGTTAACGCAGTTATAACTGTACAAGCATGTACATTAAAGCTTTGCATTGCTTTTATATCAGCTTGAATACCTGCTCCACCGCCAGAATCAGATCCAGCTATACTCCATACAACATCAGCCACAAAGACTCCTTAAAATTATTCACATTCAGTATTTATAGTTACGAGTTTATACAATAACTACTGATGCCAAAATGGCATACCCATCGTGGGCGTAGAAGGCGCTGCCACTTCTTTTTCTGGCATCGCTTGTGCTAAAAAAGCACTGCGTCCTGCACTAACGGCATGAGAAAAGGCCTTCGCCATCAATACCGGGCAACCCGCCCCAGCTATTGCTGAATTTAATAGCACCGCATCGTACCCCATTTCTAACGCTTGGCAAGCGTGAGATGGCAGACCGAGTCCGGCATCCACAATCAAGGTCATATCAGGCAAGCGTTCGCGAATGGTTTTTAGGTTATAAGGATTTAACAACCCCTTGCCGGTCCCAATTGGCGCGCCCCACGGCATCAATACTTCACAGCCTAGTGCCGCCAAACGTTGGCACAAAACCAAATCATCCGTGCAATACGGCAAGACTTTAAAGCCATCGTTTAATAAGATGTCAGTGGCCTCTAACAAAGCAATTGGATCAGGCTGTAGATTATATTCATCGCCAATCAATTCTAATTTTATCCAATCGGTGGCAAACACTTCACGGCACATCTTCGCCAAGGTCACCACTTCCTTTACACTGTGGCACCCTGCGGTATTAGGCAATACCGTCAATCCGGTATCTTTAATTAATTGCCAAAAGTCTTCACCCGCAGAAACTGAGTTCTGTCGACGCAATGACACAGTGACAATTTCAGAGCCTGCTGCAACTATCGATTCTTGCATGATTTTTGGCGATGGATATAACGCAGAACCTATCAATAATCGGCTAGAGAACGTCTCTCCGTAAATAGTTAACGGGGTATCTTCACGCATATTTTACCCCCCTTGAATAGGGGAAAGTAAATCAATGTTATCTCCCGCTTTTAAATCTGTTTCTGCACATTGGCTGCGGGGTACAAACTCACCATTTACTGCCACAGCGAACGGCTCTTTCGCTCCCTTTGCCAAAATAAACTCTCGTAAATTTGGTGTAGTCAACTGCGTTGTTTTACCATTAAAAACTACTTTCATAACAAACCTTTACTAAGTGCCTCAGACACTACCGCTGGGGCAAGTAAATAACCATGACGGTACAGTCCATTGATACGGATCACATTACCATTGTGTTCAATACGCGGTCGATTATCACTAAATGCAGGTCTTAAACCAGCATTGATTGCCATGACACGTGCTTCAGCAAAACCACTGTGGACAGTATAAGCCGCCGATAACAACTCCAATGTAGAACGCACTGTAATAGGCCCCCTATCTTGTGACTCGATCTCAGTTGCCCCAATCACAAACTCGTGATTTGGCTTAGGCGCAATATAGATAGGATAGCGAGGGTGCATTAATCTCACAGGGCGGTTTAGCTCCACTTCAGGGGCATAAACCCGCGCAACCTCACCTCTGACTCCGCGTAAATCCTTAGCCTCGTTTTGCGCACCAAGCCCTCTGCAATCAATGACCCAGTCAAAGTGTTCGCCATCAATAGACATCGTCTCAGCTATAGTATCTGAGCAGGTGATCTGACGATTAAAATGGAATGAAACATCACACTTTTGCAAAAAAGCAAAGCTGGCTCGATAAAAAGCTAAGTTATCTAACTGCCCTTCGCACGGCAAATATAATCCTTGATGAAAGCGCCCTGCTAAATCAGGCTCTAGTTCGCGAATTTGTGCCGTACTCAGCGAGTGCGCAATGTGGCTATCTAAAGGCTTTAAACGCTGAGAAAAGCTATTTAGATCGCCTTTATCTTGTGCATGTGCGACAACCAAGGTACCCGATTGCTGAAAAAAAACGGGGTCTGATAATTGCGCTAAAAGCGCTGGCCACATTGTCATTGACTTAAGGCCTAACTCTGCCAAATCAGTTTCACAAATAACCGATTCAGCCAAGGGTGCAAGCATTGCTGCCGCTAACGCTCCTGCACTATTACTGGCATGTTCATCGCTGGCTTCATATACACTAAGTTGGGCTTTTTCATGTAACATGAGCGCGGTAACACGCCCAATAAGGCCAAACCCTAAAATCGCAACTTTTGGCGTGTTCATCATAACGTCCTATTTTGCGCGCAAGAGTGATATTCTCATGACAAGCGCTTTATTTAACTTGCCATGAGATAACTGTGAGGGCTTACTAACCCTCAAATTAAACGCGTAACGTTATACCGCTTTGTGGTAAATCTCAGAGCCGGTACTTTTAAACTCTTCTGATTTAGCTTTCATTTCAGCTTCCACGTCCACCATTTTTATTTCGATGGCGTCACCCACGTTATTAGGATCAATACCTCGTGACTCTAAATCTTTAGCGTAATCTCGCACTTCTTGGGTAATTTTCATTGAACAGAACTTAGGTCCACACATAGAACAAAAGTGTGCCACTTTTCCTGACTCTTGTGGCAAGGTTTCATCATGATATTCACGGGCACGATCTGGGTCTAAACCTAGGTTAAACTGATCATACCAGCGGAACTCAAAACGCGCTTTCGATAAGGCATTATCGCGCACTTGTGCGCCAGGGTGACCTTTTGCCAAGTCCGCTGCATGTGCTGCAATCTTGTAGGTGATCAAGCCTTCTTTTACGTCTTCTTTATTCGGTAAACCTAAGTGCTCTTTTGGTGTTACATAACATAACATTGCACAGCCATACCAAGCGATTTGCGCAGCACCAATCCCTGACGTAAAGTGGTCATAACCAGGTGCAATATCTGTCGTCAACGGACCTAAGGTATAAAATGGGGCTTCATGACAGTGCTCAAGCTGCTCTTTCATGTTTTCTTCAATCATATGCATTGGCACGTGACCTGGGCCTTCAATGAACACCTGCACGTCATGTTTCCAAGCCAATTGGGTCAACTCACCCAATGTACGTAGCTCTGAGAACTGCGCATCATCGTTAGCATCAGCAATCGAACCTGGGCGCAAACCATCACCTAAAGAGAAACACACATCATACTGCTTCATGATTTCACAGATATCTTCAAAATGGGTGTATAAGAAGTTTTCTTTATGATGCGCTAAACACCACTTCGCCATGATAGAACCACCACGTGACACAATCCCCGTCACACGCTTTGCCGTCATTGGTACATAACGCAACAATACGCCCGCATGAATCGTGAAGTAATCCACACCTTGCTCTGCTTGTTCAATCAAAGTGTCACGGAAAATTTCCCACGTAAGATCTTCTGCAACACCATTTACTTTTTCCAACGCTTGATAGATAGGTACGGTACCGATTGGTACAGGTGAGTTACGTACCACCCATTCACGTGTTTCATGAATATAGCGTCCTGTTGAGAGATCCATCACCGTATCTGCACCCCAACGGGTAGACCAAACTAACTTTTCAACTTCTTCTTCAATTGATGAAGTCACCGAAGAGTTACCGATATTGGCGTTTACTTTAACCAAAAAGTTACGGCCAACAATCATCGGCTCTGATTCAGGGTGGTTGATGTTATTAGGTAAAATGGCACGGCCACGGGCAATTTCATCACGAACAAATTCAGGGGTAATAAAGTCAGGGATTGACGCGCCAAACGAGTTACCTTTGTGCTGTTCAGCCAAAATCTCTTCACGTAGTTTTGCACGGCCCATGTTTTCACGGATTGCGACATATTCCATTTCAGGTGTCACTATACCTTGGCGTGCATAGTACATCTGTGTCACGTTTTTACCCGGCTTTGCACAGCGAATTTTTGGTAAATGTTCAAAGCGTAGGTGATCAAGCCCTTCATCAGCCATACGCTGCTGTGAGAACTGCGAAGTCACTGACTCAAGCCACTGTGTATCTTCACGCGCGTCTATCCAAGCTTGTCTAAACTTAGGTAGTCCCTCTCGCACATTTAATTCAAAATCTGGATCTGTGTAAGGGCCTGATGTGTCATACACTCGAATTGGCTCATTCTTTTCATACACAGGGTTTTCTTCTGTCCCGCCAACAAAAGTATCTGTTTGAGTGATTTCACGCATACCAACACGAACACCAGATGCATCGCCATCTACGTATACTTTATGAGAACTAGGAAAAGGTTGGCCCGTTAAGTTATAAATATACTCAGATGCTGCTGCACGAGTTTCACGGCGGGACGGCTTGCTACTATTGTTTGACATGACTTGCCTCATTATTAGTTAAGGTGTCTTGTCAGAACTCCATTAAAGGAGCGAGATGAGGTTTCCCCCAGAAGATCTAAATTATCGCATCAAAAAACATATGATAATTTAAGGCAGCCTACAAACTTACGTTTGTAATACAGGCAGCTTGTTCCCTACGCAGGTGTTAGCCTGATCAGGTTCACGGATCCCGCACGAATGCGATCTCAGCCCAAAGGGCACTCCGACAAGTAACGAATTAATGAGGAGTCTACTTAAGATGTACTCAACCTGCAACTGAAACGGCAGATTTAAACATTAAACGTGGTTCTCCATTTAAAATTAATACACCCTGTTCTATTTTTGCAGGTACACCAATTTCCAACATATTCAGTAGCATTTGTTCCACTTGATTCACCGGCTCATCACAGAGCTTTCGGGTCATGCCCATGTCACGTATAAATAGCTGGCCATCTGCAATTTCACCCAAGCCAAAAAAACGGTTACAACCCGTAAAACCATTTACCTGTAATGCTTCAATAAAGCGCAAAGAAACCGAGGAGTCGACAATCGCTTCTTGCCCGATATGTGTAAGCTGCCACTGTGTATATTTTAGCTGTGTATTGCTCACGCTCCCTGTTGATACACACCCGACTAAAAAAGCGCCCAATGCGCATAAAAACATGCTGATTTTCATGGTAAACCAAATAAAACTGAATTATGACAATTATACACTCTTATTTGCTGCTAATTATGAAAAAAGCCGAGTTTTTAGGGCTAAAACACTTAAAGTGAATCAAAAAGACAGCTTATTTCCTCTGGTAGGTACGGACGGCCCTGTTCATTCACCGATGTCCATGTGGTCACAGCATTAAGCATGAGTTTTCCATCTATTTTCCGCACAATTTTCTGTAAAAATTGTGATTTTAGTTTACTCACACGTTCGACTTTCACCTCAACAAAAAAGGTGTCTCCGGGCTTAAGTGAACTTTTATAATCAACCTCGGAGCGGATCACGACTAAGTTAATATTACAGGCGGCAAGTTCCGCAAAATCGAGTCCTTTAGACAGTAAAAATTCATGTCGTGCGTGCTCTAAATAATTAAAGTAAACACTGTTGTTCACTATACCTTGCAAATCACATTCATAATCACGCACCTTAAAATCTACCGTAAATGTCACTGTCATATCCCGAAGCTAATATTTATGCGCTTTATAACATATTTCTAGATGATAATGATTCTAAGTTGCTGGGCATTTGCTAAAATGTGGGCAATTCACATGGAACCACTCAAAAATATGAACAAGCTCAAACTCTCTTGCCTTGCTACGGCATTATTGCCATTACTTTCTCAGCCGGCTTTTGCTGGTGCTGATAATAAATCTATTGAAACCATCGAAGTCACTGGAGACTTTCATAAAGAACGTGTACTCACGCTCAGTGCCAGTGCATCTGTATTTGATCAAAAAACCTTAAATGCTAGAGGTGCTGCCTATTTAGATGAAATACTAAATAACGCAGCGAATGTTAACTTTACCGCAGGCGCCTCTCGCGGACGCTTTATTCAGATCCGTGGTGTTGGATTAAGATCACAATTTGTTGACCCAATAAACCCAAGTATTGGTCTATTAATTGATGGGATTAATTACTCAGGGCTTGGTGGTAGCGCTTTATTGTTCGATGTTGAGCAAGTAGCTATATATCGAGGCCCTCAAGGCACACGCTTTGGTGCCGACGCAATGGCTGGCATGATTGATATGCAATCGAATGCACCAACGCTAGAAAACGCCCTAAATCTAAAGTTAGGCGTGAGCAACTACGATGGTAAAGAAGCAGGAATAGCCGTAGGAACAGGTATTACCGATGATACTTCTGCCAGAGCCAGCTTTTTTAAAAAACGCTCGGATGGTTACGGAGAAAATTTATATGTTAATACACCGACCAACCAGCAAGATGAGCAAGTTGCACGTTTTAAAATTCATACCATGTGGAGTGACACTCTAAAAACGGAGCTGGTTGCACACAACATCGATATTGATAATGGCTATGATGGCTTTACACTCGATAACAGCCGAAATAGTGTTGCCGATGAACCTGGTAAAGATAACCAAAAAAGTAATGCCATCGCGTTTAATCTTAAATACAGTGGCAGCGAACTTGTTAATTTAGACATTGCCACTACGCATTTGAACGCTGATACGCTCTACAGCTATGATGAAGACTGGGTCTGTAGTGATCTGACACAACCCATATTATGCGCACCAGGCCTACAACCATACAGCTATACATCAAAAGACAGCTACGCACGCGATCACCAGCGTGGTACATTTGAGTTTAAGCTATCCGGTAAAAATAATGACTGGGTAACAGGGTTATATGCACAACGTCGAGATGTAGAACTTAGGCGTCAATATAACGATAGCGGCTTTAATTCACACAATAGTGTGAGCCAAATTGCCTTATATGGCCAAAAGATCACAGACCTTACTGAGAATGTATCACTGATCACAGGCGTTCGCGCAGAACGCTACGACACAGACTACTTTGATAACAACCAAATCGTAAACAAAGCAGATGACACCATGTGGGGCGCAAAAGTCGCGCTAGAATACCAAGTGGTGCCACGTACCATGATTTACACAAGCTTATCACGTGGTTATAAGATAGGCGGGGTCAATGGTGAAGCGCTTGCTAAAGCAAATGACGAAGGATTAAATATTCCCGCAGAAAACTTTACCTTTGCACCGGAATATCTTTGGAATGCGGAGTTTGGCGTTAAAGGACAATCAGAAGATAAGCGCCATATATTAAGCTTAAGTGCATTTTATATGCATCGTGATGACATGCAGCTCAAAGCATGGCAAGTACAAGATCAGCAATTTGCCGGCTATATTGCCAACGCAAGTCAAGGCCGTAATTACGGTTTAGAGCTAGAAGGTAGCGTTCAATATACTGATAGCTTAAGCTTTACCTATAGTGCTGGCTATCTTGATACCAAAATTGAAGACTTCGTGACGCAAAGCGGCATCAATCAAAATGGCAGAGAACAAGCCCAAGCACCAAGGTATCAATATGCGCTGCGAGCTAACTATTTCTTTAGCGATAATCTAGAAGCTCAAATTGGTTTTGAAGGCAAAGATGACTATTACTACTCAGATAGCCACAATGCCAAAGCTAGTAACCAAAATTTAATCAACGCAAGCTTAAGCTATTATGGTGATAATTGGACGCTGACAGCATGGGGGCGTAATTTAGCTGACCGCGACGTGCCAGTTAGAGGGTTTAGATTTGGTAATAATGCCTTAAAAGATTATGCAACTGAAACGTTTGTACAGTATGGCGAACCGCGCGTTGCAGGGCTCACTTTTAGCTACCAACTGTAAAGTTACAATAAAAAAGCGCTCTATCTAGTGAGCGCTTTTTTGCAACCAATGCCTAGGTATTATTCTACGTCAGGCAAATTACGACCATAAAACACTTCTTGAATTTCACGATTCAAACGCGTTTTGATCTCTTCTTCTTCATCACGACTTAAATCATCGGTCGTAATACCAAATAAATAGGTATTAAGATCGGTTTCTTTGAGCATCATCTTGGTATGAAATAAATTCTCTTGATATACGTTCACATCGAGCATTTGATATGCTTCTTTGGTGTCTTCACTCATATAATTTTGAATTGAATGGATCGCATGATCAATATAGTGCTTCACACCACTTATGTCTCGGGTAAAACCGCGTACACGATAATCAATAGTAACCACATCTGACTCTAAAGAGTGAATTAAGAAATTAAGCGCTTTCAGTGGAGAGATCACGCCACAGGTCGACACTTCAATATCCGCTCTAAAGGTGCATATACCATCATTTGGGTGTGCTTCAGGATAGGTATGGACACATATATGGCTTTTGTCTAAATGTGCGACCACAGATTCAGGTAACGGTCCTGGTGTTTCATTGCTATCAAAAGTCTGTTGTTCAACAGGCTCTTCCGATACCAATATCGTTACACTCGCCCCTTGAGGATCATAATCTTGACGCGCGATATTCAATACATTGGCGCCAATAATATCTACGACATCTTTCAAAATATCAGTTAACCGATCAGCACTATATTGCTCATCAATGTATTCTAGATATTCTTTACGCTGTTGCTCTGTTTTAGCATAGCAAATATCGTAAATACTGAAGCTTAAACTCTTAGTTAAGTTGTTAAAGCCATGGAGTTTAATTTTATCAAAGGGCTTGTTCACGATAGACAACCTTTAAACTGTAAATCTGCGATGCAGAACGAAAAGTTCGCGGATTTTATACGAAAATTGGACTATGAAAAAGTGTTATTTTACGTCGCTCGCTACGACTTCGTGGCTATGCGTAATTTTTACTGTTTTATCAAGCATTAACGCAACAGAACAATACTTTTCAGCTGACAATTGAACCGCTCTGGCCAAGTGCTTTTCTGACACGTTAGTGCCTGTCACAACAAAGTGTAGATTCATTTTCGTAAATACTCTAGGAGCAGACTCTGCACGCTCACTGGTCAACTTCACTTCAACGTTTTCAATTTGCTGCTTTGCTTTTTTCAAAATGCTCACCACATCCACTGAAGAGCAACAACCCGCTGACATTAGTACCATTTCCATTGGGCTGGGTGCTGCGCCATCGGCACCCGTATCAAACACCACATTGTGACCTGATTCTGAACGGCCAATAAACGTATCGCCGTCTACCCACTTAACACTTGCTTGCATACTACTACCTCGTTATAAAGCATAACACCGCCCTGTAGGCGGTGTTATTTAAATTATTTGCTGCTTACAGCAGCTACTGCTTAAACAGCTGAATCGAACAAATTTTTTACTAAGCCTGCAAACTCTTCAATGAATGCATTTTGCTCTTTCGTAACGCGCTGATCAGTAACACTCGACAGCACTTCTTGTAAGTCGTATACAATGCCATCGACTTCACGTACGATCAAGCTACGCTGCTCAGTCGTTAATTCTGTATGTTGTTCACAAATCCTGATCACATTCTCAGCAATCACATCTTCGATTAGTTCCATCACCGTTGGTGCACCAGGAACTATTTCGCCTGGCTTTTCAAATAAGGCTAAATTTTGCGTTAAGTACATGACCAACTCATCATAACCCTGCTTATCCAACACCATACTTTGCTCACCTGATTCTATCAAAGACATCTCCTATTGATTTAAGCAGAAACTCATGTCTATTGCTACTTTTGTAGCGTCGACAAGGACAAAAAAGCAGCCGAAGCTGCTTTTTATCATTCTAAAGACTTGGATAATACGGTAATTTATTCCGTCAACCAAGCTTACCAGTACCTTTAATCGATATTTAGGCCTGGGCTAAGAGTGCCTGGCAGAGAAACCTTTTCAAGCTCCACTGAAGCTACAGGGTATGCACAGTAATCAGCGGCATAATATGCACTTGCCCTGTGGTTGCCCGATGCTCCAATACCACCAAATGGCGCTGCGCTTGAAGCACCCGTAATTGGGCGGTTCCAATTCACAATACCAGCACGAATACGACGTAAGAAATAGTCATAATCCGCTTCGCTATCGCTTAGAAGGCCAGCAGATAAACCAAAGCTTGTATCATTGGCTTTTTCAATTGCGGCATCAAAGTCATCAAAACGGAATACTTTAAGTAATGGACCAAAATGCTCATCATCTGGGAAATCAGTTACATTAGAGCACTCTAAAATACCCGGTGTTACAAAACCAGTGCCTTCAGTATGCGTTAGCTCAATGAGGGCTTCAGCACCTAAATCAAGCAGCTGTTGTTGCGCAGCAACCATACCAGCAGCAGCTTGAGATGAGATCATTGACCCCATGAAAGGCTGATCAGCTGCATCAAAGTCACCGACTTTAATCGCTTTAGTTGCACGAATTAGGTGTGCTAGGATTTCATCACCTTGCGCATCGTTTGGTAAAAATAACTTACGCGCACAGGTACAACGTTGGCCACTTGAGATAAACGCCGATTGAATAATGTCATGAACAACAGCCTTAGTGTCACTCGCACCTTTAACGATTAATGGGTTATTTCCACCCATTTCAAGCGCAAGAATTTTACCCGGCTGACCGGCATACTGCTCATGTAAAATATGGCCTGTACGAGAGGAACCTGTAAAGAATAAGCCATCGATCCCTTTATGCGATGCTAACGCTTTGCCTGTTTCTACTTCACCCTGTACTAGATTGATCACGCCTGCTGGTAAACCCGCTTCAAGCCAGTACTTTAACGTTAGCTCTGCAACCTGTGGTGTGAGCTCTGATGGTTTAAAGATCACGGTATTACCTGCTAAAAGTGCAGGTACTATGTGACCATTAGGTAAGTGACCAGGAAAATTATAAGGACCAAATACTGCAACAACCCCATGCGCTTTATGACGAATTACGGCGCGCCCTACTGGCATTGCATTTTCTACCGTGCCAGTTCTTTCTTGGTATGCTTTTTCAGAGATTGCAATTTTACCCACCATGGCGCCCGCTTCAGTGCGAGTTTCCCATAATGGCTTGCCTGTTTCCTTTGCAATCGTAATCGCAAGTTCTTCACTATTTGCTTTTAAAACTTCAGCAAAACGCTTGACAATAGTTAAGCGCTCTGAAAAATCTAAGTCACTCCAACTAAAAAACGCTTGGCGTGCCGCATTAACTGCCGTGTCTACTTGTTCAGATGACGCAGCCTTTGCAGTCCAAATCACGTCGTTATTAGCTGGATTCACTGAACTAAACTCAGTACCTAAACCTGTTACCCATTCGCCATTAATTAATTGAGCAGGATGTGTTGTCATAATTAGTCCCTACAAATTAGAGTGTTGCGATGCTGACAGAGTCACCATCAACGATGTTAAGTGCATTAGCAACGTCAGCCCCAATGATGATTTCATTGCTGCTACTGTCAAAATGAAGATCAGCAACCGTTGCCCGATATCCAGCAAGTTTATCATTAGCAATCATCACAGGGAAACCACCTGCGTTATTGCCAACTTTTACAACTTTTTGTTGTGAGCCACGCACTGTACGAATATTGTCGACTTTTGCTTCCACGGTCGGCCCCGCGTCAAAGATGTCAACGTAACCGTTAAACGTGAAGCCTTCACTTTTTAACAACTCAATAGCCGGACGCGTATTGTCATGTACCTGACCAATCACTTCTTGTGCTGCTTTGCTAAGGAGATTTACGTAAATTGGGTACTTCGGCATTAGTTCTGCAATAAAGACCTTTTGCCCTATGCCCGTTAAATAATCGGCTGTTGGGAAGTCCATTGAAAAGAAATGTTCTTCTAGCCATTGCCAAAATGGGCTTTGACCTGAGTCATCTGAAACACCACGCATTTCAGCAATAACGGTGTCAGCAAAACGCTGCTGATGCTGCTTTATAAACATAAAACGCGATTTAGACAGAAGTTTGCCATTTAAGCCTTTGCGATAATCACCTTTTAAAAACAAAGTACATAGCTCTGTTGCACCAGTGTAATCGTTACAAAGCGTTAGAATATCCACTGCTTTATAAACATCGAGTGTCCGCGAAGAATGGATCACCTTACTCAAATGATAATGATAAAAAGCATCATCAAGGCCCACTGCCGCTTCAATAGCGCTGGTCCCTACAACTTCTCCGGTTTCACTATCTTCAAGTACAAACAGATACCCTTCATCAGAGGGAACATCTGTTTGTTTTTCAAATGACGCTTCTGAGCGTGCAATTTTGTTTTGTAAAAGCTCTTCATTAATTGGTAATGAAGTAAAGCCATGCCCAGATTCATGAGCAATGTTTAAAAGCGCTGGATAGTCGCTTTCTTGGATTGGGCGAAGGATCATCATGAGCCCGCTTACTCCTCAAATAAATACACTTGACGGTAGATTGGGGCCAAAAACTCGACCCCAATAAGAATTAGGCGTTGTTAGCAACAACACTGGCTACCGCTTTTTCAAAGCGTGCCATACCTTCGCGGATATCCGCTTCAGGAATAACAAGAGATGGCGTGAAACGCACAACATCTGCGCCTGCAACTAAAGACATAACACCTTCTTGCGTAGCAGCCACTAAAAACTCTTTAGCACGGCCTTTATATTGCTCAGTAACAACACCGCCTAACAACAAACCTTTACCACGAATTTCACTAAATACATTGTATTTATCATTGATTGCGGTTAACAATTCACGGAATAATGCTTCTTTTGCTTTAACGCCCGCAAGTACTTCTTCAGTATTCACTGTGTCAAAAGCAGCTTCAGCAACCGCACATGCTAGAGGGTTACCACCATATGTTGACCCATGAGTACCGATTTTAAGATGCTTTGCAATCTCTGTAGTTGTGATCATCGCACCAATAGGGAAACCACCACCCAGCGCTTTCGCTGTAGTTAAAATATCAGGAGTTACATCTAAGCCTTGATATGCATATAGGTCACCGGTACGGCCAACACCTGTCTGTACTTCATCAAAAATCAGTAACGCATTATGTTTAGTACATAGTGCACGAACACCTTTAACAAAGTCAGCTTCTGGAGAAACAATTCCACCTTCGCCTTGTAATGGTTCCATCATAACAGCACATGTATTGTCAGAAATAAGTGCTTCAAATGCCGCAAGGTCATTGTAGTCACAATGTGCAATATCACCAGGCTTCGGACCAAAACCATCTGAATAGGCTGCCTGCCCACCAACGGTTACGGTAAAGAAAGTACGACCGTGGAAGCCTTTATTGAAAGAAATAATTTGTGACTTGTGTTCACCATGATTATCAAGTGCAAAACGACGTGCCAGTTTTAATGCGGCTTCGTTAGCTTCAGCACCTGAATTTGCAAAATAGACTTTATCTGCAAATGTTGCATCAACCAGTTTTTTAGCTAAACGTAATGACGGTTCATTCGTCATTACGTTCGACAAGTGCCAAATTTTTTCGCCTTGCTCTTTTAATGCACTCACCAACGCAGGATGACAATGGCCTAAACAATTTACCGCAATACCACCGGCGAAGTCGATAAACTCACGTCCCTCTTGATCCCAAACTCTAGAGCCTTCTCCTTTCACAGGGATAATAGCTGAAGGTGCGTAGTTAGGTACCATTACTTGGTCAAATAGTTCACGATTAATAGTCATTTATTTTCCTCATTAGGTTGAGTACAGCACCCTATATTGTGGATTAAAAAGCAAGAACCTTCACGGGTAATTTGCTCAAAAATTATCACATGGTGCAAAATTCATTCGCTTATTATTCCAGAAAACCCAGCAAAAGTCTCTTATAAGACTTACGCACAGGCCTTGTTATGCAAGGGATCGGGGTAAATTTTCATAGTGAGTGAATAACTATCTATCGTAAAGTTAGAAGATCCTATAGGGTATCAAGTCATCCTCGAGAGTGTATAAAAACCAAGCATGAATGAATAGTCGTAAAAAACTTTGCTTAATTTTTATAAAATAGTCAGCTGTAGGCTTTGGAAAGCACATTTAGCCAGTATTTTTTGCTCTTCTTGTGACAGACCCAAGTGCATAAACCACACCTGAGCTTCATCCGGTTCAATCAACTGGCTGTCCTTTAATGATAAATACTGGGCATAGCCATGTGCTTTTCGTACGACTTCAGTTAAAGGCAATGGGTCAGTGACATTTTTTGTTGTTGTCGGTAAATACCCCGCGGTAAACTCCTCCATTGCGGCATTAAAAGGAAGATAACGAAAAGCCATTTTCTCGATTAAAGTACGCGACAACGTTGGTGCACGCTCTAGCAGAAGGTGCCTTAAAAATAGCGGATCAGGACCCAACTCCAGCAAAGCAGTATGTAAATCTTTATGGCTTTTATCTCGTGCTATCCGTACCTTGTCTTGCCATACCTTTTCAAAGGTATGTAAATACAAGCGCGTTAATGCGATTTTACCTGCATCAACCAACATACCCAGTGTAAAAGCGTGCTGTTCCTTAACACCATACAGAGGAGCTAACTCTTTTGCAGCAATGGCAGTTGACATACTCATGTCGCGAAGTTTACGCTTCAACAAAGGAAAAGGCTCTGTTGAATGTGGCATCCAATGACGCATAGCGAACGTTGGGATCACCATTTGTAAGTTTTCTAGTCCTAGATACCGCAAAGCTAATGCTGGCGTGTCAACTTTAATTGCCGTGCCTTTTGCACTTTGCTTGCGATATTGAGGTAAGTTAACCAATGATACCAGATCTCTCCCAAGCCAAGGCAAATCGTTAACTAATGGTTCCAAGCGGCCTATTGAAGCTGACTTAACAGCTAATAAATCTAAGATAGTTGGAACTGAATCTTGAATCCCCACCACTTCATAATAAATATTATCAACATCAGCAAGCTGCGTTTCAATAGACGACTCTATGATCTGATGTAAGTGAATACTCGCTTTAGCAATATATTTATGATGGCTCGTGCTAGTTTGTTGACGTTTTGCCGCAGCCGCGATTTCCACTTCAAGCATGGTGCGCTGTGCTATTTTCTCGCCATAGTTAATCTCAAGCGTATGAATATAACCAATTTGCTGCTGAGCAAAATTGTGGCTAATCAATAAATCATGTGCTCGTTCCGCAAGAGCTTGAGCGATTCTCACCTGCTTTGTGTCTTCAGTCATATATGGATAATTTCGCTTTTAGCATGATACATCTATAGATTAGAAGCGCCTGAGAAAGTTATCAAGTAATGCTAAACCTTGCTCTGTTAAAATCGCTTCAGGGTGAAACTGTACACCTTCCAGTGCTAAGTCATTATGAGATAAGCCCATGATCTCATCTATCTCATCATATTCATCAACGGTCCATGCGGTGATTTTAAGCGCATCAGGTAATGAGTACTTATCAACAATCAATGAGTGATACCTACATACCGTCAAAGGGTCAGGAAGCCCTGAGAATATCCCCTTATTATTGTGACGGATACTACTGGTCTTTCCATGCATTACTTGCCGTGCCCTGAGCACTTTAGCCCCTAACGCTTGGGCTATACTCTGGTGTCCTAAGCATATACCCAAAATAGGATATATACCTTTTAGCTGCTCAACAACACTGAGCGATACTCCTGCATCATCAGGTGTACATGGGCCAGGAGACAATACAATATGCTCTGGGTTTAGCGCTTTTATTTGTGCAATAGATAATTCATCATTACGTTTCACCAAAACCTCTTGGTCTAAACGCTGGAAATACTGCACCAAGTTATACGTAAATGAATCATAATTATCTATCATCAACAGCATTCAGTTATTACTCTTTCAATCATTTTTCTATTATTTACAATAAAGGTATACCCTTAAAAAGGGTGTTTATTCAAACTGTTGTAAGATACATCAAGTCACTTAGATCACGTTATACCTTGGACAACGCATGCTGCGCTTATCATTTATGACCTTAATTAGGCCCTATTGCGCAGTCATATTTTAAAGCATTATCAGAATTGATGTAACAATTTTAAGCAGGGAATACTGCGGCCACCCCAGCACAATGCGTCAAAAAGCCAATATAATCATGTTCTGCACATCACATGAACCTATCAAAACAAAATAGGAACACCCTTTTAGAATGGGCCTTTCAAGCCATTTAAGTAAAAAAACAGTTAAAGAAAACAATAGAATGTATATGAGATATCAATTTGGCCCGAAATTTGCTAAAAGCATTTATTTCTATTGCGCTATTTGTTAGAGTGCGCGCGTCCTCATCCTGTAGGACATCCTGTTGATGATGTATCTCTCGCAAGAGGATACACCGTATTGATAGCTTCTCCCCAGATTGCTATACCGGCTCACTATATTGGTGGGCCGTGTTTTTCTCACACCGTTAAAATTTGCACCACGTTTTTCGCTTCTTTCCACACTCTTTCCATTCTTGCGTGATAATATATTGCTTTCCTTCGTATGAAATAGGACATCATAGTGTTAAAACCTTTACTGATCGCACTGAGTGTATTCTCAACTAACGCTCTAGCTACATGGCAACTAGATCACACCAAAAGCGACTTAAGCTTTACGTCAATTAAAAAAGCTCAGATCGCAGAAAATCATCACTTTAAGAAACTCGAAGGCCAGATAGATAATGCAGGGAAGTTACACTTTAATATCGACCTAAGTAGCGTAGAGTCGATGATCCCAATCCGTAATCAGCGCATGCAAGCCATGCTTTTTGAGGTCGCTAAATTTCCAAAAGCTTATGTCACTGCCGATGTATCAAAACACTTAACCTCATTAAAAAGTGGCACACAAATACTCAAAAATGTTAGTGCTAGATTAGACTTACATGGTCAGCAGCAAACTTTCACCATGGATTTGGTCATAAATAAACACAATAGTCAGCTACAGATTAATCCTGTGCGTGCAATCTTAATTAATGCTGCATCATACGACCTAACTCGAGGGATAGAAGCTTTGAGGAAAGTTGCTGGATTAGATCGTATTGCAACCACGGTTCCTGTGACATTTACTCTCACCTTTAATGAACAGTCTAACTGATCTCGTGGCGGCGCTTAAAACGCCGCATGCACCTACCGAAAAATGGCAACCGAGTACTTGTGGACTTATCGATATTTCAATAGATAGCCAAGCTAAATGGCATCACCAAGGCAGCGAAATTACTCGAGCAGGCTTAGTTAAACTCTTCGCATCAGTATTAAGTTGTAAAAACGGCATTTATACTTTAACGACGCCTTCTGAACAGTGTGTCATTGACGTTCAAGATGCACCCTTTTTAATTACCGCGTGGTATATTCACCCAGTGGATATAGGGTCAGTGATTGTTTGTGAAGATAACTTGGGACGTCATTGGCCTTTATGCGAACACTTTCCATTAGAAATCAAACAGTACAAAGGGCAATGGGTGCCTTACTTAATGCTGCCTCATGGCCTCACCGCAAGATTACAGCGTAATGTTTACTACCAATGGGCTGACATTGCAGAGCAAGATATACAAGGTGCATATCTTAACTCGGCAAATACTCGTTACTATTTAACTTAACGCCGTTAAATATGTTGATGACACAAAAGTTACGCTTGCTCTTGTGTTGCTTCTTCTTTTACAAATGGACCTAAATACCAGTCATCCAATTTCCAGGCTAATTCGTTTAAGCCTATCCCTTTCAAAGAAGAAAACGCGTGAACCGTAATATCGGCATCAAGTTGAGCCAAAGCCCGTCTTACTTGAAGAACTTCAGCCTTTCGCTTACCTTGCTTTAACTTATCAGCTTTAGTCAACAGAGCCAGTATTGGGATTTTACTATCGACAGCCCAGTTGATTAAATCCATATCTAAATCTTTTAATGGATGACGAATATCCATTAAGACCACCAATCCCTTTAAACTTTTACGCTTTTGTAGGTACTCACCCAAAGAACGTTGCCACTTCTTCTTCATTTCAATAGGTACCTTGGCAAAGCCATAGCCAGGTAAATCTATCAAACGCTTTTCTTCATCAAGCTCGAAGGTGTTTATCAACTGAGTACGTCCAGGGGTTTTACTGGTGCGCGCTAATTTTTGATCCGTTAATGCATTTAGTGCACTAGACTTACCCGCATTAGATCGACCAGCAAACGCTACTTCAATACCTTCATCTAAAGGTAACTTTGAAATATCAGGGGCACTGGTAATAAAACTAGCAGTGTTATACTTAATACGAGATTTGAGCACGCGCTCTCCTACAAAAACAAATAGCAATGACGACTATAGTTTATATCAGATAGCCGCTGCGCAAAAGTAAACATTTAGTATTGGGGCATGATAAAAACCGTCATTTCGTGCCATACAAACTTAATCTAAGTCAAAACCTCATAATTTATAGGTCTAATATGAGTAGAAAACGTGCCAGAGAATTTAATATCGTGTAGAATGTAAAAATTGCAATGTAAAGATAGAGTTTGTTTACTCAAGCTGCACGAAAAGTACTTTTCGGGTCGCCTGAGTTTTAGATTACAGGGTCGGAAACAGAGAATTTACCATGAAAAAAATAGCATTAACTTTAACAGTGTTGCTTGGTACGTTGTCAGCAAGCAACGCAACAGCATTTGATGGCGACGCCGAAGCGGGTAAAGCAAAGTCTGCAACATGTGCAGCGTGTCACGGCCCAGATGGCAATGCACCTGTTAATATTTATCCAAAAATTGCGGGCCAACACGCCGATTATATCTATAAGCAGTTAAAGGAATTTAAACTTGGTATGACATCAGGTGGTAGCGAAGGTCGTATGGAGCCTGTCATGAGTGGTATGGCGATGCCATTATCAGATCAAGACATGAAAGATCTAGCAGCATACTTTGCTACTTTGAAAATGAGTGCTGGTACAACACCAGAAGACGTTATTGAAGTAGGGCAAAAACTATATCGCGCAGGTGATGCAGAGCGAGGCATTCCGTCATGTGCCGCGTGTCATGGCCCACGTGGTAACGGTACGTCGCTTGCTAAATTCCCGAAAATTTCATTCCAACATCCTGAATATATCAAAGCACAGCTTGAAAAGTTCCGTGATGGCAGTCGTAATAACGACATGAACGGTATGATGGGTGATATTGCGAAAAAGCTGACTGATAAAGACATCGAAGTTTTATCTAAATACTTGGGTGGCTTGCACTAATCAGTTGCGACCAAAGTCGTACTCAACATTCTGATGTACTGATGAAAAAATAGTATTTAAGTAAAAAAGGTAGCCTTAGGCTACCTTTTTTTATGACCTCCTCCTTACGATATATCTCAAGTACCTTGTAAGACATTGACCATATAGATTTGTGCGCTTTAACTTATTTTAATCTAGTAAAAAAATATAAATCATTGTAATTACAAAACTTTAATTTTACTCATACAACTGAGCGTAAGAATTTTGTTATTAATTAGTTGTAACTAATTCAATAAAGCGTAGATTAATTGCTGTCGCCAAGGCAAAACAATAAAAGGGACAAGTCGATAGGGAAGCGTAGGTGACAAGTTTGATATCGGATGGATATCACCATAAAGGAAATAACAATAAAGTGTCAGAGAAGACCGACAATAATAAATGCATGGAAGTTAGATAATAAAAACAATATGGAAAGAAGCAAGGAAGTAAAAATAAAAACAAAACGGATGACAACATAATAAAAATAACAAAGACTTAAATAGTCGAAGGGAGAAGTGTCCAGATTGTGACGCTCAGATTAGCAGGCGGTAGAGAGTGATCTCTACCGTCTTTTTATTTATGGATTGTTTGATTACTGTTACACTACCCGCCCTAATTTATTTTCAAGAGTTTTTTCGTGCAGCCGGCTCCCAATTGCAACTTATGTGACTCAAATGATGTTATTCACTATTTTAGCGATAAGCGTCGTGATTACTGGCAATGCTCACACTGTCACTTAGTGTTTGTAGGAAGTGCTCAACATTTAAGTTCAACACAAGAAAAAGCGATTTATGATAGTCACGAAAATACCTTAGAAGATCTAGGTTACAGACATTTTCTGTCTCGTGTGAGTGAACCATTGCTTTCTCGGCTAAGGCCAGCAAGTGATGGATTAGACTTTGGCTGTGGCCCTGGGCCATTATTAGCCCAAATGCTTACTGAAGCAGGTCATAACATGTCAGTATATGACCTATACTACGCAAATGATATATCTGTACTCAATGGCCAATACGATTTTATAACGTGTACAGAAGTCATTGAACACTTAGCGCAACCTAGAAAAACATTAATACAACTATTAACCCAATTAAAGCACGGAGCGCCACTAGCAATAATGACCAAGCTGGTTATTGATGTGGATCGTTTCGCAAATTGGCATTATAAAAATGACATGACACACATCTCATTTTTTAGTCGTAAAACATTTGAATATATCGCGGTGCACTATCACTGCGAGCTCGAATTTATTGGCAAAGATGTCATTATCCTAACTAAACCTATCGCGCCAAAGGCGTTGAGTGAAGAAATACTATGACCAGAGAGAAAAAGAATCGTAAAGTAGCACCGAGCAATGGGCCAGCTAGATTGAGCAAAGATAAACTACGTGAATTGCGTGCGATTAAAGAGCAGCGTACTAAAAAGCATAAAGGTGCCAAGCCAGGATCGCGTAATGCCCAAGAAGCGAAAATAGAGACATCCAGTTCTGAGGCAAACAAAAATAAAGACAAACGTGTTGGTAGTAAAAAGCCTATCGCTCTTACACCTGAACTTGTAACACCAGTGGCAGAGCCTAAGTTACAACGCCACTTAGCACCACAGGTTGAATTGAAGAAAGTCAAAGAAACATTAACACCTGAACAAGAGCTAAACCAGCTAGAAAACGACGAGCGTTTAATGGCCTTATTAGACCGTCACGAACGCGGTGAGTTACTTACAGGTAAAGATGCCAAGTTCTTTAACCGATCAATCGCACGCCATCAGCAGCTATGTGAGATGTTAGGAATCGATGATGAGTTTGAAGAACAAGAAGTGATTGAAGATGATCCATTATCATCATTAATGAGTAATGATCTGGCTGATGAATGGTTAGATGATGAAGAGGAAAAATAATGGCTTTAATTTGGATAATCGCGATAGTAGTAGGTGCAGCTATTATTGCCGGTCTATCTTTTTATGCGGGTAAATTACTCTGGCAATTAAAAGCACAAAAAATAGAAATTGAAAAAAAGCAGGTTGAGCAGCAAGCAAAGCTTAAAGAAGCGCGTCAGACGCGTAATGCCAAGCTTGCCGATAGCATCAATCTTCTTGCCCGTGCCATGAAAGAAAAACAATGTGAGTACTCTGAAGGCTGTTTAAGAATATGGGTGCTTATCTCACAGTATAGCTTTGATAAAGAAATATCATTATCAGACACCTATCCTGGCGTACATCAGATGTACGAAGAAGTAAAAGATATGCCGACGCATGAGAGTCGTAAGAAATACTCTAAAAAAGAAATTTTCAAGATGGATAAACAGCGTTGGCGCGCTGAAGAGCGTCTAGAAAACGCGATAATGGCAGATTGTGAAAAGCTTTCGAGTGAATTTCAAGCATTGCCAAGCAGCCAGAATGTGGTTTTTCAGTAAAACGCCTCATAAAAAACCTATAAAAAAACCGATAGCAACTGAGTTGCTATCGGTTTTTTATTATATCGCCTTCAATTAATGCGCTTGTTCCCAGTTAGCGCCATGATCTGCTTCAACAATTAATGGCACATCCAATGACACCGCATTTGACATCAATTGACAGATTTTATCGCCAAACTCATCAACTTTGTCAGCAGCTATCTCAAATACCAATTCATCATGTACCTGCATAAGTAACTGAATATCATCACGTGATTGCGTGTGCAGCCAAGTCGACACATCTAACATCGCCTTTTTAATAATATCAGCTGCGGTACCTTGCATTGGCGCATTGATCGCTGCACGCTCTGCTGCTTTGCGTCGAGCCCCATTACGCGCATTTATATCAGGTAAATGTAAACGACGACCAAATAAGGTTTCAACATAGCCTTTATCCGCTGCGGCTTCACGCGTACGCTCCATATACTCGAGTACGCCAGGGAATCTCTCGAAATACTTATCCATATAATGCTGCGCTTCATTACGCGGAATATCCAATTGACGTGCCAAACCAAAAGCACTCATTCCGTATATCAATCCAAAGTTAACCGCTTTAGCTTTACGACGCATATCTGACGTGACATCCGCTAAGTCAACCGAAAATACTTCTGAAGCCGTTGCACTGTGAACATCTTTGCCTTGCTCAAAGGCATTCAATAAACCTTTATCTTGTGACAAATGCGCCATAATGCGCAGCTCTATTTGGCTATAATCCGCAGCTAAAATCACTTTGTCTTGCTGTGTCACAAAAGCCTGTCGAATACGACGACCAGATTCATTACGAATAGGGATATTTTGTAAGTTTGGATCACTTGAACTTAAACGACCCGTAGCCGTAACAGCTTGATGATAAGATGTATGTACACGACCTGTCTGCTCATTCACTAATTTAGGGAGTTTATCAGTGTATGTTGACTTTAACTTTGCTAAGCCACGATGTTCAATTATCAGCTTAGGAAGTGGGTAATCATGAGCTAGCTCTTGTAGAACTTCTTCTGCCGTTGATGGCGCACCTTTTGGCGTTTTCTTAATAATTGGCAAGCCTTGCTTTTCAAACAATATAGCTTGTAACTGCTTTGTAGAGCTTAAATTAAACTCCTCACCTGCCAATTCAAATGCTGACTTTTCGATTTCAGTTAATCTTGCAGCAATTTCGACGCTTTGATGGGCCAGCATATCACTGTCTATTTGCACACCAGTGCGCTCAACTTCAGATAACACACTTAATAAAGGCAGCTCAATCTCGTTAAAAACCGACAATAATGTTTTATGCTCTTCTAAAAGGGGCCACAAATGTAAGTGCAGTCTCAAAGTAATATCGGCATCTTCAGCGGCATACGGTCCAGCCTTGTCTAACTCAATTTGGTTAAATGTCAGCCGTGCTTTTCCTTTTCCTGCAATTTCCTCAAAAGAAATATTTTTATGACCTAAGTACTTGAGTGCCAACGAGTCCATATCATGACGTGTGCCAACACTGTTTAAGACATAAGACTCCAGCATAGTGTCATATGTAATACCATTCAGCTCAAGACCCGCTCTTGCTAAAACACTTTTATCATACTTTAAATTTTGACCCACTTTTTTAATATTGCTATCAGCTAATATTTCACCCATTTTTTCAAAAACCATCGCTTTATCGAGCTGCTCTGGCGCACCCATATAATCATGTGCAATAGGTAAATACGCTGCTTCACCCGGTTCTACGGCAAAGCTCATACCAACGAGATCCGCTTGCATATAATCAAGACTCGTGGTTTCTGTATCAAATGCGACTAACTCTGCTGACTTGAGTTTATTTAGCCATAGATCAAACTGTGCTTGCGTTAAAATCGTTTCATAATTTGCTTCAATCGCAGGTGCGGAAGGCGTAGGATCTGCTTGATTTATTGCAGGTGCTGCAGCGCCATCTAATAAATCCGCTAACCAACGTTTAAACTCACACTCAGCAAACAACTCGATCAAACGATCTTTATTGGTCTCAGTGATAGCAAAAGTATTTAGATCTTGTTCTACATCAACATCTAATTTGATCGTCGCTAATTCATATGACAGTGTTAATTGAGCTTTGTGCTCTTCCAGCTTTTTCGCCATAGTTTTTGAACCACGAAAGCCTAAGCCAGCGATTTGATCTAAGTTAGCATATAAATTATCAATAGAGCCCAAGCCTTGCAGCATCGCTAAGGCTGTTTTCTCTCCAACACCTGGGACACCTGGAATATTATCGACCTTGTCTCCCATCAACGCTAAATAATCAATGATCAGTTCAGGCGCAACGCCAAACTTATCGACGACACCTTGCGGATCCAAAATGGTATCTGTCATGGTATTGATAAGCGTAACATGATCATCGACAAGCTGAGCCATATCTTTGTCACCAGTACTTATTAATACATGACGCTTTTGCCCAGATGCAATTTTAGCAAAAGTGCCAATCACATCATCGGCTTCAACCCCGCTAATGCAAACCAAAGGTAAGCCCATGGCTTTAATGATTTCGTGTATCGGTTCAATTTGCGTGCGCAGATCATCAGGCATAGGTGGGCGGTTTGCTTTGTATTCGCTATACATCTCATTTCTGAATGTTGGACCTTTAGCGTCAAAAACAACAACCATATGACTTGGGCTATATTGTTTTAACAAACTTTTGAGCATGTTAATAACACCATATATAGCACCTGTTGCTTCCCCTTTAGAATTCGTTAAGTGTGGTGGTGAATGATAAGCACGAAAGAGGTAAGACGAGCCATCAACCAAGATCAAAGGATTTTCTGGGATCTGAGACATAATAAGGAGGATCCTAAGTGAGCTTCAATAAAAACATCGTAAGCATGCCATATGGCTAACCATAAGACGAGGAGTAATACACAGGTAATACGTCATAAATTCATAGAGTAAACTGTGGATAAGTTTGTAGATAAACACAGAAATACGCAGCCGACATAAATAAAAATGCCGCCCGTAAGTTTTAAGTATTTGATAACAAAAAGAAAATACTAGTTCTTTTTTATTCTTATAAAACGCTAAAATGTGGAAAAATATTTCTACGCTGCAAAAATATTAGAACACTCCGGTCAAAAATCAAGCTGCTATTTTCAAGCGGGAGGGTATACTACCACAAACGATCTTAGATCACAGAAGATCCTTTATAATATTTTTATCTGTCGCTACACTACCCCAAGCATAAGCCCCTTACTATTTGACTAGACGAGAGTATCTAATGAAAAAAATTGCGATCATTATCAGTGGCTGTGGCGTATTCGATGGTGCAGAAATCCACGAAACCGTATTAACCATGCTGCATATTGAACAGCTCGGCGCGCAATACCAGTGCTTTGCGCCAGATCTAGCCCAACATCATGTCATCAACCACATCAATGGCGAAGAGCAACAAGAGTCACGTAATGTATTAATTGAAGCTGCTCGCATCGCGCGTGGTGACATTCACGATTTAGCCACGCTTAATATTAGTGATTTTGACGCATTGGTTGTGCCTGGCGGTTTTGGTGTTGCTAAAAACCTCAGTGACTTTGCCTTCAATGGAGCAGACTCTAAAATATTAGACACCTTTAAAGAAACTTGCCAAAATTTTTCTGCACAAAAAAAACCCATTGCCTACTTGTGCATTGCACCCGCTTTAATAGGTCACATTCATCCCAGCGGAACTGTTGCTACAATTGGTAACGACATAAATACAGCCAAAGCAGCTGAAGCACTCGGTATTAAACATGTCCCGTGTTCTGCAACAGATATTGTCGTCGACTCGGAACATAAAGTGATAAGTACCCCAGCCTACATGTTAGCTAATTCAATTTCTGAAGCCTCTAATGGCATTGCCAAAGCCATTCAACAACTGATTGATATGACCTAACATCCCACATATAAAACAGATCAATCAGGTGCTTTTTTGCGACAACGCAAGAAAATGACTTTTTTGTCGTGATATAAGTAAGTTTACGTTTTATAAATGAGTAGGTGGCGTTATAATTGGCAAAAATTCCGTCATCTATCGTGATTGATCACGTCACAACCGAAGTGGGCAAGACAAATGAAAAAACTTTCAGCAGCACTTTTATTGCTATCTACAACGGCAATAGCGCAACCTTACGACAATGCTTTAACTGAAGAAGCAATAAAAAAACGCTTAGCTCCTGTTGGAACTGTATATTTAGCTGGTGCAGCGCCTGTTGAAGTTGTACCAAGTGGCCCTCGCTCTGGTGAGCAAGTTTATCAAGCTTCATGCTTTGCCTGTCATGGTACTGGTGCGCTTGGTGCTCCGAAAACAACGGATGAATGGGCCACACGATTAACTAAAGGACGCGATATGTTAATCGATCACGCTATCAATGGCTTTAATGCGATGCCACCACGTGGTACGTGTATGGACTGTTCTGACGATGAAATTGCAGCAGCCGTTGATTTCATGACAGCAAAATAGCTTTTAGAGCTGAAGATTCTAAGATCTTCAGCTCAACTCCCATTTAGTACGACGCTTCAAAATTTATCATGAAGATTGCCTTGACCCTTGTTCATAAAAATGAAAATATACGATTAATATTCGTGCAAATAATAATAACTTTGGGTTAAATCATTGGAAGATCCCGCAGCACTACTGCGCAAGCTTACTCGTAAAAACCAAAAACTCGAGTCCTTGTTAAAAAAGTACAAACAAAACAACCATCTGCAACATGCTCTAATTCTTCTTTCTGAGCAAGCAAGTACGGTTGCAGAATTGACGCTGCTATACCCTGCTATTCACGATATTCTCGTTCAACACCTTCCCTGTAAAAGTTTCTATGTTGTTCTGCAAAACCAATTTTCTCAAGCACTGGAATTATCCTATTTCGTAGATGAAAAAGATGGTATTGCTGTACCGTTACACGAAGCTCATCACTTTTCACAAGGCGTAACTGGCCATGTTTTTAGAGAAGGAAAAACCCTTTATTTAACCCTCGATGAAATGCAAAAACAAGCTGAAACGGGTTTATTTAAAGCGCTTGGAAGCCCTGCTGAACACTGGGTTGGCGTACCAATCTACCGTGAAAAAATCATTATTGGTGTCATGGTGTCTCAAAGCTATCAAAAAGAACAAAGCTATAATGAACAACAAATAGAGTTACTCGAAGTTATGTCACTTTATTTGGCTACCGCGATAGAGCGGGTAAAAAAGCGAGAGCTACTTGAATCAGAGGTCAAAATCCGTACCCGAGCTTTAATGCAAAGTAATGAAGCTTTAAACAAAGAAATTGATCAGAGAAAACGCGCGCTAGAACGCCAACAGATCCTATTTAAGATCTCTGAATTAGCGACACAATTTAATGATATTGATGATGTATACCAACAAGTTCATCATATTATTCGTTCCATTACATTTGCCGATAATCTGTTTATTGCCCTATATGATAAAAATACAGGATGGCTAAGCTTCCCTTATTGTGTTGATGAAGTCTCAGATTATAAACCTCGACCATTCGCTAAAGGCTATAGTGAATTAGTCATTAGTACTGAACAGAGTCAGCTTATTGACATTGAAAGGGCACAAGCGCTAGTGGATAGCCAGATTGTAGTGCGATCTAAACATTATAAACTACAAAAATTCGCGACCAGCTGGATGGGTGCCCCCCTTAAAACTGCGAATGGAGTTATCGGGCTCATTGCTTGCCAAGCTTATGACCATAAATACGAATTTAATCATGATGATATTGAGCTCATTTCATTTGTTTCAAACCAAATTGCATCGGTATTACAAACACATTTAGCAAATCAAGCACTCAAAGCAAGTCACTCACAATTAGAGCATCGCGTTGCAGACAAAACAAAAGCACTGCAACAATCAAATATGCACTTGCAAATGCAAATTGAAGAGCGAAAAAAAATTGAGCAACAGTTATATCATGACGCACATCATGACTCACTAACGAGCTTACCTAATCGTAGCCTTTTTTTGACTCAACTAGAAAAAACATTACAGAAGTTCCAACGCCACCCAGAGCATAATTTTGCAGTGCTCTTTATTGATCTTGATAAATTCAAACGGATCAACGACGAACTTGGTCACCAAGCTGGCGACCAGTTTTTAATTTGGGTTGCACAAGCTTTTTCTGAGTGTATACGCGAACATGATTTGCTCGCTAGACTGGCTGGCGATGAGTTTGTCATCTTACTTGATCATTTAAGTGACCGGCAGCAAGCGGAAGATGTGGCTAAACGTATTATTAAAGTGATGCAACAACCTTTTTGTATGAAAGGAGTATGTATGCAAAGTGGTGCCAGTATCGGCATTACATACAGTAATAAGCATTATCATAATACCGATGAAATTATTCGTGATGCAGACGCAGCCATGTACTATGCAAAAAATGCGGGGAGAGGTCGCTACGAGTTTTATCACCCATTATTAACGGTTGCTACCGGGAATCATAAGCCGCCCGAATATCATCACTTAAGCGCCTTACCCACTCACTTTAGAGGCACGGATATTAGTGATTTAACACTCGCCAGTGATGATATAACTATGCTGGAAGCTTTTGGGGAGCATCCTGTTCTTGGCAGCACAAGCTTTGATATATTAAAGAAATTTGCTGCTGAAAAGGCCGAACATATTGCCATCGAATTACAGCTATTGGAACAAGCACTGAAATTAGCGAGTCTACCAGGGAAAGATTTATTACTTTCCTGCTCCACTATATTATTAGAGCAGCAGGTCTTTACGCAATTATGCGAAAAGTTAGCCCGTCAGCCCCATTCATTGTGTTTGTTATTCGAGGAAACGGAAATTCGCTATGCTTCAAATCAACAACAAGAAAACCTAAACACACTCACCAATCTAGGTTACACAATTGGTATCAATGACTTTGCTAAAGACCGCTGTGATCTGACCTTGCTCAGTCAAATTCCATTCACCTATGTATTATTAAGTTCGACGTTTAGTAAAAGAGTGCTGCAACAAACTAGCTACGAAGCGCAGTTAAAAGGAATATTAGCCGTCACCCAATTGCAGGATATGCAAGTCATTGCCAAAGGGCCTGCTATTTTGAATTTTAGAAGTTTACTAGAAAGTCATGGTCTTACACGGTTCTTTGGCAAGCAACACAATATAGAACAGATACATAACACAAATATATCAGAGCGGGATACCCGCCCTGAGTCAGAAAAACTAACGTTTTAACATTGCCCTTAAGTTAGCAACTCGTGCCTGCCCTTGCTCCATTCGCTCATTTTGCGACGCAACGGTTTTCTTTTTACCTTCATACTGTAAATCATCTTGCGGTAACTCTAATACAAAGCGACTTAACTCTGGGGTAGACACATCGCCAAATTGGCGACGATTTTTCGCATAGGTCATTGTCAATGTTTCTTGCGCTCGTGTTATGCCCACATACGCCAAACGTCGTTCTTCTTCAACATTCTCTTCATCAATGCTAGTTTGATGCGGTAAAAAACCTTCTTCCATTCCAACCATAAATACATGAGGGTACTCTAAGCCTTTAGATGCATGCAACGTAAGTAATTGAACGGCGTCACTGTCATCTTCTTCCTCGTTACGTTCCAACATATCACGCAATGTGAGCTTACTCACCACTTCAGGTAAAGTCATCGGCGGATTATCCGCATCTCCCGTAAGCATATCTGTGATCCACTTATACAGCTCAGACACATTTTTCATGCGCATCTCTGCGGCTTTCGGGCTGGGTGAAGACTCATATAAGTACGCTTCATAATTAATTTCACGTACCATGTCTTTCACTGCTTCCAACGTATCGCCTCGTACAGCTCTATCTGATAATTCCACAACCCAACGTGCAAAACCCATCAAAGCGTTGTAACCACGTCCCGCTAAACGCTGAGTAAGTTCAGCTTCAAAGCAGGCGGCAAATAAACCAATATGACGCTCATTGGCCAAGCTTCCTAACTTCTCTAACGTCACAGGGCCTATTTCTCTGCGTGGCGTATTCACCACGCGAAGAAATGCATTATCATCGTCCTGATTCACCAATAGCCTCAAGTACGCCATAATATCTTTAATCTCACTGCGTGAGAAAAACGACATACCACCGCTGATTTTATAGGGAATACGGTTACTCATTAAAGATTTTTCAAATACCCGAGCCTGATGATTACCACGGTACAAAATGGCATAATCTCTATAACTAGTACGCTTCATAAACTTATGCGAGATAATTTCAGCAACCACACGCTCAGCTTCATGCTCTTCGTCTCGGGTGGCAATCACACGAATGGGCTCTCCCATTTCTAACTCACTGAATAATTGCTTATCAAATTCATGTGGGTTATTCGCAATTAATATATTCGCCGCTTTAAGCACCCGCTTTACGCTGCGGTAATTTTGCTCCAACTTAATCAACTTTAAGCCCGGAAAGTCTTTGGAAAGTAGCACTAAGTTTTGTGGTTTTGCGCCTCGCCATGAGTAAATGGACTGGTCGTCATCCCCTACTACGGTAAACCGAGCACGTTCGCCTACTAACAATTTAACAAGTTGGTATTGACTGGTATTGGTATCTTGATATTCATCCACCAATAAGTAACGAAAACGGCTTTGCCAACGCTCTCTTACTGCAGCATTTTGACCCAGTAAAAGGGTTGGGATCATAATTAAGTCATCAAAATCTAATGCATTATAGGCACGTAACTGAATTTGATACCGAGCATAAAGCTGAGCAAACAGTGCTTTTTGTGGCTCTCGTGCATCTTGTATTGCACGCTCTGGCAGAATAAGCTCATTTTTCCAATTACCAATCTGCATTTTCAGCAAATTCAGCAAATCCTTATCTTTTTCTAGTTCTTTTTCTGTTAAATCGCTTAATAGCTGATTGGTATCTTGATCATCTAATAATGAAAAGCCAGGCTTATAACCCAAAGTTTTCAGCTCTTTCTTTATCACCTCTAAGCCCAATGTGTGAAACGTAGAAACCCATAATCCTTTAGACTCTTTTTTCCCTAGTGTTTGTAGTACCCGTTCCCGCATTTCTTTCGCAGCTTTATTAGTAAAGGTCACAGCCGCAATATTTTTAGCGTGATATTCACATTCTTGTACTAAATACGCGATTTTATTCGTGATAACACGAGTTTTTCCTGAGCCTGCTCCAGCCAAGACCAAACATGGTCCACTTATGTATTTTACTGCTTCATCTTGTTTTGGATTCAGTTTCATCATCGTGCTTATTAAATACCATCAATGACAGCATTTTAACGTAAACCGTACTATGCGCCTAGCAACCATGTTAACTTAACATTCGGCATCATGTATGCCTTGTACATATTGTTTAGGGGTCATAGAGAATTGTTTTTTAAAGCAAGCACTAAAATAAGCGGGGGAGTTAAAACCTACATCATCAGACACCTGCGATACGCTGACTCCTCGGCGCAATATTGATTGGGATTGAAATAATCTATATTGGCGGATATATTCATTTGGCGTGACTCCAGCCACTGAAGTTAACTTGCGATGTAACTGACGCTCGCTCAATGCAACCTCTTTAGCAAGTTGAGAGACTGACAATGAAGCGTCTGAATACAGACTACTAAGCGCCTTATCTATTTTGGCTATAAATAATACGGCGGCGCTATCAAATAGCTCAGGTGAATAATCTTTTGACTTGCGTTGTTGAATTTCACGTTGCCAACGCTGCCTATTCGCGTTCTGAAGTTGCAGAATATTACGCACTTTTAATTCAAGTTCAGGTACACTGAAAGGCTTGTGTAAGTAGTCGTTAGCATGCAACTTTAATCCTTTGAGCTTTTTCTCATCACTCATATTTGCAGTCAGAAGTAGTACAGGGATATGCCCTGTGAGCTCGTTTGATTTTATCTGTGTAACTAATTCAAATCCATCAAGCTTTGGCATCATCACATCAGAAATAATCAAATCTGGTAAAACTTCATTTGCCATCAATACACCGTCATAACCATCTTTGGCTGTCACGACTTGAAACTGCTGTGCAAAAATACTAACAATAAAATTCAGCATATCGGGCGTATCGTCTATGATTAATAACGTCAATTTACTCAAGCTTTCTGTAGTATCGTCATACATACTGACATTGTAATTAAGGTCTAAAATCTCCTCAGGGAATGCCGAGCCGTATGTTGTTTTTATAGGATTCAGATCTAAACGGGAAGAAACAGCAAACTCAATACCAAAACAGCTCCCTTTGCCCAGCTCTGATGACACCGAAATATGCCCTCCTATTTTATGTACTAACTCTTTAACCAAGTTCAGACCTATCCCTTGCCCTTGTGTGAACTGTTTCCCAGCTGATGTTCTATACTCAGCCTCAAATATACGCTCTAAGTAGCCCGCTTCTATGCCAATTCCCTGATCTTTAACTTGTAGTAGACAGACCTCTTTTTCATTTTGTGAAAAACTGCGCAAGGTAACCTCCATGCGACTATTCATGGGGCTATACTTAATGGCATTACTTAGCAGGTTACTCACACACTTTTCTAGTTCATCAGTCCCCGCCATCACATAGATACCCTCCACAATATCTATGTGGCATGTCATATTTCTACTGACTAAAAGATTATTAAACACTTTGATTTGCGCTAAGCAAATTGCAGAAAAATCATACCGATTTGTCATAACTGCATTATCTGGTTGTTCGCTGGATACCATCATCAACTGCTCAACCAAAACTTTTAACCGCTTAGCATTCGACGCGATTAACTGTGCTAACAGTACACGCTGACTATGCTCTTCTTGCCTTATAATCTGCTCTGCAGGCCCTTGTAGCAAAGTGATAGGCGTCATCAATTCATGTGATAATGTCCGTAACAAGCTTGAGCGCTCTGACTCTGCCTTTGACAAATCTCTTGCTTGGGCACTCAACTTTTCGTTTTGACGCCCTATTTTCGCAGTTTGGCGCTGCACTTCTTGTTCTAATAATTGCTGCTTTTCTCGCAGAGCACGCAGGCGCGCTCTATAGATTAACGTGATCCCTAGTAAAACAACAAATACATAGACTGACATTGCAACTTTCGTTGCATACCAAGGCGTCGCAACTGAGAAATCGAATTGAGTACTCACAGGATCCCAATTCCCTTCACTATCAGTACTTTTTACGATCAGTGAATACTGACCCCAAGGTAATTTGGGAATAATTAAATCCCGCTCATTTGCCAATTCAACCCAAATATCTGAAAGGCCTAGTACTTTATATTTAAAAACGTGCTTTGACGAACTTTGCATATTCAAATTGGCAAATGAGAAGCGCAGACTTGCATGATCATAAGGAATACTATGCAATTGCAATTGATTAAAAGACCGTTGTTGCTCTCCTGAAGCGTGCGTCACCATTACCTCACTCACGGTAGGTCGGGAGCTCATCACGTGCAATTTAAGGGGTGAAATTGCTGTAAAGCCCTTCGTTGAAGTAAATAACAACTTGCCCTGTTCCGTTGTGGTCGTCGCACCGGGCAAATACCCATTTGGAAACAGTCCATCACCTTTATCATAGTAACGCAATTGCTGATTTTTGTGATGCCAAGTAACAATGCCTTTAGCATAAGCAAACCACATTAGGCCGTGCGCACTATTCATACTGGCATTTTCAATATTTGCTATTTGATTGGGCAGTGCGAGCCAACGTTTTAATTGCGTGTCATATGCCTTCGTTCCATCATTAGTTTGCATCCACATAATATGCGAGTCGTCTAAAGCAAAGTCATAGACGCTCAATTCAGAAGACTGTGGTGGCAAGAGCGCATCACTAAATTCACCCGATACTAAATCGAAAGATTGAAGGCCTTTTGAGGTAGCTATCCATAATAGCTTATCTTCAATGATTAGTTTATGGACTCGATCACTCAGTAACCGAGAGTTGCCGGTATCGTAGCGTATGACTTTACGGGTAAGAATATTTAAGTGCGTTATTCCCGCAAAACTATGACTTAACCAGTACTCATGAAGCGCACTATTACCGATAGAATAAATTTGCTCAGGAATAGTAAGTTCTAACAAATCAAATCTGTCCAGCACTTGCCCTGAGCGAGGATCAATTTTGAGTAGTGCATCATACATACTCGCCCAGATATACCCTGCTCCATCGACAGATAAACCATGAACAGAGCTACTTTTTTCAATACACTTTAACCGTACTCCATCAACTGAATATTTACACAACCCAAAGAGGTGATCCGCAACCCAAACTGCCCGCTGGTGGTATGCTATATCATTGATTTCATAGCTTGAGTAAGGTGATGCATGGTTAAATAATGTATTGCGAAAGGCTTGGCTACTTGGCGTACTCTTAAAAATACCATCATTAAAACTGCCGTAAATATTAACGTCTGCATCTGAAAATAACGTCAATAGTGGAGGGTACAATGATGAAGGTTCAACACCAGCAGAGGTGATACTTATTAAACCACTGTTTAATGAGGCAGCAATAACTTTCTCACCTTGGGTGGTGACATCATATACGTACCCTGTTGTCTCAAACCCTTCGAGATCTAAATGTTCTAAACGCACTTCATTTTTAGCAGGATCGTAATAGCCTAACCCCAAACCATGAACAGACAACCAAATAGTGCCATCTGGTAACTTCCCAACTTTATCGGCATACACAGGCTCCTGAGAGTTAAATACAATACGTGTTGTATGATTAGACTCTTTATTAAAAATGTAAACTCCTGATTTAGAAGCTAACAATAAATTTTCAGCATCCACTTCAGTCAATGACAGCACAGTTTCCAAATTCAGAACTGACGGTGAGCTATATGGTGAAACAGCGATCAGTTGCTCATCTACTATTCGCCCTAACCCTTGCTCTGTACCAACCCAAATTTGTTGATCAGTCGACTCCAGTATGTCATAAATATTCTCCGAACTTTCAGACTCAACTGCAATTTTTTCAAAAAAATCAGCATCCTTATTTAATAATTCAAGTCCTTGCTTCCCCCCTATCCACAGTCTTTTTTGGCTATCTTCGACAATTTTTCTCACCCAATGTGACTGAGATAATTTGGGTGATGAGATGGACACTCCCAAATCGGCGTCAATGCGCCAAACTAAAGGTGTGTTTTTAACGATAGTTAGTAGGAGCATCCATCATGAATAACGTTAGTATATTAAGCATCGATTTAGCAAAAAATGTCTTTCAACTTCTTGGAATTGATGAACACGGAAAACCTTGTTTCTCAAAGCGGGTTTCTAGAGTAAAACTCCATGAAATAATCCTTAATTTACCGCCTTGTGAAGTCGTTATGGAAGCTTGTTCATCCTCTCACTACTGGGGCAGAGCATGTTTAAATTCTGGTCATCAAGTTAATTTAATCCCTGCACAACATGTCACCCCATTTGTACGTGGTAACAAAAATGATAAAAATGATTGTTTGGCAATATATGAAGCAAGTAGAAGGCCTAACATTCGCTTTGTTCCCATAAAAAGTGAACAGCAACAAGCTGTGCTTTGTCTACATAGAATACGAGAAAGGCTACTCAGTACTCGTACTGCCTGTATAAATCAAACTCGAAGTTTACTCCTCGAATTTGGGTTTCACATTCCCAAAGCATACTCTGTATTCAAAAAGCATATCCATGAACTTTTATCACAAGATGTTCAACCTGTTATTCGCCTCATGTTGTTAGAAGTACAACAAGAGTTAGAAAACTATGATAAAAAAATTAAACTAATGGATACCTTGTTTCAACAAACTAATACCCACAACACCAGTGCAGAAATTATGCAATCAATTCCTGGGATTGGCCCTATCATTGCCTCCGCGTTTAGCGCTAGTATCGATAAAGGGCAAGCATTTAAAAGTGCGAAAGACTTTAGCGTCTGGCTTGGCCTTACGCCTAGGCAATATGCGTCTGGTGAAACAAATCGTTTGGGCACAATTACTAAACGTGGAGATGGGTACCTCAGAAAACAACTTATTCATGGTGCTCGAACGGTTGTGAACCACGCGCATAAAAAAGACGATGACCTGAACCTATGGGTCACTGCCATCAAGCAAAGGCGTGGTGTGAATAAAGCTGCGGTTGCAATGGCGCATCGTCTGGCAAGATTAATGTGGATATTACTTCAAAAAAATGAATATTACCGCCCCATACGTTCATGCAACCAGGTTCAAGGTAATGTTTAAACACCAAGTTAGATTGGCAAGCAGCTCGTAAAAGACAAGGGTGACTTAACCCGAGTGGGTGTTGAGAGTACTTGCCAATCGCCTATCATTGTTCGCTACAGTTAGATGAAAAAAGGCCTAGCCTGCCTATACAAAACCCGGCAAAGGCACGGTATATAAACCGCTTGGGTGTATTCAAATTAGGGTGTATAGGCTCGAAGCTCATTAGGGGCACTGAAATAACAGTTAAGCCCGGATATATGTCAGAGCAACGCTTTATTGCAAATGGGTCAAACGTCAAACAGTGGCAGCGACGAAATGAAAAAACGAGGTAGTTTATTCTACCCCGCCAGAGTTATTTTGTTTGACATACCGGGAGTGTCCATATATGTCTTTCTATGAGAAAATTGAAGGAACTTGGCCCCATCAAACCTAACCGCCCCTTGATCGGTTGCCAACCAAATATACCCTTTGTAGTCCCTTTCGATATCAAAAATACGATTACTCGGTAACCCATGCTGCACGGTAAACGCAATTCTGCCATTCATTTCCACAGCGGCAAATGCACTCGAGGCAAATACGTTTATTGCAATGAAAAACAGAGAAATATATAAAAAAACCACAGTCATATTTATTTATCACCAACGAATAAAATGCCAAGCAATTGATAAGTATATTTAAAAAATATCAAGAAGCTCAAAAGTACCTTTAAAAGGTTCAATATTTTCAATTTACAGAAAGTCTTTTTTATTATCAACACAGACTGATATTTAATACCTGTTAATTTGTATTTAACATAAAATTGTCCACATCAAAACAATGATTAACTATTTTTAACTGCATAACAAAGGAAGAAAATATGCGTATCTCATATCTCAACCAAGTATTAACAGCCGCACTTATTGGCTTGATCACAGGATGCGGTGGTAGTGCAAATGCCAATATTAAGCCCACGATCAATCAAACAGCAACAGAGCAAAATAAAGTCTCGATTGAAGATAATAAACGCACTCGCCGTGGTCGTGTTATAGATGGCTATATTTCAGGTGCAACCGTCTGGCTAGATCTTAACAATAACCACATTCATGATGAACACGAACCATCCACACTCTCCACCACCAAAGGTAACTATTTATTAGAGCTCAGTGAAGAAGACTATGAATGTAGCGCTTATGTTCCAACGTATGTCGATGTTCCTGTTGGCGCGATTGATGAAGATTTAGGCGTGGTAACCCAAGCCTATCAAATGGCTATTCCTCCGAGTTTGCAAGCATTGACTGATGATCAGATGCTGCACATTACTCCACTTACCACTGTGCTATGGCAATCACTCAACGACGCTCCTGAATTTAAAAATAAGACCTGTGCACAGCTGCAACAAAGTCATGCTTCTCGAGAAGTACTGTTAAACAAATTACACAATGTAATTCAATCAACCACAGCGCGTTTTAATATTTCACAAAGCCAATTGTTTAGTGATTACATCTCTACAGGCGACAAAGAAACGCAAGCACTTGCTGAATCGATTGTACTAGGACTACAAGCAAGTCTGAAAAAGCAAATCGAATTAGAAGCGCAGTACCCAAACGCCAGTGAAGTAAGAGTGATCCATTATTTGGCACCAGCAAAAGAATATGAAGGTATCAACGAGTTAGTATGGCACCGAGAAATAGCAATATTCACTTCCGATGATAGCTTTTTCATCAGTGAAGATGCACGCATGGCCGATGACTTAAGCGAGGTCCTATTTGTTTACTATCAACGGAGCACTGAATCAAAACCTTGGGGTGAAAATGGCAGTTATACTGAACAAACTGACTTTGCAGCTAATAACTCAAATCGATTTGATACCTGTTACCATGATGAGCAAGTGACTATAACGCAAGGCGTGACTAAATTTACACTCAGTAATTGGTATTCGGGCTCACCCAGAGTAAATCAAAGTTGTGATACAACAACTGACTTTAAAGAAACTGAGCAACGTGTTTTTTCTATCTCACATAATGAGAACTTGGTTAACCACCATACTGAAATACATCAACGTCTCAGTAATAGCAGTAAGGTCTACCTAAACGATTGGTATAACTTATCTAACAAATCAACGTCTCTTGATAGCCAGAAACTTATCGACCACTTAGGGAATTCTGGTTATTTTTTCAATGAAGAACCAAGCATTGCTTTTTCTTCATGGTTTAAAAGACTCACTGATGACAGTTTAGCTAACCGTATTATCACTGAGCGCAATCACCTCAATGAGTGGGTAAAATATACCTATGCAAGTGATGGTACACATGTAACACAATGTAGTACTGACGGTGAAAAATGGCTACGTTGTAATTAATCAACGCTGAGTGAAGTGAATGGCTATACGCCAGTCACTTCACTATTTTGTTCTGTGATCATTTGCTACTATAGCAACAAGCAACTTTTATAGGTAATGATGATGATTAACCCAGCAAAAATTGAAGAAATTGCGAAACAGATCTCAAGTAATATGCCACAAGGCGTAAAAAACTTAGCAGATACATTTGAATCAAAAACCAAACAAGCCATTCAAAACAAATTGGCTGAAATGGATTTTGTCAGCAGAGAAGAGTTTGATATTCAGAGTAAAGTACTTATTAGAACTCGAGAGAAGCTTGCTGAACTTGAAGCAAAAGTCGCTGACATAGAAGCTAAGCTAGACAGCGACAAACACGCTGAATAGCGCTATTTTGCGTAGCGGTCTTTGACCTGTGTAATAGCCAGAGCATATTGATCCGCTATTTGCTCTGGTTTAGCCGCATGTGCATTAAGCTCATGTAATAACCCATCTGCCAACCCATATACCCAACCATGAATGGTTAAGTCTTGCCCTCTTCGCCATGCATCTTGCACAATGTTTGTTTGGCAAACATTTCGTACTTGGTCGATAACATTTAGCTCACACAACGCATCACATCGTCTTTGCGGCGTAATATTATCAATGATACTTTGGTGCTTTTCTTTGACGTCAGCAACATGACGTAACCAATTGTCAATTAAACCAAAGCGCGCTTCATCGAGCACAGCTTGAACGCCACCACAGCCATAATGACCAACCACCATAATATGTTTTACTTTCAGTACCTCGACTGCATACTGCATCACTGACAAACAATTATGATCAGTATGCACCACCACATTTGCCACATTACGGTGCACAAATAGCTCACCAGGCATCAAATCGACAATTTCATTCGCAGGTACACGTGAATCAGAACAGCCAATCCATAAATATTCTGGCTTTTGTTGGCCTAACAGTTTTTTAAAGTAATCAGGATCTCTCGCTCGTTCGCGTTCAGCCCATTGCTGGTTGTTTTCTAATAAGTGGTCGAGCTTACACATCGCTGAGTTCCTCTATTGTCGAGTAGCGTGGATTAAAACATTCCTTGGGGTGAGCTGCTTTTCACAAAACTCACTCAGGCTGACATCATACCCAGCTTGCTGTAAATATAAACCCCTATCGAGTACCAACCAAATCTCTAACGCTCTGCGAAAAACATGCCTGACTAATTCAATACGATCTGTCACTCGTTTACGCTGCTCACCTTGTGCCAAATAAGCGGCATAATCAATGCCTGATGGTAAGGTGATGCCTTTTTGCTCTGCGGCCCAATGACAAAACACCGAGAAATCCCCAGAAAATATGCTTTTGTTAACTGACGGCACACTAATATATTCCGTCGACCCAGTACAATCTCGGCGCAGTGCATCAAACCCTAACCGCCAAGTGACCTCTTTTCGCCTCACAGTTGCGATTCGTGGCGCAGCTGTCACCGTTTCTTGTAACGCCAGCTTCATGTCACTGTGATTCAAACGAAGTGCACTCAACTTGGCAGCCTGACTCATTGGTTGATAAGTCGGCTCAGTAAACAAATGGTAACAACACGGTGAGAGGCTTATTTTTTCACATTTATGTTGTGTCGCTCTATTCATAAACGTTTGATGCAGAGCACCGCACGCATGCAGTGCAACGGCATGTTGTTTTGGTTTAAAGTAGGCATCTGTATCGTCAGTAAGCACGTTTGCACAACTAAACTGGACGTTTAGTTCTTGCTGTTTTGCACTATGTGCGCCCTGCTCACACAAAGCCGACTGCAATTCAATGCTATGAACAGATGGTGCACCTAAATGTGCCATCAACCGACCTAAATGACCTTTACCGGCACACCACTCTAACACCGGGAGTTGCCGCTCAGGCACATGACTCACGAAATCTTGCAACTGTGTTAGTTTGCGACCTTTAATACCATTACTTAGCCAAAATGGTAGTACTGCTCTTGGTTTTTCGAGATAAGGCAATGCTGTGACTGATGCCAACAAAGAAACATCCGGTATATAGGCAGAAAACACGTCATATAAGCGAGTTTGATCAGCATCAAGGCGTGCTACTTCAGCATCATCGAGATTCAATAGAAACCGATTTAATGGCTCATTAAATGGTAAGGTTAAATGATCAAATGCCACACGTTGCCAAAAATCACGCGTGTTTGTTAGATAAGCATCTAATTGCTGAAATTGAGAAAGTAACGACATGAACCACTGCACATAAAATAAAACGCTATTCTACCGTGTTTTCGTCTTTATAGGGCAGTTGTTGAATGCGATATTTTCGCTTGTGAAAAAACATCAGATAGCCATACATAGGCAAAGATAGAAGCGTTAAAATACACGCCAACACTAACATCCAAGACCATGCTTCTTCAGCAGAGTCTCGCGTTCGTTGATAAATAAAAGAAGATTTAATAATATCCCACTGAGTCAGATCTAGGCCGTATAATTGTGCGATCCACTGCCAACGAGTCTCTGACATGCTGCCAATAGGCCCCCCGGAATGCGTAATGTAGACGGCGAGTTCATCCGCTTCAAAGCTCAATTGCTCTTTTGTCTTATGACGTGCATATTTTTCGTGTATCACTTCAATACTATGCTGCATATTCAATAATGCGTAACGCCAACCTTTCAAACTCGCTCGCTTAAACTTATCAACCACATCAGGCTTTTGAGACAGCATATTTTCACTGGTAAACAAAATATCACCGTATACATTCAGCCCGTATTGCTTAGGGCAAATCTGTCGTGTTTTTATTCCTTGCTGCTGCATTTTATAAGGTTCATTGGTCACGTAGACTTGAAGTGCATCAAACACCCCACGTTTAAAATCGACCAGCGGATTAAGCCCAGCATACATAGGTAAATCTGTAATATTTATTCCAGCTCGCGAGAGCATAACGGTGAGCTCTGCACTTTCCTCTTTACCTAAATGACTGACTTTTTTACCCGCGAAGTCTTCCGGCGTATATATATCACTGCTTTCTTTCACCATCCAACAATATGGTGACGATTGAAATATGGCAGCCATCGCCACTAAAGGTTTTCCCTGCATCTTCGCTTTCAAGATTCCGGAGTGTGTCACACCGAATTGGGCTTGGCCTGAAAGCACTTTAAAGTGTGTATCTGGGTTACTGGGATTGGCAGGTAAAATACTGACTTTGAGCCCCGCTTCTTTATAAAAGCCCTGCTCTGCTGCCATATAATAACCGGCAAACTGAAATTGATGTGTCCACTTAAGCTGCAGTACTACAGGTTCAAGTGCGTTAAGACTTGAACACCAAATCGTGAGTAAAATAAATAAACCTAGCTGAACTCTATTCATACACGTTTGTTACTTTCCCAGTAAATTACCGCCATTAACTATAGGAAAGTAAACTGTATTTGCCAATTACCCAACCTTACGAGTTTCTTCAAAAGGAGCCTGTAAATATTGGTTAAAGCATGGATTACTGGTTTCATCTTGATAAGCATAACCAAGTTGCGATAAATGCTTATCAAACTGTTCATAGTCACTCGGGGCAATATCAAATGCCGCGAGCACATTACCTTCTGCCGCACCATGATTTCGATAATGGAATAAGGTGATATTCCAATTACACCCCAACGTATCTAGGAATCGAGCAAGGGCTCCAGGATATTCCGGAAACTCAAAGCGTAATAATCGCTCTTGCAATTCAACAGGTGGCTTGCCACCAACCATGTACCTGATATGTAACTTTGCCAACTCATTGTCAGAAAGATCTGTTAATGCATATCCCTTACACTCTAATGTGCTTTTTACGTCATCTAGCTCAACTTGCCCACCGCGCAAACCCACCCCAACAAAAATCTGTGCTTTATGTTCACCAGCATAACGGTAATTAAACTCGGTAATTGCACGCCCTTCTAAATCATGGCAAAACTGTTTGAAACTGCCTTTTTCTTCCGCAATTGTCACACCAAACAAAGCCTCGTTTTTAGCTCCAAGCGCAGTACGCTCAGCGATGTAACGTAAACGATCAAAGTTTAAATTCGCCCCCGAAAGCACTGCTGCTAACGTCAGTCCAGCCCGATTACTTTGCGCACTCCACTTTTTTATGCCCGCGACTGATAACGCCCCCGAGGGCTCTGCAATCGCTCGCGTTTCAACAAAGATATCTTGTACGGCGGCGCAAATTTCATCTGAGCTTACCGTCACAACTTCATCACAAAACTTTTGTGCTAAGCGAAACGTTTCGGTGCCAATCACTTTAACTGCGACCCCATCAGCAAAACTACCAACTTGTGGCAAAATAACAGGCTCCCCTGCATCTAAAGCGGCTTTTAAACACGCACTTTCCTGCGCTTCGACACCAATAATCTTGATATCAGGACGCAATGACTTAATATAAACAGCCATACCAGCAAGCAAGCCCCCACCCCCAACAGGAATAAAGACCGCATCTAACTCATTAACTTGCTGCATCAACTCTCGTGCTACCGTCCCTTGACCGATAATAACGTCTTTATCATCAAAAGGCGGGACAAATACTGCCTGAGCTTGTTCAGTTAATGTATGCGCATGCGCTTTTGCTTCATCAAAATTATGCCCATGTAAAACAACTTGAGCGCCAAAGTTACGCACGGCGTTCACTTTTATTTCAGGGGTTGTCACTGGCATAACAATGGTTGCTTGATGGCCCAAATGCGCTGCACTTAACGCCACACCTTGCGCATGATTACCTGCAGATGCAGTAACTACTTGGCTACCCACGGGAAGTTTCTGTAACTTATGATATGCGCCACGCAATTTAAAAGAATAAACCGGTTGCTGGTCTTCACGTTTGAGCCAGATTTTTTGTCCCAAACGCTCTGAAAGTGCGCTCATTTCACTTAATTCAGTCACCTTAACTAACGGTGACATATCAGCTTGAATGATGGCACGAAAATAATCTAACTCTTGTGAAACCATTGTTAGCTTAGCTCCTCTAACTTAGCTAAGTCACGCACAGCACCTTTATCCGCACTGGTTGCTAATAACGCATACGCTTTTAAAGCAGGACTCACAACACGCTGTCGGTCCAACGGTTTATACGCATCCTTACCACGTGCCAATTGCTTTTCCCGACGCGCTTGCAATTGCGTATCATCAAGCAATAAATGAATCCCTCGATTATAAATATCAATATGGATCAAGTCGCCATTTTCGACTAAAGCCAGCGCACCACCACTTGCCGCCTCAGGGGAAGCATGGCCTATTGATAAACCAGATGTTCCACCAGAAAAACGCCCGTCAGTGAGTAGCGCACAGTCTCTATCTAACCCCATTGATTTTAAATAACTGGTTGGATACAACATCTCTTGCATACCAGGGCCACCTTTAGGCCCTTCATAACGAATGACGATGACATCGCCTTTTTTAATCTCACCAGCCAAAATGCTCTCGACCGCATCATCTTGAGACTCAAAAACTACTGCAGGGCCCGTAAAATCAAGCATTTCGTCAACCACACCGGCACTTTTAACGATACAGCCATCTGGTGTTAAGTTACCCGATAACACCGCTAAGCCGCCATCTTGTCGAAATGCATGCTCAATACTACGTATACAGCCATTCTCTCGGTCGAGATCCAATGTATCCCAGCGATATCCCTGGCTCATTCCTTTGGTTGTGCGGATCCCTGCAGGGCCAGCACGAAAGAAGGTTTGTGCCTTTTCATTATTGTGATCTGTTGCATCCCAACGCGTTATCACCTCGCCTAATGTGCCGCCCGCAACATGGCCTACCGTTAAATCTAAACGATCCCCTTTCGCTAATTCATTCAGCATACTCATCATGCCACCAGCGCGATGTACATCTTCAATATGATACTGCTGAGTTGCCGGCGCAACTTTGCATAAAAATGGTGTTTTGCGAGAAAGCTCATCGATATGGCTCATATCAAAATCAACCCCGCCTTCTTGCGCCGCGGCTAATAAATGTAATACCGTATTTGATGAACCACCCATTGCAATGTCTAAGGTCATCGCGTTCATAAAAGCCGCTCTATTGGCGATATTTCTTGGCAGTACGGCATCATTATCTTTTTGATAATACTCATTGCACAAAGCAACTATACGCTTACCTGCGGCTTCATATAATTGCTGACGATCTTTGTGGGTTGCTAACGTTGTACCATTACCTGGAAGTGCCAATCCAAGCGCTTCCAATAGACAGTTCATCGAGTTAGCAGTAAACATACCTGAGCATGAACCACAGGTTGGACACGCTGAACGCTCAACCTGCTCGGAATCTGCATCACTCACCGTTGGATCAGCGCCTTTTACCATAGCATCGACCAAATCTAGTTTGATGTCGATATCTGCCAGACGTGTTTTACCCGCTTCCATCGGGCCACCTGACACAAAAATAACTGGAATATTTAATCGCAGTGCCGCCAATAACATGCCTGGGGTGATTTTATCGCAGTTTGAAATACAGACCATCGCATCAGCGCAGTGCGCATTAACCATATATTCCACTGAATCAGCAATAAGATCTCGTGATGGCAGTGAATACAACATGCCGCCATGACCCATCGCAATACCATCATCAATAGCGATGGTATTAAACTCTCTAGGCACACCGCCCGCATCACGAATAGTATCAGCCATTAAGTCACTTAGCTGATTAAGATGCACATGACCAGGTACAAATTGTGTATAAGAATTGACGACGGCAACAATTGGCTTTTCAAAGTCACTATCCGTCATGCCTGTTGCACGCCACAGCGCTCTTGCGCCAGCTCGTTTTCTACCTTCTGTTGTCGTTTTGCTTCTTAACTTGGCCATGCTAAACCCCTTCATGTTATGCGTCGCTACTTTTATAGCGCCGTCTTTTCCTCATTCCCAAAAAAGCCACGCAACTGTGGCTTTCCATATCTTATGCCTGATTAACGTACTCTAACCACCCGTTATTGTCGTCACTTTGACCTTTAACTAAATCAAAGTACGCCTTTTGTAGCTCTTCAGTAATAGGTCCTCGCTTCCCATCACCCACTTGAATTTGGTCTACACTGCGAACCGGCACAACCTCAGCTGCGGTGCCCGTCATAAAGAACTCATCTGCTAAATAGAGTGCTTCACGCGCAATTGACTCTTCTCGTACTTCATATCCTCTAGCACGAGCAAGCTCCATAATGGTGTCACGCGTCAAACCCGGTAAAATACACGCAGTCGTCGGCGGTGTGTAAAGTACCCCTTTTTTAATAACGAATAGATTTTCGCCGGCACCTTCACTTAAGCACCCATTTACATCTAGCGCGATCCCTTCAACATACCCATTGCGCTTCGCTTCACCAGAAATAAGCTGTGAAGACAAATAGTTACCACCTGCTTTTGCTGCCGTCGGCATGGTGTTTGGCGCTAAACGATTCCAAGAAGAAATACATACATCAACGCCCTCAGCTAAACTGTCATCTCCCAAATAGGCGCCCCACTGCATGGCGGCAACCGTGACATCAGCAAGGTGTGATTTCGGATTTAAACCCAACCCTACATTACCTAAGAACGCAAATGGACGAATGTAGGCATCTTTAAAGCCATTTTCACGCACAGCATCTTTACATGCCTGAATAATTTGCTCTGGGGTAAATGGGATCTCCATACGGTAAATTTTTGCTGAGTCATATAAACGCTGAATATGATCCGTTAAACGAAAGATTGCCGGGCCATTTGGCGTATCGTAGGCGCGGATCCCTTCGAACACTGAGCTGCCATAATGTAATGCATGGCTAAGTACATGAGTCGTTGCTTGCTCGTAAGGGATCATCTCGCCGTTGTGCCAAATTAATTCCGAAGTTTTAGTCATTTGTAATACCTTGTTCTTTTCTTAATAATTAGTTTTAAATAGCCTGTTGCTGTAGTGTGTGCAAATCAACCTGTTGCACCTCAACCAGCTTACTCAGTTGTGTCGTTAATAGATAGATAGGCTTGTCACTGTCTACCGTCATTTTGACGTGAAACAAATCGTCATGGCCCTCCAACTCTAATTGGGTCAAATGAAATCCACGATGACGCGCAACTCTTAAAAAGCGCTCAACGGCGATACTTTGGTTTTTAACTGCCACTGTTAATTGGTGTTTCATTGCGCTTTCTCCGTCATCATTTCATCATTCGCAGCCCCTGGTGGTACCAAAGGCCAAACGTTTTCTTTGTCATCTATACAGGCATGAATAATATAAGGCCCTGTTGAATTCACTAATGCATCAATGGCACTATCTACTTCATTTGCATGGGTAATTGTCTGACCAGGTATGCCAAATACTGCAGCTAGCTGCACAAAATCTGGATTATCAGATAAGTTAGTTTCGCTATAACGCCCTTCAAAAAATAACTGCTGCCATTGACGTACCATCCCCAGGCGTTGATTGTCTAATATCACTATTTTTACGGGTAAATTGTTACGGCGAATCGTCGCAAGTTCTTGAATATTCATCATGATTGAGCCATCGCCTGATACCGTCACTACCATGTTCTGTGGCCGTGCAATTTGTGCACCGATAGCTGCCGGCAAACCAAACCCCATTGTTCCAGCACCGCCACTACTGAGGTGATTACTCGGATGCGTAAACTTCATATGTTGTGCAACCCACATTTGATGCTGGCCTACATCACAACATACCACCCCATCATTTGGCATTTTTCTGCTTAATTCTTTCAATAAATACGGAGCAAATACTTTTTCACCAGGATAATCATATCGCCATGCATGTGTTGTTTTTAGCTGCATCACTGTGTTTAACCACTCAACGTTGGTAACAAAACAGCCTAAGGCTGGAATAGACGTTTTTAAATCAGCAATTAATGACGCAGCAGCGGGTTTGCGCTTACCCACTTCCGCAGGGTCTATATCTAAATGGATCACCTTCGCTTTTGCGGCAAACTTAGCCAAATTCCCCGTCACACGGTCATCAAAGCGTGCGCCAATACACACCAATAAATCGCATTCTTGCACTGCGATGTTCGCTGCTTGTCCACCGTGCATACCCAGCATACCTAGGTCATACTCATATTCAGGTAACACGCTACCCAGTGCTTTTAAAGTAGAGACAGCAGGCATATGAGTTTTGTTTAAAAAGTGCATCAATTCAGCTTGTGCATCCGCATTTTGTACGCCTCCCCCAACATACGCCACAGGGCGCTGAGCTTCAGACAATAACGCTTCTGCAGTTTGCACTTCGCTGCTTAATAACTCTGGAGAAGACTCCTCTCTTGCCAACCAAGGTTTAAACGGGGCTTGCGCCAGCTGTATGTCCTTTGGGATGTCAACCAATACCGGACCAGGTCTGCCAGAGAGTGCCAAATGCATCGCTTCTTGTAATATTTCCGCCAGATCTTCAGCACGCTCAACCATGTAACTGTGTTTCGTACATGACAAAGACATACCTAATACATCAACTTCTTGAAAAGCATCAGAACCGATAGCTGCCGTAGGCACTTGCCCGGTGATCGCGAGTAAAGGCACCGAGTCCATCATGGCATCAGCAAGTGAAGTCACTAGGTTTGTCGCACCAGGCCCTGAAGTTGCAAAACAAACGCCAAGCTTGCCAGTGCTGCGCGCGTATCCCACCGCCGCGAAACCAGCCCCTTGCTCATGGCGAGTCAAGTAATGTTTTACAGGCGCACCGTAGAGTGCATCATAGATCGGCATAATCGCGCCGCCTGGATAACCAAAGACTTCTTTAACGCCATGCTTGGCCAGTAAGTCGATAAGTAATTGTGCGCCTGTCATCGTGTTCCCCATTCCCAATCTTTTCAATAATTTCTAAAAATTTAACCCTAAAACCAAGAAGCCCCCCGAACTTTTCAGTGCGGGGGGCTTCTCGTTGATACTTTTTTAAAGCACTAACTAGCCCCCGCGGTAATAATAATCACCACGTTGATAATCACGACTAGAGTAAGTGCTGTTGTTAACATATTTAGTATCACCAAATTAAATTATTGCTTGTAATCGCCCGCTTATTCACAGCGAGCCTTGCTCTTTTTCTATTAGTAACCCGAAGGCTGATGTAAGTCAACCATAAAAATGATGCTTTAAAAGTGCCAAAACAAACACAATTAGGTGTATATATTCAAATAAAAAGTAATAAGGAATAAAAAAACCTAAATTTCAACATTCCTTTCGCATTTAAAGTGTTCATATTTTATTTACAACACATTTCATTCACCGAAAAAATCATATGAAACTTTTATGATTTGCCTCATAGTTTGATTATGATGTGTACCAGCAATCAATTATTAAGGATAACCATGCCCAAACCTATCACTTATGTGAGTACCATTTGCATCTTAATATGTCTGTCACTATTTAGTCGATTAGGATACGCAGCTCCTGCCCTCTATAAGGTAGAAAAAGCGGGAGTCACATCTTACCTATTGGGGACTGTGCATGTTGGCGATCACTCAATGGAAGGGTTAAGTCAGCGGATCACCTCTGCGATAGACGCCACCAACGCGTTAGTCGTAGAAGTAAATATCAACGCACTTAGCCCAAGTGAGATTCAGCGTCGCTCTGCACCTTTTATGCTTTTAACGCCCCCAAAAAGCCTAAAGAACCAGATCAGTGCCTATAATTACACGCGACTTACAAACTACTTAGCCAAGAAAAACATTAGTATTGACCTATTTAGCCAATTTGCCCCTTGGGCGGTTATGGTCACTATATTGCAAATGGAATATCAAAAATTAGGATTTAAAGATGATTTTGGTATTGATAAACAGGCTATTCAGTATGCGCAAAGTAAAGCAATGCCAATTATCGAACTTGAGACCTTAGAGCAGCAGCTTGAAATGTTTAACCACCTCAGTACACAAGGTGATCACATGCTAACGGAAACATTTAAGCAAATGGGTGATATTGAACATTACTTTCTAGATTTAATCCGTGCATGGAAAGAAGGTGATATGACAACCTTAAGTAAGTACTACCGGTTGAGCTTTGATGACAGTGAATATGGCCAATTTAGTGAAAAAGTGATGCTTGTAGAACGTAATAATAACTGGATAAAGCAACTAGCTAGTCAGCTTGTAAAACAGCCTTTATTTATTGCGGTAGGTGCCCTTCATTTACCCGAAAAGCACGGCTTGCTCATCCAGCTAAAACAACAAGGGTTTACGGTCAAAAAAATGCAGTAATGCATTTCACTCCAGCATTTACACCCCATAGAGAAAGCATCTAACCATGCTTCTTTGGGGTCAGGTTAACTCACAGATATATTTTTCAACGAGTTTAAACCATTACTGATGTATCTGCGTCAAATATGTATAACACCCTCAATAAGGATGCATATTATGAAAAAATTTTTACTTTTGACTGCAGCTGCGACAAGCTTATCTTTCAATGTAATGGCAAGCGAAAGCCACACTATTAAACAGAGCTTTGCTGCAAATAATAATCAGCAACTTGAGATTGACTTTCCTGTTGGAAGCTTAGATATGACAAGCTATGATGGTGATAAAATTGAAGTATCCATCCGCTTAGAAGCGCAACAAAATAATAGTTGGTTTAATAGTAACGTAAACCTAGATGAGATAGCGCTTAATCACCACACTAAAAGTGACACCCTGTCACTTAAAATTACTGAAAAAGATTTAAAACAATATTGGCAAGTTAAAGCTCCCAGCTCAATGCAATTAGACATCGAAGTGGGCGTCGGTAATGTTAAAATTTCAGAACTCGCCAATTCGGCAGATATTGAGGTCGGTGTAGGCAAGGTGAGCATTGATACTAACGAAGCTGATTTTCAGTCTATATCCCTAGAATCCGGAGTTGGCACGACCAGCGTCAAAGGTCTTGTCAATGCCCCAACGCAGCATAAAAAAATTACCCGTTCAGAGACGTTATATCATGGGAAAGGAACCCATCGCATTGAGGTTGAAGTTGGCGTTGGTGATATTAAAGTGCAACACTAAATGACTCCGACATGCGTTAACGCTTGGCGTACCGACTTTGCATCTAATGGTTTAACCACAGTCGCATTCGCACCAAGTGTTTTCGCGCGCTCTAACTCTATAGGCTCACTATTCGCAGTAACAACAATAATGGGCTCCACTAAATTCAATGAATTACGTATATATTCAATGGCTTGAAATCCATCCATAACGGGCATATTCAAGTCCATGAAAATCACATCATATTGATTTGAACTCAAGTCATCAATGGCCGCTAAACCATGCTCCACATGTTTTACACCGATTGAAAGTGTCTCGAGTATTTTTTTAATTATTACTGCATTAAGCGGGTTATCCTCAACCAATAAACTGGTAATTTTCTTTTGTTCAGTATGCCCCTTAGAGGTACCTTCAACCATATAAATAGGTACCTTCACGTAAACATTAGTACCCGATTTTTCCCCCTTTTCAAAATTAATTTCGGCATTCATAGCGTCTAGCAACCATTTGCATCGCACTAAACCTAGCTGTAGCCCTTGAAAGTGAGTGTCATCAACATTGGTCGAAAAAGGGGATGCACCAGAAAAGCCACATCCAGTATCCAGTACGGTTATTAATACGAAATTCTGTGACTCACATAAAGCTGCTTTTAATGTCACTGAGCCCTGCTCAGTAAACTTAAGGGCATTGTCAATTAACTGGCCAACAACCCAAGCCAAATGGTCGTGATCACATGCTACATTGAGTGATTTGTCAAACTCAAACTCTGTCCTTAACGTCACCCCCTTCCTTTGAGCTTCCAATTTATAGGGCGAAATTGCCTGTAACAGTGTTTTAGTTATTTCTTCAGGAATGACACTGACCGGTATATCTCCTTTCTCCCACCGACTAAATTCTTGAATCGCATTCAATTGATTAACCAACTGCTTTGCTGATACTTCTACTTGTAACAACTGTTCATTTTTACCATCTTGACGGTATAAGTTTAAGAACCCCAAAATCGCTTGTAATGGCGTCCGTAATTCATGACTCGCTCGTGCCAAAAAGTGTGTTTTCATCGTAAGTGCATGCTGTGTTTCTTGTTTTTGCTGCTCTAATGACTCTATCACTCGCTTAACCTGCCGCTCCATTGGCTGAAAAATGTAAACAACTTCTAAGCACAATAACACCACCGCACTCACCCAAAAGACGAACTCAAAAATACGCGTCATCTCGACTTTTCTATTGGCTGAATGCTCAAAAGACTTTACCGCTTGATTTAAGTAAAATAGTAACTCTTGTGCGCTTCCTGAAATTTCATAGGCAAGCTCTGCTGTATATTCCCCTTGCTTATAAAGTGCCAAAAAGTCTTCACTGCGCTGCATTAGATTCACCGGAGGGGCAAAATAGAAAGAGACCTGCTCCGTAGACAAGAACTCATATTCACCATCTTTTTCTCGTAAAATAAATTGATGATTCATTAAGAAAGTCGAAACGCTTTTCTCTAACTCCATACGTATCGCATCAGACGGTTTATCATCTTGCGCATACAAAACAAGCTGATTCACATGCAAGGCGATTTTTTGCGAGAGCATACGCTGCATCCCCGCACGATTAATTAACTCAGCATCTTGTTGCTTTTGCTGTAATAAATATTGCATTGCTGCCGCTGCCAATGTTACTAAAATAGCCATAACCACTACTGCTATCACATATCGGCTGCGCATCGATTTAATAATTTGACGCATCTGTCCCATCCATTTTGTTCATTCTAAGTGTAGTGTAAAAAGTATAAAACTCACACACGCTCACTTGACACCTAGATGGCTAAAATGTTTCAATGTGCGCTCACCCTATTTGAGGGCCAATGTAATTACCTACAGTGTAGACATTGGCCTAGGGCTGGAAGAGGTGCGTTATTCAGGTAATTGTATTGAGGAGAGCAAACTCCGATGACATGCAGTGAGGGGAATTAACGCCGAGAAACAATGACTATTTGCTCAGTCATTGTTTCGGGCGACTGGGTTGAATCCCAGCGACTGTCACCAATTGTATTGCTAATAAAATAAGCATACACATTAGTTTGGTGGAGAGCTTCTGGTCTTAAAATAATAAGGCCATAAGCCTTGTCATTTTTAAGTCCATTGCTCTTCGAATTTTAACTGTTCGAAGTTTGGGCTCCTTCCTTAACTCCGGACAAGATATAAGTTCGGTAGAGATGAAATCACAATACGATTTATCCAACTATCCCTTATGGACAGCTTTGGTTACGCCTTTCGACGACAATAACCAAGTTGACTATGACGTATTACGCACTTTAGTGTGCGAACAAGCACAAGCGAACAATGGCATTCTGCTCCTTGGTAGCACAGGTGAAGGTCTAGCGCTTACAACAGAAGAACATCAACACATCGTTGAGTATGTATGTAGCCTGAAGCTAGACGTGCCCTTGATGGTCGCTGTCGGTGGTGCTAATTTGCAAGAACAAATCGCGTGGGTTGAATTTTGTAACACTCAGCCAATCCATGCCTTTTTACTCGGCTCTCCACTTTATGCAAAGCCAGGTATCGTCGGACAAACTCACTGGTTTGATACATTACTGAGCACTGCTAAATTACCTTGTATGCTCTATAACGTCCCTGGTCGCAGTGCCGTGGCGATTGACCCTCAAGTACTCCAAAACCTAGCGCAGCACACCAACTTGTGGGCACTCAAAGAAGCCAGTGGTGACATTGCAGTATTTGAAGCATTCCGTAAAGCCGCACCACAATTAGCTATTTATAGTGGTGATGATGGCTTAATGCCTTATTTTGCACAGGCGGGCGCAACGGGTCTTGTTTCTGTCGCTGCCAATGCATGGCCACAACAAACCGCTGAGTTTGTGCGCCGCTCACTGGCTGGTACTTTCCCAAATCTATTTACCACTTGGACCGATGCGGTTAATAGCCTATTTGCAGCCGCTAACCCCATACCAGTTAAAGTATTGATGCATGCACAAGGCAAACTTAACACCCCGAATTTACGTCCCCCTTTAACGCACTTGGAGCTGCCTTGTACTCAGGCAATTAACAGTGCAAACACCACAATTTTATCTTGGAATTAAGGCAGTTATTATGAGCTGGTTAGAACTACTAAACAATTTAGAAAATGGCACAGTGCGTGCTGCAACACAAGATGAGCAAGGCAACTGGCATGCTAACATCGAAGTAAAACAAGGGATCTTAGAAGCCTTTAAAAATGGTAATAATACCGAATTCCCAGGTGGCTTTGTAGATAAGCACAACCTTGCACCACAGGGGTTTGCAGCTGACGCTGGTGTGCGCATGGTGCCAGGCGGCAGCAGTGTTCGTCGCGGCGCACACGTTGCTTCTGGTACTATTATCATGCCACCAGCTTATGTGAATATCGGTGCTTACATTGGTGAAGGGACTATGGTCGATAGCCATGCATTGGTTGGTTCATGTGCACAAGTTGGTAAAAATGTTCACTTAAGTGCCGCAGTGCAACTAGGTGGCGTACTTGAACCAATTGGCGCAAGCCCAGTTGTTATTGAAGACGATGCATTCATCGGTGCTGGGTGTGTTATCGTTGAAGGCGTTGTTGTTAAAAAAGGGGCTGTACTTGCACCTGGCGTGCGTTTATCAGCAACTATTCCTGTCTATGACTGTATCAACGAACGTCAGTTAGACAAAGGTGAAGCCATTCCAGAAAATGCCATTGTTATTCCTGGTTCTCGCCCTTCATCAAGTGAATGGGGCCGTGAACAAGGCTTAAGCATGTCATGTGCGCTTATCGTAAAATATCGCGATGAACAAAGTGATGCATCTTTAGAATTAGAAGAGGTATTACGATAATGTCTTTTTTGAGCACACCATTGCGTCAAACCATTACTAAGTTAACCGAACAAGAGCATACACCGTTCTATATTTATGACTTAGATGGCTTACTGTCACACCTAAAGCCCCTAACAGAACAATCTGTTGTAAAATTATGGTATGCAGTTAAAGCGAATCCTTTATCGAAGGTGATCCAAACCTTAGATAAAGCAGGGTTTGATTTCGATGTGGCCAGTAGCGGTGAACTTGATCAGGTTTTACGTCAAGACATCGATGCAAGCCGAGTGCTCAATACTGGCCCTGCCAAATCAAAAAGGCAGATCCAGCACTTTTTGTCACAAGGGGTACGTACCTTTGTGGCAGAAAGCCACAATCAAGTTCAGTGGCTGAATGAAGCAGCAACAGAGCACAATATTCAACTGCGCATTTTACTTAGAGTGCAACTGCGGTGGCCTGAAGGTGATAAAAACCCACTCGGTGGTGACAGTTTAACGCCGTTTGGTTTAGGTACAGAACAATGGCAATCACTTCAATTAGATAATTATCCAGCACTCAATTTTGTTGGCCTGCATATTTTCCAGTGGGGCAACATGTTGAGTACAGACAAGCTAGCCCAACTGTGGGCACAAATGGTGCCGCCACTTAAAGCACTGGCAGAAAACCTAGGCTTTAAATTAGAGATATTAGACTTAGGCGGTGGCTTAGGGATCCCTTACTCTAAGCATGACGACCAATTGACTTGGTCAGCATTAATCGATGCACTTGCACAAATTAAAGCGTCAGCCGGTGTCACAGAGTTATGGATGGAGCTTGGACGATATGCCGTCGGTGAGTTTGGTCATTATGCCAACCCTGTTGTAGAACAAAAACAGAATTATGGGGCACATCAACTGATTGTGGCTGGTGGTATTAATCATCTACTTCGTCCAGCAGTAACCAATCAAGCTTTTCCGTGCGAATTACTGCGCAGCTCAAACGCTACAACACGTAATTACCTGATCCACGGGCCACTGTGCACAGCATTAGACCATTTAGGCCAACACCCCTTACCTCAAGACATCAACGAAAATGATTGGTTGGTATTTAGTCAATGTGGCGCCTACGGCTTTACCGAAAGCATGCCATACTTTTTATGTCATGAATTACCTGCGGAATATGTGATTGAACACGGTAGCGTCAGTCAAGTTAGAGCCATGCAGCATGCCAGTGATTATTTAAGATAGAGTATCCGATATGAATAAAATTACCCATGAAGACATTCAAGTTGGTGAAATAGCAAATGGCCTACCGTTAACCATTCCTGTCTATCGTTTAAAAGGCAATGGCACCGGTCCACGCGTTTACATTCAAGCCAATATGCACGGTGCAGAGGTACAGGGCAACGCCGTTATTTATCAGTTACTCGAACTGTTGCAACAACAAACTTTAGCCAGTGATATTACATTAGTGCCTTACGCCAACCCAATTGGGTGTAATCAAAAGTCAGGGGAATTTACACTAGGCCGTTTTGACCCAATTACAGGCACTAATTGGAATAGAATGTACCAAAGTCATCTATCATTAGTTGATAGCTTTGTGGCGGAACACCTCGATAGTCCTTTAACTGAAATCAAAGAGCAATTCTCCGCTGCTTTGGTACAAGCAACTCAGACCCTACTTGATGGACCAGCCTATAGCATCAATACAGGTAAACGCATTGCTTTAAATCTACAACGCTTGGCTCATGAAGCCGACATTGTACTGGACTTACACACTGGGCCAATTTCATCAAAACACTTATATTGCCCTGAATATGCAAAGGCAAGCGCCAGCTACTTTAATATTCCACATGTACTGCTCATTCCCAATGAGTTTGATGGGGCACTCGATGAAGCGTGTTTTTGTCCTTGGTGGGCATTAAGTAACGCTTATAAAAAGCAAGGACGAGATATTCCCGTGCTAGTAGAAGCGTTCACTGTTGAACTCGGCTCACAAGAAAAAATAGACTTAACCGAAGCCAAAGCAGATGCTGAAAGTCTACTTAGTTACTTAACACATAAAGAAGTATTACTGGATTCACCGTTTAAGCCGCAAGCAATCACACGCTATGGCTGCATGCTGCAAGATTACCTAGCCTATTACGCCCCAATGGGAGGCATGGTTGAGTACACAGCGGCACTTGGCAGCCATGTAAAAGCCGGTGAGAGCATTGCGCATATATTGCGAATGGAGCGTTATTTATCAGAGCAACCGCTGCACACGATCACGCTTGACCAAGATGCCATTGCAATCTTGCATTTTGCTTCCGCTAGCGTCAACCAAGGCACAGAGTTGTATAAATTCTTTACCAACTATTTTGAGCTGTAATTAATCAACATATTGCGTGAGAGTAAGCAAACTGAACTTTGCTTACTAAGGAATGGCGGCTCTGTCGCCACCCTTTTTTATAATAAATTAGCATCAATATCCTTTACTCCACGGCTGCCACTTTTCATTTATTCATCCTCATTTAACACAAAGCTGTGTATACTTATCGCTTCAATAATACTCAATGAAACAACATACTATGGAACTGCGTTCACTTGTTTTTGGCACTTTACTTTCAGGGCTTTCATTCACTGCGTTTGCCGAAACGCCAAACACTCAGGATGAAATTGATCTCGTTAAGCAATGTATACTCAATGAAATTATTGGCGGTGATAAAAATCAAACAGTCGAACAATTAAGAGCTCGCTGCGCGAAGCTTGACGCAGCCAAACAGCTCAGCTCTTTAGATAAGCGTGTTGCGCGTGAGCGAGTTAGTGAAAAAAACCGCAATGTACTGACTCCGCATCATCGTAACTATATATTACCGGTTTCTTATATTAGTAGTCCGAATAACCGCCCCTTCGATGGCCTAAAAGACATTGACCAAGAAGCCGGTGAGCCATTAGATAACTTTGAAGTTAAATACCAGCTTTCACTCAAAGTCCCCATTTACAATAACTTCTCCGATAGCGACCAAGCCATCTATATGGGTTTCACTTTGCAATCTTATTGGCAGTTTTATAACAAAGATATTTCTTCACCTTTTCGTGAAACAAATTATGAGCCCGAATTATTCTGGATAAATTTTTTAGATGACGAGAATGTACTGTGGGGCGACGAAATGGCCGTGGTACTGGGTATTTCGCATCAATCAAATGGTAGAAGCCAACCAAACTCTCGCTCTTGGAATCGCCTATATGCCAATTTCATATGGGAAAATAATGGCTTTGTGTTTAGTTTTAAACCTTGGTATCGACTTCCTGAAGATGATAAGCCGACACCTTTAGATGCAAAAGGTGACGATAACCCCGATATTCACAAATACATGGGTTACTTTGAATTCAGTGGCGTATACCGTTATGAAGAGCATGAATTTGGTTTTATGACTCGAAATAACCTCAATAGTGATAACCGAGGAGCGATACAGTTAGATTGGTCATTCCCTATCTGGGGTAGACTGCGTGGCTACGCGCAATACTTTAATGGCTACGGTGAAAGCCTGATTGACTATAACGCAGACATTCAACGATTTGGGGTGGGTATACTGCTTACCGATATTTTATAAATACCACGCTCTACCCTGAAAATAGACCCACGATATAAAAAAGCGCCCTGTTTATGGCGCTTCTTATTGTCATTACTCGTCTTCAGATAGGCTTTTTTTATCTCGCCTTTGATAAAATATTGCAGCAAGTAAATAACCAACACATACATACATGTTCAATATAGGAATACAGGATGAAATTATTGCGGGCTTTTTCCTGAAACCCTTTAACTTCGCAATCAATAAATTAAACGGCAGCGCTATTATTATGGATACTATGCCGCCTAGTAGTATCGGCGGTAGTTCTCCTGTCCTGAATAGTTCTAAAAATTCCATGTCTCACCTTTGTATATTATTCTGGAGAAATGGGCACTATGGTCACACTTCCACCGCCACTACCGCCCATCCAACCTTCGCTATACACCACCGTAACTGCAATACCGTATTCAGCAGCCTTATCTAAAAAGCGCTCTAAAGCCGCACTACTGCTAAATGTATACTGGCCTTGAATCGATGCACCAGCATCGGGGATTCTATTGCCATTGGCATCCCGCGCGCTGTTAGCTTTATAATTCAATTTTAAAACAGCACTTCCCAATGTTGAAGCTGTCATTAACAAGATCGATCCATCTTCAAACTTAAACCTCAGTTCAAGACCGTTTAACGGACCAATAAACGAGCCCCCAACAATTGAGGTAAGATTTGCTGACCAATACGTAAGTGGATAAGCAGATTGATACCAGCTATCTAACTTGTCGTGGTTACTAAAATTTTGCGACAAACTCCATGCACTCCCGAATCCTGAAGAAGACGGTACAGGCACAGTGGTCGATGCTTCTATACTATTAAAATAAACATGCGCTTGATTCACTCTGTTCTGCAAATCTGAAGAAGTTGCTGTATATCGACCGGTAACCACAGTGACCAGTTCTCCGCGACGATCTAACTCTGGTCTAGACGTCACCCTAAACGACTTAACTAGGCCATTTTTAATACTAATAACATGCACATTATACTCAGAGCTAACACTGTCATACTCAGTCATCTCTTTCACTTTACTCACCGCTTTGGTGTGCATTTGCAATGCCGAAGAGCATGGATTACAAGTCACATTTATCGCAGCTTTGCTATCGTGGGTAAATAAAAAAAGTAAAAAACAAAATGTAATAATGAGAAGTTTGCTATGTTTCATTTTCTAATGTCCTTATAGGTAATTTCAGTTATCCATTAACTGACAATTTACAAGCTAGACCAAGAGCTGATATTAAGCAATTATTTAGTAGGTAATAATACGAAAGAAATAGTATTTAAGTTTTATTTTTAAATCGATGTGTTATTTAAGGATGCGCGCTATCCTGTTCTTAACATGCAAATTATGAACAACGAGTGCGCGCAGTATCGTTCTATGTAAAAGGCGATGAACTTTAGTGCATCACCTTTTAAATTAATTGAGATCACCAAATATTATTTAAGTTGCTGTGTTAACCAGTACAAATCTGAGTGAATACCTGCAGCAGTGACTTCTTTACCCGCACCTGGACCTTGAATAACCAGCGGGTTTTGCTCATACCACACACTTTTTATCACAAAAATATTATCACCCGGAGTTAAATTCGCAATCGCCGAGCCAGCCTCAGCAAAAGCAATGCCCACTTTTGCCGTGACCTTGCCACTGTCGCTAAGGCTTAGTTGCCCAGTGTAACGCAGCGCTTTACCTTCATCAGCGGCTTGTTGGTATTTCGCAGCGTAAAATGTGTCTAATTCATCACGTTTCGCTAAAAAATCATCCCAACTACCTTCAGCTAAATGCACCGGCATTAAAGGCTCTAATGCAATATCATCAACATCAAGTTCTAACCCTAAATCACGCGCCAATATGAGCAACTTTCGCTGCATATCTCTACCTGATAAGTCTTCTCTAGGGTCTGGTTCGGTATACCCCATCTCTTGTGCAGCTAGCACTAAGTCAGAAAACTTTTGATCTGCAGTAAAACTGCTACATAACCATGAGAGAGTACCTGAAAATACCCCTTCAATTGACGTGATCACATCACCGCTATTTTGTAAATCAGCCAAGGCAAAGTTGATAGGCAAACCAGCACCAACACTGGTGTTATAACGCCAATGTAAATTACGCTCACGTTGCTGCTCTCGTAATGATTGATACCAACCTCTGTCGGCAGTACCGGCGTATTTATTGGCGCTTATCAAATGACAATCACTGGCCACAAAATCAGGGTACAGCAAGCTAAATGTTTCACTGGCAGTGATATCAATCACCACCTTATGTTCATAATCTAATTCTGCAATATGTTCGACAAGCGACTTACTGTCGTAACTCTGCGCTTCATTTTTCCATTGCGTTTGCCATGTCGACAACTCGATACCACTCGGTGAAAACACCATTTCCTTTGAGCGCAATAGCCCTACAACTTTTAAGTCAAATTGCGACTGTAAGCGCGCAATTTGTTGCTGGCATTGCTGTAAAAACACATCACCGACATTACCCAATCCCGCAATAATAACAGCCAGCTCTCTGCCTTTATTTATCAATTTATCATGTAAGATAGCCAGAAAGTCGCTATCTAACGCCTGATCAGTTAAGAATAAAGCGTATTCACTGTCTTGATGAACGAAGCGAACAACCACTTCGCGATCACTGAATAGTTGCTCTGCTTGCTGTTTAAGCCCAGAAAGCTCTGAGGAAGGTGCAACCAATGCACACCCTTGCAAATTACTTTCTACAATATTAATACGCCCAGCAAGCTGCTGAGCAACAATATGGGTATATGGAGCAGGCAATAGCAAATACGCTTCACCATTTACAGTAAAATGATGAATGCTATGTTGAATAAGCTGGCTCAACGTACGCACTTCGCCCTTTGCCAAATTTTCAACCCGAACCAAGTCTAGGTTTTCAAAGGTAGTAATAAAGCGCTTTGCTTTACTGTAACCTTCTTTGACAATTTCTGTTGGAGTCGCATCAAGTTCATAACTGCTGCGCACTTGTAATTTTATGTTGCTGCCTTTTAAAGGAGAGAGTGTTTTGGCATGCAAAACGGGATTACCAAGTCTTGCCAATAAATTAGCTTGAGCACGACATACCTTAGGGTATTTCAGCGCATTACTCACTTTACGTGGATCAGTGCTATATACGCCCTGCGTATCGGTCCAAATTGATACCGCGCTGGCATCAATATAGCTGGCGAGCAACGTGGCACTATAATCACTGCCGTTACGACCCAATGTTACGGTATTTTTATCGCAATCTTGCGCAATAAACCCGGTAACCACATAGACCACCGCATCTTGCAGCTGGGCGTAACATGCAGCTTTATTCTGTTGATGCAGCAGCTGTGCATCATGCAACGTAAACAGTTGCCGCGCATCAATGCTACGTGCGGCCACCTTAAGTTCGTTTAAATAATTCGCTAATAAGCGAGCCGACCATAACTCACCATGGGCAAGTAAAGGCGCCTCTTGTAATTCTGATTGTTGAGCTAGTTTAGTAATGGCCACTAACTCAGCGTCTAGCTGCCCTTTGAGTGCTCGGTGCACATCGCCAGAGAACAACTCGTCAACCAGCTCGCACTGGTGCTTTTCCAACTGAATCAATACATCTGAAAAAGCTTGTTGATCTTGCTGCTGATAGCTTTGCCAAAGTTTAACTAAGGTATTAGTGGTTTTACCCGCCGCAGAGACTACGACACAATCACCACTTTTACAGTGCCCAAGGATTATTTGAGCAACGGCTTGATAGCGTGACGCAGAGCTTAAGCTTGAGCCACCGAATTTATGTACTACTCTTGTCATTTTTCTACCACAAAACCGTATGAGCCGGTGTTAATTTAAAAGTTTTTGCCTCATCAGATCCTTTGCTTTGACCTGGTGTAGTGCGTTTAAACGCTTGCTCTAGATCAGCCACCAAATCATCTAATTCTTCAATACCCACAGAAATTCGGATCAGCGTATCACCTACGCCTGCTTCAAGACGCGCTGTCGCATCCATACCCGCATGCGTCATGGTTGCCGGATGACAAATTAAGCTCTCTACGCCACCCAGTGATTCCGCCAATGAAAACTCTTTTAATGAAGTCAAAAATGCAGCTGAGTCACTTAAGCCGCCTTTTATGTCAAAGCTCACCATGCCGCCAAAACCAGCTTGCTGCTTTTTGGCTAATTCATGTTGTGGGTGAGACTCTAAGCCTGGGTAATACACCTGACTCACATAGTCCGATTGCTCCAAATACTTGGCAATCGCCAAGGCATTTTCTTGATGCTGCTTTAAACGTACATTCAGCGTTCGTAAGCCACGAAGTGTTAAATAGCTATCAAAGGGTGCGCCGGTGATACCAATGTTGTTTGCCCACCATGCTAGCTCCTCACCCAGTTCCGCAGTGCGTGCGATCACGGCACCACCAACCACGTCTGAGTGACCATTAATATATTTAGTGGTTGAGTGAACCACTATATCTACACCAAACTTAATCGGATTTTGTAATGCAGGTGATAAAAAGGTGTTATCTGCAGCCACTAATGCACCTGCTTGCTTAGCGGTTTTTACCACAGCTTCTATATCTGTCAGGCGAAGAATTGGGTTACTCGGTGTCTCAATCCATACAACTTTAGGCTTGATCTCTAAAATTTGCTGATAACTGTCTGGCTTTGTTAAGTCGAGTACCACTAGGTTTAATAAGCCACGCTTTTGTAATGATGTGAATAAACGATAACTGCCGCCATAACAGTCGTGGGGGATCACCAACGTATCATCGCTATTTAATAGTTGCGTCACTAAGTGAACAGCAGACATGCCCGTTGCGGTAATAATGCCTCTCTCACCGCCTTCTAGCTGAGCTAATGTTTCAGCTAAAATATCTCGATTAGGGTTACCACTGCGGCCATAATCGTAGTCTCGTTTGGTATCAAAATCTGCAAATGAGTACGTAGTTGAAAGGTACAATGGCGGTACGACCGCACCATGGTGCTTGTCTGCTTCTATGCCATGGCGTACTGCGATGGTTGATTTATTACGTTCACTCATATCATCACCTAGATAGTTGGATGTTTAGACGTCTAAAAGGTTAGATTAATAAATACTAGAAGTCAAAACATTTATACTGCTAAATGGCTATTTACTTAGTATTTGACTATCTTGTTTAAACCGATAAAATTTCGCCACTTCAAAAAAATGGTCGCGAGTACGATTGAATAAAATACTTACTATGGCAAGTAAAGGGGCTTTTGCCTAGACCATCGTAAACAATGTCATATAATGGCAGCAGTAAGTAAATAGTTCCGTCGGATAGGCACTACACAATAAAGGCAACAACAACATTATGGCTAAATGGAATGGTGAATATATTCACCCGTATGCAGAACACGGCAAAAAATCTGAACAAGTAAAAAAGATAACGGTATCTATACCGTTAAACGTATTAAAAGTATTAACTGACGAGCGCACGCGCCGACAAGTTAATAATTTACGTCATGCAACAAACAGTGAATTACTGTGTGAAGCATTTTTACACGCGTTTACAGGTCAACCGTTACCCAATGACGAAGACTTACGTAAAGATAATCCAGAAAAAGTGCCAGAAGAAGTACGTCAAATTATGGAATCAATGGGGTTAGAAGTGCCGACCATTGACGAAGAATAGCCAATATGAAGCCCCGTCGTGGGCTTCCTCTTCTCGTTTTTATACTCTTTGACATCCTTTAGCTTACCACCCGAAATAACCGTATCACCGCACTAATCGAACCCATTGTCCTCATTCTTAATTACACTATACGCTTATTAATTCAATACAATTGTTATTACACATCACTTTACATCCAAAAACCTATGTTCATCGACCAAATATGACAAAACACGTTGCCTAAAACCCGCTCTGTAAACCGTATAACAGCGCAAGTTTATAAATAGCAGAGTAAAATAGAAGTGGTGTAATTAGACTGTGTGGGTATCGTGAAATAGTGCAATACAATGGCTATCACTAAGCAATGTCAGCATGCTGAGGTCAGTAAGAACATAGATGAATTTATATGGACCTACAAAAACAAAAGCCCCAACCAAAGGCCGGGGCTTTCAAAGACAAATCTTAAATTAGTTTAAAACTAAAATTAAGCTTGCTTAGGACGTGCAATAACGTCTACTAAAGTCCAAGATTTATTCTTAGAGATAGGAGCACATTCACGAATAGTAACTGTGTCGCCTGCTTTAGCTGTATTGCTCTCGTCATGTACGTGCAACTTAGTTGTACGCTTGATGTATTTACCGTAGATCGGGTGCTTAACCTGACGTTCGATACCTACAACAATAGACTTTTCCATCTTATCGCTGATCACACGACCTTGAAGAGTACGGATTTTATCAGTCATTATGCACCTGCCTTCTGGTTGATAACCGTTTTAACACGCGCAATACTGCGACGTACTTTTCTTAACTCGTGAGTCTGAGCTAGCTGACCAGTGCTTGTTTGCATGCGCAGGTTAAACTGCTCACGAAGAAGCTCAAGAAGTTCAGCATTAAGCTCTTCAACGCTTTTGTCTTTAAGTTCGCTAGCTTTCATCACATTACCGTCCGAGTTACAAATGTTGTTTTGAAAGGTAATTTACGAGCTGCAAGGTTGAATGCTTCACGAGCAAGCTCTTCTGGCACACCTTCCATCTCATAAAGTACTTTGCCTGGCTGGATTTCTGCAACCCAGTACTCAACAGAGCCTTTACCTTTACCCATACGAACTTCAAGCGGTTTGTTTGTGATTGGCTTGTCTGGGAACACACGGATCCAGATTTTACCTTGACGCTTTACGTGACGTGTCATAGCACGACGAGCTGCTTCAATTTGACGTGCAGTCATACGACCACGGCCAGTTGCTTTCAAACCGAAAGAACCGAAGCTTACTTTGTTTCCGCTTGTAGCAAGACCGCGGTTGCGACCTTTATGCATTTTACGGAATTTTGTACGTTTTGGCTGTAACATTAATCGCTACCCCTTACTTAGCACTTTTTTTGGCTTTCTTCGGTGCACGTTTAGCTGGCTTCTCTTGCTCTTGAACTAGTGGTAAACCACCAATTACTTCGCCTTTGAAGATCCAAACTTTAACACCGATGATGCCGTAAGTGGTTAAAGCTTCAGAAGTTGCGTAGTCGATATCAGCACGTAGAGTATGTAGAGGTACACGACCTTCACGATACCATTCAGAACGTGCGATTTCAGCGCCGCCTAGACGACCACTTACTTCAACTTTGATACCTTTAGCACCAATGCGCATTGCGTTTTGTACCGAGCGCTTCATAGCACGACGGAACATAACACGACGCTCTAACTGAGATGCAATACCGTCAGCAACTAATTGTGCGTCAAGTTCAGGCTTACGTACTTCAGAAATGTTGATCTGAGCAGGTACACCAGCAATCTTAGTTACAGCTTGACGAAGTTTTTCAACATCTTCGCCTTTCTTACCGATAACAACACCAGGACGAGCTGTGTGAATTGTTACACGGATTGACTTAGCTGGACGCTCGATAACGATTTTAGACACAGAAGCCGCTTTCAATTCCTTAGTAAGGAATGTACGTACTTTGTGATCGCCAAAAAGCTGCCCAGAGAAATCTTTTGTACTCGCGTACCAGGTAGAAACCCAAGGTTTAGAGATACCTAGGCGAATACCAGTAGGATGAACTTTTTGTCCCATTACTTATATCTCCTAGCTATCTGAAACCACAACAGTGATGTGGCTTGAACGCTTAAGGATGCGGTCTGCGCGTCCTTTAGCACGTGGCATAATACGCTTCATTGTAGGACCATCGTCCACAAAGATCGTAGCTACACGTAGCTCATCAATGTCAGCACCTTCGTTATGCTCTGCGTTAGCAATAGCAGACTCAAGTACTTTCTTTACCAATACAGCCGCTTTCTTTGGGCTGTATGCCAGGATTTCTAGTGCGCGATCTACCGGAAGTCCGCGGATCTGATCTGCAACTAGACGTGCTTTTTGCGCCGAACCAGAGGCGAATTTGTGTTTAGCTAATGCTTCCATCATATTCCCCTATTAACGCTTCTTCGCTTTCTTATCCGCAGCATGGCCGCGGTAAGTACGAGTAGGTGCAAACTCACCTAGTTTGTGACCGATCATTTCGTCTGTAACGAATACAGGTACGTGCTGACGACCATTATGGACAGCGATGGTCAATCCGATCATGTTAGGGATGATCATTGAACGACGGCTCCAAGTCTTTATAGGCTTCTTGTCACCGCTTTCCAACGCCTTCTCTACCTTCTTCAGCAAGTGTAGGTCTATGAATGGACCCTTCTTGAGAGAACGTGGCATGGCAATTCCTCAACTATTACTTAGTACGACGACGTACTATTAGTTTATCCGTACGCTTGTTCTTGCGCGTTTTAGCACCTTTAGTAGGCTTACCCCATGGAGACACAGGATGACGACCACCAGAAGTACGACCTTCACCACCACCGTGTGGGTGATCAACCGGGTTCATGGCAACACCACGAACTGTCGGACGAATACCACGCCAGCGGTTAGCACCTGCTTTACCTAGTGAACGAAGCATATGCTCAGCATTGCCTACTTCACCTAAGGTAGCGCGACAGTCAGACTCAACTTTACGAACTTCGCCTGAACGAAGACGTAGAGTCACGTATTGACCTTCACGTGCTAGGATTTGAACGTATGCACCAGCAGAGCGTGCAATTTGCGCACCCTTACCAGGTTTTAACTCTACGTTGTGTACAGTCGAACCTACAGGCATGTTACGCATCGGTAATGTGTTACCAGCTTTGATAGGTGCATCAACACCTGACTGGATCTGATCACCGGCTTTAAGGCCTTTAGGTGCAATGATGTAACGACGCTCACCGTCTGCATATAATACAAGAGCGATGTTTGCGCTACGGTTAGGATCATACTCTAAACGCTCAACAGTGGCTGGAATGCCATCTTTAGTGCGTTTGAAGTCGATTAAACGATAGTGTTGCTTATGACCACCACCGATATGACGAACCGTGATACGACCGTTGTTGTTACGACCACCTGATTTAGAGTTTTTCTCTAAAAGCGGTGCGTATGGCTTACCCTTGTGTAGCTCAGAGTTAACCACTTTAACGACGTGACGACGACCCGCAGAAGTTGGTTTACACTTTTGAAGTGCCATAATTCTAACTCCCCTTATTACTCGGCGCCGCCGACAAAGTCTAGCTCGCTACCTTCTTTAAGAGTAACGTAGGCTTTTTTCCAGTCGCTACGACGACCGAAACGTTGACCTGTACGTTTTGTTTTACCCTTAACGTTTAGAGTGCGAACACCAGTTACTTCTACTTCAAAAAGCTTCTCAACTGCCGCTTTAACTTCAGCTTTAGTTGCATCGTTTACTACTTTGAAAACAATCGTGTTGTTTTCTTCAGCAGCGATCGTGCTTTTCTCAGAGATGTGTGGAGCAAGAATTACTTTTAAAAGACGTTCTTCACGGATCATGCTAGCGCCTCCTCAAGTTGCTTAATAGCACCTGCAGTAATAAGTACCTTATCGAATGCGATTAGGCTTACTGGGTCGATGCCAGCTACATCACGAGTGTCAACCTTATAAAGGTTACGTGAAGATAGGAATAGATTCTCATCTACTTCTTCAGTCACGATAAGCACGTCTTTAAGCTCAAGTTCTTTAAGCTTAGAAACTAATTCTTTTGTTTTTGGTGCTTCAAGACCAAAACTTTCAACAACGATTAAACGCTCTTGACGAACAAGCTCAGACAAAATGCTTTTGATTGCACCGCGATACATCTTACGGTTAACTTTTTGGCTGTGGTCTTGCGGCTTAGCTGCAAAACTTACACCACCGCTGCGCCAGATTGGGCTGCGGATTGTACCAGCACGTGCACGGCCAGTACCTTTTTGAGCGAATGGTTTTTTACCACCGCCTCTAACTTCAGAACGTGTCTTCTGAGCACGAGTACCTTGGCGAGCACCTGCTGCATATGCAACAACTACTTGGTGTACCAATGCTTCGTTAAACTCACGTCCAAAAGTAGCTTCGGAAACTTCAAGCGCGCCAGCGCCTTTAATTGCTAATTCCATCACTAAATCTCCAGGACTTATGCTTTAACAGCAGGTTTAACGATAACGTCGCCGCCAATAGCGCCAGGTACAGCACCTTTAACTAGAAGCAGATTACGTTCAGCGTCAACACGTACTAGTTCAAGATTCTGAGTCGTTACACGCTCAGCACCCATATGACCGGCCATTTTCTTACCTTTAAACACCTTACCAGGTGATTGGTTTTGACCGATTGAACCAGGAGCACGGTGAGACAAAGAGTTACCGTGTGTAGCGTCTTGCATGCTGAAGTTCCAGCGCTTAACACCACCTTGGAAACCTTTACCTTTCGAAGAACCAGTAACGTCTACTTTGTTGATATCAGTAAATAATTCAACAGTAAGTTCATTACCTACTTCAAAATCGCCTTCACCACCATTTAGGCGGAATTCCCACAGGCCACGACCCGCTTCAACACCAGCTTTTGCGAAATGACCCGCATCTGCTTTGTTTACACGGCTTGCTTTTTTCTCGCCTGCAGTAACTTGAAGCGCATTGTAACCGTCTGTTGCGTCAGATTTGATCTGAGTAACACGGTTAGGAGTTGCTTCAATAACTGTCACAGGGATAGATACACCATCTTCAGTGAAGATGCGTGTCATACCCACTTTACGACCGACTAGACCTAATGCCATTTTCCTAAAACCTCTCTAATCTTCCGATTAACCCAGGCTGATTTGAACATCAACACCAGCAGCAAGGTCTAGGCGCATTAGAGCGTCTACAGTCTTGTCAGTTGGTTCTACGATGTCGATCAGACGTTTATGGGTGCGGATCTCATACTGATCTCGCGCGTCTTTGTTCACGTGCGGAGAAGTCAATATTGTAAAACGTTCAAAGCGAGTTGGAAGTGGGATTGGACCACGTACCTGAGCGCCAGTGCGTTTCGCTGTTTCCACGATTTCCGCCGTTGATTGGTCAATCAAACGGTGGTCAAAAGCTTTTAGGCGAATACGAATGCGTTGATTTGACATTCTTTAACAACCTCAATTAAAAGAGCATTTAAAAAGAGCATAAAAATACCACCAGAACAAAATAACGAATTATTTGCCGGTTGGGATTCTTATTTCTACCATTGAACTCCAAATCGGAGTTCCTGTTTTTAGCTTGAAATCCAAGCTCTATTTGCTTTCTAACTGTCTATAACAGTAGAAAGTCCGCACATTATAATGATATTGGTGATAAATGCAACAAGTAATGCTAAGTTATTTACTGCTGCGCAATTATCTTAGGGGGAGTTATATATTGTGGTGGTTCTGCTCAACCCGCTTTCATAACTATAATCAGGGCATGCTGAAATGGTCAGTCCAGTCAAAGCTTGCTATGCTATCGCAAATTTTTAAATGTGGTGTTTTATGAGACTTCTCTCGCAAGGTTTAAATCAGCTGTCACGATGGGCTAATACATTATTGGTTCGAACTAAACTGTTGCCCGAAAACCCCGTAGAGCAATTTAAACTCAATCCCGAATTACCCACATTTTATGTGGCGCGCTTAAACGCTCGTTCCGATATAGCAGCACTAGACAGTGTTTGTAGGCAACTACAGTTGCCACGCCCAATACAACCTCAAACCATCGCAGGGAAAGAGGTGCCACGCTTTATCGGTTTGCAAAATCCAACCCCCCTATTTGCGAAACAAGCGAAACCCAGTAACGCCCTCGATATCGGGAAGGAAATTTTTGAAGCGCTACAACTAGATCCACAATGCCAAGCACAAATAATTCCTGTCACAATCTTATGGGGCCGAAACCCCGGAAAAGAAAAGCCGGGTATTGGCACTTTATTCTCGCATTCGTTAACCCCCAGTTGGCTGCGAAAGCTTTTTGTGCTGATTTTTTCAGGACGCGATAACTTAGTAAGGTTCAGTAAGCCAATAGAACTCAATCAACTGATCAACGACAAAGCTGATGTAGATGAACTTCCACAAAAATTGGTCCGCGTAGCACGAGTACATTTCCGTCGTCAAAAATTAGCAGCAACGGGGCCAAAGCTGCCTTCTAGAGAACAACTGTTTAACTCTTTACTCGCATCGCCAAGCATTAAAAAAGCCATTGCTGAAGAAGCAAAGAGTAAAGGGCTCACCCATGACGAGGCACGGTTAAATGCCCAAAATTTATTAGAAGAAATAGCCGCAAACTATTCAGATGCAATGGTGAGAGTTGGTGAGCGACTCCTAACGTGGCTTTGGAACAAGCTTTATAATGGGATAGAAATAAAGTATGCCGACCGTGTACACAACTTGGTCGATAAGGGACACGAAATCATTTATGTTCCATGTCACCGCAGCCATATGGATTATCTGCTACTTACCTACGTAATTTATCACCAAGGGTTGGTTCCTCCCCATATTGCAGCCGGTGTTAACTTAAACTTTTTCCCTGCCGGTGGCATATTTAGACGCTCTGGGGCATTCTTTATTCGCCGTTCTTTTGCCGGTAACAAACTCTATTCAGCCGTATTCAAAGAGTATTTAAGTCAACTCTTTATTAAAGGGTATTCCGTTAAGTTTTATACTGAAGGGGGCCGTAGTCGCACAGGTCGATTATTGCCGCCTAAAACAGGTATGTTAGCAATGACTATCCAATCGATGCTACGTGGCATTGATAGACCGATTTCCATTGTACCCGTTTACATCGGCTACGAGCACGTCATGGAGATCAACACCTACCTTAAAGAGTTAGCAGGAAGTAACAAAAAAAATGAGTCTGTATTTGCTGTATTCAAAGCAATGAAGAACTTGAAAAACTATGGTCGTGGTTATTTAAATTTTGGTGAACCCATTAACGTTAACCAATATCTCAATGAACACCAAGCCGATTGGCATCAAGCAGTACACCCGACTGATGTGCAAAAACCAGCTTGGTTAAATAGCCGAGTGGCTGATTTAGCCGACGGTATTATGACGAACATAAATAGTGCAGCCGCACTGAATGCAGTCAACTTGCTCGCCACTATTTTATTAAGTAATAGCCAGTTTGCCTTGAGTCGACAAAAGCTCATTGCCCAACTTGAGTTTTACCTTTCATTGCATCGCGATGCAAAATACAATGAACAAGTGACTTTACCTGCAGACAGCGCTGAACAACTGATTGAGCACGCTTTAAAGTTAAATAAGTTTGATGTTTTACAGGATGAGTTAGGCGATATTATCGCAATAAAAGAGCAAGAGCGCACACTCTTTAACTACTATCGAAATAACATTATTCACCTCTTTGCTGTACCGAGTGTCATAGCACAGCAACTGGTCAATTGTCGCCGTGTGACAGTCCAAGAGTGTGAAACTCAATTAGCCCTTATATATCCATTTTTTGCCAAAGAGTGGTTTTTAACCCCACTACGTGATGGCTACATCACAGAGATACTCCATTCATTTACCAAGAATGGACTCATCAAGTTTGATGGTAACACGGCCACGACACATTCAGAAAATAACGCACTCGCACAACTTGAAATGCTGGGTAAAGTCAGTCATTTAACCTTACAACGGTATGCTATTACAGTAAGCTTGATTGACTCGAATCAAGGCCTTACACGTACGAGCCTTGAGTCTGAAAATGATGTTTTGGCTAAACGTTTAGGGACTTTGCACGGCATTAAAAGTCCGGAGTTCTTTGATAAGAAGGTATTGGTGTCGTTTATTTCAAGCCTAAAGACACAGGGCTTTATTCGTATTTCTGACCAGAAATGTATTGAACCGACTGAACAGTTGGCACAATTAAAAAGCCAACTTCACGCCCTATTACCTGCAAGTATCTGGCAATCAATTAACGATACTCTCTAAACATCACCCGTTTTTGTGGAGCCGACTCATTGCAGGCTCCACAATGACCCTTACAGATCGCGTTGACGCATCACACCTTCTTGCATCGTCGACGCAATTAGTTCCCCATCACGATTAAAAAACTGACCACGCACTAAGCCTCGGCCATTACTCGCACTTGGGCTGTCGACACTATATAAAATCCAATCATCTAATCGAAATGGACGATGAAACCACATTGCATGATCAATGGTCGCAACTTGCATACTTGGGTGCATAAATGATAAGCCATGGGGCTGCAATGCCGTCGGTAAGAACTCAAAATCAGACGCGTACGCTAGCAAGTAGTTATGAATGCGGCGATCATCTGGCATCGCACCATTCGCTTTAAACCAAACATGCCGCTGCGGTGCGGTTTTTTGTGGTTTAAATGGATTTTGAAAATCCACTGGGCGCATTTCAAGTGGCATTTCGCGAGTAAATTTATGGCGCAACGACTCTGGTATCAAGCTGGCGTTCTCTTGGTAAAACTCAATAGATGATTTGAGGGTTTCTGGCTCTGGTACTTTTGGCATCTCACTTTGGTGAGATAACCCAGCTTCATCACCTTGAAAAGACGCCGTCATATAAAAGATAGGTTTGCCATATTGAATCGCACTGACTCGACGTGTGCTAAAGCTTTTTCCATCACGGATTGTTTCAACATCATACACAATAGGTTTCGCAGGATCGCCTGGACGCAAAAAGTAAGAATGTAATGAGTTCACATATCGAGCTTCAGGCAAAGTGTATTTCGCTGCCGATAATGCCTGCCCCATCACTTGCCCACCAAATACTTGTGGAAAACCTAAATCTTGGCTTTGTCCTCGATAAATACCCTGTTCAATTTCTTCTAATTTTAATAATGACAGAAGGTCATCTAGTACCTGACTCATCAGCTTTCCTACTACGTTGATTCATTATCTTAATCATACTATAAATTACAACGATCCCAAGTTACATAAGAATAAACGCCATGCGTTTTGGTTTTTATTTTACTAAGGGGTGCCATTCTTTATTAAAACCTATCACACTATCTGATATTGAGTTGACTAGGATAATTACCATGGCCTATTGGTTATTTAAAACAGAACCAGATGCATTTTCGATAGATGATTTAAAAAATGCGCCACAGCAAAGTACGTTTTGGGAAGGGATCAGAAACTACCAAGCGCGAAACTTTTTACGTGACCACGTTAAGGTGGGTGACCAAGTATTTATATATCACTCCAGCTGCAAAACGCCGGCGATTGTCGGGGTTGCCATTGTTACTCATGCTGCTGAAGCCGATCCATACCAATTCGATATGAGTAGTGACTACTACGACGCCAAAGCCACTACTGATTTACCAAGATGGGTCGGTGTCACCATACAATATCAACAACATCTAAAACCCATTACACTGGCTGCTATTAAAGCCAATGATGACATCACCGAGCTTGCCCTTAAAAAAGCAAATCGCTTATCTATTATGCCCGTCAACGAGCTGGAGTGGGAATTACTAATGGCGCTAGGTTAAGGTTTTTTGCGTTTAGGCCTCATACCTTGCTTTGGAACTATCGAAAAATACATCAGTAACGCTAACCATGAAAAGAATAAAGTCCCAATGAGCCATCCATTCTTTTCATGTTTATGTGTTCTACGACTCCCAGAAACCAATCCAATAGGGATCAAGTAGGCACAGATAGCACCTACTAAAAGCAGGAGTTCATAGGTCATATTGCCTGCCAGAGCACCTCTTTGGCTAACACACGACTTGGCGCTATGTAGTGTAATACATCCCCTGCACAAATCTTATAATCTAACGGCGGGTTCAAATCTAAGTTTTGCGCACTTTTATCATCGGCCACACCAAGCAAAATAGCATTATGATGTGCCTTAAAGTAAGGAAATAACTCTCCAAATTGATACTCTTTTACACCCAGTGGTAACTGTAAACTAAACTGCGTGTCACCATGTAAGCTCGACAGTAATTCTTCTTGTACGCGACTCGAACCAGGGTCCTGCATCGCACGCACTAATATTTCAGCCGACTTTGCTGATGAACACTCGACATTTTTACAATGTGAGCGCAACAATGACACTTTACTTTCATCTTGAAAATGCGCGCTAATATGTGCATCTACTTTAATCATCGGACTCAGTTTAAGTGCCGTGGTAAATGTTTGATCATCATCTTGACCATCAATGATGACTTTATCGGCACTGGCAATGGCAATTCTTGATAATTGCTCATCTTCTGTAAAACTGGTTAAACGTGCAAAGTGAACGTCAGGGTAACTCATTAATGGGTGCTCAATCGTATCTGTCACAGCCAGTACAATACGACGATTATCGCGCTTAGTATCAGCCAAGATATAATCAATTATTTTTTTTGTTCTTATCGGGTGCCAACCAAAAATAATAATGTGATTGCGTAAATGATAGTAATCTTTGTCGCCAGTCATTGCTCGTTTTATCCAAAAAGTTGCCATTTGCCCTGCTTTGCCTAGCAAGACGCCAAATAACCCTAAACCAAATGGGATTTGTATGAGTGCAACAACCCACCGTCCAAAATCCGTTGTTGCACTAAAGTCCCCGTATCCTACAGTTGAGGTCGTAATTATGTAATAGTAAAAAAATACATTAGCGGGTAAAAGCGCTTCCTCATTAGCAAGCACTAACAAACCCCACACTAATCCCATATGCAGTGAGGTAATCAAACATAACAAGCGCCAACTTGCTCTATCAACATGAGCACGTAATAAAACCACTAAGCGTTTAAAAATAATCATAATAAAGAGACTAAAATAAATATGTCGTTACATTACTTGATTTGTCTAATTTTGAAAACCTCAGCTCAAATTCATGTGCAGGTCATATAGATACCATTGAATAATGGAAACTTTTCGATAGGCTCGTAATTTGAAATAACTTGGGTATACTAAAATATGAAATTGCACGATGAAAATAGGTTAATTTAATGGCTGGTGTATTAGCATCTGTAGATCAAAGAACGCAACTAGTCGGTGAGAACCGTCTTGAACTGTTGCTGTTTCATTTACATAGCCGCCATTTATTCGCGCTCAATGTATTTAAAGTCAAAGAGGTTGTTAAACTACCACACTTAAATATTATGCCTAACGCACACCCCAAAGTGTGTGGCGTGACAACCATTCGTGGTGAATCTATTCCCGTCATTGATTTACGACAAGCCATTTGTATGCCCGAATGTGAAAGAGATGTCGATTGTAACTTAGTTATCACCGAATATAACCGCTCCATTCAAGCGTTTTTAGTGGGTAAAGTAGACCAGATCGTAAACACCACTTGGTCTGACATCATGCCAACACCAAGCTCTGTTGGTAAAAACCATTATCTCACTGCTCTGACTAAAGTCACCCGTGATGATATAGAGCACATTGTAGAAATTATTGACGTAGAAAAAGTACTGGCAGAGATAATCGAATATGATATTGGTATTTCTGACAATATATTAGATGAGTCAATCAGAGAAGACTTTAAAGGTCGCAAAATATTACATGCTGATGATTCCCCTACCGCACGCCGGCAGGTGGCCGATACACTGGCTCAGCTTGGTATTGAAATCATCCCAGCAACCGACGGACAAGAAGCATTAAATCTACTTACCAACTGGGCTGATGAAGGCGTGGATGTAAATAAAGAGCTACTCGCCGTGATCACCGATGCTGAGATGCCAGTGATGGATGGCTATCGGCTCACTTATGAAATTCGTAACGACCCCCGTTTAAAAGATTTATATGTGGTTTTAAACACTTCCTTGAGCGGCAGCTTTAACCAAGCAATGGTTGAAAAGGTCGGATGTAATGCGTTTTTATCTAAGTTCCAGCCGGATTTACTTGTTCAGGAAGTGCAAAATCGTTTAAAAGATGTTTTACCGGCCAAATAACTGGCTGTTTATACAGTGTATGTGTAATTAATTTTTTAAATACGATCAATGATTTAAATAATTTCAGACGCCAAAACATCGAACTAAACTGGGCATCCGAAGTACACAAAGGTATACTTTGCGCTCATTTTCTATAACAGGCGTGATGATGGACGTTTCTGAATTAATCGATGGGTTAAACGATAAACAGCGCGAGGCTGTAGCCGCTCCACTGCAAAATATGTTGGTTTTGGCTGGCGCTGGCTCAGGTAAAACACGGGTGCTGGTACATCGTATTGCTTGGTTAATGCAAGTCGAACATGCATCACCCTATAGTATTTTTGCGGTCACATTTACCAATAAAGCAGCCAAAGAAATGCGCTCTCGCGTCGAGGAAACCATCAAATCATCAGTTGGTGGTATGTGGATCGGTACCTTCCATGGTTTGTCACATCGGATTTTGCGCGCACACTATCGTGATGCCAATTTACCTGAATCTTTTCAAATACTAGATACAGACGACCAAGTTCGTATGATCCGTCGCTTACTTAAAGCAATGAATATTGACGAGAAAAAGTGGCCAGCGAAACAAATAGCTTGGTATATCAGCGCCAAAAAAGATGAAGGGGCACGTCCTAAAGATATTCAAGCCTATGATATCAACGAGCAACTACTACTCAAAGTTTATACTGCCTATCAAGAAGCCTGTGATCGCGCCGGGTTAGTCGATTTTGCTGAAATACTTCTGCGCTGCTATGAATTACTGCAGCACAACCCCACTTTATTGCAACATTACCAGCAGCGCTTTCGTTACATGCTTGTGGACGAATTTCAAGATACCAATAGTATTCAATATCAATGGTTAAAGCTATTAGCTGGCACTGAGAATACCATGATGATTGTCGGTGATGACGATCAGAGTATTTACGGCTGGCGAGGCGCTAAAATTGAAAATATAAAACGCTTTGTCATTGATTTTGATGCAGAAACTATACGTCTTGAGCAGAACTATCGCTCGACCGCCACGATACTCAAAGCCTCAAATGCCCTGATAGAAAATAACTCGGATCGTATGGGTAAGAGCTTATGGACAGAAGGCACAGAAGGAGAGCCGATTTCCATTTATGCCGCATTTAATGAACTCGATGAATCGCGCTTTACTGCCAGCAAAATACGCAGCTGGCTAAACGCAGGAAACCTGTTAGAGCACTGTGCCATTTTATATCGAAACAACGCACAATCTCGGGTACTTGAGGAAGCATTATTACAAGAAGGCTTAAAATACCGTATTTATGGCGGTATGCGCTTCTTCGAGCGACAAGAAATAAAAGATGCACTGGCTTATTTAAGGCTCATCAGTAACCGACAAGATGATGCCGCTTTTGAGCGTGTTATTAATACGCCCGCACGGGGTATTGGCGATAAAACGCTAAGCCATATCCGTGATTGTGCACGCAATGAGTCTATGCCGTTGTGGTATGCCGCCAAAGCTGTAATAGAAGAAAAACACTTAGCAGGTAGAGCTGCAACAGCCATTAGCCGATTCATTGAGCTTGTGGAACAATTAGACGACAACATTACTGAGCTGGAGCTTGCCGAGCAAGCAAAGCTGACAATTGATCAATCAGGCCTTATGGCCATGTATCAAGCTGAAAAAGGCGAAAAGGGCCGTGCGCGCGTCGAAAACTTAGAAGAATTGATCAGTGCCTGTGGTCAATATGACCTACCGATTGACGAAGATTTTAGTTCTCCATTACAAGGCTTTTTAGCCTACACCTCCCTTGAGTCTGGTGAAGGTCAAGCCGACGAGCATGAAGATGCCGTGCAAATGATGACCTTGCACTCCGCCAAAGGGCTTGAGTTTCCACTTGTGTTCATGGTTGGCGTCGAAGAAGGCATGTTTCCTTCTCAGCAAAGTCATGAAGAATCAGGACGGTTAGAAGAAGAGCGTCGACTGTGTTATGTCGGTATGACCCGAGCAATGGAAAAGCTGTACATCAGCCATGCTGAAAGTCGTAGGCTCTACGGACAAGAAAAACATCATAGTCCATCACGCTTTCTACGTGAATTACCTGATGACTGCGTAGAAGAAATTCGAATTAAAACGCAGGTATCACGCCCAGCCGCAACAGGCAGATTTAGCCCTTCGGTTACTCATGCGGTATTTGAAGACAGTGGTTATACTCTTGGCCAGCGGGTGTTACATGCAAAATTTGGTGCGGGAACCGTTTTAAATTACGAAGGCAGTGGTGCGCAATCTCGTATTCAAGTAAATTTTGATGATGTTGGTAGTAAGTGGTTAGTCACGGCATATGCACGCCTTCAAGCCATGTGATTTAACGCCCCTTATAACGCAACTGGCAAAAAACCATCATCGCCAGTTGCTTATTCTATGTGGCGACCATAACTGGGCGATTTCCCAATACACCCAGCTTATTAGCTCTACTTCTGAGCAGGCTTTAGCTTTATCGCAGCATAGCAACCTAAAAAGCGCTCAGTGGCCTGAACATATACATGAAATATTGGGCCAGGAATTCTCAGTAGCGCTTTATGATGGTTACTGTGGGATCACGCCAAATAAACTTGCTGCGCTCAGCGGAACCATAAAAGCAGGCGGGCTATTAATACTCATCCTTCCTGAATTATCACAACTCGATAGCTGGATAGACCCCGCGATAAAAAAATATCTTTCCTGTGGCCATAACGCTAATCGCAGTCTGTTTTTAAAGCGCTGGCAGAGACTTATTCCGAGTTTACCCATCAGTGTACTTTCTCAAAAGTATGGTGCGAACCTTAATATACCAGCAGCCCAAGACAACCACGCAAACACTGCCTGCCAAACACAAGAGCATGTTATATCAACACTGCGTACACAATTACAAAAAGGCTCTACTTCACCAAGCTTACTCAGTGCAGATAGAGGTAGGGGAAAGTCTGCAACACTGGGCTTGTTGGCTGCCAGCATGCCTGAACAACAGTTCGTTATTTGCACAATACAGTACCGAGCAATAAAAAATGCCTTTAAGCATTTAGCCCTAGAGCTAGGGGTAGAATACAATGGACATGAAAAGCAATTAGCGAATCTGCACTATGTGCCACCCGATCAAGTATTAACTATGCCACTAGATGACACAGTCGTGTTAATCGATGAAGCCGCCACCTTACCAGTACCGACTTTGGTCGCTATCGAGCAACGCGCTTCACAGTGTATTTTCTCCAGTACTTTGGTTGGTTATGAAGGAAATGGCCGAGGGTATACACTCAAGTTTGCTGATTATCTATCAAAGAAATATACAACCTATACGCAACTTACGCTCACACAGCCACTCAGATACAATCACAGTGATCCGTTAGAATTTGCGGTAAATCGTTTATTTGCCTTAGACAGTCACTACCAGACTGATGCTATCGCTACATTGAATAGCATTCACTTTACTGAGTTGACAGCTCCACAACTTGAACTAGACGAATCTTTACTACAGCAAACCTTTGCTCTGCTGGTGACCGCGCATTATCAAACTACAGTAAACGACTTTAGGCAGTTACTTGATAGCCCCAGCCAACGACTATTTGCCGTAATGCAACAAAGCACTATATTAGGGATATGCCTAGTCAATATTGAAGGCCAGTTAGAAGAAACCATACAAAGTGCTATCAGCCAAGGGACTCGTCGGCCACAAGGGCATTTGCTGCCCCAACAGCTATTTCAGGTTCAGGGGCAAATGGCTTTTTTATCCGCTCGTTGCGCACGAATCGTCAGAATAGCCATTGCACCACAGCGACAAAAACGCCAATTAGGTACTCAGTTATTAAATTATACGGAGCAGCAGCTCAACAACACAGTTGACTACTTTGGCAGCAGTTTTGGCTGCGACTCTCAATTACTCCAATTTTGGCAAAATAATGGCTATCAGTTGGTTAAATTAGGCTTCAAAAAAGACAAGTCAAGCGGGCAATATGCTGCAATGGTCATCAAGAGCCAATCCGCTTTGCAGTGCCAGCAACAGTCTTTGCAAAGTGACTTTGAAAAAGCATTTTACTATCAGCTAATGAATCATTATCGTGATTTGCCGTGCTCCTTGATACTCAAAATAATTCTAAAGTTCAAAGCAAAACCGCTCTCTGACGCATTACTTACGCAGTTTCGCTTTATCGTGACTAAAAATACCAATCTCGAACAATATTCACCGATGATCTGGCAAGTGATCACAACACACCCCACACTGCTATCAGACTTACCGCGTATTTCCCAACAGTTAGCTATTAGTCTATTATTACAAAATAATACTAAGGAATGGGTCCAGCAAACACTGTCGCTGCACTCAAAAAAGCAGTTTAATATTGCATTGCAAGCTTTGGTGAAAGAACTTTATGCACGGATCTCTATTAAAAGCGAGTAAAGTAGCTCTCTGTTATCTGATACTACACACCTATTGTTTCGCACAAGCTCCCGCAGATATTAAGTTAGGGATGTCTACTGCTTTGAGCGGTCCTGCGCAGGCCATCGGCAGTCAACTCAAAGCCGGTGCAAATATTTATTTTGAACAGCTTAACCAAAATGGTGGAATAAAAGGTGCCAAAGTAGACCTTTTGGTATTAGATGATGGGTATGAGCCTAGCCGAACCGTGAATAACACTCGCTACTTTATTTATGAAAAAAAAGTCGATGCTTTATTTAGCTTTATGGGCACCCCAACAATCTCAGCAATACGACCCTTGTTAGAACACAGTCAAACTTCTTTACTTATGCCATTCTCCGGTGCCGATTTTTTACGTAACAACCGTGCAATTAAAGTATTTAATTTAAGAGCGAGTTATTTTGATGAAGCTGCAGAACAAATTAATTACCTAGTCAACGAACGAAAGCACACCAATATCGCTTTATTTATTCAGGCTGATGAGTTTGGGATCACATTAGAAAAAAGCCTGACACAGCTATTAGCAAATAAAGGCCTTAGCCCTTCGGTGATCACCCGTTTTCGTCGCAATTCGAGTAACGTAGATAAAGCCTTACGAAAAATAAAAGCATCACGGGCTACAGCGGTTGCACTCATTGGTACATACAAACCTTTAGCAAAATTGATTAATCGAGCACAATTAAAAGGAGTTAAAGCCGATTATACCAGTGTGTCATTCGCCTCCAGTAATGAACTGCTTGCCCGTATAAAGTCATCGCAACTATTGATGATCACTGAAGTTGTTCCTGATCCCTTTAATTGCTCATCGCGATTATGCAAAGAGTTTAGAGTGCATACCGCAGCCCACCCAAACATTACAATTGATCACGTCCTGTTTGAAGGGTATTTAAATGCTCTTGTATTTAGTAAAGCAGCTCAGCAATGCCCTGTGAATTTTGATGATCAATGTATACTTGATAAACTGTCTTTGATGCTAGAGCATGACACTGATTTAAAAGAACTATTTAACTTGAATACCGATAAAAAGAAATTACCGGTTTTCCGCTCATATTCGTCATAATGTTCTATTCTTAAAAGATAATTATAATTTTTAAGAGGCGAACATGGATTTAATAAACTTTCGAGTTGGACAAAAGACCATATCCCTAAAGATATTGGATATTTTGCTCACTGAACGTTATGAAGGGAACCTAACCTCGCTACCTAACGGCAACCCTAGTTTTTTAGGTGTCAAAGACTACATGGGCGCTCCGACGCCTATTTTCGATTTGGGTCTTATTCTTAATAATCAATCTTCCCATGATATAAATCGTGCACTCATTGATTTATTGATGGAGCATGAGCAAGAGCAAAAATCTTGGTTTCAAGCACTAGAGCAAAGCGTAAACAATGGCTCTGTGTTTAGCGGAACGAGAGATGCCAAACATTGTGAGTTTGGTAAGTGGCTTTATCACTTTAAAACAGACAATGAAGACTTAAAAGCCATACTCGCGCGCTTTGATAAACCGCATACCCAATTGCATTCCTTACCAGATAAAATCTTTGCACTGTATCATGATGATAATGTAGAAGAAGCAAAGCGGTTGTTAGCAAAAGAAAAATCAACAACTTATATGAAGCTTATTCGCTTATTTGAATCTGCTAGGGAGCAAATTTCATTAGATCATAAACCAATCATCGTATTTACAACACAAGATGGGCAACAGCCACATATCGGGTTGTTGGTGGACCAAGTTGAAGATAACATTCACTGTGAAGAGAGTGAAATCAAGTCGTTAAGTGAATTGACAAACGTGGGCTTTGAAATAGATTCACAGACTAAAAAAATGATGCGAGGACTCATTAAACGGGGTGACACACACAGCGTTGTGATTGATCCCAGTGCGATATTTAGACCAGACCACCTACAAGACTATGAACCAGAAGAAACTGAAAGCTACGGCTTATTTTAATCTGTGGGTTTGTATCACATAAAAAAACGCCGCTCAAAGAGCGGCGTTTTTAACGTATACGGTCTGTATTAGTCTTTAATTTGACGACCAGCGCGCTTACGCTCACTTTCTGTCAATAACTTTTTACGAATACGGATATTCTCAGGCGTTACTTCTACTAGCTCATCATCATCGATGAACTCAAGCGCTTGCTCAAGAGACATTCTGATTGGTGGTACAAGTGTTTGTGCTTCATCAGTACCAGATGCACGAACGTTTGTTAGCTGCTTACCTTTAAGTGCGTTAACAGTCAGGTCGTTATCACGGCTATGAATACCGATAACCATACCTTCATAAACTTCTACACCGTGTCCAATAAACAACTTACCACGTTCTTGTAGGTTGAATAATGCGTTAGTTAGGGCTTTACCTGTTGCATTCGCAATCAATACACCATTCTTACGCTTACCAATAGTACCGCCTTTGTATGGGCCGTAGTGGTCAAACGTGTGGTACATTAAGCCAGAACCTGATGTCAGTGTCATGAAATCAGTTTGGAAACCGATTAGACCACGTGAAGGCATCATGAAGTCCATACGAACGCGGCCTTTACCATCTGGTGCCATATCCGTCATTTCAGCTTTACGAAGACCAAGTTGTTCCATGATAGAACCTTGGTGCTCATCTTGAACATCGATAGTTACTGTTTCAAACGGTTCTTCTAACTGACCATCTACTTCACGAAGAATTACTTCTGGACGAGAAACTGCCAGCTCATAACCTTCACGACGCATGTTTTCGATCAAGATACCTAGGTGTAATTCACCACGGCCAGATACTCGGAAGCTATCTGGGTTTTCAGTTTCTTCAACACGTAATGCTACGTTGTGAACTAATTCATTTTCAAGACGCTCTAGGATGTTACGTGAAGTAACAAACTTACCTTCTTGTCCTGCAAATGGTGAAGTGTTTACAGAGAAAGTCATTGTTACAGTTGGTTCATCAACTGACAATGCTGGTAACGCTTCTACAGCATTAACATCACAGATAGTGTCTGAAATTTTCAGCTCACCAAGACCTGTGATTGCGATAATGTCGCCCGCTTGTGCTTCAGCAGCTTCATGACGGTCAAGACCTAAGTAACTCATTACTTGGCCAACTTTGCCATTGCGCGTTGTGCCATCAGCACCCACGATTGTTACTTGCTGATTAGGCTTAACAGAACCACGCTTAATACGACCTACACCGATAACACCAATATATGAATTGTAATCTAGCTGAGAGATCTGCATTTGGAAGTCACCTGCTGGATCAGCATCTGGCGCTTCAACTTGCTCTACAATCGCTTCAAACATCGGTTGCATGTTATCTGATTCATTATCAAGGTCTAATGTCGCCCAACCATTGATAGCTGATGCGTAGATAACTTGGAAGTCTAGCTGTTCGTCAGTCGCACCTAGGTTGTCAAATAAATCAAATACCTGATCCATAACCCAATCAGGTCGTGCTCCAGGCTTATCGATCTTGTTGATAACAACGATTGGCTTAAGACCTAATGCGAATGCTTTTTGCGTTACGAAACGCGTTTGCGGCATTGGACCTTCTTGCGCGTCTACTAATAGAAGAACTGAATCTACCATTGAAAGTACACGTTCTACCTCACCACCAAAATCGGCGTGTCCTGGAGTATCTACGATATTGATGTGGTAATCATTCCACTCAATCGCAGTATTTTTTGCAAGGATTGTGATACCGCGTTCTTTTTCGATATCATTTGAATCCATTACACGCTCTTCGTTACCGCCGCGTGTTTCTAGTGTGCCTGATTGCTCTAGCAACTTATCAACTAGGGTTGTTTTACCGTGGTCAACGTGTGCGATAATCGCAATATTTCTTAACTTTTCGATGCTCATATTATTACTCAGAGAAAGTTGAATCTCAGTGATCCTAGTCGATCTACGCGATTTCACTAAATGTTGGCGCGCCAGAGATGTCCCAATATAGGAATTAAACGGCGCACATTATCCCTTATTCCGGCCATGGATGAAAGTTTATCCAACATAAATTTTGTGACTTTATAAAGTCAGTGTGTTTTTTCGTGGATTTTCAGAGTAATAAATTGCACAACAGATAAACCCCACTAAGCTTATTTCATTATGCACCACACTAGCGCATTCGATTCTAGTGCGCACCATTACAAAACAATTACGCACCACAGTGGTGCAACATTTAACTTTAAATGTATTGAAATATTTATTTTGTTATTCATATCAATAAATTAGATAATTGGCATAGATCACGCTTATACTTTATCAATAGCGCATCAATATGCTGCACAAAAATATAACCCACGAGTCGGAGGACACATGTCACAATCGGTTTTAGATTTTATAAAAGAAAATGATGTTAAATTTGTAGACTTACGCTTTACAGATACTAAAGGCAAAGAGCAACACGTTTCTATTCCTCATCACCAAGCCGATGAAGACTTCTTCGAAGAAGGCAAAATGTTCGATGGTTCATCAATTGCCGGTTGGAAAGGTATTAATGAATCTGACATGGTACTGATGCCTGATGCGGCTTCTGTTAAATTAGACCCATTTGCTGAAGAAACTACAATGATTGTACGTTGTGATGTTGTAGAGCCAGCAACATTACAAGGGTATGAGCGTGATCCTCGCTCTGTAGCAAAACGCGCTGAAGAGTACATGCGCTCAACAGGCATTGCTGACACTGTCTTGTTTGGTCCAGAGCCTGAGTTTTTTGTGTTTGACGATGTAAAATACAAAACTGATATGTCAGGCTCTATGTATAAAATTGATTCTAAGCAAGCAGCTTGGAATTCAGATAAAGACTATGAAGGTGGCAACACTGGTCACCGCCCAGGCGTTAAAGGTGGTTACTTCCCAGTTGCCCCTGTTGATGACTTCCAAGATTGGCGTAGCGCGACATGTCTAGTACTTGAAGAACTAGGCCAAGTCGTAGAAGCACACCACCATGAAGTAGCCACTGCTGGACAGAACGAAATCGCAACACGCTTTAATACTATGGTATTGAAAGCGGATGAAATTCAAGAAATGAAGTATGTTATTCATAACATGGCGCATTTGTACGGTAAAACAGCAACCTTCATGCCTAAGCCTGTTGTTGGCGATAATGGTTCAGGTATGCACTGTCACCAATCCCTTGCTAAAGATGGTAAAAACTTATTTGCAGGCGACAAGTACGGTGGTTTATCTGAAGATGCCCTTTACTACATTGGTGGTATCATCAAGCATGCAAAAGCAATCAATGCGTTTGCTAATGCATCAACCAACTCATACAAGCGTTTAGTTCCAGGCTTTGAAGCGCCAGTTATGCTTGCATATTCTGCACGTAACCGCTCAGCATCTATTCGTATCCCTGTTGTACCAACAGAACGCGCACGCCGTATTGAAGTTCGTTTCCCTGACCCAACAGCTAACCCATACCTTGCTTTCTCAGCAATGCTTATGGCCGGCCTTGACGGGATCAAGAATAAGATCCACCCTGGTGATGCAATGGATAAAGATTTATACGACCTACCAGCTGAAGAAGCGGCTGAAATTCCAACTGTAGCGGCATCATTTGACGAAGCATTGTCAAGCCTAGACGCAGATCGCGAGTTCTTAGTACAAGGTGGCGTATTCACTCATGACCTTATTGACGCTTATATTGCGCTTAAGTCACAAGAAGTGGAAAAACTGAACATGACAACTCACCCAGTTGAGTTTGAAATGTACTACAGCGTTTAATTGCGCTTTTAAATCATATGTGTTCTAAAGCCCGCTAAAGCGGGCTTTTTTATGGAAAATAAAGATACAAAGGTCTAGAGTAATAGGGAATATTTTTTACTCCGGCAAGAAGTCCATGCGTCTCATTATAATAGGGTGTTTAGTTTTCATTAGCTGTGCAAGCTCGGCTGATTCTAAGGTATATCGTTGGAAAGACGATAATGGCAACTGGGTGTTTTCAGATGTGCCACGTAAAGGTGCACAAGAAGTACAATTAAATAAATCAATGACGATGCCTGCCGTTGATACAAAAATATTTGATACGAAAATTCAGCAACAAGCCACAAGCTATACGGCAAGTATTACCTCGCCGAATAACGAACAAACCCTCAGAGAAAACACCGGTACTATTTATGTTACAGGTCAAATCGAGCCAAGCTTTACGAACGGATTAAAAGTACAATTAACTTTAGATGGAAAAGCAACGGGACCCATGCAGACCAGTACCACATTTGTAATCAATAATGTACCAAGGGGAGAGCACACTTTAGTCCTCAAACTTTACAACGCACAGGGGAAAACTCTCGCTCAAAGCGACTCTACGACTTTTTTTCTACATCGTAAAAGCGTTGGTAACTAAAAAGTCACTATGCTTGGTATCATAACTGACTAGGAAAAAGAATAATAACAGTGCTATGCTGGTTGCGCACCAATATGGTGCAATAGCAATTATAGGCGACCCATTATGGTACATTCTGCAGAAAGCTTACTCCCAACCTTATGGCATAATTTAGCAACTTCTGTTCTGGTTCTTGATGAAAAGTTTATGATCCATTATGCAAATAATAGCTGCAGTGAGTTATTTGGTTTAGGGATAAAGCGTTTGATCGGGCAACCACTTAGTGGCACATTCAGTCACCATAATATTAACATTGAACGATTCAATCAATATGTACTACTCGACGGCGTAGATTGTCAGCAGCATAGAGTAGACGTAGTCTTCATCGATAACCGTGCTGCTACTTTGAACCTTCATGCTCGCCGTATTCAACAAAAAAATATGCCCTATATTTTGTTAGAGTGTCGCAGAATTGATGACGAATTGCGCTTTGATCAAGCATCCAATCAATTACATCAATATCATGCAGCCCGTACTTTGATCCGAGGCTTAGCACATGAAATTAAAAACCCTCTGGGTGGAATTAGAGGGGCGGCGCAATTATTGCAATACGAAGGGTGTCAAAGTGAAAGAGATCAATGTGCCGAGTTAATAATTGAACAAGCAGATCGATTAACTGAATTGGTAGACCGATTGCTCGGACCAAATCAGCTATTGCACAAAGCGTCTTGTAATATTCATCAGACTTTGGAGTCTGTGATAAAGCTGAGTATGTTAGACAATGAACATAATATAAAAGTAGTTAAAGATTATGACCCAAGCATACCTGATATATCAATCGACCAAGCAAAAATTCAACAAGTCGTTTTGAACATTGTTCGCAATGCTCAACAGGCTTTGATAAAAGGTGGAAAGATCACACTCACAACACGTATCAAACATCGACTACGACGTGGTGAACGATTAATGAAAAAAGCGCTCCTTATTCAAATTACCGATAATGGACCAGGTATAGCAGATGAGCTCAAAGAAACGCTCTTTTTTCCAATGATCACAAATAAAGATGGTGGCTCAGGGTTGGGGCTATCTATTGCGCAAACTTTGATTGAGCAACATGAAGGTATGATTGATTGCGACAGCTGGCAAGGGCACACAGAATTTAATATTTACTTACCGTTTTGATTAAGCGGGTACGGAGCACTAAATGAAAACAGTATGGTTAGTTGATGATGATGCCTCTATTCGATTTGTACTCGATAAAGCACTCTCTCGAGCAGGGTTTAGCACCGAAAGCTTCTCAAATGGCCAAGACGTACTTACCGCTCTGTCTTATAGTCAGCCGTCAGTTCTGATTTCAGATGTTCGTATGCCTGGATTAGATGGAATGGCATTGCTCGAAGAAATTACTCAGACTCATCCAAACCTACCTGTAATTATCATGACCGCCCATTCTGATTTAGACTCTGCCGTCAACGCTTTTCAAAAAGGTGCTTTTGAATATTTGGCCAAACCATTTGATTTAAACGATGCAGCAGACTTAGTGGAGCGCGCATATCAAGCAAATGCTCAGGCAAAAAAAACCAAGCGGGTAAAAGCGTCAAAAGATACCCCAGATATTATCGGTGAAGCACCGGCAATGCAGGAAGTATTTAGGGCCATAGGAAAGCTGTCCATGTCCAGCATGAGCGTATTAATTAATGGAGAATCAGGTACCGGCAAAGAACTGGTGGCTGGAGCCTTGCACAATCATAGCCCACGAAAAGACAATACCTTTATCGCATTGAATATGGCTGCAATACCAAAGGACCTAGTTGAGTCTGAACTGTTTGGTCACGAAAAAGGCGCATTTACTGGGGCAGACAGTGTCCGAAGAGGTCGCTTTGAACAAGCAAACGGTGGCACGCTATTTTTAGATGAAATAGGCGACATGCCGCTAGATGTGCAAACTAGATTACTGCGAGTATTAGCTGATGGAGAGTTTTACCGTGTTGGCGGGCACCATAGTGTCAGTGTTGATGTGCGAATTATTGCTGCAACTCATCAAAATTTAGAGGCCTTAGTAAAGCAAGGTCAATTTAGAGAAGACTTGTTCCATCGCCTCAATGTAGTTCGCCTCAGACTACCAGCACTTAAAGAAAGACCTGAAGATATAGAAGCACTAGCACATCACTTTTTATCCGCCAGCGCTGAAGAACTTCAAGTTGAAACAAAAACGCTGACAGCAGACTCAATAAAGGCCATGCAGCTTTATCATTGGCCAGGCAACGTTCGTCAATTACAAAATACCTGTCGCTGGCTCACTGTGATGGCACCAAGTCAAACTGTTAACCCTCAAGAGCTGCCTGAAGAGCTATCCCAAGTTCCAAGTTCACACGCCAATGAAGGGGATTGGTTAGATGCTTTTCAAAACTGGCTCAATCAAGAACTTAAGCAAGGGAAAGAGAACATCTGGCCAGATATTCAAGCGCAACTTGAAAGCCGCTTGATCAAAACAGCACTTACTGCCTGTAATGGGCACAAGCAGGATGCCGCATTAAAAATTGGGTGGGGTCGTAATACGCTCACCCGAAAGTTGAAAGAGCGTGATATTCAAGCTTGAGATTAGCTAAACTCAATGTCTTCCTCTATCACTGCCCTTTTATGGATCCTGACCTGCGTCAGGAAGACAACGGTGTGAGTTCATACAGCTCTCAGCTTTACCCTTTTGTCTTCGTGTTCGTCTCCCTGAACTGGTTTCAGGGTCCATAGGGTTTTACTCTAAGCTTTCTCTAACCCTTTTCCCTAAGCAGCTTTCCCCAACTCCTGTTCCTAAACCCCAAATGCAAAAAACCCGTCACATTTCTGCAACGGGTTTCTCTAATTTAATGCCTGGCAATGTTCTACTTTCACATGGCAACTGCCACACTATCATCGACGCTGTTTCGTTTCACTTCTGAGTTCGGCATGGGGTCAGGTGGGTCCAAAACGCTATTGTCACCAAGCAAATCTGGTGTGTTAACTCGCTATCGCAAGCCAACTAAATCTGGAATTCTGATAAATATTAATCAATCTATAACTAATTCTTGTAAAACGCTACTTTAGTAACACTAACTTCTGTCGCTTAAACCACTTTGGCGTTGTATGGTTAAGCCTCACGGGTAATTAGTACTGGTTAGCTTAACATATCACTATGCTTCCACACCCAGCCTATCAACGTTGTAGTCTCCAACGGCCCTTCAGAGAGCTTATAGCTCTAGTGAGAACTCATCTCGAGGCCTGCTTCGCGCTTAGATGCTTTCAGCGCTTATCAGTTCCGAACGTAGCTACCGGGCAATGCCATTGGCATGACAACCCGAACACCAGCGGTTCGTTCACTCCGGTCCTCTCGTACTAGGAGCAACCCCTCTCAATTCTCAAACGCCCACGGCAGATAGGGACCGAACTGTCTCACGACGTTCTAAACCCAGCTCGCGTACCACTTTAAATGGCGAACAGCCATACCCTTGGGACCGACTTCAGCCCCAGGATGTGATGAGCCGACATCGAGGTGCCAAACACCGCCGTCGATATGAACTCTTGGGCGGTATCAGCCTGTTATCCCCGGAGTACCTTTTATCCGTTGAGCGATGGCCCTTCCATTCAGAACCACCGGATCACTATGACCTACTTTCGTACCTGCTCGACGTGTCTGTCTCGCAGTTAAGCTGGCTTCTACCATTACACTAACCGTACGATGTCCGACCGTACTTAGCCAACCTTCGTGCTCCTCCGTTACTCTTTGGGAGGAGACCGCCCCAGTCAAACTACCCACCAGGCACTGTCCGCAATCCCGATCAGGGACCTACGTTAGAACATCAAAACTACAAGGGTGGTATTTCAAGGTTGACTCCACACAATCTAGCGACTGTGCTTCAAAGTCTCCCACCTATCCTACACATGTAGGTTCAATGTTCAGTGCCAAGCTGTAGTAAAGGTTCACGGGGTCTTTCCGTCTAGCCGCGGGTACACAGCATCTTCACTGCGATTTCAATTTCACTGAGTCTCGGGTGGAGACAGCGTGGCCATGGTTACACCATTCGTGCAGGTCGGAACTTACCCGACAAGGAATTTCGCTACCTTAGGACCGTTATAGTTACGGCCGCCGTTTACCGGGGCTTCGATCAAGAGCTTCGACCTAAGTCTAACCCCATCAATTAACCTTCCGGCACCGGGCAGGTGTCACACCGTATACGTCATCTTACGATTTTGCACAGTGCTGTGTTTTTAATAAACAGTCCCAGCCACCTGGTCACTGCGGCTCTCAATCGCTTAAGGAGTAAATCCCATCACAATCAAGAGCGTACCTTCTCCCGAAGTTACGGTACAATTTTGCCTAGTTCCTTCACCCGAGTTCTCTCAAGCGCCTTAGTATTCTCTACCTGACCACCTGTGTCGGTTTGGGGTACGATTCGAAATAATCTGAAGCTTAGAGGCTTTTCCTGGAAGTAAGGCATCAGCAACTTCACTACCGTAGTAGCTCGTCTCGTGTCTCAGCCTAACAACGACCCGGATTTACCTAAGTCATTAGCCTACTCACTTTCACATGGACAACCAACGCCATGCTTGCTTAGCCTGCTCCGTCCCCCCATCGCAATTATTCCAAGTACGGGAATATTAACCCGTTTCCCATCGACTACGCTCTTCAGCCTCGCCTTAGGGGTCGACTTACCCTACCCTGATTAACATGGGATAGGAACCCTTGGTCTTCCGGCGTGCGGGTTTTTCACCCGCATTATCGTTACTCATGTCAGCATTCGCACTTCTGATACGTCCAGCATACCTCCCGGTACACCTTCAACCGCTTACAGAACGCTCCCCTACCACTCAATCTAATGATTGAATCCGCAGCTTCGGTGATATGTTTAGCCCCGTTACATCTTCCGCGCAGGCCGACTCGACTAGTGAGCTATTACGCTTTCTTTAAAGGGTGGCTGCTTCTAAGCCAACCTCCTAGCTGTTTTAGCCTTCCCACATCGTTTCCCACTTAACATATACTTTGGGACCTTAGCTGGCGGTCTGGGTTGTTTCCCTCTTCACGATGGACGTTAGCACCCACCGTGTGTCTCCCGGATAGTACTTTACGGTATTCGGAGTTTGCAAAGGGTTGGTAAGTCGGGATGACCCCCTAGCCTTAACAGTGCTCTACCCCCGTAAGTATTCGTCCGAGGCTCTACCTAAATAGATTTCGGGGAGAACCAGCTATCTCCCGGTTTGATTAGCCTTTCACTCCTAGCCACAGGTCATCCCCTAACTTTTCAACGTTAGTGGGTTCGGTCCTCCAGTTGATGTTACTCAACCTTCAACCTGCCCATGGCTAGATCACCGGGTTTCGGGTCTATACCCTGCAACTAAGCGCCCAGTTAAGACTCGCTTTCGCTACGGCTACCCTAATCGGTTAACCTCGCTACAGAATATAAGTCGCTGACCCATTATACAAAAGGTACGCAGTCACATAACTAGTATGCTCCTACTGCTTGTACGTATACGGTTTCAGGTTCTATTTCACTCCCCTCACAGGGGTTCTTTTCGCCTTTCCCTCACGGTACTGGTTCACTATCGGTCAGTTGGGAGTATTTAGCCTTAGATGATGGTCCACCTATATTCAGTCAAAGTTTCACGTGCTCCGACCTACTCGATTTCACTGCTTATAAATTTTTGTGTACGGGACTATCACCCTGTATCGTGGCACTTTCCAGAGCCTTCCACTAATTACAAAACAGCTTAAGGGCTGTTCCGATTTCGCTCGCCGCTACTTTCGGAATCTCGGTTGATTTCTTTTCCTACGGGTACTTAGATGTTTCAGTTCTCCGCGTTCGCCTCATATGGCTATGTATTCACCATATGATACCTGCAAAGCAGGTGGGTTTCCCCATTCGGAAATCCTAGTCTCAAGCGCCTCTTACTGGCTCAACTAGGCTTATCGCAAGTTAGTACGTCCTTCATCGCCTCCAACTGCCAAGGCATCCACCGTATACGCTTAGTCACTTAACCATACAACCCAAAATGGTTTGTATCGTCAAAGACAGTTTAAACTTCGCCAGAAGTTAATATTGAATACTAAAGTAGATGCTAATTAATCATTGATTAATTGGCATTGTTTTACTTTTGAAAACTCTTTATAGATACGAATATCTATAAGAATTTATTTATCAGCTTTTCCAAATTTTTAAAGAGCAATATTAATTAGTTAATCCCTTAGGATAAAACTAACTAACAATCATCTGTGTGGACACTACGAACAAATAAGTTCTAAATCGTATAAGGAGGTGATCCAGCCCCAGGTTCCCCTAGGGCTACCTTGTTACGACTTCACCCCAGTCATGAATCACTCCGTGGTAAGCGCCCTCCCTAAGGTTAAGCTACCTACTTCTGGAGCAACCCACTCCCATGGTGTGACGGGCGGTGTGTACAAGGCCCGGGAACGTATTCACCGCGGCATTCTGATCCGCGATTACTAGCGATTCCGACTTCATGGAGTCGAGTTGCAGACTCCAATCCGGACTACGACGCACTTTAAGTGATTCGCTAACCTTCGCAGGCTCGCAGCACTCTGTATGCGCCATTGTAGCACGTGTGTAGCCCTACACGTAAGGGCCATGATGACTTGACGTCGTCCCCACCTTCCTCCGGTTTATCACCGGCAGTCTCCTTAGAGTTCCCACCATTATGTGCTGGCAACTAAGGATAGGGGTTGCGCTCGTTGCGGGACTTAACCCAACATCTCACAACACGAGCTGACGACAGCCATGCAGCACCTGTATCAGAGTTCCCGAAGGCACCAAACCATCTCTGGTAAGTTCTCTGTATGTCAAGTGTAGGTAAGGTTCTTCGCGTTGCATCGAATTAAACCACATGCTCCACCGCTTGTGCGGGCCCCCGTCAATTCATTTGAGTTTTAACCTTGCGGCCGTACTCCCCAGGCGGTCTACTTAATGCGTTAGCTTTGAAAAAGTTGTCCGAAGACCCCAGCTTCTAGTAGACATCGTTTACGGCGTGGACTACCGGGGTATCTAATCCCGTTTGCTCCCCACGCTTTCGTACATGAGCGTCAGTGTTGACCCAGGTGGCTGCCTTCGCCATCGGTATTCCTTCAGATCTCTACGCATTTCACCGCTACACCTGAAATTCTACCACCCTCTATCACACTCTAGTCTGCCAGTTCGAAATGCAGTTCCCAGGTTGAGCCCGGGGCTTTCACATCTCGCTTAACAAACCGCCTGCGTACGCTTTACGCCCAGTAATTCCGATTAACGCTCGCACCCTCCGTATTACCGCGGCTGCTGGCACGGAGTTAGCCGGTGCTTCTTCTGTCAGTAACGTCACAGCTAGCAGCTATTAACTACTAACCTTTCCTCCTGACTGAAAGTGCTTTACAACCCGAAGGCCTTCTTCACACACGCGGCATGGCTGCATCAGGCTTGCGCCCATTGTGCAATATTCCCCACTGCTGCCTCCCGTAGGAGTCTGGACCGTGTCTCAGTTCCAGTGTGGCTGATCATCCTCTCAAACCAGCTAGGGATCGTTGCCTTGGTAAGCCATTACCTTACCAACTAGCTAATCCCACTTGGGCTAATCTCTTGGCGTGAGGCCCGAAGGTCCCCCACTTTGGTCCGTAGACGTTATGCGGTATTAGCAGTCGTTTCCAACTGTTGTCCCCCACCAAAAGGCATATTCCCAAGCATTACTCACCCGTCCGCCGCTCGTCAGCAGATAGCAAGCTATCTCTGTTACCGCTCGACTTGCATGTGTTAGGCCTGCCGCCAGCGTTCAATCTGAGCCATGATCAAACTCTTCAATTAAAAGTTTTGTTGAAACCGAAGTTTCGTGCTCATTGAATTCTGATTTTGTTCTTGTTGCCAAGAACGAATTGACCAATAAATAAATTTATTGCTGTTGGTCACTCAGTTTCTCCTAAGAGAAAATCAATTGAGACTCTAAATTTTTTGCTCTCCTTCAATCTAAGAAAGAAGGTTCGCTGTTAGAACTCAATCTGTACGAGTGCCCACACAGATGATTGCTTCATATTTTTAAAGAACATTGCGAAGATTAAGCGCTTTGCTTTATCTCGCTAGGGCTGCGCATGTTACGCTTTCCTATTTTTTTGTCAACACTTAAAGTTAAAAGTTTTTAAATTTAAGTTTTACTTGACGCTGACTCGTTTCAATTTGCTTTTCAGCGTGTTGCTCCGTGTCAGTGGGGTCGCATTATAGGGCGTTCATTAATTTGTTCAAGCACTTTTTTAAACTTTTTGTCTGTTCGCACAAATAAACAGCTAAACGTCTTTTTTTGACTAATTAACAATCAACAAAACGTATAATTGCGATAACTTTGATAAGTAAAATACAACTGTCAGCTCAATCACCAATGAATAATAAAGCCCTTTAGGTCATTTACCTCTCAAAATATCATCATTAATTCCAAAACAGACATAAGCCACAGCCTAAAATTAAGAGTTTAATCATATTATATTCGCAATCTTTACTGCACTATACCGGCATCGTTCGAGATTAAGCTAAGTAAACTCGTACTATAAAATCTTTTTCTGCAAAATTCGATTCTGATTTCACTCAATAAAAATTTACTTAGGATCTATTTTTGGGGGAGTAACACTGAAACTTAGTTTTTAACTACAACAAGAACCCAGACCTGCGTTAGGAAGACTAAAAAGTGAAGCGCAATCTCTAAATAAATACCCCACCTCTTTGGACCTTTTTCAGGCCCATAGTTTTCACTTCCTTTTAGAAGTACAGAAATGTGTAAAAATAACAACGGCAAGCATGAGTGTTTTGGATCCTGACCTTCGTCAGGAGGACTACAAAGTGAAGCGCTGTCTCTAAATAAATACTCCATCTCCCTGAACTGGTTTCAGGGTCCGTGGTTTTCACTTCCTTTTAGAAGTACAGAAATGTGTAAAAATAACAACGGCAAGCATGAGTGTTTTGGATCCTGACCTACGTCAGGAGGACTCCAAAGTGAAGCGCTATCTCTAAATAAATACTCCGTCTCCCTGAACTGGTTTCAGGGTCCATGGTTTTCACTTCCTTTTAGAAGTACAGAAATGTGTAAAAATAACAACGGCAAGCATGAGTGTTTTGGATCCTGACCTACGTCAGGAAGACAACTGTGTGGGCGAAATCAAAACATCGCCTCTAAATACAAAACTCCGTCTCCCTGAACTAGTTTCAGGGTCCATAGGGTTTTTATTCGAAGCTTTCTCTAACCCTTTTCCCTAAGCAGCTTTCCCCAACTCTATTTCCTAAACCCCAGAAAGCAAAAAACCCGTCGCATCTCTGCAACGGGTTTCTCTAATTTAATGCCTGGCAATGTTCTACTTTCGGAAAAATTAAAAAAAACAGTTAAGTGAATAAATAACACTCAAAAAGATGTAAAACCCTTAATTTTTGCACAAAAAACATACTCCAATATTGTGTTTAACTACTCCATACGTTTTTATACAAACAACTTAAACAAAAAAGCCGGATCGCTTAATTACGCTCCGGCTCAAATCTATATTTTATATGGCATATTATGGCCGAGGAATAAAACCAACCGCATCATATACTGCCTTTAATGTCGTTTGCGCTCGCGCTCCCGCTTTCTCGGCACCACTTCGCATGATCTCGTCAAGGCGGTTTTGATCTTCACGGATCTCTTTAAAACGAGATTGAATCGGTTCAATCATTGCTACAACTGCATCGGCTGTATCTTTCTTTAAATGACCATACATTTTATCTTCGTATTCAGGCACTAGATCTGCAACAGATCGCTTTGTTGCGACTGAAAGTAATGTGAGTAAATTAGATACGCCTGGTTTTTCTGCTCGATCAAAATAGATCCGCGCTTGTTCATCAGAGTCTGTGACCGCTTTTTTGAGCTTCTTCTCAATTTTTTTCGGTTCGTCCAACATCATAATAAACGCATTGGGATTATCATCTGATTTAGACATTTTCTTCAAAGGATCTTGCAAGCTCATCACTCGTGCACCCAACTCTGGAATAAACGGTTCTGGTAATTTAAATACATCACCATATAAATTGTTAAAACGCGTTGCTATGTCCCTCGTTAATTCTAGGTGCTGCTTTTGGTCTTCTCCCACAGGTACTTGTGCTGCTTGATACAGTAAAATGTCAGCAGCCTGCAATGCAGGGTATGAAAATAAACCAACATTGATGTTATTTGCATGTTTTGCTGACTTATCTTTAAATTGTGTCATACGGTTGAGCTCACCCATTTGTGCATAACAATTCAGGACCCAACCCAACTGAGCATGCTCTGGCACCTGAGACTGCACAAATAAAGCGGCTTTTTCTGGATCAATACCGCAAGCAACATACAATGCAATACCATTTAAAACCCGCTCACGCAGTTCTTCCGGTTTTTGACGTACAGTAATGGCATGAAGATCAGCAAGCATAAAGTAACTTTCATGATTTTCTTGTAAGTTAAGCCACTGGTTAATCGCGCCAACATAATTGCCTATCGTCATACCACCTGTTGGCTGCATGCCACTCAACACTACTGGTTTACTCATGATGTTCCTTTATATCTAACTATTAATTTCGCTTGTTTAAAATAGGGATTATATCTAAGAATCCCTCACAGAGGTACTCTGGATTAAAATCTTCTAGATTGTACCCTTGGTTGTAACCATACTTCACCGCTATTACGTCTACCTTAGCATTTTTCGCTGCTAATATATCACTCTTTGAATCACCCACCATCATTACGTCGTCGACATTGAGATCTAGAGATTTACACGCCATGATTAAGGGCTTTGGACTTGGCTTTTTCTCGGTATCATCTCCACAAATCAATACATCAAAATAATGGCTGAGTTTTAGTTTATTCAATAATAACTCAGTAAAAGCTCTGTCTTTATTAGTGACTAATGCTTTTGGAAGGTGCGCCAACGCCGATAAGCCTGTTTCTACATGCGCATACAACGCCGCGTAATCCCCTACAATATCATGATAGTGCAGCTTAAATCGGACAATTGAATGATCGACAAGCGATTGACTCAAGTCGGGGTTTATCTCAGTATCTCCTGATAATGCACGTTCCACTAATGTGGCTATACCATTGCCAACCCATGTTTTTACCTGCGCGTAGCTGACGATAGGATACGCTACTTCCGTTAGCGTGAGGTTTAATGCCATATACATATCTTCTACGCTATCGACCAAGGTTCCATCTAAATCAAATAACACACCTTGGTAACTCATGATTCACCCTTTGCTAATTCTAGACGCATTTGGTCTATGACCGTTTTATAGTCGGGTTGATTGAATATCGCAGAGCCAGCAACAAACATATCAGCACCTGCTGCTGCCACTTCAGCAATATTTTCTACCTTTATACCACCATCTACCTCGAGGCGAATATCATGACCAGATGCCGTGATCAATGCTTTAACTTGCTTAAGTTTATCAATCGTTTCTGGGATAAAACTCTGCCCACCAAAACCTGGGTTAACCGACATTAACAAAATTACATCGAGTTTATGCATTACATGGTCCAAATAATGTAATGGAGTTGCAGGATTAAAAACAAGCCCAGCTTTACAGCCTTGATCTTTTATTAAACTGAGCGTTCTATCCATATGTTCACTCGCCTCAGGATGGAAAGTGATAATGCTTGCTCCAGCTTTTGCAAAATCAGGGATCAAGCTATCAACAGGCTTTACCATCAAATGCACATCGATGGGAGCTTCGATCCCATAGGTCCTTAGTGCTTTACATACCATAGGGCCAATCGTTAAGTTTGGCACATAATGATTATCCATCACATCAAAATGGACCACATCTGCGCCAGCACTAAGAACACGCTCAACATCTTCACCAAGCCGTGCAAAATCTGCTGACAAAATAGAAGGTGCTATTAAATATTTACTTTCTAGAGACAAAATATGTACTTCCTAAAGTTACTCACTTTTAAATTAACTTTACCGTAATTGGCGCTGTTAACCCAACAAAAATCAGCGCTTACTTAGCTGACTCAAATTAAAGCATTTACAGAGTTGAATTATGTTTGTTTTATGAACACCTATTGTGTATTATTTACCAATAATGGAAAGGGGAGTAGTTATTATGTTGAGTCGGCAAAAAAGACGGATGTTTGGGCTTTCAGCGATTGCGATTGTATCTTTAGGAGCGATTTCCTATGATGACTCCCAGATCATAAGTTCACTTTATAGCCGTTGCGCTTGCAACGTCACCTCTCAATCACCTGCGGATATCCAAGCCTGTAAACACGATGCACACACCAGTTGGTATGCCTGGCTGTCTGGAGAAAGTAGCAGCGCTCAGTTTCATTATTTAGATCTTTTAGAGCTTTTGCTGGGGTCTAAAGAGTCAAGCTCTACCAATGATGGGTTTACTTCTCCACTTTAAAAGGACATCACTTTGCGACTACTAAGTATCGTACAAAGTGTTCTTGCAGCTATTTTTGGCGTTCAAAGCCATGGTAAGTACAAACACGATTTCAACTCAGAGTCATTTTTGCCGTTTTTAATCATTGGTATTGTATTCGTATTAGGTTTTGTAATCAGCATAGCGCTGTTAGTTCATTATATTTTGCGATAACGGGCATTAAGCTACACTTTAGTTATTACAATACAACGCCATTAATTCGTTAACTTTTGTCCGACCAGTCCCTTTAGGGCTAATCGTCCTCTTAACTTGAATAGCATCTAATTTAGCTTCGCTATAAATTTTACGCGTCCATACCGTGTCATGATTTGATATCAAAACTGGCGTTGATCGCTCAAATGCCGTCGTTTCAGCTAAGTTTGCCAAGGTCGCTTGATCGTTTAAATCAAAACCGCCCTTAGCATACGATGTAAAAGAGGCTGTTTTGCTCAGTGGCACATATGGGGGATCACAATAAACAACCGCATTTTTTGGGATACTCTTGAAAACTTGCGCATAGCCTTGGCAAGTAAAAGTTGCGCTTTGGGCTTTTTTAGCAAACGCATAGAGTTCTTTTTCAGGAAAATATGGCTTCTTGTATTTACCAAAAGGTACGTTGAAGATCCCCTTCAAATTATATCGACATAGTCCGTTGTAACCATGTCTATTCATATACAAGAACAAAATAGCACGCTCATAAATATCAACACTGCTATTGAATTGCTTTCTATATTCATAGTAAGCGTCGGCATGATTGTTTAAATCAACAAATAGCTTTCGTGCATCACTCACAAACTCATCTGGCTGCTGCTTCAATTCATTATATAAATTAATTAAATCAGCATTAATGTCATTCAATATATAGTGTTTAAAGTCTGTATTAAGGAACACAGATCCTGCACCAACAAAAGGCTCCACTAAAGTGTCGGCGTCACGGCTCGCCAACGATAAACGCTGCGCAATGCCTTCAACCAAACTATATTTTCCACCTGCCCACTTTAAAAAGGCTCGGGTCTTTTGTTGCATACAAACTCTAATTATTTTGAAGTTGCGCGATTTTACACTAAAAGCTGATAATTACCGAGCAAACTCAGTAATTTCCTGCTTGATTTTAGTCTGCTTTTTGAAAAAAGGTTGTCCGGCCAGTATATCAGTTGGTAATTGTGCTTTTGCTTGTTTAGCACTATCTAATGTCGTAAAGCCACTTTGTACAACAATCCACCAAATAACTTCTGAACGACGAGTACCGTATATTTCTAGATGCAATATTCGCTGTGTATTCTTTGTAATAAATGCATCGGCAATTACCTTATCTTTTACCGCTAAGAGTTGGATAGCCCAGTTAGTATCGGCTTGCGCTAACAAACTTAGGTGAGAATGTTCCAAAGAATTGATATCGGTAGAACTCATAACTTTTCTTTTCGGTTGAACATCTTTCAGTAATGGCTGATCAATAGATTTATGAACTGCTTCTGCTCGGGTGTCTTCTGCGGAATTATCTTCAATCACTTCCCCACTTAGTTCATCACGTGGCTCTGTCAATGCAGCTAACACAGCGGCCACACGACGCGGTTCAGAACCAACCTTTTTTACGGAGTCTGGTTTATCATTGACGACAACGAGAAGTTGCTCTTCATCATTTATAACATCTTGAGCACCAGTCGATGCGACTTTCTCTGCATTTAGCATAACAACATCATCAACTGTTTTCCCGATAAAAACTTGCTCACTAGGGAGAACAGTATCAACCGCTGGTTGCTCATTCTTTTCAGGTACTAATTCACTGAGCTCTTTTTTATAAACAAACGCAATCATCAGTAATGCCAGCAATACTGTCAAAAGAGTGAGATGCCACTGTGCTTTTGTATATTTACTTGGTCCCGGTTGTGCCAGTTGTTGTTCTGCAGGTCGCCAATCTAATAATACAGCGGGATTACCATGAGATTCACTCAGAAATGCTTGAAAAATCGGATCTTCATCGACAGGTAATTGCGAGAAAAACATTTTCATCAATGCTTTGGATTCAGAGAGCGACAAAGGCTCTAAGTGTAAATCTAACGCTTGTGGTACCATCATCGGTGATTGTGCGGTAATGAGAATATACACTTTTTCTACAGTCTGCTTCGCAAGCTTCTGCAGCTCTACGATCATCTCATCAGATAAGTGCCTTGCACCATCTAACACCCATAAGCACGGTCCTGAACTAGATTCACTATGTAAAGTGATGAAGTTATCACTTAATGACAAAGTTTGATCGATAAGCGGAGAGCGAAAACTATGCTGTAACAGTTGAACGGTGAGTTCACTGTCTTTGGTATGTGCAGATAACTTAACAAAGGCTTTATTAAACTCTGGATACTTATCGGTAATAAAAGACTCTGCTAAATAGCTTTTACCTAATCCAGATGCGCCAATCAAACAGATTAGATTTTGCCCGTATTCAAACTGTAATTCAATTCGATTTACTAAAGCAGCTCTACTGGGCAATATTTGAGATTGCATTAGCGGCCTATAAGAGTGCTCACCGCGTCATCTGACACATCATCTACTAAAGCACATTCTCCCAGCTTTGTGGGCACAATAAATCGAATACGACCTTGTTTGTTTTTCTTATCTTTACGCATATGTAATAAGAATTCAGCACTGGTCATACAATCCGGAATAGTGATTGGTAAATCATACAGCGCAAGTAGCGTTGCGATTCTATCAACCTCTTCGCCAGTCAATGTATTGCGCTCATACGCAAGCTTAGCGGCTAACATCATGCCGGCTGACACAGCTTCACCATGTAACCATTTACCATAGCCCATTTGCGCTTCTATAGCATGACCAAATGTATGGCCTAAGTTCAGTAATGCACGTAAGCCAGCTTCCTTCTCATCCTGTGCAACAATTTCAGCTTTAATTTCGCAACAGCGATAAATCACTTTGGTAAGTGAGTTTACTTCGAGTGCTTTTAGCTGAGCATGATGCTCTTCAAGATAAGTAAGAAAGTCGATATCGTAGATCAGTCCATATTTAATAACCTCTGCCATACCAGCGGAAAATTCACGCGTTGGTAAAGTACTTAAGGTATCGGTATCAATAAAAACGGCTTTCGGTTGATAAAAAGCCCCAATCATATTTTTACCTAATGGGTGATTAACTGCAGTTTTTCCACCAACGGAGGAATCTACTTGGGAAAGTAATGTGGTTGGAATTTGAATAAAGGGTACGCCGCGCTGATAACACGCTGCGACAAAGCCTGTTAAGTCACCAATGACTCCTCCACCTAAAGCAATCAAGCACGTGTCTCTGCCGCAATTGTTTTCCAACAAAAAAGCTGAAACCTGTTCAAAATACTCTAAAGTTTTATACTGCTCACCGTCAGGTAATACAATATGTAAAGGCGCACATGCGTCCAAGCTTTGCAATAACCCATCTAAATACAATGGTGCAACAGTCTGGTTAGTGACAATAACAGGTCGACATGCTCCAACATAATGTTGTAACTGTCGACTATCTGATAACAGATTTTGACCAATATAAATGGGATAACTACGCTCGTTCAATTCAACTTTTAGTTCAAGCATGTATCCCTCTCAGATTGGTCATTTAACTAGAAATCTAGTTTATCTATAATTTGATTAGCAACTACTTTTGCGCTTTGCTCGTCTGTGCGAACAATATGATCAGCCACTTCTTTGTAAAGTGGTTCACGCTCTTCTGCCAAACGCTCAAGAACATCTCTTGGCGCTTCCTCGGTTTGTAAAAGTGGACGACGCTTGTCACGCTGTGTACGAGCAACTTGTTTCTCGATAGGAGTTTCTAAGTAAACAACAATGCCGCGCGCAGATAACTTATTGCGCACTTCTTTGCTGACTACTGAACCACCGCCCGTCGCCAAAACAATGCCTTGCATCTCGGTTAGGTCAGAAATGACGCCTTCTTCGCGCACTCTAAACCCATCTTCACCTTCAAGATCAAACACCCACGCAATGTCTGCGCCAGTACGGCGTTCAATTTCTTGATCCGAGTCTACAAATTCAAGGTGTAATTGATCAGCAAGGTGTCGACCAATCGTGCTCTTACCAGCCCCCATCGGGCCCACTAGAAATATATTACGTTTCTCAGCCATATCTTTTTAGTACTAACGAACTCTAAAATTTGAAATAAAACCCCGCCTAACGACCTGGCCCCAAAATTAAGGAGGGGATTATCTCAGTAATTCGTGAACGATTTCAAGTCAAATAGTATAAAAAGCATCTACTAGACCTGAAATCAGCGGATTACTAGACAATTACTGACCATCTAGCATTATTTTTGGGGTCACAAATATCAATAATTCTTTCTTCTCGTTTATTTCACGAGTATTTCTAAATAACATTCCCACGTAAGGGATGTCACCTAACAGTGGAATTTTACTCACTGCACTGGTTATTTCTTGTTGGTATATCCCACCAAGTACCACAGTTTGACCATTTTCCACTAAAACCTGTGTTTGGATCTGCTGTGTATTAATCGCAACAGCAGGACCACTTGGTGTTTGAACATTATCACCTCGAGTATCCTGCGTAATGATCAAGTCTAGTATAATTTTGTTGTCAGGTGTGATTTGTGGCGTTACTTCTAAACTTAACACCGCTTTTTTAAAGCTGACTGACGTTGCACCACTCGATGCCGCTTCAACATATGGGATCTCAGTACCTTGCTCAATCCGTGCTTTCTTCTGATTCGCCGTGGTGATGCTTGGTGTAGCAATGATTTCACCCTTATTCTCTTGCTCTAATGCTGATAACTCAAGATCAATTAATGTCCCATCTGCTAACTTCGCTATGTGTACACCAATACGCCCAGCGGATAGTCCCGAAACGGGTAAATTAACATTTAAGCGATTAGTAAAGTCAGGTATGTTTCCATTAGACAATGAATCAGCACCTTCTAATGAGCCTGAAATCGCATCAGACCCTTGCTGATCATTAAACCCCCAGCGTATGCCAATATCTTCCTGTACATTGTCTTTAACCGTCACCATTCGAGATTCAATGCGCACCTGCTTCACCGGTACATCTAATGTCTCAACCATGCGACGAATGCTTTCAATACTACGTGCACTGTCTTTTATTAATAACGTATTAGTGCGGTTATCAACCGATACACTACCACGATCACTGACAATGCTATTTATGTCTGTCTTTAATAAATCCGCAAATTCTTCCGCTTTTGCATAATTTAATTGAATATACTCACTATACAGCGGCTCAAGCTCTTCTACTTGCTTGCGTGCTTGTAACTCTTTAGCTTCTCTGGCCGCTAACTCTTCTGAAGGAGCAACCATTAAAATAGAGCCCTCCATTCTTTTATCAAGCCCTTTTACTCGTAACACCACATCTAACGCTTGATCCCAAGGCACACCATCAAGACGTAAGGTAATATTACCACTAACAGAATCACTCGTAACCAAGTTGAAATTATTGGTATCAGCAATTATTTGCAGTACAGAGCGTACAGGAATATCTTGAAAATTAAGCGTTATTGGCTGACCTTGATACTCCTTTTTCTGTCCAAAAACTTGTTGTTCGGTGTCTTTTTCGACCGTCAGCGTAAAAATATTATCCAGCTGCTGGTAGGTATATTTGAACGCGCTGTTAGGTTCGATGACTAAACGACTGCTGTTTTCTTCTCTAAATGTTTCGACTTTACTGACAACCGTGCCAAAATCTAAAACATCTAATTCATAAAGTAACTCATCTAAAATCGCGGTATGGTGAAAGTCAGCAATGATCTTACCGCCACGCTCTTGAACGTCTATTGCAGCTTGGGCACTTTGCAAAAAAGCGAGTACTTTGGCTTCACCCTTTTCCCCACGGCGAAAATCTATAGATTGTATGGTATTAATATGAGTTGAAACTGAGGCTGTCGCTTCATTTGTCATATCTGCAGCTATCGGGTTATCCGATACCTGCAAATAAACGAGATTGTTCTTCACTCTGGTTTTATACAGCTTTAGCTTGTCCATTACGACCGTTAAAGTAAAACCCTTTTCTTCCATTCTACTTTTAATAACCTGTATGCCAGCCTTATTAACAGCTAACGACTTCAAGCTTTCTTCAAATTCCGCACCGGGGAAAAATAACGCAAGTCGAGCAGGTGAATTTAACACTGTGACAGTCGGTTCGATATCTAATTGCTCATCAAAAACGAACTGCAATTCAGTTTCTTCATTTGGAACTGGGTTATAACGCACATCATAGAGCATAGGCACAGCCTGAACTAACCCTGATAGCACTAACAACATTCCAGAAATCGTTGCTCTGAAACCAAAATTCACACTCTTACGAGCCATAATCATTTTACCTTTATTGTTATTCACCTGTACCAGTTTCTTCTGATTCGTGTATTTCTACTTTTGTTAGTCGCTCTTTCCAACACCCTGTGCCGTCTGGTATCAATTCTAATAGTTCAATATGATCAGGATTAACACTAACAACCTCACCGTGGTAAAGCCCCATATATTGTCCTTGTTTTATTCGATATAGACCTTGATCTGATGCTTTAATTAACGCCCATGTTGCATTCGTTGTGGCGATAGTGCCTTTCATCTCTAGATTATCTAACGGGTACTTCTCTAGTGGGTCTCTTGCTCTATTTGGATCAGGGTGTAAACAATTACGCACCTGTACCATTTTACTTTCAATCACTTCTGGCTCAGGCGCAACAAAAGGGCTCCGCAGACTCACCGCATCATATGAAAAATGTGTAAATTCTCGCATTTTTGGTATAGGTTCTACCTTGGGTGTAGCGCTCGCCTGTATCTGATCAATAAATTCTTTTTGTTCCGCAGTGTCATCATTACACGCAGTCAGCAACAGCACTCCTATTGCTATCAAAGCAAGCCGATACATTACTTACGTCCCTCTTGCTCATAGCGATATGTTTTTGCCACCACACTGAATACTAAATTATTATTCCCTGCATTTTCAATTTGAAAGTCATGTAGACTCACAATACGCGGTAACTCAGCAACCTTACTAACAAATTCACCAAATTCATGGTAAGTCCCTACAATTTCGAGTTTAATCGGCAGTTCCGTATAAAACTCTTTTGTGATTTCAGGTAACCAGCCAATTTTTAAAAACGTGAGACCGCTCGATGTCCCAACATAAGTCAAGTCATCTAATAACCCTGGAGTTTCATTTGAAGTGGGTAAGCGTCTTAGTAGCTGTGAAAATTGCTCCTCCATATCGAGCATTTGCTGACGATATAAATCTAAGTTATTAGCACGCGCATACTTTATACGGTAACTTGTTCTTAATTCCTGCTCAGCGTTAACGGCGCTGTCGTATCGGCTAATCGACGTAGATACTAATAAGCTATATCCTACCGCAAGTGTGATCACGACCACTAAAACACAACACAGCACCTTTACTGCAAAAGGCCATTCGCCGATGTTATCTAATTCAATTTCATTCCAATCGATATCTTGCAATGATTTAAGATCAAAATTCACTCTTTAAGCCGCCTTTAAATTACTGCTCACGCTGAGATTCTTCAATTTGTTTAAACGATTTCACATAAAAGTGCATAGTAAAATCACTCAATAGCCTTGAACGCTGCTCTCCTGCTACAATGCCCTGTATTATCGGGCGCTCAAGTAAGTATGACGCTTCTACTTGCCGTAACATTTGTGATAAACGATTATTAGATTCACTTCGTCCAATCACCTTGAGTAAATTCCCTTGTCTTTCTAAACTAGTGAGATAGACCCCTGCAGGCACAACACGTGTGATCTCATCAATAATCTGTGTTCCTAAGTTTCGATTACTTTGTAACTCTTCAATCAACCGAATACGTCGCTGTAAGTTGTCTTTCTTTTTATTTAAGTCATTAATCGCAACAATACGAGTATCTAATTTCGCAATTTCTGTTTTCAAATAACTATTTTTTATGTTTTGGCCAGCAGTCAAGCCATCATAAAATGCACCAATAAAGTACATAACTAAAAACACAACGCCAACTATTAAGCCGATAATCGTTAAAAACTTTTGTTGCGACGCCTGACGCTGCTGTTCTCTCCATGGTAATAAATTTATATGTGGCATGACGTAAAGCTCCTCAATGCGAGCCCTGTTGCAATAGCAAATTGTGGCTTATGCCTTTGCAATACATTCCTATCTACTTTAGGAGACACCTCCATATCCACAAAAGGATCTGCAACGATCGTGTGAATACCTAACTCATCAACCAATAATCTATCTAACCCTTCAACTAAAGCAGTACCGCCAGTTAGAACAACATAGTCTACATGGTCTTTACCACTTGTGGTCATAAACATTTGCACCGCTCTGCGCACTTGCTGTAGTAATGCAGTTTGAAAAGGCGCTAACACTTCAAACGTATAGTTAGGTGGTAAATCCCCAGTTGTTTTTGCAATTTCAGCTTCATCAAAACTTTTATTGTAGTAGGCAACAATACTATTTGTATATTGCTCGCCGCCAAACACTTGATCTCGGGTGTAAATAGCTTTACCTGATTGGATCACACTAACTAGGGTGATCACTGCCCCAATATCGATTACTGCAACGACTTTATCAAAGGCATCTGACGGTAATTGCCCATACAATACATCTAGTGAACGACCCAAGGCATAACTTTCTACATCAACCACTTTTGCCTTATAGCCAGCTTCTTCTAAGGCACCAACTCGTGCTTGAACACTTTCTGTTCTCGCAGCTGAAAGTAATACATTGACCCGTGAAGGATCCGCTTCATTCACCGAGATTTTCTCAAAATCTAAGCTTACCTCATCCAATGGATAAGGAATTAAGCTGTCAGCTTCTATCGCAATTTGCGACTCCAATTCAGCATCAGTTAATGAAACATCCATAAAAATCACTTTAGTAATAACCGACTGACCAGACACAGCAACGGCGGCATATTGGGTATGTTTTGGTAAACGCTTTTTTAATTTACTGATAACTCGTCCAATGGCTTCAATATCTTGAATTGCGCGCTCCGATATTGCACCTTTTGGGATAGGCTCAATCGCCACAGCCTCTACTCGATAGCCGGCATTGGACTGTGACAGCAACACCGCTTTTGCACAATGAGAGCCAATGTCGATGCCGAACATCATCGGTGCTTGTTTATTGAAGAGTTTGCTAAGCATGGCTGTCGCCTAATATCCTTTGTTTTATGTATGAACAAGTTATAATTATATACACATTTATTATTAATCATTTTTTATTCAAGATATACTAGCAGTGTCTACCTATAATTGGGAGTCTAACTAGGGAATATTCCGTGACTATATTGAAGAGAGCTTTACAGTTTTTTATCGCTTGTACTATTTTAGGTCTGTTAACATTAATCAGTCTTTATTATTATGTCAAATCTGATATCCCCAGCGTAAAGGTACTTAAAGAGGTACAATTACAAACCCCCATGCAAGTCTTTACCAAAGATGGCAAACTCATTAACCAATTCGGTGAGAAACGACGAATTCCAGTAAAAATTGACGATATTCCACAGCCCCTTATTGATGCCATACTCGCCACGGAGGACAATCGATTTTACGAACATTTTGGCATCGATCCAATCGGCATTGTGCGTTCATTTATTGTCTTAGTCAGTACGGGAGAAAAGAAACAAGGTGCCAGTACTATAACCATGCAGCTTGCTCGAAACTTTTTCCTTACTCGTGAAAAAGCGTATATACGTAAAGTCAAAGAAATTTTTATCGCATTACATATTGAACAGCTCCTCTCGAAAGACGAAATCCTCGCCCTTTACCTTAATAAAATTGAATTAGGGCATCGGGCATTTGGGATTGGTGCAGCGGCGCAGGTGTACTACGGCAAAGAGCTCCATGAACTCACATTGCCACAAATGGCCATGATCGCAGGACTGCCAAAAGCACCTTCGGCGCTCAACCCCATTCGCAGTGCAACCCGAGCAAAAGCGCGTCGTAATGTTGTATTAGGCAGAATGTTTAAAGAAAAATATATAGATAAAGCAACCTACGAAAAAGCCAAAAATACACCTATTACAGCAAAACGCCATGGGGCAGAAATAGAGCTTTATGCACCTTATATTTCCGAAATGGTCCGCGCTTATATGGTAGAGCGTTATGGGACTGACAAAGCCTATAATAGTGGGTTTAGAGTCTTTACCAGCGTTGAGTCTGATATTCAAGCTGCCGCTCAACAGGCACTGGTCAATAACTTACACAAGTACGATATGCGTCATGGCTATCGTGGCCCTGAAAAAACATTATGGCAATTTGAAAATGAAGCACCTTGGACGGAACAAGCAATATTGGCGCATTTAAAGCCAGTGAAAGAAATCGCTCCATTACAAGCAGCGGTTGTTACCGATATATCTGAACAGTCTGCAACCGTGCTTTCTAAGTCAGGTGAATATCAAACCATAAATTGGGATGGGCTAAGCTGGGCTCGTGCCTTTATTTCACAGACCCGTCAAGGCCTACCACCCAAAACAGCAGCTGAAATATTAGCACCAGGCATGCAAATTTGGCTTAGGAAACATAAAGATAAATGGCAACTAAGCCAATACCCTAAACCATCAAGTGCACTGGTCTCACTAGACCCACAAGATGGCAGAATAAAAGCCTTAGTAGGCGGGTATAGCTTTACACAGAGTCAATATAATCGTGCGACTCAAGCAAAAAGGCAAGTTGGTTCAAATATAAAGCCTTTTATTTATTCAGCAGCGATAGAAAGTGACTACTCACTAGCAACCATTATTAACGATGCACCAATCAATCATTGGGATAAAAGCCAGCGATATGCATGGCGTCCAAGAAATAGCCCCGATGTGTATAGTGGTCCGATCCGAATTCGTCGTGCACTGGCACAATCAAAAAACGTTGTATCTGTCAGGCTATTACAAGGTGTAGGCTTACACAAGAGCGCTGATCACTTACTTAAATTTGGTTTTCAAGATGAAGACATTAATCGCAGTGAATCTCTGGCGCTCGGCAGTGCTGCCATGACACCACTGGAGATGGCCAGAGGAATGAGCACCTTTGCCAATGGCGGTCATCTTATCGATCCGTATTTTATTAGTGAGATTCAAGATGCGTATGGTAATACCCTGGGGTCAGCGCAACCTCTAATCGCATGTGATGAAGAACAGCTAGAGATGTACTCTCATACCTGCGCACCCCAAGTGATCTCAGAACAAAATGCATTCTTAGTATCAAGTGCTATGCACAGTGCTATTTGGGGCGGGGGCAGTTGGCGACACAAAACGGGTTGGACGGGTACTGGCTGGCGTGCACAGAATTTAAAACGCCGAGATTTATCTGGTAAAACAGGGACTACTAACGAGTCGATAGATACTTGGTTTAGTGGCTTTAATCAAAACGTATTAACAACGGTATGGGTGGGCTTTGATGATGCAAGCAAGCCATTAGGACGTGCATCATATAACAATAACCTAGGCAAAAATCAGTTGGTAGGCGCAGAATCTGGGGCTATTTCTGCACAACCGGCATGGATTGAGTTTATGCGCACCGCCCTCAACAATCAGCCTCTCGCCCCCATTGAACCACCACCAGGTTTAATCTCAGTACGCATTGATTTAAAAACGGGTTTACTGAGTCATAAGAATGATTACACAAGTCGTTTCGAATATTTTGAACCCGGTACAGTACCAACCAAATATGTATTAGACAAAGGTGCAAGCACACCATTTGATGATCCTTTGCCAATACAAGATGAGTTATTTTAAAACATCAACATGTTAAGCGCCTCAGTAATATCTAAATACAAAAAAGCCAATCATTTACCTGATTGGCTTTTTCGTTATTGATGCTGAGTTAAGGCGAATCTATAAGTAAATTAGGCTTCTAAATCAGACATATAGTTTGCTGGTAGCTCAATTTGCGCAACACCGGACTCGATCGCTGCATGTGCCACAGCCTTAGCTATGCGTGGCAATAATCGCGGGTCCATTGGCTTTGGAATAATATACTGTGCACCAAACTCCAAGCTATCAACACCAGCCGCAGTCAACACTTGTTCTGGTACAGGCTCTTTCGCAATACTACGAATCGCTTCAACCGCAGCAATCTTCATTTCATCATTAATCGCTGTGGCTCTAACATCGAGCGCACCGCGAAAAATAAATGGGAAGCACAAGACGTTATTTACCTGATTTGGATAGTCAGAACGGCCTGTGGCCATAATCAGATCGGTGCGTGCACTGTGCGCAAGCTCTGGATTGATTTCAGGATCTGGATTAGAACATGCAAATACTACAGGCTTATCTGCCATTAGCTTTAAATCATCGGCAGACAATAAATCAGGGCCAGATACTCCAACAAACACATCAGCATCAGAGATCACATCTTGCAACGTACGCTTATCCGTATTATTTGCAAATAATTGCTTATACTCATTTAAATCGTCACGACGCGTGTGAATAACGCCTTTACGATCGAGCATATAAATGTGCTCACGTTGTGCACCACACTTAATTAATAGCTCCATACATGCGATGGCTGCAGCACCGGCACCCAAACATACGATGATCGCATCTTGTATGTCTTTACCCTGAATTTCTAGCGCATTAAGCATGCCCGCAGCCGTCACAATGGCAGTACCATGTTGATCATCATGAAAAACGGGGATTTCACACCGCTCAATCAGCGCTTTTTCAATTTCAAAGCATTCAGGGGCTTTAATGTCTTCTAAGTTAATACCACCAAATGTATCGGCTATATTAGCTACAGTATTAATGAAATCTTCAGTCGAGCGATGCTTAACTTCGATATCAATTGAATCTAATCCGGCAAAACGTTTAAACAGAAGTGCCTTACCTTCCATTACTGGCTTAGATGCTAAGGGGCCTAAATTACCCAAGCCCAAAATGGCAGTACCATTACTGATCACTGCAACCATATTACCTTTACCGGTATATTTGTACGCGTTTGCAGGATCAGCCGCGATTTCACGCACTGGTTCGGCAACACCTGGGCTATACGCCAAGGCTAAATCTTTAACGGTTTCCGCTGGCTTAGTCAGTTCAACACTGATTTTACCTGGAACGGGATGAGCATGATAATGTAGAGCTTGTTCACGAAAGTCTGACATGACGCGATATATTCCTGCAAGAAGTTAAAAGTGAGAGTGAAATTCCGCAATTAAGTCAACAATACCCTGTTTGCAAATATATTCAAGCAATATCAGGTCGATCCTGTATTTACTAGTTCAAGGCATTTTCACAGATTTTTACGGGTATTTAACTTATTTTATCTGCTTTTATTCATCAAAAACTACTGACCATCTACTTTTATTCCACCTAAATTGAATGAAAAACAACCCACCCTAGCCAAAATAGAGCAAACTACCAAGATAGACCAAAAAAGTAGAGATTTCACCGCAGTTGGCATACTTTAATGAATTTTAAAAACAGTAACTTTAACGACACTTTGAATTTTTATGCATAAAACTAACAAAGATACGCAAAAAAACCATTCAGTCCGTTCTACGACTATAGAAGCTCTTTTGAAAAAGTGAAATGAGGTAAATTAAATACCGAACATAAGGAATAGAAATTAGAGTCTAAGCTCTACAGATAATATCATTAAATTTAAGACACAAAAAAAGCACCCGTAGGTGCTTTTATCAAACGGGTTGTCTTACTTACTGCTAAGAGAACCAAAACGCTTGTTGAAGCGGTCAACACGACCACCTGTGTCTAAGATTTTTTGCTTACCAGTATAGAATGGGTGACACTCAGAACATACGTCTAGGTGAATATCTTTACATAGCGTTGAACGAGTCGCAAATTTATTACCACATGAACAAGATGCGTTAATCGTTTCGTACTTAGGGTGAATACCTTCTTTCATAGCAACCTCTGGTTAGGCCGTATCGCTCTCCAAACCCGAAGTTTGGCACCATACGTAGTTATACAAATAATTGGACGCGTATTTTATGTAACTACAGCACAATCTACAAGCACTAAATACACTATTTAGCTAAATTTCACTCAACCTACTTTTATATAAGCAGTTTAAACTGGGTTTTTAGACCTCCCTCTAGTAAATTAATCATATCCGAGTGAATGTGAGTTTTTAATGTCTTTTGTTGAAGTTGCAATTAAGGTCCCTCTACCCCGTACGTTTGATTATAAACTAGACGAGGGGCAATCTGTATCTATTGGCGCTAGAGTCGAAGTATCTTTTGCGAATCGACGTTTAGTCGCGATGGTGGTCGCACTAAAAAGCGACACTCAAGTACCCGAGAATAAAATAAAGCCCATCACGCGTATAATTGATATTGAACCGGTGTTATCAGCACAACATATTGCATTTTTACGTTTTACTGCACAATATTACTGCCACCCATTAGGCGAAACACTCTTTACCGCTTTACCTGGCGCTCTGCGCAGTGGCGACCACCCCGATAAAACCACTGTTGCCACCGTCTCTTTGACAGAGTCAGGACTCACACAGCCAAAACTTCGCTCAAAGAAGCAGCAAGCATTGTTAACCCAACTGCACGCATCAGGCGCTTCAAGTATCACTGAGCTCAAAGCACTAGGTTTTACAAAACAACAAATTGATGGTCTCGAAGACAAAGCGCTCGTTAAACAGTATTTAGAACACGACACACAATGGGCACTCTCACAAAGAACAATATCTCATAAACCGCGTTTGAATGAAGAGCAAGCTGCCGCTTGCAGCGTCATTAATCAACATCAAGGCTACCAAACATTCTTGCTAGAAGGGATCACTGGTAGTGGTAAAACAGAAGTCTACTTACAATGTCTCGAAAACATCATCAACTCAGGACAACAAGCATTAATTTTAGTACCTGAAATCGGCTTAACGCCTCAAACCGTTAACCGCTTTCGCCGTCGCTTCCCCGACACACCTATAGATTTATGGCACTCTAATTTAACGGACAATGAACGCTTACATGTTTGGCGTCGTTCAGAACAAGGTAGCTGCGCACTAGTAATAGGCACGCGGTCGAGTATTTTTCTCCCCTTTAAAAATTTGGGTATGGTCATCGTTGATGAAGAACATGATAGTTCTTTCAAGCAACAAGATGGCTTACGCTACCATGCTCGGGATTTGGCGGTATATCGATGCGCTCGTATAAACATTCCACTTATTTTAGGTACTGCCACTCCTGCCTTAGAAACGCTATATAAAGCCATTGATAAGAAGTTTCAATTACTCACCTTATCGAAAAGAGCCCAAACAAAAGCAGACAACCAATTTTTACTTATCGATATGAAAGGTCAGGCTGAGCAAAATGGTTTCGCACCTGCAACTCTCAAACATATCGAGCATACGCTGGCGCGTGGCAAACAAGTCATGGTGTTTTTAAATCGTCGTGGTTATGCGCCTACCTTGCTGTGCCATGAGTGTGGCTGGCTAAGTGAGTGCTCTCATTGTTCAGCCAGCACCACTTTTCACAAAGCAATGGCACGTTTAGTTTGCCACCACTGTACACAACAAAGCTATGTACCAGCCCAATGCCCAGACTGTGGTAGTACCCAGATAATGCCTGTTGGGCTCGGCACAGAGCAGTTAGAAGATTTTTTACAACAACACTACCCAGATACCCCTATCAGTCGTATCGATAGAGACTCAACCCGCAGAAAAGGCGCGTTGGAAGGCGCTCTTGCAGACATCAACGCTGGAGGAAAACGCATATTAGTGGGTACGCAAATGCTCGCCAAAGGCCATCATTTTGCTGATGTCAGCCTCGTCATTATGCTCGATGTCGATGGTGGACTCTATTCGAGCGACTTTAGAGCTACAGAACACATGGCACAATTAATCACTCAAGTTGCGGGGCGTGCTGGACGAAGTGGCGAACCAGGGACGGTTCTCCTGCAAACTCACTTCCCTGAGCACCCTTTGTTACAAGATTTGGTTAATAACGGGTACCAAGATTTCGCTCGCTACGCGCTACAAGAACGGCAAGAGGCAGCGCTTCCTCCCTACACGCATTTAGCATTAGTACGTGTTGAAGGGACTAATTCTAAAATAGTAATCGACTTTTTAGCAGATTTGGTTCCTGTCAGCCCATACTCTGGTATACAATTACTCGGGCCAGTACCTGCCCCTATGGAGCGCGTAGCTGGAAAGTACAGATACCAATTACATATTCAAGCCTCAGAGCGACCTACTTTGCATAGCTACCTTGCTCAGTTAATGCAGTACATTAGCGAGCATAAGTTAGCAAATAGAATTCGATGGAGCATTGACGTAGATCCCACGGATACCTATTAGTAATTTATGGCACAGCACGATTATATAAATAGAAAGCCTAAAAGTAATAAAGGCAAAAACAATAAACCAGTATCGCAACGTAAACCGTTTCCTACGTTTTTAGCGGTCGCCGCACTCGTTTTAATTTCAGGATTCGTTTACGGACTTTGGTATATCAAAACCAATGCAGATCCCGCACAAGTGGAATCTGTTCAAAAAACAGCACCTGTTGCTAAGCAAGTTGATAAAGTGCTTGAAAAGCCTCGCCCACCTGAGTTTTTAGAAGAAATTAAAAACCACGAGATAAAGGTCGATGTAAAAGAGATTAAACGCCAAGGCCCTTACCAAATGCAATGCGCTTCACTCAGAAAATATTCTGAAGCCGAAGCCCTCAAAGCTAAAATCGCCTTTGCAGGGCTTGTTGCGGAGATTCGCCGCACTGAAGGCAGCAACGGGGTATGGTACCGCGTTCGCTTAGGCCCTTATGATAGTAAGCGAAAAGCCGAAAGTGACAAAAATAAATTGAAGCGGATCCACATTGTTGGCTGTGCTATTTGGGGCTGGACTTGATTTTAGTCCAATCGCCCTCATCTCTGCTGTAATTAAATTTAATACGAGGCACTAACTGCCTCTCTATTAAGGAATACTATGACTACCATCGTAAGCGTCCGCCGTGACAATAAAGTTGTTATTGGTGGAGATGGCCAAGTATCACTTGGTAATACCGTAATGAAGGGCAACGCTCGTAAAGTGCGACGTTTATACAACGGCAAAGTGCTCGCTGGATTTGCTGGCGGTACTGCAGATGCTTTTACCTTGTTTGAACGCTTTGAAAGTAAACTTGAAATGCACCAAGGGCATTTAACAAAAGCCGCTGTAGAAATGGCCAAAGATTGGCGTAGTGATAGAGCTCTGCGTAAACTTGAAGCACTACTTGCAGTTGCAGATGAAACCGCTTCTTTGATCATTACCGGTAATGGTGACGTAGTTCAGCCTGAGAATGACTTAATTGCCATCGGTAGCGGCGGTAACTTTGCCCAATCAGCAGCCACTGCTTTATTAGAAAATACCGATTTAGGTGCCGCAGAAATTGTTGAGAAAAGCCTTAAGATCGCAGGTGATATCTGCGTATTTACCAACAACTTTCATACCATCGAAGAATTGTAAGAGGAATTGCCATGACTGCAATGACCCCAAGAGAAATTGTCCACGAATTAGATCAACACATTATAGGTCAAAATAAAGCAAAAAAAGCTGTGGCTATCGCGCTACGTAATCGCTGGCGCCGTATGCAACTAAGTGATGATTTACGTGCTGAAGTAACCCCAAAAAACATTTTAATGATTGGTCCTACTGGTGTTGGTAAAACTGAAATAGCACGTCGCTTAGCAAAGTTAGCCAATGCCCCATTTTTAAAAGTAGAAGCGACCAAATTCACCGAAGTCGGTTATGTTGGTAAAGAAGTTGAAACTATCATCCGTGATTTAGTCGATATTTCAATTAAAATGACACGTGAGCAACAATCTAAAAAGCATCAGCATAGAGCTGAAGAAGCCGCTGAAGAACGTATTTTAGATGCGTTATTGCCGCCAGCGAAAGATGCATGGGGTGAATCACAACCAGCTGACAATACTTCTACACGACAAGTTTTCCGTAAAAAGTTGCGTGAAGGCCAGCTGGACGATAAAGAGATCGACATTGATATTGCTGAAGCACAGCCTCAAGTTGAGATCATGTCACCTCCTGGTATGGAAGAAATGACGAACCAATTACAGGGCATGTTCCAAAACATGACCGGTGAGAAAAAGAAAAGTCGCAAACTTAAAATCAAAGATGCGTTTAAGCTACTCATTGAAGAAGAAGCCGCTAAAATGGTGAACCCGGAAGAGCTTAAGGAGCAGGCAATATTTGCTGTTGAGCAAAATGGTATCGTCTTTATCGATGAAATTGACAAGATCTGTAAACGTGGTGAAGCACAAGGTCCAGATGTAAGCCGTGAAGGTGTACAGCGCGACTTACTACCTTTAATTGAAGGCTCTACCGTTAGTACGAAACATGGCATGGTAAAAACTGACCATATTCTGTTTATTGCATCTGGTGCATTTCAGATGTCAAAACCATCTGATTTGATCCCTGAATTACAAGGTCGATTACCGATCCGAGTTGAGCTAGAAGCACTCACAGCGAAAGACTTTGAGCGTATCTTAACAGAGCCCCATGCGTCGTTAACTGAGCAGCAGCAAGCACTACTCAAAACAGAGCAAGTGGATATCAATTTCACAGAAGATGCGCTAACTCGTATTGCTGAAGCAGCATGGCGTGTAAACGAGAAAACCGAGAATATAGGTGCCCGTCGTTTACATACTGTCATGGAAAAGCTCATGGAAGAAATTTCATTTGATGCTTCAGAGCGCAATGGTGAAGCACTAGAAATTAATGCTCAGTATGTTGAACAACATCTGGATGCATTAGTGCAAGATGAAGATTTAAGCCGCTTTATTTTATAAGCAGCGCAACTATGATAAAACGGAGCCTCTGCTCCGTTTTTTTATGGACTCATTGTTATGTATTTAGTCACGAAACTCCATTTACATCGTAAAAGCAACATACTAGATGTTCATTTTGACGATGATATGATTTACTCACTAAGTTGTGAGTACCTGCGTACACACTCTCCTTCTGCAGAAGTACAAGGCCACGGCGCTGAGCAAAGTAAACTGGTATTAAATAAACACGCCGTTGCAATTACAACCCTCGAGCCTGTAGGCCACTATGCGGTACGACTCAGCTTTGATGATGGCCATAATTCAGGCCTATTCAGTTGGCAATACTTACGAGAGCTCGGTGTAAACCACACGACTTACTGGCAAACCTACAGTGACAGAGTCGCCCAGCATAATAAACACGCTCATAGCGTGCCGATAAAATTTATGCCGTAGCCTTGTGCTAAAACGATTTTCACAGGTAATTTGTAATCCAAAACATATTACTTAAGTAAACGGGCCTTTGCGTTACAACAATGACCAACCTATTACTATGCTCAGATATATCTCTTTATCTCAGGTATAAAAAACGCAGCGTTCAGCTGCGTTTTAAGAATGATATATAAGCCGTTTACACTTTATATTTCGCGACTGCCTGATGAAGCACACTGGCCTGTTCTGATACTTCTTCACTGCTTTGCGCGTTCGATTGCGCATGTTCAGAGGCTACTTGTGCAATATCTCTAATGCGCACTACATTCTTATTCACTTCAGAGGCTACTTGGTTTTGCTCATCAATGGCAGTGGCAATATGCGTGCTCATATCCATAATAGTTTGTACATCTGTTGTTATGGACGTCAGTAACTCGCCTGCTTTTTCAGCCTGCGATACACTTTCACTCCCCTGTACTCGGCATTGCTCCATAATATTGACAACCTCTCTCGTGCGTTGTTGCAACGTCGAAATAATACTTTCGATCTCTTGGGTAGAGTCTTGGGTACGCTGTGCCAATGAGCGCACTTCATCTGCTACCACTGCAAACCCACGACCTTGCTCACCTGCTCGCGCAGCCTCAATAGCCGCGTTTAACGCGAGTAAGTTGGTTTGCTCCGCAATTCCGCGAATAACATCCAAAACAGACCCTATCGTTTCACCGTCTTTTTCTAACTGAGAAACCACATCTGACGCACCCGCAAGTGAGTCAGATAAAACCATAATGTGCTTAATGGTCGCGTCTACTTCATTACGACCTTGCTGAGCATTATTGTTAGTTGATTCTGCTTTTTGCGCAGCAGCCTCAGTATTATGAGATATATCTTGAATGGTCGCCTGCATTTCAGTTGCTGCGGTTGCCACCATATCTGCTTCATGTAATTGCTCATGCATGCCAGAGCTAGTCTGTGCTGTTGTTTCTGTTAAATGCTGCGTTGCATCATTAATCGTGCCTAACGCTGAATTAACTTCTGAAATAAGAATTCTAAAATCACCGACTAAGCTATTAAAATCACGCGTCATCACTGTTATTTCATCATTACCAGATTGCTCAATCGTCACACCTAAATTATTTTCCCGGCGAATTCGCTCAATAGTTTGATAAACACGCTCTACTGGTTGAATAATTGAGCGGCTCGTTAGAAGCACTAAAATCATTACGATGACAGCGGCAACGACAAAAATTGTAATCCCCATAAATTGGGTGTGATCAGCATTGAGTTTAATTTCTTGCTTCGTTTGCTCTACAATATCAGCAACTACTTGGTCGCTTTTTTGTACATTAACTTTCATTTTACCCAACGCACCGTCGTCAAGGCTTAGCCCTAAGGTTTGCTGTGCACTGACTAATGCGCCAAACTTTTGTTGATACTCAGCCACTAACGCCAACAAACTCTCCTGATATGACCGATCAAACCCTGCCTGCGTAATTTGTGTGTTAAAAGTGGCAATCAACTTATCAAACTTAGTTAAGTACTTAAGGTTAAATCGCAGCATAAAATCTTTTTCTGCTCGCCTTAACTGCAGCATTGTGGTCAATAACTCGAAGTTTTTGCGTTGTTTTAATAGTGTCTCAACTTTATGAACTGCCCCTCTTAACTCACCATACAGTGCATCTTTTGGGTGCAAGCCAATGACTTTTTGAAGTTCCACAACCGCATGAAAATCTTGATTATAAGCCGCTGCAAGGCGTTTGAATTCATTAAGTTGTGATGCATCGATATCAAACTCAGTGAATATTTCCGCTAAGTAAACTGTTTTTTGCTGTAATTTTGCATACTCTGCTTCAAATTTCTCTAGGGCGTCCGTGTCCTTATAAAACAGGAAATTTTTCTCATACTTACGCATTGCCAATTCATGAATGTCTAATTCTTCAGCATATTCAATGGTTTCATTGAGTCTGAGCATTGTTTTTGCTTCTAGAATTATCACGAACAGCATCACTAACATTGCGATACCCACAACAAGGGCATTCAGTTGCAAGCGTCGTTTAATGGTTAAATTTTCCAATAAGGCCATACTGTTACCTATATTTTTTGCTACCTAACGAACAGTATAGCCGAGAATATGTGCCAATGCGTATCACAAATGCATTACACTAAAGAAAAAACTCTGCATCACTATTGCAAAAAGATAGGATAAAGCAGGGAGTTAGGCTGCTTTAGATGACTGCACTCGCAATCCTTGCCAAAGTGAATTATGTAAACCTTCCAAATCATGCCATTGTTTAGATAACAACCAATCGACAAGGACACATGGATCTGCGGGAAAATCGATGCTTTTACCACTTGGCTCAACCAAAAACTCTTCCAGTGCATCTGAACTAAGATAGTGCATTACGCGTGCAAACCCCATATCCTGTAAAGTCTGTGCATTAGCATGCTGTTCAAATTGCCCCTCTAACGGCTTTAATAATAATTTTTTACCGAACTTAAGCGCTTCACTGGAGAGTTCAAACCCCGCATTACCCACTACACCGCTGGTATTAGCTAAGTCTTTGAGGAACCCTTCTCGACTCGGTGCGCGCAAATGAATGTGTGTTTTAGAACAGTCTTTCGCATCAGGGTGATAACAATAAAACTCCTTATCTGGAAAATCACGTAGAAACTCTAACACCCGATTTAAGTCTTCAAATGGGAGGTAAACCAACACTTTATTTTCAATCGAACGGCAATGGTTAATTGGCTTTTCATAAGGGATAAAGGGCGGAATTATATTTTTAGAGAACGGCTGCCAATGCACACCGAGGTGAATATCTGCCGGCGCAAACTGCTTTAGGAAAGTACGCTTCAAGAAGCCATGGCTATGCATAGGTACTTCCGGACTAAGAAAAGCCGCTTGATGGCTCATCGCAATGACTGGAACTTTGGCAAGCCTAGCAGCCCAGGCACTCACCGGCTCAAAATCATTAAACACTAAGTCATATTGGTCTACCTCTAATCGACGTACGTCTTTAACAAACTGACCTAGCTTAATATTTTTTAACGTATCAATCTGATTCACTTGCCCGTTACGCGTACTGAAACTCAGCCCAGTTTTAGTTTGATAGTCACCAAACGATGCCATATCAAAATACTTCGTGTTATCACGACCTGAGAATATATAGTCAACATCTACATTCTTTCTTGCAAAGCAATCAGCCATAACTCGAGCTCGGGTAATATGCCCATTTCCGGTGCCTTGTACGCCATATAATATCTTCATAACATCCCTACTAAAAAAATAGATAAGCTCGCACAACCGATCCCCATTAAAGCGCCGACAACAACATCCAGTGGATAATGTACTCCAACCACCACACGTGACAAAGAGACTCCAGCAGCCCATATAAACAATAACCACCAGTACACTGACAAATGCTCGACAATACACACAGCATAAAGCCACGCCCCTGCACTATGGCCTGACGGCAAACTAAATTTATCTGCCGGCGTTAAGAGTGCTTTTAATGCATAACAGTCACACGGTCGAACACGTGCAATACGCTTTTTAAGAAAGAAGTAAAGCGGGCGTTCAATTGCAAATGCCAATACCGCAGTCAAAGCAAATTGTTGGCCCAATTGCTCAAAAAACAGCGCGCATATTAATGCTAATACAATATATAAACCGCCATTGCCACTTTTCGAGAAGGCCAGCGCAGCAATTCGCCACCAATGCTTTGGGCTCGGTGTAAAAACCGCAAAATAAAGAACTGTGTCTAACTGTGCTAATTTACCTTTCATTTTATATGCACCTGTTATTTGCCTACATTTTCAGCATAGAAGAGCTAAATAACAAAGCGGTGACAGTTTTGCGACACTAATATGTAAGTTACTGTTTAGCATTGCTATGGCCAATTATGGGAGTATACTGAATCCAACTTTTGTTATTTTTTCAGAGGATTTAAAGTATGGATTACAGCACTTCAGACCTATGTGATCATTTTGCTGACGTGGTTGATGTTCTCGAACCTATGTTTATTAACTTTGGGGGGAAAACCGCCTTTAGCGGCCGTATTCAAACTGTAAAATGTTTTGAAAATAACGAATTGATCAGGTCAATGCTAGGACAAGATGGTAGCGATAGCATCCTATTAATTGATGGCGGCGGCTCAACTAGACGGGCGCTCATTGATATTGATCTTGCTGAATTAGCGGTTGAAAATAACTGGCAAGGTATTATCGTTTATGGTGCCGTTCGCCATGTGGACGAACTGGAAGAGTGTAGCATCGGTATTCAAGCAATTACGTCAATTCCTGTATCCGCCGACAGTTCAGGCGCTGGCGAGCAAGGTATACCCGTTAACTTTGCCGGTGTCTCCTTTTTCGATGACGACTACCTTTATGCCGACAGTACAGGAATAATTATCTCAGCCGAAGAATTACTCCTTGAAGTAGATGACACCCAAGATTAGTAAACCATGACAGAATACCTACACATATATCACGAGGCTGACATCAACAGCCTCGTTACCGAACGTAAGAATGAACGTAAATTTTGGCAATCACTGACCTTTTTAGATACAAATATAGCCACGGTGCAAGCATTAAAAGATGCGGCTTCGTTCGGTATAAAATATGTACTTATTGGCGTGAATGAAGATATTGGTCCTAGAGCAAACTGTGGCCAAGGTGGTGCAACTCTTGGCTGGCAAGCCTTTTTAAAGCGCTTCTTAAACCTCCCTTGTAACCAGTTCTTAGACCCAAAGAATGTTTTGTTATTAGGTGAAATCGTTTGTGACGACTTACAAACCGCCAGTACCGACTTGTGTAATACAGACCTTGAGCAGCTATCGCAATTACGAGATTTATGCGCCGAAATAGATCAACGTGTCAATGATGTCCTCAGCATGGTGTTTTTAGCAGGGCTAGAGCCTATCATTATTGGTGGCGGCCATAATAATTGTTTTGGCATCTTAAAAGCGTTACATAATGCCAGTGGTACATCATGCAATGCTATCAACTTTGATCCACACGCTGATTTTAGAGCAATAGAAGGTCGCCATAGCGGTAACGGCTTCCATTATGCTTACCAACAAAATATGCTTAATGATTATCATGTGGTCGGCTTGCATGAACAAAAAAATAATCAGGCAATCATCGACGCTTTACACAAAGCACAATTCACCTATACCAGTTATCAAGATATTTTAGTCACTCGAAAGGCAACATTAACCCACGCAATCACCACCGGATTAAAGCGCTTTACCGATGATAAACCATTAGGGATTGAGGTAGACGTTGACAGTATCAGCGGTATGCCAGTCAGCGCATTTACCAATTGTGGTTTTAGTACGAATGACGCTGAACATTTTGTGTCATTATCAGCAGAACAACGCAATGTGGCTTATTTACACCTGTGTGAAGCTGCGCCAGCCAATCATCCACAAGGCCTTGCACAAGGGATGATCGAAGCAGGGCAAGTACTCAGTGGTTTAGTATGTAGTTACTTAGCAAGTCGAGCCCGCATTGAGCAATAGTCTATTTACTCATGCTCTATTTTCCATTGCTTTAACCAACTGATCATACCCACACTGCTCAGAGGCCTTGCAAAAAAGTAACCCTGAGCAGCAAAGGTATCAAGATTTTGTACAAAATTGAGCTGCTCTTGTGTTTCAACCCCTTCACAAATTACTTTACTGTTCAGTTGTTGCTGCATCTCTACCATACCACGCACCACGCTTTTAAATTGACCTTGTTGTTGATGCCCTGCAGTCAAAGAGCGACCCACTTTCACATAATCCACGCTCAATTTTGGTAATTTCGCTAATATAAGCGGCGCTTCACCAAACCCATCAACACACAAACGCACACCAATGCTTCGCAACCGAGCGACCATTGCTACGCCTTGTGCATCCAGCGACATAAATAATGCTGATGGGCACTCAATGATCAAATCCCCCGGTAGCAAATGATGTTCAAGCAAGATTCTATCTAAAAATTCAATGAACTCTTCGTGCAACATCTCTGGACCAAAAACGTTTACACTCAGTGGCATATGAATGTTATCCATACGCAATGCCATTGCAATCTCTGCTGCACGCTCAATCACATAATACGCCACAGGAACAGCCAGTCCTGCTAATCTAATATCTTCTATAAATTTACCGGCTGCCAAAATACCTTGCTTTGGGTGCTGCCAGCGAAGTAATAGTTCTAAAAACTCTATTTCTCCATCTTTATGGCGGATCACCGGCTGAAAATACAGTTCAAATTCACTGCGAAAATCAATGTGTGCCAGCTCAGCGAGTCGTGCCTGTTGCTCTAACTTCGTAATTTGCATTTGCTGTTGATAAGCACACACCGAGCGATTTGGTTGGCTATCTAGCGCCAAGAATGCACAGGTGATCAGGTTGTCAAATTGACCGAGTTCTTCGTCGCAATTAACATAGCTGGCGCGTGCACTCACTTCCAACGTACAGTTACCCACATTGAAAGGTTTCAATGTACTGCGAATGATATCGTCAATTAGCTGCTCATGAAGATGTTTTTGGTTGCTCAGACCACAGACAAAGACAAAATTGAGCCCGCCTAAATGCGCCACCCGCGCCATATCATTGCCATTGGCAATCGCGACGACATCATGGCTTTGTAATTGTTGTTTTATACGATTTGCAGACTGCGCTAAGAGTAAGTCGCCAAACTCTCGACCTAAATGTAGATTCACCTGTTCAAACCCTTCAAGGCGAATCATCACTAACATAGCTGGCCCTGGCTCTGTGACTCTATATTCTGTAAATGCGGCTCTTAAACTCGCTCTATCGGGTAACCCAAGAATATCATGCGCTTGATCGCTCACCACTTCATTGTGCGGCACTGAGGCTTCTTTCTCTCGCGTCATAAAGTAAAGTTGGCCTAGATACAAAACCGCCAATACAGTGATACCTAATGGCCTAGGCCAAAGCCAAAGAATATGTCCACCAAGCAGTATAATAAATAGAACCGTTGATAAACAGGCAAGTACCAAGTAATTATCTTCATCATGGCGTAGGCCAAAATGAATGTGCGCAAGGAGGGAAAGTCCGAATAAATACGACAACCATTCGGTATTGAGCGCCAGGAGCGCCAAGCTTATACTCGCAGTCAATGCATGAAGTATGCGTAAACTGGCGGATTTAGTTACCACGATAGCTGCGATGCTGCCCATCAATACTACACCCGCTAGCAGCGCCGCTAGAAGGGGGATCCCCCCCTGTTGCATTCCGTTGATTACAGGAATAGTTGTGACGGACCACATATATGTGAACACCGACATCAACACCCCGATATAAATAATTAATTCTGAGTAAGTTTACCTAATATCCAGAGATTTAACAGATCATTTACGCCAAATTGGTAACTTAATTGTGCTGGGTGACTAATATCCCACAATGCAAAGTCAGCTCGCATCCCTACTTTCAGCATACCTCTATCAGATAAACCCAGTGCCTTTGCTGCATGGCAGGTAACACCTTGCAATGTTTCTTCCGGGGTCATCCTAAATAGCGTACACCCCATATTCAACATTAAACGCAATGAGCATAATGGTGCGGTACCAGGATTAAAATCACTGGCAATGGCCATGGGTACCTTGTGCTTACGCAACAACTCTAATGGGGGTAACTGTGTCTCTCGTAAAAAATAAAATGCACCAGGTAACAACACAGCGATCGTGCCAGCCTTCGCCATTGCCATAACACCTGCTTCATCTAAATATTCTATGTGATCCGCCGATAACCCAGAAAACTCAGCCACCAGCTCTGTGCCCTTTTGGTTGGACAACTGCTCAGCGTGACACTTTACTTTTAGTCCTAACTTTGTCGCGGCTTCAAATACTCGGCGCGTTTGTTCATAACTGAACCCCACATTTTCACAAAACACATCCACTGCACTGGCCAGCTTTAGCTTTGCAACCTGAGGTAACATTTCATCACATACAATATCAATATAAGCATCGGCTTGATTCTTATATTCAGGAGGTAACGCATGCGCGCCTAAAAACGTACTGTGTATATCAATTGGATGATGTTCAGCAAGCAGCTTATTCACTTCCAATAGCTTCAGTTCATTTTCAGTATCTAAGCCATAACCCGTTTTACTTTCAACAGTCGTTACCCCTTCACGTAATAAACTATTTAAACGCCCCTTTGCATTAACAAATAACGTTTCATGATCAGCTTCTCGCGTTGCTCTAACAGTACTGGCTATACCACCACCTTGCTCCGCAATTTGCTGATAAGAAACACCTTGCAGCCGCTGCTCAAACTCTGTAGCACGATCCCCTGCAAACAAAATATGGGTATGGCAATCAATGAGTCCGGGTGTCAACCAAGCCCCTTTTGCGCTGTGGACTGGGGTCGCCAGTGCATCAAATTCAGGCATCTCAGCTTGCAGGCCAAGCCAGCTGATCACGCCCTCTTTAATCATAATCGCCCCTTGCTCTATCATGCCATAGGGTGCAATGCGCTCTGCGTCCATTGTCGCAAGGTTAACATCTGTAATTACTAAATCAGGCTCAATCATTGCTACTACTCCAAAAAATATCTGGTTTGAGTTTAACAAGCTTACTTGTATATACAAGATATCTGTGCCACCTTTATTCATATCTTCATAAAAATAGGTATTCAGGCCGTGACACAAACGCCCAAGTTTGCTCTTATAAAACAGCATATCATTGATAATATTCAAGCAGCAAAATGGGTTGAAAATCAGCGTGTACCCTCTGAGAATGAGCTCGCAGAGCAGTTTTCTGTCAGTCGCATGACCGCACGACGGGCACTCAGCGAACTGACTGAAGCGGGCATACTCACTCGCAGCCAAGGATTAGGAACTTTCGTTGCCAGCCTTAAGTCGCAATCATCGTTACTCGAAATTAAAAACATAGCTGATGAAGTACAGGCACGCAATGGGGTGTACTCTTGTAGTGTTTTATCGTTAGAATCTATCTCGGCCGTCGCACCAATTGCAATTGCACTCGGTGTAGAAATAAATAGCCAAGTATATCGCAGTGTATTGGTACATAATGAAAACGAGCAACCGCTGCAAGTAGAAGAACGATTTGTCAATCCAGCACTTGCCATACACTATTTACAACAAGATTTTAATCACATCACGCCACACGAATATTTGTCACAAGTTGCCCCATTAACTGAAGCTCGCCATACGGTAGAAGCTATTATGCCAAGCAATGAAGTTTGCCAATGGCTAAGTTTATACAATGAAGAGCCGTGTTTGCAGGTCATAAGGCGTACATGGTCATCAGAGGGGATCGTCAGCTTTGCACGCCTTATTTCGCCCGGCAGTAAATACCGTTTAGGCGGGCATTTAACATTTAAACGTCACTAAATTGTATGGTGGTATTCAAATCCCAGCTGACAAATAGCTGAGCCATCTATAATACGCTCCACTTTTTCGGCAGAGCTAAATTCAGGAACTAAGGTGTTAAGTGCCTGACATTTTTTTTGATAGTACTGTGTGCGTGTAGGATGCCACGCATTACACACATTGTATATTGGCTGAGCTGCTCGCCACTGTGACAATACCGTAAAAATGGCATTGATCACATCTTGCTGATGCACCATATTTACCAAGCTTTGCGAAGAGCTTTTTAATGTTTTCCCTGCGACAAAATTACCCGGCTCTCGGCCCGGACCAACCAATCCAGCTAGACGTAACACTTTACCCTGCTGACTGGTCACCAGCTCTTCTGCCGTGACTAATACTTGCTGGCGCTCTGTGGAAGTATCAAGGTCACTATACTCGCTATATATACCCTCTGCATTACTATATACACCTGTACTAGAACAAAGTAGAAACCCCCGAGCGGACATTGTTTTACTTAGCGCTAAAGCCTGCTGCAACATAAGCAAATACTTACTATCAGCATGCCTGGCTCTAGGTGGTAACGCACAGACCCACCATGCATCATGTAAAGATAGCGTATGCTCAATGTGCTCATTTGGCATCGCTAAATAACGTTCAAATGAAACGGCCTCATCGGGGCTACGCCGAGTACCTTCGACCTGCCAGTCCAAATCACGTGCTTGCTGGCATAAAGGGTGCCCTAACCAGCCTGCACCTACCACAACTAATCGCGTCATAATTTACTTCCAAATTTCAGTTACAGATCTTCAGTGTCACACTTTACTCAGCCATAATAAAAACCTTTAAAGGTGTCTATATAATTATGCATCACCGCGTAAAACGTTATAAAATTGCTATTTTAGCTTTGACTTGAGCGCATCACTGGCAGCAGTACTTCAGCACTTAACCCACCTTGCTTGCGATTGCGGAGCCTTACCGTACCACCATGTGTGGTCACAATTCGTTTAATTATGGCAAGTCCTAAACCACTTCCTTCACTACCGCGAGCTTGATCTCCTTGCTTAAACGGCTCAAACACAGTTTCCAATTCACTCTCTGGAATACCAGGGCCCCGATCTTGTACTTTAATGAGTACTGATTTGTGCTGTTTACTGAACCCCGTAGACACTGAAATAGCCCCATCGGAATAACGGATCGCATTTTCAATCATATTCGTTAGCACTCGCTTTAATGCGACCGTATTTAATAAAACCGTTGGCAGCGATGCCTCCGTTTCAAGCTGAATTGTTCGCTGATGTTTTTGCTCTACACTGACCACGTCTTCAACGATGGTATTGATATCTTCAAGTACCATCTCACTGGAATTATGATGCCGTAAATATTCAATAAACTGATCAATAATCGCATTCATATCTTCAATATCGTCAATGATCCCCTCTTTGAGGTAATCTTCTTCATCCGACATCATTTCAGTAGCTAACCGAATACGTGTGAGAGGCGTTCACAGATCATGCGACACGCCAGCCATCAGCAAGCGACGGTCACTTTCAAGCTCAGCGATCCCTTTCGACATTTGATTAAATGCCTTGGTCACTTCAATAACTTCAGTTGCACCACTTTCTTTAAGACGCGTTGAAAAATCCCCAACCCCCACTCGTCCAGCGGCTGTTTGAAGTGCCCTCAACGGTCGATTAAGATGTCGAGCAAACCACCACCCACCGAGTACACTTAAAAATCCAATACTAGAAAGGTAAAAGACCAAAAATTCTAACTTTGTTTCGCTAAAACCGGTTAAAGGAACCCGTACCCAATAACCTGGTGCTTGCGGTGCCTCAACCCAATACACTATCGGATCTCCTTGGCTTATCCTCACTCGTGCTGAACCATTTAATTGCTCAGACATACTCTTAGACAATAACGTGTACTCTTTGGCGTCACCAAGGCCATTAATATAGGCCTCTCTTTGCGTCATCACCTCTATTCCCGTTATCTCAAAAAACACATCAGACAACTCTGAAGACACTTCAACGCCATCTTCCCAATCAATAAAGACTGTTTTTACTTGTTTCGCCAGCATAAGGTTTGCTTGCTCAAATGTCGGCTTAATCACGTACAGAGTCACCGTGATGTAAGACATTATTTGATTAACGAGTAACAATGCCCCAACAAAAAAAACGGTTTGCCCGAATGCACTTTTTGGAAATAAACTCATAAATACAACTAACCTTGGCCGTCAGGCACAAAGACATACCCTAGCCCCCAAACAGTTTGAATATAACGAGGGTTGGTTGCATCTTCTTCAATCATACGACGTAGCCTAGAGACTTGTACGTCAATACTTCTCTCCAGCGCACTATAATCGCGCCCTCTCGCCAAATTCATTAACTTGTCTCGACTTAATGGTTCACGAGGGTGATTAACCAATGCCTTTAGTACTGCAAACTCACCGCTCGTTAACGAAATGACTTCGTCCCCTTTTTGCATTTCGCGCGTTGCTAGATTGAGTTTAAAAATACCAAAGACCACTTCATTTTCTTGGGCTGCAGGCGCACCTGGCACTTCTTTTGCTCTGCGACGTAAAATGGCTTTAATTCTTGCTAACAGCTCCCTTGGGTTAAACGGCTTTGGTATATAGTCATCAGCACCCAACTCAAGACCAATAATGCGATCAACTTCATCTCCTTTTGCCGTCAACATTACAATAGGGATCTCATTTTCTTTTTGTCTTAAGCGGCGACAAATAGATAGCCCATCTTCACCTGGCAGCATCAGATCAAGCACCATCAAGTGAAAATTTTCACGTTCTAGTAAACGATCCATTTGCTCACTATTGGCTGCAGTACGAACAATAAAACCTTGTTCAACCAAGTATCTCTCTAGCAAGCTACGTAAACGCATATCGTCATCTACGACTAACACTTTGGTCGTTTCATTCCCCATTGTTGATTCTTCTTTTTATTGAATACCTTGGCTTAATATAATTGAAAAAATGCCAACTAGACACCATACCTTAAAAGAAGTTTTGTTACGGAACGTTACAAACAAAAAAATAGCGCCGTTTAATCTAGAAAGCTCGACATATATTTATTTTTTATTTAAGTTGTCACAGCACGAACTCAGAGCAAATCAAGTAAATGAAAACCAATCTGATCACCCCTGAAGGGTACCGAAAATTACAGCAAGAACATGACCACTTATGGCATGAAAAGCGCCCTGAAATAACCAAAATTGTATCGTGGGCTGCGAGCTTAGGCGATCGTTCTGAAAATGCTGATTATACATTTAATAAACGTGTCCTAAGGCAAATAGATAGGCGAGTTAGATATCTGAGAAAACGACTACCTGATCTAAAAATTATTGAGTACTCTCAGCAACAGGCCGGTAAAGTATTTTTTGGGGCTTGGGTCGAAATTGAAAATGAAGCACAAGAGTGCAAAAAATTTAGAATTGTTGGGCCAGATGAAATATATGAGCGCAACGATTACATTTCCATCGACTCACCGATGGCCCGAGCTTTACTCGGTAAACAAGTGGATGATGACTTTACTGTTAATACCCCTGAGGGCGAAAAAACTTGGTTTGTTAACAAAATTGATTACGTGATCAGCTAAGCTTCTTATTCCCTTTTGCTGTGATATAGTTAGACCATAGACGTACGCTAAAAAAACGCGTATAGCATTGAACTTTATAAGGATTTTGCATGAGCAATATCTCTGCACGTTTAGCACATGAGCTAAACGCAAAAGAGCAGCAAGTTATCGCTGCAACGGCATTACTTGATGAAGGGGCAACCGTACCGTTTATCGCCCGTTACCGTAAAGAAGTTACCGGTGGGTTAGACGATACGCAGCTACGTTTATTAGAGCAACGTTTAGGCTATTTACGAGAGTTAGAGGAGCGCAGAAGCTTTATTCTCTCTACCATTAAAGAACAAGGTAAATTATCTGACTCACTCTTAGCTGACATCAATGATGTGCAAAGTAAAACTGAATTGGAAGATCTATACTTACCTTTCAAACCAAAACGCCGCACCAAAGGTCAAATAGCAATTGAAGCTGGGTTAGAACCACTGGCCGAGGCGCTATTTAGTGATGCCGCATTATCTCCTGAGCAACTAGCGCAAGACTATGTTAATGACCAGAATGGGATCAGTGATACTAAAGCAGCGTTAGATGGAGCCAAGTTCATTCTAATGGAACGCTTTGCTGAGGATGCTAAGCTGCTTGCCAAGCTTCGCCGACATATTCAACAAAATGGCCAACTTGAGGCACGAGTCGTTAAAGGAAAAGAAGACTCTGGAAACAAATACCGTGACTATTTCGAGCACAGTGAAAAATTAACCAAAGTGCCCTCTCACAGAGCATTAGCAATGCTAAGAGCGCGTAACGAAGGTATTTTACAATTGGTTATTAACCCAGAACCAGATGTGGCAGAGCCCCAACAGTTTTGCGCGCAAATGATAGCAGATCACTACCAACTCAATGTTACATCCGCCAATGCCAGTGCATGGTTAATGACCGTTGTGCAATGGGCCTGGAAAATTAAATTATCACTGCATTTAGAAAATGAATTTCTCGGGTCGCTACGTGAAACCGCCGAAACCGGCGCCATTGACGTCTTTGCTAAAAATTTAAAAGATTTGCTGATGGCAGCACCGGCAGGACCTCGCGTTACCTTAGGGATTGATCCAGGGCTGAGAACGGGATGTAAAATCGCGGTTGTCGACAGCACAGGTAAATTACTCGCCACGAATACTATTTTCCCACATGCGCCTCAAAACCATTGGGATAAATCGCTACGCACACTAGAGCAATTATGCCGTCAGCATAAAGTACAATTAATTGCCATTGGCAATGGTACCGCTTCTCGTGAGTCTGATAAGTTGGCGTCTGAGCTATTAAAAGCAGCCCCAGAGCTTGCCCTAAGTAAAATCATGGTCAGTGAAGCTGGCGCATCTGTATACTCAGCTTCCGAATTTGCCGCAAATGAATTTCCTGACTTAGACGTGTCACTGCGTGGGGCTGTATCGATAGCACGCCGTTTGCAAGACCCGTTGGCTGAATTAGTGAAAATAGAGCCTAAATCTATCGGTGTAGGTCAATACCAACATGATGTATCGCAAAGCCAACTGGGTCAAACACTGACGTCGGTCGTAGAAGACTGTGTAAACTCTGTGGGTGTAGACGTTAACATGGCTTCTGCTCCCCTATTAACACGTGTGTCTGGTTTAAATAAAACACTGGCTAACAATATTGTTCAATATCGTGACGAACACGGCTCATTCACTGCACGTAGCCAGCTGAAAAAAGTGGAAAGATTGGGGCCAAAGGCGTTTGAACAAGCTGCAGGCTTCTTACGTATACTCGACGGTAAAGACCCATTAGATGCCTCATCTGTGCACCCTGAAGCTTATCCAGTCGTAAAACAAATCGCACAACAAAAAGCACTTCCCGTCACAGAACTTATCGGAAACAGTGCTGTACTGAACCAATTGGCAGCCAATGACTTTACCAGCGAAAAGTTTGGTTTGCCAACGGTCACTGACATTATTAAAGAACTTGATAAACCAGGCCGTGATCCTCGTCCTGAGTTTAAAACAGCAGAGTTTAAAGCTGGTGTTGAAAAAATATCAGATTTAGAAGTTGGCATGATACTCGAGGGAGTTGTCTCCAATGTTGCTAATTTTGGGGCATTCGTCGATGTGGGTGTGCATCAAGATGGATTAGTACATATTTCGGCGATCACTAATAAGTTTATTTCTGATCCTCGTGAAGTCGTTAAAGCGGGTGACATTGTAAAAGTAAAAGTGATTGAAGTTGATGTTGCACGCAAACGTATTAGCTTTACTATGCGCTTGAATGATGAAATTACACCACAAGACACACAGGCTAAAAACAAGCCTAGTGCGCAAAAGTCAGCAGCACCCAAGCAGCACAGCCGCAACGCAAAACCAAAAAAAGACTCAGGTAATGCAGCCATGGGGAATGCATTTGCCGAAGCCTTCGCCAAAATGAAAAAGTAAATAATCAAGTAAAATAAAAAAGCCCATCGTAGAATGGGCTTTTTTGTGAATGCTTATCTGGTATCTAACACAATTTAATTAGACAAAGCTCTTCACTGAATCACAGCTATGCTTGTAACGACAATGAAGCAACTTCCTCGGGTTGCACTGATTGCTGATAAAAGTCGCTAATGCGTAACGAACGCGCTTGTATTTGAGGGTCTCGCTCAATTGGTAACGCAACCGAGTAAGGCCCACCCTCTGTTTTCAATGCAGCAGAGTCGCGTTCAATTATTTCTTCATCATCTTCGGCTAGTCGTCGCGTCTCATAGCCAGCAACTCGTGTCGTATCCTGCTGCTCTTCTTCATTACCTCTACTAATGGTTTGCGTAGCTAATTCCGCTTGCGCAGCAGCTTGCTTTTGTGTTGCATCAGCGGCAATCGCTCGGTCCGCACCAGAAGGTTCAGCTGGTGCTAACGCAGCAGCTCGTACAGTTTGCATTTTATCGATTGTGCCTGCAGGATCCCCTGGGATCTCTGCCACATCAATCATTACCTGCCCCCCTACCGCATAGTTATTACCGTCAGGACCACGTTGATATTCATAGCTCGGGGAACCGGCATATTGCCCACCTACGCGCGCATGTGCTTGCTCATGCAACCGTACTTCAGTGTCTCTTGCTTTAAGCTCTTGTATTTGCTTTTGCTCAGCCTGCTCATCAGCCTGTTCTTGCTCACTGCGTGTCTCTTCATCAGATTTAGGCTGGCGCTCATCGCCGTCTTGAGCACCTTTTTCATCAATTGTTTTGTTCTGTTCTAATTTGCCAGAACTATCATACAAAGCACTCTCGTCTGGTGAGTTCGCTTTTGCTTTATCACCATCATTAAACGCTTTGTTCTCTGTGAAGGTTGCAGAGGTAGGAGCTGCTTTGGGGATCACTTCACGCAGCTGGTTGTCGCGCCTAGCTGTTTCAGTGTAGACGTTGGCAGTATTTAAATTCATCGTCGGAGAGGACGTTACAATACTCATACCATTTTTGTAAAACTTATACCTTTATATCAATTAAAGTACCCAATGCTTCGTCAGCAGTGCGGATAGTTTGCACGTTTGCTTTAGCATTAAATTCTTCTACTTTTAGATTAACCAGAGCTTCATCAATTTTCGCGGACTGTGAAACCGGCGCCGTCACAGACTCTTCAGGACGAGCACCTTGCAACTGACGCTGCTGTGCCTGCTGGCCTTCATCTTGCGTTTCAATAGTCGCACGGTTTATTTCAGCGCTCGCACGCTCAATACCTTGCGTTGCTCTGTTAAAGCCTTCTATCCCATTGTTGAGTACATCACCGATTGGCATAGCATGCTCCGAAAACTTTTATATATGGTTAATTATTGCGCAAAAAGTCATAAAAATAAAGCATGATTTACGTCTTTTTCACGTAACGCGATACCATAATTTTAAAGTACTGATTTTAGGAAAGTTATAAATTCAGTGCGATGAGAAATAAAAGGCGCATGAGATGCTTTTGGTAAAATTTCGCAGTGAAAATTCGAATTTAGACCACGAATCTTATCTATTACAGCTTTTGGCACCAAAGAGTCCAAGCGACCAAACAAACCATAAATGGGCTGTTCTAACCTAGCCATATCAGCCCGTAAATCCTGTGTTTTCAAAATATCTAAACCGGCTTTTAATGCAATAGGGTCTGGTTCTGGGGCCTGTGCTAATAAAGCCCGTAAGCTTTTAATGTCCTCTTTAGCATGTTCACTCCCCATCGCTTGAATAGCGAGAAAACGTTCAATAGTCTTAGTAGTGTTCTTTTCAAGTTGCACCTGAAAGGCATCTAATACATTTGACTGTATACCAGGCCACTGCGTTACTTCGTTAAAGTAGGGCGTAGACGCAATTAAGATAACCTTACTGACTTTATCTGGAAAGTTACGCGCCAAATGCAATGCAAACAAGCCACCTAATGACCAGCCAATAATGATACTTTTTGGTTTTAATTGTTCAGCCACTAAGTTAGCCGCCGTTTCTAACGTATAGTCCAATTTAGGACTCGGGGCACCGCCAAAACCTGGTAAATTAATACACCGCACGTCACCATTAAAAACCAGCTCAATTTCAGGCTTTATCATCTGCCACACTTGCGCATTCATTCCCCAGCCGTGTAACAGTACTAACTCTTTTTGCATTCTTTTAGGTCCTCAACCAAACTTACAACAATGATACCGACAAGACCAAGGAAAGTAACCAACATGCTAAGGAAAGTAGCTAATTGGCTCGTGCCCAATTATTGTATTTGTTGCCAAAACCCCCTTATTGAAAACCAAGCAATATGCCAATACTGTTTCGATGAGCTCAGTTTATTTGACCCCTCACAAGGAAACCTCCTCAATCAGCCAGATATTTGTCGTGATTTTAAGTTAGACAATATAACAAGGTTAATGGCATGTGGCTGGTATGAAGGCCAGCTTAAAAGTTGGCTGAGTGGCTACAAGTTCCATCATCAAACTCGTTATCAAGCGGCGCTGCAGCAGGTTATTATCCACCAATGGACACAGTACTTGCTAAATGAACACACTGCTCCTGATATCGCTGTGCTCATGCCACTGCACACCTCTCGGTTAGTTAATAGAGGGTTCAATCAAGTCAACCAAACATGGCAAAGCTGTATCAACCCCTATTTAAGCTCAAAAATAAGCTTACTTCGTACCCATAACACCAAGGCGCAAAGCAACCTAACAGGTATACAGCGAAGAAAAAATACACGCTATGCCTTTCAGGTCAAAGACTCAATGGCCGGCCTAAGAGTCGCCATCGTAGACGATGTTATCACCACAGGGGCAACGATGGGTGCTGCAGCGCAAGCATGCTTAGATGCTGGTGCGCTACAAGTTGATGCTATTGCAACAGCACTAACGCCCTTGCACCGATAGCGTATGCCCAAAGAAGAGTGCATTCGTTAATAACCGACTACTGCCATACCAATAACCTCGAAATACGGGGTTATCGGAGCTTGCAATCACACTGCCCTTGCCATACCGGTGTGCAACCACAGCTGCACTTCCACTGACTTTCGCGACATTCTCTTTTGCAGCATACCCTGACAAAAGAGGGTTTTTGGTATATTTATTCACCAGTAAAAATGGCAGTTCAGGGGCCTGAAGTAACCATGTACTATTTTTAAACATGGGTAACAAGCGGCGCTGAAAGCCAAAAGACAATGGATGAGACAAGTCTAACTCAGTCGCAAATATTGCCCCTGCAATACGCTGTTTTGCCGCTAGCGCATCACGCGCACCATATTGTAATCCCTCAGTATTGAACTGTTCAGCCATCTCCTTTCGAGTGATACTTTGTGCATTTAATAGCTGGCTATCCATCAACCACTTTGCTCCCCGCTTGTGACCCCAAATAACACCGCCCTTATTTACCCACCCAGTCAGTGCAACCTTGGCTCGATCAGATAGCTTATTGAAGCGGCCATCCGTCAATATCACATGGCTATAGCGTGATAAGTCGACTTTACCTAATCTGTGCTGTTCTATTAGAGTTGGTGCGATACCTAGATGCTTGTCTAAGTGATACCAAACCTCTCCGACCTCATATTGGCTACTCCCTTGCCCACCCACCAGCAAGACTTTAGGTAAAGATAGCTTCCGCATATTACGTGATCCAAGGTCGATGCCTTTGGTCGTTAAGCCCGTGTCTATTGGATGGATTTTTACAGCAAACTGCGATTGAGCATTATTAAGCACTGATAACCATTGTGCGTTACGTTGTAACCCTGCTGGAACAATGATACTGCCCGCTGAAAAATCATGCTGTAAGCCCGCAGTTTCAGCTGTAAAGGGTTTCATCGCGACACGCGCTTCAATATCATGACTAAGTAGATAATTTAGCATTTTTGGAGCATTCCATGCTTGCCATGAAAACCCATATGCATAGGTTTCTGATAATTTTGAGAACTGTTCTTTTACAGGCGACTGCCATGGTTCGTCTGCAACCTTAAGTCCCCATGTGCTAGCTGCCTGAGCAAACTGTAGGTTAAACGCATGTGCCAAAGTCCATCCTGATACATCATAAAAGGTATTATCTTGGAAAGACTGCTGTTCTGAAAATATCGCTTTGATTAGACGATACTGAGATTGTGATAAAGGCACATAGATATCGCCTTTCTGATACTGATATTTACCCACCTTATACTCTTTTGTCAGTTCAAACACATCAATTTGATGCTGTGACAACACTGACAAAAATTGTTCAAACTTTTGCTTGTCGTGACCTGCCGCTACCACATACCCTTCAAATTTTTCTTTCTTTGCGAGTGCCATTGCCCCTGTATAAAACTGCTGTTGATATGCTTGTAACTTCGCTTTATTTTTAATAACACCTTCAAATGTGGATAAACTGGTCGTTAGTTGGTTTTTTATGGTCTGAGGAAAACTCAATCGACCGTTAACGGTATCTTGAACATGCCCACGGCTACTCGCCTGTTCAAACAAAATACCAATCGCGCCGTTAGCATCTGGGTAGGTAGATCCTTTGCCATAATAAAAATCATCAAAACTCTCTTGGGTAAAGTATAACTGTTTATCTTTATCTAACGACTTAGCATGAAATGTCGCTAATATTTCAGTCAGTGTAACATTCATTTTTGGCGTCAAAGGATGAGTGCGCGAAGCAACGCCTGGCTGAAAGAAGTAACTGCTATTGGATCCCATTTCATGGAAATCTGTTAATACATTAGGCTTCCAATGATGGAACTGTGCCACTCTAGCTTGTGACTCTGGATGTTGCAACAATAGCCAATCCCTGTTTAAGTCAAACATATAATGATTGGTGCGCCCAGAAGGCCAAGCTTCTACATGCTCTCTATGCTGCGGATCAGCAGACAAATTCATACCTCGATTGCTATTAGCCCATTGCGCAAAGCGTGCTAAGCCATCGGGATTTAAAGAAGGATCTAACAACACAACCGTATTATTAAGTAACGTCTGTACCGCGTCACCTTGCGCGGCAGCCAAATAATAGGCCACCAGCAGTGCGGCATTGCTGCCTGAGGGTTCATTACCGTGTACGCTATACCCCATCCACGCCACCGCCGGTGTGTCAACTTTCAATTCTGAAGACGACAGCCTTGCTAAATGCTGCGACCTGATCTGTTCAATGCGTTCTAGCTTGTCTGGTGCTGTAATCGTTAACAGCAGTAACGGTCGTTGCTCATGGCTATAACCCATGGTTTTTATTTCAACACGGTCACTTTTATCTGCCAGGACACGCATATATTGCACTAATTGATCATGTCGCACATGCCACTGCCCAACCTCATATCCCAGAACATCACTCGGTGTGGGGATAGTCGGATCAAATTGAATGTCGTCAGAAAAATAATAATTCAGTGGTTGTGCCACCACTGTCAGAGGCAAATAAATAGCCATTGCCAAACATAATAATACAAGCCGCATATCAAGACCTTAAAACTGATGATTGTTTAAACGCTAACAGCCAAACCATAAGTTGCCAAATTTTTACGTCCAACACTAGCGACAATACGATGAGGGGAGTATCATACGAAGTATCCGAGTAATTTAGTCAAGTAATAGTCACAGTTATGATAACCATTTCAGAAACAGCTCAATCCCATTTTGCTAAACTGCTTTCCGATCAAGCAGAAAAGACAAACATTCGCGTGTTTGTGGTAAACCCAGGTACATCACAAGCAGAGTGTGGTGTCTCTTATTGCCCCGCAGATGCCGTAGAGGAAAGCGATATTCGCCTACCATTTAATGGCTTCGACGCGGTTGTCGATGCTGAAAGTGCACCATTTTTAGAAGAAGCCGAAATCGATTTCGTCACAGATAAAATGGGGACTCAACTGACACTCAAAGCACCGAACGCCAAAGCGAAAAAGCTCAGTGACAATGCTGATTTAAACGAACGTGTTGAGCATATGTTGGTATCAGAAGTCAATCCACAGCTTGCCAATCACGGAGGTCAAGTGAGCTTGGTAGAGATCACCGCTGAGGGTGTTGCAATCTTACAATTTGGTGGCGGGTGTAATGGCTGCTCAATGATTGATGTGACACTAAAAGAAGGGATTGAAAAAGAAATGGTTGCTAAGTTTGATGAGATCACCGGAGTACGTGATATTACTGAACACCAAGCTGGCGACCACTCATACTACTAAACGCTCGATGTTAAAAACCGTCATTTATAAACTGGGCCAGCACCCCAAACTTAGCCTTAAGCGTTTTTTTATTGGCTTAGGGCTATTTGCATTAAGCGTATTAGGCATTGCTTATGGTTATTACCACTATGCTTGGGTTCAGCTTATTGGGTTGGGGCTACTCGCCCCAGCACTCTTTTTTGCTGCTTGGGGCTACATAGGCATATTCGCCAACCGCTTTTCACAAGTTATTGTAACAATGCCCCCTGATGACAGATCTGCCTATAACGATAAAACAAAGTAGCACCCCGCATCGCCATAAAGCAGCTCATTGCAAACCATAAACCATGATTCCCCCATTCTAGCGTCAGCCAAAATGGCGTAAAAAAGCCAAGCACAACCGCAATAAACATTGAATTACGCATTTCCTTAGCCCGAGTCAAGCCCACAAACACACCGTCAAATAAAAAACAGCCCATAGCGATAATAGGGAGCACAATCAGCCAAGGTAAATACATACTTGCCTCAGTGATAACCTCTGGAATATTTGTCAGCATGGTAATAATTGACGGCCCTAATACTGCAAAAAATATACAATAACCCAAAGCGAACACCGCCCCCCAGAAAACACTGACGTTAACCCATAGTTTTACTCGTGAAGGATCATTTTCACCTTTAGCTGCGCCTACTTTCGCTTCGGCTGCGTAGGCAATACCGTCTAAAGCGAAACTCACTAACATCAAGAAGTTTAACAACACAGCATTGGCCGCGAGTGTCACATCCCCTAACCGTGCACCATAAAAGGTCATAAAGCTAAAGCACAACTGCAATAACAAAGAGCGAATAAAAATGTCGCGGTTTAATGTCAATAACCGAGCAATGCTGTCTTTTGATGGAAATTTAACACTCCATGTTACCCCATAACGCATAAAGAGCTTTTTAACTAAAACAACGGCTAAACCCAACGCACTATAATCAGCGATAACAGATGCCCAAGCGGCACCAGCTACCCCAAAATCTAGCACTAACACAAATAAAATATCGAGTACGATATTCACCAAATTAGTAAATAACACCAAATAGAATGGCCCTTTGCCATAATGCATACCCAACATCAAACCAAGAAGCACTAAATTACATAAAGCAGCTGGAGCACTCCAAATACGAATAGAAAAATAACTACCCGCTTGCTCCATAACTTGTTCAGATGATTCTGATAAGGAAGCTATCACCGAAAGTAACGCCGGGCTCAGTGCAATTAAAGTTAAAGCAAACAGTAAAGATAACAGCAAACTACTAAGGAGCAATTGTTTAACTTTATTGAAATCTTTAGCACCAAACGCTTGAGCTATTACACCTGTCGTACTCATACGTAAAAAACTGGCTAGCCAAAATAACACCGCGATGCTACTAGAACCTAATGCTATACCCGCTAAATAATGTGCACTTGATAGATGGCCAATAACCGCTGTATCAACCAACCCTAGTAACGGCACTGATATATTTGATAAAATCATAGGTCCCGCAAGTAGGAGTAAAGCGAAGTGGTAGGACTTATGTTTGCTAAAAAAATGACCCATATTATTTGGTTGGCCTTAATATTAATGACACAGAATGTGTTTGCAGCAGTGATCTTACAGTATCACCACGTGAGCGAAAAGCTGCCAGCTGTTACCTCTGTAAGTAGCGAGACATTTAAGTCTCATTTGCAGTATTTAAAAACCAACAACTTTAATGTCGTGCCTCTCGACACGCTATTAAATAACCTTAAAGAAGGAGAAAAAGTCAGTGCCAATACCGTTGCGATCACCTTTGATGATGGTTACGATAACAATATTACCGATGCAGCCCCGATTCTCGAAGCTTTTAATTACCCCTATACAATCTTCGTTAACCCACAACTCATCGACGAGCAACAAAGCTATGTCATGACATGGGATCAATTAAGAACGCTCGCTAAACGCGGTGCACTCATAGCAAACCACAGTGCGAAGCACGATTACCTTCACAAACGCTTACCTGGAGAGAGTCAAACCCAATGGTATGCACGAATTAGTCGCGACATCACCTGGTCAGAACAACGAATTAAGGAAGAGATTGGTCACAATGCGAAACTCTTAGCCTACCCATATGGTGAATTTAATAATGCATTACAGCGTTTAGTATCGGATTTAGGCTATACCGGTATAGGGCAACATTCCGGCGCCGTAGGTGTCACGTCCGACTTTACACGTTTGCCGCGTTTCCCAGCATCTGGCATTTATAGTAATTTAAAAACATTAAAAACAAAAATACACGCACACCCATTTACGACAGGCACAGTAAAATATAGTGACTCCGTCACGGCTGAAACCAAACCGATTGTGACTCTCACTTTTACCGAAAAACCTTTTAAGAAGAACCAATTTGCGTGCTTCGTTTCCGGTAAAGGGGCGGCAGAATTACGCTGGTTAAATGAACATACCGTGTCTGTGGTTTCACCTACACACCTGCCATCAGGCCGCTCTAGGTATAACTGCACGGCACCCGTTAAGAACGTATCAGGTGCGTTTTACTGGTACTCTCAGCCATGGGTGATCTCTAAAAACTCACCGTAAAATACCTAACCTGTTAGTGACTCAGGCCTTGCGACATGGCTTTGTCACTGACGCTAACAAAGTCTCAGTGACTTTACTCAATGGGACCACTTTTTGTGCAGCATCTAGCTGCACAGCCGCTCGCGGCATTCCCCATACAACACAACTTTTTTCATCTTGTGCTGCAGTCTTTGCCCCACTTTGGCGCAATTTTAACATGCCTTTTGCGCCATCACTGCCCATTCCGGTTAAAAGCACAGCAGTTACCGATTTTGCAATTGGCACCAGTGAGTCAAATAAAACATCTACAGCCGGCTTATGCCTATTTACTGGTGCGGTGTCATCTAACTCACACATAGCGACTGAACCACGCTTTACAATCTTTAAGTGTTTATCTCCTGGCGCAATGAACACTTGACCAGGTCCCAATACGTCACCATGTTCAGCTTCTTTAACCTTAACGGTACAACAACGATCCATACGCTGAGCAAACGATGCACTAAATACCGGGGGAATATGTTGTGTTATTACCGTAGGTGGAGCATGTTTAGGGAAAGTCATCAACACTTCTTTAATTGCTTCCGTCCCTCCCGTCGATGCGCCTATGGCGATAATTGCATTGCGATCGTACTGTTCTGATTCACCATGTACACTTGATGGTGCACTCGCTGTTGATTTAAAAGCCCTGATCCGAGCTTGAGATGCTACTCTAATTTTCTCTTGTAACAAATAAGCATACGCTTGAAGTTGATCCGCGACATTGACGGTAGGTTTTGCAATAAAATCTATAGCCCCAACCTCTAATGCTTCTAATGTGGCAGGCGAACCTTGTTGAGTTAACGTCGAAATCATAACAACCGGCATCGGCCTTAATCGCATTAAATTCCGCAGAAAACTTAGCCCATCCATTTTTGGCATTTCGATATCTAGCGTTAATACATCGGGGTTAAGTGTTTTTATCATCTCCCTTGCTTGATAAGGGTCTTCTGCACACCCAACAACAGTGATATCACGTGCTTGTTGTAAAACTTCTGTCAGTATCCCTCTAATAAGAGGCGAGTCATCTATCACTAATACTTTTATCATGGCACCTCCTAGAAGAGTTCTATATCCGTTTTCGCATCTTGTGTTTCAATATCATGTAAGTAACGCACTTCACGTTTTTCAATCGTATCGTTGTGCATTTGACGTAACTTTTTAACCTGTGCTTTACCAGTCTGAGGGTTAAAAACTACTTTACGCGGCCATGGTCCCCCTACATCATGAGAGACCAATTCCAAGGCCTCATCTTGAATATAAGCATTAGCAAAACGGATATTGCCAATGCCAATATCTGTCATCGAACGAATGATTTTTCCACCACCAAACAGCTTTATTTTTAAACTATGCCTGCATGCACCATTTTTAAGTAATTCATTTATCAAATATTCCATTGCCCAATTTCCATATCTGCAATTCAGATCATCTGCATTCACGTCTTCCATGCCCTTTACACCCGGTAACATAAAATGATTCATGCCACCAATACCTAATTGCTCATCATAAATACACGCCGCTATACAGGAGCCGAGTACGGTTGAAATTAGCTCATTATGTTTAGACACATAAAACTCACCCGGTAAAACTTTTGCAACAACCATAGAACGACTTGAGTCCCAAAACCGCTTTACATGTTCAAATCCACTTATGACCGGCTTGAATTCACTCTTCATTGCAGACCTTCTTGTACATGGTCTTACCTAGGTTTTTAAATTCACTATGCTCTTTTCCCATAGTCTCGGAATGCCCAATGAACAAATGCCCATCACGCGCCAACATTCGATGATAGCCCTGAAATAAATTATCTTTCGTTTCTTTATCAAAATAAATAAGTACATTACGACAAAATATGACGTCAAACGGTCCTTTCATTGGCCATTTTTCCAGTAAATTTAATCGCTTAAATGAGATCATTTGTTGCAACTGGGGCTTTACGCGATAGGCACTGCCATCCGCACTTTTTAAAAAGTACTGCTTTAATTGAGCGGGACTAAGCCCCGTTATAGTCACTGGCTCGTATATACCTTGCTGTGCTTTTGCCAGTACATTTGAGTCCAAATCGGTTGCCAATACTTTAACATCCCAAGAAGCAGGGAAGCACCCAGTCAAAGTCATTGCAATACTATAAGGCTCTTCACCTGTAGAGCAACCTGCAGACCAAATCCTAACTCGTTTAGATTCTTTATTAGACTCTAATAAAGTAGGAATAACCTTGTCATGTAAATGCTCAAAGTGATGATTCTCTCGAAAAAATGATGTTAAGTTAGTCGTAATCGCATTAATAAAGTGACTAAACTCAACGTCATTATGTGTATCCAAATAATCCAAATAAGCTGCAAAAGAAGTCAACTCATTGCTTCGTATACGACGCGCTAAACGCGAGTACACCATCTCCCTTTTATGCGGCCCAAGCACGATACCACACGCTTTATAAACCCGCTCTGAAATCACCTTAAAATCACTGTCTGTAAATGCAAACTCTCGCATCCTTCACTCTCCATAAACTGATTATAGAGAGGAAAAAGCCATACTGCCCTTAAAACTCTTCCCACTCTTCTGAACTGTCAGAAAATTGATTTCCCGTTGCTACAGGGCTTGCAGATGCAGAAGGTGCTGACAACTCTATACGCTCTGTAGGCTGTGGTGTGCGAGTTGCCACTGTTCGCTGTGTTTGATTTGATTCAGCAGGCAATCCTGAATTCGCGACCTGCATATTCTCACTTAATGAAAAGAAGTTAAGTAACCGCTTCATATCGTTCGCTTGTTCTGACATTGATTCGCCTGCCGCAGACGCTTGTTCCACTAATGCAGCATTTTGTTGCGTCATTTCATCCATTTGTGCCACGGCTTTATTTACTTGTTCAATACCCGAGCTTTGTTCAACAGACGCTTCAGCTATATCAGAAATCATTTGTGTAACCCGCTTAACTGAAGCTACGATATCCTTCAGCGTTTCACCGGATTCGTTCACTAAAATGGTACCATCTTCTACTTTCCCAACACTATCGCGGATCAAATCTTTAATCTCTTTTGCTGCGCCAGCCGAACGCTGTGCAAGATTACGAACCTCTCCTGCAACAACTGCAAAACCTCGACCTTGCTCTCCAGCTCTTGCTGCTTCCACTGCCGCATTGAGTGCGAGTAAATTAGTTTGGAAAGCTATTTCATCAATCACACCGATAATGTCAGATATTTTTTTGCTCGATTCATTAATAGCCGACATACTCGACACAGCTCGATTCACAACTTCACCACCCAGCATGGCTTTATCACAAGTTTCTTCAGCGAGTCCATTAGCAATTTTTGCATTATCCGCATTTTGACGCACTGTACTTGTCATCTCTTCCATACTAGACGCTGTTTCTTCTAAAGACGAAGCTTGCTCTTCGGTTCTTTGACTTAGATCAGTATTTCCTTGTGATATTTCTTCGGCTCCACTGGCCACCAGCGACGCTGACGAATTGATTCGATTAAGTACTTCAGTTAACTTGTTCGCCGTCGCATTCGCATCTTGTTTTAGTTTATCAAATGCACCTTGGTATTCAGTTGTAACTCTACGGGTAAGATCACCAGTGGCAAGTCCATCTAACATTTGCGCAGTGTCAGACACTGCACCATCAACAATACTAACTAATTCATTTAAACCTTGTGTCAAGCGTAAATAAAACCCTTCTTTATTCGCTTCTTGCAACCGTACACTCAAATCGCCTTGACCTGCAGACATAACGAGTTCATTCACCTCAGATTCGATAGCCACTTCTGCTGTGCGATCCGACCACTCCACAACCGTACCTATTCTTTCTCCATCTGCATCAATGATAGGATTAGCAACTAAACCAAATGTTCTACCTCCTACCAAAATTTCTGTTTTATATACCGATGTTAGTCGCTCTAACATGCTACGCTGGTGTGACGGATCTTTATGGAATATATCAATATTCGACCCTACCAATGTGCGACTATCAAAGTGAGGCAGGTCTTTTTTAATGTCTCTTTCAGCATTACTCATCATCTGCACAACTGACTTATTCATATACACAATGTTGTGTTCATCATTCGCAATCATGGTGTTAGTTGCAACATTATCCAGCGCACGCTTAACGCGTAAATTCTCATTTGCCTGCTCTTGTTCTTTACGCTCTCTGACAAGACGCTCTGTCTTGTCATCCCACTCAACCACAGTCCCTAAACGTTCATTATTATCACCGTAAACAGGCGTTGCTATTAGCCCAAAAGTAAAGCCTGCTACTTGAATATCAGTCTTATATGTTTGGGTTAATTTTGCCAATAAATGCCTTTGATGGCTCGGATTCACATGGAAAACATCTATGCACTCACCGATTAACTTGCTCGTATCAAAATTGGGGAGTGATGTCCTGAGCTGTGTTTGATTCGCACTGAGCATCTCTAATACTGAATGATTAGCATAAACAATATTTAAATCAGGATCTGCCAGCATAACATTCGCTTGGCATACATCTAACGCGCTAGAAATTCTCGCATTATGTGCAGATAGCTTTTGCTGCCTTTGCTCTGCCTCTAACTTAGCAGTAATGTCTTTCCATTCCACAAGCGTGGCGATTCGTTCATTATCGTCATTAAATACTGGTGTTGCTATTAACTCAAACGTTAGCCCTGCTACTTTGATAGTGGTTGTATAAACCTGCGTTAAAGTGCGTAATAGCCCTCGTTGATGGGCTGGATTTTTATGAAAAGCATCAATATTTTGACCAACTAAGTCATCAACATTAAAGCCGGGTAAATCCTCCCTAAGCTTGACTTGATTCTCTCTGAACATCATCGTAACCGAATCATTCAAATAGGTAATATTCAGTTCAGCATCAGCGACCATGATGTTTGCTTGGCACACCTGCAACGCACGAAGCAGCCCATCAATATGGCTTTTATTAGCTTGATCTTGTTTATCAGACTGTAAATACAAAGCTTGTTTTAATTGTGGATAATGACTGAAATCAATCTGCGCTATCGCATCAAGCTCAGCAACTTTCAGCTGTGGCAGTAGTAACTCAACACAGTCGAGTCTGGCCGCATACTTGCTTAAATTTTGCTTTAAATATAGAGTACCTACTAAGGTCACAAAAATAGGTAAGAGTAGGAGTAAACTCGTCATTAAGGACAATTCAATACCCATTAACTTAAATGCTACCGCAATAGAGGCAACTTGAGCGATCCCAACATAAATTAGCTTATTGCTTATCGCGCCTTGTAGGTTATGACTACTCATATCTTCTCCACTTTACCCATGATGCATATAATTTGCGCTTAAATCTAACACCTTTGCTAAATTTAATAACACGACCATTTTTTCACCAACATTTACCAAGCCATGCACATACTGTGCATTGTCTGAATCTTGAAAATCAGGAACATCTTTCGCTGTTTCTTCAGATATACTGTAAACATCAGATACAGCATCAACGACTAAGCCCATAACTTTGTGCTGCTCTTTAATCTCAACAGAAACTACAATTACAACGGTTAAAGGACTATACGCGACGCTATCAATACCAAATCTTAATCTTAAATCCACAATTGGCACTATAGTGCCACGCAAGTTAATAGCCCCTTTGACAAAGGTCGGGGCATTTGGTATCACTGTTGCATCTTCCCAGCCTCGTATCTCCTGAACCGCCAAAATGTCCATACCATATTCTTCACCCGCCATCATAAAAGTAAGGTATTGGTTTTCATCTTGCTGTCCACCCAATATCAATTGCTGATTTAATTCTGCTTGCTCACTCATCATGCAACCTCTATCACCTTTGCTTCAACAAGCAACTCTTGAGAACCAGGCCGCTTTAGACCACTGAGCTTTATAAGGCCACTAATATCGATGATCAGCGACACTCGCCCATCGCCCAAAATTGTCGCGCCAGAAATGCCATCCACCTTTTGATAATTAGCTTCTAAGCTTTTAATCACCACTTGCTGCTGCGCCAATAAATCATCAACCAGTAAACCTACTTTATGATTATCGCTTTCCACAACCACCAACAGCGTTTTATCAAGCTCTTCAATCGCGCCTTTATGAGTAAATATGTCGTAAAGCCGTAAGATAGGAATATATTCATCACGTAACCGCAGTACATCTAAATCTTTACCTACGCGACTCACCTTTGTGATATCAATTTGTAACGACTCGACAATTGAAATTAAGGGAATAATATAGGTATGCTGCGCAACTTTAACTAACTGACCGTCAAGTATTGCCAAGGTTAAAGGCAAACGAATGGTAAACGTAGAACCCACACCCGGCGCTGATGATACTTCCACCGAGCCATTGAGTGCCTGAATGTTGCGCCGCACCACATCCATCCCTACGCCACGCCCTGAGATATCACTCACTTCATCAGCAGTAGAAAAACCAGGCATAAAAATAAGCTCGTTGATTTCATCAGCACTTAATTCATCCTCTGGCTGTACTAACCCATTGGTAATCGCTTTCTCTTTAATTCGCTGGGTATTTAGCCCTTGTCCATCATCCATAATTTCAATGACGATGTTACCACCTTGATGAAAAGCGTTAAGCGTAACAATGCCTACAGGGTCTTTACCTGCAGCAACACGCTCTTCCGGTGTTTCTAAACCGTGATCTAATGAATTTCTGACTAAATGCACCATGGGGTCAGAAATTTTCTCCATCACGGTTTTATCCAACTCAGTTTGCTCACCGACTAATTTTAGTTCGACTTGTTTATTTAGTTTTTGTGATATATCTCTTACAAGCCTCGGGAATCGACTAAACACAAAGCTGATAGGGAGCATTCTGATCCGCATGACATTTTCTTGTAAGTCACGGGTATTGTGAGCCAACTGCGCGAGCCCTTCTTGTAAAGAGGTAATGGTGGTTTCGGTTATTTCTTGTTCGCCAATTTGACTTAGCATTGCTTGCGTTATTACTAGCTCTCCTACCATATTTATCAGAGAATCAACTTTATCAATTCCAACTCGAATAGACGTTGTACTTTGCTCTGCAGGCTTTTTAGTTTCTGCTTTTTTTGTGGGTATCGCTTTCGGCGCGGAAACCGAGCTACTAGATAAACCTGTACTCTGACCCCCTTCTACGGGGGGAGAACTTGACTCGTTTTCTGCCTCATGTTCAAACAAGCCGCCACACACCGTAATTTCAATATGTGCATCATCTTCCACCCATTCGAATATTTCTTTTATTGCGCTTTCAGTACGAGCAGTCGTTAAGAAAAATCGCCAACTTAGGAAGCATTCATCAGGGCTTAAATTTTCAAAGTCAGGTATCGCATCATAAAATACCGTTGTTTCTAACTCACCGAGCTCCGCCAACTCACCGATCATATAAAGAGGTTCATTACCGGTTTTAAACAAATGGGGATGGGGTTTAAAATCAATTTGAAAGGTAGACTCGCTTTCTACTGGCAAGGAAGCTTGTGCATCTTGGTTCTCAGTACTTTCACTCATACCAAGAATAACCTCAAATTTATGACGTAAATCATTAGCGTCACTTAAATCAGGCGTTTGTTCTGCCTGAAGTGCACTTAACAGTGCTCGCAAGCAATCAACAGACTTTAGCAATAAATTCACATGTTCAGCTGTAAGCTGGCGCTGCCCGTCTCGGATTTGATCTAGCAGTGTTTCAAGCACATGTGTAAAATCCGACACTGAAGTAAAACCAAATGTACCACTGCCACCTTTAATTGAATGCGCGGCTCTGAAAATGGTATTGATTGTTTCCGAGTCTTCGGTACCTGGCTCTAAATTTAGTAGCTCAGCTTCCATTGCATCTAATCCTTCAAAGCTTTCTTCAAAGAAAACTTCAAAAAATTGGCTTAAATCAATACTCATAAGGCACTCCTAGCTCAACGAATAACCTTTTTCAACACTGCGAGCAGTTGCTCGGGATTAAAGGGTTTAACAATCCAGCCCGTTGCACCTGCAGCTTTACCTTCCGTTTTTTTATCCAAACCAGACTCGGTTGTTAGCATCAGTAAAGGAGTAAACTTATAGTTGGGTAAGGAACGTAACTCTCGTATCAACGTGATCCCATCCATCACCGGCATATTTACATCAGAGATAACCGCATCAAACCCTTGCTGTTTAGCAATCGCTAGTGCTTCACTGCCATCTTTTGCTTCTGTGACGTCGAAACCTGCTTTTTTTAATGTAAAACCGACCATTTGTCGCATAGATGCTGAATCGTCTACAGCCAAAATCTTTTTCATACTGACCTCTTAATTAACACTATCTAGGGCTAACAACTTTATTAGACCTAACTCATCAACCGCATTATGAAACGCAGTACTTTGCCCATGCCAAACTATTTGATGATTGATATTCAGGAGATGCTTTTGTAATGCACATAGCAGTTGTATTGAGGCAGTATCGGCTCGACTTACCTCCGATATATCAATACAGATGTCATGCTCCACATGCAGTTCTTGGCGAAGCTGTTGATGTAAATCTTCAACTTGACTGATTGTCAATTCAGGTGAAAGCTTTAACATGTGCGCAGCACTGTCCTTGCAAATTTATATTTATAAATTTAGCTTAGACGTAGATGTAAAAAATGCCATAAAAGTTAAAACAAAAAAGGTAAAAATAATTAGCGTGTTAGCGAGAAATCATGAATAAATTAACACGCCAATCTAAAGTCGTCATATCTGCTGGGTTTCAATTAGATTGCGATGATTTTAAAGTCACGCACTAAGGTATGCACGTCGATTAGCGGGATTTCATTCACCGTATATTTTGCTTTAAAAATAGCGGCTAACTCACCTTGCGGGTTAATTAACGCAACCGACGCACTATGATCGACATAATATTCTTGCTCAGTGCTGTTATTAATCGCATATATCAATCCAATATCGCGTACGAATGGAAATAACTGGGCGTGTGGCCCGCTCAAAGCTCTAAATTCATCATCGAAGTAATTTATGTATGCTTGACGCTTTGCTGGCGTGTCACGTTGAGGATCCACAGACACAAACCACACAGATACCGGATAATCTTTTTCTAGTTGCTGGTAAACTTGTGACAGTTTAGCCAACGTCATCGGACATATATCAGGGCAGCTAGTGTAGCCCAAAAAAAGGAGAGTCCATTGATCGTGCAAACTTTTTTCTGTTATTATCTCGCCATTTTCATCATTTAGTGCAAAAGGCTTAACTATTTGAGGGTTTGTATAATGCACGACCAAATCTGATGTTTGCGGCTTTTCAGAACACCCTAACATCAAACACATAATAAAAATCAATAGAAAATAACGCATTAAACAATCCATTTATCAGCAAAAAGAGCGATAAAGAGTAACAGTAAATGGCTAATTGAAAAACGAAAAAGTGCCATCGCTTTCTCATCCGAAGGCCAAAAATACAACCCTATGCTCTTAGCAATAAACCATACATTTAAAATGCTTGAACACATTAAATAAAACCAGCCAGACATAGATATCAGGTATGGCACAACACAAATGAGCGTCAAAACTATGGTATACACAATCATACAAATTTGAGTAAATTGAATACCATGAGTAACAGGAAGCATAGGAACATTGGCGCGTTTATAATCGTTTCGACGAGCAATCGCTAATGCCCAAAAATGTGGAGGTGTCCATGCAAAAATAATCATCACTAATAGCAATGGCTCTGCATCGAGTTGCCCCGTTTCACTCACCCACCCTAATAATGGCGGCATAGCACCGGCTAGCCCACCTATGACAATATTTTGCGGCGTTGCCCGCTTGAGAAATAGTGTATAAACAACAGCATACCCAAGTAATGCCATAAAAGTGAGCACGGTACATAATACATTACTCCAAACAAGCAATATGGATATGCCTATCAAAGTTAACCCACTAGCAAACACCAAAGCATGTCGAACAGATAGGCGCTCGGTTGCAACAGGCCGATGCCGTGTTCGCGCCATTTTTTGATCGATCTCTCTGTCTACTACATGATTAATCGCCGCTGCCGCTGCCGCTAAGCTCCCGATCCCTATGAGACTCATAATTTGCGCAAACCATGTTCTTTCCGTCTCTGGCGCAAGCGCAATACCAACCCAGGCTGTGATCACCAGCATTAACACCACTTTTGCTTTACAAATAGCAATATAATTACGTGCCATTATCCATAACGAAATAGGTGTGCTTTGATTTATTATTAGTGTTTTCATATAGTCTCCTGACACCGACACCTTATTAAAAAGCAAAGCCTAACCATACTCACCAATAGCATGGCAGCCATAAAGTTATGGAAAAGAGTTAATAATAAAGGGAATTTTAGATGTACAATTGCAGAGCCAACCGTTAACTGAACAATCAGTAGTATTACCACCCATAACACTGCAATTTTAAACGTTTTACTCACTGCTACTCGATAAAGTCGCCATGCCATGGCAAAAATAGCTAATGCTGTAACAAGTGCCCACAGCCGATGAACAAAATGGATAGACAACCTCGTGTCGAAGGGTAGTACGCCATATTCATAATTTTCTTTACCAAGTGGCAAGTGAAACAGGCTCTCTAGAGAAAAAAGCTCAATATTGTTGCACACAGGTAGTCCGGTACAATGAGGAGCGGCATAATTAGCAGCAACCCATCCCCCCAACGCAATTTGTATGCTCAATATAATCAATACACCCACCACCCAATTAAAAGAGTTGGATACTTTATCATTGAGCAACACGTGGCTATCTGTCACTCTAAAATACAATAATGACAAGAGCGCTAAAATACTAAAACCTCCGAGTAAGTGCCCCATTACAATAAATGGTTGTAAATTCAGTGTCACAGTCCACATACCCAAAGCGCCCTGGAACACAATCAATACAACAAGCAGAGCCACAAGCCTTACGGGTAATACATTCTGCTTTTTATTACGTAGGGCAATAATACAAAGAAATACAATGAGCAACCCCAAGCAACCAGCAAAATAGCGATGTACCATTTCTATCCACGCTTTCTTTGGCTCTAATTGGCTATTTGGAAACAATGACTCGGCAAGTAAAACATCTTTTGCGTGTGTAGGCACTGAGACAAAGCCATAGCAGCCTGGCCAGTCAGGACACCCCAGTCCCGCGTTACTCAAACGTGTATATGCGCCTAAAGTAACCACGACCACAGCAAGTAAACAACTAAACAATGCAATTCTTCTATAGTTCATCGTCATACTCCTTAGCTGCTACGCGCATAGTTAAGTAATTTCTTTAAATCTTTTAGCATTCCTTTATGGCGCATTCGATTTTCCTGAACATCCAAACTCGGTGGGTATTCAAGGACGACCAACCCTCTATGGTCAATCAAATATAAATTGCCCGGTTCTAAATTCTGCTGATTGGGATAGCTCACCGCATTTCCAGACTTAAACTCCCTGCCAAATACAGCTAAATTGACACGCAGTTGGTTCTTTCCGAGAGCCGTATGAATATTTACTAAATCATTCAACTGCCGCTCACAAGGATTTTGACAATTAGCCGGGGCATTTAGCGCAATAGTCCACAAAACATCAGGGGATTGCTGCCAATCAGAAATCGTGATCTCACCCTCTACAAACTTGCCACTATTTGTGGCACTTTGCGGCAACCAATTCAAAGAAAGCACAGTGTATGCAAGCAATAAGGGGACCGCACAACATAAGAGGAATAACCACATAGGTTTGTTTTTCATCATCATTACAGCTCCTTTCTTTGGTGTAAAAAGTACCCTATGACTGCCGCCGATAGCCCTATGAGTAACCACTGTAATGCATAGGCTCGATGTTTTTGTGGCGACATAACCACAGCTTTATAATGGGGTATTGCCACTGCGACCGTATTACCGAGTTGATAAGTCACAAATGGGTAAATTGTGAGCCCCGTGATTGTTGAAAAGTAGGATAAGTCTAGGTATTGAAGCAAATTATGAGATTTTGTGCTCATTGCAGGCTGCGTGGCTAGCGTGAACCCTTTAATATCTTTACTTTTGATCTGTAGCTCAAGCTCAACGTCCTCTTCTGGCAAGCGTATATTTGGTAACGTTCGAAGTGCTGGCGCTGCGATAAAACCCAAGTTCACCAACAAAACATCATTTAAACGATTTGCTTGAAACAAAGTGATCAGGTCATACCCAGGTCTCCCTGCAACTATTTTATTATCTAGAAACCACACTTTTTCCGTAATAAAAGATCCTGAAACTTTGAACTTAGCGCTATGAATAGCATCGACTGAATCAGCAAACATCGCTTCTAGTCGTGCCTCCTCCTGTGTCAAAATAACACCTTCTTGGCCAAGTAAAAGTGCTTTATTCTCAGCCCTTTGCCATTGCCACATAGCCAATGATAAACACACCACGACAATGACAAAAACAGCCGTAGTTGCCAAAAGTGAACTAAGCTTGTATTTACTTACTTCTCGCATATAGGCTCCTAAAATGTTGGTCAAATTTATTATCGTTTTTTTATTGTTATTTATCTTATTCAACTTATTTAGAGCGCTTTACTTAATGGTGTCTAATAACCAATCTGGCAAACCAATGTCACATTATTTAGGCCGTAGAGTGCTTTACTCAGCCCTAGTCATTGCGCTCATTTTAAGCAGCGCATTTTTCGGATTTATTCCTCTCAATAGCAATCCCGTCATTACAAAACATACACAAATACAAACAAGCATAGCCATACAACGTCCACAAAGTGCCAATACCAAGCAGCCGCCTGAAAAGCAAAATGCTGCTTTGAATCCAAATGCCCCTTGAAAATGCGCAGGAGCACAATAAGTAACATTAGGGTTCCGAGCGTTACATGCATGCCATGAAAACCCGTTAGTAAGTAAAAAGTATTGCCATAGAGGCCTGACTGTAATGTTAAATTTAAATCGTTGTAGGCATGTCTGTACTCTTCAACCTGCAGCCCTAAAAACACAATACCAAGTACCACGGTTAAGCTTAGAAATACTTTTAGTTTCAAGCGCTCATCACGCTCCATAGCCACATGTGCAAAATGCAATGTCACTGAAGACGTTAATAAAATAATGGTATTAATTAGCGGTAAGCCCTGCCAGCCCATGGCATTGGTAGTATCACCACCTGGAGTTGTAAGAAGCGGCCAAGCGGCCTCAAAGTTTGGCCAAAGCACCTCATAAGTCATAGCATTATTACTAGCACCCCCCAACCAAGGGACAGATAAAACACGTGCATAGAACAGTGCGCCAAAGAATGCCAAAAAAAACATCACCTCAGAAAAAATAAACCAACTCATGCCTTGTCGAAACGAACGATCCATTTGTGCTGAATATAAGCCCTTTTGAGATTCTTCAATCACATGTTTGAACCAACCAAACAACATGTATATCAAAATACCAATACCGCCATACAAAATGTAGCTACCACTTGAAGCTGCAGAATCAATTTGCATCACCGTTAAGCCCGCGCCGACAGCAATTAAAAACATGGCGACTGCGCCTATGATTGGCCATTGACTCTGCTCTGGCACAAAGTAGTTCTCATATTTTTGGTCCACAATTTTCTCCTAACTTGCCCCGCTATTTACGGTAGCAGCATTAATATTGGCTTGTACTGAATCACTAATATCGAATACGGTATATGACAGGGTTAATTCTTTAACATCCGCAGGCAACTCAGTATCTACATAAAACAATAATTTAAATTCAAGTTGTTCACTGGGAGCAAATGCTTGTTTATCAAAACAAAAGCAAGCCATTTTATGTAAATATTTGGCGGCTTTCCCAGGTGATACCGACGGCACTGCTTGCATCACTCGCGCACTACCACTTAAATTTTGAGCAAAAAAAGTAACTTCTGTCATTTCCCCTGGTTTCACTTGCACCATGTATTGCTGAGATTTCACAGCAAAAGGGGCGCTCTGTTGCGCGTGAGTTGTAAAACTCACATCAACCATTCTTGAATTAAGAACTTTTTGACTTTGTTCGGCCACTTCCATGCTTGGTTTGCCATTGAGACCAGTTACATCACAAAAGACGTCGTAAAGCGGTACTAACGCGAAAGCAAAAGCAAACATTGCTACTGCACTCAATAGTAACTTCTTTAATAACGCGTCATGTTCCATTACTTCACCTCTGGTGGTGTGCTAAATGTATGATAAGGCGCAGGAGAAGCGACTTCCCATTCAAGGCCTTCAGCTCCTTCCCAAACCTTATCTGGAACCGACTCACCGCCACGAGCACACTTATAAACCACCACCACAAATAACAACTGCGATAGACCAAAAGCAAAGCCGCCAATACTGATAATTGCGTTAAAATCGGCAAACTGCAGAGCATAGTCAGGGATCCGGCGCGGCATGCCTGCAAGACCAACAAAGTGCATAGGAAAAAACAAAATATTCACACTCACTAACGACAACCAAAAATGCCACTTCGCCAAAGTAATATTAAACATGTGACCAGTCCATTTTGGCAGCCAATAATACGCGCCGGCCATTATTGAAAAAACAGCACCTGTGACCAATACATAGTGAAAGTGTGCCACCACGAAATAGGTATCATGATATTGAAAATCAGCTGGAGTGATAGCCAACATCAATCCAGAAAAGCCTCCGAGTGTGAACAAAACAATAAATGCAATTGAGAACAGCATTGGAATTTCAAAGGTGATGGAGCCGCGCCACATCGTTGCCACCCAGTTAAAAACTTTGACACCAGTGGGAACCGATATCAGCATCGTCGCATACATAAAAAATAGCTCACCAGCCAATGGCATACCGGTAGTAAACATATGGTGTGCCCACACAACAAATGAAAGCAACGCAATGGATGAAGTCGCATATACCATAGAGGCGTAACCAAACAGTTTTTTACGAGAAAAAGTGGGAACAATGGTCGAAATGATGCCAAAAGCCGGCAGAATCATAATATATACTTCTGGGTGCCCAAAGAACCAGAATATATGTTGAAACATCACTGGATCACCACCTCCAGCTGCGTCAAAAAAACTGGTGCCAAAATACTTATCCGTCAATACCATCGTCACAGCGCCAGCTAAAACGGGCATAACCGCAATCAATAGAAATGCCGTGATCAACCATGTCCAAACAAACAACGGGAGCTTCATCCAGGTCATTCCCGGCGCTCTGAGGTTAACGATGGTTACAATCACATTAATTGCGCCCATAATTGAACTGATCCCCATGATATGGACTGCAAATACAAATAACGCAGTATTATCATTACTATACGTTGTAGATAACGGGGCATAGAATGTCCAACCAAAAGCAGGCCCACCCCCTTCCATAAATAGCGACATGAGCAAGATAGAAAAAGCGAATGGTAAGATCCAAAAGCTCCAGTTGTTCATTCTAGGCAATGCCATATCTGGCGCGCCTATCATCATCGGTATCATCCAGTTGGCCAACCCAGTGAAAGCTGGCATAACAGCTCCAAACACCATGATTAAGCCGTGTACTGTTGTCATCTGATTGAAAAAGTGCGGGTCGACTAACTGTAACCCTGGCTGAAATAACTCAGCTCGGATCACCATCGCCATTGCGCCGCCTACAATGAACATAGTCAAAGAAAAAATTAAATATAACGAACCGATGTCTTTATGATTGGTCGTGTACAGCCAGCGCTTAAATCCTTTTGGCGTGTGGTGCTGGTCATGATTGTGGTCTTGAGAATCTACCAATGTACTCATTGCTCTTTCTCCTTAGTCGCGTCTATTTCTGCTTGTATTTGACTAGGCTGAATTACTTCACCAGTATCATTCCCCCAACTATTACGCTTATAAGTGATCACCCCCGCAATCTGTTTAATCGACAGTTGTTTGCCAAAGGCTTGCATCGCAGTACCTGGGCGGCCATTGAGTAAAATATCAATATGTGGTTTTAAGTCACCTTGAACCAGTGCACTGCCCTTCATCGCAGGAAAGACCCCGGGCAAGCCTAACCCTGTAGGCTGATGGCATGCTGCACAATAACCCATATAAACCTGCTCCCCGACAGCCATTAACTCCTCTTTGCTCAATGTTTTATCAAGCAAGGCTGCGCTAGCCTCTGCCTGTTGCTGCTTTTCTATTTGTGCCTCAGCAAGCCATAATTCAAATTCTTCAGGCGCTCTGGCATCAACAACAATAGGCATAAAGCCATGATCTTTACCACACAGTTCAGCGCACTGTCCCCGGTATATCCCCGCTTCATTTACATTGGTCCAAGCTTCATTAATAAAGCCAGGGTTAGCATCTTTTTTAACTGCAAAGTCAGGGACCCACCAAGAATGAATTACATCATCTGAGGTCATCAAAAACCGAACTTTCTTACCTGTAGGAATAACTAATGCCTTATCAACTTCGAGTAAATAATGCTCTCCTTTCTCTTCTAAGTCATTCATTTGCTCCCGAGGGGTAGACAGAACCGAATAAAAATCAACATCATGTCCCATATATTCATAATGCCATTTCCACTGTGAACCAGTTACTTTGATGGTGAGATCTGCCTTGCTCGCGTCTTCCATGGCAATCAACGTCTTAGTTGCAGGGATGGCCATTACGACAAGAATAATAAATGGAATAGCAGTCCACAAAATTTCGACTTTCGTACTTTCGTGAAACTGCGCAGCAATTGCGCCTTTTGATTTTCGATGGTGGATAAGTGCCCAGAACATCACCGCAAAAACGATGACGCCAATGACACAGCAAATAAGAAATATTGTCATATGGAGTTGGTAGACATTTTGGCTGATGTCCGTAACTCCTTTACGCATGTTGTAATCGCTGTTACTCGTTGCTCCAAAAGACATAAGCAAGGCAAATAAGCTTACAACAGCATGGCATGCTTTCATGTGACGCCCCTTTATTTTACGCTAGTAAATGACCCTTTCACTAAAAATGCGCATCATGTTTTTATTATCGGATGACTGTCATTAGCTACGACCTAGGTCGAAGACTACACTGTGTGACTATTAACCAATTAGTCAATAATTAAACAATTAGCAAGTTTTGGGGTGTTTTTAGACGAATTGAAGGGAAGTTATTGAATTTAAGTAAATGAATTTCTAAGTACTAAAAATGAAAAGGGCATATTCATGCATGAATATGCCCTTTAACTATATGAAGTTGCGGCTAACAAGGAGAATTACATCCAGTTACCATTTCTAATCACACCAACAGCTAAACCTTCTATCGCAAAGGATTCATGCTCTAAGTCAACTTCAATCGCAGAAAACTCGTCATTCTCTGCATGTAAAAATACGCGCTTACCTGCTTTTTCCAATCGCTTAACTGTCACATCCTCTTCTACGCGAGCAACAACAACTTGTCCATTCTCTGCAACTTGAGTTCGATGAACAGCTAACAGATCTCCATCAATTATCCCGATATCTCTCATGCTCATACCATTGACACGCAACAAATAATCAGCCGCAGGCTTAAATAATGCGGCATCCACCTGACAGTGACTTTCAATATGCTGCTCAGCCAAAATCGGCTCTCCAGCAGCAACACGACCTATCAAGGGTAGACCTAATTGCTCCGGCTCTTCTTCTACTGGCAGACGGATCCCTCTACTCGCACCCGGTACCATTTCAATTACACCTTTTTTAGCCAAAGCTTTTAAGTGCTCTTCCGCGGCGTTTGCGCTTTTAAACCCTAACGCATCTGCAATTTCTGCTCGCGTTGGTGGCATCCCCGTATCTTTGATGAAAACTTTCACCAATTCAAATACTTGTTCTTGTCTTTTTGTCAGAGGTCGCATATAACTGGTTTTCCATACAGTACATTTACTGTGAGTATATACAGTTACATAAAAATCGCAAACGTTTCGTCCATAAAACTATACACATGACAAAACATAAATAATGCCATGAGGTTTTCTTGCAATGTTAGCTTGGTCGTGAGCGGTTCTATAAAAATATTGTCGGTGATGAGACTGAGATCGAGTTTGTATAAATCGGAATAAAAATGGCCGGTGAGTAATCCATGGCTCTAAAATAAATGTAGATAGGTCATTTTAAAAATTTAAACACAAAAAACCCGCTGTATCTCTACAGCGGGTTGTTCTTATTTGGTGCCTGGCAATGTTCTACTTTCACATGGCAACTGCCACACTATCATCGACGCTGTTTCGTTTCACTTCTGAGTTCGGCATGGGGTCAGGTGGGTCCAAAACGCTATTGTCACCAAGCAAATTCTTTGCTTTGTTTTTATTTTTATATATTTTCTAAATTAGGTGCCTGGCAATGTTCTACTTTCACATGGCAACTGCCACACTATCATCGACGCTGTTTCGTTTC
>NZ_AHBZ03000023.1 GCF_000238375.3 Pseudoalteromonas citrea
GCGCTTTGCTTTATCTCGCTAGGGCTGCGCATGTTACGCTTTCCTATTTTTTTGTCAACACTTAATTTTAAAAATTTTCTTAAGTGAAAAGCTAAACTAAGTTTTACTTGACGCTAACTCGTTTCAATTTGCTTTTCAGCGTGTTGCTCCGTGTCAGTGGGGTCGCATTATAGGGAGATCCTTTTTTTGATCAAGCCTTTTTTTGATCTTTTTGTTTGTTCGAATAAAAAACCAGCAAAACTCGCATTATTTGTTATTTTTGTTTATTTTTAATGCAGTATTCTTCGTTATTTACTGTTTTATTATTGCGAAGTTTATATATATCGCTAATATAGCCACTCGTTTTGTTAAATTAATGTTTATCCCCTGTTTATTGGTAGATCAATTATGAAATCATCAGATCAAAAGCCTTTTATAATCACCATTGCACTTGCTGCTATTGGTTTTCTTATCTTGCAATTTGTATTTTCGAATATTGCATTAAGCACCCCTATCCTTTTTGCCGCAGGTATTCTTGTAGGTGGTTTTGCTGTTATTTTTACTTCTGGCGAAGCACAAGAAGCCAAGCAAGAAGTAAAAACTAAAACTCTGTACGTGGGTAACTTACCTTACAAAGCCAATGAAGGCGTTGTACGTGAACTCTTTTCTGAACAAGGACAAGTTTTTAGTGTGCGATTATTAAAGGATAAAAATACAGGTAAGCGTCGCGGGTTTGGGTTTGTTGAAATGGCGGAACTCGATGCTGATAAAGCAATATCAGCTTTGAATGATCAAGAGTTTCAACAGCGCACCCTGAAAGTAAGAGCCGCGAAACAAAAGCAATACGATAATGAGGAAGAAATTGCTAGTAGCTAATACTGTTAAGGCTAATTAACTTAATCTCTTGCTCAGTAAAGCTAATTTTATCAGGAGCCGTTGCATAAAACTGTAACGGCTTTTTTCTAGATAAGTCACGTTCACATAGAATCATTGTATATTTACCAGCTTGAGCTAGTAACGACTGTACCCTTCTTGCTATCGCCTCGCCTGAATCAACCAATTTCACATCAGAGCTATAAAACTGTTCAAAATGGCGCTTTAATATAGGAAAGTGCGTACATCCAAGTACAATAGTATCCACCTCAGGTGCAATCGCTATTCGGTGTAATTCTGTAACGACTTTGGCGTCTTCTACAAGTCTATTCCAGTAAAGTGCCTCAGCAAACGTCACTAAAGCTGTTGAATGATGAAGATCAACACGTAGCCCTTGAGCAAACTGCTCTATTAGGCTATGCGTATAGGCATTATTTGAAGTTGCTGGCGTTGCTAATAGAGCAATATGTTTAGTATCGCTCAGAGCCGCTGCTGGTTTAATAGCAGGCACAACCCCAACAATAGATATCCTCGTTAACTGTCGTGTGGCTTCCAGTGCAGATGTAGATGCGGTATTACAAGCAATAACAATAATGTCAACGTTGAGCTCTTGTTCATCAATATACTGCACTAACGCAGCTAAACGAGCACGGATCGTTTGTTCAGACTGCAAACCATAGGGTAACAGCGCATTGTCCATCACATAACTAAAGTGTGCACTCGGTATGCTTGCTTTTATATGCGCTAGTACGCTGGTTCCGCCAATCCCTGAATCAAATACGAGTATGTGTGGTGACACGCTTGCGCTCCGCCGCTATCAATTAAGCGAAGTGTGCCACGCACGCAGCAGAAAATGAATCACTAATTATTGAGTGCTGTCTTCTTGTTTATTTAATTGCCCAAAAAAGCCTTGCGCATAGTCTAAAAATTCATTAAGTCTTGATTGACCTTGATTCATCCACTCTAAAATATCAGGTAACTGACTTTCTATACCAAATGCCTTGCCATTTTCATTGATACTCTCAAGTTGCTTATCAAGTGGTTGTAATGCTTTTTCTAAATCTTTCAGAGGATTACTTTGCTGGTACTGACTAATAGCAGCAGTGGTCTTCGTTTGCCTAAGGTCCATTGTGAAGTTTGCTATTTGATCGTTACCAATATTGAGCTCTTTTGCCTTTTCAAATGCATCATCATACTCACCACTGAAAAATGAATCACTGACATTGCGAATGTCCTTCATCATCTCATTAATGGCTTTTTGCTCATCTGCATTTAAGTCGCCATTTACACTAATAGAGAAACTCACTTCTTGCTTATTTTCTTCTGCATAAGCAAAACCCTCGTTATCACCTTCTTTGCTGTAGCTCGCCCCTTTGTTCTGCGAATAAGCATCACTGAACGAAATCACAACTTCATCACCTTCTGCAGTCGTGAAACTATAATCTGCTTGATTTGATAAACTCGCGTACTGTGCAGAACTGACCGACATTTTATCTGGTTGGGGTTCAAATAATGCTTTCTCAAATTCATCAAGTCCACTAAAGATCCCGTCTCTAGACTTCTCAATGCCTTCTTCAATCTCATTATTAAAAATGCTGCTCTCTTTGAGTGCACCGGTGGCTTCATCGATCCCCATTTGCACGCCCTTACGAGCCTCACCTAACATACCTCTGAGCTCATCATCATCCTTGCCATCAGCCTTCGCTTTATTCACTGCTCCTTTCACAAAATCTAAAACATTTTTTACGATAGATTCAAAATCAAACAGTGGCTTTTCTTTTTCTGGTTTTTTCTCAATACCCAATGCTTCCGCCAGTTTGTCATCTAAAAACTTTGCAGCCAATTTACTTTTATCGCCTGAGTAAATGTCTGCATTATTTTGAATGGTCGGCATAAATGCTTTGTTATTGCCTGCTTTAAATGAATTAGCAGGGTTAAGTAATTGATTGAGTTGTCCTATTTTCATAACGTGACTCCACACGGTGAGACAAGTAGGCTGAAAAGCCAACCGTAATGACTTCGTTATCGGCCAGTTTATATAAAGCTAAAGGCTTTTAGTATAGAAAATAAGCGGATTTTTTGCGATTCACTGGACAAATCAGTAACGACGCCTAAAATAGCGCGTCTCTATTTAGTAAGGTAATTCTGATCATGGCCGTCATAACAATTGATACTTCCACTTATGCCCAGCAGCTTGAAGAAAAGCAGCAACGCATTTCTAAACAATTCGCGCGTTTTGATGCACCTGAATTAGAAGTATACGACTCACCGAAAACACAGTATCGACAACGTGCTGAGTTTAGAGTTTGGCATGAAGGTGATGATTTATACCACATCATGTTTGATCAAGCGACAAAGCAGAAAATCCGTGTTGATCAATTTGACCCCGCAGCCCCACTTATCAGTGAATTAATGGCTGTCATGATGGATAAATTGCGCGACAATGAAATACTACGTCGCAAGCTGTTTCAAATAGATTACCTATCTACACTTAGTGGCGAGATCCTTATTAGCCTACTTTACCACAAACCACTTGATGAACAGTGGCAAGCAGCAATGGAGACACTACGCTCTGAGTTAAAGCACACTTATAAAGTTGATTTTATTGGTCGAGCTAGAAAGCAAAAAGTCATTTTCGAACATGACTACGTCACCGAACACTTAAACGTCAATGGGCAGACCTATATATATCAGCAAGTAGAAAATAGCTTTACCCAACCAAATGCCGTCGTAAATGAAAAAATGCTCACTTGGGCACAGTCACTGTGCGCACCATTAGAAAACGATTTACTCGAGCTTTATTGTGGGAACGGAAATTTTTCCATTGCGCTAGCAGGCAGCTTTAATAAAGTGCTCGCCACAGAAATATCTAAACCGTCGGTTCATTCTGCACAATTTAATATTGCCGCGAATAAAGTAGACAATTTAGACATCTTACGCATGTCCAGCGAAGAGTTTACCCAAGCAATGAAAGGCGAACGGAGCTTTTCACGATTAAATGGCATTGACCTTAAAGAATATAATTGCCAAACAATTCTTGTTGATCCACCCCGTGCCGGCATGGATGAATTAACCTGTCGCCTCGTCGCAAATTACGACAATGTTATCTATATCTCATGTAACCCAGACACGCTAGAACGTGATCTAGACTTACTCTGCGAAACCCACAAAGTGTCTCGCATCGCTATTTTCGATCAGTTTCCGTACACCCACCATGTAGAGTCAGGTGTATTTTTACAGCGCAAGTAACTCCTATTTATCCCAGTGCTTTATTAAGTACTGGGAGTTGTTCTTCACTAAACACACGAATACCATTTTGCTCTAGAAGTTGAGCTGTCCAACCCATCCCCATCACTTTACGACCACTATGTGTCCCATCATAAATAGTATTTCTGCCACAAGATGGGCTCGACTCTTTCAACAAAGCAAACCGTATATTATTGGCTTGGCATTGTGCCAAAGCCAATTTGGCCCCACGTGCAAATTCAGCTGATACATCAACGCCATTACCCGTGACTATGCGCGATTCAACAATCTCAGCTGGCTCTCTAGGAATTGGTAACCCGCCAGCCACTTCAGGACAAAATGACACCACCCTTCGCTGCGCAATAAGCTGAGAGATTAATGGGTGCCTCAACGTCTGTGTCTTGCCATCGTATCGCACTGGCTGACCGAGCAAGCAACTCGACACAAGCACTTTATCCAAACTAACACTCCTAAAACAAAAAGCCCCGCTTGTGCGAGGCTTTTTCAGTCTAACAAAATCTTACTTAGCTGCAAGGTAATTGATCAGCTCACTAATTTGTTCTGGTGTTGTCGTTTTAGACTCACGCAAACGTAGCTTGTACTTACCATTAACCACAAAAGTTGGCACGCCAGTTAAAGCACGTTTATCTTGCATTTGCTTTTGCATACGCGCCATTTTCGAAGCCTTAGTGCGAACAGAGAAGCTCTTATAAAGCTTATCAAATTTGTCGCCATCCACCCCTTGAGCAACAAAAATATCTTTCATATCAGCCAGTTCATTAATTTTACCGCGTGTGCCATGTAAATGCGTAAATATCGCGGTCACAATTTGATCTTTTTGTGGCAACACTTCTGCCGTAGCTAACGCATTACTCATGATTTTTTGTACTTTTTCATCACGAGTGCCGACAAAATCCACATGGCTTTTCTTAAACTTAACACCATCATCCAGTTTGGGCTTAACCTTTGCTATCAGCGGTTCAAATGCATTACAAGCCGGGCAATAAAATGAAAAGTACTCTGTCACTTCTGGCTTTTTCGTACCACGTTCAGAAATCACTTCGTAATGAACACCTTCTTCAAACACGGCTGCATTTGCCAACAATGGCATCATCATTGCTACCGCAGCAGCTTTAATCACTTTTAACATTCTATACTCCAATCCTTATTTTTTAAGTAGGTACTTTACCAGCTCATTCAGTTCATCTTGGCTTTGTAATGCACTTACATTAATTTTATATTTATCATTCACAATAAAAGTCGGTACGCCTTTGAGCGCGCCAGCTTTTGAAAACTTTTCTTGCGCATCTTGCATAGCAGCTTCTTCGCTGATAATTGGCATAGTCGCCAGTGCAGCATCAAATTGTGTACCTGTGATGCCATTCACTTCTAGCAATGTTTTTAAATCAGCAATATTATCTAATGGTGCTTTTTTAACATGAATGCTATCAAATAACTTTGCCGCAATCTCATCACCTTTACCGACGCTTTTTGCGACAATATAGGCATAACTCAAATTGCTTTGCACTTGCGCAGGTAAACCACCTAAAAAGTTCACATGACTTTTCTCAAACACAGCCCCCTCAGGTAAATTATCCGAAAGCGCTTTTGCTATTGGCTCAAATTTAAAACAATGAGGGCAATAAAAAGAGAAGAATTCAGTCACTTTAGATGACGAACTTTTCTCGGTAGTCAAAGTTTCGTAATGCTTACCATCTGTAAAGTCGGCTGCCATTGCAAATAATGGTAAACAAAATAACAATATGGATAGTTTTATCTTTTTTAACATCGGTCTCTCTCAAATTTATGGAATTAGTTTCAAAGCGGGTTCATTTAATGCCGCATATTGTTCTTTTAATGCCAAGACCTGTTGCTCCCAGTATTTGTCTGTCGCAAACCACGAAAAGTTCCGGGGGAATGCAGGATCTTGCCATCTAGTAGCCAGCCAACCCATGTAATGTACCATTCTCATCGCTCGTAATGGTTCAATCAAGCCTAACTGGCGCTGGTCAAAGCTGTGAAATTCTTCATAGCCACATAACATGGTATCTAATTGCATGGCTTTTTCTTGCCTGTCACCATTGAGCATCATCCAAAGATCTTGAATGGCAGGCCCTTGCCGGCAATCATCTAAATCAACAAGCAATAATTTATCGTTTGACCACAAGATATTGCCAGCATGACAGTCTCCATGCAAACGTATTTGTGCAGTATCGTAATACGCGTGTTCCGTTTTTTCTATCAGTTGATCTAAGATGGTCAAAAATGGTGTTTCCATATACTTCGAGAGTAACTGACTAGACAAAATAGCCTCTCGCGCACGATGTAAATAATCCTGTGTATTAATGGTAGGCCGATGTGTAAATGTCTTATTACCTGCCACACTGTGTAAACGGCCAATATAACGGCCGAGCATTTCGAGTTGGTCTAAATTATCCATTTCAAACTGTCGCCCCCCCACACTTGGGAACAAGGTAAAACGATAATCCTGATACTCAAACAAAGTTGCGCCATCACGCTGAACGGGCGCAACCACAGGCACCTCAGCCTCAATCAGACTCAGAGAAAATTGATGCTCTTCATGTATCTGTTCATCGCTCCAGCGCTGCGGGCGATAAAACTTCACCACATAACGACAATTGTCATCGGCTTTAAATTGATAAACGCGATTTTCATAACTATTAAGCGCTAACAGCCCGGACTCTGGATAAATACCAATGCTCTCAATGGCGTCTAAAATTAAGTCTGGTGTTAAGTTGGCAAAGCTAAATTCACTCATACTTCTCTCAAATATTAAAAAAGCGGGGTAAGCCCCGCTTTTATCTTATCACTATAGTGTACTGAATTACCGCCCCTTAAAGAAGTTTGTCTGCTGTGATAACTGCTGCTGAGGGTTATCTACTGGCGCAATAACAAATTCAAACTCTGTCACCGGCTTTTTCAAATCATAAGGATCGATGATCACCGACAAAGGTAAATTCATAGAACGACCGGCTTCAACATGTAACTCCAATTTACCAATGACCTCATAATTACTGAGCCCTTTTAACGACACCGAATATGTTTGTGCTACCTGTGCTTTATTAATAACTTTAAGGGTATAGGTATTTTCTACCAGCCCGTCGTAATTAACGCGATATAGCTGGTTTCTATCTCTAATAATATCCAGCTCCATAGGTTTACGCATCGTAATGTTTGCGACTAACGCGCCACATAACACCACCAAAATGAGTAAATAGCCTACCAGCTTGCCACGTACAGCTTTGGTTTTTTCAGATGATGTTTCGAGATTACGTTCCGTAGTATATGAGATAAGACCCGGTGCATAATTCATCTTTTCCATCACGCCATCACAAGCATCAATACATGCGCCGCAATTGATACATTCATATTGTAAGCCATTGCGAATATCGATACCTGTTGGGCATACTTGAACGCATAGATTACAGTCAATACAATCTCCTAACTCCAATTCTTTAGGATCTTGTTTGCGAGAACGAGGGCCTCGAGACTCTCCGCGTTTCTCATCATAACTGACAGTAAAGGTATCTTTATCAAACATTGCAGATTGAAAACGTGAATACGGGCATATGTGTAAACACATGATCTCTCGCATCCAGCCGGCATTACCATAAGTACAGACAGTAAAGACAGCAATGCTCCATAGGGCATAACTACTAGCCGAGAGTGTTAACAGCTCAGGCAGTAGTGTACGAATAGGGGTAAAATAGCCTGCAAATGTGATCGCCGTGTACAATGAAAAGAGCACCCAGCAACTGTGTTTGGCCGTTTTTCGCCACAGTTTGTCAAAATTCATCTCGCGTTGATCAAGCTTTTTACGTTGATTTGCCTTGCCTTCGCACTTCTCTTCAAACCATATAAAAATAAACGTCCAAACTGTTTGTGGACAGGTATAGCCACACCATACTCGACCATAAAACGTGGTCACAAAAAACAGTGCAAATGCTGCAATCATTAAAATAAAAGCAAGAATAGTTAAGTCTTGTGGTAATAAAGTAAGGCCAAATATGTTGAACTGCTGCTCAAATAAATCAAACAAGACAGCTTGCTGCCCATGAAAATTGACCCATGGCAACAGCATGAATGCCAACATACCAATAAACCCTATCCTCTGTCGTAGTAATTGGTGCAAACCTTTAACAGCACGAACATAAATACGATTACGAGGATTAAACCTGTCAGGTTGGAGGTTATCCGGTTTTTGTATCTTAACCTCACTAGGAATATTCTTTACTTTGATTTCATTGTCCATCTCAGCTCCTTAAGCCGCTACGATCGACAGGCTACTTGCTACAGTGACCCTATTAATAATATGGATATTATAAGCAAGCTTAGTAAGTTATGGATATAAATTCACATAAGAATCACTAAACTAATCAGTAAAGCTGACCAAATATAGCGCTTTAGCCACCTATCCATAAACCTAAAGGCATTATTTTAATAAAGGAAATGTCTACTTCACTTGCTTTTAAAAGCAGCATTTTATTACACTGGTACCCGTTGTAATGTTACCGAGATCAAAGTTGCCATCGTTATGAAGAAATTTTTAATATTAGTCATTGTGATACTGGGCTTATTTACCATTGATCACCCGATGATCAAAGAGCCCAGAGAGGCATTGCTAAATCAAGGGGTTGATATACTCAGTGAATCAAGCAAAGTGCAACGTAGCCCAGCAGCAAAACAAGCCAGAGATGTAATTAGTCGAACTATATCACTCAATGCAGAAGAGCAAAGCTATGTTGATGATGCATTGGCAACCGATGATAAACTCAGAGCATTTCATTTACGCTACTGTAAAGAAAGTGATATGAACCTGTACCTGTATGGCCCGACGTTAATGCAAGTGTGTGACATAGCCACTGAAGCACTTCATCAAGCGAAGGGGATGTAATGGATTTTAGTCAGCTTAACAAAGCCCGAGCAGCTTCGTTTAACCAGCAAAAAGCACTGTTAAAAAAGTTAGGTCAGGGGAAGACAATTTTATGCGAAACATGTAGTAAACCCTTATCTCTAGATTTGGCCACACAGGGTATCAAACAAGGTGTTGTGTGCTGCGCTAAAGGCTGCACACATATTGAATTAGAAATAGGCTAGAAGTCGCTTTGCGCATCATATAAGCCACTGCTTAATGCAGCGGCTTCAATTAATTGAGCATAGCCATTGGCAAACTCACTTGCGAGTTCAGCTTGCTGGGCAATAAACTCTATCGGCACCGCTCCTGTTTTTTGGCAATATTCCCTTACCTGAGACTCCGCCAAGGAGAAAAAGCTTAACTGCTCTGTTGCCATTTGTAGCGCTTGCTTCAATTCATCGGATAAGGCCTGTGCATTTAGTAATTTTTCATAATAGGGTTCAGCACCAACTAAAAACCCTTGGCTCCAATGTTGACGCAATGTATAGCTACTTGTTTTATCCCACTCTAAGCGGTATTGCTCAGTGTAAACACGTTCACTAATATCATGATGAAATGCCATAAACGCAAACATGACATCCTCAGCTAACGCATCATCATCGGCTGTGATAATAGCTATCCACTGCTCTACTTCCACCGCGTCTGGAGAGCAAATTTGAGCGAATAAATAACCAGACACTTGCGCTAAATTAAAAGCACCCTCTCTCATTGACAAATATTGGGTTAATAATTGTTGGTGTGCCTCGGTATATTTAAAATCAAGTTCAGTCATCGTTATAGATTCACCGGGTAACGACCGTCGGCATCTGGACGACCTAAAAACTTCACAGCATCATGCACTTCTTTTGGTAATGAGGCCTGTGGCTTGATATTACCCGCAACTCTAAATTGAAAGTGCTCTGCGAGCACTGCATCAGCCTGAAGCCCCAAACTATTATCAGGGTCAACTAGTACTGCAATATCGCCCGACTTACAACTAAGCGACCCTCCTAATGCCCCAATCTCAAACCATCCACTTAACCCTTGTACACTGATACCTGGGCTACGTATTTCACCCGTTAGTGCCTGACAATACGGCATCCCCGTGCTAAATGTATCAATGTCTAATAACACGCGTCCTTTAGCCTGAACGGGCAACGGCAGTGTAACCTGTGACATCGCTTGCTCAACACTAAACCTTACTGTGGTATCAGTTAAAGTGACAGATTCATCCATCAGGCCGACAACAAATAGGCCTTTTCCTGAAATCTCACTTTTGTCTCTGGCATTACCAAAGTTGAGATTACCTTTTACGTCACCAAGGATCAGCGCACTGGCTTGCAGATCCCAGCGCACATTATTCAGTTGGATATTATTTACACGTACTTCACTGACTTTCCCTTGCCACACAGTGCCCGTGACCACCCCCAATTTTAATGAAGGGGGAAGCTGCTTATCTACCAGTTGTATAAACACAGCAGCAGGCATGGAATATAGCGTAAAAGCTAAAAATGCCACAATGAGGGTCAACGCTAAGCTAATTATTCTCTTCATATTTTACTTCTCTAATACTAAGCGACTGACACGTACATACCCAGGCAAATCTCCCTGAGCAATATCCAGGTTTTCAACTTTCAAGCCATGCTTATTCGTTAATTCATCAACCCAAGCTATCAATTGGTTAAACTCAACAGAGTCAATATTTACTCTCAACGAACCATCACTTGGTTGCATTTTACTAATGTTAATATTGTACTTACCACGGGTGCGATTCACCAATTGAGATAGATTGACACGGCTGGTATTTTTAATGGACGACGTTGCTTTTAGCGTACCAACACTGCTGGTAACCCATGCAACAAGCTCTTGTTGACGCTGTTTGTCTTTATATGCCTTATCGACACCGTCGCTTAACGGTCGAAATATACCCATTACTAAAATAAAAATAATAAAGATACCGCCAGCCAGCATTAATAAACGCTGCTCTTGTTCTTTAAGTGACTGCCACTGCTTTATCAATTGCTGCTTCATGACTCACCTCGCAAACGGATCTCACCGATAACCACATCACCATCATTATTTAATGAACCCTGCTGAACATCTAAACCACGCTGCTCTAGGATTGCTTTAACTTGGCCAAATGTTTGAAAACCGCTGGCTTGGGCCCGAATACGCAGTTCATTACGACGACGGTCATAACGTAACGTCTCAGGGGTAAAGCCCTTCACTTCCCCATAAACAGCAACAAAATGATTGGTTAACTCTAAAAAGCCGCCTTGCTCTGCGCCGCTCAAACCTGCTAATTCATTTTTTATTTGCTGACGTAATAAATGAGGGCGAACCACTTTTCCTGGGAAAGCTTTTTTATACACATCAACAGCCTGAGCTCGGTAGTCATCCGCCTGCGACTGATAAATCACCAACTGCGTACTCTTAACTGCAATAAATGACAGCACAGCCACTCCTGCTGCCATCACTGCGCTACGCCAATCACGCCACCACTGAGGCTGCTTTTTCGCCGCAGCAAAAATACCCTGCTGCAAATTAAAGCTTTGATTCTTTAATTGCTTAGCAAAAATAGCCAATGGCAAGTCGTATTCACTTTGCTTGGCAACTTTAGGAGCAACTTCAGGCACTGACTCCGCAGGGCTATAGTGCTCAATATTATCAGGGGCTAATGCATGTAAATAGTCAGCGCCCCAATTCCTTTCTATTGCACTGATGTGCCATTGACCAAACCGACAAACCCACTGCTCGGCTAATTCCACCATGGCTAGTGTTTTATGCTCTGGTTCAGGGAGCAATAAGGCATCTGGCGTAATACGATGCAGCTCAATATCAGAGTCAGTAAATAACGTGATCCACGACTGTAACCAAGCTTGATCACACAAAGCAATCTGTATGCTGTGTTGCTCGTCTTCTTGAACAGGCTTACCGATGGCAATAAACACGTCGTCAACATCACATGCTAATTGCTCTTCTAACATAAAAGGTAAAGCTTGTTCTAATTTTCGACTCCATTTCGTTGGTAAAGCGACTGTTTTTAATTGCACCTGAGAGCTGGGCAATAACAGTACCGTTTCGCGTGTGGCCGCTTTCTCTGTCAACTGAGGTAGCTCATCACTATTTGCTAATTCACCACTGGCAATTATCTGCTCATCGTGAGCTGAAAATATTAACCAATGTACCGAGTTTTGCTGAGACTGACCAACTCGGATCACCAATTTTTCTGTCACTGTACGCCTCCAAATTTGCGCGCTAAGATAGTCGCTTGACCTTGATTTATTTGTATAATTGAGGTCATAGTAAAAAGCCGTTCATCAAACTCAGCTTTCGCGCGTAACTTAAAATAATTACTATCTACGGTAAATAGTTTGCTTGGTTTAGAGCCTTTGCCTGAACCTTGATTCGCCACTTCCGCATAGAATTCATCTACTGTATCAAATCCTTTTTCTGGGCGTGCTGAAATAACTGCCTCAGCGCCAGATTCAGATAAACCATCTATTAATGCGCTTAGTAATAAAGCTTGCTCCGATTTTACGGTATTAACATTAATATTTAACTCTGTATTACCCGGGATAACGCACACATAAGGTAATAGCTTTTTCATTACGAGCGGATTAAACCCTTTAATGACCCTTAGCTCTGATACCGACGCTAATAAGTTGTTAGCAGTTAAATAAGGCGTTTGCCGAGACATATATTCATCCTCTTCTGCCCCAGAGCCAAAAGTCATACTGTCTTTATCTAACCAGTCATACAAGCTATCAGCTAATGCATCTTCACTTTCTTCTAGTGGTAAATCTTCAATATTTTTTAGCAGCTCTAACAGTGCAACATGTGCAGGATTTGTTTTTATGGTGTTCCCGGACTGACTGTTATCTTTAGGCGCAGCCAGCGCATTTAAGTTTAAACAGGCTTGTAAATCGGTTACTTCACCACTTAAAGTACCATCATCCACAGGGTAAGGGACTTCTTCACGTGCCCATGCTTGGTCTAAATGTACTTTATCAGGGTCTTCTTTTTTAGTTTCAATCAACACCTTTTTTATCAATTCTTCGGCACCATAGCTGTACCACTTGGCTTGCTGGTGTGACTGAATATTTTGTGCGCGTTGCACTTGCACCATTAAATTAGCCGCCATTTCAGAGGCGATCGTGGCAGCCAATGCCACAATAAACAATACAATGATGAGTGCTGCACCGCGTTGCTTTGTCATGAACGGTCTCCCGGATTTCGCGGCTCATTTCCAAAGTTACGTCCATTGTTTGGGTCATTGCGCCCATTGCGCCCATTGCTTGACCCTGTGCTCGCTTGCTGCTCTTTACCATCACCGGGCGTTAAAAATAATCGACGAATTGGTTCTGCATCTTTAAATTGAATAGTAACCGCCACGGCCAAAGGCAATGCTTTTTTCTTCCAATCTTCTTGCCATTTTTGCTTGTCATCTAAGAACTCAAATTTGAGATCTTCAATATTTTTTAGTAATACCTGCACTCTTGGATCTGAGCCATCTAGCTCATCCACATAAATTCGATAAATCCGCTCTAAATTATCATCAACAACACGATAACCCACCGCTTGTAGTTCTGAACGAGGAAGCAAATTAATTGGATTTGTCCAGCCATCACGGACAAACGCGATGCCATCGTATTGACTATTCATTGCGTAGCGTCCGTGAATAATATAACTCTCGTTATTATCACCGGCCTCATTGCGTACTTCGCGCTTTGTCATTTGATTAAAGTCTTGGTCCATCAAACGAAACGCGGTTTGCAACGACTCAAGTTCACCGATGACTTCTTCTGAAGCTTCTTTAGCTCTGAGCGTTGAATTCAAAATCTGATGAGTGGCCAAAATCACAAAGGCTAAAATCCCCAGCGCTACCATCACTTCTAATAAGGTAAAACCGCGTTGGCGCATTATTATTTACCTTTCAACATAAAAGTCGTTAAATCATAAATGGAATTTTTTAAATCTTCGTCTTGATAAACCGTCACCGTCACTTTAACAAAGCTGGCATCTTCGGTCTTGGTCACTGACTGCTGCCAGTACCATTTTTGCCCAGCAAGTTCTTCTTCGCCTTTTTTACCATTTTTACCCGCCCAATTATTACCACTTGAGCGCATCATCACCATTTGATTTTCAGCGACCCAAGACGCATAGGTTTGCTCTTCTAAAGAACCAACATGGGTGATATGTTCACCTGTGACTTGCATTGCTGCAATACCAGCCATCGCACAAATGCTCAGAGCAACCATGACTTCTAACAGCGTAAACCCTGCTGATTTTTTCTTCATTCTGGTTCTCGGCGTAAATTAACAGGTGCAATGAATTCACCCTCAATGAAATAATCACTTTCTGGGTCTTCATCTAACGTGAGGCTCAACTGAAACGCACTGACTTCACCTGAAGATAACAGCAACACTTGTGGCACTTTTAGCTTTTTAAGTTCCAGTAAACTCGCCTCATCACCGGTACCCATTAACTCTCGCCAGTTTGATTGCTCTAACATATTATCTTGAGCCCAATCGAGCCCTTCAATAGTTAAGTTTACTTTGTAATCATCTTCGAATTTAATGGGTTTATATAAGTCTTCGCCCTCAAAGGTGACCCATTTATCCCCATCAAAAACCAAAAACTCGAGGGTTTTTTTGTCTAAATGAAACCCCAATTCAACCTGGTTTAAAACTGCAAACTCAGATGCCAAGTTGATCACACCATGCGTTCGAAGCGCCTTTTTCTCAAGCGCTTCTTCCATATTGCCATCCAAGTTATAGGTGACTAACTTGGTGGCAAATGCAATGATCGTCAACACAACAAGGATTTCAATTAAGCTGAATCCTGGCTGACGTTTCATTGGTGTGAGGTGGCTTTTATTCATCATAGTATGACAAGCACTTAAGACTGCTCTTCAGGATCCCAGTTACCGATGTCATCTTCAGTACCCACTTCACCATCAGGGCCCATTGAAAATATATCAATTTTACCCATCTCGCCTGGACTCAATAATTGATAAGGATTGCCCCATGGATCTTCTGGTAATTCAGAAATATATCCGCCATCTGGGAAACGCTTTGGCACTGGATCTATGGTTGTTTCAGTTACCAGCGCTTCTAGCCCTTGTTCTGTTGTTGGGTATTTTTTATTTTTCAACTTATACATGCTCATGGCATCTTCAAGTTGTTGAATATCTAAGTGTGCTTTATCTATTTGCGCTTCTTCTTGCTGGCCCATAATATTAGGTGCAACAATCGACATGATCATCCCAATGATCACCAGTACTACCATCACTTCTAACAGTGAGAAACCACCTTGTTTTTTCACAATATATACCTCAATTAATTATTAGTTCTCTTATGTACTACACGACATAACCACTATTTTTGACTACAAACCAATCGCTTGGTTCATTGCCATAATAGGTTGTAAAATAGCCATCACGATAAACAATACAATTATCGCCATGCTGGCTATCATAGCAGGCTCTAGCAACGCTAAAGAGACACTGACCATACTTTCAAATTCTCTGTCTTGGTTATTTGCAGCACGCTCTAGCATCTGTTCTAACTCACCAGACTTTTCACCACTGGCAATCATATGTAGCATCATCGGTGGAAACAACTTAGTTTGCTGCAAAGCTGCGCGTAGGCTTGCACCTTCGCTCACTCGTGTGGCCGCTTCAGCAACTGCAAACTTTATTTTTTTATTCTCAAGGACCTTACCCGCAATCTTCATACCCTCTAATAAGGGCACCGAGCTTGATGATAAAATACTGAGTGTTCGCGCAAAACGCGCGGTGTTAATGCTTCGGCTGATCTTGCCTATACCTGGTAAAATCATTATCTGGCTATCATACCAAAACCGAACTTTAGGGCGTTTTAGCGCTTGCTTTATACCAAATGTCCCGCCCACTATCACCACAAGACTTATCATCCAATAAGACTGGACAAAGTTACTTGCAGCCATAACCCACTCGGTCGTCCAAGGGAGTACTTGCTTTGACTTTTCAAATGTTTTTAAAATTTGTGGCACCACGGTGCCCAACAAAACAGACACGATGGCGATTGCAAAAATAACCAAAATAGTTGGGTACACCATCGCTTGGGTAATTTGACTGCGCATATGTTGTCGCTGCTCGGTATAATCAGCCAGACGGTTTAGTACTTGATCTAAGTGACCCGACTTTTCACCCGCAGCAACCATCGCGCGATACAAGTTATCAAATACATGGGGAAACTCAGACATACCATCAGCAAGGGTGTATCCCTCAACCACTTTGGAGCGAACTGACATAAGCATGCGTTTCAGACGTGGCTTTTCACACTGCTCAGCCACCGCCATTACCGCAGCTTCAACCGGTAAAGATGACTGGATCAACGTGGCTAATTGCCGTGTAACCAAGGCCAAATCAGCAACCGACGGCTTATACCCTTTAAACAACTGAAAGCCATCTGACGACTGTTGTTTGTCTTTTTCTGCAGCAGGCGCTACCTCTAAAGGCATCATCGCCTTTTCACGTAGCATCTGCCGTACTTGTTTTGCCGTATCCGCTTCTAGTATGCCTTTTTTTTCTTTGCCTTTGCCATCCAAAGCGCGGTATTCAAATGCTGCCATGCTTAACCTTCCTCGCGAGTCACTCGCAATACTTCTTCTAGCGTTGTCTTACCCGCTAATACGCGCGAACAACCATCTTGGCGAATACTTGGGCTATGTGTGCGGATATATTTCTCTACCGCTTGTTCACCCTTGCCGTTATGGATCAGCTCTCGGATATGCTCATCGACGATCAATAGCTCATGGATACCCGTTCGACCTTTGTAGCCGTTGTAATTACACTCTTCACATCCAACCGCACGATAAATGGTGGTGTTCTCCCCCTTTGGAATGCCCAGTAATTCACATTCCCCATCATCCGCATAGTGTCCTTCTTTACAGTTAGGGCACAAAGTTCTCACTAAGCGTTGTGATAACACGCCCAGTAAAGATGAAGAAAGTAGGAAGGGCTCAACCCCCATATCTTCCATTCGGGTAATCGCACCGGAAGCGGTATTGGTGTGTAATGTTGACATCACTAAGTGACCAGTCAAAGATGCCTGAACGGCAATCTGGCCGGTTTCTAAATCTCGAATCTCACCGACCATGACCACATCCGGATCTTGACGCAGTATGGCTCTTAAACCCCGCGCAAATGTCATATCAACTTTTGCATTAACTTGGGTTTGACCAATTCCGGGGATCTCATATTCAATCGGATCTTCGACTGTGAGAATATTTCGATCTTTGGAGTTAATTTGACTCATACCTGCATATAACGTGGTACTTTTACCTGACCCCGTCGGGCCTGTAACCAAAATAATACCGTGAGGTTTAGCAATAATACCGGCGAACAATTCACGGTTACGCTCAGTCATCCCTAAATCTTCGAGGTTTAAACGTGCATTATTTTTATCTAATAGACGCAAAACCACCCGCTCACCAAAGCTTGAAGGCATGGTTGATACACGCACATCAACAGCTCGACCGGCTATACGCAAACTGATCCGGCCATCTTGAGGAATACGCTTTTCAGCAATATCTAGCTTCGCCATAACTTTAATACGCGATACTAATAAAGAGGCCAATTTACGATTTGGCTTTAAGACCTCTTTAAGCACACCATCAACCCTAAAGCGGATAACTAATGCTTGCTCAAAGGTTTCAATGTGAATATCAGACGCACCTTCTTTTATCGCTTCGCTAAGCATAGCGTTGATCAGTTTAATGATTGGTGCATCATCATCTGCCGCTAATAAGTCTTCTGTTTGAGGGAGCTCTTCCGCTAAAGAAAATAAATCAACCTCGTTACCAATGTCTTCCATCATCTGCTGTGTTTCAGAGCTATCACGCTGATAGGACTCTTCAAGCAACAGCTCAAATTTGTCGTCTTCGAGTTGTATTAACTTAAAACCACCACCGGCAACACGACGCACTTCCAATAACGTATTGACTGAAAGTTCACCCCGATAAAACACATTCAGTTCATCAGGAGTCTCACTGAGTAAAACCCCTTCTCTGCGTGCATATGCAAACGGTAAACGTAAAAAACGCCCACCTTGTTCGCTATCATCTTGCACTGGCACCTCTGCACTTATCTCAGCCAGCGTATCAAGTTGGCTATCAGTCATTATCTTCTTGCTCTTGCTTGTTCTTGCCACTTAAGAACTCTTCGTAAGTCGGTGGTAGTACTAATGCGTCATCCCACTCTGGTAATACCGGTGTATCTGATAAAGGCATTAATTGAATGCCCGCTTCATTACGCCTAACTTGTTCGCTGCGAATAAAGTTATATTTAGAATGGCTTAATTCATTCATGCTACGACTATCACGTACAATCGTTGGGCGAATAAAGACTAATAAGTTACGTTTACTCTTTTTCGTATTAGTTGACTTAAACAAGTGACCTATAAACGGAATATCTCCTAACAACGGTACTTTAGAAACACTTTCTTGAACATCTTCATCAATCAAGCCACCTAAAATAACCATGCCACCATCATCGGCAATCACCGTGGTATTAATCGCACGCTTATTGACGGCAATATCAACCGCGGTTGCCCCGCTGACACTCGATACTTCTTGTTCGATGGTCAACTGAACCGCACTGCCATCATTAATCTGCGGGGTTACTTTAAGTTTTATACCGACTTCTTGACGATCTACGGTTTGGAATGGATTTGAATTATTGTCGCCGGATGTTGAACCTGTAATAATCGGAACTTCTTGGCCCACAATCATCGATGCTTCTTCGTTGTCCATAGTGGTAATAGACGGAGTGGCTAGAATATTAGATTTTTTATCCGTTGAGATAGCTTGTACAATCGCGCCCCAGTCATTTTTTACAATGCCCATAGCTAGTCCGTTAACACCGCCAAGCAACTGACCTAGCGGCCCTAAATCACCTTCTTCAGTTCGTATGGTATTAGAAACGGCATTATCATCAGTACCAACTATGGTGCCTTTAACCTCTTTATCACGCGCTAGCTCTGCTGCCACCGCAAGCGAACCAACAGGCACGCTGCCGTTGTTAAATTGCAGCATGCCACCTTTTTCTGAGATCCACTGTAAGCCAAAGTTAACACCGTCACCTTCTTGTACTTCTACGACGATGGCTTCAACTAACACTTGCGCACGGCGAATATCAAGCTTTTCTATAACGGATGTTAAAGAACGCATGGTGTCGGGCTGTGCCGTGATAACCAGTGAATTTGAATCAGCGTGAGCTTCAATACTGGTGTCATTTCTGTTGTTACGAGAACGAGACGATTTATTATTACCGGCCTTATTCTCTTCTTGAAGGGTTTTACTCACCCCTTGCAATACTTTTACTAAATCTTCAGCGGTCGCATAATTGAGATAAAATACCTTAGTATTACCTTGGCTCTCAAGTTCCCCATCTAAACGCTTGATCAAATCGGTTGCACGACTACGCGCTTGAGATTCACCACTGACAATCACACTATTGGTTCTGCTATCTGCGACCACTTTAGGGATCAAAAACTCAGGCACACTGTTTTTGCCTGTACCTTTATAAATACTTTCAACGACTTTGACGACATCATCTGCTGTAGCATGCTTAAGGTTGATAATTTCAACTCGCTTATCACCCGCTTGGTCAACAGACCGAATAATGTCGACTAGCCTATTCACTGATGCCGCATGGCCCGTTAACATCATGACATTCGCAGAACTAAAGTTTGTAACATGACCCCCATCTTTTTGGTCACTAAACTGTCTGATCAACGGGCCTAACTCTTGGACGCTGACATTTTTAACACGAATAACACGCGTTACCATGACATCGCCATTACCAAACTCCTGCCCTTTAACAAGCGGTACATTGCCCTTTTTACCATCAGAACTACGTACAACTTTAAGTACACCGCTGTCCATCTCCATAACAGAGTAGCCATATACTTCTAATACATTTAGGAAAAATTGATAATAAATGGTTTCATCCATCAACTCATAGCTGCGGACATTGATGTTGCCACGCACATTCGGGTCGATAATGATGGTTTTGTTTAAGTTTTTGCTGATAATGTAAATGAATTCATTGATGTCAGTGCCCTTAAAGTTTGCTGCATATTCAACAGCAGAAACTGACAAAGATATACCAGCGGCAAACATGAGAGCTGCATACTTAGCTAACCCTTTTTTGATTGTTGTGAGGTGTAGCTTATTACCCATTCTTTTAAACTCCAAAATTAGTATCTTTACAGGCTAAATTGCACCGACATAGTTTGCCCATCTCGTTCAACTGTTATGCTTGCATCTGAGCTATTCCGTAGCTCATTCATAGCAGACATAGCCTGTTTCATATCCGTGAGTTGATAGCCGTTTATTGAAACCGCTAAGTCATTATTTTTGAGCCCCATTTCACGAAAAAGTTCAGGGTCTTTGCCTGGGCTTAATCGATATCCTATGAGCTTGCCATCCTTCATCGCCCGAGAAATTCTTATATAATCAAATAATTTTCCAGGTTCTTTCAATAATTCATCACGACGATCTGCTAACTGTGACGTAGCACGTTCACTTATTTTTCTATTGCTAGAGGGAGCCTTATTTGCTTTTGATGCGACTGGCATTGCCACATTTTTCGAATACTCTATGCCGTCTAACATCAATGTTTCAAATCGGCCACTGACATCTAAAATAACGCGATCGGGTAATACTCGAGATAATTTGGCACGTGTGCCTTGAATCGCTTCTTTCACTTCATAAGTTGATTGTCGACCTTGGGATTCAATAATCGCTAAGCCTGCGCCATCATCTAAACTCACCGCAACAATACCGGTCAATCTCACATTTAACGTTGTCTCAGGTGCGTCAGAGATTATTGGCTCTGGCTTTACTTGTGCTTTGGCATCAGCTCGGCCAAACAAATGCTGACCTATAATTGTTTGAGTATTTATCGTCTTACTGCCTGCTGCATAAACAGACGATTGACTCGGAAGTGGCTGATTAACTGGCTGAGGCCATAACAACCAGAACATTTGTGATAATAGATAAGCAATATACATAACAACTAGCAGCACGACTGCTCGGCTCAACTTAGCGTGAGGTAATGCCAATAAAGCTTTCTGTAACTGTTGTAGTTGTAATTCCATATGCGACTTTTTCTTATTCTACGGTAGCAGCCCAGTGTACCCTTTAAGCAAAAATTCAACAAGCGCCCAAATATGACACTTTAAGTTACTCAGAATACACACTCAATAATGCAGTTCAAACCTATAGTAAGGTCTTCCTTGCAAACTTTTGTTCAATGTCAAAATATGTTAGATTTCGACTATAAATTCACACTCTACATGGTTAATAAATTGTGACTAAAAATTCACCTGTATCAGACGAAAAAAATGTGGGAGTCAGACTCGACAAATGGCTTTGGGCCACTCGGTTTTATAAAACAAGAGCGCTCGCACGTGAAATGATACAGGGGGGTAAAGTACACTATAACGGCCAGCGCTGTAAACCCAGTAAAATCACTGAGGTAGGCGCTACGGTAAAGCTTGCACAGGGCTTCGATGAAAAAGAAGTGACTATTTTAGTGCTTTTTGACAAGCGCCAAGCCGCGCCAATAGCCCATACGGCGTACCTAGAGTCGGAATCGAGTATCCGCAAACGCGAAGAAAATGCCATCGCAAGAAAAAATAATAGTTTTTTTGCACCACATCCTGTTAACAAACCGGATAAAAAGCAAAGACGCGAACTGTTAAAACTGAAATCAAGCTAGGATTTAATCAATGCAACCCGATTTACTACATCGCTATATTTTTGACGAACTTGATGTTCGCGGCGAACTTGTCCAAATTTCACAGACCTTTAACGACATTGTCGCAGGTCATGACTACCCCGAGCCCGTGAAGCAATTATTGGGGGAGTTGTTAGTTGCCACCAGTTTACTGACTGCAACGCTAAAGTTTGAAGGAGACATTGCTGTGCAACTGCAAGGCGATGGCCCGGTAAAATATGCTGTCATTAATGGTGACCACCAACAAAATATGCGTGGCATTGCACGCATGCAAAGTGAAGTAACGGGCAGCCGCATCTCCGATTTAATTGGTCATGGCCATATGGTCATCACAATTACACCGGTTAAAGGCGAACGTTACCAAGGCATAGTTCCGCTGACTAAAGACACATTAGCAGAATGTATTGAAGACTATTTTACACAATCAGAACAGCTCACCACTCGACTATGGTTTGCGACCCAAACTGATACCGATAATGTGAAAGCCGCAGGTCTATTTTTGCAGGTTCTACCTGTTAACAAAGAAAAGTCTCAGCAGGATTTTACCCACTTAGAAGCGTTAAGCCATACGGTAAAAGATGAAGAGCTATTAGAACTAGACGCACAGACGGTGTTGACTCGTCTATATCATGAAGATAATCCACAATTGTTTGAGCCTCAAGAAATCAACTTTGTTTGTGGCTGTAGCCGTGACAAAACCATCGCCGCATTAGTCAATGTTGGTCAAGAGGCATTATTAGAAGATGTACAAGCGCAAGGCGAAGTGATCATTAGTTGCCACTACTGTCTGACAGATTACCGCTTCAATGAACAAGATATTCGCAATATTTTTAACTAAATATGTGGTTGCACCTAAATTGAATACCAAGCCGTCAAAATGACGGCTTTTTTATGTTTAAAAAATGATACCGGTGTCATTTAATTATGAATTTCAATGACACCGGTATCATTGAAATTATTCAAGTTTTTTGCCAAATTAATGTGATTTCAGGGCCTACAAAGGCTCGAATATCTGAATATCATCTGTTACTATAATTTCAGCTTAAGGTTAGTAAGAACTCAGAGCTATCCCGTTCAATTCTCACATTTTAGGTAATAACATGACTTCAAGCGCTACTCGTTTTGTCGATTTAACTGCAGCTGAACTTGTCGAACTCGCCATCTCTCGCGGCGAAGGAACTTTGGCAGCAAACGGAGCATTCGTTGCAAAAACAGGCCGTCGCACAGGACGCTCTCCAAATGACCGTTTTATCGTTAAAGAGCAAAGCACTGAAAATGATATCCAATGGGGTAAGGTAAACCGCCCATTCGATGCTGATAAATTTGATGCTCTTTGGACACGTGTTGAAGCACATGTGCAAAGCGGTGACCACTTCGTCTCTCACCTTGAAGTGGGTGCTGATCCTGAGCACTATTTACCAGTTGTGGTTACCACTGAAACTGCGTGGCACCACATTTTCGCAAAAAACATGTTTATTGAACCTAAAAAATATAACAGCGCTGACTTACCACAATGGCAAGTTATGAATGTGCCCTCATTTGTTTGTGATCCTGAGCGCGACGGCACAAATAGCGATGGCACTGTGATCATTAACTTCGCAGAACGCAAAGTGTTACTTGCTGGCATGCACTACGCAGGTGAAATGAAGAAGTCGATGTTCTCTGTACAGAACTTCTTGCTTCCTGCAAAAGGCGTTCTACCAATGCACTGTAGTGCCAACGTGGGTGAAGCAGGTGATACTGCATTGTTCTTCGGTTTATCTGGTACGGGTAAAACAACATTATCAGCGGATCCAACTCGCTTCTTAATCGGTGATGATGAGCATGGCTGGGCACCAGGCAGCGTATTTAATATCGAAGGTGGTTGTTACGCAAAATGTATCGACTTATCTCAGAAGAATGAGCCGGTAATTTGGAACGCAATTAAATTTGGCACCATCTTAGAAAACGTTGTGTTAGATGAGAATCGTACACCTGATTTCAATGATACCAGCTTAACGCAAAACACCCGTGCAGCTTACCCGCTTGAGCATGTTGAAAAGCGTAAAGTTGAAAACCGTGCTGGTGAGCCAAAAGCTGTGGTATTCTTAACCTGTGACGTGAGTGGTGTTTTACCACCAGTTTCTGTTTTATCTGAAGAAGCAGCTGCATACCACTTCTTAAGTGGTTATACCGCAAAGGTGGGGTCAACTGAGATTGGTTCAACGTCTGATATTGAATCGACTTTCTCGACTTGTTTCGGCGCACCTTTCTTCCCACGTCCTGCTGGCGTATATGCAGAACTACTTATGAAGCGTGTACGTGAGTTCGACGCAAAGGTATACTTAGTTAATACTGGTTGGACTGGTGGCCCGTACGGCATAGGCAAACGCTTTGATATTCCAACAACGCGCGCTGTCATTGATGCAATTGTATCTGGTACTTTGGCCGGCGTTGAAACTACGCATATCGAATCACTTAACCTAGACGTGCCTGTGGCGGTTCCGGGTGTAGATTCCAACTTGCTTAACCCAATCAATACCTGGGAAGACAAAGCAAAGTATGCTGAATATGCCGCGAAGCTTGCAGCAGACTTCCAAGAGAACTTTACAAAATATGACGTGTCTGACGCCATTAAACTAGCTGGACCACGCAGCTAATTAAATTATAAGTTTTTAAAGAATACCCGCAACAGTAGGGCAACCGTATAAATGTTTTAAAAACCGCCAGTAGTACTTTTTCTGTATAATCAGTATCGAGTGCGGTTTTAAATCGTTTAGCTTTAATGCCCTTTTGCATGCCTGCTCCTTACGCAACATAGTGAGCGTAATATGGCGAACTGTCGTCATGTATTCTACGGCGTTACCTCTTCGAATACGGCTTTTACCTTCCCTAAAGCTCACATCAAGAACCCAATGTAATTCGTTTTCCATGCTCCAATGGCAGCGGATAGACGTCGGGAGCGCCTTATAACGACAAAAAATAAAAACGGCGCCCAGTCGTGATTTTCTCGCCAATATGACGCGTCGACTCAACTATGCCAATGCTTTTCAAACCTGGCCAAACAGATGTTAAGTCTTCTAGGCTACTTAGTTCTTCGGTAAACCGATAGCTGCGCTGTTCTATTCGACCATACCCTTTATTCGCTTCTTCGTGATACTGATGGCTGACCCTTTAAATTTTTCTTCTCTGCCGATATCAAAAAAATCTTTTATTGCTGTATGTAAACGCCCTTGATTACCTTTTAGTGCTAATACGTAATCGGCTTCTTTTTTAATGATGTTTGCCGCTATTGCTTTTTGGCAGCCCATTGCATCAATGGTGACCACCGCTCCTTTTATATCTAACTTTGAGGGTAAATCAGGAACTTCGGTTATCTCATTCGATTTATCGGATGTCTTTATTTGACCTAATACCACACGGTTTTCCGCTGCAAAAGCACTTACCATATGGATCGCAGCCTGTTTTGAACGTTTATCAAAACTGCGTCGCACGGTTTTGCCATTAATAGCAATAATTTCACCTAAGCTCGACACTTCGGCTGACTTAATCCATTGGATAAAACAATCTTGAAATTGCTCCAGCTCTATGGCCGATATAACGCGAGCTTTGGTGTCGAGAACCGGAATACCGAAGTGAAAATAACCATACTTCTTTAGCAAAGCCAGTTTGCTTTTGCTTACTTCATCAATGGCTTCCCAACCATCGGATCCACATATGACACCAATAATTGTGGTAAGAATGACATCTAATAGTGGATAGCGAATTTTTATTGCCGGGAATGACGGAGAAGTGTTCTTCTAATTTTAGATAACATGGAAATACTCCAACTGACTTATTGAGTATTTGATCACAAATCGCGGCTTAATGAAACCTCATGATCTCACCCTCAGTATGTTGATATCAGAGAGCGAAGGCGCTAAGTTCTGATTGAACATGCTTACCGAACTTCAAAACCGTGGCCCAAAAGATATACTTATCGCCTGTGTTGATGGACTTAAAGGTTTCCCTGATGCAATTTACACAACTCACGCCGTTGAATCAGTCAACTCGGTTATCCGCAAAGCCACCAAGAAACGTAAACTGTTTCCACATGACTATTCAGCTAAAAAAGGGGGGGGTTACTTAACCATTGATCAGTATCGAAAAAAATGGATGACGCCGATAAGAAATTGGAAACCGGCCTTGAATCGATTTATGATCGAGTACGAAGACCGATTAAAAGGTATTATTTAAAACTGGCGGTTACACAAAGTATGTTACAGGGTCATAAAAGCTGACTTGCAACCAATACTTTGTCTAACAAAACTGAGCTGCCAAGCTCTGCTCCATCATCAGACATATCCGAAGCATGTGCTGCCTGCATTAAACGCTCAAAACTACTCTGTACTGCACTTTGTTCGCTTACTTTAAGCAACCTGCCAGCCACATCCTGAGGTGTTAGTACCACAGAATCGGCAAACTGAAGACGCTCCAGTTGGTATGCGTCTTGCGACGTTTCGGCAAAATAGTTAAGAACAATCACACTGCTTGTCGCGGACAACTCGATGACCAGATCTGAATCAGATTGTCTAAACTGAACGTCTGTAGAGTGGGCAGATTCAAATTTCAAAGTCTCTGAGCGGGATGTAGACTCATCAAAGTTATTGATCAACACATGCCCTGCCTGAGTACCGATCACATAAGTATCGTCACCAGCACCGCCGATCAGGTAGTCATTTCCGCCACCTGACATGATCCAGTCGTCACCTTGCTTACCATCGATCATATCTGCACTTGAGCTGCCCAATAAAGTGTCATTGTTAGCCGCTCCTGCGAAGCGTGACTCATACTGCGCTTCATCAGGCAAGTTATCGTACTGAGCTGAGCGCTGCCTACTGGGGTTTGCAATGCCAAATGCAGAGAAGATCTGATCCGCAGAAATATTCGAACCATCCGACACCTGAATTTGCTCTACTACAAAGTCACCGCCAAGGAACCAGTTTTTGACCGTTAGCTTGTCACCGCCAGAGCCGATATTCAGCACCAGGTTATCGCCCGACTTTTGCAGACCGCTTGCTACATCTGAAAAACTAACCCCTTGTAGCTCGATTACATCATCGCCACCATGGGTGTTGTCAATGACGTCTTGGCCATCGCCAGCCCTATACAGGTAGCGGTCATGACCACGGCCACCAATCAGCACGTCATTGCCTTTCCCACCAGACACAGTGTCATCACCCGACATTCCTTCAATGACCTCATCATTGTCTGTACCATTCAAGGTATCGCTGCCTGCGGTACCATAACTGATTACTGCGGCTGGCGCTTCAGGGTCAGGTAATGGCAAGCCAAAGGCGCCATAAATTTGTTGCGCATTGAACATCCCGCCGGTTTCAAACTGGAATGCTTCAATCATGTTGTGGCCACTGGCAAAAAAGCCTTCTATCGTCAGGGTGTTCTCATTGCTATCCTGTACTCGTAACACCAGATCATCACCGGATCGTGTAAGGCCTGATGCGACATCCGAAAAGGTAATCCCATTTCTGAACATCACAGTGTCAGCGCCCTCACTGTCACGGATCACGTCCTGACCACTGTCGTAGAAGTAGTAGTCATCCCCTCTGCCACCCAATAGCAAGTCGTTACCCGCCCCGCCAATCAGATCATCCGAGCCAGCGCCACCGCTGAGCACATCATCGCCATCACTGCCCGTTAGTACATCCTGTGTACCTCCTGGGTTGGTCACAGAGGCACTGCTGTTATCATCTGTGTTATCACCATCGTTCCCACCAGAGTCCGTTGTGATGCTTTGTTCAATATCAGCAATGCTGAGCACTGTTCCATCTTTAAATTGCAGCTCGTTTACTTTGTAGTACTCAGTGCCCATGAACCAGTTTTTTACTGTGATCTTGTCGCTATCACCGGCAATTTCAATCACCAGATCTGTGTGGACCTGACGAAACACTAAATCTTCTTTGCGGATCCCGTCACCAAACTGGAGCACATCGTGCGAGGCTTCATGTTGCGGGCTAAACATGCGTGGTTCCCACTCGGTGATGGTGTCCTGACCATCTCCTTTGTTGAAGATGTAAGTATCATTCCCCAGGCTGCCAGAGATTTCGTCATTGCCTCTACCACCCTCAAAGGTGCCCGATACCCGATAAAAGTCGTGGAAATAAGCTATTAATTTATCATCTCCTTCTCCGCCTGCCAGGTGATTATCATCAAAAAAGCCAGCCCTCAGTTCATCGTTACCGGTACCACCGTCCAAATAACCATTGCCCTCAATGAGGTCGTTACCTACACCACCGTAGAATTTAGAGTAAACCTGACCGTAAGAAATAATGGTATCATTACCACCCAGGCCATAGATCTCAACAGCAGACTGCTCTTTACCGTATAGCTGGTCGTCACCTTCAGTGGCCGTATTCATCAACTCAAATAGGTCTTCGTAGGTCAATTCCTGACCGTCAGAAAATTCAATTACTTCAACGGCTTTATAGCTCCTGCCATCGCCCCAGAAATAGTCACCGAGATATATCTGACTACCATCTTCGTTAGCAACAATAGTCAGATCGTTGTGATCTCTGACAAATCGTACATCAGCCTGGGTGATACCATCTTCAAACACAATGCGATCGTTTTGTGAGCCGGACTCTTCAATAACGTCCTGCCCCCAGAATTTGGAAAACAGGTATGTATCTTCACCATATCCGCCTTGTAATATGTCGTCATCATATCCACCGTCTAGTCGATCATTGCCGGAACCGCCAATCAGATTATCCTGACCTTCCCCTCCGACTAGGGAGTCATCATCCTTTCCACCATCCAGCGTATCGTTATCATAGCCGCCAAACAGCCTGTCAATACCCTCTCCTCCATTAAGAGTGTCATTGCCTCCTCCGCCGTATAGTGTATCCCGGCCTTCGCCACCTTCAACCTGATCGTGTCCAAGCCCGCCTTTCAGATGGTCACTGCCTTGCAGGCCCTGGATGGTATCGTCCCCTGCTCCACCATCTATAAGGTCCGGCTGAGTAAACCCGATGATCACATCATCAGATGCCGTTGATGCGAATATGTTGGCCTTGATCTGTTCATAGGAAATTACTTCACCATTATCAAAATGAATCTCGTCAATATGTGCTGTGATGCGCATAACACCGAATTCCGTCTTAGACGCAAAGAAACTTTCGACCAGCAATGAGTCCTGACCATGTTCAATCAACAAGGAGTCATCAACACGCTTAAACACCATGTCGCTGAACGATATGCCGTAGCCAAATGAAATGATATTGTGTGGATCATAACGCCAATCAGCATTGATGAGATTGCCACCCTCATCAAGGTAGGTCTCAAAACTCTCTGATGGTGCTAGTAACTTGTCTTGTCCCCACCCTTGCTCGAAGTAGAAGACATTATCACCCGATGTGTCTTTTAATGTATCGTTACCCGCATCACCCGAGATAAAGTCGTCGCCGCTGCTACCTTCCAGATTGTCATCACCGGCACCACCAAACAAAGTATCATCGCCGGAGCCTCCGTTGAGCGTATCATTGCCTTCATCACCAAACAGTTCATCATGACCATGGTCACCGTGTAAAATATCCTGACCAGTCCCACCGTATAAATCGTCATTCCCTGACTTACCACTAAGCTGGTCATCACCTGCATGGCCATACAGTATGTCATGCTCATTGTAGTTACCTTCCAGCATATCGTTCTGCGCGTCGCCATTTACCGTTAACAACTGATCCTTTACCTCTGAAGCAGTCATCTCAGTGCCATCGTGAAATTCAAATACATCAATTTGCTGTCGCTGACTGGTAAGGTAGCCGCGAATGGTAATGGTCTCGCCACTGGGCGAGATTGTCAGTATGACATCCTTATTTTGACGCGAGATATAAACCTGCTCTTTTGTGACACCCGGACCAAACTCGATTTTATCGTGTGCATCTGACCTATATCGCGAGTTATCATTGATGATGATGTCATTGCCATCTCCCAGATCCCACAGGTAAGTATCGTTATCGGCACCACCAGTTAAAATATCATTGCCTTGCCCGCCTTGCAGTATATCTTCACCTGCACCGCCATCTAGCTGATCATTGCCTGACTCTCCTTGCAATTCGTCATTGCCAAAACCGCCACTTAGCACATCATTTCCAGCTCCGCCAAATAAGACATCGTTGTCTGCGCCGCCGTACAGACTGTCAGCTTCTTTGCCACCAAGGAGTATATCATTTCCCATACCGCCATAGATTCGATTGTCTTTCTCATCTCCCATTAAAAGGTTGTGACCACTCGTTCCATTCAATATACGCCCATAGGACTGCGCAGCATGTCGCACAAAACTTAGTTCAGACAAGGCTGCACGTTTGTGTGGGTCACGCACCGCAGCATTCACTTCGTCTTGAATGCGAGGAAATATGTGTTCAAAGACTTCTTGGTCCGTTTTTCCATTACTTTGTAATAGTGCAACTTCCGGGAAAAGCTCAAGTTCGCTCAAAGAACTATCAACAATAGCCAGCAACTTAGCAAAATCACCATTTGCCAGCTCTAGTCGTTTTTGCGGGTCGAGTAGTAAAATGCGCAGCTCATCTGTAACCAAAGAGTATATTTCAATCAGCATCGACTCGCCGGGCTCTGAGTAATGATCCAAAATATCAATATATCTGAACAAGTAGTCTCCATGTACCAGCCCTTGCTCTATATCAGTAACCAGCTGCGAGGCAGATTCTACAAGGTCTACCGCATCATCATATAAAAAGCCAAGGTAGGGCGCTAAAGTAGAGGTTGACAACATCTGAAAGTAGAACCCCTCCACCATTTCATCGAACGCGGCCTTGACCCTGTCACCTAGCCTGTTTAAAGTCCATGATGTGATTTCCTCACCCCAAAGCTTTTCAAGAAATTGAACATAGCCAGATTCCACCCCTTCGCTCGGCGCGTCCGCAGGGATACCTGCCCACTGCCAGATAATATCCATCAAAATATTATGCTGAGCAACTGGATCTCTTTCCTCGGCAAACGCCCGCACCAGAGTCTTTAACTGGTCGCCTTCTTCGAGCAGCATAGCGTATCGTAGTGATGCCATATTGCCATAGCCGTCCGCATCGGGCAGCAACATCAACTCAGGTGGGATGCTTTTATCTTTACTCTGATGGATCTCGACAGGGATGGTATTTATTGTATCCCGCTCAAACCAGAGACTTTCAGTCAACCCCTGACTACCATCGGCGCGGGTATAATACCCGGCACCACGGTGATCGACCCCATTGGGATCCATACCAGTCCCGCCGGACGTGCGCAGTGATAGCGCTGTAATATTCAGCTGTGCAAGGGAGAACAGTTCGCTTTCAGAGCTGACCCCATCGCTGTTAAGGTCCTGCCATACTTTAAGTGCTGCAAACTGCGTATCTTGCGCATCAATAATGCCATCTTCGTTGCTATCCAACTCAGCCAATGCCTCGTAACCATCTCTGGCGAGCTCGCCATTGGCTAACGTGGTCTCAGTGCCGAAAAGTTCGCCACCGCCATTTACAATCCCATCCTGATTTCGGTCGAGAAATAAAAAACCATCGTCGGGTGCCAGCCAACTGACTTTCTCTGCAAAACCACTGTTGTCCAGGTCAAAGTGCACCCCATTTTCTAATGATTTGGTTTCTATACCATCACCATCTAAGTCCACTGCAAGCGGGTCTCTGGGGACTCGTGGCGGTGGCGGCGGTGGTTTAGGTTTATACTTAGGTTTCTTTTTATTGCCTGAACCATCATCATCATCATCATCGTCGTTGTTGTTATTATTGCCACTACCTGTTCCGGGTCTGTATGGCACATAAGGAGTACCATCAGGGTGAGTCAGCTTACCCGTGATCACATCTCGCAGCACTAACGTCGAATAGTCCACAAATTCACCGGTGTGAGTGTTTATCAGCTCAACACCGGGAGGAAGTAAATTGGTAGCCGGGTCTTTGTAGCCGCCTTTGGTAATAGAGCCATCCGGATTCACCCAGAGCTGATCGCTGGGGTGAATATCCTGCCCCATATAAATAAGATAAGGTTCTGTTGGAAAGGTCGTGTCAATTTTACATTCAAACTCACCGACCGGAAATTCGGCCGCATCCAGCTCGGTTTTCAGCTCTTTAACCAGGTTATTAAATTTGGCGAACATGGCTGTTTTACGATCGTCCGCCAGCAGACGGTGCTCACCCTTGTTATTGACATCGACAACATTATTGAGATAGTCATTAATCTTGCCCTTTTGCTCACTGAGCAACGCGTACAATTGTTTTTTTTGCGCCAGTGTCATTGATTCCAGCACTTTGAATGCTTCCGCAAAGCGGCGCTCCTGCAACCCATATGACCTGCCATCGACCCTGCCATCATCGTTGAAGTCCTTGGATCTATTACTGCCAAACAGCACTTCAAAAAAAGCATTATGAATGTTACCGCTGACAATCGCAGCCGACAGGTTTTTGCCTACCATTGCCCTGGTACCGCCATTAAAGGCCAAAGATAACACTGTGGTACGCTGCGACTCACTCAGCCCATCCCAGTGAGCTTTGGCGTCAGCGCGACTGATTTTCTGGCGGCTCGCCAAGGTGTTAATTATTTGATTTTCATAACCCTGAATAGCCGTTTCGAAAATAGGCTTCATGGCCTCTTTGGCCGCAGTGTCATCACCAAACTCACTAAAACTAAAGGTATCCTTCGCTTTGGCCTTTAATTCAGGGTCTGTAATTTTATCTTTGTATTTATTTAAGATATCGTTGATTTTTTTGGTGTTGGCATCGAGCGTGCTTTTGTTCCATTTTGCTTTATCGATGACCTTTTTAATTTCACCTTTAAATAAGCTATAGTTATTTTTTCCTATATTATCATTGCTATAACCCAGCTTATCCAGCACTTGTATAAGCACATCTTCATTTCTAAGGTTGTAACCGATACCAATTGTTGGTATCCCTTTATGATCAAAATAGATATTTTTCCTAACACCCTCATGCTCTGATATAAAGTCAAAAATATTGTTTTCACCAGACAAAACTCACACTCCTTTCGCGATTAAATAAAAACTAGTAGTTATACCAAAAACCACACCAACTCTCTTCTGCACGACCTTTATCAATTGATTTTATATAATCCATTTCAACATATATCTTAGCCCCCAAATCAGCGTGCTTTAATGTGGCTACGACCCCGTTCTTTGTAAAACTAAACACTTTATCTTCAAAAAAAGCCAACCTGTTCTTACTTCTTTTTCCAACAGACTTTAATTTACCGTCATCACCAACAGTATAATAATCTCTATGATAACCGTGCTCTAAAGCTTTTTTAAAAACCACTTCCTGGCCCAGCTCACGCCACCTTTTTAATTTATTATCCACATCCTCGCCATAACCAACCCCCTCACAAAATATATCTGGCCTGGAATACCTGACCAACCGCTCCTTATTTCCGTCCCCATCAATATCTAAATAAGCCATTTCCATCTTTATATAACCACTTTGATATTTTTTCAGTTGCGCCTGCCAGTTGGTTTGCTCTTTATGGTTAAGCTGCGCTATTTGCTTATCCAGCTGCTTAAGCACCTCTCCCTCAACCGCTTTAAAGGGTAGAGTTTTGAATCCAGAACCGCTCAGGTCGGGGAGTTTACAGCCCCGAAACTCTTCTCTGGGCGTGCGGTTAAGCACCTTAAGGTAAGCCTGACATTCTTTATCGCCCCAGCCGTAAGTCGTCAGTCTGAAGTTGGGCAGCGGCGTGTCCTGACCATTGATCTGGGATATCCGAGCCTTATAAACGCGTGTGAAACAGTCGTCTGTCTTGCATTGTGCCAGCACGGATTTATCCCACTGTCGCTGCTCAGCAAAAAAGTCTTCTTTGGCGGCCATACAATCCCAATCATCTTCACGACGCAGAATCTCAGCATCCTGACAGAGCCAGGCTCGCTGGTTATGAAACGCCACATTCAACGCTTCATTGGCTGCTGTCAAAGTTGCTGACTGGCATATTCGTTTATCCAGCTCAGACGTCGGTTTTTTACAATCCGCGCCTACCGCCCAGACGCAAGGGGTCAGTAGCAACAAGGTACTGCTGAGTACAGCCAGTTTAGTGAAACCAGACATAATGTTTCCTTATTTAAGTTAAGTGTTGTGCCTTAACGCTCACGGGCACCTTCGTCTAGGTGCTGTACAACGGGCGATAACAGAAATTCGATGATCCTACGCTGACCAGTTTTTACTTCAGCAGACACACTCATACCTGCACTAAGCGGCACAACGCGGCCATCGACTTGGATAGTTTGTTGATTAATCGCTACTTTGACAGGAAAATACAGGCCGAGTTGCTCATCTTCTACCGCATCTGTAGACACGTCGAGTACTTCACCTTCGATGATCCCGTAACGGGTAAACGGAAAGCTGTCGATTTTCACCTCAACAATCTGTCCCTGGTAAGTAAAGCCAATGTCTTTATTTAATAACCGTGCTTCTACTATCAGTTCATCTTCTGCCGGTACTATGGTCAGTAATTGTTGAGCTGGGGTCACCACTTCACCGAGTGTACTCAGTGCCAGCGCCTCCACAGTGCCGGAAACAGGTGCATACAGCTTATTTTGGTTTAACAAAAACTGCGACTTTGCCAGTTCTTGCTGCGCATTCACTAATTCCTGCTCCAGCTGGTTGAGCTCGGCCTGAGCTGTGCGAATTAAGGCCGCTTTTAATGTTTCCTGCTCCTGCTGTGTTGCTTTTATGGTGGCCTGCAAGGTGTCTATGGTTGCTAGCTCAATATGACGCTGTTCACGGTTGTGAATCGCCGTTTGTTTAATTTCAAGATACTCTTCTCGCGAAACCAGTTTGTTAACTTGTAGCTGCTCCAGCGCTTGCGCTCGTTCCTCAACCAAAGGCAACACCTTGTCCAGTTGAGTGAGCTTCGCCCGCGCGCCAGCCAGTTCGGCTTCAAACCTGAGCAATTGCGATGACAGCGAAGCCCGTTCACTACGATACTCGGCCAGTTCTGCTTCCAACAGCGCCTGCTGTGCAGGGTTAAGCGGTCCGGTGCTCGGGAGCTTAACCTGATTAAGACGCGCAATGAGAAGCTGTTTGCGCCGGATCTGCTGAGAAAAGTCTTGTGTTGACAATCTGATACGCTGAAAATTTGACTCGGTAATAGCCGGGTCAAAAGACACCAGTAGCTGGCCTTGCTCAACCCGCTGCCCTTCATGCACATGGATCCCCCGCACCACCGACGTTTCCAGTGGCTGGATCACTTTGACCTTTTGCTTCGGGATCAGCTGGCCCTGTGCCACAGCAACAATGTCTACCCGGCCAATGTAGGCCCAAGCAATTGCGATGATTATGCACACCAATAAAGTCCACACAATGGCCCGCGCACCTTGAGGCGGCGGAGCTGCCTCGATCTCAAGCGCGGGAGCCAAGAATTCATATAACCGAGCATCCTGCTTGCGGCTCATGGCGTCACCTCCGGCTCCAGAGAAGCGTACTGCACTTGTCCCCGATGCTGAATATGTGACAAACGGGCATAATGTCCGCCCAACCTGAGCAATTCAAAATGACTCCCCTGCTCAACGACCTCTCCTTTATCAATAACCAAAATACGATCGGCATTTTGTACAGCGCTCAGACGGTGTGCGATAATAAAGACGGTGCGATTTTGGGCAATGCGTGCCATATTGTTTGCGATGATCTGCTCGGATTCATAGTCCAATGCACTGGTCGCTTCGTCAAAAATAAGGATGGGTGGATCGTTCACCAATGCCCTCGCAATTGCCAGGCGCTGCCGCTGGCCCCCTGAAAGCATGCCGCCTTGTTCACCTATCTGGGTGTCATACGCTTCTGGTAGTTGTAAGATAAACTCTTCGGCACCAGCCATTCGGGCCGCTTCGATTACTCGTTCCAATGGCATCGACGGATCGCTCAGTGCAATATTGTCGCGCACGGAGGCATTAAACAAAAAGTTTTCCTGCAACACGACGCCAATTCGGGTCCTTAACCAGGCCGGTGGTAATAAGCTAATATCAATTCCGTCGATAAACACACGTCCCTGATGGGGTAAATACAACCGCTGGATCAATCGGGTTAATGAGCTTTTTCCAGATCCGGAGCGTCCCACAATACCAATCACCTCGCCCGCTTTAATGGTCAGGTTTATGTTATTCAAAACCGGCGGTCTGTTTGGTGCATAACGAAACTCAACATCTTCAAATCGCACCTCGCCACGTAGTTTTGGCAGCATCATATTATTTGATCCCTGTGTTTCGGTGGGTGTATTCAGCACGTCTCCCAAACGAGCCAAAGATATTTTAGCCTGCTGAAAGTCCTGCCATAAATTTGCAAATCGCATGATGGGCGCAGCAACACGCTGTGCGAGAATATTAAATGCAATAAACTGACCAATGGTAAGCACGCCACTGGTAACAGCAATGGCACCGAAATACAGGATCAATAACCCAGTTACTTTTGTTACATACCCGGACAACTGACCATAAATATTATTAAGCTGAAACGCCTGAAATGAGACCCGAACATAATTTGCCAATTTTTCATCCCAGCGCTGCCTGAGCTGAGGTTCAACCGCCAGAGATTTGATGGTTTCGATACCATTGACAGATTCAACCAAAAACGAGTGATTCTCTGCACTACGCTGAAATTTGGCCTCCAGCCGGGTTCTGAGACTTGGCCCCATCAGCAAGGCAATCACAAAGTAACAAGGCAGGCTGGCAACTACAATCCATGTCAAACCCGGCGCGTAATAAAACATGATGGCAAAAAAGACCACAGTAAAAAACATGTCCAGGACCACAGTAAGAGCAGATCCGGTCATAAACTCCCGGATGGTATCCAGCTCTTTTATGCGGGCCACAGTGTCTCCAACCCGACGTGACTTGAAGTAAGCCAGCGGTAAAGACAACATATGCTGGTAAAGCTCACTACCCAGACTCACATCGACACGGTTAGTCGTATGGCTGAACAAATATGAACGTAAGCCAGTCAGTATTACTTCAAACGTGATCACAAAGAAAAAGCCGACGGCCAGTACATCGAGCGTAGTCATGCCTTTGTGCACCATGACTTTATCTATTGCGACCTGGAAAAAAATAGGTGAAGCCAACGCCAGCAATTGAATAAAGAACGAAGCTAGCAGCACGTCTGTAAAATACACTTTATATCTGGCCAGTGCTGGTAAAAACCATTTAAAGCCAAACTTAACCTGACTTCTGCCTTGCCTGGAACGTGCTGTCAACATCAGAATTCTGGGTTTAAATTCAGCAATAAATTGGGTATGTGTGAGCTCTTTTGGCGGTTGCTGGAGATCACTGTTCTGCACCAAAATCCCTTCTGAGGTGATTTTAGCGATAACAAAAAATTGACCATCCTGGGTTTCAGCCATGACCGGAAGCAAATCTTCATTAATATTTTCTAACTTAACAACTTTAAACTTAGCTTTATATCCAACTGAGCGAGCAGCCCTCAGGATCTGAATGTCAGAAAATTCATCATCATTATCAGCACTAATCACAAATTCATGACGAATATCATTTATACTTATGGACTTTCTATGAAACTTACCGATTAATGACAGGCATAGGATGGCATTATCGAAACGCGTTTGCGCCGAGCTTCTTTCATTATTTTTATTAACTTTCAAAGTTAAATTTCCTTTTCCTAAAGAGGAGCATTCCTTTCCCGAAGACTTTATCAATCATTTTTTTCAACTTCAACAAAAAGTACTAGGTTATGACCTAAACATAAGCCGTTGAAAGAACCTGTATATTAATCGTCCCGACGTGTTACTTTTTCTTCTCACTGAACTTGGATTGCAGCGCCCATGCTGCGAAGTTTAAAGCTTCAATATCCTTCCCCCTCAAATGCGATTTAATGCTAAAATCGCGGCAATTGAATTTAATGAAAACCTCTCATACAGGGCGGGAACGAACTTTAAATTGACGAGTATTGGTGTTTTATGATTAGATTGAGCATGGCAATTTTGAGCTCACTACAATGAGCATTATTACACATTTAGAGTGGATTGAAGATCCTAGAACCGATGTTAATATCAAACATACTCTTGTCTACGTCTTGCTTTTAACTTTAAACGCAGTGCTCAGTGGCGCTGACGGTTAGAAGTCAATTCAAGAGTTTTTTGAGCTGCAATTTGATTGACTAAAGCTGCATCGTTCCTTTGAGCATAGTATTCCAAAACGTCACTGCATTGCTAACATAATCTGCACCTTAGATACCGACGCTTTTCTCAAAGCACTATTAGATTAACTCTCATCGTGAAAAAAAACCACACATTGTAATTGATGAAAAATACTTCGAGGTTGTTGGAAAGACAATGTGTTTAACGTGCTCAATGTGATCAGTGTATTTGACGTTGATAACAACCTAACTTTGTATCAACAAGCCTCACAAAATAAAGCCCAAGAAGCAAGGCAACCGCATAAATGTTTTAAAAACCGTCAGTAGTACTTTTTCTGCATAATCAGTATTGAGTGCAGCTTTAAATCGTTTAGCTTTAATGCCCTTTTTACATGCCTGTTCCTTACGCAACATAGTGAGCGTAATATGGCGAACCGCCGTCATGTTTCCCGCGGTATTACCTCTTCGAATACGACTATCATCTTCCCTAAAGCTCACATCAAGAACCCAATGTATTTCGTTTTCCACGCTCCAATGGAAGCGGATAGACTTCGGGAGCACCTTATCATTTTTTTAATGATAAGGTGCTATTGCTTTTTGGCAGCCCATTGCATCAATGGTGACCACCGCTCCTTTTATATCTAACTTTGAGGGTAAATCAGGAACTGCGGTTATCTCATTCGATTTATCGGATGTCTTTATTTGACCTAATACCACACGGTTTTCCGCTGCAAAAGCACTTACCATATGGATCGCAGCCTGTTTTGAACGTTTATCAAAACTGCGTCGCACGGTTTTGCCATTAATAGCAATAATTTCACCTAAGCTCGACACTTCGGCTGACTTCATCCATTGGATAAAACAATCTTAAAATTGCTCCAGCTCTATGGCCGATATAACGCGAGCTATGGTGTCGTGAACCAGAATACCGAAGTGAAAATAACCATACTTCATTTAGCAAAGCCAGTTTGCTTTTGCCGACTTCATCAATGGCTTCCCAACCATCGGCTCCACATATGACACCAACAATTACGGTGAGAATGACATCAAATAGTGGGTAGTGAACCTTATACTGCTTTCTATTGTCGAGAATGACGGAAAAATGTTCTTCTAATTTTTGATAACATGGAAATACTCTAACTGACTTATTGAGTATTTGATCACAAATCGCGCCTTAATGAAACCTCATGATCTCACCCTGCCCGCCACAGGATGTTTTTTATATTTAAATCTTCACTCCATTATCTATCACACTTACTTTCACAATAAATACTGACATATCATCCGCGCTATTATTTGTTATCTGTGCCTAAAAAGTGGTAAAGCGCGCGGAGTTATGGTTTGATTAAGCTTTGCTCAATCCTAATAAAAAGAATATGTCATGCTTGAAAACTTATCTTTGAGGAAGAAGATCCTCTTGCTTATCGGCGGCACCATCTCCGTTTTACTTATCATCGCCTCAAGTTACTTTGTTAACCATATCGCTTCTTTATCACGCAATAGTATTGAACGAGAGGCCCAAAGCCATCTGTATTCAGAAAAGCTCTCTATGGAGGCGTTTTTTGCGCAGTATGGGAAATTGGTCACCACCTTTGCTAATAACACCAGCTTGGTAAATTTCTTCAGCCAATATGACCAAAGAGAAAGTGAGCTTGAAACTCAACCTGGTTACCTTGAGGTCAATAAAGACTTCGTAAATCTGACATTAAACGATGACAATATTTTATCAACCTTCTTTGCCTCCGCCATCACTGGAGAATATTTTAAAGAAAACGAGCGGACCTCTCGCTTTTCAGACGGCCGCGAGTATTACGCTTATAAGCGTGGTTGGTGGCCAGAGGCGATGAAAATGGGTGGACTACATGTTAGTCCTGTTTCTGTGGATGCCAACACGGGTGATGTATCTGCGGTGATCAAAGAACCAATTTATAATGACCAACGAAAATTAATTGGTATTGCAGGTATTGATTTACAAATGGCCAACGTCAATGCCTTAGTAGAAGATATCCGATTTAATAACCAAGGGTATGGTTTTTTATTAGACAGTGACTTAAAAGTAGTTCATTTATCGGAGCAGACTGGGCATAACTTATCTATTACCGATGAAGGCCCGAATGGTAAAGAAGGGCTTGATGGTTTAGAAAGTCAATTCAGCAACACCTCAGGATTTAAAGCACTTAACAGCGCAATAAAAAGTAATACAGCAGGCACAGCGTATGTCACATTTAAGGGAAATGAATACTACGTAATTTTTAATAGTGTGCAATTAGATAGCCCCATTCTTGATTGGCATGTTGGGATCATGATCCCGGTGAGCCTTATTGAAGCCCCCGTCGAAGAGGCGGTGATGACCACCACCATTTCGGTCATTGTGATAATCTTCATCATTGTTTTAATGATTTTGTGGGCGACTCAACTTATTACTAAACCCATCACTACTTTAACTGAAACGATGCGCGAGATAGCCTCAGGAGATGGTGACTTAACACGTCGCATCAATATCACCAGTAAAGATGAAGTGGGCCAATTAGCTGAGCATATGAACACCTTCATTGATAAATTGCGTGCGATGATGCTAGACACCGCAGCACAAGCATCACAGCTGGGCAATGCCTCAGAACAACTCAGTGCGGTTTCATCTAGTACCAATCATGAAATTCAACAAGAAAAAGAACAAGTCGATAGTGTGAGTGCAGCCGTGACCCAAATGGCCGCCACCGTCACTGAAATATCACGTAATGCGCAAGAAACGAACCAAGCGGCAGAGCTTGTGCAACGTATGACCAATGACGGCACTACCCGCTCAACACAAGCACAAGCTGATATGACTAACCTTGCCAGCCACATTGGTGAAGCGGCAAAGGTTGTGGCCGGGCTTGAGCAAGAAACCAGTAATATCGGTGCCGTTATCGATGTGATCAATAGCATTGCAGAGCAAACTAACCTGCTAGCACTTAATGCGGCAATTGAAGCAGCGAGAGCCGGTGAACAAGGTCGTGGATTTGCGGTAGTTGCAGACGAAGTTCGCTCTTTGGCAAGTCGTACGCAGGAGTCAACCGACGATATTCAAAAAATGATTTCAAAGTTACAGCAAATAGCCCAGCAAGCATCTACGATGATGCAGCAGGGTCAACAACAAGCTGAAGGGTCTGTATCACAAACTCAAGGTGTACTAGACTCATTGCAAGATATTGCTGGATCAGTCACGACCGTACAAGATCAAAGCCATCAAATTGCCACCTCGACAGAGCAGCAAACCGTCGTTGCTGAAGATATCAACAGTAGCTTAAGTGCCATCAATGATTTAGTAAATAGTACCGCCCATCATGCTCACACGTTAGCTGATGAAGCAAAAGATTTGAATGATTTGGCACGTGCATTAAACAGCACTGTAAATCAATTTAAGCTCTGATATTAGCCTTCACTCTTCAACACATGCCAATTTTGGCATGTGTTGATTTGCGTTAGATCAACACGCAGCATCCGCTTCCCTTTTACACTATACATTTATCGTAATAGTGAGAGTCGTCGTGATGAGCTTACCAACCTGGGATGATACCCTGATCAGCAAATATAATGTATCAGGGCCAAGATATACCTCTTACCCTACTGCGTTATCGTTAAAGAGTGGATACCAACCAAGCGATTTGGCCGCTGCAATTGAGCACTCAACCAGCCGTTCACTGTCGCTATATATTCATATCCCCTTTTGCCACCAACTCTGTTACTACTGTGGTTGTAATAAAATCGTCACCCGCCATCAATCAAAAGCCGATGTCTATCTAGATCACTTAGAAAAAGAAGTTCAATCGCAAGCCCCCCTTTTTAAAGCGTATAAAATAGAGCAACTGCATCTTGGGGGGGGAACACCGACATTTTTAACTGCTATACAAATGACACGGCTGATCTCGATATTAGAACAACATTTTAACTTTCAAGAAGACGCTCAGCGCGGTATTGAGATAGACCCGCGTTCTTTACCCGATAACATGCTAACGACGTTGCACAGGCTTAAATTCAACAGAGTCTCTTTTGGTATTCAAGACTTTAATGACAAAGTACAAACAGCGGTTAATCGTCCGCAACATATGGATGATGTGATCGCCTTAGTGCGTCAAGCGCGTGAGCTAGGGTTCAAATCAATTAATACCGATATGATCTATGGCTTACCTCACCAAACTCCAGACAGCTTTGCTAAGAGTATTAAACAGCTTATTGCTCTCAGTCCTGATCGCGTGTCTGTTTTTAATTACGCACATTTACCCGAACGATTTGCCGCACAGCGTAAACTCAATGAATCAGACATGCCAACCCCCCAACAAAAGTTAGACATGTTTAAAAATACGCTGTTGCAAATGACTGAAGCAGAGTATCAATTCATTGGTATGGATCATTTTGCCAAACAAACCGATGAACTCGCCATCGCTCAGCGAGAAGGCAAATTACATCGAAATTTTCAGGGTTACACAACACATGGGGAATGTGATTTACTCGGCTTGGGGGTGTCGTCTATTTCACAAATAGGTAATGCCGTATTACAAAACCATAAGGAACTAAAAAGGTATTATCAGGCGGTCTCTGAAGCAGGCTGTGCACTGACCAAAGGCATGACACTCAATACAGATGATGTACTCAGAGCCGATATTATCAAACAGCTTATTTGCCATTTTTCGTTGAACATTACAGACATTGAAACGACCCACTCAATTCATTTTTTTGAGTATTTCGATCGGGAGCTCAAAAGCTTACAACCCTTAATTGATGATGGGTTAGTAATACTGTCTAGATCTCAGATTATCATTACCAATAAAGGTAACTTGTTCATTCGCATTATCTGTATGTGCTTTGATGTTTATTTACAAAACCAACTACAAAACACCCGTTTTTCTCGTGTGATTTAAAAGTGAAGAAAAAAGCCCGTGTAAATTACACGGGCTTTTTGTTGTATTACTTACTATTAAGCAATACTTTGCGTGTTCTTCATCACAGATGGTTCTGTTAATTTACCATTTTCCATCTTCAACAACCTGTCAGCCAAGTGGAAGTACTTGTCATCATGGGTGATCACCAATACGGTTTTTCCTCTTGCAGAAAGCTCAGGTAAGAGCTCCGTATAGAATACATCTTTGAATAACGGATCTTGGTCGGCCGCCCACTCATCAAACAAATAAAAGTCTCTATCTTCTAAATACGCTACCACTAACGCTAAACGCTTTCGCTGCCCTTGAGACAAGCTTTGCGTCGTAAAGGCACCATCTTTGATCGCCACTTTATGATGTAGGTTTAGCTTTTTGATTAAGCCATTGCCTTTTTCCTCTAATGCCTGATTACCTATACCCAATAAGCGGTCAAATAGATAAAAATCGGTAAAGACGGTGCTGAACAACTGACGATAATTGTCTAAGCTCTGCGCTTCAATAATCGTATTATCGACAATGATATTGCCATCGTTGGCACCATACAATCCACTCAAGACTTTAGCAAAAGTCGTTTTTCCACTGCCATTCCCCCCCACTAAATACACCAACTCACCAGCATTTAGAGTCAAATTAATAGGAGAAAGTGCAAATACCTCATCGCTTTGCTCATGATAATAACTATGACTTAAATTTTTCACATGCAATTGCTTAAAACCAGTTAAGTCATGTGTGGTATTTTGCTCTATTTGATCTAAATCGTCTTGAAGTTCACCAATTGTATTGGCCGATGCTTTTGCGGCATAAGCGCCAGGAATAGCTTCGAGCATCACTTCTAATGGCGTTAGCATATACAAAAACAATAATGCAAAGCCTGACATCACCTTAGCGCTGTCATTATCAACCCCAGATAAATAGTAAAGAGCCCCACCGATAAATGCGAAGATAGAAAAACCGCCCCATGAGCCTGCAACATGATAAATATTAGCACCGGCTAAACGGCGCTGCTTTAGTAACTCTATCGCCTCACCAAGCACATCGTGAATAAATACATGGCGCTTATTCCTATTGAGCTTAAGTTCCTTTGCACCTTCAACGATCGCGTCAAAGTGCACAAATAATTTATCTTGTAGATCTGCCGCTTCAGAGACTTTCTTAAATGCAGTGGCATTTGCAAAACTGTAACCTGCCGAGCCTAGAAACAGAGTGAGCAATGCAAACAAGAACACTTGCCAATCTAACCATGCCATATAGCCTAAACTGCCAATGACGATCATCGCGTTAGTTAAAATCTTGGGCAAGCTTTGAAAGAATGATGCCACTTTCAAGCTATGCTCGGTCAAACAAGACTTTATTTTCGCTCCGCCATGACGCTCCATACTTTCTAGCTTTGCTGTTATAACATGCTCCGCCACTTGTGACCTTATAACCGCCTGACTTTGCTCACTTAATTGTTCCGCTAAAAGTTTAGAGAACAGCTGTAAACATACGCCCGAAACCGCAAGGATTGCAAAATAAATAAACTTTTGATTTAACTGATCGCTCTCACTATTAATAATCTCATTAATCAGTGCAACCAGTGAAACACTGATCAAACCAAACAGTACACTGCTGATCGCAGTAGCAATAAAGCGCCACCAGGTTTTTTTTATTAAATGCCCTAACACAATTAGCCCTAATCAAGTTCAATTAGATACAAGACGAGGATCCAGTAAAAAAATTCATAATCAAATCGTCTTTGTTTTATTAAGTTTATAACTTCTATTGTCCCAAGGCCTTGCATCACCCTATGTTACCTATTTTATCCCCCTACTTTAGTGGGCAGTTTGCCAGTTATGGTCAAGGTGTTGGATTAATAACCAATACACATTCACACTCGCTACACACGCAAATGGCCAATGGCATCTTACTCGCAGATATAGATAATTTCGCACAGCAAAACAAACTGACCAAACCAAAAAGCCAAGCCTCTGTATGGCATATGCATTACACGCTACAAATACTACCTAGTATCATAGTGGCACACAGCATTTTGCAACGGTCACTCCCTGTGTCGTTAAAAGATGTGTCATGGCAGAGTGCCCAGCAGCAATTATTATTAGCTAACCAAGGACAGCAACACGCTAGCCCCAGCCCTGAAGATCGCTATCATGCTCTGCTCTTTCAACACTTAACGCCGCTTCATAAATGGCTGAGTGAACATTATGCTATTTCCGAACGGGTGCTTTGGAGCAACTGTGCTTTTAGAATTAATCAGTTTTTTTCTGCCATCATGCAAGTAGTCGGTAAAACATCATCTTTAAAACACGATCGCAACACCTTGCTGGTGCATCAAACACTACAAGGTCGCGTGAACCCGCTTTTCAACAAACCACTTATCATTACCCATAGCGGTCAAAGCTACCCTATTCGCAACCAATGCTGCTTATTACATGAAGTACCACATAGGGCGTACTGCTCAGACTGCCCGAAATTACCTGAACATATCGCCCATTACAGTGCAAATCGTTAGTAAGCGACTAAATCTTTTGCAGTGACCCTCGTCTTGGAAAAATAATATTTGCAACTGGCAATTATAAAAGAGCCAGTAAAGCGGTACTAGCACGTGAAGGTAGCCCATTATGTATATGAAACATGCTTTTGATATAGCAGAGCCAAACAAATCATTAAACTTCCAAAGTAATCGCGATTGCTTATTTATGTCAGGTGATCAATGTATTGTTACTCATGGCATCAAAAAGCGATTTTCTTCATCTATTGACTGTACCGATGAGTTAGTAAGTACAGTAAAAACCGAGCTCTCCGAACACCCTGATAATACAATTGCTTTTGGTGTTTTGCCTTTTTGTAAAACACAAAAAGCACACTTTGTGATCCCAAATAAAACTACTTACTGGGAAAAGCCAGCGATTAGTAGTTGGTTAAGTGCAGAGCTAAGTGCATTAAATACTAAAGAAAACACCACTAAATCTATTCAGTACCTGCAAAACCAAGCGCAATTTCAATCATCAGTAAACGCAGCCAAAACCCTATTCTTTAATAAAACACTAGAAAAGATAGTATTAAGTAAGCAAGTCGATATTGAATTCGAGCGGTCAATCCAAAAAGAACAGGTGCTATGTCAACTTTTACAGCAAAGCCGTAGTGGCTATCACTTTTCATTTCCAGTTACTGACACTGCCACATTGATGGGCGTAAGCCCTGAGTTATTACTAGCAAAGCAAGGCTCTCAGATCATTACCAACCCACTTGCTGGTTCTACACCGCGTGCAAATAACAGTACTTTAGAGACTGAAAATAAACAGCGTTTGTTTAACTCTGCCAAAGACCGTTTTGAACACGCCGTTGTCATTGAAGATATGGAACACGTACTAAACCCATTTTGTCATAAGTTAGAGGTACCTAAAGAACCCTCTTTACTTAGCACAGCAACAATGTGGCATTTATCTACAGAGTTAAAAGGCACACTTAAAGATCAGCACACCCATATTTTAGACATTGCAAATCAACTCCACCCATCACCGGCATTATGTGGGAAACCGACTTTGCCCGCGTACTCACACATACAATCATTAGAGAAACACAGTAGAGGACTTTTCTCTGGCATTATTGGTTGGTGTGATAAGCAGGGCAATGGTGAATGGGTTGTCGTTATTCGTTGCGGCCAATTAGAAAAAAATCGTGCAAGGCTATTTGCAGGTGCAGGCATCGTTGCAGCATCAGAGCCTGTACTTGAGTGGCAAGAGACGGATGCTAAATTAAAAACCATGCTGAATGCATTAGGCTTAACGCTCAATGATATTCAGCAATTATCCAACCCTAAAGAGAACGCTGAATTATGAGCATTGAATACACCCCTTGGCCAGCCGATTTAGCGCAGCTATATCGTGATAAAGGTTATTGGCAGGACAAGCCATTAACTTGCTTACTTGATGAACAGCTCGTAACTAATAGTAATGGTATCGCACTCGCCGATGGTAAGCGCTCAATTAGTTACCAGCAATTATCACAATATAGCAGCAACTTAGCCGCTGCTTTGGCAAAAAAAGGGTTAAAGCAGCATGATACTGCACTCATTCAACTGCCCAACTGTATTGAATTTTACATTAGTTACTTTGCATTGCTTAAGCTCGGTGTCGCACCAGTATGTGCACTCTTTAATCATCAAAAAACAGAGCTACAAAGCTACTGTGAAATACTACAACCTACGCTAATAATAGCGTCTTCTATGCATGCTCTTTTTAATGATGAGCAATTCAGTAATGAATTATTTCATCGCTTTAACTGCTTAAACGAGGTGATAGTTGACCACCACAAAGGCAATAGTGAATTAAAAAAAGCCTACTTATTTGATCAGCCGTTCCATGCCCCGACATTAAACCCCTGTGATGTCGCTTTTTTTCAGCTAAGTGGTGGGAGTACAGGGACACCTAAACTAATACCTCGCACTCACAATGACTATTTATACAGTGTGGTTGCCAGTGCCGATATTTGTCAACTTGATGGCGAAACGCGCTACTTATGTGCCTTACCAGCACCACATAACTTCCCTTTGAGTTCTCCTGGTGCGCTTGGCGTATTCCATGCAGGAGGAAGTGTGGTACTGGCACCAGAGCCAAGCCCAACTAGCTGCTTTTCATTAATAGAACATTACCAAGTTACCCACACAGCATTAGTGCCGCCAGCACTGCAATTATGGCTGAGTCACGCCACGCAAGCAGGGTATGATTTGAGTAGTTTAAAACTGATCCAAGTCGGTGGTGCAAAGCTGAGTGTTACAGTAGCAGAACAAGTTGAACCGACGCTAGGCTGTCAGTTGCAACAAGTATTCGGTATGGCTGAAGGTCTGGTCAATTATACCCGCCATGATGATGACATGTGGTCGGTTATCAATACCCAAGGTAAGCCAATCAGCCCAGATGATGAAATTAAAATTGTTGATGAACACGGCAACGATGTCCCACCTGGCACAGTAGGAAGGTTACTGACACGCGGACCATACACCTTCAGAGGCTACTATAAATCTCCTTTGCACAATGCAGACGCCTTTGATGATGAGGGGTTTTATAGTTCTGGCGATCTGGTTAAACAACTCCCTTCTGGCCATTTAATCGTCGAAGGCAGGGACAAAGATCAAATAAATCGCGGCGGGGAAAAAATTGCCGCTGAAGAGGTAGAAAATTTACTGCTGGGTCATAATGACATTGCCCATGTAGCAATCGTATCGATGCCAGATAGTACACTTGGCGAGAAAAGCTGCGCATTTATCGTACTGCAAGAAAACCCAACCACCAAGCTATCCGCCTTAGTATTGCGAAAGTACTTACGCCAATTAGGTATCGCTGATTTTAAAGTCCCAGATAAATTCCAATTCGTGGCGACACTGCCATTAACAGCAGTGGGTAAAGTTAATAAGAAAGCACTACGTGCTACATTTGAACAACAATAAGATTAATTATGAGTATTCCAAAGTTAAGTCACTATCCGTTACCACGTGAAGCACAACTGCCAGACAATCGAGTTGATTGGCAAATAGATCCACAACGAGCAGCTTTACTGATCCATGATATGCAGCATTATTTCATTAATTTTTATGGTGAAAATAACCCGTTAATCGATGCCGTTATCGCTAATATTCAAGCATTAAAATCCTACTGCTACGAACAAGGCATTCCTGTTTATTACACAGCTCAACCAATTAAACAGGGCACCCAAGAGCGTGGATTACTCCGTGATATGTGGGGGGATGGCCTACAAGATCCCACACAACAACCAGTGATTGATACGTTGGCCCCAACGGACAAAGACATTGTGTTAACCAAATGGCGTTACAGTGCATTTCAAAAGTGTGATTTTGAAGAACGCTTAACAAGCGCAAAGCGTGACCAATTACTCATCGTCGGTATTTATGCACACATTGGCGTAATGACCACCGCCGTTGATGCCTTTATGCGTGATATTAAACCATTTGTCATTGCTGATGCGGTCGCTGACTTTAGTTATGATGAACATCAAATGGCGCTGAATTTCGTTGCACAGCGCTGCGGAAAAGTCGTTAATACTGCACAAGTATTAGGTGAAGAGACATTAGATTTAACCTCTCTTGACGGGCTTAAAGCGCATATTCTGCCGCTTATAGACTGTGAACCGGATGAATTTGATGAATTCGAAAGTCTGATTGACTATGGGTTAGACTCAGTACAAGTCATGAACCTCATTGCATTGTGGCAACAACAAGGTATTGAGACTAATTTCATCGAACTAGCCCAAATTCCAACCCTTTCTGCATGGGTTGAATTGCTGGAAGAACGCAAGGACGACTAATGACCCATACAATTGCAAACCCTCTGCCACTGACGACATCTCAGCATGCCATGTGGTTACTCCACACCATTAGTGGCCGAGGTGAGTTATTTAATGTTGCTGAATGTATGGTGTTCAAAGGTAAAGTTGCAGCAACGACGCTGCAACATGCTTTCAATCATGTTTGGCAAGCCAGTGATACATTAAGTTGTCGCTTTCCCCATGATGCAGATTACACACCCACGCTACAACCAACACATAACCCCCCTGTGATTGAGGTCATTCAACTTGATCATGATATTGAACACATCGCTGAATATGCTCAACAATTTATGGCTCCAAAGCTCTCTCAGTCATTTGACTTATCATCGCAGCCATTAATGCAGTTGCAACTTCTTAGAGGAGAGTCTCAAGATTATTTGATGATTTTAGCACATCATTTATTATTAGATGGCTATGGGTTTGGCCTCTTTAGCCAGGCATTAAGTCGCAGCTATAACGCACTTATGAAAAATAAAGCACTGCCAAATTTACGCTTTTCTGATCAACAAACTTTGCTTGAGGCACAGCAACAACCCGCCTATTTAGCAACGGTTGATTCAGCACGTAAGACATTAAACCAATGGCTTGATGATATAGGCGAAGTTCACAGCTTTAGCGACAGTAAAGCCGATGTCACTGCCGCAAATAAACGAACTAGTAAGCAATTTACGCGTACTCAATGGCAAACTATTCAATCAGCCGCTTCGTTAATTAATTCAAGTAGCTCAGAAATACTATTAGCTGCGATCGCGGCCGCATTAATTGCTAAAACTCAGCATTATCATGTCACACTCGGCCTTATCATGATGAACCGCCAATCAATGGCTGAGCTCTCAGCTCCTTGCGTGCAAAGCAATGTATTACCTTTGCCACTGAACATATCACCAGACATGACATTGCAAAACACCACTGCATTAGTGAACCACCAGATAAAAGAGTTAAAACAGGTGCAAAGCTACCGGGTAGAGTATTTAAAACGCGACCGACAAAAACAAGGTAAAGCACTAACCGTCTTCGGCCCAACCATTAACTTGCTGCCGTTTTCGAGCAACCCGAAATACGCTGGCATTGAAACCCATAGTCATATTCTCAGTGCGGGTACCACTGATGACATCATGCTGCAGATTCATTTGTTAGGTGATACTCCTGCGAACATTGATTTTGATGTTAATGAAGCCAGATATCAGCCAAGCCAAGTCAATGCCATCCAATCACAGGTTTTTGACGCTGCGATACGCTGGGCAAATCAGCCAACTATTGCCTTATCTGAGCTTGTACAATGTCTTATTAAGGAGCCTGAACATGTCGTTTGACACCCAATTAAAGACCGAATACCAAGACAAAGTCGTGTGGGTAACCGGTGTAGGTCAAGGAATTGGACTCAGCGCTGCGCAGCATTTCGCAAAGCTAGGGGCCAAAGTCATCGGCTTTGACAAACACTTCAGCGATACCGCTTGTTTATATAAGCCTGTGCAGTGTGATTTAGCAAAGTTAGCGGAGTTAGAAGCAACGTTAAGTGAATTGATTGCTCAAGGCTTGGCACCTTATAACTTGATTAACGTCGCAGGTGTTTTAGAGTTCGAAACCATGGAACACCTCTCTCTCGCTCAATGGATGCAATGCCAAACTATTAATAGCAGCGCCGTTTTTCTATTTATAAAAGCCTGCTATGCGCACTTTAAAACCAACCAGCAAGGCAGTATTGTCACGGTAGGTTCAAATGCAGCGAATACCCCTAGACAAAAAATGGCAGCCTATTGCGCATCCAAAGCGGCAGTAACTCAGTTGACACTCACTGCGGGATTAGAGCTTGCTAATTATGGCGTACGCTGTAACGTGATAGCCCCTGGTTCAACGCTCACACCGATGCAAACGGGCATGTGGCAAGATGAGTCTGGTGCTCACAATGTCATTGCAGGCTTTGCCCAAGAATATAAACTGGGGATCCCATTACAGAAAATTGCCACCGCTGATGAAATAGCACGCAGTATTGTTTTTATTGCGTCACAGCTTTCCTCACACACCACTATGCAAGTACTCACAATTGATGGCGGCGCGACTTTTTAAGCCTGTTTCATTCGGTTTCTCATTAACAAAAAAGGAGGCATATGCCTCCTTTTTTGGGTGTCACTCTCTAACTGTCTTAGAATCGATAATTAATCTGTGCAGAGTAGTTACGAGGCGTACTCGCCCTGCGACTAAACCATGCCACTTTACTTTCATATTCTTTATCAAACGCATTATTAATATTCGCTTTGATACTTAAGTTATCCGTTACGTCATAGCTGGCAACTAAACCAACGACCGTGTAAGACTCTAACTCTGGATAAGCAAAACCTTTACGAGGGACAAGAATAAAGCCATGTCTTTCTCCCGTCCAATTAATAAAGCCGCCGACCGTTAACCCTGCTAGCGAGCCATCAAACTCATAATCCGTATTAAACTTAGCCACTTTATCAGGCACAATTTTAGAAATACGGCCTTCATTGTTATCTGCTAAGCTCAAATTACTATACGCAATTGACGCACGCCATTGGTCATTAATATAGCCACTGATTTCAATTTCATAGCCCTTCGACTCAACACCATCAACCGCTCTATAAATACGAGCTGCTGCTGCACTTGTATCATTGATAGCAAAGTTTTCTTGGTTAATCTGAAACAATGCGACATCAATATTTAAATTGCCATCAAGCGATGAATAACGTGCACCTATCTCTTTATTTTTACCGACTGCTGGATCAAGTAAGTCACCGTTTTTATCAAATACCATTTGGAGTTCAAAAATATCGGTATAGCTGCTATACACAGAAATCGCTTCTGTTACATCATAAGTGGCGCCAATATATAGACTGGTATCACTGTTATTAACCCAATCACTAAAGATATCGCCAGCACCTGCACGTGAGTCAATATCTTTATAGTTTGCCCCCAATAGAACATTTAGCGGTTCAGCTAAACTCAGATTAGCAGCAATACGGTAGTTCTTAGACTCTTGTTCTGAATTAGTGATAGAAGGTTCAGAAAACACAGGCATTGGAATGCTTGCGCTACTGCTAGGGTCATTCGCATTTATAGTAGGAGCACTCTGCGGAAATGCACGTTTTTCAATTTCTGTAAAGCTGGCATCTGCGGCACTAAACGTCACATGGTGTTCACGATCTAAAAGCGTAAAGTTACCTGTTAGGTTCAGTTCAGCACGCTCACTTTCATTCTCGCGATCAGAGTGGTTTATGAAGGAACGATATAGCCCAGACTCAACATCTGGTAATGAATCGCCACTAAAAAATATCCCGTCTGACTCAACATCTGAGCGATGGTAACGGCCCTGAATAGACCAATCATCATTCAAAGTATATTGCAGCTCAACCATTACGTTATCTTGATTGACATCTTCATAAACCCAGCTCGGAGTATCATTGTGACTGGCATCACCATTAAATGCAGAACCATCGCTATAGCTAAATGGTAAACCACTTGAAAACTCGTCTAGTTCATCTTCTTGTTGCGACCAGAATAGTGAAGCCGAAAGGTCATCAGTTAGTTCAGCGCTGATTGTCCCGTAAATCACTTTACGTGCACTATTAACTCGGTCTTGAAAAGAATCTGCAGTTTCATAAACCGCAACCGCACGTGCTTTTACTGAACCATCATTGCTCAGCGCACCTGTCACATCACCCTCTACTCGACGCTTACCCCAAGAACCTAGCTCAGCATTTACGTAACCTGAAAAACTCTCTTGTGCGCGTTTTTGAATAAGATTAACAGTCCCTGACGGCTGGCCGACTTCCTGTAGCATACCCGTAGAGCCTCGGATCACTTCAACCGTCTCAAACATGCTGGCATCAAGCAATGAACTTTGAAAAGAGCGACCCGCAGAAACCATACCGTCAACTAAATAACGGTTCATCGCAAAGCCTCTTGCATACGTAAAACGGTCACGTCCAGAAGGCGAAGGGTCAGTATGAATTGCCGCGCTGTGCTCTAACGCCTCACCGACAGAATTTAAGTCATACAATGCGATATATTCAGCATCAATTAAAGAAATCGATTGTGGTGTATCTCCAATGGCAAGCGGTAATCCCGTTGCACCAATATTACGGTAGTGTTTGCCAAGTACTTCTATTTTTTCAAGTTCCTGTGCATCGACTTTGATTACATCATCCGCGTACGCAAACCCAGTTGTCCCAACCAAAATACCTAAACCTACCGCCTGTGCAACTTTAGAAAACTGCTTCATCCGATCCTCACAATGTTTATTAAATAAGAATTATTACCAATACTGTCGACGTGACGAATGAAAACAATAGAAATTTAGTAAAAAATAAAAATTAAAAATTTCATAAAAAACATAGTGTTAATAAACTGTTTCAAAGCGAAGCTAAAAATCATCAAGTTACTGTAATCAACATGTATATTGGAACTGTTGTAATAAAAAAACCGCGTCATCTTACTGCGCGGCTTTTTACGTCATGAAATGGCAGACTGTTTTAGGTTGTCAATAACTGGGCTAACTCTGCGCTGCTGACAATTTGCTCATGGCTCATCTCAAGGTTTAGTGAAGTAATAGGTACACCTTGCGTTGCTAATGTCGTGGTAAATTGTGAGCATGACGATGCAGCACGCTCACTGGCCCATACCACTTGTACATCTTGCACATTGTGAGGTAGATGCGGTACATGGCAGCCTTTATTTCGCAGCTCTAATAGCTTGTTACTCGTAGCATAAGTGCGCGCTACTTGCTCTCCTCGAATGGCATTTAACGGTTCAGCTAACTGTGCAGCATGAAGGTCCCAGCACTTAGCAATACATTGGCTTAAATTATCCCCAGACAATGACTCCACATTTTGCTCAGTTAAGAAGGTGTCAACAGAGTTTGTCCACTGGGTATTTTCCCCCTCAACCAAGTCTGCTATAAACTCGCGAACAGACGTATTCTCATCAATACGGTTATTCTCATTTGCTAGCCACGTATCTGCAATCACTAACCGCTTAACCTGTATCCCCTTATCACTTAAGCATGCACTTACTTTAGTCGCCAACACCCCGCCCATCGACCAACCGAGTATTTCTACGACCTGCTGCTCAAACTGAGATGCAATTGCAGTTGCATAGTGCTCTGCTAATTCGTCAAAGTTATCGACTTTGGTTAAATCAGCAAGCTGCGGTGCTAAACCATAAACGTTTACGTGCTCCGGAAGTTGCGCAGCCAATGCTCTATACGCTAAGGTCAACCCTAAGCCATCGTGAATACAAATCAATTGCTTCGTTGCAGATTGGCTATATTTGAGTGGTGCTATTAGTGCCTGACTTTGCTGCTCAATAGCCTGTGCTAACAAAGCAACACTTGGCGCTTGAAATAACGTAGCAAGTTCAAAATGCAACGCACTCTCGTATTTATCCGCCCAGCGTTTCACCAATTTTATCGCTGCAATTGAATGGCCACCCAGTAAGAAAAAGGATTGCTCTGTACTGACTCTTTGTACACCTAAAACATCTGCAAACATCTGAGCTAAATTTTGTTCTAATTCACCTTTCGGTGCAATAAAGGTCTCACTCCTACCATGCTGATACTGAGGTAATGATTTTTTGTCAATTTTACCATTGCCCATTCTTGGCCATTCATGCACATAATAAAAACAATTAGGGATCATCACGTCAGGCAGATTCTCTCGCAGGCGCAGCTGTATTTCAGCGATGTCCTCTCCATTTACTTGCCCTACTTGTGAATGTGTATCGTACAAGTATGCAACCAATACATGTTCGTTATTGATCACATTACTCAAGACAACACAGTGTTCGACATTCAATGCAGACTCGATCGTTTTCGCGATTTCTTGTGGCTCTATTCGCACACCTCGAATTTTCACTTGGTCATCTTTTCTACCTAGAATCATTATCGAATTATCAGGCATATACCGCGCTAAGTCTCCGGTTGCATAAATACGCTCTGCCCATGGTGTGTCCGTAACAAACGCTGAGCTTTGTGTGTTCAAATAACCTAAAGCCAGCTGTGAGCCCGCAATATATAACTGGCCAATTTCACCTGTTGCGCAAAGTTGCTGTTGCTCATTCAATATAAAAATTTCTGTGCCATCAAATACTTCAGATAACTTAGCAACCCCTCCGCCATTTTCAGCGTATAAATGACTCATGACACCAACCGTGGCTTCACTCGGCCCGTAATGATTATACACTTCACTGTTAGGCGCCCATTGCTGCAAGCTGCATAAAAATGTTGCAGGGCACGCTTCTCCACCCAATATTAGTTTTCTGGGCACATAAGTTAATGCCGCTGTATCGCATAACGCTTGTAAATGTGAGGGGACTATCTTTATACAATCAATCTCATTATCCGTTAAAAAGGCTTCAAATGCGTCACGTTCTTTGCTTTGCAATTCATCAGCAATATGTAAAGATTTCCCTAAATATAACGCATTGAACAAACAGGTATAACCTAAATCAGCAGTCACCGCAGCGGTCAATGCAAAGTGAGATTGCTCATCTAACTCCATTGCTTTAGACGAAGCATAACAATACTGAGCAAGCTGTTGTTGGTTGATTTGCACACCCTTTGGTGTACCCGTTGAGCCAGACGTAAAAATAACATATGCCAGTTCACCTAATGCATCAGGTAGAATCGTCGCATTTACTCCGAGCTTAGCAATTGTTGAAAAGGCATGACCCTCTTTCCCTTCTAAGTCAATCACCTGCATATCATTAAATTGCCCCAAAACTTGCTCGATGCGCGTTTTAGGCCAATCTGGGTCAAGCGGTACATAACCTACACCTAATTGCATCGCAGCCAACATGGCTACTGCCATGTCTGCACTACGAGGCAATAGCAGTGCCACGGGTTGGTCTTTACCCTGAGTGTGTGTGTGAAGTCCCACTGCAAATTCGGTGATCTGTGTTTGCAATTGCGCATAAGTAAGACACTGATGACCATCATTAATTGCCAACACATTTGGCTGAGATACCGCAAATTGTGCAATACGTTCATGTAGCAATTCAGGCTGACTGTTATCCGCTTTATTCAGCGCCAAGTGCTGTTGCTTTTCCACTTCGCTCAACAATGAGATGGTACTATTAAGTCCTTCTCCACCAGTACGAACCACCTCTTTCAATATCTGTTCAAGCTGGGTTAATATGCTTGAAATCGCGGCACCTGAGTAACACTGATCTGCAAAGCATATCGAGACTGTATGATCGTCTAAGATTGTGAGCTGTAGTTCTGATTGCTGCTCACTTGAGCACTCTAATGTCCCGGTATTTAAGCTATTTACCGCACCATTATGCGTAGCAACTAACGCCAGTTGCTCAACAGTAATACATTCAGCCCACTGTAGATGGGTTTCTACAACTTCAGCTGTATTCATCAACCATGATTTAAACGTTTGCTCCGTGTCATACTCAACAATAATAGGTAGCTCTTTGTTATAGCAACCTAAAGCACCTTCAAACTCTTCACTTTCAGAGCGAGGGTCATAATTAAGCTGCGTTAAGAAAGTATGTTGTGGTGCTAACCTTGCCAATAGCCACCACCATGATAGCTGTATTACTTGAAATACAGTCAGGTTAAGAGTTTCAGCAAATTGCTCAACTTGGCTTACTAATTCACCTGTAAACTGATGGCTTAAGTGTGAGTAAGTAACATTAGATGTGTCTATTTCACGCTTTTTATACGGCAGATTAAGTGCACCAGGTAAATTATTACTCAAATAGTGCTGCCAATAAGCTTGGCCCGCTAAACCCTCTTCGTCGTCAAACATATCTAATTGCCATGCAACAAAGTCAGGAAATTGCAATGCCTCTTCCAATTCATCATCACTGATAATGTACTGTGCGATTAATTGTAATGAGGTCACATCTAACGCCAATGCAAACGAGCGCAAAGCAATATACATGTCACCTGCTGATGTCACGACACATACATCAAGATTAACTCCCTGCTCCGGTGCAATATCTAACGGTGCACTCAGATTCAATTGTGCTAAATTCGGCTCTCGCTGAAAAGACCAAGCACATTCTTGAACATTCACACTCGAGCCCATGAAAGGGACTCCCCTGTGGGAGGTAAAGCCCGCAATCTTTTTATAACAAGAAGAGATACTAATATGACCCGCTAACAACGACTGCGCACGTTGACGAATAGCCTCAGTAGTTAACCTCGCTTCACATTTATACAGTATCTGATTTACCGCAGAGTCTTGCTTGTTCAGCAATTGCTGGACTGCCGTTAGTGGAACACCTTCTTGATATTCTTCTACGTAATCTGCAATCATACTGTTTCTCCACTTTCACATACTTTGGTTGATGCTAAATCAGCCTGGTTCACCATATCGCCCATTGCGACAACAATTTTTCGCGGTTCTTCATATGGGTCTCGCGCATGCGCTGCAAGCATATTATCAACCATCACTACATCACCTTTTTGCCAATCGAAACGCACAGCACAATGCTCATACGCATCACCGATGATTGCCATTTCTTCGTAACTGATCGCTGAGCCGTCACCATAAAATACATTTCTTGGTAATAAGTCTTGCCCAACCATGGCAATTAAATCACTACGTACATCCGGTGCTAAACATGATTCATGATGCAACTGTACTTGGTTAAAGAAGCTACGAGCCCCCGTTATAGGATGCGCTATCACACCATGGGTCTTAGTTCGCGTCTGCAAACCATCATTGTCTAACCACTTAAACTCGGTATTACTTGCATGCAGTAAACTTTCAACTTCTTGCTTAGAATCCGTTTTATAAAAATCTTGCCAGCTTACATCTAAATTCTTTATAAAATTACGCACATACAGCAAGCCTTTAGTAGAAAACTTTTCGACTATATCAGCCGGCAGAACCTGTAGCATGCGTCGGCAATCTACGATCGGCGTTGCGCCGCCAACGACTGATGGCAGTTCACAGAAGAACCACTGTTTGCGTGGCCACTTGCTTAAATGCGCACTTTCATTGTGATAAAGGATCATTTGCTTTTCTGGATACGGAGTCGATTTATACGTTTTCTTACCCCCTTCTTTTTTAGGTAAATCTCCATATTGACCATATAACCCTGGCTGAATAGCATCAGCAAACTTCTCAAAATCTTGCGGTGTTGCAAGTGCAAAGTTTCTAAAAATAATGCCTGCTGATTGATTTAAATGCTGGTCGATGACAGTACGATTTTGCTCAGCCCAAGCGATTGGATCTAAGTCCGCAGTGCTCGGTTCAATGATCACTGGAAATGATTCTGTATCCGGTAAAAATCGCGTTTTAATTGCCGGCGCTTTTTTTACTGAGCGTTTTTTTAAGCCTTTTTTTAAGCCTGAGAATTTTTTGCCTTGAGTTGCTTTTTGCATGGTTTTAATATCCTGAGTCATTGGAGAAAGCAAGTCGCGAATGGTTTTTTCGCTCTCTGTAATGAGTTGCATCACGCACTGCTGCCAGCGCCCCAATAATTGCTGCATAATATTCACGTTGTAGAGCTGTTTTCTAAACACCCAACTACATTGCAACTCATTTTCATCCATGACGAAAAGTGCACTATCAAATTTACTGTTTATTGCGCCTTTACTTTCGAGTGGCTCAAGGGATAGACCTGCCACAGGCCACGTTTCTTGAGGCGTATTTTGCATCACAAACAACTGCTGAACTAGAGGTTGAACCCCTTGAATTCTATCAACTTGTGACAATTCAATAAGCGCCTCTAAACCAAGCGCTTGATGCTCAACCATATCTAATGAATGTGCTTGTGTTGTGCTTAAGTAGTCAGCCAAGGTTTGATTTGGATCAATAATACTGCGCTGTGGCAATACTCGAATAAAGAAACCAATCAGCAATTCTAAATCGGGGTGGTCACGGCCCGCTAAATCAGACCCTATGATCACATCGTCTTTCGCCGTCACTGCATGTAGAAACAACTGATAAGCCGATAATAAAACAGTATGCAAAGAGATATTACGACTCTTTGCAAATGCTTTTATGTGCGCCGTTTGCGTTTCATCAAAATTCAGTTCAACACTCGCACCATCAGAACTCATTTGTTCAGGACGTGGAAAATGAGGCGGTAATGCACTATTCGCTGGCGCAGATGCCAATGATTGGCGCCAAAACTGACGAGTCTCTTCACCTTGCGGACCGGTCAATTGCGCTTGCTGCCATGCCGCATAGTCCACATATTGAATGGGTAATGCATGCCAACTAGGCGCAGTGCCCTCTAGCAAACCTTGGTATGCTAGCCCCAAATCTTGTACTAAAACACCAATAGACCAACCATCAGCGATAATATGATGCAAATTCACATATAAGTGATAAACATCTGCTAACTTCACTAAACAAGCTTTGATCAAGGGAGCTTTTGCTAAATCAAAAATGGCATGCTCTAACTCAATTTGTAATTCTTTGGCTTGCTGTTGAGCAAGTTCTGGCTCCAATTGACTTAAGTCATGAAGTGGTAAATCAAACATCACTTTTGGCAGTATCTCTACACTCGCATCCCCTAAATTATCAATAAATTGCATTCTTAAGGTTTCATGTCGTGCGATGGTCGCATCAAAAGCGCTTTGCAATGTCTCTACGCAGACATCACCGACCAAGCTGACACCGCCAGAAATATTGTACGCTTGCTTATCTAATGGATTATCTGTCAATTGATCACTGAGCCATAAGCTTAACTGTGCTGGAGATAAGCCATGTAACGCTACCCTCTCAATGGGGACTAAATTCGGTTTTGTCGTTGCCTCTAGCGCCGCCACTTTAGTCGCTAATTGCGCTAATATAGGTGCTTCAAACATCAATTTAACCGGGCAGTTAACAGACAGGGTTTGCTCTATTCGGCTCACAACTCGTAGGGCGGAAATGGAATCTCCTCCTAGTAAAAAGAAATTATCCAACCGTCCAATATCCGAGCTATCGAGAACCTCCGACCAAATCATAGCTAACTTATTCTCCACCTCACCAACAGGCGCTTCATAGTGCCGGTCTGAAGCAAAAGTGACATCCGGTAATGCCTTTCTGTCTATCTTCCCGTTCACCGTGGTTGGCCAACACGTTAGCACCATGATCGCTTGAGGTACCATGTATTGTGGTAACTGTTCAGCTATCGCTTGGCGCAATTGTGCTTCATCCACCAGCTTACCCACAACATACGCGACTAACCGCGCATGCTCCGCGTTGTTATCAACCATCACCAATGATGAATCAATGCCTGCTTGTGCATTCAATGCCGCTTCGACTTCTCCTAGCTCAACCCTAAACCCTCGAATTTTAACTTGGTGATCAATACGCCCTACGTACTCTAATTCGCCGCGTTCATTCCAACGTGCTAAATCTCCAGTGCGATATAACCGCTCTCCGGTGTCAACAAATGGGTTAGCAATAAATCGCTCAGCCGTAAAATCAGCACGCCCCACATACCCTCGGGCGAGTGCTGGACCACCAATATAAAGCTCTCCAGTCATCCCTGTGGTAAGTAAATTCAGCTGAGCATCTAAAATATATAGACGACGCTGACCAACTGCGCGCCCGATAGGCACGTAGGCTGAGTTCACATGTGTGCACGCATCACCACGCCATAAAGTCGGGGTGATCACAGCCTCTGTTGGACCATAGGCATTCACTAAGCTCGCATTCGGCAGTTGCTGCTGCGCATACTCGAAGTCATGCCTTGACCACGCTTCCCCTCCCACGATACATAACCGTACATTGGGTAATGGCGCCAACTGCTTTAAGTACACACTCGGTAAATCAACCGCTGTAATATTTTGTTTATGACATAATGCATTGAAATCATTAGCTGTGGTCTGTTTTGCATCCACAATCACCACCTTACTGCCTGCCATCAGTGGCACCAATAATTGCTCAAGCCCCGCATCAAAGCTTAATGATGCAAATAACACGCAACTATCTTGTGAGGTTAATTGATAGTTATGTTGCATTGCTTGGCAATGATGCGTTAGTGCTTCATGTGATACCGCAACGCCTTTAGGAACCCCTGTAGAACCTGATGTATAAATGACATACGCGGTTTGTTGAGGGTGAATAACTAGCGGCGTATCTGACCCCGCTAATTGTTGGTAATCACACGCAGTGATATCAAGCATGGGGACTGTGATCGTATGCACAAAATGTCCATCACTGATCAATAAAGCCAGCTCACTTTGTGCGTTAATTTGCATAAAGCGTTCCGCAGGTAAATCAGGTTCCATCGGGATAACACAAGCTCCAGCTTGCCAAGCACCTAATAACGCAATCACCATGTCAATAGAACGACTACACGCGATGCCAACAGGGGCCTCATGGTTTACCCCTGCTGCCTTTAAGTATTGTGCAAACTGAGCCACTCGATGTGTCAGAGTTGCATAACTCAATGTGTCCTCATTACATACAAGTGCAGCTTTGTGTCCATCCAATGCCGCCTGTTCTGCAATTATCTGCTGTGTAAGTGCCGTGCTCCAGTGGCTCACTTGTTCTTGACCGAGTGCTAATATGTCTGCAGTGGTATTGGCTGGCAGCACTGTAATATTTGCCACACGCGCACAAGCATTGTCAGCAAAGGTTGCCAATATTGCCTGATACCCGTCAACCAACTCTTTCATGCGCTGCGCGCTGAAGCGCTCAACAGCATACTCAAAACCAATATTAACTGGCTTATTGGGTGCTTCTAATACATTCAGTACCAAGGCAAATTGTGCACTGGTATTAGGTAATTGAGTCTCCACAATATCTAAGCCAGGCAGCGTCGCCAAATTGTCTTCTTCTTGACGCTGGTGGTTCATCATCACTTGGAATAAAGCGTTATCGCCCATACTGCGATCTAATTCAAAGCTATTAACGAGTTTCTCAAATGGTAAGTCTTGATTTGCCTGGGCACCTTGCAATGCAGTGACAATCAATGCCATTACATCATCTACAGTCTCAGCTCCCGTCATATGCGTTTTAATGATTTGAGTGTTAACAAAAAAGCCGACCATATCTTGCGTATCAGCATGCTGACGATTCGCGATCGGCATACCCACTCGTACCTCAGATTGCCCACTTACTCGCTGTAATAACACATGCCAAGCAGCCATTAATACGCTAAACAAGGTTGTCTCATGACGCTTAGCAACTTGGGCTAATTGTTCTTGTAATACGGGTGCAATATCAAAGCGTAATTCTGCACTGAGATATTCTTGTTCAGTCGTATGTAAGTCCGTTGGTAACTCAAGCACCGGATGTTCATCTCCGAGTACGCTATGCCAGTAGGTGAGCTGGCGCTGCTCTGCGCCATTTTCTAACCAAGATTTTTGCCACTTAGCATAATCACTATAGCGTGCAGCCTGAGCATCAATGGTTAACGCTTGCTGCTGTTTCGCAGCTTTATATCCAATCACAAAGTCATTAATGATTAAATTCATCGACCAACCGTCAGATATAATATGATGCATCACAACAATGAGTTCATGCTGCTCATCATCGTGCGCAATAACTGCAATTCGATATAAAAGGTCATTAGCCAAATCAAAAGGCTTTGATACTAAAGCCGAGCGTAACATCTGCTGTTCAGAAACTGATGCAGAAGCTGGCAGTGTGGCAATATGGCAAGCCGTATGCGCTTGCACATACTGTGTCACGCTGCCCTTAGAATCATCGTGAAAACGCGTTCTTAAAGTACTATGCTTAGCAACAACGTGATCCAAGGCGCTTTGTAACGCATGCATATCCAGTTGTCCGCGTAACATCAAACCACCGCTAATGTGGTATGCGTCACTGTCGGGAGCTAATTTCCATAAAAACCACTGCCTTTGTTGAGCATAAGATAGCCCACTATATGCAGGTTCTAACCTTTCAAGTGGCTGCAATTTTTCAGGTTTTTTCGTACTGGCCAACAACGCCAATGCCTGTAAATCATGCGCTTTAAATACATCGGCAATATCTAAGTACACTTCGGCTTGTTTAGCCGCAGCAATAAAACGTAAACTTGTGATCGAGTCGCCACCTAATGCAAAAAAGTTATCATGACGACCAACCTGCTCAGCCCCGAGCACGGTTTGCCAAATATCCGCTAACTTACTTTCTAATTCAGTTTCTGGCGCCATAAATTCGTGCATTTGCGCCTCCGCTTTAGGCAGCGCTTTACGGTCAACTTTACCACTGGTGTTAAGTGGCAGAGCAGCGAGTATTACAATCACATTTGGCAGCATGTATTCAGGGAGTTTACTGGCAAGTAAAGCGTTAAGCTCTGCCTGCTCGACAGTGTCGCTTTCTACATAGGCCACCAAACGCGCCCCATTTGGCCCTTCATCAGCCACTACCACTGCAGCACGCACGCCAGCTTGACTATCTAGTACCGCTTCGATTTCGCCTAGTTCAATCCTAAAACCACGGACTTTGACTTGATGGTCAACGCGGCCTAAGTATTCCAATTCCCCTTTGCCATTCCAACGAACATTGTCACCCGTACGGTATAAACGACTACCCACCTCATCAAATGGGTTAGCAATAAACCGCTCAGCTGTTAAATCTGGGCGTGCTAAATAACCGCGCGCAAGGCCATCACCCGCTATGTATAATTCACCTTGCACTAGCGGTGGGCATAAATTCAATGCGCTGTCTAAGACATACAGTTGCGTATTATGAATAGCGTCACCTAAATGTATACTAGCGCCTACTTCATGACATGATGACCAAATGGTGGTCTCTGTTGGGCCGTACATATTAAATAGCTGTACCTGCTGAGCTTTAAGCGCTTGAGCTAAGCTCTCTGGCAGGGCTTCACCGCCACATAAACCAACCAGTGGCTGACCTAACACTTCTTGTGCTAACAGACTGCGCCAACCTGCAGGTGTCGCTTGCACGTGGGTCACTTGCGAGAGTAAATCACTATCGACATCCATTACTGAATCGGCAATCACTAAGGTGCTGCCATGTAAAAGTGGTAGGTAAATTTCAAGCCCTGAGATATCAAACGAAAGAGAAGTTAATGCCAACCAAGCGTGACTATCATTACTATCAAACGTCTCTGCCATGCTGGCAACAAAGTTACTCAAACTGCCATGACTGATAGCTACCCCTTTGGGTTTACCCGTTGAGCCGGAGGTATAAAGCACATATGCCAGTTGTTCACTTGAAATATTAATGTCAGGTGCCGTTGTACTATGCTTTGTAAGCCCATCATCATTTAATGACCATATGTGCACATGCTCTGGTAAGCTATGCTCAGTGTTACACAGTGCATATACCAATTCACTGTGTTCACAAATATAGGCCACACGTTCAGCAGGTAAAGAGGGCGCTAGTGGCACATATACTGCCCCAGCTTTGAGTACTGCCAGCATACTGACGATCATGTCAATGCCACGGCTAAATACCAAACCCACATTGTCTTCAGCTTGTACGCCTTGTGCAATTAAGTAATTGGCTAATTGGTTACTTCGGGCATCGAGCTCACCGTAGTGCATATCAATATGACCATGGCGTAACACCACAGCATCCGTGTTCTTATGCACGGCCTCTGCAAATTGCAACAGAACACTTTGCTTAAATGAACACGTTTTCCCACACCCTTTTGAGATTAACTGTTTTTGTGTGTCACTTGTTAAAAGCTCGAGCTCACTGACTAGCATATCAGGCCTCTCGGCACACATTGATAATACGTAACTAAAGGCATCACCCAGTGTTTTGACACGTGCTGCGCTAAAGCGTGCTGCAAAATATTCTATCGATACATTCAATGTGCCAAACGCATCCTCAAAGCTGTTCAGCGTTAAATCAAGTTGTGCTTCTATGCGCGGCGCTTGCATCACTTCGAATTCCAAACCCGACAGTTGCGCGAGTTTATCTTCACTGATTTGCTGATGATTCATCATCACTTGAAAAATCGGTGTACTGTGAGAATCCCGCGGCACGTCTAACGCATCAACCAGCTTCTCGAACGGTAAATCTTGATTGGCTTGCGCTTCTGTGAGTGTCTGTGCAACCTCATTTACTACCTCTAGCAATGACTGTGCGCCATCGAGTTTATTGGCGATCACTTGGGTGTTTACAAACATCCCCACCACATTCTCGCACCCACTATATTGACGATTGGCAGTCGGCATACCCACCTTTATGTGAGACTCACCACTGAAGCGATGCAACACGACCTGCCATGCGGCCATCAAAATACTAAAGAGCGTACAACCCTGTTGTTTAGCAACTTGATTCAATTGCCCTTTAAGTTCACTTGGCAATGTCCATTCATGATTAGCACTGCGTTTATCCTCTGTGCTAAACGTTTTATCATAGGGTAGCCCTAACACGCTGTGATCGGACCCCAGCTTATCTTGCCAATAGGCTAATTGACGCACTTCTTCGCCATCGTTTAAGCGTACTTGTTGCCACTTGGCATAATCACTGTAACGCAGTTCCGGTGAGCCAACTTGCAATACATCGCCCTGTTTGATTGCTTCATAGGCTGCTACAAAATCATCAATTAATAACTTCACCGACCAACCATCAGCAATAATGTGGTGCAACACCACCCCTAACTCATAGCTATTTTCACTGTACTTAAATAAACCAAAACGAACGAGGGGTTCGTTGCCTAATAAATCGAATACCTCGGTGAATAGGGCATCCCGGCTAGCTGAGTGCCCGGCAGAAACATCGTGCTGCACCAATGGTAGATCCGTGCTGACGCTAATCTGTTGTAGCACGTCACCTTGCGCAGTTTCACTAAAGTGAGTTCGTAAGCTATCGTGACGTTGCATCACGTAAGTTAATGCCTGCTCTACTGCGGTAAGATCTAAGTCTCCGGTTAGACGCAAGGCACCGGTAATGTGGTACGCTGCACTACTTGGGTCCAGCTTCCACAATAACCACTGACGCTGCTGCGCATACGATAAGCCAGTGTAAGGTATAGCAAGACGCGGAATATCGAGCACTTCCATTGGCATTGCTTCAAGACGTGCTGCCAATTGCGCTAAGTCGGCGCTTTCAAATAGGGCATCGACTGGCACAAATAAATTATGTTTTTTGGCCAAGGCTATAACCCGTAAACTACTGATAGAGTCGCCGCCAAGGGCAAAAAAGCTATCATGACGGCCAACCTGCTCAGCACCAAGCACCGTTTGCCAAATTGCAGCTAGGTGACACTCAATTTCAGTTTGTGCGGCTTCAAAAGCTTGTGGCGCTTGCCACTGTGGTTTAGGTAATGCGTTACGATCAATTTTGCCATTGCTGTTATGCGGTATATCATCTAACACCGTAATAAGTGCTGGCATCATATAATCAGGAAGCCATTGACTAATACTGACCTTAACTATTTCTGCATCCAGTTGTTCACCCGACACATATCCCACTAGCTGAGTGCTCCCGGTGCTATTGTCATCGATCACCACGGCTTCTTTCACACCATCGCAACGATAAAGCTGCGCTTCAATATCACCAAGCTCAATACGGTAACCACGAATTTTCACCTGATGGTCAGTCCGTCCTAAGTATTCAAGTTGATCTTGGTCGTTCCAACGCACTAAATCACCAGAACGATACAAGCGACTCCCATCGTCTGCAAACGGGTTGGCAACAAACCTCTCAGCACTGAGATCAGGGCGACTGAGATAACCACGCGCCAAGCCAGCACCGGCAATATATAACTCTCCAACCACCATCTGTGGACAAAGATTCAATTGATTATCGAGCACGTAAAGCTGCGTATTCAGTATTGCATCACCTAGATGCACTGCAGGCTGTTCAACATGATAGCAACTTGACCAAATCGTGGTTTCTGTAGGCCCATACATATTCCAGAGCGCTACGCCTGTTTTTGCCAACTCACCAACCAGTTCAGCAGGCAGTGCTTCACCACCACAAAGCGCTAACGTGCCGTCAACATCTGAGAGTAAATTAAGCGCAAGTAAGCTACGCCAACCCGCTGGAGTTGCCTGTAGTAAATCCTGCTCTGAAAGCAATGCAGGCGTTAACGCCGTAGTATCATTAGCGACAGTCACTGTACCGCCACTGATTAGTGGTAGATAAATCTCTAGTCCAGAAATATCAAATGACAAAGAGGTGAGTGCCAATGCATTCAAGGTGCTTTCAAGCCCCAATCGTTTTTGCATCCCCAACAAGAAGTTCAATAAGTTACCATGGTTAATAGCAACACCTTTAGGCAAGCCAGTCGAGCCTGATGTATATAAGGTATATACGAGTTGATCATGATGGCGAACATTATTGGGTTTAGTATCTGAGTAACTGTCCAGCACCATTTCGGTGATATTCAAGCTCGTAATATCATCGGCAAAGTGACTGTTGGTATTGGTAAGTACTAATTTTGCGCCACTGTGCTTGAAAATATAATCACGTCGCTCATCCGGTAGCTCTAATGCTATTGGCACATAGACTCCACCCGCTTTGTTCACAGCTAAAATCGCGAGTATCATTTCGATACCACGGGTCATGCTCACCACTATGGGGGTTTCGGTGGTCACACCTCGTGCAATCAACGCGTGAGCAAGTTGATTAGCTCGCTGGTTTAATGCTGCGTAAGTAATATATTCTGAATATTCATTTCGTACAGCGACCGCTTTTGGCGTTTGCTCAGCACGCTCTTCGAATAACGCCAATGCATCCTTTTCAGACAGAACCTCGCTTTGCCCACGCCCCAACTTCGCAATGGCACCTTGTGCATTATCATCCAGTAATTGAATCTGACTTAAAGGCTTTTCTACATGAGTTTGCAACGCATCTAAAAGACGCTCTAAATTACTGGCAAGCTGAGTCACCCGCTCTTCACTTAAACGCCAACCTTGATAAGCAAAATTAATTGTCAAGCCTTGTGCCGTCTCAACAAATACAGTTAATGGATAATTAGTTTCTTCCCGATTTTCAACTAAATTAAAACGTGTTCCATTGAAATCTGCCGCACCGAGAGTGTCTGAAACTGGGTAGTTTTCAAAGATCAATAAGCTGTCAAACAGTCCTTGTTGATTAAAGCTCACCAACCCTTCAGCCAATTTTTGAATTTGATTTAAAGGCGTATGCTCAAATTCCCGACTTGCCATACTGTCTTGTTGACGCTCTTTAAGCCACTGACCTACCGTTTTTTCATTGTCTAAGGTACTGATCACTGGCAACGTATTGATAAACAAACCCACCGTGTGATCGCTGCCAACCAAATCTGCTGGACGACCTGAAGTGGTCGCACCAAAGCACACCACCGACTTATTCAGCATACGACCCAATAATAATGACCAAGCACCTTGTAAAACGGTATTAACAGTTATTTGCTGTTGTTGTGCAAACGTCTGCAGCTGTTCAGCCTGCTGCTCGTTCAGTTGCAAGGTATATTTAGCGTAACCGTGTTCGCTAGGTTCATTTACGCTACTTTGCAATTCAGTGAGGTAGGTAGCATCACGCAACTGTTCAAGACGACCTTGCCAATACTTATCGCTGGCTGCAATATTTTGATTTGCAAGATATGACAAATAGTCTTTAAATTGTCCTCCAGGTACCGCAAGTGCCTGTTCTTGATATGCCATCATCACTTCAGCCAACACCGCCGTACTGCTCCATCCATCCAGTAACATATGATGATATGTCCAAATAAAGTGATGCTCAGCCGCCGCCAATTGCACCAGTGTAAATGACATTAAGCCGACTTGCTCTGTCACTACAAAACCTTTATCCAATAACGCTTTGGCTAGTGTATCCGTTGTTTGATCAGATGATGATTGCCAATTGAGTTCTGTGAATGTAATTTGATGATCTTTGACAACATACTGTAGTGGTTCCTTGGACGCAGATATAAAACCACTGCGCAGAGCATCATGACGCTCTACCACCAACTGCCAAGCAGCTTTGAAGCGTGCAACATCTAAACCTGTAATGTCTAACCTAAGTTGGTTTAAATAAGCTGCGCTTTGCTCAGCCATTGAATGAAACATCATCCCCTGCTGCATCGCTGTCAATGGGTAAATACTCGAGACCAATGGCTGGGGAATTGGTAATTCATCTAGCTCAACTTGACTCATTGTAAGCAGTGGTACATCAGCAGGAGTAAAACGTATTTGCGCATCGGTACAATGATCAATAACGTCGCCTATTGCTTGCTCAAACAGATGCGCAAATTCGGCCATATCGGCCTGTAACAAACATGCACTACTGTAGGTGATCGACAATTGAAGCTGACCATTTTGAACGGCACAGTTAATGGCAATGTCAGCACTGAGCGGATTTTCTGCCGCAATACTGCTGCCAACGCCGTCGGTGCTCATCTGCCAATCGGCAAATTGCGCGTTACTGCTCGCATCGAGTTGGCCAAGGTAGTTAAATTCAATCTGCGGTTTGCACTGCGTTTTTAATGCTTGCTGCTGTGCCTCACTGCCATAATACTTAAATGCACCATAGCCAATGCCCTTGTTCGGCAATGCGCGTAAACGCTCTTTAGTCGCAATTATAGTGTCAGCGATATCCATAAAGCGCGTTAATTTAATTGGGTACAATGCGGTGAACCAGCCTAATGTACGACTTAGATCAAGTCCCGATTGCCATGGCTCTCGGCCATGACCTTCAATAAATACCTGTGCGTCGTTTGCACCCGTCCACTTTTCTAAGGCAACACTAAGAGCTGTTAATAGCAACTCATCGATTTGAGTGCGATATGGGCGCTGCGCCTGAGATAGCAAAGCGTGCGTTTGTGCTTCACTCAATTCACTTTGCAATGTTTTAGCACTTTGCATTGTATCGTCGCCCCCTGCCACAAAATTTGGCAGTGCTAATGCGGTACTTTGCTGGCTATCCCACAACGCAAACTCGTCTGCATAAGTACTAGGATAAGCCTGTAATTGCTGTGCCCAGTATTGGTAGCTATGACTCTTCGGGGTAAGGGTAATTATGCTACCAGATACTGTTTGCTCAATACCTTGAACTAAATCATCTATCAAAATTCGCCATGATACGCCATCAATCACTAAGTGGTGAGCAATTAAAATGAGCTGTTGACGTGTTTCACTGTGCACATACACAACGCGTATATTGTCACCGCGCGTAATATTTAAGCTCGCTTGTGCTTGCTCTGCGGCTTGCGAAAGATAACGATTAAACTCGCTGTCGGTAGTTTTTTGGTACCACAGTGCTTCGCGGTAGTCGACTTCATCATACGCTCGGTAAGCTTGGTGCCACACACCTTGTTGGGTGTATTGCAAACGCAAGCTATCATGATGCTTGATCAGCGCCTGAACGCTCTGAGCTAACTCTGTCAAACCGATCGGCTTAGGCGGTGTCAAACGGATTGCTTGGTTCCAATGGCTTAATTTAGCGGGCTGCCTTGCAAAATAGGTATGCTGAATTGGTAACAACGGCACGTCACCACTCACAATTTGTGCCGCCATATCATCATCTTTTAAGTCTCTTAATTGACTTGCTAATTGTGCAATTGTAGGTGCATCAAATAATTGCTTAGCACTCAGAGCATAACCATGTTGGCGCATTGCCGCAACAATTTGTAAACTCAGTATAGAATCACCACCAAGTGCAAAAAAGTTATCATCTCGACTGATTTGGGTATGGCCTAACACTCGCTGCCAAGTTTGGCCTAGTAACTCTTCACGCAGTCCTTGCGGTGCTTGATAACTGGTTTGAACCTGCGCGACTGGTTCAGGCAAAGCTTTACGGTCTACCTTACCATTGCTATTCAGTGGTAAGGTATCCAACACGATGATCACGCTAGGCACCATATAATCTGGTAAACGCTCTCCAAGCGCTTGTTGCAGCTCTTTGCTATCTACATCAGCGTTATTATGTCCTGATACATACGCGACTAAACGTTGGCCTGACGGGCCTTGATCGGCAATAACCACAGCTTCACGCACGGCTGACATACCATATAAGCTTGCTTCAATTTCACCAAGTTCAATTCTAAAGCCTCGGATTTTGACTTGATGGTCAGTGCGTCCCAAATACTCTAATTGACCATTGGCATTCCAACACACCAAATCTCCAGTGCGATACAAACGGCTCCCATCGTTCGCGAATGGGTTAGCAATAAACCGTTCGGCGGTTAAATCAGGGCGATTTACATACCCTCGAGCCAACCCAATCCCACCTATGTATAGTTCACCGGCGACGCGGTGTGGGCTTAGATTAAGAGAGTGATCGAGTACATATAACTGAATCCCGGCAATAGGTTCACCAATGGGCACTGGCAAGCTCGCATTGCCATGGCATGTAAAATGACTCACATCGACCGCTGCTTCTGTAGGGCCATATAAATTATATACACTGGCATTAGGTAGTTTTTCTAACGCCGTAGCTTGCACTTCGCTCGGTAGCGCTTCGCCACTACACAATATATGTTTGATACTGGTTGCACTGTTTACGTCTTCATGACCGATAAAAGCCTGTAGCATTGACGGTACAAAGTGCAAAGTCGTAATGTTATTTTCATTGATAATATCAAGTAGCTGCGTACTGTCTTTATGAGCGTTGGGCGGAGCAACAACTAATTGCGCACCGTACATTAACGGCCAAAAGAACTCCCATACGGATACATCAAAACCAAACGGTGTTTTTTGTAATACCACATCAGCTTCGGTCAAAGAATACGCAGACTGCTGCCAAGCAATCCGGTTATATATCGCTTCATGGGTATTCCCTACCCCTTTTGGTTTTCCTGTCGAGCCCGAAGTATAAATAGCATAAGCCAGTTGAGTTGGCTCAATCGGTATATTTGTCGCTTTATCCGCATAGGTACTCAACGGGATATCAGCGAAATAACAAACGGATGCAACCTCTTTAAGACTTGCTAGCTGCTGAATAGAATCATCGCATAGTAATAAAGCCAGACCACTACTTTGAGCAATATACTCAACCCTATCAATGGGTAAGTTTGGATCAATGGGTACATACGCAGCACCAGCTTTGATCACGCCGAGTAGGCTTATCACCATCTCCAAGCTACGCTCAAAAACAACCCCCACTTTATCTTCCGCTTGGACTCCTTGAGACATTAAATAATGCGCTAATTGATTTGTTTTTGTCTCAAGCTGCGCGTAACTCAATAGTGTGTCAGCAAACCGTACCGCGATCGCATCTGGTGTTTTGGCACTTTGTGCTGAAATAACTTCATGAATTGGGTTTGTAAATGAATGCGGCTGTGCACCTTGGCTTAAATCGTGTAACTGTGAAACTTCTGCGTTAGCCAATAATGGTAAGTTAACTAAAGGCGAATCAATATCCCTCAAAACACGCTTTAATAAAACATCCAAAGTTGTTAGGCATTGCGTAGCAAATTCCTTATTGTATAGTTCATTGGCATAAATTAAGTTAAGTATTGTCCCTTCAGCTTTATCCTCAATGACATCTAACTGCAGGTCAAACGGGATCCCAAAACGATAAAATTCATAATCGTCTAACGCGACCTTTCCTAGTTGCTTTAGGCTGCTTTTATCTCTACGTAAGTAATTAAACATCACCTGAAATATTGGATGAACCCCGGTTTGACGTTCTGGGTTAAGGGCTTTTAGTAACAGCTCAAATGGCAAATCTTGATTGCCTAATGCAGTGCGCGACGTTTGCGATGCTTGACTCAATAATTGCGAAAAGGAGTCTGTATTACTAATGCTTAGCGGGATCACTTGAGTATTCACAAAAAAACCGATTAAGTTCAATGTTTCACTCATATGCCGATTTGCAACCGGTACCCCTACATTGACCCTGTCCGTATTTGCAAATCGAGAAAGTAATAGTTGCCATGCGGTTAAAATGATCAAGTAAGGGGTCACGTTACGCTCATTTGCTAATAATGTGATCTGCTGCCAAGTATCCTCCGCCATTAACTGAGTCGCTGTGCTCACTTTATATTGTACTTGCTGACGCGCTTGGTTGTTCGCTGGCAACCCTAATGGCTCATCATCGCCGTTAAGTAGTTCACGCCATACTGTCAGTTGCGAATCATACAATGCGGTTTTATCTTGTTTATTTAACCATTTCGCGAAATCAAGATAGCCAACCTGCTTTTCCACTACCTGCACAGCATGACCGGCATCCAGCGATACATAAATAGCAACAAATTCATCGAGTAACTGCTGCATCGAGGTACCATCGGCGATGATATGGTGTAATGTGACAACAAGGCTGCTATCACCATTCAACGTCACTAAGCCGACTCGTAACAACTGCCCAATAAGTAAATCAAATGGTTTTGATACGACGGCTTTTAATTTTTCATCTCGACTTGTAAGACATTCAGCCTCGGCTTCATAGAGTGTAAACGTACTGTGTGATGCATCGAGCTGCCATACATCCTGTGCATCATCTTCAAAGAACTTGATGCGTAACGCATCATGCGTCTGGCACAAATCGTCAAATGCTCGTTCGACTAAAGCCGCGTTCAATACACCTTTAAAGTGCAGTGTCCCACCTAAGTTGTATGCGGTGTCTTTTGGGTCTAATTTCCACGCATACCACAATATTTTTTGTGCCGGTGTTAATGGGATCAACTCGCCTTGAGTAACGCTTTCGGTTATTTGAGTGGTCTCACTGGCTTCTGCACCGCTGATAAGCTGCTGTAACTTGCTGCGTTCAGCCTCTGATAAAGAAGAAAGCTGTCTGTTTTTTCTAGTACGTCTTTGCCGTGACATTCTGGCTCCACTCAACATAAATTGGTTCAAATTTAATATGTGAGCTAGACGAATAGAAACCTGAAAAATCAAGCATTGTGGTGCTTTATTTTATTGTGTAACTGAGACAAAAGGGGGCGTGTTAGAACATAAGATGTACGCTGTGGTTATTTTTCTCACAGCGTACATTAATTATAGAGAATTACAGATTATATGTTACAGAAAAACCAACTGTACGTGGCTCTGTTAATTGACCTGTTACAATCTCACCAGTCATAGGCGAACGATCCATTGCGGTTTCATTGTCTTGATCAAATGCGTTATTAACATACGCATCTGCTCGCCAATTATCCGCAATATAAGCGACTGAAAAACGTGTTTCAGTGTAACTATCCGTTTGATATAAATCTGACTGACTAATTTGTGCTTCTGCAACATGCTTTCGTAGGATCTTGCTTTGATAAGCACTTGTATAGCGAGTATTCAAACTAAATTGAACATTATCTGTCAACCAATAATCAGCCCCAATACTTGCTGTCGCGCTTGGTGCCATCGGTAACTCTTGACTTAACAAATGTTGATTATTGCTATTGGCTTTTTCAATACTGGTCTCTAATGAACCAAAGCTACCTGATAATGTCAATGAATCGGTCACAGCATAGGTTAACTCTGCTTCAAATCCATAACTTTTTACATCTTCAACATTGTGGATAACTGTATCCCACTGCTGACCTGAGTCACCCGTTGCGAAAACTTGATAACCCGAATAATCGTTATAGAAAACATTTGCTGCAAGATTTAATACATCATCCCATGATTTGCGCACACTGAACTCATACGTATTAACGTATTCAGGCTCATAACTATAAACTGAAGCAGAAGCCCAATTAAAGTCTCCACCACCTGAGTTATACCCTTTGCGGAAGCTAAGACCAAGCGTTAGCTCTTCATCAACAGTATGTAAATAAGCGATTTTTGGTAAATAAAGCGTCTCATCATTGGCAATGATAAATGATGCACCGGATGCTGCTCTAAATTCACGATGTTGCTTCTCTTTTTCAATTCGCCCACCTGCAATAACTTGGCCTTGTTCAGAAACACTCACCGTTACTTCACCATAAATAGCATCTGATGAAGACTCATCATCCCCTTCGTAGATACCCTTATTGAAGAAAGCTTGTTCACGATCATATCTATACACACCAAAGTGCCCACTTAAGCCATCATCAAAAGCAAAGCTAAATTTACCATCTACAGTTTGGCTTTCATCATCCATACGTACATGCCAGACAAGTGGGTATTGATGAAACTCATAGCTATAATCAACATCTGACACCAATAATTCAATGTCAAAATTGTCACTTATCTCATAAGATGTTTTTAAATAAGTATGTTCACTATTTACTTCTTTATCACGTGCATATGACGTATCGGTGTTTCTCGGTGATGAAATAATACGTTTAGAAAGGTCTGGTCCGCCTAAACCCCAATAGCGGAATCCTTCTTCTTGCGAATCAACATAACTCAAAAGCATATCAAGCCCATCAACTTGTGATGGCGTCCATTGTAATTTCGCATTGATCCGTGTCAGCTCAATTGGCTTAGGGTCGAAAGAATATGAATCCCCTTCAGCTAGCTGAAAGTGAGAGTGGTGCTCTCTATCAACATTTTGTACGGTAAAACGATACGCCAATTCATTTTCTATAATAGGCGCAGACACCATAGCTGAAAGCTCTTTGCTTTGCATTTTATTCGCATAGCCCGCTCTCACAGATGCTTCTAATCTATCCATGGAAGGGGTATTTGTAGTGACATAAATACTTCCTCCCATACTGTTACGGCCACTATTGGAAGATTGTGGTCCACGTAACACTTCAATTTGCTTTACATCCCACAAACCAAGATCACCCGTTAAGGTTGCCACGAATGGTTCAGCAACACCATCGGTTAAAACCGCGACACGCGCTTTAGCACCTGACGTGAAAGAGTAAGAGCCAATGGCAATTCCTTCCCCTTTTACACCCCGAATACTTGGTAAACTATCTGAAAAAACAACATTTGCAATATCCGCTAAAATATCGACATATGAATCTGATTGTCCATTAGCAAGCTCTTCACTCGTAATTACTGCAACAGAAGTCGTAGTATCTTTTAATGAGCGACCCGCTTTCTCACCATAAACAACAATATTCTCTATCGATGTAATTTGTTCTTTTTCATCCGCTGAAACAGCTGCCGATACTGCTAAGGCAACTGGAACCATACAAAATGCCAGTTTATTCATTATTCCATCCTAAATTATAGTTAGCCGACCAACAGACGAACATAATAAAGAAATATTTAACGACACAGAAAGTAAATTTATTATTAATATTCAATAGATAACAATGCAATCCAACTTTTAAATGGCCAGAAATTGACCCTTTAAACTAGCAAAGAAAGAGATATCAATATACTCAAAAACACCTAAACCAACCCCTCACAATTAACCAAAAAGCAATAATAAAAAACTATAACAGCGATATTAATTAAATTATCGCTGCGATAGCCCTGCCTCTTTCTATTTCAAAGGTGAAGTAAATTGATAAAGCCCATACATTGCAACGGGCGACAAAGGTATGGGCTTTGGTAGGAAACACATTAGATTTTTAATAATTGCTAAAATTGATAGGCAATACTGGCCTTAATATTGCGACCCGGCTCATAGTCCATCATAAATAATCCGTTTTCGCCCGCTAATGGATGGCCTGTTACACCATTTTTTGAAGATTGTGAGGCATAAAACTCATCGAATAGATTATCAATTCCCAACCGTATATTAACCTCTGGGATCGCTGCAGGAGACCAATGTGCTGCGAGGTTATGTACTGCGTAGCTGTATTTTTCATTATTAATGCTGGCCCCCCCTAAAAAGTGCCCACCAGCAACCCCATCAACCAGCATGGCCTCCCATGCAATATCAAGATCATAATCTGTTAACTGATATGCCACTTTCGTGGTGATGGTATCTCCTTGCTCACGCTCTAACCGCGCTCCATCTAATTGTGAATATTGACTAAAAGCAGACAAGTCACTGCTTGATTGCGCATACGTCAATTGCACCGACAAAGCGTTATGCGTGAACTGTGAATACGCTTCAAATCCCTCAATACGCATATCACCGATATTGTCTTTCCACTGGTCCCAGCGATGCTTTGGATTAGGCTTCATCGCACTGTCAAAAATATAATTATCAATCTGTGTTGAAAACGCAGTAACACCTGCAGACCACGTCATGGATTGCCCAATGTGATGTTGATACGCCACGGCAAGCTCGGTATTGAGCCCAGTTTCAGCTTCAATCGCACTATTTTCACTGTCTCTAAGACCCGCCCCCGCAAAAACCTCACCAATCTCAGGTCCTTTAAACAACTCTGTGCTACTGAATTTGACCAGAAAGTTATCAGTGATCTGATATTCAGCGGCAAGGGACAGTGATAGCTCTGAGTAATCATTACTCACGACTTTCGCGTCTAGCTCATAACTGTCGTGGCGAACACCCGCGATCATTACCAAGCCATTCTCAAATTCAATGCGATCTTGCACAAATACCGCGATATTCTTGGCACTTTCTTGTGACACAGCGACCGAGCTATCCATGCTGACCTTATGAAAATCAGTATCGTGTTTAAGATAATCTAAGCCATAAGTAATAATGTGGTTTTCATCCGAAAATAAAGCGTTAAACGGCGTTTCGGCTAACATATTAAGGCCACTGTTTTTCGCCTCTCCCGTAACTTGGCCAGCATGACCACTAAAGCGCGGATTCGGTGATAATGCCCAACCAGCTTCATCGCGGTACAGCTCACTGGTATTGCTAAATATACTTGCCTTTAATACAGAATCTCGGCCCCAGCCTAAGTCATAACTTAAAGTCAGCGTGTCACGGGTAAACTCAGTCGGCCACAAAAGAGGTGTGCCCAGCCCTTTCTCAAACACTAAGTCAGTTGCTAGCCCCATATCAGGTCGGTAACTATAATTCCCTTTATCTTGATAGGCTTCGTAGCTTAGTGCCAAACGTTGCTGCGCATTAATATTCCAGCCAATTTTGACCAAGGTATCATGGACCTTTCCTTCCAAGCCCCGTACGGTGCCATCAGTCCCCGCGACTTGTTGACCCGTTTGATCTTTAATCTTACCGCCACCGACTTCATAATTATCACTGTTCACTTGGTTGTAATACGCTAAAAAGTCCAATTGCTCGTTTAGCTCGCCATAACCGGTGAATGAGAAACGATGCCCCGCATTGTCAGCAACTCCGACCGATACACGGCCACCCATAGATGTTCCATCAGTCAATAGATCGGCAGCCTGTTTGGTTTCAAAGCGCACAGCCCCGCCCAACCCACCATTGATCACCGAGTTCGTGCCGGTTTCAATATCTACTGATTTTAAAATATCTGCATGGATCTGTAAGTTACCCATATGGTGATACATATAAGAGTTTTGCGCTGCGCCATCTATTGATATTTTCAGGTCCTTATCATCCATGCTGCGAATGGTAATACGCTGATTTAAAGAGTGCGCACCCCCTACATCAATACCAGGGATACTGCGCAATAAATCGGAAATGTGGTCAGCTTGCTTATTTGCAATATCTTGCTCTTGTAAGTACAGAGCTGACGTTTTAACTTGCGTGCTCCACACTGAAATTTTCTCTATGTCATCAGCCGCAGCCAATGCGCTCGGGGCGGCACACACCCCAGCCACAGCCAATGCTAAACCAGTACGACGAAAACTCACTTGCTGAGCAGTTAAAACCAACATACAACACCTTTTTAAATGTAAATAAGAACCAATATCAATATTGTACAGAGTTTATGGGTTGATATTTGTGCTTCTATTTTGCAAAATCGCCTAATTTATTTGCAAAAACGTCAAGGATGTACAGGTTATGACAACGCCTATTTATGTTGATGATCTTTCTTATGCACTGCAAAAAATTGGCTTAGAGTCTCGCCAGCACACCTCAGCTGCGCAAACACACTTGGCAAAAGGTGACTTAAGCTTTATAGAATTACAAAAAGGACTGTACTTACACCGCGCAGATATCATCGAAAACAGTCATACCAGCAGCAGTGCCATCTTACCTGCGGGATTTCATGTCACGGTGCTATTAGCGGGCACCGTGTCATTTAGAGTGGCGCAAAAACGCTATCAATTTAGTGCCGATAAGGGAGCTGTTGCCTTTATTAATGTACTGAACAAACAAGATATATTTACCCGCTTTATGCAAAAAGATCAGCATGTAGAAAAGGTCACATTAAGCTGTGAACGTAGTTGGTTGTTACAAAAAGTCTCAAGTGAACAAGCGTGTAAGCAAATAGACAAACAATTGTTTCATTCTCAAAATGTCTATATTACGCCACTGACCCCCACCCTACTTCAACAGGTCAAAGTACTTGCCAATCAAGAGAGTGAAGCACACTTGCTAGCTCCGCTGCTATTGGAACATCATGCGTTGCAATTCTTGCATGAGGTCATAAGTCAATTTTATCACCCCGAATCTACACTAACTCAAGCGAACTACGCCCATTCGCCGATTCAAGCCAGTGAAAGTAAACTGGCAGCACTACTGCTGCTATTAGAGCAAGATTTTACCCTTATTGATATTGCAGAGCAGCTAGGGGTCAGTATTAGCACGCTGCAGCGTAATTTTAAACGCAGCTTTAACACCACATTAAAGCAATATGTCAAAATAAAACGTTTAGAAAAGGCAAGAAAAGCACTGTTAATAGAGGGGTTAACCATAGGAGAAGCTGCATATTTAGCGAAATATACCCATGTGGGCAACTTCATTACCGCCTTTAAAAAACACTTTAATATTACGCCTATGCAGCTGATTAAATTACACCGAAGCAGCCCCTCATACGGCCCAAAGTAACCCTAAACCAAAGCCCCATAAGCCGAGGTTTAGTGCAACCAGTATGATATTAAACACCGAATTTAAACGGCCTTTAATATAGTCTCCTGCGATTTGCCAAGCAGCCAAAATACCATTTGCGACTGTTGCAGTAAGCACTAATGTTGCCAATATTTTAAACCACAACGCACTGTGCAGTGTTGACCACATTGCAAATGATATCGGTCCACACAACACCAAATACCCGATCATCGCTGCCACAAACAAGATAATGATCACGTTACAAATACGCTGTAAAATCCATTGTTGTGTTCCTGATAGATTTATCATAGCCATATCCACACTCCTGATAACACGCTCAGTAATACACCTGCCGCAATACACGCCCAAGATATTTTCGCACCGCCTTCAAGACTTTCACAGTGTCCAGCTTCTTGGATTAAATGCTTAACCCCGCCGCATAAGTAATATCCCATGGCGGTTAAAAACGCCCATAAAAACAGTTGAATAATAATGCTTTCATCACGTAATGCATGCAATAAAGCAAAATTTTCTGGTGACTGCAGTGAATACCATAAGGTGGGTAAGTAAAAGGCAAACCCCACCCACATCACCACAGCACTGACACGGTGGAGGATGGACGCATAGGCTGTAATAGGCAAAGCCATTGTCTGTATCGCCAAGTTCATGGGCCGCTGTTTTTTCATTTTAACCTCTGATCAATTGCCATAAAAAAGCCCAAACCTGCTCAGGTGTGGGCTTGCATTTTTGCTATGATGAAAGCTGTTCTATGAGCTTACCTTCAATAATATAAGCCAAGTTATCAATGCTCGGATCTTCAAAAAACTCCGCAGGCTCTAATTCAATAGAGAACTGCTGCTTTACCTTCGCCAACATTTGAATGGCTATCAATGAGTCCCCGCCCAAGGCAAATAAGCTATCAAAGACTCCTATTTCATCAAAGCCAAGAAACTCGCGCCAAACAGCCACCAGCTTATGTTCAAGTTCGCTCTCTGGTGCTTCATATTCAGTGTCTAAATCTGGGCGGCCATGTCCCGCTGGCTTAGCTTTCGCGTTTAAAATCGACTGCTCCGCCTCACGTGTTACCCGTACTAGTTGTGACCAACTCATGCTTGCGGCATACACTTGCGACTGACCACAAGCAAAAATATCAGCCAACATAGCAGCACCAATATCACCTTGTAGCCCTAACCCCTCAGGCAAGTCAAACTTAGCAGCCATACCGGTTTGAGCCCACGCATCCCAGTTAATACTAACAACAGGGAAATTATGCGGTTGTTGAGCCAATGTATCTAGATACACATTGGCCGCACAATAATCACTTTGTCCATATGCGCCTAATACAGAAGCCAAAGAAGAACACACAGCAAACTGCTGTAATGCATGCCCTTTAAATACCTTTAATACGTTCTGTGTGCCTTGAATTTTGCTCGATAAGGTCACGCTAGCATGCTCCATTGTCATCCCAGCAATAAACCCACCACCTGGCAGCCCTGCACTATGTACAACATGCGTGATAGTACCCAGTTGCTGCTCAGCTGACGTTACCGACTGCCCGAGCTGCACGGCATCAAGTACGTCAGCAGTGATCACCATGACATCAATATTCTGTGCCCGCAGTGATAATAAGGCGGTTAGCTGCTTACGTAACTTGTCATCAGTCTCACTGGCTTGCTGTAATGCTTGCCACTGAGACTCAGGTGCAAACTGACCACGAGTTTGCAAAATAAGTTTGTGACCTTGTTCACCTAGGTATTTAGCCAGATGTAACCCTACGCCACCCAAACCACCGGTAATTAACGTGACACCCGACTCAATCGGTGTATCAGCACTCGCAGGAATGGCTTGCTGACTAAGCACAAAACGTTGCTTACCGCGATAAGCTATTTCATTATGTTCTGGCTTATCGGCCACTAAATCAGCCACCAATTTAGTCAATACATCTTCATTGAAGGCAATATCTGCATCTTTAAATTCAATCACCCGTGTGAGCGTATTATGCTCTAGCGACAATCCACGGGTGAGGCCCAAAAGCGTGGCCTTTTCTGGCGACAAACTTTCATCATCTAATACCGAAAATAACTGGGTCGCTAACACACTTAAGCGCACATTAAAGGTGGCTATTAAATGCTGTACCAGTGGCAATAATGCTTCATAACCAATGACATCACTCGATTGTGCCGGCTCAATAAAGCGCGTATCAACAAAATGTGTTACCTGTTTATCATCCGCTAAATAAGCATGTAGCTTTTCCCAATGAGTGGGGTTGGTGTGATCAAAATTAATGTGGCCATTTTCTTGAACCGTAAACTCAGCACTCTCGCTTTGTGCTGCCCATAACGTAGTTAAGTGTGCGCCCCGTTCAATAAGTGCGGTACTCAATGCGCTGCATACTTGTGAGTCTGAAGCCAATAATATAAAGTGCTCTGCGCTCACATCTTGACGTTTAGTATGCAACGGTTGTTGCTGCCAAATAGGTTGCAATAATTGCGGCTGTGAACTGGATGACTCAGCGTCGCGTGTCGCTGATACAGTTCGCTCTTGATTAACCTCAACCCAATATTCTTGCTGACTAAACTGGTATTCAGGCAAGACTTTAGATGCACTCGGAGTCAACTCTCCAACATATTGCCAATCAATATTTAACCCTAATTGCCATAGCGTTGCAGCCGTTTTAGCAAAAGGCGCGATGACGTCTTTCATATCGCGCACATGGGCAATAGAATTTAAAACTGTCAGCTCTTTCGTTATACCCACCTGCTGCACCAATTTCTGCAGCGTATCACCAGGCCCCGCTTCAATGAGCACATCACAACGTTCAGATAACGTCTGTACCCCTTCAGCAAATTTTACTGGCTGACGAATGTGATCTAACCAATATTGTACCGATGTTGCTTGATCATCTGTGATCAGCTGTCCGGTGACATTGCTCACAAACGCAATATCCGGTGCGCTTAAATCGGCCGCCTCTAAAGAAGCTTTAAACTCCGGTAACACCGCCTCTGTTAAATGGCTATGAAATGCATGAGATACATGGAGTCGTGTACAACTTATCTGTTCGGCTTTTAATTGTGTTTGTAATGCTTTTATTGCCTCTTTTGTCCCAGCAACCACGGTATTCGTCGGACTATTTAACGCGGCAATATCCAGCTCAGCAGTTAAGTAAGGGGCAATAGTTTGCTTATCAGTCACAACAGACAACATCGTACCAGGTGCCATTCCTTGAAGCGCTTCTCCTCTGGCCGTCACCAAAGTAACCGCCGTTTCTAATGACATCACATTTGCCAAACATGCCGCGACATACTCACCGATGCTATGTCCCAACATGCCAGTGATAGTTACACCTAATGCCTGATATGTGCGCGCCATCGCATAACCCACAATAAATAATGCTGGCTGTGTCACGCGCGTTTGGTTCAGAAGTTGGTTCGCTATCAGAACTTGATCATCTTCAGGTGCAAATACCATAGTCAGTTGCTGTTGTAATTGCTCAGAAAAATGATTCAATGTTTCGTTAAACACAGATTTAAAATACGCGTTATGTTTGAGCAATGGCTGAGCCATTGTCACATACTGAGAACCCTGTCCCGAGAACAGTAAACCAATACGCATATCTGTCGTTTTCATTGCTACAACGTCACGGCTTAGCATCGCGACGGCTTGCTCGTGGTCTTTAACCACAAACGCTTTTCTGTAGGCCAGTGCGGCGCGCTTTTGCTGTAATTGCGCGGCAGCTGCTGGAAGGTTGTGTGGCTGTGCAACCAGCATATTCTGCAGTGCAGCAACCTGATCATTGAGCCCACTTTTAGTTGCTCCACTCACAGGCAAGATGTACCAAGGCGCTCGGCGGGTTGATTCTGCTTGTGCCGGTTGCTCCTGCGAGACATATTCCTCTAAAATAACATGTGCATTGGTACCACCCATCCCTAACGAACTAACAGCCGCCCTACGAGGGGTATCACTTTCCCATGCTTTTAATGTGTCATTGACATAAAACGGACTAGCAGCAAAATCAATAGCGGGATTGAGCGGCTTGGCATGAATGCTCGGGGGTAATTGCTTATATCGCAAAGCTTGAACGGCTTTGATCAAACCGGTGACACCCGCAGCTGAGTCTAAATGCCCAATATTGGCTTTAATCGAGCCAATGGCACAATACTGTGTTTTATCCGATTGATAGGCTTGGCTGAGCGCGGCAATTTCGATGGGATCACCGAGTTTAGTGCCTGTGCCATGCGTTTCGATATAGCCAATTGAACTTGGCTCCACATCAGCAAATTCAAGCGCTGCACTCACAGCATTAGCTTGCCCTGTTACACTGGGTGCTGTGTAACCTATTTTGTCTTTGCCGTCGTTATTAACCGCGGAACCTCGGATCACGGCCAAAATGGTATCGCCAGCATTGCGTGCATCTTCAACACGCTTCAATACCACGGCAGCACTGCCGCTACCAATTAAAATACCATCGGCATTCTCTGAAAAAGCACTTAGCCGACCGGTAGGAGATAAACTCCCTCCAGCGGGTGCATGATACCCCTGCTCGGATGCCAAATTTAGCCATACACCGCCAGCAAGTGCTGCATCGCTTTCAAAGTTTTGCAGTGAACGACATGCCATATGAACGGCGACCAGCGAGGTAGAACAGGCCGTTTGTACGGTGACAGACGGGCCTTTAAGATTAAGCTCATAGCTTACCCGCGTTGATAAGGAGTCTTTATCATTACCGTTTGTTAAAGCAAGTAAACTCGTTATATCATTCTGCGTGTTGTTTGATAACAGGTTTTGCAATAAGTAGCTCGGTACGCCACACCCCGCAAAGACGCCGGTTAAATTATCAGCGCTTGGCGTAATACCCGCATCTTCTAATGCATGCCAACACGTCTGTAAAAAAATACGTTGTTGAGGGTCAAGTTGCTCAACCTCCTTGGGGCTATAGCCAAAAAAGCCAGCATCAAACGCTCTAACACCGCTGAACGAGACACCTGCTTTCACATAATCAGGGTCCGCTAACGTGTCACTGTCTACCCCAGCGCTATGCAGTTGTTCATCACTATATTGTGTGATACTACAATGTTGCTTCGCGACATTTTGCCAAAGCTCTTCGACGTTACTTGCATCAGGAAAACGCCCCGCCATGCCAACAATGGCGATATCTAATTCACTATATTCTATATCTGACATACTTATGATTCTCTTGATTTTTTACGACGAGCAGCCAATGCATTCATGCCTTTCTTTTGCTGCTTAGCTGATGGTTTCGACTGAGATTTTTCCGTTACTGATGACCCAGAAAGATGATCTGCCAATGTGGCAATACTGGGGTGGGTAAACAAATCGGTTAATTGCACGTTCGGGTAATGAGCTTGCAATGATTCATGCACCGCCATAAGCAATAAAGAATGACCACCAATGTCGAAGAAATTGGCTTGACGGTCAATTTCTGTCTGCTTCAAGTGCTGCTGCCATATTTGGCTAATTAGACGCTCAACGTCATTATTTGCCTGTACAACCTGCACAGGAGACACCGACTGTTCTGGCTTTACTTCTGGTAGCTTGTGCCTTTCCAATTTACCACTGGCATTCACTGGCAATTGCGCCATTACCACCATGTGTTTTGGGATCATGTAATGCGGTAACTGCTCACTCAACGCGTGTTTAATACTATCGCCAGTGGGTAACGTCTGCGCAGTGCACTGAACATAAGCGATAAGCTCTATACTATGCTCACTGCTTTGCGTCACAACCACCGCAGCATCAACACTTGGTAATTGCGTTAAACACTGCTCAACTTCACCTAATTCAACTCTAAAGCCGCGTATTTTGACTTGATGATCTCGACGCCCGTGATACTGAAGCTGACCATTGTCCCAGCTCACTAAGTCCCCCGTCGCATACATCCGTGCACCATTAGTACTAAACGGATCTGCGATGAATTGACTGGCTGTTTGTCCAGCTCGACGCCAATATTCACGCGCAATGACCTCACCACCAACATATAACTCACCGATCTGCTTTTCGGCAACTAATTCAAGGTTGTGGTCAAGCACATACAATTTACGCCCGTGTAACGGTTCACCTAAAGGAACCGCATCAACAGGAGGATTAGCTTGGCAATCATAAATTGCCGCTTCCACCACGATTTCAGTCGGTCCGTACGTATTCAATAAGCGCACATGCCCAAGCCCTGCACGTCGCCAATCAGCAATGGCAGTGATAGACATTGCCTCGCCACCAGAATGAACTTGCCTTAGCTTAGGCAGCGAAAGCGGCGCGATATGCTCGTGATGATGCGCCCAACTTGAGGCAATGCTGCGCCAATAAGCCGCACTTAAATCCATCACCGTGATATTATGACGCTGCGCCTGTGCATAGAGTGTTTTCGCATCCCATAGCCCGTTATCTCTTAATACAATGGCCCCACCTGCAGACCATGTCGGAAACACTTGTTCGACAAACGCATCAAAATTCGCGGTCGCAAACTGTAGCACCACATCTTGCTCACTGAGCGAGATAAACTGTTTCGCAGATTCGATATATTGTGCCAATGCATCATGACTAATCGCCACACCTTTGGCTTGACCTGTCGAACCTGAGGTATAATTTAAGTAGGCTATATGTGCCGAGTGCTTTAATACCGTCGGAATATTAATCTTTTTATAATGCTGATTTAGCAACTGTACAGGAGCGAGCCATTGTCCAGAAAAGGCAATGCCCGTGCACTCAAGGTCACTGATCACCGCACTGCATACGCTATCTTTAAGCATATAGTTTAATTTTTCAGCGGGGAATTGGGCATCTAATGGTAAGTAGGCGATATTGGCTTTTAAACAGGCTAGAACACTGGCCAACATCAGTGGGGTACGCTCTAACAACACACCCACAATTGGGTTTTCCCCAAACTTTTCAGCGAGTAAAGCATGAGCCAACCTGTTTGAGGTTTGTTCTAACCATTCATAGCTAAATTGCTCATCTTTATAAATCACTGCGGTGCGCTGTGGATATTGCCTTGCATATTCACTTAATTGAACCAGCCAGTGACTAGACGGCGCTATAACGTCATCACCTTGACCTTGTGCAAGCATACGCGTTGTATCACTAAGGAGTGCCAAGTTACCCACGGCGTGCTCAGGGTGTTTCACCACTTGAGCAAGTAAGTTCGCCCATGCAGTTTGCAAATACTCAATAAATGAGGCATCGAACAATGCTTCATTGTACTGTAATTCAAGCGCCAATTGACCATTATTAAATAAGCGCGAATCAATACTTAAATCAAACTGCGCTTCATGTTTTAGCGGTGCTACCTCGACAAGCGACACATCAGGTAAGGTATCCAGCATATCCAAATTATGTTCAACATGATTGAACATCACTTGGAATAAAGGCGTTTGGCCAACATGGCGCTCTGGGTTAACGATTTCCACTAATTTCTCAAACGGGAAATCTTGATTATCTTGTGCAGCCAACGTGCGATTTTTACACTGTAGTAATATGTCACTAAAGCTATCAGCTGCATCAATATTTGCATTTATCAACTGGGTATTTATGAAAAACCCAGCCAAGCCATGTACTTGGCTGTTTTGCCTATTGGCCACTGGGATCGCGATCCGAGGGTTTGCTTTATTAGCCACGCGGTAACATAGCGTTTGAAAGCTGCTTAACAGCAACATGAATAAACTGGCACTGTGGTGATGTGCTAGCTTCTGCAAACCTGCAACTTGTTGATAATCCAAATGTAATGTTGAGGTAGCCAATGGCACCATGTCTACTTTTCTTGGGTGTTGAGGATCAAAAAGTAATTCATCAGCAGGTACGTTCAGCTCGTTCTGCCAATAGGCTAATTGCTGCTGCGCTTGCTCAGTCGCCAACCACTGTTGTTGCCACTGCGCATAATCACCATACTCTATTTCTGACGGTTCGATGTTTAATGCTTGGCCTTGAGCCAACCGCTGATAATGCTGACTTACCCCACGTAGTAATAAATCAAATGTCCACGCATCTGATGCTATGTGGTGCATGCTCATTACCCAGATAAACTTCTCATCTGTGCATTGCACCAGTCCAACACGGAAGTTTTCTCCTTTTTCAAGGGCAAACGCTTTACTGTTCAACGTCGCTATCCAGCTGTCAGCTTGTGCTGCACTATTCTGCTCAGACCTTAAATCAACATACTGCCAATCGAGATTTTGCTCCGTGACCGTTTGACGCCACTGCCCTTGCTCATTTTTATAATAACGATGGCGCAATACTGCATGCTCTAATAAAACCTGTTCACACGCTTGCTGTAACCACTGTGGTGAGAGCTTACCAGTGAGTACGATTTGAGCACCAATATGATATGCATTACTTTGCGGCTGCAATTGCCACAGAAATAGCTGACGTAATTGCTGAGCACTGAGTTCGCTGCTAGAAAGTTGCTGAGACACAATTTTTTGCTGCGCCTCAGTATGCTCCAATGTACTTTTAAGTAAGGCACAAAATTGACCAAAGGTATGTGCTTTAAATAAGCTGGTAGGCGCAATATGGCACGAAAATTCGGCTTCCACTTTCGCCAACAATTGCACCGCTTTAATCGAGCTTCCACCTAATGCAAAAAAGTCGGCTCCGTCATGACGTACCGGATAATTAAGGGCCGATTGCCATAGTGCTGCTAAGGTTTTTTCCACCTCACCCCAATGGCTATTATCAGTCTCTTGCACGCTGTGTAATTGGCCTAGCGCATCACGATTAAAGTCACCATATATGGCTAGCTTTTTAAGGTCATATAATTTTAAACAGGCACTGCGCTGCAATTTACCACTGGACGTTTTGGGTAAAGCTCCTTGGTCAAGCAGTAAGACTAGCTCAGGGCTTTGTCCAAAGTGCTCAATCACATAATCTCTCACGACCAACGCCACCTGCTCAGCGGGCATATCGTCCCGAAACTTATTGCTGGTTTCTATGGCTAAACCAATACCCTCTCCGAGTTCTGCACTTGGCACAGGAAAAGCCGAGACCCGCCCTTTACGTACAAAGCTTAAACCGGCTTCAATACTGCGCTCAATATCTTGTGGGTAAATATTGTGCCCATTACTAATGATTAAATCTTTTTGTCGACCTGAGATATAGAGTTGATCTTTATAGATATAGCCTACATCACCTGTCCGAAGCCAGCGATGATTATCACGATCTACAAACGTGTCTGCTGTCGCTTGCTTATTCTGCCAATAACCCACCGCGATACTGGGTCCAGCAGCCCAAATTTCGCCAATTTGACCGGTAGGCAATTCAGTGAATGTATTGGGGCACGTGATCCTGATTACATGTTGCGAAGGGGTTCTACCACAACTGACTTGATGGCTATATTCACTATTATTGCGACTATCTTGCGCAGTTACCTTAACCGCTTGGCCTTGGCTTAATGCCTCATTACAAAACGCATTTATGTGCGCCCCTTTGCTAGCTTTACTGCCAGTAACCAATAACGTGCCTTCAGCTAACCCGTAACATGGGTATAATGCACACGATTTAAAGCCCGTCGCTGCAAAATGGTCAGCGAAGTCTAACAACGTATCATGGCGAATTGGTTCTGCGCCTGAAAATGCCACACGCCAGCTCGATAAATCTAACGTCGCTTTGTGCTGTTCTTTGATCCGTTCCATACATAAGCGAAAAGCAAAATCAGGCCCACCTGAAATGGTTCCTTTGTATTCACTGATCAACTCTAACCATCTAAGCGGCTTTTCCATAAAATAACGGGGAGATGCCAATACCAATGCAAAGCCAGTAAATAAAGGCTGTAATAAACCACCGATAAGACCCATATCATGAAATAGTGGTAACCAACTAACAAACACATCTTCTGTCGACGTCTCAAGTGACTCTGCAATCGCTATTTCATTTGCAATCAGGTTTTTATGGCTGACCATCACACCTTTGGGCTTTGCTGTCGACCCTGATGTGTATTGCAAAAAAGAAATCTCATTTTCAGTGGCCCTATGCTTCTTCGCTGTGCGAATCGATTCATCCAAAGCATCAACCACAACCATCACACTTTGACTCGTGTGCTCCACCATGGTTTGTACCGTATCACCAAAACGTTTGGTCGTTAAAACCAAGGCTGCTTGAGAGTCTTCAGCAATCCCCACTGTGCGCGCAATATGCTGCTCTTTTGTTGATTCAGGTGGGAAACTCGGAATCGCTGTGATCCCCAAATATTGGCATGCGAAAAAACTCGCCACGTAATCAATGCCAGAATCCATCAATATTAAGGCTCTATCCCCGGCATTGGCCTTGTCCTGAATATGCCCTGCTACCCATAAGCTACGTTGGTATAAAGCATGATATGTCCAAGAAGTACGTTGCTTTCGGTCGACACATATAAGTGCAACGCGATCCGGGGTTTGCTCAGCATGCTGAGCTAAATAATCCATGATAGTAATGGCCGACATATTAGACTCCACTTGAAAGTTAACTGGCTAGTGTATTAGAAAGGATTTACTAGATTTGATTACTAAAATAACAACAGGTTGCGGCTTAAATAGTAGTGATATGTGTACCGCATAGCACTGTGATACAGTTGTCATATCACTACTTTTAGAGATTTATTCAGCCATGGCCGCACGTAAACTTGCAGGACGCATATCAACCCAATTTTCGTTAATGTACGTCAAGCAAGTCTCTTTGCTACCTTCAATGCCTACGTCTTTCCAACCACCAGGGACACTTTTGTAACTAGGCCATAGTGAATACTGTTCTTCATGGTTCACTAAGACTTTAAAAGTGCCGTTTTCATTATCAAAACTCATCGTGTTTCCTAAAGTTCATTTACGACTATTGGCTTTGTGACGCTCGACAATGAAAGATTTTTAGTCTTTTTTAACTTTTAGCTTAATTTTACTCTTTAATTGCTTTGCTAACGCTTCTTTCGTGTAAGGCAAATCAACTAACTTTTGCTGTTTACCATAAAAAACACTTTGATCAGCAAAATGCGGAGAGCTTTCTAACGTCGACTGAGAAAAGGTTAATAAACCACGTGCCTGAGGGCCATTATCATCAAAACCAACAACCATCATCCAACTTGAACCAAAGTGCACCTCTACGCCTTCTTTGTTCAATCCAGACCACGTTTCTTTTTCTGTTAATGGGTTGAGCACTGCAGCCTTAACTGGTTTTGCAAATGTTGTAATATCCATACGATTACCTGGTGCATAGATGTTAAACCCACCCACATTGTGTGTTGGCCCAGGCCAGCTGATCCGTTTCGTTCCTTTTTGTAAGTACTGCACCTCTCCCCACATCGCGGTCAACGAATAGCCAGCTTCATGAACAATATCAGCTGCGATAACTAATCGCTTCAGCATATCTGCACTGACAGCCAATTCTCGAGGTGTTGCCACTGGATTGGCAGCATCAAACTTGACGTTAAAGTCACGTTCAAAGTCTAATAAATATACGAATTCATTAATCAAATGCGCCGCTTTTGACGTGCTATTAAACTTGCCATCCCATAGAGATACCGCACGACATACCGCATCCACAGAACTTTGTTTCACGGTACTTTCAGCTAAGTCTTGAGCTGAAAAAGCGGTGCATAATTGCGCTATGTCACTTTTAAAATGCGCCGCGAAAGTACTGTTATCAAACAGTGCTCGTTCAACTTCATGCACATTAAACTTCTTATCTTCACCTGCACGCTCTGACAGCATATGAATACTATGTCTCGTACGCAGAGATTGCTCAGTAGAAAATTTGCCGTACAGAGGAGAATTTTCAGCTAAAGGCTGTTGAGGGTTAGTCAACCAATATGAATTGTTAGAGTTCTGTACATAATCGCTATGTTGTAACTGTGGTGCATCAGCAAAGGCTATTTCATCTTGAAAAATGAATTCACTCTTATTGCCTGGTAATAACGCAATCCCGGTGCTTGCAAACACCTGTGAGCTCATTGGATCGGTTTTGAGAAAGTTAATGGCTTTATCAGATAATAACGGTACATTAGAATCATCGACATAAAATGTCTCCCCGTGATTATCTGCTACTAAAGTATTGTTAAATAGCATACCATCGAATGTGCTAAACGTCTTTTTGAACGCCTGCATATTTGATGCTTTATTCATTGCTAACCAATGATCAATGGCATCAAAACTATCTAGGTTGGTATCTTTTATCACATAAACAAACTCGTCATCCCATGGAAAGCGACGTTCATCTTCGACGATAATACCCACATCGGTATAAAACAACGTTTTACTGAGCTTCTGTATGCCCGCCTCCGTCTGAACATTTATCACCACATCCTGTTGCTTAATGGGTTGCCATTGCCCATCCAACTCATAACTTAACCTATCTCCAGGTTTTAGTGATAAACGGTACACAACTGCATGAGAGGCTGATGAGTAGGTATGTGTCCAAGCTAAGTTTTGATTAAACCCAACATTGACAGGTCCAGGAAAGCCGATAATTGACGCCCCCATTACATCTAATTCACCTTTGACCTTTGCGTGATTAGCCCAAAACCTAAAGTTACCATTAAAGGGAAAATGAGGGTTTGCTAATACGATCCCCCTGCCATTCTCTGTTTTATTCTTACCCAATGCCCAACCGTTAGAGCCTTGTGTCTGGAGCGGGCTCTCTAAATCAAGTGGTCCATAATTGTTAATATTCCAAGCAGTCAGCTCTGTTGGCTTCACGAGTGTCGGCCGCCATTCATCGCCTTCAAGCGGGTGGGCCTTAACATACGCAGGGATCATTCTGACAGAGCTATTTTGCACCCCCAAATCCAAGATACCTGCGACTACGTCAATAGCCTCTATTGGCTTCACCCATGAGGCATTTTGACATTCACTACCAAGCACTTCTTTACCTTTATCAGCAGCACTCAAAAAAGCGTTATAACCTGCTGCAAATCCTTCTGCTAATTGTTTGGTGTTTGAGGATAATGAAGCATATGCTTGCTCTGTCCTACCTCGAATATCCAAAATCTTATATCCAAAGTCAGATAAAACATGACGATTATCTCCCGGTTGGTTATGTGCCCCTAAATACTCAGCTCGCTGCCCCTGAACGCGTAAGTAACCATCCGCTAAAATACAACTATGATCTTGCGCTTGTGCATAAGCATTGCCGTAAGCCAACCCATATAAACTGTCGGCTTCAATATGTGCCATGCCATATTGGCTACGCTTCACCGTGACCCATTCATTTTTTTTACCATTAATATCAACACCATGTCGTTCACTGTGCTGTGCATCCACCTGAAATGTAACTGGTAATATTATGCTCAACGGTAGCATTATTCGAAGTACTTTCATTATTTCCCTTACAACAATAAAAAAATTAACCAGACATGGTTAAGAACATCACGCCTGATGATCTAAAGCACAAATAGACACTGACGAATTGCTTCACTATTTGTAACTTTATCTCTATGACCATTGACAAAGGGAAAAATTTATAAATAATACACAACTGATAATCATTTGCATTATCACTGTCATTTTGATTTTTGGTACTAATAAGGAGTGTATCGTGTCGCAGTTCGCCAATAAGTGGTCGCAAGTTATCGCTGATAATCAAGCAAAATTACTCGCCTACTTAAGTAATATTTTACGCTGCCCTTATCTTGCTGAAGATGCCTTACAAGACACGTTCATACGCCTTTCTGGTATGTCTGAAAATCAAAACTTTCAAGTGAAAAATTCAACCAGTTACGCCTACCAAGTGGCACGTAACATTGCGATTGATATGTTAAGGAAACAAACTAGGGAAGCCTGGGTCGATATTGAGTGCGTTCAAACAGAGCAATTCAATGATGATAATTCCAATATTGAAAAGCGTTATTTACAACGCCAAGTCTCTCAACAAGTTAACAGGACGATTAATAAACTGTCGACTCGACATCAAAATGTGGTTAGCTTTTATCGAAGTGGTAAAATGAAACAAAAAGACATTGCCAAAATGTACCAGATCAGCCCAACTTTGGTGAATTTTATGCTTAAAGAAGTGGTGCAATCGTGTAAGTCTGAACTCGCACATTAATACTAATTGTATTTAGCAATTTATGGTTTTGCGGCTAATTTTGCCGCAATAAAATCAGCATGAGTAACATACATTAAGCCAGAAATTTTGCGAATGATATGATCCTCATAGCTATCTATATTGCCATCCGCATATGCGACATACCAAAGTAACTGCACGATTTCGATACGCTCAACATCATCGGTATGATTATTCACTTGCTTAATAAATATATATAAGTCAATTGCTTGCTCGACTAATTCCTGTGCCGTTGTAATTAAAGTTGTAATTTGGTCAGGCTCTAATTCACAACGCTCTCGTAATAACTGTTCAATTTTTTTAAGTTCTACCGCGAGCACTTTGCCATCTGAGCGCATAACCTCGACCATTAAAGCTGCTAACGCACTGTTAAAGTCAATAGCGGGCTTTTCTATGGATGGTGCTGAGAACTCATTAAGTAATTTTTTTATGTGTTTAAACACCTTCGTAACCTCCATATGTTATGCTAAAAGTTGGCCAGTTGATTAAGGAAATTTATGTTGCCACTCCATTACTCCCACTCTCTAAAGCTACTAAGTCTGTCCTTAGTATTTGCTCTTGCTGGCTGCCACCATACACCGACCCAATTTGGCGAAATAGAAAAACTCTACGACTTCGACCATAAAGTACATTATCGGCAAGTGCAATATAGCGATAATAAGTTTGCAATTCGGATCTTAGCCGATAGCTACGAAGCATTTAACCAGCAAAGTGTATTTTTACTTAGACACAGTAGACATTTATGTAAAGAGTTAGTTCCTCAATTAACCCTAAAAAGAGGAGTTCAGCGCTTTGACAGGCTGCCTACAGAACCAAGACCCTATCAGCCTGACCTATACGCAGAAATAGACTGTGTTACGCCCTGAGGTGATTACAAGCGCTAAAAGAACCATCTGAACACACGTTAAACAAAATCACAGACATAAAAAAACCCAAGCCTAAACTTGGGTTTCTTATTAATGCGTTTGCATTAACTATAGTCGATATTACTCAACGATAGTTGCAACAACACCAGCACCAACTGTACGACCACCTTCACGGATAGCGAAGCGTAAACCTTCGTCCATCGCGATTGGTACGATTAGATCTACAGTCATCTTGATGTTATCACCAGGCATTACCATTTCTACGCCTTCTGGTAACTCAACGTTACCTGTTACGTCAGTTGTACGGAAGTAGAACTGTGGACGGTAACCTTTGAAGAATGGAGTATGACGACCACCTTCATCTTTCGAAAGTACGTATACTTCTGAAGTGAACTTCGTGTGTGGTGTGATTGAACCAGGCTTCGCTAGTACTTGACCACGTTCAACGTCTTCACGCTTAGTACCACGTAGAAGTGCACCAATGTTCTCACCCGCACGACCTTCGTCTAGAAGCTTACGGAACATCTCAACACCCGTACAAGTTGTCTTCGTAGTTTCTTTCATACCTACGATTTCAACTTCGTCGTTCACGTTTACAATACCAGCTTCAACACGGCCAGTTACTACTGTACCACGACCCTGGATTGAGAATACGTCTTCGATAGGCATGATGAATGGCTTATCGATGTCACGCTCTGGCTCTGGAATGTAAGAATCTAGTGCTTCTGCAAGCTCTACAATCTTGTCTTCCCACTGCTTCTCGCCTTCTAACGCCTTAAGCGCTGAACCTGCGATTAGTGGTAAGTCATCACCTGGGAAGTCGTATTCTGAAAGAAGTTCACGAACTTCCATCTCTACTAGCTCAAGTAGCTCTTCGTCATCAACCATGTCACATTTGTTCATGAATACGATGATGTAAGGTACGCCAACCTGACGAGAAAGTAGGATGTGCTCACGTGTTTGTGGCATAGGGCCGTCAGTTGCAGCAACTACTAGGATTGCGCCGTCCATTTGTGCAGCACCAGTGATCATGTTTTTAACATAATCCGCGTGTCCTGGACAATCTACGTGTGCGTAGTGACGAGTCGGTGTATCGTACTCAACGTGAGACGTTGAAATTGTGATACCACGCTCACGCTCTTCTGGAGCGTTATCGATTGCTGCGAAGTCTTTTGCTTCACCACCGTATACTTTTGCAAGTACGTTAGTGATTGCTGCAGTTAGGGTTGTTTTACCGTGGTCAACGTGGCCGATTGTACCAACGTTTACGTGCGGTTTTACGCGTTCAAACTTTTCTTTTGCCATCTTAAAAATTCCTATAAAGAAATTAAAGTCCAGCCCTTAGAGACCGGACCGAACTAAAATTACTTAACAGCGCGAGCTGCAATTATTGTTTCTGCTACATTTTTTCCGGCTTCAGCATACTTGGAAAATTCCATTGAGTATGAAGCACGGCCTTGTGTAGCGGAGCGAAGATCGGTCGCATAACCAAACATTTCAGAAAGCGGGACTTGTGCATTAACCTGCTTTAAGCCACCAAATGCTTCTTCCATGCCTTCAATTATGCCACGACGACGATTTAAGTCACCTACTACATCACCCATGTTTGTATCAGGGGTGATAACCTCAACCTTCATCACAGGTTCCATAATAACAGGATTCGCTTCAAGCGCCCCGTTTTTAAAACCTATTGATCCGGCAATTTTAAACGCCATTTCGTTTGAGTCTACATCATGAAATGAGCCATCAAATAATGTCGCTTTAACACCCAATAACGGATAACCGGCAAGGACTCCTTGACGCATCTGTTCTTGAATGCCTTTATCAACCGCAGGAATATATTCTTTTGGTACTGCGCCACCTACGATTTCGTTAACGAATTCGTAAATTGGTGCTTCATCATCAGAAATATCCATTGGTTCAAGCTTGAGCTTAACGTGACCATATTGACCGCGACCACCAGATTGACGTACGAATTTACCTTCCGCTTCTACTGAGTTACGAATAGTCTCTCGGTATGCCACTTGAGGTTTACCAACGTTACATTGTACGTTGAATTCACGTTTCATACGGTCAACAATGATATCAAGGTGAAGTTCACCCATACCAGAGATGATCGTTTGCCCTGATTCTTCATCCGTTTCTACACGGAACGATGGATCTTCTGCCGCTAATTTATTTAGCGCGAGACCCATTTTGTCTTGGTCAGCCACTGTTCTTGGCTCAACCGCTACTGAAATTACTGGCTCAGGAAATTCCATGCGCTCTAAAGTAATAACAGCTTCTTGTGAACATATTGTGTCACCGGTAGTGACATCTTTAAGACCAATAGCCGCCGCGATGTCACCAGCGCGTACTTCTTTGATCTCTTCACGAGAATTCGCGTGCATTTGGACGATACGGCCCAAACGCTCTTTTTTGCCTTTAATTGGGTTGTAAACCGCGTCACCCTGTTTAATAGTACCAGAGTAAACACGGAAAAAGGTTAAAGTACCAACAAATGGGTCAGTGGCAATTTTAAATGCCAACGCCGAGAACGGCGCATTATCATCTGCGGCACGGGTATCTTCAGACTCATCTTCCAACACACCTTGAATTTCTTTAACCTCTGTAGGTGACGGCATGAATTCAACAACCGCATCAAGCACAGCTTGAACACCTTTGTTCTTGAATGCACTACCGCATGTCATCGGCACAATTTCACTGGCCAATGTACGTTGACGAAGTGCAGATTTAATCTCTTCTTCAGTCAACTCACCGTCTTCTAGATATTTGTCCATTAGCTCTTCAGTGGCCTCAGCAGCACTCTCAACCATGTGAGCGCGCCATTCTTCGGCTAAATCCTGAAGGTCTGCTGGGATCTCTTCATATGTAAACGTCATACCCTGGTCTTCTTGATTCCAGTTTATGGCTTTCATTTTGATGAGATCAATAACGCCTTTAAATTCGTCTTCAGCACCAATTGGTAACTGAATAGGCACAGGTGTCGCGCCAAGGCGCGTTTCAACCTGCTCCACGACAGCTAAAAAGTCAGCACCAGTGCGATCCATTTTATTGACGAATACCATGCGAGGTACTTCGTATTTGTTCGCCTGACGCCAAACAGTCTCTGTCTGTGGCTGCACACCTGATGAAGCACATAACACCACAACCGCACCATCAAGTACGCGTAAAGAACGCTCTACTTCAATGGTGAAGTCTACGTGTCCTGGAGTATCAATAATATTGATACGATGGTCGTCAAATTGACTTTCCATGCCTTTCCAGAAACACGTGGTCGCAGCAGAAGTAATGGTAATACCACGCTCCTGCTCTTGCTCCATCCAGTCCATAGTTGCAGCACCATCATGAACTTCACCGATCTTATGAGACAGACCTGTGTAGAACAGAACTCGTTCTGTTGTGGTGGTTTTCCCTGCATCTACGTGAGCACAAATACCGATGTTGCGGTAGCGCTCAATAGGAGTTGTACGTGCCATATTATCCTCTTAAAGGGTCTTAGCAGATTACCAACGGTAATGAGCGAATGCTTTGTTCGCTTCAGCCATACGGTGAACGTCTTCACGTTTCTTAACCGCAGTGCCTTTGTTATCAGCAGCGTCAACGATTTCTTGAGCCAAACGAAGGCCCATAGACTTCTCGCCACGCTTACGTGCAGCGTCAACTAACCAACGCATACCTAATGCGTTACGACGAACTGGACGTACTTCAACTGGTACTTGGTATGTAGAACCACCAACACGGCGAGATTTAACCTCTACCGTTGGACGTACATTTTCAAGTGCAGACTCAAAGATTTCTAGGTGCGACTTACCTGATTTCTCAGCAGCCACGTTTAACGCACCATATACGATTTTTTCAGCAGTAGATTTCTTGCCGTCTAACATTACTACGTTAACGAATTTAGCAAGAAGTTCCGATCCGAACTTAGGATCTGGAAGAATTTTACGTTGACCTATTACGCGTCTTCTAGGCATTTTATATCTCCGGTATCTTCAGGTTCGTTATTTAAAACGATTCCCCAAAACAAATTATTTAAAAATTAAAACTTAAGTGCTTGGCCTTACTAACGGAGAACCATTAGCCCTTAGGGCGTTTTGCACCGTATTTAGAACGAGCCTGTCTACGGTCGTTTACGCCTGCACAGTCAAGTGCACCACGTACTGTGTGGAAACGCACACCTGGTAAATCTTTAACACGACCACCACGGATTAGGATTACACTGTGCTCTTGAAGGTTGTGACCTTCACCACCGATGTATGATGTAACTTCGAAACCGTTAGTTAAACGTACACGCGCTACTTTACGTAATGCTGAGTTTGGTTTCTTAGGTGTAGTTGTATATACGCGAGTACATACACCACGCTTTTGCGGACAAGCTTTAAGCGCGGCTGAGTTACTTTTAGTAACTTTGCTACGACGTGGCTTACGCACTAGCTGGTTAATAGTTGCCATTAAATAGCTCCTGATTAGTTAAAATTACTGCTGAAAAAAATAAAAAAATCTGACCCAACTTTTCATTCTAAGCTTTGAACGAATAAATGGGTGGCCGAATTTTAATGAGCAAAGTTTGAACTGTCAACAAAAAGCATCTGTTGAAGCAATAAGAATGGTGATAAAAGGGCAAACTCGCCCTTTTTTATACTTTTTTAGTAAAATCCTCTGCTCAAAGTCATATTTTAGTTATTAGATGTCAATGTACACTCGTGGCCCTATGCACCGTTTTCTTACGCTTATACTTGTTCAAAACTTTATTTTGACGTGCTATCGCTAAACTTGATTGACCCAGCAATTTGTTCAATGTCTTTGCCCTGTAAGGTTTCAATGGCAAACGACACTGTTTCACATGTAAGCTCATTCAGATTAATAAAAGCGTCTTGTATGTGGATCTTACTTTTTGTACTCGTTAGCTTTTCATTCGTAAATTCAAGCTGATCTGCAAACTTATTTAATATGACTTTATCATCACACGAAACCGTATAATTGAGTTCATGCGTAAACTCACTGTGCCATAGCTGTTTTATCGGACCAACACAGATATCTTCTTCCCACAAAGTGCAAACCGATTCTTGCCTTGATGAAAGCGTAGCATTCCCTTCAACATTTACATCTAACACGATCATCGACGCCGCAACATCAAATTCAGGCGTAAACGCCACACTATATTTTTCGTCGTCATTGGTCATATCTTCTATATTGAATGTTCGACTATATTCTATTGCTTGACTCCCCATGCTGGCTACTAACAAAATCGTGCTGCTCACTATCATTGATTTGTTCATAGCGTATTCTCCGAAGTCGCTCTCAGTCCATCTACTGCAATGGTGAAGTCAATATTCTCAACTCGAGTATAAAACTGTTTACTTAGATGCCCCTTTTTAACTACCTCAATTTTTATTTGTGTGCAAGCCTCCATATCATGTCTTAATTCATAAATATTTGGCATTGCGGGCACTGATGAACGATTCTTACGATACATCTGCACCGACAGGCACACCGTTACATGTCACTTTAGTCGTTAAACCAAAGTTTCCGGCGAACCATCTTGTCGATACCTTTCCTGCGATATCAAATAGCAAGGATAGTTGTGCTCCTGTGACATCCACTAACGCCACATACCCGACCACAGCTTCACGATTTGCATATGATTTGGTTATGGGTCTAAAGTCGTCTTTAGATAAAGTAAGAGGACCTTGAGAAACGCCCAGTGTATTCGCCTGAACACCACAAGAAAGTGCCAACAAAGACACTATGGGCAACAATTTTCTTTTCACTTTAATTTCCTTATTAACCGACACTTCATACAGTACGAAGTGCTAATATGTAACTTAGTTTCTCTCAATCAGCTTGCTGTTAAAATAACAAATTCACGAGCAATACCTTTGAGTATATTTCAAGTCCTTTTGCAATATATGTACCGATTACTGCTAATTACATGTGCCAATTCGCTTATTTTGCAACCAAAACACCGATATCCACGCACAAAAAAGCCGCCTTTCGGCGGCTTTAAAACCTAGTGGTATTTACATACCTAGCTGATAATGCACTTAGTCATTACCACCTAACAAGTCCGCATTAAGTGCATCTGTTAGTGCTTGAGTTGCCTCTTCTGCACTTACCGTCTGCTCTTCTACAGGCTGTTCAGCTTGCTTACGACGTGCCATACGCTCTTGGTGATAAGAGAAACCAGTACCCGCTGGGATCAAACGACCCACGATTACGTTTTCTTTCAGACCACGAAGTTCATCGCTCTTACCATTTACAGCAGCTTCAGTTAGGACACGTGTTGTCTCCTGGAACGAGGCAGCTGAAATGAACGATTCAGTCGCAAGTGATGCTTTAGTAATACCCATAAGTTGTATTTCAAACTTGGCTGGGATCTTACCTTGCTTTTCAAGTTCACGGTTCGAGATATTCACTCGTGCCACTTCAACTTGCTCACCGGCTAAGAACTCCGTATCACCACCGTCTAGGATGATACACTTACGTAGCATCTGACGGATGATTGTTTCGATGTGCTTATCGTTAATCTTTACACCCTGTAAACGATATACTTCTTGTACTTCGTTTACGATGTAATTAGACACATCAGTCACACCACGTAGACGTAAGATGTCGTGCGGAGACTCAGGACCATCGGCGATAACTTCACCTTTAGACACTGATTCACCTTCGAACACGTTAAGTTGACGCCATTTCGGGATCATCTCTTCGTAATGATCGCCTTCATCTGGTGTAATAACTAAACGCTTCTTACCTTTAGTCTCTTTACCGAAGCTAATAGTACCTGTGATCTCAGCAAGAATTGCTGGCTCTTTAGGCTTACGTGCTTCAAATAAGTCCGCAACGCGCGGTAGACCACCGGTGATATCTCGAGTTTTTGAACCTTCTTGTGGGATACGCGCTAGCGCTTGACCCGGTGCAGCAGTTGCACCATCAGAAATTTCAATTGTCGTGAATGATGGTAAACGAATTTCTTGTAGGCCACGCTCTTGGCTTTCAACAATAAGTTTAGGCTCTTTAGCGTTAACCTTAGAAAGGTCTTTAACAACAACACGTGTTAAACCAGTCAGGTCATCCGTTTGCGCTTCTGTATTGCTATCATCAATGTCTGAGAAAGACACTTTTGATTCATGCTCAAGAATGATTGGGTGACTATGCGGGTCCCATGTTGCAACAACATCGTTACCTTGAACTTCAGCACCGTCTTGGATTGTTAATACCGCACCGTAAGGTACTTTATAACGCTCTTTCTCACGGCCATGCTCATCAATAACAGTAATTTCTGTTGAACGTGAAGTAATAACGATTTTGCCATCAGTATTAAGTACATACTTAGCATTATGTAGCTTCATGCTACCGTTATTTTTAACTTGTACGCTGTTCTCTGCTGATGCTCTTGATGCAGCACCACCGATGTGGAATGTACGCATCGTAAGCTGTGTACCTGGCTCACCGATTGACTGAGCAGCGATAACACCCACTGACTCACCCGCATTGATGATGTGTCCACGTGCAAGGTCACGACCGTAACACTTAGCACATACACCGAAGTCGTTATCACAAGTGATAACAGAACGTACGCGTACTTCGTCAACTGAGTGCTCTTCTAGAAGGTCACACAGTTTTTCGTCAAGCATGATGTTACGCTCAACCAATACTTCGTCAGTACCAGGCTTAACAACATCTTCAGCAACTACACGACCTAATACACGTTCGCGTAGTGGCTCAACAACATCACCACCTTCGATAAGTGGTTTCATTGTTAGACCGTCTAATGTGCCACAGTCGTCATCATTGATAACCAAATCTTGTGCAACATCTACGAGACGACGAGTTAGGTAACCCGAGTTCGCTGTCTTAAGTGCTGTATCGGCTAGACCTTTACGCGCACCGTGCGTTGAGATGAAGTACTGTAGTACGTTTAGACCTTCACGGAAGTTAGCGGTGATCGGAGTCTCGATGATTGAACCATCTGGACGTGCCATTAGACCACGCATACCCGCTAGCTGACGGATCTGAGCGGCACTACCACGAGCACCAGAGTCTGCCATCATAAACACTGAGTTAAATGACGGTTGCTCTTCTTCTTCACCTTTAGCATTGATAACGGTGTCTTTCGACAAGTTTGCCATCATTTCACGTGATAAGTTTTCGTTAACACGTGACCAGATATCGATTACTTTGTTGTATTTCTCACCCGCAGTTACAAGACCAGATTGGAACTGTTGGTTGATTTCATTAACTTCTGCTTCTGCATTGTCAATGATTTCGGCTTTAACTGGTGGAATAACCAAGTCATTAATACCGATAGAAACACCAGACTTCATCGCATAATGGAAACCGGTATACATTACTTGGTCAGCAAAGATTACCGTATCTTTTAGACCTAAACGGCGATAACACTCGTTTAGAAGATTTGAAATCTGCTTTTTACCTAATGCTTTGTTGATAAGCTCAAACGGTAAGCCTTCAGGTAATACCAAAGAAAGTATTGCACGACCCACTGTCGTATCAATGATTTCTGTTACTTCAGAACGCTCGCCAGTTTCTTCATCAATGCGTGTTTCAGTAATACGTACTTTTACACGAGCATGAAGTTCAGCAGTACCTGTACGGTATGCTTTTTCTGCTTCTTTCTGATCTTTAAAGACAATGCCTTCACCTTTACCATTGATGCGATCACGCGTCATGTAGTAAAGACCCAATACAACGTCCTGTGAAGGTACGATGATTGGTTCACCGTTCGCTGGAGATAGGATGTTGTTTGTAGACATCATCAGCGCACGGGCTTCAATTTGAGCTTCGATTGTCAACGGTACGTGTACCGCCATTTGGTCACCATCGAAGTCGGCGTTATAGGCCGCACATACTAATGGGTGTAAATGGATTGCTTTACCTTCGATTAGTACCGGCTCAAAAGCCTGGATACCAAGACGGTGAAGTGTTGGTGCACGGTTAAGTAATACTGGGTGTTCACGGATCACTTCATCAAGTACGTCCCAAACCTCAGGTACTTCACGCTCAACCATCTTCTTGGCAGCTTTGATAGTCGTAGCCATGCCGCGACGCTCAAGTTTACCGTAGATAAATGGCTTAAATAGCTCTAATGCCATCTTCTTTGGAAGACCACACTGGTGAAGTTTAAGCGTAGGACCTACTGTGATTACAGAACGGCCTGAGTAATCTACACGCTTACCTAGTAAGTTTTGACGGAAACGACCTTGCTTACCTTTGATCATATCTGCAAGCGACTTAAGTGGACGCTTGTTAGAACCGGTAATTGCACGACCACGACGACCATTATCAAGTAGCGCATCAACCGCTTCTTGTAACATACGCTTTTCGTTACGTACGATAATGTCTGGTGCCGCTAAGTCTAGAAGACGCTTCAAACGGTTATTACGGTTAATAACACGACGGTATAAATCGTTCAGATCAGACGTCGCAAAACGTCCGCCATCTAGTGGTACTAGTGGACGAAGATCTGGTGGAAGAACCGGAAGCACGCTCATGATCATCCACTCAGGGTTGTTACCTGATTGGTGGAAAGATTCCATAAGCTTAAGACGCTTAGTGATTTTCTTACGCTTAGTCTCAGAGTTAATTGTTGGTAACTCTTCACGCATTTCTGCGATTAACTGACCAAGGTCAAGTTCACGAAGTAAGTCTAGTACTGCTTCAGCACCCATCTTAGCTTCGAACTCATCACCGTGCTCTTCTAATGCATCTAGGTATTCTTCTTCACCTAGTAGCTGACTACGCTCAAGCGTCGTCATACCTGGTTCAGTTACCACGAATGATTCGAAATAAAGTACACGCTCAATATCACGTAACGTCATGTCTAGCATTAAGCCAATACGAGACGGAAGTGATTTAAGGAACCAGATGTGAGCCACTGGGCTCGCTAGTTCAATGTGACCCATACGGTCACGGCGTACTTTGGTTAGCGTTACTTCAACGCCACATTTTTCACAGATCACACCACGGTGTTTTAAGCGCTTATATTTACCACATAAACACTCATAATCTTTCACTGGGCCGAAAATACGGGCACAGAATAAGCCATCACGCTCAGGCTTGAAAGTACGGTAGTTGATTGTCTCAGGTTTCTTTACTTCGCCGTAAGACCATGAACGAACCATGTCTGGTGAAGCAAGACCAATTCGAATCGCATCGAATTCTTCGGTCTTATTTTGTTGCTTCAGAAACTTAAGTAAGTCTTTCACCTTAGCTCTCCTGTCGGAGGTTAATCTTGAGGGCAAGCATTGCTCACCCCTACATTCTTTTAATCCGGCTACCCAATTATGGGGAACTGCCGCACCGTATTGATGCGGCTATCAGATTAGTGTTCTTCCAACTCGATGTTGATACCGAGTGAGCGGATCTCTTTGAGCAATACGTTGAATGACTCTGGCATACCCGGTTCCATCTTATGGTTACCGTCAACGATGTTTTTATACATCTTAGTACGACCGTTTACGTCATCCGACTTAACTGTCAACATTTCCTGAAGTGTATAGGCAGCACCGTATGCTTCTAATGCCCATACCTCCATCTCACCGAATCGCTGTCCACCGAACTGAGCTTTACCACCTAGTGGCTGCTGAGTTACTAAGCTGTAAGAACCAGTTGAACGTGCGTGCATCTTGTCATCAACCAAGTGGTTAAGCTTCAACATGTACATGTAACCTACAGTTACTTGACGTTCAAATGCATCACCAGTACGACCATCATAAAGCGTAACCTGACCGCTTGATGGGTATCCACCTAGCTCAAGTAGCTCTTTGATTTCGCTTTCTTTTGCACCATCAAATGCAGGTGTTGCAATTGGTAAACCACCTTTAAGGTTTACAGCTAAGCGTTGGACTTCATCATCAGAGAAGCTAGCAATATCTACCTTCTGACGACAATCACCGACTTCGTATGCTTTTTTGATGAATTCGCGCAATTCGTGAATTTCACGCTGCTCTTTCATCATTTCTTCAAGACGTTCACCGATACCACGTGCAGCAAGACCCATATGCGTTTCAAGGATCTGACCGATGTTCATTCGCGATGGTACACCCAGTGGGTTCAACACGATATCTACAGTACGACCTTTGTCATCATAAGGCATGTCTTCAACAGGTACGATGGTTGAGATAACACCTTTGTTACCGTGACGACCAGCCATTTTATCACCAGGCTGAATACGACGTTTAACGGCAAGGTAAACCTTAACAATCTTAAGTACACCAGGCTGCAAGTCATCACCTTGTGTGATCTTGCGGCGTTTGTTTTCAAACTTCTTGTCGTACTCGGCTTTAAGCTCGTCGTACTGTGCAGCTAACTGCTCTAGTTCAGACTGTTGACCTTCGTCAGCAAGGCTTTGCGTCAGCAACTTCTCAGTGCTTAGCTCTGCAATTTTGTCTTCACTGAAACCAGCTTGAACAAGTAAATTACGTGCACGGTTTAGTACACCACCTTCTAGGATCTTGAACTCTTCGTTGAAGTCTTTTTTCGCTTCACGAAGCTGCATGTCTTCAACTTCAAGTGCACGCTTATCTTTTTCAACGCCATCACGCGTGAATACTTGTACGTCGATGACAGTACCAGTTACAGAGTTTGGTACGCGTAGAGAGCTGTCTTTTACGTCAGACGCTTTCTCACCAAAGATTGCACGCAGTAGCTTCTCTTCAGGTGTTAGTTGTGTTTCACCTTTAGGGGTTACTTTACCAACTAGGATATCGCCGCCTTTTACTTCAGCACCGATATATACAACACCTGATTCATCAAGCTTACCTAACGCAGATTCACCTACGTTCGGAATATCTGCAGTGATTTCTTCTGGACCTAACTTAGTATCACGGGCAATACACTGTAGCTCTTGAATGTGGATAGTCGTTAGACGATCTTCTTCAACAACGCGCTCAGATAATAAAATCGAGTCTTCGAAGTTGTAACCATTCCAAGGCATGAATGCCACACGTAAGTTTTGACCTAGTGCTAAATCACCTAAATCTGTTGATGGACCATCTGCAAGTACATCACCACGTACAACCGGCTCACCAACCATACAAGTTGGTTTTTGGTTAATACAAGTATTTTGGTTTGAACGTGTGTATTTCGTTAAGTTATAGATGTCGATACCGGCTTCACCAGGTACACGCTCTTCTTCATTAACGTTTACAACGATACGGCTTGCATCAGCGTATTTCACTACACCGCCACGTTTTGCAACGATGGTTACACCTGAATCTTTCGCAAGTGTAAGTTCAATACCAGTACCTACTAACGGCTTATCTGCTTTTAACGTCGGAACTGCTTGACGTTGCATGTTTGAACCCATCAATGCACGGTTAGCATCATCGTGTTCAAGGAATGGGATAAGCGCTGCTGCCACAGAGATAACCTGCTGTGGAGATACGTCCATATATTGAATGTCAGCGCGACCCATAAAGGTTGATTCACCTTTGTGACGACACGGGATCTGCTCATCAATAAATTCGTTATTTTCGTCTAAGTTTGAGTTCGCCTGTGCGATTACAAACTGACCTTCCTCAATAGCAGAAAGGTAATCAACTTCATCAGTTACAACGCTATCGACAACTTTACGGTAAGGTGTTTCTAAGAAACCGTAGTCATTTGTACGCGCATACGTTGATAATGAGTTGATTAGACCGATGTTCGGGCCTTCCGGCGTTTCGATTGGACAAACACGACCATAGTGCGTTACGTGTACATCTCGCACTTCGAAGCCAGCACGTTCACGTGTCAAACCACCCGGACCTAATGCAGAAATACGACGCTTGTGCGTTACTTCTGAAAGCGGGTTGTTTTGGTCCATAAACTGAGAAAGCTGTGAAGAACCGAAGAACTCTTTAACTGCCGCAGAAATAGGCTTAGCATTAATAAGATCTTGAGGCATGATTGCATCAAGGTCACCAAGGCTTAAGCGTTCGCGCACAGCACGTTCTACACGTACAAGACCAACACGGAATTGGTTTTCAGCCATTTCACCAACAGAGCGAATACGACGGTTACCAAGGTGGTCGATATCATCTACTTCACCTTTACCATTTCTGATGTCGATTAATACCTTCATCACAGAAACAATATCAGTTTTGTCTAATGTACCCGGGCCTGTATCTGTATCGTAACCTACACGGCTGTTAAACTTCATACGACCAACAGTCGATAAGTCATAACGCTCTTCAGAGAAGAATAGGTTATCGAATAATGCTTCAGCAGCATCTTTCGTTGGCGGCTCATCTGGGCGCATCATACGGTAGATTTCTACCAATGCTTCTAGGCGGTTGCTTGTAGAATCAATGCGAACTGTATCAGAAATGTAAGCACCGCTGTCTACATCGTTGATGTACAGGGTATCGATCTTAGTATGGCCGGCTTTTACAAGCTCTGCCATCAACTCAAGAGATAACTCAGCATTTGCCTCAACAATTACTTCGCCTGTTGATGTATCAACGTAGTTTTTAGCAACCACACGACCTATGATGTACTCATGTGGTACTTCAAGGTGTTTGATTTCTTTCTTTTCAAGTGTTTTGATGTGGCGCGCAGTAACACGACGGCCCGCTTCAACTAACACTTCGCCTTCATCATCTTTAATATCAAATGCCGCTGTTTCACCACGAAGACGTGATGGTACTAGCTCCATTAATACTTTACCGTTAGCCACTTCAAATGCAGTGGTCTCGAAGAACATATCTAGAATTTCTTCGGTCGTGTACTCAAGTGCACGTAAGATGATTGACGCAGGTAATTTACGGCGACGGTCAATACGTACGTAAAGATTATCTTTTACGTCGAATTCAAAGTCTAACCATGAACCACGGTAAGGAATAACACGTGCATTATAAAGCACTTTACCAGACGAGTGTGACTTACCACGGTCGTTATCAAAGAATACACCAGGTGAACGGTGTAGCTGAGAAACGATTACACGCTCAGTACCATTGATAACAAAAGTACCGGTATCTGTCATGAGCGGGATTTCGCCCATATACACTTCTTGCTCTTTAATGTCTTTTACTGTGCCTGGCGCTTCTTTATCCATTAGCACAAGACGAAGTTTTACGCGAAGTGGAGCAGAAAAAGTCACACCGCGAATTTGACATTCTTTTACATCGAATACTGGCTCACCAATACGATAACTTACGTACTGTAGCTCAGAATTTCCCGAGTAGCTTTTGATTGGGAAAACAGAACGAAATGCTGCTTCCAAACCATGATCACCATCGGCGTCCGGATTCAAGAACTTTTTGAACGATTCTAACTGCGTAGACAGTAAGAAAGGTATGTCCAAAACTTGTGGACGTTTACCAAAATCCTTACGGATACGTTTCTTTTCAGAATAAGAGTAAGCCATGGGGTTCCTCAGCTTGCTGATCTTTGACCCAACCTGTTCTTGTATGAACAGACTTAACTGGCATCTAAGCCAGGATAACAACATCTAATTGTCACCCTATAAATCAACGCTATTGACAAAAATATAAGTCATTGAAAATAATGAAAAAATATAGAGGTTTTGCACTCAGCGAATATTTCACGCTATAGCGCAAAAGGGCCGGTGATTAAAAAATCACCAGCCCTTGCCTGATTTCTCAGACAGCGAACCTAGCAAAAGCTAGATTACTTGATCTCAACTTCAGCACCAGCTGCTTCAAGATCAGTTTTAAGTGCTTCAGCTTCTTCTTTAGAAACAGCTTCTTTCACTGGAGTTGGAGCAGCTTCAACAAGTGCTTTAGCTTCTTTAAGGCCTAGACCAGTTGCGCCACGTACTGCTTTGATAGAAGCAACTTTGTTAGCGCCAGCAGCAGTAAGGATAACGTCAAATTCAGTTTTCTCTTCTGCAGCTTCAGCAGCAGGACCAGCAACAACAGCAGCTGCTGCAGTTACACCGAACTTCTCTTCCATTGCTTCTACTAGTTCAACAACGTCCATTACTGACATTTCAGCAATTGCGTCAAGGATTTGGTCTTTAGTTACAGACATTTCAAATTTCCTAATTATTTACGAACCCATGTGGTTCAAAAAAATTTATTAAAGAAAGGAGCGGGCTTAAATTAAGCCGCTTGCTCAGCTTTCTGTACACGTACTGCTTCAATTGTTTTACACAATTTGCCAGCAGACGCTTCTTTCATAGCGCTCATTAAGCGTGCAACAGCTTCGTCGTATGTAGGTAGCTTAGCAAGCATATCTACGTCTACAACTTTACCTTCGAATGCAGCAGTCTTAAGCTCAAATTCTTCGTTCTTTTTCGCGAAATCAGCAAAGATACGCGCAGCAGCACCTGGGTGCTCTGAAGAGAAAGCGATAAGGCTTGGACCAACTAGTGATTCGTTTAGGCATTCGTAATCAGTGCCTTCAACAGCACGTTTAGCTAGCGTGTTACGGACAACCTTCATCCATACACCAGCTTCACGAGCTTCTTTACGAAGAGCAGTGATTGCACCTACTGTTACACCACGAGAATCAGCAACAACTGCTGATAGAGCACCTTTGGCAGCTTCGTTGACTTCAGCAACAATTGCTTTTTTGTCTTGAAGATTTAAAGCCATGGGTGTTACTCCTGGTTTATTGAAAAACATAATGTTTTTCAGTTCTACTCTACCCTGCAACTTTCGTTAGCAGAGATGCTTTTTACGGCGAGAGCCAGAAGATTAGGAAAAATCTAGCTGGGATTCACACCGTCTACGTAGGAATACTATTAAGACCCGAAAGCCTCCTACGGTCTTGGACGGAAGCACAATTTATCGCCTTGCAATAAAGCTTAACGAAATTATATGCTTCAACCCGAATTCTTTTATTGTTGATATTTTCACACGTGAATTTATCAACAAAATGGCGCGAAATTATAGTACAAATTTTACGCCATGTAAATGCTATTCTCTAAAAACTTATACTACTGTATTTAAAGTAGCTTGATCTAGAGCAACACCAGCACCCATAGTTGTAGAGATAGTTACCTTCTTAAGGTAAGCACCTTTTGCTTGTGAAGGCTTAGCCTTCTTAAGCGCTACAAGTAGAGATTCAAGGTTTTCTTGTAACTGAACAGCTGTGAAATCCACTTTACCGATAGTAGTGTGGATGATGCCGTTCTTGTCATTACGGTAGCGAACCTGACCAGCTTTAGCATTTTTAACTGCTTCTGCAACGTTAGGTGTTACAGTACCAGTTTTAGGGTTAGGCATAAGACCACGTGGACCTAGGATCTGACCTAGTTGACCAACAACGCGCATTGCATCTGGAGAAGCAACAACAACGTCAAAGTTCATTTCGCCTTTTTTAACTTGCTCAGCAAGTTCTTCCATGCCCACTAAATCAGCACCAGCTTCTTTAGCAGCATCAGCGTTTGCACCCTGAGTGAATACAGCAACGCGCACTTCACGACCAGTACCGTGTGGTAGTACCGTAGCACCACGAACGTTTTGGTCAGATTTACGTGCATCGATACCAAGGTTAACAGCAACGTCAACACTTTCAACGAACTTAGCTGTCGCTAGCTCTTTAAGAAGCGCAACTGCTTCGTTGATTTCGTAATCTTTAGTTACTTCCACTTTCTCGCGGATAGTACGCATACGTTTAGTAAGTTTAGCCATTATATTATCCCTCTACATCCAAGCCCATCGCACGCGCAGAACCTGCGATAGTGCGAACCGCTGCGTCTAAATCTGCAGCTGTAAGGTCAGGACGTTTAGTCTCAACGATCTCTTCAAGTTGAGCACGTGTAACAGTACCCACTTTCTCAGTGTTAGGACGGCCTGAACCAGACTTGATGCCAGCTGCTTTCTTAAGAAGGTAAGAAGCAGGTGGAGTTTTCATGTCGAACGTGAAAGAACGATCATTGTAAACTGAAATTACTACAGGAACTGGTGCGCCTTTTTCAATTGATTCTGTACGTGCGTTGAACGCTTTACAGAATTCCATGATGTTTACACCGTGTTGACCTAGTGCAGGACCTACTGGAGGACTTGGATTAGCCATACCAGCAGCAACTTGTAGCTTGATTAGAGCTTCAACTTTTTTAGCCATGATAATACCTCATTAGGTGGGTCTTAGCCTTGTGCGCGCGAGGACGCGTACTCAAGCGGCTTCCCAAATTAATAAAAAACTTTTTGCCCGCAACTTCCACACAAAGGTAAAAGCCCGAATACAAAAAGGCCGCTGATTATAAGTTAACCAGCGGCCTTTTTCAAGTAAGGTTATTAAAAATACCTTACTTATCTTTTTCTACTTGTCCAAAGTCTAAATCAACTGGTGTTGAACGACCAAAGATCAGAACAGACACTTTTACGCGGCTCTTCTCATAATCCACTTCTTCAACCACACCACTGAAGTCTGCAAATGGGCCATCGGTTACACGAACAACTTCACCCACTTCAAACAACGTTGCTGGTTTTGGCGCTTCAGCATTTTCTTGTAAGCGGTTAAGAATGCGGTCTGCTTCTTTTTTGCTTATTGGTGCTGGGCGGTCTGATGTACCGCCAATAAAGCCCATAACACGAGGCGTGCTGTTCACTAAGTGCCAGCTCGCATCGTTCATATCCATTTCTACAAGTACATAACCTGGGAAGAATTTACGTTCAGACTTACGCTTTTGACCAGCGCGCATCTCGACAACTTCTTCTGTTGGAACCAGTACTTCACCGAAGCTTTCTTCTAAACCTTCGATTTTAATATGCTCATTAATGGTTTGAGCTACGCGTTTTTCATATCCTGAAAACGCCTGAATTACGTACCAACGTAATTTCTTTTCTTTGTTCTCATCCGACATGGGATCAGATCTCCAATCCAGTTAAAAAGCCAACAACTCGGAATAACAGGCCATCTAGACCCCAAAGGATCAGCGCCATTATCACAGTCGCAATCATAACAATAAATGTTGTATGAGTCGTTTCTTGACGCGTTGGCCAAACAACCTTACGAACTTCAATGCGAGCTTCTTTTGCAAACGCAATGAAGGTGTTTCCTTTACCTGTAGTAGCAGCAATACCCAATGCTGCGGCAACTGCAACTACAACACCAACTGCACGTACTAACACTGACATATCAGCGTATAAATAGTTCCCTACTACCGCACCAGTCAGTAATGAGATTGCAACTAGCCATTTAACCATGTCCATCGAGTTTGACGGCGTTTCAACATTCGTGCTCATAATAAATTTACCTTAAATACAGACACAACAACCCTGCACCAAGGCAGGGTTAATCCATTAAATCCAAATGTATAAATAAGCGCTAATATGTAAGAAACCAACACCTTATTTTAGATTTGGACTCATCAATATATGAATGGCAGGGGCGGCAGGACTCGAACCCGCAACCATCGGTTTTGGAGACCGCTGTTCTACCAATTGGAACTACGCCCCTGCAAAGTGGACGCCCATTATACTGACGAACAAATTGAAAACAAGGGTAAAAGATATGCAAAAGCAAAATTCATTGCGCTAATTTCAAGTGGCAGTGTATTTTTTCACCAAAATACAGATTACCTTTGCTGATTAACCCTTATTTAAAATACGATACACATCGCTTAGCAGGCTCGACGCGCCAAATCGAAAGTGCTGACTATTTACCCAACTCGCACCCATGATATCTTCTGCCAAATAAATATATTGCTGGGCTTCTTCCACAGTCTTTACCCCGCCGGCAGCCTTAAAGCCCACATCTTTACCCGTTTTTTTAATGGTTTGGAGGATCACCCTTGCGGCATCGAGTGTTGCATTTACCGGCACTTTACCTGTGCTGGTTTTCACAAAGTCCGCACCAGCGAGTACCGCAATTTCGGTGGCTTGCTCAATAAGTACTGGATCTTCTAATTGCCCACTTTCAATGATGACTTTTAATACTGATTTATTTCGACACAATTGCTTAGTCGAGTGCACATATTGCCATGCTGTATCAGGGTCACCAGCCAACAACTGTTTATAAGGAAGCACTAAATCAATTTCATCAGCTCCTTCCGTTAGTGCTCGCTCTGTTTCTTGCAAAACGCCATCTATTGATTGCTCACCCTGAGGGAAGTTAGTGACGGTTGCTACATTTATTTGTTGCAGTTCTCGCGCTAATAACCGCTGTTTACCATGGGCCACAAATTGAGGAAATACACATATCGCAGCTGGTAAAGCATGATGCTGATCAATACCGTCAATCAAGTCGGTAATTTGCTGTACTGAATCATCATCGTTAAGTGACGTGAGGTCCATTAGTGTGAGTACTCGCTGAGCAAGTGCATATTCAGTCATAATAAAAATCCATTCATAATTATCTCATACTCAGTACAATGCATTACGCAGATGCACTACAGGACATATGTCCGCACAGCGATAAAGTTTGGAATGTTCGTAAAATTTGGCTCTTGCATAACTCATAACCAAACACTATAAGGCAAAACGACCGATAACAAACCCGTGTATAACCTTGTAAATTAAGCCTTAGGTCTAAATCACCAACCCCATATAACTTTTAGTTATAAGAATTTAGTTTAAATTCTTTTTTCATATGCTAGCGCCACTATATTCTGCTTACCTGCTAGCAACCAACAACCATTATGTTGGCTGAAGCACCACGAATTATAAAGGGGTTACCAACGTGCAATACTTACCAATATTTACCAAGCTTGATAATAAACCGGTGCTCGTCGTCGGTGGTGGTGAAGTTGCTCTGAGAAAATGCCGTGCTTTTTTAAAAGCCAGAGCATCAGTCACTCTGGTTGCACCTGATTTTTGTGATGAGCTACTCGAACATGAAAGCAATCAAGAAGTTGCCTTAATTGAAGCTTATTTCGAAGAGTCTCATTTAGATGGCAAAATGCTGGTCATTGCTGCAACAGATAATGAATCTGTTAATAACACCGTATTTGAATTAGCGAATAAGCGTAATGTCTTTGTCAACGTAGTTGATGACCAACCAAAGTGTACCTTTATCTTTCCTTCTATTGTTGATAGAGATCCAATCACGATTGCCATTTCCAGTGCCGGCACAGCACCGGTTTTAGCAAGACGTTTGCGAGAAAAACTCGAAACCCTTATTCCACAGCACATTGGTCCACTGGCAACCTTAGTGGGCAGCTTTAGAGATAACGTAAAAGCACGATTTAAGCACTTTGCTGACCGCCGACAATTTTGGGAAGGTGTATTCGACTCAAGCGTCGTAAGTAAAGTACAAGTTGGGGATACTCAAGGCGCAACGGCACAATTACACGAGATGCTGGACGCTAAGGCAGAGCCTGAAGGTGAAGTGTACGTCGTTGGCGCAGGTCCTGGAGATCCGGAGCTACTGACTCTAAAAGCATTACAGCTGATGCAACAAGCAGATGTTGTCGTTTATGACTACTTAGTGTCTGACGAAATCATGGATTTAGTACGTCGAGATGCTGACTTAATTTGTGTTGGAAAACGCTTGGGTAACCACAGTGTCAAACAAGAAGACACCAATAAGTTACTTGTTGATTTAGCTCAACAAGGTAAAAAAGTATGCCGTATCAAAGGCGGTGACCCTTTCATTTATGGTCGAGGCGGTGAAGAAGTTCAAGTACTCGCACAGCACGATGTGCGCTACCAAATTGTCCCGGGTATTACCGCTGCTGCAGGCTGTAGCGCCTATGCAGGTATTCCACTGACGCACCGAGATCACGCTCAAGCAATTCAGTTTGTCACTGGCCACTGTAAAAAGGATGGGCAAGAACTTGATTGGCCTTCTTTAGCAAAACCGAACCAAACTTTGGCCATTTATATGGGCGTGCTAAAATCGCCGCATATTCAAGCGCAGCTCATTAAATATGGACGTGATGCCAGTACTCCAGTAGCCATTATTGAAAATGGCACAAGAAAAGAACAACGTGTTGTGCGCACGCACCTTGGTGACTTAGCTCAGCAAATTGAGCAACATCATATTGTATCACCGGCTCTATTGATCATCGGTGAAGTCGCAGCATTACATGAACAGCTCGCATGGTTTGGCAGCTCAGCGCAAATAAGTAGCTTTGCACAGCCTTTAACTGATGTAGCATAAGCACATTTTTATAACGATTTTTTATTATTTTTAAGTAGGACGACGACAATGGCTTTAACACACCTTCAGCAACTTGAAGCTGAAAGTATAAAGATTATTCGCGAAGTCGCCGCTGAGTTTGAAAACCCAGTGATGCTTTACTCAATAGGTAAGGACTCTTCGGTACTTTTGCATTTAGCGCGTAAAGCGTTTTACCCAGCTAAAATTCCATTCCCACTATTACATGTGGATACGAATTGGAAGTTCCGTGAGATGATTGAGTTTCGTGATCGTCTTGCTAAAGAATATGGTTTTGATCTATTGATCCATAAAAACCCGGAAGGGATTGAAATGGGTATGGGCCCTTTTACTCATGGTTCAGCAAAGCACACTGACGTTATGAAGACGCAAGGTTTAAAACAAGCCCTAGATAAATACGGCTTTGATGCTGCATTTGGTGGTGCCCGCCGTGACGAAGAAAAGTCTCGTGCTAAAGAACGCGTTTACTCATTCCGCGACAAGCACCATCGTTGGGATCCAAAAAATCAACGTCCAGAGCTATGGAATACCTATAACAGCCAAGTTAACCCTGGCGAAAGTATTCGTGTATTCCCGCTGTCTAACTGGACTGAACTTGATATTTGGCAATACATCTATCAAGAAAACATCGACATGGTTCCTCTATACCTTGCCAAAGAACGCCCTGTGGTTGAACGTGATGGGACGCTTATCATGGTCGATGATGAACGTATGCCACTGGAAGAAGGTGAAGTGCCACAAATGAAGTCTGTGCGTTTCCGTACGCTAGGGTGCTATCCACTCACCGGAGCGGTTGAATCTACGGCCAGTACGCTAACAGAAATTATCGAAGAAATGCTACTGTCTACATCATCTGAACGTGAAGGCCGTGTCATTGACCATGACTCATCAGGGTCAATGGAGAAGAAAAAACGTGAGGGGTATTTCTAAATGACGACTGCAAATGAAGTAAAAGAACTCGGTATTGACGCTTACCTAGCACGCCAACAAGATAAAAGTTTGCTGCGCATGATGACCTGTGGCAGCGTAGACGACGGCAAATCAACATTAATAGGTCGTCTACTCCATGACAGCCACCAAATTTATGAAGATCAGCTTGCTGCACTACATAAAGACAATGAGAAAGTCGGTAATGCGGGTGAAGACTTAGATTTAGCGTTATTGGTCGATGGATTACAAGCTGAGCGTGAGCAAGGTATCACCATTGATGTAGCATATCGTTACTTCTCGACCACTAAGCGCAAATTTATTATTGCTGATACTCCTGGGCATGAGCAGTACACCCGTAATATGGTAACGGGTGCGTCTACCAGCGACTTGGCAATTATTTTGGTTGATGCCCGCTACGGTGTGCAAATTCAAACTAAACGCCATAGTTTTATCTGTGATTCACTGGGCATTACGCAATTTGTGGTTGCTATCAATAAAATGGATATTTGTGACTTTGACGAAGCAGTTTTTGAGCGTATCAAAGCACAATATTTACAGTTTGCTGAGCAGTTAAATGTGACGGATATTAAGTTCGTTCCAATGTCGGCACTTAAAGGTGACAACGTTGTAACTCGCTCAGAGCACACACCTTATTATACTGACAAGCCACTGCTAGAGTTATTAGAAGACTCACCCGCAGCCGCGGCAAACAACGACTTTGAAGCACGCTTCCCAGTCCAATATGTTGTGCGCCCTAACCTTGATTTTAGAGGCTTCCAAGGGACGTTAACTTCAGGTACATTAGAAGCTGGTCAAGCAGTAAAGGTATTACCTTCTGGTAAGCAATCAACTATTAAAGAGCTGGTTACATTTGACGGCAACTTAGATACAGCAGAAGCCGGCCAAGCATTTACTATCACCTTAAATGATGAAGTTGATATTAGCCGTGGTGATGTCATTGTCGCTGACAATTCAACTGCCGCTGCTACCAACCAAGTACAGGCTAAGTTAGTGTGGATGCATGAAGCACCACTCGTACTGGGTAAAAGCTATAACTTTAAGCTTGGCAGCAAAAATACCTCAGCAATAGTGAAAAAGATTGATTACACCATTGATGTCAATACACTTGAGCATGGATCAGCCGATAGCTTACAACTGAATGAAATTGCGGTTGTGACGCTTGAACTGACTGAAAGCATAGTGGCTGATAGTTACCGTAATAACCGTGACACGGGGTCGTTTATCCTGATCGATAGATTGTCTAACTTAACGGTTGGTGCAGGTATGGTAGAAGCATTGCTTAGTGAACAAACAGCAAACCAATCACAGTTCAGTGAATTTGAGGTTGAGTTTAATAGTCTTGTTCGTAAGCACTTCCCACACTGGCAAGCACTCGACATTTCAAAGTTAAAATAATGTCGCCATACCTGTTATTAGGAGCATTCTAGGATGTACGAACAAATCATTTTAACAGGTATAATGCTGACTTTAGTTGGGTGCTTATTTGGCACTCAACTAAAACCCGCATGGTTATTTGTTGGTGCTATTGGCACCAGCTATCTAACAGGGTTAATTGACCTTGAAAATATGCTTGTTAACTATGCAAACCCGTCTCTAATAACACTGATCTTATTAATCCTTGTGTCAGTGGCGATTGAGAAAACCACCTTAGTACAAAAGCTGGCGCAATCGTTAGCGAAAGGCAGCTTAACAAAATCAGTAATGAAACTCGGTTTATCTACTGCCTTTTTATCATCATTCACCAACAATACCGCTGTTGTCGCATCATTAATTTCTGCAATCAAAGACAGCCCAACACACTCACCATCCAAACTCTTATTGCCATTGTCATATACCGCAATATTAGGTGGCACGCTTACCCTAATCGGTACGTCAACCAACCTCATCGTCAATGGCTTTGCCGTGGATGCCGGCATGCAGCCCCTCGGTTTTTTCGATTTTACCTTGGTTGGCTTAGGGGCGTTATTCGTTGGTTTATTAACCATTATGGTGATGCTTAAATACTTACCAGATAATGGCAAGTCAGACCAAGAAGTGGTACCTTTTTATCTAGAGGGTAAAGTACAAGCCCACTCTAAGCTAGTTGGTCGAACTGTTGAAGAAAATGGCTTACGCGATCTTAAAGACCTTTTCTTAGCTGAAATTATTCGCGGAGAGCGCCGTATTTGCGCGGTCACCCCACAACAAGAAATCCTCGCTGGTGATGTTTTATTATTCGTTGGTGATATCAAATCAGTACCACTATTAACACGTTTTGATGGCTTGAAAATCGTCCATGACAAGCATGAAAAAGACGTTGAACACTTAGTCGAAGTGGTCATTAGTCAGTCATCTAAATACATCGGTAAAACAGTCAAAGAAGTCCGATTTAGAGAACAGTTTCATGCCGCTGTAATTGCCATACGTCGCGGTCACGACCGCCTTCAAGGTGGATTAGGACAGGTTCAATTACAAGCTGGCGACTCCCTTATTCTGGCCCCAGGTAGCCAATTTTATGAGCTGCCGAATTTAAAGCGTGAATTTGTTTATATCTCAGGTTTAGACTTACAAACTCACCTTAAGTCGAAACAATCAAACCTAGTCCTTACGAGCTTCATCGCTGTGCTTGGACTCAGTATCTTAGATATAGTCCCCCTAGTAAAAGGCCTCCTGGTCTTATTGGTGGCATTAGTGCTTATGGGCACGATTAAAGTCGGTGAGCTACAGCGTCGCTTTCCTATTGAGCTCATTGCTATTGTAGGGAGTGCTATAGGTCTAGCAAAATTGATGATCGGTACCGGCCTCGCCGCGCAAATATCTGATGCACTCTTTTTTCTCTTGGGTGACTTTGGTCCATACGGTGCATTTATTGCGATATTTGTGATGACCGTGGTGTTCACCGAACTTATTACCAATAATGCTGCTGCAGCTTTATCGTTTCCCGTTGCTTATGCACTCGCTGCTGGGTTTGGGGTAAACCCTTTGCCTTTTGTCATGGCGGTGGCATTTGGCGCATCAGCCAGTTTTATATCGCCATTTGGTTATCAAACAAACCTAATGGTATACAGTGCAGGTAACTATCGTATTAAAGATTATGTTGCGATGGGTTTGCCGCTCTCAATTATTTATTCAATTACGGTTTTGACTCTCATACCAATGGTCTTCCCGTTTTAGTAGGCACTTATAATGGATGAAAATGTAGTTTGGCATAACTATGCCGTTGATAAAGAAAAACGCAATGAACATAAAGGCCATAAACCCTGTGTATTATGGTTCACCGGTTTTTCTGGTTCGGGAAAAAGTACCGTTGCAGGCGCGTTAGAAAGCGCCTTGCACCAACAAGGTGTACATACATACCTGCTCGATGGCGACAACGTTCGCCATGGTTTATGTAAAGACTTAGGGTTCAGTGATGCAGACCGCATTGAAAACATTCGCCGTGTGGGTGAACTCAGTAAATTAATGGCTGATGCTGGCTTGGTGGTTCTCACTGCTTTTATTTCCCCGTTTCAAGCAGAGCGAGATATGGTTCGTGATTTACTTGGTGAGGGTGAATTCATTGAAGTGTTTTTAGATACCCCACTTGATGTCTGTGAGCAGCGTGATCCAAAAGGGTTATACAAAAAGGCCCGAGCAGGTGAAATCAAACACTTTACTGGTATTGATTCAGATTATCAGATCCCAACTCAGCCCGAGATCGTATTAGATACTAGTAAAAATTCGCTAGACCAATCGGTCACACAACTGGTAGCGTATTTAAAAGAAAAAAACATCATAGGATAAATCATGAATCAAACGGATCTGCTCGAAGAAGTTCTGCACCTTAGCCGTCAAGCTGGAGAGGCCATCATGCCTATCTATGCCAAAGATTTCGCTATCGAGTACAAAGCAGATGAGAGCCCAGTAACAGACGCAGACATAGCCGCACACAAGGTTATTGTGGCCGGCTTACAAGCTCTGACGCCCAAAACCCCCATTCTCAGCGAGGAGAGTGCACATATTCCTTGGGCGACTCGTCAAACATGGGATGAATACTGGTTGGTTGATCCGATTGATGGCACTAAAGAGTTTATTAAGAAAAATGGCGAATTCACCGTTAATATCGCTCTTATAAGAGCGGGTAAACCCATTTTAGGCGTGGTCCACGCGCCAGCACTCAATGTCAGCTATTTAGCAGCAGAAGCCATTGGTGCATTTCGTGAGTGTGGTGAAGCACGCATAGAGCTTAAGGTGACGCAGAAGGCCAACACAGGTAAAATTAATGTCGTAGGGTCTCGCTCGCACCCTTCACCTGATCTTGCTGCCTATTTAGAAAAATTTGATGACGTAGAAATGGTACCCAAGGGCAGTTCTCTCAAATTGTGCTTAGTGGCTGAAGGCAGTGCAGACATATACCCGCGCTTAGGGCCGACGTCAGAATGGGATACCGGAGCGGGTCATGCGGTGGCCGAAATTGCTGGAGCTACGGTTACTAAAGTCGACGGCAGCCCATTGACTTACAATCAAAAAGACAGCTACTTAAACCCCTACTTTATTGTTTCTAGACTATTAGATTAACGTTAAGGTATTGGCAGATACTGTAACGTAAAAAGGCACCTTTTTGGTGCCTCTACTTTATCCGCATAACACTACAAAGAATACAACGATTGCATCGCCTTATAATCTACGCCGAACTCTTGTCTGAACCAATGATTGACAAAATCTTCATTCGGGTTAATTTTGCCACATCGCAGCGCATTTTCAGCCACTGACTCAGCAGCAGAATGCTGACAATATTGTAATTTCCAAAGTGCATTCAGATCCGATATGTACTGGCCTTGTAACGGCCTTAACTGTACCTTTAACAAGTCGGTTAAGTTCAAGAAATTAGCGGCCAAAGGCTTTATTTCTGCTTCTTTGTAATTCGCGGTATGACTCTTAGTCGAGTTAACTTCGCTGTTAGAGTGTTGATGACTGACCATTTGTCCTGCCATCATACCTTTGTAACCCAGTCGCACGGTGTAGTATTCTTGATATTCATTTATCGGGTAAATGTATACCCGCTCAATGTCGACATCAATACGCTTCTCACTGTCTTGCGGGTCGACTCGTGATTCTGTCACCAGATAACGCTTTTCTTGCTGAGTATGTCGAACTTGGCGCTCATAAGTTATATCAGTATTAAATTGAAATTGCGCCGTTTGCCGTGCTTGTGAGGTATACCATAAGCTTTTTTGGAATGCATTTCTCAAATCAATGACAGTACTTTCAACTAAGTAACGCTGTGCTGTACTCTCAAATGAGCCTAAATTTAAGCGAGTATCAAAGCGCACGCTTTTAAAGCGGCTTTGGTCATAGGTGTCTAACTTAAGTGACACTGCCTGTTGCCAAGCCAAACAATACTTGTGTACAAATTGACGTAAGTAAAAGCGCTGACCATGAACATGCTCGGCAAGCGACAGACAGCGTGATTTTCCATCTTGATTTAGCTGCGCTTTATATTGTGTGAGTTCAGCACTAATTTGTGCATTGTTTAGTAAGTAGGCATATTGACTTTCAAACCATCGGAATCGGTCTGGCTGCTGGCTGTTAGCTAAACTCTTTGCTTCTTTGCGCAGCCACCTGTTCATATGACCCAGCTCTTCACTTTGTGTGGCAGCTTGGGCTCCAAATGACTCTAAACTCCATTTAGATTGGTTACGCAATATGGTTTCAAGTTTTTGTGCCGCGCCAGTAAAGTTACCTGCTAAACGCAGCATTCTCACTTCAATTAAGCCACGATCAACGATTTTATTTCTTGCTATGGCTAAACCTTGTTGCGCTTTAATATCCTCTGCATCTTCAGCCAATGCTTGTTCATAAAGTGATGCTGCTTGCTGATATAACCCTTGCTGATATAGCTTATCGCCTTTTTCAACTAAGCTAGTACATGCTGATAAACTAAGTGCTAAAGCGAGTATATATAACGGTTTACGCATATTTCTCAACCATCCTTTTTGGTTTCATATCACCGGATTTTATATGCCAAGACTCTACCCTAGTTCACGCGCAAAATCTATCCATATACTAGCGCTGTTGATTTACTCTTTCATGCACCTTGGCAAAGGCTTTCTCAATCACAGGGGGACTAATCTGTAGCCTAAAATGCTCTTGTAATAAACCTTGTAACTGCTGAGTTCCGGTAATATCGCACTGGGTATGTTCCCCGGTATGCTCATTCCAAAATAAATAGTGTAAGTTACGAATTAAATGACGTTGCCCACTTTCAATGCGTGATACCACCAAGTTATTCACAAACCCCGCTTCTGGGTGTTGATGACTGTAAAAATGCGCCACATCGCAATCCCCTTCATAGACGACAGATAAATCGACCTCATATAAATCAAGCTGCTCAGGAGCCTGAATACTGACTTTAACTGTTTGCTCTTTACGTTCAACGAGATACTGATTCACCCCTTGCTCTAGACTATTATTACTGTCAATTTTTAGTGGAAGAATCGGCGTTTTGACACCAAAACCAACATCAACAAGATACTCGCAGCCCGCTAGTGTGAGTAACGTCACACGATGCGTTCTGGGGTTAGTCTCAAGGCCATTGAGCATCACACGCGCAAGTACAGGCCGCACTTCAAACCCAAGGTGGGCCAGTGCCATACAAGCAATCTTATTGTGCTCAAAACAATACCCTCCTTGGCGATTAGCGATCACCCGGGTAAATACGTCTGTTTCTTCAAGCGATAAAAAGTCACCATATAATGCATTAATACTGCTAAAGCTAAATTCAGCTAAATGCCTTATTTGCAGTTGAGATACTAACTCTAAACCACTCAAGTTGCCTGGTAGTCCAAGCTGGAGAAGGTAATCGGCAATATAGTTGCTAGGTAACGTCGTCATGTAAAGTCCTGATTAATTTTAGTAAGTGCAGCCAAGGTAAAACCTCAAGTCAAGTTGAGGTCAACAACTTTAAGCGTTAATTTACTCATAAATATAAACAGATCGTTCATCACTCAATCAACGTACAAAAGGGTAATTATCATTTGGAAAAACACCATGTTTGGCATTTTTAAAAAAGACCCACAGAAAAAGTTACGTAAGCGTTATGATGAGAAACTAGAGGAGGCTATGCATGCACAGCGCCGTGGCGACATCAAAGGCTATGCCCTATTAACTGCGGAAGCCGAAAGTATATGGGCTGAAATACTCCAATTACAGCAAAGTGACTAAATTACGGGCATAAAAAAACCCAAGCCTAAGCTTGGGTTTTTTATTAATGCGTTTGCATTAACTATAGTCGATATTACTCAACGATAGTTGCAACAACACCAGCACCAACTGTACGACCACCTTCACGGATAGCGAAGCGTAAACCTTCGTCCATCGCGATTGGTACGATTAGATCTACAGTCATCTTGATGTTATCACCAGGCATTACCATTTCTACGCCTTCTGGTAACTCAACGTTACCTGTTACGTCAGTTGTACGGAAGTAGAACTGTGGACGGTAACCTTTGAAGAATGGAGTATGACGACCACCTTCATCTTTCGAAAGTACGTATACTTCTGAAGTGAACTTTGTGTGTGGTGTGATTGAACCAGGCTTCGCTAGTACTTGACCACGTTCAACGTCTTCACGCTTAGTACCACGTAGAAGTGCACCAATGTTCTCACCCGCACGACCTTCGTCTAGAAGCTTACGGAACATCTCAACACCCGTACAAGTTGTCTTCGTAGTTTCTTTCATACCTACGATTTCAACTTCGTCGTTCACGTTTACAATACCAGCTTCAACACGGCCAGTTACTACTGTACCACGACCCTGGATTGAGAATACGTCTTCGATAGGCATGATGAATGGCTTATCGATGTCACGCTCTGGCTCTGGAATGTAAGAATCTAGTGCTTCTGCAAGCTCTACAATCTTGTCTTCCCACTGCTTCTCGCCTTCTAACGCCTTAAGCGCTGAACCTGCGATTAGTGGTAAGTCATCACCTGGGAAGTCGTATTCTGAAAGAAGTTCACGAACTTCCATCTCTACTAGCTCAAGTAGCTCTTCGTCATCAACCATGTCACATTTGTTCATGAATACGATGATGTAAGGTACGCCAACCTGACGAGAAAGTAGGATGTGCTCACGTGTTTGTGGCATAGGACCGTCAGTTGCAGCAACTACTAGGATTGCGCCGTCCATTTGTGCAGCACCAGTGATCATGTTTTTAACATAATCCGCGTGTCCTGGACAATCTACGTGTGCGTAGTGACGAGTCGGTGTATCGTACTCAACGTGAGACGTTGAAATTGTGATACCACGCTCACGCTCTTCTGGAGCGTTATCGATTGCTGCGAAGTCTTTTGCTTCACCACCGTATACTTTTGCAAGTACGTTAGTGATTGCTGCAGTTAGGGTAGTTTTACCGTGGTCAACGTGGCCGATTGTACCAACGTTTACGTGCGGTTTTACGCGTTCAAACTTTTCTTTTGCCATGACGGAACCTATCGTTTATGTGTCTAGATTACATATAAAACCAACCCACGAAAATGCGGATTAGAATTTTTCAATAAATGAATATTTTAGGACAAATCAAAGGAAGCGTTTGAGAAGATTCAGCAGCCTGGTGCTGATAGGCAGATTTGAACTGCCGACCTCACCCTTACCAAGGGTGCGCTCTACCAACTGAGCTATATCAGCAACACCAGAAAACTGGAGCGGGCAGTGGGAATCGAACCCACATCATCAGCTTGGAAGGCTGAGGTAATAGCCATTATACGATGCCCGCTTTAGCAAACTGTTTTCTTAACTACCTCTAACCGTCAAGAATAAAGTGGTGGAGGGGGCTGGATTCGAACCAGCGAAGGCAGTGCCGTCAGATTTACAGTCTGATCCCTTTGGCCGCTCGGGAACCCCTCCACATAACAATTCTTTGTCTAAAGCTTCTGCATAAGAGTGCAGAAAATGGTGCCGACTATCCGAGTCGAACGGATGACCTACTGATTACAAGTCAGTTGCTCTACCAACTGAGCTAAGTCGGCACTGCTTTAGTACGGGGCAGGATTCTAGAGCAAGGTCGGGGGTGATGCAAGAGTAAAATCAAAAAAAATCAAAGTTTTTTAACTAAATGCTCATTATTACAGCAAAAACCACTATAAACAGTAGTTAACGTACAAAATCACACCAATTTTTCAACCCTTTGAATACCAAATCATCAATAAAGATACTTGGCTTTTCATAATGTTGCTGCAATAGTTCACCATAACCACCAGCAAAAATTACTTGCATATCTTTCGCATCACACTCTAATTGCGCGATGGCTGTATAGACTGCTCCTAATGTCGATACTAACGCGCCATTTTTTACTGCATTCGGCGTGTTACAGCCCAACTCTTGAGCAAATAAACTGGTGTTATCACTGAATACTTTTTCTGTATTCGCCAAAAGGCTTGCGATCATCATATCCAAACCCGGTAATATCCAGCCACCTAAGTGCTGCCCTGAGATATCAACCACATCAACTTTAGTGGCCGTACCTGAATCAACCACAACGCAGTGTTTATGTGGATACAAGTAATGGCTCGCTACTACGGCTAACCAACGATCTATTCCTAAATTTTGATATTGGCCATAACCACAACGCACCGTGCCAAGCGTTGGTGTTACTGTTGCTTGTCTTATACTGATACTATGACAGGCCGCATGGTGTGTTATTGACTCTAATGCATTGGCATGTCCTACCTGCGCAACAACAATATCACTGACTTCTCTCCAAGGAATATCCGCTTCATTTACCAGTGCAATGTCGCCATCATTGTCTAAGCCCAGTTTGACTGCGGTATTTCCCACATCTACTAATAATCTCACAGACCATCCTTGCGCAGTGATATTTCACCACCATAGTAACTTTTTAATTCACCGTCTTGACGCAATACAATACCGCCTTGTTGGTCAATACCTTCACATACGCCTCGCCAGGTTCGCATACCGGTCGATAGCGTCACAACATCATTGGCGAATTCATTCACCCTATTCCACTGCTCAACCATGGTCATTAAGCCCGACTCTTGGTATACCGCTAATCGCTGAGCGAGGCTATGAGTTAGCTGAGCAACGAGGGCATTTTTATCTAAGCTATGGGTATGCGATGCCAAGTCAGTCCAAGGCTGATCGATATCTTTAGAGGCCGCTTCTGGCATTTGCAAGTTAATGCCAATACCAATCACTAAATGACATGGCCCTTCAACCTGCCCTTCGAGCTCGACCAATACACCCGCGAGCTTGCGCCCTTTTAGATAAATATCATTAGGCCATTTGAGCGTTGCTGATAAACCATATAGCGCTTCAATTGCATCATAAACTGCCAGTCCAACCGCAATGGAGACACCCATTGCCGCTTGCATGCCCTCTTCTAGTTTCCAGTAGTAACTGTAATATAAATTCGCGCCAAAAGGGGATTGCCATACTCGGCCTCGTCGGCCACGTCCCGCTTGTTGCATTTCTGCCACCAGCACATGACCCGAAGCTAATTTATTGCCTTGCTGAATACGACGCATTAATTCTGAATTTGTTGAATCGATGATTGGTTCTACTTCAACCTCATTTTCACACGGCAACTCAGCTAAATAATGGGATATATCCTCAGTATTCAATAAAGGTAAACTCTCATTCAAACAATATCCTTTGCCATTAAGGGTAAATATATCAATGCCCATCTCTTGTAACGAGCGAATATGTTTTGAAATGGCTGCACGACTTATACCCAATTGTGTTGCCAGCACCTGACCAGATACAAAACCACCTTGGTTCAGTGCATGCAAAATCGCCAGTTTATTGCCTTGCGGTGCATTATCCATGACTTTTCTCCTGCAATATCACCTCACCTTCACGGCCGATGAGCCTCACTTCATGTTCTAATTGAATATTAAACTGACGTGCCACACAGTGTTGCACATGATGAATAACGCTGCACAAGCTACTACCGGAGCTATAACCTTCGTTCACTAATACCAGTGCTTGTTTTTCATATACACGCACACCAGCCACGCTATACCCTTTAAGCCCAGCTTGTTCTATTAACCAGCCGGCTGCCAACTTGCGCATCCCCTGCCCTGCGGGATATGCCGGCATATTCGCGTACTCAGTACATAATTTTTGGTAATGAGCCTCTAATACAATAGGATTTTTAAAGAAGCTTCCTGCGTTGGGTAGTTCATCAGGGTTTGGTAATTTACTTTGTCGAATTTCCATCACTGCATCACTGACTTGCAATGCGGTCACTTTAGCCTCATTCAATTTTTGCAAAGGCCCATAGTCTAGTGTTGGCCGCCATTGTTTATTAAGACGCAAACCCACCTTGGTGATCACAAATTTATTCTTTAACTTGTGTTTAAAAATTGAATCACGATAACCAAACTGGCATTGCGCTTGATTCAAACGCTCAAACGCCAGAGTTTCAACATTAAAACCTTCGACATAATCAATAAACTTTGCCAGTTCAACACCATATGCCCCAATATTTTGCACCGGTGCAGCACCCATAGTACCGGGGATCAACACTAAGTTCTCAAGCCCTGCGATCCCTTTTACCAATAAATCGGTTACGAGCGAGTGCCAATTTTCACCCGCAGCCACATTCACATTCCAAAATGTACCATGTTCTACAATCTCCACACCTTTATTGTTAATTCGGACCACGGTGCCAATAAAGTCTTCGATAAAAACCGTATTACTTCCAGCCCCTAGCACGCAAAAGGGCTGAGAAAAATCAACAGAGTGTAACTGCAAGGGGTCGTCTATATTAACGATGTCCTGACATGCGTGAGGTAATGCGAAAGTATGAAGTGACTGCAATGCTTGCACGGACGTGCCTTAAACCTAAATCTCATAATATGGAATAGTTTAACCCATTGCGATGCTGGGCGCATCAGTATGTGACTTTCATGATAAGCATGGTATAAAAGCCTATCACCTGAGATTTAATTAACAATAAAGAATAAGGATCCTATGAAACTTTCTGCCTTAACTACCAGCTTAATGCTGGCTGGTTTCTCTCACTTAGCCATAGCAACGCAAGCAGTAGACGAACACACCTACGCCAACCTAAACGACGTAATTAGTACTCACTTACACTTAGATTTAGATGTTGATTTTGCAGATAAGCAACTAGAAGGTTTTGTAGAGCACACCTTAGACTGGCGCACTGCCCAAGCGCGCACATTGGTGCTAGATACTCGCGATTTAGAAATCGACAAAGTCATGTATCAAGGTAAAAATGGCCAATGGCACAAAGCGGCATTTACATTAGCAAAACGAGATGATGTAAAAGGTGCCAAACTGACTATTACATTTAAGCAGCAAGCTAAAAAAGCACGTATCTATTATAATAGCTTGCCTCAAGCTTCAGGCTTACAGTGGTTAACCCCCATTCAAACGGCCAGCAAAACGCACCCTTTCATGTATAGCCAGTCGCAAGCCATTCATGCGCGCAGCTGGATCCCAGTCCAAGATACGCCAGCAATGCGTGTCACCTATTCAGCGCGCATTAATACCCCGGAAGACGTTCGCGCGGTGATGAGTGCTGATAACTCAGGCGCTTTTATTAAAGACGGGGATTATTGGTTTGATATGCCACAAGCGATCCCACCTTATTTAATCGCTATTGGTGCGGGGAATCTTGAATATAAGGAAATGTCTCACCAAACCGCTATTTTCGCAGAGCCACAAATTTTAGACGCTTCCGTGGCTGAATTTAACGATACACAAGCCATGATCGATAAAACCAACGTGATGTACGGAGAGTATGCATGGGGGCGCTATGACTTACTCATGCTCCCACCGAGCTTTCCATTTGGTGGCATGGAAAACCCACGCCTATCATTCATTACCCCTACCGTTGTAGCCGGTGATAAAAGCTTGGTGAACTTAATCGCACATGAGCTGGCACACTCTTGGTCGGGTAATTTAGTCACAAACGCAACATGGGAAGACCTTTGGTTAAATGAAGGATTTACCTCTTATGTTGAAAACCGCATTATGGAAGAAGTCTTTGGCCGAGAACGCGCCGTTATGGAGCAAGCACTCGATACTGCGGGCCTTAAAAAACAACTCAAAAATATTCCCGCCCCAGATACACGCTTAAACCTGAAACTCAATGGCCGCGATCCAGATGATGCCTTTAGCTCAGTCCCTTATACTAAAGGTCAACTGTTCTTGTTGTATCTAGAAGAAAAATTTGGCCGTGCGCGATTTGACGAATTCGTCAAAGGCTACTTTAGTAAATACTCTTTTAAATCTCTGACAACCGCCGAATTTACTGTGTACTTAAACACACACTTACTCGAAAAGTACCCTGGTATTGTCAGCCTAGAGAAGGCCAATGAATGGATCCACCAGCCGGGATTACCTGCAGATGCTCCTAACCCAACGTCAGATGCCTTTATTAATGTTGATAAAATTGCTGCCGCATGGCTAAAAGATGAAGTCTCAGTAACAGCGCTCCCAACCGGGAAGTGGACAGTTCACGAGTGGCTACACTTTATCAATAATCTGCCTCGAGATCTCAGTTTAAACAAAATGAAAGAACTCGATAATGCCTTTAACCTCACTACTTCAACCAATGCTGAGCGTGCTTTTGCGTGGTATATGCTGGCAGTAGGTAATGGATATCAGGCAATTTACCCCGCTTTAGATGAACACCTATCGGGCATTGGCCGTCGTAAGTTGATTGTACCCTTGTACAAAGCATTGGTTAAAAATGGTAAACGCGCATGGGCCCAAAAGGTTTACCAAGCAGCCCGCCCGGGTTATCACCCACTCGCGCAAGGCACCATTGACGCGATTTTTAATAAGTAACTTATTCAGCTGCTTTTCTATCAAAGGGCTACTCCTAGCCCTTTTTAATTTTTTGTAAAAAAGCGGCGCGCTGTTCAGTACTCGCTTGGTCCCACCAAAACTCTAGCATCGTAGCCGCATCTGGGTGCATAACGCCTTGTATAGGCGCTGCCTTATGGTGCTTCACCCGATCTTTTGATGCGCCTTTGGGATCAGCCATGTTTACTGAATGACGAGAACTAGGCGCTACCACTGGCTGCGAGGCATAAGCCTGCTGCATAAAGCGCGCACGTTTATCAGCAATTTGTCTATTTTTGTCTGGCGACACTATCGTCACTTGTGGGTTTTTCGCAAATAATTTAGCTTCTTCCACCTCATCGGGGCGCTCAAACGTAATTAAATACTCCCCCTCCATCATGATGTTTAATTCAACCCAAAAAGCGTCTGACTCAACCACTTCATGTTCATCATATTCTAATTCATATAAATCACTATACTGTAACTTAACTGTATAAACGCCGGGTGCCAGCGTTAACTCTGTCACATTGCTAAATAACGAGTGTTCAATCACATCACTGCCTACCTGCAGAGGTAATAGCTCTTCGTTAAAACGCACTGTTGCACCCTGGCTGTCTTTCATAACCATAGCAAAGCATAGCGCGAAACATACGTAGCTTATTATTTTCATCCTAGTTGCTCCTTTTATTTACGTATAATTACATTTCGTGGTTTGACACTCAGGCCAAACTTTGTCATTAGTGTACACCTTAACTTTTAATTTCTCTTCCTTTGTGTAAGAGAAGCATTTTATTTAGGATTATCAATGAGCCAGAGCACCATTTTTGACAAAATCATTAATAAAGAAATCCCTGCTGATATTGTCTATGAAGACGACAAAGCACTCGCCTTTAAAGACATAAATCCACAAGCGCCTTTTCATGTGTTGGTGATCCCCAAAGCAAGAATCGCAACAATCAACGATGTGACTGAACAAAATTCATACCTTGTCGGCCACTTATACGCAGTTGCTGCTAAACTAGCTAAAGAACATGGCTTTGCCGAGGACGGTTATCGTGTTGTTATGAACTGTAATGAGCATGGTGGGCAGACTGTATACCATATTCACCTACACCTACTCGCAGGTAAAACAATGGGGTGGCCACCCTATACAAATACGAAAAAAGAACTACTTTAAAATATTCTCTGTTAAGGAATGTAAACAAGTAAGTTATTATTTCAAAAACATGAAAAGCCATCTATATCATAAAGTTATGTTATGGGTAATGTAATTCATTTGTATTCATAGCGTTATATGTCGATTACATATAGCAAAACTATCTATCGTTTGATGAAGATTCTAATACAAAAGGCCTGAGTCACGTGTTAGCATTGAATCATCAGTTGGAATAAGAGTGTTGCCAAAAATGAGCAGTTCTGCCTTTTTGTTATTAGATAAAGAGCCTATTAACACCATAGGAATTAACGTTTTGCAGCCATTGCTGAAAACGCAAGGACTAGATGTAACCACAGGTACCGATATAGCAGATGTACCTGAAGGGACACGCCTATTATTTATAGAAACCGCAACCAACGATGCTTGGAATAAATTAAAAGAACAATTAGTCAGGCTGAAAGTAAGTTGCGATATCATACTATTTAATTTGGATGAAAATCCTGAACTTGCCAATCGTGCATTATTAAGTGGGATCCGAGGTGTATTTTATACAACCGATAACGCTGATGTATTGATGAAAGGTATTCGTCTTCTTATGGAAGACCAGCTTTGGTATCGTCGTGAAATTATGTGCAACGCCTTAAACCGCATGTTGCAATATAACAAAGACGCCCTACATAAGTTAACCGAAGGCGATATTGAACCAGTAAAACTTACCAAACGTGAGAAAGCCATTATCTCGTTAATGAGTAAAGGGGCAAAAAATAAAGAGATTGCTGAAGATCTCAATATCAGCCCGCATACGGTTAAAACACATTTATATAGCGCATTTAGAAAAACCAAATGCCGTAACCGTATCGAGTTATTGTCATGGGCACAGCAAAATATCCCTGACGAAATTCGCTAAATCGCGTTACTAAGAAAAACAGCCGTACTATACGGCTGTTTTTGTTTCTTTACTCCTTCCGCTGTAATCTCTATCCTTAACAACAAACCCTCAAAAAATAACAATAATGTTTGACCCTAAAACACTCTACTTTACCAGTGCTGTCATGATGGCCATGATGACATTGCTAAACTTTTTGACTTGGCGTGCAAACAAACATACGCCCGGTACCTTGCTCTATATTTTTTACCCTATGGTATTATTTGCGGCTATCGTCGGCTTTTTTGTGCACAGTGATATTGAATCATGGCAAACGATTGGCATTGCCAATACCCTGCTCTTTGCCGCCTCAATTATTCATTGCCTCGCTATATGTCAGTTTTTAAATTATCGAGGCTGGGAGCTTCGCTTATTTCTCATCATTACGGCTTTTTTACTCGCCGCCCTAGTCTACTTCAGTGTGGTCGATGATGATTTACGCTGTCGTATTTTTGTCTCTGACTTACAACATATTTGTGAAGCAATATTTCTACTTTACATCTTCTTCCGCTTTGCACGACCACTGTACCCCAATGGGACAATTGTTTACGGTATCGTTCTGACACTCGTTATGAGTGCCTTTATAGCCCGTACAGTCCTCATGGGTGAAGTAACCTCCTTTACTTTATTAGAAGACAATTGGTTTATTATCACCTTATTCATTAATGGGGTTCTGGCACCTATTTTTTATGCAACGGGTATGGCGCTGCTGTGTAATGAGCGACGCGAATACCATTTGAACCAATTAACTGACAAAGCCAAAAAAGACCTTGAGATCAGAGGGTTGTTTTTATCCACCATTAGTCATGAAATTCGTACACCACTGAACGGTATTTTAGGCAGTGCACAATTAGTGCTTAACCGCACGACGAACCACCGGAATAAAGCCTACTGTGAAGCCATAATTAACTCGGCAGAATCCTTAAACTTGCTCATAGATAAAGTACTCGATTATGCCAGCTTAGATCAAAGCGACGAATCTCTTTACGAAGAAGATGTGGAGTTAAAAAGCTGGCTCAATAACCTGTGCTTATTGTTAAGCCCACTGGCCGAACAGAAAAAGCTCAGCTTCGAATTAATATACGAATTACCTGAACAAGCATGTTATTACTGTGACCAGCAAAAACTGCGGCAAATCATCATCAACCTCGTTGGTAATGCAATAAAGTTCACTGACAAGGGCTGTGTGAAGATCCGTGTTGAATTATTAGCTGAGCAGCATATGTCACATGTAGTGCGATTTAGTGTGATAGATTCTGGCCCAGGCATAGATGAAGAAGACATCAGTAAACTCACTGAACCCTATGTGCAAAGTAGTGCAGGTAAAGTAAAAGGCGGTACAGGCCTTGGTCTTGCAATAACCAGTCGCTTACTCGATAGACTCGATAGCCACCTTGATATTTTAAGTGAACTAAACAAGGGCAGCTCATTTAGCTTTGATATTCCTTTGGCTATCGGTGAATTGAGCCTTGTGGAACAACGTAATCACAGCTCTGATTGCATTACTGGCTTGAATATTCTGTTAGTCGAGGACCTCGATCTAAATCAAAAAATTGCCATTGAGTTTATGGCAACCGACGAACATAAAGTGAAGTTAGCTACCAACGGAACAAGTGCATTGGAGTTATTATCTGAGTTTCAATTCGATGTGGTGTTATTGGATATGAACCTACCAGATTTCACCGGCCAAGAAGTACTGCGCCGCCTGCAAACCATTGAACATAAAAACCAACGCACGCCCTTTCTTGCATTTACTGCCAGCCTTAGCCCTGATGAAGTCAAAGAGTATTTAACTTTAGGGATCAAAGATATTGTCGGTAAGCCAATTAAACAAGAAAAATTACGTCAAGCACTGAATGACTCACAATCAGCGCAAAAACCCAGTATCAGTGTTGAATTAACCGATACACTGTATGATGAAACTGCGGTTAGTTTATTAAAAAACAGCTTTAATGAGGACGAAGTGTCGTCTATTTACAATGAGTTTGTGTTGTCAGCAAGGAACAAGTTAATTCATATTCAACAAATGCTCACCCAAGACAACGACCAATGTATTAGACAGCTGCATCGCCAATCTAGTACTGCAATGCAACTCGGCTTTAACCGCTATGGCCTACTGCTGAAAAAAATTGAGCGTCGCTTACTTGATAAAAAGTCCAGTGACAGTGAATTAACGCAAGCGATGGCACTGTGGCAACAAAGCCTAGAAGCCTATTTAGATTATGTGCGTAAAAACACACTTCGCTAACCCAACAATTACACCGTTACGCGACTGTTATTTATATTCAGATGCGTAACGGGGTACATTCGACTAGATTTTAATCAGCTGACTCACCATTTATCGCGCATAGTCGACATCTTCGTCAAATTTCGTCATTCTCTAAGACTATATACTCTAATACTCGATATTAGAGAAACCAATAACCATAACATGGAAATCATGATGGCATTTTTCAAAAAACCACTGACAGTAGCAATTAGCCTTGCTGTATTAGGCACAAGTGTGTCAAGTTTGGCTGAAGTCACAAATGCAACCACCCCTGCCGCAGAGCAAAGAAGCACTGAGGGCTGGGATGTACTTAATACACCAGGTGACAAGCAAACCATTACAATCGATACCAACCAAACTACCTGGAGTAACTTAGATGTGAGTCCTGATGGTAAACAGGTTGTATTTGATATGTTGGGTGATATTTACATCATGCCAATTACAGGCGGAAAAGCCACGATTGTTACCAATGACATGGGTTGGAACATTCAGCCTAAATTTTCTCCTGACGGCAAAAAAATCGCTTTTATCTCTGACCGCGCCGGTGGTGATAACTTATGGGTGATGGATATTAATGGTGAGAACAAAAAACAAGTATCAAAAGAAAGCCATAATATCGTCCATAACCCAGCCTGGTCTCCTGACGGACAGTACATTGCGGTTAAACAAGGCCAAGTAACTGGGCGTACCATTCCTGGTGGCTCAATTCGCATGTATCACATTAGTGGCGGTAAAGGCGTGGTAGTAAGAGATCGTCTACATGGGGCTAAGTCGCAAAAAAATGTGGCAGAACCCACATTTTCTATCGATGGTAAAAAAATCTATTACTCAGTAGATGGAACTGCCGGTGTGCGCTGGCAATATAATAAAAATGCCCTTGATACCGTATTTGAAGTCCGTAGTTGGGATCTTGCTACCGGTGAAGAAGAGGTGGTTATTCGCGGTGCGGGTGGCGCGATCCGTCCAACACCAAGTCCTGATGGCAAGTCTATCGCATTTGTAAAACGTGTTGATGACGGCAAAGCTATGGCCAGTGCGCTGTATATTAAAAACCTTGAGTCAGGGATTGAAACCGAGATTTACGCTGGGTTAGACCGTGATTTACAAGAAGCCAACGGTGCGCACGGTAACACACCATCATTTGCGTATACACCAGATGGTAAGTCATTGGTATTTTGGGCCGGCGGCGTTTTCCGCACGGTTAATATCGACTCAAAAAAAGCACAAGTGATTCCAACACGCATCGTTGCTGAAAAACAAATCACCCCAGCTCTGCGCTTTGCTGTTGATGTCGCACCAGATAGCTTTAAAGTAAAAATGGCGCGTTGGTCACAACTTTCACCGAATGGTGAAACAGCACTGTTTCAAGCCCTTGGCTACTTATATGTAAAAGATATTGCCTCTGGAAAAGTGCGCCGTTTAACAACACAAACCGATCACTTTGAATTCTACCCAAGCTATTCTCGCGATGGAAAATCTATCGTATATACCGCGTGGGATGACAAAGAACTCGGATCTATTCGTGTTGTCTCAGCCAAAGGCGGAAAAGGAAAAACCATCACCCAACAGCCGGGCCATTATGTATCACCTAGCTTCTCTCCTGATGGTAAACAGGTATTATATAAAAAAGTCACTGGTGGTTACTTACTAAATGGTGACTGGTCAATGTCTCCAGGCATTTATCTTGTGAGCAGTAAAGGTGGCGAAGCCAAACGTCTAGTTAAATCGGGTGATAACCCACACTTTGGCGCAGCATCTGACCGTGTTTTCTTCTCTGTTGCTGGCGAAACAAGTCGCGAATTAAAAAGCGTAAACTTAAACGGCCAAGAAGAGCGAAGTCATTTTAAAGGCGATTACATCTTTGACTTTAAAGTCTCTCCTAATGGCCAATATATCGCCTTTATTGAGCACTTTAATACCTTTGTTGCCCCGTTTACGAGTACTGGTAAGACCCTGACGATTAATAAAGGGACTAAATCCTTTCCGGTTAAACAAGTATCAAAATACTCTGGTGATTATCTAAACTGGGTCAGCGACAGCAGTGCGCTTACGTGGGCATTCGGTCCAAATTTGTATCAGCGTAAATTAACTGACACTTTTGCCTTTTTAACGGAAGGTGAAACCACACCAACAGAATTAACGGCTGAAGGTATTGATTTAAGCTTTGAAAAACAAGCAGACAAGCCCAACGGTACGCTGGCACTCATCGGCGGGACTGTCGTTACCATGCGTGATGCTGATAAACAGCAAGAAATCATCTCAAATGGTGTGATCATCATCAAAGAGAACCGTATCATTGCCGTTGGCAAACAAGGCGAAGTCACTATACCAAGTGGTGCTAAAACCATGGATATCAGTGGTAAAACGGTTATTCCAGGTTTAATTGATGCACATGCACATGGCAGCTACGGTAGCTACGACCTACAGCCAAAACAAAATTGGAACCAATACTCAAACCTTAGCTTTGGCGTAACAACCATTCATGATCCATCAAACAATTCATCTGAAGTGTTTTCGATGGCAGAGCTTGCAAAAGCAGGTGAAACTCTAGCGCCACGTATTTACTCTGTTGGCCGTATTCTCTATGCCGGTAACGCACCAGGGTATAAGACGCCGATCAGCAATCTAGATGATGCCGAATTCCATGTAAAACGTCTTAAAGATTCGGGTGCAATTTCTGTTAAGAGTTATAACCACCCTCGCCGTGAAACTCGCCAGCAAGTACTAGAAGCTGCGAAGAACATGGAGATCATGGTGGTACCAGAAGGCGGTTCTAAGTTTCAGCATAATATGAATATGATTGTCGATGGCCATACGGGCGTTGAACATGCATTGCCAATCCCACATATTTATTCTGACGTAGAGCAAATGTGGGGCCAGAGTAATGTCGGCTTTACCCCAACATTTGTAGTAGCCTATGGTGGTATAAAAGGGGAGGACTACTTCTACGAGCACACCAATGTATGGGAAAACGAGCGCTTAATGAGCTTTGTACCAGAATACATTGTTAAGCCGCATGCAATTCGCCCAGGCCAAGCACCAGAAAGACTTTACAACCATATCTTGGCTGCTGAAGTTGCTAAGCAATTGCGTGATGAAGGTGTCACAGTTCATATCGGGGCACACGGTCAACGTGAAGGTCTTGCGGCACATTGGGAGCTATGGTCGATGGCACAAGGCGGGTTTAGTGCATGGGAAGCACTACGCAGTGGCACAATAGACGGCGCAAAATATCTAGGTATGGACCACGATATTGGTACTATCGAAACAGGTAAATTAGCCGACCTGGCAATTATTGATGGCGATGTCTTAACCGATATTCGTCAATCAGAAAAAGTCGCTTACACTGTGATCAATGGCCGTATTTACGATTCAGCAACCATGAATGAAGTAGGTAACTACGACAACAAACGAGCGCCTTTCTTCTTTGAAAATGGCACGAAAACACAAATGCACCCTGCAACGCAGATGTATATGGAAGAAAAAGCTCACAAATACCACTGGAAACACTAATTAATTGTTTTAAAATATAAAAAGGCTGCCTTTGGTGGCCTTTTTTATCTCACCAACTTCCCCCATTTTTTCGCAAATTTCGGCACACATTTACTCCTCTTTTGCTAGACGTAAACGAGAACTGTTCTACACTTTGCTACAACGCTCTTATTTTTATGAGCATAGTAAACTAGGACAAGGAACACGCCGTGGCCAGTATAAGCGCTATTTACCATTCATTAGACCTGACTAAGAAGCTCGTTGTGGCATTTTTACTTGTTGCACTTGCGCCTATCGCCATTGTCATTTCAATCGCGTTGTACCATGCATCTACAGCGCTGCAAGAACAAGCATATTCGCAACTCGCAGCGGTCGGAGAAATCAAGAAAAGCGCTGTTGAACGTCATTTCAAAGCGGTAAAAAACAAAATGAGTGCACTGGCGCACAACCCTTACGCACAAAAAGCCGCCAAAGAATTTATGTACGCGTACAGTTCGCTTGATGGCAGTACATATACGCCCGATGGACTGGTGTCATTTTACGATAATGAGTTTACTAAAAAGTTTATTGATGAAAACCCAGGAGTTGTACTACCTGAAGACTTACTAAGTAGTGTGAATGCCGAAGGCATTTCATTACAACAGCGCTACATTTCAGACAACCCATTTCCACTGGGTGAAAAGTCCCAATTGTTAGCTACCAACCATGGTGACGAATACGACGCGACACATCAGCGTCATCATGAGTACTTTTTAAAAATTGCAGAAATTAATCACTTTTATGATATTTTCATCGTCGATAATGAAACAGGCAACATCGTCTACTCTGTATTTAAAGAACTCGACTTTGCAACCTCCTTACTAACAGGCCCCTATGCTGATAGTAATCTTGCTAAAGTGTTTCAACAAGCACGCCTTTTAACCTCGCCAGAACAATATGCCTTTGTTGACTATCAACAATACTTACCATCATACAATGCGCCAGCAAGCTTTATTGCCGCGCCTCTGGTTAATAGCGAACAAGCTAAGGCGACATTAATATTTCAGCTTTCAATTGACGCACTCAATCAAATTATGACGGAACGAGAGGGATTAGGAGAAAGCGGAGAAACCTACCTGGTTGGGAGTGATGGTTTGATGCGTTCTGATTCTTACTTAGACCCGCAAAACCATTCGGTCATCAATTCTTTTAAATACCCAGATAAAGGAACAATTAACACCGAGGCTTTTCAACGTGCAATACAAGGTGAGCAGGGGCAAAAGCTCATCTTGGACTACAATGGGCAACCTGTCTTATCCGCTTTTATGCCTATTACAGTGATGGGTGCCGAGTGGGCATTAATCGCTGAAATCGACAAACAAGAAGCCTTTTATGCGGTCACTCGGCTACGGAACCTACTCGCTATTGTTTTACTATTCACTATCACCGCTATTGTTGTCAGTGCCTTTCTTTTCGCACGTACACTCACTCGTCCAGCCCATTCATTAGTAAATACCATGCGTCGAGTTGAACAAGAAGGTGATTTCTCGATTCGAGCACCTGTTACCTCAAAAGATGAGATTGGACAATCAGCTCACGCTTTTAATTCACTCTTGAATGAACTTCAACAGTCTATCTCAGAAACTAATTTGGTCATGAATGACATGGCGTCAGGACGATTTTCAAAACGGATAAAAGTTCAGTGTAAAGGTGAGCTTGAAACTCTCAAGCAAGCCACCAATCATTGTGCTGACAGTTTAGACATTGCCATTGGTGAAATAAATCAAGTTGTAAAAGCAATGTCAGTGGGACAGTTTAATCTGCAACTAAACGCGCCAATGTCAGGGGATTTAGAAAAACTTAAAAATAATATTAACCAGTCACTACGATCATTGAACGACACCATGAATGCCATTGTTGGCGTGATGGAAAACGTCGAGCATGGCGATTTTAAAGGTCAAGTGTCTATTACAGCACAAGGCAAGCTCGGGCAATTAAAAGACAGTGTTAATAATTCAGTTTTTAGTGTGTCTGGTGCGATTGATGAAATAAGTACAGTAATGGCTGCAATTAAACAAGGAGACTTCTCCCAACGGGTTGATATTCCGCTTGAAGGGCAGCTTCATGAACTTAAAGAAAATATTAATTTCAGTGTCGAAAACTTAGCACTCATTATTAAAGATATCAGTACCGTAATGGCTGCAATGAGCAAAGGTAACTTCAAACAAAGCGTAGAGTGCCCTGCACAAGGTCAATTAGGGTTACTCAAAGAAGATATCAATATCTCGATTAAAGATCTCGATAAAGCCGTCAGTGAGATTTCGTCAGTGATGATGGCGATTAGTCATGGGCGCTTTGATAGAACCATTACCTCTGCGATGCCAGGGCAACTTAACGCCCTCAAAGTAGACATTAATAATTCTGTTAAAAATCTCAACCAAGTGATCGAAGAACTTAGCACCGTAATGGCTGCGATGTGTCAGGGCAATTTTAGTTTAAAGATCGAATTGTCATTGAAGGGGCAGCTTCAGCAGCTTAAACAAGATGTCAACGGCTCTATTGCCACCATTTCGGCCGCTATTAGTGAAGTGACACATGTACTCAGTGCTGTATCGCAAGGTAAATTAACGGATGCGATCGCTGGTGACTATGAGGGGGTATTTCTAGAACTCAAACAAGATGTAAATACAACCATTAGTAAGCTGACTGAAGTCATCGAAGGGATCCAGCTTTCGGCAAATCATGTTTCGCAAAGCGCTGGAGAAATTGCGGCCAGTAATACCGAGATCAGTGCCCGAACGGAAGAGCAAGCAGCCAATTTAGAAGAAGCAAGCGCAAGCACCGGTCATATATTAAGTGAAATCACGGCAGTGGCAAAACAGTCTAGTAATGCTGTTGAGTTATCAGACAATGCACAAGATATTGCTCAAGAAGGTGGCACACTATCAAAAGATACCGTGGTTGCCATTGAAGAAGTAAACAATGCCAGTAAAGATATCAACGAAATTGTCTCTGTGATTGACGCTCTAGCCTTTCAAACCAATTTGTTAGCGCTCAACGCTGCGGTTGAAGCAGCACGCGCAGGTGAACATGGTCGAGGATTTGCTGTGGTCGCTAATGAAGTCAGGGAGCTGGCTGGTAGAAGTGCCGCTTCAGCGAAACAAATCAAAAACATCATCGCAAACAGTAATGAAAAAGTAGAGCAAAGCACCGAAATGGCGAATAGCTCAGGCCACAAATTAGAGCAAATTGTAGACGCGGTTTCTAAAGTAAACGGGACTATCGTCAAAATCAATCAATCGACCATGACACAACAACAGGCGATCACCGAAGTGGATTTAGTAGTGCAGCGCTTAACTGATTTGATTCAAGAAAACTCCGCAATTACTGAAGAAACCATGGCAGCGGCGAAACAAATGGCGGATCAAGCCCACGAAATGCGCCGCTTGCTTGGTTACTTTGCGTTGAAAGAGTCAGATACGAGTAACATCCAACGACTGACCCATCACACTGCGAGTTAACTTAGTATAAACTCATCGGCATCTAAATGAGCTGGGAAACCGGCTCGAAATTCATCCAAAGTCGTTTTGCTTAATTGAACAATTTCAATACTGGATTGATCATCCGCTAATTGCACCAACGGCTCACCTTTAAAGTCATAGGCCGCGCTGCCACCATTGTGTGCGACCCCTTTACCATCTGTGCCAACGCGATTGCAAGCGAGTACATAGCATTGATTTTCCATTGCTCTGGCCATCAATAAAGTATCCCAAATATGTCGCCTGACCGCCGGCCAATTGGCAACATTAACCATTACATCATAATCATTACGGTTTCGCTGAAAAACAGGAAACCTTAAGTCGTAACACACTTGTGGTAAAAACCTGAACTCACCAAGGGTAAATACCGCTCTGGATTGACCTGCCTCGACATACTCACCTTCATTGCCAAGTCGAAACAAATGTCTTTTATCATAATATGATATGGTGCCATCTGGGCGTACCCAGTAAAAGCGGTTAACTTGTTTTGCGCCTTGCTTTACCAATACAGATCCCGCCATAACCGCCTGAAAGCGCTGAGCTGCAGTGATGAGCCATTGTAAAATAGGCCCTGGCTGCGCTTCGGCAACGGCTAAATCAACGGCAAACCCTGTCGCAAAGGTTTCTGGTAGTAGAATTAAATCAACTGGGTGAGCATGGTCGCTCAAGCGCTTGGTTAATAACGTCTCGAGCTGCTTAAAATTAAGTTCAGCCTGTAGCCACGCAATATCATGTTGCACTAATGCCACGCACAATTGCGTGTTGTCATTGGGTGTTAGAGTTGGCATAACTTCTCCGCAGCAGCTAATAATGTATTAGTTTCTTTTGCAAAACACAGCCGGATCACACGGTCTCCCGTCGGCGAGTCATAAAAAACACTCAACGGAATAGCAGCAATGCCAATTTCTTTGACTAAATACTCACAAAATGCCACGTCATCCAGTTCAGAAAGTTGACTATAATCAAGTAATAAAAAGTACGTGCCTTCACTGGGCAAAACTGTAAAGCGGCTAGATGCCAACGCTGACACTAAACAGTCTCGCTTTTGTTGGTAAAACTGAGCCAATGAATCAACATGATCGCCTTCTTCATCCAACATATCTGCTAATGCAAACTGAGCGGGAGTAAAACTAGAAAATGTCACATATTGATGCAACTTTCTAAATTCAGTGGTTAACTTATTTGGTGCAATACAGTAGCCCATCTTCCAGCCCGTGCAATGAAAAGTTTTACCAAAACTCGATACCACAAAACTACGCTCAAATAATTCAGGATCTCGTAACACGCTTAAATGAGGCTGATCATCGAAAGTAATATGCTCATATACTTCATCACTTATCACATAAAGATCATGCTGGATAACTAGCTTTTTTAAGCTTGTCAGATCGGCCAACTTTAAGGTTTTTGCACTGGGGTTATGTGGCGTATTGATAATGATAGCCCGCGTTTTATCAGTAATAAGGCGCTTAACCTCAGCCCAATCAATTATATAATCAGGTGCATTCAGTGCAATATGAACGGCTTTACCCCCAGCGAGCTCAATCGCAGGCTTGTATGAATCATAGGCAGGGTCAAATACAATAATTTCATCGTCCGAGCGCGTGATTGATTGAATCGCGACAAACAAAGCCTCGGTCGCACCAGATGTCACTGTTACCATATCATCAGCATTGATATTCGCCTGATAACGCCTTTTGACCAATGCACTAATTTGTTGTTGTAACGGCGCAACGCCTGCTGAAGGAGCGTATTGATTAACCCCTTCCTGAACATAGTCTGCCAGTCTGCGTTTTAAAAATTCAGGGGTATCAAACTCAGGAAAGCCCTGCGATAAGTTAATTGCTTCATACTGATTTGCCAGCCCCGTCATTTTACTAAAAATACTCATTCCAAGATTCGGTAATTTACTGCGCACTGCACTTCTCCAATAGTCTGTGTGTATTGCGACCACCGCCCACCTTTAACTTTACCAGCCCACCCTTTATGGTTTCGAGATTCACAGGTAGTGCTATTTAAAAAGCGATGTTATCATGATTAAACTAGATGTATAGCCGTCTAAAATGAATTGTAATGCATAACGCAAAGGTAACATAAGATGCAAAATCATGCTGCAAAACGCGCCTTGATTGAGACTGGGCGTTGGATAAGCCAACAAGGATGGGTCCCCGCAACTGGTGGCAACTTTTCAATAAAAACTGATTCAGGGTTTGTTGTCACCGCCAGTGGACACCATAAAGGATATCTCGAACCGGAGCACTTTTTAGAGTTATGTGCTGACGGGCAAATTACTGCAGGTAATGGCGCGCCTTCCGCTGAAACAGCTCTTCACCTTATGTTATATCAACTTAGTCCGAACACTGAATGCGTGTTACATACTCACTCTGTCGCTGCAACGACACTTTCGCGTTTTGTCCGTGATGACACGTTGCAAATAGAAGGCTATGAGATGCAAAAATCACTCAGAGGCATTCAAAGTCACTTAACCCCTTTGCACATTGCTATTTTTGACAATGATCAAAATATTGAGATATTGGCGCAGCGTGTCGCCAAACATCATGCCACCACACCAGTTGTGCATGGCGTATTGATCCGTGGCCATGGTTTGTATGCAATGGGTGATAGCATTGCAGAAACTCGCCGGCATATCGAGGGGTTAGAATTTTTGTTTGCTTGCGAACTTGAACGTATAAAATTAGAGGGTACACGATGATTAAAGCCATTCTCACAGATATTGAAGGTACGATCACCCGAATATCATTCGTCAAAGATATCTTATTTCCATACGCTGCCAAACACTTACCTAAATTTGTCGAACAACATCAGCATGTCCCAGAAGTCGCAGCACAATTACATGAAGTAAAACACCTCATTGCAAAGCCCACGGCATCAACATCAGAAGCCATCGATGCACTCCTCAATTGGATCAAAAATGATGAAAAAGTTACTCCTTTAAAGCAGTTGCAAGGGCTGATCTGGCAAGCAGGATACGAAAATGGTGACTTTACTGGTCATATCTATCCTGATGCATTCGAATTTCTCAACGCGCAGTACACCGCCAAACTTAATCTTTATGTATATTCTTCGGGATCAGTCAAAGCACAGAAATTGCTATTTGAGTATTCTGATTATGGCGATATCAGACCGTTATTTAACGCCTATTTTGATACTAAAGTTGGTGGAAAAAAAGAGGCTCAATCATACCTAAACATAGTAGAGCAGCTCCCTTACCTTGCCTCTGAAATCTTGTTTCTAAGTGATATTGTTGAAGAATTAGATGCAGCCAAATCAGCAGGTCTAGCCACCTTACAGTTATGGCGTGATGGTCAAACCCAATCGGCTGCACACCCTATTATCACTGATTTTAATCAATATACGAGTAACAACTAATGAGCCAGCTTACTATTTACCGTCACGACAATCCCGCTCAACATACCTTTGATAGCCATGATCCAGCGCTAATAGCCCAGCAGCTTAGCCATATTGGCGTGAGGTTTGAACAGTGGCAGGCAAGTCATGACATTACTGATGATATGAACCAAGGTGACATCATTGAGGCTTATCAAGCTGACATTACTCGACTAAAAGCAGCGCAGGGCTATAAAACTGTGGATGTTATAAGCCTCGCCAAAGGCAACCCAAATGCAGCACAGTTACGCCAGAAGTTCCTTTTTGAACACACCCACAGCGAAGATGAAGTGCGATTTTTTGTCAAAGGACAAGGACTATTTTGCTTGCACTTACATGAACAAGTTTTTCAAGTGTTGTGTCAGCAAGGTGATCTCATATCCGTGCCTAAAAATACACCGCATTGGTTCGACATGGGCAGCGACCCAGAGTTTAGTGCAATTCGGTTATTTGACAACCAAGAAGGCTGGGTTGCCACGTCAACGGAGTCTGAAATCGCAAAGCGATTTCCACTGATAGATTAAACTTGAGAAAGAGAAAGGCAATAGACGTTGCCTTTCTTTTTATTCTACAGCTTTAGATTATCGTCCAAAAATGCTAATACTCGCTTATAGTACGCAGTACGATGCTCAGCTTTATAAAAGCCATGCCCTTCCGTTTCTAACAGCATATACTGATAGTCATGCTTGGCTTTTTTTAATGCTTTTACTAGAGACTCAGCCTGCTCTATGGGTGCTCTTTGATCTTTCCCACCATGAACAATTAAAACTGGCGCTTTCAATTTGGAAATATTATAAGTTGGGGAGAACTCTTGCAATTGCTGCTCATTGCTTCCCAATACTTCATGCAAATAGTTCCGCCCAGATTGATTCCCTGCAATATCACCTTCTTCAAACATTAGTGGTAAGTCATATACTCCCACAACCCCAATGGCACATTTGAATAAGTCAGGCTCTATAATCGCGCTCTGCAATGCTGAATATCCGCCAAAGCTTGACCCCATGATACACATGTTATCTGCATTTACATAACCAGCCTTAATGACATACTTTGTAGCATCAATAATATCATGCTGAATAGCTCGACCCCACTCACCATGTCCAGCATGCTCAAAGTTAAGGCCATACCCTCCAGAGCCTCTAAAGTTAACTTTTAATACAGCAATACCTCTGCTTGCTAACAGCTGGCTTTCAAGTTCAAATCCCCAATAATCTCTTGGTCCATGTGGCCCACCATGCGGCATAACGACAAGCGGTAAATTTTTAGCTTCTTTACCTTTTGGTAAGGTCAAATAGCCATGAATACTTAAACCATCCCTAGCCGTAAGGCTTATTGGCTTTGTCGTTGACATTTGTTCAGTAGGCAGCCAACTTCTTTGCGCAAACAAGAATTTTAGCTTCCCTTTATATTCATCGTATAAATAATATTGCCCTGGGTTTTTATCACTTCGTACAAAAACAATGCTGCGTTTGTTATCTTTACTGGTGCTTGCTAAATGTACTTGTGAATTTGGAAAAGTCGCTAATAGTGACTTTAACTTTTTACTATTTGCGGATGCTTTATCAACAAAAGCATAACTTGGGTATCCGGCGTCTAATTCCACAGCAAAAACTTCTTTACTATAGCTATCAACCCATACGTTAGATGGGGATACCTGACTATCTTGGAATACTTTGTCAGCTGTCCCTGTAGCAATATTAAGTTTATAAATACCCTTTGGTTCACCTGACTCAGATCCAGTAATTAATACGTATTTTCCTGACTTATCAAATGACCATGGTGTAATATCTTGTAAAGCAATTTTTTTCAGAGGCAATGGCTGCCATTTATCACCACGCTTTTCTCGAATATGAATGGATTGATCAATATAGTTTTCTGATGATACAACTACACGGACATTCCCTTGATGGTCTGTCAAATATCTCCCCATCTTAGACGGTGAGTTTGCAACCCTTTTGCGCTTACCATTATGTATATTTACACGATAAACCGCGGTTCGGGGCTCTTTTACCGAATCCCAAGGGTAAGTCACAATCAAAATGTGGTCCTGATCATCAGGCAAGCTATCTAATACATAAGATGTGCCATATAACGGCGTTGCTTTTCGAATAGAGGATCCAACTTGCATCTCACCAAGATAACCAACAACATACTGCTTACGTGACCCATCTGCATTCATTGCAACTAGCTCACCACGATATTGCGGCTGATCTGCCCAACCTCTTAAGTATTGCTTTTCAACAACCACACGGTCATCACTCGCCCAAATGTAACTCCCAACTTGTGCATCATTCGAAAATGCAACACCACTAATGATCTTGTTGTCTTTTACATCTAGAATATAAAGATTATTTTTTCCATCGACTTTAGACACAAATGCTAAGTATTCTCCAGTCGGTGAAATTTGCACCTGACCGTATGCCATTCCTTTGCTGAAGTGCTCCACAGGAATATTTGAAGAAGCATACGCTCCCCCAAAACTGTACAGTACTGTGATATACCAGCATATCTGTAAAAATATTTTCATAATCAGCCTATTATTGAGTGAATAATGATTTTACACACGGCTTAGCCCTTGATTCAAGACGAAGCTTTTACTATATATGCCAGTGTCTAATATCCAACCCGTTACTAAGTGTGCCGGTGTTACATCAAAGGCAGGATTATAAACTTGGCTAGTTAAGGGCGCCCATTCACATTTGCCAAAGCTGCCACTAACCCCTCGCACTTCCGCATCGTCCCGATTCTCAATGGGGATCGCTTCACCATTCTCACAATTCAGATCAAGCGTTGTTCGCGGCGCAACCACATAAAATGGAATATGATGAAACTGTGCCAACACAGCCAAGTTATAGGTGCCCACTTTATTAGCAAAGTCACCATTGGCGGCGATACGATCAGCACCGACAAAAATCTTATCCACTTTACCTGCAGCCATTAAGCTCGCCGCCATATTGTCACACAATAAGGTGTACGGTATTTCCCAGCTTTCTAATTCATACGCCGTCAAACGCGCTCCTTGCAGCAAAGGACGTGTTTCATCAACCCATATATGGATGTCACCATGGCGTTGATGCGCTTTGTAAATAACACCCAATGCGGTCCCGACACCTGCTGTAGCAAGTGCGCCGGTATTGCAGTGTGTTAATATTTGGTCGCCTGCATCAACCAAGCTGGCTCCAAAGTCAGCCATGGCATCACATAGCGCGATATCTTCTAAAAACAATGCTTCAGCGGTATCAACCAGCGCAGATACATAGTTCGTCTTACATAACGCTTGGCGCATTTTATTCATGCAATGCATCAGGTTTACCGCTGTCGGTCGCGTTGCTTCCAAGTCATCTATCGCTTGCGCTAACTCTTTATGCGTAGCACCTTGTTCAGCCAAATAAGCCACGAGTAACGTTGCTGCTAAACCAATCAAAGGTGCACCACGGACTTTTAATTCAACAATTAACGATTGCATATGTGACACGCTCTCGCAGCGATGCCATTTGCTCTGGTGGGGCAGTAAGTACTGATCAAGTACCCATACTGAACCGTCTTGATACTTCAAACTCCGTGCTTCTAATGTTTGCATTGGCCGTCTCATGTTGAATAAAAGTCATTTGATATTTTACATTAAGATCTAAAGATGTATAGACATCTAAACACTTAAAAATATAGAATGCTAAACACTTAATTAACTTGAGATAATAATCTATGACTCAATACTCTGTTTTTGATAGTGAAAAAGCACTCGGCTATGTGGCATCTTTAGGCTCTCTGTTTAACTTACAGGCCCCTCTAAGTTGCTACGAATTTGGCGATGGTAACTTAAACTTAGTATTTAGGATTAGCGACAGCGCAGGTCGTAGTATTATTCTCAAGCAAGCGCTCCCGTATGCTCGCTGTGTGGGTGAATCATGGCCTTTAACGCTCGACAGAGCGCGTATTGAAGCCAGTGTTTTGAAATTGCATGGCGTTGTTTGCCCAGAGACAACCGTTAAAGTATTACACCAAAATGATCAATTGGCACTGACAATATTAGAAGACCTTGGGCAATTGGCCATTCTTCGGACCGCACTTAATAACGGGGAAACCTATCCTAAGTTAAGCAAAGATATCGCCACTCATCTGGCTACCACTAGCTTTAATTACAGTGATTTCGTACTCACTCCAGCCAAGAAAAAATCCCTCGTCAGTGAGTTTTTAAACCCCGAATTATGTGCCATTACTGAAGAACTCTTCTTTGATGACCCTTATCATCAGCATGAACGAAACGACTTCCCTATAACATTGACTGAACCTGTTAGTGCATTGAGAAATAATGCACAGCTTCGTCTCGAAGTGGCCAAACTGAAAGCGAAGTTTCTCTGTTCACCACAAACGTTATTACATGGTGATGTGCATACGGGCAGTATTTTTGTCGACGCAAATACCACCAAAGTTATTGACCCTGAATTTGGTTTTTTTGGTCCAATTGGCTTTGACTTAGGCTCTTTCGTTGGCAATTTGCTGTTAAATTACTGTGCACAGCAGGCACGTATTGAAAGCTTACCTCAACGTCGTCAAATGCAAACTTATTTAATATCATGCATCGCTGAATGCTTACTTACTTTCGAGCAAAGCTGGCAAACCTTAGCAAATACACACACCCAAGACGTAACACTGCGAGATCCTGCGTATATTGATCACTTTATCAGTAGTATTATGCAGGATGCGATGGGGTATTGTGGTACCGAGCTCATCCGCCGTACCATTGGGCTCGCACATGTCGCTGATATTGAAGGTATCGAAGATAAAACAGCCCGCTTTGCCGTCGAGCAACATACATTATTGCTTGGCGAGCAGTTGATCCTTAATTCATCAAGCTGCACCAGTCAGAAAAATACAATGCAATTATTATTGAGCTTACTAAACTAGCACTGTGCGGTGCCTAAAAACTTAGGCACCGCACAGGTTTTTTAATTCTACTGCTTAGCCAATTCAGCTTTAATATAAAGGCCTATCTGCTCTTCTAAAACAAACAAAGGCACCGAACCATGGCGTAGGATTTGATGATGGAACTCTCGTATATCAAACTTCTCCCCTAAGGCAACTTCCGCTTCGTGACGTAAGCGCTTAATTGTTAACTCGCCAATTTTATAAGACAGTGCTTGTCCTGGCCAAGAAATATAGCGATCTGTCTCAGTCTTGATATTGTGCAGTGATAGCGCACTGTTATCTTTCATAAAGTTCATCGCACGTTCTCGGCTCCAACCAAACATATGCATACCCGTATCAACCACTAACCGTGCAGCTCGCCACATTTCATAAGTCAAACGACCAAAGTTACTGTAAGGGTCTTTATAAAAGCCCGCCTCCAGCCCCAAATACTCCGAATATAGACCCCACCCTTCTCCAAATGCCGAAATATAGGTATTGCGACGATAACCCGGTAAATACTCCAACTCTGCATTCAAGGCTATTTGCAAATGGTGTCCAGGTACTGCTTCGTGCAATGTCAGTGCTTCAAGTACATATAATGGTCGCTTATCTAGCGCATAGGTGTTCACCCAATAAAACCCAGCTTCATCATCCTTTGTAGCACCACTGTATCTGCCCGTCGTATATTTTGGTGCGATGCTAGCAGGCACTGGCGCAACTCCATACGGTCTACGCGGTAAGGTGTGGAATAGTTTAGGTAATTGCGCATCCATTTTTTTGGCGATGAAAGAAGCTTCTTTTAATAACTGCTCCGGTGATGTGGCATAAAATTGCGGGTCCGTTCTTAAAAACTCGACAAACTCAGCAAATGTGCCTTCAAAACCTATACCATCGATAATTTCCTGCATTTCACTGCGGATCCGTGCCACTTCTTGTAGCCCTAGTTCATGGATCTCACCTGGTGTCATGGATGTCGTAGTATAGTGACGTGCTCGGTTAATATAAAACGCTTTACCTTGCTCTGTCGCAGAGATACCTATTTCTTGTCGTGCTGCTGGCTTATATTCCTTAACGAAAAAGTCAAAGTAGTCTTGATAAGCGGGTATAACCTGTTGTGTTAACACTCGCTGCGCTTGTGTTTGTAATTGCGCAAACTCAACGTCTGCGATATTCGCAGAGTTCACCAAGAATGGTTTGTAAAAGGTAGAAGTTGTCACATCATCAACGACAAAAATAGCGATAGATTCTTCATAACCTTTTAAAACGGCTTGAGGTTGGGTCAAACCAACTTTAATACCTTCTTTCATCCAATGAATATTTTGTGCGAAATAGCGTGGGATCTGTGCCAATCGACGTAAATACAGCTCAAAACCCGCCTTACTAGAAAAGTCATGCCCAGCTACCATGGCGGGCATACCTGAGTGAAAACCATACTCAGAGGTTAGGGGAACATAATGACTATTAAATTTAAACTCATCCACGTCATTTTGGATTTGTGCACGTAATATTGTATGGTTGATCTTATTTTCTGAACTTAAACTTTCCATCGACAGAGCGTCAAGCTGATTGAGCAACTGAAGGTTGTTTTTATAAGCGTATGCCAAACTCTGTGGTGATAAATCAGGTAACAAGAAAGCATCATCCAGTGCTGTTTTAGCATATGCATTGTCAGACGCTCTCATAGCCTCAATTTTATCAGCTACCTTGGTAAAGCGTGTATCAATATTACTTTGAGTGAGTTGGCAAGCTGATAAGCAGACGCTCAACACTGCGATTGCCGTATAGTTTGCTAAAGTGTGTTTCACTTGATGACCTTATTTTCGTCGAATATGCACGCACTGTATCGAAGCCTATTTATTCACCGCAACTAAATTCGACAGACGCCACCATTGACATTAGCGCAAAAATCGCACAAACAACATTGAGTTGACTATAAAACCAGCAAATAGACCCTTAAATCTAAACTTTCTATACCAAAACCATCGATTTTGCTTTTAAATATGGGCGTGACTCAGTAATGTAGCACCCACTGAAGGGACATTAAGCAACAGCCCAAGGATATCAAGATTGCACACACACTTTTAGCTGACCTATTATTGCGGTAATTGAAATGATATTCCATGACCCCATGGCTGTTGCACAAGAGAAAATGACAAAAGTCTGCCTATTTTTAGAGCAACACCACTTACCGCCAACGCCACTGAACTACCAAGTTACTTATACCTACATAAGTAAGTCTGACCTTGATCTTAATGCTGCACTTGATCGCATTTTAAACAGCGGACAAAAAATCGATAGTATCTATTTAGAGCAACTTTATTTTGAGCACATCAATCAAGGCCATCAAGAAGAAGCGGCTATGTTGAAGAATGTCGATGGCATGTTATCTACTTTGCAAAGCTCTACGCAAAACTCACAGCGTAATATTAGTCAGTTTTCAGAACAACTCCATCATTGCGTCCATAGTTTAGGTGAGCACAATATAAAGCAAAGTAAACGTGCCCTGCAGCTGCTTTCAAAACAAACAGATGTACTGCTAAAACAACATGCTCATTTTAAAGATACACTTAAAAAAGCACGGATAACCCATCAGAAAACCCAGCAGCAGCTGCTCAAGCTAAGAAAGCAGTACATTATCGATCTCCAAACTGGTATGTACAAGCGTCATTACTTGAACCAACAAACACAGCAATGGTTAAAGCAGCAAAAATCTATTTGTGCCATTGCTATACAAGTAGAAAACATCCATGAATTCTCTGACAAATATGGGGATGCGATTGGTGAGGTTGTGCTTAATCGCGTAGCCAAAAAAATTCAAAAGTATGTGTTTGAAAGCGGTTTACCTGGAAGAACAGGTAAAAACGAATTCACCGTGTTACTGCCGGATGTAGAGCCAGAAACTGCGCTAGTTATTGCTGAGAAAGTCCGAAAAGGGGTTGAAAAGCTCAAGTTTGTAAGCTCAAAAAGCCCACTGGAATTGCCAAGTGTTGAACTCTCTGTTGGCATCGTAAAACAAAAAAATGAAGCCGACTTTACAGCACTTGCTCGAAAGGCTTCTCAAGCGGCGCATAAAGCACTTATTCTAAAGCAAGAATACTACATCCCATCATAGCTGAACAATCTTAGAATAATCAGACAAAATCACATGGTTATGAATTGCACGTCGGTCACGCGATCAAGTACACTAAGCACATCATAGTGTTCAGCCCAAAAGAGAAAACAATGAAAGAGTCGCCACAAGATACTGCTGATTTTGGTTATAAAACTGTTGATCGTGAAGAAAAAGCATCGATGGTCGCCGATGTATTCCATTCAGTGGCTGCAAAATACGACATTATGAATGACCTAATGTCTTTTGGGATCCATCGCCTTTGGAAACGCCAAGCCATTGCCTGCTCAGGCGTGAGGAAAGGCCATAAGGTCCTAGATTTAGCCGGTGGTACTGGTGATTTGACGGCTAAATTCAGTCAGCTAGTAACGGACAGCGGGCAGGTTGTGCTTGGCGATATTAATGATTCTATGCTGAAAGTAGGTCGCGAGAAATTGCGTGATTTAGGGTTAGTCAGCAATATCGAATATGTACAGATGAACGCTGAAGCGCTGCCTTTTCCAGACAACACCTTCGATGTGATCACAATTGCATTTGGTTTACGCAACGTAACAGATAAAAATGCCGCATTACGCTCTATGTATCGCGTATTAAAACCAGGTGGTCGACTATTGGTGTTAGAGTTTTCCAAAACAGACAATGAAGCATTATCTAAACTGTATGATTTTTATTCCTTTAATCTATTGCCATCAATGGGTAAAGTCATTGCAAATGACAGCGAGTCATACCGTTACCTAGCAGAGTCTATTCGTATGCACCCGGATCAGGAAACACTTAAAGGGATGATGGATGAGGCAGGCTTTGAACAAACCAATTATCAAAATATGACCGGGGGTATTGTCGCCCTGCACCGTGGTTTTAAATACTAGAGGTTCTTATGATTGAGGTCATTGCATGTGCCGCGCTGGAAGCAACTTTAAATCGCTTACTTACACTAGAACCTCAGCTTACCGTTGCACTAGAGAACACGAAACATAAAGTGTTGTGTGTTGAGTTACGTGATTGGCAACAGAATATTGCTCTGACTTATACAGGCAAGCAATTTATGCTATTCAGTCAATATGATGATGCTGCCGATTGTAAGATCAGTGCAAACATAGATACCCTGATGCAATTGACCAACCCAAGCTTGCTCACGCAGTTGATACGCCAAGATAAACTCGATTTAGAAGGCGACCTGCAATTGGCGCAAAGTTACAGCAATGCCTTTTCTAATTTAGATATTAACTGGGCAGAGCATTTATCTCGTTATTTAGGTGATGCACCTGCCCAACATGTAGTAAATTGCTTCCAAGATGCTAAAGAGCATGGGGCATCTGCCAATAAAACGTTGCAGAACACACTGACTCAATTATGCCAAGACGAGCTTAGGGTAACGATTCACCCGTTGGAACTTGAACAGTTTAAAGTGCATGTACGTCACATAAAAAATCACACAGCGCAATTAGAACAGCGCATTAATTCGTTACTTAACCGCTAAGGAACTCTACGTTGGCTGTTGCGCGTTTATATCAAATCACTCGTACTTTGCTACATTATGGATTAGACGATCTGATCCCCGATAAGAAACAACCTTGGTATGGCAAGCTAGCAAGAAAAAGCCTTTTCTGGCTCAAAAACAAACACAAAGATAAACCACTAGGGCTGCGTCTGCGACTCGCCTTACAAACTTTGGGTCCAGTTTGGATCAAGTTTGGCCAAATGCTGTCAACACGCCGTGATTTATTACCCCAAGATATCGCATTAGAGCTCGCGCAATTGCAAGATAAAGTGCAGCCATTTTGTGGTAAACAAGCACAACAACTTATTGAACAAGCGCTACAGATCAATGACATTAGCGAGTTATTTAGCGAATTCGATCAAACCCCCTTAGCGTCTGCGTCTATCGCACAGGTACATACCGCGCGTTTACACACCGACTCTGACACTAAAGAAGTCGTTATCAAAGTCATACGACCGAACATTGCTCAACAAATTGAGGCTGACCTTGCACTTATGGCACGCTTTGCCAGCCTGTTAGTAAAAATTGTTAGCCAAAGTCGACGCTTGCGTCCTGTTGAAGTAGTCAAAGAGTACAAAAAAACATTATTAGATGAGCTCGATTTACTACGTGAAGGTGCTAATGCGTTGCAACTTCGACGCAACTTTATTGATTCTGATTCATTATATATCCCTGAAATATATAGTGATTACTCTCGTAAAAATGTCCTTGTCATGGAGCGTATCTACGGGATCCCGGTCTCTGATACCGATGCATTATTGGCCCAAGGGACCAACATGAAGCTCTTAGCTGAGCGTGGCGTGGAAGTATTTTTTACTCAGGTTTTTCGAGACAGCTTTTTTCATGCAGATATGCACCCGGGCAATATTTTTGTCTCACCTCAAACACCACATAACCCCAAATACATCGGCATTGATTGTGGGATCGTCGGCACCTTAAATAAAGAAGATAAGCGCTACCTCGCTGAAAACTTTATTGCTTTTTTTAATCGAGACTACCGACAAGTCGCACAGCTTCATGTTGACTCAGGCTGGGTCCCTGCAGACACCTGCGTTGAAGAGTTTGAATTTGCTATTCGAACGGTTTGTGAGCCTATTTTCAATAAACCTCTCGCTGAGATCTCATTTGGCCATGTATTAGTAAACCTATTTAACACCGCAAGACGCTTCAATATGGAAGTACAGCCTCAGTTGGTTTTACTACAAAAAACGTTACTTTACGTTGAAGGACTAGGGCGACAGCTCTACCCGCAGCTTGATTTATGGCAAACCGCAAAACCCTTTTTAGAGCACTGGGTTAAAGAACAAGTCGGCCCTTGGTCAGTACTTAAGCAAGTGTATGCTAACTTACCATTTTGGGCCGAAAAAATGCCGGAGTTACCTGATTTACTTTACCAGACATTGAAGCAAAGTAATCGTAAAGTCACAGCTTCGGCACCTAAATCAAATACCAAACCGATGCTCTTGGGTATGTTAGCGTGTAGCGCAACAATCACCAGTTGTTTGTTATACTTAGCAAATGATGCAATGCTGGCGAGCAGTGCAATGCTTGTATCAGTCGGGTTATTTATCGCTGCATGGCGTAAAACAGGGTGATATTTTATACACTCTGCGTATAATCATTTTTAACAACTACAGTTCATTATCAACGGAGTAAATATGGGTTTTGGCGGGATAAGTATTTGGCAGTTATTAATTGTTTTAGCCATTATAGTTTTATTATTTGGCACAAAAAAACTACGCGGCATTGGCGGGGATTTAGGCAACGCCGTCAAAGGATTTAAGAAAGCGGTCTCTGATGAAGACAGCAAAACACCTGAACAATTAAAAGATCAGACAGTACAACAACAGCAAGAAGTGACGGAAAAGCAAAAGGATAAGGTTTAACCATCATGGGAATGTGGGAATTGGCCGTTGTGTTAATTGTTGGTTTGATTGTGCTTGGCCCAGAGCGGTTACCCGTCGCGATCAGAACGGTTAGTCGATGGGTTAAAACCATCAAATCCATGGCTAACTCAGTGAAAGCGGAAGTCAATGAAGAATTGCGCATTCATGAACTACACAACAACTTAAAAAAAGCTGAAGAGCAGAACATGGCTGATCTTTCTTCCACAGTAAAACAGTCTGTCGAAGAACTACAACAAGCTGCAAACTCTGTGAAACATAGCTATAAGAATGAGACTAAGCAGGCAGGTAAAGAGTAACCTCTGTGACCAATTAGAGTAATGAGTACACTATGTCAGATACGCAACAAAGCGGCTTCATCGGTCACTTAATTGAACTACGAAATCGTTTGATGAAAGCGATATTAAGTATTTTGGTGATATTTATCGCCCTGGTCTATTTTGCCAATGATATTTACGCATTTGTAGCCGCCCCTTTGGTTGCCCACCTTCCTGCCAATAGCACGATGATTGCAACGGATGTGACCGCCCCATTTTTCGCCCCTTTTAAGCTGACTTTATTCGTCGCCTTATTTTCTGCCGTACCCATGATCTTACATCAAGTATGGAGCTTTATTGCACCAGGGCTATACAAGCATGAAAAACGTATGCTTATCCCTATTTTATGTTCAAGTATTCTATTGTTTTACGCTGGTATTTCATTTTGCTATTTTGTTGTTTTACCGATTATTCTTGGGTTTTTTACCAGTGTCGGACCGGAGATGATGACCCTCTCCCCTGACATTAGCAGCTATCTTGCGTTTGCCCTCAAGCTCTTTTTTGCCTTTGGCGTCGCCTTCGAAATTCCTGTTGCGATTATGGTATTGTGCTGGAGTGGTGCGACTACGATTGAAAGCCTAAAAGAAAAACGCCCTTATATTGTGGTTGGTGCGTTTGTGATTGCTATGTTTTTAACGCCACCCGATGTACTTTCACAAACATTACTTGCATTGCCTATGCTGCTCTTATTTGAGTTAGGACTGATACTGGCTATTTTCTATTCAAAGAAACCAGAAGTAATGGAAAATAAACAGTGAACTTAAATATAGCGCTTAACAAGCTATCCTTACATCACGCTGCAAACTGCACCATGAAATAAAGCGAATGACCTGATGGAACACAACTTTATCGACGCAGGGGTTAACCTAACCAGCCCACAGTATGATGATAAGCGTAGCGACATTGTTGATCGAGCCACTGCTGCTGGCATCTCAAACATGCTCCTTATAGGCAGCAATATGATTGACTCCCAAGCCAGCTTAGCGCTTGCTAAAAAGTTTAACGTTGTCAGTACTGCCGGGGTGCACCCACATGATGCCAAGGATGCAAATAGTGACTTTATTCGTCAAATAGAAGGGTTATTAACACACAAAGAAGTCGTTGCCATCGGTGAATGCGGGTTAGACTTCAATAGAGACTTCTCACCGCGAGATATTCAAGAAAATATACTTGAGCAACAACTTACTTTGGCAAAGGTAACAAAAATGCCCGTATATTTGCATGAACGTGATGCATTCTCCGTTATGAAAGCACAATTAGAAAACACCGATGTTAAAGGGGTTTTGCATTGCTTTACTGGGGGTCGCGAAGCGCTAGAGTTTTACCTCAATTACGGCTTATATATTGGCATTACGGGGTGGGTCTGTGATGAACGTCGTGGCGCAGAGTTACAGGCTTTAGTGCCACTGATCCCAGATGACAAGCTGCTCCTCGAAACAGATGCCCCATACTTGCTGCCTCGTAGTCTATCTCCTAAACCCAAATCTCGTCGTAACGAGCCTATGTTTATTCATGAAGTCGCCAACACTGTCGCGCAATTACGTGGCCAAACAATTGAACACGTCGCCAAACTCAGTGTAGAAAACTTTAACCGATTATTTCTTGCTGGGCAAAGTAGATGATATTGGCGCGATTACTTACTCTATACCTATGCCTGTTTATTTTACCTCTCAAAGCATTAGAGCTTCAGGAGGATTTTAAAAAACAGTCAGAGCCACCTTTTGAGTATGTCGTCAATAACAGTCAGAACGTCGAAGAGTTACTTGCTTCTGACCCGAACTGGCAAGAAAGCACCCGTGGTGTCCTTAACCTTGGGCCCATTACCGATTACGTGTGGCTGAAAGTGTCTCTTAACAACCCGAGTAAAATTGAGCTTCCGCTTTTGCTCAGTATCGATAACAACTTACTTGATAAGATCAGTGCCTACATTCAATTGCATAACCGCTCATTACTGACCCTAGATTTAGGTGACGCTTTGCCACTAATGCAGCGCCCAATTAAGCATGAAGCACAGTTGGTTCCCATTGATTTGCCAGCACAAAGTAAAGGTGTGATCTATTTGCAAATTCAGCATCATGGCGCATTAAATATCCCGTTGAGCTTGTGGCACCCAATTGAATATCTCAAATATAAAAGTAAGTTTAATCTGATATACGGCATACTGGCTGGCTTTATGATTGCCATGGCGCTCAGCAACTTTACTGTATATACCTTCACGCGAAAGAACTACTTCCTATCAGCCGGCTTTATCATCACCATTATTTGGCTGCTCAATGTGCATCTTTATGGGTTTAGCTACCGCTATATATACGGTAACTGGCAGTGGCTACAACAATATGCGCAACCTGTCTTAGTACTCTATAGCTGTTTATTGTTCACTTCTTTTATTAGTCAAACCATTATCAGCAAAGCGCAGTTAAATACCTACCAAAAGCCAATTAAATGGCTCTGGAGCCTCGCGACGCTATTAGCAATATCATTGCTATTTATGCCTATAGAAATCGCACTGCTGAGTGCTTATATATTTAGCCTCACCTTGACCTCGGGGTACTTGATAGTCGTACTGGTAAGATACCGTCAAAATGCGCCACAACGTTATGCGCACCTGAGCCTTTTCAGTGCTCTAGTGCTCGCGATTGCCTATCAACTCTGCTTTGAGCTGGGCCTGCTCTCAGGTGCTTTGTTAGACAGACCCGTGACATATTTATGCTATTTATTTATTAGTATTATTTTAACTTACGCTTTAATGAGAAAGTACGTTACCGAGCGAGACCGTAAAATTCAAGCTCAGCAAGCTAAGCTCGCTCAAAGCCAAGCTGCAGATGCGTTGTTAAAAGAGCGCCTACATCTGCAAACACAAGCCCAAGAAGACCTAGAATCTAGTATTGATGAGCGCACCTTTGAGTTACAAGTTACGCTACGCGAATTAGAAGAAAAGAATCGCGAACTTGAAAAGCTCAACATGGAAGATCCTCTAACCAAGGTCAAAAACCGTCGCTATTTTGATAAACGGATCATGATGGAAGTAAGGCGCTCGCGTCGAGAGCAAACAATGTTAAGTGTGGTTATGTTAGATATTGACCACTTTAAAAGAATTAATGACACTTATGGTCACCTCGTTGGCGACCAAGCAATCTGTGCCGTTGCAGAACAAATTCAGCAACACCTAAAACGTCCTCATGATGAAGTATTTCGCTATGGTGGTGAAGAGTTCGTGCTACTTTTACCGAATACCACCGCGGCAGGCGCTATCGAGCTTGCTGAGCTCATTCGTTCTGACTTAGAGCACTTTCAGCTCACCGTTGGCGAGCATACCCTGACCATGACAATCAGTGCTGGCATTCGCAGTGCAATCGCCAGTGACAGTAAAAACCCGACATTATTTACCGACTTTGCCGATAAAGCATTGTATCAAGCAAAACAGCAAGGACGTAATCGTGTCATTGCTTATGAACATTCTTAGGAGACCACCGTGGCTCAATCTGGACTAGACCTTTTCCCATATACTCGCATGCGCCGTATGCGCCGAGATGACTTCTCTCGCCGTCTTATGAGCGAAAATCAACTATCTGTTAATGATCTAATCTATCCTGTCTTTGTACTGGAAGGAAAAAACCGCCGTGAAGCCATTGAGTCGATGCCCGGCATTGAACGCCTTTCTATCGATCTGCTATTAGAAGAAGCCAAAGAGCTAGTCGCATTAGGGATCCCTGCAATTGCTATTTTTCCGGTTACCCCCGCTGACAAAAAATCATTGCATGCAGAAGAAGCCTACAATACCGAAGGCCTTGCCCAACGCACAACACGAGCACTAAAAGAAGCTTTTCCCGAGCTGGGTGTAATAACGGATGTCGCACTCGACCCATTCACAACTCATGGTCAAGATGGAATCATTGATGATAATGGCTATGTGGTAAATGATGTCACCACGGAAATCTTAGTACAGCAAGCACTTTCTCATGCTGAAGCAGGTGCCGACATTGTAGCCCCTTCCGATATGATGGATGGCCGTATCGCGGCCATTCGTGATGCTCTAGAGCAACAAGGGCATGTAGATACCCGTATCATGGCATACTCAGCAAAATATGCGTCTAGCTACTACGGGCCATTTAGAGACGCGGTTGGCTCTGCAGGCAACCTCAAAGGGGCTGATAAGAAAACCTATCAAATGGATCCAGCTAACTCAGATGAAGCGATTCGAGAGGTTGCGCTTGACCTTCAAGAAGGGGCCGACATGGTCATGGTTAAACCCGGTATGCCATATTTAGATATTGTAAAACGGGTTAAAACTGAATTTGGTGTGCCGACGTTTGCTTATCAGGTCAGTGGAGAATACGCCATGCATCGTGCAGCAATTGACAACGGTTGGTTAGCTGAGCAATCCACCATCATGGAATCTTTGTTGGCATTCAAACGTGCTGGCGCTGATGGGATCCTGACGTATTTTGCTAAGCAAGCTGCGCAGTGGCTACAGCAAAAATAATACCGCTATAAAAGCATAAAAAAAGCGCCTTTTGAGGCGCTTTTTTTATGCTTTATGAAAGTACTTATTGCTCACTAATTATTTTTTTTGTTCTTTCCAGCTCTTCATTCGACATCTTCCAGCTATAAAAGCGGGTTTTGGTATGATCAGTCAATTTCACTTCTAGCACTTTTATGAAGCCAATCTGCAGCAGTTGTATATCAACAATCGCATCACTTGGGATGTACTGAGTATTCAAACCTGTTGAGTAACTAACACCTGCTTTATCAAGATGCACGTATCGACGATTGAGCATTGCTAAGCTCAATGATACCAATACACCTGCCAATAAAAAATAAGATGAAATCGTCAATATATTAGACAACAAGGGGGATGTTTGTGATACACCATAAATAATGATGCATAATAGTAATAGCGTACTGTAGAACATCCAGTTCACAGTTAAGTCTATTGTTTTCATAAAAGCCTCCATTCTTACGACAGTACCCAAAAAAACAACTGTTTTATTGAGAATGCAATGATAAGAGTATCATGTTCCTAAATCAAGAAACCTTTAAGCTTTTATTGTGATTTTTTCAAGACAAAAAAAACCGCTTATATAAAATAAGCGGTTTTTCGTATTTAATAAAAAAGAACTAATTACTTAGCTGCTTTTTTCTCTTTTTCTGCTGCAATTACTGTCTCAGCTACGTTCTGAGGACATGCTGCATAGTGTGAGAATTCCATTGAGAATTGACCACGGCCAGACGTAATAGTACGTAAGTGACCGATGTAACCAAACATCTCAGAAAGTGGAACATCACCCTTGATACGAACACCAGTAAGGCCAGCTTCTTGGTCTTTGATCATACCACGACGACGGTTAAGGTCACCGATTACGTCACCTACGTTGTCTTCTGGCGTGAACACGTCAACTTTCATGATAGGCTCAAGAAGTTGTGCACCCGCTTTAGGGATAGACTGACGGAAAGCGCCTTTTGCTGCGATTTCGAAAGCGATTGCTGATGAATCAACTGCGTGGAATCCACCGTCGAATAGCTCAACTTCAACGTCTAGTACTGGGAAGCCAGCTAGAACACCTTCTTCCATCATTGACTTGAAGCCTTTCTCAACTGCAGGCCAGAATTCTTTAGGTACGTTACCACCAACAACAGATGAAGAGAACGTGAAGCCTGAGTTCTGCTCGCCTGGCTTGATGCGGTAATCGATCTTACCAAACTGACCAGAACCACCTGATTGCTTCTTGTGCGTGTAGCTGTCTTCAATTTCTTGAGTGATAGTTTCACGGTATGCAACCTGAGGCTGACCAACGATAAGGTCTACGCCGTAAGTACGCTTAAGGATATCTACCTTAATGTCTAGGTGCAATTCACCCATACCTTTAAGGATAGTTTCACCTGAATCTTCGTCAGTTTCAACTTGGAAAGATGGATCTTCTGCAACCATTTTACCGATTGCAACACCCATTTTCTCGTTACCGCCTTTATCTTTAGGCTGTACCGCGATAGAGATTACTGGTTCAGGGAAGATCATCGGCTCAAGTGTACATTCATGCTTAGGCGCACATAAAGTGTGACCCGTTTGAACGTTCTTCATACCTACAACAGCAATGATGTCACCCGCTTGCGCTGATGTTAATTCATTACGGTCATCTGCTTGCATCTCAACCATACGGCCAACACGTTCAGTTTTACCTGTTGCAGAGTTAAGTACAGTGTCACCCTTGTTAAGCACACCAGAGTAAATACGGATAAAGGTCAAGGCACCGAAACGGTCATCCATGATCTTAAACGCAAGTGCACGTAGTGGCTCGTCAACTGATACAGTTGCAACTTCACCAGTCGGCTCACCTGTTTCTTTATCTGTAAGAGGCTGAGCGTCTACTTCTGTTGGAGAAGGTAGGTAATCAACAACAGCGTCAAGTACTAGTTGAACACCTTTGTTTTTGAACGCTGAACCACAGTAAGTCGGGAAGAACGCAAGATCACGAGTACCTTTACGGATACACGCTTTGATTTGTTCAATAGAAGGTACTTCACCTTCCATGTACGCTTCTAGTAGATCATCGTCTTGCTCTACAGCAGTTTCGATTAGCATCTCATGGTATTCTTCAACTTTGTCTACCATGTCAGCTGGAACGTCTAATACTTCATAGTTTTCAGGAAGACCAGTGTCATCCCAAACATATGCTTTCTTAGTAAGTACGTCAACAACACCAACGAACTCGTCTTCGATACCAATTGGTAACGTCATTACAAGTGGGTTAGCTGCTAGTACGTTAGTTACTTGGTCTACTACGCGGTAGAAGTCAGCACCCATACGGTCTAACTTGTTTACGAAGATACAACGAGCAACTTCTGACTCGTTCGCGTAACGCCAGTTTGTTTCTGATTGTGGCTCAACACCACCAGAACCACAGAATACACCGATACCACCGTCAAGTACTTTCAATGAACGGTAAACTTCAACTGTGAAGTCAACGTGTCCAGGAGTATCGATAACGTTAAAACGGTGATCTTTCCAGAAACAGCTTACTGCAGCTGACTGGATAGTAATACCACGCTCAGCTTCCTGTTCCATGAAGTCAGTTGTTGATTCGCCATCGTGAACTTCACCAGTTTTGTGGATTTGACCAGTTAGCTTTAGGATACGCTCAGTGGTAGTAGTTTTACCCGCATCAACGTGCGCGAAAATACCAATGTTTCTGTATTTCGATAAATCTGCCATTATTTTGCTCTATTTAAAGTAGAAAAATTATTCGGCGGGAGTATATCACCTCTTCTAGCGAACATCATCATTGATATCGCTTAAAATGCAATCAATTTAATAAAAAGTTGCTTTTTACTAGAATATGTAATTCAAAAATACAAATTCATCAGCGAATTAACTGAAATTATTATTAGTACCGACTGTGAAATGTTAATTTCAACACGTCATTTTATCGCTATTGCGCCTTCCCCAAGACGAGGGATTGTTTCTAACTTCATACCAAACACACCGGCTTTATATACACTGTTCATTCGAGCTTAAAACCAAATAAAAAGCCCGAGTATCATACCTAAGCCCAATAAAGGCACCACAACAGTTAGCATGGCCAATGGCCCATAAGCCGCTTGATGTGTTTCTTTACAAATCGCGCGCACGGTTGTCACCACATAGCCATTATGAGGTAAGGTATCAATCGCCCCAGAGCTGATGGCGACCACTCGGTGTAACTCACTATTATCAACACCGAGATCCAAATAATGTGGGGCAACCAATGGTAATGCGATGGCTTGCCCACCGGATGCTGAGCCAGTAAGCCCTGCAATAACACTCACCGCAATGGCCGCACCGACTAACTCATTACCCGGGATCTGCGTCATCAACGCCACCGCCTCTTGAAAAGCGGGAGTTTCCTTCGCAACAGCGCCAAAGCCCACAACAGCCGCGGTATTACCGATTGCAACCAAAGCCCCTGTGGTCGCCGAGTTTACGGCGTCAGACAGATTCATCAAGTACTTAAAATTAATAATGAACAAGCTCAAAACACCGCCTAATAACGCCACTATTAGTGCATGTTGTTGCAATACGCCATGCAATGAAAAAGATAACCCCAAAACAACCAATAACGGTAAAATACCAGTTATTGGATGAGGTAATTCTCTGGTCGCATGTTGCTCATCACTGCCTCGCACCTCAAAAACCTCTCCATTGATTTGCGCTTTTTTAATCATCCAAGTCAATAATGCATAGCCTAATAACGCCATAAATATCGCGACGATTACGCTTTCTTGCCATGCCGCATAAGGGGAAGTATTTAAGTACTTTATCGGGATCCAATTTTGAATTTCAGGCGACCCTGCTGATGTCATGGTAAAAGTCACTGAGCCAAAAGCCAGGGTGGCGGGAATAAAACGCCTTGGTAAATTCGCATCTTTAAACAAACTCAATGCCATTGGGTACACTGAAAATGCCACAATAAAAACACTCACTCCCCCATACGTTAATACCGCACACGACAAAACAACCGCCAATACCGCATACTTCATGCCTAAAGTACTAACAATACGCCCAGCAATGGCATCGGCTGCACCGGTATTTTCCATGAATTTACCAAATAAAGATCCTAATAAAAACATCAAAAACCAGGATTGCACAAAGCCAGCAAAGCCACTCATATATCCACTGATAAAGCTCACTTCCTGACTCGTTGGAAACACCATAATGCCACTGCTTAAGGCAACAACTAAAGCACACAACGGCGCAGATATAAATAAATTAACGCCTCTTAAGGTGAGTACTATTAATGTGATTAAAGCACATGCAAGGCCAATTGAACTGAGCATAATGTCACCTATAAATTCCTTTATACTGCCCCACTTGCTTAAATACTGTATAGCTACATAGCCTTTAACCTAAAAGCTCGTAAAGGATACAAACCTTACCAACAACGTAAATGCTCGTTCTATCAACATATCTTTTACGCTGTGCCTAAGAGCTAGCTTGTATATTTGGCAATTCGGGGTTCTTATTATAATTAAGATTAATTTATGCTAATGGGGTGAAAAAGTACACAGATTAGAGTTTGTAATGTTGCTTAAAAGCAGTGGTTTTTAAGCGAGAAAGGGCTATCTAGTTAGGAGGTAAGTCGATTTGCTGCCTGCGCAACGACGGGTAAGAACTTGCCATTTAAATTTAAGTTGCCATGGTATGAACTTGCACACTCTAACGCCGTCAAGGTTTGCTCAGATAACTAATGCAATGTAAGCGGCATCATTTCTCCCCAGTGAAAAAGCTCCTACTCATTTATCACCCTCAATGACACCGGTGAATTCAGCTTGGATCCGCGTATCTTTGAATGATATTTTTGTCTCTGATACTGTAAACTCAGTTGGCGCTTTACCAAATGAACCTTGATTGGGGCTGCCTAATGTCTGCTATATCAACATTAACCCCAATGGTAAGAAATATATTCGGCTGGATTTCTAGCAGCCCTCGCCATTTATCAGCAGCATTTGCTGAAATACACATCAATACGCTAACTAAAATAGTAAACCATTTCATTTTCTTCCCCTTAAAGCAGTCATACATTGTTTGGGCATCATAGTTAATTACACCTAGCCCGTATCTGGTTGATCTTAGTGTACATAAACGAACTTGATATGGACTGCCTATTTGTTCGAACAGTGAAAAAACGATGTAAACGATATTAATATGCGGATAAAACAATACAGCCAAAACAAATGAGAATTACTTGCAATAAGGTATTGACAGCTGGGTTAATCTAATTGATAATCAGTCTCAACAAAGCAAGTTTGACGGTTTGTTTTGTTACTTTACTCTGATATGTTTCTCGACCCTGAAACACGTGCGGCACACGTTAACTGCTTGGTTGATAGTGATGTAATAACGCCCCTTATTACATCATATGTCACCCGCTCACTATTTTACTTGCTACATTGCTCATATCTGTGACGGTAGATATGAAAAATAGAAAAGCCCTTACAGGGCTTTTTTTATGCCTGTTATTTATACCCTATACAAAAGCTAAACTGATTAAAGCAATTGTGTAAACTCCAAACTAAATAAACAAAGAGAGCACACTCAATAAAGCTAGCAGACCTTTTAACTTCCCTCTTGCTATCACACCCAAACGTTTACTCTCATATTAAATAAATTAAATGATAATTATTTGCATTTAATATTGACAACACCTCAGATCTAACTGATAATCAATCTCAACAAGGCGAGTTTGACGGTTTGTTTTGTTACTTTACTCTGATATGTTTCTCGACCCTGAAACACGTGCGGCACACGTTAACTGCTTGGTTGATAGTGATGTAATAACGCCCCTTATTACATTATATGTCACCCGCTCACTATTTTACTTGCTACATTGCTCATATCTGTGACGGTAGATATGAAACGGAAAAGCCCTCACAGGGCTTTTTTTATGCCCAAAATATACTCGCTTGTGCTTGATAACGTTAAAATATTAAATAAGAATTATTTGTAATAAAACTGTTGACACTCAGTCAAATCTAACTGATAATCAATCTCAACAAGAGTGATGCATACTTAGTCTTGTTATTTGTTTCTGACCCGAAACACGTGCTGCACACGTTAATTGCTCGGTGACGGTGAACTAAACAACGCCCCTTGTGCTGTTCACCTTAACCAATCCACTATTTTACTTGCTACATTGCTCATATCTGTGACGGTAGATATGAAACGGAAAAGCCCTCACAGGGCTTTTTTTATGCCCAAAATATACTCGCTTGTGCTTGATAACGTTAAAATATTAAATAAGAATTATTTGTAATAAAACTGTTGACACTCAGTCAAATCTAACTGATAATCAATCTCAACAAGGCGAGTTTGACGGTTTGTTTTGTTACTTTACTCTGATATGTTTCTCGACCCTGAAACACGTGCGGCACACGTTAACTGCTTGGTTGATAGTGATGTAATAACGCCCCTTATTACATCATATGTCACCCGCTCACTATTTTACTTGCTACATTGCTCATATCTGTGACGGTAGATATGAAAAATAGAAAAGCCCTTACAGGGCTTTTTTTATGCCTGTTATTTATACCCTATACAAAAGCTTAACCGATTAAAGCATTGAGTAAACTCCAAACTAAATAAACAAAGAGAGCACACTCAATAAAGCTAGCAAACCTTTTAACTTCCCTCTTGCTATCACACCCAAACGTTTACTCTCATATTAAATAAAGTAAATGATAATTATTTGTATTTGATATTGACAACACCTCAGATCTAACTGATAATCAATCTCAACAAGAGTGATGCATACTTAGTCTTGTTATTTGTTTCTGACCCGAAACACGTGCTGCACACGTTAATTGCTCGGTGACGGTGAACTAAACAACGCCCCTTGTGCTGTTCACCTTAACCAATCCACTATTTTACTTGCTACATTGCTCATATCTGTGACGGTAGATATGAAACGGAAAAGCCCTCACAGGGCTTTTTTTATGCCTAAAATTAAGCCATCACGGCAACACAAAGCTAAGTATGCTTATATTAAAAATAATACGAAAAAAGCCCTAAAAGGGCTTTTTTATAACGCTTAATTTGGCTAGCTTGATTAACGTCTGTTCTTTCTTGCTCGCGCTCTACGCTGTTTCTTTTCTTCTTCCTTGGCCGCTTTTTTCGCTTCTGCTTGTGCTCGTAGCTCTGCCACCACCACTTCTTCACGCTCACGCATCTCAGGTGTTTCCATGGTAATACGACCAATTATTGCATCACGTAATTCGTTGATTAATATTTCAGACATTTTATGGGTATCAACCTGATTGCCACCTCGGATACAACCACGCTTTTTGCCTGCCATTTCCATAAATTCCCAGTCTTGCTCTGGCAGGTCTTCAATTTTATAGCGAGTTTGTAACAATTTAGGGTAAGCTTCTAATAAGTATTCCGCGGTATAACTGGCCACTTCTTCGTAATCAATCGCCGTATCACGAATCGCCCCTGTAGCAGCCAAACGGTAGCCTGAATTTTCATTTTCAACTTTAGGCCAAAGCATACCTGGCGTATCGTACAGCATAATACCGTCTTCAAGCTTAATACGTTGCTGCGCTTTTGTAACCGCAGGTTCGTTGCCCGTTTTAGCAACAATTCGTCCCGCAAGGGTATTGATTAATGTTGATTTTCCAACATTTGGGATCCCCATAATCATGGCTTTAAGCTGCTTATCAATACCTACTTTATGCGGTGCTAGTTTTTTACATAACTCATTTATTTTATGTACTTCAGCCGCTTTATCATGACCAAATGCCACCGCTTTCACACCGCTTTCTTGCTCTAAATACTTCATCCAGCGATCCGTCATCACCGGATCGGCCAAATCCGCTTTATTTAAAATCTTGATCACAGGCTTGTCTTCACGCAGTGCAGAAACCATTGGATTTTCACTGCTATAAGGAATACGTGCATCAAGCACTTCAATAATAACGTCCATTTGCGGCATAATTTCTTTGATCTCATTACGCGCTTTGTTCATGTGTCCTGGAAACCACTGAATTGCCATACGCTATTCTCCTGCGTGAATTATTGATTAACGCGCTATTTTACCTAGTTCATCGCATAATTGCTCTAAAAGCAGAAAAAATTTATCAATCAAAGTATAAGCAGCGCACTCTCAGCCTGATCTCTTGTATACTGCATGCCTCTGAATTTTTTGAAACTAAAAACCATGGCGCTTAAATCAACTATAATAAAAACTCACCTATCTATTAGCGACATGGATAGGCATGTATACCAAGACTTATCGCTGACGTTAGCACAGCACCCATCTGAAACAGAACAACGTTTGATGGTTCGAATTTTAGCTTACGTATTACAGTTTCAAGAACGACTAGAATTCACCAAGGGCCTATGTGCCGATGATGAGCCTGAAGTTTGGGTTAAAAATTATAGTGATGAAATAGAACTCTGGGTTGAGCTCGGCTTACCAGAAGAGAAGCGTTTGAAAAAAGCCTGTAACCGCGCGAAAAACGTCGTGCTATATACTTATGGTGAAAATAACCAACCAATATGGTGGCAAAAGAACCAACAAAAATTGGCTAGTTATCAGAACTTAACGGTAATAAGCTTGCCCTATGATGCCACCGCACAGTTAGCTGAAATGGTCAGCCGTGCGATTACACTCACCATTACGATTCAAGATGGTGAAATATGGCTTAGTGATGAACAACATAGTGTGCACATTATACCGCAACAACTGAAGTAAGAGACCTATATGACAATTCGGCGCATCGTAGTATTACATGGTTTGTATATGTCAGGCTTTGTTATGCGCCCACTTTGCGCCAAGCTAAAAAAGCGTGGCTTTGAAATATTGAATTTCAGTTATAATACGTTAGAGCCTGATAAGTCTGTTATTTTTAATGAACTTGATCATTTTATTGCTGATCAATCAACGGCACTGGTCTGCCATTCTATGGGTGGTCTCATCGCAAGAGCCTATTTGGAGCATAACTCACCTTCCAGCCAACATGTTAAAAAGGTCATTACCCTCGGCACGCCACATAAAGGCAGCACCATTGCTAAGCATATGCATGATAAAGGCCTAAATATGTTATTAAAAAATAGCATAGAGTTTTTATTGTCAGAGAATCAAGATTGGCCGTTTTCCGCAAAGCTATATAGTATTGCTGGCGACTTACCCTTGGGGTTCATGCCCATATTGCAAAAAGGCAGCCGCTCAGATGGCACCGTCCTCTTAGAGGAAACCCAGTTGCCTGGTATGGCCGAACATAAAGTTTTTCACGTCAGTCACACCAGTATGATCTACTCTCGTCAAGTCACGCAATATATTAACTCATTGCTATCGAGTGAGCCTTAATGATCACCGTGTTCTGCGATTTTATAAGCAATTACCGCGATTAACCCAACAATAAGGGGGACTGGCGCTGCAATATAACCAAAAGTATCTGAATTAGCGATACTCGCCCCAGCTAAATGCCCGACTAAACCAACGACAAAAGCCAGTAACGCAATAACAACAACGAGTAGCTCTGTCTTGTGCTGGGATTGTGTTTTAGCTTGCATAACATTACTCCTAAATTCCGTCTAAAAGCTCTAAATCAGCATTCACTGCCGATGTACGTATGCATTATGCGCTTTCTTTATGCCCGTTTTTTGACCTAAATCAAATTGTAAATTACCCTTCAATCAAGCCGCTATTACGCTTGTTCAAGATCAAATTTTATTGAGTTAACGCCTTTATTACCTTGCACATGGCAAGGTTTATTCCGAACACAACAATCAACCCAGTAGACTGTTTATGGTGAATTGATTGATTTTATAGATTAAAGACATTGATTTATCTTGTTAGCCAAGTTCTCTATGCTCAGCCATACTTAATCCATCGCAATAAGGAGCCTACTATGACACAGATTAATTCTATTGGTTTAGACAACCAAAAAAGCCAAGCACTTGTAACAGCTTTAAATACCCTGCTCAGCAGCTACCAGATTCAGTACATGAATGCTCGCGGCTTTCATTGGAATATCAAAGGCCGTAATTTCTTTGAGTTACATCTAAAATTTGAAGAAATTTACAATGTACTGTTAGAAAAAGTAGACGAGATAGCAGAACGTATTCTCACCATTGAAGGTCAACCATTACATGTATTTTCTGACTATTTAGAGCAAAGTAAAATAGCTGAAGCAAAAGGGATCAGTGATGGCACCACCGCATTAGAGAACCTATTAGCTGGTTTCACGACTTTAATTGGTATGCAGCGTGAAGTATTAGCGCAAGCAGGTGATGCCGAAGATGAAGGTACCGCTGCGCTGATGAGTGATTATATCAAAGAGCAAGAAAAGCTAGTGTGGATGCTCAAAGCGTATTTGAACTAACGCTAATAACGCATTGTGATGCTGTGGTTGATATACTAACAAATCAGCCGCATCATCAAAGAAATATATCGCTGTGTTTGTACCACGCCAAAGTTGCTCTAGCACCTGTCGTGCTAACGCATTAGCGCCAATATAGTCAACCCGCACATAACCACGCTGCTTAACCCCTTCAAAGTAATTGCGAATAGCTTCAAAGCTATCTGCTGTGCTCATTTCAAACATAGACAAATCTAGCACTGCACTTTGTAGCTGCCCTGGTGGGTATTTCATCGCTGTAGCCAGCAAGTTATTTTGTAAATCGATAATACCTTCTCGATTAAAAGCGCCTTTCAAGCCAATATAAATAACCGGCGCTTCAACATATAAACGCCAAAGACCATGTGCTACAAACATGTGATTTCCTCATTAGCAAGCATAACCACAATAACGTTGTAATGTAGTTATGCTTCTTGTTTGCGCCAGTTAATCTAGCAAGCCTATAAAGAAAGCCATTTCTAATGCTTTTTCGTGCAAACTTTTAAACCGCCCCGAAGCACCGCCATGCCCAGCATCCATATCGGTTTTGAAAAGTAGTAAATTATCGTCTGTTTTATACTCGCGCAATTTAGCCACCCACTTCATGGGCTCCCAGTATTGCACTTGTGAATCATGTAAGCCTGTCGTCACTAAAACATTAGGGTAATCTTTTACTTCAATATTGTCGTAAGGTGAATACGCTAAAATAGTGTTGTAGTCAGCTTGGTTGTTTGGATTACCCCATTCATCGTACTCATTTGTGGTCAGGGGTATCGTTTCATCTAACATGGTGGTCAATACATCTAAAAATGGCACATGGCACCCAACACCTAAATACAGCTCAGGGGCTTGATTAACAACAGCGCCCATTAATAGGCCGCCAGCACTGCCACCTGAAGCAAAGATTTTATCTGATGCACCATAGCCTTGCTCAATTAATGAACGCGTAACATCCACAAAATCATTAAAGCTATTTTCTTTAAAAGATTTTTTACCATGCTCATACCACGCACGCCCTAACATCTCTGAGCCTCGAATATGCGCAATCGCATAAACAAAACCACGATCGAGCAAGCTTAACGTTGTGCTAGAAAAAGTAGGATCAATGGTAATACCATACGCGCCATAGCCGTATTGTAGTAATGGATTGGAGCCATCTTTTTTGAATGTAGACTTTTTATAAACCAACGAAACCGGGATCTCGACACCATCGCGAGATGAAACGAAGATACGCTCAGACGCGTAAGCGTCACTACAAAACTCGCCTAATACCTCTTGCTGCTTACGCAACACTTTTTGGCCCGTCGCTAAATCACAATCGTACACTGAGCTCGGTGTCGTCAAGCTAGAATAGTAAATACGTATTTTATTCGCACTGGCTTCTGGGTTTTGACCAACGCCAGCAAAGTAGCATTCATCATTAAACGTTAGCTGATAGCTATCGCCTTGGTATGTATGTACCACAAAACGAATTTGCCCCATTTCGCGCTCGGTCACGACAAAATGACTATCGAACAACTCTAACCCTTCCAGTAACACATGTTCTCGATGTGCGACGACTTCTTCCCAGTGTGCCGTCTCAGCAATAGTTTCGGCTGAAGCGCGCATTAAGCGAAAGTTGATTGCGTTATTATTCGATAGAATATAGAAGGTTTCACCCAGTTTATCTAAACCATATTCATGGCCTATGGTACGCGGCAATAACCGTTCAAAAACCCCTGTGGGTGTATTCGCATCTAATACCAATAAGTCACTGGTTTCCGTGGCCGATAAATAAATGTAAATTTGGCTATCATCACGGCTTTTACCAAGCCCCATATAAAATTGATGATCTTGCTCTTCATAAACTAAAACATCATCGCTTTGTGGTGTGCCCAAGACATGTCTATATACTTGGGTCCCCAGTAAGGTTTGTGCGTCTTTTTTTACATAGAAGACAGTTTGATTGTCATTGGCCCAAACAAGCTCACCTTCAGTGTTTAATAACACATCTTCTAAATATGTGCCGCTAGCAATATCTTTGAATCTAAAAGTATAAATACGTCTGCCATCTAAGTCTTCGCTATAGGCTAAGAGCTTATCATCTGGGCTTACAGCCAAATCCCCAATATCATAGTATTCGTGGCTTTGCGCTAAAGCGTTGACATCTAACAGCAACGACTTATCACTCAATGTTTCATCGCTTGCACGATAGTGCGACGCATATTCGTTATCGCCAGTCACATCTGAAACATACCAATACGCACCATCTTTAACAGGTACTGAGCTGTCATCTTTCACAATTCGCGATTTCATTTCGGTAAATAACGAATCTTGTAATGCTTTATGAGGCGCCATTTGCGTGGCAACATGCTCGTTTTCAATACGCAAATGCTGCAATACGTCATCATTGCTACGTTTATCATCTCGCATCCAATAATAATTATCGGTACGTTGGTGTCCATGATGAGTCATACTATGGGGGATTTTTTTTGCTGTTAAAGCAGACGTTTTTTCAGCCACAGATTGTTCCTAACTTATGATATTTTTTCCAGTCTATCATAGTCATAGTTGCAAGCCAGTGCTGTTTTAAAATGGGTGCAATGTTATTACATAACCTTCCATGCAACTTACCACAATGCACCACTGCCAGGTTCAAATTGCGGCGCTGTATTACGACAATATTCCGTAAATGGCCAAGGTTTGCAGCGATAGCAACGCCCTGAAGGTTCATGCCATACCCGAGTACCTTGTCGGTAACTGTGCTGAGCTTGTGGAAAGACATGATCATACTGAGACCGCTTATCTACCGGCTTTTTTGGCTGAAACTTACATTGGAATTCAAGTTTAAAATGCGTGATCCCACTATGGGTATGTGCCATCACAGGTTGTGAGCCAAAGCCAATTACCCAACCTTGTGCTGAGCAACAGCCTACTTTCACTAAAGGCACATGCACATTAATTGCATTTGCAAGTTCCCCTTGCCAAGCATGTGCATCTTTTTGCGAATGATAGATAATTTTTGTACTAACCCTGAGCGCACTTATTTCTCCTTCCTTAGTAAAAAAGTGAGCAGTGACCACATCTCCAATATGAAGTTGTCGCACCTGTGCTAGCATGCCAATTTTTTCCCAATTCGTAAGTTCATGCTTGTCAGACACCACTAAAACTCATCTATAGTTAGAATATTCGCAAGTATAATGATGCCAAACACGAATACAACTTTTTAGCTACCAAATTATAAAAACACAGTACTTTAAAACCAAAAAAGCCAGTGGTAACTGGCTTTTTTAATAAAGGAGTATAACTCTATGCCTTCGAAGCCCTTGGCTTTATGCTATTCAATATTTTTCTTAAAAAACTAAATAGCTTACTAAATACAGACTGTATATCCGTTAAGATGATATACAGACATGGCACCAGTAACAGGGTGATCAATGTTGCGAATACCACAGCAAAACCGAGTGAGACCGCCATTGGAATAACAAACATTGCCTGTAAACTGGTCTCAAACATAATAGGTAAAACCCCCATAAACGTCGTGATTGACGTCAATGTAATAGCCCGAAAACGGGCACAACCGGCCTCTATTACTGCCTCTTTTAGCGCCATACCTTGACGACGTACCTGATTAACAAAATCAGTCATCACCAGCGAGTCGTTAATAACAACCCCTGCCGCCGCAATAATGCCATAAGCAGACATCAAGCTCAGATCTAGGCCAAATGCTAAATGCCCCCATAGTGCACCAACTAAACTAAAGGGAATAACAGACATCACGATTAAAGGTTGCGCATAGCTCTTTAGCGGGATAGCTAGCAAGATATAAACTAACAACATACCTATCACAAAAAAGACAATCTGCTCATTCGCTTGTGCTTGCTGCTCTTCTATAGCACCACTTAATTTGGTTTTAACCGTAGGAAAAGTTTTCAGTAGTTCAGGTAAAATCACCTCGTCAATGCGTTTAGTCACCGCTGTTGGTTCAATGGCTTCTTCATCGATATTGCCATAGACATATACTGTTCTATAACCTTCTTCACGGCGAATATAGCTGATCCCTGGCTTTTCTATCAATTCAACAACATCGCCAAGGACGACTTCTTTGCCTTGAGGTGTCGTGATCACTGTGTGTTTTAATGAAGAGTAAGCTTCACGGGTTAGCTTAGGATAGCGCACCATCACGCGTACTTCTTCACCATTACGAATAACACGCTGAGCCTCTCCGCCATAAAAACTTGCGCCCACTTGCGAGCCAATATCACGCAGTGTTAACCCTAAATCATAAGCTACCGGTTTTAACGACAACTGAATTTCTTTACTGGCTGGATCAATCGTCGAGCTAATATCAAATAACCCGCGTTCTTGCTGTAACAACGTAATAAGCTGGCGTCCTGCAGCATTGAGTGTTTCAATATCAGAGCCATACAGTAAATAACCAAAATCACCATCACCACCGAGGTTAATTACCTCATCTTCAACAAGGATAGATTTCACTCCAGCAATTTCCGGTATGCTTTCTCGCCAACGGCGACTCAGTTCAAAGGTATCAAAGGGGCGTAGCTCTTCATCAACCAGAGGCGCCATCACTTGCGCACTGGTTCTGTCCATATTAAAAACCATGACGTTTTTCACCATTTTCACGCCATACTCTTGCTCAACCTGCTTATCTATATCAATGACCAATTGCTCTAGCTGCCTCGCCGCAGCAATAGTCTGCTCATCTGACACATTATTGTTCATGGTCAATTTGATTGCTGGAAAATCATGGGGAATTTTAGGCAAGAACAATGTTCTAATGTGACCGCTTGTCATTAAACTTATGCTGATTATAAAGATACCAACAAACGAAAATAATACCGTCCAACGCCACTCAACACAGCGTGTGACAAAGCGCTTATAAGGTCCATTTACAAAGCCAAAAAAGCGTCGATTAAACCCATTTCTCCAGCTTTTTTCTGGTAAAGGTTTGAACTTTATTTGCGCAATGTGCGCAGGGAGAATGAGTTTAGATTCAATTAAACTGAAAAATAAACACAGCAGTACAACCCCAGCAATAGATATAAAGTTTGAACTTTCAGGCCCTGTTGAAAACATCAACGGCGCAAATACAGCCATGGTTGTTAAGACACCAAACGTCGCTGGCGTGGCAACACGTTTAGCTCCTCGGATCACATTTTCAACACCGGGACCTTTGTTTTCGACTTCGGTATAAGCACTTTCACCTATGACGATTGCATCATCGACCACAATTCCGAGTACCATAATAAAGGCAAATAATGAGGTGACATTAATCGTGATCCCCAACACAGGCATTAGCATGATCGCCCCCAAGAAGCAGACCGGGATCCCGATTGTGACCCACATTGCTAACTTAAAGCGCAAGAATACAAACAGCATCAATGCAACCAGAAACATCCCCTGCAATAAGTTCGATTTCATCATACTCAAGCGACCATTCAAGTAGTATGTCATATCCACTAAAGACTCAATCGTCACACCAGCTGGCAACTGCTCATTCTTTTGCTTAATATATGCATTAACAGAGTTTGCCACCGGCACCATATTTTGCTCTGTCGTGGCTTTGACCTGAATAAAAACCGCATTTTGGCCATTTAATTTAAAATATCGCTCACCTTCAGTAAATTCGTCTTTTATGATTGCAACATCTTTAAGTAAGACCTGTGCACCATTGGCGCCTACTTTCACAGGCAGCTGACGAAATTCATCACCACTGTATGACTGGTTTTCAACGCGGACTGAAATAATACCCGCTTCCGTTCTGAGCTCACCGGCTGAGATATTGGCCGAATAATTACGTATAGAGTTCGTTATATCTGCAATGGTTAAGTTATATTGACGCAACACATCTGGCTTTATTTCTATCGCGATTTCATCCAATGGGACGTCAACAGAAACGAGAGACACATTCCCTAAATGTAATAGCTCATCTTCTATTTCTTTCGCAATTGGTTTTAGCTGAGTCAATGGCAAGTCAGCAGATACTGTCATGCCAACCACATCCTGTCGAAACTCAACCTGGCTTACCGTCAAAGGCTCCATTGCGGCAGGAAAAGTAGCAATGCTATCGACTCTCAGCTTCACCTTATCTAACACATCTGTCAGCTCAACATCAGGGTCTATTTTCAGCTGTGCGCTACCACTACCATGAGAAGCACGGTAGACTGCTTCTTCCACATCTGTAACATCTTGTAGCGACTCTTCAATCTTAATTAAAATACTTTCTTCTATCTCTTGTGGCGATGCCCCCGGATAGTTTGCAGATACAGTAATATAGTTAATTTCTACATTCGGGAACATCTGCCTCTGAATGGTAGAATAAGTAAAAATACCAATGATGATGATAAACCACATTAGCAGGTTTGCCGCGACCGGGTTATTAGCAAAAAAAGCAATTAGGCCCGTTTGCTTTTGCTGTTCATGAGTGCTCACGATATATACCTACCCTTATAATTTTTCAGTTGCAGCTGACTGAGATGAATCTTCACCTGCTACTTTCACTGTCATACCCTTTTGTGGATACTCAGGCACCGTGGTGACAATTTTTTCATTGTCATTCAGACCTGCACTCACATAAAAATAGGTCCCTTCTTCACGAATAACGGTCACTTTGCGTGGCTCTAATTGATTGTCAGCATTGAGCAACCAAATCGTTTGGTCATTTACTAAATCTTGTGGCAAACGATAGATTTTATTTAATGTTTTACCCCCAAAAGTGACTTGTACGTATGAACCAAATTTCACTTGCGGTTGACGGGTTTTTAACCCATATGGGTCTTGAATACGCACGACTAAGTTCACCATACGTGTATCACTATCAACAACGCCAAGGTCTCGGTGCACAACCGCTTGTCGTGTAAAGCCATTTAGCCCCGTTTGTTTTATTGTGGCTGTCAGACCAGTGATCCGTTCGGGTAAAAAAGCACTATCAAAGCCTGCGATTGGGATTACGACCTCAGCATACTCAACACCATTAAGCGTGGCGACCGGCGATCCTGTGCTAACAAATTGGCCTAACCCCACATCGCGAGAAATAACCAAAGCATCATATGGGGCTCTCACTTCACAATTAGCTAAATCTCTTTGTGCTCTTTTGAGTGCCGCACGTGCTGACTTCACGCCAGCTTGCGCACTTAATACTTGCGGTTTACGTAGAAATAAGTCGGTATGTTTTCGATTAGGGAAACGTTTTGCTTCATCGGCAGCAACTTCAGCCTGCGCTTGCTCTTCAATTAATGTTGCTTGAGCGCGTGATAAGTCAGCTTCAGCCTGTAATACTGCTGCCTGATAATTGTCCTTTTCAATTTCCATCAGTATGTCACCACGAGCAACAATGCCCCCACTGACAAAATTAGGGTGCCATGCTGTTACCTCCCCTGAAACTTGAACTGACAGCTGTGTTGACTCAAAGGGTTTAACCTCGCCATAGCTATTAATAACGACTTGATGATCGAGGGCAAAAGCAGTTTCTACTTCAACCACTGGGCGGGTATCAACCAGTTCTTTCTCATCTGGTTCAGTGGCGAGCGCATTAATGGCCAGTGACCCCAACGCTCCGGCTGCTAACATCACGATTGGTAAGATCACTTTTAATATTTTTGTTTGCATGTTCTATATCACCCCAAAATTATTTCCTCATGTAATACTAGCAAGATTCACAAAGCAATAAACGTGACATTTGTAAGATTCTGTTGCTAAATAAAAAAACTGACAAAAAAGGACTCTATCGCACGGCGAGTCCTTCAAAAAGCCGAATAGTAAGTATTAAGTTATCTGTAATTGATTCTCTCAATTCTCTGTACGCAGCTGACGCCCAATGGCCTGCCCCAGTTGTTGCTGTAGTGGTTGGTACGCCCAAAAAACCGCATTGATCAACACCAGACTAACGGCAATACAAAAGCTCACAAACCATACATCCATTGCAATCGTAAAACGATTGACTAAAAACATACCGCCCAACAATGCAATAAGCGTCGCGATGACTGCAATCCGACCAAATTGAAACAGCATTTCCGTTATCAATTGTGAATTTTTTACTCCTATTGCTCGCTTCATGGCGATGGTTTGCTGCTGAGCTGATTGACGGATACTCATTACACCAAATAACCCTACTGCAGCCAAAACGAGCGTCGCAATTGTGATGCAGATACTTACCCATAGCAGTAGCTTATTAGCGAGTAATAGCGCTGTTCTCTGGCTTTCAAGGCTCTGAACCCTGAATACTTTCATACCTGGCTGGTGTTGTTCAAATAGCTGCTCCATGTTCGCTTTTGATAGTGAATAGCCTGGTACTAAATGCACCAACAAATAATGCCTGCCCTGTGTAGCTCGATACACAAAACTCGGGGTTCTTGAGTCACTCACACTCGCTTGATCAGCCACTACCCCAATTATCTGCATCGCCGCATCTGGGTCATTAATATTAAAACTCAGTCGAGTTGATAATGCTTGTTCAATACCACCCAGTTGCTTAGCTAATGACTCACTGATCATTAAAACATTGGCATTATTTTGTACATCTGTGACGTCAAAAAACCGACCAGCCAATAACGTCTGTGAAAAGAACGATGCATAGCGGTGATCTACCACTTTTCCTAATGGCGTCACCTTTTTTAGCGTATCAACCAAAGTCAGATCCCAGCTAATAAGCCGCTCCCCTAATGGGGAATTACTACGACTAACTTGTTCAACCATAGGGAGCGCTTCAAGTACATCGGCGGCGTGTTTATAGGCTGCTTGTTGCACCACCTCCCCACCCCCAGTAGTATCCGAAAGTTGCACAATAAATTTATCTTGTAATGGCAGCGCGTGTGCCTGTTCAATTTTCTGCCATTGCTGCCATGCAACAGCTAATAAACAGCTAACAATCATCATGGCAATGGCGAGCTGACTGACTACGGATATATTAATTTGCTTCGCACTGACTTGCACACCCCCCCCTTTTGTCGCACCCGCCATAGCTTGCGCTAAACCTTGATACGGCAGTCGCGACAGACCAACTGAAACCAATACACTGTTTAGCAGTAACACACTGGCGAGTATTATTGCCACAACAGGCCAAGATAGTGTCAGCAAACTTACATGAGGGAATAAAGTCGCTAACCAAGGTGCACCATAAAGCAAGCTTAAGTGGGCGATTATCATAGCCAGTGTCGTGGCCGTACACATGATAAGTAATCCTTCAAACCACAGCTGCGCATACAACTGTTTCTTTTTTGCACCCAACGCGACACGAAGCACCAGCTGATGTCTTCGCGTTGCTAACATGGCGATGTACAAGTTACAGACATTAAACAAAACCATGAGTAATAACCCTATCGCGCCAGCCAATACACCTAAAACGAGCGAGCGGCTCGACCCCAATAAGACTGCTTTCAAAGGGCTTAACCATATTTTTATGTGCCAACCATCAAAATAGGTTTCACCCTGCACGTTCGTTTGCCACAAACTATTCATTTCTTGTGATAAATTCAGACTCATAGCCTCAATCGTTTCAGACTCAGGCAACCGGGCGACCATTAAATTATTTGAATATCGGTTCCACCAAAAGCTTCTAGCTTCTTGTGTGGTTAAATTATGATCCCACGCTAACCATACTCCGGTTTTTTGATTAAACTGTGCTAAATTCGCCTCGATAAAATGTGCCGCCGTCACGCCGATAACTTGAAAACGCGCCTTTCCAAAAGAAATCGTTTTACCGACAATTTGAGAGTCTTGCTCAAAGTACTTTTGCCAATGCTCAAAGCTCAGTACCGCAACAGAGAGGGTATTATCACTTTGATGTGTAAAGCCTCGCCCCAAATGCATGGGTATATCAAACATTGAAAACCATTCGTGTGTTACAAATGCCGTATTCACTTTGGGGCTATCCACATGGGACAATAAAAGTTGTTCTGCATAGTGCACTAATGCAATCTCTTCTAAGTGACGCCTTTGCTGGTACAAAGCCATGAGGCTCGGATAATTAAATGCCTCAACATTAAACTTACTATTCGCATCATACTGAGCAAATTCGACTTTAACGAGGCGATCCGAATTCGGGTAAGGTAACGGGCTAAACAAAAGAGAATAGGTGAGTGTCACAGCAATAAATAACGTCGTTAATGCTATCACCATACTCATCATCACACTGAACGTGTAACGCGGGGTCGTTAAAATCTGTGAAAGTGCATGTGTGATCATCATCATGCCTTCAAAGCAACATGCGCTGGCACTGTGCTTATATCACCCAGTATTTCACCATCGAGTAGTTTAATTTTTTTAGGGGCCATATCTGCATATCTTGGGTCATGTGTCACCATACAGATCGTGCGGCCTTGCCTGTGAAGCTCACCAATCAAACTCATCACTGAGTCACCACTTTTTGAATCCAAATTACCAGTCGGCTCATCGATGAGTAAAATTGCAGGTTCAGCAATAAGCGCTCTGGCAATGGCAACACGTTGCTGTTGACCGCCTGATAACTGATTCGGTTTATGGCCAGCTCTATGCGATAAGCCTACTTGTTCAAGGCAGGCTAACGCTCGCTGCTTTATACTCGCTTTGTCCGGCTTGGCACTGCTATAACGTAAAGGCAGTGAGACATTCTCCAATACCGACAACTCATTTGCCAAATTAAAGGACTGAAATATAAACCCAATCTCTTGATTTCGTATTTCAGCAGCATCATCTGATGTCAGTTTTGACACATCAGTTCCATTGATGTAGTACTCACCGCTACTGGGCGACTCTAATAACCCCATGATCGATAATAATGTAGACTTACCACAGCCTGAAGGCCCAGATATAGAAACAAATTCCCCCTCTCTGATAACTAACTGAATATTCCTTAAAGCATGCGTTTGCAATAGTTCTGTTTCAAATACCTTATTCACAGCGTGCATTGAAATTACAACATCCATCATGTGCTCCCAAAAATATGATTAATACAATTCCACCTGCGCACCTTGCTGCGCCAGCGTTGTTAAGTCTGAAATAATGAACTGTTCACCAACGCTTGCTCCGTCAGCGACCACGGCAAGTTTTCCTGAACTATTGTCAAAACTGACCGTAGTCGCTTTTGTCTGACCTCCGGCTAATATTTTATATAAAACAATCGGCTTAACTGCGCTGTAGTGAGCTGGGCGTAACATATACAATGCATCCTCCAACTGTGCCACAATAATCTCAGCATCAATATTCAACAAAGGCCTCGCACTCAAAGGCAGATCTCCCAGAAGACTCACTTCAACCTCAACGCTGTTATTTTCTACTTGAGAGCTTATTCTCTGCACAACACCGGCCACACTGTGCTCGCGGATCCGTACTTCACATCTTTGGCCAATAGCCACTTTGGCTATGACACTTTGCGGCACTTTCAACCGTGCAGTTAAGTTTTTCGGGCTACCCAGCAATGCTAACTCAGCCCCTTTTTGCACTCTTTGCCCCACAGTTAAAGGCATACGCTGTAACACGCCAAGCTGAGGGGCTTTTACGGTTAAACTTGCCTCCCGAGTACGCAACCGCGTCAACTCCCAAGACTGCATATCTATGCGTTGCTTCGCAAGTTGCAGCATGCTGGCTTGTAATTTTTCCAATTGTAAAAAGCGCTTTTTTATACTGCTTAATTGACGTGTGAGATTCTCTTTTTTGGATTTCACTTGTAAAAACGTCAACATCGAAACAATACCTTTACGCAATAAGGCTTGTTGTGCCGTGAATTCAAGTTCAGCCGTTTTTAAATCCCCGATAAGGGTATCAATTTCAGTTTGCTCTAAAAGCAGCTCCCGCTGATGGGTAAGCTGCAGCTGCGCACGCATTATCATTGCTTGCTGTAATAACTGCTCATGCTGCTTTATTTGCAACTGCAAATCGGGGTTAGACAAACGTGCAATGACCTGACCTTTTTGTAAAATACTACCCGCTTGATGAAGTACCGCTTCGACTATTGCATCACTCTCACTGGTAATAATATAGCGCTCAGCACTGTGTAATTTACCAAAACTACTGACCTTGATAGATACCGGTCCTTGTTTCACAGTATCAGTCATAATATCGACACGTTTCACAACAGTAACTGCATTAGATTTGAGCCCAACCCAGCCTATACCAAGGCCCACTATGATAAGGCACAGTAGCACTATGCCATGTTGATATGCTTTAGATGCCCTTGGCTTCGCAATATCCACACTATCTACTTCTCTTTATTTACACACTTGATAAATACAAAGCCAAAAGCATGCCAAAATAAAACTTAATACATTTCATATAATTAAGTTTTATTTTTTATAAAAGCATACTCTACTCTCTCAAAATCGGACTGCTATTCCGGTTTTGAAACTTAACGAAAAGTCACTTATCAATGCCGTATTGAAACTTTTTTAAAATCGAACAGCCTAGTGTTTGATATCGAACACATTTATCAAAAAATCAAATTAAAGTATCTTAAGTATTTGTTTTTATTTACATTAAATATTATCTGCAAAGTTTCATATATCACTGTATTACCTGCAGTGAGCACCGTAAATGAATATCGATATCAACCCATCATCAAGGTAGAACATTAAGATGGAACATTAAGATAGAGCATTAAGATAGAGCATTAAGATAGAGCATTAAGATAGAGCATTAAGATAGAGCATCAAGATAGATATAGTCCAGTTACATGGCGGGAAAATAACCTTATATAATATAGAGGCGGGTGCATGCATCAAAATTAGCATACCCCTGAGCCGTGAGATCTAAAGGCAGACTTTAAGCCACAGAAGGGCGGCGACGATAATAAGAAATACAGCCCATCTGTGCCGCATTCGTCAATAATATCATCACAAACGTCATAAGATGTGCCACACTGACTTGTGCCATATTCAGTTCGGCTGATAAACCCACCACCCCAGCTAAAAACTGCAAGCTAAAGTAACCTGCACTCAGGTTTGCAACATCTTTGCTTTTAATCGTTTTGTAAGTCTGAGGCATGACACGAAGTGAACTCATGATCAAACCAACAAAAGTGAGCCAGGTAAACAACTCAGCAGCCGCAACTAATGGGCTCAATAATAATAAAAATGGCAATACAGAAAAACCTAACATCATGGCTAACTGTCGGCGCTGCTGTGAGCAAGCATTATAACGGACAAAATAATACAATATGAGTGAACTTAACATACCGGTCACCACAAATGGTAACATCATAAATAACCTATCGAAAAATACGTTATACGCTATAAAGTAGCTGCTCTGTGCCACCCCAAAACTCATCATCAATAATGATAACCCCGACACACTGCGGTTTTTACGGATTTTTTTGACCAACGGCAAAAAGCTAAACATTAATATCAACGATGAAAGAATAGGCAAATATATGGCCAATGCAACACACTCCAGTTACTTTTATGTAAATAGGTAAATATGACGTAATTTAAAAACAAAACTTGTAAAACAATACGTTGTGGATATAAATTGAAGATCTGCATTTTAATCACACAGCCAAAGATTGCAATAAATGCAATAAAAAACAATTAATGAGACGCAAAGAAACCATTACACTTGCCGAACTCTATCGAACGCGATAAATTGATGAACACATTGGTGATGAGAATAATAAGATGAAACAGATACTATTTATCATGGGGTTAGCTTTTCTTTCTGGCTGTACGACGACAAATAAAATACCCACAACTCCTGTAGATGCTGTTGCGCTATTCAATCACTCTTTATTTAATCGTCAGCCCACGCCAGAAGTAACTGACATTTTTTCGCTACCTCTGGCTGAGCAAAATCGTTTTTTCGCTTATCAGCAAAAAGCCCTTGAACAAGGTATACGACAAGATCGCGTCATACCCGCTTATCTAAAAAATAAACTCGCTAGTTTTTCATACGATGGCGCAACCTTATCGGCAACACAAACACTCAACCAAGATCAAGGTAACTGTATTAGTCTTGCTATACTAACGCAGGCTTACGCCAACTTAATTGGCATAGAAACCAGCTTTAGAGAAGTCGCTTCTATCCCCGTTTATAAAATGTCAGGGCAAACTTTACTTATTTCGAACCATTTCAACACCAAACTGCTGGCTCCCACTGAAGGAGAAAAAGGCTTCATAAGCGCCATCCGCCCAGGCACGGTGATTGACTATTTTCCAGCGCAAGATATTTACTTCGTAGATACCGCAACAGTTGATGATCTTGTCGCAAAATTTTACGCTAACCATGCTGCTGACGCACTCTTAAATAAACGTTTTAATGAGAGCTATTCACATATAATTCAATCGTTTAAACATGTTAAAAATGATCCTGAACTCATTAATATCGCTGCTATCTTACACCGTAGAGCAGGCGACTCAGAGACAGCAAAACAACTCTTTGAATTTGCTTTAACACATAATTTAGTCAGTACTAATTTACTGACTAGCTACGCTGCTTTGGCGCAAGATAACAGCAATTATACGTTGGTAAATAAGCTAGAAAATATGAATAACCTAATCGCTAAAACCCCATTTGATATTATTTCAATTGCCCAAAATGCGATTCAAAAACAGCATTACAACACAGCAGAAAAGCTGCTCAGCGAGCTTGCTATCGAATACTCTTATTTACCAGAGCCTTATTTTGAATTGGCTAAACTTTATTACCTTAAGAACGACTTAGTACAATCAAAAGCATATTTATCTGAAGCACTTAGTAAAGCAGAAGACCAAAAAAAATTAGGCATCTACCAAGCAAAACTGTCTACGTTAGAGCAAATAACACACAAAAAGTAACTACAAAGTAAACAAAAAAACTTTACAGTTAACATTTTAATAACTATGTTGGTTGTGTTCGAATTTTCGACAAACGACAACTACATGTAAAGGAAATTAAAATGAAAGTGCGTTATTTACTGCCGCTAATTGGCTCTGTATCACTCACCGCGATGGCACAAGCGCCGCTCACAGAAGCGCAAATGCTGAAATATACTAACAACACAAGCGAAGCCATTATTGGTGCGAAAGCAGAAACCAATATTGTGCTTACCACAAAAGCGGGATCGTTTAAGCAAACCATCTCTCATCCTGATGCAAGTTACATCAAACTGCACTTCAAAGATCTCGATCTTAAAGGCGGTGGTAAACTCATTGTAAGAAATCTCGATAATAGCGAACGCTATGAATACACCCTTGCCGATATGAATAAAGCCACATTAGACACCGAAGCGGGAGATAATGGCGTCAGTTCATTCTCTGCCATGTCTATTTCTAGTGATACTGTGGTCGTTGAATATACTGCAGGTTCGAGTAAGCAAGCGCCGACCATAGATCATTATTTCTATGGAACAGAGAATGAGATCAGTATATTAGGCGGGCCTGATATAGGCACTCAGTCAACATGCGGCGTCAATGAGCGTAAAGATGTGCAATGTTGGGCAAATTCTCACCCTGTAGAATTTGAGCGTAGCCGCCCCGTTGCGCGCCTTGTTATTGGTGGTCGTAGTCTCTGTACAGGGTGGCGTGTAGGTGCCGATAATAACATGTTTACCAATAATCACTGTGTTGAGTCGGCTGCGGAACTTGCCTCAACTGAAGTCTGGTTTAACTATCAAAACACCAGCTGTAACGGTTCAACCAAAGAAACCGTCGTTAAAGTGACCGGTAAAGACTTTTTCAAAACCGACTACACATTAGATTACACATTATTTTCAATTAACGATTTCGCCAAAGCAGCACCATTTGGTTACTTCGGATTAGACACTCGCGATGCGACACAAGGCGAGCGTATTTATATTCCACAACATGGTTCTGGAAACCCAAAAGAACTGTCAATCGAATCAGATCAAGATAGCAATAGTCTATGCCAAGTCAATGAACCAAATGCCAACGGCCGTGGCACAGGTACTGACTTAGGATATTACTGTGACACCATTGGTGGTTCATCTGGTTCTCCGGTCTTAGCAGCCGCGACCAACAATGTAATCGCATTACATCATTTAGGTGGATGTACCAATAAAGGTGCTAAAATCAGTCGAATTTGGCCACAAGTAGCCAGCCACTTTAACAACCAAGTGCCTGTTGGTGATAACGGACCAGGTGATATGCTGCCAACGGCAAGTTTCTCCTTTAACTGCTCTGCGCTCAATTGCACGTTTGATGGCACTGCATCGAGCACACCGAATGGTTCAATTAGCCAATATGAATGGCAATTTGGTGACAATAGTAGCAGTGGCTTTGGTGCTAACTCGACACATAGCTATCAAACGGTCGGCGACTATACCGTCTCTTTAACTGTGACGGACTCAGAAGGCAAGCAAGCAACCACCAGCAAATCGGTATCTGTTAATGATGGTACAGACCCAGCTCAGCTGCAAAAAGGGGTTGCCAAAACAAGCCTTCAAGGCAGTTATCGCTCTGAAGCCTTCTACTATATAGACGTCCCGGCTGGTGCCACTAACATCAACTTTGTGATCTCTGGCGGAACCGGTGATGCTGATCTGTATGTGAGAAAAGATCAAAAACCAACGACATCAAGTTACGCATGTCGCCCGTATAGAAATGGCAACAGTGAAACATGTACAGTTAACCAAGGTGCTGGTCGATATCATGTCATGTTAAGAGCTTATAGAGCATTTAGTGGCGTGTCTTTAAAAGCTGACTATACTAACTAATTAACCTATTTCTACCTCCAAGTTAAATGAAGACGTAGGGCAGCCTCAATCGCAGGCTGCCCTTTTATTGTGGTTACCTCAAGTCATACCAAATACCTAACCACACGCTATTTTCATCACTTATCGATGCGCCGGATAGTCGGCTTAATCCCATATCAATGCGCAAATTACTCACGCCTGCAGGGGCAAACTTACCAAGCCAACTGCCTTTTTCTATCTTCCTTGATAAGCGTAATCCATAACTGTGGCCAATAAGTTGTCTGTCTAAATGATGTTGATGATAATAAAGCCACGGTCTATTCGCGCGCCAAGTAACACCCCCACCAAACTGTTGGTACTGTAAACCGCTCAGGCTTGCCATACTTAGCTCAGGGATAAAAAGTGTATTCACATGGCTATTATTGTCTGCGATAGGTGACTCCAATCCCCCTAACACCATAAACACATTGTGTCTGTGCTGATATTTACCTGAAATATACCAAGGAAATGTGTCTACACGGCCAAATAGCCGTGCTGAGAGGTCATAGCCTTGCCATGATTGCTCGCCGCTCTTACCCTGTAACCAATGCCATGACACGTGGCTGCCAACTGCCACGCTCTGTCGGTCTTCGTGCCATTGATGAGATACACCAAACCGTGACCAACGCAGTTCATCTCGCTCTACGTCAGTAAGCTCATCGCCCAATTGGCCAGCTAAATGGGTATCTAATCGCCAATGTTCAGCCTGATAACCCGTGCCAGCTTGCAAAAAAATGCCACGCCGTCTGTGACTGCTTTTATCATAATGCTGGGAGCGGATCGGTGCAGAAAAACGTGTATCAAATACTTTAGCGTGCCAATTGGCATATTGGCCAACATAACGTAAATCAGCAAATCGACCCGATAATGCATCACCCGCTAGATCTTGCGTCACACCAACCTGCCAACTCAGTAAATCTAATAAATCAGACCCGGTGATACCCACATGTAACAATGAACTCCCATTACTGTGATATTGCCCCCCGACAGCCAGTGATGTTGACTGTCGCCATATATCATAAGGCTGGCTCGGCAATGGTGTATTATGACGTTCAACTTTGGGTAATAATACATCTCTGGGTGAGGCTAGCGGCATAGAGCTCGAGCGGCTGATGGTATTAACTAGCTGCTCATTGCCAACACTCAGTACCCGTAACTGTGTGCCTTGTGCCGTCTTCGCTAAAAACAGTAGACGATCCTTGCTTAAGGGCAGTGGGTATGTAAATACATGTTGCCCATCGGTCAATTTATATCGTGTTTGTAACTCAAAGTCGTAACGGTAGATATCAAGTAACCCTGCCCGCCCTGCAACAAAGCTGATGGAGCGACCAGCCATATCCCACTGAGGGTGCGCTAAATACTGATACCCTTTTGGCATAGGAACCAACGTCTCTGAGCTATCGACTAGATCACGCACAACCAACTGCCAATTGCCGTTTGCTTTAACCCTTAAATAAGCAAGTTTGTTACCAGAGTGATTTAATACCGGATGGTCATAAACTGTCCCTAACTCTCTGTGTGTAATGGCCTTAACATGATTCGTTGCGAGGGTAATCTCAACTAACTGAGAGTAACCAAAATGCACCTGCTCAGCATACATTGTCTGGGCTCTTTGGTTTAAGGTAAAGCGTCTAATTCGGGCATTTTCAGTTAGCTGAGTGACTTTACCGGTTGATAGGGACCAACTAAATAACTCTCCAGAAACGACCGTCGCATGTGATTTATCCCTCACCGAAGAAACAAATAAAAGCGTATCACTTCCCTGCCAATGCGGGTAACGACACCCTCTTTGACCACGTGCAGGAAGACTAAAAAGCAGTTTTTTCGGGTAAACTTCAGGAGTCGTATCAGCAATATCATGTGGGTCTATTTCAAGCAGCTTTTTTTGTTGTGCGATAAACTTTTTTTTTGCTTCAGCATTATCGCTCGTCGAATACACATTCAAATAAGATCGCCCTTGGGCATCGCGTTCAACCACCGCTAATAACCCTTTATCTGGCGACAATGCTGGGCTATGTACACTAAATTTCGTCGTCGTCCACAGTGCGTCATTTAATGGTGGTTGTTCAGCAGTCACTTGCATAGTGTGATAAGTGTATGCCGCCGTAAAGCGTCGATATAAAACAGCCGCAGAATGGTTAAATATACCTTGAAAAGCATCTTCAAAATCCCGCTTTTTCACAGCTTGCATTCGGGTCCACACCGCATCAAGCCTATGCTCAGAGTACCTTGATTCTAGCCATGCTAAAAATCGCGCACCGAGTAAATATGCCATTGAATCAGATAGGTAGCGGTTATCTCCTCCGTTCAACTGCGCATACGTTGGCAGCGCACCTTGACGAGCAAACTCCCTGATAATAGCTTCACTGTAATTATCAAAGAGCCGACCCCGGCCTGTTATTTTCGATTCTAATAGGGTGGCGTACCCCTCAGCAACCCAGCGCGGCACCATCGCAGAGGTTAAATCATAGATATCAGATATATCTCGTATTACTTGTCTAAATCGATGACGTGTTGGCTGAGATAGGTGCACCAAATGAACATATTCATGCAGTATCAATAACTGTAGCCAGCTGTGGTGATTGGAAATAACCGTATCCGATTGAGGAGGAGTGGTAAAAAGCGCCATCAGCGGATTGTCTGTGCTGGGTAGGGCAAACCCATTGGCACCATGATATGGGTCAAATACCACCACATCTGCAACGCTGGGTAAACTGCGATTTTGCTGTACTAACACAATATCGCGAACAGTTTCTAACTCTTGCGCTGCGGCCTGCGCCCACGCTTGATGCCCTTTGGTGTAATGCACATTGAAGTGTTCAGTCTGTATTGTTTCCCAATGCAGTGCTCCCCAACACACCCATGAGCAACAACACATATATAGCCCCGCTAGCAATCGCAACATAACTCATCCGCAAAAAGCATCTTATGTTTAGTATTGCAAACTTTGCTTACTTGTCGTGGTGTATCTTAAACATTAATACCGATTCGGTATTAACTTGGGTTAGCAACAGGGTTCGCTAACGACACAAATAAACTCAATATACCTGCCGATATAATTAACACACACATAGCAAGTAAGGCACTCAGGCCGGCATAGTACATGGCGGATGCCAATAATGATGCGGCACACCATACACCCGCGCGATGCAACCAACGGCTGAATGTGTTACTTGCCTTCACATTGATAAGAACAGCTACCACTAATAATAACGCTAACAAACACAGTATCACTAACATATTAACCTCCTTTTCAACTTTATTATATGTTAATGAGAATTACTATCAACTGGTATGGGTAATATAATCGTTACTCGCGCACCTTGTGCGGTATTTTCTAATAAGAGTTCACCGTTATGTTGTTCAATAATATTGCGACTGAGTGTTAAGCCAATACCTTGCCCCGTCTGTTTTGTCGTATAAAATGGCGTAAAAACATTATCTAAGTTCGCAAATCCAGCCCCATAGTCACGGATTGAAATAAGCACTTTTTCTTGAGAGTAAGCGCTTGATAATACAATGCCAGTCTGTGGTTGCTGTTGAGATTCAATGGCATTTTTACACACATTAATCATAACTTGCTGTAATAATTGCTGATCTGCCATACACCGAGGTGCCCGACAGTCTAGCTTGAAACGTTGCGCGGGGAAAAGTTGCACAACATGGTCAAAAACGGGTTGTAGTAGTGTAACACTGGGCGAAATTTCCAAGTGTTCGCTTGCCTTTGCATAACGCCCGACAAACGACTGTAAATGCTCGCAACGTTGCTTTATAACGTCTAGAGCTTGGGTATCTCTATGCTCGGTCATTTTACCATTTAAACTTTGGGCCAATGAGCTAACAGGTGTCAGAGAGTTATTAATTTCATGGCTTATCACTCTGATCAACTGCTGCCATGCCTGCAATTCATTCTCTCGCAGCCGTTGCCGTATATTAGACGCAATCAATAGCACATATTGTTCTTCACCCTCTTTAAACTCACTACTATGTAACTGCCAATGACGCGCTAAATTATTATCAGTAAATTGCCAAATATGATTTTTACAAGTTAATTGTAATGTGTCTCGCGACGCACCTTTCATCGTTTGCCAAGGTTGTCTGTATAAATGTTCAAATGCAGTGTTTGAATAACTTAATGAGTGAGCCTGATCAAACACCATCACGGGTATATCAAGTTTGTCTATCAGCTGATAGATAATAAAAACCTGGCTGTTATAGCGGCTTTTATGGCGGTGTAAATGCTCACTTAGTGCTATTAACTGCTGTTCAAAAAGCGCCACTTCGCCGCTTTTATACTGAGCTTTGATTTGCTGATTAAAGTCTTCCGCGAAAATCGCTTCTAATTGCCAGTTGGCTCGTGCCAATACCTGCATCAGCTGTATTTTTTGACGTCGGTACCCAAGCAACAATACGATAGAAAATAATAAACAACTCACCACCAGCCAAACTGGCGATAAACCAAGTTGCCATAAACTGATCATCAATAAAATGATTATCCCAAGGCTAAGTAACCCAATATAACGGGCTTGTCGTTGCTCAAAATTAGCCATGATCTTTAAGGCCATACTTTTCAATACGCCGATATAGTGACGACTTAGTAAGCCCTAACCGTTGTGCTGCATCACCAATATGCCCATCGCACTGATTTAGAATAAACACGATATGATTCTTTTCAATGTCTGCTAATGTCTTCACTTCGTTTTCACTGTGCTCTCGCTGAGGGTTAACTAACCGCAGTTGGCAATCTGTGGCTTTAATTTCGGGTTGTTCACTTAATAACAAAGCGCGTTCCATAACATGACTCACTTCACGCACATTACCTGGCCAAGTGTACTGCCGTAATTTGGTTTTCGCACACTCAGCCAATGATTTAGTGGGCAGCCCGTAGCGCTGCGCATGGACAGCTAACATATACTGTGCAAATGGCAGAATATCATCTCGTCGCTCATAAAAACGAGGCACCGCGAAACTGAACGTATTAATTCGGTAAAATAAATCAGTACGAAACTCCCCATCCTCAATTGCTCGGTCAAAATTAATATTGCTGGCACAAATAAGTCGAATATCCGTTTTTTCTGTGGCACTACTGCCCACCCGTTCATACTCTCCAGATTCAAGCACTCTCAATAACTTGGCTTGTAATGGTATTTCGAGCGTACCAATCTCATCTAAAAACAGCGTCCCTTGTCGCGCCATTGCAAAACGGCCCTCCCTCGCTGACTTGGCATCAGTAAAAGCCCCCTTAACATGGCCAAACATTTCACTTTCAAACAGGCTGCTACTTAATGAGCCCATATTTACGCTCACCCAAGGCCCTGTTTGACGTGCTGACAATTGATGTACCGACTGTGCTATATGGCTTTTTCCAACCCCACTTGGGCCCGCTAGCAAGATGGTCGCATTGGTTGATGCAACTTTTTGTAACTGCTGCTCTAACGCTTTCATACATTGGCTTTGCCATTGGTATGGCGCATCAGCTTTGGGTTCAATTAACGACTTAGAGGCTGTTACTTTTTGTTTTGACATCAGTTTGAACTGATCAACAATCGACGCCAATAAGCTTTCATTTTGCCAGGGCTTTTCTATGAAGTCGCAGGCTCCCAATTGCATCGCTTCAACAGCAAGGTTCACACTCGACCAGCCAGTCAAACATATCACTGCTCTATCTGGGTAATGTATATTCAACCAACGTAAAAATGCTAATCCTTCCTCACCTGAAGTGGTATCTCGGCTAAAATTCATGTCCAGTAGTATTAGCTCAATAGACTTTACTGCTAACAGTTGTTTTGCCGTATCAGGAGAGTCGGCCTCAAGTACTGCATAATCATGGTCTTCCAACAAATATGCAGCACTCAAACGTACTTCAGGGTTGTCATCAATAATAAGAACAGACATATTGTTTCCTTGCAGTGATTGGTTCACTACAAGGATACGATAATCAAAATGAAATGGGTATTAGATCCAACGCAGGCGCGTTGTCAAAGTATGGCTTTCTCCGGGCTGTACCGTAATGGCATCATCCATCACATTAGCCGCTTCTAAACATAGCATCGACAAGTACTCATCATCTTTAAAATTACTTAACCGCTGCGACTTTTCTATCCACGGATTCCAAAGTACACATGACTGTGAGTTTTCGCGGGCTACTTCTATGCGGCCTTTTGGTGTATTGATCACTTGTACTGCAGGGGCTTGGGTGTAGACCATGTCAGTTTCTCGGGCAAAATGCACCACTTCATTTTGTGCAAACGGCCCTTCACCAAATTCAATATACTTCGACCCTTGTAGTCCTTCTACAGATGTTTCATGGATATTTGGTGTTGGAAAATACGTATGTAAAGCCTGAGTGAGCGTAAAGGCGTGTTGCCCTAAATTGGTGTTCGTTAAGCGTACTTCAATACTTTGCCCAAACATAAAAGTCACTTCCAATTTTGACTGATGTGGCCAATAGGTATCATCAACCAACGTCATCGGAAGTGATAAACGCACTTCAATATGCGTGTCGTGTTCAATCACTTCTTCTGCACGCCAAACCAGCTTTCTAGCAACTCCATGGATAGGCCAATCAGCATCGCTATGCACACCAAACCAAGGCCAACATATAGGGATCCCACCGCGTACAGCTTTTCCTTCTACGTAATCTTCATCAGCTGACACCCAAATTAAGTTATCTCGGCCTTTAGGCGTAAACTCCGTTAGCTGCGCCCCTTGTAAAAAAACTTTACCATGACACAACGGGCTATCGACTTGTATATACTCAAGACCGCTCTCAGTACGCTGAATAGACACTGATGCTGAAAGATCCATAGTTCACCTTATTTAAGTGTTGAAATTCACGAGCTAGGTTACCTAATTTACGCGTGTTGAGTAAATAAATAACCGCGAATATGAAGCATCTTCATATACCTGACTGTAAACATACTCTCACTATCAAGGGTATGATCACTCTATAACCACTTTTCACAGGCACCTTTGATATAGCGCATACAATGTATCTTCTTTTACTAACCTACCCGCTTTATATTACCTCTAAATAACAGCACCGATTAGCTTAGGCGCTTACTATTAGCCTCCTCCACATAACTCGAGAAATAACTAGATAATTACTTAAAAATCATATATTACAGATATGTTATTATGATCTAAGTGCGAAATGGTCTACCCTATTAGCACTCCCATTAGCAACTTTATTGAATAATAATCATGTTAAAATATAGTGCGCTCGCCCTAGCGACAGGGCTACTCTCGCAGCCGACGTTGGCGAATGTCGACGAATTAGCTCAATTAAAACAACAACTGGCTAAGCTGCAACAGCAAATACAAAAAATTGAAGATGATGCAAAAAAAGTAAAACAACCTCAGTCCAAATCCACCTCGGGGATCAAAGTCGGCGGTGCGGTTCGAACCAACTACAGCCACACATCTTATAACGATGGAAATAAAAATCGCGGTGGTGACTTTGATTTTGATCTATTTCGTGTCAACTTTGCTGGTGACGTAGGAGACGTCGAATTACATGCTGAAATACGCTTCTTTGATTATATGACTGCGGTAAAATATGCCTATGCCGCCTATGACTTTTCTAAAGACTGGCAGGTACAAGCGGGGATCACAAAAGTCCCTTTTGGCAACTGGCCTTATAATTCTCATAATTACTTTTTTAGTACCAATTATTATATTGGCCTAGAAGACGATCATGACTTAGGCGTTCTATTTAAGCGTAAATTAAGTGACAACTGGCAACTAGATATCGGCTTTTTTAAAAATGATGAACTAGGTGGCGTGGATGGCTACGTTGGTGACCGAGCAGATCGCTATTCATACGACGTCGTTGGCTACCGCCAGAGTTCGGACGGTATTTATGATAGCCCAACGCAAGCTATCGGTGAATACAACACCTTTGCTGCACGTTATGGATATCATATCCAACACGCTGGAGGCACAACCGAGGTTGGGTTTTCTGGGCAGCTCGGTGGGTTACATGACGGCAATGATCGTGTCGGAGACAGCCTCGCGTGGGCACTACATTTAAACAGCAATATTGGACCTTGGAACCTTCAGCTACAGCACGGTGAATACGATCATGATATTGAAGGCGTCGATCGCATGGCTGTTGGAGCATATGCGTTTTACGACAGTATTGCAGCACAAGCCACCACTTCTAGTGCCAACATTGCTTACAGTTTACCCGTAAAATGGGGCGCAGTAACCGGACTGCAATTTTACAACGACTTTGGCATTATTTATGACAAATCAGATGCGAGCGAAGATACCTGGATGAATGTAACAGGAGTCTCTGTTGCTGCCGGTGGGTTATTTACTTACTTTGATTTAGTTCATGCCAAAAACCAGCCTTTCGTTGGTGGTTCTATCGCCGGTGATAGCACCGACACTGAGCGTCGCTTTAACATCAATATTGGCTACTACTTTTAGTCATACACATTGGTTAACGCGTAATATTACGGTCGCACAAGGGTTTCTGTGCGACCGACTCTCAATTAAAAAACTTTCAACAGCAGCTAGTCTATTTATGCACTCAATATAGCCAAACCTTATTTGAACAATCATTCAAATACAGCTAATGTGGTATATAACTTAAACAGTAAAAGGTATTTCCACATGACTCAATTTACCCTTCACACTTTAGAAAGCGCGCCTGAACCAAGCAAACCTTTGTTACAAGATTCCGTTAATACGTTTGGTATGCTGCCAAATTTACACGCAGTTATGGCCGAGTCTGCCCCTCACTTGCAGGCCTATCAAACATTACACAGTTTATTTCTTAATAGCGCTTTTAACAGCGAAGAAAAAACCGTGGTCTGGCAAACCATTAATATTGAACATAACTGCCATTACTGTGTGCCGGCGCATAGCGCTATTGCTAAGTCTATGGGCGTCGCTGATGAACTCACACAAGCACTACGAGCGCACACAGCACTGCCAACGCAAAAGTTGGAAACTTTGCGTACTACCGTATTACAACTAGTACGAAATAGAGGGCAACTGAGCGAACAAGAACAGCAGCAATTTTTTGCCGTAGGGTATACGCAACAACATTTGCTCGACATCATTTTAGGTTTGGCACAAAAAGTTATGAGTAACTATGTGAATCACTTAGCCAAAACCCCTCTCGACCAACCGTTTAAAGCGTTTATCTAAATAGCCTCAGGTTTGGATAAGGGTTTTGGAATAGAAAATGTTTTTAAAACAAACTTAACTACAATCCAATGATGATATTTTACGCAATATCAAGGCACTTTTATGCAGTAATAGCGGGCTATTACAAATGAAAGCAACGCCGAGAGTGAGAAAAATAGCTTTATTGGGCACATTCACTTATCCAGAGCTGAGGTTAAATACAAAAACTCGCTTTTAATTAACCCTGTGATAAGCTTAAAATGAGTGATATTACAGGGTCATAGGCATGAAGAGCGGTCTAAACAACATTTTCAACCGATGTTTTTGGCTACATTTGATTGGCATTATTTTCGTTGCCTTGGGGTTCATCGGAATCATTTTACCTGTTATGCCCACCACAATTTTTTTTATTCTTGCGTTAGCCTGCTTTACCCGTTCATCACCTCGTTTTGCCAACTGGTTACTGACTCACCCACGCTTTGGGCCTAGCCTACAAATGTGGCAACAACACCAAGTCGTGCCCCCAAAAGGCAAATGGGGCGCAGGTATAGGTATGTTGCTGGGCTTTATTATTTTATGCTACAGCCAACCAGCAATCTGGGTACTCGCACTCGTGGCAGCTATCGAAGTCATGGTGCTGGCGTATATACTTCGCAAACCATCATACCCGCCATCATCGGACGTCGTTTAATCACTGCGCACGCAACATTTGCACTGAGTCATGCTCAGCTAAACCGTGATAAATAATCATCACAAAAAATCGAGCCATCATTTTGGAGCAAGGTGGTGGCCCACTTGTCTCATCACCATATGACTTACCTGTATTCTCCCCATCAGTCTCACGTTTAACAATGCTACGTTTAACAATGCTACGTTTAACAAAACGTTATGCTCATCAACTAAAAAAGCCTTACTAAAGATGACTCTAGTAAGGCTCTGTACTGCTCAATGCCTTCATATTGTACGCTGCGCAGGCTCAATATGAAGGTGTGACACTTAGGTCACAAAGCGATCAAAGTTCGCATGTAAATCAACGACACGCTGGGCTATGTTTTGGTTTGCAGTGGAGGTTTCATTCGCCCCTTCAGCGGTTTCACTGGCAAGATCATTGATGTTGGTCACACTCTTATCAATATCCACTGCAACCACTGATTGCTCCTCTGTGGCTGTCGCAATTTGTGTGTTTAAGTCATTAATTAGGTCTATAGACTGGGCTGCTTCATCTAATGTGCTGCGGGTCTCTCGGCTTTTCCCTAAACAAGCACTGGCACTTTCTGTGCCTTTTGCCATGCTCACAACCACCTTATTAGCTTCTGTTTTTAAGCGAGCCAATAAGTCTTGAATATCCGCTGTTGAACCTTGAGTTCGGCTTGCAAGCGTTCTGACTTCATCAGCTACAACCGCAAACCCTCGCCCTGTTTCTCCCGCTCGAGCCGCCTCGATAGCAGCATTGAGTGCCAGTAAGTTTGTTTGCTCAGAAATGCTCTGAATCGACTCAAGTACCGTGCTTATGTTGTTGGTTTCTTCCACTAACGACGTAATATCACTCGATGCTTCATTCATTTCAACAACGAGGTTTTCAATAATATTATTTGTTTCAGAAGCAATTGCTTTGCTTGATGCCACCTTATTTCGTACATTTTGCGTCGCTTCTGCTGCGTTCGCTGTACTTTTAGACACATCTTGTGTGGTTGTTGTCATTTGATAAATAGCCGAAGCTACCATCTCCGTTTGATCTTTTTGTGCAATCACGTTTTGCTGGGTTTGGCCAACAACCTGTGTGGCTAATTCTGATGACTCTCCGAGGCTCTTCACAATGTTATTAGTACTGGCAATAATATGACGTAGATTACCAATAAATTTATTAAACTCCCGCGCCATAATACCGGTTTCATCTCTGGCCGACTCATCTAACTTAACCGTTAAGTCCCCGTCGCCATTGGCCACAGCTTTCAATCTGACAATAAGTTCATTTATCGGCGTGGTTATCGAACGACCAATCACAAATGATATAAACAAAGCAAACCCAACCGCCACAGCAGACGTTACCGCAATCCATACAATTGCTGCTTGCTCATCATGCTCAGCTTGCAATGATGCTTCTTGGGTATAAGACTGAATGTCATCCAGCAAAGCGATCAGTTCATTTTTCAAGTCATCTTCTTCTTGCTCCACAGCCACCACGTCATCCATAACCTGTACAAGCGGGTTAGAAGACAGCCTATCTAGCACACTCATCATATGTGAATTCACACTGGCATAGTGCCCGTCTATGCTACGTAATTGTTTAGTTACTTTGGTAAATTCTTGTCTGGCAGAATCTGAATGTGCTTTTGTGATTGCTTCTGCAGCAAATGATATGGCAAATGCTAACTCCTTTTCTATCTTTTCACTGAGTGCTGAAATCTCATTCAATACAGTACTGAACTTAGGCGCAAATTTCTGTTCACCTTGGTCGGCTAGTGACTTGTATAGGAGCGCTCGTTCAAATAAAATTGCTTGCTCTAACTGGTGCTCAGTAAGTTGAGTTAAGTATCGCGTAAGCGGAATATCTTCTTCAGCAATATCTATTAGCTCATTACCAATCTTTGCCATTTGTATCAAAGACAACCCACTCACAATGAGTAATAAACAAAGCTGCGAAAAACCCATCGCATATACTCTGGTACCAATACTCAATCTTTTCATACACTGCACGACCTATTATTACCGTTGTGTAAACAGTGTAGTAACACAATGCAAAAATCGCGATTTTTCTAAAAAACTTCTTTCCGCTAAACATTCATTTGCTTACTCTGGGTGCTAATTTACTGCTGAGTGCTAAGTGCTAAGTGCTAAATAATTCGTCGCTAGCTTCGGTTAACGCCAGCGAAAAATGATAAATATAAACTTTCTTAAACACGGTAATTACTCGCTTAGAGGGTGGTGTAAAAGCAAACATATCATGCCTTTTTCACGACGCATTCTAAGCGATGCTCTGTAAACGAATTCTCCAACACAGCCTAGGCATTCATTTTTAGCATCAAGTTATTTATATTTATTGCATCGCGCTTGAGCATCAAACAACGATTGCCTACAATGGCGCATATTTTACTCACAAGAAGTTATGTTATGAACGACACTACATCACAACCAGCACTACCAGATCGCCTTTCAATCAACCCACGCAGCCGTTTTCACGATGAAGAAGTGTTTAAGCACGATATTGGCATTAAAATTAATGGTAAAGAGCGCTTTGATGTTGAAGAGTACTGCATCAGTGAGGGCTGGATCAAAGTGGCTTCTCCTAAAGCGCTAGATCGTCGTGGCCAACCTCTACTATTAACAGTTAAAGGCACGGTTGAAGCGTTCTATCGTTAATAACTAGCTCACACTTACTTGTGATCTGCGCTCAATCGCACATCACAAGTAACTTACCTATCTTCGGCTAGCAACGAGTGACTTCTTAAACTGTGATTAAAAATCCAAGCTATATTGAGTTAAGTTAAGCCAAGTTAAAGGCCACCAGCCAATTATCCATTCTCGTATTTTATCGTTTTTCTTTGCCTGTATTGCGGTTTCGCGCCTGCCATTGGGTATTTTCTTGCGATAGGATCCCTTCAACCTTTTTTACAAACTGACAAAACGCCTCTTCTTCTTTGCAATCATCACAACGGCTTAAGAATACATATTTTTCATGTTTAAGTGCCTCACATTGTGCACGGTAGCTGACCCAATTTTCCTGATATTTTTTTAAGCTGATCAAGCCAGCACAAATGCCGATCAGTACCCCAAGGCCGCCCACAATCACTTTGCCTATGGTGGTATCTCCCCACATCCCAGTAATAAAAGGGATCGCCGCAGCACTGACCATTTCGATTACTCGACAGCGGTTAAACGCCCGTTGGTTTTTCATACTCGCGTTATCAAACCAGGCTATTTGCTCATCAACGCGCTCTGTTAAATAGGTGTCTTTATCCATGGTACTTGCCTTGTTTTACTTTGTATTGGTCGATAATGTGCGCAGTTGTTGAGTGACTTGCGTCCATGCATCTTCAGGGTATTGCCAACGATTAAGCGGTTTTAAACGCTGCGCCTCTTCATCCTGCGGAAAAAATTGGTATTTCCCCATTACCACAGGAGTTGCGGCTGTTTTCTGCGTACCCTCAGCCTCTTTTTTATTCCCCATACCTTGCTTGTCCTTGAGCTGTGTACGCACGTCAGCAGGCATAATTTGCCAGTCTTGATAATCGCAGTTGCTCAATAATATCGGGAAGATTTTAGCCTGACTGCGCGCCATATTTTTCAGGGCCAGCGGCATTTCAACGCTATGAACATAACTTGAGGCAATAAAGCTCTGACTGACCAACATAATGATCACATCCGCGTCATCGAGCGCCGTCACTATGGTGTCATGCCAGTCATCGCCGGTGTTGATCATACCATCTTGCCAAAGCTCAATAATGCCATCACGCTCTAAATTGATCAGGTACTGCTGTAGCTCACGGCGCGGGGCTATATCATCATGAGAATAAGAAACAAATACTTTTAACATCGCACTTGGCCTCCTATGGGTAAAAGGTTTAAATGGTGCCAGCGACAACCACTGTTTTTGATTCGATGGTGCTCTAACCGGCGTTATTAGCTCACACGGTAAACGGGTTTCTCTATTAATTTTCGACAAATCTAAGGCGTTAATATAATGGCGTTCATCAACCGACACCCACAACCCTTGTGGCGGTGTAACATAAATGCGCTCTAAGGCTTTTAGGTGCTCAGCTGCATGCGCGACGGTGTCATCATTTTTTTCAAAAGAGTGAGGTAAGGCTTTCTCTGTTGGTTTTTTATCTTTCATTGCGGCCAAAGTATCTTCGTACTTAGTCGCTGATTTTTCCGCTGAACCATGTGATAAAGCCGCAAAGTACTGTTCAAACTCACCAACCTGCTGCAAAGGCTGCCCGTCGTTGTATAAACTCATGATCACATAATAAACATACCGACTGTGGGCCGTCCTTATGTACTCATCACTGTTGTTAATAAAGACTTTAATTTGCAGTTGCTCGGTAAAAATAAGCTTAATAAGTACTTGGCTGGCTTGGCTTTGTCCGCCTTGCTCCGTCACCCCTAAGGTAAATAACAGTTGATCACGCCAAAACTTTTTATAGTTGGGTAAATTACCAAAGTGACAAATTAACTGGTTGATCAGGCCCAGCGGTAAATATGCTTTAAACCACAACCCAAACGCAAAATCACGCTGTACACCAAACGTGAGTAAATGATAATCATGCTGAGTGTCGTCGGTCAAAGGCAAGTAATTAGGGACTATGTACTCACCGGCTTGGTCGCCATAATCATGCTTAAATATCACTTGCTCTTTTTCAAGTACACTAATGATATCTTGATCAATATTACGCAGCGCTTGAGCGGGGATCACCCCTTTATATTCCCCCAGCGTGGCTTTGCTCAATACCTTTGTGTGCACATAATAAGCAAAAGACATGGGATGCAACCAGACTTTCTCAGCATTAACACTGGGGTAATACAACACCATACCTTGTGCGTGCAACTGACTTAATTCTGTTTTTAAATGGGTAAGCTGCTGAGCTACATTATTCACCGAAGGATTATACAGGGCTACCAACTCCCTCACGGGTTTTGCCTGCCAATGACGTTTAACGCTTTTTTTATGCTCGCTAAAAATCATCTTTAAAAACTTCTCGTACCACAGCGCCGCTGCAACGGTTTTTTGCGTTTGGCTAATCAACGAATCAAGTTGTGCCTGAAAATATTGTAAACTTGCTGAAAATAGGGGGTTTTCTTGCGTTGAGTCTAAACTGACAATATGCTGATTAAGGACATAGGGGTTATCACAAGGGCGTAAGTTTGCCTCTTCATCAGCGTGAGTTTGTATCAGTAACAGTGGGGCCGCCGGCTCCGCATTGGCTTCTTTTTTCGTGTCATCGGTAAGCGGGGCACTAAAAGGGGGCGCGTCTATCGGTGAGGTTAATTGTGCTGTGCTAATAGTACGCTCGCTCGATAGTGCATTATAATGTTGCCAATACCCCAACCAGTAGTCTCGGTTAAAATGGCGGCTCATCACTTTTTCGCTGTCTTTTTCAACCTTATTGCAGTCTGACTGTGGGTGCCATAATAAACACGTCAACGCATGTTGACTCATAAAAACCCGATATATGCCATGGTAATAATCTTGACCACCAAAATCATAAATGAGCGCATCCGGCAAAGCAGACGCTTTATGGGCCGCCTTGCGCGCCCTCACATCAGCCTGTTTTTTATACGGCTTTATTTGCAAAATATGGGTTGAGTCACCATTATGCGCTAAAGTGCCTTGGGTTAAATAATGTGCCAAACTGCTTTTACCCGCTGCGTGGTTGCCAAGTAGCAGTACCTTGCTGGGCAGCACAATATGCTTGCCATGACTGTCATCTATGCGAAACAGTAAATTTCGCAGCACACTACGTGAATCCTCATGTTCTTCTAATTTAATACCATAGTGGCTAGCAAAAGGGTTACTGTACAACTGCAATTCTTCAAGCGTGGGGCACTCTAGTAATGTATGAAGCTGCGCAACATCCACCAATGCATTATACTGCAATAATACTGTATTTAACTGTGGGAGCGCATATAAAGGGGTAATATCTGTAATACTATTATTATCTAAATCGATATATTCTAACTTGTGTAATGCAGGCACAAATCCAATATTATCTAATGCTACCCCGTCAAGTCGCAACCAGGTTAGGTTTGTTAATGTTACCACTAATTCGATATCTCTAATACGAGCACAATTCATCAAGTTAAGCTCGGTTAATTGAGTCAGCCCTGTAATGCCTGCAAGGCTCGTCACTGACTCGCAATCACTTAAATCCAATTCTGTTAACTGAGTCAGCCCCGCCAAAGCATTTAGGTTCGTTAATGACTGACAATCACTTAAATACAACCGAGTTAACTGAATCAGCCCCGCCAAGGCATTTAGGTTCGTTAACGAGCTAAAACCTCTTAAAACCAACCGAGTTAACTCAGTCAGCCCCGCCAAAGCATCTAGGTTCGCTAACGAACTTAAATTACTAAAATACAACTGAGTTAACTGAGTCAGCCCCGCCAAAGCATCCAGGTTCGTTAATGACTGGCAATCACTTAAAACCAACCGAGTTAACTCAGTCAGCCCCGCCAAAGCATCCAGGTTCGTTAATGACTGGCAATCACTTAAATTCAATTGAGTTAACTGAGTCAGCCCCGCCAAAGCATCTAGGTTCGTTAATGACCTACAACCACGTAAATCCAAGTGCGCTAACTGAGTCAGCCCCGCCAAGGCATCTAGCTTCGTCAATGAAAGGCAACCATATAAACGCAACTGAGTTAACTCAGTCAGCCCCGCCAAAGCACCTAGGCTCGTTAAAGAGCTTAAATTTCTTAAATACAACCGAGTCAACTGAGTCAGCCCCGCCAAAGCATCTAGGTTCGTTAACGAGCTTAAATCTCTTAAATCCAACCGAGTTAACTGAGTCAGCCCCGCCAAAGCATCTAGGTTCGTTAACGAGCTTAAACCTCTTAAATCCAAACGAGTTAACTGAGTCAGCCCCGCCAAGGCATCTATGTTCGTTAATGACCCACGTCCACTTAAACTTAACTGCGTTAACTGAGTCATTTCCCCTATGGCATCAAGGTTGTCTATTAATCTACAACCACGTAAATCTAATTGTGTTAACTGGGTCAGCCCCGCCAAATCGTCAAGGTTTGTTAACGACCGGCAAAAGCTTAAATCAAGCTCGGTTAACGTATCCGCCAACACACTCAGCGTGGTTGGTAAATACGTAAAGTGTAAACCAGATAAACTCAGGGACGTAGCCCCCGTGTCTAGTGCCGTTTGAATACGCGCGTATGCCAGTTCGAGTGTATCGTTCTGCTGTTCATTTTCCATCCTAGGACCTTATTGCCAATCAATCGCATTACTATACCTTGTTGTTAATTTGTTACCAAGGTATCAACTGGCTGAAGATAAACCATAAAGCCCTCACGCGAAATATACCTAGATTAAATACACAGTTTGCTTAGAGTACACGCTGAATTTTTAGATATACGTTTACTGTACGGAGCGTTTGGTAAAGACGTGTGTGATTACAAGTACGGGTCACAAAAGGTGAGATTAGGTGACGTTATGTCAACTGGGGGCGATGCCCCCATAATACATTGTTTGTCTTAATTACGGCTCTTAAGAGCAAGCCTTAAGAACGTGTTTTCCACCCTGTCCATACTTCATCATCTGGGTCAGTTTGCTTCTTACGTTTTTTCTTACCCGTGCCTTCAGGCTTGGCCATGGGCTTTTCTACTGCCGGTTCAGGGTTAATATCATCCGCCTCAAAGCCCGCAACTTGTTCACGTTCAAGACGAATTTTGTTTTTCTTTTCAATGATTTTAAAGTGATGATAGTCATCATGATCAATCAAAGAGAGCGCTAACCCCACTTCACCTGCACGGCCGCTTCGACCAATACGGTGCATATAATCGGCTGGGCTTCTCGGTAAATTAAAGTTAATAACCACCGGTAGTTTGGCAATATCAATGCCTCGCGCCGCAATATCGGTGGCGATCAATACATCGATTTTGCCTGATTTAAATGCGTCCATGGTGCGTGTTCGTGCCGCTTGGCCTTTATCACCGTGAAAGACTTGGGCGCTAATACCGCGCTTTTCAAGCTTCTGCGCCAAATGCTCACAGTGGTTTTTAGCATTAACAAAAATCAGCGCCTGTCGCCATTGATGTTGCTCAATTAAATGCGCTAACAATGCCGTTTTTTGACCAGCGTTGACAGTAAATACGCGCTGTATCACCGTACTGGCATCACGGCTTTGTACTTGTATTTCCACTGGGCTGTTTAATAGTTTATCGGTTAAAGCGGTTACTTGTTCAGGAAAGGTCGCCGAAAACAACAATGTTTGCTTGGTACTTGGCATCAACGCCAATAATTGAGACAGCTCTTCAGCAAACCCCAGCCCCAACATACGGTCAGCTTCATCCAATACCAGAGTACGCACATGATCAAGCTTTATGGCATTACTGGCGATTAAGTCCAACAAACGCCCCGGTGTTGCCACCACAATATCACTGCCACCGCGCAAGTTTTGCATTTGCTTATTAACCGACACGCCACCAAATACCACGGTGGTTTTAATTGCGCCATTCAAATGTGCCGCATACGATTTAATACTGTCAGCCACTTGTGTTGCCAACTCGCGCGTAGGTACTAACACCAACCCAGACACAAAGTTGCCTTTATCAGCGCATCTAGAACCTTGCTCTGATAATTGCTGCAACAATGGCAATGCAAATGCCGCTGTTTTACCTGAGCCCGTGTTCGCCCCCGCGATCAGATCTCTCCCAGCTAATATCTTACCAATCGCCTGTGCTTGAATAGGCGTTGGGCTGGCATAATCCAGCTCCGCCAGTCGTGCTAATAAAGGAGAAATAAGGCCAAGATCGGTAAAGTTACTAGGCGAAGCGGCTAAAGTCATAAAGGGGTCGGCTCAATGCTAAAAAAGTAGCCGGCGAGTTTAGCGCATTTTTGTGCAATTTAGTTAGTATTATCTCTGAAATGTTCATGGTCGTTTATTAGATTAAATAGTGAATAAATGCCGCCGATAAGAATCAGACTAAATAAGACGCGACGAGTAATCGTAGCAATATTTAGTCTGCTTCACGGCCTGTTATTCTTGGCGTAGGTGCTCTTTCATTTCAAGTACCGCTTTAACATCAACACAATATTCGGTGGTCGGTCTCGCCAACAGCCGTGGGATCCCGATTGGCTCACCTGACTCTTCACAATAGCCATAGGTATCTAGACGAATACGCTCTAACGATTGCTGAATTTTTGGTAATAACCTTTGCTCGCGCTCAACAATGCGAATTAATAAGCTACATTGCTCTTCCCATGTTGCTTTATCGCTCGGATCCGTCACATCTGGCTTATTCAATATTTGTGTTTTCGCCTCACGAATATGCGCCCTTGTCTCATCATGTAACTCGATAAGCCGTTGTTTAAAAAATGCTAATTGCTCCGCATTCATATAGTCATCCTCAGGCGCATTGAGAATTTTTTGCTCTAGTGTCAACTCAGGCACAGATTTACTTGCTTCCATATTACTCACCCACATTACTTAAAAACAACACAAAAAATATTGTTATAACATAACATTTAATGGCTATTATAGCCTTTTATTTGTTGTACGATCATAAAGATACTTTGCAGTCACTAAAAGTAAGTGACGACAAAGTAGGGGGATACTCGCTTTCTCATCTTAAATAAGCCAAAGGTAAGCCAAGTAAGAAGCTTAATCTGTGTTACAAAACACAAAGCACACAACACGGAGAACATGTGGGCATCAATGAAGAAAGCCCGACAGTTCGCCCATGATGTACTATGCAGCTGTTTTAATAAGGCATATATTCAGGTGCCAATGGAAATGCAAAACGCCCTTCTACGGGATAGTGATCAGACAAATCCCAGCTTTGCCAATGCTGACTGTCGATACTACGTGGTGTCAGCATGTTATTTTCTGAGGCGTAAGGCGCAAGATGGTCATTACTATATAAAACATAATCTAAGTATTCATTAAACGCTTCATCGGCATAAATATTAACTGGGCCAGCATATGAATATGGGTAAGCGCCTGTGGCCTCGGGCTCTGTGGCATTCAACAATGCCAAAAACGCCAAATGCTCTTGCGGGTAGTTAATTTTATCCACGTTAAAGTCACCCGCCATAATCACAGGCTCTTGATATGAGATCTGCTTACTTTCAATAAAGCGCTTTAACTGCGCCAATTGCTCAAAACGCACCGCGACATCTTGCTCACTGGTGTACGCATGCGTGTGGGTCCCAAAAATATGATACGCATTACTGCCTTTTCTTATTTTCGCATAATTCATCCCTTTACCAGCCAAACACCCGTCTGCTCGACACGCGTCATACACGACTGCGTCTTGAGCTTCGATAGGCCAGCGGCTCGCAATGAATGACCCCCCGGTTAATATTTTACCCACTTGCCATGGGATCTCTGTCATATACGGGTAAGTCTGAGCAACCTTTGCTCTGAATTTCGCAGTTAAAATGGGGTCGAACACTTCTTGAAAGACCACCACATCATAATGAGTCATATACTCAGCGATAGTATCTAATCGATCTCCCGTATTTTTAGAAGCAAGCGGTGGTAGTAATGCCCAAGTATTGTAAGTCAGTACATTTAGTTCGTTAGAGTATTGAGACTTTTCTGATTTATTAAATTTATCGTGGATCACATAGTGAATATCATCACCTGATGCTCTGGCTGAAGAAGATTTAAATGCCAAAGTTTGTTGCTGAGAGTCTAAAGGCACACGATGGATGTCGCGATCATAGTGCCATGGATCATCCTGACCACTGAGCCACATCTTGCTAAATGTCATGGTGCCGAGCAATCTTTGCTTTAAATAAACTGGCTGCGATGCTCCATTAACGGCAGTTGTAAAAATATATTCTTTTCCCCACTTAATGCCTTGGTCGCGATTAAAACGCAAAAACTTAACCGTGCCTAATGGTGGTACTTTAGCAGCCAATTGCTGCCATTGATCGCCATGGCGAATATTGTCATGGCCAGTTTGCTGCGTACTCAGCGTCAAGGTTTCCATGGTATTGTTGGTTAAATACACGTAGCTTTCTGCCAACGCTTGGCCCGATAGTAAGCTTGATAAAACACCGACAATGACTAAACCGATCGCGCGGCATTGCTTAAGTGTGATCATACACAGATCCCTTTCTTTTAATTGTTGGATTTGATTTGAATGTTCTGCTGTACCTCACTCATGCCATAGGTCGGTATCTTATAAACCATAACGCTATGATAAAACTCAGCAAGTGAGTGCACAGACACACCATTAAAGCTAAATCATGTGCATTACGTGGGTATGACACTTTGTATAATTTATACCATCAACAACATAGGCGTGATCATAAAAATAAGGTCGTGTTAACCTAGCAAGTACGATTAGAGGAAGAAAAAAACTATAAAGAACACATTATCAACTTTGCGATCGTCAAAACAACCCAGCAAAGACCATACGATACACGCGTAAACAGTCGTGATCCCTCACCCATTTACCCGTATATTATCAGCGTCAGTTGTATGTCAAAGAGGCATGCAACTGACGCTGATACACTTTTATTGTTACGGTGCACAAACAAAATCAGTTCGGTAAATCAACCACATACGCAGCACCTGACTGCAGTCCGCGCTCATCACGATGGGGTACCGCGACAATGGCGGCATGATCTGTCAGTGCAATATTCCACCCAAAACGGTCTTCTGCTGCGCCATCGTGAGCCATAATTTTTGAGCTATAACGCCATAACCCCTGTTGTTTTTTAAACACATAAAGCGCACCCGCATTGTCACCCTTGGCGTCATGGTGCATCGCACTAATTAAAGCCGTATCTTTGTTAAGGGCCACACCACGAGCGAATCTGTCATCTGCTTTACCATCTGGGGCGACTAACTTCTGTACTTGAGTCCAGCGGCCTTGTGCTCTTTCAAATATATAAGCAGATCCTGCATCAACACCCACACCGGCTATATCGTCTCTTCTGGCAGAGATCAGCGCAGTATCACCAACAAGTGATACTCTCACCCCAAAAATATCGGTTTGAGCACCATCTTTAGCCATCAGCTTCGCTTGGTGCTGCCATTTTTTACCATCAAATACATACGCATAAACAGCCCCCGCTTCTTTTGCGATTTCATCATGCAAATCAGCGCCAACCAAAATAGTATTGCCGTCAATCGCCACACTGATGCCAAACAAATCATCTTCAGCACCATCTTTTGCTGTCAATTTGCTGTGAAAGCGCCATGCTTTTTTATCCCGGGTGTAAACATAAACGGAGCCTGAGTCTTTGTAGGGGGCGTCACTGTGAGGGGCACCTATCACCAAAAAGCGCTCTGTTAGCGCAATACTCTGGCCAAATGCATCACCCGCTTTGGCATCGTTCGCTGTGAGTATTTGCTTTTGTGACCAAGTATTGGCTTCTCTTTCAAAGGCAAACACCGCCCCCGCGTCTTCGCCTTTATCATCTCGTTTGATCACCCCTAGCATAGCCATACCGTTTTTCAACGCGACATTGCCACCCAGCGTATCATGGGCATAAGCTGGCGTGGCGACCAACTTTGCCTGCTGTTGCCACCCCCCAGCACTAAGACCATAAACATAGGCAGCTCCCGAGTCTTCCTTATTTTTAGCATCGGCTTTATGTGAACCCACTAACGCAGTTGTACCATCAATTGCCACACCAAAAGCAAAATAATCACCCGCTTTGCCATCATGCGGTGATAATTTGTGTTGTTGAGCAACACTTTGACAGCTGACTATCAAAGCAACACACGATAAGCATTTAAAAACAAACCCCATTTTCATTATAAATTTCCCTTTATTCGGTATATCTATAAAACCAATTTATTCCACACTTCATCGTTTTTCAAGCAGGGATATGAATTAATGCTCTTAACCACAGTATCAACGGGATATGTGTTTTAGCCATTGAAATCAAAAAAATTCGTCTCCCTGAACGTGTTTCAGGGTCCAAAAAACAGCCACGACTGCGTGGACAATCCATCCTTAGAGCTGGGTTATATCGGTCGTTGCTTAACTCTTTTCGTCTCCCTGAACTTGTTTCAGGGTCCACAAAACAACACGACTGCGTGAACAATCCATCCTTGGAGCTTGGTTACATTGGTCACCGCTGGCATGGATTAGGCTCAACGGTGTAAGCTAACACTTTAAAACACTGGATTCTGACCTTCGTCAGAAAGACGAATTGTGCGGAACCTCAAACGTTAGAGGAACTTTATACAGCGCATATCAAAGCTTTCCATGAGCGTTAAACTCAACCAAGATTCGTCTCCCTGAACTTGTTTCAGGGTCCACAAAACAACCACTACTGCGTGAACAATCCATCCTTGGAGCTTGGTTACATTGGTCACCGCTGGCATGGATTAGGCTCAACGGTGTAAGCCGACGCTTTAAAACTCTGGATTCTGACCTTCGTCAGAAAGACGAATTGTGTGGACCCTCAAACGTTAGAGGAACTTTATTCCCCGCATATAAAAGCTTTCCATAAGCGTTAAACTCAACCAAGATTCGTCTCCCTGAACTTGATTCAGGGTCCACAAAACAACCACTACTGCGTGAACAATCCATCCTTGGAGCTTGGTTACATTGGTCACCGCTGGCATGGATTAGGCTCAACGGTGTAAGCCGACGCTTTAAAACTCTGGATTCTGACCTTCGTCAGAAAGACAAATCGTGCGGAATCTCACTCGTTGGCGGGGCTTTACGCCGCGCATATCAAAGCTTTCCATGAGCGTTAAACTCAACCAAGATTCGTCTCCCTGAACTTGATTCAGGGTCCACAAAACAACCACTACTGCGTGAACAATCCATCCTTGGAGCTTGGTTACATTGGTCACCGCTGGCATGGATTAGGCTCAACGGTGTAAGCCGACGCTTTAAAACTCTGGATTCTGACCTTCGTCAGAAAGACGAATTGTGCGGACCCTACCTCGTTGGCGGGGCTTTATGCCCCGCATATAAAAGCTATCCATAAGCGTTAAACTCAACCAAGATTCGTCTCCCTGAACTTGATTCAGGGTCCACAAAACAACCACTACTGCGTGAACAATCCATCCTTGGAGCTTGGTTACATTGGTCACCGCTGGCATGGATTAGGCTCAACGGTGTAAGCTAACACTTTAAAACACTGGATTCTGACCTTCGTCAGAAAGACAAATCGTGCGGAATCTCACTCGTTGGCGGGGCTTTACGCCGCGCATATCAAAGCTTTCCATGAGCGTTAAACTCAACCAAGATTCGTCTCCCTGAACTTGTTTCAGGGTCCACAAAACAACACGACTGCGTGAACAATCCATCCTTGGATCTTGGTTACATTGATCACCGCTAGCATGGATTAGGCTCAACGGTGTAGGCTGACACTTTAAATCACTGGATTCTGACCTTCGTCAGAAAGACGAATTGTGTGGACCCTCAAACGTTAGAGGAACTTTATTCCCCGCATATAAAAGCTTTCCATAAGCGTTAAACTCAACCAAGATTCGTCTCCCTGAACTTGTTTCAGGGTCCATAAATCAGCCTCTACTGCGTGAACAATTCATCCTTGGAGCTGGGTTACATCAAGCGTTACTTGCATGGATTAGGTTCAACGATGTAAGCCAACGCTTTAAAACTCTGGATTCTGACCTTCGTCAGAAAGACGAATTGTGTGGACCCTCCCTCGTTGGCGGGGCTTTATGCCGCGCATATCAAAGCTATCCATAAGCGTTAAACTCAACCAAGATTCGTCTCCCTGAACTTGTTTCAGGGTCCACAAAACAGTCTCGACTGCGTGAATAATCTATCCGTAGAGCTTGGTTATATCGGTCATCCATAACCTCACTTCTTCGTGCTGCACTTTTTATAAAACGAAAGCGTTTCGGCCACTCATCACCTAAGCTGCCTGTGCGGCAGTGAACATTTTAGGCCGTCTGCGTGCGTTGCTACGCGTTTTCTAAGCTGCCTGTGCGGCAGTGAACTCCTATTGGGTTTCTTGCACGCCAATTTTCAATTTCTAAGCTGCCTGTGCGGCAGTGAACTACAAAACTAGCAAAAGCCACAGAGCAATACTTTTCTAAGCTGCCTGTGCGGCAGTGAACAACAGCACCACAGCAAACAACAAAATTCAACCTTTCTAAGCTGCCTGTGCGGCAGTGAACGCGGCTTCGCTTACTACCGCATTGGTGGTATCTTTCTAAGCTGCCTGTGCGGCAGTGAACAATGAACTATTTTGGTAAACTTAAATTAAATCATAACGTTACCAATAAAACTTACATTTTACCCTTTAAAAACCAATGAAACTTAGGCCATTGTTTTATATGGATTTTTTAAAGAGCTAAAAATTGAAGGGTGTTTTTTCACCTTTTCGAACAAATAATGACACGAATGATTGCAGATCGCCACGCATGATTTTATAGCTACATTGGATATTCATTGCAGTGCTGAAAATACAAAGCTTTGACCTGTATGGGAGGTATTAACAAAGAGAAAAGGCGAAGGATAAACCTTCGCCTACAGCGCAATCCATACCTTAATGGACCAGTATGAAATGGATTCCGTTATTCTACCGTGACCGATTTCGCTAGGTTACGAGGTTGGTCAACATCGGTGCCTTTAATCACCGCGACGTAATACGACAAGAGCTGTAATGGGATTGTATATACAACTGGTGCAATCGCATCTTCTACGTGATTAACGTTGATTACACGCATGGTGTCGTCTGATTCAAACGCGGTGTCTTTGTCAGCGAATACATAAATAATACCGCCTCGGGCACGCACTTCTTCAACATTTGATTTAAGCTTTTCAAGCAATTCGTTGTTGGGTGCTACCACGATGATTGGCATATCTGCATCGATCAAAGCTAACGGACCGTGTTTTAACTCACCCGCCGCGTAAGCTTCTGCGTGAATATAAGAGATTTCTTTAAGCTTTAAAGCCCCTTCCATCGCAATCGGGTATTGCGAGCCACGCCCCAAAAACAGTGAATGGTGTTTATCAGCAAACTCTTCGGCTAACTCTTCAATATCACTTGCCAGTGTGAGTGCTTCTTCCAATTTATTTGGTAGCGTTTTAATGGCATTGATGATTTCACTTTGATCTCGACCTTTTTCTTGTGCAATTGACGCAGTTAGCATCAATAAGCCAACAAGTTGCGTGGTAAATGCTTTGGTAGAAGCAACGCCAATTTCAGCACCCGCTTTGGTCATAAAGGCCAAATCAGATTCGCGCACCAATGAAGAGCCCGGTACATTACAAATGGTCATTGACCCCATATACCCTTGTTCTTTCGCTAAGCGCAGTGCAGCCAAGGTATCGGCCGTTTCACCTGATTGTGAAATCGTCACAAGTAAGCTATTTTCGTGCACAAACGACTGTCGATAACGAAACTCTGAGGCAATCTCTACGTTACAGCTCACACCCGCAAATTGCTCAAGCCAATAGCGCGCGACCATGCCTGAATGATAAGAGGTACCACAAGCAATAATTTGCACGTGTTTTACATCTTTAAAAATTTGCTGAGCACTGGCGCCAAATGCATCAACTGTGACACGGTCATTTTCAATACGCCCTTCTAAGGTATTACGCACTGCCAATGGTTGCTCATAAATTTCTTTGAGCATGTAATGACGATAATCCCCTTTGCCTGACGCATCTTGGGTAATGTTTGATTCCACCACCTCACGCTCAACGGCATTGCCTAGGCTGTCGAAAATCTCCACTGTATCGCGAGTAATACGCGCTACATCGCCTTCTTCTAAAAAGATGAAGCTGCGGGTCACAGGTAACAACGCTAATTGGTCTGACGCAATGAAGTTTTCACCTAAGCCCAAACCAATTACTAACGGACTACCTGAGCGCGCGACAATCATTTCATTATCGTTCGCTTTATCAAATACCACGGTGCCATATGCGCCTTCAAGTTGCTTAACCGCAGCGCGCACGGCCTCTAATAAGCTGTCGTGCTGCTGACGCAACTGGTGAATGAGGTGCACCATCACTTCGGTGTCTGTTTCTGATAAAAACTCGTAACCATCCCCTTTTAACGCGGTGCGCAGTGGGCCGTGGTTTTCAATAATGCCGTTGTGCACAAGGGCAATTTCATCATTAGAAATATGCGGGTGTGCATTGGCTTTCGTCACGCCGCCATGGGTTGCCCAGCGCGTGTGTGCGATCCCGGTGGTCCCCTTTACTCCTGCATCAAGTAAGGCATTTTCAAGGTTAACCACTTTACCTACCGCCTTAACGGTATTTAAAGCGCCCGCCGTGCCTAAGGCTACTCCTGCAGAGTCATAACCTCGATATTCAAGGCGTTTTAAGCCTTCAATTAAAATTCTATTTACTGGGCGTTCAGCAACCGCCCCAACTATGCCACACATACTCTCTCCATTTAATTTTGCACGCTAGTGTGATGTTTATATTCATGAGCCAACACGGTTTAATGTATGTTTGCTCTTTGATTTACACCTCGACACAGATCAGTTGCACGCCACACGCTTCAATCACTTGGCGTGCTTGCGCTGCCAAGTTGTTGTCGGTGATTAAAGTGGTGACTTGATCCCAAGGTAGTTCTAAATTCGGTATTTTTCGGCCTATCTTGTCAGACTCAACCATCACCACTACTTCACGTGCTGCTTCTGCCATCACTTGGCTTAAACCCACTAGCTCGTTGAATGTGGTAGTACCTCTTTCAACATCGATGCCATCAGCACCAATAAAGAGTTGGTCAAAATCGTATGAGCGTAATACTTGCTCTGCCACTTGCCCTTGAAACGATTCTGAGTGCGGATCCCATGTACCACCAGTCATCAATAAGGTTGGTTCATTTTCTAGAGAAAGCAAACGCTTAGCGACATTAATTGCATTGGTCATCACCACTAGTCCACGCTTTTTGCCTAGCTCTGGGATCATGGCTGCGGTCGTACGGCCACTGTCAATAATAATGCGATTATGATCTTTTATTAAGTTGGCAGCCGCTTTGGCAATTGCCATTTTGCGAAGGGAATCTTGTTTATCGTTGCTTTTTGCAACGATTTCTTGCGGTAATGCAATCGCGCCGCCATAACGGCGTAAAAGCAACCCACTCTTTTCAAGGGCTGTTAAATCCTTTCGAATCGTAACTTCTGATGTTTCAAACTCAACAGCAAGTGTATCAACACTGATCTCACCTTGGGTATTTACTAAGTTTAATATGGTATGGCGACGCTGTTGGGTGTTTCTTTTGGTCATTTGAATACACTTAAGTTTCGTTTCGAAATTTAAGTGTATTTTAAACGAAACTTAATGAATTACAATAGTGCAAATGTTCTGCATTCTATTAGGTGCGTTTGTAGGCAACCTATTTGTCGTTGTGACAACTACAGGCCCCTCAAATACTGAGATGTATGAAAAGCCCTTGCTATATATTAATGAGACAAAGTTAACTCTATCTTACCGTGCCCGGCCGTTGCTGTTCCGACCATTTCATCATAGGCGGTTTCCATATCCAAAATAGCTTTCGTTGCGCCCAATTCGATCAACTGCATTTCCGCTTCTCTGAGAGATTTAAACGTCACAGTATTACCTTTTTTATCTGCCAGTAGATGATAGTCGCCATTATCATCTAACCCGCCAGCTAAATAATGACTTGAGTCGGCATAGCTTAATATCACCGCATTTAATTCGTGTTGCTTAAAATGGTTTTTTAATTGTGCGCTTTGCATAAATCACCTTGAACATTTTTTGTACAAAACAATTAAACGTATGAATACGGCATATTGTTCACTGCCAATGATAATTTTTTCTACCTATGAAAAAAGGCGCCGAAGCGCCCCTAGTAGGAAGTCAGTGGTTAAGGGCCATCCACTATTAATGTATTGCCCACAATAATTACGACGAGAACAGGGCACACGACTCTGAGGCAACCATCAACTGAAGGTAGGAACTTAGTCGGTGATCAATTCGCATTACAAAAATGTCATATCCTGCGACGAAACCAGTGCTATTTAAACTGTATAGGGTTAACACCGCCCCCACTGCGGTGGTGTCCTGTACATGATTTTATATACTGCTTTTCAAATTCAACCCTTTGGCTCATTCGAATTATGAGTGCTCTGTTTCTCCAGTGAACACAGCACTCTTCCAATAATACCGTTTATATTTCAGGGCTCACTCACGGCTATCATTCTTTTTTTACGACTAAACCAAGCAGAAAATTGAGTCATTCTCGTACTGAAATTATGTCCAATAACATATAAAATAGGTACTAAAAATAAAGTCACACACGTTGAGACTAATACTGCAAAGCCAAGAGATACTGCCATCGGTGATACAAATTTAGCTTGAAGACTGGTTTCAAACATAATGGGTAATAAACCAACAAAGGTTGTCAAAGAAGTTAACAGTATGGCTCTGAATCGCTCACTGACAGCTTCTGTCACACTTTGTGGAACTGGAGTTAAGTCGCTAATTTTACTATTAATTCGGTCAACTAAAATTAAACTATCATTAATTACAACACCTGCGGCTGCTATTAAACCGAAAATAGAAACCAAACTAAAGTCCTCGGCAACAACCCAATGACCAAAAATTGAACCCACCACACAAAAGGGAATAATTGACATAATTAGCAGTGGTTGGAAATAACTTTTTAGTGGGATTGCTAACAAAATATAAACAGTTAAGAGCGACGCCACGGTGAAAAGAAGCATTTGATCTTTCTCACTGTTAGTTTCTTTAATTCGCCCCCCTATGTCAGTCGAAACTGAAGGGTACTTATCTTTAATGAGCGGTAAAATATTGACTCGCACTTGAGAAATTACTTGTGATGTACGTACTTCCTCTACATCAATAGAACCAAATACATACACGCTACGTTTGTTAGACTCTCGGCGAATAGTAGTAATCGCCTCTTGTTCGATAAAACTAACGACGTCACCTAAAAAAACCTCATCACCTGATGGGGTTTGAATACGTTTATACTGCAACTCACTAATACTGTTTCTGCTTTCTTGAGGGTATCTTACCAAAACGCGAATTTCCTCACCGTTCCGATTAAAACGCTCTACCTCAGCACCGGTATAACTGTGATGTACTTGCCTACCAATGTCTGACAGCGTCAAACCGAGTGTATTAGCCAGTACTTTCAGCTCCATCACCAATTCTTTTCGACCTACAGAAATATTGGAGCCAACTTCGTACACTCCTTCCAGTTTTCTAAACTCAGCCGCTAATAGCTTGGCTGCTGCATTTAAGTCTTCCATATTATCGCTAAACAAGAAGTAACCAAAGTCACCAAAACGATTATTCCTTCCTAATACATCATCTTTAATATGAATCGCCTTCAATGCAATAATATCGGGCATATTCTCACGCCACCTGCGCGATAGATCAAATGTGTTTATAGGCCTTATATTTTCAGCAACTAGCACTACTGTGAATTTAAGATCAGTTTGCCCTGAATTTTCAATAAGTATGTCTTTAATCATACCTTGACCAAATTCATCCATGATCTTCTGCTCTTCTCGCTTTAGCATGTCTTGAAACGTTTGCGCTGCATGTTCAACAGCATCTATAGATGCGTTGTCATTTAATTCAATCGATATTTCAGGTTGGTCAATAGGAACCATCGGATCGGAGATAGATTTAACATGCCCAAAATGAACAAGAGATAACGAAAAAACAAATGTGCACATAAAGAGTAGTAACACACTCCATCGTTTACTTACTGCCCATTCTACAGCATTTGCGAGAGGTCCATGACTAAAAGCACTGAGCCTCTCGTTTAAAACATATCTAAATCCTGAACTTTTTCGACTAGCGGCAGACATATTTGCTAGATGTGATGGTAAAATCAACTTTGATTCAATAATACTAAAAACAAGACAAAAAATAACAATGACTGAAATACCTTTGAACAGCTCACTTTGTGAACCATCACTAAATATAAAAGGGAAAAACACTGCTATGGTGGTCAAAACGCCAAAGATAGCAGGTTTAGCGACTTTCTTTACACCTGCTTCAACGGCATCATAACTATTGCCACGAAGAGTGACTTCTTTATCTACGCTTTCACCAACAACAATAGCATCATCTACAATTAATCCGAGTACCATAATAAAGGCAAATAATGAGATCAAATTTATAGTCACGCCAAATAATGGCATCATCAACATGGCCCCAAGGAAACTTACAAGTAGTCCAACAACCACCCACACAGCAAGTTTAAAGCTAAGAAATAATGTCAATACTACTAACACTAAAATGGCCCCTTGAAACAAATTGCTTTGCATCATAGAAAGCCTTTGATCCAAATAGTCAGTACCATCAATGATGACTTCTAATTGCAAACCCTCTGATAATTCCTTATTTTTATATTCTATGTAACTTTTTACAGAATCAGCCACGGCCACCATGTCTTGGTCATTCGTCGCTGATATTTCATAAGCAACGGCATTGTATCCAGAGTAAGTGTATATATGGACTCCTTCAACAAAACCATCTTTTACAGATGCAATATCTTTTAGTTTTATTTGTGAACCTGAGTCTAAAGTAATGACGGGAATATTGGAGAAAGCTTCCTTATCGTATGCTTGATTCTCAACTCGCACAGGAATGATGCCAGAATTAGATCTGACCTCTCCTGCACTCAAATTATTTGAATAGTCACTCAAAGCAGTTCGAATATCACTAATGGTCAATCGATACATTTTCAAAGTGGCTGGATCTACTTCTATCGATATTTCATCGGCAGGTAAGTTGTTTGTCACTACTGATACATTGTTTAAATTCAACAGTTCAGTATAAATTTCACGCGCAGAAGCTTTAAACGAATCGATTTCACTTCGTTCAACTAGCGCAAGTCTGATTACAGGCTGTAACCCTTCATTTAATTGAATTATTATTGGTTCAATATCTGCTGGGAAAGAGGGCGTTGCATCAACTAATAACTTTACTTTATCTAGTACTATCTTTGCATCTGCATTTTTCTTTACATCTAGTAGTAGCCTCCCAGAGCTATCATTTGACCAAGAGCGCATTCGCTTAATTTCAGGTAAGCTTTTTAAACTCGCCTCTATCTTACTCACAATACGTTCTTCGATCTCTTTTGCCGATGAACCAAAGTGGACTACATTAACTTCGATTGTTGTTACCTTTGACTCTGGGAATATTTGCTTATTTATTGACTTATAAGAAACAAAACCCAAAACAATGACAAACATCATTAACAAATTTGCAGCAACTGAATTTTGGATAAAAAACTTAATCAATCCACCTCTTTTTAATCGTTTTTCCATATAAAACCTCTATAGTAAATTGATTGTATCGGAAGGGATAACAGCGACGGGCATACCTTCATAAGGATAGTCTGGAACTGATCGAACTAACTTATCAGCTTCCTCCAATCCGCTACTAATAATTGCAACACCAGACTCATTTCTTATTACAGTTACATCTCTTTGCTCTAGCAGACCCCCTTTCACCACCCACAACTTGCCATTACTCAGTAATGACTCAGGTACCTTATAAACATTTTTAATTGTTCTACCTGCAAACTTCACATTGATGAAATCGCCAAACCTTAAAAATGCATTCTTACTTCTCTTGTCAAATAAACCTTCTAACTTTGCAACGACCATATGTGTTCGAGTTCGGCTATCAACTATTTTTATTTTGCGAGATAAATACCCTTCCCCCACTCTATTCGAATCTGCTAGCCTAACTTCAACGGATATACCTGCAAGCTCGTCTAGAAGAAACGGATTATCAAACCGCGCAATAGGAATCTCAACTTCCACATTATTAATGTTATATAGAGTTGCAATATTACTGCCTTCAGCTAAAAATTGACCCGTTCCAATATTTTTGTCGATAACCAAAGCATCAAATGGAGCCCGACCAACAGTATATTCCAAATTCTTTTTTGCCAAAATCAAACGAGCTTCTGCAGAACTTACAGCAGCATATGCACTCTTAATTTCAGCTTCACGCAAGAATAAACTATTCTCTACTGTTGATTGCACACGCTTTAATTCACTTCTCGCAACTTTACCAAGCCCTATTTCACGATCCAAAGTAGCCTTCATTTCTAACAGGTTAGCTTCCGCATTCTTAAGCTCAGCTTGATATCGACTATCTTCTAATTTGTAAAGAACCTCCCCCTTACGTACAGTTTTTCCACGTACAAAGTGCTCAGACCAAAACTCCACATTGCCTGATACTCGACTAGAAAGACTTGTTTCTTCACCCGGCCGGATCTCCCCATAACCACTAAATACAATACTATGGTCAACTTTTTCTAATGGTAAAACAGTTACGCTATTAACTTTAACCTTTACATCCATTCCTGTTTTCATACTACTCATTGCACTCATCACAAAAAATGAGACCACTAAAACTAGAATAGTTGCTGCGGGAAAGGCCACAGGCTTTATATATTTATTCTTCGTCATTTTAAATCCTGCTTAATATTATTCTAAGTCAGTACATACCCACATTAAAATATGGGTATGCACTCAGTTACGACTAAAATTTCATGTCATCGAGCTAATGCACTTTGAAATAAACCGCCCCCCTGAACCCCTAAGCATAGAAAAATGGTCTCCACCGATAGAGTAACTTTTCCATGTACTCGCCTTGAATGTATGTTCTAAATATTCATGGTATGTATTGCTGTTCATTGAACTATCGCCTGCAAATATCATGGTAAGAGCCCCTTCATAAACAATAGGGATATAATTTCTAAATAGACTTGCTTGATACAAGTACAAATTTTTAAGGTGTTCTGGAAAATCAGATTTTTGAATATCTAATAACTTAACTCGGCTAAACTTGTGCTGTTCAAAATACGTATCTAACATCACCGTTTTTACACTGATATCCAAAGAGTGTAAGTGATTGGCCAGCTCAAGTGCTAACACTCCCCCATACGAGTGACCAACTAAAATAAGCTCTTTGCATTGCTGTAATTGTAACTCCTCCGCATAGGCTTTAACCGCAACTTCAATGGACGAAAATGGTTCTTCATTATTACGAAGGCCAAGGTGATGTACCACGCTAACGTTAAGCTTTTGATCTAATAAATAATTCATAACATCTTCAAAATCTCGTTCAGTACTTGCAATACCAGGTATTAATATTACATGGCTGTCTGCCTCTGCGTGATTATGAATAGTCCTAATTAATTCCCTTTCTTTATTTTGCTTACATTTTGCAATTAGCTTTAATTGCGCTTGTATTGACATCGCTTTAAACAATTGTGCAATGTCAATATGCACCTCATAATTTAACTCAATCTCTGATACGAGCTTTATTATCAAAAGTGAGTGTCCACCTAATTCAAAAAAGTTTGCTGTCACACTAATGGTGTCTGCTTCTAGCTTAAGTAGTTTTGACCATATACGAACGAGTGTATGCTCCACTTCAGTATTAGGTGCTATATATTCACTGTTTAATACATCATCTCCCGGTATAGGTAGCGCTTTTTTATCAATTTTCCCATTCGGTGTTAAAGGCCAATTAGATACCTCTAATAAGACACTTGGCACCATATGATCTGGCAGCACAGCTGAAACATCAGCTTTTACTTCTCGCATAAATGCTACTTGCTCTGCCTCACCAATTGTCTTTTTTGGCTTTATATATCCAACCAACTGCTGACTGCCTGCTAACTCTTTTACCACCACCAAAGCGGACTCAACCCCAGCCAGTTCTGTGAGTTGCGCTTCAATTTCTCCTAACTCAATCCTAAATCCGCGGATCTTTACTTGGTCATCTGCACGGCCAATAAACTCTAGATTGCCATCTGGTAAATAGCGGACTAAGTCACCTGTGCGATACAAACGCGATGAACTATGAGGCATTGCAGCATCAAAATACGGGTTATCAATGAATCTCTCAGCCGTTAGTGTCGGACGATTCAAATACCCTCTCGCTAACCCCTCCCCCCCCAAATAAAGCTCGCCTATTATTCCCTTTGGAACCAACTCTGAATCTTTACTTAGTACTAAAAACTGCGTATTGTCAACCGCTTGACCTATCGAGGTAACTTCCGAAGCTCTAGCTTTCCATACCGAACTACATATAGACACTTCAGTTGGGCCGTATGCATTGTAGAATTGCACATTACGACCTATCCATCTCTCGATTAAGCCATGCGAACATTGCTCACCACCTACAATAACATGTGTAACTCGGTCGACTTTTCTCTCATCAATCAATTCTAACATTGATGGCGTCATCATGATGTGAGTGACATCACTGTAATTTGACAACTCACTTTCAAAATCAAACGAGCTTGCTAATCGTAATGCTGAACCCGAAGATAGCGACAGCCATACAACCCATGTAGCAGCGTCAAAACCAATTGAGGTAGATTGATAAAACGTTGAACTTGTTTGCAATTCAAATGCTCTCGCATTGTGCGATATTGTATTCATAACGCCACTATGTTCAATCATTACACCTTTAGGTTGCCCTGTAGATCCTGATGTATAAATTACGTACGCCAAATGACTCGATGTGAGGCCCAATTGTGACTTAGCTAACCCTACCTTACTATAATCTTCATACTCATGCCCTGCCTCTAACGCAACAAGATTACCGCTATACCCTGCTAAAGCTTGGACTCCCTCTCCCTGCGTCAATATCACATCCAGCGCTGCATCTTCTATCATGTAGCTAAGACGCTCTTGCGGATAACTTGGGTCCAGTGGCACATACGCCCCCCCCGCCTTCAAAATACCCAATATCCCTATCACCATCTCTAGCGAACGCTCTACACATATCCCCACCAATCTGTCTGGCTTCACTCCTTGCTTCTCAACCAAGTAATGCGCCAACTGATTCGCTCGCGAATTCAACTCGCCATAGGTTAATTGCGTATCTTCAAATACCACTGCCACACTATCTGGATTATCCTGTGCTTGTTGTTCAAATAACTCATGAATACATAGCTCTTTTGGATAGGTCACTCCCGTATCATTAAGCTCTGTCACTAAATGATATTCTTCTGCACTGGATAGCATCGCTAAACTGTGTGGCGCTGCTGTCCCTTCACCCACTTCCGCTAAGCTCGTTAAGAGTCGGCATAAATGTGTATTCAAACGCGAGACCATTTGTTCATCAAACACACTGATATCATACGTCCAGGTCAGTCCTACCCCTTCATCGCTCATGCTCAAGTTAATATCTAAATCAAATTTCGCTGTCACTGCCCCACTGTCATATCCTTCCAATGCCAGTCCCGGTAAAGAGCTTACTTCCTCCGCTGCGCTCAAACCATAATCTGTGCTCGTCGTCAGCATGATTTGGAATAAAGGACTATGTGCTCCTCCTCGAGGGACTTTTAATCTATCTACTAACTGCTCAAAAGGCACATCTTGGTTTGACTGCGCCTCCAAATGCACTTGCCTTATATGCTTAAAGTATTCTGCCAACGTCTCATGGGCTGTATCTGCTCGCAACACGAGCGTATTAACGAAAAACCCGATAAGCGGCGACAGTGCTTCTTGCAACCTATTTGCAACAGGCGTGCCTATGACAATATCATGGCTATTGCTATGTCTTGACAACAGTAACGATAACGCACCATGTAATAACATGAATGGAGTTAATTGATGTTGTTTCGCTAATGCTTGCAATTGTTGGCTAACATTGGCGGATAAACTCCCCTTCACAACAGCACCAATATGCTGTTTGATCGCAGGACGTGGATAACTCAGTGGCAAACCATGAACCCCTGGTACGTCTGCTAGTTGCTGCTCCCAATACAGTAATTGCTTATCTAACTCCCCACCGACTAAATGTTCCCGTTGCCAATGCGCATAATCCGCATACTGGATAGCCAATGCCGGTAATGGACTCGCTTTGCCTGCACTAAATGCGTCATATAATGCAAAGAACTCTTGGCTCAATACATCCATCGACCACCCATCTGATGCAATATGGTGCATATTAAATAACAATACCCCAGAGTCTGACGACGTATGGATATAATTTACCCTCATCATCACATCGTCAGCTAAATCAAACGGCGTAACAAACTCTTGCTCAACTAATGCCCGTACCGCGTGTTGCTGTGCCTCTCCTTGCAAATGACACACATCTTCTTGCATCACTGTCACTGAGACGTCTGACATCTCTTTTATCACCTGCTGCGCCTGGCCATCAACCTCGATATACACACTTCTGAGCACTTCATGACGCGATACTATTTCCGTGATAACACGGTTTATCAAATCAATATCCAGTTGCCCCTGTACCGTTAACGCCATAGGCATATTATATTCAGGTGAGCCCCCTTGTAACTTATCAATAAACCACAAGCGCTGCTGTGAAAATGACACCGGCTCACTCCCTTCCGAGCGGGTAACCGCGACTAAAGGCGCGTGTATCGTATTACCTTGTGCAGCATCTACCGCTTCAGCCAAAGCCATTAAGCTCGCTGTATCAAAGACCGTTTGCACTGGCAGCTCTATTGAGAGCTGCTGACGGATCGCTGCTATTAAACGAATACTTAAGAGTGAATGTCCTCCCAATTCAAAGAAGTTCGCGGTACGACTGATATGCGCCGCGTCTATCGTCAGTAATTCTGACCAAATAGCTGCCAACGCATGCTCGGTTGCTGACTCAGGTGCCACAAACGCGCCTTGTAATACACTGCTGTCTGGTTCTGGCAAAGCCTTTTTATCTACTTTACCATTCGGCGTTAAGGGCCACTGTGTGATCACCTGTAATACACTCGGCACCATATACTCAGGCAAGGTTGTTTTTAACGAGGTTTTCAGCGCATTCACATAGGTACTGTGTGCAGACTCATCCATCACTTCGTCTGGCTTGATATATCCAATAAGCTGTAGGCTTCCCGCTAATTCTTTGGCCACCACTAAAGCTGAATCGACTCCAGTTTGCTGCGCCAGCTGTGATTCAACTTCACCCAGTTCAATCCTAAAGCCGCGGATCTTAACTTGGTCATCTGCACGGCCAATGAACTCTAAGTTACCATCCGGTAAATAGCGCACCAAGTCTCCGGTTTTATATAAACGCGGTGAACTATGCGCGCCCTTGGCATCATAGAATGGGTTTTCAATAAAACGCTCTGCGGTTAGTTCTGGACGATTTAAATAGCCTCGCGCCAAGCCATCACCACCCACATATAATTCACCAACGGTCCCAAATGGGCATAACTGCTGCATTGGACTCATAATGTATAGTTCATCACTAGATAATGCTTTACCTATAGGTACAAACTCACTTGTGTACTGACCTGCAAACTTATACGTTGTTGAAAAGGTAGTATTCTCGGTTGGCCCATAGCCATTAATTAACAATAACTCCGGCATATTTCGCTGCACTTCTCTCACAGCAGCCAGATCCAACACATCTCCCCCTGCCAATAATTGCTTCAATGCTCGGGGCTTCGAGCCATACATAGCCCACTCTCTAAAGAAACCAGCCGTTAACCATAAGCTATTCACACTATGCTTATCTAACTCTGCGTTTAATAAATCTATCGACAATCTAACATATGGATAAAGAACACATTGCCCACCATTTAGCAATGGCCCCCATAACTCCAAAGTAGCAGCATCAAATGCCGTATTAGCACATTGCATCATCACTGTGCGCTCATTGAGCTCCATGAACCCTTGATTTATCACTAACCTGGCCACACCAATGTGCGGTGTTAATACCCCTTTTGGTTTGCCCGTCGAGCCCGATGTATAAATCACATAAGCCAGGTTACTTGATGCCAACCCCAATGCAGCTGTACAAAGCGCCGAGCTAGAATAACTTGAATACAAAGCCGGCATATTTAGTGCAACTACCTCACCCGTATACGCTTTTAGCACATCTGATGTGGCTTCATGATTGAGTACAACCTCCAACTGTGCATCTTCTATCATATAGCTCAGACGCTCTTGCGGATAACTTGGGTCCAGTGGCACATACGCACCCCCCGCCTTCAAAATACCCAATATCCCTATCACCATCTCTAGCGAACGCTCTACACATATCCCCACCAATGTGTCTGGCTTAACATTATGCTTCTCAACCAAATAGTGCGCTAACTGATTCGCTTGCGAATTCAACTCGCCATAGGTTAATTGCGTATCTTCAAATACCACTGCCACACTATCTGGATTATCCTGTGCTTGTTGTTCAAATAACTCATGAATACATAGCTCTTTTGGATAGGTCACTCCCGTATCATTAAGCTCTGTCACTAAATGATATTCTTCTGCACTGGATAGCATCGCTAAACTGTGTGGCGCTGCTGTCCCTTCACCCACTTCCGCTAAGCTCGTTAAGAGTCGGCATAAATGTGTATTCAAACGCGAGACCATTTGTTCATCAAACACACTGATATCATACGTCCAGGTCAGTCCTACCCCTTCATCGCTCATGCTCAAGTTAATATCTAAATCAAATTTCGCTGTCACTGCCCCACTGTCATATCCTTCCAATGCCAGTCCCGGTAAAGAGCTTACTTCCTCCGCTGCGCTCAAACCATAATCTGTGCTCGTCGTCAGCATGATTTGGAATAAAGGACTATGTGCTCCTCCTCGAGGGACTTTTAATCTATCTACTAACTGCTCAAAAGGCACATCTTGGTTTGACTGCGCTCCTATATGCACTTGTCTTATATGCTGAAAGTATTCTGCCAACGTCTCATGATCGGTCTCTGCGCGCAATACGAGTGTATTCACAAAAAAACCAATCAAAGGCGCTAATTCCGACTGTGTTCTATTCGCTACAGGCGTTCCCACCACAATATCTGAACTATTACTGTGTCTAGCTAACAGCAAAGATAATGCACCATGTAATAGCATAAATGGCGTCAACTTATGCTGCTTCGCCACCACTTGCAGCTGTTTCGCAACCTCTGCTGGTAAACCGCCTGTCACCACCGAGCCTATATGTTGTTTTATCGCAGGACGTGGATAGCTCAGTGGCAAACCATGAACCCCTGGTACGTCTGCTAGTTGCTGCTCCCAATACAGTAATTGCTTATCTAACTCCCCACCGACTAAATGTTCCCGTTGCCAATGCGCATAATCCGCATACTGGATAGCCAATGCCGGTAATGGACTCGCTTTGCCTGCACTAAATGCGTCATATAATGCAAAGAACTCTTGGCTCAATACATCCATCGACCACCCATCTGATGCAATATGGTGCATATTAAATAACAATACCCCAGAGTCTGACGACGTATGGATATAATTTACCCTCATCATCGCATCGTCAGCTAAATCAAACGGCGTAACAAACTCTTGCTCAACTAATGCCCGTACCGCGTGTTGCTGTGCCTCTCCTTGCAAATGACACACATCTTCTTGCATCACTGTCACTGAGACGTCTGACATCTCTTTTATCACCTGCTGCGCCTGGCCATCAACCTCGATATACACACTTCTGAGCACTTCATGACGCGATACTATTTCCGTGATAACACGGTTTATCAAATCAATATCCAGTTGCCCCTGTACCGTTAACGCCATAGGCATATTATATTCAGGTGAGCCCCCTTGTAACTTATCAATAAACCACAAGCGCTGCTGTGAAAATGACACCGGCTCACTCCCTTCCGAGCGGGTAACCGCGACTAAAGGCGCGTGTATCGTATTACCTTGTGCAGCATCTACCGCTTCAGCCAAAGCCATTAAGCTCGCTGTATCAAAGACCGTTTGCACTGGCAGCTCTATTGAGAGCTGCTGACGGATCGCTGCTATTAAACGAATACTTAAGAGTGAATGTCCTCCCAATTCAAAGAAGTTCGCAGTACGACTGATATGCGCCGCGTCTATCGTCAGTAATTCTGACCAAATAGCTGCCAACACATGCTCGGTTGCTGACTCAGGTGCCACAAACGCGCCTTGTAATACACTGCTGTCTGGTTCTGGCAAAGCCTTTTTATCTACTTTACCATTCGGCGTTAAGGGCCACTGTGTGATCACCTGTAATACACTCGGCACCATATACTCAGGCAAGGTTGTTTTTAACGAGGTTTTCAGCGCATTCACATAGGTACTGTGTGCAGACTCATCCATCACTTCGTCTGGCTTGATATATCCAATAAGCTGTAGGCTTCCCGCTAATTCTTTGGCCACCACTAAAGCTGAATCGACTCCAGTTTGCTGCGCCAGCTGTGATTCAACTTCTCCCAGTTCAATCCTAAAGCCGCGGATCTTTACTTGATCATCTGCACGACCAATGAATTCTAAATTCCCATCAGGTAAGTAACGCACTAAATCACCAGTACGATATAACCGCGATGAGCTACTTTCTAATTTCGAATCATAAAATGGATTATCAACAAAGCGCTCAGCAGTGAGGTCTGGGCGATTTAGATACCCTCGCGCTAAACCAACCCCCCCGATATACAGCTCTCCAACTGTTCCATTAGGTTGTAGCTCCCCCTTTTCAGATAAAATGTAAGCTTGGCTGTTAGATATAACCTTGCCAACAGATATAGCCACATGAGGGGTAGCTTGCCACATAGAGCAACAAATAGACGTTTCAGTTGGCCCGTAGGCGTTATAAAACCGTACTTTTCGTTCTAACCATTTATGTACTAATTCAGATGAACATGCTTCACCGCCGACAATAACATGACTCACGCCTGTATGCTTTTCAGGTGTGATCAACTCTAACATTGAAGGCGTCATCATAATATGTGTTACATCATTATAATGTAGCAGCTCTTCTTCATAATCATTAGAGTCCGCTAGCCTCACGGTTCCACCTGATTGCAGCGTCAACCATAGCACCCAAGTCGCGGCATCAAACCCAATTGAAGTTGATTGATAAAAGACTGAATGCTCCGCTAACTCCATCTGCAATATATTGTCTGAAAGCGTATTTTGTACACCTCGATGCTCAACCATTACCCCTTTTGGTTTACCTGTAGAACCAGAGGTATAAATCACATACGCTAAATTCGCAGACGTTAAGCCCTGAGCGACTCTATTTAACCTACCAGAGCTATAATGCGTATATACCTCTGGAGAATCTAATAACACTACGTTACCACTGAACTCACCCAATGCATTTACTGCTGATGACTGGCTAAGCACAACCTCCAACTTTGCGTCATCAATCATGTAACTAAGGCGTTCTTGCGGATAACTTGGGTCCAGCGGCACATATGCACCTCCAGCTTTTAGTATACCTAAAATACCAACAACCATTTCCAGTGAACGATCTAAACATAGACCAACGAGTTTATCTGGGCTAACTCCTTGCTTCTCAACCAAGTAATGCGCCAACTGATTCGCTCGCGAATTCAACTCACCATAGGTTAAGTGCGTATCTTCAAATACCACTGCCACACTATCTGGATTATCCTGTGCTTGTTGTTCAAATAACTCATGAATACATAGCTCTTTTGGATAGGTCACTCCCGTATCATTAAGCTCTGTCACTAAATGATATTCTTCTGCACTGGATAGCATCGCTAAACTGTGTGGCGCTGCTGTCCCTTCACCCACTTCCGCTAAGCTCGTTAAGAGTCGGCATAAATGTGTATTCAAACGAACGATGCTTTCTTCATCAAATAAACCCACATCGTATGTCCAGCTTATCCCAACGCCTTCATCCGTCATGCTCAGGCCAACATTTAAGTCAAACTTCGCTTGCACTGTCTCTGATTCATACGTTTGTAACTCCACCCCAGGTAAAGCGACCTTCCGTTCCTTCCTTTCAACAACGCCATAATCTGTGCTCATAGTCATCATGATTTGAAATAATGGACTATGCATCGCACTGCGCGGCACCTTCAAACGCTCAACTAACTGCTCAAAAGGCACATCTTGGTTTGACTGCGCCTCCAAATGCACTTGCCTTATATGCTTAAAGTATTCTGCCAACGTCTCATGGGCTGTATCTGCTCGCAACACGAGCGTATTAACGAAAAACCCGATAAGCGGCGACAGTGCTTCTTGCAACCTATTTGCAACAGGCGTGCCTATGACAATATCATGGCTATTGCTATGTCTTGACAACAGTAACGATAACGCACCATGTAATAACATGAATGGAGTTAATTGATGTTGTTTCGCTAATGCTTGCAATTGTTGGCTAACATTGGCGGATAAACTCCCCTTCACAACAGCACCAATATGCTGTTTGATCGCAGGACGTGGATAGCTCAGTGGCAAACCATGAACCCCTGGTACGTCTTCTAGTTGCTGCTCCCAATACAGTAATTGCTTATCTAACTCCCCACCGACTAAATGTTCCCGTTGCCAATGCGCATAATCCGCATACTGGATAGCCAATGCCGGTAATGGACTCGCTTTGCCTGCACTAAATGCGTCATATAATGCAAAGAACTCTTGGCTCAATACATCCATCGACCACCCATCTGATGCAATATGGTGCATATTAAATAACAATACCCCAGAGTCTGACGACGTATGGATATAATTTACCCTCATCATCGCATCGTCAGCTAAATCAAACGGCGTAACAAACTCTTGCTCAACTAATGCCCGTACCGCGTGTTGCTGTGCCTCTCCTTGCAAATGACACACATCTTCTTGCATCACTGTCACTGAGACGTCTGACATCTCTTTTATCACCTGCTGCGCCTGGCCATCAACCTCGATATACACACTTCTGAGCACTTCATGACGCGATACTATTTCCGTGATAACACGGTTTATCAAATCAATATCCAGTTGCCCCTGTACCGTTAACGCCATAGGCATATTATATTCAGGTGAGCCCCCTTGTAACTTATCAATAAACCACAAGCGCTGCTGTGAAAATGACACCGGCTCACTCCCTTCCGAGCGGGTAACCGCGACTAAAGGCGCGTGTATCGTATTACCTTGTGCAGCATCTACCGCTTCAGCCAAAGCCATTAAGCTCGCTGTATCAAAGACCGTTTGCACTGGCAGCTCTATTGAGAGCTGCTGACGGATCGCTGCTATTAAACGAATACTTAAGAGTGAATGTCCTCCCAATTCAAAGAAGTTCGCAGTACGACTGATATGCGCCGCGTCTATCGTCAGTAATTCTGACCAAATAGCTGCCAACGCATGCTCGGTTGCTGACTCAGGTGCCACAAACGCGCCTTGTAATACACTGCTGTCTGGTTCTGGCAAAGCCTTTTTATCTACTTTACCATTCGGCGTTAAGGGCCACTGTGTGATCACCTGTAATACACTCGGCACCATATACTCAGGCAAGGTTGTTTTTAACGAGGTTTTCAGCGCATTCACATAGGTACTGTGTGCAGACTCATCCATCACTTCGTCTGGCTTGATATATCCAATAAGCTGTAGGCTTCCCGCTAATTCTTTGGCCACCACTAAAGCTGAATCGACTCCAGTTTGCTGCGCCAGCTGTGATTCAACTTCACCCAGTTCAATCCTAAAGCCGCGGATCTTAACTTGGTCATCTGTACGACCAATGAATTCTAAATTTCCATCCGGTAAATAGCGAACCAAGTCTCCCGTACGATATAATCTTTTTGAACTATGTGGGTCATATTCATCAAAATAAGGGTTATCAATAAACCGCTCTGCGGTTAAGGTCGGCTGATTTAAATAACCTCGGGCTAAACCATCCCCCCCTAAATACAACTCACCCGCTGAACCGTACGGTACAAGCCCTCGACACGCATCGTCACTTAACACATATGAGCGCATATACGATAAAGGCTTGCCAATATGAACCTCTTTACCACTGACATGTGCCATCGTACTGTTCACTGTACATTCGGTTGGCCCGTACACATTACGGATCTCTATCCCTTCAGCGGTATAACCTGCCAAACGTTGCCATAATGCTTGACTTATCGCTTCCCCTCCCACCAATAAATGTGGTGGTGTAAAATCGTGCCATGTATCAAGCCAGAATTGCAGAACACTCGGCGTGCAATCGAGTAATTCTATATAGTGTGATTGAATATAGTCTTGCAATCGCTCTGGTTGCGTTTTGATGACTTCAGGCACCACGATTAATGTTCTGCCTGAGAATAAACACACGAGCCCCTGTAAGGACGCATCAAAAACATAGCTGGCCCCCCAACCAAACCGTGTCACACCGGCAAACCAATCAGACATTTCATGCATGAGAGCTTGCGCACTACGATGCTCGATCATCACCCCTTTGGGCTTACCTGTCGAACCCGATGTATAAATCACATACGCTAAATTACTCGATATAAGCCCTAGCGCTGATTTACACAATTCGGCAGGGCTATAATGTGCATACAATTCTGATGAATCGAGTGAGATTACTGTGCCTCTAAACTCACCCAATACGCGAACTACACTCTCGTGACTGAGCACAACCTCGAGCCCCGCATCTTCTATCATATAGCTAAGACGCTCTTGCGGATAACTTGGGTCCAGTGGCACATACGCACCCCCCGCCTTCAAAATACCCAATATCCCTATCACCATCTCTAGCGAACGCTCTACACATATCCCCACCAATGTGTCTGGCTTAACATTATGCTTCTCAACCAAATAGTGCGCTAACTGATTCGCTTGCGAATTCAACTCGCCATAGGTTAATTGCGTATCTTCAAATACCACTGCCACACTATCTGGATTATCCTGTGCTTGTTGTTCAAATAACTCATGAATACATAGCTCTTTTGGATAGGTCACTCCCGTATCATTAAGCTCTGTCACTAAATGATATTCTTCTGCACTGGATAGCATCGCTAAACTGTGTGGCGCTGCTGTCCCTTCACCCACTTCCGCTAAGCTCGTTAAGAGTCGGCATAAATGTGTATTCAAACGCGAGACCATTTGTTCATCAAACACACTGATATCATACGTCCAGGTCAGTCCTACCCCTTCATCGCTCATGCTCAAGTTAATATCTAAATCAAATTTCGCTGTCACTGCCCCACTGTCATATCCTTCCAATGCCAGTCCCGGTAAAGAGCTTACTTCCTCCGCTGCGCTCAAACCATAATCTGTGCTCGTCGTCAGCATGATTTGGAATAAAGGACTATGTGCTCCTCCTCGAGGGACTTTTAATCTATCTACTAACTGCTCAAAAGGCACATCTTGGTTTGACTGCGCCTCCAAATGCACTTGCCTTATATGCTTAAAGTATTCTGCCAACGTCTCATGGGCTGTATCTGCTCGCAACACGAGCGTATTAACGAAAAACCCGATAAGCGGCGACAGTGCTTCTTGCAACCTATTTGCAACAGGCGTGCCTATGACAATATCATGGCTATTGCTATGTCTTGACAACAGTAACGATAACGCACCATGTAATAACATGAATGGAGTTAATTGATGTTGTTTCGCTAATGCTTGCAATTGTTGGCTAACATTGGCGGATAAACTCCCCTTCACAACAGCACCAATATGCTGTTTGATCGCAGGACGTGGATAACTCAGTGGCAAACCATGAACCCCTGGTACGTCTTCTAATTGCTGCTCCCAGTAGCTCAGCTGCCCTTCCAATTTTTCCTTTTGGAACGTCTCCCTCTGCCAATGTGCATAATCTGCATATTGAATTTCTAACTCGGCAAGCTGGCTATCTCCCCCTTCAATCAAAGACGTATACAAAGTAAAAAACTCTTTAGTTAATATTTCCATTGACCATCCATCTGTCGCAATATGATGTAAGTTCAATAGAATAACGCCAGAGTCCTCAGTTCGATCTTGATACAAAAACACACACAAACGAACCATTAAGTCTGATGATAAATCAAATGGCTTAACCACCTCAGCCTCAATAATAGACGTTAAGTTATGCCTATCAATATATTTCTTTTCAAGGTGAATATCACAAGGTGGATTAATACATTGATAAGGTATGCCATCTTGCTCATGATAAGTTGTTCTTAATATTTCATGTCTATCAATAATCATAGACAAAACTCTTTTCAAAATATCGAACTGAACTGCCCCTCGAAAATGAAATAGAGCTGGTCGATTATACTCTGAGCTATCACCTTGTAGCTGATCTATTAACCAAAGCCTTTCTTGCGAAAAAGACAAACGCACCTGCAGATCTGTGGGTCTTTTAGTAATCATTAACGAGTTTTTATTGCTTGCACTATTTACTCGAAGTAAAAAATCTTTTAGCTCATTTTTATTAAGTAGAAGCTGCTTCTTTAACTCAGGAGTAATTGACTTAGGTATATTAGCTTTGAGCCTATCCTCTTCTATTTTAAAAATTACACCTGCTTGTTTCAACTCATCTAATAATTTTTTTAATTTCAAAGAACCGCCTCATTTTACTAACTTAATTATTTATAACAGCTAAGCACTCAATCATTGTGCATTAACAAATAAAAACTCTCTCGTTTACTGCTTATAGCAAACTAATAATATTTTAAAGACTGATTTTAAACTAAATCTAGTTGTCATTTCTTCTATAACTGCCGGAAGATAAAATTTGAATTAATCAGTAATATTTTGAAACATATCACCCATTGCAACGCCGATTTTTCGCTTACCTTCAAATTCGTCTCGAGCGTGCGCTATCAACATATTATCTAACATTAATATATCTCCTTGCTGCCAATCGAACCTTATCGCATGTTTGTCATAACAAGCGTTTACCTCTTCTAACACTTCATCGGGAATTTTAGTGCCATCACCGAATAATACATTACGAGGTAATTTATTCTCACCATACATCTCTACCAACATCTCTCTTACTGATGGGTCTAAATACGAAGGGTGGTGCAACTGAACTTGATTAAAAAAAGATAACTCGTTAGTTTTTGGGTGATTCACTATTGCCGGTGCTAAATTGCTGGTTTGCAAAACATCATTAGCAAACCACTCAAATTGTGTACCACTGTTGTTGCAAATTTTTTCTACTTCAGCTTTACAGTCCGTCTTATAAAAGTCACTCCAGTGAACATCTAATCGCTTTCTAAACGTTCTGATATATTTTAAACCCTTTTCTTTAAACATCCCTTTCACCATAGGTGATAAGTCTTCATATACTTTCCGACAATCAACAATTGGAGTATGCCCACCAACCTTTGAAGGGTGTTCGCAAAAAAACCATTGCTTTTGTGGCCATATATTCAAATGAGATGATTCATTGTGAAACAATATTTTCATATTGTCAGGGTATGGCGTTGACTTATATATTTTTTTACTTCCGTCTGCTTTTGGTAAATCCCCATAATCTCCTTTTAAATTTTCAAACAGTCCTTGAACAAACCCTTCAAAAGCCGGTACATCCGGTATATCAAAACCTCGAAATAATATGCCTGCATGCTCATCTAGTAAAGTGAGAACTTCTTGTTTATTTTCCTTTGCCCAACTAGTGACATCTTGCTTTGAATCTATCGCTTCAACTTGTATTGGTAACTTACTTTCATTGATAAAACCCAAATTAACCATATGCATAACAAAACTCCTTAATAAATATTAACCATATGACCCTTTACTTGGGCCATATGATTACGATATTCCCCATTTCTATAATTCAAGCTCTTCCATATCTTCAACATCGAGCTCACTAGCCGTATCCAACCTAAAAGAAGAGATAAAACTAGAAATCTCTCTCAAGCTAAGCGTTCGAATAAAATCACTCATCGTCAACTCAACAGAGAATACATTACGTACCTGTGTAAAAAGCCTAACAATTAACAGTGAATGTCCTCCTTGATCGAATAGATTTCTTTCTATGCACACTTCGTCAACAGAAGATCCCGATAACTTCGACCAAATAGCAACCAATTCCCTTTCAACTTCTGTATGTGCGACTACCACGCTCTGCCGCCTGCTATCATCACTATAGTTTGATAAAGCTTTTTTATCTATCTTCCCGTTCGGGGTTAGCGGCCATTCTTCCACCAATACGATACTGCTAGGTACCATATAGTATGGTAGTAATGCTTTTAGTCTTTTAAATATCCTATCTGTAAACTCAAAAGCATGGACTTCAATCGTCTCACATGTGAGATACTCTTGTGAAGACTTAACATACGCAACAAGGTATTTATCACCAACATTGTTCTCTTTTACGATAATAACTGTCGAGTCCACCTCCACCTGTTGTGTAAGATGGTACTCCAAATCCCCTAACTCAATTCTATAGCCTAGAACTTTAACTTGATCATCGCTACGCCCGATAAATTCTAAATTTCCATCCGTTGCAAAACGCACTAAATCACCCGTTTTATATAAACGTGTATCTGTGATGCCATTGGCTGTTTTAGAAAAGGGGCTTTCTATAAAGCGTTCTGTGCTCAACGCAGCATTATTTAAATAACCTTTCGCTAAACCATTACCACCAATGTATAGTTCACCAATTACTCCCTTAGGCAACAATCGCAGTCTATCATCCAAAACATAAGCCTGCGCATTCGGCATTACTCTACCAATAGGCAACTCATCTGGCAACCTTTCGATATGAGCTGTTACATCATAAATAATACATCCCACCGTAGATTCTGAAGGCCCATAATGGTTATAAATCTGACTATTTGGAAATTGTACTTGTAACCTTTTTGCCAGCGAACTTTCGAATCGTTCTCCACCAATCACAAATACATGGCCGTTAAGACAAATTTCATCACCCAGCAATACTAGCATACCCTCTACATGTTTGGGTGTCATTCTTAATAATTGATTCCCTTTTTGACGAATTTCCTTACTTAAGTCTGGCAAAACATTATTTTGCGTTAATAACTTTACTATATTGCCGCTCAAAAGCGGTAAATATAAGCTCGGGACACCTATATCAAACGCATGAGACGTCACCAGTAAAGAACCCGACATCTTCATTCGATCATAATAATGAGTTAGTCCATAGTTTAAGTAATCCATCAAGCTCGCATGACAGATCTCAACTCCTTTTGGTTTCCCTGTAGAGCCCGATGTGTAAATGATATATGCGACATTATCTAGAGATACTTTCAGATTAAGAGGGTTATCACTATATTGTTCTAACCAACGATGCTCTTTCAAACACTTATCAACTATGAGCACCTTAACAACTTCTTGTGGAATAAAACTTACTAAAGAACTGTTAACTAACACTATTTTTGGTTTCGCATCTGCAATTATTTGCGCATTTCTATCTTCCGTATTTCTTGGCTCAAAAGGTATATATGCTGCACCCACTTTCAGAACAGCTAAAAAACATACCAATAAATGAGTAGAGCGCTCATAACAAACCCCAACACAATCTCCAATACCAACACCTTCACGGACTAAATACTGAGCTAGTTTATTGGATGCTTTATCCAACTCTTGATAACTCATGGACTCACCAGCGGATATTATAGCTGTATTATATGGTGACAGTTGAGCCTGGTAAGAAATTAACTCATGCACACATTTGTCTTGCGCATACTCGACTGTATTACTATTAACCTCATGAATAAGATATTCACTCTCACTACTTGATAATATGGTTAGATCATCCATTTTAAATTCTGTATTATCAATATGCTCAGCATATTCACAAAGCACTCGCTGAAGTTGGTCATTCAATCGTTCGATCGTTGTCTGATTAAATAGCCCCACGTCATAAATCCACTTCAATCCTATTCCTTGTTCACTGATATTCAAGCTTATATTTAAATCAAACTTCGCATGAACTGTATCCGGCTGTAACGAATGAAATTCAACACCTGGCAAATTAAACAACGCTTGTTGCTCAGCGCTATTTACGCCATAATTTGTATTAGTGGTTAACAGAATTTGAAACAATGGCGTATGCCCTGCTCCCCTTGGTATATTTAACTTTTCAACTAGTTGCTCGAATGGTACATCCTGATGTGACAAAGCACCTAAATGAACATTTCGCACCGCAGCAAAGAAATCATCTAACGTTTCATAATCTGTATTAACTCTTAAAACCAATGTATTTGTGAAAAAGCCAATGAGCGGATCCAACTCACTTTGCAACCTATTTGCGATAGGCGTACCTACCACAATATCGTGAGAGTTACTATTTAGCGAAAGTACGACAGCTAATGCACTATGCAGTAACATAAACGGAGTTAGTTGCTGTTGATTTGCTAATTTTAATAATGTCTTCGCAATATTGCTTGGTAACTCAGCGGTAACGATACCACCTTCATACCCTTTAACAGGCGGCCTCTTTTTATCTAACTGTAAACCATGTAACGGTGGTACCTCCTCCAACTGCCTTTGCCAGTAATCTAGTTGTGACTCCAGCATGCCATCTTGTATAAACTTTTTTTGCCAAATAGCATAATCAGCATACTGGATCTCCAAGTTTGGTAGAGTAATGCTCTTCTTTTCTAATAACGACTGATAAATAGTAAAAAACTCTTGGATCAAGACTTCGGTTGACCAACCATCAGAAGCAATATGATGCATATTAAGCATCAATAACCCTTCGGAGACAGAATTACTGTACTCATTAGCTTTCTTCAGGCAAACATAAGCCCCTCGGATCATTAAGTCTTTACGCAAATCAAATGGAGAATTCAACTCCTCACCTATCAATGACTTACATATCTCTCCGCGTTCTTTTTCTGGCAAGTTTGATAAATCATGTGACCCCAAAACAAACTGAAATTCATTACGAATTTTTTGATAGTGTATATCTGAGTCTACGATATATACCGTCCGTAATACTTCATGTCGTGCAATCACTGCATTTAGAGTTTTTTCAACCAATTTAATATCTAAGTCGCCTGAAACTTTTAAAATCGTTGGCATATTGTACTCTGGAGAAGCTCCTTGCATTTGATCCACCAATAATATGCGTTGCTGCGCAAATGATAGCTCAGCTATACCATTCTCACGTTCTACTGGTATAACTTCAGGACGGCTTGTGGTGCAATGCTTTATCTCTATTTCCTTTGCTAACTCTTGTAAAATCGGTGTGGCAAATACAGCCGTAACTTCAAGCTCCATATTAAGTAGTTCACGTATTTTCGACGATAAACGCATTGCAAGTAGGGAATGACCACCTAATTCAAAGAAATTAGCCGCTTTACTTATTTTACCTGCATCGATCCCTAATAGCTCAGACCAAACTCTAGATAATAATAACTCAACGTCAGTTTCAGGTGCGATATATTCACCATGTAATTTACCTTCATCAGGTAACGGTAATGCACGACGGTTTACTTTTCCATTCGGCGTCAACGGCCAACCTTCAACTACTTGAATTAAGTTGGGGATCATATAATCAGGCAGTTTAATTGCCATATTTTTTTGTACTTGTAATGCGAAGTCTGTTTGTGCTAATTCATCAACTGCATGATTCAACTTAATGTACCCTATCAATTGCTGATTACCGGCTATCGTTTTCACCATTGCAACGGCAGAATCAACACCAGCTTGCGTTGCCAGTTGTAATTCCACTTCACCCAACTCAACTCTGAAGCCCCGGATTTTTACTTGATCGTCTTCTCGGCCTAAAAATTCTATATTGCCATCTTCAACATATCTCACTAAGTCACCAGTTCGATATAGATACTCTGACCCGCCATCACAATAGAATGGGTTTTTTATAAAATGCTTCGCGGTTAATTCTTCTCTATTTAAATAGCCTCTGGCTAAACCGTCACCACCTATATATAATTCCCCTACTGACCCCTTAGGTATAAGGTTCTGTCGTGAATCCAAAATAAGCAATTGGTTATTAATATTAGCTTTACCTATCGGCACAGGCTTTTCACAATCATCATCATTAGAAGTAACATAAGTCGCGGCGGTAATCGTTGTCTCCGTAGGTCCGTAAGTATTAATGAGCTGCGTATCACTTCCCAAACAGTGGTAATGATTACTCACTGTTGACGCAGTCAAAGTTTCCCCACCCACAATGACGGTCTTTAGCGATGAAGCTTTGCATACTTGCCTATCACAAACTAACTGAGCCCAAAAAGCAGTTGGTAAACTCACTATTGAGACCGAATAACGTTCACAAAAACGAATAAAACTCTGTAGGCTATTTCGGCATTCTGAATCACTTAGTACTAGACTGGCTCCTAAGGTAAGTGAACCAAAGAATTCCTCAACAAATATATCGAAGCAAATATTTGAGAACTGCAGAATTACATCATCAGAACTCATTGCATATGCTTCTTGCATATGCAATTGATAGTTTAATAAAGATAAATGCTCGATCATCACTCCCTTTGGTTTACCCGTTGACCCGGACGTGTAAATGACATAAGCCAAATTCTTTGACGTTAAGCCCTGTTGTGATCTTTCCAACCCCACCTTACTATAAGACGCATATACATCCCCAGCTTCTAATCCAATTAGGGATCCCGTATGCCCCGCTAAAGCTTCTGCCCCCAAACCTTGCGTCAGCACTACATCCAGCGCCGCATCTTCCATAATATATGCGAGTCGCTCTTTTGGATAACTCGGATCCATTGGCACATATGCCCCCCCAGCCTTTAAAATCCCTAATATCCCTATCACCATCTCTAAAGACCGCTCGGTACATAACCCCACCAATGTGTCTGGCTTTATTTGATGCTGCTCTACTAAGTAATGTGCTAACTGGTTCGAGCGCTCATTCAAAGCTTTATAAGTCAATTGCTCCCCCTGAAATACTACTGCCACATTGTCCGGGTTCTCGATGGCTTGCTGCTCAAACAACTCATGAATACACAACTCCTTGGGGTATGCCACCCTTGTGTCATTAAGCTCTGTGAGTAAATGATGTTGATCCGTTTCAGAGAGCATCATTAAAGTATCTAGAGACTCGCTCTCTTCTGCAACCTCACTTAAGGCTGTCAACAAATGGCATAAATGTGCATTTAATCGGGTGATTTTATCCTCGCTAAATAAACACTTATCATATATCCAGTTAATCTTTATTCCAGATGTACCGATACTAAAATGCACCTCCAGTTCAAATTTAGCCAATATTGATTCAGATTGATAAGGCGCTAATTGTACACCTGATAAATCAAGCGTATCTATATCCCCACTATCAACCCCATTATTTGTATCTGCTGTAAGCATAATCTGGAACAATGGACTATGAACGTTACTCCTTGGCACCTTTAAACGTTCAACCAGTTGCTCAAATGGTACATCTTGATTCGATTGAGCACCTAAGTGTACTTGTCTAACATGGGCAAAATAATCAGCCAAATTCTCATGTGCTGTATCCACTCTCAAAACGAGCGTATTAACAAAAAAGCCAATGAGGGAAGACAGCTTTTTTTCTAATCGGTTCGCTATTGGCGTACCTATTACTATATCATTGCTATCACTATACTGTGATAGTAACAACGACAAAGCCCCATGCAACAGCATAAATGGTGTCAATTGATATTCACTCGCTTTATCTTGCAGTGCCTTACTAATAGTCTTCGGTAAACTTCCTATTAGTTTAGCTCCTTGGCGCCCATTAGTTTCACTTCGAGACGATTCTAATTGTAACCCATGTACATGAGGAATATCATACAGTTGCTTTTCCCAATAGCTAATTTGAGACTCCAAGGCTTCCCCTTTCAGCCAGCCCCGCTGCCAAGTCGCGTAATCTGAATACTGTATATCTAGCGCTGGCAAGGGGTTCGCAATCCCCTCACTAAACGACCGATATAAAGTAACAAACTCCCTTAATAGAATATCTTTAGACCAACCATCAAATGCGATGTGATGCACATTAAATAGTAGTACGCCTTCATTACTATTATTAACCGAAGTATCTTCATGGGCTAATTGAATATAACTTACCCGTAACATCAAATCAGACTCTAAATTAAAGGGCTGTTTCGCATTATTTATCACTAACGCTTGTAGAGCCTTACTTTTATCATTGCCATTTAAAGAAGATAAATCATGCTGAGTAATTGCAAAGTTTACAAACGGCATAATATGCTGAATCGTGGAACCTCTTTCTTCAACGTAAATAGTTCGGAGTATTTCATGTCGCTCAATAATTATATTTAATACTTTTTCAACCAAAGCAATATTTAAATGGCCAATCACTGAAAAGGCAGCGGAAATATTATAATCAACCGTTCCTTGATGTAACTTATCAATAAACCATAAGCGCTGTTGAGCAAAGGACATAGCAGCTTTATCTAAACTTAACTTCTCTATTTTAGGTAACTTTTTTTGATGCTCAGTCTCGTTACTCTCGCAACTTAGAAAATCAACTATCTCTTGTTTCTGATCTTTAATCAAGGCTGAAACTTCGGTCGTGATCGCACCTTTTTTGGCCTTACTTTTGAGTTTACCGTCAACTAGATAGAACTGGATTCCTAAACGTTCAAGCTTTTCTATAGTGCTTCTTACATTACTCATTATTTTCTCTGCTTACACTCTTTATCTTCTAACAATCAAATGGGAGGTGCATCTCACTCGTGAGATCGAATACTGGTAGCATATAATGCCTTTAGTAAAAATTCATTACCCCGCAGTACCCACTTCTAGATTACGCCAATCACAGGGCTCTGATAATGCAGTTAAAACAAGTCGTTCGCCCTCAAATGATTGACGCCCATGCGCTACAGATAAATTATCGACCATTAGAACATCACCCTTATGCCAATCAAATGTAACCTGTTCGTCTAAATATATCTGCTGTATCAAAGCGACTACGTCAGGATCAACATGTGTGCCATCGCCATAAAAGGTGTGATACGGATATTCATTTTCTGAGAATGACTGCATAATCATCGTCTGCATTTGGGACTCTAATGTGTATACATTAAATGGTAGGAAATGGTTACACCAACAAGGCTCTTTTGTATTTGGGTGAATGGCAACAACAGGGCGAATTTGTTTAGTATTGAGCTTAATGTGGCTTTTCTCATCACCCCACTGGAAATCAATCTCATGTTCACCACAATATTCTTCAACTTCTTTTTTATTCTCTGTTTGAAACGCCCATTGCCATTCAACGTAGACGTACTCCATAAAGTTACGCTGATATAAGTAACCCTCAGCCATAAAGCGCTCTTTAATTTCAGCTGGGATTTTAGCGAAAATTTTCCGCGTATCAGCTAATGGTGTACACCCCCCCTTCTGCGCAACCGTATGGCTGTTGAAATATATATTTCGTGGAAAAACTAAATTAAAAGATTGTTCATTGTGAAGAAATATCTCACCTTCTTTCGGGTGCGCAGTAGAAGTGAAAACATTACCTTCAACCCGATCTCGCTTCAATTGCCTCTCCAAATAATTGTCCATTGGAGAACTACTGCTCAATGTCACAAAGTCTTCAAATTTGCTGGCTGTATCGATATTAAAACCCCTGAATAAAATTGCACCATATTGGTCTCTCAGCTCTTTTAATAAATCCTCATTAATCAAAAACCAGTCATTCAAACTCACACTTTCATCAATTGCGTGTATGACTAAAGGTAATTTTTTTGCTGATAGAAAGCCAACTTTTACTTTATCATCTTCTAAAAGACCAAAATCCTCTTGTGTATCCATGATATTTTCCTATTTACCGTAAATCAATTTCCTTGGCAAGAAACCAAACCTTTTCTTTTAACGACTATAAAAACTTACTTAATAATCGAATTAGATAGCCAAGTTACTTCGTCATTGTGAGCAACAACAAGGTAAAGCCTAGTACAATAATCTCTTGATTTAATAACACTGGGCTGTACCGTTGAGTTAAAACATAAATGTGTTTAAATCATCTAAAGCACTAAAGAAATGTTCAATTTCAGACTCTGTATTATATAAATATGTAGATATTCTCAACACCTGCGACCCAGCTACAGACTCAATATAAGGCTGTGCACATAAGTGACCATTCCTACACATAATGCCATACGTATCACTAAGTACTCTCGCGATATCATCTAACTTTGGTTGTGAAGGGATGCTAAAGCTCAATACCGCCCCTCGATCACAATCACTATCTGGCTGAACTACTTGAATATAATCTCGTTCCAATGCCATGTTCAGCATTTTCTTACCCATATAAGTGTCATGGGCAGAAATAGTGTTATACCCGATCTCATTGATATAATCAATTGCTGCAGTCAATCCGTATGCACCTGCTATATGAGGTGTTCCCGCTTCAAGTCGATGCGGTAACTTTCGTAAACGAAACTCCTCCAAGTCTACCCAATCAACCATTCCCCCTCCATAATTTACTGGAGTCAACTGCTCTAGCATATCTTTCTTACCATACAATACCCCAATACCAGTCGGCCCTAGCATTTTATGAGGTGAAAAAGTTAGGAAATCAATATCTAGCTTTGAAACACTTACCTTACGATGTGGTACTGACTGAGCCGCATCCACTAACACTATCGCCCCCACTTCTTTCGCTGCTTTTGTCATTTCTTCCAACGGGTTGTAGATGCCAGTGACATTTGAACAATGTGTTATTGCAACAACTTTTGGTTTTAGCTTTAACAGCTCATAATAATGCTCTAAATCCAAACCACCAGCAGGTAATACTCGGACAGTATCTACACTCGAACGAGCCATCCAAGGCAATAAATTTGAGTGATGGGAATCAGCACAAATTAAGACTTTATCTTCTTTTGTCAAACTCAAACCAGCTGCAACTAAGTTAACGGCTTCTGTCGTGTTTCTCAAAAAAACTATTTCATTACCTGCGCATGATAGTAGCTCTGCGGTTTTATACCTCGCTTCTTCATATCTATTTGATACCAATTCAAGGCTATAGCTTTTGCCTCTATGTACATTGGATGATATACCTGAATAATATTCAGTCGTTGCATCTATCATTGCCTGTGGCTTCAATGATGTTGCTGCACTGTCAAGATATACCACTCGGCGACCATCTATTTCCGTTTTTGTACCAGGAAAGTCATTCGCGATTTTTATTGTTAATTCTTCTTTAAACATGACTAATTAGTCCTTTTACATATTGATATTTACCAGATCTTTCTGCTGAAATATAGTTGACGACACTAACATCGACTCGAATGCCTGTTTCAAACTTTTCTTGAAGTGAATTAGCAATATACTGTTCACTTCCTTGTTCATAATTTTCATTGACTATTATTTTTAATAGGAAGCTATTTTCCGTAGTTTGCTCTATCTGATATAGTTCTAACCATTGAGGCGCTCCAATCAGCCTGTCGACCTGATTAGGCGACAAAAAAGGCAGCCCGTCTTTAGATAAGAAATGAGATAATTTACCTTCCATAATTATCTGCGGTCTATCACTTCCACACTCACATTGGCCTTCTATGACTGAAACTATGTCTGCCGTACGATAGCGAATATGTGGTGAAGCGCCTTGGTCGATACTAGAAATACAAAGCTCTTTAAACGAGTCAGGAAGTGCCTCTCCATCTTCCAAATCCACATATTCAAAAAAGAAGCTATCATCATTTACATGTAAATGACCATGACTGCACTCCATAGCAACCCAACCAAACTCAGTTGATGATAAAAGCTGGCTATACATATTCGGATCGGGGTAAAACTCTGTAATTTGTCTTCTACTGCATGCAGTCGTTCCAGTGTATGCACCTATTATCGGTATCTGAGGCGGCATTAACCCTCGTTTCTTATATTCCCTCAACAAAAATGCAAAGTGTGTTGGATCGATATAAAAGAGATCGGGTTGAAACGTTTCAATTTCCTCGATTGTTCTATCAATCATTGCCTCTGTGGTCGTAAGGAGGTCATGATAAACAGGTAAAACTAGCGTATTATCGGCCAACGTCCTATCTTCAATGCTACTATTAGGGTTCGCACACTCAACATCAGAGCAATTAGGGGCCGCATACCTCGCAATCTTTCTGTCTAACTTTGTAAAAATTTCTAAAATTACTGGATTGATTTTTGTACATGATACTGCTCGGTTAAGTAAATTCATACCCATTTCTATCGTAATTAGTCTTTCACCTGTTGAACCTGAACTTCGGCTACTGGTAACCATAGGGTGATTAATAACAAACCCTTTGGCTAAAGTTCCAATCGGAAAGTTTTTCCTGTAGTCAGCCTTATCAGTAAACGGGATGTCATCTACATCTTGGATACCTTGAATTTTCTCTAGTTCAATATTATTTTCTGAGAAAGATTTTTTATAGAATCCGACATTATCATTCGCATACCTCAATTCCTTTAAAAAACTATTAAAGTTTTTCATTCTATAGCTCCGTTACTATTTTACTGTGTACATGAGCCAGTTTTTTATTTTTATTATTAATACAAACTGGCTGTAGTTCTATTAACCGTAGATTGAGATGTTAACCCCAATCCACTTCCTCGAAATCTTCATTTTGATCTGCACCCGAAATATTGAGCTTATCAGCTAACCACTCAATTTGACTCTCTAACGTGAGCAGTGAAAATAACTCCCTAAGCTCCAGTGAAACCTCAAAAGTTTCCTTTATTTCGGCAATCAATTTCATAGCTAATAATGAGTGTCCACCAATTTGGAAAAAGTTGTCTTTAACATCAACTTCATCTAAATTCAAAACTTGGCACCAAATTTTAGATAGCTGCTCTTCTATGGTGCTAGATGCTAACGATGTCGAATTTATAGCCCCCTCACATTTGATCTGACTTTCCAAGAAATCAATTTGACTCGAAAACGTTAACAGTGAGAATAGGTCTCTGAGCTCCATATTCACATCAAATTCTTCTTTAATATCTCCAATCAACTTCATTGCTAATAATGAATGTCCGCCCAGTTGGAAAAAGTTATCACTGTCTGAGATACTTTCAACTGATAAGATTGAGCACCAAATATTACGTAGCTTCTGTTCAATATCACTGTCGTGAGATAATACGTTAGGTAGATTTCCCCTATTACTAGGTTTAATTTGCTTTAACAGATTAAAATCAACCTTACCCCCTGGTGTTTTAGGGATTTCATCCACTGGTATATATTCATCCGGCATCATATAGCCTGGTAAACTTTGACTTATTTTACTCTCAATACAGTCAGAGTTAGACTGCTTTTTGGTGACAAAGTAAGCCACTATTTTAGTATTAACACCTAAGTCTTTACCATTAATTGTCACCGCCGCATCAATTATACTATCTATACCTCGAATATGGGCAGCAACTTCTCCAAGCTCAACTCGGTAACCCCTCACCTTTACTTGGTCATCATTTCGAGAAATAAACTGAATATTACCGTTAGGCAAATATCGCACCAAGTCCCCAGTTCTAAATAGCGACTTATTTTTATCCCATGGGCATGGAATAAAGCTATCATGTGTTAATTCATCGCGATTCAAATATCCGCTAGCTAGGCATTCCCCTGCTATATAAAGTTCTCCGATTGCACCTTTTGGAATAAAGTGTTGCTCGCCATTTAAAATGTAAAGCTGAGTATTAACCGTTGGCTTACCGATAGAAATAGGCTCTTTCGCCAGTAGTTTGGTAAACGCGGCATTAACCGTTGCCTCTGTTGGGCCATAAGCATTAATTACACTACGATTAACTCTTTCACAATAGCTATGTAAATCCTTGACTAATACTTGACTAATATTATCACCACTCACAATAAGATCAACCGCGATATCGGAAGCTATAAGCTCAGGCAATACGAATTCCATCAGTAATGGCGTGGCATTAAATACCTTAATATCATTATTCTTGATCAATTTTGCTAACGTTGCAGGGTGCTTTACTTCATGCTCTGTCGGTATAACAACTGTATTACCGAGAATAACTGCAATTAGCCCTTTTAACGATGCATCGAATGCATAAGATGATACCCATAACCACCCATTATCACCTTCCATATTAAAACCATCCAATTGTTCTTTAAAAACATAGTAAAAGTTTAATAAGTTTTTATGAGTATTTAATACACCTTTTGGCAAACCGGTCGAACCAGAAGTATAAATTGTATAAGCAACGTCAGTACTAAGTTTATTGGAAATCGCGGGTTGCATTTTACTCGTATCAATATCACTTTCTATATTAAGTAATTTCCCAGCAAAAAAAGATATCTTATCATGCGTATCACTATGGTATATTATCGTATTTATTCCCGCATCTTTAATTATCATCTCATTTCTACGGCGGGGGTTTCCAGGTTCTAGGGGTATATATGGAACCCCAGCTTTCAACGCTGCTAACATTGCCACCACAGTGTCAATACTTCTATTTAAATATAATCCAATATACTCACCTGCCGGAGTCGTATTTAATAATACGCTGGAGAGTGCAGTTACCCTTCGATCTAACTCAGTAAAAGTGAGCTCCTGCTCCTCACAAATTAATGCTACTTTTTGAGAATATTGCTCAGCGGTTTTGCTAAATAATGATGAAATACTTTCACCCTCTAGGCTCTGAACGTTTCCACCCGCTAATAATAATTGCTCTTCGACATCACTCGGCTCAGCGCAAAGCAGTGTGGATACCTGAACACTATCATCTTCCAATACTTGCTCAAGTAAGCTCGAATAAAAATCCACAAACCCCATGATGGTATCTTTTTCAAAAATGTCAGTACTATACAGTAACCCAACATCAACACTATTTTGGCTCCAGAATACTTGGAAACTAAGATCAAACTTTGTCTTCGTTTCCTCCATTTTTAACTCTGAAATACTCAGCTCATCAAACTCAAAGTGCTCACTTTCATTCCTAAGTAATGTAAACCTGATTTGATGAACTGGGCTAAATGCTAAACTGCGTTCATGACCTAACTCGTTGACGATCGTGCTATAGTTTATTTCACCATTGGCCAATGACTGAACATAATCTTTTTGTACCTCAGACAAATATTCTTTAAAAGTAGACTTGTCATCGACATCAAATCGCATCAACATTGTATCCGAAAAGCACCCTAGCATTGGTTCAAGCTTTTCATGATTTCTTTTATCTATTGGAGAACCCACGATTATATCGTTTGTTTGTGAATACGCACTCAATAATATTGAAAAGACCGTTTCATAAAATAAATTAACGGTAATACCTCTGTGTTTACAATAAGCATCGACCTTGGCGGTCAATGCTGCAGGTAGAGTCGACCTTTGAAAGTCTCCTGCAAAAGTTTGCTGCTCAGGCCTTGGGTGATCTAACGGCAAATTATGTACTACAGGCATACCCTTAAGTTTATCTTGCCAGAATGCTAGTTGGACTTTTAACTGCTCACTACTAACATCCCTTTGCCATTGAGCAAAGTCTGAATATTGAAGCGTTAACTCAGGCAGATCCGTCAAGTTCCCCAGCTTAATTGACTGATAGTTCTCAAAAAACTCTTTCAGTAATATGTTGCTTGAATGATTATCAGATGCTATATGGTGTAAAACAACGACAAAAACTCCCACATCTTCTTGTTTTTGTATCCATGTACCCCTAATCATTAAATCTGACTCAAGATCAAATGCAGTTAAAAACTCCATACCAACTGCATCCTTAACCATACGTTCTTTCGATGCACTTGCCTCCTTTGAAAAATCAAGTACCTTAAGCTCAAGTCCAGTATCATACTCATTAACTCGTTGAAATGGGCCATCACTGTTTTCATGGTACGTCGTTCTTAGAATATGGTGTCTTTCAACAACTCTCGATAAAGCAACCTTCGCAATCTCTAAATCAAAACTTCCCTGTATTTCTACAGCAAAAGGAACGTTATAGTGAGTTGATGATTCCTCTAGCTGATCTATAAACCAAAAACGCTCTTGTTCATATGATAAAACTAACTCTCCATTATTCTCGTTATCCACTTTAAACGGTGCTTGATAAATAGTATCAGAAGAGTCATTCTCCATTAAAAACCTAATTATTTCTTCTTTGTGGCTCACAATTAAAGACTTTAATTCGCTCGGAAACTCACCCTTAATTAATTTGTATTTTAACAGCCCGCTTTCTTGATACAGTACAACCCCTGCATTTATCGCATTTGAAATTATTTGCTTTATATTCATAACACCCCCTCCTCTATTACGTCCTCAATTTGTGTGTTGTCCCTAATATCTTTTAATACAAGCCGGTTTTCAATTAAATCAGCCAATGATGAAATTGTTGGATACGTAAACACATCTTCCATACCTATTTCGACTTGATATAAGTCTTTGACTCGCCGGACAACAGACAATACGGCAATCGAATGCCCTCCTAACTCAAAAAAGTCAGCCGTTACACTTAAGTTATCTGCATTCAGCTTCAATAACTCAGACCATATAGTTACCAGCTCCTTCTTAGTCTTTGTATCCGGAGCGATATAGCAACCTTGTGAGCCAACTCCCCCCGATTCAGGTAATGCCTTACGGTTAATTTTCCCATTCGGAGTTAATGGCCATTCCTGCACTATTTCAAATACGCTTGGGATCATGTATTCAGGTAATGCTGTTTTTAGTCGCTCTTTAACTTGTATGGCATATTCAGCAGTAATATTTTCCTCATTCTCAAATACAGCCTGCTCAGGCTTCACATATGCAACTAAGTGGTAATCATCAGACTCATTTTTTTTGGCAGCAACCAAAGCTGACTCTACCCCTTCTTGAATGCTCAATTGATACTCGATCTCACCTATTTCAACTCTATACCCCCGAATTTTAACTTGATCATCAATTCGCCCAATGTATTCCAAGTTCCCATCAGGTAAATAACACGCTAAGTCACCCGTTCTATATAGCCTTAAACTTGCCCCTTTTTGATTAGAGTCATAAAAAGGATTATCGATAAATTTTTCTGCTGTGAGCTCGGGCTGATTTAAATACCCTCTAGCTAAACCATCACCACCTACATATAACTCTCCGACAGTTCCAACTGGCAATATACATAACTGCTCATTAAGTATATAAGCTTGCGTATTGTCCATAACCTTACCAATTGGTAACTCAATTGGTAATGACTTTATATTGGCAGTTACATCATAAATAACACACCCAACCGTTGCCTCTGATGGTCCATAATGATTATAGATTTGACTCTTTGGAAATGCTTCTTGCAACTTTAAGGCTAAATCACTACTAAATTTTTCACCGCCTATCACAAATACATGTTCCTGTTCATAGCAACGTTCACCTAACACGATGAGCATGCCTTCTACATGTTTCGGGGTCATTCTCAATAATGCATTACTTTGTTGCGTCACTTCTTTTGCAAGATCGTTAACGACATTATCTTGAGCTAATAATTGAACCTTACCTCCAGTCAATAAAGGAATATATAAACTCGGCACACCAATATCAAAACCATGTGATGTCACAAGCATAGATCCCAACAGCGAGTCGCTATAGTAATGTGTCATGCCAAAGTTTAAGTAGTCCATTAAACTATGATGGCTGATTTCAACACCCTTAGGTTTCCCTGTAGAACCTGAAGTATAAATTACATAAGCAACATCTGAGGGCGACGCCTTTTCAAGTTTATGATCACAACTATAACTATCTAACCAATCTAAGCTTTCATCTAGTAAACAAGTTTTTACACTACTTTGTGGAACTCGTGATTGTAATGCTGAATCAACAAAGACCAACTCAACATTTGCATCTTCTATAATTTGCCCGTTGCGCTTTTCTGTATTGCTGGGTTCAAATGGAATATAAGCTGCACCTGAATTTAATACACTCAGTAAACAGACAAGAAGGTTTGGTGAGCGCTCTAAACAAACTCCAATATAGCTTCCTTTTCCAATTTTCTGCTCTTGTAGATAATGTGTCAACCTATTAACTTTCTCATTCAACTGTTGATATGTCATGGTTGCGTCGGCATGTTTAATTGCAATGTTATCCGGATGTTCAGCGGCCTGCCTTTCAAATAAAGTATTAATATTTTTCGTATTAACTGAACCGGACGGTGTCTCATTTAAGACATTGACTAAGTAGTTCACTTCCGACTCTGACAATATAGGTAACTCATACGTCTTTGTCGAACTCACTACGTTTGCCAACCCATTCAGTAACCTAGCTAAATGATCATCCAACTGTTCAATATGTGCCTGAGTAAATATCGCAGTGTCATAAGTCCAGCGTAAATCAACTCCTTCTTCATTGATACTCATATTGATATTGAAATCAAATTTAGCCTGCACGAAGCTAGACTCTAACGGGCTAAGCTCTACGCCAGGTAAGTTAAATGATGCAACCTCTTCATCACTATTTAACCCCGAATTCATATTCGTGTTAAGTACAATTTGTACAAGTGGCGTATGAGCTGTGCTTCTTGGTACTTTTAACCTTTCAACTATTTGTTCAAATGGTGCATCCTGATTAGATTGCGCATCCAAATGTACCTGTTTTACATGTGCCAAATAGTCTTCTAACTTTTCATAGTTCGTATTTAATCGTAATATTAGTGTGCTTACAAAAAAGCCTATCACCGGAGTCAGCTCTGCTTGTAATCGATTTGCTATTGGTGTCCCAACCACAATATCCGCACTATTACTGTGGCGAGATAGCACTAGAGCTAAAGCACTATGAAGCAACATGAAAGGAGTCAATTGGTTTTGTTTTGCTAGCTTATTTAAGCCACGTGCCACTTCAATTGGCAGTTGACGAGAAACTATAGCGCCTTGATATTCTTTAACCTCAGGTCTGGGTTTATCCAAAGGCAACCCATGTACTAAAGGTACATCAGCAAGCTGTTGCTCCCAATAGCTTAATTGCGACTCTAGTACTTCGCCCTTTAACCATTCTCTTTGCCATTGTGCATAATCTGAATACTGAATATCAAGTGCAGGTAATGGATTCGCTCGGCCTTCTGAGAAAGCTTGGTATAGCACAAAAAACTCTTTCGTTAGTACATCGACCGACCAACCATCCGTAGCAATATGGTGCATATTAAACAACAGTACACCTGATTGAGATATACCAGAACTCGCATTATGATCTCTAAGATTAATATAGTTTGCACGGACCATTAAATCTTCTTTCAGATTAAATGCTAGTGCGACATCTTCTGCGATAAACTTTTGTAGTGCATCATCTTTTTCACCATCAGGTATAAATGAGAAATCATGCCTACCCAAAGAAAAAGCGAATTCTTGACGAATATGCTGTAAAGCTTCCTCACCTTCTTCAACATAAACAGTGCGTAGTACTTCATGGCGCTCAATTATCGTATTGAACACTCGCTCAACTAGACTAATATTAAGCGGTCCATCAACTTTAAATGCGGCTGGCATGTTATATTCCGCAGACCCTCCTTGCAATTGATCGATCAGCCATAGGCGCTGCTGCGCAAAAGAGACTACCGCCTTATCACTTGTGCGTTTAATTGCTTTAATTGAACCACGACTATTTTCAACATTTCCAGAGTTAATAATAACCTTAGCTAAATCTTGCAGGATAGGGGTAGAAAATACAGTTTTAATTTCAAGTTCAACCCCCAGGTGCTTGCGTATCTCAGACGATAAGCGCATAGAAAGTAGAGAATGCCCCCCTAGTTCAAAGAAACTCGCTGTAACACTGATTTTATCTTCAGGTACATCTAATAACTCAGCCCAAACTTTCACTAACACCTGTTCAGTATAAGTTTCAGCTTCTTTATATTCAACGTTTAGCATTGCATCACTAGGGTCTGGTAAAGCGTTGCGATTAATTTTACCGTTTGAGTTCAAAGGCCATAAATTCATTACTACAAACGCGTCTGGTACCATATAAGCTGGCAAAATAGTTTGTAAACTCTTTCTTATAGATTCCGTTAATACAACTTTCATCTCATCGCTTTCGTCTCCAGGCAGCTCCGATACAGGTTTAACATAAGCAACCAATTGCTGAGTACCTAAATTACTCCCCTTTACCATCACTAGGGCAGATTCAACTTCTTTTAACTTACCCAATTGGTGTTCGATTTCTCCAAGTTCAATCCTAAACCCACGAACTTTTACTTGGTCGTCTATCCGACCTAAATACTCAAGCTCGCCATTTGACAAGTAACGGACGAGGTCTCCGGTTCTATATAACCGCTTACTGCTATTTAACGTAGCGGCATCATAGTATGGGTTATCTATAAACCGTTCTGAAGTCAACTCTGGTAAATTAAGATACCCTCTCGCAACCCCATCCCCACCTAGATATAGCTCTCCAGCAGTACCTCGAGGCACAACATTTTTATTTGCATCTAAGATATACCCTTGGCTATTTGAAATGACCTGCCCAATACTCGGTGCACTCAATACTGCTTTATCAAATTGTGCAAAAGTAGAGTACGTCGTATCTTCCGAAGGGCCATATAGATTATATACGGTCATATCGTTACTCTGTGCAAATATATCATTTACTAAGTTAGCTGAAAGAGCTTCACCTGCTAAATTAATAACTTGGGTGGTTTGAGGGATCGCATGGTTATCTATGAGTGCCTGCATAGCTGAGGGAACTGTATTAATCAATGTGACATCTAGCTCACTTGGCCCATGTAAGTCCATAACATTATTAACTATATGTGCTTTTGTACCTGAAATTAGTGGCAAAAACAGTTCATATACAGATAAGTCAAAGTTCAGCGACGTTGACGCTAAAACTGAAGACAACACATCTGAACTATATATTGATTTCGCCCAAAATAGCATTGCTAATGTATTCTGATGTTCAATTAACACACCTTTAGGCTGGCCCGTTGAGCCTGAAGTATAAATCACATACGCCAAGTGTGCCGCAGTTAAGCCTAATTCATCAACACGTATATTATGAGCCGGGTACTTTGCAAACCCTACAGGACTTTCTATGCCACCTAAATTGTCAACATAAATCATTTCACCAGAAAATTCAGGCAACATATTGCGCAAACTAGAATGAGTTATCAGGACATTTAACTCTGCATCTTTGAACATGTAACTTAAACGCTCTTGTGGATATTCCGGATCAAGGGGCACATATGCCCCTCCAGATTTAAGAACAGCAAGTATTGCAATTACCATTTCTAACGACCGATCCACACATACACCGACTAATGTATCTGGCATAACGTCTTGCCGTGCTCTAATACAATGCGCCAGCTGGTTGGCTCTATCATTTAATGTTGCATAAGTTAAATCCTGGTTTTCAAAGGTTAAAGCAATATTATTCGGTGTGGCTTTAACTTGCTCCTCAAATATCTGATGAAGACATTTAGACTTAGGGTAATCCACTTGTGTACTATTGAAATCATTCAATAACGATGTCACTTCTGTATCCGATAACATTGATAACATTGGTACTTTTTTGTTTACAGAACTAGCTTGAGCTAAGCTAGTCAAAAGGTTTGACAAATGAGAATTAAGTTGCTCAATATGTGCTTTCGTAAATAAGGCCTTATCATATATCCAATCTAATTTAATACCCTTTGCACTTATGCTCATGTCGATGCTCAAATCAAATTTGGCTTGGATTAAATCTGATTCTAGAGGGCGTAAATCAACACTAGGAAGTGCAAATGATGCTAAGTCATCTTCACTGTTTAATCCGTAGTCTGTGCTGGTAGTTAACATAATTTGAAATAGCGGTGAATGAGCCGTTGTCCGTGCGACTTTTAAACGCTCCACAAGTAACTCAAATGGTACATCTTGATTTACCTGCGCGTCTAAATGAACTTGCCTTACATGTGATAAATAGTCACTCAAATCATCATGTGCCGTATCAATCCGTAATACAAGCGTATTAACAAAGAAACCAATCAAAGGTTCCAGCTCTTCTTGCATACGGTTCGCTACTGGAGTACCGATGACAATATCTGAGTTATTACTATGGCGTGATAAAACCAATGCAAGTGCACTGTGCAATAACATAAATGGTGTGAGTTGATGCTCTTGACTAAGCTTGCTTATCGCTTGCGCTGTACTTGCTGGCAGATTACTACTGACCTTTTCACCAGCATATTGTTTCACCTCAGGTCTTGGCAGGTCTAAACGTAAGCTGTGTACTGAGGGTAACTCATTAAGCTGCTGCTCCCAATAGGCTAGTTGCAACTCTAGCACGTCACCTTGTAACCACTCTCGTTGCCAATACGCAAAATCCTTATATTGTATTTCTAGCTCTGGTAACGGACTTTCCTTTCCCTCCGCAAAGGCCTTATACAATGTATAAAACTCTTTCGTTAAAACTTCTATAGACCAGCCATCGCTGACTATATGGTGCATATTGAATAACAGTATGCCTTTGCCTGCGGTCAAACTCACATAGCTAGCACGAATCATCAGATCGGACTGTAAATCAAATGGTTTCTCAACATCTTCAACTATCAACCGCTGCAGCGCTATATTTTGTGCCTCATCAGTTAAGTGAGACAAATCAGCAAGTGTTAATTTAAACTCTGTCTCTTTACGTGTAATTTGTAGAGCTTCTTTTTCAGAATAGACTGTACGCAATATTTCATGGCGCGCAACAATGGTACTTAGCGTTTTTTCAACTAACGATGGCTTCAAATCCCCCTCAACTATAAATGCTGCTGGCATGTTATATTCTGCTGAACTCCCTTGCATTTGGTCAATAAACCACAAGCGCTGCTGCGCAAAAGATAGGGGGATCTCATCGCTTTCTTGTTCCATCGCAACTATGGTACCTCGGCTAACGCCACCTTTGTTCTTCGCAATAACCCCCGCAATCCCTTTAATAGTTGGCGCAGAAAACAAAGTATCAATATCAATTTCAATTTCAAAGTGCTTTCGTATTTTCGATAATAAACGTATAGACAATAAAGAATGACCACCTAATTCAAAAAAGTCAGCTGTAACACACACCTTATCAGCCTCTAAATTTAGTAGCTCTGTCCATATATCTAACAACTCCTTTTCAACATCGCTTTCTGGGGCAATACATACTGCTTCTATAATGCTCTCATTGAGTTTGCGTAATGCACTTTTGTTTATCTTACCATTAGGCGTTAATGGCCATTCATCTACTAATACGATGCTTGCCGGAACCATATATTGCGGTAATGCATCTTTTAAGTTCATATCAACAGTGTAAATTAATTCAGTTGTCTCACACGTGAGTCCCTCTGTAGAAGCCTTCACATAAGCCACTAAATATTTATCACCGCCTTCATTCTCTTTGGTCATTACCAACGCAGAGTCAATAGTCGATTGCATGGATAAATGATATTCTATTTCACCAAGTTCAACTCGATAACCCAATAGCTTTACTTGGTCGTCTATACGTCCTATAAACTCTAAATTACCATCTGGTAGTAAACGAACTAAGTCTCCTGTTTTATATAAACGCTCACTGGTACCTGACAGTGCCGAGTTAAAATAAGGGTTTGCAATAAAGCGTTCGGCAGTAAGCTCCGGGCTATTCAAATATCCCTTAGCAAGCCCTGAGCCTCCGATATACAATTCACCTACCACTCCCGTCGGCAATATACACTGCCTTTCATCTAGAACATAGGCTTGTGCATTTGCCATCGCCTTACCTATCGGCAGTTCCTGTGGCAAGTTAGTTATATGTGCAGATACATCATAAATGATACACCCAACTGTAGACTCTGAAGGCCCATAGTGATTGTATATCTGGCTGTTTGGGAATGTAGTTTGTAATTTTTCTGCCAAAGCACTATCAAAACGCTCACCCCCAATCACAAAAACATGTTGATTAGCACAAACATCTTTGTTTAATAATAACAATACTCCTTCAACATGTTTGGGAGTCATTCTCAATAAAACGTTATCATCATTAATAATTTCTTTCGCTAAATCGTGTAATACATCCTGCTGCGATAGTAGCTTAACGGTGTCCCCAACCAATAAAGGAAGGTACAAACTTGGCACACCAATGTCAAAGCCATGAGAGGTTACCAAAAGAGAGCCGCATAGCGTGTTTTCGTAATAATGCTTCAACCCATAATTCAAATAATCCATTAAGCTCGCATGACTAATTTCAACACCTTTCGGTTTTCCTGTCGAACCTGAGGTATATATAACATATGCAGTATCATTTGGTTCAATATGTTCATTTGGGTTAGATCTACTGAAGGTTTCTAACCAACTTACATTCTGTTCAATAACAAAAACATTAACTCTTTTATTTGGCACTTCAGATAATAAGGTTGGGCTAACGATCATTAACTCTAACTGTGTATCATCTATTATTTGCTGGTTTCTAACTTTCGTATTATTTGGCTCAAAAGGTATATATGCTGCGCCAGTTTTCAAAACAGCGAGTAAGCTGACCAATAAATTAACAGAGCGCTCCAAATAAACACCGACATACTTATCTTTACCAACCCCTTGAGATATTAAGTAGTGCGCCAAGCGATTTGCTTGCTCATTGAGTTCTTTATAGGTCAAGTGTCGCTCACCCGACACCACCGCGATATCATTCGAGTGATTTAATGTACGCTGCTCAAATAAAGCATGTACAGGTTCACTTTGTATATACTCTATAACATCGCCACGTGCATATTCAAGCTGTTGATCAACCTCACTTTTCGTTAGTAAGTTCACCTGACCAAGTATCTGATTATCATCTTTTAACACAGAGCGAATCAAAGTATTAAAATGACGAGCCATACTCTCAATTAAGTCTCGATCGAAGAGCTCTGCCAAATAATGCCAGTCTAACTTTATCTCCCCATCTGATTCTTCACCCTTTAAATACAAATCAAACATCACATTATTTTGATCATAATGTGTCACAGAACAGGTGAGATCTTCAAATTCAAGTTCAGGTATTTCATTGTTTTGTAGGGTAAACATCACCTGAACTAATGGATTGCACGATGAAGTTCGGTCATACCCTTCTACAATTTCATTTACAATCTCCTCAAATGACACCTGCTGATTTTCCATTGCAGTAAGGACATTATTTTTACTCTGCTGCACCCCTTCACAAAAGCTCTGTTCCAAGTCGATGCTATGCCTTAATGTCAAGGTGTTAACAAAATAACCTATTAATCCAGCTAACCGATCATCCCCCCTGTTACCCACAGGGGTTCCTAAGACAATATCATGGCTTTGGCTATAGCGACTCAACAGAATAGCAAACATGTACTCCAAAAATAGAAAAACGGTTAATCCATTAGTCTGGCAATATAGCTTAAGAGCATTTACTGTTAAGGCATCTAAAGTATTAGAAACTGTCGATAAGTTATATGTATCCTTTATCTGTCGGCGTTTAATAGGTAACCCATGCATTACTGGGGCATCGGCCAAATAGTCTCGCCAAAAACTCATTGCATCGTTATGTTGCTGAGTCTCTAGTTTCTGTCTCTCCCAAACCGAAAAGTCCGTATATTGTGCTGGCAGTTCTGGGAGCTGGTTTTCGCTCTTGCCAGTAAAGTACGCATAGTACTCCTTTACTTCGTTGATGAGTACACCTAGTGACCAGCCATCTGATGCTATGTGGTGCAAAACAAGTTTAAGCGTATAAATATTGTCAGCTGTTTTAAATAATTTAACGCGCAACATTAGATCTTTAGCTAAATCAAATGGCATTAACCTAATAGTATCTGTTTGATCAGAAATTATTTTCTCTTGTTGCTCACCGGATAAGCCACTCACATCTTCAAAAGGTAAAGAGAAGTTTGCTCCGACTTGCACTTGTTGGTAAATCGCACCGTCTTCTTCAAAAAATACAGTACGCAAACTATGATGACGCTCAATTATTGCCTTAAAAGTTTGTTCTAACGCCTTAATATTTAACTCACCGTTAAACTCAATTGAACGATAGAAATGATAGCTGTCAGCTAATGTATGCATAGAGCTTAATAGCCACATTTGTTGCTGCCCAGGTGAAGCCAACAATGACTCTCCAGGCTGAATGTTCACCACTAATTTTTCCGAACTAGGCTCTTGTAGTAGCTCTACTATATCAACTTTGAATATCTTGAGTTGCTTGATAATATCAGCTGTTAAGACTCCTTTTGGAGCATTAACTTTAAGTTCTTCATTTTTTAATGAAAACTGAATTTGCTTTGTACGGCAAATATCTAAAAAATCACGTAGTTTCATGTTTATCTCTTTAACTATGCATCTAACTTTAATGGTTTCTGTCGTATTAAATCGTCCACCGCGCAGCTTTCTCGCATGGGTTTTATAGAACTTACTTGACCATTCTCCATTTTAATAACCTCATCACAATATGTGAAATAGCGATCATCATGCGTAATAGCAATTACAGTTTTACCTCTTTGCTTTAGCTCTGGCAAAATGTGGTCGTAATATAAGTCTTTGAATTCGGGATCCTGGTCGGCAGCCCACTCATCTAAGATATAAATATCTCTATTCTCAACTAGAGCAATAATCAACGCTAAACGCCTTCGCTGCCCATCTGATAACTTAACAGTCGTAAACTCATTACCGATGAGATCTGTTTTTCCTTCTAATTTAAATAGTCTTAAATACTTATCAATCATTAAAAAATCATCATCACTCAGGTCTTTATAAATAGTATTGAATAAGTAATAACTGGAGTAAATCACAAAAATACGATTTCGTGCCGCATCTAGATTACTCACTGATATCTCCTGACCGTCAAATTTCATCGTCCCTTCATTGGGTAAGTAATGTAAAGATATCACTTTACTTAATGTCGACTTTCCAGAACCATTGCCACCTACAATAAAGTATATTTTTCCTCGTTCTAAGGATAAATTGATTTTACCTATCGAAAAGCTACCCTCTTCGGTTGAATATGCATATTTAATATTACTCAGTGTCAATGCCTTCCAATCGAGCTTAACTTGATTGGGTGATTCATTAGCTACCAACTCTATTTCATAAATTTTGTTAATTCTATCTAAAGCTATTTCACCCATTTTAAGCTGTTGCATTAACCCCAGCACACTAGCTATTGGCCCCGTAATATATAGTAATGCCATAACAACACCGTACAAGCTTTGCTGCTCAAGGCCATTACTTGCAGGTAATAAAAAAACCACCCCCCCAATCGCAAAGAAGCATAATACTTCGCTTGAGTTCCCTGCCAGGTGTAAAATAAAGTCACCTTTTTTCTCAGATCCTAAAGAGCCTTCAATTGGTTTTCGTATTTCTTTTTCCAAAAAGCGTTTAGATTTTTCTCTATTTAACTTTAACTCATATGAACCATAAATTAAGCCACGAAACCCTTCTTGTACTGCATCTCTAAAATCTCTAGACCTATTATAATGCCTTTTCGATCTATTAACTGGCAGTCTAAATAAAAACAATCCGATTACAATTGATAATATCGTAAAAGAAAATATATTAAAATCTAAAACAGCTAAATATACAAGCATACCTATTGCTGTCATTGATGAAACTAACACCATAGGAATAGCCAAAGATGCGCTTGTAACTCGGCTCATATCTTCGGTTAAAATATTTAATATTTTCGGATAGCCTATTTTTTCTACTTGGCTAACTTCCATACTATTTATTTTATCGGAAAGTGTAACCCTAAGTTTTGCAACTGCTGTTTTGGCTATATTATTAACCAAAATAACAGATGTTGCTTTTGTTATTAACACACTTAAAATTAAAACAAAAAATACTATATTAATACTATCTTTATATTTTTCACCTAAAATAAAACTTTGCTCAGAGTTTAAGCCAACGAGAATAGTTGGAATAATTAAACTATAAAGTACACCGGACAGCATACCTAATGTAATCGCAATGTACAGTTTTTTTGGCGCTCCACTAAAAAGTAGGCTCTGTAATGTGAGTTTGTTTTTTTTCATAGATATTTAAATGACAAGTTCGTCAACCTCCTCCTTCGCTACTTCACCTTCATCAGACATAAGTAAGTCAACTAAGCTCAACTTATCAACTGCTTTATCAATCTCAAACGCGCATGAATGAATATTTGAGGCTTCCCAAAACAACTTCAATGGCAAATTAATTTTAAAATGTTCATTTACATGATTAATAAGCTTAGTCGCCATTAATGAATGGCCGCCTAACTCGAAAAAGCCATCAACAATAGAAACTTGTTCTACTTCCAGGATGTTGCACCACAGCTCATGTAGATACTTTTCACTCTCGGTAGACGGAGCAACATAATGTGAGTTAGTCACAGGTTTAGGTAGTTTATTTCTATCGACTTTCCCATTGGGATTATAAGGAAAGCTGTCTAGTTGCATAAAAACCGATGGCCTCATTGATTCTGGGACCCCTTTAGCCAAGACACTTTTGATAGACTCTTCAATAACCGCTCTGTCAATATCTCCATATTTTGTATAATAAAGTAAAAATTTACTATCTCCACTGTCTAACGGCATCACATGAGCAATGCACTTTTTGATTTCCCCAATCTGATTAACTAAACTTTCGATTTCGCCAGTCTCAATACGCATACCACGTAAACTCACCTGATGATCAACTCGGCCTAAGAATTCAAAATGACCAGATGAATGCTGTCTGGCCCTATCCCCCGTTTTATACAACCTTGCCTGTAATTGAGGGTGTTGGCTGAATTTATTATCAGTCAATTCAGGTAAGTCAACATAGCCATCAGCTAATGATAGACCACCAACATATAACTCTCCTGTTCCTCCCTGAGGTTGTGGCACTCCAAATCGATTCATAATATAAAACCGCATGTTTGGGTGCACCTTGCCGAGGCTGTATCCATTGCCATCATGCTCGTGTGACAAATAACTACTACTCACAACTGCTGATTCAGTCATGCCATATAACACGCGTACAACAATGTCTTTTCGCCACTCTGATAATCTCTTTAGCAGACTGGGTGGCACAGCTTCAGCACCTACCAGTAATAATCTTAATTTTTGATACTGAGCAGGCTTAGCTTCCACAAAATCTAACCATTGTGCCATCAAGCTGGGCACCATATGTATGACTGTAGCATTTTGTGTAAGCTCAATGAGAGAGTTCAGGTCTCTCACAGCAGAGTTTTCCAGTACTTGTACCGTTCCTCCAGAAATAAGAGGCACAAATGTTTCAAGCAAAGATACTCCAAATGCTTGAGAACCGACAGTTGGCATAATATCTTCTGGCATAAACTCGAATACTTGCTTATTTGCTTGCAATGAAAAGTAAAGGCTTCCATGTGAAACTATCACTCCCTTGGGCTTACCAGTTGAACCTGAAGTATAAATAATATAAGCAGGGTCATTCTCCCTCAACACAGCTAAATCAGGTATAGCTGTAGACGTAATAAGTGTTTCAAAGCGTTCCAGTTTCATTGAACTGGCAATAACATCTGAAGGCCTTAAATGAGCAGCATGTATGAGCAACTGAGCATGAGCGTTCTCACAAATATATGCTAATCGCTCCGCTGGATAAGTCGGGTCTAAAGGAACGTAAACAAAACCCCCTCTCATAGCGGCATACATGACAGTAATCTGTTCGATCGACTTATCCATATAGACCGCGATACGGTCTCCAGCGACCAACCCCCGCTCTTGCAACCCTGCTATTAACTTATTTGCTTGAACAATTAAATCTGAGTAGTTTATAACTTCAGCGCCCTGATAAACGGCAACTTTATTAGGTCGCGATAGTGCATATTGCTCTATAATCTCAGGGTTACTTATGTAGGGCTTAAAGTTATCTCTCGATACATCAGAGTGTATCATTAAATCTTGAAATTGATAGTGGTGGACTCTGTCAAATTCATTGTGGACATGATGCCTAGCGAATAAAGTAAACTCGTTAATAATTGCATCCATTCTTTCGCGGCTAAACAAATTCGAATTGTACTCCCACTGCAGTTCTAAACTTTCATTATTAATATAAACATGCACAGAAAAGTCAAACTTAGCTACTGCTTGGCGGTTATTAATAGCTTCACTTTGTAAATTATGAAGCGAAAAATCATCAAGTGAGTTTTCTTGTAAGACAAATGCAATCTGAACTAGCGGATTATAAGATGAGTCTCTCTCTATATTAAGGCCTTCAAGCATCATTTCAAACGGCAGTTGCTGATGTTCCATCGCTGAATAGTGCTGAGCACATGTACTATCAATAATGTGATTTAAATCGGTTTCTTCCTTCAATTTGTATCTAAACGGAACTGTATTGGCAAACATGCCGACTGTACCCATAAACTCTCTAGGCTGTCGATTTGCATAAATAGACCCAATTACCAGATCCTCTTCATCTCCATAGCGGGCTAAGAAGCCAGCGAATAAGCTTTGTAACACTAAAAATACTGATGTATTTTTATTCTTTGCTGCAATCACAAGCTGATTAAATAAGCTCCCTTTAATCTCAATAGAAGCATCACCTCCCTCTACCGATAATGTAGATGGCCTCGGATATTCTAATGGAAAATTGTGACAACTAGGCGCCTCTTTCAACAGCTGTCGCCAATAGCTACGTGCCTTTTCGCATGCTTCACTTGTTAAATACTGTTGATGCCAATGCGCATAATCCGCGTATTGAGGTGGACATAGTTCCACTATATCACTATTCATTGTATCAGTTAAGTTCGCCGTACAATATCGTGCATAAGCGTTACTTAATGCTTTTACAATTAACTTTGCAGAATAACCATCTACCGCAATATGGTGCATATTAATACTCAAAATCTGCTCTTTCTCTGATCTGAGCAAAGCAACTTTAATAGGCCACTGCTCACTCAAGTTGAAGCAATAATTTGCTTCCTCTTGTAAGCGAAACTCAACTTGTTCAGCATCTAGCGAGACAATTTCAAATGCTACTTTTGTAAGTTCATAAGGCTCTATAACTTGAATTAGTTCCTCATTATCATATTGGTAAACAGTTCTTAAAATATGAAACTCTTTGCACAACGACGCCACTGCTTTTTCTAATGCTGCTATTTCTATCTCACCCGTGAGACGAAAGGCGACTGGTACATTGTAATAATTTTTATCATCAGAAAGTGATTCTAAAATAAACATATTCCGCTGAAAGCTACTAACCGGTGCAACATAATGATCAGCTCTGGTTCTATTTATAGATGGTAACTGTGATCTATTTTCTTGATCAAGTAATATTAATATTTCTGATTTATTCTCTTTAATCTGTGTTAAGTCTTGAGGAGTTAAAGAGTTTGTATTGCCTGTTAGTAATAATTCACTGTCATCGTGTTGAATGATTACACCTCGTTGATAAAGATCTACTATAATATTTTTCGCTATCATATCCTAATTGCTCCTGCCATATTATCACTCTGAGCATGTTTCATTAATGATAGAGTTATTAACTCTGCCATTTCTTTAATACTGACACATTCTAAGATTTTATTTTCATCCAGTTTTAGTGCCTTGTATCGTTCTGCAACTGCAGCAGCAATTTGGATAGCTTTAATTGAGTTACCTCCTAATTCAAAAAAACCAGTACTCACACTAATTTCGGGGATCTCCAAGATTTCGCACCAGATTTCATGAATAGAGCTTTCAACATCTCCAGTCGGCTTTATCATTTCTTCCCGACTAATCTTGTTATACAAACTCGCTAATGCATTTTTTGCATATAACATTTTTGTTTGCTTTCTACGAATCTTACCACTTGATGTCATGGGGATTTGATATGGTCTAAGTAATACGATATCGTCCACTGCTATGTTATGCTGATTATATATACTACGCGCAATATTCTGAACTAATTGTTCTGAGTTTAGTGTTTTCATCGCATTTCGATTAACTTCTGTAACAATGATAAGTTTATCATTTTCCTCAAAAGCTGCTGTAAATCCTGGATGAATTGAACCATCACAATATTTGACGGTCGCTTCTAAATCTTGGGGGTAATAGTTCTTTCCCTTCAAAATAATAAGATCTTTACTTCTCCCAGTAATGAAAACATGTCCATCATAAATAAACCCTAAATCACCCGTTTGTAGATAAATGGTGTCTCCATCACTAGGTAGTCGATTATCAAACGTTTGTTTAGAAACCTCATTCTGTAGCCAATACCCAGGAGAAACGCTAGGACCACTGAACCAAACTTCTCCAATTTCTCCATCCGGCAATACATTTTTCGTTGTCGGATTGACAATTTTTAACGAGTGTAGTTCGTCAGTCAATCCATTACCTACGAATACAACACTATTGGGTGAGCCCTCATCAACAATACTTAATTTATTGTCTGCCAATTCACTTTTATCAATATATAAAACTTGGAGGTCATCATTACCATTCCCACCGGAGATAAATGCTGTTGACTCGGCCATACCATAGCTTGGGTAAAAACTATTTAACGTAAATCCAGATGAAGAAAAACGCTCAGTAAAACGAGACAGTGTTTCATAGCGAACCGGCTCAGCTGCATTATAAGCAATCCGCCAATTCGATAAATCAATATTTGCAAGTTCTTCTTCTGCAATTTTATCCGTACAAAGGTCATATGCAAAATTTGGGGCGCCACCAATAGTCCCTTTAAACTGTGTCATGGCTTTTAGCCATACTACTGGGTTACGAACAAATGTAGCTGGCGCCATTAATACTGATTTACAGCCTAAATACGCAGGTAAGAGTATTGCTGTCACCAGACCCAAATCATGAAATAATGGCAACCAATTAACAAAAATGTCTTTTTCATGCGCACCTGATAAGCGCTCTAAATATTGTGTATTTGCTAGAATATTTCCTTGTGTAATTATCACGCCTTTTGGATTACCTGTTGATCCAGATGTATACTGTAAAAATGCAGGGGCCTCTAAACTGATCGGTGGTAGTACTCTATTGCTTGGCGTATCAATTAATTCTTCCGTACCCAAGAAAGATATCTTTGACTCTGAATTGTCTTTCCAAAATAGACTAATTGAAGGTAGATCTTTTTGTGTCGTCAATGCAAACTTAGCCTTTGATGCTTTTGCTACCACAAAGACTTTGTCTGATTTATTGTTTTTCTTTGGTGGGTAAAGTGGTATCGCAACAACCCCAGCCATTACACACGCAAAAAATGCTTTAATATATTCTATGCTTGGAGGATATAGTAAGAGTACGCTTTCGCCAGGCGAAACATTTTCAAGTAAGTTTTTTGCTATCTGTGTAACATCCACCATAAGCTGACGGTAAGTAATCGATTGTGTTGTCAACGATAAATCAGTTAGAAACTCATAAGCAATGTCATTTGGTTTGTCTTTCGCGTTTTGCTGAAGGCAAGCGATGATGTTGTTTGTATTTCCCATTTTAGTAAGCCCCACTATCCTCTAGTTGTTGAAACAAATCTTGTATATTACTTTTCTCGAACCCTGAATTCACTTGCTGCTTTTTAATAAACTCAAACATCATGCCCGAATTTTTATCTCGTTTTGAAAAAATCTGTACCAAGTTTTTACCATTAATAACACTTGTTGAAAATTCCATGCCCTTACTTCTCAGCGTATTAACTAAATAATCCATATCTTCAACTTCAATAGCAACATGCTGCACACCACTTCCGTACTCGTTGATATACTTCGTAACTTGAGAGGCCTCTCCCGTACCCTGTATTAGAACAATTGTAAAACCATTAGCATCGAGTTCTGCAGATAGCATACCCGAGAATTCACCTGAAACTTCTCGCTTATTCAGTAGTTCAAAACCCAATATCCCTTGATACAAAAATAAGGCCTCATCAATATCGTGAACAGCAATGGCAAGATGATCGATTCTAGCTGGGAGTTTGTATAAATTTTTCATTTTGTTTCCTTTACTGGTAAGTGTTTCCAAATGTAATAAGTAGAAAAGTAACCTATGTGATCTTCCCTACCCCACCGACCTCCCCAGAAGGCGGCATCATATTGTACTAAGTAACTATCATTTATCTTGTTGAGAAATCTAACCTTAGTAATATGAGAGTAAGACGTTTTAGTTTCTTCTGTCGCCACATACCGAAAAGAGTCCAGACAACCTTGAAAGTCTTTTATCTCCACCTCGCTAATTGTTTGACATTCAAACCGAGTTATTTCATTGTGGTCACTCAAAAACCACCGACCGCCCTCCACATTGTCTATACCACCTAATTCAATATCACCGTCTTCTAATAAACTAATACGACTTGTCACTACGGCATTGAGATTGATAAACTCAAAGTGTTTTGACTCAATTTCATCCAAAAAAATATCACTATTCTTTTCAAAGAAATAATCTAAATTATTTCGTACCGTGTACTCTTGTTCTTGTTTATCATAGTTTGATGTTATTACCCTATATCGGCCTGCATCCCCATTTAAGAATGTAATCTTAAAAATTACCCTATCATTCTCAAGGATCACATCATAATTTGATTCTCCATAGCGCCAATCAAATTCAGCAGTAACTAAAGCACTACCAGTCAATACATCTAAAGATGATATGTAAGCCTTGCTTCCGATAAATTTTAAACTATTTCCAAGATCAGTGTCTAACCACTCAAGGCCAAAAACATCGGAAAAATTACTGTAGTACGTGCTACCATCTTTAATTTTGAACGTTAACTCCTCTGGTTCAACCAAGGATACTGCATGTGTCCTTTTCAGATTAAAGATATAGCCATCTGGATCAACTTGGTTAATGTCGACTCCTAGTTCCTCTGAAAACTGTCTATTGTTGGAATAACTTAACAGTAACTCACCATTAAAAGATGGATAAATATTTACATAATCAAATGTATGCTTCACAGAGAGCTCTCTCTCTCCAAGATTATAGATATAAAAATCATTGGCAGTAGTAAACGCTTCATTGTGGGTAAAGCTGATAGAATACTCACTTCTCTCTTGCTCTACAAACCTCCAATCACTCTCGTTTCTTGATAAATACAATTCTAATCCACTATTTCCAGACGTAAGGTAACTCTGACGGGACACACTGAACAAGTCTTCGATTAAATAAGCCATATTGTCAAAAGTAATATTAGGTAACTGCTTTCGCTTCAGCTGCCAACTATAGCCATTATCAAATATACCATCAAGGTTCTTTTCTTCAGATATACGGAACTCTAACAAGCTTCCTTCCTTGCCTAGTACTTCAATTTGCAACCGAGAAGTTGTATCACACAATACTAAAGGCCGCGATTGACATGATATATCTTTGAGGTCCAACCTTAGTTGGCCATCCCTACCGATATTCCAAGTAAAGTAATTAGACGCCCTATTACCTTTAAACATTACACCTTCTTTCTGCAGATGTGCTTGTGTAATAGTAAAATCAGCATTCAAGCTGCCTATTTTTGTTGGCGATGCATGAAACTCAAAGCCATCCAGACTGTCTGACGAAACCCAAGCCCCAAAGAGTTTTTGCTCATTAATTTTAATTGTATCACTCTCAATCAGGTCATTCGTATGATCTTGACTCTCCTTTGAACAACCAGTCACTAATATCAATAAAAGAACCACTATATTAACTTTCATTTTTTATTATCTCCCCACCATAAAGTAAGTTTATGTTACGTGCCAGTTCTTCAACGTTAGTCCCTGTTAATTGGTTTAGTAGAAAATAGCTTGACATTAATGTAGTTTTATCAATTACTAGCTGGTTACGTTCTTCATGTAATCTTATTTGACTATCTCTGAGCTGAATATAATCATTGAAGCCATTCATGTACTCGGTTTTTGTATTTTCTAAAGCCAACTCAAGCGCTTCAATAGATTTCTGACGTGCGCTAATCGATTCAATATTGGCTCGAACATTATCGTAAGTAGCAGCGATAGAGTGTTTTATTTGATGTTGTAGAAATTGCTTCTGATATTTTCGACTTTCATATAAATATGTGGTCCCTTTTTCTCTAGACGAGTCCCTCCCACCAGCATAAAGCGGCATAGTCATATTGATCGAGAACGTTAATCCATCTTGTTTTAAGTATCTATCCGCTTGAAAGTCAAAAGTATCATCCTGATTATTATAGTTATAGCTTAGACTTGCTGATACCTTAGGAAGCGTTAATGACTTAGCAATTTTCAAATCTTTTTTTGCCATTTTCACATCAAAGGTAGCGATTTGATAGTCTAGATTCTGGCTAAACTCCTTAAGATATTCATTTGGGCTTTTACTTGGCTGAGCAAAATGTTCTACGTCAACACTCATGTGTTGAATAAAAAAAACCTCCTTCTGTAAAATAAGTTCCAAGCGCTTAAAAGAAAAGTTCAGCCTATTTTCAATCATTATTTCATTCACTTTTAGATTTGCTAATGAAGCTTCAACTTGATAAAGGTCACTTGGCTGTGCGAGTCCAATCGCATGCTGCTTTCTAATTAAAATTAGATGTTCAGTGTAAGCTCGTAGTAAACTTTTTAGATTCTCCCGCTCAGCCCATGCAGATGAGATATTTAAATATGCATCATAATAATCACGTAAATATTCATAAGCAGCTAAATTTCTCTCTAAATTTGTACGCTTCGAATTCAAAGCAGCTCTATCATAACGATGATACAGTTCCAGGTCGAACAGGGGTTGCTCTACGTTAATCGCATACCCTACACCTTCAGATTTAGTATCAGTATCTGGAGTGTGCAGCAAATAGTTTTGAGACTGCTGAGAAGCGTCTAAGTCTTGAAATCGGAAATTGCTTTGTAAATTAACACTCGGTAGAAAAGCACCAAGTGCAGTTCTTTTTTCTTGCTCTATTGAATCAAAGCTGGCATTGTTTGCCTTCAATAATAGATTGCTTTTGAGCCCTGCTTTATACAAGTCTATAAATGTATTTGCGTTAACTGAGCAAGTAAAAATTACAGATATATATAAAATAAATTTTGCATATTTCAAAATGCCTCCAAAGTTCAATTAAGTTAATCATCTCACTCATGAGATCTTTTAATATCAGTCAATGTTGCCTTCAAAAATCACGACAACATCAAACAGATTTGTGTACAAATATAGTCGGGCTAAAAACTCAATAAAGATGTTTTTATAACTATACTCCACATAGTTTTTAGTACTTTTATTCTTGTTCTACCAATGAGAGTAGCTACTATCTCAGGAGCCCTTACAGCAACTATGACTCATACTTCAAAATATCCGATGAATTTTATTACCACCTTTTAAACTTCCCCAACCTTTTCGTGCTCAGCTTCAAACCCAACATACATTCTAAGTTTTCTGTTGACCAATTGCATGAGTTCTTGTTGATGTGTATCTATAAAAAAGTGACCACCATTACAAAACTGAACCTCAGTATTTATAAAAAAACGATCCCAGCCCATTAACTTCTCAAACGAAATTTTATCTTCCTTACCAGTAATCACCGTTACATCACAAGGAATAACATCAGAGCCATTAAAAAAGTAATTTTCAGCGATTTTAAAGTCAGCTCTGAGCATAGGTAAATATAACTCCATTAGCTCTTGACTTTCAAGGACCTCTTTAGGCGTGCCATCAATATCCTTCAGCTGCTGAATGAACTCCCTGTCAGATAATTCACGTGGAGTTTTTTTTAAACATGTTTTATCTGGACTCCCACTACCTGAAACAAAAAAATGTTTTGGTGCATTAAGCCCACAGGATAAAGCTCTTCTTGCAACTTCAAACCCTATTCGACTACCTAAACTATGACCAAAGATTATATAATCCCCTGACAAAACTTCTTTTAAATTTGGCATCAGCTGAGTGACTAACATCTCCATATCATCTATTGGGGGAGTTTTAAAATGAGATCCTTTCCCTGGGTTTTGAATAATATTCACTTCTATATTACTTGCTACGAGTTTTGACCAAGACCAAAAGGACGAAATACCACCTCCCGCATAAGGAAAGCAGAGCAATCGAGTTGCCTTACTGTCTTTCTTTTCGGGTGTTACAACCCAAGGGCTTTGCATATTCACTATTACCTCAATTATATGCTGAACAGCACTTTCACTTCTAATGAAGTTAGTACATTAAGACACATTAAATATATCAATTACTTACTTCCAATATTGACTATAGTTTATTTTTATAAACTAATTACACTCAATTCACCAATGCAAACACAAGTTCATCATATATAACCAATCTATTGAGTAAACTGTTATTTGATTGTGAAATAGCTTACCGCCAAAATGTTTACTTAACGATAGGACTAAATACAGCTGGCTCAAAACTATCATAATTTATATGAAAGTAAAGTACCAACTGTAAAAAGTCTACGCCTTAGAAAATTAAGTAATTACTTTTATATAGTCACTACAGGCGAAAGCTAACTTGAAATATCATCAACTAAGTTAATGAGCACCTTATTTACTGCATCAACATCATCCCAATCTAAGCTATCCCAATCAAAACCAGGGGTTACTTTAGAAACATCCGTGAATAACAATTTTTTCAAAGTATTTACGCTAGAGATATTTTTGATATGAAATTGCACGGGTTTACATACTAATTGTTTTTTTCCAGAAAGTTTCTCAAGTATTTTTTCAGATATTATTTTTTTATCTGATTGATTAATAAGTTTTTTATTGAACTCTGATTTATGATTGTATTCACATTCCAGAATGATTTTTTTTACTTTTAGAAAAGATGCATTAAGGCCATTAGCATACGCTTTAATTATTTCTGGATATCGTGTTAACACATTGTAATTGTCAAATGCTCCCATTGATATTCCTAAATTCTTGGCCTTCTCTTTCACCGTTAACTTTTTCTGTCCTATTTTTAACCGAGCTGAATCCAACCCTTCAATTTCCAACATTGCCGACAAAAACGCCTGTAACTTTCCATATTGTGGAAGGTCTTCCCGACTCGCATTCTCTTGAAATTGCTTGACCTTATACAATACTGGTTTTGCATCATAAACTTTAAACTGAGCCGCATGATCTAAGCCATAAATGAAAATCATAGCAAAAAATCGTCTATGGCCTGTTAAAATTTGATATTGTGAATTATCTATTGGATATAACGTCGGTACCTGAATCATTTCTGATACAGAGATGTTTTCACCCAACTCAATGATCGAGTCAACAGTATGATTAGCTTTTTTCCAACTATTTGTGCCATACTTTAAGCAATTGATTATACAACCCTTCCCTATGATCACTTTCTCTTGCGCATCATAAAGATCTATCAATTGCTTTTTAGTCATTTTTCGTTCAGAAAACAGCCTAGCATGTTCATTTTCAATAAATATACTAGGTAAAAACCGAGCATTTGTTTCATCTGGCGTGATCAAGCTTAAAAAAAGAGATTTATACTCAAAACTCTCGCTATGCAACTTCTCACTATTATTCAACGTTGCTAAGATTAAACTATCTCTATCATTAAACATACTTACTAAATACCCACTTAAAGTTTATGTGTTCCTGCGTATCAACACATGTGCCAATACTTTACTAAATAACACCTTAGGATTGCAAAATAAAGTTTAAGACTTAACCTACATGCTTTTGATTTAGGGTAGGTAAAGTGCGCCTAATTTATGTTAGCATATTTTCGTTACAATCGTTCAAATTTATTCTGTTAGATAGGCAACCCCCCTATCCAGGACAGAGAAAATCTCATTACTTTTATTTTCAAATTATGGTCGATGGTTGAAAGTACATCAAATTTACAACCATCAAAATTATAATTGAAGCAATCAATTGCAATATTTATAACAATTCAATGTTACTCATATCTCAATATCAGGGAAGGACGAGTGCTTGCTGCCCGCAACGCTAAACTTGCAACCGTTAACCAAGTAATCCCTATCACACTGATAGCAGCAACTCCATATATCCATAATGCGAGCTCTATCCGCTCATTAAAGTTTGCCAACCAATCGCTCATTAAGATATAACTTACAGGACAAGCGACTCCCCCACCACATAAGACGATAACTAAAAACTCTTTAGACAATAAATTCACAATGCTGAGTCTAGATGACCCTAGCACTTTACGTATAGCTATTTCTTTTTGTCGACGTATCGCACTAAAAGATGCCAAACCTAAAATTCCTAAACAAGTTAGTAAGATTGCGAGACCACTAAATAGTAAAACTAATTGTTGTATTCTATATTCATTAATGTGTGCATGCCGATAGTCATCCTCAATCAAGTTGATTTTGACATCACTAACGGCAAGTTCTGTTGAAATAAATCTTTGAGCCTGCTCCATAATTCTCACTTTGTTTGCACCTGGGCCCACTTTGATTACTACATGGCTTTCAGGTGAGTTATCTATGGCGGCCGCATTAATTGATAATGGTAATTGCTGTTGCCGTGCCGAACCAATTTTTATATCTTTAATTATACCTACGACCTTAGCACGAGAGTTTCCATCATTCGCAGACAATGTCTTTCCTAATAACGTAGTTGGATCTGAATAACCTGCTTGCTTAGCCAATCCTTCAGATATCAAAACAGAAAAAGTCCGCTCTCCTTGATCATTGGTCACAGCCCAATCACTTATATAATCCGATGAGAAATCTCGCCCAGCAACCAGCTCTAAACCAAGTGTTTCTACTGGGTTAAATCCAGTAGAAATTGTAGGCTGTGTCCCTCGCAACTGTTCCCCATTCGGCCATGTAAAAAACAATTCAGCAGTAATATCTTCTGTGAGAATAGTATTCGATGGTAAGACATGCTCAACACCTTCTATCTGCTCTAATTGTGCCAGTAAATGACTACCTTCCATTTGAAAAACAGCTTCAGTTGGTAAGTCTTTGATAATTATCCGATCCAATTTACTATACCCAACAGGTAAACTATCAATCAACGCCATTTGCTTGTAAATAACGACAGCGGCAACAATCAAAGCGACCGATAGCCCCCCCTGCAAAGCTAACGTCAATTTTCGAACCCAAATAGCCGTTTTACCTCGTTGTAGATCACCACTAAGTACTCTTTTTGCACTAAATGACGCAATAAATAGTGCTGGATACAATCCAGCCAACACACCAATTAATAACGTCACCGAGATCACTAATGCCAAGAATAGAGAAGAAAAGCTCAGTGACAAGCTGCGCTCAAGCAACGCATTTACGTAAGGTATAGATAGTTCAACTAGAAAAAGTGCGATAACAACAGCTAAAGTAACAACAAATAAAGATTCTATCAAAAACTGTGTGATCAACTGGGATTTACTTGCTCCTAGTGCTTTTCTAACCCCTACCTCTTTTGCTCGCTTAGCGGCGCTTGCAATGTTTAGATTGATAAAATTCACACTTGCAATCAATAATAATAAAAATGTCAACGCTATACTCACCTGCATGACTAATTTTGAGCTACCTTGCTTCATTTCAAACGGGCCATTACTGTGAAAATGCAAGTCCTGTAAACTGTTTAGTGTAATACTCAACTTTTTCCCACGTCCAGTCGATTTTTCACGCATGTTAGTTGTTATTTGTTCAGCAATCACACGGGGATCCGCGCTTTGGTCAAGACGCATATAGACATAGCCACGAATTGGTCGTGATAATACTTTTGGAATACCTGTTAGCGTATCAAATACAAAGTGCGTATTATCAGGTAGATCTGCAAATACTGCGGCAATGACGTATCGACCGCCGTCGTAACTAAGTGTTTTTTCCAGCGCGTTTTCAGTCCCGAAAAAACGTATTGATTCACTCCGACTAATGGCTAATTTTCCAGGTTCTGTGAGTGCTTTATCTAAATCTCCTGACAATACGTCTAACTGAATGAAATCACCTATATTCGCCGATGCTACATATGCATTAGATAGCCTGGCTTGTTCCCCATTAATCACGACTTCCATAGCAAGAGGTTCCGAAAAATAGCCTAGATCTTTCATTTGCGATAAAATTAAAACATCTTCCACTTGAGTATGATTTAACATTTCCAAAGATAGTCTTGAATCTGAATGAGCTATCATTTGTAAACCCCATGCTCGGTAATCAGTATGAACTCGATATACCCTCTCTCCATTAGGGTGCTGATTATCATAAGACCATTCGTAAGCTGCAAACAGCCCAACGATGATAGCAGCAGCTAAGCCAATACTAAAACCAAACAAATTTAACATAAAGTGCCACGTATCATGTTTAATGACGCGCAATGCTATTCTCATATAGTTAATTAACACGCTTTATTTTCCTTATCGATGTAATTACCCTACTCTCAAACCTACTAAGTTCGAAAAAGGAAGCTTTAATACAATGCTCTGAAAGGTCGCATTCGCTCAAATGCTAACCAACCTCGTTTAATCGAACTACAGTATCTGCTTTATCAATCATTATTTGCCCATCTAACAGCCTTACTAACCTATCCGCATATGCGCCTTCTTTCTCTGAATGAGTTACCATGATAACGGTTGTTCCTTCACTGTTTAATTCTCTTAGCATAGCCATAACTTCATCTCCATTCTTAGAATCAAGATTACCTGTAGGCTCGTCCGCTAAAATCAACTTAGGGTTAATCACTAAGGCTCTTGCCACAGCAACCCTTTGCTGCTGCCCGCCAGAAAGTTGTTGAGGTAGATGGTCCGATCTGTGATCAATAGCGACACGCTTTAAAATTGCTTCTACTTGCTTTTTGCGGTCAGATTTTGAAATATTCAAATACTGTAATGGCAATTCAACATTTTCATATACAGTCAATTCATCTATTAAGTTAAAGCTTTGAAAAACAAAACCAATCGACGCCTTCCTTAATTGGGCTAACTGCTTTTCATTATAATCAGCGATATCCATACCTAAAAATTCAAAGCGGCCAGACGAAGGGGAGTCGAGCATACCTAAAATAGATAGAAGGGTTGACTTACCACATCCTGATGGTCCCATAATCGCTAGAAAATCCCCTTCATTAACATGTAAGTTAATGTTGTTTAGAGCTGTTGTTTCCACATCCTGAGTTCTAAACATACGATTTAAGTTTGTTAGTGTGATCATTCAGTTTATCCTTATGTAATTATGTAGTTTATATAGTTCATGGTTAATTGAGTTTCAATTGCTCTATTTAAGCATAAAGTAATGACCTAACTCTCAGCTCGTAGATCATTAAGTTCCTCAAATAATCCCGATGCTTTTTGCCAATTGAAACACCACTGTACTGGGTATATACACCATTTCCAGAAACAACATATACACCCTCCATACTAACAGTAAAAAATGCTTTTCAAGCTCGCAATAAAGCGCTTTCCAATTTCCTCAAGGACCAACTTCAAACCGATACGCAGGTCTCGTTCTATAATGCGATACCACCGTTAGATGTTTTTATCCACCTTCAATATTAAACTGCAAATGTAATATTTAGCTTTCAATCTTACCTATTGAGAGTGGCCCTACTCATATCTTAATATTAACGAAGGTCGCACGCTTGCCGCTTTAAATGCCAAACTTGATACCGTTAACCAGGTGATACCTGAGACCAATAATGCCGCGCTCATATACACCCACCCAAGCTGCTCAACACGGTCGTTAAAATTAGCTAACCACTCTGCAATCACCCAGTAAGTCACTGGGTAAGCAATGGCAATACTTGCGCCCACTAATACTAAGAACTCTTTGGCTAGAATATTCACAATGCTGATGCGTGATGCGCCTAATACTTTGCGAACTGCGACCTCTTTTTGACGACGAGCGGCTGCGGATGACGCCAAGCCAAAAGTACCTAGGCAGGTCAAGAACACCGCAAGGCCGGTAAAAATCAATACCACGTGGGAGACACGCTCATCGCCTTTTAATACCGCTGCGTAGCTATCTGATAGCAAGTTTATATTTGGCTCAAATACGTTGGCATGCTGCGCTAAAATCTCAGCGGCTTGCTGTCTGATGGTAAAGATATTTTGCGGGTTTACCGTTAATACCACTTCTGAGGTTGGGTTGAAGTAACTAAAGCCCAGTAAGAACATGATATCTGAGTTCGAATTGTGCGCGTTACCTACTTTTACGTCGGCAACAACACCCACTACGCGCATATCAACATTGCGACCGGTGTCTTTAATGGTTTTACCAATGATATCAGCCATATTGGTATAGCCCGCCTGTTTCGCGACCGTCTCAGTAATAATGGCACCGAGATGCGTCACGCCATTTGTGCGGCTCGCCCAATCACCCGCATATTGCGCCGAGAAGTCACGACCAGCCAATAACTCTAACCCTAAGCTTTTTACTACTTCATAGCTGCTACCAATAACCGGCGTTAATCCACTCGACTTTTCGCCATTAGGCCAAGTTGGCTTTAGGGTATTATTGATCGAGCGCGTTAATTGCGTGTCGATAACACCAACATGCTGCACACCATTGATGGCCGACAATTGGTTAAACACCGCACTCGGCTGCTGAGTAAAGACGTCGCTCACCGGCACATCTGAGATCACTAAACGCTGATTAGTTTGATAGCCTAAAGGCAGGTTTTGTAAGTGCGATAACTGCTGTAGCAAAGTCACAGAGCCAATAATCAAACCAATTGATAATGAAGCCTGAAAAGTAAGTAAGCTCTTACGTACCCAAATTGCTGTACTGCCGCGCTGTAAATCGCCACTTAATACACGCTTTGCACTGAACGACGAGATAAAGAACGCTGGATATAGTCCCGCTAACACACCCACAGCGATAGCAATAATCACGATAGTCCCACCAAAATTCGAGACGTAATTAAGCGCTAAATCGCGGTCAACCAAATTATTAAAGCTAGGTAAAATCAGTTCAACAAGCACACACGCTATGGTCATCGACAACACTGATACCAACACAGATTCAGATAAAAACTGTACCACTAACTGGTCTTTACTTGCGCCCAACGCCTTACGTACACCCACTTCTTTGGCACGTTTTGCCGATTGTGCAACCGTCATATTGATGAAGTTAAAACTCGCAATCAGGATCAGTAACACACTCAACCCGATACAAATGCTGACCACTTGCTTTGTCCCACCGCTTTTCATTTCAAACGGCGATTTAGCGGTTAAATGAAGATCTAATAAAGCATGTAATTCAACAAACATCTGACCCTTAAATTCACCAGTATAAGTTTGCTCTGTCAGCTGTTTTTCTAACGCTTTGATGTCTGTGCCAGCACCCACTCTTAGATAAACGTAATGAGCCGTCATCATCAAATCTTTAGGATCGTTATCGGCATACACTAAGGCTTTAAAACCAAAGTGTGTATTGTCTGGTAAGTCAGCAAATACAGCGCGAACCGTATATTTACCTTTTGCATGATTAAGCGTTTCACCAACCACATTGATGCGACCAAAAATACGTAGCACTTCAGATTCACTTAATGCAAGGCTTTCTGGCGTGTTCATGGCTTCTTTTAAGTCGCCCGCAAGCGTTTTGATATCAATAAAGTTTTCGATGTTAGCCGTAGAAGCATACAAATCATTTAGTTTAAAGCCCTGATTATTATACTTAACATCCACTTCGGCTTCACGAGTAAACTCCACCATTTTAAGTGCAAAGATTTCTTCAACTTGGCTGTACTCAGCCGCGCGAACACCTTGGTTATAATTGAAAATAGGAATAACCCCTAAGCCCAATTTTGAATAATCTTGTGCAACCCGATAGGTACGTTCTGCGTGCGGCTGTTGAGCATCGTACGACAGCTCATTTTTAGCAAACAACGCCACTAAAATTGCCGCAGCTAGGCCAACACTTAGACCTATTACATTTAACAAAAAATGCTGCTTTTGCTGTTTAAAGGCACGAAATGCTGTGGTTAGGTAATTAAATATCATAACTATACAACCTCGCTTTCTAGTCCTTGGGATACACGATTGGCTTTGTCTAACATGATCTGACCATCTAATAGGCGTACTAACCGGTCGGCATACGCGCCTTCTTTTTCTGAGTGGGTCACCATGATCACCGTTGTGCCTTCACGGTTTAGTTCGCGCAGCATGGCCATCACTTCTTCACCATTTTTAGAATCTAAGTTACCGGTTGGTTCATCGGCTAAAACCAGTTTAGGATTAATCACTAAGGCACGCGCAACCGCCACACGCTGCTGTTGACCACCCGATAATTGCTGCGGTAGGTGATCAGCTCGATGATCGATGGCAACGCGCTTTAAGATGTCTTCAACACGCTGTTTTCGTTCACTTTTCGAGATACTTTGGTATTGCAGTGGCAGCTCAATGTTTTCGAATACGGTGAGCTCGTCAATCAGGTTAAAGCTCTGAAATACAAAGCCAATTGAAGCTTTACGCAATTGCGATAGCTGCTTTTCGCTGTAGCCTGCGATATCAGTACCGTCAAAATCAAAATTACCAGAGCTCGGTGAGTCCAACATGCCTAAAATAGACAGCAAAGTTGACTTACCACAGCCAGAAGGGCCCATAATGGCGACGAATTCGCCTTGTTCAACGGTTAAATTAATGTCGTTTAAAGCAGTTGTTTCAACATCTTGAGTGCGGAATACACGATTTAAGTTAGTTAATTTGATCATGAGTCTGGTCCTTAAAATTTTAATGTCTGTGCTTTATCAAAGTTGCTATAGCCTGAGATGATCACTTGCTCACCCGCTGATAAACCGTCTAACACTTCGAAATAATTTTGATTTTTCTTACCTAAGCGGATCTCACGACGCTCTGCTATTTTGCCATCACTTGAAAGTACGTACACCCAGTTACCACCTGAACTGGTAAAGAATGCGCCACGCTTTAGTAATAATGCGTTGTCCTTGTTTCCACCTAGCATCAGTTCAACATCAATGCTTTGGCCGCGTTTAATCTTGGTTTGGCCACTTGGCAATGCCACTTCAACCTGGAACTGTGATTGCGCAACACGGCTGTCAATTTTACTTACCTGTGCCATCACACTACCGCCATCTAACTGCACATTTACATCCATGTCTTTTTGTACTTGGTTTAGATAGAACTCATCTAAACGCACTATCAATTTATACTCATTAGGAATATCAATTTGACCAAGGCGAGCACCGCGGCCTTTTGATTCTCCCATTTCTACATCAAGCTCACTCAAGTAACCCGACACTGGCGCTTTAATTAGCAATTTATCAAGGTTTTTACGGGCAAACTGTAGGTTTTTTTGTAGCATATCAGCACTGTCTTCAAGCTGTTCAACCTGCACTTTACGAATCGAATTTTCTTGTGCTTGTCTCTCTAATGTCAGCTCTTTACGCGCCTTGTAGTAAGCTAAATCTTCTGAAATCTCAGAGAGTCTGTCTTGTGCTAATACACCGCGCTCAACTAAGGGTTTAGACTGCTTATAACGACGCTCTAAATGACTAATTTGTAGATCTATTTCTAATAAATCACGACGTAAGTTTAAACGACTGGTTTCCATATTCATTTGCGTATTACGTAAAAAGTTCAATTGCTCTGTCACCTGGGCTTCGCGGCTCATCACGTCAAGTTGCAAGTTAGTATTACTTAAACGTACCAAGGGCTGTCCTTTTTCAACAAACTCACCTTGCTCTACCAGTCGTTGCTCAACCTGACCACCAGCGATGGTATCTAAGTAAATGCTTATTTTAGGAACTACTTGACCACGTAAGCTCAATGCATGTTTAAAGGCACCTTGGCGAACGATGCTAATGGTTAAGCTGTCTTTCGCTAACGTCTGGCTGCGACCCTGAGTGCCCGCTTGACTGAATCCATATGCAGCTGCAGCTAGGCCCAATGCAATGGCAGCTACCACCCCTTTTTTAAGGTGCGTTTGAAGTCCTGAACGTGCTATTTTTTTATCCATGCGTCTATTCCTACTGATACGTTGTCCGCAGCCATTGGCCGGTGTATATCTTAATATTATCAAGTCGTATGCCAACATTAAAAAAATCAATAAATTCAAAGGTTTAAAGTTTTAAAGTTTTAAAGTTTAATATAGAATAACAATATGTCCATTAATAGAACACTTATCAAATTGCAATGTGCCCAATAATGGACATCTCCCACATAGACTGAGTTAGGTAAAGTGCGATAAGCTAAAAGAAAAAACAATTTATGGACAAATACAACATATGAAACAAACAGGTTCTATTTTAGTGGTTGATGACAACCCTGATATTTTAATTGCAGCACGGCTATTACTGAAACAGCACTATAAGATTGTCAAAACAACGGGCAATCCGTTTGATATCGAGGAAATCATAAAATCTCATCCCATTGAAGTCATTTTACTTGATATGAACTTTACCCAAGATTCAATCAGTGGCAAAGAAGGGTTTTACTGGCTCAAAAAGATCATCGCACAAGACCCTAGTATAGTTGTACTACTCATGACCGCCTATAGCGATATTCAACTTGCCGTCGATGCCATCAAATCTGGCGCCGCCGACTTTATCGCGAAACCTTGGCAAAATGACCAATTATTGGCCGCTGTTGCCGCAGCATTCGCCCACGCCAAAGACAAACAACAAGTCAATAAACTCACTCGCCAAACACAAGGGCTAAATCAAGCACTCAGTGAAAGCCAAAGCGGCCCTGCATTTGACTTTTTAGGCCAAAGCGCAGCGATGCAGCAGGTATTTAATACCATAGAAAAAGCAGCACAAACCGACGCCAACATATTGATTACCGGCGAAAGTGGGACCGGTAAAGAACTTGCTGCACACGCCATACACCAAGCCAGTCTACGCCGAGGTAACCCATTAATTAGTTTAGATATGGGTTCGCTTTCTGATAGCGTGTTTGAAAGTGAATTATTTGGTCATAAAAAAGGCGCTTTTACTGATGCTAAGGCCGATAAAGTTGGCCGTTTTGAATTAGCCCATGGTGGCAGCTTGTTTTTAGATGAGTTAGGTAATTTACCATTGGCGCACCAAGCGACCTTATTAGCAGCATTACAAAATAGACAGATCACGCCTGTTGGCGGCAGCAAACCTGTTGATGTCGACATTCGATTAATTTGCGCTACCAACGATAATTTATCAGATTCAGTGGCCCAAGGCCGATTTCGTCAAGATTTACTATATCGGATAAATACCATTGAAGTGCGCCTTCCTGCTTTACGTGAACGCACCTGTGACATTCCTTTGCTCGTCGATTACTACCTCACTCATTTTGCGAAAAAATACAAACGCCATTTAACCATTGCGCCTTGCGACATGCAGTTGCTATGCGATTATGCATGGCCTGGCAATGTACGAGAGTTGTCTCATGCCATTGAACGTGCTGTTATTTTAAGTGAGGGTAACACGCTCAATATCGCCACTGTTGTAGGGCAACCCTCTACGAATATGCCCGCAGCATTGAATTCGGCCAATGAGCCCACTACACAAGACACCGACACATTTGACTTAGAAATCATAGAGCAGCGTACTGTGCGTGCCGCATTAAAGCATCATCAAGGAAATGTCAGTCATGCAGCCAAAGCGCTAGGCCTCACGCGAGGTGCCATGTATCGACGCTTAGAAAAATACAATTTATAAATTTAACTATGTATCAAACATAATAGGAATAGAGACTGTGGCCCATGCGATTCGCAACCCCTTTATTAAATTAACGCTGCATTTAACGGGCTTAATGGTCTGTATAAGTACCCTAACTTATTTGTATATACAAGATGGGTTATCCGCAACTTGGGTGCTACTAGTTTTAATCACGGCAACACTTATTAGTACGCTTTTTTCGCTATTTCACAAACATAATAAGCGGCTGGGGTATGTGATAAAAGCACTGGCTAATGGTGACAGCACGTTAGGGCTGCCTCCTCATGACCCTATGCTACAACACTTTGAAAATGTGAAAAAACAAATCCAATCTGCACGTTTCAATGCTGAGCAACAAACGCAATTTTTACAGGCCTTATTAGTACATATAGACCTTGCAGTATTGGTCTGTGATGCCAGTGGTACCGTGATTGAATCTAACCCTGCGGCTGCCAAGTTATTAGGGCTACAAGTTGACCATTTGTCGCAATTAAATACGCTAGGCAGCTTAATACTCAACACAGAGAAAAGTCTACGCAGCACGGCTCAATGGCAACAAGGAGAACAGTTAGACACCTTGTCTATACAAGTAAGTGTGGCACAAATACAAGGAAAAATACGCAAAGTCATTACCCTGCACTCGATTCGTGAGGTGTTACTTATGAAAGAGCAGCAAGCATACAAACGTCTCACTCAAGTGCTTACGCATGAAGTCGCGAACTCCATTACCCCCTTAGCGTCTATAGCACAAACCTGCCATAGCTTAATGCCAGACTCATTAACCTTTGAAGATGAAGAAGATAAAGAAGATCTCAGCTTAGCACTTAACACGTTAGCATCTCGGACGACGCATTTGGGGGAGTTCATCCAACGTTTTCGCAATGTCAGTAGCTTACCAAAACCGACACTAACCCCTAACTCCTTAGAGCCACTACTCGAACAGATCATCGCTCTACATCACTCACAATTGCAGGCAGGTAAAATTGCGTATTCATTAAACATCAACGCTGCCCACTTGGTGATGTTTGATCATGCACAAATCGAACAGGTTCTCATAAACTTATTTAAAAATGCCATTGAAGCCATCAACACCGCCGAGCTAAATTGCAAGAGTAGCACTGCGGCTATTACCGTTACCTTAGCGCAAAACAGTGCACAGCAAGTGTATGTTGATATAGCCGATACTGGGCTGGGGGTTGCTGAGCATGTTATTGACATGATATTTGTGCCATTCTTCACCACTAAGCCCCAAGGCTCAGGGATCGGTTTGAGCCTTTCACGCCAAATCATGATTAATCATGGCGGCGATCTTCGATATATAAAACGTGAGAACGGGGGTTGTTTTCGCTGTGTATTTGGCTAAGCCGGTTTGCTACTAGGTTTTTGCCTTATACCCGGTCACGGCGAGGTTATGCATTACTTAACACATTATAAAAATTAATGGTTCTGATGGGCGACGACAATGACATTGATACCCTTGCAAGTGTTGCTGCGGCCGTGAAGCTTCATCAGTTAAACATTGAAGCCTACACACGATACCGTCAAATTAATAGTAGTCACTGGAAAGCTGAAAATACCCATTTTAGTGGGGTGCAAGTGTCTCTGTCTTTTTAGAGATGAAACGGGATGCGTCTATTTAGGCAATTTGTCTGCACAACTATTGAACCAGTTAACCTAGATACTATAAACTCATTGTAAGTACCGAATAAAGACCCTAATAATAGATGAGCACATTCTCAGCACAAATCAAAAAAGAGTGGTTGTACTCAAGCCTGGCTTGGAGTGGTGTTATTTTATTATTAACGGCAATAAACAGTGTGCACGATTTATTGGTCGTCCCTGAACACCGCTTTAATAATCACCCTTTTTGGGCCTTACAAGAATGGGCTATTTGGTACTTACTAACACCCATTTCATTTCGCTTGCTCAATCAATTACATAGCCAAGAAAAATCCAAGAATCGCCCTTATATACTGGTTTTCATCGTTATTTTTTGTTGCTCCATGAGCTACCAAGCTATTTTTGACGCCTTTTTCTATAATGATAAAATTCCAGCAACATTGGTATATTTTGCCCCATCTCACCCTATGGTGATCGGGGTTATTATGGTTGTATGGCACCACTTTCTGAATCAACATTCTCTCCCAGCCGCCGAGACCTTGTTGGTAGACAGTGGCAAAGACAAAGTGTTGGTCCCACTGAGTGATATAATGCATATCAACTCAGCGAGTAACTATGTTGAAATCTTCACTTCTAATAAAACCTATTTAAAACGCGCCACACTCAAAGGGGTTGAGCAGCACTTACCAAGCAAACAGTTTATCCGCACACACCGCTGCCATTTAATTAATTTGAGCCATGTGGAACGCCTTCAAACGTCATCAACAGGGAGTGTGACCATCATGATGAAAAATGGCCAACCAATTAACTTAAGCAAAACCTATAAACGTCACGTAACGCAATTATGTAACGCAGCGTAATATTTGTTCAATTTTCACCATAGACACTCCTCCCTCTGAGCATGGGACGAACAGGCTATTTTTTCTTCCCCTCCCAATATACCCACCACTCATCCCTAGCACTTTGAAATAAAAGGTTTGTTTATATCTAATAAATACAAATCACGGCGAAGTAGCCATCGTTTCAGGAATTTCATATTGTCTATCTATCACATACTATCAGTACATCTGTGGCACCTTGCTGTCATCAGTATCAGTCTGTTTACCACGCACACAAGCATTGCTGCACCTCAAAACAGGTCCAAGCCGCAAACGTTCACCGCTGAATTTTGGGCACAAAGACAGGCGCAAACCGCATTCGATGTTATCGACAATATTCCGGGCTTTACCCTTGTTGAAAAGCAAGCCAAGCGGGGACTATCGCATGCAACAGCAAACATCCTCATAAACGGCGTTGCCCCCTTATCAAAGAATGCGTCTTTGCAAACACAGCTTCGACAGATCTCTACGGACAATATTCAGCACATTGATTTATACCAAGCAAACCATCCATTTTCTGTCGCAAGCCAATTCAGCCAACTCATTAATATTGTCACGCAAAAAAACACCAAAAAAGTGACCCTTTTTGGCAAAGGCGCACTGCAATCCGGTAAAACTATGATGGATGAAGTATCTCTGCGTATAGCGGCACCTTGGTCTGGGTGGGATAATCAACTCAACATCAATACACAAAACCCGCGCTATTTATCCACGGCTGACATCGTAGATAAAAATACCAACGGCACAGTAATTTTAACAGCGGACGAAATCTATACTGAGCAAGAGAACAACGTTAATGTGACTCTATCAAGCCATTTAGAACAGCAAAAAAACCGTGTACAGCTCACCCTCAACGCACAAAAAAATAATTTACAAGAAGAAACAATACACGACTTCTCAGCGTTGGATGAAACACGCTTTTTAACCGAAAATGAGCAGTCACAACTAGAGTTTGGCGCCAATTGGCAATATCGAGGCTTTGCATCATGGCAACTACATGGTTCTGGGTTTGCCAAAAGAACCAAAGATGAGACACTCTCTATTTCCTCATTTTTCGAACCGGAAACAGACCCTGCTTCAGCGCATGATAGCCGCTTTGCGCAATCAAAAACATTAACCGAGTACGCCACTAAAATCGCAATAAGCCAACCAAGTCATAAACTAGCACCCGAATACGGTATTGCTATAAGCCGCAATGAGCTTATTGCTAATACGCACCCATCCTCATCAGCCCACAATCCCATTAATATCCGCAGTACCGTGTTAGAAACTCGTTATGAGCCTTACATACAAATGAGTACTGCACTTAACTCACACTGGCAGCTAATTACTCGTGTAAATACTGAATATTCAAAACTGAGTACACAGGGCGAGCAACCTTTTGAGGTGACAGAACTGCACATTAAACCTTTCGCGCGACTTAACTTTGATGCAAATAACAATGTATCACTTTCAGCCACTGCGCAGCAGCAAGTAAAGCAGCTCGACTTTGACTCTTTTGTATCAAGTGAAGAGTCAAATTATGATCGACTATTAACGGGTAACTTGCAGCTCAAGCCCATGCAGTTTGATGAGCTTTCACTGCAACTCAGCTACGCAGCGAGTCAAAGTAGTACGCTAAATATAAGCGCATTTTATCAATGGCAGCAAAATGTGCATGAATATATACCTCTCGCAAACGGCGGGACTGGTATTGGTAATGCAGGTGATGCTGAATATTTTGGCATGAACACACACATAACATTTGCAATAGATCAAATATTAACCGGCGGTCGTATCGAACTCTCGCATACTTATCGACATGCTACATTTAACGACTTAATTACAGGAGAGCGGCCAATCACAGATCTCACACCTCACCAATTTGAGGTCGACTTTATACATGAAACCCATCGTCTATCTTGGGGAGTGAACTATCAAACGCGCAACCTTTACACCGAGTTTTATTTTGATGAAATTTACACCGAGCATACAGGGTCTACATTAAACCTATTTACGGAATTAAACCTAACTAAAGATACCCATATCAAGCTCGCCGTAACGGCGCTCAGTGACGAAAAAACAACATTCCAACAACATTGGTTCAATGTAAATCGCTCAGGGACACTGAATGATAGCCGTACTTTGTATGATCTCGCCAAGCCAAGAATTACCTTATCGATGACCCACTCTATTTAATTGCTCTCAGGCTAAAACACATCATATTCCCTTTGATTTACAAAAAGCCAAAGGGAATATTATCCACAATAGATCAACATTCTTAAATTCAATAATTTAGATAAACAGGGTCAGGTCACAAGAGTACATTACCTAAACACAAAAAAAGTATAAAAAGCAGGCTAAACAGTAATGATTTGCAATACTATCCGTGTTAGCATAATCCCATAAATACAAATAAAAACAATTATTAATTGAAGGAAACCATGAAGCTCTCTACTCTCTCTATTGCAGTACGCGCCACTTTTCTATTCCCTGCAATAGCACTATCGAATACCACATTAGCAGCTGAAACGAATACACAGAACGATGTAAAAATTGAAAGTATCGTTGTTACTGGTCATAAAATAGCCCGTAGTTTACAAGAAACTACCACCAGTGTTGCCGTATTAACCGCAGAAACGATAGAGCACCAACAAATCAACACCTTTACAGACGCCTTAGTTAGTACAGCTAATGCACATGCAACCGATTATGGCTTTAGCATTCGTGGTATTGATGGTTCGAATGTGTCAGGTGATGGGCACAGCGCTCTTGCCAGCGTCTATATTGACGGCGCCCCTGTCCCTCAAGGACTCATTCGAAATGGTACTTTTTCTACATGGGATGCAACGCAAATAGAGATACTTAGAGGCCCACAATCTACCTTACAGGGGCGAAATTCGTTGGCCGGTGCGGTGATCTTAAATACCCAAGCACCAAGCTACGATAAGGAAGGACAGTTTAAACTGACGCTCGGTGAAAATAATAAGCAAGAAGCCGGTATTGCATTGGGTGGTGGCTTAATAGACGATGAGCTTGCTTTTAGGTTTAGTGGCGAAGAGAAGCGTTACGATGGTTCTATCACCAACCTATACGATAACAGCCACTCTGATACTGACAACGAACATACATATCGTCTTAAACTCCGTTATGAACCAGCTGGTATGGAAAACCTATCTACTATGTTCAGTGTTATGAACGCTGAACGCAAATATGGAGATGCCAACCTGACGAAAGACGCCGGTGCAGATACCTTTAGCAATCGTTCAACCTCTTATAACGACACGCGACAAAGGCAAGTCAAAACAGATCTAGTATCTCTCTCTGTCAATTATGATATTAATAGCCTTATCTCACTGGCATCTTACACCACCTATTCAGATGTTGTTGAAATCTACTCATGGGATTCAGATTACCCGCAAGGTTATGGTAACGCACCAGTAGTTGATACAGGCAGTGCCGCCTTCTACAACAACGAAGAAAAAACGCTGACGCAAGAGTTCAGAGTAAACTTTGACTATGATAACTTTAGCGGTGTTGCAGGTGCGTATTATTTCAAAAGTGAACAGGAAGAAGTGAGTACAGGCTTTAACAATTATTCATTGGCTCGATTAGGCCTATCTAGTAGCGCTCTGCAATCACAATATAAACTCAGCCCACACATTGCTGATTTAGTCTTAGGGCAATACGCTGACTTTAACCCAGCAAAAACAAAAGTTTATTCATTAACAACCAGCAATATCACCAGCTATGCTCTTTTCGCTGATGGTGTTTGGCATTTGAACGAGCATTGGGACTTACTTGCAGGTATTCGCTTTGATAGAGAAAAACAAGAAAATACCAGTGAGGCACAATACGATATTCTTAACAAAAACGCCTTACCTAACCCCAGTAGTTATATCGGCACGCCATATGAAGGGGTAGTACCACTGATCAGTGGTATAAACGCGTTGGTTGTTGGCCTTGCCGACAGCGCATCGCAAGTCGCGCCATTAAGTGATGCTTCATTCAGTACCGTGTTACCCAAGGTTGGTGTGAGTTATCATGTAAATGATGATATCTCCACCACATTCACTTTTCAAAAAGGCTATCGTTCTGGCGGCGTAGGTGTAAACCAAGCCCGTGCGAATGTATTTGTATATAAACCTGAATCAACGGATAACTACGAACTCTCAGTGCGCTCTACTTGGTTAGATGGTAAGTTCACGGCCAATGCCAACCTATTTTACCTAGATTGGAAAGATCAACAAGTATCCGCCCAGCTTTCCCCTAATAACTTTGATATACAAACGGTTAATGCGGGTACTTCTGAAGTAAAAGGGTTCGAATTAGAGCTCAATTATACGATCAATGATAATTTAAAAACCTATGCCGCAATTGGTTATGCTGGTACGGAATTTACTGATTTTACCATTAAGATCCCCAACCAAGATGGCAGCAACACCAATTTTGATCTATCGGGTCGCCCGTTTCCTGCTCCACAAAGAACGCATAATATTGGACTCACTTACCAAGACTCAATGGGGTTCTTTGCCAATCTAAATATTAGCTATGCCAGTGAGTCTCCAAACAGAGCAAATCCATACCGAGATGGTCTAGAACCAGGTGATCTGTATTTTGATCTCCATAACGATGCAAGAACAATCGTTGATATGCAATTAGGATATGAGTGGGATAACTATGGGATTTATCTCGTAGGTAAAAATATCACTGATGAAGAGTATTACGTCGCACACAGAGCACGGAACCCTCGCATTGGTAAACCAAGCGAATTGTCGCTTACATTCCGCGGTACTTTTGATTGGTAATATAAAACCGCTCGTAAGTAGCGACTTTACAACCGACAAAAAGATGCTCAATTAAATGACATCTTTTTGTCGTTTTAACTGAGTCATAAATATAATAAAATTTGAGGGATTAACCATGAGCTACTTTTTTTTATTGCCTGCCTATTGGTTGTGCGGGGTATTGCTATACAGAGCAAGCCCTAGACAATCTTTTACACAAACCAAGTCGACTGCACGAAAACTCAGTCTAACATGTACTGGAGCCGTCGTAGTGCTCACCGTTTTGATGCTACTGAATAGTCAGGCTGGTCTTGCTACAGCTTTACTTACTCCTCTAATTTTATTTATGTTTTTTGTCCCTGCGCCTGTTTTTTTATTGTCTCACCGACCAGCTTGGGCATGGCCAAGCCTTATATTTGTCATCCTACTGAGTTTCCTTTTTCAATTACTTGGAGCTAACCATGTGGCATAAAACATTTGCAGGCTTACTGAGTGGACTAATCGTTATGATATTGGTGCCTAGCAGCATCAGCTTATTACTTCCTGATTATATTGGGGTGGTACTGGCTTTAGGGCTTGTATTAGCGCTCAGCGCATGGGCTGGCATTATGACCTGGTGCTATGCAGCAGATAACAGCAAGCAAGCGTGGTTGAGGGCTGCCAAGGCGTCAGTGCCTACCATTCTCACTTTTATTGTCATCTTTTTCACTGCAGCGGGGCCTACAGCATGAATAAAAGTACTTTAAAAAACCTAACCCATGCACATGCTTGGCTAGGGCTTATCATCTCTGGTGTGTTAATGATCGTGTTCGTCTGCGGTTCATTATCATTTTTCAGATATAATATTGTGCAATGGGATAGCCAATATCATGCCCCTGCGCCACTTGCTGGAGAAGTCGCATCTGTTGCCACCATCCTAGATAATATTAGCGCTAAAAATTACAATATCCCCACGCATCACAACTTACTTATTTCTTTACCTACGGACGAACAGCCCTATTATTACACTGCCTTTGAAACAGAAACAGACGATGGACACCATCAAGATCACCAGCTTAACTTTGATGCTAATACTGGCGAACAGCTGCCAGTAAACACCGAGCAGTTCTATCTAAGTGATATGCTTTATATGCTGCATATCAGTCTCTTGCTGCCATATGGTACAGAAATAGTCGGGGTGATCACTTTGCTGTTTTTTGTCATGGTGCTATCTGGTATTTGTATGGTGTTAAAGAAGCTAGTTAGCCATTTTTACCAATATCGTCTCAAAAGAAATAAAGATACCTACCTTGATGGACATACCTTAATTGGCATTTCTTCTTTACCATTCACATTCATTTTTGCACTCACTGGGGTGATGTTTAATTTAAGTATTTTATTACAAGCAGGATTTGGCTTTGCAGTGTTTAAAGGGGACATTCCTGCCTTAATTAAAACCGCTGGTTTTTTCGATTTACCGCATGTTGAAGCCTCTGGAAATTCCATTAGTCACAACTCAGTGGATATAATCGTACAAAAGGTTCGCGCCGACTACCCAGAGCATAAAATAGTCGTAGTAAATTTGTATGGCGCGGGTGATGAGAATGGCGTAGCTGAAATTAGATTACAAAAACACCACGATTTAATACCGACAACCCATGTCACCTACGCCTTAAAAGATGCGACTAAATTGGCAGACTATAATGCGATTGAAGCGCCCACAGCAGCCACATACACAACGCTCAGCAGCTTACACTTTGGCGAGTTTGGTGGGATCACATTAAAGTTTGTCTATTTCATTCTCGGGCTAGGTTGTTGTTACCTCATTTTATCTGGCAACCTTATCTGGCTGGAAAAACGGGAAAATAGTCGTCAGCAAAGTAAGAGGGGGTTAGCCTTTGTGAAAGGTATGACCTTAGCACTCTCAACAGGGACTTTAATTGCCGTGGCGTGTAGCTTTGTCGGAACACGATTTGCCCCGCTAAGTTGGTCTCGCACCGAACTGCTCCCAACCTTGTTTTTTTGCGCGATCGGGATCAGTCTCATACATGCCCTATTTAATAGCATGAAACGTCAAGCCATTCGCCAAGCTATGGTGCAGCAACTCGTATGTGCCGCAACCCTATTTGCTATATGTCCCCTGTATGACCTAATACAAATTATCTCTGGTTATACACCTTATGCCTACCTTCAACTTGATGTACTTCTTGTTAATGGCGCACTTATATTAACTGCACTATTTTGCTTTTTCCTGGGGAAGTATCAATATGCAGCAAGACCAAACGCTACAGAAGAGTCGATGGATCTAACTCGTTCAGTCAGTTAATTTAAGCAATAAAAATAGGGCTGAATAACAGCCCTATTTTTTCGCTTTAAATTGTTAAAATACTTATTGCACTTGTGCAATTTCCCATACCGCAATTGATCCTGATATTTCATTGCCAATAATGAGTAAAGGCTTACCGGTAGCGCTTTGCTCTGCCGGCACAAAAGCCATTCCTTCAGGTGCTAAATCACCAGATATATCTTCGCCTTCGAGTGTCCCTCGATTATAAAAATAATCGACAAACTGCACATCATACGGGTTCGTGATGTCATACATCATAATACCGCCCATACGCTCTAAGCCTACAAACGCTAGCTGGCGATCACCCACTTTACCCAGAGCCAAAGCTTCAGGTTCAGCGCCTTTGGCATCTGAGCGAGTATCGCCTTCGTTTTCATCTTCGTCGTTATTAAATGCGGCGCCATGTACTGACGCAGTAATGCGGGCTATTTGGTCACCTGAATCAAACACCACCAGCCCATTGTCGTCCCAAATTGTAAATGAACGTGCACCGTAGGTATAAAGTTGCTCATATGCTCCATCATTATCAGCATCTCCTTGCACAGTACTCACTTTCAACCGGCCGATGTCATTATTATCGTTATTCACGTAAGAAAAGTTGTTCGCAAGTGTCAGATCTTTTGCACGAATTTCATCGGTATAAGCCAAACAGCCATCATCTTCATCAAACTCTAAACCGCCTTTGTTCATACAATCAGCTTCATCAACGGTGTTAAAAAAATACTCTCGGCCATCCCCTTCATTGGCTGTCACAATGAAGTTTGCACCTTTCCATGTAAACGCTGAAATAGTATCAGGTTGGTACATCCCCATTAAACCGGGGTACTTGTTAAAATTCATACCGCCATCTTTGTCAGACGCATCGAGCATAAGTTCTGACCAATCTTTAAAACCAAGCCCCATTACCTTCATACTGTTATCAGTCAAATCAACAATCGCCATGGCGTTGTTTTCTTGAATTGAAACATACGCATAGCGATTATCTTTAGAGATAGTCACGTATTCAGGTTCTAAGTCCATAGCCACGGATGTCTGTATTAGCTTGCCATTTATAGTCCGTCCGGTGGGGTTTGCAAATACGACCCCTTTTGACTCTAATTCAGCTTGTTTATCATTGTACGCTTGAAAGTTGAGTTCAGTGGCTGCATCAGCAATAACGCCGCCAGTAACATCAATAATGCTTATGCTTCCTTCAGGATCAACACTGTAATCTCCGGCAGGCTCTCCTTCATTGGCTACCACAACCTTTTTACCATCATGGCTGAATGTCACCATATCGGGCAGTGCGCCCACAGCCACGTTTTTAATAAAGCTGGGGGCATCTCCTGAAATATCATAAAAAGCAATATGGCCATTTTCACCTGTCACCTTTGCCGCCATAGCAACCGCTAATAAGTGCGCGTTTTCGTCTATCGCGATACTATTCGCATCCCCTGGCGTATGTTCGTTTAACATCAGCGTTATAGCACTCGCCAAGTTGGTATTCGTCACCACGCCTTGTGCATTAGGCGTCAATGCTTCATTTGCGAAACTTGTCGCTGGCAAAATATCAATCACAGCCTGCTCACCCGAACTATTAATGGCATATATCCATTGCTTTTGTGCATGGTAGGCGACTATTTCTGCAGCGCCTTCTGGACTTTGTGCGTTTAGTACACCACGTCCTATCAAGCTTACTTTGAGGGCGCTCTGTGCATTTTGACCCGCTTCTCCGGTACTTCCTTGTTCGCCAGCTTCTCCTTGCACTCCAGCAATGCCATCATCGCCATCGAGCACACAGCCCGATAAGCCTGTTATTAAAGAAAGTGTGAGTAATGAACGTTTGAACATAAAAAGCCTTCGCGAAAATTAAAGTTATTTAGATGTACAGTTCACCACAATACTATGACTGAACCGTGACGAGGGCGTTCTAACCCTTCGTATTTTTATGGTAGCTGATAAAGAAAAAGTCGCTATTCTTCGCTGTTTCCTATTTCTAAACAAAAAAATTTAGATACAATCGTCATTCAAATAATAATTATAAAGGCCCAAGCCACTTATGCCGTTGATCTATTTATTCGTAATACTTGCAGCATTCATATTAACGGGGTGTGCTAAAACGGTGCCTGATGAATCTCACACGCAAGAACCTGAGTTCAATCATACGTCGCGCACCATAATGGATAAAACGTCGAACGAGGTCATACCGAGTAAAGCCGCTTTTATTGACCCAACCCAAGTGGATGATGTGTGGCAACGTATCGCGTTACAGCTGAGTTTTGCTCCTTCACAACACCCTAGTGTACAAAAGCGAGTTCAGTGGTACTTACAACACCCCAACTACATGGATGAGATCAGTAAACGTGCAGGGCCTTTTTTGCATTACATCGTCAGCGAAGTCGAGAGAAGGGAATTACCCATAGAGCTGGCACTTATGCCATTGATAGAAAGTGACTTTGATACCAGTGCCTATTCACATAAACATGCATCGGGTTTATGGCAGCTTACCCCTTTAATTGCCAAGCATTATGGCATTAAAATAGGCCCTTGGTATGATGGCCGACAAGACGTAATAGACGCAACCAACGCGGCTTTAGACTTTCTTAGCTACTTACATAAACGCTTTGATGGCAACTGGTACCATGCCATTGCAGCTTACAATACCGGTGAAGGCCGCGTTGCAAGAGCCATCCGTAATAACCTCAAGCAAGGTAAATCCAGTGACTTTTTTAGCCTAAAACTACCAAAACAAACGCGTCATTATGTTCCAAAGTTACTTGCAGCTGCAACCTTGTTACAACAGAAGAAAATGAAATTCCCTCGCATTGCTAACAAGGCCGTTATTGATATTCTACTATTAGAGAATGGCGTGATTTTAAACGATTTACTGACGTGGCAATCACTAGAAAAACTCAACCCTGGCTACACTCGATTCCCAGCTTTACTCGATGGGCCGACTCATATTGTCATCGAGAAAAAACATACATCACAGTGGCACAGTTATATTGCGCAACAACCTAATATGCCATCAAACCAATGGCAACAATACACAATTCAACCAGGTGATAGTCTGAGTGTTATTGCTCAACGCCATTCATTAACTGTGGCGCAGTTGACAACATTTAATCAATTAAAGAGCACACGTATTCGTGCGGGTAAAACGCTGTTGTTACCTCTTTTAGCTGACAAGAAAATCGACTATTCGGTTAAATCTGGGGACAGTTTGTGGCGTATTGCACGCACCTTTAATGTCACCGTCAGTAAATTAAAGCAGTGGAATAACTTGTCTAAAGAAACCTTACAAATCGGCAAGCAACTCACAGTGTTTTTAGCACCCTTATAAAGGCAGCAGGCATATAAAATGACAATAAACACGCAGCCACCAGCCACATCAACATCACATACGAATAAAACCGTAAAAGTGAAACATAAACCCCTTTTAACGCGCTCAAAGCTTAATACCATGTTAGCTTTGTGTGCCATTGCAATCTCAGCCGCCTCCTTTTATGCCACCTACTTGCAGGCTAAAGCATCTCAGCAACAAGTTGCCGCAGCAAATCGACAACTCAAAGCCGAAACATGGCCGTGGTTGAAAATGGGTTACTCCAACTTTGATGTGAATGAAGAACAGCAAACAATCAATATGAATATTCAGAATTCGGGGACCGGCCCGGCAATGATCCACTATATCGAATACGAATACGAAGGAACGCCGCATTACGACATACTAGAATTGCTGAATGATTGCTGCAATTTAAACGCTTATCAACAAGCTCTCTCTGATATAGAGCTTAAAAACACAGACATTAACTACCGAAATGCCTTTGGCTGGTTAGTATCAAGCACGACAAACAATGTTTTATTAGCCGATGGTGAAGTTTATAATGTATTTACCATGCAAAAAACAAACTTCAATAGCAGCCTTTGGATGCAAATCGACAATAACATTAACAAGGTGAACGCAAAAGCCTGTTATTGTTCAGTTCTTAAAGAATGCTATACGGTAAATCAAACCTCTCATATCGAAGAAGTCCCCCATTGTGACTTGCCCACATTATCAACCCAAATGAGCACCTATGGTACAAAAACACTCTGACTTTATTGCGAATTTAAAACAATTTGAAGGAAAAGTTGATCACTTATATTTAGACAGTCGCGGGAACCCGACCATTGGCATTGGGTTTATGATGGCAAATGTCGATCAGTTTTGTGCGTTACTAATGCATACCAAACAGCATAAGCCAGCAACCAATAAGCAAAAGCGCGATGAATACCTCCGCTTGTCTCAGCTGCCTTCAGGCTACAAGGCTCAATGGTATAAAGCACAGTGTCAGCTATATTTGCCAGAGCAACAGTGCGATATCGTTTTACATCACCATCTCGGCCAATTTGAGCGAGAGCTTGCTGTCATATTTAATCGTAAAAATGGCTTTAAGCAAGAGTTTCACTCACTACCCAACCCAGTTAAAAGTGCCCTACTCGACATGGTATTTAATTTAGGTAGCCATCACCTTGCTAACCATTGGCCTAAATTACATCACGCCATTAAACAACAAGATTGGCAACGAGCTGCCAAAGAATGTCATCGAAAACACATACAAACCGAGCGTAACAAACAAACCGCTCTGTGGTTTAAATCTGCTGCCAGTGATACACGCAGTTATTCATGGGTAAAATGGCTAGTGCGTAAAATATTGAATCGCAAATCGCTTTTTGGTAAGTAAATAAGGCCTAAAGTGGGTTGAGCACGACCTCTAGTCGTGCCGTATTTTTATAAGCAGTCATGCTGTTTCTGGGCCAATAGCAAAAACGCCAAGTAAGCTTATGCTACTTGGCGTTTTTATTTGTTTACGCAAGATCTTAATATATTAAATTAACTGCTTTTCCCATTCTTATCAGCTGAAAAGTACTTCCTGCGCAATAAATCATGAATAACGAGCTCTTGTTCACGTCCATACGCTTTAAACATACGGTTATTATGCATATGTAAGATAGAGCTTAATAATGAGTCTCGGGTACAATTAAGCGCATTACTTGCGATCAATGCATTGAGCTTGGCAACGATAGGAGATGCTTGTGTTTGCCATTGCTCCAATAATACCAATAACGACCGCTGTAATTCATCACACTCACCCTCAGATGCAACATGTAACTTCACAAAGTCATCGTGCAGTTGTGTTTCATATTCACGATATCGATTACCGAGCTGCTTTCGTAATATACTGCTCTCATTGAACTCACGACCAAAACCATCACGTAAGCCGCTAATTAAGGTTAATCGTTCTTCAGCTGAATATTCAAACAACGTTAGCAGCCTATCTGTACAATTGAGTGCAATACGCCAACGCACGCCTTCGCCATGTTCATCAATCAGTGCGCATGCTCTGGCTATTAACGCACTATCTAGCATAAACAATGACTCAACCAACGCCATTGATTCTGGACCACCATAACGTTCCACTTCACGCTCATAGGTCATGAGTTCTACTTTATGTAATTCTCCAGACTCAACCATAGGGTCTAATAAGGCATTAAGCTTTGGCAATAGCTCACCGCAAAGCTGGCTTGGCTCACCATGAAAACGCAAACGTAAATGCCAGTCAGGATCACCATAACGAATGAAGAACCATTTATCATATAAGTCAGCATTTTCTTCAATTAATGGCAGTAGCTGCTCACTTAATAATTGCTCTACTAATGAGTTGCCTGAATATATTTTTAAGCTGAGCCAATTTGAACCTGCGCTAAAACGGCGTTTAATTGGCGTCGCCATAATATTTGCGAGCGGACTATCTGCATAATGACTTAATGGCGTCGCGGAGTGATTAAAAAACGGTACAATGATCTCATTGTTGTAATGTTGCCCTTGGGCATCAACAAAGCGAGACTTAAATTGCTCATGTAACACTTCTTTTAATTCAACACGCGGTTGACCCTTAGTTTCCGCAAGTAAGATCTCAAACATCTCAGCACTGCGTAAATCTAAGTTTAGGACGTTATCTGCCATCGCATAGCTCACTTGCGGATCGAGCTGATACTTTGCCAATAGCGCATCGAGCTTCACGCGATCGAATTGACCTTTTTTACTCACTTCCTCGAATTGCTTTCTATCTATACGCCACACCTTTTCACTCAAAATGAGATTGTCCAGCATAATACGCGGTACAAACGCAGCGCGTGCAGTGCTGCTAGGCATACTAAAGTTAGGAGCTTGTCCGTCTTGATGTTGCATCATACATAAGAACTTATAGGCACTTAGACTGCGGTTCGAATAATTATGTGCACATGATAAACGCGGAATGACCTGTTTATTTAAACGTTTACTCCACAGTTTTACCTTTTGCCCTTCTACCCAAACATATAAATCACTTAACGGGATCTGATAGTCAGAGTCTAAACTGCTGTCTGCCATAAAAACAATTTCATATTGGCGTAAATGTGGTCGCGCGATCACGTTACCCGGTCGCCCTTCAGGCATATGCACAACTTCAGCAAAAATAACCTCAGGTGAATGAGCTTGCTCTTGCTCCAACTCTTTAATCACATCTAGTTTGAGAGATTCGTCTAAATGACAAAAACGCCCCAGTAAATTAGCAGAAGAAGGACCATAACAGCCGTTCCATTGCATAATTGGGTTTTGTCTATCATCTTGATACAAGCTCATCATAGCCGCAAAAGAGCTCGGGTACTTCTTTACGGCTTCTTTATTTGTGATCTTCGCTTTAAGCTCTTTGCTCTTGAGTGTAATACTCGTTAGGCTACGGTTTTCCGGTAAACTGATCGCCTCTTCAATAATAGTATCAAGCATACTCACTTCTGGCGCATTGCCATTAGATGCGCCACCGCGCACCAAATTAAGGCCTGCAACCAATGGGGCCTCGTAACCCGTTTCATTTGAAATACCAATGCCTGACTCATCATCTAAAATCACATCCAATGGCACAAACTGGCCTTCAAAACGTGCATTAAACTTAGTGACGAAGTTACTCAACGCGCTGGACTCAGGCGATAAACTCAATCCCGACAGTAATTCAATTTGCTTTTGAAAACGCTTGATTTCCATTTCACTGAGCTGACAACTCTCAAAGCTGCGATAAACATCTGATTGAAAAAGTTTATTCTCTTGCGCCTTAACCGGTAGACTCTCTAAATGCGACAATAGCTGCTTGTATGGCGTGATATTTCCCGCTTTTTGTTCATCCAACTGATCTATTTGTGCGAGTGCCGTCGCTAAATGATCAGCAGCTTCATGTTCTTCAATCCCTTGTAAAGACTTTAAGAGTGCCAAATCTGGAGAATCGCCAGTGAGCGGTAAAGGAATGTTTGCAATCAACATGCCCTCATCGATCAAATCTTGAATATACGCTTCAACCTCTTCTTGATCAGCTTGCGCATATTCACTACAAAACGCAGATACTAAGCCATTAAAACTCATACCTGGTCCTGCTTTTTCAAGCGCGAAACGGAAATACTCATCACTTTCAACCGCACTCAAGCGATATTGCATACTGTCATCAGATAAATATGTTTCTATATAACGACACTGTTCAGCTACAAAGTAATGCGAAGAGTTAGGTTTATATGTCATGGTATCTGAGCGAGAGGCGTGCTTGATAAAATGCTCTTTTAGCGCAGACAAATAAAACATATCAAGCCGAGTTTTACGAGCATCTTTAGTGTGAACACTCGCAATGAGCTGAGTGTTATCACCTACCTGACCTTGGTGAATGCCAGAAAACAAACCGAACGGCGTTGGCCTTGAGCTCATTCTGATCATGTACTTAAGTAATGCTCTAGCGACCTTTTTACCCTGCTTCGACTCAGGCTTTGAGCGCCATTGTTCAATTCGCTCAAGTAGTGAGGGGCTCGCTAAATAAACCGCTTCTTCTACACCTGGGGTGTCTAACCACCCCTGTAATAAGGTATTGATATCTGCCTCTTCATTGGCAAATGCGGTTAAACTCTCAACAGGGAGTCTAGGAATTCGTGCAACAAAAAAAGTACTGCTTTCTACAGACTTTGTTGCTAACGAATTGTTCTTATGATTATTATTTTTATTCTGCATTTTCAAACCTTAAGATAATAACAAGCAATCAGTCCAACTTACATCGTCTTCTAAGAACCCGATATATGCTAAACCAATACCCGCATACCCCATTAAAAAGCTAAAGTCTTCATTGTGAGATTTTGATAAGCCATTGTAAGAATAAAAAGACTCCATGCCCTTCTCATCGTACTTGGCAAGGCTGTAATCTAACCAAGTATGTGTGGCCGTTTCCAGTGCGGGATGCGGCATTATATTGTTCAACATTTGATAAATAGTGACCAGCCCCACAGAACCATGGCATAAGCCTGCGTCTACAATGTGGCCTGACTTATCATCTCGTGTCGTGGTATGGACTGCAATTTCCAGCGCTTTGTCAACATAACTCGGTCTATCTAGCGCTTTACCAACGCGTGCTAACGTTAACGCAATGGTCAAATCACCATAGCACCAACCCAATCGCGATTCAGATGCTCCATCGGCAGAGCAGCCAAAGCAAGCAGAATGCGGCTCAATGCTCTTATTTTGCTGCTCTAGTAACCAATCAGAGGCACCGAGCAGCAATTTAGTAACGCGTTCGCGTAATGAAGGAACATTTACAGCGTGGAGTAACGCTGCAATGATACCAGGTACGCCATGTGCAAGACCTAAATTATATTCAGCACCCGTGGACTTCTTGGGGTTCTCTCTATCATCTCCTTTATCAAAACGATAGACAGAGTCTAATGGTTGAGACCAGGTTATTTGCCCATTGTCCAATTCAGTCGCGTTGCGCTCAAAGCCATCAACGATGACCTCATATAACTTCTCTTGGTCGCTGAACTTAGCACGGCGAGATGCGTAAGGCGTATACCCAGCCAAACCCAATACCATTTCGATTTCACCATCCCAAGGTAAGCTGCCCAGCGCCTGAACAAACAAACCATCAATATCATCTAATAAATCGTGTTCGTAATCTTCTGCATTCGCTTGATTAAAATACTCAAGTACCCAAGCCTGACCCGCTAACCCATTACTTAATTCAAATGACTGATCTGGTAACCCTTGTTGAAGGCGATCTAAGTGTTCTGCAAACACCTCCTCATTAACAAAACTAGAATCTAAGCGGTGTGCATTATATAGGAAAAGTAATTGACCAGCTAACCCACTTAATAATCCATTGCTGTTTTCTTGTTTACAGTTAGAAGCTACTTTATTCGTTAATTCTTGAATAATTTCTTTAATTTTTGTAATTTTCACTTCACTAACATCTGATGTACCAACCATCTTCATCCTTAGATTAAGTTAACTTACCTTATACATAGCTATAAGGTACTTAATAGCACTTAACAATTCAACCTTAAGTAAATAAATTTAAAGTCACACAAATAAAAAAACACTTGAAAAACCAACATTTCCAGTGCCAAGTTATTTAAACCCACCTAGGGTACAAATAAAAAGGAATATTTATAATGAAATTAAAACTAAATAAAAAAAGCGTTAAAAAGCTTTCAAGTGATGTAAAAACAATGCCAGCGGGTATGACACCACAAGTCGCAGGTGGTCAAGCAGGCCCTGATAGCAGCTACCCAGCTCCAGGAAGAACTATTAACTGTTACACTGGTAACCGTTATGGTTTTTGTGCTCAACACGGATGCGTAGAGCCTTAATATTAATAAAAAAGGTGGAAAACTATTCCACCTTCAATAAAGAATTAAAAACTTAACTTAACCCATCCCCCACCAAAAAAGACGTTAACATTAAGGTTTATTTACTTTAAATCATGTTGAAACTTGGCCTTAAAGCGTAGAATAAAAAGATAAAACCTCTTCACCACATTGCTTTAACGGTTGTATTTATATAAATAGAAATTATAAAACCTTTATACATTACACACTCAAAATAAAGAAAACAATTAATCTCTCACCCCACATATAAAATAAGACAAAACCCATTATTAATTGCAAGCTTTACTTATACTTATAGAGAGGGTTGGAAATTAAAATCAGCTTCAGCGTATAAAAAACATTAAACAAGTAAAAACCCAAGTGAAAATTATTAAAAACCGCCTTTATATCAACCAAAAACCTTTAAAATAAAAAGTTTATAAAAGGAGCTAACTAAAGCTTCCTTTTTAATAACAAACATTTAAATCAAGCCTCTTCGATATGCTCAACTTTATATTTCTGTAATTTTATTTCTCGATCCGCCGAAGCGATAGTTTCTTTTCTGTGTGCAATAATGACCCGTGTTATTTTTAAACGTGATACTGCTTCGTTAATATCTGACTCTAGAGTGGTGTCTAAATGGCTGGTTGCTTCATCCATAAATAGTATTTTAGGATCTTTATATAAAGCCCTTGCAAGGATAATACGCTGCTTTTGTCCACCAGATAAACTGGAGCCCATATCGCCAATTAAACTATCATACCCCATTGGCATAGCACTAATATCATCGTGTATTGCCGCAAGATCAGCACAATAAACAACCCGTTCCATATCTATAGGCGTATCAAAAAAGGCGATATTATCAGCCACAGAACCCGACAATAGTTCATCATCTTGCATAACAGCGGCTATTTGTTGTCGATATTGACGCGCACCAATTTGATCCAGTGCAACTCCATCAATTAATATTTCACCGCTTTTAGCTTGGTTTAAGCCGAGCATAATTTTTAATAACGTTGATTTACCGCACCCTGATGGGCCTGTAATTGCTACAGACTCACCAGCTTGAATCGTTAAATTGAGATTATTTAGCACATTAGGCGTTGCATCCGAATAAGCAAAACTAATGCCTTTTAGCTCAATACCCCCTTCAATCTTATGGCTTTTGGTGTTGTCCGGCTGAAGCTCTTCTTTGTCAGTCAGGGCAATATCAGCAATACGATCAAAGTGTAAACCTAACATTTTAAATTCTATTAGCTTTTCTATCAGGTTTGCCGTTTTATCCATAAATTGACGCTTATAAGCCATAAACGCAAAGAGCATTCCGGTACTGAACCCCCCTTGGATCACCAAATGTGCCGCTAAGTAAACAACAACAATATTTTCAATACCAAACAAAGCTCGGTTAATTGCATCGTAACCAATTTGGAAATTACCTAAACGAATATTTTGATTAATGGCATTAGCGTAGCGATTCTGCCACTGACCTTCCCGTTTTACTTCAGAGCCAAACAGTTTAATGGTCTGAATGCCTCGAACGGTCTCCATAAAGTTTGAGTTTTCTTCCGCACGCGCCATGATCTCTTGCTCACTAATGGTACGAAATGGCTTGTACATAGCAATTCGTACCAATGCATAAGCAATAACAGCAACTAAAACCACAACCGAGAGTGTCGGACTATAGAAGAAAATCATGGCCAGTGTGATAATTGCCATCAAACCATCAATAATCGCTTCAATAACCCCTGTGGTCAGCAATTGCTTAACCTGTTGCAATGACCCAAATCGAGAAACCACATCTCCCATATGACGCGTTTCAAAATACGACAATGGCAAACGAACTAAATGATGAAAGAGATTTGCACCTAACTGAATATTCATCTGATTACCAAAATGCAGCAGAGTAAAACCTCGCAGCACATTAGTACCAATTTCAAAAATCATGACTAAAAAGAATCCGACCGCCAACACCGTGAGTAAAGAGGTATCACCAGTTAATACCACATCATCTATCACCAACTGGATATAATAAGGCGCTGCAAGGGTGAATACTTGTAATAGCATGGATAGTGCAAAAATTAAAAATAGCGAACGTTTTAACCCAGTGATCCGACTCCAAAAGTCAGAAAATTTAAGTGTTGGTGATGCCTCCTTTTTCTCAAAACTCTTCGTCGGGGTAAGTTCTAATGCAATACCAGTAAAATGGTTTGACGCTTCTTTTAAGGTGAACGTTTTCTCGCCTGCGGCGGGATCATGAATAACAATGCGCTTTTCATTCGCCTTTTTAAGCACCACAAAATGATTCATATCCCAATGCAAAATACACGGGGTTTGAAGAGCATCGAGATCTTCAAGCTCAATACGCAATGGCCTAGAGGTTAACTCCAACTTCTCTGCAAATTGCATAATATCGAGAAGTGTTGCCCCTTCCATTGAGATACTAAATTTTTGTCTTAGCGAAATAAGGTCGCTATCATAACCATGATATGCTGCCACCATAGCCAAACTGGCCAAGCCGCACTCCGCCGCCTCAGATTGCAGGATTATGGGGAGTGATTTCCTTGACCAAAACTGTAGCTTTGCTACTGGAGCTTCGTCTTCAACTTGCATAATAAGCCGCCTTTATTCTAATTATTGTCTACAGCTTATAGCTGACCTTGAATACTAAATACCGGATCGAAAAGCCAGCGTAATAAAGAACGCTCTTCAATAATAACATCCGCATCTAGCATCATCCCTGGGCGCAATGCCGAGGCTTTTCCATATGCTCTCACATGCTGATCATCCAGCGTCACCACGACTCGATAAGCGGGCTCTGAAATAATACCTGGCGTATTTGTTTCTTCTGGTAAAATAACACTGTTGCTCACTTCCATGATTTTTCCATCATATACACCAAACTTTTCATACGGAAAAGCATGGTAACGCAAGCGCGTTTGCTGACCTTCATTGACAAAGCCAAATGCTGAAGTAGGTACAAAAATAACCGCTTGCATTTCACTGTTTTCAGGCAAGACAGACAGTAAGTTCTGCCCTTCTCTCACATTTTTACCGACTTTAGCTAGCAGCCCGCTTACAACCCCTGATTTAGGAGACCGTAATTCACCTAAACGCTGTTGCTCGATAGAAGAAAGCTGGATTTGTAAATCTGCCTGCTGAGACAATAACTGTGATAAGCGACTACTTTGTTCTAGCGGGAGTTTGATAAGCTGATTTTCTAACTGCTCTATCTGACTTTGCAGCGACAGTCGCTCTGATTTAATACTTGAAGACTGCTGTTGTAATGAGAGTAACGTATCTTTTTGCCGCTGTAGTTCCAACTCAGAAATATAACCCGTACCTTTTAATGTACTGATTTGAGTCACCATTTGCTCATTGAGTTTTAACCTTTGTGCAAACGTACTGGCTTGAGAGTCTAATTCATCTAATCGCGCTAACGCCGATTTTTTTTGTTGTGTAAGTTCTGCAGCATCTAATATATCTTGTCGTTTTTGCTGCTCAAGCTGCTGTTCTAAACTTTTTAATTGAAAACTATATTGATTAAGTAAGGCTTGATTTAACTCAACGGCATGCTTACTGTGCTTTGCAGATGCAATCCGTAAAATAGGATCCCCTTTGGCGACATAGTCTCCTTCTTTAACCAATATTTCCGAAATAACTCCGGTTTGAGATGCTTTTAATTTGAGTAAGCCTGTATTTGGCTCTATCACCCCAGAGACGCGTTCTTTACGTGTATATTTGCCTAATGATAAGAAACATAAACTCACCACCACTACAACAACGATAAGTAGTGTCAGTGTCTTAAATACAGGAGGTTGCACTAATGACACCGCACCTTCAAGCCGATGCCGCTTATTTTCCATGACTTCTTTACGAAACAGATTATCCATAAATCTACTGCCGGCCTTTTAATTGTTGTTATTGTTAATTTTTGATTAACTTACATTAATGTACCACTTTGCATATAAGAAAGGAACAAGCTTGATAGGCATGCAGTGAAGAGGGATTTCCTCTTCACAAGTTATAGGAGAGTTACGCTTTTTTTACTGGTCGTTGCCAGCCGGATAAGTTTCTTTGTTTACTGCGTGCTACCGCTAATTGCTCATCGTCAACATGTGCGGTTATCACAGAACCCGCACCGACAGTTGCACCTAATCCTATTTCAACAGGGGCAACAAGTGATGAATTCGAGCCGATAAACGCATTGTCACCGATCACCGTTTTCGATTTATTCACGCCATCATAGTTGCAAGTGATAGTCCCTGCGCCTATATTCACCTTTTCCCCAACCTCAGTATCACCTAAGTAAGTTAGGTGATTTGCTTTAGAGCCCTTACCTAAACGCGTTTTTTTCATTTCAACGAAATTACCTACGTGAGAGTCTTCTTCCATAACGGCACCAGGGCGCAAACGCGCAAAGGGCCCCAATGTGCACGCACTGGCAACTTGAGCTTGTTCAATCATCGTATTTGCTTTGATCACCACGCCATCTGCGATAGAGCAGTCTTTCAAGACACAGTTAGGGCCAATAACAACGTCATTGCCTAATGTGACATTACCTTCGAAAATAACATTAATATCAATATGCACATCTTGACCTGTAGTCACGGTACCACGCACATCAATTCGTGCAGGGTCAGCAAGTGTCGCCCCATTTAACATTAACGTTTCAGCTTGCCATGCTTGAAATGCACGCTCCAATGCTGCAAGTTGCACACGATTATTTGCCCCTTCTACTTCCATGGGATCATCAGGTTGAGCTGATGTAATCTCAACACCATCTTTATGTGCCATCGCAACGATATCAGTGAGGTAATATTCACCTTGGGCATTATCATTAGAAAGGTTGCCTAACCATCGTTTTAACAACTTACCATTGGCGGCCATAATTCCGGTGTTAATTTCTGTAATACGCAATTGCTCTGCAGAGGCATCTTTTTGCTCAATAATCCCAACTAACTTGCCATTTTCGCGAAGCATTCGGCCATAACCGTTCGGGTTGACCAAATCTACAGTCAAAACAGCTAATCCATTTTCAGGAGTTACAGCGAGCAAACGCTCAAGCGTAGAACGCTTCGTTAATGGTACATCGCCATATAAAATAAGCACAGTATCGTTATCTTGTATATGGTGTATGGCAACAGCCACAGCATGACCTGTGCCTAATTGCTCTTCTTGTAGAACCCAATTAAGGTCATTATTTACAAGCGTTTCTTGTAACTGTTCACCGCCATGGCCAAAAACCAAATTTGTCGCACGTGCTCCAAGCGCAACAGCATTATCAATAACATGCTGTACCATAGGTTTACCGGCTATTGAATGGAGGACTTTAGGAAGTTTTGAACGCATACGAGTACCTTTACCCGCAGCTAGAATAATAGAAGTCAATGCCATTGTAAGCTTGGTCCTTTTTCATATATTGATCGTTTTCATTATTGATTTTACCATATAGAAGCTATATCCATACTTTTAATCGCAACTGTCTATAGACTTATTGTAACGCTCTTCTCTGCATTAGGTAAATAACCACCTCCAGTAATGTTCCGCTATTAGTTGCGCAGGGCCTTGTTGATCAAATAGCTAACTACCAATCAATTTCTCAGTTTTAACTCTGTTGCTGATATTTGGGCATGCCTAGCCCAGTCATTTTATTTATTGCCTTCGCTTTAATCATCGTTTCTGTATGCTGACTATTAAACTGGCGACTTTTTAGCTTATCACCCATTAATTGTTTAAAACGATACATCGCCGTCTCGGCAAATGAACGAAGATGGTACCCTGAATTCACTTTCCATTGCGTTAACCCTATTTGGTGCATCATAAATACGGCATTATTTCTGGGGTGCCCTTCTTCCCAATATTGAGCATTGTCTCTTGGCGGCGCCCGCATAATCGCTTTTTTTGCTGCGACCTCTTCACAGCAACTGCGTGTATCATATGCTCCATCACCTGTCACTCTGTCTATATTCAAATCAGCAAGGGCTTCACCATCTGACACATTGACCATCGACAGCTCAGCACCCACAATATCATGACTTGTCGCATCAATGGCCAAGTGCAATTTTCGCCAAGTTCGGCGCTTAGTCGCACGATGTTTTCTCGCATGCCATTCACCATTTCCGTACACTTTAAGGCCGGTGCTATCGACTACGATATCTATAAAGCCTTTGCCTGAGCTCTTTCTATATTGCACATCAAGTGTTTTACTGCGTTTGCACAAACAGCTATAACCGGGTGATTGCAGTGAGGTATCCATCATAGTCAGCAAGGAATTTACAAAACCTTCTAAAGCCCTGAGTGGCAAATGGAATACAGCCTTTAAAGTTAAACAGGTTTCAGTTGCTAAATCAGAATAGTGATTTAAACGACCACGGCCACCGTGTTTGTCGATATTTTGCCACTTTGAGATGGCACTCTCACTTAGCCAAACATTGATGTTACCGCGTTGAGGCCTTGTTGATCAAATAGCTAACTACCAATCAATTTCTCAGTTTTAACTTTGTTGCTGATATTTGGGCATGCCTAGCCCAGTCATTTTATTTATTGCCTTCGCTTTAATCATCGTTTCTGTATGCTGACTATTAAACTGGCGACTTTTTAGCTTATCACCCATTAATTGTTTAAAACGATACATCGCCGTCTCGGCAAATGAACGAAGATGGTACCCTGAATTCATTTTCCACTGCGTTAACCCTATTTGGTGCATCATAAATATGGCATTGTTTCTGGGGTGTCCTTCTTCCCAGTATTGGGCATTCTCTCTTGGCGGTACCCGCATAATCGCACCTTTTGCTGCGACCTCCTCATAGCAACTGCGTGTGTCATATGCACCATCACCTGTCACTCTGTCACTATTCCTGCGCAATGGCCTGATTAAATCGGCAAGGGCTTCTCCATCTGACACATTGACCATCGACAGCTCAGCACCCACAATATCATGACTTGTCGCATCAATGGCCAAGTGCAATTTTCGCCAAGTTCGGCGCTTAGTCGCACGATGTTTTCTCGCATGCCATTCACCATTTCCGTACACTTTAAGGCCGGTGCTATCGACTACGATATCTATAAAGCCTTTGCCTGAGCTCTTTCTATATTGCACATCAAGTGTTTTACTGCGTTTGCACAAACAGCTATAACCGGGTGATTGCAGTGAGGTATCCATCATAGTCAGCAAGGAATTTACAAAACCTTCTAAAGCCCTGAGTGGCAAATGGAATACAGCCTTTAAAGTTAAACAGGTTTCAGTTGCTAAATCAGAATAGTGATTTAAACGACCACGGCCACCGTGTTTGTCGATATTTTGCCACTTTGCGCGTTGAACCAAAGCACGGTTATACTGTGACCAATTCCTAATTTTCTTCTTCATTTCAAGGCATGGGTTAAGGCATTTAATGATCTGATCACACCAAACTAAAGAAGTTCAATTATTTAGGAAACAAGGCCGTTGCACTGTAATAAATGCAAATAACTCACCCATATATTAAATTCTTCGAATTACTAGTGAACATATTTCCCTTACCTCAGTATTACGCACTCGAAAAGCGACAAGCCGGCTAATTTAAGGTTAAAAAACAAACAGTTGTTTTTCAGATATTCAACTTCATTCCACTACTTCTTCTGGTGAAAAAAAGAGAGTCCTTAGATGTGTGGTAAATGACAAACAAACTCAAAAAACAAAATTAAATAACAAAAACAGAAAGTTAACCAAGAACGTTATTCACTATTCATAAGTATTTATAATTTTTATTTTCGGGTGTGTTCGGTTTAAAGTAAATGCAATCCAAAACGGCACAACACTGATAACAATCAATGATGAGCTCAACAATAAAAATAACGATAGGAAGAGAATATGAAACTTACACTTAAAAAGAAGCAACTAAAAAAACTAAACCAAGACACATTGATCAATAAGCAACTTACTAAAGTAGTTGGCGGTGGTACAGACTCTATTATCTCTCCACCTCCAACAAGACAAAATGATATTGTCATGTGATATACCAACCTTCTACTGCAAAAAGTTATATGAGAACGATAGGTATTATAAAATTACACCTATCGTTCTTACCTCCCCCCAAAAACTAGGAAGGAATCCCTAAATGCCATTTTGGCCGACATTAGCAACCCTGCCATTAATAACAACGATTGCATCAGGAGAGATTTACACACAACAACTTTACCGAGAGTACCATTATTCACATTCATCTGGTACGTTACAACATACCGCTTATGAAGCAGGTGAATATATAAACTCCAACTCCGCAATTTTAGTTTATCGCAATGATAAAACTAATAGGCTAAATAAAATATCAGCTCTAGATGCCGGGTACATCGAATTTATTGATGCTGGTCCAGAAGTAAAGAAAGGGGAGTTACTGGCCAAAATCATTTCTACCCGCGTGTATAGTATTATTGAGTTCTCTACGATCAAAGCCCCTTACACAATTAAACAAAACGATACTTTTTGGTTCTGTTATAAAAATAAATCAATTCAAATAACCATTAACCACTATCGATACAAGCAGTTATTCGTATCTATAGATTTACCTTACTTTCCAAGTGGCGATAAATTACCAAATGGAAAAATTAGTATTTCTCTGAATAAAACCAATTGTCATCACATGGCATAAACCCTATCGCAACGGCGACAATTCTGAATCAACACATATGGCATTAAGTATGCTTTAACAGCGAAAAGAACTCTCAGATATATTAATTTCCAAAAGAGGATTGTGATTAGAAACAATATTTCATACCATCGACCAGTGCACTGTAATCCTCCTAAAAGTAATAAATAGAAACTTCCTTATGCTAATAGGGGGTCTCTATGGGTAAATCAAAAACCTACCACCGGCACTTATCATACACACAGCAACATTACGCACCTATGATGAGACAGCTGCTGAGCTATAAGCACTAAACCACTTCTGCGTAAAAGATTACATACAATGCTATATAAATATTACTTTCGCTTGTTTTATGGGCGTTGTTTCCTAAATAATTGAACTTCTTTAGTTTGGTGTGATCAGATCATTAAATGCCTTAACCCACGCCTTGAAATGAAGAAGAAAATTAGGAATTGGTCACAGTATAACCGTGCTTTGGTTCAACGCGGTAACATCAATATTTGGCTAAGTGAGAGTGCCATCTCAAAGTGGCAAAATATCGACAAACACGGTGGCCGTGGTCATTCGAATCACTATTTTGATTTTGCAATTGAAACCAGTTTAACTTTAAGAGCTGTATTTCACTTGCCGTTAAGAGCTTTAGAGGGGTTTGTAAATTCCTTGCTGACTATGATGGATACCTCGCAGCAATCACCAGGTTATAGCTGTTTATGCAAACGCAGTAAAACATTTGATGTGCAAAACTTCATAAATATCGTAGTCGATAGCACGGACCTTAAAGTGTATGAAAATGGTGAATGGCATACGAGAAAACATCGTGCGACTAAGCGCCGAACTTGGCGAAAATTACACTTGGCCGTTGATGCGACAAATCACGATATTGTGAGTGCTGAGCTATCGATGGTCAATGTGTCAGATGGTGAATCCCTTAGTGATTTAATCAGGCCACTGCGCAGGAATAGTGACAGAGTGATGGTGCATATGATACACGCAGTTGCTATGAGGAGGTCGCAGCAAAAGGTGCTATTATGCGGGTACCGACAAGAGAGAATGCCCAATACTGGGAAGAAGGACACCCCAGAAACAATGCCGTATTTATGATGCACCAAATAGGGTTAACGCAGTGGAAAGTGAATTCAGGGTACCACCTTCGTTCACTTGCCGAGACGGCGATGTATCGTTTTAAACAATTAATGGGTGATAAGCTAAAAAGTCGTCAATTTAATAGTCAGCATACTGAAACGATGATTAAAGTGAAGGCAATAAATAAAATGACAGGGCTAGGTATGCCCAAATATCAGCAACAGAGTTAAAACTGAGAAATTGATTGGTAGTTAGCTATTTGATCAACAAGGCCTTGGCTTACTGCCACAGAGAAAAAAATTTAAAAAACATAAACCTTGAATGAAAAACATTCAATTAACAAAGGTGGTTACTATTGATAACTTAATATTTTATAATCAACATTTGAAAAGGAAATTATTATGTTATTAAGATCATTACTCACAGCCGCTGTTTTAGTTAGTGCCATGCCTTCATCTGCTGCAACAAGTATATCTCGATTCTACACTTTGCATATGCATGTAGGTTGCCCTGCTGCAACAAGCTATTTCTTACAAGAGTTCCCGAATGCGACTAATGTCACGTGTACTATGAATGGTGGCGGTATGGGCCCCAGAGAATTCAAAGTAACCGGTATTATTTAACATCAAGAGGCCTACTAAAAACATATAAAAATAGTAGGCCTACTGTGGTTAAAAGCTTAGAATCATAGAAGCTAACATTAAATAACAACCATAAATCGACAACAATTATTAATTTAAAAATCTATATAAAAATCCACATTACACTCTAGTACATATAATTTATGAATTACTCATTATGAGTTATGCAGTCGAAATAAATAAAATATATAAATCACACTCGCCTTCGCCGTTGTTTCCTAAATAATTGAACTTCTTTGGTTTGGTGTGATCAGATCATAAAATGCCTTAACCCATGCCTTGAAATGAAGAAGAAAATTAGGAATTGGTCACAGTACAATCGTGCTTTAGTTCAACGCGGTAACATCAACATTTGGCTAAGTGATAGTGCCATCTCAAAGTGGCAGAATACTGAAAAGCACGGTGGCCGTGGTCGTTCAAATTACTATTCTGATTTAGCAATTGAAACGTGTTTAACCTTAAGGGCCGTATTCCATTTGCCACTCAGGGCCTTAGAAGGGTTTGTAAATTCCTTACTTACTACGATGGATACCTCGCTGCAATCACCGGGTTATAGCTGTTTATGCAAACGCAGTAAAACACTTGATGTGCAATATAGAAAAAGCGCAGGCAAAGGCTTTATAGATATTGTGGTCGATAGCACGGGCCTTAAAGTGTATGGAAATGGTGAATGGCATACAAGAAAACATCGTGCGACTAAGCGCCGAACTTGGCGAAAATTGCACTTGGCCGTTGATGCGACAAGTCACGATATTGTGGGTGCTGAGCTGTCGATGGTAAATGTGTCAGATGGTGAAGCCCTTGCCAGTTTAATCAGGCCACTGCGCAGGAATAGTGACAGAGTCACAGGTGATGGTGCATATGACACACGCAGTTGCTATGAGGAGGTCGCAGCAAAAGGTGCGATTATGCGGGTACCGCCAAGAGAGAATGCCCAATACTGGGAAGAAGGACACCCCAGAAACAATGCCATATTTATGATGCACCAAATAGGGTTAACGCAGTGGAAAATGAATTCAGGGTACCATCTTCGTTCACTTGCCGAGACGGCGATGTATCGTTTTAAACAATTAATGGGTGATAAGCTGAAAAGTCGTCAATTCAATAGTCAGCATACTGAAACGATGATTAAAGTGAAGGCAATAAATAAAATGAATGGGCTAGGTATGCCCAAATATCAGCAACAAAGTTAAAACTGAGAAATTGATTGGTAGTTAGCTATTTGATCAACAAGGCCGAGTGAAACTGTTATTTCCTGTAGCTATTACTACACTAATAAGTGCAATAATAAAAAAAAAACACCTCAAATAAACTCATCTTATATATGTATATAAGTTCGTACAAAGTCACTACCAATAACTTATAACCAGATAACATATAACAATAAATCATTGATTTAAATGGTTTTTTATTAAATTCCAAATGTTTGCACCTAACTCTTTTTTACGTCAATATGTTTCCGTCGCTTAAAGCATGCATACCTTGAACTATTCGAAATTATCATGGTAAGCCTAAAGTTTTTGCATACGAAGTCTCGATAAAAAAAGTACCGCTGTTGAATAAATAAAAATGGATAACAATATTAATAGTGTTAATAAACACAAGAATATAGAAATAAAATGGCACCCTATTCTTGTTAAGAGTGAATTTTCACTAAACACTCATTGCATGATCCAATTATCATGGTACCGATACAAGCGAATGCAAAGCTCTGATGCCAAGTTATTTAGACACTAAAGTGATAATTACCATTACGAGAATTCGATATATTAAAAAATCGAACGAAATATTAATTTACTCATTTAAAATATAGAGGTCAGTAATGAGCTATCTTATATTCAGACTTTATTACAATTCGAACGATACTGTAATTTACGAAAAGCTATTTGCAAAACTAATGAAAGAGTTTTCTAAACAATGCTACCATGATTGGTATGTAAGTAGCTGCTGGCAAAATGGGCCTAATTTTGTTATTTACTTGTCTCTTGAAAGTTACTTCTATGATGATACCCTATTAGATATTTTAGAAGAAAGTGTTTCGAATTTTCTCTGTAAATACCCATCACCAAATTATGATGAAACAAAATATTTAGCCACTCAATCAAAACTCATGAAGTTAGAAAATATAGATATCGATCATAACTTGATTGTCGATAATAATAGTTGGATTAGCGACTTCCTTAGTTCCGATGAAATTTTGTCTATATATAACAGTAAAGAGCAATGGAGCAACATATTTAATACGCAAAGAGATCTATCACAGCATATTATTAAAGCTAGAGCCCAACGTACACCGACTCATTTATATAGCTTTAATTTACTTATACTACTAGCAAGCTGCTACTTACCTCAAAAATCCAATAAAGAGCAAGGGGTATGCATAAACACACTCCCTTTCCGGTCTAACTTGAGATCTTGGCACTTGTCACAAAGCAATGAGCAACCTACAACGACCACCAATCATAAATTTGACAACCAATATAGAAGGCATGTAGAGCAATATGCTCATTGGATAAAAATGTTACAAAATGAAATGGTAAGTGCAGATCTAGAGGAGTACTCTCAAGCTAATTTACTCTTAAAAAGTTTTATTTCTTTTACCCAAATTGCCAGCCAAGAATTTACAAACTTTTGCCATGAAAGTATAAAGGAGAGTCAATTAGCTCCATCGAGCCTCAGTGTACAAAAGTCTTTTGATTTCTCTGATGATACGTCACAAAACACATCCTCGGCTCAACTCAATAGCTATATGTGGCTATTAAATATAGTTTATAAACTACTCCCCCTTTTACAGATGGAACCTCTAGATAAGCAGTTTCTAAACTATAGCTTATCACATCATCCCGCTAGTAATATTGAGAAAATGGATGCTTTGAACGAGATTGTCAGCGCAAAGTTCTAAGCTGGGACTTTACGGCCTTAAAGTTAGGGTTATATCTCTAAGGTCGTAATAGTTTTAACAATTGATTCTCTACTTCTTCTACAGTGCTAAATATCAATTCATTTTCATGACTCGAGTAACTCATGTCAAATATTTGCTTAGCACCTAAGTTTTTAATAAGCTCGATTTCATCATCGTAAACCTGAAAAACCTTTGAGCCTCTAGAGTAGAAAATTTGCTCATTTCCTATTTCAAATATATGCGGTTCACCAGTATTAGGTAAGGATAATGTTTTAACAACATCTCCAGTCCTACTATCAAAGTAGCTTAGCTCATCTTTTGATGACAAATATATATATACGCTATCTTTATACTGATCGAACCATAATGCATGCTTTAAGGGCATTTTATGCCTTTGCTTTTCATTTATTGAGTAAATAAAAACACTGCTATTTAAATGTTCTTTACTTAATTCAATATAGCCAATTCTCCCTTCAAGTAAGAATTCCGCCGATACAATAGTCCCAGTCGCAAAAATGGTATCTAGTAATTCAAAATCTTTGCTATAGACCTCTAATCGTTCAGGATATGCAAGTAGGAACCGCTCACTATGTTCGTCAAACTTAATTGAACGATAGTTACTACTAGGAAAGTCTGCACGAATATTCTCCCCAGCCCCTTTCTTTCTATAGATTGCATTATTCCCAACATAACGTTTTATAAAGTAGAATTCATTTTTTGCATAGATAGCCGAAAACTGGATTTCATCATCTTGTATGACGCTTTCTAATTCCTTAATATCTAAATTAAAACGATATATATCCTGTGCAAACGGGTAACTAACCGCAAGCATTTCGTCAATTGAAATTGGGTGATGACTTGCATATACCTTATCTTCATTCAAAGTTACACGCTGGACAACTGACTTCGTTGACAATGAGTATTCAATTAATTCATTTTTTTGATTATCAAACCAAACTAGCTTATTACCTTCCTTTACATAATTTATCGACCAAATCCTATTTTTTGATTCAAACAGTTTACTTTGGTTGCTGCCATCAGGATCTGTCATATATAGTTCTACTGAATCAAATAAATGACGCTCAAAGAAAATTGCGTTTAGAGACTTCTCATACAATAGAAACTCATCACCGTAAGAGTTTAAATTTGGAGACGATATTTGAAATTCCTCACCTGTCTGTAAGTCTCTATTTGTCAAAGCTGAAAGCTGATCTCTGCCTCGATAATCATGTTTTGAATACACAAAATGACCATCACCCACACCACCACCTTTCTTTATTCCATTTTGACAATCAAATAGGTGGCTATTGTAACTAATGAAATCGGTACTGATTTGCCATACCTCACATACCCCTTCACTCGTTAAACGATAAAATATACGGTTCGAATCTGACGACCAGCCGATTGGGTAGTATTTTAGATTCTTATCCCCAATTTTACTTTCCGAGCCATCTATGAGGTTCTTCAAGACAAGAACTTCATGATCCTGACCTCTTGGAATAAATGAAAATACAGCTAAAGCTTTATTCGGTGATAAAATTACGCGAGTATACTTCCCAGTCATCCATGATAGAAATTGCTCACTAAAATTAACCTTGGTAATTTTTACATCCGCTTCACTAGAAGTAAGCTTTGTATAATCACTGGGAAGCTTTGTATAAATTATACCAAAAATTAAAAACGCCAATATAATCATAACAACTTTAAGAGGAGAGGTTCTTATTGGCTTATCTGCCGAAGTAGTAATTATTGACTCTATAGGCTCCTTTTCTGGTATGCTAATTTTCTTATCGAAATATTCAATATGCGCATCGGGGAAAAAACTATAACCTTTACGGTAGTGTGTTTTTACCACAACACCTCGTTGCCTGTCTGATTTCAGCACTTTACGTAATTCTGACATAGCACGATTAATTGCATTATCATCAACGTAATTCTGACACCAGACATCATCCACTAAATCTTGGCGAGTAATGATCTGTTCATTATTGATAATTAGATAACACAGGATTTTGAATAACAGAGGCTCAAGTTCACGTTCGACTTCACCATCAAATATACATTGCCGCTTGGGATCTAAGCTCCAAGCGCCAAAAGTGACTTTTTTAACAGTGCGAGAAAAGCTAACTTCGTTCATTTATTACATACAGTAGCAGATAATATAAATGCATCTTAACCCATATATACTTGATAAATACAGGCCTGTTACATTTAACGCTAAATATATAAATAACTTTCACATGATTTTTTGCATAATCGTGTTATGAAATTGTGTCTTGTGTAACATAAATTACAGTATAAAGCGGACATCTAGTATTAAATCTAGCAAGTAAGATGCCTTCTAACCTTATCTATTAACTATTCTCCGTTAATTTAGTACAAAAAAGCCCACACCAAAAGGTGTGGGCTTTTTAAACCAGATAGGTTTGTACTTATTTGCGCAATTGACGGATAACGCGTAGCTGAGCAATTGCTTCAGCCAGTTGTGCCGCGGCAGCTTGGTGGTCAAGCTCTGAAGCTGCCCCTGATGCCATTTGAGTTTGCGCTTCACGCTTAGCTTCTTCAGCGGCTTGCTCATCTAGGTCTTCACCACGGATAGCAACGTCAGCAAGGACGGTTACTGTCTGTGGTTGAACTTCTAGTGTGCCGCCAGCAACGTAGATGATCTCTTCGCTGCTGTCTGCTTTAACTAAACGTACCATACCAGGTTTTAGGCCAGTCAGGAGTGGGGCGTGACCTGGGTGAATACCCAACTCACCTTCACTACCTGTCACTTGAATTGTAGCGACGCTACCAGAGAATACACTCTGCTCTGCACTTACTACGTCAAGTTGTACTGTCATTGCCATAATAACCCCCTAAATTACATGTTTTTTGCTTTATCAACTGCTTCGTCGATAGAACCAACCATGTAGAAAGCTTGCTCTGGCAGATCATCATACTCACCGTTTAAGATGCCGTTGAAGCCTGCAATAGTGTCTTTCAGTGAAACGTATTTACCTGACGCACCCGTGAATACTTCAGCAACGAAGAACGGCTGAGATAGGAAACGTTGGATTTTACGTGCACGAGATACAACTTGCTTATCTTCATCAGAAAGCTCGTCCATACCTAGAATTGCGATGATGTCTTTAAGCTCTTTATAACGCTGAAGAACTGTCTGAACGCCACGTGCAGTATCATAGTGCTCTTGACCAATTACTTGTGGGTCAAGCTGACGAGATGATGAATCTAGTGGATCTACCGCTGGGTAAATACCAAGAGATGCGATATCACGTGAAAGTACAACTGTTGCATCTAAGTGAGCAAAGGTTGTAGCTGGAGATGGATCCGTCAAATCATCCGCTGGTACGTATACCGCTTGGATTGATGTGATTGAACCAGCTTTAGTCGACGCGATACGCTCCTGAAGTACACCCATTTCTTCAGCTAGTGTAGGCTGGTAACCTACCGCTGATGGCATACGACCTAGAAGTGCTGATACTTCAGTACCTGCAAGTGTGTAACGGTAGATGTTATCTACGAAGAAAAGTACGTCACGACCTTCGTCACGGAACTTCTCTGCCATAGTAAGACCTGTCAGTGCAACACGTAAACGGTTACCTGGAGGCTCGTTCATCTGACCGTAAACAAGCGATACTTTATCAAGTACGTTTGAATCGTTCATTTCATGATAGAAATCGTTACCCTCACGAGTACGCTCACCAACACCTGCGAATACAGAGTAACCACTGTGCTCGATTGCGATGTTACGGATAAGTTCCATCATGTTTACGGTTTTACCTACACCGGCACCACCGAATAGTCCAACTTTACCACCTTTAGCGAACGGACATACAAGGTCGATTACCTTGATACCCGTTTCTAGTAGTTCGATTGAACTTGATTGCTCTTCATATGAAGGGGCTGCACGGTGAATTGACATACGCTCGTCTTCACCAATTGGACCTGCTTCATCGATTGGCTGACCCAATACGTCCATGATACGACCAAGGGTCTTTGTACCTACTGGAACTTTAATTGGCTCGCCTGTACCTTCTACTGCAGTGCTACGACGTAAACCGTCAGTAGTACCTAGTGCGATTGCACGAACTACGCCGCCACCTAGTTGTTGTTGAACTTCTAGAGTCAAACCAACTAAGTCGCCTTCTGTAATTTTTACTGCTTCATATACAGCTGGCACGCTATCTTGTGGGAACTCGATGTCCACAACGGCGCCGATAATTTGGACGACCTTACCTAAACTCATGTCTATTCCTCTCGTTAAACTTTGCCGAAGCGTTATACCGCAGCCGAACCACTAACAATCTCACTGATCTCTTGTGTGATTGCAGCTTGACGTGCTTTGTTATAAATCAGTTGCAGCTCATCAATTAGGTCACCAGCATTATCAGTTGCGGCTTTCATCGCAACCATACGGGCAGCCTGTTCAGAGGCAGCATTCTCAACTACACCTTGGTACACTTGTGATTCAATGAAGCGTACTAACAGAGTCTCTAAAATAGCCTCTGGGTTTGGCTCGTACAAGTAGTCCCAAGCGTGAGCTGATACTTCTTCTTCAGCTTTTGGCAAAGGTAATAACTGATCGATTACTGGCTCTTGCTTCATGGTATTTACAAAGTTGTTGTATACCACGAATAAACGGTCAATTTTTCCTTCAGCGAATGCATCAAGCATTACTTTAACAGGACCAATTACGTCCTGAATTGAAGGTGCATCTCCAAGACCCGCTTTTTTAGCGAGTAGTTGACCACCGAAGCGTTGGAAGAAACCAGCAGCTTTGCCGCCTAGCGTTGCATATTCTGCGTCTACGCCTTTTTCTTTCCAAGCTTGTACGTCTTGTGTCACTTTTTTGAACTCATTCGTGTTCAAACCGCCACACAGACCACGGTCAGTAGAGATAACAATATAACCAACTCGCTTCACATCACGTTCTTCTAAGAACGGATGATGGAAGTCAAGATTAGCTTGAGCAACACGACCGATCACTTTGCGTAAGTTCTCAGCATATGGACGGCTTGACGCCACACGGTCTTGCGCACGCTTCATTTTAGAAGCGGCAACCATTTCCATTGCGCTGGTGATCTTCTGAGTATTTTTAATACTCCCGATCTTGCTTTTAATCTCTTTTCCGCTGGCCATGACTCTCTCTCCGAATCAAGGTGAGTGTTAGCGATAACACCCACCATGCATAACTAAATTACCAAGTTTGCGTTGACTTGAACTTCTCAAGAAGTTCTTTCAACTGCGCTTCGATCTCGGCGTTGTAGTTACCTGTTTCATTGATTTGAGCCATTAGCTCTGCGTATGTGCTGTTTGCAAAACCAATTAGGCCTTCTTCGAAGTCACCGATTTTCGCGATTTCGATGTCTTGTAGGAAGCCTTTCTCAGCTGCAAATAGAGACAGAGACATTTCAGCAACAGACATTGGTGCGTATTGTTTCTGCTTCATTAGCTCAGTTACGCGCTCACCATGCTCAAGTTGAGCACGAGTTGCATCGTCAAGGTCAGAAGCGAACTGAGAGAACGCTGCTAGTTCACGGTATTGAGCTAGCGCTAGACGGATACCACCACCCAGTTTCTTAACGATTTTCGTTTGCGCAGCACCACCAACACGAGATACCGAGATACCAGCATTTACTGCCGGACGGATACCTGCGTTGAATAAGTCAGTTTCTAGGAAGATCTGACCATCGGTGATTGAGATAACGTTAGTAGGTACGAATGCAGAAACATCACCACCTTGAGTTTCAATGATAGGCAATGCTGTCAATGAACCTGTTTTACCTTTCACTTCACCGTTAGTGAACTTCTCTACGTAATCAGCGTTTACACGCGATGCACGCTCTAGAAGACGCGAGTGAAGGTAGAATACGTCACCTGGGTATGCTTCACGACCTGGTGGACGCTTCAATAGCAATGAGATCTGACGGTAAGCAACAGCTTGCTTAGACAGGTCATCATATACGATTAGTGCATCTTCACCGCGGTCACGGAAGTATTCACCCATAGTACAACCAGCAAATGGCGCTAGGAATTGTAGCGCTGCTGATTCTGAAGCTGATGCAACAACAACGATTGTGTTTTCAAGTGCACCATGTTCTTCAAGTTTACGTACTACGTTTGCAATCGTAGATGCTTTTTGACCAACCGCTACGTACACACACTTAACGCCTGTGCCTTTTTGGTTGATGATTGCATCGATTGCTAGTGCAGTTTTACCAGTCTGACGGTCACCGATAACCAACTCACGCTGACCACGACCAACTGGGATCATTGCATCGATAGACTTATAACCAGTTTGTACTGGCTCGTCTACTGATTGACGCTCGATTACGCCTGGTGCAATTTTCTCAACTGGTTCAAAACCGTCGTTATCTAGTGCGCCTTTACCATCGATAGGCTGACCAAGTGTGTTTACAACACGACCAAGTAGACCACGACCAACAGGTACTTCTAGGATACGACCAGTAGATTGTACTTTTACGCCTTCTTTAAGGTCGGCGTAAGGACCCATTACTACTGCACCTACTGAGTCACGCTCAAGGTTTAGTGCGATAGCATAACGGTTGCCAGGAAGCTCGATCATCTCACCTTGCATACAGTCAGCTAGACCGTGGATGCGGATGATACCATCTGTAACAGATACAATTGTACCTTCGTTACGTGCTTCACTTACAACTTCAAACTGCTCAATACGTTGTTTGATCAGCGCAGAAATTTCTGTGGAATTAAGTTGCATGCTCATTTTCCCAATTACGATTGTAGCGAGGCCGCTAGGCGGTCAAGTTTGCCACGGACAGTTCCGTCAATAACGGTGTCACCAGCTTTGATCACAAGGCCGCTAACTACGGCTTCGTCGATGCTACAATTCAGCTTAACTTTGCGTGCGAAACGTTTTTCAAGTGCCGCGACCAATTTGTCTTGCTGTTCACCAGCAAGTTCAGTTGCCGAAATCACGTCAACGTCGATTTCTTTGTCATATTCTGCTTTAAATTCAGCAAAAATATCAGCAACTGCTGGAATGGCGGCTAAACGCTCATTTTCGGCCATCAGCTTGATAAGATTCTGACCCTGTTCGTTGAGTTGCTCAGAACATACTTTCAGTAATACATCAGTTTGTTCTGCAGCAGTTGGCATGCTTGCAAGCAAAGAAGCCACTTGCTCATCGCTGGCCACTTGGCCAGCGAAGAACAACATGTCATTCCAAGCGTCAACATTGCCTTTTTCAACAGCAAGTTCAAAAGCCGCTTTAGCGTATGGGCGAGCGATAGTAGTCAATTCAGACATGCTCATACCCTCCGTTACAGCTCAGCGACAAGTTTTTCAACGATGTCACTGTGTGCGGCTTGATTGATTTCACGCTCTAAAATCTTCTCAGCGCCAACCACTGCCAGAGTAGCAACTTGCTTACGCAGGTCCTCTGTCACACGGCTACGCTCTGATTCAACTTCAGAGTGTCCTTGAGCAATAATTTTCTCACGCTCTTGCTGACCACGAGTTGTCTCTTCGTCAACAATTAACGCTGCACGCTTTTTAGCTTGATCAATGATATCAGCCGCTTGAGTTTTTGCTTCTGTCAACTGCTCTGCAGCTTCTAGACGCACACGTTCAAGTTCTTTTTCGGCTTTATCAGAGGCAGCTAAACCATCTTCGATTTTTTTCTGGCGAGCTTCAATTGCACCATTTAGTGGTGGCCATACGAACTTCATACAAAATAATACGAAGACCGTAAACGCAATTAATTCACCGATAAGAGTGGCGTTTAAGTTCACAACCGCTCCTCCTTAAATAGTAAGCTGTTCAAAAAGTTAAATTAAAGTACGAACAACAATACCATCGCGATACCAACACCGATCATTGCTACGGCATCGATTAGACCAGCTAGGATGAACATCTTAACCTGTAGTGAAGGCGCAAGTTCAGGCTGACGAGCACATGCTTCTAGGAATTTACCACCCATGTTACCGAAGCCGATCGCTGTACCGATAGCACCGAAGCCGATAAGTAGAGCAACTGCGATGTACTTAAGACCTAATACTAGTTCCATTTTTTTCTCCAAAGTTTCAATTGTAAATTAAAGTTAAAATATAAAATAAAAATTAATGATTATCTGAGCTCGCCATGCTTAGGTATACGATTGTAAGCATCATAAATACGAATGCTTGCAGAACGATTACTAAGATGTGGAATACAGCCCAAATAAAGTGCAACGGTAGTTGCATTAAACCAACTGCGCCGATCAAGATGAAAATCAACTCACCAGCGTATAAGTTACCGAACAAACGAAGTGCTAACGAGAACGGCTTAGCAACCAGTGCAATCGTCTCTAGTAGCAAGTTAAACGGGATCAAAAGAACCTGAACCAGTTTGTTATTTGAACTGAACGGGTGCAACGTAAGCTCTTTAATAAAGCCAATAATGCCTTTGATTTTAATTGAGTACCCGATCATCAATAAGAACACACCAATCGCAAGCGCAGCGGTCAAGTTGATATCAGTAGTCGGTACAATTTTCATGTACACATCATGTGAGTCCATACCAAATGCAGTTTCGCCAACTAAGCCAGCAAATGCAGGTAGGAAATCGACAGGTATTAAGTCCATTAGGTTCATTAAGAACACCCAAACAAAGATTGTTAGAGCTAATGGAGCTATAAGTTTGCTACTACCATGATAAGTGTCACGTACGTTGTCACCAACGAACTCCACGATCATTTCAATGAAACACTGAAATTTACCCGGTACACCAGTGGTAGATTTAGTAGCGGCACTACGGAAGATCCATAAAAATATCAGACCTAAACCGATTGACCATGCGAGGGTATCTATATGCCATGTCCAGAAACCACTATCCGCACATGCTTTATTGAAGGCAAGACCGGCGTCGGTCGAACACATCTTGGCATTGGTCAAGTGATGCTGAATATGGCTTGATAGAGTAACTTCTTCTGCAGCCATGTTTTATCCCAAAAGTTAATGATTAAAAAAAATCGGTGCCAACCATTGTGTGAACATCACCAGTATGTAACAGCAAAAAAATGGCAGCGCCATGACTGAAAAATACTTAAATACCAGTGCGAACAAACACACAGTCAGCAAAAACTTTAATCCATTGCCTCGTTTTATCGAGTCAAATACTTGCTCTGCTTTACTCGCGCCCATATATCTAAAGGCGTATAAAGCGAACACTAAGCTAGGCAGTACTGAGACTAGGCCACCGGCTATTGCTGATGCCCCCGCATGCACTCCCCAAGCTATTAAAACTATTACTGCAGCGACGATTGCTACGATACCCTGAAGTAATACGCCTTTTAATGCGGCACGTCTATACGGGCCAGCTAACGAATGAGTCACTTTTAATTAACCTTTATGACCTTAAACTTAATCAGGGTATGAAAACTGGCGAAATTATACTTATTTTTGGTGATTTTGCAACTTGAAGAGACGAATAGTGGCGCTTTTTCAGCACCACCATTGTTTATTTATTGGTCATTCTGGCGGTTGTTGCATGTCTGGGTGAATGCGGCCCAAGATGCCATCGAGTTCATTTAAGCTAGTGTAAGAAATCACCAGCTTACCTTTACCTCGATTATTATAGTTAATTTCCACTTTAGCGCCCAAGTTTTCGCCTAATTGTTGCTCTAACAATCTGACATCTGGGTCCTTTTCTTTTGTTTCTTTTTTGTCCACAGGCTCTAAAATACTACGAACTAGTTTCTCTGTTTCTCGCACTGTTAAGGCTTTTGCGACGGCTGTTCGAGCCACCTCAGATTGCGCTTCTCCAGAGAGTGCTAATAGGCAGCGTGCATGGCCCATTTCTATATCACCATGCTCCAACAATATTTTAACATCATCATTGAGATTATTAAGACGTAACAGGTTTGTCACCGTTGTACGCGATTTACCCACGGCCTCTGCAACTTGCTGGTGCGTTAATTCAAATTCGGTGAGTAAACGATGTAGTGCCACCGCTTCTTCCATGGCGTTTAAATCTTCGCGCTGAATATTTTCAATCAACGCTATCGCTACAGCGGCTTCATCAGCAACCTGCTTTAAAATACACGGCACCATACTGAGTTGCGCCAATTGCGCAGCACGCCAGCGTCGTTCACCCGCAATTATCTCATAATCCGTATCACTGATATGGCGCACAACTATCGGCTGTAATATACCTTGTGCACGAATTGAGCCAGCCAATTCTTCAAGTGCTTGCTCTGACATGTCTTTACGAGGTTGATATTTCCCAGGTCGCAAATATTCAATAGGTAACCGTTGTAACTCACCATCAACGTGCACGGCAGAGTTTTGCTTTTCAGACTCCACTGGCTTTTCGTCAGCGACAGTCACATCAATGGGTACCGGCTCTGAAGAAGGAGCTGGCTTCGCTGAGCTTAATAAGGCATCCAATCCTCGCCCCAAACCACGTTTTTTAACCGACATGTTATTATTATCCTCTTAGGCAACCGCAGCAGATTGCTGTTCTTTTCGGCGTAGCATCTCTCCTGCTAACGCCAAATATGCTTTTGCACCACTGGATGCCCTGTCGTAATACATCGCAGGTGCGCCAAAGCTTGGCGCTTCAGCTAATCTCACATTACGTGGGATCACAGTGCGGTACACTTTCTCGCCAAAATGTTGTTTCAGTTGTTCTGATACATCATTGGCCAATCGATTACGAGGATCATACATGGTGCGTAAAATCCCCTCAATCTGTAAATTCGGATTCACTAACTTCGCAAGCTGAGTAATTGTATCCATCAATGCTGTTAACCCTTCAAGTGCGTAATATTCACACTGCATGGGTACTAAAATAGAATCGGCCGCAGCCATCGCATTAACTGTCAACATATTCAATGAAGGTGGGCAATCAATAAAAATAAACTCATATTGATCTTGAATCGCTTCCAACGCATTTCTTAAGCGTACTTCACGTGCAAATAGCTCCATCAATTTAACTTCGGCAGCGGTCACATCCCCATTAGCTGCGATTAAATGATATTCACCTGAGGTTTCAGTACTGATCACATCTGCCATTGCAGACTCTTCGATCAGTAAATCATAGATAGTTGGCACATCACCATACTTATCAACACCACTGCCCATAGTTGCATTACCTTGCGGGTCTAGGTCAATAAGTAACACTTTACGTTTGGTCGCAGCCATCGATGCGGCTAGATTTACAGCCGTGGTGGTTTTGCCAACGCCACCTTTTTGGTTTGCAATTGCAATAACTTTTGCCACAGTGTCCTCGGAAAGCTTAGTCTTTAGAAAGAATAATTAAATGTCGCTCAGCATCCAGTTCAGGAACTTCTAAGCTAATCTTTTGCTCAAAGTGCACACCTGTTGGCAAGCTGTCTAATTCTTGCTCAGGAAATTGACCTTTTAGCGCAATGAAGCGACCAGAATTATCAATTAGATGCTCACACCACTGCACCATATCTTGTAATGATGCAAATGCGCGGCTAAGCACACCATCTAATTTAACACTTGGCTGATAATCTTCAACACGAGACTGAACTGGTGTGACATTATCTAAGCCAAGCGCATGTTTTACCTGCATTAAAAAACGTACTCGTTTGCCAAGGCTATCGAGTAATACAAACTGCGTGTCAGGCAAAGCAATGGCCAATACGATACCCGGTAATCCAGGACCCGTACCAACATCAATATAATGTTTACCAGCTAAGTGAGGGGCAACCATAAGTGAGTCCATGATGTGTTTAACAACCATTTCACTCGGATCGCGTACAGAGGTTAAATTGTAAGCTTTATTCCATTTGTCTAATAATTCAACATACTGCACTAGCTGCTGCTGTTGAAGTTCAGTTAGCGCAATATCCGTCTGCGCTAATAAAGAAGATAGTTGTTGATGTAACACGAGATCCCATTGCCGTTACGCTGACTTGCGCAACAGCCCTTGCTTTTTCAGATACACTAATAATAGCGAAATAGCTGCTGGGGTGATACCAGAAATACGAGAAGCTTGACCAATGGTGTCTGGTCGAGCATCGGTTAACTTAGCAACCACCTCGTTTGATAAGCCACTTACTTGGCTATAATCAAACTCTTTTGGTAATAATGATTCTTCATGACGCAGTTGTTTATTGATCTCATCTTGTTGACGCGCAATGTATCCAGCGTACTTAGTTTGGATCTCTACTTGCTCAAGAGCTTGAACATTCGTCGCATCAGATCCCAACCCTTCAATACTCATCAGATCATGATACTTGATCTCTGGACGACGGATCAGATCTTCTAAGCTAGCTTCTCGTGTTAAGGGGGTTTTAAGTAAACTATTTACTTGATCAATGGCAGCGTGATCTTTATGGATCCACGTTGCTTTTAAGCGTTGTGACTCTTGCTCCATTACTTCAAGTTTGTCGTTAAATGCAGCCCATCTTTCATCATCAACCAAACCTAACTCTCGGCCTTTTTCGGTTAAGCGTAAATCGGCATTATCTTCACGTAATAATAATCGGTATTCAGCACGGCTAGTGAACATACGGTACGGTTCTTTCGTACCAAGTGTCGCTAAATCGTCAATTAATACACCGGTATATGCTTGGTCACGACGTGGTGTCCAGGCATCTTTACCTTGTACTTGTAAGGCAGCATTCATGCCTGCAATCAGACCTTGAGCACCGGCTTCTTCATAACCTGTAGTGCCGTTTATTTGACCTGCAAAGAATAAACCATTGATAAATTTAGTCTCTAATGATTGCTTTAAATCTCTCGGGTCAAAAAAGTCATATTCAATCGCATAACCTGGGCGACAGATATGAGCATTTTCAAACCCTTTTATCGATTGCACAATTTGTAACTGCACGTCAAAAGGTAAGCTGGTGGAAATACCATTAGGATAGAGCTCATAGGACGTTAACCCTTCAGGCTCAACAAAGATCTGATGCTTGTCTTTGTCGGCAAATCGAACAATTTTATCTTCAATTGATGGACAGTACCTTGGACCAATTCCTTCTATCACACCTGCGTACATGGGTGATCTATGCAAGTTTTCACGGATCACATCATGGGTTTTTTCATTGGTATAAGTGATATAGCAGGGGATCTGTTGTGGGTGATCAGATGCTTTACCCACAAATGAAAAGGTTGGGGTAGGTGTATCACCTGGTTGCGCTTGCATAACAGAAAAATCAACAGTACGGGCATCAATACGTGGTGGAGTACCTGTTTTTAATCTATCAACACGAAATGGTAATTCACGTAAGCGATCAGCAAGTGCTATCGAAGGGGGATCGCCAGCTCTTCCGCCTTTGAAATTTTCCATACCTATATGAATTTGTCCACCCAAGAATGTTCCCACAGTCAGTACCACTGAATTGGCACTGAAGCGTAATCCCATTTGAGTTACAACGCCTTTTACGTGATCTTGCTCAACGATTAAGTCATCACAAGATTGCTGGAAAATCTTCAAATTGTCTTGGTTTTGTAAAATCGCTTGAATTTCAGCTTTGTACAGTACGCGATCTGCTTGTGCTCGCGTTGCTCTGACGGCTGGGCCTTTTGAAGAATTTAGTGTTCTAAATTGAATACCCCCTTTGTCTATCGCTTTCGCCATAGCACCACCAAGTGCATCAATTTCTTTTACTAAATGGCCTTTGCCAATACCACCAATTGCTGGATTGCATGACATCTGACCCAGAGTATCCATATTGTGTGTTAACAATAAGGTATTCATACCCATTCTAGCAGCAGCAAGCGCAGCTTCAGTACCTGCGTGTCCACCACCAACTACAATAACGTCAAAATGTTCATGATAAATCATTTACGGGATCCTACTTAAAAATTACCGGTTCGATTTTGAAAGGATGCGTATTCTACCTAGAAATACTCAGAAGTGAAATGACTAAATACTAACCAATCAGTAAAAAAGCTCAAAAGAGATCTTTTAATATAAATAAGATCTTTTTAAAGATCTTTATTAGATCTTACTACTAGTGATCCGCTTTTCTGTGAGTAAGGTGGAATACCTATTTAACAGCAAAGACTTAGATCAGATCAATTAGTGTGAATAGGATCGGATCAAGTATCTGATAAGCTCTGATCAAAATGGCTATTTATACACAGGGCTAGATCATCTTATAATTATCCCAAGGATAACTATGGTTAGATCTGCAGGTAGATCAAAGGTTATCCACAATCCGATCTTAAAATCTCTAAAAATGTGTATAACTTATGTGTAAAAGATCAATGAGGACTACTGAGATACCATGAGTGCATTACTAAACAGTGGTAACCAACTCAGTGCCGTGTCTTCTGGAAGTGCTTCATCTAATACATTGATCTCTAAAACCGGCAGCATATTTGTTGCACCTTTATCTACCAATAACTGTGCAATATTTTTTGCTGCATGGTTATACGTGTCATAGCTGGTATCACCCAACCCGACGACAGCAAACTGCTTAGAGCTCATACTACCTTGCTGATTTACTTGATCAATAAATGACAATAAGTTCTCTGGATAATCACCGGCACCATAGGTTGAGGTTACGATTAACCAGTGATCATGTTCACAGTGTGCTAAGTCAGGTTGCTCGTGCAAATTAGCAACAAACCCTTGATTTTCTAAGGCTTCTTTTAGCTGATCGGCAACATATTCAGCTGATCCCATTTGACTTCCAACGATGATCTCTAATTGTGTCATTATAATTGATCAAGTAATTTTAATGGCGTCATCATATAGTGCCTGTGGAAGAAGTAAAGAGGTGCGTAAATTGATTGGATAAAAAATAGCGTGCGTTTTTCACTCAAAATAATTATTTTTTGTTTAACTTACTGTATTTAAATGGATTAATAAAATATTCCAAACTGGTTTTTAGTGAGCTTTATGTGGATAAACTGAGTAAATCTTTGCGATAAGTTTATTGCTCAAGCACCTACTAGACACTATTTTAGCGTACTTTGGCTGTTTTTAGCTTGGTTTTTGGATGTGTGGACAACTTAGTTGTGCATAACGATCAAGTGCTTGATTTCGATCTGCTTTTTTAGATCTATAAAGTTAGATCCATATATTAAAATAATCTAAAAATGACCGGATCTGATCTGTAATAACGATACTGAGTACTCGGCTATGGAAAATTAGCCTGTTATTTACGCAATGAAATGTTGGTTTTTTACGTCCTGGAGCTAGGTTTTTCATGTGTAGATCGAAAAGCGGTGTTAATTTGAGCTGATACACATTTAGGTTATGCGATAAACCGGCCGCGTAAAAGTAAAATGCGGGCAATACCGGTTGTGTGGGAAACGAATGTCCGATAAATATAGCTTACTTAGTAAGCATAATTTGAACATAAATACAGAAGGGTACGGTTACTTTAGTGTGGTAAAAATACTTAGCTGATCATGTCTCTGATGTTGTGTGTGAGTGGTCGAGATAGTCTTCGATGTAGTGTAAAAAAGGGGAGTACTCCCCTTAATTTTGTTAAAAAGTGCTTATTTACCGATACAAAATGAGCTGAAGATCTTACCCAGTAAGTCATCAGAGGTGAATTCACCGGTAATTTCGTTTAAATACTGCTGCGTTAAACGTAGCTCTTCAGCAAGAATTTCACCGGCAATGTGCATTTCTAACTGTGTTTTACCAATATCTAAGTGCTCTGCTGAACGTTCTAACGCATCTAAGTGACGGCGGCGGGCCATAAAGCCTCCTTCAGTTGCACCTTGAAAACCGATACAAGCTTTTAGATGATCGCGTAGCAAATCTATGCCATCGGTATTTTTTGCACTCAAACGTAATACTGGGTAATCGCCTTGTTGGCACATCCCGACCGCTTCTTGTGATAAATCGACTTTATTGCGCACGACCGTGACCGCCATGCCTTGCGGTAGACGCGCCATAAACTCAGGCCAAATTTGCATTGGGTCAGTGTGGTCTGTGTCAGTACCATCGACCATAAATAGCACGTGGTCTGCTTGGCTTATTTCATCCCAAGCTCGCTCAATACCAATTTGTTCGACTTTGTCTGGGCTGTCACGTAGTCCTGCTGTGTCAATTATGTGTAGTGGCATGCCATCTATATGAATATGTTCACGTAATACATCGCGGGTTGTACCTGCAATGTCTGTCACAATAGCCGCTTCTCGACCAGCTAATGCATTAAGTAAGCTAGATTTTCCGGCATTTGGGCGGCCAGCTATCACCACACGCATTCCTTCACGCATGATACTGCCTTGCTTAGCTTGTTTACGTACTTCATTTAACTGATCAATGATGGCATTTAAATCACCACTGACTTTACCATCAGACAAAAAATCAATTTCTTCATCAGGAAAGTCAATAGCGGCTTCAACATACATACGTAGATGGATCACTTTCTCCACCAGCGTATTGATATGATTAGAGAAGTCACCTTGTAAAGAATGAAGGGCACTTTTTGCTGCCTGTTCACTGGTGGCATTTATAAGATCGGCGATTGCTTCTGCTTGGGTTAAATCCATCTTGTCGTTTAAGAACGCTCGCTCTGAAAATTCACCAGGTTGAGCTAGGCGGACGCCACTGATCTGGCAAATTTCTTTGAGTAGCATATCAATCACAACGGGGCCACCATGGCCTTGCAGCTCTAGAACATCTTCACCAGTAAATGAATTTGGACCCGCGAAATACAGTGCAATGCCTTGATCTAATTGCTCACCTTGCAGGGTGTTAAATGGCAAGTATTCTGCATATCGTGTTTTTGGACATTTTCCGACAATCTGTTCGGCAACGAGTGTTGCCAATGTGCCTGATACGCGAATGATCCCCACACCGCCGCGTCCCGGTGCGGTGGCTTGAGCTACGATGGTGTCTTGTGTGTTCATAAGGCCGTTAGTTAAGCATATATATTGAGACTAATTGTACAGCAAAGGCGCAAACTGAGCTATTAGCAACCGTGACGGTTTTTATAAAAGCAAACAAGAAAAATAGTCGACGAGTCAATCTGCTTTAGTGACGCACAGGGTGCGACATTATTAAGTACCTTACTTATCATTTTTTAAAGAGTTATAGATACTATATTTAACACCAATAACGCATTACTTTTACAAAATACAGCTATAGATTGATCTAGCTCTGCTTTTTAAAGTCATTTAAGTGGTATTTTTATTACTAAGTCACTTGGACAAACAACCTGAGCTGTTTTGCTGATAGAACGAATATGAAAAACAAACCTGAATGCGCTTCTTTAGTCTTTGTGCACTTGGTAATACAAGGAAAGTAATCAAAAAGAGGGCGTTTATACACTAAAAGCAGACCATTGCGGCCATTAGAACGATATTGTAAACCTTTTGTCTCATTTATGTAATTTCTAGTGCGTGTTACTACTACAATAAGGTCGGATTATTTTATCTAATAATAATATTTGATTATTTTTAACGTAGAGCTGTGAAGGAATTATGTCGTACACGTTTAATAGTTATTCATTTGACCCTATATTGGGTGTTTTATATCTTCAAGAAGATGCCGTACAACTGCGACCTAAACTCGCCCAATTATTGGAATACTTTTTACTCAACGCGGGGCGAATAATCACACGTGAAGAGCTGCTTTCTGCTTTGTGGGTGAATGGGGAATATCGGGAAAGCTCATTAACACAAAGTATTAGAGAGTTACGCAAGCAGTTAAGCGACAGTGTACAAAACCCCTTATTTATTAAAACATATCCGCAGCGAGGCTATATTTGGATCTGTGAAGTTGACGTGCCTGATGATGCAGTTTCTATAGATGAGCCATTACAGAATACTCAGCAAAATATAGGGCTATTTAGCCGTATTCATCAGCGCCTGCCGGTATTTTTATTGTCGCTATTACTCTTGATTGCGGGACTGTTTTTGGTGATCGGCTTTACAATGGTTGATACACGACCAACAAGTATGAGTGAACCTCATCACAATGAAAGATTATTGATCGCACCGTTTAAAAATTTGACTGGCGAAACGGAGTTTGATTGGCTTAATTACGGGTTGCGGCATTTATTAATACAAAACTTAAAAGAATCAGGCATTGTGACCGTGATCCCCAATAAACCTTCTTTTCACTTGCTTTCACAAGAGCATGAAGCACACAATAATGTTGGTGCTACTTTACAATCTCTTGTTGAGCAGGGGCATGCTGAGCGATGGTTAGAGGCGACGGTGTCGCAAGAAAGTGGTCGCTTTGTGTTTCACTACACCTTGTCAGATATTCAAGGAAATATTAAAAAGGGGGTTATATATAGTGATGATCTTAACCACCCTTTACCAAACCTAGCAACAACCTTCGCACAACAATTAGTGGGTAAAACCGGCATGGTAAGCACATTCCATGTTTCTGAAAGTGACTTTTCTACCAAAGATTATTTAGAAGGCCTGTATGCATTGGAAACTCGAGGGGTCGGCCTTGCTATGCGTTATTTTGAAGCATCAGTGCTTCATGACCCTAATAATGTTCACGCATTGGTTGAGTTGGCCAGAACGTATTGGCATACAGGTCGATTGCAAAAAGCGGCAGACATGTTCGAGCAGCTATCGCAACATCCGACTTTATTGGCTAAGCCGTCACTTAACGCGCGGATGCTTGAGTATTGGGGTGAAATGAAAGTCGCCAAAGGGGAATATACGCAAGCAAACACATTGCTAGAACATGCATTAGTGATGACAGATGAGATAGATAATGATGTCTTACGGTCAAAGATCTATCGAAAGCTCGCGACAATTGCATGGCAGCAACAGAATTGGCATAAATATCGGCATTTTATTTCTCAAGCTAAGAACTTATTTGAAATACATGATATGACGGAGTCTGAAGCTAGGCGGTTATATTATATTGGTAATCCCCCTCCCGCGGGTCCTGAAACAGATCAAACGGTTGATCTTGAGGATAGTTTACAAAGTTTATATAAATCAGTGCGCTATTATCGTCAAAATGGCAATTTAAGCTCTTTGATGAAAACCTATTTTGCTTTGGGTCAAAATTACTTAGCACCTTTAGAGGAGCGTAATCAGGCTTTGCTTAGGGCGCTAAAGTTGGCTACGGATCAGCAAGAATTGGTGTATCAAATAAAAATAGCAAATTATCTTGGATTTTACTTCATTCAACTACATGAAGGAGAAAAAGCCATTGAATATATTGAACTCGCTGAACAAGTCTTAAACGATGAGCTCGATATGGCGCCACTGCGCTATCGAAATCAGCTATTACTGAGTATGGCCAAAATGGATCATGGTATTGCAAATAATGATAAGGCTGCGTTGCATCATGCAAAACTAAGTTTTGAGCGACTACTTGGTAACCTAGAGGCTTTTAACAGTCATGACAATATTAAAGCTGATGCTTATTTATTGTTAAGCTGGACCGAACTTGCCTTACAACAAAGCCATTCTGCATTAAAAAACCAAAAAGCTGCCCATACACTATATCAACGTTTAAATATGCACGACTCATTGAGCTACGCGGTTTATTCTTTAATGTACACCTACCTCACGCTTGGGGATAATCAAAGCGCGATAGAATTGGCTAGTTCGGGTCAGTTTAATAAGAAGCTAATGTATGATTATACGGCATTGGCTTTTTATAGACTTGGCGATGTTGATAATGCGATTTTACAACTAGACAAAATGAAACAACAGTTCTCGCATTATTGGCAACTAAGTGATGAACGACGATATAAACAATTAACGCACTCTGAGCTTCAACAAAGTGAACTCAAAAGATGGTTTTCGTTATTGCAAAAGCCCTATTCTGTTTACTGTGAGTCGGAATGGAACTTCCAAATAAAAGTGAATTAAGGTGTAGAAATACACAAGACCTTATTCTTATTTTTGCGCATTAGTTGGTATGCCATGCCATGATGCGCATTAACATTACAATCCGCTATTATCCACGCGCTACTCCTTATTTGCTCACCATGAATGAACTTACTATTGCGTCATTACAACCATTTAAAATTTACAAATAACATTCAAAATCAAGCTTTTGCAGCTTTTCTACAAATATCCTAGTAATAAATATAATACAGCTGTTTTTTGAACAAACTGTTGTGGCGATCCTTCATTAAAAACATTTACACTTTTTGCATCGTTCGTTGAGTTTTAGTAGGTGTACTTTGTCAGTTTAAATAACCTCTTTTATCTCTTTATAAAAATCTCCCTTTCAAAAATAAATATAAATTTATTCATAAAAATCAGCGGTTTGATTAATTTTTATGTGTGAGGTTGTCATCTAAATTTATGTTTTATTTATCTTTTATGTCTTTTTTGTCGCTATAAAAATAATTTTAGATATAGGGTACACACAGCGAAAAGCAGCCTAGGAATGAGGGAACTTTTGCTTACAGGTTAAGTAAAGGTAGTGGGTGTGTATGTTTGGCTTTTTGCAGTAATTACTCATGAAATGGGAGGTAAAAGGAATGATTGATATATTTAACTGTGGCACGCAATGTCTTGGATCTGAAACAGTACCAAGGGGTAGGTGATGAGTTTTATAAACTTAGCTGCTCGTTGGCTTATTAACCCAAAATCACCCGATAAAGTGGTTGTTTATTCGCAACAAGGAAATGTCACGTATTTGGCGTTACAGCAACAAGTGTGTCAATTAGCGTCAGCATTTGAGGCATTTGATATAAAGCCGAATGATCGCATTGTCATCGCAATGAATGACAGTACACAGTTATATACTTGCTTCTTAGCAAGTTTGGCTTGTGGTGCTATTCCAATTGTGATCAATCCCAAGTTATCAGATGGTAATCAGCAATTTATCATCGAAGACAGTGATGCGAGTATATTGATACACCACACAGTCGATGGCATATCTTGCCAGTTTTATAGTGCTGGCAACGAAACTCACTTTTGTGGCTATCAAAGCTTACTAGCAACCGGCGTTGATAACTGGTCAGGTTTTCATTTTAAGCACGGCGATGACATTGCTTTTATGCAGTACACGTCTGGCACTACAGGTAACCCAAAAGGGGTAATGCATTCCTCTAATAATGCATTACAGAGCTACCAAGCATTTGCCCAAAAAACGCTCAGCGTGACAAGTGATGACCGATTTTATTCGCTAGCAAAGTCGTTTTTTGGCTACGGGTTGGGTAACAGTGTTTTCTTTCCGCTTGAGTGTGGCGGTAGTGTTGTTTTAGATGCTAATTGGCCGACTCCAAAAACGGTTATGGCTAACGTATCACGATATAAACCAACCGTATTTTTCGGTGTTCCTGCGATATATCAAGCACTCTTATCTCAACAGGGTATCGTCGCGGCATTTAGCTCTGTTCGCATAGCTGTTTCTGCTGGTGCTGCATTACCTGAACAGCTATTTCAACACTGGCAGGCAATGTTTGGCACGGCGATTTTAGATGGTTTGGGCTCAACAGAGTTATGTCACATATTTTGTAGTCACACGAGGGAGACCGCGGTACCTGGCACGCTTGGTAAGCCACTGGAAGGGTACGATATTGATATTCGTGATGCTGCAGGACACAGCGTAGCAGATAATGTATGTGGAAAAATGTGGGTGAAGGGCCCAAGTGTTGCACAGGGTTATTGGCGAAACCCGCAAGCAACGAAAGATAAATTTCAATTGGGTTGGTACGACTCTGGAGATTTAGCACTGCGCGACGTACAAGGAAATATTCACTTTAAAGGCCGAGCCGATGATTTATTTAAAGTGAATGGGCGTTGGGTGATCCCCGCAGAGATAGAAGCACGGATCATGATTGAATTCTCAAGCATTGTTGAAATGGCGCTAGTTCCTACAGAAGATGAATATGGTCTAACACGCGCAGCATTGTATGTGGTTATTAATAATAACACTGCCAATGAGTTAATCGCAGCAATTAAGGGTTGGTGTACCGATGAGTTATCGAACTTTCAACGACCTATTTATATTGAAACACTTACTGCATTGCCAAGAAATGACAATGGCAAAGTCATTCGTCGCCAATTACAGCGTCTCAGTGAAGGGGTCGCGTAATGCAGCCTACCTTAACTTACAAAGTACAAACGCTATCGTATAAAAATAATGATGTAATTGAACTTTACAAACGTTATGCCGACCGACATGACTCATTTATTTTTGAATATAACAATGCCGGTACTAAATCGATGCCGCCGCGATTTAGTGTGATCGGGTTATCTATTCTTGCGCGCATTACGGTTAAGAAAAATAGGCTGTGTTTGAGTATGCAAGATACAGAGCAAACACAACAATTTGATCAACCTACGGCAGTATGGGCGGCATTAGAGAGCATGCTTTCGGAGTTTTCGATTCCTGAGGTGCCGGATATACCTTGTTTTAGTGGCGGTTGGTTTGGCTGTTTTGGCTATGAGAGCGTGCGCTACTTTGAGCCAAATAAACTGCCGGATCCACAGTTAAAGGACTTAACGGATTCTCAAGATGTAACCATGCTACTGCCAAAGCAGTTATTGATATTGGATCATCACACGCAACGTATGTGGTCGATTGCCTATGCGTTGGACGATGAAGTTCCGGCACTGACTTTAATTGAAAATGAGCAGACGTGGGCTAAAGATACGGTCTTAGGTCCTGTGCAATATCAATTTAAAAAACCTGAGTTCATCGATGCGGTTGGCAAATTAAAGCAACACATTATTGATGGTGAAATTATGCAAGCGGTGTTGTCACAGCGAATGTGTGTTGACGTGACAGGCAGCGGCATAGAGTTTTTTGCGCGCCTTCGTAATATGAGTCCGTCGCCTTATCAGTTTTATGTCCGTACTGCTGCAAGTTGTGTATTTGGGGCCTCTCCTGAAACGTTGATCCGCAGTGAAAATGGGACGTTAATTTCATTTCCAATGGCGGGAACCCGGCATCGCAGTGGGTGTGAAAAAGAAAATCAACAGCTTGAAATCGAATTGCTTAATGACACCAAAGAGTGTGCTGAGCATTTAATGTTGATTGACCTTGCACGTAACGACCTAGGTAAAGTGGCAAAGCTCTCGTCGGTATCGGTACCCAAAATAATGTCTGTCGAACATTTTTCGCATGTGATGCATATCACTTCAGAAGTCAGAGCTAAACAGTTGAAGCATATTAGCTCGTTAGATCTTATTCGCGCCACGTTACCCGCCGGTACGCTCAGCGGTGCGCCAAAAATACGTGCAATGCAATTAATTGATCACTATGAGCCAGTAAGACGAGGTTTGTATGGTGGCGGTGTTGGCGTGATATCAGGAGAAGATGTTGATTTGGCTATTGTGATCCGAACAGCCCTGATCAAAGACGGGTGTTTACACCTCCAAGCCGGTGCCGGTGTGGTATCTGACTCGATTGCTGAAAATGAATGGCAAGAAACCTTAAATAAAAGTAAAGCTTTGCTATTGGCACTGGGCATTACTGACTCGTCACACAATATGGAGATGACAGCATGCTGTTAATGATCGATAACTATGATTCGTTTACCTATAACTTAGTACATTATGTGGCAGCCTTGGGCCACACCATTAAAGTGGTTCGCAATGATGAGTTGAGCTTGGCTGATATTGTCGCGCTTGCCCCTGATGGGCTCATTGTTTCGCCGGGACCTTTTGGGCCTGAGCAAGCAGGCGTATCGTGCGAAGTCATTCGTTACTTTGCTGGAAAGATCCCCATTTTAGGCGTGTGTTTGGGCCATCAGTCTATTGGTCATGTATTTGGTGCCAAAGTGCAGCATGCAGCTGAACCCATTCATGGCAAATGTTCACATATTTCTCATCACGCAACAGGGTTGTTTGACGGCTTGGTGTCTCCTTTACGTGTTGTGCGTTATCACAGTTTAAGTCTTGCGCTACCGTTGCCTGATTGCCTTGAAGTCACCGCGATGACGGTCAGTGAGGGGGGGGAACATACTGAAATAATGGCGATAAAGCATAAGGCGTTGCCAATTTATGGTGTGCAATTTCATCCAGAGTCCATCGCGTCAGAAGGAGGGATGAGTATGCTCAAAAATTGGTTACTTGAAACAGGTTTGGCGTGTATAGACACGTCCGCCAATTCCGAAGCAGCCTAAAAATAAGGAATATATGATGTTTTCGAAAAGTTTGATCGCGCAAATTCAGGCCGACGACTCTATCGGTGCAGGTAATTTTTATGAAGCAATAATGGCATTGCCTGTGGATTTGCATAAGCCGGTTCTCAGTATTGATAAAACCATCCCACTTTATGCGGGACAGCAAACACATTTTAGCTTTAATGATATTCAACAAATCGTGTATCAAGTAGCCAGTAAATATTGTGCTTTGGGTGTGTCTGAGGGGAGTTTGGTTGGTTTATATTTGGACGACGGCTTAAGTTATTTTTTGCATTATTTGGCGCTCAATCGCTTAGGTGCGATCCCAGTATGTATTAACGATAAACTGCCTGCTGATACGGTATTGGCATTTTGTAAAAGTACCAACGTCGGCGTGTTAATTCATGATGACGACAAAGAAGCAGCACTTAAAGCGTGTGCTGCTGTCGATAGTCCGTTGGTGAATGTTAATAAGCTCATGGTGCTATGTTCTCAATCCATCCCACCAGCAAAGTCGTTCAAAGATGATGATGTGGTACTACTTGCCCATACATCTGGTACAACGGGTATACCAAAAGCGGTTACATTTACCCAGCATAGTTTCTTTTTTGGTGTGAAATCCCAGTTGCACAAGCAACAGGGAACCAAGGTGCTCAGTGCACTTCCTCATTCACATAGTTCTGCTATATCCGTATTGATGTCGAGCTTATTAAGAGGCGCTGAGATTTACTTACTCAGTGATAAGCGTCCCGAGCACCTGATACATAGCATTAAACAGTATCAGCATGATCTGATCATTGCTTTTCCTAAGACCTATGTCGACTTATGCAAGCAGCCGCTGGTGGCGGAAGACTTTGCATCGGTGAACTATTGGATTGCAACTGGGGATGCCAACCATGAATCGCATATCCGCAAGCTGATCTCATTGGGCCAACATTACGTCAATGATCAGCCGCAGCCCGGGTCTGTTTTTATTGATAATTTAGGCTCGTCTGAATTTGGTTTTGCGATGTTTCGTAATATTCATAGCTTAAAGACTAATCGATTCAAGCGGTGTATTGGTAAACCTTTTTCTTGGGTTGAGGCGGCTATATTAAGCGAGAATGGGCAAATCCTGCCGGCAGGTGAAATTGGTAAGCTAGGAGTGAAGTCCGGTACGGTCACTGCTGGCTATTGGAATAATAAGCAGCAAACCGAAGAAGCGCAATTAGCAGGCTACTGGTTAACGGGTGACCTAGCTTATTACGATAGTTCAGGGTTATTCTATCATGTTGATCGAACATCAGATCCAATCAATACCTGTGATGGGACGATTTATAGTTGCCAAACCGAAGAGTTAATATTAAGCAATTTTAAAGATGTGTTTGAGTGCAGCATTTATGCAGGGCCAAGTCTCGACAATGATGCGTATAGTGTGGCGCATATCTGTGTTGAATTAATTGCAGACGCGGAACTGATCCTCGATTTTGAGCTGCTCAATAGAATTAATCATTTATTACACTCACATCATATTCCTGCGCTCTCGAGCTTAGAATTTCAAGCGTCGAATGCACATACCGGTGTAACAGGGAAGAAGCTTAAACGCCGCCTTCGTCAATTGAGGGAGGTCGCATGAATAAATCACATTTATTGCCCCCTAATTTAACCCTTTTTGGCTATCAAATATGTCCCTATGTATTGCGTGTTCGCTATATCTTATCGCTACTGGAGTTGGACCATCATTATATTGAATTAGACGTTTACGCGAGCAAACCTGCGCAGTTATTACGATATTCACCCATGGGCCGTGTACCCGCGCTCATTATTGATAATGACGCATTGTGTGATTCAACGGTTATCTCGCAGTGGTTATCTCAGGTTTATGCTGAGCATCAATTATTGCCTACCAATACATGGGCAAAGGCAAAAATGATGAATGATATGGCTGCTATCGATAGCGTGCATGACGCAATTAGCCAACTTATATCGGCAGTAGATAAGGCGGCGTTTAATGCTGCCTTAATGCGCTTTTCACACGTGTTACCTACGGTGCTCACATTATTGCGTGCGCCATGTGTTACCCCGAACTCATTATTGGATGTATGGGCCATGGTATTAGCACATTTGGTCCGCAGTGTGGATGCCGTTTTACAAGGGGTGCTCAGCGAGCGCATTCCACATATTAGAAGTTTGCCAGATATCTACCGAAGTCGAGAGAGCGCATCAGTACGTTATCAAGCGTTACTCCCAAAAGACTATTTAACACAACTGCACAGCATGATGGCACATCGCAATGCATATTGTGTACAGCCAAACAATATTGCACTCGAAGAAGAGGAATTTGCATGATTCATTACGTTCAAAATATGTCTGAAGTTATGGCGTTATCAGTACAATTACTACCACCAGAAGGGGGCCGTTTAGCTTGTATGGACTATTTGTCAGATGTGCTCCCTGGGTTACTTGCGCAATGTTGTATTGATCCAGAGAAGATTGATTTGATCTTAACGCTATCAACAAGTACCGATCATTTGGTTGAGAAAACACAGCTCCATACTCCGCGATTAGGTTACCCAGTGCAAAATTATATTATGGCGAGTAATGCGTTTGTATTGGACTTGCAAGATACCGCTTGGTCACAAGCTTTGGAAGTCGCAAATGGATATTTAACGGGCACTGATATGCAATATGTCTTAGTGATAGAAGCAAACTCCTTTCCAGTAGAGCAAGCAAATAGTCGTTTTCATGGTGCGCGCGCACTGATGGTGGCTAAGTCCTCAGAGGTGAATCAAGCATCACTTGGTATACATGAATTGGTGGATTGCTCACCGATGACATTGGCTTTCGAAGGGGAACAAAGCACATTGTCTGCCTGTAACCCACAGTTATTCAGCAAGTTAATAGCGGCATTCGAGCCATTAGTCGACGGTTTTACGAATATTAATAAGCCGGTGTTACTTGATTTACCGCCTGATTTACAGATGCAAGTTACATCTGAACTGACCTCGAAGTATCCACATATTCGTTGGTGGAATTGGGAGGCTGCCAAACGGGGAGCTGAAGATGTTACTTGGGTGAGTTATGAGCCGTTCCGTCATCGTTTAGTGACACGTGAAACATCTATACAAGGAGATATGCTATGACATGCGGCGTAACTATTCGTGCTATTGCTACACGAGTACCGACCATATCGGTTGGTAATTTTGATGAAAAGTGGTTTCCTGACATCGACAAGCAGAGCAAACTAGCTTGGCAAGAGAAGTGGGGTATTGAGCAACGTTTTTATACTGATGAGTGCAAACATAGCCCTATGACATTGGCGTGTGATGCTGCACGTGAAGCAATGGGGCTTGCTGAGGTTAATTACAATGACATTGACTTGTTGATCACCAGCTCAACAAACGCCATTCAGCGAGCTCAAAATACGGTTTGTGGGTTACCTAAAAATCTATTTTATCCTCGTATTAGCTATGCCATAAAGCGCGTATTAGGCCTTGATAACGCGATGGAGTTTGACATTCAAAATGAGTGCTCAAGCATGATGGATGCGATGCAAGTTGGTCACAATGCGATCAAAACTGGGCAGGCTAAAAAGGTATTGTTAATAGTTCAAGAGTCTACACACGAAGTGATGGATCGAACGAATGTGAATGGCATGAATTTTGGTGATGGTTACGCTGCTATTATTCTCAGCCATGATGATGACCCCGCACTCGGTATTCAATCACAAGCTTACCAAAGCTTTTCAAAAAACTATGATCTAGCGACTGTGAGTTGGGACAAGCAGGTGAATACGCCATCCCATATGAGTTTTCAAATGGCTGACTCTGGTGCAGGTGAGATGGGAAAGTTTGTTCCAAAATATCTACCTAAATTGGTAAAGCGCGCTTTGGTAAAAGCAGAGTTGAGCAATGCCGATATTGATTTTTATGTTTTCCATCAACCGGCCCGCAAGTTAATAGATGCTTGGTGTGCGCTGTTAAATGTCCCCCCAGAGAAAACACTGAAAATTATGCAACAGTATGGCTGTGCGGTATCGGCTGCCATGCCAATTGCATTTAATTTAGCACTACAACAGCACCTAATACCCGAAAACAGCAAAATTATCATTGCTAGCCCATCCGTTGGTTGGGGGTTTGGTGCCCAAGTGTGGCAGTTGGGGGCATTGCCAAAGTATGCCCCAGAGATCCACCAAAGCGTATTAGAAACAGGTAATCACAGCAAAAAGGACGTGTTATGAGCCACAGTTATATTGTTGGAACTGGCTATTACTTGCCAGAGAATAAAGTTGATAATCATGAAATTGCAAAGCGGATCAATACCTCCGATGACTTTATCCGTACTCGCATCGGTGTGAAAACCCGTTTTCATGCTCAGCCGACGCAATCATGCAGTGATCTGATGTTAGCGGCGGCAAAAATGGCGATTACACAAGCTAATGTGCAGCTTGCAGACATTGATATGTTAATTGTAAATACGTTAAGCCCAGACATTCATGACCCATCTCAAGCCTGTGTATTGGCTGATAAATTGGGCTTATCAGAAGTCACTGCTTTTGATATTCGTGCCCAATGCAGTGGCTTGTTGTATGGCATTAACATTGCCAAAAACTTTATCTTAGCAAAAGAAAGGCGATGCGTGCTGGTCGTTGCTGGAGAGCTGTTATCCAAACGTATGGATACCAGTGATGCCGGCCGTAACCTCGCAGTGATGCTCGGCGATGGCAGCGGGGCTGTTGTAATTAAAGATACCCCTGATGCTGATAGGCAATGTGGTGAGCTGGTGGATATGGCGATAAATGCTGATGGGCGACAGTGGCAGAGTTTAGTAACCCGTGTTCCTGGCACCGCACAGCGGCAATTTCATCAAGCAGATGACGGTGAAATTGGCCATAGTTTTATGCGTATGAATGGCCCCAATGTTTTTGAGCATGGGGTGTCAAAGTTTTGTGAAATTGCTCATACCATACTGATGCGAAACCAGTTGAAAGTTGCTGATATAGATAAGTTTATAGTCCACCAGCCAAATCTAAGAATGTTGGAAGAAATTCAGCATAAATTGGATATAGACCCGCAAAAAATGCCAATCAATGTTACTGAATATGGAAACATGGCGTCGGCTTCTACAGCGGTTACGCTGGCACAAAGCTGCCAGTCTGGTGTTATCGAAAAAGGGGATTGGGTACTGATCTTGTCTTATGGTGCTGGCGCGACTTGGGCTGGCGCCTTGGTGAAATTTTAGGCGCGATGATGAGTGAAAGTAACTTATGGCACCAACATATTGGTGAACACGACAATAATTTGTTTTTATTAGGCACCATTGATGTGCCCATGTATCTGATTAAAGTATCTGGTGGATGGGCTTTATTGGAAGGATCTGTGGAGCCCTTGGCTCCGCTAATTTTGCAGCAATTAAAACATATTGTTGGTGATCTAACACAGGTGAAATATTGGTTTATAACTCACTCGCACTATGATCACATTGGTACATTGGAGTTATTGTATCCGTTATTACCGTGTGTGCGGGTGTTTGCCTCAAAGCTCACACAAAGAGCATTAGGACATGAAAAAGCCAATGAGGTAACTCGTAAACTGACGCGCAGTTTGTATAAGATCATGCCGCAAGCACAGCATGCGGATAGCACATTGCAAGCAACTAAAGTGCTGTTTGCTGATATCCCGGTTGAGATATTAGAGGATGGCCAGCAAGTCGATTTTGATGAATCTCATTGTATCGTAGCCATTGCAACACCTGGTCATGCGAAATGTTTATTGAGTTTCTATGAGCCAAAATTTAAGCGTTTATATGTATCTGACTCCTTGGGCGAAATGGTATCTCCTAGTCAGTGGGAGCCGCTTATTTTTCAAGACTATCAGATGTATATCGCATCATTAAAACGGTTACAGCAGTTAGACATTGCACAACTTGTATTAGGTCATCATGGTGTTTTGTATGGTGACTTAGCTCAGCAAGCCCCGGCGCTTGCTGAGCAGGGGGTCTATCAATTTATAGATAATGCTATGCAAGTTTTTCATAAATATGATCAAGATGTAGCACAAACTGCGCAACACATATCTGAATCAAGCCGTGATTCTACGGCAGCATTTGTATCTAAAAAACTTCACTACAATGGCACGTTATTTATGCTCAAGTTGACGGGCGTTGTGCCGGATAGTGAGCTGGCTTTGTCGTAAGGAATGAATATGAAATACCAAGAAAAACCATTAATTGCTGTGATCACCGGTGCTAACAAAGGACTGGGGTTTGCAACAGCGCAGCAACTGGCTGAACAAGGCTACCGCGTAGTATTAACTGCGAGAAACGAACAGGCAGGCCAAGCCGCGGTGATGGCACTTGCAGAAAAAGGGCTAGAAGTAGACTTTTTACCCTTGGATATCAGTGAGACAGCCAGTATTGCTGCTTTTACATCCGCCATGGCTGCTCGGTATCAACGGTGTGATGTGCTTATTAACAATGCCGGGGTATTTTTTGATTGGGAAATATCAGCATCAAAAGTACAGCTTGAAGAGTTGCACTCAACGTTTCAAACCAATGTGTGGGGCACTATCAATGTGACTCAACACCTTATGCCGTTACTTAATAAGTCAGCGCAAGGAAAAATAATAAATGTGAGTAGCGATTTAGGGTCTCTAAGTTTTGCCAGCGATACGGAGAACGAATATTACTCGGTGTCTGGTGTGGCATATCGAATGTCTAAAGCTGCGTTGAATATGTATAGCATCGCCTTATCAAAAGAATTCGATGCAAGCAATATCGTGGTGAGTGTTGTGTCTCCAGGATGGTGTCAAACCGATATGGGAACTGATGCTGCGCCTCGTTCACCTGAACAAGGAGCAAAAAGTATTGTGGAAGTGGCGCAAGCGCAGTCGACTCAGTTTCACGGAAAGTTTGTGTTAGATGGCCAAATATTGGCTTGGTAATAGTGGGTAATTAAGGAAAAGATTATGAGCATGAATAAGCAAAGTACTCAGCACAGTCAGCAACGTATTGGTGAACGATTTGCCTCGTTTGTTGAAGAACACCCGATTTGGCAAAACCCTTTATTACAGGGCTGCGCTAATAATGAGCTAGAAATCGACGATTATGGGTTTGTGATCAGTCAGCACTTTTATTATTCGCGTGGCTTTACGCGTTTACTGAGTGCGTTAATGATGCAGTGTGATAATGACTACTACCGAGTTGAGCTATCTCATAACTTATGGGAAGAAGCAGGCGAGGAAGAGCAAGAGAATTGCCACTCTAATTTGCTAAGACGGATGATCACCGAGACTTTTGGCTTGGAAAACCCTGATCAAACTCAGTTTAGAGACTATACCGTTCAGTACTTTAATGAGTGCTTAAATTATTTAAAAAACTGTGATTTAGTTCGGGCCGCAGCGTTTCTTGGCTGGGGAACGGAAGGAGTTGTTCCTCGGATCTATAGTTACTTATTTAATGGGCTAGTGGCTAAAGGAGTACCTGAAGAAGAGTTACTGTATTTAAGTTTACATATGGAGTGTGATGATGAGCACTCAGAAGTGATTGAGGCCATTGCTTTAGATGCGTGTGGTGGTGATACCGAGTCGCACTGGTTGGCCATTGAGGAAGCCATTGATCACTCGCTTACACTGCGAGATAGGTATTTTAAAAAGCTGCATGAAGAGTTACAAAGTCAACCACTTAAAGCGCTCGTTGGTCAAGTGACTAACGCACAGCCCTATGCGGATCTCACGCAATTAAGTGGGTTGTATACACATGTAGATAGTCAGTCTGGTGTGCCACTGTATAAAAATAGTAATGACCAACGGGTTAACTTTGAGGTAACTCGTTTTAAAGTCGCCAGCGAGGTGATTGATCCGCGTTTACTGGAGATCCCCGTTGGAAAGCGCAATGAAAAACATCGACATGCCCATGAATCGATATTTTATGTTCTGTCAGGGGAAGGGATAGTACATGTTGATGATAAGGAAATTACTGTAAAAGCGGGAGATTTAGCCTATGTACCGCGATGGTATGATCATTATACTGCGAATACAGGTAACTCAGTGCTGAAAATATTGGCATTAACCGACTATGGTTTAACGCGATGTTTTGCCAGTAATACCGAGCAAAGCTATCGACAACAACCCAGTAATGTTGCAGTTTAACCCTTATCTTTATTCGTGTTTTGAAACAGCCTCGCATTGCGAGGCTTTTTTAATTTATAAACGTTTAGGTGGCTTTGCGCCTCTGAATATTATTTCGTTTTGGGCATTTAACACTACCCAGTAAGGTAAGCTTGTTATCTGATATTTCTGAAATAGTTGATTTTTTTGATCAAGTATCACAGGGTGTTTGAGTGAAAAGCGCGTTTTATAGGCACGCACATCATCCATAGAAATATAGAAAGGTTTGATAATTGTTTTGACAGGCAGTGTGGTGATGTTTACCAACTGATTGTTCGCTGCGATTTTTTGTTCACATAATGGCAGGTGTTGAAAAGGGCATAGAGCGTCACTAAAAAAGAGTACTTGGGGCGAACGCTTTTGACCAAATACATGACTGTTACCATCAATATCGGTGAGTTTTACCGATTGGTTTGCTGTTAATGGCGTAAGAATACCATCATGACTCACAGTGGCATTTTCTGTATCAGTACCTAGGTAGCTAATTCTTTTAGCTTTACCATCGAACATGAACACCTTGGAGGGCGTTTTCCATACGCCTAAAGAAAGTGCGATACGTTGATTCTTATCAATTTTCAATCCTTTAAACTGTGGGTTGCTTTTAACAAACTGCGATACCACTTGTGTGTCGATATTGATGTCGGGTTGCAAGTAAATTCGGGTAACACCTGCTTCTTTGTCAGGTATCGTGGTTGGCGTATAGTATTCATCCCAAAGATTAATAAATATGATCTCTACTGGTCCACGCTCTGGCAGGGTCATTGCGTAGGTCGGTAGGTGGAGTACCAGTGAAAAAAGGCATAGTAGGAAGTAGTGAAATCGAGTCATCATAGAATCCTTATTTAAGTGCTTCAAGTCTTTGTTTTAACTCATCAGTTAGCAGAGCGCTGCGATATACTTCGTTACCATCACTATCAAGTAATATATGTGTGGGTGTACCCGTGACTTTAAATTGCTGTACTAACTGTCCCTGTGCATCAAAAATAGTTGGGATCGTATAGTTATGCTTCTGCATGTAACGTCTGACGAGGCCTATGTTTTGGTTAAAACCAACGTTCACAGCAATAACCTGTAATTTGTCATTAGTGTCTTGATAGGTGTCTTGTAAATGCGGCATTTCCTCTATGCAGTAGCTGCACCATGTTGCCCAAAATTTTAAATAGATTGGCGCATCACCTTCTGGTAATTGTTTGCCAGTTATAGAAGTCGCAGAGAATACTGCGGTATTTGAAGGGGTCGCGTGTGCCAACGTGCTGAGACTACCGAGCACTAAAATAGCAGCGGAAAGTGTTGTGTGTGTCATGATGTTTCCTTTTAGATATAAAGAAGTTGTCCTGCCCGCAATAAGTAGTACTGACTCATCATGAGCAGTAATAAAAACATGAACCATTGAATGGTGTGTAGCCAACGGCCAGATTTGGGGATTCTTGAAATGAAGCCGCTGAAAATACCGGCAAAAAATAGAAGTAAGCACATACCAACTGCAAATGAAAAGAGGATAGCAATACCCCAAGGTAGGTTTTGTTGCTCAGCGACGAAAAGTAAAATGGCCGCTAATATTGGTGAGCTGCAAGGTGCAGCAACGAAGCCACTAGCTATACCCATTAGTAAAGCGGAATGTGAATTTTGTTTTTGCGAGAACGTATATAAAAATGCAGGCAGTGGTATCCACCCTTTCAGTACAAAGGCAAATAGTAATAGCAAATTGGCGAATACGATTTGGGTGATTGGGTGGCTGGCAATGGCACCAAAGAATTGCCCACTCAGTGCGGCTGTGGCCCCGAGTATTGCGTACACAGAGGCTAAGCCCAAACAATACAGTAATGCCCGCAGAGCGACGCTTGAAGTACTATTTTGGCTTAATGTCGCAACGGTAATGGGTAATAATGGGTAGATACACGTAGAGAGACTGGTTAATAGTCCCATAAAGAATGCCAGCAATATCCAATAGAAGCTTGGTTGGCTTTTTTGTAATAACTCAATGAACACTGATTCGGTCATGATGTTCTCTATAAATGTCAGTGTTAGCAAAATTAATTGAATTGGCACAGAACACCATCAAGAATGACTGAAATATATATAAAAAAACAAAAAGCATAAAAATCATGTGTTTATTGTATGTTTTGCCGTGCCTTTAGCACGATATAAAATATAGAAAGAATGATTGATAGAGAAGCCGCATATGTTGTTCACGAGCAGGGCACGAAAAGGTTATTCGGTGGGATTATTGGTGCTCAATATTGATTTATATAGAGGTATTTACAAGGTGTAACCTGACCAAGAAGGAGTCAGTTGTGAGAGAGTGAATGTTTGTTATGAGCACAAACAAAAACGCCCGCGATGCAGCGGGCGTTTTTTAGTACTGAGTAATTATCTTACTTTTAGACCTTTCTTTTCCATACCGCGGTAGATGATTAGCATCTGTGCGATGGTGATCAGGTTTGATACTAGCCAGTATAAAACGAGACCTGATGGGAAAGGGAAGATTAAGAAGAATATGGTAAATACCACAGGCATATACGTCATCATCTTTTGCTGCATCGGGTCTGTGACTGTCATCGGCTGCAGCTTTTGCGTTAGGAACATACTCGCACCAAATAAGATTGGTAGAACGTAGTAAGGGTCTGCTGCTGATAAGTCAGTAAGCCAGAACATGAATTCAGCGTGACGTAATTCAGTTGACTCTAAGAATACATAGAACAATGCTAAGAAAATTGGCATTTGTAGTAATAGAGGTAAACAGCCACCCATCGGGTTCACTTTCTCTTTACGGTATAACTCCATCGTAGCTTGACCAAACTTCTGACGGTCATCGCCGTAACGTTCTTTTAATGCCTGCATTTTTGGCTGTAGCATGCGCATTTTAGCCATTGACGTGTATTGTGCTTTAGTCAGCGGGTAAAGTGCAGATTTCACCAAAATAGTGATGGCGATAATAGCGAGACCCCAGTTTCCGATCAGGCCGTATAAGAACTTAAGTAATATGAACAATGGCTGAGAGATAAAAAATAACCAACCATAGTCTACAGTTAAATCTAAGTTATGATGAATGGCTTCTAAAGCATCACCGTCTTTAGGGCCCATATAATAGGTTGCAGAAATATTGGCTGTACTATTAGCTTGTACATTAACGGGTTCGCCTTTTAACCCCATAATACCTTGGCCATTGCGAACCGCAGTGTAAATGGTGTTATTTGAATCTTGCGCTGGTACCCAGGCACTTACAAAGTAGTGCTGAATAAAGGCAACATAGCCACCGAGTGTATTTTTATTTAGGTTCGCTTCAACCATGTCATCAAAGCTGTATTTTTCATAAGGCTCTTCTGCAGTACCGTATGCAGTACCAAGGTAGGTTTGATCAACCATGCTGCCTTTGGCCTGAATAGTACGCTTAACCTGAGTGTATAACTGTACTTGTACTGGATCAGCGGTTGCGTTGTTAACACTATACTCAAGGTTTACATCGTATTTGCCAGCTTTAAAGACGTATGTTTTGGTAAACTCAACGCCTTTAGCATCAACAAACGTTAAAGGCACACGCAATTCATCACCATTTAATTGGTATTGCGTATTTGAGCTTGTATATACAGGACGACCATCTTGTGAGGCATCTGGGCCGTTTAAGCCAATTAAGCCACTTTGCGAGATATATTGCTTACCTTCAAACTCACCCAGAAGTAAGTATGGGTCTTCACTGCCATGCGTTTCAGCATGCTTTAGAAGTTTGGCTTCAACAATATCACCACCTTTGGTATCAATTTGTACAGCTAAAACGTCAGTCGTTACTGTGATCACCGAACGGATCGCTTTAGTGGCAGCCATTGGCACATCGCCTTGGCTTGATACTGGTACATCATTTTGTGACGTAGCCGATGGTGTATTTTGGGTAGTTACTTGTGTTGTGGCACTGGTATCGATTTTTGGTTGGTTGTAATCATTATTCCACTCTTGGAACAATAAATACGACACAAGCAATAAACCGATAAATAAAAACGTGCGTTGTGATTCCATAACAGCTCTTATTTCTCGTGTTGATGTTTAACTTGGGTTGATTTCTCAGGTACGGGGTCATCCCCGCCTGCACTTAAAGGGTGACATTTTAATATGCGTTTGACCGCGAACCAACTCCCTTTTAGCAAACCGTGGCAATTAATTGCTTGTATGGCATAACTAGAGCAAGTTGGATTAAAACGACAGTGTGGACCTAGCATAGGACTAATAAAGTGTTGGTAACCTTTAATCAAAAGTATCAAGGTGTGCTTTGGAGCACTGAGTAATACGGTGAACCAAGGCTTAAGCACTTTAATTATCATTGCCACACTATTAATGTTCAAAAGGTGAGCTAAAGATACCCTAAATCAAGGGTTAAAGCTATGAACGGGGTGTATTATCGCGCTTTTGCGGCGTGTTTGCTTTTTTTACATTCTTTGCTGGGCGCTTTTTAAACGGTTTAGGCTTTGGCGCGCCAGGTTTACAACGTTCATTGAGTTTTCGCCACATCTTATTAAGTTGTTGCGTTAACTCTGCATTACTTTGTTCATCAACACCACTTTTAACCATTAATACAATATCAATGTTATCGAGCTTGTGTTGATTTAAACGAAAACTTTCGCGAGCAAGTCGTTTAATGCGATTACGTTGGCAAGCCAGTTTACAGCGTTTTTTAGCGACAGTAAGACCTAGACGAGGACGTCCAATATCATTTGGCTTAGCGAGAAGAGTAAAATAAGGAGTTGCTGCACGAGCAGGTTCTTGGAATATTCGAGAGTAATGCGAGGGAGTTAACAGACGTAACTCCCTGCCAAAGCTAAAGCTTTCCACTTATATTAAGCAGAAAGTACTTTACGGCCTTTAGCACGACGACGTGCTAGTACTTTACGGCCATTTACAGTTGCCATGCGAGCACGGAAACCGTGAGCACGTTTGCGTTTAAGAACGCTAGGTTGAAAAGTTCTTTTCATAACAATTCCGTCCGATCGGTTAAGTTTAAAACATCCTATGCAGGTCGCGATCCTGGCACAGGTGCCATTGCGAGCGCGAGATAGTAATGCCCATAGCCAAGAAAGTCAATAATAATCTCAGGCGCTGGTGGTTTTTTAACTAATACCTAATATAAGGTTACATAGGGTAATTAGTAATAGTCGCTATTATATAAAGCTGCCGCATTATAAAGGCGATCTTTCGATCACACCAGTAGATCTCGATCGATCTGATCTAATTGAAGTTTTCCACAGGCTATGGGGGGAATATGGCAAAAACCTTGGGAAAACTAAAAATGATCGTAAATTAGCAGTGAGATCTTGTCTATTTTTTGCTATGATCTAACTCTTGGATCTAAAATAAAAACGCTTTTAAAACAGGTGTTTAATATTTTTTATCAACAGGATCCTCATTTTTTGAAAAGTCAATATTGAAGTTGTGGATAAGATCCATTCATAATACTCGGCTTCCATTATTAATTTAATGATAATAAACGAAAATTTCTGGGTGAATTTACATCTTTATTGATGCCCGGGAATATTAACTGTGTACTGGAGTTCAGCGTGTATCTGTCGGTTTGGCAAAGTTGTTTATATGTGTTGCAAGATGAACTGCCATCTCAGCAATTTAGTATGTGGGTTAGACCACTACAAGCAGAAAGTACCGATGATACCTTAACGATTTATGCGCCTAACCGGTTTGTATTGGATTGGGTGAGAGAAAAGTATTTAAATCGAATTAATGAATTACTGATTGAGATTTGTGGTGATGAAGCACCAAAATTGCATTTTGATGTAGGCAGTAAACCGATTTTAGGCCAACAACCGATTGTTGATAGTCAACAAGCTCCGGCTGTAAGTGCACACTCCGCAGCAAGTACGCAGAGTGTTGCCGCGCCGATTGTTGAAAAGGTTGAGCCGGCTCCAAAGTCAGCATATCGCCCCAATATCAAAGAAAACTATACCTTTGATAATTTTGTTGAGGGTAAGTCTAACCAATTAGCGAAGGCTGCTGCGACTCAGGTGTCTGATAACCCTGGATCGGCATTTAATCCCGTTTTTATTTATGGTGGAACGGGTTTAGGTAAAACGCATTTGTTACACGCTGTTGGTAATGGCATTTTGGCGAAAAAGCCAGACGCAAAAATTGTTTATATGCATTCAGAGCGTTTTGTGCAAGATATGGTGAAAGCGTTACAAAATAATGCGATAGAAGAATTTAAACGTTACTACCGCAGTGTGGATGCGTTGATGATCGATGACATTCAATTCTTTGCAAATAAAGAACGCTCTCAAGAAGAGTTCTTTCATACCTTTAATGCATTGCTTGAAGGTAATCAGCAGATTATTTTGACATCAGATCGTTACCCTAAAGAAATTGAAGGGGTAGAAGACCGTCTTAAATCTCGCTTTGGTTGGGGCTTAACCATTGCAATTGAGCCGCCTGAATTGGAAACGCGCGTAGCGATTTTAATGAAGAAGGCACAGCAAAGTAATATTAATTTGCCCCATGAAGTGGCATTTTTTATTGCGAAAAAATTGCGCTCGAATGTACGTGAGTTAGAAGGGGCATTAAACCGGGTTATTGCTAACGCAAATTTCACTGGCCGTCCGATCTCTATCGATTTCGTAAAAGAAGCACTGCGTGATTTATTGGCATTGCAAGATAAATTAGTCACGATAGATAATATTCAGCGTACTGTTGCAGAATATTATCGTATCCGTGTGTCTGATTTATTATCAAAGCGCCGTAGCCGTTCCGTAGCTCGTCCGCGCCAAGTTGCGATGGCGTTGTCAAAAGAACTTACCAATCATAGCTTGCCGGAGATTGGTGATGCATTTGGTGGCCGAGATCATACAACTGTGTTGCATGCATGTCGTAAAGTGAAGGCACTTCGTGATGAATCACACGAAGTAAAAGAAGATTATCAAAATTTGATCAGAACATTGTCGTCTTAAGGGCTCGTTTTTATTATGCAAATAACCATTTCAAGAGAGCAGTTTTTAAAACCGTTAACACAGGTTTCCGGTGCGATTGAGCGCAAACATACTCTACCTATTTTATCTAATGTATTACTCGAAATTAAAGACGGTACGTTAGCGATGACAGGAACCGATTTGGAAATTGAGTTGGTCGCAGCTATACAATTGGAAGGGTCTGTGAGTGACGCTAAAATTACGCTGCCAGCAAAGAAACTATTAGATATTTGTAAAAGTTTGCCAGATGGGTCTGATATAAAGTTAGCGAGCCAAGAGCACCAATTATTACTGACAAGCGGTAAAAGTCGCTTTTCTTTGACGACGCTGGCAGCAGAAGACTTTCCTAATCTAGAGCAGTGGGATGGTGAGGTTGAATTTCAGCTAACTCGTTTAGAGTTACGTAAGCTGCTTGAAAGCACGCATTTTTCAATGGCGAATCAAGATGTACGCTATTATTTAAACGGCATGTCGTTCGAAGTGGATAACAGTGAAATTAAAACTGTGGCCACAGATGGACACAGGCTGGCGATTGCGCAGAAGAAATTATCTGAATCTGTTGATATGCAGCGTCAGCTTATTATTCCACGCAAGGGCGTACAGGAAATAATGCGTTTATTACCTGCAGATGACGAGCTGCTAAGTATTCAATTTGGCGCAAATCATGTTCGTATCATCGATACCGAGTTTACTTTTACCAGTAAACTGGTTGATGGACGTTTTCCCGATTATAGACGCGTACTGCCACGTGGTGGTGATAAATTAGTTACCGCTAACCGAGAGTGGTTACGCAGCGCTTTTCAGCGAGTGTCTATTTTATCTAATGAGAAGTTTCGTGGTGTACGGTTAAATCTATCTAGTGGATTATTAAAGATCAGTGCCAATAACCCAGAGCAAGAACAAGCCGAAGAAGTGGTTGAAGTGGGCTATGAAGGGGACGATTTAGAAATCGGCTTTAATGTGTCATATGTACTGGATGTGCTGAACACACTAAAAACAGAAGACGTGCAGTTTACTTTAGCTGACTCTAATAGCAGTGCGTTAATTGAAGGTGCTGGTGATGATGAAGCGATGTATGTTGTGATGCCAATGCGTTTATAAAATGAGTTTGACCCATATAAGCCTCGGTGATTTTCGCAACATCGAGGCGATTTCTTTAGAACCCAGTCCCGACATAAATGTCATCATTGGCGCTAATGGCAGTGGTAAAACAAGCCTGTTAGAAGCCATATATTTTCTTTCCCACGGTAAGTCTTTTCGTACTAATAAGCATAAATTGTTGATCCGCCATGAACAGACTCGGTGTGCAGTGCATGCTAAAAAACAGCACCTTAGCTTGTCTATACCAGTTGGAATCGGTAAAGACACGTCAGGAGAGACCTCTTTACGGATCCAAGGGCAGTCTAGTCGAAAGGTCTCTGAACTTGCTCAGTTGATCCCAGTTCAAGTGATCACACCAGAAAGCTATGATTTGTTTTTTGGCGGTCCTAAAGAGCGCAGAAAGTTTATGGATTTAGGAGTGTTCCACGTGGAACATGAATTTTTTCAAGAGTGGAAAGATTTCAACAAAGTACTCAAACAGCGTAATGCGCTGTTAAAGTTAAGGCCTAATAACTATGCCGAACAAATTCAATATTGGGACAAAGAGTTTGTTCGATTAGCAGAGAAAATAAATAAACACCGAGAAGAGTATATAAGTAGGTTTAACGCCCATTTTTTTGATAAAATAGTTAGTCAAATACCCGTATTCTCAGGGCTTGAATTGCGCTATGATGAAGGGTGGAAAGAAAGCCTCGCTGATACGCTGAAACAACAGTTTCAGCGTGATACAAAGCTTGGCTATACAAGTAAAGGGCCGCATAAAGCTGACTTCAGTTTTTATATTCATGGCCATAGTGTTGAAAGTATTCTATCTCGGGGTCAATTAAAACTCCTTCTGTATGCATTGAAAATTGCGCAGAATAGTTTGATTGAATCTGAAACCGATAAGCAGTCGATACTGCTTATCGACGACTTACCTTCAGAGTTAGGTGAAGAAACAATGCAGCATGTGTCTGCATTATTGTCGCAGTGTCAGTCTCAACTGTTTATTACTGCAATTACCGCTGAAAGTATTTCTGCTGTCGTGGAACCGATGAAACGTGAACTACGAATGTTCCACGTGAAACATGGCAGCTTAATAACAAAATAATTGGAAGAAACCATGTCTGAAAATTACGATTCATCCAGTATTAAAGTACTGAAAGGATTGGACGCAGTACGAAAGCGTCCTGGAATGTATATAGGGGATACAGATGATGGCACCGGTCTGCATCATATGGTATTCGAAGTTGTTGATAACTCAATTGATGAAGCGTTAGCTGGTCATTGTGATGATATCTTTGTAACTATTCACCTTGATGGCTCTGTATCAGTACGCGATAACGGTCGTGGTATTCCAACCTCTATTCATGAAGAAGAAGGCGTATCTGCAGCCGAAGTTATCATGACGGTATTGCATGCCGGCGGTAAGTTTGATGATAATTCATATAAAGTATCGGGTGGCTTACACGGTGTAGGTGTTTCTGTTGTAAACGCACTTTCTGAAAAACTACAATTAACAATACGCCGTGAAGGCAAAGTGCATCAGCAAACCTATTCAATGGGTGTACCAGATGCACCACTGGCTGCAGTTGGTGAGTCTGAAACAACGGGAACTGAATTACGTTTTTGGCCAAGTTCAGAAACTTTCACTGATATTAATTTTCACTTTGATATTCTTGCTAAACGCTTACGTGAGCTTTCATTCCTAAACTCAGGGGTTAGCATCATCTTAAGTGATGAGCGTGAAGATAATAAACGTGACCACTTTAAATATGACGGTGGTATTCAAGCGTTTGTCGAATACTTAAACCGTAAAAAAACACCTGTTCATCAGAGTGTTTTTCACTTCACAAGTGAACGTGAAGATGGCACAAGTGTTGAAGTGTCAATGCAGTGGAATGATGGTTTCCAAGAGAATATCTATTGTTTCACCAACAATATTCCACAGCGTGATGGCGGTACTCACTTAGCCGGTTTCCGTTCTGCGTTAACGCGTACGTTAAACACATATATGGAAAAAGAAGGCTTTAACAAAAAAGCCAAAACCAATAGCAATGCGACTGGCGATGATGCGCGTGAAGGCCTTACTGCAGTTGTCAGTGTTAAAGTACCAGATCCAAAGTTCTCTTCTCAAACTAAAGATAAGTTGGTTTCAAGTGAAGTGAAGACGGCAGTTGAGCAAGCCATGGGTGAAAAGCTAAGTGAATTCTTACTTGAAAATCCAGGTGATGCCAAGATTGTTGTAAGTAAAATTATTGATGCCGCGCGTGCTCGAGAAGCTGCACGTAAAGCCCGTGAAATGACACGTCGTAAAGGGGTGATGGATTTAGCTGGTTTACCAGGTAAATTAGCGGATTGCCAAGAACGTGATCCTGCACTATCTGAACTATATATAGTGGAGGGTGACTCAGCAGGCGGATCGGCAAAGCAAGGCCGTAACCGTAAAAACCAAGCAATCTTGCCGCTTAAAGGTAAGATCTTGAATGTTGAAAAAGCGCGCTTTGATAAAATGCTATCTTCACAAGAAGTCGCAACACTGATCACCGCACTGGGTTGTGGTATTGGTCGTGATGAATATAACCCTGAAAAACTGCGTTATCACCGTATCATCATCATGACCGATGCGGACGTGGATGGGTCTCACATTCGTACTTTATTACTGACATTCTTCTATCGTCAAATGCCAGAAATCATTGAACGTGGTTATGTGTATATTGCACAGCCGCCGTTATATAAAGTGAAAAAAGGTAAGCAAGAGCAATACATCAAAGATGATGCAGCTCTTACTGTCTACCTTACTGCACTAGCATTGAATGGTGCTGCGCTTTACCCAACTGCTGGTGCAACCGCAATTGAAGGCGAAGCGTTAGCCGATATGGTAAGTGACTATCAAAGTACGGTTAAAATCATAGAACGCTTAAACCGTAAGTTCCCAGCGTCTGTAACGAATCGCTTGATTTATCAGCCTGAGATCACGGAAGCAGAGTTAGCTGACCAAACTAAAGTAACTCAGTGGACAGAGTCATTCATTGCAGATCTTGTGGCACGTGATGAAGATGCGACTATATTTGAAGCCGATGTTAAGTTTGATGAAGAGCGCAGCTTATATTACCCCGTTATTAAGATCCGTCAGCATGGGGTAGACAAAGCCTATACACTCGATCATAGCTTTATTACTTCTAAAGACTATGTCCGTATTGCCAAAACAGGTAAGGGCATTGCAAACTTAATGGGTGACGGTGGCTACATTCAACGCGGTGAAAAAACCTTTGAAGTCGGTAGTTTTGTCGAGGGTCTAGATTGGTTGATCAATGAATCTAAACGTGGCTTGTATACACAACGTTATAAAGGATTGGGTGAGATGAACCCTAACCAGTTGTGGGAAACAACCATGGATCCAGGTGCTCGTCGTATGCTACGAGTTACCATTGAAGATGCGATTGCTGCTGACCAATTATTCGCAACACTCATGGGTGACCAAGTTGAACCGCGTCGTGAGTTTATTGAGACAAACGCACTGCGTGTAGTCAACTTAGATGTATAAATCTAAGTCATAAATAATTTAAAAAAAGGAGGGTTTTCCCTCCTTTTTTTGTGTCTAACGCTTAAAACCACGCTGCGCTCGCGGTATACTGAGCATAATTTTCACACATTTGAAACCCTTCACTGATGTAAGCCAAAACAGTGCAATACGGGTTTAGTCATGAACTAAATATATAATTAAGCCAACTATGCAAAAATACGACGTTAAAACCTTTCAAGGTTTGATCCTGGCTTTACAGGATTACTGGGCACAGCAAGGCTGTATCATTGCTCAGCCTTTGGATATGGAAGTAGGTGCGGGAACGTTTCATCCGCTTACATTTTTAAAATCGATTGGCCCTGAGCCAATGTCGAGTGCGTACGTACAGCCATGTCGTCGCCCAACGGATGGTCGCTATGGCGAAAACCCAAATCGACTACAGCACTACTACCAATTCCAAGTTGTGTTAAAGCCGTCACCTGAAAATATCCAAGAGCTATATCTAGGATCATTAGAAGCAGTGGGTATCGATACACTAACCCATGAAGTACGCTTTGTTGAAGATAACTGGGAGTCTCCAACGCTTGGTGCTTGGGGATTAGGCTGGGAAATTTGGCTTAATGGTATGGAAGTGACTCAGTTCACTTACTTCCAGCAAGTTGGTGGTATTGAATGTGCACCTGTAACGGGTGAAATCACTTATGGTCTAGAACGTTTAGCCATGTATATACAAGGTGTAGACAGTATCTACGACCTAGTATGGACAGATGGTCCTATGGGTAAAGTCACCTATGGTGATGTATTCCATCAGAATGAAGTCGAGCAATCTAAGTACAACTTCGAACATGCAGATGTGGATGCGTTGTTTGCGCAATTCGACCATTGTGAAAAAGAAAGCCAGAAGTTGATTGAAGCAAGTTTACCACTACCTGCTTATGAGCAAGTAATGAAAGCATCACATGCTTTTAATTTATTAGATGCGCGCCATGCGATCTCGGTGACTGAACGTCAACGTTATATTTTACGTGTACGTGCTTTGTCTAAAGCCTGTGCACAAGCATATTATGATGCACGTGAAGCCCTTGGTTTCCCGCTTTGTAAGGATTAAGCAATGTCGACTGAAAACTTATTAGTAGAAATTGGTACTGAAGAGTTACCACCAAAAGCATTGCGTAAGCTTGCACAAGCTTTTGCAGACAACATGTCTGCAGAGTTAACGTCATTAGAGTTAGGCTTTCAATCAGTAAATTGGTACGCATCACCACGTCGCTTGGGTGTACAAGTTTCGGCATTAGAAATACAACAACAAGATAAAGTCGTTGAGAAACGAGGTCCTGCTACTAAGGCTGCATTTGACGCAGAAGGCAATCCAACGAAAGCAGCCCAGGGTTGGGCGCGAGGGTGTGGTATTGACGTCAGTGAAGCAGAAACATTAGAAACAGATAAAGGTGCATGGTTATTACATCGTGCGACCGTATCCGGAAAGCAATCTGTTGAACTATTGGCTGATGTAATTGCGAAGGCATTAGCGAAACTTCCTATTCCCAAGCCAATGCGCTGGGGTGCGAATAAAACACAATTTATTCGCCCAGTACATACCGTGGCTGCATTACTTGGTAGCACTCAAGTGACAGGTGAAGTGCTTGGTAAATCTATTAGCAATGAACTACAAGGTCACCGTTTCCATCATCCAGCACGCGTTACTATTAAGCATGCGGATGACGCCTTTGAAGTATTAAAAGGTGCCTACGTTATTGCAGATTATGATAAGCGTAAAAATTTAATTCGTGAGCAAATTGCAGCGGCAGCGAACGCCGTCAATGCACAAGTTGCGATGGATGAAGATTTACTGGATGAAGTCACTTCATTGGTTGAATGGCCGGTGACGCTAACGGCATCATTTGAAGAAGCCTTTTTGGATGTACCATCAGAAGCTCTGATCTACACCATGAAAGACGATCAAAAATACTTTCCGTTGTTAGACCAAGACGGCAACTTAATAAACAAGTTCTTGTTTGTGTCTAACATTGAAAGTAAAGATCCAAATGTGGTCATTGCAGGCAATGAGAAAGTAGTTCGCCCTCGCTTAGCGGATGCGCAGTTCTTCTTTGAAACAGACAAGAAGAAAACACTTGAAAGCAGGTTAACGTCTTTAGAGTCAGTATTATTTCAAAAGCAGCTTGGTACGTTAAAAGATAAATCTGAGCGTATTGCGGCATTGGCAGGTTATATTGCTGAGCAAGTCGGTGCGGATAAGGCATTGGCAGAGCGCGCTGGCCTGTTGAGTAAAACAGATTTAATGACTGAAATGGTCATGGAGTTTACGGATGTACAGGGTGTAATGGGAATGCATTACGCACGTATTGATGGGGAAGCAGAAGACGTTGCATTGGCGCAGAACGAGCAGTACATGCCGCGCTTTGCGGGGGACGACTTACCATCAAATCCAATTAGCTATGCGGTGGCACTGGCTGATAAGTTCGATACACTTGTGGGTATCTTTGGTATTGGCCAAGCACCAAAAGGTGACAAAGACCCATTTGCACTGCGTCGTGCTGCTATTGGTGCATTGCGCATCATGGTCGAAAAAGAGTTAACGTTAGATATTAACGACATTGTAGCGAAAGCAAAAACATTGTTTGGTGACAAGCTAAGCAACGATCAAGTTGCTGACGATGTACTTGAATTTATGCTCGGTCGTTTCCGTGCATGGTATCAAGATGAAGGCATTAGTGTTGATGTAATTCAAGCTGTATTGGTACGCAAGCCAACCGCACCGATTGATTTTGATCGACGTGTGAAAGCGGTTAGTCACTTTAGAACACTCGCTGAGGCAGACGCGTTAGCAGCAGCTAACAAGCGTGTGAATAATATTTTGGCGAAAAATAATGTTACCAGTGATGCGCAAGTTAATGAGGCATTGTTAGCTGAACCTGCGGAGCAAGTTTTAGCCCAGCAAGTGAGTGCGTTAACTGCCGAGCTAGCGCCGGTGTACGCGGCGGGTGATTATCAGCAAGCGCTAAGTCGTCTTGCAAGCCTACGTGAAGCCGTAGACAGCTTCTTTGATAATGTCATGGTAATGGCTGATGATGAAGCGGTTAAAAATAATCGTTTAGCATTATTAAGCCAGTTGAGTCGATTATTCTTAAATACCGCAGATATCTCGGTGTTACAAAAGTAAGTACTTAGTTACGTTAAAAGCCAGCCCAGAGCTGGCTTTTTTATTACTATGTAGACTATTGATATGGTTACTCATGACGAAAAATAAATATAGGGGAGTTGTATAATGAAAAAGCTCAGTGCAGTTGTATTGGCACTGTTATTATCGGCTTGCTCCAGTCAGGTACATGTTACAGACACACAGCAAACGACGACCACAGTAGCCAAAGAGCTAAATCGACCAATGTATTTACGAGGTGATTTTACCTTGTGGGATGCCGAGTCACACTATAGGCTAAAAGCCTCTACGCCGGGAGTGTACTCTGTTAAAGCAAAGTTTATGACACCGGGAAAGGTGTATGAATTTAAACTCGCGGATGAAGCATGGTCTAAAGGATTTAACTGCGGATATAAAGTGCAGGGGGTATTACAATTAAACCAACCTGAACTAGCCGATTGCGATACGGTTTACAATTATTTTAGCTTTATGCCAAAACAAAAAGGCTGGTATAAAATTACGCTCGACTATTCTGATAGCCGATCACCGAAGGTCATGGTGACCAAGGACTAGGTTTTAAACGCCTTTCTTTACTAGGTATTTATAGGGGGCTTCGGCAGTTTCTTGGGCGATTAAGGTATGATCCATAAACGCACAAAAGCTGGGAATATCTCGGGTCGTTGATGGGTCATCAGCAACAATTAATAGTGTTTCACCGGTATTCATTTTTCTGACCATGCCGCGGATCATCATCACAGGTTCAGGGCAACGTAAGCCAATTGCATCTAACGTGTGGTCTGGGTTTGAGAATGGCATGGGTTAACTCGCTTAGCTGATGCGGAATAATTGTGTCGGCTATTTTAACCAGTGTGTTTAGACAAATAAACCACCCCTGAGAAAAAGCTGAAAATAAATGGATTTAGCATTACATCAGCACGAAAAAAGGCAAAGCGATGTGTTCACTTTGCCTTTGTCACCAAGTTGAAAGGGTCTGTCGGTATTGTCTACTCGACTCGCTCAAATACGGTTGCAATGCCTTGGCCTAAACCAATACACATTGTGGCTAAACCATACTTAGCGTTTTTGTCTTCCATAATATGAATTAGGGAAGTACTAATGCGTGAACCAGAACAGCCAAGTGGGTGACCTAAGGCAATGGCGCCGCCATTAAGGTTTACTTTTTCGTCTGCGACGTCTAATAGACCTAAGTCTTTTAATACCGGTAACGATTGCGCAGCAAATGCTTCGTTTAATTCGGCTACGTCAATATCGTCAATGCTTATTCCAGCCTGCTTTAGCGCCTTTTTACTCGCAGGGACAGGACCATAACCCATGATGGATGGATCACATCCAGCCACCGCCATTGACTTTATCCGTGCGCGAATAGGCAAACCAAGTTCTTTGGCTTTTTCTTCGCTCATTACCAACATGGCGGAAGCTCCATCTGACAAGGCAGATGAAGTACCCGCTGTCACAGTGCCTGAGGCTGGATTGAAAACAGGACGTAATTGACTCAAACCTTCTACGGTTGTTTCAGGGCGAATCACTTCATCATGCTCGACAAGGACTGGCACGCCGTCATCATCGTGACCTTGCATCGGTAAAATTTCACGGCTAAAACGGCCTTCAACCGTCGCTGCATGCGCGCGCTGGTGTGAGCGATATGCAAAGTTATCTTGCTGTTCACGGCTGATACCATGCAGTGTCGCTAGGTATTCTGCGGTGAGACCCATGACACCAGAGGCTTGGGCAATTGATGTTGATAATCCGGCATGAAAGTCGACGCCATGCGTCATAGGAACATGACCCATGTGCTCAACGCCACCAATAAGGTAGGTATCACCAGCACCGGTCATAATTGCCCTTGCAGCATCATGCAAAGCTTGCATTGAAGAACCACACAAACGGTTTACGGTAACAGCCGGTACTGAATGGGGAATACCAGCCAGTAGCGCTGCGTTACGAGCAACATTAAAGCCTTGCTCTAATGTTTGTTGTACACAGCCCCAGTAAATATCATCAATAGATGCAGGATCTACAGCCGGGTTACGTTCAAGTAAGCCCTTCATTAAATGTGCACTTAAATCTTCAGCACGACGATGTTTAAATACGCCATTTTTAGATCGACCCATCGGGGTACGCAGACAATCGACGATTACAGCTTGTTGCATTGCAGACATATTATTGACCCTCCACTGAATAGAACACTTTACCTTGTTTTGCCCACTCTCGGGTTTGTTCAGATACTTGGTAAATAGCACCTAGGTGCGCATATTTATCTGCCATAGCCACAAAGTTAGCCAGTCCAACTTGATCCAAGTAACGGAATGCACCGCCTCTAAATGGAGGGAAACCAATGCCGTAAATCAACGCCATATCTGCTTCTTGTGCTGAGGCAACCACCCCTTCTTGTAAGCATAACAGGACTTCATTTAGCATCGGCACCATACAGCGCTCAATGATGGTTTGTTTATCAAACTCTTGGCTTGACCCACAAATACTTGCCAATAACTCAAGGCTTGCTGCATCTTGAGATTTTTTCAGGCGGCCTTTTCTGTCTGGTGCGTATTGATAAAACCCGACTTTATTTTTCTGACCATAACGTTCTGCATTCGCTAATACAGCAACCGGATCTTTGTCTTGGCGTGCCATGCGTTCAGGGAACCCATCTGCCATTACACTAGTACAGTGATTAGCTGTATCAATACCTACTACATCGAGTAAGTAAGCGGGGCCCATAGGCCAACCAAATACGTTTTCCATTACTTTATCTATTTTACTAAAGTCAGCGCCTTCAACCACAAGTTGACTGAAGCCTGCAAAGTAAGGAAATAAAACTCGGTTAACAAAGAAGCCAGGGCAATCATTGACAACAATAGGAGATTTACCAAGCTTTAAGGCGTAATCAACCACTGCGTTAATGGTTGCATCAGAGGTTTTGCTACCGCGAATAATTTCAACCAATGGCATCTTTGGCACTGGATTGAAAAAGTGCATACCACAGAAATCTTCAGGACGTTTTAGCGCAGTTGCTAATTCATCAATACAAATTGTGGATGTATTTGACGTTAATATAGTGCCTTCTGGCAGCTGTTCTTCAAGGCCTGCTAGCACCGTCTGTTTTACCTTCGGGTGTTCTACGACTGCTTCAACCACAATATCCGAATTGGCTAAATCACGATCTTCAAGCGTTGGTTTTATTTTACCCAGTGTTGCGACCATTTTATCCATGGCCATATGACCACGTTTTACTTTTTTGCCAAGAATGGTGGCTGCTTCATTCATGCCTAAATCAAGCGCAGCTTGGTTGATGTCTTTCATGACAATCGGCGTGCCTTTATAAGCAGACTGATAAGCAATGCCTCCGCCCATAATGCCCGCACCAAGTACCGCTGCTTGTTTGATCTCAAGCTGTGATGCTTTAGCCTGCTTTTTAGCAACGCCTTTGATGTATTGGTCGGCTAAAAAAATACCGGTTTGTGCGGCAGCCTCTGCTGTTTTCGCAAGCTTGGCAAAATTGGCATTTTCAATGGCCATTGCTTCATCACGAGTGCTATTTGCGGCTGCTTTGATGGTTCTTACCGCCATAACTGGTGCTGGGTAGTGGCCTTTGGTTTTACCCATGACCATGCCTTCAGCCATCGCAAAGCTCATGCCTTGCTCTACTTTATTTAGCTTCAATGGTGAAAGTTTCACTTGGCGTTTTGTTTGCCAGTCGAGTTTACCTTCAACGGCTTGCTCTAATACGCGTACCGCCGCATCGAATAGTTTTTCTGGTGCAACAACCCCATCAACAGCCCCAACTTTAAGTGCATCGTTAGCGCGGTTTTCTTTACCTGTGGTGATCCAGGTCATGGCGTTGTCGGCACCAATAATTCTTGGTAAACGAACGGTGCCACCAAACCCTGGCATGATCCCAAGTTTGACTTCAGGTAAGCCTATTTTGGCTGAGGTACTGGCTAAGCGGTAGTCAGTAGCAAGTAACCACTCACACCCACCGCCAAGCGCTAAACCATTGATTGCTGATGCAGTAGGGAAAGGTAAATCTTCGATGGCATCAAATACGTCGGTTGCGTCTTTTATCCAGCCAATAAGTTCTTCTTCTGGGCGCTGGAAAGTCGGTAAAAATTCAAATATATCAGCACCAATGATGAAGTGATCTTTATCACTGGTGAATACCATCGCATCAATATCGTCACGTTGGCGTAATTCGGCAAATGCTTTAGCGCATTCTGATAGGGTTTGCTGAGACAGTTTATTAACCGAACCTGGCATACAAAACTTGAATTCAGCGATTTTGCCTTTGCAGAAATCAACAACAAAGGACTCACTCTTATATAACATGCTTGTTCTCCCGTGTGGTAACACTGGTACGATGAGTTGCTATTTCACCCAGTTTGGCCGCTTTAAATAAAAATTGCAATGAAAAATTTGTGCTGCATTTCTCATATTATTAAAAAGCATAAATTTTGATGCTATGGTGGGGGTGTTGATTTTATTCACCTTCAGTATAGATAAGGTAAGTCACTATGCTGAGGCGTTTTCTTAGATAACAACTGTAGTACACAATTGGTGTGGTGCATCCACACGTTACTTAAATAATTTGAATTAAGGTCACTATGAAAGCATGGATCTTAGGTGTTGCTGCTACCAGCATTGGGCTATTTAGCTGGTTTTCTTGTGCACAAGACACCCATAAAACATTTAAAGCGGCAGAGCGAGTCGCGTGGTCAGGGCAATATAATGCCTTTCAACACTCATTAAAAGCGCTAGATCACCCCCTCAAGCCGTATGTTGAAATGGCCTTTTATAAGCGCAATAGCAAACTAAAGTATCAAGCTGATATTGCCCATTATTTATCGGTATATGACGGGACTCCGTTAGAGTGGCCCGTGCGGTCAAGCTGGTTAAAGTATTTGAAAAAGCGTGGCAAAAAAGCACTATTCATAGAATATTACCAACCGACGAAAGACGCTGAATTACACTGTAGTTATTTGCAATATCAACTTGATTTGGGCGCACCTAAAAAAGCGATTTTAGATCAGGTAGCACCTTTATGGGTGGTGGGTAAATCTCAACCGCGTGCATGTAATGGTTTGTTTAAGCAGTGGCAGAGTGCCAACTATATGAGTGAGGCATTGGTGTGGCAACGGATCACCAAGGCGGCCCAGGGCGGGCAAACGTCTTTGTTACGCTACTTAAAAAAGCTGCTGCCTAAGAATCAAGCTTATTTGGCTGATTTATATACCAAGGTACGGCAAGACCCGAGCGCGTCTGCAGGTTTATATCGTTATAAAAACCGCTCAGCTAAAGAAGCTGAAATTGCGGTGTATGGGGTGCGTCGTTTAATTTGGCGTGATCAGAAATTGGCGCTTCGAGCATGGGACAAGTTACAAACCATGTTTGCTTTTACACAAGCACAAAAAGACAGTGTGGCTTACAGGTTTGCTTTGGCGCTAGCATCAAAAGGGCACCCTCAGGCTAAATTTTGGCTTAATAAAGTTCCGCCAGCACAACAAGATAGTAAGTTAAAGCAATGGATGATGAGCAATATGCTCAAAGAGCAAGATTGGGCTGGGATCACTGCGCTATTTGCCCCCATGAATGATTTAAGTAATGGACAAACCTATTGGTTGGCATACAGCCATGCTCGTCGGGGCGATATGGGTCAAGCTCGGGAGTTGTGGCAAAGTATTGCAATAAAGCGAGATTACTATGGCTTTTTAGCCGCCGGACGGCTTGGTTTACCTGTGTCACTGAATACCAAGTCGCTAGATGTACCGCCTTCATTATTAGAAAAAGTATCACAAGCACCGGGTTTTAAACGTGCTAAAGCGTTGTATGAGATGAAACGATATACGCAAGCGCGCAGAGAGTGGAACTATTTAACCAATACCTCGAGTACAGCAGAAAAGCTGGCTGCCTCTATGTTAGCGGCTGACTTACAGTGGTACGACAGTACGATATTTACGCTTGCTGAAATTAAGGCATGGGATTATGTTGATTTGCGTTTTCCGATGGCCTACGAGGAATTATTCACGCGCTACAGTAAGAAAAACCATATTGATATGGCGTGGAGTATTGCGGTTGCACGTCGTGAAAGCTCTTTTGCACCAGATGCAAGGTCACACGCCAACGCGTATGGATTAATGCAGTTGTTACCAAGCACCGCACGGTATGTGAGTAAACAGCGAGTGTCGAAGAAAAAGCTCTTTCAGCCAGTTACGAACATTCGGTTAGGGACTGATTATTTAGAGTATTTGAAAAAGAAAAATCAGGGGAATGAAATCCTGGCGACCGCGTCATACAATGCAGGTTACCACCGCATTAAAAAGTGGTTGCCTGATGAAGCCATACCTGCGGAGCTGTGGATTGAATTGATCCCCTATAAAGAAACCCGTGATTACGTTAAAAATGTCTTTGCGTATCGCCAAGTTTACCATACTAAAATGGGTCGCGATGGCAATGTATTGGCACCAATTTTGGATATGAAAATTGGTGGGTGAGCTGAGTCTGGTGTTATCACTGAGTCAATCTAGCGACTTCGCTGGATTGGCTTTCAGCGCTTATGATAGACTGGATTTATTGGTAGATTAAACTTAATGGGTACACCATGGAACAACTAGCACAATATTATGCTGAGCATATTGCAACGTTACAGCAACGCACAAAAACCATCGTAGAACGTGAAGGGCTTGAAGGGCTTGTGATCCACTCAGGTCAGGCTAAACGTCAATTCTTAGATGATATGTATTACCCGTTCAAGGTAAACCCACAGTTTAAGGCATGGCTGCCAGTGATTGATAATCCGCATTGCTGGTTAGTGGTAAATGGCACAGACAAGCCTAAGTTAATATTTTATCGCCCGGTTGATTTTTGGCATAAAGTGCCGGATGAGCCAAGTGATTTTTGGGCTGATTATTTTGATATCCAATTATTATTAAAACCAGATCAAGTTGAAAAGTTTCTGCCTTACGATAAAGCGGGATATGGTTACATTGGTGAGTACTTAGAAGTAGCGCAAGCCCTTGGTTTTACACAAATGAATCCAGAGCCGGTGATGAACTACTTACACTTTCATCGTGCCTATAAAACACAGTATGAGTTAGTGTGTTTACGTGAAGCAAACCGCTTGGCTGTGCTTGGTCATACTGCTGCGCGTGATGCATTTTATGCTGGTGCGTCAGAGTTTGGCATTCAACAAGCTTATTTGAATGCCACATCACATATGGAAAATGATACGCCTTATGGCAATATTGTGGCCTTAAATGACAACTGTGCAATTTTGCATTATACGCATTTTGATCGTCAGGCACCGGCACAACATCGTTCATTTTTAATTGATGCGGGTGCAAACTTTCATGGCTATGCGTCTGATATCACCCGTACTTATGATTTTGCGAAACAAGGTCAGTTTGCCGATTTAGTGTCTGTTATGAATGAGCATCAGATTGCGTTAGGTAAGGCATTGCAACCTGGTAAACTGTATGGCGAACTACATATTGATTGCCATAACCGTGTAGCACAAGTGTTAGCTGATTTTAATATCGTAAAGCTACCAGCAGAAGAGATTGTTGCTAAAGGGATCACGTCAACGTTCTTCCCACATGGCTTAGGTCACCATTTAGGTTTGCAAGTACATGACATGGGTGGGTTTATGGCTGATGAGTCTGGTACACATCAAGATCCGCCAGAAGGGCACCCATTCTTACGTTGTACGCGCCGTATTGAAGCGGGACAAGTATTTACCATTGAACCTGGGCTGTATTTCATTGATTCATTGCTCGGTGATTTAGCTGAAACGGACAATAAGCAGTATATCAATTGGGATAAAGTGGCTGAGTTTAAGCCTTACGGTGGTATTCGAATAGAAGATAACATCATTGTGCATGATGATAGGCTTGAGAATATGACACGAGATTTGAACTTAGACTAAGACACGATGAGTTTGAACTAAAATGAGGGAGCGTGATGCTCCCTTTTGTTTTTAAGGTACACAATATTTGTATGTCAGAATATTACATTCCGAGTGAAACCCTAAAATTTCATGAAGAAATTAAAAAGAGCACGTTTATCGTGCATATTGCCCATACCCCAACACTTGATGATGCTAAAGCCTTCATAAAAAAAATAAATGAGGATTACCCTGACGCACGCCATAACTGTTGGGCGCATGTGGCAGGGCAACCCGGGGGGAGTCATGTTTATGGGTTTTCTGATGATGGCGAACCAAACGGCACGGCAGGCAAGCCCATGTTAAATGTACTCACTGGATCCGGGCTCGGTGAGATAACGGCGGTTACAACACGTTATTTTGGCGGCATAAAGTTAGGCACCGGCGGGTTGGTGCGTGCGTATGGCGGCTCATTAAATAACGCCTTGGCACAACTCCAAACGAGCTTAAAAATTCCCGCGCTGACACTCGCGGGTGTGTCTGATTATGCTTTGCAAGGAGTGATTGAGCAGTATTTACACTCACACTTTACGATTTTATCTATTGAGAAAGACTATGGGGCTGTGGTGAGTTGGCAAATTAGTCTTGATCACCGTCAAGCACAACAGGCTCGGCAAGAAATTTTTGATTTAAGTAACGGTGTGGTTGAGTTAACCATCAAAGAATAAGACAATTGGTGCTAAATTAGTCTTAATAACCATAAAAAGCGAAAAGCAGCATGCAATTTCGTACCATCATTAAAATTCTCGGCCAACTGGTGGCATTATTTAGTATTACTATGGTACCGCCAGCATTGGTGTCATTGATCTATAAAGACGGTGGTGGTGTACCATTCGTTTTGGCTTTCGTATTTAGCATTGTGATCGGGATGCTTGCTTATTATCCCAACCGTAAAGAAAAAGGAGACTTGAAAGCCAGAGAAGGCTTTTTAATTGTGGTGCTGTTCTGGTTGGTACTGGGGTCTTTTGCATCGGTGCCGTTGATATTTTTACAAACCCCAAGCCTCTCTCTTGCCGATGCCGTGTTTGAAGCCTTTTCGGGTTTGACTACCACAGGTGCCACGGTGCTGACTGGTATTGAGCATTTACCTAAGTCAGTTTTATTCTACCGTCAGCAATTACAATGGCTTGGTGGTATGGGGATCATCGTACTTGCCGTTGCGGTATTACCCATGCTCGGTGTGGGTGGTATGCAGTTGTATCGTGCTGAAACACCCGGGCCCGTTAAAGACTCTAAAATGACCCCGCGTATTGCAGATACCGCCAAGCACCTTTGGTATATTTATGTGTCGCTGACGGTAGCGTGTACGGTGTCGTATTGGGCTGCAGGTATGGGCTGGTTTGATGCCATTTGTCATGCTTTCTCAACCATCGCCATTGGTGGCTTCTCGACTTACGATGCGTCGATGGGGCACTTTGACAGCCCGCTTATAAACATTATTTGTGTGGTGTTTTTGATCATTGCGGCGGTGAATTTTTCATTACATTATGCGGCTGTGTCGAGCCGAAATGTACGCGTCTATTTGCGAGACCCAGAGTTTAAAGTCTTTTTATTCATTCAATTGGCATTGGTGGTACTGTGCTTTGCTGTTTTGTCTTCAAATCAAGTGTATCCAAATGGTGATGAAACCTTAGATCAGGCGCTATTCCAAGCGGTGTCTATTAGTACCACAGCAGGTTTTGCAACAGACAACTTTTCTGCGTGGCCATTGTTTTTGCCCATTTTACTTATTTTTTCTAGCTTTATTGGGGGCTGTGCTGGCTCAACGGGCGGTGGCATGAAGGTCGTGCGGGTTTTCTTACTTTATTTACAAGGAGTGAGAGAGCTTAACCGTTTGGTACATCCACGTGCTATTTACTCTATTAAATTAGGTCGTAAAGCATTACCAGATAAAGTTGTTGAAGCAGTATGGGGATTCTTTTCGGCTTACGCGCTCGTCTTTGTGATTATCATGCTTGCGTTATTAGGCACGGGTATGGATAACATTACTGCCTTTTCGGCAACCGCAGCATGTTTAAATAACTTGGGTCCTGGGCTGGGAGAAGTGGCTGCGCATTATGGTGATATTACTGATACGGCCAAGTGGATACTTACAATCGCGATGGTATTTGGTCGTTTAGAAATATTTACCCTGTTAGTGTTATTTACTCCGACTTTTTGGCGCGGTTAAATATCCGTTCTTTTGGTGCCTCTGGGTCAGAGGCACCGCTTCTGTTTCATTTTTTATTATCTTCTTAGCCCGTTCATATCTTCGTCACTTAATCGACCTAATCTATAGTCTGTATAGTGGTTCACCATTTTAAATTACGGCCTAAGCGCCGTGGTTACTGAGCGTATAATCCTCTCTAATTTATTGTTTTTACGGTGGGCTCACTGAATAGGCTGGCTTGCAATTACAGGCATATAGGTTTTTAATTGACAATTACATAAGCAAGTTTGTACTTGTTATTTATGACGGCATAGTCCCGTCCAATAATTACATTATTAAGGTTTAGTGATGTTAAAGACCAGTGCCGCAGGAAGCGGACACCATCTTGCGCAGATCCCTGCAGGGAGCGTAATTGATATTGAAGTGGTTATGCCTGCAGGCTCAAAGCGTTTAAAAACGGAATATATTGGCCAACTTGATGGGCAGTTCTTAGTATTGAAGCACCCTAGCTCCAAACGCCTCGGTGCTGCAATTGATCATGTTAAAGAAGGGTGTACGGTGATCGTTCGAGCGCTCTTAGAGCATGGTGAAGGTCAGGTTATTGCTTTTAAAACCTCAATTCAATCGATAACCTCTCACCCAGCTCGGCTTATTTTTTTAACGCCGCCAGCTCAAGTACAAACTTATTGTTTACGCGCGCAAACTCGCGTACCGACGCTTATTCCTGCGGTTATTAATTTAGCTGATCACTCCTGCGTGGGCGTGATTAAGGATATTTCTTTATCTGGCCTACAGTTTGATATTCATCATGAAGACAGTAATGATACTGCGAGTATGAAAGAGCAGGACTGCAAGGTCCTACTAGAAGGTAAAAACAATCAGCAAATTACGTTGTCGGGGTCGATTTGCAGCTTGCACCCGCAAGATGATACCGTTGCGCTGGGTATTCGGTTGACTGATGAACAGCATGTGATGGAAAATATTCTGAAAGAGTATTTAATTGATTTATCAATACTGCACGAAGAAAGTTCGTAACGTGCAGATCACAGTGCGCTATACAAATAGCGCACTGACTTGGAATAGCTTCTCAACAACACTTATCTGGCGCTTGTCGATTAAAAACATAATGACGTGATCCCCTGACATAATCACCGTATCGTCATGGGCTATCAGCACATCGTCATCTCTAACAATCGCACCAATGGTAGTTCCTACAGGGAGTTTTATTTCTCTGATAGCACGACCGACAACTTTGGAGGTGGTTTCATCGCCATGTGCCACCGCTTCAATGGCTTCAGCAGCACCTTTTCGCAATGAATACACGTTAACAATATCGCCACGGCGTACGTGTGTGAGCAGGGCTGAAATGGTGGCCTGCTGCGGAGAAATAGCAATATCAATTTCTCCACCTTGCACAAGGTCGACGTAAGCACCACGTTGAATAAGCACCATGGTTTTTTGTGCCCCCATGCGCTTTGCAAGCATGGCTGCCATGATGTTCGCTTCATCGTCATTGGTGACAGCAATAAACGCATCGACTTGTTCAATATGCTCTTCCGAGAGCAATTCTTGATCAGAGGCGTCACCACAAAACACCACAGTATTATCAAGCATTTCAGATAATTGAGCAGCACGAGTATGGTTTCTTTCAATGAGCTTAACGCTATGATTTTTTTCCAGTGAACGCGCCAGTCCGGCACCAATATTACCACCGCCCGCAATCATGATTTTACGATAAGACTGTTCAAGTTTTTGCAGCTCATTCATAACGGCACGAATGTGTTTTGTTGCCGCGATGAAGAAGATTTCGTCATCGGCTTCAATAACAGTAGTACCGAGTGGTTTAATGGCTTTGCCTTGACGGTAAATTGCCGCAACACGGGTATCGACGTTCGGAATATGCTCTTTAAGTGCTGAAAGTGCGTAGCCAACCAATAGCCCACCGTAATAGGCTTTTACCGCCACCAATGACAGCATGCCTTCAGCAAACTGTAATACTTGTAGAGCTCCGGGGTAATCAATGAGGCGACGAATATACTTGGTTACCAATTGCTCTGGTGCAATATAGTGATCTACTGGTAAGTCGTCATTGTGAAATAGCTTTTCACGGTATTTTAAGTATTGCTCAGAACGGATCCGAGCAATCTTAGTCGGCGTATTAAAAATACTATAAGCAACCTGACAAGCAACCATGTTCACTTCATCTGAACTGGTTACTGCGATGATCATATCAGCGTCTTCTGCGCCCGCTTGACGCAAAATATCGGGGTGCGCACTATGACCTGTGACACCTTGCAAGTCGTATTTATCTTGTAGCTCACGCAATCTGTTACCGTCGATATCTACGACGGTGATTTCATTTTGTTCACCCACGAGGTTCTCTGCGAGTGTGCCACCAACTTGTCCGGCCCCTAAGATAATGATCTTCATATTGGTTTACTTATAATTATTGTTGTTTAGTTAGCTTGGCATAGTAAAAGCCATCACTGAGGCCTGGTAACAATTGCAAACCAGGGTGTTCAGGCGTGTCATTGTCATGAAGCGGGTGATGGATTGCATCGCTATTATTGGCTAAAAACTTAGCGACTTGCTGGGTATTTTCTTCTGGTAATACCGAGCAGGTTGCATAAATTAATGTGCCACCCGGCTTGAGTAGCGGCCAAATATTGTTGAGTATCGATGCTTGTAATGTCGCAAGGTCGTCAATGTCTGTTTTGCGACGTAACCATTTAATATCTGGGTGACGGCGGATCACGCCTGTCGCAGAACATGGCACATCTAACAAAATACGATCATAAGGGGTGTTATCCCACCATGTGTCAGGGGTTGAAGCGTCGGCGTGAATACACTCTGCACGTAACCCGATGCGCTTTAAGTTTTGTTCTACTCTTTCTAGACGTTGGTCGTCAGCATCTAATGCGTGTACCTGTGCATCAGCTAACTCAAGAATATGACATGTTTTTCCACCTGGTGCGGCACAGGCGTCTAAAATAAGTTCATCTGCTTGTGGCTCTAGAAGTCTTGCGGCCATTTGTGCGGCAGCGTCTTGTACCGAACAAGCGCCTTCTCTGAATCCAGGTAAGGTGAACACATCACAAGGCTTATCAAGTAAAATACCATCAGGGTAAGCAGACTCTACACTGTGCTCTATGCCATCTTCATCAAGCATTTCACTATATTCAGCGGTGGTATAATGATGCTGATTGACACGCAGCCACATTGGCGCTTGCTGTTGGTTCTCATGTAAAATATCTTGCCATGTATCTGGGTACGCAGCTTGGAGTTTTTTAATAAACCACCCAGGGTGATTAAATTGGCATACTGGAATTAAATTGGCACTGGCTTCTAACTCTTCCTGCTGACGCTGAAAGGTACGTAGAATTGCATTGATCAACCCTTTTAAGCCTGGTGCTCGCATTGATTCTACAGCAGCAACCGTCTCTGCTACTGCGGCATGCTCTGGCACCCGCATATATTGTAATTGATACATACCCACATATAGAACAAATTGATAAACACGTCTTTTCCCTTTTAGAGGTTGTTCTAAAAGTTGCTGGCAGTAGTGCTCGAGCGTAGGTAAGTAGCGCAATACACCGTAACAGATCTGCTGTAACAGTGCTTTGTCTTTGCCATGTACTTTGTTTGCCGCTAAAGGTAATTGAGTATTAAGTGATTGGCCTTTATCAACAACTTGGTAAAGTACTTCTGCCGCTAGTGCGCGTACGTTCGCCATTATTGACCTACCTTAGTACCGGCGGTAACCCACTCAGCACGACCATTTAGAAAATCTTGCGCTGACATCGGTTTTTTACCTTGTGGTTGCAACTGAGTGATAGCTAACGCGTGTTCGCCACATGCGATAACAACGCCATGCTTATCGCTACGCAGTACTGTTCCTGCTTCACCTTGTTCATCTATGACGGTTGCTTGCCAAATTTTGACGGTTTGCGCTTGCATAGAAGTAAAGCAGACGGGCCACGGATTAAACGCACGAATATTTCGTTCAATTTGTGTGGCGGGCATAGTCCAATCAATATCAGCTTCTTCTTTACTAAGCTTTTTAGCATAGTTAGCTAAATCATCATTTTGCTTTTCAGGCTGAGCAGTATTTGTCACCAATAAATCAAGAGTGTCTAATAAAGCCGAGGGGCCTAACTCAGCTAATTTATCATAAAGGCTCGCACTGGTATCTTGTGCGGTGATTGGGCAAGTTGCAATATGCAGCATATCGCCGGTGTCTAACCCTTCATCCATTTGCATAATTGTCACGCCAGTTTCAGCATCGCCTGCCCATAAAGCACGTTGAATCGGTGCAGCACCGCGCCAGCGCGGTAAAATTGAACCATGTACATTTAAGCAACCAAGCTTAGGTGTATCTAATACAGCTTTAGGCAGTAATAAACCATATGCGACAACAATCATCACATCGGCATTTAATGAGGCCAATTCCGCTTGAGCCTCATCAGACTTAAATGTGTCTGGTTGAAAAACGGGTAAATCATGTTCAAGTGCCAATGTTTTTACTTCACTGGCTTTTAATTTTTTTCCGCGGCCAGCTGGGCGGTCAGGCATGCTATAAACACCCACAACATCATGTTGAGAGTTAATAAGGGCACTTAAGTGGCGCGCAGCAAAATCGGGCGTACCGGCAAAAACGATGCGTAGTGGTGAGGTCACTGAATTATCCAATGCAAAAATGATTAATATGAATTAAGCGCGAGAAGCAAGCTTGGCTTCTTTTTCTAGCTTTTTACGAATACGCTGGCGCTTTAGTGGCGACAAATAATCGATGAAGAGTTTGCCAAGCAAATGGTCGAGTTCATGCTGTGTACAAATCGCCAATAGCCCGTCAGCTTCATACTGAAACTCCTTGCCATTTTCATCTAGCGCTTTTACTTTAACGCTTTCGGCACGATCGACTTTTGCATAAGAGTAGGGGACCGATAAACAGCCTTCTTCACTAACTGTAGAGCCTTCTTTTTCAATGATTTCAGGATTGATCAATACCATTGCTTCGTTGCGCTCTTCAGAGACGTCAATCACAACAATACGTTGATGAATATTAACTTGCGTGGCGGCTAAGCCAATGCCATTTTCGTCATACATGGTTTCTTTCATGTCGTTTATTATCTGACGAATTTCATCATTTACATCGGTGACTGGTTGCGCCACAGTGCGCAAGCGTTCATCTGGAAATCTAAGTACTTCTAACTTTGCCATGGTTACCTTTTACAGTTGAGCAAAAAATGCGATATTGTATGTTCTTATTTTAGCCATTCACGTTCCCCTTTAACAGGTTTTGGTTGATAATATCTAAAAATAACTCAAGGAAGCCGTAATGAAATACCCAATTGCTGCGCTACTACTGGCCATGAGTGCCTCTTTCTCTGTTTTGGCAGAGTCGTTAGATTTGAAAAATAATGCACCTGCACAGTACACGGTAAAAAAAGGTGACACATTATGGGATATTTCTAACCTATATTTAAAAACACCTTGGGAATGGCGTCAGTTATGGCAGTGGAATCCTCAAGTGAGCAACCCAGATAAAATTTATCCGGGGGATGTTCTGGTGTTGAAGTATGATCAACAAGGTCGGCCTATATTAGTGCTTGATAAAGGCATTAAAAAGTTATCACCTAGTGGGCGTGTTGTAGTACAAAAAAATACAGCAATCCCAACACTGCCGTTAGCAATGATTGCGCCTTTTTTAGAATATGAGCAAGCACTCGACAAAGATGCTTTGCAACAAAGCCCGATGGTACTGGGCGCAAGTCACAATGTAAAAATGACGACATTAGGACATACTCTATATATAAAAGGTAATTTAACTCAGGCTGCAAGCTATGGAATTTATCGACAAGGAGAGCCGTATATAGACCCCGCGACTGGTGAAACACTGGCTTATGAAACGCGACTGGTGGGTGCGGGTCGAGTTACTCGTGCAGGAAATCTTGACCAGGGTACCCCATCCTCTGTTGAAGTTGAGATGATCAAGCAAGAAATAAAGTCCGGTGATGTACTTTTGCCTATCTCCCAAGGTCAAAGTTATACAGTGCAATTCAATATGGAGCGGCCAGAAAAAATCAGTGAAGGTACTATTATTGCGAGTACCAATAAATTAAGAGAGTTTGGCACAACGGCGGTAGTTGTTCTTAATTTAGGGAGTAAATCACAGTTAAAAGAAGGGTATATCCTTGATATTATGAAGCAATCACCTACAGTTATCGAAGGTGATTATGGTCCTCGTTATGTGGAAGATGCCAATAGTTTAGAAAAGTTTATGAAGGATGTAAGAGAGCTTTTTGGTAAAGATAACACAGAGAATAGCGTCGTTTGGACTATGCCCAAGGAGAAGGCAGGTGAACTGATGGTCTTTAAGGTATATGACAACATTAGTTACGCCATGGTGATGAAATCAATACGACCGATTCGAGTGGGAGATACTGTTAGCGCAGATTAAACTCGAATGCTCTAAGGAGGGAGCATGTCGCAACTATCATTAAAGCGCTGTTTGGCGCTTTATCTATGTAAAGGCTTAGGCTTGGCCAGCATTAAAGTTTTAATGGAACAAGTCGATTTGAATACGTTGTTTGATGCAACGGCCAAAGAGCTAAAAGTATTAGGCCTAAATGATTCTATTATTGAGCAGCTCACTCAGGTTGATTGGCATTATATTGATGATGTTCTTCAACGCTGTACTGACTTATCGCTCACTATCGTGTCATATTTCGATAATCGCTATCCTTTGTCATTAAAACAGATATCTACAGCCCCGCTTTTATTGTTTTGCAAAGGGAATATAGAGTTACTGAGACGCCCTCAAATTGCGATTGTCGGTAGCCGCAGCGCAACACCCACTGGATTAGAAATAGCCTCTGAATTTGCTTATCAATTAACACAATCGGGTTTGGTTGTGACATCGGGATTAGCACGCGGTATTGATGGTGCTGCACACAAAGGAGTACTGGCTAATTCAGGAGAGACCATTGCGGTCCTGGGTACCGGGGCTGATGTCATTTACCCAAAGCGTCACCATTTACTGTACCAGCAAATAGTTGAACGAGGCTTGATTGTAAGTGAGTTTTTACCAGGAACACTGGCTAACGCGAATAATTTTCCGCGTAGAAACCGGATTATATCTGGATTGGCATTAGGGGTGCTACTGGTCGAAGCTGAGATTAAAAGCGGATCGTTGATCACCGCGCGGTATGCGCTAGAGCAAGATAGAGAGGTATTTGCTATCCCAGGTTCGATAAAAAACCCACTATCACAAGGCTGTCATTTCTTGTTGAAACAAGGAGCGAAGCTTACAGAACATGTGAGTGATATTCTTGAAGAAGTGAGCTTTTTGTCTGAAAACAGTCTATATAGTATAGAGAGTGTAATAGAAAAAGAGGTACCAAAAGAGACGTGTCCGATACTGAAAAACCTTGGCTTCGAGGTAACCAGCGTAGATACCTTGACGCAAAGAACACAATGGCCAGTTGAACAAGTCGTCGCGCGATTACTGGACTTAGAACTTGAAGATAAAGTAGAGCGTGTATTGAACGGCTATATCAAATTAGCGAGGGGCTAGTTATGTTTGATATTTTAATGTACTTATTTGAAAACTATATCCACAGCGAAGCGGATATTTTTGTTGAACAAAACGAGTTAACTGACGAGTTGTTACGGGCAGGGTTTAATCAAGACGAAATATACAAAGCACTGGATTGGTTAGAGCAACTGGCTGATTTACAACATAGTGATGAAATCCCATATTTGAATGCTACTGCAGATCAAGCTATTCGTATTTACACTGAAAAAGAATGTCAAATGTTAGACATCGAGTGTCGAGGGTTCATTATGTTTGTAGAGCAGGTCGGTGTGATTGACAGTGTGACACGAGAAATGATCATTGATAGGTTGTTTGCGCTTGAGAAAGCATACATTGGGCTGGATGATTTAAAATGGGTGATTCTAATGGTGCTGTTTAATGTACCAGGTAAAGAACACGCTTATGCGCAAATGGAGGACCTCATTTTTGATGAGCCGACGGAGTATTTGCATTAATCTCGATGGGCTTAGGGTGCTTAATGGATATAACTTCTTGACCTAAAATGTCATGGAGTTATATTAGGCGCAAATATGTGCAGCCTCGGTAGATACTATGACCAAAATTGACTCTTCATTATTCAATGCCTCACAGCATGCATTAAGTAAAGAACATGAAGCGTGCCCTGAGTGTGGTTCTGAATTAGTCATGAAGCATAGTAAGAATGGCCCTTTCTTAGGCTGCATAAGTTATCCTGCTTGTGAACACATTACACCGCTAGTTCAACACGACAATCATGATATCAAGGTTCTAGATGAGTCGCCTTGCCCCAAGTGTGGAAACCCTTTAGTGATCCGTAACGGTCGTTATGGCATGTTTATCGGATGTACAGGATATCCGCAATGTGACTATATTGTGCATGAAGAACAAGAAGAGCAACCCGCAGAAGTTGGCTGTCCTAAGTGTAAAAAAGGCCAATTAGCGAAACGTAAAAACAAATTTGGTAAGTTCTTTTATTCTTGCGACTGCTACCCGAAATGTAAATATAGTTTGAATCAGCAGCCGGTTGCACATACTTGTCCAGAGTGCGGTTGGGGCGTGATGTTAGAAAAGCAAAGGGCAGGAAAAGCTGTGTTACAATGTCCACAAAAATCCTGCCAGCACAAAATAGAGAAACCGCAGTGAGTAATACACCTGAAAATGCCACATCAACTGAGCCTGCCAGTGCAGTTCATGCTCTACAGCAAGGCCAAGTGATATGTTATCCAACTGAAGCCGTATTTGGTCTAGGTTGTGACCCCGATAATCAGCACGCTGTTGAAGCATTATTAGCCATTAAGCAAAGAGATGTTGCTAAGGGGCTTATCTTAATAGCTGATAATTACAGCCAATGCCTGCCTTACGTTGATGATACGCAAATTCCTATGGATAAACGCGCAGATATATTCTCTTCTTGGCCTGGTGGTGTGACGTGGGTATTACCAGCAAAACCGAGCACGCCTAAATGGTTAACCGGAGCACACAGTACGATTGCGGTACGAGTGACGGCTCATCCAACCGTAAAAGCGCTATGTCAGCAATTTGGTAAGCCGTTGGTGTCAACCAGTGCAAACTTATCAGGCCAAGAACCTGTGGCAAGTTTAGACGAAGCAAAACGGGTCTTTATGACGCAAGTCGGTTTTTATGTTGATGCACCGTTAGGTGGAGCAAGTGCACCGAGTCAAATAAAGCATGCACTGACCGGTGCGGTATTGAGAGGGAACCAATAGTTTATGGCCAATGTTAATTTAGAGACGGTAAAGGCTTTTTTATTGTCATTACAAGACCACATTTGTGCAGGCTTAGAGCAAGCGGATGGACAAGCTACATTTGTGGAAGATCAGTGGCAACGTGAAGAAGGCGGTGGCGGAAGAACACGGGTCATTCGTGATGGTGCGGTAATAGAACAAGGTGGGGTCAATTACTCTCATGTGTTTGGTAAATCAATGCCAGCATCTGCCACTGCGCACAGGCCTGAATTGGCTGGTAGAAGCTTTCATGCATGTGGGGTGTCTTTGGTTATTCACCCAAAAAATCCACATATACCGACCAGTCATGCCAACGTACGATTTTTTATCGCTGAAAAGGAAGGCGAAGCACCGATTTGGTGGTTTGGTGGAGGATTTGACTTAACGCCATTTTACCCGGTGCTGGAGGACGTGGAGCATTGGCATCAAGTTGCAAAAGATTTATGCCAACCGTTTGGTGACACGATTTATGATGATTATAAAAAATGGTGTGATGATTATTTTTATTTAAAGCACCGCCAAGAAACTCGTGGTGTAGGTGGCCTATTTTTTGATGATTTAAATAAATGGGGCTTCGATAAAAGCTTTGCCTTTATGCAGGCTGTCGGGAATGGTTTTTTAGATGCGTATGTGCCATTGATTGAACGTCGTAAAGAGACACCGTATGGCGATCATGAACGCCAATTCCAGTTGTATCGTCGTGGTCGTTATGTTGAGTTTAACTTAGTCTGGGATAGAGGTACTTTATTCGGTTTGCAAACCGGGGGCCGTACAGAATCTATTTTAATGTCTATGCCACCGTTAGCGCGCTGGGAGTATAACTTTACGCCGGAACCAGGCAGTGCTGAGTTTGCGTTGTACGATCACTACCTAAAACCCCAAGATTGGTTGGGTCAGCAAAACTAAACTCAATTATACCAAGAGATAAAAAAGGCACCAGTGATGGTGCCTTTTTGCTTAACATAGATCAGAACTGAGTTAATCGAGCTTGAAACTTCGAACTTGCTCATCCAATGAACGAGCGAGATTTAGCAGCTCTTCACTGACATTTTTACTGGCATGCGCATCAACCAATGACTGTTCAGCATTATCGCGAATAGCCACTACACTTTGGTTTATCTCTTCAGCGGCTAAGTTTTGCTGCTCTGTAGCATCTGCAATTTGTACGTTTAAATCATTAATTTCATGCATCTGTGCAGAGATATCTTTAAGCGCCTGCGCAACCTGTTTCACTTGTTGTGCACGTTCGTCAGCTTCCTCACAGGATGCATTCATTGCTTGTACAGTCTGTGTGGCTTCACTTTGTAATTTTTCGATGGTGCGTTTTATTTCATCAGTCGAGTCATGAGTACGAGTCGCAAGGGTTCTGACCTCATCGGCCACTACGGCAAATCCGCGGCCTGCTTCACCAGCTCGTGCAGCTTCAATCGCAGCATTGAGCGCAAGCAGGTTGGTTTGCTCAGCAATACTGCTGATCACTTCTAACACTTTACCAACCTCCAGTGTTTGTGACTGTAACTGACTTACTTGTTCACTCGCTTGGCGCACATCCATCGCAAGTTGATTAATACTGTGTTCTGTATGGTTGGCGATTGCCATGCTTTGTTCTGCAAGGTGATTACTGCTCTCTGATTTTTCTGAGGCAAAGTGTGTGGTATTTTTTACTTCACTCGATGAACTTTCGAGTTCATTAATGGCAGCTGCCACTGAATCAGTACCTTGTTTTTGCTCCAAGATAGCGCGCTCGGTGGTATCGGCGGAGGTATAAATAGTTTCAGCCGATTGGATGAGGATTTTAGCCGAGTGTGAAACTTGTGCAATATTGTCAGTAAACGACGCCATCATTTTATTAAAGTTGTTGGCTAAGCGGCCCAATTCATCATCTACCGTATCGTTAATACGCAGGCTTAAATCTTTATGTTGGGTTGCTAGGCGCATGGTTTTACCAAGATTTTTTAATCTAACAATGAAGAGCTTTCTAAATAAACCACCCAGAATGATAAAGGTAAACAAGAAAATACTTGAGAGCAAACCGGTACTGAGCAGGGTGTTTTGATGAACCGTGCTGTCTATTTCTGTTAAGGAGTAACTGATACGGACCACGCCTAGCACATCGCCCTCCTTGGCCTGATGGCAGCCAAGGCAATTTGTGCCTTTGTAATCACTACTTGCGACCATCGGTTTCAAATAAGTCATGATCCGGTCATCGTTTCGTTGCTCGATAACTAATGTTTCAACGCCCTTTAGCGCAGCAATTTCAGCATCATTCGCTGGAGACTGATTTGTATTTCCCGGTCCATACAGTTTATTGACCTGTGTAGAGCGGATAATATGGGCATCTTCAATATTGGGGTGATCGCGCAATTTGTTACTGAGTATCTCTCGATTTGCCATGGTGCCTGTAAGCATCATGGTATTTATGGAGTCGAAATAATTATCTGCTAATAAACGAATATTGCTTTCAACAGTATCTTGAGCAAGGGTTTGTTGCTGGTGGCTATTACTTAATATACTTGCGATTAGGACCAAAAGGCCGGTAATTGCTAGTAAAGCATAAATTTTATGTTGAATAGATTTCACACGCACCGCTCATTCGATCGAAACAGAGGGGTATTATGCGTGTTTTTATCCGAACTAAATTTGACTTAGCGCAATAAGCATTGCGCTAATTTACAGATTAATAATATGTTTAGTGTTGATTGATCATATGGCTTGCTAGTTGATCAAGCGAGTTACGCAACCCTTCACGTAATAGAGGGTTATCTATTTCCATATCTAAACTTTTATTCATGCAGTACATCCATTGATCTTTGAGTGCCGTATCAATAGGGAAGGGCATATGCCTTTGACGTAATCTTGGGTGACCATATTTCTCAGCAAACAAATCTGGCCCGCCTAACCAACCAGAAAGAAACTCAAAAAATACCAGCCTGATCCTATCTAAGGGTTGCGGGTGCATATCATAAAGCGATTTGGCGTAAGGGTCTGATGCCATTATGTCGTAAAAACGATTGGCTAAAGCGCGTGCGCCTTGTTCACCACCAATGATTTCATAAGGGGTTTTCTCTGGTGTTGGAGCGGTTTGCGCTGCAACTTTACTTGCATCTTTATCAAAGATGCGTTTAATTAACTGCTTCATGATTGTTGCTAACTTCTAGGCTAAAAATAAATGGATAAATACGCGGTGTTTGGGCACCCCATAAAACATTCGAAATCACCGGCTATTCATCAGCAATTTGCAAAGCAATGTGGTGATACGCTGAGTTATGAAGCGATTTTAGCACCATTAGACGGCTTTCAATCAAGTGTTGAAGCATTTTTTTCTAGCGGAGGGTGTGGCGCTAATATAACCTTGCCCTTTAAAGAGCAGGCTTATGCGTTAGCTGATACGCTCACACAGCGGGCGAAATTAGCCGGCGCTGTAAATACGTTCAAACGCTTAGAGGATGGCCGATTGTTGGGCGACAATACCGATGGCGCTGGGTTAGTTAAAGACTTAATTGACCAAGGCGCACAGCTTAATGGCGCTCGGTTATTATTGTTGGGTGCGGGTGGCGCGGCACGAGGCTGTATTTACCCTTTACTTTGCGCGGGTGTAAAGGAAATAGTAATTGCCAATCGCTCTGTTGAGAAAGCCTCTATTTTAGCCAAAGAGTTTCACTCTTATGGCGCCGTTAGTAGTTATGCACTTGATGACATTCCGAATGAGCGCTTTGACATCGTGATTAACAGCACATCGTTGAGTGTGTCAGGGCAAGTGCCAAACATCGATGCTCACCTGATTGCGCAGTGTCAATTTGCGTACGATATGTTTTATGCTGATGAGACTACGAGCTTTTTAAAGTGGGTATCGCAATATAATGCGCAGTGTAAGTTAGTTGATGGTCTAGGGATGTTGGTCGGGCAAGCGGCTGAGGCCTACCTGTTATGGCGAGATACACTGCCAGATACAGAAATAGTGTACCAAGTGATGAGAGAAGCGAGTTAATAATGAATCAAGGTGTTTTGTTTAATGATCAAATAGAGTTTGATGTGGTGTCATGTACGCTAACGTTTAATGCGATGGTCTCCGGTATGATAGTACCTTGCATTATTACTACACCTATAAATGAGCAAAGTAAGGCATTGGCCCATTTTGCTCAGCATCAATTTGACTATGAAATTCAAGCTGAGCAACTAATCGAGGATGAAGCGTATCAACTCGATGGCAGTATTAAATTAGCTTTCTTGTAAGTATTCATTTTTAAGTTGTACATAGTTTTGTGCTGATACGTTTAAAAAGGCAAGTTCCTCAGGGTTCAACGGTCGAGCTTGCTTTACAGGGCTACCAACATAGAGAAAGCCTGCTTCTAGGGTTTTGTTTGGTGGCACTAATGAACCTCCACCAATGATCACGTCATCTTCTACGGTGACATTATCCATAACAATTGCACCCATCCCCACCAGAATTCTATTTCCTAATGTGCATCCGTGTAACATAACTTTATGACCAACGGTGACGTCATCACCAATGATTAACGGGTAGCCACTTGGGTTATTGGTTGTTGCGCGGGTTAAATGTAATACCGAACCATCTTGTACGTTAGTTCTTTCACCTATCTTTATATAGTTAACATCACCCCTTGCGGCAACAAGAGGCCAAACACTGCTGTCTTTACCAATCGTGATGTTACCAACGAGTACTGCTGACTCATCTATATAAGTAGATTCATGAAGAGTGGGTGTGATCCCTTTATAGCTTCTTAGCATTTTAATGCCCCAGTTTGAGAGAGTATTCTAATGGGGTTAGTGTAAAACTAACTGCGTTGTTAGGCCACCGGTGATTTAAACAGCGTATATCGTGCATAAAAGTAGCAAAAATGAAGCTTTCGATGTAATTTTGCTCGAACACGTTATTTTTATCACTTTTCTTCAAATAAACGCTTGCGCTTTTTCTGCATCTCCCTATAATGCGACCCCA
>NZ_AHBZ03000024.1 GCF_000238375.3 Pseudoalteromonas citrea
TGCATTTGGGGTTTAGGAAAGTGCAGTGAAAACCCTATGGACCCTGAAACCAGTTCAGGGAGACGGAGTTTTGTATTTAGAGGCGGTGTTTTGATTTCCCTCACATTCACACCATTGTCTTCTTGACGAAGGTCAGGAACCAGAGCTGTCATGCTTATCATCTTTGTTATTATTAGGCACCGTGGCTTTTTCAGTATTGCTTATATAATTGGGATGATAAAGACCAAAGACCCTGAAACGAGTTCAGGGAGACAAACTCACTTGATTGTCGCACAGACCAAGAGAGAGACAAGCTCACGTCCCAGCCTTCCTGACGCAGGTCAGGATCCAGAGTTGTCATGCTTGCCATCTTTGTTATTAGTAGGCTTTCAGTATTGCTTACCTAATTAACATGATAAAGACCAAAGACCCTGAAACCAGTTCAGGGCCACGGAGTTTCTATCTCAAGGGTTACCTACATATATGAAAGCAGTTCAGAAGTAATACCAATCTGCATAAAGATTAAGTCAATTTAATCCAATCTCTTGAGCACATCTTTCTAACTCTCTCAGGAACTGAAATGAATTTATTCCATGCTTTTGAAACTTGCTCAACAATATCTTCATAACCCTTAAATGTACGATTGGATAAACAGTGCTGACGGAGCCAACTCCAAACTTGTTCTATTGGATTTAATTCAGGTGAATATGGTGGTAATTTGATTAGCGTGACATTATTAAAAGGCTGAACGGTATCAAATGTATGCCAACCAGCACCATCCATAATAACAACTGCATGCCTTCCGAGTTCGGTAGCTTTCGATATTTGTTCCATATGTAGTGTCATCGCTTCTTTATTTACGCAAGGTGTTATTAATGCTTCTGTCTTGCCATTTTCAGGGCAGGCAGCACCAAATAGATAACCATACTCAAATTGTTGCTGCTTTACTGCACGAAGTCTTGAACCTGTCGCAGCCCATAAACGTGTTGTTTGGTTTTGTTGACCGAAACGAGCTTCATCTTGAAACCAAACATCAATTCGCTCAAGAGGTAGGTGTCCTAGGGTGTGAAGGATCGTTTCCAGTAGGAAGTTTTTTAAAAGTTTCCTGGCATTCTCGTGATTGTTTGGGGTGTCTTGAACGGCTCGTTATCCAGCTAAATCCAAGCTTCTTGAGGAGTTTGTATATATGGTCTGAGTGGTAGCGAACTGAAAATTGGATAAATATATAGTTCCCAATGTCTTCGCCTGTAAGCCGCCCTCCATCTGAAGAATTGGCTGACTGAATTATATGAGCTGAAAGGAGTTCGAGTTGGCTTGGTGTTAATTTAGCAGGGCGTCCTTTTATCGGCTTACTATCAAGTCCTTCTAAGCCTTTACTTAAGTAGTTTGATACCCACTTATTAACACTGCTTCTCGCAGTATTTAAACGTTTGGCAATATTGGTTCGGTTTTCACCTTCTAAAAATAAGGATACTGCGAGTAATCGAATACGCTTTCTGGCATTTGATTCTCTTCGAGATAGTGCTAAAAGCTTTCTAGATGTATCTAAATCCATATAAGTGAGCATGCTTTAATCCGTGTACATATATTAGATCACATACTTAAGCAGATTGGTATAAGTCGATTTTTCTATTCCCCGTGAGACTCGTGGAAGTGCTTCCCATGTTGGTGATGCCAATGTCCATCGTGATTATATTCAACACGGCCATTTTCTACACGCTGCTTATGATCACACTCTAAACTATGCGCATGTTTGTGCTTATTATGCACACTAACTAATGCTTCATGAGTATTGCCTGCATGCATGTGATGATCATGGTTATCGTGGTTATAATCAAAATGATCTTTGTGCCACTCTGAAGCATGGCCACATTTTGCATTGTGTTCATGCGTGTGGTCATCATGTTCCTTATGCTCTGCGGCGATCACTGCGCCAGCTAAAAATAACGTTGAAAGTAATAAAGCTTTTTTCATTAGGTTTTCCTTATTTGCTTATAAAGTGTCACTTTATATTTATACAAATATGAGAAAAGTCAATGAAACCGGTATGTTATAACGTTTCTGCTTCTGGTTCCGATTTTTCTGAGTATTAATTTACGACGGTTTTTTGACTCACTTTATGTTTTTAATCAATACTTTGCTTTATTTAATATGGGGTAAAAAGAGCGCAAAACTCTTTTTAAAAAAATAAATATATATTGTTTTTCGAGCTGTATCATTTTTGTATACGCCCTATTAATTGGGTGAGCTCGCTCATTAGCTATGAGCACTGTGATGGTGAGAAGCTATATCAATTTTGGAATTACGCAACTTTTACTCGTTCATTTTGGCTCTATGACAACGATTTCTACCTTTGAGCGAGTAGAATTATTCTAGGATGTTTAAGCTTTTACTGTACGTCTACATACACTCGATGCTTTTCTGCAGTACCAAAACAAGCATAAAATGAATAAACCGAGGCCAAAACTTCTGCTGCTACTCGTTTGATTCGCATCTGTTGGCTCCGGCTACTCTACTACAGGGGCAGCGGGCTGATTTTTACTTCCACTATCAGTAGAATTATCATCATTCGCGTTACTAGGTAGGTCTACTTTTTCACCAGAGGTCATTGGAAGCGCTTTTTTGGGTACTTCGTCATAGATTATTTCCGCATCCATTACGATATTGTTATTGGTGTTTTGAAAAGTAATATCTCTGTTGATTACTACTTACGATAGAGCTTATTTGTACAACTTAGAATTGATATTTTGTTAAGTTAGGTAAAAATTGCATTTGTATCAATGTGTTTTTTATATGCAATAATGTGTTTGATATTTCATCATAACCATTGGACATCCAATAGATGTTTAAACCTATAAAGGTAAACTGAAATAATGTGGCGATAATATATCGTGTGTCGAATAGCTTTAGGGCGCTGCCAAACGATGCTTTTATTTCTCTGTTATTAATATCGACGCTGTAACATTCGTCGAGGATAAGGTGTGTAAGACACCCGACTAATACATATATTGCAGATAAGACGGCTAAAGTAATTGAAAAGTCCAGCCATATTGTTAAGTTTAACGTCGTTAATACCACCAATACAACTGCGGAAATTGAATGAAATGAGCCCCTATGGACCGTGAAATGTTCAAAAATGGGCTTTATGAGAAAGTGTATAAATCCATATATTAACAATAGAATTGCCCAAATCTCTGTGAGTGAATCAAAGTCAAAAGAGAGTACAACAATGGCACTGACCGCAAGGGTAAATATTGAAAAAAGCGTATTTAAAGATTTAGAACGGTCCGAGTCCAGATCGGGCACTAAACCTGCTAACGACCCAATGATAAAAAGGCCACACACTTGCAGTATAGGAACGAGGTTAACGGCTAAAATTATAGTGGATAAGGCTGCGCTGGTGACAACGGAAGCTTTAAGATGTGTAGAGAAATTAGCCATATAAATTTACTTCTTATTTTTAGACGCTTGAATATTAACATAATAAAGGTTAATAGCGTTTGTTCTTTTGAAGTTAGGTATTCGTTTGATAATGTTCGCATGCGATATGATGAGTTAATAGCGGACTAAGTTAAATTTGTTGGTAGATTTAGTACTGCTTCCTCCAATGTATTGCCCTAACCTCAGATATTTATGTATCAGGAGAGTTTTAATGCATGACTTCCCTTTTTAGGTTATGAAGCTGGTCAGAAAATGGACTCAATTACTCATGTTAGTGCTGCGTAAGTCACTTTGTTAGCACATTTACTGTATTTCAGTTTGAGTTCGGTCGCAGTGAACAAAGGGGTAAAACAAAGCCCAATTCTTGCAATGCTAGTAATCGATCGTGTGGGGCTTTACAATATCGTGTTTGATTAAGCTGTGTGTATTTAGGGGAACTATTGTTTAGCTTTGTAGGGTTGAAGCCAATATTGGTAAGTATTGCAGGTGTAGTTAGTTTATTTGTTCTAGCAACACATTTTCATATGTTCACCAGTGAGGTATCAGATTCAATTCACAAAGCAGTTTTACCTGTATTAGTCTGTGTTTTGTTGTTTTCAGCACAATTTAATCGTACTCGAATTAGCCTATTGTGTGGACTCTGGCTGGTTTTGGTGCTCAATGAAAGGTACGACGGGTTTTGGCAGGTGTGGGTTGATGACCATCACTCATGGCTGGTCATTACTCTTTCTTTGATCTTTGTTGTGTTGAGCTTGATAAAAGATCGAGCTTTACTCTCATTTCACCTTATTACTCACCTTTTTTATTTTGCTTTATGCGGTGTATTGTCTTGGTATTGGTTGTTATATCATGATCACCTGCTTGCGCAGTTGTTTGTTAATGTTATATCTGATCAAACAGAAGCGCTTATGCCAGTATTGCTACCGCTGGGATTTTGTAACCTCATTTTGTTGTTATTGAGCTTAAAAAGTTCTGATTTAACAAAAACCATTTTATTGATTAGTTCTTTGCTATGGAGCGCCACTGCGTTTGAGTTATACGAGCTTGCGTTTGACGTTGTCATTGTCATATTGGCTTCCCTTTACTTGTTAGTGGTTTGCATTGATTCATACTTTTTAGCGTACCGTGATGAGCTAACGAATTTACCAACACGTAGAGCGCTGCATCAGCTTGCTTTATCGCTAGGGCGTCGTTATACCGTCGCCATGATTGATATTGACCACTTTAAAAAGTTTAACGATACGTATGGTCATGATATTGGCGATCAGGTGTTAAAATTGGTGGCTTCAAAGCTTGCGAAAATAAAGGGCGGTGGCCGAGTGTTTCGCTATGGGGGAGAAGAGTTCACTGTGGTCTTCGCGCGTAAAGGGGTTGATCATGCTTACGATTATTTAGATACCTTACGAGAAGAAATTGCCAAGTATGATATGGTGATCAGAGATACTTCACGCAGCGGTAAGCAGGCAAGGAAGGCAGCTCGCTCACAAAGTATGAAGACTGTTCATGTAACAGTGTCAATTGGCGTGGCGGAAAAGTCGCCTAAACAGCAGTTTGAGCAGGTACTTAAATGCGCAGATCTTGCACTTTATCGCGCTAAGAAACGAGGCAGGAATAATGTTTGTCAGTAGTTAACTTGTATTCGAAATATTTGAAGGGGCTCTTCATATCAAGCATTTTTATACGATAACTACTGTACTTTGTAAGCAATCTAAACTCGAATTTACTTTCCCCTATGATGCTTTTTACCATTAAGTAGCTTACCCATGAAACTATAGCGTATCAGCATATGATAACTGACAAAGCTCATTGCCAACGTAATCACTACAGAGATTAAAAACTTTAAGAAAATTGGAATATCAAATGCCAACAAAGGCATTTGTATATAAATTAAGATAGGCACATGAACTAAATAGACCCAGTATGAGGCATCTGACACATAACGTGTCAGGGTATTTTTACGTTGCAGAAACTTGTGTGCTAAAACGATCGCTAATAATGACCAGTAAACTATCGAGATACTCTGAACTATTACCAAGAGTATGTGATGCTGGTCAAAAGTTGGTTTATGCTGTGTTTGAGTTAGGTTCAGAAGTTGCTCTATTGTGGGCGGCTGTGGAAAAAGAAACGCATAGCAGGTATAACTTAGGAGAGCGACAATGAGAAGGTAAGGTGTGTGTGGTGTTAAATTTTTGACCGCTGTTTTATTGAAATAAAAGCCACATCCGACTAAAAAAAATACACCGTAAAATCCATATGACCAAAACTCTATATTGAATTTATCAGGGGCTGGAAAAGGTATAAATTGAGAATATAAGGCCGGTAAAATCAGACACGGTAACAGGCACAATAAAGCCCATTGATTTGACAGTATTTTGAGCACCCGTAATAAGCTTTGTTGAAAAACCATAGCAACAGAAAATAAGAGACTAAAACCTAATAAGTTCCATATAAACCACAAGTGCATTGTGCTTGGTGGTGTATTTCGAGCTTGCTCAAATAACTCAAAAATAGGAGGTAGAGACTCTGGGAATTGTGACCCCCATTTTATGGCGTGTAAAAATAAGCCGGCTAATATGGGGAAAAATATCATAAAGGGCAACGCGAGCCTTTTAAAGCGATGTAATAAAAACCCCTTAACGCTTTTTTTATCAATTAAATAACCTGCAAAGAAACCAGCGACGATAAAGAATACAGGCATACGAAATAAGTGAAGCCAGTGAACAACAGCATCAAAAATAGCACTGTTTTGAGTATCAGCTGTAAACCATATGTTGGCCATAAACGGGCTGTATGCTAAAGCAGCGTGATAAACAATCCCCAGTAGTAATGCAATAGCACGGATGTTATCCATATAGTGTAAACGTTCATGACTTTCCATGATTTTCCCTATTTTTAGTTATGTTGGTGCAGATACACAACTAAGTTAACCGTTTTATTAGGCGGGTAGCAGTGCCATAGGTCATGTCTTGAACTATGACATATATCACTGTTTTAACGATATTTTCTTTGTCATAATGGTCCAGCTTTCGATAACAATAGAATAAGGGGAGTATAATCATGGAACAGGCGATACGACACACAACAGACTGGACGTTTTCAACGCTAGCATCATGGCTTGGCGTATCAATTGCTTCACTGTATTACGCCAACTCCAGCAGTGATCTTCTCTTACAAGTTCCGTTGAACTTAATGATACTGGCATTGCTTTGGTATGCCATAAAGCGGCCGAATGAACACGTTAATACAGTCTCAGTCGTGTACTTCTCTCTTATTGTATTATTAATGACTTTAACCTCTACCACACTAGTATTTATTCATTTAATAATGTTTACGGCTATCTTTTGTTCACATTTTCATCCGGTTCGAATGATTGTATTTGTTGGCGCAATTCTAAGTATTTATTGTGCTTTGAATTTTGAACGTTGGGAAGGAAATATCCCTTGGATCACGCTCGTCGTGTGGGGTTTCTTCTGTTTAATGAATTGGTTTGTGAGTAGGCGGATCGTAGAAAGTTTAAATGTACATTACCAGTCAAGACAAAACTTTAAAGAGTTAAAGGCAACTCAGAGCGTTATGCGTGCGATGAGCGCTGAACAAGAGAGGCTTAATTTATCTAGAGAATTACATGATACTTTGGGGCATAAATTAACGGCGCTCAGTATTAACTTAGACTTCGCCAAGCGTAAAGCAACGTCAGAATCCGCAGAAACACTTACTCTATGTCATGAGTTAAGCCAAGAGTTGCTAGATCAAGTACGAGATATTGTTTCAAACCAAAGGCAAGAGACTTCATTATTGAGAACCAGTTTAGAACATGTGTTCTGTGCTACGCCGCAGTTAAAATGCCAGTTAAGTTTAGCAGATCAATTGACCTTTTTAGATCAAAAAAGCAGTTTATGCCTTATTCGATTTTGCCAAGAAATGATCAGTAATACGCTAAAACATACTCAAGCAACAGAAATCGCATTTGATATTAATGTATGTGCTCAGCAAGAAAACAAGAGCTACTTAGTAGTTGCTACCGCAGTACACAATCAAAGTGAACAAGCAATTCCAAAAAGAGGTAATGGTCTTAAGGGGTTAGAAGAGAGAATGACTCTAGTTAATGGTGAATTTACGCAAAGTATAAAAGCGAGTCAACTTATCAATAAAATCACTTTTCCTTTGCAAGTTGAGCATAACTTAGTGGGTGAGATAAACCATGATTGAGTGTTTATTGGCAGAGGACCAAACTTTAGTTCGCCTTGGGTTAAAAAATTTACTTGAGTTGGACGGTGAACTCGTTGTCACACATTGTGCTGAAAATGGGGCTGCGTGTATTGAATTATTAGAGCAGTATCAATTTGATATTGTACTACTTGATATGAGAATGCCTGAAAAGACAGGTATTGATGTCCTGCAAGCGATGAAGAAGTATAAGAATAAAACACCTGTACTAATAATCACGACTTTTGAAGATTGTGATGTACTTGTCCGAGCAATGAATTTAGGCGCCCGCGGCTATATTTTGAAAAATGCCGAATTAGAATGCTTAGTAGAGGCTATTAAAAAAGTCCATATCGGCCAGCAAGTTTTACAACCTACCTTGACTCAATATCTTTTGTCACAAAACTATGATAAGGCAGAGCAGCTGACTGACAAAGAATATGAAGTATTAAAGTGTTTATCTTTAGGGCTGTCGAATAAAGCCATTGCGGAGACATTAAATAATTCAGAGGGCACGATCCGTAATCATGTATCGCAAATCATCGCTAAATTGAATGTTAAAGACCGGACTCAAGCAGTTATAAAAGCTATTAACGAACATTTAATCTAGCGTGTATTATAGAGTTTAGCTAATGGAAGCTTGAACAGAGTGGCCTGTTAAGGACCCTGTAAATAATTCTGTGTAACTGCTCTTAGTTACAAGTATTCAGTTAGTCGGTCTTCAAACATAATCATAAAACGGTTTAGAGCTTGCTTCCAGTTATGAATAGGCATTGTCCACCTCTTGGAAGCATCCATTATCGCTAAGTACACCACCTTGCTAGCGGATTCATCTGTCGGGAACAGTTTACGTTTCTTGGTCGCTTTTCTGATCACACTGTTCAGAGATTCAATAGCATTTGTCGTGTAGATAGCTTTACGAATATCTTGAGGGTAGCTAAATAGAGTATTGAGATTATCCCAATGAGCCGTCCAGGAGCGGCTGATTTGAGGGTACTTTTCATCCCATTTATCACCAAAGTGCTCTAACGCCAACAGGGCTTCATCTTCCGTTGTTGCTTGATAGATTTCTTTTAAGTCAGCGGTAATTGCCTTGTAGTCTTTCCATGGGACGTATTTCATTGAGTTTCGCACCATGTGTACGATACAGAGCTGAATTTGAGTTTTTGGATAAACAGCGTTGATGGCATCAGGAAAGCCCTTCAGGCCATCTACACACGCGATGAGGATATCATTCACGCCTCGATTTTGAAGTTCGGTGAGCACGCTAAGCCAGAACTTCGCTCCTTCGGTTTCGGACATCCACATCCCAAGAAGTTCTTTCTGACCTTCCATATTTACGCCAAGTGCGAGATAAATGGCTTTGTTGATAACCTGTTTATTCTGGCGTACTTTCACGACGATGCAATCGAGATAAACGATGGGATAGACCGTATCAAGCGGGCGAGATTGCCACTCAACCACTTGTTCTAAAACAGCATCTGTAACTTTAGATATTAGACTGGCGGAGATATCCGCATCGTACATTTCTTTGAATGTTGCGACGATTTCACGGGTGGTCATTCCTTTGGCATATAGGCTTAAGATCTTGTCGTCCATCGATTGAAATCGGGTTTGATGTTTACGAACAAGCTTGGGTTCAAAGGACGCGTCACGGTCACGAGGGACTTCTAACTGGATCTCACCATCGTCTGTAATTAGGCGTTTAGATGAGTAGCCATTTCGACTGTTACTATCGTTAGTTGGTGAGTTTTTTTCGTAACCGAGGTGCTCATTAAGTTCAGCATTTAAGGCTGTCTCAACCGTCACCTTGGTTAACATTTTCCTAAAGTCATCAAGATCAGAAGGAGTCTTAATCGACTTAGCTGCTTCGCGAGCGAAGGCTTCTAGAGCTTTCTTATCCATATTGCTTATCCTCAGCCATTACTGGCTTAATTATAAGCAGATACACAATTTAAATTACAGGCTCAAGCATATCCAATTTATGCATGTTTACTATTAATAATAGGCACCTAGCGTAACTTCGCATAATTCATAATCATACTGCATTACGTTTTTATAGTATGCTTTCACGTGACCATTGATTGCCTTCCCTAACCTCGACTCTCCAATGAATTCATATTTAGCAGTACCTAGCTTCTGCAAGTATATGAATTCGGCAACTGAAGTTTTATCTTTTTTCAGTTTTAGAGATATTTTAGTGAAATCACCAGCTTTTGGATATGATGCTTTATAAGTCCCTTTAACCAAATACCGCTCTCCGTGCGTCGCTTGATCATAAGGTGAATGAGCCCCAATAATCATACGTTTGTTTGATTTCACACAAATACGTCGATAAGGTTCGTAATCATTAGACCCTTCAGATACGGCCTTATCTACGTAAAGAACGCCATAGTGGATATTACCACCGCCAGTTAAGTCGCTTGGCTCTGTCGTTGGGAACGGTGTAAAGTCATCTGGCCTTGAGCCTGTTGAGTCTCCGGCCCCTGCTGAGTCATTTGCACCAAACACTTCGATATCAGAAAAGCCTTCATTTAGACTGCTATCTTGTTGCATATTGATAGTATTATCACTTTCAATAGAAGTTGTTTCTGCAGTATGAGCAATTGCGCTACTGGCTATGATAGCCGCAGGCAGTACACACAATGTATTAAATTTCATTGATCTTCCTTAATATAATTTAGGTTGGTTACTAAGTTTTTCTAATAATTCTAAAATGAGCTCTTCAAGCTTTATTTGAGTAAACTTTTTATATTGAGCCCATTTAGATGGGGGAATATGGTTGATATGGCTTGCTATGGCAAGCGCTATGTACTTGATAGAGCCACTAAGCAAAGTGTAGGTTTTGTGGTCTTGAGATGCTTTAAGCTCTTTGTTGACAGCCTTTAATAGTTTCAGTAATTCGATATTACATTGCACATCCTGTATGTCATGCCGTAACCTTTCTAGCGCAACCTTTCCTGATGAAAGCGCTTTGTTTGAGTCTATTTTACCTAAAGGAGGTGCCTTGATTACGGTTTTAATATGGCTTAACATCAGTTTTTTTGGTGAGTTACTGAGCACAATATTTTTGAACTTCATTGGTTCACTCCCTGATATTAAGGCCCCATCACTGCAATTGATTAATTGTATTGAAGGTGATGATTTTATTTGTTCCTCAAGAGCTTGACGCGATTCATTAAAAATACGTGTAGTAAAGATAGACTTCCTAAAATTTCCAGTTACTTGAAGTTCAGGTTTAAATGTTAAAGAGGATAGTACATTACTTTTTTCGTAGTAAATGGAAGACTTACTGTGATGGTGCTCAGGGTTTATGTATCCAAAGTCGCAGCCTAACAGCGTAAATTTTTTGACCCCCATATGAGCAAGTGCTGCGACTGCCATATTAGATACTGTTGGGTTACAGTGGTAAAGTGGTTTTAGCTGGTGCACATTATCGCATAAAACTTCACCGCCAACGTCATTTCCTTTTGGGAATAGTACGGTGTAGTTAAATATATCTATGAACTTTGGATAGATGGTATTCAGACCAAGAAAAATAGTTTCTTTAAGGTAACGGCTTTGTAAGTCGCTTTCTTTTAAATAGTAGCTTGCTGATGTGCGCTCCATTTCTACATGGATATCTGGTGCAATGCCTTTTCTCAATAGTGTACTTAATGCGGTTCCACAGGAGACTATCACAACGTTATTTTGTATATCATTTAGGTAATCTATATCATTATCTAATGATGGGCCATTCCCAACAATAATAACGGAAGCTTTGTTATTGTTGACCAGTAAATTTTGATAGTTCTGGAATGTTACTTTTTGTGCATTTTCTAGAGTTTGCTTTAAGCCTATGAGCTCATCTTCAACGAACCCCCACATTGAGGCAAACCGGTTTCTCCAGTGTCGAAAGTTATTGTATATTTCATCGATGACACCTTCTGAACGATGCCTATACACACTAATATCAGCAAGTAAATGGTGCCCTTGTGAATTTAGTGTATTGGTCATGAAGTTTAGGAAATGCTCATAGCTATTGACAAGAGATATAGTGAGCGAACCACCGCGTGATTGGCAAATTTTTCTTAGTTCGTTTAAATCGCACTTTGAACAAGCCATTGCCAAGTGTAACTTGTTCGGTTCAATGATAATTACGTCGCTGTAATGGATCGCATTAAGTAATAGGTCAATATGAAACCCGGCGCTTAAGCCTAGTACGACTAGAGTTCCTCTATTTGGCTTCGAGTTTGGCTTATAACCTAATTCTTCAGCATACTTGCTGGTGTTATCAATGAAGATTTGATGCGAAGGTTTGCTGTTTGTGGGAGTATTATGCATTACTCCCCACTGTAAACTTAAGTGAAGTGGGTGTTGTAGGAATAGATTAACTTGCTGTGCACAGCAGCCTTTGGGTTCCTCACCGTAAAACTCTTTGATTGATGCGTCGATATATTGTAGAGAGTACTGATCACTCCACGATGCTGATAACTTAAGGTTATCTTGTGCATACAAAAATTCACGGTTTTTTAATATCAGTTCCATTACCGAGTTAAGCCACTTTATCCATAATTCGCAACTTTTTCATAAAGGGTGCATATAGTCAAATTAATATTCGTTACTTGAAGCTAAACATGGAAATTTTACGCGGGTAGTTAGAACTGTGCGATGTAAAAATTACTCAATTACATTACTTTACAGCTTGAAACCCACTTTTACTTCCTTTTTCTCCTTATAGCAAAGTTATTAACCTATTGTTTTTAATGAATATAAATGTGTTAATTTGTACGCTCATACACTTTGCTAACGTTTTGTTATCAGTCTGTTTTTATGGAGGTGGGAAACTAAACGCTCAGTCATTTTTCGTTCATCTTCAGCGCTCTAATTTGCAGCTACACAAATTTAATAAACATGTATGGCGGCAGTTTTGCCATATCTAAGTGTAGAAGGTGAGTATGAAAAAATCAGTTATTGCGTTGTCTATCGCTGCGTCTGTTCCTATGTTTTCAAATAATGTACAAGCACAAGAGACCGTTAAACCTATTGAAAAAATTGAAGTGACTGGGTCTAAAATTAAACGCTCAGATATGGAAACAGCCAGCCCTGTGACTATTATTGGTGCTGAAGATATTAAAGCCTCTGGCGCAGTTACCGTTGACGATATATTACAAGATATGACGGCTGCTGGCGGAGCGATGACTAACCCAGGGGTAAATAATGGCTCTGGTGGTAACGCGAGTATTAATTTGCGTGGTATGGGGGCGCAAAGAACGTTAGTGTTGGTGAATGGTCGTCGTATGATAAATTCAGGTACGGGGGCTGCATCAACCGTTGATTTAAATACCATTCCAGTGTCGATGATTAAATATGTTGAAGTGCTTAAAGATGGCGCATCAGCCGTGTACGGCACGGATGCGGTTGCTGGTGTGGTGAATATTATCCTAAAAGATGACTTTGAGGGTGCTGAACTCAATGTACAAACAGGATTAAGCGGTGAAGGTGATGCGCAAAGAAATAGTATTGCTCTGACATTTGGTAACAGTTTCGACAAAGGCAATATGGTATTTGGCCTGCAATATATGGATAGAGGGGAGGCGAGTCAGGCAGATCGAGATTTTTCGAAATGCCCGATCACTGAAAGTGCCGATGGTACCGAGTTACTATGTGGTGGTTCTTCAATTACGCCCAACGGTCATCTTTATTTAGAAAATGGCAAAGAGTTACAAGGTAGTCCTGATGGGTCTTATAGCGAATACAACCCTGAGTCAGATCCGTACAATTACTCTGAAGATAGTTACCTGTATACCCCAATGCAAAGCTTGAATTTAACTGGGGTTGTTAACTATGAACTGTCTGATGACACCACCTTATTCACCGAGGCCATGTATACAAAACGTTGGTCAGAGCAACAAATGGCACCTCAGCCTGTGTGGTTCGATTTTACTTACACGGAAGAAATGGGAGATGACTTACTAGAGTATGGTGCAGAGTATGGTGATACTGTACATTATCGTCGCCGTATGAGCGATACAGGTACGCGGGACTTTTCTCAAGTAGTTGATACTCTTCGCACTGTAGTCGGTTTAGAGGGGGTGTTGGAGAATGATTACAATTGGGATGTGGCATTAAATTTTGGCAGAAATGACTCAGTCGATAAGCTGTCTAATTTACACAATGTTGGCAGTTTAACGGAAGACATTGAAAATGGGGCGTTTAACCCATTACAACAAGCATCTTGGTCTGCTGAAAATATGTCTGACTACATTTATACCGAGCAAAATACCGGTGGTAGTCAAATGGTTAATTTAAGTGCTTCACTGTCTGGAGAGCTGTTAGAGTTACCAGCAGGTTATTTGGGGTTTGCGACAGGTATTGAGAGTCGTACTGAAAAAGCATGGTACACGCCTGATTCACTGACTTCACAAGGGCTTGCTAATGATCCTAAAGTTGAGCCAACCAGCGGCTCTTATGATGTGAATGAAGCATTTTTAGAGTTGGCAGTACCAGTACTGGCAGACTTACCATTCGCGCAACAAGTTGATTTAAATGCGGCTGTTAGGGCATTTGATTACTCTAGTTTTGGCAGTGACTCTACTTGGAAGTTAGGGTTTACATGGAAAGTGAATGATGAATTTATGTTTCGGGGAGTAAGCTCTACCGCGTTCAGAGCACCAACGGTTGATGAGCTTTATGGCGGTAACTCCCCCTCGTTTGAGCAAATTAATCACGCGTTACTTGATAGTCAAGCAGAGGTCACTGTAGGTGGTAATGATCAGTTAACACCTGAAGAAGCTGACACGCTTACCGCAGGGCTTGTTTATGAACCACAATGGCTACAAGGTTTATCAATGACGCTTGATTATTATGACATCGCGATTAGCAATGCCATTGGCAGTGTTGACAATCAGTTTATCGTTGATAGCTGCATTGACAATAATGGACAGCTAAAAAACCAAGATTCAGCAGTATGTCAATCCGCCAATGTACAAGTGTCTAATGGCAAGGCGACGTTTAACAATCAACTGCAAAATATTGGTGAAGAAACGACTCGTGGGGTTGATTTAAACTTGCTTTATAAGTTTGATGCAATGGGCTATAACTGGTCAGCTGGGTTAGATACATCGTTTTTACACGAACGGATAGTTACCAATGCGGGTGAAACCATCGATTATACAGGGCTTATCACTTCAGGCACTGGCGGCTATGCCGATATTAAGTCAAACCTAACTTTGGCTGTTAAGTCGGATGATTGGAGTGCCAATTATAAAATACGCTATATTTCGGGTATGGACAGTTATGCGTGTCTAAGTGAGCCTACCTCGTGTTATGCGCCAAGCACGCCCTCGGTTATGTATCACGACTTGTCTGGGAGTTATTTTATAAATGAAAGTGTAAAGGTATCGGCTGGCATTAATAACTTATTTGATGAACAACCCCCTTATTATACCGGCAATAATGACTCAAATACGGACCCGTATACATACGACACACTAGGTCGTTATTTCTTCGCAGGTGTTAATGTTACTTTTTAGTTTTACACCTAACAGTTAGCCCTAATTTCACTCAATAAGACCGACCAAAGGCACGCCAATGCGTGCCTTTTTTAGATGGCTTACTTAGAATGTCCACGCAACGTGCAGTTGTGGCGCAGATTCATTCACCGTGCCTCCCAGTTTATTACGCCATATTTGCCACTCGATACCTAGCATTAGCGTGTCGCTTTTATTACCTAGGGCATGGCCAAGATCCCATTGTAAAATCGGTTGGGCAAGCAGCCAATCATTCACATAAGCGCCAAATTCATTTTGCCGAGAACCTATATATTCAGCATGGCCGGTAAATAGAAACTTTTGATTGCCTAAGGTGAAAGGGTAGCCCCAAGAAAGGTCAAACATCCATGCGTTACTTTGTGATGGCACTCCCTGTTTAGCAACGCCCGCACTGTCGTCAAAATAGCCCGTGATGGTGGTCGAAACATAATTGAAGCCTGGAATGTCCCAGCTTAGTTTGACGCCAGGTAAGTATTTTACCACTTTTGGGTCACCTGCAATATTGACCCCCATGACTAAACCAACATCTTTAAGAAACCCTTTTTTAAAGGAGTAGTCACTGACTGCGCTTAAGCTTACAGTTGAGTACCACTCCATATAAAAATCACGGTCTTGATAGTTATCTTCTATGTCGTCATCGATATAGTCAACAAAGAAAAAATTATCCCCGTAGTCATAGCCAGATGCATGTTGAAGCGAAAACACACTGGTTTTCGCTTCATCCAAAGTAAAGGGGTTTGTAAACTCTCCACGGTTGACATGAAGTTGAGTTTTACTCCAGTTAGCGGCAAATGCGGATGCTGAGCTGGTGCATAGGATGAGTAGTAATATTAGCGGTATATTCATTGTGTAGGCACTTTCCGTAGGTACGTGAGCAACAATGAAGAGTATAGCAAAGGCACCGAAGAGGGTGCCTTTTAACAATAATATTATGCTTTATTTCTGCGTATACAAATAACAGCAACGGCTGTAAATGCTAAAATAAAACAATAATAAGAAGAGGTTGAAACATCCCAAGGGCTGATTTTAAACGTCGCGCCTAACAATAATGCTTGTGCACCATAAGGTAAGGAACCTTGCATCACACAGGCAAAAATATCGAGTAAACTGGCAGAGCGTTTTGCTGGTATCTCACCATCATCGGCTAGCTTTTTGGCAACCGGGCCGGCTACGATAATACTGACGGTATTATTGGCGATGCATAAGTTACTGGTGAGCACTAAGGCTGCAATCCCTAACTGATCGGCTACTTGTCTGTGCCATTTAGCAATAATTGAAGTAAGCCATTGTATTTTATGTGCCAAGTAATCCAAGCCACCATTAATACGAATAAACTCAGATAAACCACCAATAAACATAGAGAGCAAGAAAATCTCTTGCATACTGCTAAAGCCTTCATACACATCTTTAGCGAAGCTTGCGACTTCATAATCCCCAGTAAAGCCCATTGCCGCGGCAAAGATAATACCACTAAATAGCACCACAAACACATTCATACCTGCAACCGCTAAGAACAAAATAAAGGCATAAGGTAATACCAGCAGCCAATCAAATTCTTTTGCTTCAACCACCTGAGGTTCTGGTGTTAAAAATACGAGCAAACATACGGTTAAAATGGCTGCAGGTAACGCTATCTTGAGGTTCTCTCGGAACTTATCTTTCATCTCGCACCCTTGTGTGCGTGTTGCAGCAATAGTTGTGTCAGAAATAATCGATAAATTATCGCCAAACATCGCACCTGACACGATAGTACCGGCCATAAGAGCGGGGTCGATACCTGTCTTGAGCGAGACCGCTAAGGCAATTGGGCCAATTGCGCCAATGGTACCCATCGAGGTGCCCATGGCGGTAGAAACAACGGCTGAAATTAAAAACAAACCAGGTAATAAAAAAGCGGGTGGTATAAGCGACAAACCAGCATTTACCACAGCATCAACACCACCGGTTGCACTGGCAACGGCAGAAAAGGCACCTGCTAATAGGTATATTAAGCACATGGTAATGATGTTGCTATGACCAGCACCTTTTATAAATGTTTCAACACTTTGATTAATTGACGCTTTATTTACTAAAAACGCAATCACAATGGCGGGTAAAATCGCTACGGGTGCAGGGAGCTGGTAAAAAGCATAGTCAACCCCTTGCGACTGTAAATAAAGTCCAACACCTAAAAATAGGCTGACAAAAGAAAGTAAAGGTAAAAGCGAGAGCTTCGCTTGGGTTTTGTTCAAATCTGGCTGCATAATGCTCCCCAAAAAAAAATACCACAGCCATTATCCGTTATTAGCTGCATTTAAACTGCTACGCCCGCAATAAGTTAAATCGGCGAGGGTGGAAGTTTAAACATGTAGACGTCTAAAGTCTATGGTGATCTGTTATTATTGTTTTCACTGACTATGGCACAGAGATCCGATAAACTCTACAGCCATTGATTATTGATTATCAGACAAATAGAGGTAAGTTATGGATAAAATAGGAATTTTTGGTGCTAATGGGCGAATGGGATTAGCATTAGTAGAGGCCTGTAACCTAGCTGTTGATACTCAGCTAAACGCCGCTTTTGTAAGAAGTAGTTCTGAATTACGAGATACGCCTGTTCGTGCAAAGCAACCTTGTGCCGATGAAAACCTGATTTTTATCAGTGAAGAGCGTGTGTCTGAACACACCGAAACAGTCTTGATTGACTTCACATTACCTGCCGGTATGAAGCGTCATTTAAAAGTTGCAGTGGAAAATAAGCTACCTATGGTGATTGGCACGACGGGCCTGACTGCTGAGGATATGAATGAACTCAAAGCCGCGTCGCAGCATATTCCGATAGTCTTCTCTCGTAATTACAGTGTGGGTGTTAACCTGCTTCTAAACTTGGTGCAAACGGCCGCAACTAAGTTAGCCGATGAAATGGATATAGAGATTTTTGAAGCTCACCACCGTAATAAAATAGATGCGCCGTCTGGTACAGCATTGGCCATTGGGGAAGCAATTGCGCAAGCAAAAGGATGGGATCATGATGAAGTTGCGCGCTTTGACCGCACTCAAGTTGAAGAAGCAAAATCGCAAAATGAGATTGGTTATTCTGTCTTAAGAGCTGGAGACATAGTAGGAGAACATACGGCTTACTTCGCTACAATGGGTGAAAGGCTTGAATTAACTCATAAAGCAGCTTCTCGTCTGACCTTTGCCTCCGGTGCAGTAAGGGCTGCAAAGTGGTTGAAGGAACAGCCAAATGGACTTTATGACATGCAAGATGTGCTTGGATTGAAGTAGAAAAGATATAATTATAACCCTTTGATGGTTTTTTTTGGTTTTAAGTGTTGTTTTTAATGTTTTTACTTTTTTTATTAGACGACTTTAAGAAAGTGCTGTAAACTACAACGAATTTGCCAAAAATTATTACTGCGTGTTACCAAGCGCTTTGTGAACGGGATGAAAGCGTAATGGCTAGCTCCCGTTTTTTACCATTTAGGAGGTTATCTTGACTAAATCCGCTCTGTTAGTCCTTGAAGACGGCACAGTGTTTCGCGGTACTGCGATCGGCGCTGACGGCTTGTCAGTCGGTGAAGTAGTATTCAATACGTCTATGACTGGTTATCAAGAAATTTTGACAGACCCGTCGTACGCGGAACAAATTGTAACGCTGACTTACCCACATATCGGTAATACCGGAACTAATAGTGAAGACGAAGAAGCGGACCAAATCTGGGCGAAAGGCCTAGTGATCCGTGATTTGCCTTTACTTGCTAGTAATTTCCGTAACGAACAATCGTTAAGTGATTACCTAAAAGAACGTAATATCTTAGGGATAGCGGATATTGATACACGTAAATTGACGCGTATTTTACGTGATAAAGGCGCGCAAAATGGGTGTATTATTGCGGGTGACTCACTCGATGAGCAGCAAGCATTAGAAGCAGCGAAAGCATTTCCTGGCTTAAAAGGCATGGATTTAGCAAAAGTGGTCTGTACGAAAGAGCAGTACACTTGGGCTGATTCTAGTTGGACTTTGGGCGAAGGTTATCGAACGCTTGCGGCAGAAGAAGAAAAATTCCATGTAGTTGCATATGACTTTGGCGTGAAGAAAAACATTTTACGTATGCTAGTGGACCGTGGTTGTAAGCTAACAGTAGTACCTGCAGAAACCTCCGCTGCAGACGTGTTGGCATTAAACCCAGATGGTATCTTCCTTTCAAACGGACCTGGCGATCCCGAGCCATGTACTTATGCCATTGACGCGATTAAAACTTTCCTAGAAACAGAGACACCAATTTTTGGTATTTGTTTAGGTCATCAATTATTGGCATTAGCCTCTGGCGCACAAACAGTTAAAATGAAGTTTGGTCATCATGGTGGTAACCACCCAGTGAAAGACCTAGACCGCAACGTGGTGATGATCACAGCGCAAAACCATGGTTTTGCAGCTGATGAAGCAAGTCTACCTGATACGCTACGTGCAACGCATAAATCATTATTTGATGGGACTTTGCAAGGTATTCACCGTACTGATAAGCCTGCATTTAGCTTCCAAGGTCACCCAGAAGCAAGCCCAGGCCCGCATGATGCAGCGCCTTTGTTTGACCATTTCATTGAACTAATGCTAGCTCGTAAAGCTTAATTGAGACCGGAGTAATAATGCCAAAACGTACTGATTTAAAAAGCATTCTTATCTTAGGCGCAGGCCCGATTGTTATCGGCCAAGCCTGTGAATTTGACTACTCAGGTGCTCAAGCGTGTAAAGCACTAAGAGAAGAAGGCTATCGAGTTATTCTCGTTAACTCAAACCCAGCGACTATTATGACTGACCCAGAAATGGCTGATGCGACCTATATCGAGCCAATTCACTGGGAAGTTGTTGAAAAGATTATTGAAAAAGAAAAGCCAGATGCTGTACTACCAACTATGGGTGGTCAAACAGCATTAAACTGTGCGCTGGACTTAGATAAATATGGCGTGCTGGCTAAGCACGGCGTAGAGCTGATTGGCGCAACGGCAGATGCCATCGACAAAGCTGAAAACCGTGAACGCTTTGACGTTGCGATGAAAAACATCGGCTTAGAATGTCCTCGTGCAGAAATCGCTCATACACTTGATGAAGCACATGATGTACTAACACGTATTGGTTTCCCATGTATTATTCGCCCTTCATTCACCATGGGTGGAACCGGTGGTGGTGTTGCATATAACCAAGAAGAGTTCGATGAAATTTGTACTCGTGGCCTTGACCTTTCACCAACCAGCGAACTATTAATCGATGAAAGCTTAATTGGTTGGAAAGAGTACGAAATGGAAGTTGTTCGTGACAAAAACGACAACTGTATCATTGTTTGTGCTATTGAAAATTTCGATCCAATGGGTGTTCACACTGGTGATTCAATCACGGTTGCGCCAGCACAAACATTGACTGACAAAGAATACCAATTGATGCGTAATGCCTCAATGGCGGTACTACGTGAAATTGGTGTTGAAACTGGTGGTTCAAACGTACAGTTTGGTGTTAACCCTGATGATGGCCGTATGGTTATCATTGAGATGAACCCGCGTGTATCTCGTTCTTCAGCGCTTGCTTCTAAGGCTACAGGTTTCCCAATTGCAAAAATTGCAGCGAAGCTTGCGATTGGCTATACCCTTGATGAACTTCAAAATGACATCACAGGTGGTGCGACACCGGCTTCTTTTGAACCGTCAATTGACTATGTTGTCACTAAGATCCCACGTTTTAACTTTGAAAAGTTTGCCGGTGCAAATGACCGTTTAACGACACAGATGAAGTCTGTGGGTGAAGTTATGGCGATTGGACGTAACCAACAAGAGTCATTACACAAAGCATTACGTGGACTTGAAGTTGGCGCAAACGGATTTAATCCAATTGTGGCACTTGACGACCCGAAAGCGAAAGAAAAAATCATTCGTGAACTACGTGAGCCTGGTGCGGAGCGTATTTGGTACATTGCGGATGCAATGCGCCATGGGATGAGTGTTGAAGATGTATTTGAATTGACTAAAGTTGACCGCTGGTACTTAGTACAAATCGAAGATATCATCAAAGATGAAGCAACCATTGCTGATGCTGGTTTAGCGGGTTTAACGAAAGAATTCTTACGCCGCCTTAAGCGTAAAGGGTTTGCTGATGCACGTATTGCGGAAATTGCGGGTGTATCAGAAAAAGAAATTCGTAAAAAACGCCACCAATTAGAAATTTTGCCAGTTTACAAGCGCGTAGATACGTGTGCGGCAGAATTTAGTTCAGACACTGCGTACATGTACTCTACTTATGATGAAGAGTGTGAAGCAAACCCGTCTGATAAAGATAAAATCATGGTTATCGGTGGTGGTCCAAACCGTATCGGTCAAGGTATCGAGTTTGACTACTGTTGTGTACACGCAGCATTAGCGTTACGCGAAGATGGTTATGAAACAATTATGGTTAACTGTAACCCTGAAACGGTTTCAACGGACTATGATACGTCTGATCGCTTGTTCTTCGAACCAATTACGCTTGAAGATGTCCTTGAAATTGTTCGTGTTGAAAAGCCTGTTGGCGTTATCGTTCAGTACGGTGGCCAAACACCACTGAAATTAGCGCGTGAACTTGAAGCAAATGGCGTTCCAATTATTGGTACTTCGCCTGATGCGATTGACCGTGCTGAAGACCGTGAGCGCTTCCAACAGTTGGTTGAACGTCTAGATCTTTTACAGCCTGAAAATGCCACAGTAACATCGACTGAAGAAGCGATTGCTAAGTCTCAAGAAATAGGCTTCCCATTAGTTGTTCGTCCATCATATGTACTAGGTGGCCGTGCAATGGAAATCGTATATGACGAAGATGACTTACGTCGTTATATGACTGAAGCTGTACAAGCGTCAAATGAAGCACCCGTACTACTTGACCGTTTCTTAGATGACGCGATTGAAGTAGATGTAGATGCAATGTGTGATGGTGAGCAAGTAATTATTGGCGGCATCATGGAACACATTGAGCAGGCCGGTGTTCACTCTGGTGACTCCGCATGTTCATTGCCAGCACATTCTTTATCGCAAGACATACAAGACGTTATGCGCAAGCAAGTAACAGGTATGGCATTGGAGCTTGGAGTTGTAGGCTTAATGAATACGCAGTTTGCTGTTAAAGATGGCAAAGTGTATTTAATTGAAGTAAACCCTCGTGCTGCTCGTACAGTACCGTTTGTTTCAAAAGCAACAGGCGTGGCTCTGGCAAAAGTGGCAGCACGCTGTATGGCGGGTCAAACCTTAGCAAGCCAAGGCGTTACTGAAGAGATCATTCCTCCTTATTACAGTGTAAAAGAAGTGGTACTTCCTTTTGCTAAGTTCCAAGGTGTAGATCCATTACGTGGTCCAGAGATGCGTTCAACCGGTGAAGTGATGGGGGTTGGTGATAATTTCGCCGATGCGTTTGCAAAAGCACAATTAGGAGCGGGTAATGCTTTACCACGCGGTGGCCGCGCGCTACTATCTGTGCGTAACAGCGACAAGTCACGTATTGTTGAATTAGCAAAAACCATGAGAGACATTGGTTTTGAGTTAGATGCAACAAACGGCACAGCAAAAGCCCTTGAAGAAGCTGGCATTGAAGTACGCCGTGTGAACAAGGTATTTGAAGGCCGCCCACACATTCTTGACCGTATCAAAAATGGTGAATACAGCTATATCGTAAATACCACTGAAGGTCGCCAAGCAATAGAAGACTCGAAGGTGTTACGTCGTGGTGCGTTACGACATAAAACAAACTACACCACAACGCTTAATGCAGCGTTTGCTAACTGTACTGCGCATGCAGCAGATGACAGAAATGTAGTAAATTCTGTACAAGAATTACACCAACGATTGAACTAAGGACAAAGCCAAGGTCTAGTGACCTTGGCGATAAGTGAGATACTTATGCAATCAATTCCGATGACAGTACGAGGTGAGCAATTACTTCGTGAAGAACTAAACCATTTAAAATCGGTTGTTCGCCCTAAAATAGTTGCCGATATCGCTGATGCGCGTGAGCACGGTGACTTAAAAGAAAATGCTGAATATCATGCAGCGCGTGAGCAGCAAGGCTTTTGTGAAGGCCGCATTCAAGAGATTGAAGCGAAGCTTTCAACATCACAGATTATTGATGTCACTAAAGTGGCAAATAATGGCAAGGTGATATTTGGTACTACCGTCACAATTGTGAATGTAGATACTGATGAAGAAGTAAAATATCGCATTGTTGGTGATGATGAAGCAGATATAAAAAGTAATCTAATTTCAGTTAATTCACCTATTGCGCGTGGTTTAATTGGTAAAGAGTTAGATGACACAGCAAATATTCAAACACCTAATGGTGCTGTTGAGTTTGAAATCATCGAAGTTGAATATCTTTAAGTATTAAATTTATTCATTAAAAAAACCGAGCTAAGCTCGGTTTTTTTGTATGCGATACTCGGGTATGGCCCATTCCTTTTAGTGACTTTCTCCATCATGAGTAGTCCAACTTATCTATATGTATCTTGATAGTGGTTTTTCAAAGCACTAAAAATGAGCTTTATATAATTATTTTGCTCAGTTAATCGTCTATTTTCTGTTAATAAAGGTTGGCATCTTGTGATTATGTTGCTTGCTGGACTTAACTATAATATAGATACTATGTTATTAAGTGGGCGCTTCATCAATATTATTTGGTTACACTTAAATGAAGGAGTGACTTTGAAAGTTATGATATTTTCCACTATAAAAATTTAATAAAAAGGAAATATAGTGAAGATATTCTTTAAATGGTTCAGCATTATTTTTTTGAGCACAGTGGTTTTATTGGGTAGTTTTGCTTTACACGAATGGCATGCAGAGAAACCATTGTCTTTTTAGACCGGACTCTTATAAAGTTTTCGTTAGAGACACCTGAAATGCTCACCTCATTAGGTATTTTAGACTCAGTGGGGATCACTGCACATAATGGACAGTTAGATGATTTGTCTTTGGCACATGATAAAGAAAAAAATCAATATATTGGTCAGGTTGTTAAGGTACTTAACAGTTATGATAATAGTGACTTAAATGAACAAGAACAGTTAACCAAAGAAGTTGCAAAATACTGGCTATCTCAAATGATAGCGGATCCAGAGCTACACTATCATGATTATCCGGTAAATCAGTTGTTTGGCGTCCAAAATAACTTTCCAACGTTTATGGAAACCCGGCATCAAGTAAAAGATGAGCAAGGTGCGCTTTATTACCTAGCACGTTTAGAGGCGGTAGAGCTGAAATTTAATCAGCTTTTAGAAGGGTTAGAATTTCGTGAAAACAAGGGCATTATCCCCCCTAAATTTGTAATAAAGCGCGTATTAGATGAAATGCGACGCTTTATTGAAACACCTGCCAATGAAAATATTTTGTATACTTCACTAGAGCGAAAGTTGGTGGCGTTAGAAGAGCTTTCAGCTGAACGCAAAGCACAGCTTCTTGATGATGCTCAAAATAAAATCACCAATAGTGTTTACCCTGCCTACACATTACTTATTAATTATTTTGTTGCTTTAAATACCAAGGCCACTGACACCGTTGGCTTTTGGAGTTTACCCGATGGTGATAAAGCGTATAAAAGAGCATTAGAGATTTATACGACCACAGATATGGAACCTGATGAAATACACCGTTTGGGGCTCAATGAAGTTATAAGAATAAAAGCGGAAATGTTGAGTATTTTACAATCGCAGGGGTACGATACTTCAGCTGGCTTTTCTAAGGCTATGGAGGCGCTCAAAGCAGATCCTCAACATTACTATGAAGATAGCGATGAAGGGCGAGCTCAAATATTGGCTGATTATAAAGGTATTGTTGATGAAATAGACGCAGGGTTATCCAAAGTATTCAATGTTAGAACAGATGTTCCTATCGAAGTTGTTAGGATCCCTGAGTTTAAAGAACAGACATCGCCTAATGCTTATTATCAACAAGCATCTATGGATGGCAGCCGTCCGGGGCGCTTTTCAGTCAATTTGTACGATATCAAAGCAACGCCTAAATATGGTATGCGTACATTAGCATATCATGAGGGGATCCCAGGTCATCACTTTCAGCTGTCAATAGCACAAGAGTTGGAAGGAATGCCAATGATTAGGCGTATGTCGCCTTTTTCTTCATACTCAGAAGGCTGGGCTTTATATACGGAGCAATTGGCGTGGGAGCTCGGTTTTCAAGATGAGCCGCTTGATAATTTGGGCCGGTTACAAGCCGAAATTTTTAGAGCAGTTCGATTAGTGGTAGATACAGGGATCCATGCTAAACAATGGACTCGAGAGCAAGCAATTACTTATATGCTTGAAAATACGGGAAAGGCATATTCGGATGTAGTGGCTGAAATTGAACGCTATATTGTGAATCCAGCGCAAGCCTGTTCATATAAAGTCGGTATGATAAAAATTCTAGCGTTAAGAGACAAGGCTAAAACTGCCTTAGGTGATAAGTTTGAATTGGCTGAATTTCATGATGCCGTGTTGAAAAATGGTGCGGTGCCATTGACAATTTTAGAGAAAGTTATCGACCAATACATCGCAGATAAAAGTCACTAAAATAATTTACTCAATATTTTTAGAAAGCCAGCGTTAATTCGCTGGTTTTTTGTTTCATGAAATACGAATTTAAAAGGTGCTTTTTGTTATTTTATTTTCCTGGTTGTTACCATGGTGTAAATATTTAATTCTTCCTTCAGATTCTTTGAATCTATTTGAGTTTTCTTCTGTATTTTGTGCACATAAGATCGTCTGGTCTTCATATATTGATCTGTAGCGAACCACTGTGTGTTTTTCTTTGTTGTCATAAACGTTTGAATTTATGCACTGCCTTTTAGAAAGGTGTTGTGTACTGCAAATAGAGAGTGTGCTGTATTAAGGTCGTGAATACTGAACTGTCGTGTTTTATGACCATTAATGGCCTTGTTTCCTAAATAATTGAACTTCTTTGGTTTGGTGTGATCAGATCATAAAATGCCTTAAGTATGCCCAAATATGGCCTTGTTTCCTAAATAATTGAACTTCTTTGGTTTGGTGTGATCAGATCATAAAATGCCTTAACCCATGCCTTGAAATGAAGAAGAAAATTAGGAATTGGTCACAGTACAATCGTGCTTTAGTTCAACGCGGTAACATCAATATTTGGCTAAGTGAGAGTGCCATCTCTAAGTGGCAAAATACCGAAAAACACGGTGGCCGTGGTCGTTCAAATTACTATTCTGATTTAGCAATTGAAACGTGTTTAACCTTAAGAGCTGTATTCCATTTGCCACTCAGGGCTTTAGAAGGGTTTGTAAATTCCTTGCTCACTATGATGGATGCCTCATTGCAATCACCGGGTTATAGCTGTTTATGCAAACGCAGTAAAACACTTGATGTGCAATATAGAAAGAGCGCAAGCAAAGGCTTTATAGATATCGTAGTCGATAGCACAGGCCTTAAAGTGTACGGAAATGGTGAATGG
>NZ_AHBZ03000025.1 GCF_000238375.3 Pseudoalteromonas citrea
AAAAGGGTTAGAGAAAGCTTAGAATAAAAACCCTATGGACCCTGAAACCAGTTCAGGGAGACGAAAGGTTATACCGAGGGGTCATACAGAAGGATCTATTGAACTCACACCTTTGTCCTCCTGACGCAGGTCAGGATCCAAAACACTCATGCTTGTTGGCTTTTATTATTCTGATATTTTTTAGTGTGCTCCCTGTTTTCTTCCTGACGAAGGTCAGGAGTTATCAGCAATAAACTCCTTAATAAAACACTGCTTCACTAAAATATTTGTATAGCCCTATTTCGCTGAATCATTTGAGCGTTTCCTTATTTCAACATCCTAATCTACTACGTGGGCTTGTCATTAAACCAGTATATTGGGACGATATAAGTGTGCTTCTCAGAGATATTCACGTTATGATATTTTTTAATCTTACTGAAAGGGGTTGGTGTGTCTTACTACATGTTGTTTTTGCTTTTCACCTTCGCTTTATTTGGGGTTTCGGCAACTTATTTTGCGCGTTTTATATATTATTATTGGGTAAAGAGAGAGGTGAGGCCGGTATACATCTGGCGAGCAGGTGGGTGCGCCCTACTAATTGTTCTATTATCATTTGTAGGGCAGTTTTTCGTATAATTATTTGATAGTAAAAGCTTTGCATTGGTTATCAATACAGAGCGCTTGAATAGGCAAAACTTGCTTACAAACATCAACTTGAGTTTGTTGTTGGTTGAGAATTTTTTCTTTCATTGTAACTTGTTCAGCGAGCTTTTCTACCTGTTCTTCATCTACACTTTTAGTTGAGTATACGAGATATTTGCTAGGCCCCCCACATGCCGCGCGTTCGCCCACGCTGAGTACTTTACATTGAAAACTTGCATTACAGGATGTGTCTTCAATTAATTCAGACAAACTTTGAGTCGGTACATTATTGGATGATGTGAGCATGGGTGTACTGATACAGCCACCCAGTAATAAAATAGTAATTGAGCAAATAATGGCTCTCATCATGACTCCTTAGTATGTGGCTTGTGCATTACCCTGTATTTTAACACATTTATTTTCAACACATTGTGTACTGGGCTGTGTTAAATGCTGACAAATGCTAACCATACGGTTTTTAGCATTATACTGGCTTTCTAATACAGTAATAGAGTCAGCTAACTTTTTAACGGTTTGTACATCGGCTGATCGCGTTGAAAAGGTTACGTAGCTGCTTGGTCCACCACACGCACGGCTTCCCACAGCAATTACTTGACACTGCATGCTGGTGTCACATCCTTTGTCCTTGGTCATGTCTTTAAGCTTGTTTCTGGCTGCACTTAGCGTGTTTTTTGGTGCTTGCGGGATAACGTCTACAGGGTTGTGATATTTTGCTTGGATATCAACTTTGACAGGTGCTTGGGTATCAACTTTGACAGGTGCTTGGGTATCAACTTTGACAGGTGCTTGGGTCGCATCTTGTGTAGATAGGGAAGCGCTAGGAGCGCACCCTGCGATCATGATTGGCAGTAGTGCAGAGATAAATAATTGATGCATAGATGAAACGTCCTGAGTTGTTTTTTAACCCAGTGTGCCCGTGTTTGAGCGATGATACAAGCCCATTGGCTCAGCTACCAGCTGAGCCAATGGCTGCTCATGGTTATAAGCCACCTTGGGTGAGTTTATTTGGGTCGAGTAATTGCGTCAGTTCTTCAATTGATAGCTCAGTATGCTCACTGGCTACATCGATAATTGGGCGGCCTTCTTTGTATGCAAGTTTAGCGATTTGTGCGGCTTTTTCATATCCGATCACCGGATTAAGTGCTGTGACCAATATTGGGTTTTTGGCGAGTGCTTTTTGAATGTTTTGTTCAGATACGTTAAAGCTGGCAATGGCTTTATCTGCTAATAATCGACTGACATTGGATAAAATTTCGATGCTTTCTAAAATGTTGTGAGCAATAACAGGTAGCATAACGTTCAGTTCAAAGTTACCAGATTGGCCAGCGACGGTGATCGTTGCATCATTACCGATGACTTGCGCACTGACCATGGCCGTTGCTTCTGGTATCACAGGGTTTACTTTACCCGGCATAATAGAAGACCCTGGTTGCAGCGCTTCAAGCTCAATTTCACCAAGACCAGCCAAGGGACCAGAATTCATCCAGCGTAAATCATTGGCGATTTTCATATTGGCGACGGCTAATGTTTTAAGCTGGCCTGATAAAGTAACAATGGCATCTTGCGAGCCTATGGTATAGAAAAAGTTTTGGCTTGCTGAAAACCTGATCCCCACGTTGCTGCTTAAGAATTGATTAAATAGATTAGCAAATTTAGGGTCAGCATTCACACCAGTACCTACAGCTGTGCCACCCTGTGCAAGCTCAAAGACTTTTTCAACACTGTGTAAGATACCTTGATATGCACTATCAATTTGGTGTTGCCACCCACTGAGACTTTGTGCAAATGTCACCGGCATAGCATCCATTAGGTGAGTTCTACCCGTCTTAACATGATGGCCGACGCTCGCTGACTTTTGTTCGATCGTGTGTGATAAATGTTTTAACGCGGGTAGCAAGTCATAAATGACGGCGATGGCACTGCTCACGTGAATGGCTGTCGGGATAACGTCATTGGAGCTTTGACCCATATTGACGTGATCATTAGGGTGAACTTGCAGACCACTTTGTGCAGAAGCCAGTGTGGCAATGACTTCGTTCGCATTCATGTTTGAGCTGGTACCTGAACCTGTTTGGAATACATCGACAGGGAAATGCTCAAGATGCTCGCCATCAATAATACTTTGTGCAGCACTAATGATTGCTTTGGCAATATTAGCATCTAAATGGCCGAGTTCAGCATTTGCTTCTGCTGCGGCTTGCTTGATATATGCCAATGAACGAATGAATGCCTCAGGCATCGTAAGTTTACTTACAGTGAAGTTGTTCACAGCCCTTTGTGTTTGTGCTTGGTATAATGCTGTTTCAGGTACGTCAAGTGTACCCATGCTATCGGAAGCTTGGCGAAAGGTGGTCATTGGGACTCCTATGAATACGGGTTAAAGGCATGGCTAATGACGCGCGCTTCATACTCTATTTTTAGGAAGCGTGCTTTGCCATGCGGCATTGATTTATAAAAACGTTTCAAGGCTAATAAAGGTTTGTATAACTGATCTTGGCATTGCTGGCGCAACGCATTATGTACTAGCGGGTCTGCGATATTATGCAGCAACTCATCAAAGGTGCGTTTGAGGTAAAACTCTTGTAATAAAGTACATTTATTGCATCCATACCATTTTGCAAGCGTAATGCCAGCATCAATAAATTGAGCAACAACCATGGGAGCTTCTAGCTGCGGACGTTTACAATTTGTCGCGAGTTTTGGTGAGTAAGCACTGACAGCATGATGGGGATGCATAGCAAAACCCTTTTAGTGTAACGATAACTATTATCATTACACTAAAAGGGTTTCTGCGCAATAGCTGCGTGTTGATAGGCATATTTAAATGGCCTTATATGGGTTAGTTATACCCTAATATAAATGTGAAGGCGGTGGTGGGTGCATCTTCTTGTTCTGTCGGCGTGAGCATATCTTGCACTTCTTTACGGTACTCTTCACTAGTTGTGAATAAATTGTCTTCATGAGTGCCTACTAATGCGGTTTCGGTTATTGGCATGTGGGTAATCGTTGAAATAAACATAATGTGTGTCCTGTCGTTTTCTGTTAATAATACATAGTAGATAAAGCAGTGACCGTGCCAATAATAAATAGTTATATAAAACAAGTTCTTATGATTTTTGTGAAGTATGAGCTTGCAATTTGCGAAACAGATTGCATCAATATAAAGCAGTAATGGATTAAATAGGTGCAATGATGATAGTAGATAAACCATTTTCTCAAGCGTGTGAGAATAACAAGGGGCCAATATTAAAGGTGCTGGCTCCCTTGCTACGGGATTATGATCAAGTATTGGAAATCGGTTCTGGTACAGGTCAGCATGGCGTGTATTTTGCGCAAGCTTTGCCTCACGTGCAATGGTTGGCGAGTGATCGTAGTATTAACCATGCAGGGATATTAAGCTGGCAACAAGATGCACAGTTAGAAAACTTGCACCCTCCCATGTTGCTGGACTTAAATGATGCATGGCCAATCGAAAGCGTGCCGGTGATATATAGTGCCAATACATTACATATTGTGAGTAAGGCATTAGTAGAGCGCTTTTTTGCTGGCGTCAAAAAGCACCTAAGAAAAAATGGCCTACTGGTGATCTATGGGCCATTTAATTATGCAGGGCAATTCACCAGTGACAGCAATGCTGCGTTTCATCAGCATTTACAGCAGCGAGATCCGCTGAGTGGGATCCGAGATAGTGAATGGATCAGTGAGTTAGCCCGTCAAAGCGAGCTAAGCTTGCAAGCCGATCACGCAATGCCAGCTAATAACCGACTACTTATTTTTAAACGGTAGTTGCGCCATACATTGTTCAGCATACTGAGCTATATGAATGCGCTCTCTGGCAATAAAGTCGGTGATTGCGTTGGCAAACATCGGATCTGCAATTTGGTGTGCTGAATATGTGGTGACGGGTTCAAACCCCCTCGCTAATTTATGCTCACCTTGCGCGCCGGCATCAAATCGTGCGATCTGATTTTTGATAGCAAAATCAATCCCTCGGTAATAGCACAACTCAAAATGTAAATGTTGGTATTCGGCCAGAGATCCCCAATATCGTCCATAAAGTGTATCGTCGTTGCTCAAATAGAGACTGGCGGCGACGAGGGTATCAGTATCATAGGCGATGCATAAATGTATGCTTTTTTGCATGGTACGCTGTATTTCGTCAAAGAATGCCCAATTAAGATACCCATGGTGACCGGAGCGTTTTAAGTAGGTTTGTTGATAGCAGCTAAAAAACCCGCGCATATGTTCGGTTGTGATCTCATCACCACTTAACCAAATGATACTGAGCGCAGTGGCTGATACTTGGCTACGCTCTTTTTTAATCATTTTTCGTTTGCGTGCGGTCATGGTTGCCAAAAAGTCATCAAAGCAGCGAAAGCTTTTATTTTGCCAATGAAATTGTACAGCATGGCGAACCATCATAGAGTCACTAAAGTGTTCAGCTTGAGTGAGAAAATTAATGTGGGTGCTCGACCATTGCTTACTTAGCATCTCTTGTTGTAATACATGTTGGATATAAGCTGAAAGTTCTGCTGTAAGCGCTTTTGTCAGGATGCGTGTGCCAGTGATGGGGGTGAAAGGGACACCTGATAACCACTTTGGGTAATACGCTAAACGATGGGCTTCATAGGCTTCTGCCCAAGACCAATCAAAGACATATTCGCCATATGAATGAGATTTGATATAGCCTGGTAGTATGGCTATTAAGGTGTCGTGTTGATAAATCGCTAAATGATGAGGCTGCCACCCAGTATCTGTGCTGGCACAAAGACTGTTTTCCAATGCCACCAACCACTCGTATTGGCAAAACAAATTCTGTTGTGCAAGCATGTTCCATTGGTTTTTCCCAATGGTGGTAATTTGACTAATAAATTGATAACTAAACATAATTATAAGCAGTCACAGTGGTTAATTGGCCTTCATTGATATCGTCCTCTATCGTACGCGAGATAGCTTTTAAGTCCAAGAGAACGCATGGGTATGATCAACAATAGAGTGCTAAGCAAGCAGCCAGTTTGTCGCGTTCTAGTGGTTTTGCAAGGTGTTGATTAAACCCTACAGCCAGTGCGTGCGCTTTATCTTGGGGCATCACGTCGGCTGTGAGTGCAATTATGGGTAAGGTTTCGGCATCTTTGTATTGGCGGATCAATGTTGTCGCTTGATAGCCATCCATTACAGGCATCTGACAATCCATCAAAACTAAATCATATTTATCTAGCTCCACAGCATTAACAGCTTGTTGGCCGTTTTCAACAATGGTATGCGTTATGTGAAATGAATCAAGCATCGCCTTAATTACTAACTTATTAACGGCATTGTCCTCAGCGACCAAAATGTGTAGCTGCTTTAATTTCTCGGTATCAATAGTTAATTTTGGTTCCGCTGGAGCGCGGGCTGTATGGCACTGAATTTCAAGTATAAAGCAGCTGCCATTGTGCAATTGACTTTTCAGGGTAAGAGAACCGTGCATGAGTTCAGCGAGCTCTTTGGCAATGGTTAGCCCGAGACCTGTCCCTCCAAACTCTCGCGATGTGGAACTATCAGCTTGGCTGAATGCACTAAAAATAGTGTTATGTTGCGACTCATCAATGCCAATACCGGTATCTGTAATACTGAATCTAAGTTGTACATATGGTGTGGCTTCGTTGACTTCTAATTTTACAGTCACCCCACCATTTTGTGTAAACTTAACTGCATTACTGCAGAGGTTGAGTAGGATTTGCTCAATACGCATCTCATCCCCTTGCAACCAATACTCACTTTGCAAGTCGTGATTGATCTCCCATAAGATCCCTTTGCTACTGGCTGATGCGGAAAACATTGCATCGAGTCGCTTTAATAAAGTGTGCAACTCAAACGTATGGCAGTCCAGTTGTAAACGGTTAGACTCGATTTTAGCAATGTCTAATATGTCATTGACGAGGTTTAAAAGGGTTTTGGAAGCGGTACCAATACGATTGATATAGGTGTGTAGTTGTGTTGTATTTTGATTGTCAGCAGCCAGCGATGCAAACCCTATCACTGCATTGAGTGGGGTGCGTATTTCATGACTCATATTAGCTAAGAAACGACTTTTTGCTTGGTTGGCCTTATCTGATACTTGTTTTGCTTTTGCCAGTGAGCGAGTGCGCTTTGCGACTAATTCATTTAACGCATGATGTTGGTAGTTAAAGAGTAAAACGATAAAAACAATCAGCGCTGTGATAGTAAGCTGCAATATAAGTAAAAGTAATGTTTGTAGCTTGTTTTGATGGGTCGTGTGGATCTCTTTTACTGCAAGCTTCATCTGCCACTTTTGGCCTGAGATGTATAGAGGAACTGTCCAGCGTGCACTGTGATGGGTATTTGTGTGCTCAAAGTTTTGGTAAAAGGGTGTGTCATTCTTATCATCGTAAAATGCAATATCAAAGCGTTGTGCATTTGCTTGCTTGAGCACCTCCCCTAATAATGTATCGACCTGAATGACGCCGGTAGCATAACCGAGTAAGGTTTGCGCTTGACGCCCTGTATCTTGATAAACCGGAGACGCAAGTAAATAAGCGGGAGACGGTCTTGTTTCTTGCACAAGAAATATAATACGACTGGCTTGAGGTTGTAATGAGGTAAGCGCATTATTTAAAGCCGCTTGGCGCTCTTTTGTGGCATATACGTTGAGCCCAAGCGCGCCTAAATTGCTTGGCTGCGGAGAGATATACTTAACCACAACCATTGGGTCATTGGGTGTAAGCGGCTTGCCTTTTATATTGACTTGCGGGCCATAGAGATCTTCAAATTTTTTATTTAACGTAGTGGCTTTTGATTGCTCAATGTAAACATTCCATGAGAGTGCTCGAATAAAAGTATATTCAGCCCTGATAGTATTGCTGAATCCCATAAAGTCATGATGCGTAAAAGCAGGAGTTGATTGTAGTTGGTTTGCTAAGCTTTGGATGGCAAGCATGCTACGGTTTACATACCGGTAGATAATATGCTCGATAATTTTCACTTCTCTCTCTGCAGCAATGTTGGCATTTTTACTGTTATTTTGATTGTACAAGTAGGTGGTCATTGCCACTGAGCAAAATAGTACGGTACATGTTGCTAGTGTCCCCACCGCGTTATGGTTGGGCACCGGGTTTTTCAGAAGCGGATTGATCAAAATAAGGCAGATGGGTGAAAAGATAAGTACGCCAAGAGAATCCCCCAACCACCAAGCTAGCATGTTTTGCCAATGGTTAGAAAAACTATAATCAGGGTGATAAAAGCTCAGTGATAATACGCCAATATTGGCAGAAATCAGGTTGACAGAAATACCTAAAATTAAAACGAAATACAGTATATGTTTACGGCTCATTAAATAGAGCGGGTGGCCCAACCAGTTTCGCAAAATATACCCGCCTAACATAGCTTGAAAAACGGCCCCAGCGCCAATGATCAGTGTTTGGCATACCGTGATAAATGATAGCGTATGTAGCTGCCACCCATAGGCTGTGCTCCAATTAAACGTAAATGACGCGAGTAATAAACCAGGAATGAAGCGCCATCCCCAAATATATGTTGCGACTAAAGCAGCACCAGCAGGCAGCCATATAGGCAAGACTTGGTCTTGAAAGGCAAATGCAGTGAGGGCTTTACCTGAGGTAAAGTAGCCAATCACAAATAGGAGATAGCACAGCCAATTTTGCCAGTGATGCTTAAACGTTAGAGTCATAAAGTATACAAGTTGATGATAGCACTCATGAAGTATAGCTTCGTTCCTGACGGAAGGCACGGATGCAAGCAGATGTTTTTAGGCAGCTTTTAATGTAATTGCATGAATAAAACAGACTCTTAACGATGCTGTCTAAGACTTATTGTGAGAGAAAAAGGGTTGAGGTGAAAAATAGGCATAAAAAAACCGTTCAAAAAGAACGGTTTTTTTATAAGAAATGGCGGAGAAGGAGGGATTCGAACCCTCGATAGGGCTACAAACCCTATACTCCCTTAGCAGGGGAGCGCCTTCAGCCACTCGGCCACCTCTCCGGCGCAAAACTTTAAAATATGGCGGAGAGATAGGGATTTGAACCCTAGAAGGGCTACAAACCCTTGCCGGTTTTCAAGACCGGTGCTTTCGACCACTCAGCCATCTCTCCAGAGCCAACGATAATACTTAGCGAATGTGCTGCTGTAAACCACTTTTGAACTGTTTGGACAAAAATTAAACGTTTTTTGGGGTTTTATTTCAAAAAACAAGAAAAATGTCGTAAATTTATAGGGTTGGAGTAGGTTATTTAATCAGTGCTTAGTATTTTCTGGTCGCAGTATCCTGCTTTAAGAAAGTTATTTATAACGTGAAACAGCACTTAGGGCATACAGCTTGCCAATGCGGTTAAAAAAAGCCATCCAATCAAAAGGTATTTTTGTTGGTGCGGTGGTTTCTGGGTTAGTGTACGCAGTAGCAGAATTAAGCATAGTCAGTTCCTATTAAATCAGTGGTTATTTACAAAACAAGGCTATTTTGCGCGCATGTAGTTTAAATTTAAAGCAATAAAAATTACATGTTTTGACCTAATAAAACTAATGTATATTTATTTGTTGTGGTGGTTGTTTGTTGTGTTTTTGTGGTTTTATTCATTGCTCTGTGTGGTGCTTTTTTATTTTAAATTAGCTATATCAAATGTTTGTGGTATTTTTGTCGATGTTGCTTAGTTTTGTTTTGACTAATTATTCATATTAATTAATTTTATTATTTTTGGTGTTTTATGCTGGTGGTTGTTAAACCGTGTAGTTCTAAGAGTAGCCAATCACATGTGAAGTGGTTAAAAGTACAATTTGCGAAGAAAAATATTGCGAATGAGTGGTTTTTTACCTCAGGTAGGTTTGCAGAAGATGTGGCTCAGATACGCAACCAATGCGTTGGGCAAGCGACTGTTGTGGTCATCGGAGGAGACGGTACGTTGCATTTGGTGATTAATGCAACGATTGGGCAACCATGTAACTTAGCTTTGCTACCAGCAGGTACAGGCAATGACTTTGCGCGTCAGTTTAAGTTGTCGATAACACAGTGGCGAGATTCAGTGTTTAAAGGTACTGAACAAGCCATTGATGTGGGCGTGGTCAATGGACGGTATTTTATAAATATGCTGGGCATAGGTTTTAGTGCGCATGTGGTGAAAACAATGCAAACTCAGCAAAAACGGGGGCAGTTTAGCTATATTTGGGCTGGGTTATTAAATCTATTTAATTACCGTAATGTGCGTCTTGCAACGTCGAGCACACCGTTAAGATCAATGATGATGCTGCTTATCGCCAATGGGCAATACTTTGCTGCGGGCTTAAAGTGCGCACCAACGGCGCAGTATCAGAGCGGTGAACTCGTCAGTATGCACTTTTATGGTGAGTCGTTGCTAGCAAGGTTGAAAATATTTACTTATATGTTGTTTGCTCAGCACATACGTCTATCGAGTGTAGCGAAAACTGGGGGTACGCACTTTATGATACATACCGATGGCTTAGATATTGAGGCCGATGGCGAGATCATAGGTCAAACACCCGCAAAAGTTAGCTGTTGCCCTGGTGCAATACGCTTAAAACAGCCTGCTAATTGTCGTGTTGATATGCACGAAGTAGGTGAAAAATAAATGCCGCCATGTGCTGGCGGCATTTGAGCGAGAGCTTATTAAGTTCTCACTGGGGAAGCGGCTAAATGGGCTTTTAGCTTGTCAAAAGGAGTTAATACAATGGCATTGCCAAGCAAGACCAAACTGAACCCGACAAAGGTGTTGGCTTGCCATGTAAAACCTTCAAAGTAAGTACTCAAAAGTACGGCGACTAAAGGAAATAGTACGATGATGTAACTGGCTCGTTCAGGGCCAATATTTTTTAATAAAGAGAAGTAGCTGGCGAACGCGATAACGGTGCCGAACACAGCTAAATAGATCAGTGAGCTCCAATATTGCCAAGACGCATTGATGACGAATGTTTCTCCATTTAGGAGCGCGAAGACAGCGAGTAATACACTGCTATATAACATGCCCCAAGCATTGCCTTGCAATACACCTATACCTTTATTGGAATTACGAACACTTACCATATTGCCAAATGACGCGATCAGGGTACCCAATAGGGCAAGTCCTAGGCCGGCGATTGCACCGTTGCTCAGGTCAAACTGACTTAAATCATGCCAAAACAGGGCGACAATCCCAGCGACTCCGAATAGCGCGCCGCTATAAATTCTTTTTGCGATAGGCTTCCCAAAAAATAGCCGTGTATTGATGATATTAAATATGAGCAATAGTGAAAACGCGATAGAGGCCATTGCTGAATTTAAATATCCTTGTGCGTAATACAGCATTAAGTAGTTTAAGCCAAAATTACCCATGGCAAGTAAAATGAAAAAACCATGCGTTTTGAGATCAAAGTACATGGGCATACGTTTAAATAATACATACCCCCACATGCATAGAGCGGCTAGAGAAAAGCGCAAGCATAGAGAGACGATCTCATTGACAGTACCTAGCTGAAACTCAATGGCTAACCATGTAGAACCCCAAATTAATACTGTCATGATATAGAGCAACATGCTTTTCATTGTAATGTCCTTGAAGTTTGTAAGTGTAAACTAACTTTTAATTGAGAGCGGAAGATGTATTATTGTAGGTATTTATTCTGTATATGCTATATACAGAATAAATGAAAATTGACCTATACAGATGAATGCATTATGAGTTTTGTTATTTCGAAGCAGCACAAATCGTTTTTGTATGAACAAGTGATCACTCTTATCGATGATATGGTGTGTCAGGACATAATATGCCCGGGTGATAAACTGCCTTCGTTACGAGCAATGGCGGGTAAGCTCAATGTCAGTATTCCGACTGTGAAGCAAGCTTATCAAGTATTAGAAGCGCAAGGGAAAGTGCGAGCGCAAGAGAAATCGGGCTATTTTTTGCAGGCTGTTAATGCCAGTAACTCAATGCCTAAACGAGTCAAATTACCAAGCCAGCCGATTGTGGTAAACAAACAGCAGCTTATTGAACAAGTATATGATGCCATTCATCAGCCGAGCATTACGCCATTTGGCATTGCTAACCCAGTTATGGTTGCCAGCACAGAAAAAATACTGGCCAAGCTGATGCGACGAGTGATGCACAGTATGGGCGACAATATGCTGAGTTATGGTGCTATGGATGGACTAGACCGATTAAAGAAGCAGATAGTACACCGCTATTTGGACTTAGGGTTAGTGGTGAATACTGAAGAATTAGTGATCACAAATGGAGCACAAGAAGCGCTAGCAATTGCATTGCAGTGTGTTACTGAGGTGGGCGATGTAGTCGCTATTGAATCCCCTTGTTACTTTGGTATTGTGGAGTTGGTAGAAAGCCTCGGGCTGAAAGTGATTGAAATTCCAGTGTGTCCAGATGATGGTGTCTGGCTCTGTGACCTTGGCGAAGCATTACTCAAGCATGATATTAAAGCGTGTGTTTTTTCTACAAGTATAAATAACCCGTTAGGCTCGTTTATGCCAGATATACGCCGCAAGGCACTGGTGGAATTACTAGAGCAGCATCAGGTAACGCTTATCGAGGATGATGTATATGGAGACTTACACTTTACAGAACGTCGTGGTAAACCGGCTCAATGTTATACTTCAACGGGTAACGTCATCACCTGTGCGTCTTTTTCGAAAACTGCTGCACCAAGCTATCGTGTTGGCTGGATGGTCGCTGGTCCTTATATTGCTAAAGCGCGACGTTTGAAGCGTGCATTAAGTTGTTCTAGCTCATTGATGAATCAATTGGTACTTGCTGATTATTTGGCCAGTGGAGAATATGACCGCCATTTGAAGCTCATGCGCAAACGTTTATTGTTTAATAAAACACAGATGGTCACGGCATTACGTCGTTACTTTCCAAGCTCCGTTCGGCTGAGTGATCCGCAAGGGGGCTGTGTTATCTGGATTGATTTAGGTAGTGAGTATAGTGGGTCAAAACTGTTTCAATTGGCGATTGAGGAGGGGATCAGTATCACACCAGGCGTATTATTTAGTGCGGGTACGCAATATGAGTCATGCATTCGAATGAGCTATGGGTTAGTGTGGAATAACGATGTGGAGCAGGCGGTTGCTTTATTGGGCCAGCTTTTATCCAATGCAAAAAAATAGCCAGTGCTATACTGGCTATTTCGGTTGGGAGATAATTTTTTGATAGTAACAGAGCGCTAATTTAACTTTGTGTTAAATAAGGCGTAGCCTGAAAATTCAGGAATCGTTTGGCTCAGTTGTTGTTCTGTTTGGGCAATAGTCGCAAATTGCCCACATAATTGATCCGCTTGCGATTCAATAGCACGAGCTTGCATTTCTACTTTTTCTTCTATGGCTTGCCCTATATCTTTCATACGCTGTTCAAAACTACTCATGTCGCCGTTAGAGCTGGTCATTTCTGAGCCAATAGCCATTAATATACTGCCAATAGACTCCATCATAGCGCCTTGAACGGCGGATTCTATTTGCGCTTCAAACTGCTGGTCGAAGTTGCTGCCAAATTGGTCAAATGTTTGTTTACCCATCACAAAGGCACCGTCTTGGTAGAACGTATCATTAATTTCAATATGTAGTTCGTCGAGCACGACGCCGATAGAGTTAAGGCTACTTAACTCAAACGCGTTGCTTACTTCATTGAGTGCGACGCCAGCAATTTTTACACCTTCTAGCGCAATGTTGGCCACTTTGGGTAACTGCACTCTGAGTGAATCTGCATAGTCACGCATTGCATCTTGTTGTGTTGATGTGAGTGAGATCACTTCGCCATCTTTGGATACGTTACCTGAATCATTAATTGTCCATTGGCTTTGTTGTGCTGTGGTGATCTGCAACTGTTCTGGTGTGATCATCACATCGTTTTTAAATTCAACTTGGCATTCATCAGAATTAAATTGCAATGAGTGGTTACTGGTTGCAAATGCGCTTGAGCTTGTAATAAGTGCACTGAGGATAAGTAATTTTTTCATGGCTAAGCCTTTTTTATTTGCTGGGTTAGTATTTACCTATCAAGATAAATGCCAGTTTTATTCCCTTTATTTATCAGAGTTTTACGGTTTTATCTTGTGATATCAATAAAACTTAAATGGTAAAAAAAGCGAAAATTTGGTGAAGTTGACCATCTAAAGTTATAGATAAAAATTTTTTATGAAAACGATAAGAAACTCTCATTTTTCAGAATGACAATTACACGCTAAACAGTAAGAGGTGAACAGTCGTAAGTCACTTTACGAAAGTGCATGTACTGTTTTTGTAACGTGATTGGAGCAGGTTGTGGGTAAGACATATTCATACGATGGGCTTGATGATGATTTCACAAGTAATGAGTTTGATGAGTTAGAACGAAATCAGCATGATAAGCAAAAACGTAAAGTGAAGCGCAAGATTGAAGATTATCTTGAGCAAAAGCGCCTACGTAAAGACGTAGGTGATAGCGACTTTGATTACTTAGATTGAAGGGCGTACTAGTTGGCGATAAATTCAAAGGTAATAAAGCAGTGATGCTTTTTACCTTTGAGCGTTAGCGAGAACTTTTTCAATGTCTGAATTTAGCTTTTCTGGTTTCGTTATAGGTGAATAGCGTTTAATTGGCTGACCCATTCGATTGATTAAAAACTTGCTAAAGTTCCATTTGATCCGCTGTCCAAGTAGTCCCGGCAATTGGGCTTTTAAATAACTGTAGAGAGGATGGGTGTGTTCCCCGTTCACGTCGATTTTTTCCATCATGGTAAAATCAACACCGTAGTTAACCAAGCAGCCCTGCTGAATTTGCTCTGGGCTACCGGGTTCTTGTTTCCCGAATTGATTACAGGGAAAGCCAATGATCACTAGCCCTTGCGCTGCATATTGTTGATGGAGTGTTTGCAGCCCTTCATATTGTGGAGTTAAACCGCATTCGCTGGCTGTATTGACAATTAGCACTGCTTTGCCTTGTAAAGACGAAAAGTCGAATGGCTGGCCTTGTAAAGTAGTGGCAGTAAATTGATAAAAAGTATCCATAAAACACTCTCTTTTGTATTGTGTTATTATCAAACTACTCTAGCATACCCTTAATTAAAGTGTTCGAGTAAAAACTCAATCAATAAGCGTACTCGATATGGCATGAGATCTTTGCGTGGGTAAACCAACCAAGTAGCATTATCTTGAACTTGAAACTCTGGCAATAAGTAAACGAGTCGATTACTAGAGATAGACTCGGCAACAATATCTTGCGCTAAATGTGCAATGCCTAATCCCTGTTTGCACGCACTGAGAATTGCGTGTGGATTATTGCTACGCCAATTACCGGCTACTTTAACCTCTTCAACTTGCTGAGCAATATTAAACCGCCAGCGATTATTGATAGCAACTAAACAATTATGATTAACTAATTCATAGGGGTGGATGGGCTTGGAGGCGCTTTTTATATATTCTGGGCTTGCAACAAGGCTCATAGGGCGGTGACATAGTTTACGCGCGATGAGGTTTGAATCTTGTAGTCTGCCAAAACGAATGGCCAAGTCAAATCCCTCTTCCACTAAGTCAATATTGCGATTGTTAAAATCAAATTCAATGCTGACTTCGGGGTAGCGTTTTAAAAACTCGGCAACCACAGGGGCGATACTATTAGCAACAAAGTCACCGGCACCGCTGATACGAATTAACCCCTTCGGCTGTCTTTGAACGCCTTGAATATGATTCGTTGCATCGACTAATTCTTGCTGTATAACTTTGAGTTTCACGGCATATTCTCGACCACTATCTGTCAGATTTTGCGAACGCGTGGTGCGATGAATTAGTATGGTACCAAGGCGCTGTTCTAATTGCTGGATCTGCCGACTGACATGGGATGTTGATACATCTAGTGTATGTGCTGCTTTACTAAAGCTACCGTGTTCCACAACTGCAAGAAATACATCAAGACCTTGCCACATGCGATTACCCCTCTTAAAGTTTATAATTTAATTATATATGTTTTATTGTTGCTATGTGGCAAAAGTTATTTGTTGTTTTGTGGCTGTTTGTTTCGGGAGGCGGCGATTACACTAACCGCAATTAACCGGTGGCATTGGTCACCTATGGCGATTAGTGGAGTAAGTAAAGTAATGTTGAATTTTAGTTTTGTAAATCCGACTCAAATCCATTTTGGTGATCAACAAATTTTAGAGATCAAACACAGTATACCTAAAGGTGCTAAAGTGCTGGTGGTGTATGGTGGAGGCAGTATTAAAAAAAATGGTGTTTATGATCAGGTAGTTGAAGCCCTGAGTGATTTTGATTGGGGTGAGTTTGCTGGTATAGAACCTAATCCTAGTTATCAAACTTGTATGGAAGCTGTGGAACTTATCCAATCACAAAACTATGACTTCATTTTAGCTGTAGGCGGTGGATCTGTGATTGATGGGTGTAAATTTATTGCGGCTGCTGCGGTATTTGATGATGACCCTTGGGACATTCTTGCCAAGGGAGCACAAGTGAATGATGCACTGCCAATTGGTGTGGTGCTGACGTTGCCTGCTACTGGGTCTGAGTCTAATAGCTTTAGTGTTATCTCAAACGTTGAAACACAAGATAAACTGCCATTTGCCTCTGCTTTGGTACAACCTCAGTTTGCGGTTCTTGACCCAAATGTTATGCAATCTCTCCCGAAGCGTCAGCTTACGAATGGTATCGTCGATGCATTTGTTCATACTATGGAGCAATATTTAACCTACCCAGTAGATGCTAAAGTGCAAGATCGTTTTGCTGAAGGTTTGTTATTAACTTTAATTGAAGAAGGGCCCAAATTACTTGACGATGAAGTTAGCTATCAAACGCGTGCAAATGTTATGTGGTCTGCAACGATGGCGCTCAATGGCCTAATAGGTGCGGGGGTACCACAAGACTGGGCAACGCATATGATTGGGCATGAGATAACTGCGTTATATGGGTTAGATCATGCACAAACTTTAGCCATTGTTTTACCGCGTATGTTGGCACAGCAGCAGCGAGAAAAACGTGAGAAGCTATTACAATACGCGGAACGAGTCTTTGGCTTAGATACTACCGATCCAGAAAAGGCGATTTCAGAAGCTATCTCTTTAACTGAACAGTTCTTTCATCGGGTAAACATGCCTACGCGCTTTAGTGATCACGGTTTGGGTGAAGAAGTAGTACAACAGGTATGCGCTCAATTAGAGCGCCATGGGATGGTTGCATTGGGTGAGCATCAAGCTGTTACCCCTGATAAAAGTAAACATATTTTATTAGCCAGTTTATAATTATACAATTGTGAGCGGTGGCATATTATTGCGATTATTTGTGATATGCCACTTTGTCACTTGTGATCCAACTCGTATGAATGCTTTAGCTGATAAGGTAAGGCTTTTACCGCATATACTGATGCGTTGCTCTACATAGTTTGTCATACTCAAAGCAATTTAAAAATAACCAAATTAAGGCTAAGAGGGGCGTAATGGTTAAAGTTTGGGATGGTTTTATTAGAGGGTTTCATTGGTTGCTGGTGGTTGGCATTGTGGTTTTATATATCAGCGGTGATGAAGGATGGTTAGATTTACACTTTGTCACCGGCTATGTTCTTTTGGCACTGATGCTAACTCGCGTCATATGGGGAGTTTTTGGCAGTAGTACCGCTCGGCTCTCGGCATTGTTTCATTCACCGAAAGCGATTATAAGTGCTTTATTAAAAGACCAACCAGCTACAGGGCACAATCCGGCGGGGAGTGTGATGATATTAGTCTTTTTTACACTCATATTTATTCAGTTATTGAGTGGGTTAATGAGCAGTGACGACATTTTGGTTGAAGGGCCGTTGGTGCAGTATGTGCCATATGCGTGGGTTGAACTCGCAAATGACTTACATCGAGATAACATTGATCTGTTGCTCTTAGCAATTGGATTGCATATTAGTGCGATTATATTTTATAGGATAAAAGGGAAAAAACTGGTTAAGACGCTGATCACAGGGCATACCACAGATTCTGTAAGTAAACCGCATATGCGCTCTGGGAAATTAGCCTATATAGTGTTTATTGTTTTGGCAGCTTCGCTATTGCTTTTATGGGGTCAAGAGCCTCTTTTGGCTTTATGGAGCGTGGATTAATTATTGAATAAACGGTGTATTGGCACCGTTTTATCTTTTCAATCTTGCTAAGTATTAATCTTTAAAAGATTTATGGCAATCTTTACAGCCTTTAGCCCAGTTCCTAAATGCAGGTGTAATGATTTTCTTGTCGCCAGATTGTGCCGCAACGGCTAACGCTTGTGCATATTTTGCAAATTTTTGCGCTTTTTCATCAAATTTAGCGCGCTCACTCCAAACTGCTGCTAATGCGCCGGTATCACCTTTGTCTGAGCCTTTAGTAAATGCTTCCCATGGCATGCTTGACAATGTTGCTGCATTATTTGCGCGTTGTGCAAACTTCTGCGCATCAAAAGGTACCTTACCTTTAAGCATGTCACCCATATCACCAATTTGATAGCGGATCAGCTGGAATGCAGCTTTTCTATATTCAATAGCATCTTCTGGTGCTTCAAAGAGAGAATTTGCCGCTACATTAGCAGAAAGTGCACTCAATACAGCACCTATCATGATTAGTTTTTTCATATTTTGCCCCTTGTTTGGTATGACTTAATGTTTTACGTAAAAGCGTAAGAAAAGGCAAGTTGTATGCGTTAACCGATTGTATGGACCTTTATTAGGGTATTACAGCCCTTGATTTCAATTTAATGACAAGAACATTTACATTTTTTTACAATGGTAAGTCTATTTAAATCAGTTGTTTGGCTTTTATTTTTGCTTTGTTGTAAATGCTGGGTTTCTTTTGTTTGTATTTACTGTTGATTGTGTTGGTACTTTCACACTATATTAATGACCCTTCTCATTGGTCGAATAAAATCAACAAATACGACAATTTGCAATGCGATATTTAACAACAAAGACGCCAACTGTTAAATCAGTTAACAACAAGTCCTAGGGGAAATTATGTCTAATAAGATTAGAGTGTCAGCTATTGCAGCTGCTGTAAGTATGGCCGTATTGAGTTCAAGCGCTATGGCTGCTCCTGAACTAGGTAAGCTAGTTCAACCTGAGGTAGCGGGTGTTACACAATATTCTGTAACAAAAACAGCCGTTTCAAAGACTCGTTATATTATTGAACTAGAAGATGCGCCACTGGCAACTTATCGAGGAGAAATTTCAGGTCTCGCGGCAACATCTGCACTGGCGACCGGTGATAGCAAAATTAATCTGCATTCTAAATCAGCTCGACAATATGGAAGTTACCTGAAAGCTAAGCAACTACAAGTGGCGCAATCCATTGCAAACGCTAGTGGCACAAAAGTAACTCAAACTTTTGATACACTTTTTAATGGCTTAGTTGTAGAAGGTAAAGCGGGTCAACTTGATTCTTTACGGTCTGTGCCTGGCGTTAAAAAGGTATTTTTAGATACTGAGTTTCATGCCTTAATGGATGCTTCCATTGATGTGATAAAAGGTGTCGAGGCGTGGGAATCTTTGGGTGGTCGTTCTGCGGCAGGTAAGGGGATTAAAGTTGCAGTTATTGATTCGGGTATTCGTCCTGAAAACCCAATGTTTTCTGATGAGGGCTTCGTAGCACCAGAATTTACTGATGAGCAGAAAGCTTACTTGTCATCTAATCCAGACTATTGTCGCTCAGACGCTGGCGATGCAAGTTTCTGTAATAACAAACTTATTGTTGCACGTTCATTTACTCCAACGCCATCAGGATTGCACCCAGATGAATATATGACTCCACTGGGATATGATGCTCATGGAACACACGTAGCTGGTACAGCCGTTGGTAACCCTGTTGAAATAACTTATCAAGGGACTGACGTTGCGATTTCAGGGGTAGCTCCTGCAGCTTACCTAATGGCTTATAAAGCGCTATGGCATAGAGAGAATGGTCGTGCTAGCGGTATGACATCAGCTCTAATGGGAGCGCTTGACGCCGCTGTTAAAGATGGTGCTGATGTAATAAATAATTCTTGGGGTGGTGGTGCTGGTGCAAACCCAGCTTCGAGTGCTTATGGTGGTTTATTTAAAGCAGCAGAAGAAGCGGGTGTCGTAGTTGTAACCGCAGCTGGTAATGATGGAAATGGTGCACAAACAATCGGTTGTCCTAGTTGTATTGAGTCAGGAATTACAGTTGCTAATACACAAACAGGTCGCTTTTTCTCGCAAGTTATCGATATTGATGGTGTATCCTATTTAAGTAGCGAAGGTAGCAATAGTTTACTAAAAGAAACGCTAGAACTGCCAATTGTTGCAGCGCATTTTCAAGAGCCTGAAAACTTTGAAGGATGTAATGAATATGCTGAAGGGGTAAGCTTTGCTAACTCTGTAGCGTTAGTCTCTCGGGGAGCTTGCGCATTCTCTGCAAAAGCTAAAAACGCAGCGGCTGCAGGCGCTGAGGCGATTATTATTCATAATAACCGACCTGGTGGCGCCATGGGTATGTCTATGGATGATGCAACTATTCCAGCATCAGCTTTAAGCCAAGAAGATGGTGAAGCTGTTGTCGCACTATTAAAACAAGCTGAAGAATCCATTGTTGCGACACTTGATCCACAGGTAACTAAAACAGTACTCACTAAATTTACAGATGCCGTCAATTCTTCAAGTTCTCGAGGCCCAAATGGCGAACCTAGCTTCTTAAAGCCTGACATCGCTGCACCGGGTACCGATATTCTATCTGCATATTCACCAGATGAAGGTAACGGCATTACATTTAGAGCTATTTCAGGCACGAGTATGGCCAGTCCTCATGTTGCAGGCGCAGCTGCACTTATGAAGCAAGCCCATCCTGAGTGGAACGCAATCGAAATTAAAACCGCCTTAATGAGTACTTCTAAAATGGAAGGCCTCCATAAGGAAGACGGTGAAACTAAAGCCGATGCCTTTGATGTAGGTGCTGGCCGTTTAGATGTGCCAAGTGCATTAGATGCAGCAGTCACATTCAAGCATGGATCTTTTGCGGATCCAAATTGTTTATCAGCATGTAGCTTTACTAATACTTTAAAAAATATGGGTGAAGAAGCGGGTGAATGGACTGCGAAAGTGGTTACCGATATGGATGGCGCAGTAGTTACGGTGTCACCTTCAACATTAGCGCTGGAAGCGGGAGAGGAGGCTGAGTTTAATTTAGACATCGATACCTCATTCAATGCACAGAAAGGCTGGAACTTTGGTCATGTAGTGTGGACTCACACAACAGGTAAAGTGGCGCATTTACCATATGCCATTTACGATAATGAGGCCTCAGATGCTTATGTGCTAAACGCCACCGTTGAGTCCAACTCTGCAAACAGTTATACACCAACAAAAGCGGCAGTTACTTTTGAAAATGCTGTATTTGATAGTGAGTTTAGTGTTGCGGTTAAATTAGAAGAGGGTGCTGAGTTCTTAAAAGGTGCTGATGTTTCTCAGTCAGTTACAGGTGGGGAAGGTCAGGTATCGGTTGACCATGTTAGCAATACTATAAACTGGACAGGAGCCGTTGATAAAGCCTCTTTTGATATCGTTGAAAAAGTAAATCTTGGAAACTTTACATTATCTGATAAAGGCTTAAACCCGTATGCCTGTACTGGTGAGTGTGACGAGTTTGGTGCAACGTTTAATGCTGAATTCACGTTTGCTGGTAAAGAGTATACTTCATTCACGGTATCAGATAATGGTTTCATAGCGGTAGGCTCAGATGCAGACTTAACACTTGGACATACACCAACAGCTTTACCTGATGGCACAGCACCAAACGGTATTATTGCGCCTTTATGGTCTGACTTTGATTTAGAGGGCGGTGCAACGGGTGGTGGTCATTTATACGTGGCGGTTTCTACGAATCAGGATACAGGTCAAAAAACGCATATTGTTGAGTGGAATAAAGTCAAAGTATACGGAGATGATTCTGGGAATGAATATACATTCCAAGCGATTATTGTTGGAGGCACTGATCAAATAAGCTTTAACTACATAGATGTTCCAGCCTTACCGGCAAGTTATAACGCGGGCGTAGAGTCGGTAAATGGGAAAATTGGTTCAGAATTAACCAGTGTGCCTACAGGTCTAGGTATGGGCACGGGTTATAGCATAGAAAGTGTACAAGGCGGCATTGTAGAACTCAATTATCAAATTGTTGCAAACAACCGCAGTAATTATACGGCTGATGATGTTGTAGTCACTGATGAAGAGCAAGCATTAAATATTAATGTACTTGCTAACGATTTAGGTGAATCTCGCTTTAAAATGGAAGCACACGCGAGCTCTTCTGCTGCGACTGAAACAGAAGAGTTCTTGGTGAAAAAAGGTGTTCGTTTAGAAGCTAACCTACAAACCTCTTCGGTCACGGTCGTGTCAGCACCAAGTAATGGTACGGCTACGGTTAAAGACGATGGCACTATTGATTATGTACCATCGAGTGGCTTCGCAGGCGCTGATAGCTTTACGTATACTGTAAGAGATGCATCAGGGCTTAAATCTGATGAAACAACAGTAGAAGTTACGGTTAATGATACTATAGCTGATGTAACACCAGTAACATTACCTGAATCTAACAGTTCATCTTCAGGTTCTTTAGCATGGTTAGCGCTGCTTGCCGCTCCATTTGCTGCGCTACGTCGTCGCAAACAAAAGTAACTTGAAATAGTTTGTAAAAACGCCAGTCATTGACTGGCGTTTTTTTATGCTTGATTAATGTATCTTGATGATATTGTACAGGCGATATTTAATCCCTTTTATTCTAAATCTTTAAAAATCATGCCTCTTCGCATACTCCGGGTTGCCAAAAATATTTCAGCCAGTAGCGCTAAAAAAGCGCCCATCAATAACATCATCGCGGCAATAAAACAGCTTGAAAGTGTAATACCCACTGGGATGGTATAGAGGTGGGAAGTAAAGAGGAGCATGACTACAGCACAGACTAGTAAAGCACTCAACACACTCATGCTAAATGCAATATGAATACAGCGAGAACGCTTGAGCAGTGCACGCATCTCGGTACATAGTGATGTTTTCAAGGCATCATCTTGAGAGCTGTTGACCTTGCGGTCGAGCAATCTGGCTCGGTCGGTTATTCTAGCGAGTCGATTTGACAGTACGCCTAAAGTTGCGGCAATACCGGTAATAAGAAAAACTGGACCCTGTAAATAATTCTGTGTAACTGCTCTTAGTTACAAGTATTCAGTTAGTCGGTCTTCAAACATAATCATAAAACGGTTTAGAGCTTGCTTCCAGTTATGAATAGGCATTGTCCACCTCTTGGAAGCATCCATTATCGCTAAGTACACCACCTTGCTAGCGGATTCATCTGTCGGGAACAGTTTACGTTTCTTGGTCGCTTTTCTGATCACACTGTTCAGAGATTCAATAGCATTTGTCGTGTAGATAGCTTTACGAATATCTTGAGGGTAGCTAAATAGAGTATTGAGATTATCCCAATGAGCCGTCCAGGAGCGGCTGATTTGAGGGTACTTTTCATCCCATTTATCACCAAAGTGCTCTAACGCCAACAGGGCTTCATCTTCCGTTGTTGCTTGATAGATTTCTTTTAAGTCAGCGGTAATTGCCTTGTAGTCTTTCCATGGGACGTATTTCATTGAGTTTCGCACCATGTGTACGATACAGAGCTGAATTTGAGTTTTTGGATAAACAGCGTTGATGGCATCAGGAAAGCCCTTCAGGCCATCTACACACGCGATGAGGATATCATTCACGCCTCGATTTTGAAGTTCGGTGAGCACGCTAAGCCAGAACTTCGCTCCTTCGGTTTCGGACATCCACATCCCAAGAAGTTCTTTCTGACCTTCCATATTTACGCCAAGTGCGAGATAAATGGCTTTGTTGATAACCTGTTTATTCTGGCGTACTTTCACGACGATGCAATCGAGATAAACGATGGGATAGACCGTATCAAGCGGGCGAGATTGCCACTCAACCACTTGTTCTAAAACAGCATCTGTAACTTTAGATATTAGACTGGCGGAGATATCCGCATCGTACATTTCTTTGAATGTTGCGACGATTTCACGGGTGGTCATTCCTTTGGCATATAGGCTTAAGATCTTGTCGTCCATCGATTGAAATCGGGTTTGATGTTTACGAACAAGCTTGGGTTCAAAGGACGCGTCACGGTCACGAGGGACTTCTAACTGGATCTCACCATCGTCTGTAATTAGGCGTTTAGATGAGTAGCCATTTCGACTGTTACTATCGTTAGTTGGTGAGTTTTTTTCGTAACCGAGGTGCTCATTAAGTTCAGCATTTAAGGCTGTCTCAACCGTCACCTTGGTTAACATTTTCCTAAAGTCATCAAGATCAGAAGGAGTCTTAATCGACTTAGCTGCTTCGCGAGCGAAGGCTTCTAGAGCTTTCTTATCCATATTGCTTATCCTCAGCCATTACTGGCTTAATTATAAGCAGATACACAATTTAAATTACAGGCTCAAAAACTGGCGCGACAGCTGTTTGTATTACTTTTGCCATGGTCAATATACTTACAACATCGTTACTCATTACAACCCCTTTTTGTATTGATATCACCAAATTACTTGGTCAATAATATTTTCTTGCTCGCCAATCAGTGTTTTTACTACCGTGTTGGTCTTATCTAATAAAATAAGGCGAGGAATGCCTTTATTTGCATACTGTTGATATATCGTTCTCTCTGAATCCGCAACTAACTCAAACGGCAACGCAAAATCTTGATTAAATTTTTTGAGTGTTTCGCGCGTTTGCTCTCTGCCAATGGCAATAATTTGTACTGTTGGGTCATTGATGATGGCTGAGGCTTTTAGTTCATTTAAGGTACGTAGTGAGTCAGAACACCAAGTCGCAAATAATAGTACTAATTTCTTTTTGTTTGGGTCTAGTGAGACCGGCTTATTATTTATATCAGTAAAGCCAGTGTGTTTGAAAACTTGCCCTTGCTTAATGTACGTTTCATATCCTTTATTACTGGCAACCGGGGGGCTTGTTACGGCACTACAGCCAGTGAACACACCACACAGCAGTGCCCCAATAAGTACATTACTCGCTTTTTTGATCATTCTTGCTCTCCATGATTATTTTAATTATTCATTCTTCGGTACGTACAACTTGTTAATTCAGTATAATGTGAGGTTGCCCACGACGTATACTTGTTTATTGTGACATGCTTTTTTATCACCTTTTCATAAATAAACAGGTCAAGGGCTTAAATATAGGCTTAACAAAAGAGGAAAGAGTGCTGACATATTTAGGGTTGTTTTTCTCGGCTTTTAGCTCTGCGACATTATTACCGGGTACCTCCGAGGTGGTATTATCAGCGTTAGCAATCAACAGTCGTGAAGCACTACTTCAGTTATGGTTAGTGGCGACTTTAGGCAATGTATTGGGAAGTTGTGTGAACTACTGGCTCGGACTTAAAATGATGAGCTACCAACATAAATCATGGTTTCCGATTTCCCCGCAACAAGTCACGAAAGCGCAGCAATTGTTTGAACGATATGGTGTATGGAGCCTTTTTTTGGCATGGGTGCCAATTGTGGGCGATCCACTTACCCTCGTGGCTGGTCTGTGTAAGTTTCGATTTTGGCTTTTTTTGTTATTGGTTAGTATCAGCAAAGGTGCACGCTATGCCTTCATTTTATTCGGGGTAATGGGCGTTGAGCGGCTGATATAAACTCACCGCTCATAGCGCTTAGTTTTTCCAATCAAGCGTTAAAGACACTGAATCGGCAAAGCGTAATGCGTGTGGCTTATCGACTCTTACTTTCGCATAAGTCACAGTGGGGTGGCGATGGCACTCACTTAATATATCAGCGACGAGCTTTTCTAGAAGTAAAAAGTGCCCAGTTTCTACAATACCGATCACCGCTTTTGTTACTACTTTATAATTTAAAGCATGTTCGACTTCGTCACCACTGACACATGCTGTGTCTGCAGGGTAGTGGATCTCTATATTTAGCACGACATCTTGTTTTTTTTCTCGTTCTTCAGGGTTAAAGCCGATAAATGTTCGTAGCCTTAGATTGGTAATGTTGATGATCGCATTTTGCATAAACAGTCCTTAGTTTTTGACGAGTTGTAAAAACTCATTACGTGTTTTTGGGTCTTCTCGGAAGTTGCCGAGCATGACAGAGGTACGCATTTTTGAGTTTTGCTTCTCTACTCCGCGCATCATCATACACATATGTTTTGCTTCAACAATGACCCCGACTCCTTTTGCACCGGTAACTTCTTCAACAGCCTTGGCAATTTGGTGGGTGAGCTGTTCTTGGATTTGAAACCGACGCGCGTACATATCAACAATTCGGGCAAATTTAGATAAACCGAGTACTTTACCATTGGGTATGTAGGCAATGTGGCAACGACCGACAAAAGGCAACAAGTGATGCTCACACATAGAATAAAGCTCAATGTCTTGGATCAGCACCATATCATCAGCGTCAGAGGTGAATACGGCGTTATTCGTTATTTCATCGAGGGTCTCTCGATAGCCTTTAGTAAGATACTCCATGGCTTTGGCGGCTCGTTTTGGCGTATCTAATAACCCTTCTCTATTACTATCTTCACCGACAGCTTCAATGATTTGGTGATAACTGTTTTTGAGTTCTTCGTGCATAACAAATTCTCTATCTATTTTAAGTGGCGTCCGCCATCAATTGGCAGGGTTCGGCCGGTAATGTAATTACTATTGAGCAATAGCTCGACGCTATTGATGATTTCTCTGCACCCAGGCTCAATGGCCATGAGTGATTTTTTTAAAGTTTTTTCTTTATATTCAGACGAGTCGTGATCGTTGAAAATAATTAAACTGGGTGCAATGGCGTTCACTTTGATATGCGGTGCAAATTTGGCAGCGAATGATTTACTTAGGTTATCAAGTGTTGCTTTGCTGGCGGCATACGCAATATGTTTCGCGCTCCCGGTTTCTACGACGTAGTCTGTTAAATGGATGATGTCAGTAATGCCGTCGTGCGCCAGTAGTAGGTCACTTAATGCCATATTGAGCAAATAAGGCACCTTGGCATGAATACGGATCATATTATCAAATAAGGTGTTGTAGTCAGGGTTTTGCCCTTCACAATCCCAACTAGAGGCGTTGTGTATGATGGCTTTTAAGCTGTTTGTATGTTTTTTTATCGTTGCCACAAGTATGTTGACGGCGTCAGGATCGTCGAAGTTACTCTCTATACATACCACACCTTGCTGTTCGAGCTCGTCGATGATGGTGTGCCGAGTACGGTAAGTCATGATGACAGGTTGTTTATTGGTAACAAAGTGTTGAACAAGCGCTAAGCCAATACGCTGTGCGGCACCAGTGATCAAAATTGGAGCGGTCATTAAAGCCATACACCTATAAATAAAAAATGTTAATAGCTTAACTATAACGTAATTTATCCACCTTGTTTTACTTTGTTGATCAGTGAGTTGATGGGTATTATGAAAATATAGAGACAGCGATATGAAATTTTTGCGTTTTATGGCTTTGGAGGTGGCTGTGCGAAGCGTGCAGTCATCAGAAATGACGCTTCGCACAGTGGACTATTTTGCTTTTAAATGGGTGTCAAAAAAGGTTAAAAATGCCGTGAGTGTGGTATGCCGATGTGCTTGGTAGCTTAAATGGTGATTACCTGATTCGAGCTCAATATATTGAACTGCTTTTTTTGCATCGAGTAAGTCATCATACATGCGACGACTATGGCTGACAGGCACGACCTTATCATCTTCCCCATGGATTAATAATATAGGGCGTTTTATTGCTGTAATATTATTGATGGGCGAATTGCTTTCTAATTTGTCATCATCGTCACCAAATTGCTTCTCTACAACCTCTCTATTGGTATAGTAGCGTGCACGTGACACAACGGACTCTAAGTCCATCACGCCTGCAAAACTGGCGGCGCATTTAAATGTTTCAGGATGTTTGACCACCGCCATCACGGCAGCATAACCGCCGTAACTTCCCCCACCGACACAAATCTGATCTTTATTTGCAATTTCCTGTTTGATTAAGTAGTGAGCTGCATCTTGTAAATCATTTTGCATTGCTTCTCCCCACGCTCCCATTGCTGCTTGCGCAAACTCATACCCATAGCCATATGAGCCTCTAAAATTAGGCTGGAACACAGCATAGCCGCGACTTGCAAAGAGCTCCGACCAATAGTCAAAGTCAGCATAATCGCGCGCCATAGGCCCACCATGCGGTAAAATAATTGTGGGGTATGGTGCACTATTGGTGCTAGCACTAGGTGGTAATGTTAGATACCCCTCGATGGTTAGACCATCACGTGCTTTATAACTATGGCGTTGTTTACCTAAATAGGTCGCATCTTGTATGTCTGGGTATTGAGGTGCAAATAAATATAGTGACTGGGCTTTACGCTGCCCTAAATAATAGGTGCCAGAGTCAGCATTTGAACTAGAGTACAAAACATAGGTATCGCCATCTTGGCTTTTATCTAAGATCACATTGTGTGCATTTGGCAATGCACTAGATAAGGCTGTTTGCAGGCTTTTATATTCTTCATCCCAATATATGCGACTCCCCTCAGTATTTGAGTGTGAAAAGCCATTTACCTTGCCGGTTATTTGAGAGTATAAAATGGTGCCATCGACATCATAGTCCGGGTCGGCAAAAATAAGTTCACGGCTTTGAGGTTGACTGACTTTGGTTTTAAATAGTGCTTTCTTTCCTTCATGGTTGGCTTTTATATATAACGTGTCGCCATCCTGTCCAAAGCCTAATATTGTTACTCGCTCTGGTGAAAAAACATCAAATTGATACAGCGGTTTATCATGCAAACTGTTTTTATCACGGTCATAGAGAATATAGGAGATGGTGGTGTCTTTGAGTTTGTAGCCAATACGTACATTGCCTTGTCTATCAGCTATCCAGTCTGAGATATTACGTCTTGGCCTTAAAATTCGTTCTCTGCGTTTGGTATCCACATTGACTTTAAAAACGGTGGGTCTATTCACGGTGTCAAAATCAACAGCCACTAGAATATGCTTAGGATCATTTGGCAGCATACTAATCACATTATCTTGAAATTGTGCTGCATTACTGACATTACGATTACGGGTGGGCAGTAAGTTTTCTAGCTTTTTAGTGCCATTGAGATCAAATTTAAAGAGCTGCGTTGAGTGATACTTTAGTAACCGCTGCCTTTGTGTGTAACCGGCAGCAACAATTAAGGTGTTGTTATTGGCCCAGTCGTACCAATTTAAAGTAACTTCTTTATTGTCTGACTTTAAAACAGGCAGTGTTTCTTGGGTTTTTAAATTGGTTATATTTAAAACCAAGGTACCTTGATAGTTTTGCACAAAGGCTAAGTGAGTACCATTGGGTGATAAATCAACCTGACTCACCAATGGTAAACTTGTATAAGCTGCTATGGGTGCTTGTGATGGTTCAGGTGTTTTGGGTTGTTCAGCAGCCTGTGCGTGTGGTGCTGATGAAATAAACAGGAGTGTGAATATGACGCGTAACATGTTCCCTCTTTTGCTCGCTAAAACGGAAAAAAGAGGGAGATTGTCATGGTTATAAGCACGTCACAAGTATTTTTTATCGCTTAATCATAAATAGTGGGGATGGGTTGACGCTTGTGTTGCGTGCGCTTATAAATGTCTATCAGTTTATTATTTACCTGCTCTGACACCGTTTTACCTTCTAAAAAGTCATCGATTTCTTCATAGCTCAAACCCAGCGCTTCTTCATCGGTTAAGCCTGGACGATCACATTCTAAATCAGCTGTCGGGGCTTTATTGACCAACTCTGCGGGGGCATTTAAGTGCGCAGCGATTGCTCTAACTTGGCGTTTTGATAAGCCAAATAAAGGCGCTAAGTCACATGCACCATCGCCAAATTTAGTATAAAAACCTGTGATATTTTCGGCGCTGTGATCTGTACCAACAACTAACCCTTTGCTTAATCCCGCTATTTCATATTGTGCAACCATACGTTGACGAGCTTTGACGTTGCCTTTAACAAAATCAATGGCAGACTCAGGCGGTAATGAAAGCTCAGATTCGGCCATTGCCGCCATTGCCTGTTCGTGCATAGCGTCAGCAGCAGGTTGAATATTAACCGTGATTCGTTTACTTGGTTGAATAAATGTTAAGGCTAATTGTGCTTCATCTTCATCAGCTTGCACGCCGTAAGGTAAGCGCATTGCAATAAATTGATAGTGAGCACCTTTAGATTGTTCATTAAGTTCATCTATTGCAAGCTGGCATAGCCGACCACAGGTTGAAGAGTCTACTCCTCCGCTGATCCCTAATACGAGGGTGACACAATGCGCATCGACTAAACGTTGTTTAATAAAGTTCACGCGGCGAGTGACTTCAAAAGCAGCGTCTATTTCAGGTTGGACTTTCATTTCTGCCAAAATGGTTTGGCGCATAGCGACTTCCTCAATTACCAATTATTGCAAAGTGTTATTATGTTTTTATCTGGCTTGAAATTAAAGCCCTAAATGTTGTTTTATTGCTGCGAGTTCCTGCTTTAATTGCGAGATTTCATCGACTAGAGAATCTAATTCAGAATTTGAGAGTTGTGGCTTTTCGATAGACGCTTGGATCGGTAAAGAGGAGCCTTCATCCCCAAGTAAATGCTGATAGCGGCTCTCTCGCTTACCAGGTTCTCGTTCGAGTTTGCACACTAACTCTTGTTCTAACATTGCTGTTAAGGTGTTTTCTACGTCACTGACATTACTGAAGTCGGTGAGCCGTGCGGAACGTGTACGCAGTTCGCCTGGTGTTTGCGGGCCGCGTAGAAATAAAATACATAACACAGCACGTTGCTGCTCACTTAACTGTAAGCTACTAAATTCGGTATTACAGAAGCGGTGGCTGTACTTATTGACACGTCCTGATACCCCTTCGTCGAGCAGCACAACGCGTTTTTGTTCTAATTGCGTTAATGTATCTAATACGTCAGATTCACTCAGCGTGAGTACCGGCTCTCTGTTAGACTTTTGATTACATGCATTCGTTAATGCATTAAGTGACAAAGGGTAATGCTCTGGTGTTGTCGTCTGTTTTTCGAGTAGGCATCCGATGACCCGTTGTTCATTTGGCGTGAATTCCATATCGTTGTTCCTATCTTATTGATTTATCAACTTTACGCTATCAGTGGATATTTTACTAACATCTTGTGTCCATTTTCGTAGTGCGGCTTCTAGGTCATTAAACTCGATAGGCTTACTTAAGTAATCATCCATGCCAGCCGCTAAGCATTTTTCACGATCGCCTTGCATTGCATTTGCCGTTAAAGCGATGATTGATGTGGACTGATGTTGTTTCCCAGCGACACCTTGGCGGATTTGCCCTGTGGTCTGATAGCCATCTAATTCTGGCATTTGGCAATCCATAAGGATCACGTCATATGGTGTGGGTTGCTGTTTCAAGTGTTCAATGGCGAGGTGGCCATTATCGATACAGATAGGCGTGATATCTAGCCGTTTTAACAGTGCGAGGGCGACGACTTGATTTACTTTATTATCTTCAACCAAAAGAATTGAGGCATTAATTGCGCCTTTTTGTCTTGATGAGTCAGGCGCTTTTTGTTTGCTTAAAGTGCAGAGTTTCAAGGCATTAGCTGGCGTGAGTGGCCGCAGAAAAATAAGGTCAGGGTTTAGGTATGTCAGTTTTTTGTTATTGCCAAGGCGATTACTTATCAAGGCAAAACGGCTTCCCGGTTGTTTGAGAATGCCTTTCAATTGAGCGCGTTGTGCGTCAGAAGCGTCGACGATTATGGATTCGGCAATAATAATCGCAGGTGATCTGAACCGTGTTTCTTGCAATAAAGATAGCGCTGCGGGTAAATTTTCAAAATGTTCACTGGGTATTCTCCAAGCGTCTAACAAATGATGTGCCGCGAGCTCATGTTGTTGATGCGGGTCTACAATACATAACCCGTCACATTCTGTATCAAGCGGCGCAATTTCTTTGGCGTCATGTAAGTCGATATAGAAAGTAAATGTACTGCCCACACTTAATTTACTATAAGCATTAAGTGCTCCGCCTAGCAGCTCACATAATTGTCGTGCGATTGTAAGCCCAAGACCTGTGCCGCCAAATCGGCGCGTAGTGGATGGATCTGCTTGAGTAAATGAATCAAATATTTTGTCGAGTTGGGTTTTACTTATGCCCACACCGGTATCTTCAACACTGCACCATAAACGCAGGGATTTAGACTGCTGCTCGGTATAGCATGTTAGGGTGACTTTGCCATGTTCGGTGAACTTGATTGCATTGCTCAATAAATTATTGAGTATTTGCTTAAGGCGATGAGGATCGGTTTTAGCAAATTGTGCTTTCATATTGCGACTATCGATGAATAATTCAGTGCTTTGCTCTAGGGCTTTGGGGGCAAAATTGCTGACACTGTCACTGAGAATTTGTATTAAATTACATTCGACCAACTCAATATCAAGCTTGCCAGCTTCAATTTTGGAAAAGTCGAGAATATCATTAATAATAGTTAGCAACGATCCTGCTGAGCTTTGTGCGAGTCCAAGGTGATGGCGTTGAGATTGGTTCAACTCGGTATTGAGCACGATATCAAGCATGCCTAAAATCCCGTTCATGGGTGTACGGATCTCATGGCTCATACTGGCTAGAAAGTCAGCTTTGATTTTGGCAGATTGTTCAGCAATTTCTTTAGCCAGTACTGCTTGTTGTTTTGCTTTTTGCTGTTCTTGGCTTGCAAATAAACTACCGAGCATGGCTGATATAGCACGTATAAAACGCTCGTCACTATGACCCCAGTCAGGGTTAGGCAGGGTATATTCGGCACACAATAACCCAATGATTTGACCTTTATAGGTAATTGCACAGCCAAGCAAAGCATTGACTTCAAAAGGCCCTAAATAATGTTCACTTAGTCCTAAGGTACATTCATGACTATGCGCGAAATTTGCGTTGATTAGCTGATTTTTTTGTACCTGCGAGAATAGCTCCGAAAGGTTGCTTTTGCGCCATGGAGGGAAGTGTTGTAGATTGTCTTGGCGAGTGTTACTGAAGCAGCTAGGGATCAGCAAGGTACTTTCTTCGTTAAATATCCATATACTTGCTCTCGATGCATCAAGCCCTTGGCAAATAGCGTCTACCGCCACATTCTGTGCGCTATCTATGCGATTGTTTAACACCGCATCATGGCTGCTAAGCTGCGCTAATAGCTCATTGTTTCTGGCTATTTTATCATGCTCTATTTCCATGTGCTTTCGGGTTTGAATATTTTGCACTGAGCCAAAAATCTCGTAAGTCCAGTTTTTATACCGATTGGCTTTGCCTTTCATCAAAATCCAGCGCTCTCGGCCTTGTGCTGTAATAATAATAAGCTCTTCTTCAAAGTCGGTACCCTGCTTAATGGCTTGCTCTATCGCCTGTTGAAAGCTTCGTCGATGCTTTCCCTCTTTGAAAAATTCAGTGGAACTCATCCAAGTTGCTTGATAATGATCAGACACTTCAAATATTTGCTTAGTGACCTCTGACCAACTAATATCGCGTGTTTTTAAATCTACGGACCATGCGCCAACCTCTGCAAGGCTACCCATGCTGGTTAAGGTTTGTGAGTTATCATGTAATTGTTTAATGAGTTTGTTAAAGAAGATAAATGCCGCAACAAAAAGCAATATAATAGTCAACAGCGCAAGACGAAAAGGCCAAATTGCAGCTACTTCAGGCTCCCAGCCAAATCGAGGCACTGCATATAGCTGCCACTTTCCTGATGCTACCGAAATACTGAATGAGAGCGGTTGTAAACTTAAAATTCCCTTATCGCCATAGAAGAACTCACCTAATTCTCCTCGTCCATTTTTTCCACGTATCGCAATACGGTAATTGCTGTCTAACAGATCCAAGTTCACTTGCTTAAAAAGCTTTTTCATATCAATGACAACCGAAAGTAAGCCCCAGAATGTGTCATCAGCATAGTATACCGGTACCCGTGCGATTAGAGCTTCACCGCCTTGAATCAGAGTGAGTGGGCCTGCCAGCACAATTTGCTTACTGTCACGGGCCTTTATTGCATCTTTACTCTGTATGGGGTGTGTTAAGTAATTTAGGCCTAAGGCTTTCTCATTGCCTTTAAGGGGGTAAGTCATACTGAGTATCATATTAGGCGCAGCACCGAGGTTACGGAGTATATTGCTCGAGCGAAATAGCGGTTTTGCTATCTGCTCAAACTGCGCTTGATCGAGGTCTTTTTCGTTGGTAAGAGCGATAGCTAGGCCACGTACTAGCTGAATATTAGCCGCGAGTGCTCCTTCAATTTGAGTGCGGTACACATTGACTTCTTCATATGCTCTGTTGCGCTCCACTTCGATGAGGCGGTGGGAGTTGACATTATCAACATACCAGCCAAAACATAGTACTGTGCATAAAACAAACCAGTAGCCTAGCTTTATCGAGCGAGCTTTCCTTGGCGTATGTAATTGAGAATCGAGCATTACCAAACTTATCCTGCTGAGCATCCATTAACTATAGTTTAGCCAATAGAGAAGCAAACGTTAGCGAGTTAATTAAACTCTCTGGTAGTGCTTGATTATTTTGTATTGAGTGAATCTCGACTAAGCCCTAACTTATATCACTTTATTAATCGTATTCGTGCTCCTCATCGGTTATATGAGTCAGTAAATGAACTAGAAATTCCCTAAATAAAAGAAAGAAGTAGCGAAATTTTAGCGTTGTTACTAAGCTATTTTTTTACCACAATATTTGAACAGGTATTGAACGCCATAGATATTACAATTGTTTAGACATATCAACTTCACATTTATGTGGTTATGATGAAAATACACACAGAATAATAAGGACGAAGAGATGCTAATTTGGTTAAAACGGATCATTGCAGGATTAGTTTTATTAGCGCTAGCGACAACTGCAACTCTTTATGGCGTATTGTCATTGAGCTTACCTTCACTTGATGGCACTGGCACAAGTAACGGCATCACTGCGGCAACCACTGTGGAGCGCGATGCTCTGGGGCAAGCGGTAATTACGGCGCAATCTCGAAAAGACGCAGCTTACGGTTTAGGGTTTGCTCATGGCCAAGACCGATTCTTTCAAATGGACTTATTACGTCGTAATGCAGCGGGAGAATTAAGTGAGTTGTTTGGTTCTGCGGCAATAAAATTAGATAAAAACATGCGGTTTCATCAATTACGCAAGCGCAGTCAAGCCATTGTTGCGAGCTTGCCCATGGATCAACAGCAAGTGCTGCAGGCATATACGCAGGGCGTTAATGAAGGGCGGGTGCAAGCTGGCTTTCAGAGCTTTGAGTATTTACTCAGTGGTGCAACCATAAAAGCGTGGCGCAGTGAGGATAGTATACTGACCATCTTTAGCATGTATCTTGATTTACAGTCTGCGAATTTTGAACGTGACAAAGCATTGATTTATTTAGAGCATATTTTTGGCAACGCGATGCGTGAATTTATATTGCAGCCAAGCATTCATCAAGCTGCGCTAGATGGTTCAAGGTTGCCGATACGTCGTGCCTTAATACCAGAACTTCCTACTTTATCTGTGCAAGCTGACATTCACGACATAGGCTCAGTTAATTTATATGGCAGTAATAATTGGGCCGTAACCGGGGCGTTAACTGAGTCAGGCAAAGCCATGCTATCGGATGATATGCATTTAGGGTTAGCTGTGCCTTCTATTTGGTATCGCGCGCAATTAAATTATCAATCTCAAAACTCTCCAGTGACTGTAACTGGCGTGTCGTTACCTGGTGCGCCAGCGATTGTAGTAGGCACGAATGATCATATTGCCTGGGGGTTCACTAATGGATATTTAGATACCGCGGATTGGATTGAGTTATCATCAGACGATGAAACATGGCAAGAAAAAGAGCATATTCAATTACCTAATGATGAAGTGCACACATATTCGTTGTTAATGAGTGAGTATGGTCCTGTGCAGCAGTTTAATGATAAATCGTATGCATTAAGTTGGGTGGGCCATCAACCATATGCCGTGAATTTGAACCTTTTGGCAATGGAAACAGCATTGACAGTAGATGATGCATTGGCGTTGGCACCGACAGTGGGAATTCCAGTGCAAAACATGATCGTCGTTGACCAACATGGAGACGCAGGGTGGGGTCTTATGGGGGCGATTCCGGCAAGAACAAACCCTTCGGATATTGCGATGGAGTCAATAAATTACTCTAAACAGTGGCAGGACAATGACAGTTCAAGAGCTGTGCTAAAAAACCCTGAAAATGGTAAGTTATGGACGGCGAACTCTCGTGTGGTCTCTGCACAGGCACATACGCGTTATGGTGATGGTGGTTATGCTTTGGGGGCTAGAGCAGTACAGATACGCGATCGGCTATTAGCTAAAGAGACGTTTAATGAAGATGACTTTAACCAGTTACAGCACGATAATGATGCACTTTTTTTAACCCCATGGCACCAGCATTTAACGGCTTTACTAAGTCATAATGAGGCATCTAAAGCGCGATTCAAAATTGATTTACAGCACTTAGCTCAGTGGCAGGCGTGTGCTTGTGCAGATTCGGTTGGGTATACTTTAGTTAAACGTTTTCGTACTAGCTTTATCAACAGTGCATTTGCACCGGTTGAAGCACAAATGAAAGAGTCCGGTGTAGGCCTACGATATATAAAACGCTATTTAGAACCTGCGCTATGGCAATTACTTGAGCAACAACCGCAAAGTTGGTTAAATCAGCATGGGAGTTGGCAAATATTACAACTTAGTGCTTATGAAGCTGCTAAGCAAAAGCTGTCAGCAGAATTTGGCCCTAATATGGCAAGTTGGCAATGGGGTGAAGTGAATGCTCTGAAAGTTAAGCATCCATTTAGCAAACAAATACCAATATTAAGTCAGTTTTTGGATATGCCGAAAACCAGTGCATTCGGTGATACCTTTATGCCCTCAGTACAGGGTCGTGATTTTGGAGCGTCACAACGGTTTATTGCACAGCCTGGTGCGTTGAGCAATGCAATTATGACAGTCGCTGGTGGGCAAAGTGGGCATCCATTGTCACCGTTTTACCGTGCAGGGTTTCATGACTATGCACAAGGTAATGCAACGCCGTTGCTGCCTGGTCAAGTCATACACGCATTAACTATTAGGCCTAAAGATCAGCCTGAGTAGGGAATTTCGTACAATGATGAAGCGGCCGTTACTTGATTACGGCCGTTTTTTTTGCTGCTATAAAGTGCGTTGTCGGCATGCTGCAAAACCGTATCGAAGTTACTGCTGGTGGGCCACAGGGCAACACCAAAGCTCATTGTAACGTGTTTGTCGAAGTGTTCGAAGACTTCACAAGTGATAGAGCTTCTGAGCTTTTCAATACGAAACATGGCAGTTTTTGGAGTGCAATTTGGCATGACGAGTAAAAATTCTTCGCCGCCCCAGCGTGCGCAAATATCGACTGGCCTTGTATATTTTTCTATCATGAGCGCGACACGCTTTAATACTTCATCTCCTTGTACGTGCCCATAATCATCATTAATTTGCTTAAAGTGATCGATATCAGCCATGACGATACACAAAGTTTCATTATTCTCATCACAGTGATACTTGGCATGTGTAATAAGCTCAAGCGCATAGCGCCGATTATACATGTGAGTGAGAGGATCTTTTGCAGCAAGTTGTTCAAGAGATTGGCGCTGTTGCATGGTTACTTCTCTAATTAACGAGACGGTAAAAATCATAGGGATTCCGCACACCAGTACATTTGTAAAGTGCACATAGGGTAGTAGGTTGGCGAATGCATAATTGTAAGTGACATCGTCAAACCAAATGTACATAGCGGCAAAGAGTATGATCATTATGGTGGAAGCCGCGACGGCAGGCTTTAATTCCATATTATTATCAAGCAATAATAAACAAGATACCGTCCATAGGTAATATTGAAACCCGAGCTCCATCCCTAATAAGGCGCACACACTCACTGCATGAATAGCCACTTCGATGCTGAACAATCGTAATGCCAAAGAACGATGCTCATGATTAAGCAAATAAATACCGGCCCCCCACGCAATGACGCTAACTATATTCAGGAGTGCTAAAGACGTTATATTTAGTAGCCAAAAAACCATTAATAAAAGTACATGTAAGCCAAGGCAATACCATGCAACACGCTTCAGTAGCGTTAACTTTACCTGTTCGACTATATCTGGCTGGCTATGCGGGTGTTGCACAGTATGACGACCTTTCGAGTGATAACAACAAAAGTATAGATGCTTTTGGATGATTTTTACTCTACTTTAAAAAGGTGGGGTTTAGATACTGCTTATCGTTTATTTTACAGCGGGGTCGCGATGAATTACGTAATAAAGGTTATTATTGTATTCCTAATTTTTGGCTTTAGCGCTAAAGCCGTGGATTTTCGCACTCATAAACTGACTGAGCAGGTGCATGTTTTGTTTGGGCAAGGCGGTAATATTGCGATTCACATTGGCGATGATGGTACTTACATTGTTGATGATCAGTTTGCGAAGTTGTCGGCGCAAATTAAACAGCAAATTAGTGCGTTAAAGCCGGGGTCGCCTGAGTTTGTTATAAACACTCATTTTCATGGTGATCATACCGGTGGTAATGAAGCATTTTCACTTGCTGGCAGTCATGTTATTGCCCACGATAACGTGCATAAGCGTTTGGTTAAAAAGCACGGTAAAGCGTCAGCGTATTTGCCACGTGTGAGCTTTGATAACACATTAACGCTGCATTTTAATAATGAACAAGCACACATTGCGCATTTTGCACATGCGCATACTGATGGGGATGCTGTGGTAACTTTTACAAAAGCCAATATTGTCCATATGGGAGATTTGTATTTTAACCTCGGTGGCTTGCCATTTGTAGATGTGGATAGTGGAGGCTCGGTTGATGGTTTACTCAAAGCTTTACATCATATTGTGACTGCACTTGATGATAACAGTGTGGTTATTCCAGGGCATGGGGCAGTATCTAATAAAGCGGAGCTATTGCAATACATCGCTCGAGTAGAGCAAGCACGCACTTTGATTTTAAATGCAATGACTCAGGCAGCCACCCAAGAGGAAATGGTAAAGTTCGATCCACTGTCCCCCCTTAATTTACCCTACACTAGCTGGTTGCCAAAAGAGCGTGTCACCCAGCTATTTTATCGCTCGTTAAAGAAAGAGTGATGCGTATTATGTCAGCATCACTAAACAGGCTGCTAATGCGATGAGTATTAGGCCAAAGCTGTCGCGTTTTTTAACGGGTTGCTTGAGCCACACAGCCGAAATGAGCATGGTAAAGAAGACTTCTATTTGACCGAGAGTTTTGACATATGCAACGTGTTGCAAACTCATGGCACTAAACCAACCAATAGAACCAATACAACTGGAGAGGCTGATCACACTTACTTTACTGCGATATTGCCATAAGACCTTAAAGCTGTAAGGTTCTTTGATCAATAAGTACAGACTTAACAATATAGATTGGGTACTGATCACCAGTAACAACACCCAGGCTGCGCTATGGGGAAATGGCAATTGGCTTGTGAGTGTTGCCTCTCTGACCCATAAAGAGGTTAATGCAAATGCGCTGCCGCACCCCAAACCAAGCAGGGCGGTGGATAAGTTGAAGTTTTTTATTGTAAAGCCGCTGAGAATGAGTACGGCGACACCGCCAATGACAACACCAAGCCAGCCAAAATATGATAATGCTGAACCAAAGAATAGCATACCAAAAATCGCCGCAACGAGCGCTTCACTTTTAGCCAGTCCGGCACCTATTGCATAGTTATTTTGCTTAAATAGGACCACCATGAGGGCGGTTGCCAGTATTTGCGTGATGCTGGCTGCACCAATATACGTTATAAAAGTGCCACTGAACTGTATGTGTTCTGTGGGGTGAACTTGATATAAACCGAATAAGTACAAGGCGGCGATTGGGCCAGCTAAAATAAAACGAGAGAGCGTCACGGTTGCGATTGAGGCATGGTCGCTTAACTGACTTTGTAAGGCATTACGCCAAGCTTGTGCAAAAGCGGCTAAAAACGTAAACGCGATCCATACCATGTTGTTATTCCTGCTATTGTGTCAACTACAAAGCTTAAATTATCAATTATGTAGAGATTAAGCGAGTGATAATCGCGAATATAAGATGTGATGCGACAACCTGCCCACGAACGTATTTATCTCGTACTAGTTATACTTTATGGCGATGCTACTCAATTAGCCGCCGCTCATGAAATAGGCGGCTTTTTATCATCACAATGTTATGTTAGCGTGGTTAATTATTTCTTATAGATAGAAAGGAGCTAGTATGACAACGTTACTTATCTGCGCACTCGTTGCGGTATTGTTACCTTACTTGGCCAAGTTGCCCGTGGCCATCGAAATGAATAAATTAGGGGGCTACGATAATCGCCACCCTCGAGCTCAACAATCAAAACTAGAAGGCTTTGGCGCTCGGGCACTTGCAGCGCACCAAAATAGCTTTGAATCACTCATTGTGTTTTCAGTGGCGTTAGCCGTGGTGTTAGGCTCAAATAATGTGAATGCGGTGACAGAGTATTTAGCCATTACTCATATTGTTGCACGTATTTTATACTGTGCTTTTTACTATATGAATATAGATAAACTCAGGTCTTTAGTTTGGTTAGTGGGTATTGGCTCTGCGGTGGGCATGATTGGCGTAAGTATTTAAATTAACAAGAAGAGATAGAGCAACGGCGTGTTGCTCTATCTCTATCAGTGTGACACATTAATCCGTTCAAATTGATTATTTCGTGGTGTGTTTGTCGCGTCATCATTAATTTTAAAATCTAGCTGAACGCGATGTATTTCACGAGGGGTGTTTGAAGGGGTGTATTGCCATTGTCGCAATGCTTTAATCGCATTGTTCTCAAAGGTATTTTTTGGGCTAGCGGCAATGACTTTGATGTTGTTAGTGTGGCCGCGTTCATCAATGGTATAAGCCAGCTGTACATACCCTGATAGGCCATCATTTGCGGCTTCAATGGGGTATTTTGGCTCAATTCGCATGATAGGCTTTACTGAGTGAACTGCTTTTACTTTTTCTATCGGACTGTCTTTAGTGATTGCTAAGGCACTTAATGATGCCAGCGCAGAGCTGATCAACAGGGTTTGCGCAACCGTTGAGGGTCGAGCTGTGTTTTTTATATGGTTAAGTCTCTGTAGCATGGTGTTTTTATCTCCATAGTAAGCGTATGCAAAATGCCGTTTGTTATGGTGTTCAACACAGTTAATCAGTGTTTTGGCATAATGCACTTGTTGATGATGCGGTTTATTTTCTAGGACACGCTCGTCGCAAGCGAGTTCTTGGACGCGTCGAAAGCTCTGATACCCAAGCCAAATGAGTGGGTTGAACCACGTTATTGTGGCTAGTGAAAAGAATCCAAGATTCCATAGGTTATCGTGGCGTTTTATGTGCGTATACTCATGTTCTAACATTAATGAAAGAGACTGCGGGTCAAAGCGCTGAATATAATTAGTCGGTAATACAATGTTGGGTTTGATGAGACCAACAATCATTGGGCTGTTTATTTGTGTGCTGACGTAAACTGGGTACTCACGATACGTCGTATCTGTTAATTGTAAGGCGAGGTTGGTGTGGAAACGCTTATGCTGCCAAAACATAGCAAGTAACAGACTGCAAGCGCCAGCTACATATACGACTGTCCAACCTAACAACCATGTATCAACCACAGGGAGCTGAGCTGGGGTGACTGTTACGTAGTACATGGCGTTATTCGATAAGGGCTTTAATTCACTCGGTAAACTTAGCAGTAACAAGGTGCTAGGTATGAGCCACCACATTTTATATAGCAACTGAGCGCCAATTTTACTCGTAAGTGAATGTTCGCAAATTAAGAGTACAACAACACTAACACTTAGCAGCAACTGTATTTTGATAACCCAATCAAGTAGCTCGTTTAACATATTACTTTCCTTGCTTGTCTTCCCATTCTTTTATGACATTCTTTAGTTCATCAATATCGGTTTGTAATAGCGGGTGTGTTTTGGCAAACCCACTGACTAAAGGCGCTATACGGCCTTGGAATACGCGTTGAATAAAGCTGCGGCTCTCTTTTTGGGTATACTCATCGCGTTCAATGGTGGGCGTGTAGATGTACTCTCGACCTTGCTTTTCAAAGGTGACGGCCTGCTTTTTAACTAGGCGGCTGACGAGGGTTTTAATGGTTTTTTCGTGCCACTGAGTGTCGTCGCTTAAACGCTTAATAATGTCACTGGCTTTTGCTGGGTAGCTTTGCCATAGCGCTTCCATTACTGAAAACTCAGCTTTAGATAATTCAATCATTTTTTGCCTACAAATGTAATCTATGCATTTAGATTACACTTGTAGTTATTAAGGTCAAGTTTTATTTTTGTACAATTTTTAATTCGGATTGAGTAATGAGTTGGAATTGACCTTCTTTGAGTTGATCTAGGTTTAGCTTGAAGCCCGCTATTTTTACCCTAAATAAATCAATCACGCGGTAGCCACAGTAATGACTCATTTTGCGTATTTGGCGATTTAACCCTTGCTGTAAGGTTATTTTAAAACGGGTCGGCGTTAATAGCTCGACCTCACATGGTAGTGTTATTTGGCCATTGATGGGTATGCCAGAGGCCATCTTTTGACAGAATGAATCGTCAATGGGTCGGTCGACCTCGACCCAATACTGTTTCTTTTGATGATGTTCTGGATGCAACATGTATTGGCACAAGGTGCCATCATTGGTAAGCAATAATAATCCACGAGAGTCCTTATCTAAGCGGCCAATAGGGTAAACACGTGTTGTCTTCGGTAGGTAATGAATAAGACTTGTGGGATCGTCGATATTAAGTTTACAGTCTATGCCAACAGGTTTGTGATAAGCGTAAAGTTGCTTTTCGGGTAAGGCACTAATCGTTTTACCTTGCACAATAATGATATCTTGTGTGGTGACATGGTCAATATGGTTCGCCAATTTCCCGTTGACGCAGACTTCTCCTGCATCAATTAATCGTGATGCTTGGCGGCGAGAGCACACCCCAGCATGACCTAAAAATTTGGCTAAGCGTATTGGACTAAGCATTCCTTACCTTGTTTTTTATGATGCTAATAGGGACTTGCCTCATCAGTATTTTAATAAATAGAATGATATTTAATAATACGGTAAAGCAATGTTGGGCGCCATCTTCTCGTGTTAACTAATTCGACCTTATCAGACATGCAAGCAGAGGGAGTAGTTGAAGTTAGGGCTATTAGAGGTGGCTTTTTATGAAAAATATTTATCATGGTTTCTGAATGGGTTTACACATCGAAGTGCAACTTACTATTATGTTATACTTTTTCTTTATTTGTGTGTTTCCTATTTAGCGTCAGTAGGTAGTTATTGTTCTAAATAGTATAGAAGAGGAAGTGGTTATATTATGATAGAAAAAGGATTTGCTTATGTTGTGTATGGTACTCAATTACGGCACTACAATGAATTGGTTGGTAGTATTTCATCACTCCTTTTACACAATCCAAGCGCAAAAGTTGTTGTTTTGGCTGAAATGGCTGACTTTTTCAGTGAAACGGAACAAGTAAAGGTTGTTAAGTTAGATGATACGCTAAAATCTGAGTGGTTAGGTGAGTCTAATTATCATTTTCGACTTAAATTGAGTGGTTTGAGGCACATACTGGAAAAATATGTTAAAACTGCGATTTTTTTAGACACGGACACTTTAGTTAAAAAAAGCATCATGCATTACTTTGATGAGATTTCAACCAATCAAAGTGTATTGCATAAACTAGAAGGCCACTTAAGTAAAAAGCGATTTTCACGTCAATATGAAAATGTATTAGAGCAGACTTTTAGTCACCCTGTACATGGCACTTATCACATCTCAAAAGTAGACCCTATGTATAACTCTGGCTTTATTGGAGTAGAACAGTCTCATTTAGAAATGTTCGAGCCTGTACTTTGGTTGATGGAAGAGATTAGTCAAAGAATTACATTTCATACTGCGGAACAATTTGCGCTGGGCTTATTTTTGCAGAAAAAAGGGAATGTGCTTACTGTGGGTGATAGTACTGTCTACCACTATTGGCATAAGAAGCCGAGAATTTTTATTCATGAAGAGTTAAAGCGAGTAATTACTCGTTATTCTGTACAAGAGTTATTAGAGTCCCCTCACCTTTCGAAACACATTAAAGCTCGTAGGCCCTTTTCTAGGTGGCTTAAAGATAAAACTCAGTAGTAACTATAAATATTTATATAAGAAGTTATTTGCACAATACACTATCATTTTAATTTCTCTTAGGCCCTAATTCACAGGAGCTTCTAGGTTAATTAAATTGTACGTAATATCAATTATAAGGTTTTTATAGGCTTATGAGATTGTGTTTTGTTTGTGGCCTTGTTTTTAATATGGTATTTGTCATTTATAATGGTTAATAATGTAAGAAATATCTTCCTGGTGATGTGGTTAACTGAAAGTTGCAAGCCTAAATCAATTGGTTGTTAACTGCATTGTTTGATTTTTTACATTTATTTTCTTTGGAATTAATATTTAAGTTTTCTATTTGATTTACTATTTTTAAAATGGGGTTGTGCTGACGTTTAATGTGATTAATTATATTGCCTTTCAATAAAGTTATTAAAAGGAATTTTGTGAGAAAAGCGATATTTACACTTGCGATTGGTGATAATCCTATGTACCAAGCAGCCATTGCTAGCTTTCAGCATTACGCCAACAAGGTTGGAGCTGATTTAATTGTTTCAAATCAAATTACTTATCAGGTGAAAATTGACAACCCTAAGTTTCATGCCAGTCCTGCTTGGGCTGAAAAGTTAAGCATTGGTTCTCTATTGCAAACATATGAACGGGTTTTGTATTTAGATGCAGATGTACTTATTCACCCGTTAGCTGAAAATATTTTTGATATTTATACAGACTTGGAAGTCGTCTATATGTTGAATGAAGGTCGAAACTGTCATAGGAGCGATGAAAGGAAATCAGTTGAGGATTATTTAGGGAAGGCCAATTGGCCTACAATTGAAGGGAAGCCTGTTTACTATAATGCTGGTGTTATATTAATATCTAAAGCCTGTGAATTGTTTTCTCATATTCATATTGGTGATTTACAAAAGCTATGTAATAAAATTCGTTTTTACGAACAAACATGCTTTAATTATACACTGCATAAATACGACATTAAGCATGAAGAGCTATCTATAAGATTTAATCGTATGGATATGTTTGGTCAAGAAGGCTATTTAGATGCAGACTTTATCCATTATGCTGGTAAGGGCTATGCAAGAAATAGCCGTCGCCGAGATGTTCAGTTTTTGAAAGACTTCGCAGCGCTTTATCAGAATATTTTGCCAAAAGATCACATGGACGCGCTTAAAGCACAGGCATGGCACGATTACTTAGCTGTGGTATGTAAAAAGTATCCGTTGCCAAATTGGCTGATCAAACAATGCAGTAATTGGTTTGTGCCGCACTAAAAATGCGGCACCGTTTTAAAGCTAGGTGTTAGTTAAGCAGCTCGCTATAACGAACACTTTCACCAATTTTCAGTATTTTTAACGTCATATCTGGTTTTATATCGTCGAATGCTTTTTGCAAGCGGCGCAGTGGTTCATTGACGTGTTCATAACCGAGCAACCAAGTTCCATAGCCCCATGGAATAAACACTTTACACGCTAGATCTTGTGCGGCTTTGACCGCATCCTCTGGCGCGAAATGAATGCTACGGTAAGTATAATCATACGCAATAATCGGCATCAAGCAGACATCAAAACCGTTAAACTTGGCATACATATCCTTATAAATGGGGCTATATCCGGTATCGCCTGCGAAGAAGATGGTATGTTCACCATCATCAAATAGCCATGCACCCCATAATGTTTCATTCCAGTCGCTTAAACCGCGGCGAGAGAAATGATGAGCGGGTAAAAAATGGACATTAGTTTGGCCGACAGTCGTTTGCGTATACCAGTCCATCTCTGTGATCGGACCTTGTGTGTAATTAAGGTTATCGCTGACAGACAGTGGTAGCAATAACTCAGTGCCTTGTGCAAGCGTATTGAGGGTATCGCTACTTAGGTGGTCATAATGATTGTGTGAAATGACTGCGCCATCTACAAATTGCACGTCATCACTCTGAAATGGAGCTGGGCCTAAGCGTGCCATTTCGTCGTTGATTTTTCGGGCTAACCAGCCAACCGCGCCATCAAATTCACCTAAGACTGGGTCAGTTAGAAATGCATCGTCATGGCGTTGTTGTATCAAGAAACTGGCATGTCCCAACCATGTGAGCGTTTGACGTGCGTGTTCATCGATACGAGGTGTGGGGTAGAGCAAATCTTGATAATTAAAACCTGCGCTTTTACTGAGTCCAGTAAATGAACCAACATTAATAAAACTCGGCTCTACAGGCTGAATTTCTTCTTTTGTGAGGAACTCAATGTCATCATAAGGGTGATGTGGGCCTTTACCTTGGTAGGTGCTAGGGTATTGATTGGTATATTCACCTTGCGCATTTTTAGCAAATTCGGGGTTATCTAGGGTTTTAATCGGTGTTTGCTGACATCCTGTTAATGTAATCGTGATAATGCTGATAAATAGGGTGCTATACGCTGCCGCTTTAGTGGTTCGCATGGTTATCCTTATCACAAGTGACCCAGTTTTGAGGCCACTATAATATACTCAGAAATAAAATGTTACTGGCTACTAAGAATGTGTTTAATCGCAGTACTAAAATCTCGTTGATGCTTAATACCAAGCTTAGTGAGGCGAGTGTCTTTGAGCGCGCAATTATATGGCCTTTGTGCTGTTTGGGATGGGGTTGGGAGCGCCGTTAATAAAGAGCGTGGGTAATTACGGTGATCGGCAATGATGCAGGCCATGTCATATTTACTCATGGCTTGGTGATTAGAAATATGAAATATGCCGCCTAAATTATCTGGTTGTTTAAGCAAATCTCTGAGTGTTAAAGCGATGTCTTCTACATGAGTGGGATAACGAATAGCCCAATGATCATGTTCTGAGGGCTGCGTCTCGCTAATTTGCTCCGCAATGACAGTGACAGCTGATTCAGCTAAATGGGTGACATCACCATATAGCACTGGCACACGGATCACGGAGTGCAATTCACTGTTTGCTAATACAGCTTGTTCTGCTTGTTGTTTACTTTGGCCATAAAAATTGAGTGGATTAGTTGCTGAATTCTCAATATAGGGTGCTTGTGTTCCATCGAATACATAGTCGGTACTGATAAAAATAAGGCGAATGTTTCTGAGTTTACATTGCTGCGCTAAAAACTGTGTTGCTTGTACGTTAAGCGCTAAGGTTTGTTCTGGTGATTGCTCACAGACATCGGGTTTTCTTTCTGCTGCCGCATGAATCAGTACGTCAGGCTGATGTGTGTCTAAAAATTGACAAATAGCTTCTTGGTCATTGAGATCAAGTTTTGCGATATTGTCACTTGCGCGGCTGAAACCTGTGCCAATGACTTCAAAAATTGGCTTAAGTGTATTTAGAAGCGCTCTACCTAACATACCTGTCGCACCTGTTATCATCACTTTCTTCATCTGGTTTCCTTAAATCGAGGCCATGTGGGTTTTGCATACTTGCCAGAAATTAACATCTGACTGATTGAATTCTAACTCCACCTAGTTTAACGAAAGTTTTAAAACAAATTAAGAGGTTTCAGATGTGGTTTAAGTAGGCACTTGATGTAAAAAAGATGGGGAGCATCTCTGCCCCCCCATATATTAAGTTAAGCTAGCTTTTGTTGCCCTTCCCAAACTTTAGATTTGATGCTCAGCAAGGCGATAATAATACCGATGCCGATACAGAAAAGACTGATTTGTAGGTAAAGGTTTGGCATTTCATCTACTTTATTCGGGTCAAAGTTGCCAGCCAATAGCCCTGAAATAATATTACCAATCGAATAAGTTAAAACAAAGACGCCCATCATTTGGCCTGCGAAACGTTTAGGCGAGAGCTTACTCACTGCACTGAGTGCGACTGGGCTTAGACATAGTTCACCTACTGTGTGTAAGAAGTAAGTGGTGATAAGCCAATAAGGCGCCACTTTTAGGCCTTGTGCTGCATACTGCGATGCCATAAACATAACCAAAAAGCCGCTGGCCATAATGATCAAACCAACCGCACATTTTAAATTATAGGAAGGCGATATCATACGTTTTGATAAGTTGATCCAAAGCGCGGCAAAGAAAGGCGATAAGATGATGATAAATAGTGCATTGGCTGATTGGAACCATGCGGTAGGAATGGAAAAGGTGCCGATCATACGGTCCGTATAATCGCGGGCAAATAGGTTCAATGACGACCCCGCTTGCTCAAAGCCAGACCAAAAACATGCTGATGCAATACAGACTAAAAACAGTGCCCACATCTTTTTCTGCTCATCTTCATTCAAGTTGCCTTTAAAATAAATTAGGCCGTAGTAAACAAAAAAGACTAAGGTAAAGACCACTGCGACATATTTTGCTAGCTGTACAGGCTCAAGTACTATCACGCCAAAATACGTTAACGTTGTCACGCCGGCAATAACACCAAGCGTCGCAATGATGGCCAGCCAAGCTTGTTTGGCGTGTTTGGGTGCGAGTGGGTTGGCTGGCTTTTCACCGACAGTGGCAATGTTTCCGAGCGTACGTTGGTATTGAACTAGGCCAATGGCCATGCCCACAGCGGCTGCGCCAAATGCATAATGCCAGCCGACATGCTCCATAAAATAACCACAGACATAATAACCAATCACGGAGCCTAAGTTGATCCCCATATAATAAATGGCATAACCGCTGTCTCGGCGCTCATCATCAGACTTGTATAGCTGTCCGACCATAGCACTGATATTCGGTTTGAGTAACCCAGTACCGAGGGCAACAAAAATAAGCCCAATAAAGAAGGAGTGCGTGGAAGGAATAGCCAAAATGATATGGCCGATCATGATAATGATACCGCCATACCACACGGTTTTTTGGCCACCGAGTAAACGGTCGGCTATCCAGCCGCCAGGTAACCCTAAGAAGTAGACTGCACCCGTGTATAAGCCATAAATTGCTGCTGCTGAGGCGACAGTAAAGCCCAAGCCTTGCTCTTGTAAGCTGGCAGTCATGAAAAGTACCAATAAAGCGCGCATTCCGTAGTAACTCATGCGCTCCCACATTTCAGTGAAAAATAGGGTCGAGAGGCCTTTTGGGTGGCCAAAAAAGCCCGTATCTTGTGCAGACATAGCTAGGGTCCCGTTATTATCGTTGTAATTATTTGGAACCATTAGTACGTTAAACACACAGCAAATGCAACTAAAGGCGTTATTTTAACCTAAAAGCCTGTTATTCAACCAATTGATATAATTCATAAATATTTTTTATTTCCACATGGGCTAAACCTTTGTAGGCGTATTGGCATGATTGATCATTTAGCCATACACTGTGACATCCTGCATCATTTGCTCCTTGAACGTCACTGTCTAAGCTATCACCAATATGTAAAATCTCAGATTTATTAACATTCAGTAATGCTGCTGCTTTATCGAATAGTGCACTATGGGGCTTGGCTGCTCCATCAGGTCCTGCTTTTAATACAACATCAAACTCACCCGCTAGATTAAACTTTTCGACCTCAACGTTGCCGTTAGTGATGGCGATAAGGCGGTATTTTTTACGCAGTGTATGTAAGAGTTCAAGCACGGATTGCTCTACAGTGATATTACTTCTGGCATGACTAAACGCGCTATACGCTTCTTGTGCATATTGCTCAGCTTGGGGCGCTGTGAACCCTAATTGTGCCATACCGTATTGCAGAGCCACGTGACGCCACTTGGTCACATCGTCGATAAGCTTAGGGTACTGTTTTGCAGTTTCATTACGACAATGCGACCAAAAATCAGGGCCTTGTTCAGTCCATTGCTTGATACTCGCTAAGTAAGTTAACTGCGCTTGTACAGCGGCTTTAATAATTGGGTGATTGTTATATAAGGTGTCGTCGAGATCAAAACTGAGTACGCTGACGTTACTAAGGGCTTTATTAAATCGCATGGTGGTATTTTAAAAAGAAGGAATGACTTTATTATACTGAAACTCTTTTAATTCGGATCGTTATTTTGTTTTTTCGAGCGCGGGTGCGCTTGGTCGTAAACTTTTGCTAAGTGCTGAAAATCAACATGGGTATAAACCTGTGTAGCAGATAAACTCGTGTGACCGAGCATCTCTTGCACTGCCCGCAGATCACCGCTTGATTCTAGTAGGTGGCTGGCAAACGAATGGCGTAATTTATGCGGATGAATAGGGGTGCTAACCCCTTGCTTAATACCCCACTCTTTCATTCTTTCGCGCACATGGCGAATAGAGATCCGTTGTTTTCGCTTGCTGACAAATACGGCTTGCTCTTCAGGCACCGCCATTTGTTCTCGAATTATTAGCCATTGTGACAGTGCATCGAGCGCTTTGTTACCGACGGGGATCACGCGTTCTTTATTGCCTTTACCCATGACACGAATCTCCCCTTCGCGAATATCCCCTATATTGACATTCACCAGTTCACTAATACGTAAGCCACTGGAATACATCAGTTCCATCATGGCTTTATCGCGCAGTGCTAAGGCGTCATCCTCTTGAATATTGAGCAGCTGCCCCATTTGATCAACATCTAAATTTTTCGGCAGTGGGCGCTGAAATTTAGGACCCTTTATTCCCTCACCAGGGTTGGCAATAGTAGCGTGTTGAATATGCTTTACTTTCAAAAATTTATATAGGCTGCGGATACAACTTAATTTTAGGTTGATGGTGCGAGGATTATATTGCTTGGCTCGTAAATGCATGCTGTAGCGACGTATTTGCTCAGCAGATACCTGTAGCCAATGAGGGCTATAAGGTTGAAAGTAATGGGCTGCTTGGCGCAATTGAGTACTGTACTGGGTTAGGGTATGTGGTGAATACTGTCGTTCATGCTTCAAATAAGCCATAAAATCACCTATGGGTGCTAACCACGCTTCAGACAATTCAGTCGCAGCCTCAGACATGCTTTACGCCAAATCAGTCAAGCGAAGCTCAAGGGACGTGATAAATTCGTTGATGAACAAATTGTCATTGTCAGAGCTAAAATGCGCAGCTTCATCGCTGGCAAATGCTAAAATAGCTTCAGGCTGTGCTACGTTACCAATAAGATACAAGGCGACTGAGCGTGCGTGAGGAACAGAATCTTTGTCCCAAAGTAGCAGGTGCTCTTGCCCAGATAGGCGACCTAGGTAGCTATTTTTTTGTGATAAACGTGCATCAATCATAGCCCTTAAGCTTTCCCTATACGGCAGTAATTCACAGGCAATAATATGGGGACTTTGACAGAGTGTATCAGCAAGTTGTTTAGACAGCTCTGAGAAACTATTACAGCGCCAAAGCTGACGTTGGCATTGGCTGAATAAGCGAAACACCCTTTCATTCTCTAGGGCTAATCGAGCAGTGGTGGCCAACTGTGTTTTAAGTTGGGTGTTTTGCTCTCTCAATAAGCGCTGCTGTTGTAGTGCTAAATTAGGTAAGCCTTGGCTTTGCGCGTGTAATTCGAGTTCAAGCAATACATATTGATGATGCCTAAAAAAATCAGGGTGGCGTGTTAAATACTCACAGATCTGTTGTTCATCAATAGGTAATTGCTGTTTGCTCATTGTGTTATCTCATTGGTTATTCACAGTGCGATTTGGCCGTCAAAAACATGCTCTGCCGGGCCGGTCATTTTTACGGCATGGCCTTCACCTTGCCAGCGGATCTGTAAACTGCCACCAGGTAAATCAACTTGAACTGTACTGGCTAGCTTTTTTTGTGCAATGCCGACCGCAACGGCCGCACATGCGCCGCTTCCACAGGCTAGCGTCTCTTGTGCGCCGCGCTCCCATACGCGCAGCTTTATGTGTTCATTATTAATTATTTGCATAAATCCAATGTTAGCGCGTTCAGGAAAACGTTCGTGGTGCTCAAGTAATGGCCCGAGCGTGCTTACATCGGCAGTTTCAATATCATCTACTTCCACTACACAGTGCGGGTTACCCATAGAAACCACGCCACAAAATACCGTTTGATCATCCGCACGCATAATGTAAGTCAGCTCTGGCTTAGTGGCTTTAAACGGAATACTGCTTGGTGCAAAGTGTGGGTTACCCATATTAACGGTTACTTGACCATCTTTTTCTATGTATAACGTAATATTACCCGACTTAGTTGAGACTGATATTTTGTGTTTATTGGTCAGGCCTTTCATTCTTACAAAACGAGCGAAGCATCGAGCGCCATTACCACATTGTTCAACTTCAGAGCCGTCAGCATTGAAAATTCGGTAGTGAAAGTCTAACTCTGGCGAATAGGGCGCTTCAACCAACAACAATTGATCAAAACCCACCCCAAAATGTCGATTGGCGAGTTTCTTAATTTGATCGCGAGATAAAAATACGTTTTGAGTGACGTTATCAACCACCATAAAGTCATTACCCAAGCCGTGCATTTTTGAAAAATTTACAAACATAATGTCTTAAAACTACTCCTGCTAAGGCTGCCTTGCCATGATTTTTCTGTCATTGCGATATACAAATTATGGTAGTAATTGCTCACCTTGCCACAATGATTGTAATGTCTCTCTTTGTCTTACCACATAGCATTGGTCGCCATCTACCATTAGTTCAGCGGCACGAGGGCGTGAATTATAGTTAGAGCTCATTGTAAAGCCATATGCACCGGCGCTGCGCTGGGCGAGTAAATCCCCCGCTTGAATGGCAAGCGGCCGATCTTTTCCTAAAAAGTCGCCTGTCTCACAGACTGGGCCTACCACATCATAGTTATGTGTTGGTGTACCATCATCTCTTGGTGCGACTGCAATAATGTTCTGCCATGCCTGGTAGAGAGAAGGGCGTAGCATGTCATTCATGCCAGCATCGACAATGGCAAAGTGCTTTTCTTGGCTAGGTTTTAAGTACTCAACTTGCGTTACGAGTATGCCGGCATTAGCAGCAATGGCCCGGCCAGGCTCAAACACCAGTTCTAGATGAGGGTAGTTGGTTAGTTTTGCTTTTACTTCAGCGGCATAAGCACTGGGATGAGGCGGCTTTTCACTGTCATATGGCACACCTAATCCACCACCAATATCTAGGTGATGTAACTCGATACCTGCGGATTTTAGCTGTTCAATCAAAGCTAGTACTTTATCTAATGCAGCGAGAAATGGTTCAACGTCGGTCAATTGTGAGCCGATATGAAAGTCTACACCAACTACATCTAACGCTGGCAGTGCGTATGCAAGTTGATAGACATCAAAGGCCTGTTTAATATCAATACCAAACTTATTTTCTTTTAAACCCGTAGAAATATAAGGATGTGTATTGGCGTCTATATCAGGGTTAACACGAATTGAGATGCGTGCTATTTTATTCACTCTATGGGCGACTTGGCTGATACGCTTGAGTTCGGCAACCGATTCAACATTGAAGCACTTTATATTATGTGCCAGCGCAAATTCAATTTCATCTGAGGTTTTGGCGACCCCAGAGAACACCACTTTGCTGGTATCTCCACCGGCTTCGATAACTCTTGCTAATTCACCTTTTGAGACAATATCAAAACCAGCGCCAAGCTTTGCCAACACATTGAGTACCGCAATGTTAGAGTTCGCTTTTACCGCGTAACACACAAGGCGTGGATGTCCGTCAGCGGCATCTGTAAATGCATGATAATGACGTTCAAATGTTTTTCTTGAATAGACATAACAGGGCGTGCCGTATTGTTTGGCAATATCGGCGACGGCAACTTCTTCAGCAAACAGCTGTTGATCTTTATAATGGAAAAAGTCCATGCTATTGCTCCTTGTCATGTATTGGCTCAACATCTTTCAAGTTGTTGGGCTGTGCTGATTGATTTTTGGCCTCAGAGGTATTGATATCGGGGTTAGGTTGGTGTTCAGGGAGATATAACACACCACTTTGCCCGCACCCAGCTAAGGTCAGAACGCTTAATAAGACTAAAATAAACATGCTTGCTTGAGAGAGTATCGCTTTCATTAGATTAATGATGTCAGTGCCTTTATAATCGCAGAGTAACAGAATTCGTAAAAAAAGCAGCTATTGCGACTAGGTATTTTAGCTGCATCGTAAATAAATTGTGCTGAAAAAGGAAAGTGCTATGACAGATCACGAGTACCATGAACTAGCAGAAGCTTTAATGTTTACCATTGAAGATCAAATTGATGATTGTGACGCGGACTTAGATTACGAGTCTGCGTCAGGCATTTTAGAGATTTTGTTTGCCGATAAAAGTAAAATTATCATCAACAAGCAAGCGCCTCTACATCAGGTTTGGGTAGCGACGAAGTTTAATGGACACCATTTTGAATTACATGGTGATAAGTGGATTGATAATCGCTCTGGCGCTGAATTTTGGCAATTTATGTGTGACGCAGCGACGCGTCAGGCGGGCACAGAAATTAAATGGAAGCACGATTAATGTTACCTTTTGTAGAATATGCAGCTCGTGGTGAGCATAAAGCCAGTATTATTTGGTTACATGGTCTGGGTGATTCGGGTGACGGGTTTTTACCGATTGCACCGGAGTTAAAGCTACCCGATGAATTGGGCGTCAGGTTCATTTTCCCACACGCGCCTGAACAACCGGTCACCATTAATGGTGGGATGGTTATGCGTTCTTGGTACGACATTAAATCAATGGATGCAGAAAGCCGCGCTGATGAGCAGGGTGTTAGAGAGTCAGCCGAGAAAGTTCAGCAGCTCATTGATGCTGAAATCGCAAAAGGGATAGCGCCTGAAAAAATTATTTTAGCCGGTTTCTCGCAAGGTGGCGTTATCTCTTTACATTTAGCACCAAGATTACCGGTAAAATTAGCCGGTGTTATGGCGTTATCGACTTATATGTGCGCGCCTGTTAAGTTAGCTACTGAGGCCGTACAAAATGAATTAAATATTTTCATGGCTCATGGTAATCAAGATCCGGTAGTGCCTATGGCGTTAGGCCGTTTGGCTTACGACACATTACGTGAGCAAGGGTATGATATTAGTTGGCAGGATTACCCGATGGCGCATCAAGTATGCCATGAAGAGTTAACGGCGATCCGTAAATGGTTAATCGCCACATTATCTTAATAGAGGAACTGCAGCAATGACACAACGGATAGTCATCAAAACGGCCGTGACTAAAACGGCACCTACCGTTCAAACGGTAAGTTATCAATGGCATTGGCGGCGTATTTTTGCGGTTTCTGGTGTTGTGTTGTTGTCTGCGGCAGGTGTGACTTATGGTTTAACCAATGCTGTAAACGCTGATGAAATAAAACCTCAGATACCCGTAAATACAATCGATGAGGTGACTGTTGCATCACAATCAGCAGATGAAACTATGTCTGTTGAGGTATTAACATTGCCAGTGAAGCAAAATAGAGTTGATCAAGATGATGACGTGGCGGCTGTTGTTGCCACTGAAGACAGTGATAACTCTGTTGCTGCCGGTGATTTGGCGCTTGCTATCGAAGTAGTTACCGAGGCCGGCACTGCTCAAGATTTAGAGAGCATGACTGTCGAGACGGTTGAAGATATTGGGACTAAAGGGATTCAAGACGTTGATCAAGAAAGCACCTCAAGTGTAAGTGAAACGGTTTTCTCAGAATCAGCACAAGTCGCTAATGTCGCACTTGGTGCAAAAATAGATACCAATGTGGTCAGTCGGGCGGTGTTGACGACCGGCATTGCACAGCGCGAGCCGATTGATGTTTTAAAAGATAATTTAAAGCGTACGCAATTTTCAGAAAAGCTATATTTTTTTACTGAAATAAAAAATCTACAAGGTAAAACAATTCATCATCTATGGTTTCATCAAGACCAGTTAATGGCCGAAATTCCTTTGACGGTAGGTGCGGTCAGATATCGTACTTATTCAAGTAAAAATATTATGCCAAGCCAAACTGGGCAATGGCGTGTTGAAGTTGTTACTCAGCAAGGGCAACTCTTAGCCCAAAAATCTTTTCGTATTATTCCAGATGCTCAATAAGAGCAGAGTTAAGGCAAATCATGACTGAACAAACAAATATCCTGCGTATTGCAACCAGAAAAAGTGCATTGGCTATGTGGCAAGCTGAGTTTGTAAAAGCACGGTTAGAGCATTTTCATCCTAGCTTAACCGTTGAGCTGGTACCTATGTCGACGCAAGGCGATATTATTTTAGATACCCCTTTGGCAAAAATTGGTGGCAAAGGCTTGTTTGTGAAAGAGCTTGAGCAAGCTATGATGGATGGTCGTGCAGATATTGCTGTGCACTCTATGAAAGATGTTCCTGTCGAGTTCCCTGACGGCCTAGCATTGCACACTATTTGTGAACGTGAAGACCCACGAGATGCCTTTGTGTCTAATCAATACAAAACATTAGATGCGCTTCCTGAGGGGGCAGTCGTTGGCACTTCTAGTTTGCGCCGCCAGTGTCAAATTCGCGCCTTACGCCCAGACTTACAAATAAAAGATCTCCGCGGTAACGTGAATACTCGTTTAGCTAAACTTGATAACGGTGAGTACGATGCCATTATTTTAGCCGCTGCTGGGTTATTACGACTGGAAATGCCAGAGCGTATTGCGGCATATATTGAACCCGAAATGTCTTTACCTGCCAATGGTCAAGGTGCAGTTGGCATTGAGTGTCGCATCGATGATGAGCGTGTCCAAGCGTTACTCGCGCCGCTAGAGCACACAACAACCCGTATTCGCGTTAATGCCGAGCGAGCTATGAACCGTCGCTTAGAAGGGGGGTGCCAGGTTCCTATTGGCGCATATGCAGAGGTTGAGGGCGACACGGTGCATTTACGCGGGTTGGTTGGTGCGGTTGATGGCAGTGAAATTTTGCATGCCCAGTCAAGCGGCCCCGTAGCGCAAGCAGAGCAAATTGGTGTTGAGTTGGCGGAGCAATTATTAGCGCAAGGCGCTGATAAAATTTTAGCTGAGGTTTACAGAGACGCATAATATGCCTATCGCAATTACTCGACCTGAAGGAAAAGGCGAGCAGCTAGCTGAGTTACTGACAGCTCAAAAAGTTGATATTGTTAAAACGCCAGCACTTCAACTTGAGATGCTACCGGTAAATAGCAGTCAGTTGTCGCCAATAACTGATGCTGATGTGATCTTATTTATCTCGCAAGATGCAGTCACTGGACTGGCTGCACATCTCCCGCAATTACCACCGACAGCGCTTATCGTTGCTGTTGGTGCACAAACAGCAAAAGTCATTGATACCGTCTATCGACGTAAAGCCATCATACCTGAGCAGCAAGACTCTGAAGGTGTGCTGGCGCTTACTCAGTTGCATGCTATTGCCGATAAACAGGTGGTGATAATCAAAGGCCAAGGGGGCCGAACGTTATTGGCACACACCTTAAAAGAGCGTGGTGCAATATTAAATCAATGTAATGTTTATATGCGCAGCCCAATAAAGGCAACATCAGATGCCTGGTTAGACCACTGGCGAGAAGCCAAGATTGACGGTATAGTCATAACCAGTAACGCGGCAATCGATGCTATATTTAATACCACCAATGAAGTGTCTTTGAATTGGTTAAGGCAATGTCATTTCTATTTGGTGAGTCAGCGTAGTGCCGATCATTTGATGCAGCAATATCAACTCGCATCTTCTAGTATTACAGTTGCTTCAGGGCCCAGCGATGAGGCCATATTTAACAGTATTATGCCTGAAAAAACACAGCAAGGTAGCCTAATGAGTGAACAGCAAGATCCGCAAAATGAAACACATTCAATAGAGAAAGTCGTGAAGCAAAAAGTCAGTAAAGTGGGTGTACTTGCTTTGTTGGTTGCTTTAGTTGGTGGCACAGCCACGGCTGGTTTAATTATTCATGGTCAACAAATCAGTGATAAAACTTACCTTGCGCTTGAACAATTACAGCAACAAAATAGCCAACTTAGCGAGCAATTGAACACCACTCGCGAGCAACTAGTTCAATTGCAAAGTCAGCAAAAACAAGTTGATATGCAAATTGAGTCACGCTTAGCAGCACAGACTCAGCAATTTGATACACAACTGCAAGCTGCATTGAACTCAGCTCAACAGCAAGTCAGTGGTGCGCTCAGTAGTGAAGTGTTGTATTTACAACGCATGGCACAATTTAAGGCGTCAGCAGAGCAGGACTTTCAAGGCAGTATTGCGGTACTGCAAAGATTAAGTAATGTGGTGCAGAATGAGCCAAACTCTACGGCGTTGTTGAGTGCTATTGCTCAAGACATTGCAGCACTCAAGGCACAACCAAAGCCACAAATTGAATCTAGGTATTTGCAATTACATGGGTTGCTAACACAGGTCTCAGCTTTGGAATTGCAAACTTTACGTTTACCAAAGCAAACGCAACTACAAACAACACAACTTTCAAACGACGTAAATGATTGGCAAACTAACTTGTCACGTACATGGAAGAATTTAGTGGATGATTTTATCACGGTGCGTCATCGCGAAGTTGCGGTTATTGATCCACTGCTGGATCAGCAAGAACAGCAGCTGTTAAAGGCACAGTTACGCAGTCATTTATCACAAGCTCAGAGTGCTTTGATGGACAAACAAGCCAGTGTCTTTTTTAGCGCTTTATCGAGTGCGCAAAAGACACTAACAGACTATTTTCAAAAGGATTCTGCCGCTGTACAGGCAATGCTTGACGAATTAGTACAGATGCAAAGTCAATCACTAGAGTTTAATCGTACTGTGACGTTACACTCAGCGAAGACGTTGCAGGAGTGGCTACAATGATCCGAGTGATATTAATCATCATCGCCATTGCTGTTGCCATGGCAGCAGGGCATTTATTAATTGATGAAAAGGGCTATGTGCTCATAGCGTATAACGATGTAACCGTTGAAGCTACGATTGTTGCAATGGCCATCATGCTTTTTATGCTAACGGTTGGCATATGGCTCGTCGTAAAGGTTGTTAAATTCTTCTGGCGACTTTATCGAAAATCAACGGGGCACTTTGGTCATAAACGTGCAATTAAAGCCTCTCAGGCTTGGCAACAGGCGCTATGGGCGACTCTTAATGATGATAATGAGCAAGTACAAGTGGCGTTCAAGAGGCAGGATGCACCCAGTGAGTGGCAAGATTATCAATATGCGTTGCTGGCAAAGTCTGCACTGCAGCAAGGCGAGAAGGCAATTGCGTTACAGCACTTAACCGCCATGTCAGAAGAAGCACAAAGCAAAGTGCCGAAGCTCTGGCTACAGGCTGATAAAGGTGAGCAAGCTTTGGCATTACTTGAAACGCCGATGAAGCAGAAAAAGCCGCAATCAACCGAGATAACAACCTACCTTGAAGGCCTCTTTCTAGAGCAAAAATATGTCGAACTGATAAATACATTGAATGATAAACATAAGCAAGTGACTTGGTCAGCGGAGTATTGGCAGCGCTTCTTTACGCGTTTATTTATGCAAAACCAATCTGATGGGCAAGGGTATTATGAACAGCTACCCAAAGCGCTGAAAGTGCATGCGCAGCTGCCTTATTTGCAATCAATGGCGGCGAGTGGGCAAATTAAAAAGGTACAGCCAGTACTGCTAAAATGGTTAAAAAAAGGGGAGTATCACGATGTGTCGGCAGTGATAAGTGCTGCGAATGAAGGTGATTTACAATTAACCCACGCGATACAGGCTCAGCTGAAAAAACAACCCGATAACGCTGACTTATTAGCGTGTTTAGCGTGCATGGCCCATGTTGATAAGGACTTTGAACTCGCAGCCAAAATTTTTGACAACATAAATAAAAGCCATTGGCATACTGGTTGGACGAGCATGGCATTACGCAGTTATGAGCAGACCCAACAGTATCAGAAAGCCTATGAATTGGCGGTTCTCAAATAAATACTCAGAAAAAGCCAGCGAATACGCTGGTTTTTTTATACTTGCATAACTAGGTAGCCGTGCTAAAAATGGACATGTGTCCTTGATCTTTATATTAAGGCAAGTATGATCCGCAAAATTTTATCTGCAGCCGAGTGAATTATGATCAATAACAACTTACCTTTACTTGATTTACACCGCCATTTAGATGGTAACGTGAGAGCGACTACGATTTTAGAGCTTGGTCAGCAGTTTAATATGCCATTACCGGCGACGGATATTGAGGGGTTGATCCCGCATGTTCGTGTGCTCGATAACGCCCCCAACCTTATGGCATTTTTAGCTAAATTAGATTGGGGTGTCAAAGTGCTTGGTGATTATGATGCATGTCGCCGTATTGCCATAGAAAACGTAGAAGATGCGATTGCACAGAATATGGATTATACCGAACTGCGCTTTAGCCCTTACTATATGGCACAAACACATGATTTACACGCTCAAGGCGTAGTAGAGGCGGTGGTTGATGGTATTAAATCGGCAACGCACAATGCCGATATTAAAGTGAATCTAATTGGTATTATGTCGCGTACCTTCGGTGTAGATAAATGTCAGTACGAGCTTGATTCATTATTGGCATGCAAAAACGATTTAGTTGCTATCGATCTTGCAGGTGATGAACTGGGTTATCCTGGCGCATTATTTGTCGATCATTTTAAACAAGTTCGAGATGCCTATCTAGGTGCCACAATTCATGCGGGTGAAGCCGAAGGTGCAAAAAGTATCTGGCAAGCCATTAATGAGTTAGGCGCAACACGCATTGGTCATGGTGTTAAAGCCATTGAAGATCCAAAGCTAATGGATTATCTAAGAGACAACCGCATTGGTATTGAGTCATGTTTAACCAGTAATATTCAAACCAGTACGGTGGCTGAACTAACCACACACCCCCTTAAGCGCTTTTTGGATCATGGTATTTTAGCCTGTATTAATACCGATGATCCTGCAGTTCAAGGTATTGAACTTGATAATGAGTATGCCGTTGCCGCACCTGAGGCTGGGCTAACGACACAAGATATAGAACAAGCACAGCGCAATGCATTAGAAATTGCCTTTTTAAGTGACAGTGATAAAAAAGCATTGTTAGCTAAAAAAGCGAGTTAATAGCTAATCCGTCCTCTTTGAGCTGCTTAATGCACTGAGCAGCTCAAGTAATCTTGTTTTAACGCCTCTATGACTTGGCTTCGTGTGACGAGCCCAATTACTTTCTTATTTGACATTACCGGATAAACTTTTGGCTTATTGCCCTGCATCTGCTGTGCTAAATCGACGATACTCATCGTGTCACTGACAGAAACCACGGTATCGGTCATCAATTCTTTTACTGTTACTTTACCTTCGCAAAAATAGCTACTTTGTAGTAAAGGTGCCAACATTTGTTGCTCTGAGATAAAGCCAATCACATGTTTATGCTTGTCTAAGACTGGCGCACAAAATAACGCATGCTGGTGTAGTTCATCAATCGCTTGTGTGAGCTCGGAATCTGCATAAATCGCAGGAATATGTGTCGTCATCACTTCTTTAACAGTTTTCATTTTAGTGCTCCTGTGTTGATGAACTCAGTATGCTCCAGCACTTTAAATTTATAAAATGGGTTAATTAGATTGAATTGATTCAAAAAATGGAATGTAAGAAAGGGGGGGGATCGTAGTTAGTTTACACATTGCAGAAACTCAAGCAGCGCCAAATACTATGACGCTGTTTAAAATTAGGCATTACTTTATGAAAGCAAATGCATCGGCGTACATATGTTCGCGTATTGCACCGTGCTTGATAAAGTCATCACGCACGATGCCTATCATGTCAAAACGACCTGCCATATAAATTGTGTAGGGTTCTAACGACGCAATATCTTGCATTACTGCTTGGTGTACATAACCTGTGTGACCATCCCACTCGTTTTTAGGTGTTTCAACCACTGGAATGAAGTGGAAGTTTTCTTTGCTGGCAGCCCATGCTTCCATTTCAGTTTTCGCATATAAGGCTGATTCTTCTTTCACACCCCAGTAGAATAAAACAGGTTGTTCACAACCTACTTCCGCTAAGTGGTCTGCCATTGATTTTACATAGGAAAAGCCAGTACCACCGGCGAGTAATACAATTGGTCGCTGACAGTCAAGGCGTAGCTGTGATACACCAAGACCCACTTCTAACTCAACAGTATTTTGCTGTTCAAATGCGTGCCGTAAGTGATCAAGGGCCTGAGCTGCGTAAGAGTCTGCTGCTGAGGCGCCAATGTGTAACTCTAATTCATTTTGTTGTGAGGGCTTACTCGCAATTGAAAAAGCCCGCTTGTCTTTTTCCCCTAAAACAAGCTGTAAATAATGGCCAGCTTCAAACTCTGCTGCAATGGCAGGCTTAAGCGTCACTTTATAAATAATGTCCGTAAGTGGCGTGATAGCTATCACGTCAGCATTAACTGTTTGCATGTGTTACCTTTTCGTACTGTCTGCATAGGCTGTTTAAGAAGTGCAGCATATGGTTAATTATTTGTATAAACTCTGGGCACTTTATCATAGCTGCTGGGGTTATCCTATCGCTTGGTTAGTATATTTGCATGGCTTTGAGTTAGGCGCTTTGCATATTTAATTTCATACGAACACTTTCTGTTTTTGCAAGCAGTTATAAATGACCTTTGATATCTGAAATCATTGTAAATGAATGATAAATTGAGAGTTAGCCTATTTACTAAATCGATAGTTTGGTTGAATTTTATTCAATTCAAAAGGTGGTATTTATGCGTTAGTGTTTAATTTCTTATAACGGAAATAAAACATAAGGATTATATATATGAAATTAAAATTAAATAAAAAAGCAGTAAAAAGTCTGTCTAACAATGACCAAACTTTAGGGAATGAGGCAACACCACTAATTGGTGGTGGAGGTCCGAAACCAGGTCATATGAAGCCGGCTACAAACCATACGAATCCGGTCATATGTATGAGTTCACCAGTATGCTGGACAGTATCTTACTGCCGGTAAATTGCCATTTGCTTTTGTGTTAACCGTAAAGCACGAATAGTAAAGGTTTCGATACGATTTTAAAGCAGCCATATGGCTGCTTTTTTAGTTTTTTATAACCCAAAATTCATCATTTGATACCAGTCGATGTCTCGTTAAACATGTTTTTACGGGATGCGTGCAGCGTTATGATTGATGATGTTGTACTCATTACCATTTATGTCAAAACGCCTAGTAATACACACCTCATAAAGCTGCACTAAAAAAGAGCAGCCTCTTGCTTAGAGTTATAAGAATGAACCTCGTATCGTTTTAGCAACTTTTAAACGGTGCTCATTGATTGTTTGGCATTATGTTTAATGAATCCCACAGATCATCAACACGTTGTTTCGTTGTTTCATCCATAACAATGGGTTCACCCCACTCACGGTCTGTTTCACCAGCCCATTTATTGGTCGCATCCATACCCATTTTTGAGCCTAAGCCTGATACTGGAGAGGCAAAGTCTAAATAATCAATCGGTGTGTTCTCTATCATTGTGGTATCACGAGCTGGGTCCATACGTGTTGTAATAGCCCAAATTACATCATTCCAATCTCTTGCATTGACATCATCGTCGCACACTATGACGAATTTAGTGTACATAAATTGACGTAGAAATGACCATACGCCCATCATGACTCTTTTGGCATGCCCTGGATATTGCTTCTTCATAGTGACAATGGCCATGCGATAAGAGCAGCCTTCAGGAGGCAAGTAAAAATCGACAATTTCAGGGAATTGCTTTTGCAAAATTGGCACAAAGACTTCGTTGAGTGCAACCCCTAAAATAGCTGGCTCATCAGGTGGGCGGCCAGTATAAGTACTATGGTATATTGGGTTTTCACGGTGGGTGATATGGGTAACGGTCATGACTGGGAAATCATCGACTTCATTGTAATACCCAGTGTGGTCACCGTAAGGTCCTTCAGGTGCCAGTTCACCTTGTTCAATATACCCTTCAAGGATAATTTCGGCGCTTGCAGGTACTTGTAGATCATTAGAGATTGATTTCACAACTTCAGTTTTAGAGCCGCGTAATAAGCCTGCAAACGCATATTCACTTAAGGTGTCTGGTACAGGGGTTACAGCCCCAAGTATGGTGGCCGGGTCGGCACCGAGTGCAACAGAAACTGGGTACGGCTCGCCAGGGTGCTCTTTACACCATTCTTGATAATCTAATGCGCCGCCACGGTGAGATAGCCAGCGCATAATAATTTTATTTTTGCCCAATAGCTGTTGGCGGTATATACCTAAGTTTTGGCGTTTTTTATAAGGCCCCTTGGTAACTGTTAGACCCCAAGTGATTAGAGGTGCCGCGTCACCTGGCCAGCAATGCTGGATCGGGAGCTTGGTTAAATCAACGTCATCGCCGCTAAGCACGATTTGTTGGCATGGGGCTTTGCGTACCTCTTTAGCTGGCATGTTTAAAACTTGTTTAAAAACAGGTATTTGACCTAAGGCTTCTTTAATGCCTTTGGGTGGCTCAGGCTCTTTTAAAAAAGCCAAGAGCTTACCAACTTCACGTAGCTCACTGACATCAGTTTGGCCCATGCCCATGGCGACTCGTTTAGGGGTGCCAAACAAATTGGCCAGCACTGGGATATCAAACCCTTCTGGGTTTTCAAACAATAGTGCTGGACCTCCAGCCCGTAAAGTTCGATCAGCAATTTCAGTCATTTCTAATTTAGTTGAAATGGGCTGTGTGATCCGTACTAATTCACCTTGCTCTTCAAGGCGAGAGATAAAATCTCGTAAGTCTTTATATTTCATTTTGCTATTAGGCCACCTAAAGTTATTACGCAGTATATCAAGCCATGTGTGAAATGGCAGCTAAAGCTGTTATACGCACATGACTGTAAGCCGCTCACCTGTAGCTATAATTAATCCTTTATTTAATATTGTGCAATACTTATAAATTGGCGTATTTTCATTGAGGTCGGTTTGCACTATAGTCTTTATCTGGGCCTAATTTGTATACTGTGGTGGCTGGATTGAAAATAATTACAACAATAGTCAGTGTCGTTTTGTTACTTTATTGTAGTATCGGTAAAGCCGTGGATTTACCGGCACAGGTCTTTCGCAATAATAGTGCCGTGATGTTAATTATTGACCCAAGCTCTGGGCAAATTACTGCTGCAAATAATGCCGCTGCTGCGTTTTATGGTTACGCAGAATCTGAATTGCTTACACTGCGTATCCAAGACATTAATCAGTTTACAGCAGAGCAAGTGGCAATTGAGCGAAAAAACGCCGTGGCGGAAGGGCGCAACTATTTTATTTTTCGTCATCAATTAGCAGATCAAACGATTCGCACCGTGAGTGTGTATTCGGTCCCTTTTCGCGATAAAAATAATGAAATTAAATTATTTTCAATTATTCAAGATATAAGCGAACAACGGTTTTTACAACAATCACTATGGCATTATCAGGCCAACTTAGAGCAACAAGTTGTGTTACAAACACAAGAAATTAAGCAAGTTAACCAATCGCAAACGTTATTATTAAGTGTGGTTATTGTGGTCTTGTGCGGCGCAACATTGATATTGGGGGTATTTTTAATGCGGTTACGCCGTGCTAAAAAACGCTCTGAGTCTCAAGGAGCAAGGTTAAGTGCTATTTTCGATGCGATTGGTGACTACTTAATATTCACCAATGATCATGGCAAGATTTTATCAGCTAACTCTCGTGTTTCAGATGACTTTACATTTATTGGAGGCATGCTGAATAATTCAATCAATACACTGTTTCCTGGTATTGAGTGCCTCTTTGAAGCTTCATATTCAAATAAAGAATGCGAGGTTAGGCTGCAAGGTCAAAGCCGAATCTTTAGCGTGACCAAAAGTGATGTACGAGACGCTAAAGACGTACGATTGGGTTTTATTTATGTCTTGCAAGATATTACCGTACGGCTTGCGAATGAACGTGAGCAGCGCTTAGCCAGCACCGTATTTTCTACGACCAGCGAAGGAGTATTAGTATCTGATAAAGATAATAATATCCAGATGGTAAATCGAGCCTTTAGCCAAATAACGGGCTATAGCTCAGAAGAGGTGCTAGGTGAATCACCTGCGTTATTCAATTCAGGTAGGCATGGCCCCGCTTTTTTTAAGCAGTTATATCGTGAATTACATGAACATGGTCATTGGGAAGGAGAGATTTGGAATCGACGCAAGGCTGGAGAGGTCTATCCGAGTTGGCTACAGGTGTCGGCCGTATTTGATGAAGCACACAATATTGAAATGTATGTGGCGCTATTTAATGACATTACATCACGGAAAAATCATGAGCAAATGATGTGGCAACAAGCCAACTTTGATACGTTAACTGGACTGGCGAATCGCTTACATTTTCATGAACAATTTGACCACAGTTTAGATCGCGCCAAAACACACGCTAGCCGACTCGCCATTTGTTTTATTGATTTGGATAGATTTAAGGCAGTAAATGATACTTTGGGTCACCACATTGGCGATTTGTTGCTCATCGAGGCGGCGCAGCGTTTAAAAGAGTGCACGCGTAGTTCTGATATAGTTGCGCGCCTGGGTGGAGATGAGTTTGCCTTACTGTTACCAGATATTGATACCATTAGTGATATAGAAAAAATAGCTAATAAAGTGCTACAACAACTTGCGGCCCCGTTTGAACTTGAAGGTCATGAAACATTTGTATCGGGCAGTATGGGTATTACCTTTTTCCCAGATGATGGGGGAGACAGAAAAGCGTTATTACGCAATGCAGATAGTGCGATGTATAAGGCCAAAGAGCATGGCCGTAATTGCTATCAATTTTATACTGCGGCTATGCATGAACATGCTCAGGCTAGGCGGCAATTAGAGGGGGCATTACATAAGGCGCTGTCAAACCAAGAATTAAAAGTATTTTACCAACCAATAGTGAGTTCTGATGGTCAGCATATTGGTTCTGAAGCGCTGCTGCGCTGGCATAATGAGGTTTTGGGGCTGGTGCCTCCAGATAAGTTCATCCCCATTTGTGAAGAGCTTGGGTTAATTGTAACGATTGGGGAGTGGGTGTTATATCAAGCTTGTTCACAAGCAAAAGCTTGGTGCGATCGTATTCAGCAGTCATTTTTTGTGACGGTAAACGTATCGAGTATTCAGTTTCAGCGAGCCGATATGGCACAGGTAATTGCTCGAGTGCTAAAGGAAACCGGTTTGGCGCACCACTGTTTAACAATTGAAATCACAGAAACAGTGCTAGCAGATAATTCAGATAATATTTTACAGCAACTTAACGCGCTTCGTGATTTGGGCGTTGAACTGGCGATTGATGACTTTGGTACAGGTTACTCATCTTTAAGCTATTTAAAACGTTTTCCGTTGTCGAAATTGAAAATCGATCGGGCATTTATTCGAGATTTGCCAAATGACCAAGAAGATAGGGCGCTGGTGAAGGCGATTATTTCAATGGCGGGTAATTTAAATCTCACGGTGGTGGCTGAAGGGGTTGAAACACAGCCTCAGCTAGACTTTTTACGGACATTGAAATGTGACTATAGCCAAGGCTACTTGCATAGTAAGCCAATTCCCGCATTAGAATTTGAACATTGGCTTACTGAGCAAGTGATTGAGTTACCTTAGTTTACATCGTTAGGGATGTGTTGTTTGCAATAGAGAGGCTGGCTTTCACAAAGCAGGTTTAAAGCGTGTTGAGCCCGTTGGTGGCCTTGGATTGCAGCCTTTTGGTACCAGTAATGCGCTTGTGCAAGGTTGATGTTTGTACCCTCACCGAGTTCAAGCATCCCCGCTAAATTGTATTGTGCCCACGCATCTCCTGCTTCGGCGGCAGTGTTAAACGCAGCCAGTGCGAGAATAAAGTCTTTTTGCTGATATAAGCGGATCCCTTCACTATTGTGCACCGTGAGGCCTAGGTTAGAGGTGATTTTATGATTAATCGGCAGCGGCTTTTGGCGCTGTTTTACAATGCCACCCATGACATAAATATCTTTTGCTCGATAGGCATCATCTATCGCATCAATCTTGAAAAGCGGGGCTAACTGGGTACGTTCAAACGTCAAGCGTTCAGAACGAAAAAAACTATCTAGCATGAGAGAGTCTAATTTGATTGCACGTATGGCATCACGTTTGCGTCGGTAAGTTATATCACTTTGTGCCAACACAACTTGATTTTCACCCACTTGTCGTACTTGAGCGATACGATATTGCGGTTGATATTGTCGCTCAGTCTGGATCCGGCCTAAGTCAACAATATAGACATCATCAATTTTAGGGCTTTGTAAAAGTTGCTGCTGTAGCACAATACTTTGCGTATGAGAGACGTACATATAGCCTGCACCCAGTATTGATACTATAAGTAATAAATAGCGATAATGCTTTACCACGATACGTTCAATAATATCGTGCAGGGAAAAGAGGCATTGCAAAATAGGTGATAGCCACGTCGTTAAGGCCATAACATTTCTCTTTTATAGTGAATGAAATAGAAGTTAAATAGTATGAAAATCAATCATGTGGAGCAATGATTCTTGCTCTGTAAAGTGTAAGCGTTTGTAACGTGGGTGCAGTCAGTAGTAGCTATGAATAAGCCTACTACTGACAGGGTATATCAGGGAAGTGAGATTATTTTCCTGATATTTTTGTTTTAGCATCTGCGGCCATCATGGCGAATACAGCATAGGTTGCGGTGTTCTGTTGCAGTTTTTTAGGATCAACTTTATCTAATGTATCGTCAGCGGTATGGTGATAATCAAAATAATCAGTACCATCTTGGTGTAGTTCAAATATGGCTGCTGATGTTGCATTGCGAAGTGGAATCAAATCAGGACCTCCTCGAGCTGCATTTTTACGAATATATTTTACATTCAATGGCGCTAATTGCTTGGCGATTTCACGGACAACTGGCAGTGCATCGGCGGCAACATTAGATTCAAACCCGTATACAACGTCAGCACCAAAGTCAGACTCTGCGGCTGCGACGATATTATCGAGCGTCTTTTCATGACGTTTGAAATAGGCTTTTGCACCCCATAGACCAAGTTCTTCTGCGGCAAATAAAACAACTCGAACACTACGTTTAGGACGTTTTACATCACTGATATGTTTTGCGGCTGCCATGGTTAATGCCACGCCAGCGCCATCATCTAGCGCGCCGGTACCAAGGTCCCAAGAATCCAGGTGACCACCAATAAGTACATATTGCTCGGGGTACTGTGTGCCATTGAACTGACCAATGACGTTATAGCTGGTGCCTTCGCCTAAATCTTCAGTTTGAATATTCAGCTTTACCTGTACTTTATGACCGCTTTTAAATAAACGAGCGAGTTGATCCGCATCGGGGTTGGCTACCGCCGTTGCTGGGATTTTGGTCACGCCGGTTTTATAATGACTACCGCCTGTGTGCGCAAAGCGATGATGACTGGTGCTCACTGAGCGCATCATGTAGGCGATGGCTCCTTTTTTGGCTGCTTCTACTGCGCCACTATTACGGGCTTTTACCGCCGGTCCATAACCATTTCCATCAATGTGGCGATTCATGCGATAGTTAATAAATGCGATTTTGCCTTTTAGGCTGCCTTCAGGTGAAGCAATGAGCTCATCTAAAGTTTCAAAAAACACCACATCAGCTTGGATGCCGGATTTAGGTGTACTCACACTATTTCCAAGCGCCGTTAAGTGCAGAGGTTGTTCACTTGGTGTGATGATTGACGCTGATTCATGATATCGGCGCCAATGTGGAAAGGTAGCAGGCTCAATCCACACTTTATCGAAGCCTAATGCCTTAAATTGTGATTGTGCCCACTCAACTGCTTTTTTATCATTTTCGGTGCCCGGTAAACGAGGACCAATTTCTGTGGTTAAAGATTCAAGGATCTGCCAACTCAAATCACTCTTCAATGCGGCTTCACGCACTTGTGCAACTTGCTGAAGTTGTTCTGGTGAAAACTCTTGAGCGTGAACTGTGCTAGAGATACAACTCACTAAACATAACGTACTAAATAGTTTTTTCATGATGTCCTTGGTATTACAGCTGAGTACAAAACATTATTGTGGCATTAACAAAAGGTGATGCAAACGTAAATGAGATCAAATACTGTGCACTGCGATATTCGTAGCGCGTTTAATCTGCTAAAATTGGGCATATTTTTTATTGATGAGATAGTACCGTGAGCGCAACCGCTTTTAACACTTTGCCTTTAGAGCAGGCACTTTTAGATACCGTGAGTGATTTGGGTTATAAAAACATGACCCCAGTGCAAGCACAAAGTTTGCCTGTCATATTATCTGGAAAAGATGTCATTGCCCAAGCTAAAACGGGTTCTGGCAAAACGGCAGCGTTCAGCTTAGGCGTACTATCTCGCTTAAATGTCGCACGTTTTCGCATTCAAGGGTTGGTATTATGCCCGACGCGTGAGCTGGCTGAGCAGGTTGCGACTGAAATGCGCAAATTGGCACGCGGCATTCACAATATTAAAATTCTTACTTTATGTGGCGGTGTGCCCATTGGTCCGCAAATTGGCTCGTTAGAACATGGTGCACATATCATTGTTGGCACGCCTGGGCGTATTGAAGATCACTTATTTAAAGGCACGCTTAATTTTAATGAAGTATCGACGTTAGTGCTCGATGAAGCTGATCAAATGCTTGATATGGGCTTTGCTGATGCACTAGATAATATTGTGAGCTACTTACCAGATGACCGTCAAAACCTCATGTTTAGCGCGACATTTCCAAAACGTATTGAAGCGATCTCAGAGCGTGTCATGGATCAACCTGAAATGGTAAAGGTTGAAGACCAAGTAGTTAACACCAGTATTAAGCAACTGTTTTATAAGCTAGATAATAACAAGCTGCGGTTTAACACTTTACGTTTATTATTATTACAAAATAAACCGCAAAGCTGTGTGGTGTTTTGTAACACTAAAGTTGAAACGCAAAAAGTGTGTGACGACTTACAAGATGCGGCATTTAATGCGGTGGCACTGCATGGTGACCTAGAACAACGCGACCGCGAACAGACTCTCATTCGCTTTGCTAATAAAAGTGCGTCTATTTTGGTGGCCACTGACGTAGCTGCTCGGGGCTTAGATATCGACGATATGGACATGGTGATCAATTACCATTTAGCGCATGATGCACAAACGCATGTACACCGTGTTGGCCGCACGGGGCGTGGTGGTAAGAAAGGCCTTGCTTGCTCAATTTATGGTGAAAGTGAAGAGTTTAAAGTCGCGCAAATTGGTGATGTGTATGATCGTGACTTTGAACCATCTCAAGTACCAGCGCATAGCTTGTTAGATAAAGCACCATACAAACCAGAGATGATCACCTTGCAAATAGATGGCGGTAAAAAGCAAAAAGTACGTCCCGGTGACATAGTCGGCAGCTTAACCGGTGAGCAAGGGATCGCATTTGCGCAAATAGGCAAAATAAATGTATTAGATAATACTGCGTATGTTGCCGTAGCAAGAGATGCGTCTAAGCCAGCATTTCGAAAGCTAAGTGAAGGAAAGTTGAAAGGGCGTAAGTTTAGGGTACGTCGGATTAATCACTAGCCGCAGATTTTAGCGTTAGGTACTCATCGTGACACTGTTTAAAAACCTCGCCGTCAGCGGGGTTTTTATCTGGGTGGTGTATCAATGCAAGCTGTCGCCACCTTTTCTGAAGTTGCTTGTGCGTAAATGGGTAGGGCAGTTGCCAAGTTTCGCATAAGTTGTGTAGTTCTTCGGGAGTTAAAGTAAGGGCTGGCTCATGGCGATAAATATTTTGCCAAAACTGCGTCAGTAAATCCTCTATTTCTTGCGCACTGGTATCATAATTATGCCAGTCTAAATAATAGTCTTTTAACGGGTTATTAATTACTAACTCCTTTCTTAGCGTTGCAGTGAGATAAATACTCATGCTGTCGATATGTAAATATTGCCCACTGACGAGTAACTCATCTTGTAACTGAAATAACGCATTCATAACTAAAAAATTTTTTTTAAATAGCGCTTTGTTTGGCTCATTATCTAGCTGTGGTAAATATCCTTGCTCCCCCAGTAGTGCGACTAAAGTATGAACTTTATACGTTTTACCTGTAGAGAGTTCAATAAATATAATATCCAGTAGCGGGTTGAACATTGTTCGATCTTTTTAGTTAGTGTATCTTCACCTTAGCATAATTAAATTTCGTATTTCAACGAGGGTCAAGGATGACGGGTAATTCAGGTTTTCGCCTTATTTTTCTATTAATATTGATGGGCGTAACTATGTCATGGCATGCGGATGCGAAAACAGCCTCAACGCTTCTTAATGATAAGTTGATGACGTTAAATGATTTGCCATCATGGCAACGCGTAGTGAAAGTTGGAGAGCAACTACGTTCACATCCTGACCTTTCGTCAAAGCAACTTGAATCACTTATTGAAAACCTTGGTCGCCAGGCATTGAAATACCAACAATATACAGGGGCTGCCAAGTACTTTTCTGAGCTGGAAAAACTGACCGAGCATGACCCGCTTAGCGACGCTTTTTATTTCAGCATGAAATTTCAGGGTGTCGCTACCTATTTTCAAGGGCATTTTATTGAGGCAGCAGTGCTTTACCAGCGAGCGTTGAAAGTAGCGACTGAGCGTGGTAATCCATTGGAAATTGCGAATATACAAAGCAATTTAGGCCTTACGTATATGCAAACCCATCAACTCGATTTAGCTATTATTCATTATGTTTCATCACATCAACTCTATGAAGTGCATGGAGATAAGCAGGATGAAGCCGATATTATGTTGAATCTCTCCGGGGTTTACATCCAGCAATTTCGTTATGCGGTAGCGGAAAAAATCTTATTGCGTGCTATTAAGTTATTTATAGAACTAGAAGACGATTATGGGACGGCATTATCACAAGCGAACTTGGGCGTTATTTATAAATTTACAGGGCGTTGGCAGCTTTCTCGAGTAAATCAAATGGCGGCGATTGCGTATTATGAATCAACAGAAAGCTGGCAGCACCTGAGCTTTGAGTATACAAACCTCGCTATGTTGAGTTTGGAAGAAGGGAATGTTGAGCAAAGCTTAGCCGAAGCAAATTTTGCTTTATATTATGCTGAGCAAGCCAGTAGCCTCGGTGGGCGCAGAGAAGCACTTTATCCGTTTGCTCAAGCCCAATTCGCTCGAGGGGAATACAACCAGGCTAAAGACAGTGCGGCGGAACTTATTGCGCTTTCTCAAGAAACGGGCGCAGCACGTAAGGAAAAAGACGGTTATTTATTAATGTCTTTTATTCTGGCTGCTTTAGATGAACCACAGCAAGCTCTGGAAAACTACCGAGCACACCATCAGTTGGAAAAAGAGTTATTAAGTAGAAGCTTGAGTCAAAAGTTAGAACAATATCAAGCAACGGTAGCGGAAAAGGAGCTTAATCAGGAAATAAAAACACTAAAACAATATCAAGCATTACAAAAGCTACAGATTGAGCAACGAGAACAGCTTGTGTGGTTAGGAGGGTTACTCGTACTTTCGCTGGGTATTGCAGGCGTTAGTGTATATCGAAAGCGGGTGTTGCAACATACTAAAACAGAACTTAGTCGCCAGGTGGCACAGCGAACCGCACAATTGCAGCAAGTAGCCGACGAATTACGAGAAGCGAACCAAGTTAAAAGTCAATTTTTGGCAAATATCAGTCATGAAATACGCACGCCACTGACCTCTATTTTGGGGCATACAGAAGCCTTGTTGCTAGACCATCAAAGAGATCGCGCATTACAAGAATCATTGAAGGTTGTGCATCGACAGGGGGAGCACTTACGCGAATTGATTTGTGATGTTTTAGATTTAAGTAAAATAGAAGCGTTGCAATTTGAGTTAGAGCTCAGTGAGTTTGAACTTGGTGGTTTAATCACAGATATTAGCGATATGTTTCAACATGCTTGTATGCAGAAGGGCTTGAAATTTATCATACATAATCAACTGCTTGAATCATATTTAGTAGAGCTTGATTACATACGGATAAAACAAGTACTGATAAACCTATTGGGTAATGCTGTTAAGTTTACTGAGCAGGGTTGTGTTGAGTTAACGGTATCAGTATCGGAAGGGACTGTATCATTTGTTGTCGAAGACACTGGAATTGGTATGGACGAAAAGTACTTGAATAGTATTTTTGACTGTTTTCAGCAAGGTGATAATAGTATCTCTCGCCGTTTTGGTGGCTCTGGGTTAGGGTTGTCTTTGTCTCAACAGCTTATTGATATGATGAATGGAAAAATCAGTGTAGAAAGTACCTTAGACAAAGGAAGTAAATTTTCCGTGAAGATCCCTTGCCTCGTCAAGGCGTACGTTGGAAATACAAGGTTAGAAATAGAAGCTGACACTCTGGAGGCGCTTGCAGGTAAAGTATTGATTGCTGAGGACCATTCAGATAATCGCGCGTTGTTTTCTCGTTTGGTATCTAATATGGGGCCTGAGGTGTTGATTGCCAATAATGGCGAAGCTGCTATCGAAGTGTGTTTGTCAGAGTTTCCTGACCTAGTGTTAATGGATATACAAATGCCAAAATTAGACGGTTTGGAGGCATTTAGAATACTGCGACAAGCTGGGTTTGATGGGCCGATTTATGCGTTAACTGCCAATGTAATGTCGCGCGAAATAAAAGGGTATCTAGAACATGGGTTTACAGGCCATATAGGCAAACCTGTCGATACCAAATTATTGCATCAAATCTTGTCACAGCACTTGAGGCATAGGGCGTGTTACACAACACATATGCAGATAGATATGTCAGATCTCACCGCAAGTTTTATAGAGACGTTAGAAGAAGAGCGCTTCAATATTGTGGATTTATGGGAAAGTAATCAAATACAATCACTAAAAAACGCATGCCACCGCCTTGCGGGCGCCGCGATAACATTTGGTTTTCATGATATTGCGAATACAGCAAAACAACTAGACCAGGTATTATCAACACCTGACCATACCCAAGCGCAACATTTATATCTAATTTTATGTGATGAGTTAAAATTGGCCGCAGCCTCAGAACAGCTCAATATCATTTGAGTTATTTTGCTGCATCATCATTTTTTCATCGATAACTATTTTGTGGAGCCGACTTTCATCTGCACGTTGGTTATGATCGAGTAACGTTGAATCGACTTTAAAGATAGAAAGTTTAGCATGGATACTGCGCGCTAAATTGATTAAATCATTACTGGACACCGCTTGTATTTGGGAGCTATTGAGTGCGTCTGAATTTAGCTCAATTAGAGAGTCAATACTCGTTTGCGCCTCGTCTGATACTGCTTTTTGGCGACTGACTTGTTCATGTATGCTCTGTGATAAGGTATTGATGTCTAACATTGCTTGCTCAATTTGATCGACTTCTAACGTGGATGCTTGCGATAAAGACACGGTAGTTTGCGTTTCTCCTAGGGCGGCCAGCATAAGGTTATGTGCACTGTCGGTACCCGCTTGAATCTTGGAGACCATATCTCGTACTTGCTGGGTCGATTGGCTGGTACGAGCTGCTAGGCTACGAACTTCGTCAGCAACCACTGCAAAACCTCTACCTTGTTCCCCGGCGCGCGCTGCTTCAATCGCGGCATTTAATGCAAGTAAATTGGTTTGCTCAGCAATGGAGTTAATAACATCAATCACAGAGCTGATGGCGTCGCTGTCGATTTTGAGTGCTTCTATTTGTGTACTGGTCGCTTGAATATTTTCAGCAAGACTCATTAGGCTTTCTTGGCTTTTCCCTGTGTCTACGCGCGTTTTTTTGACGGCTTGTGTGGCTTCATCGACTGAGCTATAAATCTTATCTAAGTTTTCATCTAATTCGCGTGCGACGGTGATCATGCGATTGAAAGAGACTTCTAGATCCGTACCATGAGTATGCTGAATTGTGGCTTTTTGTGTCATTGATGAATAGGTATCACGCAAGCTATCAGCCATAGGTGATAACCGTGATGATGAATAATAGACTTCGCCAATTAAATGCTCGATGGTTGCGAGGCTAGCATTAATGGCTAAACAGGCTGGAGGAATATTGGGTGCACTTTCATCAAATCTGTAAGTGAGGTCAATATTGTCATCTTTTAATAATGCTGCCACTAACTTACTCAAATAAGGGGTGCCTGCATTTCCTCTACTAATGTATTTAACCAGTACTCCTGCGGTTAAAGCTGATACCGACAGAAGTGTGATTGTAGCAGCCCCTGGTAATGAAAAAGCGACCATAACGATAAATATACATAGGCTGTTGGCAGTAAAGTACCAAGCGATGAGATGTTGCGGCTTCATGAATGGATAAGTCCTTGCTAAAACGACTAAACGACTCTCTAGGTATAGAACAAAAAACGCTATCCTTCCATTTATTTTAGGCATAAAAAAACCTGCATCAGCAGGTTTTTATTATTGATTTAAAACGTTATTTACGGCGCATTAAATCAAAGAATTCGTCGTTAGTTTTACTCATTGATAATTTATCAATTAGGAATTCCATCGCATCGATTTCACTCATTTCATGTACGATCTTACGTAAGATCCACATTTTTTGTAGCTCATCTGCTTTGGTAAGTAACTCTTCGCGACGGGTACCTGAACGGTTGAAGTCAATCGCAGGGAATACACGCTTTTCAGCAATCTTACGATTTAGGTGCAATTCCATGTTACCGGTACCTTTAAACTCTTCATAGATAACTTCATCCATTTTAGAGCCGGTGTCGATCAGTGCAGTTGCGACGATAGTTAAACTACCCCCTTCTTCCACGTTACGTGCGGCACCAAAGAAGCGCTTTGGCTTGTGCAATGCGTTTGCATCAACACCACCGGTCAGGACTTTACCTGATGATGGAATAACCGTGTTATATGCTCGTGCTAATCGAGTAATTGAATCGAGCAAGATAATAACATCTTTCTTATGCTCTACTAGACGCTTTGCCTTTTCAATAACCATTTCAGCTACTTGAACGTGACGGTTAGCTGGCTCATCAAATGTTGATGCGATGACTTCGCCTTTAACTAGACGCTGCATTTCAGTTACTTCTTCCGGGCGCTCATCTATCAACAACACCATCAAAGTAGCATCTGGGTTATTGTATGTAATCGACTGAGCAATATTTTGCAGCAACATCGTTTTACCCGCTTTAGGTGGTGCAACGATAAGGGCGCGTTGACCACGACCAATTGGTGATGCAAGGTCTAATACGCGAGCAGTAATATCTTCTTTGCTGCCGTTGCCACGTTCCATAACAAAGCGTTCGTTTGCATGGATTGGCGTTAAATTCTCAAATAAGATCTTAGTACGAGAGTTTTCTGGTCTATCGAAATTAACTTCATTTACTTTTAACAATGCAAAGTAGCGCTCGCCGTCTTTCGGTGGACGGATCAAGCCGCTAATGGTATCACCAGTACGCATACTAAAGCGTCTTATTTGACTTGGTGATACATAAATATCGTCTGGGCCAGCTAAGTAAGATGCTTCTGATGAGCGTAAAAAGCCGAAGCCATCTTGCAAAATTTCTAAAACTCCGCCGCCGTAAATATTTTCGCCGCTCTTAGCATGAGCTTTTAAAATAGCAAAAATAATATCTTGTTTTCTTAGACGTGCTACGTTCTCAAGTCCCATGGACTCGGCTAGTTTTACAAGTTCATTGATTGACTTGTCTTTCAGTTCGCGTAAATGCATATTGGTGGGTTCTTTATTACAATTGTCATTCTCGTAACTACGAGAGAGGTTGATTTGATACTACTAAGGTTTGTGGTTTTATAAACTAGCAGGTAGGCGGCTAGTCGTCCAGTCTTTAAACAGATTTTGTGTAAATAAAAATAAAAAATTAAAGTTTGTTGGGTAAAATGACATCAATATGCACTGATATTGATGTCATTTTCTATTTAGGTGTTAGCGTCTAAAAACTCAACAAGCTGAGTTTTAGATAATGCGCCAACTTTAGTTGCAGCGACTGCACCGTCTTTAAATAGAAGTAGTGTAGGAATACCACGGATACCGAACTTTGGAGGAGTGCCGGCATTTTGGTCAATGTTTAGTTTACCAATAGTGACTTTGCCTTCATATTGAGTGGCCACTTCATCTAGAATTGGCGCAATCATCTTACAAGGGCCACACCATTCAGCCCAGAAGTCTACAAGTACAGGCTGGTCTGATTTAAGTACATCAGCTTCGAAGCTGTCATCAGTTAGTTGAATAATTTTGTCGCTCATTACGCTCTCCGTTAGAATTAGGCGAATTATTTACTGCGTATTTAAACACTCTTGTTTCTTATTGCAAGTTTAAACGTTATGCTTAATTGCTATGACTAAGACACATTTGACCAATAATAAATTTTCTGACTTTGCTCTAGCTCCGGAAGTGGTCGCCGGATTAGCTGAGAATGGCTTCGAATATTGTACGCCAATTCAAGCAAAGTGTTTGCCTTTTATCTGCGATGGTCGTGATATTGCGGGCCAAGCTCAAACGGGAACAGGGAAAACTTTGGCTTTTTTAACAGCCACTTGCCACCGTTTGATGCAAAATAAAGGTGTTTCCAGAAAGCACCCAAGAGCGCTGATCATGGCTCCCACTCGGGAGTTGGCGATTCAGATCCACAAAGATGCAAAAATCATCGCGCCACACTGTAATCTTAAACTAGGTTTGATATATGGTGGCGAAGATTACGAAAAACAACGGGTCCAACTTGAAAATGGTGTAGATATTTTAATTGGCACCACGGGTCGTTTGATTGATTTCTATAAACAAGGGGCATATAGCCTAAATGAAATCGAAGTTGTAGTGCTTGATGAAGCCGACCGAATGTTTGATTTGGGCTTCATAAAAGATATTCGTTATTTGTTTAACCGAATGCCAGACACTTCAGAACGACTAAATTTACTTTTCTCAGCAACGCTGTCTTATCGCGTCCAAGAGCTTGCTTTTGAGCACATGACTAACCCTGAGCATGTTCAAATTGAGCCAGATGTAAAAACGGGCAAGTTGATAGAAGAAGAGTTATTTCATCCATCACATGATGACAAAATACCTTTATTACTTACGTTAATAGAAGAAGAGTGGCCAGATAAGGCGATTGTGTTTGCCAACACCAAACAAAGCTGTGAAAACGTGTATGCGTGGCTCAAAGCAGACAAGCATCGCGTTGGCTTATTAACAGGTGATGTTAATCAGAAAAAGCGACAAGCAATTTTAGCGCAGTTTACTAAAGGTGATATTGACTTCTTAGTTGCCACCGATGTTGCAGCTCGAGGACTACATATTCCAGAGGTCAGCCACGTATTTAACTTTGATTTACCTGATGACTGTGAAGATTACGTACACCGTATTGGCCGTACAGGCCGTGCTGGTGCTTCTGGTAATGCGATTAGTTTTGCCTGTGAGCAATATGCTTATAATTTACATGAAATTGAGCAATATATTGAACATGCGATCCCATTGTCTCACTATGATAAATCAGCATTACTCGATGATTTAACTAAGCCGCAGATACAACGCAAGCGTAACTACTCTTCTGGTCCTCAACGTAATCGCAGTAATAATGGACGTCGTCAAAATAGTCATCATAAACCACGCTCTTAGTGTGGTTTATGAATACATGGTAGTAGCTAGAGGTATTTAGAGTGGGGCAAGATTTTCCACAAAGTAATGTGTTCGCTGTTATAGATTTAGGCTCTAACAGCTTCCATATGTTAATTGCTAAACATATGGCTGGCGGTATTCATACTATTGGCCGTGTAAAACGCAAAGTTCGCTTGGCCGCGGGATTGAATGAAAATAATGTGCTGTCTGTCGAGGCGATGGAGCGAGGCTGGGAGTGCTTAGCGCTTTTTGCTGAGCGTTTACAAGATATCCCGGCTCAAAATATCAGCATTGTCGCAACCGCGACATTGCGCTTGGCGACAAACTCGGATGATTTTAAATCTGAAGCTGAGCGTATCTTAGGTCACAAAATTAATGTGATTAGTGGAGAGCTTGAAGCGAAGACGATTTACAAAGGTGTAGCGCATACCTCGGCGTGCCAAGGTCGGCAACTTGTGATCGATATTGGTGGAGCCAGTACTGAAGTCGTCATTGGTCAGGGTTTCAGTGCAGAGCTTTATAAAAGCTTAGATATGGGGTGTGTTACCTTTCTAGAAAAGTATTTTTCTGATGGCACCTTAAGCAAAGACAATTTTGATAAGGCGATAGCAGCGGCCGCGACTGTGATTACGCCGATACAATCTCAATACATCGATATGGGTTGGGAATTAGCGATTGGTGCGTCTGGCACTATTCAAGCAATTCAAGAAATATTAGCAGCTTCGGGCGAAAGCGAAGTGCTAACACTTGAGCGCTTACTGGTTATTCAAACACACACTATGCAGTATGCAAGCATTGCGCAACTGCAGCTTCCTGGCTTGAGTGAAGAGCGGCGTTTGGTGTTTGTTTCTGGGTTGGCGATTTTAATTGCATTGTTTCAGAGCTTAGAAATCCAACAAATGGGTCTTGCTGGCGGTGCGCTTCGTGAAGGTGTGCTATATAGCATGATATCTGATTTTCAAAATACGGATATTCGCAACCGCACATTAGACGGTTTCACTGAGCGGTACCATGTTGATAAACGTCAAGCTCAGCGAGTAACCGAAATCAGTATTAAGTTGGCAAAGCAGCTGGCTCACTCTTGGCAGCTAGACATGGCATATACTAGCCCGATCTTAACTGCTGTAGCGTACTTACATGAAATTGGTCTGGTGATTGATTATAAACAATACCACCAACATAGCGCGTATATTTTAAATAATACGGGTATGCCTGGATTTAGCAAAGCAGAGAAGCAACTGATTGTGGCACTGACGTCAGGCCATCGTGCAGATTTAAGTTCAAAGCTATTTACAGGGCTGGGAAGTCAAACCTTATTAGCGACTCGATTGATCCGTCTAACTAGGTTGGCGGTTATTCTATCCATGAGACGCAAAGATGATGTACTGGCCGACTTTGTAGTTACAATGGATAAAGCTGATCATTTACACTTTTCATTTGCAGGTCAGTGGTTATCTGAGCATCCACTTATGTTAAGTGAGCTAGAGCAAGAAGCAACTTACCAACATAGAATGTCATGGCAATTAACGATAGAGCGCTAAATTAGCGCTCTTTTTGTATGTATATTCAGCATATTTGCTTGTTGAGTTTGTTTTTTGTTCGAACAGTCTGTTTTTGTCATTCTTTTGTAATAAAGCGCTTGCGCTTTTTCTGTATCGCCCTATAATGCGACCCCACTGACACGGAGCAACACGCTGAAAAGCAAACTGAAACGAGTTAGCGTCAAGTAAAACTTAGCTTTAAAAACTTTTTAAAATTAAGTGTTGACAAAAAAATAGGAAGGCGTAATATGCGCAGCCCTAGCGAGATAAAGCAAAGCGCTTAATCATCGCAACGTTCTTTAAAAATATGAAG
>NZ_AHBZ03000026.1 GCF_000238375.3 Pseudoalteromonas citrea
GGGAAAGCTGCTTAGGGAAAAGGGTTAGAGAAAGCTTAGAATAAAAACCCTATGGACCCTGAAACTAGTTCAGGGAGACGGAGTTTTGTATTTAGAGGCGATGTTTTGATTTCGCCCACACCGTTGTTTTCCTGACGCAGGTCAGGATCCAAAACACTCATGCTTGCCGTTGTTATTTTTACACATTTCTGTACTTCTAAAAGGAAGTGAAAACTATGAACCCTGGAACTGTAGTGGTCAACTAATTTTGGCCACAGTTTTAGAATCTTGGTATCTAACCTCAGATTCATTTGGTGCTAAACCAGCATTATAATGATGTGGCCTAACGTTGTTGTAATATCCGTTGATATAATCACTCACACTATATTTAGCTTCTTTAAAGTTTTCATATCCAACCTTTGGCATCCACTCCGTTTTAAAGCTCCTAAAAAATCGCTCCATTGGCGCATTATCCCAACAATTTCCGCGCCGACTCATGCTTTGTGTGATTTTATAGCGCCATAAACGTTGGCGGTACTTCAAGCTTGTATAGTGGCTTCCTTGGTCTGAGTGAAACATCAATTCACTTGGCTTGCCTCTGCTTTCATAAGCGAGCTCAAGCGCTTTTAGCGTTAAGTTAGTATCTGGCGACAACGACATTGCCCAACCAACGACTTTACGTGCAAATAAATCAACAACGACCGCTAAATAGGCCCAGCGATTGCCTGTCCAAATATACGTCACATCACCGCACCACACCGTATTCGGCTCAACAACATCAAACTGCCTATCTAACAAATTTGGGATTTCAAGATGCTCATTACCACTGCGTTTATAATGATGTTGTGGTACTTGGCAGCTCTCGAGTTTTAGTTTAACCATCAGTTTAGAGGCGCGATAACGGCTTAATTCAAAACCGTTATTCGTTGCGATTGCCGCGATTGTCCGTGCCCCAGTTGAACCGCTGCTCATTGAATGTATGGCTTTAACTTCAGCTTCTAGCCTTATTTGCTCTGGTGTAGGGGTTGTATCCCGTATGGCCCAATATTTATAGCTGCTGCGATGCACATTGAATACGCTACACAACACGCTAATCGGGTAACGCTCTCGTTGATTTAACTTCTCAATTAACGAGAATTGTTCAGGGAGTCGGACATCAAGAGAGCGGTGGTGATATCAAGTGGTCAGTGCAACATGGTTTTTAATCATATCATTAGGAGTTAAATAGTTTAATATCCTTCTTGGTCGATTATTTAGTTTATTAGCGATTTTATCTAAATAACTTTGGTCAAAGCCATGTAGACTTGTCTTTTTGGGGAAGTACTGTCTTAAAAGGCGATTTGTATTTTCATTTGTTCCCCTTTGCCACGGACTACTCGGGTCACAAAAATAAACATCTGTACTCGTATTTTTAGTAAATCTTTTATGGTCTGCTAATTCCATTCCCCGATCCCACGTTAGTGTGTTTTTAAGTGCCTTTGGTAAACCATTAAACTTCAGAATAAGTGCATTTACTACATTCTTAGTATCCTTACCATTAATTTGTACCAAAGCGGTATACCGTGTTTTTCGATCAACCAATGTTGCTATATGTGAGTTGCTACTTCCTGATATTAAATCGCCCTCCCAATGACCTAGAGTTGCTCGTGTTTCAATTTCATGGGGCCTTTCATGAATTGTTTTAGCATCAATAATGCCTTTATAGATCCCCTTATTTGTTGAGCGTTTACCATGCCTCAATTTACGTTTTGAGCGAAGATGGCTAAGGACTGCTTTTTCGAAAATATAGCGTGATGGGATAAATAACGTTTTATAAATAGTCTCATGTGAGATATGCATTTCAGATGATGCTGGGTGTTTTATTTTTAACCATCCAGAAATTTGCTCAGGTGACCAGTCATCTAGTAGTTTAGACTCAACCAAATCGCTAAGTGGATTACCTTTTTGTAATTTACATTGTTTCGGCCTTAATGCTCGCTCTAGCGCATTTTTATCAGCCGTAACTGCACGGTACTTGGCAATGCCACCATTGCGTTTGATTTCACGGCTTACTGTTGACGCTGCCTTTTCTACATTACGAGCTATTGCCCTGATAGATAAGCCTGAAGCTAAACCTCTTGATATATCTTCTCGCTCTTCTAAAGAAAGAAACGATAGTCGACGCTTTCGTTGCACTGGCGATATTCCACCTTTTAGTTTAAGTACACCGAATATAGAACCAGCATGTCTATCAAGCGTCAAACCTATTTCGCTAAGCGTTTTACCTTCACGCCATAAGAACCATGCTTTTAGCTTTTCAATATCACTTAAACCACGTTTTGATAAATCAGTCATAACTACCTAATTAATAGTCAATTATAAGGTGTTGCATTGACCTATTGAATTCACCGTAGCCTTTTTTAATATATCCTTTTCTAATTCAATGCGTTGAATTTGCTTTTTAAGCTCACGAATTTCAATTTGTTCGGGTGTCATTGGTGACGCTGTGGGTGTCTGGCCATTCCGTTCTTGCTTTAATTGAGTGACCCACTTACTAACAGTTGATTTACCAACCCCCATCGCCTTAGCTGCATCTTCTTGTGTGTAGCCTTGGTCAACCACAAGCTGAGCTGTTTCTAATTTGATTGCCGCAGAATACGTTGCACGTTTTAATTTCGTCATTTTTACACCCAAATTTGTATGCTTATTAGCATAACATTTCTTTCTTAATGGGTGGCCAAATTAACTATGCCACTACAAACCAGTTCAGGGAGACGGAGTATTTATTTAGAGACAGCGCTTCACTTTGGAGTCCTCCTGACGAAGGTCAGGATCCACGATTGATATAGTCATATTGAGCATGAAGCTTATCTTTACACCAATCACATTAATTTGAACTACGTTGATGGTTTATAGAGCACATAATTTAGACTCTGTTGATTTCTTTAATAGATGGGCTTTAAGCTTCACCACAAAGATGTTGAAATCTTTCTTAAATTGGCTGCGTATTTTCCTGATCTATTATTGGTGGTCATTAAATTGATTAATTGCATTCAAAGGCAGGAGTTTAAAAGTCGTATTAGACTTAATAATTACAAGAAAGACGAGGTACGTAGTACCTGACCCTGTAAATAATTCTGTGTAACTGCTCTTAGTTACAAGTATTCAGTTAGTCGGTCTTCAAACATAATCATAAAACGGTTTAGAGCTTGCTTCCAGTTATGAATAGGCATTGTCCACCTCTTGGAAGCATCCATTATCGCTAAGTACACCACCTTGCTAGCGGATTCATCTGTCGGGAACAGTTTACGTTTCTTGGTCGCTTTTCTGATCACACTGTTCAGAGATTCAATAGCATTTGTCGTGTAGATAGCTTTACGAATATCTTGAGGGTAGCTAAATAGAGTATTGAGATTATCCCAATGAGCCGTCCAGGAGCGGCTGATTTGAGGGTACTTTTCATCCCATTTATCACCAAAGTGCTCTAACGCCAACAGGGCTTCATCTTCCGTTGTTGCTTGATAGATTTCTTTTAAGTCAGCGGTAATTGCCTTGTAGTCTTTCCATGGGACGTATTTCATTGAGTTTCGCACCATGTGTACGATACAGAGCTGAATTTGAGTTTTTGGATAAACAGCGTTGATGGCATCAGGAAAGCCCTTCAGGCCATCTACACACGCGATGAGGATATCATTCACGCCTCGATTTTGAAGTTCGGTGAGCACGCTAAGCCAGAACTTCGCTCCTTCGGTTTCGGACATCCACATCCCAAGAAGTTCTTTCTGACCTTCCATATTTACGCCAAGTGCGAGATAAATGGCTTTGTTGATAACCTGTTTATTCTGGCGTACTTTCACGACGATGCAATCGAGATAAACGATGGGATAGACCGTATCAAGCGGGCGAGATTGCCACTCAACCACTTGTTCTAAAACAGCATCTGTAACTTTAGATATTAGACTGGCGGAGATATCCGCATCGTACATTTCTTTGAATGTTGCGACGATTTCACGGGTGGTCATTCCTTTGGCATATAGGCTTAAGATCTTGTCGTCCATCGATTGAAATCGGGTTTGATGTTTACGAACAAGCTTGGGTTCAAAGGACGCGTCACGGTCACGAGGGACTTCTAACTGGATCTCACCATCGTCTGTAATTAGGCGTTTAGATGAGTAGCCATTTCGACTGTTACTATCGTTAGTTGGTGAGTTTTTTTCGTAACCGAGGTGCTCATTAAGTTCAGCATTTAAGGCTGTCTCAACCGTCACCTTGGTTAACATTTTCCTAAAGTCATCAAGATCAGAAGGAGTCTTAATCGACTTAGCTGCTTCGCGAGCGAAGGCTTCTAGAGCTTTCTTATCCATATTGCTTATCCTCAGCCATTACTGGCTTAATTATAAGCAGATACACAATTTAAATTACAGGCTCTAGTACCTCTATAGATTTAAATAGTTTCGGCTAGGTATTTGAAGAATTCATTTGTTCAATGAACTTGTTCGAATCTGCGATAGAACGGTTCATATCATCAATTAAAGACTGAATATCACTTTTTAAGCTTTTAAATTCTCCACGGATTGCCGCTATCGCTTGCGCATTTAAATTATGTTTTAAATACAATACATTATCTTTTAAAGACGAAAGCACAGGTTGCATTTTATCTTCGCTGCTACGCATGGAGCGTAGTAATTTATTAAATTGGCGCTGTGTTTGTTTCAGTTTTTTCTCACTTTCTCTTTTGAGTGCAGCGCTAGAATATTGAGTTAGCTCGTCTTCCCATTCGCTAAAAAGCGCTTCGGCGACGTCTTCTACTTTGTTTATGTTGCCACTGACATCATTGGCAGCTGATAAACTGGATTCATAATCATCATTGAGTTGCTCATAGGCAGATTGTAATTCACCACCATCAAAGTTAATCAGTGTGGTCAGTCGTTCAAGGGCTGATTGAAACTCTTCTTGAGATTCTTGTTGAGATTCTTTAGTCGCCTCTACTCTATCTACTAGAATTTCTCGTTTATGAACTCCGACTTTTTCCATTGCCGAATAATATGCAGTTTGGCAACCTGCCAATGAAATGCATAAGGCAGCTGCGAGTGTAAAGCGTTTCATATTCAACCTATTTTCTTAGTATGTTGCTGTAAATTATGTAGCTGATTGTTATGATGTGCAAAGTGTTTTTGGAAATTAAGTACATTATGAATAAAAATATTGAACAAAGTATAGTTCAAGTTAAAGCATGGGGATTAAGGCAGCCTGAATGGTGGCTTTCATATATTAAACGGTGCAAAGAAGACCAAATCACTGTTAATGCGGGTTATTTAGCGTATGTTACCTTGTTGTCGCTGGTACCATTGATTGCCGTTGGTGTTGCTATTTTTTCGGCTTTTCCTGGATTTGAGCAAACACGGCTGGCGATTGAAAACTTTATTTTTACAAACTTTGTACCAACGTCAACAGATTCTATAAAAGCACATATTAGTGCTTTTACTGGTAACGCAAATCAAATGACAGCCGTAGGTATTGGCTTTTTAGCGGCCATTGCATTGCTACTGATCAGGAATGTAGATAGTGCATTAAATCGGATTTGGCGAGTGGAAGAAAAGCGGCCAATGATGATTTCATTTGCGATATATTGGATGGTCTTAACACTGGGCCCGGTATTATTAGGGGCAAGTATTGGCGTAACCTCCTATATTGTTTCTTTGGTTTCTTTTGCAGATCAGGGGATACCTGGTTTTAGTGGTTTCTTATTAAAGCTTTTACCGTATGTAATTTCTATGGCCGGCTTTATTATGCTCTATACTTTAGTGCCTAATACCCGTGTGTCTTTTCGAGCTGCTATACCCGGGGCATTATTTGCTGCGCTGTTATTTGAATTAACCAAAAAAGGATTTGCGATGTACATAAGTCACTTCCCTTCGTATGAAGTGATTTATGGCGCTGTTGCAACTGTGCCGATTTTATTTGTGTGGGTTTATTTGTCGTGGATTGTCGTATTACTTGGTGCGGAGTTTACGGTGTGTTTGGGAGAGCGCCAAACACGCGCTCTTTTGGAGAATAAACAGCCTTAAAAGACACCTTTAACAAAAAAGGTGTGTAATATGACTCAACGCTATGCCGTGAGTGAACCAGTAAGAAGCTTTCATTTACCTGTAGGTGAAGGCCATCAGATCCATGTTGAAGAATATGGCGATGTGCATGGGCAACCAGTCATAGTATGCCATGGTGGCCCGGGCTCTGGTTTATGTCGAGAAAGTGCTGGATACTTTAACCCTAAGCGATATCGCATTATTTTATTTAGTCAACGGGGCTGTGGTGCTTCGACCCCACTAGAACTCACGCATAACTCTCCCAAATACTTAGTCGATGATATTTCACGCTTAATAGAACACTTAGCTATTGGTCAATGTATTTTAGCTGGCGGCTCTTGGGGTGCAACATTAGCACTATTATACACTAGCCATTTTGCGCATAAGGTGAAAGGTTTGATTTTATGGGCGAGCTTTTTAGGTGCGGATCATGATCTTGAGTGGTTATATGGGCCTAATAGCGCTGGTGCTCAGTTTTACCCAGAGCAATATCAAGTATTTAAAAATAATGAATCTGACTCCCTGCATATATTAAAGCACTATTTGCTCGCATTAACGGGTGATGATGAGTTAGCGCAGCATAAAGCAGCACAGCGTTGGCATGCATGGGATCGACAGCTAACGCTTGGTGCATTAGCTGGCCGTTATCATTTAGAAGATAGCGAAAGTGTACTGCAACAAGCTAAGTTGATGTGTCATTATTTTAGTCCAGAGATTATGTCTGAGCTTAGCCCATTACAATCGGTTGCTGAGTACTTAATAGAGATCCCCACCTGGTTCATTCATGGCCGACATGATTTAGTTTGCCGATTTGCTCCAGTACAGCGGCTGGCACACCAAGCACACTCACAATTATTTGTGCTGGATGGGTTAGGTCACTGTAGTGCCAGTGATGTATATGTCGAAGCTGTTCGCAGAGCGGCTGATTTACTGGCATGTAAGCTATCTCATTAATGGTTAGCGCAGATAGGCAGCTAGCGCGCTTTGAGGTACTATTTATATAAGATTATTTATGACTTAGAAAAGAGTATGAAAGGGTTAATTCAGAGAGTTAAACATGCCAGTGTAGTGGTAGAGGGAAAAACAGTTGGCGAAATTCAACAAGGGATTTTAGTCCTATTGGGTGTGGAAAAGCACGACGATGAAACGACGGCAGATAAGTTACTCCATAAAATAGCGAATTACCGTATATTCACCGATGAAGCAGGGAAAATGAATCTAAGTGTACAAAACATTCAAGGTGAGTTACTGATTGTATCGCAATTTACATTGGCGGCGGGTACTAAAAAGGGGATGAGGCCGAGCTTCTCATCTGCTGCAACGCCTGTACAAGCTGAAGCATTGTATAATTACTTTACTGAACGCGCTAAATTACTCGGAATAAAAGTCGCTAACGGTCAATTTGGTGCCGATATGCAGGTGACATTGAATAACGATGGGCCTGTGACATTTATGCTAGAAGGTTAGCGGCTGACCACAATGATATGATTGGCATAGAGCGGCACTTGTTCTATGTGGGGCTTTTTACCAAAGTTAGTAATGACTAAGTGCGTCACTTGCTTTAGTTGTGATTCATGTTCGGCTAAAAAATTAATGAATAGCTTTCCGCCGGGGCGCAGACAGGCTCTGAGTTGTTGATAAAACTGATGCTGGAATAAAAATAGCGGTGCGTCCAACTCACTGAATAAATCGAGAATGATCCAATCGTATTGATTGTCATTGGTCAGTACATCATCAACATCCATACAGGCCACGGCACAGGTATGGTCGCCGCTAAAGTAGCGCTTATAACATCGAATGATATCTGGGTTGTTATCAACCGACAGCACATCACATTCTGGATAAGTAGTATGGAGGTAGTCTCTGATTGCACCCGCGCCAAGGCCAAGTTCAAGGACCTTATTAGGGGGTGTGTATAAGTGCCAAAGTCGGGCGAGTTGCTGTAAGTGAGGAAACAGTAGATTCTCTGGGTGGTTTCTTTCCACAACAGATTGTAAGGTGTCGTTGATCAATAACCAGCGCAAGGTTTTGTCTTGCCTTATTTGTATACTAACACTGCCATGTTTATGCCAATAAAGTAGATGACCCAATTCATGACTTTGTTTAACAAATTGGTTAGCGACTGTGCCCTCGGCAGTCATAAAATTCATCATAATTACATCAGCATAGTAGAGCGTTCCTACAATGCCACTTTGTTAAGCAATATTTACGCAAGAAAAATGCGTAATACTTAAATGTTATATTCAGTAACGTGAATTTTTAGTAAGGTGAGAGTCATAAAAATCATCTTTAGACGGACAACAACAGGAATTTTTATGTTTCAAGTAACCGCACCACAAAGTAGCGAAGATTGGCAAGACTATTATCAGTTGCGTTGGCAAGTACTTCGTGCCCCTTGGGATCAACCTCGAGGGTCAGAACAGGACGATTTAGAACAAGAGTCAGAACATCGTTTTATTAAAAACAATGAGGGTGACGTACTCGCAGTTGCACGGTTACACTTTAATACGCAGCAACAAGCCCAAGTACGTTATATGGCGGTTTCTGAGCAGCACAGAGGGCAGCGTTTAGGTGGTCGGTTACTGCACGAACTAGAAAAGTTAGCATGGAATCAGAATGCGGATGAGCTGGTCTTGTATGCTCGTGAGCGCGCGTTGGCATTTTATGAAGGTCATGGTTATAAAGTGGTTGAAAAAGCGCATTTGGCATTTGGTGACATTCAACATTGGAAGATGGTAAAACAAAACCCGTCAGAGCCTGGCTGGTTCCGCCACCCTGATTGGACACAAGTGCTACAAGACACTTGGCGAGAATCTATTCCGATCAGTGATGCGATGGGCATTAAAGTCGAAAGTTATACTGACTGGCAATTTTCAACGCGTGCTGACCTTAAAGCTAACTTAAATTTACATAACTCTATGTTTGCGGGCTCCGTATATAGTATGGCAACGTTGACTGGCTGGGGTGCAACCTATTTAGCTTTAAAAGAGTTAAACCTTGAAGGCAATATTGTACTGGCTGATGCCAATATTAAATATTTAAAGCCACTTACAACAGCGCCGAGAGCCACTGTGTGTATCAGTGAATGTAGCGGTAAGTTACTCGAGTTAGAAACTGATGGCAAAGCAAAATACATTGTGCCGGTGACGGTTTATGATGAAGATGTGGTGGTTGCGCAATTCGAAGGTATATTTGTCGTTAAACGCTAATTACGATAGCGAATGGGCACGAGTTAAAGCCACTGTATTAGGCTTTAACTCGTAATCGTTATATATTCCTGCCACACCATACAATTCTGCCAGCAACTGCATGATGCTCAGCGTTATCCTGGTTTATTTGCCAACTAGGGTAGTCAGTGTTGTCACTGATCACATCAATTGAGTCAGCTTTTTTCTTTAATCGTTTCGCCATCAAACCCTCATTGGTTTGTATGATGTATACACCTTCATGAGCTGGGTGCTGTTGGCTTAAGTCAACGAGGACCATATCATCATGATGTAATGTGGGCAGCATACTGTCACCACGAATTGAAACAAACGCTAAGCGCTCTCCATGCACGCCCAATTGTGAGCTTAACCAGCGTTTGTTCAGTGCAAATTGTTCGGTGACATCTTCTGCGCCATTGATGCTACCAAAACCGGCACTTGCCTCGACATCCAGCTTAGGGACTAGTAACAATTGCTCATCGGAATTATGGTAAGGTTTATCACTGGGTTGTTCGCCAGTGAGTAGCCAATTCAAATCAATTTTAAATAGCCCGTAAAGGTGCTCTAAGTACACCATGGAAGGGCGACTTAACCCTCTACAAATACGATAAATATGAGAGGGAGACTTACCAGTAAGTTCGGCAAACTGTCGCTTGTTACCCCCTGAAAATTGCTCTACTAATTCGCAAAAACGTCGAGAAAAAGCGGTGTTCATATGTTCACTTATATTTAAGTACTTCGGTATTGAAGTGACTGATTAATGGCCGCTATATTATCTAATCTCTTTAAATAGATACAGATAAAAGTGCGTTAAGGGAGAGCGGGAACATCTTGTGCGATAAACAGACCCATCGCTTGATAAAATGTGGGGTTTTGCCGTTATTCCTTAGCGAAAAGGCTCAACGAAATCGTTGAGCCAGTGTATTGTGAAATAAAAAGTATGTTTTATTTATTGCTTACAGCTACTATCAACGCCAATCTCTTGCCATACACCCCATTTTCCTGAGTCTGCTGGAATGTCACCCTGTGTCCACCATAGGGCTTCGTATACTTTACCGTAGTAAGTTACTTGATCTGGCTTATCGTATACTGAGCTTGCGTTCCAAGTCCCCTTACAGCTGCTGTCAGAGCTTGTTGCTAAGGCCGTAATTTTTGCAGAGTAAGTTGTTTGGCTTCCATCAAGCTTAAATTTAAGGGCAACATTGGCAGTACCTGGTGCGGTTGCCGTAAATTCAACATTTACCTGACAGCTTTGATTTGCTTGTAATGTACTGGCACTACAGCTATCGATAGATTTAACCGGGGTAGATGCAACACCACTGTTTTCTAGTGCAACGCTGGCAAAGGTAAATGCGCTAGTACCAGTATTTTTAATGGTATATGTATGGGCTACTTGCTCACCTAGCTTAAAGTTAGGCAAAGTTTGCGATTGTGTGTAAGAAACAGAGATAGGCTGTGCGCCGCCTTTTACGCTATCAATCCAACTTCCTAACGCAGCTACATCGGCATAGACGCCATACTTTGCAGGACGAGCGCACCCCACGCCCCAGCTTACAATACCCAGCTGAACGGTTTGACCACCAGAATTAACAACGATAGGGCCGCCACTATCACCACTACATGAGTCTTTTTGTCCCTGTGCAAACCCCGCACAGAATGCCACATCACCAACATTGGCATAACTGCCGCCAGACTGATTACAGACTTGGTCAGACACAAGTGGCACGCTGACTTCTTGTAGGTTCGATGGGCGGCTGCCGCCTTCACTTAAACGGCCTAATCCAGCAACGGTAATGAAGTCGCCATTACGCACATATTGATTGATGTTACTTTGTGCAAGTGCAACCTGACGACCTAATGTTGGCGTGCGCTCTAGCTTTAGAAGCGCGACGTCATGATTTAGCGTGTTTGAGTTGTACTGTGGGTGGACAAACTTCTCAGCTACTTGAATACGGTCACCGTCATTACCGCCAAGTACAAACCCAGCGACTTTAACGTGTAAAAAGCGTGCCGCTTTATTCTTAACACAATGCGCGGCTGTTAATACATAGCCATCACCAATGTAGCTACCACCACAAAATGCGGTTGAACCATTTGAATTGAGTATCTGGGTGTAAAATTGCCATTGGCTGGTATCAGCAGGTTGGCCACCGACGATGTTTGGCGTAATTTCGGTTGCACCTGAGGTTGCGCTCAAAAATAAAGCACTACTGGCGATGATTGGAGACACCTTTTTAAATAATGAATTTCGCTTGTTCATTGTAATTTTTCCATGTTGTGTGTTGTATCAGCCAACGAGAATATGGGGACTGACATACAAATGCAAACGAAATGTAAATGAATTGTTTTCAGTTCTTTTTCATGCAATTACAAATAGGAACAGGTGAGATTATCTCAATTTTCACTTCTTTATGAGATGTTTATGCCAATTGCACAGCTCGGGGGCTATATTTTTTATTGAAGAAAAGATTTCAAAGATATAACAAAGAAATGCCATCTTGAAAAAAAATCATAATGCACCTTCAAAGTTGTAGGCGCACTATGACCAAAATAGCGTCAATAAATATGACTTAAGACGCTCATAAAATAATGCAAGCTGCTAAATTACTCGCTGCAATTTGTAGACCAAAAACGAAGGTCTAAATTAGGCCTAGCCGCCTTTAGGGCCTCGATATCAGCACATGGTAGGCTAAAGTTGCTGTTTAATGATAGGTATTCTAGCTTGTTCAATGTATGTAAGGCAGATACATCACGAATATCAGTGTTGTCTAAGTCTAAGTGTGTTAACTCTGGAAACCTGCTGAGCTTTGCAGGGTCTAGTAAGGTGATAGAGTTTAAATTGAGCGACGTTAATGAGGGGGCAACAAATGTGCTAATGCTAAATTTTTCCGTACTTCTGATGGTCAGCCTTTTGACATGCTGAGGCAGTGTCACTCCTTCTAAATTAGTTAATGTACTATTATACAGTTCAATTCTGTCCAAGTTTGCTAGTTGAGTGAGTACAGGGCTGTTCAGTATTTCAGCAGAATTAAGATATCGGAGATTAAGAGAGGTAAGGTTTGAAAACTGCTCTATTCCCGCGAACGACTCGATTGCTGAAGAACCACATGTACTAATTTGTGTAACTGTGGCCGCGTCTCTTACATCTTTTAGACATTCGGCTATAGCTGGATCAGTAATTAGTTCAAGGTTAATGGGTTGTTCAATACAGCTATAAGATTGTTTGAAATTACTATCCGTGAACGTATTTTTAAGGAACTCTAAGTCGGCACATAGAATGTTATGTGAAGATTCTAAATCTAATGTATTTAAATTGGTTAAGCTTGATAATGCTTTTGCTGATAAAAGCTCATCAAAATAGCTCAGAGAGAGGCTCGTCAGGCTGGTTAACTGTGTGATTGGAGCTATATCTGATACTTCAAAACTAGTTAGTTTGAGCTCTTTTAGGCTAGAGTAGCCAGATAATACGCTGATATCGGTTACGTTCCTGAATCCGCTTAACTCCAGCGAGTTTAGACTGGTATTTTGAGATAATTGAGAGATATCAGTAAGCTCACTATTAGCAGTGCGGATCGATACATTTTTTAGGTTAGGTAGCGCCTCTAAGCTTGGTAATGTATCCAGAGTGCTCAAGTGTAGATTTAATTCTTCTAACGCGACTATGTTTTGTATGACTTCGATATTTTCAATTGTACTAGTTTTAGCCTTTAGTTTTTTTAACTGAGATGAGTTTTGCAAAATAGTTGCGTCTAAATGAGTGCTGTAGTGCGAACTTGTACTTAGTGCTAGCTCTGATAGGTTTGGTAGCTGACTAATAACGGATAAGTTACTAATGCTGCCTATGCGTTCAATAATCAAGTACTCTATTTTTGGGGTGAATTCTAACCAATCAATGTCATTTAATTCTGAATTGTTGCTCACATCAAGTTTTAATAACTCAGACATACTTTTTACAAAGCTGATTGAGTTCAGACCAGTATTGTTTAGTATCAGAGATGTCATTTGGGCCAAGCTTGCCAACTTTTCTGTACTCACTAGTCTGTAGTTAGTAATTACCAACTCATTTAATTTAGTCAGGTTTTCAAGACGCGTAATATCAAAATCATGTCTGGAATATCGATCGTTGAGCACTAACTTTTCTAAGTTAGTCATTGCGCCAATAAAGGTTAAATCTGTGAAGTTGTGATTTACTAATGACAGAGATGTCAAGGTTGTTAAAAGAGAGAGTGCAGTCGAGTCGGCAGCTGATATATTTTCAAATGAAAGCTCTTTCATTGCGGGCATTACAGTCAGAAATGACAGTGATTCGAGGTTATTAATACTATGCAGTGCTAAGCTTTCTAGGTTAATGAGGGGTTTTATATGGGTTTCATTCACATATACAGAGTCTAACTTTAAATGGGTGAGATTCGTGAGTGTACTTAAATGTTCTTCATCAAAGTCACGACCTTCCACATAGTTCAGGTGTGTTAGAGTATTTGGTAGTGTATTGAACTTGATATGCAATCTATTATGGTAATAATGTTGTTCTGCATTAAATGTAAGCTGTGTTAAATTACTAAACTTGTCTAGGCTGATAGTCTGGTCTTCAAAGCCGTAGGCACCTTGAACAATTGATAACGTCGTTAAAGACTCTAGTTGCTCAACAACAGTGATATCATCAATTGGGTTATTTATTAAGCTGAGATTTTGGAGTGAGCTTATATTGGCTAAAGGCGCAATGTCTGAAATTTGACTACCTTCTAAATGTACTGATTTCAAGTTTGTAAACTTGCTCAAGTCATCCAATGTTGATACTGGGCTGTTAATACATGTCAGGGAATCTGAGCCCATATCCATATTCGTACTAAGTGCGCAGCTCAATAGGGCTTGGTCACTAATTTTTTCTGCAGAGATAGCCTCATATGCTTTAAGTGATACTGAGAAGTCTTTACTTGTACTCGCCGCTTTATCATCTGTAACAGTAAGGCGCAAAACAATATTTTCAGACGCATCTATATCCGGTGCAGTGAACTGAATACTTGCCGTTTCTAAACCTGTTATTGCAAGTGTAGTGCCGGAAACTTGCTCCCATGCATAGCTTGCAATTGTGCCATCAGAATCTGTTGCGTTTGCAGTAATAGTTAGCTCTGCTCGCTCCATAACGGTTAAATCAGAGATATCTGGTATTTCAGGTGCTACATTTGTAGGTGGCGTAGGTGTTGTAGGTGTTGTACCTGTCGCTGGTGTTTCAGTCGATGAGTTAGAACTGCCGCCACCACATGCCGTCAAAGCTAAAGCAAGAAGCGATACCGCTAATCCTTTAGTGGAGTGTAATTTATTCATAGTTTCCTAGTTCTTAGTATCATTAATAAAGAAGTTTTCAGTAATAATTGTACTATTTATCGGTATGAAAGTAATCATTTTACGGTATACCTCTAGGATATTATTACCATGCAGAATATGAGATGTTTGGGGAGGAAAGTACCTCGTTATTTTCTTAAATATTGCCCAGGTGTGCAGTTAAATGCTTTTTTAAATGCCGTGTTAAACGCAGAGCTTGATTCAAAACCGAGTTGTTCTGCAATGGTCTGCTGAGTATAACCGCCCTCAAGCATTTCAACCGCGCGTAGCGCTTTGAGTTTTTGTTTCCACTGGCTAAAGTTCATAGCAAAACTCTTATTGAATAAACGGTTAAGTGTACGACTGGATGCACCTACAAGATTACTCCATTGTTCTAATGTAAGGGGGTTACCTGGGTTGGCATGTAGTTCACTTATAATAGGTATCAAGCGTTTGTCTTGGGCGGTTGGCAAGAAAAAGGCGCTGGTTTGGGCCATTTCTAACCTATCTATAAACACTTGTACAAAGCGCAGTGTTTTTTCATCTAATGCATAGTCAGTTCGCCACTGACACACTTCCAAAATCATTGCTTTTAAGAGTTCATCGACATGCAGTAACTTGGCGTTGTCACCTAAAACATCAACGTATTTTTTATCGATATAGACGCTGCGAAAATGCCCGCCATAGCGACAAAAGGTTTCATGGGGTAGGTTTGGTGGGATCCATAAAGCTTGATCAGGTGGAATGGCAAAACGACCAACAGGGGTCACAACCGTCAATACACCATTGCTGGTGTAGGCTAATTGACCCCAAGTATGTTGATGAGTTTGCACGTGTTGCCAAGGTGGCATTGTTGTTGGGCGCGGATAAATAGGTTTATCTATGTGCGTAAGTTTTATACGCGCTTTTACACTATCCCATTGACCAGATGTCTGATCTGATAAACTTTCTGTCATTTTAGGTGGTTTTGGTCATTTATTTCTGAGCATACAATAACCTGGTTCTTTAAACAATCGATAGAATTGATCATAAACTTTGTTGTGCTTTGGAAGGGAAATATGAATAACAAAATGAGTTTGGTTACTATGCGTTCTCCATTTGGTTTTTTAGCCATCGCTACATCTATTATGGCAATCACGTTTGCTGGATGGATGGCGTTGCTCAATAACTTTGCAATTGAGGCTGCCCAATTTACTGGGGCACATATGGGAATGCTGCAATCTTTGCGAGAGATCCCTGGTTTACTTGCTTTTACGGCTGTTTTTGTACTTTTAGTGCTTAAAGAGCAAACTTTTGCCTTGGTCAGTTTGTGCTTATTGTCAATTGGGGTTGCTGTCACGGGCCTATTTCCCAGCATTTATGGGTTGTATGCCACAACGGTGTTAATGTCGATTGGCTTTCATTACTTTGAAACAATTAATCAATCATTGAGTTTACAATGGTTCAGTAAGGATGAAGCCCCGCAACAGTTAGGGCGGCTGATGTCCATTAAGTCACTGGCCTCATTGCTGACCTATGCTGCTATTTGGTTGTCAGTTACCTTCTTTTCGACAGACTACCAATGGTTATATTTATCAATCGGCGGGGTTGGGCTATTGCTCACGATATACCTTATTATTGCGTTTCCAGCTTTTACCATATCATCCACCCAGCACAAAAAAATTATTTTACGTAAAAAATATAGCCTGTATTACATACTGCTATTTTTTTCTGGAGCGCGTAGGCAAATTTTTATGGTGTTTGCGGGGTTTTTAATGGTTGAAAAGTTCGGTTTTGACGTGGCGCAGATCACCGCTCTATACATGGTTAATCACCTTATTAATATTTTTGTAGCGCCAAAAATAGGGAAAATGATCAATAAAGTAGGAGAGCAGAAAACGCTAACTATTGAGTACGCTGGCCTTGTTTTGGTTTTTATTGGTTATGCGGTGGTCGACTCTGCGATGTTTGCCGCAGCACTATATTTAATTGATCATTTGTTTTTTGCGATGGCTATTGCGTTAAAAACATATTTCCAAAAAATAGCGGATCCTGAGGATATTGCGGCGACGGCCAGTGTGAGTTTTACCATTAATCATATTGCGGCAGTGGTTATTCCAGCAGCGTTCGGTGTTGTGTGGTTATACGACCAAGCCCTAGTATTTTATTTTGGTGCGGGGCTAGCTGCGTGCTCACTGCTGTTGAGCCAATTTGTTACGCCGCATTTAGATAAACTGTCATTACGTAGCTCATAATATACCGGTGAACATCGACTTCTTTTTGGGCTAACGGTTATATCGTCGTTAGCCCTGCTTTTAAATGGTCGATAAATAAACGCGTTTTGAGTGGCACGAAGGCGCTTTTTGGATAGTAAGCCCAAAGCTGTTTTGTTGCGGAGTGTAAAGAAGGCAATAAAGGCACTAAGCTGCCTTCATCAAGTTGCTTACTGATATAAGTAGAAGAGATAAAAATCAGTCCCATACCTTGAATAGCCGCCTCTAAAATCGAGTCTAAATTGTCTGACACAAAATTGTAATTCTGAAACAAGAAGCGCGTTCCGTCACTCAGCTCAATATGGCCTTTTTTTTGATAATAGTTACTGAGCAGCATTCTGTGTGCTTGCAGATCTTGCAGGTTTTTTATTGGGGGGTGTTTCTCAATGTAATCTGGTGAGGCAAACAACTGCATTTGATAGTTTAATAGCCGTGTTCCTTTATGTGCTAATGAGTCAAATTCGTCATATTGTCGAGTTATCACTAAATCGTTTTGTAAATCTGGTAATGCCCCTGGATTAAGGACATTAAGCTGCACGTTCACTTGTGGATATAGGCTTAAGAACTGCCTAATGTGCGGCAACAACACGCGACTGCCTACGGCAAGTGTTGCAGCTAACTTTAAGGTACCCATAGGCACTTTGGTGCTCTCATAACTGTGATTGATCATTACCTCAAATTGAGTGAGAAGTGCGTTTGCTTTGGGTAAAAAGCTATTTCCTGCTTCCGTGAGGTTGACCTGTCGAGTCGTACGCGTGAATAAACTTAAACCCAATTGTTTTTCTAACCAATCAATACGTTTACTCATTGCTGAAGCTGAAATCTCTAGGTGCTCAGCTGCGATGGTAAAACTTTTATGTTTAACGAGTGCAGTAAAGCTGCGGGTTGCAGTTAGCCAATCCATATTAGTTCCTATGAAGAAATAATGTTTTGCCAATTACAGTGTTTTTTGTCATCAAAGTAAAGAATATAGTGTTTAAGAATTAAACCACAGAGGCTAGGGGACATGTTGGGATTAGCTATTTTGCTGCTATCGTGCTCACAGCTGGCAAGCCAAATCTTTTTGCCTGCACTGCCGCAAATAGCAGAAAGTTTGGCGTTAAGCGCTACGCAAAGTCAGGCAATGATCACGGGGTACTTTATGTTCCTGGGAGTGTCGCAATTGGTTGTTGGGCCGCTACGAGATAAATTTGGTGACCGACCGGTATTCTTTATCGGTCAAAGTATTTTTATTTTAGGCACAGTGTTGTGTGCTGTTTCAACTTCTGCGGCGCTATTTTCATTTGGCCGTATATTGCAAGGCGTGGGGGCTGCGTCACCATTGTTGATAAGTCGGACATTATTAGTTGCTACCTTAAGTGGAGCTCAGTTAAAAATGGCGATGGCTAAATTGGCTTTAGTATCAAGTTGCGTGGCTATTCTTGCACCTCTAATTGGTGGCACGCTTACCTCGTTGGTTAGTTGGCAGTTTTTAGCCTGGGTATTGGCTGCGTATTTTGGCGTTACAGCAATCATTGGCTGGTGGATATTGCCTTCAGATCCTCATATATCGACGATTAGATCCGTTCGACCTAGGTATTTATTGCAACAATATTGGCTAATGTTACAAGAAGGGCGGTTTATTTCGATTGCAGCGTTTAAGTGGCTACCCACTTTTATTTATTTAACGACTCAATTGTACTTTCCGTTTTTATTACAGCAGCATTTCCAGCTGAGTGAACAGCAGTTTGGCATGATGATGATGTTTCCAATGAGTGGGTTGTTCATAGGGGCATTGATGAGCAAATACCTGCACCGAACTATGAATGAGTTAACCTTATTCGCGCTATTTTGGCCTTTATTGATATGTAGCGCTATGTGTTACATCTTTTTGCCATTCAGTTTATCCAGTGTATTGCTAGGGTATGGTTTTATGATGGTTGTTTTTGGCGGATATTTTGCGGCTTATATGCAATTGCTTGGTGTGCATTATGCTGCACAAACGGGTAGTGCAAATGCTTTGGTAGGGGCTGTTGAATTATTGGGGTTCACTTTACTCGCAGTAGGCTGTAATGCTTATTTAATCGATTCATTGGATGATCTTGCGTGGATCACATTGTTAGTCGCTGTCGTGTTGTTATTGGCTTGGTGTAAGTTATTACCACATGCGACTGTTTTTAATGGCGCTTTCCAGCACATAACGCGCAAACAAGTAAGGAGTAGAGAGTGAAGTTTTGTACATCTAGATTAATAATAAGACCGATGACGATGGCTGACCTTCAAGCGAGCTTTGCGCATCGGAGTTGTCCGCAAACATCTCGCTATATTAGCGATCAAACCACTTTGGCACAGGCAAAGCAGCGTTTATCTGAAAATTGTCAGCCCTGGTTAGGAGAAGAAAACCAGAGGCTAGCGCTGGCAATTACACTTAGTGGATCGAATGAGCTGATCGGGGAGGTAATGTTTAAGTATATTAATAAGGCAAGTTTGGTAGGTGAAATCGGCTATAGACTAAAAAAAGAGGCGATAGGTAAAGGGTATGCTTTTGAGGCGGTAAGCGCATTTATAGAGCATTTATTTTCAAAGCTCGAGGTTATGAAAATCGTTGCAGTCTGTGCGGTCGACAATACGCCATCATGGCGGTTAATGGAAAAAATGCAGATGCACAGAGAGGGGGTCTTTAAATCTCACTTTTTCATTGGAGGTGAGCGATTAGATGCGTTTAGTTATGGCATATGCAGGACATAACCATTTAAGCTACTGATGTATTTTACCTTGTGAACGACGGTAAAATACATCGGTTTGAGTGTGTTTAATGTGATTTTTTATCGCTACTGTCATCACTAAATAGATCTTTAAGATGATCTGCAAACTGTTTTAGGGACTGCTTCATAGATTGCTTCATCGTTACATCAACACTGCCCAAAATAACTCTGCCTTGAATATGTAAATGAGGTCGCTGTCCACTAGTTGTTATGCTAGCAAGTGAGGTCTTATCACTGTTGACAGACCCTAAAATATTTTTAGTGCTGGTAGTGACATCAATGTTGTCAGGTACAATAAATTCATCGCTGCCTAAAATACAATCGATATATATATTAACGTTGGGGTGTGTAAATACCGCATTTCTAAAGTCGAGTGTAACGGACCCAGAATAATTTTTAATATAAATATCTTTGGGTACTGTCCATGCGCCCGATCGTGTATCAGAGCTCAAAATTGAGGTAATGGTTAATTGCGCATTACTTTCTGTTGAAGCAGTGAACTTAGGCTGGGTACAAGACAGTTTTTCTGCTTGATAGCGAGGATCGGTTTGTAGCGGAAGATCTGCAGTTAATGCATGGAGATCCGCTTGATCTTCACATGCATATGCTTGATCTAATCGGCGTTCAAAAGCGTCGGCTGAGATCTCACCATGGCTATAATTTAAAATCAGTTGATCAATGACTTCTTCTTTTACTTTTTCTAAAGGTCTATCTGAAATAGGGACTGACATATATTCTCCGTTATTGTCTGGTGAGCAAGCCTATATATTAAAAGCAATATCAAGGCCATTATTTTTTTATTATAAATCAGCATCTTATAAATTAAATTTTATTTTTTAGATTATATTATAGTAATAATGACCAAATTTTGGTTAAAAATCTATCGATAAAACACCTATTTCATTGGCTATTTGGTGAGTTTTTTAATTTTCTTTTGCAGGTTTTTATATTCCGCTTTATGTACATGCTGGCTGATCCACTTTGCGATTTTTTCCATGAACTTAGGCGGAAAGTCGTGTCCAAGCTCTGGTATTATTTTTAGTTTGGCTTTTTTTATGAGTTTAGCGGTATTAATACCTGCAGAGACAGGAAAAAGTGGGTCAGCTGCCCCATGAATAACCAATGTTGGTACTTTTATATTTTTGAGTAAATGTGCTCTTTTACCTGTTGTTGTGATGGCACAAAGTTGTCGTTTTATTCCGCTTGGATTATGCGCCCTGTCGACTTGTGCTTTAGCGTGTGCTCTTAAAGTTGATTCGTTAGGCAAGCAATGTGGGCTACCTATTATTTGATTGAGTTTTATAGTGTAGTTAATTGCTGAATCTCGCGTGGTATTTTTAGTGCTGATAGGCGCAAGTTTTAATATTGTTTTTAGGGTTGTGGCCGAAAAGCTAATTACATCAGGGGTCGACATAATTGAAGTGAGGCTTAAGACTTTCTTTTTGTATTTTGCCGCAATGATTTGCGCGATCATCCCTCCCATTGATGCGCCGACTAGGTGGGCTTGCGATATTTTCAACTCTTTCATCAGGCTGATCACATCTTCAGCCATATCTTCAAGTGAATAAGGCGCGGGTTTTCCCAAAGAAAAGTGCTTGTTAAACCAGATTGAAAAGAGGCTCGGTGTACCGTGCTCATTTAGCTGACTAGACAGCCCTACATCACGGTTATCAAATCGTATTACCCGAAAATTATTGTTTATTAAGGCATGATAAAACACATCGGGCCACACCGTCATTTGCGCACCTAGCCCCATAATTAAAATAATAGCGGGTGCACTTTTCTTACCTTCATCTTGGCAGTGAATATACAGGCCACTCTTTGTTTGTATCTGTTTTATTGTCACGTTGTATTTATGACTTTTTGAGTAATGTGAAGTGTGATTGAGTATAGCTGCCAAGTATAAATTTTGTGCGTCTCTTAAGTTTAAAAAAAGCGCGTTGTTGATGAGGTCAATTTTAATCGGGGATCGAAGGCGGATCGCTCTTTTTTGCTAAATTTATACACAATGAGAGTCAACTGCAGAGAAAACACTCACTGGTAACATCTGCGTGAATTACCAGCTCGGTTGTTAAGTTGCTCGTTATGTGATCTGGTTTTGTTGCGGGTGTGTTTATTTAATGTTTTTAAGTGTGTTTTATGTTGTTGTATGTGTTTTATGTTTCCATATTGGGTGTTGTTTTTCGTTTGATAACAAGTTATTTCTTTAGGGTTTGTTACTGATATTTTTATGTTTTTTGAGTCTTACAAGCCAGTTATTGTGCAATGATCTATCTACAGCCGATAAAGATCTTTAAATGTCGTATGTATTCCAGTCGTTTTTGCGTATGAAATACGCACCATACTTGCGCGTTTATCGTACTTGTTTGATGTAACGTCGGTGTGCTTTGTCGAGTGATGGGATGTAGCTTTTATAGGGAATAGAATGTAGGCTGTGCGAAAATGTGTATCAAGGCCTTTTAAGGCTTAAAAAAGCAAGGAAAAAGCGAATGAACACCCATGGTGTGAGGTCAATTTGTTGGGCTGGAATTGTGACTGCAGTCGCGGGTTGTAATAGTACGCCGCAGACCTATCAACAAGAAATAGCACACATAAAAGAGACTATAAAAAAGGTATATTCAAAAGCACCTCGTATCCCGTGCTGGCTGCAAAACCCTGTTTCACAAGAAAGAACAGGGTTTATAGGCGTCACTCCTGTACTCGATTTGTATGGTCAGAAAGCCATTAAAGCCAGCCGAAAAGTCGCGTTGCATAAGTTGGCTCAGTACTACTCGTTCATGCTAACCGAGCGAGATTTATATAACATTAGTACCGAGGGGACGGCAGAAATTACACTCGACAGTGGTCGCACGGTGACATTTTTACCAGCGCACGTAACTGATTCTGTGATTTATAGTTATGTGTTTGATGGCTCTTTAAATGCTATCGCGCGACTATCACAGTCACCAATGGCACAATGTACAGAGCTGCAATGTGATTTTAGCCAATGTACACCGTCTTGGCTGTGTGATACGACACCCAATACAATCACGTCGGTCAGTTATTTAACGGTGGCACCTCATCAGCAATTAGCGCAAGCGCAAAAAAATGCTGGGGTCATTGCCAGTTTATTAGACACATCGCATGTAAATATCGTGGATACACAGACTGAGTTATACCAAAATTTAAGTGGTACAGAGCATCATAGTATCAGTCGAACACGCTCAGGGAACGTGACTGCAAGAGAGTGGCAGTCTCCTTTATTACATACCCGTTCATGCTCGTATGGCCACACCTTAGTTGCCCAATTTATGTCATCAAAGAACATTACTCGACATGATATACCGCTCCAATTGCATGAAGACTGGAAGACACAACCGCAATTTCAAGGTCGAGCGATTGCATTAGGTAATTTTGGCGAAAAGGGCAAAATGACGGCGGATACATTGCTCAGTACAGCAATTGATTTGGCCATTAAAGATGCGCTAATTGAGTTAGCGAAGGTAAAAGGGGTTGAGGTGTTATCTGGGGCTGATATTCGCTATGACGATGGCCATTATTATTTATCCAATAGCCAATTTTCCGTTAACCAAATCGTCAGCGGTGAGCTGATTGATATTAAAGTGACTTACAAAAATGATATACCTATGGTGTATGTATGGCTGCTGGAGGTAGTCTAGGCACTCTGTTTAAAGTCATATACCTTACCATGCGCACTTTTTATGTGTGTATGGTATCCGTGCGCATCTGCGATCATGTCACCATGTTAAATATGTAGCGTGGTAGATACTTTTCCCATTGAAGTAAAAAGTATCACTTTCATGACGTTGTAAGATAATAATGGAACGTCAGCCCTCCCTCGTTTACATTTGATTACTTTTTATTCGCTATTTTTGTTGCCGTATTGTAATAATAGTGACATAAAGGTGTTTCTAACAAAGTAACAAGGATTGAAAATATGAAAAAATTAATAATTTCTACAGTTTTAGCAATGGGATCGTATGCGGGTGTTGCACAAGCGGCTCATGTTGAATGCTTGATAAGCGGCACTGCGACTAAGCAGTTCTGGACAGCCGACATGTGTAGTGCACAGACAAATACATCACGACCGGGTGTTGCATTTCGTTTTGTTGCAGATAAGCCTGTGCAAGAAGTGACTTGGAGCCACCAAGCGATTAATTCTGGGAAGTGGCGCTGTAATACTTCATCATACTGTAATTTTAGTGAAGATGGTCGCGGTGAAGTTGATTTCTTTGCTGATGCAACTGCATGTGTAACACGTGTACTTTATCAAGATGGCACATGGGAAAACAATAATCACTGTGCGACGGGTCTATATGTTAAACCTGACAATCGCTTTCCTGCTGATGGTGGCGAACTAGAGCAATAAGTTCATAGTAGCTTTAATACCTTGTCAGTTTAACTGAGTCGTTAAACTGACAAGTTTGATATTTTTGTATCCTTAAATGACTAAAGCGCTTTAAAGCGGATCGCAGTACCGCCACTTGCAGCTAGATTCAAAGTCAGCGAATCCGTCGCTTTCACTCTTTTTTTACTAATGTGTATATCGTATGGATTGTTTTTCCACTCCGCTTTTTCGCCATCTTGATAGATATGGGCTTCGTATTGGGTGTGTTTATCCAAAAAATCTAACTTAATAGTGGTCACACGAGGGTGTTCATCGGTGATAGCACCGAGATACCAATCTTTACCAGAGTACTTCCCGCGTTGTCGTTCTTGACGAGCAAAGACGACGTAATCACCCACTTCTCCAGCTAATGCGATGCTCTGTTCCCAGTCTGTTGGCACATCTTGAATAAACTGGAAGGCACCTGGCTTGGCAAGGTAATTCTCAGGCAGATCGGCAGCCATTTGAATAGGGCTGTATAAGACAACGTACAAAGCGAGTTGTTTGGCGAGTGTGGTTTGTGGGCGATTAGTGTTTTCACCTAAGCCATTAAAGCCCATATCGAAAATACCTGGGGTAAAATCCATCGGCCCGGCTAACATGCGTGTATAGGCCAATAATGTAGTGTGCTCCGGTGGGTTGGGAGGGGTGCCCCACGCGTTAAACTCTTGTCCTCGTGCACCTTCACGAGAGAGCCAATTAGGGTAAGTGCGCCGTAATCCTGTGTCTTTAATAGGCTCATGAGTATTGATACTGAGTTTATATTTAGCTGCAAGTATCACATTATCTAAGTACTCATTAACCATAAATTGACCATCATGCCACTCAAAGCGGGCATGACCTCGTTCATCAATGCGCTTGATGTTACCACCATCAGCGACATACCCTGTTTTGATTTGTGATACACCAGCTCGTTGATAAAGGGCAAAAGCGTCTTTCATTTGTGTGCGATAATTACTGACATTCCCTGATGTTTCGTGATGACCAATGAGTCGCGCCCCTACTTTTTCTGCGTGTTGGCTCACAGCATCTATATCAAAATCAGGGTAACTCTCTACAAAATTAAAAACATCACCATTAAAAAACCAATCTCCATCCCATCCAGTGTTCCAGCCTTCAACAAGTACTCCATCAAAGCCATATTGAGCCGCAAAACTGAGATATTCTTTGGTGTTTTTAGTCGTAGCACCATGCTTTTCACCACTACTCCATGTGTTTTCCCCGATATGCATACCCCACCATATCCCCAAATACTTGCCTGGTTCGACCCATGAAACGTCGCCCAGTTTATTTGGTTCGTTTAAATTCAGAATTAAGTGTGAATTGAGTAAATCGGTGGCATCTTCACCAATCTGAATGGTGCGCCAAGGGGTGTTAAAGGTGCCGTTTGTTTTGACTGCGATACCATCTGACCAAGGGGTTAAATCGGCAATGAAAGTACCTGGCCTGCGTTGATTTAGCGTCATTGCTGCATAATCAACGAGTGCTGCTTCGTGAATACTGATGTGTACACCCTCTGCATTTTTTAAAGTGAAAGGGGTATGAACATGTGCTGCATCATGCAACGCGGTGGTGTTGTAGGTATATTCGTATCGATTCCAGCCTCTAGCGGGGATCCACCATGCGGTGCTTTTGTCACTATGAGCAAAGGCAAACTCAGTCAGTTCTCGAGTAATATAAAGGGCGTGGGGTTTATTCAGCTCGTACCGAAAGCCAAGGCCATCGTTGAACACTTTTACTCTTAATTTATAAGCCGTCGCTTGAGTGCCTTTATCGATGAACGTGAGGGTTAACTCATTATAGTGGTCAGTGATCAACCGCGCTTCACCCCAAGGTTGTTGCCACTGTGAATGATGAGTTGTGGTTTGCGCGTGGGAAGATGTGAGGTTATTACGCATAGAAGGGTGACGTTGAAAATCAAATCCTAACTTTGAGTTATTAATAATAAGCTTATCTTTAAATCGTACTCGATATGTTGGTTGTCCGTGATCATCATTGACCAAGACGGTTATAGTCTTATTCGGTGAAGTCACCGAGTAACTGGCAGAAAATACGAGTGATGAAAATAAGGATATACCCAAAGAAATTAGGGTGCGTACGTACATAACTGCCTCTTAAATAATCATTTTTGTGTTAATGTTTAAGCATACTTTGCTGGAAATAATGGGTGAATAGGCTGCATACGTATTCATGGTGAATGATTAAATCAATTGGACCGGTCTGTTTATATCTCGTGGTAAAAATGCGAGTTTTTTGTGTAGGTAATCTATACTGAAAAACAAGTGATTTCACATAGTATGATTGGTAAAAAATGAAAAAATTGATGGGGTTAGCATGCTTGATGGGGTTCTCTTGTCAGGCATTGGAAATAACAGTGAAGGATACACTGGGTAAGCCACTTGCTGGGACAGCTGTTTGGTTAGAAGGTGACCTATGGCCTGTCAAAAAAGCATCACTATTAAAAAAATATAGTATGGGCCAAAGAGATCGCAACTTCACACCGCACGCGTTAATTGTGCCGCAAGGGGCTAGTGTTGAATTCCCTAACTTTGATTCTATCTTGCACCATGTTTACTCTTTTTCACAGCCAAAAGCGTTTGAGCTAAAGTTATATCGCGATAAGCCGCAGGCACCCATTCATTTTACGCAGCCGGGTGTGATTGAATTGGGGTGTAACATTCATGATTGGATGTTGGGTTATATATTAGTGGTTAGTTCAGGCGTGTATGGATTAACGGATGAACAAGGGAAGGTTGAACTGCCGTTAAGCGACACGCAAGTAGGCACTGCGGTGTTAAAAGTGTGGCATGAGCAATTTGAAAATTTGAATAAACCAGAATCACAATCACTGATAATTAGAGATACATCACAAAAAGAGGTGTATCAATTGAAGCGCCCTTTGCTTGAAAAGCTGGACTTTTTAACGGATGAAACAGATGGTTATGAATAAATACATCACACTGGCAGGAGGGCTATTATATTTCATGGCTTCTCATGCTGTTGCAGTGGATGGGCAGTTACACGGTGTTATTGAGGTCAGCATGCATGAGCAAAGCAGGCAAAAAGCATGGACTGCTGGTGGCTGGGGAATGAGTCGATTTGGTACGCAAAGTAATGTCATTAATGTATCTCGTGCAGCGCTTGAGGGGCGATTAGAACTGAGCTCTGCATGGTCAGGAAATGTTGTTGCGCAGTATGTGCCAGACCCAGATCATAAACTTGGTTTGACAGAAGCGTATCTGAGCTATCAGCCTTTGTCTAAGCGTTATCAGCTGCGCGCGCGCGTTGGGGCTTTCTACCCTCGGATGTCGTTAGAAAACACAGCCGCTGCATGGTCATCACCCTACACGTATCAATATTCATCGTTAAATGCATGGCTCGGGGAAGAAGTTCGCACATTTGGTGCAGAGTTTGAGCTAAAACGCCCTGCGAGGCGGTTTCGTAGTAAATATGATGTGAGTTTTTTGGGGGCTGTGTATAAGGGCAATGATCCGGCAGGCAGTTTACTAGCCTGGCGGGGTTTTACACCGCATGATAGGCAGTCCGTTATTAATGAACGAATTCAATTTGCGCCATTGTACGCACTTATGGCACCTCAATTAGCACAGCAAGGTCAGTTTGTAGAACCTTTTAGTGAAGTAGATGGGCGCTTTGGTTACTACTTAGGGACCCATATTGAATACTTAAAAAGGCATTCACTCAGGGTATATTGGTACGATAACAATGGTGACCCATCGGTTCTAAATCACAAAACACAGCAATACGCGTGGGATACAAAGTTTTGGAGTATCGCGTGGCGCAGTAAACTATCTAAACAAACACAATTAATTATGCAAGCGATGTTTGGTAATACCGCTATGGGAGAGCGTCGAGGCGTAGACAATAACTTTAATAGTTGGTTTGTAATGCTCAGTCACTCTTGGCAGGGATATCGAGTGAGTGGTCGTGTAGAACAGTCGAAAGTGATAGATAAAGATGTATGGCAGTTTGACCCTAACGCGAGCCAAACTAACGCAGTAACAGTGAATATAAGAAAGCGGCTATCTCAACAGTGGCAAGTCGGCGCAGAATGGCAGTATTTAGATACGCAGGCGAGCTTTAGGCCACCTGTTGGTCGAGCAGAGACAGAACAAGAGAATTTATGGAGAGTGACGGCTCAATATCATTTTTAGCGCAGATTTAAGCTGATTGACTCGTCACAAAGCACATAAAAAATCGCCAGCATGTGTGGCGATTTTTTATGACTTACCTTTAAGGCTTTCAGTCACATAACCGGTTTAAACCATTAAGTGCGGCGACACGATATGCTTCCGCCATCGTTGGATAGTTAAAGGTGGTATTAACGAAGTATTCCACGTTATTGCCAGGTCCTTTTTGTTCCATAATGGCTTGGCCAATGTGGACGATTTCAGAGGCTCGTTCACCAAAGCAATGCACGCCTAAGAGCTCTTTTGTTTCTGCATGAAACAGCAGTTTTAAGCTACCGACTTCGGTGCCTGTGATTTGGGCACGAGCGAGGTGTTTGAATTGCGCACGGCCAACTTCATAGGGAATTTTTGCAGCTGTTAGTTCTTGCTCTGTTTTACCTACAGAGCTCATTTCGGGAATGGTATAAATGCCAGCCGGTATATCAATAATGAGTTTATCAGCACTATCACCTTGTACAATTGCATCTGCGGCAATGCGACCTTGGTCAAACGCAGCACTGGCAAGACTCGGGTAACCAATAACGTCACCCACGGCATAGACATTATCTAAATCAGTTTGGTAATTCTCGTTTACTTTAAGTTGACCACGGCCATCCGCTTTTAAACCTACCGCAGCAAGGTTTAGGTCATTGGTGTTACCCGTTCGGCCATTGGCGAATAAAATACAGTCTGCTTTAACGCGTTTTCCTGATTGAAGATGCAAGATCACCCCATCCTCATTCCCTTCCACTTGTGCGAACTCTTCATTATGGCGGATCACAATACCACTGTTCCAAAAGTGATAACTTAACGCGTCAGATATCTCTGCATCCATGAAAGCAAGTAATCGGTCACGGGTATTAATTAAATCTACTTTGGCGCCCAGTCCTTTAAAGATTGATGCATACTCACAGCCAATCACTCCTGCACCATAAATAATCACCCGTTGTGGGTTATGTTTCAGGCTTAAAATAGTATCACTGTCGTATACTCGAGGATGACTGAAATCAACTTCTGGGGGGCGATAGGGCCGTGAGCCTGTTGCAATAACAATGGTCTGTGCGGTGAGTAATTCTTGTGAGCCATCTTCATGTTGCACTTTGATGGTATGGGCATCAACAAAACTCGCATCACCTTGATATAAATGAATACGATTACGATCGTAAAAGCTACTACGTAAGTTTGATTGCTTAGAGATAACCGCACTGGCGTGATTTAAAATATCTTGAAATGTATGACGTTGTGGCTTTTCAGTAAAGCGATACAAAGGATTCGCTTTGTACTCGATGAGGCGGCTAACAGAGTGGCGTAATGCCTTAGAAGGAATGGTCCCCCAGTGAACACAGCCCCCACCAACGGCTCGTTGACGCTCAATGACAGCGACACGCTTTTGACTTTTTGACAAGTTCATTGCTGCGCCTTCACCGCCAGGGCCGGTACCAATTATAATTGCATCGTATTGATAACTAGGTATTTGTGGGGTTTCAGTGGTTTGCTTTGGTTTAGTCACAGCCTCTCCTCAATATTTCTTTAAAGAGGCTGTGAAATTTAGTTATAGACTAAATGACGGTTTTAACAGCCTCGCATTTAACGCTAGCCATGCTTGTTTTTGCTCGTGCCAAGCTGCTTCTAGTTCTTGGTACTGCTTTGCGAGTGTTGATTTATCACACTGTTCGCGCATGGAATCTTTTTTTGCTTCTAGTAATTCTTTTTGCACAGAACAAAATGTTTGGAGCTTTTTTAGAAGCAATTCATACTCTTGTTGTAACAATGTAAGCTTATCTTGCGCTAAAGGCAATTTTGCTAAGCGAACTTTGGTTTTGATCAGTAAGGTTTCAGCTTTGGCTTTCTCAATTCGTTCCACGGGCGTACGCTTAAGTTTATACGCTAAACCTAAAGCTGCCATGGCGCGTATCATCCATTTAGTGGGATCATAATGGTACCAACGAATACCGTTACGATAGTCGCTGGCAAATATATGGTGGAAATTATGGTAACCTTCCCCGTAGGTAAATAGCGCTAAAAAGCCATTATCTCGTGCTGTGTTCTTTTCTGTGTAAGGACGAGAGCCCCAAATATGTGCTAATGAATTAATGAAAAAAGTGAAATGTTGACTCAACACTAACCTTAGTAATCCAGCAAGTAGCAGCATTGCTATTACATCGCCGACTAACAGACCCAGTAATAGTGGAATACCAATATTAGTGGCGAGCACGAGTTTTAAGTAGTGTCGGTGCTGAAACATAACGATTTTATTACGCTGTAAATCTCGAGCATTACTGTAATCACCATAGCTGTCGCCTTGGTGATCACGTAGCATCCACCCTATATGGCTATACCAAAAGCCATTTGTGGCAGCATAGGGGTCTTTTACTGGATCATCGACTTGACCATGATGAACACGGTGATCACTACTCCAATGTAAAGCGCTATTTTGTAATGCGAATGCACCACCAATGGCGAATACCCATTGTACAGCAGGGTGTGTATCGTAGGCTTTATGGGCCCATAGGCGGTGATAACCCGCAGTAATTGATAGTCCTGCATAAAACATACAGGCTGTAAATATAGCCCAATGCGTCGCAGTATAGCCATATTCATAGCCATACCAAGGCACCAATGTGATGGCAGCCAAAAAAGTTAGGCTAAAGAACAGCACATTTGTCCAAATAATCGGCGGTTTTTTCATTATTTAAATCTCAGCGTACACTTGTACGCTAAAATAGTATTTCATTCTGCTGCCGTCAAGTATTAGACTCTACAATGTTTGATCTAATTATATATGGAATGAAAAATGTCAGGTGTTCGTGCACAGCAAAAACAAAAAACTCGACAAGCACTTATTGAAGCCGCTTTTAATCAGTTAAGCGCTGAGCATAGCTTTTCAAATATAAGCTTACGCGAGGTTGCTCGAGAGGCTGGTATCGCGCCGACTTCTTTTTATCGACACTTTAAAGACATGAACGAATTAGGGTTGACCATGGTTGATGAAGCGGGTTTGACGTTGCGTCAATTAATGCGCCAAGCTAGACGTCGTATTGCCAGTGGGGGTAGTGTAATTAACACCTCGGTGCAAACTTTTATGGAGTTTATTGATACATCGAGTAACCAGTTTAGGCTTTTATTACGTGAGCGCTCAGGCACATCTAAAGCTTTTCGAGCGGCAGTGGCTCGGGAAATTAAGCATTTTACCTTAGAGTTAGCACACTATTTAGAAACAGAAACACCATGTGATAAAAACCATGCTTATATGCAAGCAGAAGCTATGGTGATTTTGGTATTTAATGCAGGTGCCGATGCATTAGACCAAGATAGTCAGCAATTAGCAGAGTTAACAGAGCGTTTAGTTTGGCAACTGCGTTATATTGCTCGAGGGTCGGCACATTATGGTGGTCATTAACGCGAATTTACTTTTCATAACCTTTTATACTCAGTTGTAATACATTAAAAAAATCTCGATACTAGCACTTTTTTTGTACGTATTTATGATGTCTACGTCAGGTTTTCCCTTCAATACCAATGTTAATTTTTTGTTTTAATCTAACTGACTGATCTAAATGGCTTGATTGTTTTTTGATCGCATATAAGACTTTTTTGTTATTTGATTGTTAATTTTGATCCCTTACTCTAAATAGAATATTTGCACTTTAACTAAGTTCAAACTAAAAAATTCAATAATGGGTACGATGAGGGAGTCCGAATGAAAAAGCGGTTGTGGTTAACGTTAAGCAGCTTGGTAGGAGTGGCGTTGAACAGTCATGCTATTGAGCAGCACTCTTTGGTAAATGAAAGTCATATTTGGCCTAAAGTACAAGATCATCTTCTAAAGCCTAACACTGTGAGACGTGTTACTGGCAAGTCAACACCTAATGCGCAGCTCACTGTTAATTATCGAGCTGTAAAGACAAGAGGTGAAAGCAGCCGCTATCAGCATTACCAAGTCTACCTTGGTGATATTCCAGTACTAGACAATAGATTTGTTTTATTGGTCGATAAGGCTGGGAATATTGAACAAGGTTTAGGCAATGTACTGCTTGCAGACAAAGACTTTAGTATTCCACGCCCTGCGTCATTTGCACTCAGTACTCAACAAATAACAGAAAAACTGGTTCATCGTTTAAGCACTGATGGCGTTGCGTTTGTGAGTGAGCCTAAACTGAGCAAAGCGTTTATTTTAAATGATGATGGTTTGCAAGCGGTATTTGTTGCAAACGTAATCACCCCCTCACACCGTGTTAATTTTATCGTTGATGCGCAAAGCTTTAAAGTTTTACGCCAAGAAAACGACATCGATGGGTTCACAGCTCAACAAAGCTTTGTTGCTGGTGGCGGTATAGGTGGCAATGAAAAATTAGGTGCCATTTGTTACTCTCCAGCGCCTGCAAGTATGCAGAACTGTTTATCCTATAAATTCGACCCATCAGATTCAGCTGCATCTGAATTAACCTTTTCAGACCCCCAAGCACATTTGTTTTCTGACTTCTCTGGATATCCTTTCGTAGTTTCAAAACAGCAAGGGGTATGTACGTTAGAGAACCCTTATGTCAAAACTATCGACTATTTGGCAGATAAAACGCGGGCAGCTAGCTATCAGTGTGGCAACAGCAATGAACATTTTGAGCAGACAGCGGTCGATGATCAATATTATGATTATTTTAGTTATTCCGGTGTCAATGAAGCCCACTTTAATGCGGGCTTGGTGATGCAGTATTACCATAAATTATTGACTGAAATGTATCCTAGCCAACAAACTCAGTGTAATTCGCAGGGGTTCTGCCTAAAGCAGTTGGCTCAAAATGTGGGAAATAATACTCATGGTAATTCACAGGCTAACTGGGATGAGACCTATGTAAACTATGGCACAGGTAATTATGGTGGTACGCACTATTACCATACGACCTTAGATATTGTATCCCATGAAGCAAGCCACGCGGTGACATATTGGAATAGCCAACTTAATGCAACAGGGCAAGATGGTGCTTTGAATGAGGCATTTTCAGATATTGCCAGTATTGCGGTATTTGATTATTTATCACAAAACGTGTCAGGTTCTTACAAAGGCTCGAGCGCTTTTAATCGTAAATCCTTAGACAGTGACACCAACCACAGAGGCAATCGTAAGTGGTGGTTTGGTTGGGATGTATTGTATGAAGACACTGGTGCACGATATTTTGCTATGCCATCTTGGGATGGTAAAAGTATTGACCATTTTAAATCATATAATCCGAGCCAATCAATTTACGAAACCTCGGGGGTATTTAGAAAAGCGTTTTATGAGTTAGTAAAAACTCAAAATTGGTCTATTCAAGATGCGTTTAAACTGTTCCTACGTGCCAACATCAATTGTTTCTTCAAAGGTATATCCGTTCAAGATGCAGGGATGTGTTTGCTTGATCAGGCGAACCATTTCAGTCATATCGGCAGTATAAGTGAAGTCAAACAGCAAATAGATACGACGCTACATTCGGTGGGGATTATTGCGCAAAATAGTCAACTTTCGACGCTCGATTTCGAAGGGTCTATTCAATATGACGTTGTAAGTTATACGCTAAGCTCTGTTCCAGCAAATCAAATCAAAGCCATTACTGTTGAGTGGGGAGATGGAACAATTGAGCGTTGGCAAAAAAATAGCGCCACTGCAATTCATGCATTTTTACAGCGAGAACGCTTAGTAAATACTGATGACTTGATCCGGTTTAAACTGGCCGTTTTAAAAACTGACAACACTGAATTGGTTGGCTATAGACATTTTTATAGTCGTGCAGTACAAGCTGCGTGTCCTCCAGTCCAAGCGCAAGCACAGTCTAGTATCTCTTCGCTCACAATTAATGATCAGCAAATACCATTAAATACTCAGCCATATCAAAGTGTGCTAACTGACACACATGTGTTGAATAAACACGTTCAGCAAGTGATTAAGTTTGATAGCTCGCTCAATGGTAAGTTGGTGTCGGTATTATTAGATAATAACCGTGATGGCTTGTTCTCAGAAAATGAAATGATGGTATCCAATCAAACCATCAGTAATGGGCAAGTTAAATTTAAACTCAAGGATAGTACCTCAGCGGGTATTGGGTTAATGCGGGTTTCGTTGGGTGGCCAATATGCGTTTTATGATACGTGTGGTTATGTGAAGTCTTCACAGGTGGTTGATTTAAAAGCGGATGTAGAGATACCAGAGTTACCACTTGAAGCGGGCTTTACTTACCAAATTTCTGCTGATAACCGCGTTACATTTACCAATACCTCACAAGTTAATGCCATTAGGCAGCCTAGTTATACATGGCGTTTTGGTTTCGATAACCAAGGAAGTTCAAAAGCGCAGCCTAATGAGGTGCAATATCCACTTGTGGATGGAAGTTATACCGTCTATTTACGCGTTGATTATCAAGATGGTAGTGGTCAATTTGATGAACTATCGCAGCAAATTACCTTGAGTGCCCCTGCACAATGTGAAATCGGTATAAATAACCCCGCGAATGCACAAACAATTTATATCGATGAAATGCATCTTTGGACCTCAATTTATGCACGCCATTTAATTGCAGGCTCTGCGGGCACCAATGGCAATGGCTATGTGAAGCAGCAAACTAACCTAGAGTTTGAAGATAGCCTTGAGTTGAATGTTGATATCCGCAGTAATGTGCTGGATGAAGGCACCATTGATAATCTATTGAGTCCTGATAACCGTGATGTGCGCTTTACAATTTGGCTCGATGGAGACCGTGATGAGTCATTCTCGGTCGGTGAAGCGAATTACTACGATGTAAATAGTAATTATACCAAAGATTGTCGTAATGGTGAGTGTCGTATTAAAGCCAGTCAGTCTATTCGTCTACCATGGATCTCTTGGTGGAAAAGTAGAAAGTATGTACTGCGAGCACGTTTAGAAGAGCACCCAACCGCAGAACATGGCAGCGATGGATGTCGCAACTTTGATTATGGTGAAGTTGAAGATATTGAATTCACAGTCAACGGCAGTTAATCCAGCCATTTAGTATTTAACCAATTTACAGCAGTAAGGTCCTCATATCAAAGATATGAGGACCCTGGGCATGTGCTCAAAATTCAATTTGATTAGTTACAAAATAATAAGGAAAAGTGATGAAAGTCCTCAGTTTATCAATTGCGCTTGCACTAGGGAGTGCGTCTATCTCAGCGTATGCAACTCAATCAGAGTTAAGTACACAAACCGCTGCACCTTTTAATATTGCGCAAGGGTTTGAAAAAGCCAATTTAACCGATAAAAGTAAAAACCAAGCTTTAAAAGACAGATTAAACAAGTATGGCCTTAATAAACATAACCGCCCACATTTGTTCTCTCTGATTAATAAACAATTAGAAAATGGTCACCAAGTTGATGCGTTATTAAACCAGAAAATGATTGGTGGAAACTCAGTAAGTTGTGATGCACATCATACTAGCCTGTGTACCTTCTTTAAACATATGGGCTACGAAGTATTAAATTGGCCAGGCACAAATGATCAATATTTGGTTGTTTCTGCATTAAATAGTGAAATTACATCTACTGACTATACGCTTATAGATATCACCTTAGTCGATGAGAAGGGTAGCTCGATTACGCTACCTCGTTATGCTGAATTTTTTGGAGATGGAACAGAGAAAAAACGTAAATCAATTTACTCCGCTGCAAAAGTCGCAGATGTATTAGCTAAATTGAAAACGGCTGAGCGTGTCTACGCAGATGCATGGGTGACTGTGGTAACAACCGATGCCAATGGTAATGAAGTCGTTGAAGACCGTAATTCAAAAGTTGAATATTCAAAAGAAGCAATCTTGGCTGAGCTGGGTTATGTGGCACCAGAGTTTGCTGCTAAATCAGCAGCTGATATGAGCACAGCGAATGACATTGGTATTTTAAATGGCAATACCGCCACTATTATTCATCCAAAAGATGTCCGCTCTAAAGCGGGTGCTACTACCCCAGATCAAAAAATCATCGTGTGCTTGAACCGTAATTATGGTGATTGTGATTATGAAAATATTTATCCAACCTCGACACCAAATGACCAATTAAAACTCAAAATTCCATTTGTGGGCGAATATGTGATGCGCGGTAAAGTGACGCGTATATATCGCCCTGATTGGACAGTACTCAATGTACAAGAAAATGGCGATGGGACGATTAAGTTAGTCGATGGTGGGCAGGTAGAGAAGCCTGGCACAGCTGATTTTGGCACCAATATCTTTGTTCAAACAAAAGAAGGTGGCGGTGCGTCTACTATTTCAGGACATCAATACACTGATATTCAAAACTTCTTTGCTGACAATCTAAATGTTGAATATATCGGCACTGGCAGAAGGATAATGACAAAGATCTCTTGGAATATTCCAAGAAATCAGGGCGTGTTTGGTGACGCATCATTATATGGCCGTTATCAAGATGCTAACTGGATCATGAACCTTGCGTTAGATAATGAACTGCGAGCAAGTCAAGGTGCGCGTCCTGAAGTACATGTCATTGGTTCATCAGGTTTAAATTCATCTTGGGATAAAACAGATTATCCACAAATGCAAATTGTATATAGCTGTTTGGCTGAGGGAAGCCTGATCACTCTGCCTGGTGGAAAGCAATTGCCTATCGAGATGTTACAAGTCGGTGACTCGGTCGTAGGTGCGAGCCAGTTTAACCCAGCACAAAGGTTAGATCTTGAGATTGCTGATATTTCTATCGGGGTTGAAGCTATTCCTATGATCCAATTAACCACACGTGAAGGGAAAAAATTACTGTTAACTGAGTCACACCCAGTGATCACGCAATCTGGTAAATCGGTTTGGGCGAAAGATTTAGAACTAGGTGAGCGTATTCATACTAAGGGTAAAACAGAGTTTATTACCAAAATAGAGGAAGTGAAGTTTGACGGAAAGGTTTACAACTTACGTCTGAAACGTAATAAACACGATGATATTCAACTTGAGGGTGAAACATTCAGTATGTTCGCCAATGGTATCCAAGTTGGTGATCTGGGTATGCAAAGTGATAACGAGTTTAAGAATGAAGTCGAAACGCAACAAGATGTCTTAAATCGTCTGCCAGAGCCTTGGCACAAAGACTACCTAAATAGCATTCGATAAATGATGACGGCCCTTCGGGGCCGTACACGGAGGACATTATGAAAGTTTTTGTTTATACCCCTATATTACTGGCATTGATGAGTGCATCAGGCTTTGCTGCGACTATGGTCCCGTCATTCGAAAAAGAAACTGACGTAACTATCTCATCTGAGGGAACTGATAATATAGATACGGTACCACTGGGTACGGCATATAAGAGTAAAGGCAATGTATTCCTTGGCTTGCAGTCTGTCACGGGGGCTGAAGTTGAAGATTTAGGTAACTCTAAAATAGACTTTAGAGTGGGTGTTGATTTAGGTTATGAGCAGGCGCTAAAACTGATCGATGGTAAAGTGGATGCCGGTTTTAAGTTTCCTGCGGTACGAGTTGATGCAGGCGCAAATTATGCTAAAGACATTAGTGCAGATAAGTATACTGGTACTTATACCGTTTACTCATCGGTAAAACCTAAAGCACGTATGTTAATGCCATCATCGGCTACTGGGTATCTACCAACACAAGCCGCACTCGACTTAGCGACAGCACAGCCAGGTAACAAAGCAAAAAATCTAGGTGATGGTTTTGTGCATGGGTTTGCGTATGGCTCTAATGTCGTGATCAACATGAAGATTGATTATCGCAACGAATCTGATAAACGCACCATTGGTGGCTATCTGAGTGTGGATTGGATCGGTAAGGTAAAGGTAGATGGTAAGTTACAAAAATTAGATGACAGTAAGCGTCAGTCAATCAAAATTTCTGTGAGTGGCTATCAAAGTGGCGGCGATCCTAATCGCCTATTAAGCATTATTCCTAATGGCATTATGCGTTGTACTTTATTAAATCCAGAGCCTTGTTTTGCTTTGTTTGAATCTGCCGTTAATTACCTTAAAACAGACTATATCAATCAGTTTAATTCGCTAGATGACTATAACGTGACAGATGCTTATTTGGCCGATTATCAAGATTCTGGTCCACAGTTGCAACAACTTGTGCCTGCACAGGGCTATGTTGCGGTTAATTACCTGACTAAGTTAGTAGTGAAAGAACTCACCAGCCGCTGGATTGAAGAGCGCTTGACCTATCGTAGAGCTAAAAATTTACAGCGTTACTATGCGTCACAATTTTCTATCTCTGAGCTAGAGCAACTTCGTGAAATTGAGACATCAAGCCGCAGTAATGCAAATTTATTTGCCGATATGGTGGATTATTGTGAGCAAAATCCTGAAGGCAATTACTGTATTGAGTATGAGGCACAAAACCTCAGTTATTATCGAGATTACAGCAGCTTTAGTGCAGTTTTAAAATAAGGATATGACCATGATAAAACAATTATTAGCAGCATCTTCTGTGTTGTGCGTTGCATCAAGTGCACTGGCAAACACCGAGCTTGAACAGGCTGCAAGTTATAATGAGTTAGGGGATTTACTTACCGTTTCGCAGGCACAAGGTCGCTTCGCATGGCTAGAAAAGTGCTACGACGGTTTGTTAGTGGAAGTGTGGGAACGCGCGTTCGACACGACGCAAATTGTCAGTAAAGAAGAGAAATTAAAGCAGCTTAAAGCCCTATGGCTTTCACCTGAGCGCCTTGCACAAGGAAAAGCGCAGTATTTAACCTTTGCGAATACTGACTTTACCAATCCTTATGATTGGCATGCTGGTAATAGTGCGACAGATGCCTGTAGCACTATGCCGCCAGAATATGTACCTGTTGCATTAAAAACCACCATATTGACGCACCAATACTGCGAAAACTCAGCATTTGATAATGAGTGGGAATGGGTGTCTAAAGTCTCCATTGATAATTTTACCCATGAATCGCTAGGTCGAGATTACACGGCGGTATCTGGTAAAGTTGTTACTTTGCCTGCTGGTCGTACGGTATCAATGACGATCACACCAGGAAATAAAGAGCCAGATTATCCATCATTTGTCGCTGCGAGAGTATGGATTGATTGGGATCAAAATGGGCAGTTCTCAGCTTCCGAAATGGCATATAAGTCCGCGTCAGATGGCATCTTTAAATTTGCAGTTAATGTACCTGCTGAACAATTAGAAGGTGTTACGTTAATGCGTGTAGCAACTGATGCAGGTGGTGGCTCTGATGATGCGTGTAACCGTATTCATTATGGTGAAGTTGAAGACTACCTGGTGACAATTCGTTAAGGACTAATTATGAAACCATTATATTCTACAGTGCTCTTATTGAGCATGGCTAGTCAATATGCTCTAGCAAAAGCGCCAAGCGTAGATAATCAGTTGTCTACGAATTCTGGGTCGACTATTTCCGGGTTGATCAATGACCACGTCGCGATTGGAACGGCTTATGATAGCCAAACTAAGCGCTTTTTGAACGTACAGCCGATAGCGGGTCGTGTTGATGAAACCTTTGGTAACACAGAGGTTAAATTTAAAACGGGCATCGACATGAGTTATGACGATTTGCTTAGTACGTTAAATGGTAGCGTGGACATTGATGTTAACTTCCCAGTGGTACGAGTATCAGCAGGGGCATCATTAGCAAAAGAGATGGCCTCAAGTACCTACTCTAGCTCATATACATTCAGTGCAACCAGTACCCCGAAGAAACGACTATTTTTGCCTGAAGATAGCAACATCGGTTATACCTTATCGCCAGCAGGCAGCGAAATAGCCAATAAACATCAAGCTCGTTTACAGAAACTAGCTGGAGATGAATTTGTTAGTGCCATTGAATATGGTGCCAATATTATGGTCAATCTAAAGATAGATTATGGCAGTAACCGTGATAAGTCTGAAATTGGCGGATACCTTGATGTTGATTTATATGGTGGCATATTCAACGTGGGTGGTCAGTTAAAATATTTACAAGATGACACCAAATCATCGGTGAAGATCACAGTGCGAGCCATTCAACATGGGGGCGATCCAAAGCAGTTACTGAGTATTATTCCAAATAATATCATTACGTGTTCACTGGATAACCCAAAGCCATGTTTTGATATGTTCTATGAGGCTGTTAAGTACTCTAAAGATGGTTTTAGAGCACAATTGAACTCATTAAGCGACTATAACGTGGTGAGATATTACACCACCCGTTATGACAGCGCGTCTCTAGCTGTAAGACCGCTAGTAGCCAATTATCAACCAGTTAGAAATGCGACTAAGTGGCTGATCAGTGAGCTTGAAGATGATTTTAAACAAGCGGTACTTGATGAGCAACGTGCAACCAGTCTATTGACCAGCTATTACGCCTACTTACCTGACTCTCAGAGTAATGCGGTAGAGCAAATTCAAAAGCTGGCATATGACAATGCATGGTTCTTATTCAATGCAGCGCAATTTTGTCGTGACAATCCATTTGGTACGTCATGCGAGGTTGAAGTACAGAAAATGAGAGATGACTGTACGCGCCGCGGCAAAACGTGCCCAGCAGGTTATGATGTAACGCAACTACAATTGCCTTCCTCTGACAGGCTTGACTGGAAGCAGTGTGAACTTGCACGTCAAGAAGCGGTAAGAGCAGGTGTGATTGCTGAAGATGAGAGTGTTAAATATCGCAATATGCGCTGGGCCCCTACTTTTATCAATGCCAAAACCCCTGCGGTTGGTATTCTAAACTGGCGTTTGTGTGAAGGTGCATTAAGCACGTATGGCACAGCGTTTTAATCTGACTACTAACAATTTTTGGGCCAAAGCTTACTGCTTTGGCCCATGCTAAGGAGTAGGCATGAGAATATTAGTGAGCCTATTAATACTGTGTTGTTCATTTAGTGTGTTTTCCCAGCGTTATTATACTGAGTCGTATACTCAAGCAGATTTGGGCAGAGGGTTTGATCAGCAGTTACATAAACCCAAACCTGCATGTATAACAGGGCAAGTTACTCACCATAGCGCTATGTCGGGTGAGCTTGACTATCTACAGCGATTAAATGCAACGCAAGTGCGCCGCAGAACATTTGGTGAAGTACATGGTGGTGTTAATTTATTTATTATTGCAGGCAGTGTCTCTACCTCGATCACTCACCGCAACTCGACTGATAAATTGAGTTTGACGTCACAATTACACCTGAAATTTGATGAGGGGTATAGCACGTTAGAAAATCGCCAGCTAGTGGCAGGATATGAAAATAACGACTGTGGCAATTCGTTTATATATCAGCTTGATTATGGCCGAGATGTGTTTATCAATACCCGATTACACTTTCGCTCAGAAGCTGACTACAAACGTTTTGTAACGAAAATTAAGATACGGCTACTATTTTTCAAAAAAACGATCACCAAAGTCAAGTTAATAGAGAAGTATGCAGCGAATGCAGTATTAAGTATTGACGCCAATTCAAGCGCGCCTTTGCCAGCAGAATTAACCACCTTGCTGAATAACAATACACAGCATTGTCGAGGTAGTGATATTACGCCATGCTTAACGACGTTGCAGCGTTTGTCTGATTATGTTTTTGGAGATTCAGGATTGGCTAAAGACCTGAAAGCTATCGAGAAAGCACCGAGAAGCATTACGACACGTTCTTATGAAGAGTCTGGTCATTATGTTTTACAAACCCACAGTATAAAAACCGATCCGCACTATGACTTTATCTGGCAAAAAATAGAAAGCCGATATGGTGCAGCCGTTAGGCGTTTAGAACGAGCGAGTGCATTTTTGGCGATTGCAAATGACAGTGAACTCGACGCTGCGCAATTGGAAGTAGAACGAGCGACCATTTTGTTAAGTGACATGGAAGGTATTCGCAGTGTATGTATGACATCTCCTTGGTTAGCAGAATGCTCATAAGTAAATAATATCAGATGGCGAAGGTGGCAGTGCCACCTCTTTATAATCTTCCACTACACATTTTATTGCTGACTTGTTTATTTATGAGTGGAGGTGGTAGTGCACAAACCTCATGCCCATACGTAACAAATAGGTAAAAAGTTATTCTAATCAGGCATGAGTGAGATGGTTGGTTTTTAATCCTAAACTTCTAGGTTTTTTGTTATTTATATTCTATATGTAGTCTTTTCTTGAATTGTTTAGTCCATAACATTGCGTTTTTATCATTGTTTTAGGAATTTTTATTCTTGCCTTGTGGTGTTTTAACATGATAAAACATAATTAATCCATCAACAGGACGACTTTGCTCAATGAAAAAAATAACACGTTTGTCACTACTACTTAACCTCTTACTTATTAAATGTAAGAGCGGGGTGTAGTGCGCGCAACTGAGCAACTACTTTTCAACCCCGCACATTGCGGGGTTTTTTATTTTTTGGGCCGAGGAACAGGGTATGCAGGATAAAGTTTGGATTTTCGATACGACATTACGAGATGGTGAGCAGGCATTAAAAGCCAGTTTAACGGAAGACGATAAGTTGCAGCTCGCGCACGCCATCAGTCGATTAAACGTCGATGTGATGGAAGTTGGGTTTCCCGTTTCGAGCCCTGCAGATTTCAGAGCTGTACAGCGCATTGCAACCGAGGTTCGTAATCCGGTTATTTGTGGTTTAGCGCGTGCAGTCAGCAAAGACATTGAGGCGTGTGGCGAGGCATTGCGCCCGGCTGAACGGGGTCGTATCCATACTTTTATTGCAACCAGTCCATTGCATCTTGAGCACAAACTACGTATGAGCTTGGATGATGCGACAGCCATGGCGGTTAAATCAATTAAATTAGCGCGTAATTACACTGATGACGTGGAGTTCTCATGTGAAGATGCGGGGCGCACCCCACATGCAGATTTATGCCGTATTGTAGAGTCGGCGATTAACGCGGGTGCATCAACCATTAATTTGCCTGATACCGTCGGGTACGTCACACCCGATGAATACTCTGCCATGATCCGTCATTTAATGAACAATGTGCCGAATATAGATAAAGCACGTTTAAGTGTGCATTGTCACAATGATTTAGGCTTGGCGGTCGCCAACTCTGTAGCTGCGGTACAGGCGGGTGCAAGACAAATCGAATGTACTATTAATGGTATTGGAGAGCGCGCAGGTAATTGTTCATTAGAAGAAGTAGCAATGATCATGAAGATGCGCCAAGACCACTTAAAAGTACATACCGATATTCGCAGTGAAGAAATTTACCGAGCATCTCGCCAAGTTGCAAAAATTTGTAATATGTCAGTACAGCCAAACAAAGCCATTGTCGGTGAAAATGCGTTTGCTCATAGTTCAGGTATTCATCAAGATGGCGTTTTAAAAGCGCAGAATACTTATGAAATCATGTCACCAGAGAGTGTGGGTGTCCCAAACAATCAACTGAATATGACTTCTCGTTCAGGCCGTCATGTCATAGAACATCGTTTATCTGAATTGGGTTATCAAAAGTCTGATTACGATATGGATAGCTTATATACCAGCTTTTTAGCATTAGCAGACCAAAAGGGCACTGTGTACGACTATGACCTTGAGGCGATGATCCATTTTAATCAAATGGATGATGAGGACGACCAATTTAAACTTGAATTTGTTAACTCAACATCTAATTCACAGTCGGTTGCCAGCTCTACCATTGGTATGACAGTGGCAGGGCAATCTAAGCAAGAAGCGGCAACAGGTAATGGCCCAGTGGAGGCCTCATTTTTAGCCATTGAGCGAATTATCGGTATGTCTGTAGAAGTTATTGAGTACAACTTAGATGCGACCGGTCAGGGTGCAAGTTCACTGGGTCAGGTCGATATCATTGCAAAATATAACGGACGGCAATATCACGGTGCGGGTCTTGCTGCTGATGTTGTTGAAGCATCGGTACGGGCTATGGTCCGTGTTTATAATTTAATTAACAGAGCGCAAAAAGTCTCTGATTTGAAACAACAAAGGAAAGCAGGATGAGCCAAGCAAGTTACCAAGTTGCCGTATTAGCCGGAGATGGCATTGGCCCAGAAGTCATGGCCGCAGCAGACAGAGTACTCGATGCGGTGAGTGAAAAATTTGACTTCACCTTAAATCGTCAAACCCACGCTATTGGCGGTGCCGCCATTGATGAGTGCGGCGAAGCATTACCTGAGGCAACGCTTAAAGCGTGTGAAGCCGCGGATGCTATTTTATTTGGCTCGGTTGGTGGGCCAAAGTGGGAGCACTTACCACCGAGCGAGCAACCTGAGCGTGCTTCTTTATTGCCGCTACGCAAACATTTTGGCTTGTTTTGCAATTTACGTCCTGCACAGCTATTACCCGCATTAAGTGGTGCATCGCCATTACGTGCGGATATTAGCGAGCAAGGCTTTGATATTTTGTGTGTGCGAGAGTTAACCGGTGGAATTTATTTTGGTGAAAAAGGCCGTGAAGGGGAAGGTGAGCAAGAAGCTGCATTTGATACCCAGCGTTATTCTCGAAAAGAGATAGAGCGGATTGCACGTTTTGCATTTGAAGCTGCAAAATTACGCAGCAGCCATGTGACCTCGGTAGATAAGGCGAATGTTTTGGCGTCGAGCGTGCTATGGCGTGAAGTGGTCACTGAAGTGAGTAAAGATTATCCTGAAGTACAACTAGATTATATTTATGTTGATAACGCGGCAATGCAGCTCGTAAAGCAGCCAAGTCAGTTTGATGTGTTGTTATGCGACAACTTATTTGGCGATATCTTATCTGATGAGTGCGCTATGATCACAGGCTCCATGGGGTTACTGCCTTCTGCAAGTTTAAATCAATCAGGGTTTGGCTTATATGAGCCAGCTGGTGGCTCTGCGCCGGATATTGCCGGTAAAGGCATTGCAAACCCAATAGCGCAAATTCTAAGTGCCGCCTTAATGTTACGTTATTCGCTAGGCCAAGATGAAGCTGCCCGTGCAATAGAAAAGGCCGTTGCTGAGGCGGTTGCAGCAGGTGTCGGTACACCGGATATTTACCCAGAGGGTGGTTACACCACCCAAGATGTGGCACAAGCCATCGTATCGCGAATTTAATTGCAATCAATGTGGTGATTTCCGTCAGGTTACCGCTTTATTTGAGGATGTAGCACGTGGCTCAAACCTTATATGACAAAATTTGGCAATCGCATGTGGTTGCACAGATCAACGAACAAACTGATTTACTCTATATAGATAGACATTTAGTCCATGAAGTGACGTCACCGCAAGCGTTCTCAGGCTTACGCGAGAAAAACCGTCCGGTGCGTTGCCCAGAAAAAACCTTCGCCACAATGGATCACAATGTTTCCACTAAAAGCCGATCTTTAGATGCCGCCAGTGAAGTTTCAAAAAACCAGCTGATGGCACTCGCTGAAAACTGTAAAGAGTTTGGCATTGTGTTGTATGACTTAAACTCAATAAATCAGGGGATTGTTCATGTTATGGGCCCTGAACAAGGGATCACTTTGCCTGGCACGACCATTGTATGTGGCGACAGTCATACCTCTACCCATGGCGCGTTTGGTGCACTGGCACATGGCATTGGCACTTCTGAGGTTGAGCACGTATTGGCAACGCAAACTTTGCAGCAAAAAAAAGCCAAATCATTAAAGGTACAAATTAACGGCGTATTGCGCCCAACCGTGACTGCAAAAGATTTGATTATGGCAGTAATTGGTGTGCTAGGGACTGCTGGTGGCACAGGCTATGTGGCTGAATTCTGTGGTGAGGGTATTGAAGCCTTGTCGATGGAAGCGAGAATGACGTTGTGTAACATGAGTATTGAAATGGGTGCTAAGGCGGGTTTAATTGCACCAGACGACACCACATATGCGTATTTAAAGGGTCGTCCATTTGCACCTGCTGAGGACGAGTTTGAAGCGGCGGTTTCATATTGGCGTACGCTGCACTCTGATGAAGGGGCGCAATTTGATAGAGTGGTTGAGCTTAATGCTCAAGACATTCAGCCTCAAGTTACGTGGGGAACCAGCCCTGAACAGGTGATTGGCATTGATGAAGTTGTGCCTAACCCTGAGCAAGAAAGCGATTTAATTAAAGCGGATGCTATTCGCAGTGCTTTGCAGTACATGGGGCTTGAAGCCGGGCAAAAATTAACAGAGGCAAAAGTAGATACCGTATTTATTGGTTCATGTACTAATAGCCGTATTGAAGATTTGCGGGCTGCGGCATCCGTGGTCGAAGGTAAAACAGTTGCGCACGGTGTTGAAGCTTTGATAGTGCCGGGATCAGGCTTGGTGAAACAGCAAGCTGAACAAGAAGGTCTGGCAGAGATTTTCAAAGCGGCAGGATTTGAATGGCGAGAACCAGGTTGTTCAATGTGTTTAGCAATGAATGATGACAAACTTGGCGCTGGTAAGCGGTGTGCCTCAACGTCAAATCGAAATTTCGAAGGGCGACAAGGTCGTGGTGGGCGTACACACTTGGTTAGTCCAGCAATGGCGGCCGCGGCGGCCATTGCGGGTCACTTCACGGATATAAGAGGGGAGATATAATGAGCATATATCACCAAGGGCTATTAGCACCGCTGGATAAAAATAATGTCGATACCGATCAGATCATTCCTAAGCAGTTTTTGACATCGACGAGCCGTGATGGTTTTGATAAAGCGCTTTTTTATGATTGGCGCTATTTAGACGATGGTGCCCCTAATCCAGACTTTGTATTAAATCGAGCTTGCTATAAAGGCGCATCAATTTTACTAACCCGTGATAACTTTGGCTGCGGCTCTTCTCGAGAGCATGCACCATGGGCTCTAAAGCAATATGGCTTCAGTATTATACTCGCTGAAAGCTTTGCCGATATTTTCTTTAATAACTGTGGTAACAATCAAATGCTCTGCATTGCCCTAGGAGCTGACACGTTAGAGTCGTTATTCTTAATTGCTGAACAACATGATGACATCCAAGTTGAGGTGGATTTAATACAACAGCAGTTACGCAGCCCTTATTTTGATGCAATTAACTTTGAAGTTCGCGCAGACATTAAAGCACGACTATTAAGTGGCTTAGACTTTATTGGTGAAACGGAGCAGTTGAATGATGCGATTAATGCATTTGAGCATACATTAAGGTCAGAACGTCCTTGGCAGTAATATTACTTTAAGCGGCCCACTATATCGCGCGGTGAGTTAAGCGCATTTAATTGCAAACAACCAAAGGGCTAGCTACCCTTTGGTTTTTAATTTTTGGGAACATTACTATGAAATTTGTGGTCGCAACAGCGCTGACGTTAATGAGCAGTGTAGCTATTGCTCGTCCTGCACCTTTGGTCTCTATTCCTTCTCATGACGCATTCTTTGACAATATCGCAGCACACTGTGGTAAAGCGTATGAAGGAAAAATCACTGTTGATAATGCAACGGGTCCAAATTCATTTGCAGGCAAAAAGTTAGTAATGCATGTACGTCGATGTAATGAACGTGAATTACAAGTGCCTTTTCATGTCGGCAGTGATGCGTCACGTACTTGGTTGATCACTAAAACAGGCAGCGGTTTGAGTCTCAAACATGACCATCGTCATAAAGATGGGACCGATGATGATTCAACCATGTATGGTGGCCACACCATCGATGCAGGTTTTGCGAATGTACAGTCGTTCCCTGCAGATCAGTATTCAAAAGAGTCTTTTGCTCGTCAAGGGATCCCTCAATCAATGGGGAATACTTGGCAAATGTACATATATGATGAAAAGTTTACTTATCGACTTGTACGTGAAGGTCGTGAGTTTAGAGTGGACTTTGATTTAACGAAGTCAATTACTCCTCCAAGTGCACCATGGGGTTATAAAGACTAAGCCATAAAGTACTTAATGAAAGGCGGCTAAAGTTTAATTCATCGCCTTTCATCTTGCCTTTAATGTAGCGAAGAGGCACTCGGAGTATAAATATGTATAGTTTATGCGCATTTTCAGGGAGCGGTGACACTTTCTAGTATGTATTGGGATATTAAAAACGATGCGAGTGTGCGTTTTTTAAACTAAAAAGTCTGGTAAATAGCCATTTCGATAGGTTTTTACCGTGAAACTATGTTTTTATCACTTTTCTTCAAATAAACGCTTGCGCTTTTTCTGCATCTCCCTATAATGCGACCC
>NZ_AHBZ03000027.1 GCF_000238375.3 Pseudoalteromonas citrea
AGTGAGTATTTAAGCAAGTATGGATCCCAAACACCTCGTTCCTCGGTTTTGGGATGACGGCGGGGTGGGTTTTAGCTTAAGTGTATGCGCATGCAGCTTTGTTGTTTTTGCTTTTGTATTTAAGTGCATCTTACAGTGTGGCTCAGCTTTGCACGCGGCTAAACTCTAAACCGATTCGTCGTCCTGAAAAGTGAGGCACGAGCTTGTTCAGGATCCAGAAGCCCTCACTCTCCTTTTTTGAGTGAAAAGGTTCTTTGAGCAAATATGGATCCCAAACACCTCGTTCCTCGGTTTTGGGATGACGGCGGGGTGGGTTTTAGCTTAAGTGTATGCGCATGCAGCTTCGTTGTTTTTGCTTTTGTATTTAAGTGCATCTTACAGTGTGGCTCAGCTTTGCACGTGGCTAAACTGTAAACTTATTCGTTGTCCTTAAAAGTAAGGCACAAGCTTGTTCAGGATCCTGAAAACATAACTCTACTTTTTTGAGCGAAAGGGTATTTAAGCAAGTATGGATCCCAAACACCTCGTTCCTCGGTTTTGGGATGACGGCAGGGGGAGGTTTTGAGCTGAATTTAGTACAAATGCTTTGTAATCGAGATGCTGTTACATATTTCGTCTTCCTGAAAAGTGAGGCACGAACTTGTTCAGGATCCAGAAAACGTAACTCTGTGACTTTTATAAAGAGCGAAGCAGTGATTAGGCCAAATATGGATCCCAAACACCTCGTACCTCGGTTTTGGGATGACGGCGGGGTGGGTTTTAGCTTAAGTGTATGCGCATGCAGCTTCGTTGTTTTTGCTTTTGTATTTAAGTGCATCTTACAGTGTGGCTCAGCTTTGCACGCGGCTAAACTGTAAACCGATTCGTCGTCCTAAAAAGCAAGGCACGAGCTTGTTCGGATCCAGAAACTTTCACTCTCCTTTTTTGAGCGAAGCAGTGATTAGGCCAAATATGGATCCCAAACACCTCGTTCCTTGGTTTTGGGATGACGGCTGGGGGAGATTTTGAGCTGAATTTAGTGCAAATGCTTTGTAATCGAGATGCTGTTACATATTTCGTCTTCCTGAAAAGTGAGGCACGAGCTTGTTCAGGATCCAGTAAATGTAACACGGTGACTTTTATAAAGAGCGAAGCGAGTATTTGGTTAAGAGTAGCGCCCAAACACCTAGCCCCTTGGTTTTAGGGTGACGGCGAGATGGGTTTAAATTTAAGCTCATCTTAATACATATGCATACTCTCAAAATCATCTTCAACTGAATTTCGACAGTAATAAAAAACGGTGCTAAATAGCACCGTTTTGATTGTTATCTCTCTTTTCACTTAGCAGCGAAAGAGTTAACCCATCATGGCAATTTTATGCTTTGCCATTTGGATCGAGTGTTTTTGAAATCAAGTAAATAAGCTGCTCTTTATGTGCCGCACTAACGGTGTCACCTTTACGACGCTTAATCATATCTTTAATTTCTTTTAAGTTATAACGTGCTAATGCTTGAATGCTTTGTACACTTGCACCACGTTTGTCGTTGCTTGCAATCTTAATTAGACGATTCACGTATTCACGTTGCAGGTTACGTCTGAAGCTATTTACATCTTTTCTTGCATCGGCCTTGAAAATGGCGTTGGTCAGCTCAGTAAATACTTCATCTAACTTAAACTCGTTACCATAAAGTTCAGTATCAACAATACGCTTTAACACAACAGGGTGCATTACGTGGTTAAGCACTGACTTTTGTGTGCGTAATGCCATATCGTGGAATTTTGGATCTTCTGTTTTTGAGTAGTTAAAGAAGAAACGACGCTGCATTTGTAAATGCTGTGCCAGTTCTTGATCAACAGAAAACGCATCTGGTGCAAAAACAAAATCGCTCAGTACTTGCATTGCACGTCTTTGCTCTTGCTCTGGTACTGGTGTGAATGGTGTTTGAGCATTTTCTTGACCCGCAAATCCACGGTCTACATAGACACCACCAATATAGCGTGATACGACGCCTACATTGTTATGATACTCGCGAGTGAGTACTGCATAATCAGTAACGAGACCTTGATAAGATTGACCTTCAACTACAGAGCGCTTCAGTAAATCAGATACTAAGGTATTCACTCTGTCTAAGCGGTCATTGGCATAGCCTATCGCGTCACTTGATAAATCATAAATATTTACACGAGGGTCAATGGCTTTACCTGGTGCACGCATATCATCGGCATCGTTACCAAAGGCATTTCCTGGCTCAGTTGAACGCGCTAAAATTTTATTTAAGCGTTGTTGCTCAGCTTTTGCGTCGTTAAGTGACTCAGAATAACCATATTCAATGACCCAGTCATCGTATGGACCAGTCATCGTGGTGTAGTATAAGCCTTGCTTTTTACCATTAGGTGCAAAGTTAATCGCAGGGTACTCCATTACAGAGCCCGTTAATGGCAAGTTGTCACTTGGCATAATTGATTGTACTTTGTCTTTTGAATGCAATTGGCTTGAGCGCATGTTGTGGTTTAAGCCTAGCGTATGACCTACTTCATGCAATACAAGGTAATGCAAGTACTCATCAATAAAACGAGATTTGTCTGCAGCGCTTGCCCCTGAGGCATTTAAGGCTGCTTGACCAAATTGTGCAGATTCAACCAGTGCAGAATGATCATGATGATGTTCAGCTGCGTTTGTACTGAGTTCACCACTAAACAAATCAAGTGAATTTAAACGACGTGTAAATCCAGCAAGTTCTAACATGATATCAGAACCTAAAATTTGGCCAGTTTTAGGGTTGGCAAAGCTAGGACCGTAACCCGAAAAGCGTACTTTTGGAGACGATGTCCAACGTAATACATTGTAACGTAAATCGCCGGCATCCCAAGTGGCATCATCAGGTTGGATTTTAACTACAATCGCATTTTTGAAGCCCGCTTTTTCGAATGAAGGGTTCCAAGCTAGGGTTGCTTGTTTAATGATGTCACGGTATTCAACTGGGGTAGTATTTTCAATCCACCACACGATAGGCTCAACGGGCTCAGATAGCGTTGCACTAGGGTCTTTCTTTTCTAAATGCCAGCGGTTAATAACATCACGATATGGTGTTGGATCTTGTAGTGCCGTCATATCGTATTTAGTTTGACCAAAATAACCGACGCGAGGGTCGTCAAAACGCGGTTTAAAGTTATTTTCAGGCATAGCTACTAGGCTATGACGTATATGCAGATTGATGCTGCGATCATCTGTGAATGCAAAATCAGCGGTACTTGGGCGTGAAACACTTGGTCTCATTGGTGCTGCACTGTCGTAAACATATTCAATACTTAAATCAGTATTTTGCGGGTAGTTGTGTAGTGCTAAGTATTTTGTTTTATCTTTACTTAGTTTACCTAAAGTACGGCGCTGACCCGGTTTTTGTTTTGGATTTTTTGATGGCTTAATTTGATCAAGCGCTTCAGTTAAAAAGATGCTTTTGGCATCGATGAGGATATCACCGCTCTTTTCATCTTGTGCTTTTATCTTAACACTGGCGATAATTGGTCGGTTGATATTGGCATCTTTAGCACCACTTATTGCATTACTTGGGTCGAAGTAAAAATGTGGATTCTCTGCGCGGATCTCAATGCGGTCAAAAACACGGTTGAAAGTGTAAACCGAGCTGCCACGGTAACTGCCTCTAAAACCAAAGTCACCAGAGCCATCCATTATTTGAGAGAAATGAATGAATTCGCTGTTGAGTTGCGATTCATTTAATTTAAGCAGTACTGAACCTGACTTTTTATTCTGAAACAACGTGAATAGGCCGTCATGTTGAGTGTGGTTTTTAGTGATTTCAGCTATTGTTTTTTGTTTTTTTTCTTCCGCTTTTGTCGCATTTTTATCGGCTGCAGTGACGTGCGCACTATAAAATGTTGTGCTCATACACGCAGCAATGCTTAACGCGAGAATTTTTTTATTGAATGTCATAATTATTCCTAACAGGTACAGTTGAAGAAATATAACTTTTTCTGCGCGTTAGAGGTAGTGATGTAAGGTGAATTTCATAAAAATACGGTGAATATGGTTGTTTGGGTGGTAATTGAGCTACCCTCTTTAAGGTTAGATATGCTCGTTCTCTAAAGAGGGCAGTAATAATCTAGCGTATTTCTATAAACCGTTATTAAAATTTATTTTCAGGTGGCCAATTTGGGTTATTAATTTCATCTTCCCCCACTGCTGAGTAGGCCTGTTGGCTTGTTACAAGGCGTGCGCCAAACATTTGCTCAACACCAGCTTCTTCTAAACGTGCCTTGAGGTAATCAGCAACGCAGAATTCATTAATAACACTGTTCATAGTAATTCCTTTGTTGGGATCAAAAAAGGCGGTTTGTGATTACTGTAAACCGCCTTGGTAGTGTGTGGTTAAGGTTTATCAAAGTAGGTTAGATTGACACCAATCACAGTGTTTTCATCAAAGTATTTATTGACAGGTGCTTGATTAGCACTGAATTGGTCATCGAGATACTGGTTAATCAGTTGCGCTGAGTTTTCTTCATAGACGGCCTTGATGGTCGTTGATGGCGAAACATGTGCATTGTCTTCATATACTTTACTTAAAGGGGCTAACCCAAACCCACGCTCAAGTACTAAATCAGTTGAACGCAGTGCGCCCTCAACCCAGCCTTGATAGTCTGAAAATGCTTCTCCGCAGGTGAATAAACCAGGCAGTGGTTCAACTAAATCTTCCATGACTTGTCTATCATCTGCGCCAACAGCCCACTGGTGAACGCCATAACCAAAGTTTTGACTCGTTGGTGTATCAAAGTTCACGCTGCCTTCCCAAATACGGGCACTGGTTAAAATAGGGTCTGGTACGTAATGCGTATTGAAAATTTCTTTGAAAAACTTTGTCGCTTGTTGAACGACGGCCACTGATGCTGGGTACATGTCACTGGGTACGCTTTCAACCGATTGCTCTTGCTTTGGATTGTGATAAAGCTCTCCTTTACTCTGCAGTGCGCTCCAAAAGTTAATGTTTAAATAGTCGCAATAGATGGTTAGAGCAGCGGGGCGCTTATATTTTTGACTATTAATAGCGTCGAGTTTATGTTGAATCGTTTGCGTCGGATTGGTATCACGTTCTTCATACATTAGTGCGGCAGCGAGCTCATCATTCACTGCATAAAATGGATAAACGGAGCCGGTTGGTAAATCTGCAAAGTTAGGTCCAAATTCGACTGCTGGACGCCCTGTTATCCCTTGGCCCCACCATGCATTGTCATAATATAAGTTAATTTTTAGCAGAGGCTGATCCGAAGCCGTTTGCAGTGTGTTCCAAAGCTTTTCACTCTCTCTTTTCTCCATGCGATTAAATGCGTTTGATTTTACAAATAAACGCTCTAGAGCTAATCGTGGCAAGCCTAAAATGACTTTATCTGCATGAACTTGGCCACAGTGCTCTTGGCCTTGTTCATCAATATGGATGTAGTGCAGAATGTATTTACCAGATGCTTCATCATGATCGATTTCTTCAATGCTGGTTTGTAAGTGAATACGTTCAGTACCAATCTGATCAACGAGTGAGTTTGGTAAAGTACTGAAACCGTCTTTAAAGGTCCTGAATTGCGCATCGGCTGGGAAGTCTTCAAGTAACTGGTAGGCAACACCCGCGTTCATTTTTGATAAAAAGGTACCGTTGAAGCCGAGTACTCGATACAACATGGTGATGCATTCTTGGCTGTAACCCATATCCGAAAATAAATCCCATAGCGTCCACTCATTTAGACCTTTATTTTGCCACTGACAGTCGAGCCTAAATGATTGCCAAAACTCAGGACCACGAACCTCTGGACGAGCATCGAAATGAGGGTTGGCTTGCAAAATACGATTAAACACCACATTGATAATGTCTTTTGGGTTAACGCCTTGTTCTGAAGGAGCTAGGTTGTATAAATGAGACCAAATTGCGTAGTCATCTTGTTGCGCATCAGTAACTGAAAAGCTTTCACCCCGAAAGTAAAGGCGGTTATTGCCATCACTATTCATTGGAAAAGGCACAATCTGGTCTTGTAAATCGAGTGATAGGAATAATGCCATTAAGTCATCCATGCCTTCAAATAGAAAGCGCATACCGCCTTGCTCTTCCTTAACGGTGATGATTTCAGGTTCATCAGGACCAGTATGTTGATTCTTAAAGTTGATCAAATCAGAGTCTAGCCGACCTCCTGTTCTATCGGAGCGTTCAAATATTGCGAAGTCTTGTGTTTTATGTTCTTTATCAATACGCCAAGCACTATATAAGCCAGACATACCAGCACCAACAATGGCTACTTTAACCGATTTAGGGATCGTTTTTGACTTTATCTCGTTACCGAATTTATAGTGGGTCATGATAGTTCCTTATATGGTTGGTAAGAGTAAATACCCGGAAGTATTTACGCCCTTTTACTTATTGTTCACGTGTTAATCATTGACGCTTTAATTTTCTGGTTACTTTCTATTTACAATTATCGAGTTTATAAACCTTAGCTCATACACAACAAAAAAGTAATTACAGCAGGTTACATTTATGTTTCTTTTTTCAGGGGAAGGTCTGAATGGGGGTTTTTGTTATTAAAATCAATAGATTACTGATGTCTTGTAGACCTGAACTTAACGAGGGTTGTGTTTTTATATTAATTCAAGGCTGTTTAATCAGAATCGACATAAATGTAAGGGGTGGAGTGGAAGCTTTTGAGTCAGTATTATCTCCATAGTGTGAAAATGGCTATATAAAAAATTTTTTTACAAAAACGTCATTATTTTAGAAGAGGTTAGAAAGTTTAATGAAATTACCATTATATCAAGTTGATGCATTCGCAAGTAATCCGTTTGAGGGCAACCCAGCAGCGGTTGTCCCATTAAATACATGGCTTGAAGATGACTTATTACAAAAAATTGCTGAAGAGAACAATTTATCAGAGACAGCATTTTTTGTTCAGCATGAAGAAAGTTTTCAGCTACGTTGGTTTACGCCTATGGAAGAGGTTGATTTATGTGGCCATGCAACGCTTGCGGCAGCGCATGTATTGTTTAGGCATTTGGGATATGCAAAGGCTCAGGTATGCTTTTTAACGCGCAGCGGCTCGCTATACGTACGCAGAACCCCGCAAGGCTATGCAATGGACTTTCCGGCAACAGAAATCGATGTGATAGAAGCGCCAGAGGTTTTATTAAAGGGCTTAGGGAATTGTAAACCAAGGGAAGTTAGGGCGGGGTTTGATTATGTTGTGGTACTCGAAAATGAAGCCGCGGTAAAAGCGTTAGTGCCGGATTTTAGTGCTTGGCATAGTCTTGATAAACGCGGAGTTGTGGTCACAGCAAAGGGCGACAAGGTGGATTTTGTGAGCCGCTGTTTTTTTCCTAAATTACGTGTAAACGAAGATCCAGTGACAGGCTCGGCACATTGCGAACTTGCACCTTTTTGGGCTAGTTTTCTAGATAAAACTAAACTTATCGGTAAGCAACTTTCTGCAAGAACAGGCACTGTTGTATGTAATGTAAAAGAAGATAAAGTAATATTATCGGGTCAAGCCATAGACTATTTGAAAGGTGAAATTAGCGTTTGATGTCAATGTAAAAGCTATGTTCGAGTACATTTAGAGTTTTAATACACAATAAAATGAATGTTAATAAGGAAAGGTATGTTAGACAGGTGTATGTTTATTGGTGCTATGTTTGTTGGCACTTGTACAGGTATGGAGTACTCAGTAGGTACCGTTGAAGTAACTGATAAGGCATATCAGCTTACCATTAACGAAATTAGTGAGCCAATCCTTATTATGGGAGTACCTTCTTATAAAGACAAAGAAGCTGGGGTTATAAGTGTTCAGAAAACAGCGAGTAATGATTTTTCTGTAAAGTTTAGAGAATGGAGTACGTTAGATGAACACCATGATATAGAGGTTGTTCCTTATTTGGCTATAGATCAAGGGCGTTATACATTAGACGATGGCACTATACTGGAAGCGGGGACGCTGAATTTAACGAGTAAGAATAAACTGCTGGTGTTTCAAGAAGAATTCCCTCAAGTTCCAAAGCTATTTTTGAGTGCCACGAGCAATAATTCAGCTCATGCATTTAATGTCAGGACATCAGATTTAACAAGGCAGAGTTATAAAATTACATTAGATTATGCTGAGAATGTTAGTTCTAACTTTACTGCGGAATCTGTTAACTACTTAGCCATTTATTCACCATCAAGCAATGTAACTATGCCTAATGGGGAGTCACTAATTGTAAACACTGAGCTACTAAATCACAGTGGTACAAGGATTAACGACAGTCGATTATTTATTCACGAAGAGCGTACCGCTGACAGCGAAGTGACACATGTAAATTAATCGGTCAGTATTTTAAATTTTGAAGGTAAGATATTTGCGACCAGTAATACGACATACGGCGGGGATACTTTCAGTTTTAGAAATGAAAACTTGTACCCCGGGCTAACGTTTCTTCCCGCAGAAGAAACCGGCACAAACAAAAATATAGCACTTAACAAGACTAATGGACTCAGTGAAAGTCACTATAGTGCAAGTACGTTCTACCCTGGGTATACACCTGCGAGTGCATTTGATGGCTATGACAGTGCTACTAAGATTAATGTTGATTCTTTAGGAAAAGTAAGTAATGGTGCTTGGCTTGGTTATCAAAAAAATACCCCTCAATGGTTGTGTAACTCCACCCAATTTAGTACAGCTCTTTTGTAGAATTTTATGCAGCCTCAAGATAACTAATTGGTGTCATATCACCAAGTGAATCATGGGGTCGTTCATAATTATAAATATCTAACCATTCATCTGTGATTTCACGTACTTCTTGTAGTGACTCAAACAAGTATAAATCTAGCACTTCTTCACGGTAACTTCGGTTAAACCTTTCCACAAAGCCATTTTGATAAGGGCTACCAGGTTTTATAAACTCTAGCTTAATACTGTTTTCCATCGCCCACGTTTCAAGCATAGTGGAAGTAAACTCTGGGCCATTATCTACCCTAATTTGTTTTGGTTTGCCGCGCCAAGCAATGATCTGCTTTAGTGTCCTAATTACTCTCTCAGCCGTTAAACTGGTATCAACTTCAATCGCTAATGCTTGTCGATTGAAGTCATCGAGTACATTCAATGTTCTGAACCGATGTCCATAGCTTAATGCATCACTCATAAAGTCCATTGACCAAGATTCATTATGTTGCAGTGGGGCACTTAATGGTTCTGGCGTTCTCGTTGGTACACGGCGTTTTCCTTTACGTCTTAAGTTGAGTTTAAGCATGTTGTAAACACGTTCAACACGCTTCTTATTCCAAGGTTTACCCTTGTTGCGAAGCCTTTTAAATAGTTTGGGCAGCCCCCACCTTTGGTGACGTTCGATCAATGCTAGCAATGCGTCGATAACTTCATCATCTGATGGCCGTTTATGTTTGTAATAAAAAACTGAGCGGCTTAATCCAGCCACTTCACAAGCAAATGCGACGCTGACGTTAAATTGAGTTCTCAAATGCTCAACCCAAGCTCTGCGTCTACTTGTCTTTACAGCTTTTTTGCAATGATATCCTCAAGCATCGAGTGCTTTAAGCTCAGCGTTGCAAACATATCTTTTAGCTTACGATTTTCTTCTTCAAGTTCTTTAAGGCGTTTAACATCAGATGCTTCCATACCACCATATTTTGAGCGCCATTTGTAAAATGTGCTTTGGCCTATGCCATGTTTACGGCAAATTTCAGGCACTGGAATACCTGATTCAGCTTCTTTGATCATGCTGACAATTTGAGTTTCGGTGAACTTACTTTTTCTCATCGTAAATTTTCCTATTTTAGTTAATGGAAAATTCTACTTATGAACTGTTTCATTTTTTGGGGGAGTTACAGTTGCAAGTGGCTTTTACGCAAGTTGCTTATATTTCGGGCTTCAAATTATTCGTTTATGAAGGAGCACGAAAAGGGGGGATGGCGCCTCAGGAAATAACACTTCAAGTTTCAAATGACAATATTACGTTTGAGGATCATGAAAGCTTTACCTTACAAAATGTTAATCAAAGTGTCGTCACTTTGGATGAACCTGCGTTTGGACGATACGTTAGGTTGGTTGTTAAATCTAATTATGGTCATAATGCTATCGTGATTGGTGAATTGGAATATTATGGTAAGTTTGTACAGGGTCAAATTGATTTAAGTGAGCCAACACCGCTAGATCCTAATGCTATTACTTGTGCATCAATCTACGCAGAAACACCTAATGCGTCAGATGGTGTATATTATTTAGAACCTTCAAGCTTACATAAAGGTAATGGGTTTAATGCATATTGTGACATGACTAACCTTGACGGAGGGTGGACTCTTGTTGCCAATCACAAGGATGCACAAGACTCACTCGCTACCAAAAACTTTGTTGAACCGACAGAGTTAGGAGTGCTTACAGACGATAAATGGCAAAGTGTTTTGACGTCAATGCAAATCGGTATTATGACAGTTGATGAAAATAACAAGGTTGCTTTTATCAGTAAGAAAAAACTGCAGCGTAGCTTATGCGTAAAGATTAGTGATGTTGCTAGTTTAAGTTACCCCGTAGTGCCTTACGATACTGCATATTTATGGCATGATGAGGTAAGTGGTTGCAGTAGTACAGGGCTTGACTACTCTTACATTTCATTGAGTACTCAATATACTTCTAGAGCAGATGCATACCTTACGGTTGGTGCATCATTGTATCAGCATGCCACTAAATTTGATATTTGGCCTTATATAAACACACGGTACAGTGGTGCTGAGCAAGACCAGCTGCGTATTTATGTAAAATAAGCTGGTGATGGTTTATATCAAAGCTGATGGATTTTTAAAGTAGTAGATAGTTATTTCTTATTTGATAACAGTAGAAGCTGGGTTTAAGTAACCCAGCTTCGTTAATTACAGTGTTTTAATCAAACGGGGGGTTACTTAGTTGCTTTGTATTTTAAAGTAACATTTTTATAGGGGAATATACCGCGTACGCCAAAGTGCCATGTGCCACTTTGTGCGTTATTTAAGGTACATTGCTCGTTGCTCCCCCACAGATATGGACGACAATCAAAGCTTAAAAAGTAGGGCTTTTGATTGTGACGAACATATAAATCAGCTTCTCCTTGCCCTTCTATACTTACTTCAAGCGTTTTGTAGCCTTCAGGTAATTCAATAGAAAAGCGCTGCCACCATAACCAGCCATTGATATCAGTAAACTCACCTTCAATAACATCTTGTTCTGGTGCGGTATTAAGTTCAATGATAATTGGATCGTGATCAGATGAACGATATGCATGTTCTGCATACAAGCTGGCTTTATGCTTGTCTGATTTATACTCGGTGTTATAGTCAAGTGCCGCTGGCTCATCGGCGTTAATATGCCAATCAGAGGTTGCGATGACTTTATTCATCATTTCAGTACTGGCAAAGGCGTGATCAAGGCTACCAATACGGCCTTTATAAACGTATGAGTAATCGTCAGTGCTGCCATTCAATTGCTGCTTAATATTGATATACCCTTGCTCTGTAAAAGTGCGAATAGGGTCTTCTTGTCCATAGGCATTAATATCACCTAAGATCAACGTATCAGGGTCAGATAATCCTGTTGGCTCCGTCGAGATCCATGATGAAAGCGCCTTTACTGCATTGATACGAGTCAGGTTCCAACAACCTTGGCCATCATTTTGATCTTGGTCTAAGCCTTCTGCACGACTACAACTTCCCTTAGAGCGTAAATGAGTGATCACTACATTGAACATTTCTTGGCTTGAGAGTGATTCAAAAGTTTGCATGACGGGTGGACGGTTGCCATAGTCAAAAGGCACGGCTTCTGTGAACGCGGCTGTGCCAATTTCTTTCACTGTATTACTGCGATAAATAAGTGCAGACATGATGGCGTCACCGCCCACTTGCGTGGTGTCTATACTTACATAAGCATATTGATTGGTGCTGTCTTGCTCATTAAGAGCAGAAGTTAAGTCGGCCAATGCGCTGAGTTCATCAAAGCCGTCATTTTCCATTTCTATGAGACCGATAATATCTGCATCAAGTGAAAGTATGGCATTGACTGTTTTTGCCTTTTGGCGGTCAAACTCTTCTTGGTTGTCTGCGCCTCGAGATGTAGGAAAACCACCGCCTTGGCCATCACCATTGAAGTAATTGAGCACATTGAAGCTAGCAACACGTAAGTCTCCGCGCTCTGTTACCTGAGGGGCTTCAGTGCGAGGGTTTTGCTGGGTGAAATTAGGTTGCTGTGTTGGGTGAACACGATACTGACTATAACCAAAGCCAATTACACCTTGAATGTTGTTGACCTTATCCCCGAGTCTTAACGTGTTATATGCGTCAAGTTCTGGGGTTGGATAGGGGATCACGTCCGGGTTTTGCGTTGTAATACTGTCGTCTAGTGTGAGCTCTTTTTGCTTATTTTGTGCTTCTAACGTATTGGCAGCTTCACCTGGTAAAGCAAGTTGAGTTGATTGATATAAACGCTCACTGGCTAATTTAATTTCGCCATAGCGCTTTAAGCCATAGGTGTCATTGACGACTAACTCATTGGTTACATTAACCAGCATTCCTTCATAGGCTTCGAGGCTCGGTAAAACTGGCATTGTGATATCTGTAATTATTACGGGTGCTGTGCCACAGTTAATGATGCCGTTGATTGATGCAAGCTGAGTTTGCCCATATTGTTCTTGTACGATACCTGATACTTTAATGATATCTCCTGCGACCACAGAGGTATCAGCGAATGATATGAATATACCTTCAGAAGTAAGTGGATCGTTATCATATTGAGCACGCTCTTCTTGTAGGAAAAAGCCTTTAAGTTGCTCACTGTTTTGTAAGCTGAGAGTCACAATACCTTGAAGCTCTACATACTCTCCGACCAGTGGACTTTCTGCACCAGCACCTTGAACACTGCTTATAAGGGTGTTGTTGTCATTACAAACAAGTACGGGTGGTTCTGGTGGTTGTTCACTGTTGTGCAGCCCAATATTAGAGAAGTCATCTTTTGCTAATGCGGTCCACTGTTCAGAAGGAACAAAAGTATCAGTATCGTTAGTATCGCCTTCTACTATTGTATTCATACGTAATAGCGAGCTATCTTTTGTGCTCACGCCTGAGTCAGACCAACTACTGCCCGGATCGACCCCTTTTTGCCCTAAACTGTCTATAACATTATCACCTTGGCTCAAAACAACCGCATCATCACCGTTATACCAGCTGCCGCCTGATAGCAATTGTGCTTTATCTGCAAGTTCAGCGGTGGCACTCGAGTGAGCGACCACAAAGGTGCTTTTTGGTGCGATAGTGCCCTCTAGGTCAATAGTTCTGCCAGCCGTTGTTTTACCATTAAAGTAATATGACAGGGTATGCCCAGCTAAGTTGATTGGTTCAGCACCAGTGTTATACAGCTCAATAGCCTTGTTATTACTGCTTCCTTCCACGTACTCAGAAATAATGAGTTGTGCTTGCGTTGGCAAGCATATCGCTGAAATCAGCGATGCCAAAACTGCTTTTTTAAACATCTTATTATAGTTCCCGTGATTGATTTATTATTTTGAATATAAAATTTTACTGACATATTCTACTTTATTTTTGTTTCTAAAATGTGTCAATTGTTTTTATTTTGTTCTTTTTAAGTGTTTTTTTAGGTGGTTTTAGGTTTTTTGATCTTGTGTTTTTGATGCTTGAGTTTGTAGTTTGGCAAGGTTTAGGAGTGATGTAGTGTCTTTATAAGTGAGACATTACACCGTATTTATTACACCTGGTCAAAATTTAGAGTTCTATGTTGAAATATTATTCGCGGAGAGCTTGCCTGTTGATTAACAAGCTAAATAAACGCATATACTGAGGAGAGAATATGCGATGAGTAATTGAACAGACAGCACAGAAATGATAGAGACGATCTGGAGAGGTTTTTGCCTGTGCTATAAAAAAATACCACAGGATTGTTGATGCGGGAAGGCATCGGCAGCTACACCCGCCAAAAAGTGTTTCAGTTTTAGTGTCAAATGATGCAAGAAGCTGGCAACGTTTAGCAAACTTATCAAAAGAAGAGATCTAGGGCCCACGCTTAGATATTACCTTTACACAAGTGGCAATCAGGTATCTCCGTGTTGTGGCAGAAAATGCTAAAAAATTCTCACGATCTACAAATACTCCAGTTACCTTTGTATATTGACGAAATTGCAGTCTATTAGGGTGATAAATTGAATAACAATTTACCTAATTTAAACGGATAAATTTGTGGCTGTATTAGCCTCAAACTTACAGAGTGAGGCTAATTTTATCCATTATAGTTAGTGCTTCGGTAAGTTGAGCTTGTGTGACATAGGGAGCGGGACCGAGCCTTAATTGCTGTCCTCGACTATCACATAACACACCATGTAAGTTGAGTTGGGCGGCCCATTGACTGGCATGTGGTGTCGTCAGAGCTAAAAAGCCGGCATTTTTTTGGAGTGTATGATCTAAAAAAGTGAAATGTTGATTGAGGTTTGGCAGTGACGTAATTCCGTCAGTTAGGAATTTTATTTGCTGCTGACTCGACTCACGTAACTTCTCAGGAGTAAGCTGATGATATTCGAAGAAGTCAAAAACGGCTGCGGCGCGGTAATGACTTACCGGATCATAGGTTGAACCTGAAAAAGCAGCGTCGCCAGCACCATATTCCACCTCTCCAGGAGCTTGTTCTAGCACATTAAACTCGGCAAACCAGCCAGTGATGATCGGACTGCCTTGATGATCCTTTGGTATTCTTAACATGCAGTTTCCTTCACCCGCTTGGCAATATTTATACCCTCCTGACACAACAAAAGCATGTTCTAATTGCCACTGTTTTATATTGAAAGGGACAACGTTTAATGCGTGATAGGCATCTACCAAGCAAGGAACACCGACTGAGTGTGCGTGTTGGGCGACATGTTTTACATCGTTGAATATTTCGCTGCTACTATAAAATACGGCAGATACCATAACGGCATCGGTAGTAGGGCTAATACTTTGAATGAGTCGTTGGGCTAACGTATGTGCGGGATAAACAGGAACGGTCGTGATCTGAACGTTTAGATCTTTTAAGCGGTTAAGCTGTCTGCGCAGGGAATGAAATTCGCCGTCGGTTGTTACGATGTGGATTGATTTTTTAGTGGGTGACTTAAAACACTGCAAATCCGATAAAAACCTTAATATCAGTTCGTGGGTTGACCCACCTAAGGTAATTTGGGCGTTAGGTTCACCGAGTAAAGAGGCATAAAATGCTTTTACACGGTCAGCTTTTTGAAATGCAAGTTGCCATTTATCATCGATATGTTCAGTTGCATCTTGGTAGCATGCTAACATACCTTCCTTAGCAACGTCTGGCCATGCTTGATGTGAATGACCAGACAAAAGTATACGCTCATGAACTTTAAAGTCTTGATAATGAGGCTGTAATTTATAAGCCAGTTCTTCCGCCATTGTTTTACTCCAATAAAAGTGGTTTAGAGTTGGGTACGTAATTCGAATAACTCTGGAAAGAAGCTAATATCGAGGGCTTTTTTTAAAAAACCGACCCCTGAAGAGCCGCCGGTACCTACCTTATTACCAATGATACGTTGCACTGTGTACATATGTTTAAATCGCCATTGTTGAAAGCTATCTTCAATATCAACAAGTTTTTCCGCTAACTCATAAAGGTGAAAATACTGTTCAGCATTTTGATATACGGTTAACCATGCAGTTAGAACACTTTCATTGGTCTGATATGGCAGGCTGAAATCTCTGGCTATGGCATTGTCATCAATATTGAGGCCATGGGACTTTAAAGCAATGAGGGTTTCATCATATAAACTCGGCTGATGAAGTATGTGAGACAGCTCTTGATGCACGGTTTGGTTACTTTCATGGACTTTAAGTAATTGGCTATTTTTATTACCTAACAAAAATTCAATTTTGCGATACCCATAGGATTGAAAGCCAGATGAGTGACCGAGTGTATCGCGAAATTTCAAGTAGTCGACAGGCGTTAACGTAGATAAGATCCCCCACGATTGAGTAAGTTGCCCAAGTATTTGTTTTACTCGTGAAATGACCTTAAATGCATGGCCGAAATCGCCAGTTTTTATGTTGTTTATGGCTTCATTGAGTTCATGTCCTGCGAGTTTTATCCATAACTCACTGGCTTGGTGGATCACAATAAATAACATTTCATCGTGCTGTTCAGACAAAGGGTGCTGGGCACTGAGTACTTTCTCTAAATTTAGATAGTCTCCGTAAGACATATCATCCTTAAAGTCAGTATGAATATTATCTTCCATCGCTCTGTAATTGCTGTGAGGTGTTGTCGTATCTGGTTTATTATTGTACGGGCAGCTCATTGTGATCCCTGATTATTGACTAGTCTATGAATTAAGCATAACAAGCATTCGCAGACACAATAAAGAAGAAACTTAGATTAAAGCGTTGTGTATATCGTATTATTTGAAGATGAGTTTGGGGTTCGTCTAGGCCATGCAGACATGCGCATAGCCTGAGCATTCATTAATCGGCGTGTATCAATAAGCGTTGAGTTGATAATCGTTACCTTGTTTATCTGTATATTGTTTCATACTTGAGGTTTCGCACAAAGAGTGTTGCACACCCGTTAAAAAGCTCACCCATAAGCGCTTTAATTGTGGTTGTTCATCCTCATTATTTAAGGCACTCAACTGGGTTTCAATTTGAATATCGTCAATATGGGCATTGTCGCATTTACCCGTGTTGCCACATCGATTGAATGTAAGCTCAATATGCAGCCCATCGCTTTTCTTTAATAAGATTGCCGTGGGATCATCTTTATGGCCACACAGTGCCACAAACTGGTTTGGATGTTTTAACCCACAATGCGACCCATCAGCAAAAAACGCCATTAGATGATTGTAATAAACAACGTAGTGCGTTGTTTGCGAGTGTGAACCATTGTCGAGTGGACATTGTTCATCAAGTAAGCGTTTTGCTAATTCAAGTTTTTGGCAGCTTAAAGGCGTGTCTTCAAGGTTTGAACGGGTAAGTGCAGTCATAATATTTTCCTCATTCTCTTCGTAATGTGTTGTAGTGAGAGTACGAATTCAGTGTAGGTGAAAAAACTATAAAATTTCACAAAAAGAATTTTACAGTGTAAATTTCACAAAAAATGCTATGGTTAATTTGTATTCACTCTGACTCAAGTAGCATGATCTGATGAAAAAAGACCAAAGTTTGATACGAAAATCCCATTTTACGGGCACTAAAATACGTAACCTTAGAAAGCGTAATCACCTGACCCTAGAGGATTTATCTGCACGATGTATTCGAGTGGATGCACAATCAGCGCCTTCTGTGTCCTATTTATCTATGATTGAGCGCGGAAAAAGAACGCCAAGCCTTGATATGCTCGATAATTTAGCCGAGGTTTTTCAAAAGCCGTTGGAGTGGTTTTTAGACAATGAACCGGAGCCCGATACCATCACACCAGTAAAAGGTAACCATGGGGGTATAGAAGGTATGGCACTTGAGCCGAACTTTCTATTTTCTAACGATATCTTGCAAATAGCTATTCCTGAAATGCTGTCTCAGACAGGGATCAGTGGCCGTCAATTTGCGCAGTTACTGATCCGCGCATATCAAGAACATCATCAAAATCACTTTCCTGATTTAGAACGAGCTGCAGAGGAGGTTGGGCAAAAAAATTTGTATTTGACCAGCGATGATTTAATAGAGATTGCCCATGAGAAGGGGCTAGTTATTAAGTGGTTTGAACAAGCCAATATAGAAGAAACTGAAAACGATAGTGAGCAGCCAAAGGCGCTCGTAACATCTTATTTTTCTGCGCCGAATATTGTTAACCTAAATTATGTTTTGCAACAAAGGCAAAGTCGATTGAAATATGATTTAGCTGTTCATATTGGACATGCTGTATTACATAATTTGGAGGGACTGCAATGTACTTTAAAAATTGGCGGGCATGACACGGATGCGATCCGAGAAGCAAGTACGCCAAGTGCGCAAGATACATTGAATGCATGGCGGGATTTTGAGTCAAGCTTTTTTGCTGGTGCTTTACTGTGCCCCAAAGCGCCTTTCCGTCAGCTTTTAGATCGCACAGGTTACGATTTAAAGGTACATAAGCAACTAAATATCTCGGCATCTGTTGCAATGCGAAGAATGACGGTGGTGTCGTCTTATCCGCATTGGCATTATTTTGATGCTTACAAACCGGGTAAGTTAAAAGCGGTGTATCGAGGAAATGGGATCCCTTTACCCTGGGGGAATATGCGCAGTGTTGAGGACCCTTGTCAGCATTGGGCTGTATTTCGAAAGTTTGCGGATAGCAGTGGTGAAAGTAGTGCTCAACTCTCCATATTGACTGTTGGTGGTGAAGCGCGATTGTATTGCTGTGAATCTGTTCAGGTTGATGACCTAGCCGGAAATGGACATATTTTGTGTGCAGGTATTGATTTAAATCCTGCGATACTAGCGCAAGGTGGCGATCCGCAAATAATTGTGTCGCAGCTGAAGAAATTATGCATAAAGCATGGTGGATCCAGTGTCATCCCTCGCTCGCTCAGGGCTCAGTTACTGAGTGTTGCACGCATTTTAAATATCAACTGGATTGAACGAGGAATGGACAATGAGGTACGTGTGATCTGTACTCGAGGTAATGAGTGTCCAAGATCTCCGAGTTGTTACAATATCTAGCTTGAAACAGAGTACCCATTATAGTAACTTTGGTTTTTAGTATGAGGAGTGTAGATGAAGCGAAAAATACAGAAGTTGACCTCGTCTAGTCCTGGGGTTATTGAGATTTTTTCCGAAATTGATGAATTGATGAATGGCTTATATCCAGCAGAACTAAATATTTTGTTGCCTACAACAGAAGTTGATAAAGATAATGTCGAGTTTTATGGGATCTATCTAGAGAATCGTTTAGCTGCGTGTGGGGCTGTAGTCATCAATCAAGATGCAGACGGCGCATATGGCGAATTAAAGCGAATATATGTAAAACCAAACTTTCGTGGATTAGGCTTATCAAAAGCAATTTTGGGTTACTTAATATCTCTGGTTACTGATCGTGGACTGAATAAAGTGATGTTAGAAACTGGCGCAAAACAACATGAAGCCATTGCACTGTATCGGCACTTTGGTTTTTACGAGCGAGAAAGTTACGGAACTTATCAACCAGATCCTGAGTCTGTATTTATGCAACTATATGTTGCGGATAAATTAACAGCGCGTTGAGCTGTCCGTAGCAAAGAATATTTTGTATATCTTTAAGGAGTTTATGCGTGTGAAGACGTTATTGATCACCGGCGCAAACCGAGGTATAGGGCTTGCTTTAACTAAAGTGTATTTAAAAGCGGGTTGGCAAGTTTTAGCGACATGCAGGGAGCCAAGCCAGGCTGAAGAATTGCAAGCACTGACATTACGCTATCGTTCATTAACCATCTTTACGTTAAATGTTACTGACTATACTCAAGTAAGCCAGCTGGCGACGCAGCTCAGGGGTCAGGCGATCGATGTTTTGCTCAATAATGCGGGTATATATGGGCCAAAAGGATACAAGTTTGGAGAATGCGATGAAACAGCCTGGAAAGACGTATTTGAAACCAATGTGATCGCGCCAATAAAGTTGGCTGAAGCATTTATCACTCATATTAAAGCAAGTGAGTTAAAAACCATTGCTGCTATCTCCTCACGTGTAGGGAGTCACACAGAAAACACCAAAGGAGGCGGGTATATCTATCGCAGCTCTAAAGCGGCGCTTAACTCATCGATTAAAAGTTTGTCTAATGACTTATTGCCTCAAGGGATAAAAACGGTGTCGTTACATCCTGGGTGGGTGAAAACATCGATGGGAGGCCCTAACGCTTTGATTGGTGCTCAAGAGTCTGCAGAAGGCTTAAAGCAGGTGATAGATAATTTGCAAGACGCTCAAAGTGGTGGATTTTATAGTTATCAAGGTGAGGAAATCGCGTGGTAGCGACACCTCGAATGTAAAAAAGGTACCGAAAAAAGGATTTTACATCGCTAAAGCCGTGTGGTTAAAACTTAACCAGTGTTACTTGCAGGTCAATTGAGTTGTCAAAACCCATCTCATTAAAGTAATGACTATATGCAATTTGTAAACTAAAGCGTGCACTGAATTTGTACTTTATGAATGGTTTAACATACGTTGAGTTTTCAAATTGATAGAGCTCTTGCTCTTGGCATTGTTCACAGCGGAATATTGTGCGAGTCAGATCGTTATATCGATACCCTCCTAATAGGCCAATTTGTAGCTGGTTTTGATAAAGGAAAGGATAGAATATTCCACCTTCAGCATAAATGGCTTTACCAAAAATGCTTGATTCTTTGCTCGAAAGCTCACCTGTAAATTCGTTACGAACTGATTCAGAGAAGGGCAGTTTGTCTTCTATATAAATAAAATCTATGCCCACAGCAAAAGACATATACGAGTTGTATTGACCGCTGTAAAAAGCCCCAAGACTTGCACCATAGTCCTCTAAAAGTAGATTCTGTTCCGGTTTATTAGTTTGATTATTCACGTTCAGGTAACTGGTTTTTACACCAATATGGTACTTATAAAAGTCTAGATCGTTGGCGTGTACTTTCGTGTATGTAATTAACATACCTATTAAAGCAAGATTAAGTAATACTTTTATTGTGCATCTCATAAATGATCAGTCCTTTACTGAAAGTAACAATCTCGTACTAAATGTACTGCGTGCTTTTCGGTTCTTGTACCGTAAAAAATAATGCTGTTTTGGTATTGATAGTGATACGATTTATCTGTCTCTTTACTATGTGGCGTTGCGCTCCAAACTTGCGTCATAGGGACATTTGGAAACGCAAATGGATTCAAAGCAGGCTCTTCACATTGGTTTTCGATGGTACGTTGTAACTCTTTTAAATTTGGCAGCCGCCAAGGCATTTGAGTTTGCTCGCTGATCTCTTGCGCATGTTCGAGAGCTTCTTGCCATGTGTATAAGTTCGCTTCTCCTTCGATGCAATTTTCACCGTTTTTTCCTGCCACACATGCTTGCCAAATCAACCCTGTAAATGTATCGAGTACACTGCCAGTATTATCCCTTTTAAATCGCCCAATCGGTGCTGTCGCATCAACTATGCGATTACAGCGTTGTTTTGGTGCGACTTCATTCCTTAGCTGACTGTTTATTTCCAAGTCATTCTCTGCTGGGAGCTGGCTGACAAAAGCATTGCCTCTGACCAGTCTTATCATTTGTTTATTGGCACTGACTCCCCCCGCAGCGGTACCAAAATTAAAGTTAACCGCCCAAATGCTGTTTGTATCATCGGTATCTATGGTATCTGTCCAGTAGTTTCCTACCTTTGTATTTGGAAATGCGGTTAAATCAATCGCGGGTTGAACCGCGCTATAATCAACTAAATCTTGTAATTCTATTTTAGAAGGCAGCCGCCAATCTGTAAAACCGCAGAGTGCTTGCTTATTAATGAGCGTGAGATACTTGTGTGTATCACAGGCCCCTTCAACACTACAGACACCTAGGTTTTCGCTAGAATAGTCGAGAAAACGAGGATTTGCATAACTGTAGGTTTGATCGGCTGCGTTAGCGAGCCCACTCGATTGTGGTGCTTTCACCTCCCAAATAAGTCCCGTGTGATTATCTTGAATACATTGCCACGTTTGCGCGTCATTCGGCAGCAGTTCGCCATTGTTCGATATTTTAGAGTAATCAAAGCCAGCATTACCAAACCCTACTTTTTCGAGTGTGCCTGCTAGGGCCTGCTGATCTCGGCCTATCTGGCAGTCTTGCATAAAAGGAGCTTGCAGATTGCAAAGCGATAAGTTTTCGGTTGGGTAGTCGGCGCTATAGCGTATGCCAGTGTCATTACCTTTGAGAATAATGTCATCGCAGCTACAGGGGCCATTACATAAAGGAACCGTGGGTAATGTGACCATGATTGGGTCATCAACAGTGTCACTAGGCGACTCGTTATCTTGGGAGTCATCAGGGCTATAATTACAGCCAGTGAGCGTAATAATAAAACACAGGTAAATAGACTTTTTTCGATACTCTTTAGTGTATATAGCCGCTGTAGATATCTTCATACTTTCCTTTAATTCAGACTGTAATAGATGTTTACTGTTTTTATATTGGCAATATTTAACGGTGGTTATTTACTTTATATTAGACACAGACTTTTATTTGAGCAAAGTTGGGCTTGTTTAAATAAATATTCACATAGATATTTTTGCAGTTCGCTGTCTTCATTCTATGCTTATGGCTAGATGTAGTTTTTGTATTACTTGGTAAAACAATGCGTAGTAGTACCTAAAATAATTTTAAATACAAAATAAAGGAAATGTTTATGGAGTCAGTAGATCCCCTGTTAATTGCATTTTTACCCAAAGATATTCGTTCTATGTTTTTCCCGTATGCGAGTGTTCAATTGGGGGCTTTGCTACTTAATCTAATACTCGGGTTTATACTTGCATCAGTTATTGGTTATCACTTTCGTAAATATTCTTCTGCATTTTGTAACAGACAAGACTTTTCGCGGTTATTTCCGCTGTTGATGCTGACCGTGATTTTGATTATTACGGTTGTGAAAGCCTCGCTTGCTCTTGCGCTAGGACTGGTTGGCGCATTGTCTATTGTCCGTTTTAGAACGCCTATTAAAGAGCCGGAAGAGTTGATTTATTTGTTTTTAAATATAGGTATAGCGGTGGCATTAGGGGCCGGTCAAACATTGGCGGCGATTGTTGCTTGTACAGTCACATTGCTACTCGTTACTTTGGTTAAAAAACGCCATGCTAAGTCATACGAAGAGAGTGGCCTATTTTTATCTTTGAGTTACGTAAAAACAGATGAAAATACTCAATCAGACATTTCTTTAAATTCATTAAAATCGACACTTGAGCGACATTCAGTGCGAATGGAAATGCGGCGATACGACACAGATGATGTGCGTTTTGATGCGACATTCTTTATTTCAATTAAAGGGGCTCAAGACGTTGACCAGCTAGTGAGTGAACTTAAGTCACAGTATTCAGGTATTAATATTTCGTTGTTAGAGCAGCATAACATAACAGGTGTGTAGCCATGCGTTTAGATTCGATACAAGCGCAGACATCAAAAGCTGAAAAGTTGGCTTTGATAGTGGCCATATGTATTATCGTTATATTATTGCTGCCCTCTGTCAATATGCTAAAAACGTTACTGATCCAAAGTGGCTACGTGTCTTTGCATCAAAGTGGCCAAGCCAAAGCAGCCCAGTTAGCCAGTGATATTATAGAAGCCCCGGTAAATTGGGCGTTAGCGGAGACAGATATTCCAGTTATTAAACTGGATATAAAATATCAAGATTGGCTGTTGTTAGAGCAAGACCGAAATACGGCTTTAAAAAAGGGTCAAATTCAAGATCAAAGAGCACAAGTGTCTGGTAATGTATTTTTTGAAAATCAGAAATTTAAAGCCAGTGTTAGGTTGCAAGGAGACATGCTTGATCATGTCGCATCACACAACCGCTGGTCGCTAAGAGTAGAATTAAAGCAAAAGCAGGCTTTATTTTCAGCAAGACGCTTTTCTTTGTTGAGCTCTAACGTGAGAATTCACCAAGGCCCAATGTTATTTGCGCAAACTATGCGCCTCGCTGGGTTTGATATTATTTCGCCGACGTACAAGCCTGTGCGGGTTATTTTAAATGGTCAAGATTGGGGCCTAATGATGTTTGAGCAAGCCTTTAGTCAAGATATGCTTGCAACAAATAACCGCACTGAAGGCATGATTGTTAGGTTAGACTTATATCAACAAACCGCTTCTGAAACTCAGCAATTACAGCGCGTATTAAAACCAAGGGTAATACAACGCAATACAATATTAAAAAATGAAAGCCTAAGCAAGCAGCGGCAAATAGCATTAGCCTTAGTGAACGATTTTATAGACGATAAACGGATCGCGAGCGATGTATTTGATGCACAAAGGTTAGGGCAATATTTAGCTACCGTTGATGTTTGGGGGGCATGGCATGCACTCACATGGAATAATTGGCGTTGGTACTACAATCCACATACTGCTAAGTTGGAGCCTATTCAAAGTGATGTGGCGGTTACTCCGGCTGAACATCACTGGCTTATGCAGCCACCTTCGCAAAGTTTTTTGATCAGTAAAAAAATGCTTGAAGACCCGGTTGTAAAACAGGCATACGATGCTGCAATTTCAGAATTAGCAGCACAATTTAATGGTGGCACGTTACTGAAAAAATTAGGTGCGTATCAAACTAATTTTATGCAGCAATTACATATGAGTGCGCCGTTAGTGAATGCATTTGACCTTGACCTATTAAAAACGCAAGTACAGTGTATTGTGCAAGGTTATTTAGACACACCGTGCCAGAATATTATGCCCATGGACCCTCAATTGCATCGGCACATGAGCAGTATGGTGGCACAAACTAGTTGGGATCTTGTCAGTGAGTTAAAATACACTGATCAGGCGTCGGAATTTAAGATACGTAATCCAGGGTCTCAGCCCCTTGAAATAAAAGGACTGACGGGTATTAACTCATTTGAGTTACAGTTCCCGTTAGAGGATGTTAATGCCCAAATGCCATTCAAACTTGCACAAAACGCTGAAATAACCCTTTTGCTGCCCAAAGAGCTAACGCAGGTGAAGGTAACAGCGGGTGTAACGGGTAAAAAGAAAGCACAATTTACCTTTATAAAAGATGTTAAGCCATTAAGTTTTATTCCACGCCCTAATCAAGTTGCCAATGTTGCACCTTACGCCTTTATAGAGGTAAGTGGAAATACTTGGAAAATACCCAGTGGGGAATGGGAAATAGAAGATTACATTGTAACGCCTGCTGATATAAACCTGATAATTGATGCGGGCGCTCACTTACGCTTTACTCAAGGCTCAGGAATGATGATATTTGGTAAAATAACATTCCAAGGGAGTGACAATAACCCTATTGTGATAACACGTTCAGAGGGGGTGCCATATTGGGCAGGGATCACGGTATTTAATCATAATTCGAAAACTGAATCTTTTGTAAAACATGTACAATTAAGTCACGCGAGCAGTCCTAAACTGGGCTTATGGCAACCCAGAGGATCTGCATATTTTATTGGCGGGAAAGTTAATATTGAAGGGCTAAGTATTAGTGATAACTACTCTGAGGATGCGCTAAATATTATAAATGGCGATGTAAATATCACTCAGTTATCGATTCGTAATGCACTCTCTGATGCATTTGATTGTGATTTCTGCACAGGAGAAGTGGCTGATTCAAGGTTTAATGATGTTGGAGCTCGTTCTGGTGGAGATGGTATTGATGTGAGTGGGTCTAAGCTCAAGATCAGTCGAACACAGTTTACCAATATACGTGATAAGGCCATTTCTGCTGGCGAACGCAGTCATTTATCAGTATACGATAGCCAGTTTAAGAAAATTAATTTTGCGTTGGTTGCCAAAGATGACTCTCGTATTGAAGGCAGCCGCTTAGCTGTTCAGGAAGTAAATCATTATGCCCTGATGAGCTACAGTAAAAAGCCATACTTTGGGCCTGGAAGCATGTCGGTCTCAGAATTTACGTGTTTGGATACTGGCTGTGGCCAAAAAGTCGTAACACAAATAGGCAGTGATTTATCAGTTAATGGTAAGAAAGTAATACCACAGCCTTTGAGTGTAAAAGGGTTATATCAAACAGTAATGAAATCGGATAAGCCAAAATGACGCAGCCCAGTAGACGTTTTGAGGTAAAAATACCTATTCCGCTAAATCGCTTGCACACTGTACAAGCATGGTTAAATACTCATGCGCTGGGCTTTGAAAAGCGCTACTCAGATAGATTCGTTAATAGTTTATATTTGGATGATGCACATCTAGAGCGCTACGAAGAGAACTTAAGTGGTATTAGCTTTCGTAAGAAGGTGCGTATTCGTTGGTATGATGATTTAGCAGATGTTAATAATGCGAAGCTTGAATTTAAACACCGAGAAGCGGGGAAAGGGTACAAAGTCACTTTTGGATTAGATTTTGATTTCAATAAGAATAAAACGCAGTGGCCCAGTATTTTACGTGATGCTTATCGTTCATTACCACACAGAGGTCAGATATTATGGGGTAATGAACAAATGCCGGTGTTGATTTGTCGGTATCAAAGGCAATATTTTGAGTCTATATGTCGGCGAATAAGAGCAACTTTTGATCAAGATATGCATGTGTTTGACCAACGTTATCATGCTAAATTAAACCTGCACAAACAGGTTTCTCTGGGCGCGTATGTGTTGCTTGAACTTAAAACTGATGAGCAATATGAAGCTGATTTAGCGGCATTAATCGCGACATGTCCATTGAGGCCCTCTCGTCATTCAAAGTACGTCAACGGTATTCGAATGCTGACGTGGTACTAATGACATACTACTGATAGCCCACTCGTTAAGTTTATAAATAAGAGCATATAGATAGCGATTAATCATATTATTTATCAAGTTAAGTTACTGCTATAAGTAACAAAGGGCTGTAAACGCCAATGCATGGCGATTAAACTTTGACGGTATATTTATAGACATTAAACTGATTTGCTAGAGGTAAAACGATAAAGGTAAGCATATTCAGTTAATAGTTCAGAAAGTATTCTAAGGTCTTCACTAATAGGGATTAATTTTGGCTCCGACATGTGTTTAGGAGTGACTCGTAGTTGCTTTATCACCTTTAGGCTTTTCTTTCCATCAATGGCATAGGTTGCATATTGATTAGTTTGACTTGTTAACTGAATAAATGCTTGATAGACGTTATGTATGTGTGGTTCAAGTGGCGAGTTGAGAGTATTTAACGTGAGTCGGGTATTGTTAAGTAACTCAGTCCAATGTTTTAACTGCTCATGGTTTTTTTTTATCATCGGTTTCATCATTGGAATTACTACACGCCTATCAAATAGTGTGAGGTTGTCCGTAGTTGTAACGTATAAGCTTTCAAGCTTTGTAGCGCTTGAAGCAGAGAATTCTGAAAGTTGCTTTTGTAGTAATGAGGAAATAACATTTTCAATTTCCGATGTTTGGTGCTTAACATTTTGAATAAAGGTTTGTATTTTTATGCTCGTATAGTTTCTTTTCTCTACATCATCGGCGAGCTTTGCAATGGTTCTATGATGATTTACTAATTCACTGTATGTTTCATTAAGAATTAATATCTTCCATTGAGATGCATGTATTTCCAATAGCGATTTTACAGGGTTTAACTTAACATATTCGTTGTAATTGTGAACTGCGGTGATTAAGGGGAGCAATGGATTGTGATTTTTTAACTTTTTTAATTATTGATTGACTTGCTGGTAGTTATAACCTTTTTTTATTTCGTGTAAGACTTTATATGCATTTATAGGCTTATTTTCTATGAATAGTGATTTTGCATTTTCTAGTTTAATAAGGTTGTCTTTTACTTGAGCAAGTTGGGTACTCCAGTTTGCTGAGTCATGACCGGCTAATATTACGAGCGCTTCGTATTGCGCTATTAAATCACGCTTTTGTATCGCGGTGTTTAGTGTGATTTCTTGCTGCTGAATATGACTGGGCTTACAAGCACTCAAGCTTATACAAAAGGTCAGTGTTGCTAATATTCTTTTTTCATAAAAGTCCTTTTTTGTATACTTTAAAGTAGCAAAGAAAATAGAAAGGAAGCAAGTACATTTGGCGAATATGCACATATACTGAAGAAAGAAGTGATTGATATCATAAAGATTTAGCTTGCTGGCAGTCGAGCTTTGAACTAGCCTAGTAACCACAAACTAGTTATTAAGTGTGAACTATTCAAGGGCATACTGAACATGTTATATTTAGTCACAACAGCACGGAGCGGCAGAATGTGAATAGTAAAGCAGTGATAAAACAATGGACGTATCGTTTCCCAATCCTCACTTCAGTTATTATATATAGTTTATTAGGTGGGCTTTCTCTTTATTTGTCTACTCGTGCACATGGACTTGATATTTGGTATGCGAGTATGGTGTTTGGGTTGTTGTTATCGCAGCAAAGCTATCTTCATTGGGGTAAACAATGCGCAGCCATCTTAGGCACTAACTTACTGCTTTATCTGAGTGTATTTCCACTGTCATCACATCTTGTGACTTCCTCTATTGTGAATGTCTTCGAGGCCATAGTTGTGGCTGTTTTAATGAAACAAGTTACATCGAAAAAACCAAGTCACCAAAGTGTATTTGATTTTACTGTGGTGTTATTTAATGTTTTATTATTGCCTGCATTACTTGGGGGTATTGCTAAAGCATTACTCGATATTACTTTCTCAACTAATGCGCTACTTGAGGTATTTGTTGGTACATTTTTGAGTAGTATTGTTGGAGCTATATCGGTTTTTCCTATTGGTTATTACCTCTATATCAGTAAGCAATCAGATTGGGTGAAGCATGATTTCAAGATGCCAGGAGCACTCGTCTTTATAATGATAACGGCTGTGGTTAACGTCTGTGCGCTAATATACATGCCGTACCCCTATGCCTATACGTCGCTCGCATTGGTATTGTCAACATTGTTTATGCCATTTTTAGGTGTTGCACTAAATATTTTATTAAACAGTATAATAAGTGTGTTATTTGTTTCTCTTGGCATAATCACACTACTGCCTGGCAAAAATTCAGAACTGTTTTTCCTTTTGCCTATGCTCATCACTTATCTAACACCGATCTTACTTGCGATCACAATAAATAAATATAAATTAGCTCATAACAAATTCACATCGGCAAATGAAACAATTCAGCGTATGTACGATTATACCCCTGTTGCAATGTTATCAATTGATAATAAGGGGGTCATTAATGCAGTAAGTGAACAGTGGTTGAGCTTGTTAGGGTATCCAAGAGAGGCTGTGTTAGGTCGCCGAGCAATAGATTTCCTTACGCCTGCTTCTCGAGATTATGCGACTAATTATGTTTTACCTGAATTTTTTAAGTTGGGTAAAGTCGAGCGGATCCGTTATCAGATGCATCACTATGATGGGCATATTATTGATGTAGAACTAACTAGTGTTATGGAGCCTGAATCGCTGCGTGGTGGTAAGTACTTTAACTCTTTAGCTGTCATAAAAGACGTAACAACTGAGATCACATTAACTAAAAGGTTGGCACAAGAACGTGAGTTACTAGAAACAACGCTTATGTCAATTGGCGATGGGGTTGTTGCTACCGATGTGAATGGATTGACGCGTTTTGTTAATCCAATCGCGGAAAGTCTATTAGGTGTTCGCGCGGGAGAGGCTTTGAATAAACCAGCAGAGCATTATATTCACTTAATTGATAGGCATGATTCTACGCGTCTACCGTGCCCTATAAGGCAAGTACTCGATAGCAGGGAAATGTATACCTTTGAACAAGATGCAATACTTGTTAGCAAGTCTGGTGTGCAATACAGCATTCAAGATAAAACAACACCTATTGTAACTTCCAAAGGAGAGCTTCAAGGTGTCGTTATGGTATTTCAAGACGTGACTGAGTTAGTTGCCAGTAATGATCGAATGGCATATCTAGCGCAGCATGATGCATTGACTGGATTACCCAATAGAACATTAGCACTGGATCGTCTGTATCAAGCATGTAGCAAACACTCTCGAGTTCCGCAAACATTTGCCGTTGCTTTTGTTGATGTCGATAATTTTAAGCATATCAATGATTCGTTCGGGCATGATTGTGGCGATGTTGTTTTACAAACTTTAGGCAAAAAGTTAAATACTATTTTGAGATCCAGTGATACTGCTGCGAGGCTTGGAGGAGATGAGTTTTTATTATTATTGCATGGCGTTACCGATAGACAGGCGGTTTCCCAAATTTATGAAAAATTAAATAGGGCGATTAGTGAACCTATTGTTGTAAACAAACAAAGTGTGTCTGTGTCTATTAGTATCGGGGTATGTGTTTTTCCTGAAGATGGTCTTGAGCCAGATACTTTACTTAAACGTGCAGATGAAGCCATGTACCAAGCTAAATCTCATGGCAGAAACCGCTTGAGCTTTTATAGCCAGTCCGCAATGCAAAGCTCATTGAGCCATGTGCAGTTACAGGGGTTAATTAACGAAAATCACAAAAGAAGTGAAGATATGTTCGTTATGACACCTTTAATTAGAGCTGTTGATCATAGTATTCAAGGTATTGTTGTTGATTTTGACCAAGGCAGATGGCTGCCTGAACATAAAGGGTTAGATGTTTTCGTCTTGGCTCGACAACAAAGCCTGTTTTCTCAAATAAACGATTTGTGGTTTTTAGGGTTAAACCATGTTTTATCTGAGGTAGCTACGCATGGTGTTAGGGATATTATTGTTCGTATAAATGACGAGCAGATTCTCAGTGATGAATTTTATCATGGCCTCAAATCCAGTATCAAAGATTTAAATGTAAATCCGAGTAAATTGGTATTGAGCTTTCAAGAGTCTGTATTATGCCATGGCAGCAAGACGGTTATTGATGCGGTGAGCAGACTAAAAGCACTTGGCCTACGTCTAGATGTGAGTGAATTTGGTGTACATAGTATCTCTTTGGACTTTTTAAATTTACTGCCGTTAGATTCCGTGACTCTGGGGGAGGGGTTAACATCGCAAATGGAAACTGAACAGCACAATGAAACATTGACTTATTCATTAGTTAAGTTGGCGAAAAGCCTGAATCTTACGTGTTGCGCTGTGACAGTCTCAACGTCATACCAAGCAACTTTATTAGAAGCTATGGGGTGTGACCATTTACTTGGAAATTACTTTTATAAAACGGTAAATATTGAGCAGCTCAATGTACTTATTGATACACCACAGGATGTTATGCTGGTTAGTTCAAATCAGTAGTTAGGCCAGTTAGTTCTTGAATAAGCATAAATAAATTACATTTAGATGTGGGTTTTGCAAAGTAATAGCCTTGTATACGCTCGATGTCGAGTTCTGAACATATTGCAACCTGTTGTGCAGACTCAACGCCTTCCGCTACAACAGAAATTCTCAGTTGATGTAGCATACTGCTGAGGCCTTTTAGAATATGATAGTACCTTGGTAGTACGTGTACTTTATCTAATAATGATTTATCCAGTTTAACTATGTCTATTGGAAAAGTGAGTAGGTGTGAAATTGAAGAGTATCCTGTGCCAAAGTCATCCAAGGCAATAAGGCAATTTAATGCCTTGATTGCATTTACACTGTCATGAACCGCATCATCTGATCCGAGTAAAGCCGTTTCCGTAAGCTCAAAAACAATATTCTCTCCTTTTGCCTGATATTTCTCTAATGCACTTTGTATGAAAGCTGGGAGGTCTACATCTCTTAACTGCAGCGGGGATAAGTTAATTGCCATTTTAATTGTATAACCTAGCTTTCGACTTATGACCGTTTGTTGATAAATTGACGTATCAATGATCCAGCGACCTAAGGCATCGATTAGACGAGACTCTTCGGCAATATTCATGAACTCTTGTGGATTAGTGTTCAATTTAGCTTTGGGCCAGCGTATCAGTGCTTCGCACGATACAACATGTCGGCTTTGTGTATCAACGATGGGCTGATAATACATTTCTAATTCTTGATGCTCACATGCTTGGCGCAAATCTACCTCAATACGGTATTTTCTCTGAAAATCTTGTTCCATATTATCTTCAAAGAGACAGGCTTTATTTTTCCCTAATTGCTTCGCTCTATACATGGCTATATCTGCATAACGCATTAAATCTTCAACAGTTTGGCCATTTAGTGGGTGCAGAGCAATACCAATACTGCCAGTGACGTGAATACAGCGCTTGTCAATGATCACCGGTTGATTGACTAGGGTAAGGATCCTATTTGCATGCCGTTCTATATATAGCGGAGAATTAAATGAGGTGAGTATAAAAGCAAATTCATCACCCCCAATGCGCGCCACAAGGTCATTTTGCTGTAGCACGCTTTTAAATCGCAGCGCAACTTCTTGAAGTAATACATTGCCAATGTCGTGTCCAAAGCTGTCATTAATATTTTTGAAGTTATCTAAATCTAACTGTAAAACTGCCAAGTTTGCATTGTAAGTTCTATTCGCAATGATCGCGCGTTGCAGTGCTTCGCCAAAATAATATCGATTGTATAAGCCTGTTAAGTGATCATTCTCTGCGAGCTCTTTTACTTTTTGATAGCTATCAATAAGTTTGTTCTCTAATTCAAAGCGTTTTTTAGCTTGCATTAATGCGCGTTTCAACTGGCTTGCGTTAATTTCTGATTTGAGTAAAAAATCTTGCGCTCCCGCATCAATACTTTTTAGAATAATAGATTCGGAGTGCTCATTACTGATCATCACGACAGCCACTTTATTTATCCAAGAGCGACGTTTTAATTCTACTAGCATTTCAATGCCATTCATTTTTGGCATCATGTAGTCTAGTAATATTATATCAAAATGATCGTGTTCTATGAGATAAAGTGCCTGTTCAGCGGTATTTACGACGGTGAGAGACTCACTATTGTTTGTTGAGTTGAGTGAGCGCTGAATAGACTTGCTGTCTACAATGTCATCGTCGATTAAAAGTATATTCATAATACGGCTAACCTTTAGGCAATTGTAGAATGCGCCAATACCCATCTAAGACATCGACCACATCCAAAAATTGATCGCTCACGCGGTCTTTAAGAAAGTAGCCTGCAATATGTTTCTTATAGCTCTTAACAATGTCTTGTTCATTATCGGAGGTGGTTAGTACAAATATTACAATGTCATTCAACATGTCATCATTACGGATAGTATCTAAAAACTCTAGGCCACTCATACGCGGCATTTGTAAATCGAGTAATACAATAAATGGTTTGGTTATGGTCTCTTCTCGAAGTAGTTCTAATGCATGTACTCCATCAATTGCTCGTGTGATCTTGTTTAATATTTTGCGTTTTTTAAAGCTTCTCACAATACTCATAAAATCAATATCATCATCTTCGACGAGCAATACATTCAAGTCATGGTTCATTATTTAATCCTTTTGAATGGAGGCTGTTGAGTTGGTACAGATGGCCAAGTCACTAAAAATGAGGTGCCATTAGGTTGGTCAATTAATGTAATATCCCCAGCGTAATGATTTGCAATTTTTTTACAAATCGCTAGCCCAATCCCAGATCCTTCTTGCTGATCTCTTGGCTTAAGAGTCTGAAACATTTCAAAGATTTTTGAGCTGTACTGAGGGTCTATACCAGGCCCATCATCGGTGACTTTGATTAAGTAAAAGCCTTTTTTCTCTTCTATTGTTACGTCAATGTTCCCGTGGTCAAGGTGGTGATGCTTGATGGCATTTGCTAATAAATTGCGTAACACGATAGCGATTGCATCTTTTTGTAATGACACGATTAATTCACAACACGATAGGTTAAATTCTTTATCTATACATATCATGTCAAATTGTTCGAGTACGAGGTCTTTGAAAGAAAACTCTTCTTTTTCATGCGGGGTTTGGTTTACGCGAGAGTAAGTGAGCATGTCATTGAGCAACTGTGTCATCCGGTTGATACGACTTTTGATCAGTTCAAAGTTTTCAATCGCACCAACAGGTAATTCGCTTCGGTGATCTTCATCTATCCATGATACGAGTTTTGCTATAGCAGTTAAGGGGGCTTTGAGGTCGTGAGAGGCCATATAAGCAAACTGATCAAGATCATCATTAGACTTTCTCAGTTTTTCAATTAACTCTTCTCGTTCGGTAACATCTGTCGCTATGCCGAGTATATAGGTACGTCCATCAATGGCTTCAAAGCGCTTTTTACGGGTGAGTAGCGTTCTTATTCTGTGATCAGGAAATGTGATTGTTTCTACAGTTTCACTATATCCTTGCTCGAACGCTTCTTTATCCCTAGCCAAAAAGAGTTCGGCCTCTTTTGGCTGGTAGTCCTCAACGGTTGTGTAGCCAATGACTTTATCTCTGATATTAGTGGGATACATCGAGAGAAAAGCTGAGTTTGCTTTAACTATTTTAAAACTATCATTTTTGACGAATGCATAATCGGGCATATTTTCAAAAAGTAAATCATTAAACTCAGCCTGATCATAAGCGGAAATATTAAACTCAGCTGTGTCTGAAGGACTTTTTTTATCCATGTCTCAATTCCTTAGAGTACCGTGACTACAAATCGCTTGAACAGTATTTACACCTCTAAGGTATAGTCGGTTTTTACTAAAATAGAAAATAAAGAAGCGATAATCTTGGGTGTTTATTTGGGAGTTGTATTGTACTTTTTTGTTCTGAGCGTCAGCATGGGGGGTCAAGGTCGTTTAGCGAAACTGACGGCAAAAAATAGAGGTTAATCATGGCGAGGGTACCCCGCCATATTTATGTGATATTTGTTATTGGCACTTTATTGTAGCGTAAAGCTGATAGCATTGATTTTTGCTGCCAGTACTCTTATAAGTCCAGCTTTTGCCATACCAGTCGAAATTCGCATATGAAGACTCATCTTCACCGCATTTGATTGTGCTACCTGAAATTTCTTGATTATGGCCACGTTCTTCACAGAACTGATTACCATTGGTAGAGCCAACAAAAAATGATTGAAGGCGACCATTTACCCATACTTTAGGACCATAGTAAGTAGTTGAGCTTGCTGAAAAAACACCATCTTTGTCGAATAGTTCAACTTCCGCTTTGTCGAAGCTGACAGTATCTACTGCTGAGTTTAGAGTGATGATGTCTGATTGTGCTACGACGCTTGCAGTTGAAAGTACGGCAAATAAGCCAAGTGCTAATGTTTTCATATTCATATCCTTTTAATGTTATTAGAGTTCCCAAGTATTAAAACGTGAACATGTGTACTTTTTAGTTACAATTTATTTAATTTATATTAATGATTGCCGTGTGAAATATAGTTATAGCCTGTCGGCTACAGTTGCATATTGATAGAAGGCGAGCTGGCCTAAGCGCCTAAATTTTGGAAAGGGAACATAAGGCAGTGACGTATTATATAAAGGTAAATTAGGGGGAGACTGGCCGGAAATTTGCTGTGCGAGTCTAAAGGCTGCTTGTGCGCTAAAGCTTACACCTGCGCCGCAATATCCTAAGATATACCCAATACTGTCTTTAAAATTAACATGGGGCATATCATCTAACGTCGCCGCAACAAATCCACTCCAGTAATAGTCATGTGATATCCCATTCAAGCAAGGAAAGCAATCGGTTAGCCCTTGTTTCAGGCCTTTCAAGAACCTTGGATGTTGCTGTTGAGACGCAAACACAGCGCCCCTTCCACCAAATAAAAGCCGTTTGTCAGGGAGCAAACGATAGTAATATTTTAATGTACGTGTATCCATCGTGACTTGGTGTGTTTTTAGCCCCGTTAAGCTTAATTCGAGCTGGTTTAGAGGGCGCGTCACCATTATGCTGCTCATTATTGGGATATAGCGATTGTTAATAATGGGGTGAGTTACTTTGTTATTATAGGCATTTCCAGCGAAAACAATATTTTTTGCACGAATGGAAATAGACGTATCATTAATAACAAGTTCATGTCCGTTACTTGTAGAGTGTGACGAGCGCACCAAGCTATTTTCAAATAACGTTACTCCTGCGTTAAGCGTTATTTGTCTATACCCGAGTAACAATTTTAGTGGATTTATGCCAAACCCATCAGACAGTCGCATTGCACCATATGCTTGAGCATGGTTCATGAAATGTGCTTTTAAATGCTCTTTAGATAAGAGCGTCGCACTATCGCCTAACTCGGTTAAAAGTTTGGTTTGTTCTTTAAGACTTTGCATTGCATTAAGAGAGTGCGCGACTTTTAAGTAGCCCCTTTCTTGGCTGTCACATGCAATTGAGTGCTCTGTTATTAAGTTACTTACACGTTCAACTGATTCACTGAATTCAGAATATATCCCTTTAGCGACCGACATGCCCCACTTATTGACAATTTTTGGGTAACTAAGCCGACCTGAACCTTTTAATACAAAACCCGCATTGCGCGCGCTTGCGCCATACCCTACCTGATTGGCCTCAATGACACAGCAATCTATATTATAGTGAGATGCTAAGTAATATGCGGTGAGTAATCCGCTAAAGCCCCCACCAATGATGGCTACTTCAAAAGTTTGTGATGAGGCTGGTGGTGGTTTGGGGGTAGGCAGCGTGGTGCTACTCGCCCAATAACTGGCCGCATATGGCTGAGCTTGGCAATGGGGGTGAGTGAGAGGGTCATAGTATTTTTTCATGGGTAAAACCTAGAACATCAACGCCATTTCTGCGGCTTGGCACTGGCATTTATTACCGCAGATAGTGCAAATATAGCCGTCATTAATACAATTTTCTAACCATCGTTCATCATGAATTTTAATAAGTTGGCCTCCGGCTTTGGTAAAGTACTTAACTGCACCATTACCAGGGCTTTGTTGCCATAAATGCGCGACACCAGCTAAGGCACCTTGTTGTCGTAATGCATTAATTGATGCTTGTAATAGCTTAGGACCAATGCCTTGACCTTGTGCGTTCGGCTCAATAGCAATACATTTAAAGTAAGCCATTTGAGAGGGTAGAACAGGCCATTGTGCTGGAGTACACCATTTATCAATTGGCCACTGTTGTGCGGCATAACTGGTTCTAAAGCCGAGTAACTTGTTTTCATCATCAAGCGCCACAAAGCAAGCATTTATTCCATGTTTTGTGCCTTTTTCGCGCATTTCCTCTAACAATGCGGCGTCTAAATAATTTTCACCATGAACCAAATTGGCTAATGTGACCACGCAATCATAATGTTCACGCTCTAATGGGGTAATCGTCATCAATGGATCTCCATAGACATTATATTTTAACCATACCGATAATTTGATAATAAATCTTTAATATTTTTGTGATAAACAGGTTAATTTCACCTTTTTTTATTTTACTAAATTAATCAATGTATTAGAAAGAAATTTCATGTTGTATAGGCTGCAACATTAGCATTTTTTAAGTAGCTCAATCATTTTGGCTTATTGACAGCGATGTCATTGTGTTAATAATGTAAATTGCTTGTGCTTTTCTCGAATCGGGTACAAGTCAATACAACATGACACAAAGGAAATAAAAATGCATAAATTAATCTTAACGGCGGTTGCTGTAAATATTGCACTGGCTACGAGTGCCTCAGCAATGACCATTCAACCCGACCCTCAAAATCCGACCGGATACATCGTATCAGGAACTGAGTTAACCGCAGCTGAAAACAGACTAACGCTTGATCCAATGTACGACGTATGGGCGAAGGCGCTAGAGACAAGAGACAATTCGATTGTTGAGGCCATTGTCCCTAACGCAGCGGCAAATCCTGTGAACGTAAAGCGTGTAGAGCGGGTTTTTCCTCAAGCACAATGGGATTTTTTAACCGGTATGGCCGCACCCGAATATACCTATACGCGTTTTTTAAGAGCCATAGGTAAATTCCCCGCATTTTGTGGTGATTATACCGATGGTCGCAATGCTGATAAAATTTGTGAAAAATCAATTGTCACTGCGTTTGCTCATTTTGCGCAAGAAACTGGCGGTCACATTGCAAAAGATAATATTTCAGATAATCCTCAGCAACTAGAGGAATGGCAGCAAGCATTAGTACATGTAAGAGAGATGGGCTGGTCTGAAGGTCAACCAGGTTACACAACAGGGTGTGGTCAAAACGATTGGCAGAATCGCCGATGGCCATGCGCTGCGGGTCAGGGTTACTTTGGCCGAGGTGCAAAACAGTTATCATATCACTTTAACTATGGTGCATTTTCAGAAGTGATGTTCAATGGTGATGCAACTGTATTATTGAATAACCCAGGCCTTGTTGCTGATTCATGGTTGAATTTAGCATCGGCTATTTGGTTCTTCTTAACACCACAAGCGCCAAAACCAGCAATGTTGCATGTTATTGATAGAACGTGGGTGCCATCGCAAAGAGAAACTGCAGCTGGGATTGGTTATGGTTTTGGTACAACCATCAACGTTATCAATGGCGGCATAGAGTGCGGTGAACAGAATAAGAATAAAGGGCAGCCAGTAAATCGCATTCGCTATTGGGAAGGGTTATCAAGCTACTACAATATCCCAATTGAAGCAGATGAAGAGAATACCTGTTGGCAACAAACGCCTTATGGTGGTTTGAACTTAGATGGTGCAACTGACGTGTTATTTACCAACTGGGACGGAAATTGGAAATATCATGCTGATAGACCTGGTGGTTTTTCTTTTGAATGTGAATTGGTTGGCTATCAAACCGCATATTCAGCGCTCGAAGCGGGTGATTATGAAAAATGTGTCACTAACTTTTATGGTTCGCACCTAAGCTGGCCTGAAGTTCGCGTAGTGCCTCATATTGATCCACCTGTGGATGTTCCGCCTGTCGGTGGAGTGGCTGCTTGGAATAGCACCAAAGTTTATTTAAAAGGTGATCAGGTTAGTTATGAAAACGCCATTTATGAAGCGAAATGGTGGACGCAAGGTAATATACCTAAACAAGGATCAGGCCCTTGGAAGTTTATTAAAGCTTTACCGTAATTAAATATAATTGTTATTATAAAATAAGCCGATAGGGCAATATCGGCTTATTATTAAAACTGATAAATAGGATCAGTTTATTAGGGTTTGCACGGTACTATTTCCTTCATCATCAGTGAATTTCAATACAAAATCGTCTTTTCCATCGGCATTGATATCAACCAGTAGAATGTCGTTGCTATTTTTTGGTAAGCGATGTTTTATTTTGGTACGTTTTTTACTCAGCAATGTGTCTTCCTGACCATGGTAAATACTTAAGGTTTTACGAGAGTTGCGAAGTACAATGTCATGTTTACCATCGCCATTCACATCACCAATAAAGAAAGACATAATTCTATCATTGCCGTTCATGTTGATCTCCATTTCGACTTCTCTTTCAAGAGTGGGCTCTGCAGGGTAATACTCATTACTTTGCCTATAAAACCCGACGTCAATATCAATATCTGTACTTCCACCACTTAAAGCCATAGCGGCAATCGTGGTAAATCCAAAATCGGCTTCAAACCGCTGTAATTCCATTTTTCCGTCGCCATCAAAGTCATAATCGAATCTGAGCTGACCGGTACCATTGGTGGCTGGTAAAAATGATTTTTCTAGGTGGAATTGACCCATCGCCTTGCCTGGGTAAAGTGCGTAACTGGTCTCTACTTTTATGGCATCCATCCCTTTTGTGCGAGGCGCTTGGCGTGTTATTAAATCAACAAACCCATCGTTGTTGATGTCTTTTAGTGCATAGATGCGCCGCTTGCCTCCATCTTCAAGCTGTCCTAATTTAACGGGTAATTGTAATGGTGTAAGTTCTGCACCATAGCCCTCTTTGGTAGCATAAAGTACTTGGGCTTGATAGCGGGTATGAAACAATAAATCCAACATGCCATCTTGGTTTAGGTCAATGACTTGAGGTTTTGGATTGAGTTCAATTTCAACTTCTAGCTGGTTGCCTTTAAAGTAACCAGAAAGGTCTGATTGCTTAGCGAAAGTATGGGGTGTAAATTGCCCCGTCTTAGATTGAATATAGAGCGTGGCATCGCTGATCCCTGGCAGCATAATATCACTCAACCCATCGTTATTGGCATCCAGCACAAATTCTACTTTATTAAAATTTCTCATTTTTAAATGTGTAAAGAGCGATGATGTTGAAATTAAAGGTGTGTAGTGCTTTTTGTGACTACTAAACACTCCTTCAGGGGTTAACACCCAGGCCTGTGGTGTTGAGTGGTTGGCCGATGTCGCATAATCGAACCCAATGGCATCTTTAGGCATCGAAAGTTCATAGCTGGTCTGATGTTTTACGTCGACGATAGCCAGTTTCTTTAATTCATTATCAAAAGCGTACAGGATCTCTGACTGAGTACTGACTAACGGCTTTTGAGTTTTAATTGCGATAGGTTGAGAGGCCAGAGATATAAAGCTTGTTAGCATTAATATCGCTGTAAATAAAAGTCGTGTCATGATCCTCACCAGTAAAGCCTTTGTTATTATTATTGTTTGAGTATTGATTAAAAACCAATGACGAACAATTCAATTGTTGTAAGAAACTGTTACAAGCACGAGAAAATGACGCCGAACAGTACTCGCTGTAAATCCTAAAAAAAGTTACAATTACGGTCGGTTTTTAATTTGAGTTAAGGGTTTTCTGTGCACGTTGAACGTCAAGCTGTAGAAGCGATTGTTACTACTTTAATGCAAGTTTTTTCTCAGCAGCAATACGCAGATAAAGTGATAGAGCATACGCTTTCAGAGTATCCATATTGGGATCTAAAGCGTAAAGAGTGTTATGTTACAGATGTTTATAATGTGCTGCGGTTTCATCGTAAATTAGAGACGGCTTTGGGCGATATGCGTAGTCGTGATGCACAGACATATGCATGGCAACTTTGGGGGGCCATGACATTACTGCTTGGTGAAAAACCGATGCCAAGTTGGTCTGAATTTGAAGGGCTATCATTGGAAGTGTTAAATAGTAACTTATCAATGGCCAGTGATGCACAAAAGCTCTCTTATCCCGATTGGTTATGGGAGAGAGGGTTAAACGAGCTTGCTGATAAGTGGCCAAATGTGGCACATGCGCTTAATCAGCCTGCAAAAACTTACTTGCGAACGAATACATTAAAAACTGATGTTGCGGCATTACAAAAATCTTTAAGAAAGCTAAATATTGAAACACAGCAAATTGCAGATAGTGACGCCCTTGAGATAACACAATATGGCCCTTTATTTAAAAGCGATGCATTTCAAAATGGCTGGTTTGAAATGCAAGATGCGGGTTCACAAAAAGTGGCCACATTATTAGATGTAAAACCTGGGCAACGTGTTGTTGATGCATGTGCAGGTGCCGGTGGAAAAAGCCTTCATATCGCGGCGCTAATGCAAAATAAGGGTTATGTGTTGTCGATGGATATCCACCAACATAAGCTAGATACATTGAAAAAGCGTGCTAAACGAGCGGGTATTCATACGTTAGAAACCCGTGTGATTAAAAATAGCAAAACAGTTAAGCGCTTAAAAGACAAATTTGATCGTGTTTTATTAGATGTGCCTTGCTCTGGTACTGGAGTTTTAAGGCGCAACCCAGATGCTAAATGGCATTTGAATAATGAGAGTATTGATAACCTGGTTATCTTACAGGCAGAAATATTACAGCGCTACAGTCAGATGTGTAAGCCAGGGGGTCGCTTGGTTTACGCAACTTGCTCTGTATTACCAAGTGAAAATGAGCAACAAATAGCACAATTTTTAGCTGTGAATGAGCACTTTAAATTGTTAGAAGCGCAAAGTTTATTACCGGGTTATAGCTCTGACTATGATGGCTTTTATATCGCGGTGCTTGAGCGTTTACCCGTTTAACTGACCATTGCTTGCTCGAGGTTAATAACCATTCACTATCGTAGTAGAGCATACATTACAAGCTGCTATTCATAATAGCGGCTTATAACCTCTTTTCCGGCTGAGGATGGGCGAATATCCACAGTGCATACTCAACTCTCTCAACTTCCTCAATTATAGAGCACAGTAGATCTCGGCTCATACGCATCGGCGCATTCAATAGCAGCTCATGAGTAATATTAACGACTTATTAAGTATGCTTTCAGTTCTTAAGTGTTATCAATCATATCAGTTATAAGTATTTATTTGTGTGTGTTTTGATAGTTACTTCCAGTTATGGCGCGAACTAAGTCATTATCCATGACAATGTGGGTACCACGTGATTTTTGGAGTTTCCCATGAAAAGTATTCTTGGCTTATTATTGCTGGCAGCAATTTGGGGTGGATCATTTTTATTTATACGCATATTGGTGACAGATCTCGGACCAATTTTATTGATGGAGTTACGCGTTTTGCTCGGAGCGCTATTTCTGTGTGTTGTTGGAGGTCTCTTAAAACAGCAGCCGCAGTTGTGGCATTATAAAAAACATTATTTGATTTTGGGCTGCTTTAATTCAGCATTGCCTTTTTTATTATTTGCTTACGCAGCTCAAACATTAAACGCATCACTGTTAGCGATTTTAAATTCAACAGCCCCATTTTGGGGGGTGCTGATCGGTGCCATTTATTTTAAAGATAAAATGGGTAAGGTAAGAATACTAGGGTGCTTATTGGGCTTGTTAGGTGTGATCACTCTTGTTTGGGCTGATATCGATGTGTCAACGGGGTATTCGGCTGGTGCCATATGTGCAACACTTGGTGCGACGTTGAGTTATGCTATTGCTTCACATTACACTAAATTAGCGCCTGACTGTGGTACTTTAAACAATGCTCATGGCAGTCTATGGGGCTCAGTGATACTCATTTTTCCTTTGCTGTTACTATTTCCATATGATGTAACCTTTAATGCAGATACCTTATGGCCAGTACTATTACTCGGTGTCGTTTGTACTGGTGCGGCCTATATTTTGTATTTTAAATTGATAGCGACCATGGGCGCACAATCAGCGTTATCTGTGACATTCTTGATCCCATTATTTGGTATGTTATGGGGATATTTAGTACTTGGCGAGATCCTGACTCGCTATACTGTGGTAGGCGGTATATTGATACTTACTGGTGTTGGGTTTGTGACGGGCATGTTTAGTCAAGCATGGCAGAACTTACAGGGTAAATATGCAAGTGATTAAAACGATAAAAGGGCCTTACGGCCCTTTGGTGAAGTATCGTTCAAGTTAGTGTGATAGCCTTAACCCCTTAAGGCTATCAACCAATTGTTTTGCAACTGTGTCAGTTTATCTCGTTAAGTTTCTAAGCTAGCGAGAGGAAAAACCCTGCAATTGCGGCGCTCATTAGGTTAGCCATTGACCCTGCTAAAACCGCCCTGAGCCCTAAGCGTGCGATATCCTTTCTTCGACTCGGCGCCATACCGCCAAGTCCGCCTAGTAAGATAGCAATCGATGATAAGTTAGCAAATCCACATAACGCAAATGTGACAATCGCTTGTGTGTGTTCACTTAACGTATCTCGATAATTCATAAAATCTAGGTAAGCAACAAATTCGTTAACTACCAATTTTTGGCCGATAAAGCTACCTGCGGTAACCGCCTCGTGCCAAGGTACACCAATCAGCCAAGCTACTGGCGCAAAGATGTAACCCAAAATCTCTTGTAATGTCAGTGTTGGGTGGTCAAACAAGCCACCGATATTGCCTAACAGGCCATTTAATAAAGCAATTAATGCAACGAATGCGAGTAGCATTGCACCAACATTCAGGGCAAGGTGCATCCCGCTTGATGCGCCGCCTGCAGCTGCATCAATAACATTGACTGGCTTTTCATCATTTGCACTAACATCGGCTAAGTTTTCTTTAGGAGTTTCAGTTTCTGGCACTATCATTTTTGCCATTAAGAAACCACCTGGTGCCGCCATAAAGCTTGCTGCAATCAAATATTTTAACTCAACACCTATCGCTACATAGCCAGCCATAACCGATCCTGCTACGGTTGCTAAGCCACCAACCATCACTGCAAACAATTCAGATTTGGTCATTGTTGGTATAAATGGCTTTACAATCAGTGGCGCTTCAGTTTGGCCAACAAAAATGTTTGCTGTTGCTGATAGTGACTCTGGACGTGATGTCTTCAGCAATTTTTGCATCCCACCACCAAGTATCTTAATCATCCACTCCATAATGCCAATGTGATATAACACAGCGACTAAAGCGGAGAAGAAAACAATCACTGGCAGTACTTGCACTGCAAATATAAAGCCCAATGCTTCTTTATCAGCCAACGAGCCGAATAAAAAGCCAATGCCATCGTTAGCGTAACCAATGACTGCCGATACACCTGCAGATATACTGGCTAGTACGTTTTTGCCTGCTTCTACAAACAGAATAAAGCCGCCGATAAGTACTTGCATTGCAAATGCAATACTAACCGTTCTTTTATTTATAGCACTACGGTCTGTTGAAAAACCATATGCTACGCTTAGTAGCATAAACATGCCGACTAAGCTCATTATTGTTGTCATGCCAGAAAGTCCCGTTTTATTCTTGCAGTAAATATTTTATTTTACTTTTAATTATATCAATCGCAACGCGATTCATACCGCCACGGGTTACTACCAAGTCAGCATTGTGCTTTGATGGCTCAATAAACTGATAAAACATAGGTCTTACCGTTGCTTGGTATTGTTCAACCACTGACGGTAAGCTTCTACCGCGCTGCTCGATATCTCGTTGCATTCGGCGCAGTAAACAGATATCTAGTGGTGTATCAATGAACACCTTGATATCGAATTCTTCACTAAGTGCTGAATCGCTAAGCAGTAATATACCTTCAATAATTAAAATTTTTGCAGGTATTACTGTACGCGTTTCGCTACTACGTGTGTGTTGAGCATAATCGTAGGTAGGCACTTCAACTGTTTGACCTTGCCTTAACTGTTCTAAATGCTGTCGTAGTAAATCATGTTCAAACGCATCCGGATGGTCATAATTTGTTTGCGTTCTATGTTCAAACGGAAGATGCGATTGATCTTTGTAATAAGCATCCTCTTCTATAATGGCAATAGCACCTGTTTCAAGCTCATTTACTAGCTCATTATAAATTGTTTGTGTAAAGAGAGATTTGCCAGAAGCAGACGCCCCAGCAATAGCTATAATTGTTCGTGTCACTAAAGTTCACACCCAGCTGTCGTTAACGTTGGAAGATCACAATAGCAAAAAAGACACGATTAATCTCTTTTGCTTCGCTTAGGTTGCAAATTTAGCGACTTTGACGCCGACAAAACAGGACTTTTGTCCTGTGAGACAAAACAAGGTATTCCCCGCAGTTGATGATTTTTGTTATGCTTTTATGACAGCGGACTTATGTCCTGTAAATTATTGCAGTGCAACAATAAAGTAGCAATCTCTGAGAGCGTTACAGGATTAATTACGCAAAATACAAAACTCAGATAGTTTATTAAAGAGGTGATTTATGGCAAGAGCAATCATACTAATGGCAGATAGCCTGGGCGTGGGTGCTGCACCGGATGCAGAAAAGTTTGGCGATGTAGGTTCCAATACACTTGCTCACCTTTTACAAGCGTATAAAACAGAGACTGGTAATGCACTTCCTTTACCTAATTTGACTAGGCTCGGATTAGTAGATGCCTGTGAAGCAGCAGGAAAAGAAGTATGCAGCGTTTCACAACGTCAAGCACCTGAAGCTGCTTGGGGTTACGCCAAAGAGCTTTCTAGCGGTAAAGATACACCATCTGGCCACTGGGAAATGGCAGGTGTACCTGTTTTATTCGAGTGGGGCTATTTTCCGAACACGACACCGTGTTTCCCACAAGATTTTATTGATGAACTATGTAAGCGCGCAAATATTCCCGGGATTCTGGGTAATTGTTACGCTTCAGGAACAACTATTTTAGAGCAACTGGGTGAGGAGCATGTAAATACTGGCATGCCAATTTGTTACACCTCAGTTGATAGCGTTTTTCAAATAGCTGCTCATGAGCAGTCATTTGGCCTTGACAAACTTTATCAAGTATGTGACATCGCACGGGCACTGCTTGATGAAATGAATATAGGACGAGTGATTGCGCGGCCGTTTATAGGCACTTCGAGTGCCGACTTTATTCGTACAGGTAATCGTAGGGATTATTCTGTGTTACCACCAGCACCAACATTATTGGATAAGTTAGCTGCTGATGGTGGTGAAGTTATAAGTATTGGCAAAATAGCGGATATTTATGCTCATCAAGGTATTACACAAAAGCATAAAGCACCTGGGCTGATGAATTTACTAGATAAAACATCAGAGGTGATGGATGAAGCACCTGATCATAGTTTGATCTTTACTAATTTGGTCGATTTCGATGAGAAATTTGGTCATAGACGTAAGCCCGTTGGTTATGCTGAGGCACTTAAGCAGTTTGATGACTATTTGCCAACTATACTAGGTAAACTCGGTGTTGATGATCTGCTTATCATAACTGCGGATCATGGTTGTGACCCGACAGCACCCGGTACCGATCATACCCGAGAGTACGTGCCTGTATTGGCATATACACCGGGTATGAAAAATACTCCCTTGGGAGAAAGACAAAGTTTTGCAGACATAGGTCAAACCCTTGCCCAGTGGTTTAATTTATCTGCGCTTGAGTATGGTGAAGGGTTTATTACTTCACTTAACAAAGCATAAAGAAGGAAATAGGTGATGAGCACTCCTCATATTAACGCAAACAGTGGTGATTTTGCTGAAACGGTATTAATGCCTGGTGATCCACTACGCGCTAAATATATTGCAGAGCATTTTTTAGAAGATGCACGCCAGGTAACTGGTGTACGTAACATGTTTGGTTTTACAGGGACATATAATGGTAAACCTGTGAGCATCATGGGCTCTGGTATGGGGATCCCATCGATGTCTATTTATGCTCGTGAACTTATTGTGAGCTATGGCGTTAAGAACCTTATTCGTATCGGTACTTGTGGTGGAATTAGCCAAGATATCAAAATACGTGATGTCATATTTGCACAAGGTGCAAGCACAGATTCGAATGTAAATCGTGCACGTGTACGTGGCTATGATTTTGCAGCAATAGCTGATTTTGGGTTACTTGAAAATGGCATCAATTCTGCGCGTAAACTTGGTATTGAAGCAAAAGTAGGTAACGTATTTACGACGGATACGTTTTATCAAGCGGATGATACGTTTTATAAAGAGCTAGATAAGCTTGGCATTATGGCAGTCGATATGGAAACTGCTGGTATGTATGGCGTAGCCGCTGAATACGGTGCTAAAGCTATGGCTTTGTTTACCGTTAGTGACCATGTTATTACAGGTGAAGCGACGCCTGCTGAAGAACGTCAAAGCACCTTTAATGAAATGGTAAAAATTGCATTAGAATCAATTTAAAAATTTATGTTTACTGAAATGATTCGGTAAACAAACCAGTTCCTTGGTAACGTAATCGCAGAGTTTTGGAGACACGCCTAAAACAAAGCGAATCACACCCAAAAAACCGCACCTAGTGCGGTTTTTTTTTACTTTAAATGTATAGAGTATACTGAAAATTGGGATACTTTCTTAAGGTTAGTAGCAATTACTAATATAAATAATGATTAAGAGAAGTCGTTATTTGTACGCTAAATTTTAAGTTGAGGATTGGGGTAAATACCTAAAATACACTTAATGCTTTTATGCATACAGCACTACATTCTAATGTTTCGTGTGTTACTTATTTTGCTCTTTTACTATCACGTGTCGTTGTTTTATTCATTTTCTGTTCATTCGTGTCTATTATTGTCTTATCACTAAAAATTCAGAGTGGTAGGCATGTCGGTTTCTTTTTTGGTGTTATCTTCTTGGTTAATGTTGCCTATATCAATTGCTGAGTTAAGTGATTTCAAAGGGTTGTCAGTTAATAATCCAAAGAAAGCTTTGATTGAATACCCTATCTTAGTTAAGCGTTACCACAGCTATAATACAAAGCAAGTTGCGATGTTGCACTATCATGCGCTCTCTGCCGCAGCTAGGGCTAAAGAGTGGCCTGTGTTTTTAAATATACTTGATGAAATTTTTTCCGAAAAACTCAGAGTTTATTTTGATCAAGAAAGATTACAAATATTGTCTAAGGTGGGGGTTGCTTATCGAGTAAATGGGCAACTTGAACAGGCAAAAAAACATTATCAGTGTGCTTTCTCATCTGCGACGAACAATATTGAACTCGCACAGTTGAAAGTCAATCAGGCGATTGTTTTTCGCTTATTAGATCAGCCTGCGTTGGCTTTTCAACTACTTGAAAGTGTGGATATTGATAAGTTATCAGAGCGCGTCAAAGCAGGGTACTGGGTTGTACGCGGTAACATAAAGCAGTCGATTGGGTACTTTAAAGAAGCGCTCGTAAGTTTTGAGCGTGCTCACAAGCTATATTTGAACTTAGATAATCGTAGTGCAGAAGTTGGCGTAACAGGCAATATATTAAGTGTGGCATTGGCTGCAAATGAACTAAAAATATTTGAGCAGTATCGACAAGGTCTTGATAGCAAAGCGCGTGAATATTACCCCCAGTTATTAGCTTATTTAGAATGGTTAGATATTATGGCTTATTCCTATAAGGCAGGGAGCCTTAATGCGGTGCATCAACAATGGCTTAAGGAACATGTTGTGACATTTGTAGAGCTAGGCTTTGGTGATTCTATGGTCGCCCAGTTAAAGCATATAGAGGCCGAGGATTTATATCCAGAGAATAAAACAGTGAAATTTAGCGCTTACAAATTGCCTGAAAAGCTTGGCAAACCTTGGTGTGAACAGCTTTGACTTTATTCGCATTTCTGCCATGGTTAAAAGTATCACAATAAAGATGCGAGTAGCATTATGGCACAGTGGGTTACGGGTAAAATTGTAGAGTTTAACTGGTGGACACCTAGCCTGTTTAGTATAAAAGTAGCGGCGGATGTAAAGCCGTTTATAGCAGGCCAATTTACCAAACTGGCGCTGAACATTGATGGAAAGCGGGTGGCGAGGGCTTACTCATTTGTTAATGCACCGCAAGACCCTTTGCTTGAATTTTACTTAATAGAAGTGCCTGACGGGCGGTTATCGTCGCACTTAGCAACCTTAGATATAGGGGATAGCGTTGATGTGGAAGCTGATGCTCATGGTTTTTTTACGTTAAATGAGGTGCCTAAAGCGGATGTATTGTGGATGTTCAGCACTGGGACTGCCATTGGGCCCTTTTTGTCTATTTTAGCGGAAGGTAAGATTTGGGGGCAGTTCGAGCGTGTTATTTTAGTCCATGGAGTGAGATATAATACAGATTTAACGTATCAGGATAGTATTCATGCCACGGCCGCGCTTTTCAAGCAGTTTACTTATATACCGCTCGTAACAAGAGAAGACCCCGAACATGGATTACGAGGCCGTGTTACAGAGTTAATTGATTCAGGCAGCTTACAAGCACATTGTAAAATGACCCAATTCCCCGACAATAGTCACTTTATGATTTGCGGTAACCCCGAAATGGTTAAAGACACAACGCAGCTTTTATTGGCACAAGGCTTTACTCGACATAGAAGAGTGGGATCTGGCCATATAACCGTCGAACAGTACTGGTGAGCTTTAAAATTAACTATATGTCTGTTATGTTAACGTGAATTTGTACCCTACTTGGTTATCATGAAATATATTATTTTCGTTGCTGTTATTTTTACGTCTTTTTTATGCAGTGCAAACCCCGCGTTAGAAAATGCCGTTAACCCAACCGATGTGGTGACGACAGAACAAGAACGACTGGCTTCGCAAGTTGTTGATGAATTGATCTTGGCCTACAATAAAAGAGATATTGAAGCATTTCTTGCATTATACGCTGAGGATGTCGAGTTTTATATGTATCCACAGACGTTGATGTTTACTGGAAAAAAGAAGTTGATTGAACGCTATGGACTAATGTTTAAGAAAACAAAGTGTTTAAAATCAACGTCATTAAAGCGCATTACACATGGGAATATTGTTATTGATCATGAGTCATCGCAGGTGTGCTTTAAGGATAAAAATACCGTTGATAAATATTCTGAGTTTGTAACAAGTTACCAGATTGAGGATGGAAAAATACGTAAAGTCGTATTTTTCAGATAACCTTTTAAAGATTAGGCACATTTTTATGAGTCAAGATAAGAGATTACACTTGTTGTATCGGGTTGAACCTGGATGCTTAGGGCCAACCGGTATTGATTTTGTTGAGGGCTTTTGTGAATTTGCTCAAAAGAAAATAAAAGCGCCTGTTTATGCTCAGTTTGGTTTTGTGCCACGATACGATAAAGCTTTACCAGAAAGAGAGTATACTGTTGGTAATAAAAACCTTTCAGATACACAGGTTATCGCCTTTTTAGACAAGTTTGATAAAGAAAAGAGTGATTTTGAAGAACAGATCGACGAGTTGCTTTCACATGCTATCGATGCATATTTAAACCGACTTTAAATATGCATGCGTAAAGTTTGATTAGAGCTTACCAGTGATAGACTACTGCTACCAAAAGTAATAACCGCTTACTAGCTGAGAAATGCACGTGCATAGAATGGCTATGTACTTAAATCTTTAAAACCTTCGTTATCGTGCAAGCTCGTAAATGCCGCTTCATTTAATAATTCGTTCTTCAGGTGCGGTGCGTACTCAAGTGCCATACGGATGTCAGCTAATGCATCAGTATGCTGATGCAGCATGGCGAATGCACAAGCTCTTTGCCAAAATGCATAGCCATAATCATTGTCTAACTCGATGGCTTGATTACACAGCTGAATTGCAATGCCAGTTTGACCAAGTTCCAAGAGTGCATCCGCTTTATAGGCGATAGCCTCTACTTCATCTGGTTTACGTTTGAGTATTTCATCATATATCTCTATTTTAGAGTTCATATCACTTTCAAGATTTGCCCGCATCCATAATGAATGGACCTCATTGGTTATAGTGATTTTTTTATGGTTATTTAATATTTCTTCTGAACGTTCTTTTAATTTAGATTCAAGTACTTGCAAACGTTGTTCGTATTCATCGGTAATATCTCCCACACGACGATTAACTATGTCTTCTACCTTACTTTTTATATCCCTTAGAGAGTTCCATCCTACCAGCATTAAGATGGAGGCTGTTGCAGTGATAATAAATAAAATATTATTAACAGTATCAGTAGTATAAGTCAGTGCACGGTCAGCTGCGTCGAGCTGGGTATGGGTTACTTGTTTAGTCACATCTTCACGTAGCTGTTGTTGGTCTTGACGAACAGCTTTTAACTCATCAAGTATATAGCGCTCAATGAGGGGTTGGTAAAGTGGGCTTTTAACATGTTCAACAGTGTATACATCAGTGGTATTTGAATCTGTAGTTTGTTGCGCTAACGCACTATAATTAAATAATAAAAGTGTAACAAGAAATAGTATGTGTTTCATAATTGCAAATACCCGAAAAACTGAATGAATGCATGGTGCTACAGATAGAGGTAAAATGTAAAGGATATTGTAAAACTGTCTTTTGATTTTGCTTTAACGTGTATTACAGCTCATAATTCATAATGTGCGAGTACAGGTGTAGGACTAATGCGAGTAACATTACTTATTGGGCTTTGTTGTTTTTTTACGCATGCTGATGAACCGCAATTACAAGTGGTGACAGAGGAGTGGGTGCCTTATAATTTTACTAATAATGATGGTGAAATTGATGGTCGGGCAACAAAAAAAATCCGTGAAGTATTAGCAGACGCAGGTATAAGCTACGATATTCAAAGCTACCCGTGGGCAAGATCCATGAAGTTAGCACAAACGGATCGTAACACCATGATTTATTCAATATACCGCACACCTGAACGCGAAAAACTATTTCAATGGGCCTGTCCGTTATTACAGCCCGTCAAAGAATACTTATTTAAATTAAAAACTAGAAAAGACATTAGTTTAACGTCCTTAGATGATGCTAAACAATACTTGGTGTCAGTGGTACGAGGCAGTGTATCAAATGAATTTTTAATAAAAAATGGCTTTGAAAATGGCACTAATATAGATATCACCGCAGATCCTAGTTCGAGTCCAAGGAAGCTTTTAGCAGGTTACACAGACTTGATAATGACCACAGAGTACACCGCTTTTGAGAGCTTAAAAGCACTTGATGTGCCATTTAATAAAATTGAAATTGCACTAGAGGTCACTAATACCAATAATAACAAAGCGTGTGTCGCTTTTAGTCACAATACGGATAGGGACTTAGTTGAAAAAGTACGAGCTGCTTTAAAACGACATAATTTACGTTACGTAGGGCCTTAGTTGTGCATCAGTAGAGGGCTGTTACTGTTAGCCGTTATAGAGTCTACTTTACAGAAGAGCTGCTTGTTCAACCACAATCGCATGCCTTTGAGCTAGCCTTTTATGGTCTCTGTCATAACCACCACCAATTACGGTTGCAACGGGGATCCCTGCATTTTGGCAGGTACTAAGTACTAAAGCATCGCGCTTTTCCAGACCTTGCCAAGTAATATCAAGTTTACCGAGTCCATCGTGCTCCCATACATCTACGCCAGCATCATAGAGTACTAGGTCTGGGTTAAGATCTGAAATTAGCCCCTCTAAGGTATTTTTTACGATGTCTAAATATCGGGTGTCGGATAAATTATTTGCCAGCCCAATATCTAAATCACTGTCGTGTTTACGAAAAGGAAAGTTCTTCTCACAGTGCACAGAACAGGTGAAAACGTAGGGATCATGCTTTAACATTGCCGCTGTGCCATCGCCTTGATGTACATCTAAATCGAAGATTAGCACGTTATTTACTTTCTTATTTTTAACGAGCGTGGTTGCAGTAAAAGCGAGATCATTCACCATGCAAAAGCCTGAGCCAAAATCATAATGTGCGTGATGTGTACCGCCTGCTAAATGGCATGCTATGCCATGCTCTAATGCCAGTTCTGCTGTTTTTAAAGTACCAAGCGGTGCGGTGAAAGTTCTTGCCATGAGCGCTTCTGACCAAGGTAAGCCAATTCTACGCATTACTTTATCAGACAGCTGATTGTGCCAAAGATCCCATAGGTAGGATTCACAGTGTACTAATTCTAAGTGGCTAGGCGCACCGAGCTCAGGCTGATATAGGTTATTGGTGATCAGACCCTGTTGTTGTACATAGTGATATAAGTTGGCAAATTTACTCATAACAAAACGATGTTTTGGGTCGAAACTAAATGAGTAGTTTGGATGATAAACGAGTGGTAAATTTGGATTTATAGTCATGATTTATGTATTAAAGGCCGTTATTTTTATTTTGATCAGTACTAATCAGATTAGCAAAATGATCATGGATGGAGATTAAATAATAGATGGCAGGGTACAGTGTGCGATCTTAGCTATGTAACCTCAGCTCTGGATAAGCGAATTTGTCCAATAAAGCTATTTTTCTCACTCTCGGCGTTGCTTTCATTTGTAATAGCTCGCTATTACAAATGAAAGCGCCTTGATATTGAACAAAATATCATCATTGGATTGTAGTTAAGTTTGTTTTCAAAACATTTTCTATTCCAAAACCCTTATCCAAAACTGAGGTTATATAGTAACTTTTTTTGATGTGTTGCACGAGGCTACAATAAGATATAACTCTATTATTTCTTACTACATAAATACATAAATACATAGATAATAGGCAGATAGGGATCATGGTGGCTGGCAGTTGACCTTAGTTATGAACAGTTGAACAACAAAGTAGCCAGTTTAGAGTTATCTAAGCTTACTTGCTCAATGAACCTTTTCACTGCGCTAACGTTATAGCGCAGTGCTGGTGTTCAAGACGTGTATTTGTATAGCCCCTAATTACTAGAAAATGGAACGTAACATGCCTAGAGGCAAGGGCACTAGAATAAGTGTATGACCTAAGTAGTACTACTCAGGTAAGTACTATTCAAGTCAGTACTATTCAAGTCAGTACTATTCAGGTAAATGACCCGTTTTAACCAAAATTATGGTGTTGTCATCGACAAAAGGGTGATGTGTACTTAAGTGCGGGCTGCGCAACCATGTGCCTTGTGGATAGTGACCATATTCATCTTTAAATACACCACTTAATACCAAAATTTCTTCACCACCATAATGGCGATGTGGCACGAAAGTTTCTCCTTTTGGCCACTTAACTAACGCCGTGTGCTCCGTGCCAAAAGAATGCAGTGGCATAACGTGCAGACCCCCTTGCCCTGCTAACCACTTTGCGCTGTGGGTGTTAATGCGCACAGCCTGCGAGTCTGAACTTGAGAATTGATTGAGCTTAACAAAAAGTGTACAGCCAGTATCGCTAAAAGGGGCATGTTTACTACCTGGCGGATTTCGAATATAACTGCCTGCAGGGTAGTCACCCTGTTCGTCAGAGAAAGTGCCTTCCAGTACCAGTATTTCTTCCCCTAGAGGATGTGTGTGCTCTGAGAAAGACGCCCCGGGTGCGTATCGAACAATGCTGGTTGCATGGCCTGACTCTGCACCTTCCCTTGCTAGTGGTTTACGCTCAACACCATTGAGTGGGCTAGGCAACCAAGGCTGAGCCGGTGTATCAATTTGTACACGCTGTGCAAAATCGACATTTAATTTTTGTATTGTTGAAGTCATGGTGTTACCTAATTTCTGCCAGCCATTACACCACCATCCACATTGAGTATGGTGCCTGTTACCCAGCTGCTTTGTTCACTGAGTAAGTAAATAATACTGTGTGCAACATCGTTTGGTGTACCAATACGGCCCAATGGGTGTAATTGGTCAAAGCTTGCCAGTGCATCGGCTACTTCTGCTGGCTCAATAAAGTGATTATAGATTGGTGTATTAACAACCGCAGGTGCGACCGCATTCACGCGAATGTTATGTTCGGCGAGTTCCATAGCCAGATGTTGTGTTAAAGCATGCAACCCCGCTTTTGCCATTGAGTAGGCAGAAGATGGGGTGGCTTTAATCGCTTGATGGGCCCACATTGATCCGATGTTAACGATTACTCCTTGTTGAACTTGTTTCATGCGTTTGACTGCTGCTTGCGTTATGAAAAATAGACTTTTATTGAGTGCCATGTATTGTTCATAATCGTCAAAAGAATGCTCTGTAAAAGGCTTCGGGCTAAAATAGCCAGCGGCGTTCACCAGATACGATATAGCCTCTGTTTTTGAAGTTATATAATTTTCGATGCGTTGCCTGTCAGTGTCTTTGTAAAGGTCAGCCTGTATTCCTTGCACCAATGAGGAGTCTAACTGGGCAATGGCATTCTTTAGTTTTACGGGGTCTTTACCAATTATGACGACGGGTACGTTATATTCAATGAGTTGCTTAGCAGTAGCAAGGCCAATACCACTGCTTCCACCAACGACCATAGCGTATCCTGAATGAGAAAGTAACATAATAACTCCTGATTAATTAAACGCGACAACCGCGCTGTTTCAACGCTAGAATACGGTTTAGAGCGAGTTATAAAAAGTAAGCACAATTTGGTTAGGTAGGTACCTACTGGTATATATTTATGATAAATAAAGATAAAAAAATTGAACGAATTATTGGACCCGCGCAATCAGCACGAATGGTTGAGACCATTGTGGGCTGTAAATGGTCTTTGACGGTCTATCAATTATTGGTACAAGGGATTAATCGCCCGGGAGAAATGGTCCGGGCTACAGAAGGGTTATCTACCAAAGTATTAAATCAGTGCCTCAAGCGTAATATTGAGTTTGGCCTGTTAAAAAAAATGAGTTATCCCGAGATCCCGCCTCGTGTTGAATACATCATTACCGAACTGGGTTATAAGTTGTTGCCGATACTCGACTCGTTAACTCAGTTACAGGAAGAAATTAATAAATCAAAATAGTGCACATATCCTATTGCATACGTATTCAATAGGATATAAATAAATCATGCTCTACATTGTTATCGGTTTGTAAATAAACTTTCGACAACAAAAGAGCCAATTATGACAACATTATTCACAACACGATTATCTCGTAATATTCGATCAAGCGCGGCAAAGTGTTTACTTGTTAGTGGTGCAACACTAATGAATCTTTCGGGCACTGTCGCTGCCCAACCGACAACATTTGTGCACTTATTTGAGTGGTCTTGGCCTGACATCGCCCATGAGTGTGAGACATTCTTAGGGCCCAATGGGTATGCTGCAGTACAGGTCTCACCGCCTAATGAACATATTGTGGGCGATACGTGGTGGACGCGCTATCAACCTGTCAGTTATCAATTACAAAGCAGAGGAGGTAATGCTCAACAATTCAAAGACATGGTACAGCGTTGTAAACAGGCAGGTGTTGATATTTATGTTGATGCGGTGATCAATCACATGGCAGCAGGAAGCGGGCAGGGCGTTGCAGGATCAACGTTTTCTTACAAGAATTTCCCCATGTACAGTGAGCAAGATTTTCATAGCACCTGTGCAATTAACGGTTCAGACTACGGCAATAATGCATGGCGCGTACAGCATTGTGAGTTAGTGGGCTTAGCCGACCTTGATACGGACTCAACATATGTACAATCTCAATTGTCAGGGTATTTAAGTCATTTAGTTGATGTGGGGGTTGCTGGGTTTAGGTTAGATGCGAGTAAGCATATGCCGGCATCTGATATTGCCTCTATCTTAGCGAATGTAGCAGGTACTCCTCTGGTATTTCAAGAAGTTATTGACCAAGGTTTTGAGGCTGTCGGCGCGAGTGAATACTTTAATAATGGTTTGGTCACGGAGTTCAAATATACCACTAAGCTTGGAGAGACGTTCAAAAATGGTAAGTTGGCATGGCTAAGTAATTTTGGGGAGCCATGGGGCCTGATGCCAAGCGATAAAGCGGTGGTATTTATCGATAACCACGACAATCAAAGAGGGCATGGAGGCGCGGGTAATGTTGTAACATATGCCGATGGTCGACTGTATGATTTAGCCAATGTGTTTATGCTTGCTTTTCCATATGGCTATCCGAAAGTGATGTCGAGTTTTGAGTTTAATGGTGATACTGATGCGGGGGCACCTAATGTCCCAGTTCATCATAATGGGCAACTAAATTGCACGGCGCAGCAGTGGCAGTGCGAGCATCGAAACCCCTATATTGCAGGAGCTGTGGCGTTTAGGAATAACACCGTGGGTGCTTGGCGGGTGAATAATTGGTGGGATAATGGTGCTAACCAAATTGCTTTTTCTCGCGGGAGTGAAGGCTTTGTCGTGATTAATCGAGAAAGCGATACGTTACGAGCAGCTTTGCAAACAGGCCTTGAGCCAGGTGTTTATTGCGATACGTTAACGGGCAAACTCAGTGATGATAAGTCTCATTGTACGGGTGAGCAATTGCGAATAGGTGAGAATGGTTTAGCTGAGATCACAGTGGAGCCTATGAGTGCATTGGCTGTTCATCGCCAGACTAAATTAGAACAGGATCAGGCACCTGCTACTAAGCAGCGAACTGTCATATTCATTCAAGCAAACACCTCATCAGGGCAAGATATGTTTATTCGAGGGGGAATTGATCATAATTATGCGCGTGAGTTGGGCAGAGACTGTGACGTCGACCCGTTTGCTTGCGCGCTGAGTATGACACACAATAACCTTAATAATCCCACGACGAAAAGCTGGAAAGCAGGGGACAGCTACTTAGATTGGAGCGGTGCTGAGGTAGAGCAAGGGGCCGGTGCACAGGGGACTCCTCTTGATTGGACGACAAATGACTGGCCACGTAGTTGGGGTGCTGAGCGTACAGTCGCCAAAGATGGCTTTGGCGTTAGTCCTTTAAATACTTTTGGCGCGCATTACTGGATGTTAGATGTACAACTTGACTGTGAGCAAGCTGTAAATGGCTGGTTTGAGGTAAAAGCATTCATCAAAAATGGCCAAGGATGGGAAGGTGACATTAACCAAGCACAAACGCCTTACCCGAGTAATAATCACTTTGCACAGTGCGGTAAAATTAACATATTTGAGTTTGGTAAAAGTTCAGCAAGGTACGAGAACTTTTAAAGACTTAGCAAGGTTTTGAGTGATCGAGATATGATACTAAATATCGGTCACTCAAGCAGAGTAGACTACGAGCAAATTTGGTTAGCAATCTAATTGTATAATTGAGGCATATGAGATGGCCGATTTTTCATAAGGTCTTACTAATTGATAAATAAAACCGTTAACTGTGTAATGTGGGGTTGCTCAAACATTTGCTGCAAGCATCATAGAGCGAAGTCGCTTTTTACCGATAAAAGATTATTCGCCCTCGCTTTGACACAACTGATCCAAGAGTAAACTCGGCACAACTTTAGTTTGGTTTGGACGTATATTTTGATCCATAAATGGGCTTACATGACGTGTTACCCAAGGTACATCAATAATTTCTAAATACTTTCTTAATGAGTCTTCAAGGCCATATGTGTATAAAAATGAACTTCGTTCTAATGCATAAGCCACTCTCACAAATTGAACTTGGCTGGGTAGCATTTTTGCTTTTACCACGGCTTCCATTATTAAGTAATGATACAGGTAATGAAAATTCTCGACTTTTAGGTCGAAGATGCTTTGTTTCACAGAGTTGTGATAACGCCAAAACTGCTTATATTTTCCTTGTAAAACGAGGCTGTCTAATAAGTTTAGCCCCGACTTTACTGAGTTTTCAGAAGTGCCTTTTAAGCTATCGTCTCTAAACAATTTGATAAATTGACGTTGCGCGAGTTCGTGTTTTCCTGTTTCTAAATTGAGTGTTGCTTTTTTTTGCTGTATCCGGCGTTTGTCTTTCTCGCTGGTGGCAATACGCTGTGCTTGTTCAAGTGAGTCCGCAGCGTCATCATATAACCCGAGTTTGCGCTGCGACGAATACATATTTAACAACAGCCGTGTATGTTCTTTGTGGTTATCATTTACATAGTTGATTGCACATTTATATGCTGTAATTGCTTCGTGGTATGCATGATTCTTCCTATATAAAATACCTAAGCCATTCAATATTTTGGCTTCTCTATTACGAGATAATTTTGCCCAGCGTTGATCACTGAGAAATAGCCCAGAAGATATAGCTGTTTTCGGGTGGTTTATTTTGACTGAGGTACTAAAAATGTTGGTGTGTAGCTCGAACGCACCAACGGTGACGGGTAAGTGTTTATACTTTTGAAATTGTTCAAATAGATAATGTGGGTCAGCTTTAGCATTTTTATTGAGTGCATCAGCATCTGGGAATGCGGCAGCGGTGGTCAAAACAGCTATAAAATACAACGATGGCATGAACAACGCTAAATACTCCCAATAAAACTCGACTTTATTCTATTGTGCATTAGTTAATAAACATCACAACTATATTTTTATTAAACATATCTTAAAGCGACTTTAAAAAATTTGATAATATACAGTGTAATTTTAGATAAACTTCTGAATAGAGTATAGATTATGTGGATAGAAAACCAAGCATTGGATGGTAAGTATGTAAAATTAGAGCCGCTCGGAATGCAACATATTAGTGCATTACAGGTTGCCGTCACTGATGGAAAGTATTGGCGCCTTTGGTATGCTAATGTGCCAGCACCTGATGAGATCGTGACTTATGTGGAGCACGCGATTGAGCAAGCTCATCTGGGAGAGGTCGCTTATGCGGTGATTGATAAGCGGACCAATACGGTAGTTGGAACCACTCGTTATTATAATGTAGATGGAACCAATAAACGTGCCGCTATTGGCTATACTTGGTATGCAAACTCAGTGCGCCGTAGCCCCATAAATACAGAGTCTAAATTATTACTGCTACAGAACGTGTTCGAACACCATTCAGCCATTGCTGTGGAATTTAAAACACACTTTTTTAATCATACCTCAAGAACTGCGATAGAACGTTTAGGGGCAAAATTAGATGGTATATTACGTTCACATCAAATTATGAAAGATGGCTCCTTGCGAGATACTGCGGTGTACTCAATCATTGCCAGTGAGTGGCCTGCGGTCCGTAATAACCTTGAATATAAGTTACATGAGCATGCGTAATACGGATGAGCATTTAGGTTAGGCCCTTTTTAAAATGTGTTCAAACAGATAATTTATTGAACACATAACGGGAACTTGCCGACATATATAAAGTCTATTCATAAAGTTAAGGATTACTATATAGAGAATTGAATGAAAACGACGCTACTATCACTTGTTTTATTATCATCTTTTTTAGCAACACACGCGAGCGCAAGCGAAGCCGAAAAACGACAACTACTCCACACGTTAAAGCAACAGATCACCCAATTATATGTCATGCAAAATAGCATCCCTAAAATTATTGACGGTTTGTCTCAATTTGAAAACTCACAGGCGTTCACACAGGCGAAAGATGTTTCGGCGCTATTACCCATATTAAATGAAACGCTGACTGAATTTGATAAGCACTTAAGTGTATCGAAGATTACATCACAGCCGCGTAAAAAAGGCGGCGTAGCAAAACCTAATGAGTCTTGGTTTGCGCAATTGGAACGTAAAAACTTTGGATTCAATCACGTTGAGATATTGCCTGGCAATGTGGGGGTATTAGCTTTTTGGGGTTTTTCTAATGTGACAGAGCAGAGTAAACAAAAAGTACAAGCGCTTATGACACTGTTAGACGGTGTTGATAGTTTGATCATTGACTTACGAGAAAACGGTGGCGGTGATGCGGCGATGGTTCAGCTTATTAGTAGTTACTTTTTAGATAAGCGCACTCATTTAAATAGTTTTTACTCGCGCGATACGGGCAAAACGAGCGAGTACTGGACGGTGCCAATCGCTGGTAAAAAACGTGCTACATTACCGATTTATGTATTAACCAGTAACGCCACGTTCTCTGCGGCTGAAGAGTTCACATATAACTTTAAACATTTACACAGAGCAACTGTCATAGGCGAAAAAACCAAAGGGGGAGCGAACCCCTGGCGTTTTGTAAATCTTACTAATAATGTACGTGTTTCTATGCCGGTATCTATGGCCATCAACCCCATTACTGAGACTAATTGGGAAGGCGTAGGTGTTAAGCCTCATCATACCATCCCCGCGAGTCAAGCATTATCGTATGCGCACCAAATGGCATTGCAAGAGTTAGCAAAGACTAAAACCAATATTCATGATTTGAATGATATAAAATCAGCGTTAAGCGATGTAAATACGATACTTAAATAAAGGTGTATTATGTTTCCATTCGAGGTGTTTTTAGCATTCACAGTGGCTTGTATGGTACTTGTTTGCTCTCCAGGGCCTGATAATTTACTGGCTATTGGCAGAGGGCTGAGCCAAGGGAAGCGTGCTGCCTTGGTGTCAGGTTCTGCATCGGGGACTGGTATTTTGTTTCATGTATTGGCAGCGACGCTCGGGTTAACGGTTTTATTGCAAACTTCAACGCTTGCATTTTACATCGTTAAAACAATCGGTGCTGCGTATTTGATCTGGCTTGGGGTAAAGGTGCTTCGCAGTAAAGGGTTGTTCACGCTTAATCCTGTTGCTCGCCAACCATTACGCGCTATATTTTTAACTGGGTTTTTATCCGCGGCGCTTAACCCGAAACCAGGGTTATTTGTTTTGGCATTTATTCCACAGTTTGTTAACCCTGAGTTAGGCTCTGTCACCGCACAAATGGTTGGGTACGGCGTATGGTTTGCTTTTTTGACTGCACTTGGCTTTACGCTTATGGGGGTTTTTGCTTCTCGGTTAAGCCAATGGTTACACACAAAGCCCCGTTTTGTCGATAAGCTGAATATTGGCGCTGGGTTAACCTTTGTTTCATCAGGCTTGGCTGTGGCTTTGATGCCACAAAAGTAACTCTTTGTGTATTTGCTCTTGAATTAGCGGTATTTATCACTATTTATAGCTTACGGTACAGCGAGTGACTTCGGGACTTGCAAAAATAGTGATAAGCTTTGCTTTATCCCCTGACTTTCTAAAAGGTAGTTTAATGAACCCAATTCTTGCGATTTTAAAAGAACACAATATCAGCGACGCTCAGATAAGCGAGCTATTCCAAACGTTAACAGAAAACCCTTTAATGGCAATGGGCGTGGTGTCACAGCTAGGGATCCCACAAGACAAACTGCAACAACTTATGGGCCTAGTCATGCAAAACCCTGCACTGATTAAAGAAGCTGTTGAAGAGCTAGGCTTAGACTTTTCAAAAGTAGAAGAAGCAAAAGCCAAATTAAAGCAATAAGTCCTGCCTCAAAGCTGTGAGTCATTGCCAGTTTTATGGCTTTGACTTGTAGCTGAGCTACCGTGTTTATTTTAGATCACTTTTTTCAGCCAAGTAATCAGCTAGTCTGGGCCTATTGCTCTTTAAATACCGCAGCATACTATTTCGTAATCTTTATATAACTTTACAAGTTATAACTTCATATACACCCTAGATCCGGTTTTATTTGAGCATATAGTTGTGAGTGTTTCTTGTGACGATACATTATGCTGGATTTAATGGAGTATTGTGGCTTAATAATTTAAGAGCAAATACATTACTTGTATCGATAGCGTATCTTAAAGTATAAAAAAGCCAGCAAGTTGCTGGCTTTTTAGGTGACGTTTTTGTCATGCTTTATTTAATGTTTAAACTTTATATTTGTAGCGTCTAATAACGCCTCCTAAAATAAGCAATAACATTAATAAGCCAAAGGTACCTGATGATTTTTTATCTGGTGTCGGGGTTGGTGTTGGCGTCACAGTCGTAGCACTATCTAGCGTAACGGTTACTGCAACTTGACCCACATCACTTGCGCCATCACTGTCAGAGATTGTGTATTGAATTGTGGCAATACCAGAGAAACCAACATCTGGTGTATAGCGTAAGGTGCTGTTATCCGTAATGCTTACACTACCTTCATCAACAGTTGCTTCGATGATGGTTAGCACATCACCATCACTATCTTGATCATTAGAGAGCACGTCAATGTCGAGTGTTTGCGTATCGAGTGCAGCTGCTGCATCATTTACCGTTTGTGGCGCTGTGTTGGTCGTAATGGTTATAGCAGCATGACCACTTGCTGACCCACCTTGTGTATCGGCAATCATATAAGTTACCTGTGCAGTGCCAGATAAATTCTCTGGAGCTGTGAAGTAAACAAGGCCACCCTCAAGTTCTATGGTACCGATGTCAGATGTTGCGTTCACAACAGACAGAGTATCTCCGTCAGCATCTGTGTCATTGTGTAATACATTAAGTTGCATACGATTACCCGCTTTAACTGTGAAGGTGTCGTCTATCGTTACAGGTAACGTATTTCCGTTTAACACAATAGCCATACCACTTGGATCTACAACTGTTTTGTTAGCAATACCATCATCATCGTTAGGGCCACCATCAACGATTTGTAGCTTAATACACCAGTCTCCTGCATTAAGTCCGTCACGCCATTGACTGCTATTTGCTGCTGGACAATAACCTGACTCACCCTGCGCTGACATTACTTTGTTGCCGCCACCTAGTGAGAAGTTAACCCATTCGCCATTTTTGTACTTACGATAAACAGCATTTAAAGGCACCTGCTCATACTGAGGCAATACGATAGTAAAGGTATCTCCAGCATTCATTAACCCTGAGGCAATGAAGTCATAAAGGCCACCCACGTTTTGCGCTGTATCATCACTTGGTAATTCAGAGCTTAGCAATTGCGCACCACCTGAACTATTTTGTGCCACAGACGTGCCTTTACGTAACGATGTACCTGCTTGAGCTTCAATCAAGTGACCCGTCGAATTACCTGCACTACCTTGTAATACGTTAGGTTGTGAGATTGCATCTTGATAGTCAGGGATCCCGTCACCATCTGAGTCGGCATAGCCTTCTTCATTGTCGGGGATCAAATCACCATCGCTGTCTTGTGATGTTAATGCTGCCAGTTGTGCAATAACCTCAATATAGACTTCTTGAGACGCACTAAGTGCTGGAGTTGCATTATCGGTCACGCTAGCAGTAATACTATAAATACCCGCAGGTAACTGAGCTGGCGAGAAGGTAAACGCTGTATCTGTTGCACTGGTATTGCTTATACGAGGATCTGCACTTGTCCATGACACTTGTAATTGATCATTACTGTTCGCATCCGACACAGTCGCTAAGAGTGTAACCTCACCTTGGTCAGCAGCGACAAGCGTACGGTTTTCACCTTGTTGGGTGATTGTGGTGGAGATCTGCGGGGCGATATTGCCTTCTTCTATAGATATTGTAGCGATATTGCTTGATGTATCAGCATTCACTTCATTACCAAGTGTAATAATGATTGCCTCGCCTGTTTCTTGCTGAGCGTCTTGGATCACCTCGAATGTGATTGAGCCAGAACGGCCTGAGGTAATAATGACCTCGCCACTTTCTAAAGTGTGGTCTGCGGCAGTCGCAGAGCCAGATACTGTATACGGTATGGTTACCGGGTAGCTAGGGGCATCACCATTTAGCTGAACAGTGACGGTGTTACTACTGCCTTCACTGACAGTAAAGCCTTGATCTATCGATACTAGCGGGTTCACCGTTACCGTATGCGATGCCATAGCTATGCGTTCTTGGCTGTCTTGGGTTTGCCAATAAACAAGGTGGTTGCCTGGCGCAAATATACGGGTGTTGTCGACCAGTGATACAGCAAGCGTATTGCCTTGACTGTCGGTCGCGGTAGCTACGCCGAGTTCAACTTTTGTGAATAAGCCTGTTGCATTCACTGAAGTATCAGCTGGTGCGGTGATTTCTGGCAGGCCTGTTTGCAGTGAGATAATACTTAACGTGGCGCTTGATGCACTGCGTGCTTGCTCAGGATCTGCAATTACATAGTTAATCGTCACCGTGGTAGAAGCTTGGGTTGGTGCTTGATATACCAGCTGATTGTTTTCAACCGTCACACTACCAATAGATGCTTGCGCACCAACAATGGTAAGTGGTTGCTCATCGAGGTCAGTATCGTTACTTAACACATCAAGTACGTAGCGATTGGCATCGTTGCCGTCAAATGTGAATGTATCAGGGTTTGCCTGTGGCATATCGTTCACAGAGACAACATTAATTGCAATGCGAGTTTCAGAAGATTGCTCGCTACCATCATCAACGATGTAGGTAAGTGCATCGGCTCCGTTGTAGTTGGCATTAGGCGTATATGTCAGGGTATTGCCTTGCACAGACGCAGTACCAGCATTTGGTTGAGTAACAAGTTCTACACTTAACGTATCACCGTCGATATCGTTAATCGTGGGGATAAAGCTCGTGGTCCCATCTTCTTGTACCGATATGGTTTGTGCTTGTGCGCGTGGCGGTGTATTGGTAAAGCTCACCTCAATGTCAAAGGCTGGTAAAGAAGCGCTGAGCTCTTGATCACTGACTGTGATAACAATGTTGTTGCTAATACCTACATCATCGCGAGCAGGGGTGCCTGATAAAGTACCCGTTGTGCTATCAAAATTAGCCCATGTCGGTTTATTGGCTATTGTGTAGCTGAACTGCGTGCTATCGATATCGGTTGCACTTGGTGTAAAGGTATAAGTATTGCCCTGACGTATAGTGGTCGCAGGTGTACCTGCGATACTTGGCGCATCATTGACGTTATTCACTTGAATATCTGCAACAGCCGTTTGTGATGTGAGCGAACCATCATTTGCTTGATAACTAAAACTATCTGTACCAGTAAAGTCATCATTTGGTGTGTAGTTTACTTGTCCACCAGACAGTGTTGCAGTGCCATTGCTTGGTTGATTGGTAATAATAAAGCTGACGTTGTCACCATCAATATCACTGCCATTTAACCCCACAAATACTGAAGTCTCTTCATCTGTTGTTGCTGACACATTTTGTGCATTGGGTGCATCATTTACTGCAGTGACTGTGATTGCTATTTGTGCCGCTTCCGAGTCTAACTCTCCGTCATTGGCGATAAATGCAATGCTGTCAGTGCCATTAAAGTTTGCTGTTGGTGTATATGACCAAACCACACCGCTTACTGGTGTGAGTACACCATTACTAGGTGTTGTGCTAATTTTGTAAGTTAGCGCCGACTTTTCAATGTCTGTTCCTGTTAGTGTAATGTCGATACGACCGTCTTCGGCCACTGTCGTTGCACTTGGTGTTGCTACTGGGGCATCATTCACCGCTTCAACGGTTACCAACACCTCTGCTTTATTTGAAATGGCGCCAGCGATATCTTTTACTGTATAAGTAAAACTGTCAGTGCCTGAGAAGTTTTCATTGGGTGTGTAGGTCGCGGTCCCGGCCTCAGATATGCTCACCGTACCATATTCAGCCACATCGACCAGCGTGACACTGTCGATATCTAACTTATCATTCGCATCTACGTCAGTATCATTGCCTAAAATGTTAATTTCAAATGACCCATCTTCTTGAACTTTTGCAGTGTTGTTTTCAGCCACTGGTGCGTCATTAACTGGCTTAATAGTCACATTCACTGTGGCAGGTATCGATGCTAAAGCTTCACTATCTGTTAGTACATAGGTAAAGGTCAGTTCTCCAACGGCATCTTTAGCGGGTGCTATATGTAGCTGCCCATCGGCATTAACGGTAACACTAGCAAGGTCAAACACGCCTTCCCCATTGCCTTGGTCTTCTAGGGTAATGTTTGCCCCATTAAAACCTTGGTCTTCAACATCAGAGTCATTATGTAATATGTCTAACGTCAATGAGGTATCTTCATCGGTTTGTGCACTATCATTTTCAACAATTGGTCGGTCATTAATTGCGCCAATGTTGATGCTAATTATCGCTTCGTTAGACACTTCCCCGTTGCTGTCGGCAATGGTGTATTTAAAGGTGTCGGTCGCTACCACATTAAGATTAGGTATGTAAGTTAATGTGCCATCAGCTTGGCTTAGAGTCACTACACCATGTATCGGCTCAGAGGTAAGTTTAATGTCACCTGTTGGATTGGTGTCTTCGATGTCGCTTGCTTGGGTGCGAATATCGTCTATCGAGATGACTAAGTCTGTATCTTCATTCGTCACTTTAGAGATGTTGACTGCTTTTGGTGCATCGTTCACAGCGGAAACTGCAATGTTGACCGTGGCAGGTTCAGAGGTTAATGGGGTTGAATCAGACACTGTGTAAGTAAATGAATCAGGGCCATTAGCGTGTTCATTTGGCGTGTAGGTGGCAATACCATTGGTGATAGACACTGCGCCAAATTTAGGCTCAGTCACAAGTATGGTAGAAGCCGCGACAAGCTTTTGTTCTGCATCAGTATCATTGTCAATAAGAGAGAAGGTAACGGGCGTATCTTCTTGTGTGCTCGTCTCATCATTTTTAGCTATTGGCGCATCATCAACAGGGTTAATCGTCAGTGTCACGGTTTGAGTTGTTGATACAAGATCTGTACTGTCTTTAACACGATATGTAAATGTATCTTCGAGTGTTTCAGACCCATCATGTTCATAGATAAATGCACCGCTTTCATTGAGAGTAAGCGTACCGTACTTTACAGAGTCTCTTAATATTGCAATAAGTGTATCGCCAGAGTCTAAATCTACATCAGTGGCAGTACTAAGCAAACCGTTTACTTTCCCAATGCTTAGTGCTTCGCCTTCATTCAATGTAAATTGAAAAGGTTCAGCTGAGGGAATGTCAGGGCTGTTAATAACTGTAATACTAAACGGTGCCAAGCTCACTGACAGGCTATCTGCTACATTATCTTTGACACTGATGATGATGTTTTCGTAAGTACCTACATCTTTATCGGCAGTCATACCCGTCAGCGCGCCAGAGGCTTCATCAAAGGTGAGCCAAGTTGGTTTATTTTTTATTGAAAAAGTGTGTCTGTCTTCAAGGTCTGGGTCTGTTAATGTCGGTGCGAAGTGATATAGATTGTTTTGCTCGACTTCGAGTAAAGGAGTACCAGTAAGCGATGGGGCATCATTGACGTTAATAACTTCTATTGAAAATGGAGTTAGCGCAGTATATCCAGTGCCGTCAAACACCTTAATTGCAATATTTGTGTATGTATTGACATCATCATTGCTCGGTGTCCCTACTAGCTGACCTGTTGAGGCATTAAAGCTTAGCCAAGAAGGCATATTATTATTAATAGTGAAGCTTAACCCATCGTTATCCACATCGCTGGCTGTAGGTGTAAAGTCATACAGTTGATCTTGTTTTACATTGGTTGCTGGTGAGCCAGAAATTAATGGTAAATCTTGAACATTGGCAACGTTGATATTAATGGTGGCTGGTGTTGACCATGAGGTTTGGTCAAATGCCGCGTAGGTAAAGCTATCAGCACCTGAGAAGTTCAAGTTTCCAGTATAAGTCACCACATCATTAATAATAGTTATTTTGCCACTTTGGGGTACAGACATAATTTTGTATGTTAAAGGAGATTGCTCGATGTCGCTCGCTGTTAACGTTATGGCTATTGGTTGTTCTTCAATGGCGTCGACTTTTTTAGAGTCTGCGCTTGGTTCGTCATTTACTGACTCAATGAGTACATTGACGGTGGCGGGTTGTGAGGTATTACCACCACTATCAGTGACCATATAGGTAAATGAAAATGCGCCACTTGCATTAGGTGTTGGGTTAACCGAGAGGTTGCCCGCAGGAGTGACGGTTACATTCGCAAGCGGATAGATGCCAGCACCTTGGCCTTGATCTTCAAGGGTGATGTTTTCGGCAGTAAACGTTTCATCTTCAATATCAGAGTCGTTTTCTAAAATATTGAGTTCTTTAACCGTATCTTCAAGTGTGGTTAACGTATCGTTTTGGGCGATGGGTGTATCATTAACGGCCTCGATATCAAATGTGATAATACCAGGCTCAGATACGGCACCAAAGTTATCTGTTACTGTGAATGAAAGTGTATCAATACCGGTTTCATTTGCTCTTGGCGTGTAAACAATAGACTCATCTTGTAAGTTAAAGCTCATAGCGCCTTTTGTTGGCGAACTGATAATACTAATAGCACCTGCGGGTACGCCGTCTTCTATGTCAGAAGTTAAAGCACGTAATGAAATTGATTGTGATACGTTATCTTCAATTAATTGAGCTGTATGAGGCGCCACTGTCGGTACGTCGTTATTGAAATTGATATCAATAGTTACTGGACCAGTGACACCATGATATGGACTATCAAAACTATAGCTTAAGGTGTCTTGGCCAAACATATTTGGGTGTGGAGTATATTTGATCTGGCCATCAATCACCTCTGCATCACCTAACTTAGGTGCCGAAGTTATTTTTAATGTACTTTTCGCCGAAGATTTATCACCTATAACGTCATTGGCAAGGACATCTATGGTTGTTGTTTGGTCTTCCTCTATAAAAGCTCTATCCCAGTTAATGGTTGGCGATACTAAATCAGGGGAAAAAGTAAGATTCGCGGTATGCACTTTTGATGCTTGACTAAAGCCTTGAACAATAAACTGAAATTGACACGTTGGCGTGTTGCTATAGTTGTTGTTCAAAGTAAATGCCCCATTACTGCTGACGTAAAGACCATGGTTCTGACAGAGGAGGTCAATATTGATAACTGAGACTGAAAGTCGATCTTTTAGCTCATTGCTGATGTTAAAATGACTTAGTAGCCCATCGTTTTCATCTACGTTAAAGCCGTACATGCCTGACGAATAAGAGAGATCGCCTGTTAACGGTAGTATGAGTTCTGCATCATCTAGTTTGGTAATATAGAGTGGGAGAGATGTTTGGTAGGTATTGTCACCGTCAGACACTGCAATAGTTACCTCAACCAAAGTTGATTCAAGTAAGTCTGTGTCGCTATGCACCTCAGGAATACCAAACAGTTCGCCAGAGGTTGGGTTAATTTTCAGCCATTGTGGCGCTTTTATTAATTGATATGTTAAAGGGTCGTTGTCTGTATTTTCGATATAATGTGGAAACAGCGAAAAGTTCCTACCAGTATAAAGGCTATATGGTGCCATGTAATTGACTTTTTGCGAGTAATTAAATGGGAGCACAGTGATTGAAAAAGGCTCGACTAAATAACGGGCTTTACCATCGGTAACATAAATATGGATCTCTTCAGTAGTACCGAGATCATCTTCAGTGGGAGTACCTTGTAACATCCCCATGCTGGTATCAAACGTGGCCCAAGTAGGTTTGTTTTCAATATGAAAACTGTATTCGTTTGGGTCAAGGTGATCTGAGTGTCTAATTGTTGGGTTAAAACTATACATTTGGTTTTGATAGACGCTGCTCTTAGGGCGATCAGAGAGGGTCACATGATCAACTACTTCAATGTTAAATTGCTTTGTTACACTGAGAGAGGGATCATTCTGATTCTCTAATGTAACACTAATTTTATACTCTCCAAGTGTGATATTTGGTTGATCATTGAATCGGATACGTGAGCCATACTCTAATTTAAATAGGTGATTATCGTATGCGTTGTCTTCGAGCCTTATACTATGATAGGGATCCTCACTGATAACGTAGAGGCCTTGATAATCATCTATATGTAATTGATTACTACTTAAATGGAATTCGCCGTTGGTATTTGGATTATGACTTAAAGTCGGTGAATCAAAGCCATAGGAGTTCCCTTCACTCCACGTAACTGTAATAGTTTGTTTTGGAGACTGAGTGGATAAGTTATTAGTAAAGGTATACGTCTCACCTTTGGTAACGTATTGAGGGACTTCCTCAACGATATAACCCGGGTTACTAACATAGACTAATTGAGCTGTGTTAGAAGAGGAATCTGTTTGATGGTATATCACACTAAAAACGTCATCATTAACCATCGAATAATTAGCGCACCGAAGTTGCAACCCCTCAGCATATACATTGCTACATTCTATCGCTTTCGCTGATTGTACAAAAAAAAGCATACTCAGAGCTGCCAAAAAAGTCGATATAGTGGTACCCACTTTATTTTTTGTTCTCGCATGAGTAAATGCGTAGGGTCGAGTAAATAGAGCTGCTATCCACTCCCGTCGTTTTATAGTCATAATAGTCCTTTCTATTACTTTAATGTGTACTGGGTGATTAAATCAGTACTCCATGGTGTTAAATCAAAAATGGTGAGTGCAATGCACTAAATTCTTTACACTTTTTATTATTTATATGCAAAAAGGCATAACAACTTTAATGAAGTAAGTTGCCATGCCTAGCGTGCTTTGTAAGCGTTCGCTCGATTGTTTTTGCGTTACTGATCAGCTGTAATGTTTAAAAAGGCTGACTGTGCGAGCAAGTCTCTTATTTCATTGCTGGATAGCGGTTCGGTTCTTAGCCTTTGTAGTGTGGCAAAATCACCGTTAAATTGGTGAGCGGCGAGTGTCACGCTCAGTGACGGGTTACTGAGTTGTGCGGTACTTTCATTGAGGTAGTTGCCAAATGATAAATCGGCGGCAATGTTTGCCTGGGTTTTGCCCCTGACTGCCCAGCTGACATTACCATTAAATTGGTCTTGCCACCTTAGGGTAACCGTGACTTCATTTATTCTTTGATCAGCATTACCAAAGTCATATATTACAGATCGTGAGGTGTCATTAAATGAGTTACCAAATTCAGCAAATGCTGCGGCCAGTTCATGAGAGCCTTGAATGTGGGAAAGTGTGTTAAAGGTGCCAGTATCATCAATTGTATTCGTGACAAATGATGCAATCGTGACGGATATGCCCGCTTGAGATGAGGTTTGCTCTAAATATGAGGTGATGTAACTCTGTTCAACAATATCTGGGAAAATATACAGTGGCGTATAGGAGAATCGTGCGTATCGAGATTGCTCTCGTGATAAAAGCTCTGAAGTGCTGGCTGATATAATAACGTATTCGTTAGTTTGAGCGTGTTGCGCTGTATTTACTACAACCCCAGCTGTAGGGAAGTCGGTATCGGTTAATACAATAGTCTTGGGTTCAGTGAGTGAAAACAGCCCGCCGCGTACATCCCCAGTAGTTTCATTTTTAATAAATAAAAGTTTCTCTTGGAGAGAGTTGGCACACAGCGCTAAGGTACTCGGGTTATTTGCTAAAACGACATTGTCAGAAAACCCAGTGACGGTGTAACCCGGATTTGTGGCTGCCAGTTCACTAAAATCAAAATTCACAGCGTCACAGCTACAGCTTTGATAACCTTTAAAGGTCACAGTGCCCAATGCTAGATCACTCGAAATATCGTCCACATTATTGATTGTAATGATTTCAGTTTGCTTTTGGTTACGGTTATCTGTTTGCGTCGCAATGATTGAAATATAGTGGGTGTTGTCAGGTACATTGTGTTGAAACTGACCGTCTTGCTTAATGATTGGCGCTTCGATCGCCTGGCCTTGTTGGTCATGAAAAATTAAGCTACTTGCGATAGGCGTAATACCGCAGTCATTTTCAATAACAGAAGTAAAACTAACGTCATATTCAGACACGGGTGTTGGTGGGGGGGTAACTGTGTTGGTAGGCGTGTTAGCAGATGTATTAGTGGTGGCTACATTACCATTACTACTTGACGAACCGCCACAGGCAGTTAATAAACAGGCAGTACTTATTGCACACACAAGTGGGAGCAGTTTCATCTCATATCCTTTGAAAAGTTAAATTCCATTATAACGGTACAGATTGTACCCCAAATGTCCTGTTTCATTCAATAGTAGTAAGGTCTTGCCTTAATTGAATTAATACACGTTTATCTAATGATTTTACGCGAGGTGAAAATGAAAAAATGCATATGTGTGTTTATTCAGCTGCAGTAAAACTCAATTGTTTGGACAAAATTCAGGTTAAAACGGCACTGATGAAGCTGAGTCCATAGTCCTTCCACATTTGGGTTCTATCATGACTAAAAATCACCAGAGTAACTCGTTATGACACAGCATACATTCGACGTATTGACAGGCAATGACATTACCGAAGCAATTGATGAAATTGCACGGCTAAGGATCGACATCTTTGCAGAATACCCGTATTTGTATGATGGGTCTGTGAGTTATGAAGTTGAATACCTTCGTAAGTTTGCGAACACTAAGCAAAGTTTTATGGTGGTCATGAAAGATAAAGGCGAGATTGTTGGGGCTTTGACAGGGTTACCTTTAGCCCACGAGCAGCCAGCTGTAATGCGGCCATTTATTAATAGTATGTACCCGCTTACATCGACGTTTTATTTTAGCGAAGTATTAATGTACCCAGTATATCGAGGCAATGGGTATGCCAGTAAACTGTTTAAGTTGGCTGAGCAGTATGTCAGTCAGCTATGTACTTATACGTATATTGCGCTTGCCACTGTTGTCCGTGAAGCAAATCATTTGAAAAGGCCCAGCGCGTATCGCCCGTTAGATGGTATGTGGCAGCACTTTGGGTATAAACCATTAGCAAACCATATTTGTATCATGGACTGGCAGGAGCATGGTGACGATCATGAAACAGCCAAGCCGTTAATGTTTTGGATAAAATCATTGAGTAATGCTTACCAAAGCTGGGCACAACGTTCAACCCCTTTGAACAGTATGACTGCGCTTGGTTAGGTATTAAGTTATATTTGCGTCTTAGTATTTTTATATGCGTGATTTAATTGAATGATTATTGTCACTCTCTCGGTCTAGTGGTTATTAATTAGATACTGAGATGTACAATGACGCAAAATCACACCAATCATATTATTCACGGCTCCCTATTGGTCAGTTTTTTACTGTTGGGGCTGTCATTTTTTTTGGGGGGCAATGCAAATAGCATTTCCAACACATTCAGTTTTTATTTAATTACCGAATGGGTAGATACTCCGTTACTGGGGATCTTGGCTGGTATAACTTTTTTAGCGGCTGGCCTCATTGTGATACTCGCCGCGCGTGAACCTGCATTTAATGATGTATTACTTATCGCACTTCTATTTATAGCTGTTATGCCACTTTTGACATTGATAAGTGAAACTCGCTGGATGACACAGTTGGGTGGCTTTCCGATTATTGGCTCTGGACAAGGTATCATCAAGTATGCTGCATTAATACCATTGGCCATTTATTTAAGCCGCTATAACAGATTCAGCCTTCGTCAGCATGCTTTAGTTAATTTTATCCCTGTTGCATTGGTAATGTATTGGATTGGCGGCATGAAATTTTTTGAGTTTGAAGCTAATGGTATTGTCTCTTTAGTTGATACTTCCCCATTTATGTCATGGTTGTATGTGGTGTTTTCAGTGCAGGGCGCATCCAATGCAATTGGGGTTTATGATATTTTATTTACGAGCCTATTGGGATTTGCGATTTGGCAAAAAATGCCACGCCTTGGCTTGGTTGCAGTCGTGGGTGCTGGGGCTGTTTTTGCTATGACGCAAACCTTTTTGTTTACGGCAAACAATGCCTTTAGTACTGATACCATCATTACTTCGCTTGGACAGTTTGTGATCAAAGATTTATGGTTCTTTGGTAACCTTGCCGTGATTGTTCACTATGGCGCTACTATTGGCAACGAGTCTTTAGAGTAATCGCAATTACTGTTATCCCATAATTGGCGAAACACATTATGTTTACCTGCCATGTTCATACTGTCTTGAACATGGCGTACTCACACTACCTCCTTTATAAAGTTTGTAATAGTTGCTCACCCCCTTACCTAAGGTTGTACTGTATATAACCAATAATTTTGTTATGGTGGTGTAAATTAAACTGCGAATTACGCTGATGCTTGCATATGCATTTATATGGGGTGAATGATGTTTGAAGAGGTAGTGGGAACTATTAATGCGTTGTTATGGGGCCGTGGTCAGTTACTTATCTATATTTTACTGTTTGCCGGAATATGGTTTTCATACAAATTGAATGTCATCCAACTACGTCACTTTTCACATATGTTTACTTTACTTAAGGGCAGTAACAAAGCCGATAAAGAGACGATAAGTTCTTTTCAAGCGCTATGTACTGGCCTTTCGGCACGGGTTGGTACTGGTAACTTAGCGGGTGTGGCTGTGGCTATCTCGTTAGGTGGTAGTGGGGCTATTTTTTGGATGTGGGTGATTGCCATATTAGGTATGGCTACAGGGTTTGCAGAAAGTGTCTTGGGGCAAGTATATAAAATAAAGAACAACCAAGGGGAGTTTAGAGGTGGCCCTGCTTATTATATTCAACTTGGCCTTAATAAACCTTGGTTGGCAGTGACGTTTGCGGTCTGCTTATTCTTGGGATACGGGTTTAGTTTCAGTGCCATGCAAACCAATACCATAACCGATGCACTGCGTTTTGCCTTTGATATACCTGAACTCTACTCAGGTATTGTGATCACTATATTAGCAGGCTCAATCATTCTTGGGGGGTTGAAGTCTATAGCGCGATTTGCAGAGCGAGTAGTGCCAGTTATGGGGATCTTATTTGTGTTGGTGGCGGTGGTGATCACGTTAATTAATTTAAACGCTGTGCCAGCGATGCTCAAAGAGATTCTCATGTCTGCATTTGGCTTACAAGAAGCGGGAGCAGGTGCTATGGGGGCTGCAATAAAAAATGGCATACAGCGTGGTTTATATTCAAATGAAGCGGGCGCGGGCAGTGTGCCCCATGCATCAGGTAGCGCAAGCCCTGTTCCTAACCACCCAGTTACCCAAGGGTACATTCAAATGCTCGGGGTATTTTTAGACACCATTGTTTTGTGTAGCTGCACGGCAGTGATCATTTTACTGGCTGATATTAATATCTCGGGTGAAATGGAAGGCATACGATTGACACAAACTGCGATGACTGCACACCTTGCAGCTGGTGGGGTGTATTTTGTGGCAGCGGCAATCACATTGTTTGCATTTACGTCGGTGGTTGCTAATTTTGCCTACGCTGAGAGTAATTTACATTTATTTAAGCTTGATAATAAACTAGGTAGAGGGCTGTATACCTCTTTGTATTTACTCATGATGTTGTGGGGGGCAACCGCAACATTAAAAGAAGTATGGAGCCTTGCAGATATGGCATTAGGCTTGATGACCTTGGTGAATATCTTTGCCATTGTACAACTCACACCAACAGTGATTGCACTCAACAAAGATTATCATGCGCAAAGAGCACAAGGGAGGGAACCGACATTTAATGACTCTGTGACGCGAGTTCAAGGTCAATGTGCATCCGGTATTTGGTCACATAAGTAATGCTTTAGCACAAAAATAGCCATCATTATGTATAAGGTGCTTTGATTGTTGCTGTATGGCAAAAGTGCTTTGCGTTTACGCTATATTATTGAATGCTAATTTTCGACTACACTTGCTAGCACAAAGGCAACAACACAAACTTCGAGAGAGCAATGAAAAAAGTAATCATATTTGTAACAAATCACGCAACACTTGGCAGCACTGATCAAGCAAATGGTACGTATGCCCCTGAACTTACTCATGTTGTAAATGTGCTAAATGGTGCGGGAATTGATTATGATATAGCGTCAATACTGGGTGGAAAAGCGCCTTTATATGGCACTGAGCCTGATGGTGATGAAGTGAATCAATCAGTGCTAGGTCACTCTGGCTTTGTGAGTAAAGTTGAAAACACACTACTTGCGGCTTCCGTTAGCATTGATGACTATGATGCTGTTTTTTATCCAGGTGGTTTTGGGCTTTTAAATGATTTATTCGAAGATATCACGGTTGCGGCTTTGAGTGCTCAGCATTACGAGAATGGCGGGGTGATTGCTGCGGTATGTCATGGACCAGCAGGGCTGTTACCGATTAAATTGAGTAATGGTGAATTGCTGTTATCGTCAGTGTCAGTCACTGGGTTTACGCGAGAAGAAGAAGTAGACTTTGGCACCATTAATGACATTCCTTTCTTACTTGAAGATGCATTGGCTCGAAAAGCAGTGCAATACAGCAAAAAGCAGCCATGGCAGTCATTTGTGGTTGAAGACAAGCGAGTAATTACGGGTCAAAACCCCGCAAGCGCTCAGGCTGTGGGTGAAGCTTTAGTTAAATATTTAGCGTAAATTAAGTAATTGATATGTCAGAGGTCAGGACTAAAAGACCGACCTTTGGCATAATCTTTCCTAAAAATATTAGTCACTGTTTCGCTCAGCAGGTAAATCGCTGTTGTATTCTATAAATTCGACTTCAAAGCCATCGGGGTCTATGAAGTATGCATTTTTTCGATATGGATGAGTGTTACTGCCCATATCGGCATTAAACCCTGCGGCATTCATCCGATTTATGAGGCTAGCTAGGTTGTTTACGACATAGCCAAAGTGCGCTAACCCTATTTGATAACCGCTTAGGTCACGAGCAGGGTCCGTACCGTGATCGCTTAATGCAATATATTGATTGTCGTCACCAAAATGCAACCAATTTCTCGCTCGACCATTCCAGCTGTCTGATCCTGAACATCTGATTTTCCAATGAGGAAATGCGGCTTGATAAAAAGTTAAAGCGCGGGGCAGGTGACTGACGACTAAATTAATATGCTCTAAATACATGATGTTTCCTTATTTCAGGTGTTTATTATTTTAAATAGCCAAAGCTCACGTATTTCAATTAAGCTAAATTGACTTTATAGGCCCAGCTTAAAACCTTAGGTTAACTTGAGGTCAAGAGCGTAAAGCATAAACACACAGCTGAAATCGCACATTTTGAATTATGCGTGAATGTCGGTGGTTCAGGCTTGCTTATTCTAAGTACAATTTTGAGTGGTGACTCACTATGGTGATTGTTTAATAAACAAAATAAATATTAGCCAGCGGTATTTAATTTGCGCCACAGTAATGACGATGTCGGTGACAGGCTATGAATAAATTACGTGATTGATGTACTTGTATCATCACTGATGAAAAGATACATTGAGTCTTTGCATAACCAGAATAGGGACTCGGTATGCTGACAGTTCACCATTTAGAAAACTCTCAATCATTTAGGGTATTATGGCTATTAGAAGAACTTGATGCGCCATACCATATTGAGCATTATGCCAGAAACAAAGAAACCTCTTTAGCCCCCGACAACTTTAAGAAGCTTCACCCTGCGGGCACATCTCCTTGTATTTCTGATGGTGAGTATATCTTGCCTGAAAGCAATGCCATTTTGGAGTATCTACTTAAGAAGTATGATAATGAAGAACTTAGAAACCTTGGTTCAGAGCAGCATAGAGTCTCTTATTTATATTGGTTTCATAGTGCGCAAGGTAGCTTAATGCCTCTGCTCACCGAGTCGCTTATTTTTAAACGCATGATCAGTAAATCTCCGGCATTTATCCGGCCAATCATTCGGGTGGTGGTAGGCAAGGTCCAAAGCAGTTATTTAAACCCTCGCTTAAATAAATTAATCTCACATATTGAACAGACTCTAAAGCACTCTCGGTGGTTTGCTGGAGATACTTTTACTGCGGCTGATATAGTGATGGGGTATTGTATGGAGGTTGCTATTGCGAGAGTTAATTTGGGCAATGACTACCCTAATATTCACCGCTTTGTTGCAGATATAAAGCGCCGTCCAGCGTATCAAAAAGCACTCGATAAAAATGGGCCTTTTACACCTTTAGTTGATTAATAAAATGTGGTTAATGATCGAAGTAGAATAGGTGAAACTCCCGGAATATACCTTGATGACTTTACCGAAGACTCATAAGAAATAAGGAACGATAAAATGATAGATTTTCGCTCAGACACAGTAACAAGACCATGCACTCAGATGAAAAAGGCCATGTTCGAGGCCGAGCTGGGTGATGATGTTTATGGAGACGATCCAACGGTTAATGCCCTTGAGCAATATGCCAGTGAACGGCATGGTTTTGAAGGAGCACTTTTTACAAGCTCAGGTACGCAAGCCAATTTACTGGCGTTGATGGCACATTGTGAGCGGGGTGATGAATATCTATGCGGACAAAATGCACATAATTATAAATATGAAGCGGGCGGCGCTGCGGTATTAGGGTCGATTCAGCCACAACCGATTGAGAATGAAGCCGATGGTAGCTTATGTTTTACTAAGTTGAAGTCAGCAATTAAAGCCGATGATTTTCATTTTGCGCGTACAAAACTGTTGAGCCTCGAAAATACCATTGGCGGTCAAGTACTCAGTCTGGAATACATGGCGAAAGCACAGCAGTTTTGTGAACAGAATCAGCTGATTTTACATTTAGACGGTGCCAGAGTTTACAATGCGGCCGTGGCATTAGGTGTGGATGTTACGCAAATAAGTCAGTACTTTGACTCAATGACCGTATGTTTGTCTAAAGGGCTAGGCGCACCGATTGGATCATTATTACTGGGTGACAAAGCATTTATCGCTAAAGCGCGTCGGATCAGAAAAATGCTTGGTGGAGGCATGCGTCAAGCTGGTTTTCTCGCCGCGGCAGGGCAATATGCGCTATTGAATAATGTTGAGCGGTTGGCTGAAGATCATGACAATGCAAAGTATTTGGCAGAGCAGCTAAACGAAGTGAAAGGCTTTGATACCAGTGCATACTCTGTTAGCACGAATATTGTGTATGTAGATGTTGCGCAGTCGATCAATTTAAATGGCCTTGCCACAACGCTCGCAGAGAATGGCATTTTACTCACATCGAGCTACGCAGGCATGAGGTTAGTGACGCATAAAGATATCAATAAAATGAGTATAGATACGTTGATATATTCGTTGGAACAGTATTTAAACGAATGAAGAGAGCGTGATTTTGTAGTAAACCTCATAAGCACGGCTTAATAGAGTGAACGATGGAGTAAATGTTTGTAATTATTTTAATAGTTGCTTGTTATCCTTGGTATTTTATCATTAAGGTTACTGTCTTTTGATGAATGGGGCACGCTATTAACAAGACTGTAAAGTTAATTGATACGCCATATTAAATTTGATATAGCGTATCAAGACGCTATTGATGTTTACTGATTTGCCAGTCGTTATGTTGAAGGAATGTACTGCCAGCGTTAATGGCATTGGTTTCTAAAGTCGTCGCCATTGTGTCGTTCCAACGGTTCAAATAACCAAATAGTGAAATAACTCCTAATATTTCAACGACCTCCCCGTCATCCCAGTATTTCTTGAGTTCAGTTTCAATGGCATTGTCGACTGCATTGGGAACGCTTGATGCAGCCAAGGCAAACTCAAATGCGGCTTTTTCTGCATCGGTAAAAAGTGTACTTTCCCGAAATTGCCAAATCGAGTGAAGGCGCTCTTCAGATCCCCCATAGCGTTTTGCAGCTAAAATAGTGTGCGCTTCGCAATATCTACAGCCTGTATTAGCACTGGTAATATAGCCAATAAGACGCTTTTGTTCAGCTGTGACTCGACCGCAATTTTCCATCACTGCCATATTCAAGGTGATAAAGGCTTTTGCTATCGCTGGGCGAATTTGCATGGTTAATACGCTATTTGGGCAAAACCCAAGGGTTTCATTAAAAAATGTTGCCAATTCACTAACTTCTTGATTTTCATCTTGTGAAAGAGGTGTAACTAGTGCCATGATAAGATCCTGTTGAAATATTTATGTTGCATTTGCAACATAAATACTATCGTGTCATCGCTGGTGTTGTAAAGCAAAGTATGTGAATGGTTTAAACGTATGAGGGTTTTAAATGAGTAATAAAATGCGAAAAGCAGCATTTACTTTAAACAAAGATATAGCAAATCCATATGATTTATATAACCACTTGCCCTATAGGGTGGCGGTTGCAAGTAACTTATTGGCAATTGATAGAGATGCAGCGATTAAACAACTCACAGAGCTGGAAACAAGAGAGATTAGGGTGTTATTAAATATAGGCTCCTATGGTCCAATTAATGCTGCTGATATTGCTTATCAGTCTCGGCTAGATCCTTACTCTGTGAATAGAGCCATTAACTGTTTATTAAAACTAAATTATATAGCTGAGGTTAAACGAGTAACAAATCAGAAAGTAAAGCGGGTTGCATTGACTGAAGTAGGGGTGAGCGTTTATCAAAAAATAACAGAACACCTTGAGCAAAGAACTCAACGTTTAACTGAGAATTTAACTACTAAAGAACAGACTACACTGTTAGCATTGCTAGAAAAGTTGGAATTGCAAGCAGAGCAAGTGTTAGCAGAGACAGCATCAGTTATTGAAGCACAAGGAGAACCAATTACGCGAGATCAAAAAGAGGTCATTCGCTGGTATAAAAGAACCTCTTCACAATAGCTCCGAGGCTATTTTTATAAGCTACTACAACTAGAGCTATAGGGTATCTACCCTGTCAATGACCACATGCCTCTTTTTTATGTAACATTGATTTGACTCAATTATGAGTTCATCTTCATAACGACCATTAAAAATACGTGTTGGCGCAGTGTGGTTGTTTTTATCTTTGAGGTATAAAACGAAATGCGAGCGATTAGTGAATATGTTTTTTCCCATTGGCTGCACATCCATACTCGTGATCATATGAATACTTTTCTTATTTACTAATGCTGTTTTTACCCTGGCAGCAATCGCTTCATTTCCTTCTAATGCAATATTTAATTTTGGTACTAAAAATGTTGCATCTTGCGTAAATAGACCTTGGTAGTCTCTAATTGGTCCTTTATCTCGATACTGTGGATACTTCATAAGTACCTCTTCACAGCTTGCAGCCAAGCTTGGGTTATGTTGATTGACTTGGCATCCAAGTAAAAAAACAGCGAGAGGTAAAGTCACTAGTACTTTAAACATTTTACTCCTTGGTTATTTTGGTAGCTGATAACGTTAGGTATTATTGTACTTGCTAATACATTAAATTAACAATTAAGCGCGAATATGAAGTTGTCTTGATTTTACCCCAACGTATTATGTTGGTGTACAACGGAGTTTCAGACTATTTCATCGTATTTACGTTATTTACGAGCGACACCTTACTGAGTCTGAGCTATATTGCCAATTCATCGAATAAATAAAAAGAGCAAAGGAATATGAAGAGATTTTTTCTTGCCAGCATATTGTCATCTAGCATTGCTGTTATTTTAACCGGTTGTGAGAATACATCATCTAAAGCATCTGATGTTGAAGCCACGGTTAAAAAAGTGACTATATCCCCCCCCATTGCAGAGAAAGTAACACACGTAACAAAAATTCATGGTTATGAAATGCGTGATGATTACCACTGGTTACGAGACGATTCTCGTAGTGATGAAAAGGTCATTGCGCATTTGACTCGAGAAAATATGTACAGTGATTCTATACTTAAGCCAACAGAGCAATTACAAAGTACATTGTTTGATGAAATAAAAGGAAGAATGGTTAAAGATAATCGTTCGGTACCCGTTAAAGACGGTCAATTTTATTATTTCACCGAAACCTTAGGTGAGCAAGAATATCCATCTTTGTATCGGAGTAACAGTGTTTCGGGGAGTGATCCGACGTTACTATTTAATATGAATGATCATGCTAAAGACCATGACTATTACAATATTGCAGACTTCTCTGTAAGCCCGAATGATAAATTATTAGCATATTCAGAAGATACGGTTAGCCGCCGCATTTACACTATTCGAGTAAAAGACTTATCAACCGGAAGCTACTTAAAAGAAGAACTCAAAGGAGTGCAAGGCGGTATCGTGTGGGGCAACGATAACAAAACACTGTATTATGTAAAAAAAGATCCGGTGTCTTTGTTGGGTAACCAAGTTTTTAGACATACTTTAGGTCAACCTCAAAGTGCTGATGAGTTAGTCTACGAAGAGAAAGATAACACTTATTATACTTATATTAGTAAGAGTAAAGATGGTAAATATATTTATATTCACCACTCTAGTACTGAGTCTAAAGGGGTTTCATTAATTGATGCAAATGACCGTATTTCGGTGCCTCAGCGTTTTATTACGCGAGAAAAAGGGCTGGAGTACAGTGTTTCTAAATTAAACGATTGGTTCTATATTTCAACCAACTTAAATGCTGTTAATTTTAAATTAATGAAAGTTCATGAAACGAAGTTTTCAGATAAAAGAAATTGGCAAACAGTGATTGAACATGATGATAAAGAAAAGTTTGAACGTGTCGTATTATTTGATGCTCACTTGGTTTATCAGACCCGAAAAATGGGTCAGTCATACGTCACGATACGAGATTTAACCGATGATCACGAACATCAATTAACATTTAATGATCCAGCCTATTTAGTAAGGTTAACAGGTAACCAAGAACTGAATAATAATGCTGTACGGTTGAGTTATTCAAGCATGACGACGCCGATGACTACCTTTGAAGTAGACTTAAAGAACTATAAAAAAGCGACGTTAAAAGAAACTCAGGTTTTAGGTGGTTTTAATTCTGATGATTATGCCTCTGAGCGCCTATTTATTACTGCGAGAGATGGAGTTAAGGTTCCTGTATCTTTGGTTTATAAGAAATCGTTATTCAAAAAAGATGGCTCTAACCCTCTTTTACAATACGCTTATGGCTCTTATGGATATACAAAAGATGCGAGCTTCTCAAATGCTTCTCTGAGTTTACTTGACCGAGGTTTTGTTTACGCAATTGCACATATACGTGGCTCTCAAATGTTGGGCCGACAATGGTATGAAGATGGGAAAAAATTAAATAAAAAGAATACTTTTAATGATTTTGTTGATGTAACTCGTGCACTTGTTACACAAAGTTATGCGGATGAAAATAAAGTATACGCGCAAGGAGGAAGTGCTGGTGGATTGCTTATGGGAGCTGTCGTAAACCAAGCACCAGAACTATACCATGGCGTACATGCTGCGGTACCATTTGTCGATGTGATAAATACGATGTTGGATGAAACACTGCCACTGACAACCAATGAATATGATGAATGGGGTAACCCGAATGATAAAACATACTTTGATTACATGCGCTCTTATTCGCCCTATGATCAAGTATCGGATCAAGACTATCCAAATATGTTGGTGACAACGGGGTTGCATGATTCTCAGGTACAATACTTTGAGCCTGCAAAATGGGTAGCGAAGTTAAGAGAAAAGAAAACTGATAACAATAAGTTGTTATTTAAAGTTGATATGCAAGCAGGGCATGGTGGTGCATCTGGGCGCTATAAAAGCATCAAAGATAGAGCGCTACATTATGCTTTCTTTATTGAGTTAGCTAACGGCAGGTTATAGCATGTATAAAAGTGGTACTAGTCTTATAGACTAAGTACCACTTTTATAACTTGATACGTTTTATATCGAAGTACAGTGTTTTTAGCCTATTATTTTGTATGATATGTCTTACAACTCAGGGGTTTGCATATTTACTTCCTTTACAGAAATAGTGTTTTTTGTATATAAAACTAGTTCTTTTTTCTGGTTATTAATATTTTCATACCGATACTTTGCTGAGCCTATTTTCTGTACTTCCCCGTAATTAGGGTATTTTGGCATTGGGATAAGTCCCACAATGAATACTTAATTTTAAAGTTCTTGTTATACTAGAATTATAACTCTAACAGCCAAATAGATATGGATATCTGGAATATTATGAAATGGATTTTAGCCTGTCTGCTATGGGTGTGTGCAGTGGACTATACCTTTGCTGCAAACACGCAATTTAGTAAAGCGACCTGTGAAAAGCTGGCATATAAGCGCGCCGTATTAATTAGCCAGATGACACAACAAAGCAGTCATAGTGTTGATTTTTCTGCACAAGAACAGCGTATTTTTGTTTTATTACTCCGGCATTGCAAAGATGAACAATCAAGCGATGATCATGCCCTTGCGTTACCTGATGAGCAGCTCTTAAATGCCCCTCTAGAGAATATGACTTATGCTGGAAAGTTATTCACGGATGATAAGAAGCAATATGAGTGGCAAAGATTCTATGTTATTCCACAGCAATGCCGCGAAAAAGGATCAAATGTAACTCAGTTTGTCTGGTGTAGCCAAAACAAGAGCAAACAAAAAAAACGTTTTGAGCTTGCGTGGCAAAGTGGTGCGCTTAATGTGAGCCAACAAACAGGCTATTCTTTAGTTGCAGTTCGGCGTATGGGTATATAGTACAATACATATCTTAAGAAATAATAAATTCAAATGTGTTTCCTGCCGCAATTATTTTTATTGTCATACGCTTAGCGTAATAATGCCATTCTACCTTAGAGATTACAAAATTTGGAAATATGGTATGTACAATGTGGTAAAGCGTCTGTTATTGGCGAGTTTCTTTTTTTCTGTTGCAGCATCAGCTCAACAACAGTCTGTAGTGCTAATATCACTGGATGGGTTTCGCTGGGATTATATTGAAAAGCATCGCGCCAAAGGGCTTGCCAATATAGCCAAACAGGGTGTTCGAGTAAACAAAATGTGGCCTGTGTATCCGAGTAAAACATTTCCCAATCATATTTCAATTATTACAGGTTTACGGCCGATTAATCATGGGGTGATTGATAATAAATTTTGTGACAAAAAGCGAGATCAATGTTACAAAATGGGCAGCGGAAAAGACGATAGTACGTGGCTCAATGGTATTCCTCTTTGGAACTTAGCACAAATGCAAGGGCTAAAATCAGCAGCTTATTTTTGGCCTGAATCAGATGCCCGATTTAATGGCATGGTGCCTAATTATTACTACCACTATTCACAGCAAAGTGATTATCAAGCGCGAATAGATCAAATCGTTCAGTGGCTTTCTCTTGATCAATCACAGCGACCTAGCTTTGTTGCTGGGTATTTTTCTTTGGTCGATTCTTTAGGGCATGAATTTGGCCCTGATAGCGCTGAAGTTTATGATGCAGTTCAGCAGGTTGATACATTAATAACACAGCTGCACAATCGGTTAGCGAAGCTACCTCAGCCAATAAATCTCATTGTGGTATCTGATCATGGTATGTCTAATGTGGACAGCACACGAACAATAGATATCGGTGAACTTGCAATACCTGATAATTGGGTTGTAAAAAATACGGGCCCTCGGGTTTTGATTTATACCAAAGATGCCAGTGAGGCTGACAAAGTTGTGGTGATTAAAAAAATACATGCTCAGGCGAGAGGTCGATTTGTTATTGTAAAGGAACAGACGTTAGCTGAGCGCCATTACTTAGGATCATCTCGGATCCCTGATATTATATTAGAAACAAAAGCGCCGCGCGTTTTTAGTCAAGGGAATAAAGTGCCATATCAGGGAACTCATGGGTATGCCAATACCAATGATATGGCCGCAATGTTTGTGGCATATGGTCCTGCGTTTAAATCAAGCATGGTTATTAACGAGATGGAAAACTTAGAGATTTACCCTATTGTAAGTGAAATCCTGGGGTTAAAATTAATGAACACTGTAGACAGTGATGGAGCAGTACTGCGCCAAGCTTTAAAGTAATGCTATTTTTTCTTGTGCTTACGAGGCATGACCCTTGAGCCTAATGCATACACTACATAGACTAAAATAAGAGAGTTTCCGAGGACGAGTAAGTCTTTTTCACTGACAAATATCCACAGCGCTGCAAGTAAAATAAATGCAACTGTGAAATGTGAAACGAGGGGATTTACCTTAGTCTTTTTCATTAGTAGAGATGAGCCCTTAATTAAATATTTGACTTTAACTTCCATGATTATACATTGAGCAAGTGTATTAAGCGACTATTGGGATTGTGTTGAGTTGCTTGAACCACAGTGAGTTAGTAATGGGTGGAAATATAGGTGAATACCTGTTCATTTATTCTCAGATTGATACAGAATAAAGAGAAATAGTAAAAGTCAGTTATTATTTTGGCGAACGATAAGACTGATGTATGTTTTTAACAAGGAATGGGAATGTTAGGCTGTTTGAATTCAACCAAACAAATTGATCTAAAAAGGCTGATTTTTTTATTGGCTTTTTTTAGTATGGTGATAACTTTAGGGAATTCACTATATGCGACATTTAGAGTACAAAAAACTCTGCTAATTGAAGACACGCTTGAGGCTAATCGAGTGTATGCGACAAAATTGGCAGAAATAACTGAGCTATTTTTGAACTCAGTCGTTACTCAGTTGAAGTTCAGCGCAAACTATATAGGAACAGACTACGATAACTCGGTGACGCGTAATCAGGAATTACAGCGTTTAATAAAACAAACATCGAGCTTCAATTCTGCCGTGATAGTCAATGCTGAAGGAAAAGTGTTATCTATAGCACCTAGTTCATTAAACCTTGAAGGTATCGTGGTAGAAAGTGCGCAAGGCAGGGCTCCGCTGTCGCGTAAAAAACCGCATATCTCTACTCCGTTCGTTTCCCCTGCGGGGAATCTGATTATAAGTGTGTCTCATCCAATATTTGATAAAATAGGGAAATATCAGGGGTTTATTGCGGCAAGTATTTACTTACAAGGCGATAATATTCTTAATCGCTTATTAGGGAAACATCACTACAGTGATGGTTCTTACCTTTATGTCGTAGACCAAAATAAGCAGCTTATATACCATGTTGACGCTGAGCGGGTGGGAACGACTATTCAAAGTAATCGAGCAATTGAAGATGCTGTTTCCGGTAAGTCTGGTGTAAGGGTATTACGCAATAGTCAAGGTACTGACATGCTGAGCGGGTATGCATCGGTGCCAATATCTGGGTGGGGTGTGGTAGCACAAAGGCCCCTTAAAGTAACGTTGGCTCAACTCAATGATACGATTTTGAGCGTCCTTAAAAGTACGTTGCCTGTTACCATATTCACTTTATTGTTGATATTAGTGTTTGGCTCGAAAATAGCTAAGCCGCTATGGAAACTGGCTGTCGGTGTCAGGGCAATGGACAGGTATGCTCAATCGAACGTTCAAAAAATTGATGCGTGGTATTTTGAAGCCGAGCATTTGAAGCAAGCGATTGTTTCAGGCACAGAGTTAGTCGGGAGAACGATACAAGAGTATGATTTAGACCGTCAAAAAGACCCCTTAACTCAGCTATTAAATCGTCGGGGAATGTTGGTTAAGCTTGAGTACTTTCAAAGGATAAAAAAACCATTTTCGGTCATTGCGTTAGATATAGATCATTTTAAACACATAAATGACAAGTTTGGTCATGATGTTGGCGACCAAGTGATCCGAACTTTGGCGGAGCTGATGCAAAACAGTGCCAGAGAACAAGATGTGATATGTCGAACTGGAGGTGAAGAGTTCTGTATATTTTTGCCTAATGTTGATATTGGACATGCGGTATCGATTGCGGAAAGGTTGAGGGTTGATGTTTCAAACCACTTATTTCCTCCTGTAGCTAAGGTACATATTTCGCTTGGAGTTGCTCACAGTTCAAGTGACGTATGTGATTTTCATCATGTCCTTAAAAATGCAGATAAAGCCCTTTATCAAGCAAAGCGCGATGGCAGAAATAGAACGGCGGTCAGGGATTGTGAAGCTGCCTAGCCTTATTTAAGTGCTCATGACTATTGAGCACTTAAACATGGGAATATTAGGTACTACAGCGAAAACTGACGTTAATTAAATAGGGTTTACCTAATGAATGTTCAGCGCTAGCACCTGCCAAAGAAGCAATTGCACCGGCATCATCGACATAACCATCGCCTAGTACCCAAAGCCAGGTTCCTGCATTGGATATAATCTGAGCTGTGGATTTATCGTTTAAGAAGGTTTGCTCATCTTGCTCCCCCTGATAAGTCACAGACTCATTGATGACATACATTGATTGTGCATCTTTTTTACAAAAGTGTGTGGCTTGATTAAGGGCTTCCTGTATGCCCTCACCGCGTTCTGATGCCTTAATAATAACATAGTGTTGATTATCTGAGCTTGGACGAACATCATCATGATGTGCGCATGCCGCTAATACCGAAATTACGCCGAATGCAAGTAAGGTGTTTTTCATTGTTGCTCTCCCAGTTGTGTATAGGGTAATTATTCCGCGCAAAGCTTAATTTCACCAGTAAGAAACTGTTAAAATTTGCATGCGAAAGTGAGTTAAAACTTACAGTTCTAAGGAGTCTTACATAAGTTAGGTACACTTTTTATCGAGAGTGAGTGAAAAGCGTGACTAAACTCGGTATCATGTCGCGATTTAGGGGTCGCGCAGTGGCCTGTAGAATAATTTAGGAGTACATATGGGTCAAACGCTAAAAGTCCCTCATACCTTGATCCTACTATTGGGTATGATGGTAATTGCTTTATTTGCTACATGGGTAGTGCCTCAAGGCTTTTTTGAAACACAGTTATCAGATTCAGGGCGACAAATGGTCGTTGCTGGCACGTATCAAGTTATTGAAGAAAAAACGTTCCTTACTCCTTGGGATTTATTAACGGCGATCCCGCGTGCTTTTGCTGGTGCACAAGATGTGATCTTCTTCGTGCTGATCGTAGGTGGTGTGCTCGCGATAGCAAGAGCGACAGGCACAGTTGATGCTTTAATTGGCCGGCTGTTAGAAAAATATGGTTCAAAACCCGAAAAGCTTATCTTTATGGTGGTTTTCTGCTTTGCGATGGCATCTAGTAGTATAGGTACGGCTGGAGAATACATCCCATTCGTTCTTATTTTAGTGGCTTTGTGTAAAGCGATGCGGCTAGATGCAATGACTGCAGTTGGTATGATTGTTGCGGGCTATGGCATCGGGTATGGTGTTTCTGCGTTTAATCCATTTACCGTGCTTATTGCACAGCAAATTGCGGAAATACCTGTTTATTCAGGGATTTGGTTGAGGTTAGCTATTTTTGTGCCTTTTGTTTTAATTGGCTTCCACCATGTTTGGCAGTATGCGCAAAGGGTAAAACAAGATCCAAGTTCTTCAATGATGATTGGTGTGGCATGTCCACTTGATGGGAAGGAACAGCCGAGTTATCCCAAGTTAGAAACAAGACACCAAATAATTTTGGGCAGCTTTTTGATCACATTAACCATTGCTGTTTGGGGTATTGCGACAAAAGGCTGGTACCTATATGAGCTGGGTGGTGTATTTATTGCTTGGGGAGCGGTAATTGCTATTTTAGGTAAGCTGTCAGCAGATGAGACGGCTGAACGCTTTATTGAAGGTGTTTCAGATTTAGTGACTACAGCAATTCTTATTGGTGTTGCCCGTGGTATTGCGCTGATTCTAGAAGACGGACAAATATTACATACCTTAGTGCATAGCATGTCTTTACCACTGTCTTATGTAAGTGCTGAAATTTCTGCTGTGGGTATGTTAGTTATTCAAACATTACTCAACACATTCATTCCTTCAGGCTCTGGTCAGGCCTATGTAACGATGCCTCTAATGGTGCCGTTGGGTGATTTAGTAGGCGTACCTCGCCAAGTGGCGGTGCTGGCATACCAATTTGGTGATGGCTTCTCAAATATGATCATCCCCACAAATGCAGTATTAATGGGGATCATTGGTATGGCTGGTGTGCCTTATACGCATTGGTTCCGTTTTTGTTTACCATTATTATTAAAGCTAATGGCGGCGGCATCTTTTGTCTTAGTTCTAGCTGTATATTTTGGGTATGGGCTTGATGTTCAACCCGTTATTGCATAGAAGGCTATAAATCGTGCAAGCCACCCGTTGCGTTATGTGCACTGGTGGCTTGCATTTTTAGGCCAATATTACATTAAACGTTATATATTAGTTTGTATTAAAAAATTATGCATACCAGTATGCATAATAATGCTTTCATTAAGTTTAAAACTAATTAGTTCATTCATTCACCCACCCATGTACTTTTGATGGAAAAACACTAATCAATATTCCTACCCTTGAAATATAGTTTTTCAAACTACCAAAACAGATCTAAAATTTAACGACTTTGACATTATATCTCAACTTTTATTGATCTCAATTGAGGTTAACGGTAGTTTAATAAGCTAACATCCGAATTAAATTCACATAACCCTATTAAATAATCAAAGATGCGAATAAATCATGAATTTGTCTTTTAGTCAGTTCTATAATTTGGGCAGTAGCTTTGCAAGATATCAGCTAGCTTTAAATATGTTATATCAACGACTTGGTGCGGAACATTGCTTAATAGGTAAGTTTGTTGATGGTGATACTAAAGTTGAAACTACGCTTTATATGGTTGAGGGTAATTGCGTTGATAATATCATTTATGATTTAGAAGGCACACCTTGTAAAGATGCCAAGGGCAGTGAGTCAATTTGCGCTATTGATGATAATTTACAACAACTATATGAAACAGATGATATTCTAAAAGTATTAAGTATTGACAGTTATTTAGGGATCACGTTAAGGGCACTCGATCATACACCTATCGGCGTTATGGTCTGTATGTTTAAGCAGCCTAAAGACATCAGTCAAGCTGAGCAAATGTGGTTTAAAGAGTTAAGCCATTTGGTGGGGGCAGAGCTTAATCATAATTTAGAAGTTGCGTCGCGAGACCAATTAGTTAAGCTGTTAGCAAAGGGCGAGCGTATCGCCAAACTCAGCTCTTGGACTTGGCGGATCAAGCAAAACAGCCATTGGTTTAGTGCTGAAATGACCCGTTTAATAAAAGGCGCAGCTCAGGATATCTCAATTGTAGATTTTATGAATAGTCTAGAAGAGAGTGATAAGTATAAACTCCAAGGGTTATTAGACAAAGTTGCTGCAAGTAAGTTAGATACTTTTGATATTAATGTTTCACATATTAAACGTACTGAATTAAGAGGCTTATTTAGGATAATTGGCCGTGTCGAGTATTCTGAAGCTCCAGAATCTGAGCGTATTTTCAGCGCTACTGTGCAAGACGTATCTTATATATCGGCATTAAATAAGCAGCTCGAATTAACGAATGTTGTGTTTGAGCATGCCACTGAATCCATTATGATCACCGACGCACATAATAAGATTATTATGGTAAATCGAGCTTTTGAGCGACTTACAGGTTACACAGGCTATGAGTTGTTAGGGAAAGACCCTGCTATATTGTCTTCTGGTCACCAAGATACGCAATTTTATAACCAAATGTGGCGGCAACTTAATAAAGAAGGAATGTGGAAGGGAGAAATTTATAATCGACGAAAAAGCGGTCAAGTTTTCCCCGAAGAGCTTACCTTAAGCTTAATTAAGGATGAAGAAGGATCTGTTTGTAATTATGTGGCGATTTTCCGAGATATTACCGATTGGAAGCGCAATGAAGCTCAGCTTACTTTTTATGCAGACCATGAGCCATTAACTGGGTTACAAAATAGGCGTAGTTTTCTAAAAGCGCTTGAAGTAAAAGTATCAGAATCGAGAGCACAGCACCGGTTGTGTTCACTATTATTCATAGGCTTAGATCGATTCAAAGAAATCAATGATGTTTTTGGCCCGGAGGCAGGAGATAAAGTTTTACTCTCTGCGGCAAAACGGTTAAAAAATGCAGTTCGTGCACAAGATACTGTTAGTCGCTATGGAGGTGACGAATTTGCAATACTGTTAGACCATACGGATGGTGATAACAGTATGTTAGTTGCTAAGAAGTTGAGTGCCAAATTAGCCCAACCTTATGTTTTCAATGACTTAACGATAGAAATTACCGCGAGTACCGGTGTCGCTGTTTTACCGATAGAACAACAAATAACAGCTGCTAATTTAGTACGCAATGCAGCACACGCGCTAGGCAGTGCTAAGAAACATAGAGTGGGTAGCGTAGCACTTCATAATGCTGCCATTCAAAATGCTTACTTAAATAAAATTAAACTCAGAGATAAGTTAAAAGAGGCATTAAAGAGTAAATTGTTAGAGGTACACTACCAGCCAATTGTGGATGCCAAGACAGGTAAAATTCGCAAGTTTGAAGCTTTGATACGATGGTTTGACGAAGAATATGGTGTAGTGTCTCCTGGTCGCTTCATCCCAGTTGCTGAAGAGTTTGGCTTAATTCATTATATTGGGCAGTTTGTGTTAGAGCAAAGCTGTGAGGATCTGTCGAAAATACATCAAGCAGGCTTTACGGATGTTTCCATCTCTATTAATCGCTCAGTCAATGAATTTAAAAGCACAAATAATCAGATAGAGCTTATTAGCGCAGCGATAGAGAAAGCAAATTTACCTTATAACGCAGTTACGATTGAGGTGACTGAGTCGATGGCAACGAATAAATATACGTGGCATGTGCTAAGCATATTGCGCTCTAAAGGGGTTAAAGTTGCATTAGATGATTTTTGTACTGGTTATTCATCATTAAGTAATTTGATCGATAATCAAGTTGATTATGTGAAAATAGATAAGTCATTTGTAGATAGTTTAGTGGCGGACAAGTCAAAACAAGCGATGATAAAATGCCTTGTAGATTTGAGTTCCCAATTAAATATTAGAGTGATTGCTGAAGGCGTCGAGCAAAGTGTGCAGTTAGAAATGTTGCAACAATATGGATGTCACAACATTCAAGGCTTTTACTATAGCTGTGCAAAGCCCATTAAAGAGTGCTTAAATATGCTTTACAGCAGCAAAGACAAAAATGCAAAACGGCGTGAGGTTATTCCAGTAAATTGAGCCTGTAATTTAAATTGTGTATCTGCTTATAATTAAGCCAGTAATGGCTGAGGATAAGCAATATGGATAAGAAAGCTCTAGAAGCCTTCGCTCGCGAAGCAGCTAAGTCGATTAAGACTCCTTCTGATCTTGATGACTTTAGGAAAATGTTAACCAAGGTGACGGTTGAGACAGCCTTAAATGCTGAACTTAATGAGCACCTCGGTTACGAAAAAAACTCACCAACTAACGATAGTAACAGTCGAAATGGCTACTCATCTAAACGCCTAATTACAGACGATGGTGAGATCCAGTTAGAAGTCCCTCGTGACCGTGACGCGTCCTTTGAACCCAAGCTTGTTCGTAAACATCAAACCCGATTTCAATCGATGGACGACAAGATCTTAAGCCTATATGCCAAAGGAATGACCACCCGTGAAATCGTCGCAACATTCAAAGAAATGTACGATGCGGATATCTCCGCCAGTCTAATATCTAAAGTTACAGATGCTGTTTTAGAACAAGTGGTTGAGTGGCAATCTCGCCCGCTTGATACGGTCTATCCCATCGTTTATCTCGATTGCATCGTCGTGAAAGTACGCCAGAATAAACAGGTTATCAACAAAGCCATTTATCTCGCACTTGGCGTAAATATGGAAGGTCAGAAAGAACTTCTTGGGATGTGGATGTCCGAAACCGAAGGAGCGAAGTTCTGGCTTAGCGTGCTCACCGAACTTCAAAATCGAGGCGTGAATGATATCCTCATCGCGTGTGTAGATGGCCTGAAGGGCTTTCCTGATGCCATCAACGCTGTTTATCCAAAAACTCAAATTCAGCTCTGTATCGTACACATGGTGCGAAACTCAATGAAATACGTCCCATGGAAAGACTACAAGGCAATTACCGCTGACTTAAAAGAAATCTATCAAGCAACAACGGAAGATGAAGCCCTGTTGGCGTTAGAGCACTTTGGTGATAAATGGGATGAAAAGTACCCTCAAATCAGCCGCTCCTGGACGGCTCATTGGGATAATCTCAATACTCTATTTAGCTACCCTCAAGATATTCGTAAAGCTATCTACACGACAAATGCTATTGAATCTCTGAACAGTGTGATCAGAAAAGCGACCAAGAAACGTAAACTGTTCCCGACAGATGAATCCGCTAGCAAGGTGGTGTACTTAGCGATAATGGATGCTTCCAAGAGGTGGACAATGCCTATTCATAACTGGAAGCAAGCTCTAAACCGTTTTATGATTATGTTTGAAGACCGACTAACTGAATACTTGTAACTAAGAGCAGTTACACAGAATTATTTACAGGGTCAGTAAATTGAGTTTAATAGCTTTAAGCGTTGCTTGTGTTCTATCTCGAACATTTAGCTTTGAAAGTATATTTGAGACATGATTACGCACAGTGCCCTCTGCATTAAATATTTTTGCGGAAATCTCTTTATTTGATAGTCCGTCTACTATCAAGCTTAATATTTGACGCTCTTTATGCGTTAAATCTATATTGGGTTCTGCAGTTTGTTGGCGATTCGCCTTTATGAGTTGTTGCGTTAGGGAATTCTGTAATACGGTTTCCCCTTGGTTCACTCGGGTGATCGCATCGACAAGCATTTCTAGTGAAACATCTTTTAGTAGATATCCACACGCCCCAGCTTCCATACCGCCGATCAGGAATTCATCTTCGTTAAATGTCGTTAGAATGAGGCACTTTAAATGAGTGTGGTGTTGCTGCAGCGTACGTAATACATCAAGCCCAGTGCCATCTGGCATGCGCATATCTAACAGCACGATATCGGCATCAATATCATTGTTGGCAAGCTTTGATAAAAAGGTGTTGCCACTGTGAGATTCCCCTGTCACACAAATAGATTCTGTAAGTTGTAAGAGAGCGGTCATCCCTTGTCTGACTAAACATTGATCGTCAACTAAATGTACTTTTATCTTATCCATGCGGTACTCTTATTTTTATATGAAACCCTGTTTCTTTGTTGTTTATACTGCACTTGCCTCCAAGTGCTTGAACGCGCTCATGCATACCAGTTAGACCGTTCCCAAGTGTGAATTGGTTGTTTTTTGCCCCGTTATCATACAAGTGTAAAATGAGCTGCTCGGCCTGAGAGGTAATCTCAATAGTAAACTGTGTCGCTTGAGCATACTTTAGAGTATTTGTAATTGCTTCTTGGCAACACCGCAAAACACAATGTGCAACCTTTAAGTTCGTACATGTAAATTGCTTTGGAATTTTGGTGATTACAGCGATCCGAGGCGTTTTTTCAGCCAGCTCTATTAATGTACTGGGTAAGTCTAGATGATCTTCGGTTCGTTTTTGACTGACAACATTTCTGGTCGTATCAAGTGCCGCCTTTGCTTGCTCGTAGCAAAGAGTTATTTGTTGCGCGCTTTGTGTTCGACGAGCAATATCTAGATTAATTATTAGTGAGGTGAGTGTATGACCTACATTATCATGTAGCTCACGCGCTAGTTTTAGTCTTTCATCATGAGCAGCCGCATTGGCAAGTAAGCTATGAGCCGCTTCAAGTTGGGTGTTGCTAAGAGTGAGCGCCTCTTTGGCATTCTTTTCACTGAGCATTTTTTGGGTGAGCATTAGCGCAAAACAGTGAAATGCAATAAAGGTGGTGGTGTTGACGATATCCCAGCCAGCTTGCCATATCAAAAATTGTATAAGTAGATAAATACTATGGATGACAATAATATAGCCAATACAAAATATAACAGGTGTATGGAACGCGAAAATTGAGGTCATCATCACACTGTAAATGAGATACAAGTAACTATTTGACATCATCATTAAGCAAATAACTAATCCAATTGAGATTGCAATTAATGTGTAATTTAGTCGATGGTTTTTGTTCGGAACATCATTAATAATGATCAACATTGTTATCAGAAATAAGCCATGAATGGTTGCAATAGCAAAAAGTAGAGTGGGCTCTTGTATTCCTATAGTGCTGGGTAATGCGACTGTAAGCCAAGTAAATAAGACCGTTGCAAGGGATGACTTTTGTATTCTGAGCATAACTTTTTTGATTGATTATAACTATCTGGGTACAGAATTGCTAGGCAATATACCGCACATTAAGAACACCACTAATGGATTAAGATATAGGTTTGGTTTTGCCACAGGTCATTCTTTAAATAAAATGTGATGGACTACCTTATGAGCTGTTGTGTTGTTATACACAGTAAAGTGAGAAAAGGCTAATTAAGTAGAGCTGCGCGCCTTTTGACGCGCAGTATTTGTTTACAGTTTTACAATAATGTTTTCACTACGTCATAAAGTGCGTCGATGTGGTCGTCTCTTTCGTTTAAAGCGGGAATATAGCGGTATTGCTCGCCGCCCGCGTGCTCAAAAATCTCGCGGTTTTCTTCTTCTAACTCTTCGAGAGTTTCTAGGCAATCAGCGCTAAATGCCGGGCTTACAATCGCGATATTTTTAATACCTTGCTTAGGGAAGTCAGTTAGAGTGGCATCAGTATAGGGCTTGAGCCACTCCGCTTTACCAAAGCGACTTTGGAAAGTGGTGATGACCAGATCTTTATCAATGCCCAGTTCTTTGACCACTAGATTGGTGGTTTGGTGGCACAGGCAATGATACGGGTCGCCATTGGTTAAAAATTGTTTTGGCATACCATGATATGAAAATACGATTTTTTCAGGGGTACCATGTTCTTTGAGATTTTCTGCAATGGATGCCGCAAGCGCAGTGATATATTTAGGTGTTTTGTGATACCCGTTGATGAAGTGCAACTCAGGTACCCACCGCCACTTTTTGAGCACGGATGCAACTGCGTCAAATGTAGAGCCTGTCGTAGGACTTGAGTATTGCGGATATAATGGTAAAACAATTATTCGAGTCAAGCCTTTATCACGCAGGGCTTCTAGCCCAGATTCAATCGATGGGTTTCCGTATCGCATTGCCATAACGACTTCTGTATTCTCGTAACCCATAGATTTAATAAGTTGTGATAATTTATCAGCCTGCTGCTGTGTGGTATGCACTAAAGGTGAGCCATTGTCGGTCCAAATTGACGCATAAGCTTTCGCTGACTTTTTTGGTCGTACCCGAAGGATAATACCATGGAGTATCATTAGCCATATTAGTCGTGGGATTTCCACGATACGAGGGTCTGATAAAAATTCAGCCAAATAAACTCGCAGTGCTTTTGCCGTAGGCGCGTCAGGACTGCCTAAATTGGTGACTAAGATCCCTGTTTTTTGATTGAATCGTTGGTCGTGCGGATTGTCTGTTATAGCCGAAAAACGGGACACGCATAGCTCCTTAAAGCATATTATTAATGCAGATTTGAGAGTGTAGTAGATCAGTGAACTAAATCACCTGACCTATTTATAATTTTACAAGATTATTAGTACGTACGTCACTGAAAAGTGGATCTATTCTAATGAATTATATAAAATGGCAATAGATTATTCATTCTTTAGTCTTATTTTCGAAACATTTCACCTTGTCGGCCTTGCATGCTATCTGTGATACACGTAATTTCTCGACTCTTTTTCGTATTTCATATCATATTTTTAGTGCTGCTGCGTCGTCACAATAATGAATTTAAAGATACGTTGTTATTGTTTTTAGCCTTAAAGGGGATTTATGCGTCTGAATCAACCTATCACAAATACAGAGCAAACTTTTGATAAGCATACAAAGCTCATTTCCGTGACTGATTTACAGGGGAATATTGTTGATTGTAATGAAGCATTTGTTTCAGTCAGTGGTTTTATGCGTGAAGAATTAATTGGTCAACCTCATAATCTTGTGAGGCACCCGGATATGCCTGCACTTGCTTTCGAAACCATGTGGAAGCAACTAAAAGCGGGAAAAGCGTGGATGGGGTTGGTGAAGAACAGGTGTAAGAATGGTGATTTTTACTGGGTTGATGCCTATGTAACACCGGTTACAGAAAATGGCAGGGTAATTGGTTATGAATCAGTTCGCACCTTGCCTGAACGTGCAATGGTTGAACGTGCTCAAGCTTTATATTCGTCGATTAACGCTGGTAATAAAACTCCCTATAAACTGCCAAAGCTAAGAGCTATTTGGCCTGTTTTTATGGTTTTATCCGCAATTCTTATCTGGTTTTATTTATCACAAAGTGCAGCGTTCATTTGGCTTGTTATGAATTGCTTAGGCTTAAGTAGTTACAATCTATGGCGGGATAATGAGCAGTTATCTCGGTTAGAGGATTCGTTATCCCATAGCTTTTGTGATGAGGTTGCAACACAGGTTTATACTACTTGGGAAGGTAAAATGGCGCAGATCCAAGTGAGGTTATTAAGTGAGAAAGCGCATTTGGATACGGTGATCACGCGAATTGAAAACTCTGCAAAAGAAGTGGCGCGTGGGGCTGATAGTTCACTGGTTGGGGCTAGTGAGTCTTATGCTAAGTTGCAACAGCAGCAGCTTGAAACAGAGCAAGTAGCGACTGCAATGAATGAAATGAGCACCACAATTAATGATGTATCAAGTCATGTTCAGTCAACGGCGAATGAGGCATTGAGCTCTCTGCAGTTAGCCAATGAAAGCGCTGATGTCGGAAAAGTGACAAAAAAGGCAATTTTAGAGCTAGGTAGCACAGTCGGTCTTATTCGTGATTCGGTATTAGGGGTATCTAAGCAAACTGCTCGTATCGCAGATGTTGCTCAAATTATAGAGCAAATTGCCGAGCAAACGAACCTACTGGCTTTAAATGCCGCGATAGAAGCGGCACGTGCCGGAGAGCAAGGTCGAGGGTTTGCTGTTGTTGCCGATGAAGTGAGGCATTTAGCGCAACGCACACAGCAGTCGACACAGGAAATTCACACCATCATTCATGAACTAACGCAAAGTACGCAACATTCTGTGGAGATTGCTCAGCGTGGGCAAAGTGAATCCCAGTTTGGCATTGAGCAGTTAGAAAAAAGTACAGATATGTTAGAAAAAATTAATGGGGCAATTGAAAATATTAATGATATGTCTATGCAAATCGCTACGTCTGTAGAAGAGCAAGCAGCTGTTTCTGATGATATTAATCAACAAGTAGTGAATATAGCATCATTGGCAAATACCAGTTTAGACAGTGCTGACAAAGTAAAACATGTTAGTCAGAACTTAACCGTGGTTGCCAATGATATGTATGAATTAGTTGTTCGTTTTAAGCGTTAGTCATCTTTTATCATTATTCTAAACGGCGTGGGCTTTTGAGTTTCAAGTTGCTGTAACTTGGCAATTGATTTTTCATTAAATTGATGGCCTTTTGGCAGCAACATGATCCCTTTATGACTGTGAATAGCAAGCCCTAGGACCATACCTGGTTTGAGTTGCTTAGATGTGAGTATATCCATGGAGCGTACATTGTCAGATTGTACGTTTGCTTTATCGTTAAGTGTTGCTTCAAAGGCTTGTACCACCTTGGGGTGGTAAAAGTTGCCACTGTACATTTTTATCAGTTCTAACGCATCAGAAAGCCTTTGCTCATCTGGCTTTTGACTTAACTCTATGTTTTGCCAATAGTCTCTAGCGACTGATAAAATATGGGCACATATTGGGATATCGTTGCCTTTTAGCCCTTTAGGAATACCGTTGCCGTTATATTTTTCAAACTGATGATATATGGCTTCAGCCACTTCGCTAAGGTGTTGCGCTGGCATAAGCATTAATTGGGCAGTGGCAGGGTGGGTGTAAAATAACTTTCGTTGCTGTTCGTTTAGTTGAGTTGTCGGTACTTTATACAAAGCCGGGTCCATGGCCAATAAGCCGACTTGTGCTAAATACCCAGACATATTTGCCATTTCGATTAGCTTATCACTGAGCTTTAAAGCTTTTGCTATTTGTAAGCAACTGGTTGCGATATTTTTTGCCAGTTGTGCGTCTAAATTGGGATTCGCATTGATAAAGTTATATAACAATTCTACTGTTGCTTTGTGATCACTGCGTTCATGTTCGTTGGCTGCTTCAAGTTGTTTGAGCACTTGACGAATTTGTTTTGTCCTTTTTTCAACGAGCAGTTCGAGTGAACCATTAAGCTCTTTGAGTTGATTATTTTGTTCGATCACGTGTTTCTGTAAAGCTTGGTTATGCTTTTTGAGTTTATATTTTTCTACACCTTGTTCAATGAGGTAAATCAGTCGTTGGTTTTGCCAAGGCTTTTTAACATAGGCGTGAATTTCTCCTTGGTTTACAGCATTAACTGTCGAGATCAGATCTGAGTAGCCAGTAAGTAATATTCGCTGTGTATCAGGGGCTAATTTTTTTGCCTTTTCTAAAAACTCTGCACCATTCATATTTGGCATCCGCATATCACTAATTATGAGAGCAAATTCCTGCTTCGACAGAGCCTCAAGGGCCTCTGCACCTTCTGTAAAAGGCATTGCTTGTAATTTGTGATGACGGAGTAAGCGAACCAAAGCTCGTAGTACACTTGGTTCATCGTCTAAACACATTATTTGTATCGGTGTACTTGTAAACTCTTCAAAATCTTCCATTTAAAAACAGCGCATTAGATGAGTATGTATGTTGGTAAATTTAGACTAAGCTGTAGGTATAAACAAATACTTTGTGGCTGCGGATGTAATGAATGCCTGAATTCAAACTAAATATATTGTTAATTGACGATGACGAACTGCTTTTAAGGGCGCTTTCGAGAACGTTAAGTAGAATGTATAGGCAGGCTAATGTTGTGTGTTTACAGTACCCAGAAGAATTTATAAACTGTATCGAAAATAATGGTATGCCCGACGTTATTTTTTGCGATTCAATGATGCCGGTTGTCTCTGGTACAGACCTACTGAATCGGGCAAAAGAAGTATGTCCAGCAGCCATCAGATGTTTATTAACGGGAGACTTGAAAGATAACTACCAGTGGCAAATTAATAACACTATCCATTTTCATTTGGTGAAACCGTTTATTCCAGCTCATTTAATTGAAGTGATAGAGAGTACTCAGCTGTTAGCTGATTTGCCTATCAGCATGTCAATGAAGTCGGTATTAGGGCAACTTAATGAGCTCCCGTATTTAAGTACAGTCACGCAAAACTTGCTACGCGAAATGGACAAGGGCCAGCCAGACATGAAAGTGTTAATTGAGCAGATAGGCCATGACCCACTAATAATGGGGAAAATACTGCAAATCGCCAATTCAGCATATATGGGCTTTGCGCATCATACTAACGACTTTAAACAAGCTTTAATCCGTTTAGGTCAGGAAAGGTTAAAAGCGATAGTGGTCTGCTGTGCTTTGACTCAGCAGTTATTGAATCAAGTAAAGCAAGATGAGCTGAATAAGATTATTAAGGAGGCCTTTAGTCGTGCAACTATGGCCCAGTCTCTAGCTCAAATATGGGGAAAAGACACTCAGGCTCAGCGAATGTCTTTTGCTTCAGGCTTACTCAGTGGCGTGGGGGAGTTGACATATAGTTGTTATGTTCAATCAGGTAAAGACAATACCCGAGTATCAAAAAGTGCACTAACTGCTTATTTATTGGCACTTTGGGGTTTTGAGCATGATATTGTCAGAGCGCAACTAATAGATGAATTACCATTAGGCGATGGGACCAGCCCAACGCTAATTCATAAAGTTGTTGCACATGTGTACCACAATGATGAATTTGATTTGGAACCAGTTGATTATGAGTTACTAGAGGGATTGAATTTACTACAGGCGACTCAAGACTGGTTTTTTGAATGGCAAAAAACTCAGAAGGGTAATATATGAAAGGGGTTATCTTTAGAGGGCTAGAATCTTTAGTTATTGAAAAGTGTGGAATGGCTGCGTGGGAAGCCCTACTGGAAAAGAACGCACCTGATGATAGGGTATATATATCTGCTCAAAGTTACCCTGATGAGGAGTTATTCGGGCTGGCGCAAGATGTTGCAGTGGCATTGCAACTCCCAATGACGGATGTGTTACGGGCGTTTGGTGAATACTTATTTGGCTATTTATTGCAGCGCCACCCCACAATCGTTGATGAGTTTGACGGATTTGTGTCGTTAATTATGGGAATAGACTCAGTGATCCATGTAGAAGTTGCAAAGTTATATCAAGAACCAAACTTACCAAAAATAAGATGTGAAGTGATAGAAGAAGGGTTCATCTTGATGCACTATTATTCGAGCCGTAAACTTTGCTTGTGTGCAGAAGGACTTATTTATGGCGCAGCTGCGCACTATAATATGAATGTGACGTTAGATCATGTGGAGTGTATGCATAAAGGGGCTGATGAGTGTGCAATTGAAGTAAGATTTATTAAGGTGGCTGCATGAGTGAAGTAGGCCATAACTACGAAAAAGCGTATTTAAGGGAAAAGGCCGCAAGAGATGAACTTGAGCGCTTACTTGAAGATAAAACAAGAGCGTTGTTTAATGCAAACCAAGCACTAGAAGAAAAGATTGAGTTATTGCAAAACCAGCAAGCAGTCTTAATGCAAACAGAAAAGATGGCGACCCTTGGTACTTTGTCTGCAGGCGTGGCGCATGAAATTAATAACCCACTAGCTTATGTTACCAGTAATTTAGAAAGCATTGGCTATTTAAAACCGACTTTAGTTTCGCTATTACAATTAGCACAAAAACTGATGTCACAATCTGTACCAGAGCAAGAGGTCATTGAGACCATAACTCAATTAGATAATGGGCTTAGCTTAGAGTTTATTTTAGAAGACTTAGACGAGTTATTAGATGATACCCATGAAGGACTTAAAAGAATAAGTGCGATTGTGACTAATTTACTGAGTTTTGCACGGCCAAAAAACAATTTAATGGCGATGTCAGATGTGACGGAGTCTCTGGATGGTGCGATAAAGCTATTAACGAATCAGTTAAAAAATAGCAAGGTAGAGTGTATTAAAGAAGAGTTGCCGCTTACTTACTGTAACTTATCTGCGATTAATCAGGTGTTTGTAAACCTATTACTCAATGCAAAGTATGCGTGTGACTTAATGACAGAGCAGTATCCACATCTAGTAGTCAAGCTCTCTGCAGACCCTGAATACATATACATTGAAATAAAAGACAATGGCGAAGGAATGAGTGATGAAACAATAGATCGAATCTTTGAACCTTTTTATACGACTAAGCCGGTTGGTAAAGGGACTGGGATGGGGATGGCAATCGTCTATAGTATAGTGAAAGAACATAGAGGAGATATTTATATAGAAAGTACGTTACGAAAAGGGTCACTGATCAGATGTCGCCTCCCTATTGTGAAAGAGCCTAATCCTAACTTTGAGTAAAGTAAACGTGATTAGTAGTGAACGGTATTACACCTCATTTTGATTTAATCACCACATCATGCACCTTATAACTTCTTACTTTGGCTTAATAATTACTTCGCGAATTCAATACTAAATTTTTTCATCCATAAAACAGGCGAGACGTTCTCGTTCTGGCTCGAATAGTTTCCCCCATTATTCTGCCTAGAGGCTAAGCGAAGTTGGCAATTTTGCTTGTTTCTCGGTATTAAAATACTGAATAAAGAATATTTTATTTCAAAATCACCAAGTTATAACTCTAATTATCACAGGCTAATTACCTGTTTATTGGTACTTGATCAAGTTTCTGGTAAATATTATAGGTATTTTAATAACTTAAGGGTATAAGTTATAACGTTTGGTTATTTCTGTTCTTATTTCTCATTCATTAGTTAATTTAATCCGAAAGTGTCTTTATTAGTAATGAATTCAATATATCACCTTCCAAGTTAATGTTTTTAATAATTTAATTAATAAATATTAGTAAACTTAAAGATGAGTCAAATTCATACCAGTAATGACTATCTACGACTGAATATTACTCATCCGATAACTGTAAAAATACGAAATTATCATTACTTAGTGGTATTTTGTTGATTAAAAAGTGAACTGTGACATGTTGACGGGTTGGAGCTATGTGTTACTTTTAATGTTAATTTGTTAAACAAAAGTTACATGTAAAGGTTGGAGAAATCATGAGAACTCAAAAAATGTTCAAGTCGGCACTGAAGTACAGTGCCATTTCATTAGGGTTATTTACAGGCTTAAGCAATGCGTCAAATTTACCTTATGACTGTACTGGCGTACCTGTGTGGAAGGAAAATACCGCTTACGTTAAGGGCGAGGTTGTACAAAGAGCCGATTCAGCTTATGAATCACAGTGGTGGAATAAAGTTGACCCTGTAACCCATTCAAAACCTTGGCAGGAATGGATTAAATTGGGTGTTTGTGACAGCGCTGTCACAAACACTCCACCAGTTGTTGCTGGGTTGACGCCCGCGTCAGGTACTGAATTTAACGTTAATGACAGCGTTGCCATTAGTGTTAATGCGACAGATGCAGATGGTACTGTTGCTAAAGTCGATTTTTATGTTGATGACGTTCTCATTGCCACCGATACACAAGCATCAGCAGATATGTTTGATGGAACGTGGGCTGCGCAAGAGGGGTCACATGTTATTTCAGTGAAAGCCACGGATGACAAAGGTGCGGTGTCAACGATGTTGAGCAATCAAGTGATTGTTAAGCAAGTGGTTGATCCTGTTAATAAAGCACCTGTAGCAGCGTTAGAGTTAGTTAGTCTACCCGGTGAATTGGTGGTCGGTTCAAGCGTTGAGTTTAACTTGTCTGGTAGTGATAGTGATGGGCAAGTAACAGCGCTAAGCTTTGCTGTGGATGGTGTTGAAGTTGCATCAAGCAATGGATCTGCAACTACGCATACATGGCAAGCTGCTCAATTAGGCTCTGTAACATTTACGTTAACGGTAACCGATGATAAGGGCGCTACTGGGGAGATAAGTAAAACGCTAACCGTGATAGATGCGGGTCAAGGCAACAACCGCGATGCCTGTCAACCAGCGGGTCTTTATCAAACGCCAGGTGTGAACACGCCTTACTGTACAATTTATGATGAAAACGGCCGTGAGGTTATGGGAGCTGATCATCCTCGCAGGGTGATAGGTTACTTCACTAGTTGGAGAAATGGTGCTAACGGTCAGCCTAGCTACCTAGTCAATGATATTCCTTGGGATAAAATTACACATATTAACTATGCTTTTGCCCATGTTGATGCAGCAAACAAAGTATCAATTGGTGATCCAAACGCACCAGGCAACCCTGCAACCAATATGGAATGGCCTGGTGTCGCTGGTGCGGAACTGGATCCAAGCTTGCCGTACAAAGGTCACTTTAACCTATTAAACAAATACAAAAAACAGCACCCTGATGTGAAAACATTGATCTCTGTTGGTGGATGGGCTGAAACAGGTGGTTTCTTTGGTGGTGATGGTAAGCGAGTTAAAAGTGGTGGCTTCTACACGATGACGACCAATGCTGATGGTTCTGTCAATCACGCTGGTATTGAAGCATTTGCACAAAGCTCTGTTGATTTTATTAAAAAATATGGATTTGACGGCGTTGATGTTGATTATGAATATCCATCATCAATGAAAGACTCGGGGCACCCTGATGACTTCCCTATCTCAAATGCTCGCCGCGCTGGTTTGAACGCATCATATCAAGTATTGATGAAGCGTTTACGTGAAGTACTCGATAAAGCGGGTGAGGCTGACGGTAAGCATTATATGTTAACAATTGCATCCCCATCATCAGGTTATTTACTGCGCGGTATGGAGACTTTCCAAGTAACGAAGTACCTAGATTACGTGAATATTATGTCATATGACTTGCATGGTGCTTGGAACTCTCATGTTGGTCACAACGCCGCGTTGTTTGATACGGGATTAGATTCAGAATTAAAACAATGGAATGTATACGGGACCAAAGAGTTTGAAGGTATTGGCTATCTTAATACGGATTGGGCGGTACGTTATTTCAGAGGTGCAATATCAGCAGGACGCATAAATATAGGGCTTCCATACTACACACGTGGTTTCCAAAATGTACAAGGTGGCACAAATGGTTTATGGGGCCAAGCAGCGCTCGCAAACCAAGCTGATTGTGCACCTGGTACGGGCGTAGGTGAGAAGAACAAATGCGGTGATGGCGCTGTCGGTATTGATAACTTATGGCATGACAAAAATGATAATGGTTATGAAGTACCTGCGGGTTCAAACCCTCTATGGCATGCCAAAAACTTAGAGAATGGGATCACGCCAAGCTATTTAGGTATTTATGGTTTAACACCGGACACGGACCCAACAGACGTACTCACGGGTACCTACACTCGTCATTATGACTCTGTCGCCGTTGCACCATGGCTTTGGAATGCACAAAAGAATGTATTCATCTCTATTGAAGATGAAGAGTCTATGGGCACGAAGGTTGATTATGTCATCAATAATGGCCTTGGTGGGATCATGTTCTGGGAACTTGCTGGTGACTATGATTACGATGCTGCGAAAGGTGAGTACTTCATGGGTTCAAGCATGACCTCATTGGCTTATAACAAGTTCAATCAAAGCGGTGTTGCATACGACGTTCATAATGGTGACCCTACATTTGCGGTACCTGCAGAGTCTGTTGATGTCACATTTACAGCAAAAGACTTCCCTACAGGCGATGATAATTACCCAATAGCGCCAACATTTGTATTTACCAATAACTCAGGTATTGATTTAAGCGGTGCGAAGATTTCGTTCGATGTGCCGGTATCAACCTCTGCTATTTTCAAATCTAATTGGAATGCCCAAGAAAAGCTGAAAATGGCAGTTGACGTTAATGGATCAAATACGGCTGGCAACAATATTGGCGGATTCGAAAATGAGTTCCATCGTTTCTCAATCACATTAGTAAATGAATGGGGCAGTGTGCCTAAGTCGTTTGCACCAGGTGAAAGCGTAAATGCACAGGTCATGTATTACAACCCAATCACAGGCCCAGCTAATTTTGTAGCAGAAAAGGACGGAAAGCGTTATGCATTTAAGTTCGAATACCCGAAGCTTCCAGCTGCAAAACCAGGTAATGGCAACGGTGGCCCAGTAACGAGCTGTGAAGGTGTGCCAATTGCTGATATTTCAGTGTACCCGGCATTTCCGCAGTCCACACACGCAGCTGCAGGAGATTTGATAATCCAAGGCACAAAGGTTTATAAGGCTAAGTGGTGGTCAAATAAAGCACCTGAATCAAGCGGTGATTATACAAAAGTCTGTAATTTATAAGCTTCAACTATTATAGGGCAGCCTAGCTGCCCTATAAAAAGGAATGATTATGAACAAGCAAGATAAAAGAGTATCACAAGCGGGTATAGGCCTCGGTGCAATTGCGCTGAGCGTGCTAAGCCAAACGGTTATGGCACATGGTTTTATGGAATTCCCCAAAGCAAGGCAAGCTATTTGTCAGGCCCAAGGAGGCTATTGGTGGCCTGATGATGGTTCAAACATTCCAAACTTGGCGTGTCGAGCAGCATTTTTAGAGTCTGGACATGTGCAGTTTATTCAGGAGCATGAATTTGCTGCGAATACACCCGATTATAACAACCAAGCCGCGGTAGAAAAGAACATTCCAAATGGCACTTTATGCGCTGCAGGTTCTCATGAAAAGCGTGGTATGAATCTACCATCTGAGCATTGGCAAAGAACAGAAGTCACGCCCAATGCACAAAATGAGTTGGCCATAAGATTTAGAGCAACAACACCTCACAACCCGAGTTTTTGGAAATTTTATATAAGTAAGCCAACGTTTAACCCTAGTGTAGATACATTGGGTTGGCAGGATGTTGAGTTAGTGACAGAAGTTGGCAATGTTGACTTTGTTAAAGACCCTGATGGTAAACGCTTTTATGAAATGAAAGTGTCAATTCCGCAAGACCGCGTTGGTGATGCAATTTTATATACTCGCTGGCAACGCAATGATGTTGTGGGTGAAGGGTTTTATAACTGTAGTGATGTAACGATTGTACGCGATTCAGGTCCTGTTACGTGGACAAGTGCTGGGTATTTCGTTAAGCAAGGTCAAAATGCCAAAGCAACAGACACAGTTTGGGCGCGTGTTTTCGATGGTACAGGCAAGGAGATTGTGAGTAAGTCGATAAAAATCACGCCGCAAAATGAGGCTTCATGGCAGCAGTTGTTAGCGGATGAACTAAATTTAGACCATGCCAATACAGTTCAAGTAGGTGTTCGTCAAGCCAATGGAAATATTGTGTTTGACGGGCAAAATGTGTTGTCAAATGAGGTGTTTGTTAGCAATGCTAATTATACTTATAACCTCTCGATTCAAGTTCAAGCACCAAATACAGCCCCTAAAATTCATAAACCAGACCCTTTTATACTAGACGAAAGCACAACGGCTAAATTGCATGTACATGCTTTTGACGACGAACAACAAGCTTTAATTTACCAATGGCAAGTTCCAAGTCCACTCACATTTACCGGCACTGGTGCCACGATTGATGTGACTGCGCCAGTCGTTGACGGTGATACGAGCTATTCAATTACGGTAACTGTATCAGATGGTGAATTGAGCACGTCTGCAGTTGTGCCGGTCACAGTTAAAAGCACAGGTATACCACAGTTGCCGGCTTGGAGTGCGAGTAAGACTTATGTTGCCGGTGACAAAGTGGCTCATGAGAATATCAATTATCAGGCTAAATGGTGGAATGTAGGTGAGGAGCCCGGTACCGCGCAAGTTTGGAAGAAATTATAGTATATGCAAATAATTGCCAGTAAAAACAAGTACTTAATTCGGTTTAATTTAGTAGTACAACAACAATCATCCACCCTATTGGTTGGATACAACATGTAAAGAAGGTTGAAAAGTAATGAAACTAAAGCAACTAACGGCCCTAATTGGTCTCGCGTTGGCTTCAGGTGCAGTAATGGCAGCGCCATCTACACCAAGCCTGGATTGGAAACCACAGCAGTATTCATTCGTTGAGGTTAACCTCGATGGCAATGGGTCATATAAGGATATTGTTACGGCGAAAGACGTTGTCACTGTTGAACTCAAATGGAATGCTTGGAGTGGCGCAGGGGGTGATGGCTATAAAGTTTACTTTGACGACATGCTAGTCAATGAAGGTACGCTTCCAGCTGGGACTAAAAGTGGAGTGGTGACTTTCCCTTATTCGAAGTCAGGTCGCCACAACGTTTACTTGGAACTATGTGAAGGCACAACGTGTGCGAGAAGTGCTGGCAAGCCGATAGTGATTGCCGATACAGACGGCGGCCATTTAGCGCCATTACCTATGAATGTAGATCCTAACAATAAAAACTATGGTACTAAACCAGGAATGGTAACCGGTACTTATTTTGTTGAATGGGGAATTTATGGACGTGACTTTGATGTTACACAAGTGCCAGCGCAAAACTTATCACACATTCTTTATGGCTTTATTCCGATCTGTGGTGCAAATGAATCATTAAAAGAAATAGAAAATGGCAATAGCTGGCGTGCATTACAAAAAGCATGTGGCGGCTCAGCTGATTATGAAGTGGTTATTCATGACCCGTGGGCAGCAGTGCAAAAAGCGTTACCAGGTGTTGACTCAAAAGACCCAATTCGTGGTACCTATTCACAGTTAATGGCCCTCAAACAGCGTTACCCTGATTTGAAGATACTGCCGTCTGTAGGTGGTTGGACGCTATCAGACCCATTTCATGGTTTTACAGAAAAAGCCAATCGTGACACGTTCGTTGCATCGATGAAAAAGTTCTTAAAAACGTGGAAATTCTATGATGGTGTAGACATTGACTGGGAATTCCCTGGTGGCGGTGGCCCAAATGGTAACCTTGGTGATCCGGTCAAAGATGGTCCTGCTTATGTTGCTTTGATGCAAGAGTTACGTGCGATGTTGGATGGATTAGAAGCTGAAACAGGACGCACGTATGAGTTAACATCGGCAATTGGTGCTGGTTATGACAAAATTGAAGACGTAGATTATCAAGCCGCTTCGCAGTACATGGATTATATCTTTGCGATGACGTATGACTTTTACGGTGGTTGGAATAATGTAACAGGTCATCAAACGGCGTTATATTGTGGTTCTCATTTAAGTACTGACGAATGTAACGGCACAGGTCTTGATGATAACGGCGAGCCGCGCAAAGGGCCAGCCTATACTACGGATAATGCGATTCAGCTATTACTACAACAAGGCGTTAATTCTAAGAAAATCGTCGTTGGTGCGGCAATGTATGGTCGTGGTTGGGAAGGGGTATTTGATGCCAATACGACTATTTCAGGTAACCCAATGACAGCACCGGGTAACGGTAAGTTTACAGGTTCAAAAGCGCAAGGCGTTTGGGAAGCTGGCATCATGGATTATAAAGGCGTTGTCGCTAACCTAATTGGTGCAAGTGGCACAGGTATTAACGGCTATGAAGTAGGTTATGACGAGCAAGCTGAGGGTGGATATGCATGGAATAGAAGCAGCGGTAAGTTGTTGACATTTGATACACCTCGCTCAGTGAAAGCCAAAGGGGCTTATGTTAATACGCATAACTTAGGTGGTTTGTTCTCTTGGGAAATTGATGCGGACAATGGCGATATTCTTAATGCAATGCATGATGGTTTAGCTGGTGGTGTTCCCACCAATCGTTTACCAGTAGTCACTGTGGATAGTCAGGTAACCATCGAAGCAGGTGCCTCTGCAGTGGTGAGTGCAAGCGCAACAGATGCAGATCGCGACCCACTGAGCTACAGCTGGGCTGGTGATGCGGCTTTAGTACTAACCAATGCGAATTCAGCGTCAGTATCTGTGGCTGTGCCAGCAGTTACAGTTGATACGCAATATGCACTTTCAGTAACCGTATCTGATGGTAAAGGCCAAGTAACTCGCAATGTTGTGGTAACAGCCAAAGTTGCTGGTTCAAATACTGCGCCTGTTTTAGCACCTATTGCTAATGTAACGCTTGAAGAGTTGGCAAGTGTGTCTGTCGCCGCTTCTGCTTCTGATGCAGATAACGATGCATTAACCTATAACTGGACGGTACCTGCAGGATTAACAGTGTCGGGTACAGGTGCAAATGTTACATTGTCTGCAGGTGAAGTAACTACTGATAAAACGTATCAAGTGTCAGTATCTGTATCAGATGGTCAAGCATCTGCATCACAAACATTTGATGTGACTGTGACTGACAAAGCGGCAGGCGGTGATACATGGCAAGCTGATAAAGTATATGTTGGCGGTGACACATGTGTTTATGGTGGGGTGACTTACCAAGCTAAATGGTGGACACGCGGTGAAGAGCCGGGTAAAGCACAAGTGTGGAAAGCACTATAACTGGCACATGAGATTTGATATCAATAGGATTTGATTGACCCAAGGACGGGCCAAGTCGAGTGTAGAGTAACAGTTACATATTAATTGATTAAAGGCGCCTTTGGCGCCTTTGTTTTTATTGGCTTAGTAATCCATAATGACTATGTATTTACTTTATTTTTAGGTTGTTAGTTCTGAAACTATTTACTTTTTGTGCTCTTTTCTTGAGTTTTTACGGCTGGGGCAATACACAATGCACGACGACGTATAAGGTTGGGGTGGGAACACTTTGGCCGCCCTATGTCATGTATGATGAGATGAATTACTCTGGATTAGATGTTGAGATATCAAAAGCAGTATTTTTACACGCCGGGTTTTGTATTGAATTTGTCAAACTCCCTTCTTCGGCGCGTGGTATTGCAGAATTGCAAAAAGGTGAAATCGATGTTTTACCTTCTGCGAGTTACAATAAAGAGCGTGCTGAAATTGCCCATTTTAGTAAAGGCTATCGCCGAGAGAGAATGCGGCTATTTACGCATCAGGTTACTGCGCCGATTACTAACCTTACAGAGTTATTCGCTGCAAAATATACCTTTACTGCGAACCCTGGGGCATACTACGGCGAAGAGCTCGCTCAAATATTGACAATAAAATGGTATAAACAACGGTTTTTTGAAGTGGCGAGTGTGACCCAGCGTATGGAACTAGTAAAACGTGGACGCGTAGACTTCTTGATTGAAGATGAAATCAGTGGTTTATACTTTAAGCGCTTACTAGGCTATAAAGATATCGTGCTACATGACTATGTGGTAAATGACAACGCAATACATTTTATGCTGAACAGACAGAGTTTTGATTATGACAAAGTACGCAAAATTAATACTGCCATTAAATCGTTAAACGCTGAACTACGCCGTATTGAAGCAAAGTATACTGATTGGATAAAAGGTGAGCCTTAGCCCGATTAATACGAGCCCCCATAAAGTAATTATTTATTAAAGGGTTACCACCATAAAAAAGCCTGTTGACGAGTAAGCTATTTCATTGTTTTTTATCCAAGTCGGGTGATCGTCAGGTCAATACTCCCGCTATTTTGCTGATAGTCTTTATTTATATCATTAGCAAACGGAGTAAATTCACCAGAGTGGTTAATTCTGACTTCGCACGTATTGGTGATTAAAAATGCAGTATCATCATTGTGCTCTATACAGCCTATGAGTGCGAACCATTGTGCATTTGTGGCGCGCTTATATGGTAAAAATAACTCTATAGCATGGCGTTTTACACCTATCGTTTGCTTTGCTCTATTCCACCCTTTAATGTTTGTTGGATGACCATTATCATACCAAATGGCCTCTTCTTGTGTGCTAAACCTGTATGTTGCTCCTTTTTCCAACATGACACCTGTCGTGTTGTATTTTTGTGAAGCGAATACTTTGACAGTGACTTTTTCACCTGTTTGTAAAATAGTGATGTGTTGATTGGTAAGTGCTAAATGAGGGGGGAGACCAACGCAGGTCAGATGGTTATTGTTATTGTCTTCGATGATATGAGTTACTGACTTTAATGATTCAGGGCGGTAGCTGCTTAATGAGTTGATCCGTTGCGCAACACTGTGGTGAATAATCGGTGGGCGCTGACTAACTTGATCGTATTCCAATACGGTACATTGGCGATTGATAACCTTAAAACTGCTATTGAGCCAAAAATAGTCATGTTGATAGCTACGTGCTAATACGTCTGGGCATAACGTGACATCCTCTTCACAAATTAATGGCGTACTTTCATAGGGGAGTAACGCCTGAAAGTTAATATGCTCTTTATTATATATTTTTAACCCGATATCAAGGTTGATTAGCCATTCTATTGCATAACGCAAAGTAATGTCTGATAATCCGCTGCGATAAAACCCACCTCCAATATCTGAATGACAACCGGCAAACCAGACTTCTTTGATATGTTGAGCGTAGTTAAATAAGGTTGGCTCAAATGCCCGTCGCTTATCATCTAAACTAACGCAATGAAGAGCTTGTGCCACATTACTAGCCGCATTATGGTCTTCAAAAATAACGTGCTCTGTGCCACAGGTAGCTTTGGTTATTTTACTAAAACCGATGGACGCGATGGTATCAAAGACACATAAATAGACATCTTGCGAAATATAGCGCTCTAAACATTTCGCGAATCGCCGTGCTAATGCGGCTCCGCGGCTAAATCCTATTAAAAGTATTTTATCACCAGGCTGAAAGTGATAATTAAAATCACTGATGGCTTTGGTTAAAATGGTTGCGACTTCTTTATCATTCGGCGCGAGTATCTGATTGAGCAGCTTTTTTACCTCACCGCCTTGGTCGCCAATACCGCAATAGTAAAAGCACTGTTGTTGCTCCGTAACGGGTGGTGCATGGCTATGTAATTTACCTCCGAGCATAAGGTGGAGTTTAAGTACATTGGTAATCCCCATATCTTCTTTAAAGTGCTCGCTACTGTATTGGCGGGAATCACGAGGCTCACTTGATGTGCCGTCAAAATTAAAAATTAACGTTTTGGACGCGGTATTATTAGACATTATGAACCTCTGAGTTGGTTTCAAATCGAGTTCAACTTATAAAAAGCTGACTGCTACATAAAACTTTTACGACATCATCAGATAGTGCACATTAGAGTGCAAAAATGTGATATTTTTAAGTCACTTTATTGAATATATTGAGACCACTTTTATGGTGCATGAGCAGCAACTGCTTCAAAGCTTATCGCAACATTTTGGATTTGCCACTTTTCGAACTGGGCAGCAACAAACAATTACCCAATTACTCGCAGAAAAATCGTCTTTAGCCATATTCCCGACGGGCTCAGGTAAGTCTCTTTGCTATCAATTAACTGCACTACACTTACCAAATCTTACATTAGTGGTATCCCCTTTATTGGCATTAATGCAAGACCAAATAGACTTTTTACAACGAAAGGGCATAGCAGCGGCCAGCTTAGACTCGACTCAGTCAAAATTGCAAAGCCAAGCAGTTATGCAAGGCATAAGAAAAGGCGAGATCAAAATCTTAATGGTGTCAGTTGAGCGGTTCAAAAATGAACGCTTTCGAGAATTTATAAAGCAAGTTCCAGTGTCGATGATGGTGGTAGACGAAGCGCACTGTATTTCAGAGTGGGGCCATAATTTTCGACCCGATTACTTAAAGTTACCAGACTATCGACGCGCATTAAATATTCCGCTTGTTTTACTTTTAACGGCAACAGCGACCAAAAAAGTAAAAAATGATATGGCGGAAAAGTTCCATATAGAGCCAGCACACATTGTTCAAACCGGCTTTTATCGTTCGAATTTAGATATTAATGTACTTGCGCAAACTGAAGACGAAAAAATACCTTACTTGGTGCGTTCAATAAAAGAACAGTCTGGAGCTGGGATTGTGTACGTCACATTGCAGCAACAAGCCGAACACGTCGCAAAGCAGCTGCAAGCCGCAGGGATCAAAGCGGCTGCCTATCATGCAGGGTTAGGTGATGAAACAAGGCAGAATGTGCAAAAAGCGTTTATGCAAAATCAGCAGCAAGTTGTTGTCGCCACCATTGCTTTTGGCATGGGCGTAGATAAGTCTGATATTCGGTTTGTCATTCATTTTGATTTACCTAAGTCAATTGAAAACTATAGCCAAGAAATAGGGCGAGCAGGCAGAGATGGCGCGCCATCACGATGCACTGTTTTAGCTAACCTTGATGGTATCGCCACTGTTGAAAATTTTGTTTACGGCGATACGCCTGAGCTGTCTGGAGTACAAACGGTTATTGATACTATTAGTGCAGAGCAACAAAATGGCCGTTGGGATATGCAAGAGTTGGCATTATCGAAGACCAGTAATATCCGTGTATTGGCGTTAAAAACGTTATTAGTGCAATTAGAAATGCAAGGCGTACTGACTGCTCAATATGCCTATTATGCTGATTTCCGTATTAAGTTATTGCATAGCGAGCAGAAGATTTATGCAAAGTTTAACCCTGAGCGGCAACAGTTTTTACAACAAGTGTTTGCAGCTATACAATTTAAGAAAGTATGGGGAACAGTCGATATTTCTGCATTAGTTGCACAGGGCGTTAATAGAGAAAGAGTGGTTTCTGCGCTTGATTATTTACATGAACAAGGTCTGGTTGAGCTAGAAAGTAAACGTGTGATGCAGGTTTATGACGTCAATATGGCATTGCTTGAGCAGTCAGCTCTGGTTGAGCAACTCTATGGCTATTTTAAGTCAAAAGAGCAAAGTGAGCTAAGGCGTATCGGCGCGATGATCCGGTTTTTTGAGTTAGACCGTTGCTTAAGTGCTAACTTGGCAAAGTACTTTGATGATACGAATGTACCAGAGGCGTGTGGTCATTGCAGTGTCTGTCATGGCGCAGTTGCAACCTTAGTTGAAAGCACTAAACGTACATTGCCTACGGATGATCATATACGCACAGTTGTATTTGGTTTACAAAAGCATTTGCAAAATGGCGCACAGTCGGTCAGCTCTGATACCATACTGCGGTTTTTAACGGGCGTGACTACCCCTTTATTCACCAAGTATAAATTGAAGCAGCTGCCTGGTTTTGCATGTTGTGAAGGGCATCGGTACACTGTGGTCACCGATAAAATTCGTCAGCTTGGGCTTGCAAGCTAATAATAAACAGGGATAAATCAGGCTTTATTCAGCTGACGCTGGGTAATATGCCTCGTTACTCAATGTACTTATGATATGGAGCACTATGAAACTTTTGACTTTTTCTTTTTGGCTGACGTTAATATTTGCTGCAGGTAACGTCGTTGCTGAAAACGATGTATACAATTTTGATACAATACAAACGTTAATGCCCGCTAATACGTTTGAAAATGATGCCCGAGTATATCCCAAACCAAGCGATTTTAGCATTATTCGAGCAATGCCTATGAGCACTCAGGCTGGTGATAGAGCGGCTTTAATAGTGATCAAGAATATGGCATCAGGACAGAGAATTTTTGATACCAAACATATTGTGGCAATTATCGCTGATGGCACACGGGTATTTGGTAATTTACCTGACACTAGAATAAAGTTAGCGGGTCATGAGCAAACAACGATTAAACTCGAGTTTGGCACGTTTGATTATCCGATTGTCAGTTTGTATACCTCAGAAAGTGAATGATAACAGTTTATGCATCATCATATAAAAAGATTGGTTGAAAGCGCAGAAAAAGAAAGCCGTTTGATCATGGGGTTAATGAGTGGCACGTCACTTGATGGCTTAGATATCGCTTTGTGTAACATTAAAGGATGTGGCACCGCGACTGAAGTGGAGGTATTGCAATTTACTACCTGTGAATATCCTGAACAGGTTAAAGAAAAAATAAGGCGGGTCTTTGCAAAATCGCAGGTCGACTTAGAATACTTGACGCTGCTTAATGGATGGTTAGGTACCTATCATGGCCAGCTGATTGTTGATACATTGGCACGATGGGACGTGAAAGCTCAAGAGGTTGATGTGATTGCCAGCCATGGACAAACGATATATCACTGTCCTGCACATCAACATGAATATAGTGAATTTGGCAATGGTACATTGCAAATCGCCGATGCAGATCATATTGCTGTTATGACACACATTACCACTTTATCTGATTTTAGACAGAAGCATATTGCCGCGGGTGGAGAAGGCGCACCGCTTGCGCATTATGGTGATTATTATTACTTCAGTAGCAAAAAAGAACATCGTCTTTTACTTAATATTGGTGGGATCGCCAATCTTACGTATTTACCTAAAAACTGTTCGTTTTCAGACGTATTATGCTCAGACATAGGCGCTGGAAATACGATTATGGACGCCTATATGCAGCGTCACTTTCAAGTGGATTATGATCAAAATGGTGACATTGCAAATGCAGGCAAAGTAAGTGAAGCGTTACTCGAAAGCTTAATGGCTGTGGCCTTTATCAAACGTGATATGCCAAAAACCACAGGGCCAGAAGTATTTAATTTGGCATTATTAAGTCAAGCTCAAACAGACAGTAACACCGAACATTTATCGCACAATGATGTGATGGCGACATTAAATAGCTTTAGCGCGAAGGTAATTGTAGAACACATTACCTTATTATCTTCTTGTATACTGACGGGCAATGAGCCAGTGAATGTATATGTCAGTGGTGGGGGATATCATAATACGTTATTAATGGCGCAGGTTGAGTCACAGCTTTCAAGTAGCTGCAACGTGATGAGCAGTCAAGCGTTGGGCATAAACCCTGATGCAAAAGAAGCGGTGTTATTCGCTATATTAGCCAATGAAACACTGGTAGGCGACAGTGCCTCAGTAAAAGGTGAAAGCAATCAAAGTAACCCGATCACGATGGGCAAAATAAGCTTTCCGGATTAAAAGACTGAAAGCAATGAGGTCAGCACACTTGCGGCATGTCGCTTTGCTGTTTTGGCCCATACACGGCCAAAAAAAGGCGTTTGAACAGGCGTTTTTATGTTGAGCGGATTATGTATTTGCGCATTAAACTCTGCGGTATTTTTTATAGTGTTATAAATACCCAATAAATTCAGTTGTAATACGTACTCACCACTTGAACCATAGCCTGTTAAGCATACCTCAACATACCCAGTATCTACTGCATTTTTAGTTAAAGTTACTTCAGCACTAAAACTCGCATCGCGACCTGTTACAGAAGTTGCAGACAAAGAGATACTATCACCTGAAATTGCGTCATTGGGCAATATACATTTAATGTAAATACCTGAAGCTTGATATTCTAGTGCTAATGTATCGTACTGCATTGTTTCTATATGTGTATGTTCATCTAAGGAACGCGCAGCAAAACTAAGCCTCAGAGGCGGGTGGTTCATGACGTAAGTAGGTCTCTTAATATTTAATCGCTGTATTATTGATCGTCAACATGACATTTTTATGACTTTAAGTGCAATAATGCTTTGTGAACACCATGAACAGCTATTTATGCAAGTTCTAGCTTGTTTTTAAGTGAAATGAGTCATGAATAATGTGCCAAGCAGGAATATTTTGCATGGCACATAGTGAACACCCCGTCAGGGCTTAGTGGTAAAACAGGTGAATATGATGCTCACCTAACTTGCATCGTTTCCCCATTGACAACAATGTCTTTAAACTTGGGTTCTTGGGTTGAGTACTGCTGTTCAATAAGTGCATTGATCACTTGTTTTTCTATAAATGGGTTTGCGTTGTGTGTTATATCCATGCTTTTTTCCAACCACTCCCCGTCGAGCTGATAAAATAAAACATATTCAAAGTAATACTCAAAATGTGCGATCAAAAGGTATTCTTTTCCTATATCTCCGTGGAGGTCAATGGCGACAATATCCAGTTTTTTACTGTTAAAAAGCTGCGTGTTGGTATGTTTAGCATAGTTTTGAATCCTACTGAGCAGTGGCAGAGGAAGCTGTTCGATAGATAAATATGCATTGGGTTGCAGCAAAGTTGTTACATCTAGTTGTTCAATATCGGGGTTGCCATAGGGGTTTACAACACGCTTTAGTACGGCGTCAATACGCGTATTGAGCGCAGGGTTAGTGCTACCATATTCTTGTTGGAGCTGCTTTAGTGCTTCATTTCCTGGACGCCCTAAGTTAAAGGCAAAGTAGTCTAAATCGACATCGTTAATATCGATATGACCAGAGTTAATATGGGCTAGTTGGCTAGATACTGACAGTTTTCTGAAATCTAACAAGGGAGACTGAGTCGCTAAAAGAGCCGCGACTAAGGTTAGCCCCAGTTTAGTATTGATATTACCTAAATGTGCATACCACTTAACTCTATATTTGATAATCGCGGCGCTATAACAGATGAAATAAGCTGCCACAAATACCCAAATTAAGATCGCCCATAAGCGATCTACAGATAGCCCGTATTGCTCAATTCTTTGGTATAGCCCATAACCACTTATCGCAACGTACACTGGCAGTAATATAACCCCGAGCGTTAAAGCAATCTGTGTCCAATGGTGCTTCAGTAATTGACCTTCGTCGCTTTGTAGCGCGGTATTGAGGGTAAGTAAAATGGCGATGAGTAAGGTAAATATCAGCGCACTACCGCCATTGTCCCAAATTGGTTGCATACCTTGGAAAAGTAATGCAACTAAAAAGAGAGAACTTAGCATGACTAGAAGCGGTAACAATGCCAACGACAAAACTTGAATCAACCGATTTACAGTATTGACCACATTGGCATTGTCTCTTACTTTAAGCACGCCAAGGGTGTGGCTCAAAGTCAGCATTGGATAGAAAAACCACGGTTCATAAAACAGACGTTGGAATAATGTGATATTGATAGCTGCAAATAATTCAGCCCATAGTATTAAGATTAGCCACATTGCGAGGGTAAATAATGCGGCAAAAAAGAGGGTGATGAATAAGTGGCAAGCACGTTGGATAAGCAGGTTGTAATCAATATACCACTGATCAGAGTGGTTACTCAGGGCTTGGCTGAACAGAAGTACTTTAAATACGGCTACCGTCATAACGAGACCATACGTAAAGCTGTACATGCCAAGAGATTCACTACTTAAACTGACGATCTGACTTCCTGTGTAAGCACCTAACGCAGCGAAAAATAGCGAAAATAGACCTATAAACCAGTAGTACTTACTGGTTGTTTTTTGGCTTATCCCATAAATGCTCAGAATAGGCAAAATGATGGCGATAGAGTAGCAGGCAAATAGAGTAGCCGATGACTCTGCTATGGCCCATTTAAATTCAAGGGCTTGATGTAATAGAAGAAGAGCAAGCCCTTGCAGTAAAGCAACAAAGAGTAAGCTTTTGTATTGTATTTTTGTGAGTTCAGAATGATTTGATATCATACACAATCCTTGTTTTATCTTATTTCTTATTGCAGCATAGTAAATGCTGGCGGGTTAATCGGTTATGAATTGCTCCCTAATTAATTCTTCAAATATTGTTTGTTGGAGGTGAGTTGAGCCTTATATTGATTGGTGAGTGTTTCTATTCGGCTTTTATTGTTGATTATGGCGAGATTAAACTCACGTAATTTTTTTTCGCTGAACATGCCAGGGCGCAGCATGTAGTGTACAGGGTTTTTGTGAATCATGATTTGAGTTGTACGCACGCTCTGACTGAGCTGAGCGTTATTTTTTATTATGTAAGCCCCACTGAGTAAATCTTCTACGGCAAAATTAACACGTTTGTGTTTTATTAATTCAAAACGATCTATTGATGCGCTCATTTCGATAACACAATCGGTACATTGAGCTTGAAAATGGCTGAATTCCGGTCCGTATACACTGCCTCTATTGATAGCCACTATTGCGTTATTAAGGGCAAGTGGTAACGTGCCTTCCGCGTTTATTTGGAGCGGTTGTTGTGATATATGGCTAAACAACTGCATAACTTCAGCCCGATAGGAGACACTAAACTCAGCAAATCCTCGGCGATTAGAAGTATAGCTTGCAGCGAAAATGAGGTCGACATGGTCTTTTTTAAATTCGCTAAATGCCCGACTCGACGAGGGGTAAGCCACATAGTTCCAGCAAACATTGATATCTTTTAACAGCAGCTCAATGATATCTATATCAAGCCCTTTAAACACATCATTTTCTTTATAAGAATAAGGCGGCCAATCATTAGCGGCACTAATGGTTATGGTTTTTTCGCAGACGTGTTCTTTGGCTAGCAATAACGGTGCACACCCTAGTATGAACAGGCACATGAACATGCGCTTTATGTGGCTTACGCTCAGTTTTTGTGTACGCATTGTTGGCCTTTGTGTGGTTAGTTCTATTACTCAGCTAAGGTATTATGGTTACTAACCTAGATGCAGAATTTAACCTTTATTTTTAGAGCTTTACGTGAGTGAGTTTAATAAATATGCCACATTTATTAAACTCACTCAAGCTTATAAAAGCACAGTTGTTGGGCCTATTTAGTCAATGCGGAATCGACCTACTAGGTTGTCTAACCCATCTGCTAAATCAACAAGTTGAGTTGCGCCTTCTGATAGGCTATCCGTTGACTGGCTCACCTGCGCGACGGATGCGGTCACCCCTTGAATTTGAGTGTGAGTTTCACTGGCTGACACACCTTGTTGGCTGGCTTCTTGGGCGATGGTTGCTATTAATGCTTTTACTTTAGTTACACTGTTTGCAATGTCATCAAACGCTTGGTGTGCTTGCTCTGATTGAGTAATTGCATCATTGGAAGCACTGACGCTTTGGGTCATTTTTTCGGATACAGCGCGAGTTTGATCAATTAACTTTGTCAAAACGTGTTCAATTTCTTGTGTTGCATCATGTGAACGTTGTGCGAGCGTTCTTACTTCGTCGGCAACCACGGCAAACCCTCTGCCTTGTTCGCCTGCTCTAGCCGCTTCAATGGCAGCATTGAGTGCAAGTAAGTTGGTTTGCTCTGCTATGCCACGTATAACGCTTAAAATATTAGTAATGTTGTTACTTTCACTTTCTAATTGGCTCATTGCTGCAGCCGAACCACTTAGTGAGCTATTAAGTTGAGCCACTTGCGTAACGGTATTGCCGATAAGCTTGTTACCAGTATGTGTGCATTCATCTGTTTGATCTATTTCACTGAGAGATTCTTGGCAATTTTGACTCACAATATGCGCCATATTGTTGACTGATTCAGTGTTGTGAGCCGCCTGATTAGCGGTGTCTGACTGGTTGTGGCATTGGGTTCTAATGTCTGATATTTGTGTTTCAAAATGGTGGGCGGCATCATTTAGAGAGTGCGCATTATATTGAATGTCTTTTACCAAAACATTAATTGAATTCAAAAATTGATTAAACCAAGTGGCGAGTTCACTTATCTCGTCATTACCAATCACTTGAAGCCTTTTCGATAAGTTGCCCTCACCCTGTGCTATATCTCTTAACCCATCCGATACCCGTTCAATCGGATAGACAATTTTATTTGCAAGTACGACAGCGATAACGCCAAATATCACTAACATTATAAGTGCGATTATACTGATACTCACTGACATGTTATAGGCAGAAGATAAGATCTCATCTTCGTCAATAATGGCCACAAAACGCCAGTTTAAGGCATCAGACTGATAAGGTTTTGCTGTGACTGTTTTATCACCCGTTTCAATGGTTAAAAATGACTTATCTCTGTCAGAATTTAGCGATTGGTATAAAGGCGAGCTGAGCTCTTTAATATTCTTAAAGTTATTATCTGGGTTTTTTGGGTCGGCGAGAATGACACCATTGCCATCCATTAAAATTAAATACCCTGTTTCACCTAAGCGAATGTTGCTGACAATATCTGTGAGTGTAGACAAAGTCACATCTAACGACTGTACACCTGCAAATGTGCCATTTTTATAGATCCCCGTTGCCACTGACACCATAGCTTGCCCTGTAACACCTTGATAAGGTTCAGTAACAATCACATCGCGTGGTGTTTTCTTGGCATTTTTATACCAAGGGCGTTGTCGAGGGTCATAATTTCCTAGGGGTTCAGCTGGGTATTGAATAAAGCCCCCTTGCTCTGAACCCAAATAAACGAACAGCAATTCTTCGTGGGTTACCCCGAATGCGGTAAAGAGTTCAAATATCTCGGCTTCTTGTGGGTCATTGTCTAAAGGAGACATCATGCGCTCTGGGCCCATGTAACTGCTAATATTATTCGGTAAATCACTTACCAATTTACTTTGTGCAAGGAAGCGGGCGTTATTCTTCATTTGCTCAAAGAAAAGAACAAAGGTATTTTCAACTTGGCGTATTTCATTACTAGACGAGTCTAAAAAACGCTCTAAAGATTCTTGTTTAGTTTGTGAAATGCTCACCAATGAAATGGCTAAAATAGGCACTATCACCGTTAATAAAAAACTCATAATGAGCTTCTGGCGCATTCTCATTTGATACTCCTGCGACTGTGTGATGTTTGGTTACATTTGTTATGTGTTTATGTGTAACTTTATAAATTATACACACAATCTCAGATTTATCTGATTTTGTACAAGTATTCACAATAAAATAGTTAAACTTTGTTTCGCTAAGTATCTTGTATCTGTTTAGTTAATTTCATGTTTTTTTAGGAGCTTATAAAAATCTGAGCGGTTTCTTTGTGCCAGTTTGGCTGCTTCCGCTACATTACCCTCTGACAGCGATAAGACTTTTTTAAGGTAGTCATATTCAAACTGCTTCTTTGCTTCATTGAGCCCTTGAAAGTGCCGCTCATGTTGCGCTGGTAGTACTTTTAATACGATTTCTTCAGTAATTAATTTACCGGGTGTCAGTACCAATGCATGTTCAATCACATTGTGTAATTGACGAATGTTACCGGGCCAATGATAATTTAGCAGGTGTGTTATTGCCTGCGGGTTGATTGACTTACGTTGATCACAAAGTTCAGTAATGAATTGATTGGCCAACAGCATAATATCTTCGATTCGATCACGTAAGCTAGGCAGTGTGATTGATACAACATTGAGTCGGTAGTATAAATCCTCTCGAAACTCTTTATTCACGATTGCTTGCTGTAAATCTTTGTGGCTGGCAGACAAAAAGCGCACATTGATTTTATGCTCAGTATGAGACCCTACTGGCCGAACGGTTCGCTCTTGCAACACGCGTAGTAACTTTACTTGCAAGTCTAATGGCATGTCGCCGATTTCATCGAGTAAAATAGTGCCATTATCTGCACTCAAAATAAGGCCCGTTTTATCATTGATTGCACCAGTAAACGCGCCTTTTTTATGGCCAAACAGCTCTGATTCTAATAAATGCGCAGGGACGGCCGCACAATTTATGGCAATGAAGGGGCCTGAGGCATAGCCACTGGCTTGGTGAATCGCTTTTGCTGTTACTTCTTTACCCGTGCCACTTTCACCTTGTATAAGTATATTCACACTATTGGGTGCTAAGGCTTGAATGTGATTAACGACGTGGCGCATCGCTGCACTTTTGAATGAAATTCCAAAGTAATTATTGCTCTGCAACGAAGGTTGAGGTTTTGTTGTACTAAAAAGTGCCTTTTCTATTGTATGGAGGAGTGTTTGGCTATCAATGGGTTTGCTTATAAAGTTTAAAAAACCTTGTTCTATTGCATCGACGGCGTCTGGAATTGAACCGTGGGCTGTCATCATGATCACTGGCATAGCGAAATGATCACTTTTAATCTTTTCAAATAGCTCAAAACCATCCATATGGGCCATTTTTAAATCTGTTATGACTAAATCAATCGATTCACTTTGTAGTATTTTTAACGCTTGAGTGGCACGATAAGCACGCAGTGTATGGTAATTATTCGATTCTAACCTCATTGCCAATAGTTCGATAAATGCTTGATCATCATCGACCAGTAATATGGTTGCCTTGTTCATAATGCTCCTTCCTCCCTAAGTTGAGTTGGTATTTCTGGCACTGAGGGGTTAAGTCGCTGCAACTCTACTTGAGTTAACTGTTTTTTTAATTCAATCAGTGTAATTTGCAAGTTTTTTAGTCGGTACTCTGTGCTTTCTAGACTTTTTTTGAGCGCGATATTGGCCAACTTTTGCGTTCGTAAATCTTGGGTACTACGTTTCATAAAGTTGAAATAGATAGCGTACTCGTCAGGCCATTTATTTTGTTCGACTAATATTTTTAGTAACCTTAATTGTGTTGTGGTGGAAGGGCTGTTACACCATTTGGTGAAAAATAGGTTAAGTGTTTGGTGTTGTTGATAGTGGATTGGCAGCGTGTGCATTTGCCTATCAGTTGTTGATAAGGCATTCGTGCTACAAATTGCATAATGGGTTTGAAACAGCATAGCAACCGGCGCATAGTGTTGTGTTGGCAGGGGCTTTGCTTTGTTCTCAGTATCCATCTTTTGGGTTGAGTGGCATGCACTTATCAAACAAAGCGCCAGCAATAAAGATAATAAACGCATTATTACTTTCCTCTTACTGGCACTTTGACACACACATGTGTACCAGGTGACAGCGGGTTAAACTCGATAGAGCCGTGCAGGTGCTTGACCGACTCGGCGACAATTGATAAACCAAGTCCACTTCCAATATGGTTATGGCTATGCTGACCGCGAAAAAATGGCTGTGTTATGTTAGCTAGCTCGCAAGGGTCAATCCCTACGCCATCATCATAAATAGAAAAGGTCGCTGTATTTTCATTGCTATACACTTCTATACGAATACTCTGATCAGCATATTGCAATGCATTGTTCACAAGCTGAATTAATATGATTTTACAGGGCAGGTAGGGCATATAAGCTGAATTTTGACCAATATTCCATATGAGCTTTTTGCTGGAGTTAGACGCTTGAGAGGTAAAATGTGTTTTCAAATCAGTCGTTATTGCCACTAAGCTTTTTTTCTGCTGAGTATTCAATGGGTGGCTGGCGGCGCTGTAACTGAGTAAATCGTCGATTAAGGTATTTAAGCGCTTTACCGATCCTTGCATGATCTCGACGATACGCTCTTGCTGCCCACTTAATGAACCCATGCAGGTGTCTTGTAAGAGACTGCTACCTTCACTTAATGATGCCAAAGGTGTTTTTAGTTCGTGCGTAACATGGCGTAAAAAAGAGTCCTTTTGGGCATGACTGTGTTGAAGTGCCTCGTTAAGCCAATTCAGCCGTTGTCCTAGCTTTTCCAGCTCATTACTCCCCTGTAGCTCAATGTTCCTGACATATTTACCATTGCCTAACTGGACAATGGTATGTTCAAGTGTATAAAGCTGATGTGTTACGCGGCGAATTAGCATAAGGCTAAAGACAATAAATAGCGTTACGAGTATGAGTAATAGCGCGAGTAGGCCGTAATTTTTGTCAGAGAAAGACGTGCGCTGTTCAGCGAGCCGCGTTGCTAAAGCGCGATGAAACAGCTTTTCTGTGGTTTGCAGTTCGTGACTCAGAGCCGAATAATTAACTAAGTGTGCATTGTAGGTTGGTGATAAGGTAAGTACTTGTTGCCATTGTGCAACAAGTACATTTTCCATTAGCCTATTTTTCAGTAACGTAATGCGTTTTCGCGTGGCCTTCCACTTTTTATTAATACTATTTTGTAAAGCGGGGCTATCTAGCAATGTATTATTTTTTTGTGCTTTCTCAAGCGCTGAAATACTTTCTTTTATAGCTGAAAACTCAATTATAAGGTCATGATTTATAACATATGACTGATGCATCTTCTGTTGCTCTAAAGATAAGTGTTTTGCATACCAAACTGCCGACACGATGATAGGTAGCAGCGCAATCGTTAGGGCTAGTTTTGCTTGCAAGCCCAAAGATTGTGAAAAAAACCGTTGAGGCGTGCTCTTAACGCGTTTATAAGACGAAATAAATCGCTTTTTAACAGTCTTTATTGTCGTATTCATTGTATTTCCAGAACGAGTGTTGCTAAATTGCGATTTTATAACTTGCTGATTTTATTATAAATTATTTATTTTATAATTGTTGATGTCGCTATTTAGCAACAGCCCGACTTAATGCTTCCTGAATTAATACTCCCCACTCACTGTAACGTTATGATTTAAATGTGAATTTTATATTTGGCATCATAGTTGATATATCCCAATAGCAATCGGCGACTTATCTCAATCATATTGTTTGGCGTTGCAGCTTCTCAAAAGGTAGAGCTAGCTAGTGCACGCTAAATGTTCTTAACATTCACTAAGTGATGTGAAAGCCGGAAATTAAGTAGATTGGTAGCTGAGCATAGGGCGTGGCGAATAAGTTAGATAAAGGCGATATTACAGGAGCTTACGAATGTACATGACAGTGGTATTACTAAGTGGTGCAGCAGGGTTATTTTCACAACCACAGACAGGCGTGCTGACTTTTCAACAGTTAGATAGAAACAACGATGGCGTAATTAGCTTGAGTGAGTCAAAGCAGCTTCCAAGGCTTATGGCGCAATTTAAAGATTTAGATGTCGACAATAGCGGCGGTATTTCACGCGCTGAATTTGATTTTTTTAACTGAATATTACGTTTTATTTTTAAGATTATCTCATATAAAAAAGAGGGTACAACATGAAATTGGTCCATGTATTTATGGCAACGAGCCTAACATTAATTAGTGCAATGAGTTTTGCATCGGGTTTGTCTTTTTCTGATTTAGACACTGATCATGATGGTGTAATAAGTGTTAAAGAAGCGAAAGCGAACACGCTATTAACTGAGCAATTTGCCAAGTTAGACGCTGATAAAGACAAGTTACTCAGCCGCAGTGAGTTTCTCAACTTTCAATTATAAGAAGTACAGCAAGGCAATTAATGAGGCGCTATTCGTACTGAAAGAGGTGCCCAGACTTTATTAAAAAGGAAAAGTAATGAAATTAATAAGCAGACTTTTGATTGTAGGAACTCTGACTGTCGCATATTCGGCGACAGCCGCGGATTTCACAACACTAGATACAGACAAAGATGGTTTTATTAGCCAAAGTGAAGCTGCACAGTCAGCCTCTATCCGCAAGGCATTTGAATTACTCGATACTAACAAAGATGGCAAATTATCAGAAAAAGAGTTTCATCAATAAGTAGTCTCCCGTACTACTTGACGCGCAAAGCCTAAGTGAAAACTTAGGCTTTTTTCATATAATTATATGTATTAAAAGCGGTAAGTGATATTAGCACTGACTTGAACCTGGCTTAGGTTCTCACTATTAAAATGCCAGCTGCACATATTTTTTGTTTCTGGATCAGTATCACACGTAACTTTAGACTTATTGTCGATAATGGTTGCCAGCCAACGTACCTCTGTACCTACACTTAATCTATCCATTACTTGATATTCTAAGCCACCAAATAAACCGGTAGCAAAGAATGAATCAGCTTCTGCAAAGTTCGTATCAAGGCGATTCACACCCAGTTGCATACCGATATATGCATCTAGGTCATCAGAAACAGGGCGATATACGGCACTTTGAAACAGGAGATATTCTGTTGTTATTTTGTGTATCGTACTCTCTTCAAATTCACCTTCGTATTTACTATAGAAAAAACCATATTTGGTATCATTCTCATGCCAGTCGACACTAAATCCGTAATGCGTGTCATCAGAAAACTCGTGTTTTTGTTGTCGAGTTGTGGTTACTGATTGACTGTAAGTTTGCCCAGCGTATGCCGTAACGCCAATCTCAGCTTGGCTTGTATGAGAGGTAAGTAACAGACCAACAATGCTGGCAAGCATAAGTTTATTCATGAAGTGTCCTTTTGGAAGATGCGAGTGAATAGGTAATTTTGAGCTCAGTATACGGAATTTAAATTCTGATGGCATGGAATAAAAGTAAAAATGTGTAAAGGTCAGCTACATGTCGTCAATGCAGGTTTATATGCGTTAAAAAATAAACCAGAGGAGCGGTGTGATTCTCTGGTTTATTTGAAACGGTTTGATCCGTAATGCACATAAATGAGTTATATGTATAAACCCTGCTGATTGATGGTTTGCTCGTTTAGTGGCTCATCTAACCAGCCTAACTTAATTGGTGTGTTATATAAGCGATTGTTACCGAGCTGAGGCCAGATGTGACAAAGCCCTGGTACAAACACTTTTGCTGTGTGTATTGGTATAGGTGGGCGAGTATAATCAAGAGCTAAGGTCTCTAAATCAAGGCATTTTAAGTGTTCAACAATGGCTAAAATATCATCTTTTATATCAAGAGTCTCAGACAAAGCATATACCCCTCTTGGTGCTTGATCATTAGCAAATAAGTAGCTTTGAAGGTCAATCGCATCAAAATCAAATGGAGCACCGTTTTGATTACGAATGGGGATGAGCTGACATAACTCAGTTAGGGCTCGCTGGGCTGCCATTTCAGGTTTTAAATGGCATCCAAACCCAAATATTAAACCCTTACTTTGTTTGTGGCGGCCAATTGCAGCCATAACCGGCACGCCTGTATCAACCGTTAAATCTAACACCCAGTAATCATGATCTTTATTTAAGGTTTGATGTAATGGGTTTAAATAATCAGGGTCCAATCGTGTTAAGTCAAAGCTTGGCCTTTCTAATTTGTTGTACCACCAAATAGCAGTGGCATCTCGTTCAATTAACTCGAACAAAGCTTGCAAAATGGCTTCTTCTAAATTGTTACCTGCGGCGCAACCATTTGACTGCCATTTACCAAATTTATCTTCCTCGAAAGGGGTATTTGCGAAGCAAAGAACAGTAGGAACATAGACAGATACATTATGAGAAAGAGACCATATAGAATGCCAGTTAATGTCAGTACCATCATATGGTAGGACAGCAACTATTTTATTTTCATTTGAATAAATTGATTTTTTAAATGCTTCAAATTGATTAGCGCTATAAAAAGAATGTTGTTCAAAACCATAAGCTCTTGCACTTAAACTTTTTCTGTTTGATAAATATGATTGTTCATTACCTAAAAATTGAGCATTTTTTCTTTCTATAGCTTCACACAATGCACTGGCCATAGATTGCTCTTTTGAAACCCCTTTACCCAAACAAGCCTGTACAAAACTATCATTTTTTATGGTGTGTAATTTGTTTTTAGGCAATGTCTTGAAAAAGCCTGTTCTATATATAGTTATTGGACTATTCACCTCTTTTTTTAAGGGTTCTAGATGAGTTATTAAGCCGGTTAAAGGGCTTACAAAAGGCAATATTTTTTCTACGGTGAGTGAAGCGTCAACGCACCTAGAGCCACCATCTTTGCTATTAAAATGTGGTTTAGATTGCAAAGTGATTTTATTTTTCAAAAAACTATTTGAGTAAATAAGCGGTGTGTAACTATGTTCTATGATTTCATTAGACTTAAATGATAATTCAGTTAAATTTTTAGATTTAGAATTTGTATGGCAGATAAATGTATCTTTAAACCTATCTTTTAATGTAGCGAGTGAGTTTGGTTGAATACCCGGTGGTAATGGCCTTGTAAATTTAACATCAAGAGAAGTTTTAAACGTTTGGGCAACTGGGGTGTTTCGTTCTAGAAGTTCTGTAAACTTTATATATTCACTCAAGTCATTAAACAAAGGAGATATAAGTACTTTTGTATAGGTAATTACTATGACCGAAAATTCACAGTTCTGAGTGACAGTATTTAATTCATTACATAAAAATTGATCAATAAAGCTATGAGCAATAAAAAAAATTGTATTCGAGCAACTCTCTTTAATCACCTTACTTATTGTTCGTGCTGTACAATCATAATCACTTGAAAGCACTGTTAAAGTGGTATTAATTTTCTTTACTTCAAGATCATTATTTTTATTATTATTCTTAGTATTCACGTCAACAAAATCTAAAAAATCGCATTGCTTGACAAATTTATCAATTAAATATAAAAAGTGTTCCGCTTGATTACTTGACAAAGATTGAGTAACTATGTCACTCAAAGAACGGTCACCATTAATTAAATGAAAAAGGGGATATTTCTCATTGGTAAATAAAAACTCTTGCTCACAGCCAACGATCAATAAATCTCTGTTTTTCAGCTCGTAAGCTGTGTAATATTTCGACCATCTAGGTATTTTATTTAGCATATGTTATAAATCAAAAAGTGCTTTAGGGTTATTTTCTAAAATATCAGTTAACTGTTTATTGTTTAATTCTGGGAGCTTTTGAGCAATTTCAGTTAAATCAAAATGCAGATGATCAGGATGCGGATAGTCACTACCAAAAATCAATTTTTTATGCCCTATAGACTCTAAAGTGTCTTTAAGTGGCTCACCTATTTCAACACCAACCCAGCAATGTCTTTTAAAGTATTCTGATGGTAGCATAGTGATACTTTCTTTAGTTAGGCTAGGAAATTCGTTATAGCAAATATTGTCTAATCGCCATAGCCAATGTGCGACCCAAGAGCAACCAGCTTCTAAGAATGCTAATTTAAGAGAAGGGTTACGTTCTAATACACCTGCTTCAAGTAAAGACACAAAAGCCATTTGCGCTTCCATAGGATGAGAACAAGCATGTAATGAAAACCTGGTGCTAAATCGATCCATACCAACAGTGTTGCCTTGTAAATGCGTCCCGCCATGAAAGCTAACAATAATGCCTAAGTCTGAGCAAGCTTTCCAAAAATCATCGTTATCAGGGTGGCCCAAGCTTTTACCAAGTATTGGTTCAGGTCTAAGAACAACCGATTTCCAACCAAAAGAGGCTATAGTTTGAACCTGTTCTACAAGAGTAGAAGTGTCATGTCGGCTTATTAGACCAACAGGCAATAATCGTTTTTGGTTATGAGCACAATAATCTCGTATCCATTTATTATAAGCTTCTGCATAGGCAAGAGAGGAGCGTGAATCTAAATCTTTGTGGTTTACTATATAGTTAGCAAACGTAGGAAATATTAAAGCTTGGGACACGTTTGTGTCGTCCATGGATTTGAGTTGATCTACCGGGTTCGTTGCAGATTTTCGTTCTTTAATACTTTGCGAGTTTATTAAAGCTGTCGCGACTTGTTGTTCAATATTCCAATTACTTAAAATAGGTTCACCCGCAATTTTGTATATTGGGGGAAGGCTTAAAGCCGGGAAACCTTGCGAAACACGTTCTGACAATTTCATTTCGTTATCAAAGCTTAGTTCTATTTTTGGTATGCCATCTAAATAAGATGATAAGTAATGCTTCCAAATTTCAATTGGTTCGATAACATGTCTGTCGCAATCTATTATTTTGTATATTTTATTTTTCATATATAACTGGACATACCTCTTTATGTGAAAGTTGATTAATGTATCCAAAGTAATCATGCTTTTTTTCAAATTCGGTTGAATCTGTTACTAGCCCAACAGCAATAGCTATTCTTGGACGCAGAGTCATATTAGGGTTACTACCATGAATAGTTTTATGGTCATGAAAAAAAAGATCTCCAATATTAGTATCAGAAATCACCTCCTCCCAATAATATGAACTAGGTAAGTTATTTTTGATGACTTCTCTTTGTTTATTTATATCTTTACAATCTGCATCAGTTAAATGTTCAATTGAGTCACTGAAAGAGTTTGATTTTGGGATATATATAAGGCTGCCTGCTTTAATTGTGATGTTATTTAAAGGTATCCAAGCAGTTAAAACTTTATTTTTAAAACACTTTACATATTGGAAATCTGTATGTAAACCAACGGTAGAGTTTGTACTTTGCGGCAACTTGACATATAACTGGCTCCCCCATATTTGAATGCTTTTACTTTTGGTAACAGTCGCTGCTTCAATACCAAGCCTAGATTCTGTCAAGAGTTCTTTAATGGCAGGAGAGAAAACATGTGGATTAATTGTTCTTATTACACTGTCTTTTTTATAAGAACTTGAGTTATTTAACTTACCCGCCCGTATTTTTTCTACAAGCTCAAGAGATTCTATATAAGCTCTATTGATAATAGATTTATCAAATATATTTGAAAGCTTAGTATACCCTGATTCTTTAAATGATTTTTTCATATAAGATAATTGAAGGGTGAATAATCACCCTTACATCATTATGAACAGGAGAACGGCAAAATAGAGCCGTCTTGATTGTAGTTAGCTAAAGCCATTGGCAGTAATGTATTATCTTCAGAAGTAATAGAAGGTGACTCTGGATAGGCTAAACATATAACGTTACTTGGAATAGAGTTACTGGCCAGACTAGATTCTGTTAACTCAAAACTGTCATCATAATTGAATAGAATATTCATGTCCCAAGGGTTTTTAAATCCTAGCCATTTTGATAAAACAGGAGATTTATCATTAACGATATCACCATCATTGATTTTATTAGTTTCAGATTCAGGAGTTAATTCATTTCGAAAATCTTCATTTCTCCAATATAGTGCAATAGCCTCCATAATAACAGCTGAGAAATGTCTAATTGATTCATCAGTATAACTAATCATATCAACATCAAATAAGTGTGATTCAGTGTAATCTATCAAGGGCGTATTATGGTTGATAGCTTCTTCACTTATTAATTTCTTAGGTGAATGGTTAATTAAACCATAAAAGGTTGGAAATATATTATAATACCTAGCCAAAAATTCTGCTGAATTATCATTTTTTTCAGGTATTTTAGGTATATTTAAAATTATTCCACTATTATCACCAAGCCACTTTCTTCCATCAACGGGATTCCAAACTAAATTTTTATATCGAAATTGTATAGATAAGTTTTTCCAAGGGCTTATAAAACTTGTATTTTCTGATGCGGGGTTTTCTTCTAAAAATTTTAAAATGTCATTATTCGTGTTTTTACAGGTGGAAATAAATTTTTTTTTGTACTCATGATCATGCCATGATTTAGCTATGGCTCCAACAAAGGCAGATCTAAAGCTTAAAAAGCAATGGTTTATATTTTTCATAGTATTCCTTTAAATATGCCCTATAAAGTAATTATAGGGCTTAAATTGCTAGCTAAATTTGGGATCCGCATCTGGTTTAGAAAAGTCTTCTTTTACAACTTCTTTCAGCTCAGAGTTTATAGACTTTGTCAGTTCATTGACTTCAGGAACCCAAGTCTCAAAAGCTTCTTGTACTTTTTTATCACTGATACCAAAAGTATCGAAGAAATTTGTGTACCTTTGTTTATCTTCTTCAGTGACTTTACCCTCTTCATGCTGAATATAGTCAGAAACGTTTCCATTATGAAGAAGGTTATATGTTGCTGAAATTGTTGGTGTGTTTATATAGTCTTCTGAATTAGGAATTAATAACTGAGGCTTAGATAGTTGTGAACCTACCTCTTTTGAAAGAAGCTCACCTAGTGTTGTCTGAAAGTCACCAGTGCTATTTGCGGTTATTAAATTATCATATTCACTTTCTGTAAGCCCGAAAACTTCGGCAACTTTTTTAGGTGTTTTATTGAATTCAGAGCGTACCTTTGGATCAAAAACTAAGTTATAAACTAGCCCTAATACAGGTGCCTTGGCTTTTTTAATCGTCATGATTTATACCTTTATTTCTTGTGTTTTAAAATGAATCTCAACATCCAGTGAGATTTATCGGAATTTATATTGTCTTTAACGCGGTGAACTAATGAAGTATAAAATATTAAAAAATCACCAAAATTAAGTGTTATATCAATTTCATTTTTTAGGTGGTTTTCTAAATTTTCATCTTCAATTTTTATTAATGGACCAAATAAAGAGTGTTTGAAAGTACCAACTTTATGCGTTGAGCTTAATACTTGAATTAGGTCTAATTTTTCATTCGTTAGCGGGGTAATAACATGAATTCGATTGGGGTTTTTATCGCTAACGTCTTCGTCTTGGTGATAACTAACATGGTAACCGGTAAGCTCTTCAGGGAATAAAGTTATAATGCTTCCACCTGACTCATAAGTTAAATCTTTATCTATTAATTCTGATATTTTATTCTTTATTTTCGAATTGGCGAGGTTGTTTATCTCTCTGTCAATAAGCTTATTTTCATAGCCCATTGATAAATACTTTACATTGCATTTCTTTACAGATTTATGTGCTGTAATTAAATTTAATTCACTCTCTTCTTTAAGGTTGTTCGACTTGAAAAAATCTTTATTTACTTCTTTTTGAATTTTTTCTAAGTCTTTTTTATTTATTAAGCCTCTCAGAATTAAAAAACCATCATTATCAAGCCTCATAATTCATTTCCTCTAGTGCCCACAAGTTTTCATTCCTAATGTAGAAGTCAATTTCTTTTTTAGGGAAAATATTAAGATGCTTATATAATCTTGGTTGAAAGAACTTTTCTGAAATCTTTTCAGCTTTGTTGAGATGGCTTGTAATTTCACCTGATTTTCTATTTTCTACACTAAGAAGAAATGAAATCCACATGCTGTACATAATACCGCTCATAAATGTTTCATCATTGGTCCATTTTAATATCAAAGTAGAGTCTTTGTTCAGCCATCCATTTATCAGCTCCAAGCATGGTAATATATAATCTAGTGAACCAAATTTAGAAAAGTGGCTGTCTAAGATGTTTATATACTGCCTAGCTTGATCTTTATAGTCAATTTCATCATTAGTAAACATTAGGCAGATAAAGCTAGCGTAGCAACAAGATTGAGCTACAGCATTATGATCGTTATTCGTTTTACCCAGTTCTATAGCTAAATTAATATGTTCAAAAGCAAGCGTTTTATTTAATTGAAAAGCATTTAATAAGCCCGACACCATTAGCATCATCGATTTATATGATATACCAAAACTAAGGTCTAGATCATGCTCACTATCCAAGTTATCTAATATCAAGTTTGCATTTTTTATTTGTTTATCTGCGTAGCTAATCTTTCCCTGTAAAAGGTAACTTTTTGCTAAGACTATGTGAACATAAATCTTATTTTTGGTATCAAATTCATTAATGATTTTACTCGAATATTTTACTGTCAACAATTTATTGTTGTTCATGTGGTGGTAAAGCATCAAAAACCAATAAGCTCTAAATAGATTCTCTTCGTGTTTGTCGCTAGTATCTAACCTCCTAAAGCTCCTAATTATTTCCAACGAAATCTCACGAATACTTGGGTGACCATAACCCAATTGGCTGGATTTAGACTTTAATAGAATGGATGATAACTCTATCTTATTTTTTATATAAACACTTTTATTTTTAATGAATGAGTTTATATTATGTATTTCTTCTAAAAGCTTATAAAAGTTTTGAAAGTCGTTGATGAAAGAGTTGTGCTTTAATACAATTAAAAATGAATTTATTGAGAGCTCATATTTTTCTGATAAATAAAAATGCCGACCGCATTTACTATGAATATCAATTGAACCTGACCCTGTAAATAATTCTGTGTAACTGCTCTTAGTTACAAGTATTCAGTTAGTCGGTCTTCAAACATAATCATAAAACGGTTTAGAGCTTGCTTCCAGTTATGAATAGGCATTGTCCACCTCTTGGAAGCATCCATTATCGCTAAGTACACCACCTTGCTAGCGGATTCATCTGTCGGGAACAGTTTACGTTTCTTGGTCGCTTTTCTGATCACACTGTTCAGAGATTCAATAGCATTTGTCGTGTAGATAGCTTTACGAATATCTTGAGGGTAGCTAAATAGAGTATTGAGATTATCCCAATGAGCCGTCCAGGAGCGGCTGATTTGAGGGTACTTTTCATCCCATTTATCACCAAAGTGCTCTAACGCCAACAGGGCTTCATCTTCCGTTGTTGCTTGATAGATTTCTTTTAAGTCAGCGGTAATTGCCTTGTAGTCTTTCCATGGGACGTATTTCATTGAGTTTCGCACCATGTGTACGATACAGAGCTGAATTTGAGTTTTTGGATAAACAGCGTTGATGGCATCAGGAAAGCCCTTCAGGCCATCTACACACGCGATGAGGATATCATTCACGCCTCGATTTTGAAGTTCGGTGAGCACGCTAAGCCAGAACTTCGCTCCTTCGGTTTCGGACATCCACATCCCAAGAAGTTCTTTCTGACCTTCCATATTTACGCCAAGTGCGAGATAAATGGCTTTGTTGATAACCTGTTTATTCTGGCGTACTTTCACGACGATGCAATCGAGATAAACGATGGGATAGACCGTATCAAGCGGGCGAGATTGCCACTCAACCACTTGTTCTAAAACAGCATCTGTAACTTTAGATATTAGACTGGCGGAGATATCCGCATCGTACATTTCTTTGAATGTTGCGACGATTTCACGGGTGGTCATTCCTTTGGCATATAGGCTTAAGATCTTGTCGTCCATCGATTGAAATCGGGTTTGATGTTTACGAACAAGCTTGGGTTCAAAGGACGCGTCACGGTCACGAGGGACTTCTAACTGGATCTCACCATCGTCTGTAATTAGGCGTTTAGATGAGTAGCCATTTCGACTGTTACTATCGTTAGTTGGTGAGTTTTTTTCGTAACCGAGGTGCTCATTAAGTTCAGCATTTAAGGCTGTCTCAACCGTCACCTTGGTTAACATTTTCCTAAAGTCATCAAGATCAGAAGGAGTCTTAATCGACTTAGCTGCTTCGCGAGCGAAGGCTTCTAGAGCTTTCTTATCCATATTGCTTATCCTCAGCCATTACTGGCTTAATTATAAGCAGATACACAATTTAAATTACAGGCTCTTGAACCTTGCTCATTACTTTGTAAGTAGTCAGCTATTACTGAGTGAAACTGTGTTTTGGCTTTTGCTTCCATACTCTCATACGCTGCATCTCTCACTAAAGCATGTTTGAATATGTAACTATCGTTACTCACTCGTCTCTGCTGAATAATCAGGTCATTGGCTATCAACTCATTCAGGTCATTCTGAATTTGGTTTTCGCTCAGAGATGATGCTGCAACTAATAAGTCATATTCAAACTCTCGTCCGATTGTGGCGGCAAGCTGAGCGGTTTCTTTAGCGTGAACGAGGCTATCGAGCTTTTGCTGGAGTGATTCACGTAAACTGCTAGGTACTTGATCTAGTTTGTCTGGGCTCACAAAGTTAATTTCACCTTCAATGACACTGACCAAGGCTTTTTGCTTTAACATGCCTACTAGTTCTTCGATAAATAATGGAATACCATCGGTTCTGCTGGTGAGTATGTTGAGTACATTACGTGAAACTGGCTGATCATCAAATAGCCTAATGATAAAGTCTTCAGTGGCTTGTGCCGTTAACTTATTAAGGTTCACTTCCATTAACGTGAGGTCTTTTAGCGATGTAGGCACTTGCTGTCGAGATGTGCTGATCAACACATTGCTTGTGTTTAGTTGCCCTGCAAAGTGCTGAATAAACTCTATTGTCGTGGTATCTGCCCAGTGGATATCTTCGATAATATATAGCTTATTCTCACTAATACTATAATGTTTGCTCAGTAGTAATGCTGTTAAACTACTAAATAGTAATGCTTTTTGTTGATCTGGAGCGAGTGTCGATGCCGGTATGTTTTCTGGTAGTTCTATGTTTAACCAAATCAGTAATATTGGTAGAGCTTGCTCTATTGCGATACTGTCGTTTTGCTGGGTTATTATATCGCTGAATAGCTTAACAGCGCTGGGAGCATCAAGTTTTGTTGTACTGAATAAATACCTAATAAGGGTGAGTACAGGATAAAGTGCATTGTTTTGATGCTCGGGTAGGCACTGCGCAACCAAGTGTTGGTATTGGCCTGCATGGCTACGTATTTCTTGTAGTAAACGAGATTTACCAATTCCTGCCTCACCATGAATATGGGTTAAATGGCTTTGAGTATTTTCGGCCTTTATAACAGACAGGGTTTTATCTAGTTCTTTTTCTCGGCCAATTAATTCGTGATTATTCCGTGTGCCTCGCATAAAGCCAAACGCTTCAACTTGCCTTTCGCCTTTTAAGCTATAAACCGTTGCTGGTGAACCTGGTTGTTGTAAATTTGGTAACTTAGTGCCTTCAAATTCACTGTAAGGTTCTAAAATAGCGCGAGAATCGCCACTACAGAGTATTTGTTTCGCTTGAGCGCAGCGTGCGAGCTCCATCGCTGTATTGGTAATATGTCCCTCAGGGATAGCATTGGCATAGGTGACGAATATGCCAGTGTGTAAACCTATATGTATATTAAAAGAAATGCCATGCACATCTTGCATTAATGCATCTCTTTTTGACATTTCACTCATGATCTCAAGGGCGGTACGGGCAGATAGGCGAGTGTCATTGTCGCTGGCAACAGGAAAGCCAAAGTAAAACAGTAGCATGTCACCGAGGGTACCTACATGGTAGGCGTTAAAACGCGTGGCAATATCAACACACTGGTTTAACTGTGCTTTGTTCAACGCATCGATGACGTCTAGGTCTTTGGTGTTTGTGTTGACTTCAGCGATACTGATTTTTAACGCTAGCACCGTAATTTGTTTGCGTTCTGTGAGCAGGGTGTGATTGGTATTGCTACTTTGCTCTGCGTCTTTACGTAGAATAACCGTTTCGTCATCAAACCCGTGTTGTGCTTCGCCTTTGGTGAGAATACCTACGAGGTTGGCTACATTAATGCTATTGAGTTCATTAAAGCTCTCTTGTGATGTGATCACGCGCTCTATCGCATTTTTCTTGAGTATTCTTCTGAGGAGAGAGGCAAGTGGGTGGCCAAGTAGTGGAGCAGGCAAAGGTACATTTACATCACTCAACTGCTTATGATAAATCGATGCAATACTTGAACCTGTCACAGCAGGTAACCCGGTTAAACATTCTAAGTAAACGAGTCCCCAAACATATAAATCTGTTTTTGTCGTTGCCGGTTCGCCACGTAATTGTTCAGGAGCACTGTATGAAGGAGTGCCTAGCGTCTCTTGAGTGAGTGTAAGTGTGTTGAAATCGGGTTGGCGATGTTCAGATACTAAGGTGCCAATACCAAAGTCGAGTATTTTGGCATAGGTTTTAGCGCCAGATTTTGCCAGCATAATATTGGCTGGCTTTATGTCACGGTGAATGATCCCTCTGCTATGAGCGTGAATTAAAGCATCTAACACTTGCAGCATAACATCGGTTGCATCTACCGCATTGAGTGCACCTTCTTGTGTGAGGTGTTGGCGCAGCGATATACCATCAACGTATTCAAACACGCCAAAAAGGAGGTGATCGTCTATCTGACCTTTGTCGAGTAATCGTACAATATGCGGGTGTTGTAATTGGCTACTTAATTGTGTTTCACGTTTAAAACGTTCTATATAGCGCTGCTTTTTTTGTTCTTCTAGGTGAGGTTCTAGCGCTAAGAATTTTATTGCAACAAATTGATCTGTGTTTTTATGTTTGGCTTTAAATACTTTTCCAAATCCACCTTCACCAATTTTATGAATAAGTTCATAGTGGGCACTATCAAAGCGATCAGTAATGTACTGATCTGAAAATTGTGTGAGCGACATAAGCTTTTTGAATCCAATAGTATGTTTGTAACCATATCCTTTGTATAACGTCCTGGTTACGTTTATATTTTTATGATTTGTGTTAACACAGCGTTCGCGCTCTTCCTTGCGTTCGTTACACAAATTTACTTCTATAGATTAGCTTATCGGTCAGGGGGAAGGAATCTTTAATTGATGAATTATATATGATTTTTTAATTTATAATTTACTGAGAGCAATTCGTGCAAGGGTGAACACTAGGTGAACACCCTAAAGTATTGGGTTATTTCAATGTTATCGTAAGATTGTCTAGTCTTCTTTCTTGGGTTGCAAAAGTACGGCTATTGCTGACATAGGCTGGGTCAATTTGACCGTGTCGCAACCGTTGTAATAATAATGATCCATTACAGTCATGATCTGTATTTACCTGGACATCTTTGTACAATTCAATATTTGATAAATTTATGGTGAAATCACCATCGTCAGATACATTATCAAAGGAGGTTGTTGAAGATATTTTATCGCCGTCTTTTTTAGTACATTCAGTATGATATTGAATACTGAATTGGTCATTGGCACCACTTTTGGTCCATTCGACCTCAATTGAAGCGTTTTTGTTGTAGAGTTGGCCAGCTTGTGGCGCGAGTATTTGATACTGAGGAGGTAAAGTGATCGTGTTGGTTAAGACCTTATTCTCACTGATGCGGTTTAGCTGCACTAAGAACTCGCTGTCACCGACTGCGACATCAAAAATTGCACGGTAATCTACATCAAAGGCATCACTGTCATCTTCTTCCAATACTTTGACCGTTGAACCAACCGTTGCGCGAAGCTCATCGCCGTTGGTTAACTTTAAATTATTACCGTTTCTACCTGAAACATTTAGCTCTGCGATCACTCGACTATTTTGGCCATTAGAGGTTATGTAGATATCAGACCAAATGGCTTCTGTTTTAACAGCCGCTGACTCGGTTGTTTCTGATGAGCAGGCAGCAAGTAGGCTGACTGCAAGGGTTAATGATGTATATTTTAATAGGTGCATTTTCATCCCTGTGATTAATCTATTTATTAGGTAGCGGTAATTCTAGAGAGGTTATTCTACCTTTTGATTAGATGGTATTTAAAGAGTTTTTACAAAAAAATACACTTTATAAGATTTATTCACAATTGAAAGCGGTGAGGGTTATAAATACATAATAATGAGGGTCTGTGCGTTAGGTCTGATTTTATATAATTAATGCGGCTGATATGACTTGCCGCAGCAATAATTAATTGGTTTAAGGTGACGAATAAATGTATCTAGTCAGCAATCACTGTCATGATCAAATCATGTGGCTTGAGCGTGAGTTGCAGTGTTTTTAGTTCAGTATTAATAACAGATAAGGCTTTTTTAAGTTGTTGCCCAGAGCACGTAGCGGTGCAAAAAACCTCAACTTTTAGGGTTTGTTTGAGTTTACTCAATTGCCCGTGGTGAGTGAGGTATTCAAAAGAGTCAATATGTAGCTTTAGCTCTTCACAGGCATTTGTCAGTTGCTTTATGAGTAATTGCTCTGTCTTTTTTTCAGTTTTAGTCATTGTTTTGCTCAGCAGCGGCGTAAATCCAGCAGGTATTGCCTGAGCGCAAAGAAGCTGAGACTCGAGTATATGCATCAACCTCATAGGTATCCGCTTGAGATAACTCTGATGCTGAAATTAAGAAAACAGTACCGGTAACTACATCATGTTCATTACCTGTATATTTTAAAATTGGATGATGTGTTTTACCGCTACTGGCAATGACTTTTGCATCGGTGATTTCAACTTCACCTACTTGATAGCCCAATAAAGCATCGCTTTGCCCTTCAAGTAACCGACCAAACGTGTCAAGTTGCACTTGCTGTTGCTGTAGGGTGCCGTATGAAAATAGTGCTTCCACAAATGTTGCCCTTATAGGTAAATAAATGCGCTTTACAATAGCAGAATATTGGAAAGCGCGGCAACTTAAATGTCTAAAGGCCGCCCTAAATCTCGTCCATTATAATCACAAACCCCGTCTGGGAATGTTGCGCGGAGTTGGGTGACCATCTCTTCCGTTATCTTTGTGGCACCATACATGCCTCTATTCAGGGCGGCATCAATGCTCATTAAGTCACACTTGAACATATCTCCAGCCCATGGCGCACCAGACTCAATACGGCTGGTGCTAAACATAGGAAAACGCGACTGGCATTTGCCGTCTGGTTGTTTATTCCATTTGCCATTGAACACACCTTTACCCGCCGCAAAAATATCCCCATTTTTGTCAAAACATGTGTCTTGAAGCTCGCTGGGTTTTGCGCTTAGCACATCATCAGGGCTACCATCTGATAAAGCAAGCAGCCACTTGTCCATCATTGCAAATGCGGCTTGAGTAGGATCATGATCTTTATGGGCAACCCAAATCACATGATTTTTAGTATGCCCCTGTGACTGCTCAATGCGCAGGCGACTGTAAAAAGACGCAGACATATGATGCATATCCAGCTCATTTTCTAAATAATGACGGGCATCAATAATAGGCAGGGTCACTTTTCCGATGAATACCTGACCAGAGCGGTAGGCTGCGGTCATCGCATGAATGTTTCCTTGGTGGCGTGTCGCAGGGGCTGTTGATGGGGTGGTAATATTTTCGTTGCCCCATAGTGATAGCCAAAGCGGAATATTTGTTCCAAACGGAGTAACGATTTGCTCTTGCTGCATATCTTCTTGAGGCTTCCAGCTACCGATATTATGGTTAATATCAATAAACTCTGAAAACGAAATCTCATTGTTATTGAATGCATTTAACCCGTATTGCACTCCCACATTGTCCCATGTACTTAACCCGTTACCTTGAGCGTCTTTACCGAGAATGTGCTGCATATCTTGCCAATAGCTCCACTGGGTCTGCTCTACTACCGAGTCTGCAAAAAATGCACGTAAAAAACCTTGTCTCGGATTATTTATAAACGCAGATAATCCGAAGTAGCCATTGATACATTCACTGTTTCCTTCAGGTAAAGTTGGAATAAATCCCGCCATTAATTGATTTATTGGCTGTAAAAATCCAGCTCTTTGTGGGAAGCCATTAATAGCATTCATACCTTCAATAAGGCGGCGCTTATCCCAATTACGCCAGACTTTTTTGTCTTGTGCTCTAAACGTGAAATAGTTATTCAGTAAGTCACAATCGAGTGCATAAGTGGTTTGCGTGATCATATCAGGGTAACTATACAAGGGGAGTAAACCATCTAAGATCCCTGTGCTATTTTGGGCAATTAGGTATTGCGCTAAACCACCGCCAGAGCCGCCAATACCCACGGTATACAGTGGTTCGCCGTAAAGGCTGGTAAATTGCTTCTTAACACGCCTTGCGGTGTCTTCAGCGAGTAACATATTATAGGTGTAACTGGTTTTATTACCGCTAGAGCTTATTACCGCATACCCATCAAGTAACTGTTGGGCTTGACGTTTCATCACTTTCCATGCGGTTTGACGGCCTTGTCTATAGCCAATGCCAGAACCACCATTAAACTGATAAATAAGCCGTTTGTTCCAGACTGAAGTATCGCTTCTATGTTGGGCTTCTTTGGGTAATATAGGCACTATCATAGTGTAAATAAATCGGTTAATGGTGCCTCGCTCTACCCTAAATAACGGGCCCTTAAAGGCTGCTATGTTTTCATTATCCGGCAATTTTATTGCAGAGAGGTTTTCATCTATCGTGTAATATTCTAGCCGAGTTTTTACGCCACAATCCTTGCTGTAGCCAAGTAAAGTCCCATGATTGTCATATACTGTCACACCTTCACCGTCTGTATTATCGACTTCAGGCAGTCCAAGTCCAGAATCAATGGACATACAAAAAAATGGGTACTGATTTGGCCCAGAATATAGGTTAGTACTTGGTCCCACCTCTCCGATAGGAATAGGGAATGGGTATGTTTCTGACGGGCGCTGACTATGAGATATATGCGGGTGAAAATTCAAGATAGGGTTGCTTGTAGCTGTGGCAATGGCTTTCACTTGACGTGAGCTATAAGCGTCGTTAGTACCAAAAAAAAGCCATCCTAATGCTATGATAAGAATAGTAAAAAAGCTTCCTGCCAACCATTTTATGTATGTTTTCATGCATCACCAAATTGGTTAACCGTCATACTTTTAAGTGTAGGCGGTACCCTTACAATTTGTTGTTATTACTTTGTAAAATACATATAAGCGTATGAGGCTATTAAAATTATTAGGGTGGTGTTATTCGTTGTTTGAACAATTCGCGTATTTTGCTGTAACAAGTGCAACATAATGAGACAAACTTTTTTCACTATGTGGCTCGAAATAAACGTCAAGTGTGCATGCTGACTGTATTCGGTCGACTCTAAATTCTCGGTAATCTGACCTCAGTAGGCAAAATGCGACGAGTGTCCATTTTCCGCCCCAATATACCAAACCGAGCGGTTCGACTTGACGTTGTGTTGCCGTGTTATTAACATCGCTATAGCTAAGCTGAAGACAGTGTTTCCCTTCAATTGCTTGACGTAATTGTTTATTAAGTTGTTGCTGCTTTTCGTTATGACTAAAGCTAGACACTAAGTAAGGCGAGCTATCTTGAGACTGCTTTAAATGGTTAGGCAAAACAGCTTCTATTTTGGCCATGGCTGAGCGCGCATGCTCACTTAACGTTGGATCTGTCCATGCGCCAACCATTTTGCTGCCGAGCAACAAAGCGCTTAACTCCTCAACGTTAAACATCATGGGTGGCAACGCGTGATCGGCAATAAGATAGCCAATACCCGCTTCTCCCTCTATGGGCACCCCAGAGCATTGCAAATGTTGAATATCTCGATAGATGGTGCGTTCTGATACACAAAAATGAGCCGCTAATTGTTGCGCGGTCATAGCAAAACGCCTGCCTTTTAAAACGTTTACCAACTGAAAAAGTCGCTCAGATTTGTGCACAGGGATCCTCTATCGATTCGTAAGTTAATTATTACATTCGGTTTGGGCAATGACTCTGTTATGTGTCAGTTCCACAGTATCTTTATCTATGTATTTAATAAAGCTTTGACACTCGGGCGAGTCATAAAATGCTTGTTGGACACGTGTCGCATCATGCAGTGTCTCCCAGTAAATCACATCGATATACAAAGCTGAATTTTGTTGCTTGGCAAGCGAACGATAAAGTAATCCTGATTGGGCATTAAGAAATGTTTCAAACTGCGAATTGGCTGACATAAAATCTTGTTCTGTTACGCCCTCGGCTAATGCGAATGTGACTACTTCGATGATAGGGTTTGTCATAATGTGTTTTCCTTTTGTGATTAATAAGTCACATTAAGTAAAACACATTACATTGTCAGGGAGTGTCAGTAGAGGTTAGGCGAGATAGCCATAGGTTGCCAATGAACCTGAAATAATGCCAGCACAAGCAAATAGCCCGTATTCAATTTTAATTTGCATACGCTCTTCAGAACTAGGTGCTTTTTTAGTGATTGCCATGATAATGCAGGTGACGGCTAAGCAAAAACTGATAATAATAAAGTTAACGAAAATAGCATCGAGCAACATGATTTCCCTCAATTGATAAAGTATTGGAATTTAAGCAGACATAACTGTTTGGCGCAGGATTATACGTGTCTTTTTTACCAGTGGGTAGCTTTGTGTAAGGATTTGCAAAGGGTGTGATTTAATTCATGGGTAAAGGCGGTAAGCGTTTTTTGGTAAAAAAAAGATCCCGCCTGCAGTATTAAGCTTAAGACTAAATACAGGTATGATCACCGCCCTGAATCGACCAGAAGCAGACAACCTTACAAGACTCTACTTTAGTACGACAAAACACGGTTGGCTCAGGGAACCGTCCACCAGCAACCGCTGGAGTGTGCTTGGTTGCTAAATTTTGCTGTTGTGATAAGAGTTTTACGCTTTTTTTATTTAACTGTATTTTCATTATAATTATCCTTTTAATTAAGTCCCTGCCATAGTTACATTTTGTAGTTTAATTGTAAAATTTTTGTTTTTCACGATACCATTTTATAGTAGAGCGCACGGTGTGCTAGATAGCTTTGCCAGATTTTGTCAACTTGCTGTTGATATATGCGCTGATTGTCTGTGTGGGCAAGGCCTTTATCAATGAGTAACTCACTAAGCTGAATGGCACATGCCATCGCGTTAAACATGCCCTGAGATGACAGGGGATCAAAGCTTATAGCTGAATCTCCAATGGCAAACCAAGCGTTACCAGAGCAACTTTCTAGCTTAGAAGAGTTAGCTGCCAGCATTGGGTGCAAGGTCGCGCTGGAATGATCTAATTGAGATATTAATGTCTGAAAGCCGGGTACTTCCTGAGCGTGTTGAAGTAACACTTGAGGGGTGTGTATTTGTGCTTTTTTTATGGCGTGTGGTTCTGCGTACCAAGAAAAGATTCTTTTTTGTTGATATGCGCCTGGGTTTAAATCACTTTGGTGAATGGGTGCGCTATACCACCAACTATCGTCGGTATGGCTAATAATGGCCACATTTTTGGTAATGTTAAGGTTTGCAGTAAAACCTATAGACATGAGCTTATCAAATTGATGCCTTGCGATTCCTTGTTGACGAGCAAACACGCAGTGCCTGCCAGAGGCGTCAATGACAATATCGCTCATAAGTCGATGCGTTTTTGAATCGCTTTCATATTCGATTTCCCACCCATGTGATGTCATGGTACTGCCGTTCAGTTGTGCTGGCCAAATGCAGTGTATATTAGCTATGTGACAGGCCGCTCGCAGCTGGTTTTCAAAGTAACTTCTATCTAGGTGCCAGCCAAAACCATCAGGGTTCTTTAAGTTATCGATTAAGGTCGGTTCGTCTGAGCCCCAATAAGATAGGGTGCCTTGACCGACTATATGCCGAGGATCACTCAGTAAATGCTGTAAATTTAATTGCTTCAGTATCCTAATTGCGGCTGGCGCGAGTGATTCACCTACCTTATTTTGTTGCACAGGGGCTTTGTCTATCAATGTGACGGAATAATGGGGGGCCAGTGCAAGGGCTGCAATGCAGCCCCCAATACCAGAGCCAATTATTACAACTTGTGTCTTTGGTAAGTGTGACTTAATCATGCTGTTAGCTTTTGTAGTTAAAGCGGTTTGCTTTGTCTGTGCGGCTTAAATCAGGGCGAGTGGCTTTTTCCTGTTTGTCTGATTTTAATGCTAGCATCGCTTTATTTTGAGTCGGCGTTAAACCGACTTGCATGGTGGTAGGGAAGTTGGTAACCCCTTTTTCTGTTTTAGGTAAAACTATTGCTAATTTATCAAAGTTATCAACCATATCATTGATTTGCTCTTCGTAAGTGGCCGTAGCACCTACGGGTAAATCGTCTAACCAAAATTCACGTTCATTAAATGCCGCTTGTCGTTCTGCCAAAGGGAGAGATTCATTGAGCACGGTGTGATAATTTTCTTGATTGAGCATATTATTTGGAACACGAGCAGGCCAAAAAGTTGGTAAATATGGGTCTAATGCGGTGTTGTAGCCATCCCGACATGATGCAGTATCTGTTTGCCAAGGAATGGCCATCCAGCGAGTGATCCCTCCCGCAATTTGGCCGCTAACTATAGGGCCATTTTCAGCAATAGCAATGTCAGGTGTGAGTTCATCACCAAAATTAACATGATTATTTAATTCTGGATCATGACTGTGGCGTAAACGAAATGCTTCGCTATACATGCCAATATGTCGCATAGGCCACGTCATTTCACAGCCTGGATGAAAAGCATCTGCCAAACAAAAGTCCATTGCAGCTTTGGTTAACATCGCAGGTTGTTCGCTTACAGGCACATCATCTAAAGAAACAGGAGCGGCATAATGCGGGTCATAGTCGGCGATAAAATCACCAGCTACCCATTTTGCGAGTGCATTAAGTTGAGTCGATGCAAGGGTTAGAAATTGACGGGGAGAGTTGTTAGCGCCTTTACTCATCGCGTCACCATATATCCATGGCCACTGCTGTGGTGATAATGACGCTTGTGTCGGATCCCACGCACTTGCCGACACATTAAATGCTTCACCTTCAATGTTTGCTCGAGTTTCTAAGTTTCTAAAGTTATTAAACAACGTACGTCTTGTTTCTTGATACGTATCGGATGTATCGCTCAAGCGTGTTAGCCACTGTTCAGAAGTAAAATCAAACGGACTTTGCCAACCAAATCCAGCGGCAAACCCTGCATTGACCCACTGTAAGTCTGTCATGCGCTGGAAGATAGGTAAAATATCGTGAGTAAAAGAAGGTTTACCCGGCAGAGGCAACATGTTTGCGTCTACAGCAATGTCATACATTAAGTCCCACATGGTTCTAACAGATTTTTGCATAGGCGCATAATCAGGAGGAGCACAAACAACCCAGCTAGGCTTTACAGGTAAAACAGCACCATCGACAGTAACATCAGCCGTAATTGGGCCATCAGAGGTGTCATCATACCACCCATCGTTGTTACCGAAGGTAACTGCTGGGTCTCCATGTATGTTTGCTGATTTACCATGTCCCCCTAGCATGACTAAGCGGCCATCTGAGTCGGTTGTCATTTCACCTAAGTAGACCGACTCCTCATCAAATTTGCCGATAAATTGATGCTGCCCACCGGTCATATTACGCCCAGATAACGTGTTTTTTCCGCCATCAATGAGCAGTCGGTAACGCTCATCGCCCTTTACACTTTTGTTTCGTAGCTTTGAAGGATCTGCTTGCGCTGCTTCTGGAATATCTAACGCAATTTCAAAGTTGTACCAAGAAGCTTTTTGGTTCGCAAGTTGCGCATGCCATGTGATATCTGCATTACAGGCAGTGAGCTCTTTAACGATCTCACCATCAGAATTTAAGCCATAAACTCTAAAGCGGGCTGCTTGGCGCTTTAAAGCACCCGTACTATCTCGGTAAAAGCTGGGTGTCTGTGGGAGTGGTTCACTTACTTCAGGGCCTATAAAGAATTCAGATTGACTATTACCAACCCGCATTACACCAATGGGAGGGTATATTGCAGCTGAAACAATGGTTGAATTACAAGCGGTGTTTTCCATACCTAAACTTCCTTTAATTTAGAACTAATTATTGACTTAGAAGTGCAACTATTTACTGCACTTCTATTGTGTAAGGAAGTCTAGTTTCTCGACATGAGAATGGCAATTACAGCCTATTACGGCGCTGTTCTGTGTTGTTTGATATAGTTGCCAATTGTATTCACTGTATCTAACCAATAGCCATTTTTAGGATCTTTTAAGTAAATAAAGAGCTGTTCTAGCACCTCCTTGTCAACAGTATATTGCCCTTTTTCACCGACATCGTGGCCAGCGAGGATGATCCAACTATTATTGCCTTTAAGGAGTTCGAGTATAGCTTTGATTTCATCGAAAGTTTGCCCATCAATACGAAGTGCGGTGAGCTGTGAAAAAGACGTGTAGTTTGGGTTGTTTGCTGTTTCATCGTTCCATGTGCGACCAAATTGAAATTGCTGAGCAATTAAGGGCACGTAGCTTCGAGTATCAATTCCTCTGCCTACGAACGTATTGCCACACGGGTATGCAAAACTTGTTGGGGTTACACCGAGGTTGTCTTTTAGATATGTATTCGCTTTATTGATGTCTTGTTTGAGCCAATCAAGTGTAATATTTTCAAGCCCTAACCCTCTCACTCTGAGCCATTCGAAGTTACCAGTACAAACATGGTTACTGGTATGGTTGGCAATTTCATGGCCACGCTCAACTGCTTTTTTCCAGCCACTTAGTTGTCGCTCTACGCTATTTGGTACAACATAAAAGGTGCCTTTCACTTGATGTTTGTCAAATATTGGCATCCCGACGGTTATTTGACTATCACGGGCATCATCAAATGTAATACTAATCGCATTCTGAGCGCCGTTAGGGTAGGTAAAGCCTAAGTACTTTTGACTCTTGTCATTTTTCCAGAGTTCGGACTCTGTGGTTTTGCTATGTACGGCACTGGTAAAAACGGTGGCAAATAAGCATATGATTAATGATGAGTGGTAAATTCGCATAAAAAGGTTCCTTGTAAAAAAACATTGCGGTTATCTAAACGAAAAAAGCCTCCGCAGGCAATACAAATTAACTGAAGGAATACTGAATATTTCTGAATTAGCGAAAATATCCTTATATGTATGACTCTACTTTTCCTAACTATATTATTTTAAAGCTTTTTTTAACGTAGAACACTTCAAAGGAGGTAAATTGAACTTCTCTCAATAAGCGGTGATATAAATTACGGGATGCTGGTTTTGTCGGCTATGGGCTGCTGCTGTATTTATGGTATTAGGTTTTAGTTTTTCTTGCGTTACAAAGGTGAAGTAGCCTAGCTGCAATGTTGCGATTTAGATAAAACCCGGTAACCCTCCCCAAAAAACCAACGGTTCAAAAGCAGAGTGTTCCCTTAACGAAATTGGGAATCTGATTATTCTCGATTTCGGGAATTTAACGATTTATAGTATTTTAATTATTTTAAGTCGCTGTTATTTATAGGGTTAAATTTTGGTATCGCACTTGCTACTAAAAGGTATCAACTGAAAAAGGTACCAACATATGGATAAAGTACGCACACACAAAAAAAAGAGGTTTAACATTTTACCTGTCGGTAGTGTGGCTGTGGTTGTCGTTTTACTTGTGAGCCAAATAAGTAAGGCTTACTTTGCTGCAAAGCCTAATGGTCAGCTTTGGCGTGAAGCCGTCGTTATGGAAGATTTACAGTTACAGGTGAAGGGGTTCGGCAGTTTACAGTCTAAGCAGCAGCGATATTTAACGGCGCCGTATAGTGCTGTTGTTGAGCAGATATTTATAAAACCTGGGTCGTTAGTCACTAAAGAAAGTGTGATTGCTAGGCTAAGTAACCCTGAAGTCGCGCAAGCAGTATTGCAAGCAACCATGGCCTACAATGCTCAGCAAGCGGTACTCGGGCAGCTGGCATTAAAGCAAGAACGAGAAATACTGGCCGATCAACAGTTATTGCAAGAGTTAGAAGTGGACTTGCAAGTGGCTAAATCTCGGCTCAATGCGGAGCAGGGGCTGGCAAAGCAAGGGGTTGTATCAGCGCTTGATTTGCTTGATAGCCAAGCAAAGGTTGATAAGCTGACGATCCGTTTACAGCACCTGAAAAATAAACAACAAAAAATTGTGCAATTGCATGCACAAGCGCTTCGGATTGAGCAGCAGAAACTGAATGAGAAAAAGAGTTTAAGAGAGCTCGCCGCATCGCAAGCACAGCGCTTAAATGTTGTGGCGGGGATCGATGGTATGTTGCAAACATTACCAATAGAAATAGGCCAGAGTCTCAGTATGGGATCACATATTGCTTTGGTCGGTAGTACCGATTCATTGGTTGCTTTAGTAAAGGTACCACAAGGCCAATTACAAGGGCTTGATATTGGTATGTCGGCGGTTATTGATACACGCGCAGGAGAAGCAAAAGCCACTGTCACGCGCATAGATCCGGTTGTTACAGACGGTCATGTTGAGGTGGAATTGGACTTGGTTGGCGCGTTACCAAATAACGCTCGGCCCTCACTTAATGTTGCTGCGGTTATATCGCTAGGTGCATTACCACAAACGCTAACAATTCCTATGCCAGTGAATGCAAAATCACACACCAGAGTGCAGCTCTTTAAAGTAGCAAAAAACGGTAAAACAGCCACAAAAACATGGATCACATTAGGTAAACAAAGCGGGCAGCGTGTCCAAGTACTTTCAGGGGCTCGCCAAGGTGACGAGCTTATTTTATCTGCAATGGAAAAGCAGGCAGCACACACCATCGAATTAAAACTATAAGGTAGCAAGTATGACATCCTCAACAGCAAAAACAGTGAGTATTTCGTTAAAGAATTTAAGCAAAGTTTACGTCACAGAAAACATTGAAACACATGCTCTGCAGAATATAGAACTGGATATTTACCACGGTGAATTTGTATCTATCTCAGGCCCGTCTGGGTGTGGTAAATCCACTTTACTGTCGATACTCGGCCTACTCGACTCACCCAGTGAAGGTCAATATTTGATTGAAGGTGAAGCCGTAGAAGGCTTAAATTTAGATCAACGTGCTGAATACAGGAACCTCAAAATCGGCTTTGTATTTCAGTCATTTAACCTAATCGATGAACTAAGTGTGTTTGAAAATGTTGCGCTACCACTGCGATATCGTGAGCCTGAGCTCGGTGAAGCTGATATTGCCGCGGCGGTAAAGCAAGCCCTTACTCAAGTTGAAATGAGCCATCGTGCAGAGCACAAACCTAACCAGTTATCTGGTGGTCAGCAGCAACGAATTGCTATTGCCCGCGCGCTTGTTGGCGATCCAACCATTTTACTGGTCGATGAGCCCACAGGAAATTTAGACTCACATAATGGTGATGCGGTTATGGGATTGCTGCGTACTTTAAACCGTCAAGGTACGACGATTTGTATGGTGACGCATGATCCAAGGTATGCAAATTTTGCCTCAAAACAGTATCACTTATTAGATGGAAAAATTGTCACGGTGCCCAGCTTAAGTGAGGCAATATAATGAACGTAATATCGCACTTTAAGCAGGTAACGAGTGGGCTAAAAAAGGCCCCCGGATTTACGTTCATCATGGTGTTCACTTTGGCGCTCACTCTCGGGGCATTACTGGCTGCGTTTAACCTTAATCAGGTTGTATTGCTTAAACCGTTACCTTACCAAGACGCACAACAACTCTATGTCTTAAAACAAAACTTACATCAAAATGGCGTAGATAATATTGGCGGCCAAGGAGAAGGTGGTCAAATCGCCATGTATCAAGCGTCCAAAGCCGCAGGGTATGAGTCTGCTATGTTGACCCAGCGACGCGGCCGTATTACCAGTCGCGCTGACAAGCCGGTTGAAGTGGCGATGTATGTAAGTCATGAATACTTACCATTATTGGGCGCGAATGTGATTTTGGGTCGCAACTTTACCGCGACAGAAATAATAACAGACGCATTGCCTGAGGCTGTTATTTCCTATCAAATGTGGCAATCGGTTTTTGCAGCAGATGCCAATGTACTTGGTAAAAGTTTAGCGTTCAACGGAGTGAACTTACAGATCGTGGGGGTTATTGATAATGGCTTTCGCGATCCAGAGCCTTTGAGTTTTTATGGTACAAGTCGCCTGTATTTACCCATGGCACAAGCTGGCATTAGCGAAAGCGAGTTTCGTAATGCGTCGCGTAATTTAGTGACTATTCAAAAGAACGACCCTGTGAAGCATGTTTCAGAATTGACATCGCTACTAGATAACGCTTTAAAAAATGCCGTCGCGAATAGTGACTTTGTGGTTGATTTTAAAGACTATGAATATCGAGCGCACTTAGAGCCGTTACCAGCTGTTATAAAAGGTGACAACCCAATTATCTCTTTAATGGTGTTAGCAGGTGCCATCGTATTGCTCCTTATTGCGTTTGCCAATATTGTAAACTTGTATTTATCACATGTGATTAAAAAGCAAAGTATGTTGGCAATTAGTGCCAGTGTGGGTGCTAAACCAAAGCATATTTTTAAACATTTATTTGTGGAAGGTCTGTTAATTACGTTGAGTGCGTCCGCGTTTGGATTACTCCTCGCTGCATGGTTACTGGTGTTAACACAGCACTTAGCACAAGGCTCGATTAACCGGCTCGACGAGTTAGGTATAAACTCTATCACGATATTATTTGCGGTGGGTATTGCTTTTGTATTGTCGTTGATACTTGCATGGGTAGGCAGCAAGAGTATTGACCATGAACAGTTAAAACAACAGCTGACGAGCAGCGGGAAAGGGACGCAAAAACAAATTTCTGCCACATTGCGCAAAGCGTTGGTAATTTCTCAAGTTGCATTGACTGGGTTGATGCTATTTGCCACATCGACGGTGTTGCAATCAACCTTAAAAATGGCCACCAAACCTTTGGGGCTTAATGTCGAAAACATATTTAGTTTACAAATAGATGTCGGTGAAAGTTACTCGTCTGGTGAGGCGAAGTTAGTACTCATAGAGCAACTTAAGCAACATTTTTTGGCATTACCTGGGGTAGAAGCCGCGATAAAAAGTACCATATCTCCCATTCGTAAAGGTGACTTTTCTAGCCCATTTACTGACTCTCAAGGTGATCGCTTAGGCTTATTTGGGTTTAATACGGTCGGGCTAGATTATTTCTCCGTACTAGAACAGCCGGTATTGTACGGGCGAACATTTACGCAGGCGGATATTGAAGATAAAGCCAAGGTGATGTTAGTCAGTCGCGCAGTTGCGCTGGAAGCCTTTGGTAAAGAAAATGCGGTGGGTGAATTTATGTTTTACTCACCTGAGCAAGGGTTTAAAATTATTGGTGTGGTAGGCGACCATTATAATGCATTTACACAGTCTAAATATCAAGGCGTTACCTATTTTGCCATGAGCCCGATGCGTTTAAATTTGATGGTTAAAGTGTCAGATAAAGCACATTTTACTCAAACTGATATTGTGAAAGAGGTAGAGCGAGTCGACGCAAATTTAGCGATATTAGAATTTTTAGATGTGGAACAAACTAGTCGAGATTTAGTGTTTAAATATCGGTTAGCAGCATGGTTAAGTGGTAGCTTAAGTATATTAGCATTGCTATTGGCGTGCGCCGGCATTTATGGCGTAGTCGCATATGGTACGCAAATGCGCCGATTTGAATTAGGCGTTAGAATGGCGGTAGGTGCTAAGCCTAAACGCATCGTTCGAATGGTTGTCACCGATGCTTTCATCCCTTTACTCATAGGTATTGGTATGAGTGTGCTTATTGCCGCCGGAGTGTATCATTATGCATATCAATACAGTAATTTGATCCCAGCACCAGAACCTTTACAAGTTACCATGTCATTGATATTGTTACTCGGATTCTCGTACATGGCGTGTATTATACCTGTAAAACAAATACTTAAATCTGATCTTGTCACAGCTTTAAGAAATCAATAAGGACGCGCTGTTGCAGTGTACAACAGTGCAACAGCGAAAAAATCATGCAAAAAACACTATTAATAATTGATGATAAGGCCGATGTAAGACTATCAGCACGATTCTTACTGGCAAATTATGGGTATGATATTTTAGAGGCGGACTCGCCTTTATCTGGCCTTACTCAGTTGCACGAAAATCACGTTGATTTGGTATTGCTTGATATGAACTTCGCATTTGATACAACGTCAGGTGAAGAAGGCTTGTTTTTCTTACGTAAATTGACTGATTTACCAATGAAACCCGCAGTAGTTGCGATGACTGCGTGGGCAAATACGGAGCTGGTGGTTAAGGCATTACACAATGGTGCTAATGACTTTATTGAAAAGCCATGGGATAACGCACGATTAGTTCAGGTGATTGAAAATGCGCTTAAACTGTGTGGCTTAGACCAAGAGAATACGGTTTTAAAGCAAAATATTGCTGATAAATCGCCCTGTATTGATTTGATTTGCCACTCCCCAGCGATGCAGCACTTAAAACAGCAGCTCGATCAGGTTGCAACCAGTAAAGCAAATATCTTATTTACGGGTGAAAATGGCACGGGTAAATCAACCCTTGCCAACTATGTGCACCAATCATCAAATATGACGGGCGAATTTGTCGAGGTGAATATGGCAGCGGTGCCAGAGTCACTTTTTGAAAGCGAGATGTTTGGTCATACCAAAGGGGCATTTACGGGGGCGGATAAAGCGCGAATCGGGCGTTTTGAACTGGCAAAAAACGGAACCTTGTTTCTTGATGAAATTGCAGAAACACCTCTTACTCAACAAGCTAAGTTACTTAGGGTGCTAGAAAGCGGGCACTTTGAGCGGGTTGGCAGTAGTCAAACACAATCCGCTAAACCGCGCATGATCAGTGCAACTAATGCCGATATGACATCGCTTATTGAGCAAAAATATTTTCGACAAGATTTATTTTATCGGGTAAATACCATCACCATTGAGGTGCCTTCTTTAGCGCAACGTCATGCAGATATTCCAGCGCTGGCTGAGCAGTTTTTACAACGCCATCAACTGGCACATCATAAAAAAGGTTTGAGTTTTTCTGCATGTGCTTTGGCTGAATTACAGGGTTTGGAATACCCGGGTAATTTGAGAGAGCTTAGTCATATTATTGAGCGATTGGTGCTCATGACGGCAAATTGCCACATAACGCGCGATGAGGTACTGAATCTGCTGGGTAACTCTGTGCAGCAGGCTCCGCAGTATCAAGGCGTTTTACCTTTGATGACATTGGCACAAGCAGAACAAACGCTATTAAAGCAAGCATTAGAGAATACGTCTGGGCAAACAGTAGAAGCTGCCGAATTACTGGGTATAAGTAAAAGTGCAATTTATCGGCGACTAGAAAAATATGATATTTGTGCGAAGGACTTTGGGTGAATAGAGTGCGTTCTCAAGAGCAACTTTTTGGGCTTGTTTTATTCGGTAATTATCTGCTGTTAATGAGCTTACTCTTATGGAACATATGGCAGCATAGCCACAATGTACTTCATATTGTCACAGTATGGATGCTAGTGTCTCCGGCTTATTTCAGTATTGTGCTGTATCTCAAAATGCGGTTTTTTTCTCCTTATCGAGCTATGCAGACCATGATGGATGCCATTCGCTTTTCAGATACCGGCATAAGGACTGTGGCAGAATATAAAGAAGGTGTCGCCGCACAGCTTCATAGTGAGCTAACGCAAACTATGAAATTATTTGAAGTATGGCATACAGAACAGAACCAACATGCTTTATTGGTTAATGAATTATTGCAAGCGCTTAATAATCCTATTTTTATTATTGATGAGGACTTTAAGCTGACCATGGGGAACAGCGCGCTATCAGGCTTTTTGAAATGTGATTGGCGGTTAAAAAAATACGAACACTTAACTGCGCTGGGTTTTATTAAAAATAAAGAACATTGGTGTTTTCGTGATGAGGCAATAGCTGCGTCGCATCAGCTCAGGTGCAGTGAAATAAACCTAAATGGTGTAAAGCATCAGCTACTGTTAATAAGCAATATTCAATCAGAACTGAAAGAGTCACAAAATGAAGCGTGGCGACAATTAGTGAAAGTATTGAGCCATGAAATTAAAAATTCTCTCACGCCAATTAAGTCTATAGCGCAAACTTTAGCGCAATTTTCTAGTGATCAAGAGCAACAAAAAATGTTGGCCGTCATTGTCGAACGCAGTCAGCATTTGCAACAGTTTGTATCGAATTACGCGAGTTTAGAAAAAAGCATTATGCTCAAAACAGCAAAGGTCGAAATTGCTCCGTTGTTTTTAAGGGTGCGCCAATTGCACCCTGAGCAAAATATCGAATTAGTTATTAACGTAGAGCAGTGGCAATTTGATCCTATTTTGATTGAACAAGTGCTAATTAACTTGCTAAAAAATGCTTTGGAGTCATGCAGCGCTGGCGGCATAGTTGCCAATATTAAGATCAGTGCGCAAAAGGAGGGAGGGTCTTTATTGATGAAGGTGGAGGATAATGGAATTGGCATTACACAAGTCGATAATTTATTTGTGCCTTTTTACACAACTAAAGCAGATGGGCAAGGTATAGGCTTAGTCTGGTGTAAAAAAGTGGTGGAGCAGCATCAAGGAACTTTGACGCTGACCGCGCAACAAGAATGTAGCGCGGTCGCGCAGATCATCTTACCCGACACGCACTAGCGGATCTGAAATTGTTGTTGGTCTGCGCTGGCGTCATACTGCCATTCATATGTCATAGGTGTGGTGCTGCTATCATACATCCATACTTCAGCAACGAGCATCATGTCGCTACGGCTAATGGTTAACACGGTATTGAGTGGCGCATTAGTTAGTGCTGTTCGTAATACGCAATTATTACGATCAGCTTTGCTTTCACCCGCTAACCTTTGACATATGTTCAAATAAGCACGCTGATCTTCTAGTTTAAGGTCTACATCAACGAGCAGTGAAAACTTAGTTGATAAATCAAACTCAGTATCGATGACGAGATCTGCCATAGATGTTTCATCGGGTGTCGGCGTTTCTGGTGTTGTGCCTGTATCGGGTGGGGTTACAGTGTCCGGTGGCGTGACGGGATCTGGGTTTTCTGCCACTGGGCTTGTCACGGGAGCTGCGCTGCCTTCTTCACCACCGCCGCCACATGCATTTAAGAAACACAGGCTAAATAGAGTTACAGTTAATTTATTCATTATTGTGCTCCTGAGGTAATAACTTTGCTAAGTTGTGGTTCACTATACCAAGTAATACTGTTTTTACCTGCTGAGGTGGCAAAAGCCGCAAATTTGGGATAAGCATTGGTTATATCAATGGTTTCAATAGGGTGTTTCCATGCCGCACCAATCTCCATTGCCCAAGGTAACCCTGAGGTGGTTTGAAAATAGCTATTAGCCGCAGGGTTTGATGCATCATCGCTGCCAGACACACTATAAAGTTCATTTGAAAAGGCTTCGGTTGGCGCTCTATTTTTCAAATGCACTTCCCAGCTTCTTTTATCAATACTATTCATGAAATCACCATGAAAGTGGTCAGCACTGGCAAAAATAAATGGGTCGAGTACATTTGCAGGGGAGTCTGCGAGCGCCTTGGGCGCAAGCAGTGGAACGGTCATTGAAAATGTCACTTTAGTTCCACTTTGACAATTGGCCTCGGTTCTAAAGTATTGGCACCCGCCATTTTTTTGCACATAGTCCCACACATCTTCCATCACGATTAAGATAGCATCGCTGCGGCCAGCCTCTAAGGGGGATGTTTCTTGTACAACACCGTCGATGGTAAAGCTAATATTGGCTTCATCAATTTCAGCTCGATTCACTCTGCGTTCGGTAGAGGCGTTTATCTGATCGTACAATCTAACGGCAAAACCATTGTGGTAGGTGGCGCCAACCCCGAGTATTTCCCCTTCAATTCTATAGCCCACTACCGCACCGTTTTCTTTGTAGCGAGTGCTGCGAAAGTGAGTCACTAAATCATTAAAGTCATAATCGCCTGCAAATGGCCACTTGTCTTCATAAGACAGGGTTACCCAATCGTTCTCACTGGGGTAGGCGTCACTTGCGTAAGTGGTGATTTCATAGTCTTCTACTTCTCCGCCTGATACCCCTCCAGTGGCATTGATATTAGAGGCTTCAGAGCCGTCGGTTACGCGAAAACGGGCCCAAGTATTACCTTCAAGTGTTGTTTCAGGAACCGGAATGAGTAGGCTGTTATCACCGGCATTAATGGCTATTTTATCGAGCATGGCTTCATCGGCTGAAAAAACCTGATCTTGGTTCCAGTCAAACCAAGCATACAAATAGCTATTTTGTGAAGCAGTAACAATGATTTGTGTATTTTGCCCGCCAACAAAGTCGGTGACAAAGGCCACACCATCATCAGAGTTATCAATGGGCGCAGCGGCTAAATCGGCTGCGGTATTAATGTTTTCACCATCAACACTCGCACCTAAATAAACGAGGTTTTCACCATCATCATTCGGATCGTATAAATGACGCGGACCACTGTCTGCAAGTGTGGTTGCATAGCCATTGGGGGCATCGCCAAAGTCGATGGAGTTATCAGTCACCTTGACTTCAGCAATAGCACAACGTGCACCGTCATTTTGCCCTGACTTAGGGCCGCTGGTAAAAACGGATGCTGTAGGGGTATACCCAACCACCGGGCTGACCGATAAATCGACTTTGTGTATTTTACCACTTCTATTATTGCTGGCATAAAACTGCCCATTAACATCAAAATAAGTTGCGCCGAACGCGCCACTATCTCCTGCGGTGTCTAATTGTGTTATGAACGTTGTGGTAGCGGTGTCTACGTTAATTTCATGTAAGTTGCCATTAGACTCCATCGCGTACAGTAAATTGCTGTTAGGGTGAAATGCAAAGTCAAAGATATTGAGGTTCCAGTTTTCGCTGCCAGTATACTGAATTGAGGCAATAGATTGCGTTAGGTCATCATTAAGTGGAATTTTGTACAAGCCATGGTTTGGGGTGTACACAAAATAATAGGCTTGTTGGTTCGTGCCAGTACCAGTCACTTGTATGTCACCCACGTAAAAGTTGGTGTCAGGTAACCCTGTTACATCGAGTACTGTCATATCATAATCGTTGCCAATTTGTACTACACGCCCAGGTTCTTGTTTGCTGTAGCCATACATGTATTGGTCTTTATAGTTAAACCCCACCGCGTTCACGCTTGACGTGTTAGCCGCGCCTTCGCGGGTTAAGCTTGCTGCTATGGTTGTGGCTTTTGCCGATACCAAATCAATACCGTACAACTTTGCAACGGAGTCTTGCATTAAAAAGGCTTTACTTGGGCAGCTTTCAAATGGGTCGGCTATCGCACTACCAGAGGCGAATAGCATACACATTGTTGCGATGTAAGTTTTTCTCATAATTAAAGGCCAGTTGCATAAGTAGTATATACCTTGAGAAGCATGCGATGTTCCAACTTTTAATATTATGAAAAATAAGCTTTTATATTTTTTTAATATGTAAATTCATTGCATCTTGCAATGAATTATTTGCATATTGCGAGTGAAATTAAATTTGCGGATAAGCATCGGTGTTGTACTATGCCGTTTTTTAAAATAGCACTAGGATAAGCAATGGAATTATCAACGTGGTTGAGTTTGGCATTTATTTGTGTGGTAGGGGCCATGTCACCAGGGCCTAGTTTAGCCGTTGTTCTACGTCACTCTCTTTATAACAGTGCGACACATGGCATTGTTGCGAGTGTATCGCATGGTCTGGGTGTTGGCCTTTATGCAGGCTTATCTTTGTTGGGGCTTGCCAGCATTATCAATCACTTCCCTTTATTATACATGGCACTAGTGTATGGTGGAGCTGCATACTTGGCGTATATGGGCATACGCATACTTATGAGCCAATCATCTGCTCTAGAGGTGTCCGAGCATCACAGTAGTCACTCGTATCGTCAAGCAGCGCAAGATGGATTCGCCATTGCCTTTTTAAATCCTAAATTGGCGATTTTTTTTGTGGCACTGTTTTCTCAATTTATAGACCCCGAAGTAATGACCTTGGCCGTTGGCTTTATCATGTGCGCGACTGTGTTGGTGATTGATACTATGTGGTATTTCATCGTTTCAATAGGCTCTGCTAAAGCGCGTGACAAATTTGATCTCACCAAGAAGCAAACTTTCATTGATAAGATACTTGGAGTTGCATTTTTACTGTTAGCTTTGCGAGTTGTGGTTGGTCAGTTCTCTTAACACAAAGGGTTAACTATGATCTTGATTATAACAGTCAAAAATTGCTTGTTTTAAATGAGCGTATCCATCGTGAATGTTCATAATTTCTAATGCTATGGCGGTGTCGTTGATGATGCGGCCAAGCGTCACATCAAATCGAACGGTGATATGTTCTGACAAGGCCAAGTTTACGGTTACATCGGTAAAATGATCGATTAATCCATGTGCTTTATAGGGGAATGTGCGTACCACTAGCCCCGATAGTGACAGTGAAAGCACTTTGAATACACAGGGTAGATGTGATGAGCGCAGTTGAGCGTGCTCTAATTTTTCAGTGCGCCAATGGCGATAATTATTGTTAATGTCTACTATGCGAGGCAATTCACAACTTACCGTCGGGTCGCCGTCTCTTTGTGTGTCAATATGCGCCGGAAAGTACATGAGCTGGGAATTGATTTTAGCCAATAGTTGTACATCACTGGCCTTAGACAGTGTTGATAACCATTGCTTTAACTGCGTTGCTTCTGGTTTGGAAAGTGTAAGGTCGAGTTGCGCTGTGCTTTCTTGTTGTACTATTTGCGTTATGAAATCAGATTCTTCCAGTGTAAGCTTCATGGTTATTTTTTGCCGATAGAGTGTGCACTAGGCTAACTAAAGCACAATTCGTACCGTAAAATAATGGCTTATGTGGTGATTTTAGCTCGAGTTAATAATCGTTTTTTTAGCGTAGACTGTATGAGTGCAAAGCTTAATATTGCTTGAAAGAAAACGGTGGCGGCAGAGAGTATCCATATGGTGGTGATTGCCATGGGTGTTTGTGCCACACAATATATCAGCAATACAGAAAATATACCTACCCTCATGAATGTGCTGAGTAAAGCCGGCCAAGTATTGCCAAACGCTTGGAACATGGCTGAATATGAAAATAAGAGACCAGCAGGTACAAAGTTGAACCCCACATAACTTAAAAATGTTGCTGCGACGGCAATAACGGCCGGATCATTACTGAACGGCGTGAAAAAAAACTCAGGAAATAAAATACAGGGTAAAGCCAATACAAACATCAATGAGGTGGTGGCGATGGTCGTTACTTTATACGTGGTATAAACACGTTTCATTTTATTTGCAGCATAATTTTGTGCAGCAATCGCAGGGGCGGCAAAAGCAATGGCCATTACCGGTAAAAAGAGCGCTTGCATTATCCGCGATCCCAAACCAAACCCTGCTTGTTCGTCTGCACCAAACTGACTGAGTGCCCAGTAAATCATTGCGATATAAAAGAAGGTCAGCATAAACTCACTGCCCGCCGGCCCACCAATTTTTAGTATCGATTTAAATATCTGTGTGTTCGGTGTGACTTTTTGTTTGTTTAATTGCAGAATATTTGGCGTGCGTTTGATATAGATGATACCCATAACCACAGCTGAACAGGCTGCAATAGAGCTGGCAAACCCAGCTCCAGCGACGCCCATTCCACTGAAAATACCCATACCGGTGATCAGTATAGGTGACAATAATATGTTTAAAAATAATGCGGCCATTTGTATGATCATAAAGGGTTTTACCAGCCCAGATCCACGCATAGATGCTGACACCACAGTTAAAATAAACTGCATCGCTAATGAAGGTACAAACCAATATAAATATGTTAACCCAGTGGATCCAATGGCTTCGGTGGCCGCTAATACAGAAAAGTAGTGGTGGCCAAATAAGTAACCAAACACACTGACGATTAAGCTGGCAGCTATGCCATAAAACAACGCATGACTATATACCGCACTTGCATGAAGGGGATCTTTGCGGCCAATTGCATGAGCCACTAAAGTCGCACACCCTACGTTAAATACTTGCGTTAATGCCATCACAAAAAAGAATAAATTACCCGCAGTGCTTACGCCGGCCAGTGCGACATCGCCCAAATGACCGACAAAATAAAGGTCCACAATAAAGTATAAGGTTTGCACTAATAAGCCAAATGCAATGGGCATTGACATATTAAAGAGATGTTTATAAATAGAACCGCGTGTTAAGTCTTGCATAAAGTGTGCTTAATAATTCAGTATGATGTCCCTATTTTATTGCATTAGTGTCGCATGTCTTGATTGTAATTGCTATGTTAGTTGTTTATTGATTTCATTAGCTATTTTATTAAGTTGCGCTTGAATGTTAGTGGTGAATGCCAGCCCAAAATTCAACCTAAAACACTCTTTATAGTGTTGCGTTGTGCCAAATATGGTGCCTGGTTTTATGTAAATTTGCTGCTGTACTAATACTGCTGCCAGCATATCCGAGTCAAGATCAGGCACTTTTATCCAAAGCACCATACCACCACGGGGGACATATATGCTGCTATTAGCGGGTAAGATGCTGTTGAGCAGCGTGATATATAAGTTTTTATGGGAGGCAAGCTTGCTATTTGCGCGTTTGAGGTGCTGCTGATAATGGCCTCGGTTGACATAATGGGCAATTGCTAACTGAAGGGGTTTATTGACGCCTGACGTACGTACTTTTTGCTGTGTAATGTAGGCATCAAAGTATCGACCGGGTGCACACCAGCCTAATCGAAGGCCTGCGGATAATGACTTTGAAAAGCTCGCACACCAAATAACCCAACCATGATCATCAAAGTGCTTGATGGGAAGCGGTGGTGTGTGATTATGGCTGATTTCGCGAAATACATCATCTTCTATGATTGGTAGTTGATAGGTATTGGCTAACTGAGCTATTTGGCATTTTTGGTTGTTGCTCAAACTATGGCCCGTTGGATTTTGGTGGTTAGCCGTGAGCAAGCATGCCACTACATTGTGCTGTTGAATCGCGTACTCCATTTGCACTAAATCAATACCATCATGTGTACTGGGAATTTCAATAACCCGCCTTTTAAGTGTGTGTAACATATCAAGTAAGCCACTGTAACAGGGGGAGCTGACTAAAATGATGTCGTGTTCATTGCTGACTACCGAAATGGCAAGTTGCACCGCGTCGAGGCAGCCATGGGTGATTGAAATATCGTGTTCAGATAGTGCAAACCCTTGGCTACTAAAATGCTTACTAAGCGCAAGCCTTAATGTCGCTTCTCCTTGTATACAGGCATAGCCCCAGATCAAATCACTATGGCGGCATGCTTGAGCAAGTGATGCACTAAGCACTTTATGATCCACCAATGAAGAACCAAGTTCTGCGGTGGCTAACGATTGTGGCGTGAGCTCATTATAACGGTCTGAATGTTTTGACTGTGTGGGCTTGGCAACAAAGTTTGGAAAGTCATATTTTACTGCACCAGCTATGGGTGTAGTGACAAAGTAGCCACGTTTTGAATGCGCGGTGATATAACCTTGTGACTCAACATATCGATAGCAAGCTAACGCCGTTGTCATGCTAACTTGTTGAATATCGCAAAACGATCTTAATGAAGGAAGTGGTTTATCAGAGGTATAAATTCGCTGTTCTATTTTGCTAATTAGTTGCTGAGCGAGTTGTTTGTATTTTGCTTTTTGCTTCATCTGTTATCTAAAATATTCTATATTTTGTATCTGTTACCTTATTTTTATCAGCATAAACTAAAGGGTATGTATCGTCACTCATTAGGAATAAAAATGCAGTACACATCACAAATTCAAAAAAACATGATAGACATGTTAGAAGCGCAGTTCACTCAATTTCGAGATCAACTAGATGCACGGGATGTGGCGTCTAAGAATCAAACTTTGGCAACCTTACCTATGCCAGAACATGGCGCTGGGTTAAATGATTTTTATCAGTTTTTTAATCAACATGTTGCAGGCAATTTGTCGGCCAGCAACGGGGGGCGTTATTGGGGTTTTGTTACTGGAGGCGCTAATCCCTGTGCAACCTTTGCGGATTGGTTAGTGGGATTGTTTAACCAAAATGTTGCACAACGAGGAGATTCTATTGCCTCCGAACTTGAGCTACACACTCTGGCTTGGTTATGTGATCTTTTCTATCTACCCGAAGAATTTAAGGGAGTGTTTACCACTGGCGCAACTGCGGCAAACGTATTGGGTGCGCTAAGTGCTCGGCAGTATGTAGGTAAGCTGCAAGGAATGGATGTTGCGTTGGATGGCATGGCGGGATTAGCTATTGAAATATATGCGGCAACACCGCATGCGAGCATGGTCCAAAGTTTAGGTATGGCAGGGTTTGGTCAAAATAGTTGGCATCAGGTTCGTACTTTGTCTAACAGCGAAGCCATGTGTGCTGATTCTTTGGCACACATGCTGTCTAATAGTAATTGCAAAGGAAAGTTGGTGATCGCCAGTGCAGCAACTGTCACGGGGACTGATTTTGATGATCTCAAAGCCATTGGCCAGTTATGCAAACTTCATGGGGCATGGCTTCATGTTGATGCTGCATTTGGTATTTTTGAGCGACTACTCACTGGCCCCAATGGAAAAACAGCCGGGATAGAGTGTGCTGATAGTATTACTCTTGATTGCCATAAATGGCTCAATGTCCCGTATGACTGTGGTGTATTTTTAACTCGCCAACCCAGCTACTTAGTACAGACGTGTGATGTACAAGCACCTTATTTAAATACGGCTTCTGGGGATACTAACTTTAGGTCTATGGGCATAGAAAACTCGCGTCGATTCAGAGCACTACCAGTTTGGGCGACCCTAATTGGCTACGGTAAAGAAGGGATTAAAAAGCAAATACAAAATAACATTACGTCAGCGCAGGCATTTGCTCGGTGGTTAGCTGAGAGTGAGCACTACGAATTGGTTAAGTCTTGCGAACTTAACGTGGTGTTATTTCGCCCTAATGGGTCACACTCGTTAAAAAGTGTAGAGGCATGTCTAGCGGCGATTAATACATCGGGTCGAGTATTTATGACCCCAGGTGTGTGGCAGGGCAAACCTATTATTAGGGCTGCATTAAGCAATTGGGAAACTTCAGAAAGCGACATTAAGCAAGTAGTAACTCTACTACAGGCACTAGGAAAGTAGAGAGAGCGGCAAATGATTGCCGCTTTTTTGCTATCACCGCTTCGCTTACAGGATAACTATACGCTAAGCTGCTGTTTAGCAATAAAATGGGTGGAATAAATCTTGCTGTGCAGTAGGACTTAAAACCAAGGAGGCAGGAGTAACCTATGACCGCTATTCACGGGGCTAATCATCACATTCAGTCATTACAGCAATTTTTGCATCCCAAAAAAGCAAGTTTAGAAAAGCACGCGCTATTTGCCAATCAGCACCACCAAGCACAGAAAAATATGAGCACTAATAAAGACCCGCTGGTAACCTCCTCTGTTGCAGAGCGTAACGTTTCTAAATTTGCCTCATTCTATTTTGAAAAAGCCACATCACATTCGGCTGCAGTGGTTGACCCTGAATTATCAGCCAAAGACTATAGCAAGGCGTTTCATAAAGAGACCATTACGCAAATTATGAAAATGCCCATAGAGGTAGAAGTTGAACGTGATGAAATGCAGCAAGCGCTTTTGTTTAATTCGCTTGGTATTGATTTCCTTGAATATAAAGAGTTAGGTGTGCGGCGCGAGATGCTGTCTTTGGCTAAAAATGGCATCGAAAACGACGTAAGTTTAGCGCAATTTGAGAAGTCAAAATTCATTGATGCAATCAGGCATTTTGATGCGCGTTTAGAGCAAGCTCAAAATGCGTTACTTGGCGGTGCTCCAACGGATGCGTTAGACAGTGATATGAGCGACCCACAAAGCCCATGGGCAATTTTAGTGAATGCAGCAGCGTAATGTTTAACTGTTCTTTCAATCTACTAGCAAGATCACAACGCTATTTGGAGAGCATACTGTATAAAAACACCACCAAATTAACCACCGCTTTGGCGCTTGTTGACTGAATATTAGTGAGTCACACCTTATAAAAGTGTCATGGGGCGTGGAAGTCAGTACCACTGCCCCTGACTCGGATAATAAGATGGCTAGGCGCAGTGTTTATGACCTACATATTGCCAACTGTTCAGCCCTTTTTGTATAGACTGTGCTGCTTGTTTCCCTGTTTTTCCAGAGAAAATTAACCGAATAGCGTCTCTTGTCAGCGTTTGATAGCTCGGCTCAGATGTATTCAAGCTTGCTGCGCTGAATAGACTGACACCATATCCCTGAGAAGAGACCAGTTCAGCAAGTGCTGTTAAGTTTTTACTCTTGATGTTCATGTGCTTGGAATAAGCAGGAAGCTCATTTAATTCGTTGGCAAATAACTCGGCAAATTGTTGCGTGGTGGTAAATTTTAAAACGCGCTTAGCTGCACTACTATAATGGCCGCGTGCATTAACTTGATAAGTACCGTCAGCGAATGCGTAGAATTTATTACTTTTTCCGGGGATGGCCCAAAATTCGAATTCAAAGTTTGGGTCTATTTCATAAAATAAAGAGTTAGGACTTGTGCGCCATCCACCATCAAACACGCTTGCAGAATTAGCAAGTGCGACGTTTGTTCCTGCACCTTGATAGCCTTCGGTCATTGCATTTTTGTTAAAGTATCCACTTTGGTGCCAATGTGACAAGGTATCAAGCACGTTAACAAAGTCTGGATCAGTAAAGCAGCTTTCACCTGAGATCAGTTGTGTGGCTTTTTTCGCCGGTAATAAACCTGCTAGCAATACTTCAATTACGACTTGCGATAAATACCAATCATCGCTTGCCATATGTAGCGGTGTAATTTGATTACGTTTAAGTTGTGAAAAGTATGACTCAAGCTGGGTGAGCGATGTGGGGCGCTGGTTGAGTCCCAATTTATTTACCAGCTTTTTATTGACTAAAAGACCTTCAAGTTGAACAGCAAACGGCACTCCATATATTTTTGCATTTGTGGCTGTTGCTGCTGTGAGCGCACTTGGGTTGATATTATTCAGTTGATATTCATTGGGCTCGATAAAAGTATGTCGTAGCAATGGTGCTAACGCCGCGGCCCCAGGGGCCCACTGAAACAAAGCCGGGCAGAACTAGCTGCATGTGCTGCTGATACGTATCGAAGCTGATCACTTTGACGTTGACCTCGATACCGGGAATAAGCTTTTGCTGATTTATTTTTTGCCATAATGCGCCTTCTTGTACACGCCATGTATAGAGGTCGATTTGTTGGGCGCCCGTCGCTGAAAATGTGATGCAACTAAGTATCAATATGATGAAATATTTCACTGACTCATTACCTTACTTTAAATGCTTTACTCATTGATACCAATGCGGTGGCAGTTTCACTTTGTTCTTTTGTGACACTCGAGTTTAATCTGATCTGATCGAGTGTTTGTTGTGACAAGTCATCAATTTGCTCCACATTAAAGCTGATCTCTTGTGCGGCTATATATTGTTGACGTGCAGCTTCAGCTATTACTTCATTCAGTTGGTGTGCGTTTGTGACCGAGTTGGCGAAATCTCTAATTTGTGACTCAAGATTGGTAGCAACGTCAGTGCAATTAATGGCTTTATTAACTGAGTTTTGTAGCGCCGTAACCGCAAGCCCTGACGAGGATAGTAATGAAGATAACCGCGCTTGGATCTGCTCTGTAGAGCTTTGAGTCCTAATTGCCAAGCTACGTACCTCATCTGCCACGACGGCAAATCCTCGGCCATGCTCACCCGCTCTGGCAGCTTCAATTGCAGCGTTGAGTGCCAATAGGTTTGTTTGATCTGCCACTTGCACAATTACATTCAACACATCTTCAATTTTTCGGCATTCATGATCTAGGGATGCAACTACTTCCTCAGCGGTTTTTATATCTTGCTGTAGTTGGCCGCTCAGTGACTGATTACGTGTCACAAGTGTTTGTGATTGAGCCGCTTGGGTGTTTGCTTGCGCCATCAACTCGGTTGCTTGTGCCGAGGTATTTGAAATTTCGCTCGAGGTAGCGGTCATTTCAACAACGGCACTGGCGACTTGCGATGTTTGGTCTTTTTGCTTATGTGCAATATTAGAGGTTTCGAGCGCACTTGTTGATAGAGTGTGAATAGAAGCATTCAATACATCTGACTGTGATTGGATATCGAGCACTATCTTTTCAAATGCGCCTTTTAATTTTTGTAACGACTGACTGACCTGCGAAAATTCATCTTTACCGACAGGATGAACCTGCGTTGTTAAATCTCCCGTGGCGAGTATTTGAATCGTTGCTATGGTGCTATTAAGCGGCTTACGGATGCTTTGAATAATGTAGATAGCGATGAGTGCACCAATTATAAAGGTCGCAGCCATAGCAATTACCATCCATTGTTGGCTGGCTGTCACTGAGCTGTTTGAATATTCTTCTACTTCGAGGCTGAAAGTATGCGTATTCGCAGACAATTTTGTGGCAATGGTATGAAGTGCTGTTAACTTGTCAGTGATTTTATTTAAGTTTTGCGACAATGTATTGTGCGTTGATAAATAGTGTTTTTGTAACGTTTTTATGCCTTCGTTATTGTCGACTAGCCATGTTAGGTCTGAGGCTAGATTACCTTGTTGGTCAATTAGGGTCGCCCAGTCTGGATCCGCTTTATTTAATGCCTGAAGGCTATAGCCATAAGTAACAAAGTCAGTTAACCATGTTTTATATTGTGCTGCTAAGTTCTGAAATTGTGCAATATCGTTGATTAAGACCAGTTGTTTTGCCAGTGAAAAGCCATATCGAAGCAAGCTTTCTCCCTCAGAGAGTGGCCGACTATAGGTTGTTGATTGTGGCTTATTACTCTGTTCGAGTGTTTTTAATGTCATCTCTAATTTAGTAAGGTCATCTGCAAGTAATTGCAGCTGCAATTTGCTATTCAATGCCTGAACGGCCACTTTCATTGAACGATCTTGTTCCTGAAACATCTCGTTGCTAAGAGCGGAAAATTGAGTCAATAGAGCGTGGTTAGCTTCATTTTCTGGATTCTGGTTGAAAAGCATCTCGAGTTTATTAAGCTGCTCAGTTATTTGATCTTGGTTACTACCAATTGCGATCGCGAGTTGCTGCTGTTCGCGTGACGTAAGCGCATAATAGTGTTTGTAAATATTGAGATTAAGCTTTTGCAAATAGTGACTTATTTGGCTTACGCTTTTTTCTATGGGTTGTGCAACTTTTGTAATTTTTTGCACGTTGTCATTCACTAATGACAGCTTTACCAGAGCAAAAATACCAATGGCGAACATAGATAATATGATTGCTGCATAACCGGCTGATACTCGGCCTATTACAGATGATTTGAGCATTTTAAACTGATGTAATGAAATTTGGCGGGATTAAAACATATTTAGGTACAAAAGCACCTAGTAATTATTCAGTATTTTTAAATATTCCGTGTTTGAAAGTTGTTATTACTGATACAAAATAATTACTTTATTAAGTGCGATGTAGTGCTTTTTGTATATTTTAAAAACTAAATAGATGGATATGTATTTTTTATGTTTTTATTTTGGTCTTACTTTGTGTTTTTTTGTGTGTGATTTTTAACATGATGTCGTGAAGGTGGGGCTAATATTGTGTATGAGGTGTCATTATATTAATTGGTTATTTGACCAAGACTATTTTTAAGCACTTGTTGTTCTGCGTCTCGTATTAGCGCATCAAGGTCACCGGTTTCTTTCATTTTTTTTATTTCTTGGTCCACCTTAGGGACTAAATGCTGCAATGACTTATGCACATAATGGTATAAGCTTTGTCGATCTAAGCTTTTTGAGAGCGGCCTAACATTGGTAATTTTGAGTTGCTTTAGGGTGACTAAGCCGTCAACTGTATTGGTCAGGGCCACATCAGCAAGCCCTGCGGAGACAAGCCTTAACATTTGTGTGGTAGTGTCTAAGTCTTTGACATTAGTCATGCCTTTGGTGATATTGTTAGTGTGTTTAACGCCTCGCACTTTCACTATCTGGTAGTTTTTTAAATCTTTGATAGTATTTATTTTTATATTGCTATCTGCCCGGATGAAAGCCATTGTTTCCAAATGATAATAGGGGGTCGGGATCCTAATCGTTGAAGGCGTTTCGGTACCGTAACTATAAATACGCATAACTTCACCGTCTTTTAACCCAGACTGAGCTTCATGTTGCGCGCGTTTACCTGGTAGTGGGGAGATTGTGACTTTGATCCCGAGTCGATTATAAATTTCAGGGAGAACGATCCTTCCTACTTCTTGTTCAATTAAATAATTGATGGAGGCAAAATGATACTGTTCAGCATATGCCTTAGGGATGATTAAGAATAAAAAGAATAGGTACTTCATTGTGAATTAAGGCGTTACCAATATCGTTGTGCGCAGAGCGTCTGTTAAGTTTAGCAGTGTTATTACATGATGCCATAAGTGGTGTTTAATTGCATTTTGTCATACTCGAATTGCTATTTTTGTAAACAAAAGTTGTATTTTGATAATGTGATGTATGGCTTTTTGTCTTGCTTATGCTTTAGTTGGCACTGCTTTTGCTGGTTTTTTATGTCCCGTAAAAGGGATGGCTAACCAATGATGTTAGCGCTTTGAAGGCAAAAGATTGCCATATCTATTCATTTCAGAAGGAATTAAAGAATATGAAATACCTCGCATTTGTCGTGTTCATTATATGCAGTACTTTTATCCACACCAGTGCTCAAGCATTCGGTAATAATAAACCACAAAACTTATTAGAGTTACTTGCTTATGCAGATAGTGCAAAGCATCTTATTGAAGATGGTGCATTTGATGAAGCGTTAGAGCGGTTAAAATGGCTAGACGATAATGGAACCCGTATTAGTTATCGCTTTTATAATTTTAAACGTTCTTCAGTTTATACAACATGGTGGGAGCTGGCTCAGCAATATAATAGAGCTGGGAATGCTTATGAAAGCAAGCTTGCTAGCACACTAAAACATCTACTCATTGCACCTCAGCAATGTGAAACATTCGATACGTTAATTTGGCTTAGCCAAACTCCAGAGCATGAGCAGCACTTACTTGCTCAGATGACAGCATTAAACTCACAATACACTGGGAGCCTGCACCGATGTTGGAACGGTGATGCAGAGTACTTAGCCATTAAATACATTAACCATGATTTATTAGAGCGTTACTCTCAGGACATTTTATATGGATTTATTCGCAATGTGATTGTTAAAGCCACACGTGCTTATGAACAATGCAACTTTGTCGACGATAAAGCAGTGTGTCAAAATAAAGTAAAAGCATATTTGACTGAAACTTCGCGTTTGTATCAAGCTGTTGCTATGGATAGAGATGACTTGCAACTAGCTGGTTTAATTGGCGGAGAGACAGTGAAGCTATTGCTTAAATGGCAAAATCAGCCTAATTAATTGATAAGTTAAATTGCTCAGCAAGCATAAGTGATACGCACAATGTGAGTCAGTTATGTTTGCTCACTATTAACATAAACTCATGTATGTTTTTACACTACACTTAGGTGATATATTCAGCTTAGGTGAAAGCATGTCAGAGCGAATACATCAAACACTTGTTGAGCAATATCAAATTTCAGAACTTGAGATCCAAACGCGCAAAAACTTATTTGAGTTGAGCGATGAAGAGCTGGAGTTTTTAAATAAGTACCGTTTAGTCATTGATGGCCATTTAGACGAGGTTGTTTCTCATTTTTATACATTGCTGTCGAGAGATGAGTATGTTGGGTTACTCATTGGCGATAGTGAAACGTTTGAGCGGCTTAAGTCTGGTTTGCATAAATATGTTTTAGACCTATTTTCTGGATTCTATGATGCAGAGTATGTAAACAATCGATTGCGTATTGGCCTAGTACATAAAAGGATAGGATTAGAGCCTAAGTACTTTTTATCTGCCGAGCGTTATTTACGTAAAAGCATTGATGTGACGTTGGCACGTTTGATTGATGATGCCGCTGTGCTTGATAAAATATCTGCTATTTTAGAGAAGTTAATCGCCTTTGATATGTCTTGGATATTTGATACGTATATCAGCTCGATGTTAAATGAAATGAATTCACTTAAACTCAAAACGGATTTGTACGTTAAATCATTAGAAGAACGCGTACGTGGTCTTTCGCGTTTAGCAAGTAAAGATCCCTTAACTGATTTATATAATAGCCGAAGCTTTCGGGATTTTTTGCGTCGCGAGTTGCTATTGGCAAAACGTAGTCATACTTCGATTTCGATTGTTTATTTTGATATCGATGACTTTAAAGAGATCAATGACAGCAAAGGGCATAAAGAGGGAGATAATGTTTTAAAAAGTATCGGAAAAATACTTACCGTGATTGCGAGAGAAACAGACATTGCAAGCCGACAGGGTGGCGATGAATTTTGTTTGGCGTTGATTGGCTGTGAGTTACCTGAAGCCCAAGCAATCAGTAAGCGTCTTGTAGAGAAGTTTTCAACTGAGTTTCCTGATTATTCATTGAGCGTGGGGATTGCACAACTGCAAGATCAAACAGACTTAGATGTAGATGGCGTGATACATCGCGCAGATCAAAAAATGTACCAAGCCAAAAAAAGTAAAGGGTGTAAAATCTGTATTTAAAGTGACATAAGACTTGCTTATAAGGTTTGTCTAGCATAGCGCCTTACTACTCAGACTTAGCTAGCTTTCTTTATTTTATATGATTATAAAATGGCTTTGCAGCTGGTGCGGTCAGTTCATGTGGATCATTTTTTTGCAATTAATAACATGCCGCCGATAACAAAGAGTGCACCGATTAATCTGCTGGGGGTTATGTCAATTTTGGGGTACCCCAGCCAGCCGTTTTGGTCTAACGCCAGTGACGCAAGTATTTGCCCACACACAATAGAAATGGCTAACACCATGGCACCTAGTTTAGGCGCTAAGAATATCGACATGGCAATGTTAAATGCCCCAAGTAGCCCACCAAGCCATGCCCACCAAGGAATTGTTGTAAATGCATTTGGCTTAAACCACGCGCCTCCCTGAATAGATGCAATCACCCCAAGCACTATGGTACCAATCAAAAATGATATAAAAGCCGCTTGTATTGGGCTGTGCAGTGCGACTCTTAACTGTGCATTTACGCCAGCTTGTGAAGCGAGTGAGAAGCCAATTATAATGCTAAAAGGCAGCAAGAGGTAAATTCCTAGGTTCGACACTGTACTTCTCCAAATTGAGTAAGAATGACTGATATGGGGTGCGGCACGAAAAGCTAAGAGCAGCCTGATAATGTTAAAGACTTTAGCACAAAGTCAGGTGCTATTTATGAAACTCAAAGAAAGTTTTAGATAAAACAGGTAGCTATGACCGTGTATGATGATGTGTATCAGCTAATAAAAGAGTGAGCTAGGGTGACATGATCACATTGAGAGAACTTGGAAACGATGACCAGTTATTATTGGTGAAGTATTTGAATGATCCTGACGTGATCCGATATTTGTCTTCAAAGATCCCAAGTCCGTATACAGTTGATGATGCTAATTGGTGGATCGAAACGGGTTCAAAAGACCATGCCATCGCAAAAGCGGTTGAATTTAATGGTGTCTTTTGTGGTGTTATTGGCGCGTATACTCAAGTGTTTGAATATGCGCACAGTGCTGAAGTCGGCTATTGGATTGCAAAACCTTATTGGGGCAAGGGCATTGCAACACAGGCTTTACGGTTATTCAGCAATGATATATTTAATCAAACGAGTATTAGCCGATTATTTAATCCAGTATCAGCACCTAATATTGCTTCTATGCGCGCACTTGAAAAAGCGGGCTATCAACTTGAGGGGGTGTTACGTCGTTCGGTTTGTAAAGCGGGAGACTGCTATGACGAGCATGTGTTTGCGAGATTAAAGTCTGAAAAGGGTAAAAGCTGCGTGGAGTAAAGAGAAAGTTTAAATAACAATAAGCACACACTTTGGCACTTATTGTTATTTTTCATGGTAATAAATTTGCAGCTAAGTGCTTAATACCAAGGCATTGCGTCAAGCTTTATCTCTTTACCAACGACCTTGATGATCAAAGGCACTAAGCGTTCCTGCTCTGGGCTAACAAATGAAAATACGTGGCCATGAATGTGCTTGCTCTTTAAGTCAGGCGCATCAACAATACCAAACATTTCTGTTGAAGCGACTTCTACAGATAGCTTTTGTTTTGCCACTTTTTCTTCAATTGCTTCTTGCGTCGGGTCGACAATCGGTGTTGTTCGAGCTGTGCGTCCTGCACGGTGAATATAGTCATTACTATTTACTGGCAGGTCGTAGTTGATCACATAATAAAGCTGGTCAATATCGATACCACGAGATGCAATATCAGTCGCGACTAATAGTTTGCAATCACCATTTTTAAACTCGGCGAGGCTTTGTTGGCGTTTCTTCTGCGGGATCTCATTGTGAATACCCTGACAGCTAAAGCCTTGCTCAGCCAGCTGCGCGACTAAATTATTCACATCGTGTTTAGTGCGTGTAAAAATGAGGGCTTTATCGCAGTTCAACATTTTTAATAATGTCGTTAAATTTTCTGATTTTTTATCGCGCGAGCATTTATACATCGTATGCAATATTTTGTTTACAGCCGGCTGTGTTTTGCTTGCTGTGATCTTCTTTGTATGTTGCTGATGAGTTTCGCTGTATTTGGCTAGCGCATTGGAATCAGTAGCAGAGAAAATCACCAGCTGTCTTTTGGCTGGTAACGCTTCCATGATGGTTCTGAGTTCTTTAACAATCCCCATGCTCACCAGGCGGTCAGCTTCATCCATTACAAAATGTTGTACTTCAGAAAGTGAGAATACACCTTCTTTTAATAAATCAACTAAGCGCTTTGGTGTTGCAACTAAAATATCAGTACCACGTTTAAAACGTTTTGTTTGTGACGTGATACGCACGCCACCAAATACACTGATGGTTCTAAGTTTAAGGTCCGTGTCAAACTCAGCAATAGAGGCCTCGACTTGTAGCGCCAATTCGCGTGTTGGGACTAAAAATAGTGCACGTAAAGGTCTAACTTGTTTATCACTATGATCAACTTGACTTAACTCTTGTAGAGTTGGCAACAAATAAGCTGCAGTTTTACCTGTGCCTGTTGGCGCAATCGCATAGGTATCAGCCCCTGATAGCACGGCGCCAATAGACTTTTCTTGAATTTCAGTCGGTGTAGTGTAACCAAGGCGTTTTATATTTGCTTGAAGGGTCGGGTTAAGCCCGAGCTTTGCGAAAGTTGTCATGTTGACCTGTCTATAGGATAGTAAAGGCGTATTATAGCGAGTTTTTTCAAGAGTGCACAGCGCATAATGAATGGCAAAGCCTGTATTACTTTAAAATGTGCCAAAGTGAGCTGTACACTCCTTCATTCAAGGCAATTAGAGTGCTAAGTTTCCGCTACGATGTCTTTGTGGCGCTTTGTTTAAACTTTCACATCAATAATTGACTGCCCAGCGTCAAGACCTAACTCCTCTACGAGTTGGGTATAAATGGCATCTTTGCTGTCTTGGCTTAAATTTGCATATTGCTGACTTGAGTCGGTGGCGTCAGAAACCAACTCAGCAAATTGCGCTGCGATTGAACTCAAATCAATGGAGGCCTGTGTATTTTGGTCAGGTGGGGGCGGTGGTCGCTGCCCCTTGTCTACGCCGGCAAGCTCTCCTATTGCTTTTGCATCAAAGCCTGCATCTGCCATTAATTGTCCGAGTTGTTTGCCTGGTTTTATGCCCGCTTCAGAAAAAGCACTAATAATGGCTTGTGCACCTTCTGTAGACAAGTTTTCAGGGTCAAATTCAGCGAGCGTATCTGCGATGGTACTCTGCTGCTCTTGATTGAATTGAGCGTTTTTATAAGTCGTATCATAGGAGTTCGCAGAGGGAATGCCGTTGATCATATTGTTGCCTTGGATGAGTGGCCTTGGGTAGGATAACGATAGGAACGAATTGTGCAAAAAGTGTGTAAATAGCTGGTTTTGGCTGTTTTTAAATCACATTTTAACTATTTAAACCATACAGGCCGTTAATTGACCTTTGTTTTATAAGGAAAAAGATGAACTTACTTGCAATGCATGTGTCTATACTTTAGCCTTGCAATGTTGAAAAAGTTTAATTTGTGATGTTGATGACACGGTATTTACACAGTTTGGTTTTAATTGCGTTGCTTTTTGCCGTTATAGGGCAAAGCTTTGCGGCTGCCGATCTGCCTTGTAAAATGATGATGCAACACATGTCAAGTGCTGCCCATCAACACTCGTTACAGCAAACGCTTTCTGGTCACGATACGTTACATAGAATTAGCCCATCTCAAAATAGCGCACATCAAAGTGGCGATGATGATATGCATGCACATCACGCTATTCAAAGTGGTATGTCAGCTATGATGATGGGCATGGAAAATAGCAGCGACAAAGACTGCTGTAAAACGCAGTGTGGTTGTCCACCGAGTGGCTGCGTGCCCTTTGCCTTAGCACTTTTCAATAACAAGTTATTGTTCAATGTTACACCGTATACGCAACCGCGCTTTTATTTAACTGCGTTTATCGACTCGCCAATTCATAGCTTATATAAACCCCCTATCTTTGCCTAACCTAGGACCAGTGCGTCCAAAATCTCTTACTTTGAATGATTTTTAGTCATCAAGGTTAACCGTTATTACACTTAACGTAATGCAATAATTGATTTTATACACCCTATCGACGTGAGATTTATGCTGATTTGCAGTCGGTAATTTCTGATAGTAGGGCAGAAAATGAGTAGGCGAACTATGAATTCTGTTTCGACCGTTGTTATTTATGATTTTTATATATCACCGATGTTTGTGGGGGGCAGTATATGAAAATACTTCAAGTAATGACTGTTTCCACACTATTAAGTACTACATACGGAGTGTTAGCAAGCACCCCACCAGAGCTAACCTTGTCTATGGCTATTACACAAGCGCAACAAAATGACCTTTGGCTTGTGCAAAGCAAGCATACGCAGGCCGCCTTGAGCGCACAGGAAGTAGCGGCGGGTACATGGCAAGATCCGACAGTATCACTGACAGTTAATAATTTGCCAAGTCATGATTTAGCGTTCAATCAAGACAATATGAGCCAATTTAAAGTGTCGATGGCGCAGGTTATTCCGCGTGGTGATTCATTACAGATCAAACAAAAAGTATTAGCGCTTGAGGCTCAGCAACAGCCCATTTTACGTGCTGAACGACAAGCAAAAGTCGCTATGACAGTCAGTGAATTATGGCTAAATGCGTATGCAGCGAAGATGACCATTGAGCTTATTCGTAAAGATGCCCATTTATTTGAACAGCTTGTTGAAATCAGTGAAGCAAACTATGGCTCTGCTTTGGGTCAAACGCGTCAGCATGATGTGATCCGTGCGCAATTAGAATTGACTCAATTGCAAGATCGGCTTGTTGTGGAGCAACAGCGTTTGGCAACTCAGAAGGCCCAATTGTTAAATTGGTTACCTAAATACAATACGTCACGTAATGCGTGGCAATTGAATACAGCCAATGAGACATTCACCATAGCGAAAGCATTACCAACAAATGCGCACTTTGCTGTGGTATTAGCCTCTGTTGAATCACTTACGCCGTTTAGCGATGAAGTAGTAACACAGTTGATGCACCACCCTTTGTATTTGGCGCAAGGTAGATTGATTGAATCAGCAAAGCAATCTGTTGCACTGTCGAAGCAAAAATATAAGCCACAATGGGGTGTGAACGCCAGTTATGGTTATCGAGGGGAGGACCCAGCGGGGGTGGAACGTCACGATTTGCTCTCCATTGGCGTCAGCTTTGATTTACCAATTTTTACGGAAAATAAGCAAGATAAAGAAGTGCTTAGTGCACAAAGCCGCACTGAAGCTCTAAAAACTGCACAGTTACTAATGTTAAAAGAGCTGGGCGCTGGGCTTGCAACAGAGCAGCAGGCATTAACACAGTTGCAAAAACGTTTAAAGCTATATAAACACACCATACTTGAACAAAGCCATCAGCAAGCGGAGGCTGCGCTAAGTGCCTATAACAATGATGATGGTGATTTTAATACCGCTGTACAAGCCAAAATCACCGAGTTGAATGCGCGCATCGCGACACTGAATATAGTTGTTGAAAAGCTAAAAACGTTAGCACGAATTAAATACTATTTAGCAGGAACCGATACCTCGCTGGATAAACCAGTAGGAGTATCGTATGAATAGCAAAGTAGCACTGGTCATTGGCGCCAGTTTAGGGGCTGTCTTATCGTATTTTACAGTGAGTTGGGTTGGCTTAAACACGGCTTCAGACATTGTATTAAATGATGGACCTCCCCAGCCATTGTATTGGGTTGCGCCAATGGATGACAATTATCGCCGTGATAAACCTGGGCTATCGCCGATGGGGATGGACTTAGTTCCTGTGTACGCAAATGAGGGGGCTCAGGCATCGACGAGTCCTGGCACCATCACCATTAACCCCGCAGTAATTAACAACTTGGGTGTAAGAACCGCTCCTGTGCAATTTAAGGCACGGCAGCAACATATTGAAACGGTAGGCTATGTACAATATGACCAAGAAAGTATGGTGCATATACACCCGCGAGTGGAAGGTTGGGTTGAAACCCTGTATGTCAAATCAGCCGGGGATAGAGTCTCGCAAGGGCAGCCACTTTATACATTGTATTCACCTCAGTTAGTAAATGCGCAAGAAGAATACTTGATCGCACTTAAACGCAATAATCGCACTGTGATGCGCGCCGCAGCTGACAGGCTTAGGGCTTTGCAACTTTCTGATGAGTTTATTGAAACCCTTAAAAAGCAACAACAAATACGACAATCAATCACTTTTTATGCGTCGCAGTCAGGGGTAGTAGATGTATTAAATATTCGCGAAGGGTTTTACGTAAAACCGGGTACGACCCTTATGAGTGTTGCAACACTTGATCAGGTTTGGGTCGAAGCTGAAGTGTTTGAGCGCGATACCGCATTTATTGAGATAGGTTTACCCGTAACCATGACGCTTGACTATTTACCAAATAAGCAATGGCTGGGTAAGGTTGATTATATTTACCCTAGTTTAAATGCAACGACACGGACGTTGCGAGTTCGCTTGAAGTTTGATAATCCACAACAGCAGCTTAAACCAAACATGTTTGCGCAAATTAGTATTGCAGCGCAATCTCAGCAAGCTCAATTGCAAGTTCCTAAAGAAGCGGTTATTCGTACGGGGAAGCAGGATAGGGTTGTGCTGGCCTTGGGGGAAGGTCAGTTTAAGTCCGTGGCGGTTACCGTTGGAAACGTCGATCATGATTTTATACAAATTATTGAGGGTCTTGGTAAAGAAGATGTTGTGGTGACATCAGCACACTTTTTAATTGATTCTGAGTCGAGTAAAAATTCAGACTTTAAGCGCATGAATTACGATGATGTGAACAACAGGGTATCGGTGTCAGCAAAGGTCGTTGCAATAGACACTAAAAATCGCATATTGACGCTTGACCATGGCGCAATTGAAGCGTGGAACTGGCCACAAATGGTGATGGATTTTCCTGTGCCTACGTCAGTAGATATGACGACGTTGAGTAAAAACACCCAGTACACTTTTGACATTGAAAAAAGTCATAATAATGAGTATCAAATCACCGCTCATTCCCCTTCACTTGATATTACACAAGTGCAAAGTGCTACTGTTACTGGGCGCGTGAATGCTATTAATACGGCGAATCGAGTAGTTAATATAAGCCGTGGGCCTATTACTAAGTGGCAACGTGGAGCAGCTACTATGGATTTTGTCCTGGCCAATGAGCTGGATATTGCATTACTAACGCAAGGGCAACATATCACATTTACGTTTGAAGTTCGGGACGATCTTGTGGTGGTGGCATTTTCAAATCAAGAGACTATGCAGAGTGTTATCCATGATAGCACCATGGATAACATGGAAGGCATGCAACATGATTGAATCGGTGATCCATTGGTCGGTTAAAAACCGGCTTTTTGTGCTTATGCTGTGCATTATTTTGGCCGTAGGTGGTGTTTTTTCGATAAAAAACACGCCAGTAGATGCGTTACCAGATCTGTCGGATGTGCAGGTGATTGTTAAAACCAGTTACCCTGGGCAATCTCCTCAAGTGGTGCAAGATCAAGTCACGTTTCCGTTGACGACGGCGATGTTATCGGTGCCGGGCGCCAAGACGGTACGTGGTTTTTCATTTTTTGGTGACTCTTACGTGTACATTATTTTTGATGATGATACCGATTTATATTGGGCGAGAAGCCGAGTATTAGAGTATTTAAGTCAAGTTGCACCGACGCTTCCTGATAACGCTAAACCTCAGTTAGGGCCTGATGCCACAGGGGTGGGCTGGGTGTATATGTATGCATTAGTTGATAAAACAGGGCAACATGACATTAGCCAGCTGCGTAGTTTACAAGATTGGTTTTTAAAGTATGAATTGCAGGCGGTATCGGGTGTATCTGAGGTTGCCGCCATCGGTGGCATGGTTAAACAGTATCAAGTGCAAGTCGACCCCGATAAGCTGCGAGCTTATGGCATATCACTGGCACAAGTACAATTGGCTATTGCGCGGGGCAACCAAGAAACAGGCGCTTCTGTGGTCGAAATGGCGGAAGCTGAATATATGGTTACAGCGACTGGCTATATACAGAGCGTCGCTGATATTACCGCCATTCCTTTAGGGTTAAATAGCCAAGGTACAGCACTGCGCATTGGCGATGTTGCAGAGGTTAACTTAGGGCCACAAACTCGTCGGGGTATTGCAGAGCTCAATGGTGAAGGTGAAGTGGTTGGTGGGGTTGTGGTTATGCGCTTTGGTGAAAATGCACAACAGACCATTGCGGGAGTCAAAGCAAGATTAGCTCAGTTAGCTCAAGGTTTACCTGATGGTGTTGAGATTATCACGGTATACGACCGTTCATTATTAATTGAACAAGCAGTAGATAATCTATGGTCTAAGTTACTTGAAGAGCTGGCGGTTGTGGCGTTAGTGTGTGTGGTGTTTTTGTTTCATATACGCTCATCAATTGTGGCGGTGATCAGTTTGCCGATGGGCATACTTGTTGCCTTTTTAGTGATGTACAGTCAAGGTATTAACGCCAATATTATGTCTTTAGGTGGTATTGCTATTGCCATTGGCGCGATGACTGATGGTGCAATAGTGATGATTGAGAATATGCATAAGCATATGGAAAAAACGCCCTTAACAGATAGCAATCGCTGGGAAATAGTCACGAAAGCGGCATCGGAAGTTGGCCCCGCGTTATTCTTTAGCTTGCTGATCATCACAGTGAGCTTTTTACCTGTGTTTATTTTAGAAGCACAGGAAGGGCGAATGTTTGCGCCACTGGCTTATACCAAAACTTACGCGATGGCGGCGTCTGCTGGGTTAGCTATCACCCTGATTCCAGTATTAATGGGGTATTTCATCCGTGGCAAAGTGATATCAGAGCGCAAAAACCCTATAAATAAGCTATTGATTGCAGCATATATACCAGTATTAAAAAAGGTATTAACGTGGCCAAAAACAACATTGGTGATGGCGTTTGTTGTAACCGTGCTCGGCTTTTATCCGATGAATAAAATAGGGAGTGAGTTTATACCGCCATTGGATGAAGGCGACTTAATGTATATGCCCACCACTTACCCCGGTATTTCAATTGGTAAAGCCAGAGAGTTATTACAGCAAACTGATAAGTTGATCCGCACTGTACCTGAAGTTGAATTGGTATTTGGTAAAGTGGGCAGAGCTGAAACGGCTACTGACCCCGCGCCACTAACCATGATTGAAACATTTATCAAGTTGAAACCACGCAGTGAATGGCGTGAAGGTGTTACTACTGATTCTCTTAAGCAAGAGTTGGATGCTGTAGTGAAGTTTCCAGGTGTGACAAATGCATGGGTGATGCCTATTAAAACCCGTATCGATATGTTGGCGACGGGCATAAAAACCCCCGTTGGCCTTAAAGTCGCGGGACCAAACTTAGACACTATTCAAGCTATTGGACAAGACATAGAACGCATTTTGTCTGATGTGGCGGGGACTGCATCTGTGTATTCAGAGAGAGTAGCTGGTGGTCGTTACATTAAAGTCGATATTAATCGGCACAAAGCGGCCCGATATGGTTTGAATATTGCGGATATTCAGCAAGTCATTACAACAGCAATTGGCGGCATGAATGTTGCCCAAACCATTGAAGGGCAAGAGCGTTATCCAATAAATGTGCGTTATCCACAGGATCACCGTGACTCCCCTGAACAACTAGCCCGATTGCCAGTGGTAACGCCTGCTGGTCTGCGCATTGCATTAGGGGATGTTGCCGATATTTATATTGAATCTGGCCCGCCGGGTATAAAAAGTGAAAATGCCCGTATCAATGGCTGGACCTTTATTGATATCGAACACAGTGATATTGGTAGCTACGTAACGCATGCGCAGCAGGTATTAGAGCAGCAACTTGAATTACCTGTTGGGTATTCTGTTACTTGGGCCGGACAATATGAATATATGGAGCGTGCCAAAGCCAAGCTTGCGTATGTATTACCCCTGACTTTGGCAATTATCGTAGTATTGCTGTACTTAAATTTTCGCAGTTTTCGAGAGGTTTTTATCATCATGGGTACCTTACCGTTGGCTATGATTGGTGGCCTGTGGCTGCTATATTTTGAAGCGTTTAATTTCTCTGTTGCTGTTGGGGTTGGCTTTATTGCCTTAGCGGGAGTCGCCGTGGAGATAGGGGTGATCATGTTGGTGTACCTGAACCAAGCGCGTGACACACTACTCGCCAAAAATGAACAACTCACCACATCTGTATTACGGGATGCCATTTTACAAGGGGCGGGTATGCGTGTACGCCCTGTTATGATGACTGTCGCAACCATAATCATCGGTTTACTGCCTATTTTGTATGGCAGTGGTACTGGCTCAGAAGTGATGAGTCGAATTGCAGCACCTATGGTTGGTGGTATGTTCAGTGCGGTGATACTTACTTTATTGGTGTTACCTGCGGTGTATTTTTTACTGAATAAGCCGAGGATATGCCCATCTTTATAGTCGTACTTTTAGAGCTCTGTTGAAAGTGAACGGCATACTCGAAGAGTCGCTAGTGGCGACTCTTCGAGTAACTCTACAAAGGTTAATTATTTAAAGAGATCCAAATAGATGAACTCACATATTGACGATATTCTGGTTGGGTTAAAAAAGCCCAGTCAGGTTTTCGTTGCTTTAAAAATGCTCTAAATTGGGCGTAGTCTTTAGGTGCCCCAGCGTATCCAAAGAGCTGAATTTCCATGCTAGAAAATTGAATTTCTTCTGTCGGTGTTGGGAAAGCATCTCCAAATGCTAAGTCTGGAATATTAGCGGAAATTGGACCTCGAATAGACCAATCTGCATATTCATCGCGTACTTTAAACTTAAATGACCATCTTGCTTGATAAAATCGTTCGTCAATGTGACTAAAATCATAATTTAATGACTGGCTCTGAGTTAGATTGATAATATCATCAGATAAAGAGTGAAGTGACTCAGGCAGTTCGTTTAACTCTACTTGACCGTCGCTGTTAATGTAACTTCTAGACTGAGTATGCAAGTTGATCCTTACACCATTGCTGTCTAAATAATCATCAGCATATTGAGTAAGCATATTATGTTCGGTGATAGTCGGATAGACAAAGATTGGACTCAGGTTGTTAGTAGCGGTCCTGGTCGGCTGAGCTGCAACTTTATTGAAGTCATGCTCAATGTAACTAATCGTTCTAAATTCATTCGCCGAAGTACTTAATTCAGGCTGTACTAATATACCATCATGCGTAAAGCTTTCATTCGTTAGTTGGTAGCTAGTTGCAGATTCATCGAGGGTTATGAGAGCCCCTTTACTATAGCTACCATCGTTTGAAGTCAGTGTGAATAACATGGTTTTATTTGAATTTTTAGTTGGATCAAAGCAAATAGTCGACGAGGTTGTTAATGGCGTACTTTGATCTTCACTACTTACAGGGGCATGCCAGTAATTTAGAGAATAATTATCATAAGTTACTTGAGTAAGCCCAGAAATATCGACCTTAACCCAGGTACAGTCTGTAGGAGGTGCAACGTTACTATTATCAACTGGAGCGTCGAAATAAAAGTTACCTAGCTCTCCACCTTGTTCTATGTTGAGTTCAGTATATATTTTTCTATCATACTGGTCCTTATTGTCATAAAAGCCGCTATAACGATATCCGATTATCGAGATATGTTTGGCATTTTCAGGAACCTCGGCAGAAAATTGTCCGGTATTGTCTAACTTTTGCGTCAATATAGCTTTACCTTCACTATCATGCAGTACAACAGTTGCTTGATAAGGCTCATTGTCTCTATCAAATGTGTTAAGCGATACCGTACTGGTGTTGTTAACCGTATTTTGTGAAGAGCCAATATTTTGGTTTGATGTATCACTGCTACCTCCACATGCGGCTAGGGTAATCGTAAGTGAAGTGGATACTAATAATTGAGTGTATTTGTGCATTACAAGTCCATTGTTAATGTTTGTACCTTAATTGTCTCCTTATTTAAAAATGAAAGCAACATTTACAAAAGTACACAGGTTGTATCAACGAGGTACCTTTGATTGCTGAATAACACTTAATACTGTTATTTGAGTCGTTGACTTATCACGTTGTTTAGATCTCAGCTAAGGTCATGGTTAAAGTAGTTATTTATAAAATTGAATGGTGTTTTGTAAAGTCGGGATAGATAACAGATAGCGCTGAAAGGTTATACCATCTGTTTTTACATACCCTGAGAACTTTAAGCCCAGTTTTTGTAAAACTTTGATTGATGCCTTATTATCTGCAATAACGTCGCCAAAAAATTGCGATACCCCGAGTTCACTTTTACAGTAAGCAGTGCATGCTAATGCCGTCTCAGTTGCGTAGCCGTTTCCCCAATATTGGGGTAAGAATCGATAACCAATATCAGGAGCCCGACTTCAGGAATATATTTTAATCCGCAAAATCCAATAACTTTATGTGTTTGGTTATCTAATACAGCCCAGCGGCCATATCCATATAAAGCATATTCACGGAGCCAAATATTTGAAATCACCGTCTGTGCATCGTTTAGGGTCAATATTGAGGAATTATCAGCGGTATATTGTGTCACGGTTGGATCACTGTTAAGTGACAATACAGAGGCCGCATCTTCTAGAGCGAACTCTCGAATAACTGTACGTAAGGTATTAATTTTCATGTTTTTTATCATTTATCTGCTGGGTAATACATGATAAGTTCTTAACTGTGGTGAAAACAGATACAGATCAATGCAAGATATACAGTACAGTTGATGAGTGAATACAAATATAAATCATTACAAGATACGCTGGAACGTAATATCAAGGCAGGCGTATTTTCACATAAGTTACCTTCAATTAGAGCAATGGCCAAAAGTCAAAACGTTAGTATGTCTACCGTACAAAAAGCGTATGAGGGGCTAGAGCTATTAGGGCTTATTCAGGCGCGCCCGAAACAAGGTTATTTTATATGTGAGCACAGGGAATTGGATTATGGCTCGGACTATCAGCGTATTGTGGTTGATGAGTTAGACGAGCAACAGGTGCTATTAACATTAAATGATGAAAACTTGGTCCCTTTGTCTGCAACTGCGCCAAGCTCTGTACTCAATAATCATGTATTGCTGAGTAAATTACATAATAAGTCCTTCGATAGGTCGATGTATCAATTTAGGGTTAAAGATGAAGTACAAGGGGAGGCGCAATTAAGACAAACGATCAGCCAATTTTTATGGCGACAAGATCATGTCATAGGCCCAGAGAATATTCATATTGTTTCAGGGCACAGAGAAGGCTTAGTGAGTGCATTGACGGCTTCTGGAGCACTCGGTAACACCGTTGCGGTTGAATCTCCTACCTCATTTTATTTCCAGTCAGTCATTAAGCGTGTGTGTAAAAGCATTATTGAGATCCCAATGCAAACTCGTTTCATCAACGAATTGCAACTGCTTGATCAAGCACATAAAGCATACGGTTTTTCAACGTACTTAGTTAACCCCAGTTTCAATGATCCTACTGGGCGTGTGTTATCTTATAGCGATAAGTGTGCTTTATTAGCATGGGCTGAACAGAACGCAGTGACAATTATTGAGTATGATAGAAGTGAATTGTATTTTGGCACCAATAAGCCCTTATCTTTAGCACAATTAGCCTCGGGTTTTCCAAAACTACCTTTGATCAGTATTCAAGATTTTTTTGATACAGTGTCTACGCGGATCTGTTTAGGTTTTGTGATTTGCTTCAATACAGGGCTGTTGTTTTCTCAAGCAAAACACACCCTTACTGAAGAACCAAATTTACACATGCAAAATGTCGTCAATGAACTTATTTGTTCAGGAGGTTATGAAAAATTACTATGCCAGTTACGCAATAAATTGAAAGAGAACTATCATTACACCCTGAAAATTTTTGAAGCTAATTTACCAAATTATATAACGTTTTTACCTGTTCAAGGCGGGCCGTGCTGTTGGTTTTTTACCGGTGAAAAGTCGAGTTCAGATATTTGGGAATCGTTGATCAATGAGGGCGTAGCGATTGCACCGGGTGCCATGTTTGGCTCAAATGATAAGTTTGAGCACTATTGTAGGATCACCTTTGCGTTACCCTGGAATACAGACTTAGCTTTGGCTATAAGAAAAGTTTGTATAGCCTTGGAATCATCTTATTTAGGTTGTCCAAGCATCCGCTTTAGTGTCGTATCTTTATCAATCACATGGTGCTTTATTGCGCCTACTATGTGTAAAACTAAAGCGCCAGTTAAAATATAGGCTATCCATGAGTGTGACAGTTTTGCACTGTAGTAAATAGTTTCATTGAAAGCAATCACTTCACCATTTAACTCATTTCTAGTTACTAATTCAAAACCAAATATATTAATACCATATCCACCAAACCCAGAGTACAGCATGCCAGATATTGGCAGAGCAAGCGTACCTAGTAATAGTAACCAGTGGACGATGATAGAAAGGTGATGTTCATGTTTTGGATAGCCACTGGCAGGTGCGGGAAAGCCTTTTTTCAAGCGCCAGATCACTCTGGGTAAAATGATAAGTATCGCTAAAACACCAATTGCTTTGTGGATTGGGTAGAGTGACCATACTTCCCAGTAGACCATGTAGTATCCGATGACAATGATCCCAATCATGGTTAAGCCAACAAGCCAGTGCAGTGATATGGTTAACGGAGATAAGGTTGAGTTGTCTTTATTCATTAAAGTTTCTCGAGTAAGTATCTGATTAAAGTATTGCTCAAGCTTAAATGAAGAAAACCCCTAATTTACATGGCTTAGGGATGAATGGAGGAGTAATGTGATAAGCCTTGCTCTTTCCTCCATTCACCCCATTTTACCTGTTATCGACTGGCGATAAGTGTGCGAATGGTCGAGCGCTGGCTTTTGCTGATAGGAATAACTTGGCTATCGATTAGATAAGCGCTTGCATGACCTGCAGGGTGGTTTTTGAGCTGTTCAATATAATCAAGATTAACCAAGTAAGAGCGATGGCATTGAACAAAGTCATCTTTTGGCAGTAAGTTATGTAATTGCTTTAATGTTGCACGAGTCAAATAAGTACGCTCTTGTGTGACAACCTCCATATAATTGCCAGCAGCCTGAACAAACAGTATATCTTGATACGCAAGCGTGTGCGTTAAGCCATCGACTTCAATCATTAACGTATTGACTTTCGAACTAGTGTGATTATGTTGTAGTGCGTTTATTGACGTGTTGGGCTTGTGGAATAAGACCTGTTTTAGATGCCACAGCAAAATGACAATGAGGAGTGCTGCAGCATGCTTAGGCCAAATAAAGAAAAGACTGTGAACAATACTGATGTCTGACTGTGATACCTCAAGGGCCACAGAAAATGTGAGGCTCAGAGACAGGGTTGAAATACTTAATACGCAATAAAAGAGGCGACTTGACAGTGCAAACTTGCGTCGCGACTGCAACATATGCAGGACAAATGGGGTGAGTATGAGCCAAATACCCCATTTCTGAAGTGGAAATGTAATTGAGTCAATAAGGCTAATCGACTTGTGTTCTATAAATACGCTGTTGATCAAGCAATTCGCAAAAATTAAGCACATAAACATCACCCACCCGATACTCGAAATACAATGGTCATGCTTTAAAAGCGGTGCCACGTTTTTTTTACTTCCCATGGTTTTGATGACTCCTTTATACAATGAAAAACGACATGATTATTTGTCAGTTTAAGGTTGTTAATTGTTGTTTATTTGATAAAGAAAAGTTTTAAAAATATAGAGGTGGTTAATATTTTTATGCGATTTGACTGCACTTTAAGCAAACAGTTCCCAAAAAGAAATTATTTCATTAAATACAATTGCAAATGTGAATTAATATCATTAACCTTCTCGTGGTTTTGCACCTTCTGTGCAGTAAATTTCTAGTTTGGAGTGTATTAATGCGTTACTCAGTTTTATGTTTAGCAATCGGTTCAGCAATAGCGACATCGAATGTATTAGCTAAGTCGTCTGAAATTGAAGTGATTGAAGTGAAGGGGACTTACTTTAATGACTACAAAGTTGATACGGCGAAAGGTGCAATGCGAACGGATGCTTCTTTACTAGAGACTGCACAATCAGTATTTGTTATCTCAGACACCGTGATTGATGAACAATTAGCGACCACGCTGGGTGAAGTTTTAAATAACGATGCAAGTTTAACGGCTGGTTCTAAACAGCGTAACCGTGAAACATTCAATTTGCGTGGCTTTGGTTTAAGTTCATCTAACGGGTATTTGCGTGATGGACACCAGCATTGGTCGCACTATCAGCAGCCCATTGAAACATTAGAGCAAGTAGAGGTCATTAAAGGCCCATCAAGTATTTTGTATGGTCAATCTGGTCCCGGTGGTTTAGTGAACATGGTGACCAAAAAGCCAACGGCTAAAACTGTTATGAATTTTGGGCTTGATGTTGACCATTTAGGCTCTACTAGAGCGACCGCTGACTTTGGTGGTGCTATTACCGATGAAGAAGACTTACGTTACCGTGCGGTACTCGTTAAGCAAGACGTCACCTTTGACCGAGAATATGTCGATGGCAATGAGCGCACACGAGACCGCTTTTTAGGCTCAATGGTACTTGACTATGATATTAACGATAGCAGCTTTGTGCGCGTACATTACGACCGAACAAATGACAAGGCAGGCCTTGATACGGGTGCTTGGTTAGACAGCAAAGGCCAAGTAATTGGTAGTGATAAAACAATCAGAGACTTTTCGTGGGCATTTACTGACATAACGGTTGAAAATAAGGGCATTGATTTTACGCATGCACTCACAGAAAACTTCCAAGTAACGGTTGGATATAATGAGCAAGACTTCTCCCGTCAGCGTTTTGAGTCTGCACCAAGAAAGCCAAAGGATTATCAAGTTGGAGACAGTTACGGCTCGCGTCCTTACGACCGTTATGACGATTGGCAGTTTACGACTGCATTTGTTGATGTAACGGGTGAATTTGAATTAGGTGGTTTTGATCATCAAGTGCTTATTGGTGCTAACTCATTAGATTATTATTATGGACAGTTACGCGTAAGAGCGAGTGCGGTCGATTTTGTTGAAGGTCAAACTCAGCCTGCTCGCCCTGACATTAGTTATGCGACAGATGATTCTTTATATACCAGTGAATTCGACTATTACGGCCTTTATGTTCAAGACTTAGTGACTATTAATGAGCAATGGCAGGTGTCTTTAGGCGGCCGCTATGACAAGCAAAATAAAGAAGGCGCAGACAATGAGTCGTTTTTACCAAAAGGGGGGGTGTTATACCACCCAAGTGAGAATGGCACTGTTTATTTTAGCTACTCAGAGGGTTTTGAACCGCAGCGAAGTAGCAAACTTGATAACCTCGAAGATAAAAACCATGACATGAAGCTTGATGCGGTTACATCGCAACAGCATGAAATTGGGACTAAATGGCAGCTAGTTGATGATAGGTTATTAATTACAGCAGCTGTATTTGATATTAGCAAAACGGGTACGTTGATTACGACGGACGCAGAGGCGGGTAGTGGTTATACAACAGTCACGACTCAAGCGGGTAAGCAGCGCCATACAGGTTTTGAGTTTGCCGCACAAGGTGCGGTTAACGACCGTTTATTTGTGATGGGATCTGTCATGAACTTGGACGCAGAGTATGTCCGAGACAAAAAGTATGAAGGTAAGTCGCCTATTGATGCGCCAAAGTGGTCTGCATCTTTATGGTCTCGTTATGAATTCAGTGATGCTTTTGCAGTCAATGCTGGGGCCTTTTATCAAGGTGAACGTTTTGCCGACCCTAAAAATACGATCACTAAAGAGGCATATACTCGCATTGATGTGGGGGCAACCTATAAGCTTGGGCTTTCGCATGCAGATGTAAACGTGCGATTTAATATCGAAAACTTATTTGATAAAAATTATTTAGCTGGTGGCGGTGTTAATAATGTCACAATAGGTGAAGGCACTACCTTTAGATTGGCGCTACAAGCCGCATTTTAATCGTTATCGATAAAAAACATGACGTCGCTCACAGCGACGTCACTACTATTGCTTGCTGTTACGCGCTATTTTTGTCACTGTGGCCACCTTCGTTTTGTTACAAGGAATTCGGTTATAGCTATCAGTCATCACTCCTCATTGTTTACCGGTGTAAACCTAATTAAGGTTCAGCATAGTACGCTTAATTTTAGTAAACATATTCATTTGACATATCATATTGGGTTAATAACACAGGGAACTCAGTCGTTTAACGCAAAAGGTAAAAACGTGATAAATGGCCCTGGGCAGCTACAACTTATGGACCCTGGTATAACGCATGATGGAAGTAGCAACGAACTGAAGGTTTCTAGTAAAATATTCTCTATTTCTGTCAGTGCGATACATGAATTTCTGGATCAAAAAAATACGTCATTGCTTACTTTTTCTGATAACTGTGTTGAAGATCAGTCACTTTATTCGATATTTAGTCAGTTACACACACATATGGCTGCTGGGTATGCAAATACGCTGTGGCTTGAAAGTGTCTTTTTATCAAATTTAACATTACTTGCGACACGATATGGTCATTTTACTGAACCGAAAGTTTATTGCTTAGGGCGTTCTAATCTTGCAAAGCTAAATGCCTTTATGCATGAACATATTGCTGAGAAATTGACTGTGTCACGGCTTGCAAATGAATGTGACTTAACTGATATACAATTACTTAGGCAGTTTAAGGCGTTAACTGGCATAACTCCTTTCGCTTGGTTACTGAGAATACGCCTCGAAACCGCACTGCAGTTATTACAAAGTGGTATACGCAGTACAGATGTTGCTATGCGCGTTGGTTTTTACGACCAAGCGCATTTTATTAATGCCTTTAAACGAGCGTATGGCATAAAACCGAGTGAGTTGTATTAATTTTAGTTGTTAATTTTTTACAATGAATTGACTGTGTCATTTTCTATACTTTTGTGCGTAGACTACCTTATGGAGAAATCAGGGGAAGGCAGTCATAAAAGAAGAGGATGAATGTGATGCAAAAAATTAATTTGGCTCAAAAATTTTTATTGTTCGATGAGCAGTGGCAACCCAAAGTGGTCGCGCAAATGAATGACTATCAGTTTAAAGTCGTGAAAGTACAAGGTGAATTTGTCTGGCACCAACACGATCATACTGACGAGACTTTTATCGTTGTATCTGGACAACTCAACATCGCTTTTGTGGATGAAGTGATCACGCTCAACAGCGGTGAAATGATCGTTGTGCCCAAGGGAGTGCAGCATAAGCCCTTTGCAGAGAAAGAATGTCAAATATTGATCATTGAACCACAAGGCGTAAAAAATACTGGAGATGCAGAAGATGCATTAACCGCCAAAAATGATGTGTGGATTTAGGCGCATTCAGACCTGCCATAGTGGGCTTAATACGCCTTTGGTTAGTTAAAGGGGACTTTTTGACAAATAGTAAACCTGAGGCGGCTGCTCAAAAAATGATGACAAGTGCGCTAGCACCTGATTTGCTGTTATAAACTGTATATAGTGCTGGTGGGCTTCTACAGACTGCCAATCTTCATCTATAAGCATACAATTTTGTGCTTCATCAAAATAAATATCGACACGTAAACAGCCACTAAAGTGCCTGACGGTGGCTAAGTTATCGGATAGAAACTGTTTTAGGGCTGTGTGCTCGCCTGATTTGAGTTGGCAGAGTAAGTTAACACGGATCATGGGTATTCCTCGCTAAATGAAAGAATGTCCACCATGCACCTAAAACAATGAAGCTGTTATGGTGTTTTTAACAAAATCGTTTTTTTTCGCCAGAAGATTTATATTGATGCGGGGTGACACCAAATTTACTTTTAAATAGCTTAATAAAATGTGACGGGTCTGCATAGCCAATATCTGTTGCAATGTCAGTTACCGACCTGTTTTTGAGTAGCAATTGCGTCTTTGCATAGATGAGTCGTTTATCTAATAACCACTGCTTTGGTGTTATAGAGTAAGTGGCTTTAAACTTTCGAGCAAATGACGTGTTTGGCATGTTGCAAAGACGTGCTAAATCAGCAACAGACAGTGACAGATAGTCACTGTCTTCTATTAACCTTTTGAATCGAGTATTGAAGCCAGCCGATCCTGTCAATGAGTCAAGTAATTGATGCAGCGGCACAGGGCTCAGTGAATTTATGAGTAATAAAAGTTCAGTTGCCTTAGCGTGTAACATCCCATCATTAAGCAGGTTTCGGTAGTGATAAGCCTCTAAATTGTCGAAAAAAGGCGCCAACAACGCTGAATGTGACAAGGGAATAAATGCAGGGAGTGTATTATGTTCCTTCTTACCCGGCTGACCTTGAGGTAAGTGCTCTAGTATTGTGGGGCTAAAAAATACAAGCCAAGCTTTGAGTGCTCCGCTGGCGCTAAAGTAATCTGAGTGTAAGGTTTCGCCAGGCGTTAATAAAATGGCTGAGTCATGGGTTAGGGTGACTCTGTGACTGGATTTAGACATGATGTGCTCTTTACCTGCAACCACATAAACCAAACACAACTGATTGGTATAAAATTCGACATCAAATAAATCTTGTGTCAGCGTTTTGTAATATATTGAACAGCTTATACCTGTTACATAGCGCTTGACACCGCCAATAGTCTCTAATCCTTGAGGTAATACCAGTAAGGAGGGGTCCTGTACTTTATTGCACGCTTGCTCGCTGATAGGTCACCTCGTTTGGTTTATAGCTATAAATAATGTTGTACATGTTTATAAGTCACTGTCAACGAAGTTGTACCTCAAGTATGCGTTTTAAAGGTGGCGATAATGACACTTTATATGCTAAAACTAATTTCCACATTTTAGAAACGTACTTAGCCTCTGAGCTGTCATAGGAGTGAGCTGTCAATGAATTACCCCAAACCTCTAAAAGCAGGTAGTCGTATTGCCATTTGTGCCTTTTCATCTTCGGTACCACAAGCGTGCTATGCAAGGCTCGATAAGGCTTTGGCGTTTTTACAAGAGCAAGGCTTTGAAGTGGTTGAAGGGCAGAGCGTTCGCCATTCTGGGGAGTGGGATGCGCAAACACGGGCAAATGAGTTAAATACGTTCTTATTGGATGAGAGTGTATCTGCGGTTCTGCCTCCTTGGGGAGGAGATTTAGCAATGGCAATTTTACCCTTATTAGATTGGCCGGCGCTTCAATCAACGTCACCGAAATGGGTGGTTGGCTTCTCGGATGTAAGCACCGTTATGACCGCACTGACAACACGGTTAAATTGGGTCACCGTTCACGCAACAAATTTAATGCAATTGACGGCATTACAAACTGATCCGCTCACCCGCGCTACGTTAGGTGTACTATCACTGCAAGCCGGTGATAAATGGATACAGTCAGCGTCGAGTCACTTTGAAAAAGTGAACACTTCTCCAATTTCAGATCCAAACATGGTGTTTAACCTCACAGAAGCTACACAGTGGCGGGTATTACCCAGTCAAAATGGTATGACAAATGAAACAGTCGCATTTGCTGGTCGTTTATTAGGGGGATGTTTAGATACTCATCAGCATATCTTAAACACCGAGTTTGCTGATATAGACAATTTTGCACAACGGTATGCTGAACAGCCGCTGATTTTGTATTTTGAAAATGGAGAGCTGAGTGAAAATGGCTATATTCGCGCATTACTAGGTTTAAAATACAAAGGGGTATTTAAGCATGTATCCGGTATTGTATTTGGCCGCGATGCAGCAAATAAATGTAATGCACATCTTCACGAAAAAGTACTTATCGCTGCCTTGGGGTCTTTAAATGTCCCCATTATTTATGACCTTGATATTGGGCATAGTGCGCCTAATATGACATTACTTAACGGGGTGTATAGTGAGTTTTCTATTTCAGCTAAAGGTGCATCAATAGTGCAATATTTGCAGTGATCTAACGGTGATTATGTTGTTTTTTTGTTTATTTTGGTTTCTTTTTGATCTGCAAGTTAACATTTTCTAGTGGCGTGTTTATAGTGAAGTTTGGAATAGATTAACGTTCATCTTATTGTTTGTTAGATTAATTATTTTTATTTGATAGGGATAAATGATGAGTTTGAGAATGTTTTATCAGTAGTTTATGTCAATTATAACTTTCTTTTGTACGTTCATTTATTTTTCAATTGATTAATTATTTGCAATGCTTTAGTGTTGGTTTTGTGCTTTCGTAGCAGGCATAACCGCTCCTTGATAATAATAAGAAGTCTGTTGTAGGACTAGGGTAAATAAAGCCATGGAATTTGATACGTCACTTTCTCATTCAGCGCAATGTATGAAACAAGCCATCCCACTGATGGTGAAATACAAGGTACCTGTCACGCCTGTTAATTATGCTATTTGGTACTGTTATGTTTTGGGATCAAATACGCAGCTAAACAGCGAGCTAGAGCAAATTTTAGATGACTATCAAACATGCCCCCCCGCGCATGCAAAACAATTGTTTGACGCATTTTTATCCGATAAAGATTTGGCGTTGTTTCATCAAATGTCAGAGTCGTTTCAAGAAACGATTTCTGATGTGCAAGTTGAAATAGATCGAACATTGGAATCCTCTCAAGACTTTTCGGCTGTATTATCACAGTGTCATTCTGGTTTGTATGATTTAAAAAGAAACAGTCTAGATTCTTTTGACGATGTACTGGGTTATGTTGACCGTTTAACGGAAGAGTCTGTCGTGATGCAACAAACCGCTTATCAGTTTCAGAAAAAATTAGAAAATGCTTATGCAGAGATCAGTGATTTAAAATCCGCACTCGTTAGTACACAGGAGGCTGCAAGCCAGGATCCATTAACTGGGCTGCTGAATCGCGGTAAGTTTGATGAAGATATTGTCATGTTTTGTAAGACGGCTCCAACAGGCACCCACCGAGCATTAATTTTTGTGGATATTGACCACTTTAAGCAGTTCAATGATGATTTTGGTCATCAAAAGGGCGATGATGTTTTAAAGGTCGTGTCAGCAAAAATCATGAAGCACACAGATGGTATTGGAAAAGCATATCGATATGGCGGTGAAGAGTTTTGTATTTTTGCAGAGTTAGATAGTTTAAGTGAAGTGGTTAATTTTGCTGAAGGTATTCGCAAAGATATTGCAAAGCTTTCTGTAAAAGGAAAAAAAACAGGTAAAGCAGTGCGCACTATTACAGCCAGTTTTGGTATTGCCTTGCACATAGAGCAGTGTTTAGTGACGCATTTAATTGAGCGTGCCGATAAAGCGCTTTATTTAGCTAAAGAGCATGGTCGAAATCGAATAGAAATTGCTGCGTAACACTAATTTACAATCAAAAAAGGTGTGTTTTTTAAAATTGCAAGGTCATTTAAGGCTTTGACTTATATATGAAAAACTATAAAATCACGCCTATTAATTATTTTTAGAACCGCAGTAATGAAAAGAATCATCGTCTGTATGGATGGTACATGGAATCAGCCTGCCCAGTATGATCGAGGGAAACGTAAACCCACCAATGTTGTAAAAATCGCCCGATCAATAGAACCCGTTTGTAATGATGGAGTACATCAAATCGTTTATTATAGCGAAGGTGTCGGCACACAATGGGGCTTAGATCGCATTTTAGGGGGCGGCTTTGGTATTGGACTTTCACATAATATCATTAAAGCCTATCGGTTTATTGTTCACAACTATCAACCAGGGGATGAAATTTTCTTATTTGGTTTTAGCCGTGGCGCTTATACCGTGCGTAGCTTGGCTGGCTTGATCAATAAAGTCGGCCTTTTGCCTAAAGATCATGCGTTTTATATGCCTGAGGCTTATCGCTTATATCGTAAAGAACCTTCAATTGAGCAATTATCGGCTTTTCAAACACAGCATAATAGTACGCGGGTGAAAATTAAGTTTGTTGGTGTCTGGGACACGGTTGGTGCTTTGGGGATCCCACTTGGGTTCAGGCGTTTTAATCGTCGTTATCAATTTCATGATGTGAGTTTAACCAATAATATTGAGCATGCTTATCAGGCTCTTGCGATTGATGAGCGCAGGGGCATTTTTAAACCTGCGATATGGCAATTGCCAAAAGGGTCAACACAAACTCTACAACAACAGTGGTTCGCAGGAAGTCATAGCAATGTCGGTGGCGGCTATAGTAAAGATGGGTTAGCGAATATTAGCTTACATTGGATCAAAGAGATGGCCGAACAATATGGGCTACAATTTAATGAAGCTTTTTTACGTTATTATAAACCATATCACCTAGACGAATATCGTAACTCAATGACATGGCTGTATAAGTTAACAGAAGTAACGCGAGAAGTGAGTTATAAACCCTATACGAATGAATCACTGCATGAGAGTGTACTTAATCGTATGAGAGACCTACCAACATACCGACCCGAAAATGTCATGCCAATGGTGGAGTCTAAGAACGAGGAGGTCATTGGGTAATACTATGAACTATATTATCAAAGAGGGCACTGTTAACGAATTGATGTACATTGAAAATAACATCCCTGAATTTTCTTCTCCAAAATCATATGCAGAGATCACTGCAAAAATAGGTGCTCGCTCACATATACTGCTGGTGGCTTATATTAATGAACAACCGGTTGCTTATAAACTTGGTTATGCCAAAAGTGGCTCGCTATTCTACAGTTGGCTTGGTGCCGTGTTGCCAGAGTTTAGAGGTCAAGGCATTGCTAAAGGGCTGCTTTTACGACAAGAAGACAAGGTAAGAGCGTGTGCTTATCAAGCCATTGAGGTTAAATCAATGAACCGTTTTAAGCGTATGTTACAGATGTTGATCGCGCATGATTACCAGATTGTAAAGTGCAAACAATTGGATGATGGCAGTGATAGTAAAATTACCTTTAGGAAAAACCTTTAGCTCAGCTCTAAATTATCGAAAAGATAATTATTTTTTCCTTTCTACCTGCCTAAAATCAAGTCTAAGTAATACATTGTAATTACACTTGTAAAAATTTAGTAAATAAAGTTATTTTATTTTTATCTGCAAACAATTATCATTACGGCCCTAATTTAAATACACAATCAAATATACAGCGTATCGCTTAACGATAGGGATACTGTATTTTAGTATGTGATTGAAGGAGCTGTAATGTCACGTCGCTTTTTTCTTACAGGTGCAACCGGAGTGGTTGGGCTATCTATTCTTGAGCAATTGAACGAGGACGACCAAGTTTCGATTTTGGTCAATCGACAACGCTTTAGTACATTGCCAACTGGTGTTATTCAGCAAGTACAAGGTGATATTTCTAAACCCGATTTCGGTATAAGTGCGCAAGAGCTTGCACAACTAAACGAAATCGATGTATTGATCCACAGTGCGGCTTTAACGGACTTTACTGCCGATGCCGATGTGTTGGCTGATATTAATATTGCCGGGCTGCAGCATGCAAAAGCACTGGCAAATAAGCTAAATGCAAAGTTAATTTATATCAGCACTGCATTTGTGCAAGGGCGAAATGGTCATGCATTTAATAATTATGAACACAGTAAGAAATTAGCAGAATCGTCGTTGGATGATGATGTGACCGTGATCCGACCATCCGTCATTATTGGCGATAGCATCAAAGGTATTATGCCCAAAAAACAAGGTATGCATAATATGCTCAAACTGGCGACAAAAGAGGTTATCCCTGTCGTGCCCGGTGATGCTAGTACCTTAGTGGATGTTATTCCCAGAGATACGGTTGCCAGTGGTATTTTAACGGTTGTTGATAACAACCTATCAGGCGAGTTTTGGTTAACCGCGGGTGATGACGCCAGCACCTTAGGTCAAATGTTAACAATAGGCACCAATCCGGATTACTTTGAGCGCTATCAAGTTAAATTTAAACCGCCCAAACTGATCAACCCAACCACGTTTGAACGACTTATCAAGCCGGTATTCTTACCAGCGCTGCCTCGTCGATATAAACGTATGTTTGAAGAGACCTCAATTTATTTAAAATACTTAGATATGAGTGAGGGTTTTAGTTCTGATTTGGAACTGTTAGGTAAATATGATCAAGGCCCTAAACCATTCGATATTCCTGAGGTAATGGTAAAAAATATTGCTGCGTTTGATGATATTCACCCTCTCAGTGAGCTTTTAGTTGTTGAGGGGGCCTGATGAAAGAGCAAACGCTAAAGGCATTAAAGTCTCATAGCAATCGCTCAAAAGCGCGGCTATCGAGTATGATGAATTTACCGATAGAACATTGTGCCCAAGGCTGTGAAATTGTCGATACCAAAGGTGAAACGTACTTAGATTGTGGTGGATTTGGTGTTTTTATTTTAGGTCACCGCCATCCAGAAGTGATACATAGTGTCACTGAGCAGCTCAATACGTTACCGATGAGTAGCAGGACTCTGGTCAACGATACACTTGCGATTGCGAGTCAAAAGTTAGCTGATTTTAGCCCTGCGTCATTAGAGTATACTTTTTTTACAAACTCTGGTGCAGAGTCTACAGAGCTGGCTTTAAAGCTTGCCCGAGCGAATGGCTGCAACAAAATAATAGCACTAACAGGGAGCTATCATGGCAAAACGTTAGGTGCATTAAGTGTGACACATCGCGCGGCTTTTAGAGCGCCATTTGAGCCCTTGTTTGAGGATGTTATTTTTATCGAGCGCGATGATATGACAGCGCTGTCTAGATGTTTTGAGAATAGCCAAGATACCTATGCAGTCATTCTTGAACCTGTTCAGGGTGAAGGCGGTGTTTATCCGTTATCAGGTGAATTTGTGCGTTTGGTAAGTCAGCTATGTAAAGAGAACAACGGGCTATTTATTGCCGATGAGATCCAGTCGGGTTTGGCCAGAACTGGATATGATTGGGCAATAGACGCCTATCAGGTGACACCGGATATTATGCTGGTAGGTAAGGGGTTAAGTGGCGGGGTTGTACCTTGTGCTGCAGTGGTTGCGACCGCGGCCGCATTTGAGCCTCTTAATAAAGACTTTATGCTGCACAGCAGTACCTTTGGGGGCTCCCCCATTGCATTAGCTGCGGCAATTAAAACCTTAGAGGTATTGGAACGGGATAATATTTCAGCTAAAGCAAAAGCAATCGGCGAAGTCATTATTGAAAAGCTCACGCCGCTTGCAGAACCTGCGGGTATCATTGTTAGAGGCAAAGGCTTATTGATAGGCCTAGATGCACAAACCCCAGCGCGCGCAGGGCAACTCACTTTATCATTATTACAACACAAAGTTATTACCAGTCATTCGCTGAGTAATGCCACTACCGTGCGACTAACGCCGAGTGCTTTGCTAAGCCATTCTCAAATTGAACAATTAACCACGGCATGTGCTGCCGCTTTTTCGTCATTAATCGCTATGGAGCAAACATCATGAGACGCGTCACTATTGAAAAGTTATTACCTGTATCAGCAGCAGAAGCTTATAAAACAATTTCTGATTTTAAACAGTTTGAAAAACACTGTGCAGCCGTGATCAGTATTGATGTGAACAAAGTATCGGATACGCAAAGTGACTCAACGTGGAAAGTCCATTTTCATGATGGTGAAATGTGTTGGCGTGAAAAAGACATTTTTAATGACCAAGAACTTACGATAGATTTCAATCAGCTTGAAGGTGATGCTGAAGAGTTCTATGGTCGTTGGATTGTTGAGACTGTATCTTCAAATCGTGCAAAAGTTTGCTTTGAGGCGTCATTTTGTATGGGGATCCCCACTCTTGCTGATATTCTAGAGCCGATTGCAGAAACGGCGATTACCAACAATATAAATAACATGCTAACCGAGCTATTTATTACTGAAACAGAAGGTGAGCCTGCGTAATGATTTTAACAGATGCTTACGCGAGCTTAGATAATTTCTTGCCAGGTTTACAAGAGAAATTAGCATCGCAAAACTTTAGTGATAATGAGGCTGAGCATAGTCCCATAATTAGTTGGTTTAAGGAATGTGGTGGCTGTCGCTTAATGGTTAAAAAGTGTTATGGGGGCGTCGAGCTAACTCCATGGCAAGGTGTTTTGGTTCAGCTGGGGCTAGGAGCTCTGTCTCCGTCTTTAGCCATTGGTGCGGGTATGCATCAGTTTTCGATTGCAACGCTGCAAGAAATGGCTAAAACCAGTACTGGTTTAGAGTCGCTATTGTTGGAGGCGATTGCTAAAAACGATTTATTGGTGTCATCGGCGTTCAGCGAGGGGAGTGCCTCAAAAAGTATTCTTAAAAGTCAGATCATTGCGAAGCCTTGTGGGAAAGGGTTCATTGTTACAGGCACTAAAAAGCCCTGTAGTTTAGCCCATGATATGGACTTATTAACGGCGAGTGTACGTGTTGAACCTGAAGACGCAGACCCTTATTTTGCGGTTGCACTCATTCATAAAGGCAATGAAGGCGTTAATGTAGAACCGTTCTGGGGCGCAAATTTTCTCAAAGCCAGTCAAAGTGAAGCGGTACAGTTAAATGAGGTGTATGTACCTCATAGTATGTTGGTTAACGTCGATGAGAACATGGCTTATCACGCGCATATTTGTGGCTTTGTGTGGTTTGAACTGTTAACAACGGCGTCGTATCTTGGCATGGTATACGGGCTTGTGGAGGAAGCGATAAAGCGTGGGCGCCTTTGTGAACAAGACAAAGTGGCTGCTTATATCAAGCTTGATACCGGTGCGCTTGCACTTAAAGCAATCACATATGATATGCATGACCAAACGCAAGATACTTTGTCGCAAGTGTTAGCCTGTCGCTATCACTTACAAGAGGTGCTAACGCAAGTCACTGCACAGGTGATGGAAAAAGTCGGGGGTCTTAATTATATTGGTGATAGCTATTTTTCCAGTATAGCGCAGACAATTCACGCCTTTAATTTTCATCCCCCTTCTAAGCACAGTATGTTAGCGCCATTGGCCGCATATTATGATAATCAACCTTTGGTGATGGTATAAATATGCGAATTGCACTTTCTAATATAGAAAATGTTGCGACGCAAAACGCGATGGTAACGGTATTGCGCCGTCACCATCGCGATATTAAGTTAGTAATATTAAGTGATCCATACTCCCAAAAAAATGGTGGTTTTTTCACTCAGTTTGCTCGTAATTTACGATTGCGCGGTATGGGGTTTGTCAATTATTTGTGTATTAAGATGACAGCAATGCCGATTATGCGTTTTGCAGCGAAGGTGCTTGGTAAGAAGCCTTTACCCAGTATTGAACAAGTGTGTGCGGAATATCAAATACCTTGTATTAAAGTGAAGGATATCAATTCAAAAGAGGCTGTGGCTGAAGTAAAGCGCCAGCAAATAGACTTATTATCTATATTTTATTTTGACCAGATCTTACAGGAGACAATGATAGAAGCACCAAAAATTGGGGTTGTAAATTTTCATCCTGCATTTTTACCAAGTTGTAGAGGATTGTTCCCAATTTTGTTCAGTTATTTATATAATGAACAAAAATATGGTTTGTCGGCACATTGGGTGACCAATACAGAGATTGATGCAGGCCCATTAATTGCACAATGTGCTGTAGATTGCCACGAGCCGAGCAGTTTACTGCAATTAGATCGTACTGTATGTGATCAATTCACTGTATTTTACCCGCAAGTAATGGCATTGTTGTCTAATGACTTGAATACGCTTTCACCGCACTCTTGCGCGACTGAAAGTTATTATTCTTACCCAAATAAAGCGCATTTAAAAGAATTAAAAATGCGACAATTACCGTTTTTACGCGTTGGTGATATTGCTAAAATGATGTTGGATAGCCCCCAATAAGACAGTTTAAGCTAATTACATGTAAGCGATTAATTTATGCGTGTCACAGGCGTTTAGCCTTTTAACGGTCATTTTTATACAACAAGGAACCACAGTGAAGTTACTCGTTCTCTTACTCAATGTTTTATGGTGCAGCTATGTTGTTGCGGCTGATGAGAAAAAATCACTCCCCATTGCGGCATATACGTTAAAACTTGAGCCTGGTTATACACAAATGCGTGCTGTGACGGGCAAAGTTATTAAGCAGCATGAAGCAAGTTTGAGCTTCGAGTTTTCAGGTAAGGTTCAATCGATACATTTTGATCAAGGTGACTGGGTTGATATAGGGCAAGTGATTGCACGCCAAGATACCCAGCTCCTTGAAATTGAAAAACTGCAGTTGGAAGCAGAGAAAGCGAAACTCTATGCACAATTGAAATTAGCAAAAATAGAGCAAAAACGATTTGAAAAGCTGAGCAAAAAGAATTACTCGGCGGCCCAGCAACTGGATGAAGTGACAACAAAAATTGAAGTTATTTCAGCTGAACATGCGTTATTGGATGCTAATTTACAGTCTGTAGCAATTAGACTGAACAAGTCACAATTAATAGCTCCGTTTTCAGGATTGATAGCGCAAAGGCATGTACATTTGGGTGAAATTGCAAGTCCTAGTAAGACGATGGTGACGTTACTCGAACAGAACAAATCTCAAGTTGTTTTAGGCGTCCCTATGTCTTTACAACACTCGATTAATGACACTATGACGGTTGCGGTATCACAAGAACAATACCGCGCAAAATTATTGAGCCGTGGTGCACAAGTTGATAGCTTATCGCGTACCTTGATGATGCGCTTTGAATTGCCTGACGACGCGCGGGTGTATGCAGGCGAGCTTGCCAAAATGGTAATAACTACTTTTACTGAACAACCCGGTTTTTGGATCCCACTGAGTGCGTTAACCGATGGGGTGCGAGGTACTTGGCAAGTATATGGTGTAAAAAACAAAACGATAAACTCAATTGCGGTGAATGTACACTATACCGATGGAGAATATGCCTATGTCAGTGGAGCATTGAGTGAGCACCCTCTGATCGTGGCGAATGGGTTACATAAAGTGGCAGCGGATATTACGGTAGAAGTCGTTAAAACGCTTAGTAGCCGGAGTTTGTAGTATGCAGTTTTTATTTTCCAACGGTCGATTGCAAGCTTTACTCATTGCGCTGTTGATTGTGGCTGGGTTTTCAGCACTGAATAATTTACCGCGTAGTGAAGACCCAAGGATCATCAATCGGTTTGCCATTATCTCCACCTATTTACCCGGCGCAACAGCGAGTCGTGTTGAAGCACAAGTTACTGAAAAATTAGAGCTTAAGTTAAAGTCTCAAGCCGAAATAAAAAATATGATTGGTATGTCGCGTGCGGGTATATCAGTTATAAGTATAGAGTTAAAAGATGAAGTGACAGAGGTGATCCCGGTATGGTCTCGGTTACGGGATTTACTCGCTGATGCACAATCACAGTTGCCTGAACAAGCGAGTTTATCGGTACTTGAAGACGATAGAGGCTACGCCTATACCAGAATTGTCGCCATAACAGGTGAAGACAATAAATCGTCGTTAATGAGTTTGAATCGCTATGCTAAAGAGTTAAAAAATCAGCTCACCAATACTTCTGGTGTTGAGGTTGTGCATTTATTTGGCGGGGTTGAAGAGGAGATAAGGGTTACTTATGACACTGATAAAGCGGCTCTTGCTGGTGTGTCATTACAACAAATTGCTGAGGCTATTCAGGGCGCAGACCCAAAAGTAGCAGCGGGTGCATTGATCAACAGCCAAGCGCATTTGCAAATTGAATTAAACGGTACGTTTGACTCATTGGCACGCATTGCGGCGATCCCGTTATCGAGTAACGATGATATAGCACAGTTTGTATTAGCTGATGTTGCAACGGTCAGTCGAGAGCTGCGTTCACCCCGCAGGGAAATAGCACTGGTTGATGGTCAGCAAGGGGTTTTTTTAGGAGTAAGAATGCAGCCCGATTTTCGGGTGGATCGTTGGTCTGAAATGATTGACGACACTTTACAGCGTTTTGAAAAAACATTGCCCAATAGCATTAATTTACACAATGTATTTGATCAAAAAGTCTATACCGAAGCACGACTCGGCGAATTAATTGAAAATATAGCTGTTGGGTTTGTGTTGATCCTCGCAGTGTTATTATTAACTTTGGGGTTTAAAGCGGCGGTTATTGTCGGTATCGCACTGCCGCTCACGGTGTTATTCACCCTTGGTTGTATGAATATGTATGGGTTACCTATTCATCAAATGTCAGTGACTGGATTAGTGGTAGCTCTGGGGATAATGGTAGATAACGCAATTGTTATTACTGACTCAATTGCACGTTTCCGGCAACAAGGTATGACGGCTCTAAATGCGGTGAAAAAAGCGGTTAATCATTTCTGGCTACCTTTACTGAGCTCCACTTTGACAACCATTTTAGCCTTTGCGCCCATAGTACTTATGCCGGGACAATCAGGGGAATTTGTAGGTGGAATAGCCTTGAGTGTTATTTTTGCTTTAGTTGGCTCTTATGTTATCTCTCACTCACTCATCGCGGTTTTTGCAGGGCGGTTTTTGCCCGACAAGAGCCAGCAGGGCCTATTACATAACGGTATTTGTTTACCGCGCCTTTCTGAGCGCTTTAAAGCGTTGTTGTATTTTGCTATTCATCGGCCAAGAAGAACTATTTTAGTGGTAATGATACTCCCTATTGCTGGTTTCTTTGGAGCCACCCAACTAACGGAGCAGTTTTTTCCTTCAGCCGATAGAGATATGTTTCATATTGAGGTGAGGCTATCAGCTAATAGTAGTATTGCAGCGACGCAAAAAAATGTGGCGCAAATGTCGGAGTTTATTCTTGAGCATGAAGGTATTGAGCAATTAAATTGGATGATTGGTAATAACATCCCTTTGTTCTATTACAATTTAATGCAGCGTGACAAAGGCGCGAAAAATTATGCGCAAGCCATGGTCAAGGTAAGCGACTTTGAAACGGCTAATCTACTCATTAAAAAGCTGCAGCATGGTTTAGATAGAGAGTTTCCTCAAGCGCAAACATTGGTTCGTAAACTCGAGCAAGGGCCGCCGTTTAATGCGCCGATAGAATTGCGAGTATATGGCCCAAACTTATCGGTATTAAGTGAAATTGGGCAAAACCTGCGTTCTGAGCTGATTGCTCATCAGCAGATCACACATACAAGAACGACCTTAGAGTCGGGGAGCGCAAAAGTAGTATTAAATGCAGATGAGTCTTTACTGAGTCATGCTGGTGTTAAGTTAACAGATATTGCAACTGTGCTTCAAGCTCAGTTGGAAGGAGTTGTCGTTGCGTCGCTGCTTGAGAAAACAGAAACGGTACCGGTGAGATTACGAACATCACAAGCGCAAAGTAACTCAATAGATGATTTATATGCAACTCAGTTTATGAGTGAGCAACCATTATTATTAGGTGCATTTGCGCAAGTTAACTTAGAACCTGAACAAAGTACGATTCATCGTCGCAATGGCGAACGGGTTAATGTTGTTGAAGCTTTTCTTGAGGCGGGTGTTCTACCACAAGCAGTACTAAATGAGATCCAGCAACAATTGCAAGAGGTACAGCAAACACTGCCAGCTGGGTACCGTATTGAAATAGGTGGAGAATCGCAGCAGCGAGATGAAGCTGTCGGCGTGTTACTGGGGCAAATAGGGGTTATAGTGGTACTGCTTATTACTATACTGGTATTAACGTTTAACTCTTTCACGACAACATTTGTCATACTCGTGACGGCGGTGCAGTCAGCACTGCTTGGCTTATTGAGTGTATATATTGCAGGCTATCCGTTTGGTTTTACCGTGATCATTGCATTGTTAGGGTTAATGGGATTAGCTATTAACGCTGCGATTGTCATTTTATCTGAGCTAAAAGCCAATAATGCTGGTAGCGATGTGCATAAAGTGGTGCAAAGTGTGATGACCTGTACGCGCCATATTAGCTCTACAACAATCACGACAGTTGGTGGATTTATGCCCCTGATTTTGGCTGGAGGTGGCTTTTGGCCGCCTTTTGCTGTTGCGATAGCTGGTGGCACAGTATTGACGACGGTGTTGTCTTTTTTCTTTGTGCCTGCAGTGTATAAATTATGTATAAAAGCTGCGCCTGTAAGCGATATAGAACCTGTAGTCATGAGCAGCAAGTAAATGGGTTGGTGAGGGTGTTAACAACATAAATGTGTTTATTGAATAGTAACACTTCGTATTTTTCGATGTTATTAACTGTAATAATATGATTTTATTTTATTATGAGACAGGTAAACTGACTTTGTTTTCACACTTATCCCTCATCAATACCCATGATGTGTTTGGCCGCTTTTGCGGCCTTTTTTCTTTTTAAACAGCATTTTAGTTAAAGTTGTATTGGTATTTCTATTTTTACATTAAAAGTGCGTAATCATCAGCAAGTGACTTTTTACACTCTTACTATAACGATGGGTTAGAGTAGGGAGGTGCTTTGAGGTTTGTTATTGTGGCTTATACACGTCTGATCATATACAGACTATGTATTAGCGTATAACACTAATACATAGTCTAACGTGCTTATTATTCAGCTTCTACTGCATCTGGCTTCATGCCAAGTTGCGCTGATATAACACTATCAAGGTTTTGAACTTGAGCAAGCACAAGCGACAGATCCATTGTTTGGTCTTCTATTTTGAAAATTGCGCGTTGTTCTCGCGTATAAATCAACGAAAGTCCTAATGAGTCAGCGATTTTCTGAGCGACGACATAGGTTGGCAGTTTAGCCACAATTTCACCTGTTAATGTATACGTCTCATGAGAATTAAGCTCTGCTATTTGGTCGCCAACGTAAAGTGCGGGTGATAGACTCGTTCCTTCAACTTTTGCAAAAAATTGGCCGTTTGAGAGGAATGTGTGATTCGATAATTGCACAGGCTCTGCAATCAAGATTTCCTCTGCTGTTGCTTGTGCCATAAAAACGAGCGCTGGAATTAATAATACTTTCATAATTTATCTCCTATTTATGACCGATGAAACGGATTTTCCAAGAAGTAAGCGTGCCATCTTCTTGGTTATTTCTATGTGTAAAGCGTACGTTAGGCTCGCCTGATGCTGAAGGATTAAAGGTGAATTTTTCATCTTGGCCTTGTGTATCAATGAGGCGTAACGTCCATAAGCCTGTAGCTGACTCGCCATAGAAGTTATGAGACAGCATTTGAGTTTCGGTAAAACCGGAACGACCAAAAATAGTCCCAGTACGCGGTGTCATGAGTACACTACGTGTCCCTGATGGAGATATGAGCTCTACGGCAACATCTCGGGTACTTGTATGATCAGCATTTAGCTGAATTTGAACTGTTTCTACAGTGAGCTCTTCTGTTTGTTCAAAGTGGCTGTCCACACCCGTCAGTGTGCCGTCAGGGATCGGGGTATTGGCAACGGTAGAGTGCCAGTCTGTGATCTCTAAAGGTGGCAGTGTTGCTGAATAGAAGCGGGCCATAGTCACAGCAGCATCAACGTTTACAGCGCCAAAGCCGTAGAAGGTGTGAAAGTCATACCCAGCAGCATTTGTTTGCCATGCAGGGATCGCATCATAACTGAATTCATCACCCTCTTTATGAGTGAATGATAATGATACGCCAGGGTGCTCTGCATCAATTTTTCGCGCGGTAGATGCCAATATATGACGCACATCGCGCCAATTTAACGCTGGGTTTGCCGACATTACTAACGCAATAGCACCTGCAACGTTGGGCGCAGCGGACGAAGTCCCATTCATACGTGCGTTATAATCACAGTTTGGGTCAAGCTCATGCCCGCCATGTAAATCGTTGCGACCATAAGCGGGGTTTCGGCCTCTATCACAACCTGTTAAATCAGTGGTAATAATGGCTGGCGAGGTTGTACCGTATTGACCTCCTGGTGCTGATACAAAAATATTTGAACCAACCTCAGAATAAGACGATTTTACGCCATCAGCGTTATAAGCTGATGCGACTAAATTCCAATAAGTGGCATCCATTCTCTCTAGGTTAGAGTTTTGTACTGGCAAGCCTTGGTTTGCATTGTCAAAATAAATACGACCACGGCCATAAGTTTTCAATGTAATTGATTGAGACTGGTAGCTATTACCAGCAGACTTTACAAATATCGCGCCTTTACCACCATGTGAATATCGCGTGATCTCTTCTTGGGCGTCATCATTGCGTTTTAACCAAGGCGTTACGTCATAGTTGTAACGCTGCGGTGAGGTACGTGCGCCGCCATAACTTTGGTTAAAAACACGAGGGAAGTCGAAAGATGAACGATTGAAACCGTCAGAGTACAAACCATGTGATTGTAGCCAATTAGCTTCGGTCCACTTGCGTAAAAGGTTAAAACCAACCAGTCCTGCCTGTGGCGCAACGCCGCGACCGCCAATACCGTTATATGCTGAGGCTGCAATGATCCCAGCCACTGCGGTACCATGTGTATCGTTACCATCTCTTGGTTTTAAATCAGCAGAATCAGTTAGAAAGTCCCATGATCCAGGCTTTACATTATTAATTAAATCGGGGTGATCAAGTTGCACTCCACCATCAATAACGGCGGCTGTTACACCTACACCTAATATACCCAGTGCATGAGTAAGGTCTAGATTCATATCTTCCCCAGCTTTTCCGCCTCGATCGGAAAATGCTGTTTGACCGGTATTTTGCAAATGCCATTGCTGACTCGTTAGTGGATCACCTTCTCTTAATACGTAGTCAACATTCGCCATAGCGTTACAGGAAGCTGCAATAACTGCAGCCAAATAAGTATATTTTAATTTCATTTATGTTGTTCTTTTATTTAATGAAAGTGAAATGTACCTCATTAAGGTTCTAATGAATACAAAAAGTTAATTTTTTGTTTTTTAGGGGGGCTTAGCTGTTGTGCTTACTCTATAAAGGCTGCTCACAATAAATCCCTAAAGTGAGCAGCCTTTAAAGGGCCTGTGGCTTAATTTACCAAGAATATCTAAATGCAAGTTTCCAGTTTACGGGCTCACCGTGTAAAACATTTCCACTCCAATTTGAAACGCTATCGTAGTAATGTTTATCAAAAAGGTTATTTACATTTAACGCAATACTCATTTTATCGTTAATCGCATAACGTGCCATTACGTTAACCAAAACAGTCGATGATTGTTCGAATCTGTAGTCTTCAATAGTACCATCCGCTGTTGGTCTATCGATATTCTTATAAAAATCACCCGTCCAGTTAACGCCAAAACCTGCTGTAAACCCCTGAAAGTAATTATTAAAGTCGTAGGTCGTGAATATATTTAAGAGCTGTTTGGGCTCATTGGTATAGAGCTCTTCACCTTCTCTAGACTTGGTTTTATGCTTAGAGTAACTGGCACTGAGATCCCAATTTTCAGATAATGCGCCAGTTAATTCTATTTCATAGCCGTTGGTTTTATCACCTTTACCACGCTGAATATAAGGCGTATGACCTCCCGGGGTGGTATAGTTTTCATCATAATTAGGGTCTTGAACAGCGAGTCCATTTTCAATATTTTCATATATCGCAGCAGTAAAATTAAGCGCACCGTCTAGTAACTCTCCTTTTATGCCAAACTCATAACTTTCACCTGTTTTAGGGTCAAGCATTTTATCGTTCGCATCAAAATAAGTTTGTGGTGTAAAGGCTTCTGTATAACTGGCATACACACTATATTCATCAGAGACATCGAAGATAACACCCGCGTAAGGGGTCACTTCGTTATTAACCTCCTCTTTGTCGTATTGACCTAAATGTTGCCCACTGATAGCGTCATAACGATCAGCTTCGTAATCCCAGTTAGTTAACCGTGCACCCAGTATGATTTTTACCTGATCATGCGGATTTAATCGGGCAGCGACAAAGCCGCCATGTGATTTTGTCACGCTGAGTCCTTCTCGGCCGAGATCTTTAAACGGGTAGCGAGGTACATTGCCTGTCCAATCATGATAATTAAGCCCGTCTAATGAAATAACACTTTGATCAGCCTCTTTACCAAATGATGTCCGATCCCGTGTAAAGCTGTTGTAACTAAAAATCACTTCATGGGTTCTTGAGAATAACTCTACAGGGCCTTGTAGTGTTATGTCGAATGTGTGTTGCTTATCCTCAGAGCTACTTATTACAGCGCTGTAATCAAACCCTGCGTCACTACTTCCATCTGGGTTGATATTACTATTTGGGTAGATGAAAAATAGCTCACCGCCTTGCATCTCTATGGTGTTATACGTTGTAATCGCGCTTAGCTGCCAGTCATTTTCAAAACCATGATCGATGCCGATGAAATAGGTATGCTCTTTGAGTGGCCAACCACTCCATTTTGCAGTCATACCTGTATCACTGCTTTTGCCGTTGAACCGCGAGCCATCAGAATTAAAGTAAGGCTGCGAATGTGTGTTGATGGCCCCTCGCGATGCGGTATCAGCATATTCTGCACCGACTCTCAATAAAGTATAGTCAGTAAGATCTGCCTCTAACGTTGTATAAACAGAGGTTTTTTCTTGGCCGTAGCGCTCAACATGTGAATCTGTATCGTAGTGAGCAGCCACAAAACGTGCTCGCACATTGCCTTCTTCTGTTATGGCATTGGCAATATCTATTTCAGCACGTCGATTGTTCCAGCTACCGGCAGAAAGGCCAATATGTGCTTCTAAATCGGTTATTGTTGCGCGTTTTCTTACTAGATTTACAGTTGCTGTGGGCTCTCCAGCACCCGTTAGTAATCCATTGGCACCACGCACAATTTCAACACGCTCAAATGCGACTGAGTCGCCATTTACACTAGGGCGGCGGCCGCCAGGAAATTGCTGTACACCATCGATTTGAATTAGGTTTACGTCACCACCACGTACCATAAAGTTAGGGCGATCTAAGCTAGAACTTCGGCTGGTATAGAAACCAGTTGCATTTCTTAATATGTCTTCGATGTTGATAGCTTGCAAGTCTTGGATCATTTGATTGCTAATGACGCTTACAGCTTGTGGTGTTTCGCGTTGCGAGAGGATCATTTTAAGTGCAGCTTTATTTGCCGACTCTGAGTAATTACCAATACTATTACCGGTAATATATATGTGCTCGAGCTCTTGAACTCGGTCGCTTTCCTTTTCAAATTTCTGCTTTTCTCCTGCGCCGCTTGGCACCATATTGTCGATGTTGCTTTGCTCAGCGAATACATTAACCGAAGCACTGAGTATTAATGCACATGTTGAAAATTTAAAGCGTGCAGGGAGTTGAGTGGAAGTGAGAATAGTCACGGTTCATCCTTAAATATCTATATGGGTACTGAAATCGCAGAGATTATCACTCCTTGAAAATGCTTTTGCAAGTGATTGTGATTATCATTTGTATTTGCTGGTTTTGTATTCAGTAGTTCAGAGTCGATTAAATATATCAGCGTAAAATGCGGCTTCTTTAAAAAAGCAAAGTAGAAAGTGGCGTTGATATGGCAATTGTAATTAGTAGTGTGTTGTTGTTCGTGGTGTCGGTAAGTGTCTTAATGAGTGCCGCTGTATGTAAAAATACCAAACTGAAAAGGGCTGGGTTATTTGGATTGCTGTTGGGTTGTGTGTTAATGGGAAGTAGTTTTTACGGTGATTTTTGGCAAATGGACGGATGTTTGGACAGTGGTGGGAGTTATAATGAAACCTTGAAGGTGTGTGAATAAGTTTAACCGGGCTCAAGTTGCGGTATTTTTAGTGCGAAAGAGCGCTTAGATTTGTCGCATTTCAACGCGCTTTGGAAAAAAGTAATTTATTTCCACCTTGATTGGCAATTAATCCAAGACTATTGCCGTGAAAAAGTCGATAATTACGCTAATTTAGATTTGCTTGCTCGCAGTAAACTTGTGTATAGGTGTAAACACTATACAGATTGCATTGCGCGCAACACCAAACGTGGAATACCTCAATGGAAATTAAAGTTAATTTTCTCGACAACCTGAGACTTGAAGCTAAGTTTGATGACTTTACTGTCGTTGCCGATCAACCAATTCGATATAAAGGTGATGGCTCAGCACCTAGCCCATTTGATTACTTTTTAGCATCTTCTGCATTGTGTGCGGCTTACTTCGTTAAAGTATATTGTGTAGCCCGTGATATTCCGACAGACGGTATTCGTTTGTCGCAAAACAACATTGTTGACCCTGAAGATCGCTACAACCAAATTTTTCAAATTCAAGTTGAGTTACCTGAGAGTATTTCAGATAAAAACCGTGAAGGTATTTTACGTTCAATTGAGCGTTGTACGGTTAAAAAAGTGGTGCAAACTGGCCCTGAGTTCAAAATTGAAACGGTTGAGAACTTAGATGAAGATGCACAAGCTATGCTTATGACGCAAGCTGATAATGGCTCTAGCACGTTTATTGCGGGTAAAGATTTACCTCTTGAGCAAACCATTGCTGATATGACCGGTATTTTAGCTGAGCTTGGCATGAAAATTGAGATTTCATCGTGGCGCAACATAGTCCCACATGTGTGGTCTTTACACATTCGCGATGCGGCTTCTCCGATGTGCTTTACCAATGGTAAAGGGTCAACAAAAGAAAGTGCATTATGCTCTGCGTTAGGTGAATTCATTGAGCGTTTGAACTGTAACTTTTTCTATAATGACCAATATTTGGGCCAAGATATTGCAAATAGTGAGTTTGTACATTACCCGAATGAAAAGTGGTTTAAACCGGACGAAAGTGATGCGTTACCTGCTGAAATACTCGATGAGCATTGCTTAGACATTTATAACCCAGAAGGGGAGTTGCGTGGCTCTCACTTAATTGACACTAACTCGGGCAATGTAGAGCGAGGTATTTGCTCAATCCCGTACGTGCGTCAATCGGATGGTGAAACCGTGTATTTTCCTTCGAACTTAATTGAGAACTTGTTCTTAAGTAATGGTATGAGTGCGGGTAATAATTTTGAAGAAGCCAAAGTACAGTGTTTATCTGAAATATTTGAGCGCGCGGTTAAAAGACAGATCATTGAGCAAGAAATTGTGTTACCTGATGTACCCCGTTCGGTTATTGAAAAGTTCCCGGGTATTTTAGAGGGCATCGAAGGACTTGAAGCGCAAGGCTTCCCGGTTGTTGTAAAAGACGCGTCTCTAGGTGGACAGTTCCCGGTCATGTGTGTGACCTTGATGAATCCAAAAACAGGCGGTGTATTTGCCTCGTTTGGTGCTCACCCAAGCTTTGAAATTGCACTTGAGCGCAGCTTAACTGAGCTATTACAAGGGCGTAGCTTTGAAGGGCTGAACGATGTACCAAAGCCCACCTTTAACAGTATGGCGGTGGCAGAGCCGGAAAACTTTGTTGACCACTTTATTGACTCCACAGGTGTAATTTCATGGCGTTTCTTTAGCACTAAATATGATTATGCGTTTGTGGAATGGGATTTCTCTGGTTCAAATGAGCAAGAGTGTGAGCAGCTGTTTGGTATCTTGACAACGCTGGGTAAAGAAGCCTATGTGGCTGAGTTCTCTGACTTAGGCGTAGCGTGTCGTATTTTAGTGCCTGATTACTCGGAAGTTTACCCGGTTGAAGACTTAATTTGGGATAACACCAATAAAGCATTGCAATACCGCGAAGACATTTTAAATTTACATACACTTGATGACGATGCGTTAGTCGATTTGGTTGAACGTTTAGAAGAAAGCCAACTTGATAATTATATTGATATTCGCACTTTAATTGGTGTTGAGTTCGATGAGAATACGGTCTGGGGCCAAGTCACTATATTAGAGCTTAAAATACTCATTTATCTAGCGCTTGGTGAGTTAGAAGAAGCGATTGAGTTGGTAGATTCGTTCTTACAATATAATGATAACACCGTGGCGCGCGGGCTGTTTTATCAAGCGGTTCATGCGGTACTTGAAGTGAGTCTTGATGAAGAACTTGAATTAGCGCACTTTGAGGGCAACTTTACCAGAATGTTTGGAGAAGACGTCATTGAAAATGCCATCGGTTCAGTCTCTGGTGATGTGAAGTTTTATGGTTTAACACCAACAAATATGGCACTTGAAGGGCTTGATAAGCACTTACGCTTAATTGACAGCTATAAAAAGCTACATCAAGCACGGGCACAAAGAGCAGTTAAGTAACCTGATAAATTACACCGATTTATAATTTTAGGCCGGCATATTATTGATTTATATGTCGGCTTTTTATTAGAGCTCCAATAAAGCTAAGCGCTGTTCCACAAAGGTTAAAAATATGTCGAGCTTTTTAGAGCTGTCACGTTTTGCCCGGTAAATGGCTCCGAGCGTTTTTTGCTCTCGATTAAGTTCTGGTAATAACTCCACAAAACCACCCGAGTTAATGTCTTTTTGGCAAAAATATGAGGGCAGCATGCCAACCCCAACTCCCGCTAATACCGCTTCTCTGATATGAAATCGGTTATTTGCAATTAAATTACCGCTAAAGGTATGTTGCGTGCCATCATCTTGTGACCAAGCGTTTTCAAGGGTTGAGTGACGGGTAATAAGTACGTTGTGATGAGCTAAGCATTCTAAACTTATGGGCGTACCACAACGTGCTAAATAGTCAGGTGATGCCACAAACAGCAACTTAATTTTCAGTAAGCTCAGACTATAAAGCGTGCTATCAGGCAAAGCTTTCCATGTACGAAACGCAATATCTATATTTTCTTCTATTAGGTCTAAGTTTGATGCGGTAAAAATGAGTTCTAATTCAAAGTCAGGGTAGGCTTTGAGGAAGTCGTTACAAATTTGGCTAAAGAGCATACGGCCCAGCGTATTAGGAAAAGTAATGCGCAGTTTCCCTTTGGGTGTACTGTCAAGCTCCTCAAGTTCCTCTTCTAATGATCTAAATCCTTCAAGTAGGGCTTGTGCACGTTTGTAGACAATAGCTCCTTCATCGGTAACAGAAAGGGCACGGGTGGTACGCAGTAATAATGTTTTACCTAAGTGACTCTCAAGTTGTGATACTGCTTTACTGACAGAGGAGTTAGGTAAATTAAGATGATCAGCTGCTTTAGAAAAAGATCCTTTTTCAATCACCTGAGAAAACACGTTCAGTAGATGATATTTGTCCCACTCTCGTCGCATATAAGGCCCTTACTATTTCCTTTAAAGAATAAGATACTTTCTTTTTTTGTATCTATATTTTCTTTATAGCATAAATATAATAAGGACTTAATACAACAAAGCATCAAGGAAGCAATATGATAGAGCAGCAGTGTTTTTGTGGAGAAGTGAAATATCAAGTGTTTTCAGACTATGCACCACAGCAAAGCGAGCGCGATAACTTGTGTTTTGTCAATGCGGTAGGGCTGGTGATCGACCCCAATAAAATGTTACATCGATATGTGAAAAAGGTTGAAGACGCATTTGAACATGCATTTTGCAGTCAGTGTGGATGCCCTATTTATCAAATAGACCACAATGGGCATACCAAGTACTGTATTTGGCAAACCAGCACAGTACCAGGCAGTTTGTATAGTGGCGCGATGCAATTTGGATTGTAACGCCTCTATTAGATAAAGTAAGGGGGTTAGCTGTTTTCAGCCAGAGGCACCGCATCAAAATGGACCTCTTCTAGGCCATTTCGATTGGCCAAAAATGCGCGGATGTTTTTATGGTCATCAGCATCAGGATGGGCAAGCACATCTTGTCGGTAGTAGTCGCCAAAGCAATGTAATGTTTGTAGTTTGCTTAAATTGTGTAATTGCGCAAATGAAAAAATCTTACAAGATCCAGAGTTTGTGCCAGCTTCATTATGAACACCACTGTTTTTGAAAGAAGTGGCTGTAAATTGGTATAAACTGTCTATCACCTCCATAGTTTGAGTGAAAGTCACAGAGTCTGGATTGTTTTTTAAATCTTGCAATAATGCTTCTAGTTTCATGGTATTAGCCAAAAGTTGTAATCGCTACAGCATACAATAGAAGAATAAAAATGTTGAGTGAAATATCTAGATATAGGCCACAGCGGTTGACTACTGTGGCCGGTGCTTTAGTCTTGGATAACAGATACATCGCCAGTGGTTGAGTCGTACACTAACCGCATTGACGCGTCATCATTTAGGCTATACGTACACAAACCGTTTTGCGCGCTTACAACTTTATAAGCGCCGTCAGCGGTTGAATAGTACCATTTTGTTGTCCCATCCGTTTTTTTACCACCAGCACCACTTTGGTTTAGGGTATATTGGTGATCTAGAAAGTTATTCCACATCCTGGCACAGCGGTTTGCATTCGGATGTTTGGTTATTTTATTGTGATTACCACCTTGGTCTTTAGACTCGACAGGAAAGCCTGCTGCATTAAAATTGAATGAACCGTCTCTAAACCCTTCAACATTGGCGACAGCCCCATTGAGTTCGTTATCAAGGTAGTATTGATGTGCCGCATTAACACCATCACGGTACAAATTATCAATGCTTATCAAGCGGTTTCCGCAGCCATTTACGTAAGTCAAGTCGGCCATATGCCGTGGACCCTCCATCAAATAAGCAGCTTGTGCCGTATTGACATCAAGGGTGTAAATCTTGGCATTTTCATTGGCATTACGCGCTGAAACATAGAGTGTTCCGTCACTGCCAATTGCTAAGCCAGATGCCCAATTGAGCCCGTGTTCTCCTATTTTGTCCAGTGTCATATCGTTTTCATTGAGCATGTACAGTGATTTTGCGTTTAATACATACACAATGTTGCCATCATTTGAATAAGCAATATCGCCGTGTTTAAAATCTGCATAACTGGCATCGTCAGCGAGCATTTTTCCCATCACGGTTTTTACACCTGTCGCAGCATCAAACTGATACATATAAGTTTGACTGGTAGCGAGTAAATAACTGCCGTCTGGTGACATAGCAGAGCGCTTGATGGTGTAAGAGGTGGTATCTGCCAATGTGCGCTGCTGCCCTGTTGATAAATCAAAAGCATACAGTTTCGATGCTCTGGTGTTGCTGTCTATTTTTTCCATCATATATAGGGTGCTGCCAAAGCTGGCAATATTGCTAGCAGCTGTGGTTGTGCCCGATAACAAGGTAGACGTTAGATTCGTTGTGTCTAAATGATACAAACTTCCTTGTTCGCTATGGCCTGTGCGGTCAATGGCAATTAACCCTGACAAACAGCCATTACCGTCTGACGCCCATGTGCTGGTACTGACTGACGTGGCACATACTATAGCGCACTGTAGCAAGGTCTTGTTGAATGTTCGTGTCATAAGAGACTCCTAAAAACGACTAAACGTAGTGACTCTGTGATCTATAAATTAAGCAAGCGTTATACCATGAGATGATAATTAAGTGGTGGGGAGTAAACTGTCAGGCTACAAAGTTTTAAAATAAAGATAATTCAGCTTCTTATATCGCATTTGTTAATACTTCTTTTATCAAGTTTATTTTTGCGATGATGTTATGACGGGGAATATGAGTACGATCGTGTGCATATTGCAAGTGTCGCTGGGGATGATATTTGCAATATGCAACGCAATGATGGTTACACTGGCCAAAACAGGATGGCAGTGTAAAATAATCAACGCTGGCTGCTATTTAAGTAGTATGCAATGCTTTTTCATAGCATGAGTGGTATCGCGATTACTCTCGATGACCTCTGTCATTAAGGCTTATCTTTTTGGCACGACTGCGTCATTGAGCATGCTTAATGATTTTAGTATGTAATGAATCTCGCATTAATTGCGCCATGTTTGTGTTTCCGTCGGCTTGTAAGCTTGCAATAACTTGTTCTTGGATCCGCATAGGTTTGTTTTGGCTGAGTTTAAAGTTACCTATCAACTGTGATGCAGTTATACGTAAAAAGCGAATTTGTTTAAACATCGCGCTGATCATTTTGTCATTGAGTTTGCTCATTCTCCATGGTGTATCAAAGCCTTGTTCAAAGTGATTGGTTAGCTGGGTCATTGCAGCTAATTGCTCTGTATGGCCTTTAATTAATTCTAATGTGCCCGTGACTTCGACGCTCGCATAGAGCCAGCTCGGTAAAATGTCATTGTTGCAATGATTCGGTGATAGGTATGCATTTGGGCCATTAAACAGTAACTTGATGGTGTTATTTTCTTGTTGAACAAGGGGGTTATTTGCGATGACATGACCAACGAAACTGGCTGTATCACGGTCAAATAACATAGGAACTTGACACACTTGGTCTCGTGCAGTGGCTGATGAGCTGCTGAGGATCGTTGCCAGTGGGTATTGTTCAATCAGCTCGTATAGTTGCGTATCTGGGATATGTGTAAAGGGTTTTGGTGGATAACTCATAAATAACTCTCCAAACGTTGTTTCACAGTCGGCCATAATGTGTCAGTAATACTGTGTATTGCGCTGTTACGAAATGTGCCGTCAGGCGAGCGGCGATTTTTGTAAGCGATGCCTTCTAATTGTGCGCCCAAACGCATAATTGCGTTGCGTGATTTATCATTTTTTTCGTTCGTACAAATTGTGACCCGTACAAGTTTGAGCTGTTCAAAGGCGTAGTGCAAAATTAAGTGTTTAGCATGGCTATTAATGTAACTTCTTTGCCATGGAACGCCAATAAAGGTGTGACCTACTTCTGCGCTTAGGTTGTGTTTATCAAGTAAAAAAAGGCGTGTGGTGCCAACAACAACTTTACTGTCATTATCAATAATGGCAAATGTAAGTTGCTGATCAGCATAAAATTGCGCGTCTTTATCGAACCATGTTTGCAAGGTATCTCTGGATAAACAGTAATTTGTTGGTACCCAACGCCAAATACTTGGGTCTTGGCCCGCAATAAATAATTCTGCAAGGTGTTTTTGAGCGATAGGCTCTAGCGTAACTCTACTGCTTGAAAGGGTGACGGGCGTTATCATATTTATTCCTTCTCTGGGGGTTATGGGGGTTAAATTACGTTATTTTGGCTTATTTGATACAACCAGATTTAACAAATTACCTAGACCAGATAGTGTTTGATGGTGTAATCATAAGTGGTCTTCTCAGTTACTTTTGGTATAGTAAATTAAAAATAATATGGCATAACTAATAGACCAATGAATCCAATTCCAGTGGAGTTTTGTGACAATGGGCCCGCACGTTATTTACAATTAGCAATGGCGATTAGACGTGCGATTAAAACAGGTGAGCTGCGCCCTGGTACTAAGCTAAGCTCAGCACGCGCTATGGCCCAAGCTTATGTGCTAAATCGCCATACAGTAATGAATGCATTACAAATATTGGTAGCTGAGGGGTGGTTAGAATCACGAGAAAGGTCCGGTTATAGCGTAACTCACAGCTTGCCCATAGACAGCAGTTCCTCCCCCAGTTTAGCGCTTTGCGAGCGCAGTACTACTGCCGACTCTTATCAAATGCGTAAGTTTAATTGGCCAGTGGCTTACGACACTCACGCTCCCATTCCATTATCGGATTACCGTTATAATTTCGCCGGTGGTTTACCTGAACTGGCTGAATTCCCTTTTGATGAATTTAAGCGTGCGATGGGCAGTGCATGTCAACGCTTAGACACCCATTTACTCCATTATGGAGAAGTGTCGGGTGTGCCTGAGCTTAAAACGCAGATCACCGCTTACTTAACTAAAGCACGGGGTTTAGTACCAAACGATTTATTGGTTTGTAATGGCTCTCAAGAAGCATTATTTCTTATTGCAAAAGCCTTTATTGGTGAAGGAGAGTGCATTGCGGTAGAGACTCTTGGTTATCCACCAGCACGTAAAGCATTTATCGCCTGCGGGGCGTCTTTAGTTGATATTCGTCAAGATGACTATGGTTTATGTGTTGAGGATTTGGCGAAACAACTCACTGCATACCCGATCAAGTTGTTATATTTAACCCCGTTGCACCAATACCCAACAACGGTGACCTTGTCTATGACTCGGCGTATGCAAATATACCAACTGTGTTATGAACATGGGGTGGCCATCATTGAAGATGACTATGACCATGAGTTTCACTATCGTTGTCAACCGGTTGCGCCTATGGCCAGTGACGACCCCGCGGGCATTGTGATTTATGTCTCGACATTTTCAAAGCTGATGTTTGCGGGCGCTCGCCTTGGCTATATTGTCTGTAGCCACGCTATCATGTCACAGTTGACTGCACTCAAACAGCTCATAAATCATAAGAATGATGTACTAACTCAGCTTGCGGTTGCACAGTGGATGAAAGAAGGCGGCTTTGAGCGTCATGCTAAACGCATGACAAAATTATATAAATCTAAATATCACCACCTTGATGCCCTGTTACAGGGGTATCAAGCTCAAGGTTACCCGTTAAGCTACGACAAACCCGATGGAGGAATGGCTATGTGGGTTGATATGGGGGTGAATGTGAGTAAATTAAAGCAAAAAGCCAAGTTACACGGGGTTTATTTACAAACCCAAGATGAGTTTTATTTTGAGCAAAGTGCACGTTCTTTGTGCTGTGATGAGTCTAAACATACCCATATTAGACTCGGTTTTGCAGGGCAGTCGCCCGACATGCTCACTGAAGGGTTGCAGATCATTATTGATATACTTTATTAGTGAGCTCAGCTTATCCACACTGACTTTCATAGTGAGTTACCCCTGTGAACTATCAGTGTGGGCAAAAGCGGCTTCTAGTTAGACGATAACTTCTCTAACTGCCAGTGTAATTTATGGGGGGTTTTAGTCGGCGTTAGCACAAACACTTTATCAAATTCGGTCTCTTTGATGTGTGTTACGTGGCCGCTGAGCAGCGTGATTAACTCCGGCGTTGTATTACTGTGACCTGCTACCACAATGGTGCCAGACAGAGTGCGTAATGTTTTGGCGAATGCGGGCAACTCGCGTGGGTTATAAGGTAAAACGGCTAATTTTGTGTGCTCGGCTAACGGTGTGATGGTTTGTTGTGTGCGGTTATAGCCAGTACTGAATAAAGACGTCGGTTTATATGGAGCTAGCATGATGGTTAATCTTTTTGCACGTTTTACTCCTTCATCAGTTAAGTGTGGGTTTTTACCTGTCATTTTTTCAGCATGACGAAATAACACAATTTTTTCAGGCAGAGCCACCGATTGCCAAGTCACTATGGCCAGTAATGTAAGAATTATCTTAATTTTCATGTGTGTGTTTGAGTTTGGGAAGTTGTCTCGACTTTAGCAAAACAGTATGAAAGATGTAAATAGGCAGGTCTCCCTGCCCAAGTGCGTAAGGTGGTTTATAGGTGATCAAAAAATGGCATGATCCCTGAAAGAGGACCTGATGTTACTTCACCAGAGCCAACAATGAATACATGGATTGGTGTTGATGTTGTGCTTCTAACGTGCTCATCAATGCATTACTTGGCACCCATAAGTCACTATCATCCATGATCACAGTTAATAAATCTTGAGCAATATCAGGTTGCCCAAGGAGGGGGTGTGATGGGTTAAAAATGACATATAGTGCACAACAGCTGGCCGCAAATAGTTGTGTATACTGCTTTGTGGCAGCGAACCTGACCACACTTGCCGGTTCATTTTGCTGATTATGTTGTAATGTTTGTATTGTATCGCACCAGCTTAAAATGTGGTGTTGCAAATTACGCAAAACGGCTTGCAAGCGAGTGTCTAACGCCGTAAATTCCTGTTGTTCTGTGAGTGCTAAAAAAGATGCTAAAACTGGGTCTTGGCCCATATTGTTTACACTCAGCATCTTACTGTTTATTGAGCTCAATGATTGCGTAGTATTAAGATCAAACCAAGACGCTATATCAGGGTGAATACTGGGGTTATCGAGTAGTTTGGCGGCTATTGCGTTGGTTTGTGATGAAATAAGCCCAAGGTTTAATTGGCTACTGCCATCAAACAGAGACACAACAGCATTATCTCTTTGCATTTTTTGAAACATACCAGCTTGATACTCGTGACGTAAATAGTACCGAGCACCTAAAATAACTTTAAGTTCATCAATGGCCAGTTCTGTGGTTTTAGGTACCCAGTACTTACAACAAGCGGAGTAAACACTGAGGCTTTTTCCGGCATAGTTTAGGGTTTTGCTGCTGGCTAACGAGACCATTTCAGCAACCAGTAGTTTCGCAAAACTTCGCCCTAGGCCCTGTTGTACGGTTGGCATATCTAACACGGTTTTTTGATATAGTGCCCGTGATTTAGCAAAGTCATACGTCAATCTTAAACAGGTATCAAACGCACCCAATGAAAAGCCAGCACACAGAATACGCGAAATTTGCAGCGCTTTGAGAATACCGTACATACCGGGTTCATTGGTGTGTATTTCAGCCGATTTTGGGACCACTGTATTATTAAAGCGAATACCGCTTATATCGGCACATCGGATCCCATGGGTATTGATTTTCTCGATGTTTTCAAAGTCGTTAATTTGGGTTTTATCCAGTAACAGCACTGCCAATGATTCACGCTGATGATGGTCGAATTTACGCACTAAAAGGGTCATGGTATGACCTTGAGTCGCGTTATTGATCAGCCACTTTTCGCCATTGAGCTGATACCCATCAGGGTGCTCTGTAGCACTCACTTCACTTGCCAATAGATTGCTACCGTGGCGCTTTTCAGTAAGGGCCAAGCAGCCTAAATGACCTTGAAGAATATGTTCAGCTAATAGCTTTTTTTGTGTTTGATCGCCACATAACCATACTGGCAATGCGCCAAGCATGGTTTGTCCGGTGGCAATGGCAGCGGTTAAATCCCGACGAGATAATGTTCTACATAGCAGTAGCAGCTCGGAAAACTCTCGTAATTGTCCCCCCATTTCTGTAGGAACAAAATACGTGAAATAGCCGAGGTCAGTTAAATAACGAATATAGCCATTGGGGAAATCTTGCGCTTCGTCCAAGGCTACAGAGCGGGCAAAATTAATCTCGTTTTGGTCATCTGTTGGGTCGCCCAGGTTTTCTTCAAGCTTCTGAATATTTTGCAAAAAATTGTGGTTTAAGTCAGTCATAAATAGGTTCTGTCAATAAAATATCATGGTTGTGTAGCTGCCAAGCATGGCGATGCCAATACGTAAACTCGGTATATGGGTTTGGTGCAATTGTGACTCGGTTGGTGTGCCAATCTGTAATGCGCACTGTTTGGCAAAATGTTATAAAAGGCCCATGTCCGACTGCTTTGTATAGTGCTTCTTTGAAGCACCATAACTGTGTAGCGCTGGGTATTGTTTGGTTGTTACCCAGTACTAGTTCGTTGCTTGAAAACCAGGGAACTGGGGCTGTGTCAAAGCGGTTTTGATGCTCTGTGTCTATACCAAAAGGTGATTCGCTTAAGGCTGCTATGGCTAAATCGGATGTGTGGCTTATACCAACGGGTTCTCCTGAGATAGCACAAAATGGTGCACCTTTTGTATTTTTAGTCAAAGAAAGTTGTTTGGTTGTGGCATTGTGACACTTACGCTTTTTAAGCAACCATTTTGCAGCTAGTCGAGCACCAAGCCAGCTCAGGGCTGGCTTTTTGTATATAAAACACTGATAAGTATCGAGCTCGTCGGTGCTCAAGTGTGACATTAACTGCTGTTGCATAGCGGGTACTTGCAGCCGCAACATAAGTTGCGGCAAGTACACAGCATATACATCACTTGTCGTTGAGGCTGTTAAATGAGAAAGCATACTCGGTTATTACCATTGATACCCAGGTAAGATTTCCTCGGCATGAATGGTTTCTACCACATCTGCCATTTGCGTAAACTGCGCAATCAAAGATTGGAATAATGGCGTCTGGGTTTCAGCTTCAAAATCAGCTAAAGAGGTCACAGAAACAACCTCAACATAGTCGTAATCTTGGCCACTTACTTTACTGACGACAAAACGTTGCACTGTTTGTAAGTCATGACAAGCGAGATAATCAGTTTCTTTAACCCAGCGTTCAAAACTAGCGCGATGCTCTTCTGATTTGAGTTTTATTTTATCAATAATAACAGACATTTAATCTTCCTTATTTACAATTATTAGACCTTTGTGTGCATCTACGGTGATGATGTCACCGGTGTTTATCAGGGCGCTTGCATGGTGAGTGTTCACCACACAAGGAATGCCAAACTCTCTGGCAACAATAGAGCTGTGTGACAGCATTGAACCAATATCGGTGACTACGGCGCTTGCTAGTGCAAACAGGGGAGTCCAAGAAGCGTCGGTGAAAGGGGCGATCAATATGTCGCCTTTTTGAAATTCACCGGCTTGTGAAGCTAAATCAGTGATCACACAAGCACGCGCGCGACAAAAGCCTTCGGATGTTGCAAGCCCTTCTAGTGATGTTAAGCTTGGATCAAAAATGAGATCTGGTTGGCTACTCGGCTTGCCGATAAATGTGAGAGGCGGTTCTGGTTGTGCTTGCCATTGTTGATATTGAGCACGGTTTTTACTGATAAGCAGTGCATCGGTGAGTTGTTCAGCAGTGATGGTGTTATTTAAATACTGAATGACATTTTCAAAGTCGAGGTAGGCAACATCGTCAAAGCTGCTCAAAAGTGATTTATCAATTAATCGTCTTGCTACTTCATACACGACTCGACGAACGAGCCAAATTGAGGTAGTCATACTCATTCGTGTTTCTTCACGTAGTTTAGCGCAACCAGAGTACAAAGAGATGACACGGTTAATCGTAAAGCGCTGGGTCCAACTTAATTCATTGAGTAGCTCATCGCTTATCTTTTGCTGCTTCTGTGTTTGTTCAACTAAGGCGTCGTCCACTTCATAGCCTTGCTTTAGATACAACTTAATCATTTGCAGTACGTAGGTTCTGTCATCTAACCAGCGAGGGTGAGTGAGCTCCATTTCTTCACGCCCGCGTACACCATTATCACGCATAAATTCAGCAAGAGGCCCGTTGGTAAATCGGATCCCCAGTGGCGTTGAGGTAAGAAAATCCTCAATATCGGCAATGTCTTTATTGGTAAACACATCTTTCACTTGAGGCCATGCATTAAGTACTTTACATAGTTGCCAAAGCTCTTGTGCACTGGCGACTGTTCTCAAGTTAGACATGTCACCTTTGATTTTATTTTGGAGATGCTTACTTTTATCGCCCAACCATTTCGCACTGAGTTCTTCAAGCAAGCCATAACAAGCAAAAGCGTTGATATAATAGGGTAAATAGCCCTCGTGCATGGCTTTAAAGTAGCCTAAGCAATGATCAAGTTCGTAGCGTAACTCGTCATGAGAGAGGTTTGTAATGTCCTGGCTTTGCACTCTATCAAATTCTTGATAACGTGAGTTGACCATAGATTTTGCGCGACGCTTAGCCTGAAATAGTTCTTTGACGTTTTGCTTTATCCAATAGCGTAGACACTGTTTTGGCGTCATATTCGGGTGACTGTGTTTAGCACCGTATGGGTTTTCATAGCCAGTTAGGTCAATGGCTTCACTACTAAAGCGGGCTAAAAATGGGGTTTGATCTTCCCCAACTGGAGTTTGAGCCAGTTGCCATGCGGTATAAGACACATTGAGGTACACATGACCTTTATGATAAGCAATGGTTTCATTCGCTTCACCAAGATCAAGTAAACCAAGCTTTTTACCACAATCGATGTGAACGCGAGTTTGGTAATAGTGTGCAAACGATAATCCTAAAGGTGTCATTCGGCCGGTGAATATTTCCCCTATATCCATGCGAGACCAGAGAATGTCTTTTTGCACATGCTCAGATTTATTGCCTAAATAGAATGGATCAGCTTTGGTATTTTTGGTGGTGATCGGACGACTTTGTAAAAGCCAAATCTTCCCATCACTGAGTGTCCACTCTACATCCTGAGGGCAGCCGTAGTACGACTCAACTTGACGCAATACACTGTATAACGATTGCTGTGCAAGATGGTTAAGTACTTGCTCATTTTGTAAAGCAGGCGGTACGGCGAGTTTTTTTATAGAGCCGTCGATATGTACAATTTGGTGCTGTTTTGGCTGAACAGTATGAGCAATCAGCTCGCCACTGAGTTTGTCAATTTCATAGCTATCGCTACTGACTTGACCAGAAACTAAGCCTTCGCATAGACCATAACAGCCTTCTATAACAAAGGCATTTTTTGCAAAGGTAGTGGGGTGCTGACCAAACGCAACACCTGATGCATCGCCAAACTGCATTTGCTGTACCACGACTGCAATCTTCGGAATATCCGTTGTTTGACCTGTTGTTTGGCGATATTGAAAGGCTGCTTCGCTAAAAGCTGATGCCCAGCATGCCTGAACAGCTTCAAGAATATGGTCTATGCCTTCAACAGCGAGTTTTGTGACGTGTTGCCCTGCAAACGAATGACTATCACTGTCTTCATCTGTTGCAGAAGAGCGAACGGCGACGGGGCCAATTAATAACGCACTTGCATTGCTTATCTGTGTGGCAATTTGTTCCGGCATGGCAACGCTTGTAATTGCGGTTGCTAATGCACGCCACTCAGTGACGCCTTTACTCGGATCAAATCGACTCAGTAGTTCAGTTTGTTGTAAAAACTCTTCAAATACATTGACTGTAATGCAGTAGCCGATAGGGACGGGCAGACCTGCATTATGCATGGCACATAAAGATGCGCCTTTTCCGCCAACCAGTTCTACAGAGGCGGATTGTTGGCTATCAAAATGAACAATCCCATCATTAAGTGGTTGTTCAATAGCCAGAGAGTTAACTGTCATGTGTATATCCTTACGCGAAATATGACTTATTTTTGTGCCAAGAATGCAAAGTAGCTTTCACCAGGCATTAATCGTTTACTGTTTACTTGGGTAAAACCTGAGTGTTGAAGCGATTGCTTTAATTGCGCCACTTCAGGCAATGCTCCGCCGACATCACTTAAACTGAACCACAGGTTGAGCGCGGTAATGGCACTGCTACCGCCTTGACAGCTGGTGGTCATTAAGAGCTGTCCACCGGGCTTGAGTAATTTATGTGCATGGGCAAGTACGGTTTGACGTTGCTCTTCAGTAAAGTAATAAATATTGTTATGCAAAGTTATTAAGTCATAGAGCGACTCACCCTGCATATCGAAGAAAGACTGGTGACGTAAGTCTATGTCTTTAATGTTACTCTTTAGTAATGTTTGATTTGCTTGGGCAACGACATCGGCTTGGTAATCAATTGCGGTGATTTCACTGTTAGCTAACCGGTTACGTAAATACACGAGGTATTTACCAGCGCCGCAGCCCACTTCCAAAATCGTAGCAGGTTGAGTGTGCTTTAGGCTCCACTCAATGGCTTCTTCGACGAACGGTTCTAGTATTTGTGATGATTGTGCGATGACTTTACCGTCTTGGTCTGACAGCTGATACGCATTGTCTTGTTTCATTCGCACCGGTGCGCTGAGCAGAGCGTCGTAATGATAGCGAATGGCTTCTTCAAACATGGCCGCAGCGATTTGATTTTCTTGTTTGGCCAAATGACGACTGAGTTTTCCCTTAAGTCGATAGCGGCCTGAACGAAACCCTAATTCACCTAAGCGCACGCCACACTCTAACCAAGCTTCTAAGGCATCACGTTTATTATCACCAATGGTGAGTTGTTGTTGTAGCTCAATCAGGCTTTGCTCACCTTGATTTAAGCTATTTAACAGACCACTTGAATTGGCTGCGGTCACAAAACTAGTGCGATATACCGTGTCTACTTGTTTACCTAAGCGCAAAAACGCAAAGATGTTCTTATCAAAAATGAGTTTTTTTAAAGTGGTTAATTGCATTATTTAGCCTTAAAAATAATAACGAAGGCCGAGTTGAACAAGATCAGAAAACTGTTCAAACTCGCTGTTAATTGGCCCCGAAGAAGGGGTATAAGCCAGCGCAAACCGCACTTGCAGATTGTCGCTTGCAGAGTGGGTGATCACTGCTGAAATGTTTACGTGGTCGTCGATGAGGTTTTGCATTGCGAGTAATTCGTAACGCGTAAGGTCACTCCATTCATCGGCATAAGATACTGCCAAGTAGCGCTTTGCAATGCCTAAATTAGTTATATTGCTGCGCTCGTAGCGTTGTTGCCACAGTGCATAATCTGACTGAGTATTGGCCGCGAGTGTTTGTTGTAACCACTCAACCGCGAGCATACCGTTGGCACCCACTTTTGTGCTTATCCCAAGTAGCATGCGCTGATGCGTATCTTGCTCAAACACCGTTTCACTGCTATCTGACAGGTTGCCATATAGATATTCGGCATAACCATCAACGTCAAGCCCTTCAATGTAGTGCTGTGCGCTGATAGAAACATATTTTTGCTCTTCTCTGTGTGCCAGTGTAATTAACCAAACACCTTGCGCTAAGCTGCCTTTGATTGTTTGCAGTAGTTGCAGGTGGTCATGGTTATTAACCGTAGCAATACTTTGCGTTTGCACTGAACTATTGAGGAAATAGTCATATTTAATTGCATCAACGCCACTTTTATAGAGCCTGTCTAAGTCAAATACGTTAAATGCCCCAAGCGGATCCGTAGGCGAAAACACACGGCCCAATCCTAATGTAATAGGCTGTCGACCGACGGTGAGGCTACTGTTAGAAAAGCTGTGCTGCCAGTAGCTCCAGTCTAGCTGCATATGCCATTGGTGATGACTTTGACTGTCTTGCCATTCTAAATCGAACGCTCGGTCAGCAACCTCTGCGCGCGCAAACATAGGTAGCGCCCAGCGATGATTTATATAATCAAAATCGATTTGCGCATGGTTGACCCATTGGCCTTCTCCTAGTTGAGTGTATGACTCTAACCGGGCGAATTGGTTAGTACCGATTGCGGATTGTGTTTCACCATCTAACGCGAGTAAATTGGCTTCAAATACACCAGACCACTTTTGCTGTTCAGCAGGTGCTTCACCGAGTAGCATGTCTAGGTCATCTTCAAATGCCAAACTGGATGCCTGCATTAAAATGCAGGCACTAATAAGTACACTTTTTATCACGATGACATCGCAGCCTGAGGTTGCCCTGCGGTTACATTTTCCAGTTGTTCATCGCGCATAACTTTGCCATCTTGAAGGTGAATAACGCGGTGTGCACGCTCGATAACTCGAGGATCATGTGAGCTGAATATAAAGGTGATCCCCAACTTTTCATTTAAAGAGACCATTAAATCTAATAAGCTCTCTGTTGACTGAGAATCTAAATTAGCGGTTGGTTCGTCAGCGATAACCAATAATGGTTTTGCAGCAATGGCACGAGCAACCGCAACACGTTGTTGTTGCCCACCGCTTAATTGTGCCGGGAAACGATTTTTAAATTCACCTAACCCCACGGCTTCAAGTGTTTCAATGGCGCGTTGTTTGCGCTCTTTTTTACTGACTCCTGAAAACTCCATAATCATTTCAGTGTTTTCTAACGCAGTCAGCACTGGCATTAAGTTGTATGCTTGAAACACAAAGCCAATCTTGTCGCGACGGATGTCTGCCAATTTATTACTGCTAAATTTGGCAACATCATTATCATCAAATTGGTAATTACCAGAAGTCGGTTTGTCTAACATCCCCATAATATTCAATAGGGTTGATTTTCCCGAACCAGATGGTCCTGCAATGACCGTGAACTCACCTTGATTGATGGTTAAGTCAATGTCTTTTAAACAATGAAAAGATTGATGTTTGTCAGCGAAAATTTTATTTATTTTGGTTAATTTAATCATGGTTATTCCTTTAGGCATCTTGGGTTGCGGCAAGTGGTGAACGATGACCTGCACGAATAGCAGGGATCAGAGTAACAATAATGGTTAGTAGGAAAACAAACAGCACACTCAATGTCAGCTTGCTGGTATCAAGAATGGAGTAGAATTTTTCAGGTAACAATACGCCTCCCGCTTCCATGGCTGTACCAAAGACTTCTTTAAAATTGAGCCCTTCAGTTGCGAAGTGATAATGACCCCATAGGCCAAGCGCCAGTCCAATAGAAAGCGAAAAAGCACTGAGATAAACCGCTTCTAATAACACGACCTTAGAGACCGTGCTGGCACGAGAACCCAAAGCTATCATCATGCCAAATTCTTTTTGGCGTCTGAATGTGGACATTAATACGGTATTTAGAATACCAACAGCAACAACGACATAGACGATTAACATCAGCAAGTACATGCCAGCGGCATCGAGGGTTACCGCAGAATAAAGCTCAGGGGCGGCTGTTTGCCAAGGTTGTACATCATAGTCACTCAAGGCAGTTGTTAACTGTTGTGTAATTGCAGCTAAAGTTTCCGGGTTTGCTTGGCTATATAACGCGATTTGACTGGCAGAGTTTGGTACTTCAAGGAGAGTTTGCAGTGACGTTAAAGGTACTTCAGCCCAAAAGGTATCAATCTCGTGTAAGCCAGTTTTAAAGATGCCAGCAACCATAAATGCAGAGCGCGCAAGATCGGCTCCACTGGCTGGTTTTGCGGTGATTGTTACGGTATCACCAATCCGTACTTCGAGGTTTTTTGCCAGTGTTTCTCCGATGACAATGCCACCCAAGCGTTGCATCTGTTGATCCTGACTGAACTGCGGCAATGTTTGTCCTGCAATAATGGCTTTTTGATCTGCGATTGCTGATACTTGGTTTTCTTTATTGGGTTGTACGCCTGAAATCGTTAACGCCACGCCATGTCGCCCCGCTTGAATTAATGCGTCTACCCGTAACCGTGTAACGGCAGTCAGTGTTGGGTACTGCTGTGTTATCTGTTCTATTACTTGTTCAGGCTTGGCAATCAAATGCTGCAGTGCTGGATCATCACTGTATGAATCGTGTTGCACAATAATATGGCCAAGACCCATTCTTACACCTATATCGATCATGGCTTTATGCCCACCGTCGGATAGGCCCATAAAAAGAATCATCATGCTAAACGCGAATACAATGATCACTGAGGTGAGAGAGGAACGTCGTTTATTCCTTAATAGATTTCGTAATGCAAGCTTGTGGATCATGAGCTTCTCATTCCTTGTGCTGGGATTAGTCGAGCCGCAGATAGAGCGGGGTATAGCGCTGCTAACAGTGCAATGATGAACATCACGACAACAGGCGTCAGTAAGTTGTCTAAAGTGAGCTTGGCTTTAAGCGCACTGGTCATGCCAACACCTGCAAGGCTAAATTCTCCAAACTGGCTTATATCCCAGCCGTAGTGTTGCAAGTAGCTGCCAAGGGCGATGCCCATGATAAGGCCTGCAATAGATGCGACCAATGTCAGCATGAGGGTTTCCACGGTGACAAGCCAAACGACATTGTTGCCTTTCAAACCTAATGCTTTGAGTAGACAAAGCTCCTTACGACGTTCCATCACACTCACTAGCATTGCGTTCATTACGCCGACACCGGCAATGAGGAAGATGATAAATACTAAGGTGCCCATGAGTGCTTGGTTGGATTGGATCAACGCTAATATATCCGGACGTAACTCTGACCAAGTTTGCACGCTAAGTTGCTGCTCATGCACTGAAATAGCCTCTGAGACGGAATCACTGACCTGTACGACAGTTGCTAAGTCATAGGTTTTTATCGCAATTTCATGACTTTGATTGGGTAGCTGCAACAATTTTTGTAGATCTTGTAAGTGAAATACAATACGGGTTCTGTCTATTAAATCGGTGCCTTGGCGGCTTGTGCCTGCAACTTCGAGCTGCAAGGATTGCTGTGCACCTAAAGACGTTTCATACAAAAGTGTGACGATGTCACCCTCATCGGCTTGCAGGTTTTTAGCAAGCTTTACACCTAAAATAACCTTAGGTGGTACATCAGGTAATGGGGCAAGGGTATCAATGAGTTGATTGGTCTGTTGTTGCGTTGAGCTATTGTCTGAAAAAAGCCCATCAAGTTCAGCAAAAGCGTCAGCCACAGCTTGCGCTGTAAGCTGCTCATCTAGCTGCTTTTGCTCGTCATTTAGTGCTTGTCCTAGAGGCCAGGGGGTTGGTGTGCTCAAAAATGTACCACTGACCATTTGTTCAGCTAATGTCGTGACACGCTGTTCATGGTCGGGTTCTACGCCAAATAAGCTCACGCCCACGGACTTGTTGTCTTTACTCAAGTAACCAAAGCTATAGATACGTGCTGCTGCAGCAGTAATTTGCGAGTTTTGGCGCACGCTTTGCAGCAATTCAGTATTATTAGCAATGGTCTGCTGCAGCTGACGTTTGGCTAAATAGTCTTTTTGGTGGATTTGGATATGACCTACTTGACCTGCTGTCGTGCCAGTGATCAAATCATTACTTAAACCGTCCATGATGGCTAAAGTAGTAATACAAAAGCCGATCCCGAGCGTAATACCGAGCGCCGTTACCGTACTTCTTTTTCGATTTCGTAACAAATTTCGCCACGCGAGTCTGATAAATAGTCCCATGCTGCCTCCTTACAAAAAAGCTTGTTCTGAGAACTTGCTGGCGGCAAGGTCGGTGTTAAATTTAATTTTTTGATAGTGCATACGAGTATATTCATCTGGTTTATCAGTGACGCGCATTTCCATCATGGTAGGTACTTTCATGCCATCCATATCTTTAATATCTGAATACGTCAGTGTACGCTCTGGTTGAGGGTCATCTTTGCGGCGAAAATACGTTACTTGCTCTGGGTAAACTCGACCTTCTTCAATGTAGAGCGTATATAAGACTTTGCCCCATACAACTGGTGCTGATGGCAGTGGTGTAAGCTCAACTAGGTGATAGTTACGAGTTTGTTTATTCCACGTTTTTTGTGCGCGATAGGCATAGTGTTGAGCCAGATCTGTTTCACGCATTAAATCATCATTACTGAAGTGGCTGCCCATCCAGCTAGAAGCAAGCATCGAGCTGCTCATCACTGTGGTGCGTTTATTTCGCGGTTCAAAAAATGAAATTCGCTCATCTACTTTTAGGGTCATATTGCCACGCCATAAAGCAGGTCCGAGCATTCGCACCATTACTTTTTGCGCATCATCACGGTCATCAGTAAGCACCAGTAGGGTAAAGTCTCTTTGATATTCGGCCTTATTAATGTTCATAGTTAGGACCGAAGCGGAGGTTTGTGCACGTAAAATACGCTCAGCACTGTCTATCCATTTACCCAGCGGTAAATCGGTCTTTGCTGTACTCACAAATGAAGCTAAGCAAAGAAAAAGAAAAGCAAGTTGTTTCATAATGGTCCTTTTAGTGTTGTTTTAATATGTGCGGTAATGCAGCACGATATCTAAATTGGGAAATAAATTTTGGGTCAGCATCACTTTTTCCAACGCGAGCAATAAACAGAGGAGTATGTTCTGCGCCTAACTGTTCATGCAGCGCGGCTTTTGCTTCAGGGTGTTGCAATAAAACACTCAGTGGATGAATACCAAGGCCTTGGGCGGTCGCTTGAAGCCACATTTCAATCATCTTTTGACCTGCAGATAACCAATCAAAGGTGCTTTGTGAATTGCTTTGGCATAGGCAAATGATTTGACTGCTTTGTGCGGTCAATTGGCTTAATACTTGTGCCATGCGATCCGCTACACCCAGTTTAGCGAGTACTCTCATTGATAATGGATTGAGCAACAACTGGTGTGCGCGACGTTTGATCAGAGACATAGGCCCCATTAATTGCTGGATGTTAAAACCGCGCTCCGCGTTAACACCGGGCGTTTTAGAAAAGTCTATAAATGCATAGGTTTCTTGCCATGCTTTAGCATGCTTAAAGTCTTGGCTGGCAAAGCGAGCAACTAAATCGGCAGTTTGCTGGTGCTTGTCACCTTCGATGCTTTGCCACTCAATGTGCGAACTATGCCAAAGCACTGTAGATAAAATACGATCATGGGGCGCCAACTTAGTGCCCCCCGTCAGTGCACCTCGGTAGGTATAACGCTGCTTTAATAAAGACTTAATTTGATTAAATCTGGTGTGGTTAGCACGCTCAGGGTAGTACGTTATGTGTGCTTCTAAAATATAAGCGTGCTCACAAGGAGCATAGTTAACCTTAGGTTTAATGGGGCTCGATACCACACACGTGACCCCAGCTGATTCAAGTAGGTTTATTAATACGGCACTGAACCCAGCAAGACTCATCCACATCTCATTTTGCAGTGCAGGTAGCGCATTTATAATATTGCGCTGATCAAACCCTATTTGCAGACGGCCATCAAATGGCACGCTTTGCGCGTACCATTGCACCTGCCATGGTTGGCAATTATGAGATGAGGGGACGAGTTTTGCTAACTCAATACACTCAGCAACCAGATCAGCTAGCGGCTTGCAAAGCGTCATTTTGCGGTTTCTCCTGATCCAGTTCAAATCCATGAATTGCAGCTAAGGCTTGCACTTGCTCAACTTGAGAGCAGGTTAATGCGCCCATGCTAAAGTGACTAAAAGTACCCGCTAAGCCCAGTAACATGGTTTCGCCGCAGCAGGCATAAACTTGTCCACTGGGTAGCAACATCCCCGGTAAGGTGAAATTAGGATTGTGGGATAAATTCACCACGCCACCACGTATCAATTTGACGTTAGGGCGGATTAAAACTATGTCTTCTGGCACATCTTTTGGCACAGCAACATCACTTATCAATACCGGTTTATGTTGAGCGATGTAGTTGGGTGTAAAGACGGTTGTCGGGCTACTTGTATTACTCACAATGACATCGGCCGTTTTACAGGTTTCAAATTGTTCACTGACTAGGAGCAGTTGTCGAGCAAGTAAAATGCTCTTGAGTTCTCTGATCAGGATTTGTGGCTCTTCTGAGCCTAAACGGGGTGCTAGCCAATCACGGCATACCTTAAGAAGCTGACCGCCAGTTTGTTGTTGATCAACGGCTTGATATAAGTTCTCACAAATAATATCTAAGGTTTTATTCATATTACTGGTGCTGCCAGCACGAGTAATGAGTAATAATGACTGACAGTATTTAGCGAGTACGGCACTGTGAACTTGACCTATGTTTCCGGCCGCACCACACACTGCGATTGTGGCTTTGCTAAGCTCGATACCATGGCGTTGCGCACTACTTAAAATGGTATTAATGCTGGCAGCAACCGTTAAGGCGTTACCTGATGTTGCGGCTGGAGTGTTAAATGTGAAATCACAGCAGTTGTTAGTTACAATCGAGGTATACCCTCCAAACCCAACTAATTTGCAGCCTTCCTCTCTGGCCAATCGATACGCTTCGTGCACTTGTGAACGAATAATCTTAGCTTGGTTAAAGCGCCTGTCGGCTTCAATGCTTTCGGCATCCATTTGAATCCCGAATAAGACCAATTCAATTTGTTTACCGGTACTTGATGTGACGAGCCTACGTGCCAAAATGCTAGGAAGTGTGACGGGCAATATATGCTGATTAAGCTCTTCTTGCTCATACTCATCAAAGACTTCCCAACCAGGGTCGATTTCATTCAGACTATCTTGGTCGATAAGGTGACTGATAAACGCCACTTTATCGACACCTGTTGCTATTGTTTCGTCACGCTGAGGGTGATTCATTATTTTGCTAAATGGTGTTAATGCTAAATCGCTGTGGATCAAGTGTGATAATAGAGGCGCGATTTGGTGGCTTCTAATTAAATCAAAAGCTTGTCGAAAGGCGTCTACCACCTTGCTGATTAAGGCACTATCAAAATACCCTGAAGGCTGCATTCTTAATACTTTGCGTTTACCCAACGATGGCAATACACGAATATGATGCTTATGTAGCAAATACCCGGCAATGGTCATGGAAAGGACATTTTCACTGTCTAAATTTGAGATAGTGGCACTTGGGTGGTCGCTGAACGAGGCAAGCTCAATCCCAAGCATGCAACCTTTGCCGCGTACTTGGGTGATCATATCAGGGTAGTCTTGAGCTAACTGATTAAACGCGCAGAGAAAATGTTCGCCAAGTTGCATTGTTTTGAGTTTTATATCGTCACGTTCAAGTAGCGCTAAGGTTTTTAATGCCACGGCACTGCTTAAGTCATCATCAGAGAACGTTGTGCTATGTAGCATACTGAATTCGTTATGGTAGCGACTTTTCTCGACAGCAAGGGCAGATATTTTACACAGGCCACCGCCAAGTGATTTAGCGAGCGTGATGTAATCATTCGGCGTGTCATTGGCGATACTTTCTAAAAATGAACCGGTACGCCCCAGTCCACATTGAATTTCATCGGCAATAATCGCAGTGCTTGGGTAGTGCTCTTTAATATGACGAAGTAACGCATTATGAGAAGCACTGAGAGGAACAACGCCGCCTTCTCCTTGAATTGGCTCGTAGATCACGGCGGCCAGCTGATTAATAGGCTTTTTAACCAATCGCAGTGGGGCAAACTCAATATGCCAATAATGGCTTTGCCAAGTATTTAATTTAGTAATAAACGCATCGGCGTCATCAATAAACGTCGCGTCTGCATTATTTGCGATGAAGGGTAAGCGGGCATCACGGTTATAGGTTGTCGCTAAGCTACCCCGTGTTTTTCCGTGAAAAGCCCCTTTAAATGCGGCCACTTTGCTGGGTAAATTAAACACATGTTGATTACGAAATTCAATGGCAGATTTAAGTTCATCAAGTGTTTCTATTGGCTCTTGCTCGAGTAAATGCTCGCACTCACCAAAGAAGGTATCGTTCAACTCTACATGATTGCTTGCTAAGCGTACTTGAAACTCGCGCCAGTTTTCAGCACAGTTTTTTTGCGCATCACTGATACGTTGAAAGTATTCATATTGTGCATGCTTTAATGCAGCTTCGACGGCTTCTGTTCCTGTGTTTAGTAGGACGATTTGATAATGCTTTTGCGTTTCCGAGTAGAGTTTATCAGCTAAGACAGTGCGTAATTGCTGTGCCATGGGGCGCTGTGCACCTTGCACCCACATAGGCCGGTCTGCACTCAGTAAGGTTTGCATGGTCTGCACAAGTTCTGGGTGATTGTGACCGAGTAAAGTACTGCCAAATCCACCAACTAAGTCGATTACATCATGTTGGTGGTCATCTTTTTTCCAAGTGAGCATATCGCCTTTGGCTTTTGAGAATTCTACTAATAATCCGGCGCTATCAAGTAAAGCTTCGCGGCTTAATATTTCTTGTCCGATACGAATTTGCATAAGTTAACTCCTTAAATCCACTGAGCTTTTAAGCGTTTAATAAGCGCTGTACTGATGTTGTTTTTAAGTACATTAGAGGTACCCGAGAAAATGGCGCTGGGCATGGCATCACGTAGCATGCGTTCTATGTCACCACTGATCACACCTTGTGCGCCATGCAGCTGGACGGCTGTTTGGCCGTTACTAATTGCTGACTCTGAAATAGTAATTTTTGCTAGGCTGCTGGCAACACCAGAGATATCGCCTTTATCAAGTGCCCATGCTGCTTTGTACAAAAGTAAGCGGCTGGACTCATAATTTAAGTACATGTCACAGAGTTGGTGCTGTACCGCTTGATAACTCGATAATGGCGCATTAAATTGCTGACGCTGGCTTACGTACTGTGCCGTTTTTTGTAATTGTCGTTTCATTTGCCCAAGGTAGAGTGCGAATAAACACACGCGCTCCCATTCCATGGAAACTTGAAAGATCGGCGCGCCAGCGCCTAAACGGCCGATCAATGCGTCTTCAGGAACTTGGCAATCATTAAAACGAATATCGCCCATCGCTGTTGTGCGTAGCCCTGATTTATTGTGAGGCGTTTTGGCCAACGCCACACCGTACTCATGTGAATGGAGAATAAAAGTGGAGTAATCGAAGTAGTTACCTCGGTCTTGAGTTCTCAGGTGGACCACAATAAAATCAGCAACAGGTGCATTGGTGATATAGTCTTTATGGCCATTGAGGACATAACCTTCGTCGCTCTTTTGCGCGTTTGTGGTCATTGCGTAGATGTCAGATCCGGCTTGAGGTTCAGTAATGGCATGCGCACCAACCCAAGCTTCACTGGTAATTTTTGGTAACCAGTGTGTTTGTTGCTCTGGGGATGCAAATGCTCTGATTGGGTGAACACACGCGCATAGGTGAGCAGAGAGTGCAAAAATCAGCCCTGAGTCTTCACAGTGCTCAGCCAATGACTCAATGCCAGCGGTTAGCTCAAGTGCATTGAGGTCATCGCCTTTCATGCTTTTAGGCAGTAACCACTTACCCACACCTTGGTTAATCAGTTGTCTAAACAAAGGCTTTGAAAATGTTCCTGCTAAGTCGCGCTGTATGACATCATCTAAGTCTAGCTTTAGGGCTATATTTTTTGCTTGCTCAGCGATCCGCTGTTGTTTTTCGGTAAAATCAAAATTCATAATTATTTCCTTGCGCTCTACTGTTATTGAGCAAAGTCGCTCATGATCACGTGGTAATTGACGCCGCCTGTGCCAAAGCCATTAATGGCGGCATGACGCATGCCTTTCGGTGCGATGTACGCTTTATCATCATGCATTGGGTCGTAACCTAGTTCTGACAGTTGTAAATCATGGCGTAACTCGCCTTTGATTAAGTTTTTAGGTATTTGGCCATGTTCAAAGCTCAACATCACTTTGATAACACTGGCTAAGCCTGCGACCGCGAAGGTGTGCCCAAACTGCGTCTTTAGTGCACCGAGCTTTAAGGTATGTTGTTGTCGTGGACCATAGACTGATGAAATCGCAGCGACTTCAACGGCATCGCCAACAGCGGTACCGGTTCCATGAGTTTCAACAAATTCAATATGCGCTGGTTTAACTAAGGTTTGAGAAAAAGCATGATCCATCGCGTGGACTTGTCCTGCGCTGTTAGGTGCAATCATTGATTTACTAAACGTGCTTGAGCCTATGGCGTTTAGCTCCGCGAGCACAGGCCAGTTATATTGCTTAGCCAATTGACGTTTTGTGAGAATAACCAGTGCGCATCCATCACCTGGTGTAAAACCGTCAGCGGCCTCACAAAATGTGGCAATAACATTGTGGGATAACATTTGTTGACTTGAGCATAAGCTTAGATCATGTAAATTAACGGGGAGTTCCACAGCTGCGACTATTGCCACGTCTATTCGGCCACTTAGTATCGCGTTTTTTGCACAATCAAGTGCTGCAATAGAGCCGGCACAAGCAGCTTCAATTGCTAGATGTTGACAGTCATTTAGCTCAAAGTGTGCAGCGATTTGGCGACTTAGATTACTGGCTTGAAAGTCTTCACTGAGCGCATCTTTATTAAACTGTGCTTGCCATTGCGCCAGGCATACGTGCGCCGCGCTCTTACCTATGCCTAATATCTCATTACACTGTGAATAGAGACTATGTAACTTGGCTGCTAGTAACTTACGACGCTCTATAAAGGGTCCTAAATTAGTCGCGGTGACCACCATTGCTTTCGCGCTTTTTGGCAAATTGAGCGTTTGCCACTGTTGCAGTGTATGCTCTAAAACGTCTTTTGGTTGAGGTTGAGCGAGTAAGTCGAATTCATCGGCGTTAAGCTTTGCTGTATTGTGGCAATAATAACTATCGTGCTGTGCACCGCTTGCTTTAAAGAGGGTTCCGTCGGCATAACGTTCATGTTGGAGCGTCGCTATGCCGCCGATTGGATCTGTTAAACCGCGCCAGTAAGCTTTTGCGCCAAAACGGTCAGCTAACCAGATCTGTTTGTCACACAGCACGACGGTATTTTTTTCTTGACTCTCAATCGTTTTAAACTCTCGACTAACGGTAAACGTTTTTGCAGTCTGAGCTTCTGGAGTATTTGAGAACAAGGCTTGTACATGAGCATTGGGTTTTTTAAGCCAATTGTTGAGCACCAACGCTGCGCAGACAATACCTGTATCAGGTAATATATTGGCGCGGTGGTCTAACTCAATGTTGTGTGTATTGATGGTGGTTTTTAGTTGTTCTGTTACCGGTGCTACGCTTGGGTTACAAAGCACAATACTGTGTACATCAGCAGACTTTGCATGTGCAGGAAGTGCCTCTCTTTCGCAGGTTGAGACGTTACCTAAATAGCCTTTTGCATCTGTAATAGGAGTTTCACAACGCTTTAATAGTATGACACTGGCAGCCAAACGTTGTGTTGTTGTGTGCTCAGATGTGTCATTTGCAATCGCAATTAATACAGATTGGGCTTGATTTGTTCTGAGGCTGTCATAAGCCAGTGAGATTGCTTCACAGAAGCTTTCATTACCCGCTTCAATAGCAAATGCTCGACCTGTTAACTTGCAGCTTTGCGCAATTCGCGTGGCCATTGTGGTTGCCATTTCACCCACTTTATCGTGACTACTGCCGAGCTCTGTTGGCAATAATGAAGCGAGTTGCTCAGCGGTTTGCTCTGAGCTTAGTTGCATTAATTGCCTTAACATTGCATTAGCACTCACACGGTAATGGTTTGCTAACTGTCGATCTGTGCCGGCATGCGTGCATAAAATCACATCAGTCCGATCTTGCCCAATGGTACTACGGTGCGACTCGATTAAATTGTGGCTTAGTTGTAATAATGGCAATTGCATGCGGTTAATCGCAGTACGATAAATGGGTGGTATAGCAAATTTGGCGTACTGTTTTTGGTCTTCAAGTACCGCTAATGAACCATCTTTCGGTGATCCAACAAGTTGTGCGCAATCTAGCAGTGCAATGGCGCTGGGAGTGTTCGGTGTCATTTAACTGTCTACCTTTGCAATTTCTGGGTAATCAATTTTGCCGTTGGCATTTTTAGGCAATTGTGCAAGCGCTTTAAATTTGTGCGGGATCATATATACGGGAAGTTGCTCAGCACAGTATGCTTTGAGTTGCAAAGAACTTGGCTTATTTGATATGTCTTGAGGTGAGTACGTCACAATAATTTTGGTTGATTGATCACAAAAGCGAACTGCAACCTCTTTTATTTCTGGGTGGTGACTCAGCTGAGCTTCGATTTCTCCGAGTTCAATACGGTAACCAGCCACTTTGATCATGCGGTCTCTGCGACCTAGGAAGTAAAAAAGACCGTTTGAAAATTGTACAATATCGCCAGTGTGGTGTACGTGATGTTGGTGGCTAGTGTGTCGCTGCGCATCATGACAATAGCCCTGAGTGACGCAGCTTCCTTTGACAACTAGTTCGCCACTGGCACCTTCGGCTAATGTAACTTGCTGGTGGCTCTCATCCACAAGCCATACCTGTGCATCACCTATGGGAGAGCCGATAGGCAATGACGTGTTAGTAAGAATATCTTTATCTGTAACATGATAAGCCAAACAAACATTCGTTTCTGTCGGGCCATAGAAGTTATAGAAAGTACAATCTTTGATGTTATTTGCCAGTGCCTGAAGGCAGGGTTTTGGCATGGTTTCTCCGGCAAAAATAACATGTGTTAGGCTCAGAGGTGCAGCTTGTTCCCATAAGCCAATGCGATTCATTAAGCTAAGTAATGACGGCACTGTGTACATAGTGGTGATCCTTTGTTCTTTTAGGATCGTGGCCAAATTAAGCGGTTGTTTAGCTGCATCATCATCGGCTACATATAAACTGGCACCAACACTGAGACTTGAAAATAAATCGAAGGTACTAATGTCAAAGTTAAAACTGGCGATGTTCAAGAATCGATCATGATTGGAAAGTGACAATGATTGAGTTGTCCAATCAATAAAGTGTTGCAGGTTGCCAAGTGACAACTTCACCCCTTTCGGCCTGCCTGTTGACCCTGATGTAAACAAAATGGTGGCAAGATCATCTTTTTGGCGGTGTGACACAGGCGGACTCTGGTCATTGCTAATATGCTCATGCCATACAAACTGCGTGAAGTCTGCGGCCGCATCATATGTGTCGACCAAGGTAATAAGTTTTATATGTGGAAATGCATGCAATGCAGCCTGCGCTTGGTTTAGGTGCGCGGCGTCGACGAGTAAGGTGTCTACTTGTCCATCAGTTAGGATCAACTCAACTCTGTTTATAGGCTGCTTTGCATCAATAGGAATATATGCTGAGTCAGCACTTAACGCGGCGAGTATACTCAGCACATAGTGGTTATTTTTATTCAACCAAATAGCGGTTCGTTTAGCAGGCATTAGCACAGTTGCCAAGGCGCTCACATAGTTTGCGGCTTGTTGGTAACTACACACTGGTTCAGCCAATAAAAATGGCTGCTCTGGTTGGGATTGAGCCCAATGAAATAGCGCCTTATGCAGCGCTGTTGGCAACGTGTTGTTCATGGCTGTTCCTTAGCGATTAAAACCGGGTAAACCCACTTCTTGTGCGGCTTTAAGTAAGATCTCTATTGCTTGATCTAAGTCTTCTTTAGTATGTTGTGAAAGCACACTGATCCGGAGTCTAGCGTCACCGACCGCCACGCCAGGGAACACCACTGTTTGGCAAAACATGCCAAGTTGTCGAACGTGGTGACCAAGCTCCATCGTGAGCGTTTCATCACCAATCACAATTGGAATAACAGCGCTTTCAGACTCGCCTGTATCAAAACCACATTCGCGCAGTGCACTATGGAGGTAATTTACGTTACTCCACAGCTTTTCCAGTCGCTGAGGCTCTGTTTCTATGATGTCGATACATTGAATTAATCCCGCGGCAACGTGTGCTGGAATAGTTGCAGCGAACACATATGAGTTGGCATAAAAACGCAGATAGTCGATAACTTCTTTATCACCACATACAAACCCGCCCATACCCGCCAGCGTTTTACTCATGGTACCGAGTTCTAAGTCGACTTCATGCTTTAGGTTAAAGTGCTCAGCAGTGCCAGAACCTGTTGCGCCTAAAATACCTGTGGAGTGTGCATCATCAATGAGAATACGTGCTTGGTATTTACGGGCTAAACGCACCATTTCAGGGAGTTTAACGATGTTACCATGCATGCTGAATACGCCATCAGCGACAATAAGTTTACCGCCGTCTGAATCACTACAATTTTTAAGTACTTCTTCTAATGAGGCCATGTCATTGTGTTTATAAATACGCTTTTTAGCACCTGATAGCTTACAGCCATCTTGAATACTCATATGGTTATAAACATCGGTGATAATAGTATCTTTTGGACCCATTAAAGCTGAAATAGTACCTAAATTAGCAGAGTAGCCTGAAGGGAAAACTATACAAGCTTCACGACCTTTAAAGCGCGCCAGACGTTCTTCTAGTTCAAGGTGTAAATGATTGGTGCCACCAATCAGTCGGCATCCGGTATTCGTCGCGCCGTATTGTTTAACGGCATCACTAATAGCGTTAATAACCCGAGGCTCGTTGGCCAACCCCAAATAGTTATTTGAGGCAAACATTAAAAACTCGCGTTCTTTATTTTGGTATGAATCAAAGATAGTGGCACGGTTCTCACACTTTGAGCTCAATGGCATACCGTACCAGAAGTTACCTGCTTGCTCTTGAGACTCATAAAAATCGTTAAACTTTCTAACTTTACTGAATAAATCAGGGCTGCCATCCGCAACAAAGTCTCGCATCGTTTGGTGCGCTGTTGCAGCTTGTGCTTCAACACTGGGCGATGTTTGTGGGGCTGTTTGAACTTCATGGGTAACGCCCAAGCTAGACAGCTTTTGTTGTCCCTTTGCTGTCACAGCAACATTTGTACAACGATCGACTAAATCTTGGATGGTATTGAAGCTTGCCGTATTGAGTTTGGTATCAAAAGCAAAGAGTTGCTGAAGTTCGTCAACAATACTGGCTAATATAATTGAATCAATCCCTAAGCCTTCTTCCATCGCTTGGTCGAGCAGTAAATCAGACTCGCTATAGCATGTTTGTTCTTTTACAATGTCGAGAACAAGCGGCTGAACATCAGCCGCTGACAGTGTGTTTTGTGTCATAGTTAAATCCATTTACTCTAGTTAATTTCTTCAATACCAATGATTTGCTCGAGTGAGGGTGCCTCGACATCAGTGTGTGGTTTAGTTTGCAGTTTTGCTTTTAGTGCTTTTTCTTCATTGGCTTCGCGAATTAACTTCTCTCTAAAACGAATATAGTGAGCGTTTACTTTATCTAGAGGGATCAATCGATTGGCTTTTGGACTAGACACTTTCGGGTTTTGATATGAAATAACCGCCATATCTTTATCTTGTTGTACAAATCGCTCGATACGACACATGTACCAAGGGCGAACAGGGCGCCAAAATGGAATTGGTAATGGTTTAATTAACGGTAACAACAAGTCACGTTTTGGTTCTTGGTAACATACACAAACCCAGCATGTATTGTCGTCGATAGGTGTTGGAATGAACATTACATCGAAAACATCGCTTCGGATCAAAACAAGATTAGGCATTTGTACATCAATGCCAAACTGCCAACCGCGGGTCCAAGGTTTACGTGCAACTAATGTTTCTTCTGCCGTGCGCTCGTCATCTGGGCGAAGTACAAAATCACTGGTAATTAATGTCCCGTCAACTTTACATTCAAAGTTGTCGACTTTGCCGCCTTTGGGATCCCAAATATTAATCGCAGATCCTTTATGTACAAATGGAATGTGATAAATCTCACAAACACTTTCTACATAACGGGTATAGTTAATTGGCGCATCCCAGCCATAAAAAGAATAGTATCCTTTGTACTCTTTGAACTGTTTGAACATCGGCACTTCAGGGTAGTCATTTTCAGGCATTAAATCGCCATACCAAAACCAAATAAGGCCAAATTCTTCTTTTACTTTATAAGTTTTGACACACATCCCTTTTGGTACATCACCATTTTTACCTAGTACAGGCATGTGAACGCAGTCACCCTTTTGGTCAAATTGAAAACCATGGTAAGGGCAGGCAATAATATCACCGTGCTGTTTTCCGCGACTGAGCATAACGCCTTTATGTGGGCATTTATCGTCCATACAAACCAGTTCACCTTTGGTATCGCGGTACAATACCAGTAACTTGTTTAGACGTTTGATGCCGATAGGTTTCTTTTTGACATCTTGGATCCGTGAAATTGCATACCATTGATTAGGGATCATAGTGTGGCCTCCTTATTGCTGTGATGTTCAATAACTTTGCTGAGTACTTCGACGGAAGCAAAGTTGTCCGGGTGAATATCGATAACGGGTAATCGCAATGAAAACTCTCGATGGATAAAGTCAACGACATCAAAAATAGATGCAGAGTCCAGAATATTGAGTTTTATTATTGGCGTATCTGGTGCCACTTGTTCATCATCATCTAGGTAACTAGATGCGATGAACTGGCATAATTTGGCCGACACAGTGTCTACTGAAAGATTTAGCATGTTGAATCTAACTCCGTTTGCGGTTTCTTATTTGCTACTTGGGTAATTTTTTCTGCGAGTAAGCTGGGTGTGTTGCAGCTGTAAAGCACATCCGGTGCGAGGTAGACGCCAGTTTTCTGTTCTAATCTAAAGAGAATTTCCATTGCTAACACAGAGTCAAGCCCGACATTTGCAAGTGAATCTTGCGCAGAGATTTTTTCGCTGGGTACCCCTGTTAGCTCTGTGACTTGATAGATCAGCCATTGTTGAACACTTTCAGTATTCTGTAGGTTCAAAATATGTGTAGAGGCATTACTTTCAGTATCATTTTTCTGCTGTTTTTGTGCATCGAAATGAAAATAGCTCTGCAGTTGTTGTTGCTCAAATGCGTGTTTAATTGCGACACGTTGTAACTTACCAGATGATGTTATTTTGATGGTTTTACGAGGCAAAAAGAGGACCTGATCCGCTTTGATACCAAAGCGCTCAATCAGACGAGTATTTAACGTCATTGTTAATGCATCAAAGTTGCTGATATTACGTGGAACCTCAATTGCCATAACGAGTTGCTCGCACTGATCGTGTGCGATGGAAAAAGCAGCACTTCGGCAGTTTTTTAACTCAGGAAAAGCAAGTGATGCTTCATATTCTAAATCTTGTGGGTAGAAATTCGCGCCGCGTAAAATTATCACTTCTTTTAAGCGGCCAGTGATGAACAGTTCATCATTGTCATAAAAGCCCAGATCTCCAGTACGGTGATATGTCTCCGTGTAGTTATCTAGCTGCAAACCAAAGTTGGCAATAGTACGAGGCTCATCTTGCCAATACCCAGGGCTAATACTGCTGCCTTGTAGCCAAATTTCCCCGACTTGGCCCATCGCAACTTCTGTATGTGTGACAGAGTCAACTATTTTTGCGTTAAGAGAGTGGTGAACAAGACCGCTGCTAACCAGCCATTGACTGTGCTTAGCTTCTGGTGAAACATGTTTAACGACACCTCGCTTTAATAGTGGTTCATCAATACATAACTGTTTGTATTGTTGGCCGTGCGGTTTACCACTCACCATAAGTGTCGCTTCAGCCATGCCGTAACAAGGCAGAAAAGCATTGGTTTTAAGCCCACATTGAGAGAATTTTTCAAAAAATTGCGTAATGGTGTGAGCGTTAATGGGCTCAGCACCACAAAACAAGTTTTCCAGAGAAGATAAATCAAGTTCAGCTAACCGTGCTGGGCGTATATTTTTAACGGCCAAGTCAAAAGCAAAGTTAGGCGCACCCGTTGTGGTTGCCTTAAAGTCGGTAACGGCTTTAAGCCATGTAAATTGACTGCGTAAGAAAATATCGGTAGGCATTAATAGCGTTGGATAGCCTGTGTAAACGCCTTGCATTACGCCGCCAACCAGACCCATATCGTGGTGTGGTGGTAGCCATAACATCATACGTGTAGTATTTTCTTGATGGCCAAAGCTTTGGCGAATGAGCTCGGAGTTTTCTAGGGTGTTTTGATTCGTAATGATCACACCTTTCGGTTTACCTGTCGTCCCTGAGCTATATTGAAGCAGTGCTATATCTGAATTGTTAGTCTTAAATTCATGTAATTGGGGCGCTTCTACTGTCGAACAGTCGTCAATGAGTAGCCAGCGAACTTCTTTTCCAACCAGTTGTTCTTGTAATAATGGTTGAATCGCTTTAGTGGTAATCACAATCGGATTACCTAAGTCAGTCATTGCATACTCAAGGCGTTCTACTTGCAATTGATTTTTTGGCGGAAACGACGGCACTGCAATTACCCGTGCCGCCATACAGCCATAAAATGCCGTCACAAAATCTACACCCTGCGGTAATACAATTAACGCTTGATCTTGTGTATCTTGAAACGCTACTGACTGTGTCAACAATTGCTGGGCAACTTGGCTAATTGCCGTTGCTAAAGCCTGATAGTTGTAACTTGTGGGCGGCTCGTCTTTATCTACCATGAACTGAAAAACTTCTTGTTCTGGTTTATTAATCGCATCCGATGCAAGTAAGTCTATTAAACTATCTGCTTCACACTGTAAGAGATCTCTTTTTGGAAAAAGAGGATTGGAGGTTCCCATGCTACATAATCCTTTTGGTTTTGCTTATTTACATAATCGCCCACAATTGTGAAAGAAATGTGTAGAGTTATTAACTTTTAATTAAATCTTACATTAAAGTTTTAACAAATAATACACATTGCGAGGTTGTAATATGGAGTGTTTGTTGCTTTTTTGGCAGCGTAAATATTAATAAATATCAGTTACGTTTTCTTTTTGGGTATTCTGCTTTGTTGGACTTCAATATTCATCTTTATTTAATTATATTATTATCAATTGCTTATGTATATTTCGTGGGGTTTTAACTATCAAGTGATAGTTATGGTATCTACTCATGCCTGGATTTTGTATTAATACTCTAATAAGTATTAAGTAATACTAATTGGTTATATTTTGTTCTTTTTGTGTGCCAGTTGTTACAGTTGCTTGGATGTAAATAATATGTTCTAAGTATGAACTTTGCGTGATTTCCTATGTAAACCACTCAACGTTATTGCCTGTTTACTTTATTCCGAAAATATTTATTTAAAGGCTTGGTTTATGTGTCCACCATGGACACTCTCAGGTGTCCGCGGACACTTCCTAACAAATATATTTCCAACAAAACCATTAAAAATCAACAATTTGAATTTTGGCATGATAATCGAATAGTAAAGGTAAATTGATACAATTAAAGAGTACACCATGTTGTTAACTAGCGCGTTCTTGATCTCTCCGGCCATAATGATGATGGCAGTAGTAATAGTCGGCTTATGTGAATCAATTAGTACTCTGCTAAGGAGCGCAAAATGATTAGAGATACAAGCGGACAAGATCAACAAATCGCAGTTAATAAGCGATCTCACCTTAAAGTTGGTTTGCTGAGCGCAGCGCTATTTTTAGGCGTTGCTGTGTCAGCCAACGCTGTAATAAACAGCGAGAGTCCAACCCTTTCTTTATCAAAAAGCAGTCTTAATATTGCAAAGGTGACGTCAGGAAACTTTGTAAGAGACATTGCTGCGACTGGTTTTATTGTGGCGGCAAATGCACCTCAAGCGTATAGCCCAGAGCAAGGCTTTGTGACGCTAAAGGTGAAAGCGGGCGACACAGTTACTTTGGGTCAAACCATTGCCTTAGTAGACAGCCCAGAATTAGAGAATGTATTAAAGCAACAGCAATCAGAGTTGGCTCGTTTGCATGGTGAGTTATCTCGCCAAAAGCTTGAAGCAAGAAGAGATACACTGGCGTTAAACAACACGTTAGATTTAGCAAAAGTTGAACTCACCGCTGCGCAGCGTGAGAATCGACGTGCGCAATTGTCAATTAAGCAAAGCCTTATTAGTCAAATAGATTTAGAGCAGGCACAAGATGAGCTGGCAAGAGCTGAGCTGACCTATAAGCATGCCGTTCAAGAAGCGGAAATAGCCAAAGATACCTTAGCGTTTGAATTACAGTCGGCAAAAAATACCGTTAATCAGCAGCAGTTTGCGGTTGATGAACTGCTGCGTAAAGTGAATAACCTAAAAGTAAAAGCCAGTGTAGCGGGCATTGTGGGTAATTTATTGGTGCAACCAAAATCGGCGGTGACAAAGAACCAAGCATTAATGACCTTAGTTGATTTAAGTGCCTTTGAAGCGCAATTGCAGGTGCCTGAGAGCTATGCCAATGAGTTGGGGCTAGGGATGGATGTGGCATTAAAAATTGGTGACCAGAATGTGATGGGCAAGTTGTCTGCTATTTCTCCTGAGGTGAATAACCGTGAAGTGACAACCCGAGTTCGTTTTTCTCAAGAGGATGTTAAGAACATTCGCCAAAATCAGCGTTTGTCTGCGCGGGTACTATTAGAAAATAAAGAGGATGTGTTAATGATTCGCCGAGGGGCGTTTTTAGACTCAGGCGGCCATGTCGCTTATAAAGTGGAAGGCGATATTGCGACGCGAATTAATATTAACACCGGGGCAACCAGTATTCGTAGTGTCGAAATATTGGATGGCTTACGGATCGGGGATGAAGTAATTGTGTCGAATTATGAGCAGTTTGAAAAAGCCAATACGGTGCTATTGCGTCAATAAATGAATTGGGTGTCACTTTGGACACGATTAGAAAACAGCATACATTGAATTACGATAAAAATAAGAATTATGAGGAAAGTTACATGTTAAATATGAATGGAATAAGCAAAGTATATCAAACTGAAATGGTACAAACTCATGCGCTACAAGACTTTAATTTACAGGTGAATGAAGGAGAGTTTATTGCGGTAACAGGTCCGTCAGGTTCAGGGAAAACCACCTTTTTGAATATAGCAGGTGTATTAGAGCCGTTCACTCAGGGCGAATATTTACTCGATGGCGTCGATATTGGCAAACTGAATGATAATCAACGTGCAGATATTAGAAATCAAAAAATAGGGTATATTTTTCAGGGTTTTAATTTAATCCCTGACCTAAATTTGTATGAAAATGTTGAAGTACCACTGCGCTACAGAGGGATCAAAGCGCCAGAACGTAAACGACGTATCGAAGAGAGCTTAGAGCAAGTTGGTTTAGCAAGTAGAGCGAAGCATTTGCCACAGCAATTGTCTGGGGGCCAACAGCAGCGAGTGGCCATTGCTCGTGCACTAGCTGGTAAGCCACGCTTTTTATTGGCAGATGAGCCAACCGGTAATCTAGACAGTTTAATGGCACGACAGGTTATGGAATTATTGGAGAAAATTAATCAAGACGGGGCCACGATCGTAATGGTGACTCATGACTCTGAGCTTGCACGCAGAGCACCCAGAAATATTCAAGTGGTTGACGGGCAAATCGCAGACTTTTCGCTGTATCAAGGCAATCCTGCTGCTGTTGTAGGAGTGTAATTATGTTGTTTCATTATATAGATTTAAGTTGGCGTAGTTTCAAGCGCACGCCAATGGTGAGCGCATTAATGATCATCGCCATTGCCATTGGCATTGGTGTGACCATGACGAGTTTATCGGTGTATCACATGATGTCGGCAGATCCTATTCCAAGTAAAAGTAGTCAATTACATCATGTTCAACTATTAACACTTGATGAAGAGCGGGCTTGGTGGACAAAAGATGATATGCCTTATCAAGTGACCTATCAAGATGCGATGAATTTATTAAGCGCGGATTTACCGTATCGACGCACAGCCATGCTCAAAGCCGGTTTTGCTGTGCATCTTGATAACAGTGATATAAAGCCATTTATAGAGCAAGCACGAGTAGCTAGTGCTGATATATTCGCAATGTTTAATTTAAAGTTTATCTATGGCGGGGCATGGAGTTCGGACGATGAAGAAAGTTCTGCGGCTGTGGTGGTTATTGCACAAAGTTTGAACGAAAAACTATTCCAAGGAGAAAACTCGGTTGGTAAAACAATCAATTTAGATGATATGACAGTGCGCATAGTCGGGGTTATTAAAGATTGGCCAACTTATGTGAAGTATTATGATCTTAATAACGGCGCATTTCGTGAACCTGAACAGGTATTTCTCCCTTTTAGTTTGGTTGCACCGAATGAAATTGAATCTTGGGGCAATCATAATAGCTGGAAAGCGCAAAGTAATCGGAACTATCAAGATTTACTTAATTCAGAGGTTTTTTGGGTACAGTACTGGGTGGAGCTTCCTACTCAACAAGATAATGAGGCATATGCGAGTTTCTTAATGTCGTATATGGCAGAGCAGCAAAAAATAGGGCGGTTTGCACGAAAAGAGCTGAAGTATGCATTACGAGATGTGAATGAAATGATGGTGTATCGCGAAGTCGTGAATGAAGATAATAAAATATTAGTGATGCTGAGTTTCATGTTTTTAGCAGTATGTTTAGCAAATATTTTAGGGCTATTACTGGCAAAGTTTTTACGACGTGCACCTGAGGTTGGCGTTAGGCGTGCACTTGGTGCAAGTAAAACTCAGGTATTTATTCAGCACTTGGTTGAAGTTGGGTTATTGGGAATGATTGGTGGGTTATTCGGTATTTTAATTGCACAAGTAGGCTTATGGGGTATGCGTACCAGTAATAGCGCATACATGGCGATTGCTGATATGGATTTAACCATGCTGCTTGCCGCACCGGTTATTGCGGTAAGCGTGTGTATTTTAGCGGGGCTATATCCTGCTTGGTTAGTGTGTAGAACTACACCAGCCACCCACCTGAAAAGCCAATAAGGAGTTGTTATGTTTGAATTTAAACCTATTTTAAATGCTTTATTACGCGCGAAGTCGGGTGCCATTTTACTCTTACTGCAAATTGCTATTACGACTGCCATTGTGAGCAATGCGGCGTTTATTATTAAAGACCGTATTGAATATTTAGAACAGGAAACAGGCCTACCAGAGCGGGCACTTTTTCAGCTAGAGATGATGACGTATGGGACTGGGGTTGATTTTGCTAAACAGGTTGAAATAGATGAAGCGTTAATAAGGAATATACCTGGTGTTATTGATGCCGTGAATATAAATGCGGTGCCACTGTCAGGCGGTGGCTCTGGAGGCACTTACACGTTATTGCCACAAAACCAAGTATCACAGTCGGTTAGTGCCGCTTACTTTTTAGCTGACAACCATGTGTTGAATACCTTAGGCGTAGAGCTTGTCGCTGGGCGAAATTTTGAAGAATCTGAGGTCATTGTATCTAATGATGGTGCTGCAATTGCGAAAGTGGCTTTGATCACACAAGCCATGCATGATGAGTTTTTTCCTGAAGGTAATGGGCTTGGGCAAACAATTTACCGCGAGAATGACCCTGTAAAAATCATAGGGATAATAAAGCTGATGAAAGGGCCTTGGTTAAATGACAAGCGTAAAGATCGCTCTTTAATATTTCCACATGTTAGACCACGCCCTTTTCAAAAGTTCTTAATAAGAACAGAGCCTAATGAAAGAGCCACCGTCATGCGCAAAATCGAAGATGTATTGTTAGCAGAATACCCGCATAGGGTGATTAATTCGATAAGAGGGTTAGACGAACTAAAAGCAAAGTATGTTGCGGAAGACACCCTGATGGTGCGTATGTTAATGGTACTTATCGTTATTTTGGTTATGATCACGGCGCTCGGTATTTTTGGTTTGACCTTGTTCAATATCAACAAACGCTTAAAACAAATTGGAACACGTAGGGCGCTTGGCGCAAGAAAATCTGCGATCATACGCTACTTTTTAGTGGAAAATGCACTGATATGCTCGGTTGGAGTGGTGGTTGGGAGCTTGGGGGCGATATGGATGGGTAATAAACTGATGGCATTATATTCAGTGCCTGCGTTGTCTGCTTCATACATAGTGATAACGAGCTTATTGGTTATTGTAATGAGTTTACTTGCAGTCGTTGGTCCTGCTAAACGAGCAGCTGATATATCTCCGAGTATCGCGACTAGAAGTATATAATTATCCTTTCATTTTATATGTTTAGCGTTTTATTACAACATGTTACACTGCGTAAGCGGTGTAAGCGGTGTAACATATAAGAAGAATAAGATGGATAAAATACTGATTGTGGACGATAACCAAGCGGTGCTTGATGCGTTATCGTTATTACTCGAAATTCACGGGTATGAGGTGGTTACAGCACTTTCACCGTTTGATGCGGAGCAAATTGTACGCTATCAAAAGGTGGCGCTCGTTATGCAAGACATGAATTTTACCGCCGACACCACATCAGGCGAAGAAGGGGTGGCACTTTTTACCGCCTTAAGAGCATTAAACCCAACACTACCGATCATTTTAATGACCGCGTGGACTGAATTAGAAACCGCGATAGAGCTCGTTAAATTAGGTGCCGCAGATTATATTGCGAAACCTTGGGATGACACCAAACTCCTGACCAGTATCACCAACCTTGTGGCACTTGGTAAAGCCAATGCACAAAATCAAACCCATCAAAGGCAGCAGCAAGAGCGTATGCAGCCTAAGCAACATGCAAACTTGGTGGGGCTGGTGTATGCGAGCACAGCGATGGAGCGAGTTGTCGATATGTCGTTGCAGTTGGCAAAATCGGATGTGTCGGTGTTGATCACCGGCCCCAACGGGAGCGGGAAAGAACGTATTGCTGAGATTATTCAAGCTAATTCAGCAGTCTGCGATGCGCCGTTTATTAAAGTTAATGCTGGTGCTTTACCCCAAGAGCTGATTGAAGCTGAATTATTTGGTGCTGAAGCGGGCGCTTATACTGGTGCTAATAAAAAACGCATAGGTCGATTTGAAGCGGCTGATGGCGGTACTTTGTTTTTAGATGAAATTGGTAATTTGCCATTATCGGGGCAAATGAAATTACTCAGGGTTTTGCAAACAGGCGAGTTTGAACGCTTAGGCTCAACCCACACTCAGAAAGTATCGGTACGGGTGATATCGGCAACCAACGCAAACTTACAACACGATATTCAAGCAGGACGTTTTAGAGAAGATTTGTATTACCGTTTGAATGTTATCGAGCTTAACTTGCCACCTTTGCAAGCGAGACAAGATGATATTATTCCACTTATTCGTCATTTTTTACCTGATCGTGAACTTAGTTATGTCGCAGAGCAAGCGCTCACGGCACATAGCTGGCCTGGTAACGTCAGGGAGCTTGAAAATGCTTGTAAACGTGTGAGTGTGCTTAAGCCTTCTGGCGTGTTAGAAATACAAGATTTTGGGCTCGTTGAGCAGGCGACTAAAATAGCAAGCCAAACAACGGCACACAAAGTTGAGCCGAGCAAACAAGATATTGAAGCTGCGATGCATCTGCATCAAGGGGTTATTGCTAAAGTAGCTCGCCAGTTTGGTTTAACGCGACAAGCGCTATATCGGCGTTTACAAAAGTTTGAGATTGATTACTGATGAACTGGTTTTCGCGATGTAAAGGGGTGACATTAAAAGGGCGCTTTATTGGTGCGGCGAGTTTTGCGGTATTGTGTGTCATTGTGCCTTTTTTAGTGTGGCAATTGGCCTCTTGGCAAATGATAGTCACAGTGAGCATGGCGGCATTGCTATTGACTAACATACTTTGTCGTTGTTTTTTTTCGGTGTTAATGAAGCCTGTTTTTGCGCTGGAAGTGGGGCTGCTTAATTTTAAAGATGGGGAATTTTCGCATACCTTAGCGTATTCAGGTGAGGATGAACTGGGCCGCTTGTGTACTTTATATAATGAAACCGCACAGCAATTACGCCAAGAAAAACAATGGATATACCAACGTGAGTTGATGCTAGATAAAGTTTTGCAGAGCTCGCCTCAAGCGCTCCTTTTGGTTGATAGCAATGATATTGTGGTATTCAGTAATTACAGTGCCAGAGCGCTTTGTAATAGTAATACGCCACTTGAAGGCATGCGCGTTGATGCCCTGATGCAAGATGCTGCACCGGACTTTTTTAAAGCACTGCGTGCAGGGCGAGAAGGGTTATTTAGCCTCAACATAGACAAAGATGAAACCCAAACATGGCATTTAGCCACTGGGCAGTTTTTATTGAACAACCAAAATCATAATCTTTATTTGTTCAAACAGTTAACACGAGAGTTGAGTCGCCAAGAAGTGGCCGTATGGAAAAAAGTGATACGGATCATCAGCCACGAATTGAATAATTCCTTAGGCCCTATGTCATCAATGTTACACAGTGCAAAACTGTTAACCAATCACATTGATGATAATCGCCTTGAACGGGTTTATTCTACTATTGAAGAGCGTATTCACCACTTAAGCGAGTTTGTGCAAGGGTATGGCAAGTTTGCCAAGTTACCACAGCCCAAATATAGCCAAATTTATTGGGGGTCCTTACTTGATGGCTTGCAGCAGCAATGGCAGTTTAATCGGCCTGATGTATTACCTGAAACGCCATTTTTTGCCGATCAAGTGCAATTGGAGCAGCTGTTCATTAATTTATTAAAAAATGCTCATGAATCGGGATGTGAGCCTGATGGAGTTAACGTAAATATTACGCAAAGTGAGCAAGGTGTAACCTTTACGGTGCAAGATAATGGTAAAGGTATGAGTGAAACGGTAATGGCCAATGCCTTGATCCCATTTTATTCTACTAAGTCGACAGGAAGTGGGTTAGGGCTCGCGCTTTGTCGAGAAATTGTTGAAGCGCACAACGGCCAGCTCAGTTTGCATAACCATGATGAAGGCGGAGTAATTGTAAAAATATTTATACCGCTATTTATACCAAACGAAACAGCTTAGTGATGTTCGCATCACTAAGCTGTGCTGCCGCACCTATCTAGGTGGGTCAACCTGCCCATTGACAGAGCTGTTCACTCTAAACCACCCAGCAATGGAATAACGAGGCTGTGTTGCAGGGAGAACTTCATGTGGAAATTTATCACTTAAAAATGTTACCAGTGTACCAAAGTGGGGCGTTACCTTTTGTACAAGTAGTTCATGATCCTGTGCATCATATAGCGCAAGTTCACCACCAAATTCGGTTTGCCAATCTTGATTTAAATATAACACGGTTGAAAGGACTCGATTGGTTTTGCCTTTAAAGGCGTCAAGGTGCTTTTTGTAAAATGCACCAGGTTCGTAGTGCGCGAAATGGCATTCATAGCTGAACAAGCCCATAAAAAGGCGACTATTCAAATGGTTTTTTAGTCCATCCATATAGCTTAAAAAGGTCTCTTCAAGCGGATCACTGCAATCAAGCCAGTGAATTTTATCACGGCGGATCTCGCTATTTTGGGCATGTTCAGTTTGCCTTCCAATGCCCGCGGCTGAAAAATCACCGTCTGAAAATAACGCTAAACGCTGAGTTAACGCTTGCAGCGCAGGTGCGTTTTTATCAATGGTTTGAATACTTAATCCAGACACGCGTAGGTCATGGGCGATACGATCAAATAACTCATCAGTTGACTGCAAAAGGAGCTCGGACTATGTAATAAATTATGCAGGCTTTTTACCACATAGCAGCGCTGTAGGCGACTTGAAAATGCATAAATCAGCGAAATCACGTTTTTATAGTGAGTTAAATCCATAAACTCGCTTTATATCATTGATACAAGCCCTTGGGCTAGTTTTTATCAGTAATGCTATTTACTTAAGTTTGAACATCATAACTGATTTTTGGAACGTTTTAATTTTTAATGTAATTCATTCAACTGTTGCGTATTATAGTGCGTATCTGAATTGAATAAATTAACAAATATGAGAGATGGAGTGAGTGGCATGAAAAAAATCATAATAGATACAGATCCTGGTATTGATGATGCTATGGCCATTTTACTCGCTCACGCCAGTAACAAAATTGATTTAGTTGGTATCACAACCACGTTTGGTAATGCGTCGATTGAAAACAGTACACGTAATGCACTTTACTTAAAAGATAAGTTCGCTTTACAAGCAACCGTAGCGCAAGGAGTTGATATTCCATTAGTTCTAACTGCGTCGCCTCCCGCGACGGTGGTACACGGAAATAATGGGTTAGGCAATATAACTATTCCTAGTGAACAAACTAGCCAAGTGATAAATCAACTTGCGCATGATTACATTATAAATACTGTTAAAGCTCACCCGCACGAAATTACGCTGATTGCGATTGGCCGTTTAACAAATTTAGCTTTAGCTTTAAGTAAGGCTCCAGAGATCGCATCATTAGTAAAAGAAGTGATTATTATGGGAGGAGCATTTGGCTTCAATGGACATACCGGCAACTTGACCCCCTTTGCTGAAGCAAATGTTTATGGTGATCCACATGCTGCAGATATCGTTGTGTCGGCTAATTGGCCAGTCACTATGGTCGGGTTGGATGTAACTCAGCAATCTATTATAAGTACCGCATATATAAATGATCTTAAATCTAAGTCATCCAAATATGGGGCGTTTATTTATGACATATCTGAGTTTTACGCCAAGTTTTATCATGCTGATTTAGGCTTGGATGGGTTTTATGTACATGACTCATCAGCCATTATTTATGCTATTGCACCTGAGTTATTTACAACTCGAAAAGGGAATATTAGAGTGGTTACCGAAGGTGTAGCAGCAGGGCACACATTGTTTAAAGAAAGCGACAGAGTATTTCCTATTGATGAATGGAATGATCGGCCACAGCAAAAAATTTGTACTCATGTAGAGAGTCAGAATCTACTTGATTTATATTACAATACAATGACTTAAAGTAAACTTATCAGGGCCATGTGAAAATGTACTCTATGACCGTAGAAAGAGGTTGGGGCAGCTTTTGACGGCAGGTGAAATTACCTAAATTCGTCATACTGTAAAATAATGCTCACGCACTGATTTTTATACAAGCTAAAAACTTTACTTTTTAGTGCATAGAACAGAGCGATTGATACATGGTGCGGTGAAATCGTACCGTGTATCGACAGCTCTAATTCTGTTTTTTGTGCAGCGACATAATAATACGGCAATCGTAATCTTTTTATTTTCACTGCGGTCAAAAACGGTTAGTTGTTGAAGTGCTCCTGCTTTAGTTGACTGATCACTTGTGTACTAACCCAATATATATTCGACACCTCACTAGGCTCATTGTAACGAGCGAAGAACAAAAATTGTCCATCTGGTGAAATTCTAGGTACGCTTTCTATGTGTTGAGTGTTTACGGTAGGTCCAAGGTTGATTGGTTTTGACCATGAGCCATCATCCTCCTTAAAATACACGAATATGTCGTGGTCTTTTCTGTCTTTTTCATCTATGTTGCGCGCATTTACCAATAAATAATCTTCATTAGGTGACATAAAACCATGGATCCCAAACTCTATGTCTATTGGCTTTGGTACTTGAAACTTACCATTTTCATTTTTGGCTGAGTACATTTTACGCTCAGACATATTGGTAAAAATAAGGTCGCCATCTCGTGCTTGATTCATATCAGACAATCGACCATTGTTAAATGGGAGTGCATACCGTTTAGCGTCACTAAATCCATTTTCAGTGCGTGTAACGTACCATACACCTGAGTCTTTAGAGCCTGGTTTACGGCCTGTAAAGTAAACCCTATTGTCATTTAAGCTGGCATATGGCACTAGCTCATATGACATTTTACCTTTGGTAAAATTAGCCTGTACAGGCTGTGTCCATTGCCCGTTTTTTACTTTTGAATAGTAAATTTGTGGGTTGCTATCCACGCCTTCGATAATGTCTAACGTTGTAAAGTACATTTCTGTTAGGTCGGGTGAAAAGGAAATACCAAACTCATAGCGTCCTTCAATTGAGACTGTATCAGGTGCAAAACGCTCAGCCATCATACCGGGCGTTTTTTGCCCAAACCACGGCCCTTTAAAATCAGTTACCGATACATTTTCATTTGCATTACCTACTATCGATATAGAGGCGATTAACATACAGATTGCTGACTTAATTTTTTTCATTTCTTATCCTTATACTTTCATCAGTAGGGCTGTTCAGCCCACATCAAAGTGAGTCATTTTTGTAAATAAGTGACAATGTATGTGGTGTGAAATATAAGCTAGGCTTCTTCCTTCTTGTTATTACTGCCGCTATAACCCAACCATTAATACAGTTAACTTTGTGAGGGGTTATCTGCTTAATTATTTCACAGCTTATGCATTGCTTAAGTTGTATTTAATGTATCAGTTAAGGGGAAAAGTGCATGTAAACTAATGTAAAAGTTAGATTGAGCGCCGTTGGTTAGAGCGTGGCAGAGATAAGTTAGCAAATTTACTTGATAATTTTTATTAAGTACTCAGTAACGATTGATTTATTACTCCGTGGTAGTACTTAAGCGCATTTGTGAATTTGATTAGCGGGTAATGTACACGAGGGTGATAATAAAAATGCCTGAACATAAAGTTATGACAGGCATTTAGACTTTTAAAATAAGTCAGCTAATACGCAGTTTACAGGGTATCTTCTAGCCATTTAAAGAACTCACGTTGCCATACAATGCCATTTTGCGGTGTTAGTACCCAGTGGTTTTCTTCAGGGAAGTATAGAAAACGGCTTTCTAAGCCACGTAGTTTGGCAGCTTGGAATGCTTGAATACCTTGGCCTAGTGGCACACGATAGTCTTTACCACCATGAATAACAAACATAGGCGCGTCCCATTTATCTACATAGTTAACTGGGTTGAACTCATTATACGTTTGGCTTATTGATGCATCATTTTGCGCCCAATATGGACCACCAAACTCATGATTCACAAAAAAGAGCTCCTCGGTGGTGCCATACATGCTGCGTAGGTCGAAGATCCCGCAATGTGAAATGAATGTTTTAAAACGTCCATCATGGTTGCCTGCTAAATAAAATGCCGAGTAACCCCCAAAACTTGCACCGATTGCACCAATTCGCTTTTTGTCTACGTAGGGCGCTTTAGCCACGTCATCAATGGCATCAAGATAATCTTGCATTGGTTTACCACCCCAGTCTTGGGTAATATCTTCATTCCATTTAACGCCATGACCAGGCATCCCTCTACGGTTTGGCGCTACGACAATATAACCCTGTGATGCCATCACTTGGAAATTCCAACGAAACGAGTAAAATTGTGACAAGGCAGATTGAGGCCCACCTTGTAGGTATAGTAATGTCGGGTACTTTTTATTTTCATCAAAATTAGGTGGATAGATAACCCACGTCAGCATTTCTTGGCCGTCCTTTGTCGTTACCATACGTTTTTTAACCGTTGGCAAGTCAAGGTCAGCATAAAGTGTTTTATTTACTGTCGTCAGGGGGAGAAGAGTTTCCTTACGAAGATCAAAGCGGAAAATCTCTGACGCACGATTCATGCTGCTACGTGTTACCAGCACCTGCTTGTCTAGCGTGGCAACGATCCCATTTACATCAAACTGCCCATTAGTGAGTTGTTTTATCTTTGGTTTAGATTTTGTGCTTACTGAAACTTGGAATAATTGAACTGTACCATCAGTAGGAGCGATAAAGTAAATTAGCTTACCATCTTGGCTCCACTTAAAGCTGTTTACTGTCCCATCCCAGTGGGCGGTCAAATTTACTTCTTTGTTTTTGATCCGGACAACAATGTCATTCTTGTCCGCTTCGTAACCAGGTTTGTCCATTTGTAACCATGCTAAATGGCCTTTAGATGAAAACGCAGGGCTTTTGTCATATCCGAGATTATTTTCAGTAATGTTTGTTGTTTTTTTGCTCGCAAGGTTATAGCGATATAGGTCTGTGTTGGTACTGGTGGCATACTTAGTCCCAGTTTTCTTTTTACTGACGTAGTAAATGTTGTCACCCTTAGGGCCCCAGATGTAATCGCTAGACCCACCAAAAGGTGATGTAGGGCTAGAATAGGGTTGGCCCTGCATGATATCGACTTTTTGTTCTGTTTTTAGATCTTGATAAAATACATGTTTAACGCCGCCATCATTCCATGTATCCCAATGGCGGTAGTTTAAATCGTCAAATACATAAGCATTTGCTTGAGATAGGTCTTTATGCCTATGAGTTGCTAAAACAGACTCAATATTGACCTTATCATGAAATAGTTTTTTACTACCATCGGGTGAAACATTGCTATCTTGTAAAAGACCTTGATAGGCATCTAGAAGCTGAGAGTTACCCCCTGTAACAGGTACTTGATATACTTTGCTGGCAAAATCATTATTTGCCACGCTTGGCGTGGTTACACTGTAAATAACATGGGTTTTCTCTTTATTTAAGCCTAATGCGGTTACACGTTTTACTTGCCAAAGTTTTTCTGGTGTCATCACTTCTTGAGCAGATACACCCACGTTTACTGCCAGTGTTAAACTCGCAGATATCAGAATTCGTAACATTATGAAATGTCCCCTAAAAAATTAAACCCAGTAAGATTACATAAATTGGCGGGAACATTAAATCAAATAAGACAGTTAACAGGCGACAAATAAAGAAAATGCTTTACTTGATCCGCTTGAAGGTATCGATGATACAGCTGCATGATCTAGTATGTAATTATGTTGTCAATTTGGAATTTTAAGAGCTTTAGGGTTTTATATTATCCAACCGCTTAACGGTGGCTTTGAGGGCATATTTGTATTTTTATCGGCAATAATAGTCATAATTCTATATTCCTAATCATGCCGGATGCCCCTAACTTACTACCATCTTATTGCTATACCTTAGTGCTTGTATTGATTTTATGATTGTGCAGCGTAACCGTATTTTTTTGCTCAAACTTGAGCCCTTTTATCACTATTATCTCAATCCTTGTAATGGGCTGTAATAGCACTTTTTGTTAGTTCAATTCATATTTACGTGTGTACTTTTAAACAAATACACACGTAATTTTTTGATAACAATACAAGGAGAGCGCTTCGTGTCTCAATACAAAAGCAGAGCTGAACTTTTACAAGATAACCCACAAGCAAGTGCATTTGCAGCGTTAGCTAATGCAACGCAACAGCAAAATGCAGTGACTGATGGGTCGTTGAAGAATCTAAAGCATGGGCAGCTAGATGGTAAAAAAGTTATCGTTATTGGATCTGGGGTGGGTGGATTAACAACGGCTTATGAAATTTTAAATCAACAACAAAGTTCACCCGCAGACAAGCGCGTAAAAGTCACTGTACTTGAGGCTCAAAACCGAACGGGTGGGCGTTGCTTGAGTTTACGTACAGGTGATACGCTCACAGAAGATCGCGATAGTGAATTATTTAATTCAAGCCCGAGTAAGCCGCAAATAGTGCGCTTTCAGCGCCCTCAGGGCGATAGTGAGCCTTACTTAAATGCCGGACCTGGCAGGATACCTAGCAGCCACAAAAGATTACTGTCTTACTTAAAGCAATTTTCTGTAGATATAGAAGTTTATGTAATGAATAGTGGTTCAAACTTGGTACAAAAACATGATGCATTTAACGGTCTACCTGTTGTTTACCGGCGCTTAGATCATAATACGAGAGGCTGGTTAGCACAGATGGTGTACGACCAAGCAGAGTCATTATTACAAAACTTGAATATTGAGGGAGAAAAGCTCACAGAACGAGTTGATGACTTAAAGAGTTTAATGACCAGCTTTGGTGAGCTAGATCTTAATGGTAAATACCACGTCAGCTCTGGAGACGAAGGTTTTGAGAATGGGGTGACTCGTGCGGGTTACACTGAATTGCCCGGTGTCACGGCGGGCGTAATTGCTGAGGCATTGAGCTTTGAAAGCTTATTAGAGTCTAAATTTTGGCAAAATACGAAGTTTTTTCAGCCAACTGATTTCTTGTGGCAGCCTACGTTATTTCAGCCCGTGGGTGGCATGGACAAAGTGCAACATGCTTTTGCACAGCAAGTTGCATCATTAGGTGGGGATATTTTATTGAATAGCCCAGTGAAACATATCAACTGGGATGAGCAAACAAAGCAATTTATTGTATTGGTGCAAACAATGGGCTCAGATCAACTCACAGAATATCGAGCTGACTATTGCATTAGTAACTTAGCAATGCCATTTTTAAGTCAAATCTTGTCAGAAAACCTACAAAATACTGCTGAAAATAGGGGCTTTGAACCTGAGTTTAAAACGGCATTACATGCAGTTTATACGGCACAATTTTCACCAGAAAAGGCACCCGGATATAAAGCAAGAAAAGATGGTTATATCTCTCGCTTTTTAGCCTGTACATCAAAGGTTGGCTGGCAAGCTGAGCGTGTATTGTGGCAGGGGAGTTTGATTGATAACGCCCATAGTAAACAATCAAAAGATGTAAAAAATGGCGTACCAACATCAGAAATTGGGGTAGTACCCATATTCGGTGGCATTTCATGGACAGACAGTGAGATTCAGCAAATCTGGTACCCATCCAGCGCCTACCAAGATAAAAAAGGCGTGTTAACTGGAGCCTATAATTTTGACAAAGTCGCCCATGATTGGGGAAAGTTATCGGTTGTACAGCGATTAGATAAGGCAAGGATAGATGCCAGTAAATTTAGCAAACCTTTTGCCTCTGGGTTAAGTGAAGGAGTGACAGTTGCTTGGCAAAACATGCCGTATATCAAAGGTGGCTGGGCCTACTGGCAAGCGGTCGGCGATGCAAAGTATGCAACCAAACAGTTTAATAGCATTTCGCAAGGCTCTGCAGTGCACAATTCAGATGGTTCAAAAACAGATCCTTGTTTCTTTGTTGTTGGCGATCAATTGTCGTCGTTACCTGGCTGGCAAGAGGGAGCGATTGCTGCTGCACTGAACGCGGTAAGTCGAATAGCTGATCCTAATGCACCAATTGTACATTTGGCTAATTTACCTGATACACGATTAATGGTTGAAGGTATATAACGGAAATTGGACTTTATCAACACTCAGAGTAGTTTGCTTATTGAGCTGAGTGTTGGTTATTGAGAAACCATTTTGTGGCAGATTGAACTCTGCCTTTCCTCAATTTTTCTTCTATCGCTGTAAAGCTATTTATGTAACGCAACGACCTTTCAAGCTTGTTCAGTTTAAGCTGGCGCAATTTAGGTGGGAGTTAAATGAAGTTATCAATGTAATGCATTGTAATGTTATTTAAAAATTCACAGTGTTAGATTTATTGCTAAATAGAAGTTAATTTTTTTCACTTTGGTTGTTATGTGCATGACAAAAATATGAATCTGACTGCAACCACAAATAAGGCATTAATTTTATGGAACTTACAATACATCCCTCAGTTGGGGTATCTCGCTTAGGCAATAGCCCTGAGTCTTTTTGTCTTTCACCTGAGAAGATTGGCCAACTTCCTTATGAAGCAGATGCTAACGGTAATAAGCTTGGGCCTATCGTCGAATTTAAAGATGAAAAAGGTCAAATTAAACGCCAGGGTCAAGTTTTTAAGCTGTACCAGGAAGATGGCACTGAATTAACACTTAACACGCCCAATGTTAAAGCTATCAATTGGAATGTACATCTGGCCAATAAAAAAGCTGCTTGGTATCAATATAGTGAGCTTGAAGGTAACTTATTATATGGCAAAAACAATAGCTACGTTAATCGTGAAACACCATTACGAAATGCAGATAAAACATGCATTGAAGCGCGGCAAAAACTGATTGTTGATCCGGGTCCGCGCGAGATCAGCGGCGCAAGTTGCTCAGTAGGTTTCGATCAAGGTACAGCGCCAGTACCTGCTGATTACCCCGTATCTTACCCTAACTCTGATGTCGAATATGGTACTGCTGTATTAACACTAGGAGATCTAAAAACGGACAATGAGGGTCGCTTGATTGTGCTTGGTGGCTATGGCCATGCTGGTGGTGATAAACCTTTGGTGAGTTATGGTGGTTCCGATACTTGGCATGATGACATTGCCGATGGGCCGGTTTATTGTACGGTTGAATTTGAAGATGGTAGCGAACCAATTTCATTACAAGCTTGGGTTGTGGTTGGCTCGCCGGACTTTGCTCCGGAAATTGTCAATATTTCAAACCTGAGTGATAGTATGTTTGATGTGGCAGTAAGAGATTTTGATCTAATACCTGATATGTGTCTTCATGGGGTTTATAACGATACTTATATTGCTAACTACCAGCGAGATATTTTACCTATCGTAAAGCGCTTTAGCCGTTATCAATGGGTTGCTAACGTTCAGTCTATGGCCGCATTTAGTGCCGATTCATTTGATTATACAGATAATAGTGAAGAAAACCGGGCTAATCGTGAAAACTATTTTTCTTATTTCAGAGAGCCTGACGATAAGTCTAACCTGTCGCCTAATCAACCTCAGCAGGTATTATTTAAAAATGACTTCCCAATGATGCCGTTGAATTCTGGCAGTAACTCGGTGAGTAATCAAACTATTGAAAAGTTTGATGCGCTGAGTCAAACCCAGCAATTTTTGCTAGGTCAATGGGCTAGAGGCTGTTTTGAAGCAACGGAAAACGCTAAACCTCACCCAGTTGATCCGCTTGATCAGGGAAGTGTTGGTAACTGTGTTGGGTTGCCAATGTGTCCAGGTATTGAGGTTACTTGGAGTCTTCAAAACCCGAAGGTTTATACATCACCTTATATAATCAGTGACCAAAAAGGTAAAAATGGTTACAGCAAAACGGGTTTATCACCTTCTCGTGATGAATGTGAAGGGGGTGGGTGTGAGCCGGGTGATTTAACCAAACGTATGGCGTGTCCGTGGCAAGCTGATTTTTTTCAGTGTACGATTCAAAATATAAACTTCACTAATCCAGCAAAAAATAAAATCAGTGATCAACCTTTACCACCGACTTATTATTCGTACTGGTGGCCACCTCAAAGTCCTTGGGATGTGCTGACAGGTGAAACAACGGAGATTGGGCAAGCAGAATCCCATTTACCTGCAGGAGAGCAGGTCAATTATCAAAGGGGGATCAACAGCTTTGTTCAAATGGTGGAACATTGGTCAGCTTTAGCGTTTATTCGAGATAAAAATGCTCAAGATCCCGATTACCCTTATTTCACTGAAACGGAACGCAATCACGCTTTGTTTTCGTATAAGGAAATATCTACGGGCCAAATTACTGGTAACCCAGAAGATGATGGCACTAGTATTCCTGTCTTTTATATTGAGTCAAAGTGTTGCCCAACGGTTAAAGCTCGGGGAAAACGCGCTAAATTAATGGTCGAGGCGCTAGAGGCTAGAGCCTTTAAACCTATCCAAGTAGCGTATAACCATTCGCAAGCACCGCGTTCTGGCCGCCGAGTTAGGAGATAGTAAACGATGGTTTCATCAATAATTGATACTGATGTGGCCATATTTGGCGCAGGCCCAGCCGGGGCCTGCGCCGCTTTGAGCCTGCTCAATCATACTAATTTGGATATTACCCTGATTGAACAATCTGATCTCAATCGAGAGCGTATTGGTGAGCATGTCACTGAAAGTATTTTTGACTTTATCGATTATTTAAAAATTAAACCAGAAAACTTTGGTCCTGACTGTTTCATTCCTACCTTTGATAGTACTTCTTATTGGGGATCGGATTTACCTGGGATGCGCAATTCAGTGTTTACTGCACAACAATCTACCTTTCAATTAAACAGGGAGCAGTTTGATTTACATTTGCTGGAAAACATCGCCGAGCGCGGTGGCAGGGTAATGCCTCGAACTCATTGCCAGCAAATCAATCAATGGGAAGATGGCCGTTGGCAGTTGAAACTATCTCATCCAGTGCACGGAGCGTTTACCCTACGCGCTCGTTTTATTGTTGATGCGAGTGGACGTAACGCTAATATCAGCCGTCAACTCGGGCTTACGGGCAAGAAAGTGGATGATTTAATGGCTGTTGGGCGGTTCTTTGAATGTACCAGTAACGAACAAAAAAAGCAGGAGTATTTGATTGAAAGTACCGAGCATGGCTGGTGGTATGGCGCTCTATTGCCAAACAATCAATATAGTATTTGCTTTTTCTCCGATGCAGATATCATTTCCAATCTCAGATTGAATCAGCAAACTCATTTTAATACGCTCTTGGCTCAAACCAAGCATATAAAAAAGTTAGTAAAAGAGACAAAAGTAACCACGCCACACCCATGGGTACGACAGGCTTACAGCCAGAGCAATGCATTTGAAAGCTTACCTAACTTTTTAGCCATTGGTGACGCTGCATGTGCTTTTGATCCAATTTCATCTATGGGTATTGGCTTTGCTTTATCTTCGGGCTCTCATGCTGCCAATTTGATTGCTGCTAATTTAACAGATGCTGATAGTAATCAAGAACAACTTATTAATCAATTTCAAATAGATTTAAATAACCAATTTGACCACTACCTAACGCTCAGACAGCAGTTTTATCAGCAAGAAGGTCGTTGGCAACAAGCCCCATTTTGGCAAAGAAGACAAGCAAAAGTAACGACTCTGCAATCTGAGGGGGTTAGTGTGTAGTTACTATCTAGTTTAGGAATGTCAAATCAGCAAAGTTTAAGTACTAGAGTAGGCGACTAACTGAGTTTAAGCCAAAAAAGTCAATAAATTACAATATGACTGTTTGGAGCTTAAAAGTGTTAAGTTCCCTACTTTAATATTCAAATATAGCGTAGAGTTTTGGCGATAGATAATCCAGCAGTTTTATGACTCTATTGGTTAAGTGAGTTAATATTTATACAAGTAATTGTAACCGGCTTTGGTACTTGAGTTTTTCCCCAATTCATAATGTTACAAGCGTCGGCTAATCAGTTATTTTAAGAATCTAACATTGCCCTCATTGAGATAAATTTAGATCTAAAAGTGCGCCTATTTTTAGTCAATTCATTAAACTTTTTACCCCTATCGTGGTTAAAATCAAAATAGTCCTTATGTCCCTTTGCCACGTGAGCACACATAGCGTTATGTTTATGCTTGAGTTCAACGTGAAAAGGTTAATACCTAGCTGTGATAGCGCTATTTCAAAGTAACAAAATATTGAAAAGTATGGTGGCCGTGACCTTCAAAATCAATTATGTGAATAAACGCTAAATTAGCTCCAATTGTACTGGGCAGTTAATGTGAAAAGCTGCGATAGCGTGACATTGAACTGTTGATGGTCAATGTGTTAAATGGTGAAGCCTTTTCAGGTTCTTTAAATAGGAAATATTGATAAATGTTGGCAGTTTTTCACTTATGGCTATGTAAATTTTATGTTATAATTTTATTTTTGTTGAGGAGGTGATTTTATATTACCGCCCTTTAAACAGGAGAAATAAAATAGTGAATTGACTGACTTTATGTTTAAATATTAGTGATAAGGAATATGTCAGCTTGGGTTCTGTTTGCCTATTTGGCCCTATTTTGTGATGTGGCTACAATTATTAAACACTCAAGCACGGTATTAATGTTGTTCATCTATTATGTGAGTAGCTGAGTGAAGCAATTAAGGATAATTAGTTCAAAATGTATAATTTAAAAAAGCCATTCCAGTTTTCGTTTATTACCGTCACTTTAGTAGCGCTGCTATCGGCTTGTGGTGGCAGCAGTAGTACAGATACCTCAGTAAAAAAAATAGAGAATAGGCAGCCTAATGTTGTCATATCGGGGGTTACTGAAATAGAGTCTGGTGCTGAAGTGTACATGACTAGCTCAGCTACTGACTCTGATGGTACGGTAGCAAGTTATCAATGGTCACAAAAATCCGGTTATGCGGTGACAATTCGAGATAAGAATCAAGCAAATGCTTCTTTTACCGCCCCAGTGCTAGATGCCGACACAACACTTGAATTTGAGTTGCTTGTTACTGACGATAAAGGCGCGACAGCAAAGGATACCTTAAACGTAAAAGTAAAACGTGCTGAAGTAGAAAATCAATTGCCTAATGTCGTTATAACGACGGTTACTGAAATAGAGTCGGGTTCTGAAGTGTACATGACCAGTTCAGCGACTGATCCTGATGGTACGATTGCAAGCTATCAATGGTCACAAAAATCCGGTTATGGCGTGACAATTCGAGATAAAAATCAAGCTAACGCTTCTTTTACAGCACCGGTATTGGATGCTGACACAACACTTGAATTTGAGCTACTTGTGAGTGATAACCAAGGAGGCGAAGCAAAGGATATAGTCAGTATTAAAGTAAAGAGTGCAGTGCAGGCATCAAATCATTATGACAGTTGTAATGCACAGTTGGCACCTAATGTCCTGAATATTTATAATGACACACTCAATTTCTCTTCATTATCAGCGCTAAAAAAATGGTTTTGTAGTGCGTCTGAGATTAATAATAGTAATTTGACGAAGCAAGTTATAAGCGTACTTTCAGCCGAAAGCAATGAGCAAGATATTGAATTGTGGAAAACGACGCATTGTACTGAACATGACAAAGGATTCGGCGACAGTATGTCGGCAAACTTATTACTAGAGGTAGCAGATGATGATGCAATAGCAGGTTGGTCAAACTGTATTACTCAAGAGCAAATGCTTTCATGTTACACACTTGAACAAGAGTCCCCAAATTCTTATGGGTTAAATTTGAACTATGGGTTAAAACATGGAAGTAGCCGTTTAATCAATGTTGATATTGTTACAACCAATTTAATCGCAATAGGTACGATTCCGGATACATTAGCATCAGCCGGAAAAGCCATTCTTTTCAAAAAAGATGATGCGAGTAATGACGCACATTTTGAACTCAGTGGTACATTGGATAATGAGAATGTTTCTTGCTCTTATACGGTGAAGAATGCTTATCCGTTTGGTGCTGAGTTGTGCGAGCTACAAAGGCTAAGCGCGCTTGAACAAGGTAAAATATCGCAGCGTGATTACACTGAACTTAAATATAGGAACATGATCCCTGATTTTAATCATCGTGACGGGAGCTTTGGATCGTATAGGCTCTGTGAATGATAGCTTAGAGGGCATCAAGATTAACCAAGGTGAATAAAAGCATATGGCTTGATTTTGTGATACGGCCATATTTATTAAACACTCAAGCGCGGAATTAATATTGTTCATCAACTGAGTGAACAGCTGAGTGAACAGCTGAGTGAAGCAATTAAGGATAATTAGTTCAAAATGTATAATTTAAAAAAGCCATTCCAGTTTTCGTTTATTACCGTCACTCTAGTAGCGCTGCTATCGGCTTGTGGTGGCGGCAGTAGTAAAGATACCTCAGTAAATAAAATAGAGAATAGGCAGCCTAATGTTGTCATATCGGGGGTTACTGAAATAGAGTCTGGTGCTGAAGTGTACATGACTAGCTCAGCCACTGACTCTGATGGTACGGTAGCAAGTTATCAATGGTCACAAAAATCCGGTTATGCGGTGACAATTCGAGATAAGAACCAAGCAAACGCTTCTTTTACCGCCCCAGTGCTAGATGCCGAAACAACACTTGAATTTGAGTTGCTTGTTACTGATGATAAAGGCGCGACAGCAAAGGATACCTTTAACGTAAAAGTAAAACGTGCTCAAGTAGAAAATCAATTGCCTAATGTCGTTATAACGACGGTTACTGAAATAGAGTCGGGTGCTGAAGTGTACATGACCAGTTCAGCGACTGATCCTGATGGTACGATTGCAAGCTATCAATGGTCACAAAAGTCCGGTTATGGCGTGACAATTCGAGATAAAAATCAAGCTAACGCTTCTTTTACAGCACCGGTATTGGATGCTGACACAACACTTGAATTTGAGCTACTTGTGAGTGATAACCAAGGAGGCGAAGCAAAGGATATAGTCAGTATTAAAGTAAAGAATGCAGTGCAGGCATCAAATCATTATGACAGTTGTAATGCACAGTTGGCACCTAATGTCCTGAATATTTATAACGGAACACTCAGCTTTAGCTCCCTTATCACGCTTAAAAAGTGGTTTTGTAGCGAACCCAATATCGATAATCAAAACTTAGCTAATCAGGTTATCGAGGTACTTTCGAGTGAAGGTGATGTGCAAGATATAGAGCGCTGGAAAATAGCGCACTGTTCTGAAGAAGACAAAGGGTTTATTGGTAATAAGTCTAAGTCTTCACATTTGTTACTTCAGCATGCAGATGATGAGGCGGTGGCCAATTGGTCAAATTGTATTGCTCAAAAACAAATGCTCTCATGTTATACACGAAAGCCAGACCACATAGAATTTGGTAAGCTATATCTGAATTATGGTTTGAAGCAAGGAAGCAGCAGTTTAATCAATGTTGATATTCTTTCCTCCAATTTAATTGCATTAGACACTATTCCTGATGCGTTAGAAGCTGGCGGAGAAGCCATTCTCTTTGAAATAGATGATACCACTAGTGACACATATTTTGAACTCAGTGGTACATTAGATAATGAGAATGTTTCATGCAGTTATACGATATCGCATTCGTACTCTTTTGGGGATGAATTATGTGAAGTGCACAGGTTACATGCGCTTGAGCGAGGTAAAATATCACAAAGACAGTATACTAACTTTAAATTAGACAACATGGTCCCTGAATATCATTATCGTGATGGGAGTTTTCTGGGACTTAGGGTTTGTAAATGACAGCTTAGAGGGCGTCAAGATTAACAAAAATGAATAAAAGCACATGGCCCTATTTTGTGACTTGGCCATGTGTGTTACACACTCAGCTGCTCATCAATTATATGAGCAGCTGAGTGACGCAATTCAGGATAATTAGTTTAAAGGTATAATTTAAAAACCATCCCAATTTTTGTTGGTTATCGCCACCTTAGTCCTGCTGTTATCGGCTTTATTCGCAGCGTTTTGCATAGTTACAACCCAGCAAAAAACTTTAAATCGAAAATCACACAGCGTAATGATGATCGTGATTTTATAAACAGCAAATCGCCCCATGCATTGTTACAAACAGCAGGTTAGAATACCTAAACAACATAGGCACAGTGTATACAACAGCAGTGTTCAGGCGCACTATGCTTTGCAAGGTTATAAAATGTACTCCATTAAGCTTGATATTGATATAAAAGTTGGTAGTGAAAAATTCCTCGTTACGGATATGATTGCGATTAATTTAACTATGATTGATAGTGTACCTAACCTAACGTTTTAGAACTCGGTGAAATAGAGCTACTTCATAAGCTTGACGATACCAACAATACAGCCCAATTTGAGAATAATTATAATACCAATACAATAATGACAATATGCCAACAATACTGATTTGTGAGGCTGGTGCTTTAGAGTCGCTTTTGAGGGTACAATCATTTTCAAAGGGAAAATTATCACAAAGAGATTGTGAGTATTTGAAAAACGGAGCAGGTTGTCACTTTTTAGCTCTTTAATGATGGTAAATTAGTTGGGCCCTATCCATGTTCATTTTAAGTAACTGAATACGCATGCTAATTCATTGAGCGTAGGCTACCCGTAAATAATAAGCACAGTGTCGCACGGCGACACTGTGCTCTGAAGTTATTAATAGGTCAGTGAAAAGGGCAAATTGTCGCGCAGTGTTAAGCGGTGTATTATTTCTTGTTCCCCGTTGTCAGCCAAATATCCAGATAGAAACCCTTGAGTGACAACAAGTTGGTTAACACTTTCCTTTTTAGGGTCGCGGGTGTTGATTTGGGTGTTGTACAACTGTGCAGTAATCATCGATGTTTTTACGGAAATGATTTTATCAAGCTCGCCATCTTGATCTATTAAAGTGTCTTTTTTGCTTAAATTTCGAGCGTTTTTTAATATGCCCTGAGCAATAAGCAGTGGGTGATCTTGAGTGACTGTAAGTGTTTTACCACGTTGAGTGTGAATCGTCACAATTTCTAATTGTTGTACATCGGCTTTTACGGCGTTAATTGTAACGCTTTCTTCTTTATAGTGGAGGCTATCTAAAGTCGAGTGTTCGTCAATAACAATTAATTGCTGTACTTGCTGTGTGTAAGCATCATAAACAGACAACTCACCGGGAGCGAATAGTAAGTTAGTTTCTAAAGGCGTATTGCTATTAACAATACACGTGATTACAGGTAAATAACCAAAGGCTTCGCAACTGGCCATTTTTGTTCTTGGAGCTGCCATCCAATCAGAAAAGTTTGAACGATTGGCGAAAGATGGGTACTTAGGACGGATGCGTCGATTGCCATAGTCGTCATGCACATAATAATCATGCGTTCTACGGCTCAAATAATTACATCGTAAAGCCCAGTCACTTCTACCAAATGCTTCAAAACTCGTGAGTGGGTCTTGAATATCACATCGTTTTTTTATTGTGGTTGGATCTGGTAGTGAATATGCTGTATTGCTGATAACAAGCAGTGATGCTGTCAACAAAGTGAGGCGGCTTATTTTTATCATAATTCATTCCTTGTATTTTGTGTGTTAGCGAGGGTTATAAACTCGATGTTACTCGCAGAGTTCAGTCTTAGGTTTTTACTACTTTATAAACTGTGTTTATATCCACATGCTACTTCAATAAATGTTAAAAACGGGTAGTATTGCACTCCATTTAATATGATAAAAATGAAAGCTACAAAAACTTCTATGGTTTGTTTTTGATGTTTAACTTTTTTGTTGTTTCAACTTCTTTATCTATATGCACCTGACTTTATATTCAGTAATGTTGTTGTGTTCAGAAGTCTTTTTCAGGGTCTGGGCCTGGGTCAATAATAGGTCCTGGGAAGTTAAGTATTAAAGAAGAGCAAACTACGCTTTCTACATTTGTGGGTACTGAGCAGTTGAACTGGGCTGTTCGTGAAGAAACCGGAGCCATGAATTTTTTATTAGGATCATCAACATAGTAATAAGCATTATAGTAAGCTTTAAGGCGAATCGAGCCAGAGTCGTCGGCGTACTTATAATACTTGTATGTCCTCATCGACATATGTCCACAATATACTTCCCATGCGTTTCTGCCAATAGCATGATCGTGATACAATACATCGCTATTACAGATGCGTGTACTCTCTTCCAATGTTGCTGCATAACTCAGGTTACTTGCCACTAAAATTGATACTGCAAGTACAGCATGTTTTCTTGTTATGATCATTATTGCAAATCCATTTTAAAAGGTGCAATTAAAATTGCACCATAAAAGATATTAGTTATATTCAGCACAGCTGTAATAACCAACCATTTGATTTGTTCGAGTCGAAAATAATGGGACTTGGTTAGTTGCTTTTAGATACTCGTAGTCATATGCAGAAATCTTATTTGCTATAAATGATTGCATTCTAAAATCTTCACAACGCTGTAACTGATCTCTAGGTAGAGATGAGTCCTTCAGTACAGTACAAGTAAGTGTTTCAGTGTACTGGTTATTTTCGCCTAAATCACAGCTTGCACCTGCATAGGTAGGCGCTTTAAACCAGCTGTAGAAGTCATATGGTTTGTGATAGCTATTATAATTTGGTGTTGTTTTATATGTACCGTCAGCGTTGTACATATAATCATTATATGTACCACGACTGATGTGCCCACATTGACGAGCCCAATCGTTTCGCTCTTTTGCTTGTGACGCTGTAAGTTTGTCATCAAGTTGGCAACGCTTGTCTTTTCTTGAAATATTTGCATCTGCATTAAAGCAAAGTGCGAGTAACGAAATTAAAGTAAATATCTTGATTTTCATTATCCTTCCTTAATCTTTTTAAGTCTTTGTGCAAGTTTGAGCGCATTGCTGCTAAGTTGGTCAGCTTTGACTAGCGCAAGTTGATCTATATATTCAACCAGTTTTGCATGTTTCTCACTGTAAGGAGCATTCGTTTTGTACGACTCCCATGCATCTGCGTGGTAAACAGCTAACACCATACCCAGTTCTACTTTGTCACCGACAAGTGAACGTCGTAAATCAAGGTTTTGTTCAGGTTTTACATTGTCATGATAAAGCGCATCCAGAGCGAGTTGCTTTGCACTATCTAACAGAGGGGAGTTGTATTTACCGACAAGTAGAGTCGTAAGATACTCAATTGAGTCTAAGCGTTGCCTTTCTTGAACAAGATCTAGCTCTTTCTCATTAACATCTTTAAGTAAAATCTTACGACTTGCATCAACTAATTTTGTTTCATACATTAGTTGGGCGAGTCTATCTTTGTCAGCGATACTCATCAGTGGCTTGTTGGATAACTCCATAAACTCTTTAAACTCTGGAGTTACTTTTCTCCATTCAAGTTTATTTTCTTCTACTCTATTTTCACGAATTGTGGTGTCAATTTGAGAGTTTGTAACGTTACCGGCGATTTCATTCATACCTTCACTAGGCGTGGAAGAAGGCTCCTCAGACGTTATTGACAACTCTGTCTTATGCAGAACTGTAGAACTTGACGTATTGGCTGTCACAAGATGATCTTCGTCAGGGTTATTATCCATGACCAAAAAAACTATCAATGCGACAGCTGTAACTGCTAACACCTTAAAAAGTGATTTCAATTTAACCTCCCTTTATAAGCAGGCCGAAGCCTGCTTTAATTCAATTAGATCAAATCACCTGGTAAACTATCGCGTAACAATAATCTGTTAACATGATTAGCACCGGTATTTTGATAGTACATTGAACCAGAAAGGAAGCCTTGTGCAACAACGATTTGGCCGTTTAAGATAACACCCTCTTCACCATCTGAATCAGGGCGAACATTGTAAACCTTGCCAAAGAATTCGACTTCTTCGATTGATGTGATTTCATCGAATTCGCCATTTTCAGCAATTAGTGAATCGCCAATTTGAATATCTTCTGCATTTTTCATGTGACCCGTTGACAATATGAGTGGGTGGTTTAGTGTAACTTTTAATGAACCACCATTTTTTGTCTTGAGCTCTAGGATACGATGTACAACGTCTGTTATAGATTCACTATACGCGTCGATATTGCGAACTGTGTAAGAGATATTGTCTAGGTTTGCATCATCATCCAATGTTACGATGCGGCTAACACTACGAGAAAATGCATCATAAATAGCCAATTCACCTTCAGCAAATAGTAGCTTTTGATCTGGCGTATAACATGAAGAAAGACATGTGATCATCGAGGTGTATCCATTTAGGCCACATGCACTACCTTTAGCCGTTGGAGCACGGAACCAAGCGTCAAAATTACCTGGTTTATAAAAGCTTGGGTAATATACACGAGACCGACGGTTTCCCCAGTCATCATTTATGTTGTAGTCATATGTACGCGCAGAAATGTGCTTACATTGAAGAGCCCAGTCATTACGACCAACACCTGCGCCTGTGCTAATTGAATCATCTTCACAGCGCTGCTCAATACGAACAGGATCTAGTGCAAAAGCAAAATCTGATACCAAAACTAGTGCTGCCGAAGCGGCTAATATTTTAAGTTTCATAATAAAAGTCCTTTTTAGTTAGTGAATAGTGAACAAGAATAGTTACCAATTAAGCCACCATGATTACTGCTGAACAAAGGCACTAGATCATAATCACGTAGGTAGTTGTAGTCATAAGCTGAGATTTTACCTTGTGATAACGATTGCTGTCTGAATACTTCACATGCGCCAGCGTCAATGGTTGCTTTTTTTGGTACCGTGTATGAACAAGAAACATTTTTGTAATCAGTATTACCATTTAAGTCAAAGTAGGCTTCTTGACTCTTATTGTTGATTGTATATCTGATGTTTGCTTCACCTGGCCATAACTCGTCAGGTACGCGGTTTACAGCGGTCATGTTGGTACCAACAATGTCAGTGTTCACAACATTGCCGCTACCATATTTAACATCGATCTTCATTAGTAATGAGTCGTGAGTTTCTTTAGCATAACAAGATAGTGTATTGTTGTTCTTGTTTTGCATACACTGTGACCAAGCGTTTACGATAGTGTCGCTTGCTTTTTGAATTAGCACATGTGACGCTTTACTATCTTCATATGAACGGTCATCTTGAGAGCAATGCTCTTTTTTCCATTCTTTAACGTTACCACCGCCGCCGCCAAAGCTGAAAATACCGATAACATCTAAAGACAGGTTACCACCAGCGTCGCCCTTGCTGTACTCTGAGCTACAAACCCACTTTTTAAGCGCAATTTTTGACTCAAAATTTAAGGTTTGTTCGTAGTTATCAAAAACACCACCAGCAAGAATGGCATTACAGCTTTCATATTGATCTGCAGCATGTGCTGATATAGAAGCAACTACAGAAGATAATAAAAGGGGTAAAATATAGCTTTTATTTTTCACGATAAATTTCCATTTATAAATTTAAAATGCAAATGTCATGCATTGTTTATTATTTAATAAAACACTGACATTCCTGATTTCCTTGTTGGCTCGAATAGAGGGTTTAAATATAAAAGCCAACGAGTAGATGTTAACTATGCGGTTTTGGTTTTGCAATATGGTTTTTTAAAGGCTTATTTTTGTATTATTTTGTTTTTGTTTACATTTGATTTTTGGGTTTTGTTTTTTTATAAATTGCATTTTTTAATTTTTGTGTTTGGTTTTTTTTGTTTTTTTTGTAGCTCCATGTATAAAAGGCTTATTTTGTTTTTTTTAGCGTTTTTTTTAGCGTTTTTTGTTTTTTCTCATTTCTACTTTTCTTTTTTTTGTGTTGGTTTTGATTTTTTTATTCAGGAAATTGAAAGGTTGTAAATTAATAATTTTATTTTTTTTTTTTTTTGCTTCTCAGTTTTCTGTTTTTTTAATAGTCTCTTTCTGATCTTGAGGGCGGGGATGCATTCAAATCTATTGAATTAGCAATAGTAATAATAACTTAGAATTGTAAAATCCTTGAATTACAAACTTGAGTGATTTTCAATGTAATTAAACCCTTTGATATGGTTTGTTTTATTTTTGTTTTTAATTGTAGTTTTTTAGATCTCACAACCTCCCTTGGAGGGCTGTGTTTTTTTATTTAACACTTTACTTTTTAGGTTTTTCTTGGTTGTTAACGATCTTAATACTTTCAAGTCGGTTTGTGGGTGTGGTGCAAAGTGCTTTTAGTTTGGGCTATCTCAGAATTTAGAAGGTAGGTAGTTTTATTGGTTTTTTTTAATTGCTCATATGATAAATAAACCCCGATATAAGTCGGGGTTTATAATTAATCATAGGTAGGCTGGATTTACCTAATTAACACTAAATTAAATCGTCAGGTAATGTATCACGTAGAAGGTATTTATTTACGTGGTTAAAACCGGTGTTCTGATAATACATGGAACCAGACAAAAAGCCTTGTGCCACAACAATTTGGCCATTTAAAATAACTTCATGCTCACCATTTGAATTTGGCTCTACATTATATACTTTTCCAAAGAATTCAATTTCTTCAATTGCGGTTATTTCGTCAAACTCTCCACTTTCGGCTATCAGTGAGTCACCAATTTGAATGTCTTCCGCATTTCTCATTTGTCCAGTCGATAAGAGCAGTGGGTGATTAGGCGTTACTTTTAGAGAACCACCACTTTTCGTTTTTACAACCAAGATATCGTGTACAACCTCGACGAGGGATTCACTATATGCTTTAAGATCTCTAACTGTATAAGTGATATTATCGAGGCTTGCATCGTCATCTAAGGTAACAATCTTACTTACTTTTCGAGTAAAAGCGTCAAAGATTGCCAGTTCTCCTTCAGCAAATAAGAGCTTTTGGTCTGGTGTGTAACATGATGCCTGGCAAGTCACATTTGGAAAGTAACCTGCTGGTACATTGCAAGAGGCATTTGCTGTGGTTGGCGCGATCCAGCCTTGGGTATGATCCCACCCTTTTATAAAGGTTGGATAAATAGGTCTCGCTCGTGGTCGACCATAATCATCAGTCACATAAAAATCATGAGTTCTTGGTGAAATTACCCCACATGCTTTGGCCCAATTATTGCGACCTGTAGCTTGAGAAACATTCAGAGAGTCAGTTTCACATCTTTTATTAACACCGACAACCTGTGCTTGAGCGGCTATGCTGGTTAAAACTGTAACTGCGGTTGATAGTACTATTAGCTTTAATTTCATCTTATTTTCCTTATTGTATGAAGCCATCGCAGGTAAACATTCCTATAAGACGACCATCCAAGTAGTCAAATAAAGGCACCTTGTCATGTTCTTTCATATATTCGTATTCGCGTGCTGAGATTTTGTCTTGTATGAAAGATTGCTTTCGAAATACTTCGCATGCTTCTCTTTCAATTGTGGGTCTAGAAGGAAGTGAATATGAGCAAGACACTGGACCTTTATCATCATTTCCGTTTAATTCAAAATATGAGTCAGTGTTTTTGTCATTTATTTGGTAGCGAATACTTGTTAAGCCTTGCTTGATGATTGTAGGTTCGTCTGATTCAGGTGTAAGGTTAGTCGTGTAATTCGTCACGTCTACTAAGTCACCATTAAGAGACTTGACATCGATATTCACGACAAGTGCATTACCAGCTTGTTCGGCATGACATGTGAGAGGTGTATCGTTGACTTCTTGCATACATTGAGACCACGCTGATACTGTGCTGGCGCTAGCGGATTGGATCAATGCATGAGTTGCTTGGCTGCCTTGATATGATTTGTCATCGTCTGAGCAATTTTCATTTTTCCAGTTATTAAGGCCACCAACGTGCCCATCCACAGAGAAAATACGTGCTGCGTCTTTCGCTAAATTGCGTGCGGGATCATCAGAACTAAAGTCTGAACTACAAACCCATTTCTTTAGCGCTATCTTGGTTCTGAAAAACATTGTGTTTTCATAAACATTTAAAGCATTATGGGCGAGAATAGCATTACAGCTTTCATATTGCTCGGCTGCTGATGCCTGGATGGTAGCCGTTGCGCATGTTAATGCAAACGGCAAAATATAAAGTTTGTTTTTCACGCTTAATTTCCATTTAAATAATTAAATAAAATGCCTTGACTATTTAACCTTTAGTTTCGACATCCTTGAATTAAAGATTGGACTTACTTTGCATAGTGAATTTGTCATAAATGCGGTTTTAATCCAACATGAGTATGTTAACTTTTAGTATTCAAGCTGGCAACTTCTTGCTTTCAATTGATTTTCTTTTTTGTTTTGTTTTTCTTCATAAAGCATTGCTTTTATTGGGTTTTTAGTTTGGCAGTAATGTATTTTTTGGGATGGATTTACTGTATGTTATTGAGTGTTATTGTTATTTAATTAAATTATTTCACAATCGTTGTTATTTATGAATATCTTTAATTTACGTTGTTTGAATAATTTTTTTTTAGAGGGAGGTTCTAAGTAGTATAATCAGCTATGTTTTTATTTGGTTTTTTTGATAGGCCTCTCTACCCTGTTATTTTAAATAATTAACCCTCCCATAGTTAGTGCGTTAAAAAATAGAATAGTACCATTTTACAATAGGAAAATACTAAATTTACGAAGTGCCTGGTTTTTAAATAGCTATTTAAACAGCGTGCTAGGGGGTGGCCAGTTGCTATGATTTTAAAATTTTAGGTGTTGTTGGTTAAATGCTTATCAAAGGTAATGTTAAATATTTCGATGAGGAAAGGTGGGGCAAATACTTAATTTTTATTTGAATGGTTAAATGACTACTATCGTTGGTGTAATGGGTACATTAAATGTGTGATTATAATTTGCGCATTGAATGTGTAATTATAATGGGTACATTAAGTGCGTGATTATAATGGGTGTATCAATTTTGTTGCTTGAATGGGTACGTTAATGCTGTTCATTATGGTATCTTGTTGTTTTATTAGTAAGTGATTGATGGTTTATTCATGGAGAACAGATTTATTACGGTTATTGCTTTAATGGTTTTTCTATCTGGATGTGCGCAAAGAACGCTTAATATTAGTGATGAAAAGGGTGTGGTTGTCGGTGAATGTGTCGCTGGGTTTGATTGGCATTTTTATGGCTTAGATGACTCTATTGATTACATGCTTTATGAGTGTGCAAAAAACGCTTTGGCAAAAGGGTTCACAATCGATGAGCCACGGTTATTAACTCTGGACTTTTCTCTCCCTCAATTGCCCAAAGGTCTCTCATGGAATAAAAAGAGGGCGATGGCTCAGTTTCATGAAGGAAACATAACCGAAAGAAAGTTAGGTTATATTTTAGCAAGTATAGAAAACGATTATACGAAGGTCGCTTGGGCTATTGAAGATGACTTGGCCAGTGGTAACATCACTGAGCAGCAGTACAAAGTAATAATAGAGCAGGCTAAACGTGTGTGGCTTGGAGAATAATGCAGACCGTGTATTGTTAACGTTAGCTCACCCTTATAGTGTGTGTAAATTGGGCCTGTAATGGATTCGGATGATGATAGACTTAAGCGACTTATTAAAATTAAGAGTAAACCATGAGTAATAATAACGGTACACAGATGTCAGATATAGAAGTAGCGACCCAAGAAGTGGTTGACCGTCAACTTGAAGCTTATAATAACCGAGATATTGCGGCATTTGCTGCGACCTATCATGATGATGTTGAAATTCATGAATTCCCTGGTGGGTTGCGCTTTAAAGGTAAAGAGACGTTAATAACTACCTATGGCCCCAAGTTTGCCAGCTTAAAACGTTTACATGCAGTGTCGCTCACCCGTATTATAAATAACAATATACTGGTTGATCATGAACTGGCTGAGTCGTGCAGTGAAGATCCTAAGGTAGTTGACCGCAGTATACGCGTTATCGCATCTTATGAAGTGATCGATGGCTTGATAAAGCGCGTGGTCTTTATGTAATCCATATCTTCGCCTAAATGGGTAAGTTATGTTTATTCGATATGAACAGGTAATTCAGTTTGCTTCTTCTCGCTTGGCTCACAGGTAAACAGTCAATATCTCAGATTTTAACTGCTCGGTGTTCAGCGTTTGAGCAGTTAAACTTAAAAGTGAAAAAAATCAGTAATGTGATATTTTTCGCTCCGGCCTCCCACAGCATTTAACGACAACTGTACAGTACATTAACAGTGGTTGCTTATACCGCTGATCTCTCGTCATTTTCTAGCTTAGAAATTGCTGAAAGATGGTGTTTGTAATGAACGCTAACTTACAGAATAACTGCAATATCATCACAAATTTAATCTCCTTTAAACTTACATAAACAGTTCTATTACAAGCATCGACACTATGCAAAAAGTGCTTATTTGTACCGAATGCTATTGTAAGCTAACCTTGCGCACCTTTTTGTGTCTACCCTCTGGAAATTCAATTTAATGTCACGCAGTACACGTTATATGGCTCGGCTAATTAGCGCTTCTTTTCTCTGTTCATCTTCTGTTTATGCTACAGCATCTGAGCTTGACTCCCTTAAGCTACAAATCGAACAGCTAGAAAAACAAGTGTCAAATATCAAAACCAAAGAAACTGGTTTGAATAAAGGCTCACCAGAAGGCATTCATGTTGGAGGCGCGATACGGTTTAATTACAGTATGACCTCTTATGATGACGATGCTGAAAACCGCGGTGGTGATATTGATTTTGATTTGGTGCGCTTCAATTTCTCTGGTGATGTGGCAGACATTGGCATTAATGCTGAGATTCGCTTTTTAGATTATATGCGTGTTGTTAAATATGCCTATATTGATCATGAGTTTGCGTCAAACTGGGAAGCTCAACTTGGACTAGCACCAGTGCCATTTGGTAACACGCCACATGGCTCACACTCTTATTTTATGAGTCCGAATTATTTTGTCGGTCTTGAAGAGGATTATGATTTAGGGCTGGTGTTCAATCGACAATTGCATGATAACTGGCGGCTTGACCTTGGTTTTTTTAAAAATGATGATCACGGTGGCATAGACGGTGGGGCGCAAGACCGAGAAGACAGGTATTCAGTCGACATAATGGGTGCTCGTTCAAAAAATGAGGGGGTATTTGATGCGCCAAACCAAAAGCTCGCGGAATATAATACCTTTATTGGGCGCTATGCCTACCAGTTTGATCATCAATTTGCTAACACACAAGTTGGATTTTCAATGCTCCATGGCGGCTTGCACAATGGGATAACCAGCGAAGGTGATTACCAGGCATGGGCGGTGCATGTGTCGAGCCAAATTAAGCAATGGCACTTGCACTTTCAGCATACACAATATGAGTATCAATTAGGTGATGTGCAGCAAATCGCCATTGGTGCGAATGCAATGTACGACACCATTTCCGCGGGTGCATCGTCTACTAATTTTGGTATTGCGTATGATCTTAAAATGAAGATTGGTCTGATCACCGAGCTTAAGTTGTATAATGATTTTGGTATTGTTTATGATAAGGTCGATGAGACCAGTAATACGTGGATGAATATAACGGGTGCCTCGGTATCTGCGGGCGCGGTGTTTGCGTATATCGATTTAGTGCATGCGAAAAACCAACCATTTGTTGGTGGATCAATTGCAGGCAACAGTGATGATTTTGAACGACGCTTTAATATCAATATTGGCTATTATTTCTAATTAAAATTGTGCATATTAAATAAAAGTAGAAAGCCGCCTTAGTTTATTGAGGCGGCTTTTTTTGTATTAACTAATTAATCTCAGGTTTGGATAAGGGTTTTGGAATAGAAAATGTTTTGAAAACAAACTTACATACAATCCAATGATGATATTTTGCTCAATATCAAGGCGCTTTTATGCAGTAATAGCGGGCTATTACAAATGAAAGCAACGCCGAGAGTGAGCAAAATAGCTTTATTGGGCAAATTCGCTTATCCAGAGTTGAGGTTAAATAGTTTATAGAGACTCATGTGGCCCAAATACTTCATATAAAATGCGGGCTTGTGCAACCCCCAGTGACAGTAACTGGGCTTTCATTGCCGCCATAAAGGGGGTTGGGCCGCACAAATAAAACTCTCCATTAGTGAGAGGTAATGTGAGCGGAGTTAAATCAATACGGCCCTGATGATATTGACTTGGACCTTGTTCGTACCATATGTCTGCTTCAATATTGGGGGTGCTGTTTGTAAGCGTATTAACACGGTTTGCAAAGCTGTGCTCGGTACTATCGATACACGCGTGGAGAAACTGCGTTTTTACGCCAGGTTTTGACGCAGCAATAGACTCTAGCATAGCCATCATTGGGGTAATGCCGACACCGGCACTGATGAGCACTTTGGGTGAATCGGTTTGTTGCAGCATGAAGTCACCTGCTGGTGGGCTGAGTTTGACAATATCTCCAACGTTTAAGCTGTGCATATGACCAGAGACCAACCCTTGTTGTTTTACGCTTATGCGATAGCCATTACTTTGTTGAACGCCAGAGAGTGAATATTGGCGTATTTGTATGTTGTTACATCCTTTGGGTTTAACATGTACGCTAATATATTGTCCTGCTTGAAAGCCAACCACTGGTTTGTTATCGGCTGAACGTAGATAAAAGCTTTTTACTTTGGCTGACTCTTGCACAATCTCATCAATCACGAAGTCCCTGGTGTTGCGCCACCCGCCTTGCTTACTTTCAGTGGTTTTATAAATGCCTTCTTCTTGTGTAATAAATACATCAGCTAGCAATGCATAAGCTTCACGCCAAGCTTGCTCTATATCAGGAGTAAACTCATTCGGTGCCAGCTCTTTCAGGGTTTCAATAAGGTGTGTTCCCACAATGTCATAATGGTGTGGCTGAATGTTTAAACTGGCATGTTTATGATTGATCCGTTCAACGGCAGCAGCAAGCACAGGTAAGTTATCAATGTGTGTCGCGTAAGCCGCCAAAGCGTTAAATAAGGCAAACTGTTGCTTTTTGCTTTGTTGATTACTCATGTTAAAAATATCATTCAGTTCAGGGTTATGCGTAAACATGCGATCATAAAAGTGTGCAGTGACAGCAGTACCAGCTTGAGAAAGTAAAGGAATTGTACTTTTAACAAGTGCAATGGTGTTGTTTGATAACATTGAATTCTCCAATAGGAAATAGATTAACCACGACGCCCGTCAACACGTTTTTGTGTTAAGACGCTAAAATAAGAAATACTGAATAGGATAAAAGCAGCAGCCCAGAGCACTGCGCTGCATAACCACGCTAAAGGTGGGCCAATGAAATACGGTAAAAAAGCACGTATCGCCGCACCACAAGCAAGGAGCATAAAAGCGACAGACATAGCGTGGCTAACATTCAGTGCTCGACCGGTATGACCCAGTGAAACGCGTGCGATCATGGCTAAAATAGTTAAGCCAATTCCGCCTAACGTAATAAGGTGAAGCGCATCGGTAAAGTTAATTACAGGAAGAAAAAAGCTGAGTCCGCAAAATAATAATCCGATAGCAGCAAGCAGATAGCCCAGGTGTAAAGACCAAAGTAGCGGGACATGGCGTATATTGAGGTCAAACCACAGTCCGCTGCGTAGCAAATGAATTGTAGCGCCAAGCACGATGAGGTAGCCTGGATTGAGTGCCACATTGAACAATTGACTTAATGCAAACCCGCACATACCCAACACGCTAAAAACGAGTAGCGCTTTATCGAGACGAGGTGTATGTACTTGATGTGCTAGTGTGAGCCCTCTGGCGGTAAAAAAGGGGATAACTCGACCCCCGACTATGCCAATTAACAGCATAAACCCAAGCACGGCAAGTTGACTGAAAGTGCGTGCACTGGCAAATTGGCCTTGGGAGCTTAGTACTAAAAACAGTAGGTTAAAAACACACAAAGCGGTTAAAATTGCGATAAATAGGTAGTTTTTCTTTGATTTCGCACCGATCAACATGTTACTCAAGCACCCAATCGACGCTAACCAAAAGGCCAATTGTCCGAGGATAACTGCGGGCAGGTATTGCGGCTGCATAACAAAAATAATGCGAGTGGCTGCCCAAATAAGCACTAGTGCCATTAGCTTTGCACCAGACAGCGTGGGGATACTGGTCCAGGTTTGTGCTGCGGTGAGTAAAAAACCAACGGCAATAGCGCTCGTAAAGGCGAATATCATTTCATGGGCATGCCATAGCGTAGCAGGGAAAGTTGCTTGCCATTGAAAGTGGCCGCTCAGCACCATAGCCCACACAATAATTGCGATGATACTCCAGACGCTGGCAAGTAAGAAAAAGGGTCGAAAAGGCATCATAAATACAGGCCACTGAGCAATTTGATACCATTTGTATTGCGCTAAAACTGGCTCTTCTAGGTTTATCGGCCGCATTAACGCACCTCCATATTGAGATGGTACTGGCAAACGCAGCGCAGCACATAACTCAACTTGAATAGTCCTGCGAGTACAATGCTACTGATGTGGCTGGCGACTTGTGCTGGTAAGCTAAGGTGATGCGCCAGCGGGTAACTCATAAGTACACTGACAATAAAAAGTAATAAAAAAGTAGCAAGTGCCGTATTGGAATAATATAAGTGTTGATGCGATAAGGTCATAAAATTCACCTGACTATGAGTATGTTAATTCTGTTATTGCAGGGGCTATGCCAAATTAAATTTTTATATTAATCAGTTGCTTAGTTTTTATCGCTTTACGGTTAGAGTCACTTTGACCTATTATTTATATGTTTAAAAATAGCAAAAAGGTCAATATGACATGGATCAAAGAGCGCTCTCGCAACTTTTAACATTTAGCGCGTTGTTAACTAAAGCGTTGCCGAAGCATACAGAGCAAAACTTGAATCAGTTTTATAGTGGAGCAGTACAAGCTCTGAAAACATGCGTGAGTGCAGATGCGGTTGCGCTGTTGCTGCACCAAAACGGGGCTCTGGTGCCAGTGGCAATTGAGGGGTTGACTCGAGAGGCCTTTGGTAGGCGCTTTGTGATAAACGATCATCCTCGCTTATTTACAATAAGTGAGAGCAGCAAGCCGGTTATTTTTGATGAAAATAGCACTTTGCCGGATCCATATGACGGTTTGTTGTTAGCACAAGAAGGGGATATTCCCGTGCATGCTTGTATGGGCATACCCCTCTACCATCAGCAAGAGCTGCAAGGCGTGTTAACGTTAGACAGCTTAACTCCTGGAGTATTTAAGCAATACTCTATGCCATTTCTGCAAACCATTAACGATATTTTTGCTGAGCATTTAACTGTGGCACTTAATTGTGAAAAATTGCTGCGTAAGGCCCGCCATGGCGATGCTTTAGTCTCGGAGCTAAGCCAAACAAGCCATGAAATGGTTGGTGACAGTGCACTCATGGCTTCGCTAAAAAGTGATATTGAGCTAGTCGCAAGCTCTGATTTTACCGTATTAGTCTTAGGTGAAACTGGGACGGGAAAGGAATTAGTTGCACGGAACATTCATGGCGCTTCGCGCCGTGCAAAACAAGTATTTGTGCAGGTTAATTGTGCATCATTACCGGAAAACTTGGCTGAAAGTGAGTTTTTTGGCCATCGTAAGGGATCATTTACCGGCGCTGACAAACACCGAGATGGTAAATTTTTATTGGCTGATGGGGGCACTTTATTTCTTGATGAAATAGGAGAGCTGCCATTACATATTCAAAGTAAATTATTACGGGTGCTACAAAGTGGAGAGATTCAGCCTGTAGGCGCTGATAGTACTCAGCAGGTAAATGTACGTATTGTTGCTGCGACAAATCGAGATTTAAAAGCTGAGGTTGAAGCTGGCCGGTTTCGTGCCGATTTGTATCATAGGCTAAGTGTATACCCTCTGTTAGTGCCTCCGTTAAGAGCCAGAGGCCATGATATTCCCCTTTTAGCGGGCTTTTTTATTGAACAAGTACGAAAAAAACTCGGGATCATGCAGCTTACTTTGAGCACGCAATTACAAGATACACTGTGCAAGTACGATTGGCCGGGCAACATTCGAGAGCTGGAGCATGTGATCAGTCGCAGTGCACTCAAAGCAAAGCAAGCACAGTGGCAGCAAAAGATTGTCAGAATTGAATTGGAACATAGTGAGCTAAACCCAGAATATGACACGATAACCCCAAAAGCCACGACTCAAGTGATGAATGACTATGATGTTCCTTTTAAAGAATTAGTTGATAATTTTCAAAAGTTACACATTATTGAAACGCTTAAAAGGCACCAACTTAATTGGGCTGCGACAGCGCGAGCATTACAAATGGATAGAGCAAATCTTGTTCGGTTGGCTAAGCGTTTGGGAATAGAAATTACTAAAAACTTATAATCCTCTGAATTATATCGGCTTTTTATATTGTTGGTGGTTGCCTATCGAAGATATAAAACATTACGAAAAAGGTATTGGTATTAGTACTCGTATTAGCAATGAAAATAAGTCTCAATAATGTTATAAGTTGTTTATTTTAAAAGAATATATTAAAAAAACTATTAGTTTTAAATTATCTTGATTCGTACATATTTTGGACTAGGGTTAGAGGGCAAGTAACTTTTAACTAGGGGGCCCTATGCAGGGTAACAAGAAAGTCCTTACAGTATTAAACCAAATGCTGACGTTTGAACTGACTTCGATTAATCAGTATTTTCTTCATGCTCGTATGTATAAGAACTGGGGCTTAGAAGAATTAAATGAAAAAGCCTATAAGAAATCAATTAAAGACATGAAGCAGGCAGATGAACTGATTGAACGCATTTTGTTCTTAGAAGGTCTACCAAATTTACAGCATTTAGAAAAGCTGCGCATTGGTGAGCATACAGAAGAGATGCTTGCGTGTGATATGGCATTTGAGCTTGAGCAGGTACCTGCGCTAAAAGATGCCATTGCATTATGCGAGGCCGAACAAGACTTTATTAGCCGAGATTTATTGGAAGATTTACTTGAGTATGAAGAAGAGTATGTCGATTGGTTAGAAACACAACAGTTCTTGATTAAAAATACAGGTATTGAGAACTACCTACAATCACAAATTGAGGAGTAACGTATGCAAGGCAGTAAAAAGATTATTGACCTATTAAATAAGCAGCTGACCTTAGAGTTAACCTCAATGGATCAGTACTTGGCACATTCTAAAATGTATGAAGATTGGGGATTAGAAAAGCTGGGTGAGAAGCTCGCTCATGAGTTTGATGAAGAACTAGATCATGCTAAAGCGATCATAGAGCGCATTTTGTTTTTAGAGGGGGAGCCTGACACTGCATCACGGGATCCTATCAATGTTGGCGACAACGTGAAGCAAATGCTGGAAAATGACTTAGCGGCTGAAATGACGGTGGCTGCGAGCTTAGTCAACCTCATTACAGAGTGTGAAAAAGAGAAAGATTATGTGACGCGAGAAATCTTAGAGACATTACTCGACGATACAGAAACTGATCATATCTATTGGTTAGAGCAACACTTAGGACTTATCAAACTAATAGGGCTACAAAACTACATTCAAAGCCAGATGAATGGCGGTGCAGCCACTTAGGTAAAGCAAAAATGATTGCCAAAGGCTGCACCTGCAGCCTTTTTGTTTTTTAACCTTAACTTTGATTTTAGTCGAGGCGCAAGCACCTTGCGTTTACTCAATTGCAATAAGTACCTCTAATTTATGCTGAGCTACTGCTACGTACACCATTATTATTTGCCCAATCGTCATTTATTTTCGATTTATTAACCTGCTTACTGCTTACTGCTTACTGCTTACTGCTTACTGCTTACTGCTTACTGCTTACTGCTTACTGCTTACTGCTTACTGCTTACTGCTGCTTACTACTAATAAAAAACGAGCTTCGTATTGTATGACTATGAGGCTTATACACATTATTTTTATGGGAATTGGTTGTAATTTGCAAAGTTAGCTATATTATAAAAACGAACGTTCGTACTTTTTTGGTGTGTATGAAAAAAGGAAAACAAACAAAGCAGCAAATCCTAGCGACAGCGCTCAATGTTGCTACGGCTACTAGCTTAAATGACTTAACAATTGGTGGCCTTGCATCCATAGCTGGTATGTCTAAGTCGGGTCTATTTAGCCACTTTAACTCCAAAGAAAACCTGCAATTAGAAGTGCTTGAGTACGCTCAAACGATTTTTATTGATGAAGTGATAGCACCGGTAAATTCGGTGAAGCCTGCTTTAGATAGGTTATTATTTACGATGGACTATTGGTTAGATTGGTATCAGTCACAAGGCAATAGTTGTATTTTTGTTGCAGCCTCAGTGGAGTTTGATGAGCAACCTGGTGCGGTGAGAGATCTAGTGAAAAAGCTTTTACAGCAATGGCTTGTGTACTTAACTGGGATGGTTGAGCAGGCCATTAATGAAGGGGCAATGTGTGGCGATGCAGAACAGATTGTTTTTGAACTGTATTCTTTATACCTAGGCTCTCAACACATGGGGTGGGTTGGTTTTGAAGATGATCAACATTCACGTTTTAAAACGGCTTTAGATTCACTAATTAGTCGCCATCAACAAATTTAATGAGAAGAGTCAGCAATGAGCAGTAAAATATATTTTTCAGAACAAGAGAATGGTCGTAGTACAAGGTTTTATATGGTTCAGGCAATATCAAGAATAGCCAATAAAATCGCCCCAAAGATCACACTCAAATATACTCAGAAACTACTTATGACGCCTGTGCGTCACAATAGTAAACAGCCGGTTCCTCCGTATTTTAATTCTGAAACGATAGAAAGCTCGCTTGGCAACATACATGTGATTAGTGCTGGCGAAGGCCCTGTTGTTTTATTTACTCATGGTTGGTCTGGCAGTGCGAGTCAATTTTACCCCTTGATGGAATATATTGCTCAGCTTGGCTTTAAAGTGGTGGCATTTGATCACTATGGACATGGGAAAAGTGCGGGGAACCAAGCCAATTTACCCAAATTTATTCGTGCATTAGAAGCCGTATTATCATCGCTGCCCGGTCCGACGAAAGCAATTGTTAGTCACTCTATGGCAACTATTGCGGCATTAAACTTAGGTGCTCACACCACGCAACATATATTAATTGCCCCTCCATTTGATTTTTATACTGGATTCAAATCGAGAATTTTGTCCACGGGGATATCTGAGTCTTTATTTACTGGAGTTCTAGCGTCAATAGAGCATAAACATAAAATGGAATTTAAGACTTTACTACCAGAACAACATGTAGGTAATCATGAAAAGATCAGTATTATTCATGATAAAGAAGACAAATTTGCGGAGCATGATTTGGCTTATCAACAGGCTCAGTTACATGAACATGTAACCATTGTATCTACACAAGGGTTAGGGCATGGGCGAATACTCAAATCCCCTCAGGTATTTGAGCTAGTGGCAAAGCAATTAACCAAGGTTATCTAAATAAATTTACTTTACGGACTCTACAATTAGGCTGAACTAAGCTATTTTTAAGTATTGAAAATATACAGCTAATTATGGACTATGAATGACAAAATCAACGCTGTGGCTAGTGTTATTGGCAGTGCTATTAAGCTCTTACTTTGTTGTGGCGGAGCCCGACAAAAAAATAAGAATTTATCACGATTCAGATTATTCCAACCACAATGAGTCTGCGTTAGCTATGAAAATGGGCTTTATGACAGCGCTTGCGCACGTAGATCATAAGGTACAAGGGTTCAATATTGAATTTGTTGAAAAGGACCATAGAGGCAATAGTAACCGCAGTCTGTTGCACATGCGTCAATTTTTGAAAGATCCTGAGGCATTGTTAGTATTAGGGGGGTTACATTCACCGCCTTATATCAAAAACCGTACCTATATTAATGAAAGTGAAATTTTGCTACTCGTTCCTTGGGCCGCTGGTGGCCCAATTACACGTTACCCAAACGAGAGTAACTGGGTATTTCGTGTATCAATTGATGATACGAAAGCAGGCTATAAAATGGCTAATTTTGCGGTCGATAAATTGGCATGTAAAACTCCTCATATGTTACTTGAACGCACGCCATGGGGCGAGTCAAATGAAAAGACAATGCGTAAGGCATTGTCAAATAGGTCATTTAACAAAGAAGAGCTAAAAGTCACGTGGTTTAATTGGAATACGCAACTCAATCGTAGCAAAATCATTTTGCGAGATATTGTTAACTCACCTGCGGACTGTATTTTATTCGTTGGTAATGCAATTGAAGGCCAGTACTTTGTTAATGCGATGGCGAGTTTACCTAAAAATCTTAGATTGCCAATTGTAAGCCACTGGGGGATCACAGGGGGCAACTTCTATCATGAGGTTAAGAACCAACTTGAGTCGCATGTTTCATTAAACTTTATACAAAGCTGTTTTTCATTTAAACATAACCCACTGACAGATGAGGCAATGCAGGTAATCAAAGAAGCAAAAGCGTTGTTTCCTGAACATGCATTAGACTTAAAAACTTTAAGCGCGCCAGCGGGGTTTATTCATAGTTATGATTTTGGAAAAATATTGATAGCAGCGCTGCGGCAGACACCTTTAACGGGAAATATGAAGCAAGATCGCAAAAGATTAAAATCCGCGTTAGAAAACTTACAACAGCCAGTTAATGGATTAATTAAAACGTATAAAACCCCCTTCTCTCAATGGGAAAAAACTAACCCTGATGCGCATGAGGCACTTGGCCTTGATGATATTTGTATGGCGAGCTTTGATAAATGGGGTGGAATTGATGTACTCCCAAATGTTTTACAAGAGTCGCGATGAATATGCAGAATGAGATTCAAAAGAAACTAAAATTAAGCTCAGACAAAGCGTTTTATGCTTTTTTAGCGTCTAGTTTGCTGATATCTCTCATTGTAAGTATTTTGCTTGTCGGCAGTCGAGCTGACGATACTGTTCGGGTATTGCAACAACAATCAAGCAAAGTTGAAGCCCAACTTGCCGCAAGTTACCTAAAGCAGTTTTTAGAAACCCGTCAACAAATTTTGCAAGATTTAGCGCGCCATCCAATTTTAACAAATGGCGTCATGGGGACTGATTTATCTAAGGCTTCGCTTTCTGACTTCTTAAATGACTATAAAATTCTTGGTGAGAAAGAATCGATTAGGTTGATCAATATTCTTGGTGATGTGGTGTATAGCAATACGCCAACGCAGTTGGGACCATTAGCTCAAATGCAATGGTTGTCTCTGGTGTTGGATGAACAAATTAGCCATGCAATTATTCTAGATAAAACACCGCGGAGCTATTTTTTTAAAGTACTGGTGCCGGTTCAATATAATGGTTTTACTGAGGGGGCATTACTTGTTGAGTTTCAAAGAAGCTTACATGAAATGTTGACGATTGCACTTGATAATAAAATGCACGCGATCAGCATTAAGGGTCCATGGGTGTCGTTTTCAAGTATGGAACAGGGGCAGGAGTACATAAGTGCAGGTTTACAGGAAATTGGTGAAACTGGGATAAAGTTTGAGTACTTTACTCATGTTGATTTTATTGACGATAAGGTGTGGGCATTTATGGCCGACATAGGCTGGGCAATTGTGATCAGTCTACTATTGTCTTCTGGATTACTGCTGATATTTGGCCGCCAATTACTACTCAACCCTTTTAAACAGCTAGAAAAAGCCCAACAGGATACCGTAGAGAGTGAAGCCCGTTATAAATTAGCGATGAAAGGCAGTCATGATGGGCTATGGGATTGGAATGTGCTTACAGGCGAAGTGTATTACGCCCCAAGATACCGGCAATTACTCGGTTATGACGATGATGATGTAGAGAGCTTTCCTAATCACTTTTCAAGCTTGGAAATGCATTTACACCCAAATGATAAAGAAAGAGTGCTTGAGCAGTTAAATCGTCATATTGCGCACGGAGACCCGTATGATGTTGGCTATAAATTACGTCACGCAACAGGGGAGTATAGGCACTACCGGGCAAAGGGGATTGCACTTCGTGATGAATATGGGCAAGCAATTCGCATGGCTGGATCATTAACCGACATTACGGAACAAAAGTTATTTCAAGAAGCACTAAAAAAAGCCAAAGAACATAATGATTTACTGGCACAAGCAATTGAGTCATGCAATGTCGGTATTTGTATTTCAGATGCGACGAAAGATGAGCACCCGTTAGTGTTTATAAACAGTGCTTTTACGCGTATCACGGGCTATGACAAACGCGTATTAGGAAAGAACTGTAGGTTTTTGCAAGGGAAAGATACTTCTAAGGACGCTGTTGCCGAGATTCGAAGCGCACTTTCACAGCGGAAAAAGCATCGAGTAGAAATTCTTAATTATAAAGCAGATGGCACGGCATTTTGGAATAGTTTACAGATCTCTCCGGTATTTGATGAGGGAGGTGCTTTAACTGCATTTGTTGGTATTCAGCAAGATATTAGTGACCGAATTGAGTCTCAACAAGCGTTAATTGAGGCGAAAGCGATGGCTGAAAATGCCAGTATTGCAAAAAGTGAGTTTTTAGCCTCAATGAGTCATGAGATCCGAACGCCTATGAATGGGGTGCTCGGCATGTTGAATTTACTTTTAAATAGCAGTTTAACCGATGAGCAACACCATCGAGCACGTGTCGCGATGGGCAGTGCTAATTCGTTACTAACGCTCATCAATGATATTTTAGACTTCTCCAAAGTTGATGCTGGAAAGTTAGAGCTTGAGTATTTAGATTTCGATTTACGTGGAATGTTGGGTGAATTTGCTGAGTCTGCGGCAATACAAGCGCATGAGAAACAACTTGAATTGATTTTAAATATGACCGATATCAATGAGTCGGTTGTTAAAGGAGATCCTGGGCGATTGAGACAAATACTGACAAATTTAGTCAGTAATGCCATTAAGTTTACCAATGAAGGAGAAGTGGTCATTGAAACGAGCCTAACAGACTCCGATGATACGCACTGGCTGTTTGAGTGTATTATTCGAGATACAGGTATTGGTATTTCGCATGTTCAGCAAAGGAAGTTGTTTAAGTCTTTTTCACAAGTTGATGCGTCTACCACCAGAAAGTATGGCGGGACGGGGCTGGGGTTAGCCATTGTCAAAAAGCTGTGTGAACTGATGCACGGAGATGTTTCTGTAAATAGTGATGTTGGGCGCGGTAGCCAATTTACTTTTGCGGTTAAGCTACAGAAAAGTGCGGGCTCGCTACAGGTGATCCCAAGTGTAGACGTATCAAAATTACATTTGCTTATCGTTGATGATAATGACACCAACCGAGAAGTGCTGCGTGGACAATTAGAGCATTGGGGTGCTCAGGTGTCAGAGGCCGCATCTGGGGTGCAAGCTCTTGCTATTTGTGAATTGTATTATGAAGAACATAACAGGTGTTTTGACATTACTTTTCTTGATATGCAGATGCCAAACATGGACGGTGCGCAGTTAGGTAAAGCACTATTAGCGAATCAAAGGTTTAAGAATATGAAGCTGGTAATGATGACCTCTATGGGTCATCAAGGTGATGCTCGATTTTTTGCTGATTTGGGCTTTTCGGGGTACTTTCCAAAACCGGCTACCACATCAGATTTATTTGATGCACTAGCGATTGTGACTGAAAATGGTGAAGCATTAGCAAAAGCCGAACCGCTGGTAACAACGCATTATATTAAAACACTTAAACATAAAGTAGGCGCTGAGATTGGTGATGTTGAGTGGTGTCAATCAGTCAGGATTCTATTAGCTGAGGATAATCAAGTGAATCAAATTGTGGCAACCAGTATGTTTAAGAAAATGGGAATATCATTTATTGATGTTGCTGCAAATGGCAAAGAAGTGATTTCTTATTTAAAACAAGCCCAACATTCAGAGCCTTATAAAGTCATTTTTATGGATTGTCAAATGCCTGAAATGGATGGCTATGAAGCGACGCATGCAATACGGCAAGGGAAAGCGGGAGCTCTTTATAAGGAAATCCCTATTATTGCTATGACGGCTAATGCCATGGTGGGTGACAAAAATAAATGCCTTGAAGCGGGTATGGATGATTATGTGGCCAAACCAATTGTGCCTGAAGTGTTATATGAAAAAATGTTAACGTGGTTACCGCACAATAATAAGGAGTGATAGGTAATATAAACTATATATCGTTGTCATTTTTTATGGCGTTATGTTATTTAAGCTTATTAAACGAGGCAATGAAATTTATTCTTTGCTTCAATGTTATGTCTTTATTTTAATCACAACGGTGATATTTAATAGTGAATACACAGTCTTTACTATAGCAAGGTTCAACACCTGTATTACAGTCATGACGGCTTGTTGGGGGGATTATTGGGGCTCTTTCCTTAGAGCTAGTGTTTCTACCACCGAGTAAATTGAACGACTGCACTTAAATGTGTTGAAGCATCTTTTATTTTAAAAATATGCAGCAAACATAGCGCGGTTAACTGTCGTTTCTTAATCAGTTTCTGTTTATCTTTTTTCACAACTAATAACCACCGCTCTATTATTCCTCGCATTTTCATTCTCGGTAAATGAGAGCTATCCTTTTCAGAGGTAGCTAAACTGTCAAACTCATGCTCTTGATAAGCGGTCCATGGGTATTTACATATTTGTGGGTAGGCGTAGTTTACCCAAGTATGATAAAAGGAGTGATTTCGGACTTTTTTAACCGGGAGCACAAGGGCACTCTCTATGACTCTATGAGAGTAGAATGGGCAAAAGTATTCTACTTTATATTGGTCCACACTTTCAAAAATAGTATCTAAATGATGGTGTTGCTCATTCAACAGCAAAAATAGTTGCATGGCTTTTTCTAACCCCAAAGATTGAAACTGACCTATGGCTTTCGAGAGGTTTTCTACCAGCTCTTTTTGTAGCTCGGCTGCGTGGTTGATCACTGATTTTGGTAAGTACCCTTGCTGTTGTTCTAAAAATTTATGAACGAGGCATGTTAAATCACCGGATTTTGCTGCTTGATATACTTCATCGGAATAGTTGGTCAACCCTAGAGAGCTGTTTCCTCCGTGTCCAGCCCAAGCAAGAGTTGGCCTTGTGAGCCCTTTTAGAAACTTGGGATGGTTTTTTGGTAATGCACTCAGCACAGCTTCTAATGAGTCCAAGTGATTATGTTCAGGGTTGAGCGTAGCTAATACAATATCGTGCTCCTGGGTAAACTCAACAAGTTGTTCTTTAATCTTTGTTGGGGCACGATTTAAGTGCACTGCTTTTACTTTTTTGCCCATTTTTGCTAATTGTGTATTAATGACTCGGCTGTCGAGTCCATCGGAGAGTGTGGTGAGAATCGTTGTATCGACTTTACAGGCTTTAGCGACGGTTGATTTGAAGGCTTGATCTAACCCTGTGACGGCATCGCCTAAATCTAACTTTTGCTGTGCGAGTGCCTGCCAATCCAAATAATTACGCTTTGTGTGTCCTTGTTTGTCAAAACTTAAGAGTTCTGCAGGTGATGCTCTGTGTACTTCATTATAGGGGGTATGGTCAAGTAATGTATAGCCAAGGGTCGCGAGTTCACTCAGTGCAGCGCAATTTTTAGTGAGCTTTATCCCGAGCTCTTTAAATAAGCTCAGTTGGGTTGAAAACAGTAAGCCATTATTAATATGCATGTAGTAATATGGGCGAACAGCTAAGGGATCTGTCGCTAATACCAGTTGATCATGTTCGGTATTATATTGAACATAATTGAATACGCCGTCGCTGCGCATTAACATATCGTCAAGATCCCCTAAGTTACATGCTAAAGTTGCCAAATCATTACTGCGATTACTGGTTATTAGCGGGTGGCCGATGAGCGTTGCAATTTGCAAATCATTGTGCAACCACGCGGGTTGTTTATATGCATCAAAATCGTACTGTAGAATCACGCCTTGATTACACGTGAATCTGTTTACGTCTTGGCTGGGGTAAGATTCAAAATGCCTAACTAACTTATTTATCATACTTTTTTTATCGGCCAAGGCAGAATCAAAAGAAAAATATCCAGCTAATATTGCCATTTTTATTACTCTTTAAGTGAAGGAGATAGGTAATACATTGCTAGATTTAGACCAAAAAATATCAAAAATGTATAAAGGAGCTGTATGTGAATCGTTTTGTACTAGGTACAGGGAAGTTTGTTTTGCTACTAAACGGCTTAATGCTGATACTGCTGGGAGCGGAGTTTACTCACATTGCGCTGAGTTGCACAGTGCTGTTGGGTGTTACGAATATACTCTTTATAAGCGTTTTTTGGCTAGATAAAAGACGTGCATGCCGACAAGGGCAACGGATCAGTGAAATGACGTTATTAGTGTTGTCGTTTATTGCAGCGAATCTAAGCATGTTTGTAGCTCAATCGGTATTAAGTCATAAGTCAAAGAAGTGGCAATTTAACATTAAGCTGCTTTTATCGCTGTTATGTCAAACTGCCATTTTAATCATTGTGTGTTATTGGCTATTGAGTGGCTTGGCGAGTATACGTATCGAGCAGTGACCATCGTGTTTGTTTCTTTTGACTGCCTAGCCCAAGGATCCAATAATTATAAGCTTTACCTATCTGACCATTGGCCTGTTGAATATCAAGCCAAGCATTAATGTAACTAAGTAAGTCTAAGTTACGTTTTGCGACGGCAAAGCCTATAGGATATTGGCTTGCCCCACCTTCAGGCACAACCACCCCAAACTCAGGGTAAAACATGCTCCATGCAAACCCTGCTTCAGCACTGATGACAAGGGCATCAAAGCGCTCTGGATCTGCAAAATATTGCTGTAAGTTATTTAAACGAGAAAAATGAATATTAGGGTACTGTTGCGTTACTTTATTTAATATTGGCCCATACTCGACGTGGGCTAAATGGACATCATCAAGTTGGGTGATTTTATCTTTATGTTTAAAGCGCTGAAGCTCATGGTCTTTCGTTAGTAATGCCAACTGTAGCTGCAATACATGGTTACTAAAACGCACCTTGGTTAAATCAACGACGTTGATCTCTAATCCCGACATAGCAATGTCGAAGTAGCCTTTATTTAAATACTCATTTAATTGATGCTTTTTGAAAGGGATGAATTCAACCTCTACGTGTAAATCATCAGCAAGTCGATGTGCCAAGCTGATATCAAACCCAACTAACTCATTCTTTTGATTGAAATAGCTAAACGGAACATTATCGACTAGGTAACCTATTCGCAGCAGGTTGCGCTTTTGTATAACCTCAATATTGGTGAGTGATAATTTGCCGCTTTGATACGCTTTTGGCACATGGCTGAGGACATGAGCGGGAACTTTATCGGCAATAACCATGTTTGCAATCGCTTCATCGGCTGCTTGTGTATGGCCTGCTAAATACGTATTTAATGAATAGCTACTAAGCATAAAGCCTGGTAACAATAAGCTGAGTAACGTTACATAGTAAATTGAACGCAGTCGTTTTAAGTGAAGTTGCTTACGGCAGTAAAAAATGCTTAAAAATACAAATGAGAAGATATAAATAACGGTGGTCGGTGATACCACTTTAGCACTGAGAACTGACATAGATAAATAGAGCTGATAACTGTCAGCTGGAATTTTTAGTGTATCCAGTAAAAAAGGGATCGCAATGTGCACATTAGCGAAGTAACTGAGCATCGCTGATAAGGTCACGTGTGGAATATCAGGAATTGTAACTGGGTTACCTGTTAACCAAGCAGCAAACATCACAAACATTAAAGTGGTTAGTTTACCTAGGCTAGGAAAGGTATAGGCGATTGGTACTAACACTTCGGCGATGTGATCGGCTTGCTCATCGGCTTGCTGGGTTTGTCGCAAATGTTCTTTAATACCTTCTGTGATAACGGGCAATACGATGAAAACGTTACCAGTACTAAAAGCCGTTATCCATGCATTTCGCATCACACCAATTAAATCACGATATTTAATGGGCGTGAAAGCAGCAACCAGCATCGGTAGAAGCACCAGCATTAAATAAAGCCCTAAACAGAGCACTAAGACCCAATAAACCTGTAAATTATTGAGTTGTTCTATGCTCAATGTTCCAGCAGTGCTGGCTGTCATTGCGAATATACCAATAGGGAAGATAGCTATGATTTTTTTTGAGATGACAGTGAGGCCTTGTCCAATGACTTCTAAAAAATCAAGTACCGTAGATTTTCGTTTGTTTGCAATGAGCGCACTACCGAGTGCAATGCAGAATATGACAATTGCGGGTACGTTACCTTCAGCTAGAGAAGCAAATGGGTTTGCGGGAATGTATTGCTCTGCAAAGTTAATAGGCGTGGTTGGGCTTATTAAAGCAGGAGAGAAAAACGTACCTGCATCATGTTGAGGTAGGGTTAATGCAAAGCACCAAATAGCAGCTAAACCGACAACCCATAAGCACAGCATGACTGTTGCTGCTTTCAGTAAGATGCTTTTTACTTGTTCAGGGTTAAATTTACCCAACCCAACTATAAGGCTCACAACGATATAAGGAAATATGGTGATTTGCATTAATTTTACAAAGCCATTGCCTATGGGTTGTAAAAATGCCACGCGCTCACCAAAGATTAACCCCGTCGCGATCCCAAATATTAGGGCCCAAAGCATCCAATTACGATTTTTTAAAAATAAGAAGAGTGAATTCATAATATCTGTCGCTCAATATTGGCTTTGTTAAGCATAATCGAAAAATAAAAGAGCGGGGATTATAGTTTGCTAACCTGACTGGGATCTGAATTTAAACCAAAAGGTATGTAAAGCAGCCCCAAAGTGCATAATAGCGCAATTATACCGTGTCAGTGGTGCATCGAGGGGTGCCGGTTATGGCTTTTTGACGGTGATCGGTTTATTTTCTATTCCAGCGTAAAAAACAATGATTTCGGCAGCCTCGTTACCAGAATTGACACCATAGTGCCATGTGTCAATCACTTCGGTGATCGGGTCGCCTGCGACCATGTTGAGTGTTTTTCCATTTTTTGTAACTACTTTAAGCACGCCTTTAGTGAGTACACCGGCATTGATCACTGGGTGTTCATGCCAAGGTATTTCGGCGCCAGCTGGAATGGTTATTTTTAGTATTGTTATTTCAGGCTGGCCCGCAGGATAGTGGGGGAGCGTCTCGCCATTCCAACTTTTCGTGGTTTTTACAACGGTTTGAACTGTTACTATTGCTTCGTCATACGCGCTAGCTGGTATTGCAAGTAAAAATACCATTAGCAATGTGAGCCGTGTTATTAAATATCCCATTTTCACCCTCAGAACGTGGTTGTATTGGTGTAACTCAATTTACCTATTTATCGTAAAGCCACAAAATATTGACGATAAATAACTTGTGGCTTTATTTATATAAAGGTTAGTTCATCAATTCGTTTATGTATTTGACGGGCGAGCTACCAAAACTTAAAAACTCTTCATGGAAGGCTTTTAAATCAAAGTCGCTGCCCAGCTTTTCTTTTTGTGCTTCACGCAAGTCGTAAATTTCACGGTAGCCACTGTAATAACTGGTTAACTGTACTTGGCTAAGTGTTGCTCTGCGCCACTTACCTTGTGCTTCAGCTTTCTCTTGAAACGCGCCATTCATGAGTAGGTCTAATCCACCTTCTTTGCTTAAACCTTCAACGTGAATCGCGTAGTCTAAAATGGTGTTACAGATAACACGCAAGTTCCATTTGTAATACATAAGCCACATTTCAGGCTCAAAATCGCCATAGCCTTCTTCCAGCATCATGCGTTCAGTGTATACCGCCCAACCTTCGACCATTGCGCCATTACTAAACACGCTTTTTATTAAAGAAGGAGATTTGTTTGCGTACACAAGCTGTGTGTAATGGCCTGGGATAGCTTCGTGAATATTTAATATTTGTAAAATCCAGTGATTATATTCACGTAGGAAAGAACCCGCAGTTGCGTCATCCATTTCGCTCATAGGCTCTACATTATAAAAAGTATTGCCCTTACTTTCATACGGGCCAGGTGAGCTAATTGACGCCATAGCATAACCACGCATATATTCAGGAGTTTTTCTGACTACTAGCGGTTTATCCGCATCTAGGGTGATCAAGTCTTTTTCTACAACAAATGCTTCCAGTGCTGGTATTTGTTTAGATATTTCATCAACAAACTCTTCTTTAGCCACATGTTTAACCGACAGATGCTTTATTAACTGTGATATGGCATCCCGCTTATTGCTCGGCTTTTCAGTATTTGGAAAGTACTTCGGCCAAAGCTGATTGGTCAGCTTAACCATTTCACCCGTAACGCGCTCTTTATCTGCAAGGGCTTTGTGATACATTTGCTTTGCGGTATATCCAGATTGAATATCAAATGCAAACTTTTGCTCATATAATGCTTCACCAATTCTAAAAGAGCGTGCAGAGTTGTTATCGGCTAACTCTTTTTCAAGCTGTGTTAAAAAGTCAACGTAGCCGTGAATGGCTGTTTTTGCATCCGCAAAGCGAGATTTGAATAATGCTTTTTCTTCTGGTGATAAATTAGAGTTATTCACCGTCTCAAGTAAATCGTCTTTTAGTACACTGAATGCCCCTTTGTTTTGCTGAATCGCTAATTGCGTAAACTCAAGAGTTGGATTTTCAATGTTGTTTTGTGCTGCTTGATAATACTCAGGCACAAACTTCAATCGGTTTAATACTAGCGCCAGTTTTTCATCGGTGCTTTTAAAGCGATTATTTAGTAATAATGCAAAGCCACCAGATACATTGTAGTTCGATGGATTCCACTGCCAGCTTTTAAAAGTATTGTTATGCCATAAACTCAGTTTTAACCGATTCTCGATGAGGTAATAATCGGTTTTTTGATTAGCCGTTAAGGTGTTTACGTCAAACTTATGCAGTGTTGCCAGTTGAGCTGTAGCAAATGCGTTATTCTTAGTGCGAGTTTGCGCAGTGGGAATGGTGATTATGTCATCATATTTGCCATAACCTGCGTAGCTAGAGGCTTCTGGATAATGCGCCCAATATTGCGAAATAAATGCGTCAGAAAATCTCTCGAAGCTCTGATTTACTGAGGCACTAGGCTGAATAGTTGTGTGCGTGGTTTGGTTATCTGAATTACAGGCGGTTAAACCTAACGCGGCGAATAAAGCCAAACTAAGCGTAGTTTTTTTCATGGGGTTCTTTTTTCCAAAAATCGATACAGCAATAGTACCAAGGATCGTGACACATATCATGTAGCCAATACGGACCATGGGATAAATCCAATTTTTTGTCGGCTGCTGTTATGAAGTTTTGGTATGACACTTTAAGGGCGACAGCAAAGCGGAGTTAATCTTTTTCCAATAAGACGGCTCCAGAGTGTGTTTCGCCCAGAATATCATTGGGGTTATATAATGGGCAGCTTGACATCGATAAACACCCACAGCCGATACACCCTTCAACCCTTTCCCGTAGCCTTTGCATATACGCAATTTTTTCATCTAATTGCGCTTGCCATTGGGTTGATAGTTTGGCCCAGTCATTTTTATTAGGGGTTCGGCTTTGCGGTAAAGTATCAAGTGTTAGTTTGATTTCCTCAAGCGTCACGCCCATTTTTTGAGCGGCTTTAATGACGGCAATACGTCTTAATACATCTGGTTTATAGCGTCTTTGGTTACCATTGTTTCGCCAGCTTCGGATCAGCCCTTTTGTTTCGTAGAAATGCAAGGTAGAAATGTTCACATCACTTCTCTTAGCAACATACCCAACAGCTAAGTTGGCATCTTGTAGTGGTTTTTTTTCCATGTAGTATTCCTTTAAATTACTTTACCTCAACCTATCTTTAGGTTTTAGCATAGGTGTTACTTTAATGCAAATAAGGAAAAATATGAAAACAATTGTTGTATATTCCAGCTCCAATAAGCAGGGTAATACGGCTGATGCTTGTAAAAAATATATAGCTCAGTCTGGTGCAGACTCCCTCTATTTAGATGACTTTATTATTCATGATTACACTTATGAGCATCGGCACACCGATGATGACTTTAGAGGTCTATTTTTACAGATACTTGAGTATGATCATATTGTGTTTGCTTCTCCCGTGTATTGGTATGCGGTTACGCCGAGAATGAAAGCATTCTTTGATAGGATTTCGGAATATATGGATGATAAATCATTACATCCTGTGCTAAGGAGGTTGCGGGGCAAAGCTTTTTCAATTCATACTAATTCAATAAGCGACACAGCGCCTGAGCCTATGTTGGCTATGTTGATAAAGACGTGTGAATATTTGGGGATGCAAGTTAAAGAGCAAAAGCACTTTCACTACCCACAAGCTTACTGAGCAAGAGACTTATAAATAAAATCAGGGCCTACGAGTGAGGCCCTGATTTTATTGATTAAAAATTATAACTGACACTAAATTTGACGCTGCGAGGCATGATATAGCGGCCATTCGGCGCATCGGCGTTACGAGGATCGCCTTCTGTGATCCCTTGTTTGTCGGTTAGATTATCAACAGATAATTGAAACTTAACGTGCTCTGTAGCTTCAATTATGAGACCTAGATCAATTTTGCTATAACCTTCAAGTACCACGGTATTTTCGTTATTACCGAATCGATCATCTACCGCTGACAGTGTACCGTATGCGGTGGCAAACATATCTGCGATTTCAAATTCATAACTTGGCATAATGCGTAGCTGCCAATTAGGTTGCCTTTGACTGTCATTGCCTTGATTAGTTGGGCTTTGAGTAATTTCAGCATCTTGCCAAGTGGCATTTAAGTTAACGGATAAACCCGATTGATGGTTATAAGTATAATCAAGTTCAATGCCTAGTGCTTCATTGGTCAGAATTTCCGCGGGAGTACCTGGCTGGCGAACGAAGGTATCACCTTTGACTTCATTGGCAAATACGGTGGCAAAAAAGTCGGTGTTCTGTGACATATATTTATAGCCGATTTCGAGCTGAGAAACTGCTTTTATCAGAGGCTCACCGGCTTGGTAGCTGTCATAGTTATCTCTGAAGTCATCGAAGTAAGGCATTTTGTAGCCTTTATTTACACGAGCAAATATCCCCGTGGTTTGACTGAGTTTTTGGTTTGCACCCAACGTCCATGAGGTTTTTCGCTCATCATATGTCACAAACTTATTAATGATGTTATCTAACCCTTCATCTACAGAGTAGTCAACTTGATGATTTTCATTACGCAGGCCTAAATCAAATGTCAGTGCCTCACTAAAGTGATAGGTTTGGGTGGTATAAAGCGCGATTGTTTTAGCATCGCCGGTGCTGTTGATATCATAGTTCCAATCACATCCAGAAAGACTGCGGTTACATGCAACATCATCAAGCATTTCACCACCTGGTTTAAGAACATGATAAGCCGTATTACCCAAGCTCCACCAATCTTGAGCGGATGTGGTGGCGGTATACAAACCAAATGCGCTATCAATCTGAGAGAATGATTTACTGAATGCTAAATCATTGGTAAAAGACTCGATGTCTTTAAACACAACCCAGCGGCCGAGTTGTTGTACTGGGGTATCACCTGAATAGAGAGTGCCAGTCACTGCGCCTTTTGCGTTTTCACCGTTATCTGCAATGTCACTTAATATCGTGGCTGTGCCTGAGGGGACTAAGCCATGTGTGTTTGCATTGCCTTTTGTTAAACTGAATCGGTCAATGAACTGCCAACCATTATCCAATTCTAATTTTATGCTGCCGCCAGAGACATGCCCCTTCCAGCCTCTCCCTTCACCCAAATCTACTTGCATTTCGTGTGAATTCGCGCCTGCGTAAATAGTTGCTTGTCTATTGAGAGGACCAAGTTGTGTATAACTTGCATCAACGCCTTCAACCCCCAATGGTGTTGGCAGGTACCAAGCACCGGTATCATCAGTTTGTCGGGTATAAATATTGATCTCACCATTATCAAGCTCTTTGGTCAGATTAATAGTAAATTGTTGGCCTCGCTCTGAGGTAAACCCAGCATCTCTAATACCTGAAGAACGTTTAATATAGCCACCGACCATGTAATACAAGTCGTCGCTTAGCTCTCCACTTAATACCGTGTCGATCCGCTGCAAGCCATAATCACTGGTGGTGTATTTGAATGTCCCTTCAGTATCTGATGAGCCGCGTTTTAGGTGGAAATTAGTTGTTAGGCCTGGCTGCCCATTTGATACAACGGGATTTGGACCGCCACGCAAGGCTTCCATTGTGCTGATTGTTTCATCTAGACGAAAAATCGAAGAGTTTTCTAAAAAAGACAAAGTGGGAGCCGGGTAGACGGGAGAACCTTGTAAGCTAACGGTTAAAAATGGCGCATCACCACCACCGGGAAAACCACGGACAAAAACATTTGCGCCAGACTCACCGCCTGAGCTTTCAACCCATACGCCAGGGACTGACTTGAGTAAGTCTGCAGTGCTTTTTGGCGACAGCTTTTCTATGTGAACAGCGTCAATATTGGTGACAGCGAAGCTTGCATCGGCTTTACTTATCCCTCGTCCACCCGGTGTGCCTGAGACTATAATTGTTTCTATTTTTTTGCCACCCTCGGTGCTTTCTTGAGCGAAAGAAGCGTTACTAAGTATTGTCGATACTGCGGCCGCAATAATAGTTAACTGACTGAATTTGCGCATTGGGTTACCCCTTAGTTGTCATATGGTTCATCGTTATTATGGTGCGCCAACTTCGCTTTAAAACTCATTTTATAGTCTAAAAGTATGAAGGTTGCACAGGCGCTGAAAATAAAATAGATGTTTTTGCAAACGTTTGCAATTTATTTGTGGTTTTTTTGTAGTCGAAGGGGTTAATTGTGTTCAAGCTTGATTTGACTTTTGCGGTATACTCGACGAATGGGGGTATGGTGCATTATATTAATACCTTGTTTTTAAAAAGCTTGTTAAGTTTTGATTGGTTTATGTTGTAAGGCGTTTAATAAATGGAACAAAAAAAGTTAAAGTTGGCTGACCTCGCTAAATTAGCGGGTGTATCAACCTCTACTGCATCTAGAGCGCTGAATAATAACCCAGTGATAAAGCAACAAACACGAGAGCATGTGCAATTGTTAGCTAAAAAATACAATTTTAGCTTGAATACCGCAGCGAGTCGCTTGAGGTTGCAAAAAACCAACGTGATAGCCGTTATCATAAATTTAGATGCACACACAGAACAGTCAATTGATGATCCATTTTTACTCAAAGTTGTTAGCGATATAAACCAAGCGGTCAACAGGCGCGGCTATGAATTACTTTTGTCGAACTCTTATATGGCTGGTGATGACTGGCATGGCTATTTTATAGATGGTCGACGTGCTGATGGCTTGATTGTGGTTGGCCAAGGTAAGCAGCAACAAAATATTGATACTGCGGCCAAAAATGGGGCTCCATTGGTGGTGTGGGGCGACCCAAAAACTCCCAGCGAGTATCCAATTGTTGGCAGTAACAATTATGTAGGTGGTTATCAAGCTACCATGCATTTATTAGAGCAAGGTGCTTCTAAGCTACTATTTTTAGGTGATCCGGGTCACGCTGAAATAGGGGAGCGGTATAGGGGTTTTAATAATGCGCTAGACGCACATCAAGCAAAAGGTGCCGCCAAGCTATTAAAAATTGATATTACTAGCCAAGCCGCATATATCGCGATAAATCAGTTGCTTATAAGTGAGGGGTTAAACTTTGATGGCATTGCTGCGTGTAGTGATATGGTGGCTCTAGGGGCGTTAAAAGCACTAAAAGAGCGTTATGTCAGTGTACCAAATGATGTTCGCATTGTTGGATTTGATGATATCGCTATGGCAGATATCTCTCACCCTTCTCTTTCAAGTGTTAAACAGAATACCCAGATAGCGGCTAAATTACTGGTAGATAAATTATTGGGCCAGCTAAACGGTGAAGCCTGTGTTTCTCAAGAAGTTGAAATTGAACTGATTTGCAGGCAATCGAGTCAGTAATTTTTGATACGCAAGTCCTCTCGCAATTTCCGCTTCAATGCAAACGTTTGCAAAGTGTTTTTAATGCAGCTAGACTAAATATTAATAATAATTAGTCTTGGGGCTCATATGGACGCACCTAACATGGGTGAACTAACAGAACACGATCAGTCAATGCAGCGAACTCGGATCATCGTTGCAATTGCGATGTGCTACTTTTTGTTTGCCGTGCTGCTCAATAGTGTGGGTACTGTTATTCTGCAATCGATAAATAGCTTTGCTATCGGTAAAGTGGAAGCTGCAAGCCTTGAAGGCTTTAAAGACTTGTCGATAGCTCTGGTATCTTTTTTAGTTGCCTCTGTGCTCCCGAGAGTTGGGTTTAAACTGGTTTTATTACTTGCATTATCTGCGGTGATGAGTGTGTGTTTACTGATCCCATCATTGGGAGAGTTTTATGCGTTTAAATTGTTATTTGCCGTTGTTGGCTGTGCGTTTGCCGTTGTAAAGGTGAGTGTTTACGCACTCATAGGTCAGCTAAGCGATTCTACTTCTGCACATTCGGCTTTACTCAACACCATTGAAGGCATTTTTATGGTGGGGGTATTAAGTGGTTATTGGATCTTCAGCTACTTTATTTCGGAACAAACGTCTGTAGGCGACGTCGGGTGGCTCAATGTTTATTATTTATTGGCCGCCTTAAGCGGACTATGTGTGCTTTGCGTGACGTTGGCACCGATAAAGCCTGAACCACAGAATCACCATGCGCCATTCTTTAAAGCATTTTTTGATATGCTGAAATTGGCCTATCAGCCTTTAGTTCTTATATTCGTGATGTCTGCATTTTTGTATGTGGTGATTGAACAGGGAGTGGGTACTTGGCTCCCCACTTTCAATAACCAAATATTACATTTACCAGTGGATATTAGCGTACAGCTTACGAGTATTTTCGCTGCTTGTTTAGCGCTGGGGCGGTTATTAGCGGGGCAGGTGTTGAAGGTGATCAGTTGGTACGTATTATTAAACATGAGTTTAGTGTGTATGGCGGCCTTGATCCTATTGACATTACCACTTACTCAAAACCTCATCGCCATGCCTGTTTTATCAGTCTTTGAAGCGCCAGCTGCAGCCTATTTAATGCCATTAATTGGATTGTTTATGGCACCAATTTATCCTCTATTGAATTCAGTGATACTCAGTAGTTTACCGACCCAGCAGCATGCTGCTATGACGGGTCTAATTGTGGTCTTTTCAGCGTTGGGAGGCACTTCAGGGTCATTGATCACCGGATATATGTTTGACAATTTTTCAGGGCAGCATGCTTTTTACAGTGCATTAATTCCAATCGCGATGTTATTTGCAACGGTGGCGTTATTCAAAAAGCGCACTGCACATAACACAGCCCCAATCCAGTAAGAGTTAAATATCCGATGAAATTTGATTGTAGTACGTTGTTTATCGATGTTCAAAAAAGTGCCTTATTTAAAGACAGTAAAACATTTGCTGATGCAATACCGAATGTCAGTTGGCAGCATGCAGAAGAGAGTTATTTAGCATGTAAACCAAAGAACAAGGCTGAATTAACACGCTTTATTGCATCTCAATTTAGTTTTACAGCCAACAGGGAGCTTGATGAGCTACAGGGTATTGAGTCAGTTCCGGATTATATTGCGGCACTTTGGGCTCGTTTAAAGCGCCCTGCAATGGCGCAGGATGAAGGCTCTTTGTTGGCGTTGCCACATAGTTATATTGTACCTGGTGGGCGTTTTAACGAAATATACTATTGGGATAGCTATTTCACTGCTTTGGGCTTAGAAGACAAAGGTGATATTAAGCAAATAGAGGCAATGGTCGACAACTTTGTTGATCTCATAACGCGATTTGATTGTGTGCCTAATGGTAATCGGGTTTATTACACCAGCCGCTCTCAGCCACCCGTTTTGTCGTTAATGGTCGAGATGCTACTACCTTATAAAAATCAAGATCATGATTGGCTGTTAAAAGTCACCAATGCGATGAAAGCGGAACATGATTTTTGGCACAGAGGTGAAGCATTATTGAATGCAAACTACACCTCGCACAAACGCGTTGTACGCGTGAATGAGGCGGTGATATTGAATCGCTTTTGGGATGACAATACAACACCAAGGCCCGAATCGTATAAAGAAGACGTTCAGTTAGCGGCACAGTTGAGTGAACCTGAAAAAGGCCATTTTTATCGTAATATCCGTGCGGCATGTGAGTCTGGATGGGATTTTAGTGCGCGCTGGCTTGATGATGGCGTAAATCTTTCAACAATTAATACGACTAATCGAATTCCGGTCGACTTAAATTGTTTGCTTTATAAATTAGAAACGATGCTCAACACGTGTTGTTCAGCATTAGGTGAACGTAATTTGAGTGCAGAGTTTGAAATGCGTGCTCTGCAGCGAAAATTGGCCATTAATGAGTTGCTATGGTGTAAAAAATCGAGATTTTATTTTGATTATGATTTGTCTCGTGAACAACTGAGTCCTGTATTTAGCTTGGCATCCTGCGTGCCGCTTTTTGCAGGCGTAAGTGATGCAGCAGAAGCTGATTATGTTGCAGAGCACTTAGCAAAAGACTTTTTAAAGGAAGGGGGGCTTGTCAGCTGTTTAAGTGACACCAAAGAGCAATGGGATAGTCCTAATGGATGGGCACCTCAGCAGTGGTTTGCCGTCAAAGGTCTGCTTGATTATGGTCATACAGCGCTCGCTGAACAGATAAGACTTCGCTGGATCACGATGATTGAAATGGACTTTAAAAATCGCGGATGCTTACTAGAAAAATACAACGTTGTCTCACCTAATCAAACAGCAGGTGGTGGAGAGTACCAAGTGCAGCAGGGCTTTGGGTGGACCAATGGCGTGACGAGTCGTTTTTATAACCTGCCGAAATGATGATTACATGGGTGATGGTGTTATCACTCATATAAACCCTAAGTATTAAATAATTATACCCCCCTCGCTATCCGTGTTAAGAGATGGTTTTAGATTTACTTCTTTGTTTTTTAAGGTTTAAGTAACTGAATTTATTATGATATATCATTACTGGTGCCGAACTTCTTCTTTAAAATATCAGCTTATTGTATTCGATTATTAGACAGCTCGTGATAGTGGTGAGTGTAGGTTTGACCCAGAAGGTTTTTTGTTAAACGGTCAGCAATTCATTGATGTACTTCTATACTGTTTAGGTCAAATGTCATTTTGGAGTCAATGATGAAGAGAATTGCATGTAGCTTAATAATGGTGTGGGCATTTATATCAAACACTTATGCTAGTGATAGCAACGATTGGTCGTGGCAGCCTATGAATATCGTTGTTAACAAGGGGGCGGTGAGCGTTTTAGACAATGAGCTTCTGTTTTCTTTAGATGAAGAAAAAGTACAAAAAGACTTAATGTTAGTTGCACTTAATGAACAGGTTAAACAGATCTCGTTACCATCATTGAATGGTAAATTTATACCATTTACGATATTACATGATTCCATAATGGCCGAGCCGTTACAGCGTAAATTTCCTTCAATTCGCAGTTTCGCAGTGAGGCAAGTTGGTAGTGTACATCATACCGGTCGGTTTGATATTGGCCCTAACGGTGTACACGGCATGTATGTTGTTAATGGTGAACGCGTTTATTTAGATACGGTAGATACTGGTGTAGTAAAACTCTACAAGAAAACGATCAAGCAACAAGCTTGGCAAGATGAGGTATTGAAACCGGAGGTAGCACAGGTAGCTGCAAAGAATAGGCAATCTCGAGGACCTTTGATAGCGAATGGCGGAAACGTTGATTTTGTCACATATCGACTTGCGGTAACCACGAGCGATGAATATACCAGCTTTTTTGGCGGCAAAGTTGGGGCGATGAATGGTATTGTCACGACGATTAACCGAGTCAACGAAGTCTTTAAAACAGATTTAGCCGTTAAGTTAGAATTGATCGCAAATAACGACACGCTAATTTTTGAAGCGAATGACCCTTACGATAATGGTAATGCAGACGACACTTTAGGTATTGTTCAGACGCAAATAGATACATTAATTGGCACAGATAACTATGATGTAGGGCATTTGATGGCAACCTCCGGTGCTGGCCTAGCTGGGTTAGGTGTAGTCTGTTCGCAAAGCGCCAAATCATGGGGGATGACGGGGATATCAACCCCACAGGGTGATGCATACGACGTTGATTATGTTGCGCATGAAATAGGGCATCAATTTGGTGCGAATCACACTTACAATGGCTCAAGTGGTTCGTGTAATACACGAGAAAGTTCTGCGGCATATGAGCCGGGCAGTGGTGTTACAATCATGAGCTACGCAGGTATCTGTGGTGATGATAATTTAGCACAAAATTCAATTGCGATGTTCCACTCTCATAGTATCGATGAGATGAATGCTCATGTTACAACTGGCTCAGGGTCCAACTGTGGTACGCCAACGAATATAGGTAATAATGCGCCTATTGCAAATGCGAATGCCGATCATACAATCCCAATAAATACGCCCTTTGTACTAATGGGCTCTGCGACCGATCAAAATACTGCCAATACCTTGAGTTATGCTTGGGAGCAAATGGATTTAGGGGCAACCACTGCCGGTGCGGGTCAGTTAGTGGATAACGGTGAAGGGCCATTGTTTAGACCTTATCTACCGAGCTCAGGGGCCGTACGCTATTTTCCTAGGTTAGAAGATGTGTTAGTTAATACAACTGCAAAAGGTGAAGCCTACCCTACAACGAATCGGGTAATGAACTTTCGTTTGGTGGTTAGAGATGGTGAAGGAGGGGTCAATTATGATGCAATGACAGTGACTTCCACTACATCGGCTGGGCCTTTTGCTATTACAGCGCCAACTTCTGCAACACAGCTTAATGATAGTAGTTCCGTAACTGTTACTTGGAATGTTGCCAATACAGATCAGGCGCCTGTATCGTGTGACAATGTTGATATAATGCAATCTACAACTAGCACATCATTTGATCAGGTGCTTGTATCTAATACACCAAATGATGGCTCGCAAACTGTTAATCTCGCGGGGAGTGCAGATGGAAAAGCACGGATCATGGTTAAGTGCAGCACAGGGGTCTTTTACGCGTTATCTCAAGAGTTTCAATTAGGTAATATTATTTCGATAACCGGACAGCAGTCACTGAGCATGAACGAAGATGCAAGTTTGTTGATAACCCCAGCAATGTTTACAGTGGTTAATGAGCAGGCTGATGCCACCTTAACGGTAAGTTTATCTTCAGGCAGTAATTACACAATCAATGGCGAAACGGTGACGCCTAGCGCGAATTTTTTCGGTGAGTTAACCGTCCCTGTCAAAGTGAGCGATGGCAGTAATACAAGCGTTGCATTTTTGGCAAAAATAACTGTTGTAGCTGTAAATGACGCGCCAGCTATCTTGGGGCAGCAGAGTATTTCAGTCAATGAAGATACTTCCTTGACATTAACTCTAAGCCAGTTTTTAGTTACTGACGTAGACAGCTCGGTACTCACCTTGACGGCGCAGACCGGTGACAATTATACGCTTGACGGTTTAACTTTAATGCCTGTAGCTAACTACAGTGGTTCACTGATAGTGCCTATATCCGTGGCCGACAATACGGGGGCGTTAGATAACTTTAGTGCACAAGTTACAGTGATTGCCGTAAACGATGTACCTATCGCTACCGCAGATAATGGAACTGTTGTACAAGGTGAAACTTTACAACTCAATGTCTTAAATAATGATACTGATATTGATAGTGCTGAGTTGACGGTTAACTCTGTTAACTATACTGGAACAGGCACCGTGACAATCAGTAACAATATGTTGGAGTATGCAGCAAGTACTGACTTTGTTGGCCAAGAGCAATTCACTTACGAAGTTGTTGATGGTAATGGTGGTTCAGCAATAGGTGAGGTCACAGTAGAAGTTACAGAGTCAAATGCAACGCCAACCAATCCAACGACACCTACAGATCCTTCTAGTGGAGATGATAGCAGTAGTAGCGGGGCTTTATCGTTCATTTGGTTGTTATCGTTACTAATGGTTTTCAGACGTATACGTTATCAGGGGTGATAAGAGATGTTTAAATATACATTGCCTTTTTATGTTTGTTTATTAACGGGTTGTGCTGCTAGTGGACCAGCGAGTAAGAGCACTGTTCCTGAGTTGGTTAATGAGAGTAGGCCATTGGTGTGGTTTAGTGAACAAAATATCGATGATGTTTTGTTATTACATGAACAAGAACAGTCTTTAGGTCTAATTGCCCTAAGTAGGCGGGGGTATTTCTATCCTAAAATTGGCATGGCTCGTAAACCGCTCTCGTTACAAGATAATTGTGTGACATGGTTGTTAGCAAGCTCGTCAGATATAGTAAATGACAAGCAAGCTAAGGTACTACAGGCTGCTCAACAGCAGTTTGCAGCTAAGTTTAATACGGCAATGGCGCCGAAATGCTTAAAGTAAGGTTTATTTAGATTAAGTCAATAACGGTACAAAGGCCAAGTCTGCGTGATTTGGCCTTTTACTTGTTCATAAATTATTTATTGAGCACCGCTTTATCATCACAATTGTCTATAGTTAGAAGAACCATTGAGGTAACTATATGAATGACGTTAAAGGCTGCTTTGTTAAATCCCCCCATCGATTCTTCGATTGTCAAAAATGGCAACAGTTAGTAAATACATTGGCCGAGCTTTATAACGCGGCAAGCGGCACTATTGTGCAGTTCAGAGAGAACGAGTTTAATGTTGTGGCGACAAGTTCGAACGATGACAACTTTTTAATGCAAAATAGTAATTGGCCTTGGGAGATGCGCAGCTTTTGTCGGCATATGATGGAAACCAAGCAATCACTGTATGTGAAAGATGCGGTTAATCATGAAATGTGGTGTGACGTTCAGCCTGTCAGTGAAGGACCTGTGCGCTCATATTTAGGCTTCCCATTATTTTGGCCTGATGGGGAGTTATTTGGTTCTATATGCGTTATTGATACAAAAAAGACGGATTACCCAAATATTTTGGTGCAATTGTTATCGCAATTTAAATCATTAATTGAAGGTGACTTACAGAAAATAGTTGATTATGAAGTTGTTAAGTCTCTAGCACTTGAAGACCAACTTACCGGTTTAAATAATTTACGTGGTTTTAATGTGTTGGGGCAACAGAGATTAAAAGATGCCCATAGGTTTACGCAGCATGTGGCGATTGTGTATTTGGATATTGATAATCTAAAACAAATGAATGATGAGTATGGCCATCAAAGTGGTGATATATGCATTGTTGAGCTGGCTAAAGTGTTAAATGCAGCAACGCGTGATGCGGACATAAAAGCACGAGTGGGCGGAGATGAATTTGTTGTTATGTTGCTGTCTTCAAGTGAAGAGTTTGTATCGCAGTGGTGTAACCGAGTTGTAAGTAGATACGATTCGGCTTTGAACAGCTTGCCTTATAAACACCAAGTAAGTGTCAGTGTGGGTTATAGCATTTATGACCCTATTGATGAAGTTCCACTCGAGAAAATGGTGCAGTTAAGTGACCAAGCCATGTATGTTAAAAAGCAAGCAAAAAAGCGTGCCTAACACTACTTTACAGCTGATATCTAAGCCCTAAATAAAAACGCCGTCCGTTGTGATAAACCCCTGTTGGTGCGTAGTGGTTTCTTTCATAGCTATATGATATCTCGTCCGAAAGGTTGATAAAATCAAATGTCATTTTTAGGTTGGGGGAGAGTGATATGGTAATATTGCCATCTAGCTGGCCATAGTCATCGGTAATGATTTCACCTACACCTGTGGCGAATTCCGTGCGATAGTTGTAAGCCAGACGTGTACTTAACCAATGGTTTTCATAGTAAGCGGTTATATTGTAACTATGCTTTGAAGTACCTGGAACGCGGTCTTTTTGTAAAGATGTTTGGGGAACTCTTTTTCCATCAACATAGGTATAATTCGCGATAACACCCAGCCCATATGCTATGTGTTGCTGATAACTAAGCTCTAATCCTCTCACACTGCCACCATTGCCGTTTATGGGTCGATCGATAGACATTAATCGACCTTCATGGCGCTCTAATGTGCGTTTAAACTCAATGAATGATGTCACATCTTTATTGAATAGTGCTGCAGATACTAATCCCCCATCTTGGAAATACCACTCTAAACTCGCATCGAATTGTGTTGCACGGTAAGGATCTAAATTAGGGTTACCACCTTGGCCTTGAGACTGAGTAACATTATAATTTGTTGAAGGCATCAGGTGATTAAATTGGGCGCGAGACATAACCCGGGCAACCGAAAACCGTGACATCAGATCTGAGGTTAATTCAATATTTATATTTGCACTAGGAAGCAGGTCAACATAAGATTTTTTATCATTGATCCAGTTAAAGCTAGGCGATGGGTTATCAATAGCGGGTTGTTCTACTGCTCTGGCATCTTGCCACGTTGATACTGTCCGAAGGCCCATGTTTATTCTATAAAAGCTGTCGTCAAAAGAGAGTTTAAGATATCCAGCGAGTGAACGTTCTTTAATATTGAAGCGACTTGCCTGTTCAACATGTTGAACGAAATTCAGCGTATCAAAATCTTGCTGTAATAGAGCAATATTGGCCAAGCTGTAGAGTTTGAGCGTTTGGTCATTTCCAACTTTATCAAGGTAGTTGTCAACAAACTTGCTCGGGTAATCAGCCAACGTGGTATTCAATTCTCCGGCCAAACCATCAGTAGACCCATTGATAGAGCGTAAACGTTTAAAATCCCTTTGATGGTCTCTATATTTTAAACCTACTTTTAGACTCGATATTATTGGGTGATCAATTTGATAATTGGCATCTACTTGCGCAAAATAAGCTTTATCTTCGCCTTGCTGAGCGTCTTTTCTCGCTTCCGTTAAAAACCACTGCGATGCTTCAAGAGGTGATGTGTCATAGTGTGCGATAATATTTTTTTGTAAACGTGTATCTACGCTAAACGCCGTATTGGCGGAGAATTGTGACGTACTATCTTCACTGGTGCCACCTTTGGCTTGGCTTTGTCCTAGTTGGTATTGAACTTGCCAGATAGGACCTGAATAGAGTAAATCAAAATGAATACTTTGGGTTTTGATTTGAGACTCGCGCCAAATAGCTTCCATACTTGTATTATATGGCGCTGCTTCTAGTTTACTATATTGGCCATAAACGAGCGTCCCCTCATTGATGACTGCATTTTTGATAGTACCGCCTAAATCTAAAACTCTAGCAGGTTGCCATAAAAAGTTCTGATTGCTGTTATCTGCATCTAGTTGAGAATGGAGAAAATGAGCATCTAATCGCCAGTGGTGATTAAATTGATAGGCTAGGTTGGCAGAGAGTGTCGATAAAATTCTTTCTTGTTTAAATAGTGCTGAACCGCCACCTCCGGGTGTCCAAATACTGCGAAGGGTCTCGTTTTCTAATAGGTTTGCAGGTGTTAAATTTTGTTCTTTATCATAGTGGTAATCTCTTTCATGCCACCCCCAAGATTCAAGTCCATCACGGCGCAATTGTCTTTTATATTGCGTTGCAGTAAATAGGGTAGCAAAGTTCTCATCATTATTTTTATAGTTAAAAATAGCTGATAACTGAGGATCGAATTCATTTGATAAATCGTTGTATTGTACTTGCGAGTTTAGTACCAGAAATTGATTGTCGGTTAAAAGTGGGTCGAGAGTTTTAATGTTGATAGCCCCACCTAAAGAACCTTCATCTTGATCTGCCTGCGGGGTTTTATGAACTTCTAAGGATGAAACAATATCTGCAGGTAAAAGCGTAAAGTTAAAACCACGATTCGGTTGTGACGATATCCACCAGTCTGCCGAGGCAAGATACTGCCCGTTCAAATAAGTCCTATTTTGCTCAGGTGTGGTCCCACGAACCCCAATTCGCTCACCTTCGCCTTGAATACGGGACAAAGAGATCCCTGTGATCCGCTGTAATGCTTCAGCCACATTCTTATCTGGGAACTTGCCAATTTCTTGTGCACTAATTGAATCTGTTATTTGATCACTAAATCGCTTACTATTGAGCGACTTGACAACGCTGTCATGAAATCCGCGAATTTGAATAGTTTCGAGGGGGTTTTCGGTGTTTGAATTATTATCTGTCGCTAACAGCGATACGGGAAAGCAAAATGTGAGTAAAAGTAAAATTGAATAACAACGATGACTCATTTTGTTTCCTCTTACATTCTTAGCTTTAATTTTGATGAGCTTAGTTAAATTAAATGTATTTCACTATTGATGAACAGTGTATTATTAGTGTCAAATATCATACTCTTTTATTACGGCTTTAACCATACCTTTACATTGCACTTAGGGCGTTATGCAACAAAATAGACATCATAAGTTGTTAATAAATGACGTTGTGCTGGACAATGATAGCCTGCGTGTAAAAGTGCAAGGTGAATGGCGCTCTATTGAAGTTAAGCAGTTAGCGTTACTTTATTTGCTGATTGACAATATTGGCCAAACAGTTACTAGAGATACAATCATCACGACGCTTTGGCCTGATATTATTGTGAGTGATAACTCAGTAAGTCAATTAGTGGTTCAGCTTCGAAAAACGTTAGGAGATAATAAAAATAAACCTCGCTTTATAAAGACAGTACCAAGACTTGGCTATCAGTTGATCGCGGATGTAAATGAAGCCCCTGAGTTAAGCGAAAAATTAATTGCTCCTCAAGAAAACAGACCTATTTATTGGTTGATTGCGGGTCTTGTTATTGGTGGAAGCGCCTTGCAATTGTACAACAGCAGCTTATTTGATAGGCCTCAATCGGCGCAATATACCTATCAATCTCGTTTAACAGCATCTCCAGGAGCTGAGGTTTTTTTGCGTTACTCACCAAATGGCCGTTACCTCGCGTTTAGTCATGTTGGGAAAAACCAAGAGCAATTTGATTTATCTGTCATTGATATGAAAACACAGTCTCTCCATAATTTGAAAAGCACCGGGTATAGCGAGGAAGCGCCAGTATGGTCTGCTGATGGAAAGTGGTTAGCGTATTATCGATACGATCCGTTTAGCTGTTCTGTAAGAGTACTTTCGGTTGATAATGCTATTGAAATGTGGCGGCTAAGCCCTGAAACTATGCTATTTGAGTGTGATGCTGCACATGGGCCATTACCTATTTTTTGGCCGACTGATAATGTACTTTATACCCAGCAATGGCAAGAAACTGGCATTGAAGTGCGGCGTCATAAGCTAACAAGTGATTCTGGAGTTGAAATATTAGATACACGCATTTTACCTAGTGATATTGGCTTTTTAAGAGATATAAATATTGAAACGCAAGAGTTGCTATTTTCACAATTAATAAATAATAAGCATCATTTATTTAAGGGCCGAGATAAGGGGAATGTCGTTGCGAAAAGCTCATTAATTACTGGTGGTCGTGGACCGTCTGTTTGGAACAAAGTTGCGGGCTCATATGTCGTTGGAGACAATGTATTAAAGTCCGTAAATCAGCAAGGTGATGAAGATATAATTTATCAAGCAAATGGGGTTATCACAGATATTGCGGTTGATTTACAAGGCGGGCATATCGCCCACTCCGAAGGTGTGGCGCAGGTAAACCTTTACCACTTAGATACAACAGTACAGAACATACAGTCTGACTTAAACGCGGTTTCTTCGCCCGCAAAATTAGATGTTATGGCTGAAGTGTCTAAAGATGGAAATTGGTTCGCGTTTGCTTCTTATGATCCTCAGAGGCCGTTAGGTTATACGCAAGTCGAGATTTGGATTAAGCACCGACAACGCGACACGGCAAATTTATTAACTATGTTACCTCGTAATGCCTTTCCAAAGAAGTTATTGCTTTCACCTCAAGGAGACAATTTATTAATTTTGTCTGAAGAGGGAGATGTCTATCTAATCAACCTATTCTCAAAAAAATTGATAACTATCATTCAAGACTTTAAAGAAATAAGAAATATATACTGGAGTGATGATGGTCGTTTAATTAACTATCAAGCAACCCAAGCTGATGGTCAATGGCGACTATGGCGCTATTCACTGAAAGAGCTGAATAATAGTTTGATTGAACAAGGCGAAGTTCAGCTTGAAAAGTACACCCCCGTATTGGCACAGCAAAATATAAGTTTTCCGAATTTTTTAACTGATATTTCATCTTATTTGTTAATGCATACAAAACACGAGGTAGATCCTGATCAATTGCAGGCGTCATTGCGTTTGTATAAACCCGCTTTGTTTAATGAGGGTATTTATTATATTTTACGTCAGGGACATCAACTCTACTTGTATTGCTATTATTCACAGCGACAAGAAAATATTAGGATCAGGCCGATCGGGCTGTACTTATATGATATCAATGTATCGTTATCATTAAGTACTGACTGGCAAGGCGCGCATATTCTATTAAATAGAGTTGACGGAATTGAAACGGATATTGTGTTGCATCGACTTAATTCAACGACGCAATAAATGTATCAATGGCAGTTGTTGACCATGCTCTTGAGATGGCCGACTTTCGCGCTTTTTTTGCTAAACGCCTAGCTTGTGCAGGTACGTTTGATAATTGGGATTTATAGAGTAATAAAGTTGGGTGTGTGTTGTCTTCAGATAGCGCTTTATTTAACCAAGGCATTATGTTTTCAGTAGGGCTTTTTGCGTTTATTAACTCACCAATTAGTGTGACTGTCGCTCTAAAGTGCTGCATGTTCGCTGCGCGAGTAAGCCATTTTATTCCTTGATTAGGCGCATAATGTTGTTCTGAGTTTTGTAAGTAGCTGAGCCCCAGTCTATATTGAGCTGCAGCTAAGTTTTGCTCAGCGGCTTTATGTAACCAATTTAAGCCAACTCTTTGATCTTCAACTGAACTACTTCCATTTAATAAGCTGGTTGCAAGTTTATATTGCGCTAAAGGGTAATTGTTTTTAGCTGATGCTAATAACAGTGCCGTGTCTGAATGAGGCTCTCGCCAGTGATACTTTAAAAGTTTACTTGCGTTGTACTCGTTAGAGCTAAGCCATTGAGAAATATAGTATTGCACTCTACCGTTCCCTTGCTCTGCAGCATCAATATGTTTGGTGATTTCACGTTGGTACTCTAATTTCTGTGCATGAAAGCTTTTATCATATTGTTGACCTTTATATGTCGTAAAATGGTACGTTAGCGAACGGTTATTAATTGCGGAGGAAGTTTGATATTCCCAGTGAGGAAGCGCGTTAATAATACTTAATGTAAACGTATTCTTTGGATGACTATCAACAATAGAAATATTTGTTACTTTACCGCTATCATCTATATCAAACTCTGCCCATACCCAGCCTTCTAAACCAAGTCTTCGCGCTTCATCTGGGTATGTGGGGGAAATATAAGAGGTGCGTTCTAAGGGTTGTTGGTTTGTTTTATTACGCGTGTTTGAAGGGTAAAGCAATTTAGCTGTCACATCGTACGAATAAATTTTCTGCATCGTTTGATACATATCAATCATTGCTTGTGTATCGTCATAGCTTTGTAATACGAGCTGTGCAGTTTGTTGTGCGTCATCTGAGCCAAATTCACTGGCTAACATAAACCATGCATAAGCTTTTGGTTTACTGGGGGGCGTGCCTTGACCGTGCAAAGACATAACGGCTAAATTATACATAGCGTCTGCATTGCCTAGCTGTGCTAATTGTTCAAATGAGTGAAAGGCCGTTTGATAATTTTTACTTTGGTAAGCGATGGTTGCACTATATAAATCGGCACATACAATGGGGCTCTTAAGCACTAAGCACATACTAAGTATGGCAATGAGTCGATTGAAATTCATAGTGCCTTAATAATTCGTTAATGATTAATACGCGTAGTCGTATCCTGATTATCACTCTGTACTTGATTGTACTGTTTTATTCTACAAATGCTAGCATCACTTTAAGTATGCATTATATAAAAGAAAAGCTGATAGCAATGGCTATCAGCTTGGGCCCCGGGCAAGGAGCATCCTTCCATGGAAAGTCGAATCTGTGTTAGCTAAACCAATCTTCGACTAAAAGTTAAATCTTATACCGGCGGTAAAGCGGCGGCCATCAGCATAAACACCTGTGAGAGCATGTTCTACGCCTTTCTCTTGGTAACTAAAAGTATGTTCATCAGTTAAATTGACGGCTTCAAATACAGCGGTAATATTTTGGGTTATATGATAGCTAAGACTTGCATCAATTTGACCATATGCGTCTTGATAACCAGGCCATGCACGGCCAGTATCGTAACCCGTTCTATAATTATAGGAAATACGTCCGCTGAATGTCTCTGCTTCGTAATAAGTACTGATATTGAACGTACTCTCGGAGATACCAGGGATTAGAATATCATTACCATCGACATCTTTTGACTCTCCATCGACATACGTGTAATTTGCAGATATACCAAAGCCATCTAATATTTCTGTTTGGAAGCCAAGCTCGAGGCCTTGTAATGTGCCTGATGGCCCATTAATAGGTCGGCTAATCTCAATAGGAACCCCATCAAATACTTCAGTTTGCGTATTATTACCAAGTGTGGATTGTAAATCTTTATAAAAGATTGCAGCAGAAAATATACCTGCTTCAGAGAAGTACCATTCGTAGCCAACATCAAACTGTGTTGCACGATACGGATCTATTTTTGAGTTACCACCAGTACCGACACGAGTCTCTGTATTGTATGTGGTTGCATTTGTCATTGCCGCATAATCAGGGCGCGTCATAACTCGTGCTGCACCAAAGCGCAATAACATGTCTTCTTCTAGATCAATTGCTAAGTTAACGCTTGGTAGGATATCAAAGTAGCTGGTATCTTCTTCTTTCCATACTTTTGCATCTGCGGGCCCTACATATGCGCCTGTTGTTTGCTGTGTTTCGACAAGCCTGACACCCAGATTACCGCGCATCCCCTCAACATCAATGTCAGCTTTTACGTAACCTGCTACGATTTCTTCTTTTATAGCAAAGTTACTGTCATGCAATAAACCATATTGCCAATTTAGCGCATCGCCCGCAGAACGAGTGGTCGATAAATCGGTCATAGCATAATTGCGCAGTGTATCATTGGTGCCCACGCCAGATAAAAAGTCACCTGGTGCTGCAAAAGAGTAATCTGCCAAGCTCCAGTTTAAATCAGTGCGCGTTTGCGAGCGTAAGCGAGTATTCTCTCTTTTATGATCGCGATATTTAACACCCATCTTAATTTTACTAAATACCGCTAAATCCACAGGGCGTTCGAAATCTGCTTGGGCATAATACTCTTTATCAAGTGCATCATTACTGTCATAACGCAAAAAGCCTAAGTGCCAATTATTGCCATCAGCAGGATCTTTAGCATAGTTAGTTCCAATGCTTTCTATATTGGATGCATCAAAGCTGTGTACTGCGTTACCTTCCCAACCAACACTTCGATCGGTTTGTGTTCCACCAGAACCTTCTGTGACACCAATATGATAGGAGGATGACCATAGCTCACCTTCGTGTTCTACTTTTAAATCATATGATTTAGTTTTAAGTTTGGAGTTCCGGATTTTTGTCTCATCAAGAATATTGTTGCCATCAGGAGAAAGGCCTAATGTACCAGACTGAGCAAATTTACCGACCTTGTCATGCTCTACAATGTTCAAAGAGGTATATTGTGAATTACCGTAACCAGGTAGCCATAAGAAGTTTTGGTTGGCATTGTTTGCTTCCATCGTTGAATCTAGTGCGTTAAAAGTTACGTCGGTGTTATCGGATGGACGATACTGGAGTGTTAAGCTAAAGCCAGTTCTTATGCGCTCTTGAGTGAACATTGCTGAACCACCACCGCCGGGTGTATAAACATTGTTTATTGTTGTGCCATCCTCGAGCGTAACATCACGGTGTGACCAGCTCCATGCTTCGATACCATCGCGGCGTAAATTGCGTTCTTGTCTAAATACAGAAACTAAAGCACCAAAAGTTTCTTCCTCGTCTTTCCAGCTATATAAACCTGCAAGTTGTGGATCTGTTTCACCAGAAATTTCACTATGTTGCATTAATACAGAGCCTGCAATTTTGTTTGCGTCCAAATCTAAGGGTTTACGTGTACGCACAATCACTGTGCCACCAATTGACCCTTCATCTATGTCTGCTTCGGGTGATTTATACACTTCAAGCCCAGAAACAATTTCAGAAGGAAGCATGGTGTAGTTGAACCCTCGACTCGCTGATGAATCTACCCACCAGTCAGCTGAGCCGACAGCTTGGCCGTTTAACAAAGTTCTATTTTGGTTCTCAGATGTACCTCTAATACTGATCCGTTCACCTTCACCAAAATTTCGGCTCATTGATACACCGGTAATACGCTGTAGAGATTCTGCAACATTTTGATCAGGGAACTTACCGATGTCTTCTGAAGTCACAGCATCAACAATTGAGTTAGCATAGCGTTTGGTGTTTATTGATTTGACGACGCTGCCTCTGATCCCACGTACCTGTATGACTTCAACTTCGTCTGTTTGTGCACTATTGGCAAGTGTTGCGCTAGAGAAGCTCGTTGCTGATGTCATTAGTATGCTGCTGATCACTAATGCGAGTTTCTTTTTATTATTAAAATTCATGGTATGTCCCCTTGGTTGCATTTTCATTATGTAAATCATTTTGCGACTAAGGTTATTAAACGCTTAACATAAAATTAAATCTTGAATATTGGTGATTAGTTGTGAAAGCTTTCTTTTTTAGTGAGTTGTTTTATTTAAATCTATAATTCAGAGAGTTAAATTTTTCGATGTGTGTGTTTTTATTGATAGGTAAAGTGGCATTGTTAGAATTTGTAAATTTACAATGGGGTTTTCACAACTAAAAATGGTGTTGGCGGCTAATAATTTGCTAACACCATTTCTGAGTCGTGGTTTATAAGCTCTTTTTGGGAGGCAATGCGACGTTTGCGAAAATTAGTCCTGCAACTAATGACATAAATATCAGGAATGTTTGCTGGCCAATATGATCTGCGTGAATGAAGCTTTGACCTTCAATTAATGAGTTGAGGCCTATATAGGTTTTGGAACCGGGCACTAGTACAATTAGGCCTTGCATGGCTACAATAGAAGCGGGCGCGTTTACCATTCGATTAAAGAAATTACTAAATACACCTACAGCGAACGCACCAACAAATGCGCCAATTGAATAATCAAAATACACGGCAGCACTAATACTAGCAGCATAAGCAATAAACCCTGAGGCGATAGACCAGCTGGCATGCTTCAATTTTGTTCTGAAAATGACAATCAAACTGATACAAAGGAGTAATATGGCAAGCCAAGCCGTCCATTTTGGTAAAGGCTCAGGTTGTACGAAGTCAGTGATACCAAATAATGCAAAACCAAGACTAATGCCCAAAAAAGCGCCAAAATATAACTTGAATAACAGCATAAGTGCATCCATGACACGCGCGGTGCCTGACACAAGATGTCGAGCAGAAAGCTCTGCGAATGCAAGTGCTAAGGCAAGTCCGGGAATAAACACGATAATCGAGGAAAGAACGACAAGCCGAATATTAATGCTCGGATCAACGTAGCTACTAATTGCACAGGCCCCGAGCGCTGCGACTATGGCAACTAACGGTTCTAACATATGGGTTACGCGTTTTGAACGAGCAGACCAAATAACGAATAGAAAAACGAGTGCTGAAAATAAACCAGACCATAAAACATCATTCCAGCTTGTTCCCATCAACATTGCAAACGCAGCGCCAGATACTGAAAAAGCAAGGCATGTTAGTAGCTTACTATAGGGGTTGAGCTGTTCACTGATGTTGTCTAAGCATGTATCAGCTTCATCGATTGATAGTTCTCCAGCAAGCATGCGCGATACAACATCATCCGTATCGGCAAGGCTGCCTAAATCATGATCGCCAGGTTCTACTCTTGCAACATGTGTATATTCATCTTCGTGACCTTCTGACCAAATAACAAATGTGACAGACGTCGGAGACATCACAAATGCTGATTTTAGATCAAGGTGGGTTGCGACTTCCATAAGGTGCGCTTCGAGACGATAAGCTGGCGTGCCGTATTTATGCAGCATTTTGCCAAGTTTCACAATAAGCTTACGTTTTTGAGTAAAGGTTGCTGTGTTCAACTGTGTAAAACCTAAATGATAGAAAGACTACGCAATTAGTTGCGTCGCTATACCTGAAATATTTTAGTTAAATTGTCAGAGTAACTGTAATAACGGTAGATTTTAGCGCATTCTAATCGCTTTTATCGCAAAGTCTAGGTCATTTAACGAATTTAATTTGCATTTTTTGTAGTCTACATAATCGTTAGGGTAAATATGCGGCTGATTGTGCTTTTTTTACATAAAAACCCGTGTTTTTTTCATTGTTAAGCAGCTGAATATAATTGAATAATTTGCACTTAATTGATTTAGGTCCAAACTATTTCATGATCTTATCTTATACTCAGTTTAATAAAATAGCGGTAGAGGCAATTATGTTAAGTGTGATTCAGGGTATGGCGTTAGGCAAGCAGCTTCGGCTTTCTTTTTCACTACTAATTCTACTCTTGGTTGTGGTGAGTATTTCTGGGTATTACGGATTGAACTCAGCGCAAAGTGGGTTCACAAAATACCGGGGGTTGGCCCTTGAAACAAATTTATCAGGCCGGATGCAGGCCAATCTGCTGTATGCCCGTATTGGGGTGATAAAGTATTTATCGGATAGTAGCCCAACCATCCTTAAGCAATACGATGAACGTATGACCAAGCTAGATAGCTTTTTTGATACTGCAGAGATAAAAGTTAAGGACCCAGAGCGTAGGCGTATATTAACTAAAAGCAGAGACTTACTTAAGCAATACGATACCTCTTTTAAAGAAGTTCAAGGTTTGATAGCGCAGCGGCATGAGGTCGTAAACAACCGATTAAACCCTGAAGGCAAAGATATTCGTCTGCAATTTACCAAGTTATTAGACAAATTAAATGATATGGAGCATTCGCAGGAGCTTTATGCTATCGCTAAAGCGGGAGAGTTTTTGTTGTTAGGGCGTTTGTACGTGGTTAAATATCTAGTAACCAATAGTGAAACTGATAAGAAACGTGCCGAGCTTGAATTAAAGCAAAACCTACTAGCGATTCTTGACGAGGACATCAGCAAGTTTCCTGAGATAACAGCAGAATTAAATAGTATAAAAACGTCGGTCAAAAACTATTTAGGAGCATTTGATCGTATTACACAGATTATTAGCGCTCGCAATGCCATTATCAATCAAAAACTAAATCCAATTGGTGCACAGGTTGCTGATAACTTAGAAAATCTCAAACTGGGTGTAAAAGCAAAACAGGATGAAATTGGCCCTGAAGTTAAAAACACCACTGAATTTCTGTTAAAGGTTGTTACCGTAATTTCAGCGATAGCGGTGATTTGTGGCTTATTTCTCGCCGCGACATTACCTAATGTGATCCGTCGTCCAATTGGCGGGGAACCGCTAGAGATTGCAGCAGTCGCAGAACGTATTGCCAATGGTGACTTTACCCAACAATTTGATGGGAAGTCTGAAGCAACCGGTATTTATGCCTCAATGGCAGCGATGTCGAATAATTTGAGTATGGCCATTTCGGGTGTTGTTAGCACGGGCCACAGACTGACCGAACAAGCACAATTATCATCCACAATTGCTGGTGAGACACAAGATGTTGTATCTCAGCAAAAAGATCGCAGTGCACAAATTGCAACTGCGTTGAATGAGATGGCCTATAGTATTCAGGAAGTTGTAAAATTGTCAGGCAGTTCAGCTTCTTCAGCAAACGAAGCTAAAGTATCAGCTGAAGGGGGCTTGTCGCTCATTGAGCAAATGGTGGCAGCAATAGAACGACTTTCATCTACAATAGAAAATGCGATGCAAGATATTAAAACGCTTGCGCAAAGTAGCCAAGATATAGGCGCTGTGGTTGAGGTGATTGGTAATATTTCGGAACAAACTAACTTATTAGCATTGAATGCCGCAATAGAAGCTGCACGTGCGGGTGAGCAAGGGCGCGGGTTTGCGGTTGTTGCCGATGAAGTCAGAAGCTTGGCAAAACGCACCCAAGATTCAACCACGGAAATCCAAACAATGATTGAATCACTACAGTCAGGCACCAACAAAGCGGTTTCGAGTATGAATGAAAGTTCTAGTGAAGCGCTCAATACCGTTCAACTTTCATCTGAAACAAAAGAGTCGCTCGACAAGATACTAGGTAAAATTAGTGTGATAAATGATATGAACAATCAAGTCGCGGTGGCTATAAACGAGCAATCTACGGTATGTGAAGATATTAATCAGAATATCACGTTTTTGACCGACTCTGCGGAATTGAGTGAGCAAACCAGCAACCAATCAGCAGCGGCAAGTCAAGAATTGAAGGACTTGGCTGGGCAATTACAAGAGATTGCCAGTAAATTTAAAGTTTAACTTAGTCTCGCAAAGAATACCGTACTGTACTTATTCAGTGCGGTATTCTAAAAGGCAAAGTTAAGGTTTATTCTTGGCCTCAATCCATTGCGCCATATATTTTGTGCTACGCATGGTATGGTGTTTAAGCATTTGACCTGTGAAATTACTAGAACGATGCGCTTGGAGATCACTCATAATGAAATGTATTTTTTCTAGCAATGTCTTTTGCAGCTTATTTTGATCATAAAAACTCGAAAGTAATGTATTGCCAGCTTGTTGAGCTTGTGTAAAGTGTGTCTCAGATTGGTAAAGCTCGATAGCCTTCTCTGCAAATTCACTGGCTGTATCTGCTATTGCTCCGTGCCATGGCAGGTCACCATGCATACCCTCAGCACCAATGTGTGTGGTGACGCAGGGAGTTTGGGTGATCATACCTTCTAATAGTTTGCCTTTTATCCCAGCACCAAACCGCAGAGGAGATAAGCATACCCTACTGTTACGCATTACTTCGAGTGCATCATCAGCCCAGCCTTTGATTAAAAAGCCCGTTTTTGGGTTATTGAGAGCGGTGGCTTTTGGTGGTGGATAAGAACCATAAATATGCAGTTCTGCATCAGGGATCTGCTTTCTAATGCGTGGCCAAATCTCTTGCAAATATAATACAGCATCCCAGTTTGGCGCATGGCGAAAATTGCCGATAGTCATAAAGTGTTGACGTTGAGCGAAGTGAGGGGTCTCTTGTGTAATAGCATCTAGGTCGACCATAAAAGGTAAATGATGTAACAGCGATGGGTCGACGTTAAACACTGAATCTAATAAATCCATTTCATGATCTGAAATGATCAGACTCATATCAGAGCGTAATATTGCTGCTATTTCACGTTTTGCAATGTCGCTCATTAAATCTAAGTGAGAAAACTCGCGCTGTGCTTTGTGAGCATCATGGCGAGCATTTCTTAGGCACTGCAAATCTTCAGTATCTAGTATTTTTAGTGCATTTGGTGCATAAGTATCTACTCGCCAGCCAAACTGCTCTTCCATCATAAAGCGATCAAACATGACAATGTCAGGTGCATACGTCTGAATATATTCATCAAAACTAGCGCAATTTAGCTGAATGTCTTTGGTAGAAATACCTTCTTCAGCTAAATCGATCATGTGTTCGGTTTTTTGGGCTGGGCTAGCAAATTCGACTTGCCATTGTTGCTTTTTAAAGAAGCGTAAGATAGACATCATATGACTGCCGGCGGCAGACGAGTTTGGTTCTGGCCACACATAGCCAATTACCAAGACTTTTTTATTCATAAAGAGGATTCACGTATTTGAACAGACACATCAACCAAAGTTCTTGCCGCTGGTTGCGCTTTATTTAAAATTTCCCCAAGGGTTTGACAAGCTCGTTTACCAATATCATTGGCATCTATCCGCACTGATGATAAGGCGGGCTGCATTAAACAGGAATCCGCTAAGTCATCAAAGCCTACTACTTTAACGTCTCTACCTGGGACTAAATTGTGTTGACGCATTGCTTCAATAGCGCCATAAGCTATGACGTCACTAAAGCAAATAATCGCTTTAACATTAGGTGATTCTTTAATTAATTTATTAAAGGCTTCTCTCCCACCTTGGCGGTTGGTAGGTGCTTGGATTATGCGTTTATTGTCGTGAATACCTTTTAGTTTCAATGCTGAATTGAACCCCGCGATACGTTCATGGTAATCAGAAATATCGGCAATTCCCCCTAAAAAGGCAATGTTTGTAATACCTTGCTCTAAAATATGCGACGTTGCTAGATGCGTCCCTTTTTGATTGTCAGGTAAAATAGTTGGTGCACTAGAATATGGCACTTCTCGCATAATATTAATGACTGGAAAGCCATTACTAACAAGGTTGTCTGTCCATGTTTGCTCAGTGCCAGGTGCTGGGCACATAATAAACGCCGCGACATTATACTCTTTCAGTGTATTGACTACTTGCTTTTGACGTTCGTAGCACTCGCCTGTATTTACGAGCATTGGTACCATTCCAAGGGCATAAATATGTTTTTCTAAACCCACGGCTAGCTCAGCAGAGTAGGGGTTTGTTAAATCATTAATCACAACAGCGATGAGATTGGAGCGTTTACTGCGAAGGGCTGCGGCATCTCGATTGTAAACATAGCCCAATACATCGATGGCTTTTAAAACCTTCTCTTTACTTTTATCGCTCACCTTATCACTTTGGGTAAGTACTAAAGAGACGGTTGATTTAGACACCTGAGCTTCTCTGGCGACATCGAAGATGGTTACTTTTTCTGGCTTATTGTTTTTCATAGAGGTGCTTATTGCCTAAAGTATGGACTTGCTGTTGACGAAAGTGCATTTTAGCTTAAATAAACACGGCAAAAAAGCATTAGCTCAGGTTAAAAGTATCTTATTGGGCTGCATTTTTCTTTTATTCACGTATATTATGGCGAAGTTTGTCATTTGAATGCAGGGACTATTACAAAATGAGGAAGTGGCTTTTTTATAGCATGATGGTTGGGTGGTTATTGATGACTTGGGGTGCGCATGCGTCAGACTTTGGGTATAAAGTACCATCTTCAAATCTAGCAAAAGTGGTTGATGCTGAGTTGATCCCACAAAGTAAACTCAGCACTGATGGTCGATGGCTCGCCTTATTAAAGCGCAGAAGGGTTGTTGCATTAGATGAGTTAACACTGCCAGAAAAAGCATTAGCAGGCATTAAGTTTAACCCTGCAACCTTTATGCGAAATTCATCTCGTATGTATTCGGCAATTGAATTGAAACATGTGGAAACAGGCTCAGTTATCAAAGTTAGCGGGTTACCTAAAGGTAAATTACGCGACGTACAATGGGCATCAAACAGTCAGTTTATCAGCTTTATTGTAGAGCAACATAGCAAAGCGACGTTATGGCTGTTTGATATAAAAACTCGAACAGTACGACAAATGACGACAACAACGCTCAATGGTGTTGTCAATTCTACAGCGTACCAGTGGCTGCCCGATAGCAGTGGCTTTATCGTTAACTTTGCCGTTAACCATGGAAAGCCGCAACTATCAGAAAGTGCACAACAGCCTGCGCCTATCATTCAACAAAGTAGCGGTGTTAAAGCGCCCGCACGTACATACCAGAACTTACTAAGTAACCCGTTTGACGAAGCGCAATTTAAGTTTTTCGCGCAAGGCCAGTTGGCCAAGCTATCTTTAGATGGCCGAGCTAAGGCGATTGGTAAACCAACGTATTTAAAGTCTTTTTCGATTTCTCCTGATTCAACCAATCTCATTGTCGGAATGATTGATGAGCCATTTTCTTATCAAGTACGTTATTCTCGCTTTGCAACGGTATGGCAAGTTTGGGGTATGACGGGTTTTCCTTTATATGAACTCGCGCAACAACCCTTAGCAGACACGATTCCACAAGGGTTTGATAGTGTACGCACTGGTCCAAGAGAGTTTCAATGGCGAAAAGATAAAGGGGCCACGGTGCTATGGGCTGAAGCTCAAGACGGTGGCAACATGAAGCAAACAGCTGAACATCATGATTATTTATATAGCATCAGTTCACCGTTTAAGCGTGAGCCTGAGTTATTTGCCAAAGTAAAAGATCGCTTTTCATCTATTCAATGGGCTGATGAAAATATTGCTTTGCTGACTGAATGGAAGTTCGCTAGCCGCACAGTGCGTACATCGGTTATTTCCCCGAGAAATGCGGATGAGCGCAGAGTGATTTTTTCTGAGCGCAGTTATAATGATGCATACAATAATCCAGGTCGATTTATTATGACTAAAAATGACTTGGGCGTAGGCGTGTTAAAGTTAGTCGGTGGCCGGTATTTATTTTTGCGTGGCAATGGCGCGAGTAAAGAAGGTAATAAGCCATTTTTAGATCGTTATGATGTGAAAACCAACAGCACAACGCGCTTATGGCAATCTTCAGCACCTTATTATGAGCGTGTACGGGCGATGTTAGATGATGAAGGGCTCAGGTTTATTACTCTACGTGAATCTAAACTAGAGCAGCCAAATTTCTTTATTCGAGATTTAACATTTGACTCATTGACGCAGTTAACACGATTTGTGCATCCATATCCAGAGTTTCAAGGGATAACCAAGGAACAAATAAAATACAAACGTAGTGATGGTACCCAACTAACGGGTAACCTGTATTTGCCCGCAAATTATGACCCATCTCAAGGGCCTTTACCCGTGTTAATGTGGGCTTACCCATTAGAATACAAAAATAAGCAAGTTGCCTCGCAAGTTAGGGAGTCTCCTTACGCATTCCCTTATGTTGGATATTGGGGGCCAATGCCTTATTTGGCTCAAGGTATTGCAGTATTTGATGATCCTAAAATGCCAATCATAGGGGAAGGGGCACAACTACCGAATGATAACTTTAGATCGCAATTGGTTGCGAGTGCTAAAGCTGCTGTGGACGTGTTGGTTGATCAAGGCATCGCAGACCCAAAGCGTATTGCCATTGGCGGGCATTCATATGGTGCGTTTATGGTTGCCAACCTACTTGCTCATTCTGACTTATTTGTCGCTGGTATTGCGCGTAGTGGTGCCTATAACAGAAGCTTAACACCGTTTGGTTTCCAAGGTGAAGAGCGTGACTTTTGGCAAGCGCAAGGTGTCTATGCCAATATGTCTCCGTTTTTCCATGTAGATAAAATCAATGAGCCGATGTTAATGATCCACGGTGCTGAAGATCCAAATTCAGGCACTTTCCCAATGCAGTCGCAAAGAATGTACGCGGCAATGAAAGGACTTGGAAAAGAGGCTAGACTGGTTATGCTCCCGCACGAGGGGCATAGCTATAGAGCTAAAGAAAGCATTTTGCATGTACTTTGGGAACAAGAACAGTGGCTGAAGAAGTACTTAATGCCGCTTCCCAACATTGAAGAGATCGATAACATTGATCTAACTCTGTTAGCCCCTAATAATAGTCAAGGTGACCCCAACAGCACGTTGTATTAATGTGCTGTTGGATGGCGAGTCGAATATTTTTGGTGATATTCGACCGCTTATCTTATTTTATAGGAACTGTTGTTCTGGTGGCGTTATTACACATACGTAAAGTTATTATGATTTATAGGCTATCAGTGAGCTAAGTTGTTTTTGACCCTGACATTGAACTGCCTACTGAGGCGGTTATTACCATAAAAATTGCGCACCACTGAAGGGGGGTAAGTAATTCAGCGAGGATCATAAACCCTGCGAGTGCCGCAATAGCAGGTTCTAAACTCATCATGATACTGAAACTTTGTGCCGACATATTACGTAGTGCAACCATTTCCAAACTATATGGTAATGCGCTTGAGAGCAAGCCAATCATGATCCCAAGCGGAATTAATTGCCAATTAAGTAGGGCTGCCCCTTGTGAAATAACCCCATATGGCACTAAAACAATGGCTGCAACACTCATACCTAGCGCAACGGTTGCACCGCCAGAACCATGATTCCCGGTTTTCTTACCAAATAAAATATAGCCTGCCCAGCATGCTCCTGCTATCAATGCCAAAACAACTCCCACGGGGTCTAATCCATCTACACTGCCCATGTTGGGTAAAAGAAGCACGATCCCAAGTATTGCAAAGCCAACCCAAATATAATCTCGCTTACGTTTAGAAGCCAGCAGCGCTACAGCCAGTGGACCGGTAAACTCTAACGCAACGCCAATACCAATCGGGATCCGTTCAATGGCGTAATAAAAAGTAATATTCATGCCACCTAAGCACAATCCATAAACAATAATTGGGATCCAATTACTTGGTAGGCGTCGCCAAGGCCTGAAAACCATACAGAGAATAATCGCAGAAAAACCCAGCCGGTAGGCTGTTGTGCCTTCAGGGCCCACATAAGGGAATAGCTGCTTAGCGATTGATGCACCAGATTGGATTGTTACCATTGCACAGAGTAAACAGGCAATAGCAAATAATGTATCTTTATTGATAGCGGGCATCATGGGGCTCACTGGAACTGAAGTATCGTAAAGGCGTCAGTCTACTGTGAGATCTCAAGCTTCTCAAGGATATTGTATACTTTATTATTGCTGTTAACGCCTTAAGAACTCGAAGGTTACATTATGTATCTTTTAATTTTTTATTTATTGACCTAGTCTAGCCCTATTAACACTTTAACGTATCAAGGTATCTGAACCAATCGTTTTGATGTTGAGTCATTGCTTGGTGTTTTTTTGAATTCATGTGGGCATCTCTGTCTTTGTCCGTCATAAAAGGACCAACTCGACAAAAAGGGCAGTGGTTATTCTGTAAATAATGCGGAATAACAAGCTGTGAGCTCAGTGCCTGGTTAGGTTTTTTTGACCAAACATAGGTGGTACCACTGGTATCTTTTACATGTTTATCTCTATCTACATTACGGATTTTATAGCCACCGAATTGCCCGATATCAAACTTAGATTGCCCTAAATACTTAATATCAAGTCCATGGTTTAATGACGATTCTAAATCCCACTCACAATAGGGCTTTACATCTTTTGAGGTAACATAGCATAACATTTCACCTTCAGGGTCTAGCGCATATTGACTTGCATAGCTGATAAAGCAGCGCAGCAAACGTCTATTCAGGGTATTGATGGACAAAGGCTGCTTGTCAAACTCTGATTTGCTGGTAAAACCGGGCACTAATGGAAATTGAAAGATGACGACGTCAAAACTATGCTTGATCAGCCTCTGCCACGAGTCAACGTGTGTTACATCAAATTCAGTGTATACAGGAACATTATGGCTCGTCAGTATATCGAGTGCATGTGATTCATATTTATTTCTGAGCTGCTGTTCAGAATCATAAATACTGGCACAAAGGTGTTTTGGTGAAAAGTGAGTATGTAACGCTGAAGAAAAGCTTAAATCACCATCCCCAACGGTCAGAATTCGCCATTGCTTATCTAAAATCATGTAAAACCATATTCAATAAAAACGGGCAGAGTATATCATTGAATAATGCGCTTGGGTAAACACACAAAATATGCTCACCCAATTGATGACGTGTGGTTAATAATGACCTTGTGTAAGTTGGTCGAGTAACGCCATAACATCACCACTGGCGCTTTCCATTCTATTGAGCTGCACAATGACGGCTTGTTTATCTCCCGAAGAAAATAACATCATGGCTTCTACACCTGCTCTGTGTACTTCTTTGTGTGGTGCATCTATGCGTTTAAATGCTGAATGGTTACTAAATTGTTTGGCACCATCACCTTTGAGCCACTTTCCTAAGCGGCAGCTTGCATGATCTGCAAAACTATCAATTGATTGTGTATCTGCACCGATTAGGTGGTTGTATACATTCCCTTTCCATACAACGTGATCAAGTTTTACTGTTTGCAGGAAGGTTTGAGTAGTAGCACTCATGATGGTGTTTTTCATCGAGCCACAACTACTGACGATATCTTTATATTCATCATTCAAATGTGAAATACTGCCAGATAGGTTATGATTTGAATCTTGTATCACACTGACTGCATTGACGGTGAGCTGTGTTGTATCAATGATTTTTTTCACTAAATCAGACACTTCATTTGCTGATTCATTTGTATTATTTGCCAGTGCGCGCACTTCGTCAGCAACCACACTAAAGCCTCGGCCTGCTTCACCGGCTCTGGCCGCTTCGATAGCAGCATTCAGTGCTAACAAATTGGTTTGGTCAGATATTTTTGAAATCGTGGTGACGAAGGTATTAATGTTGTCGGCCATTTGCGATAAGCCAGATATGTTGTCTGTCATATCTCCCATATTACTGGCTAAGCTCTCCATCCCCTGCAAAATATTTTTGAGAGAGCTTTCTGATGTTTCAAAAGATTTATTTACACGATTGATTGATTGGCTTTCTCTATCTATGTCGATAAAGCTTTGTAACACGGTTTCTCTGATCCCTTGGATCTGAGATAAGCCATGCATAGCACACTGTAATAATTGGTTATCCGTGTTGTCATTGAGTTGAGCCTGGGAGTGAACTAACTTGTCGTTTAAGTCGTCGGCTTGCGCTTTTAACTGTGTATTTTCGTGAGTCAACTGCGCGACGACGCGTTCTAGATCCTCGATTTTTTTCTTTTGTTGTTTATTACTAAATAGTTGATCTAACAAGTGGTTGTCCCTCTTTATCGATTTACCGTAATGAGGGTATCAGTGAATTAACGAAAGTGCTACAACAACTACTGAGGTTATTGAGGTAAATCTAATTAAGTGTAAAAAATTACAGAGTTCTAGGACGTGTTCGGACAACTTTACTGGCTTTATCAGAGTACATGCTAGAATCAGCCCGTTGAACAATGGTATCTGGTTGTTCTTTGGAGTCTGTTTTTGCCGTACCAATACTCAAACCCACACCATATTCAAAAATTTGTTCGAGTAAAGCGTCACGCAAGGTGCTGAGATCATTTTCATTATTCTCGCCAAACGCCACAAATTCATCACCACCAATTCTAAAACAATAGTCATCACCAAATTGTTTTATTAACGATGCGGAAAATGCTTTTAGAATATTATCTCCCACATGGTGACCATATTTGTCATTTGCTTGTTTAAAATCATCTAAGTCAAAGTAGAAAAGCACTGGCTGCTTGTCACTGAGCTCATTAAATGTTTCAAAACACGCTTTGCGATTCCCTATGCCGGTAAGAGGATCGTGGTTTGCTTCAAAGCGCAGTTGTGCTTCAAGTTTTTCTCGCTGCTTGATCTCATCATTAAGCTGACCAATGACACCGCGCTTTGTTAAAATCATTGTAAGCATACCGTAGCATGTTATCAAAAAGCCGATATTTTTTAGGGAAGTATCAAAAATTAGTAGGGGCATGTCACTATCACTAATAAAGTCGTCAGTGATATCAAGCAATAATCCAATACTATATACACTCCATCCGAAAAGTAAGAGTTTGCTTTTAAGGTGGGGTACACTCAACGCAATTAATGAGGTCGTTAATCCAAACCAAAATATCTCTTCAAATGTATCCCAATAAAAGTCTGGTTGATTCAACTTCCACATTGTGAATAGTCCAACTACTAGCCAAATTAGTATTAGATAAAATTTAACTGCCATGTGCATACCTTTTTGAACTCTCACCTATATGTATAGCAGATAAATTAGCAAAATAGATTACCCTCGGGATAATTCGATACTTTGCGCCAACATAAATAAATGGCAGACAAAAACAACTGAGGTTAGAACATAACGCATTTTTTGATAATCTTTATGATAGTTCTGCCAAGCTGCCATCCCTCTTTCAAAAACCAACACAATTGGGTAGCTCAGCGCAAGGTAAAGCAATACCACCGATGAATCGAATATTGCTAAAAGAGGAAAGGGTATCACAACTAATACAGCCATTACTGCATGGGTATTAGACTGCTCACCAGCTCGCCACAAAGTGCCTGCCATAAAGGCAAGAATACCTAAACTATAGTAAATAAATGTATCAATAGCGGTTATTGATGACCCCAGAAGTAACGGCCAAAACACGCAGGCTAAGAACGGCAAAAGGCCAAAGTAGCCAAGTTGGATATGATTCATGTATGGGTGCATGTTTTACTCTTTGTTGCGTTATTTATCAGTATTGTACGTATGTCAGTATACCTTAGGTGCACTCTTTGCGGGAAGTTTTGTCACACTCATCGGACTTTCATCGCGAAAAGCGAGTGTATTTAGATTTCCATCCATAATATCGATTAGTTTAATCTAAACAATCAATTTTATTTGTTTATTCAAAACCACTATCTTAGTTACCAAGCCAAACGAACACAGACTACATGTTCGAAACATACATTAATTATTTAAACTAAGAGAGAATACTAATGAGCACATCTTTAATAAACACAACAATCAAACCTTTTAACGCAACAGCATACCATAACGGTGATTTTGTAGAGGTAAGTGAACAAGACTTACTTGGCAAGTGGTCTATTGTTTTCTTCTACCCGGCTGACTTTACATTTGTGTGCCCTACGGAATTGGGCGATGTGGCTGACTATTATGCACAGTTACAGGAAATGGGCGTAGAAGTTTACTCGGTATCAACTGATACGCACTTTACGCATAAAGCATGGCATGACACGTCTGACACAATTCAGAAAATCAAATTCCCAATGATTGGCGACCCAACAGGACGCATCACACGTAACTTCGGTGTAATGATTGAAGAAGAAGGCCTTGCGCTTCGAGGCACATTCGTGATTAACCCTGAGGGAGAAATCAAAGTAATCGAAACACACGACTTAGGTATTGGTCGAAGTGCAAAAGAGCTATTACGCAAAGTACAAGCGGCGCAATACATTGCAAGTCATGATGGTGAAGTATGCCCTGCATCTTGGCAGCCAGGTGAAGAAACTCTAGCACCGTCGTTAGATTTAGTAGGAAAAATCTAATAGGAAATACTGCCAATGGGGCGACATAGTCGCCCCTTACGTAACTTATTGCTGTGAGGAACCTAAGCATGCTCGATAAAAATATCAAACACCAACTACAAAGCCACTTTAGTGCGATTAATAACCCGATTGAGTTGATCATTGCCCTAGATGACAGCAATAAATCAAAAGAAATTAAAGCATTAGCGGACGATCTTGCATCGCTGAGTGATAAAATTTCAATAAAGAACTCAGAGCAGCCTGGTGCACGAACGCCCAGTATGGTTGTTCGTTCTCCCATATCTAACACCCACATTGAGTTTGCAGGTGTGCCGATGGGACATGAGTTTACATCATTGGTTTTGGCATTGTTACAAACAGGGGGCCACCCTGCAAAAGCTTCAAATGATGAAATTGAACAAATAAAATCACTTGATAAACCGCTTAACTTTGAAGTGTATATTTCTTTAAGTTGCCAAACGTGTCCACAAGTTGTGCAGGCGCTTAACCTTATGGCTGCCACCAACTCACATGTAAGCGCAACCATGATTGACGGTGCGCTATTCCAAGATGAAGTCAATGAGCGCAATATATTGGCAGTACCCGCGGTGTACTTAAATGGAGAGCTTTTTTCACAGGGAGCGGTAACACTCAGTGACATATTAAATAAAGTCGACAGTACATCGGTAGAAAAAACAGCAGCAAAGCTAAACGAAAAAGACGTTTTTGACATGTTGGTTGTCGGCGGTGGCCCAGCTGGTGCCTCTGCTGCTATTTATTCAGCTAGGAAAGGGCTTAAAACGGGCGTTGTTGCTGATAAATTTGGAGGGCAAGTATCAGAGACACTCGGCATAGAAAATTTTATTTCTGTACAAGCAACACAAGGCCCCAAACTGGTAGCGCAATTAGAAGAACACGTTAATCAGTATGAAGTCGATATTATGAAAGGGCAAAGAGCGCTCAGCGTATCTGCAGATGAATTACTGAGCATTGAACTTGAAAGTGGTGCAACGTTGAAAGCCAAATCGATTGTTGTCGCGACAGGTGCTCGATGGAGAAGCATGAATGTGCCAGGAGAAGCTGAATATAAAGGCCGAGGGGTTGCGTATTGCCCTCATTGCGATGGCCCATTATTCAAAGGTAAACCGGTTGCTGTTATTGGAGGTGGAAATTCAGGTATTGAGGCTGCCATTGATTTAGCGAATATCGTTGATCATGTGACCGTACTTGAGTTTGCTGACTCGTTGCGTGCAGATGAAGTTTTGATAAATAAAGCTCGTAGTTTAGGTAATGTCACCATTATTAAGAGTGCACAAACAACCCAAGTGATTGGCAATGGCCAAAAAGTGACAGGGTTAAGTTATATTGACCGTAACAACGGCGAGGCATATGAATTAAGTGTTGCAGGTATTTTTGTTCAAATTGGGCTAATTCCCAACAGTGAATGGCTGCAAGGTTCAGAGGTTGCATTAACTCAATTTGGTGAAATTGAAGTAGATGGCAAAGGCGCTACTTCAATGTCTGGGGTATATGCAGCAGGAGATGTTACTTCCAGTGCATTTAAACAAATTATTATAGCGATGGGCTCGGGTGCTACCGCAAGCCTAGGCGCATTCGACCATCTTATTCGTCAAGGTAGTGATCACTCCCAAGCTGCGTGATTAGTAGAAAAAATCATTGCATGTCAGTTCGTTAGGTACTGACAACACCCAGCAATGCAAAGCCATTTAATACCCAAGTATTAAATGGCTTTTTCATTTTTTATTAATATTTTATATTGCGCCGCAGAAATAAATTGAGAAAAGCTTTCACACCAAATTATGACGGTATTGAATTCTTCAATATCAATATTATTAGGTACTTTAGCAATGAAAGCGTCAAATGTTTTTATATCAGCAATACTGATCATTTCTGATTTCAAACGCATAAAGTCAGTTTCTGTTTCTACAAATTGCTTTGCTAAGTACAACTTATAATCAGGCCCTGGCGCAATAGTGCCCTGAAAAGAGATGGTGTTTGTCGAGATATTCACGTCACCTTTAGCAAAATGTAGTAAATCTGAATCTTTTAATGAGCTGACAAATTGCCCTTTATACTTTACGTTTTGCTTAGCGGTGGCGAGTTCTAACATGCTTGGACTAGCGGGGGCACTTATAATTGGCAGTGCGTAAAGGCCACTCAAAAAACCCACCAAAAATGTAACAACAATTAACAATGTCAGTTTAACTATTTTCATTTATCCGCGACCTTTTCAAATTTGTTAGCGCTGATTATAGCGTATTGAGATCATCTAAATCGCTAATTTTATTCATAAAGAGCAAGTTTCCAACCTTTAATTTAGTCAAAAAATATTAGGGATACGATTTCTGTTGGTACTTTTGGGTTTTGTTACTGGTTTGATATGCTTTATTTGTAACGAATGAAATACACATAAAGAAGAAATGTTGGTGTGAATTTTGTGCTAATTTTTGGTTTTATTCATGTTATTGTCTTGTTTTTATCAATAAATACAATGGGTTTCACTGTATTTCTAAATGTTATGTTATTTTATTTCTAATCCTTTTTTGTGTTTATTTTTATTTTTACTAACCCCTTGTGGTTGGTTTTTTCGAGTGTAGAATTCTGCGCCGTGTCTACCTATGGGTACATTTGTAACTATTAAGTGGCGCAAATAACAAAAAACATACAAAATAGGAAGGTTTCATGCCGTATTCACGCGAACATAAGCGTATTTTTCAATTTAGCGCAATAACAGCCGCTATGCTGAGTAGTTCAGCATTCGCTGCGATTGATTGTGCCCCGTTAGATAAGTGGCAAACAAACACCATTTACACCAGTGGTGATCAAGTTCAACAAGATGATGTTGCTTATAAAGCCAATTGGTGGAACAAAACATCTCCGAAGCTACGTTCAGGTCAGTGGCAAGAGTGGAGTAAACTAGGTGAGTGCTCATCGCTAGATTCTGAAAATAAAGCCCCAAGTGTTGATTGGCTGAAGCCTGCAGCTGATGTTACTGTGGTTGAAAATGACAGCGTTATCATTGAGTTTGCAGCGACCGACAGTGATGGCGCAGTAAAACAGGTTGCGGTGTATCATGATGATGAACTCGTGCGTGTGTTAGACAGTGCCCCGTATTTGTTTAATTGGCAAGCAAAGGTCGGTGAACATCAATTTCATGCTGTCGCATTAGATGATGATGGAGATACCGGACGTTCTATTAGTCGCAAAGTAACCGTAAACACTTTACCGAAAGACACCAATAACGCGCCCACTGTGCGTCTTGCAGCGCAATTGCCTTCAGAGCTTGAAGTGGGTGCTAGCATTGGGTTTACACTTCAAGCAAATGACTTAGATGAAGATACACTCAAGCAAGTGTTGCGTCTTAATGGCGAGGTACTGGTTGAAACGACTGAGCTAACACACCAGTTCGATTGGCAAGCGAAAGCAGCAGGTCGTCAGGTATTTACGTTAAGTGCAATTGATGAACATGGCGCTGAGTCGGAAGTAGTACAACGGGTATTTACAGTAAAAGAAAAAGGCGACCAGCCAGATAGTCATGAAAACTGTCGCCCTGCCGGTTTGTATCAAACGCCGGATGTAACACCTGCTTACTGTGACATATACGATAGTGAGGGGCGCGAAAAAATGGGGGTTGATCACCCTCGTCGTGTTATTGGTTACTTTACGAGCTGGAGAACAGGTAAGAATGATCAACCGAGTTACCTAGTTAAAGATATTCCTTGGGATAAAATCACCCACATCAACTATGCATTTGCTCATGTTAATGCCGAAAATGAAATCAGTATTGGTAACCCAAACGCCGAAAACAACGCGGCAACCAATATGACGTGGCCGGGTGTCGCGGGTGCTGAGATGGATCCTGCGCTCCCTTATACGGGTCACTTTAACCTCCTAAATAAATATAAGCAGCAATATCCTCACGTAAAAACCATGATCTCTGTCGGTGGTTGGGCTGAAACTGGCGGCTTTTTTGACGAAGCAGGTAAGCGTGTTGCCAGTGGTGGTTTCTACACCATGACAACCAATGAAGATGGCAGCGTTAATCACGCAGGTATTAACGCATTTGTTGCCAGTAGCGTTGAGTTTTTACGGACCTATGGCTTTGATGGCTTAGACGTAGACTACGAATACCCATCGTCAATGAAAGACTCAGGCCACCCTGAAGATTTTGAGATCAGTAATCAACGTCGTGCAGGGCTGAATAAATCTTATCAAGTACTCATGAAAGCATTACGTGAGGCCCTTGATAAAGCCGGTGAAACTGATGACAAGCATTATATGTTGACCATTGCTTCACCGTCATCAGGCTATTTATTACGCGGTATGGAAACCTTTCAAACTGCGCAATACTTAGATTTTGTGAATATTATGTCATACGACTTACACGGCGCATGGAACGACCATGTGGGGCACAATGCACCGCTATTCGACACTGGTAAAGATTCAGAACTGAAAGTGTGGAATGTGTATGGCACCAAAGAGTTTGGTGGTATTGGCTATTTGAATACCAATTGGGCGGTGAATTATTTCAGAGGCGCATTACCGTCCGGACGAATTAATATTGGTTTGCCGTATTACACCCGAGGATTTCAAGGTGTTAACGGCGGGGAGAATGGCTTATGGGGCCGTGCACCGCTGCCAAATCAAAGCGATTGCCCTAAAGGCACCGGCATTGGTGACAAAAACAAATGTGGTAACGGCGCGATTGGCATCGATAACTTATGGCACGACCTTGAAAATGGTCAAGAAGTGGCCGCAGGTAGCAACCCGTTATGGCATGCTAAAAACTTAGAAAATGGCATAGTACCTAGTTACTTGGCTACCTATGGCCTGACGCCAGAGTCTGATCCTGATGATGTTATGACGGGGAAATATGAACGTCATTACGATGATGTAGCCGTGGCCCCTTGGCTGTGGAATGCCCAGAAAAAAGTGTTCTTATCAATAGAAGATACTGAGTCTATGAAGACAAAGTTAGATTATGTTATTGATAAAGACTTAGGTGGCGTGATGTTCTGGGAGCTTGCCGGTGACTATGCATTTGATGCCAATAAGGGTGAATACTTTATGGGCTCGACGATGACATCGTTGGCGTATGACACTTTTAATCAAAGTGGCAAAGCGTATGGAGCGCATTTAGGGGACTCGCAGTTTACACCACCTGAAACGGCGGTCGATGTGAGGTTTGTTGCCAAAGACTTCCCTGTCGGTGACCAAAACTATCCGATCAGACCTACTTTTGCTTTTACGAACCACTCAGAAATCGATTTAACAGGGGCAAAAATATCGTTCAACGTGCCAACGTCAACGTCTGCTATTTTCAAGTCAAATTGGAATGCACAGAAAAAGCTTGGGATGCAAGTTGAATTAGACAACTCAAATACGTCAGGTAATAACATTGGCGGATTTGAAAATGAATTCCATCGCTTTTCAATCACCTTAAAGAATCAATGGGGTGACCAGCTTGAGTCTTTCAAAAAAGGCGAAACAGTCAATGCGCAAGTGATGTATTACATGCCCATTACTGGGCCGGTAAATTTCGTGATTGAAAAAGACGGTAAAAAGTATGCGTTTGCAACAGAGTACCCAGCGCTGCCAATTGCTAATAACGACACACCCGACCCAGGTGATGGCACCCCCCCATCAGACAAACAATGTAATGGCATTGATGTATCAACGCTTAATACCTATCCGAACTGGCCACGCACTAATTGGGCTGGACAGCCAAGTCACGCGTTAGGTGGCGACCATATTATTCACAACCAAGCTGTATTTAAGGCGAAGTGGTGGACCAATAGTGCGCCGTCAGACGGTGGTGCTTGGCAAAAAGTGTGTGACCTTTAAGCATTTTGGTTTAGAGAGCGAAAAACACACAGTCTAATTCAAGGGTCGCTTGCGGCCCTAGGGAAACTTATGAAAAAACAATTAACACTAACAGCGGTGGCGCTGGGGATCACTGTGGCTGCAATACAGCAGGTGAACGCCCACGGATATATGGATAGCCCTAAAGCACGACAAACCATCTGCCAAGAGCAAGGGGGGTTTTGGTGGCCAAAAGATGGTAGCAATATTCCAAATGCGGCATGTCGAGCTGCCTTTGTGAAAAGCGATCATGTGCAGTTTATTCAAAGGCATGAATTTGCAGCGAACGTGGCAGATTTTAATAATCAAACTGCGGTTGAAGCGGCAGTGCCAAATGGCAAGTTATGCGCCGCTGGCGATGCCAATAAAGCCGGTATGAATATCGCTTCTGCTGACTGGCAGCGCACGGTGGTTAAGCCAAATAGTAACGGGGACATAAAAGTCCGATATCGCGCCACTACACCACACAACCCCAGTTTTTGGCAGTTTTATTTAACCAAACCAGGCACTGCGATCAACACAGAGTCATTGCGTTGGGATCAGCTTGAGTTGGTGCAAGAACATGGCAATGTCGCATTTTTTATGGCCCCAGATGGTAAACGATATTATGAAATGACGGTTGCTATACCTGAGCAGTTTAAAGGTGATGCAATCTTATATAGCCGCTGGCAAAGAGATGATGTAGTCGGAGAAGGGTTTTATAACTGCAGTGATATTACAATCGAACGCACAGATAGCACGCCCGAACCTGTGGTTTGGCATTCTGCTGGTTTTTACGTAAAGCAGGGGCAAGACGCATTAGCAGGTGACACTGTATGGCTACGTTTGTTTGATGCTAACGGACAAGAGCTCATTCAGCAGCAATTTAAAGTTACCGAGCACTCATTAGATTGGGCGATGCAATTGGCTCAGCAAGTTGTGCAAGATAACCCTGATTTGATTCAAATTGGTGTTAAGTCGGGATCAGGTGATGTGACGTTCGATCATCAAAACCCGGCATCCAATCAGGTTTTTGTTAGTGACACAGCGCATAGCTACAATTTAAGTATTGTAAAGCAACCAGTTAACACTGCGCCGACAGTACATACGCCACAGCCATTAACATTAGAAGAAAATACCAGTACGCACTTGCATGTTCATGCCTTTGACGATGAGCAAAGCACGCTGACTTTTGACTGGCAGTTGCCCAATGCGTTGAGCTATATAGGCGCTGGTTCAACAATCACAGTCACCGCACCTGAAGTGACTGCAGACACTGAGTATACCGGACAGGTTACGGTCTCTGATGGGATGTTAAACAAAACAGTTCCGCTACATATCACTGTCACTAACAAAGTAACCCCGCCAACGCCTCCGACACCACCAGAAGGTGACACGTGGCAAGCAAATAAAGTCTATACCGCTGGAGATACCGCTGTTTATAAGGGGAAAACCTATCGTGCTAAATGGTGGGTAAAAGGTCAGCGACCAGATCAAAGTCAAGCGTGGCAATTAGTAACAACAGACGATAGCAGCAATGCGTGGAATGCAAGTACGGCTTATCAAGGGGGCAGCATTGTGACCTTTCAAAGCCAGAAGTACAAAGCGCGCTGGTGGACTCGAGGCCAGCAGCCAGGCAGCAATGCTGTGTGGCAGAAACTATAACCACCTTATAAACCATTAAATTTCATTGCTTTAAAAAAGCTTTAAATAATAACTATCAAAACAACATACTATAGGAAAAACTATGTTTAAATTTTTACTCTCAGCGGTTGCTGTTGGGGCTGCGCTGGCAAGTGCAAGTACCGTAGCAGCACCATCAACACCCAGTATCACGTGGAAGCCACAAAATTATTCCTTTGTGGACGTGAATATTTATGGTCGTGGATCATACAAACAACTTATTCAAGCAAAAGACGAAGTAAACATTCAAATTGAGTGGAACGCTTGGTCTGGTAAAGGCGGTGACAGCTATCAGGTTTACTTTGACAATGAGTTAGTCAACGAAGGTCAGTTGTCTCCAGGTTCTAAAAGTGGCGTGATCAGCTTCCCGTATAAAAAATCGGGTCGTCATCAACTGCAAATTGCACTGTGTGATGAAACAGGGTGTGTAAAAAGCGCCACTAAGCCAATTGTGATTGCCGATACTGACGGCGGGCATTTAGCGCCATTGCCATTAAATGTTAACCCAAATAATAAACAGTTTGATACCGATCCTAATACGGTGGTTGGTGCATATTTTGTAGAGTGGGGCATTTATGGTCGTAAGTTCGATGTGACGCAAATCCCAGCTGATAACTTAACCCACTTACTCTATGGTTTTATTCCAATTTGTGGTCCAAATGAGTCGCTGGCTGAAATTGAAAACGGTAACAGCCTACGTGCATTAAATCTGGCATGTGGGGGATCAGAAGATTACGAAGTGGTGATTCATGATCCGTGGGCTGCAGTACAAAAAGCACTGCCAGGTGTAAGCAGTAGTGATCCAATTCGTGGTACCTATGCACAGTTGATGGCGTTAAAACAGCGTAACCCAGACTTAAAAATCTTACCTTCTGTCGGGGGCTGGACGTTATCAGATCCGTTCTTTGACTTTGACAATAAAGCTAACCGAGACACGTTCGTTAAGTCGATGCGCGAATTCTTAACCACTTGGAAGTTTTATGATGGGATTGATGTTGATTGGGAATTCCCTGGCGGAGATGGCGCTAATCCGAACTTAGGCAGTGACAAAGATGGTGAAGTTTATGTGACGCTGATGAAAGAGCTGCGCATTATGCTTGATGATCTTGAAGCGCAAACTGGCCGTGAATATGAACTAACCTCTGCGATTGGTTCTGGGTGGGACAAAATTGAAGATGTTGATTATCAACAAGCTGCGCAATATATGGATTACATTTTTGCGATGACGTATGACTTTCATGGTGGTTGGAACAATGTAACTGGGCATCAAACAGGTATTTATTGTGGGTCGCATCTATCAGCAGATGAATGTAATGGCACAGGTGTAGATGAAAAGGGTGAGCCGCGCAAAGGGCCAGCCTATACATTAGACAATGCGGTTAAGCTATTGCTTGAACAAGGTGTGCCAAGCGAAAAGCTAGTGATAGGTGCTGCGATGTATGGCCGTGGTTGGGAAGGGGTGAAACCTGAAAATGCGACTATTGCAGGCAACCCAATGACAGCACCAGCTAACGGTAAATTACGTGGTTCAACGTCTCAGGGCGTGTGGGAAGCGGGTGTGATTGATTATAAGGGATTAAAATCTCATATGATTGGTGCAAACGAGCAGGGTGTAAATGGCTTTGAAGTTGGCTATGACGAGCAGGCACAAGCCGCATATGTGTGGAATCCGCAAAAAGGCACGTTGGTAACGTACGATAGCCCACGCTCAGTGCAAGCAAAAGGCCGATATGTGCGAGAGCACAATCTCGGTGGTTTATTTGCGTGGGAAATTGATGCAGACAATGGCGATATACTCAACGCGATGCATGAAGGTCTTGCTGGAAAATCAACGCCAGTTCCTCCGAAAAACCATGCGCCAACGCTTGAGTTAATTAACGAAGTGAAGGTTGCATCAGGTGAGACGATTCAACTTGTCGCGACAGCAACAGATCCAGAAGCAAAGCCACTGACTTATCTTTGGCAGGGTGATAATGCGTTAACGCTTAATAGCAATAAAGAAACGCTCGTTATTACAGCGCCTGAGATCACAAAAGATTCTGTCTATACCGTGAATTTAACAGTATCTGATGGAGTCAATGACGTAACTGCTTCGGTCAAAGTGATGGTGAGTGCACCTGTAATAGAAAATAAAGCGCCGAGCGTGGCGAATATCACTGCCATTACGGTTGATGAAAATAGCGAAGTATCACTGAGTGTGGTGGCTTCGGATCCTGAAGGAAAGTCATTGAGCTACAGCTGGCAAGTACCCGGTCATAGCATCGTCGGTTCAGGTAGTGAGGTGGTATTAAAAACCTCTGAAGTTGAGCAAGAACAGCGTGTAACGGGTTCTGTTACAGTCACTGATGGTGTCAATACGGTTGAGCGTGAATTTAGTGTGACGGTGAAAAACACAGAGACTACACCAGACCCTACTCCGGAGCCAGGTAAAACAACATGGAATGCAAGCACTGTTTACGTGGGTGGCAACATCGTTTGGTATAACGGCGTGCAATATAAAGCGCGTTGGTGGACCAAAGGCGCTGTGCCAGGTAATGGCGGCGTATGGCAAGAGATCATTCCTGATGACGGCACGGTTCGTGATTGGCGCAGTGACCTAGTCTATACCGGTGGCGACCAAGTTAGCCACAATGGCGTGAAGTATCAAGCACGTTGGTGGACACGTGGCCAAGCACCGGGCAGCAATGCTGTGTGGCGCAAGCTGTAATCTCAAGTTTATTTAACTAACACACGATTGGGGCAAGGAGGCCCTTTTAAAAAAACAAAAATTATAGAGATCATTATGTTCAAACTAACCCCACTCGCGCTACTGGTTGCTGCCAGTAGTTTCCCGCTTTATGCCACTCAAGCTACGCAGATACATACAAATGCCGAATTAAAGCAAAAGCTTATGGATGCTTTTTCACCTCAGAAAAACCAGTTTTCTACTCAGGGTAACCATGAAACGTCGTTACAATTTAAAGCGCATCAGCGCTCAGCTGATGGCAAACACATCCGTCGCAGTCAACATTATCGCGGCGTGCGTGTGTACGGTGGTGAAGTTGTCACTCATCATGACGCTGAAAACTATGTAGGCGCATTAAATCATCGCCAAGGCACAATAAAATCTATCAGCGGTAGTGTGGTTGAAAATGCCTATGTTGACGTGGTTGTTCCGAGCTTTGATGAGTCGCATGCGATTGAATATGCACGTCAGAATGTAGCTAATTTACAATTCAGCAATGATGAGCATGCTGAGCTGGTTGTTTATCCGTATAAAGATGGCTTTCGTCTTGCCTATATTGTTACGTTTTATGTAGAAACACTTGACCACCCAACGCGTCCTGAATTTGTAATTGATGCGGGCACGGGTGAAGTGTTAAGTCAAACAGAGACATTGGCACACGCAAAAATCGGCATGGGGCCGGGTGGTAATGAAAAAACAGGCAAATATTATTTTGGTGAGTCAAAAGCCAAATTTAATGCGACCGACTTAGGCAATGGTCACTGTGCTATGCAAGATAGCGATATTCGCGTGATCGACATGGAGCATGGCACAACGAATACGCATACTTTTGAATTCCCTTGTTTTGAAAATACCCACAAAGCCATCAATGGCGCATATTCACCTCTAAATGATGCGGTATTTTATGGCCAAGCAACCATAGATATGTTTCACGAATGGTTTGATAGTCGCGCATTGAATAGTGACTTGGTGATGCGTATTCATTATCGTCAAGACTACCTAAACGCGTTTTGGAATGGTAAAGAGGTCACGTTTGGCGATGGTGACCATCGTGTATACCCATTTACTTCTTTGGGTGTGATTGCTCATGAGGTTGCACACGGTGTGACACATCAAAACTCGAAGCTTGTGTATAGTTCACAATCAGGAGGGGTTAACGAGTCTTTTTCAGATATGACCTCTGAAGCGCTGGAGTGTTACCTGAGCGAACAAGCTGATGGTAGCTGTGTAGTTGACTGGAAAATTGGCGCACGTATTTTTAAAAACCTTGATGCGATGCGTTATTTAGATATGCCAAGTAAAGATGGCCGCTCTATTGATCATGCCAGTGAATACAAAAGTGGTTTAGATGTTCATTACAGCTCTGGGGTGTTTAACCGTGCTTTTTACTTACTCTCTACGACTGAGAACTGGGGTGTGAAAAAAGCCTATGAAGTGATGCTTCATGCCAATAAAAATTACTGGGTTTATAACGGTAATTATGAGTCGCTAGCGTGTGGCGTCACCGATGCCGCAAAAGATTTTGGTTATGATATCCAAGCGGTAGGGGATGCGTTCAGTAAAGTGGGTGTGTTTGCCTGCACCAACAATAAGGCGCCAACCATTGATATTACCAGCCCAGTTAACAACAGCCGCCATATTGTGGGTACTCATATCGAGTTAAAAGCACTCGCAAAAGACGAGTATGGTGAAGTGTCAAAAGTGGTATTCAGCGTAAATGATCAGGTTTATAAAACTCTGACTTCAGCACCTTATACAACACAATTCCAGAGCAACACAAAAGGTGAGTATGTCGTCACAGCAACAGTCACTGATAATGAAGGGTTGACTGTTAATGCACCTGCTGTGGTATTCAACTTAATTAATCCAAGTGATTGCGATACGGCTCAGTGGCGAGCGGGTCAAGTGTATACACAAGGTAATAAAGTGGCCTTTGAAGGGTTTGAATATACCGCTAAATGGTGGAACCGTGACCAAAGTCCTGCGACCAATGCCAATGCATGGGGTGTATGGAAAAAAGGATTAGAGTGTGGTTCAGACTCGGAGCAGCCAAATAAAGCGCCGACTATACGATTTGCAAGCCCAGATACGAATAGTACTGTGACGATAGGCGACAATGTTGCCGTAAATCTAGCGGCAAATGATACCGATGGTCAAGTTGAACAAGTTAATGTCAGTATTAATGGCTCCCTTCTGACCACGTTAAGTACCGCACCTTTTAGCTTTAATTGGCAACCTGAAGCAGCGGGTACGTATCGTTTAAGTGCCGAAGCGGTTGATGATAAGCAGGCAAAGTCAGAACTTGTATCTGTTAACGTGACTGTGAAGGGCGCGGAACCTACGCCAACAGCACCTAGCGTGAGTTTACTTTCACCGCATAATGGCAGTGTATTCGAGCAGGGCAGTACGGTAACCTTGCAAGTAAATGCTTCAGATGCTGATGGAGACTTGCAGCACATTGTCTATTTTGTGAATGGTACACAAATAAAGCGTACTCAGGCACCTTATGCGGCTACGGTAACGGTACCAAGTGTTGGCAATTATAATGTATATGCTGTCGCGACTGATTCTTTAGGCCTTGTGACACAATCTGAAACACACCGTTTTAGCGTTACCGCAAAACCAACAGGCTGTGATACTCCTGCTTGGCAAGCGAGTTCAGTGTACACTGCGGGTAATAAAGTAAGTCATAATGGCTTTAATTACCAAGCAAAGTGGTGGACGCGTAACCAAAACCCGGCGAACTACTCTTCACAATGGAGTGTTTGGAAAAAACTGGATAAATGTAACTAAATTATCCTGATGTAAAATGTGGTATTGACTGGAACAAGCAAACATAAGTTGTTTTAGACAAAGAAAAAGCGCAGTGTCGTAGACACTGCGCTTTTATTAACAACAAGTAGTTTCATTAATTATGACACTTATATTACTTGTTGGTTCAACTTAAAAGATTAAAACTTCCAAACCAGCGTTACCCGTGCATCACGGCCTGGCTCTGCGACACCTGAGTCAATAGAGCCAAGTGCTGCGTATGTAGCGTGATCATAGTAAAACTTATCAAAAATATTCTTGATTGCTGCTTCAACAACTAACGCTTCGCTGCCCATCACATACCAAGTTGCTTGTAAGTCGTGCGCCGCATAGCCTGCTTTTTCTGGTAAAGCACTGTTATCCCATACGTTTACGCCTGAATTGGTTAACCGTTTTACAAAGCGGCTGTTCCAGCTGACTTCTAAATCGTCTGAAATGGCATAATTAATACCGGCTGTTAATGTGTCACCAGAGCTTGTACCTATGGACCAATCTTGGTCGCTAATTGCTGCACCGCTCAGTGCTGGATTAACGTGATTTTCCCATTTAGGCTTACTATGGTTATAGCTTAAACTAATGCTTGCATCGTCAAAGCGGTAACGCGTCTGCAGGTTGAAGCCTCTATTTTCAATATCACCCACATTGGTAAGTAATGTGTGTTCAATGGTTCCGTGGTTTTTTACTGTCGAAACAGCGTCTGTGATCGTTGAGTCAAATACATTACCTGTCACCGTTAAACGGTCGCCTAAATATTTGAAACCCACTTCAAAGTTGTTAGCTTGCTCTTCTTTTAGGTTAACGTCGTTGTCGTAATAGCCTAGTACAAACAGCTCTTTAACCTTTTGACCGCGTAGTGCCTGAGCAAAGCCCGCATTAAGTGAAAATGCTTCAGTAATGGCATAACTCAGATTAATATTTGGGCTAAAACCGTTTGAATTCATGGTTACGCCATTGTCATCAACTAACTCATAGTTATCGTAACGTAACCCTGTACTGATTTGAAACTGGTCAGTAACGTCGATGTAATTTTGCACATAGAGTCCGAACACTTTCCCTTTTTCAAGGCCTTCTGTTTCAGCGTTACTACCTATGTTTTGTAGTTTCGCTTCATCTGAGCGGTAATCGAGACCTGCAACAATTTTGCTATTGCTCAGCTGTGCGGTATTACGTAAATCAAAACCCGTAGAGTCATATACTGCGTGATAGGTATTATTAACACCTTGATGAAGCGGGTGGTCGTGTGTAATAAAGTTTTCAGTGTTAAATACGTTCAGGTGCACATTGAGTAACTCTGCATCTGGGTTGTACGTATAATTTACGGTACTGGTTGTACGCTCACTTTCTTGTGGTAGTGCAAAGTTCTTTCTACTTGGGTGCCAATGTGCACGAAGTAAACGTGTGCCATTGTCTTGGCGCATGTCATAACTGGCTGAAATTGTTTGTGTATCACTCAGTTCACCGGTGATTTTTGCAAACCCGACTTCTTGTTCGGAGGCCGTATAAGGCAAGGTATTACCTCGACCATCTTCCATGTCTTTGGTATCACGCTTTAGGACTGTTACAAGTCCTGACCAATTGTCAGACATATGGCCATAAGCTGTCAGGCTCGCTTTAAAGCCATCGCTATTGCCGTAGTACCCCAGCTTAGCGTTACCGCCAAATTGTTCATCACCAGAAAGTAAGTCACTGGCATCTTTAGTTAGAAAGCGAATAGCGCCCCCTAATGCACCTGAACCCGATGTTGCATCACCGGCACCAGCCACAATATCGACTTGTTTAAGGAGCTCAGGCTCGATGGTCAGTCGACCTTGGTGGTGAAACAAGTAGCCAGCCTGTAGTGCGCCATCTATTGACACGTTTAGCATGGTGTCTTCTAAGCCACGTACATAAATCTTTTGTGCGATGGGGTTTGAACCACCGACAGAAACCTCAGCTTGGCTTCTAAAGATGTCACCTAAGTCATTGGCCTGCAATTGCGCCATTTGAGCTTGACCAATGACTTGGTCTGCATCAGATACTTTTCCATGGACTTCGATGATTTCCATTTCTTCTGACGTGTCGTTTGCCATTGCTGGGGTGCTCATAAGTGCGGCAGTGGATAAAGCCGCCATTGCGATGTAGATAGGAGAGCGAGAGAACTGCATGTGAAATTACCTATTTTGTAAATGCGAATAATTATCAGTGGCGCGTATTATTCATTGTTTATTGGGGAACAGAAAGGACTTTTACAACTGTTACATTTGCACTTGCGAAGAATTAAGTTTAATGATGACGATTAAGCCACCTGAGGGATTATTTTTGGCTGAAATAGCCCCTTGTAGCCTATGTATATGACGTTGACACAGCGCAAGCCCAAGACCAAACCCGGCACTTTTTTGCTTGCTGGTTACCCGATAAAACGGTTTAAATATATCTCGCAATAGATCCTCTGGGACGCCGCACCCATCGTCTGCAATTTCAATATTGCCTGCGGGCGTCATGGTAGTGGTAATTTGTGCATTGGCATAGCGACTGGCATTACGCAATATGTTTTCAATAACTTGGCCTAATACGCGGCTGTTGCTAAAAATAAGGTAACTTTCAGGCGTAGTAGTACTAAATTCAATATGTGGGGCTTCAAACTGTACGTCTTCAATAATACTGTCTATGAGATCAACTAAATCAAACGTGTCTCGCTCTATGGCATGATCTGCGATTGCAGACTCATTTTCTAGCCAAGTTAACGTGAGGGTATCTTCTGCCAGTGTTCGCATGGCGTGACAATCTTTACGTATTCTTTGTAGCATTTTTTGGGGGTTAATTGATTGCTCAGCGCAACTCAATGCGGTTTCTACCCGTGCAATCGGGGTTCTGATCTCATGTGAAAAGTCAGCAATAAATTGCCTTTGGGATTCAATGGTATGCTCTATACAATTTGCCATTTGGTCAAATGTTGCGGCGATTTGTTGAAATTCACCATCAGTACTTGAAATTTTGTCATGTATTCGAGTATCTAATTGTCCGCTAGCAAAGCGTTTAGTGGCTCTTTCTAGCTGCTTTAATGGCTTCATTATGGCGCGGTATATAAGAATGCAGAATCCAGCGAGGAATATAATAGGTAGAATAAACTGAATAGATAAGTAGGTAATTTTCCAATAGTGACCAGGGCGCATATGGGCTGGCAGTTGAATGAGAAAGTGAGTTTTATTATCAGAGAAAGGTACATCCATAATCGGGTTATAATTAAAATATAAGTGGATTTTCCATGAAATATCTCTGCCTAAATAAATGTGTTCACTGAACAATGGGCTCAATGTACCATTGGCTAACGGCGTAACGTGTCGCTCTACGACGGCCGCCCATGTGTTTTCATTGTGTTGTATTGAATTAACATAGTGTTCTAATGCACCTAAGTTACCTGCAAGGTATAGTTTTTCAGCTTGGTCACCATACCCTTGTAACGTTTGCTGGTGCTGCTGCTCAAGTTGGCTCATTTTTATTTCGGTATGATTTGCTAATAAATCAATGAGCCAAAATAAAGATACCGCTCCACCGATTATGAGTAAGCATAAACGCGCAAAAAAAGAGTGTTTTTTTAATCGCTTATGCATTAAACGTATACCCTCTGCCATGTAATGTCGTTATGGATTCTGCGCCCATCCCTGCGGCAATAAGTTTTTTGCGCAGGCGACTGAGGTGCATGTCTAAACTGCGGTCATAGCGGCTAAACTGTCGTTCTAAAACTTGCTGAGACAGATATGGTTTGCTCAGTGCTTGCCCTGCATTTTCCACGAGATGCCAAAGAAGTTTAAATTGTATTGCGGTCATATCAATGGCTTTGTGATTAAACGTTGCTTTAAACTGTTGTTTATCAAGAGATAGGCCGTTGCTTTCAATGAAGAAATTAACCAGAGTCTGTTCTGATTGTTGTGAGCGACGTAATATGGCCTCGACTCGTAACACCAGCTCTTCTATATTGAATGGCTTAGGAAGATAATCATCTGCGCCCATGCTCAGTCCTTTTATTCTGTCTTGCTCAGCACCAGACGCTGAGAGTATGAGTACCGGGGTTTGTTTGCATTTTCGTAATTGGCATAAGACATCATAGCCTTCTAGTAATGGAAGCCTTATATCTAGAATAATTAGCTGGTAATTGTATGCTAGTGCCTGTGTTAAGCCTTGTTCACCATCATGGACACAGGTCACAGAGAACCCCTTATTTTCAAGTAATGCACAAACTTGCTGGTTTAATTGCGGGTCGTCTTCAACGACTAAAATGGGCGCAGACACAATATATGCCCTTATTCTAAATAATAATGATTGTATTTTACGTCCATTATTTGGGCTCAATCAATAACACTTTTGCGCTTTATGAAATTTAAAAAAAATCAAGTAGCATGAGCTTGCGAATAGTTCATGTAAAAACTACGTTAAATAGTTCCGAATAAAATAAAGGAACAACAACATGTATAAGGTAATCTTAAGTTTACTCGCGTTAGGGGGAGCAGTGTGTACCCAAGCGCAAACGTTAAAAGCAACTGATCATGGTATTCAGTATGAAGGACGCATCATAAAAAACTATACAGATGGACAAATACAGTTTAACTGGCCTGGTAGTTACTTTAAAACACGGCTTATAGGTCGTAGCTTATCAGTCGTATTAACTGGTTATGGTGATCAATTTGATGTGTTGGTTGACGGAAAGCTGCATAAGAAAATCGTGACACAATACGCAGAAGAGCCTGAAACGTATGTGCTATTCCAACAAGAAAAAAGTAAAGAAGTGCTCATTGAAGTTGTAAAAAGAACCGAGAATTACGACAAGTTTGCCACTATTCACAGTTTTGATGTTGATGGTAGATTAGAAGGGGTTTGGCAAAATCAAAAACATATTTTGTATATTGGTGACTCAATCAGTGCTGGGTTTGGCAGTGAATCAAATAAACGGCAATGTACATGGAGTGAAGTGGTTGAGACCAGTAATGCGAGGTTGGCATTTCCCTACGTGTCTTCAAACGCTCTTGAAAGCAGTTTTACGCAGGTGTCTTTTTCAGGTCTAGGGTTGATCCGAAACTGGAATGGCAATCAGGACCACCACGATTTAGCTTATTATTATGATAGGGCGGGTGGGGTATTCAATAGCACAGAGGACTATCAAGATACTTACCCCGATCTCATTGTTATTGGAGTAGGTACAAATGATTTCAGTACTGACCCTCAGCCTCATGAGCCCTGGCAAAATATAGAAGAAGTACAGCACGCATGGGTTGATGAAATGGTGAGTTTTGTTGGTAAATTGCGCAATCGTTACCCAGAACGACCCATTGTTTTTATGCCACGACCAGCATATCCCTATGACTTTATCATTCCATCTACAGAGCAAGCGATTAAACGCTTACAACTGCAAGGGGAGTCAAAGTTATATACGCATACTTTCTATTCGGAGTTAAAAGGATGTATCTGGCACCCTACTGCGCAGGAGCACCAGCAAATAGCAGATAAGTTGGTCGGATTTATTAAACACAATAAGTTGCTATAAAACCATTAATGAAAAACGCATAAATATAATGCGGCAATCTGCCGCATTTCTAATCGCGAAGTCGTCTCTTTAGTGAATGGCTTCAACCCATAATACGCCGACTTCCTTTTTGACTACTTTGACCGCAGTCCCTTTTTCAATTGGGTTTAGTGATTTTAACTGCCATTGAATACCAGAGTAAGCATGTTGCACAGTGTTGTCCTCACTTAAATGGTCAGTAAGCGTAAACTCTATATCAGCAAAGTCACTGTTGATCTCTTTTGACTCAACGTTATTTTGCATGCGTTTAAGTGGTTTCCACAATAATAAGGCAAGAGTGAAGGTTAGCACGGCGTTGATCCAGAGCGCATTAAGCCAACTAGCTTCAATCAGCCCTGCGTACATCATACCGCCGGAAAATACCAAAGATAAACCTAAAAACAACAAGACAAACGTTGCAAAACCTAATATTACCACTTCAATAATAAGTGCTAATAAGCCGACTATAACGAGCGTTTGAGCAATGTTATCGACAATATATCCCATAGTTTACCCCTTTTGTTTACTATTGAGGCTGTTAATAATTGACATTCCTTGGGCTACAAGGGAGCTTGCATCAGTGCCGCTATCGGGTAAAAGCACTACGGATGACTCTTTAGCAATGGCTTCTTTTGCAGCAATCGCTTTAGTCGCCAAGTCTAGCTGTATGGCTTTTTGGCCTTGTACCGTGTCAGCTGCTTCACCGACTTTACGCAGTGCGTCTGCTTGCGCATCTGCAACAGCAATAATGGCTTGAGCTTCACCTTCGGCATTAAGAATTTGTTCGGTTTTATCTGCTTCAGCAGCTAATACTTGTGCTTGCTTTTTACCTTCAGCAACATTGATTGCTGACTGCCTATCGCCTTCTGATTCTAATATTTGTGCACGTTTTACACGTTCAGCCTTCATTTGTGCTTCCATTGCTTCCATTACTGATTGAGGAGGAACAATGTCTTTTATCTCATAGCGAAGTACTTGGATCCCCCAAGGATCAGATGCTGAATTAATAGCCGTCACAATATTGGTATTGAGTACATCCCTTTCTTCAAAGGTTTTATCGAGTTCCATTTTACCGAGCTCACTACGCATGGTGGTTTGCGCGAGCTGAGTGACGGCAAAGATATAATCATCTACACCGTAAGTGGCTTTATATGGGTCTAAGACCCGAAAGTAGAGCACGCCATCAACAATCAGTGAAATATTGTCTTTGGTAATAGCTGATTGAGATGGAACGTCAACAGCTTGTTCTTTTAAACTTCTATCAGCAGAAATACGATCAATGAAGGGGACGATAAAGTTAAGGCCCGCTTCTTTTGTCGATTGATATTTACCAAATCGTTCAACGACCCACGCTTTATTTTGTGGGACGAATTTAATACCACTTTTTAGCACTATGATAACAAAAATGAGCAACACCACTTCAATGTTGAACAGGAGGTTAAGTATTTCTGTGACTGGATCCATAATGTTCCCTTATATGTTCTCGAGCATATGTTCAGTTTAAAGTTAAATTGTGACCGAACGTGAGGCATAGCTGAGAGTGTAAGTTACCATTGGCGGTTTAAAACGCCAACTTTAGTTGTGTTGGATAGTGGTTTCGGATTATGTAATTAGCGTAGGGCATTATTTGTGTAAATGCCCTACGAATTTTAGTTTTGTGCGTTAGCTGTGCAAATAGATGGGCGAGAGTTCTCGGAGTTTATGAAAGCTTCTGTACACAAAGTAGGACCCGAATGTTGACCGGCGCCAGCAATCAACATTGTTACTTCTTGCGGTAATTGTGTCTTATCGTTGGTGAGTGTTTTTATATTTTTTTTATTTAAAGATAACTTCATAGATCAGTCCTTAATATCGGTAATGAATATATATTGATATCGCAGATTGTTGCCTAAGGCAAGGAAATTAAGTGTTGTTCATTAATCTGTATAGTAATCGTTCTAGGAGAAGGAAAATAGCATGATCTTTTTGGGGAGTATATATTCGATATTTTTACTGCGCTTTTGTTCATGTTCTGTATATATGAGCACGGTAGCTGTATTCAAGTACGACACACAGTGCGGCGAAAGCCCTAACAGCCGCTAGTTTTTAGGGCTGCACGAAATTTCTAAAATTTCTTGCTTGTTGCTCTCGGACCAAGCCAGCGCGGCGGCCTTGGATTGTGGTAACCATTGGAAATCAGTATGTTCGTTTGGGTCGAGTACAACTTGAGTTGTCGCAGGCACACAGATACTAAAAACATGCTCTGTATTAAGTGTTGCACTACTAATATATCGATGTCTCCAGCATTGCCTTATTTCATAACTATTGGTCTTGTTATGGTTGTGGATTTTTATTCCAAGGTTAACAGCATCAATTCCGGTTTCTTCTTTCAGTTCTCTATATGCGGTTTGTATCGGGGTCTCTAGGTCATCAATTCCACCAGTGACGGATTGCCAAAAACTTGCGTCATCGGTGCGGCGAATAAGTAGAAATTCATTGTTAGTATTATAGATAACAACTAAAACAGAGAAAGGTTTTCTTAGGGACATATCACGATATACCGTATAAAAATTTATAGTAGTTTACCGTAAAAACTGCTGTTATAAATGACATTATTGAAGCATATTGAGAAAATGTCATTAATACAGTGGTTGATAAAAAAAGGCAGGCCATAGGCCTGCCAAACATAACTACACCAATTAAAAGTGTGCTAAGGAAGATAAAAACAAGCCAACCTCCTTGTTGACCAAAACTGTGCTAAATAACGTACATAAAGTGCCTAGTGGAGTAAAGCCTCTCAATGTGAAATACATGCTAAATTAATATGTTTCATTTGTAAATATAAATGGTGTTTTTTTTGCTTTTTTGCTTTTATTTTACGCTATTGTACAGTTTTCCTTCATTTTGACTAACCGGCTTGTTTGTTTTTTACGCTTTATCATATTGTTTTGAGATGTTTTTTTGTTCTGTCATGAGTTCTTTTGTAGGATTATTTAAAATATCGCACTGGTTGGCTTTTTGTAAATTCTTTCTGGTGTTTATTACCACGTTTATATATTGGTTTGGCTGTTGGGTTAACGCCTCCATTATTTTTCCATATTTACTTTATATCCTATGATCTGTAACGCAGCGTGAATACGCGCATTACTTTTCCTATAGTATGTAGGTTCATGGATGAACCTTTTTGCTTTTTCCTCACTTTCTATTGTTCATCTATCATTCAAGTTGACTCATAAATAATACTTCAGCACAATATGGGTACCTAAATGGTCTACGGGACTAGGGTGTTTTAGGAAAAATTATAAAAGGAAATTATTATGTTTATGAATACCTGCAATAAATTGCTTATTGCGGCAGCTCTTGTATTTGCTTATCAGGCAAGTGCCGTCGAAGCACAGCCTTCAGCATTATGTGAACCCACGATAGAAACTGCGCAAAGCGCATTTGATGTTGTTTATAAAAATAAAAAAAATACGTTTAGCGAAGCCGTAAGTAGGAGTATTTATAAGTGCCAACAAGCAAAATTGGGCCAGTCCTCTTTTTCGCTTGATAAGCAAGTAAATACACTAGATAGCGCCCCACCTGAATTGAGAGGATTTAGCCTTTCTGCTCATAATGTAAACCTTGATAATGGCAGTGTTACATTAACTTTTACTGTACAAGCTTACGACCTGAGTGGGTTGCATTCAGTGATAGTTGGTATTGGTGCGCCTAATATCAGCTACCCTTTTCCTGCACCTCGAAATAGAGTGAAGCTTGAAAACTGGCTAGAAACCGCAGAGGAAAATGTTTATGAGGCATCTGGCTCAATTACATTGTCACCCTCACACATAGAAGCGGGTAAGTGGAGCGCGGTTATGCTTTTCCTGCGCGATACCACAGGTCGTTATATTCCGGGATATAGGGCTGAGACGCTAGAGGCTAAAGGATTTAATCCATATTTAGTCGTTGAAAACAATACTGTTTTAGATAAAAAAGCACCAGAACTAAGGAGTCTAATATTTTCTTCAAATTCGTTTGATGTGAGTAGTGAAAAGCAAACACTCACAGGCGTAGTCGAACTATACGACATAAATGAAGTGAAATCGGCGACATTACGCCTATCACCACCAGAAGGGTTAAGTTCATCACTGACTAAATTGGCAGAGTTTGAAAACATTCGTTTATCAAATGAAGAAAATGTTTATCAAGCGGATGTAAAACTGGTACTCGATAATACAGATGCCCCAGGGGTATGGTTGGCCGGTTTACACGTGAGTGATGATAAGCTAAACAGTACCGGCGCTATCACGAGTAACGTAGTGCGTAATGCAGGCTATAATCCTGATATTGAAATAATCAACACAGTCGATGTTGATTTGTTACCACCAGAACTGCGCGCTGTCGATGTGTCGGAAAATGATATAGCTGTCATTTCAGGGGAAAAGGATATAATAGTAAGCGTATTAGCGTACGACCCTTCAGGCATAAATAAAGGAGATATCAGTTTGATATCTCCGACTGGAGAGAGCGGTTTGAATAAGAAAGCGTCAATTGAGGACTGGCAATCAACAGCGCAAGATGGCGTTTATTCAGCGCAAGCTAGATTCTCATTCAACGCCGAAGACCCTGCTGGAGACTGGCATATAAAAGTGCATTCTATTATTGATAAAAATGACAACCAGTTTGATTCATCGGAAATCAACCAGCTTATTGAACAAGGCATTAATCCGTATATATTGGTAAATGTAGAAGAGCAAGAAAAACGCGATTATATACTCAGTACAAGACTAGATAACATTGACCTCGAAACGAGCAGTAGCGCGACGGTAGAGTTATTTATTCAAGAGGGTAATGGCCATACACTGCCAAGAACAATGACCGTTTTAGCTAAAGGCGCTACTAATGTGTCGGCTTTATATAAAGGGATTGGCGGCACGGAGAGTGTAAATTGTACAGGTAAGAATTTGTTGTTGACGTGTGATTTAGCGATACCTGCAGATCAAACTGAATTTAGCATAAGCTATACGCTTGAATCGACTGATAAAGCGACAGATGATAGCGTACAATTTACGCTTATAACCGACGATGCAGAAGCTAATTTAACCAACAATAAAGCAAATATTACTGTAAACGTATTGGAGCCAATTTATTACCAGGTAGAATTTCTTGATTGGGACGGCCGGATTGTGGCCCAACAACAAGTTAAAGCAGGTGAAAGTGCCAAGCCTGTTGAAGTTTTACTAGAACGAGTAGGTTACACATTTACTGGCTGGGATAAGGCGTTAACTAATATTACCAGTGATACATCTATCACTGCCCAATATGAAGTTAATCGTTATATGGTTAAGTTTATAAATTGGGATGGCACTGTGCTATCGCAAAATATGGTCGCTCATGGAAGTTCTGCAGTTCCCCCTTTATCGGTGCCTGTACCTGAAGGGCAAGCATTTACAGGTTGGGACGTTAATTATGAACATATATCTTCTAACGTCGAAATTACCGCAATGATTGAAATCAAAACTTATAATGTAGAATTTAAAGATTGGGATGGTACAACAATTTCAACAGCACTTGTTGAGCATGGTACTGCGGCGGAAGCACCAGGTACACCGGTCAGAGAAGGATACACATTTTTAAGATGGGATAAAGCGTACGACTCTATAATGCAAGAGGAAGTCATTACAGCACAATATTCTCAAAACATTGAGGTGGATATCCCTAAAATTGATACAGGCTCTCACAGTGGTGCCTTCGGAGTATTCTCATTATTTTTTGGACTGATGCTTTTATTTAGGCGCAAGATTTAGCAACACACAGGTTAACCTGTTAGGCGAGAAAGCGAATAGTCACTCAATGTGGCTATTCGTGTTCCTGACGAAGGTCAGGATCCACTTCAACCAAACCACCAAAGTAAAATAGACTCTGAACCAAGTTCAGAGCGACGAAATAGAGGGGGCGTGACAGACATCGTCTGCCAACTTGGCCTTCTCTCTTTGTCTTCCTGACGAAGGTCAGGATCCATCTAAATCAAACTACCAAAGCGGATATAGGCTCTGAAACCGGATATAACCCTTGAATCAAGCTCAGAGCGACGAAATAGAGGGGGCGTGACAGACGTCGCCTGCCCAGTTGGCCCTCACACTTTGTCTTCCTGACGAAGGTCAGGATCCATCTAAATCAAACGACCAATGCGGATATAGGCTCTAAACTAAGCTCAGAGCGACGAAATAGAGGGGGAGTGACAGACATCGTCTGCCCACTATACCTTCTCTCTTTGTCTTCCTGACGAAGGTCAGGATCCATTCTAATCAAACGACCAATAAGGATATAGGCTCTAAGCTAAGCTCAGAGCGACGAAATAGAGGGGGAGTGACAGACATCGTCTGCCCACTATACCTTCTCACTTTGTCTTCCTGACGAAGGTCAGGATCCATCTAAATCAAACGACCAATGCGGATATCGGCTCTGAACTAAGCTTTGAGCGACGACATTGAGGGGCATGACAGACATCGTCTGCCCACTATGCACTCACAATTTGTCTTCCTGACGAAGGTCAGGATCCATTCTAATCAAACGACCAATGCGGATATAGGCTCTAAACTAAGCTTTAAGCGACGACATTGAGGGGCATGACAGACATCGTCTGCGCACAGTGCACTCACACTTTGTCTTCCTGACGAAGGTCAGGATCCATTCTAATCAAACGACCAATGCGGATATAGGCTCTAAACTAAGCTCAGAGCGACGAAATAGAGGGGGAGTGACAGACATCGTCTGCCCACTATACCTTCTCACTTTGTCTTCCTGACGAAGGTCAGGATCCATTCTAATCAAACGACCAATGCGGATATAGGCTCTAAACTAAGCTCAGAGCGACGAAATAGAGGGGGAGTGACAGACATCGTCTGCCCACTATACCTTCTCACTTTGTCTTCCTGACGAAGGTCAGGATCCATTCTAATCAAACGACCAATGCGGATATAGGCTCTAAACTAAGCTCAGAGCGACGAAATAGAGGGGGAGTGACAGACATCGTCTGCCCACTATACCTTCTCACTTTGTCTTCCTGACGAAGGTCAGGATCCATCTAAATCAAACGACCAAAGCGGATATAGGCTCTGAACTAAGCTTTGAGCGACGACATTGAGGGGAGTGACAGACATCGCCTGCCCACTATACCTTCTCACTTTGTCTTCCTGACGAAGGTCAGGATCCATCTAAATCAAACGACCAAAGCGGATATAGGCTCTGAACTAAGCTTTGAGCGACGACATTGAGGGGAGTGACAGACATCGCCTGCCCACTATACCTTCTCACTTTGTCTTCCTGACGAAGGTCAGGATCCATCTAAATCAAACGACCAAAGCGGATATAGGCTCTGAACTAAGCTTTGAGCGACGACATTGAGGGGAGTGACAGACATCGCCTGCCCACTATACCTTCTCACTTTGTCTTCCTGACGAAGGTCAGGATCCATCTAAATCAAACGACCAAAGCGGATATAGGCTCTGAACTAAGCTTTGAGCGACGACATTGAGGGGAGTGACAGACATCGCCTGCCCACTATACCTTCTCACTTTGTCTTCCTGACGAAGGTCAGGATCCATCTAAATCAAACGACCAAAGCGGATATAGGCTCTGAACTAAGCTTTGAGCGACGACATTGAGGGGCATGACAGACATCGTCTGCGCACTGTGCACTCACACTTTGTCTTCCTGACGAAGGTCAGGATCCATTCTAATCAAACTACCAATGCGGATATAGGCTCTAAACTAAGCTTTAAGCGACGACATTGGGTGAATTTAAGAATGACATTCACACGTTGTCTACCTATTTAGCCTTACCACTTTGCCTTATCATTCAGTCTTCCTGACGAAGGTCAGGATCCATTCTAATCAAACGACCGAAGCGGATATAGGCTCTGCACCAAGTCCAGAATGACGACGTTGGGAGCCTATGTTCACACTTAATGGGGGAGAAATAATAGAGTGTAAAACTTCTAGTGCTACTTTGAGTTTGTCAGTATTTAAAAGCGATAGCTAAGGTTGCCAGAAATTGCATTGTATTCATCAGTTTTAAGGTAACGAACATTGGTAGCCCAAGTTGGTGTAATTGCATACCCTAGTTCAACAGACAAAAGAGTGCTAGTGTCTCCACCTTCTTTTTGTAATCGTTTTATATTGGTACTTGCATCAGATGTTGCGCCTAGTCCGAGCTCGACGTAAATACTATCAAAGTATTTTCGGTAATTAACCTCTAGGGTTATTAAATCAGTTGTGCTTTTTTCTGAGTATGAACCATCAAAAAGCACCAGTTCAGTTCCGTCTTCGAACGTTTGCGTATAGTGCTCATAGCCATTAATAGCTAAATAAACACGAGATACATAACCTTGTAAATTAAGAGTAGACGAGTCGGATATTTTAAACTTTTTGCCGATACCAAACTCAACAAAGTCGAAATCTAAATCAAATGTACTTTGCCCTTTGATCAATTCGGTGCCATCTATCGTTGCAAAATTACCAGTGAGGTTTCCAGAAAGCTGAGCATAACTTCCTTTTACATAAAAGTTTTGAAAATCGCGAGTGAGTGAGACTTGAGGCCCGTTAGTTTGAAGGTCTTCTAAATCAGGTAATTCGAGTTTAACAATTCCTGCTTCAAGCGTATTGAGTGGTGTGCAATATGCCTGTGTTGTTACAAATAACACACTTAAACCAATTAAAAACGTTTTCAATATACTAACCCCTTTAAATACAAGCCGCACATCATACCTAACAGGCCCAGTACTGTAAATTCCCATAGGACAAACATCATACGGCAGAATTGCTATCCACTTAGTTTACCTGCTGATTTGTGTTTGCACTGTTTACTTGCACGGAATGTGAGGTTGCAGAGTTATTTGTAAAATGCAATGCAATTTGCCTATAGGCTCGATCGACTTATTGAGTATTTTTAGTTTGTTTATGACTATTTAGGCAATGAAGGTTAAGTATAAGTTGGCGTAACCACCTAAATTATTGTGATTAAATTTACAAACCTTCCGTTGTTTAATACATATTTGTTAGATACTGCGCAAAAAGTACGGCATTACAAAAATACGGCACAGATCTTTAATCACTCCCTCTAGTTTGTGTATTGGATCCCAAGAAAGGTGGCAGGTGTTGGGTACAGAGCCAATTGTATTACTGGTACCAAATACTGCGCATCAGCCTTGAAATTGGTCAAATGCAATTAATCTTAAATGTATAATGTTGGAGACTAAGCAATGATATCTAAATATACATGTATAGCACTGTGTTTACTTACTATGGGATGTGGTGGTGGTTCTAGCGACGAAACGAGCACACCAGCTTCGACTGTTCCAGATCAAAATAGTGGTACGACACCACCGCCTGATATCAACCCAGATCCAACACCCGAACCGGGCCCTACACCAGAGCCAAATCCACCAGAGACTAACTTAGACAGTGTTGTAGTGCCGGAACAATTTGATTGGTCGATGTACAAAGAAGACGAGGTAAAAATCAAAACGGTCAGCAGCACTATGCGCCCAGATGGTGAACTTGCAGGGCTTGGCGGCAAGCATTTTATGAAAATAGTGGCGCTTGACGGTGAACAAAAAGAACTTGAGAACCCGTTACAGCGAAGCTTAACTAGCAGAACCGGCGAAACACGCACTAAGCTAAAATTACCAAACGAGTGGTACGGTATAAAAGTGGAGGTGACCGTAGGGTCGCAAGTCTGTAGTAAGGTATTTAGCAAAGAAGAAGTCACGGGAGAAATTGAAGTACCGTGTGACATCGAAATGCCCGCTGGCGATGGAGAATAATTATGAATATAAAACACAGTCTTTCTATCGCACTATTATGCCAAACGTCTTATGTTTTTGCGGCAGCAACCGAAACAAACACGGTCGACAACCAAGATGGCACTTTTACATATATCCAGCGGATCAACAAAGACAGCACTGCGCCGCATTATTCAGCACCCAGTGGCTACGGCTTTAATTTTTATTCTCATTATGATCAAGATTACGGCTGGCAGCACAACTTTGATGAAGCATCGAACCCATTGGTTAAAATACAAAGCGCGACACTATTGATCCGTGGCTACGATATTGATTCAGAGGCTTTCCACGGTACTAACGGCGAATATGATGGCATTAGCGTAGATGGTACTGACTTAAACCCCGGATTACTACAAGGCACCAATGGCACTTGGTCAGAAACCACATTTGATATGCCAACTTCATACATCTTAGATGATGGGTTAATGAATGTGTTTTTAGACATTGATATGAACCATGACTACGTGTGGTGGAAAACCACCCTAGATTACAGTCTACTGACTATCACGTACACGATAACACAAAATGATGCGCCGTACACACCGACATTAAGTGGTTCTCCACAAGGGTGTGCTAATCCTACAGACGATTTTACAGTTAACGTAACGAATAGCAGTGATGCAGACCCTGACGGAGACTTAGTAACTTATGAATACCGTTGGTTTGTAGACATTGGACAAGGCGAAGTGGTTGATGACGAAGTTGCAGGTAAAACAGATCATACTGGTAATACCGTGTTGTCATCACAAGTAAGCGCAGGTGAAACATGGCGAGTACAAGTGATTGCAACAGACAGTAATGGCTTAGTAAGCAGCCCGGCCTTTTTTACATGGGAATTAGGTGAAAACGACAGCGACTGCGACGGCATTAGTGACGTGAACGATGATTATCCAAATGATGATAAACGCGCGAGTAATAACTACTCTACTCAGTCAACACTCGCATTTGAAGATTTATGGCCAGAAAAAGGCGATTACGACTTAAATGACTTGGTTATTTCAAATCAATTTAACCTCGTAAAAGATGCTAATGGCTTGGTTAAGCAAATAGACTTAACAGGGAGTATTCAAGCTCGCGGCGGATCCCTAGCGAGTGGTTTTGCCATCGCCTTTCCCGGTACTACTAGCGCAAATGTAGAAAGCATTAGTGTAGAAGTTAACGGTCAGTCTGAATCAGTGAGTGCAGAAACAGGTCACAGCAGTGAACTTGTGGTTGCAGTGCTTAAAAATACCCATTCAGCAACGAATGACTCGCAAACTTATTCATTCTTTAACACCCAAGACGGTGATGACAGGGCGGTTATTCCAGTGACAATGAGCTTGATTTTTACTGACCCAGTTGACCCGCTGTTAATTGGTAACGCACCATTCAATCCGTTTATTTATCGAGTAAGCGACCGTGGCAGAGAAGTGCACTTACCAAATTATGCACCAACGGCACTGGCAAATACCGGCTTATTTAAAACGGGGGCTGATAATACTGAAGTTGGGGGCGAAACTTATATGACGCCAGCAGGCCACCCTTGGGCACTTGAGATATCTACCTCATGGTTACACCCAATGGAGTCGGTAGACATTATTCAGGCTTACCCAGCAATTCAAGATTGGGCTGAGAGCCGCAAAGCCAGAGGCACAACATGGTACAGTACACCAGTAGCAGGTAAATGTTGGAAATGTAACTAGCAAGTAGGAACGTCAAAAATGCACCGTAATAGCGCGGTGCATTTTTTATTTACTGCATATCCCTGACGAAAGTCAGGATCCATCTCAAATACAGGCACCATAACCAACTCCACACTCCGTCTTCCTGACGAAAGTCAGGATCCATTCCAGCTAAACCATTAAACAGAAATAGACTCTGAACCAAGTTCAGAGAGATCGAGCAGCTGCGCACCTTCACACACTGCCCCCCAGTTTATACACCGTCTTCCTGACGAAGGTCAGGATCCACTTCAACCAAACTACCAAAGTAAAATAGACTCTGAAACCAGTTCAGAGAGACGAAAGAGCGGCGCACCTTCACACACAGCTGCTGATTTATATACCGCGTCTTCTTGAAGCTGGTCAGGATCCATCCCAATTCAAACCACCAAAGAGCAATAGACTTTGAATCAAGTTCAGAGCGACGAAGGGGTACAGTCGGTTGCCGATTTGTATATAGCGTCTCCCTGACGAAGGTCAGGGTCCATGCCCAGCTAAACCACCATAAATAGACTCTGAAACCGTTCAGAGCGACGAAAGAGCGCCTGCACACAGTCGCTGATTTATATACCGCGTCTTCCTGACGCAGGTCAGGATCCACTTCAACCAAACCACCAAAGTAAAATAAACTCTGAAACCAGTTCAGAGCGACGAAGCAGCGGCGCACCTTCACACACCGTCTTCCTCACCAAAACCATCCCCCGTCTCCCTGACGGAGGTCAGGGTCCATCCCAATTAAAACCACCAAAGAGAAATAGACTCTGAACCAAGTTCAGAGCGACGAAGCAGCGGCGCATCTTCACACACTGCCCCCCAATTTATACAGCGTCTTCCTGACGAAGGTCAGGATCCATCTTGACCAGGGCACTAAAGCCAATTCAATACTCTGTCATTCCTAATAGAGGGTAAGGCCATTATTCACGAATGCTTCAAAGAGCAAACCTTAAATTGAGAGGTACAAGTCATCCCAATTTGGATTCACCTTCTCAATTAAATTGATTTTCCATTCACGACGCCAATTTTTAAGCTGTTTCTCACGAGTGATGGCACTATACATATCACAATGGGTTTCAAAATAGACCAGTTCCGTTACCTTGTAGCGTTTTGTAAACCCTTCGACAAAATGGTGTTTATGTTCGTATATGCGTTTTTTTAAATCACGAGTGACGCCGATATATAAAGTACCCTGTGGCTTAGATGCCAAAATATAAGTGGTAGGCTGCATGTGGTAGTCCTTTAATGCAATATGGAAAGAAAAGTATGTAGCTATAACATCCTGTTATAAATACTTATATATTTAATTATTACAGTTAATTTAAATAAATCAAATAGACTCTGAAACCAGTTCAGAGCGACGAAGATGCGGCAAACCTCCACACATCGCTCCCAACTTTATACACCGTTTTTCTGACGAAGGTCAGGATCCATCTCAAACACAGTCACCAAAACCATCCCCATACTCCCTCTCCCTGACGAAGGTTAGGGTCCATTTATGGGAACATACTTTTAAAATTTTGTTAAGGCAAGTTAGCGAAATAATGAATGGAAAGACTTTAATAATTAAAAAAGGAAAGCCGCGATGCGGCTTTGGATTTACTTACTAACCACTGTACCAATTTTAAACACTAATAAACACATGGTAATGAGTGCTACGAATATAACTAGAGCAGGGATTAAACACACACCCCAAGGCTTATTGTTTATGACAGCATTTTGCATAATTTCTGCCATACTCGATAATAGGTAGCCGATAGCCCCTAACGCAGCAAATAGGATTTTCACTAGGTCGGTGGCGGATCGGTTTTTCTTGCTATCTGGCATCGTTTGATTCCTTTTTGCTTCGTAGTACAAATTACGTAATGATGAGAGCTTTTTATTGACAAGGTACGCTCATAACTCTGGATCACTTTTTTGTGAATGCTTTCATAGCAATCTCCTAAAAATAGAAAAGTCCTGTTTAGTTGATACAGCCTTCCGGTAATGCTGCTAATTTGATCTAAATTTTTCATAATTAATTTCACCTTTTAAAAACATAACATCGTGCGAATGTCAGTTAATAAAATTACCTTTTAGAATTTTGTTGATATACATAAATGCCTCCTAAATTGCGATTTATACGAAATAAGCGTACACGTGTACGCTATTTAACTATTAACATTTGTTTGTTTGTTGTTCAATGGGATGTAAATTAGTCATATTAATAATAAGTATCATTATTTAAAATGTAGATCTAATTGATTCTTAGTTGTGATGTGCTTCATAAGCGGTAAAGCGTATTTTTCAGGTGTATGAAGCGATATTTTTGATTCTAAAGTATGGCTTTTTGGAGAGGTTAATTCTCTTATAAAATAGTGATGTACTGGTATAACCAGTAACATAAATAAAGGGTTAAACTATCAAAGTGATAAATTCTTGTAAAGAAAAGGCCGCACACGCCATCTCCCACTTCATACTCCGTCTCCCTGACGAAGGTCAGGGCCCATCCCAACCACGAAAGTAAAATAGACTCTGAAACCAGTTCAGAGCGACGAAGAAGCGGCGCACCTTCATACACCGGCCCTCACTTCATACTCCGTCTTCCTGACGAAGGTCAGGATCCACCTCAAATACAGGCACCATAACCAACTCCACACACCGTCTCCCTGACGAAGGTCAGGGTCCAACTCAAACACAGTCACTAAAACCAACTCCACACACCGTCTCCCTGACGAAGGTCAGGGCCCATCCCAACCACGAAAGTAAAATAGACTCTGAAACCAGTTCAGAGCGACGAAGCAGCGGCGCATCTTCACACACCGCCCCCAATCTATACACCGTCTTCCTGACGCAGGTCAGGATCCACCTCAAATACCGGCACCATAAGCAACTCCACACACCGTCTCCCTGACGAAGGTCAGGATCCATCTCAAATACAGGCACCATAACCAACTCCACACACCGTCTCCCTGACGAAGGTCAGGATCCACCTCAAATACAGGCACCATAACCAACTCCACACTCCGTCTCCCTGACGAAGGTCAGGGTCCACCCCAATTAAAAACACCTACTAACCTCAATAACGCAATGTAAAAATAACGTAACAGATAAAGCCATGATAATTATGTGGACTTCAACGCAAAGCCTATTCAAACCGCCATAAATCGTGCTAAGTTACCAGCCAATAGCTAAATTATAAGGCGAAAGGCTCGTCGTTTTAACATAGCAATACATTAACAAATACATGGTTACACTTGGCATAAAAGCGGTTGAAGGACGCAGTACAACCGCGGCGGCTTTGTTTATACACTCCTAGGTATAAACAAAGCCGCAGAACTAACAGGAATTTGAATGCGCTTATATCAAGCAGCTTTAAGCGGCCACAGGCACACACACTATAAAGTTACCAATCCTATCGGTGCCCAAAAGTGCATTACGTATTGTGCTTGCCAGTCTTTTGAAAACCAGTGCTTAGCAAACTCATATTGTGAGCGCCAACTATGAACAATACCGCGTCTTTAGCTAAAACAAACAGTACACTCCAATACTACGCAAATAACGCGCATGATTTTGCACAGTCAACACTACACGTTGATATGGGCGAGCTATATAAAGAGTTTTTGCCACTATTACCATCGCCGCATCACAACGAGCATGAAAAAATACATATTCTCGATGCCGGTTGCGGCGCAGGGCGCGACGCACTGGCGTTTAAGCAACTGGGCTATAAAGTCACGGCCTTTGATGCCTGCAGTGAACTGGCCGACATTGCCAGCTTTCATTTACAGCAAAGCGTGTACGTAAAAACCTTTCGACAAGTTAAAGAACACGCGCAATATCACGGCATATGGTGTTGCGCCAGTTTACTTCATGTTGCCCATAACGAGCTCCCAGACCGTTTCACCAAGCTCGCTAGCGCATTAAAACCCAATGGTATTTTGTACGCCTCATTCAAATACGGCAAAGGCGAGCGCAACGACGGCAACCGCATATTTAGTGATTTAACCGAAACATGCCTAGAAGATCTACTAGCACAAATACCCAGTTTAAACGTGGTTAAAGTATGGCAAAGCAAAGATCAACGCCCTGATAGAAGCGAGCAAGTGTGGTTGAATGTGGTGGTGAAAAAGCCGCTTTGTGAAGAATCGTCTTATGAGTGATAACCAACAGCAACAACTTGATTTTATCGCTTACATTCAGCGCTTATTGGTTGAAGGTGACTTCAGTGCCACGTATAAGTTTGCCTTACTCCATGCATTGGCTGATGTATGTGTAGAGCAGCCGCTTATATCTGAGCAAGCAACACTCAAAATAGACTTAGCCACCTTAGCGGATAAGCTCATAGTTTTATATTGGCACCATGCCGTCCCTTTTTCAGCAGTTCAAACAGGTGAAAACGCTTTATTAAAACAAAATAGTGGTGTGCAATCTAAAGTGATCTCGGTGTTGTATGAGTGCCAACAAAACAACATTCGTAATTTACGTGCTCTAAAGCAAAGCCACTTATATAAACCAACATTTAATGCCGCCTTAGCCACGCTCAAAGTGGGTCCGCTGTGGCGTTTACAAATATTGGCAAAACAAGCTGAATGCTTTTTATACCCGCATACACATAGCACGCAACACATCGTCTTAAATGCAGGTATTGCCAGCTGCTTTAGGCGTTTTTATGATTTGGTGGTGTACTTGGCTAAAAATGCGTGGCTGCAAAAAATTCAAAGCATAAAACACAATCAAACATTGATTGGTCCACAAAGCCAACTGCACGACTTTTTATTTGGGTTTGATCGTAACGCACTCAGCAAAGCCAAACCTGTTTTAATAGAGCTACAACAGGGCAAGTGCTTTTACTGCCAAAAGCCGTTGAATAACAAAACCGAAGTTGACCATTTTATTCCGTTTGTCCGCTACGCAAACGACTTAGGCCACAACTTTGTGGCCGCTCACAGCACCTGCAACAACAGTAAACGCGACTTTTTAGCAGCGCAATGTCACCGCGAGCGCTGGCAAGAACAAAACCTCGTTATACATAGCCAACATTTAACTCATGAACTTAGTGACTACTTTAATTGCGATGCAGATAAATCGCGTTCAGTAAGTGATTGGGCATATCAGGTCGCGCAGGCGAATAGTTCTAAATTGTGGGTAGGTGTGAATGAGTTTGAAGCTGTTGATTTTAATTATCAGCAATCAAGTCTTGAGCTAGGCCGTGTGGCGGAAAGCATACCAAAATATAGTGTATAGGATTGAGTATTAATCTATAAGTTTGCAGGTTGTCCAGAATGCGTTTTTTATTCTGTAGCTGTAACTTCTAATGTGCATTCTACGATAATCACCCAACCGCCAATTTCCCTGCCTCGTGCCACATGTCACTTGGCATGGGGTTCATCAATTCCCACGTGACATTCATTGGCTGGCTGCCGGTGTGGCTTTGGTATTTAACTTCGCCGTAGTTTACAAATCCCATTGTGCGGCCGTTTTCATCTTTACTTTGTTCTCGGACAAATAACAAAAAGGTTTTGCCTGCTTGTTGGTGTTCAATGTAGCTTAAGCCGCGGCCGTGTTCTGGGCGGGCGCTGTTTTGTGTTTGCCAATGAAACAATGTGGGACTCAGTGCATAGTCGTGATACAACGTGGTGGGCGAATAAGTTTTTTCGCACTTGTTAAGGGTAACAAATAGCAGTTCTAGATTTTGATTTTTAAATTCTAATACGCCTTCGCGCGCTGTCGATTTTTTATCAAATGTGTGTGCACCAAAGGCGGCGAGTATGTGTTGGCGCGTGTAGCGGCTATGTAATTTTATGGCGTGGTTGGGAAAACACGCTAAATCACTTTCTTGTTGGTGAATACGGTTTATTAAAAGCGTAATTACTTGTGCCAGTTCGTGCTGCAACATTGTGTGTTTAAGTGCTTTCAAGCCTTGATCTAAAGTGTTAAACCCTAAGCTTTTACCTGTATTATCCCAAAAGTTGTAATGAGCCATTAGCGCAAATTGTTGGTTTTGCGGTGTAGGCGAAAAGTTAAAATTGTTATTACATAATTCCTGTAAAAAGCGTAAATAGCTAAGTGAGTCGCAGGTAAGTAATTGGGTGTTTATGGCGCGGTAATATGCGGCATAAATATCGGCTTGTTCTTCGGGAATGTCATCACCTTTTAGCCAGTGCCAGCCGCCGAGCTTTTTGTCTTTTGGTTTGTAGATGTCTTCAAGTGTGACCTGCGGATTGAGTCGTAAAAAGTTGCTTAAGCTGAGCTCGTCGTCACTGTGTTGTGAATAGCCAGCAATGAGCTGCTGGAGGCGGCGTTTACCATTAATAGCCTGCTGAATATTCTTTAATATGGTTTTTTGCGTTTGCTTTTGTAGCTCTATACGACAACCCAACGGCAAATGCGGGAAATTGTTTTCGATTTCAGTTTTGATTGGTTGATTACTTTTACCAATGAGCGAGCGAAACTTACTGGCAAAGTCGTATTCTGGGCGCGCATTACCCACAAAGTCGAGCACGGTACAACATTGCTTTGAACCACTCAAAGAAAGGCTATTGTCGGGCAAACGCAAACCGCGGCCAAGTTGTTGTAAAAATAACGTGAGGCTTTCGGTTGGTCGTAAGAATAGCAGAGTGTCGACTTCTGGAATATCAACGCCTTCGTTAAAAATATCGACTACGCACAGGATTTGAATAGCACCACTGCGCAGTGCTTGTTGTTTTTGTGCACGCTCGCGGGTGTTTTTACTGGTAAGTACGTCGGCATTGATACCTGCAAGGTTGAATTTGGCGGCCATAAACTCGGCATGGGCTTGGCTTACACAAAATGCCAGCGCTTTGATGGTGTGAACGTTGGTGGCAATGTCGGCTAGGCTGGTGATAATTTTAGCTGCGCGACTATTCTCACCAGTATAAAGGTTGCTTAGTTCGGCTATGTCATAGCGGCCATTGCGCCATGGGATTTGATTTAAGTCGAGTGTATCGTCAATACCAAAGTATTGAAATGGGCATAAATGACGTTGATTGATGGCTTCTGGTAAGCGTATTTCAGCGGCTATTACGCCACAAAAATCCTCTAGTATATTAGCGCCGTCTTGTCGCTCTGGTGTGGCGGTTAATCCCAGTAATATGGTTGGCGTAAAGTGCTGTAATACGGCCCGATAACTGGTTGCACTTACATGGTGTACCTCGTCGATGACAATATAGTCATAATAATCGGAAGTTAGCTGTAAGGTGGCTAATTGGTTGTTGAGCGTTTGGATTGACGCAAATAACTGGTTATAACGCTCGGGGGTATAGTTACCCACCCATAATTCGCCAAAGTTATTATTTTTAAGCACGCCACGATAAGCGCTTTGAGCTTGTTTGAGTATTTCTTCACGGTGGGCAATAAACAAAAAAGTAGCACTTGGGTTTTCATCGTAAAGAGGTTTAAAGTCGAAAGCCGAAACAATGGTTTTACCCGTGCCTGTTGCTGCAACCACCAAGTTTTTATAGCGGTTGTGAACGCTGCGTTCGACACAGAGTTTTTCTAAAATGACTTTTTGATGGGGTTTTGGGGCTATATCAAAATACAACGGGTTGTTTGGTTGGCGTACTCCGCGTTGTTCTTTTAATGAATTTATCAGCTTTTCTTTGCACGCAACTTTACCAGTAAATAGTTCAAAGTCTTTTGATTGCCAGTAGGTTTCGAAGGTGCTTTTAGTTTTGGCGATGATGTGCGGGATTTCTTGTGCAGTGATTTTTAAGTTCCACTCAAGGCCGCTGGTGAGTGCTGAGTGTGATAAATTAGATGAGCCAATATAGCCGGTATGAAAGCCCGTATTGCGTAAAAATAAGTAGGACTTTGCGTGCAAGCGCTCTTGTTGGTTGTTGTAACTAAGCTTAACTTCGGTATTAGGTAAGCCTGCCAAAAACTCTACCGCTTTGGCGTCGGTTGCACCCATATAAGACGTTGTTATTACCTTGAGCTGCTTACCACTGTGAGTAAATGCTTCGAGCTCATTTTTGAATATACGCAGCCCCGTCCATTTTATAAATGATACTAACCAGTAGATGGTATCGGCTGAGTTGATCTCGCGTTTAAGTTCCGTTTCTAAAGAAATACCAGCGTTTGCTCCTGAGAATAGCTCGCTTTGAGTTAGTCCAGTAAGCGGAAATATACCATTGGTATAAGTGGGCAAGTCAGCGGCGATAGGGTTACTTTTATCAAATAGGGCTGTGAGTATTTTGCCTTGTGAGTCAATTAAGTTATCGCTAATGACTGTGTCGTCAGTAATGTGATCTTTTAACCAAAAAACCAGTTTGTTAGCGAGTTCTATTTGGTGCTGTAACCGCTCGTTGGAATTAGGTATCGCGTTGATGGCCTGTTCTACCAGCTTTGCTAAAAAACGCGACAGCCAAGTTGCGGCTTCGGCACTTTCAAGTACGCGCTCACCTACGTAAAAGCGTTCTCTGTTGAGGTTTTGCTCGACCACTTGGGTGATGAGCTGCTCGTAAATGCCGATTTGTTCCACGTTTATTCCTTTTACTTCTGTGTTGTGGTTGCCGTAACTCCTTGAAACGGGATTTAGTTTAATTTATTGGGGTGAGGTTTGGAAGGGGTGTAGGGTAGGAGGTTAGCCTTGGCTTTGGCGTGTTTGGTTGGCATGGACCCTGACCTTCGTCAGGGAGACGAATGGTGGGACATGGTACACAAGGTGAGGTTGTGATTAATCGATTAAGTAGCAGAAAGGTTGGTTTTTTGTTTTTTTAATGTTTCCGATGATGTAGAGTTTAAGCCATTTGAAATTAAACTTGAGGAGGTTTCAATTTGGCAACAAATCTTATTTTCATCTCGATTATTACTACAGCTGTAGCAGTTTTGTTTTTTATCTATGAGGCAAGAAAATCAACTTCTAAAGTTGCAACTATTACACCCTCTCTATGTGTAACCATTGGCATATTCTTTACATTTGTTGGCATTGCTGTCTCATTACAGTCATTGGCACCCTCCAGCAATAGCCAAGAGGCATTTGAGGCGTTATTGGTTGGGTTGAAAAGTGCCTTTTGGTCTAGTGTTATTGGCTTAGGTGGTTCAATACTTTGTCGTTGGCAGTCAACTAAATATGGAAAAGATCCATATGATGAATATGCAAAGCAAACGAACCATATTGTTGTGGCGCTGCGAGAAAATAGCCGTAGTGTAATTCATGCAATCAATAACAATAGTAAAACAATAGCTACTATATTATCGGAGCAGCTTTTCAAAGATTCTGAAAGCTTAAGTCAGCAATTTCAAGAAAGTACTAATGTTATTTTGAAGAAATTCGCTGCCAATATTGAAATTTTAATCTCTCAATCAAATACTCTATTAAATGATGTGAATACTTCTGTTCAGTCGAATCAGGTTATATTAAATACGATGGTCACTTCATCTCAGGAATTTAACGAAAATAATAGAATCGCTATGCGAAATAGTGCGAATTTATTACGTAATTGCGTTATGCACTTTAATACTATTTTAGAATCTACAGAAAAGTCACTTATTAGTTTTGAAGTGCAAAATGAAAAGTTGCAAAAAGGGATGGAAGATGTTTCTTCTGCCATAATGAGTGACTTTTCTAAGGTACAAACATTATACCATTCGTTAAGTCATGATATAAATCGAGTAGAGTCAGCAATGAAATCTGTGTCTCAGCTAGTTATAGATTTAAAACAGGTTCAAGAGTTGTTAGAAAAAGATCACAAAGAGAGCATGGTAGCGGCTATTACTGATTTTAAGGTTCAATTTCAAAATGTTAGTAAAGAATTTGATGCATTAAATCTGGCGCAAATGAAAGCGGCGCATGCTTTCTTTGAGAACTTAGATCTTACAGTTGAAAAAGGACTCACCGAAGTAGTCGATGTTTACACTAGTGGCCTCAAAACTATCCTCAAAGATAATAACACTGTGTTGATAAAGAGCAAAGCCAAAGAAACTGATCTTCAGTTAGATGAAGTGGAGTAATTATGCTATTCAATGCGCAAGGCACGGAAGATTCAGGTTTAGCGATTTCAGATCTTATGACGGCACTAACGGCCGTATTTTTATTAGGCACATTATTAGCCATCGAAAAACGTGATTTAAGAAGTGAATATGAAGCTTTCAACAATACTTCTTTTGAGAATAACTTATTAAATGAGAAGCGGAGAGTAGGTAAGCTGTTAGAAACAGTGAGCAATAATAAGTCAAAATTACATTGGGACGAAAGTCGACATGCATTAACAGTTTGGCTGCAATTTGAAAAGAATGATTCAAAGTTGACTGAGTCTGCGAAGGCAACTCTAAATATGTTGTGCCCAAAACTAATAAGTATTGTGGGCAATCATGGTAGCTCAATTGGTAAAGTGATCATACGGGGACATACAGATAGAAGTTGGAGTGGAAAAGGTAATGATTTTGTTGGCAATATGCGTGTTTCTTATGAAAGGGCAATGAATACAACAGATTATTGCTTAGCGTCATTGCCAAAGAAGGAGGTGGTCATTGCTTCTAAGTTTGCTGCTGAAGGGGTGTCATTTCTGTACGCTGACAGTTCGTTGACTAAAGGACAGGAAAATTTACAGCGGCGAGTAGAAATTTTGTTTGATTACACTCAGCAAGCGAGACAAGAAAATGACTAAATTTAACGGTTTTCGTTCATCTTGGTATGAAGTATTGGGCAATGTTAGAGAGAGTGTTGACCGAAAGATATTGTTTAACTACCGGAGAGACCCTGGTTTTTTTAAAGATGGTAGACCTGTTTTTGCTTATAAAAAAGAGTTTCAAATAGCACGTTATGATGAATTAACAGCGGATAATATAATGAGTAAAACACCCAAAGTGCATTTGACTTACTGTCAAAATATACAAAGGGCACCAGGGAAATATCAGGTAACAAGCCGTGCAGATGGTTTTTTTCATGTTAACTTAAAAGCTGAGAGCGGCGAAATTCAAGAAGAGGAAGTACTATTACCTATGGCGGCTTGTCAGTTTTGCATCCGAATGCTGTTCCCTGATTATTTACCGCCACTTGGAAAAAATAAGGCCAAATGTGATGAATTAGCGAGCAATTTCAATTTTGCAGATTTTGTGATAGAAGGTGTTGTGTTAAGCCATATCGCTTTTGATGAGTCAAATATACTCAATAGGTTTTTGGGGGAGAGAAATTGGTCAGAATTCAGCAGGGATATGCGTGCAAAAAATAATTGGTGTTGTCAGTTGTGCAAAATCTCATTTAAAAGCTATAAGCATCTACTACATGTTCATCATATCAACCATAGTCAATACTGGAATTCACCCGCTAATTGTATGGTGTTGTGTATAGGTTGTCATGCTAAGCAACCCCATCATCAGCATCTTAAGCAGAATAAACTTTATAGTCTATATGAAGAATACATTAAGAAAGTTACATTGACATATTAGAAGCCTCGATGCTCTTACGTTCATCTGCCATAGGGAAGGTCAAAGTGGCTGAAAGAGCCTGAAATGTATATCCAAGCACACGCTCACCCACGTAAAAGCGTTTTCTGTTGAGGTTTTGCTCGACCACTTGGATGGTGAGCTGCTCGTAAATACCGATTTGTTCCACGTTTATTCCTTTTACTGCTGTGTTGAGGTTGCCGTAACTCCTTGAAACGGCGTTTAGTTTAATTTATTGGGGTGAGGTTTGAAAGGGGTGTGGGGTAGGAGGTTAGCCTTGGCTTTTGTGTGCTTGGTTGGCATGGACCCTGACCTTCGTCAGGGAGACTAGTGGCGGGGTGTTTGTTGTTGGGGATCGATATTGGATGTGGAGTTGGGTTTAGCATTGGTGTGCTTGGTTGGCATGGACCCTGACCTGCGTCAGTGAGACGAATGGTGAGGCGTTGGTTGTTGAGGGTCGATATTGGATGTGGAGTTGGGTTTAGCTTTGGCGCGTTTGATTGGGATGGACCCTGACCTTCGTCAGGGAGACAAATGGCGGGGTGTTTGTTGTTGGGGATCGATATTGGATATGGAGTTGGGTTTAGCTTTTGTGTGCTTGGTTGGCATGGGCCCTGACCTGCGTCAGGGAGACGAATCTATTTTAGGGAGGCGAGTGGTGAGGCGTTGGTTGTTGAGGGTCGATATTGGATGCAGAGTTGGGTTTAGCTTTGGCGTGTTTGATTGGCATGGGCCCTGACCTGCGTCAGGGAGACGAATCTATTTTAGGGAGACGAGTGGTGGGGGGGTTGTTGTTGGGGGTCGATATTGGATGTGGGAGGTTGGTTTAGCTTTGGTGTGTTTGGTTGGCATGGGCTCTGACCTGCGTCAGGGAGACGAATGATGGGGTGTTAGTTGCTGGGGGTCGATATTGGATGTGGGAGGTTGGTTTAGCTTTGGTGTGTTTGGTTGGCATGGGCTCTGACCTGCGTCAGGGAGACGGATTGTGGGGCGTTTAGTGATGGGTAGTTGGGTGTTAAGTGCTGTGTAGGTTTTGCGTCATGGTTAGTTTTTTATTTGTCTCCCTGAATTTATTTCAGGGTCTAGGCTTTGAAGTGTTTGAAAGTGAATGTTGACTGTTTGATGGAGCCAGACTTGCGTCAGGGAGACTGATGGTGTGGGAGATGGGTATAAAGCTAGGTGCGGTGGTATGTGACTTGGTTTTGCTATGATTGTAATTTAAATGTAATAAAATGTAAATACTTTTGGGCGGTATAAACTCGAAGTTGTGCATTAAACATGCAGGTTCGTGTGCAAGGGTGTATAGGCAAGGCGTTATATTTATTATATTGCATTTAACTTCCAGCACTTATTTGAGGGTTATTTTTAGTGTTGAACAAAGTGCTTTACTTGTTAAGTTGCTGGTGTCATTGTGGTTTTTTTAATAAGGAATGTGCTATGAAAATTAAAATGGTAAAAAAACAGATTAAAAACTTGTCTACTAATAATACTCTAAATCAAAAGCAAACTAACAAAGTTGCTGGTGGTATGTACGCTACAGCACCTTGGATGACTTGTCATTCGCATGAGTGTGTAACTTATTACTGCTAAATAGTTATATCAAACTCAATTATTTGAGTTTAAAAGTTAGTTATAATTTAATAACCTTCGGCTAGGCTGAAGGTTTATTTTTCATCAAAAAATTCAAACTATAAAATAAGTTCGTTGCGACTTTATTTTATACCGCTACTTTGTACAAGTAACATAATTTACCCTCACATATTTCGATTCATTTCTCACTTATAAATTCCATTTCTTTTATTGTTATGACTCGTCTTTTTAAGCATGGCTCTTCTTCTTATGGCCGCTAAGTAGATAAGTCATTTGTGATGACTACGGGTGGTGATAACTGTGAAAGCGGTTTGTACAATACCGATCTGTGCGACGTTTATTCTTTTTATTACTGTGTTATGGGATGAGGCAAGGGTTGGGTTTTGAGTGCCCATTAAAATGGACCCTGACCTTCGTCAGGGAGACGGATGGTGGGGTGTTGGACGTGGTGGTTTGATTTAGCTTTGGTGTGTTTGGTTTGATGGACCTTGACCTTCGTCAGGGAGACGGATGGTGGGGTGTTGGACGTGGTGGTTGGTTGAGCTTTGGTGTGCTTGGTTGGGATGGACCCTGACCTGCGTCAGGGAGACGGATGGTGGGGGTGTTTAGTGATGGGTAGTTGGGTGTTAAGTGGTGTGTAGGTTTTGCGTCATGGTTAGTTTTTAATTTGTCTCCCTGAATTTATTTCAGGGTCTAGGTTTTGAAGTATTTGAGAGTGAACTGGGTTGATTAATTAGGCTTTGACCTTCGCCATGAAGACGGGTGATGGGCGTTGGGGGTAAACAGTTTGGTGCCATATAAAAGTTGCGCAATCTAATGTTATAATATAACGTTCCTTGTTAGGTCGTGTAAATAGCGCTTCGTCATCGCTAATGATCAAATCAAAACCGTCAATTTAAAATTCAATGTGGTCAAAATTATGTCTAATATACCGTCTTTACTGCCAGTTACCGTGCTTTCTGGTTTTTTAGGTGCAGGTAAAACTACCGTTCTAAATCATATATTGAGTAACCGAGAAGGCCTCAAAGTGGCTGTTATCGTTAATGATATGAGCGAAGTTAATATTGATGCAGCAACAGTGCAAAATGAAATAAGCTTAAATAGGGCAGAAGAAAAGCTTGTTGAAATGAGTAATGGCTGTATTTGTTGCACGCTCAGAGAAGATTTGCTTGAAGAGATCACCCGTTTGGCTAAAGAAGGCAAGTATGACTATTTAGTCATTGAGTCTACCGGTATTTCAGAGCCTTTACCGGTGGCCGAAACATTCACGTTTGCAGATGAAAATGGCATTAGTTTATCGGATGTTGCCCAGCTCGATACCATGGTCACTGTGGTTGATGCGCTTAACTTTTTAAAAGATTACGATGAAGCGAGGTCTTTACATGAAGTAGGCGAAAGTTTAGGTGAAGAAGACGAGCGCAGTGTTGCCGACTTATTGGTTGAGCAGGTGGAGTTCGCCAATGTATTATTAATTAGTAAAACCGATTTGATTTCAGACACTGAACTAAAGCGCCTTAAAAGTATCTTGAAAACGCTTAATACGGATGCTGAACAAATTGCTATCTCAAACGGGAATGTGCCGTTAAAACAAGTATTAGCGACTGGTAAATTCAGTTTTGAAAAGGCAAGTGTGGCAGCGGGTTGGTTAAAAGAAATGCGGGGTGAGCATTTACCTGAAACAGAAGAGTTTGGTATTAGCAGCTTTGTATTTGAAGCGAGGCGTCCATTTTATCCAGAAAAGTTTTATAACTTTTTACACAGTAAAGAGATCGCGGGTAAGTTGATCCGCTCAAAAGGCTTTTTTTGGTTGGCAACAAGGCCGCAATTTGCGGGGAGTTGGAGCCAAGCGGGCGGTATGGCACGATATGGTGCCGCTGGATTATTTTGGAAAGCAGTACCAGAGCAAGATTGGCCCACAGATCCTGATTATCGCCAAGCAATAGAAGCGCAATGGGTTGAACCATTTGGCGATATGCGCCAAGAATTGGTTTTTATTGGCCAAGGGTTAGATAAAGCCGATATTATCAATCGATTAAACGCGTGTTTGTTAGAGGAAGATGAATTGCTACAAGGCGCATCATCGTGGGCAAAACTCCCTGATCCATTTCCATCGTGGGAATGATACTTTTTTGGATTTGAGTTTATTTGGGGGATTTACCCCCCTGAATTTATTGAGTAATTTGAATTCAGTGAGTAATTAGTAAGGAGAGTTGTTTAGCATGGACCCTGACCTGCGTCAGGGAGACGACTACTCCCCTTTTTGTGTGTTATGAATTGAGATGTACTCCTTTCGTCGCCCTGAAGTTATTTCAGGGTCTGCTTCTTGTACTCGAAGTGAGAGTGCGGGGATTATTTAACATGGATCCTGACCTGCGTCAGGAAGACGAATAGCTTCAGGCTAAGATGGCGAATACACTCCATCGGCCTCCCCAAGCAAGACGGAACTCCCTCTTCGTCACCCTGAATTTATTTCAGGGTCCCTTCTGTATGAGGTACCTTGATGTGTACTAAGCGAGATCACGGAGGTTAATTAGCATGGATCCTGACCTGCGTCAGGAAGACGAATAGCTTCAGGCTAAGATGGCGAATACACTCCATTGCTCTCCCCAAGCAAGACGGAACTCCCTCTTCATCACCCTGAATTTATTTCAGGGTCTAGTCTTTATGAGATACTTTCTTGTGCTCTAAGTGAGAGTGCGGGGGTTATTCAGCATGGATCCTGACCTGCGTCAGGAAAACGAATAGCTTCAGGCTAAGATGGCGAATACACTCCATTGGCCTCCCCAAGCAAGACGGAACTCCCTCTTCGTCATCCTGAATTTATTTCAGGGTCCCTTCTGTATGAGGTACCTTGATGTGTACTAAGCGAGATCACGGAGGTTAATTAGCATGGATCCTGACCTACGTCAGGAAGACGAAAACCCCAAAATCAAGAAGGCGAATACACTCCACTGGTCTCCCCAAGCAAGACGGAACTAGCCCTTCGTCACCCTGAATTTATTTCAGGGTCTATTCCTTGTGCTCTAAGTGAGAGTATGTGGGTTATTTAGCATGGATCCTGACCTGCGTCAGGAAGACGAAAACCTACAAATCTAGATGACGAATATACTCCATTGGCCTTCTCAAGCAAGAAAGGAACACTCCATTCGTCGCTCTGAATTCATTTCAGGGCCTATATATTTACTTTAAATATACTTTATTAATAAATTTATTAATTTGTAGACACGCCCATTTTTACTGTGTACCTTGTGAGCTCATGTGAAGAATAATTAAACAAAGGAGTGCATGTAAATGAAATTACTACTAAATAAAAAGTCACTAAAAACACTAAATAATAAAGATTTGCCATTGGCACTAACTGCTGCGGCAGCGGGTGGTGCGGAAGATGTTAACTTTACGCTTTACGCAGGCTGTAATACGCGACCTTCAAACCCACGTATTTGTGGTGGTACAGGCCGTACTAAGTAACGCGTTAGTGTGGTCAATACATTATTAGTTTAATGTATTGACCACGTTTATTTTTATTATAAAACTGGTTATTTAGGTTTTGCTGTTTATAGATTTTGTTATTGACCTTCCTTGTCATTGTTAATAGTGCTTATTAAACATTTCCTGTATTTAAATTAACTCCTGTTCTGAAAATCATATTACCAACAGCCATTGGCACAGTTAACGTTATGGTGGTTGTGGATCTGCGATCTATGGCCTGTGTGCACATTAACGGTTACCCCATTATAAGTGAGCGTAGCCCATGCCGTCGTGCCGTTGTTCATCCACCAAGTGCTCTGGCTGTCTCCAGCGTAACTAAAGCTATTTGCAGGCAGTGATTTAGTCGCAATTTTTTGGCTGCTAATGTAAAAGTTAACTACTGTACCAGCTGGAGCATTAGGGAAGTGGCCTTTGATCCCTCTAATGCGTTGGCCGTCACAACAGCCATCTGAGCCTTCCCAGTTTACACTGCCATTTTTAGCTGCGTTTTGAAGTTGGACAGCAGGATCTGTGTCATTTTCAAGAATTGTGGCAGTTTCACTATCAGAGCCTGTCCCGTTACTTGCTACGTTAATATGAACAGTAAATTGTTTATTTCCTTGAAAAACGGTGTTATCGACAGTGGGTATTGATATTGTATAGCTAGTACTGCCGGCTGGAATAGTAACAGTCTGATCTGTATAGCTATAGTCACTGCTGGTGGCGGTGCCTGGTGTGGTTGATACGTCTACAGTTACATCAGCACTGTGAGAGCTACTAAGCTCTATGTTAAAACTGAGCGTAGATCCTTCGCTAGCAGACGCAGTCACAGGTGTGAGCGACACTGTTGGCTTAGTCACTAATTGACATAAAGGGACCTCTGGGCACGCATAACCATTGCTATTATCGACCGCTAAATCGTTTATTTGAGTAGGTATGGTTGCCATCCGGCATGCAGCCCCAGTTGTAGGGATGACGTGATACAGCTCAGACATGTTATGGCTGCCATAGTCATTACTTTTATCACGGCTGATGATGAGCTCGCCCACACCATTAAATACCGCACCTGTGACTGTTGGTAAGTTATGCTCAGCGAGTTTAGTCACGGTTAAAGTGGCAATATTAACGGTAAATATTGCAGAATTAGAGATTAAATATAATTGCCCGTTTTTGAATGCTAAGTCACCACGCCACATTTCGGGGTTATTCGAATACCCTGACATACTGCCTAATAGTGTTGTTTCGCCAGTCGAAGGCTCAATTGAATAGAGTTTGTTAAAATAAGAGCCATATAAAAGTTGTGACGTGCTGTCGTATGCAAGTCGGTACATCGGCTTACTATTGGCTAATGTAACATGCTCCTTAGTGCTCATATCTACATAAGCAATTTTTGTGTACTTTTGTTTTTGTGCAGAAATAGGCAGCGACTTTAGCTCAGTACTGTTTAAGTCAACTCCCGACACATCGAGTTTGTATTCTGACGCTCTTGGTGCACTAATATAATACAAACGATTTAAGTCTGATGCGTATGCCATTGCTGCTGAACTAAACTTAGCCTTTGAATGAACAAATGCGTCACCGCTATACTCATTGACCGCAACCACCAACCCAACTTCACCTCTGCCAGCGTTGATACTAAAAAGCTGACCTGTGCAGTTATTTGCCAAAGTGTTAGCTGTGAACAGACAGCTGGTGAGTACCATAGAATTGATTATTTTTTTGATAGTGAACATAACGATTAGCCCCAGAGTTTTGTTTGGCGTATGGGCATATCCTTGCACGTCAAAGTTGGTTTACATCATATTTAATGACTCCATTATGCGCTTCAATGTTATTTTTGCAACAATAAAAATACATTTAATAGTATTTTTGTATTGGTTTTTGTCTTTTTATATGATTTTAAAGGGATTGTTTTTTGTTTGAAGTGAGTTTTACCAAAAATGTAAAGGGGCTTTACGTACGTATGCATATTTGTCAGCTCCATTTGTCTCCCTGAATTCATTTCAGGGTCCATTGTTTTTGTAACGAATGCGAAAAGTTGTAATCGACATGGATCCTGACTTGCGTCAGGAAGACGAAAAAACGTGATTTTTCTCCTTTAGAAGTGACAGGTAAGCTCGATTTGTCTCCCTGAATTTATTTCAGGGTCCATTGCTTTGTAACGAGAGCGAAATGCAGTAACTGACATGGATCCTGACCTGCGTCAGGAGGACGAAAGGTGTGCTTGGAGGCAAAAGATGAAGCCTTTGCTGGTATATATAAACCTGAGGTCGGGCTGACACTTACCTGTCTCCTTTAGAAGTGACAGCTAAGCTCGATTCGTCTCCCTGAATTCATTTCAGGGCCCAGTTTGTATGATGTTCTGAAATAGAGGTAGTTGCTTAATATGGATCCTGACCTTCGTCAGGAAGACGAATATCTTCAAACTAAGCAGGCGAGTACACGCCATTTGTCTCCCTGAATTCATTTCAGGGTCCACTTTGTGTGATGTAAGGAGATAGAGGTAGTTGCTTAATATGGATCCTGACCTTCGTCAGGAAGACAAATACCCTCAAATCAAACTGATGAACACATTCTATTTGCTTCTCTCAGAAGCCGAATACCCTCAGATTAAACAGACGAGTACACTCGATTCGTCTCCCTGAATTTATTTCAGGGTCCAGTTTGTGTGATGTACTGAAATAGAGATAGTAGCTTAATATGGATCCTGACCTTCGTCAGGAAGATGAATAAACTCAAATCAAACAGATGAACACATTCTATTTGTTTCTCTCAGCAGGCGAATACCCCCAGATTAAACAGACGAGTACACGCCTTTTGTCTCCCTGAATTTATTTCAGGGTCCATCAAGGCTTTCAAATAAAACAGACGTATGTTGAGAACAGGGGGGAATTAGTGTTCATGAAGAGTGTGTAATGATTTTTTGTACTCTTCGAGATGTAATAGCTGCCGTTCTAGCATTTTAGTGGGGGCTTGTATGTGGGCTTTTTTTAGCCAATACGTGGCTTTTTTTAGATCTTTGTTAAACGGAATAAAAGCGGCGTTGTATTTTAATGCAGGGTTGTAAAGCTGTCCTAAGAGTAACTTGGCAGGCCAATATTTGTCGTTTGCTGCAAGCTTTAAGTAATGTAGTGCTTGTATGGGGTTGGCATTATCAACGTGATAAAGGCCCGCATTAAAGTGGTTGTAGCGAGATTTCCCATTAGGACTATGCTGTAGTTGTGCTATTTCTTCAGCAGAAAGCGTCACAAGTAACTTTTTTAACTGAGTTCTTATAAAGTTAACAGAAATATTCTCTGGGTACTCTAACCCTTTGTTGTAATATGATATCGCTTCTGTCCGTAATGATGAATTACTTGTATTCGCTTTATAACGCAGGTGATAAACCGTCGCAATGCGAATATTTGCAATACCAGGCTCGTAGTGTGCAATTTTTTCAAAGCATGCAATGGCTTTTTGATCCTCTTTATTGCCGAAATACTTCATACCACGGCGCAAATAGGGTGACCAAATGGCATCATCTTTTAGCTGATCTTGCTTATATGATAAGCCTTCACAGGCATAAGCTGATACAGAGCTCAGAATCGCAAAGAGGAGCAAGAGTATAGAGAACACTTTTTAGTCCCTTTTTTGGGTTTTTATATTTATGCAACAATATTAAATAACCTTTCATTTTGCAATCCACACAATATCTATATTTGTAAATGGGTGTGAAAATAACAGCATAAAAATGTATAAATAAAGTATTCTAATCTGCAACAACGAGGGTTCTATACGTATCGTAAGCGAACTGATCGGTCATGCCGCTTACAAAGTCTTGTAATAGGCGGCCTCTGTAATAAAATTCAAATATAGGGTGTTGTGTTTGTTCAGGTGTGAGTTGGTTTATTGTTTGTTTATAAACGGCAACAAACTTGGGTGAAATACGGTTCAAAAGCCGTGTTTCAATAGGAAACCCTCTGTCTTTGTTAATGATTTGCATAAATTGTTGTGCGTCTAGCTCTAATAGCCGTCTATATTCATCTAAAATACCCGAGGTTATTTTATAGCCTTGTAGTTCCAACTCTTCGACTTCTTTATGACAAAAAACATGTTTGAGCGCAACGTTCTTAAGCGTTTGTGTAATGGCATATTGGTAACTTTGATCTTCAAGCAATGCACTATTAAAGCTGCCGTGATATACCGCCTCTAAGTTGCCAATAAATCGAGTGGCTGCGTGTTTAACTAACGTATGAATAAGCCCAACTCTAAGCCAAATAAAAAACTCATTTTCAAAGTTTGCCAAGTTCTCACAGGCACGCTCATAGGCATAGGTGCATTTATTGGCAACAAATTGCTTATATACTTGCTCCGACGGAGGAAGGGTACTAAGAATGCTTTGATATTCCTCTGCTAATAATACTTTTAATGTATCGACACTAATAAAGCCTTTTTCTACAGCATCTTCAATGTCTGCAAGGCAATACGCAATATCGTCGGCTGCTTCCATAATGTATGCGGCTGGGTGGCGGTGCCCAACTGTGATATGTAGCGCGTTACAAAGCTGGTTAACAAATTGTTGTTCGCTATAGTAATAGCCAACCTTTTTTTGTAGGTAACTGGTTGAGCTTTCTAATGGAGGCTTTGGCTGGGTAGCACAGCGGGTATATTTTAAAATGCTGGCAGTTTGGCAATAGGTTAAGTTTAGGCTAGATAGGGTGTGGATGATCCGAATAGCCTGAGCGTTGCCTTCAAAATTACATAAATCAAGCAGTAGCTGCGTTTGAAGTGGCATGTCTTCATTGTATTTATGGGTGCTTAGCAGTGGCATGTTTGGCGCGTAAGTGGGATGCTGTGATAAGTACCGTTTAAACCAATCGTTGATTGCTGCTTCACCAAAATGGCCAAATGCGGGGTTGCCAATGTCGTGCATTAGGCAAGCCATTTCAACGAGTGATTCAAGCGATGTGGCTAAATCATCATATAATTCTGGTGCGAGCTTTTGCTTTTTTAATTCTTTAACAATGGTTTGTGCGATGTATCGACCATTTTGCTGTACTTCTAATGAGTGGGTTAATCGCGAGCGAACAGCAGCGTTGCGCTCAAGAGGGAAGACTTGGGTTTTTTGTTGTAATCGGCGTAACGCGGCACTGTTAATAATACGACCTCGGTCACTTTCAAGGCTACCTTGCACCGATTTTTGTGGGTTATGCGGTCTTAATGCGTTGATCTTTTTATTAAAGTCCATTTTTAGCTCGAATATTAATCATAAAATCATTGTATTGAGTCCTTGATAGAATGTAAATTTTTTGACCATTTTATTGAGTTGAACTAAAAAAAGAGTTGATACGCACATAGGTACGTAGCAACTCATTAATGGTTGGGAGGTGTAAACTGGTTAGGGTGTAAAACGGGCTCTTAATTGCAAGTTGTCTGGGTCATTGCTTGAATTGCTTGGTACCCATTGCTGAATACAGTTGGTATCTGTGGCGCAGTGATCTGTGAGTGCGTGTAAAAATGCAACCACGTCTTGCTGTTGCTCTGCATTTAAAACGGGTTTTACAAATCGAGATCGCTCAAAACGGTTTAATGCTGCTTGGCTATTTTGTTGTGCTTGGTCGTTTAATTCATCACAATTTTCGTTACCGGTAAATTGCGGTAATCCGCAGGCGCCACCGCGTTGAAAGAATTGTTCAATGCTTGTGGCTGGGTCCACATAGTGTGCAACAACTTGTTCTAGTGTTTCAAACGAACCAGCGTGGCCGTAGGGTGCGGTTAATGCCACGTTTAACAAGCTAGGTATGCGAAACGCAAATTGATTGCGGCGGGTAAGCTCTATCGCTGCTCTGCCAATATCGCTTTTATCAGGTTGAGTACCTATACCAAATTGCGGGTATGCAACATTGACAAACCCTTCGCGGGTAAAACGCGTACCACCGTGGCAAGTATCACACCCTGCGCCGCCGTTTTCACGGGGTGTAAAATATAATACTGCACCGCGTTTTTGTTGGTCGGTTAGGGCAGTGGGATCACCATTTAAATAACGGTGCCAATCTGAGTCAACCAATACCAATGACTGCTGATATTGTCCAAGCGCCAGCGCAATGCTATCAAAGGTAATAAGATTTTGTGCTGGTTCATCACTGTTAAATGCTTGTTGAAAGTGTGCTAGCCAGTCATTGGTATCTAAACTGCCTGTTTCGCCACCATAATCACCAATACGTTCTGCGAGGTGACGCCTAACCTCTTCATTTGTGGTGGCTTGTGGAAAGGCACTTCCGCGCATTTCTTCAACCGATGTAACCGGAAAACGAGAAAGCGCGGCAGTTAAGCTGTCGCCAGCATTTACATCAACACTATTAAACGTTGAATCAGGAGTACTAATTTGGTCGCTACGAACACCTTGATCGTTTGTAACCATCTCGACTCGCCCATCCCAAAAGAGGGTGCGGCGCATTAATCCGGTATTAAAAATAGTGGGGGCGTTACGCGGAATGGTCACTTCATTATTGAGTGCTTTTCGTTCAAGGCCTATTGCATCTGGGTCGATGGCATTGGTACCAATACTGAATGACAGCTGATCAGCACCGCCAAGCTCGGGGTGATGGCATGTGGCACAGGCGACGGTTTTTTCACCCCCTAGCGCTTTAGTAAAAAAGAGTTTCATTCCAAGTTGTGTGATTGGTTCATTTATACCGGGTGCGCGCCTGGCCCCCCGAATTGCGCTTCTAAGTCGCTTTTCAATAATTAAGTTAGCGAGTGCTTCATCAACTGTTGCATCTGATGAAATTACAGCCAAATTTGCGCTTATCAGGGTGGGAAGGGCGTTAATGTTACCTTCGTGTTCGTGAACGTTCACGCGCTCTGAGTTGATAAAGTTTGGTGTACTTGCTGATGCAGTGTCTACGAGTACAGCTGCTATCAATACTGCACTTATTAAAATGGGTTTTAGTACTAAAGAACTTGATTTCATATTTCAACCAATCAAAAACAACTAGGTAAATAAACAATGACAACTAATTGTGGAAGAAATGTGAATGATTGTGAAAAACGAAACTTCAAATGGTTTTTTAGTGTCGCTTTGTTTTGTTTAGGTAGTTCTTTATGGTTGCTTTTTTCGTGGTGTAGAGTCGTTTTAGTCTGGTTTCTATTAACTTAATTAACATAGTGCAAGGTAGTATGTTAGCGCCAAGTCTACTTATTCGGCTTCAGGTCTTCAAGTGCCATAGTAATGAGTGTTGCGATAACGACTGCCCACCCAAAATAGACAAGGCTCTCATAGTAGGTGTAAATAAAATTAAAGTTTTCGAATGCATATTGGCGATTAAGTATGAACTCGACTGCCGCAGCAGTCGTCAAGGCTGTAAAATAAGCAAATGTCATAGTTAATACTAATGAATATGAATAGCTATGCTTCCATAAGTGACAAAATGTATATTTTATCACTCTTCTTTGATTAATAAATATTATTAAAGCAAAAAATGAGAGTAGGGACTGAGACAAAAAAATGCTTGAAGAGTGCCATGCTGTTTTGTTTTCTAATCCTGCCAAAAAACTCACTAGAATTTGAAGTGAGGTATACTCAAGCAAGCTAGTTAAAAGAAGAATAACTGCAGTAAATGTTATTGAGCTACTTCTTCTGAAGATGCCAAAGACCAAAAACAACCCGAGAATAGCAACGTATGATGACATCATAATATCAGGTGTAAAATATGCAATTGTAGAGAGTATAAGTATAGAGTTTTTCATACCTTGCAATTGAGCTGCTAGTGGCTTTAAATCAATATTACAGGCTGATAGCCACCTAAAAAGCTGACTGGTTTTTGGCTCACACACTCCTTGCTCATAATTGATGATTGTGCGCCTATCGCAGTCGAGCTTTTTGGCCATATCGGTTTGCGATATACCCGCATTTTTTCTGACTGATTTTAGATCATTACCGTCTAGCATTACTATTCCGAGTTAATATACGTTCTGACTTGGTATTTCTAGAAAGAAACAATGATGAACATAACACAGATAATGTAAATACCCATCCTATATAGGTTAAAGTTCTATAATTTTGATAAATAATATCTAGGTCAAAAGTTGGATATACAACTCTTATTGTACTTTCAATTAAAGCAAGTAAAGCAATGATGATAAAGTATAAAAGTATGTATGAATGAGCTGTGTCACATACTTTGTCGTTAATGAAATTGGCTCTGGTAATATCTGTTCGTCTGACTTTTATTTTAAATATAGAAAATATGACACAGTAGGATGATAGCTGTATCAGGAAAACCCCCATCACATAGGGCTCATGTTCAATGTTGGGATATATCAGCTCACGAAAGTCGGTGAGAAACAGTAAGTAGCCCGTGATGTTGAGTGCCAGTAAAATCGCGCTTGTACTCACCAGGTTACGATTGCTGGTAAATACGGCATACAACAAAAAAAGTAACAGCGATAGGATATAGATAGGGCTTATAATAGAGGGGCCAAAATAAGAGAGCGTAAGCAATACCGCGGTTACATTTCTGAAATTTTTAACTTGTTCTAACAGCGGCTTAATATCAATTTTGCAGATTGATAGCCAGTTTAATAGCACACTGACTTTAGGTTCAAAGTAACCTTGTTCATAATTAATGACCGTTTTACGATCGCAATTTAACTTTGCTGCCATATCAACTTGCGAAATACCCGCGTTTTCTCTAATGGCTTTTAAGTCACTACCGCTAAGCATAAGTAATTCCAACTATTTACATGGCTTTATTGTACAGGAAATGGGGATTAATGGTGTGTTTCTTTATCGGTTTTAGCTTATTTTTATTGAATTATTTATGACGTTAGAGTTGTTGCTTTACCGTTTTTAGCTCTTTTTCATGAGAGGTAACCATTGCAGTCAGTGTACAGATGACTAGGGACATACCGATATATATTAAATTTTCGTAGTGGGTATAGAACACCGATAGAAACGTGTAGTTGTATTTTTCGTCTATGTAGAAGTCAATAAGGTGGAGTGTAGTAATGATAGCTAGATAGACATAGATGTTAGATAGTGTTTTTTCAAAAAAATAAACGGTTGGCTTTGTTGCTTCTTTTAAAGGAGATAAGCACCTCTTTGCCCGAGAATAAAAGATATAATACGCAGAAACACTAAATGCAACTTGGAATGAGTAATATAGAATTGCGATTAGTAGCTTGCTATTAAAGCACCAAAGTAAGAACTCGTAATAATAGTCAATCAATATGTACTCTAGAGTGTACAGTGATGCTATTATCAAAACAGCATGCGTTGTTTCTTTTTTACTTCTAACTATACCGTGCAGTGCACATACTGTGAGTATACCAATATATAAGAAGCTCACCTCATTTGGTGAAAGAACACCTAGTGTAAATAAAAGGAATAGACTTTCTTTTATATTACGAACCTGTGCAGCCAGTGGCTTTAAATCAACTTTACAGGCTGATAACCATCTAAAAAGCTGGCTGGCTTTTGGTTCGCACACTCCTTGCTCATAATTGATGATTGTGCGCCTATCACAGTCGAGCTTTTTGGCCATATCGGTTTGCGATATACCCGCATTTTTTCTGACTGATTTTAGAGCGCTGCCGTCTAGCATTACCAAATAAGCCTAATAGTTTTCATCTTACCTATGGGAATGCTGTTTTTTCATTTTATTGAACACAAGCTGCATAGTGAAAAGCAATCCGGTTGTAACTGACCAGCCAACATAAACTAAATTTTCATAGTTGTCATATAAGATCTTCAAAAAATTTAGATTAAAGACAAGCCTAAGAATAAACTCAATAAGAGCCAGTGCGCTGATTAACGAAAAATATAGGAAAACCCAGTGAAATAGCCCATCAAAATCATTTAAGTATATTTCTTTAGAGTTTGAAAATAATCGTGATATTTGAACTCTAAATATAAAAGCAAAAAACATCAAAATATTCAAAGCTAATTGCAACCCATAAAAAATCAAACCGTTTGCAACCTTATTACCCTCCATAAGCAAAGGCTCTATAGCACCTAGTCCGAATAATAAATAGCCTAAAGTGTTAATTGTTAATAATAATATACATATGTGGTATGCATTAATATTTTTTCTACATATACTAAATATAAGGTTAGACGCAATAATTATCATGTAAATGTATGTTGATACATGTGCGTTTTCAATTATTGTATAAAATATGGATAGTGATATTATTATGCCTAGAATTAATTGCGATTTAGTCATGGTTTTAGAGTGCTTTCTATTTTTTTATGTGATTTTGATAATGGTATGGGAGCTGCTGAATTTTCTAGGGGTTTCCATGGAAATGTACCGCCGGATACTTTTTTACATAAAAATTTAGTTAGTGATTTCATGGTTCACGCTACCTGTTTAATATTTTTTGATAAAATAGCTTTACTCATCTAGCTCTAACTTGTTTCTAATATTATCAATTTGCTTTAGCAGTGGTTTTATATCTACTTTACATATCATCAGCCATTTTAAAAGTTGTCCCATTTTGGGTTCGCCAACGCCAAGTTCATAGTTAATAATAGTCTTTCTGTCACAACTGAGTTTACTTGCCATTTGTGCTTGTGTAAATCCGGCCTGAGTCCGCATGGCCTTAAGGTCATCACCATTGATCACATCCTATCCTTAATATGTAGATGGAAAGGTTATTTTAATTATATTTAACTTAAATATAACATTGCGATCACTTAATGTAAACCTTGGTGCATATGATAATATTTATATTCTAATTAGTGAAGTACTTGTTGATATTTTGGTGCGATAAATTTGAGTTTTTCTCATTATTAATGGTCGTAGGCTGGTTTGTATTGGGGTTTTTAGTGGGTTGTAGGTGATTGGTATTGAGTAATTGGACCCTGACCTTCGTCAGGGAGACGAAGTTGGTTTTTTGGGTTTGGGTGCTGTGACTTATATGGGCCCTGACCTTCGTCAGGGAGACGAAGTTGGTTTGTTGGGCTTGGGTGATGTGATTTGTATGGGCCCTGACCTGCGTCAGGGAGACGAAAGAGGGTTGTTGGGTTTGGGTGCTGTGACTTGTATGGGCCCTGACCTTCGTCAGGGAGACGAAAGAGGGGAAAGGAGATTGAAGTGGGGGCTGGGATTGGGTGGTGTGATTTGTATGGGCCCTGACCTGCGTCAGGGAGACGAAAGTGGGGTCAGGGGTACAAAAGCAGGGAGACGGAGTGAGGTGTGCTTAATAATGTCGCAGTGGGTGTGGGTGGGACTGTCTTTTATTTGTCTCCCTGAATTCATTTCAGGGTCCATTGTTTTAAAGTGTACAGGCAGTGTGAAAGTATAGGGTTGATACTTTTTATTATCTTTTTTTACATGTGGGGAGATTTTTCCACACAATCTAGTTGATTATTGTTAACAGTTGGTTCTCATAGTAAAAAGGATAGGTCATTGATGACAAGTTTATTACCACTGGACGTGGCGTCTGAGTCTCTGCATGAATTAGGGTTAAAAGATATTACAAAGTACTCTATTGCAACAAAAAAATTGTACATTAAACACGTCTTTATTAAAAAGCTAGACGGTGATTTAGTAAAACCTAAGTTAACGTATACTGATTTGGAGTTTTTTGGAACGACTAACGCAGTGGAAGGTTACTGCTATGTGTTGGTGTATGTTTTTAACAAACGACGTAAGAAGTTTGATATGGCGTTTTTTTTAGAAGATGCAGAAGCAATTAAAGGCATTGATACCCTTGAAGCTAAAAAAAGAATGACTGATTTACATTCTATCTCGCGTAATATTCGAGGTGCTCTGTTAGGTCAATTTTAGTTTGCAAACGTGATTTACCTCTGTTTTATGTAATTTGCATGGTGCTTCCACTATTTCTCATTAAAAAGGATGTATTGTTTCTCCTGCGACATTATGTCACACGCTCACTGCGTTAATTCGAATTATACTCTCCCTTATCTTTCTGATATAAAAATAATAATATGATTAAGTCGTTGCTTGTTTGGCATAGGCGTTTTGCCTTATTGTGTGTTATTCCTTTTGTTGTTTGGGCTTTGAGTGGCTTGTTGCACCCCGCAATGTCGCACTTTGCCAAAGCTGAACGACTGAACACCCCATTTATTAAAGTTCCCAATCATATTTCTGCGGTAGCAGTACCTTTAAAATCGGTTTTAGTCGCCCACAACATCACGGCTTTTAGCCATGCAAGGGTGATTGAATATAATGCGGCCTATTACTATCAAGTGGCGGTTGCGAATGCTCCCTTGCCACACATTTATTACTTCTCAGTGGAAACGGGCTTAATAAATAGCGCTTTACATGACGAACGTTATGCACTTTATTTGGCGCAATCATGGGCTGAACAGGCCGCCTTGGGCACTGAATTAATTAACGAATTTAGCCCTGAATATGCTGAAATCAACCGTATCTTGCCCGTTCATCGCGTTACCTTACAAAACAAAAATCGATTGTATATTGATACGTTAAGCAGCCGTATTGCAGCGCATAATACGCCCCTGCGAGAAAGTTTGTCTTATTGGTTTAAGCAATTACACACCTTTGAGTTTATTGGTGAGCGACACAGCCTATGGCGCATGATCCCGATGCTGGCAATTTCATTGCTATTATTTGGCACTGGGGTGTTTGGTTTAGTGAGTTATGCCCTGCTATGGCGACGTTTCAAAAGTAAACGTATTAATACGCCAGTACTACACCGTTCATTGGGTGTTGTATTGAGCGTATGTATGTTGGGGTTTGCAAGCAGCAGTATTCATATATTAGTTGATAAGTTTGTTCCTGAGACGTTTAGAGCGTTGTCGCCTGGCAACGCTATTTTTACTGACCGGCTCAACCACGATCCATTAAAAGATGTGCTTGACTCAAACGGCGACAATTTTCAATTGGTGGCGGTGGGTGATCAAGTTGTGACACAGGTGGCTAAACAGGTATTTGTGCAAAAAAGGCCGATAGTTGAATTTAGTTATTGGCAAAATTCAGCGGCAAATATAACGAGCGTAGACGTTGCATTGGCACAGTTACAGCGGCAACTTAATGTCAGTGGTACGGTGCTTAATTGGCAAAAAATTGATAAGTTTGGTCAAACTTATGGTTTTATAAACAAGCGATTACCTGTTATTCAAATGAGTTTTGTGAATGCACCGGATGTGCTTTACAGTGTTGAGCCCCATACTGGGTTTATTGCTAACATAGAGACAAATTGGCAAAGCGCACGTAGTTGGCATTTTGGTTACTTACATAAATATCACTTTTTAAACCCGCTAGGCCGAGAAGTTCGAGATGTTATCGTCACAGGTATTATTATTGGCTTGGTATTGACCGCATTGTTTGGCGTTCGTTTGTATATTGGCCGGCGTAGGCGGCAAAAAAGTGCGATTGTGCGTCGTGGTTTATTGTTGTCGGGCCGTTATGTTGACAGCCACTAATTAAAAGATTATTAAAAAATAACTTAGGAATATCTAGAATGAAGCAGCGCTTTTGCTACTCACTTATCTCATTGTCTATTTTATCTGCGTGTTCAATCAACGCATACGCAAACGATGATAATGCGATGGCTGATATAGAGCAGATCACCGTTACATCGAGCCGTACGGCTAAATTAAATACACAGCTGGCGCTTAGTATAGGCAGCGTGTCGGAAGAGGTGTTGAATAATGACAATAGCCAACATTTGTCAGATTCTTTGCAAACTATTCCGGGTGTATTGTTGAACCAGTTGTCGGGTGGGCAAGGTCACAATGCCGCTATTCGTATGCCCATTAACTACGGCGGGTATACCTTGTATCTACAAGACAATGTGCCCTTACAGTCGGCGGCTTTTTATAATCATAATGCGTTATGGTGGGCGAGCAGTAATTCGTCTTTGTCGCGCTTAGAAGTAATGAAAGGGGCGGGTACTAGCTTGTATGGCTCGGGAGCAGTGGCTGCAACAGTTAATGTATTATCTGCGCCGGTTGACTCGAATAAAAATGCGGTAGGGCTAACCCTTGGCGAAGCCGGTTACGAGCGTTATCAGGGCAGTATTACTCAGCACTTTAGTGAAAATAATGGTGTGCGAGTGTCGGGTGCGTATTTAAATAATGATGGGTGGCGTGACAACAGCAGTGTAGAAAAAGCAGAGCTTAATGTGCTACATGAAGTGAGTTTTTCTGATAAGCATCAGTTTAAAACCAGTGTGATGGCGTCAAGCCTTGACCAACAAATGCTGGATGCACTTACGGAAGATGAGTTTAACGACGACCCGTCGCAATCTGGATTACCCTTAGAAGTCGTCAATATTGATCCTCGCCGTAAAACTGACTACATGCGTGTTAGCTCTGAGTATCAATACCATGGCGACGCTGTGTTTGCGTCGGTTATTCCTTATGCACGCTATAGAAGCAATGACTATATCGCGACGTGGCAACCTAATATGCCGCAAGTTGAATCGAGCGTAAAAACGGTTGGTATATTGGCACTGGCTAACTTTTCTCACAGCGATGGGTTTGATACCACTATAGGTATTGATTTAGAAAGCGCTAAAGGTGATGCACTTTCGTATCAAGCTGCCACGCGAACAACCACTGGCTGGGGGGCTGCAACTTATCCTAAAGGGCATATATTTTATAATGATGAGACCCGCTTTAGAGGAATTTCGCCTTATATTCAACATAATGGCGTAATAACAAAACAGCTTAGTTATAGCCTTGGGCTCAGGTATGACAATAATAAGTATGAGTTTAATAATAGTCTCCCCACTTATGACGACGATGGCTTTGGCAATCGATCTATTGCTGATAGAACAGATACATTCGACCATCTAAGCCCCAAGGCGAGCTTAAATTATCAGATGAATGATATCAGCAACGTTTATGTGCGTTTTGCGAATGCGATCCGTATTCCAACTGCGTCTGAGTTATATCATTTAAAAACCAAAGAAACGAGTGCGCAATTGAGTGCGTTAAATGAAGAGACCTCTGACACATACGAAGTGGGGTATAAGGCACATTTTGAGGCGCTGAGCATAGAGCTGGCGTATTATTTTATGGCGGTTGACGATGCGATTGTTACCGCTTATGACGATTTTGGCGCTTCTTATCGGGTGAATGCTGCGCGTGTTGAACACAGCGGCGTTGAGCTTGGTGTGAACTATGACGTTTCAGAGTCGGTGGCTGTTGCATTTGCTTATAGTCAATCAGATCATGAATTTGACCATTACATAGAAGACCAAGGGCGTATTGACCGTAATACGCAACGCAGTAAAGCGCAGGATTTATCTGGTAATAGTTTACAAATGGCCCCTGACTATGTGGCTAATGTGCGGTTGAATTACAACAGTGATGCTTTCGATGGGTTAAATGTGGTGGCTGAAATTCAAAGCATCGGTGACTACTGGATGGATGCTAAAAATACGCAAAAGTATTCTGGGTATACCGTTGCTAACGTAAAAGTGAATTACCTTTTAACGGATGCGTTAAAGCTTCATGTGCGCGTTGCTAATTTAACCGACAAAAAATACGCGTTGCAAGGAGAGTTACGCTATGGCAGAGAGCGTATTCAACCTGGAGCGCCAAGAACGGTATACATGGGGTTACACTACGACTTTTAACGGGTGATTGAGTTAAATAGCTATTTTTAAAGCGCATTTAGGTAATGCGCTTTTTTGTATTTGCCTCTTCAACCTAATACGTACTCAGTGGCTGATATAGCAATAGGTTTAGGCTTTATTGTTGAAAAACATACCGGCGTTACTCGCGCCGTTACTGGCAAATAAGCTTTGCACTAAGGTTGATGTCTGCTTTTTGATAATAAGTTGCACATTTTGCAGTTGTTCATCAAGTTGCGTTTTTAGCTCACCCAGTTGTTCGGCACTTTGCTCTTTTGTCAGGCTTGTGTCCGCGCGTACTTCACTCATTTTACTCTGTAGAATTTTAATGTTACCCACGATTTTTTCTTGTGCACTGATATCTGACTTTTCCTCGGTGGTTGTTTGATTGTCGCCGTTTGATTCAGTTTTTTCAGTCGTTTTTGCATCCGAGGTGGTAATTTGATCAGCAGTGACGGGTGTTGCCGTACTTTTATCTTTGTTAGTCGCATTCTCTGACAGGTTATAGCCATGATTTGAGTAAGCTTGTGGTGGTAAAGAGTTAAAGTTCATGTGTGACACGGTCCTTATGTGACGATATTTTGTCAGATGTTAGTTATATGAATATTAAGCACTTTTTATACCAGTTGTGTACGGCGTGGTTATTTAGAATAAGGTCTTCACTTTTTGACTCCCTGAATTTAGTTCAGGGTCTAGGTTGTGAGTAATATCTTGGCGGTAGGGGGTCATTGAGATGGACCCTGACCTGCGTCAGGGAGACGGTGGTGGGGTAGTGAAGGTTGGGGTTAATTGGCTGACCTTCGTCAAGGGGACGATTTGGAGATGGTGTGATGAGGCTGCTAAAGAGTTTAGTACGGCCCCACTTTCGTCTCCCTGAATTTATTTCAGGGTCTAGGTTTTGTGTTGCGTTTTTGGCGCTAGGGGTTAATTGGCGTGGGCCCTGACCTGCGTCAGGGAGACGATGATGGGGTAGTGAAGATTGGGGTTAATTGGTATGGGCCGTGGCCTTCGTCAGGGAGACGATTTGGAGGTGGTGTGATGAGGCAGCTAAAGAGCTTAGTACGGCCCCACTTTTGTCTCCCTGAATTTATTTCAGGGTCTAGGTTTTTGTTTTGCGCCTTGGCGTTAGGGGGTAATTGGCATGGGCCCTGACCTGCGTCAGGGAGACGATGATGGGGTAGTGAAGATTGGGGTTAATTGGTATGGGCCGTGGCCTTCGTCAGGGAGACGATTTGGAGGTGGTGTGATGAGGCAGCTAAAGAGCTTAGTACGGCCCCACTTTTGTCTCCCTGAATTTATTTCAGGGTCTAGGTTTTTGTTTTGCGCCTTGGCGTTAGGGGGTAATTGGCATGGGCCCTGACCTGCGTCAGGGAGACGGTGGTGGGGGAGTGAAAATTGGGGTTAATTAGTATGGGCCCTGACCTGCGTCAGGGAGACGGTGGTGGGGGAGTGAAAATTGGGGTTAATTAGTATGGGCCCTGACCTGCGTCAGGGAGACGGTGGTGGGGGAGTGAAAATTGGGGTTAATTAGTATGGGCCCTGACCTGCGTCAGGGAGACGGTGGTGGGGGAGTGAAAATTGGGGTTAATTAGTATGGGCCCTGACCTGCGTCAGGGAGACGGTGGTGGGGGAGTGAAAATTGGGGTTAATTAGTATGGGCCCTGACCTGCGTCAGGGAGACGGTGGTGGGGGAGTGAAAATTGGGGTTAATTAGTATGGGCCCTGACCTGCGTCAGGGAGACGGTGGTGGGGGAGTGAAAATTGGGGTTAATTAGTATGGGCCCTGACCTGCGTCAGGGAGACGGTGGTGGGGGAGTGAAAATTGGGGTTAATTAGTATGGGCCCTGACCTGCGTCAGGGAGACGGTGGTGGGGGAGTGAAAATTGGGGTTAATTAGTATGGGCCCTGACCTGCGTCAGGGAGACGGTGGTGGGGGAGTGAAAATTGGGGTGATGAGACCGCTAAAGAGTTTAGTGCGGCCCCACTTTTGTCTCCCTGAATTTATTTCAGGGTCTAGGTTTTTGTTTTGCGCCTTGGCGTTAGGGGGTAATTGGCATGGGCCCTGACCTGCGTCAGGGAGACGGTGGTGGGGTAGTGAAGGTTGGGGTTAATTGGCTGACCTTCGTCAAGGGGACGATTTTGAGATGGCTTGATGAGACTGCTAAAAAGTTTGATGTTGCCGCTTTTCGTCTCCCTGAATTTATTTCAGGGTCTAGGTTTTGTTTTGCGCCTTGGCGTTAGGGGGTAATTGGCATGGGCCCTGACCTGCGTCAGGGAGACGGTGGTGGGGTAGTGAAGGTTGGGGTTAATTGGCTGACCTTCGTCAAGGGGACGATTTTGAGATGGCTTGATGAGACTGCTAAAAAGTTTGATGTTGCCGCTTTTCGTCTCCCTGAATTTATTTCAGGGTCTAGGTTTTGTGTTGCGTTTTTGGCGCTAGAGGTTAATTAGCATGGGCCCTGACCTTCGTTAGGGAGACGATGGTGGAGTGAAGGTTGGAGATAGTGATAATGGTTTTGGGCATGGTGTTATGAGGCAGCTAAAGAGTTTAGTATGGCCCCACTTTTGTCTCCCTGAATTTATTTCAGGGTCTAGGTTTTGTTTTGCGCCTTGGCGTTAGGGGGTAATTGGCATGGGCCCTGACCTTCGTCAGGGAGACTGTGGTGGAGTGAAGGTTGGAGATAGTGATCATGGTTTTGGGCATGGTGTTATGAGGCAGCTAAAGAGTTTAGTACGGCCCCACTTTTGTCTCCCTGAATTTATTTCAGGGTCTAGGTTTTTGTTTTGCGCCTTGGCGTTAGGGGGTAATTGGTATGGGCCGTGGCCTTCGTCAAGGGGACGATTTGGAGATGGTGTGATGAGGCTGCTAAAGAGTTTAGTGCGGGCCCAGTTTTGTCTCCCTGAATTTATTTCAGGGTCTAGGTTTTGTGTTGCGTTTTTGGCGCTAGGGGGTAATTGGCATGGGCCCTGACCTTCGTTAGGGAGACGGTGGTGAGGGAGTGAAGGTTGGAGTTAGTTAGCATGGTTTTGGGTATGGTGTGATGAGACTGCTAAAAAGTTTGATGTTGCCGCTTTTCGTCTCCCTGAATTTATTTCAGGGTCTAGGCCCAGTTTTGTCTCCCTGAATTTCTTTCAGGGTCTAGGTTTTGTTTTGCGTCTTTGATGTTAGGGGTTAATTGGCATGGGCCCTGACCTGCGTCAGGGAGACGGTGGTGGGGTAGTGAAGGTTGGGGTTAATTGGCTGACCTTCGTCAAGGGGACGATTTGGAGATGGTGTGATGAGGCTGCTAAAGAGTTTGATGTTGCCGCTTTTCGTCTCCCTGAATTTATTTCAGGGTCTAGGTTTTGTTTTGCGCCTTGGCGTTAGGGGGTAATTGGCATGGGCCCTGACCTGCGTCAGGGAGACGATGATGGGGGAGTGAAGGTTGGGATTAATTGGCATGGACCCTGACCTTCGTCAGGGAGACGATTTGGAGATGGTGTGATGAGGCTGCTAAAGAGTTTGATGTTGCCGCTTTTCGTCTCCCTGAATTTATTTCAGGGTCTAGGTTTTGTTTTGCGTCTTTGATGTTAGGGGTTAATTGGCATGGGCCCTGACCTGCGTCAGGGAGACGGTGGTGGGGTAGTGAAGGTTGGGGTTAACTGGTATGGACCCTGACCTTCGTCAAGGGGACGATTTTGAGATGGTGTGATGAGGCAGCTAAAGAGCTTAGTACGGCCCCACTTTTGTCTCCCTGAATTTATTTCAGGGTCTAGGTTTTTGTTTTGCGCCTTGGCGTTAGGGGGTAATTGGTATGGACCCAGACCTGCGTCAGGGAGACGATTTGGAGATGGTGTGATGAGGCAGCTAAAGAATTTAGTGCGGCCCCTCTTTTGTCTCCCTGAATTTATTTCAGGGTCTAGGTTTTGTGTTGCGTTTTTGGCGCAAGAGGTTAATTGGCATGGACCCTGACCTTCGTCAGGGAGACGATGGTGTGGGAGTGAAAATTGGGGTTAATTGGCATGGGCCGTGGCCTTCGTCAGGGAGACGATTTGGAGGTGGTGTGATGAGGCAGCTAAAGAGTTTAGTACGGCCCCACTTTCGTCTCCCTGAATTTATTTCAGGGTCTAGGTTTTGTGTTGCGTTTTTGGCGCAAGAGGTTAATTGGCATGGACCCTGACCTTCGTCAGGGAGACGATGGTGTGGGAGTGAAAATTGGGGTTAATTGGCATGGGCCCTGACCTTCGTCAGGGAGACGGTGAACCGATATTTAGCAAAAGCCTCTGGTTTGTATTGAATAGAAGGAGAACAGAGGCGTATTGCTAGTTATTTCGCTGTTATGTGCTTTTAATACCTAATGTTTTTAGTCGTTTAAGAATGATCGGGTTTTGAGTGGTATTGTAAAGGCTTTGCAGTCTTGCTTTGTTGTATTGGCTGAGTACTAAACCCGAGTCAGATACAGCACGCGTGAACGCGTCCACAATTTGCACATCTGGGTTATCTAATATGGTGGCCACAACTTGATCGTGATATTGCGCCTTTGACGATAAGACTTTTACGGCATCGCGCTTTACGCCTTTTCGTTGATGGTTCAGTAATTTTGCAATGTGTGGCAACAGAGCGGTGTTTTTACTGTTAGCAGACGCCAAAATGGCCGTGCTTAAATGTTGTTCGGACTGTAGCTGCTCTGATAAGTAATGTTCAACGGTGCTGCTTTGCTCTGGCGTGAATTTAGCCATAGAGCCTAAATTAAGCAGGGCGGTTTTTGCGAGTGGGTTATTCGGCTTGTCTGCCAGCGCTGCAAGGGCATTGAATGATACGGTAGACGAAGCTCCAAAGCGGCCAAGCGCAATTAACAGCTTTTGCTTTATGTGTGTGGTGAGCCTGTCTGTTGTTAGTAAGTCGGCAAGCATTTGCTCGGCCAGTGGGCTTTGTTCTTTTTGTAAAGCGTAGATAATGGCCGAACTCAACGATGAATCTTGCTCTATCAATGCGATTAGTTCTGTTAAATCATATTCTTGTAGTAAAAATGCGCCAATGAGCTTGGCTAGAGTTGGGTCTAAGTTTGTTTGTAACTCTGCGATAGCCACATATAACGACGTTTCATCATTTATTGTTTGTGCTTCAATTTGTTTTTGTTGGCTCGCTAATGCGGCGTTTTTATTGGATGAAACGTTGGCAAATTTACGGCCTTGGGTCGTTAGCCTTTGAATATCTACCTTTTGGATTATGTGGTATTGCTGGTCGTTATTATGCCAGATGCTGTCAGATGAATAGTTTAGGTGCAGAGGTTGTTGGTTTGCATTGAGCGTTAAGTGCCACTGCTCAGACGTATCGCTTTTTGTTGTTATAGGTTTATTGCGATGTGAGGTCATTTGACGTTGCACTTCGTTATTAATACGTTGATAGGTATACGTCTTTTGCCCGTGTGCATCGTTAAATGTTAAGGGGCTCGCTTCAGAGAAGCTCAATAAGTCCAATATATTAGGCAATACATTTAGGGTGTGATCTGATGGCAGTGCTAATAAGTCAACGTGGGAAAATACCCCGTTATTTTCGGTAAATTTGAACGGTAGCTCCTTCACCAAAGTTTGCGGCTTAGCGTTGTTTGAAAACTCAATATCAGTGAGTAAACCTTGTTGCTCACCCGTGCCGTTAAAATGCATGTTCCAGTTGAGTGATGAGTGTGTAACGGGTGTGTTGTTTTGTGATAAAACGGCCGACTCAATGGTGACAGAGTAAGAGCTTGACTGAGACGGCAGTGTAACTTTAGACGGTGATTGTTGTGTGGTTTTTTGGGCAATTGGGCGTGCTGTGTTATTGCCAGTAAAATAAAAGATACCGATCCCCATACATATAAGTAATAACGCGGTGACTTTTAGCTTCATGATTTATCCTTGTAGTGGTGACTGCGAGAGTCACCACAAATTGCTGCTTATATATTGGTTATAGGTTGTTCCATTGTGGGCTCGCATATTCATACAACGTAAATTCACGAGTGTAGAGCGGATCCCATTTCATGACATCAACGTTAAATTGCAGTAAGCCCCATAGTTTTTTGCAATAAGCTTGGATTTTTCCGTCACCACCGCTTAACTGCGAAGTGACTTTAAGCTCTAAGAACCCTTGTTCAACGGTTTGATCGTTTTGTTTTACGCGGCGAATACCGGCTTCAACATACCCTTTGCCTTTTACTTTGAGCAGACTAAGTTTGCCTTTTACACCCGCTTCAGAAATACCATGACCAAATGATGCGTATGCGGAACTAGATACCACCCCCCCAACATAAGGTGCGACTTCGGCATAAATGTAATCAGGCCGTCTTACGCCATCGACCATGAAAGGCTCTTCGTTATTATGGCCGCCAATCACGCCACCCACAGTAAAATCTGCACCCGCTTCAATGCCTGCTCCAAATTTAACGCCTAATTTTAGTAAACCCAGTGGATCAAGCGGAACCTCTACTTTGGGTTTAACTACTTCGGGAATTAAATCAAAATAGTATTCTACTGGGTAAGTGACAGAAGCATTAAGCAAGTCATCACAGTTTGGTTTAAACGCAGCGACGCTGTCTTCACCAACGGTTAAGTTGAAAGTCATGCCTTGCGTACAATCTAACTTGCTTGGGTTAAATGAAAACTCCACTGAACCGACTGAGACCTTAAAGTTGCGATTGTGTAGTTTTAGCCAGTTGCCAGCTTGATAAAACCCACTGGTAGCGCCATTGCTGGATTCATCAACATACATCCAACCCTGTTGATCTCTGTATTGGTGTGAGCGTCCAATGGCATTGTTTTTTGTTATAACACGTGCGTTTTGCTCGACATATCCCGGGTCTTTATACAAATAGGCATTAGCGTCGGGTGTAAATGCCAGCGCTGTCAACGCGGTCGCCAAAATGGCGGATAGTGTTTTCATGATTTCCTCGTAAAATTATTGTAACGTTATGTGTTGTGTGTTGCGCAACGAAGAGCACCATACCTACTGATATTTACAAAATAATTACAGTTGTACCGGTAATTATGTGAAATATATGTAACTTGCTTGTTGCAAAAGTAATGTACAGCAAGTTTTATAACAGCGCTATAATTTTGTGTGATTTTTATACGGCTTGAAATGCCCGCCAATTTACGTTCTGATTTTTTACTTAGTGGTAATTCAGTTTAATACATTGCTTCTAATGCCTTTATTTTACAAAATTTGTACAAGTGACTGTGGTGCTGATAATGGCGAGCCCTAACTTAGAACGGGTGAATTCTTGGGTTATAATATTGGTATGTGAGCATGGAAAGGTCGCTTTTTATTCAAAAAGTACTGTGATTTATGATGTAATAGGGACATATTATTATTTGCTGTATATTGACGATGTATTTTTAGTCTGGGGCATGAATAGGACATGCAGCCCCTAACATAAGTAAAGGACATATTTGACCTATGAAGCGCGATAATCCTCGATTGAAATACCGTTTAATCCCTTTGCTGCTCGTTATTTTGGTTTTTATATGGTGGCTAACAGGAGAAGCAGATCGTCAGCCCACAGCATTACCGTCACCGCAAGCCCCGAATGCTGCGCCGCTTAAAGTAGTCGAGTCGAGCGAGGCTACAAGTCATCAAAATAGCGCTGGAGTTATATCGAGTCAACCAGTGTCAAAAGCGTGTAATCTTGATTGGTTGTTTGCCTATCAAAAACGGTCAGCGGCGCAATTAGCCGACGGACTAGGTGATGATTTTTCGGTATTTAAAGCACAAATAAACCAAGCGATTAACTTAACCTTGTATCATCAGGGAAAGATTGGCGATCAGTTTGTGGCTAACTTAGTTAATCAATTGGGCGCTGTACATAATTACTATTTATCCATGCTCGGGGATGGCGCTGCCCAAGCAATCGATGTCAACATTATTATTCTTGGCGATCGTGCTGCCTATGAAGATTCTACCTCGCAATCGGGCTTTGATCCGCGTATGAGCCAAGGGGTTTTTTTTCATGGTAGCAACTCTGCGTTTGTTGAATATAAAGGCGATGAGATCACGCTACGTACAGCTATTCATGAAGCAGTACACGCAATTAATTTAAAGTTACTTGGCCGTATACCTCGGTGGCTAAATGAAGGGTTAGCTGAAACATTTGAACGCATTGCACTAGAACAACCGCATGGTGGTTTTCACGTAGCTCATACTGCACTCGAGCAGCGTCCAATGGAATTGTATTCGGTGATAGGCTCAGAAACCCAGTGGGGCAGTATTGACACCGGCTACCTCTATTTTAGTGGCTGGGCATGGGTTCATTATTTATTGAATAATAAAGATACTCATGCCCTGCAGAAATTGCTTATTCAAGAACAAGTACAGATGTGTAATATGTTAAATGGCGAACAAATAACGCAAATACTGGAAGAAGCTCACCCGACCATTGAACAAGACTTTAATCAATGGCGAATGAGCAAGGTGGCACAAATGGAAGAAGCGACGCACTAACATTTGTCGAGCATGTGAGCGCTTACAGCTTAGACAGCAGCTTTTTCGCAACAGTTCGTGTTAAACAGGCGGCCATTGGGGATTTCTCGAATTTTTTATTACTCACCGTAAAGTGGCTGCCTTGATATTGTTCGTTGGCATAAGACACATTAACACGACATGTCGTATGCTCGGATTTACTGACGTAGAGTAGTTCTACCTTGCTTGCTTTCATAATTAAGTTTTTATATGGGTAACCTTCTTGTGTCTCTATTCTATCGAGGACTTTATCAGAGGCTGATACAAGGTTGACTGACAGAATGCTTGTAAAAACGAACATGCCAGTGATTATTAACTTATTCATAAGGTGGACCTTTTGTTGTTAAGCACAGAATAAGTATTGAGCTGATCATGCTTACTGACAAACGATTAAAATTTGTCTATGCTTAAGTTTTTCTAATGTAAAAACAAGATGCAGCTTCCTCCATTAAAAAGCCTGTTATATTTTAAGCATGCGGCTGAGCTGGGTAGTTTTAAGCTTGCGGCAGAACAATTGTATGTGACGCAAGCGGCAATTAGCCAGCAGATCCGCAGTTTAGAAACGCATCTTGGATGTGTGTTGTTTGAGCGCCATACTCGCAAAATATGTTTAACGGCAAAAGGTAAGTTGCTGTTACCCCACATTCGTAAAGCGTTCGAACACTTAAACCATGGGGTGCAGGTTATTGAAGAAGACCCACAACCCAGTGTTTTAAACTTATCTGTATTGCCTTCTTTTGCAACTTGCTGGTTGTTACCTCGAATAAGCAGCTTTCAACGGCAACATCCACATATAAGGGTACGCATTGACCCAAGTGATAGCTTGGTTGATTTTGATGCGGGTGAAGCTGATTTAGGGATCCGTTTTGGGAAAGGTCACTATCCAGGGTTGCACAGTGAGGTACTGGCAAGTGATGACATGCTTTTGGCATATAAACCCGGTTTAATTGACCCCTTAAAGCCACTTAATGAACAAATAAAAAGTAACCATTTGATCATGGATATTTGCCCCGATGCCGAACGAGCATGGCGTATTTTATTTGATAAGCTTGCTTTAACTGATGTACTTCAACCGCACTTTTTAGAAATAGATAATGCCGCGTTAGTGATGCAAGCAACGCTTGCAGGGCAAGGTATAGGCATGCTGCGCCGGCAGTTAATTCAGCCGCAATTGGACTTAGCTCAATTAGAGATACACCCTGAGTTTGAGGTTGCATGCGACTATCAGTATTATTTAGCTGGGCCGGTTGGGCATTTCAATTGGCATAAGGTTAAGTTATTTCGAACCTGGTTATTGGGGCAGTTTAATAGCCTTTAATAACGGGAATGATGGGTAATCGCACTATTCGGCGCTATACCCATTTGTTGTGTAAACAGACTTTCTACTGTGGTAAACGGTTGACCTCGATACAGCTATCCATATCTTTTAAGTCACAGCCTTTGTGATAAAAATCATTGCGAGTTTGTTCATTTGAAGCAAGCTTTGCTGCGAGTCTACATCCTGATATGTCGCCAAGTTCACAGCTTTTTGCGTAGTAAAGCGCAGCACCGTGTTTGTCTTTAATGCGCTCTAAACCTCGCCAAGCAAAGTTGTAACATGCTTGGGCATCGTTTTCCGCACAGCACTTTTGGTTTGACTTTTGCAATGCCTTTGGAAACTTCTCACTCTCAACCTGACATACGGTTGTTACTTTTGCAGGCATTGGAGGAGGAACTTGCACAAAAAAGTTTTTTGTCGCTACAACGGTGTCTTGATGTTTAACTTCGATGGTCCACTTACCACTGACTAACTCATTGTTACTTTCGAAGTTCCACATTGCGAAATTATCACGACCAAAGTAAAGAGTGTCTTGCCAAGCGCTTTGAGTACTTGCTTGTCCATTGGTTATGATCTCTGGGTGTGTCACAGTGACAATAACAGGTACTTTTTTGACGATTTCGCCGGTTGCCGCTTTATCGGCATTATTTATAGCTAACACTTGGTTTGTCACGTAACTAAAACCAAAGAAGTTCCCAATTTGCGCGGGAATAGCAAAGCTGCGCTGAAATTGGTAACCAACCAGTTGACCGTTTTTATACTGTGGTACACCTAAGCCTGACTTTTTAGCTTTGGTTTTGGCAACCTTAATATCTAACGTTTTTTGCACCAGCGCTGGTTTTTCATTGGTTTGTGCATCACTTGAAATAGTTGGGGGGGTTGCGCACCCATTTAATAAGACGATGAGTGAAATTAGGGTAAATGTGAGAGTATTGTGTCGATTCATTTCAGTCTCCTTATGAAATCGCGCGCAGTGTAAATGGCATTACGATTTTTTTCAATACTTTATTACTGTTGTTTTAGTGTTTAGTGGTTTTTTATACTTAGGATGATGTTGATTTACATGTATTGCTTTTAGATGTAGTGATTGTAGATGCGAGTTTGCGGCTTTTCATAGCGGTTTTTAATAACCAAAAGATCATGGCAAGTAGTATGAGCGGTTCAGGAGCCTCAATCAAAACGGATTGACTTAAAGTCTCTGGTAGTACCTTAGCGCCTTGACCAAAGAAAGAGCCAATAGCAAGATATAGTGCAAAACACATACGCCATATATGCCTCGCAAGACGGTGGCCGTGCGTGAGCCCTTTACAAATGAGTAATCTAATATCACCGATTAACGCAATGGCTGATAGCAGGGCAAAAAAGAAATAAGGTTCGTGAGAAAACCCCTGAAAAGTTTCGCTTGCGTGATTAAGTGCTTGCAAACCAAAATACACACTCAGGCAGAATAAACTGCAACTCGACAGCGGGGTATAATTATCAAACTGAGTGTGGGTTTTTACTGGCGTTTTGACGACCATATATGCGGTTAACACTAAATGTAACGTGTAGAATCCAGCGATTAATGTGATCATCATTGGCTTAAGGTACGCAATATAGGCACCGGATAATGCCATTATAGCCATAGAGATAACAAAAACTTTTCCTGACAAGCGGTGGTATTTTTGACCTTTTTTTAGTATTAAAGCAAGCAGACCTGCAATGACGGCAATAGAGCCTGTTATTATGTGCAGTAGCATAAAAGGGGATAGGGTCATGTGTTTCACTTATGGTTGTATGTTGAAGTAAACACGGTATTTCAGGGCTCGACAAATGTCGTCCTGTTCAATTGGCAAAGACATTTTATGGTTACTAAAATAAGCTTAATGGAATTTAACTAATTGAATATTAAATTTATAAAAAATATAAACTGAAAAGAACCGAGTGAAGATGTATGACATTTGATATTGCTTTAGGGCTCGTTACGGCTGGTATCGCTATTTTTAGTGTGTCTTTATTGTTGCCTTTAACCAGGAAAAAACACTATGTAATGCCGCTTGCTTTGTTCATCCTTATTCAGGCGGTCATTGCACTTGAACCATTGGTATTTCATAGCTTTCACTATTTAGAAGTATATTACATCGCTTTGAGTGGTATTGTTTGGATGTTGATGATGCCAAGCTTATGGCTTTATATAAAAGGGCTTACCGCGACTTACGCTTGGCAGTGGCGAAAAAAAGAATGGCATCACTGTTGGCTAAGTCTATTTGCTTCATTGGTTGGCGCGGCAGTTTTAGGCTTACCTAACTCTTCTCAGGCGGCTTTGTTTTCTAATTCAGGGCGCGAACTGACAACGGGCTTTGAAGTGACAGTTGCTGTTTTAATATTGATATTGCTGCTGATTTGGCCCATACAAAGCGCACTATATATTTATAAAATTGTAGGTGAATTAGCTCGGTATCGTAAAGATCTGAAACAGGTGTTTACTGATGAGCAAAATAGAGCTTTGTATTGGGTAAATGCTGCGCTGGTATTTTTGGTGATGAGCTGGTTGTGGTTACTAGGCGGGCTTTTCACTAGCCTGTTAGAAACTGAATATGACAGTAGTGGCGCAATAGCAATGCTCGTTAACCTTATTGCGGTATGGCTATTTTCATTTTGGGCATTGACGCAAAAGCCAGCGTTTATGGGGTTATATAAGCAGCTTGCTCAAGCACCCATCGCCATGATCTCGAGCCGGGTTAAATATGAAAAGTCAGCAATAGGTGCCGCGCAAGCACAACGGATCGCAAAAAAGCTTGATGTGGCATTACAAGATGAACAGTTGTATCTCAATAGTGACCTGACGTTGTATGGGCTTGCTGAACATTTACATATTCCAGCACATTATATTTCTCAAACGTTAAACCAAACGATGAATACTTCATTTTTTGATTGGATAAATCGCGCACGTGTTGAACAAGCTAAAAAGCAGCTGGTATCAAGTGACACAAGTGTACTGGATGTGGCGATGGCTGTTGGATTTAATTCTCGGTCAGCGTTTTATAAAGCATTTAAAGCACGTACGGGCACCACGCCCAGTGTATTTAGAAAACAAGCAACTCATGAAATAGTAGATGAGCCATAGTCATGAACACTCATCTACGTATGCTAAACCCGCTAGGGCATAGCCATTTTTTAGCGATAATGCCCTAATGCACAAAACCTTATAAAATGACGTTTTGGTATATACGCTTAAAACTGGTAACTGACACTCAATTTAAAATTGCGACCTAGTTCACTGGCGTCATTTTCACTGCTGGCTGGCGCGCGTAAATAGCGTTTGTCAGTGACGTTATCAACACTGAGCCGGGCACTGAAGTTGTCAAGTGGGCCGCTGCCTTGGTAATGTGCATTCAAGTTATAGACAGTTGCTGCTTGCGTTCCGTATCCCCGTTCTAAATACATGTCGTTTAAGCGCATTTGACCACGGTGATGACGCGCTTGTACGCCAAGGTTGAGCGTGTCCGTGATCTGATAGTTAGTTGTAAATGTGAGCTTATCTGCGGGGGCTTCAGAGTAAGGTTGTTTTTGATAGTCGATGTTGCCTAAAAAGAAGTTTGGCACACCAACCACGTCCATGTTCATTTTTGAATAGCCAAGGTACATGGCTAATTGCTTGTATTGATAATGGGCCTCAACTTCGATGCCTTCGCTTTCTAAACGGCCAATGTTTTTTGCACTGTAATCACGGTGTGTGGCAACTGGTATGCCATTAACCGGTTCAGGCCCAGGTGAACCAAACTGCTTGTTGCCTGAGTCATCTATGTAATACATAAATGGAATATTATCGATGTAATTGTCTATCTTATTGTTGAAATAAATTGCTTTTATACTCAACTCATCAATGAATGGCTTATCCGCAATATTAAAGCCCAGCCCACCTTCGTAATTAGTCGACTCTTCGGCTTTCAGGTTTGGTTGTGGTTCGCTATAGCAAATTTTGCTGCCGATATGACAACGCCATAAGTCGCTTTTATAGAGTTCTTGTAAAGATGGCGCTCGAAATGCTTCTGCTGCTTTTAAATATATATTGATATGTTCAGTTGCTTTAAAAGTTAGCCCGAGTTCGCCGGAAGTCGCATTGTCATCATTTTTACCATATCCGGTGAATGAGTCAGAGCTGCGGTCGTACTGATCGTATCGAATACCTGCTGTAACGAGGAGTGTATCTTTGAAGAAGGTGCTTTGATCTATGAGGGAGATAGATAAGTTATTGGCATCACTTTTACCATAGTAGCTGCTACGATCTTGTTCTTCGAACTGATGCTGATCAAATGTTTCATGTTCATAGTTAACTTCAATTGCCAATAAATGTTTAAATAGACCGTCAAATTCAGAGAGGTTGGCGAGTCGTATGCCATGGCGCTTACTTTCACCATAACTTTGTCTATCATAATTTATTTTTCGGTCCCCTCTAGGAATATAGCCTTTGGTTATTTTGTCGTAAGTTTTTTTTGCGTAAAAAACCTGAACATCCATATCGATGAGATCACTTACAGGCTGATAGGTATAATTCATCATGCCTTCTAAGTAGTCGTTTTTATAGTCTTCCATTAGAGTGGGGTAACTGACGGCTAGATCTAAACGTTGATTGTATGGCTGGTCGAGTGATTCTGTTTCACTGTAGTCTAGCTTGCTCTTGATTAAATGATGCGGGTGAAGATACCAGGTATTTTTAAAGGTTATATTAGTCCTTTGAGACTCGTTAAGGATTTCGCTAAGTTGAGCAACATCTTCGTCGTTATTTTCTGCCGCAACGACATCGACATCATCGTATTTTACGTGACTGAGTGTGATGATCGTGTCGGTGGTATCGGTGAGTTGAAATACATTTAATGTACTTTGCACAGAGTCAGATACCGTTTGGTGTGTGGCTGAAACCTGCGCGCCAACACCGTTCGCAGTTAGATAATCGGCAGCATCCTTGGTGACAATTCTAATACTCCCCCCAATAGCGCCAGAGCCAACGGTTAATGAATCTGCACCACGCAGCACTTGCACCTGTTTCAGCTGACTCGGGTCAACGCCTAAGCTACTGATGTTCGTAAGGGTTTGACTACCATCTGAATCTGTTTTGCGTTTTACGTTATCTACAGAAACATGTATTCGCTCACCGTGTAAACCCCGTATACGTGGTTGGCCTGAAAGTGGGGCTACACTGCCTGAGACATCAACACCAGGTAGTGATTTTAGTATTTGAGTTAAATCAGATGCCTGACTTCGTTGTATGTCAGCTGCACTGAGAGCAGAAACAGACGCTGCTACATCATGATTGTGTGCGGTAATTTTGTGGCCTAGTACTTCAATGTTTTCGTCAGGTGTTATTTTTTTAGGTTCAGAATGCGCTTGGGTATGAATTGCAGCGCTGATGCATAGGAAAAGGGCTGAGTACTTCATGATATTAATCCTTAATAATAATAGTTCTCATTGCGTTTGCGGGGCGCATGCTACGCACATTGATAACCAAATGCAATAACTAATTACTTATGGTTATATTTTTGTATTTTAATCATACTGAAACCTTGATTTTTTGGCATGGTATTTGGTAGCTTGTTGTTTTCAAGTCGTTAATGGCTAATTCTTGTGTAATAAATAAAAGGGAAATTGATAATGAAGCGGTTTTTAAGTGTATTAATACTGTGCTGTATGCCATTGATAGTAAATGGTACGGAGTTCAGTGGCGGCGCAGACATGAGTAAATTGGTTACAGCCAAAGAGGTATTAACTGATATCAGCCGTTTTGACGGGACAGAGATCACGTTGACCGGCACGGTGATGAAGGTGTGTAAAAAACGAGGCTGCTGGATGTCGCTTAAAGTGACAGAGCAAGAAGAAATCACCGTTAAAGTAAAAGATGGTGATATGGTGTTTCCACTGTCGGCAATAGGTAAAAAAGCGTATGCAACAGGGGTGATAACGGCTAATAAAATGGACTTAGATAAAACCAAAAAATACCTCGCACACAAGGCATTAGAAAATGGCGAGACATTTGATGCTTCAACAGTAAAAGCGCCTATATCAGTGAATATACTTAAACCCAGCGCCGTGACAATTTCGCATTAGTCATGGTCTTTCACTTTAAGCGTTGTGCCTTTTGGCAACCTCATTGCGAAGTCGACGGTTATTTTTACGGCACTAAATTTGCTTAAATATTTGCTTAATAAGTTTAAGCTTGAGAACATTGACTCAAGATAGTTTTGGAGCAAAAAAATGCGTTGGCCAGTCGTTTTTATAGCATTGATATATATGCTTTTAATTGGTTGCAAACAAGAAGTAAAGATAAGTGAGGGCGTTGTTCACTCATTTTCAGAAGAGGGGATCTCTTTTGGTCAGTTTTCTGACGATGGTAAGTTATTACTTGGCGTCACTCACTCAGACGTCGTGACGTTATGGAGAATGGACACTAAGCAGGTAGAGCTAGAAGTCTCCGTAGATAAAGTCATTAAGCCTGTTAAACATGTTGCACTATCAAAAGATAATAGTCTTTTACTTATTGCAAATGATACGACGGTTGGCTTGTGGTCAGTACCTGCTAGAGCAATGATAAGTAAGGTGAATTTTTCAGGTGTAAACGCATATGCCACGATCACAGCACTGGCATTATCGCCTCACAAAGACCGCTTGTTAGTGGGAATGGCTGATGGCTCTATCAACATGGCTGATATTAATACCCGCTTGAACAACCGGTTTCAGCCGCATTCACAACCTGTGCGATTTTTGCGTTTTGATACTCAAGGTGAGCTATACATGTCTGGTGCTCTAGATGGAAAAGTTGGACTATGGCAATTTGCGTCTTCTGATCCCTTGTTTGAGCAAGAGTTTGCACACCGGATCACAAGCTTGAGTGCCAATGATGATTTTTCAATGCTATTTGTGTCAGACGGCCTAAGTGCGCAACATATTAAGAAGTTAACGTCTGGTGAAGAGGTTGCAAAGTTAAACTACAGTGCGCGGTTTAAGATATTTAGAAAATCATTATTTGCTGAGGGGGGAGCGTTACTTGCGACGTCTTCGTCTAAATCCCATTTGTCGTTGTGGCATGTTGGCACGGGTGAAGAAATAGGAACTTGGACGATTCAAACTAAAAGTAAAGGTGCAAGTATTGTCGCGATGCACAGTGATAATGAAGGGAGTCTTTTGACATTTAATTCTGATGGAATGTTAGAACGCTGGAATTTAGATTTACTTGAGGTACTTTAACGTATGAGTAAACATTGGGTACTCGTGTTCGCAACGTTGCTCCTTTTTAGCTGTACAGAGCCGAAAAAAATAGAGCCGAGTGAGCGGTATGTACTCAGTGATCGCTTGTTACTTGATGGGAAAATCTCTAAAGACGGCAGTTGGGCGTTGTTATTGACTGAAAGATCTGATGTGTTGCTGTTAGATATTCGGTCGGAAAATGAGCTGCTGACCCTAGATTCGACCGTGCTACCTCATTCAGTTCGGGAAATACTGTTGAGCAAGGTACATGGCATTGTGTTGGTTGCTGGCAATAATACATTGCAGGTTTGGGATATAGAACGTGCGGCATTGCTAGGCCAAATTGGCGTTAACGGGTTTGATGATTTAGCAAGAGTATCAGTTTTAGCCCTGTCTGATTCGGGAAACGTTGTTGCGATTGGTATGACCGATGGGTCATTAAATATATTGAATTTAGCTGAAGAAAAAGTGCATCAGACGGTATTACACCAGAGTAATATTGCTTATTTGAATTTTATAGATGATGATACAGCCGTCGTAAGCGCATCTCATGATGGTCATTTGCGAGTTTGGGAGTTGGTAACTGGTAGTGAACGATACTCAATCAGTTTTCCCTCGCGAGTTAGCACGGTTGCGTTAAATCACGACAATACCCGTTTGTTTGCGTCTGACAGTTTAAAAACACAATTGATCATTGGTGCCCGCGGCGGCGAAGTGTTAACTCAGTTTGATTATTTGTCGCGATTTAAGTGGTTTAGGCATGCCTTATTTATCAAGGGTGCGCCTTACTTACTCACGTCTTCCGCTAAGTCAGAGCTAAGTTTATGGCATATGAAGTCTGGCAAAGAGATGTTCAGTTGGAATGTAGAAACGCATTCAATGGGCACAACGGTATTAGATATGGTCGAACTGAGTAACACCAAGGTTCTCACCTTGAACAGCGAAGGTATTGTTGAGATGTGGGATATTAGTAAAGTGCAGTTTAGGGCAACTCAAGAATAACGGCGATATTATTTTTCGTACTTTGTATCAAAAAGGTGAACAAGTAACGTTAAGTTGATATTATTAGAATCGGGTTTTAAATGGATTGAAAAATGCGGTTAATTTTATATATTCTTATCATAAACGTGGCATTTTGGAGCAGTGGAACGCTAAGCTTCAACCCTCAACTTTCAATTAATCAATGTGATAGGTTTAGCGCAGAGGCCAATAATATAAAGGCGCTATTAACTGTAACGTCGGGTGTTCGGCATCAACAGTTGTCTAATCGTGCTGGGCGGTTAAAAGAGCGTATTGATGTATTTTGCCAAAACCCAACAGAGGTTGAACCGCAAATTGTTGTCGCGTTAAAAGTACCGGTAGAGTTGGCGATAAGTGGCCGTTTAGAGCACGCTAATGCAAGTAAAGTATCGTCTTTATCCACTTATAAAAACGAGCAGAAGCAAGCTGCATGGCAACAGTTTTATCGCAGACCTACCCATTGCGATTCCTATAAAAATAGTATGGCTGAGTTGGTTAGGTGTAGTGATGAAGAAGCTGCACAAAAGCTGTTATTTGAGCGCAGTTGGACACTTCGTCACCCAGTAAAAATGCTAAATCAACAAAATATAGATACAACATTAACCGCAGCGAATATAGCCAAAGCGCCTTTGATACCAGGAACGACTCAAGGCCAAATGGAAAAAAAGATTAATTTACGAGACCCCAATTTATATATCTCTTCGGCACCAACACAAGAAAGTAACTCTGCTGGTTTTGTCCCTTTATGGCAATATATTGGTGAATATGTGCTGATGATTGTTTTATGTATTGGCCTGTATATTACTGTAAAAATTGTTTCGCCCTATGGAAATAGAATCATAAAGCGGCAATTTAGCGGTTATTACTTGAACCTTATTTTAAAGCGCAACCTTAATAAAACACAGTATACCCAATATCGTGATCTGGTTTTTTCCAGTGCACAAGGGGATGTGCACATTGATCAAGTTATTGCTTCACAATATGGCGTTTTTGTTATTACGAGCCAACCACAACTTGATGCTATTTATGCCGATAGGCATTCAGAGACTTGGATAGAAAAAAAGCAGAAAAAAGAATCACATTTTGCTAATCCGCTTGTTGATATTACTCGACAAAAAACACTCATACAAGACGTTCTGGGGTTAGAAGATAATGTGGTGCGGCTAGTTGTGTTTAATCAACAAGTGCAGTTTAAAACACCTGTTCCTGCCGAGGTCTGCCTGATCGGGCAACTTGTCAGTCGTATAGATTGCTATCAAAGTATCGTGCTTGATGAGAAAAAGTTAGGAGTTATCCATAGCGTATTACTTGTACACAGCTCTGAGAAAAACACGCATGAAACCCAGACCAGTGGAGGCAGCCGCTTGTCGTCGGAGTCACTTAATGAAGCGCTAAAATAACGCTCAAACGGTGCACTCACTAGGTATAGCCGAATATTGGTCAATTAATAAATGAGTTTGATAATTATTATTGTTTAAAATAGTATGACAATAATTTTATTACACGCTGTGTGTACAGCAACATTTTATTATATGGGAGTCGATGTGTTGGTAACTAAAAAGCGATTATTTGAGTTGCACGGATGGGCGGGGATCATATGCTTTATCCCATTCATATTAATTTGCTTAACTGGGAGCCTACTGGTATTCAAAGCTGAGATTGACTCAGTGTTATTACCCAATAAAAGTGTGGTAGTACCCTCTTCAGCTCGATTAAGTGAAGACCAATTAATTCAGGTCGTTAACGAGCAGCTACCAGGGTATGAGCTAGGTAGTTGGGAGTTACTTGGTGAAAACGCAGAAGCGGATAGAATATATTTAGTCAAAAAAGAAACCAATATTTGGTTTAAATCTTATCTCAATCCATACACTGGCGACGTGTTAAGTGAACCTGAATTACTGCATCATTACTTTACTGATTGGTTGGTGCAATTGCATTACACGTTACTTTTGAATGATATTAAAGGCATAGATGAGAATCTAGGCACGGCGTTTACCAGTATCTTTGCCATATTATTAGTCTTTTTAGGCGTTTCGGGATTGATTATATATAGACGTTTTTGGCGTCGAGTGTTTACTTTGCGCCTTGGATTTAGAGCTGTTGTTGTGGTGAGTGATTTACATAAATTGGTTGGTACATTGGGCTCTCCGGTGCTGCTGGTTTTAGGGATCACAGGTGGCTATTATAATGTGTCTATTTATATTCATGAATGGCAGGAACACCAGCAAACTCCTGACCATCACATTATGACAACCAGCTTGTATAATAGTGAGCTTAGCGTAACTGGTATGGTGAAATCAGCCTCAAATCATATTTTAGGGTTTAATACGACCTACATTTTGTTTCCTACCGAACCCAATGAGTCAATCATATTATTTGGGCAAGCACCTACCGTAAATCCACTATTAAGTGACTATGGCAGCACAGTCAATTTCCATGCTCAAACGGGTGAGTACTTGGGTCACTATGATATTCGAGAGCAGAGTTTTATTACAATTTTGGTTGATACATTTCGCAAACTTCATTTTGGTAACTTTGCAGGCTTATTTAGTAAGGTAGTATATGCCATTGTTGGATTATCACCGATTCTACTCGGTGGAACAGGGATTTACCTTTGGTATTTTCGCCGTCGAAAAAGAATTCACCAGCGAAATAGGCCAAAATTAACCTCACTCTCTCGTATTTAATGACGGGTATAGCAACTTTATTTTTTGTTACTTTTTAAGAAAGTGTTATTTATGTTCTTATGTTGTTTTTAAATTGATTATTTATTCCTTTGTGTATTTATATCCCGATATAAAATAACAAGATAAACATTTATAAAACACAAATGAGAGTTGTTATCATTTGTGTTTGCTGGTAGTATGCGCTCCCTATTTTGAGGTAACCCCCTCTTGCAGTTGTATTTTTAGGAGTTTGTATGCAGCTTTCTCGTTATGGTTTTAGTGTAAGTTCATTGGCTTTATCAGTTCAGTTAGCATTAGCTGCTGGTGTTGCTGTTTCAACCAATGTTGTTGCACAAGAGCAGCACGACAGTGTTAAAAATGTTGAACGGATCAGCGTTTATGGTCGTCATAATCAACTTATTTTGGACTCAGGTACTGCGACAAAATCCAACATGGCACTTATGCAAACTCCCGCTGCGGTTGTGGTGGTGGATAAAGCGTTGCTGGCTGATCAAGCGGCGAGCACATTACAAGATGCAGTGCGTAATGTAAGTGGTTTATCCCAAGCTGGTAACAACTATGGTATAGGAGATAGCTTAATTTTACGTGGCTTAGGCGTGAGCTATACATATGATGGTATGTACGGTGGAGCGGATCTTGGTAATAGTTTTAACCCTACACGAACGCTTAGTAACATCGAAAGTATTGAAGTTCTCAAAGGCCCTGCAACGGGTTTGTATGGCATTGGTGCAGCTGGTGGTGTGATCAACTTAGTTGAGAAAAAACCATTGGCGATTGAGCAGTATGAGGTGAAAGCCGTCGCTGGTGCATGGGATACCTATGGCTTAATGTTAGACGCGAGCAATGTACTGTCTGATAAATGGGCTTATCGACTTGTTGCCAATCATGATAGCAGTGATGGTTTTAGAAGCCTTGGATCAGAGCGTAATGAGTTGTACGCAACGCTTAGTTTTGAACCAAATTCTAACCACCGTTTACTACTTTCGGCAGCTTATATAGATGATGAAGTACAGGTTGATTCTGTCGGTGACCCAGTTCGAATTTTAAATTGGGATAGTATTAATAGTGCCCCCGGATTGGTTACCGCCGATTTGTTGCCAAATGATAGTGATGCCGATGCTGATGGCAATTTAGGTATTCAATTAACGGATGAGCAGCGTGCTGTTTTAGCGGCTTCTATTTCAGCAAACGACGGGCTTCACCCGTTGAATTTAGGCGAGAGTAGCTTAATATCTCCATTATCAAAGCCAAATAAAGGCGAAGAGAAGCGAATTAAGCTGCGTCATGATTGGTATTTTGATAATAAATCAAGCTTAACGCAACAGGTATTGTATCGAGAGTATGACTCAAACCTAACGCGCCAAACCGGTGCTTATAATTACGTGTATTGGGACCGCCGAGGTGAGATCAATGCGGACCCTCGTGCCCCAATTCTGCAAGACGGTAATGTCTATCCTTATTCGGCAAGACGTCAAGAATATAGAAAGCAAATTGCCAGTGAAAAAACGTGGCAGTATTTCGCTGACTTAAAGTTGAGCTGGGATTATGGATCAATCGTCGGTGAGCATCTTGTCAGCGCAAATTATGAGCGCCGCGATATGGCCAACAAAAGTTGGTCTATTTATGACGCAGATGGGACTGCAGAGAATAAGAATGCCCTGCCATATATTTTAGATATTCGCAATCCGAATTGGCCGACGGGTGACTTTGAAGACTATAGCCCAGTATTGCGCAGTAATTATGATAAGACGTTAACCGCTTATGGTATAAGCGCTCAAGAAGTTTTGTATGTGACAGATGAACTCACTGTTAGAGTCGGTGTAGCTTACACGGCAATTGAACAGGATTACCAACATAAAGGCACAGATCGTTCACCTTTGGTTGGTAAGGAAGCCGATACAGATGACGGTGGTTTTACGTATAATGCGGGTATTAACTACCAATTCTCAGAGCAATTATCGACATTTGTGAACTTTGCTAAAGGGCGTACTGCGTACGGTGTGCTTGCTGCCATAGTAGATACCACCGGAAATACTAATATTGAGAATCGACCCGATACAGAATCTGAGTCAATCGATTTGGGACTGCGCTTTACCGCTTTAGATGAAGACCTAATCGGCTCTGTCGTGTGGTTTGATACGCGTCGGACCAATCTACGTTACGAAAATGAATTATTTAACGATAACCCAGATGACCCTGAGTACAATATAGGCGTACCGCAGTATTTTTATGATGATGAAAATAAGTCTGATGGAGTTGAAGTCGATGTAAACCTCGCTATTAACGATGTACTGAGTATGAATGCGAATGCTACTTGGCAAGATGCGATTGAAATTCGTAGCCAAAAAGTTTCAGGGCAACGAAAAGGGATCCCGAAAAAGTTAAGTAGCGTGTGGCTGAATTATGATTTTATGCTGGATAGTTTGAGTGCCCCGTTACAAGTCAGTTTAGGGGTCAACTATGTTGGAGAGAGAACTATCAACTCGACCAGTTTTGGCTTACCAAAGGCAACGATTAAGAGCTTTACGCGATGGGATGCTGCATTAACGTATGCCGCTGATAGTTATTCAGTAAAACTGAACCTTGAAAATCTAACCGATGAGCGTTATTACTCAAAAGCACTGTTCTTAGGCGGTTTACCAGGCAATGAACGTAATGTGAAACTCACTGCAACTTATACATTCTAATACGACGTGACATTATGTAATATTCTTAATGCCCTGAACTGAGTTCAGGGCATTTTTTATGCAGCTCAAAGTGTGCATATATGCCATAGTGCTTAGATATTTTAGCGCTTAGACTATTTGACCAAACAGCATATATTTGTGAGCAGTTCGCTTGGCGGTGTGTCTTTTAAATCATTTAAATACTCTTCAAATGGCGGGAAATCCGCGAGCTCCAAACCACTTTGGGGTAACCACTGTCCAAACAGCCATTCATAAGGTTGTTCTAGCTCAGCGTAATCGCCTTTAAAAAGTAAACTGATACACTTGCTCGCTGGCACCGTGATCAATTCTAGCTGTGGGTCTAGCGGTTCCGAGATATTGTCTGGTGAAGTGATACAGGCATAAGAGCGAAGATTTGATTCATCGACCGACTGCGGATCATCATAATATAGGCCAAAAAAGCGAGTTTGTTCATCTAAAAGTTGTTCACTATTTGCTATGACGCTGAGCTTTTCGAATGCCTGACCTATTTGCATGTAATCACCACGGTGTTTAAGACCAATAAGGGTTAATTCAGGTGTTTGCTGTTGTTTTACGTTAAACATAATTTGATACTCTATTTGTTGTGGTGGGTAAAACGTAGTGGGTTCAGTCAAACCTGCGTTTCGCTTTTTACGGTATGCATCAGGTGTTTCACCATAGTGTTTGGTAAACGCGCGATTAAAAGCAGAGACACTGCTGTACTGGACCTTTTTAGCGATATCACATTGACTCATATTACTACGCAGTAACATTACAGAAGCTTTCAATAAGCGCATGCGCCTGACTGTTACATTGATTGGCTCACCAGTGAAAGTGCGATAGATACGGTGAAAATGATAAACAGACATACACGCTTTATCGGCCAATGTATTTACATCGAGATCTTGTTGTGTATTTTCATACATATAATCAATGACGGTTAACAATCTTTGGCGATACAAATTACGTGTCATGGCTTTCATTTTTACTGTATGTCCTACTCGCGGTCACAGTGAATTTATATAAATGTAATTGCTTATGCAACGGTTACTACTTTACGTGATGTGTGATTGACAATGTTTGCGCTTTTTAAAGTGCGACTTTTTTCGGTGTTATTGAAATTAATTTGTAAACACAGAGGATTTAACATACAGTTAATTGATGCTATCGCAATAGTCTTGTGGCGCTGTTTTGGGTGTGTTCCATACTGGGTTTTGAGTTATTCATATGATGAATGTTGTAAAAAAAACTCTCCGTTTATGCTTTTATTTACTGCCATTTTGGCTGCTCAGTACTAATGCGAATGCAGGACAGCCCAAATATGATTTATCACACGGTGGAGCAGGACTAAGCCGCAGCTTTTCTTACACCGTTACTTCAGAAATCGCAACGCTTGACTATGTTACTACCTCAAAGCAATTGAAATGGCAGCCACACTATAAAGATAACTTAAACTTAGGCATCACCGATAAAGTGTATTGGTTTAGGCATTCGTTTTCGTTATACGGCTCACATGAGCAAAGTGTGATTTTTGAAGTGAGTTACCCTTTATTAGATGACCTGGAAATATACATTGAGCATCAAGGCCAGTTATTCAGTTATCAATTGGGTGATTTACAGCGTTTTGGTAGTCGACCGATTAAGCATCGATTTTTTTTAATACCTTTCACTATTACACCTAACGAAAATGTAAAGTTTTATGCAAGATTAAAAACATCTAGTGTGATGATATTTCCAGTTAAATTATGGAGAACGTCTGATTTCACAGAAAGAAATCAAATTAATACATTGATTTTAGGTGCGTATTTTGGCTTGATGGCACTGTTGTTTGTATATGTCTCTTCTTGCGGAGTTATCACAAGAAAGCGAGTCTATGGATACTACCTAGGCTACATCACGAGTATGACATTATTATTATGTAATTTGTCGGGTCTCAGCTTCCAATATTTTTGGCCAAACAGTGTTTGGTGGAATGGTCAATCGAGTATTTTTTTACTGTATGTAATTGTATTCTTTGGTATTCTTTTCAGTAAAAATCTCTTAAATATTAATCACGCTTATCCACGATTTAATATTGCTTTGTGTTACTTAGTTGCTGGCGTGGCAATAATGGCCGCTGTGTCTTTGAGTTTACCTTATGAGCTTATATTGGCTCCTACTATTTACTTCAGCTTAGCCTGCTGTGTGCTCGGGTTATTTGTTGGTTATTTGAGGGTAAAGGATGGATTAGAGGTTGCCAAATTTTATAGCGTCGCGTGGGGCGGGGCTTTGTTTGGTGGCTTAGTTTTAGTGGCAACGAAAATCAGCTTGGTGCCATTTAATTGGTTTACTGAACATGCACTCATGTTTGGCATAAGCTTTGAAATATTATGTTTGTCATTTGCCATTGCAAAAAGCCTTCAGATTGAGCGAAAAGAAAAGTTACAGTTAAAAGATTCGCTGATGAAGCATTTGGCCAATGCAAAGGAAACATTAGAGCAACAAGTACATCAGCGTACCGCGGAGCTTGAAGAAGCGAATAATAAACTCATGCAGTCAGCAATTACAGATGCGCTTACAGGGGTCGCAAACCGGCGTAGGCTAGATGAATTTTTGGATGTAGAGTATGCCAGGGCGGTGAGATTTAATTATCCGATTTGCTTATTAATGATCGATGTCGATTTTTTTAAAAAAGTGAACGATGATTACGGGCATCAAGTGGGGGATACCTGCTTGAAATCAGTTGCAGCGCGTATCACGGCAGAAATAACACGTATTGGTGATTTAGTTGCGCGTTATGGAGGTGAGGAGTTTTGTATTGTATTACCTTATGCTCAAGAGTTAGATGGCGCCGTTATCGCTGAGAAAATACGCTTCAGTATTGCTGCACACCCTATTCTCACAAATGTCGGGGCCATAGAACTAACCGTGAGTATTGGTGTTGCAGGGCATCAACCAGACAGCAATATGCCTCTCACACAACTGGAATTGGCTGATAAGGCTTTATATATAGCCAAAAAGAACGGCAGAAACCAGGTGGTTACTGCAAGTGAAATGGGTAACAGAAGAAGTATAAATTAGCCAGATGCAGATAAGTAAACTTGTTTTAGTTCGTTGCTAAGGTTCTGAATATGATGCTTACATTTTATTTTATCTTGAGCCAAAGAGGCATGTTCTAGCGTTTGTAAATGATAAGCACATAGCTCAGCACCAATGGCTTTTGCTGAGGTTTTTAAAAAGTGAGCTTCATCTTTTATTTTATTAAATTGCTCTTGTCGATATAGCTGCGCAATGTGTTGCAAGCTGGTTTTTGCTTGGAGTAAAAACTGTTGTTGGAAGTGGGCAATTTCAGCTTGGTCTTCACCAATTAAATCTATCATGACTTGTTGATTAATGGTTTTTAGATCACTTAATTCTTTGTTATGCATACCACCTCCCGATCACCGTTTTGAATTTGTCTAATGTAATGGGTTTACTTATAAAGTCTGACATGCCTTTTGATAAGCAGTAATCTCTGTCGCCTTTCATCGCTGCTCCTGTTACGGCAATGATGGGGATTGGCGCTATGCCTAAACGCTGTTCTTTCTGACGGATCAGTTCCGTCATTTCATAGCCATCCATTTCTGGCATGTGGCAGTCAGTTAAAATTAATGTATACGACTTCTCTTGCCATTGACTCAGGCCAAGTTCGCCATTTTGGGCAATATCGCAAGTATAGCCCAGTTTAGTGAGCTGCTTTGTCATTAGCTTTTGGTTAAAAGGGTTATCTTCCACTAGCAAAATAGTGGCACTTGAATGTGCAACTTCAAGATTTTTAGGGGTAATAAGCGCAGGGGGATTAGCGTTGTGATCTGCCGCGCTAGTGAGGCGTTCAATATTGTGATGTGACGGCTCTTCATCTATGTTGGCAGTAGCATCTAGGTTTAGATCAAAATCAGCTTCACACATGTTTGGCGCAGCATAAATGGCGCTGTTATTTAAACGATCAAGTAGCTTTTTAATTGAGAAAAAAGTTTGCGTACTTAAAAATGATATAGGTACATTATGAACTATTCGTTTGATTGGGGCTAAATTGTCGCCATTTATTAAAATAATGGCATTATTTTGTATGTGTTTAAGGATATTTAATTGAGTTTGTTCATAGGGGCTATTGATAATTAAAATGTATGTTTGCTGTGCTTCAAGCGTTTTTAAGCTGCTCCATGGCGAGACTTGAGTGATACGTGTGGTGTTGAGCATTTTGATAAGGTGTAGTGTATGCAGCTCGTTTTCATCGTTAGTGACTAGAGTAATGGTGACTAATGGTAATGCTTGTTTTCGTGGCTGACTGTGCCAAATTGGAATACGAACGGTAAAAGTACTCCCTTCAAGTGGTTCACTTTGAACATCTAGCTGACCACCCATCAGGTCGATGAGTCGACCACATATAGCCAAACCAAGACCCGTACCGCCAAAACGTCTTGTTGTGGTTTTGTCTGCTTGCGTAAATGGCGTGAAAAGCTTTTTTTGTGTTGCTTTGTCAATGCCAATACCGTTATCTTGAACCGAAACTATGAGGGTATGAATAAGCTCGTTTTCTGGTTGCCAGTCAATGTTAATGATCACAGAACCGGCTTTATCGTCGGTATTGCCACAAAATTTTATCGCATTACTTATCAGATTAAATAACACCTGCCTAACGCGATTGTCATCAGTATTGATAAATGCAGGTAATAGGGTGGATTCAAATACGGATAAATTAACGCCTTTAGCACGAGCTACAGGTCCAAATACCACAAGAATGTTGTAAATTAACTCTGATAAATCGAAATCTACGCAATCTAGTTCAAGTTTACCCGCTTCAATTTTTGTTATATCTAAAATGTCGTTGAGAATAGAGACTAGGTTATTGGCAGAAATAGAAGCAGTGTCTAATAGCTCTTGCTCTTCTAGGTTGTTGTCTTGTAGTGTGAGCAGATCTAGTGCACCAATAATGACGTTCATGGGTGTACGTAGCTCGTGACTCATCATAGATAAAAAGTCTGACTTTGATTTATTGGCCGTTTCGGCATGTTTTAACGCATTATCAAGTTCCGCGGTGCGTGCTCGTACTTTTTCCTCTAGGTTAAGATTTACTTCTTGCAGTTGCGCTTTTGTTTTAAATGCGGTTGTTTGGTCAATGACAACACCGTCAATCCGGATACTTTCGCATACGCTATTTTGAGTTACTAGACCTTTAATAAGGAGGTGTATGGTGTTATTTGATGGCTGGATATACCGACATTCGTGTTCAAACTCTTTACCGGTCTTTAGCGCATGCCTAAATGCTTTGAATGCATTGGATATGTCATCTGGATGAATGTTCTTTAACCAGCTACTAATTTGGGTCGTTTCACTTATATCCATCTGAAAGATAGCATTGGCTTGCTCATCCCATGCCCATTCCCAATGTTGATCTTGTTTAACGCTTCGCCAACTCCCTATTTTTCCCGCTTCTAGTGCTATCCGACGGCTCTCGTTAGCTTCATTGAGAGCCTTTGTCATTTGCTTTTCTTGACTACATTCTTGGAGCGTGCCGTACCAGTAATTTTTGTAGTTATTGGGCTGGTTGGCGAGTATTTGGTACCAATGTACTTGACCCGAAATCGTCATTCTAAATTCAAAGCTTAGAGGCATGTTTGGTTGCGACTCAATGAATAGACGTTTGAGTTGTATTTGATCATCTGTGTGTATAAGCGATGTGAATCTATCCCATGACAACCCGTCACTGGGCAGTTGTTTAATCAGTTGATAGAAGCTATCGGAAAAATACACATTGTTAAAAGAGGTATCAAAGCGCCAAATGCCAATATTTGCGCAAGAGATTGCGGTATCTAAAATGTAAGTCGAACTTAACGAGGAAAGGTGAGAAGCTCCAGCTTGATTGTTGATCACAAGAATGTCGTATTTATCAGGCTCGCAGTGATAAAATTGCAGAGAGTATGCGAACCTGTTTTTGTAATAGGCGGTTACCGTTGCTGACTCACCCAATACTATGGTGCGGTGGTCAAAATAGGGTGAGAAAGCGAAAAAATGACTCAGAGGCTTATTTCGCATCTCGTTTTCAGACAATTGCAATAATAAGCGGCAACCTTCATTAATGGTACTAATATCTCCTGAGCTGGTTATTCTCATTAATGGCAATGTATTGAGAAGCAGTTGCATAGACAGTATCCTTGTTTCTAGCTGGCAATGGCCCTTTTCGCTTTTTCGACTGCTTTGAGTATTGATTGCTTAGTGGATGGTTTGGCAATATAGGCGGTTAAGCCAAGCGCTGCCCATTTGCGGATCAGGTCTTTGTTTTTGTTACTGGTGAGCGCAACAATAGGTAAGTCTTTACAATGGTTAATGTTTCGAATATTACGGGTGGTATTATACCCATCTAACTTAGGCATAAATAAATCCATGAAAATCATATTGTATTTTTGCTTTTTTAATTTCTTTATGGCTACGAGGCCGCTGGATACGGCATCTACATCATGACCTGCATTAACTAATATTCTGCTGATCATCTCTCGATATATTTCATTGTCCTCTATGACCATAATTTTTATATATTGCTTATCTAACGCGGTATTGGCTTGACGCCCAATATCATTGTGTTGCTCTGTGACTTTTTGATTTGTTTCTGGCAGGGATTTTTCAATTAACAGTGCTGAAAGTTCAGCAAGAGACAATTGCTTGTTTTTAAGATTATTAGTGAGTTCTTCAATACTCATGGCCAACTTTTTTTCAAGTTGGTCTAGTAGTGGGTTGATGTGTTGTGCTTTGAGCTCGTTCATAAGTGACGTTTGGATATCGTTGACGCCTTTTGCTTGTTCGATGTTTTTCCGAGCTGTGGATAATGTGTGTTGCGCATCTAAGTGGTAAGCAGAGGCATCGTCGATAAGGTGTTTTAAGCTTTCATCAATTTTACCAAAGTGTTCTTCTCTGATTTGGGTGGTGTCATGGGCATTTTCGCATCGAAGCAGTGCATTGTGTAAAATCATACGTAAGCGATAATTTTCATACATGGGTTTATAAACAAAGTAGTCGCAGAATATGTGCTTCATACAGCAACGAAACCCAACCCCTGATTCTTTATTTTCACATAGCAAAATATTTTCATGGGGGTAGTCTAATAAACCTTGTTGGACGAGTGTTTTGTATAATTCAATGCTGGTACTGACACTGGGCATGGCAAGAATAAGAACATGTGGAGAAGAGTCTATAATGACGTCTTTTATATCATGCATTTTGGTTAAAACGCGAAATGCAGTTATTTGGGAACTAATAACATCACTCACGCCGCTTAGTTCTTCCACGTTATCACAGATTAGTATGATTTTAGGGTGGCGCTCGACATGTTCAATTTCATTATGAGACATAGTGAGATTCCATAAATAGATTTTCCTTAACCTGACTTTTTTAGTCAGTACTTAGGGGTTAATCACACAGTGTGTTGCCGGCTGAGAACTAAGCCATTTTTACTATGTATGATCTGACTATAGTAAGGTTATGCTGCAAAGCAATACTGCTTTGAAAAGTAACTTGGATTCTGTTTTTCCAGTTTCTACAAGAAACTAAAATATTTGAGCTGTACCCATATAATTAAGAATGTTTATCTGTTGCGAGGTTTTTAATGCGCCTCATTTAAATTCACGCTACAATTGCGACTGTATATCATTACCCCTTGCGGTAGCATTTCATAAGTTTAAGGTTTCCAGCTTCTTCAATGACGGACATAACAACACACCGTGCCTCTCGTGCTCGCCTGCTAATTGCTTTGGCAATTACTTGTACTTTTATGGTGATCCAATTAATTGGTGCCTATTTTTCTAATTCTTTAGCTGTTGCAGCAGATGCTGGACATTTATTTGTGCATAACAGTAGTTTGTTTATTGCGCTTATCGCATCAACATTGGCTATTCATTTGGCTAAAACATTTAATGATGGATACAAAAAAGCCGAATATGTTGGTGGTTTAATTAATGGTTCACTTTACTTAATTATTTCATTGGTGATTTTACTCGAAGGCTCTGAACGCTTTTTAGATCATAGCCAAGGACATGATTTTGAAGTGAATACATACTTAATGTCTGTGATTTCAGCTATCGGATTCTTATTTCATGGTGCATCTGCATGGGTGCTTTATAAAGGCAGAAAAGACAGTATTAATGTTTACGCGGTGTTTTTACACTCGTTTTTTGATTTACTATCCACTGTATCGACATTTATCGCGGGTATACTTATTTATGTAACAGGGTATGAAGTGATAGACATCATTTCCAGCATGCTGATTTCATTGTTTGTGTTGTTTACAGGTGTCAAAGTGATCCGCAGCTGTGCGATAGGGCTATTTTTTTCTTCTTCAAAGTTCCCTAAAATTCAACAAATTGAGAAAAAAATACTGAGTACAGAACATGTAGAAAGTGTTCATAATGTGGCAATTAGTGAGCTAGATGGTAAATTGGCGGTAGGCGCGCATATTGTACTAAAACATCATTGCACAATAGACAAACACGATGAGTCGTGCAGAGCTCAAGTGGAGGCATTACTTAAGCAAACGTTTGATATATCAAGTTGTGTTTTACAAATTGAAAGCCATGATTGCCCTGATCATTAGATGTGTTCAAATTAAATTTGATTGTTGCGGTTTATAACTTGGCAAAATAGCTTTTTTCTTTTACCTTTAAGAGACTTAAGCTAAAGGACATGCCATTGTTCGGATTGAATAATAAATACAAACCTGTTTTGTTCACTGTGATACTTGCAATGGCCGGTGGGTTTGTCAATTTGTTACCCTTTTGGTTCTTAGATAGCTCTGAGTTTCTTTTTGGCCAACTTTTTGTTTTAAGTTGCTTGGTTTTATTTGGCTGGAAGTACGCAATACTGGCTGTTTTTGTAACTGGAAGCTTCATTTTTTATCGTTGGGGACACAGCTGGCCTTCTGCGGTGTTTTTATTAGAAATACTTTGGCTTCAGGTGTTTTGTGTTCGCCCTCAAAAACCTTTTTTTATTAGAGGCTTAGGCTTTTGGTTTATTATTGGGTTGCCACTACTTTTTGTGTTCGGCTTCTACGTGTTAAACCTTCCCCAGCTGGTCATTTTTACTGCACTCGCTAAATACTTTATTAACGCCACTCTCTATTTAGCAGTAATAGATTTGCTCAGCTTCTTTCTCGTGAGGGCGTTATGGCGTGCTCAGCCATTGTATGCAATTTTAAATTATACAATAAGCTTGTTGGTTGTCTTAGTTGTACTTATTACCTCTATTGTATTGACTAACAATCATTACAGTCGCATTGAATTTGAAGTTCAAGCACAGTTGGATGAAACATCAGAAACAATTAACCAGCAAATTGAAGATTATTTGCAAAGTTATGTAAGAGCAATATCAATGACGGCCAAAGGCATTGCCCATGGAATTGATAAGGATTTTGCGCTAGAACGTTTGATCTCACTGCACTCAGGGTTGCGCACTGCTATTGTATCTGATGAACAGGCTTATGTGTCTCATTATTACCCGCAAGCCTTAAAAGAAAGTTTGATTGGCGATATGCCTTCTATTGCTGATCGAGATTACTTTATACAAGCGCCGTTTCACCCCGATGGATATATCTCACATATATTTAAAGGCAGAGGGTTTGGCGACGATCCTATTGTGGGTATTTCAGCGCCGATATTTATAAATGAGCAGTTTAAGGGTGTTGTAGAAGCGTCATTAATATTTGAGTCACTTGAGCAGTTTATTCCTAAGTTGTTGTCACAAAAGGGCGAATTGATTGTGCTCGACGCGCGTCATCAGGTGGTTTACAGCTCTTTAAAGAGTGATTTTAATACGTTAGATATGGTCCCAAAAAGTGTGTTTAACGATTGGCTGTCTAGTGAACAGCAGATATTTACAACTCAACATGGGCAAGTCTTTTACCGCCAAGCATTTAAGTCAAAAACGTTGAATTGGACTGTTGTTACAATGCTTGAACGTAAGTACGTTAACTTAGCTGCGGCAGCTGCTTGGGGCCAATCGCTTTTACTGGCAATATTTATCATTGTTTTAAGCAGTATTTTTGTTAGCCAACTTACACGTATGTTAGTTAAACCTATTGCTGCGCTAAGCGATGATATCCACCGATTTGAACCAGATAAACTGATTGAAGACTCATCTCATTTAGAAACCAGTTGCTTGGAAGTGATTGCATTACAACAACAGTTTAATCAACTGGCTTTTAAGCTCACTATGAACTTTTCAAAACTACAAATGGCCAGCGGTGAAAATGAGGCACTTAATCGACAGTTGACAGATTTTAATTCCAAGTTAGAACAACAGGTAGATGAAAAAACACAAGAACTGATCGCGGCAGTTGCAGCAGCAAATAATGCGAGTAAGGCAAAAAGTCAGTTTTTAGCAAACATGAGTCATGAAATACGCACACCACTCAATGGTATTATTGGTCTAACTGGGCTTTTAAAAGAGCAGCTTGAAAACGATGACGAGTCAGCTCACCAATTAGGAATTATTCAAACGTCTGCGCGGAATCTATTACTTATTCTCAACGATATTCTTGATTACTCAAAAATTGAAGCTGGTGCACTGTCGTTAGACTTACACCCAACAGACCCATTTAGAATGTTTGACAGCTTGGCCGCTGTATTTAGACAAACTGGGATTAAAAGTGGGGTGTCTTTTGAATATCAAATTGATGCTAAGTTACCCGCGTATGTGCTGATTGATTCGTTGCGTGCGACACAGGTTGTCAATAATTTACTGAGTAACGCAGGAAAGTTCACGGAGCAAGGGACTATTAGCCTCATTGTTAAATTTGATAATGAATACATTGAAGTTCAAGTAATAGACACAGGAATTGGAATATCGGATGTTCAGCAAGAGCTTCTTTTTCAAGAGTTTACTCAAGCAGACGTGTCAACAACAAGAAAGTACGGTGGAACAGGGCTTGGTTTAACAATCACCAAGCGTTTGGTTGAAGCAATGGCTGGCACCCTCTCATTAGAAAGTAGGGTAGGCCGTGGAAGTACGTTTACCGTTGTATTACCCGCAGCAACAACAAGTGGCGATAAGTCGGGTGTTACTATATATGATGTACCGGATCTTAGTGGTATTGATGTATTACTTGTTGAAGACAATATGGTGAATCAAATTGTGGCCTCTAAGATATTAGATAAAACGCGTTGTAATTTAGCAAAAGCTGCGGATGGTATTGAAGCTTTATCTCATTTAGAGCATAACCCAACATCGTTAGTTCTGATGGATTGCCAGATGCCAAATATGGATGGTTTTGAATGTACTGATCACATTAAAAACGCCCCTAAAAAATATGGTGATCCGTATATCATTGCCATTACTGCGAACGCATATAATGAAGATAGGCTTAAATGCTTACAATTTGGTATGGATGACTTTGTTGCAAAGCCTATAGATGAACAGCTGCTGTTTAAAGCTATTTCATATTGGCATCAACTCTAAAGCTTTTAGGGTAAGACATATAACGTGCTGTTCCACGACAGTGCTTTGGGCGATATCGTTCAATCACTCAATCACTCAATCACTCAATCACTCAATCACTCAATCACTCAATCACTCAATCACTCAATCACTCAATCACTCAATCACTCAATCACTCAATCACTCAATCACTCAATCACTCAATCACTCAATCACTCAATCACTCAATCACTCAATCACTCAATCACTCAATCACTCAATCACTCAATCACTCAATCACTCAATCACTCAATCACTCAATCACTCAATCACTCAATCACTCAATCACTCAATCACTCAATCACTCAATCACTCAATCACTCAATCACTCAATCACTCAATCACTCAATCACTCAATCACTCAATCACTCAATCACTCAATCACTCAATCACTCAATCACTCAATCACTCAATCACTCAATCACTCAATCACTCAATCACTCAATCACTCAATCACTCAATCACTCAATCACTCAATCACTCAATCACTCAATCACTCAATCACTCAATCACTCAATCACTCAATCACTCAATCACTCAATCACTCAATCACTCAATCACTCAATCACTCAATCACTCAATCACTCAATCACTCAATCACTCAATCACTCAATCACTCAATCACTCAATCACTCAATCACTCGACTTCTTGAAATAAGTCGACGCGTAATAACTTCTTATAGAAAATGTTAAGGGCTTGTATGGAAAAACCCTTTAACATGATGATAATGGCAATAATTCTCATTTTTTCTATGTATGCAGTTGATAACTATTTTTGTTTAGATTAAACTTAGTTTTAGTTAATGTTATTGAGATTGGTTTTCATTCATGTATATCTGCATATGCCACGGCGTCACAGACAAAAAAATAGTTCAGACCATTGAAAATGGGGCAACTAGCATGCGTGAGCTTAGTAAAGAGTTAGGCGTTGGCACGCAATGTGGTAAGTGTACAAATTGTACAAAGAAAATACTTAATGAGCAGCTTATAGAGATTGTTAACGTCACAGATAAAGTAGCCTAAGACGCAATACAGAATAACATTATAAACAAGGGCCTATTGGCCCTTTTTTGTTGAGCGTTGGTTAATGAGCGGTGTTGCAATTGGGCTTATGACTTCACTCTCTATAAACGCTTCGTTAGTTTAATCCTCAGTAAAAGTGATCTTACTATCAACCCTATGAAATGATAGAGTGACGACTAAACACTACTTATTGTTTTATATACCTTTTATCTCCCTAAAACAACTTGATATGCGGTAAGTCATTGGTTTAATAAAGGGTAGAACAATATTGTAATGAATTACTTCCAGATTGTAGTAACACCGTTACGTAGGGTAGAGGCGTGGGATTACTGTGTCTATGTTCGTTAGAGCAGATGCTGTTAATTCAATAAATTAATTTCTTGAGTTAGCAGTGGGAGTTAGTTATGGTAAGAGAATATTCAACTCTGTTATTTTGTCGTGTATAAATCATTCTTGTTAATCATTATTTTGCTATGCCAGCCTTTGCTGGAAAGCTTTGATGTTGAAAATAACAATGGTGCTTTTCATTTAACGACTCACCTATTTAGCGCGGCACAAACCTTGGAGGCTCACTGTGAAGCTGCTAATGATCATCAACGCCACGCGTCTCAACATAAAAACCTAAACAATCAACTTGTAGAAGCCGCAGATGATGCACATTGCCATACATGTCACATAAGTCACATTTTATGGGTTGAAATATTAACGGCTAATGTTGGTTATCAGTCGACGCATAATTATTTTACTGCCACCGCGTTTATAAACGCGCAATACAAAGTACTTTTACGCCCTCCTATTGCTTAGTAATTACACATCTCCAAACGTTTATTTTAATAATTACTAAGAGCAAAAAATATGAAAAATATAAGCTATATGGGCCGTAAGCCTATGTTGTGTGGTATCCGTGTTTGTTTTTTAATATCAATATTGTCGTGGCCGTTACAAGCAGCTGACAATGAGCACGACCATTTAACAGAATCAGAATTTGAACTAACTGTTGAACAACAGGTAACCGCAGGCGTAAAGAGTCAGGCGTTAGCTTTGAGTAACGCAAAAATACAACTTATCGCGCCTGCAGAAGTGGTGAATAATGACTTTACTACGGAACTTGTCAGTGTTGCTGTAGCATCCCAAATAAAATCTCGCTATGTCAGCTTAGGAGAGGAGGTTACCCCGCAGCAGAAGCTAGCAACCTTATATAGTTATGACGTTGCAACCGCACAAATCCGCTATCGACTGGCTGAAGATGAATGGCAACGAGTAAAGTTGTTACAAGGGGAGGCGGTGAGCAATAAAGAATTCCTGCTAGCCCAAGCTGAACGTCAGGGTGCAGCAAGTCAGTTAAGGGAATACGGTTTTAGTGAAGAAGATATTGTAAAGACCCGACATAAATCGCCAAATCTACTTGGTTTATATACAGCTTACGCCCAGATTGGGGGCAGTATCTTAGAAGATAAGTTGATAATTGGCCGCCGTTTCTCCCCAGGCGATGTTATCGCAAAGGTCAGCGATGAAGAGCAGGTATGGGTAGAGGCGAGGCTCCCCCAAGATACGGACCTAACGTTATTAAAGGGTGCCACAATCTCTATTAAACATGCTGGTAAAACCTACTCAGCGCAGTTGCTGCAGACCGGGCATAGTATTGATCCCGCAACACGTACAGCTATTGTGCAGTTGGTTGTAAATAATCCTAATCATGCACTTCATGCAGGTATGTTTGTTACGTCTGAATTTATGATTAAGAGCGCGGAGCAGCAGTTAATCATACCTCGTAGCGCATTGAGCCAAGATTCAGGGGGCGATTGGCAAGTATTTATCGAGTCTAAGCCAAATCACTTTATCGCTAAAGAAGTGGGCCTGAACAGAGACTATGGTGACTCAGTCGTGATAACTGGGCTTAGTGTTGGTGATCGAATTGTTACTCAAGGTGTTTTCTTTTTAAATGCTCAAGCTACAAAATCAAACTTTTCAGTTCACAACCATTAAGGAGAGGCCTATGTTAAATCGATTTATAGCGTTGGCCATCGAACACAGAGTGTTGGTAATTGTCGCTTTTTTAGCCGTTACTATATTTAGTGTACTACAAGCGTTAAAGCTCAATTTAGATGCATTTCCAGATGTAACTAACATTCAAGTTGCGGTAAATACACAAGCACCTGGACTTGGGGCTGAGGAGGTGGAAAAGCTGATAACTTACCCAATTGAAGCGGTGATGTATGCTTTACCCGATGTTGCACAAGTACGCTCAATTTCTAAAACGGGGCTCAGTGGTGTTACAGTCGTATTTAATGAAGGAGTAGATATCTATTTCGCTCGGCAACTTGTTTTTGAACGGTTACAAGAAGCGAGAAGTTTAATTCCGAATGATATTGGAGTGCCTGAAATGGGCCCTAACACTTCAGGATTAGGACAAGTTTTTCAGTATGTGTTAAACGCAGCGCCTGAGTCAAAAGTAGACTTAATGACATTACGCAGTCTAAACGATTGGCTTGTTAAACGTTTATTGATGCCCGTTGATGGCGTGACCGATGTATTGTCGTTTGGAGGGAAAGTTAAGCAATATCAGGTGTTGTTAGAGACAGATAAGTTACTTTCCTATGACATTTCTCAGTCTCAAGTTATGCAAGCATTGGCAGATAACAATCAAAATGCTGGAGGCTGGTATCTCCCTCGAGGGGCAGAGCAAGTTACCATCAGAGGAAGTGGTTGGTTTCAGAGTGAACAACAGGGCCTGCAGCAGATAGCTGATGTTGCAGTCAAGGTTCATAACGGCATAGTTGTGACAATCAACGATGTGGCAACGGTCAAATTAGGCCCAGAAATTCGTCAAGGGGCTGTGACAATGTCATCTAAAAATGAGTATGGTGAGACGGCACAGCACGGCGAGGTGATAAGTGGCATTGTGTTAAAAAGAATGGGGGCGAATACATCAGCGACTATCCAAAGTATTAATGATCTTATCCCTAAAATTAACCAAGCGTTGCCTGAAGGCGTCAACTTAGAGCCTATTTATGATCAGTCTGATTTGGTGAGTGCGGCTATTTCGACAGTTTCTCAAGCCCTACTTAGCGCATTTATGATGATTATTATTGTATTGTGGTTATTTTTGCTTGATATAACTGTAACGGTTTTGGTTTTACTCGCCATTCCGATATCAATCGCGTTTGCTTTGATGATGCTTAATACGTTTGGTATATCGGCAAATTTAATGTCGTTAGGTGGGCTTGCAGTGGCAATCGGATTACTAGTTGATGGGTCGGTTGTTATGGCGGAACGTTTATTTCAGCATGCCACGCAAGACGATAAAAATAATGTAGAGAATTTTTCCCTAGGGGCTCGGCAAGTTGCAAAGCCTATTTTGTTTGCGACAAGCATAATTATTATGGTGTTCTTGCCATTATTTAGTTTTGAAGGCGTAGAAGCAAAGCTATTTGAGCCTATGGCGATGAGTATAATATTTGCTTTAATAGCGGCTTTGCTGATTGCGCTCTTTCTACTTCCAGCTGTCGCGAGTTTTTTATTAAAAAATAAACACAAACAAGCACAGGCTCCTTGGTTACTTAAAGTTGTTAGAGGCTATGAACTGAGTTTATCATGGAGTTTAAACCACCTTTCAGCCATGTTTATTTTGATGCTGAGTTCGACAATATTAACAGTGTATTGTTCTAAACAGCTGGGTAGTGAATTTGTGCCAACGCTTGAAGAAGGTACACTAAACTTGCGTGTAACACTGGCTCCTTCAGCTAGCCTAGAAACGTCTTTAGCCTTATCTCCAATGATTGAACGGCAGTTGTTAACTTTTCCTGAGGTCACCTATGCGCTTAGCCGTATAGGTCGCCCAGAGTTGGGGGGTGACCCGGAGCCTGTTAATAACATTGAGATTTATATAGGCTTAAAGTCTGCCAATGAGTGGCGAGATGGCCAAACACGTCAAACATTAGAACGCGCTATTTATACGAAATTAGCGCACATTCCGGGGATATTGCTCACATTCTCGCAACCAATAGCAACTCGGGTTGATGAATTGTTATCGGGTGTTAAAGCGCAGCTTTCGATTAAATTAAGGGGGCCTGAACTCGATGTGTTGAGTGAATATGCGCAAAAAATAGCAGCGATTGTGAGAGAAGTAGACGGGACCATTGATGTATCGCCAGAGCAACTAGCAGGTGAAATACAACTCATAGTAACCCCTAAACGAGAAGTGTTATCGCGTTATGGTTTGGCGGTGAAAGATGTGATGAATATTATATCTCAAGGCGTAGGAGGGGCATCTGCAGGTCAGATCATAGTCTCTAATGAACGATATGATATTCAAGTGCGTTTAAAGGCTGATGAGCGCAATAGTCCTGAAGCTATGGGTCGTATTAAACTGCTGTCGCCTACTGGGGCATGGTTAACTCTGTCGCAAGTTGCCAATATAGATTATCAGCAAGGGCCTGCGCAGATCCGGCGGGATAACGTGCAAAGACGTATTGTAATTCAAGCAAATGTTGCCAACAGGGATATGGGCAGTGTAGTTCGTGATATACAAAGCCGACTTGACGGTATGCAACTTCCCGTTGGCTACAGCACTAGTATTGGCGGGCAATATGAAAATCAGCAACGCGCTAATTCCAAGCTACTGTTAGTTATTCCAATGGCGCTCACCGGTGTTTTTATGCTGTTGTATTTTGCTTTTAACTCATTAAAGCAAACGCTGATAGTCGCATGTGCGATTCCTTTCTCTTTGGTTGGCGGTGTTATTGCACTGTATTTATCTGGGTTGCACTTATCTATTGCCAGTGCAGTTGGGTTTATTACCTTGTTTGGTGTAGCGGTGTTAAATGGGGTGGTGTTAGTTGATAGTATTAACCGACATCGGTGCGAATCCCCACTACGCAGGGCGATAGTGGAAGGGGCTAAGTCTCGTTTCGTTCCAGTATTAATGACAGCCTCAACGTCAATCTTAGGGTTGTTACCGCTTTTGTTAGTGACAACTACGGGTGCCGAAATTCAAAAGCCGTTAGCAACGGTTGTGGTTGGCGGGATTTTTTCGGCAACAATATTAACGCTCTATATCCTACCAAGCCTCTATTTTAGAGCGTATAAGTAATTTCAAACGCATAGCAAGCTCTTTGTTATGCGTTTATTAATCACAATATAAATAAAAATCATTTGCAATAAGGTTTGTGCGGTGTATATTCGCTATACCTCATACCCATTGTGTATTTTGCGCTGTGCCATTTATGAAATGTGTTGCAACAGATTTACAAGTGGCATTGTTATTGGAATGAAATTTATGTCATTAGCTGAGCAGCTGAAAAAGCACCCTAACGATTACGTCGATTTAGCATTGAGCCCTTGGCAGAGCAATATATTGGCTGGAAACCATGCTTATGAACGGGGTGCCTTTTTAGAAGCTCGGGACAAATACATGTCTGCTTGGACACTTGCTACACATTTGTTAGATCAATTCTGCAAAGCGCAGGTCGATCATAATGTGTTAAGGGCTGTGGAGCACTGTTGCCCTGCTGTGGTGGTAGCAGCTCATAACTTGGCAGATTGCTACTTAGCAATGGGAAAACCAACTCAGGCATGTCATAAGTTGTGTGATGCCCATGAGTTGGTATCAAAATTGAGGCAACACCCAGATGAGGGGATTGCCAGAATAGCTTGTTACCATTTGAGTAAAACTCGGCAAGAACTATTGCAGTTTGCAAGTCATCACCCCCATTTTCCAGAACTGATCGTACAAGTTAATAGTAGCATTAACATACATATTGAACGATCGGTTACATTACATTAGTACAAAAAACGAGGAATAAACATGGCTTTTACTCTACCGGCACTGCCTTACGCTTACGATGCATTAGAGCCACATATTGATGCAAAAACGATGGAAATTCACCATACATTGCATCACCAAACATATATAAACAAAGCTAATGCAGCCCTTGAAGGGTCTGAATTTTCCGATAAGCCAACGCAATGGTTGTTAAACAACATTAAAACATTGCCAGAGTCACTACAAAAAGCAGTACAAGAACATGTTGGCGGCCATAATAACCATAGCTTATTTTGGCAAGTGATGAGCCCAACAGGGGGGACATTACAGGCCGGTAAGCTAGCGACTGCAATTGACGAAACGTTTGGTAGCTTTGATGAATTTAAAGCGCTATTTACGGCAGCTGCCGTAAGCCGCTTCGGCAGTGGGTGGGCATGGCTTGTTGTTGATGAAAACCAGCAATTGCAAGTTACAAGCAGTTTAAACCAAGATAGTCCGTTCATGGATCAACATACGCCGATTCTTGGTTTAGATGTATGGGAGCACGCTTATTATTTAAAATATCAAAACCGCCGCCCTGAATACATTGCTGCATTTTACAATGTTATTAATTGGCAAGACGTAGAGCGTCGTTTTTTAGCTGCGTTAAGCAGCTAGTAATGTTTATATGGTGCTGAGTTTATATATTCAGTTCTAGTTTCGGCCACTCATCATAGTGTTATACGTTATTATATGAAATATCGTTATTGTGATGAGTGGTTTATGTATTCTCCTGAAGTATGTCAACAAGCACGAAAAAGTCGAGACCATCGTTTTGATGGGTTGTTTTTTGTCGCTGTCAAAAGTACCGGTATTTATTGTCGGCCTATTTGCCCAGCTCCTACTGCACACGAAAAAAATGTGGCTTATTATGAACATGCATATCATGCTGCTGAAGCTGGTTTTAGACCATGTATACGATGCAGGCCTGACTCTGCACCGGGCAGCTATGCATGGTTAGGTGTTGAGACAACCGCGGTCAGAGCGAAAAAACTCATTGACGAAGGAGTATTGAGTGGTATTTCTGTTAAGAGACTAGCTGATAGACTTGGGATCTCACAGCGCTATTTAAATACGCTATTTAAAAAGTATTATGGAACAAGCCCCAAGCAATACGGATTATACAAGCAGTGTGACTTAGCAAAACAATTGCTGCAACAAACCCACTTACCCGTATCACAAGTAGCCTTTGCCAGTGGTTTTAACTCTTTACGTCGATTTAATGATGCCTTTGCTAAGTTATTCTTATTGAGTCCGAGCCAGTTTCGCAAAGAGCGTCATATATCTGATACGCCAATAACCTTATCTATGGCATTTAGACCCCCCTATAATTGGGCAGCATTACATAAATTTTTAAGTGTACGGTTGATTGAGCCTATCGAGTGGCTTACTGAGCTAAGCTATGGCAGAACATTCTCCTTGTTGGGTTATAGTGGTTCATTTACCGCGCACTTTGATGAAACATGCCATAATTTTAAGGTTGAAATTAACATCAGTGATATTAGAGGGTTGCACCTTATCGTCGCTAATATTCGTCGGGTTCTAGATTTAGATGCGGATCCTGACTTTATTAATCATCATCTGACGCAGAGCTTACCAGCGGATACAGCACTGGTAAAAGGGTTACGATTACCTGGCATTTGGGACCCTTTTGAAGCAGGAATAAGGGCCGTTTTGGGTCAACAAGTCAGCGTTAAAGCCGCTAAAAATTTATTGTGTAAGCTTGTAGAGCATAAAGGTGGAAAAAGTGATTATGCAGAGGCATTATTTCCAGACGCGGAATCACTGCAATTTTGTGACTTTGATTTTTTCAAAATGCCGGGCGCTCGAAAAAAGGCGCTTCAGAGTTTAGCGCAGTATTATGTGCAACATCCAGACAATGACAATCTAGATACTTGGCTTACAATAAAGGGCATTGGCCCTTGGACGGTTGACTATGCCAAAATGCGAGGTCAAAGCAATCCCGATATTTATCTAGCGGGGGATTTGGGTGTTAAAAAAGCGTTTACATCGTTTGGGAATATAGATACAGATAAATGTGCACCTTTTAGGAGTTATCTTACATTTCAACTGTGGAGTACACTTTAATTTAGTGATTAACCCATAGGGCAGTAGAGCAAAGTTGATTTACTTGAGTATACTGTAATGAGCGAATGATGTTATGGATATGATTTTGTTATTACGTAGTCTGGTTTACGCAGTTATTACTGTGAGCTCATCGGTGTGTTTTGGTGTTGAGATGACATTTTGTTATGAAGACAAAGAGTTGTCTCCGGCCTATATGGGAAATGGGCAAGGCATTCCAATAAAAAATCCTGGTGCTGCGATTGAAATTTTACGGCAAGTGGACTCACAGTTGCCGGAAATTAGCATTAAATATGTACGTAAGCCGTGGCAACGCTGTTTGCATGAATTGAAAAAGAATAAAGTACATGCAGTGATAGCCAGCTATAGATTGGGGCGAACACAGTTTATGCAGTACCCAATGAAAGCCGACGCAACTATTAATCCAGCTATGGCAATTAGTCGGTTTGGTCGCTGTTTGGTGGGAAAGCCGCTTTTTTATCAACATATGATGCAAAAAGATAAGACATTCACGTTAGCGATTCCTACGGGGTATTCAGCAGCCTCGAGTTTAGATGCGAAGCGATTCGCGATAGTAAATACCAGTTCTCAAGCCCAGTCTTATGATTTAGTTATGAAAGATGTAGTTGATGGTACGATTGGGTTGTGTTTGATTAATGGCGAAAAAGTACGTGCGTACCCTTATTCACATGAGCTTGTATCAGTTTACCCGCCGTTTGATATGAGTTATGGCTTTTTAACTTTTTCAAAAGCATTTTTTGCCGATAATAGGCCTGAAATTGAAGCGCTTTGGTCGTTACTAGCCACGATGCCTGTTGCTGAGTTTTATTTAGAATACCTAGAAATGGATGATGGTGCATTGGAATAAATACACCGTAGAAAATTTTACAGAGGTTGGGTAGACTACAGCCAATTTCTATATTTGATAACGGTTTGGTATGGCTCAACTCTATTTTTATTATTCAGCTATGAACGCTGGTAAATCGACTACCTTGTTACAATCTGCGTTTAATTATCGAGAACGTGGTATGAACCCTTTCATATTAACCGCCGCAATCGATAATCGAGAACAAGTCGGTAAAGTTGCCTCTAGAATCGGCTTACAAGCTGATGCTCATATTTATGCCAGTGATACTGACTTACATACGCTGATAAAAAATAATCATGAACAGGCAAAGCTAGATTGTATTTTGGTTGATGAATGTCAGTTTTTAACTAAGCAGCAGGTTGATGAGTTAACCGATGTAGTGGACAATTTAGGGATCCCCGCATTGTGCTATGGACTAAGAACAGACTTTAGAGGTGAGCTATTCGAGGGGTCACAGTACCTGTTGGCGTGGGCTGATAAATTAATTGAGTTAAAAACTATCTGCCACTGTGGTAGAAAAGCTAACCGCGTGTTACGGACGGATGAATATGGAAAAGCCATAGCTGATGGGGCACAAGTTGAAATAGGCGGTAATGACCGATATGTGTCAGTGTGCCGCATGCATTATAAGGAGGCGTTAAATCAAGTTTAAAACTTGAAAAATAGTGTTATTAAGCCCAAGCTTAGGGGTAAAACTCGTTGGGCTTTTATGAATAATCAAAATGAACCACTGGCTTTGTTCAGCAGTGAGCCTACCCCACATAAATCGCATTCAGCAAACGATAATGATTTAGAACCATGGCTAATTTTAATTGTTGATGATGATGAGTCAGTTCATCAGTTGTCTACTTTGGTTTTAAGAAGTTATCAATTTGAGCAACGCGCTCTAAAGTTATTACACGCTTATAGTAAAGTTGAAGCGCTTACCATATTGCAAGACTGCCCAGATATCGCATTAGTATTACTTGATGTCATTATGGAAACAAATGAAGCTGGATTAGAATGCGCTCAAGAAATTAGACAAAACTTGTGTAACGAGACTGTCAGAATCGTACTTAGAACGGGTCAGCCGGGCTCAATTCCAGAGCATGAGCTGATGCTCAAGTATGATATTAATGATTATAAAACCAAAACAGAGTTAACGAAAGAGCGTTTGTATACCGTGATTACCGCGTCGTTACGCTCATACGAACATTTAGTTAAATTAGCAAACATGGCAGAAAAACTAGCTTCATTTAATGAAGAGCTGGAAGAATGTGTTGCTATACGGACCAATGAGTTAGAGCAACGTAATACCGCACTTTTGGTCGCACAACAGAAAATAGATGCGCAGCAACAGGTATTGGTCCAGCAAGAAAAGCTAGCATCAGTCGGACAGTTAGCAGCAGGGATAGCGCATGAAATTAACAATCCGTTAAGTGCTATTAGTAGTAATAATGAATTTATTTCTGAACACTTTGATAAATTAAATAGCGCTTGGTCGCAGTTGCGTTTGGTTACACAAGAGCATCAAGAACTCACCAAGCTTGTCAGTGAAATAGAGTGGCAGTTTGATTTACTCTGGATAGAAACTGAAAGCCAAGATTTAGTGAATGAAACTAAGCAGGGGTTAACTCGGATCGCGAATATAGTTAAAGATCTCAATGTCTTTACTAATTCAAGCCAGCAAGTTACCTCTGGCAATTATATTGAAGAGGTATTAAATACCGTGCTTGGGGAACTAAACATTGAGTTATCAGCATCATTTAGAATGCACATTGAGTGTGACGATGCTTTCAATGCAGCCCCTGATTTGTTAAGCCAAGCATTGAGCTGTATCGTAAAAAATGCCCTCGAATCACAGTGCAGCATTAATCACCGAGTTGAAATTTCTGCAAAACGTAAAGAGCGGTGTTTGGAGATAGCTATCATAGATAGGGGCTGTGGAATTCCTGCTGACAGCATCCATCAAATATTTGATCCATTTTATACCTCTAAGCCCATAGGCTCAGCGACAGGGCTTGGTTTAACTATTGCCAACTCGATTGTGAAAAGCCATAACGGAAATATTCACGTTGAGAGCAAAGTGGACTTTGGCAGCACTTTCACCGTTATATTTCCATTTTGGGAAAATTGATAGCTAATTATTCGGCCTTATATTCATAAGTTAATGAATAAAAGGCCACTAGTATATCAGCACGGGAAGGTGTACTGTCGCTCTCATTAATTATGTAATGTTCGGCGTTGCGCTTGGGTCATGAAAGACCATGCTAAAAATCGGCTTTGCTTCTGCCCTTGTGCCATTTTTATAACTTTTATTTCAATAGGTTGTACTGTTTTAAGTGCTTTTTTGAGGGGCTGTAAATTGTCTTTATTTGATACCAAGGAGGTAAACCAGCCGCATTGTTGTGAGTATAATTTACTTTCACGGATCATTGTTTTTATGAAGCGTAACTCTCCGCCTTCACACCAAAGTTCGGGGGCGTGACCGCCAAAGTTTAGTGATTTAGGTGGTGCTTTTTTGAGGTTTTTCCACTTTCGTGCGGTGCCTGTTTGTGCAGCTTGCTCACTACTATGAAACGGAGGATTACACATGCTAAAGCTGAGTACATCAGCTGAAGATAGTATATTTTCAAAAATGAAGTGAGGGTTGGTTTGATGGCGTACTTCAACATTTAGTTTGTTAGCTGAGCAAATGGTTTGTGCACTTTTCACAGCTTTTAAATTAATGTCTGATCCAATAAAGTGCCAGTTGTACTCAGAGCAACCCAATAAAGGGTATATGACATTGGCGCCAGTACCAATGTCGAGCCCTTTGATATTTTTATGTTTAATATCCATATCATTGGCCAATAAGTCAGCAATGCCATGAATATAGTCAGCACGACCAGGTACAGGTGGGCAAAGAAACTCATCTGCAATGTCCCAGTGTTCAATATTATAATGATGTTTAAGTAAAGCTTTATTTAACGCCTTTACTGCCGCTTTATTGGTAAAATCAATACTGGTGTCACCCCTAGGCGTCACTGTTGTATATTTTGATAGGGCAGGTAATGCCGAGACTAAGGATTCAAAGTGATAGCCTTGCTTATGTTTGTTTCGTGAGTGCATAAAAGTTCTGACTTGGAATGTTGATGCCATTATAGCGAAATCATAGGTGGCTCGCCTAGTATTGAATTAATGTTGGCGTTAGCATGCTGTTGCTGGAATAAAAAACAACTGGTACGATGAGGTGGGTGTCAATTATAACAATGAATGAATAATGATAAAACAAAGCTCTCTGCATACTCAATTAAACGACAATCAAACATTACATTTACGTCATATTTATCAAGAAGGCGCGAAAGGTCCAAGTGTATTTTTCATGCATGGTGCAGTTGAAAATGGCAAGATTTTCTATTCAGTAAAAAATAAAGGACTTGCGCCATTTTTAGCCTCTCACGGCTTTCACTGCTACGTAGCAGATTTAAGAGGGCGCGGGGAAAGCTTACCTGCCATATCGGCACACTCAGACTATGGTCAAAGTGAGTCAATTCTAGAAGACTTGCCAGCAATGTTGAATTTTATTGAGCAACATCACGGAGATTTCCCCAAATACTGGATAGCACACTCTTGGGGTGGCGTGCTTATGAACAGTTATTTTGCTCGTTTTCCTGACACGATAAGTAAAGTGGCGTCATGCGTGTATTTCGGGTCTAAGCGCAGTTTGTATAATCATCATATTAGTAAGTATTTTCAGGCCAACTTGCTTTGGTTCGGAATTGCTCATTTATACACAAAAAAACATGGTTATTTACCTGCAAAGTCACTGAAATGGGGGAGTGACAATGAGACAAAAAAATCTCATAGACAAAGTGCGCAATGGGCTAAAAGAGCGCCTTGGGTAGACAGTGATGATGGGTTTGATTATGCACAGAAGCTAATAAATAAAGTGCTGCCGCCGACACTACATGTTGCAGGGGTTAGTGACAAAGCATTGGCACAGCCTATCGATATTCAAAGGTTTATTGATGAATCTGGGTGTGGCGTGCAAAAACTGTCTATATATGGGCGTCAATATGGCCATAAACATGATTATGGCCATATTGACATGTTAACGCATAAATATGCTTGTCATGATCAGTTTAAGGATCTGTTGTCGTGGTTTGAGATGTATGATCAGCCGGAAGAATTGTTGACATAAGCTTTTCGTAATTGCGCCAATTAGAGCGTGGTGCCTGATTAAGTGGTTGCCTGACTTGTGCCTTGCTTAATGTATTTACTTTGTGGCGTGCCTTATGAAACTCTAAACATTCAGGTTGAAACTCTTGGTACATGAAGTTTAAGACTTTACGGATCTCAAGTGCTGGTTCATCTAGTAAATCTTCGTAACTTAGGCTGTATATATTGCGGGGTATCTTTGTTTTGAAATGCGACATGATATCGTCATGGAAGTGTGCATACGACTGGAACTCAGTAAGTGAACAAAAATAGGGTTCATTCTCGGCAAAGTGATTACTGAAAACTGACCATGCAGTGGCGTTAAAGCTGCGTGTTAGATGTATAACACGTGCATCAGGGAATAATTTATATATTAACCCTATATTTTGAAAGTTTGCCGGTAGCTTGTTTATCACTACTTGCTCGCCTACTCGAAGCTTTTTAACTTCGTCGATATATAACGAACGACAATGGTCGAGCACGGACGTGGTTAGGTTTTGTAAACAGTCAGGGAATGGTGACTCAGAGCGATGGGTTAAAAAGGGCACTAGCTTGTCACTAATGACTGTACTTTCGCCCATGCTACCAATATTTGTATGCTGAATGAGCATTTGCTCGAGCAAGGTAGAGCCAGTACGCGGTAGCCCAACAATAAATGTAGGTATAAATGTGGTATTAACTTTGTCTAGTGGTGTATTAAAAAACTCAGTATTGCAGTGTGTTTTAATGCTTGAGAAAAATGGCTGCATATATTCAGTTCGAAAGTCACAATAGTCCAGTTGTGTGCTATTGGCTAGCTTAAAGTAGTCAAACGCTTGATTATAGTCGACTAAACGATGGCAGCATTTTGCAAGCGCATAATACACGACCACCTTTAGCCGTTTGTTGTCATATTCATTCAGCAGCTCATGTAGTGGCGTTAGATAACCTTCTAAGTCAGCTTTTGGTGCAAGTTGTACTAATTCATAGAGCATGAATGCAGTTACGGCACCTTTTGGGCAAGTAATGCCTTTTTCAAAAGTACGTTTGGCGTTGTCAATAAAACCATGATCTAAATAGAACTGGCCCAACTCGTAATGTGCTTGCGCGTTGTGTCTGGCAACGGTTAATGTGTATTCTAATACCGTTTTAGCATCGACTGGGGAGCCTGCTTCAATAAATGCATCGGCAAGCGCAAACAATGGATCGAGCATTTTTGGTAAATATTCACAGGCTCTTTTTAAGTAATAAATAGCACTGTCATATTCTTCGAGGCGCATACAGATCCGGCCAAGGCCAAACAGTGCAGGGCCATTTTTATTGTTTTCTTTTAACACAGCCTTAAACATAAACTCGGCTTCGCGTAATTTATTATCGGCCAATAATTCGTTGGCTCTTGTTAGTAATAGCATATGGTTTTTACGACGATATAATCCATGATTAGATAATAAAAATAAAAAGGCGAAATAGCCAATGCCATTTCGCCTTTACTGCTGGGTTACAGTATATTAAAACGTGTATGTTGCTTTTACGTAGTAAAAACCACCATTAATTCCATAAGGTGATGTTTCATAATATTTACCACCCCAGTTGTTATTCGGAATACCCGTTGCGCCAACAAAATCAAGCTTCTCAGGTTCTTGATCAAATAGGTTATTTGCACCTACGCTGATACTAATCGAGTCTGTGGCGAAGTAGGTTACCTCTGCATCAATGGTGACAGATGCATCCGCTGTTTTTGCAGTAGCATCAAAGTCAACGTGTACGCCTTGGTACTCACCAAAGTAATTAGCACGTACAAATGATGAAATTGTCTCCCATTGTGAAGACCAAGTAAATGATGAGCGATGTTTAGGTAAGTCTTCTTCTAAGCGCTTAACTTTAAAATCACCGGTGATGGCAGAAAACTTATCAACCGTTGTTTCATTCCAGTTGTAAGCAAATGCGAAAGTCGAATACCCATCTAGTAAGTCCATAGAGTAGTTAGCAACAACGTCTACACCTTGCGTAGTGGTATCAAAATCATTTGTAAAGAAGCTGACTTGCGCTAGGCCATCAACGTTAGGAACACCAGCCGCTGTAAGTGCATCTTTATCAGCTTGCGACAATGCAATTTTCTCTGACTGACTAATACGGTCCGTTACTTCGATGTTGTAGTAATCAATAGTTAAGAATAAATCACCTGACTGATAAACTGCACCCAATGTATAACTTTCAGACTCTTCAGGTTGTAGCTCTGTACCACCAAGTTGTTGTGCAATCGGGTTTGTAGGAGGTAGAAGTGCTGAATCAACTAGTACACCGCTACTTAAATTTGTTTGCACATTACTGACGTTTGCTTGGCCTACTGTTGGCGCTCTGAAACCAGTGCTGATTGACCCTCGGAACGACAAGTCATCAGTTGCTTGATACTGAGCAGTTACTTTATAGTTTGTGGTAGAGCCAAATGAGTCATAGTCTTCGTAGCGTAATGCCCAACCCATTAACAGCTCATCTGTAAATGGCGTTTCAACGTCAATGTAGGCACCATAGTTACGGCGTGTGAATACACCAGCCGCTGATGGTTGAAAGCCTGGGAAGCCATTTGAACCTATACCAAAGCCTTGTTGAGTAAGCGGACCTGGAATAAATGATGCTTCATCACCGGCAATTACTTCGAATGACTCTTCATGCCACTCAAAACCCGCGGCAACGTTAACATCATAGGCTAAATCAAAGTCATAGCCTTTTGATATGTCGGCGTTAAAGTTCTTCTCTAATTGAATGTATTTACCCGGACTAAAATCTTGTGGGCTATCAGGGCCAAGCGATGCATTTACGGTATTAGTGATGAAATACCGTGATTCATTACGACCTACCGAACCACTGACATCAAAGTAAGCGCCTTCAAAATAACCTTCATCAATCTCACCTTTGGTACCTACGGTGAAAGACGTATCGGTGATGTTGCCACCAAAGAATGGTGTAAAGCCTGCAGGAAGTACCTGGTTAAATGCAAAACAATTTGCAGCAGTCAGTGAATCAAGTGCAGCTTGATCCGGTAAACCATTCGTGCCGATTTCGACAACAGGGCAGTTTAATTGCTGATCGTAGCCATCAAGTGAGCCGACTAATACTGTCGGGTTAGCTGCGTCCCATAGTTTTTGTTGTTCCGCGTCATTCGGATCGCGGCGAGTTGGCGTCCCATTCACATTTCTAATTACGCCGCCATATACGCCTGGTCGTGTGGTTGGGTTACGATAATAGAACCCCCCTTTAACGTCACGCTCGGAGTAGTTACCAAACATATAAAATTCGTCGTTATTAGACAGTTCTAAACCAACATTACCAAATAATGAAATATCATCGTTGATTTCTGGTGCACCCCACACTTGCGCTGGGTTCCTAACGCCTTCTAACCCTGCATCGCTAAATGCTTGTGCGTCAGGTCGTTGCACGCTGCGGCTTGTCGCATCGGCTTCTTTATATTGAAAGCTTAAATTAGCGAAACCGTTATCTGAAAATGGTAAGCCTACATTACCTTCGTAGGTTGTTGTGTCGCCATCACCTTCAAAGAACTGACCTTTTTTGACTGAAAAGCTGCCGCCTTCATCGGCATCTTTTAAAACAAAGTTGATAACACCTGCTATTGCGTCAGAACCATACTGTGCAGCAGCACCATCGCGAAGTACTTCCACTTGCTTCAAAGCAATGCTTGGAATGGTTGAAATATCGGGGCCTTGTGCACCATCGTTAATACCACCGCCTAAAAACGCGATAACAGACGAACGGTGACGACGCTTACCATTTAATAAAATTAATGTGCTATCTGCGGGAAGTCCTCGAAGGTTTGCGGGACGAACAAGTGATGCAGCATCACTAATCGGGTTTTGGTGTACATTAAGAGATGGTACAGAGCCTTTAAGAAGCTCCAGCATATCATCGCCACCGCCCTTTGATAACTCATCACCGCCGATTATATCTATTGGTACTGGTGAATCACCAACTGACCTAGGCGCGGCACGAGAACCAACTACCGCGATCTTTTCAATATTCTTTTTTTTTGCTTCATCTTCATCAGCGGCAAACGCCGATGTAGTTAACATCCCCATTGAGGCTGTTGAAGCAAGCGCGTACGTGATAGCACGACTCACCTTATTTATTTGTAATTTCATCCTGTTTCCCCAGTTGATCTATTGTTGTCATAAGTTAAATAGCGCTCAGTATTATTATTTGCGCTTTTGAATATATACATATCATTAACTTAAGATGCAAACATAATTTGCATTATTCCAAACTTAGCAGCGTTTTTACCAAAGGCAAACTATTTGATAAGTTTTTGTAATAAATAGGGGTTTTTGGCTGTTTTTTGAGCTTTTGGGCGGGTTTTTAATCGGGAACAGGTGGTACTAAAATCGCGATATTTATTATTCAGAGGCTTCAGCTACGGTTTTCAACCATATTTTACGTGCTTGTCGATAGGTATCCCAAACACAGGGGCTGCAACTCCCGCCGCCGCAACAATCGTCTGACTCAGGTTTTTTTGGCTCAGGTGGAATATGAATGATATTTTCATGATTTGACAGGGGCATATACTTAACAACAATAAAGACTAAAATCGCATAGTAACATACTCATTTATTTTGCTACACTGTTCTCAATATACATACTAAGCACTAGGTGACAATGCGCCTGATCAAAGTCGTTCATAAGGCTCCGTTACGAGTGGCCAAAATCTCTAAGCGAAAACAACAAGTGCGCTTAAGACGCTCTATGCTTGCGTTAAAAGTTGCCTTAGCGCAAGAAAAGCAAGAAACAAAAGAGATGTTGAGTATTTATAAACGCTACACAATGGGAGAAGGAGAAAAGGCCGAATTAAAAGTGGCCAATAAGCAGTTGGTTGACATTTGTAAAGGACTTGGGCTTGGTGTGTTTGCACTTTTGCCATTCGCACCAATTACAATCCCATTAATCGTAAAACTAGGACAATGGGTTGGCGTTGACGTATTGCCTAGCTCTTTCTCTATAAATAACAAGTCAAATCACAACCGTAAATAAGTGACCTTGAAGACGTAACTTGGTATTCTAAATCTAGAATTTACTAGATAGAGAGTATTATGCGCGGACTACTGATCCACTCTGATCAAGGGACACCACTACATTTCGTTGAGAAAGCTCACTTAGATTCATGGCTAGACGAGCAAGCACCTTACGTTGCTAATGCCATCAAGGCATGCCGAAGCCAATCATCACCTGTATTTATTGTCGCGGCACAAGATAGCTGTGAATTGCTGCTAGTTTTATGTACAGTTGATACATTAGATGACATGTGGTTAGCAGGTGATTTGGCAAAACAATTACCGAAAGGCCAGTATCAGATTCAAGGAAGCCACCAATTTGTTAGCCAGCAAGCATTGAGCTTTATACTGGGTGCTTATCAATTTTCGGCCTATAAATCATTACCCGCAGTAGAAGCTGTTTTAGCTATCAGCGATGAATCAACGTGCCGTAAAGTAGTCCAGCAAGCTGAATCAATTTATTTAGTGCGCGATCTGGTTAATACGCCCGCGGCAGATATGATGCCGCAGCATTTAGCTGAAATAATGCGAGAATTAGCCGAGCGATTTGAAGGTCAGTTTGATGAGCTAGTAGGAGATGAGTTACTAGAACACAACTACCCAACAGTACATATGGTTGGTCGTGCCAGTGATAATAAACCGAGACTGCTTAATTTAGTATGGGGTGATGATTCTTTCCCTAAATTAACACTGGTAGGTAAAGGAGTGTGCTTTGATTCAGGCGGGTTAGACCTTAAACCTGCAGCTGGTATGCGAAATATGAAAAAAGACATGGGCGGTGCAGCTCATGTTCTTGGTTTAGCGCAAATGATCATGGCTGCAAAACTTCCTGTGAGGTTGCGGGTAATTGTACCAGCGGTTGAGAATGCCGTGTCACGTAATGCATTTAGACCTGGTGATGTGATCAAAACCCGTAAAGGCCTCACTGTTGAAATTGACAATACAGATGCAGAAGGGCGGTTGATTTTGTGTGATGCACTCGCTGAAGCACAAACAGAAAAACCAGATCTGCTGCTTGATTTTGCGACTTTGACTGGCGCATGTCGAATTGCCTTGGGTACAGAGCTACCTGGATTCTTTAGTACCAATCAAGACGTTGCTAATGGCTTAATTGAGCAAGGGATGTTGAACCAAGACCCTGTGTGGCAGCTTCCGTTGTTTGACCAATATAAAGGGCTGTTCAAAAGTGATGTTGCGGATATTTCCAACTGCGGTTCGACCCCTTTTGGTGGGGCGATCACTGCGGCGTTGTATTTAAAAGAGTTTGTTGAGCCAGCGCAAACCCCTTGGGTTCACTTTGATGTAATGGCGTGGAATATTCGTCCATTACCAGGCAGACCCACTGGGGGGGAAGGCTTAGGCCTCAGAGCGACATTCTCATATCTTGAGAAACGATATAGCTAAATAGCCATAGTTTTAAATAACCTATAAAAACACAGCTTATTTGGCTGTGTTTTTTTAATGCCCCATGCTAACTTTTTAAAAAGAGTGGGTATTTAACTTGCCAATTTATTATTCATTCTCTATACGTTAAGTTAAATTTACATCAGGGAATTGGATATGTCACTGCATCAGTTAATTTACCTTAGCAAAGCCAGCAGACCACTCACAAGTATTGATTTTTTAGAAATCCTAGAAGTTGCGAAGCGAAATAATGCGTCTTTGGGTGTAACAGGAAGCCTGTTTTATAACGGTGGCTGGTTTTTACAAGTGCTAGAAGGTGACGTAACGGTTATCAATAGTTTATACCGTCGTATCGAACAAGATAATAGGCATGAACATACACAGATTATTTACTTAGAGCCTGCAAACTGTCGCGTGTTTTCTCGGTGGACTATGAATATGATTAATCTCGAAACTGAGCGGGGTAACAAATATGATATTTTGGCCGATGTTATCAAAGCAGCTACAAAAGGCGGCCTCGTGGAGGGGTTGTCACCAGCAGTTAAATTGCTCAAGGTGTTCTCTTCGGATCATTTTTTTCAAAGTGTATGCTAAAGAGTCATTTACTGCTCAATCGTTCTAAAATCACCTTTATCATGGTAGGTTAGCACAGCATGATAAAGGCGAAGTCTTGTAACTATTTTGCTGGTATATTTTCTAGTATGGCCTTCATTTGCTGCCAATATAAGCCAACCGTGTCAATTTTGACCTTTTCATCTGGTGAGTGTGGGAATTTGATGGTTGGGCCAAAAGAGATCATATCCATATTCGGATAAGGCTTTTTAAATAAACCGCACTCAAGGCCTGCATGTATGACCATAATATGCGGCTTTTTACCGTATATGCCTTCATATACATCACGGAAAATGTGCAAAATATTAGAGTTTGGCTCAGGTTTCCATCCTGGATATGTCCCAGAAAACTCAATTTCAGCGTTCGCGAGCTCGGCTAATGAACGTAACTGCCCTTCAACATCAGAACGACCTGAATCAATTAATGATCGAACTAGACAGAGTACTTCAAAGTGTGTGTCATACGTATTAATGACGCCCATATTTAAAGACGTTTCGACAACGCCCTCAATGTCATCACTCATTCTGATAACGCCGTTAGGGCATGCATTTAATAGAGCAAGTACTTGCTGTGCAGACTGCTTTGTCATTGGGTAGTCTGTTAATACAGAAGGGGTGGCTTCAAATGTGATGGTTGTTTCAATAGAAGCAAGCTCAACAGAGATTAAGTTTAGGTAGTTATTTATATGTGTTACTAATGCCGTCTCGTGCTCTGATGCGATAGAGATATGTGCGTATGCTTCTCTGGGGATAGCATTACGTAATGAGCCACCTTTAAAATTTATCAGCTGAAAAGGAATATCGGTTAGGTAGTTCTTTAAAAAGCGTGATAATAGCTTATTAGCATTGGCTCTGCCGGTATGAATATCTACACCAGAATGGCCACCTTTTAAGCCCTTTAATGTTAAGCTAAATACACTTTGCTCTTGGGGTTCACTAACCCGCTGAATAGGTAATGTCATGGTAGCATCTACACCACCAGCACACCCCATATAGATCTCACCTTCTTGCTCTGAGTCAGTATTGAGTAAGATTTCACCTTCCAAGTAGCCAGCTTCTAAACCAAATGCGCCGGTCATTCCGGCTTCTTCATCGATTGTTAACAATACTTCCAGGGGGCCGTGCTTAATGTCTTTAGCCGCGAGTACCGCAAGACAAGAGGCCATGCCCATGCCATTATCGGCACCGAGCGTTGTCCCTGTTGCAGTTACCCACTCACCGTCAATATAAGGGCGAATAGGATCTGTAGTAAAGTCGTGTACTGTATCATCATTTTTTTGTGGCACCATATCAATATGTGCTTGCAATACAACCGGTGTAATGTGCGACATACCATCAGTCGCAGGCTTTTTAATAAATACGTTTCCAGTTTGATCTCGGCGAACAGCCAGACCTTGATCAGTTGCCCAATTTATAATGAACTGAGCTAATGCTTCTTCATGTTTCGAAGGATGTGGTATTGCACATATTTGGTCGAAAAATTGCCAAATTTCTTTTGGTTCTAGTTGAGCGATATCAGAATGTTGGGTGAACAAAACAGTCCCCTAGATAAATAAAATTATCGCTATTTTACCATCGTAATAGGGGACAAGGAATAATTTTATTGGCAGGCTTTTACAGATGCGGCGATGAGTTCTAAGCCTGTTTTTTCCGTTGCGGGTAATGCGGCGTCGGATAGACCAATAGGCGTAACACGTTCACCCCATTTTATATAACTTGCGGCCCACGTTAGCCCGGCACCAAATGCGGCGGACATGATATTATCATTGGGTTTTATGAGCCCTTGCTCAACTGCTTCACATAGGGCAATCGCGATAGTTGCTGCAGAGGTATTACCATATTTATCGATGTTGACCATTACCTTACTGTCATCGATATCTAAGCGTTGTTGAATAGCTTGAATTATACGTAAGTTTGCTTGGTGTGGAATAAGTACGTCAATGTCCCTGAGGGAGAGCTGAGCATGATTTAGCACGTCATCGCACGCATCGCTCATGCCTTTGACGGCTCGTTTGAATATTTCTCGCCCTTCAAAGAGTAATTCAGACGGCCCCGGAGGTTCGTACCTGCTCAAATCTGTGCCATAGTTTTCTATGTGTAGAATTTTGCGATCAGCACTGTCACAGCCTGTTTTCGTGCTTAATAAACCACAAGGTTCATCACTTGCTTCAAGTACAACGGCACCTGCACCATCACCAAATAATACGGCGCTGTCGCGTTTTGCCCAGTTTACGTACCAGGTCATCCGTTCGGCTGCAACAACAACGGCACGTTTGATCATACCTGCCTGAATTTGTGCAGTGGCATTTTGTAGTGCGTATAAAAAACCAGAGCATGCTGCATTGGTATCACAAGCTGCTGCTCCCTCAGCACCTATATTTTTTTGTACTAGTGACGCAGTATTTGCCACCATAGTTGAAGGTGTACAGGTTGCTAATAAAACTAAGTCAATATCTTTGCCATCAATACCGGCGCACGCTAAAGCATGCTTACTCGCGACAGTTGCTAATTCAGCGGTGCTAACATGACTAACACGGCGGGCTTTAATACCTGTGCGTGTGCTTATCCATTCGTCAGTTGTGTCTACGATTTGACTGATATCGTCGTTCGTAATTGTGGCTGGTGGGATGCATTTCCCCCAGCCAGTAATTTTGGCATAAATCATAAAACTCTCTATTCTTGTCTGACCAGCTGGCCTAACTGGCATTTATAGCAAAAATTGTATTTCAACGCCAGCAGCTATTGTGATGCGGCTAGCTCTCGACTACGCTTTTAATAACGAATGGTCAAATTATTATTGCTATTTATCATGACGATAAAAATCTCAGATTCTTTACTCGAACACTTAATTGAACAGGAGAGGGTGTTACTGGAACCCAGTATAAGGCAATCAGCATCTAGTTTAGATAGGCTTCTTAGCCCTTATTTTCATGAAATATCGGCCAATGGCATGATGTTTAATAAAGCACATGTAATGTCAAGGCTGCCAAATGAAAAAGTACCGCAGTTTTATAATCAATCTTTCAAAGGTCAGATGCTAAGTGAGGGCCTTGCTCAGTTAACGTATCACGCTGCATATAGGCATAGTGCAAAGGCACAACTTCATTACTCTATTCGTATGTCTATTTGGAAGCATGGACTCAGTCATTGGGAACTTATTTATCATCAAGGTACGCCATGCCCTGAATTTGAGTTATTGTACGAGGAATAAACCTTTGATGTAGTACAGTGAAGGTTCTGCCGGCACTTGTTATTTATAGAAATAGCGTTAGAGTGTGCAGCAATAATTATGTTGGGCTATTTCGAGTTTTTATGTTGGTATTTTCTCCCACCTCATCAATTGGGCGCTTGTTACTGCTTCGCACCATCGCCATAGTCTTACAATTAGTGATGGTGTGCAGTGGCGTTTATTTATTTGAAAAAGATATTAATTTGTACCCTATTGTTATTGTCATCAGCATTGAATCGCTATTTCAACTACTAAGTATTTACGCCTACCGCAATACCAGTGAAGCCGCTCCATCAGGCATGTTATTGCAGTTGTTGGCCGATTTATTCTTTTTGACTGTTTTATTGTCTTTTTTAGGTGGCGCAAGCAACGCCTTTGTCTCATTCTTATTGCTACCCATCGTCATCGCTGCCGTTACAGTGCCTAAGAACTACGTCGTAATCGTTGCGCTGTGTGCACTAGCTAGCTATGGCTATTTATTTTTTACGTTGCCGAGCCATCATGTCCATCATATGGATATGCATCAGCATTTGACCGGCATGTTGGTTAACTTTGTTTTTAGTGTCATTGTGATAGTTGCAGTTGTAATGGCGTTAGTAAATCAGATTCAGCGTAAAGAACATAAACTCGCACAAGCGAGAGAGCAGCAATTAAAGAGTGAGCAAATAATGGCGCTGGGCAGCGCGGCGGCTCAAGCTACACACCAGTTAGCCACACCGATTGCTAATTTAAACTTATTATTTGAAGAAATGGCTGAAGATTGCCCTGAGCACCCAGCGATACAGGATATAGAAATAGCACTTGAACAATGTAAACAGCAACTTGAAGGGTTTAGAGCACAAACTGAAAGTTTAAAAACAGGTTATATAGAGCAAATGAAATTGGTACCTGATGTGCTACAGGAGCTATCAACTCTCATGGCTTTGCAATACCCAAATCAAAATATTGAGATAATAGATAAATCAGATAAATTGCGAGTGAACGCAGACCCGATGTTACTCCCTGCTTTATTAAATATTTTGAATAATGCGGCACGTGCAAATCAACAGAACAATGCAAATACCATACACCTATTAAGTAAAGCAGATCAGGGGGGCTGGTCACTGACAATTATTGATCATGGAAAAGGGATTGACCCAATGCAGTTAAGTGAATTAGGCCATGAAATAGTACAAAGCGATAATGGTATGGGGATTGCGCTGTTGTTATCCCATGCCACGTTTGAGAGACTAAATGGGAGTTTAACTATTGAAAACCATCCTAATTTAGGTGCACAAACACATTTGTTTCTCCCTACAAAAATATAAATTATGAAAAAATTACTTGTTATTGAAGATGATATTGCTTTTTCAAACACATTATCGCGACGCATGGGGAAATATGGGTTTGATTGTAAAGTGGTAAACGATGAACGCGATATATTAGCTGTGTGCTCGTCATTTTTACCGCAATACATTTTGTTAGATATGAAGCTCAACACCCGATCAGGTTTACACTTTATCGAACCGCTTAAAGCATTGTGCCCCGATAGCACTTTAGTGTTATTGACTGGATTTGCTAGTATTGCGACGGCGGTTGAAGCTGTAAAACTGGGGGCTGATAATTATTTAACTAAACCTGCGGATACTCAGGTTATTTTGCAAGCCTTGATGGGAACGAAGTCGAACACTCAGCTTCCTGAAACGGTTATGTCACCTGAGAGGTTAGAGTGGGAGCATATTCAACAAGTGTTAAAAAATAACGATGGTAATATATCGCAAACTGCTAGGCAGCTAAATATGCATCGGCGCACATTGCAACGTAAATTACAGAAAAAGCCCGCACAAAGATAATTGCCTAATACCTGAATACTTGTATGGTTGCATACGGTCTATTTATTAACTAAATTGGAATAATGAACCGTGAGAGATTTTGGCCATGCAAATATTAGAGCTAAATTATTGGGCTGTGTTGTTGGCCGCGCTTTCTTCGTTTATGTTGGGGGGCATATGGTACTCGCCTTGGTTGTTTGGGCGTGTTTGGATGGAAGGGTGTGGATTAACCGATTTAGATTTAAAAGATAGCGATCCAAAAATGATTTATGGTTTGGTATTGCTATTGTCTTTGCTTATAGCAATTTCGATGGCGGTATTGTTAGGTCAAGATCCCACTTTACTGGAGGCCATATTGTTTGGGTTGCTAACAGGTGTCGGTTTTGTAAGCGCTGCGTTCGGTATTAGCTATATTTTTGAACAAAGGCCATTAAAGTTATTTTTAGTCAATGGTGGTTACCATGTTGTTCAGTTTATACTTAACGCTGTTGTTCTAAGTTTGACAGGGTAATTAAATGGCAAAGCCAAACAAAGTAGGTCCAACGCGTACCGTTGATATTTCATGTGCTAAGTGTCGAGCTGCCTTGTTTAAATATCGTAAAGGCGGCAAAGGTGCCTTGGTAAAGTGTTTTATTGAACGGATCAGTAAAGACTTCACACAGAACCAAACTCATTGCCCTGAATGTGATACGTTGTTTTCACGACAAACGTTAATTAGGGGCACGCCTGCGCTTAAAATGATTGGTGGCAAAGTAACATTTAAATAGAGCGGACATTTGACCTTTCTTTCAGTGGCCTCAATGTTACGATTGCGCGGTTTTGTGCTGTTTCAACGATTGAAAACAACCCTTCCCATGGAGTGGGCCAGTCAGTTTGGGTGACTTTTTTAGTCGATACGACATATTATCGACTGCACAGATGGAAAAAACATGATCGACATATTGTTTGATGTAATAGGTATGAGTGGCACTGGGTTAGTGGTCGGGGCATTTTTTATGTTGCAACTAGGAAAAGCGAGCCCTGAGAGCTTAACATACAATGTAATGAATTTATCCGGCGCAATACTGCTACTCATTAGTTTGTGTTACAACTTCAACCTTGCCAGCTTTGTCATTGAAATTTTTTGGATAGCCGCGTCATTAATTGGCTTATATAAGTACTTTAAGGCTAAACAGTCTACAGCAACCGCTTAAATATCAATAAACTCCAGTTAAAAGCTTGCACAGTTAGCCATCGCTTGTATTATTAAAGTTGAATTGGCTGCTGTGCAGTGACGCAGAATATCGCACGCAGTGTTCAAGTAACATAGAGAATGTGATGATTAATAGAGTAGCGTTGTTTTTTTTGGGGTATTCAGTTTCATCTTTGTCGGTAGCTCAAGCTAATAGCGAAGAGGGGCTGTTTGAATTATCTTTTGAAGAGTTGCTCGATGTTAACATTTCTTTAGCAACAAAAACCGCAGAAACACGCGCCAGCGTTCCTTCCAGTATTACTGTATTTAATGAGCAACATATTTCACTCCTAGGTGTCAGTAATGCTTACGATCTTATGAACTTTGTCCCAGGTTTTCAATCCACGCGAGGAGATTGGGTTGGAGCTGTTCCTAAAGAGCATGCCAGAGGGGTTTACCTCGACAGTGGTAATGTGTTGGTTATGATCAACGGCTTGAGGCTTAACGAGTCATCGTTTGGTAAAGCATCTGTTTATATGCCATTTATCCCAGTTGAAATTATTGAGCGTGTTGAGTTTATTCGTGGTCCGGGTTCCGCACTATATGGCAGCAATGCATTTTTAGGTGTGATGAATGTCGTTACAAAGAAAGAACATAATCAAGTATCTATTGCTGTGGGTGAGCACGGGCACATTCAAGCTAGCTTGAATATGTTTCAGCCACTGAATGAGCGCTATGACATCTATGCAAACGTCGCATGGGAGCAGCGCCAAGGTGAATATTATTCTGAATTTGATGTACGAGACCCTTTGGATACCCATTTTATTGAAGTGGGCATTAAGTGGGATAAGGGGCATTTTGCCGTACACCATAATCAAACAGAGCTTGGTGAGTTTGTAAATTTAGCTGGGTGGTCGCAAGGAAATAATCATAGAAGTGACAATTTAGCCTTTAACTTTTCTTACCAGCTCCTTAGTGATGATGTGTGGAAAGTAACCACTGAGTTACAGTACGTTGAGCACCAAATAGACAGTAACGGTTTGATAGCAAGTGCAGAACAACTCGATTTAGATCGAGATTTTTATGTTGGGCCGTCTTGGGGCACTAAAGATGCGACGCTCAAGTTTGATGCTTCTTATACTGTTGACCCAAGTTTAGTATTTAACTTTGGTGCTGAGTACTCTGAAGAGGAGCAATCAAGAGCTGGAGTTAGGACAAGTTATTTTGATTTCTCACGCGGTGATATTTACGTCGGCGAGGCATTTGATCAGGGGGGGGTTATTACCGTTGTTGATTATGCAGCTTTTAGCGACTTACTTCAGTCTTTTGATTCATATGCCATTTATGGGCAGGCAAAATATCAAACAAGTGATAAAGTCACCCTATTTATTGGTGCGCGTTTTGACGAAGTAAAGCACATAGATAATAAGTTGTCCCCGAGATTAGCCGTGATTTATGATGTGTTTGAAGGGCATACATTAAAGCTACAATATGGGGAATCGTTTAGAACCCCTGTTAGCAATGAACTTAACTCTAATGATGACGTTACAATTGGCAATCCAAACCTGAAGTCCGAGTATGTTAAAACCACCGAGCTTGTATGGCACACACAATATGACTCATGGCAAGCCGATGTTGTTGTATTTGATAATGAGCTAGAAGATTTCATCAATCTAGTCCCTATTGATGCTCAACAAGGCCGCTTTACCTTTGATAATGTATTCGAAACGAGTGTCCAAGGCATGGAGTTAAATGGAAACTTTAATTTATCTGCTAGTACTTGGTTTGAATTGGGTTATACACAATTGTTTGATGAACCATTCAATGCAAGCTTTAAGCGTTTTGGAGCAATGGCGTTAACGCATCAAATATCAGAACTTCAATATAGCTTAAATGCTATTTGGCGGGATACGGTCTTTGTCGAATCTTTAGATCTTAGCGTGGCTCCTCATTTTGAGCAATCTGCTTACTTTATCATTGGTGCCAGTGTTACGTGGCAAATGTCAGCCAGTCAGTCTGTTAATTTTAAAGCGCAAAATTTATTTGATAAGAATTATGGCGTGTTTGACCCGAGAATGCCAAATGGCACAGTGCCCGCTCAGGGGCGTAATATACGAGTGCAATATAACCATACATTTTGAGCGCCGTTAATCATGATAAACACGTTGAGACGAGCGTTATACACATGAAAACGTGCTCTCGTTAATCAATGACTTTAAGATTAGTAGCTCTTTGGAGTGGTCAACCCGTGCAGTGTTAAACGATAAAGCGAGACCCAAGTCGCTTTATTCTATGATGCAATCTAAGTTAAGCGATGCGGTGCGTATACTTGATTGAGTATCTATGTGGGTGTTGCTCCACATGGGCGGTATGCCTTTAGTTAAGCGTGGTCAGTACTGCCTTAATTTCTATTCGCACCTTATCGATGCTCCCCCCAATTTTATTAACAGCTTCTTGATCATCAAAGAGTAGCTGCCAGTTGTTACTCCATACCTGCTCTAGCTCTTTGGTATTGCCTTCAATACTCGAAGTGGTAAGTGCACTAAAATCTCTGATTAATCCTACGCGTACCCAGCCTTTTCTTGGGTTACCTTCAAGTTTGTCTTGGTCGTAATAAGCTGCATAGGTGATTTGCTCTAACGCTGATAGCTCTTTAAGTGTTTCGAAGCAAGCGACACGAATATTGTTATTTGTCTCAGAGGCTTCCAGTCGCCAAATGTTGTAAGAAAAGCCAACCAGCGCAAAGATCATGCTAAACACAACACTTATTTGATATAGCTGATATTTTTTATTATCCATTTGAGAGCCGCCTCGTTGCGTTTTATCTGTATTTTCACTTATAGCATTAAATCGACTTGATTGACCAGTTTAGTGAAAGTCATGCTTATTAAAGAGAAATACTATATTTTTCATTATTTTGAGTTGTTATAACATATCAAAAAGGCATTTTGTATTTTTTCTGAGCTAAATTTTTAGTGTCTATTGTATTGTTTTTTTTACAGCTGGTTTACGTTTGAGCTTTAAGTGCTAACAAGGAATTGTCTACTTTTTTGATGTATATAGTTTTATTTCAAGGTAAATGAATTATGTTTTAAATGTTAATTTTAGGTTTATTTATTTTTTATGCTGGCTACGCTGGGTAAAGCAACAAGGATAACTGTTGCTAATTTCAACTTATAAAAAGCCAGAGTAGATGGCTGATAAAACTAAACAACATTTTGGAGCGTAAACGTGAAAATATCACAGATCACTTTAGCGACAGTCACTGCGTTAGCATTAAGCTACGCGGGAGCAGCTAATGCAGCAAATAAGCAGTATTTAAACAACCAAGGTACAATGAATAAAATACTGGTTTCTAATGCTGCTACGTTATTATCGGCAACAGCAACACAAGTTGTGGGGCTTGGGGCAGGAAATGACTTACTCCTTGTGAAAGAGTTCGCAGGGAAAAATGGTGAAATGACGCGTCGTTATCAGCAGGTTTATCAGGGTATTCCTGTGGTTGGCGATCATGCGATCCTAACATTTGATAAACATGGACAGGTTTTACGTGCACATGGTGCGGCAGTTTATGATGTAGCGAGTGACATTAAAACAGTGAAGCCAACATTATCTCAAGCGGTGGCGCAGAAAAAGTCTCTGCAGCAACATAAAATACAATTAGGAACATCAGAGCAGTTAACTCAGCATAACAAATCGTCCCGTTTAGTGATTTATCTGGATGAGCACTCAATGGCTCGACTAGCCTATGAGGTGACCTATGTTACTTATGGCAAAACGCCTTCTCGCCCTTACCATATTATTGATGCGCATACTGGTGAAATGATCCATAGCTTTGATAACTTGCAGCATGCAAATGCAACTGGCCCCGGTGGTAATGCTAAAACGGGTAAATATGTATACGGTACAGACTTTGGCCATCTCGATGTAGCACAGTCAGGTAACACCTGCTCTATGACCAATGCCAATGTTAAAACGATAAACTTGAACCATGGCACAAACGGCAGCTCTGCTCATAGTTTTACATGTCCTGAAAACACAGTGAAAGAAATTAATGGGGCGTTCTCACCATTAAATGATGCCCATTATTTTGGTAATGTTGTTTTTAATATGTATAACGACTGGATAGGCACTGCGCCACTGAGCTTCCAGTTAAAAATGCGTGTTCACTATAGTAATAACTATGAAAATGCATTTTGGGATGGCAGTGCAATGACATTTGGAGATGGGCAAAATACATTCTATCCATTGGTTAGTTTAGATGTATCGGCACACGAAGTAAGTCATGGCTTTACCGAGCAAAACTCAGGCCTGATCTACAGTGGTAAATCGGGGGGCTTAAATGAAGCTTTCTCTGATATGGCTGGTGAAGCGGCTGAATTCTATATGAAAGGCTCAAATGATTGGCTGGTAGGCCAAGAAATATTCAAGGGAAATGGGGCGCTTCGTTATATGAATAACCCCACTCAAGATGGCCGCTCTATTGATCAGCAATCTAGTTACACCTCTGGTATGGATGTGCATCACAGTTCGGGGGTCTTTAACAAGGCATTCTACAATTTAGCGACGACTGCAGGATGGGACACGCAAAAGGCATTTAAAGTCATGGCTAAAGCCAATCAACAATACTGGACGGCGAGTACCAATTGGGACTTAGCTGGCAACGGTGTGATGGATGCTGCATGTGACTTAAATTATAACCCCGATGATGTAAAAGCAGCACTTGCGGCGGTAGGTGTTATATCAAACCTAAGCGCTGGCAGCACATGTGGCACTACACAGCCGCCAGTTGAAGATGAAGAGATCAGCAATGGTGTTGCACGCACGGGTATAAGTGGAGCAGCTAAGGCGCAACAATTTTTCGTGCTAAACGTACCTGCGGGGGCATCTAATCTTAAGTTTGAAACAACTGGTAATTCGGGCGACGCAGACTTATATGTGAAGTTTGGGTCTCGTCCATCATTAACAGTATCTGATTGTAAGAGTACCAATTCAAACAGCACAGAAAGCTGTGCAATCACAAGTGCGCAAGCGGGTGCCTACTATGTCATGGTCGAAGCATGGAATGCAATTTCTGATGTTTCTTTAACGGGCAGTTATTCTACAGGGGGTGGCTCTACACAACCGATTGACCGAACTGAAAGCAGTGTGAGTGTGTCTCGTAACGGTTGGACGCGCTTCACGCAAGACTTAGCTGCAGGTTATTCATCTTTAGATATTAGTATTTCTGGTGGGACGGGTGATGCCGACCTTTATGTAAACTTCGGCTCCGAGTCTACGACGTCTTCTTATGACTGTCGCCCATATAAAAATGGTAACGCTGAGACATGTACCATCTCTAACCCTCAAGCGGGCACTTGGCATATCGACCTTCGTGGTTATAATGCGGCAAGTGGTGTTACGTTAAACATTAAAGCAAACTAATCAACATCAACAAGTCAGGGAGCCATAACGCTCCCTTTTTTGTTTCAAAAACAATGGAATTCTATTATGAAACATCATGTAAAGTTGGCGCTTTTGTTTGGCACGATACCATTTGGTTTAGCTGCATCAGAAATGTTAGATGAGCGAATTTGGGTAACGGTTGGCGCTGATGCCGCACAACATTATCAGTTAAAAAACACACTCCGAGGTGAGCAAGTACATTCGAAACCGAGTCGTCATCAACATGCTCATATGCTGAATATCGCTGCAGATCAGGCGAATGCATTGAGTGAGTTTATGCATGATAATTACCATCGGTGTGGTGGCTTTGTCGCACACGACTCATTGATGGAAGCTAACGCCTATTTAGCACAATTAGCCGCCGTAGATAATGAAGAAATTCAGCCATTTGCGGTTAATTACAGTATTGATAACCCTGATATGGCTAACAGCTTATTGAGTCAAATTACGGTCAGTAACTTAAATAGTACCGTCAATACGATGTCTGCGTTTCACAATCGCTATTACACTCAACAAACCGGCGTAGATGCCTCTGAATGGTTGAAAAACCATTGGCAGCAAATTGTGCAGTCTCGTACTGATATCAGCGTAGAATATTTTACCCATAGCTGGGCTCAGTCATCGGTGATTGTGACGATCCCCGGTAATGAAAAAGCTGATGAAATAGTGGTGATTGGTGGGCACCTTGACTCAATTAATAGCGCGAACGCGAGCGGTGGCCGAGCCCCGGGTGCGGATGATAATGCATCGGGTATCGCTGTGTTGACTGAGGCACTTAGAGCCGTTGTAGCGAGTGACTTTAAGCCTAAACGTACGATTAAAATTATGGGCTTTGCCGCTGAAGAAGTTGGGCTTCGGGGGTCAAAAGCGATTGCTGAGACTTATAAATCACAGGGTAAAAATGTAGTCGGTATGGTTCAGTTTGATATGACGGGGCGCCATGGAAGTACGGACGATATTGTGATGATGACAGATTATACAAATAATGCTCAGAATCAGTTTTTAGGCCAACTTATAGATGCTTATTTACCTACTGTATCGTATGGTTTTGACCAATGTGGCTATGGGTGTTCAGATCATGCATCGTGGTATCAGCAGGGGTATGCCGCATCGATGCCATTTGAATCAAGAATGGCAGATATAAACCGTAAGATCCATACTATTAATGACACCGAATTTGATGCTGACCATGCAAGTAAATTTGCTAAACTTGCCGTCACTTATTTAGCTGAGTTAGGTAAATCAGCAGGCACAATTGATCCGCCTCCCGTTGATAATGTGTTAGAAAACGGAGTGGCTAAAACGGGCATCAATGGTGTGGCTAAACAACAACTGTTTTACTCGCTAGAAGTACCTGAAAATAGCAGCGACCTACAATTTACCACGGCAGGGGGGACTGGCGATGCAGATCTGTATGTTAAGTTTGGTGCAAAACCCACATTGCAAGCTTATGACTGTAAAAGCACAAACTCAAATAGTGTTGAATCATGCTCTATCACACCGCTTCAAGTAGGCACTTATCATGTTATGGTTGAAGCTTGGAATGCGATAAGTGGTGTGAGTTTAACTGGGCGCTATCAAATACAAACAGGAGGCCCCACACCCATTGACCGAACTGAAAATGGATTGTCCGTTACCCGAGGTGGCTGGTTACGCTTTAATGAAACGTTAGTGGCCGGATATCAGAATTTAACGGTGTCGTTATCTGGTGGGACTGGAGATGCGGATCTTTACGTGAAGCATAGCACTGATGTATCAGATACCGTTCACGATTGCAGGCCTTATAAAAATGGTAATCAAGAAACCTGTACTTTTGATGCACCGACGGCGGGCCAGTGGTTTATTGGCCTAAAAGGTTACACTAATGCCAGCGGGTTGGCATTAAAGATATCGGCTAACTAAAAGCTTAAGATAAAAACTTAAGATAAAAACTTAAGATAAAAACTTAAGATAAAAACTTAAGATAAAAACTTAAGATAACCCATCAGTGATTCTGTGACTGATGGGGTATCTAATCATATTCCTCACTTGAGCTATTCACTTAGCTACTTCATACTCTGTCCTCAATTAGTTGATACGATTCTAGAAATTTATTTAAGATATGATGACCGTGAACACGAAGAATAAAAATAAATTAAACTTACTATTAATGTTACTTGGACCGGGCTTATTCCTTTTAACATGTATGACGAATGCACCAACGGGTATGGAAGAGAATGCATGGCGTACCGCTGGATTGGCGTTATGGTTAGCAATCTGGTGGGTGAGTGAGGTTGTGCCTATCCCAGCTACTTCTTTAGTACCCCTTATTGCCGTGCCGTTGGCTGGTATTAACGATATAAAGTCTGCGGCCAGTTTATATGCACATCCGTTAATCTTTTTATTCTTGGGTGGCTTTTTAATTTCTATCGCGATGGAAAGGTGGCATCTACATAAGCGAATAGCACTGCATACCATGCTCAAAAGTGGTAATAGCCCAAGGTTGCAAATTTTAGCTATGATGCTGGTAAGCGGTTTTCTATCGATGTGGATCAATAACACTGCAACGACTTTAATGATGTTGCCTATCGCGTTGTCTGTGATCCACGTTTTAAAAGACACCAATAATAGCGATGATAATTATGGTAAAGCATTATTATTGGCTATTGCATATAGTGCGAGTTTAGGCGGAATTGGCACTATTATTGGCACTGCACCTAATGCGCTCATGGTGGCATATTTATGGGAAAGTTATCAGATAAAAATAGGCTTTGCACAGTGGATGGCTTTTGCCGTTCCATTTAGCTTACTAATGATAGTGTTGTGCTGGGTTTGGTTAACGCGCTTTGCGTTTAAGCTCTCTGGTAATGCAGGTGAAAGCACCAATTTAACTGCCTTATTTAAAAGTCAGCTGTCGGAGCTTGGTAGCATGACGTTGGCTGAAAAGAACGTTCTATTCGTATTTATATTCGCGGCGACTAGTTGGATTTTAAGGCCTTACTTAGCACAAATAACGGGATTGAATCTTACCGACACCGGCATTGCCATGATAGCGGCTTTATTATTATTTATATTGCCAGCCAAAAAGCATAGCGATGAACGAGTATTAGATTGGCAGTCTGCGAATCAATTACCTTGGGGAATTTTATTGCTATTTGGTGGTGGCTTGACCCTAGCCGCACAGATAAAGTCATCAGGTTTGGCCGTATATATTGCGAACTCATTGGCAGGCGCGTCGGTGATGCCCATTGTCGTTGGGGTTCTAGTTGTTGCTGCGTTGATTTGCTTTTTGACTGAAATGACCAGCAATACAGCGACGGCTGCGGGCTTTTTACCCTTGCTAGGGCCAGTTGCTGAGCAAGTAACAGGTACGCCTTTAATCTGGGTTTTACCCGCAGCAATTGCAGCGAGTTGCGCGTTTATGATGCCTGTGGCGACGCCGCCAAACGCCATTGTATTCGGCTCTGGAGAAATTAAAATCAGGGAAATGATTAAAGCGGGCTTTGCTATGAATCTATTAGCTATCGTGTTGATCACACTGATCACTATGACTGTGGGGTCATACTTATTTGGTTTTTAAACTTAGGTGACAAAATATCGATACGCGACTGAGCTTTAGAGTACCAGTGTTCGACACTGATGTTATTCAAACGTTAAGCTTTGCGTATCGATTCAGGCTTCGATATAGTTGAGATATACCTTATTAGTGCGGTTGACTCCAAGTGCAAGCAGAAAATATCTCATATCTTAATCAGCAGTTATTAACATTAAAGTCGTCTTATTTAGGGCAACCTTTTCCCTCCTTAGAAGATCGACTTGAATTATTGAATCACTTATTGAATCGCTTGGTTGAATCACAACAAGCATTTGTGGTTGCTGCCGATAAAGACTTTAATGGCCGAACCGATTTTGATTCACAAATCGGTGATATTTTACCGACCATTAATGGACTTAAATATCAGATCAAACATCTAGCTAACTGGATACGTCCAGATAAACGTCATTCTGGTATCGCGATGTGGCCCTCTAAAGCGTGGGTGCAACAGGTGCCTAAAGGTGTTGTAGGGATCATTGCCCCGTGGAATTTTCCTATTCAATTGGCTTTATTACCAGTATTTACTGCACTGAGTGCGGGTAATCGCGTGATGTTAAAGCTCAGTGAGTTTACGCCGCACGTAAATCAAGAAATCAAAATGCTTTTGGCTGATATAAAAGAACATTGTGTTGTTGTGGAAGGGGACCATACGATAGCCGCTGAATTTTCAAGCCTGACGTTTGATCATTTATTTTTTACAGGGGCTACTGATATTGGTCGAAAGGTTATGCAATCAGCCGCGAATAATTTAGTCCCTGTAACATTAGAACTCGGTGGCAAGTCACCGGTGATTGTTGCTGATGATGCAAATATTGAGCATTGCGCTAAAAGCATCTTATTAGGTAAATTGACCAATGCAGGTCAGATTTGTGTGGCACCTGACTATGTATTGGTGACGAAAAAGAATAAAACAGCATTGATTGAAGCTTTGAAAGAGATTTACATATCACATTACCCTAACGGCAAAGATGATAAAAAGCTATCCAGTATTATTAATGAAAAGCAGTATGCACGTTTGTATGAAATATTGAATGATGCACGGGATAAAGGCGGGGTGATTTGGCCCGAGGTACAGCAAGAGAATGGTACGTTCTTAGATAAAAAAGCGCCGTTTAAAATGGGGCTACATTTAATTATTAACCCAACACAGGAAATGACGGCACTGCAAAATGAAATATTTGGCCCGATATTGCCAATTATAGAAATGGAAAGTGTAGATGCTGCAATTCAGTACATTGAGTTGTCACAGAGGCCTTTGGCAAGTTATGTATTTACACAAAGCAAAACGTTGCAAAATAAAGTAGGTCAGTCGTTGCGTACCGGGACATTAGCGATAAATGAAACAATTTTACAAGTAACAATTGAAGACAGCCCATTTGGTGGGGTTGGCCACTCTGGTATGGGTCAATATCATGGCAAAGAAGGTTTTCTCACGTTTAGTCATGGTAAAAGTATTTTAGCGAGCGATAAAGTTGCGAGGGTGAGAACGTCACTTTTGCTTAAACAGTCGAAGTTACTATTAGACCCACTCAAAGCACTGTTTTTGAAGTGAACTCACTTCGTTTTGCATGAGATAATTGCGCTTAGTAGAGACTATAAAAACGCGTTACTGTTCTTATAGTCTTATTGAGTTAAAATGTATAAGTGCGTTTTTTAGGTCGGATCTCAGGGGCATACGTCCCTTGTTGGATACGATTATAAATATCATTCGCTATGTCGGTAGCTAACTCAACTTGTGATGGTGACATTTGTTGTTCGTCTAAATCTCGACTTTTACTCGCATCACTATTGCCATTGTATTCAGCGATTAGGTTCCAGATATACGATTTTTCAATATTTTTGTCAGTGCCAAGCCCTTGGTAATACATCAAAGCAAGGTTGAACTGCGCAAGCGAATAGTTATTCGCTGCAGCTTTTTCGTACCAGTCCATCGCAGTATGATAGCTTTGTATTACCCCATCACCATTTGCGTATATGACGCCTAAGTTAAATTGTGCAGCGGCAAGGTTTTTATTTGCTGCGCGCTCGAATAAGTCAATGGCTTTATTTTTATCTTGCTTTACACCTTTGCCATCGTCGTACATAACGGCGAGTGCGAACATCGCATCGGCGCTACCCAGCTTGATGGCGTCTCGAAATAGTGAGGCGGCTTTTTTTAAGTCTTTCGTTACACCAAATCCACCCTGGTACATTTTTGCTAGCTGATAAATACCTGGTGCGTAATTCATATCTGTGAGGTAACGAAACTCCTTAAGTGCTACCTCAAATTGACCTGAGTTAGCGGCTTCAATGCCTTCTTCAAGTCCTGCTGATGAACTTCCTGCAAACCCTAGTAGAGAGGCTAATATAATGGGTTTAATTTTTTGATGCCACATAGTGATGCTCCAAAGCTACTCGTGCCTACAGTGTAAATGACTGATATGGAAATACAATACATACTCGCGGGTAATACATTCAACATGGTGATGTGGCGAGTAGTTTGAATGTTTAACACGCTAATTAGCTTCACGAAAATGACTGTTCAGCCTCTTTGGCTATGTTGACGGACGGTTATTAAGGCCGTCAACACTGTTGGTGCATTAGTTTAATCAAATGGTTTTGGATTGAGTGGATCTAAAAATTGAGGGGTTTCGGATGTTTTGGCATATTTTAACCTACCCAATTTTTGCGTTTGATGATAACTGTCGAGGCCAGATAGCGCTACAGTGCCCAAGCTCTCAATATCAATGAAGCCATCTTGACTGATGGCGGTATCCTCTACATGTAATTCAACCACTTCACCAATGACTAATTCTGTGTTGTTGATTTCGAGGGTTTGAGATGACCGTAATGCCAGTCCGATTTTAACGTTACTTTGTAACACGAAAGGCGCTTTAAAATCTTTGAGGTATTGTGGACTGAGCTTAACCGCGTCAAACTCTGAGTGTAATTTATCGTATCTTGCTGATGTTTGATGTGCACTAATAAAAATATCTTCGCTAACGTGATTTATAGTGTAGACCTTGGTCTCTAGAATGTTTTCTAATGTATGGCGAGGCACTGAGTGAGGGCGCATTATCATACCCATTAAAGGTGGATGTGCCCCTAAATGAAATACAGAACTGACAATGGCAAGGTTTTCATTGCCTGATTTATCGGTGGTGCCAATGAGGTTAGCACTTTTAAAGCCTGAAAGTGAGTTAATAAGTTGCGTTCGATATCGTTGCTCTAGCTGAACAATGTCATCTTTCGAAAAATACATGAAAGTCTCTCTATATGGTTATTCTAAAGTGTTTGGTATCTATCGTTTACCAACTTATTGTTTGACCCTGCCAATCAATATAGTCTAACTGGCCATCAATCACTCGTGTTTGTATTAAATCGTATAGTCTTTCAGCCACAAAATCAGGAGTAAATAGTTTTCCCTGAGGGACATTTTTTTGAAAAGGCTTTGATAGGGGGCTGTCTGTGGTACCTGGATGAAATAATACGAGTTTTGTTGTTTTAGCTCTGCGCTTGTATTCAATCGAGGCCGTTTTAAACATCATGTTGAGCGCGGCTTTTGACGCGCGGTAACAATACCAGCCGCCAAGCTCATTTTCATTGATACTTGCAACACGAGCGCTAAGACAGGTGACAACACATGGGTGGCGGATCTTACTCAAGTGCGGTGCTAACGCTTTGAGCCAAAGAATAGGCGTTAAGGTATTTGCTTTAAAAATCCAGTCAAAATACGCCTCAGAGATATCTTCCAAGCGCTTTTCAGGGGTAAATTCTTGGTTATGTAATTGCCCGTTAAAAATGGTGATAGTGGCGGCATTCTGTAAAGGAACTTTCAGCATGTCCACCGTATGAGCAATACTGCCTTCATTATGTTCGCTTACTCTGTGCGTTTGATTGTGGTGATGAACTTTTATGTCTTGTTGACTAATGGAATAGACATGCGCACTCGGGTCTTGCTGGTGCAGTCTGTCGATAAAACTTTGTGCAATCGCCGCAGACGCACCGATGACAAAATGGTTTTGTGTTGTCATTTTAACTTACACCCTGATTTATCACATTGGTTAGGCATTAATAGCCCAGAAATTTTCATTCGGTGTTTAGCAAAGAATAAATAAGCCTTATCGGCAAACCACTTTATGGGCTGCTTTCTAAATAAAATTAACCACTTATGTTTGTTTACAGTTTGCCAAGCACAGTAAGTGACGTCTAGACCGAGAAGTAAGTTGTTATTGTTATCTAGCCCATGCAATATTTGTAACGCGTGCTGTTTATTGATGCTGGGATAGTCTTGTTCAAACGAGTTTGAGTGAACATCAATAAAGCTAATTTTGTGGTCGGTGTCATGGCTTTTCAGGCTTGTCATTTCCTTCGCACATAATGGACATTGACCGTCATAAAAAATTTTCATTGCCTACCTTTTGTCATTTTCGTGTGTATCAATACGGAGTAAGACGAGTATTAGATCGCTGTTATTCAGTATTAATCTCTGTATAGTGAATAGGGCAAAATGTAGACAAAGGACGTATGATGACTGAACAATATCAAACACTTCGCGCCAACGTAAGCATGTTGGGAGAGTTACTTGGAAAAACGATAAAGCAGGCCCAAGGCCCTGCTATGTTGGATAAAGTAGAACAGATAAGGCAATTAGCCAAATCTTCTCGGGGGGGGAATGAGCAAGACAGGGCTGAGCTTATTGCTACGCTTCACGGTTTAAAGGATGAAGAGTTACTGCCTGTAGCGCGTTCATTTAACCACTTCTTAAACTTAGCGAATGTTGCTGACCAATTTCATACGATTTCAAAAACTGGCGCGCCTGATGGGGTGATTCAACCATTAACTAATACATTAACTACATTAGCGAAGAAAATAGAAAAAAATACTCTAAATCTTAATGAAGCCGCAGAGGTCATTGGGAAGTTAAAGATGGACTTAGTCTTAACAGCTCATCCTACAGAGGTTACTCGTCGGACCATAATTAATAAACATGTTGAGTTAAGCGATTGCCTTGCAGCTTTGGAGCTGGAAGGTTTAGATATTCAGCAGCAAGAATACATAAAAAACAGAATCGAACAATTGATCTGCCAAGCCTGGCATACTAATGATATTCGTCAAAAAAGGCCTACCCCTCTTGATGAAGCCAAGTGGGGATTTGCTGTTATTGAAAATAGTTTGTGGCAAGCAGTGCCTGACTTTATTCGCCAATTTCATACTCACACGAAGGGTTTATTGGCACTGGAATTACCCGATTCATTTTCGCCAATCAACTTCACATCTTGGATGGGAGGTGATCGTGATGGGAACCCTTTCGTTACAGCTAGTGTGACACAGACCGTGTTAGATCACGGTCGCTGGATGGCATTAGATTTATATCGTAGAGATTTAGATAAGCTCAGTGCAGAGCTATCTATGCATCAAGCAAATGATGAGCTAAGCAAAGTTGCTAACAACGATGCAGAGCCATATCGATATGTACTGAAAGGGTTAAAAACACAGATAAGTCATACTATTAACGCCCTTGAAAATAAAATAAAGCAGCAGCCGAGTAAATACCTAGACAGTCTCCGTGAAGTGACACAGCTTAAAACACCGTTAGAGAAAATATATCGCTCGTTAGTGGCTTGCGACATGAAAGTGGTTGCCGATGGACTACTGCTGGATGTATTAAGGCGATTGGACTGTTTTGGTGTGAACTTGTGCAAATTAGATATTAGGCAAGATTCGGAGCGTCATACCGAAGTACTAAGTGAATTAACCGGGTACTTAGGTCTTGGCGTGTATGGTGATTGGAGTGAGCAGGATAAACAGGCATTTTTGCTCGCGGAATTAAACTCTCGTAGACCACTTATTCCAAAGCATTGGCAACCAACGGCCAATGTAAAAGAAGTGCTAGACACTTTTGGCGTTATAGCGGAACAAGACCCGCAATCATTGGGGATTTATATTATCTCGATGGCGCGTTCAGCATCCGATGTGTTGGCGGTAGAGCTGTTATTAAAAGAAGCGGGTTGTGGGTTTAAGTTACCAGTCGCGCCGTTGTTTGAAACTCTGGATGACTTAAATAATGGTTCGCAAGTAATGACTGAATTATTTAGTCATTCTTGGTATCGGCAACAAATAAATCGTACTCAGTACGTCATGATAGGATACTCTGATTCGGCAAAAGATGCTGGAATGATGGCAGCAGGTTGGGCACAGTACAGTGCAATGGAAAAGCTAATCGGTTTATGTGAATCCCAAGAAATTGAACTGATCTTATTCCATGGCCGAGGTGGTACGATTGGTCGCGGTGGCGCACCAGCTGCTCAGGCACTTCGTTCACAACCCCCAGGCTCGCTTAAAAATGGCTTACGCGTTACAGAGCAGGGGGAAATGATCCGATTTAAATTTGGATTGCCACAAGTGGCTTTACAAAGTTTTGCATTGTATAGCTCTGCGATTATTGAAAGTAATTTACTGCCGCCTCCAGAGCCTGAGCCTCATTGGCGTGCCGTAATGGAGACGATTTCCAATCATTCATGCCAACACTATCGGTCGGTTGTTCGTGAAAACCCTCAATTTGTGCCTTATTTCAGAATGGCGACACCTGAGGTGGAGCTGGCAAAATTACCACTAGGCTCAAGGCCAGCAAAGCGAAACCCACATGGTGGTGTAGAGAGCCTGCGTGCAATCCCTTGGATATTTGCTTGGACACAGAATAGGTTGATGTTGCCAGCGTGGTTGGGGGCATTGCAAGGCCTGTGTGGCGCGTTAGAGCAGTTTGGTGAAGATGAGCTACTTAAAATGAGTGAGCAGTGGCCATTTTTTAGAACTCGGTTAGAAATGTTAGAAATGGTATTTTGTAAGGCGGATAGCTGGCTTAGTGAGCACTATGAGCAAGGCTTAGTGACTCAGCCGTATCGTGGGTTAGGTCAGCAATTGCGCAGTGAGCTGGCTGAAGTTAAAAAGCTGGTGGAGCGTTTGGCACCTAAATCAACGCTTTTATCAGCACAGCCTTGGATAAAGGAATCGATAGCTTTACGGAATCCATACACTGATCCACTGAATGTATTACAAGTCGAATTATTAAACCGTTCCCGTACCAATCATACTGAAGAAATTGATAATGCATTAATGATCACAATGACAGGGATTGCGGCGGGTATGAGAAATACGGGTTAGTAGGTGAATAATGGGTGTTGGGTTGTAATAAGGTTAACATTTAGTTCCCAAATCGCACAAAAACCAACCTAAAGGGTTGGTTTTTGTATTTTGCTTAGTTTTTAAATATTAAATTTATTGACATTGCTTCTCATTTCCAGAAGAATTCCCTTCTGGTTAAACCAGTAGTCTATTTTTAAAGCATAGTGCTTATTTAAAGCAGATATGTGAACTATTGTATATTGAGGTCTGATGTCCACACTTTCTACAAGTATTACCTATGATGAAACAACGTCATTGGTAATGATGACGCTGAGAGGTACAGCGAGCGCACAGGATGTGGTTGATGTTTATCAAATAGCGAATGGATACGCCAAAACTCATAACAGCTCTAAAATCTTAGTTGATGTAAGCGACCTAGAGCACCGCTTTGCAGCGATTGATATCGTAAATATCATGCCTAAAGTAGCTCACTACTTGAGGGATATAAGTATTGCGCGCGTTGTGGGGTTTGAAGGCTACATGCACGATTTGTTCTTACAAAAAGCCAAGCGATTTAATGTTGATGCAGAAAACTTCGAATGTTTTAAATCTGCAAAGCAATGGTTGTGTAATAACTAATTACTGCTTAAACTATGCTGCCATTGGTTAACTATGAATAAATAATGGCAGTATTAACTCCGCTTCAAATAAAAAACTTAACAGAGCAAGCGAAACAGTCCAAAGGGCTTATTCCTCATTCGGTACTTACACCGTTACTCAGCACGTTACAGTGCGATATAGATACATTACTTCAGGCATTGTTACCTGTTGCTACTTCTTTCTCTCAGGCGCCCGTCTCGCAGTTTAATGTGGGTGCAATTGCGTATGATAAAACCACTGGAAACGCTTATTGCGGTGCAAACCTAGAATTTTCACATCAAGCACTCAGCCTTACTGTGCACGCAGAACAAGCCGCCATTAATAATGCATGGCTCAATGGTGCGCAAACTATCTCTGTGATAGCAATTACGGCGCCACCGTGCGGTCATTGTAGGCAGTTTATGAATGAGATTGCAGATGCTGATAGTTTAAAGGTTGTACTGCCGACGCTAGAGACTGACCTTAAGACGTTGTTACCTCATTCGTTCGGTCCAAAAGATTTAGGAAATGAATTTTGTTTATTGGCGGCGAAGAGTCACGATGAGATAGCACTCCCTGAGCAAGTTAGTCAGCAATTGGCACGACAGTTTATGCTTGCTTATGCTCCGTACTCAAATAATCCTGCTGCCGTTGAAATTAAAACGGTATTTCATGGTAGTTTTTACGGCCGTTACGCGGAAAATGCCGCATATAATCCCAGTTTATCTCCAATGCAAAGTGCATTGAGCCAATTGGCTTTAGCTGGGCTGACGCTAAACTGTGTTGAAGTGGTATCGATCACGCTAGTGGAAACTGCAACTGGTCATAATCAAAAAGCGGTGGCTGCTGCTGTATTAGAAAGCTATTTCTGCGATGGTATTTTGCAACACGTATTGGTGGAGTAATCAAATAAGTTTAATAACAAAAAAGGGCTGGTATGGCCCTTTTTTAGGTTAAGCTGGCATCAAATTCGTTTTTCTACAGTAGGCTTTCTGCTGCCTTTATTACCACCGAGACTGCTTTTTTCTCAATTTCACCGTGATCTACGTTCGGGATCTCTTGGCGGGTACGATTTACCAATACACCCGCAACGCAAGCTGCTTTAAGTCCTAATGCAGCACACATCGTAAAGAGGGTTGCAGATTCCATTTCATAGTTCATGACATTCAATTTTTGCCATTGCTCACAGGTACCTTGGAAATCTTTAGAGACATAACCAGAATAAGTGTCGTACCTTTCTTGGCCTGGGTAGAAGGTGTCGCTTGAAGCGGTAATACCCACATGGTGCTTAACGTCTAAAGACTCACAGGCGTTAACCATTGCTTGTGTACAGTGAAAATCAGACACGGCAGGGTAACTTAATGGCGCAAAATGCTGGCTGGCACCGTCAAGTCTTACCGATGCGGTACTGACCAGTAGGTCGCCTTCATTAATATGGGGTTGGATCGCGCCTGTAGTTCCAATGCGTAGAAATGTTGTTATTCCTAGCTGAGCAAGCTCTTCAACGGCGATGGAGGTTGATGGCCCGCCAATCCCTGTTGAACAAACAATGACTGTTTTATCTTTTAGTTTTGCTGAATAAACATGAAACTCACGTGTCTGCGCAAGACATTTAGATGACTCCATTTTTTCTGCGATGCGTTTAGCGCGCTCTGGATCGCCCGGGACTATTGCTAAAGTTGCACCTTCAAGCGCAGTTTTATCGAGTCCTAAATGAAATACCTTGTCCATAGTAAACCTTATTTTTATATAAAGCGTAATACTTAATACTTATGAGTAAAAAGTACAGGACAGATGTCCGAATATTTAATTCAGAATAGGTTATTAGCTTGCAACTTTAAAGTTGTTCTTCTAAACCTTAAGTAATGCAATAATGAGGAAGAGTTATGCCTGCATCACCGTCACTAGATAAACACACTGAATTTGCTCGATGTCTCGAAAGTAACAAAGTAGAGACACTTGCTCCTTTTCACTGGTTAGCGCTTGCGTTTAAAGACATTGCCAGAGCACCTATGCTCAGCCTGATATATGGCCTAGTTTTTACAATAATACCAGCCACGATAATGTACTTAGTTTTTTATTCCGGTACGCACCTGGTTATTCTACCCGCTGCAGTGGCGTTTGCTCTCATCGGACCGGCCTTTGCCTCTGGTTTGTATGATGTTGCTTGGGAACTTGAAAAAGGCCATAAGCCGACGTTAATCCATAGTTTAAAATCAATGTTTCGAAACCCAGCTGGAGAGTGGGGGTTCGCGATATTACTCATGGTAATCATGATAGTGTGGATGCGTCTGGCCGCGTTGATCCATGCTTTATACCCAAATGTTCCTGACCCAACATTTGAACAGCTTTCAGCATTTTTGACGCTTGGCAGTATTGTTGGTGGGGTACTTATGGCGGTGGTTTTTGCGATATCAGCGTTTACACCACAAATCATGATGGAACGACGTGTTGATATTATGACCGCTGTTGTATCTTCTATTCACGCTGTGAAAACAAATGCCCATGCTATGTTCGTTTGGGGTGTGTTGATTGTTGGACTAGTTATACTTGGTTTTGCAACAGGTGCAGCAGGGTTTATTGTGATCATGCCTCTGTTGAGTTATGCGAGTTGGCATGGGTACATTGCGATTATTAAAACGAAAAAAGCACGAGGTTATGAGTAGTACGTAACTATGCAGCCTCAATGCATATAAAACCATAGCGTCTATTGTTTCAATTTTCGCTATGGTTGACTTTCCTTCTTGTCATGATATATCTCTCGATCAAGGCATCACTACTTACGTTCGAATTTCAAAAATACAGGTTTGATTATTTACAACTGTTTGATTTTTATAATGAAGATTAATTGGTTGTGAAATGTATTTAATCATAGAAAGCGACGTAGAAAGTAAATTTATGCACAAACGCTACTCAGCATTTTTCGCATGAATATGCAAAGATAACCTATCTGGAGGACGATATGACAACCACTAAACAACAACTTCAAGAAAAGCTAGAGCATTGTTTGTGCCCACCTGGAGATGGCGTGTTTACAGTTAACACAGCCAAAGAGCGTAAAGATGCGCTAAGAACCAAACTGTATGGGCAAACCGAAGGCGTTGATGCAATTTGGAAAGAGTCTTTAAAAAATATCTCGTCTTCAGAACATAAAGCGGCAATCTTAGGTATTGCATCAGACTGTGGTGGTGGGATTTTACGTGGAGCAAACTGGGGCCCATTGTTTCTACGGTCGACTTTGATTGAACAACAGCCGCACGTTAGCGCGTTTGACTTGGGTGATGTGAGGGTTATTCCTCACTTGCTGCATGACAAATACTTGAACGAAGCAACAATAAGCAACTGTCAAAAGGCGTTGTATCAAAACTCTAATAGTGATTACTATGTTTCTCCACTTTCTATTACTGAAGATGTATGTGATGGGTTTTATCAGCAGCACCCTGATAAAGGAATATTTGGTATCGGCGGTGATCACTCAATTAGTTACCCGTTGACTAAGTCGTATTTGAAAGCAAAGCGTGATCTGGGTAAGCGCACTGCTATTATTCATTTCGATGCGCATACTGATTTACTTGTAGAACGTTTGGGTATTGATTTATGCTTTGGCTCTTGGTGCACACATGTACTGGAATACCTGCCAGCACCACACCATTTAATTCAGTTTGGTATTCGTTCTAGCGGCAAAGATAAGTCTCACTGGGAATCAACATTTGGCGTAAAACAGCACTGGGCACATGAAATTCGTGAGCAAGGTACATCTGCGATTGTTGAGCAGGTAATAGCGCAATTGAAAGCCGATAACGTAGATGAACTCTATGTGAGTTTTGATATTGATGCGTTAGATGAAGAGTTTGCATCTGCGACTGGTACGCCTGAAGGTAATGGGATGACGCCTGATGAAGCTTTAGAAATATTGACAGCGTTACGTGCTGAATTTCCAATTACCGGTGCTGATATGATGGAAATCGCCCCATTTACAGATAGTTCATTGGTCGGCCAGTCTAGCTCTGAGACTACCTTGAGAGAAGGTGCTAAAATTTCCGCATTTTTAATTGATGCTATAAATAAGAGTTAATTGATTAATATCCGAGGGCGAGGCATTAGCTTCGCCTTTTTTGTTCAAATATACTGAACTCGATTTTATAACGAGTGCAATCCCTTCGTCTTATCATTGTATTTACACGTTTTTACGCTATATTTTTTATGGGATAAAGTAAAGAAGCGCAATTGATGCATATAGGATTTATACTATTACTTAGCGTGTTTTCAAGCAGGGTTTTTGCGACAACATTAAGTGTTGTAACGGAGGAATTTCCATTATTTCAGTACTACAAGAATGGAGAGTTAGTCGGGTCGAGCGTTGAGAAAGTCACTGATGTATTAAAACGGGCCAATATTGATTATCAAATAGGGGTCAACCGTTGGTCAGTTTCGTACATTGCCGCTACGAGAGATCCGAATACATGCATTTTTTCAATGGGGCGTTCTAGTACGCGAGAACATCTATTTACATGGGTTTTTCCTATTGCACACTTTACAACATCATTTTATGGCCTTAAATCTGAGAATATACAAGTGAACGTACTTGGAGATGCTAAAAAGTACAAAACGGGTGTTATTCGCAATAATTATAGTCATCAATATTTACAAGCCAGAGGGTTTTCTGAGGATCAGCACCTAGTGATGCTTTCTAATTTTGATAGAGTGTTTGAGTTATTACAAACGCGTAAAGGGCTCCTAGATTTAGTGATATTAAGTGATACACAGTTTGATTATCGTGCTCAGACAGATCCTTTCACTAAACAACTTGAAAAAGTATTCACGCTCAAAAACCAGGGGGCGCAATTATATTTTGCCTGCAATAAACAGGTTGATAAAGACATTATTGAGAAGATCAGCAACGCGTATAAAGCATTGCTGAATGAGTCATCACTTTTTAATGGAAGGCCAAACAAAACTGTGAAAAGTATCTAAATAAAGTTGTTCAACTTTCTCACGTGCCCAAGGGGTTTTTCTTAAAAACTTTAGACTGGATTTGATACTTGGATCATGCGTAAAACAACGTATGTCAACAGCCTCACCCATTGCTTTCCAGCCTAAGTGGTCCTCAAGCTTTATCAAAATATCTTCTAGCTTAATGCCGTGCAGTGGATTTTTTGGCTGCTCTTGAGTCATGGTATGTCCTAAATTTCAAATTCACTATTTTACGCGTATTGTGCGTTCAGGATCCAGTTTTATTGGTACACCTGATGCATTGGCTTTTACCCAGACTAATCGGCTATTGTTTTGTCTTGGTAATTTTTTTGCGCACGCAAATAACATATCAAACTGCTTAATAAGAGAACCCTCACTGTATTGTTGGCCTTGGTACCAACATACATCCGTTGGTTGGTCAATAAATACAGACTTTTTATGATTGGTATCAAGCGCAAGGAGCTGTGGTGCAATTAGCATTACTCCAAAGGCGGTTAAAGTTAATTTTCTCATGGCATAACTCCGAGATTTGTCTAATCTTATTATGATTGTAGATAAAATCTTAATTGTGTGAGTAATATACAAACGATTAATCACCTTTAATATAAGATTAAAAACAAAATAAGAGGGAATCACAATGGCTTTTGACCAAAACATGATGGCTGAGCTGACTTTATTAGCTAAGTTTCCAAGAAATAGTATGCATCAAGGCATTAAATTACATAAATCTGCGGAGCCAAGTTTAAAAGATGCGGCTGAGCGATTGTACAATAAAGGGGTCATTGATAGCCCTGATGGGGGGTACTTAACCGATTTAGGGTTAGATTTAGTTGTGCACCTTGATCAGGTGCACTGTGCATTACAATAACGTTTAGTGTCAGTCACTATTGCGCGTCAGGTTGATTCTCTGGCGCTGCATCAATAAATGCTTGCAAGCTATTACAACGTGCATAAATCGCTGATATTTTTGGGTATTGGCTCATATCAACTTTAAAACGGATCGCATTAAATACTTGCGGTACGAGGCAGATATCAGCAAAGCCTGGCTTATCACCAAAGCAGTAATCATGATCGCCAAGCGTTGCCTCTAAACTACTAAAGCCCTTAATTATCCAATGACGATACCAGGTGTTCTTTTGCTCATCTGTAGCTGCAAGTTCTCCACTTAAATACTTCAATACACGTAAGTTATCAATCGGATGTATATCACAGGCTATGGCATAACAGAAACTACGTACTTGGGCTTTATCCCAACTATTACTAGGCAGTAGCGGGGTATCAGGGTGGGTTTCTTCTAGCCATTCTAAAATCGCCAGCGATTGTGCCAATACACCTTCAGTTGTTTCTAGTGCTGGTAACAGGCCGTGCGGGTTTTTATCAGTGTACGGTGTGGCTTGTTGTTCAGATTTTAGAAGGTTGACCAAAGCAAGTTCATGAGAAATATTTTTTAAATTGAGTGCAATACGCACTCGGTAAGCTGCTGATGAGCGGAAGTAAGTATAGAGTTTCATAAGTGTCCTTAGTTACGACAAAGGCACGATTAAGCGTGCCTATTTAGTATTAGTTTCGATGTAGCTTACTCGCCTTTATAATACTTTTTAATGTTCTTCCAACATTGCGCATAATTAGGCTGACGTTCTTTGCCTTCAAGGGCATACTTGGTTGGCGAAATTACGTATTTTGACTCAAACATAAATGCGAGTGTATTGTCATAGCGCTGTGGCGCTAGTTCAGCATTTGAGGCCTTTTCAAATACATCAGCCTCAGGGCCATGAGGTGACATACAATTATGTAAGCTCATACCACCGGGCACAAAGCCATGTTCTTTCGCGTCATATACACCTTCAATTAAGCCCATAAATTCACTCATAATATTGCGGTGATAATAAGGTGGGCGGAAAGTGTTTTCTGCTACCATCCAACGTGGAGGGAATATCACAAAATCAACGTTAGCAACGCCTTCAGTGCCCGATGGTGAGGTGAGCACAGTGAAGATAGACGGATCAGGGTGATCGTAGCTCACGGTGTTTATAACATTGAACCGTGATAAATCATATTTATAGGGTGCGCTATTTCCTGTCCAAGCAACCACATCAAATGGCGAGTGGCCAATATCACAGCGGAATAAGTTGCCGTTAAACTTAGCGACTAATTCAAAATCACCTTCTTTATCTTCAAAAGCAGCAACTGGGTACTGAAAGTCTCGCTCGTTGGTGTAGCCATTCGCACCTACAGGGCCGCGCTCAGGCAGTACCATTGGGTGGCCATAGTTTTCACAAATAAAGCCACGTGCTTCATCGTTTAATAACTCAACGCTAAACTTTATACCGCGCGGAATCACGGCGATTTCACCTGGTTTAATGGTTAACTTACCGCACTCAGTGTGTAGCAGTAATTCGCCTTGTTGTGGTACGAACAGCATTTCACCATCTGCGTTGTAGAAATATCGGCCTGCCATGGTTTTGTTTATCACGTACACATGAATACCAATACCCGTTTGGCCGTTAGCACTGCCATTAGCTGCCATCGTTACTAAGCCGTCAACAAAGTCTGTTTGTTCTTTTGGAATATCGATTGGGTTCCAACGTAGCATCGTCGGAGGAGTCGGCACTTCGGTGATTGGGGCGGTACGCAATAAGCCATTATCTATTGCTTGATAGTCACCTTGTACAACAGAAGGGCGAATACGATAAAACCAATTGCGACGGTTCTCAGCACGGGGGGCTGTGAACGCAGTGGTATTATATTGTTCAGCGTAAAGGTCGTATTTTATTTTTTGTGGCGAAAACTGACCAATAGGCAATGCGCCCGGCAGGGCTTCTGACTCAAACTGGTTTCCGAAACCAGTTAAGTATTGATACTCGTGACTCATTCGTTCGACTCCTGTAGGTTTTCCTGTAAGATACTCTCACGTGAGAGTAATATCAAGCATCTCACAAAACTAACTTTGTAAATTATTTTGTACGTAAACAGAGAAAAGGTGGCATACGTGAACAATAAGACATTATTAAATATTAATGAATTTCTGCCTTATCAACTTGTAGCCCTATCAAGTAAAGTCAGTGAGGACTTTTCTCACGTGTATATTACCCATGGAGGACTCACACAAGCACAGTGGCGAGTACTTGCGCATGTTGTAAACACACAAGGAATGGGAAGCACCGCAAAGCAAATCTGTGAGTTAGCGAACATGGATAAGTCGACCGTATCAAGAGCCATAAAGCAGCTAGAAGAAAAAACACTGATCAGGCTAACACAACATGAAAGCGATAAACGAGCCACGATAGTGACGGTCACTGACGCTGGGTGTGCCTTATATGAAGATATTACCCCCAAAGCACTTGATTGGGAGAGTGAGCTGCTGTCATGCTTGCAAGATGATGAACAAAACCAGTTGAAGACACTTATTTCAAAATTGTCGAATTACATTGCCATTAAAAGCTCTTCTGATTAGTGCATAGTTAGTTGGTGTAGGTGGGTTCTTTTTTACTCGGCCGTAGCTGTAAAGTAAGAAAGGCCAGCAATTGCTGGCCTTGAGAGTTTATCTAATTTGCGTGTTAGATACTCTATACAGTGTATTGTTACAAAAGTGCACTTAAATAGTGTATTTAAGCACACCCATTCATATTAGAACGTGTAACGAATACCAATTTTAGCCTGCCATGCAGATGAGCCTTTAACTATTGTTGAGTAGTTACGAACATCTGAACCTTGGTAACGTTGGTCAATGATTAACTTGTTATCATCATCTAGGCCACCGAAGTCATACAGTTTTTGGTCTGCAAATTGAATTTTCTTTTCAATGCCCCAGTCGCTGTTCAGCAGGTTCGCGAAGTTTTCAACCATGAAATATATTTCGCCCTTATGACCTTCGGCAAAACCAGGGATCTCTTGCTTAAAGCTGACGTCCATAGTTGTAACCCAAGGTTGAGTCCCTGTGTTACGATCTAGCAGTTGGCCACGCTCAGAAATACCGGCTCTATTTAATAGTGTTTCAAGTTCGCTCCAAGATAGGCCAGACTCATCCCAGTTTACATTAGCATCATCCGCACCAGTAGGGATGTAAGCTAAGTAAGCTGAAGTACTGTTGAAGTCTCTGGTATCACCAAAGTCGCCTTTACGGAATGAACCCATTGTGTAGTTAAGGGGTCTACCTGAGCGACGTTCGAAGAATACGTTAAACTTAGACGCATAGCCATCGAAGAACTCAGTTTGATAGCTAATGTTTATTTTTAAGTTATGTTCAACTTCATAGTGACCACGGCTAACCAGATCTACGTTACGGCTGTGTGTTGTAGCGTGTTTGTAGTTACCATCGGCAGTTGATGCACTACCAGGTGCTACGTCTTCTACATCTTGGTGTGTGTAACTTGCAGAAACATACAGGCCGTTGTCCCACTGTTTTGCAATCGCTGTTGAGAAAATAATTGAACGTGCACTTTCATCAGCGTTAGTCATCATGATGTCGTAATTATCTCTTAGATCACCAGAGTACATTGTGTCATATATAATACGCCCCGTTGCTGAACGAACGATATCACCATTCTCATCAAGCTTTGGTGAAATAGCAGTATTGTGCCAAACAGCTTCGTTCTCTTTTCTGTGGTAAGCAAGCTCTGCAGTCCACTTAAATCCATCACCTAGTAACGCAGAATCAAAATCATACTCAAAGCCTATTTGGGCGCGAATACTTGATGGCAATTCAAAATTAGGGTCGGTATAAGCTGTGCTGCCGGCACCTTGTTGTAATGAGTTAACAATTTGCTCAGGTACTTGTGTAATATCAACCTGCTCAATCCCAGAGAAGTAATCGTTGATGGCATTTTGTGATGCCGCAACGTATGTGATCCCATCGTTTTGGAATGGGTTGTTGTACCAAATACTTGGAACGCCACCTTGGAATCGACCAATACCACCATTAACGGTTAGTGACTCAGTTGCGTAATACTTAAAGCCAACACGCGGTAGAATAATATCAGCACCGTCTAAATTCTCTTGGTTTGTGTAACCGTAGGTATTTTGGAATGCAGTATTAAGTGATGGTTTATCGCTCGAAGACAAACGCTCATAGCGTACACCAGCAGTTAACTCTAAATCATCGGTAGGGTAAAACTTATCTTCAACATAAAGCGCTATTTGCTCACGCGTTGCATCGTAGGCCAAATCATTTGCATTACCCGTGTATGCATTAGAGTAGTCAAATTGGTAGTTATCACGGTTTAAATGTAGTTTTTTGTTTGCAAAGTCTTCTAAACTACCAAAGTCCCATGAACCTCTCGAGTTTCTTGCATATAAATTATAAAGGCGCATATCTTTTAACTCTGCGCCAAAGTTAATTTCATGCTCACCAAGTAAATAACTCGCATCGAACGTAACAGCAAGCGTCTGTGTTTCACCTTCATTTTCATGTCGATTGATATCGCGGCCAAATTCAAATGAATCTCCGCGGCCACCGTCAACGTACACTTCGATTGAACCAAGCTGAGAGTTTGAAATACTGTCATTGGTTACATCTTTATACGAAATTCCTAGCTCAGTAGTAAAATCATCGGACCAATCTGAGTAAATCTTGGTGGCAAAGTTGTTGAATTTAGTGACGTACTGATAACGGCCAGATGCCATTTTTACAGAACTACCACCTGTAGCGAAACCTTTCGTTTCTTCTTCATCTTGCCATTGATAAGTGAAATCAGCACGATGCATATCATTGATGTTCCAGCTTAACTTAACAAGCAAGCTGTCACTGGTGTCTTCTGGGTTTCCACCAAAGTTATCGTCAAGGCCATATACATTATTTAACGTGCCGATAAATTGGTTATAACTGGCTTCACTCACTTCGAATTCATGTGATTTACCAGAGCCATCAAATCCGTAATCCATTTCCATCTCTTGTTTCCAAGAGTTGTAGTTTACAAAATAGAAAAGCTCGTCTTCAATTAGTGCACCACCGGTGCTGAAACCTAAACGCGTTTCTGTAACAATAGGGTCAGTGTTAGAAGTCTCAAACGTTTTGTGACCGTCGGCATCAAGGACATTGTCACCAGCACGGTGAATACGCTCGCCGGCGTCGTTGAAAACATCTTCTTTGTGTTTTACTTCAGAGATGTTGTCAACTTTACCGCCAAGGCTAGGGGTGCTTGTTTCGTAGAAACTGGTAAATGTATATTCATTTGACCCAGATTTAGTTACAGCGTTGATCGTACCCCCACCAAAATTCCCTTTTTTTGCAGAAAATGGCGAAGCATCAACTGAAATTTGTTCAATCGCATCAAGTGCTACTGGTGGTTGTGCCGTAGGGTAGCCACCGAAGCTAAGACCAAAGTCATCATTCTGGCCAATACCATCAACGGTTAAGCCGTTTGTTCTTGGGTTATTACCCGCAATTGTAAGTTCACCGTTGCCGTTAATACTAGCTAATGGATTTAAACGGGCAATGTCTTTAATATCGTTATTAAAGCTTGGGGTATTTGCAATGGTATCTGCACCGAATACGCTGTTTGATCCACCAGCTTGCTGAACTAGGCGATAACCAGTTACTTCAATTTTTTCTACTTTTTGTAGCGGTTGAAGTTGTGAAATTAAACGGTGAGTGTCACCCAATTCGAGGAAAATGTTGTCTAACTCAGTATCTGAGTAAGTATCTGAGTCAAGCACTACGCGGTAAGGGCCGCCAACGCGCAAGCCTTTTGCAATAAAAGTACCTGAGTCATTGGTTGTAAATGTGCTTTTTGTGCCTGTTGGCTCGTGAATAACTGTAACTTTAACGTTTGCAGCAGCGTCACCAATGGGTGTTGTAATTTTACCACGCATTGCTGATGAGGTATCAGCGGCAAAAGCGCTAACTGATACGCCAAGGGCTAATGCCAAAGCGCCGGCCACTTTAGTTAAGCGAACGTTTTTCATTGTGTTGTTTCCCGTGTAAGGTTATTTAAAGTTTCTATTATTGAACTAATACTCTAAAAAGCTGTAACTTCAGAGCGGATCCAATATTTTTATAGTTTGTTGCTGTAAAGCAGGTGTTTTTAATCAGCAACATTGTGTTTAAAACTCAGTGTGTTTATTCACCGCTAATGATGGTGCATAAAAGACGGCTAATGCCCATATGGGTACATTAGCCGTCTATTCAATACTGAGTTTTAAATATGAGTCATATCCTTGACTCGAAAAAGTTAAAAGTCGTATTTAACCCCAAGGCGAATTTCATAAAGTGATGGTTTCACTTCAAAATCGGTGCCTGAAGGGTAATTAAACTCTTCAAAAACATATTTGCCATTGTCGTTAATTGACGCAGTGACCGCATTTTGCATCGCACTACCCGTGTTTAACGTACCCCAGTTGTCATTCAGTAGGTTACCTACGTTTTTAATAACAAAGAATGCAGACCCTTTATGGCCATCGGCAAATCCACCGAATTCCTGTTCAACTTTTAAATCAAACGTGACCCACCAGTCGCCATCTTGTGAATTACGGCCTTGAATGTCACCGCGTGTTAAGCCTTCACGCTCAACCCATTTGTCAAAGTCGGCTTTTTGGAAAGGAACTTTTTCACCTTGGTCATTTGTGTGGAAACCATACTCAACTAACCCATCGTTATCACGAGGTACATACAATAGGTCACGCTTGTTATCGGCATAACCAAACATGTGTGTATTATCGAACGTATAAGAGTAAGGATTGGTTTTAGCAGCCTGACCGAACAGACTAAATTTGGTGTCTAACCCATCAATGAACTGGTGCTTATACGACAGTGACATGGTCGCACGATGTGGGATTTCATAATTTGAGGTAGATACGCCCGGGTTTTGCGGGTCGTGCGCTGCAATACCATGGAAGTTAGAGAATGCCACAGAGCTTGTCATCGGGTGAACGTCATTCGATTTGGTATATGCGTAAGAAAGTGCGATATCGATACCGTTATCGAAAGATTTATTCATGCCAAATGATAAAACATGTGTGTATGCATCAGCGCCTGAAACGTTAGTTAACAATAAGTCTGACTTACGAGAATGGATGCTGTCATTATAAATAGGGCGTCCGTCTGGTGCTGTCTCATCACTCGCTAACGTTAAGTTACGAATAAGCGCAGAGTCTTTTTTATCTGTATACAAATAGTCTACTGTAAAGACGAAGTCAGATTCAGTGACGTAAGTCGCCCCTAATGAATACTTCCACTCAGACGGCAACTCAAAATTAGGGTCAGTCACATTTGTGCTGTCATCGACACTGCCAGAGCCAACCGAGTTGTATAGGTCTAATGGAATGTCGAATCCGGCTTTGCCACCGTTTACAAATGCCACGGCATCAGGGCCTAATAATTGCACATCACGTGCACTTTCTTGAATGTTACGAACCCCATCGTTTGAATAACTGTTAGAGATCCACACATTCGGGTTACCGCCAGAGTAGAGACCAAAGCCACCACGAAGCTCTAGTTGCTCATCGTAAATCCAGTTAAAACCAAAACGAGGCTGAATTAAGTCAACGCCATCTAGGTTTTGCTGATTAGAGAAGCCAAAACGCTCTTGAAAGTTAGGGTTGTGTGCTGGCACATCATCACTGGTATACCAGTCGTAGCGTAAGCCGGCCGTTAGTGTGATGTCGTAATCAATTAAATCGAACTTATCTTGAGCATATACTGTGTTCAGTGCATATTTGAACTCACCCGCCGCGTCTACAGGGTTATGTGACGACGCATTACCGTAATAAACACGCGCGATACCATTTTCAAAGTCTTCAATGCTGCCAAAACGATGTTCACCTTCATTATGTTGCACGAACATATTGAACACATCTAACTCTTCACGCTCATAACCAAATGATAGCTCGTGGTCATCAAGGTAATAGGTACCAGCTAGTTTAATTGAAAGGTTATCATATTTTAGTTTGTTAGCTTGACGTGAATCATCTGGGCCAAGGTAAACGTCAACGTCACCTGTATCAATTCTAAACTCACCGAAACCTGATGTGCTGTCTAAAGAAATTTGACGGTTATCTAGCTCAGAATAGCCTATGCGCACTTCTGTTGAAAATACATCGCTCCAATCTGAATACAATGAACTCACAAATGACTGTAACTCTGCACCACGTTCATAAAAGTGGTTAGACAATGAAATACGAGAAGAACCGCTATCTGACTGAGAAAGTGTAAAGCCATCATTATAGTTATAAACAAAACTTGCACGGTGCTCGTCGTTGATATTCCAATCCAGTTTGATAAGTACTTTCTCATCTTCGACTGGCATGCTTGGTACTAAAGAGCCCGCATCATAGCCATACTTATCTTGAGAAATCGCCGCAATTTGGTCAATTGTTGCTTGGCTTATTTTGCCGTTAGCCAGCGGTGCGTATTCAAATACTTGTGCACCTTCTAATTTTTCATAGCTAGTAAATAAGAATAGAGTATCTTCAACTAATGGCATACCTAGGTTAAAACCATAACGTTTTTCGTTATAGTTGCCTATATCTTGTGTCTTACCATCAATTTTATCACCTGAAAGTGAGTCGTTTGTGTAATCAAAAAATACGCCACCTGATAGGGTGTTTGTACCTGATTTTGTTACGGCGTTAATATTACACGACGTAAATCCACCATATTGAACGTCAAATGGTGCTAACTCTACGGCGACTTGCGCGATAGAATCGAAAGAGAAGGGCATGCGTTCTGTCGGATAACCATTTCGGTTTAAACCGAAGTTGTCATTCATACGCATACCGTCAACAGTTAAGCTGTTAAAACGCGGGTTACCACCGGCACACTGGATCGCACCTGAACTGCTTTCATCAACATAGATGCGTGGGTCAGTACGAACGATGTCTTTAATGTCACGATTTATGGCTGGCTTTTCTTGAAGATCAGCAAGTGAAAAGTGAGTCGCAGGGCCTGTACCGCCAGATTGCATGGTGATAGGTCGACCAGTTACAACGATTTGTTCGATGTTTTGTTGTGGTTTAAGTTGAACTGTTACAGGGTATACTTTACCGAGAGACAAATAAATGTCTTCTACCAAGGTATCTTGAAACGACTCTGAATCAACTATCACTTGATACGGACCGCCAACGCGTAGGCCTTTAGCAGAAAATGAACCACTGGCGTTAACCACTGCTGTTTTCACTGAGCCTGATGGAGTATGAATTATCGTAACTTTTGTACCAGCAGCAGGATTGCCTTGTGGACCAACGACTTTACCCTTCATCGCTGACGCGGTGTCGTTAGCAAATGCAGCTCCACTTGCACCAATACTTGCTGCAATAGCAAGAGATAGGGCGGTTTTGCGCAATAGAGTTTTCATTATGTTGTTTCCCGTGTTTTGATTGGTTTATTTTACAGCGACGACGTTAGAAATCTTAAGTGCCTCTTTTAATGGCGCTGCGTTTTTGTCAAAAATTTGGTTCAGTAAGCCAGCCAGTCGTATACCACCTTGTTGCAAACGAATTCTTACGGTTGGCATATATTTGTAAATGTACCCATAACTTATTTCAGTTTCATTTAAGTTGTATACTTTATCTGAAATATTATGGCTTTCTAGCAGCCAATCGGCAGGTTCACTATCAAGATAATCACTTATAATGGTTTTATTTGACGTTTTTATGAAATCTGCAAACTCAGTGTAAGATAGACGCTCATTTTCAATTAAGCGAGTGTCCCATGTTGAGTGAAGGTTTGTTTTATCACCAAAAAATGTGACTTTAATTAGATTTCCGCCATGGTCTTCGCCGCGACCTGCATGAAATGGTTGGTGGCTATCACCAACTAAGTGGACTAAAAAACGCAGTGCGAAACGTTTTTCGTCAATTGACTTAGAATCTGACTTGAGCGTATTTATACCGTAGTAGATACCGTCAAGAATATTTTTTACCTGTTCTTTTGAGTTAATTGAATGGTCAGCGTGACTGTGCATCTTGGTCGCGTCTTTTACATTAATGTAATGCCACTTTGTTGATTTTTTACGCCAGAATTTACTGTCATCGGAGCGCATTTCGTCAGCCCATGTTGATACTTGGGCCAGTGAACTTTCTTCAAGTAGGGGAGTCAGAGCTTGTACAGTGGCTGTTGTTAAATGCGTTTCAGCAACCTTTCCGATAATGCGGTGGCCATTTTGCCCCCATGCTACAGCATTGAATGAACTAGATAAGGCACCTACGAGTGCAATTATAGAAAGCTTTTTAACTAACATATGTGTTTTCTTCACTATTCAAAAATAGCCAACGACGGCTGTTCAATAAGGTCAATTGTCCGTATTTTTCAAGAAATAAAAAGGACTTGAAGGGATTCATAATTTCTTGTTAATAAAGTATGTAATTCATGGGTTTATAGTCTTTTAGTAAAATTACTTATTGTAATGAGTAAAGAATATTGGTTTAATGAGTAAGTTGGCAATATAAGAATAAAATACTCTTGATACATAATAACATTTTAACTAATAAATCTACGATTGTTACATTATTGTTTCTGTCTGCTCTGTTTAGTTGGTTTTTAGGGGCTTCACTCAGTCATTCGCGTATTCAAGATGTTGAACATGTCTTGACTCATTCATATCAATGTCAGACTGCCTCTATTGCAAATAAATCAGTGTTAAGGGTACATGTACCTATAGAAGCACTTGCCATTGCGTTAAAATCGCCGTTGTGTACCAATAAAGTGGTTGCTAAGCAATATGGCTATGTAGAGCTTTATTGGGGCGGGAATTTAGCTGAGCAAATTGAGTTTTTGGCCAAAGGTGTAGCTGATGTGGTGTTAAGTAAAGAAAATGTCATGCAAGCATTAATGGCTGAGTCTACTCATAATTACCGACCAATTGTGGGCTATCAAAATTACACTGCATTTTTTATCTCCAATAAAGAAAAGCCTAAATTAGACAAAGCTTATTTTTTAGATAAAAGAATTGGGCTGTTAGATTATCCTACGAGTCGTTCGGGGCATATCCTTCCAAAGCAGGTGTTTAAAACATTAGATATAGATTTAGATGCATTAGATATTGTTTATGCGAGTACCCATACTGCATTGAGAGACAAGCTAGCGCGTGGTGAAATAGATTTGATTTCGTCGTATTGGAGAAAAGATGATCAAACTCGCTTCTCAAATAATTATATTACGCCGATAAGTGGTGAAATTGTGGGCAGTCGTTGGTTTTTGAAAATGAAAGATGAAAATTTAGATTTAGCATGTGAATTACAGGCCGTGATCAGTCAAATTGCAAAATCACAAAGCTCTTCATACTTTGAATCGTTACAACATTACTGGCAATGTAACTCGTTACCATATTATTTTGTTGAAGAGGGCGTGTAATGTCATATAGTAAGAACGCCACTATGTTTACAGTGACTTTTATAGTGTTCTTATCGGTATTTTACCTGTCACAAACTTATCAAATAAAGAACGACATTGAGAAACAAGCGTCTCAAGTTGTAACGCGGGTAGCACTTGATATCAACACATTGCCGATTGCAGACCCTTTTTTTAGTTATTCAGGAAATACGGCCGTTGTTGAGTCGTACGTGAATAAAATTAATAAGGTATTAGAAAAACAGGCTGCAAGAATACAGTTACTTAATATCAGTATTGAACAGGCCAATAGCCATGACAATATCTTGGTACAAAAACTAGTCGATGCGCACCGTGATGTATATGTCTCGTTTATTATTCAGGAGCAGCATTTGAAATCGGCCTATATTGTGCCGTTGATCCTTGCTTTATTAAATACGGCCTTTTACAGCTGGGTAAATAATGCGGTTGCCAGAACTCGTGCGAGTAGACCGGAACAGAAGGAAAAAGTTGAGCAACCCAAAAAGTTAGTTATTGATTTATATACTAAAACGATTATGCTTAATAGTCGCAAGCAAGATGCTGTGAAATTAGCAAATAAGCCATTGTGTTTTTACTTAGCGTTGGTTGAGTACTGTGAGTCACACCCTGATGTGGTATTAAACCAGAATAAAGATGTGCCTGATGAATTGATAGATATTGCCGATAAATATTTTCATCGACTTATTACATTAGGACACACTATACGTAAGCGTCCCAACTTTTCTTCTAGTTTAGAAAAGACGTTAAGTGAAATTAGAGCTGCGCTAGATGATATTATGGCGGAGCATGCTGAACTCAAAACTAAGTACTACCCACCTAAGGCACATGGTGAGGGTTCGCGCTCAAAAATTCATAGTTATGGGTTAGCGAATATTGGATTAATAGACATAGAATTGATTGGCAAATAGCACAAGTTGATTTCATGGCAAGACTCGAGGGGAGATAGCAGCAGTATGACTTTTATACTGCTGCAAGTAAGTACTCGTATTTTAGAGTAATTCAGCGATGATCGGAGAGTTCTTTTCCAAGTAGTCCTTTAATGCTTGTGCGTCGGTTGTACTACTAGATACAAATCCTTCTTTCTTGCTTAGTAAAGGGTAGCCATCACCACCGGCGGCATTGTAACTGTTTATACTCATGGTATAAGTATGCTCTTCTTTCAGCTGCTTGCCATTCACTTTTACATTACTGAGTACGCCTTGATTTAGATCAAAGCTTATACCGTGATATTGTAAATAAGCCCCAGAATCAGCCGGGAAGCGTGTAACAATATTAAGGTACTCATATAATTCAACCCCGGTAAAAGTCATCTTAGTAATGCGGTTTTTAAATGGGTGCACTTTCAGTACGTCTTTGTAGGTAATGTTGCCTGGCTTGATACTGTGTCGAATTCCTCCACCACTTATTAGGCCAAAATCTGCATCAACAGCTGCCATTTGTGCTTTTATAATAAGGTTTGCTAAATTGCTTTGTTTGAATCTTACTGTATCGCGTCTGCCATCTAGAAATGCATCAACTGATCCTACGTTATCAGCCAACTGCTGTTCACCTATATTTTGATAAGGCTTTAAAAATGCATAAAGAGCGGGATCTGGCTTTATATGTTGCTGAATATAATCACCTTCTGAGTTTTTTAGATTGACAGGAATAAGTTCATAGTTAAGCAGCGTTTTCTTAGCGCCTTCTATCTTGAACTGTGCTTTGCCAACATATTTACCCCATTCGTGGGCTTGCATGATCCACGTACCATTTTGTTGGTCTGGCTTACAGGCTTTACCTGCTTTGAATGCTTTATCGGCTTCACCTGTTTGAGTGACACAAATTGGCTCTTGAGAATGCCCGCCAATGATCATATCAAGTGTCCCAGGTGCTAATGAGCGCGCTAAAGTAACGTCTCCTGGGGCATTAATGCCATAGGCACCATCGTGATAGTGGCCCATATGGGTTACTGCTATCATGACATCAATATTATGATTTTCTCTCATTTCATTGGTAACTTTTTCTGTGATTAAAGCGGGCTCAACAAAATCCAAATGGCCAATATATAGCGGATTAGCAATTTTGGCAGTATCCGTTGTTGTTAGCCCAACAATCCCAATATTTAGCCCATTTCGATTAAGAACGGTATAGGGTTGATATGCGTGAGAACCATCTTTTTTGTGGACAATATTGGCTGAGAGCAGAGGAAAATTAGACCATTTAATTTGTTTATCAAGCACACTTAAAGGGTTATCAAATTCATGGTTGCCGATCGCCATAGCATCATAGCCGATCAGGCTCATCCCCTTAAAGTCCGGCTCGGCTTTTTGAAGATCTGATTCAGGGATCCCCGTATTAATGTCCCCGCCAGATAACAATAAGACCGTGTGACCATTTTCTGCTGCTTCATTCCTTAATTGGTCTATTAAGGTTTTTCGTGCAGCCATACCATATTCGCCATGCTCATTGTGCCAAAACCGGCCATGATTATCGTTAGTATGTAATATGGTGAGGAATTGAGTATCTTGTTCTGAGGTTTTTTCAGAGATGTTTGGCAATATATTGCATGCTGACAAAAGCAAACAACTAGCTAACAAAGTTATGCGCATAATATAATTTAGTGGAATAAAATAGTTATGCGCTAGTTTAAACTAAATGCTCTAAGAAGAAACGTCTGATCAAGAGTTTTTTGCGCCTCCACACGTATTTTCTACTGCAAAAGTACGCCGTTCGAGCTCATTTTTAGCAAAATGTGATTTGGTGTGATTAGTCTCTACCATCCAGTTTAAGAAAGTAGCTGGCAACGCGGTATATGGTTCACCATGATGCAAACCAAAATCGCATATTTCCTTATCATTATTCATCCTGCTAAGCCCCGTTAGTTTTTATTATCGCGCTTATCCTATCAAATATGACGAATAGAAAAAGAACAATATGGCACTAATTGATGCTTTTTTATAACTTTATGTTATAAAAGTGTGATGATTATTGTAAGCCATTGAACAATTAACAGCGCACAGCCCACCATAAACACGCGAAAGCGGGCAACAATAAAATTACCGTGTAGATGTATATAGCTGTGTACGACTCTAGAAACTACGAATAACACACTGACGACCGCAAAGAATAACGATGTGTTATTAAGTGTTATAGCGAGTAAGCATGCCACGAAAAATAAGTTAGGAATTTCAAATTGGTTACTAAAGTTACGGCCTGCAACAATGACGTGCTCTGGCGCTTGGTTTAGATCCATTGTTTTAAAAGCATTGCTCGATATGGCTTTTGCTTTGTGAGCAGCAAATCGGCGACGTCCCATAATGAACATCACGACAATGGTCAGTAATACTTGTGAAAACATAGCCAGTATGACCAAAAATAAAGCAGGGTGATGCATATTAAATCGCCTTTTTACACACAGTTACAATCAAAGTACATTTGTGATTGCAAATTGGCAAGTAAATAAAGAGTATGGGGTATAAGAACTTATTTATGGATAAAGTATGAAACGAATATTTACATTAAGTGCGTTATCACTGTTAGTTATGACAGGTTGTGGTACAACTTCTTCACAGTTTACTAGCGCACCTTCGGCGTTGGTGGCTGAGTCTTTGGTCGTGAGCCCCAATGATGATAGACAATACCAAACGATGCGCCTTGAAAATGGCATCGACGTATTATTAATTTCAGATCCTAAAGTTGAAAAGTCTGCAGCAGCTTTAAGTGTCGGGGTAGGATTACTCCATGATCCGATGACGCAACAAGGGATGGCACATTATCTTGAGCATATGTTATTTCTTGGCACTGAACGTTACCCTGATTCTAAAGGGTATACGAACTTCATGACCAACAACGGTGGTACACACAATGCTTATACCTGGCTTGATATAACCAACTATATGTTTAAGGTCAACAACGATGCCTATGATGAAGGGTTAGACCGATTCTCAGATTTTTTTAAAGCGCCTAAGCTATACCCTGAATATACGGAGAAAGAAAAAAACGCCGTAAATGCAGAATGGTCAATGCGTCGTGAAATGGATTTTTTTGGTCAGTTTAAACTAGCAAGAAGTATGTATGGTGAGCATCCAGCAAACCGGTTTTTAATTGGTAACCTAGAAACGTTAGGAGACAAAAAAAACAGTAGCCTGCATGAAGAAACCGTAGCGTTTTACGAGCGTTATTATTCATCAAACATCATGAAAGTTGCGATGATCTCAAATGAAACGACTACTGAAATGGCTAAAAAGGCAGAAAAGTACTTTTCTACTATTAAGAATAAGCAGATTGAAAAGCCAACAGTCACACAACCTATCGATTTTAGTAAAGTTGGCAAAAAGCAGATAAATTATGTACCAAATGAAGATGTAAAACAGCTTAAACTGGATTTTACCATTGACAACAATAGTGCAGACTTCGCCGTTAAGCCTAACTATTTTGTGACTTATTTACTGAGTAATGAAATGGCTGGAGGGCCGGCGCAAGTTTTAAAAGAAAAAGGGTGGATCTCTAGTTTAACGGCGTACGCAAACCCTAGTGTATATGGAAATTATGGTTCACTGACAATTGATATTAATTTAACAGATTCAGGCATGAACCATCGTTCTGATATTGTTTCCGCTGTGATTCAATATATCGAGTTGATTAAAAAAGAAGGAGTTGATAGTAAATATTTCGAAGAGATCCGGACCTCGTTAAGTAATGATTTTCAGTTTTTAGAAAAAGGTGATGAATTTAGTTATGTCAGCAGTGTGGCTGACAGTATGCAAAAGGTTCCGCTAAATCATGTTTTAAATTCTGGCTATCATTATGCGAAATTTGATGCTGCCTCAGTCGTTAATGTACTTCAACAATTGACTCCAGAAAGGTTGCGCGTTTGGTATATCAGCCAACAAGAGCCATCAGATGAAAACTTACACTTTTATGACGGTAAATATAAAGTATCGACAATCAGTGAAGATGAAGTTGCTAATTGGTACGCGCCTTCTGATTTAAAGTTTGAACTACCTACAGTAAATCGGTTACTACCTCAAAATTTCGATATAAAAACCACCGCCGAGCAAGCGAGTCAAGGAGTGTCTGAGGTTTATAAGGATGATAGGGTAACTGTTTGGCATTCGTCAAGTGAACGTTTTTCCCATCAACCTAAAGGCTCTGTGGATATATTTATCAATACGGCTAAGCCAATAAGTAGTGTCAAGCATGCGATTGCAATGCAATTGTGGGCCGATTTATTCTCATTGCAACAAAGTCGGTTGATCACTGAGGCTGGTGTTGCCGGCATGTCTGTTGGCTTGGCCCCTGGTAACGGTTTGATTTTGTCGGTGTCTGGGTTTACAGATAAACAGCCTACATTAATTAGCCATGCCCTTAAAAATATTGAGATATCATTAAACCAAACGGTGTTTGCTCAGGCTGTTGACCGGTATCGCCGAGGTTTAATGAATGCGCAAAAACAATTCCCGTTTCGTCAAGCATTTGGTCAATACTCTGACATGGTCCGCTCTGGGAGTTATGACCTTGCTGAGAAGCTAACAGCGCTAGATGATATAACTGTTATGGACTTTATCCTATTACAAAGAGAAACCCTAGCAGAGAACAATATTCGTGTATTTAGTTACGGAAATTATAGCCAAACGGAAGTTGAAGCGATTGCTACCGAGATCAATACCGCTTTACCTAAACCAAAGGAAATTACGAAATATACTCGTTCTCAGTATGTACTGCCTGCGCCAGGACAAACACTTGTGTGGCAAGAGGACATCGATGTAGCAGATGTGGCCATTGTTGATATGCATATACATCCTGTACCTGGGTATGCGCAAAAAGCACAGGGGCTCGTACTGCAATCTCATTTTAGACAGCACGCATTTGAAGTTTTGCGTACGGAAGAGCAGCTTGCTTATGCTGTAGGTGCAACAGCGCAAAGTATCGATGATTACTCCGCGATTGGTTTGTATATTCAGACTCCAGTTAATGGTGTTGAGAAAATGCAGCAGCGCTTTGAGGCATTTAAAAAAGAGTATGGGCAGACTTTGACTCAATTGAGTGAAAAAACGTTTACTGATTTAAAAATGGCGGTATTGGTTTCATTAAAAGAGGAACCAAAGAACTTGGCAGAGGAGTTTAGTCCGCTAATAGCTGACTGGTACAGAGAACGGTATGATTACGATTCAAAAGATAAACTAATTCGAGCCGTTGAACAGGTATCTCTGCAAGATGTTAAATCATATTATAAGCAAACAATGTTAAACGCTGATGCTGCGAGGATTAATGTACAAATGCGAGGTGAAAAGTTTGCTGATCAACCTTTTGCTGAACTACCGAATCAAACCGTGGTTAAGTCGCTCAGCGATTTATACAAGCAAGTTGAGATGCAGTAATTTGTGATGCAATTATCAGCGAGTACTTTGTGCTCGCTGACTTTTGCTTTTTGTTTTTTACATAGAGGTATAATAATACGATTAGGCAGTTAACGTACGTGATTAGACTGGGGGCTGTTGAATTTGAAGACGAGGATACTAATAAGCCACGGGTGAACTTTTATAAAAATGTTTTAAATCTATTTAGTTATAAATATAAAGTGGATAAATACTGATGAACGAGGTTGGGTAGACTCGATAGGAACGGATAAACCTTAAACGAAAAAACGGATTGTTAGGGAAGCTTTTACATAGCCGTTTTGACTTTTTCCAGCTCCGTTTTTAGCTCAATATTCACTTGATTCCAACTTGTTTCAAGGGCCCTAACTAGGGCGTGATATCCATCATCGCTTAGCGGCTGAGACGCTACAAAGTGTTTTGTTTTTAATAATCTTTTCTTGTTATTTTGGTAATGAAAAATATACCAATTGCCCGATATTATCCCGCCATGGTCCTCATGACCTGCAAAGTCACTTACATGGATCTCTACTTCAAAGTAGCTAGACTGCAAAGCACTCACTCTGGCGTTGATGACTTGCCAATTATGTAACTCTCTAGACAATATATGCTGTGCTGATTTATACAACATATGCTTGGGGTGTTCTGACCAGTAATTAAAGTTGGCAATGGATACGCTATGATTTGCGTTTATCTGAGCAATTGCCTGCTGATCGGATAACCCTATTATTTTTATTGGCTTAAGTAGTACCGTATGCTCTGGCGCTAGACTATTACTGACTTTTGCACTGGTACTAAACTGATAGTACTCGATATTGTTTTTGGAATTACCAGTGCACCCAATAGCGAAAAATACACTAAAAACAGCGGGTAGTAAGCCTTTCATTATTTTTTCCTTGGCTCTGGATCTTCAGGGCTCTGCTTATCAAAAAGAAGCATACTCGGTTGTTCTGCTAAGCCTTTAGATATTGGTTTTAGTGTATTAGATAGGCTCTCCAGCTCTTCTAACGTGTCTGTTAATTGCTCAACCATGCTTGAACCCTGTTGATAATTTGTCAGGGTTTTTTCAAACTGTTTTAAACTAGAGGTTAACTGACTTAAAGTTGAGTTAATATTGCCCATACTTTCTTTTGTATCGCCAGCGATATCTTTTTGATTAAATTCGCTGATCATTTTATTCATTTCCATTGCAAGTAACCTATATTCCTGTAATGTTCGATCAAATGTTGTCATTGTCGTTGATAATGGTAAATCGTTTAATTTATTAAGTAAATCTGTTACTTGCTCAGATAAAGCAGTAAAGCCACTTGAGACGCTAGGCAATACCGGGTAAACAGAAGATTTCGCCAGTGCAGCGACAGGTGCTTTCGTGTAAAAATCTAATTCTATATATACCGCACCCGTGAGTAAATTACCACTTTTTAATGACGCCCTAAGGCCATTACTAATCCATTTTTCTATATTGGTTTGCCAGTAAGTCTTAGCCAGATCACTCTGTTCATATATTCGACCATATTCGATTTTTATTAAAACGGGAACAGAAGTAGTATCTTGCTGGAAATAAAGAGGTTGGCCATCGCGCTCGATTTGAGCAGGCGCTTGTTCGACGGTACCTATACGCATACCTCTATATTCTACAGGTGCACCAATTTTAAGGCCTCTAATTGATTGCTCAAATTCGACAATGAAAAAGTCAAAATTATTAAAACGTTTTTCTAAAGCCGCCGAATAGTTTTCGTGTAATTTGTATTGGTTAAGTGCAGGTGCTTGCTCTGTCATTTGACTATTGGGTGGGTAGTCAACAGAAATGCCACCTTTAATGAGTTTTGATAAACTGCCAGTTGAGACATCAATTCCTTCGGTTGATAAGTTTACGTTTACGCCGGAGCTTACCCAAAATATGGCATTGGTAGTAATGAGTTTATCGTATGGTGAGAAAATGAAAACGCCGTATTGCATAGTGAGTTCATCGACATTGAACTTGGCAGCTTCGATTTGCCCTATTTTGTAGTTTCTAAAATAGATACTCGATCCAACATCGAGCACTTCTGCTTGGTGTGCTGTTAACCTAAATCGCTTGCCTAATACATCTTGGCTTATTAATGCGGGTTCATCTTGCAGTGTGAATAAGGTAGAACGAGATTCACTTTGACCCGGCTCTAATTCTAAATAAACACCAGACAACAAAGTATTCATACCCGAGATACCAGATTCGTCAATCCTTGGTTTTACTACCCAAAGCTTAGCGTCTTCCGTTAACAGCTCATTATAGTGGTTATCTATTTGAACACGTGCAACCACGGCATTTTGTTCAAGTTGTAGCCTAAGCGATTCGACAATACCAACTTTTACGTTACGAACTTTAACCTCTGTTTTTCCCGCTACAATGCCTTCGGCACTTTGCATTTTAACAAAAATAGTATGGCCTTTATTTATTTGGTGCTGATAAAGCATCCAACTTGTGATAATTAGGGCGATAACTGGAACAAGCCAAATGGCTGAGAACTTCTGCTTGTTTGCTATATTTGCATGTTCATTCATATGCGTGGTATTTATCCCATAGAATTCGAGGGTCAAAACTGTGTACGGCGATCATTTGGCATAACACCATGGTAGTAAAGAACACTATTCCAAGCATCGGTTCGACAGTCAACACATTTCCTAATTGAACTAATGAAACCAATACAATTACAACAAACACGTCGATCATGGACCACTTACCTATGATCTCGAGTAAGCGATAGAGTTGGCTTGCTTTTTTAGGGGAGTGACACTTTTTTGTTTGTGCAATTAAATAAAATAACAAGATGGCTTTGACAATTGGAATACAAATACTGGCTATAAAAATAAGACTGGCCACTGGGTATGAGCCAGATTTCCACATTATAACTATGCCTGAAAAAATAGTAGCGGGTGTATGGTAGCCCAAATTAACAGTATCCATAATAGGCAATAAGTTTGCCGGGACTAACAATATAAGCGCTGTGAGCATCCACATTGTTGCACGTTCGATTGACTTAGGTTTTCTAAAGTAGGTTTTTGCTTCACATCTTGGACAAGTATCTTCATGAGATAATTGATTGCAAATATGACAGCGACGCAGCTTATTTAACATTGCGGTTTGCCCGCATATATTGGCAAGGGGTTCAAATTGACACTGTTGTCGTTCCCAAAGCTCACCTTCATCTATCAATGTTAACAGCTCAATGAAACAAATAACAAAAAGTACGTAAGCCCAAAAGCCATACCCAAGCGTTAAGTCAGCCAGTGACATCAATTTGAATGCACTTACAAGCACAGCAACTAAGAATATGTCCGCTAAATTAAGTGGCGTAATATAACTAAAACTTTTTGTCAGTTTACGGGCGACACTTAATTTAAGTTTAGGCCATAACTTACTATGGGATATCAGTGTGAGTGTACACACGTACAACGGCATTAATAAAATAGTAAACAGGAAGAGACCAGCGAGTACCGCGTTATACTTATCACTTAATAGCACACAGGCCTGCCAAAGACTGATTTGCTGTGTGAGACCGTGTTGACTAAAAGAAATGAAATTAGGATATAAACTGGTAAATAAGAATAGCAATGAGGTAATGGCAAATGCCATATTCCATTGTGATAAGTTTTGTCGACATGTGACCAAGTGCGCCCCGCAATTTGGGCAGGTTGCCCGTTGCTGAGAACTCAAAGGCGCAACCTGAACTAATCTATCACATTGTTTACACGCTATAATCACGATAAAACCAACCGCACTCACATAATATAGTCAGTGTGATACATAGTCTGCACGAGTGCAATTCGTTTCGGTGAATGTTTCTGAAATGAATGTAGGAATTCGGATATCAGAGATTACTGCAATAGAATTTACTCTTTTTTGCAATACCATTCAGTTACATATCGAAAATCGCGACCGTTTGCCTGCTAATTGCGAGTAAATGCCCATCTGGCGCATAGATTTTTGCATCTTCTAGTCCATAACCATTTGCTGCATGGTGTGTTTGTGCATCTAAGCCAAACCAAGCATCGCTGTCTAGGTTAATATCTTGAACAAACTCAATATACCATGACATGCTGCTTGCTGGTGAAGGGCCGTTGGCCATTTGTAATAAAGTGGGTGGCCACGCATCCGCCAATGCAAGTAGGTGTAACTCATTCAAGGGATCTAAAGGGGTTTCTTTAAAACGCATCCAGCCGCCCAAACTTGAATTACTTGAACCACTAAATGGCATATCCCCGATTTGCAAATTGAGGTCAACGTGTTGGAAGAATGCTGGCATGACATGCTCTTGATAAGGCAATACTCGTGCGCTGTTTGCCGGTTGCAAATTATGCCGATGGGTGACAGGCACATTGACCTTTGAAGCTCTTTCTTTTGCAAAGCAGGCTTGTGCAATGAGGCAAACCTGTGTGTCTTGCTTAATAGTACACAACATTTGAGTCGCGTTTTTACCACTGCGAAGTATTTGGGTTTCTAAGACAAATGCTTGGTCAGCGAACAAAGGTCCAACAAAGTTGATACTCATCGACAACAGTCTGCGCTCATCCGCTAGCTGGTGTTTCATGTTTTGCAACATAATAGCTGCGGAGAGTCCGCCAAATGCAGTTCGGCCTTGGCACCAATTTTGTGGAAATGAAAATTCGCAGGGCGTTGTTTTTAAACTCTGATTTTTAATTATTTCGTCGAACGTCATTGTTAGATCCTATATAATTCATTTTTTGTAATTATGGTTAGCATATCTGGTCATACCTGTTTAATAAACCACTCTGATTGATGTTTTTTTGTATCAAAATGGCGTTTTCAGAAAAAATTTCAAAAAAAGTGAACTTTTTTTTGTTTTTACGGTTGAATTAGATTTTGTCGCCCCTATTTACAAGTCATCTAAACAGAACAACGAATTTTGAAGTCGGAGAAGATTCATGGGTAAAATTATTGGAATCGATTTAGGTACTACTAACTCTTGTGTAGCAGTACTTGATGGTGAAAAAGCACGCGTTATCGAAAACGCAGAGGGCGATCGTACAACCCCTTCTATCATTGCATTTACTGCAGAAGGTGAAACGCTTGTAGGTCAACCTGCTAAGCGCCAAGCGGTTACAAACCCACAAAACACAGTATTTGCAATCAAACGTTTGATTGGTCGTCGTTTTGAAGACGAAGAAGTACAACGTGATATTGACATCATGCCATTTAAAATTGCGAAAGCAGACAATGGTGATGCATGGGTAGAAGTACGTGGTGAAAAACGTGCTGCACCACAGATTTCAGCTGAAGTTCTTAAGAAAATGAAGAAAACAGCTGAAGATTTTCTTGGTGAAGAAGTAACAGAAGCAGTAATTACTGTGCCTGCATACTTCAACGATTCACAGCGTCAAGCAACAAAAGATGCGGGTCGTATTGCTGGTCTCGAAGTTAAGCGTATTATCAATGAGCCAACAGCTGCAGCACTTGCCTACGGCATGGACAAAAAGCAAGGCGATAATGTTATTGCTGTATACGACTTAGGTGGTGGTACATTCGATATTTCAATCATTGAAATTGACGAAGTAGATGGCGAGCACACGTTTGAAGTATTAGCGACAAACGGTGACACACACTTAGGTGGTGAAGATTTCGATAACCGCGTAATTAACTACTTAGTAGATGAGTTTAAGAAAGATCAAGGTATCGACCTTAAAGCAGACCCTCTAGCGATGCAGCGTGTTAAAGAAGCGGCAGAAAAAGCGAAGATTGAATTGTCTTCAGCACAACATACAGAAGTTAACCTTCCTTATGTAACCGCTGATGCAACGGGTCCTAAGCACATGAATGTGAAGCTTACTCGTGCCAAGCTTGAGTCTTTAGTTGAAGACTTAGTTACTCAGTCTATCGAGCCGCTTAAGCGTGCACTAGCTGATGCTGACTTAACAGTAAGTGATGTAAACGACATCATCCTTGTTGGTGGTCAAACACGTATGCCACTAGTACAAACTACTGTTACAGAGTTCTTCGGTAAAGAGCCACGTAAAGATGTAAACCCAGATGAAGCAGTAGCAGTTGGTGCTGCGGTTCAAGGTGGTGTACTAGCTGGTGATGTTAAAGACGTACTATTACTAGACGTTTCTCCATTGTCTCTTGGTATCGAGACGATGGGTCAGGTTATGACTGCGCTAATCGAGAAGAACACAACGATTCCTACAAAGAAATCACAAACATTCTCAACGGCAGAAGACAACCAGTCAGCGGTAACTATCCACGTATTACAAGGTGAGCGTAAGCGTTCAAGCGACAACAAGTCTCTTGGCCAGTTTAACCTTGAAGGTATTCGCCCTGCACAACGTGGTGCACCGCAAATCGAAGTTACTTTTGATGTAGATGCTGATGGTATCTTACATGTATCTGCAAAAGACAAAGATACAGGTAAAGAGCAAAAAATCACAATCCAGGCTTCTTCTGGTCTAAATGATGAAGAAATTGAAAAAATGGTACGTGATGCTGAAGCAAATGCTGAAGAAGATAAAAAGTTTGAAGAGTTAGTTGCTTCACGCAACCAAGCTGATGCAATGCTACATGGTACTCGTAAGCAAGTTGAAGAAGCGGGTGATGAGCTTCCAGCTGAAGATAAAGCAGAAATTGAAACGGCTTTAACTGAACTTGAAACTGCAATTAAAGGCGATAGCAAAGAAGACATCGATGCTAAAGTACAAGCGCTTGCAGAAAAATCACAAAAGCTAATGGAAATTGCTCAAGCTAAAGCACAAGCTCAACAAGCTGGTCCTGAAGCTGGTGAGCAACAGCCTGGTGCTGGTTCTTCTAAGCAAGACGACGATGTTGTTGATGCTGAGTTTGAAGAAGTTAAAGACAACAAGTAATTGTTGACTTGTAAGGGCGCGCTGGCGAATTTCGCTTGTCGCGCCCTTAGTGTATGTAAATTTTGGTAATGTGTGTTCAATTACAGTTACCATCTTGGCAGATACTTGGTTTGCCAACCAATTAGAGTAGTGTGATAACTATGTCAAAAAGTGATTATTACGACGTACTGGGCGTGAGCAAAGACGCCAGTGAACGTGACATAAAAAAAGCATATAAACGCTTAGCAATGAAATATCACCCAGACCGTACAGCGGGTGATACAGCACTCGAAGCTAAATTCAAAGAAGTAAAAGAAGCTTACGAAGTGCTAACTGATAGTCAAAAGCGCCAAATGTATGATCAATATGGTCATGCTGCATTTGATCAAAATGGCGGCGGTGGTCACGGTGGCGGTCAAGGTGACTTTGGCGATATTTTTGGTGACGTATTTGGTGACATTTTTGGTGGCGGCGGTGGCCGTCGTCAATCCCGCCAGCAGCGCGGTGCCGATTTACGTTACAATATGGACCTTTCTTTAGAAGAAGCGGTTCGTGGTAAAGAAGTTGAAATTAAAGTACCTACATGGGTTGGCTGTAAGCCATGTGATGGTAGCGGTGCAAAGCCGGGCTCTAAGCCGAAAACATGTTCAACATGTCATGGTGCTGGCCAGGTTCAGATGCGTCAGGGTTTCTTTGCTGTTCAGCAAACTTGTCCAACGTGTAATGGCACAGGTCAGACTATATCTGATCCATGTGACAAATGTCATGGTCAAGGTCGCGTAGAAAAAACCAAGACACTTTCAGTTAAAATTCCAGCGGGTGTCGACACTGGCGACCGCATTCGCCTATCAGGCGAAGGGGAAGCTGGCATGCATGGCGCACCTGCGGGTGATTTGTATGTGCAAGTGTCTGTAAGAGAGCATCCGATATTTGTCCGTGATGGCAACAACCTCTACTGTGAAGTACCAATTAGCTTTACAACTGCAGCGGTTGGTGGCGAAATTGAAGTACCAACACTAGATGGTCGTGCTAACCTGAAGATCCCTTCGGAGAGTCAAACAGGTAAGATGTTCCGTATGCGTGCGAAAGGCGTTAAGTCTGTACGCAGTGGTGCGGTTGGTGATCTGATCTGTAAAGTTGTTATTGAAACACCGGTTAACCTGAATGAACACCAGCGTGATCTTCTTAAACAGTTAGAAGATAGCATGGGCTCTGAGGGCAACAAAAACCGCCCGAAAGCCCAAGGTTTTTTCGACGGTGTGAAAAAGTTCTTTGATGACCTAACTAAGTAACAGTTGATAGTGATCAACTGATAAAAAGCGGTACAATTAGTGCCGCTTTTTTATTTTGTCTATTATTACTATTTGCTAGTTTAATAATACAAGGTAGTCTTGTTTGCTATCGCATTTACAGCCAATCAATCGACGCTGCTCACCAAATATTAGTTTTCCAGATTTACACCCTAATACCTCACATTTACTGCTGCAAGCTAAACTTGTTGTCCATAACGAGTACTCGGTCACCATAAATTTAACCATTGAGAAAGCAATAATGACGAAGAATAAAATTTTTGCGTTACGATTGAGCATGCTGTCCAACCTTTAATAAAGTCGCATTTATAGACTTTAGTCTAGTGTCTAAATTAATCTAGTCATGCATATTTAGATGTGCATTGCACAAAGGATAAGTTATGACACCAGCCATAAAATTATTAGAAAAACACCATGTACCTTTTGAGGTGTTGCAATTTAGGCCTATTGAAACATCGGTAAACTTTGCCAATGACGCGGCTGAGCAACTTTGTTTAAACCCTGAGGCAGTATTTAAAACGATAGTAATTAACGTGGATGGTGTTTTGCATGTAGCGATACTTCCTTCAACCAATAAAGTCGACTTAAAAGCATATGCAAAGGCTTGTAAGGGGAAAAGAGCAGAGCTTGCTGATGCACAGCTAGCGCAAAGTAGTACTGGCTATGTAATTGGTGGGATCAGTCCCTTTGCGCAGAAGAAGCGACTAAAAACACTCTTACACCACAGTGCAAAGCATCATATGCATGTTTATGTAAGTGCAGGGCGCAGAGGCCTTGAAGTGAGAGTGTCTCCCCACGATATCGTACGAATGTGTGGTGCAGATTTTGCTATTTTTTAGTGCAAAGTATTAGATCTGACGTCTATAACTACTGGGTGTTACGCCAACATAGCGTTTAAAGTTACGGCCAAAATGACTTTGATTTGCAAAACCGCACATCAGTGCAATGTGAGCAAGCGGGTAGTTTGAAGTCTTTAATGCTTGCTTTGCATACTCAATTCTAATTGACATTAAGTATTGCTGAAGAGTTTGAGCAAAGCTGAGTTTAAACATACGGCAAAAATGATATTCGCTGAGTTCAACTAAGTTCGCCAACTCCAACAATGCGATTTGGCGATTAAAGTTAGCATGAATAAAATCCGTTACTTGTTTGGCTTTGTTGGGGGACAGCCCCCCAGTGATAGCTTTTCGCGTATTTTTAAGATTTAAGCTCTGTAATACACTCACGATAATGGTATCAGTAAACTGCTCACTAGCCAGTGTATTATGTTTATCATGCCAATCAGAGTCGTTAATTTGATGACGAAATAACGCTTCTAATGGTTGGTTCTCAAAAAATATCCGCTCAGGCAAGTTTACTTGGCGCGGGTCGATATCGAATACTTTTAGTGCAGTGTGTTTTAGGTGAATATCAGTAAAATAGAGATGGACAAACTCCTGAGGAACGCCAATTTTCCAGCGGCTTTCGCTATCCTGTGGCATCAGACAAAATCGTCCTGGGGCACCATTTGTTGAATGGACATCAGTACGGTGTGTTTCATACCCTCCATTAAGGTACATACTTAACGTGTGCTGTTGTTGGTTTTGATAGTACAGGCGTTCATACTGATTTGTATAATGTGACCATGACACCTCATTACTCAGCAACGTATGCCGAACACACTGTTTTTTAGATTGTTCAAAACTTACATGAAGATTTTTGTCGGGCATCACGCTTTACTATAAGAAACTTGATTTTATGATTTAGCTTATCGTAAGTATCTTATGCTCGCAATAAGTGACGATTTCAGGTAAGGATAATAACCGTAAGATCGTGTTAACGACGGCAACAACGTGAGATATCAGGGTTGGTTTACCATAGATACTGAGTGGCACTATTTACTAGGAGCCTGTTATGTCACTCATTTTATATTTTTTATTGGTTTGTATCTGGGGGTTGTCTTGGATTGCAATTAAATGGCAGCACGGCAACGTGGCTTTGGAAGTGTCGATACTTTATCGGTTTTTTATTGCTGCTGTTACTATGCTAGTTGCAGGCAAGTTATTGAAGTTATTACAATCAACGTCTTATAAAAATCATATTTGGTTTGCGCTACAAGGCGCAAGTCTATTTTGCTTCAACTTCATCGCATTCTATGCCGCGACTGCTTACATACCAAGTGGGTTAGTCGCTTTACTTATGGCAACAGCACCACTTTTTAATTGCATTCACAGTCGACTATTTTTTGGCGAGCAAATCACGTTGAATTTTCTTATCGGTATGTTTTTTGGGCTGGCTGGCATCGGTTTTTTATTTGCAAATGAGTTATCTGCTTTACAATTGTCACTCACTACACTTTTCGGTGTGTTTTACTCATTGGTTGGTACATGGTGCTTTTCAATCGGAAATATGTTCAGTGTTAAAAATACAAACGAAGGGATCCTTCCGTACACGGCAACTAGCTACGCAATGGCATATGGGTGTGCATGCTTACTCATTGTCATATTTCTAAAAGAATTAAGTTTCAATTTTGAATTCACTATGTTGTACGTCAGTAGTTTATTGTATTTAGCTATCCCTGCTTCAGTGCTTGGTTTTACAGCATTTTTAGTACTAGTTAATCGCATTGGTACGAGTAATGCGGCCTATATTTTAGTTTGTACACCGGTCATCGCTTTGGCAATGTCGAGTATATTTGAAGGATATGTTTGGAGCTTAAATGCGAGTATGGGGCTGTTACTGATCTGTTTAGGAAATGTGGTTTCACGTTTAAGCACTAATATTGTTACTTGGCGTCATAGTTGGTTTAAATGGCTACAGATTGATTTAACAAAGCGGTAGATGGTTTATTTGTCTTGCACAAACGATTAAAGGTCTATTTATCGCTTCGTGCCATCAATCACCTGAATTTGGCTAAATTGTATAAATTTATTATTCAAAACCTAGTGCTATGATTTTATTGATATTAGTTTGTTTTTTCTAGGTTTCGTATTACCAAAGCTGTTAAAAACTTCATTGAGTAATTGATCTAATCTTATTTTTATGCCGTAATGTACTCATATGTAGCTGGTCGGATGAGTTGATTATGAGCTTAAGAACACAATTAAAAAAAGTATTACCAAGTATTTCAGTCACTGAACAAGAAGCCTTAGATGCAGGTGATGTTTGGTTAGAAGGGTCAATTTACCAGGGGAAACCAGACTTTGACGCACTCAGAGCGGTACCTGAAGCCAAACTCTCACATGAAGAGCAGGCTTTTCTAGACGGGCCTGTCAAAGAACTAATGGCTATGGTAGATGACTCTGTTATTCAGAATAGTAAACATTTACCAGATCACATTTTAGATTTTCTAAAGAAAGAGCGCTTTTTTTCACTGATCATTCCAAAAGAGTTTGGCGGTTTAGAGTTTAGTCCTTATGCCAACTCGACTATTGTTGGCACCATTGCGACTAAGTCGTCGGCCGTTGCGGTAACAGTGATGGTACCTAATTCGTTAGGCCCAGGTGAGCTGTTGCTGCATTATGGTACGAAAGAGCAGCAAGCTCATTACCTACCAAGACTTGCCAATGGCAGAGAGATCCCTTGTTTTGCACTAACTAGCCCTGAAGCAGGCTCAGATGCCGGCGGCATTCCTGACCGAGGTATTGTTACTAAAGGTATGTTTGAAGGCAAAGAAGTGATGGGTATGGAGGTAACGTGGGATAAGCGTTATATCACTTTGGCACCCATTGCAACTGTACTTGGACTTGCATTTAAAGTGGAAGATCCACAGGGGCTGCTCGGTGGAAAAGAACACTTAGGTATTACGTGCGCGCTGATCCCTAAATCACACCCAGGTGTTGAATTAGGCAACCGCCATGACCCAATGGGAATACGCTTTTACAATGGCACAACCCGAGGTGATAAAGTCTTTATCCCTATGGAGTTTATTATTGGTGGCCAGCAGAACATAGGCCGAGGCTGGCAAATGCTCGTGAGTTGCTTAGGAGCTGGGCGGGGAATATCGTTACCGGCATTGGGGGTTTCAACCAGTCAAGTGGCATTTAAATCAGCATCTGAATATGCAGCAGTTCGTGAACAGTTTGGTTTATCAATCGGCCAGTTTGAAGGTATTCAAGAAAAGCTTGCGGATATTGCAGGCAAAACCTATTTGCAAGAGTCAATGCGTGTTTTGACGACCGAAGGACTTGGAATGGGTTTGAAACCGTCAGTGGTTACAGCAATTGCTAAGTACCATATGACGGAAGTGGGCCGTGATGTACTCGATTCTGCAATGGATATTCAGGCAGGTAAAGCGATACAAAATGGTCCTCAGAATACGTTGGCGAGTGGTTATGTTGCACAGCCTATCGCTATTACGGTAGAAGGTGCGAATATACTGACCCGTAATCTGATGATATTCGGTCAAGGTGTTATGCGTTGTCACCCGTATCTACAGTCGATGGTTGAATCTATTCATAGTGAAGATAAATCTGCCGATAAAACGTTCAATAAAATTTTAAGGAAAACGGTGGGCTACAGCGTTGCTAATAGCTTCCGTGCATTTGGTTTGGGTTTATTACCGTTTACCGCGGGCAGTAAATCAGCGTTACCAGAAGTACAGCAATATGAAAAAGCAGTGCATCAATTGTCGGCTAAACTGGCCGTTTATGCAGATTTCTCTTTGTTGGTACTCGGTGGAAAGCTAAAGCAGGCGGAAATGCTATCGGCGAGACTAGGCGATGTAATGAGTCATCTATATGGCGCAATGGCATCAATCAAGTACTATGAACAAAAAGTAGCGATTAGTGACAGGCAGGCAGCGGCACCTTATTTTCATTACGCAACGCGGTGGTCACTACAAAAAGCAGAAGAGGCGCTTCACAAATTTTTAGATAACTTCCCAGCATCTGGTACGCGCAAATTAATGCGTACTATTACGCTGCAGTTCCGTCATAAAATGCCCGCTATTTCAGATGATATGGTACGAGAGCTGGCAAAAGTTGCACAGCAAGACTCTGCGTTCAAAGCACAGTTAACGCATTTGGTAAAACCAAGTCCAGGCGATGGTCACGATATAAATGAGCAAGCATTCAAAGCGAAACTCGCTTGCTTAGATTTATTAGCAACGGTTAAAAAAGCATTACGTAAAAAAGAGATCAAAGCCGGTGTGCGTTTTTCTCAAACATTAGATAATGCGCTTGCAGCCAACCTGATAAATGCAGCACAATATGCACAACTGATCGACTACAACAAAAAGCGCGAAAAGGCGATTCGGGTAGATGAGTTTGATTTCGATATGAACTTGCTAGATGACAATGCACAACCAGTGGAGCAGGTCCAAAAAGCGAGCTAGTCAACAATGCCTAAGTGCTGGCAGTTTTGGCACTTAATTATTCAAAACCCCGATATGTTTTATCGGGGTTTTTTTATGGCGTTTATGCGTTACCCATTCTGTAAGATCCAGTGCTGTACTTTTCAAATATCAATGTTGAATACTAACAGAGGTTACTTTAGCCAACTGACAAAATAGGGTGTTGGAAAGTAATGAAGAAAGTAAAATTGCATGGTAGGGTGTCGAAAAGAATAGGAACAATTGACCATGTTGTTAGACAGTATCAACGCGCAATTTAAGCGCGTCATATTCAATGATGAGCCGCGAGCGCTTTGGAGTGGTTGTGGTGCTATCATTCGTGCTGAAGTGGATGATCAGCATGCGGTTATTAAGTATTCCTCAGTTCCAGAATTGCTTGAACACCCTAATATAGTGCAAAGCGGGTTTGCAAGAGCACGAAAAGCGAAGTCATATCGTGTGGAGAAAGACTTCTATAGTCTCTATTCATCTCGTTTGCCTAATTCAATAGCGATACCTGAGTTGTTATGGAGTGGCGAAACTAGCTCAGAAAATATATTAGTCTTGAGAGACTTTACGATTCAAGGATTTAATTCAATCTCTGACTCAGACCTCAATGGCATTCGCCATATTGTGGTTTGGTTGGCGCGATTCCATGCAACTTTTCTATGGTGTAATAAAGAACCTAATTATGCGAAATTATGGGAACAAGGGGGTTACTGGCATCTGGCTACTCGTCCCGATGAACATGAGAACATAGCTCAAAGTGATATTAAACTTCGCGCTGCTGAAATTGATGAGGTGTTGGTTAATCAGAGGTTCCGGACTTTGATCCATGGAGATGCGAAGCAGGCAAATTTTGCTATCAATCAAAACAGGGTGGTTGGTTATGATTTTCAATATGTGGGTAAAGGGATTGGCTTACAAGATATAATGCTATTATTTACCAGTGTATTCAACGCAGATCAACAAGAGGCTTACGAAGAGCCTTTGTTAGCGTTATATTTTAGAGAGTTGTACAGTGCTCTAGAAGGCCGGTTTGATATTGACACATGCCAAAAAATAGAACGACAATGGCGTAGCATATGGCCCATTATTTGGTCGGATTTTTACCGGTTTTTACTTGGGTGGAAACCAAATCACTTTAAGATTAATGCCTACATGAAACGTCAGGTAAATAAGTCGATGTCTCTATTAGCTGGTCAAAGTTAGTAGGTCAAAATTAGCGGTTCAAAGATATAAGGGTAATTGAATCATAAAAATAAAGACGCCTGACAAAGTCGGGCGTCTTTGATGTTTAAAAAAAGCGTTTAGTTACAGATCGCACCACGTGTCCACACGTTTGAGAACACGTCTGGTTGAGCACCTCTTGACCACCAAGATGCTTGGTATTCTCTGTTGTTGTAAGACACTTTGTCGCCTATACGGTAGTATGTTGATGCATTCCAAGCTTCTAATCCTTGACAACCACCACCATTTGACCCATCAGTCACCGTAACTGTCGCTGTTTTAGATGAGGTTTTCTGGTCAGCACCAGTTGCTGTTAGAGTAACTTGGTAGCTTCCAGCTGCTGCATATGTATGACTAGGAGATGCCGCTGAGCTACTTGAACCATCACCAAAGCTCCAGCTATAGCTTTGTGCGTTTAGCGATGTATTACTAAAGCTAACATTTAGACCTGACGCACTGCTTGTGAAGTTTGCAACTGGCGTTAAGACTGGGTCATCAGCACATCCATTTTGCGCAATGTAGTCATATGCAGCTTTTGCTTGAACAATACCGTAACCATATGATGTATCTTTACCCGCTGCGCCTTTATCTTTAGCTGTGATATTAAGAACGTTACGGATCTGCTTATTACTACACTGTGGATAGTGGCTCCAAACTAAGGCAGCTACACCTGAAACATGAGGTGTTGCCATTGATGTACCACTGATGCTTTTATATCCGTTATTGTTCCAAGTAGAGTTTACGCCAACACCCGGTCCTGCAATTTCGACTTGGCTGTTGTATTGAGAGAAAGATGCCTTTCTTTCGCCACTATCAACAGCCGCAACTGATACAACATCATCGTATGAAGCTGGGTAACTTAAACTGCTATTACCACCATTACCCGCTGCTGCAATATGTAAAACACCGCGATTGTAGCTTGCTTGGAAGGCATTTCTTTCAGCGGTTGAGCTGCCACTGCCACCTAAACTCATGCTGGTAACATTTGCGCCCGCAGCTTCACATTGCTCAATGGCTTTAATTAAGTCAGAACCATATGCCCAACGGCCTTGGTCGTTGAAGACTTTAACAATATGAAGTCCAAGTTGACCAGATGGATTTACACCAACAACACCTTGACCATTGCCGCCAACAGCAGCGATTGTACCAGCTACGTGTGTTCCATGACCGTTACCGTCGTTATACCAGTTACCTGTGTTGTTACTGCCGTAGCCGTCATTACCAGTAATACCAGTGCTTGGTAAATCAGGGTGGTTAAGTGTGTAACCTGTATCCATGATACATACTTTACGGTTGCCACTCATATTATCAGCAAGTTGGTTAGCTTGAACCATACCAATACCGTATGGTGTAGATTCCGCCATTAGGTAACGCTTTGGATCTATCTCAACATGAGCAACATCATCGCTTTCAGCAAGTAATGTCATTTGCTCTGGGGTTACTTCTGCCACAAAGCCATTCACGCTTGGTAACGTTGAAATAGGCGCTGAATTCATTGACGTTGCAAAACTCGTTAAAGTTTGTTGTTTAAAAGACGTCATTTCAGCATCAGACATTTTCACGGGTAGTGAAGCATTTACTGACTGTGACTTTAGAGTGACGATAACACGTTGTGTATCTTGTGCGTGTGTTGCTAAAGATGCACAAATACATGCAGATAGCGCTGTCATTTTTAAGCTTGTTGAAACCATATTTTTCATTGTTATTACCTTAGTTACATGTTGTTAACGGCTGTAAATAAAACAGGTAATTCGTGTACTGTCAATTTTGTGTGTTTTATACAACAATGTTTCTATGGAAATAAAAGCCAAAAAATATACATTTTTTGGCTTTTAAATGAGCTAATTGATGTTTTATGCGGCTATTTAATTTAATTAATTAAAGTTATGTGAATTTTATACGTTATTTAAAAAAGCTATTTAAAGCGTCAAGATTGTATTCCAGTGGCGCATTATCCATGGTAGTGAAGCGGCTGAAATCTATATCATCAATATTTTTGTTGTGTATCGCATTGTAGATTGGTGCATATTTTTCGCTATATACTTTGAATATAGGGTATATACTATCGCCAACGGACATTGACTCTGGTTGTTTATGTTCAAAGACTTTTATCATCGCAAGACCACCGAGCGTGACATGGCCGCCAATGGAGGTATCTAAGTGCGTAGTTTGTTTTTTGTCCCAATTAACGCCGCCAACTTTAATTTTTTCTCGCAACCCGAGTTCTGTAAGCGCTGCCGCTGCACCAAAAGCCATCGCATCGTTGGCACTCCATATGAGCTTTGTGTCTGGAAAGCGTTTTAGTAAACCAGGAGTAAGTTGAAACGCTTCATCATACGACCAGTTTGCAGCCACCCTTTGCTTTAGATTAAGATGCGGCTCGCGATTAGAATAATTCAGTAAACCTTGTTCACGCTTTTGGGCTGCAAGTGTTGCAGTCTCACCTAACAAAGCAATCATTTCATTTCGATAACGTTGATTTGGCTTATCAATGAGCGACACTAATGTCTGTGCAAGTAACCTCCCAGCTTGAAAGTTATCAGGCAATAAACTCCCCAAAATACCATATCCTTTTTTCACAAGCCTTTTGGTTTGTGCTTGAGTCGGTTGGTTTAGTAAAAAAATGATCGCAGGGTGAATATGAGTAGAGTTAATAAGGGTATTGGCTATCACAGACTTTTCGTCGACTAAGATTAAATAACTGTCTGTGTCTTGTATCGCTTCTCGAACCAATTGCTTCATAATAATATGATTCCTATCAGCGTATTGCACTGTTAGCTTGATATCTAGATCATCAGCAGCGGCTTGCATAAATAAGGTAACATTGAGCCAAAAGTCGCCAGTGGGGTTACTGTGGGCGTAACCGGGATTGATAAATGTTACTTTCGTCTGCGAATAAGATTTAGGCGCAATAAAAACCAGCAATGCGAAGAGTAAGATAATTGGCAATTTCATAGGGAATTCATAAAATTAAACTTATCTTTAGTATGACACATATTTGCATTTTTGAGGCTAATTCATAAACCGGCTTTGTAGGGCAAATAAATGCTTAATCGTGCTATTTTAGGTATACTACGGCAAAATATATAAGGGCGTTATAAGTAGGGCGATGCGTAATACATTATTTTTGTTGTTTTTTATGTCGATAACTGTGTCTGCACAAGAGACTAGTGAGCTATCGGTCACTATGAAAAATATAGGGCTAAGTTATAAACAGGCAGTGCAAGCGGCTAATAAGCAGGAACTACTATCTTCGTTAGAATCACTGTCGCGTTATTCACTTGAAGCGACAAAAGAAACGTTTAAACCGGAATTGAAAACTCAGTCGTTAAAAGGTTTGCAAAAAGTATTAGATACGATTGAACGGGCTAGGCAGTTGGCCAAAAATGGCGATATGAAAAGTGCCCAGAGTGAGTTAAAGAAAATAGATTCATTGAGAAAAGAGTATCATAAACTCCATGAACCCCCGAGCATTTGGCAACTCATATTTGGCTAACTAGTAAACTGGCAAGGTGGTGCTTTGTATTGAAGGTATCACCGTCACCTTATTCTTGTTTGTCTGCAATTAGTTTCATTTTAAAATCGAGTTTTTTAAAATATGTACTGCTGTTCTTGATTTTTCAATAGGAACGATCCAATAATGATGTTTGCATTCATTTGGAGAATCCATGATCTACCTAAAAGAAACCGTATTCACGACATTGATGATGCTGGCATCGCCTGCCATATTAGCGAATGATCTCGTGTTGTATGATATGACCAAAAAAGACCCATTCACGGTTAACACGCAGTATCCAACTTATATAGAAAATGAAGGCGTTGATAAACTATTCGATACTTCCTTGCAAAGTAAATACATATCAAAATACAGCCAAAGTTGGGTATCTATCCATTTTGAACGCCCAAAGCGAGTCTATGAGTATGTATTAACGTCGGCACTTGATGCGCCAAAGCGAGACCCAAAAAGCTGGGTTTTATTTGGGTCAAATGATGGCACATCGTGGCATGAACTTGATAACCGAAATAACATTATGTTTTCAAAACGCGGTCAGTCTCTAAAATTTCAAGTCACTGATAGTCGGTCATTCAGTCAATTTAAACTAGATATGAAACAAGAGGGGACAACTGCATGGGGGGACAGCTATTTGCAACTTGCTAACTTTGGCCTTATCTCTGAGACCCACTTACCAATAGCGAATTTTGATGTCAGCCAACCGGTGACTACTATTAATCAACCAATTGATATTTATGCTAACGTCCCTAATAATCCGACAAAATTAATATGGAGTATTCCCGGCGCAACCCTGTTTGCAGCGGGCAATAAAGCCAAGGCATATTTTTCAAAGCCAGGTAGTTATTCAGTGTCATTGCAGGCAATAAATACATTTGGCGAAGACAGGGTTGACCGTAACAATGTGATAAAGGTATTCGATAAGTCAAACCCTTGGGTAGGGCTCACAACACCAAAAGTAAAGGTAGTTATTGAAGACTCAGAGTCGGCTGGCGCAAAGAGGTTGCTCCGACTATTTCCAAATATAGCACAGACAATTGATAATGTGACAAGAGAGCTCGCACCCCTGCTATATAAAAATTTTGCTGAATTACCTGATTTCGAGCAAGTAACATTTACCTTAAAATGGATGGATACCATCGCTTATCGAGCTGGTGATGATACTAATATGGAAATTGCCTTTAGCTCAAAATATATTACAGAAAAATTAGCAGGCAAACCTGATGAAGATGTGCGCTATGAACTATTGGGTGTTTTATGGCATGAGTTGACTCATGGATATCAGCACTTTCCAAAGTCCGTAGGTTATGATGATGCTGGTGCGCACGCTTTTATTGAGGGTATGGCTGATTTAATTAGAATACAAGCCGGTTACCACAAAACAAGATCACCCAAGCCATCGCAAAGCTATTTAGGAGGCTACACAAATACTGGATTCTTTTTATATTGGTTGAGCAAAGAACATGACAATTTTGCATATCGATTTAATAAAACAGCCATTGAGCTTGAAAAGTGGCGCTTTGATAAAGCAATAAAGCACGTAACAGGTAAAGATGTAGACTTGTTGTGGTCCGACTATCAACAGTCTTTGAATAGTATGTAATTAATTGTTGAATAAAAGACATTGACAGAATACCGTCTACCACCAATAATTGGAACGTTCCTTTTGTGCGTATTAAACAAATAGCTAGTTAGCAGTATTTTTTTAAATGGCAATTGGAACGTTCTAAATTAACGATAATAATATACGTCAGCGGATGAAATATGAATAATAATAAATTAAGAAGGTTGTCACCAATTGCAATGGCTTTGGCAGTCATTTGCACTAATTCAAGCCTCGCCTTAGCAGCCCAAGAAGTAAAAAAAATAGAACGAGTTGAAGTTACATCATCGAGAATTAAACGTGTTGATATTGAAGGGGCAATCAACGTACATACGATCAGTTCTTCCGATATGGTACGTAATGGCTTTGATTCTGTGTACGATGCTTTGATGGGATCAGTTGCAGCAGGTGGTGCTGTATTAGGTGAAGTTGAAACAGGCTCTTATACCCCCGGAGCCAAAGAACTGAATTTAAGAGGGTTAGGACCAGAATACACCCTAATTTTGGTTAATGGGAAACGACTAGCTTACTATCCGATGCCATTTGGTGGGCAAACAAACTTTGTAAACTTAGATATGATCCCAACAGCAATGGTTGAAAGGATTGATATTCAAACCGGTGGCGCATCAGCAATTTACGGCTCTGATGCAATGGCGGGTGTTGTAAATATCATAACTAAGAAAGGAATTGATGGGCACTTTATTGATGCGAAGTTTGGCCAAGATACCTATGGTAAGGGTGATAAAAAGTCTTTGACATTTGTCGGTGGATTGAAAAAAGACAGTTACACCTTTGATTACGCTTTAGAATACAAAAAAGAAGATGCGCTACTATCCAGTGATAGGCCTTATCATGACAGTGTTTGGGATAACCCAGACCCTGACTCGAATCGCGAAGTTAACCGCTCCATTACAGTTTGGGCTGAAAATACCGAGTATCGTAATCAGTATTCAGAGCAATATTGTAATACTGATGATAACCCACACCCACAAGCTACCCAGCACTTCGTTAAGCGCAGTAATTACGGGCCGAGTTGTGGCTGGGATGAAACGGGTGATAAGTTATTACGCAATGAAAGTGAAACGTACAGTGTGTATTTGAATTCTGAATATGAACTATCTGAGACCACGGCTCTATTTGCGAATGGGTTTTATATTCAGCAAGATAAAAAAGGCCGACGTAACCCGTTTTTATGGGGCCATTTAGACTCAATCCACGGTGGGAATTTTTGGGATCCTGATATTCAAAATAGTGATGGGGGGTATGGCGCTCCAGTGAAGTATATGTGGCGGGTTCTATCAGATGATGAATATACCGATGACGGTTTAGGGCGCATCTTTAACGATGAGTCGATGTCATTTAATTTTGGTGTAAAAGGTGAGGTTGGTGGGTTCTACTACTCTGTGGGTTACAGCCACGCTAACTACGATTTCGCTGATAGGTATTTATCACATACCGTTACGGGAAATCAGTATATCAAAGGGCCAAAACTCGGTGAAGTGAATGGAATGGATGTGTATCGTCCCAATTATAAACTGTTCTTTGGGGGCGCTACACCAGATAGTGTGATGCAGTTCATGGACTGGTCAACGTATGATGGTAATTCGTTTAATGACAGTGTAACGGCAGATATATCTGGAGACTTATTAGAACTGCCGGCGGGTGACGTTCAGTTTTCAGCGTATGTTGAATTAATGCGAGAGGGCACGAGAGCCACACCAGACGACAGAATATTAAATAAACAATTTGTTGGTCTAACTGGCGTGATCACTGATGGGGAGCGAGATAGATATGCCGCTGCCTTTGAGTTCTTAGTTCCAATTACATCCGAGTTAAGTGCGGAAGCAGCAGTGCGATATGATTACTATGATGATGAGAGCCAAGTGGGGGGGGCAATGACGTCGCAGTTAGGTGTCACATATAAACCTACTGAGCAAGTTGTGATTAGGAGTGCTTATGGGACAACCTTTAGAGGCCCTGATATGTCTTCACTCTACCAAGGGTTCAGTGGTAATTTTGCTACCTTAAACGATAGGATCACCGCTGATGCGTGTCGAACGCTGCAAAGCACGCAACAAGTTGATGGATATAATACGGATGCGTTATCGCATACTTGTGAAACAGGTCAGTTAGATTTAACCAGTGCCAATATAAGTAGCCTACAAACCGGTTTTGAAACATTATCAGCGGGTGATCTGACGCTAAAAGAAGAAACGGGAAGTTCGTTTACCGCGGGTATTGTTTATGAGTACGCAGATGAACTGTCATTCAATATCGATTTTTACGCGATAAAAATTAAAGACAAAATTAAGAGGCTTGATTCAAGTTATATCCTAGACAAACTCTGGTTATGCCAAAATGGAGGGGAGAATAGTGACTCCGAGCTGTGTGGCAATATGCGTGAAAGAGTTAAGCGATATGATGAAAATGGCCAAGGAATTGACCGACTAGGTAATGCAATATCAGGGTTAGCTTATACACCTCACACGATACAAGAGGGTTATATTAATGCTGCTGAACGTCAAGATGCGGGGATAGATCTTGGCATACGGGGTACATTTGACACGGTTTTTGGAACGTTCCGCTATAAGGCAGATTATAATCGTGTGTTGAAAAAGAAAGAGCGGATCCGTGCAGAAGACCCATTAGTTGATATCTTAGATGACCAAAATAACCGTGACTTTAAAGAATTAGGCTCTCTCTCGACCACGTGGGAAAGTGGCGATACATCGGTGAGTTGGTTAATGCTATATAAAGGAAAAATGTGGAATAACGCTGTATACGGTGAGCGTCAAAAGTTACCTGCATGGATAAAGCACAATGTCACGCTGGGGCATCATATTAATGACGATACGCGTTTGATATTCACCGTGAAAAACTTACTCAATGCGATGCCACCTCAAGACGAAACATTCAGTAATTATCCATTTTATCATGGCGGTCGCTACGACAGCATTGGCCGAGAGTTTAGTGCAAGATTAACTTACCAATTCTAATAATAACAGGTGACTAATATGTTTAATTTAAAATATTCAGCAGTAACATTTGCTGTGTGTGTGGCATTAACGGGCTGTAATGATGGATCAGGTTTTACTTCGACGCGCAGCAGTGAAGAAACACCAGTGCAAACCGTTGTTAATGACTCAGCGCAGCGAAATATGGTTGGCGATACGGGCTCTAAAGTTGAAGCCATATTGGCTGACGGGACTGATGACTCACCTGCAGGTGAGCAGGTTGAAAATCTAATTGATGGCAAGGCGGGTACTAAATTTTTAGCGTTTGATAGCAAAGCAACAGTGATTTTTTCAGCAGTTAAGGAATATGAGCTTAAAGGTTATAACTTTATATCGGCTGCTGATGAACCGAACAGAGACCCTAAGAACTGGGTAGTGTATGGTTCAAACGATAAACAAGACTGGATTGAAATAGATTCACGCGCAGACGAAGTATTTGAATCACGTGGCTCAATGCGGTCATTTTCTATTGAGAATGAACAAGCATTTCAGTACTTCAAGTTTGAAATGGTACATGCTGGGACTGATTCCTACGGCAGTAACATCTTACAGCTTGCTGAATTGCAGTTGATGGTAGTATCTGATGTCCCACTGGTAGAGTTTATAGCGACAAATGTGACGCCAGCGGTCGATGAGCTGGTGGTTTTTAAAGACGAGTCATTGGTAAACCCGACCAGTTGGCAATGGACATTTGAAGGTGGGACGCCGCAAACCAGTAATGAGCGATCGCCATTGGTTAAGTTTTCCTCGTTAGGTGCTAAGTCGGTAACCTTAATCGCGGCGAATGACAAAGGTGAGTCAACGTTAATTAAGGAAGATTATATACGGGTGTGGGATGAACAACAGCCTTGGGCAGGTTTTGAAAACCCAAGTGTTACTTTTATAAAAAATAAACCCGAGCACGCAGGTCAAAAAGCACTTGAACGAGTATTTCCTGACCTTGAAGCAGTGATCCAAGAAATATCATTAAAAATTGCCAAGCGTTTATTCAACAACGTAACCGAAATAAATACTTTTGAGTCAGTGAAGTTTACTACTGATCTGTATGATTTCCCTGCCGCTAAGGGGGGGAGTGATAAACATATGGAACTGATGTTTGACTTAAACCATATAGCGAGCTTGGAAGGTCAAGGTGATGAAGCCATTAGAAGAGAAGTTCTTGGGGTACTTTGGCATGAATTAACACATGGTTATAATAACACACCAAAAACAGGGAGTTATGAAGCAGGTAACGACTATCATACGTACTTAGAGTCACTGGCAAATTTCATCCGAATTGAAGCCGGATTCTACGAGCACGCGAGACCTAATATTGCTTGGGTAAAAGACCATAATGAAGATGCGTATAACCAAACCGCATTTTTTTTAGAGTGGGTCGTTAATACAAATAAGAGTATCGATTTTATTAAGCGCTTTAATGCCAGTGCAAATGAGCTTGATAAATGGGACTTTGATTTGGCATTTAAGCATATATTTGGTGCAGATCGCGGGATTGAAGTCGTATTTTCTGAATATATTTCATACTTGAAAGATGAAAAAGGCATTACCGCACCTTTTCCTACGCCAGTGGTAGGGTTTAAAAATATTGCAATTTTAGAGTCTGTAATAGTTAATACAAACGCAACTCATATAGGTATTTGGGGTGAAGGGCCAGACAAATTAGTCGATAATAATATAAATAATAAGTTTAACGCGTTGATTGAAGCACCTTGGTGGGTGGGAGAGTATGCTCCAGATTTGCTGCCGATTGCGCAAGTTAGCAGTGTCCACACCGACTTTGTTTTAGCGCAAGCAACGAAGGTGTCAAAATACTCTATTGCGACAGCCGAAGATAACGCAATACGTTTTCCAAGCAGTTGGGATATGTATGGCTCAAACGATGGTGAGCAATGGGCACTGCTGGATAGTCAAGAGTTCTCAAACTTACCTGAGTTGAGCGCGACCTACACGTTTGATATTTCTCATACCGCTGAATATATACAATATCGAATTGATTTTCATAATACACGCACAGGAGAAGGGATTGGCGGTGATAGTGGTCGTTTGATCCAAATTGGTGAAATTGCGTTATGGACTGAAGAATAAATAGCTGCATGAGCTAACAATAAAAAACCTCTACCAACTTGGTAGAGGTTTTTTTTCAGGGCAAGATAAAGTTACTTTTTCGAGCCGCCTTTCCCTTGTACAGCTTTAAAGCGTGGATTTGTTTTACAAATCACAAATACGCGACCGCGTCTTTTTACTACTTGACAACCAGGGCGATTTTTTGCGCTTTTTAGTGAACTAAGTACCTTCATAAAGCCTCCGTTATTTTGTGCTTAAGTTTTTAAACCTACGGTTAAACTGTGCAACACGTCCATCACTAGCAACCGCTTTTTGCTTACCAGTATAGAAAGGGTGAGATTCACTAGACACATCGATTGGCACATAAGGGTATGTAACACCCTCTAATTCAATCGTTCTGTCTGTTTTAATTGTTGAGCCTACAACAAAGTAGCTATCTGCAGCTGTATCGTGAAAAGCAACTTGTTGGTAATCAGGGTGGATCCCAGGCTTCATAAAAACTCCGTAATGTTTTGTTATAATGTATCGAATTCTATTTTAAATAAGAATTAATTGCAACAATTAATAGCGACTCCCGCAATTTCTCCTCGGATCGCACGAATGTTGTGCAAACGGTTACTTAGGGGGTACCAATTCCGTATCAGCCTGTTATAACTAATAACTACAACAAGAAAAGGGAACAGTTATGACTCAGGAAAATGGCCAGTTAGATAACAGTGTAATAGCAACGCTCAAGAATAAAGATCACTCGGCACTGAGTGAGCAATTAGACAGTTTAAGCTGTACTCACACAGACATTATTGAGCTACTTGCCGAGTACCAGGTACTCAGCGAGCAAGATGATGATGAAAAGTTCGACACCTGGTATGATGCTTTGTGTAAAGAGCAATTGACCGTGTTGAAAGCGTTTGAAATAATGCGTGCACATTACGAGCAGTCATAGCGCTAAACTTATTTTACGCTTAAATCGTATTTAATCACTAAAGCGTCGATATAGCGTTCACGCAAAGATTGGTTTTGTTCATGCTTTGCTTGATGGCTGATAGCACGATTTAAAAGCTTTAGAGCCTTAAGTAATAGTGGGCGTATCGTTACGTCTAAACTTGAGGCGGTGCGCTCTTCAGTGAGTTCATCGACAATTGCTCTACCTAGTTCTATATAAACAATCTCTTCAATAAGTCCGTTTTGGCTAATTGTGCCATATTTACTGCACAAATATTGTTGCCAGCTAGTTTGAATTTGCTCCTCTAAATCGTCACTAAAGCGAGGATCTTGGCATGCTAATGCTTGTTGGTGACATTTACCCAGAGTTTGCAAATATTGCTGATAAAATAATTCATATGCTTGAGAAGATGTGTTGGCTTTATATTTTAATAAGTCCTGCCCCCATTGCACACTGCCGCGTGGATAATAATCGGTAAACTCTTCACATTCATAGATCCCAAGATAAGAGCTACATGTGATGTTGTTTTGAATGCTATATGATGGTTTAGGGAAGAGACCACCTTGTTGCCATTCATATAACATCTCTTCAGATATCTTAAGGGTTTGACATAATTCTTCTGCGCGATAAAAGTAAGTATTTAAGTGCTTCAGTAAGCTCATAACCAAATCAACTGGATAAATATACAGTATATTGATTGTGGATGATTAAATTTAATATTTCAAGTAAAAATTTGCATCGTGAATTACTCGGATATTGGCGTCGTTTATGGTAAAACATAGCCAAACTGATCTAACGCTAATTAAAATCGAATGCGAACAATACAAACAATTAAACAAGCAAGTCTAATTACTGCAATAAAAACTCCTTATACGATGTCTGGTGAGATTGATTTAGATGCCTATGACCGCTTAGTTGAAGCGCAGATCAGTGCAGGCGTTGATGGCATTATCGTGGGTGGAACAACAGGTGAAGGCCAGTTAATGAACTGGGAAGAGCACCTTATGCTCATCGCACATAGCGTCAATAAGTTTTCTAAAGACTTAGTTATTGTTGGCAATACTGGTAGTAATAATACACGTGAGGCTATAAAAGCGACAGAATATGGCTTTGCCTCAGGCATGGATGCAGCGTTACAAATTAATCCGTACTATGGCCGTACATCACTCTCGGGTGTTAAAATTCATTTTGAGCGCTTGCTAGATCTTGGCCCTGCGTTTGTTTATAACGTGCCGGGTAGAACAGGGCAAGACTTGACTCCTGACATCATAGAGCCACTTGCAAAGCACGTTAATTTTATTGGTGTAAAAGAATGTGGTGGCAATGAACGAATTGAACATTACGAATCGCAAGGTATAGCGTGTTGGTCTGGCAATGACGACGAGGCGCATGACGGCCGTCATTTACATCAGTCTCATGGCGTAATTTCAGTTACCTCAAACTTAATCCCTGGGCTATTTCGTACATTAATGGATTCAAAGAACTCGTCTCTCAATGAGCAGTTGACCCCCCTTATGAACTGGCTGTTTTGTGAACCGAATCCAATTGCAATCAACAGTGCGTTAATTATGACGGGCGCGGTTAAACCGGTATCACGTCTACCTTATGTTACTCTAAGTAAAGCGCAGCAGTTACAAGGGGTTGAACTTATAAATGCGCTTAACGAAGCCGATGTAGTCGGTGGAAAGGCAAATATCATTGATGAAACGCTATTAAAGCTTTGTTAGGTCGTTACAAATAACGTATAATCTGCGGCCCTTAAGTATTGGTCGCAGGTTTTTTCATGAATTTCAAATCTTTTAGTTTTTCTCCTTTGTTGCTTAAAGCACTCGACGAAATAAACTTTTCTACCCTAACCCCAATACAACAAGCTGCCATTCCCGTCGTGCGCAAAGGGCATGATGTTTTAGCTACGGCTCAAACAGGCACGGGTAAAACAGCGGCGTTTGCATTACCTGTTATTCAAAAACTGCTAGATGCAGATAATGGGTCGCAATCCAAATCACCACGCGCTTTAATTTTGGCGCCTACGCGTGAGTTAGCGGAGCAGATAGGCCGTAACTGTGAGGAATTTGCACAGCATACAGAGCTAAAAACCGTATCGCTGTTTGGTGGTGTAAATACCACCGGGCAAGCTGACAAGCTGGCTGCTGGGGCTGATATTGTTGTTGCAACGCCTGGGAGATTGCTTGACCATATTCGTTTAGGTAATATTAGTTTGGCGAATGTTCAGCACTTGGTATTAGATGAAGCTGATCGTATGTTAGACATGGGCTTTATCACCGATATTCAGCAAGTGATTGAATTAACGCATACCGATAAACAGATTTTATTATTTTCAGCGACCTTTCCGCCTGCTATGAAGCAGTTTGCAGGGTCAGTATTAAGACACCCTAAATATGTACAAGTAACGCCTGAGAACACCACCGCTGAAACAGTTCGTCACGTAGTATACCCTGTTGAACAGTCACGTAAGCAAGAGCTATTGTCCGAGTTGATTGGCAAGAAAAACTGGCAACAAGTCTTGGTGTTTGTAAACATGAAAGATGTTGCGGATGATCTAGTAAATGAATTGATGCTTGATGGGATCCCTGCAATAGTCTGTCATGGCGATAAAACACAAGGTGCTCGTCGACGCGCATTACGTGAGTTTAAAGAAGGCAAGGTACGAGTGTTAGTTGCGACAGAGGTTGCTGCTCGAGGTATTGATATTGAGGGCTTACCACGTGTTGTTAACTATGACTTACCTTATTTAGCTGAGGATTATGTTCACCGCATAGGCCGCACTGGTCGTGCTGGTAATGAAGGACAAGCCATTTCATTTGTTGCTCGTGAAGAAGAGCAAGTATTGGTTCACATTGAAGAGCTAATAGAACAACAAATCAAGCGTTATTACTTACCGGGTTACGAAGTTAGCAGCCGTGATAACTTAATTAAAAAGCTAAGTAAAAAACAATCACATCAACGTCGTCAGCCTCGCAGTAATCGCCCAAGTAACCAGGCAAGTGGTGAAGCGCGTGCTAAAAATCGCTCACGTATTGCGAATGTACGAAAGCAGGTCAAGGGCACAAAGTTAGGTCTTGATAAGTGATCATCACGATGCATTAATAAAAAATAGCGGCTTTAAAGCCGCTATTTTTCGTTTTGTTACTTTACGTTTGTTTGCTTTGCGTTTAGAGCATTGCGCTTTATCGTGATAATAGTAAAGACGAGTTAATGGGGATAAAGTCATCACACGATTCAATCAATAAATTAGCGGTAAGCTTGGTCGCCCCGTACACCGTGCTTTTTACCTGGTATTGATTACGTAAATGCGCTAGTAAAATAGCAAAGTCACCATCACCAGACAGTAATATTACTTCATCGACACTTTTTGCTGCTTCAATCATATCGATTGTAATACCCACATCCCAATCTCCTTTTTTTGATCCGTCTTGACGTTGAATATAGGGCTTTAGTTTTACTTCAAAGCCTATAGCGCGCAAGATATTTTGAAACTGGGTTTGTTTGTCGTCACCGCGATATGTTGCGTAAGCGTAGGCATGCTCTATTTGGCCATACTCTTTTGCTTGTGCCCAAAATGCATTGTAATCAAAATTACCGCCCAAGGACTGTTTACAGGTGTAATAGATATTTTGTACATCGACAAAAATAGCAATTTTTTTCATATTTTGATTTTATAAGTTTTTATACACGTATTCGCATACTGTAACAGAAGAAGCTGGTGGCATGATAAATAAATAGTGGTAAACCAGTATCGAGGTCTCAATACTGGTTTACAGTCAGGTGTTTCAGCTCAGGACAAAGGAGAAGTTGCTAAGTTAGATTCTTCGTAACTAAAATTTGCTTGTTTAAGGGGGAGTTGCAACCGGAGAAGGTGGCGCAGGCCCGCTTTCTCCTGTTGCTCTCTTAAGCGAACTTTAGACTTTAAATTCACTGACTAAGTGATTGAGTTGATGTGACATTTCACTTAGGTTATGGCTAGATGCCTTTGTATGCTCAGCCCCGGTTTCTGTTTGGCTTGCAACTTGTGCTATACCGCTCATACTATTGGCGATATCACTGGTATTCTGGGTTTGGATTTGTGCTGAGTTGGCAATTTCGATATTTATTTCGCTCAATGACTTTACGGCGGTATCGATTTTCTTCAAAGTATCGTTACATAAAGTACCTGTTTGTAAGCCTTGCTCAGTAGCCTGCTTACAGGTCTGCATTTCAGAGACCGTTGCCGATACGCCTTGATGTAACTTGGCTATGATGTTTTGAATATCATCTGTCGATTGCTGAGTACGCATAGCGAGCGTTCTCACTTCATCAGCGACTACCGCGAAGCCTCTACCTTGCTCACCTGCTCGGGCTGCTTCTATTGCGGCGTTTAATGCGAGTAGATTTGTTTGCTCTGCTACTTTATTGATCACATCCAGTACAGCACCAATTTCAGTTGATGACTGTTGCAGATCCGCGACTGCTTTTTCTGCCTGGGATACGCTGGCCGCGACTTTTTCTATAGCAGCCATATTCGATTGTAAATGTTCAATACCTTGGTCTGTTAACTTAGAAGAGTTTTGCGCTGTCTCTAGCGCGTATTGGGTTTGTGAATATACCGATTCAGACGAGTCACTTAAGGCAGTAATTTTATTCTGGACAGATTCAGTATCATTGTTTTGTTGTTTGATCCCAGTTTGTATTTGGTTTGTTACACAGGCTAATTCTTCAGCTTGCGACGCGAGAGAATGGGTATTTCCGTTAATATTGTTTAAAACATCGCGAAAATGTTGATTCATATTATTAAACGTTTTTGCCATGGTCGTTAACTCATCATTCCCCTGACTTTTGAGTTGAATGGTTAAGTCTTTGTCTTTTGTGATTTGTCCCATAGTTCGAGTCAATTTTGTTAGCGGTTTAGTAATATTTCTGGCAATTATGTGGGATAAAATGATCAAAAGGGTGATATATAGCAAAGTTTCTATGACTATTTGAATGAGTATTTCTTTATAAGCTTGTTGCACGTCAGTCAAATATATACCAGTACCGATCGCCCAATTCCAGTGATTTAAACGATAAATGTATGAGGTTTTACTTTCTTGGTCATTTGAACCTGGCTTTGGCCATAGGTACTCGACAAACCCTTGGCCATCGCGTTTTGCGGTATTGACGAAGTCTCTAAAAGCAGAAGAGATATAATCTTTAGAATGCAAAGTCATTGACTGACCGTTCAACTTTGGTTTTATTGGGTGACTTACCATATTCCCATCCAAGTCAAACATAAAAAAGTAACCAGATTGATCATACCTGGTTGCATTAACTAGTTGCTCAGCTTGCCGTCTTTGCTGTTCATCACTTAGAGTGTGGTTAGACTTTATTGCATTTAATTGAGAGTTTAGGGTGCCAACTAGGTTTTGTGCCTGAACCTTTCTTTCAGCGACCATTGTGGCTTCAAGTTTGTTAGCTGAGGTTAGCTGAATGCCAATAATTATGATACTGGCTAAAACGATACTCAGTCTCAACTTATTTGCGACGCTTAGCAGACCTAAAAGGTGATTTACTTTTAACATAGATACCTACAACAAAATGGCTTTTAAAATACGAAACAGACAGCGCTGTCAATTTGGCTGGAGTTTACCCATTAATGCGTATAAAGAAAGAGTAAACTGGCTGTTCCTAAAGTTAGCACTGTGTAGGGCATAACTATGTCATTGATAATCAGTCTCATTATAGCCTTTGATTTTGTGTAAAGAAATGTAAACAGTCGAGGTTTTTAACATTGTCAAATTACAATATTTAATTAAAAAGTATTGGTTTTAACTTTTAGGAAAGTGATAGATTATTCTAAGAAATTCAAAAAACATGGCATAAAAGTCTTTTTATATATGTTTTTATTAATAAAAATTAACTTGTTTAATTCTAACGTTAGAAATAGAAAAAGAGCTGGCTTTGTGTTTTTGGTACTTTATGGTTGGCTTATGAAAATATAGTTCTAATTACTAATCAAGCTTTTGTTTATTAATTAGGTCGTCTACCTAGAGTCTTGCTATTGCGTAAAACAAGACTCCAGTAAGAGGAGATACATTTTTATAACGTAATGCACTCGCTACTTTAAGATGGCTTTTGCTTAATAATTAGTGCGACTAAACCCGTAATGATGATTAATGCAAATCCTGACAATAAAAAAGGGTCAATTGCTAGATTTTCGTTGAATGAAAACTGACCTGAAGATATTTTTTTCCAGCCCATAAAGTGTTGATTGGCAGCGACAACAGCACCAAAAAAGCCAATAACCAATGCCATATATTTAGTTACCCAATGTGTTGAGAATGGGAGAAGGAGGAGGATCCCTAACATCCCTATTACTGAACGCTGCACTCTACAGTAGGGGCACACGTAAACTGCGCCCATTAGTTCAACGGTCCAAGCTACTAAAGAGATCATGACTGCAATACATGCAATAACGCGGGTGTTTTTAGTATATGTATTCAGATCGAGAATTGTCATTTTTTCCTATTCTTCGCAAAACAAAAATATCAATATAACGTTATGGTATAACATATTCTTTATTGATGCAAAGGTGAGTCTCTGTGGCATAGCGCCTTTACCCTGAGGAACTTAAGATTATAATCTACTCACTCTCGATTGTGATATAGATGGACAAAAGCGGTGAAGCAGTCAAACATGTGTTCGACTGTCACTTTCCAAGGTACTTTCTATGATAGATGTGGAGCCATGGTTACTGATATTTTTCAAGGAGCCTTGTTTAGACTGACCAACTGGGCCACAAGTCAATGACTTCGCCTGATATAATGAGCTCTCTTATGGTTTTAATCGTGAGGGCTTAAATAGCGTACCGTTTGAAGTGAAGTCGGTACATTATTGATTGCTGAAAACATATTTTACCCCGTTACGGCTCGGCATTTCTTTCTTAAGTGATTTAATGACCAGTTTTGCATTTCTACCAAGCGACTTTTGGTTCGTTCAAACTCAAATGCCAACTGTTTGCCAACATAAAGAGATTGTAGCGCGACTTCACAATGAAGAATGATAAGGCAACCTTGATCATAATACTCATCTACTAAGGCGATGAAGCGCCGTGCTTCATCATCAAGCTGGTGAGCCGCAACAGCGCTTTTTTCCCGTTTGTATCCATCTTCAACGCCTTGTACGGTAATGCTATCGATAGCATTACTCCCCATTTGTGGGACGTTCTTAATCATTAAAATCGCAAAGCGCTGTGCTAATTCTATATAATCAGCAGTGGCTCTAGGTGCAGAGCAAATAGGCACGAAGTCGAAGGCAATGGCATTATTTATGAACCCTAGTGTGGCTATTTCACGGTTACAAATTGTGATTGTTTTAAATGACCCCGAGTTGTTCAGTGGTGACGTGATCAGATCATGTAGCATACAATCAAACAGAGGCTCGTCACCAACTGATATATAGCATGGGTTAAATCCTTGGCTAAACCTATGGTCAGTTGGACCATATATGCCGATCACTTCACAGTGGCAATGAATAAGTTTGATGGTAGGTAAAAACCTGTCACGTTGCAGCCCATTTTTGTAAAGAGTGTCTGGTTGACAGTTTGAAGTGGCAATAAGTACAACGCCTGAGTCAAATAGTGCCTCAAATAATCCTGCCATGATCATGGCATCACCAATATCTGAAACAAAGAACTCATCAAAACATAACACTTTCGTTTTTTTTGCCCAGCTTTTGGCAATTACTTGCAATGGTTCATGAGTGCCTTGTATATCATTTAAGGATTGATGAACTAAGGCCATAAAGTGATGAAAATGAACACGCTGCTTTGGTATATTTGTTAGTGTGTCGAAGAATAAATCCATTAGCATACTTTTACCTCGGCCAACTGGGCCGTGCAAGTAAGCACCTTTGGTAGGGTTACCTGAATAGAGGTCTTGTTGTAAATTGGCTAAGTAATTGAGGGCGTTTAGCTGTGCATCATCACTGTTAAGTTCGCCCGACTGTATTAGATTTAGATAGTGTTTGTGCATTGGTAGAGAAAAACCATTATTTTATAGTATTAGAGCATATTCAGAGGTGTTAACCTAGCGCCAGTTTACGAGATTAAACCGAACAATCAAGGATGTATTATGCTAGAAGCTTATGCACATATGCGACGGGTTATGACTGCCCTTTCACCAATGGGCGACGAAACTTGGCAACAGTTGCTGTTGTGTTGCAAAGTAATTAAAAAAAAGAAGGGAGCGCATTTATACCCCTTTGCTGAAGTACCCAAAAGCTATTGTTTTATGCATTCAGGAATAGCAAGGCTATATGCCTGTGATGACTTAGGCCAAGAATATAACAAACGTTTCTTTAATGATGGGCAATTTCCGGGTGTGATGAGTGCATTACATTTAAACGAGAGTGTCGAGCAAGGTATTGAATGTTTGACAGACTCAGAGTTGATAGAGATAGATTTTAAGTTATATCGTTCAGTGCTATTTGAAAACACCGAGTTGATGGCTTATCAAATTAAATACTTAGAAAAAAATTGGTTATTAGATAAAGATCAACGAGAAATTTTATTAGTACAACAAGATGCAACAGCACGGTATTTGTTGTTCTTAAATCATTCTCCAGAGCTCGCAAGGGCGATACCACAGTACCACTTAGCCTCGCATTTAGGTATTTCAGCGACGCAATTGAGCCGGATCAGAAAAACCTTAAACTTTGTGAATAATTAGAGCTTTATTTACATAGGTAAATGAACGTTGCTGTGCGTCTTCATATAATTTCTTCATCGAAACGAGATAAAGGAAATAGTTATGAATACTGAGTTAAATGTTTCACAAAGCCTTACTTGGCGCTATGCAGCACGGCGCTTCTCAGATAAAAAAGTGTCTCAAACGGCGTTAGAGCAACTACTAACAATGACTGGCTTAAGTGCATCTTCTTACGGTTTACAGCCATATAAAATTATTGTTATTGAAAATCCAAAAATCAAAGAGTCATTATTAGCACACAGTTATGAACAAAAGAAAGTAGCCGCTAATAGCCATTTGTTAGTGCTTGCAGCAGACATGTCTAACGTCGTGACTATGGTGTCAAGTTACATGCAAAGTTTGGCAAAAACCACAGGGATAACCGCGTTACAGCAACAAGCTATGCGAGAAAATATGTTGGCTAGCTTGGCCAATATGGACCCCGAACAGCAGTTCCAATGGGCAAGTGCACAAGTAAACATCGCTTTAGGTACATTACTTGTATCGGCAGCAAGTCTTGGCATCGATAGCTGCCCAATTGGGGGGATTGATGGCCGTGGGTACGATGAAGTGTTGGCATTGCCCGAGCGTAACTTGAGAACGGTGATTACGGTACCAATTGGTTATCGGCATGAAGACGATGTGAGTGCTAACGCGACCAAGGTCAGAAAAGCGCTTCATGAATTGATTGTAGAGATATAAGTATGTTGTATGTATTGCTAGCCTGTTTAGCTGGTGCAGCGATTGCGCTGCAATCGAGTATGAACGCGATGTTGGGAGTCTTATTAAAAAGTCCGATACTGGCAACGACCTGTGCATTTTTAGTCAGCGGGTGTTATGCCTTTGTCGTCTATGCAACGACCGAGCGACCTTCTATAGACGCGGATGTGTTAGCAAAGGTTCCTTGGTATCTATGGACGATTGGTGGGCTATTTAGCGTTGTTGGAGTTGGACTAAGTTATTTCTTAATACCAAAAATGGGGATTGGCAATCTTATGTCGTTGGTACTGACGGGCCAATTATTAATGGCGATGGTGATCAATCATTTTGGTTGGTTTGGCGCTAAGCCGAGTGTTGTGACACTCACAAAGGTGGCCGGTATTTTTGCGTTATTAATCGGCATATATTTAGTAAATAAAGGCAGTAATTATGGTTAAGCACGCTTTAAAGGAAAATGTGGCGCATTTAGTATCGTTGTGGCATAGCTATGGTGGTGTTGTTAAAAAAGAGGGAATATATCGTCATGAACAGTGGCCTCATAAAGCGTGGAGTGTTGACCAAGAAATTAATGAATCAGTCTCCAGTCTACGTTTAAATCGCACAAACACACCATTAGGGTGGAAATATTTTACTTTTGATAGTGAGCAACCTAGAGAAGCTGTATCGTCTTTAGTCGCAATGCATAAATCAATTACGGATGTTAAAGACATTTTTGAAGATGCAAGTATCAAAGAAGTAGTCAGTGAAAAAGAACTCGCAGAATGGGTCACTTTAGGCAGTGAAGGATTTGGTTATCAGATTGATATATCGCCTATCTTACGTGTATTTTCACAAGCGCGTTCACGCTTATATTTTATAATGAGTGATGAAATCGCAGTGGGTACAGTTATGACGTGGACAGAAGGTCGCGATGTAGGCATTCATCAAATGGCAATAACACAAGCAGGACGCGGTAAAGGACTTGCTGGGAAAGCATTAGTGCAGTTAGAGCGCATAGCGCGTTTTCACGGAGCACAAACATTGTCGCTACAGGCGTCTAAGAAAGGGTTTAAGATATATGCAGGGGCGGGCTTTTCGCCCCTTGGGTATATCTCAAGTTATTTATAAATCGTGAGGTCTGTTTCTTCGAATTCGCAGACACTTGCAATTGCTGGGTGTTTAGCAAGATTCTTTAAATAACGGTTTAAGTTTGTGAAGCTAAGCGGCGGCTTATCTATTTCGTCAGCCCAAACACAAAGCATAAACATATAGCAATCACATACAGTAAATTGATCATTAACTAGGTAGCTATTGTTACCCAGTTTTTGATCTAAAATTGCTAGCGCGTCACTTATCCGAGATTGCTGAGTTTTAATAATATCGTCATACATAATGGCATTTTGGGTGTGTCGCTCTGGGTAAAAATACACCATTAATTCATTTTGTAATGTACCGGTTAAGTACATTAGCCACTGGTAAAACTCAGCCTTGTCTTGTGGTGCTTCAGGGATCAGGTGCTTCTCAGGGTGCTTTTCACACAAGTACAAACATATGGCTGCGCTTTCACATAAAATAAAGTCATCATCAACGAGTGTTGGGATGCGACCTGTTGGGTTTAAGCGTAAATACTGCGCCGATTTTTGTGCGACTTTTTTTCTGTCTACGAGTTCAAGTTGAAATGGTACTTCTAAGGCTTTTAAAACAAAGTGTGGGGCAAGACTGGCATTACGAGGATAATAAAAAAGTGTATACATAAATTACCTTTGTGATTTATTTAAATGTTTCATACGAAACCTAAGCTCCTTTTTAGCAATTTCTCTCCATCAACTTTAGGAGAGTGGCTGCCATTTAACAAATTATTAAGGGTTCCTTTTTTTAGTTAATACAATATGCTTAGCCTAGAAACAAAAATGCCAGCGTTAGCTGGCATTTTCTTACTACATTAAGGTGTGTAGTAGATAGGGGAGTTTGGTCCAACGGGTAAGCCAAACCCAAATACCCAAATATAAAATAATGCGACCCATCCGATAAGGAAGAACATACTGTAAGGCAACATAGTCGCTACTAGCGTACCAATGCCCATATCTTTTTTATACTTGGTTGCTACAGCGAGTATTAAGCCGAAGTAACTCATCATGGGTGTGATCAAGTTCGTTACTGAGTCGCCAATACGATAAGCTGCTTGAATAGTCTCTGGTGCATAGCCAATAAGCATGAGCATCGGAACAAAAATAGGCGCCGTAACTGCCCATTGTGCTGACGATGAACCCAGAGTTAAGTTAACCATGGCACACATCAAAATGAACAACACAAAAACTTCTGGTCCAGTTAAGCTCAGAGTTTGCAGCAAAGCTGCGCCATTGATTGCTAAAATTGTACCTAGATTAGTCCATTTGAAAAAGGCGACAAATTGCGCTGCAAAGAATACCAACACAATATACATACCCATTGAGCTCATCGACTTACTCATGGCGTCAATCACATCTCGGTCGTTTTTCATCGTCCCAACGACACGGCCGTATACAAAACCTGGTATTGCAAAGGTAACAAAGATAAATACGACGATACCTTTTAGAAAAGGAGAGCCTGCAACAGCCCCTGTCTCTGGGTGACGTAGAATGCCATTCTCAGGTACGATAGTCAGTGCAAGTAATGCAGAAACGACTAACAATGATACACCTGCCCATTTTAACCCTGAGCGCTCTTTGTCAGATAGGTGCTGTATATTATTATCATTTAAATCGATACTCGCTTCATCAGGGTTGTATTTACCTAAGCGTGGTTCAACAATTTTTTCGGTGACCAGTGTGCCCACGGTTGCAATTAAGAAAACTGATATCATCATGAAATACCAATTTGCTTCAGGGCCAACTTGGTAATTTGGGTCAATCATTTGTGCCGCTGGTGTCGTTATACCCGCAAGAAGAGGGTCGATTGTTCCTAATAGTAAGTTTGCACTATACCCACCAGATACACCTGCAAATGCAGCTGCGAGGCCAGCTAGGGGGTGACGCCCTAAACTATGAAATATCATAGCTGCCAGCGGAATAAGAACGACATAACCTAGTTCTGATGCGGTGTTTGATAGAATGGCGGCAAAAACAACCATGAATGTAACAAGGCGTTTTGAAGCGCCCATTACCATGCCACGCATTGCTGCAGAAAGCATGCCCGAGTGTTCAGCTACACTGACGCCCAGTAATGCGACCAATACTGTGCCTAAAGGGGCAAAACCGGTAAAGTTAGTCACCAAACCTGTCACTATTTTTTGCAGGCCTTCAGCACTTAACAAGCTAACAACTTCGATAACACCATCAGGATCACGCCCTGCAGAGCCTACCGGGCGAGGGTCTATGGCGCTAAGGCCAAACCAATCTGCAATGCCACTGAATATGACTATCGCTACACAGAACATAGCGAATAAAGTGATAGGGTGGGGAAGCATGTTACCCAAAAATTCAACGGTAGCTAAAAAGCGGTTAAACCACCCTTTAGGGTGTTGAGAGCCTTCATCCCCTTGAGCTGGTGTCTTTACAGCATTTGACATAGCTTTTGTTCTCAAGTCTAAAAATTGGCGATAAGGTACCACTTTTTAAAGCGATGGTCATTCAGATACGGCGATTTATGTCATTAATGCGTTAAAAGTTAGATCTTGATTAATTCATCAGCTAAATGAGAGGAGGGTTTACCGTGATTAGATATCAAGAACCCCGTATAAACAAATGACTAAACTGAAGAGTACCCGCACATTTAATCAAGAATACCTTTGAACAACAGCGGGTAGCGCCTTATGCGATTGCCAATGTAGTCGTTTGCAAGGATCTGCTGACGGATCCGCTCGATGTCATGATCAATAACCAGTACCAATTCAATACGCTCAATTGCCGTTAAGAACCCGCGCTTGAGATGTATTTGAGTCTTATAATAATCACAATTGCGTTTGATTATTTCAACTTTATGAGGCGCACGTTGCAGCTCGCTCAATACCTCAATCAGGTATGGTGTTGCCTGCACATTATCTCTTGTTAAACCGCGTTGTTTCAAACGTCGTTTGTTACCGTACATATGATGTCTTTATTGCTCTGCTAGTTTGTAAATATGTTCAATCTTGCTGAGAAAGTCGTACTTCTGTTTGTCGTGCTCATAATCCAGATGATAGGTGTTATGAAAGCCGTATCGCATCACGACACCACTGCCTTGCAAGTAGACAGTGTAACCATCAAAGTCAGAGAACGCTGTTAGACCCTGGAAGTGCTTACCCTGTTGTGTCTGCTCGCCATTTTTTTGTACAAACTCGAATACACTTAAAATTGTTTTGCTGTCTATATCATTTTTCATTTCTTGCTCCTGTTATAATTAATGATACGTGTAAAAAGTGCGATATGATCTAAGTCAATAAAAATAGGTTAAATTTAATCACTATGAAAATACAGTTTTTAGGCACTTCATCGGGATCTCCTAGTTTATCTAGGAATGTATCTGCAACGGCGATTGGTTTTGAAAAATCAAAAGAGTGGCTTTTAGTTGACTGTGGTGAAGGGACTCAGCATCAAGTGTTGAGAAGCGAGTACACGGTCTATCATTTAAGTATAATTTGTATAACACATTTACACGGTGATCATTGCTATGGCTTACCTGAGCTATTAGCGTCAATGTCCATGAGTGGCCGAACGAAAACGGTAAACTTAGTTGCACCTAAAAAGGTGGTGGAGTTTATTCACTCAACATTGGTACTAACAGACGTAGCGCTAAATTTCGAACTACATTGCCATATGGTTGAAGAACTAGATGCTGCATTAGATTTTCCCCTTTGCCGTATTGATGTGATTAAATTACAGCACCGAGTACCAAGTTATGGTTTTAAGTTAACCGAGAAAAGCATTCCGAAGAAGTTGCTAATTGATAAGTTAACTGCTCATGGTATTGAACCTGGCCCGCATTTTAACGCACTGCAAAAAGGGTTAGACGTCTCTTTTAATGGCAAATTGTTGGTTGCTGATAATTTTACTTATAACAGCTGGCGAGCAAGAGTAGTAATTATTTGTGGCGACAATGAGAAACCTAATTTATTAAAGCCCTATATAGATGGTGTTGATGTATTGGTTCACGAGGCGACATTTACGCATCGAGATTTACATAAAGTCGGTATGCATACTGGGCACTCTGACGCAAAACGGGTCGCGCAGTTCGCGCAAGAACATCAAGTGCCGCAATTGGTGTTATTTCATTTTAGTGTACGATATCACGGATCCGGGCTATTAAGTCAGCTATTGGCAGAGGCCAGCGCATATTACGACGGCCATTTACGATTAGTTGAGGACTTTGATTTACTTTTGATTGACAAGCATATCAGAAAGTAACAATTGGTCTACTTCCATCTGCTTTGCGTATTTTTTGGCTACTTTAATTAATGTATTAATATGATTTGGTAATATCTCAGTGACTTTTTGTTGGAAAATGATTGAGCGACGGTCACCACGCATATGTGCCAGTGCTAACGTAAAGCCACAGCTTTGTGCGAACTGCTCGAAACCGGTTTTATGTGCAGCCCGCTTACCTAAACAAAAGTCCTCAGGGTCAAGACCGACCCTTGCATGATGGCGAGAACGTAGTAACCAATGTGTATCTAGCCAGATCGCATCATCTAAGACTAGATCGGGGCGTCGCTGCATCTTGCGTTGACAATTAACAGTAAGGTGAGCAGGGTTGAGCTCATTGATCGGGCTCAGTGCTGGGAAATAAAATAACGGTGCGGCTGGCCGTTGTTGTTTAACCTCGACAACATGACATAGGTTTAAGGCTTGTGGCTGTGTGTCAGTCACTTTAGGACCTACAAGCAGGTAATAACGACGCATATTATTAGAACCTGTACCTGCATTTAGTCGTTCAACACAGGCTAAAATTGTATCATCTACATAAGGTGAAAAGCGCGAAATCAGTTCCTGCTGGTGTTGTTCTGATAATGTTTCAAATCGCTGTGGGTTTGTTTTGAATTTCAGCTGACTATTTGTCAGGTCTAATTCTTTTGCCAATGTACTACTGGTTAAGAATGCAGCTCCGCCAGCCATACGTTGTAAGCCTTTCTGCCAGCGTTTATGTAAAATATGCTCTTTATCAAACTCTATTAACGCAGACTGATTATTAAGCTCACCTTTAACAGAAAGATCGCATGATTGCAGATATTGGGTAACAAAAGCGTGAGCAGCAGCATCTGTTTGACACTCTGTCACAAGCGGCTTTTGCCTGATCTTTAAGTTTTCACTTGCTTGTTGTAGGTTTTTACAATGTGTTTGGCTCAAATATAAACTGACAATAAAACGGAAGAGGTCCCAAACCATATGACCGATACAGGCGTCGTCAAAATCATTAGGTGCGAAAATTAATTGGTCCCCATGAGAGCCTTCTTCGCTTATAAAACCAAAATTGCCGGTATGACAGTCACCAACAATATTGGTTAGTGGCAGATGGTACAATTCATCAGGAAGATGAATTGACTTGTTTGCTAAATCACGATACATCAGCGAAGCACTGCCACGGAAGAAAAAGAATGGACTACTGGCCATTTTTTTATGTTTGTTGATCCCTAGGTTTATCGAGGCGTTGTCTGTTGACTCGAGCACGTCACGAATAATGTCTTTTCTGATCATGATATATCCTTCAACCAATATCTTTAATTAAACTGCGAGTTATAGCAAAGTTGGGGTTAACTGTGTACTTAACACTATCATATTTAACTATCGCGAATTGCCATATAAAGCAATACTATTTCTGAAACTCAGATTTAAATAATACGACTCTTAGCAAATACGCTACTTAAATAATATGACAATTATGCTACGAACAGTCTTTGATTGTGCGTAGTTTTGTAATGGTGCCCTTGATGACCTTATATCAACTACCGAGTGCAATGATACCATTGGCAACGGTGACAGTATTACTCTTAGAATGGGGCTGATAAGCGAAAAAATATTTGGTTTTTGCTCAGTGTGGTTCTGATTTAAGAAACATGGTGTGTGTTTGAAATATAAAAGGCAATGGTATGACATTACCTTTTATATGTATCGCTTGCTGAGGTTGAATCAATCGGACTTAACGTGCGTTAGTACTTTCAAATATCTTATCAGCAGAAGCGGCAACAAAACCAGTATATAGCTGTCCATCTGGCATTGCATAGCGCAGCGCAAATTCATAAAAACAGCTAGGGATTTTAAATTCACCATCGCTGAAAGTTACTGGGTGGTGATCCGCAAGTGTAGAAGATTGCTCTAGTAATACTTCCGGTGAGCCTTTAACCTCTCCACCCGCTGTATTTAGCTGAAAGCCCGCATCTTTTAAATTTTGATTAACGGCATTTATATCAGAAAAATTACTGAGGTAATTGATACTAACTGTGAAGTGGTTTGCTCTGTAGCCCCATGCAGCCATCCACGCTGCATATTCGCTTTCAGCCAACAGGGCTTGATAAGTTTCATGACTTACTTGCCAGTGAGTACCTGAATACAAAAAGTTATCTGCCGTTATGGCTGTTTCATCAATTTCAGCAACCATTGCGTTAACTAATGTTTGTAGCTGTTGCGAGCACTTTTCTACCAATAATTCTGAAATAAATACTTTTGGTTTAGTTGGATCAGAATGCTCATAGTGTTTGGCATAGAGCTTTTTCGCTTCGAAATGGTACTCTCCACATTCCTTATAGCCAACCGCTAAAAAATGCGCCGCTAACTTCTCTAAGCCGATTTTTTCATGATTAAAGGTACGTAATGCGATGTGATCATTAATCACATCGTCTTGCTGAGTTGAGCCTAAAAGTTCATGGACTTTTACTGCTGACGGAGTCACTTCTAAATAGTTATTCCAAAGTTGTTGAAATAATTGGTCGACATTGTTGTGCATAATGGGGTCCTATAATTTACGGTGTAATACCGTGTTAAACTTGATGCTATCTTAAGCACGACGCAGCAAGGTTATAATTTAAATATTCGAACGGAATCTCCGTTACTCACGTTAAGTACAGATGCTACATCTTGCTCAATATCAATCACGTTTTCACTTTCATGATAGGTAACTTTATCAGTAAAGGTTGCTCTAAAGTTTTTAAGCTGTTGGTTAGAAATCGCAAAGCTCTGTTTCGATGCAACGTGACAAATATTGACAGTAACAACACATGATTCTTGTACCGTTTGGATATTATTTAATTTAGCTTCTACAGTGGGACCTGCATCAAACAGATCAACATAGCCTCTATGCTCAAAGCCCTCTTTCTCTAATAAGCGCAGTGCTGGTTTGGTTTTATCATGTACTTTACCAATGACGGCCTGCGCCTTTGCACTTAGCAAATTTGCATAAATAGGATACTTTGGCATGAGCTCACTGATAAAGACTTTGTCACCCAGCCCGACTAAGTGATCGGCTTGAGGAAATTCAATGCTAAAAAAGTGTTCTTGTAACCACTGCCAAAATGGAGAGTGGCCATGTTCGTCGCTTACACCGCGCATTTCAGCGATAACAGTATCACTAAAACGGGCACTATGATCAGCCATAAACGTGAAGCGAGAGCGGCTCAAAAAACGCCCGGCTAAGCCCTTTCTGTAATCCTCTCGGAGAAACAATGTGCAAATTTCACTTGCACCAGTGTAATCGTTACACATCGAAAGTATATCGACTGTGTTATAGACCTTTAATGTCGGTGAGTGATGAACTGTTTTACCTAAATGATAATGATAAAGAGGAACTGCCATTCCTACTGCGGATTCTACCGCAGTAGTGCCCATTATTTCACCAGTGTCACTGTCTTCTAAAACAAATAAGTAACCTTCATCCTGAGGGGCACTGAGCTGTTTTGCAAAGCTATTTTCTGAGCGAACTATTTTTTCTTGTAAGAGTTCATCATTAACAGGTAATGAAGTAAAACCGTGGCCTGATTCTACGGCGATCTGACGTAACGCATCAAAGTCAGAATTCTGTATTGGTCTGAGTATATGCATAGTGCAACCTAAGGGGCGCTGAACGGCACCCCTAGTCGTGTTAACCGTTAACTACATTGGCAACAGCAAGTTCAAATCTTGCTAATCCCGCTTTGATATCTTCATCAGGGATAACTAATGAAGGGGTAAAGCGCACAACGTTTGTGCCTGCAACTAATGCCATTAACCCATTCTTAGTGCTCGCTACAAGGAAGTCGCGGGCACGTCCTGCGTAATCGTCATTCAATACGGCGCCAAGAAGTAGGCCTTTACCACGTACTTCACTAAATACGTTGAATTTTTCATTGATTGCATTGAGGCCATCACGGAACAATTGCTCTTTACGCTTGACGTTTTCAAGTACCTCTGGTGTATTAACAGTATCAAAAGCGGCTTCAGCAACAGCACATGCTAACGGGTTTCCGCCGTACGTTGAGCCATGAGTACCTATTTTAAGGTGTTGTGCAATTTCAGTGGTCGTGATCATAGCACCAATAGGGAAGCCACCACCTAATGCTTTTGCTGTTGTTAAGATATCAGGTGTCACGCCAAGCCCTTGATATGCATACAAGTCACCCGTGCGGCCAACTCCCGTTTGTACTTCATCAAAGATAAGCAAAGCGTTGTGTTTATCACACAATGCTCTTACGGCTTTCATAAAGCCTTGTTCTGGAGATATGATCCCGCCTTCACCTTGTAATGGTTCCATCATAACGGCACAGGTATTGTCTGAAATAAGTGCTTCAAAAGCAGCTAAGTCATTATAGTCACAATGCGCAATATCGGCTGGTTTAGGACCAAACCCGTCTGAATATGCAGCTTGACCACCTACTGTTACGGTAAAAAAGGTGCGACCGTGAAATCCTTTATTGAAAGCGATGATTTGTGTTTTGCTTTGTGCGTGTTTGTCTAATGCAAAACGGCGCGCCAGCTTTAACGCTGCTTCATTTGCTTCTGCACCAGAATTAGCAAAGTATACTTTATCCGCAAATGTGGCATCCGTCATTTTCTTTGCTAAACGTAAAGCCGGTTCATTAGTCATTACATTTGATAGATGCCAAATTTTCTCGCCTTGATCTTTTAATGCATTTACCAAAGCTGGATGGCAATGACCTAAACAATTTACAGCGATCCCCCCTGCGAAATCGATGTACTCGTCGCCTTTTTGATCCCATACACGAGAACCTTTGCCTTTTACTGGAATAACTTCTGATGGATTGTAATTTGGGACCATTACGTGATCGAATAATTCACGGTTAGCTTGCATGACGACTTCCTCTATATTTTCAATTTTGTTTGCTGGCTCGCCTAATAAATACTGTAAAAACAATGTGTTTAATAAGTATACTAAAATGTGTTTATTAAGACGGTAAGTCAGGCAAACATCTAGATGTATTCTTTATTTGTTCATTATCACTCTGGTTTAAGTAAATTTGCAGTGCAATTTTTCATAAAATGATTAAAATAAAAGTTAAATTGATGATGGTTTTAATCAAAATGATGAATAAACACGATGAAAAGCTCATTGCTTTGCTACGAACAAATGCAAGATCTAGTATTTCAGACTTAGCTAGGAATTTGGATGTCTCTCGATCAACAGTTCAAAGCCGACTTTTAAAATTAGAGCAGTCAGGTGTGATCACCGGTTATAGTGTTGAATTTGGCGCAACCTATATCGAGGGGTTAGTGTCTGCACACGTCTCTATTAAGATCCGGCAAAAATTAACGACACAAACAACAATTGCGTTGAAACACATTGATCAGATCAGTGCGCTTTATGCTATTAGCGGCGAATATGACATGATTGCGTTGGTTGAAGCGCAAAGTTTAGAGCAGCTCAATCATATCCTTGATGATATTGGTAACTTAGACGGGGTAGAACGAACAAATTCAGCGGTTATTTTGGAAACCAAATTTAAACGTTAGTATTGGCTCATTGCTTTCCTTCAGGCAGCCAGATACTCGTTCCCGTTGACGCTATGTGATTAACGTTGCCTTTGAGTACCTTTGTTCCAACATTGTGTGAAGTTTCTGGGCGACTGACAAGGTAACCTTGAACGCAACGAATGCCCATGCTTTTTACCAGCTCAAACTGTTCGGCTTGTTCGACGCCTTCAGCGACAATTTTCAGTCCTAATTGAGCGCCCAGTTCACTAATAGAATTGAGGATCTTATGATACTTTGCATTTTGACTTGCTTGAGTAATAAAGAGTTTATCGATTTTTATAACGTCTATCGGTAAATCAGCAAGCGTACTGAGTGAGCTAAATCCAGTGCCAAAGTCATCAATGGCGATGGTTATTCCTGCACGGCGGCATGCTTCTAATTCTTCGATTATTTTATCGCTCGCTGTTATCAGGGTTGATTCGGTTATTTCTAACATAAGCGAGGTAGCAGGTAAGCCGGTTTTTTCTAAAGTTTGCGTAACCCATTGTGCAACCGGTCTATGTTTTAACTGGATACCTGATACATTGACAGAGATTTTAACTTTCTTCATCCCAGCATTATGCCACGCCGACATTTGTCTACATGACTCGAGTAAAATCCAGTCGCCGAGTTCGAGGATTAAGTTTGACTCTTCAGCGATGGGAATAAACTCTGTGGGTGGGATCAACCCTTCAATTGGATGATGCCAACGGATAAGCGCTTCAAAATAGTCTATGGCACAATCTTCTACGTGGACGATTGGTTGAAAAGACAGGTGGAAATTTTGTGATGCGATCGCCAATCTAAGTTCTTCTAATAAGTAATGATAGCGCCTGATTTTACTCCCCATCTCTGGGGAATATACTTTAAAAATACCGCGGCCATCAGTTTTGGCTCGATACATTGCAACGTCAGCCATTTGTAACAGCGCATGCGGATGAGATGCGCTTTCAGGGTAAATAGCGATACCTATACTAGCCCCAATTTTTACTATCTTATTACCTAGAATGAAATCGCGTTCAATTTCGTTAAGCACAGTTTGTGCGACTTGCGTGCAAAAGCTTGAATCTTCTATTTTAGGAATGAATATAGAGAATTCATCACCGCCGAGGCGAGATAAGTTTTGTTCCAAACCGTGAATAGGGTGTATGTCTTGTACGTTATATTGTTTAACGACGCTAATTAGCCTGTTAGCAACTTGGATAAGAATTTCATCGCCAAAGCTATGGCCAAATGAATCATTTACTTGTTTGAAACCGTCCAAATCAATGAAGAGTAAACCACAATGTTGATTCTTGTTTTCGGCCTGTGTCAGTTGAATATCTAGATGCTCTAAGTAAGCATGTCGATCGATTAACTGGGTTAATTTGTCTTGATAAATATGACTATCGGTTTGCTGCTTAATTTTGTTTAAGTTGTCTGAGATAGCATGTATGGCATGACTTATTTGCGCTAGAGGACCACCATGGTGAAGCGTTTGTGTTTTTATGTCGAGCAAATTGACGAGCCGATTAATATCTTTGTGAACCGCATGTAAGGCTTGATTGTTTTTGTGCTTTTTTCGCTCATTCCTAAATACAAACAGGATAGCCAGCAGTAACGTGGTTAAAGTAATTAATGCTGTAGAAGACAAGAATGTGGTTGTGATTAGATCAGAGTTTTTAGCTAGAACTAAATTATCTCCGTGCTTATGCAAGAGGACGTAGGTGCTTTGATGATGCCGAAAAAACTGTTGTCCAAGAATAAATTTTTGATACCAAGGTGTTGCAATTTTTTCACTTTCGCTGATGTTTATTTCAATAAGTGAAATATTGTTAAACCCATGGTGGGCGTCAACGCAAGTTTTTGAGAAAAGTATGTTGATAACATAGCCAAATAGAAACGTGCTTATGAATAAAAAGCTTAATATTTTTAATGTTTTGCTCATAGCTGGCTAAATCCGGAACCTTAAATTTATACACACTTTGAATGCACACTTCATTATACATATCTAAGCCATAAGAATTATAACCTTTTACACCCTTTTTTTCTTTATTTCAATTATGTTTCTCGTCTAAGTGTATTATTGTGGAAGGAATAAACAATACTATGATGGTAGTCAATCTTTAGATTAATTCACTTTACATGAGAAGTATTCTCACCTAATTTTTAATAACTCTCACAATTTGGTCTGTGTTTTGCTACCTAGGTATGCATGACTTAAAGTTAGACTTAACTGGCATTGTTTAGCACTTAATTGGTGCAAATGCCGAAATTTTGCACTGTCATAAAGCATAAATATTGTTTTGTTGTAATGTGTAATAACGCCCACCGTTTCCGATTGTTGAGCAGTTAAAGGCACGGCGCTGTGGCAAGGATGTAATTACCCAAACTTATTTATTTGGAGCCTGCTATGTTAACAAAACGTTTTTTTAAAACAAAAGACGAAGCCGAAGTCACGTTTGAATTTTCTCACCCAGAAGCAAAAAAAGTAGAATTAGTTGCTGAGTTCACAGATTGGGAACCTGTAACAATGAAATTCAACAAAAAAGAGCGGGCTTTTAAGAGTAAACATCGTTTGCCAACCGATAAACAATTTCATTTTAGGTATCTCATAAACGGTGAACTATGGGATAACGATCATAAAGCTGATGCATATGCAACCAATAGCTTTGGTACCGAAAACAGTGTGGTAAATACGCAAAAAATAGCGATGTAACTGTCAATGGAAGGATTACAACAGTTACTTTATTTACATGGCATTGGTTACGATTATATAAAATACACTGGCGAACATGTTGTGTTTGATCATGAAACACGCAATCGTGCATTACACGCGTGCGGTGTAGATACAAGCGATGACAAGTATATTGAAGAAAAAATATATCAGCTAGATATTGCACAATGGCAGTCGGTTATCTCTTCAGTAAGCTTAGTTGATGAGCAAAATGCTACGCTTGCAATCAAGTTACCAGAGCAGCACCGAGCGATTACTGGTGTATTGTCAATTCCAAGTTTAGATATTAATCACCACTTTGATACGGCGCATTGCATGGTTAGTGGAGAATATAACTATGGCGGCATCAATTATTTGGAGCTTCAGGTACCACTACCCTCTATGCCCGTTGGCTATCATGATGCTGAAATAACTTTGCCGTTAGGTCAATTTAAAACGCAGGTGTGGTCTACACCAAAACAATGTTATAAAGCGCAAGCACATAAACAGGTAGGGGTATCGACACAGCTCTATACACTTAAAAGTGTACGCAACTTAGGGGTTGGTGATTTTTTAGATCTTGAAGAGTTAATTGTCTACTCAGCAAAGGCTGGATGTGACTTTGTTTTACTAAACCCGTTACATTTATTGTTTTGTGATGAACCAGACAGAGCAAGCCCATATAGCCCAAATCATCGCGGACTAATTAATCCATTATATATTGCAATAGAAAGCAGCGCTTGGTTGCATGGTAACACGGAATTTGAAACAGCCTTGGAACAGGCTTTGTCCGTTTTAACTGAGCAGAAGCAGTTACAATATATTGATTATTCAGTTGTCAGTGAATCAAAATATGCATTATTGGCATTATCGTTTTGTATATTTAAAGCTGAAGCTGCCGAGATAGACAAGCAAGCATTCAAGAATTACCAATTGCAAAATAAAGTACTACTCGAGGCGCTGAGCGGTGACGATTTTGCAGTGTTTTGTCAATGGTTAGCAACTCAACAGTTGGAGCGGTGTCAACGCGTTGCAAAAGACAATAAAATGGCTATTGGTTTGATTAATGATTTAGCCGTTGGATGTGCCAAAGATGGCATAGAGTATACTCAAAATAGCGATCTTTATGCGACCGGTGCACAAGTTGGTGCACCGCCAGACCCTTGGGCTCAAAATGGTCAAGATTGGGGCTTACCAGCTTTAGACCCAATTCAGATTAAACAGAATAAATTTCAGTTTTTTAAATCACTAGTGAAAAATAACCTCTGTAATGTTGGTGGTTTACGAATTGATCATGTTATGGCTTTAAGACGGCTTTGGTGGTGCTTGCAGCTTGAAAGTGGTGTAAGTGGTTGCTATGTATATTACCCATTTGAGTATTTATTAGCGGTGCTTAAAATAGAGTCAAACTTGTCACAAAGTATCGTGATTGGCGAAGATTTAGGGGTTGTGCCACCTGAAGTGGTGAGTGCGATGAAAGAATCATCGTTGCTTGGTAATATTCTATTTTACTTTGAAAAAGATGCTCATGGCAACTTTGTAAAAAATGAACACCTACGAAAAGACACGATATTAATGATTGCTAATCATGATGTTCCGCCTTTCAAAGGTTGGTGGAACGCGGATGATTTGCAACTTAAACTGCAATACAATTTATTGTCGGTTAATGAATTTGATGAACAAAGCGCGAACCGATATACACAAAAACAACAACTGATTTATTGGTTGCATCAACATCAACACCAGACGTCTGGCCTTGATATAAATTGTGATTCACAAGTGGTTTATCAAGCAATGTTATGTGTTTTAGCCTTGTCCCCTGTGCATTTACTTTGCATTCAACTCGATGATCTTGATCAACAAGTATTACCTGTAAATATTCCAGGAACAGACACTGAGTATCCAAATTGGCGGAGGCGTTTAAATCATACTGTGCCAGAAGTATTTTCTAAACATACTGATTTCATCAAAAATTTAACTCAACTTAGGACAAGTCATGAATAGCATTTTAACACCTACAAATAAGATAAATGACTATTCAGAGCAGCTTAACGCGCTCCAAATAGGGACGTTTTCCGACCCGTTTTCATTTTTAGGGTTACATAAAATTGATGAAAGTACCTATGAAGTGCGTGTTTATTTGCCCGGTGCTGTGTCTGTATCATTGGCGAATAAAGCGAAAGACGCGATATTCAAAAAGTACTTAAACAGTGATTTATTTTTATTACGAGTGACTGATAAAGCGTTATCGGATGTACGAAAACTTGAAGTGATTTACCCTGAGCATACAGACATTAAATATGACATTTATCAATTTGGTTGTTGTATTAGCGAAGATACTTTGTATTTGTTCAATGAAGGAACATTAGAGCGGGCTTATCAACATTTAGGTTCGCACTTTGTTGAGCATGAAGGCGTGCAAGGCGTACGTTTTGCGGTATGGGCACCTAATGCAAAAAGTGTTTCAGTAGTTGGCGAGTTTAATTGTTGGCAGCGAAGTGAGCACTTTATGAGAAAGCATCCCGCAAGTGGTGTGTGGGAGCTTTTTATACCAGCCTTAAAAGCACAACAAACGTATAAATACTCGGTGGTAGATAGTTATGGCAATGTAACAGATAAAGCTGACCCATTTGCATTTAAGATGCAGCAAGCCCCTGGTACGGCTTCTGTACTCCAACCCCTTGTTATCCGTAAAAAGCCAACTTTAAAACAGCAACAGAGCAGAGCAAAACGCAATAAAATAGATGCACCTATTAGTATTTATGAGGTGCAATTAGGGTCTTGGAAACGCCGCACTGACGAAGGTAACCGCTTTTTAACTTATCGCGAGTTAGCAGATGACTTAGTGATGTATGTTAAGGACCTTGGTTTTACGCATTTACAGCTTATGCCCATCAGCGAGTATCCGTTTGACGGCTCATGGGGTTACCAACCAGTAGGGCTTTTTTCACCAACGAGTCGTTTTGGTAGTTATGAAGATTTTGTATATTTTGTTGAACGGTGCGAAGACGCCAACCTTGGGTTACTAATTGATTGGGTACCGGGGCATTTTCCTTCAGACCCACATGGTCTTCATAAATTTGATGGGACGCATTTATTTGAACATGCTGACATGAGGCAAGGTTTTCACCCCGATTGGAATACCTATATTTACAATTATGATCGCCCTGAAGTAAAGAGTTTTCTGCTGGCGAATGCCATGTATTGGCTTAGTGAATTTCAGTTGGATGGGTTACGAGTCGACGCGGTCGCATCGATGTTGTATTTAGATTACAGTCGCAATGATGGAGAGTGGGTTGCGAATCAATATGGTGGACGAGAAAACTTAGGTGCAATTGCGTGTCTACAGGACGTTAATAAACGCAGTTATGGACAAGACGATAACATCATGATGGTAGCGGAAGAGTCGACGGCATGGCCTGGCGTTACACAGAGTGTGGAACATCAAGGCCTAGGTTTCGGTTTTAAATGGAATATGGGCTGGATGAATGACAGTTTAAACTATATCAGTCGTGATCCGATCCATAGGCGCTATCACCATCATGAAATGACTTTTTCTATGGCATATGCGTACTCTGAAAACTATATTTTACCCCTAAGTCATGATGAAGTCGTCCATGGTAAGGGCGCGTTGCTTAGTAAGATGCCGGGAGATGATTGGCAACAATTTGCTACGTTACGAGCGTATTATGGTTTTATGTATGCTCATCCCGGTAAGAAACTTTTATTTATGGGCAGTGAATTAGCGCCTCGTTCTGAGTGGGATCACAATGAAGGACTTGATTGGCAATTACTAGACTCGCCAGCTCACCGAGGTATCCAGCGCACAGTAAAAGAGCTAAACACGGTTTATCAACGTGAAGGTGCGTTGCATGAATGTGACAACACACCTGCTGGCTTTCAGTGGATTGATGGCGACAATTCGGAGCAGAGCATGTTTAGTTTTGCTCGCTATGGTAAATCAAAAGACGATTTGTTGGTTGTAATTAGTCATTTTACTGCACAAGTATTTCATCAATATAGAATGGGTGTTCCCCAAAGTGGCGTGTATGAGGTGATTCTTAACACAGACAATGAAGCTTTGTACGGCTCAGGGGTAACAGCTGTTGCAGGTAAGTCACAATTAATTGAATCAACAGCAGAAGCATCCCATGGATTCGAAAATAGTATTGTTTTGACTATTCCTCCATTAACAACACTGTACTTAAAACGGATCACAGGTTAATTAAAATGCTAAATTCATGCCGAGGCAGTCATACGCATCTAGGTAGCACAAAAAAAGATACCGGTGTCAATTTTGCCGTTTATGCACCCAACGCAAGTCAGGTATATTTGTGCCTTTTTGATACTAGCGGGCACTCTCAAACTGCAATGATCGATATGTTTTTACATGAAGGAGGCAGTTGGAGTGTATTCGTAGAGCCCTTAAAGGAGGGGGCGTTATACGGATTTCGAGTCGAAGGTGACTACGACCCTCAAGCTGGTCGGTTGTTTAATGTCAATAAACTATTGATGGACCCATATGCGAAAGATTTTTTTGGTGAGTTTACTTGGAGTGAGCGCCACTTTTGTCATATGCCAGTCGGTACGTTAAGTAAGCTAGATAACGCGATTGACATGCCTAAGTCCAAGGTTACTACTTTAGCTAAATACACAGAGAAAAGGCCTAATCACCCCTGGTCAAAAACAGTTATCTATGAATGCCATGTCAAGGGAGCTACTTATAAGCACCCTGATATCAACCCAGAATTTAGGGGTAAGTTTTTAGGTCTTGCAGACCCTGCATTCATATCTCACATCAAACGCCTTGGTATTACAACTCTTGAGTTATTGCCCATCCACGCATTTGTTAGTGAGCAATTTCTTATCACCAAAGGTCTGCGAAATTATTGGGGATACAATACACTCAACTTTTTTACGCCGCATAAATCATATTTAGTAAATAATGATGTCAGTGAGTTTCAACGAATGATGGCCACGTTGCATGAAGTTGGTATAGAAGTCATTATCGATGTGGTTTTTAACCACACAGCTGAAGCTGGAATTGACGGCCCTACTTTATCTCTTAAAGGGCTAAATAATAGCGGTTACTATCGGCACTTACCTGAAGAACCTAGCATATACATTAATGATACTGGATGTGGTAACACGCTCAATATTGATGACCCAAAAACACTGCAGTTGGTGTTAGACAGCTTACGCTATTGGGTCGAAGTGATGGGCGTTGATGGTTTTCGATTTGATTTAGCAACGATCCTCGCACGCACCAGTCATGGTTTTAACGCCCATCACGCTTTTATTAATGCGATATTACAAGATCCGATACTTAATAAAACCAAATTGATAGCAGAGCCATGGGATATTGGCCCTGGAGGCTATCAATTGGGGGCATTTTTATCACCATGGCGTGAGTGGAACGATAAATACCGAGATACGATAAGGCGTTTTTGGCGAAAAGATGAAGAGATATTACCTGAGCTTGCGAAGCGTGTTCATGGCTCCAACGATATTTTTGAGCACAATAAACGAGGGCCGCTCAACTCAATCAATTTTATTACCAGTCATGACGGGTACACGTTAGCTGACTGGGTCAGCTATGAGACTAAGCATAACTTGGCTAACGGTGAACTAAACCGTGATGGTCACGGGGAAAATTATTCATTTAATTGTGGCAAAGAAGGATTTTCGACTGATGCAGATATAGTGCGTTTGCGTCTAAAAATGCAAAAGAATGCGCTAGTAACTCTCTTTTTGTCCAAAGGGGTGCCAATGATTGCAGCAGGCACTGAGTTTAGCCACTCCCAAGGTGGTAACAACAATGCATACTGCCAAGATAATCGCACTAATTGGTTGGCATGGAAACCGTCTCAGCAAGACCACTCGCTTATTTATTTTATTGAAGAATTATTATCGATTCGTAAAGCGTTTAGTGTGTTTCAGCATGGGTTTTATGTTCACTCAGATGACAGTCGTTTTTCTGTCTGTTGGTTAGATGAAAATGGCCAACTGATGAGTGAATCAGATTGGCATAGTGAAGGCCGTAAATGGTTACTGTATTCAATTAAAGACCGCCAATTAGAGCAAGCACTATTAATTATTTTTAATGCGCATGATGAAAGTTTAGAAGCTACATTGCCTTGTGCGCCATTTTCCGAACATTGGCAATTTGCATTAAGTAGTTGTGATTGTGCCAAATATGACAGTGCAGATCCTATGTGCACAATCTCAGCCCAATCTAGTTGGGTATTTACATCGCTAAAAGAGGGAAACATACATGGCTAATAAAGGCACAAATGTATGCGTCGTAAAACATTGGCAAGATGCACCAAAGCTTGATGAAAGTACGTTAAATGATGACTTAACACGGCACTTTTATTACACGTTGGGACGTGACCGTGTGGGTGAGTCTCAGCTGTATTTATATCATGCGTTAGCTCTGACGATTAAAGACCGTATGGTCGCTCGCTGTAGGGCGACTAATTCGTATCTAACATCGAAGAAAACACGAAAAGCTGCGTATTTATCGTTAGAGTTTTTAATGGGCAGGGCACTGGGTAATGCAGTTTTGAACCTAGACTTGCAAGACTCTACAGCGGAAGCTTTGAAACAGTATTGTAGTGAGTTAGAAGTTGTCGCAGAGGCAGAGCATGATGCTGGCCTAGGAAATGGTGGATTAGGGCGTTTGGCTGCGTGTTTTTTAGATAGTTGCGCGAGTCTTGCATTACCGGTTGTTGGTTATGGGATCCGCTATGAATACGGCATGTTTAATCAAAGCATTGAGAAAGGTCATCAAATTGAGCAACCTGACAACTGGTTAAGAGAAGGTCACCCTTGGGAGTTAAGTGCGCCAGATCAAGCTTGTAGAGTCAAGTTTTTTGGTCATGTAGAAAGTTATAAAGACAAGCAAGGGAAAGATATTAGATGTTGGGTTGATTCTCAAGATGTGTTAGCGGTTCCGTACGATGTGCCTATTCCAGGCTACAAAAACGGCGTAGTAAATACGTTAAGGCTTTGGAAGTCTGAAGCAACTGATGAGTTTGATTTAAATGAATTCAATGCTGGTAGCTATTCAGAAGCTGTGGCGCGTAAAAACATGGCTGAGCAAATCACCATGGTCTTATATCCAAATGACAGCAGTGAAAATGGTAAAGAGTTAAGACTGCGTCAGCAGTATTTTCTCTCTAGTGCCAGTTTACAAGATGTTATTAATAAATGGGTGAATCAATATGGCCCAAATTTCACTGATTTTGCAGATTATCATGTATTCCAACTCAATGACACGCATCCAAGTATTGCTGTTGCTGAGTTGATGAGGTTGTTAGTTGACCAATATGAAATTGAATGGGATGAAGCGTGGGCCATCACAACCAGCACAATGGCATATACCAATCACACTTTATTGCCTGAAGCGCTAGAGCGCTGGTCAGTGCCATTATTTAGTAAATTATTACCAAGATTGTTAGAAATTATTTATGAGATCAATGCTCGGTTCTTGGCCGAAGTTGCCTTGCAGTGGCCTGGTGATGTTAGCAAACAAAGAGAACTGTCATTAATTGAAGAAGGAGATGTTCCTCAGGTAAGAATGGCATATTTGGCAATTGTGGGGAGTTATTCCGTAAATGGTGTTGCTGCGCTTCATACTCAACTTCTCAAAGCAGGTTTGTTTAAAACATTTAACCAATTATGGCCTGAAAAGTTTAATAACAAAACGAACGGTGTGACACCTCGACGTTGGTTAGCGCACTGTAACCCTAAACTAAGCGCATTGATATCTGAAAAGATTGGCGCTGAATGGGTGGCGGACTTTGCTCAGATTGAGAAAATCAGACGTTATTATGATGATACTGCGTTTCATAAAAAATGGCGAAAAGTAAAATTAGAAAACAAAGTACAGTTAACCAGCTTGGTTAAGTCCCGATGTGGTGTTGAGTTTGACCCTACGATGATGTTTGACGTTCAAGTTAAGCGGATCCACGAATACAAACGTCAATTGCTTAATATATTACATGTAATCCATTTATATGACCGCATATGTGCTGGCGATACTCAAGGTATGACACCTAGATGTGTATTGATTGGCGGAAAGGCCGCTCCAGGTTATTACATGGCAAAAAAAGTTATTAAGCTTATTAATAATGTCGCTGATGTTATCAATCAAGATAAGCGAGCAGCTCCATTACTTAGGGTTGCTTTTTTGCCTAATTATAACGTTACAGCGATGGAAACTATTTGTGCCGCTACTGATTTATCTGAGCAAATATCTACTGCAGGTAAAGAAGCATCAGGGACTGGCAATATGAAGTTCATGATGAATGGTGCTGCTACTATAGGTACGTTAGATGGCGCTAACATAGAGATAAGAGAGCAAGTGGGCGCAGATAATTTCTTTTTATTTGGTGCACAAGCAGAACAAACAGATCAAATCCGCAGCACATATGATCCAGCCACCATCATTCAAAAAGATAACCGATTACAGAGAGTAATGACGCTGCTTAAAAGCGGACATTTTAACCTGTTTGAACCGCATATATTTGATGATGTCATTAATGCGATTACAAGTCCTACTGATCCATGGTTGGTTGCCTATGATTTTGCCAGTTATGTCGACGCCCAAAGCCTTGCGTCGCAAACTTATCAAGATGAAAAAACATGGACTCGGATCAGTATATTAAACACTGCGGCCAGTGGAACTTTTTCCAGTGATCGTACGATTTCACAATATAGTAATGAAATTTGGCGACTTGAGCCAATGCAATAGCCCAGCAAAGCAAGGATATATGGAGAAGATGAATGCCTAGTTACGCAAATCGCTACATAAGTAGCTTAACAAGAGAAACATACGCCCTTATTTTGGCTGGTGGCCGAGGTTCACGTTTGCACGAATTGACCAATTGGCGTGCGAAACCTGCGGTTTACTTCGGCGGTAAACACCGAATAATAGACTTTCCGTTGTCGAATTGTATTAATTCAGGGATCCGCCGTGTTGGTATTGCAACTCAATATAAATCACACTCTTTGATCCGACATGTGAATAGAGCATGGGGTCATTTTAAAAAAGAACTTGGTGAATCGGTAGAAATATTGCCTGCGTCTCAGCGCTATGGTGACGAATGGTACTGTGGCACCGCAGATGCCGTGTTCCAAAATATGGATATAATTCGCCATGAATTACCAAAATATGTGATGATTTTATCTGGTGACCATGTTTATCGAATGGATTATGGCGCATTGCTCGCAAAGCACGTTGAAACAGGCGCAGATATGACAGTGTGTTGTATTGAAGTCGAATGTGAAGAAGCTGCCAACACCTTTGGTGTTATGACGGTTGATAAAGATAAGCGAGTGAGGCGTTTTGATGAAAAACCTGCTGAGCCTTCTTCTATTCCTGGTAAAGATGGTATTTGCTTAGCGTCGATGGGAAATTACGTTTTCAATACCGAATTTCTATTTGAGCAGTTGAAACAAGATGCTGAACGTGAAGGCTCTGGCCGTGATTTTGGTCATGATATTATTCCTGCGATTATTGAAGAGCATAATGTTTTTGCATTCCCATTTAGGGATCCGAGTCATGAAGGTCAGCCTTACTGGCGTGACGTTGGCACAATAGACTCATTTTGGGAAGCAAACATGGAACTTGTCTCTCCTGAACCACAATTGGATTTGTATGATCCAACTTGGCCTATTTGGACATATCAAGAGCAGTTACCTCCGGCTAAGTTTATTTTTGATGACGAAGAGCGCCGTGGTATGGCAGTAGATTCAACTGTGTCTGGCGGGTGTATCATCTCGGGATCAGTGGTACGTCGCTCGTTGTTATTTTCGAATGTTCACGTTCACTCTTTTTGTGAGATTGAGGGCGCAGTCTTACTACCTGGCGCTATTGTAGAAAGGCACTGTAAGATTCGTAATGCAATAGTTGATCGTGGCTGTCATCTACCCGAAGGGCTCGTGATTGGCTTTGACGCAGAAGAAGATCAAAAAAATGGTTTTAGAGTATCGAATAAAGGGATTGTATTGGTGACGCGTGAAATGCTCGTGGCGTATAATCAGCGAAAACAACAAGAAGCTGATAAGCTTAAAACAGCGTAGTAAGGCAAATTATGCGGGTATTAATGGTGGCAGCGGAAAATGACCGTCTGCCTCAGTGTAAAGTTGGGGGAGTCGCGGATGTTATTCGTGACATCCCTTATGCATTGGCTAAACATCGAGTAGAAACACTAGTTGTCGTTCCCGACTATGGCCAGAGTGGGTTGAGTCGCAAGTTTGTTGGCGATATTGCAGTGCCGTTTCGGCAACACTTGGAGACGGCTACATTATGGGAAGTCGAGCACACTGATGGTGTTATACAGTATGTGATTTCACATTCTTTATTTAGTGAGCATGGTGGAGCGATTTATTGCAATGACGACGATCAAAGACCATTTGCAACGGATGCGACTAAATTTGCGTTTTTTAGTGCCGCAGTAGGTGAAGCGATTGAACATGACTTATTTGGCCATTTAGACGTATTACATTTGCATGATTGGCACGCTGCATGTGTCGCCGTATTGAAAGAGTTCAGTCCGCGTTTTATAAAGCTTAAAGAGCTTAGAACGGTGTATACGGTTCATAACTTAGCATTGCAAGGGATCAGGCCATTTAATCATGATGACTCAAGCTTAGAAGCTTGGTTTCCTACATTAAGCTATGATGGACAGGTGCTTTGCGATCATCAATATCCTCATTGTTTTAATCCGATGCGCAGCGCAATCACACTGAGTGATAAAGTGCACGTGGTGTCTCCCAATTATGCTGAAGAAGTGCTTCGCAGCAGTGAACCCGATAGAGGCTTCTTTGGCGGGGAAGGGTTAGAGCATGATATGCAAATAGCCAAACGATATGGCAAGCTTATCGGTATCTTGAATGGATGTGAATATTCGCAAAACGATGTAGCAGCATCAGATTTACAGCAGTTTTTGAACGCAAGTGAACGAATGCTGCTTATATGGATGGCGAAGTCACGGCAATTGACATCTAGTCACTATATCGCGCATAAAAGGGTCACATCATGGTTAAATACGCCTTCTTCAGGGCCTCTTGTTACAAGTGTTGGACGCTTAACTGATCAAAAAGCGTTACTACTGCGCCAAACAACAGACGCGGGGATCATTCTCGATGATCTAGCAAAAATTACGGCTCAAAATTCGGGCCGTTTGGTTGTTCTCGGTTCTGGCGATGCACACTTAGAGCATGTGTTTACCCAAGCTATGGCACGTAACGATAATTTGTTGTTTTTAAACGGTTATGGGCAAGCACTTGGTGATATGTTATACGACATCGGCGATCTATTTCTCATGCCTAGCTCTTTTGAGCCTTGCGGTATCAGTCAGATGCTAGCAATGCGTTCAGGGCAACCTTGCTTGGTCCATCAGGTTGGTGGGCTAAGTGATACTGTTGAGCATTTAAAAAGTGGCTTTACGTTTTCAGGAGAAGATTTACCTCAGCAGAAAACGGCGCTGGTCAGTACATTTTCTCAAGCAATTCAACTGTATGGTGATAATAGCGAGCGATATAGCCAGTTACGGGACTGTGCCAGAGAGAAAAGGTTTGAATGGGATAGTGTTGCGTTGAGTTATATCAATAGCTTATATATAAATTAGCGCGTAATACCTAAGTAAATTTCTAAAAAGCAGGCGATTCGCCTGCTTTTTATATTTGTACTGCTATATTTAATCCATGGTGCAATTTTGTTGAGTAATCTCTTTGTTCTATATGATTTTTAATCATTTATGGTTAAAATGACATAAAAATTACAGACCAAAGTGCTATCTCCAAGGTAGTGTGCAGCAAGGAGCCACCATTTGAAGGTATTTGTAGCTAGGCAGGCTATTTTTAATCGAAAGAAACAAGTCGTAGCGTACGAGTTGTTGTTTCGTGACGGAACAAGTAATAGTTTTCCTAATGTAAGTGATGATGCTGCAACCGCAAAACTTATCATGGATAACCAATTGAATCTCGGTACGCGTTACCTCACCTCAGGAAAAAAAGCACTTATAAACATTGGGCCAGATTCTTTAACTAAAGAGCTAGCTCAGTTTTTACCTGCCCATGACGTGATATTAGAGCTTTTGGAAACTATAGAGCCGACAGCAGACAACTATGAATATGTCAGAGAGTTATTTCATAACAATTACCGACTCGCGCTCGACGACTTTGAGTATACCAAAGAGTGGGAGCCATTTCTTAAGCTTGTTCGACTGATAAAGTTCGATATCATGCAGAATCCATTAACGTCTATAGAAGAGCTCGTTGAGAATTTTAAGCAGCGGAAAAATATGAAACTTTTGGCGGAAAAGGTCGAGACGGAAGAAGAGTTTCTACAAGCAAAAAGTATGGGGTTCCACTTTTTTCAAGGTTACTTTTTTGCTAAACCTCGAGTGATTGAGCAAAATGACATTGAGATTAACTATGCGGTCGCTATGCTCATCTATGCGGAAGTTTTAAAACCCCACATGAATATGTCAAGAGTGGCAGAGTTATTCGCACAAGATACTGCGCTTGCCTATAAACTGTTACGACTATTGAACTCAGGCGTATTTCCAATCAAGAACAAAATAGAATCACTTAAACAGGCTTTAGTTTACTTAGGCAATGAGCGAACAAAAAAGTTTGTTGGATTAATTATGACGGCACACATCGCAGAGGGAAAACCTACTGAGTTAACTAGGCTCAGCATAGTGAGGTCACGGTTTTGTGAGCTAATAGCGAAGAAGTTAAGCCCGAACATCGCTGGAATGAGTTTTTTAACGGGGTTATTTTCTTTACTAGATGCGATATTAGACAAACCTATGAGTCAGGTAGTTACACGGCTACCTTTCCCAGAGCCTTTAAAAGATGCATTGGTTGGCGAACCCAATTCACTGTATTATATATTAAATGTTGTAAAAGCATATGAATCTGGTAGTTGGTGGCAGTTACAAGAGGCATGCACACTAATCAATATGGAAGACAGTTGCTTACCTGATTTTCATGCTTCAGCAATAAATTGGGCTGATATGTACAAAGATAGAGTGGGGTAATGCTAAGAAATACAAATCTAGATACCATTAGAGGTATCGCGGTACTCGGGCTGCTATTTTTAAATATATACTACTTTGCTATTTTTGAGACTGGGTATGTAAACTTAGCCACAATTCCATTATCCGATACAGTAATCGACTGGGTGAATGTATTACTACTTGATGGTCGGTTTCGAAGCCTATTTTGTTTACTTTTTGGTGCAGCTTTATGTATACAAATAGATAAATATAAAGAGGTGGAGAAATTAAAAACGCGATTGTTTTGGATTGTGATCTTTGGCTTACTTCATGGCTATTTACTTTGGCCTGGAGATATCCTCGTAACCTATGGACTCGCAGGGTACTTTGCGGTTAAGTACCTTGATGCGACTGAGCGTAAATTGATCACTCATGGTGCAGCCTTTGGGTTTGGTGGTATAGGCATGATGCTGCTACTGGGCTCTATTGATGTAGCTGATCCTATTATAAGGGGAAGTGAGGCATATGACGCCGTTGTTGATGATTTACCTAAAGATGTGTTGGGGCACTTCATTCACAATGGGGTTTTTTATTCGATTATGCTTTTGGTCACTCCATTAATTACTCTGTGGTATAGCCTTGGGCTTATGCTTGCTGGAATATATTTATTTAGAACTCAGGTCTTTGACGTTGGCATATCGAAAAAGCTGATGCCACTCGTTGTATTTAGTGTCTTATTATTGTCGATAGTTACCATGTATCTGAAAGCAATTAATATACATGCATTGTCTGTATTACTTGATAGCGTTGTTTGGATGAATGCATTTGTTAGTGCCTTACTGATAGTAAATTGGGTTGTTAAATTGAGACTATCGGGGCTAAATCTCTCATGGCTTCAGGCGGTAGGAAGACTTGCTTTAACTTGCTATATTCTACAATCATTGTTGGCTGTTTCATTTTTTTACTGGTTAGTTCCGAATGGACATGCTCAATACACTCGTATCGAGTACGTTGCTGTAGCACTGTTATTAACTTTGATACAGCTTACTTTAGCGCCTGTGTATTTGCGTTTTTTCAATCAAGGGCCATTGGAATATATACTACGAAAATTATGCGCTATGCACCAAGAGAGGCAATATGTTTAAGATAACGTTTAAGGTTTTAGTGGCTGTATTGCTAATAGGCACCATGGTCGAAGTAAAAGCCAAAAGTGACTTCTCAGTGTTGTTTGTTAACCCATCAGTATCCGGAGAGCCTTTTTGGCAAAAAGTGCAAACAATTACGGAGCAAACCGCAGCGCAGCTAAATATTAAAATGGATACCATTTACGGAGAAGGTAATAGACATATTCAACTCGCTGAGTTGAAAAAATATTTAAGCTATCGGGCAACTCCTGATTACGTTATTTTAATGAACTATCCGGGTGGAGCAGAAGCAACGCTAGACCTGTTAGACAAATACGGAATAAATTTTTTAACATTGGAACAAACCATTACTGGCCCAGAGAGAAAATCAATAGGCATGCCTAAAGAACGTTATAAAACTTGGCTTGGGGAAGTTTATCATGATAATTATGATGCCGGTTGGCGATTAGCTGAAGCGTTGTTGAGCGATACTGGTTTAGCGAACACAGATATTAATGCATTGATAATTAATGGTCACTATGGCTCCGAGTCTGATGTTAGAAGCCAAGGGGCGCAAGCCTTCTTAATGACGCAAAAAATCACTGTCCAGCAACGAGTCCACGCGAGTTGGTCTAAAGAGCAGGCGTATGAAAAAACAAAAAAGCTGCTATCGCGTTACCCAAATACAAATTTAATATGGACGGCATCTGATTTGATGGCAATGGGGGCGCTAACCGGTGTAAAAGCTGCCAAGTTAGAGCATGCTGTTGCAATTGGGGGATTTGATTGGTTGGGTGATGCGATCGACTTAGTTGATAATGGCGGGATGAGCGCTACGATTGGTGGCCATTTTATGATGGGGGGCTGGGCACTTGTTACACTTAGCGATCATTTTCATAAACACCCATTTTGGCATGACAATTCGTCGTTAACATTTAAACTCGGAGTGATCAGCCGACAAAATTTAGATGATTACCGTTGGATTGTATATTCTCCAGATTGGTCCCTTATAGACTATAAAGCGATGAGTTTAATTGGCACAGATGACATTGAATATGGATTTAGCTTATCACAATTGCAGCGAAGTGCAGAAAAGTAGGAAATTTACTATCGGTTAGTTTAAAATACTTTTTTTTCTGTTGTGAAGAGTAAAAAGTGACACAATTAACCCGCCTAAATAAATATATAAGCGAAACGGGATTTTGCTCTCGTCGCGAAGCTGACAAACTCATTGAATCGGGCAGAGTTAGGGTTAATAATGCTCAACCTGAAATGGGGCAGAAGGTAAGTGATTTAGATACAATCACAGTAGATAGAAAGCCTCTTAAAGAAAAGCCAAAATGTGTCTATATCGCCTATAACAAACCGGTTGGCGTCACATGTACCACCGAACGAAAAATTAGAAGTAATATCGTAAGTGCTATCAACTATCCTGAAAGAATTTTTCCAATTGGCCGACTAGATAGGCCTTCAGAAGGGCTAATATTTTTAACCAACGAAGGCGATATCGTTAATAAAATACTGCGAGCTGGCAATAATCATGAAAAAGAGTATGTGGTAACGGTTGATAGACCAATTAACAGCCGGTTTATTGAACGCATGGCCAGTGGTATCCCTATTCTTGATACAGTTACGAAAAAATGTCATGTTAAAAAAACGGATGATAAAGAATTTGTTATTGTTTTAACACAGGGACTAAATCGCCAGATCCGTAGAATGTGCGAGTATTTAGGCTATGAAGTTGTTACCTTAAAACGGGTTCGTATCATGAATGTTAAACTAGATGGGCTCAGAGCAGGTCAATGGCGTCATCTAAGTGAAAAAGAAATGCATGAAATTAACGGCTCAATTGCATCTTCGGCTAAAACAGAAGAGGGATCTGTAGATCCAAACAAAAAGCCTGAAAGAAGCTTAAAAAGTAGTACATCTAACGATAGTGCTGACAAAGTTAAGAAGCAGGAAAAATCACAGTCACCTCGAGCACGCAAACCTCATTCCCATAGTGATAGGTCAAAAGAGCCCTTTAAAGCGGAAAAATCAACGAGGAAAAATCCTCGAGATAATAAGTCCTCAATAAATAATAAATCTACTCGTCGAAAAGGTGGGACATTATCGTTGAAAAAATAAAACGCCATAATGTTTAAAGAATTTGAACTAGACATAAAGCCAGAAAGAGATTTTCTGGCTTTATTATATGCCTATATTGATGAGGGACCAGTGAAATGAGATACAAAAGTGAGGTGATGCTCAAGTTTTAATAGGATGCAATCACTATTTCTTTGTAATGTTCTTCCAAGCCAGTGATGACTTGAAAGAACATTAAATATAGGTTGGTATTAGATCTAAATCTTTTCTGCTGTAGGTCTGATCCCAAACAATAGGCAGTACATAACGGGTATGACAATAAGGGTAAGTATTGTCGCAAACCCTAAACCAAACATAATCGTGACTGCCATAGATTTAAAAAACACATCAAAGAGCAGAGGGATCATTCCTAGAATCGTTGTAATCGCAGCCATAGAAACAGGCCTTACCCTGCTTACACCAGAATCAAATACGGCGGTATATGGGCTTTTCCCACCTTTTAATTCAAGGTTGATTTGGTCGACTAACACTATTCCATTTTTTATTAACATGCCTGATAAGCTAAGTAAGCCAAGCAATGCCATAAAGCTAAATGGCGCATTTAGTGATACAAGGCCTGCTGTCACACCAATAATCGCAAGTGGTACAGTGGACCATATGACCAATGGTTGTTTAATTGAGTTAAATAGCATGACGGTTATCATAAACATAGCAAGGTAACCTAGTGGGAGTGACCCAAAAATGGCTGTTTTAGCTTTGGAAGATGATTCATATTCACCACCCCAGTTCATTTCATACCCATTCGGCAGTGATATATTTTCTACACCTTGTTTAACCCGTGCAAATAGTTTGGCTGGGGTTTCATCACCAATTACATCATGATCTGCCATGACAGTAATAGTTCGTTTACGATCTCGGCGCATGATCAATGGATCTTCCCACAGCACTTTAAATTCATCTACAATCTGTGTCACAGGTACATATATGTTTAATACTGGGCTAAAAATTTGTAGATCACTCAGGTTTTCAACATTTTTACGCTCTTCTTCAGGTGAGCGAGCAACGATGGGCAATAGTTGTGTACCATCGCGATATAAGCCGACTTTATTGCCTGAAATACTGGTTAGCAATAGCTGATCAAGATCTGATTTACTAATACCTAAGCGACGTGCTTTTTGTTCATTAAACTCCGGACGTATAACCTTGGTACGTTGTCGCCAATCGTCGCGAATGTTAAATGCTTTAGAATCGTTAGCAAATATGGCTTGCGCTTTCGCTGATAACTGCCTGAGTATGACAGGATCTGGGCCAGAGAAACGAGCTTCTATTTTTGCATTTGTAGAGGGGCCAATTTCCATTCGTTTTATTTTAAGCGTGCCAGATAGTATATTGTTTTGCTCAAATTCTCTGAGTTTGGAAATCATATTAGAGACTGCTTCACGATCTTTAACTCTGACTATCAATTGACCGTAAGCATCATATTGCTTTTCAGGTGAATACGTAAGCATAAACCTAGGCGCACCTTGTCCTATCGTAGAGGTTACTTCAAGAACAAGGTCATTTGTGTGCAAAAAAGCTTCAACCTTTGCCAAGTTATCAGCAGTACTTCTAATATCAGCTCCTTGGTAATGCCAGTAATCTACGTAAAACATTGGTGTATTTGAAGCTGGGAAAAATGATTGTTTGACTGACTTGAAGCCGATCACTGAGGCTGCTAACAGCACAACCATAAAAACAAGCGTTGATATTCTAAACTTCAGTGCAGTTGAAAGAAGCGCTTTGTAACAATTAAAAATGATACCTTGATATGGGTCATCATTGGAATTGGATTGACCTTGTGGCGCTTCTTTAAAGAGTAAGTTAGCAAAGAAAGGAGTCAAAGTAATGGCTGTTATCCAACTGAGTAGCAGTGAGATAAGAAGAACCCAAAATAAAGATCCTGCAAACTCTCCACTGGCATCACTACTTAAACCAATAGGTGCAAATGCGGTAATACCGATAATGGTTGCGCCTAACAGTGGCCATTTAGTTTGTTCTACGATGTTAATTGCAGCACGTACTTTTGTTTGACCGCGTTTTAAATTGATCAGTATACCTTCAGTCACGACTATCGCATTATCCACGAGCATGCCTAATGCGATGATTAATGCTCCTAATGAAATCCGTTGTAGGTCAATAGCAAACAACTTCATAAAAATAAAGGTACCTAGCACAGTAAGTAGTAACACAGCACCGATAAGCAAGCCACTTTTGACGCCCATGAAGAGTAATAAAACCAGTATGACTATCGCAATAGCTTCCATAAGGCTAACAATAAAGCCATCTACGGAGTGCTTAACTTCATTTGGTTGATGGTAAACGGAGTTTACTTCGATACCATGTGGCCGCTGGTAGTCTAAACTTTCTAAATGTTGCTCCATCGCAAGACCAACATCGACGACATTTACACCAGAGCTAAACGACACGCCAATAAGTAATGCACGCTGCTGGTTGAAGCGGGTTATGTGTTTTGGAACTTCTGCATATTCACGGCTGACTGTTGCCACATCTCCCAAATAAATTAACTCTTTAGCGCCAGGTTTTGAAATTAAAAGGTGCTCTAGTTCTTTTACATTTTGAAATTCACCTGTTGGATGAAGCCTAATTGACTCGTCACCGACGCGTATCTTACCTGCATTAGAAACGCTATTTTGTGCTTGTAGTAACGAGAATATTCTGGACGGTGCTATGCCTAACTGAGAGAGTTTTTGAGTTGCAATTTCTACGACCACTTGTGCTTGTTGCTCACCTGCAACGGTAACTTTGCTGACTCCATCTACTAGCACCAGCTCTCGCTTTAGATAATCAACGTAATCTTTTAATTCGTCGTATGAGTAGCCGTCACCTGTGACTGCATACATAACACCGTAGACATCTGCAAAATCGTCAATGACTTTTGGAGGATATACGCCAGGAGGTAAATTACTCTGTAAGTCATTCACCTTTCTTCTCAATTCATCCCATATTTGTTTAAGATCGTCTTTTCGATACGTGCTTTTCATTTCCACTGAGATTTGAGACTTTCCAGCGGAAGATATTGAGGTGACATAGTCAACATAAGGCAATTGCTGAATTGCATTTTCAATGGGAAAGGTCACTTCCTCTTCTACTTGCCGCGGAGAGGCGCCGGGGTATAGCGTGACTACCATAGCTTTTTTTAAAGTGAATTCAGGATCTTCTAGTTGGCCAAGTCCGAAGTATGAAACGGTTCCAGCTAAAAGGAGAAGTAAAGCAAACATCCAGCTAATTACCGAATTTTCAATCGACCATTTTGCGAGACTCATCGTTATAGCCCTCGCTCTTTAGCCCATGGGCGGACTTGTAATCCCTCTTTTAGGTGATGTACGCCTGCACCAACGACAATATCATCAGGTGTTAATCCTGACAGTATTTCAATACCTTGATCATACATATCGCCAACAATAACGGACTGTTTGGATATAGTATTGGTGTGTTCATCAAATAACCATACAAAAGAACTGCCTTCAATAGGCTGCGTTTGCTCTGAAAATACAGCTTCAACCGGAATAAATAGTTTTCTTGCGGGCAGTTTCGTGATTTTACTGTGGTCTATATAAACGTGACCAGTCATGCCTGCTAATAAATTAAAATCAGTGGGGATCGGCAGGGTAAACACGACTTTGTAGCTCAGCGTTGATGGGTCGGCTTGGGTATCCCACTCTTTAATCGTTAGACGGTAGGACTTTGATGGAAACCCATCAAAGACAACGTTCGGATGATAATCTAGGTCTTTGTCTACACGTGCAACCAGTTTTTCAGGGACTTGTATAATAACGTCCATCATGTCACGAGTTTCCAAGCGTAAAATATTCTGTTTAGCGACCACGTTCTCATAGTTTTTTACAAACACTTTAGCAACGGTGCCGCTAAATGGAGCTTTGAGTTCTGAATTATCTAAATTGGTCTTGGCAATTTTAAAAGCCGATTCAGCAACTTGTTTGTTAGCAAGCGCTTGATCATATTCAGACTTAGAGGTAATTGATTTATCATATAAAGACTTCACTCGGTTTAATTGTGATACCGCGAGGTCATATTGGGCACTGCGTTGTTCATACTGCAATTGTAAATCTTCAGGGTCTAGCTTTGCTAGTAGTTGGCCTTTTTTTACTTCTTGACCTGCAAGCACTGGAAATTCAAGTAACTCACCGTTGACTCTAAATGCAAGATAGGATCCCTGGTTTGCAACCACTTCTGCAGGAAAACTTCTAACCATACTGTGTTGAGAGTCAATAACTGAAACCAACTTTACTGGGCGAATAACATCAGAGGCTTTACTTTGTTCAGGTGCATCCTGACAACCCACTAAAAGGAGTAAAGTAGAGACAATGGCGGTAAGTTTAAGCATGGTAAAACTCCATCTTTATTTGGAAGTATCAAACATTGTGGTGCACAATATAGAAAACCACGATAAAATTAAAATTATATAATATTTTAATCTATATAAATTTAATTTATGAAGATCTCAGATATCGAAATGCTGCATGTGGTCGCACACTCAAAAAGCCTCAATGATGCCGCACGCAAGTTGTATAAGACCCAGCCAGCTATTACACAATCAATGAAGAGACTGGAGGGCCAGTTAGGGTTTAAGCTATTTGATAGGCAAAATTATCGGGTCACGCTTACTGAGCAAGGTCGCAGATTTTATTCAGAATCGGTTAAATTATTAGCCGTCAGAGATGATCTTCAAATTATGGCTGATGAGTCGTATAATCAGGTCGTTGCTTCTATTTTTCAGCGTTTTACTCAAACAGAAATTGCCATCACAAGTGGCAAACGATTTGCTGCATTAGATCAAGTTAACACCGGTGTCGCAGACTTAGGTATTGGCCCTTGGTTTGATTTATTTCATGCTACGGGAGATTTAGAGTCTATTGCGATAGGAGAATTTAAATTGGGGTTAGTTGCTAAAAAGGGCCTTTTACCTCCATCGTTAACTTATGATGAACTAGCTAATTACCCTTGTTTAGCGATGTTTGAAAGTGGATTTGATTTTGATAGTGAACGCTTGGCATATGCGCGTGGCGCTAATATTATGAAATTGGATGACATAGCGTCGATTAAATCATTTTTATTATCTGGTGTCGGGTTTGCAATGATCAGTTTAAGCCATTGCCAAAATGAAATTGATGCGGGGATCTTGGAACAAATCCATGTTACTGACAGACAAGACTCATTTACTGCAGGTATTCATGTGTTTAGACAGCATTGTAAGCACCACGGTCCAGTTGCAAGGTCGATATGGTCAGAGTTTCAAGCATTAGGAGAGGCTTATGCAAGACGAACATAAACAGCGTTTGTTTACTTTAATTGGCGGGATCCCAGCAGGAAAAGTAGCGGCATATGGCCAGTTGGCAGATTTAGCTGGGTTGCCACGACAGGCCAGAGCTGTAGGTCGTTTGTTAAAAGAGTTGCCAAAGTCGAGCACACTTCCTTGGTACAGAGTTGTAAATAGCCAAGGAAAAATTTCATTCCCTTATGGATCGCAAAAGTATACGGAGCAAAAAACACGATTACAGATGGAAGGGGTCATTTTTATCAAAGACAAAATTAACATGCGGGTTTATCAATGGGCTTGAATATTAGTTAACACTAGAATGATCGAGTTTACAGATTAAGACGTAATGCACTATATATTTCTAAAACTACTGCATATCTATGAACCGAGCAATATTTCCGTTACCCGTTTTTCTTCTTCCGCAAGGGTACACTCGCTTACGGATATTTGAAGATAGATATATGAAAATGGTGAAAAATGCATTGGTGCAGGAAATGGGGTTTGTACTGTGTACTGTTTCAGGACTTGTTGAAGACGAAGCGCTAGAAGAAGGCGTGTATGTTGAAATTGTTGATTTTTCACAAGACGATGCGGGCCAATTGTTGATAGATGTTTACGCCCTTAATAGAGTTAAAATCGAAAATGTATATCTAGATGAAACTGGGCTCAGACATGGCACTATCACGTCTATACCAAGTCCTCTTTGGGTAGCCAAAGGTCAAACAGTATCGGCGCTCGATCTTGAATTGTCAGCCATGCTCAAAAGTATTTTCAAAAGGCACCCACACATAGACTCTCTTTATCAAAAAAAGTCTTTTAATACACCGATGTGGGTTGCGTCCAGATGGTTAGAGTTACTGCCGATGGAAACAAGTCAAAAAGTTAAAATTAAATCTGTGAGCAACTTTGATCAAGTCACAAACTTCCTTCATACTATTTTAATTGAAGCAGAGTGATCGGTTTGATGCGGTTGTACGTAATGTACTGTTATAGAGGTTAAACGGGAAAGATATTATGGTTAGCCAAACACCGACTTCAGCTGCACCGCTAAAGTCTGGATATAATAAAAGTATGGAAGAAACGCCAACACAAGCTCTTTCAGAAGCGCTGGTAGAAGTTGCTGAACAAAGAGATAGAAATGCATTTTCAGTACTGTTTAAATATTTTGCTCCAAAGATAAAACGCTTTGGGATAAAACAATACGGATCGGAAGCGATGGCGATGGAACTGGTGCAAGACACTATGACATCGGTATGGCGAAAGGCACACCTTTACAACAAAGATAAAGGCGCAGCAACCACTTGGGTGTATACCGTAATGAGAAATGCATCATTCGATGCGTTGAGAAAAATAAAAAGTAAAAAAGAAGATCACATTAGTGAAGATATTTGGCCCACATTGCAAGAAAGTTACACAAGCGATGATGGCTTTAATGATCATCTTCAAGATAAGCAGATTCAAAAATACATAAGTTGTTTACCCATAGCGCAACAAGAAGTTGTGAAAGGCGTATATTTTCAGGAAATGTCACAAGAGCAGCTAGCAGAACAGCTGAATATACCCGTGGGTACCGTCAAATCGCGTTTGCGCTTGGCACTTCAGAAATTAAGAGCAGAAATGGGAGACAGCCATGATTAAACATCACCCGACTCTAGAGATGTTAGAACAGTTTTCACAGGGGGCGTTGCCCGCTTCACTGAGTGTTGCGATATCTGCACACGTTGAGATGTGCCCGTGTTGTGCAAAAAAAGTAGCAGCATACGAGCTCGAGAACAGTAATATGGTGTTCGATGATGGCTTCACTGGCGAGCTGGATATGGATTTTGATCAAATGATGTCGAGCATTACAGCTGATAGTTCAGCGGATGTTGCAAAGGCATATGAGCCTGAGGTGATTGAGTACCATAATGCTAAAGCGATTGTGCCAAGAGCGATTGCTAGTGTTACACGTTCAAACTTTTCTCATGTAGGAAAGCTCTCTAGGGCTCGTTTGGAGTTAGACGATGGAGATGCAAGAGCGAGTTTGTTGCAAATCGCACCTGGGGGAGAAATTCCAAACCATACGCATACTGGCTTCGAATTAACTTTGTTGTTAGATGGTAGCTTCGAGGATGAATCGGGGAGTTATGTTGCAGGCGACTTTATATGGCTTGATGGGCGTCACAGCCATACACCGAAAACAAAAGATGGTTGTTTGTGCTTCACGCTAGTAAATAGCGCATTGCATTTTAATAAAGGGTTAAGCAAGCTGTTAAATCCTATTGGTAATCTAATTTACTAGGAGAGAAAGTATGCGGACATTCGAATCGCCAATACAAATCGGTATAAGCGCTTGTTTAGCCGGAGATAAGGTGCGCTTTGATACAGGGCACAAACGGTCTAACTTTTGTATGGATGAGCTTGGAAATTATGTGGAATACAAACGGTTTTGCCCAGAAGTTGCGGTTGGAATGTCGATACCTAGGGCAACTATCAGGCAAGTAAGAGTCGGCGATACCATCAAAGTATGTCGCCCAGATGGGTCTGGAGACGTTGGTGAGAAACTGACCCAGTATGGTGAGAAGGTAGCGTACGAACAGGCCAAAGATTTATCTGGTTTTGTGTTTTGTGCGAAAAGTCCTAGCTGTGGCATGGAACGTGTGAAAGTTTATAATGAGGCTGGGACGGGCAATTCGTCAGAAGGCGTTGGCTTTTTTGCTGCGCAAATAATGAAACACAACCCTAATTTGCCCTGCGAAGAAAACGGGCGATTAAGTGATATTCATTTGCGAGAAAATTTTGTAATGCGTGTATATGTCTATAAGCATTGGCAAGAACTCAACCTAGACTGCGTCGGTGTTCATGATTTAACGCAATTTCACGCGCAGCATAAATATTTATTGATGAGCCATAACTACGAGTCTTACAAGGCGCTTGGGAGATTACTGGGTAATGTGGCAGGACGAGATATTGCTGAAGTCAAAGAAGAATACATTGCAGGTTTGATGCAGGGGCTATCGCGTCCGGCATCAAGAAAAAATCAAGCCAATACATTAAGTCATCTACAAGGCTATTTTAAGAATTCGTTGTCGAAAGTAGAGAAAGAAGAGTTGTGCCAAGCAATTGAGCAGTACCGTGGTGGAATTGTACCTTTATATGTTCCGTTGACACTGATAAAACACCACCTAACCGTTCATAAAAATGACTATTTAGAGCAGCAGATATACTTTCGGCCTTATCCAGACGAATTGAAGTTGAGGTTCGGCATCTAATGAAAAGTATATTTTGGTTTCGGCGAGACCTTCGTTATTTTGGTAACGAAGCACTGATTGAAGCAACAAAAAACGGCGCCAATATGGCGCTGTTTTTTGTGTGTGAAAAACAATGGCGGGTGGAGCATGGTGTTGCGCCTATACAAATAGATTTGATCAAAAGGAGAATCGATTACTTAGGGCAGAAACTCGCGCAGGTTGGAATTGAGTTACGTATAATTTCGGTAGACATGTATGCCGACATTCCTGCAAAACTAGACGCGTTTTGTAAGTCTTACCAAGTAGATTATGTGTATGCCAATACAGAATATGAAATTAATGAAGTTGCACGCGATACAGCCTGTATGTCGCTTGGTGTAAAGCTTCGGTTGTTTGATGGTGATGTAATTGCAAAACCTGGCTCTGTATTGACTAAAAGTCAGGAGATGTTTAAAGTTTTTACGCCTTTTAAAAAGGCATGGCTAAAACTATTTGAACAAACACAGTTTATAGTTCCCAGTTGGCCATTAGATCAACAAGGAAAATTGACGACAGTATGGTGCAAACCCGACAGTTTGATTGGAGATGATTCTTCTTGTAAGTGGCCAGTTGACGATGAAAGTCTGGCGAGAATTGCCAGTCGGTTTGTCATTGAAAAATGTGCTAAGTATCATGCCGAGCGAGATATCCCAGGTATTAAAGGGACATCAGGTCTTAGCCCGTATTTAGCAATTGGTGCTATATCGGTAAAACAATTGATAGCAGAAGTACAGTGCCACTTCCCTGATATTTTGCAAACCCCAAGCAAAGACGAGTTTACATGGATCAATGAACTAATATGGCGTGAATTTTACCGACATCTTATCGTGGCGTACCCTAACCTATGTAAATATCGTAACTTTAATAGTAAGTATGATACGGTTGTTTGGAATGATAATGAGGAATTATTCAGCGCTTGGTGCCGAGGTGATACCGGTTACCCTATCGTTGATGCTGCAATGCGGCAACTTAATCAAACCGGCTGGATGCATAATCGACTACGAATGATTGTAGCAAGTTTTTTGACAAAACACCTGTTGATCGACTGGCGAAAAGGCGAGCGTTATTTTATGGAGAAATTGATCGACGGAGATTTTGCGAGCAATAGTGGGGGGTGGCAATGGGCGGCTAGCACTGGATGTGATGCGCAACCTTACTTCAGAATTTTCAATCCAGTGACTCAAAGCAAAAAGTTTGATCCCGAAGGTAACTTCATTCGTACATATGTACCGGAACTCGCTGATATACCGAGCAAATATATTCATTTTCCACACGATTATATAGCGTCTTTTTCATCGAGTAATTACTCACCAGCGATTGTTGAGCACAAAGAAGCAAGACAACGCGCATTGGATGCATTTAAGGTTTAACATGGAGCCTATTTTAGAGAAATTCATCGGTATGTATGACGTATTAAGAGCAGATAATGTATCTGTACTTGATGACGTTTATCACCCTGAAATTACGTTTGTTGATCCGCTTCATTCTGTAAAAGGACTTGAAGCGTTAACCAGTTACTTTACGCATTTGTATGCGAACGTAAAGTCCATAGATTTCGATATATCAGCGTGCTTTACTGATGGAGACAACGGATTTGTGTACTGGCGAATGAGATATGTTCACCCAAGGCTAAATTCGGGTAAAGATGTGACTGTAGAGGGCCATAGTAAGTTAATATTTTCTGAAGGCAAAGTGATTCATCACCGAGATTATTTTGATGTTGGAGAACTATTATACAGACAAATTCCAGTTCTTGGTTCATTGATAAAGGTAGTGGATAAAAGGGCGGCTGGATAATGAAAAACATATTAATTACAGGTGCAACTTCAGGAATTGGTGAAGGATTAGTAAATACATATTGTAGTGATGCGTTGGTTTTTGCGTGTGGAAGGAATGCAGCAGCGTTGGCGAACTATGAGAACACTGCGAATGTCACGCCTTTACAGTTTGACGTGACCGATATTGAAGATATCAGGTCAAAAACGCGGGATATTGAGAGTTTAGATGTTTTGATACTCAACGCAGGGAATTGCGAGTACATAGACGATGCGCTCAATTTTGATAGCGTGTTATTCGAGCGCGTAATAAAGGTAAATTTATTGTCTCTTGGGTACTGCTTGGATGTGCTACTGAATAAAGTGAAGCCTGGAGGGCAGCTCGTCATAGTGAGTTCCAGTGCTGCTTTTTTACCTTTACCTCGTGCACAGGCTTACGGAGCTTCGAAAGCTGCGGCCACTTATTTGGCTCAAACAATGGCAGTAGATTTACAAGAAATCGACGTAAGCGTAGTACATCCGGGATTTGTAAAAACACCCTTAACAGAAAAAAATGATTTTCCTATGCCTATGGCTGTTAGCGTCGAAGACGCTGCTCAGTATATAAAGAAAGGCATTGCGAAGCGCAAGAAAGACATACATTTTCCAAAACGTTTTACATTAATAATGAAACTATTCCAGGTATTGCCATTTGGCTTGTGGGGAATCGTAGCAAAAGGACTATCTAGGTGAAAAATATTGCAATAATTGGCACGGGTATATCAGGTATGACAGCAGCATACCTATTAAATAAAGATAACAAAGTAACCGTGTTTGAAAAAAACGATTATATTGGTGGGCATACTGCGACGGTTGATGTTGAAGTCGCGAACGAAAAGCATGCGATTGATACTGGTTTTATCGTTTTTAATGATCGAACTTATCCAAATTTTGAAAAGTTACTTGGCGAAATTGGTGTGTCTAGGCAGCCTACACAAATGAGCTTTAGTGTTCATAATTCGCAGACACAATTTGAATACAACGGACATACTTTAGCGTCGTTATTTGCACAACGGCGTAATATAGTTAGGCCAAAATTTTGGCGGCTTTTGTACGACATAGTTCGATTTAACAAAGTATGTAAAGCTATCTATGCTCAGGAGGCATATGGCGACTTGTCAACTCTTGGAGAGTTGCTCGATGAGCATAAATTTAATGAGTTTTTTAAAACACATTATATATTGCCGATGGGCGCCGCTATTTGGTCAACGAGTATCCAGGAAATGGAGGCTTTTGAAGTCGAGTTTTTTGTGAAGTTCTTTTTCAATCATGGGTTATTGGATATAGCAAATCGACCACAATGGTATGTTATTCCTGGTGGCTCTCGTACATATATTGATCCCTTAGTTCAGTCCTTTAAAGACAATATTCACCTAAACGCTAATATTGATAAAGTTCAGCGTAATGAGCAAGGTGTCGTGGTGGTTATGACTGATGGAGCGGAGTATGAATTCGATAAAGTAGTTTTTGCATGTCATTCAGATCAGGCTTTATCTTTATTAGAAAACCCCTCCGAAGATGAGCGAAAAGTACTTGGTAGTATCCCCTATACAGAAAACTCTGTGGTGTTACATACTGATAAGAAAATGCTACCAAAACGAAAGGCTGCATGGGCAAGTTGGAATTACTTTTTAGACGGTGCTGTGGATAATGCGGCAGTAGTGACCTATCAGATGAACATATTGCAAGGTATAAAAAGTGATATCCCATTTTGTGTCACGTTGAATTATGACAAAGGAATTGATGAGAGTAAGGTATTACGAAAGTTCAAATATCATCATCCAGTATTTAATCAAACCAGTATAGCGGCTCAGAAACAGAAACCATTGATTGATGGCAAACATAACACCTATTTTTGTGGGGCATACTGGTTTAACGGTTTTCATGAAGATGGAGTGAAAAGTGCGGTAGATGTTGCAAAGCAGTTTGGGGTTGAGTTCTAAGATGCAAATGAATAGTGCGCTTTACCTAGGTGATATTAGGCATCGCCGCTCATCACCAAAAAAGCATACATTTAAATATCCTATGTACATGGCATGGATAGATTTAGATGAGGTTGATCGGTTGGACTCAATTCATCCATGGCTGGGTACGAAAGGGTTTAAAGCACTAAAGTTTAATCAGGCTGACTACTTAAAATCAGAACAGGGCGCATTAAAAGACAGGGCGTTAAATATCACCGAAAAACTGGGACAACCTGCAGAATCTGAACATGTCATGATGCTTTGCCAAGTTCGGTGCTTTGGAATTTATTTTAGCCCTGTTAATTTCTATTTTTTTAGTGATACAGACGGTAATTATACTCATATGGTAGCTGAAGTGAGCAACACGCCGTGGAATGAATGCCATTGTTATCTTGTCAATTTAAATAAAAAAGTGAACTTTAAGAAAGTATTTCACGTATCACCTTTTATGGATTTGGACATGGATTATCATTGGACAGTTCGAAATCCAGATAAGCATACATTAATACATATTGAAAATAAAAAAGATGATATGTTAATTTTTGATGCGACACTACGGCTTAAACGACATGCTTTAACAGCAGCGAATGTTACTAAAGTAATTAGACGCTTTCCAGCTATGACAGTTTCAATCTGTAAAGGAATTTACTGGCAGGCATTAAAACTATTTTTGAAAAGAGTGCCGTTTATTGGGCACCCAGGATAAGAACATGGAAAATACATCAGATTTAAAAGTTCGCAATGCGACATCGTGGTTCACGGGATTATACAAAAAACTGGTCTTTGCAGCCTTTAATACTATAGAAACTGGTTACATTACTTTCAAAGATGGATCAGACACTCATGAATTTGGCAGTCGAAACAGCAATCTTAGATGCTCTGTAACTGTCGTTGATGATAAAATGTTTAAAGCTTTTGCTTTGGGAGGCAGTGTTGGTGCAGGCGAAGCCTATGTGGATGGGTTTTGGAAATGCGACAATTTGACCGCATTAATAGAAATCTTTGCTGTAAATCAGAAGCAACTTGACAGTTTTGAAAAGAAATTTTCTTTAATAAGCGGCTTGGCAAATAAATTAGGGCATCTTAAAAATCGCAACTCTAAAACAGGGTCGAAAAAGAATATAGCAGCGCATTATGACCTGGGCAATGACTTGTACTCAGCTTTTTTGAGTAGTGAGATGATGTATTCAAGCGCTGTTTACCCAAATAGCGATGCCACCCTTGAGCAGGCGCAGGAAAACAAGCTAGCAGTAATATGCCAGAAGCTAGATTTAGGGTCTACCGATACGGTTATAGAGATTGGAACGGGTTGGGGCGCGTTTGCTGTTTATGCGGCTAAGACATATGGTTGTCATGTTACGACAACCACCATCTCTGAAGAACAACATGATTACGTAGCGGGGCTAATAGAACAACAGGGCCTTCAAGACAAAATAACTCTTCTGAAGCATGATTACAGAGACTTATCAGGTAAGTATGACAAGTTGGTATCGATAGAAATGATTGAGGCAGTCGGCCATAACTATTTACCTGGCTTTTTTGAAAAGTGCAACGATTTGCTTAAACCTTCAGGTGCAATGTTGATTCAAGCAATCACTATCGCGTGCCAACGATACGAGCATTACCTGAAAAATTCTGACTTTATTCAGCAGCACATTTTCCCAGGTGGTTGTTTACCTTCTATAGAACAAATGAACAAGCAAATTAAAAATGGCACTGACATGGTGGTTCATGAAATATCAGATATCGGGCTGCACTACGCTAGGACGTTATATGATTGGCGGAAAAGGTTTACAAGTGTTTGGCCAACACTCGACCACAATAAGTTTGATGAGCGGTTTAAACGTCTGTGGTTATTTTACTTGTGCTACTGTGAAGGGGCATTCAAGCAAAGGGCTACGAGTACTGTACATTTAGTCGCAAGGAAGCCAAGGTATGTCTCAAATGAATGTAAAAATACGCTTAATTATTAATTTTTTATTGTTTCAAGTTAGTTGGTTTAGTGCGCTTTTCTTCCAAGAGGGCGCGCTAATAATAATTGTCGTTGCTATTATTTGTATGGGCCTATTTGTCCAAAGTAGGCCACTCAGTTTATACATTGTAGCGTGTTTATTGCCTATTTCTCTGTTGTTCGAGTTCATTGCAATATCAGCAGGTGTTGTTAGCTATGAGGCGGCATTTATTCCGATTTGGTTAGTAGGTTTATGGGTAGCATTACTACTGACCTTTAATGATTCTTTCAAGTTTATGTTAAGTTTACAGTGGTGGAAAGTCGCGATAGCGTTTGCGGTTTTCGGTCCACTAAGCTATTCGGCTGGGGCAAGTTTTGGTGCTCTGTCGATCTCAGAGTCGATGACATATTATTGGGCCTTATTTGGGGTTATGTGGGCGGGGTACGCTATGCTAGCGAAATATATGTATCAAAGCGCAGTGATAAAATTCCAACAACCGTAAGATAAAGTATTGCTTAATTGTCAACGCCTTGGTAATTTGTAATTGCTGGCTAGATTTAACGCAAAATGTGCAATGAACGCGCGCCATTACTGAGTTTCACAGGTTTTTTCTGAAAAATCTCAAGAAATGGTTGCACATCTAGTTAAAATGCATAAACATAGCTTTTGCTCAGGCAAAATATAAATGAATAGGAATCTTATAATGAATAAAGCTCAACTAGTAGAAAAAATGGCGGCAGATGCTGAAATTTCTAAAGCAGCAGCAGCTCGTGCTCTTGAAGCGTTCACAGGTGCTGTAACAACGTCTTTAAAAGATGGTGATTCGGTTGCACTGGTTGGTTTTGGTACTTTCTCTGTTAAAGAGCGTGCTGCACGTACAGGTCGTAATCCACAGACTGGTGACGAAATACAAATTGCAGCGGCAAATATCCCAAGCTTTAAAGCGGGTAAAGGTCTAAAAGATCAAGTTAATCCATAAAACTTGATTTACATTTAAAGAAAAGGGGCTATTTAGCCCCTTTTATGTTTTCATCAATAAGGTTTAGCCTTTGAGTGCTTTATCGCCTCTACCAATACCAACTGCACCAGAACGCACTAATTCAATAATGTCTGTTTCATGGCGTAACATGTCTAAAAAGGATTCTATCTTTTCGGCATTACTGATCAGTTGTAGAGTGTAACTTTGTTTACCCATATCAATGATTGCGCCACTGTAAACATCTGCTATACGTGTTACTGATGCACGTGTTACTTCATCTTTAGCGTACACCTTAACAAGTAATAGCTCTCGTTCAATGTTTGGCATGTCGGTTAAATCTATCACTTTTAACACGTCTACCAATTTATTTACTTGTTTGGTGATCTGTTCAACAATACGGTCATCACCTTGTGTCGTGATAGTAATGCGCGAGAGTGTATTATCATCGGTTGTGCCAACAGTTAAACTATCAATATTGTAAGCGCGTTGAGAAAACAACCCGACAATGCGTGATAATGAGCCTGGTTCATTTTCTAACAAAATACTTAGAATTCTACGCATTATCCTTTTACTCCTTTCTTAAGCCACATGTCATCTATTGCTCCGAGTTTAATTTGCATGGGATACACGTGCTCTTTTTCATCAACACGGATATCTAAAAACACCAATTTGTCTGTTATTGAAAATGCTTTCTCCAGTGCAGCATCCAATTCATCAGGATGATCAACACGAATACCAACATGCCCGTAGCTTTCTGTTAGCTTTACAAAATCAGGTAAAGAGTCCATGTATGAGCTTGAATGACGACCATCATACATCATGTCTTGCCATTGCCTTACCATACCTAAAGAACGATTATTTAAGGAGACAACTTTTACAGCAAGGCCATATTGAAGGCAGGTCGATAGCTCTTGTATATTCATTTGAATAGAACCGTCACCTGTCACACACACGACATGCTTATCAGGAAAAGCAAGTTTGACCCCCATTGCAGCAGGAAGGCCGAACCCCATTGTTCCTAAACCGCCAGAGTTAATCCACTGACGCGGGTATTTAAATGGATAGTACTGAGCTGCAAACATTTGATGTTGGCCAACATCAGAACTGACGTATGCCTCACCTTGCGTAACTTGGTAGACTTTTTCAATAACGGTTTGTGGCTTGATACAATCTTTGTCTATATCGTATTGTAAGCACTTAGCAGCTCGCCATTGCGTTATCTGTTGCCACCAATCCTCTTGAGCACTGCGATCTATTCGCTTGTCATTGGTATCGAGAGCGCTTTGTAGTTGGCCTAGTACGGTTGCTAAACACCCCACGACAGGAATATGGGCCGGTATTGTTTTTGAAATGGACGTAGGGTCCACATCCACATGAATGATGGTCGCATTAGGGCAAAACTTTTTGACATTGTTCGTAACTCTATCATCGAACCTTGCACCCAAAGCGAGAATAACATCGGCATTTGCCATTGCTTTATTTGCTTCTAAACTCCCGTGCATACCCAGCATACCAATGAAATTAGGGTGAGTACCACTGATCCCACCAAGGCCCATTAAGGTATTAGTGATTGGGGCATTTAATGTTTCAACAAGTTCTGTGAGCTGCTCAGATGTATCTGAAAGAATGATCCCTCCGCCAGAGTAAATAACCAAGCGTTGGGCGTCTAAAATGGCATTGACCGCTTTTTTGATTTGTTTTGGGTGCCCCTTTACATTTGGCTGATAAGTCCGCATTTGCGTGCATGCCCCAAACTTATAATCAAACTTGGTTTGGGGGTTTAGAATGTCTTTTGGCAGTTCAACCACAACGGGACCAGGGCGTCCACTCGCGGCGAGAAAGAATGCTTTAGCCAGAATATTTGGGATTTCTCGAGGATCTCGGCAATTGAAACTATGTTTCACGATCGGCCGAGAACACCCCACAATGTCAGTTTCTTGAAATGCATCATCACCAATAAGGGATGATGGCACTTGGCCTGAAAGAACCACCATGGGGATCGAATCCATATATGCGGTAGCAATACCGGTAATACAATTTGTCGCACCAGGACCAGATGTTGCTAACACCACACCAACTTGACCAGTTGCCCGTGCGTATCCGTCAGCCATATGTGTTGCTGCTTGTTCATGGCGGACTAAAATATGCTTCACATCATCTTGCTGGAAAAGCGCATCGTATAAATCAAGTACGGATCCGCCCGGATAACCAAATATATACTCAACTTCAAGCTCTTTAAGCGCTTTTACTACCAACTCTGAGCCATTAAATTGCTCTTTATTCATCCTCATTCCTCAGTTATTGCCCGAACACTAAATTTGAGCCAAAAAAAACCCCGCAGTTGCGGGGTTAAAGCGTAAATTTATTCAACACGACCCCGCTGGACTTAAGTATAAGACCAGGACGAGGACATTTAAGTGAGAAATACGTTTCATTTTGGCGACGATTCAAATAATTTATTAACATAAGTTATTAAAAGTGTTTTTGACTAATCTGTCAACAGTATTTGTGGTGTTTTGCATAAATAACGCGTTATATTGTTTTTTATTAGGTTTTATGTGTAGTTAATGTGAGTATTTTAGGGTTTTGCACATTATTAATTCTCAGTAATTAAATTAGGAGAACTTCTTAATCTATACAAAATGGGAAGTTGTTTTAAATAATTATAGATTGTAATGGCTTAGTTAAGAGAACAACGATGGAATGTAAAATGCAAGCACAAAAAAGCCCGCATATTGCGGGCTTTTATAGGTCGGTAATAATTATAAACGGTCGATAACTGCTTGTGTGAAATCAGTTGTACCGTGATTACCACCAAGGTCACGTGTAGTACGGTCACCTGTTTTAATTACTTCAGCAACGGCGTTACGAATTCGCTCGGCGGTGTCACCCATTTGTAAATATTCTAACATCTGAATTGATGCTAAAATTACAGATGTTGGGTTAGCAAGGTTTTTACCCGCTATATCTGGGGCACTTCCGTGAACGGCTTCAAAAATTGCTGCATTTTCACCAATGTTTGCCCCCGGTGCCATACCAAGTCCACCGACTAAACCAGCACATAAATCTGATAGGATGTCACCAAATAGGTTAGTTGTAACAATAACGTCAAACTCTTCAGGCGTCATCACAAGTTTCATACAGGTTGCATCGACAATCATTTCCGCTGACTCAATGTCAGGGTAACGCTCGCCAACTTCACGTGCAACTTTTAAGAAAAGACCAGAAGTTGATTTTAAGATATTGGCTTTGTGTACAGCGGTTACTTTTTTACGGCCTTCTCTTTGTGCTAGCTCATAAGCGAAAGTTACAATTTTCTCTGCACCTTCGCGCGTGATCTTTGACATAGCTTCTGCTTCGTTACCATCTTCAGAGACTACTTGACCAAGACCTGAGTACATACCTTGTGTGTTTTCGCGTACGGTGATGATATCGATATCTTCGTAACGAGCTTTGGTACCCTCAAAAGATTTTACTGGGCGTACGTTTGCATAAAGGCCAAACTGTTTACGTAGTGTTACATTGATTGATGTAAAACCTTCGCCAACCGGCGTAGTTAATGGGCCTTTTAAAGTGATTTTATTCTTTTCAATGACTTCAAGCGTTTCTTTAGGTAGCAATTCACCTGTTTTTTCAAGAGCTGCTAGGCCTGCATCTACGAATTCATAGTCAAAGTCACAGCCTGCTGCATTTAAGATCTCAATTGCTGAGTCAATGATGCTTGGGCCGATGCCGTCGCCTTTAATTACGGTAATGGTTTGCTTAGCCATTGTAAATTTCCTTTGTCAAATATATATATAAACACCAGCCCAATATTGAGCTCACATCGTTTAGTGTAGTAAACAAAATTAAGGGGAGTGTCTGTTCGCTTGAATTTTAAGGGCGATTTATATCAATTTATACTGAGATATGCCAGTCTGGAATGACTTTATGGTATAAATTGTATTTATGTTTGTTATGCATGATATTTATGGTGTAAATAATGGGTTGAATTTACCACAATCTGCACGTTTTTTAACTAACATTCGTTATTCAATAGTACAGTAAGGGGATTGTTCTAATATAGCGGTAAAAAGCTCTTCACGACTGTGCCAGTTAAATTCCTCTAAAGTAGCGTCTAAAAGTTGGCTTTGCCAAGCGGTTAGGTGTGATTCGCCAGTTAGGATGATGACAGTAATGAGCTTAACGGCAGAAAATAGCTTGGCATCGATAGATAAGCTCTGTTTTTCTGCCATTTCTGTTTCTGTAAAGGCATTATGCATCTTCGAAAACCTGAAGCTGCCTTTAACAAAATCATTTAATAATGGGCCATTGAGTTGTTCAAAGCCAAAAATACATGCGAGTGAAACAGGCGTTTGAGAAAAATCATCTGACGGTGGAGTTACCAATCTCATGATTTGTGAGTCATGGTTTAGTAGAATAAAGTAGATTACCGCAGTAAATGGTCCAAGCAGAGCTTCAAACGATTCGGGTTTACTTTTACTGAGCAATACAAAAATTATTTTACTTATCAGCGTGTATTTAGACCAAATATCGGCAGAGAAAGGATGTGGTTGCTCAGCTAATAAAGTTTCTAACAATACGCGTTGACAAAGCAGACCTGCTGTATCTAAACCAACCATCGTTAAACAATGTCTAAGCGTAGTTGCTTTTTGGCCTTGCCTATTATATTGGCGAGCAGCATGGCGTAATGCTTGTTCTAGCTGAGTAAAAGGGGCTATGGTTTTTTCAATTGCCTTAAACTCAATATATTGTTCTTGGCCAAGTTTACCAACCGCCGCTAAAATGGTATCTGTATTATTGCCGGTGTGCTGGGGCAACTCGATGACTTGCTCATTAAACCAGATACTATATAGGAGCGTTTTGTCTGTGGTAATGATAGGTTTATAATAAGGACTGGGTTGTTTCGATGTCTTGACCATACCCACTATTTTATGGTTTTTTAATATTCCGAGTGTTAAAGATTTGTCGAGCTTAGCAAGAACTATCGCATTATTTTTCTTATATTTGACCATAACACCGCACGGGTAGTTGGTAAATTGTTTGGCCAATGCCGTTAAGCTTGATTGTGCGAATTGATTGTGCGTATTGACATATAAAGACTTGATCGTTTGTATAATATTAAAGGTTCTGACTTTAGGTCGCGGGGTTATCGCTTTTGAAATCCGCTTCGCAAGGCAAACCAGTACGGTTGTGTTGTCATAAAGAGGTATATGTTTGACCCCAGTAATTGCCACTGTATATTTATCAAGGCGAGATAAAATTCGTTGTAATTGGCCACTTGGTACCTTAGCACTTTTAAGCATTTTGAGTGCGATTTGGTGCCGTAATTTTAATAACTTTTGTTCTTGAGTCGTTAACGGTTTTGCTTTGGCTGCACGATTGGTTTCATTGGTACTGCAAAGGTGGTCTGATAGGCACGCTAACACTAATTCTTCTGTAAATTGTGACGAATATCCATTTGCGTGACATAGAGCGCATATCACAATACATTGATTTACAACTAAGTTAGTGGTGTATCCATGGTCAGCCACGTAAAATTGCAAATGTGCGTGCAGTGCATTGGGTGTGTGTTTATACATTAAAACAAAACGTTCAGCTAACTGGGTCAACGTCGGGTATATAGCAGGCCATTTTTCTTTATTATAATAGAACTGGAGAGCCTGATGAGTGTGGTCAAACAAGCGTTTTAACTGCTTTGGACTGGCCTCAAAAGCGTACACTAATTAAACGCCTTGTCATATGCTACCGAGGCACTTGGCCCCCACAGCGTGAGTTTTCCATTTTCAAATAACAGACCTGTACATTCATCACGGGTTGTAATCCCGTCAGACTTAATTAGTTGGGTCCTATAATAAACAATCTGTACAACGTTACCATTGTCTTTTTTAGCGAATGTTAAATCGGGGCTGCCTAGTGTTTCTAGCACATCATCAATGGTTTTTTCCTGCCCAATCTCCAACTTAGATATGAACCGATTGTTAAACGCCTCACGATCTTGCCAGATCATTGCTTGAGGGTCATCTTTATAAAAATTAATAACGAGCATAACAATGACAGCATATACCGCCAACCCTAAAACAATGTATTGTAGTACTTTTTTGATCATATAATGCTCATAAATCAGTTGTTTTTAGTATAGCAAAGCCTTAATACGTTTATATATTTTTGTCCAAAGCAGTCAATCTTATTTGATTTAGGTTGAAGCCTAAATGAATATCTGTGCGCAAAGTAACAAGGTTTTTACTAATTATATAATTGTCCATCCCGTTTGCTATTTTATTCTTTAAAGCGGGTTTTAACTGCTCGTGCGTCATGGCCGAGTCAACATTTCCAAACTCTGTAATTAACCCCGCGGCAGACTTACTACCAACACCGACTACGCCCGGGATATCATTGGTTTTATCTCCAGCTAGCGCCCATAGCTCTATGAGAGAAGTTTTAGGAACGCCAAATCGTGATTGTATTTCTTCATCAGTTACCCACGCTTTTTTAAAATAATCATAAACGCCAATATAGTTACTAATTAAAGGGTAGAATCCTTTGTCTGTAGAGATAATTGTTGATGGTATACTGCCGGTTTGCGCTTTATACGCAAGCGTTGCTATAACATCGTCTGCTTCATCTTGTTCTGGTCGATAAGCTGTGACACCTAATTCAGAAAATGCTTCACAAATGGTTGATAAATTATCTGCAAGTAAGCTAGGCATTGGTTTTCGAGAGTGCTTATATTGTTCAAAGTAGTGGTAACGCCAACTTTTATCTCCGTCGAAGACAGCAATAATATGTGTAGGTTTGGTGATTTGAATTATCTTTTGGGCAGCGTGCTTAACTCTTGCTTTGCAGGACAAGACTGTTTGCTGGTCACCATGATGTGAATGCTGTAAGTCTACAGCAAAAATGCGCCGAACTAAGTTCAGCGCATCGATGAGTACTAAGTTTTTATTCATGCTTTTATTTTATAACACGGTATATATTTACTGCCTGGAAGCTTCATTCTACCTTGTTCTACAAAAGCTTGCAGAAGTTTATCCATATCTTTCATTAAGGATGAGTCACCACTTAATGTGTAGGGTCCATTACTCTTTATTGCCCTGATCCCTTCATCTTTTACATTGCCTGCAACAATGCCTGAAAAGGCACGACGCAAGTTGGCTGCTAATAACTGTGTAGGTTGGTCCAAATGTAAGTTAAGGCCTGACATATTTTCGTGCGTTGGCGCAAATGGCATTTGAAATTCGTTATCAATTTTTAACGTCCAATTGAAATAGTAGGCATCGCCTTGTTCTTTTCGATACTGCCTAACGTCAGTCATAGCATTTTTAAGTTTAGTCGCAACCAAAGTTGGGTTGTCTACGATAACTTCAAATTTGTCGAGTGCTTCTTTTCCTAAAATACTTTCTACGAATGCACATATTTCAGTAAAGTAGTTAGCTGATTCTTTAGGCCCTGTTAAAATGACGGGTAAACACTGTTTTGCATTGTCAGGGTGTAACAAAATCCCTAGGAGATAAAGGAGCTCTTCGGCAGTGCCTGCTCCTCCTGGGAATATGATTATTCCATGTGACATTCTGACGAATGCTTCTAAACGTTTTTCAATATCTGGCAAAATTACCAGCTCATTTACAATAGGGTTGGGCGGTTCAGCAGCGATAATGCTCGGTTCAGTAAGCCCTAAATAACGATTACTGGTTATACGCTGCTTTGCATGACCAATCGTTGCCCCTTTCATTGGTCCTTTCATAGCGCCTGGTCCACAGCCTGTGCAAATATTCATGCCACGTAAACCAAGTTGATAGCCAACTTCTTTGGTATATTTATATTCTGTTTCATTAATGGAGTGCCCACCCCAGCATACGATGAGGTTTGGGTCTGTATTAACTTGTAAAGCATCTGCGTTACGAAGCATATCAAACACCATATGGGTAATTTCTCGAGGTATTTCTATTTGTTCTTGGTGCCTTTGGCAAATAAACAATATATCGCGGATCACCGAGAAAATATGCTCGTGAATACCGGTAATGATCTCTCCATCAACGAATGCGGTCTCTGGAGGATTATCTAATTCTATTTTTATACCCCGCTCTCGGGCTATTAGACGTATCGCGAAATCTTGGTATTTATTGTAAATCTCTGAGCTGGAGTCTGTATGGCTGCCTACGTTAAGGACCGCAAGAGCGCAGTTTCTAAAAAGCCGATAACGTTCGCTATGTGATGATTGTTGTAATAAGTCTACTTCAAGCTGAGATAACAGATTTAACACACCCGTTGGGTTTAACTGTATTTGCATAGGCATTCTCCTTGTTATTCACGAAGACAAACACGGTCCCTACCGCTATTTTTTGCCTCGTAAAGTGCATCATCCGCTCTATCAAAAGCGGATAACGGTGTATCACCTTCTTTAAACTGTGTTGCGCCTAAAGAAATGGTAATTTGTACTTGCTTCTCTTTAAACTTAAATGGTATTGATTTTATGGTACTTCGCACTTTTTCTAATGGTTGTTCAGCATTATTTAACGGCATACCAGGCATTAATAGTACGAACTCTTCACCGCCATAGCGCGCAATAAAGTCCGTTTTTCTAATAGATTTCTTTAACGCTCGAGCGATAACTTGGAGCGTTTTATCGCCAGCACTATGTCCATATTGATCGTTAATTGATTTAAAGTGATCAACATCAATGACAACTAAAGTCACGTCGGTTTTTTGCAAATCAAATAAGTGAAATTCTTGGTTGAACCTATCATCAAATGCAGCTCGATTTGGCAGTTTTGTTAACCCGTCAAGTAAGCTCTTAAAGCGTTGTTCAGAGAGCCGCTTTTTATAGTTTGTCACTTTTGATTCTAGTACGTTGATACGATCGTTAATTTTTTCAAAACTAGCAAAGAGGGCTTCTTTATCTGCGCGCTCGAGCTTTTCTCGTTTAACCAAATCACTACTTAAAATTTTAAGTTCACCATCAACTAAGGCTTTAAGCTCTGTCATAGAAGTGGCTTTTTGAGTTTGCTCGTTTAGGCTTTTTATTTTTGTTTCAATTTGTTTATTTAAGCCACTGAGCTCGTCACTCATTGAACGGGAGTTTTTAGTTGTATCAATAATAGAGGAATGTAGTTCTTCGAGTGTTTGATTTAATGAAACCAAAAAACCCTGTGCAGATTGACGTTCTCTAGCGATGCTTTTAGCAATGATCCTGACAATGCCTAGTGCTGATTCAAGTAATACATCCACATTGTCATTCAGGCTTATATTATTCTTAATTGCTTTGACTTCATTTGCGACATCTTCGTCGAAAATTAACTCATTGGCTAATGCGAGCAGCTCTGCGGCAATCTCTGGGTTTTTGTCTGGGCCTGAACTTGGTGTTTCAGTTAATACGGTAGCCTTGCTTTGTAGCGCTTTATGGTAAATAGTGACAAGCTTGTCGAGTATGGGAATGAAGTCATTCGTTGATTGTACATCAAGCTCATGATCGAGTAGATGGCGAAGCATTCTTCGGCCATCTTCTGGCAAGCCTTTAACGCGCTGTAGCTGTTTTCCTGAATCCGTAATTGATTGAAGTAGCTGTCGGTGATTAGCTGAATTGACTGCTTCTTGCTGTTTTAGCATTGTGGTCATGTTATCAATCAGAGGGGAGAACTCTTCAAAGTCCATGCCTTTGTTTAACGCACTTCTGAATTTAGCAAGTTGGTTGTCTAGTGCGACGTCTTGACCTTTACAGCTAAGAGATAATTTGGCCGCGAATTGCGATAACACGTCAACTTGATGCTTTCGTGCTGTTTCTAGGGCTTTGCGAACTTTTATTGCCTGCCCGAGTTTTTTTTCTAAATGCTCAGTATTATCAGTCACAAATATAGACCATTTCCATTGTAGTGGCTCTCACTCACAAGTTTACAACAAATATCTGATTAATGTAGATGATTTTGCGTTTTGCTGGCATTTCTTCAAACAAAAATGGGGATTCACCGCGTTTTATAAATAAAAAGATAAGAGATTTGATAGGGTCGAAGAAAACATTGTTATTTAAAAAAGTTATGATAAATAAACCAACCCTTATTGCCTTGGCATGTACGCCATTCCTTTCGTTTGCAGAAGTCGAATACCAACTCAAAATAGATCAAGGTGCCCATCACTTAGGAGATGTTTCCATCACGTTTCCCAAATCTGCGCAATCCCATTTAGATATACAACTACCAGATTGGCGCACGGGTCGTTATGAGATATTGAATTTGGCTAATGGTGTTCGGCTGTTCAATGCAGAAGATCAAAATGGCAATGTGTTAGAGTGGAATAAAGTTGATAAAAATACCTGGCGGGTTCATTTTGACGAGCCGACAGAAGTTAATATTGACTATCAGGTTTATGCAAATGAGTTAGGGCTCAGAGCAAGGCACATTGATGACAGCCATGCGTTCATTGATGCATCAGGTTTTTTTATGTTTAGTGATTCTTTTCGACAAGAGCCTGTGAGTGTCGAATTAGAGGTTCCTAAGGAGTGGCGCTCTGTATCAGGCATGGCGTTCGGGGATAATAAACACAGTTTTGTCGCTAAAAATTATGATATTTTACTAGATTCACCAATAGAAACAGGTATTAATGAATTACGTAAGTTTGAAGTAGACGGCCGACAGTACGAGTTAGTGATATGGGGAGAGGGTAACTACGACGTTGCGTTGATGCTGCGGGATTTAAAAAAGTTGGTTAAAACAGGCAGCTTAATTTGGGATGATTACCCATATCAGCGTTACGTGTTTATGGTACATGCTACCAGTGGCGCGCGTGGTGCGACTGAGCATTTAAACTCGACGATAATTCAACGCCATAGAGATTCGTTTGCCAAAAGAGACGACTATGTAGCGTTTATCTCCACAGCAGCACACGAATTTATCCATACTTGGAACGTGAAAAATTATCGACCTGAAGGGTTAGTACCTTACGATTATACTGATATTAATTATAGTAACTTATTGTGGTTGGCTGAAGGGTCAACAAGCTATTTAGAAGACTACCTATTACTGAGTGCGGGTATAACAACTAATAAAGAGTATTTTAAAGGACTCACTCGTACCATTAATCGCCATTTAAACACCCCTGGTCGTGAAATTCAGTCTGCCGCGCAAACAAGTTTTGATAAATGGATCAATCAAGGGGGTGATCACGGCAAAAACTACAGCACTAATATCTATTCTGAAGGCGCACTTGTATCTATGGCGCTTGATATTGATTTATTAGTCAAAAGTGATGGGAAGGTTAGCTATAAAGATGTACACCGCGAGCTGTATAAACAGCATAAACTGCCAAATTCGTTTACCAGTGCTGATGTAAAAGCAATTTTAAAGCAGTTAAGCGGGAGAGATTATAGTCAGTGGTGGGCTAAACATGTAGATGGACCATTAAATCTAGACTTTGATGCATTATTAGCGCAGGTCGGTTTAGAGCATGTACGTCCTTCATCTGCAAAAACTGTTGCTTCAATGGGGGCCACAGCAAAGAATCGTGGCGAAGTATTAGTACTTAATCACGTAGCCAGAGAGGGAGCAGCTTGGGCCGCGGGCCTTACTTCTGGTGATAAAATTGTTGCGGTTAATAAACACCACGTTCGAAAATCACTCAACGCAACATTGCAACGTTTTTCTGCAGGTGAAAAAGTTGAGGTTGAATTTATTAGGCGTGATAAATTGATGAGTACAACATTGACCCTATCACTGGATCATAGTAAGCCTAAGTTAGTCCAGCCAATATTAACCCCATCAATTATGCAAGCAAAGTTGTATAAAGCTTGGATGGGCGTTGCACATCCATATCAAACAACTAATTAAGCTACTAAGGTTGGTAAAGTTTAAAGGGTAGTTCTTGTATTTAAACTTAAACTCCAGTTATTGAGCAATAATAGCTGGAGTTATGGTTATCTAGCATGTCAGTTATTAAATTTTACCCTTTAAAACTTCGATTACTTGCTGAGTGGCGTTACGATTAAGTCGCTTTTCTTGAAACTGATGCCATTTTCTTTTCCAAAAATGCTTTTTTACAGGCGCACTACTAGATGCTTTGGCAATATCGCTTTCGAACTCTCCGGCTTGCTCAATGTAATAAGGCATCATTGAATACACGGGGACGTTGGTTTCCCAAATATGCTGTATATCAGTGTCAACAGGTCGAGCAAACTGTTCGGTTGCTTTTAGAAGTCGCTTAGCGCCCTCTAAACTAATAGCTTGAGCACAGCAGCCTGTCATTGCTTTTTTATGTACCACAAGGTCAAAGTGGCTATTGAGCTTAGATTTGAACGAAATTGGCTTTTCGCGATTCTCATATGCTGCAAGCTTAATGAGTTGCCAATCAAAATTAAGATCAGCTATGGAGTCAAAAACGTCCTGTAACGGGCCAACTAGTTTAAAATCATCCTCAATTATAATGGCATAATCAAGTTGACGGTCAACAATGGTCTGCCATGCTTTTCTGTGGCTTAAATAGCAGCCAATCTCGCCTTGACTAAGTACTCGATGATACTTTTTGTGATTCAAGGTGTGACTGTAATGGCGGTTAAGCTCCTCTTTACTTAAAGACTTTCCATACACCCCTGATAGTCGCTCAAAAGGAATATTTTGACTATTTAACCTATCTGTACACGCTTTTAAACGTTTTGTGCTTTGATCTAAGTTGATCAAAAATATGGCAGGAACGTTGGTGTGCATTACTGTGATATCTCTAATTTAACTTGCCAAGGCTTATTTTTGTCAAAAGTTTCGTGTTTCGACAGACTCAGGGTAGGAGACTGCGCCGCTTTTGAAAATTGTAACGTGTTTTTCTTTTGTACTGCTTTCCACTCAGTACTTAAACATGATTCAATCAGGCGCTTAGATGTATCAAAGACTTGTGACGCAAGATCGTCGCTCGCATAGTTTTTTTCACAGTGGTAACCAGTTAAGCCTGTGCTGTAGTTACTTATTTGACATTGCTCACCGACTAAATGTGCTTTTGCTTGCCATGATGTTAAAAATGGGGTCGAGATTTGAGCGCCTTTTAACGGTTCAAAATCTGATGGTGCACTATTTATGAGTGCTTCAACCTTTTGACACATACTCATTGTGTCGACTTGAGCTTGCTTCGAGGGAGATAAAGTATTGCAGCCAGTTAAGCCAATTATAAGGGAAAAGGCGCTAAGAAGAGGTTTTACCATGGTGAGATCCTTAACTATTTTTAGCAAGCATACCATGGTAAAACGTAAAGACCAGACTCGAGTTACTTATGTCTGTTTTGCAAGCAGCTTATAACGCTTGATAAATCAGTTTCACTGCGTTGTAACAAGACCAATAAATGATAAAGTAAATCAGCTGACTCGTTTTCTAATTCGTTTATATCTGCTTTCATTGCCGCAAGTGCTACTTCAACGCCTTCTTCACCTACTTTTTGACAGCTTCGGCTAATGTCTTTCGCGAACAAAGATGCAGTATAACTCGAATCAGGGTCATCATTTTTACGCGATACAATGACTTCTTCTAACTCGGCTAAAAAACCGATAGCGGGTTTAGCATCACCAAAGCAACTTTGGGTACCTAAGTGGCAGGTTGGCCCCTCCGGTAACGCAAACAATAAAATTGAATCTTGGTCGCAATCAGTATGCGCGCTTACCAAGTTGAGCACATTATTAGAAGACTCCCCTTTGGTCCAAAGGCGTTGTTTTGAGCGAGAATAAAATGTCACCAGTTTCTTTTCTAATGTCATTTTGATTGCATCACTGTTCATAAAGCCTTGCATGAGGATCACACCTGACGTGGCATGTTGAACAATGGCTGGCAGTAGCTCAGCTTTATCAAAGTCTAATTGTGTTAGGTTTGCGGGGGTTAATTGCATAGTCTACTCGCTATATTTTGAGATGATAAAAACTGCTTTAGCTCGTTAATATTTATAATGTTTTTATGAAATACGCTGGCGGCCAATGCGCCATCAACTTGACTATGTGTAAATACATCAGCGAAGTCTTGCATTGTACCTGCACCACCAGATGCGATAAGTGGCACATCACAAATGGCTCTGATTTGACTTAATTGGTCATTGTCGTAGCCTTTTCTTACGCCATCTTGATTCATACAGTTGAGCACGATTTCTCCAGCGCCTAGTTCTTGTACTTTTTTAACCCATTCTTGGGTTTTATAGCGAGTACGGCTTGACGCATTTGGATCCCCTGTTAATTGATACACAAGATATTCGCCAGATGCTTCGTCGTAAAAACTATCTATACCAACCACAATGCATTGTTTACCGAATTCATCATGTAATTCTTTGATGAGTTCAGGTCGCGCAATTGCTGGGCTATTGATACTGATCTTATCAGCGCCTTGCTCTAGAACCTTGGCTGCATCAGCGACTGATTTAATTCCGCCAGCGACGCAGAAGGGAATATCAATGTGTCGAGCAATATTTTCGACCCAGTTTACGTCGAGTAAACGCTTTTCCACACTGGCACTTATTTCATAAAATACCAGCTCATCTGCACCTGAATCACTGTAGAGTTTAGCTAGCTCTAAGATGCCACCAACAACTTCATGGCCCTTAAATTTAACGCCTTTAACGACTTGTCCATTCTTAACATCTAAACATGGGATTATTCGCTTTGATAACATGCCAGAGCCTCCTCAACTGTAAATGCGCCATCCAGTAGCGATTTCCCAAGAATAATGCCACCGACACCTATCTCAATTAATCGATTAATATCCTCTAACGAGCTTACTCCGCCAGATGCTTGCACTTTTATGTTCTTATTATGCGCACAAAGTTGTTCATATAACGCAAAGGAAGGGCCGGTCATGGTGCCATCCTTACTGATGTCCGTACATAGGAAGTCAATTATGCCAAGTTCAGCATAAAAGTCGACGAGTTCAAATAAATCAACCTTTGCATCTGAAAGCCAACCATGAGTTGCAGGTGCCCAACCAGTGTCGGTTTTGTTGACATCTAGGGCTATGACGAAACGTTTAGCGCCAAACTCTTTAATCCAGCTAGATACCTGAATTTGTTGGTCGACAGCCATGGAACCAATCACAACTTGTGAAGCTCCGGCGTCAAGCCATTGTTTAACATCTTCATAGCTACGGACCCCACCGCCAACTTGATAAGGGACTGATAATCCGCTGGTGGCTGCTTGAATTTGTTGCCACTGTTTTTTAGCTGGATCTCGTGCGCCTTCTAGATCAACCAAATGAAGCTTAGTCGCACCACTGTTTTGGTATGACTGTAACCGTTCATCGAGTTGAAATGGGTAAAACTGGGCTGTATCGTATTTGCCTTGGTACAATCTCACGATTTGGTTTTGTAGTACATCTAATGCGGGAATGATCATATTAAGGTCCTTTACAATTGCCAGTTCAAAAAGTTTTGTAGTAATGTTGCGCCCACTTTGGCGCTGCGTTCAGGGTGAAACTGCATGCCAGCATAATTATCTTTGGCTACAATAGCTGAAAATTGTTGACCATATTCCCCTTGAGCCAATGTTGACGTGTTGACCGAGTGTGCAAAGCTGTGCACAAAATATACTTGGTCGTTACTCGTGATATTATTAGTCAATGGGTGCTCAATGCAGTGTGTTAAGTTATTCCAACCCATGTGTGGCGCCGTCAACCCTTGGATATCGAGTTGAGAAACACTGCCAGGTATCTTTCCTAGGCAAGTAACATTGCCTTCTGCTGTGCTCTCACACAACAATTGCATACCTAAACAAATCCCCATCAATGGCTTTTGAAACTCATCAATCGCTTCATTCCACCCTTGGTTGATTAGACGCTCCATCGCCACTTTTGCATGGCCAACACCCGGTAAAATAGCACGGTCAAAGTGGGCAAGTTGAGCTGGTTCGGTGATAACTTCAGGTGTGACACCAAGGCGTTCAAACGCAAACCTTACCGAGTTGATGTTGGCACAACCGGTATTAATAATGGCTATCATAAACACCCCTTAGAGCTGGCTGTTTGTTGTGTGGTGTCTTTAGCAATTGCCATTCTTAATGCCCGAGAAAAGGCTTTGAATAAGCCCTCAACTTGGTGATGGCAGTTACCCTCTGACACGGATAAAATCAAACTTACTTGAGCATTGTCTGCCAATGACTTAAAAAAGTGTTCGACCATTTGTACATCTAAATCTCCAGTACTCTCTCTGGTAAATTCTGCATTTAATACAAATGACGCGCGACCAGATAAATCGAGTTGGCATTCTGCTTTGCACTCATCCATCGGGAGTGAAAAACCGTAGCGGGCAATTTGTGATTTAGTGCCTAGCGCTTGCTTTATTACTTGCCCTAGTGCTATCCCCACATCTTCTACTAAATGGTGTTCATCGATGTGAAGATCACCTTTAGCAATAATATTTAAGCCAATATTTGCGTGCGTCCTAATTTGGTCGAGCATATGGTCGAAAAAGCCTAACCCTGTTGCAATTTCGCCATTTTTAGTTTGATCAAGATTAGCTGAAACACTGATCTGTGTTTCTTTGGTATTGCGACTTACCGTTGCTTTTCTGTTTAATGTGGTCAACTGGGTTACAATGTGGGACCAACTTCCTTCATATAAAATACCTTCAATACACAGGTTTTCAGCGAGACCTATATCGGTTTGTCGGTCTCCAATCACATATGATTTAGCAAGGTCAACTTTACCAGAGCGCATAATTTGCGTGAGTAGGCCAGTTTTTGGCTTTCTGCAGTTACAGTTGTCTTCATCAAAGTGTGGGCAGATCAACACCTCTTCGAAAAATATTCCCTGACTTTCAAATATCTCCATCATTTTATTTTGTGCTATGTCGAAGTCAGCCGTTGGAAAGCTAGCGGTACCAAGCCCATCTTGATTAGATACCATGACAAGCTTGTAACCTGCATTTTGCAATTGGAGTAGGGCGGTGATCACATTAGGTAACAGGACGAGCTTTTCAAGGCTATCGACTTGTTTATCTGTTTTTGGCTCGTCTATTAGCGTGCCATCTCTGTCTATGAATAAATATGGACTGCTCATTATTAATTCCTTACACTTGCGCCGAGATGACGTCTAGCCAATCTTTAACGGATTTTAAGTCTTGTTCGTTACCAATTGATATACGCAGCCAGTTATCTTGGCCATATAAATTAAAAGGTCTCATTACTAACCCCATTTGTGCCGCGAAAGATAAACAGCCTTTGTCTTTAAGTTGTAATGTCACAAAGTTACCTTCACCACTGAGTATGTTGTTGACAGCGGGTGACTGTTCTAACCAGCGTACAAGCGTTAGTTTGGCTTTGTTCAAAATGGTTACTTGGCGACGCATCTGGGTAATTGCATCACTGCTTAAGGCCTTTTCGGCGATTTGTGCAACCACGGTTGATACAGGGTAGGGCGCTATGACTTTTCGAATAGGTGCTAGGAGTGATTGATCACCCAGCATGAATCCAGTGCGCAAGCCCGCCAGTGCAAATGCCTTAGATAGCGTACGTAAAATAACAAGGTTATCGAAGTCTTTAAGTAGTAGAGCGCATGAATTAGACTCTGAGAACTCTATGTAGGCTTCATCAACAACAACGATGGCTTTACCTGTTAATGCTTTTGTGATTTGAGCAATTTTTTCAACTGGCGTGATACTGCCTGTCGGGTTATTCGGATTGCAGATGAAAACCAATTTACTGCCTGATACTGCTTTAATAATGTCTTCGACAGTGCCACTGAGCAATAACTCTTGTGATAGGTCATTAACAGCAACATTATGTGTGTCAGCGGTTACTTTATACATGCCATAAGTTGGCAAAAATAGTGCAATATTGTCTGATGCAGGCTCACAATAGGTCCGCACCAATAGGTCGATGCCTTCGTCTGCTCCCCGGGTCATAATGACTTGTTCTGAACTTACGCCCGCATAATCTGCGTATGCATCTATAACCGCTGCAGGTTGTGGATCGGGATACCTATTTAAGTCACTCAGTATAATATTTACGTCTTTCACATAAGGGCTTTCATTGGCATTGAGCCATATATTACCTGATACTTTTTCACTTTTTGCAGAACTATAGGCTGTTAGTGCTTCAATATTGCCGGGTAACAGCGTGTCTTGTGCTGGTTTATTAGTCATTGTTTAATTGCTCCAGTCTTACTTTAACTGCGTAGGCGTGAGCGTCTAATCCTTCTGCCTCAGCAAGTGGCAATATAGCTGAGCTTAACGCTTTAAGCCCTTGTTTTGATATTGTTTGAACTGTGTAGGTTCTAAAAAAATCTAATAGATTTAAGCTAGAATATACTTTACTGTAACCATAAGTAGGCAATACATGGTTGGTACCTGAGGCATAATCTCCAGCCGATTCTGGTGTATAGTCACCAACAAACACTGACCCTGCGTTATTCACTAACGGTAAATACTGCTCAGGTTCCCTAAGTTGCAGTATTAAATGTTCTGGTCCATATTCAGCCGAAACGGCAAAGGCTTGCTCAATTGACTCTACCAAAATGAGACTACTGTTTTGCATTGCAGCTCGCGCGATATCTGCACGAGGTAGCAACGCTAATTGCGCTTCGATGGCTTGCTGTGTTTTTTCAATGGTGAGTGTGTTGGTGCATAACAAAATTACCTGAGAGTCACGACCATGCTCTGCTTGTGATAATAAATCGGCCGCAATAAACTCGGGGTTTGCACGTTCGTCTGCAATCACCAATACTTCAGATGGTCCAGCGGGCATATCAATTGCAAATCCTGGTTGGCTTTGGCTCAATATTTGTTTTGCCATTGTGACGTAGCTATTACCTGGGCCAAAAACTTTGCTTACTTTCGGCACTGTGTCTGTGCCAAACGCCATCGCTGCGATGGCACCTGCACCGCCACTTTCAATTACTGTTGTGATCCCACATAACTTAGCAGCATAAAGTATTGCAGGGTCAATTTTCTTGTCACCATTAACAGGTGTGGCAAGTACAATAGTAGTTGCACCGCTGAGTTGTGCACAGACACCTTGCATCAACACTGATGAAGGTAAAGGCGCACTTCCACCAGGTACATACAGCCCAACAGCATCAATAGCTTGGTAGCGCAATTCGCAAAGTACCCCAGGCGTTGTCTCTAACGACGTGTTGTTTGGCAATTGCGCTTGGTGAAAAGCTTTAATGTTGCTATATGCCGTTTCAATCGCTGCTTTTAATTCTGCGTTTAACGCCTGAGCACTATTATTAATCTCTTCTTGAGGTACACGCAGCCTTACGTTATTTCGCTTATCAAATTTTTCAGCGAATGTAATAAGCGCGCTATCACCATTTGATTTTACTTGTTCGATTATGTCGTTGACAGCGGCTTCAACATTTATACTGGCTGATAGAGCAGGGCGCATAAGTGCGCCTTGCTGTTGCTGTGACGTCAATTCGTTCCAACGGATCACGTTATTACTCCATCATTTTTTCGATTGGCATAACTAGGATTGAATTCGCACCGAGTGTTTTTAGTTCTTCCATTGTTTCCCAGAAAAGGGTTTCACTACTGACCATGTGCAGGGCAACATATTCGTCACTGCCAGCCAAAGCGAGCAGTGTCGGCTGGCCTGTGCCGGGCAGCAGCGCACAGACTTCGTCCAGTTTGCTCTTTGGTGCATGCAGCATGATATATTTGCTTTCTTTTGCTTGTTTTACCCCTTTTAAACGAGGCATAAGCTTTTCAATTAAGGCTAGCTTTTCTGGGTCTTGCAGGGCTGGGTTTTGAATAAGACAAGCGTTTGACTCTAGAATTGTTTCTCCTTGCATTAATCCATTGGCTTCTAAGGTGGCACCGGTTGATACAAGGTCACAGATTGCATCAGCTAAGCCAGCTCTGGGGGCAACTTCTACTGAGCCAGTTAACATGACGGCACTGGCGCTGATATTTTCACGCTTTAAGTACTGCTTTAAAATCTCTGGGTATGTTGTTGCGATTCTTTTACCTTCAAACCAGTCCTTTGACTGTTCACCGAGCTCTTGCGGCCAAGCGAGTGCTAAGCGGCAATAGCCAAAGTCCAACTTAGATAGCTTGATGACATCGGCACTTTGTTGCAGATTTTGTCTTTCGGCTTGAGACTCCACTAGGACATTTTCACCAACGATCCCCAAGTCACATACGCCATCCATAACCAAACCCGGAATATCGTCATCACGTACACGCAGTACATCAATTGGCATATTGGTAGAATGTGCGATCAAACGTTGTTCACGTAGATTAAGCTTAACACCGATTTGTTTTAATAGGTCTTGGCAGTCTTTTGATAAACGGCCAGATTTTTGAATTGCGATACGTAGTCTATTTGTGTTGTTCATAATTTATTTTCCATAAGTATAAAAACTAAAAACCCCGAGGGAACCTCAGGGCGAAAATAAGCTATGAATTTTGCTCGCCGGAGGTTCCTTTTAGGAATAACCCACCAGCGAAATACCTGACAGGTTATCCCGATGAATGATGATGGTGATGTAAAGCTGTCATAGTATTGAACATTGTTAACTCTTGGTTAGTATTTGATTACGTATATAGATAAACATATTATCAGAATGCAGTGCAAGCTTTTTTTATATGAACTTTAGAATATCTTATAACGGCCGATAATAACGTATAAGAACATGTTGTTGGGGAGAAATGCATATGGATGCGTTAAAACCACAGTTTAATATCGTCAGGCTTGAGGTTCATCACAAGCCTTTATTTTATATTGCAGGTGTACAAGAAAGTGCGGTTGATAGAATAAAACTTGAGCGCGCAAAGCGTGAGGATATTGAAAAAAAGAAACGGTCAAATGAACCAGAAAATAAACAAAATGGCAACAATAAAACAGATGAAAGTGACAAACACCTAGATATATGGGCTTAGTGCTTTTGTACTAATATAAAAGTTGTATTTTTGTGCGTCTTCAATATATAATCCTTCCCAATCCACTAATTTAATTAAGTTTTTTATTAGTCTACCTGTATGATATTTACACGGTGGAAATGTAGTCTATTCAGGGTTGTATATATGAACTTTACCATTGTCCAAAAGTTATACGCTGCATTTTTTGCCGTGTTGATTTTACTTTCGAGCACCTCAGTCTTTGTAATTTATAAAGAAATTGAGATTTCTCATGTTACCCAAGAAGTAGCCAGTGACGATGTACCCGGAGCATTTGTCTATATGCAACTGATTGATGAACTAGGTGATGTCAATACTGCTTTATATGCAATTGTTAATGATATAGAAGGGGCAACGCAAAGCTACTATGATGATAAGAATGAGCTATTAGATTACTACGAACAATTATATAAGTTGGAATCTAAAAAGGCCGAAGACCGACGGGTTATGGCTCAAATAAAACGTTTAATTGACGATTTAATACAGGTTGCCGAGACAAAAATTATTGGTTCGTCATTACCGTTTAATGAAAAGCTAGTTACGTTAGTTGAGTTGGAAAAACGGTATATTTCGAAGTTAGAGGATATGTTAGAGGCAGGTGCTAACGAAGAACGTGATGACACATCTCTAGCTATGACTGAAATTCAGGCACAACTTGATTTTCTAAATACCATATTAATCGTCATTACGCTGGTGGCGATAGTTATCTCGGTATTCATTGCGTGGCGTTTAGGTCTTTCAATCTCGCAGAGGTTAAAATTGGTGGCAGTACAAGCGGGCAATATTGCCCAAGGGCGATTGGATATTCAACCACTTGAAACTAGTCATGGAGATGAGATCAGTGCGTTATCGTCATCTATCAATGATATGCAAACGTCATTAACTACGCTCGTTGGACAAATAAAGTCAGTAACGAGCGAAGTTGGCGATAGTAGTGCCACACTTGGCAAAGTTAATGAGCAAGTTGCGAAAGGGATCAATAAGCAGCAATTAAAAGCGGATCAAATTTCCACAGCCGCAGCGCAAATGAGTAGCTCTATTGCTGAAGTGGCTCACCAGAGTGTCGACGCAGCAGATATTGCAAATCAAGCAGGTAGTAGCGCAAGTCATGGCGGAAAAATTGTTAATGAAATGGTGATGAGTATTCGAGATGTGTCGTCCACCATTGAAGACTTATCGGATTCGGTCGGTAATTTGGGGCAACGTGGTAAGCAAATTGGAGAGATCATAAAGGTGATCAATGAAATCGCTGAACAAACTAATTTATTAGCCCTTAATGCGGCGATTGAGGCTGCCAGAGCTGGAGAACAAGGGCGAGGCTTTGCCGTGGTGGCTGATGAAGTTAGGGGGCTTGCTAGTCGAACCGCAACAGCGACACAAGAAGTCGCAGAGTCAATAAGTGCAATTCAGCAAGAGACCGATATTGCGGTATCAAGAATGGCACAAAGTACCGAAGTCGTTGATAAAGGAGTGTCGTTAAGTGAAGAGGCTTTAGCTGCGCTTGAAGATATTGTTAGTCAAGCACAAACTGTTAATAGAATGATTGATTCTGTTGCTGCATCGGCAGAAGAGCAAGCCGCAGTGACGAAGGAGATCAGTCAAGACATTACAGACATTAATACTATAGCGACTGAAGCTGTTTCTAACTCAGAGGCTGCACAAAGTGCTGCGAATGCGCTGTCTGATAATGTAGAAAGCCTTGAAACTGCATTAAGTAAGTTTGCAGTTTAGGCTGCATCATAATATTGGCGTATAGAGGTTACTTGCTCTATGCGCTAACTCTTCGTACAATCATCGAAAATTTCCAAGCAGTACAACTAAATTGTCTATTCAACAGGTATTTTCAGAGCAAGGGCCACTTGCTTTGCAACTTTCAGGCTATAAGCCTCGTAAAGCACAAATCGATATGGCTCAGTCAATTTCTGACACGATGGAAACTCGTGGACAATGTGTCGTTGAAGCAGGAACTGGTACTGGGAAAACATTTGCATACTTAGCGCCTGCATTGTTGAGTAAACATAAGTGCATAATTTCAACAGGGTCGAAGGCGCTTCAAGAACAATTATTTCATCGTGATTTACCTGTGCTACAAAAGGCTCTGAAAGTTGGCAAAAAGGTAGCGTTGTTAAAAGGTCGGGCTAACTACTTGTGCAGCTACCGTCTCAATGAACACGTCACTAATGTGCCTACCGATGATCCTGATGTAATGCATCAACTCGCCATGGTGGCAAAGTTTGCTGCGGAGACAAATACCGGTGATTTAGCAGACTGCGTTGGAATAGAAGAAGACGCAAAAGTACTTCCCTATGTTAACTCTACTGCTGATAATTGTTTAGGTAAAGAGTGCCCTGACTTCCAAGAATGTTATATAAGAAAAGCACGTATAGAAGCCACAGACTCAGATTTAGTGGTTATTAACCATCATTTGTTTTTTGCAGACATGGCGGTGAAAGAGCAAGGGTTTGCTGAATTGATGCCAAATAGCGATTGTTATATATTCGATGAGGCTCACCAACTCCCTGAAATAGCAAGTGACTATTTTGGAGAGTCAATCAGTACAAAGCAATTAACCGGACTTATTAACGATATCCGTTTAATTTATCGTTCTGACATTCCTGATATGCTCCAATTGGGTAAGACACTTAATAAATTAGAGACGACGGTAGCCGATCTCCGTATTGCGTTTGGTAATGATGGGGGACGCGGTGACTGGCGGGAGGCCCTGTCAAACAAAGCTATTTGTGATGCATTGCATCGGGTTATTAGTGATATGGACTTTTTGTATCAAGTTTTAAAGCTGTGTTTAGATAGGACTGATAAAATAGAACACCCGTTTGAACGGGTTATAAAGTTTAAAAATCAGTTAGAGCGTGCCTTTGATGTGTCTCAAACAGGGTATAGTTATTGGTATGAAACAACACGGCGCTTTATCACTATTCATATAACACCACTAGATGTGTCTAGTAAGTTCAAAGAGATTGTATCTAAAACCAGTGCAAGTTTTGTATTTACATCTGCAACACTGTCAGTTGATCATTCTTTAGGGCACTTTACCGCGAGTTTGGGTTTATCTCCTACTCATGAAAGCATTGTAGATAGCCCATTTGATTATCAAAACCAAGCCTTATTGTGTATGCCGCGTTATTTGCCTGAAAGTAGGGATGATGGGATGCCCCATATGCTCGTTAAAATAGCAAAACAGTTAATAAATGCAGCAAAGGGTAGGACTTTTTTGTTATTTACAAGCTACCGTGTCATGCACTTGGTATATGAAGGGCTGAATACGGCCACCGAATATCCTATTTTTATGCAAGGCCAATCATCTAAACGGATCATCTTGGAGCAGTTCGTACGTAATGGAAATGCGGTATTGATGGGAACTGCATCTTTTTGGGAAGGAGTCGATGTACGTGGAGATACTTTAAGTTGTGTTTTAATTGATAAGCTCCCTTTTGCCTCACCGGATGATCCTTTATTACAAGCTAGGATGAAAGATGCAGAAATGTTAGGAAAAGAGCCTTTTGAAGCGGTTCAATTACCTCAAGCGGTGATCAGTCTTAAACAAGGTGTAGGGCGGTTAATTCGAGATAAAAGCGACAAAGGTGTACTTGTTATTTGCGATAATCGTTTAGTTACGCGAAAATACGGTGAAACATTTTTAAAAAGCTTGCCAAATATGCGACGAACACGCAATTTACAAGCGGCAACTCAATTCTTAGAGAATATAGAATAATATGACGTATAACCTTTTGGCCATTGATGCTTCTACTGAAGCGCTAAGTATCGCTCTTAATTATAACGGTAAAACATTTCGCTTTTTTGAGGAGTGCCCTCAACAGCATAGCCAAAAAATACTGCCGCAAATAGAAGCCATGCTTAATGATGCCAACTGCACATTGCAGGACTTAGATGGCATCGCGTTTGGTAAAGGCCCAGGTAGCTTTACGGGAGTAAGGATCGGAGTGGCGATTGCACAAGGGCTGGCATATTCGCAGGGATTGAAATTAGTAGGGATCTCAACGCTGCAAACTATGGCGCAACAAGCTATTGACGAACATGGTGTTACAGGCGTATTGGCCGGAATAGACGCGAGAATGGGAGAAGTCTATGTCGGCGCTTATGTGCGCGGAGACGATGGTTTAGCACAGGAGAGTCACGAAGAAATGGTATGTGCACCAGAAAGTCTAGCTAATATCAACGTTAATAGCGCGGTAGGTACTGCGTGGGTCACGTATCCAAAAGCTGCTTCTGATAACAATTTAACTGTATTAGAAGGCGCGGTACTGCCTGATGCATTTTACATGTTAAAAATTGCGGAACGTGCTTTTGCAAATGGTGAAACAGTTGATGCTTGTGATGCACAGCCAAATTATGTCAGAGACACAGTAACGTGGAAAAAGTTGCCAGGTAAGGAATAATTAGGTATTTTTAGTATATAGTTAGATTGGCGCAGCGTCACTTTATGCAAATGGTAACGGTTAGTAATAACCAATTTACATATCAACTAAAGCCTATTGTTCGGGAGAAATCTACTGAGCAAGCGGTGAGCAATGCTGCGCAGCCTAACTCCCGAGTTAGCAACTCGCCATCGGGTATTAAGCTTGCCCAAGCTTTTCAAGAACACACACGCTCTACTATTTATGATCAGCCCGATTTTAAAACAAATGTGGCGATTAACACCTACAAAGAGATAAATAATCAAGAACGCAGAGCAGATGTAGAAGCCCTAATTGGCGTAAATATCTACGCCTAGGTGTTTGAAATTATTTCACTTAAAAAGATTCCTCGAAGATTGTTTTATTCTCTAAGTTAGGTATGGTTAAAAGAAAAAGCTAGGGAATGTTTTGTTCAGATCGTCATTCAACCGATTTAATCAAGCAGCTGTTAAGGTGTCGTCTAACACGCTAGTGTTGTCGTTAAGGGAAGGATATATTGCATTAATTCCTTTTTTTATCGTTGCGTCTCTCATTACACTGATAAATCAATGGTTGGATATTGCGGCAAAAGGATTTGATCATGACTACTTAAATCAATTTAACCAATTGGTTTGGGGACTTTTCCCTTTATTTACTCTGATTTCATTTAGCTATCATCTAGCAAAAAATATAAAAATACATACCATCGCCGCCCCAATATTGGTTACAAGTTGTTTTGTTGCAACCACAGGGTATATTTTCGTTGATGAGCAAAGTCTACGGATTGATCATCGCGTTGGTGTTTTGTATACCTTATTTATGCCTATCTTTTGTTGTTATTTGCTCGCATATTTTGAGCGTACTCGAGCATTTAAGATTGTCGAAGTGAGCACAATTAGCTTATTTCTCAAAAAACACGTTAATCTCATTTTTCCCTATATGTTGGTTACCACAATTACGCTGCTGCTATATCCATTTGTAGACCTAGCTGTAGATCATGTCTTGTCTTACTTGGCACTAGAGCAGCTTGCGTTTAGCGCGGAGGATAAAGTTACATTACAACTACTTGGTGCGCATTTATTATGGTTTTTAGGGGTTCATGGTGATAATACCTATCATATATTGGTTTCAAGCGACCTTTCAGGCTTTATGGTCACACCCGAGTTAATTAACTATCATTTCTTTAGTACATTTGTGATTTTGGGCGGTACAGGGTGCGTTTGGGGGTTAATAATTGCATGTTTGTTGCTTAAAAAAGGGCACCATGAAAAGCATATAGCAAAATTATCAGCACCACTTGCTGTGTTTAATATCAGTGAAGTGATGCTCTACGCACTCCCTATTGTATTTAACCCCTATATTCTAATACCCTTTTTAATTGCACCCGCATTTAATGCAGTCGTATCTTATCAATTATTGATAAATGGGTTTATTCCTATTGTGACCCAAGAATCTATACCTTGGTTTACGCCCGTATTTGTAAATGCTTGGATACTGACAGAAAGTTTTTGGATAGTGCTATTGCAATTATTCCTGGTCACAGCAAATGTGGCTATATATTACCCATTTTTAGTCGCACATCAGAAAAATAACATGTCTGGTAAAGCTCTTGATATGCTAGTGAAACGTTACTCCGCAGGTCGAATGATTGAAGATCAAGCTGAAAGTAGTTTTGCGACACACCATGCTAAGCAACAAATTTCAGGGCATACTTTAACCGAAGTGACTGATGCCCTAAATAACGGTGCATTGACGCTATACTATCAACCTAAAATCAATCCAGTGAACAAAGAAATCGTGGGTTTTGAGGCGTTGTTGCGGCTGGTTAACCCAGACAAAAGTGTATCAGGGCCATGGTTTTTGGAAACGTTAGGTGAGCATAATCTGCTACATGTAATAGATAATTTTGTTATTGACCAATTGGAAGTGGATTTAGATACTTTTGCCCAGCATGGACAATATCCAAAAGTGAGTTTTAACATATCACCGGATAATTTACTTTCGGGTGGTTATAAACGGGTGGTTAAAGCATTCTCTCGATTCGCAGATCAAGTTGAAGTTGAACTCTTGGAATCAAGTTATATTGAAGACTTTAGTAAAACGATGTCGATAGTAAATACGCTTAAAAGCAATAAAATACACTGCGCTATGGATGATTTTGGTACAGGTTATTCCTGCTTGTCAGTACTGTCTAAGTTAAATATCGACACCATTAAGTTTGATAAAAGCTTATTGCCAGATCAAGACAATGAAAAAGCGGCTGTACTTTATAAGAATCTTGCCGACCTTTGTGCACAATTGGGCTTCAAGACGGTTGCTGAAGGGGTTGAAACAAAAGAAGATGAAAGTGTCGTCAAAGCAGCAAATATTGGCTGCGTCCAAGGTTTTTTATATTACAAAGCAATGCCAATAGAACAGGCTATTGGCATTTATGGGACTAAAGTCGAGAATGAATAAACTATCTTAGATAATTAATTAACTTTTCTGCAATGTCTGTATTGTTTTGAGAACCAATAAAGTCTTGATAGCCATTACCATGAGCAAAGACTTGAACATCAATGGCCGTATGTCCACCTGTCGTCCAGCCTGTATAACTTGCTTTATTGATGAGCGATTTAACCACGATATTAAGTGCTTTAACACCTTCTGCTTTAGCTTGCTTAAGTTTTATTGCTGTCGATTTATTGTAAGGGAGCTTAGTATGCATTACCCATATGCTTTCTAAATCGTCAGACTTAATTAACAATTTTGCCAGCTCTTTGGCTGATTTAGATACGCCTTGAACTACGTCACGTAGCCATAAATACTTTCCATCAGCTCCCAGTGTTAGTCCACCTGTAGAGTGATCTGCGGTGATCACGAGTAGTGTATCAGGGTTCTGGTCAACATAGGCTTTGGCGAGTTTAATCGATTGTGCAAAGTCATGCATTTCATGCATGGCGCAGGCAATGTCGTTAGCGTGCCCACACCAATCTATTTGACTTCCTTCTATCATAACGAAAAAGCCTTTGTCATTGCTTTTATCCAGTAAAGATAAAGCTTTTTTGGTCATAATTTCTAACCGCTTTGGATTTTCGTCAATTGCATAGGGTAACCCTTTGGCTGCAAATAATCCTAAAGCTGGGAGCTTATTCATATTTGATAGGGTCGTGAACGAGTCAGAGTATTGATATCCAGCTTCTTGAAACTCTTTTACTAGGTTACGATCATCTCGTTTAAAATATTGTGTTCCGCCCCCTAATAGGAGGTCTACAGGTAACTTACCGGCAATTTTATTGTCTAGATAGTCATCAGCTATTTCATCATAATTTCGTCTTGATTCATTATGAGCAGCAAAACTCGCCGGTGTGGCATGATTAATTTGCGATGTTGCTACCAGAGCTGTGGTCATACCTTTTTCTTTGGCAATCTCCAGCATTGTTTTCAATGGCGCTTTGTGTGTATCGACGGCAATGGCGCCATTATAGCTTTTATTTGCTGTGCTAAGTGCTGTAGCGCTTGCTGCACTGTCTGTTACAACGGTATCGTCCTCTGGATATGTATGAGCCATACCAACAAGAATTTCGTCAAATATTGTAGGGTCTACATGTTTGGTATTCGGGTTGTCCATATAATAGCGATAAGCTGTTGTGTAGGCTGGGCCCATACCATCACCAATCATATAGATGATGTTTTTTGGTTCTGCCAGTGCAGATGAGCTGCACGATAGCGCAACGCCTGCTGTAATGAGGCGTAGTGTATTTCTCATGATTACTTCCTTAAGATTCCCGTGGTGATACATAACGCAGCCTAATGGTTAGTTATGACATTTAACTTGTTTCATGGCTGGTATGTCAGGCAAGATATTAAATTATAACTTTAAAAAAGAATACGGCAATAATGGCCATTGATGAAAAAAATACGATAAACCGCTTAGCGCAGTGCGGTTTAGCTGCGCAAATCTATGGAAATGGACCGCAATGGGTGATTTGTTTGCATGGCTGGTTAGATAATTCAAATAGCTTTGTGCCAATGGCTAATTTACAGCAACCTGGTTACAAATGGCTTATGATTGATTTACCAGGCCACGGTCAATCACGTTGGCGAAGTAAAGATGCGCATTATTATTTTATTGATTATGTTTATGACTTACTGAACGTCTTAGATGAGCTAGACATAGAAAAATGTCATTTGGTTGGGCACTCTTTGGGTTCGCTTGTATGTGGTCTGTTTACTACATTGTATCCGCAACGAGTTAATAGCTTGTCTATGATTGAAGGGATTGGTTTAATGTATTCTGATGAAGCAGAAATTAAACAACAAATTACGCAATCTTTTAAGCAAAGGCAGCAAATTCGAGATAAGGCGACGAAGCATTTTCCAAGCTTGGAAGCGTTGGTACAATTAAGAGTATCTGTCTCTGATTTTGGTGAAAAGGAAGCGAAATTACTTATGAGTAGAAATAGTAAAGAAGCAGAAGGCAAAGTCTATTTAACAACTGACCCTCGCTTAAAAACACACTCTGCTTTTCGCTTTAGTTTAGATCAGAGTATGAAGCTTTTTGAAGAAATAAAAATACCGAGTTTGCTCATTTTAGGAACTCAAGGCTATGGATTTGTCAAATCCAATTTAGAGCAATTTAAGAGCTGTTTTGACAGTCTACAGGTTGAAATTGTTGAGGGAGGGCATCACTGTCACATGCAAAACCCATCTCGGTGCATTAAAAGTATTGAAACGCACCTGAACGCAATTAATGGAACGTGATTGTATATTGATACAAAATATGGGAATATCTCGGGTTAGAGTATTTGCTCAATTGTTTATGCGCCTTATTTCTATTAAGGTAAAGTATTAAAAAAATAAAGAGAACACAGGAGCTAAGAGTGGAAAAAATCTGGCTAAAGCGCTATCCGGAAGGGATGCCTGAAACTATCGACCCAGAGCACTACAACTCGTTGCTTGAAATGTTTGATAAAAGTTTTACAGAGTTTGCGTCGTTACCCGCTTATACCAATATGGGTAAGACGTTGACCTATCAACAAGTAGATGAAGCAACTAAATCTGTTGCGAGTTATATTCAAAATACTTTGAAGTTAGGTAAAGGTGATAAAGTAGCAGTAATGATGCCTAACTTATTACAAACCCCAATTTCAATATTAGGCGTATTGCGAGCAGGGTGTACTGTGGTAAATGTAAACCCACTTTATACTGTGAGAGAGTTAGAGCATCAGCTAAATGACTCAGAGACTAAAGCTATCTTTATTCTCGCTAATTTTGCTCAGACACTTCAAAAAGCGTTACCTAAAACGTCTGTTAAACACATCGTATTGACGGAAATTGGCGATATGATGGGCGGCTTTAAAAAGCACCTAGTAAACTTTGTGGTGAAACGCGTTAAGAAAATGGTGCCTGAATTTAGTTTACCACAAACGGTGCCCTTTAAAGAGGTGATGGCAGCAAACCCAGATTCTTATAAAGTTCCAAATATCGCATTAACCGATCTTGCATTTTTACAATATACGGGCGGTACAACAGGCGTATCTAAAGGCGCTATGTTGACCCACGGCAATATGGTTGGCAATCTTGAACAAGTATCTGGTTGCTTAGATAAAGTGTTAGATAACGGCAAAGAAGTTGTTATTACTGCATTACCGCTTTATCATATATTTGCGTTAACGGCGAATTGCTTAACCTTTATGAAGTACGGTGGTCACAATATCTTGATCACGAACCCAAGAGATATGCCGGGCTTTGTGAAAGAGCTGTCCAAACATAATTTCACGGCAATTACTGGCGTAAATACCTTATTCAATGGTTTGTTGAATACTCCTGGGTTTGCTGAATTAGACTTCTCAAATTTAAAAATGTCACTTGGTGGTGGCATGGCTGTTCAGCGCCCAGTAGCTGAGAAGTGGCAGAAAGTGACAAACAGTAAGTTGATGGAAGGATATGGCTTAACCGAATGTGCTCCGTTGGTGACGATATGTCCGTGGGATTTAGACGGATATAACGGGTCTATTGGTTTGCCGGCTCCCAGTACAGAACTTAAAATTGTATTAGATAGTGGTGAAGAAGCGAGCAAAGGTGAGTCTGGAGAGTTGCTTGTAAAAGGCCCTCAAGTTATGGCTGGGTATTACAACAGGCCAGATGCAACTGCTGAGTGTTTAAAGGATGGTTGGTTTGCAACAGGCGACATCGCAACTTATGACGATGAAGGCTTTTTCTATATCGTAGACAGAAAAAAAGATATGATCATTGTATCTGGGTTTAATGTCTTCCCAAATGAGATTGAAGAAGTGGTTGCCATGCATGATGGCGTGCTTGAAGTCGCAGCGATTGGTATACCCCATGAAGTAAGTGGCGAACAAGTTAAAGTATTTGTTGTGAAAAAGGATCCATCGTTGACAGAAAAGGATATAATTAGTCATTGTCGAGATAATCTTACGAATTATAAGGTTCCTAAGTTGGTAGAGTTTCGTGAAGAACTGCCAAAAACGAATGTCGGAAAGATACTTCGTAGAGCCTTAAAAGAGTGAGTAAGGAGCCGGCAGTAGCCGGCTTTTTTATGTACTAATGTCACTAGGAGTGAACGTGCAGTATCAGTTAATTACCACACAAGTCCAGTTAAACCAGTTTGTATCCTCAATATCTACATCACAAATTCTAGCAATAGATACTGAGTTTATGCGCCGCCGTACCTTGTACCCGGAGATTGCTTTGATCCAGGTTTTTGATGGGGCAAATTTAGCGTTAATTGATCCTGTTTGTGAGTTAGATTTTGAACCATTTTGGCAACTACTCAAAGATGATAAAATATTAAAAGTGCTGCACTCACCTTCGGAGGACATTGAGGTTTTTCAAAAGTTTGCTGGGTTTGTACCACATCCTATGTTTGACACACAGTTCGCATTACAGTTGCTTGGCGAAGGGAACTGTGTTGGTTTTGCAAGTATGGTTAAGACATTACTTGATGTTGAAATAGATAAAAGCGAATCTCGGACCAATTGGCTTCAAAGACCGTTAACAGAAAAGCAACTAGATTATGCCGCCAGTGACGTATACTACTTATTACCATGCTTTGAAAAAATAATAACGCAAATCACCGAAAAGAAGTTTATAGAAATCGTTATTCAAGAGTCTCAACTAATTGCCGCAAAACGCGCATTCGAAACACCCGATGAATACGTCTACTTAGATATAAAAAATGCATGGCAATTAAAACCAAGAGATCTTGCCGTACTGAAGGAATTAGCAGCATGGCGTAGAGCCAAGGCTCAAAAGAAAAACCTAGCGTTAAGCTTTATTCTTAAAGAACACAATATGGTTGAAGTTGCCAAACGTAGGCCAACGTCACTGAGTAGTTTACGGAATATTCCTGGTATCGAACTGTCTGAAGTTAACCGCTCAGGAAAAGAAATAATTCAGTGTATTGAGCGTGGTAAAGCGATCCATGAATCAAATTGTCCTGAAAAATTGTTAAGACTTATTGATTATCCAAATTATAAAACTGCAGCTAAGGGGATATCGAATACCATTAAATCGGTTGCTGAGTCCGCCTGTATTCCAGCAGATGTTTTTGCATCTAAAAAACAGATCAATCAACTGTTGAGTTGGAGCTGGAAGAAAACTGCAGAGGAAAGGGCTGTATCTCTTAAGCCTGACCTTTTGCAAGACTGGCGCTATGATTATGTTAAAAGTGCGTTATCGCAGTGGGACGTATAACAGAGCAAACGCTTGTATAAAAAAGGCGCTATTAAGTTAGCGCCCTTTATATGAATTATTTTTCTTCTTTTACATCATCAGGAAGAGTCACATTCAGTTCTAACACTGCTAAATCATCTTCATTTTGTTCAAACTGAACATTGACGGCATCTGAGTCAACTTTCACATACTTTCGAATAACATTGAGTATATCTTGCTTAAGTTGTGGCAAATAATCCGGTGTTCCGCGTTTTGAACGCTCATGTGCAACGATTATTTGTAAACGCTCTTTAGCAAGCGACGCACTGCTTTTCTTCTCTGAACGGAAATAATCAAGTAGCGACACATTAACCTCCAAATATCCGTTTTAGTAAGCCTTTCTTTTCCACTGCAAGGAATCTAAAGTCAATCACCTCGCCTAATAAGCGGTTAATTGCATCGCTATAAGCTTGCCCTGCATCAGATTCACTATCAAGCACAACGGGTTGGCCCGAGTTTGACGCATTTAATACCGCAGTTGATTCAGGAATTACACCGAGTAAGTCAATAGCTAAAATATCTTGAACATCTTCTACAGACAGCATTTCACCATTTTCAACGCGTTCAGGGTTGTAGCGGGTGAGTAGTAAGTGTTCTTTCACGGGCGCTAAACCTTGCTCTGCACGCTGTGATTTACTCTGTAGTATGCCCAAAATACGATCGGAGTCTCTTACGGATGAGACTTCTGGATTGGTGGTGACAATCGCTTCATCTGCAAAATACAGTGCCATCATCGCACCAGCTTCAATACCTGCAGGTGAATCGCAAATAATATAGTCAAAGCTTTCTTTCATTTCGTTTAAAACTTTTTCTACACCTTCTCTGGTTAGCGCATCTTTATCTCTGGTTTGAGACGCTGGAAGAATAAAGAGTTTTTCTACACGTTTATCTTTGATGAGGGCTTGATTTAAGTTCGCTTCACCATTGATCACGTTAACGAAGTCATAGACTACTCTGCGTTCACAACCCATGATCAAATCTAAGTTACGTAACCCAATATCAAAGTCGATTATGGCAGTTTTGTAGCCTTTTAGGGCAAGACCTGTACCAATTGCAGCGCTAGACGTTGTTTTTCCAACACCACCTTTACCTGATGTTACGACAATAATTTTTGCCATCTGAATTATCCTTTGACCAAAGCGGTAATTTCTAATGAATCATTAATTTGTTTTACTTGAGCAGGATTGCCCCAGTGTTCACCTTGTAGTGAATCACTGATCCAATAACTGCCGTTTATAGAGACCAACTCGGCTTCAAGGCGCTGGCAATAAATACTTGCTTCTTCATAGCCTTTTGCTCCGGCGATTGCTCTTCCTCGTAATGTTCCGTATATATGTATATTACCATCCGAGATGACTTCAGCCCCATGACTAACGGAGCCTAATACAATCAAATCTCGGTCTTTAGCATATATTTGCTGACCAGAGCGCACTGTCGCTTGAACGATTTGCGCAGGTAAATACACTGGTTTTTCTACGACTTCAGTCGAAGTTTGAGTTGAAACAGCTGGTTTTATATCTTTACTATAGTTTAATACCGAATACTTAGCTGCTTTAGCTTGAATATGTTGTTGTTCGGTTCCATTGCAAACACCTACGGGATTTAACTGTAGATCCGACAAAGTTTGCTTAAGCTGTACAAAGTCAATATCGACTTCTTGGATCTCTGCAAGATTAACAACGATCGGTGCACCGTAAAAAAATTTAGGTGCTTGGGAAATCTTCTCATCTAACTCACTTCTAAGTCGTGCAATGTCGACTGAGAACAAGTGTAAAACAGAAAGGGTGAATAAGTTTCCTTTTAACTCAAATATTTGATCTGACATATGCGCTCTAATAACTATACGAACTTAAGAAAGCTCAAAGAGAGTAGGGTGGTTTTTTAAGTTTTAATAACATAGTTCACCTTACATCACTTTGTATTAATATTATTGTTTGGCCCTGTATTTAATACGTTTGAGCGTCGCAAAACTTTCCAAATATAATGACTGTCATGGTATAGTGCCAGTTAGACATAAGCAAGAATTTATGGGTGTATAATGCTTACCGCCGTGTATAAAAGTTCAAAAAAAGCCGATACCTATCTTTATATCGAAAAACGAGATGATTTTAGTAAGATACCGCAGCCTTTGATGGATATGTTTGGTTTACCAAAGTACGTAATGATGTTCGATTTATCAAAACGTGAAAAGTTAGGAATTGCTGATATAGTGTTGGTTAAGGAAAAGTTAAGCGAAGATGGCTTTTACTTACAAATACCACCACCAGAAGAGAATTTACTGGATCAATTTAAGGCCCATAATGGAGTAGAAAGTGATTAAAAGAGCTTCCTTATTACTTGCATCGATTGTGTTATCAACGGCGAGCTATGCAAATACGCAAGAGAAATTTGATTCTTACGTGGCTCAGTTGAAGCAAGAAGCCCAGAATAAAGGTTACGAGCAGTCATTAATCGATACCGCATTTGCGACTGCAAAGTTCAAGAAGAAGGTGATTAAAGCTGATAAGAATCAGCCAGAAGTTGTTGAAACCTTAGAAACGTATTTACCAAAGCGTGTGCCTCAATGGAAAATAGATCGTGCGCGCAAGTTATATAAAAAGCATCAAGTTGAACTAGAAAAGATTGCACAAGAATATGGTGTACAAGCTAGGTTCATAGTTGCTTTATGGGGGCTTGAAAGTAATTTTGGTCGCATTCAGGGTGGCTACTCAGTGATAAGTGCATTGGTTACGCTCGCTTTTGATGGCCGTAGGGAAGCGCTTTATAAGCGACAATTGTGGGCCGCGTTAGATATTTTAAAAAGTGGTCATATTTCGCTAGACAAGTTTAAAGGGTCATGGGCTGGTGCCATGGGGCAAACTCAGTTTATGCCCACTTCTTTTAATGCATACGCAGTCGACTACAACAAAGACGGACGCAAAGATATCTGGACGACAGAGATCGATGCATTTGCATCGATAGCAAATTATTTAAAGCAGGCTGGGTGGAATGACGATTTAACATGGGGTCGTCAGGTTAAGCTACCTCAAGGGTTAGATCAAAGCTACGTGCTTAAAAGAGGCACGAAAACGCGTAAGCAGTGGCTCGGTTATTGGAAAGACTCAGAGCGCTCGCTTGCTAAGTGGCAAAAGCTTGGACTACGTAAAGCTGATGGAACAAATTTGCCAAATGTCAATATTACAGCTGCGCTTGTAATGCCAGATGATATCAATGGCAGAATGTATCTAGCATATGACAATTATAAAGCTTTGATGCATTGGAACCGCTCATATTACTTTGCGACCAGTGTTGGCTATTTATCTGACAGAATTGCTTACCCAAAAATCTAGTGATATTTTTTAGTTAATGAAAATATATAAAAAAGGCAGCCTTCCAACAGGCTGCCTTTTTGTTTAGGCTACTTCAGTTACTACTAGCGCCTTCAAGTGTGATACGTATCTATAACCGCTTAATAATAAGAGAGCGGTTGAACTTTGCCCCAAAAAACCCGATATGAAAACAGTGTGTACAATATGATTGTCGGCACAACTACAATCACACCATATAGCAAGAAATTTAACGACTCAGGCGCCGCAACTGCTTCAAAAATAGTGAGTTGTCCAGGCACTATATAGGGATAAAAACTATATGTTAGGCCAAAAAAACATAATATGAATATCACCGCCGAGATTAAAAATGGCAACCATCCTCTTTTTTCGTTGTTACGTTTAAGTTTATTTAGTACGCGATCTTGCACGATGAACAGGGCTAAACATAAAACCGGTGGTGCTAATAATATCAGCGGCATTTGTGACTCAAACCAAGCTTTATATACGTCGCTATTAATAAGTGGGTTCACAATGGATACTGCAATTACACCGATAAAGGTGATTCTCCCTGCAAATTGGCACCAGTGTATTGCTTTGAATTGGAGTTCGCCTTCGGTTTTTAACACTAACCAAGCTGCGCCAATCAGAGTATATGCACCAACTACGCCAGCCCCACTAAGCAGCGCGAATAGTATTGACAGTATTGATGTGTCAAATGACATAACATAAAGCCCAAGCATATAGCCTTGCATAAATGCGGCGAGTATTGAGCCTAGTTTAAACATGGTATCCCAACGTTTTTTGCGTTTAATTTTGGCTTTGGCTCTAAAATCGAACGCCACACCTCTGATAATTAAACCAATGAGCATAATGGTGATTGGTAAATAGAGGGCCTGTAGAATAACACTGTGTGCGGTGGGAAATGCTATTAATGCTAGGCCGACAGCGAGTACAAGCCATGTTTCATTGGCATCCCAAAATGGACCAATTGATGCAATCATGGTGTCTGCATCGGTATCATTATTGGTCGGTAATAAAATGCCTACGCCTAAATCGTAACCATCTAAAATGGCATATACAAGAATAGCAAGCGCCATCAGCCCACCATAAACATACGATAACATTTCAGGATTAAGCATGGTGTACCTCTTTTACTATAGAGTAATCATACTCTTCGACTTGTACAGCTTTGTCTGCGGTATAGAAAAGTGTTCTGATATATAAAACTAGCAAGACAATATAAACTGATAGATAAGCAGTCAGCGAGATAGCAACATTAGTTGAAGCTACGGTGGTTACAGCCTCTTTTACCGTAAGTACCCCAGAAACTAAATAAGGTTGACGGCCAATTTCTGTGACGTACCAGCCTGCTAGCGTTGCAATCCAACCTGAGAAGCTCATAGCAACGAGAATTCTCAGTTGCCAGTGACTTAATTTATGATTACGCCATAATGAAAAACGTGTAATAAATGCAACGGCTATCATAAGCATCCCCATGCCCACCATTATTCTAAAACCAAAAAATACCGGCTTTACAGGTGGGTGAACACCCTCGAACTCGTTTAGCCCTTTGATTTCACCCTCTAGATCATGGGTTAATATCAGACTAGCAGCTTTGGGAATTTCTATTGCAAAATCATTAGTTCGGGTAGTTTCATTTGGGATGGCAAATAGAACTAATGGAAGTCCTTTTTGCGTTTCCCACGCTCCCTCCATTGCTGCAACTTTTTGTGGTTGATGTTCAAGTGTATTTAAACCATGGAGATCACCAACAAAAATTTGTAATGGCGCCAATAAACAGGCAACCGTCAAAGCAACTTTTAACGTCATGTTTGGTGCGTGCTTATTGTCTTTTTTAAGCAGTCGATAGCTACTGACACCCGCAATTAAAAACGCTGCGGTTAGGCCACTTGCTAATAACATGTGGGAAAAGCGGTAAGGAAATGAGGGGTTAAAAATCACGGCAAACCAGTCAGTCGGGTAGACAATACCATCACGTAATTCGAAGCCCGTGGGTGTTTGCATCCATGAGTTCAGCGATAGTATCCAAAATGCTGAAATGGTGGTTCCTACTGCGACGATGACCGTAGATAGTGTATGAACTCTAGGTGATACTCGATTCATACCAAAAAGCATGACACCAAGAAAGGTTGCCTCCATAAAAAATGCAGTAAGTACCTCGTAGCCTAATAACGGGCCTGCGATATTCCCGACTTTTTCCATAAATCCAGGCCAGTTGGTACCAAACTGAAAAGACATTGTGATGCCACTGACAACGCCCAGTGCAAACGTCAGAGCAAATATTTTGACCCAAAAGCGATAGGCTCTTAACCAAACAGGGTGATTGGTAATATCGTATCGTACTTTAAAAAAAACGAGAAACCACCCAAGTGCGATGGTTATGGTCGGAAATAGAATGTGAAAACTAATATTGGTAGCAAATTGAATTCGTGACAGTAACAATGTATCAAGCATGACGCACCTCTGCTTTTCACTATTTTCTAAGAAGCTTATCTTTTAAGTCTATGACTTTACCGACAGACGATCCTAGCTTCATAAGGGATTGCAACTGCTCAGGAGATAAGCGTTGCAGCTCTGCAGACCATTTAGTGACGGTTTCTAAAAGGTCATGTATCGATTGCATTTGTTCTTGCGCGTATTTTTCCTCTGCTGAATTCGCGTTGTTTAAGATTTGGTCGCGAAGCAAGGTAAGAGTTGGGTCAATTTCGCGTTTTCGGCGCTCTTCAAACACTTTATTTGCCAAGTCCCAAATTGATCCATTGGGTGAGTAGTATTCTTTTCGATCTCCGGGAATATGATGAACTTTGACGAGTTGCCAAGATTGTAACTCTTTGATCCCCATACTCACGTTACCACGGCTAATTTTTAGAGCTTCAGCAATTTCATTTGCAGTAAGTGGCTTTTCATTAATCACAAGTAAACCGACCATTTGTCCTATGGTTCGATTGAAACCCCAGCGACTGCCCATTTCTCCGCAGTGCAGTACAAAGTTTTCTATTTTTGGTGATAAAATCATAGTTATTGAACTTTCAGTAATTATTGAAAGTTTAATATATAGGGCGATTTGATTTGGATCAAGCTTTATATGGAGATATTTTAGCCCACTAAGTTGTTTGCTGTGATTAACTAAACTAAAACGACAATCAACGCTTTGGGTGGCGCAAATAGTACTTGGCACACATCAAACTTGTGTCTTTAATATACGAGTTACAGGAAACATTCAAGGAAGTTAACGCAGAAGGTGTTGCCAAACCGCAGCTAAACCCAGTGCATGCGCCAATGTACCTGCCTTCTCCATTTCTTCGTAGCAATCTCGCATGCTTTTCGCATTGTCGATACCAACATACTTGAGTACGGCACATAAACTATGAGAAGTATGGTCACTATATTTGTACTGAAACATAGGGGCTGCACTTTTTCCAAAGAAATTACTCAAGCCTAAACGAGACGCAAGCCCTGGGTAACGTTGAAAGAGCGTCAAACCTTGGTTTAGAGGTTTGGCGGTTTTATCCCACTCAATTTCTCCCAGCTTTGGCGATAGCTTACAAATTGCTTTACGGTGAAATGCACTACTTAATTTATAGCGTGCTGGGAGTGAACCAATTGAACTGACGACTTCTGGAGATAGAAAAGGGTGGGTGCGATTATAGTCTTCATCGAGTAACTGCTGACCAGCAACAACCATGCGGGCAGCCCGTACTCTTAGATAGAAATTATCGGCATATTGAGCCGCGCTAAATGCATTGTCATTTAATGCCAAGAGTAGCTCTGTTACTTGAGACTGTAGTTGTTCAGCATGCTGAGGAAAGAGGCTATAAGCTGCACTGGCCGTTTTGCCATATTCTTCGGTAATGTATCGCTTAACCCGTGGCATTGTAAGTTTGTTTAAACATTTTAAACCAAATGCCGAGAACCCAGGCATTCCCCTATCATAATAAAAGGCACGGTAGGTTTCAGCACCTGTCCCCGTTAACAGCGTATGATGTTTGGTTGCTTCAATCAATGATTCATCAATGAGTGCATGTGCATGGTGAACGGGTACTTCACCTTGGCCCGCAAATGCAATCCGGCGGCTGTTGGTTTCTGTGATATGACCCGTTAAGTCGGTGCTGGTGATCAACGATATATTGCAGGCTGCTGCTAACTCATTCGCAATTCTTGCATCTGCGCTGAGCTTGTTGCCGTAACATAAGGCGGGTAATTTGACATTAAGTGCTTCACAGCAGGCAAGAATGAGTCTTGAGTCCAGTCCACCTGACAGAGATAGCATAGGGTTTTCGCAATTGGTGACGCTACGCCTCACAGACTCAACAACCGCCTCAAGGGCATCTTTAAAGCGTGTTGTATTTTCTTGGGGAAAGCCAATGAGTGGGTTTGTGGTTAATTCAAAAAGTCGCTCAGACGTGAGTGATAAAGAAAATGTTGAACTAGCGCCAATGTGTTGAGTATCTTTTAAGATACTGGATTCATTAAATAACTGGCCAAAAGTGAGCATACAGCGCATTGCATCTGTATCAAGAGATAATGGTTTTCCTAATTGTTTCACGAGGGCCTGGCGACTAGATGCAATAATAATGGTGTCATCACATTGATAAAGAAATACAGGGAATAATCCGAAGCTGTCACAGCCGGAAAAAACGGTTCTCGTTAGCTTGTTTATAAATATCCAGCTTCTCCCTGCGACGGTAGGGGATTGGTTGTCTTGTACATTGTGCCAAATCTTAGCATCTTGATGCTTTTGCGCTACATCACCCCAAATAACGAGATGGCCCCAGTCACTCTTCATTTGTACAATTGCGTGCTTGTCGTTATTACAGTCATGTTCAACATCGTACAACGGCGTTGACGAGTTAACATTTAAGCCCTCGATTAGATTGAACTTAACGCTGAGCTGTGACATATCAAGATCCTACCTGAAGTTATATCAGTAGGTGCAGCATTTCATATGCCATTTTAATAAGCTAGAAGTATTGGTGATAATTCAATAGTTTAAAAAGAGAGGAGGTTGGTTGGCTATGATAACTTGCAAATTGCAAAGCGTTTTAAGAAAAATAAGCCAGCAAATTGCTGGCTTATTTTTTAATATAGATGGTGTTTAGCGAACAGCCATCATAATTAGACCAGGTACCACAAAGAAGGAACCTAATACGTAGCCAAGCGCAGCTGGTTTGTTATTTGCGCCAATCTTAGCGAGCTTTTCAGCCATGAGCAGCGGCAGTTCACGCAGTGTTGGGATACCGTATATCAGAGCTACAGCAAATACGTTAAACATGACATGTACTAATGCGATAGTTAGCGCTACTTCAGCTGCGGGACCTGAAATTGATGTTGCAGCAAGTAGCGCGGTAATTGTTGTTCCAATGTTAGCTCCCAATGTGAAAGGGTATATTTGCCTTGTATTAAACACACCGCTGCCAGCCAGAGGGATCATTAGGCTTGTTGTTGTTGAAGATGACTGCACCATAATTGTTACGGCTGCACCTGAAGTGATACCAGCAACAGGACCACGACCAATAGCACTATGCAGCAGTTCTTTTGCTTTTCCAACTAATGCTTTTCTTAGAAGCTTACCTAATGTCGTTACGGCAAATAGTATTAATGCGATACCGATAATTACCATAGCAACACCGGCAGCTTTTCCATCTAAAAAGCTTACTGCGTCTTTAACGATACCTACGGCTGGTTTTACAAGTGGTTTGATAAAGTTATAGCTTTTAAGTGATAAGTCAGCATCACCAACAAATAAATGAGACAGGCTTTCAGCTAGTTTTTGTAATACACCAAACATAATTTCAAGTGGTAAAAATATGGCAACCGCGAGTAGATTAAAGAAATCATGCACTGTAGAAGCGGCAAATGCACGCTGAAACTCTTCTTTAGAGCGTATGTGACCAATTGAAACGAGCGTGTTTGTAATAGTAGTACCAATATTTGCACCCATGACCATTGGAATTGCGATGCTAATTGGTAACCCGCCGGCAACTAGTCCGACTATGACCGATGTAACGGTCGACGACGATTGCACAAGCGCTGTGGCAAGTGCACCCAAGAGTAATGCGACGAATGGGTTAGTAGCAAATTCGAAGATTTCTTTTGCACCGGCACTTCCGCCTGATGCCAGTTTAAAACCACCGCTTACGGTACCAACAGCAACTAGCACTAAATAGACTAAAAATGCGATTGCTGCCCAATTTATAACTTTTGAAAATAACGAATTCTGGTTTGATTCACTCATTGTGTGTTCTCAAGTGTGTGTCTAGCTTTTGCTTAGCTAATATGACGTTTTTATTTCAGGGAGGATTAGAACATCTAAATATTACAGAAATATTTCAGTGCTGCAATAAAAGATCTGTGAAGGAGGCTGGCCCCACATCGTTTGTACTAACTTTGAGCTTCCTTTTGGGTTTTTTGGTGTAAGTTATTGATTATACGTGATATTTTTTTATGGTGTTAGTGGTTGGATAATGCTGTTGTTTTACATTGGTTTACAATGTTAAAAGTAAGTATTTTACTAGGACCGAAATGAGAATGCTTCTCCATATTCTCTACATTTTTTGATATTAAGCTGTTGTTAATCAAAGAGAGAATTGTGAAAAAAATGAAGCTAGTAAAAATTTTACTGTTGCTATTGTGTTCTAGCGTATACGCGCAAGATACGAAGTTGTATCTAAAAAGCGAACAGAGTGTGTACTCTGTAAAACCTAGTGCTTTTCATTACAATGATTTCTCTCACGCGATATCTAGTAAACAACAATTTATAGACCAGCCACAACTATTATCTCCATTTAACGAAGAACAAAAAAAGCCTCAAAGCCAGCAATATGACCGCTGGCTTAAAGTCACACTCGTTAATGACTCTAAAATAACTCAGTGGTATTTGTCATTTGGGTTTGCTCGTTTACCTCAATTAGCCGTGTATTGGCAAGATACTCCTGACGAAAATCCTATTTATCAATTAACGGAACGCAGTACATTTTATGAAAGAACCGTGCGGGATCCGCAGACATATATTCCGATAAATATCTCAGCAGGAGAATCCAAAACGCTTTTTGTCAAATATCAGACGTTCGGCAATGCACCCGCTAATATTCGAATTCATAGTCCCGCAAACTATTTAGAAACGTCACAAACTAGTTTAGTAACAAACGCTGCGCTTGCTGGTGTGATTGCTGCAATACTACTCATTGTGGTGGTCAATCTGTGGTTTAATATGAACGCTACGAATGTTTTTTACGCGATTTGGACTTTACTGTTTTTAATTATTGTTGTTGATATGGCGGGCTTTACCTATCAATATTTATGGCCAAATCAGGGCGTATTTGCAGGGTACTTCTCTATTGGGTTATGGGCTATTGTGCCTATTTTTCATTTATGTTTTGTACGTGGATTTTTACAATTAGACTATCACCACCCATTACTAGATAAGGTCTATAAGTCGGTTATCGGACTTTATTGCTTATTACTACCGATCGCACTCTATCTAGAGACCGTTTATTATAACTTGATTACAAGTACATTAGTTATTCCTTTATTTGCTTACACATTCTGGTGGGCGCTTAGGCAGTCAGCACCAGGGATCCGAATTTTTGCGCTTAGCTTGTTTAATCATATTCTGTTTCTCAACGTGCTAACTATTATGGGGGCAAGTTATGGGAATGTCTTTGATGTATTTGAAATTGCCAGCTACATCAAAGTTGGTTATTTAGTCGAAGTGCTGTTGTTTACTATTGCGATGGCCATACAGCATAAATCTGTACAAAAACAGTTGGTCTTTCAATTGCAAAATCAGGTTAATTCATTAAATCAAACGGTGGCATTTGAAAAGTTGACTTCTGAGCAGCAAAAACATGATATTAAAAAGCATGAAGCTAAGCTGTTTACTGATTTATCTCATGAATTACGAACACCATTAACAGTGATGAAGATACAGGTAGAGTCACTACAGCATAACATTGTTGATAACGTCCATGATTCTTATGTTAAATTGATGGATAAAATTGATGAACTTAATCAATTTATAAATTCATTGATGCTGGTAACTAGCTCCGGCGATATGCACAAGTTGCTAAAGCTACAAAGTGTGACATTAAAGCCGTTTATTAATGATGTACATCAAGAGTGTCAACACTTGGTTGATATGCGTCATCAGAGTTTAAGCCTTAATTCTCAACTCACTGATCTTCAGTGCCTGCGCTTTGATCCCGACGCACTTAAAAAAGTCATTTTAGAAATTGTAAAGAATGCGTTGCGGTTTGGGGGGAAAGACGTAGAAGTTGAGCTGAGCTTTTTAGAGGATGAAGATGGTGTGACAATCAGAATTGAAGACTCTGGGACACCACTAACCTATGAAGCGCATCAACAACTTTTTCAACCTTTGTATCGGCAAGAAGCATCGCGAAGTGCTATGTTAGGTGGCAAGGGAATGGGACTGGCTATGTGCAAAAAAATTATCGAAGCGCATAGCGGAAAGATTAGCTCTCATAATAGCTTGTTAGGTGGGCTGTGTATTGAATTAAAATTACCTCATTTATTGGCTACTGCGGCGTGACCATATTGGGGTATGTACAGACTTTATTGCGGCCTGACTTTTTTGCATCATACAGTGCTGAGTCGGCATATTGAATAAGCTTATCAGCATAAGCTTGTGTGTCTTTCGAAGTATAAACCCCGATACTGACCGTCATCGGGATGGTTACTCGTGGAGTATGGTAGGGAGTGTTTTGTATTTCAGCTCTGATATTTTGAGCGATTGCCAGTGCTTCAATAGATGGGCGTTCTGGTAATAGGATACAAAACTCTTCCCCGCCATATCTGGCAACAATATCTCCTGCAAAGTTACAGCTTGCAGTCAACACAGTGGCAATATGTACAAGGCAGTTATCGCCGACTTGGTGGCCATGTTCGTCGTTAATCAATTTGAAAAAATCTATATCAATTAGTAATATACTGAGCGGGTGCTGAAACCGAATGGATCGAGCGCATTCATCTTCAAGACACTGATTGAGCATACGGCGGTTTGCGATCTGCGTTAAATGGTCGGTATTATTAGCAAGTTCAAGCTGTGATACTACGTGTTGTAATTCGTTAGTTCGCGCTTGGACTTGAAGCTCTAGTTGTTCATTTTGAATCCTTTGTGTCGTGACTAGCCGCTTTTGTATGTCGTATCTCTTTCTTTTTTCAAAGCTAATTCTTTCTGCGATGGCAAATGACAAGCAAGCAACTTCAATTGCTGTGCCTATTAGCAAGGCATGTTCACTAAACCATGTGCGGTCTAATAACGTAAATTTGTTTGCTGCAAGAATGACCCCGCCACTAAGCGCAGCGCCCCATGCAATGGTATAATAAATAGCCAGTTTTGAGCCATCTAATAATCTAGTGGCACCACAGGCAACTCCCCAAATGCAAGCAAAAACGGCTAAATAAATAGTGCTTTGAATTACATTTGAATAGCTTAAGAAGGCAGATAAAAACAGTATAAATAGGGCGCACAGCAAGATCGCTTGGCAGCCATAATAAAGGTATTTTCTGGTAGTCTGTAAGTCAAGTAATTGAATAATAAACAGTACGCCAAAAGAAATAGAGCTCAGCAAGAATATCACTATCGATTGGTCGTTCCACCAAAGGCTACGAGGCCAGAAATATTGAAAGCCAACCCCACTTAAGCTTAAATAAAATAGGGTCATAGAAGCTACATATGCCACATAAAATAACAATGTTTTATCTTTAATTGATACGAAAAGCAGTAAATTGTAGATAGCCATGATCCCCATTAAACCAAAGTAAATGCCGATGACCAAGAGCCTTGTCTGGTCAGCTTTATAAAATGTTGATTCAGGCCACATAAAAATAGGGACTTGCATGCTGCTAGCCGTTTCTACATGGATATATAGGGTACTCAAGTGATTGGAACTCGGTAATGGGAATACAAAATGGGGGTGGGTAATAGGCCGTGCTTCAAAGGGCTGTTTGTCGCCAAGGAAATATTGAGTAGTAACTTTGTCGTTTTGAATAATATAGATGGTTAAGTTGTCTATAACTGGGTTTGCAATTTCGATAAGATAATGTTGTGAATTATTGACTGCATTCAGGTCCACCTTTAACCAATAAGTTTTTTTAGTGTAACCTAAATTAAAGCTTTCTTGCGTGCTTTTTATCCATTGTGTGTTTGGCAGTGTAATCATTTCACTGAAGGAACTCGACTGACTCTCCGTGTAATAAAGAGCGGAATTCAAGTTTATCCGTTGAGCTGAGCCTGCAATTTGGAGCTCCGCAATAGCCATATTGCACGAAAAACCAGTGAGCATCCATATAATTACCATTGCAATTGCTTTCATTGGTGGCCTTGATTATGCGCAAAATAGATACACCGTATAGATATAATAAGCGTAAGAGATGTTTAAGATGAGGGCAAATAATGATGTGTATTATAAAGGTCACATTGAAAAATGTGTTTGTTGTCTAACGTAACTCAGCAAAATAGGATATAAACGAGATAATTTTTGCCAAATGTGGTTCAATCATAGATTAATAATAAGTATGTTACATTTCATAAACTGGATAATTATGATCATAAAAACTATCACGGCTGCGACCTTATTGGTCATTCTTTCTGGATGTACAACGAGTAACACAAGGCTTGATCTAGCGCAGAAAAATAGCGTGGGAGCGCAACAGTCTGACAATGAAAAAGTGACGGTGATAACACAAAATTATTTTGATGACATGGTTTCGTTGAATCCTGTCAATGGCACATATGTAGGCTATGAACAATATAATGATAAGTTTCAAGGCCCCAGTACGTTGGCTAGTCGCTCTCAATATATAACGTTGCTTGAAGGCTATCAAAAAAAGTTAAGTGCAATAGACAAAAAGGGGTTAACAGGGCAAAGCTTGATTAGCTATAACATTCTTGAACGTGACCTCGCATTTTCTCTGTCGGGCACTCGATTTCCAACCTACCTTATTCCAATCAATCAAATGTTTGGTGCACATAATACTTTTGCTAGTTTAGGAAGTGGAGCAAGTGCCCAACCGTTCAATACCGTTAAAGATTACGATAACTTTATTTCAAGAGCTGAACAGTATGTACTCTGGTTAGATGGCGTCGTGGCAAATATGCGCGAAGGAATAAAACAGGGCGTTGTTCTGCCCAAAGTTTTAAGTTTAAAGCTGCTGCCTCAGTTTACAGCTCATATTGTAGATAATGCGCAAGATTCTGTGTTTTGGCAACCAATAGCTAATATGCCAGCGGAGTTATCAAAGCAACAACAACAAAGAATAACGCTAGCCTACCGGGAGATGATAGAAAGTACACTTATACCAGCATATAAAAAAGTGGCTTCTTTTCTTAAAACTGAGTACATACCAAAAAGCCGTAACTCGGTCGGTTTAGGGGCTTTGCCAAATGGTGAGGCATGGTATGAATATAATATTGAAAAACATACCACAATGAAATTGACAGCTGACGAAATTCATCAAACAGGACTAGCTGAAGTCAAACGCATCCGAAACGAAATGATGTGGGTTAAAGAGCAAGTTGAGTTTAAAGGTGATTTACAAGCATTCTTTGTTCACCTTCGTGAGAGTGATGAGTTTTATTTTGACTCACCCGAGGCGCTTATAAGCGCTTATGAAAATGTGAAGCGTAAAATCGATCAACGTGTGCCCTTACTGTTTGATATTAAACCACGTGCTGATTATGTGGTAAAAGCGGTCGAGTCATTTAGAGCAGAGTCAGCAGCGGGGGCATCATATTCATCTCCCGCCCCTGATGGTTCAAGGCCGGGGGTTTTTTATGTTAATACCCATAACTTAAAAGCACAGCCAAAGTTTTTGGTTGAGACTTTGTCAATACATGAAGCCGCGCCTGGGCACCATTTTCAAATTGCGTTACAGCAAGAAATAAAAGGCGTCCCCATGTTTCGAAAGTTTGGTGGCTATACAGTATTCTCAGAAGGCTGGGCGTTATATGCTGAAAGTTTAGGGAAAGAGCTGGGGTTATTCACCGATCCATTAATGTGGTACGGACGCTTAGTCGATGAGCAGTTAAGAGCAATGCGCTTAGTGGTTGATACAGGCCTTCACGCAAAAAATTGGAGTAGAGAACAAGCTATTGAATTTATGATCAATAACTCATCTATGGCCGAAAGTGATGTTGTTGCAGAAGTAGAACGTTATATTGCGTGGCCAGGTCAGGCTGTTTCTTACAAAATAGGACAGTTCAAAATTCAGGAGTTAAAAGACTACGCGCAAAAAGCGCTTGGTGAACGGTTTGATGTTAAAGCGTTTCATCGCCAAATCTTAACTGATGGAGCAGTGCCAATGGCGATTTTAGAGCGTAAAATCAAAGCTTGGGTAGCCAGCCAGGCCTAATATTTCAGTTATTTAGTTAAAAAAAGCCCAGACCTAACACTGGGCTTTGCTTAAAGTGGTGATGTTGCGTAAAATTATGCGCTGGGGCATTTATTAAGTAGTACTGAAATCGTGACGAGTAAACCATTTTGGCTTTCCACTAGCCTAGAGAATATGACGCAGCAGCAATGGGAATCCATTTGTGACGGATGCGGGAAATGTTGTCTTCATTCATTTATAGACAGTGACGAAGAAGATGATGACTTTGAAAGTACCGACTTCTTGCGAGAGGGTGAAGAGCTTATTTATACCAGCCTAGTTTGTCAGTATATCGATGAGGAAACTTGCGGGTGTACGCGTTATGAACAAAGGCAAGAGCTGGTTCCTTCGTGTGTAAAACTTACCAAAGAAAATTTAAAAGATATCTTTTTTATGCCACAAAGCTGTAGCTACCGTCGCTTGTATGAAGGTCGGGGTTTAGCAAGCTGGCACCCATTATTAAATGATGGCGATAAATCAAAAATGCATGACATGGGGATAAGCGCCAAGGGCCGGATCACCAAAGACAACACGGTAGATATCGAGGAAGATTTTGAGCACTACGTGGCTCAATGGCCAACCTATGACTGTGATTGACGAGCACAGAGCACAGTCTAGTTACATTTCATCGTAAATAATAAACAATTCAAATACAGACAATGGCGTTATGCATCCACAGAGATACACGTTACAGCAGTTAAAAAATAGTGAAGTTGGGCCTGTTAAGCGACTACAAATGGTCGAGCAGTTGACAGAGTTTCCACAAGAGATACTTGCATTGAAGGACTCGTTAGAAGTTCTCGATTTGTCCAATAATAAGTTATCTTCGTTACCGGATGAATTTGATCAATTAGAAAAGTTAAAGATAATCTTTTTATCCAATAATTGCTTTACGGAGCTACCAAAGGTGCTTGGTTGCTGTAAAAGCCTTGAAATGATTGGGTTTAAGAGTAACCAAATAACAACTGTGCGGCCGCAGAGTTTACCGTTGACTACGCGTTGGCTAATACTGACTGATAATCATATTGAAGAGCTACCCGAGCGAATGGGCGCGCTTACACAGTTAAAAAAGTTAGCATTGGCGGGTAATAGATTAAAAAAACTGCCTGATAGTATGGCGAATTGCACCGAACTTGAGCTTATCAGGCTCTCTGCCAATAACCTTAATACCTTACCTAAATGGCTTTTTAATTTACCAAGGCTTGCATGGCTTGCTTTTTCAGGTAACCCAGTATGTGGTGCCAGAAGTAATGCACTGAACGAGTTTGCGAAAGTAAAACTGGCAGACTATGAGTTAGGCGATAAATTAGGAGAGGGCGCATCAGGTGAGATATTTTTAGCAAATCAACCGCAAGACGATCAGGGTTTTGTCGCGGTTAAACGTTTTAAAGGCGCAATTACCAGTGATGGATACCCGCAAGATGAGCTTGATTGTTGTTTAAATGCCGGTGCCCATGCAAATTTAGTGAAAACCATTGCACAAATAAATGATACCTCATCGCTGGGTATTGTCATGGAATTAATTCCACCAACGTATCGTAATTTGGGTTTACCACCGAGTTTAATTACATGTACACGTGATACATTCCCTGGTAATACACATCATGGTGTTGAACATATACACCTGCTTGCTGTTCAAATGGCATCTGTCTTGGCACATTTACATGCGCATAACGTTAGCCATGGTGATATTTATGCCCATAACTCACTCATCAATGAGCACTATCACCTATTATTTGGTGATTTTGGTGCAGCTAGTCAGTTACATCATTTAGATTCTTATCAAAGAGATGCAATGGAATCAATTGAAGTAAGAGCGTTTGGATATTTTATTGAAGATCTACTTACAGTAAGTGGAACGTCGAATGCAGAACAGTTAACCCTTCAACATCGCTTAGAGGCTTTGATCAAAGCGTGTACGTTAGAGCCTATTAGTGCGCGGCCAAAGTTCACCGATATTATTGGTTTGCTCAATAAAGATTAGTCACAATTGATCTGCATCTTTAGATATATTCAGTAGTGAGATAAAGTCTGTACTTTGTTTATTTAACTGGTCTTATATTATTTCACTACTGTGTTTGAAGAGGTAAAGATAAGCTTACCTTGAGCCCACCTAACTTACTTTTCTGTGCTTTAATATCTCCGTTATGAAGTGTGATCACTTGTTTTACTATTGCTAACCCAATGCCATGGCCTGCAATATTGGTTGTTGCTAAATTAGGTGTTCTGTATAAATGGTCAAAGATGTGTGGTAAATGTTGGTCACTTACTGTGGGGGCTGAATCTTCAATGATAAAGACTAAAGCATATTTTGTGACTCGCATATTTAAGGTGATACAGCCTGGGCTATGAGTATATTTAATTGAATTGTTGATAAGGTTCGATATAACTTGGCGGATTCTTACAGGGTCAATATGAATGGTGTTTATACTCGTTTGACTTTGGTATGAGTATTGATATTTGTGCGACGTGATCAAAAGAGGTAAGTCGGTTTCTATTTGAGCTGAAAACTCGGAGATGCTTTGGGACCTTAATGCTATTTTGAATTGAGCTTCTTCAAGTAATGCTATGCCGGCCAAGTCATTAATCAAACTATGAATATCACCAAGTTTATTGTCTAGGCGGTTCAAGTTTGTATCATCTCTAGGCGAGATATTATGTTGCATCGCTTCTAATTGCAGCTTTGCTGCTGTAATAGGCGTACTTAAATCATGGGCAATTTGTGAAAAGAGGGTATTTCTTTGCATGATGATTTGGTCTAAATAGAGATTTTTTTGATTAAGCAATTTTTTGTTACTAAGACTGCGCAAGAAGAAGAATATAAAAACAATACTGATTATGGTAAACAAAAGTAGTATTATCAATGCGCTATTTTGTGATTTAGATAGTTTGGTTTGTATTTTTGAGTGTTCTAATTGACTATTCTTTATTAGAATATCTTTGTTCAAAGACTCTAGGGAGTTTTGCACGTACGCGAGTTCTTTATCTAAGTTAGTTTGTGCATATTGTTTTTCTAATTTCGTAAGCTGTTTTTGCCAGTCATATGCGTGCACATAATTATTTTCTTTTTCATATAACTCAGCCAACATTTGGGTAGCGGCTATTTGCGTGAGCCAAAAGTCATGAACTTTAGCTTGTTCTAATGTTTTCTTTATAAGTTGTTTTGCCTGTTGTGTATTACCGAGTAGAAAGTGAATGCGGCTAAGGTGTAATAAACTTTTACTCTTTAAATGAAAATCACCTTTCGCTTTATTTGCAACATTTACGACTTGTTCTTGCAATATCAGCGCTTCTTCAAACTTCTTTTGTGCAGTTAAAGTCAGTGATAAATTGTGCTGTGCCCAAGCGACATTGCGTTGACTTTTTGTCGCGGTAAATGCGTCAATTGCTTGCAGCGCATAGGTTTTAGCAGTGTCAAATTGACCTAATTTATACGTATTATAACTTAGCTGTGCAAGACTATGCCCGATATGGGATAAGTCAGCAGATCTCTTATCTATTTCATAGGCTAATTTGAAATATTCGACCGACTTTTCATAGTTGCCTATATCTGAGTAAGATACAGCTATCGCGTATAATGTACCTGCCTTTTTACTTTCGCTTATCTTTAGTTTAGTTTCAATTTCAAACTTTTTTAACTTATACATTAGCGCGAGCTTAATCTGATCGACTTGTTCTAGTAGTCTTGCGATACTATGATACAGGCTAGCGAGTAACAGGGGAGTAAGCTGTGCCTCGTATTCATCAAAGTGATGGGTGATCAGGTTTATACCTTCATAATATCGGCCAGTATTATGGTATAAATTAGCGAGATCTGAGAGTACTCTAGTCTGCAATTCAAAGTGACCCAACTTTCTATATGTGTCTAATGCATTACTCAGATACATGTCGCTGGCATCGTAATGGTGATTATTGTAAAGGACTTTGCCTAGCCGGTGTTTAATTTTAGTGTGAAGCAGGGGGACATTCTTTGTCGTTGGTAACGTCTTTTTAAGTATACGCTGGGCTTCATCCGCCTGACCTGTATTGTCTAACGATTTCGCCAATAGGACCACAAAGTCGACCTGAAGTTCTAAATCATTCGACTGATTTATTTGCGCTTCAATTGACTGAATTAAACGAATTCGTTCTAGATTATTGTGCAGTGAGTGGGCGTGTGCCAGTTGACTGTGTAACGGGCTCTGCTCGGTGGCTAAACTAGCATTTATCCAAAACAAAAAACAGAATACAATTCTTGCCAAATTTACAACTCTTTATCACATAATTGAGCGTAAAGGATATATCATATTGTATCTGCTAGCGAGGAGATATACTGCTCTTAGTTTTAATATGAGCTCTTAGTAGGAGGAACTAACCTGTTTGTCAGTTAGTTCATCACCTTCTAGGTTGTGTATCACTCAATTGTTGCTATATCTGATGCTGCTGGCAGTGACGAGAATGCCCCCTTTTTTTGAACAGCGAAAGCACCACATTTACTCGCATAAAGTATCGCTTCTTTTATGAATGCACTATCTGATAGCTTTGATTTATTATTATTGCCTACCAGCTGCGCGATTAAACCACCGACAAATGCATCGCCAGCGGCTGTTGTATCAACTGCACGTACGGTTGGTGGAGATATAAGACCACTGCTACTATTAGTAAAGTAACGTATGTCATTTGCGCCATCAGTAATAATGAGACATTTCACATTTGCTTTGAGTATTGCGGCAATAGTGACGTCCTCATGCTGTTCTGGGTGACTGTATTGATTTAGAAAAGTGAGCTCTTCGCTCGCCAGCTTTACAACATCACTTAACGAAATAACATGCCAAAGCCGCTCTATCGTATGATTTAATGACGACCAGAGGTTGAGCCTTAAGTTCATGTCAAAACTTGTAAGTAAGCCATGCTTTTTAGCTTGAGTCAGAGCATAAATCGTTGACTTATATATATTTGATTCGGTAAGGCTATTACTGCAAACATGGATAAGTGTATGGTTATGGAACATTTCGGTATCGAAGTCATCCACTCTAAAGAGGAGATCAGCTGCAGGTGGACGGTAAAAACTGAAACTGCGTTCACCATTTTTATCTAACGATACAAATGCCAAAGCGGTTTTGGCTTTATCGGTAAATAAACAATATTGAGTATTAACGTTATGCTCTTTTAGCTCTTGTTGCAAAAACTCACCAAACATGTCCTGACCTACCATGCCACAAAAACTTGCACTAACACCTTGTTTTGCCACAGCTACGGCCACATTAGCCGGTGCGCCACCAGCAAATTTAGTAAACGACTCAGGGGTTTTACCGTCGGATAAAAAGTCGATTAATGCTTCTCCAAAACAGACAACACTCATTATTTTAGCTCTTCTAATTCATAGGCACGTAAGACCTCATAACAGGCCCCCATAGTGTGATAGTCAGTTTTTCCTGCTGGACTTTTTTCATCACTATATGCACGATTATCTTGTGTGAGAATACGATACCATGCGCCATAATTATGGTCGATCATATGCGTCCAACTGTATTGCCAAATTTTGTCGTACCATTGCCAGTATTTATCGTCACCCGTTGCTATTGCCAGTAATGCTGCTGCTGAAAAGCTTTCCGCTTGAACCCAGAAATATTTATCGCCGTCGCAAATACTAAAGTCGGGCGCAAAGCCATAGCAGATCCCCCCATGCTCATTATCCCAAGCATGATCAAGCGCAGAATCAAACAGTGCTTTAGCCGTGTCTATCATCCAAGGCTCGCTTTTATGACGGTTCAAGATCAGTAAAAGCTTAGTCCATTCAGTTTGATGACCCGGTTGAAACCCCCATGGTCTAAATAGTTGCTTAGGATCATCTTTGTTATATTCCCAGTCAATGTGCCACTCAGTATTATAGTGTTCCCATACGAGCCCGTTTGCTAACGCTGCTTTTTTCACTGTCATAGTGTGTGCTAAATCATAGGCGCGAGCTAAAAACTTATCATTCTTAGTCGCTTCAAAGCACATTAACAGGGCTTCACACATATGCATGTTGGCGTTTTGTCCTCGATAGTCATCAGGAGATTGGAATTGGCTATCATATTCATCGAGGTATAATTTGTGTTCTGTTAAATAGTATTTATCTTCAAGTAACTGCCAAACATTTTCTATTGTATTGTTAGCGCTTTCAACTCCCGCTTTTAGCGCAACGGCATTAGCAAGTAACACAAACGCAAGTCCATAACAATGATTTGTTGTATCTGATGCAATACCGTTTTCAATGAGCCACGCATAACCGCCATTACTTTGTTTATGGACGTTTTCTAAGTAATCTAAGCCATGCACAATAAGTTCACGACGTGATTTGCTAGGCTCAGCTAAATAAGCCATTGCGTAGTTAAATACAAATCGTGTACTGGATACCAAATGCCGTGTGCTTTTGTCGTAAATATCACCGTTGTCTTTAAAGAACTGATAAAAGCCACCTTGTGGATCAATACAATTAGGATGATAGAAATTCATAGTAGTATTAATGTGCTTACGTAAAAAATCAGCACTTCTAAAGTCTTGCGGCATCCGACGCTCCATTGTTATTTTGATAACTAACTTTAGCATCATTTGAAATTATATGGAACGATCCAATAAAACATTTGTGATTTTCTTGTAACAATGTGTAGAATCTGGCTATCCCTTTTAATGGAGTATCTCTTGTGAGTGAAATTAATACCAATCAAAGCTTTGTAGCAAATGGCGGCACTAATAATCAAAACTATGCGTTGCCACTAACAGCTATGACCACCCTGTTTTTTCTTTGGGGGTTTATTACTGTTTTAAATGATGTGCTGATCCCTCGTTTAAAAGACGTGTTTGACTTAAGTTACACTGAAGCGATGATGATCCAGTTTTGTTTCTTCAGTGCGTATTTTATAGTGTCGTTACCCGCGGGCATACTGGTAAAACGATTTGGTTATAAAAATGGCGTATTAAGTGGCTTAGTGGTTGCGTCAATCGGTTGTTTATTATTTTATCCTGCTGTTGTGGTGCATGAATATTGGCTGTTTTTAACGGCATTATTTGTGTTAGCTGCCGGTATCACTGTATTACAAGTATCAGCTAACCCATATGTTGCAGCGCTTGGTCCGGAGAAAACAGCATCAAGTAGACTTAATCTTGCGCAAGCGCTGAACTCTTTAGGAACAACCATTGGTCCGGCTGTTGGTGGTTTTTTGTTGTTTGGTGGGGCGGGTGCGCTTGCGGCAGAAGCGGGCTCCGATGCAGTAAAAGTACCTTATTTGATGCTTGCAGCGGCATTACTGACGATCGCTGTTGTATTTGCGTTTTTAAAGTTGCCTGAAATTAAAGCACATACAGAAGAGCAAGACTGTAAAGCAAAGGACCATAATTTGCTTGAAGCACCACACCTAGTGATGGGGGTTTTGGCTATATTTTGTTATGTGGGCGCTGAAGTGGCTATTGGTAGCTTTTTAGTGAACTACTTTGCAGAAGGCCATATAGCTGGGCTTGCTGAGCATGAAGCTGCAAAGTATATTAGCTACTATTGGGGTGGTGCGATGATAGGCCGTTTTGTTGGGTCAGCAGTATTACAAAAAGTTGCACCGTCTAAAGCACTGTTGTTTAATACGCTGTGTATAGTTGCTTTGTTAGCCTTAACGATTCTCACCGAAGGCAGTATTGCGATGTGGTCTGTATTGGCGATTGGGCTATTTAACTCAATCATGTTTCCAACCATCTTTTCAATGGCAATTGAAGGTCTAGGTTCTTTAACCAGTAAAGGCTCAGGTTGGTTGTGCTTAGCCATAGTAGGTGGTGCAATAGTACCATTACTGCAAGGTGTGTTTGCCGATTCAATCAACATTCAATTAAGCTTTATTGTTCCAGCGATATGTTATGTTTATATTGCTTGGTACGCTATTAATGTAGAAAAACTTGCAGAGCGCTGGGCGCGTCAAGTTGGGTGAATACGTAATTAAGTGAGTAAAGGCAAGCTGAGGCTTGCCTTTTTTATATCTGTTAACAAAATTCTATCGCAATACTGTTGAATACGTATTCATTATGGGTGTAGTATTAACTATCTTGGAACGATCCAAACAAGTTTAATAATAAATAGGAGAGGCAGATGCAACGCTCATTATGGGCTTTCGCTTTGGCAGTTACTGCAACAAGTGCGCTAGCAAACTCAAAAGAGACCAGTAATACTCAATGGGTAGACACATTTATTGGTACTGGAGGCGATGGCCATACATTTCCAGGTGCAGTTGTGCCTTTTGGTATGGTGCAATTAAGCCCTGATACTGACAACCCGATGCGTGGTGAGTCACAGCAAGCTGAAATCTATAAACGTTGTGCTGGCTATCATTACGATGACCATACAATTACGGGTTTTTCTCATACGCACTTTTCTGGCACAGGCCACTCTGATTTAGGTGATCTGCTAGTGATGCCAATGACGGGTGACATTAAAACATCGGCAGGTACTGCCGAAAACCCAGAACAAGGCTATCGCTCTCGTTTTAGCCATGATAAAGAATGGTCTGAACCTGGGTATTACGGTGTTGAACTGCAAGATTATGATATTACCGCTGAAGTAACAGCAACCACACGTGTTGGCATGCATAAATATACATTCAATAGCGCCGATAAAGGCCATGTTATGTTTGACCTTACCGCTGCAATTTATAATTTTAAAAACAAAGTTATTTGGAGTGATTTACGTAAGGTTGATGATCACACATTAGTCGCTTACCGTGCTACAAACGGTTGGGCACGTAACCGTCAAATGTACTTCGCGATCAAGTTCTCAAAACCAATAAGCGAATACCAATTTATCAATGAAGATGACAACCGTTATCGTTGTATGGGGTGTTTAGGTAAAGAAAAACACTCAACGATAGAAAACAAAGCGGTCAAGCAAGCTGCGGGTAAAGCGGTAAAATTTGTTGCATCTTTCGATGATGTAAAAGGTGAACCTCTTTATATTAAAGTGGGTTTATCTGCTGTAAGTCGTTCAAACGCGCTGGAAAATTTAGATTCTGAAGTACCAGGTTGGGACTTTGATAAAACGCGTCAGGCTGCCAAAGTACAGTGGGCTAAACACCTAGATAAAGTTGATGTAACAGGAACCGTGGCACAAAAACGGCAATTTTACACGGCGCTTTATCACACTTTACAAGCCCCGAGTATTTATCAAGATGTGAATGGACAGTATCGTGGTGTTGACGGTGAAATTCATGAAGGTAAAGGCTTTGAGCATTACACGTTATTCTCTTTGTGGGACACGTATCGTGCTTTGCACCCGTTACTGACGTATATCGCGCCTGAGCGAGTATCAGGCATGATCCAGTCAATGTTGGTTCATTATCAGCAAAGTTATGAAAAGATGTTACCAATCTGGTCATTTCATGCTCACGAAACTTGGACAATGATTGGCTACCATGCTGTATCGGTTATCGCTGACGCCTATTTAAAAGGGATCAGAGACTTTGATACTGATTTAGCGGTTGAAGCAATCCTTAGTACGGCAAATAATCCAGTATATGATGCTATTCCTGAATATAAAAAGTTTGGCTATGTGCCAATGGATGTATTGCCAGAGTCAGTATCGATTACGCTTGAGTATGCGTATAACGATTATGCGATTGCACGTTTATTTGAATCGATGGGGAAAACTAGCCTATCGAAAGAGTATTATGCGAGAGCGATGAGTTATAAGAATGTATTTAACAAAGAAACAGGTTACATGCGTGGTCGCGATAGCAACGGCAAATGGGATCCTGACTTTAATCCATTTGAAGCAAAGTATATGGGACCATTTACTGAAGGGAATTCCAAGCAGTATAGCTTTTACGTGCCACAAGATGTAGCAGGTCTTATCGACTTAATGGGCGGCGATGACAAGTTCGAGCAGCGTTTAGATGCATTATTTGACACTCACTTATCCGATGACATGATCAAAGAGCACGAAGACATCGCTGGGTTAATAGGTAACTATGCCCATGGTAACGAACCAAGCCATCATATTGCTTATTTGTATAACTATGCCGGTAAGCCTTGGCGTACACAAGAACGTATTCGCCAAATTATGGATACACTGAGCTCTGATAAACCAGATGGTTTAGCGGGTAATGATGATGTTGGACAAATGTCTGCTTGGTATATTTTCTCCGCTATGGGCTTTTACCCTGTTGCACCTGGCGATTTAAGTTACGCAATTGGTGCGCCGCAAGTGGAAAAGGTAACGTTGAAGTTGGCGGGAAATAAAACCTTTACTACTTATGCAAAAGGCTTAAATGCTGAAAATAAATACATTCAATCAGTGACACTAAATGGTAAAGCATTTAATAGAAACTACCTAACGCATGATGATATTGTTGCTGGTGGAGAGTTACGCTATGTAATGGGGAGCAAACCAAATAAAGCGTGGGGCCAGCGAATTGGCGCACGTCCACCTGCGTTGTCGGAGTATAAGTAATGAAGTATGGGTTAAATAACTTTGTTATTGGCTGTGTTGCGTTAGCAAGTACACATGTATTTGCGGAGGAGCCTGCACAGCTAGATCTCTCTTTAAAACCGGTGAGTTATATTGGAGATATTGGTTGGCAGAGTTTCAGGCTTCCTAAAGTAACGTTATCTCGTACATCGTCTGTGGCGAATACACATTGGAATACCCTCGATAATGGGCTAATTCAGCAGATTAGTTATAACGTTGCACGTCTGCTGTATCGTGATGTCGGCAAAGCTCCGCAGTTACCTACGCTCAAAATTGTTTTTGAAGATATGAAAGGGGTTGCGTACAAAGAAGGTGACTTTAATGGCGCAATTATCCATCTTAGTGCACAGTACTTTGAAAAGTTTGCTACAACACATAGTGAACAGGCCGTGTATGATGAGTTGATTGGTGTGCTGTATCATGAAATAGCCCATGCTTATCAGCTTGATGACCATAACTATAAAGAAATAGGTCCAGTGATTGAGGGGATCGCTGATGTCGTCAGAATGAAAGCAGGGTATGTTGATTTTTCTCATCGTAAAGTAGGTGGAGCATATGATAGTGGTTATAAAACCACGGCTTTTTACTTACATTGGCTAGAGCAAACGCTTAAACCCAACTTATTGGTAGAGCTGAACGCTCAATTAGATCCAAATGATGATATCAAATGGAGCTGGGCATTGTTTGCCAAAGAGTCGGGTATTTCGCTCACAGAGTCTTGGAATAAATACCAAGAATCTTTATAGACTATGAAAGCTGCTTATCCCTTGTAAGCAAGAATGTTGTGTTGTTGTACCAAAGGTGAGCTTGCTCACCTTTTTTGTTGGTCCAAATTAAGCATTTTATGCAATACTAAATTAGTATTTTATTAAACTATCTAACAGATCGTCCGATAAAGAAGAGACATACTTACGCAATTTTGTTAAGTATGGATAAAGCGAATTATCATTTTGACAACATGGTAGTTAGCCTCTGCATTAAATATATAAGAATAGGCTCAGGATGTTCAAAACGTTTAAATTTACCAGTAAAGTAACAATCGCCGCATCGTTGGTTTTAGTCATGGTATTAGGGTTGTTTACCATAAATAACTTTATTTCAATGCGCAACCAAACACAGATACAGCTCACCGCTGTACTCCAAGAAATTTCTCAGTCAGTGTCTCAAAATATAGCGAACTGGTTAAACGATCGTTTACAAGTGGTCGAATCGGTTGCTTCTGGTCATCTTAAGTCAGACTCAGAGCAACAAATTTTACGCAGGTTAAAAACCGCAGACATTGCAGGCGATTTTAAGAATGTATACGTGGGTATGCCTAGTGGTAAATTTGTGCTGGACGATCCCAGTATTCAGCTTCCATCAGATTATGACGCAACAACAAGACCATGGTATAAATTGGCGCAATCAAAGCGCAGTACAGCATTCACCAATCCATATATTGATGTAACCACCAATGAGCTAACTATTTCTGCCGTAGTGCCTATGTTCGACGGAGGCGCTTTTTCTGGTGTTGCAGGTGGTGATATCGACATGAAGACCATCACGGGGATCATCAGTGAAATTGATTTTTTAGGATTTGGCTATGCGTTTTTACTCGATGAAAACGGGCGTATTTTATCTCACCCAGATCACGACTTTAATGACAAACCTATGGCTGATTTGTTTGGCCGTAAAATCGCACTAAGTGAAGAGTTTGTGGAGCTTGAAATAGACAATCAAGAAAAGCTGGTGTCTTTTATAGAGATCAGAGGGATCAAGAATGTTGACTGGTATTTGGGTGTCGTGATTAATAAGGAGATAGCTTACTCTTCAGTTTCATCTTTTAGAAACATGGCCGCCATTTATATGATTTTGGGTGTTGTCGTTATTGTGGTAATGCTACAAATATTGCTTAAGTACCTTATGCGTCCAGTTGTTAACTTAAATGAAGCAATAAAAGACATCGCGCAGGGAGAAGGAGACTTAACTCGCCGTTTAGAGGTTGAGAATGACGATGAGTTTGGTGAATTGTCCAGTTACTTTAATCTGTTTATTGCGAAAATCCATGATTCAATCGTTCAAGTGCGCGATACGACCGTTGCGCTTGAGCATTCAGTAGAGCATTTAGTAAAGCAGACACAGTCTACGCTGGATATGTATGGCGATCAGTCAAAACGCACCGACAACGTGGCAACAGCAATCAATGAGCTTTCGTCAAGCGCTGTTGAGATTTCTAATAATGCGACGCATGCGTCAGAACTTGCCAGTGAAGCGAATCAGTTGAGCGCCGATAGCCAAACTGCACTCAATGCAAATATCACGGAAATAGCCTCATTAAGTGACAAGATGTCCAAAGCGCAATCGACCGTTGATAGTTTAGATAAACACTCAGCAAGTATTGGTCAGGTGCTAGAAGTGATCAAAAGTGTCAGTGAGCAAACCAATTTGTTGGCATTGAATGCGGCTATTGAGGCGGCACGAGCAGGTGAAGCGGGCAGAGGGTTTGCGGTTGTTGCCGATGAAGTCCGCCAGCTAGCTCAGCGAACACAAGAATCAACCCAAGAGATTGAGAATACCATTGGAGAGCTGCAGCAGGGCTCAGCATCAGCGGTTGCTGTGATGAATTTAAGTCTAGAGGATTCTGCTAAAAGCGCGAGTCAAGCTACTGAAGCGGGCCACAAAATGACTGAAGTGAGTAATGCTATTGAGTCAATTGATGGAGTAAACCACGCAGTTGCAAGTGCCACTGCAGAGCAGAACTCAGTGATACAGTCTTTAGATAGTGATATTCATCATATAAGCGATTTAAGTATTCAAGGTGCAGAGAACTTAAATGGAACACTGTCTGAATGTCGCCAATTACAGGCTCAGTTTGATGAATTAGAAAAAATGGTGCTCAAGTTCAAAGTATGAATTTAGCCTAGTGAAAATATAATGCGAAAAAAGCCAGCCAATATTAGCTGGCTTTTTTATACCTAAACCAACGGTATATTGTGCAAAAATATTCAATAAACCCGTTCCCAAGATGGTTGATTTCCCTAATGTGACAACTGTCATGTTTTTGTATTTTTATCGCAACACGTTTGTCATTAAAGAACTTTAGACTGCTCGCAACTTAATAAAGATAAACCTAAGGTGTATGCGATGAAGTGCGTTAAACCCCTGCTACTTGCAAGTGTACTTGCAACGACAGCAAGCGTCCAAGCGAACGACTTAAACCAAGTCATAGATAAGAGCAATGCGATTAACGAATCAGCTCAAAAGACTCAAACAAAAATTAATTCAATTTCAGACTCAATGCAATCACGTCTACAAACGTTCAAGACGTTAAACAAAGAAATTGATGGCTTAGCGGTTTACAACGCACAACTAGATAAACAAATTAACAACCAACTTGAAGAGATGGCAGCAATTAATGCTTCTATGGATCAGGTGTCTGTTATTGAGCGTCAAATTACACCACTAATGTTACGTATGATCACTGGCCTTGAGCAATTTGTGGCGCTTGATGTGCCATTTTTAGCAAAAGAGCGCGCAGATCGCGTAAGTACTTTGAAAAATATGATGGAACGTGCCGACGTTACCTCAAGTGAAAAGTTCCGCCGTGTCGTTGAAGCGTACCAAGTAGAAGTGGATTACGGACGCACCATTGAAGCTTATACCAGCTTATTAGATGTAGATGGACAAGAGCGTGAAGTCGACTTTTTGCGAATTGGTCGGTTAGAGCTGCTTTATGTGACAAAAGATGGCAGTCATGCAGGCAGTTGGAACCAACAAGCACAAAAGTTTGTTGCGGTTGATGACACGGCGATCAGCCAGATCAACAAGGGGTTAAGAATAGCTCGTAAACAACTTGCCCCAGATATGCTTACTCTCCCTGTCCACGCATCTAAATAAGAGGTCCAAGATGAAATTTTTAAAGCAATTTAGCCAAAAAGCAATCTTGGCAGCCACATTGACACTATCAACGACTGCATTTGCAGAAGAAGCCATTAATCTAGATGCGTTGCTAAAAACACTCGAGCAAGGTCAAGCGGTTCAAACTGAACAAAACAAAGCACGTGAAGCTGATTTTCGTAATAAACAAGATCAGCAAGTCGCGATGTTAAATGCGCTGACAAATAAACGCAATGGCGAGCTGAGTCGTTCAGAGCGACTAGAAACCTCTTTTGAAGGCAATGAAATTCAGTTACAAAACTTAACTGATACGTTATCTAAGCGTATGGGTTCATTAAAAGAGCTGTTCGGCGTATTGCAACAAGTGGCGGGCGACTCTAGTAATAAATTCCAAACGTCAGTTGTTTCTGCACAAATCCCAGGCAGAAGCGCATTTATGGATGAAATGGCGAAGAAGATGGGCTCATCATCTCGTTTAGCGTCTATAGAAGACATTGAAAAGGTGTGGTACGAGTTACAACGTGAAATGACCGAGCAGGGTAAAGTGTCACGTTATAACAGCGAAGTTATCGTTGCTGGTGGCAGTAAAGTAACTAAAGAGGTTGTAAGAGTTGGTGCCTTTAACTTAATCGCTGATGGTAAATATTTAACGTATAACCCAGTGACTAATACAACGTCTGAGTTAACTCGGCAGCCTTCATCACGATTCACTGAAACTGCAGCACATTTACAAGCAACAACGGCGGGTACAGCTGCGTTTGCACTTGACCCAACCGGTGGCTCAATTTTAGGGTTACTTGTTCAAGCGCCAAATACTGAAGAACAAGTACATCAAGGTGGTGCGGTAGGGTACGTTATTCTCGGCGTAGGTGTATTAGCACTACTTATTGCGTTAGAGCGATTCTTTTCATTAATGATCATGGGCGCAAAAATACGCCGCCAGCTTAAAGATGATGTGGCTCGTGAAGACAATCCACTAGGGCGCGTAATGAAAGTTAAAGAGCAATATCCAAACGTCGCGTACGACACTTTAGAGCTTAAGTTGAGCGAAGCGATATTACGTGAAATGCCAAAAATTACGCGTAACTTAACGCTAATTAAAATAATCTCCGTCGTTGCGCCGTTACTCGGCCTATTGGGTACAGTGACAGGTATGATCAATACATTCCAAGCTATTACCTTATTTGGTACGGGTGATCCGAAGTTAATGGCTGGTGGTATTTCACAGGCACTTGTTACAACGGTATTAGGCTTGGTTGTAGCCATTCCAACAGTATTCTTATATACCTTACTCAATACGCGTTCAAGAAACCTATTATTAATCCTTCAAGAACAAAGCGCTGGGATCATTGCAGAGCGTAGCGAAAAAGGAGCGTAATCGTGGTGCTATTGATTGAAGCAATCAATACGCTCAGAGAGTTCTTAGATACAGGTGGTCAGGTTCTCCTGATCATCGGTCTAATTATCTTCGCTATGTGGCTGTTGATTTTAGAGCGATTCATGTTCTTGTTCGGGCGGTATAGGACATACAAAAAAGATGTCTTAGCAGGATGGGTAAACCGACAAGAACGCAATAGTTGGAATGCTGAGCAGATCCGCCAAGCACAAATTTCACGGGTAGGTATTAGGCTTAATGCAAACTTACCCTACATTAATGTAATGGTTGCATTGTGCCCCTTGCTTGGATTGTTAGGTACGGTGACCGGGATGATTGAAGTATTTGATGTGATGGCAATCACGGGAAGTGGTAGTGCGCGTTCAATGGCTTCAGGCGTTTCAAAAGCCACAATCCCAACGATGGCCGGTATGGTCGGCGCATTATCAGGTGTATTCGCATCAACTTATCTTCAGCGCAAAGCGAAGCGCGAAGTTGAGTTACTAGAAGATAAAATGTTACTTGACCATTAATTGGTCAAGTAAAGGAGAAAGTTATGAGAGCCCCATTAGCAAAAGTATTTCAAGAAGAAGAAGCTGAAGAAATAAATATGACACCCATGTTAGACGTGGTGTTTATCATGCTTATTTTCTTCATTGTGACAGCATCATTTGTCAAAGAAGCAGGAATAGACGTGAATCGCCCTGAAGCGGCAACGGCGGTAAAAAAGCAGCGAGCAAATATATTGGTAGCGATTTCTGATAAAGGTGAAATTTGGATCAACAAGCGTCAAATTGATGTGCGCGCTGTACAAGCCAACATTGAACGTTTAAAGGCAGAAAACCCACAAGGCAGTGTTGTAATTCAGGCTGATAAAAAAGCGACAACTGAAATGCTGATAAAAGTGATGGATGCATCTCGTGCAGCGGGTGCCTTCGATGTGTCAATTGCAGCACAGGAATCATAAGCCATGCGTTATTTAATAGCACTTGTCGTTGCAGGTGTTGTTACTTTCTTTTTGTTCTTGGGTATGCAAGCGCTTATCCAAGGCGGGGAAGGGGCAATGACTGAACCTGTCAAAGGAAATGTACTTGATTTTGTTCGTTTGAAAAAAGAAGAGACGGTACAAAAGAAAGAGCGAAAGCCACAAAAACCACCTACACCAAAAGAGCCGCCACCACCGATGGACGCGCCGCAAATGCAAAGTACTAATCTCGATGCTGCGGGTGCAGACTTTGATTTCAGTGCAAATGTAGAGGCTGATGTAAATCTGGCTGGGGGGCTTGCACTAGAATCGAGCGATGGCGAATATTTACCGATTGTTAAAGTTGCACCTGTTTATCCTCGTCGTGCTTTATCTCGGGGTATTGAAGGATATGTGATTGTAGAGTTTATAGTGACTAAAAACGGCACTGTTCGAGCGCCTAAAGTTATTAATGCAGAGCCGGAGTCTATTTTTGACCGAGCTGCCCTAGACGCTGCTTTGAAGTTTAAGTACAAACCGCGGGTCGTCAATGGTGAGGCTGTGGAAGTGGCGGGTGTACAGAATAAAATATCATTCCAAATCAGTGGTTAATGTGTTTGAAGTGAGGATGCGATTATGAAGAATTTTAAAAAATTAGCGCTGTTCAGTGCCCTAGTTATGTCAGGTGTTATTGGACCCACTATGCTATCCATCACACCGATTAGTGATATTGGTGTGGCTTATGCAGAAACCAAAACGAAGCGTGTCCCAGCGCTAAGAGAAAAGGTATATAGTCAGCTCGCTCGTGCTCAAAAGTTAGCTGATGATGGAGATGTACAAGCTGGGCTTGAAGCACTAGATAGTATAAAAGACAGAGCTTCTAGTATGAACTCGTATGAAATAGCCATGATGTATAATTTTTATGGATTTATTTATTATAACGAAAATAACTTAGCTGAAGCGATTGAATCATTTGAATTGGTGGTAGCGGAAGAGGGGATCCCAGAATCACTTCGCTTATCGACTACCTTTAGTCTTGCACAATTAGCGATGGCTAACGCTGACTACAATAAAGTCAGTCAGTATTTAGACTCATGGGATAAAATAAATAATAAGCCAATCCCTGAGTCATATTATACTCTCAGAGGGCAAGTTCATTATCAGTTAAAAGAGTATAAGAAAGCATTAGGGTATATTAACTCTGTGATTTCAATTTCTGAATCCAAGGGCGATATACCAAAAGAGAACTGGCTGGTTTTACAAAGAGCTCTACATTACTCATTAAATCAACCTGCTGAAGTAGTATTAGTACTTGAAAAAATGGTTAATTTATACAATAAACCAAATTACTGGATCCAACTTGCAGGTATGTATGGGGAAACAGGAGAAGAGCAGAAACAATTAGCGATATTTGAAGCAGCCGATCAGCAAGGGTTTGTGAGGTCTCGATCAGAACATATGCAGTTGGCACAAGTTTATATGTTCAATGGGTTGACGTACAAAGCTGCAAAGGTGTTACAACGAGGTCAAAAGTCTCAAGTTGTCGAAAATAATGCTAAAAATAACTCGTTTATTGCAGAGGCATTCGTGCAAGCTCGAGAGGAAGAACGTGCAATACCGTATTTTGAAAAAGCCAGCGACCAATCAGAGCATGGAAACTTTGATCAGCGTTTAGCCGAAGTGTACATAAACCTAGAGCAATACGATGAAGCCGCCGATGCAGCGCGAAGTGCTTTAGACAAAGGAGATCTAACATTTGAGGCAAATGCTTATGTCGCTTTGGGAATGGCCCAGTATAATCTGACTAATTTTGATGCATCTATACTGGCTTTCGAGCAAGCAGAAAAGCATAAAAAGTCATCGAGACTCGCAAAACAATGGATCAAGTATGTCAAAAAAGAAAAGCTGCATGCTGATACATTAAAGCAAGCTTTACTGTAAATTTATAATCGCAACACCAAAGCCACCTTCGCGTGGCTTTTTTCGTTTTCACTATTTAATTGATATATAACTTTAAATTAATGTTTATTAACTTTTAATGACACTTTATTTTTGTAACCTGATTGTCATTTATTTAATCTAACTTAGCCGCATCAGATTTAAACACACAAATAATAAATTTATATTTCTAATATTGGAGTTAGCAATGGAATTACAAAACGTTTTTAAAGTATCAGCAATTGTGGCAGCAATGGCACTTACTGGTTGTGGTGGTGATATTGAAGTAACACCGACAGTGAATGACACAAGTGTTAATAACTCAAACAATACAACAAACAACACGAACACAGGCGACACTCCAACAACTCCAGATCCTACTGACCCTGTTACACCTACTAATCCGTGTACATCTCGCACAGTCTCTGGCACTGAAGTACAAGGTACTTTCCAAGCACCGCATTGTGTGTATGGAACAGACTTTGCCGGCAAAAACTTAGAGATTGAATCTGACGTTACTTTTGCAGACCTAGAAAATGACGGCGCGCACGTATTTAAAGGTGCATTACAAATTGGTAAAAACTGTAACACAACAACAGGCTGTACGGTTCCAGATACTGGTCCTACATTAAAAGTTGAAGCAGGTGCAACCCTTGCGTTTACATCAGGCGAAGCGATTATTCGTATTGCACGTGGTGCGAAGATTGATGCGATTGGTACAATGGAAAAGCCTATCTCATTTACGTCAGCAAATACCATTGAAGCATTTGATTTGGCGAACATTGGACCACAGTTTGCAGATTGGGGCGGTATTATTATTAATGGTAAAGGCTTAACAAACCAATGTACGAATGCACAGCGCGCTGAAAATACGTGTAATGCAGATGCCGAGGGTATCTCTAGCCATTTCGGTGGTTCTGACAATACAGATGGTAGTGGCCATATTAAATACGCTAACATTTGGTATGCAGGTTCAGGTCCTCGTGATGGTGGCCCGGGAGATGACTTAAACTCATTAACACTTAATGCTGTTGGTTCTGGTTCAAGCTTCGAATATATTCACGTTCATCAGGGTTTTGATGATGGTATAGAGTTTTTTGGTGGCGCATCAACAATCAAAAATATTGTTGTTACTGACACACAAGATGATGCGATTGACATTGATGCAGGTTGGCAAGGTAAAGCCCAGTTTATTTATGTCCAGCACGGCACAATCAAAACTAAGAAAGACGTAACATACCAAGATGAAGACGGCAATCCAGCGCTAATCCCAGCAGGTACGGAAGGCTTTATGGGTAACAATGGTTTTGAGACTGATGGTGAGAAGAATGGCGGCGATGACTACAGTGAAGTACCAGCTTCTAACCCAAACATTGCCAATGTAACGGTTGTAACCACAGACGGTAAGTCAATCCGAGACAATGATCCTTCGCAAGCTGCTAAATTTGATGATGCGATTAAGAGCCAATATTACAATGCTTTGTTTGTTAAATCTGAAGGCGCTAATGGTACTGATTGTATAGAGTTTAAAGACTCAGATGCAGCTGCTAACGCCGAAGCTGATACTTTGAACTTTCATAACTCGGTTATGGCTTGTGTAAGTAACTTTAAGTCTGGCTCTGACCCACTACCAAATGGTGAAGTGAAAGAAGAGTGGTTCAAAAATGCAGGGTCTAGCTTAGTACTTGATGGCGTACAAGATGTGTTAGCAGCAGATGGTTTTTCTACAAACGCTGCATCTACTGCAATTACAGTGCAAGCGAACGACTTGAGTACGTTAAATGATAGCTTCTTTACGCCTGTTAACTATATCGGTGCAGTATCTAGCGCTGATACATCAAGCGATTGGTATAAGTGGGTTCAAAAAGCAGTAACGGCTGCTAACAACGACTAATTGTAAAAATTAGGTTGTTATCAAAAAAGTAGGCGCAGTCGTTGCGCCTTTTTTATGATTTTTGGCAGGAATGAAAATGAATAAACACATTAAACTAAAAAAAATAGCGCTTGCTGTAAGTACTACGCTTATGGTCGGTGTGTCAGTGCCAACTTTCGCAGTAGAAGATCAAACTATTGAAGAGGTTGTCGCTGTTGGTAATCGCTTGCAAGGCAGTGCGGCGGCGGTAATTGAAGAGCGTAAAAATCAAGCGTTCGTTGCCGACATTATGGGCGCAGAGCAGTTATCTCGAACTGGCGACAGCGATGTTGCATCAGCACTTCGTCGTGTAACAGGTTTGACGCTCGTAGACGGCAAGTTCGTGTATGTACGTGGTTTGGGTGAACGATACTCAAGTGCAAGACTTAATGGTGCATCGGTTCCGAGCCCTGATTTGACCCGTAATGTTGTACCACTCGATATTTTCCCTTCCAGTATCATCGAAAGTTTAGCGGTACAAAAGGCATATTCTCCATCTATGCCTGCAGCATTTGGTGGCGGTAACATAGATATAAGAACTAAATCTGTTCCTACTGAATTTACAGCAGGTATTGAAATTGGTGTAGGTCAAAACTCTAATGCAACTGACGGCTTTACCTATGACAGGGGTGAGGGCGGTATTCCTGAATCATTGCAGCAGGGGGTTGTTCGATATCGTGGCGATTTTAGCTTAGGCGCGATCGTAGATAAAGATATGTTAACTGGAACAGATACGCAAACGCGTGCTGATCAAGCTACTCAAGTAAATAAAGCCTTGTTACTGTCGTTGCCACGAGACATTACAGTAAAAGAAGAGTCCTTGTCGCCTAACTACGATATAAAAGCAAATATTGGTGACAGCTTTGAAGAACCGTATTTTGGTGGCACAATCGGCGCGATGTTAGCCGCGTCCTATGATAAGGATTGGAACTACAGTGACCGCAGAACTGCGGTAGTCGACGACTCTTTACAAGATGGCTGTAGTTCGTCATTAAATAGTGCCGAAAATGCCTCTAACTCTTGTTATGTTAGCGTTAAAAACTCCAAAGTGACGACAGAAAATGAGCGCATTAATGGCGTGTTTAATATCGGCTATAAATTAGATCAGCACAGCATTACCTATTCGAAGATTTACCTCGAAGATAATGAAGATGAACTTGAGCTTGCCGTGCTTGAAAGCCCTAACGGCAGTACTGTTAGAACCGTTTTTGGCACAGGCGAGGCACAAAGGCAACACAAGTTTAATTATGAAGAGCGAACACTCGATATTGATCAAGTAATTGGTCAACATACATTTTTAGATCTTGGTGGTATTGGCTTTGACTGGCAGTACACTGAGTCCACAGCTGAGACAGATATTCCGACAAATGTTGATTACAAGTTCATTGACAGTTATAACGAAGCGGGCCAATACGAAGGCTCGATTGTAACTGGTGATGATAATCGTGTTACTTACAATTTTACGGATATGGAAGACTATGTGAAGTCTTACAGTGGTAATGTAACGCTACCACTGACGTTTAGTAAAACAGAAGTTACGTTAAAAGCAGGATATGACTTTACAGACAGGGCTCGGGTTTATAACACCTCAAGTTTTGTCGTGAATAATGAGACTGGTATATCAATTCCGATAAACTCTGAGGATGGATTGCTTGGCTTAACCGATTACCTTAACGACGAATTTGTTGGTAACAATGACTTTTTATTGAGCTTTAACGAACCAACAGCACCAAGTGCTGATGATTACATTGCGGCGCAAAAAATAGATGCTGGCTATTTAGAATTTGATGTATTCTTTGACAATATCTGGCGTGTGAGTGGCGGTATTCGTTATGAAGACTTTAAACAAGTGTCTATTGGTACCTCAAGTCTGATTTTTGACCGAATAACTCAGGGTATATTTTACGACGCTGATAAAATAGAAGCGGGCACAGTTAATGACGATGATTTCTTCAGTGCGCTATCGTTAACGTATTTGGCCGATGATAACTATCAAATTCGATTTGGTTATGGGGAAACCGTAGTTCGTCCAGATTTGAGGGAATTAGTTGCTGTTGCGTATTTTGACCCGCTAACAGATATTAAAACGTTCGGTGTTGCTGGCTTAAAAAGCAGTGATTTGAAGAACTATGATGCGCGCTTTGAGTATTATATGGATAACGGGGACAATTTCTCTGTTGCAGCATTCTACAAAGATATAACAGCGCCTATTGAAACAATTTTAAAAGTGGGTGACGAGGATTATACTGCGACATTTGTGAATGGTGATGAGGGTGAAGTTTACGGTATTGAAGCCGAGTGGATGCATGATTTATCGTATGTCACCAGTGGCTTATTTACGGCTGGTAACATTACATTAAGTGACTCCGAAGTCTCAATTGACCCTGCGTTTGCAGGTAACCTAAGCAACACAACCAAACGAATGACGGGTCACTCAAAATATGTTGTTAATTTACAATTGAACTATGACTCGGCCGATGGCCAACATAGTGGTTCTCTAGTTTACAATGTGTTTGGTGAGCGAATTTTGGCGTCAGGTATTGGTGGTCGCGAAGATGCGTTTGAGGAGCCGTTCCATTCTCTTGATATGGTTTATACTTGGTATCCTGATTTTAACTCTAAAGTGAAGTTTAAAGTTAAGAACTTACTAGGTGAAAATCAAGAAGTAACACAATCTGGTTATGCTGTGCGAAATAAAGAGTCAGGTACAGCCTTGAGTGTAAGCTACAGTTACGAGTTTTAAATCTTAACGGTAGAAAGGTTAAAAAGCCGAGTCTCATACTCGGCTTTTTTGACCCTAATCAAAAATCCCTATATTTTTAAATTAAATTCATATTTTAAATGGACTAGTACAACCTTCTTTTGTATAGTACGTCACATTAAAAATAAACATTAAGTTCATATGCTTAATGTCATTGTCATCTTGTTAACTTAAGATGTACAAATCGCTTGGATATAATAATAACTTCTACCAAGTAATGAGACCCGAGTTCTTTTTTTGCGCTACTGGCGCTTGATTGGGACAACCTTTACATGTTGTATCCAAACCCCGCTTTGCGGGGTTTTTTATTTAGTGCTACTTGTGCCTTGTTTGATGTTATTTATAATTAATAAATTCAATGTGTAAGCTTCATCATTACGCTTTTTTACCTTTACCTTCTAATTAGTCAAACAGCTCCATGATTGCGTTGCTTGCGTTCTTATATGAAATAACTTTTATGCATTAAAGAAACGCTAGAAGTCCTCTTCGTAATTTGATACTTTTAGACGTCTAGACTCACGCAATGACTCTAAATTAATTACATAAAGGTAAAGAATATGAATAAAGTGGGACTCGTTGGTTGGCGTGGCATGGTTGGTTCTGTATTAATGGACAGAATGCAAGCTGAGGGTGATTTTAATAATATAGATGCACATTTTTTCACTACCTCTCAAGCAGGTCAGTTAGGGCCAGATTTTGCTTGTGAACCAAAACCATTGCTAAATGCGACTGATGTGAGTGCTTTATCACAGATGGACATTATTATTTCATGCCAAGGTGGAGACTATACTAAATCGGTCTATCCAACATTGCGTGAAACAGGCTGGCAAGGTTATTGGGTAGACGCAGCATCAGCGCTTAGAATGGCTGACGACAGTATTATCGCACTAGATCCGGTTAATAAGGATGTTATTCAACAAGGCCTAGAGCAAGGTGTTAAGACATTTGTAGGCGGTAACTGTACTGTGTCTCTGATGCTGATAGCGCTCGGTGGACTGTTCGAGCAAGACCTTATTGAATGGGTTAGCCCTATGACATATCAGGCTGCATCTGGCGCTGGGGCACGCAATATGCGTGAACTGATCACACAAATGGGTGAAATCCATAGCTCGGTTGCACAACAGTTAGCTAATCCATCTTCGGCTATTTTAGAGATAGATAAAATTGTTGCCAATAAGATTAAAGCGGATGATTTGCCTAAAGATCAGTTTGGGGTGCCGTTAGCTGGTAGCTTGATCCCTTGGATTGACGTACCCATGCCAAGTGGCCAATCGAAAGAGGAGTGGAAAGCTCAAGTTGAGGCAAATAAAATTCTTGGCTCATCTAAGTCTCCTATTCCTATCGATGGCTTATGTGTGCGTATTGGTGCAATGCGTTGTCATTCACAAGCAATGACCATAAAACTCAAAGCTAATTTACCTGTAGATGAAATTGAGCGTATATTAGCCTCTCATAATGACTGGGTTAAAGTGATACCAAATGATCGTCAACAAACTGCGGAGGAGTTAACGCCAGTAAATGTTACGGGCACGCTCGATATACCCGTAGGCCGTATACGAAAGCTAACGATGGGCCCAGAATACATCAGTGCGTTTACGGTGGGCGACCAACTATTATGGGGTGCCGCTGAGCCATTACGTCGCATGCTAAAAATAATTTTAGCTAATTAGATAATTAATCTGTCACGTATTATTTATAAAACCTTAATACTCTGTATTTATATTAATTCAGTACTAAATACGGTACTGGATTAATATACATTAAGGAAAACAAATGAAAGGATATATTAGAGCTGTTGCGGCAAGTGCGTTGATTTTTGCAGCGCAATCACATGCGGTTATCTTCACGTGTACTGGTTATGTTCAGTCGGTTTACTCAGTTGGAAATAATGCATTCGAAGTAAAGTACAATAGAAGTTTAAGTAATTTTCAGAACGAACCTGTCATTATTTATCCGGAGCAAAGCTATTTGCTTGGTCCTGTGCTTAATGCTATTCGTGAGAGTGAACAAAATCAGACCAAGTATACTTTAGTTATTGAGAATCGTGACAGTGGCGATAGAAGATGTCACGATGGAGAGAGTGGTAACGCATTATTAGCGATAACACGTAGTTAAATACATCGCTTATGGAGAGTGAATTAACTCTCCTTATGAATTAAAGGCTCTTGGCAAGAAGGGTTGGCAAGTTTTTAGAGCCTTCATTTAAGACTAAGTATCTCCAGCTTTATTATAAAAGTACTTTCCTCTTTTGACCGCTTTGTAGTTAACTTTAGGTGCTTTAATCATAACTATAAAGTGCTTGACGACTCGGCTTATAAGTAAAAAATTTATTAGTGTTGTGATATCGCTAAAAGTAACATCATATCTAGCTAGATAACCTATCTCCTAAACGATACCCTGCTAATTAAAACGATTTAGCTTTATTCACGACTGAGGTTATAAGTTAACTCCCCTGTTGTAGCTACCTTCAACTATATGCTTATGATTTATATAGGGTAAAATATACCAGCCTTACACTTAAGCTGTTACCATAACGAGCCCCAAATTTATGTGCACTGCTATCTGGTATGGAGATAATTTCGGCATGAATTTGGAATGAATCAGATAAGAATGGGTTGTTTTATGGATATTCGTAAGCTTAATACGTTGCGGGCAATAGCCGCGAGTATTGTACTTATTACTCACTTTAGCGATGTAACCGGGTGGCTTGATGGCGCATTAGGGGGGCGAGCTGGACAATATGGCGTGATGTTGTTTTTTTTACTAAGTGGCTTCTTGATGTCTCACCTTTATTTTGACAAAAAGGCAAATAAAGAGAATATAAAACGTTATGTCATTTCACGAACGGCTAGGGTTGTGCCGCTCTATGTGTTAGTAGTTGCCTGCTCCTATTCGATGTATTATTTTGGACATACGGGACTATATGAAATAACAGAGGTGCAAAGTTTAATTGCACATTTATTGTTTATTTATGGTGAAAGTGTTTTATGGACCATCGCACCCGAAATACAGTTTTATGTTATTTTTATTGGACTATGGAAAATTGCGAGCTGGCGGTCTGGTTATATTTATGTGATTGTAACGGTAGTACTGATAGTGCTGTTTTTCTCTAACTTTCCGCGTATACATGGTGATTTTGACGGTATTCCCTACAACTTTTTCCATATTGTGAGAAGTTTGCCTTATTTTTTAGTGGGTGTTTTGATTGGGATGCATTATAAGTCGGCAAATGTGCCACCGTATTTGCGAAAAAACATATTCATTGCTCCACTTTTGCTTATCCCTTTAATGTACCCCCACTTTAGCCCTATTACTTCAGACGCAAAAATGCGAATGTGGTTAAGTTATGAAGTGTTATTAGTTATGGCGGCAGTGTTTATTAGCGTTATCTACTTAGTTCCTGATGATAATAGGCTATTGGCTAATCGTGTAGGTGATTTTCTAGGGAGGATTTCATACTCTTTATATCTACTGCATATGCCAATAATTCAGTTTATTAGTACATTTGACATGCCAATTGTACTTAAGTTGATTTTATTCTTGAGTTCAAGCGTCTGTGTTGCTTATTTATCTTTTAGATGGATTGAGAAGCCTACAGCTCGGCTTATTCGTTCCGTTTTCGACGATAAGCAAAGAATGCAAAAACTTAGAGTAAATTGCCAATAAAAGAGTAAGTCTCGAACGCTCTACAAGCTATGTGCATGCAGAGCGAGCGGCTTTAATCGAGTGACTAGTTATTTTTTCCAATGCTTATCAAAAAGGTTTGGATACTCTTTTTGTAGTAACTTAGGTTTGCTTTTAAACTTTTTACCTTGTGGCGCAAAGTTAACTACGTTGTGGTAAGGCAGCTCTTCGTTGGTTTTTTCTTCGTATAATAAGCCTGCCACTAAATCTAACTCATCGCAGTATGGATAGGGTAACGCATCTTTTAATGGCATTTTTGCTAATGAACTAAGTGAATCGGGGTTAGTGATAATACGCTCGACCACGTCTGGGCCTTGAGTTAGGAGCCAGTTGCAAAAGTCTAAAAAGTCATACTCTGTATTACAGCCACATGTTACATATGCTGCGCCCCAAATATCCCAGTGCCATAAGCGCCTGAGTTGTACGTTGTAGTGCGTATCAAACGCTTTAATATCGTCGTTAGAGAGGCTCTCTAATAGTGACTTTAGGTGGTTATTTTTATCTTCAATTTCAACATCAGTGGTAATGATTTGCCAAAATAAGTCTAAATTCATCTTTAATATGTACATTTTATATCTTTGATAAGAAGATCATAGCACAGACAGGGCCTTTATTGATAAGGCTATACTTATCGACCTATTGGGGAAATTAGTGTAAATTTGCGCATATTTTAATGTGGGTGAAATACTTGCATTAGGTTGAATGATAGAATTGGCCTAGAAACCAAAGCAATAGAGGCATATATGTTCGATAATGGGTTTGCATGTATAGGGTTAACTAACCCGAAAAGTCCAAGTAATGTTGGGGCGGTAATGAGAGCTGCGGGTTGCTACGGAGTTAACTCTGTCTTTTACACCGGAAAACGCTTTGATAATGCGCGTAAATTTGCTACTGACACTAAAAAGGTTTATCAGAATATTCCACTGATTGGTGCAGACACTTTAGAGTCTATGATCCCATTAGGGGCGACGCCCGTCGCAATTGAATTGATTGAGGGTGCAAAACCATTGACTGAATACGTTCACCCTAAAAGTGCATTCTATATGTTTGGTCCTGAAGATGGGTCGTTAACGAAAGAGTCGTTAAAAATGTGTCAGGACGTGATCTATGTGCCAACACAAGGTTGTATGAACTTAGCCGCAACCGTAAATGTAGTTTTGTATGACCGCTTGCTTAAATCTGGTGTGACGTTTAACAACGATGAAATCATCAGAGGAAGCCGAGATAATAACAATAATATTGTGTTATCGGAATTATTGACTTAATCAATCTGAGTAAAGTAAACAACTCATCAAACTAATCATGTAATCAAAAGTATGCCCTTAACGCTTAATTTATTAAGGTTTTGCGTTTTTCCAATTACAAAAGGGCATACTTTTAATGTTATTTAGGTTGATTGTTCGCGGTTTCGACTTTGTAGGAAGACTCACAGCAACATTGAGTTGGTCTGCTAGATACACTTTTACGAGCTGTTTAACGCGGCGACTTTCCAACTGATCAAACTCATTTTTTAACCGCTTATGAAGGCGATTATCAGTAACAATGCCCCCCTTAGCATTGTATGTTGTATGTATCCAAAACAATAATGCGCGTTTTGCGCTACTAGGAAATGCATTGGTTAAGGATGAGATAGGATCATATAATCGGTGGTAGTCAAAAGTTTTATTTTGTAATGAATAAAGGAAAAGTAAGTTTAATCCCGCGGTGATGTGCCCAGAACGGTTATCCTCATTTTGATGCCCAGTTAGGGCACTTTTAAAGTACTTTTCAGCTAAGTTGTATTGCTTTTTGTCTAATGCAATCGCCCCTAAATTGTTATCAATCGTGGCAAGCTTAATTCTATTATTATGCTTACTGGCTATAAGTGTTGCTTGAGCATAAAGAGATTGGGCATGTTTGTATTGTTTTAAATCGCGTGCCACAAGGGCTTTACTATTGAGTAATGCTAAGCGATGCCTTGGGTTCTTTGCAAAAGTGAGAGCACAATGTAGGCTGATATTTGCGTAATGTGGGTACCCTGAGCGTCTTAGCCATATTCCAATTGCGCTATAAATCGTAACGAGATTATCTTTAAAGTAACGGGAGTGTTTATAGATAAGTAATTGCTTAATTGAGTGTTCCATATTGCCTAATTGGTTTGTAGAAACAGATGCACGAAGGGCTAAAATATGCCATCTCATTATGATGTTATCAGTGTTTGATGATAAATCTGATATGTTGTTTAGTAACGTGAGTGAGCGAGATGGTTTAACAATTAGGTAATCTTCAGCTTCATCTAATATACGCTCAACGTCGTTAGCCTTTGCGTAGACACATAACGATGCAAACAAAGCTACGATACAAAAAAGATGTGAGATTTTCAAAAACGGACCGTTAAGGTATCAATTAACCTCATGTTACGCATGTTGCATACTCCTATCGAATCAATTGCTTTTATTTTATTAATGCATACATAATTATAGTTGAGTACGCGCTTTGCGGGCGAGTTTGTTTTGATAAAGTGCCGTATCGGCATTATGAATGAGCTCATTGAGGGTTTCATCTTCTTGCATTTCACACACACCAAAACTCATTCCAAGCTCAACAGATTTGTAATTTACTACCTGAGGAACCAATTTTTGTAACCGAGCGACAAAGGCATAAGCATCTGCAATGTTCAAACAAGGAAGTACAAGCATAAACTCGTCTCCTCCAAGCCTAAATAAAGAATCGTTTTTTCTAATAGAATCTTGGATTAAATTTACAAATTGGACAAGTAGCTCATCCCCTGAAGCATGCCCATAGGTATCGTTAATTGTTTTAAAGTTATCCAGGTCAATCATGACCACGCTACATTGTTGTTTGTAACGGATTACTCGCTCATGTTCTTTATTAAGTACTTCGAGCATTGTTCTCCTATTGAGTGCACCGGTTAACACATCGGTGGTTGCTAAACCTTCAGCGGTATTTATAGCATCGTTATAGATTTTAACGATGATGGTGGTCAGCATGAGTACAATGCATGGTTCGTAAAGCAATGTCAAATGTAAGCTGAACGGCCGTCGAGTAAGACAAGATAAACTAATAAAAAAGAGCTACTAAGCAGGCAATTTTAAACGGGAACAACAAATAAAGTGAGACGAGAAAAGCAGATGTCCAGATCCCTGCGGCTAATGGCGAACTAAATGAAAGATAAGTCAACATACCACCAACGATCACAGCAATAAAAATGCTGTTGAGTATCGTTAGAGGGGAAGTCATTAGCTTAACGGCATTAAGTGCCAATACTGTAATTATGAGTAATACTGAAATAGATAACCCCCATTGCGATGCAAAGGCATATTTAAATGGGAAGTAACTGATCAGCAGGGCTGTTGTGAAGAAAATGAATGCGGCATACTTAGGATACCTATTAATCAAAATAGGCTGTTCTTTACAACATAAGGATAGATCCGAAAAAAACTTTATATTCATTAATTACCTAGGTAACGTCTATTTACGTAGATTCATGATTAATTAGTGCTAGCATTTCGTGCCATGATATCGGTTTTGACAAATAATAGCCCTGATAAGAGTCACAATGGCGATGTTTTAAATAGTCTAACTGTTCTGAATTTTCTACACCTTCAGCAACAACGTTTAGGTTGTATAGGTGAGCCAAAGAAAGGATGACATCAACCATCTTACCTTGATCAATGTTTTTACCATCAATGTTAGAGGTGAATGAACGATCTATTTTTAACGTATCCACCGGGAAGTTCTGTAATTGACTAAAAGCGGTGTAACCTGTCCCAAAATCGTCGAGTGCCACTCGAAACCCATATGTTTTTGTTTGTTTTATGATATCAATCGATGTTTGGTCAAAATCAACAAGGGCTGTTTCGGTTAACTCAAACTCTATTTGATTAGGATCTATTTCCTCTTCAAGCGCCATGGTGTTAGCCATTTTAGGGAAGTGTTTATTCTTAAGTTGCTGTGATGAAATATTAATCGCTAATGAAAATGTGTCTAATTGGTTTAACGAGCTATGTTTGAGTGTTTTGAATGCTTTTCTTATCACCATTTCGTCTAGTTGATGTATTAACCCATGCTCTTCCGCTACGGGGATATAAACATCAGGAGTATAGGTTGATAACGCATCGTTATGAGTTCTGATCAGTGCTTCTGCGCCGGTTATCCGATGACCTGTAGGGCCGTAAACAGGCATAAATACCAAGTAGAACTCGTCATTGACGAGTGCACTTTTTAATAGCTCTACTATGTTGAGTTTTTCTTTTACTTTTTTTGCGAGTTTCGATGAGTAAAAGCGCATCTGATTTTTAGACACTTTTTTGGCTTCATACATCGCGATATGCGCCTCTTTAATAACTTGTTCATAACAGAATGGACGCGAGCGTGCGGTTAAACCAACACATGCATCAACGCTCAGGGAAATCCCGTTTACGCACTCTATTTTATTGACGCTTTTTAGCAGTTCAGTACTGATTGACTTAACCAGAGAGTAAGGCAAACTTCCATATACACCCACAACAAACTCATCCCCAGCGACCCGTGATATTACCGTGTCTCTATTTGTAATGTTCATGGCTGCTAGCTGTTGCTCTACCGTAACCGCAATTTTTCTTAATAAATTATCACCAAATTCGTGCCCATATTGATCATTAATGTGTTTAAAGTTGTCCACGCCTAGACATAAAAACAGTAGGTGACCGGTGGTATTGCTAACAGTGTGTTCTTTGTTTTTGAGCCATGAAATCAGTTTTCGTCTGTTATATAGGCCTGTTAAGTGGTCACTGCGGGCTATATGGCGTAGTTGTGTTTGGTGATGTTCAACCTTTTTAGTATATAAAAAGCTAATTACGACAGTAATGGCGATGGGTACTGTGGTTCTTATTATTGTTTCGTAATGCAGGTGATTCAACGACATGAATAATGCAAGGACACATAATGTAATACTCGAAAGTACCGCAGTCCGTGAGCTGTAATAATAAATATACCCAGCTACTAGGGGGAAGATATAAATGATGCCTGAGCGGCCCAACTCATAGCACGCGATGAGAACTGATAATGAAAGCAATGAAATTATAATGTTGTTATGGCTTATTTCTAATTGGTTCTTTTTATACTTAAAAAGAATATAGCATATCGCGAGTAAATTAATCGATGACATTATTGCAATTAAAGGGTTTCCTCTGACTGTATGAAAAGCAGCATAAAAAGCAAAGCAAACAGAGCCTATATAGTAGAAGTATTTGTTAAAAGGAACGTCCGCCTGCATAGAGTACCAACACCTGATTTAAACACTTAAACTTTAGTAAACTATTACGTAATAACAAGGAATTACGAGGTTTTTCATTGGAAGTCTCTGAATGCAGATAAAAAATTTCTTCAATAAACCTGATTGTAATACAATTTTTAGGCAAAACCTGCAGCGGTGCTAGCCCTAATATATAAGCATAACTGGTAGCTTTGGAGTAAAAGATATAAGAGCCAACTTGGTGTTAATTTGATTTGTTTATTGAAATAATTTAAGTCTTTTCACTACCTACCTTTTCTGACTTTTTACGTACACGGTAAATATGAAGGTTGTTAGTTTTAAAATACAAACTAAAGTATATTGTATTCAATTTCGAGTTGGTGGTGTTTGTCGCTAATGACAGCGCTATCTTAATTGGGTTCTTTAAAACAACAAACATGGTGAGAACTAAATGGATATCTTTAATAAGAAGCACTTTGCTGCCTATGCGTTATTGGGGCTCAGTACAAATGCATTGGCGATTAAAACAATTAGTCTAGAACAGTATCAGCAATTATTACCTCAGCGAGGCACTAACCCAGATTACATCATTTCATTAGCGGATAAGGTAACGGTCAATTATCATTGCGAGATTATTGAAACTGCTGATGGAGGGTATGACATCGATAGAGCAGGCTGCAATAAACCTGGACAGTTTTATAATATTGATTGAAAGAATGAATTCGGATCAGAAATCAATTTGTCTGTTAAAGGGAAGCCGTCATCGGCAACAATGATAGAGCATAAACTTTGGGCTATTGCATTTGCTCATGCGAGTGCGTCTAGTCGTGTACAAATGCAATATGGACTGAGAAAAGGGGAGAGCGGTACCTTTGATCTAACTAAACCTTTTGCAACTGGCGAGCGATTTGGTGATTATTTCGAAAGACAAATGAACCCCAGTTATTTTGTGTCTAAAGGTCTTCAAGAAAGCTCACTAGGCAAAGACTTACCTGCTGGGGTTGATGAAGATGATGGCGTTTTACAAATCGAGTACCCAGGAAGTGCATGGGCAGAGCTTCAGGGGGTTGTGGGCGGTGGATTTCCATTACCTTATAAAGACTTAGAGCCGCAGACGGTGTTAAGTTCGCATTCTGGGCCTGCACGTAATATCTTGGGTTCATCTATTAGCAGCGGGTTTTATAACGGTTCTGCTTTAGCGATAGTCAGTGGCTCATTACCATGGAGTCAAGGCTCCGACTCTTCACAAGATTCAATGCACTTATTTATTCAACGCTCGAATGATGCTGATGCGTTATCCATGTTAATGTCATTTATGTACAACCGCGGACCTTATGCAGCGAAAGATCAAGTGTTACGAACACAAGCGATATTTGACCATTGTGTGGCAATAGAAGAAGATTTAGAAGACGATTGGACCTGCTTTCAAAAGCAGAATGATTTTGGCGCACGGTATATTAGACAGATCCCAGATGTAACAAATACATTGACGCTGGCTGCTAAACACGCTGCAACCAGCTATGATTCTGATCTTAGCTGGTCTGATATTAGCAATTATTTAGATGTTCTAGAAGCTTATGGGTTCTACTCACCGGCTGTTACTGAAAAAGCTAAATCTGCAGCGCAATTGACCTTCAATACACTCAGCAGCAGTGGCGTCATTTCATACCGTTCTGACTTTGGTAAAGTGCTAGAGCAAATCATTGTAAATTTACCTATCTATGAGCTAGGTGAAGGTGGACCTTATGATGAGCTCGGTAAAAAACAGGTTTATTTTTACAATGAGTATTCAGGAACTAGCCTAGTAGTAACTAGCAATGAAGCAGGTCAAGCCGATATAAATGAATTTGTGTTAGCTAAAAACAGGGTGGCTATTGATATAAATGGCGCTTTTATACAGTTAAAAACCAGCGATAATGTAGCTGATTGCACCCAACAGGCAAATACCGCATTACAACTATTAAAAGCAACAATAGATGACACTTATATCTCTCTAAGCGCGCAAATAACGTCTAAGATTAATGAATCTGGCGAATGTACATTTGAGAGTGGCCCACATACGCCACCGCTCCCTGTTAAAGATGGCTACTGGGACTCTAGTAAACTATATAACGACGCAGGCAATATTGTAATTGATGGCATTGATTGTTTTGAATACACAAATGCATGGTATGTGGTTGGTGGGTTGTCACCAAGTAAAGCTTACAGCTCAGATGAGTGGGGGGCTTGGAGGCAATCGTCAGCATTACCAAATAGCACATGTTTAAGCGATAAAGAATAAGTTAACACCCTATATTGTTTTTATTGTATAAAAGCGATTTGTGTCGACAAAGTTAAGTAGGAACCACTGTTGCAAAGCAGTGGTTTTTTCGTTCACGTGGTATACGCCCAAATATGGTCTAGTTACATCTAGTGAGTAACACAACGCGAGTTTATGACTGTTAAAACAAAAGCGGTATAGGTAAAGTGATCAGGTTCAGGCTAGCTGAAGTAAGCGGCTCGCTGACTATTTTTTGAATAAATAGGATTATTTAGTGAAACAAAATATTATGCATATCGCACTTGTTGTAGATGATTATGACGACGCCATTGATTTTTACGTCAATAAATTGCAATTCGAGTTAGTTGAAGATACCTATCAAGTCGAACAAAACAAACGCTGGGTGGTGGTTGCCCCACCAAATTCAACAGGCACAGCGCTGTTATTGGCTAAAGCATCAAAACCAAGGCAAAAAAGCTTTGTTGGCGATCAAGCTGGTGGCAGGGTGTTTCTATTCTTAAATACGGACGACTTTTGGCGAGACTATAATCGAATGGTGTCGATAGGTATTAAGTTTACCCGATCACCAGCTGTGCAGGATTATGGCACTGTAGCTGTATTTGAAGATTTATATGGTAATTTATGGGATTTACTACAGCTAAATGACGACCACCCTATGGTCAAAAGAGTAGGTCGATAATGGAGCAATAAGGCTCGCGTTATAACGGCGTTATTCTTAAGCTTACTTTTGGTTGACTCTAAGGCTAAAGCCATAGGCTCTATTTGCATAAAGCACAATAATTAAGCCTGTGTTAAATGTATTTAGCGCTTAAACTAACGTACAATAACCACTTCTAAGCCTATTCAGATAACCATGTCTATATCAATAAAAAATATCTCGGAACCAGAAGTCACGTGTGCAACTTGTAAAGCATGTTGTTGTCGTTTAGAAGTGATGGTGATCACTGATACTGGAGTACCATCGCAGCATTTAAGTGTAGACAAGTGGGGCGGAGAAACGATGAAACGCTTGGCTGATGGTTGGTGCTCTGCGCTCGATAGAGAGACGTTTATGTGTACAATCTACGATAATCGGCCTTGGATCTGTCGGGAGTTTGAAATGGGATCATATGAGTGCAAAGACGAACGAACAGAGTTTATGGGCCATTAAAGCCGATAAGCCACAATTGCTGCCATCAAATTTATAATTAATATCCAATGAGTTGGTTCTAAAAGGGGGTAGTTTGATAGAGCTTTATGTTATTAAGACCACCTTAAGCACTGCAGACCCTGTAAATAATTCTGTGTAACTGCTCTTAGTTACAAGTATTCAGTTAGTCGGTCTTCAAACATAATCATAAAACGGTTTAGAGCTTGCTTCCAGTTATGAATAGGCATTGTCCACCTCTTGGAAGCATCCATTATCGCTAAGTACACCACCTTGCTAGCGGATTCATCTGTCGGGAACAGTTTACGTTTCTTGGTCGCTTTTCTGATCACACTGTTCAGAGATTCAATAGCATTTGTCGTGTAGATAGCTTTACGAATATCTTGAGGGTAGCTAAATAGAGTATTGAGATTATCCCAATGAGCCGTCCAGGAGCGGCTGATTTGAGGGTACTTTTCATCCCATTTATCACCAAAGTGCTCTAACGCCAACAGGGCTTCATCTTCCGTTGTTGCTTGATAGATTTCTTTTAAGTCAGCGGTAATTGCCTTGTAGTCTTTCCATGGGACGTATTTCATTGAGTTTCGCACCATGTGTACGATACAGAGCTGAATTTGAGTTTTTGGATAAACAGCGTTGATGGCATCAGGAAAGCCCTTCAGGCCATCTACACACGCGATGAGGATATCATTCACGCCTCGATTTTGAAGTTCGGTGAGCACGCTAAGCCAGAACTTCGCTCCTTCGGTTTCGGACATCCACATCCCAAGAAGTTCTTTCTGACCTTCCATATTTACGCCAAGTGCGAGATAAATGGCTTTGTTGATAACCTGTTTATTCTGGCGTACTTTCACGACGATGCAATCGAGATAAACGATGGGATAGACCGTATCAAGCGGGCGAGATTGCCACTCAACCACTTGTTCTAAAACAGCATCTGTAACTTTAGATATTAGACTGGCGGAGATATCCGCATCGTACATTTCTTTGAATGTTGCGACGATTTCACGGGTGGTCATTCCTTTGGCATATAGGCTTAAGATCTTGTCGTCCATCGATTGAAATCGGGTTTGATGTTTACGAACAAGCTTGGGTTCAAAGGACGCGTCACGGTCACGAGGGACTTCTAACTGGATCTCACCATCGTCTGTAATTAGGCGTTTAGATGAGTAGCCATTTCGACTGTTACTATCGTTAGTTGGTGAGTTTTTTTCGTAACTGAGGTGCTCATTAAGTTCAGCATTTAAGGCTGTCTCAACCGTCACCTTGGTTAACATTTTCCTAAAGTCATCAAGATCAGAAGGAGTCTTAATCGACTTAGCTGCTTCGCGAGCGAAGGCTTCTAGAGCTTTCTTATCCATATTGCTTATCCTCAGCCATTACTGGCTTAATTATAAGCAGATACACAATTTAAATTACAGGCTCGCACTGCATCGCTGAGTTCTTCACTATAGCAGCCTTAGTTTTCAATTCTTAATACAGTGTTATACGCGATTGATTTTAAGTTTTGTAATTGAAAGCCAGGCGCCAACAATATTTACCACTCACCGTTGTTTAACTTAAATTCAACTTTGCGCAGCTCACCGCTTTACAGTTAAGCGGTGGCATCGAACCGAAAAATTAGGTTTAATTGCTTCCATCAGAATGCCAGTCGCCCATTGATTTTTTAGCTAGTGACGCCCCCAATTTTGTACTTCGTGAATTCTTGATTTACTCGGTGCGATGTAAGTTCCTATAAATAGCTAGCAGCTCGTTATTTTCTTGTAGTGTTCGTAAGTGAGTATCTAAAGCATTGATGAGTTTTGGTTTGAAATAGTAATCTACCTCTTTCTTGAGTAATTTTTGAAGTTCTGCATCTTGTTCGTTTACGATGTCAGTAATTAGCATTTTATACTGCTCAAGTGCGTGAACTTCATCGTAAAGATGAGGGTCAGTTTTAAAGAGTAGCTGATTTATTAATAAGCTGACAATTGCCTCAATGCATGATTGTAAATCACCATCATTGCTGAACTTTTCTAATATGGCTTCTTTATCCTGATAGCAATTCATCATTGCAAATTCTATTTGATACTTAAATGATTTTTTGAATGTTTCTGGGTACTTTTCAATAGGGGTGTCAGGGTGAACAGGCCGAGGAGCGCTTCCTAAGGTCCAATCAACTTGAAATCTGCTTAATTTATCTAAGGCATCTCTGTTCTCTTGTATAAGACACATAAAGTATACGAATGCATCATCAACCAGCTGAGTAGAGCAGTTCATTTTGAGGTTCTGTTCAAGAGTTTTCAATCGATGCCTGACAATATCGATGTGATGAGGGTATCTCGATATGGTGTTTTGTATTTTTAATTCTTTTTTTGTTTCTTCAAGTTCGGTTTTACTCGTATCCCATGTTTTGTAAAGTAATACCATTGTAACTAGCAATAAAAAGGGGCTGAATGCGTTGTTAAAGTATGTTGCAACATTTACCCAATCAGTTAAATTGGGGTTACGTAGGTCTATTCCAAATACTCTCAAATAAAAAAATGAAATATAAATGAAGACAATAATTGGAAAGTAACTCACGATTTGTATAAAACGCTCACTTGTAATTTTTTTACCAATTGCCTTTGAGTAAAATACACAAATGAGAAACATGAATAAAAGTACAACCATTGCACCTGAAAACATAACTATCCTTATGATACTAACCTAAGCTGCATTCCTAATTGACTTGATAATAACACCATTTTCTTGAATATCATTTACAATCAATGCAGTAATTTGACGACCAATGTTTTCACCAGTGCGCGTGGCTGTTGCATCATCTTGAGCATCCTGAATCACAATTTGGTTTGTGCAGCTTCAAGCTTGAGTTCTTTACTAAATGTTCTGCGTTTTTTTGCCATCGGACACCTCTGATTGAGTGGTAATGATACCACCTAAAATAGTGTCCGGAATTATTGAACCACAACAACTCTAGACATTAAATAGGGCAAGCACAGTAATGTGCTCACCATTAGTGTTAGTACCAATATCGCTTCTGCGTTACTCATGCTGCTCTCGTATGAGGGGGCTGAACACTTTCAGGCTTAAAAAACCAGTAGTGGTGTTTAGTGCCTGTTCTAACTCTTAAGGAGATAATAGCGCTATTTCAGCTTTACGTTTTCTAAGTGTTCAACAACTGGGGTAACAATATAATTCACGTCGTTCATAGGGTTTCTCTATTTAAATGGAGTGGCTAATAAATTAGAAACCGAGCTTACGCGCGCGTGAAGGGGCCTTGTTGATCAAATAGCTAACTACCAATCAATTTCTCAGCTTTAACTCTGTTGCTGATATTTGGGCATACCTAGCCCAGTCATTTTATTTATTGCCTTCACTTTAATCATCGTTTCAGTATGCTGACTATTAAATTGACGACTTTTTAGCTTATCACCCATTAATTGTTTAAAACGATACATCGCCGTCTCGGCAAGTGAACGAAGGTGGTACCCTGAATTCACTTTCCACTGCGTTAACCCTATTTGGTGCATCATAAATACGGCATTATTTCTGGGGTGTCCTTTTTCCCAGTATTGGGCATTGTCTCTTGGCGGTACCCGCATAATCGCTTTTTTTGCTGCGACCTCCTCATAGCAACTGCGTGTGTCATATGCTCCATCACCTGTGACTCTGTCTATATTCCTACGCAGTGGCCTGATTAAATCGGCAAGGGCTTCTCCATCTGACACATTGACCATCGACAGCTCAGCACCCACAATATCGTGACTTGTCGCATCTACGGCCAAGTGCAGTTTTCGCCAAGTTCGACGCTTAGTCGCTCGATGTTTTCTCGTATGCCATTCACCATTTCCGTACACTTTAAGGCCTGTGCTATCGACTACGATATCTATAAAGCCTTTGCCAGCGCTCTTTCTATATTGCACATCAAGTGTTTTACTGCGTTTGCATAAACAGCTATAACCCGGTGATTGCAATGAGGCATCCATCATAGTGAGCAAGGAATTTACAAACCCCTATAAAGCTCTTAACGGCAAGTGAAATACAGCTCTTAAGGTTAAACAGGTTTCAATTGCTAAATCAGAATAGTAATTTGAACGACCACGGCCACCGTGTTTTTCGGTATTTTGCCACTTAGAGATGGCACTCTCACTTAGCCAAATATTGATGTTACCGCGTTGAACTAAAGCACGATTGTACTGTGACCAATTCCTAATTTTCTTCTTCATTTCAAGGCATGGGTTAAGGCATTTTATGATCTGATCACACCAAACCAAAGAAGTTCAATTATTTAGGAAACAAGGCCCCACAATAGTAAAATTTAGGAAACAAGGCCGCGTGAAGGGCTAATGTATGTAGAAATTACTTTACATACATTAGTAAAGTTAGGTCTAATAAGACGGTTAAAAACTCTAAGCAATGCAAGGATAGCTTGGAAGTAATAAACACGCCGATTAAATTGGCTTGATGTCGCATATATACTAAATAGTTATGCGATAATCGAAAAATTCAAACATGGAGATAGGAGCGAGTATGAAGAATAATATTTTAACAGTTGTATTAATGGGTTCACTAATGGGTTGTGTTGCAAATGATTATGGGCCTTGTTGATCAAATAGCTAACTACCAATCAATTTCTCAGTTTTAACTTTGTTGCTGATATTTGGGCATACCTAGCCCATTCATTTTATTTATTGCCTTCACTTTAATCATCGTTTCAGTATGCTGACTATTGAATTGACGACTTTTCAGCTTATCACCCATTAATTGTTTAAAACGATACATCGCCGTCTCGGCAAGTGAACGAAGATGGTACCCTGAATTCATTTTCCACTGCGTTAACCCTATTTGGTGCATCATAAATATGGCATTGTTTCTGGGGTGTCCTTCTTCCCAGTATTGGGCATTCTCTCTTGGCGGTACCCGCATAATCGCACCTTTTGCTGCGACCTCCTCATAGCAACTGCGTGTGTCATATGCTCCATCACCTGTGACTCTGTCTATATTCCTACGCAGTGGCCTGATTAAATCGGCAAGGGCTTCACCATCTGACACATTTACCATCGACAGCTCAGCACCCACAATATCGTGACTTGTCGCATCAACGGCCAAGTGCAATTTTCGCCAAGTTCGGCGCTTAGTCGCACGATGTTTTCTTGTATGCCATTCACCATTTCCATACACTTTAAGGCCCGTGCTATCGACCACAATATCTATAAAGCCTTTGCCTGCGCTTTTTCTATATTGCACATCAAGTGTTTTACTGCGTTTGCATAAACAGCTATAACCCGGTGATTGCAGCGAGGTATCCATCGTAGTAAGTAAGGAATTTACAAACCCTTCTAAGGCCCTGAGTGGCAAATGGAATACGGCCCTTAAGGTTAAACACGTTTCAATTGCTAAATCAGAATAGTAATTTGAACGACCACGGCCACCGTGCTTTTCAGTATTCTGCCACTTTGAGATGGCACTATCACTTAGCCAAATGTTGATGTTACCGCGTTGAACTAAAGCACGATTGTACTGTGACCAATTCCTAATTTTCTTCTTCATTTCAAGGCATGGGTTAAGGCATTTTATGATCTGATCACACCAAACCAAAGAAGTTCAATTATTTAGGAAACAAGGCCATGATTATGCAAAAATGAGCCAGGGTAGTGGGATCCCTGAAGCTGCTTTAACCCAAAACTGTAAGCCAATATCATGCTCTTACGATAAATTAAAAGATCGCGTACAAGCATCTGCGAATGATATGAATGTCCTTTTAGCTATGGGGGGCAGTGAAACTAGAACAATTCAATATACTTGGGTAAGTGTAAATAACCAAATATCAATCGATCTTTATTTCAAGGCTTTATATGGTAGCTGGTCTTTTGTTGATTCGGCTGAAATCTATATTGGTAAAGAAATGGTAGCTAAAGTTTCTGGGCAAGTAGATAGGGTGGTTGGTAGCTATAATGATATAGCTAAAGAACATCAAAAAGTCGAAGTTATATCAGGTGTAATAGGTATTGAAGCAGCTAAAAAGATAGCTCAGGCCAACTACGAATCCGTTACAATCAGATTCTATGGTAAAAATGGTTACACTGATAAAGAATTACCTAGAAAGCATGAGTTAATAAATGTCGTTAAATTAGCAGAATCAACACAACGCCTATGAGCCTGATCATAGTCAATAGATAATACTACTTTAGATCAATTAAGCATAGAGTGACTCACCTATGCTTAAATTCACACACTCACTTTCTCGATCTTAGAACTCTTATCTGGGACTACTTTCAAGTTAAATGACAAGCTGACGCTTGTTTTTCATGCACGGTAAAATTAGCTTTTAAATATAGGGTTGGTAAGTAAAGAGCTACTGAAACAGCCAATGTGAGTACGAAGTAATAAAATAGATTGCTCTGGTACCACATACCTTTTATGTTCAATTCAAATGAAGCGGGAGTGGACCAAGTGCTCCCAAGTTCACGAACTCTGACACTTAATGTGTATTGATCTGGCTTAGTGATGAGTAGGTCAACATATCCTTGGGTTGCATCTCGCCATCCGTTACCTAAATTGTATTGAAATTCTACTTACATCTAGAAATGAACGACTGACAAAAGACTCATAACTTGAGATCAGACAGCCTTGAGATTAAAGAGCTGGGACAGTTAAGGCGAGATCCTAAAATCCCATTTGGGACTCTTAAGCTGAATCTCTTGGGGTCTTGCGACTCATAAAGTGAGATTTATTTCTCAACCCACTGTTTTTATTTAATTTATCTAATAATAATCTACGGCAAGAATATTAGAATTGCAACATAAAAAGGAATAAATTGTGATACTGGTTTGGAGTCGGGGCGATTATTATTATTTTTAGCCCACTTAAATAGAGAGTTTTAGGCTGGCTGGATTTGTTGAAATGGCCAGTTGTTCAACCTTTTAGTTTTAAAGGTTCTAATTGGCTGGATACTTTTCCCTTCCTTTATATAGGTAATCGCTTGAGTCTTACATTGATAGAAAGAATCACCAACAATTGGATCAATATTACTTTTTGACATTTCGGCTTTAAGGTTACCAAAGTCAATATTTCTAACTAAGCAGTATCGCTTTAGATTGAATACCTTGTTTTCAATATTTTCTATATCGCGGATTCTAAAATAAGTTGCTCCTTGTTGCCAAGGTAGGGAATAGGCCAACTCTTGCTGCCAAAGTGCCTTGAGGTCTTTTTGAGTAAAACCAAACAAAGTGACAGCTTCTGCTTCAGTTACCTTTTCGTCAAGTCTTCCTTCATATATAGAAAGGATTGTTTTTAAAAACTGTCTTGTATCGTTAACTTTGAGCCTTTTGAAAAAACCATCTGTAGATTTCGACTGAGTAAATATTTTAGGTGTATTGCGTACCATCTCGAATACGTCTGCCAAATCACAGTAAAACAACTTCAAAAAATCGTTACTTAAGAGGTTATTAGCAAAGGTTTCATTTTCTTGAAAATCAACCTTTAAAACAATTGCGTTTAACTCTCTTATGTCAACTTGAGCTGTTACACCTGTTTTTGCTGAACGTAGAGTTTTCAGAAACCCATTTTTAATAATCAAATTAGCCTCATTTACGTTACAAGACAAAACATCAGCTAACGTATCAACAGGGGTTTTGCTTTGTGCAAGTTCATCTTGTTCAGTCTCGTTTAATCCCTTAGTTTTCCAACTAGGCTTTATGCCGAAGTCCTTAGGGCTGATAGAAGATAATTCCTCTGCTACAGAAATGCATTCGTTTATGTTAGTTTCCGCCAGCACTTGTTTAAAGATGGGCCATTCCATCTTTGCATTTCTGATCATAAACCTTGGTCCTGCATAGATTGAACGATAATCAGTAAATCGGGTATTTGCTCGTATATTTGCTAGCCAGTTCTCAATTTTTCTAGCATTAGTGAGTAAAGATAAAGCTACCTCCAAAATATGCTCCCACTTCTTTAGGCTATTTCGGTTAACGCGTTCTGGGACGATATCAAAGGGTCTTAGAACGAAACCAACAGCAAGTGAAAGGTCATCTAAAAGGAGTGGAATCATCTCTTTATCGAGATTTTCCATAAACGTTATGTACGCTGGAGTTTCAGAATATTGCGTTTGAAGTTTATTGCCGCAATGACTGCACAATCCCTTCAGTAGCTCATTGTCCCATTGAAGCTCTTCACTGCAATGGTTGCAGGTTTGCACTGTTTTACACTGGTGGACATCACAATATGTAGTTGTTAGATAACGAGTGTCAAAATCTACATGTCCTTCATCAAGGCAGGTCGGGCAAATGTTCACACCTTTATAAATTAAGGATGTTAAGTAACGACTTTTATCATACTCAAAACCTTGTAATTCTTTTAAATCGCTTTCAATACCAGTAGTTGCCTTAATAATTTGGTTATAACTTTCAAGGTTGCCATCCAATTTAGAAGGAAATCTAAATCCATGCGCATTTATCATATCCTTTAAATCAGCGTATCCATGCATACTAGCCACCTTAAGAAGATAATATGCAGGGTGTATTGTCAGACTAAAATCTATTCTAAGTGGCAGCATTACGCAGTCTCCTTCATTTTAGATTTAGCTTTGTTTAAGGCATTTAGACGAGCGCGTTTAGAAAACTTATTAATCGTGGTAATTCGTTTATTTAAATCAACTTCACTACATGTAAATGGGTTTATGCCGCTTTTATCCCATCCCCCAGTAGCTATCGCATCATGGGCTTTACCAAGCACTGAAAAATCAATTTGTTGCCCCTCATCGGCTAGTTCAATGGCCCATTGTAAAACTAACGCCATTCTGCCAATAACACCTTCGCTAGTTGCCCACATCGCGGCTTGAAATTTTGCTGAGGTCATTTTGATGATCGATATACCATATTGGCGGTGTAACTTATCGAATATCATTGTGTAACCTTGCATTACAGCAGCCATTGTATCTTTATCGGACAATTCAATTGTGTTGAATTCAATCGGGGGCAATGTTCTGTTAAATAGTTGTTCTTCTTCTAGCTGTATTTCTGAAGCTCTGGAAAAGTTGTTTTCAATTAATTTTGATATAGAAGAGATCCCACATAACAAAATTGGAACATGGCTCTCATCCACGATATTTTTGATGGTATCTGCCAATTTTTGAGTAGTTTTCGAGTTTGTTTTATTTGGCAGTGCATGTTGAGTTTCGTCAATAATAAGTAATTCAATACCAATATTTTTCAATACTTCAATAACTTGATTCTCAAGCTGCGACTGTTTCGTTCCTGCTTTTGGTTTTATTCCAAGTTGCAGTAAAATTGCTTCACAAAAATCTTTTGGCGTGACACCAGAGGATAGTCGTACAAGAACAATATCTCTTATTCCGCTATGCTGATCAATTATGTCTGCGTGCTTTTTAATGAAATTTTTAAGAAAGTTTGATTTGCCAGTATGAGAACTACCGTACAAAGCTCGAACTTTAGCTTCATCATTACTGATCTTAATGAGGTCGATAACTTTTTGTTCCGCGTTTTTATGCAAAATCATATCAAATCGCATTTTTTTGAATTCTAAAGCCGCTTCTTTTAACTTAAATTTTTGTTTTTTAATCATCTACAGATACTCCTAGGTTTTTGTTTTCAGCATCGTTAAAATGCTCGTTAGTATGTTCATCACTCGACTTTAGTTCTTCATCATCTAGCTGCTCTTCGGCTTTAAAATCAACGCCAGCAGAGTTAATGATTTCATCAATTTCAGTGTTAACTTCGTCTTCTGACAAATCAGAATCTTGGCTATGAGTGATATCAATGATATCGCCATGCTTTGGCGTACTTCGATACCCAGATAAGTTATGGTCTTCAAGAAATGTTGTAGCCCCGTCTAGCACTTCGCAACGGCCTTCAATAATGCTCAATTCATTAAATGACTTACCAAAAGCAGATCGATTTGTATTGGGAATACTAAGTAAAACGATTTCATCAGGATTTGGACTAACCACGCTTGGTACTACAACGCTTACAGATGAAGCATCATTTAAATCGACCAGTAATGTTAGTGGCATGTAGTCTTTTCTAGTTGCAACGCAATACGCTTCATACATCGCTTTCAACTCTGGTGAATTGAAATACTGATAATCATAGGTAGTGCCGTATTTGATGTGGTAAGTAACATCCACTTCCAACCCCTTATATTTGCGTAGCTCAGGAATGTCAGAAGGCTCTAATACAGGGTAAACTTCGGTTCCTTTTATCCATGCTTGGTTAGGCGTTATTCCGTGCAACCTTTTTAATTGCGAGTTATGGTAATCACGAACATAGTTGGTAAATTTTTGATGGAATTGTTCAAACGTGTATTTTGCGTCTTTCTTGATATTTGCTTCGGAATATCGGCTTGGATCGAAAGGGCCACAATATCCTTCTAATCCTTGGAAAAATTCTAACCTCAAGCGATTCACAAAATTCTCGACAAACCCTTTTGAGCATGGCTTTCTTACTTCGGTTGTTTCAAATACTCCTTGAATCTTTTGTAATAAACTTTTGGTCATTGCTGAGCGGTAGGCTGTACCAGCATCCATGACCGCTAAACGCATACACCCGTGTTGAATATAAGTAGGGTCTGGTTTTCTATTAATAGCATGATGAATTGAGGCAACAACGTAGCTAGAGGCTTCTTTATTCTTGCCTACTTGAATGGCATAACCTAATAAACTGGCCGTACCAACATCAAATACAAGCGCCATCGAAACAGTTCCTCGATAGTACTTTTTACCGTTAACAAACTTAACAATGCCAACGTTAAAGTGAGCCATATCGAGTTCTACGCGATCTAGTGGAATCGTGATGTCGTACTTCTCTAATTTTTGTTTATATTTGTTTTTTGCGTATGATTCGCCATAGCGAAGGCGATCATACTCATAGGGACCTAATGACCGTGCTCTGCGCATAAGAGTTTTAGCGCATGGAGCATTACCCTCATAGCCCAGTTCTTCATAGTTCATAGCTAATAAACGTTGTGTAGCTGCAACTGACTTACCATTTTCTTTTAAGTGGTGTTTGTATAAATATTCCCACACCAAATCATCCACATCTTGCGTCAATCCAGCGTCACGATTTCGTTTGTTATTTAAAACCTGTGGAGCTGCGCTATAACCATCCCTTTTAAATTTTTTAAAATCCTTACACAAGGTTGAACGGGCGTAACCTATGGTATCGTTAGCTTCTCGTTGGATATCTTCAACTAATCTTTCTACATCTTTGGTCGGATATTTCTTAGCCAACATGGCATAGAAATACTTTTCTCTACGATTGATTTCTAGCAGTTGTTCACTAGTTGCTCCTTGCATAGACGGAGCCTTAGCAAGCTCCTGAATAATTGTGATTTTCCCTTTCTTGATCTCTTCCAATAAATCTACAAAAGGTCGCATGAACATGTGATGACCTTCGCGCTCAATGAATAATTCTTGAGTAGCTTCATTTACAGCTCTGACAACAGCTTTTTTTCCCATGTATTCCAATTTTTTATCTTGAAGAGAACTAAGTGTGATACCTCTAGCCATACTTCACCTCCAATGGCAGATCCAAAGAAAATGGTTTTTCGAAGTCAATATGAACTTTTTTTTGAGCGATTAGTGCCGGAGCGAAAGCTGGTGATGCATTAAAACGTGAACACATCTCATACAAGTCACCAACGCATTTAACATCTGTTAAATGTGTAAAAGCTAAATCTAAATCATAGCGTGAAAAGTCATAAGCTCTGTATTGGTAGAAACGCGCAAGGTTCTCAGCTTTGATAGGTTTATAAAAATCATCTTCAGTATGAACTGAAAGAGGACGGTTATACAGATCTAGAAATTGTTCACTCAATAGTTGGTGTTTGGTATAGACCGATTCGTTATTGGCAAAGATATTGGGTTTTAACTCAATGAATTCGATCACGTCACCTTCAGGCGTTCTTCGTTTTCTAACAACATCCGGGGTATAGCGAGTATTTTTTCCTTTGATATTAAAAACAAAGCTTTGAGCCTGACCAGCCCATGCAAACACATCATCATCAAACTCTTGTTGCAGCATGAAACTAGTCTCGAAGCTGCTTTCAGGTCTGAACGTTTTTCTCATTTGGATAGAGTTAAAGTAAGTCGCTTTTTTCTTTCCGTAAAATCGAATTTGTTTTGGAAACACCATGTTGCACCTCCTTAATTATATGCTACATTCCTCAGGGTGTATTAATAGTTTTGATCAAATGTTTTGAATTTGTCAAGCTGTTTTGCTACATTTCTCAGTATGTAATTTAGGGTCGGTAAAAAAATGAGAATTGAACAGCTTTCAAAATACGCGGATATTTCTACTGGGAGGTCTTTTCGTGGAGCCATTAAAAAGGCTGCCGACATGGGCTTTAAGGTGATCCAAATAGGAGATATTGTTTTTGATAAAGGCGAAGCAACCTTAGATTTTGACAAGTTAACAGAAACTGAAATAAATACTTCAAGGAAAGTTGAATGTTTAAACAACGGTGATCTAATCATGGTCACTAAAGGACGAGAAAAGCATCTTGTATTGCTTAATGATGTGCCTGATAAACTAATATGTACTCAACATTTTCTAATTGTTAAACCGAAGTCGGAATTTTCAACGGTAACTAGCTTATTTTTAAAATCTTATTTAGAAACCAATTTTTCAAAGGATTGGATAGAAGCAAATTCAGGTGGTAACTATCAAAGTACTATTGGTAAAGGGATCTTAGAGAAGATGCCGCTCCCAGATTTGACTGACGAAAGTGGTAGTGATTTCATCGAGTACGTATTAAACGTCAATGCTGAATTAGAAAAATATCATCAATTAATAGAAGCAAGAAAAAACCAAGTAGCCGGGTTAATAAGTGAGATGGTGAAGCAATGATAACCAATGAACTAACAATAAAATATGTAGAAGCTTATAAAGGCAGCGATTTGTTGCCAGCTAATTTAGATGAAAGACTTTCTTTTCTTGCGCTTCTAACTATCGATTTGCTCGCCAATATAGAGGATGGGAAATATCAAAATTTCTTAGAATCACTTCTGGTTTCTGACGATATTAAATCGATTGACGTGGAAAAATTTGATTTCACTGACTCAGAAGAGTTAGTTGTAAAACAAGCATTAACAAATTTGAGTGATGAAAAGTTCAATAAGCTCTTGAATAGATTCAATGAGATACGAGAAGCATTTGATTTAAGTGAATTGACGCGTATCGACTCAATTGTAATATATGAGCAAACTCTCAAATTATTACAAGAGCCAAAAGTTTTTGAATTGATCCAAAGTGATGCGAAAGGTTTTGATTTTCAGCTCAGGCCAGATGACTTTTCTCGATTGATAGCAAGTATCGTTAAAAGCAATGAAAAATTGAAAGTCTATGATGCAATGGCATCAACTGGTGAGGTCAGCAATTACCTCGCGCAATTAAACCCACACTGGCATTTTACCACCGAGAGCTTGCTTCAAAACCCTTACTATCTTGTACACAAGTTTGTGCTAGCCGGGAATGACGATTGTGTAGTAAGCCAGAGTTATTCACTCAATAGTACTCCATTTGTAAAAGCTTCAACTTTTGACTTAGCGTTTGCGCTGTATGAGCCAACAGCCGTTAGAAAATCAGCAAGTCCAAAAGTCAAAAAGTCTAAAGAAGGCGGCTCATTAAGTGGTCACTATGACCCAAAAAGGATAGATCTGAATATAATTTCCACTCAATACAATGACCATGCATTGATTCAACACCTCATCTGGTCAATTAACGAAACGGGAATTGCAATAGCATTTGTCGGACGAGGTGCGTTACAGCGAATAGAAGAGGCTAAGTCTCGACACTATCTAGTACAAAACAATTATGTTGATGCAGTTATTCAGCTACCAACGAGCTTAATAAGTGCAAGAACAGTTGATTTGTTTGCAGTAATTCTTCGTAAAAATAAACAAACCGATGACATTGTGTTCATTGATGCATCTACGTATTTTGATCGTGATATCAAGCGCAACAAATTAGTTCGTGAAGATGAGATTGCAACTATTCTAGCTGAGCGGAAAAACATTACTGACATTTGCCAAGTGGTGACTAATGGGCAGGTTGAAGAGTTAAGCCGGGTTGATGAGGCCACCAATGAATCAAACTTCTCTTTAAACGTAGCGAGTTACATTAGTAGAAGTAAACAGTTCGTAGATCCCACTTTAATTAATGAGTTAATAGACGAGCTAAGCTTAATCCAAGAAAACTCAAACCAGTTATTCAATAAATTAATGAAAAAAATTTGAAAATAATTGTCATTGAATATCAATACCTTGACACCTAAGCTGTTGTTTTTATACATATTTGTATAATGACAAGTTTAGAAGCCTCTTCTATAGATTTAGATGTTTAAATAAAAGAGGTGAGTAAAATGCAGCAAATAGACAGTAACCAAACTAATTCTGAATATAGTGATTTTCAGATAGATTCCTTAAAAACATATTTACGGGAAGTAACCGTTGTTTCAGTGGTTGATAAAGTGGATGGAGAGTTAATAGAAATTGCTCAAGTGCTACACGGCTTTGTTGAACTCGATGAAACACTAAGGTTTTCACATGATGATGTTGTGATTTCGTCACCGATACAAATTTCGTCGGATCATAATACTCAATTTATTACAAAATCTGGCTCTCAATATGTGAGTTGTGATGAGGTAGAGTACGTCACGTTAAATGGGCAAGATTGGCTTAAAATGAGGCAAACATTGATGAATCCACGAGATATTTTAATTATGAAATATCTCTCTTAGTCAAAAGATAATCGGAAAGGACTTAATTGTTCCTTTTCTTTTATCTGGACATTGACGATATTATCAAAATGATACACACTAACTTTATTACTTAATAAGAATAATAAGTTAGATGGACCTCGAAAACGTCAATTACGCACAAAAACAACGTCTCGCTTTCATTGATTTTAAATTAATGTTCACAAGCTCGGTAACGCGTAACGAAATTATACAACGCTTCGAATGCGGTACTGCCGCTGCTTCCAGAGATTTAGCTCTTTATAAAGAGTTTGCACCTAAAAACCTGTCGTATAACACAACAGAAAAACAGTACATCGTAGAGTCTAACTTTAAACCACTCTTCAATCATGATGCTCGTAAAACCCTTGTTAAATTAGCTAATGAAATTTCAGATGGTTTTGATGCTATTAGTGATACAAAATTTCCTGTTGAAGCACCAAGCGCTTTAAATGTCCCTGATTTGATGATTGTCGCCCGGATAAGCCAAGCCATTTTTCAAAACAAAGCGGTAAACATTATCTATACCTCATTAAGTAGTGGCTCTGCATCAAGAGACATCGTGCCGCACTCAATAGTTGATAACGGCCTTCGTTGGCATGTTCGTGCTTATTGCAGAAAATCAAAAGAATTTCGCGACTTTGTATTAACTCGAATTACAAAAGCAACAGTGATGTCTGGTTTATCAAAAGAGCACGAAAGCAAAGAACACGATAAAGAGTGGAATACGTTCATTTCACTAGAACTGGTTCCTCATCCTCGAAACATTGAGTACCCCACAGCGATTGCTTTAGACTACGGAATGGTTGACGGCAGTATGACAATTAAAGCAAGAGCCGCTCTTACTGGTTATTTATTAAGGCGATGGAATGTGGACTGTACAAAAGATGCTTCATTAATTGGCGCAGAGTATCAACTCTACTTAGATAAAAATCAAACTTTATACGGTGCTGAAAACCTGACAATCGCGCCGGGATACAAATTGAACTAAATAACAACAAACTAAGGGAGCGACTTTTTACCTTAGGAAGTAAAGAAGGACTTAAAATGGATATTATAAATTTACAAAACGATGAAGCATTACGTTATGCAAGTTCACTCACAATAATAGTTTGCTCGTTTATTGTTATTGCATTTTTTATTGCAGTGCGAAATTCCAAAGCCGGTAAATCAAATGAATTTGTGTCCTATACGCCTGCTTTATTAACGTCATTAGGAATCTTTGGTACTTTTGCTGGCATAGTAATAGGCCTCATGGCATTCGATGCAACGAATATTGATGGAAGTATTGAGGGGTTACTTAACGGTTTAAAAACAGCGTTTTTAACAAGCTTAGTCGGTATATTACTTTCAATAATATTTAAGGTGTTACAAACCTCTGGAGTTATTTCAAAACCTGATAGTGCTGAATCTATTACTGGGGCAACACCAGAAGATATATTAAGCGCCATTAACAACCAAAGACAATCAATCGATACATTAGTAACTGCCATCGGTGGCGATAGTGATGGCTCAATTCTAAGTCAGTTGAAACTTCTTAGAGGTGATATCAATGACAATCAAAAGCTAACGATTAAATCCAGCCAAGAAACAGCTGAAACATTAAAAACAATAAATGAGCAATTAACGAATCAAAAAGAAGCCTTCACCAAATTCTCAGATAAGCTTTGGATAAAAATGCAAGACTTTGCAGATATGCTTTCTAAGTCTGCTACTGAAACCGTCATTGAAGCATTAAAACAGGTAATTACCGATTTTAATAATAACCTAACGGAACAATTTGGTGAGAACTTCAAACAGCTTAATGAGGCTGTGAAAGAGTTAGTAACTTGGCAAGAAAATTACAAAGTTCAAATTTCAGAAATGACCGAGCAATATAAACTTGGTGTTGCATCTATTTCTGCCACAGAAGAGTCTGTATCAAAAATAAGTACAGAATCGAAAGCTATACCTGAAACGATGAATAACTTAAAAGAAATTATGGACGTTAATCAACATCAATTAAATGAATTAGAGCGACACCTTGAAGCATTTAAGGATATTCGCGATAGAGCCGTTGAGGCCGTCCCTGAAATTAGAAAACAAATTGACGAAACCGTTAAAACTATTGCTGATTCTGTAGAATCTGCAAGTTCTCATTATAAAGAGTTACTTACAGAGTCTGATAAATACATTCAAACGCATATAACTTCGTCAAATGAGTTACTTGAAAAGTTTGTTAATAACACCAAAGACGGAGTAGAGACTATAGGTGAAAAGCTAGCAGATAGCGCGTCGAAGGTTGAAAAAGTAATATCAGAAGGAGCTAATGAATTTACTGACAAAGTACACCAAACCAATGCAGGTCTTCAAACAACAGCCGATCACGTAACAAGTCAAACTGAAGTTATCAAAAATCACTTAAAAGACACCGTTGAAGACTTAAACGATCACGTACGTCAAATGATCCACGCATTGGTTGATGACTCAAAAGCATTGGCAAGCACATTGACTGACGCTAATAAGGCTCTTGTAACAGATACCACATCCGTAAGAGATAATGTCACTCAAAGTATTGAATCAATGCAGAAGCGCTTGGAAAGCTCTCTCGAAGATGTATTTGAATCTCAAACTCAGCATATGACGAAAGTGTTTTCTAATATTGATGCAAGCTTACGCGAACAGGTCAGTAAAACTGGTGATAAGGTGGAAGGTCAACTCGATATGCTTGACCAAGCTATGCAGCAAGAATTGAATAAAGTCATGAGTGTAATGGGCACTAAGCTAGGCCAAATTGCAAACCAATTCGTTAAAGACTACTCGCGTTTAACTGAGCAAATGAACGCTGTGGTAAGGAAGGCTAGCTAAATCATGGCAGATATGAACTCGATTTTTGGGACATCTCGAAATATAGAAGATGGAGAACATTGGTTAACCGTTTCAGATCTAATGGCGGGACTAATGATGGTTTTCTTATTCATTGCAATAGCGTTTATGCGACACGTTTCGATAGAAAGAGACAAAATAAAGGATGTCGCTGTAGCTTACCAGCAAAATCAGGTAGCGATATATGATGCTCTTAATCAAGAGTTTGAAAAAGATCTCTCAAGGTGGGTAGCATCAATTGATAAAGAGACGTTATCATTTCAGTTTGACTCTCCAGATGTCCTTTTCGATACCGGTGAAAGTACATTAAAAGCAGAGTTTAAGGAAATATTAGAAACATTTATTCCTCGATACCTTAAAGTCCTAGACGAATACAGAGATAGCATCGATGAAGTAAGAATTGAGGGCCATACTTCTTCCGAATGGGGTAATGATACGCACCCTAATGACGCTTATTTTTTTAATATGACGCTTTCTCAAAATAGAACTCGCTCTGTTTTGAATTACGCATATTTTCTGTCCAATTTGTCAGACGAACAGCGTGCATGGGTAAAGTCATCTTTTGCAGCGGTTGGGCTAGCCTCCTCACGGTTGAAGCTCAACCAAGATGGTTCAGAGAATAAAGAAAAGTCACGTCGAGTTTCATTCAGAGTAATAACTAACGCGGATATACAAATTCGTAAAATTGTTGAAGGCCTATAAATGGCATTCAAACTAACCGTCGATTTTTCATCGCTAGATCAAGCCGTAAGCCAAATGGGTGCTGAACTTATTGAGTTTGATTTGGAAAGTAAAGTCATTCCGATTGAGCCGATTGACAGGAAGCTTAATGAAGGCTTCGAAGTTAACTTTGAGGATATTGAATTTGACACTGGTCTTGCTAGTTACCAAGGCAGACAGGTTCTTCTATATATCAAAGATCATAGTTACAACAACAAGATATATACAGTTCTAGAAGATGGTAGCAAAGGCAACAGGTTTCATGTTGCAGACTGTGAAATGCTCGAGCGAATGAGACAAAAAGGTCGATTTGACCGTTATGTTGTTACAAATAAGTTAGATGGAATGTTTCCTGTATCTGGAACTGATAATAGAACGAATGAATTAGTGGAAGGCGAAACCGATTTAAGCGTATGTCAATACTGTCTAGAAGCGACTAACTTCCAAAAATTTGCGTCTTTAAAAAGAGGTGCGCCAAGGCGAGATTTTGTTCAAAACTTTAAGTTGGCAGACTTCTTCGACACATACAGTTCATTTTTTAAGTTTATGCCTACTGGCGTAGCTAGTAATCAAACAAGTCACTACACAAAAGACTGGGAAACGGTTTCCAAGAGAATTCGTGAAAAGTTTAATTATCAATGTCAGCAATGTGGATTGGATTTAGCCCAACATAAGCGTTTATTGCATGTCCACCATATCAATGGCGTTAAGTCTGATAATAGTGATAGCAACTTAACCCCTCTATGTTGTGATTGTCATCGTAAACAGCCTGATCACCAACACATGTTTATTAAACATGAAGAAACCAAGTTAATTTCGCACTTACGTAATGCTCAAGGATTAAATGTTAAAGAAAATTGGCAAGACGTATACGACTTAGCCGATCCGGGCATACACGGTGTTATTGATTTATTAGAAAAATATCATGTTTCTTTACCTGAAGTTGGCGAAGAAATTCAAAATGAAAAGAAAGAAGTTGTTGCCGAAATGGAATTGGCATGGCCACTAAAAAAGGTCGGGATTGCCATTGATAAACCAGAAGCAATAGAAGCAACTAAGCTCGGATGGAAAGTATACAGCATGCGTCACGCGCTGAGTCAGATAGATCAACTAGCAAGTAGTTTGAGATAATAAATGAATATACAAACAAAAAATACAAAACCAACAAACTACACACCCGGTATGAGAATTGTAGTTCGCGATGCTGAATGGGTAGTACGAAAATCAGATCCTACAGTTGACGGTGGTTACCTTATTGAATGTGAGGGGATCTCTGAACTTGTTCGCGGTAAAGAAGGGCGCTTTTTAACATCTATCGAGAATAATAAAGAGTTCTCCAATTCTTCGATTGAAATATTAGATCCGGCGACAACCAAATTAGTTGAAGATAAATCTCCCAATTACAAAGACAGTATGCTCTATATGGAAGCAATGCTCCGCCAAAAAGTACCAACAGACGAGCATATATACTTTGGCCACAAAGCGGCTATGGATACTTTGCCATTCCAGCTTGACCCCACAATAACTGCACTTAAGCAGCCTAGACAACGTATATTAATTGCAGATGCTGTTGGCCTAGGTAAAACGCTTGAAGCAGGCATATTGATGTCAGAACTTATCCGACGAGGTAAAGGAAAGCGTATACTAGTGCTCGCGGTTAAATCGATGTTGACTCAGTTCCAGAAAGAGATGTGGAGCCGATTTTCAATACCGTTAACACGCCTTGACTCTGCTGGTCTACAGAAAGTGCGTAATCGTATCCCAACAAATCATAATCCGTTTCATTTCTACGACAAGTCCATCATATCGATAGACACTCTAAAGCAAGATGTCGAATATCGTCATTATTTAGAACAAGCTTATTGGGACATTATTGTTATCGATGAAGCTCACAATGTCGCAAGACGCGGTTCAAACTCGCAGCGTAGTCGTTTGGCATCATTACTATCTCAGCGATCAGACTCTTTAATTATGTTATCCGCAACACCACATGACGGAAAACCAGAAAGTTTTGCCAGTCTAATGAATATGCTGGATGCCACCGCTATTTCTAATGAAAAGGAATACGAGCACGACGATTTCAGTGATAAAGGATTAGTGGTTCGTCGTTTCAAGAAAGATGTAAAAGATCAAATAGCAAAAGACTTTCCCGAACGCGATATTCAAACAGTCAAATCCCAAGCTAGCGCCGTTGAAGAAGACGTTTATAGAGAATTAACGGCTTTAAAACTGAGTACACTCGATAAAGGTAAACAGGCCAGTCAGTTGTTAAGGGTCACGTTAGAAAAAACACTTTTCTCTAGTCCTATGGCGTGTTTATCAACAGTGAATAATCGAATAAAGCGCTTAGAAGCAAAAAACGACCTAGACTTTGCTGATGATCTTGATTCCCTAAAATCATTTGCTTATGCATTAGAACGTGTAACACCGGAGAATTTCAGTAAGTACCAACGTTTATTAAAGCTAATCTCCGATAAGAAAGATGGCTTTGGCTGGAAGCCAAACAAAAAAGATGATCGCATAGTTATTTTTACAGAAAGTATACCGACGCTTAATTTTCTGTATGACAACCTCCAAAAAGATTTAGGGCTAAAAGAAGAGCAAATTGGCTTTTTAAAAGGCCAAGAAATGTCAGACACAGAGTTAATGCAAACAGTTGAAGACTTTGGCAAAGAACAATCGAAACTAAGGTTGTTAGTTTGCTCTGATGTGGCTTCCGAAGGTATCAACTTACATTACCTCAGCCATAAAATGATCCATTTCGATATTCCATGGTCGTTAATGGTATTCCAGCAACGTAATGGTCGTATTGACCGTTATGGTCAAACAAAACAACCTCTCATTCGTTATCTAGTGACAACTAGTTCAAATGATGATGTACGTGGTGACAGTCGTACCAGTGAAGTACTCATTGAAAAGGATGAGCAAGCACAAAAAAATATTGGCGATCCGTCTGAATTTACCGGCAAATATGATCAGGAGTCAGAAGAAGAGGCCGTGGCAGAGGTGATTGCTGAAAGTTTCACCTCAGGTGCAGATATTTTGTCTGATATTTTTGGTGATTTTGATGAGCCAGAAGAGAAGTCACAAGGCCCGATGGATGCATTTTTACCAGCAGAAATACATGTGTCTGACACCACAATTGAAACTAGAGAGCTTCCTTCACTTTATGAGTCGGACATTAGCTTTGCAGAGCAAAGTCTGGAGTATATAAAGCGTAAAGGCCAGCGACTAGAGTTTCATAAAACCAACTCGTCAACATTGTCACTAACCGTGAATAAAGAGCTTGAGCAAAGGTTAAAACAACTACCGCCGGAAGTGTATCCACAAGACGATCAATTTGTCTTGACCAACGACATCGAGCAAATGGCGATTGAAATAGCCGAATCGCGTGGTCAGCAACATGCATGGCCTAGGAAAAACTACTTGTGGCAACTTCATCCGGTAATGGAATGGTTAAACGATAAGGTCCTTTCCGCCTTTGGGCGTCATCACGCACCACTCATTCGTGTACCGCATAAAATGGCCAGTAATAATACAGCATTTATTCTCAATGCTATTTATCCGAATAGAAAGAGCCATCCAATCATTAATGACTGGGTGGTGGTTAATTTTACCAACGATCAGTTTGATAGTTTTGAAAGCTTCGAGCAATTCGCTGAGCAATTAAACCTTAAGAAAGACAAGTTATCTAATCCTGCTAAAACCGACAATACCGAAATGCAGCAAGCTTTGCTGAAAACAGCTATTGCTAAGGCATCTGAATATTTCCAAACGATACGTAAAGAGAAAGAGTCAAAAATTGATCATAAGCTACAAAAACAAATAGATGCACTTGAAGCCCTTCGAGATAAGCGCGTAAAGCAATTAGCATTCAGTTTTGAGCAAACGGGCGGAATTCAACAAATTGTTGAAGATAAAAAGCAAAAAGAACAAAAGCGTATTGAGCAATTATTTGATGATTATATTCAATGGATTGAAGACACCATGACAACAGAAGACACACCTTATATTCAGTTAATCGCCGTATTCACAGGCAGTGAGGAGTAATAAGTCATGGCAAATTTATTAGGTATTTACAACGAAAACGACTTTTACTCACATCATTATTTAACGTCTGTTTTTGAGTCTGATATTCGTGGTGTAATGGAGCAATGGGCGAATAAAGAAACCGAAGCTCGCGAATTTGAAAAAAAAGAACGAGCATTAGGTCGGGAAGTCGAACAAGGCTTTCGCTCACCTTATTCAAAATTGTCATCCTATGCGGGCAGTTATTTTAAACAACTCAACGAACATAGCCGTGAAAAAGAACTAGAGAAAAGGCTTCAGCAGCAAAGAAGACGCTGGACCAATATACTATCGCCGTTAGGTTACCAATTAAAGCAAAGCTTTGTAGAGCTTGATTCAGGGTTAAAACTGCCACTATTGGCTAATTATCAACAAAACGACACGCCATTCTTATGGGTTGTTGAAGCTCATGATAAGTTTGATGATGACAATCAAGATCCATTAGCACTTAACCTTCTTCAACAACAGTTAGATAAGTCGGTTACCCAAGAGCCTGAGCTATTAAAAAAGCACAAAAGCGCTTTATTAAATCTCAGCTGGCAAGACGTTATTTCAAAGCACATTCTAACTGAAGATAACCCGCCAAGATGGGTATTGTTGCTAGGTAACCGTCAAGCGCTATTAATAGACCGTACCAAATGGGCACAAAACCGTTTATTGCGCTTTGACTTTGAAGAAATTCTGGGAAGAAAAGAAACTGATACCTTAAAAGCTTGTGCTGCGTTACTTCATAAAGATTCCGTGATGCCTGAATCTGGCCAGCCATTGCTCGACAACCTAGATGAAAATAGCCACAAACATGCTTTTGCAGTGTCTGAAGATCTTAAATATGCCTTACGCGAATCAATCGAATTATTAGGGAACGAAGCAACCCAATATTTAATAAAGCATGGCAAAGCTAACTACACGGGTAGTAATGCCATTCAGCCAGAAGATCTCAGCCGAGAGTGCTTGCGTTATATGTACCGCCTTTTGTTCTTGTTTTATATAGAAGCAAGGCCAGAGCTTGAATATGCTCCGCTTGATTCTATGACATACTTGAAGGGCTATAGTCTAGAAACGCTAAGAGACTTAGAGCTTGTGCCGCTTTACAGTGAGGCTGATAAACAAGGTCGTTATATTCACGACAGTCTAAATTTACTGTTTAAGCTCATTCATAAAGGTTACAAGTCAGAAGCCGACCTAACCACTGAAAAGTTAGATACTTTCACAGTAACTCAGTTAGACAGCCACCTATTCGATCCAAAACGTACTCCTACGTTAAATAAAGTGGTGTTCAATAACCAAACCATGCAGTGTATTCTGAACTTAATGTCGTTAAGTAAACAAAAGTCGGGTAAATCACGTCGTGGTCGCATTTCATATTCCCAATTAGGCATCAACCAACTCGGTGCCGTATACGAAGCATTATTGTCATATAGAGGCTTTTTCGCCCAAGAAACTTTGTACGAAGTAAAGAAAAAAGGTGACAAATACAGCGAGCTAGAAACAGGCTATTTTGTTACCGCCGAGCAGTTTAATGAGTACGACGAAGATGAAAAAGTCACGCATACCGTATATGAAGGTGGTGAGAAAAAAACAAGGTATAAAAAGTTTGATAAAGGCAGCTTTATATACAGAATGGCGGGGCGTGACCGTGAAAAGTCGGCCTCATATTATACGCCAGAAGTGCTCACTAAATCGTTGGTGAAATATGCACTTAAAGAGTTGTTCAAAGAAAAAATAGAGCCGCTTAAAACCTCACAAGAAAAAGCAGATGCCATTATCAAGTTGACGGTTTGTGAACCGGCAATGGGCAGTGCGGCCTTCTTAAATGAAGCAATCAATCAGCTTTCAGAGCACTATTTATATTTTAAACAGCAAGCCGAAAACAAACGTATCCCGCAAGACGAATACACCCGTGAATTACAACGGGTGAAAATGTATATCGCCGATAATAACGTATTCGGTGTCGATCTAAACCCAGTTGCTGTAGAACTCGCAGAAGTGTCTTTATGGCTTAATGCGATAAGCTCGGAAGCCTTTGTTCCATGGTTTGGATATCAGTTATTTAATGGTAACTCATTAATTGGTGCTCGAAAGCAAGTGTTCCCAGCGCACCAGCTAACCTATAAATCCCAAAAAAATCCAAGTTGGTTAAACCAAGCGCCAATAAGAATTGAACCCGGTAACAAACGGGAAGATCATCAAGTATATCATTTCTTGTTGGGTGATCTCGGTATGGCTAACTATACCGACAAGGTGATAAAAGGATTAAAACCGGATGAAATCAAAACCATCAACGAGTGGCGCAAAGACTTCAACAAACCTTGGAGTGACGAAGATAAATCAGCCCTACAACGTATAAGCAATAAAATTGATGATTTGTGGGCCGAGCATACCAAAAGCAGAGCCACACAGCGCCAATTAACTACTGATGACTTACCACTTTGGCCAAATAAAGCCGATGCCATGTCTATCACCAATATGGCCACCAAAGATAAAATGCTAGAAAAAGCCATGACCGATGGCGCGAGCAGTTATCAGCGATTAAAAATGGTCATGGACTACTGGTGTGCCTTATGGTTTTGGCCAATTGATTTGGCAGAGGAGTTACCAGAACGTTGGGAGTATTTAGCCGATATTGAAACTTTGCTAGACGGATATATACAAACAACACCACAAGAATTAGAAGAAACAGTAATGGATGAAGCTGTTGATGCGGGCTTTATGGATGATTTATTTGCAGAACCCATAGTGGCTGAACAGTCAGCCCATTATCAATCGCTAATAACCTCCAAAGGTACACTTAATAAGAAAGTCATTTTTGATGTCATGCCTAGGGTAAAAATCGCCGATACTTTGGCTGCAAGATACAAGTATTTTCATTGGGAACTCGAGTTTACTGATATTTTTGAAATAAACACTGGTTTTGATTTGATTTTGGGGAACCCGCCATGGTTAAAGATTACATGGGAAGAAGGAGATGTATTAGCAGATTTTTATCCTAAATATTTATTTAAGAAAACTTCAGCATCTGAATCTAACGAAATTAGAACAGCGATACTTGGTCAATCCCCACTGATAGTAAAACAGTATTTTGAAGAATATGAAAGTTCTCAATCAGTACAAAACTTTTTAGGGGCAAGCCATAATTATGCTGATTTAAAAGGGATTCCAAATAATTTATATAAATGTTTTATACCTCTTTCATGGGATATTACGGCAAAACAAGGGATCGCTTCATTGTTGCATCCTGAGGGGGTATATGATGATTCGAATGGTGGGCGATTTAGAGCCAAAATTTATCGCAAGCTTAGTGCACATTTTCAGTTTCAAAATCATTTAATGCTTTTTAAAGAAATTGACCATACTAGGACCTTTAGTATTAATATTTATCGGAGCGAAGAGCTTCCTATTAAGTTTTCAAATATTGCTAATGTATTTCATCCTAAGGTTATTGATGAAAGTTTCGATGATTTATCAGATGAACTTCCTGATGGAATAAAAACAGAGGATGGAAAATGGAATTCAAAAGGAAATAAGTATAGGTTACTTGAAATTACTGATGAGACGCTTAAAGAATTGAAGTCTTTGAGTGAGGAGGAGTCTTTTGATCAGATTAAGCTCCCAGTAATTCATTCTCAACAATCTTTAGTCGTATCACAAAAGCTCAGTAAGGCTAAAAGCAAGCTAGGAGATATCGAAGGACTTTGGTTTAGTGAGATGTTTAATGAAACAACATCTCAAAAAAATGGACTACTACGAAGAGAGACTCATTTTCCAACGACTACCGAAGATATGGTTCTATCAGGACCACACTTTTTTGTTGGTAATAGTTTATACAAGACTCCAAGACGAATATGTAATTCACAAAATGCTTTTGACGTAATCGATGGTTCATTCGTTGAAAGCGAATATTTACCTCGTTCAAATTACAAGCTTACGTCAGATGGTAAGAAATTTTTAAAGTCTTCGAACGAATATGCACAAATAAACTCAATTAGAGTTGTTAATCGAGAAATGGTTGGTAGTTGGTCCGAAAGAACTTTGTCGGCAGTAATTGTTCCACCTAAAGTAAGTCATATAAATACTTGTCTATCTACTAAACTCCCAAATGATGAATATTCGTTACTCTTTTATTCTCTATGTAGCTCACTTACACATGATTATTTGATCAAGAGTTCAGGTACAGGACATGTCAACGTTAAGCACTTAAGCTCTTTGCCTTTAATAGAATTAAATAGCCTATATAAACTTTCTATCTATCGCAGAGCCTTACAATTAGGGGCTAGAAGTGCAGAGCTTATTAGTTTATGGAAGCTGATTCCAGATACAGATGAAACAGATCCTTTATTAACTTCTAAGAAAAAGTTTTGCATGGTTTCGGAGTTAGAATTATGTGGACGTAAATTGATTGAACTATCAGATTTAACTCGAAGGCAATTGTTAGTTGAAATAGATGTGCTGGTTGCAATGGCTCTAAACCTTAGCAGAGATGAATTAATATCAATTTATAAAATTCAATTTCCTGTTTTACGACAATACGAAGCTGATACATGGTTTGATCAAAAAGGGCGAATTACTTTCACTTCTAGTAAGGGGTTATTGGGAGTTGGTTTAGACCGTAAATATAATAAGAAAAACGATTTCAAAATAAGTGTGAAAAACGGAGTCTTTGTTGAAGGTTGTGAACAAATCACAAAACTAAAAGCAGGCACTGAAGAAACCCCATGGAATGAAGAAAACGGTCAAATAGGCTGGGAAGATATTAAAGACCTTAAATCAGGCATCGTCACCAAAATCTATATGGACGATACTGTGCCTGATGGTCCAGTCGAGCGCACTATCGAATATCATGCACCATTTGACCGCTGTGACCGAGAAGAAGACTACAAAACCGTATGGGCAGAATTCGAACGCCGTTTTGGTACTAATAAGGAGTAGAGTTGTAGATGGACCAAGCAGTAAAAACGGCAAAAAGCCAAATTGATGAATTCAAACGACAAAAGTATCATTTTGATACTGAAACTGGAGAATGTAATTTACCTGAAGATGCTAAGTCAGATTATGACAATGCGTTAAAGATTTTATCAGAGCAACTTTACTCTAAAGATATACATTTCATTTTTGAACTTATTCAGAATGCTGAAGACAATCACTATGGAAAAATTGCAACTCCTGAATTGAGTTTTGAATTACTTGAATACGATCCCACTAATACGCCGGGTTGTACTGGCTGTTTGGTGATTAAAAATAATGAAAACGGCTTTGATATAAACAACATTAAAGCCATTTCATCCATCGGAAAATCAACTAAAGCGAATCAAAAGGACGCTGGATATATTGGTGAAAAAGGGATCGGGTTTAAATCCGTGTTTGTTGTCTCTCCAGCGCCTCATATTTTGTCTAACGGATTTCAAATTAAATTTTTGAAAGATGACCCAAAAACAGGGCTTGGTTATATAGTGCCATATTGGTTAGAAGATGATCTTTCTAAATTTTATAATGGCAATGGAACCACCTTGTTACTGCCGTTGCAGAATAAGCAAGGCAGTGAATCTAGGATGTTTGATAAAGTTCAACATGAGCTATCAAAGCTTTCACCCGAATTGGTTTTGTTTTTAAGAAAATTAAAAAAACTTTCTATCAAAACACCTAACTACTACGCTGATTATCATTTAACCAAAGACGGTGATTACGTTGAGCTAAACACTCAATCTTCTAGCCAAAACACTAGCGTTAAATATCTATTAAAAAGCCAAACAATCAGTGTTCCAGCAGATGCCGTAAATGAGCTTAGGGAAAACGTTACTAAGCGAGATATTTCTATCGCTTTCCCCGTTAATTTCGAACTAGAAGAAAGCCCGCTATATTGTTACTTACCTACTGAAAGTGAGACAGGGCTTCCATTTTTAGTTAACGCAGATTTTATTTTAAGCGCCAGTCGAGAATCTATACGACAGGACTTAACATGGAATAACTGGATGCGTGGCGAAGTAGCGAACTTTGCTGCTAAAACTATCTCGAAAATACTTTCGCAAAAAGGGGATATAAGCCGATGGGCTTGGGTGCCAGTTTTTGGCAGTAATAGAGTTATATATTGGAATAACGTTCGAGAAAGGGTCGAGGAAGCGTTAAAAGTATCAAAGTGCATACCGACGTTATCTGGTCAGTATGAACTTCCGTCAAAAGTACTATCTCTTGGCAATACTTATGGCTTTTTGCACTCTTGGCCATTAAGTGTTATTGAGCGTTTTCCGTTTGATTTATTCTGGGACGATTCATCGCTAATTTCTAGAGTAAGCTCAGCCATAGGCTTAAAAAGCTTTGGTCAGAAAGATTTTGTTAGCTTCTTAGGGCTTATTAAATCAGACGATGATTTATCTAATGACGACTTAATGCCCGCCATTGTTGAAGTTACGCAACAAAAGGGGCAATGGGGCAGCGCAAAGAAATATGATAGCTATTTGAGTCAGTTGCGTTCGTGTCATTTATTTAAATGTGAATCTGGACTGCAAAACTCAAAGTATAAAAATTTATTTCTACCTAGTGAAGACAAACATGAAGTACCAGTTTTAGTTAATGGTGAAGGTGAAAACACTCAACCGAATTATATTGATAAAACCTTTTTCAATATAATGCCACCACATATTAAAACATCAGTAAAATTGATGTTTAATGTGGATGAGGTCCATGCGGTGAGCTATTTAGAAAGTTCAGTTGTAGGTTTTTTAAAGCACAATAAAAATAGTTGTACAGAGGAGTCGCTGGAAGCTCTTAGTAAGTATTTAGTTGAAAATATTGATGATTTGCCTGTTGAAACGTTAAGAGCTTTAAAAAGCGTTTTACCATTTAAATCTGCTGATGGTAAGTGGGTTACTCCGTTGGAACATACTCGGTATGTTGTTCCCTTATCTGAAAATGAACATCCTTTATGGCAAAAGATTTATACGAACGCTGATGAGTTAAAACACATAATTGTTTTATGCGAAGACTATGTTAATTGGGTAGACGAAGACTTAGCTTCAGACTTTTTTAGCGCATTAGAAATCAGTGATCATGTAACACCATTCGTTATATCGGTAAACGAAAGCCCAAAGTTTAAAGCAACTCCCAGAGCATTTTTGGATACTGAATTTTGGACAGATGAGGATAATCGTAAACGAGCCTATGAATGGCTTTATAGGGTATATTCTGACGATGAAATTATTAAATCAGAATATAAAAGCAATTTCTGTCTGAGTTATTTTCTCTTGGAAGAGCCATGGTTACTGAGCACTAGTCAAGGCTTTGTTAAACCCTCTCCTACACTACATTGTTTCTCTGAATCGGAAAGAGGTTATTTTGGTAGCTCATTAAACTACTTGAAAGACAACGTATCTAAAGTATTCGCTAAAAAACTTGGCTTAATAACCGAGCCTACACCTAAAGGATTCATGGATCAGATAAAAGCACAGAAGAGCAAAGATAAAGTAGACGTAGACTTTTTAATTTTAGCTTACGATGCGCTGTCTAATTGGAAAGATCCGGGAGAAGCTGCTCGTATTCAAAAAAGGTTATCTTTAGAGAAATTAATTTACTTAAACGAGCCTAGAGACGAATGGGTTGCTCCTGAAAATTCTGTGTGGGAAAACATATCTTCTCTTGGAGCTAGTTTTGTAGGGTTATCGAGCTACTTACCTGAAAAGCTAAGGTTTTATACAATAGATACCTTAGGTGTGAAGGAAAGACATGGTATTGAGTCTTATTATTCTGCATATCAAGTGCTTGCAAAAAGTAACAAACCACTTTCAAAAGAAGAAAAAGATCGATTAAACAGAGTTGTTAGACATATTAATACAAACATTCGCTCAGAAGAGTTTGTACAAGATGTCCAGTGGAGTAACTTTGCAAAGAGTGCGAAAGTGTATACAGACATAGGCACTTGGCTTTCGCATGATAAGCAACTTTATGTTGCGGACGATGGCAAGATAAAAAGGTTATTTGAAGATCATAGAAGTGTAAATTTCACTTGGTCAAGTGCTACTGAGTTTTTTACTTTCTTTGAGGGCTTGGGAGTTAAAAAGGCTTCTGAGAATATTACCGTAACGGTTAGTGGTGTATCGGGATTAAACAAAGAAACGAAGGTACAAATAACTGGTTTTGCAAAAAAGGCTATTTGCTTGTTTATAGCAGATAACCTGAGTCTGGATGATGAAATTATTCAGCAGCTTGCTAATTTTTATCAATCGAAAGAATATGGCTGTGAGCAGTTAACAGTTAGGTATTCACTTGGAGATACAAGCCATGTTGAAGTCAAAACTGAACTCGGCGTTTATGATCCCGCTGAGCCTGCATTGATCTTAGTTAATGATAATGACATTGAAGATATCAAAGATGAACTTGCCCAAAGCATAGCGCGATACTTCTTTGGTAAACGAGCTAACACTTTTGAAAAATCTATTCGTGTTTTTATCGACATTCATTCTGAATCTCGTTTAGGAAAAATCGTTCAAAAAGAAAATCTTGAGCTTGATGATAGTAAGACAGAAATTATTGAGCGGTTGTTTAATGAAGGCTATGACGTTGAGCAAGCAATTGAAGGCGAGCTGCATCATGACTCAGAAGACTCTGACACATCGGAGCTTCAAAATGACCAAGGTAATGACAATGAAATAACCCAAAGTGATGCACATTCTGAAGATATCATTGACGAATCACCTCTTGATAAAGAAGGTGATGAAGAGGCTGCATCAGCTGTTTATGAACAATTAAGTACTACAGAAGATTACAGTGAGCCTAGTGCAGTTGAATCGCATGATAAAACATCTTCTGCAATTCAAGAAAAAGAAGAAGCTGAAAATGACTTATACAGAGAGCCTGTTTCAAGCGGAGATGACTATTTTCGCTCTAATGGGAGCACCGGCCAAAAACATGAAGCAAGTAACTCTTTTGAAAGCTCTAATGCTCAACGCCCAGAAAATGTAACAGAAGAATATAATAACAAAGAAAATTTGCATGAAGGTTCGAGTGGTTCTTCTTCAAAAAGTGGTGTTAGCAATACTTCTATCAAAAGCTCATTATCGTTAAAGAAAAATAACGGTTCTTCAAAAGCGCCAAAGTCTAATGGTGAATATTTCTCTCCTGACAAAGAGAGTACTCAACAAAACAATAGTGAACGAGCTAACCGACAATCGCCCGGCTATCGTTTATTCAGCTACGTAGAAAGTGATAAAACACATGAACGAAGTGAGCGAGAGCAAAGGGATGACCAACTTTTTGGCAGTAAGGCTGAGTCTTACGTTAAGAAATGGCTTGAAGAACAAAGTTATGTTGATGTTGAGTTATTAGGTGGTGTTAATAAAGGCTTTGATATTCAGGCAGTAGATCCCGAGTCAGGCGAAATTATATTTGTTGAAGTGAAAGGGCAAAGAGGCGCGTGGAATCGCACCGGTATTGCAATGTCAAAATCGCAAATGGAAAAGTGTTTAACGGAAGGTGATAACTATTGGCTGATAGTAGTTGAAAACTTATTGACGACCCCAACAATTCATAAATTTGTGAATCCTGCCAAACTAATAGATAGATACTATTTTGACTCAAATTGGTCGAAAGTCGCAGAACTTCTTAAAACTCCAGAACCTAAAGAAATTGACATTGATGACCTCTTCATTGATGAGACATCGAAAAATATTTATATTAGCTTTCAAAGTGAAGGTATTGTATTACCAACCGTTGGATATGAAATTTCAAATGAAAATTTTGAAGTAATAGCAGAATTGGAATTTGCTTGGCCAGAACTTAAAATCGGTATCTATTTTGATGAACCTGAAAACGATATAGATGGCTGGAATTTGTTTAGCATAGAAGATGTAGAAAAGGACACCAGTGCCATATATGAACTGGTTAATAAGGGTTAAGGAAAAAATAGATGTTACCTAGTATTATTAGTCAACAAACAGAACAAGCAATTCGTTCATTTTTGTTGCATTCGTTTGAAATGAGTTCTCATTTATTTTCTCGAACTGATGTAAATGGTGTTTATTCAAGCGCCATGGAGGATTTTCTTAGCACTAAGGAAAATCTCTCTAAAGGGCCTTATATTTCACTAAATTTGCCATTTAGACAAAGTAGCTTGAGTCGTGATTTTTTTCCAAATCTCTATTTGCCTTTTATACCGTATCAACACCAAGCCAAGGCTTATGAACGATTAACTGCGGCAAAACCTTTATCTACTCTGGTAGCAACAGGGACGGGTTCAGGTAAAACTGAATGTTTTATGAACCCAGTTTTAAATTATTGCGCCTCTTCAAAAGAGAAAGGCATTAAAGCAATTATTATTTACCCGATGAATGCGTTAGCGACGGACCAAGCAAAACGTTTTGCAGAGACAATATATTCCAACGAAGGTCTAAAAAACAAAGTTACAGTTGGGCTTTTTGTCGGTCAGGAAGATAGCGAAAAGAGCAAGGTGATGGGGTCAGATAAAGTCATCACTTGTAAGGATACGTTGCGTGACAATCCACCCGACGTGCTTATGACCAACTATAAAATGTTGGACTTTTTGTTATTACGTCCTAAAGATCAGGTGATCTGGAAACACAATACGCCAGAGAGCTTACAGTTTTTAATCGTCGACGAATTACACACTTTTGATGGTGCACAAGGCACCGATTTATCATGCTTAATCAGAAGATTGAAACACCGTCTGGAAATTCCAAAACAGCACTTAACCTGCGTAGGTACATCGGCAACGATTGGCGATAACTATGAGGAATTAACTAGGTATGCAGAAGATATCTTTGATGCTCAGTTTGATATTGCTTCAGTAGTTAATGAAGATAGATTGTCGGCTAAAGAATTCTTAGAAGAGTCGCCATTAGAGTACTTTTCTTCACCAGAGAGCTTTGAATTACCAAACTTTGAAGACATAGATACGCCAGAAGAGTACGTTAATAAAGTTATACAAGCTTGGTTTAAAACAGATGCATTTCTAATCACGGAACCTGCCAACACTAATGAAGGAATTCAGCAAAGAATCAGTCTAGGTGAAAAGATAAAGTCTCACCGTTTTTTCCACCGATTACTCGATAAACTAAATGGAGAAATAACATCGATAGAGTCTTTGAGCCAAGACTTGTTTGGCTCGGCAGGCATAGCTGAAAATGAAAGAACAAAGTTGATAGAAAGCTTTTGTGTACTTATTTCGGTAGCTAAAGAAGAAGTAGAAGAAAACGCAGATGCCATAAGCAAGAGGTTGGCAGCTGGAAAAATAAAACCATCTTTGCCTTTACTTCAAGTGAGGCATCAGCTCTGGCTCCGAGAGTTAAGAAGAATGGTGGCTAGTGTTAATGCGCTACCACAATTAACCTTTAGTGACGATCTAACTCAAACCATTGCTGATACCAAGTATTTGCCGGTTTTACATTGTAGAGATTGCCACAACACAGGCTGGGGCGGAGTACTAGGTAATACCGACACCCATATAAATGATGACTTAGCTCAGTTTTATCAGCTTTATTTTGATAATAGACCAGAAGCTAAGTTAATTTTCCCTGTACAGAGCTTCGATGATAAGTTGGCCAAGCTGGGCCGATTTCAGAAACTCTGTTCACATTGTCTCAAATTAAATAATTTCGATAGCTCTACTAAGGAATGCGCTAGTTGCGGACAAGACGAATTATTGCTGGTTTATATTCCTGACGATACTAAAAGGCGTAACTTAACCGATGGAGGATCGGTTTTAAAAGCAAGCCACGACTGTCCTTTTTGCAAAAGTGAGACGGGAGTTAGTGTTCTAGGTAGCCGGGCAGCCAGTTTGATTAGTGTGATGACACATCAATTATTTGGGTCCCATTATAACCAAGACAAGCAACTTATTACTTTTAGTGATTCTGTTCAAGATGCAGCACATCGTGCAGGGTTTTTCACTGCTAGAACGTATCCATTGCTCATACGTAGTTTAATAGCCAAAGTTATTGAAACGATAAAACCAAAGAATTTGTCTGAGCTATGCTCTGGTGTTGCAAATTTTGCGCGAGATTATTTTGACAATGATGAATCGTTTGTTGGCACTTTCATAGCTCCGGATATGGAGTGGCAATCGCATTTTAAAGAGCTTCAAGAAAAAGGGAAGCTACCATCACCAACAAACTTACCGAAAAATATTCAATCACGACTTGAGTGGGAAGTCGTTAGTGAATTTGGTATTAAAAGTTTCTTAGGACGATCTCTAACAAAATCTAAATTTGCAGCAATAAGCTTCGATCGAGAGCTATTGGATGAAGTGACCAATAAAATACATTTAATCTTGGTTGAAGAGGTGGCGGAATTAAGTGATTTGAGCGTGACTCAAGTTGAGCACTTTGTAGTAACGTTTTTACATCTATTGATAAATAATGGTGGTATTTATCACGACAGCTTAAGTAATTATGTTGCTAACGCAGGTGATACTTACGTACACAATAAAGTTGGTCAGACTCAATATTACATGCCTAACTGGGGCAGACGGTCACGTAAACCTAGATTTTTAAGTATAAAAAAAGTATCTAACCAGTTTGATTATGTGTCTAAAAAAGACGCCGGAAACTCTCCTTATTTAATTAGTTTGTTAAAGAATTTACTGAATGAAGACTTAGTCTTTGCTACTTCTCAATCTGAATTAATTTTTACTCGTATTTTAGGTCAGTTTCGAACTTCGGGAATATTGGTAGAAAGAGAAGTAAAAGGAGAACCAGTATTTGGGGTTAATACAGAGGCGTTGTTGGTATCTAATGAGCTTGTAAAGGTCGAATGTTGCGACTGTGGCTCTCCTCTTAATATAGATAAGAATATAGAGAGTTACTGGCTTAATTCACCATGCTTGGTTCCTACCTGTAATGGTAAATTTAAGACATCAATTCACCAAGAAAAAAAGCTATCTTGGGATAATTTTGATTTAGTAAGAGTAAATGGTTTTGAACATACAGGTTTGTTGGATAGAGATGTCAGGGAAAGTGTAGAAAATTCATTTATAAAGGGTAAAGAGAAATGGGATATCAATTTATTATCCGCTACACCAACTCTAGAAATGGGGATAGATATTGGAGATCTTTCGAGTGTTGCACTTTGTTCAGTTCCTCCAGCTCAGTCTAATTATTTGCAGAGAATAGGACGTGCAGGCCGAAGAGACGGGAATGCTTTTAATGTCACTTTTTCTGAAGGGAATGCGCACGATCTTTATTATTACAATGACCCTATGGATATGATGGCGGGTTCTGTTCAACCACCGGGGGTTTTTCTAAAAGCTAACGCCGTTTTAGAACGTCAACTTACAGCATTTTGTTTTGATTCGTGGGTAAAAGGTGGTGTAACTGATAGTGATGTGCCAAAAAGCGTAAGGGATCTGTTGAATACCGTTGAAGGTGGCCACACGCATCAGTTTCCCTATATCTTTTTCGATTACATAACAAAACACCAAGGCTATTTATTAGAGCAGTTTTCATCATTGTTTGACGAAATGGACAGCGATATTCAAAAGTCACTCTCGATCTTTTTACGAGGCGATGATGATGACCATATGTCTTTAAGTGGCAGGATCATTAACCGCATTACGCAGTTAGTTAATGATAGAAAAGGGTTAAAGAAGAGAGTGTCTACCATTGATACTGAGCTTCGCAAACTGGATAAACTTGAAGTACATGAGTCAGATCACAAAGAGAAAGTTGAGCTTCTAAATAATGAGCGAGCAGCCATTCGTTCTTTGATCCGACAAATGAATGGAAAGCAAACACTCAATTTCTTCACGGATGAAGGTTTGTTACCCAATTATGCATTCCCTGAAGAGGGGGTGACTATCCGCTCAATTTTGTGGAGAAGAAAAGAACAAGCAGAATCACAAGAAGACGGGACAAAATTTCAAAGAAATACTTATGATTATGAACGTCCAGCTGCTTCAGCGTTATCTGAACTAGCGCCAGATAATCATTTTTATGCAGGTGGCAATAAAGTAGAAATTGAACAAGTCGACTTAAGTGTGTCAACTGTTGAATCATGGCGGGTATGCAACAACTGTAACTACAGTGAAGATATTAATATTAGTAAAGACCAGTTTAAGACTTGCCCAAAATGTGAAAGTGTTAATTGGAGCGATAACGGCCAACTAACGCAAATGTTAAAGCTTCGACAAGTCTATGCAAGAACGAACGAAAGAGATGCAAAGATAAGCGATGATTCTGATAACAGAGAGCCTAAATTTTATAAAAGACAAATGTTAGTAAGCTATGACGATACGGATGTTCTTTCTGCTTATAAGATTGATAGTGATGAAGTCGTTTTTGGCTTTGATTTTGTAAAAAAAATAAAAATCAAAGATATTAATTTCGGTGTCCCTGACAATCAATCAGAACAGTCAATAATTGCTGGTGATGAAGATCAACGAACTGGCTTTAAGGTATGTAACAAGTGCGGAATGGTTAAAACCAATAAGACAAGGCACTTTAAACATGATCTAACTTGTAGTTATAACAAGAACCCGGAAACCGCACTAGATGACGATAATTTTATAGATTGCTTATATCTCTATAGAGAATTAACTTCTGAGGCAGTAAGAATTCTATTACCAGTATCAAGTTATTCAATAAACTCTGCTAATGAAGCGACGTTTGCAGCTGCAATCCAACTAGGTATTAAGTTGTACTTTAAAGGTAGTATTGACCATATAAAAAGTACTGTATATAGCGAACCTGTTAACGCGGGCGAAGGCAGACGATATTACCTTGTAATTTACGATACAGTACCGGGCGGAACTGGTTATTTAAAATCACTTATGGATTCCCCAGCTAATTTATTAAACTTAGTTGAAAAGTCGTTTAATAAATTAGATTCCTGTTCATGTAATCACGATCCTAGCAAAGATGGCTGCTATAAATGCATATACGCATATCGTGACCGCCAACGCATGCCCAAAATATCGCGAGATCTCGCTAAATCACTGTTTCAAAAAATACTTGAAAACAGAAATAATATTGTTGAGGTGGACACACTAAAGTCTGTTAATCCAAATACGTTGTTAGATAGTGAACTAGAACATAGGTTTATAGATACGTTAAAAGCAGCCGGACAACCATGGAAAGTCAGTAACTCTATCGTAAATGGCAAAAATGGTTACGTTTTAACGATTGGTCGTCAAGATGAAATATCTCATGCATGGAAAATTGAACCTCAAGTTGATTTAGACAAAGATAAAGGTGTAGATATACCTTCACGACCTGACTTTGTCCTTTGGCCAGTTAAAAATACTCAAACAGTGTTACCTATAGCTGTTTTTTTAGACGGATATGAATTCCATTTTGATAAAGTTGGAGACGATACTCGCAAACGAAATGCTATTCGACAGAGCGGGAAATTTATCGTTTGGACTCTTTACTGGGACGATCTGGAGAAAAATGATTCGGGCCATTTAAAAGAATATTTTGATTTATTCCAGAATAGTAAGTTGAGAGAGATGTTTGGTTCATCTCCCAAACAATTGACAGGTAAAAACTACAACCAATGGAACTCAGTATTAAATAAACGAAATAGTTTCAGTTTATTGTCAGAGTTATTAGTTAACCCAATTGAAAATGCCATCCAGTTTAAAAACGTAGCATTGGTTCATTCGTTTTGTTGGTTAAATCCAAGTAAAGGTTTGAGCCAAAGAAACCCTGAAATAGCTCAGCGATTAGAGTTTGAACTTAAAGAGAATGCACCTTTATTCCGAGTAAATGAGTTTTTAGATGATGAAAACTATTGGTTTGGTGGATTGATGGATTGTCTCGAAAGTTCAGAAAAGCTCGTTGAGTTGACAACTGCTTTATCTTTACAGAAGTTTCAACAAGCCAAATTTGGACAAAGTATAGAAGACTGCAATTTCTTAACGAAATTGTTAAAGGTCCATATTTGTTTTGATGATACAGATATTGAAAATGTTAACTTCAAACAATCATTAATAGGGTACTGGAAGTTATTCAATTTATTACAATTCATGGATGACGTTTCATTTACGTCAATGAGCATGATTGAACTTGAAACGGAGCAGATAGAACTGCCAAGAAAAGAAGTCACTTCTTCCTTATCCGACCAATGGAAAGATGTTATTGAACAATCAGTGATTGATTCAAATCTAGAGTTGTTTGGTGAACTTGAGATAGATTTACCTGTAGTAGGATTTGAACTTGTATCGAGTGATGAAGTTATTGGGTTGTGCGAGCTTGCATGGCCTAGTAATAAGGTAGCCTTATTCTGTAACGATGAAAGTGAAGACATGGCTGTATTTGAGAAAGATGGTTGGCAGTGTTTTGAAGACCCTGTTGATATCGGCCTAGTAGAAAAAATAAAAATGATTTTGGGAGCATAATATGGATATTCAAGTTGCAATATCACAAGATTTCTTAACAGCAATACTGAAATTACCAAGAGCACAGCAAAAAAAGGTTAATCAATTTGTTAGTAAGTTTAGGAGTGATCCATTAAGTAGTGGAATTAACTACGAAAAAATAATCGATGCAGCTAACAGCGATATGCGCTCTGTAAGAATTGATCAAGCCTATAGAGGAATTATTTTAAAGCCTCAGCAAGGTAATGTTTATATTTTATTGTGGGTAGATCATCACGATGAAGCCTATGCATGGGCCAGAAGGCATCAATGTAAAATTCATCCAAAAACCGGCGCTATTCAGTTATATGCAACTGAAGTGGATGAGTCTGTAAATGAAGTGGTAGAGAATCCAACTTCAGTTATAGAACAAGACAGTTCATTATTATTTGATGATTATTCTACCGAACAATTAATAGATGTTGGTTTACCTGAAGAATTTTCAGAAAAAATATCACAATTATCTAATATTCAACAATTAGAAGCATATCGAGAAGCATTGCCTAATGATGCATTTGAAGCGCTATATTTCCTTGCCGATGGCATTCCTTATGATGAGGTGCTAGAAGATTATCGTTCGTCTGGTACAGAAGATGTCGATACAGAGGACTTTGCCGCCGCTCTCATAAGAGAAGGCTCAAAGCGCCGTTTCGTAGTGGTTGATGATGAAGCTCTAGAACAAATGCTAGATGCTCCCCTTGAAAAGTGGCGTGTATTTCTACATCCATCACAACTAAAATTGGTTGAAAGGGATTGGAATGGTCCTGTCCGTGTATTAGGAGGAGCAGGAACTGGTAAAACAGTTGCAGCAATCCATAGAGCAAAGTGGTTAGCAAGTAATCTTGTTGGAGTACCAAATAAGAAAGTACTTTTTACTACGTTTACAAAAAACTTGGCATCAGATATTTCCGCACATTTAGAGCAAGTCTGTAGTCATGCTGAGTTATCCTCAATCGAAACAATTAATATTGATTCTTGGGTTCATAAATTCCTAAAACGAAACAACTATAACTATGACATTGTTTATCCCGGAGATTCACATCCAAAGAGAGTAAATAGTTGGAATAGGGCACTTGATAACAAGTCTCCAGAGCTAGATCTATCCGATCATTTTTACGAGGAAGAGTGGAAGTTAGTTATTCAAGAGCAAAGTATTACTGACAAAGCTGAGTATATTAGGGCGAAACGAAACGGACGAGGGACAAGGCTAAACAGAAAAGAGCGATTGTTAGCGTGGTCTGTATTTGAGGAGTATTTGTTACAACTTAATCATAACAAAATCAAAGAAATGCCAGATGCAATGAGAGATTGTATTTCGATTATAGATAGCAAAAATATTAAACCTATATACGACTCAGTTATTATCGATGAAGGCCAAGATATGGGAACTCAGGCTTACGAATTGATTCGAAGAATTGTTCCAGAAGGTAAGAACGATATTTTTATTGTCGGTGATGGGCACCAAAGAATTTATCGTAATAAAGTTGTTTTAGGCCGATGCGGAATTAATATTGTAGGGCGTAGCCGCAAACTGAGAGTTAATTATCGAACTACAGAGGAAACTAAAAAGCTTGCTGTTTCAGTATTAAATAATATACCTGTAGATGATTTGGATGACGGCGCAGATACAAGTAATGGTTATGTCTCGTTGATGCACGGTGAACAGCCTGAAGTTATAACCGCAGATAGTTTCATTGATGAAGCAGATGCAGTTGTAGAGAGAATTGAACAATTAGAAGCTGCGGGAGCCAAACTAAAAGATATTTGTATAGTTGCTAGAACAAAGTCTTTGAGAGACTCGTTTGGTCAACAGTTGAAAAAAGCAGGAATAACGACGTATGAAGTTATGGCTAATGGAACTGATAATCGACAGCAGGATGGAGTTAGACTAGCAACAATGCATCGAGTAAAAGGTTTGGAGTTTCAAAACGTATTTATCGTTGCTTGTAATCAGCAAAATGTTCCACTCAAAAATTTCAAGTCGGATGATCCTGTTGAATTAAGAGAGCATGAAATGTCAGAAAGAGCCTTGCTGCATGTTGCAATGACGCGAGCAATGAGAAGTTTGACTGTCTCATGCCATGGAAGTCTAAGCCATTTCATAAAGTAGCAATTCAAAGAACAGAAAGGGACTCTAATTTGGAGTCCCAATTCATAGATTATTTAGTCAGAAAAATAATCTCTAATTACGAGTCCCAAAGGAACTCAATCTCCAGCAAGTCCCAAATCTCAATTTAGAGTCCGTTTGTCAGACCTTTTACATCAATGTGTGGTAATTTATATCATTTAACATAACGTAAATTATAGGAGGTAATGTTGTGTTGTTAAGCGCTGTCCATTTAGCAGTAGCTTATATATAATGTCCAATACTAGACAGTATCGGACATAAACCATATGCTTTCCCCCTTAGTAGATACACTTAAGCAGCTTCGTTATCAAATTGCACACATTGAAGATGGCACTTTAACCAACGAATACCCTGAGCTTGAATCATTTTTATCTCACGTGGTACGTTCAGTGCCCAATGCACGGGATGATATTGAATTTTTGTATCAATTTTTATATGTTTATGGCCGAAAGTCAGAAGCGACGTTCAATCGTTTTAGAAATGAATTAGAACGGTTTTATTTATGGGCTTGGGAATGGCGCGCACTCTCTGTATTTGAACTTAAGCGAGAAGATATTGAAGCCTATGTTGAATTTGTTGTAGAGCCCGATAATAGATGGATATCAGACTCTGTTCAATGGCGCTTTAAAGATCATGAAGGTTTGCGTGTTGTTAATAAGCTTTGGCGTCCATTTGCGTTTAAGGAAAATGGCGTTAGTCAGCAAACCTTTTCGGCTATGTTTACAGCGCTCAACGTGTTTTATAAATTCGCTATTCTTGAAGAAAAAACATTTACTAATTTTATACCTGTGGTTAAAAAAAACAGCCCTTATTTAATCGTCCAGTCTCAAATTAAATTGCCAGATACATTGAGTAATTTACAGTGGGAATATGTCTTTGGTGTTACTCGAGATAAATGCGAAGAAAACCCCAGCTTAGAAAGAAATTTATTCACTTTGGCATGTTTAAAAGGATTATATTTACGTATATCTGAGTTATCAGAACGGCCACAATGGTCCCCAGTTATGTCTCATTTTTGGCAAGATCCTGACGGATTTTGGTATTTAAGGATCATGGGTAAAGGGAATAAATTGCGCGATGTAACATTAAGTGAAGATTTTATTATATATTTACGCCGCTATCGACAGTATCGCGCCCTACCCGCATTGCCTAGAGTTGATGAACCCCACCCTATAATTCATAAACTGCGAGGTCAAGGTGGTATGAATGTTCGTCAGATAAGGCGTATTGTGCAGCAAAGCTTTGATTTGGCAGTTGACTCTTTAGCTGCAGATGGCTTTTCTGATGAGTCTGAGCAATTAAAAGCAGCAACGGCACATTGGCTTAGGCACACAGGCGCGACTCATGATGCACAACATCGCCCCTTGAAGCATTTATCAGAAGACCTAGGGCATGCAAAAATCGCGACCACAGATCAAATTTATATTCAGACTAATATAAAGGATAGAGCTAAATCTGGCTCAAAAAGAAAGCTTTAATTCTATTTTTTAATAGTGTTTATAATGCTATTTTAAATTATAAAAAATAAATCTTAATTTTAAATTATGTGGTTATAGATTTTTTTATGACTCGGAAAGTATTATTTATTTAATTATTTTAATTATTTTAATTATTTTAATTATTTTAATTATTTTAATTATTTTAATTATTTTTATATTGAGAGTTATTCGAAAGTATACTGATTTTTTGTTTTTAAAAAAATCGATATTATTGAACATTGAACATTGAACATTGAACATTGAACATTGAACATTGAACATTGAACATTGAACATTGAACATTGAACATTGAACATACCTCCCTTTTTAAGAGATATTCACCTAGGTTGCTGCCTTTTTTGATAAATTTGGCGTATCTCGTACGGCAATACCAATTAGGATAGGCTGAAACGCCAAGAATCGTTCAATATCCACGCTGTTTTATTATGTTAAATTGAGGTTTAATCCTCTATTGTCTATATGATAGTGCCAGTTTTGCATTCTAAATATAGGAAATGAAATGTAAGTTTATAAAATATGGGTAGTTATAAGGCCGTACGCTGGCTGAAAGTGTACGGCCTTGTTTTCACACTATAGTTTTCACACTATATTTTGTGCTATGTATTCAATAGGGTGTTTAGGCTTTTTGCCTTCGTAGCGCTTAACTTGGCTACGACAAGAAAATCCTGTGGAAAGTAAAATCGCATCTTTTGATTTCTCTACTTGTCCTTTCCATGACATTTCATAAAGTGCCCTTGAATTTTCTTGGTTTTGAACTTCATGACCGTAAGTCCCTGCCATACCACAGCATCCAGTAGTCGGAGTTGTAAGAGATAACCCAAGTTTTGAAAATATATCCTGCCAAACTTTACTTGCATTTGATAGTGCTGTTGTCTCTGTGCAGTGAGAGAGTAATGTAAACTCTTTATCTTCCTTAGTCTCTGATAATGATATTATTCCCCAGTCTTGTTTATTCAACCACTCGTGCGCCAAACTAACTTCAAAATCTCCTCTTTGCTCTCCTAATACCGTTTTATATTCATCGCGATAGACCATAACAAGTGAGGCATCTAGCCCGATCATTGGAATATTATGTTTAGTAAGCGAATTTAAAAATTGACTTGTGTTTTTAGCTGCGCCTTTAAACTCTTTCAAAAAACCTTTCACGTGTTGCGCTTTGCCATTTGGCTTAAATGGTAAAAGTATTGGATTTTTACCGAGTGCAACGACGAGATCAATAAATGATGTTACTAATTCTGCTTCATAGAAACTGGTAAATGGGTCTTGAACAATGAAAACGCTGTTCTCTTTTTCCTTTTCAGTTAATGATGATAAGGTATCTTCATCAAAGCGATATTTATGATTAATACTATTAACGACAGATGGCACACTTAAAGTAGGTGTATCCACATAACCAAATATTTTTTTGATCATATAAGCCACTGGCTTGGTATTGACTATGGGATTAATAATACCAGCACACTTAGAAAGGTAAGGTGCGGTTACTTCAATACTACCAACCAAATAGTCTTTGAAAGGTCGGTTATATTTACTGTGATAAAGGTTTAAAAATCGAGAACGAAAAGTTGGAACATCAACTTTTATCGGGCAAGCGGTAGTACATGCTTTACACGCTAAACATTCATCCATTGACTCTTTAACTTCATGTGAAAAATCATACTCTCCTTTATTTTTTGCTCGAGTGTTTAAAAATCTTTCCCACCATGTAATATCATTTTCTTTGTTGATCAATTGCTTTTCAACATCAAGAATATTTACGTCTGCTTTTTCTTGTAGTCTGAGCCACTCACGAATTAAACTTGCTCGGCCTTTTGGTGAGTGGCGACGATCTTTCGTCACTTTATAAGACGGGCACATTGGAGAAGATTCATCGTAGTTAAAACAAAGTCCATTTCCGTTACAATTCATCGCATTCTCAAAACTGTCACGAACTTTTATGTCAATCGTTTTGTCGAACCAAGATCGCTTTTGTGAGTCAACACTTACTAACTCGTCAGTACTTTCAATTGGTGTGCAAATCTTACCTGGATTCAATCTATTATTTTTATCAAATACAGCTTTTATTTTTCTTAATTCAGTAAAAAGCGTTTCGCCAAAAAACTCTGGGCCATACTCGCTTCGGTAACCTTTACCATGTTCTCCCCACATTAGACCTCGGTACTTTGCTGTCAACGCAACAACTTGATCCGAAATTTTTCGCAATAATTTTTCTTGTAGTGGATCACTCATATCTAATGCTGGGCGAACATGTAAAACACCAGCATCAACATGCCCAAACATACCATAGTTTAAATCGTGTGAGTCGAGCAAAGCTCTAAACTCAACAATAAAATCTGCTAAGTTTTCTGGTGGGACAGCGGTGTCTTCCGCGAATGCGAGCGGCTTTTGTTTCCCTTTTGTATTACCTAAAAGGCCAACCGCCTTTTTACGCATGGCATATATTTTTAAGATATCGGCTTTATCATTGATAAGTTGATAACCGATCACCCCTGCTTGCTTGTTTTCTATAAGTTGGTCTAACTTACGGCACAGTGACGAAATTTTATCGTCCATTTCATTTTCTGTTTCACCATTAAACTCAACCATGTTGAGCCCTTGCATTTCGATGCCGGGAACACTGGTTATTAAGTCCGATACTGAATGCCAAACAATATCTTCTTTGGCCAAGTTCAATACTTTACTGTCAACGGTTTCCACAGATGTAGCTTTCGCTGAAACAAGAAAAGGTGAGTTTCTAAGGGCAGAGTCAAAACTGTCGTATTTGATATTAATTAAAGTTTTGTATGGCGCGATTGGTGTTATATTTAGTTTTGCTTCAGTAACAACACCCAAGGACCCTTCTGAACCTGTAATTATTCTTGATAAGTCAAAGTGTTCTAGCGAATCATCAAATACATTTTCAAGATCGTATCCAGTGAGGAAACGATTTAGCCTAGGAAATTTTTCTAAGATTAATGATCTATTTGAATGACAGCTATCAATCACTTGCTGATAAACTGCGGATGTATTGCCCTCTTGTTGAGCTAATAATTGCGCTTTATCAATAGAAATTTTACGCGTATTTAGCTCTGTTCCATCAACTAAATATGTTTTTAACCCTAAAACATGATCACTGGTCTTTCCGTATACTAATGAGCCTTGGCCTGAAGCGTCAGTATTTACCATTCCACCGATAGTGGCACGGTTACTGGTAGATAAGTCTGGCGCAAAGAAAAAGCCGAACGGTCTCAGGTAATCATTAAGTTGATCTTTTATTACCCCAGCTTGAACTTTAACCCAGTTTTCTTCAACATTTATTTCAATGATTTCACGCATATGTCGTGACAAATCGATCACGATACCAGGCGTAAGTGATTGACCATTAGTTCCTGTGCCCCCACCTCGAGGCCCAAATGTTAATGATAAAAAGGGATCTTGTTGCGCACTATGTAATGCTGTCTGAATATCTTTATTATTTTTAGGATATATAACGGCTTGAGGTACATTTTGATAAATACTGTTATCAGTAGCTGTAACGAGTCTTGTTGCATAGCTACAGTCAGTTTCACCTGAAAACCCTTTACTTTTTATGAGGTTAAGGTAATCATTTAGTAAGGTACTTGCTGAATCTTGTTGGTTTATATTGGCAATCATGACGGTAATAATTTATTGCTTTGACCTAATTGTACCACGGAGTGATAGGCAAAAAGTTGAGAAATTTAATCTTTGTTACATATTATGCAAACTTATACATACTTTAATTTGTATACTCTAACTATAGTCATTGTGTAGGATTAATACAGTATGAAGAAAGTAATGATACTTGGGTTAGGTGTTTTGTTTGTATTACTTGCGATTATATTTTTTGTGGTGCCCGGACCTTCAATAATATTTGCCATGGCGGCACTGGTCTGTTTTTCTATGTATTATCCAACTGCCAGAAAATACTTAAAAAAATTACAAAATATATTTACCAAAGCGTGTCATAAACTGGATGGCATTAAATAGAAAAGCCGGCGTTTAAGCCGGCTTTTTTAATCGGTATAGAAGCTAGTCTTTTAGCTTGTCAGCTAAGTATAACCATGTTTCTAATACAGTGTCAGGGTTGAGTGACACCGAATCAATACCCTGCTCTACTAACCACGCTGCAAAATCTTCATGATCCGAAGGACCTTGACCACAAATACCCACGTATTTGCCTTTTGCTTTTGCTGTTTTAATTGCCATAGACAATAACTTTTTAATAGCTGGGTTACGCTCATCAAATAAATGTGCGATTAGCCCTGAGTCTCTATCTAAGCCAAGTGTAAGCTGAGTTAAATCATTTGAGCCGATTGAGAATCCATCAAAATACTCTAAAAACTCTTCTGCTAAAAGCGCATTTGAAGGAAGTTCGCACATCATAATAACTTTTAGACCATTTTCGCCACGTTTAAGGCCATGCTCTTCAAGTAACTCTATAACGCGAGCTGCCTCTTCTAATGTTCTAACAAATGGGATCATTACTTCAACATTTGTTAAGCCCATGGAGTTACGAACACGTTTGATAGCTTCACACTCTAATGCAAAACACTCTCTGAAATCTTCAGAAATATAACGTGCTGCACCTCGAAAACCAATCATTGGGTTTTCTTCTTCTGGCTCGTATTGTTGCCCACCCACTAAGTTTGCATATTCGTTTGATTTAAAATCAGACATGCGAACAATAACACGCTCTGGAGCAAACGCACAGCCTAAAGTAGAAATACCTTCTACAAGCTTAGAAATATAGAACTCTACTGGTGATTCATAACCTGCAATGATTTCTTTAATTTCAGCTTGTAGCTCTGCTGGCTGATCATCAAAATTAATGAGGGCTTTTGGGTGAACACCAATCATTCTATTAATAATGAACTCAACACGAGCTAGACCAATACCCGCATGAGGCAATTTAGCAAAGTCGAATGCGCGGTCTGGGTTGCCCACATTCATCATTATTTTCATTGGTAGATCTGGCATTGTGTCAACACGAGATGAAATAATATCAAACTCAAGTTGCCCTTCGTAAATAAAGCCTGTATCACCTTCTGCACAAGAAACGGTTACTTCTTGATTATTCTCAATTAAATCAGTCGCGTTACCACAGCCAACAACTGCAGGAATACCAAGCTCACGGGCAATGATTGCTGCGTGGCATGTACGACCACCACGGTTTGTAACAATTGCCGCTGCACGTTTCATGATAGGTTCCCAATCTGGGTCTGTCATATCCGTAACAAGTACGTCACCTACTTGAACTTTGTCCATTTCGTCAATAGAGTTTAGGACGCGAACAACGCCTTTACCTATTTTATGGCCAATCGCACGACCTTCAGCAATTACAGTGGACTGTGATTTTAGCTGAAAACGTTCCATTACGTTTGAGTCTTCATTCGAACGAACGGTTTCAGGCCGAGCTTGTACAATATAAAGCTTGCCGTCGTTACCATCTTTTGCCCATTCGATGTCCATTGGACGACCGTAATGTTTTTCAATGATAACGGCTTGTTTTGCAAGTTCCTGAACTTCGTCATCTGTTATTGAGAATTGCGCTGATTGCTCTGCTGCAATATCAATAATTTCAACTTGCTTACCATGTGATTCATCAGATGAATAAACCATTTGAATTGCTTTAGAACCGATGTTGCGTCTAACAACAGAAGGCAGGCCTTTTGCAAGCGTTGGCTTATGAACATAGAATTCATCTGGGTTAACAGCGCCTTGAACAACCATTTCTCCTAGTCCATAACTAGAAGTAATAAAGACGACATCTTCGAAGCCAGATTCAGTATCGATACTGAACATAACACCAGAAGATGCTTTGTCTGAACGAACCATACGCTGAATACCAGCTGATAAAGCAACACCACGGTGGTCATAACCTTGGTGTACACGATAAGAGATTGCGCGGTCGTTAAATAGTGAAGCAAATACATGTTTTATTGCCACCATTACAGCGTCAATGCCACGTACGTTAAGAAATGTTTCTTGCTGACCGGCAAATGATGCGTCTGGCATATCTTCTGCCGTTGCTGAAGAGCGAACAGCGAAAGAAACATCAGAATTAGTATCACCGTGAAGGGTATTGTAAGCGTCGTGAATTGCTTTATTTAGTTCTGGTTGGAATGGAGTATCGATGATCCATTGTCTTATTTCTGCACCAACCTTGGCGAGCGTATTAACGTCATCGACGTCTAGTGTGTCTAAAATTGTGTGAATTTTTTCGTTGAGTCCAGATTGCTCTAAAAACTCATTAAAAGCATCGGCGGTAGTAGCGAATCCACCAGGTACTTGTACACCAGCGTTAGAAAGGTTTGATATCATTTCCCCAAGTGAAGCGTTTTTACCACCAACTCGAGGTACATCTTGCATACCTAACTCTTGATACCAGAGAACGTAGTCTTGCACGGAACTGTCTCCAAAACAAATTGTATTTAATGTGAGAGATTGTTTGACCTTTTATATCGGTCACAGGCATTCTACACTGGCAAGTACGCTTACGTAAACCGCGGAAGCTAAAATTCAGCTAATTTGTAAGAACAAGGTTAAAATGAGAACAGCATTTTATATATCAGATGGAACGGCTATCACATCAGAGGTGTTTGGCCATGCCACACTCTCTATGTTTCCTGTGGAATTCAATCATCAAACAATTCCTTTCGTTGAAACGGTGAGAAAAGCAGAAGAAATCAAAGTACTGATTGATTTAAATGCAAAGAATACCGGTGAACGGCCATTGGTGTTTTTTACATTCGTGAACCCGGAGCTATCCGACATCATTCTTTCATCACAAGGTGTGTGTTATGACTTTTTAGCACTGGCGAGTAAGGTTGTTAAAAAAGAATTAAATGTTGAGCCCGTTCCAAAAGTGCATCGCACTCATTCAATTCATGAAGCAAGTTATGATTTTAGAATTGATGCTGTGAATTACGCGTTGGCCAATGATGATGGTGCAAATATAAAAGATTATGAGCAAGCTGATATCATTTTAGTTGGGGTGAGTCGCTCAGGTAAAACCCCAACGAGTTTATATCTCGCATTACAGTATGGTATCAAAGCCGCTAATTACCCGATCACAGAAGATGATTTGGAAAAAGGGAACTTCCCCAAATGCTTGCTAGCACATAAGAATAAATTGTTTGGATTAACAATTAATCCAGAACGATTATCAGCTATTCGTGAAGGGAGAATGGCGAACTCAAAGTATGCGTCTATTCGTCAGTGTAGAATAGAAGTCAGAGAAGTTGAGATGTTGTTTAAAAAACACAGAACACCGTATTTGAATTCAACGAGTCATTCTGTTGAAGAGATATCAGCAAAAATCATTTCTGAAACAGGGCTAACAAGAAGAAAGTATTAATAAAAGGCTGCATATGCAGCCTTTATAGTCGAATTATTTAGACTTTATTACGTGCGTCTTTTAGTAAATCGGCAACTAAGAATCCAAGTTCTAGTACCTGATCTGCATTAAGACGGGGATCACATTGTGTACGGTAACGCTGTGCTAAGTCTTCATCAGACAATCCATACGCACCACCTACACATTCAGTCACATGTTGACCTGTCATCTCTAGGTGAACACCACCTGGGTAAGACCCTTCTGCTTTATGAACTGCAAAGAACTGACTAATTTCACGTAAGATGTTATTGAAACTACGTGTTTTATAGCCTGTGCTCGCCTTTTCAGTATTACCGTGCATTGGATCTGATGTCCAAACAACTTTTCGGCCTTCGTCTTGAACTCTACGAACGAGAGCTGGTAGTTTTTCTGGTAGTACATCGGCACCCATTCGGGTAATAAGGGTTAATCGCCCTGGGATATTCTCTGGGTTCAACGCGTCAATTAGCGCTATAAGTTCGTCAGGTGTCATACCTGGACCAACTTTAACCCCTATTGGGTTTTTAATGCCACGGAAAAATTCAATATGTGCGTGGTCTAATTGACGAGTTCGCTCACCTATCCATACGAAGTGTGCTGAACAATCATACCAATCACCAGTAAGGTGATCACGGCGAGTAAGTGCTTGCTCATACCCAAGTAAAAGTGCCTCATGAGATGTATAGAGCGACGTTTCTTTTAAGCTTGGCGCGACGCTTGAGTCAATACCACAGACTTCCATAAACTCAAGTGCATCTTGAATTTTATCAGCCATTTGTTGATACTTTTCTTTTAGCGGGTTCGCCGCGACAAAGCTCATATTCCAACGGTTTACTTGATGTAAGTCTGCTAGACCACCTTGGGCAAATGCTCTTAAAAGGTTTAATGTCGCTGCACTGTGATGGTAAGCCGTCATTAACCGGTTTGGATCAGGTACTCGAGACTCTTCAGTGAACTCAAAATTATTAATGATGTCGCCACGGTAAGATGGCAACGACACACCATCTATTGTTTCAAAGTTTGAAGAACGTGGTTTAGCGTACTGGCCCGCCATTCTACCAATTTTCACAACAGGACATTTACCGCCGTAGGTTAAAACAACGGCCATTTGCAATAACGTTTTGAACGTATCGCGAATGTTTGCTGCGTTAAAGTCTGAAAAGGACTCAGCACAATCACCACCTTGCAGTAAAAAAGCTTTCCCTTCACATACGTCTGCTAGGTTTTTATATAGACTTCTTGTTTCTTCTGCAAACACTAATGGTGGCGCTTTATTTAGTTGCGCTTCTATATCTAGAAGTGCTGTTTGATCTGGGTATTCTGGTTGCTGAACAATCGGATGTTCTCTCCAACTGTCTGGATTCCAAGGTTTCATTAATTTTCCTCATTCAATGTAGTGTTACCTCACCACGAAAGTAACGTATAGACGTAGCGGCTTCAAGATAAATTTAGTATTTATTTTGGATAAGAACACATCATACTTACGAAAGCGTAAAAAACGAACTCTCGACAATATAATTACACTTAAAAAGTCTGGTGATCATAGTTAACATCAGCCTTATTGATCACATAGCTAACTACCAATCAATCTCTCAGTTTTAACTCTGATGCTGATATTTGGGCATACCTAGCCCAGTCATTTTATTTATTGCCTTCACTTTCCACTGCGTTAACCCTATTTGGTGCATCATAAATACTGGGCGGTTCTTTTCCCCAGTATTGGGCATTGTCTCTTGACCGCGCCCGCATCGCATAATCGCGCTTTTTGCTGCGACCTCTTCATTGCAACTGTGTGTGTCATGTGCTCCATCACCTGTCACTATTCCTGCGCAGTGGCCTGATTAAATCATCAAGGGCTTCACCACCTTACACATATGCCATCGACAGCTCAGCACCCACAATATCGTCACTTGTCGCATAAACGGCTAAGTGTAATTTTCGCCAAGTTTTACGCTTAGTCGCACGGTGTTTTCTCGCATGCTACTCTCCATTTTCGTACACTTTAAGGCCGGTGCTATCGACTACGATATCTATAAATCCTTTACTTGCGCTTTCTATATTGCACAAACAGCCATAACCGGGTGACTGTAACGAGGAATCCATCCTAGTTAGCAAGGAATTTACAAACCCTTCTAAGGCTCTTAGTGGTAAATTGAATATAGTCTTTAAGGTTAAACAGGTTTCAACTGCTAAATCAGAATAGTGATTTGAACGACCACGGTGACCGTGTTTTTCGGTATTTTGCGGCACTATCACTTAGCCAAACAACGATGTTACCGAGCTGAACTAAAGCACGATTGTACTGTGACAAATTCCTAATTTTCTTCTTAATTTCAAGACATGGGTTAAGGCATTTAATGATCTGAACACACCAAACTAAAGAAATTCAATTATTTCGTTTTACGTTTTGTAATCCATTATTTAAACCATAAGGTAATTGAGTATTCATCAGGATTAGAGGTGATGTAATTGGTGGGATATTCTGAGTGCGTTTTCTCCCCGGTAATAAGTTCTGTGGAAGAACAAGGCAAACCATAAGAACACATCATACATTAATTTGTTTAATATGATCTTAGCAATTTACATAACTGAAACTCAAATCTACCACCAAGTCCATGTTTCTTATATGTAGTCTTGTTTTACTTTTGCCGCACTGTGTTAGTGCAGGCAAAAGTATTAAATGCTCTATTAAGTATTTTAGATGAAGAGCGTTCTACGGTTTAAAAATTAGGTTTGTTTTAGCCTTATCAGCCTTAGTTTTTTAGATAAATCAAATATCTAGAAAAGGTAATATCTATGTACGCTAATTTATATAGCAAATAACAGGTTTGTGATTACAAACTTACATATAGAGTATTCTAAAGCTCTGATCCGCGTCATTTCTAGAACAAGTTGATAAAAGGACTTTAAGTTTGGTAAAATAACTAGAACACATCATACTTTATAACCCACTACATTTCTTAGCATTTGACTATTTATAAAATTCAGCCACCAAAACAACGAAATTTTTTATAATTTTTCGTCCAATGGCCTACCTTTCTCAGGAAAGGAGCTTCAACTTCGATGTAAGAAGAGTTTATATAGTTCGCTTTAATGCTTCGCTGAAGAAAATTTGAAAGTTCGAGAAATAAGTTTTGCTTTTATATCTTATTAAAATCGCATTTATGACTAAAATTGACTAATTATAATTATGTTAAATTAGCTTGCCATCAACTGCTTTAAAGCATAACCTATGTCCATAAAAACTACATACGGGTTTTCGATTGTTTGGTTAAAAATCTATCATCTAGATTTCATATAATGATAGATCTAAAATTTTTGGTTTACTGTTTAAACCCAGCATCTAAGAATTATTACCATTTTTTTATTGGAAAAACTAAACACTATTAGTTATATTCCCGCTCTCTCTATCTCTCCTAGTTTTTTGAAAAATACCATTTATAAATATTTCTCGTAGGATTTAAGAAATCCAGGTTGGAAATGCTTTATTGCTAAATAATTTCCTCTTGTTTAAAGCTTACTTGTTAAGTGTTCAAATTTAACTACTCTGTTAGGTTAAATTCGAGCCTTTACTTGATCAGTGAGTGCCATAATTTAATTTTATCGTTAAAAAATAGAAATACACGCTATCATGAGTAACAAAGTAAATTTCGTTATGCGCGAGTAATGTGTATGACGTTATAAATTGGTTTTAAGATATTAGTAGCTTTAGATTCAAATCTATTTTTTATTTTTGTACTGCGTTACCTTAGTAATTTTGATTACAACTACTGAAATACTCCCCAATCGACTTAGCCCGAATGGCACCAATTTATATAAAATAAGCTATAGGTCATATTTTTATTAGTTAATGACAAAAGGCAGACAAGTGAGTAGCCCTATTAGAGCTTATTGGGCACTTTAGTTGCAATACTCGTGATCATACAAACTAAAAAATAATTTTATGGCAGCAGAAACAGTAAAATTTGACGTATCTTGGAAATTTGCCAAGTGCTAAATATCTATTAAGCCAAGTTTTGCTTAAGCGCATAAGATTGCTATCTATTGTTCAATGTACCTTGTTAAATAAAGAATACATACGTCAAATCGCAGAAGTAAGCTTGCTAGCCTTTTTAAAACGTTACTTTCCAGTTTGCTATTCTTTAAATTCTCAATGAAAATCCTAACAAAAAATATAGTAATTTTTGCAGTTACTAATCAGGCAATTCCAATATTAATCTATAGTCACTTATGAAGTTTAACCAAAGAAACACTCGACGAAGATAAATAAAGAGTGGTAAAATCTGGGCAAAAACAAAGAACACATCATACTTAAAGATAAAATCTATACACTCGACATTACCGAACTCTAAACCAATTTTATCATGCTAACGAAATATATTGTTTTTCGAATTACCTTGCCCATATTATTAAACAATACAGCCATAGACGAAACAAACAACAGAGTGATATGATCGCGAGGAGAACACATCATACTAAAGCGAGTAAATAATACAGAACACATCATACTTTTAAGTGCTATAATAATATATCTAATCAACGACGTAAGTTAAAAAACATGTCATCAAGTGATACGCAATTTAGCATTCGCGCTCATTTTAACTATTTACAAGAACAGCTTTTTCTATTTTGTGATGAATTGAAAGACTCTAATATTTTATCAGCCACCTATTATCAGTTGCCTATAATTCAAAAAGAATTAGAAGAACACGCACCTGAATATATAAATGTAGAAGAAATAACAGGTAGAAATGCGATTGATAAAATCATTTATGCATATAAAGACCTATTTCTAGATGAAAAAGAAAGCGGAAAAGTAATACAACGTCACCCTGGGCTAATCTGTATAAATGACGAACAGTTATCATTACAACGCAGATTAAAAGAAGTGAATAAAGCCAAAAATGATTTTAAGCAAGCTATTCTATCAATTGAGAATAACGATGCACGTTTTGAAGCGGTGCATAGTGCAGTTCCAAATCTAATAACCTTGGCTGCTTATCGAAAAATACACAGTGAATTAGCCGAACCTTATTCGGTTAGGTTTACATGGATGACAAAACATGCAACAAGAACATTAAGTAAAGAAATAGCATTAGAAATGCTTAATAAATCAGCAAATTACAATAATCCTCGTATGATTGATCAAGAATCTTGGTCATCAATAGTACAAAATGAAAAGTTACGAGTTACCAACTTACCTGATAAAAGTAAACTTAGGATAAGGCGGCCGACAAGAGTATCACCAGAGGTAAATGTTAGGTTTACTGCTGAAAATAGATATCATGTTAGTGCAGCTTTACCATTTATTCTTTTTAACCCAGACAAAAATACGAAGCTTGGTCGACTAAAAAACTATGAAAAAGTAGAAAACCACCCAAGAAAAAAAGAATACAACTTCCTAGTAGATCGAATATATTTAGAAAAAGTAAGCGATTAGCTTACTTTTTAACAATTTGTTCAAGGATTTCTTCATCGATTACTTCAAGGTCTTCAACAATTCGTTTACCACCTTGAATTTCTATCCGTTTATTATGTTTATTTAGTGTAAGAATTTCATCGCAAAACTGTGAGGAAGGATGCATTTCATAAACATAATCAATAATTTTCCCTGTGTTATCGTCTTTTACATTGCTTATGCTGTAATCAGAAATAGCACCTTTTTCAATCAGATCTTTCATTGTAGTCGTCATATCACGGCGCAACGCCTTCAACTTATTTTCAACAATTTCATCTGTTGAATATATCGAACCATATTTTTCCATAATGGATAAAAGGCGAAAATGATATGTTTTTCCTGGCGCAGCATATCGCCATAAATGATAAAGTCGTAGCATCATCCATCGGGACAAACCACGTTTTAATTCCTGTGCACTATTAAAGTAATAGCCTTTATATTCTAAATTATCGATCATGTTGTGAACAAATGCATTTAAGCATGCGACACATTTAATATTACCGCCCTGTCCTTTTTTGCCACTAAAGTGAAGCGAAGACAAAAAGTTCATATTTGATTCATAGAACGAGTCATCAATGTCTGTATTTTTCGTATCCGTCGCAGAATATTTAAATGAAAGCTTTGAACCTTGGAGTGCTTCCAAAGACTCCTTAATTTGCGGATAAGGCATTGATTGTCCAACTGCTTTCAACTCTTGGGCTAGTTCATTCATTGAAAATATCACAGCATATTGAATACCGGACTTAAAATTTATTTTTACGATTTTTCCTTTCGAAGCCAAACGAATAAGCGCTCGCTCTACTTTTTCTTCCCGATCTGATGGCCAGACCAAATACTCAAGGTCTTCTCCATCTTTCTTACTACTAACGACAGCGGGGGTTATTTTGATTTCACCTTCATACAAAATCCCATCCACTTTTTCTGAAATACGACGAGTTATGATAGTCTTTTTCGGCGCTTCTTCTAAGGGAAGTTTTTTATGCCCAGAACGAACGAATCGACCCCAAAGGTCATAGTGATTGAAGGTATTTGAATAGGCTCTTAGTCCATGCGCTGCATTTTCTAATGAAATACGAACATCTTTATTATCCGTAAACAACGCTAGACTTTCATTATCAATAGCGCTTTCCACACCATGTATTTGACCTCTTAGCGAATCGGGCAAATTATCAACAGAGATGTTCACCTTTCGGCTCATTATTTTACTTCCAAAATTTATGACAGCTAATAACAACATATTCATGAACAAAAGTTAATGACTTAAGTTAGTATAAAAGTGATCTGTTGAAGTTTTTTTTGTTGAGATCGAATTTTTACTAACTGAGCCATTATTCAGATCATATTTTTACCAAGCAAAGTAAATTTGCAGCCCTTTCTAGGTCAAAATAACCCTTAATTTAAGCTATAACAGGGTGATCTAGTTCTGATTGTGGATAACTAATCATAATGTTGGTATAGATCAGATCTGTACTTAGGATGGATCCGATCTTAATCAACTAGATCATAACTATTAAAATGGAATTGTTGATAACCTCCTGAATTTACTTAGTATAATTGTGATCTTCCGCCCCGCGTTTGTGAGCAACGTTGTGGATAACCTGTTCACAGTGGCATTTTCAATATATCACTTAGTAAAAAGTAGATCTATGAGTACATAAAGATCAGATCTTTACTTCGTATAAATTAGATCTATTATTTCAAAAATTATTCTATATATTCAATGGCTTAAGTGTATTTTTTAGATCACTAACCTTTATTACCTTTATACTTAACCATATCTAATCTTCTTATTTATACTTATAAGTAGTATTTTTTATATGATGTCTTATATTTTTTGTGTTTACTACTAAAGTAATGGACATTATAATGTTAGGTATCAAGTCAAGGATATCGCGTATGTCAATTAATAATAAAGCACTTTCCACATATCGTTTATTAAAAGCAACAGCAGAAGTTGCTGAACAATCACTAGAGGGCCGAATCCAGCACTATAGAGCTCATTTAAAAACTGAAGAGAAAGAGCTAAGAACTTACACTCAAAAGGCAGCCGCTGATTTACTTGGTTGTAATAACAGAACATTAAAAAGACGACATGATCAAGGCGACTTCGATCACCTTAGTATACAAAAAGGAGCAAATGGACACTACGCGTATACTTTATCAAATATCTTCGCCATGGCTGAAATCTTAGGCGTAGAAGCAGATCAGAGACAGTCCACAGATAAACTCCAAGTTATCGTTATTAATTCACTTAAAGGGGGTTGTGGTAAAACAACTTCATTAGTCAATATTGCTGCGGCATTAGCCACTACAAATATTAAGCGTTATAGGATTGGCATTATTGATTTAGACCCTCAAGGGTCATCATCGAGCTTTTTCCCATCAAGCGATCCAGAACCAATAACCGTCGGTGATCTTATGAGAGATTGTATTGAATTAGATGACAATGAAACGTGGGATCATGTTGTATCTAATGCATTTCAGGAAACACATATTCCAAATATCCGTGTTTTACCTTCTGGGATGGATGATTTTTATTTCGAACATGAAACTGCAACTGAGCTTAAGGAAAGTTCTGGGTATGATCAGACTCGACACTATCACAAGTTATTGGAAAAAGTTATATCACCCGTTGAGTCACAATTTGACTTAATTTTAATTGATACAGCACCATCATTAAATTTTATGTTTTACAATGCATTAATGGCGTCCACTGCAATGCTGATCCCAGTACATCCTGAGGCGGTAGATTTTGACGCAAATAATAAATACTTAAAAAGACTCGGTGAAATTTATCATACAGTAGCGGCATTGGGTCATGAAGGCTGGGACTTTATGCAATTTTTAGTTACAAACTATGTAAAAGGCAATCATTCCCAAAGGGATATAGTAAAAGATGTGAGAAGTGCTTTTGGCAGACAGGTTATGAGTTATCCGATAAATCATAGCTCAGCGATTACAGCAAGTTCATCATCATTCAATACAATTTTCGATCAAAAAACGTCTGACAGTTTAGCAAGTCGAGAGTCTCTTGTTAAATCACAAGAAAATATAAAAGACGTTGTAGATGAATTAGAAATGTTGATCCGATCAAACTGGGTATCGACTCAATCATCACTGGCACAATCTTAAAAGGTTCGTATAAAAAATGGCTAAAAAACGTAAAAATGATACGCGGTTAGATCCTTTTGCTACTCCTGTTGAGGGAAGTAGTTTAGATGATCTGTTAGATCAAGCTAAAATCGGCGATGTGATCACTATGCCTGCGCCTAGCGATCCATTACGCACTATCACATTAACATGCCAAGTGATTAAACCAGCGGATATCGAAAAGATCACACAAGTATATGGCCAAAATAGACGAGAGCAGACGTTATTAAACGAAAAATCTGTGGCTGATATCTTACCTGCTATCAAGCATGACAAAAGAAACCTCCATCCAGCCTTGTGTTGGCAAAAAGAAGGTCAGCAATGGGTCTTGTCAGGGTCAAGAAGAAGAAAGGCTTGTATGCTCGCTGAGGCTGACTATGTGGTGTTATCATCAGCAGATTTTAATGATGCGGATGCAAAAGCGTTAGCAATTTCATCAGATCAATATATTGCGCCCAGTTTATGGGAGTTAGGGCAAGCCTATAACGCTACGAAACGCAGTTTAATTACACAAGGCTTAAAAGGATCTTACCGTGAGATTGCAAATATCGAAGGTATCTCTCATACCGCAGTCGCAGATGCAATTAAAGCATATGAGATAATTCCAAAGCATGTTCTTAGTCTATACCCTACCCCGAATCATTTGGGCAGAGAGGCTGCAAAAAAGCTAATTAGTGCAATTAAAGAAAATCAAACAGCGTTTGATAAACAAATAGCGACTTTCAATGAGCAGCTATTCGTTAATGATGAACAAAGTGATGAAAAACGAGCGATACTTATTACCCAGTTTTTAACCACTTTCGGTGATAAAGCTAACCGCTCAGAGGCTTTGTTAGAAAACAAATACGTTAAATTACAGCGCAACATTAAAAGTGGTGATGTAACCATTAAAATTGACAATAAGGTACTAACAGACAAACGTTTAGAACAACTTCAGAAACTGTTAGCAGCCTATAATTAACGATCATATGTAACGTAACTGGTTGAAATTCAGTCTTTGGTTTAAAAAACTGAACTCCAACCAGTTATAATTCGCAACTTTATTATGACTTTCCCCTTTAGCTCGTTCCTATAATTACATATACTGACGAGATATTTCATTTGTCATGCTGAGCTGATGTCAACGCAGTTATCTAAAGAGCAATTGTTTGCTTTGTTTGAGGAAATAAAACAAGAACAAGCCACACAGTTCCCCCTCTCTGAGCGCTTTTTAAAGCAGTACTTTAATAGTGCACTACTTGCCAAAGCGAAAGAGTATCTGAGTAATTCTCAAATTAGCTATTTGGATCATAGCGAAGATTTTTCGCGAATTGATTCTCAAGTATTAGGTAACTTTGGTAATACTTTTTCACAACATATCAAAATTACAACGGTCAATAACACATTTCGTGTTGAAGCCCAATGCACTTGCTCTAACAACGTAAAATGTAGACACATCGCTGCGGTACTTTTGAAACTAAAAATTGAGCACTCAGGTGGGTTTGGTGAAGCATATTTAATTAACGATTGGTTCAACGAGCTAACGCAATTGCAGCAAAGTGGCTTTCAAGATACTAATAATGTTTTACTATTTGTACTCGAATCGCATGACAAAGAGTTATTGCTAAGCCCTAAGCTTTCACCATTTAAACCTGACGGAGTATATCCGTTAGGACGACCGTTATCAGAACAGCAGCTCAATAGTCACTCTGTACCAAAAAATGTGTTAGAGACAGATTTTCGGTTATTTAATTGGGTACGCTCTCAAAATATGCCTGGGCACTTTGAAATATATGGTAGTTGGGGGTTTATAGCACTTCAGCAATTAGTCAAAACTAAACGGTTTTATTATCAAAACAACAGACAACCGCTTAAGTTAGGACACCAAAAACGTTTACGCTTTGAGTGGTGTTTTAGTGAAGAAAATGCGCAATTAAATGGGTATTTGTCAGATGTCGACAATTGGCTATTGTTAAGAACAGATCCTCCTATGTATCTCAATACAGATGATCTGACCATAGGTCGGATCAACTCTGAACTAAACGCTCAAGAAATAGCTCACCTGCAAAATATGCCTTCTGTTACTGTCGAACAGTTAAATCAAGTAATGACGCGCTTTAGTGATTTATTCGCCAACGATGTTATCCTTCCACCCGAAGGGTATGAAAGCCGTATTAAGCCGTCAAAGCTATATACTAAGCTCAACATAATAAATAACAATTTGGAACAAGTATTAGCACTTACAATAGAGAATACAGGTAAACTTTCCAACGCAGAGCATGCCAAGCATGTTAAGCGCAGTGAACAAGTACTTTTAGGGTTAGGGTTGGACTTTACCGATGGGCTGTTTAGGTTGCCAGTCAATGATGCCAATGGCGTTCATTGGTTTAATCATGAGGTAAAGCCTTATTTGTTAAAGCAAGGCTGGGAAGTAGAAGAGTTTGTTCACGAACAAGTAGTCAACTTACCGGAAATTACACTGTCATTAAAACGAGATAAACAGCATCATATTTTGGGTAAAGTGATGTTTAATGGTAAGCCAGTTATGCTTGATTGGGATACTTCTCACCCTCTCGATATTAATAATTTGGCTGATCACCATCAGTACGTCAAAATTGCAGAACAATCTTATGCTGTCCCGACAGAAACATTTAACGAGTTACTCAGCTTAAAAAAACGTTTTAGTTATTATACCTCGGGTCAACAATTTAAGTTTCCGCTGTCTTATGCAAAAAAAGTATTCGAGTTGCCAAACATACATTCAGTAAGTAATGATGTGAGGCTGTTAGATTATTTAAAAGAGCTCGACTCGCCCATTGAGAACAGCGCTTTCGTGACCCACAATACTCAACAGAATTTTGTTTTAAGAGATTATCAAGAACAAGGCGTGAGCTGGTTAAAGTTTTTGAATCGTCATCAGTTAGGGGGGATTTTAGCGGATGATATGGGGCTTGGGAAAACGTTACAGGTAATAGCATACTTTGTTGGTCAACATAATACTTTGGTAACAAAACCCAGTTTGATTGTTTGCCCAACCAGTTTGGTCGGTAATTGGCAAAATGAATTTAAGCGTTTCGCTCCGCACTTAACTTTAACAACGGTCCATGGTTCAGACAGAGAAAAGACGTTGGAGCATGTGCACTGCGCACGTTTTATATTGACCACTTACCCGCTATTAAAACGTGATCTGGCCTATTACAAAGAACTAGAGTTTGATTCTATTGTACTTGATGAAGCTCAATACATAAAAAATGAAACGGCGCAGGTCTCAAAGTGTGTCAAGCAGTTGAGTGCACAATTTAAGTTGTGTTTAAGTGGAACGCCGGTTGAAAATAATTTACTTGAGTTAAAGTCATTACTTGATTTTGTTATGCCAGATGTACTTGGTACTAAGCAGCAATTTAAACACTACTTTCAAATACCCATTGAAAAAGAACAAGATGCCGCGCGTGCGTCAGAGCTTAAAGCACTTATTGCCCCTTTTATCTTACGTCGCACTAAAGTTGATGTAGTTACAGAATTACCCGACAAAACAGAGTTAATAAAAGAGCTTGAGTTTAGTTCTGAACAAGCAAGTTTATACCATAGCGTTCAGCTTCAGATAGAAGATAAATTAGTGTCTTTGTTTAAAGAGCAAGGTGCACAAAAAAGCAAACTGGCTTTCTTAGATGCTTTATTAAAGTTGCGGCAAATATGCTGCCACCCTAACCTGGTAGATAAAGGTTTGGAGTGTGAAAGTGCTAAATTCCAGTGGTTAGCTGAGCATTTGCCGAATATGCTGTCTCAAGGCCGTAAAGTGATTATTTTCAGCCAGTTCACTTCTGTACTTGAGTTGATCTCACAACAACTAAAAGCCAATGATATTGTATTTACGACCTTAACAGGGCAAACACGAAATAGAGAACGTGCGATCAGTAACTTTACTGACGGACATTGCGATGTGTTCTTGATAAGCTTAAAAGCCGGTGGGACAGGGCTTAATCTAACGCAAGCAGACACTGTTATCCACTTTGATCCTTGGTGGAACCCCGCGGTTGAAAATCAGGCGACCGACCGAGCATACCGGATAGGTCAGGATAAACCAGTGTTTGTATATAAGTTGATAATGGCGAATTCAATCGAGCAAAAAGTATTTAGGATGCAGCAACAAAAACAAGCATTAGTTGACGTTTTATTTGCTGATAAGAGCTTGAATTTAGGTAAGTTTGATGAAAAACAAATGTTATCTATGCTGCAATCATAAAAATAATTGAAAATTGTTTGAACTAACTCAAAATCACCGGGTCTATTATTGTACTTGTTGGCAGCAACGAGTTTAACATTGATTTCCCCCTTGATTACTTATTTGTAATGAAGCCAGCAGAGTTTGCTGGCTTTTTTGTTTTTACAGTGGCAATTTATTTATATAGAAATAATTCCACATTCTATCCACATTGTTTCGCTTTAATAGACATATTACAACGACGCACCAAGTTAGTCGGTCTGGTGTCACTTAATTAGATCTAGAAGGCGAATACAAATGTTGTGTTATGAAGAAACACCATCGCATCTGAACTTTATTGAACCACTTTCACAATGTGATTATGATCTACTTGCAGAAGTTGCGACCAGCGATGACCTCAATAGCATTCTAACTATGCTATTATTTGATGAGACGTTGTCTGACTCGTTAAAAAATGACGTAAAGAATCAATTGAAAGCAAACCAATTAAAGTAATTACCAACCTGAAAGAGACATTATGCAGCATATCCTTATCGTTGAAGATGACTTCGACATAGCAGAACAAGTAATGTTGTTTTTTAAAGCATCGGGCTTTAAAACGTCACATATAGCTGACGGTGCAGAGGTTGTTCCTTGGGTTGAAGAACACACGCCAGATGCAATTTTGATGGATATCATGCTGCCAAATCAAGATGGCGTTGAATGTATGAAGCAGATCAGAGTCTTTTCAATGGTGCCTATTATCATGATGACAGCAAAAGTAGCTGAGTCAGATAGGCTTAAGGGGCTAGAGTTTGGTGCTGATGACTATGTGTGCAAACCATTTAGTGCTGCTGAGCTAGTGATGCGCATGAAAGCTATTTTACGTCGCTGTGCACCTTTAGCCAAAGCAGAGTCTGAAAAGCTTGTCAGTGTTGATGAAGCCCAATTGACAGTGACGTTAAAAGGGCAGTTGTTGGCGTTAACGAAAGTGGAGTTTGATGTGTTTGCTTTACTCTATAACGCGCCTAGTCGAGTTTTCTCACGTCAACAGATTTTAGATTATATTCAACCTGATAACTTTGATATTTCAGATCGGGTTATCGATAGTCATATCAAAAACATTCGTAAAAAAATTAAATCCTTAAATATTTCACCTAAGTTAGTTGGGTCGGTTTATGGGGCTGGTTATCGTTATGATGAGCAGCAAATCAATAACAGTAATTAAGTGATAACCAGTTTGCTCTCAGGTATTATTAACTAAAAATATTACCTGAGAACATTATGTTAGACGCGCTTTTTTCTCAACTATCTTGGTCACATGTCGCAGTGTTTTTTTCGGCTGTTGCCTGCCCTCTTCCTTTTTATTTTCTCAGCCGTCAGAAGCTTAAAACGCAGTTTGCGATGCTTGAACAGCAACACCTTCATAGTTTAAATACTAATGAGCAACTTGAATCTCAGCAACAGTCATTGCAAACAGAACTGCAGCAATTGCAGGCTGAAAAGGTACAGTTGCACGGTCATTGCCAGCAATACCAAGCTAGACTTGCAGAGAAGCAGTCTCAAATAACGCAATTTCAGGAGTTGTGGCAGCGTAGTGAACAAAGCTTGTCAGAGGTTCGTTCCAATGCTCATCTATCCGAACTTGAGTTGAATGATTTGAAAGTCACACTAGAGCAAAAAGAACTCAATTTTAACTCTCAACTAGCACAATTAGAAAACTCTAAAAATATTTTAAAACAAGAGTTTGAAAACATTGCAAATCAAATATTTGAAGAAAAAACCACGCGATTTAATCATCAAAGCCAAGAAAAAATAAATCAGTTACTGACACCGGTACAAGGTGAGCTAAAAGGTTTTCGAGAAAAAATGGAAGCGATTCATAGTGAGGAGCTTAAACAGCGAGCTGCGCTTAAGTCAGAATTACTGCATTTACAAGAAAACAATAGAAATATCACAGAGCAAGCACACCAATTAACCAGCGCTCTGCAAGGGCAGAAGAAAACACAAGGTAATTGGGGGGAGCTGATGCTTGAGAATGTACTCGATAGCGCTGGCCTTCGAGCCGGCTATGATTATAAGCGAGAAGTTTCATTTACCACTGACGAAGGAAAATATAGGCCTGATGTGGTCGTATACCTTCCTCAAGAGCGACACCTTGTGATAGATGCTAAAACTTCTCTCAACGCCTACACTAGATATGTAAACTCAGACTCTGAGCTTGAAGCAAACGAAGCGCTGGTAGCTCACTCTCAAGCGGTTATTGCGCGAATAAAAGAGCTTGGGAGTAAATCCTATGAAAGGCTGCCTGGCTTAAATTCGCCTGATGTGGTGATTATGTTTATTCCGATTGAATCTGCTTTTGTGGAAGCAATAAAGCATATGCCTAATATGTATCAACAAGCTTTAGAGCAAAATGTGTTGGTAGCCACACCAACCACCCTGCTAACCAGTATGAATATTGTTAAGCAGTTATGGCGTTTTGAGGAGCAAAGCAAACATAGTCGAGAGTTGGCATTGCGAGCAGAGAAGTTTTACAACAAACTTAATAGCTTTTTGCACAGTATGGAAGGTGTTGGTCGTCAACTAGATAAAGCCAAAGAAAGTTACGATACAGCCTTCTCTCAGCTTTATCATGGGAAGGCTAATTTGATAAAGCAGGCGTCAGAATTTAAAGAGTTAGGTGTGTCTGTGAGTAAGGAAATGCCGAAAGAGATCGTAGAAAAGTCTAAATTAGAGCTTGAATAAGCTTTGTGATTTGAAGAATCGTCAACCCCCTTTACAAAAGGGGGTGAAGACATAGAGGAAGGTAAAGCTCAATAGTTAGGCGTGACTATTTGGGTTTTGACACTGTGCAAAGTTTCCTTTTCTAGGTGAGTCCACATATAAGTTAATGTATAGTTCGCTTTGGTTGATATCTAGCCATACCCGACTGTTCATCGGTGGGCACAAAGAGTGCTTAATATAACCTTCAAGTTCTTTTTCGCTCATTGATAGCTTTTGTGGAATACTAATAAAAATATTCACTTCGCCATCATCGAATTTAGCTCTTTTAAATTGCCAGCTACCCATCATAAATTGTTTTGAGAAATAACGAGATACTTTATTTTGGGCGTTTAAATCCAGCGTTGCACCTTGTGATTTTGTACTATCAGAAAAATACATCCATGCACTCGCAAGAATGATAAAAGCGCCTAATAGCATTGATATAAATGGTATGCTCAGCTTTTTACTTTTAGGTGTGTTTTTACGTGAACTTTTACGTAATGATTGCTTTTTTTGCTCTGTGCGTGATTCTACAATTTTAACCCAATCACCATGCTTAATTGTTCGCTGTGTCATAATTACCCTCCAAGATTCTATTTATCTATTACAGCAATACAATGTGGAAGAAAAATGAAGTAAAGTGTTTATTCTCGGGCTTTATAGCCCGAAACTGGTTGGATGAGTGCTATCAGTTTATGCCTAGTTTGTTGGTGTTATAGGTAATTTTATCCGTGCACATACCCCCCCTGCCTTACCATGATGTAAAGTTATTTCACCTTGTAGCGCATGGGTTAAACTTTCACATATAGATAGACCAAGGCCTGAACCGCCAAGCGCTCGACTACGAGATTTATCAATTCTATATAATCGTTCAAACAGCTTTGCCAGTTCGGTATCTGATACACCAGGTGATGTATCGTCTACTTGGATGAATACGTATTCGTTATTCACTCTAACTTTTAATCTGACATGTCCTGGGCTGTCTGTATATAAGCAGGCATTTTTAGCTAAGTTAGTAATAATTTGATCTAGCTTTTGTCTATCGGTCGTGAGTGTTGTTGCTGCGGGAATATCGATGTCAGCGATAAACCGCAAATTAGATTGTTCTGTGAGTGTTTTGATATCTGATATATAGTGCGCGGTAAGTGTACTCAGTTGAGACTCTTGCCATATTAAATGAATCGATTGGTTTTGCACTTGAGATAATTGATACACGTCAGAGATGAGATTGTTTAGTTGTGAAATTTTATTATTTATTTTGGTATAAGCCAGTGCTTTATCATCAAGTAAATTATGCTCGAGTGCTTCAATATGCAGTTGCAATACACTTAGAGGTGTCCTGAGTTCATGGGAGATATCAGCTAGCATTTCATCTTTTTGTTTCAGGTTGGTTTGATATAGACTTGCCTTATACTGAGCATTACGATGTTTTATGATGTATAAATATACGATGACCACACTAAATAATAAGATCATGATACATGCCAGTAACCATGTCTGTTTTTGTAATATCTGCTTTTCAAGTTCTACTTTCATGACCGCAGACTTTTTTTCTGTTTGCGCTAACTTTTGATATTGAACAAGTGCATTGACTTGCTGTTTGTATTGTTCTGTTGCACCTTGGTTTACTTCCTGATCTGCCAGCTTATGGATTTCAAAAGCGATAGATAGTTCATTGTAGGCGGCCTCATACTGGCCCTTTAGCATCATATATTTCGCGTTTGCGAAATATAGTTTTTCCTCCAGTATTTTATTTCTTATCGTGTTTATCAGTTGGCGTGCTTTAGGAATATATAGCGCCAATAATTCGGTGTTTTTCAATTCTATGTGAAGATTTATGAGATATAAGTAGGCGTATGCTTTTTGTATTGGTGATTGGGTTTTTAATGCATGATTTAAGCTTTTTTGGATTGAACTTAACGCCATGTGAGGGTTGTTCAGTTTAAGGTAGATTAAATGCAGAGTGTTATAAGCTCTTGATAGACTGACGTTGGCATTAAGTGGCTGTAGTATTTCTATGGCTTCAATAAATCGAGGGAGGGCTTGAGCATATTTTTTATTCTTGAAGGTGATCTCAGCAAGTCTAATTGCAGTTCCTGCAATATTTCGTATTTCTTTACTTTTTTTATCATTAAGCAGTGCTTTATTAAAAAAGTATTCGGCTTGTTCCAGGTTATGGATACGTGATGAAAGGTCTCCTAAATTAAAAAAGTTTGATGCTTTGATTTCCCAATTCGTCGTTGTTTTTAGCATGCTTTGCGCTTTTAAGTGATACTCCATTGAAAGAGCAACATTATTTTTCGTATCGTAGAGCGTGCCTAAGTTATTATAGGCTTGTCCAATGAGTGTCTTATCGTTTATCGCTTTTGCGAGCTTTAACGCTTTGAAGTAATGTTTCTCTGCAATATCTAGCTTATGACTTCTTCTATAATTGATCCCCAGCTCCTTAGTCACATCATACATAAAGGCCTTTGTTTGGTTATGTGTTAAGTTGATCTCATTCAGCTTTATGATTGCATCGTTGTACCTGTTTTGTTTTCTTAAAATTTTAGCAAACTTGAGCTTGATAGCATTTTCACTTTCATTCGCTTTATTACTGAGCTCAATGGTTTTTAACGCAATATGTGCTTTGTCTAATTGACCTTGAACAATTAACTCATCTACATCAGCCATAGTGACTAGCGCGAGAGTGGTGCTTGAAAAAACGAAAGACAAAGAGAGAGTAATTTTAGCTAAATAGTGTTTCATAATGCTTATTTGTATTGAAAACCGCGCACATTCTTGATGATTAATGTGGTTGAATTATGAAGCCTGTAAAGGGCCTTTACATATTGCATTTTGTGCAATTATTTTGTGGGTATTGGGGAGTCGGTTAGTAAAATCTTGTTTTATCAGTGCGAAGCGTTAGTAAAAATTTGATTTATAGCGGTGTCAAAGTTAGTAAAAATGTGCTCTGTGAGCCATTTTTGACTATTTATTGATGAAATTAGGGCTGTAAATTAGTACCCAGCGTTGCTTTTTTAGTGCGGCGCTTAATTTGCTAAAAGATAGTAAAAATATGATCCAACGTGTATTGAGGTGAAGGAAGAGCCTATTAGGCTCTTCACTAAACTGGCTTTTTAAAATTGATTCATAGTGTTAGCTGTTCCTCCAGCTTTTAAAGCATTCTCACCTGAGAAATACTCTTTGTGGGTATCCCCTATGTTAGACCCTGCAAGGTCTTGATGTTTGACCGATGCTTGTTCTCTACGGATCTCTTGGCGTTGCACATCTCTTACGTATGCGAGCATTCCTAGCTCACCAAAATAGCCCTCAGAAAGAATGTCAGTACTGAGTGCTGCTGTATGATAGGTGGGTAATGTGATCAAGTGATGGAAAATTCCCGCTTCTCGAGCTCCATCTTTTTGAAAGTTTTGGACTAACAAATCCGCTTCACGAGCAAGTTCTGTGTTATCTAATTCTGGGCTCATTAATGCTTTAGGATCGTTACTTGGGTCTGGGTAGTGACTTAAATCTTTTTGTTGTGCTTGCCACTGTGCATACACTTGCTCTCGGAATTTAAGTGTCCAGTTAAATGATGGTGAGTTGTTATAAACCAGTTTAGCATTCGGTACCTGCTCTTTAATGCTATTTACCAGCTCAGCTATTTGGCTTACATTCGGCTTTTCAGTTTCAATCCAAAGCAAGTCCGCACCAGATTGCAAACTAGTAACACAATCTAATATGACGCGTGCCTTTTCGGTTCCTTCTTTAAATTGATAAAGGCCATTATCTAAGCGAGTCGGCTTACAGAGCTGCCCATCAAGCTTTATTGCCATTTCTCCATCGTTTAGTTCATCTATGTTATCGATCGCTGTCGTTTCTAAAAATGCCGTATATTGGCTTGCGATATCTCCAGGTGTTTTTGAGACCGGAATTTTTTGCGTTAAGCTTGCGCCTAGAGAGTCAGTTCTTGCGACAATTATTCCTTCTTCTACACCGAGCTCTAAAAATGCATAACGAACGGCATTTATTTTTGCTAGAAAATCTTCGTGCGGTACGGTGACTTTTCCCGCTTGATGTCCGCATTGCTTAGCATCCGACACTTGATTCTCTATTTGAATGGCACATGCGCCCGCTTCAATCATTTTTTTAGCTAATAAGTAAGTTGCTTCTTCATTACCAAACCCGGCATCGATATCAGCTATGATAGGCACCACGTGGGTTTCAAAATTATCAATTCGAGCAATAATCTCTTGGGTGTCTTGGCCTTGGGATTTCGCATCATCTAGCTCGCGATATAAGTGGTCTAACTCTCGCGCGTCTGCTTGTTTTAAAAAAGTATAGATCTCTTCGATTAATGACGCGACAGATGTCTTTTCATGCATACTTTGATCTGGTAGTGGGCCAAATTCAGATCGCAGTGCAGCGACCATCCAGCCACTTAAATACACATAGGAGCGTTTGGTTGTTTTTTGATGCCTTTTTACCGCCATCATCATTTGTTGTGCTGTAAAACCATGCCAGCAACCGAGTGATTGAGTATATTGACTCTTATCAGCATCATACGCGGCCATATCTTGACGCATTATATTTGCTGTGTATTTCGCTATATCAAGACCCGTCTTAAACCTGTTTTGCAGACTCATTCTACTCGCAAACTCTGGATTGATAGACTGCCATGTTGAGTTGTTGCTCTGGCAAAGGGTTGTATAGTGATCTATTTTGGTTTGGTAGTTTTTCATGACGAGTTATCCTTCGAACGGTTAATTTATACGTTACGTTATGTGAGAGTGCACTCAGTGGTCTGACCCCGGTGCTTAATTAAACATTAGGCCTGTTCTCGTGATTTTTTAAATTTATAGTTGTTATTGTCACTATATATTTAGTGAATGTTAATTCGCTGTTCTAGTGGGGGGAATTTACGTTATGGTTACTTAAACCCGTTCAAGATAACTAGGATATAAATATGAGTACCATGGTCCAACAATCAGGCTTGTCGATAGATACAGCGCTCTTCAAATTTGTGAATCAGCAAGTACTTCCCGGTACCGGTATTCAACAATTGTCATTTTGGGAAGGATTCGCGGATCTTATCCACGATTTGTCTCCTATCAACCGAGATCTTTTGAATAAGCGACTGGATCTGCAAAAAAAGATTGATGAATATCATCGAGATAATCCGACATGGAATAGTAGTGAGTATCGGACATTTTTGCAGGAGATTGGCTATCTGGTCACGCCGCCGAAAGCATTTCGTATCGATACAGACAATGTTGACCCTGAAATTGCGCTGATGGCTGGCCCTCAATTGGTCGTACCGGTTAATAATGCGCGCTTTGCGTTGAATGCGGCGAATGCACGATGGGGATCTTTGTATGATGCTTTATATGGGACTGATGTTCTCTCACAGGGTGAAGGCGCAGAAAAAACCTTAGGGTATAACCCCGTGCGTGGGTTTAAAGTGATGGCGTTTGCGCGTCAGTTTCTTGATAGTGCTTTGCCTTTAATCAATGGTTCACATATTGAGAGTACAAATTATGCAGTGCTAAATGGTCAATTAATGGTGACATTGAACGATAGCCAGCATGTAACATTATGCGAACCTGAGCAGTTCATTGGTTACCAAGGTCAAGCGCAAAACCCATCCTCGCTGTTGTTTAAACATCATGATTTGCATATTGAAGTACAAATAGACTGCCATGATCCTATTGGTCAATCTGACAAAGCGGGCATAAAAGATGTTGTGTTGGAATCGGCACTGACCACTATTATGGATTGTGAAGATTCGGTCGCAGCCGTAGATGCTGATGACAAAGTCGCTGTATACAGTAATTGGCTTGGTTTAATGAAAGGGACGCTCACAGAGGAAGTAACAAAGCAAGGGCGCGTTTTTACACGTAGATTAAACGAGGATAAACACTTTACCGCCGTATCAGACCAGCAGATCACGTTGAAAGGTCGAAGCATGATGTTTGTGCGAAATGTAGGTCATTTAATGACAACCCCTGCAATTGTCGACCGTCATGGACAAGCCATATTTGAGGGGATCTTAGATGCGGTGATCACATCACTTTGTAGTTTGCATGACTTACACGACTTAGGTAAGTATAAAAACTCGGTTTCCAACAGTATTAATATTGTAAAACCTAAAATGCATGGTCCTGAAGAAGTTGCGTTTACGGCTCGATTATTTTCAAGGGTAGAGGAGTTATTATTGTTACCTCATAATACAATAAAAATGGGGATCATGGACGAAGAGCGGCGCACTTCCGTCAATCTTGCCGCTTGTATTGAGAAAGCGAAATCTAGAGTCGTGTTCATTAATACTGGGTTTTTAGATCGTACCGGCGATGAAATTCATACGTCTATGCTTGCTGGTGCTGTGTTGCCAAAGTCACGTATTAAGTCACAGCCATGGATATCGGCTTATGAGAATCGCAATGTCGATATAGGTTTGGCTTGCGGCTTTTCAGGTAAAGCGCAAATAGGTAAAGGTATGTGGCCAATGCCAGACAACATGGCGCTGATGATGGAACAAAAATTAGCGCACCCTGAGTCCGGCGCCAATACGGCTTGGGTGCCCTCCCCTACCGCTGCGACTTTACATGCTATGCATTACCACAAGGTCAATGTGTTTGACTTACAACAGCAAGTGAAGCGACGAGAAGAAGCTGCTCTATCTGATTTATTGACGCCTCCTTTATTACATGATCTACAATTGAGTAAGGAGGATATTCAAGCCGAACTTGATAACAATGCTCAAGGCATATTAGGTTATGTGGTACGTTGGGTCGATCAAGGCGTTGGTTGTTCAAAGGTACCTGATATTAACCATGTGGGGTTGATGGAGGACAGAGCAACTTTAAGAATATCTAGCCAACACATTACCAATTGGTTGGTGCATGGGATCTGTTCACCAGAGCAAGTGCATAGTACATTCTTAAAAATGGCTGAGGTAGTTGATGGGCAAAATCAAGATGATCCAAATTACAAGCCAATGATTGGAGGTGAGAATGGGTTACCTGCGAATTTAGCTTTTCAAGCCGCGCTTGCACTGGTATTTGAAGGGGCCGAACAGCCAAATGGTTATACTGAGCCTTTATTACATGATTTTCGTTTGAAGTTTAAGCAACGATGCCAATAGCTAAATAACGTAACTCATCAATGCGAATGTAAACCCCCATTACATTCGCATTTTATTTAATAGATGGAACGTTTTCACGTGTTGTCGCGCTCCCTGTCTGACTTCTTATATTATGGTCAAAAATGCATAACGACTCACTAAACGCAAACAGTTGACCCGGAGGTTTATATAGGCTCTTATGCTTTACATTCTCTGTATTATATTAAAGGAATTTTTATGAAGTTATCTTTGGTTGCATTAGGGCTTAGCTTGTTTGCAAGTTCGGCTTTATCTGCGCCCTCTTCGTTAACACTTAACGATGTGTTTGACTTAGAGTACGCGAATCAAGTTGAGTTTAGTGAAGACGGTAAAGTTATTTACTTTGTTAGAAACAGAATGGATATAAAAACAGATCGAAAAGTCAGTAATATTTGGTCGGTTAATGTGGAGTCAAATGATCTGGAGCCGGTTACCTCTGGTTTGCACATGGATTATGCCCCGGTTATATCACCTGATGGTAAGCGGTTGGCGTTTATCTCTACCCGTGATGGCAGCAGTCAAATCTACATGAAATGGCTGACATCAGGAGCTGTTGCAAAGATTAGTAACTTAACTCAGTCACCATCAAGTCTTACATGGACACCTGACGGCAAGCAGCTTGTTTTTTCTCAATTTGTACCTGCTAAACCTAAAGCTCCCGTGAGTTTACCTGGTAAGCCAAAAGGCGCTGAGTGGGCAAAGTCACCAGTATTTATAGATGATGTGTATTATCGTTCTGATGGTGCAGGTTATTTAAACCCGGGGTTTTCTCATTTATTTAAAATTGATGCTAACGGTGGTAATGCACAGCAGTTGACCTCGGGGGATTTTGATCATCGCGGTAATGTCAGTTTTGATAAAGAAGGAAAAGTACTTTATTTCAGTGCTAACAGACATAAAAACCATGCGTTAAAGCCCAGTAATACAGAAGTTTATACTTTGGATATGAAAAGCCATAGTATCGCAGCAGTAACGGATAGAAATGGTCCTGATTGGTCACCTAAGATTTCTCCGAACGGCCGCATGCTGGCTTACATTGGCTTTGATGATAAACGCATGAACTACGAAAATGCGGATATTTATGTTCGCAACCTCGAAAGTGGTGAAACTAAGGTGATCACAGGCTCCTTGGATCGAAGTGTTGAGAGTATCCAGTGGGATAAAAAAAGCCGAGGTGTCTATTTTAGCTATGACTCGCAGGGAAAAACAACCGTCGCGCATCAACCTTTGAAAGGAAAAAGTAAAGTCTTGACTGACGCAGTAGGCAGCGTCGCTTTTGGCAGACCTTATTCCGGCGGTAGTTATGATATTAGTCCTCGAGGTGAGGTTGCTTTTACGCTCGCTGACACTCAAAAACCAGCTGATATTGCGCTTGTGAAACGGGGCAAGCCGATCAAGCTTACTGACTTAAATAATGATGCATTAAGTAATAAATCATTGGGTAAAGTTGAAGAAATATGGGTTAAATCAAAGCATGATCAATTAGATATTCAAGGTTGGGTTGTTTATCCGCCAGGGTTTGATAAGTCTAAGAAGTACCCACTTGTGTTAGAGATTCATGGAGGGCCAGTCGCTAATTATGGGCCTCATTTTAGTGCTGAAGCGCAGCTATTTGCCGCAAAAGGTAATGTGGTTTTATATATGAACCCACGAGGTAGTGACTCATATGGCAAGGCGTTTGCGCAAACGATCCATCATAATTACCCAAGTAATGACTTTGATGACCTAATGACAGGCGTCGACGCTTTAGTGGAAAAAGGTTTTATCGATGAGAAACGCTTGTATGTGACAGGTGGTTCAGGTGGGGGTGTATTGACTGCATGGATTGTTGGTCATACAGATCGTTTTGCCGCCGCTGTTGTGGCAAAGCCTGTAATTAATTGGTATAGCTTTGTGCTAACCGCGGATTACTATCCATTTTTTGCTGACTATTGGTTCCCAGGGAAGCCATGGGAGCATATGGAGCATTATATGAAGCGCTCTCCTATCAGCTATGTGGGTAATGTGACGACACCGACGATGTTGCTTACTGGGGACGCTGATTATCGTACGCCTATTTCAGAAACAGAGCAATATTATCAAGCTTTAAAGTTACAAGGCGTTGATACTGCGATGGTGCGTATTCCAGATGCCTCACATGGGATCACTGCTAGACCTTCAAATCTTATGAATAAAGTTGCTTATATTCAATGGTGGTTTGATAAACACTCCGAAAAATAGACAACCAGCTTAGCGTTATAAAAGCCTGCTGTAATGAGCGGGCTTTTTTATTGTATACATACCGCTTGTATGGGGTTGAAGTGCGCGTGAATCACTTTATTGCATGTTTTAGTATACAATAAAGGAAGCTGAGAGCATTTTATGAGGTATAAGATGAACGTATTACGTTTATTTTTGGAGCGCTATGAAGTTAGTTGATAAGGTTAGCTCTTATAATATGGTTGTGTTATTGATCTGCTTGCTCTGCAATGTGGCTATGGCTCAGTCACTACGTATTTATATTGATGATGAAAAAGATTTATTAGTATTTACGGGTAAAGTTGCGCCAGTCAATATCGCAGGGGCAACTAATAATATGTTGTTGAATGCGATTGGCGAGCATCCGATTGAATTTGTGCCATCGAGCTATAAACGTGCCTTACGGATCATGTCTCAGCAGCCTCATCCCACCTGTTTGTTTAATAAGGTAAAAACACCTGAACGCGAAGCTAACTTTTTATTTAGCCGACCAATTAACCTGTATTTAAGTCGCCGTTTATACATACATAGTCATGCGGACCCTTTGGATGAAGCATTACTTGATAAGTTTGGACACGTTAAGTCATTATCTTTGCTTTTTGAGACGTATAAAAAGAAGTTGATTGTTATCGCTGGTACCTTTTCATATGGGCCATTTTTGGATAAGCAATTAGCACAAGTAAGCAGTGAAAATAAGGTGATCAGAGAAGGCAGCAATCATTATGATACCGTGTATCGTATGTTTAACTTGAGACGCGTAGACTTTTTGTTAGCCTACCCTGCTGAAATATATCGACATGTAAAAATTGATAAAGCGGAATATCAGTCTTACAGAATGGCCAATTCACCTGAGTATATTTTAGGTCATATGATGTGTAACGACACTAAGGTGAGTCGTGCGTTTATTGCTAAAGTGAATGACATAATGGTGAAGTTATATAAGCAAGAACAGTTTATTGACGCGCACTTACTGTATTTGCCAGAAGAAGAGCACGATATTACTCGGCAATATATAGATACATTAAAAAATAACAGCGAGTAAAATTGAGAATACTTTTGCCGTTCAGACTAGTTTAAATATGAGGGAAATATGCGAAACGTTATAGGGTATGGTCTTTTTTTCTTAATGAGTTTATGTGTTTCAGCCCATGCTAAAGTGCCAGAAGTACAATTACAGTTGCTACTACAACAGCATAGAGGGCAAATTGTCTATGTCGACTTCTGGGCATCGTGGTGTGCGCCTTGTAAGCATGCGTTTATATGGATGAACACACTTGATAAAAAGTTTGATGGTAAAGTGCAAGTCGTGGCTGTAAATATGGATGCGGATAAAACGGATGCACTGGCTTTTTTAAACGCGAACCCTGCCGACTTTCCCGTTATTTATAACCCCTCTATGAGTATTGGTAGGGCTCATAAACTCAAAGGTATGCCAAGTAGTATTATTTATGACAAACAGGGTAATAAAGTGGCGCAATTTGCTGGCTTTAATGAAGAGAAAATGTTGCGTTATGAAGCCATATTGGCTGAGTTAATCAAGCAAAGACAGTAAACTCACTCGTATATATTCACATAAATATTTGAAGTACCGAAGACATTACGCTATAACACCTCAATGATACTTATTATTTTTTGGAAATGTATTTGCACCGCTGTCTGAGTTTGTTTTACTGTTGTTTCCTTGCCTCATTTAGTTGTTTATCTCAACACCAACTCCCCTCGACATCAAATACAGTTTCTCCTGTTTATATAGGCAAAGCGCTGTGGCAGCCTTTGTTGAGTACCACTCTACCGAATGGCACTCCTACTCTAAAAAAATCAACTTCCGCGAATTTAGGCGATTTTCAACCGTTAGATTTCACCTCGAGTGGCCGTGTTCAAATAATGGCAAAGCCAACGGACTGGCAGTCTTTTGCATCCGAGCTAGTTGTGTCAGGGAGTATTGTAAACACTCCTTGGAAAGCGGTTAAACCGGCGCAATATGAGCTGAATGTTCAATCAGATGTGCGACACTTTTCGATACGTCAAGGCTTGCCGACAGGCTCGGTATATAGTGTTTTTGAAGATGCCGACAATATGCTCTGGTTAGGTACTAATGGAGAAGGTGCTTGCCAATATGCTGGAAACTATTTGCGTTGTTTCACGAGTCAACATGGCTTAAATAATAATCGGGTATGGGATATTGCTCGCAGCGACAATGGTCACTTTTGGTTCGCGACAGACCAAGGGATAAGCGTTCTCAAAGGTCAATCAATGTACCAAGTGTATCGAGGTGATACTCTGTTTGATACTAAAGTGAACGATATACTACATGTTAAAGACAGTGCTTTCATTGCAACGGACAATGGGCTATATGTGATCTCCAGTGGGGTGCTCTCTAAATTAGAAAGCGATATAACGCTTAAAGTGAATCAACTGGCACTAAATGGAGAGTCCAATATTTGGTTGGCCACTGACTCTGGTCTATACACGCTTAAAGATTCGATTTTACAGCACATTCATTTTTCCTCGTCTGCGTGTCAAGGCCCTGTTGCTGCATTAGTGCCTACCAGTGAGCGTTTATGGCTTGGAGTAACAGGTCGTGGTGTATGTAATCTTGACTTAAATAATTACAACGAGATCTCGATATCGGGTATTAGAATGCCGAATATTCAGACTCTCGCTTATGAACAAGGCAATGATGTACTGTGGGTTGGAGATGATAGCAAAGGGGTTATTGGTATTTCTGGTGGTGCGGCGTATGTGCTAGATAAAAGCAATGGTCTTAGCGATCATCACATTAGAGATATTACGTTAGGCAATGACAATATTATTTGGGTCGCGACCTATGGAGGCGGTGTTAACCGTATTAGGCAGGGGGGCTTTGAATTAATAACTCAGCGCAATGGGCTTTTAAACGAGCGAGTAAGCGCGCTTGCTGAGTTTGATAAACAATTATGGCTAGGCCAATATGGTGCAGGGATCCAAGTATTAAAAAATGGCCAATGGTATACACCGCATACTACATTAGCGAATGAGTATATCCATGCTTTGGAGCGGGATAGACATGGGCGTGTTTGGGTTGGAACCCGTGCAGGCTTACTAATTCTGGGCAATGATGAAAGTAAGCATTTACATTATAAGCAAGGGTTTGATGCGAATATCGTACATCAGTTTGCGCTAGGCAAAGATGAGTGCATGTATTTGGCAACGCAAACGGGTGCTATGCGTGCCTGTGAGGGGCGGTTTGAAAAGCTACTATTGGCTCAAGAAACGTATGTGATCAGTATTTTTGAAGACAGTGCTGGGCGGCTTTGGTTTGTCACAAATGGTCAAGGTCTCTATTATATTGAAGATGGTATGTTATTTAAGATTTCTGAAAATGAAGGTCTACCGAGTAACTGGGCATATAGTATTACTGAAGCATCTGGAAACACTGTATTAGTGGGGACCCGTCAAGGCGTGTTTGCTATGAAAAAAGGAGTAAACGAATGGAGTACAGTACACTTTAATGTCAAAGATGGCCTCAGTAATAACATTGTGTTGTCGTTGTTTATCGATGATAAACAACTTTGGATAGGCACTGAACGTGGCATAAATTCACTGGCACTTTCAGCGTTATTTTCTTCTTCAGATCCCATAGAGCCTGTAAAATATACCCATGAAAATGGCTATATTGCCATTGATAGTACTTTAAATACCGCTGATAAAATAAACGACACTATTTATTGGGGATCGAGTTATGGTGTCGCCTATTTTAATGCTGATAACTTGATGTTGCCTGTAAACACTACCGTGAGCTTATTAAATGTAAGTGTTAGTCAAGGAAATACGCCTCACCCGCAGTTCGTTTCACTTTATAAGCAAATGGCGACATTGCCTGCGACAACTTTTCAACTACGTTTTCAATATAGCGCTCAAGAATCAGGGAATCCTGAGCGGGTAATGTACCAAACTCGTTTAGTTGGTGTGAGTGACTATTGGAGTGAACCATCAAATCAAAGTGAAATTACTTATACACAATTAGCCGCTGGCGAGTATGAATTTCAGGTGCGAGCATCCGCACCTTACGGAGCCGATGACTATACCTCTTTCTCTTTTATTATCTTGCCCCCTTGGTGGCAAACATGGTGGGCTTATACCTTAGCTTTATTTGTGCTAATTACGGCAATTTATAGTGTTTTAAAGTGGCGATTTGAGTTTTTACAAAAGCAACAGAGAATTCGTGATCGTGCGGAATTTTCCGAAGCATTGTTACAGCGAAAGAAGCAACTTCTGGCTGAGGTGTCACATGAGATAAGAACGCCGTTGAGTGTATTAAAGATGCAAATTGAAGGGTTAGAATACAACTTAATAGAAAACACAGAAAAAACATATGAACTGCTGCATCGCCGGATAAGTGACATCAATCATATGATAGCGGATATTGATCAGCTCGCGATGACTGAATTGTCAGAGCTAAGTTTAAATATTATGCCAATGGATGCTGTAATATGGTTAAATAGTTGGGTATTAGACGCACAAAACCGAGTGAATCAAACAGCAGATGGTCAATTTGATTATATACTCGATTTACCTTCGAGCTTAATGGTTGATGCTGATAAGGAGCGGTTAACACAGGTACTTAATAATGTTTTGTCTAATAGTTTGCGCTATAGCGCCCCACCGATTGTGATTGAATGTAAAGTCACCTACTCTGAAACGCACTATATGATTTCTTTGAGTGATAGTGCGCCTGGTGTTTCTGAAGAAGAGTTAGCCTTGATATTTTCACGTTTGTATCAAAGTGAGCGTAACAAATCGCTGTTCAAAGGAGGAACAGGTCTTGGTTTAGCAATTAGTGAAGATCTGGTTAATCGACATGGCGGCGTTATTGAAGCATTTCATAGCCATCTCGGTGGCGTGGCAGTGAATATTACGTTACCGCGATAATATTCACTGCTCAGTATTAATTAAAGTGGCCCAGTGTTCTGCGAAGGGGTTTGCCAAAGGCTATACCATGTGTAATTACCATGAACATAATAAATGTGATCATCTTGCAACACGGCACGGTCATCGTTGCCATGTATAAGCGGTAAATTATATATATTGGGCGCATCATATTTAATACCACTATCACCAATATGACTGAGTGCTTTTGTCTCTGTATTTATTTCAAACAAAGCAAGTTGGTTGCGCTTGGTCCACTGGTAACTTTTCGGATCAATGCCTGTTTGTTCCCACTTTTCAAGAGGCATACTAAATTTGTGGAGCTGAGGTTGAGTTTGCAAAAAACTCAGAGCGCGATAATTATACTCAGCAGGTGTATAGGCATCAGGAAATACTTTACTACTTAGCTGAGTGGGCGCGGTTATATCGCTAACATCAAATAAGCTAACTTTAGCGCCTTGTGTTAAGTTTGCAGGCTCTGTGCTATTTATGTCCTCAACTTCTTGGCCAATACCTAGCAATAAGCTCTCACTGATTGGATGAAGGTAAGCAGAGTAACCTGGCACTTCCAGTGCTCCTGCGATATAAGGGGCAGCTGGTGTTGTCAGGTTAATGACATAAAGCGGGTCGGTTTGTTGAAATGTGACAACATAGGCGAGGTCATTGAAAAACCGGACAGCGTAAATATCTTCATCAACAACCCCTGATACACTATTGATTTTACCGATTGGCGTGGTATTCGTTTGGTTAGGCAACTCAGCAATACTGGTCAGTTCAGTGCCTTCTTGAGCAAGAACGTGAAGTTTATGTTGGAATCCTTCAAGGAAGTCGCCACTAGATGTAACAACACGTAAGTGATCATTGTATTCACTAAACCTGAGGTTTTTCAAGTTCTGACCAAAGTGCCCTGAAATTGTTCCGCTGGCGACATAGTTGAATGTTTGCGTATCAAATTTAAATTTATGAATGACCGAATTGATGTTTTTTTCTTCGTAATGCGTGCTGTAAGTATAGAGCGCATTTTTTGAAGCATAAATACCTTCTATCTCAGTATTCACACATACCGTGTTGTGTTGTGTTGGGTTGCTTAATGAAATGCGTGTAATAGACATAATTGCATCATAGCCAGTCACCTGTGATGCACTTTGTGAGATGTAGCAATCATTAGTATCAAATAGGGCCTGTGTTTGGTTGGTATCTGTTCGCGTAATTGAGGGGATCAAATGCCTAATATCTGTTTCGGCTAAAGCTTGGTAGTTTTTAAGCTGTGTCTGGGTATCTGAATTACTCAGATCAAAGTTAGAATAAGTTGGTCTAAAATTACTGACGATATAAAGCGTGCCATCTATGATGCGGCTATCAATTAACGCACCATCAATTGTATATTGCTGCGAAATATTTGCTTGTTCTGGGGTGGTTATATCAGCAAAGCTTATTTCAAACTGGGGGATATCTTGCGCGATGAACGACTCATTAGATGTGGTTTGTGTTCTTAACGGTTCTATAGTTAGAGCACCACCAATAGAAAACCAACCAGGCTGTGAGTTGATTGAAACTAATGTATTTTGCTCAAGGTACAAATTTTGTTCTGAGTACTCAGTATGCGATGTTGGTAAGTCTTTTACTGACTCTAGCATACCACTCTCTGTTCGCTTGAGTATACGAATGTAATGCGGTTGCGGGTTGTCTATTTGTGGTACTAGATCGTTATTGCTATTCGCTGCGATATATAGGTAGTTACCGTCATATTTGACTCTATCCGCTTCGTGGACGTCTTGCTCTTGTTGATTTGTGGTTGAAAACGAGGTTGATGCATTGACTGAGTCACTTTGGTTGTTATGCTCTAATCTGGTATCAATAGGCTGATGGTAGCGCATAAAAATACCATTTTTTAAATGGGTAGTAAATTGACTGTTTGTTACTTTTTCTAATGGCGCTGTTGAAACGCTGATCCCTGTAAAGTTGGGTAATGTTGCAGCTTTCTGTGTGTCAGCTGTATTTGCCTGTTCATTATTTCCACCACACCCACTTAATATAGTGAGTGCTGCAATTCCGAGTAGATGTTTATGATACATAATACGGTTCCTTGAGTGAATAGCTGGAAATATACTTTACAAAATGCTCCCAAAATAACTGTTACCTTTGCCGTGCGAATTGTTATTTAATGTAACTCTTTCTGGTAAATCCCACACACAATGTTAAATTAGCTGCTGTATTATAAGGAGCTGTAAATTGAAATATCTTTTTGCAATGGCAGCATTGTTCTTCTCCCTATTTTGTATTGCTGAAGAACCGCTATGCCAACATAATAATGACAATTGTATTGGTGTCGGTCAGTGGCAAGTATCAGTCGCCGTGGGGGCTGGGGTATTAACAAACCCATTATCTGGCGGAGATAACTTACCCTTGTTAGTGGTACCGTATGTGAGTTATTACCGCGATAAGTTTTTTTTAGAAAATACCACGATGGGTTATACATTCGCAGAGTCGACAGATTTTGATTTGAGTGTTATTACGGAGCCTAACACTGAGCAAGCTTTTTTTGAGCGGTTCCATATCCGTAACCTGATTGCTCCTGGAACGTATGGTACAACAGAGGGCAATATTGTTAGCGAAAGCGATGTTACTGTTCCTGTGACGCCAGAGCGCGTTGTATCGATTGATGATATTGCGAAACGAAGGTGGGCATTAGATTCGGGGCTGTTAGGGCACTGGTACTTAAGTGAAAACAGCAAAGTATCATTACAGTGGTTACATGATATTTCTGGTACATATCAAGGGAGTCATGTAAAGGCTGCTTATCATTATCAAATGAAGCCGCTGGAAAATGTACCCATCAAGTTACATTTGATGGCGGGCGTACATTGGAAAGATGGTAGTTTAGTGAATTATTATTACGGATTACATGAACGAGATGGGGTTGATGAGTCTCTATTCTATTCTGGGGAAAGTGTTTTAACGCCTGTTGTTGGCGCAACAATTAATTATAAACTTTCAGATGATTGGGTTGTAAAACTGAGTATGAAACGTCAGTTTTTGGGGTCCGGAATTAAAAACAGCCCCTTGATTGAGAAAAGTCATGTGACGTATTTATTTGTAGGGGGGGTGTATGCATTTTAATCCCATTTACCTCTTTAGCCTAAGTATTTTATTACCGCACAGTGTATTTGCCCAATCACATAAAACTCAACAAGCTTCCCTGCAAATCAAGCCCTTAACCTGTGTTGTGCGCCAATTAGGGGAGCCATGTCAAATGACCGTAAATATTCAGTGGAAAAATCAGAATCAAATAGACGCTTGTTTATATCAAGAAAAAAATAAGCTGCGGTGTTGGCAGCAAACAGATAAAGTAAAAGAGCAGTTACAGATAACGCTTGCACAAAGTATGCGTTTTAGCTTGTTAGATTTGCAAGGCTCGTTACTTGCTACACAGACAGTTAAAGTTAATGCTGCTGTGAGCAAGCGTTATCGTAGAAAATTAAAAACAGATTGGAGTTTCTTTTAATGGCCCATATTATGTTGGTAGAAGACGATGAGCGTCTTGCAACCCTAACCTCACAGTTTCTGCAAAGTAACGAATTTACAGTCACAATTGTCAATGATGGGGCCGATGCTGTAGAAGCTATCGTTAGCAAACAGCCAGATATTGTTGTGTTAGATATTATGTTGCCTAATCAAGATGGATTTAGCATTTGTCGTGCTGTTCGACCCCATTATAATGGGCCTGTATTATTTCTAACGGCCAAAGACAGTGACTTTGATCAGGTTAAAGGGCTAGAGATTGGTGCTGATGATTATGTCATAAAACCGGTTGAGCCTTACGTATTACTTGCTCGAGTTAATGCATTATTACGACGCAACTTTGGTGCTGCGCAAAGCGGTGACAATTTGGAATTAGGTCAGTTAAGAATTGATAAGGCTGACAGAACCGTTCAGTTAGCAGGTGATGAGGTTGAGTTAACCAGTTATGAGTTCGACCTACTGTGGGCACTTGCTAGCAATGCAGGTGAGACTCAAAGCAGAGAATATATTTATAAACATGTTGTTGGCCGTGAGTATGATGGCTTGGATCGCAGTGTCGATGTGCGCATATCGAGGCTTCGGAAAAAGCTGGGTGATAATCCAGAACAACCTTTTAGGCTCATCACTGTGTGGGGTAAAGGGTATTTATGTTCAAAGTCAGCTTGGGAATAAATTGAATTTATGATCCGATTATTGATCAGCTTATATTTGGTGGTGTTTGTTAGTATTGTACTGATCAATCAAAGTAGTGAGCTGATCTGGAAAAGTTGGGTTCATCAGGCGCCTGACGAATTGCGTCACGCACAGCAAGTAGCCAAAGTATTGCAGGGAAGTGTATCTGATATAAGCCAATTGCCTGCTACCGTCGAGACTTTATCCTCAGACGATGTTGCTTGGCTACCAGAGCAAATGGCGGCTTTACAACAAGGTGACGTGATCACGACCTTCACTGAGCAAGGTAATGCTTTGCTGACGTTTCGGATTAACGGCGGAGATGAACTCGCGCAGCTTGGTCCCTTTTTACCTGCAAGCAATGCACTTGCGAAAAAGTACTTATTTAAATTACTTTCGTTTGCTGTCCTTGGTTTACTTTTAGTATTGTGGCTGAGACCCTTGTGGCTCGACTTGATGCAATTGAAACGCGTTACTGCACAGTTGGCACAAGGGCAACTTGATATATCGATCCAGCCTTCTAAGTTTTCTGCAATTTCGAATTTAACCAGCCAGTTTCATGCTATGGCAACTAAAGTTGCAAGCTTAATGAGCGACCAAAAGCAGCTTGTGAATGCGGTTTCTCATGAGCTTAGAACTCCGCTGGCGAGGCTGAAGTTTGCATTGGCGATGTTGGCTGCGAAAGACCCTAAAGAAGTGCAAGCGATGTCTCAAGATGTGCAGGAAATGGAATTATTGATAGACGAAATGCTGGGCTATGCGCGCCTTGAAATTGCCGCCGAGTCTTTGGAGTATCACTTTTTTGATTTTTCGGCATTGGTTCAGTGCCAAATTGATAAGTTGCAAAGAACTAACTCAAAAGATTTACATGTAGCTTTGAGCCCAAATATTCAGCTTTATGCTGATCAGCATTATATTGCTCGGGTAGTACAAAATTTATTACAGAACGCGTGTAAGTATGGAAAGTCAAAAGTACACATCACATTACTTGTGAATCATGATGAAGTTGAGCTTCATGTTGAAGATGATGGCGCAGGCATTAACCCTGAAGATAGGAACAAGGTGTTTGCACCTTTTGTACGTGTTGATCGTAGCAGAAATAAAGCCTCAGGAGGCTTTGGCCTCGGGTTAGCAATCGTGCAAAAGATATTAACTTGGCATAATGGACGGTGTGAGATTAATACCTCTGAATTAGGTGGTGCACAATTTGTGATGTACCTTCCTAGTAGTAAGAACCCTCTGTCGTTAGAGGGTAGAGCGATATCATAAAGGTTGGTACAAGGCTCAAAAGTAAAGCGGGCTTAATATTTTAGTTTCTTACGTAAGTTTTTAGTTTGGCCATGCTTTACTTTACTATCTACTCTTTTCCTTTGTGAGTTTCTCGTTGGCTTAGTCGCTCTTCGAGTTTTTTCCATTTTAGTTGCATCTAAAATGAGCGCCTTTAACCGTGTTAACGCTTCTTCTTTGTTCATCTCTTGGGTTCTATGGCTTTGTGCTTTAATAACGATTACACCGTCTTTGGTAAGACGACTATCCTTTAAAGCTAATAGCCGAGCTTTATAGAATTCAGGGAGAGACGAGCGCTTAATATCAAATTTTAAGTGGATGGCACTGGATACTTTGTTTACATTTTGCCCGCCGGCACCTTGCGCTCTAATGGCGGTCATTTCAATTTCCCATGCAGCGAGTTCAACGGCATTTGATATCTTTAGCAAAATTTATGATCTCAAAGTATATAGAGTGAGTAGTTTACCACATTCACTTTGAATGGCGTTAGCCCTGTGCCCGAGTGTGGGCGCAGGGCTCTATAATTCACGCTCCGCGAGTAGTAATAGCGGGAGAGATCTTTGCAGCTTGGCTAACTGGGTAAGCAACGGCGATTTGCCCGAGCAAAATAATTGCAATCGCACCTAAAAATAGGAAATTTGCCGGTACAGGCGACAGTGATAGCAATTCGACAAACTGGTTGTTAAGTATGATGGCTGCCAGTATTCCTATAAAAACGCCTATTGTTGTTATAATGGCATTTTCGAGCATAAAGTAACGGATGACTTGGAGTTTGCTTGCGCCAAGTGCTCTGCGTGTCCCTATTTGCTTTGTACGGCGGCTTATATTGAATTTGGCTTGGCCCAGTATACCGAAGATTGTAATAATGGTTAGGCCGATACACACAACGGTGAGTAATTTATTGGTCGCTAAATCTTCTTGATAACTTCGCGTTTTCACTTCACTAAGCGCTTCAATACTGTCTATTTGCTTATATGGGTGTGTTAAGAGCTTTTCAGGGATTGCCTCTATAACGCTAGCCATTTGGCTTGGCTCTACCTGAACAACATAACGCTGGGTATCATTGGCTTCTTGTACTGCGGAAATAACGGTATATTCTACTGCGCTCCAGAAGTTCCATGCATTTTGTAGTTTATCGACAATACCAATAACTTCATGGGGTTCTTTGTGGTAATACAGGCTTTTCCCAAGCATTTCACGCCAATTATCTGGGAATATTTTCTCAGCCAATGCCTTGGTTATGATCACTTTAGATGATTTGAATATGCCATCATTTTCCACTGTTTGAATATCTGAGGGTAAAAAATTCTCCCCTGCAACAAGGGTTAAACCAAAAGCGTCAATGAGGTTTTCGTTCGAACCAAAATAGCCACCATATGCGACATCTTCTTCATTTGGATCTAATTTGAAGTCCATATAAAGCCCCCACCCTTCTAGTGGCAGCCCGGTGATCGGAGCTGCATTTACAACACCATAAATACTTTTCAATATGGTTAAATCATTCTCTAGCTGTATTGTTAAATCACCTTGTTCATTTGGTAAGTTAGCAATTACTATTAGTGTGTTTTCCATATTTGCGCCTACTGGGCGAGCAATTAAGTCACTACGTTCAGAGATCATGTAAATGGCATTGACGAGTACCATAAATGTTACTGCAATTTGAAATGCAAGCAATGCGGGGGCTACTTTTTGTTTTTTTAATGTTTTCAGTATGGGTATAAGATCGCGCATGTCTTTTCGTCCTATAAACTTTTTAGCTGGCTTGATGGCTGCATTTGACTGGCTCTGATGATGGGGTATAAGCCAAACACTAAACTAGATATTAAAGCTAATAAGACTGTGCCAATAAGTAATTGGAGATTCATTTGCATTAAGCCTGAATGCAAATAGCTGTATGTTTGTTTAGCTGCTAGAAGACCAAGCTGTGCAAATAATAGTCCTAATAAACCACCTACAACACCGACCACTGATAACTCAATAGCGAATTGTTTGATGATATCTTGTTTACTCGCACCGACCGCCCGACGTAGCCCGACTTCGCCTGCTTTAGCGTGAAATTTAGCTATCATTAAGCTCATACAATTGAGTAAGCATACGATAAGAAAAAGTACAGCCAACCACACTGCCATTTTACTGTCATCACTGACAACTTTTTCATCGATTAAATATTGCTTTAGCGGCACTAGTTTATTGTAAATACGGTTTGTGAAGCGGCCTAAAGATTGTTGCTCTTTGGCATGATTATCAATAAATGCTTGGTATTGATCATGGGCTTGCTTGTCGGGTAGCTCGACCCAAAAAATAACCCACATGCATTCTGATGTTAAAAAAGAGGCAAAAGAATCATCAGCAGACTCTTGCCAACAGGTACTACTGACTAACTTGTCAGTAAAAAACTCATTTTTTATTTGTGTATTAAAAGGAATAAATAGGTCATGTGGTTTTGTGTAAGCTTCATGAGGAAGACCATAGAATCTTGGTAGAGGCTCCCATGAGTTTAAAACGCCAATCACTTGATAAGTATCGGCGCCAAACCGGAATGTTTTACCAACAGAGTTTTCACCATCGAACAGCCAGTTATTGGTTTCTTTGGATAATACCGCAACCTGTGCTGCATCTTTACCATCTTGTTTACTCCAGCCAGAACCATATAAAAAAGGGGTTTCAAACATGCTGAAAAAATCACTGGTGGTTGTGCGAACTTTTAAACTTTTAGGGATGATATGAGCATTATTTTCATGACTAATTTTTTTCTGAATAGCGCTAAGTGCAACCTGGTATTTGGGTATATCTGACTCGAGCAATGCCTGAGTGTCCTGATAGGTGATCGTGTAAGGCAAATCTTTTCCGTCACCATAAATTTCATCCATACTATCAAGCTGAACTTGGAACAGTTGCGCGCTTTTATTAGGGATTGGATCCTTGGACATCATATAACTGACAGTGTAAGTCGTCATGGTTGCACCAATTCCAATCGCAATCATTGTCACCATTAATAGACTTAACAGGGGCGTTTTCCGTAAGCTCAGTAGTGCCAATTTGAAATAGTATGAATACATATTGAAGCCTTTAAGCGATTTCTTTTTGGATATTTGGGCTGTCAGATAAGTGCCCATCTTTAATTTGTACAATACGCTGTGCCTGGGCGGCTTGTTCATTATCGTGAGTCACCATGATAATACTTGTGCCTGCGGCATTGATGTCTTTGAGTAATGACATAATGCCTTCTGCCATTTTTGAGTCGAGGTTCCCCGTTGGCTCATCGGCTAAAATAACTGAAGGGGTGCCCGCAATGGCTCGGGCGATAGCAACGCGTTGCTGTTGACCACCAGAAAGCTGGGTTGGGTAATGGTCTTTTCGCCCCGCTAGGCCGACTTGTTCAAGCGCTTGCATAATGCGTTTGTGTCGTTCATTGCTGCTAAATTTCCTATAGCGCAATGGCATATCGACATTGTCATAAAGATTGAGTTCTGGAATGAGATTAAAGCTCTGAAATACAAATCCTATTTTCTCATTTCTATAGGCCGATTTTTTCTTATCTGTAAACTGCGCAACATCTTGTCCGTCTAATTCATATAACCCATCCGAGTGCTCTTCGAGTAACCCTGCAATATTTAAAAATGTGGTTTTCCCTGAACCAGAAGGTCCAATAACGCTGACGAACTCGCCTTGCTCAATAGTAAGGTCAAAGGGATGAAGTGCTTGCGTTTTAATTGCATCCGTAAGAAACGCTTTTGACAAATTTTTCATTTTTAACATTATGATTATCTCTTATTGTAGGATGCGTACACTGGGTGCATCTTTAAAAATGTCTGAGTCAGATATCACCACGGTATCGCCGGTTTTTAAACCTGATATCACTTCTACTTTACCTAGGCTACGCGAGCCTATTTTTATTGGGGTTTTCACTGCGGAGTTATCGCTGACGACATAAGCAAATTGCCCATTATAGGTTTTTAAAAACTGGCCTCGAGGCAAATACTGAATATTATTTTTACGTTCTAAAATAACCCGAGTTGTCAGGCGTTGGTTTTGTCTAAGCCCTGTTAAACTCTTATCTTTAAAGCGTATTTTTCCTTGAACGCGACCCTGAGCTATTTCGGGTGATATCGCAACTAGTTCGCCTTGATATATACTTTGGTTGAGTGTTATTTCAGCTTCCATTCCCAAAGCTAAATCATCGGCATAACTTTCTGGGATTTGGACTTCAAGTTCATATTCAGATAAGTCAACAATGCTCAAAAGAGATTGGTTTTTCGCAACCGAGTTTTTTTGCTGTGTACTTAAATTACCAACCAAGCCTGTTACAGGCGACGTAATTTTTAAACCATCAACTTGTCGCTTCAATTCGGTTACTTTAACCTGCTGAGATTGTAGTTCTAATTCACGGGTTTTAATTTCAAACTTTTGGCTTTCTTTAATTAGTGCAACTTCTTTTACTGCGTGTTCGTATTCACGCTTGGCATTTTGTAAATCATCTTTGGCTTTTTGGTAATCAATGTCACTGATAATTTTATTTTTCATTGCTTCGTCAGAGCGTCTCATTTCTCTTTGGGCTGCATTGAGTGCAACTTGTGCTTGGCCTATTTGGTTTTCTTGCTCTAAATTTGACTTTTTGACTTGGATTTTTTCACGTTCTAACTGATTCTTTAATCGAGTTAAGTTAGCAATTTGTTGGTTATATTCACTTTTTAATTCGGGGCTATCGATTATGGCAATAGTTTGTTGTGTTACCACGCTATCCCCTGCTTCGACTAAGTACGTCACAGTACCCTGTGCTGGGCTATATAATATAGGTCGACGAGCTGCTATGACCTTGCCTTGAACAGAGAGATCTCGTATAAACAGTCCTTGCTTTACAGCTGCTATGTTAAGTTTATCCTTGTGAACTGCACTGCTCCCTTTGCTCCAATTGACCACTGAGGGTAATATAAAAAAGTAGCTGACAATGACTGCTACAATGATTGAAAATGAAAAAATGATAATTTTATTCAGTGAGCGAGGCTTTTCTATTTGTGTATCTTGCGCACTGGTATCTGCGATATAGCTCATACGTTGTTTACCCGAATCCTTTCTATGTTTTCACTAGTTTATTCAAAATAGGTACGTGGCTCGTTAGTTATTATTCAGTCTAAAAGTCATGGGAACAAAATACACTTTATTATATAAAAAGTCACCAAGGTTAACAATTTGTTTTATTTGTGTGTTTTTACTGTTGTGTAATTTAAAACTGTTGGTGGGTTAAGAGGATTTATCTTGCTGGGTTTTAACAATTTCCAAATATCGACTTTCTATGAATTTTTTTTCCTTTGTTAGGTGCTTTAAGGCTGATTTTGTTTGCTCTAACTCCCCTTGTAGCTCAGATAGTTCAGGCCCATCTTCCGTGTTACTCGCTTGTAATGAAAGTTGTTCTAAAGCTTGGCTTTGCTCAGATATTTGACGTTTATAGTTGTTAAGTGTATCCATCATGTCGGCTTTTTCACGTTCAAACGTAAGTACCATTTTTTGCATTTGTTGTGGAGATGAATTAGCTTGGCCATTTTCGTTTTCAAGTGCTAAGCATCTCTCTTCTAGTTTTTCTTTTTCTTTTTGTAATGACTCTACTGTGTCATATTGATCATATAATTTCTTTCGCGTTACTTTGAGTTTATCCATGCTTTTATCCAAATCCCCTTTTAATTTTCGAATGAGTGCGTGAGATTTTGAGAGTTTTTTGTTTAGATCTTTAATAGATTGGTCTTCTTGTTCTGTAATATGATCTTGCGTCGAGTTACGAATGTCAGATAACTGTTGCTCTAAAGCAATTTGTATTTTAGCCAGCTCTGCAATGGTATTGCTATGATCATTAATGTAGCCAAGTGCGTTATCAACTGACTCTCGGCACATAGCGAGCGTTTCGTCATTTTGCTGTGATGAGGGGTTGTGAGTGCCAGTGCTAACCGATGACGCAAACTTTCTAAACTCGCGAAGAATTAATAATAAGATATAAAACCAAATCGCCAGAATTAACAGGCCGAAGTTAATGGCTAAATATTGGTATACAGTGATCGGTAATTGTAAGCTTGGCATAATGATGGTTTATTGTTAATTTTGTCAATCATATCTATTCAGTTTAGTGATGGATGAAAAATATGCCTATAATAAAAAACAAGTTTTTATAAAAGTTGTGCCGAGTGAAAATATTAATTGTTGATGATAGCCAAGCAACCTTAGAAATAGTAAAGCGTGCCCTAGAGAAGTTCGGCTATCGTAAGTTATTAATTCAAAAAGCAAATAGTGCTAAATCAGCGCTGCAATATATTGGTACTTGGAAGCCTGATATAGTGTTAACTGATTGGCATATGCCTGATATGTCAGGATTAGTGCTATTACAAGCAATCAAACAACGTCAGCTTAATATTACAGTGGCGATGATCACCACGGTGGACGAGCAGGCACAAATAGATCAAGCGTTGGCGGCGGGTGCATGCTTTGTATTGTCAAAGCCATTCACTGATGATGAACTTCATGAACAATTACTGCCGCTTGTGCAAGGCGCAGAAGAAAACGAAGTCATACTGGATGATATCGAAGTCAATGGTGAATTGGCATTACCTAAACTCAGCCAGCTTGAAAGGTTGATCCATAAACAGGTGGACGATTCGCTATGTATTAAGCCGATTCATGCGCAAACATTTGATGAAACAAAAGTTCCCTGTTTGATGGCTGTTTATGAAGATAGAGAAAGCCAAAAAATAAGAGCTGTGGGCATACTGGATGTTTATGCAGCTTGCGTTATGGCCAGTGGAATTCGAGTTATTTCTGCGGAAGAGGCACAGCAAGCTATCCACCAAAACTTAGTAAGTAGTGATATACTCGATGCGAGTAAAGAGGCGCTAAGTGCGACAGCTTTTGCATTTTTAGATAAAAAAACCAAAATGAGTTTACGAATAAAAACGGTTAAATTTGTTGCGTCGCCTTTTCGTAAGCTTGAGCTTTTGTATCAAACTCAAGCTGACAGCCGCATTGATTTTAGTTGCCAACGTGAAGGCATGGCGTTGGGGAAAGTTTTACTAGTCGGCTTTTAAAACTTAGTTATTAAGCCAGTGCACTGATTAATACTCCAGGATCTGTTATGCCTGCTTCTTTCATGGCTTCTCGCACATTCTCGACCATACTCATCAAGTTTGTGTGCAGTTGCCCAATATAGCTGGCTTGCTGTAATTCCATATCTTGTTTAACTTGTTTATCTATGTCAGTACGCGCTTTGAGTTCCAAAAGGCGTGTTTCCTCCTCTTCTATTTGCTCTTTAATTCTTTCTATCTGTTCTATCATTTTTTGAATATGCTGTGGCAGACTATCTTTTTTAGACTCAACTTTTTCTTCTTCGCCATCGTTATTCAAGCGCTTTTTGTCGCTCGCTGAAAGTTGGTATGAACCAGCTTCTTTTTTGCTACTCTCGGCTTCAACGGGACTATTCTCAGTTGAATCATTTTTCGCAGTTGGAGGTGATTGCGTTTGTGAAGGCAAAGGTGGTTGGGTTAGTAAAGGTGTTACAGGTTGGTGAATTTTCATCCTTAATCTCCTTATATGATAATACACATCATATATCGACAAAAAGGTGATTTACTTTAGTGTGTATTTATTGAAATAAGCGGCATCCATGCCGCTGCAAGTGCTTGGGAATAACTGTTTTGTTTTTACAACAGTATGGTTTCATGAACTAGAGTAAAGCGATGCTTTATTGATTACGTCTGTCTAAGCGATATGCCTTAGTAGTTAAGACAACTTGTATTTTTGGTCTAGCACCAGTTGGCTGTTATTTAATGCGCGCTTTAACGCTTGAAGCAAATCTTTTCCTTTGGCTTTTACTGATACATCTGGCAAACCAGGTAAGCTCAAATTTATATGGCATAGCTTTAAACCGGTATGCTGAGCATGAGTGATATCACTGACTTGTACGTCAACTTTTCGAATATTCGTCTCATACTTTGTTAAGTAAGTTGATACCAACTTTGACAGTTTAATTCTTGTCGCGGCATTCATTACTTTATTTTTGATTGTCAGTTTTAGCTTCATAGCTATATCCAAATATAAATTAAGTGTATTTAGTCGCGCCTCTATTGCAGGCATGCATTTAATCTACTAAGGTATATGGAAAGATAAAAGCTGATTATTTCTTATTTAATCATCGGTAAAAGCGAATGATAACAAACATAAACTATAACCACCTGTATTACTTTTGGCAGGTGAGTAAACATGGCAGCATTGCTAATGCCAGTAAAGTGCTGCATTTAACGCCACAAACTGTTAGTGCGCAAATAACCAGCTTGGAGCAACGTTTGGGTAAAGCGTTGTTTTTAAGAGAAGGACGTGGCCTTAGGTTAACTGAGTTTGGACAAATAACGCAGCAGTACGCTGATGATATGTTTGCAATTGCCGAAGAGTGGCTAGAGACGACCCAAGGTGACTTAGAGCACATATCGAGAACGTTGAGAGTCGGTATTTCAGACGCCTTGCCCAAATCATTGGTATCAAAGTGGCTTTCCCCGTTTATTGAGAATGACCGGATCACCAACTTACATTGTGTAGATGGACAACAAGCGGAGCTTTTAGCTCAAATGGCGACACATAAATTAGATTTGGTGTTAGCTGATAAACCATTAGACAGCTCGCTGCCATTTAAGGCTTTTTGCCACGAAATTGGTAAAAGTCAGCTGGGTTTTTTTGGTAATAAAGCGTCATTGGATACATTGAAAGAAAGTTATCCGCAATCACTGGCTGATGTGCCTGTTATATTGCCAGCAAAATCGAGCCCTATGACGAGTGCAATAAAATACTGGTTAGAAGAGCAAGGAATTGAGATCTCTATTGCTGGGCATGTAGATGATAGCGCCTTAATGAAAGCGTTAGGCCAGCAAGGCTTTGGGTTGTTCGCAGCGCCTTTGTTAGTAAAAGATGAGATTGAAAGGCATTACGATGTGAGGTCTATTGGCGCCATAGACAACGTATATCAACATTATTATGCCTTTACGCCAGACAGACTGATAAAAGATTCTATTTATTCTGAGTTTGTGAGGCATGCTCAGCACTGTTAAGTGCTTGCCTCATAATTAGCTGTTATATGCTGAAATTGTTCGCGCACCCAAGTTGCAAAAATAGCTAGATCAGAATGAGGCTCGGGTTGTTCAGGGCTTACTAAATAGTAGCTGTAATCAAGCTTTAAGGATTGTGTATGACACCGCACAAGTGTTTCACGTTTGATGTCATTATCAACGATATGATGCCACGCAAGTGCCAGGCCTTGTTGGTGTTTTGCGGCTTCTAATGCCAAAGTCACATGACTAAAGTGACGGTGCTGCATGGGTTGGTTGGTGGTTATGTTTAGCTTTTTTAACCACATTTGCCAAGAGACATTACTGGGTGCATCTTCGACAGCTGCGTCATACTGTAATAGCGGGTGTGACGCAATCAGGTGTTGAATATCAGCATTGCTTTTTTGCAACAAGAGTTGAGGGTGACACACCGGGTAAATATATTCATTTGCTAAAAATTGTGCATGTGCTTGTTGTGCATATCCGTCGCCAAAATGTAGATGGGCATCGATAGGTGCAGTGGAAAAATCGACTAATTGATCTTGGGCATGCACTATGACGTTGATATCTGGGTGGGCTTTATAAAAATGTGATAGTCTGGGGATCAGCCAGTTTTGTGCTAATGAGGGGATAGCTGCAATATGTAATGATCGTTGTGAAGCAGCTGCAATGCTACTTGCTACGCCTGCTTGAATAAGTGAAATCCCTTTGTTTGCACTGTGCATTAAGGCGTGTCCAGCGTCAGTAAGCCCTACCCCTTTTGCTTGCCTTTTGAATAAAGGCACACCGATATGTGCTTCTAGTAATTTCATTTGATGACTCACAGCGCTAGGTGTGATGTGCAATGTGGCCGCGGCTCGGCTAAAACTCAATGTTTGCGTGACGACCGTAAATGTATGGATAGCCGAGTAAGAAAATTGATTGCTCATTGTATAGTTGCGTGAGTTTTTATCATGTATTACTTAGTCTATATTTTTAAGCCTAATTTATACAAGGCTTTAGTGTTGCTTTTGTTACATGTGGAGAGCTTAGGTGTGAGTTAAGCTCATCTTTAAATGACGTATTATCGCTTTATATTATGTGATAGCCAATGCAAGATAGGTGCACATTTAAGGAGTAACGTATGTCACAATATAAAGCATTAATTCAGTGGAATAAAAAACCAACAGAAACTTTCATTGATAGGCAATATAGCAGAGTCCATCAATGGCAATTCTCAACAGGCACCTGTATAGAGGCGTCATCTTCACCAACGATTGTACCCCTTCCTTACTCACAAGCGGATAATATAGATCCAGAAGAGGCATTTGTTGCAGCGCTATCGAGTTGTCACATGCTATTTTTTCTTGATTTAGCTGCTCAACAAAAACTTGTAGTTAACTCTTATGTTGATAACGCGTGTGGCACGTTAGCTCTAGACACACGCGGGAAAAAAGCGATGACATATGTACTATTGGCACCAAGTATTGCTTGGGGTGACAACACCATTGTGTCTAAACAATTAGAGATGCAATTACACCACCAAGCGCATGATTTGTGCTTTATAGCTAATTCGGTTCTCACTCAAGTTGAAATCAAACCTATTTGCTAGATGTCACATCATAATGTGTGCTGTTCGATTGTGCAGATGGTGACTATTGAAATATAAATAGATACTTCATTATCAGCCCTGACGCTTATCTCTGTTAGGATTGACGTATCTAGAATGTAATGAGCAACTCGTAAGAAGTGCCCTCTTTATTGATTGTATATTGCCAATGTAAGGCTTCGCATACTTGTTTCAAGAGCAACAAACCTAAACCAGTACCTTTTGTGCTGTTTGAGTCTGCTGAATAAGAGTTTTTAAAGCGAAGTTGAGTGCTCGATGCCTTTACTTTGAGGACGCCACTACCATGTTGTAATGCATTTCTATAGATTTGTGCGAGCAATAAATTAAGTAAGGGCAAGTGCGCGTCAATGTAAATCTCATGTGTTATTGAGTCATGCACTTGCAGCCCTTGGGGGGTATATACTTTTGCCATATTATACAAAACTGCACTGACATTTACAGGCGTTAGATCTCGTATATTGATATGCCATAGTGCCAATATTGCGGTACTGACTTCACTGAGCGTAGAGTGAGCTTGTTCGAGTTGTGCAAGTACATCGAGAGATTGTAAAGGTAAGTCATCCAGTTGTTGTAATCGAGATAAGCTGTGGGTGATTTGTGTCAATGGCGTTCTAACCTCATGACTTAAATAGGCTGAAAAAATACGCTCTTTGTGCTGAGTGTGTTGCTCAGATTCTCGAGCGAGGATGAGTGCTTCAGCCACATTTTGTAGTTCAATAAACTTAAACGTTATATGTGGTTTATTCTTTGCTATTAGCTGGTTTAGCTGCTGCGTTTGTTGTCGGATTTGATAAGCGGCTTTTCCAATAATATAGAAAAATAATACCGTCAAGGTCGCCATCATCAAGATTACTAACGGTAAAATAGACGGGGATTCCTCTTCAGAGAAATAATGCATGACGAAAATAATATCTTTGGAATGCTCAGCTTGGTAAGGCAGTACATAAACTGCGTCAGTTGCGTGATGACCAAAATACACGGTATTAATGGGCAGCTGATCTGTTTCCCATAACGATATTGTCCAGCTCGGTAACTCATTCACTGAAGTTGTTATGAGCTTAAAGTCATCAGCATATGGAAGTGATACGAGCGATGCAGATGCTTGCTCGGCATCATAAAAAAGGTAATGCGCGGCCGTTCCATCCAGCGCAAAATCGTAGCCAATTTTTGCGATACCGCCCCACAATAACATGACCAAGCATGCGCAAAACCCAAGCCTCACACTTAGGTATTTAAAGAGTGATTGCTTGTTATTCATAAGGCTGCTCTTTAAGTGCAAGACCATGTTTTTTTAATGTATGTAATAACTCACTATCATTATTGTGACTAATATTACTACGTAGACGGGTGATAAGTGATTTGTACATATTGTTATTAACGTCTTGTTCTGGCCACACAGTAGCAATAATCGTATCTTTCGTTACGGGGTTAGGGCTGTGTTGGATTAAAAGTGTGAGTAGGCACCATTGCTGAGGTGATAAAATCAGCGTTCTGTCTGCACGTTTTACGAATTTTGCATCTAAATCGACAAATAACGAGCCAAGTTCAAATGTTTTATTAGGTTTTGTATTATGTTTTTGTGCCAGTAATTTTATGCGAACAGCCAGTTCCTCTAAGGCAAACGGTTTGGTTATATAGTCTAATGCGCCCAGTGAAAATGCCTTGAGTTTATCTTCAAGCTCGGTGCGGGCCGTTAAAAAGAGTATAGGGGCTTGGCTATATTCTTGTAGTGTACTGGCAAGTTCTAACCCTGTGCCATCAGGTAAGTTAATATCTAATATTATCGCATCATAATGTGATCCATTAGCAATCCCCTTGGCTTGGGTTAATGAGCTTGCATAGTCTACTTCAATGTTTTCCGCATTTAAAAAGTCAATAGTTTGAGCTGCTAGTAGGGTGTCATCTTCTACCAATAATATGATCATAGTTAGCCTATACTGTTACCTTCTGGTTACCACTGACTTGATATTGTATCGCTACACCTTAGGAGTCAACTATGAGTAAATCCACTATGATGTTAAGTTCAGCCGTATTAGCTATTTCATGTGCCATTGCTGGTTGTGGTAGCGATTCAAAATCAGTGACCACACCCACCGTGAAAAATAGCAGTGAAGTATCTAGCCAAGTTATTGCCACAAAAGTGTTCACCAATGGTGAAGTATACACGGTAAACCCAGCGCAACCTTGGGCAGAAGCGGTGGCATTGAAAGGGAATAAAATCATTTTCGTTGGTAGTAGCGAAGGGGCTAAAGCGTATTTAGGGGATAAAACACACGTTATTGACCTTAAAGGTAAGATGATGATGCCCGGCTTTCATGATGTGCATATGCATCCCTTGGAGTCAGCGTCACAAGCAACGCAGTTCACCGTGCCTTCATCTGCGAGTGAGGGGGAGTATATTGATGCGATTTATAATGCATCGGTGCAAAACCCCAATGCACAATGGCTTATTGGCTATGGGCATGAAATAGCAACGTTGCTAGAAATGGAAAGTTCACCGCTCGCGGTAATTAATGAGGCAGTGAAAGACCGGCCTGTGATCATTATGGAGCAAACATCACATTCTATGTGGGTAAACGATAAAGCATTACAGCTGGCCAGTATTAACCACAATAGCCAAGACCCAGTTGGTGGGGTTTTTGGCAGAGATGAGGCGGGTAATCTCGACGGTATTTTGTATGATAATGCGGGCAACCAAGTGATGGAATTAGCTATGCAGTCGCTCACAAATGCGAAGCAGCAAGATTATGATGGTTTGATTGAATACACTATGCCAGAGCTAAATAAAGCGGGGATCACGTCAATTAGCGATGCGCGTACCTATTGGCAGCGAGGTCATTTAGAAACGTGGCAGCGTGTTGCCAAAGAAGATAACTTAACATTACGTGTGAGTCTAGGGTTATGGGCTTATCCTGATATGAATGATGAACGTCAAATCTCAACGATAAAATCACTATATAAAAGTAGCTCTGATAGCTTACTGAAAGTAAACCAAGTGAAGTTTTACATGGATGGCATTTTAGTGAATACGACCGCCGCTATGAATGAACCATATCACACGAATTGGCTAGGCTTATATCAAAATAAAGGGTTGAACTATTTTACGCAAAGCCGTTTAGAAAAGTACATCAAAGCGTTGGAGCCAGCTGGTTTTGACTTTAATATTCATGGTATTGGTGACCGCGGTATTCACGAAGCACTAAACGCCATTGAAAATGCATCAAATGGCACTGCGCGCCATCGCATTACACACTTAGAAGTCGTTGACCCTGAAGATTATACGCGCTTTGATAAATTAAATGTGATTGCCGATGCGCAAGTAGCTGGTGATTTTACAGATCCAGGCCACTGGCATGAAACCATTCCTTTGATTGGCAGTGAACGCGCTCAAGATTTAGTGCCGATTAAAAATTTGGTTAATGCGGGTGCAACCTTGACACTCAGCAGTGATTGGAATGTAAGCACATTTAATCCTTTCGTGGGCTTGAGTAATGCAATATCACGTGCGCCGCAGAATATTACCCTAGCACAGGCAATTGAAGCATATACTATCAACAGTGCCTATGCGATGCGTCAAGACCAACAAGTCGGCAGTATTGAACTAGGGAAATTAGCAGATTTGGTGGTGTTAGATAGGAATTTATTCGAACGCAGCGCACTGGAAATCAAAAATACGCAGGTTGAAATGACGCTCCTCGATGGAGAGATTGTCTATCAGCGTTAAGGGTGCAGACGTGAAAAGAGGCTGGGTGGTAGTAGCTCAAATCTTATCTTACAGTATTGATGAATCGGTTCATATTTCACCGGACAGGCAGTTATAAGCGAAAAACAGACTGTCTCTCTAACTCATTTTTGGACACAAACGAGTTAGAGTATTTATTAAATAACGCTTGCCTAACCGGCGCAAAATAGCAGGCTAAAATTAGCGACGAAGGAGCTCCGTCTGCTATTTTGCGTCCCTTTTTGTTTAGGTACTTATCAGGTAACCTTCTGTTTATAAGTGATTTTTAGTAAAGCTGATGCAATAATATATTCTAAGAACGCAAAAACCATCTGGAGTGAAGAAAAAATACCGCTAACTATATCTGTAGGAGCTTCCCCTCTCGGAAATGGCTTCGTTTTATGAATAAAGTAAAAAAAGTTTATAAATCCATAGATAGTTATTAATGCCAATACAAATAAATATTTACCATTTGTAGCTGAAAAAATATGAACCAGATTACCATTACTACCATTAGGCATTGTTTTATTACACATATTTACCAATGGGATTGCCATTAATATGACAAAGGCTTGAAAAAAAAATGTGATTGACTTGAAAATCACAATGCCAAAGTGGCTGCAAATATTTATTATTACAACTGACAAAAAGCAAAACAATGCCAGCCCTGAAAAAAATCGAAGAGTTGATGGTGTCATAGTTACCTAACTATTTAGTATTTATGCGGCACGTTGTTTGTGCTGCATAATCGCTTGTTGGACTGAGCCGCTACCTGCTCGGTGTGTCAGAGTTGGTGTTATTTATGCTATGGGAATTTGCTTTTAGTGGCGTAACTTGTCTCGAGCCTATTTTATCGGCTTGTCTTTCGTGCTTAAGTCATCCCTGCATTACTCAGTACGTTTTATCGTGCCATTAGAGCTAATTTTCGCTGATTTATCAATGATATTTTCACCGCGCACGCACTTTTCTAGCCCGAACACTTAAGCAGGTTAACCCGTTGATTTAATGCAGCAAGCTCTGCTGATAGCTCGTTCGTGCTAATTTCATAGTCTCTTCACTTGAATTAACTATTTCGTTAAATCGTAAAAACCCTATTTTGCACGTCAATTTTGGGTGGGTGTCAGTCAAAATTTTTAAAGAATCACAGAGTAATTGCTTACTCTGTGATTGCCGTTTTGAACCCAAAACTGAATACATATATAAGATTTACGTTGGGTGATGAGATGGACACTCCCAAATCGGCGTCAATGCGCCAAACTAAAGGTGTGTTTTTAACGATAGTTAGTAGGAGCATCCATCATGAATAACGTTAGTATATTAAGCATCGATTTAGCAAAAAATGTCTTTCAACTTCTTGGAATTGATGAACACGGAAAACCTTGTTTCTCAAAGCGGGTTTCTAGAGTAAAACTCCATGAAATAATCCTTAATTTACCGCCTTGTAAAGTCGTTATGGAAGCTTGTTCATCCTCTCACTACTGGGGCAGAGCATGCTTAAATTCTGGTCATCAAGTTAATTTAATTCCTGCACAACATGTTACCCCATTTGTACGTGGTAACAAAAATGATAAAAATGATTGTTTGGCAATATATGAAGCAAGTAGAAGGCCTAACATTCGCTTTGTTCCCATTAAAAGTGAACAGCAACAAGCTGTGCTTTGTCTACATAGAATACGAGAAAGGCTACTCAGTACTCGTACTGCCTGTATAAATCAAACTCGAAGTTTACTCCTCGAATTTGGGTTTCACATTCCCAAAGCATACTCTGTATTCAAAAAGCATATCCATGAACTTTTATCACAAGATGTTCAACCTGTTATTCGCCTCATGTTGTTAGAAGTACAACAAGAGTTAGAAAACTATGATAAAAAAATTAAACTCATGGATACCTTGTTCCAACAAACTAATACCCACAACACCAGTGCAGAAATTATGCAATCAATTCCCGGGATTGGCCCTATCATTGCCTCCGCGTTTAGCGCTAGTATCGATAAAGGGCAAGCATTTAAAAGTGCGAAAGACTTTAGCGTCTGGCTTGGCCTTACGCCTAGGCAATATGCGTCTGGTGAAACAAATCGTTTGGGCACAATTACTAAACGTGGAGATGGGTACCTCAGAAAACAACTTATTCATGGTGCTCGAACGGTTGTGAACCACGCGCATAAAAAAGACGATGACCTGAACCTATGGGTCACTGCCATCAAGCAAAGGCGTGGTGTGAATAAAGCTGCGGTTGCAATGGCGCATCGTCTGGCAAGATTAATGTGGATATTACTTCAAAAAAATGAATATTACCGCCCCATACGTTCATGCAACCAGGTTCAAGGTAATGTTTAAATACAAAGTTAGATTGGCAAGCAGCTCGTAAAAGACAAGGGTGACTTAACCCGAGTGGGTGTTGAGAGTACTTGCCAATCGCCTATCATTGTTCGCTACAGTTAGATGAAAAAAGGCCTAGCCTGCCTATACAAAACCCGGCAAAGGCACGGTATATAAACCGCTTGGGTGTATTCAAATTAGGGTGTATAGGCTCGAAGCTCATTAGGGGCACTGAAATAACAGTTAAGCCCGGATATATGTCAGAGCAACGCTTTATTGCAAATGGGTCAAACGTCAAACAGTGGCAGCGACGAAATGAAAAAACGAGGTAGTTTATTCTACACCGCCAGAGTTATTTTGTTTGACATACCGGGAGTGTCCATATATGTCAGTTAAAATTGAATTGGTGTTAGTTAAAATTGTTAATGGGCCAAATTTTGTCCTTATTAAACAGTTTGTTATGTGCTTTGGTAAACTTAGAAAAGATCTACTTTTTTAGATGTTGAATTAGGGATGTTATCGTCAGAAAACTTCCCGCATATTGATGCCATTCCAAGCTTTCTTGCATCATTAGGCAACCCATATCTAGCAGAAACTCGACTTACAGCATCGTCACATCTGTACCACTCAGCCTTATCGCCAAGTAAATATGCCATACGAGCATAAAATAGCTCATATACATATGGATGATCTGGTTTACCATTTTTACCAACAGGTAAGCCCAAAGTTAAAAGGCTTTGGTTTATCTCTGTTTCTTCGATTTCTAATCGAGATCTCGTTACACCATTTTTTTCCTGAGCTACAAAATTAAATGAGTATCCATCAATTTCATTTGCAACAACATAAAAACCGATAGATGTTCTAGTTGCATTAAACCCATCTGACGTGTTTTCAAAATTAACATCACTAGGGTCTGAGAGACGAATAACTTCACGAGCTGCTGCTATAACCTCTTGCTTATTATGATTTTTATACTCCCTTAATTTCCACTCTTCCTGAGAAAGGTCTGGGCGCTGACTTGCACAGCCTGCTAATACTAAAACTGATGCGGCTGCTAATAATCGAACCATCTAACTACTCCTTGGTTATTATAAAAATTCCTGATTGTATATTCGTGCCTTAGCACATAACTATTTAGTATTTATGCGGCACGTTGTTTTTGCTGCATAATCGCTTGTTGGACTGAGCCGCTACCTGCTCGGTGTGTCAGAGTTGGTGTTATTTATGCTGTGGGAATTTGCTTTTGGTGGCGTAACTTGTCTCGAGCCTATTTTATCGGCTTGTCTTTCGTGATTAAGCCATCCCTGCATTACTCAGTACGTTTTATCGTGCCATTAGAGCTAATTTTCGCTGATTTATCAATGATATTTTCACCACACACGTACTTTTCTAGCCCGAACACTTAAGCAGGTTAACCCGTTGATTTAATTAAGCAAGCTCTGCTGCTAGCTCGTTCGCAATATCTGGCTAAGGGAAAATATGAATACTACTGTGTTACGATTAGCAAAACTAGCTGAAACTCGGCAACATTGATAATGTGATTACGACAAAGTTGCTCGGTAATTAGACCGTCAGTATCCCTTGTTAATCACACTTATTCAGCCGAATTAGGAAATTTTAACTGACACCCATCCAAAGTTGATTGTTTTTCATTCATTGCCTATCTTTTAGATTCAGCTCAAAATATAGGCAGCTCTCTCATGGCTACAGCACGTAAAAGACAAGTGAGTTTAACTGATACCAAATACTACCATTGTATTTCACGGTGTGTTCGCCGTGCTTATTTGTGTGGTGAAGATAAGGTAACAGGGCAATCGTATGAACACAGAAGAGGGTGGATAGAAGACAAACTGCTGGAACTTGCCAAAGTGTTTTGTATAGATGTGTGTGCGTATGCAGTGATGAGTAACCATACTCACACTGTACTTTATATCGATGATATAAAAGCTAAAAGACTGAGTGATAAAGCGATTATTATCAGATGGCATAAGCTATTTAAAGGTACCATACTGTCTCACAAGTACCTTCAAGGTGAGCGGCTAGACTCAGCGCAGCAATACTTTTTAAATAAAGATATTGAACAATTTAGAGAACGTTTAGCGAGTATCAGTTGGTTTATGCGGGTACTGAATGAAAGTATTGCCCGAAAAGCGAATAAAGAAGATAACTGTACAGGCAGATTTTGGGAAGGGCGCTTTAAATCACAAGCCTTACTCGATGAAGCGGCACTGGCAGCTTGTATGGCGTATGTCGATTTAAATCCAATCAGAGCAAAGATGGCTGACACACCCGAAACCTCAGACTACACCAGTGTAAAAACTCGTTGTGAACATGCCAAAGAAGGCAAGCAACCTAAACAATTGGCGCGTTTTGCAGGTAGCCCCAGAAAACATATGCCCAAAGGTTTGCCGTTTGAATTAAAGTCATACTTAGAACTGGTCGAGTTAACAGGTCGATGTATGCGAACAGACAAACGTGGCGCTATCAACCCTATCAATTATCCAATTTTAGACAGACTCAACATAGCCCCAGAAAACTGGTTAAAACTCACTACGCAATTTACCAAAGTATTCCACGGCGCAGTAGGGCGGCCTCAAAAGCTTGATAATTATTGTGCGAGCCTAGAAATAAAACGGCGGGCTAACTATCGACAATGCGAAAAATTGCTTGCTTAATTTTTAGACCATCAAGATAATCTTCAGAAAAACAACACACCATGGCTTGGCGGGAGAGCTGTGCCTTATTGATACGTATGAGCTCAGTTTTCTCTATTTTTGAGCTTATAGCGCATTTACTTGATTTTATTTTACTAACCAAACGATATTTCAGATTGAACGCGGCTTATTTCTTGGTATTAATTTTTGGTTGGGTGTCATCTTAATCTCTTACTGCTGCTAACCAAACGATATTTCAGATTGAACGCGGCTTATTTCTTGGTATTAATTTTTGGTTGGGTGTCATCTTAATCTCTTACTGCTGCTAACCAAACGATATTTCAGATTGAACGCGGCTTATTTCTTGGTATTAATTTTTGGTTGGGTGTCATCTTAATCTCTTACTGCTGCTAACCAAACGATATTTCAGATTGAACGCGGCTTATTTCTTGGTATTAATTTTTGGTTGGGTGTCATCTTAATCTCTTACTGCTGCTAACCAAACGATATTTCAGATTGAACGCGGCTTATTTCTTGGTATTAATTTTTGGTTGGGTGTCATCTTAATCTCTTACTGCTGCTAACCAAACGATATTTCAGATTGAACGCGGCTTATTTCTTGGTATTAATTTTTGGTTGGGTGTCATCTTAATCTCTTACTGCTGCTAACCAAACGATATTTCAGATTGAACGCGGCTTATTTCTTGGTATTAATTTTTGGTTGGGTGTCATCTTAATCTCTTACTGCTGCAAACCAATACTGTGTGACTGCTTCCTTAATGACTTTCTAAAGCTCGATGGCGACATCGGTTTGTCCATAAGCCATCGAGAATAGAACATCCAGCCTGATGGACGGTACACTCTCCAGTAGCAACGTAACTGCTTCAATACACTCTCTGACACAACAACGTAACGTGATTTATCTCCTTTACCCTGCTCAATTAAAATGGTTTTTCGTTTACCGTCTATGTCTGTAACTTTAATGCGTAATAGCTCACCAATACGTAAACCACAGCCATAACACACGATAATTAGCGTCTTTAATCGCATATCTGTGCAGCTTGCTATCAGCCGTTGTATGTCGCTACGAGATAAATAAATGGGTGCTCGAGACTTCGCTTTTGGTAAGGTAATATCTAAGTTCAATGGCCGATGTAAAATGTGCTTAAACAAGAACCAAATACTGTTTATCTGTAACTTTTGGCTTGCCCGAGAAAGCTTGCGGATCGCCGGATCTTGAAAGAATGAATTCAACTCTTCATCTGTAATTAAATCCAACGATTTATTAAAGTAATTTCTGAGTTTAAGTAAGTGCGCGCAATAGCTTTTACTTGTTCTTTGTGAATAACCTCGATAGGTTATTTCTGCCTTGACCTGTTCAATGAGTGTATGCATTTTTGACCTCTAAGTTGTGAAATAACTCAGAGAAAGTGTGGCTCAAATGCTGAGAATAGGATCTCCGCGTAGCGGCTTAGTTCAACAATTTAATATCGACCCATTGGGTCGTTTTTCTACCGAGCCACGGGTCATTTTTATCATTGTACCAGTTCTACCACACTAACTAACTTGTTGCTAAAGATATATTTTTAATCATTGTAGATATTATGGAAAGGATAAAAACGACCCAATGGGTCGTTTTATTGACTATAGAAGAAACACAAAGCAACTGGGCATAAGATCAGTGTTTTAAAAATAACTTTCTAATGCCCGCTATTTTTTGAGGCATTCGACTAAACACGTTTTGGGGCAGAAACGAGTTACGCATTAACGTTCGCTTTTGGCACATACACAACTGTCAGATTTGATTGAATCCTGTTAATCGAATCTGACAGTTCAAATTAAGACTTATTCAGCCGAATAGGTGTTAACACCAAGCGACTTTGTCGCATCTTAATTACCAGGCGATTCTGTCGTAGTCGCTAATTACCAAGGGAAATTGACGGTCACTTTTTTACGTGTTTGTTAGTGTTTTATTTTTAAGCACTAGAGGCATGTTGAGGATGATTGTGATGGATTCTAAAGCTCAACTCACCGTTGATATTATTGCTAAAGTTATTGAAGGTCGAATAACAATTGCTAATGCTGCCAAACTGCTCAGTAAGTCTCGGCGAACCATTGAACGTTATATTAAACGATATAAACAAGTCGGTATTCAGTTTGCTATTCATGCTAATCGTGGCAGGTCGCCATCAAATAAAACGCCCACCTCGATTAAAGAAACGGTGCAAGCCTTAATCAAAGGCAAGTATTTTGATTTGAACTTGCTACATCTTGCCGAACAGCTAGAGGTTAACGAACGCATTGTTGTGAAGCGCGAAACGCTACGTGGTTGGGCGCATGATATACACCATGTAAAGCGGGCTAAACGTAGGCGCGGTAAAGCTCGAAAACGCAGAGAGCGTATGGAAGCAGCAGGCTTAATGATGCAGATGGATGGTAGCCCGCATCGTTGGTTTGGTGATAAAAAACACTGCTTAATTGCCATGATTGATGATGCCACTAGTGAAGTACATGCAGAGTTCTTTCCGTCTGAAACCACCGTTGGTTGCTTGAAGGTCATGCGAGATTGCATTGAAACTAAGGGGCTATTTAAAACACTTTACGTGGATAGAGCGGGTATCTTCGGCGGCCCTAAGCGCTGTAATTTCTCACAAATGCAGCGGGCCTGTGAGGAACTAGGTATTGAGATTATCTTCGCTAATTCACCGCAAGGAAAAGGCCGTATTGAACGTGCCTTCGATACCTTCCAAGACCGTTTGGTGCCTGAACTAAGGCTAAATAATATCAAAGATATAACAAGTGCCAACGCTTACCTTAAGCATGTATTTATCCCGCAATTCTGGCAACCTCGAATTCAAGTAAAATCAAAACATCAAGCATCAGAATTCACACCACTAACAAAACACATCAACCTTGATGATATTTGCGTGATTAAAGATCACCGCAAAATCAGAAACGACCACACATTTAGTTATGGTAGCAAGTTATACTTGATCGATTCACCGCTAAAGCATTCAATTGCCAACCAAAAAATTGAAATCAGAAATTCCAACAAGAAAGGCTTTACTGCTCACTTCGCTGGACGCAAGCTCAAGATCTCAGAGGTCAATGAGCCGAGTAAGCTTGCCGCAGAAGACTTAGCAGTGCAGAAGAAGTTAGAGGTAATGGCCTTGGTTGAGAAGCTTGGGAATGTCAGCGAAGCATCACGCCAAAGTGGCATATCCCGAGACACTATTTATCGTCACCTAAAGCTGCTTAAACAAGGAGGTGCTGATGCATTAAAACGGCAAGAAACGCCGAATATACGGCATAAAAACTGTGTTGATATGGCAATCGAAGAAGCGGTTGTTCAGTTCTCAATCGAACATCCTCACCTTGGTCAGCAAAAAGTCGCCATGAAGCTGACAGAAGCGCTTGCCATTGATATTAGCCCAAATGGGGTACGCAGTGTATGGTTAAGAAACAATATGAATACCACTGCGTTGAGAGTTGAAAAATCACAAGCTCTGCAAAAGTCAGCATAAACAATAGCCAGTTTAGCAACTGGCTGATATGCTACTTACGACAAAGTCGCTCGGTAATTAGACCGACAGTTTCCCTTGGTAATCACACTTATTCAGCCGAATAGTCTCTTTTTTAATCATGAGCGTTTTTCCCCGTGATTTCTGCTCAATCTGGCTTTTACTTTTTCATCAGCACAGTACAATGTCGGCATTTAAGATGATGTGTATAACAATATGACTCCCTCTGCTTTAGTTACGCTTGACCAACATGTTCGCCAAATCGATAGTTTTGGAGATGAAGTTTTTCGTTTATTTCATGGTCGAGGGCAATGCTTTGAAGGGTTGGAGCAGATCACCATTGATTGGTTAAATGGGCAGATTTTAATTTCTTTGTTCAAAGAACATTCCGAAGATTTTCTATCAGCATTAACTTTACACGTTGAGCAGTGGCTTCAATTAGAAATATGGCAAAATAATGTGCATAGTGTGTTACTGCATCACCGAAGTAGAGCGGGCGCACCAATGGATGTGTTATTTGGTACGCTTGCGCATACTCAAGTTGTGACTGAAAATGGCTTAAAGTTTCTATTGGATTTAGGCCAAAAGCAAAATAATGGCTTGTTTCTCGATATGAAAAATGGTCGAAAATGGGTTATGGAACATGCGCAGCAAAAAAATGTGTTGAACTTATTTGCGTATACTTGTGGCTTTTCGGTAGCGGCCATTGCGGGTGGCGCATCTCAAGTTGTTAATTTAGATATGGCAAAAGCGGCTTTAAGTAAAGGCAGAGAGAACCACCGCCTTAATGAGCATGATACCAACAAGGTTAAGTTTTTGGGTCATGACTTGTTTAAATCATGGGGTAAGTTACGTAAATTTGGACCCTATGACTTAGTCATTATTGACCCGCCAACCTTTCAAAAAGGCAGTTTTGCTTTAACGAAAGATTATAAGAAAATATTACGCCGGCTACCTGAATTACTCAACGATGACGCACACGTACTCGCCTGTGTAAATGACCCCAGCTTGGAGTCAAAGTTTTTAATTGATGAAATGCAAGCGCAAGCACCAGATGTGCAATTTATTGAGCGTTTGAAAAATCCTTCTGCATTCGTAGATATAAATCCTGAGGGGGGGCTAAAAAGCTTGTTATTTTCTTATTCACAAGGTGATGGTAGCATCACGAGTTAAAGAATATGATTAAGGGGTTTATGAGCAGCCCCTTAACTAATTTGCAGTTCACTTTAACTGATGCACTTTGACATTGAAGTAATATAAAAAGGTTCTTTGTAATTGTCGGTTACATACGCTTCCTCTACCCTAACGACTACCCCAACCCTTATACAACTTTGAATTAGTTCTTGTACTTTGCAGCACACCAATCATGCCTTTTTAGTCGATGTATCGCCTTATCAAGTCGTGACAGGGCAATGATTAGAGGCCATGATGAGTTCAAGTTAAAAAGTTAATGACTTTGTATTGGAAATGTTCAGCTTGTTAGGTTGTAAATTGATCGATTTCTTCTAAAGTGTAATAACAACCATGTTAGTACGTAGTTTGCATGGCTTATTCAATGTTAACAAGGACGCTCAGGCGTATTGAAGGAGCATTATGCATAAGACCTTAACGCTGCTTGCTAGACAGTTATCAGTTCCTTTTATCTTGGTTGTACTTGCGGTTGCGTTGATCTCATCGCTGTTTTTCTTTGAACAAAAAATTCAACGTGAAGCGCAAGAGAGCGTTAATGACGCTTTATCTGAATTGCTAGTGAGTAAAAAACAGTATTTATCAGAATATATTAAGAGTCACAGTGATTTTCTATATTTTTTACTAGAAACACCGCCGATACAGGGGGTTTCTAGTGCGCAACTTAATAGCAAAATAGAGCCAATTGATGACTCCTCGCTAGCATTATGGAAAACGCGACTGAGTACAACATTTCAATCAATGATGCATACTTATACTGATATCCGCCAGCTTCGACTTATTGACGGTGTCAGTGGCGATGAATTAGTGCGAGTTGATCGTTTTGGTGGCGTTGTAAAAGTGCAGCCCGCAGCTAAATTACAAAACAAAGCAAGTAAGGAATACTTTTTAGAGACTCTGAAGCTAACAGAGAGGGGTTTATATGTATCTCAAATTGACTTAAATAAAGAAAGAGGTGCAATTGTATACCCTATTGAGCCGACTCTGCGCTTTGCTCTGCCAGTATATAATGACAATAATGTTTTATTTTCAGTTTTAGTGTTGAATATTAATGCGGAAGTACTGTTAACGAATTTGTATAGTGATATAGATCCCGCATTGCATTTGCTGCTTTTGAATCAAAGTGGGCACTTTATTTACCATTCAAATGCCACAATGCGTTTTAGTAAAGATCTCAACCCCGATATGACCTGGCAAGCGCTGTATTCGCAAGCTCCTTGGTTTGTAAGAGGGTTAAGCTTGATGACTTTGACTAAAGATGTTCAGCAGCAGTTTATTGTAAAAGAAGATTTTTTAAGAACTTCATCAAGTGCACAGTATGGGTTAATAAAAATAGCGACAGCAATACCGGTGGCTCAATATACCGAGATTTTGTTCGAGAAGCGTGTGAGTACTTATGGCTTACTGTTTGTTTTTAGCATTATATTTATTACTGTTCTGGTAATAATCTGGTTTTATTTCAAAAACTCCCAAAAACTTATTGCCACTCAGTCTGAGTTTGCTGACATTATTGATGGTGCTGCAGGTGGGATAATTGGTTTTAATACAAAGTTACAAATAACAAGTTTTAATCGTGCTGCTCAAAATTTTTTTCCTGAGTTAAAACGTAATATTGGTTTGGGTTACCATGCGCTAGAGCACTATATGTCGGACAACTATTTTACGGACACTTTAGAGTTGGTAAGTCAAAACCAGACCGTTAAGCCTCTTGAAATTAGTCTGCAGCAAGGTGATGAACGCGCCATTGCTTTGGAGCTAACCGTATCGCCAATACGTGGAACGGATACCGGCTCACAAGGGTTTGCTTTATTTGTCACAGATATTACTGCACAAAATACAGCAAAAGAAAAAATCAAACATAACAATGCACACTTAGAGCAACAAGTTGCCGAACGTACTGCCGAATTGGAAAGTGCTAAAAAGCGAGCAGAGGAAGCGTCGAATATTAAGAGTTCTTTTATTTCTAGTATTAGTCATGAGATGCGCACACCATTAAACGGAATATTAGGTACGTTGAATCTTGTGAGTAGAGAGACTGTGACAAAACAGCAACAAAACTACTTGGAAATGATGAAAACCAGTGCACAAACATTAACGAGTTTAATTAATGATATTCTAGATTTATCAAAAATTGAAGCCGGAAAATTGGAGTTAGATTGTGAGTTGTTTGATCCGATCACGTTATTGGAACATGTGACCTCATCTATAGGCGTTAAAGCCCATGAAAAGCACTTGGATTATCAGCTTGATGCATTGGAAGTTGACTATTTGGGACTGTTTGGTGACTCAAGTCGACTCAAGCAGGTTTTATACAATTTACTCAGTAATGCGATTAAGTTCACTGATAAAGGTGGTGTGTATGTAGTCGCAAAAACCGTGACAGATAATGATCGCATTTGGTTAGAAGTCAGTGTCCGTGATACCGGTGTGGGTATTTCAAAAAATAATTATGACAAGTTATTTCAAGCATTTTCACAAGAATCAGCCTCTGTGACGAGTCAATATGGCGGGACTGGACTTGGTTTATCTATTTGCAAGCAACTATGTAAACTTATGGGGGGAGATATTTCATTTTCATCTGTTAAAAGTCGAGGAAGTGAATTTACCTTACGGTTACCTTACCCTGTGAGCAGTGCTAAGCCGCTTCATGTAATGCCTGTATTATCGGGTTCAAAACTATATATTGAAAGTCCATCGAGTGAGTTTTTTCAGTTTCTTGAAAAATTGATTGTACGCTTTTCAGGTGAGCTAACAACCAAAGAAGAGGCTAAATATTGGTTAATCGATTCTCAGAGCAGCCATTTAAACCTGCATTTGCAGCATGATGAAGCAAAATTAAGGTGCTGCGTTTTTTATGATGCTTTACATTGTCAATTGCCTGAGAATATTCTATGTAGTATTGCTAAACCAATACGCTACCTTGATGTACTTGCCCTTATCAACCAAGAACAAACCCATATTATGTTTGACTTCATAGAATATAGTCCACCGTTTGGACAAGCGTCTGAGCTATATAAATCTTTGGCTGGAAGTATCGTAATGGTGGTTGATGACAATCAAATAAACCTTGAGGTTGCGAAGGGAATGCTTAGCGCTCAGGGTGTAGATGTACTCACTGCAAAGTCGGGGATAGATTTACTAGAGAAGCTTAATATTGCTGCTGAGCAATCTTTAGATATTATGGCAATTTTAATGGATTGTAATATGCCTTTGATGGACGGTTATGAAGCGACTGAGTCTGTTCGCTCAGGGAAAGGGACTGACCAATACGCTGAAATTCCGATTATAGCGATGACGGCAGGGACCATGTCGGGAGAAAGAGAGCGCTGTTTTGCAATTGGTATGAATGATTATATTACCAAACCTGTAAACCCAGACCGCTTGTTTGAGATATTAGTAAACTACAGTCAAGGTGCTGAACTTGACTCTTCAAAGTCAGACTATGTTTCCATTTCAGATGTGCTTGAAGAAAAAAGCTCATTTAACGTAGATGATGCGCTAGATCGTATGCAAGGAGACCGAGCCTTATATGCGATGATTTGTGAGTTATTTGTCGCTGACGCACCGAGTAAGTTTAATGATTTAAGTGCGTCTATTGAAGCATGCGCCCATGATAGAGTAAAACAAGTTGCCCATGCTATTCGTGGCCAAGCTGGTGATATTGGAGCTGATAATCTGTATTTATTAGCGACTGAATTGGAGGAGTGTGCTGCAGCGCAACAAGGTTCAGCACGATATACCCCTCTTTATAAAAAAATGGAAAAAGAACTTATTTTTGTTAATCAAGGCATTAAAAGTATGCAGCATGTACAAGCAAGTTAGGTTTAACGCGTTTGCTGTCTTGTGTATTGAAACGTCCCCTTAAAACTCCGTATTGTAGTCCATATATTGTGCGACTCTTGTCGCGATGGCTTTGCCAAACTGAGATTGGATAATTGATAAACTCATATCTATACCCGAGGTTATACCTGCAGAGCTAATAAAGTTATTGTCGATTGTAAATCTTTGCTCTTTAATGACATGTAATTGTGGAAACTGATCTTGTAAGTCTTGAATACTAGCCCAGTGAGTAGTGACTTGTTTACCGTCGATAATACCTGCTTGGGCAAAAATAAATACACCAGTACATACCGAAGCGCATTTGGGAGTATGCCTTGCTGTTTCTGCAAGCCAGCGCAGAACTGTAGGGTTATTTATCACCTCGGTGTATTGCCCGCCAGCCACTATAAGTAAATCAAACTTAGGGTGCCCATGAATACTGTAATTGGGGTTTACACTCAATCCGCCTCGTGTTTTTACAGGGGAATGAGTTGGGGCAACAAGGCTGACATTTATATGTTGGTCGGTAAAACGATTTGCTGTGCAAAAAACATCGAAAGGACCGCAAAAATCCAGTACTTCGACGTTATTATAAATAAAAATACCAATTTCCATTGCACTGGCCAGAGTGGTTTTTTACTAACTTGCATCAATCCTTTCTTAATTGCAACTGTGCTTTTTTAATTAAACGCAATATTCCGGCTTTTGCCGCGAATCAATTGCATGTTTTAGTGTCCCGATTAAAATGGGCTGTATATAAATAAATAATTCCAAAAATTAAAGAGAAAATAATGATTAAAACAACAATGACTGCGCTCGGGTTTGCCGTTGTGGTTGCGCTAAGTGGCTGCAGCTCTAATGCTGATGTGGTACAAGCATCTAATGTTCAAACGTCGCAAGGCAATGTGCTGTTGCAACCTTTTACAGGCCCATTTCAAGGTGTGCCGCAGTTCGATAAAATGGATTTAGCCGACTTAACACCTGCATTTGAAGCGGGGATCGCTGAACACTTGGCTGATGTGGAAAAAGTAGCCAACAACCCAGAGGCTGCGACATTTGAAAATACCATTGTTGAATTAGAGCGGGCAGGTAAAAGTTTAGATCGTGTATTTACGTATTATGGTATTTGGCGAAATAATAAATCATCAGAAGAGTCTCGAGCATTAGCGAAAGAGCTTGCACCGAAGCTTTCAGTTTTTTCATCTAAGGTGACACAAAATAGTAAACTATTTGATCGTGTTAAAGCGGTTTATCAAAGTGATGAGTATAAAACGCTAACACCAGAACAACAACGAGTAACTTGGCTTACGTATAACAGTTTTGCGCGCAATGGGGCTACGTTAACAGGTGAAGCTAAGGCCCGCTATGCAGAAATCAATCAGCAGTTAGCGACACTACACACTAAATTTTCAAGTAATGTATTGGCTGATGAAGAAGGCTATGTGGTATTTTTAGATAAATCACAATTGTCAGGTTTACCTGAATCATTTATAGCGGGTGCAGCATCGGCAGCAGCTGAACGAGGTAAAGCGGGCCAATTCGCAATTACTAACTCTCGTTCGTCAATGGATCCATTTTTAACTTACTCGACTGAACGTTCGCTACGTGAGCAGGTTTGGAAAAACTATTATAACCGTGGTGGTAACGGTGACCAATATGACAATAATGCGACGATTAAACAGATCTTGACGCTGCGTCATGAACGCGTGCAGCTTTTAGGTTATGAAAACTATGCTCAGTGGCGTCTTGAAGATCGAATGGCAAAATCTCCCGCGAACGCAAAGGCACTGATGGATAAAGTATGGCCTGCTGCCATTGCGCGTGTAGAAGAAGAAGTTGCGGATATGCAGGCGATAGCAGATAAAGAAGGTGCAAATATTACTATTGCACCATGGGACTATCGTTTTTATTCAGAAAAAGTTCGTAAAGATAAATACGACTTAGACTCTAATGAGATCAAGCAATATCTACAGCTAGATAAATTACGTGAAGCGATGTTCTATGTTGCTAAGCGTTTATTTAATTTTGAATTTTCAGAGATAACTGATGGTTCAGTACCTGTTTATCATGATGATGTCCGCGTATGGGAAGTGAAAGACTCTGTAACAGGTAAACACGTGGGGTTGTGGTATTTAGACCCGTTTGCAAGAAAAGGTAAACGTTCTGGTGCATGGGCAAATACATTTAGAAGCTATACAACAATGGATGGTGAAACAAATGTACTAAGCACCAATAACTCAAACTTTGTAAAAGGCCCTGAAGGTAAAGCGACGTTGATCTCTTGGTCGGATGCGGAAACTTACTTCCATGAATTTGGTCATGCATTACACTTTTTATCAGCTGATGTGGTGTACCCTCAATCACACTCAGGTGTGCGTGATTATACGGAGTTTCAGTCTCAGTTATTAGAGCGTTGGTTAACTACTGACGAAGTGATCAATCAATTCTTAGTTCATCATGAAACGGGTGAGGCTATTCCAAAAGCATTGGTTGATAAGATCAAAGAGTCTTCAACGTTTAACCAGGGCTTTTCGACCACGGAATACATGGCATCTGCAATGATGGACTTGTTGTACCACACTACCGACCCTGCAAAAATCGACCCTGCTAAGTTTGAAAAAGAGCAATTAACTAAATTAGGTATGCCGACGGAGTTAGTTATGCGTCATCGTAGCACGCACTTTGGTCATATCTTTTCCGGTGAGGGTTATGCCGCGGCATATTATGGTTATTTATGGGCGGAAGTACTGACGTCTGACGCCGCAGAAGCATTTGCTGATGCACCCGGTGGTTTTTATGACAAAGCACTTGCTGCTAAATTAGTTGAACACTTATTTTCTGTTAGAAATGCGATGGATCCTGCTGAGGCCTATCGCTTATTCCGTGGCAGAGATGCTGATGTAAGTGCATTAATGCGTGATAGAGGCTTCCCTGTAACGAAGTAATGTAGTCACTGAAATAAACTCACTCGATAAAGAGTGAGTTTATTTTACGATTTTTTGTGGGTTTGCTAAGAAGTTATTGCCACTAACAGACGGGTTTCAACCCAACCCTTGCGCTGTAAATACAAACACGTCACCGTGATCACTAAAGCTGCCCCTGACTATAAGCAAGCTACTGCAGAGCAAGACGCTTAGTATGCCTGTTATGACGTCGCTTGTTTGAGATTACATAAGAGCTTTACTACAGGAGTTTAAATATCAGCGTTTAAGCAAACACCGTGTATTTATTTCGCCCAGTGTCTTTTGCATTATATAATGCACTGTCAGCACGATGGAGCAACTGGGTTGTGTTGCAGTATTCCCCTTCTGCTAGAAACGCAAGCCCGACACTTACAGTGACGACTTCAAGGGGAGAGCCGCGGTTTTCAATACAAAGGTTCTTCACTGCTGCAACAAGTTGTTCTGCAATGATTTTAGCCCCTTCTTTGGCTGTATTAGGCAATAAAACGACGAATTCTTCACCACCATAACGAAATACGGTATCAATGGGGCGTTTCACTTGTTGTTTGAGAGCCATAGCGACTTGCCTTAGTACATCATCGCCTTTTAAGTGACCATATTCATCGTTATATTTTTTGAAAAAGTCGATATCTAACATCATCGTGGCAAAAGGCTGTTGAAGTCGATTTGCTTGTTTAAGTAACCGCACAATTTCTAAGTCAAAAAAGCGACGATTATAGATGCCGGTCAGACCATCAACAAAAGAGTATTGTTTTAATAAGTCGGTTTGGCGTTTATATTTGAGGTGGGTTTTAACTCTATTTTGCAACGTTTTAGGAACGATTGGCTTGGGTACAAAGTCAACGGCACCGGCTTCCCAACACAGCTCTTGGTTTGCTTCACTGGTGTTTGAGGTGACGAAAATAACGGGGATTTCAGAAAGCTCAGGAATACTTTGCATTTTTTTGCATGCTTCTATTCCAGACATCCCCTCTAGCACCCAGTCCATTAATACTAAATCAGGTTGAGCATCTCGACAAACATCAATGGCTTGCTCGGCGGACTCAACCGCTGTGACCTTACATAGTTGTTTTAAACTACTGAGCAGCAATTGTCTCATTAATGACGAATCATCGACAACCAATACCCAACAGTCGTCCATTTTTTCTAAGCCTTGAAACATAATCCTTTTAACACCTTTGCTGTGCTTTTTGCACATGACGTAAATGTAAACTAAAACAATCAAAAAATCACGCTGAGTGTTCGGATAATATACGATTAGCTAGTTTGTACAACATTAAAGTACGAAGTGCCCAGTTGTTTCATCATTACGGTTGCAGGTAATTACAGAATGAAGTTGCAAGTAAGTGCAACTTCATTCGCTATGAGTTAATTGACAATCAGAGGGAGCAGCGCGAGTTGGCTGGCTTTATTATATTTGATACCAGTAAAAGATAAAAAGCTTGTTTTGTTTGCTTGCGTGTACTGATGTTGAGATATGCCTTGTGTTAATGCTCGTTTTTTTGGTCCCATATCGTTGGTAGTAAAAGCAAAGTTCATCATCCAATAGATCTCATGGCTTCTTTGAAAATGGTTATTTCCCTGAAACTCGCCATGTTGTAGCGGAATGTCCCAGCTTATCGTGGTCTGATATTTACCTGTTTGTGGGTGTGAAAAGTGAGTTAAAGCAAAATATGGCGCAAGAAATGCTTTGGCACTTTGGTGTGAAGCACCCAGTTCGTAGAAAGAGTTATAGGGATACCAAACGCCGAAATCAGTTGGAATGATAGTGTTATGAGTATCTAGATCTTCCCGAAATAGCAAGTTTACGATATGCGCATCAACAGTAAACTGTCCTTTAATGGGAAATGCAAAACGGCCAGAATACTGGTTATTTATGTCTAAAAAATCTAACAAGGAGTAATCGCAGTCATAATATCTCTCTAATGCACAATAAATCACTTTATTATTTTTTTGAGGATCATGGTGATAATTACCGACCTGGTCCGAAGGATGTATGACTTCTAAGGCATAGGGTGTATGCGGTGTATCCGTTAGGCTATGAGTGATGAGGGACTTAAATGCTTGACGATCGTAGTTATACATATTGGATGTAAATTCATTATTTGCATTAAGAGAAAACACTTCAATTTGTAAAGTTGGGTCAGAATTATCGAGTCCGATGATATCTTTTACTGGGATCACAACTTGTAGTGTTGTGCGCTCACTCGGCTGATTATATATTGAAAATTCACCTGAGCCACATATTGCGTAGTCTTCAGAGATTAGTACATCAATAAAAAGTATTTCTGAATTCATACTTGCAGCACTCACCTGCAAGTAAGGTACATCATTTATTTCCAGTATATCGAACCCTAAAAAGCGAGTATGCTTGTTAGCTGGTAGTGGCTCATTCGTATTTTCGTCACTATGTTCAGGGCTAGCAGTTACACCTTGGATATAACTACCACAGAGGTTTTCACGTGTTTCAATTGTTTGCGCTTGACTATAGGTAAAGTTTAGAAATGCATACAGTAAGGCGATTACTTTTATCGTTTTCATGATCTGATCCTTGTAGAAAAGAGTAAAGTTGCTAATTTAGGTTTAAAATCAGCATACAGGATCAAATGCAGTTGTAAACTAAGTGTTAATTTTTATTGGTGCTAATTACGTGTATAAAATCAGCGCTTTTTTAAATAAAAAGCGCTGGAGATGAGTTATCGAGTTGAGACTAGCTGGAACATTTTTTGTGGCTCTGGTGCAAGCAGTAACTCTTGCGTGTCACTCACTTTAAAGGTTGAGACTTGTTGTAGTAAGTGTTGTGCTTGTTGTCGCATTAATTGACCTGCTTGAGTTGATTGCTCTACCAGTTGCATGTTCTTTTGCGTTAAATTGTCTAACTGAGCAACTGTAGATGATACTGCGGCAACGCCTTCCGATTGTTCTTGCCCCGCTCGGGTTATATCCATAATCATGCTATTTACTTCTTGAACAACTTGAGTGAGTTCTGCAAATCTTTTCCCTGAGGTCGCAACGAGCTCACTGCCTTTTGCAACTGCAGAACTACTGTCTTCGATTAAGTGTTTAATTTCTTTTGCTGCGGATGCGCTGCGCTGCGCAAGGTTGCGTACTTCACTTGCAACAACGGCAAAACCTCTCCCCGCCTCTCCTGCTCTAGCAGCTTCCACTGAAGCATTTAAAGCAAGTAGGTTTGTTTGAAAAGCGATTTCATTGATAACGCCAATAATATCTGAAATACGATTACTGCACCCTTCAATATCCGACATCGCATCCACGGCATTAGAGACGGTTTCTTGCCCTTGCGCGGCCTTGCTCATAGCTTGATCTGCGTGGACAGATACGTCTTCAGCACTTTTGGCATTTTGTTTTACTGTGGCAGTTAGTTCCTCCATGGTTGAGGCTGTTTCTTCAAGGCTCGCCGCTTGGCGCTCTATCCGCTTACTAAGCTCCTCGCTATCTGTTGCTATGCTCTGTGAGCCTTGATAAACATTATTAGAGGTGTTAGTTATTTCGTGTACCATACTATTTAAGCTACGAGTCAGTCCGTTCATCGCCTCTTTTAAAATATTAAATTCAATGCCGAGATCGTCATCAATGTTATGAGATAAATGCCCTTCTGAAAGTGATATAATCGCTTCCTTGATGCAACGAATAGCCAACTTCCGTTGGGTGATATCGGTGGCATATTTGACGACTTTAAAAGGTTGGCCATTAGTGTCTAGAATTGGGTTATATGTTGCTTGGATCCAAACTTCTTTGCCTCCCTTACCGACTCGTTTGTATTCACCACTATCAAATTGACCTAATTTAAGCTTTTGCCAAAACATACTGTATTCATTACTGGCTGCATAGTTTGGCTCCGCAAATAAGCTATGATGCTTCCCTTGGATTTCATCGAGACGATAACCCATGGTGTTTAAAAAGTTATCATTAGCTTTTAAGATTGTGCCGTCCATATCGAACTCAATAACGGCTTGAGATTTGTTAATGGCACTCAGCTGGCCTTCGAAGTTCGCGCTTTGTCGTTTTTGCTCGGTTATGTCTGTCGCAAATTTCACAACTTTAACGGGTTTACCACTTGGATCTAGTATCGGGTTATAAGTTGCTTGGATCCAAACGTCTTTATCACCCTTGCCTAAACGTTGGTATTCACCTGAATGAAACTTGCCTTGCTGTAATTTTTGCCAAAACTCTTTGTATGCATGGCTATTTGCATAATGTGCGTCGGCGAATAGCTGGTGATGCTGTCCTTTTATTTCATCAAGCGTGTAACCCATTACTTTCAAGAAGTTTTCATTCGCAGTCAGTATGGTGCCGTCCATATTAAATTCTATAATAGCTTGTGATTTACTAATGGCTTGTAATTGACCCTCATAGTTAGTGGATTGCTGTTTTTGCTCGGTTATGTCTGAAGCATATTTAACCACTTTGAATGGATTGCCGTTAACATCAAATATTGGATTATATGACGCGTGTATCCATACTTCTCGCTGACCTTTTGCTAAACGCTTATATTCACCAGAGCTGAATTCACCAGTATTTAATTTAGCCCAAAACGTTTGGTATTCTGCGCTGGCTGCATAGTGAGGTTCAGCAAATAAGCTATGATGCTGTCCTTTTATTTCATCAAGCGTGTAACCCATTACTTTCAAGAAGTTTTCATTCGCAGTCAGTATGGTGCCGTCCAGATTAAATTCTATGACTGCTAAAGATTTACTTATTGCATCGAGTTGGCCTTCATAGTCGGCAGCTTGTATTTTTGATTGGGTAATATCGAAGGCGTATTTGACGACTTTAAAGGGTTGGTTATTGGTATCAAAAATAGGATTGTAAGTGGCTTGGATCCAGACTTCTTTGGCATTTTTTCCTAACCGTTTATATTCACCAGACTTAAACTCTCCGCTTTTTAGCGCTTGCCAAAAGTCTTTGTATTCTTTGCTGGCTGTATACTCTGCATCGGCGAACATACTGTGATGTTGACCAATTACCTCATGACGTTCATACTCCATGGCGGTAAGAAAGTTATCATTTGCTGATTGAATAACCCCATTTAAATCAAATTCAATTATTGCTTGCGATTTACCAATCGCTTCAACTTGTCCTGCATAATCCATTGTTTTTGCTTTATATTCACTCACATCAAATAGTGTTAGGAGTGTATTTGCGCCTTCTATTAGCCCTTTAGCTTGATCAACGACGTTGACTTTAACCCATAGGGTACGTTTGTTTTTAGTGGCGATTTTATATTCAGTATTTGTTTCAAGCGCAGCGTTACCTAAGCCCTTAAATATATGATTGAGCGGTTGCCCAACTAACTCTGTCAACTGATAACCAACTTCGGCTAAAAAATGCTGGCTAGCATGTAATATTGTTCCACTGTTAGATAGTTCAAGTGTCGAAAGGTATTGTTCAAATAGGTTAAGTTTGGATTGCATAGATGCTTGAGCTAGACGGTCAGTCCTTGATGTAAAAATCATAAGTTACCTAGTTGATAAACGATTTGTTTAATCAAAAAGATAGTCGAACATTTAAACTTCGTCACCACAGCGTGCAGGATATTTCTTTGCCGACCAAGTCTAGTAACACTGGCATTCTTTTTAAAGCCGGCTTGAACCCTACTTTTGAATCTGTTGAATACCAATAATGTGAAGTGATACTTGCCTCCCTTCTATCAGAACAGGCAAATAATGGTTTAACAGCTTTACTGGTCAGCTCAGTTACTAACTTTATGAAACCACGTAATAATCACTATTTCTGGAACCAATAAAGGTAAATTAAAACTAATACTAAAAAGTCATTTTTATGTTTTTGTGTAGAACAATAGGGTTTATTTTGATACTAATAATACAACTTTTGACATATTAAATAAGAATAAACTAATACAAAGGATTGTTTTGCAAGCCGCACGGATCAGGAAAATTGCGACATGTCGTTTTTTGATTGCTAATTTAACCGTTCGGAGATGCTATGAGTTTGTATTCGCCTTGTTCTTTTATGCCTTATGGAAGAAGTACATTATCAGCGACAGTATTAGTTACGCTTGCTTTACTGTTAGTCACTTTATTGAGTTTTCCCAGTTATGCGACCACGGTTATGTCGGGGGAACTGGCTAAGCACCTCAAAGCGATTGATTATGGCAAAAAAGCAGACAATACTTGGGTTGCTCCCAGCTCGGCAGAGCAGCATCAATTTGAAGTGGTATTTGACGCATTTATTGCGCAAGACTTTCCACTGGCGCAAGAGCTGGCAACTTCTATTGGTTATAATGTTGCGCAATTTTTTGATACCAATACACAATCAACGTATTACTTATTACAAGAACGTGCAACACTTCACAGTGCCGAATTTAAAGGCGGTGGTACCTATGTGTATAATCCCACTGGATTGAATGCCATATTACAGGCGCCCCATCCTAAGCGAGATACGTTTACGGGCACGCAAGCAATTGATGCTTTCTTATACACGCAAACAAAATTACTGATGTTAGCGGGTACTCGTCGAGATAATAGCCATGCGCTCAGCACTTGCACCAATGGACACTATGAGGCGAGTGATGTCGCACATCAAACAGAATCATTTTTTAATGTCGCACATAAATATATGAGTGATTTTGATGATGCATCAGTCTTTATTCAATATCATGGCTTCGGCAAAACAACGCTCGCCAAACTTCAAGCGCAGTGTGACGTGGATAACGATCTAATGCTTAATTTGAGTGAAAGTGTACGTTATAACACTGCAGATGGAGAACATAGCATTTTGCATTCATTACGCAGAGTTGTTGAAGACGAGGGGAAAATTGCGGCTTGTGTCTATGGAAATGATACCAAAAGTCTGGGCGGGACTTGGAATGTTCAAGCGCGCTATACGAATGGTTCATCAAATATATGTTCTACAAGCTCTAGTGCTTCATCTAAACGATTTATTCATTTAGAGCAAAGCTATAATGTCCGTAAGTATCACCGAGATGCTATGCAAAAATACCTTAAACAGGCGCTGGAGAATTACTTTCTTTAGGTAAGTGTATGTTTTAAAAGATTAATATACCAAGCTTTGCGTCACCGTATTAAAAGGTTACAAATTTAAACGTATTTTACTTGTTACTCATGTGTATGTCGGTATAGTTTGACTCCACATTTAGAATGTTCCTAGAAACACTGAGTTGAGTGAATATATGCAATTAGTTGATTTAAACCCTGACGATAGCCATGTTATTGAATTATTCTCAGAAATAGATCGATTGATGCATTCTCTTTACCCTGTTGCGAGCGCTCAATCGTTAGAGCTTACAGAGTTAAAGCAACCAAATGTGCATGCAATTGGCCTTATGAATGAAGATGGTATCGTTGCCTGTGGTGCGATTGTTAAACAATTTGATAATACACTTTACGGTGAACTTAAGCGGTTATACGTAAAGCCGACGTATCGTGGTAAAGGCTTATCACGGCGCATTATGCAAACTTTGTTACATTATGCAGGTGAAGCGCAAATTCCATTAATGCGCTTAGAAACGGGTAGTAAACAATCAGAAGCAATTAATTTATATGAAAGCCTTGGATTTGCCCGATGTGAACGTTTTGGTCTGTATCGAGAAAATCCATTAAGTGTATTTATGGAGCTACCCCTTAACTCGTAAGTGACTAAAGTATGGGTTTGGTGTAAGTACACTGACCTCAACAATTTCATTGAGTTCAATAAGCTGTTGGTGCTCGTGGCTTTTTAGGTATAAACAGTGTTTTTTTTGCTCATTATACACAGTGTTAATTGCGATCCCATCGTGCTCGACTCTATTGGCCGTCAACACCTTTAGGGTATAGTGATATAAACAGGCGATTTCAATATAGTCATGTTCGTTACAATTCATATTTATGAGTCTCCATGTGCTTTGCCATTCTAGAGAATTAATACTCCTTTGCTGTGCTTTATTAAGACCTTTATAACGCATATTTTATTTCAATTACATTAACACCTTTCATGATGCTAGATATAAGCTACACTCACTATTTACGAGCACTTGCGGCAAGTTTTTATTTATTCAGGTAAGGAGACCCAATGCGTATCCTCGTTGTTGACGATATGGCCTCTATGAGGCATGTGATGATAAATATGCTGCGACATGTTGGGTTTGATGATATTGATGAAGCGGTTGATGGCTATCAAGCGATGGTGCTATTAAAAAGCAGGCCTTACGATTTAGTTATTTCCGATTTAAATATGCCAAAAATCGATGGTTTACAGTTGCTCCAAGCAATCCGTCAAGATCGCATACTGGCGAAAACGCCTCTGCTTATGGTAACAGGCGAGAATGAAAAAGAAAAAGTACAACAAGCATTGCTTGCAAAGGTAAGTGGGTTTGTTATTAAACCGTTTAATATGAATACATTAGAGAAGCAACTGACCAGGCTACATTTGCTTGACTAAGTGTCAAGGCCCTTTACAATTTTTGATATTGTTTGGGTGTTAGTCCCAGCACGGTTTTAAACTCTCTGATAAGGTGTGCTTGGTCACTCAATTTTAAGTGTAAGATCACGTCATAAATATCATTATCTGAGTTATCAAGTAGTTTCAGAGCGTATACACACCTTTGTTTTCGCAATAACCATTTTGGTGTTAAACCAATATACTCTAAACACAGCCTTTGCAGTGTCCTGACAGATACTTGGGCTAAGTTTGCCCAATTTTGTACGGTATCAATATCAGGGTTATTTAATAGTGTTTGCCATGCATGATTAACTTTTTTGACTTGTAAGCTAGCCGGTGGAATATCATGAAAGCGCTGATTTAATATGTAAATACAGGCCCCATGATCATGAGGCACCAAATTACTTCTTGTATTTATAGGTAATAGCACACCGTTACTATTGAAATGAAGGTTTTTCAGCGCGTTGTGGTCGCATGGTAAATACTTATTGAGTGCGCCAATTTTAAATTTAACGCCAACAATGGCATGTGATCCTGCCAAAGGTGTTTCATATGCTTGAGTCATTACGCCTGTGTAGTAGGTGCTGAGACGGTCAAATACTAAATGCATGTTTGGGCTCGGTAAGTTTCTTTGTATATGCGTGGCAGCGTGTTTTATATTCCAATCAGCAAACCAATAGCAGTCTATAATTGTTTTGAGGTGTTCTGCTGGTTGGTAAATATTGACGTTGTAATATTGTGCATTTTTTGATGCGTGAAATACACCAGAAGCGTTGGCAAGATGAGTATGAATTTGTCGCATTTATACAATTTTCCGTGCAAATAGTAGGGTAATTTTGTCATATTGATTCAAAGAAAGGAAAGGCGATGTCTAAGTTTACGATAGAGAGTTGGCAAGAAAGCGATGTCATAAAGGGAAAAGATACCGAAGCTTCAATTCGAAGTGCTGTGATTAAAAAGCATTATGTTGGCGTGTTAAACGGCACTTCCGTAACACATTATAGCTTATGCTATTTACCTAATGGATGTGCAACTTTTACAGGGATAGAGGTTTTTAGTGGTCAGTATCAAACTTGTGAAGGGCACATGTCACTGTTGCATGAAGGTAGGTTCCAAAACGGTGAAGCTAAAGGAACACTGTCGGTTATTGCTGGCAGCGGCACAGAACAGTTGAAAACCATTTCAGGAACTGCGCATTTCTGCGCGGGTGATCAGAGTGAGCATGAATTACATACTCATTTTTCACTTTGACACCCGTTACTTGGATCGCTAACGTTTATTTTGCTTTTGCATAAATATAGTAACTTCAGCCATTGTGACACCAAACTTACGAATATAAGAGCGGTTTACAATGGTATTTTCATCAAATGCCCACATCCAATCGTCGAAGTGTACTTTGTACGTGGTGTCGTCAACAGGTAACTGCATATCATAGCTCCATTGCATTGCATTTCCATACACTGTGCCTTTGGCTTTATTAAGTATATCTGAGGCAGTGCCTTGATATTGGTTTTTGTCGGTTTCTGTTATTGTCCATATCCGCGATGTGACGCCTTCGCCTAAACCATAGCTAAAGGTTTCGTCTAATGTGAGTACGTTGCCAGCGTCAATAGAACCATCAATATCTACTGTGAACCTCTGTACAAGTTCACCTGAGCGATTTTGTACAATCCCCCATGCTTTCACATTCCCATCAAAGAACGCATAAGGGTCAAATGCCGGTGTGATGTTTTTATAGGCATCCCCTTTTATAGTGATGCCACACCCGCTTATGGTGGTACATATGACAAGTGCAAATAACGTATTTTTCATGATTTATCCTGTATGGCGAGTAACTCTTTGCGCATTTCTGGTTCAGATGTTTTTTCACTTAACCAAATATTGAAAAAGTGTGTGGTGAAATCTGGGTCTTTTATTTTTCCTAGCAATTTATTCTCGCTATAAAAAACGCTTTCTCCAGCTGCGTTTCTTACGCCTAATAATTGCGTCCCATTGCGCACATTGGGGAATATAGTTTTCATGCTATCAAGCCATAGGGCTAACTTTTGCTTATCTGCATATCCCTGCTTCTGCATCTCTTCAATCGAGCGCTGCGCTATGTCTTCTCCCTCTAAATCTCGTAAATACTCCAGTTTCAGTATAAATGGTCTACTGGTGCTGTATTTCCCGTTAGGAGCATACAAGGTTGCATCATAGACATCCCAAAAAAGATAAGTCATGCGGCTTGTTTGGCCAACTTGTAAGGGGTTAGTGAGTAAACTATCAAGTTCGGCTGCTTGCGCTGTGCCTAGGTGACTTGCCAGTAAGATGATAAACGCCATAACCTTCATGATGGTTTTTCCTTATGTTGTTTTTACATATACCAACATACGTATGGAGTTACCCTGTTAGTTCACTTATACACCAGAACTATTATTAAATATCTTTTTTAATATATCGCTGAACCAAATTACTTTGGGATCTTGCTGTCGTGTTTTGTGTGAATACAACTTAAGCTGGTAGTTAGGGATCGTGATAGGTGGTTGATGTATTTTTAAGGCGAGTTTTGTTGCAGCGTAATGGGCATACTTTTGTGGTAATGTGAGGATCCAAAGAGTGTCAACTAGCATAAAAGGTGCGGTTAACCCATAGGGTGTTGTGAGCGCAATATCTCTCAAGACATTATGTTTTACCAAAGCTTTATCTACCACCCCCCTCCCCTCATTCCAAGGTGCGATCAATATATGTTGGTAATCGATAAAATCTTGAATCGATATTGTTTTTTTGGCGGCCAAAGGATGCTGGCTAGATAGGAGGCTAACGTAGCTATCCGTTAACCAAGTAAGGCCTGAAATACTTTGAGAGTGTTCGGCTTGATGTGCAAAGCCACAGGCAAAATCAATTTGACCTGTTTTTAACTGCTCTTCTGGTATGCGTTGTTCCAGTGATATCAAGCGTATAGAAATTCTAGGGTAATGTTGGTGTATATATTCGATCAGCGGCTTTAGGCACCAAGCTGTATAGTCGGTTACGGCAATGATATAGGTTGTGTCTGTATTGGGATCGAACTGTTCTATTGGTTGTAAACCCAATTGTAGTATTTCCATAGCAGGCATAATTTTTGCTGCCAAACTCTCTGAAAATTGTGTCGGCACCATTTTATTGTCGATACGAATGAACAGATCATTGTTCAACTTTTGTCTCAATCGGGTCAGTGCGTGGCTGCAAGCCGATTGACTCATACTGAGGGTATCAGCAGTTTCACTTACGGAACCATTTTGATAAAGCACAGTAAAAAGCTTGAGTAAGTTTAAGTCGATATTAAACATGCTATGCATAAAATTCATTCACTCAGTGCAATATATGCACTTAATACATCTGTTTTTTTAGCATACACTGGGCGTAGATAATTCACTAAGGGAAATCGATAATGACAATTGAAATACGTGCTGCTGTTAAATCTGATGCCGCAGATATTCTGCACTTTATAAATGAGTTAGCTGTTTATGAAAAAGAACCAGATGCGGTTTTAAATACGGTTTTCGACATAGAGAATAAACTGTTTGGCGATGATGTTCACGCTCATGCATTAATTTGTGAAGAACAAGGCGAAGCAATTGGCTTTGCAGTTTACTTTTTTAATTATTCCACATGGCTTGGGAAGTACGGTTTGTACTTAGAAGATCTTTATATTTCTCAAAATAAAAGGGGCCATGGTGCTGGTAAAGCGATTATGAAATATTTAGCTCGGTTAGCGATAGAGAAAGATTGTGGGCGGTTTGAGTGGGTGGTACTTGATTGGAACCAACCTGCAATTGATTTTTATCATAGTATTGGTGCAAAACAACAAAATGAATGGATCATAAACCGCTTATCAGGTGATGAGCTGCTTGCTTTTGCTTCAGAGTAAGGCTGTGAGCGGTATGAGCAACTATCATGGGCTTAGTTTGTTTTGAGATGTCTCATATCGCTTTTGATTTAATTGTGCAGTATCTTCTCGTCGGATCAAAAAGCTACATATACTGCCAACGACCACAAAGATACCGTACATAGAACCAATATAAACCCAATCACTTTGCTCTATCAATAGCATAAAATGAGTTCCATCATTAATGATGAAAACATTCATAAGAGCAACGAAAAAGACGGTTCTATAATAAAAGTAGTGTCCTAAATGGCTTGCGAACGCACCGATTAACAAAGAGAATAAACAAATGTAGAAACCGATAACAGATAGTGCACCTGTTTGATGGCTAGGAAATAATGCGACTAAACTAAGAGCAATGGCTGCCCAGCCTGTAATTTTATATAGCATATTCAAGTCCCTTGAAAATGTTAATGTTCTAGTTCCTAAGTTAGAGTGAATTATGCGTAACAAATCCAAAATACGCAATGAGATTCACTTAATTATTTAATTTTTGTTATAATTTTGTGTGTTGTAGTTTGCAAAGTTGGTATAACGTCCCGCTCAAACCAAGTGTTCTTCTGTAACCAATGCCGGTTTCTAGGACTCGGATGCGGTAAAGCTATCATTTTGGGCAAGAGTATTTCCCACTGCTTGGTTTGCTCCGTAACGCTTATAAAATTAGTAAAGTGATAGTGTTGCGCATATTGACCAATAACAATAGTTAACTCTATTTGATTGAAATAATTCAATAACTCTTCTCGCCATGTTTGTGCACAGATAGAAGGTGGCGCTAGATCGCCACTTTTTCCTTTACCTGGATAACAAAACGCCATAGGCACAATCGCGAATATATTTGGGTTATAAAAACTTTCTTCATCAACATTTAGCCATGATCTAAGTCGAACACCGCTGGCATCATTAAAAGGCTTATTTGTGAGGTGCACATTTTTACTCGGTGCTTGGCCAGCAATGAGAATACGGGCATTGTTATTTCCTTGAATGGTTGGATTAGCACCTAACGGTAAACTGTCATGGCATATTCTACATTGCCTAATTTCATCTAAAACGTTCACGTTAACAGCCTGCGGTATTCAAATCACACTTTTCAAAGTATACCCCTTTTATCGTATCTGAACGATATTTACTGCGTTAATAGGTACATATCGGCGATTCACTGGCTTTTGTCTCATTTATATACAAATACAAATGAGAATGACTATCTTTTTTGTGTCTAATTTAGCATAATTTATTTTTCTGTATTTTATCCCCTAGGGTTTTATCGTGGTTATATCTCATATCGGTACTTGGTTTAAAAGTGCTCCATTTTTGGTGTGCTCGCGTTTTTTTGCTGCCATTGTCGGCGGTTATGTTTTTTCTGCTATTGCAGTGTCTTTACTCGCTGCGGTGGTTCCATTGCCAAAAACGGACTCGGTATTGCTTGCCGTTAGTTTAAGTATTTTAGTTTATGCATGTGTATTCATTTGGGTATTTAGTGTGCGAGCGTTACGCAAAGTGTATGGGATCTTAATATTATTAGGTACATGTCAGGCTCTATTGCTTGCATTTATTAAAGGTTGGTTATGAAAGATAGCTTTTTTCGTTCAATGACATGGCTGCATACTTGGACAGGTCTTTTAGTATGTTGGTTACTATTTCTTATTTTCTTTGCTGGTACTCTGAGCTTTTTTCGCCATGAAATTACGTTTTGGTCACAACCAGCTGTGCATGATGTGGCACCGCAAGACAATCGAGTGCTAGCGCAGCAAGGTCAAATTAGTGCTGCGTTACAGCATTTAGAGGCTAATGCCGTTGAAGCGGATACTTGGTGGGTTGGTTTACCTTCTGAACGTAATCATGTAATTGAAGTATCCTATAAAGATAAAGGGAAAGAGGGGGAGCGCGGTCAATGGCATGACCAGTATATGGATCCAAATACAGAAGAGACGTTGGGCGAATATCGAGATAGCCATGGCGGGCTATTTTTTTATCGACTTCACTTTGACCTCCACTATATGGATCGTACTGTTGCACGTTGGTTAGTGTCTTTTGCTAGTTTATTCATGTTGATAGGCCTGATTTCTGGAGTCGTGATCCACAAACGTATTTTTAAAGATATGTTCCAGTTTAGAAAAGGAAAAGGCGTACGAACCTGGTTGGATGCGCATAACTTGTCATCGGTACTCGCATTGCCTTTTCATATAATGATCACCTATACCGGGTTAGTCACTTTGATTTTTATGTTGTTTCCGTATCCGGCAATGACGCAATACGACGAAGGTAAAAAAGCTTTTTTTGCTGACTTAAGCCCATCAAGACAACATGCAGATATCACTGGCCGAACGGTTGAAATGTTACCTATGAAGCAACTGGTAGATCAATTTTATACTGACTGGCCACATGTAGATATTAAGCGGGTTATCGTGGACCACCCATCTGATGAGACTGCACGTCTAAAGTTCTATGCTAACACAGGAACAAAGATACAAGATGAAATGCCTGTGTGGGTATATAACACGGTAAACGGTGAGCTCATTATGACCGAGAATACAGATTTTAGTGCCAGTGAAACGCTATATGACAGTATGATAGCATTACACACTGGGCGCTTATCGCTCCCAGGACTAAGGTGGTTATTCTTTGTGTGTGGTATTGCCGGATGTGTCATGATCGGCAGTGGCGCTGTTATGTGGGCGAAGCGTATTCGTGAACGTATGAAAGCGGATCAAACGGCAAGCTTTGGACTCAGACTGGTTGAAGGCCTTAATTTGGCTACTATTATGGGTTTGCCAGTCGCGACAGCGGCATTTTTCTTTGCTAATCGCTTATTACCGGATAGTTATACAGGCCGTGCTGAGGCTGAAATCCACCTATTCTTTCTAGGATGGCTGGGTGTAGCGCTCATGGCTTTATATAAAGCGGGCACTGCCCAATGGCGTCAGTTAGCTCAATTGAACGCCGTTTTATGGTTGGCACTCCCAATTTGTAATGCTCTTACAACTGAAGGTAACTTAGTTAGTTATATATTTAAGGAGCAATGGGTGCTAGCTGGGTTTGATATACTGTGCTTATTAACGGCTGCTGTATTTTATATTCAGAGTCGAAAGTTGGCGAGCAAGCAAGCAGCTAAACCAGCTGTTAATAAAGCATTAAAGGGGCAAGCTGTATGATACAGTTACTTGCTTTTTTATTTTGCTTTACCAGTTTCACAGGGTTTGCTTTGGCAAAAAGTAGCCATTATAAGTCAGTGTTTGGAGTACGAGTAGACGCAAAGCTAAGTCGTCATATACGTATCGTTTCGTGGGTTTGCTTGTTGGCAAGTGCTTTGATGAGCATGTGGCATCAATTTGGCTATGGCAGCATTTTATTATGTGGCTATATGGCTGTCTCAGTGATGTGTTTGGCTCTACTGCTAAGTTATATGCCGGCCAAGTTGAGATCACTTATTTACTTACTCCCCGGACTGCTAGTCATAACAGCTGTTTTGGCATTGTTATAATGGCTTGTTTTTAACCTTTTAGCTCAGTTTTAATAATTAAATCGCTATCATCACATCAGAGATCACGATATTACTAACATAACTTAGTAAAATCGTGATCTCTCCTTAGTATTTTTTCCATAAGTTAATAAAAATCTGATCTAACAGGTTTATTACAAGGTTTTTGTTAGTAAGAAACTGATCTGAAGCCGAGTTCGAAGTAGTCAATGTTAGTAAAATTATGATCTAGATAGATATCAGGCCAGGTTCTAACGATAATGATCGACGCTTGTGCGTAATAAACCTTGGTTATTCCCATATTTAGTTAGTAAAAAACTGATCTGTTTGAGAAGGGTTAGTAAAATATTGATCTGCGCTGTACCTAGTTAGTAAAAATATGATCTTACGTAGCCTTGCTTGGTAAAATACTGATCTCTCATAGTAAATTATATTGTATGGCGTATGGTTTCCCCTTCAGTTAGTAAAATGGTGAGTTCTCGGAGATCACCATTTTACTAACTTACTCGTTATACTCTTGTTATTATTCAGTCCACGCTAACTGCATGTCCCAAACATAACGATGTTCTGGCTTAAGTGGTTGTTGGCTATCATTTACCTGCTCCAATACATTATGAGCTTTAACTAAAGTGGCATCTCGACCAAATAAGTAACTTTGCTCTTTGACAATTGATAGATAAGCCTTGTTTAAAGCCAGTGCTCGTTCAGGAGACGGTGTAATAAGTTCATAGAGGTTACGTGTGGCTTTTACTTTTTCAGTATTAAGCTTGCCATCAGCATTGAACCAGCGCATCAGCATTTCTTGATTTTGTCTAAATTCATCCCCCCCGCCAACACGTGTCATATAGGTTAAGAATTCCCCGTCTGTTTCACCTTTATTTGGTACATCCGTCATTGATTTTAAATCGATATAACCCCAGCCTTTTTTACCGGTAACTTTACGAGCAAATGAAAATGTTTGGTCGTATGTTGAGCCAACCGTTTTGTGACAGCCGTTACAAAACGCAAGTTCTTGTTTATGTTGTGGTCTCAGCTTACCTTGTGCATCTTCTATATAGCCATTGATGGTCCAGCCAAAACTATTATTGATACCTTGATCTCCGAGATAGAGTGTTTGCGGGAGGTTTTCAAATGATTTTTCTTTCGCTTCTCGATAATATGATGTACCAAGTTCTTGCTTAGACTTGAAGTTATGCTTTTTCATATAGCGCACTTCTTTCATACGCGGCGCGTTAAATATAGCTCCGTTACTGTCTACGCCTATGTAGCGAACGGTATGCAAAAACTCGGTGCCTTCTGGGTACAGTTGATATGCCAATTCAGCCGTTGCATCGCCAACATAGTTGGACTGCTTAGTTATATGGTTAATCGTCGTAAGTTTGCCATCTGAGTTTAAGTCAGTTCCTACTCGTTGCTCATTGATTGGTGGTGTCGAGATTGTTTCTAATCCTTTCAAAGCAAGCTCAACCAGGCTGAGGTTGGCAAGATAAGCGTCTTGGTTATACACGCCTTTCACTTCCCTAAATGCACTTGGCAGCCTGATCATGACATCTCCCGTTGAGCCATTAGTAGGCCAAAATGTACTAGGGAATGGCTTATAATTAAATGCCACCCAGCCGCTACCATCTTTCGCAAAACCCTGGGAGTTAAATGCTTTTTCTGGGTACGCTAAGTTTTTAATGGGGGTGATCTCACCTAGCCATTGTGAGTTGGCCTGCTGTTTTTTGATAAACTCACTGTAATTATCTTGGTTTATCCAATCGAGTATTTTTTTATCTGAAATGCCTTTGATTAAGTCAGTTCGGTCAACAAACAGGTTTTTCCAGTGATTTTTTACTCCCAGATCTGAAAACTCATAGTCACCCTGTAAATTACCGTCAGCCATTTGATTTGGCCTATTTAGATCCGTACGGTCAGTTTGGTGGCATGCATAACACGGATTATTTACACCGTTTGTTTTAGTATAGCACTGCGGTGGGATCACCGATTCTGCATTGTAGGTTTCGTTATGTTCAATATAAGCCAATGCGGGAATATCATCCCCTACTTGGTATGGCGGGGCACTGGGTGGTGTAGTATTGGTGTTTGCGTTAAGTTCAGGACCGGTGATGATGTTTTTTTCTGAGCAGCCAAGTAACCAAGTGATAGATACCGATAATAATAATACTAAGAGAAGCTGTTTCATTTTTATGACTTCTATTTTTGTTGCTAAAAAAAGCGGCAATGCGATGATTGCCGCTCAGGCTATTAAAACGTTAATTGATTACTTTGATTGCGGGTCATACATCCACAAAGTGTTATTCTCTTGAAAACCATCTTCACCAATAAGTATACGTCCATCGCGCATAACAATAACGTTGTCAGGTTGAGAGAGCTGATTGACATCACAACGTTCCGCACCGGTTAAGCTCGAGCGATATGTTCCGCCCATTACAACAGGTTCAATACGTGTAAGATTGTAGTTACTGTCTATGCTTGCACGATAAACACCGCCACAGTCTTTTACGCGCGCGGATAGTTGCATATCGCCTTCACCATCTGTCATGGTGCTATCTAAATCAGCAATGCCAATATACATATACGCTTTTTCTACGATTTCATTAGCGATTACGTCTTGGCCTGTAATTGCTTCAAGCACACGATCATGGTTTATGCTGATCCCTTCAAGTTTACGCCACTCTGCAGTTGCGCCTTTTAAGCGGGCTGCTTGGCGAGACTCTAAGAATGCAACACGGTCATCCATTGGCTTACCAGCTGTAATAGGGCCGCCGCCTTCTGCAACCGTTGGATAAGTTGCTTTACCATCAACCCATGCTTGCACATCAGCGACGGACAAATAGCTTGTTTGTCCTTCTACGTAATCTGCACTGGTAACATCATCATACTGTGCTATCCAAGTTTCTATTTGCGAGTTGGTATTTGATGCTAATTCAACCCATTCGATATCAAATCCAGTGACTGCTGGGTCGCTAAGACCTGCATCTTGAGTTAACTTAGCGCCATATAATGTGCCTGAGCTTAAGTCTTCAGGTTGGTCTGCAATGAATTTAAATAATACGCCACCAGTATCATCTTGCGACGAATAAACGGTACGACGGTCAGGCATAACTACTGAATTTTCGTGCTCATATCGACCAATAGTAAAATGTTTAACAACATCTGGTGTATCTGTTGCTGGGTTTTGCACCTCAGCAATGTACCCGTAGCGATAAGGGTTTGGGAACTCAGGTGCAAGGAATTGTCTGAAGTTCTCTAAACGAGAGCTAATATCTGTAGGCTTATTCCAAGCTGGGTTTGTTGTAGTGTCGACTTTAGAGTCTACGATCCACTCTTCAGATGTTAGCGGAGTACCCCAAGGAGATACAGACCCAAAGCAATTTGCGGCAGTGCCCTTTACTGAATCAAAATCGACCATCATGGCTTCTTCCACAGACCAAGTGCCATTGGTTGCTTTACTCATTTTTAAGCGGCTCATGCCTCCTGGGTAGTCTTCCCAGTTAGTAAATAAATAACCTGTATTTTCACCTGCGGGAACAAAGCCATTAAAATCAGGCATGTTATTTTTTATAATTTCTTGTTTTGAACTGATCCCATAGATGACACCTAAGCCTCCAGGCAAGCTTTTCTCATTTAATCCTGCAAAAGTATCACCTGTTTGACCTAGAATTTGATATTGGCCAACAGCAGATACCACGGTTTGTTGTTCTAAGGCTGAATCGCTATGTGGTACCGCAGAACTGACAATATTTCTCGGTAATTCATTGAAGTTCACCCCGCTTAATACGCCAACGGTCCCGGTGTGATATGTTTTCTGATTAAAACTATCTACTTCAGTATTTGCATCATTGGGGTGTTGGATATTGAAAAATAGGTCACCTTCTCGTGTCAAATGTAACCCCGTTACCTCAGCCCCTGCTGGTACGGTGGCTATACGGATCAAACCAGAACCGCCATTTGTGCCGCTCTTTCCTGTCGTACCATCAACACCGTTTTGGCCATTAACGCCATTTTGGCCATCACTTCCATTGGTGCCATTGATACCGGCATCGCCTTGCTCGCCGGCTGGACCAGCAGCGCCAGTTGCACCATCGTCACCATTACAGGCAGTTAAAGCAAGTGCGACGGCACTTGCTAGTAGAGAATATGCTACACGATTCATCAGTTACTCCAGGTTGCTATCATTGTTGTTTTTAAAACAGACAACAGTGTTACTTGGACCGGTTACAAGTACCTGACATTAATGTGAATTTTTTCAGACAGTTATAAGACTGCTCATTTATCGTTGAGTGTTATGCATAAAATGTAAAGGGGCTTTACAGTGTCGTATTACCTATTATGTTTCATGTATATCAGCGCCTCAGTGTCAAACCCATAGCTTTTGGTTGTGTTGATAAAGTGTGTTAGCCGCTCTTTTGATACGGTCGGCGTTCTTGATAGTAGCCACAAGTAATCTTTGTTATAACTGGTAACATATGCATATTGATAATTCTTTTTATCAAGCTCAAAAACGACATATGACCCATAAAAAGGGCCAAAGAAAGACACTTTTAAATGACCGTTTTTTTTATCCCCCACAAACTTGGCTTTACCAATGGCTTGTTTCCAGGTTTGTTCTTCATCGACATAACCTTTGTTTATGACTTCTACATAGCCATCAGGTTTCAATGTATAGTTTGCGGTTACACTGCTCATTCCCCGTTCAAAACGATGGTCTAACCGTGCGATCTCGTACCACTTCCCTTGGTATTGAGCCATATCTAACTCAGATACTGGCTTTATGCCTTGTGCAACGCCAGTGCACCCAGTGATAAATAAAATACATATGAGCGTCATAATTTTGTGCATGGTGTAATGCCTATAGCCGAAATGTTTAATTAATTTAAATTATAGAGCGTTACGATTACAATGGTCACCAAGATCATTATTTTACCTACCAATTCTACCAGAGGTTTTACTATGCAAATTTGGGTTGATGCAGATGCTTGTCCTACGCCAATAAAAGAAATTATTTTTCGTGCAGCACAGCGCACGCAAACACAAACAACACTTGTGGCAAATCACGCAATGCGAGTACCTGCGACTCAATTTGTGACCTTACTACGGGTTAATCAAGGGTTTGATATTGCCGACAATGAAATCGTAAAGCGGGTACAAGCAGGCGACATTGTGATCACCTCTGACATTCCCCTAGCAGCTGAAGTGGTTGAGCTAAACGTACATGCGATTAACCCTCGAGGTGAAGAATATACGGAGCACAATATTAAATCGATTCTCAATATGCGTGATTTTATGGATACGATGCGCAGCAGCGGTGTTGAAATGAATGGGGGGCCATCTAAGCTTTCTGCAACGGACAAACAAGCGTTTGGTAATGCGCTAGACCGTATTTTACAACGCGCCAAATCATGAAAATACTAACTCACGGTTTTGGGAATAATAGCGGGTTAGTTGCGGTTTATGTTGAGCGCCCACCTCCCATGTCTGAATATCGTAATTTAACTAAAATACAGCCACTTATCAGTGGTGAGATTGATGCGATTAATATGGCATCGGGCAATGGGTGGCGCAAAGTATTCAATGTTTATGCGAAGTTCATTGCACAGCTAAGTCATAGAGATCATCATTTTACTAAGTATGATACTTGGCAAGAGTATCGTGATAATTGCTTATTGCAGCAGCATAGTCAGGAGGCTTTGTTGTTTAGCCCTCCTAATATTGGTGAGAAACTCTACAAATATCACATTATTGCAGGGCGAACGTATGCCAAAAAATTATTGAGAGATCACATTTTTACTAACACTCTTGAATGGCTAGATGATGAGTTTGCAGTAGACCACACGTTAAACCTAGTGGTGTGTCCGTACTTTGACTACCGACAGCTAAGTAATATTAAAATTAGTAAATTATGTGGCATTTTACATAGCCTTGACTAACCTCACACTAACAAGGTTGGTAGAAGAGTAAAGGAAAGGATGAAGGTTTTAGTTGTAGATGATATGCCACTGATGCGGCATGTTTTAATCAATATGTTACGCAAATTGGAATACACAGACATCACAGAAGCGACTGATGGTATACAGGCTGTCTCTTATTTAAAAAAACAAAAGTTTGACCTGTTAGTGACTGATTTGAACATGCCAAAAATGGATGGCACCATGTTGATTGATAAAGTAAAACATGAACTGGCATGTCATAAAATGGCAATTTTGGTGGTGACGTGTGAGGACAATCGCCGTACGTTGCTAAAGCTTATTTCCGCCAGAGTCGATGGGATCATTGTAAAGCCGTTTTGCTTAAAAACATTAGAAAAACAGCTCCAGTGTATTGCTACAAAGCGTGGCAAACAATCCCAGAAAAGCCAAGTGCTTTAAAATAAGTGTGAGGCTCTGAGAGTTCTGAGGTTTCAAGTAATTCAGCTAAACGGATGCGATTAAGCGGGTAAAATTCATGGCTTAAGTTATGACGCATACGTTGTTCACCTATTTCCGTAAGTCCTAGCGTACGACACATCGCCAACTGCGCTTCTCGTTCAAACTGTGTTTCAGGCACAACAAGGTCGGCAATAAACACCACACCAGATGAAAGTATGTTGCGCCGAATAGCTTGCAGTAATGTGTTTTTATCGCCGTTGTCGGGTAAAAAGTGCATCACCAATAAACACAGGGCTGCATCGACGGGCGCATCTAACGTGGTGAGTTCACCATAGTGAAAAGTAACGCGAGATAGCAGTCCATGCTCGGTAAATTGCGCCTTTGCTATATCGAGCATATCCGCTGACACATCTTGCGCGATAAAGTGCCAACTTTCATTGGCATTAGCCAGCTCTATAATATCTCTACCCGTTCCGGCTCCAACAATTAAAATGGTTGACTCATCGGGTAGTAAAGTGAGCAATTGTGCGGCAGTTAGCTGGTGCAACAGCTCGTATCCGGGCACTAGTTTTGTGATCCTTGAATCATAATTTACTGCTTCATCACCTTGAAAGTGCGGCATATATTATCCTTTCACCGTAAGACTCGAATAGCCTCCGGGCTGCTTTTTCACTTGTATTTGTGTCGCTACGCGTTCTGTCATTTCACTTACGTGTGAAATAACCCCTACTTTGCGCCCTTGCGCTTGCAGTGAGTCTAGCGCATCTAGCGCCACACTCAATGTTTCAGGGTCTAAAGTACCAAACCCTTCGTCAATGAAGAGCGAGCCAATGTGTACTTTATTGGAAGATAAAGACGCAAGCCCTAATGCCAATGCCAGTGAAACTAAGAATGACTCTCCGCCAGATAAGGTATTCACAGAACGCTGCTCGTCAGCCATATCTTTATCAATAATGGCAATATCAAGTGAGTGTCCGATCACCGTTAATTTGTAACGTTTTGACAAACTATGAAGGTGCTGATTTGCGTATTGTAATAGTATTTTTAAGGTTTGTGTTTGGGCAATGTTACGCAACTTTTTGCCAGTCGCATCGCCTAGTAGTTTATCGAGTAAATGCCAGTGTTCGTAATCTGCCTGCAGAGCGGACAGCTGGGTTTGTTTTTCTTGTAATTGTGCCACATTCTTTTCGTGCTGGGTCAGCAAGGTATTGCATTCAAGCCACAGTGTTTGAGTCGCTTGCTGCTGTTGATTTAGTCTATCAAGGCTTGCGTTAAGCTCATTAACAGACTTATCAGTCATAGCATGTGCTTGATGCTGAGTATATTCAGCTTGCAGGTGCGCCAAAGTCGCTTGTATTTGATCATGCTGTGTTGTTAGTTGCTTGTGCTTTGCATGTAATGCCAAAAAGTGCGTTTGGTCTTGGGATAAAATTGAGTCGATTAACTCAGCGTCTAACTGCGGGAAGACCGGCTGTTGCTGTGACAACCACTGTGCAAACCGCTGATCCACGGTTTGAGTTTGCTGGTCGATTTGGCTCAGTTGCTGTTGCAAATTGGCTTGTTTCAAGGTTTTTTCTTGCAGAGCATGGGCAAGCGTTGCAAGCGCACTTTTTACTTCAACCACTTGTTGCTGCGCATTATCTACCGCCAATTGTAAAGCCTGTTGCCACTGTTCAGGGGTTTGCTCAAGGGGCAGCAGTAATGCGCGTGCTTGATCAAGCTGCAGTGTACTGGCAGCTAAGGTATCAACGCGATGCTGTGCATTTACACATTGCTGCTTTTGCTCTGCATGCTGCGCTAAAATTATATCTAAAGTATTACGCGCATTTTGTTGTGATGTGGCTAGGAGGTCTAGAGAGTGCTCAACATGTTGTAGCTGTTCAATTCGAGCAGTGAGAGATAGCCGCGCTTGGTGATTTTGTTCTGAAAAAAGTGACCACCAATCCTCATCATTAAAAAGCTGCTGGGCCTGTTGCTCAATGTCGCAGATATCTTGGTTTAACTGTGTTAACTGGTGGTCACAGTGCTGTGTTGTGTGCTGGTGCTGTTGTAAAGCTTGTTCGGTATTTTTCAGCTCAGTTTGGACTGCTTGCAATGCGGTTTGCGCCTGTTGAAACTGTTGCCACGCATCCTGTTGTTGGGCTGATAGCGCACTATATTGTGTTAGCTGCGCTTGCAATGATGTTATTTGGTTATGGCACTGCTCATCAGATAAAGTAGCAACTTCACCTAATTCATTTAACTGTGTGGTTAATTGCTGCGATTTTAGCCCTAGTTGCGCTTGCTGCTGCAACGTGACTTGTAGTTGTACATTAACGGCTTCGAGTGTACTCAGGTGCTCAGTATACCGCGTTTGAGCTTGTTGTAATGCTTGCTCTGCTTGCGCTTTTTGCACTTGAAAATCATCGAGCAAATTTTGCCAATGTTCATCGATATGCTCAACGCCGTAGGGATGCTCTGTTGCGCCACAGACGACACACTCTTTTCCTGGCTGAAGCGAACTGCGTAAGGCACTAATATTTTCACTGGCTCTTAGTTGTATCTGGCTATAATTATCTTGAGTGAGTGCAACACGCTGTTTTGCTAACTCGGTTTGTTGCTCAGTGTCTTTTAGTTGTAGCGTTAAACTGTGCTGCTGGTGGCGAGTTTTATCTAATTCTACCTGTAATTGAGTTAACTCAGTATCGACATTACGCAGTGTTTCTTTGCACGCTAACCCGCTCTGTAACGCAAAACGGCGCTGTTGAATGGCTTCATAGTCAAGCTGAGCAATCTCTTGCTTTAGGGCGCTTAATTGTGTCTCAATCTGTAAACTGTGTTGCTGTTGTTTGTCGACTTGCAGTGTGAGCGGTGCACAAAGCTCAGCGAGCTGAGTGACTTGTTGAGTCGCTGCTTGGTGTTCATTGTTGAGCGTAGTTCGCTGAGTCGCTAATTGTTCTAACTTCAATAGCAATGCACTGAGGTGTTGCCAATGTGGTAATGCAGCAATACCCTGAGGATCGCTATTTAATGTGTCACGCAATTGTGTGGCTTTGGCATTATCGTCTGACAAATTTTTCTGCAGGGCTTGCTGCTCTGATGCTGTTTTATCGAGCGTACGTTGTATTGCCTCAACCTCGTGCTGTGCATTGTCTAATTGGGTTTTGTTTGCGGTGCGGTTTGTATCAAGTGTTCTCACTTGAATAATATTTGGCTGTTGTTGTTTAAAGGTTGCTTTAGTCTGTGATTCTATAGCAATGAAGTCGCGGTGCTGGGCTTCTTTTTTTCTGATCTCTTCAGTGAGATCCACCTTATTAAGCTGCGCGTGCTCTAAAATACATTCTTTGTGTTGTACTATGAGCTGCTTGGCTTGAGCCCTATTATCTGAGATTTGCGCTACAACGGTTGCCAATTGTGCCAACTCAAATTCTGCTGATTGTGTTGAAAGCTGCTCTGCAACATGATTTAACTGCGTGGTATGGTCATGTACTTTGCTTTGTATAGCTTGGCCAGTTTGCAGCCAGTTTTTTTGTTGTTCTATGTGCTTTTGCTGTTGTTTATACTCTTCTAATGCTGCGTGATGTTGCTTATTTTGTATCGTAACTTCATCAAGCTCTTCATCACTTAGCAAAGAATAGGCTTCTAAGCTCAAACGCAATTGCTCTAATTCGACTTTTTTATTTTTATGTAGCTCGAATATTGTCTGTCCGATGCGGCTAAATTTATCAGTCCCCGTTAAACACTCTAACAGTTGCGCCCTTTCATCACTGCTGGCTTTTAAAAAGGCTGAAAACTCATGCTGGGCCAGTAGTACGGCGCGCGTGAATTGCTCGAAGTTTAAGCCAATAAGTTGCTCAACAGACTTTACGGCCGCAGACTTTTGAGCCATCAAAGTATCATCTTCGAGGGAATATATTTCGTGTTCGGCTACTTTAAGCCGGCCATCTACTTTGTTGCGTGCTCGTGCGACTTTCCAACAGGCTTTGTAGCGTTGATTGTCTTGCCCAATAAATACAACTTCGGCGCTGCCTTGTGCGCATCCTCGGCGTAATAAATTACGAGGGTCATTCAGCTTTATTTCGTCACCATTAAAGGCAACCGTATTCTTTAAATCGTTTTTAAGGCGAGCGGTCTTTGCATATAACGCTAAGCAAATAGCATCGAGCAAGGTGCTTTTGCCTGCGCCAGTGTCACCGGTAATGGCAAATAAACCACTTTCTTGCAGTGGTGTTTGCTCAAAATCAATTGTTGCCCGGGTGATGGATGCGAGATTGGTCAGTGTCACGCTAATTAGCTTCATGATTGTTCTACCTCATCCAATGTTGTCATCACATGCGCTAAACATTGCTTTATTGCCTCTGGGGCTCGCTCCGTGTTCCCCATATGCTGTTGAAATGCCAAATCTAACAACTGAACAGGATCGAGCTGTTCAACACTGCCCAAGTCGTCAAATCGTGTTTGCTGACCGTCATCATTATTACTGTGTACACGTTCAATACCACAAAAGCGAACGTGTTTATCGGCTAACGCTTCGTCTATTTTGGCTCGAAATTGACTGTCTGTCTCAGTGGCGTTGAGCCTTAGGCGTACATATTGAGGCGGGGTCTCTAGCTTGCTTGGCAGTTGGTTGATCAATTCGCATAATTCATCAAGGGTGGCACTGCCCTTTTCGGGTAGCAAGCACACATCCTGATAGCGCGGTACCAGTAATGATGTCACTGAAGTACAGGTTTGGCTGTCAAATTGCGCAATGAGCACTTGATGTTGATAGTGCCGCTCTGAAAATGACATCGGCATTGGCGTGCCGCTATAGCGGATGAATTCGCTTTTTGCGACGCGCTGTGATTTGTGCAAATGACCTAATGCGACGTAATCGGCATGCTCGGTGAATATTGAAGCATTAATAGAATCAAACCCACCGATAGTGATATTGCGCTCGGAATCACTGGAAATATCCCCACCTTTGGCGTGCAGGTGGCCCATAACAAGCAAAGGGCCTTGCTTTATCGACACCGCGTGGGAAATACTACTGAGGTAAGCGGCATTGACACCGTGTTGGTAAGCATCAGGCTGCTGGCTATCTAACATTAAGTCGCCGGCGCGTAAAAATGGCATGGCAACAACCGTTAGAGGCCCTTTCTCGCTCTTTAGCGATAACACAACCTCTTCTGGTGCATGTTTGTTATATCTACCGACTACATGTGTATCAAACGCATGCAATAAGGGTTTGGCTGTTTCGATACGATTTGCAGAGTCATGATTGCCGGCAATGATCACTACCTGCAAATTCGGACGACTCTCTTTGGCACGCTTAATAAAAGAATATAGTTGTTGCTCTGCACTGGCTGGAGGGGTAGCGGTATGATATATGTCCCCAGCAATCACCAAGACATCAATTGCTTGCTCAGTGAGCGTGTCACATAGCCATGTTAGAAAGGCATCGTGCTCTTGTGTACGACTATGTTCATAAAATTGTTGGCCAAGGTGCCAGTCGGAGGTGTGCAGTACTTTCATCAAGCGTCCCTATACTCATCGAGACGCTAATATAGCATTGCAAAGCAGATTTGTTTAACGTGTTATCTGTAACGAAGCAAAAATAATGATTGGCAAAACAAGCAAAAACAATAATGTAGGTGTTTTGAAAAATCGATTTTGTTTTGCTTGTTGCCTTTTTAGGGCAGACTTTTCATTACAAGCAGCGATTTTATCTACATAAAAGTAACCTTCATCTAAATATTGCTTGCAGTTTTGCTCATCTGCTGGGATGGCAACTAATTTTTCTTGTTTTTTTAGGATGTAAAAATCCATACTGCTCACCACTTGTCTATGACTAAACGGGTATAATTAACAGAGCAAAACTAACGCCAACTTTATAGGCTTTATTTTCTCTGAAATAAAAAAGAGCGCGATTTTAAAGACAAATTGGTCCAAATATCAATACTTTTTTTGCCCTTTCTTTATTTATTTTGAAAATGGGCATAATAACTTTCAGAAATATCAAAATGGCATGCCTTTGAATGCTTGAATTAGCTCAGTAAAGTCCAGTTTTTAATCGTTATCACTTGTACTTTAGTCTGAAGTAATTAATCACAGCTGAATAGCTTATTTTTTTGTACGTTTCTATTATTGTTACATTATCTCATTAACTGTAATAAAATTAGACTATTTGCAAAGCATTTTATTTGCTAGATTAGCAAAATCGGCCGCTTATTGAGGTGTAATTAGCACGTGGGCGTTAGCGATTCTTTGTAAGTTTGTCTTCGATGCTCTAATGAGCCTCTTTAAGGAAGCTATTTTGCGATACCCATGGCTCTACACTACAGTAAGTAAAAAACCAACAATAAAGAGTGAAAGTTGCACAGTGCTCATTGGGGCGTTTTTATTGTGGTTGCCACTGAATAGTCATGCTCATCAACTAAAAGCGGCCTTAAGCACGGTAGTTGTGAATGAGGCCAGTGGCGAGTTAGAGTTGACACATCGGTACTATCTGCATGATGTAGAGCACGCGGTGGCACATTTATTTGGTGATGAAGTCGATATATTCTCAGCAGATCAACATAAGTTTGTGAAGTATGTTCATGCGCATATTCGATTAAAGCAGCCGAATGGCCAGATATTACCTTTACGTAACATAGGCGCGCGTATAAAAAAGCCATTTTTCTTTGTGTATCAACAGTCAGTACTGCCTGATAATATTGCTCAGCTAAGTATGCAAAATACTGTGCTGCGAGACGTTTGGTGTACGCAAATAAATATGGTGAACTTTAAAATACAAAATGTGACACGAACATTACATTTTGATGGTAATGATGATTGGTTATCAGTGAACGTTAAGCCATAGACTTGGCCCGATCGATTTTTTGAAGACATTTTTCTGCTGCTAGATTAAGCGTGAAACTCCAAGCTAAATATAGTGCTTAAAAGATGACTTTTTCTTGGTCACATGAAACCTATGTACGGTGAGAAAATTTCATTCTCAGGTGATCTTTGCAACCCACGATATCGTAAACTAAGGTTATACCCTCAGAGGCTTTTTCGGGCAAGGAAACCATGACACAAGTACCGCTAATGCAGCGTAACACTAAGGCAAAAACACAGCCAAAGATCAAAGGCGTTATCTTCGACCTCGATGGTACTTTAGTTAGTTCAGCACTCGATTTTTCTATCATCAAAGCGCAAATTGGATGTTCGCACGATCAAGATCTGCTGACTTATATCGACAATTTACCATCACCGTACATGCGCGAAGAAGCCATGCATATTGTTCATCAGCATGAATTAATGGACGCGCAGCATGCACGAATATTGCCCGGCGTTCAGCACAGCCTAAAACAATTAAGTCAAATGGGAATACCCATGGCCATTGTCACGCGAAATTATGGAAAAGCGGCGGAACTTAAGTTGAAACAGTGCGAAATATCAATTTCACATTTAGTTACACGAGATGATGCCCCGGCAAAGCCGGATCCAACGGCATTGCTACAAATCGCCAACCAATGGGGATTCAATGCCGAACATTGTATTTATGTTGGTGATTATCTCTATGACATACAAGCTGCACATAACGCGAGCATGAGAGCTTGTTTTTATGCACCTGATGATGTGCCAAGTTATGCGGCAGAAGCACAATACATTTTGCGACATTTCCGTGAATTACCAGAACTTATTTTGGCGCATAGTTAACTTTATCACAGGACAAAGTTACATCTACGCTAGCTCATTTGTCTCAGTCTTGTTAAAATCTCGGCAATTTAATTTATAAAACGAGAATTAAGATGGGCAGAGCATTTGAAGTCCGCAAGAACGCCATGGCAAAAACGGCGGCGGCAAAAACCAAAGTAAACTCAAAATACGGTAAAGAAATTTACGTTGTCGCGAAAAATGGTGGCTCTGATCCAGATACAAATCAGTCTTTACGCCGTTTAATTGAAAAAGCAAAAAAAGACCAAGTACCAGCACATGTTATTGACAAGGCGCTAGAAAAAGCAGCTGGTGGTGCGGGTGAAGACTATTCACCAGCCCGTTATGAAGGTTATGGCCCTGGCAATTGTATGGTGATTGTGGATTGTTTAACTGACAACCCTAACCGTACGATAAAAGACGTGCGTTTACCGTTTACAAAAACAGATTCAAAGATCGGCAGCCCAGGGTGCGTCGCACATATGTTTGACCATTTTTCTATACTTGGTTTTGCTGGTGATGACGATGAAGCGGTTTTAGAAGCGCTAATGATGGCAGATGTTGATGTAACTGATGTAGAAGTTGAAGACGGTAAAGTCTCAGTGTTTGCACCTCATACAGAATATTTCAAAGCGAAAACAGCCCTTACTGACGCATTCCCTGAAATCAACTTTGAAGTAGACGAGATCACTTTTGTTCCGCAGACCCAAGTTGAAATAACGAATGAAGATGATATCGCAAATTTCGAAAAGTTCATGGGTATGCTTGAAGATTGTGACGACGTACAAAACGTTTATCACAATGCGATTGTAAGTGCATAATTGCAGTTAGTCAGATACGAAAAACCGAGCTTGAACAGTTCGGTTTTTTTATGGCATTAGGGTGAGTTTGCAAACGGTAAAAACCACGTTTGCAAAGATGCTCTTTTGCCATTTACGGCTTTTATTACTTTCATTGTCGCACTAGAGTGTAAAGGGGCTTTACGCCATTGAACTTGAAGAAGTGGCTTTATTCAGTAAACCTCGGATCTCTTTGACTAGCGAGATGCTGGCTTCATTATCACCGTGCACACATAAAGTATCTGCCATTAAAGACAGCTCATTGCCTGAGCTAGTTTGTACGCTGTGCTGATTAATAAGTTGCGTTACTTGCGCCAGTAGTGCAGGAGTATCATGAACTGCATTGGCTTCACTGCGAGGGCTTAATAGTCCTTCATCGGTATACAAACGGTCTGCAAAGGCTTCAAATAACAAGGTAACACCATATTCCTCTGCGAGCTTTCGATGTTCATTTTGTTTCGCGGTTGCGAGCATCATTAATTTTAAATTGCTTGGGTAAGTAGCAACAGCCTCTAAAACCAACTTTAAAATCGCGTTATCACGCATCATATCGTTGTAAAGCGCGCCATGGGGCTTTACATACTTGAGTGTTAGCTGTTGTACTTTTGCCATGCCTTCGAGCGCTGCAATTTGATAATGTAAACAGTTGATAAGCTCTAATGGCTGCATTTGCATTGAGCGTCGTCCAAAGCCTTGTTTATCGGGGTAACTAGGATGTGCGCCAATCATGACATTATGTTTTTTTGCTAATTGCAGCGTTGCTGCGATGACATCTGGGTCTCCTCCGTGAAAACCACAGGCAATATTGGCACAATCAATTTCGGCCATCGCTTTATGGTCAAGCCCCATAGTCCACGCACCAAAGCTTTCACCTAAGTCACAATTTAACAGCATGCTCTTACCTTATTTTATTGCTAAGCTCACATCTTGTTGATCGGTTACCAACAAGTGTTCAGGGCTGTTAATAATACACAATTTTGGGGCGATTTTGGTAATGGCGAGTTGGGCGGTCATGTTAGATGTCCAAAACACGGGGATATTGTTGTCGGTGATCTCTATAGGCTCACCAAATGCAGGTTTTGCTAAGTCTGTAATTCCAATGTCGGCAGGCGTACCAAAGTGCACGGGAATGCCATGAGGTGAGCGGTTTATTGCCCCTACTTGTACTGCTTTTACAATTTCATTAGGTGTAAAGGCACGCATACTGACCACGTTAAACCCGGAAAAAATACCTGCTGATTGACACGGTAAAGATGAGATATATAAAGGTAAGCCGTGTAGTGGGTTAATCGCCGTACTTTTTAACCCGACACAATCGAGTGCATAGTCGTAGCTCAGGTAACTGGCTAAGGCAAATGTGACCAAATCAGATTGCCAGATAGGCGAAATATCATGGACATCCTCTATCAATTGACCTTGTTTGAACACGCGATAACGCGGGATGTCAGTACGAATGTCGATGTCTTTACCTAGGGTATCTAGGGTATAAGCACCGGGTGCTGAACTATAGGCCATCAGCGAGCATGCATCTGAGTTTAAATGACAGAACTGCAAAAAATCATAGGCATACTCTTTCGGTAGAATAATAAGATTGCACTGCGTAAAACCAGGGACAAAGCCAATAGTGGGGCCAGAATAATCACCTTCTCGGATCATTTTTCGTATCGCATGTGGTGCGGTTAATGACGCCGATGGATCCATAATTAAGGCCCCCAAAAGTGTTATTTAGGCAGTGGCACCGTGACAGGTAATTTACCGTGCGCAACGTCAAGGCCCAATATGACCCGAGCAAGCGCGGTAAATGCAGGACCAGCTACCTGATTTTTATTGTCGATATCAATATTATAGGCATAGCTTGCCAAAATTGCGTCACTGAGTGGTGCATAGTCTGTGATTTCATAGGGAGCACGTAAGCTAATGAACAGTACAGGCTTTTGTAATTGTTTGGCATACTCAAGCTGCGCGCGAAGTGCTTTTGGTTGCTCGTGGCGAGCTATACTGTGTGCTGACACGTCTGCGATGTCATCCATGCCGCCAATCTCTACGGCACTTTGTTGCGGGCTCGCATGTGCGGCAATTACCACATCGGCTTGCTTGATGATATTTTTACTCACTGAACTATCAAACCCCTGCAGACTGCTACATGTAATTGCAAAGGCATTATTGCTTAAGTTTTGCAGTGCTTGTTCTAAGGCAACACATTTACGTGTGTCAGGCATAATAAGGTGAATATGCTTAAGTGGCAGAGGCTTATCAGCTGGTTTGATGGGGAGTAATTGGTTATTTTTTACTTGCGTGATGGCGGCAAGGGCTAAATCGGCTTCTAGCTTACGATGACTCGGGTTACCAAGCGTTGCATGAGCAATATTGACAGATAGCGTTGAAGGCTGGCTTAGAAAGCGCTGTTTTAACGCTGCAATACGCTGTGCTGACTCTGTTAACTCATTTTTATCTAATGTATTTTCGTTCACTGCATTAACGAGTCTATTGAACAGCTTATCAAGCTTTTTTATATCATCAGGTGTTCTGATCGCAATCGGCATCAGCGCAATATCAACGCCAGCTTTAAATGTTTCAATGACGGCTGTCTCAGGGTCAAAAAAATCGCTTATTCCCGCCATATCAAGTGCGTCTGTGACAACAACGCCTTGGTAGTTCAGTTCTGAGCGGAGCAAGTCATGCATGATCGCCCGAGACATAGTCGCGGGTTTGAGCATTTTTTCCCCTTGTTTGTTTTCAAGTACGGAGTTATCAAGCGCGGGGTATTGAATGTGTGCCGTCATGATCATACCTGGCGCATGTTTATCAATAATGTATTTAAACGGGGCTAAATCATTTTGCCAAATAGTGTCTTTGTTATGGTTAACCCGAGGTAAGCCAGTATGACTGTCAACATGGGTGTCGCCATGCCCAGGAAAGTGTTTTAGTGCAGAAATAACCTGTTCATTTTCAAATGCGACAACTTGAGCAGCCCCCAGTTTTGCGACTTCTTCAGGGTTTTCCGAAAAAGAGCGCACGTTAATAACGGGGTTGGCGGCATTCATATTTACATCAACCGTGGGTGCAAAGTTGACGTTAATTCCCAAGCTATTAAGTTCTTTACCAATCACTTTAGCGACTTGTGCCGCATAGTAAGTACCCTGTTTTGGATAAGTTGCACCAATACTCATGTTACCCGTAAATGACGTGGCAACTTCTCTATTTATTCTAGCAACCCGCCCTCCTTCTTGATCAATGGCAATAAGCAGAGGTTGCGTAGCGGCATTTTGTAAAGCGGTGTTTAATGTCACTATTTGAGCGATATCTTGTACATTTTCGGCAAATAAAATAACGCCGCCAATATGGTATTTAGTGATCGCGTTCGCCAGTTCTTGAGGCAATTGGGTCATTGGGTTGCGACAGGTTTTACTGTTACCAGTTTCACAGTAGTAGCGAAAGTCGAGCATAAGCTTTTGACCTAGCTGCTGGGTGACGGATGTGTTTGCGACTGCGAGATGGTTAAATGCCATAGCGAATACGATACCTAAAGGGTTTAAAATTTTTGTGAGTGCCATACTAAACTTATCAAAGACATCAGATGATTAGGCGCTAATTTAGCATTGATAGGCCACTGTATATAGCAAAATTGATTACATGGTTATTGAACCCTTACTGTGATTAATAGGTGATGAATGATCCGTGTTACGACATACTGCTTTGTAAAGGTAGTTCAATGGTTAAAATGCAGCCTGTTCTTGAGGGGTTATTTTCCAAAGATAGCCGGCCCTGATGGGCTTCAATGATTTGTCGGCACAATACCAACCCAATCCCCGACCCTTGTGCTTTTGTACTGTAAAAAGGCACAAATAGGTTTTCAGCATTATTGACTCCTGACCCATTGTCAGTAAGGGTGATATGTATTTTCTTCGGGGTCTGATAACAGTGAATATCTATGTGTGTTTGTGTCTCTGTTGGTGTGGCTTCACAGGCATTTTTAAATACATTGATCAGCACTTGTTCAAACTGAATCACATCAATGTTTAGGGTGATATTGCAGCTTGGTGAGATATCACTGCGTATATCTGGAAACAAAGTAGTACACTTTTTCAGTAATGATGACAAAACACAAGGCGCTAAAGTAGGGTCTGGTAGTTTAGCAATTTGTTGATACCCTTCAATAAAGGTACCTAGCCCAGATGCCCGTTTTTCTATTAATTGTAGGCTACTAATAAGCTGGTTTTGTTGTGGGTATGGTGGCTGTTTGCCAATGACTTTGCATAACGTTTGACTGATTGAGCTGATGGGAGATAAAGAGTTATTGATCTCATGGCTTATTACACGGATAAGGTGTTGCCATGCATGCTGTTGTTCGGTGCGAAGTATCGTGTGTACATTACTAATAAGTAATAGCTTGTTGGTCTGGCCACTGTCTTTATACTGCTCGACCTGTAAGCTAAATTTGGTAAGTTGATCATGGACTTTAAGTTCAATTACTTCACGCGCTCCACACTTAAGTAATTTTGCAATATGCAGTGACTTTGGAAGCGATGCTTGTGCATGAGAAATACTCTGGCCAAATAGATGTTCCGCGGCTGGGTTATAGAGGGTAATAGAATGGTGCTTATCCAGTGCCAAAATAGCAATATCAATGTGTTCTAATATGGTTTGTACCAACAGCTGACTTTCTACAGATTGCCAACGTTGTTTGCTGAGGCGCTCAGCAAGTTGATTGATTGTATTAGTAAGAGGCGATACACCATGATCGTTGGGAAAGCGCCGAGCACGCAAGCTATAATCACCACAAATGAGTGCTTCCAGTAAGTTTGCTTGGCTTTTCGATTGATAGGTTAAGCGTTGTTTGATTTGCTGCGTTGTCCAGAGCACCAGCAAACTGCTTAATACACCGATAAGTAATATGAGCCACTTTGATATATCAGACACTAGCAGCGATATAATAAGTAAGCCCATGAGTATCAGGTTTGAAATCAGTGACAGGCGTGCAATATTACTTTCTATGCTGCGTTGTTTTGGCATGCTGCGCTCCCTTTAATCGTTGTTTGCTTTAGAGAGCCGTCTGTAAAACGTGCTTCTGCTTAACCCCAATGATGTGGCCGCGGCAACCGCATCACCATCAAAATAAGCGAGTCGGCTTTTTAAAATCTCATGTTCTAATTCTTCCAGTGGACGTAACGTGTCGTCACTATTTGGTATAGGCGTTATAGTTCGACTGTGTGTGGGTAAGTTCAAATCAGCTACTGTTACCGTCGGCTGCAGACCTAAAATATGTGCTCGCTCCATAACATGACTCAGCTCCCGCACATTACCTGGCCAACCATACTCTAACAGTGCTTGTTTGGCCTTGTTATCTAGTTCAACCGCAGGCCCTTTATATTTTTCGATGGCTTTGTGTAAAAACTTCCTAGCCAGTGGAATAATATCGAGTTGGCGTTCGCGTAAAGGGGGTATACAAACCTCTATGGTATTGATGCGATAGAGTAAATCTTGCCTAAAGGCCCCATCAGATACAGCCTGTTTCAAATCAGCATTGGTAGCGCATATGAGCCTTATATCGGCATGTTGGGTTTTGCTAGCCCCGACTTTTTCAAATTGCCTTTCTTCTAATACACGCAGTAGTTTTCCTTGCTGAGAAAGCGGTGTATTAGCGACCTCGTCTAAAAATAAGCTGCTTTTTTCAGCCAGTTCAAAGCGCCCTATCCGATGGTTTTTGGCATCGGTGAATGCCCCTTTAACATGGCCGAACATTTCACTTTCAAAGAGATTGTCGGCAACTGCGCCCATATTAACACTTATCATGGGCAGTGTTTTTCTGCTTGATTGCGCATGTAAATATCGCGCAAACATACTTTTACCAGTGCCATTTTCTCCTGTGATTAATACATCTATGTCACTGAGAGCGACTCGGTTGAGTGTATTGAGTACATGTTGTATGGCGGGTGAATCAGACACCATCAAATCATTATCATCTATTTGTTGATTCAATAGCGCATTGCATTCGCGGAGTTTACGCGCGTTTAATGTGGTATTTGCTAGGGTGAGTTGATTCGTTATGATGCTTAATAGTCGTTCATTTTCCCATGGCTTTTTAATAAAATCATTGGCGCCATTTTGCATCGCTTGTACTGCAATCTCAACGCTACCCCAGCCAGTCATTACCAGTACAGGTAAGTGTTCATAAAGTTGTTTAATGCTTTTCAGTAACGATAAACCTTCAGCCCCTGAAGTGGTATCAAGTGAAAAGTTAAGGTCGATTATGACGAGTTCAAATTCACATTGCCTAAGTTGTATGAGTGTGTCTGCTGGGGTAAGCACCGTCGTTGCAACATGACCTGCTTCAAGTAGCATCAGGCTGAGCGCATGAAGTATGCCCTCATCGTCATCTGCTATTAAAATTGATGCGCTCATAACTGACCTAACTTTAATAAAATCATAATCATATCATTGTATGCGAAATTGATATCCACCACACGAATAAATCAAACCTATTGTGAAAAATGGCCACTTAGTACGTCAAAAAAGCGGCCAATTGGTTCTATACTGTGTACTTGTGATTACTGATAGTGAAGTGCATGAGAGGGCTCCATGTCCAGCGCGCGTTTTGTCGGTATGTACGTGGCGATAAGCACGACTCCTGCAAGCCCCACCGTGAGTATGCAGGCTATGCTTAATAATTCGAACAGACTAACATTCAATGTCGTAGACATTGCAAACCCTAACGCAATGCCAATACCAAGACCGGGTATGAGTCCCCACAAGAGCTGCTTGGTACTTGAGTACATAAACTCACGCATAATATGATGCTCATTGGCTCCTAGAGCACGCTTTACCCCCATTTCTTGCAAACGCTGGACAATGGTATTACTCATTACGCCATAAATTCCGCATCCAGCGAGGACAAACGATGCCAAGCCAAATAAACCCAGTATGTTGCTGACGAACGCAAGTGGTGCCATATATCGAGCCAGGGCTGCGTTGTATAGTTCAACGTGATAAATGGCAAGTTGTGGGTCGATGGTCTGTACGGCTTGGCGCAATGTATTGGCAGTTGGTGTTATTTTGCCATTGATACGCGTTGCTATGACCATTGAGTCTCTTGGTGTTTGGCTATAGGGTTGAAATATCGATGGCATACTTGCTTCAATGCGGTTAGGTCGTGTCTGTATGGTGTGTTCAACCACTCCAACAATCGTTGCCCATTGTAAGGTGTCGGTGCTGTCATTGATCACCCGAACACGCTTGCCAATAGGTTGTTCAGTATTCATAAATTGCGTTACAAATGATTGCGTGACAATCACGGTGTGTGTGTTCGGCTGGTCGTCGGCAAGATTAAAATATCTGCCTGCTATTAACCCTATTTCTAAGTGTTTAAGAGATCCCGCACTGACCGCAATATGGTTTACCCGCGGATAACTCGCTTTACCCTGTTGGATATATTCTTTGCCTTCAACGGCGATACTCGGTCTGTGACTTATCATACCGGGCAAGGCTGATGCGATGATCAATTGTTTAAATTGGGGCGCACTGGCTAAACTGGCTTTAAGGGTGTTAACGAACGCCACTTTACGCTCAGCCGTATCATATTGGTTATCAGGCAACTGCACCCTACTGACCATGACATTGTCTATATTGGCACCATAATTGGCTTCTGTTGCCTTTTTACTTGCAATGATGATCACGGCAGCGACGAGTAAAATAGTGATAGATAAAAATATTTCGCCTATGACCAGTAGTTTGTTGAGTCGACCGGCATTTTTACCTAGCGCACCACGTGTGCCATCGCGTAGTACGGCATTAAAGTCGCCATTAACGCTTTTTAAGGCAGGGAGTAATCCGGTGATCAAAATGGTGGCAAGTAAAAAAGCGAAAAACAACTTTAAAGTGTAAGCATCGATACCAAACTGCCACCAAAATGGCGGGCGATCAGTATAAAATTGGTTGGTAATAACTTGTGTTACTTCAAGGCCCCAGCCAATCATGCATAGACCGATAAAACCACCGAGAGAGCAAATGATAATACTCTCCCAAAGCAGCTGGCTAATTAACCGCCCTTTTGGTGCGCCCAGTGCGACACGAATTGCGGTTTCATGGCTGCGTTCTACCGCGCGTGACAAGAGTAAGTTACCAACATTCACCGAGGCCAATATTAAGATTAAAACTGCCGCAATATGCATGGTATAAGCAACTGCCATACCACCATCAGCACTGATCATATTTGGCGTGAGCGCATAAGCCCCGATGCCATTGTTAGCAGTGGGGTAACGCGCTTCTAGTCGCTGCATGATAAGTTTTAATTGTTGATTAAGCTCTGTTATAGATGTGTCTTCATCTCTCAGTAGTAACCCCCTTACTTGGGCGTTTGCTTCGCGTGATACTTGTTCTATATTGTCGCGTAGTGGCCGCCATAAATCAGCGTTGTACGGGAAAAAATAGTCTTCAGGCATAACACCGATGATTTGATGTGGTTCATTATCAATGCGCAGAGACTGATTTAGAATATTCGCTTGGCCGGCAAACATATTTTGCCAAAGTTCATAGCCTATCACCACCACGCGAGGTGCTCCAACTTTGTCTTCAGCTTCGCTAAAGGTACGGCCAATAATCGGTTGGGTCTGCGTGAAAGAGAAAATATTTGCTCGGCTGTCGGTGGCCTCGACCCTGCGAGTACCACCTTGCTGAGATACGGTGACTGTTTGGTTTCTATAGGCGCTTAATGTACTAACCCCTGTTAAGTTCTGCTTAATTTCGTGATAATCATGAAGGTTCAACATCCCTTGGATCCGACTGCCGTTTTGTGAAGTGAATACTTGTATAAACCGCTCCCCGCCTTCAAACGGCATGGGTTTAAATAGCATGACATTCATGAAAGAAAATAAATAAACACTGAGACCAATGCCACTTGCCATCACGAGTATGGCCAGTGCACTAAAACCGGGCTTTTTAGCTAAGCCCCGTAGTGTGTATTTTATATCACTGTAAATATGCATGTTATACCCCTTAGGCGCTGACTGCGGCATTATTTAGCGTCGTTGGCTGATCTAGCACGATGCGCCCATCAAGTACTTCAATGTTACGCTGAGCACGTTGGGCTGAACGAGGGTCGTGTGTCACCATACAAATGGTAGCGCCATCGCGATGAAGTTCATCAAGCAGCTGTAAAACATCATGGGCATTTTTTGAGTCAAGGTTACCGGTAGGCTCATCTGCAAGGATCAGCTTTGGGTCACCAGCAATGGCTCTTGCAATGGCCACACGCTGCTGTTGGCCACCCGACAGCTGAGAGGGGTAATGGCTCACACGGTGCAGCATATTGACTTTTTTTAGGGCATTGGAGACCTTGTCTTTACATTGCGATTTGCTTAAGTCAGTACGATACGTCAAAGGTAACTCTACGTTTTCTTCAACGGTTAAATCACTAATTAAATTAAATGATTGAAAAATAAACCCAATTTCTCTATTTCGGATCCGAGCGCGCTCTGTTTTATTGATATTACTTACCAAGTGGTCTGCTAAGTGATAGTGGCCGTCTGTAGCGGTATCAAGCAAACCGAGCACCGATAACAAGGTTGATTTTCCTGATCCTGAGGGACCTGATATCGCTATATATTCTTGTTTTGCGACTTCTAATGAAATTTTGTTTAACGCGTGAGTTTCTAAATCATCAGCGAAAAATACTTTACTCATGTTGTCGAGTTTTATTATTAAATCAGACATAAGGGTTCCTAATTAATGCTAAATGTTGGGTAGCTATCGAAGCGGCTTGGATCAGAGGTAATGATGGTGTCGCCCTCTTCCAATCCATTGATTATTTGTATATGACTTGTAGAACCCTGCCCTACTTCTACCTTGACTCTGTGTGCAAGTCCACCGTCAGGATCCAATTTATAAAAGCTGGTGGCGGTTTGGCTTTGTGAAAATAGCGGTCGAGAGACAAACAGGGTGTTTTCTAGTTTGGCGACTTGAATATCTGCTTCAACACTCAAGTCAGGTCTGGCGTCTGCGGGGAGAGGTTCGCTAAACGCTATATCTACTTGCACATTACCTTGTGTCACAGCGGGGTTAATGCGAGACACACTACCCATGAACTGACTATTTTGCGTATTAATGCGCACTGTTTGGCCAATTTTAACTTGTTGGATTTGAATTTCTGGAACCTGTATTTCACCAATTAATGCTTTGTGATCCGCTAATTTAACAAGGTTACTGCCAGTGGCAACGTGTTGGCCAACCTCAATCGGCACTGTTAAAATAATGCTATCCATGCTGGCTTTTATCTGTAAGTCATCGACTTGTGATTGTATTTGGGCGACTTGGTTCTTAATTTGATTGAGCCTTGCAAAGCGAGCTTGTTGATTGGCTTGATGGGTTTTTTCTGTTTCTGAGAGTAATTCTTTAGATGCTAAATAACCTTGTTCAGCTTGATCTAACGTGATCTTAGCGCGTTGAAAGTCGAGCTTAGAGACAGCACCCGTTGCGATCAACTCCTGATGTGCTTGGTACTCATTTTGAGCACCTTGTAAGGCGAGCTTATCACGCAATATTGTTGACTTGAGTTGTTTGATACGAGAGCTATCGCTGACCTTTTCGGCCATCAGTTGTGCTTCAATGGCTGAAAGGTCCCATTGCGCTTCTGTAAGGCTTTGCTTGAGGCGAGGGTTGCTAAGTAGAACAATTAACTCGCCCTGTTTCACATGATTGCCCGCTTTAAGGTATTGCTGGGCTACTTTTGCATCGCCGCCGGCGGATAGCCACTCCACTTTATCTGGTGCCAAAATGCCGTTCCCACGCACTGATACAGTAAAGTTGCCCTTTTGCACTTTACTCATGACGAGTTCAGAGGCTGAAAGTGTCACTTCTGAGCGCCCATACTGCCATACTTGTTTGATTGCCACAGCAACGCCGAGTAACACAATGAGCGCAATAACATAGTAGGGCAGTTTGCTTGCTCGTTGCGTGTTTACTTTTATATCCATGTGATATTCATCTTAGTTTTGCGAGTTATGTCACTCAGATTGCAGCATATATGCCAACCTTTAAATTGTTGAAATTATTGCTGTTTAATTTTTTCATCTCCAGTCAGTCTCAATATTGGGACTGTGATTGAGATTATTCTTATTAATGAGATTTGTCTGTCGTCAGTATAATTTTTGGCTAAATGAGGGCTGGGCATATCGCGTTTTGTAATCTCGTGTAATCGATATTTATTCGTATTTGACTACACTCGTTACCTAGTTGCCCTACTTGGCATTAATTTTTGGGGTATACATTGGCATCAAGTCATCTATTAATAGATAAGGAAACACCATGTCTGAACAGTACACGTATAAAATTTACCCGCCTCTTGGCGTTGCGCGGGTAGGTAATGGCCCTGCTCAGCCTGAAACGGCTATTTTTACTCCCGAAATACCTTGGCAGCACCTTTACGATACCAGTGTTGAATATTTAGTGACGTTAGACGACATAAAAGCGCTAGTCGATAGAGTGTTTGCAACCCAGTTGCATGATCGTCTTAGTGAATTAGAGGGGAGTGTGAGTGCGCATTTGTCAGCGTCGCCAGCTGTTAAGCTATCAGATGATCATCAAAGCCAGTTAACGACGCTTTTAAGCGAGTGTGAGCTGAGTAAAATGTTGACTAAAATTGAGCTAGAACGTCAGCTTGATGATGTTTCACTGCCGGTGCAAGTGGCTGATTTTTCATTATCAGACTTGGCGAAAGACATTGTCATTGCCGTACTTGCAGAAAAATACTTAGGCGCGGTTAAAAAGCAAGCGCAGCGCTTTTATGTGTACAAATGTGATGCACAAGGCAACCCCATTGAACAAGTGACTTTAGCTGAGGGCGACGCGTTAACATGGCAGGTGAATGTCGCGAATAAAAAAGCATTTTGGTACGACTATAACAATGCCTTAGATTTATCTTTGGTGTCTGAAGGAACCGGTAACTTAGCCAAAAATGTCAGCTTAGAAAAGCTGGCTCCAGCGCAAACCGCGAAACGACGCAACCCAAATGTATTGGGTAATAAGTTACGACAACAATTGGTTATTCGCAGCAGTGGCAGTGTATCTAGCAATAATAAAAACAGCGTTAAGCTCAGTGGTAAATTTCCTGCGAACGAAGCCGATCCTGCACATCGTTTAACGAATATATTTGATATGACAGAACGTCATACTGTGTTGCAAGGCTCGATCAGTTGCTCAAACACGGGTGTGTTGTCGTTTTTTGCCGGCGATGGTATTTCAAAAGCAATGACGCCTTCTTCGCTTAATACCGACTTTGCTGATAATTCTAATTGGTATGATGATATTTGTGATGGTCAAGTCAGCGCTATCTTGACGTTGAGTAATGGCGATGTGGTTAATATTGATCAAGCAGATAACAGTGCTTGGATTGCAACAGCCCCGCCTGATTTTGCCCCACAAATAGAGCCGCTTGTCACTTTGTACGACATGGTGTGCGGTGCGCAAATTAAAGAAGCCCAGTTAAACCAAATCACCACGCAATTTAGTGATGTGTTTCCTATTTTATATCGTTTATATCGGATGCAGTGGGTTAATCAGGCCGACTTCTCAGACAACCAAGTTAATACACGTTTGGGAGAGTTAAGTAGTCAAAATGAATTTGCACAACTGCTTGATAGCAGTAGTGCAGCAAATGAATTACGCAAAGAGATTTTTAAGCAATTTAGAAATCCAATGTTTGATGAAGCGGTAGATAAGCAAGACCCAGGTCAAACCGACAGTGAATGGATCAACACCAGTCGAATTATTCCCAGTAAAGACACCACAGATATTAAAGGTCGTAAAGCAACCCATGAGTTAAAACTGCCGTTTTACCCAAATGACGGGGTAGACTACCCAGGTAGCCCAATGCAGTGGTTTGCAATTCCGCCGTTTATGTATCAACACTTGCTTAACTGGGCACAAGGCGACTTTACGGTGACTGAAGAAGAGCAAGCTCATGCTCAAACCATCGATTCACTGGCTCAGTTTTACATCAACACCTTTGCCGAGTCAGAACACCCTGCCTTACTATCAGCACGTGCTGCATTGGATGCGCTGTATGGCGGTGGGTTCCACCCAGGCGTTGAACTAACGTGGCCGATGCGTCATGACCATATTTATAAAACGAACGAGAGAAAATCAGGGGTAAGCGAGGCAATCAGTTTACTTGGGCTAAGTGAATTTAGATTAAAACAAGCTGCTGACGCATCGAACATGTATCAAGACTTTGGTCATGTTATTCAAGTCTCAGATGTGGAAAAGTCGACGTTAGAAGGCACTGAGGCAAGCTGGTTCTGGGAAAATACCCCAGGGGATTTAACCAAGTGGATGGGTATTCCTTGGCAGTCAGACGCAGCAAGTTGCCAAGCAGTTTATACGCCAGAGGACTTTCCAATACCGGCATGGTGGGCGGCAAACTTACCCGTACATATTGTGCCGTTGGCGCGTTATAACAAATTTAAAGACAGTAAAAGTTCTGACACAGCAACCCCCAATGGCTTTGACCACACTGTTGCACAAGGCATGAGTGAAGCTTCGTTTAATCAATTACGGCTTGAGCAATATGCACAGCGATTAGATTGGCTTCATACTGCTGACTTGGGCTTTGTCGGTTATCACGCCGAAGGGGGCTATACCAATGGCTTGGTACAAATGGTTACGCAATGGAAAAATATGGGCATGGTCATGGCCAGACCGGTAGAGCAAGATGCCGGCACGGGTATTCCTGAAGTGGTTTATGTGGCGTACAGCAAAGCAGATAAAAACTAAAACTTTGTAGGCGCTCGCAAGAGCGCCATGTTTGATAAGAGGCTGTATGATAAAAACATTTGATTGTGCCGTAATTGGCAGGGGGATAAGTGGTGTATTAGTGGCGCGTAAATTAGCGAGCATGGGGTTACACGTGGCCGTTTTCCATGATGATAAGCCAATAAAAACCAGCTTTGCAGAAAGTTTGCCTGCGTCAACCCACCCTTTGCTAGTACGGTTAGGCTTGCATCCGTATTTACACCATAGCGCGCACTTTCCATGTTCTGGCACTTATTCTTCATGGGGATCTGCGACGCTACAACAGCCCGATGTTGAGCGTGTATTGCAGCAAAAGCCGGGTTGGAAAGTCGATAAATCGTATTTAATATCTCAGCTAGTGGAGGATTTACCAGAAACCGTGGTGATGTTTGGTAAAGTCTCGGGACTTGAACAGCAGCGCGCGCACTGGCAGATTAGCAGTAAAAATTACATGGGTGAGGCTGTTCAAGTGTCAGCGCGTTTTGTTGCAGATGCCAGCGGGCGTCAAGGTTACTTGCCTCGAGTATTGAATATACAAAGGCACTTTTTCGATAAATTAATGGCTTTTGTGGTGAATGTACCCAGCGTAAAGGTTGCTCAATTGCCACACCCCGTGCTGGTAGAAGCACAACAGCACTGTTGGTCATTGGTCTCGCAGGTAAGCGATAAAAGCACCATGCTGGCTATTTTTAGCAATCAAACTTCGCCAGATTTTGAGCGTTATAACTCATTTGAGAATTGGCACGAAGTCAGTGAAAAATCGATTTACTTTAAACAATTTATTAATAAAAACATGCACGTTCCTGTGCACAAAGTTAATGCAAGCAGCCATATTTGTAGCCAGCTAACAGGCCGCAATTGGCTACTGCTTGGCGACGCTGCGATGTCATTTGACCCATTGTCATCACATGGAATGACAACCGCTATGTATATGGCAGATAAAGCGGGCGAGGCAATAGCACACTACTTTTCAGGGAAAAGCCAAGGGCTGGATGATTACTCTGAGCAAATGACCTCGATTTATAATACCTACTTGAACGAATTGGTTGAGCGTTACAATGCAGAGCAACGTTGGAGCGGTGAACCATTTTGGCAAAGTAAACAGGCGATACATGTATCAAAAGAAGGTGCTTTAGTTTGCTAGTGATGTTGGTTTTATTTATGGATCCTGACCCGCGTCAGGAAGACGGCGGGGCCTGATTAAAGTAAATGGATCCTGACCTACGTCAGGAAGACGATGATGATTCCCCTAGCCTTAAGAGTCTGTAAAGGCCATTGGCTATGACCCCTACTTTGTCTCCCTGAATTTATTTCAGGGTCCATGTTGCGCGCAGTGCCCAAGTGAGTGCATGGACTCGTTTAGCAACTGTACTTTAAAAGCAATGGATCCTGACCTACGTCAGGAAGACGAAGGTGGGATGTGACTTCTCGTTAGCGACGACCTCTACTTTGTCCCTTATGTTTTGTCTCCCTGAATTTATTTCAGGGTCCATGTTGAGAGCTTTGCCCAAGTGGGTGAATGCACTCCTGTTTAGCACGGCACTTTAAAACCAATGGATCCTGACCTCCATCAGGAAGACGGCGGGGGCCTGATTAAAGTAAATGGATCCTGACCTACGTCAGGAAGACGGCGGAGGTTTATTTACGTCTTCGCCAAAGTTTTATCTAAGAATGGCGTGATTTTAAAGCGTGTGAAGACTGTTGGCTATGACCTCTACTTTGTCTCCCTGAATTTATTTCAGGGTCCATGTTACGCACAGTACTCATATCAATTAATAAGCGCTGCTTGCCAATGATGCTTTAACGCTCCCCTTGCACTTCAAATTCATCATAAACGAGTACAGCTTTACCGTCAGCTTGAACTTGCCAGTGCTCTTTGTGCACAACACCAAAGGCTTTGTTCATTTCCCAGCTTGACGTTAGTAAAAAGCCGTCATCGCCTTCTGGTTGCCAAATCACATCACTGTATTGCACATTATTGAAGCCTTGATCGATGATTTGTTGCCACAGTGCTTGTATTTGCTCTGTGCCTGTAAACGTACCAAACGGTTTGGCTACCATGGTACAGTCTTCATGGTATTGCGCTGCGCACCCTTGCGCATCTTGGCTATTAAAAGCCGTTTGCCATTGTAAAATGCCTGCTTTACATGCTTCAAATACTGATTGTGGTGCCATGTGTTCATATCTCAATAGTTTACTTGCCATAAAGTTTAGCGCTATGCTTTAGCAAGAAAAACAAAGGTAATAGAAAACACTGTTTAGCTGGATGGAACAATATGAATAAACTACGCCAAATGGCTATATTTATGCGCATCGTGGAGGCGGGTTCAATCACCAAAGCGGCTGAAAAGATGGCGTTGTCAAAATCAGTATTAAGTCAGCACTTAAAGCAACTTGAAAGTGAGTTAGCCACCACATTATTAAAGCGCACAACACGACGACAGTCTCTGACGCCATCGGGTAAGCGGTTTTACGACCACTGCGTACAAATGCATCAAATTTCTGAGCAAGCGTGGGATGAAGTGATGGCACAACAAACAGAGCCGTCAGGTAAATTGACGATAACGGCGCCGCATGCCTTAATGGATACGTTGGTTGTTCCGGCTTTAAAGCATGCTTTTTTACGCTACCCAGATGTGCACTTTTCTTTAATCTGCCAAGATGAACAATTAGATTTGATGCATCATGATATTGATTTAGCTGTTCGTGTAGGCGACAGCAAAGATAGCCGCTACAAGCAGCGATTATTAGGCTCGTTTACTGACGTGCTTTGTCAAGCTGTGGGAAGTACTGTAGATATAAACTCAGTCGCGTATATTGCCAATCATTGGCAAGGAACTCACATAAAGCATACTTTCTTTAGGGGTGGGGTTGAATCTCAGTCATTGAGCTTTGCTGCAACTCATACAACAGATACTATTGCTCAAACGGTATCTTTAATTGCAGCTGGGTTTGGTGTTGGCTTGATCCCAAATGTGCTTTTATCTAACCACCCTGAATTAACACCTGTATTTATCGACCAAGCGCTTTCTCCCGCGAAGGTATTTACGGTTCACCCTTATCAAGGGGCGGTGCCCGTGAGTGTAAAGTTGGCCCAAGTAGCCATAAAGGCGCAGTTTGACACTTTAATGGAAGCCTTATAAGTAGGTAAAACATGTATGTCATAAAAGCAAAGTATATTAATTGCTCGATTGAATACCATCAGCAGTTAATAAAGTCCCTTGTATCTAAAAATGACCAAGGCCAATAATATTATCGTGTTTCAACTATAGATACTTTGCTACACTACTAAGGTATTTATAAAGGACTGTTGAATAATTATGCGGGCTTGGCTGTTCCCTTTAACTTTTATGCTTATTTGCAATATAAGTCATGCGACCGATATTGTAAGGTATAACGTGTCTCATACGTTTAGTGATCCAAAGCAGCGCTATTACATCGATTTATTGCGTTTGGCATTAGATAAAAGCGTGCCCGAATACGGCGCATATCAACTGCTTGAAAAAACGTTTGAAGATGCACCACAAGCGCGTACTTTGGAGTTGTTGGCCAGCGCCGATTTGATTGATGTGCACTGGAGCATGACGTCAATTGCCCGTGAACATAAGCTCGGTACTGTTTATATTCCATTATTAAAAGGGATGATGGGCGCACGTGTATTTATTATTCATAAAGATTTTCAGGTGACATTAAATGCGCAAACTAATGCGTCAGATTTACTGAATTATCGCTTTGGCAGTGGGCACGATTGGCCTGATTCGAAAATTTATACTTATAATAACTTAAAAACTGAAACTGCGGGTGCGCAAAACTTACTCAATATGGCGGCACAAAAACGTTTTGATTTGTTCCCTAGGGCATTACATGAGCCATGGTCTGAGGTAACTGATCACCCTAATTTACGCATTGATGATCAATTTGGCTTATGCTACCCGTCTGCTATGTATTTCTTTGTTAAAAAAAGTAACCACCGATTAAGAAAGCGACTAACACATGGCCTACATACCGCTATGCTTGATGGTAGTTTTGACACTTTGTTTAGTGGGCACCCCATCACGAAAGATGCAATTGAAAAAGGGCACTTTAATAAGCGTAAAATTTTAAAATTGCGTAACCCCACCATGAGCATTCGCACCAGAGATACATTATATTCTGAGCGATACACATGGGCTGAACTACACCATTGCGTGCAGCCAACGTTATAAAGTACCTCTAAAAAGCTTTATTTATTAATTAGTTAATAAATAGCTAAGTTTTAGAGCTTATTTTTACATCATATATAGTTTTGTAGGTTTGTTTTTCAGTTTAGTTAAGGTTTAATGGTTGTTTGGTAAACAACTTATATTTTTAGGCCTTAATTATGGAAGAAGTTAAGTTATACGGACATCCACTGTCAGGACATACACATAAAGTATCGCTATTTTTATCGATTTTACAGCTAGAATATGAATTTATTATTATCGATCTAAAAAAACAACAACAAAAGTCAACGTCATTTTTAAGTATAAACCCGCTTGGGCAAGTACCCGTTCTAAAGCATAACAGTCGTATTATTTGTGATTCTAACGCTATATTAATCTACCTAGCTAAAACATTCGATAAATCAGATTTTTGGTACCCTTCTAGCACAATAAAGCAAGCACAGGTTCAACGGTTGTTGTCGATTGCCGCAGGGCCTTTAGTGAACGGACCTGCTACCGTAAGGGCAATTAAAGTGCTTAACAAGCCGGGCAATTTTGACTTGGCACTTGAAACAACCATACAGCTATATCACTTTTTGGAGCAAAGCTTAGCAAAGCAAAAGTGGATGGTGAGCAATAAACCAACTATTGCAGATGTTGCGTTGTATAGTTATATAAAGTTGGCAGAAGCTGCCACTGATATAGGGCAAGATTTTCCTAATATACAAAAGTGGCAAACTCAGGTTGAAGCAATTCCTGGTTTTATGGCGGTTACCTAGCAGCAGGGTGTATGTACTGATAGCTTTGTACCAGTAGAAATAAATATAACGCGGCCATCTAAAATATCGCAGTAACTGCGCTGCGTTATGCACACCTACCTTAAAAATACGCCATTTAATTGTTAATTAAATGTGTTTTACTTCTCGACTGTTCCGTTTATTTACTCATTAAATGGTATGTTTTTATAAACATTATTCGCAAAGTATCGCATCTTTGCTATAAGTTAATCATTACCAACATTTACGATTTATCATATGAACCTAACTGTTACGTGGAGAATTTTTGGTGGCTTCGCGGTCGTATTGTTATTATCCGTAATACTTTTTGTTGTTTCTATTTTTGGTATTATGAATATTGGTAAAGGAATACAACAAGTCTCGACTGAAAGTGTACCAACCTTAATTGAGGGCGCGGCTTTATCAGAAAGTGTGCTTGCCACTGAATTGAATTTAATATTGTTGCTGGGTACTGAGCGCGTGAGCCAAGCGAATACCATCAAACTTGATTTTGATACTCGGTATAACGAAAATCAAAGCAGTTTGAGGGCGTTAGGAACTCAGTTACAAAACCTACCTGAAATGTCTGAATTATTTGTTGACGTAGAGAAAACAAACGCAGCGTTGTATGAAGTCGCTGTGCCAAGTGTCACAGACTATTTGGCCACATTACAGCAAATTGAAAAAACTAACGAACTAGCCCGTGAGTTTGGTGATATGGGTGACGAGAGCTTGAGCTATGCCTACGATTTAGAAGGAATGGCAGAGCAAGATGATGTTATGAATGATTTAGCTGAGTTTGTATCCCTTATTGAAGATACAGTTGATAACGCAAACTCAGCACTGCGCTCAAAAATTGTGTTTGAAGTGCTGGGTGTGCAGTCTGAACTGAATGATTCGGCGAGTGAAATTGCAACGCTTTTCAACAGAATCAAAGGGGCCGCTGAATTACAAGACAGCGACGAGTTGGTTGCGATGAGCCAAAATCTAGCCAGTTTCAAGTCTGCATTGGTTGGTAGTGACAGTGCTATTGCGTCAAAGGTGAGAGTGTTAAAGCAGTTAGCGAAAGTAAAAAAAGAATTTAAAAAGGCCGAGCAATACGCCGGTGATACCCGTAAGCTCATTGATGAACTAAATGAGAAAATCATTATTTATACCGAAACAGTGCAAGCTGGTGCAGAAGAGTCGGTGAATCAAAGCCAATTTATTATTTCTACGCTTGCGGGGCTTATCATTGTTTTGTCATTACTCGTATCTTATTTTGTAACAAATTCAATTAAGGTGCCATTGGCAAAAGCAGTCGAGCAAATTCAAAGCGCAGCAACAGGGGACATGACAGTACAGTTTGCTAAAGACCGAGAGGATGAGCTAGGCGATATGGCTGACAGCATGCAGCAGCTCGTGAATAGTTTACGTAATACCTTGAATGAAATATCTGATAATTCCCAATTGCTTGCCAGTACGGCAGAGCAAACCAGTGTAATTTCTGATCAAAGCTTCAATAGCGCCAATGAGCAAAGTTCACAAATGCAGTCTATGAGCACCTCAATTAGTGAAATGACCGAAACAGTGGCATCGGTGGCATCGAGTATTCACAGTACGTTAGAAGAAGTGGAGAAAGCCAGTACTGAAGCCGAGCAAGGTGAATTGGTTTTACTAAAAAATGTGGATAGCATATCTGAGTTGGGTAAAACCATTGAAGGGTCTGCAAATGTTATTCAGCAGTTGAATAATGACACGGTCAGTATAAGTTCGGTACTTGCTGAAATTAAAGGCATTGCAGAACAAACTAATTTATTAGCTTTGAATGCCGCAATTGAAGCAGCACGAGCAGGAGAACAGGGCAGAGGCTTTGCTGTGGTAGCTGATGAAGTACGTTCACTAGCAAGCCGTACGCAAGAGTCTACGCAAGAAATTCAATCAGCCATCGAAAACCTGATCAATGGTGCACAGCAAGCCGTTGAAAGCATGACCAGCTCTCAACAAGCGTCAAGAGAGTGCGTTGATGGTATTAACAGTGTGAAAAACATGCTGCATTCCATTGTTGAAAGCATTAAGACAATTCGCGATATGAGCCAACAAATAGCTGCTGCGTCTGAACAGCAAACAGTGGCCGCACAAACGCAACTAGATAGTGTATATAGTATTCGTGATATTACCGACATGACTACCAGTCAAGCCAAGGAAAACCAGCAGGCGAGTCAACAACTTGCGCAAATGGCCGAAACCCAGCGAGAGTTATTAACTAAGTTTAAAACCTAGTGACTAAATGATTAGTTACTTTACTAAATCGTCTAATTTGCTTGAGAGGAGCATTATATGAAATTGAAAATTGCTAGTTTATTTGTTGCATTTTTTGCCTACTTTTTCATGGAAGTTGCTATTGCGGGTACTTGTGAAATTCAGTACACCAGGACGTCTTGCCCCGGGAAAGAAAAAATTAGTTATAAAAAGTGTAAAGGTAAACAAAGTTGCTCTAAATTTAAAGAAGCGGGCACAGCCGCAGAGTGCGGCGCAATGGCGGTTAAGTCTTGTAAGAATAAGCGCTTAACGGTAACTAAAATGAAGGTGATCAATGCAATTTTTGACGGTGGTAAAATTACCGCATCAAATGGCAGTGATGACTTTTGTACAGTATATGAAAAAGCGAGTGAAGAATTTAATAAATGTGGCGGCTAATGTTGCACCATTTAGGCAATAAGTAACATCAAGTTTGATCAATTAAGTAAACACAATGGCTATTGGAGTCGCTCTCAATAGCCATTTTTTATAAAAACTTTCAATAGAGCGAGAGAGTAACCTTCCTGATATTAGCCTGTTTATTATGAATTTAGAGTAATAAATGAGAGACCGCACTTTCAATCAAGCTTTTTAATTCACAGTTTGCGATACTGCCTGTAGTCAGTCTTTTTGAATGAGCAATTTAACCGTGAGCCATGTTTTACCGCTTCACCGCAGTATTAGACGAGTATGTGATTATATAGATCACAACCTTGATAAACAGATGACTGCAACACACTTAAGTGAGGTCGCCGCTTTATCGAAATACCATTTTCATCGGCTGTTTGTGGCTAGTACCAATGTTACTGTGAGCAAATATATATTACTCGCCAGATTGAAGCGTGCGTCGTTTGAACTGGCCTTTGAAACCGATATTAAAATTATAGACATTGCCCTTAAGGCGGGCTTTGACAGTGCAGAAGCATTTTCTCGTGCATTTAAGCGCACATTTAGCCAGACCCCATCCGAATTTAGAAAGCAACCACAATGGCCTCAATGGCACCGTGTATTTGAACAGACAGCACATAAGCCAATAGAAAACACACTCAACGTAGACATTGTGACATTTCCTAAAACTCAGGTTGCAGTGCTTGAACACCGAGGTGCGCCTGAACGGGTATATGAAACTGCAGGAAAGTTTGTAAATTGGCGAAAGTCAAGCGGGTTATCACCCATTTGCTCTAGCCTTACATTTGGTCTTCCTAATGGAGATCCGAGTGCGATGCCAGCCAGTGAGTTTAGGTTTAAAATAGCAGGGTCGGTTGCAAAGCCCATTCCGAGTAATGACTTTGGTGTGAGTAATGCAGAGATCCCGTCCATGCGGTGTGCCAAGGTAACACATCAAGGCAGTCACAATACGCTTGAACACACTATCTATATGCTTTATCAGCATTGGCTGGTGGATAGCGACGAACAGCCCGCGGCTCACCCCTGCTTTTTTCAATACTTAAACCTGATCCACGAAGTAGATGAATGCGATTTACGCACAGACATATTTTTACCACTTTGCTGATAAGCGGTAAAAATACGGCAGAGTCTATGCCTGTAACAGCAGGCGTTAGTTTGTGTGTAAAACCCCTTTACAAAATGGCAACGCGCTGAGGCGTTGGTAGTACTTTACTAAGTTTGGAAATTCAGCGAGTAAGTTGAGATCACCAGGTAACTGCATATGATAACCAAGCATGGGTAAAATGAGAGCATCGGCTAAAGAAAACTGCTCGGTGATTAAAAAGTCACGCTCTGCGAGCTGAGTATTGATAGTTTGCAAAGTGTTCAAAACAGCCGGCTGCGCGGTTTTAAGTTTTTCAAAATTAAGCTCTCCGTTAGGGCCGCTCGGATTTTTAATCTCAATAATATAGTCAGTGATCAGCGCACGAAAAGCATAAATAGACAGCATACTGGCCCACGCATCTATGTGAGCATGTTTTTGTGGGTCAATATCAAATACCGTGGCTCCACCACAATGCTCTAAGTAACGCGCTATGGCATTCGACTCAGGCAAAATAAAGTCACCGTCAATTAAAATTGGCACCTTTTTATAAGGATGTAATTTTAACAAACTATCGTCACCGATGGTCAAAGGGTGCCCTTCATGTTCAAGGCTCAATTGGTAAGGTATACCTTTATAGTTGCACACGAGTTCAATGCTTTTTACAAAGGTGGAAAAGTCAGGGCCGATAAGTGTGATGGTGTTCATTGTATGTCCTTTTGTATGTTTAATGATTGATCTCATCATAAAAAGCATGACAATATGTTCAAGAACATATTTTAATTTAAGAGAAAATAATGCCTTGGGATGCAAATCATAAACACCAATCTCGACAACGTATTTTAGAAGCCGCAGCTCAGTTATTTGTAGCGAGGGGGTTTGATGGGGTAGGTATTGACGACGTAATGCAGCAAGCGAATATGACCCGAGGTGCATTTTACAGCCACTTTAAATCTAAATCAGAGCTGTACCATGAGGCAATCCCCGTCGCGGGTTTTATAGCAAAAGAACAACTTGAAGCAGGGTGCAGCAACTCGTTTAACTTATTAAAGCATAACTATTTGAATCAGCATAAAGGCGCTGACGATACACAATTTTGCCCAATTGCCTTACTCATTTCAGACATTCGCCACCGAGATCCAGCCATTCGTAAAACGTATGAAAAAGTGTTTGCAGGGTTTGTAGAGTATATAAATAGCCATGTAAATGAGCGCAGCGCCGCATTAGCGCAAGCAGCCACCATGATAGGCGCCGTCGCACTCGCGCAAACCTTAACAGACGAAAGCTTAAAAGCGGAGTTACTCGCCGCATGCGAGGCCGCAACTCGGTGTGAACAAGAGTGAGATTACTGTACGTAAATTACGATATAGCACTTCAGCGCACGTTATGTCATGATGGGTTTGGTTAGGCTAAAAAACCACCTTTAATTTTCGCTCTTTAAAAAATACCTCTAAATCAAAGTGTTAAACAATGGCGCGTTTTATAAGGTAAAAAAACTAATTTAAACGTAACACATTGATATACATTACCTTGGTGTAAAAATCGCATTGTCCACTGCCGCACAGGCAGCTTAGGTGCCTAGGGGCTGGGCGTTTTATGCCTGGTACTAGTCCACTGCCGCACAGGCAGCTTAGGTGATGAGTGACCGAAACGCAGTTTCGCAGCGCGAAGAAGTGAGGTCATGGATGACCGATGTAACCCAGCTCCATGGACGGATTTAAAACGCTGAGGTTAGTTTTAGCAAAGGCTGTAGTGACTACTTTTTGGACCCTGAATCAAGTTCAGGGAGACGAAGGAGTGGTTATGTTATGAACTGTCGCAAAGGTAGTTTGATGTGTTTGGGTAAGGTGCAATGAGTTAAAAGGGTAAATACCCTTTAAAAACCCTTTATTTTTCGCTCTTTAAAAAGTCACTATAAAACAGCAAGTTACAATTGGTCGTTTTTTATATGGTTAAAATAGTATTTTGGCCGTAACGACTTGTTGTAACTTATTTTTATGATGATAGTCTATTGTTCACTGCCGCACAGGCAGCTTAGAAAAGTATCGTTTGCAACTAACAACGCTATTTTTTGTTCACTGCCGCACAGGCAGCTTAGAAAATCAACCCCAGACCGTTCTGGTACAGATCCCAGTTCACTGCCGCACAGGCAGCTTAGAAACATACCATCATCTATCATGTGATAACCCATACGTTCACTGCCGCACAGGCAGCTTAGAAATTCATCCCAATTTTCCCCGTATTACTTTGCTTGTTCACTGCCGCACAGGCAGCTTAGAAAACTCGTCACACCAAAATTTATACCTGGCGCAAGTTCACTGCCGCACAGGCAGCTTAGAAAATTTCAGCAAGTGCTGCAATGGTGCTTTGTAGGTTCACTGCCGCACAGGCAGCTTAGAAATCCTAGGTCTAAACCCGCTAAGTTTGTATCCTGTTCACTGCCGCACAGGCAGCTTAGGCGATGAGTGACCGAAACGACGTGTTTTGCAGAGGGTGCAGCGCGAAGAAGTGAGGTCATGGCAGGTTTTTTGTTCCCGACAAAACCTAAGTACCTGCATCCATGCAGGCAACGACCGATGTAATCCAGCTCCATGGACGGCTTTAAAACGCTGAAGTTAGTTTTATCTATTCACTGCCGCACTGGCTGTAGTGACTACTTTTTGGATCCTGAAACAAGTTCAGGGAGACGAAGGGGGGGACGTTGTGTATATGCGCGGCATAAAGCCTCGCCAACGAGTGAGGCCCACACAGTTCGTCTTTCTGACGAAGGTCAGAATCCATGATTTGAACGTATTAGACTAAACTGCTTTGCTTAACTCATAGACCCTGAATCAAGTTCAGGGAGACGAAGGGTGGTTATGTTAGCGCACTGTCGTCAACGATTAGCTCTAATTATTCGCGGCATAAAGCCTCGCAAACGAGTGAGGCCCACATAACTCGTCTTTCTGACGAAGGTCAGAATCCATAGGTTGGTCACGAAAATACGGTATTTTGTCGTGGATCAATGATCTTATGATTATATTTTGATACATTAAATTAACTTAAAATTCACCAAAAGTGATTTATGCAAGCTAAGGAAGAGCAGTATTTTAGGTATATTGAAGCCGTGTTGTTTTGGCAAGCAGAAATTCAAACCGGTGTATTTCAAGATAAGTTTAAACTTTCAAGACCCAGTGCTCGGCGGTACTTAACAGACTATATTGAACGCCATGGTATTGCCGCAAAGTACGATGAATCAGAAAAAGCGTATATATTGGCAACCCCCTTTACACCGAGTTATATTTCTCAAGACTTTTCTGAATATGCGCATTTGATAGGGGAGCAGTATGTGCACCAACTCAGTGCTTCACCGATCAGCGCTCTGGCTTTACCTCACCGTAAACTTAACCCCATTATTTTGAGGCCTATTCTTAACGCCTGCCGCCGGCAAAGCGTGCTCGATATTTGCTACCAGTCAATAAAAGAGGGAGGCGAAACTGACCGGGTAATTCGCCCACATACATTGATCAACTCAGGGCTACGTTATCATTTACGGGCATATTGTGAGAAAGCGCAGGGGTTTAGAGACTTTTCTCTGTCGCGAATAGTGTCTGCTGAGCCTGAGTTTAAAAGCAAAGCGAAGCAATATAAAAAAGATGATACCGCTTGGCAGCAAGAAGTGACGTTAACTATTATGCCTGACCCAAGGTTAAGCGAATACGCACAGCATGTTATTGCACACGATTTTGATATGCAAAACCACAAAAAATACCTTAAAACCAACGCGGCACTTGTTAATTACTTAATAAGTATTTTACGCCTAGACGTACAACATCCAAACCCAGAAGCACAGCAAATTGTGATAGAGCCAGATTGCTATCGAACTCTGAGAAAGCAAAAGCTACTGTGGAATTAAGCAACCTATAAAAAAATTAACTGGTCATATTAGCAGCATTGTAGACGTTACTTTTTATCAGTAAATTATTGCAACACCTAAGGAAGAGGGAAAGCAATGAACGATTTTAGCCCATCAGACTTAAAAACAATTTTGCACTCTAAACGAGCCAACATGTACTACCTCGAATATTGCCGTGTAATGCAAAAAGATGGCCGAGTGCTGTATTTAACGGAATCGCTTTCGAGTAAAGGGAATGAAAATCAGTATTTTAATATTCCCATTGCTAACACCACCGTTGTACTGCTTGGTAATGGCACATCCATTACTCAAGCGGCAATGCGTATGCTTGCTCAAGCCGGGGTATTAGTCGGTTTTAGTGGTGGCGGTGGAACACCGCTACATATGGCCTGTGAGGTTGAATGGTTTACGCCTCAAAGTGAATATAGGCCCACTGAATACTTACATGGTTGGATGCAGTTTTGGTTTGATGATGATAAGCGTTTGGCGGCTGCAAAGCAGTTTCAACAAGCACGCATTGTGTATTTACAAACCGTATGGCAAAAAGATCGAGACTTGAAAGGCGAGGGGTTCGACTTTAACAGCTCGCAAATACAAACCGCGCTCGATACGTTTCATACCCGAACCGATGCCGCCAAAAAGCAATCTGATTTATTACTTACAGAAGCCCAGTTAACTAAAGTACTTTATAAATACGCAGCGAATAATACCCATGCACAGGGGTTTACCCGTCAACATCAACCCGACAAAAATAACACCAGCAAAGCCAATGACTTTTTAAATCATGGAAATTATTTGGCTTACGGCCTAGCAGCAAGTTGTTTATGGGTGCTCGGTATACCGCATGGCTTTGCGGTGATGCATGGAAAAACCCGAAGGGGAGCTTTGGTATTCGATGTAGCTGATTTAATTAAAGACGCGGTAGTTTTACCTTGGGCTTTTGTATGTGCCAAAGAAAACGCCACAGAGCAAGAATTTCGTCAGCAAGTATTACAAGCCTTTACCGATCATAAATCGTTAGATTTTATGTTTGATACGGTAAAGCAAGTTGCACTACAAACATACACCAAAGAGCACATTGAGGCCAACCAATTATGATGGTCACATTTGTATCTCAATGTGAGAAAAACGCTCTCAAGAAAACTAGGCGGGTACTTGATGCATTCGCTAACCGAATTGGTGACAACACATGGCAAACTTTGATCACAGAAGATGGTCTCTTAACGGTTAAAAAAATGCTGCGTAAAACAGCCAGCCGTAGCACTGCGGTGAGCTGTCATTGGCTAAGGTCTCGTTCGAGAAACCAGTTGCTGTGGGTGGTGGGGAATAAGAATAAGTTTAATGCTGAAGGGTTAGTGCCTGTTAATTCAACGCGTAACAATTTACTGAGAAGCGATCTAGAAAATGATTGGCACTATTTACCCTTGATAAAGGCGCTAGCTGCGGTAACGTCTTTATTGCATGACTGGGGGAAATCAACAACTCTTTTTCAAGAGAAATTAAAGCCCGACAGTAAATATAAATGTAAGGGTGATCCTATTCGTCATGAGTGGATATCTTTATTGCTATTAAGGGCATTAGTTTTTTCTTATGGTAGTAAAAACGACACACATTGGCTAGAAGCGCTCAGCAAGGGAGCTATTGATGAAACTATGTTAAAAAATAGCGTATGTGAACCAGTAACAAAGCCGTTAGAAGGGTTACCTCCTATTGCAAAACTGGTCGCGTGGTTAGTTGTTTCCCATCACCGTCTGCCATTACCTAGTAAAGATAATTGTAAAGATTATTTATCTGAAACGGCTGAGTCTTTAGATCAGGCTCTTGATAGGATAACTCAACACTGGGGCTATCAAAATCGCTTTGATGAAGAAGAGTATCAAAAGCGTTTGGTACAGTGTTTCGATTTCCCCAATGGATTAATTAGTAACTCCAAGCTCTGGTTACATCAAATTAAAAAGTGGTCAGCTAGATTGCTTTTAAATCATAAGCACGGAATTAAATGCATTGAGACGGGGTGTTACCGTCTGATCCTTCACCATACTCGATTGTGCGTGATGCTAGGTGACCATTATTATTCATCACAGCAGGCTGATAAAAAGTGGAAAAATACAACGGGGCTGTTTGCAAATACAGACCGTACAACTAATCAATTAAAACAGAAGCTCGATGAGCATCTTGTCGGAGTCATGTGCAGTGCATTACATACAGCTCATTTATTGCCAGCGTTCGAGATAGAGCCTCCGTTAGCACAAGACATAAAAAGCTTATATAAGAGAAGCCCTAAGCCGTTTCAATGGCAAGATAAAGCTGTTGATAAAATTATAATATGGCGTGCCCAAGAGGTTGCTGAAAGTCAAAAGCAGTATGGCTTTTTTACTGTGAATATGGCAAGTACTGGGTGTGGTAAAACGTTTGCAAATGCCAAAGTTATGCGTGCGCTTTCTCGTGATGGGCAGAGTTTACGCTTTATTTTGGCACTAGGCTTACGCACATTAACTTTGCAAACAGGCGATGAATATCGTCAAAGAGTTGGGCTTGATAGTACTGAACTGGCTGTATTAATTGGGTCTAAAGCTGTTATGGAATTGCATAACAGCAAGTCGATAGGTGATGAAGGGCAAGTCTTTGAAAGTTCGGGATCAAGCTCACAAGATAGCTTGCTAACAGAAGAAGTTGACTTTGAATGTGATATTCCAGAAAAAGGGCTGGCGACTGTTTTAACTTGTGCTCGTGATAAGCAGTTTCTATATGCACCTGTTTTGGCTTGCACAATTGACCACATTATAGCGGCAACGGAAACAAAACGGGGTGGGCGATACATTTTACCATCATTGAGATTAATGTCGTCAGATTTAGTAATAGACGAAATTGATGACTTTACAGGCGTTGATTTAATAGCGATTGGCCGCTTAATTCACTTGGCTGGAATGTTGGGCCGTAAGGTGATGATATCGTCTGCAACGATCCCACCATCATTAGCGGAAGGTTATTTTAAAGCCTATAGAGATGGCTGGCAGGTTTATTGTAAAACACGCAGTGCGAATGCGGTGATTGGTTGTGCATGGATAGATGAATTTGCAACACAGGTAACCAGTAATAAAACACAGGAATTGCCAGATGCGATAAGCCAATACCGCAAAGAACACACTCAATTTATAGAAAATAGGGTAAGAAAATTAGTTCAACAGCCTTCTTTACGTAAAGCTGATATTAGTTATTGTCACGATATTATAGAGCGATATCGAGATCAGAATCAGCAACAAGAAAGTGTCATTGAGCATAAGCAAGCGGCTTACTTTAATATCATTGCACAAAGTGCGCTTAACAAACATAGCAATCATCATTTTACTGATCCAGTTTCACAGCTGAATGTCTCTTTTGGTGTAGTGCGTATCGCTAATATTCAGCCATGTACTGAATTGACTCGATACTTGTTGGAACATAATTGGCCAAGCAATATCCAAGTTCGGGTTATGGCGTATCATAGTCAGCAGGTTTTACTGATGCGGTCGATACAAGAGCAGCATTTAGATAAGGTGCTAAAAAGAAAAGAATCTCCGCCACAAGCACTGGCAGACCCCGTTATCCGCAATCATTTGAATAATATCAAGCAAGATAATTCAACAGTTGAACATATCATGTTTATATTGGTTGCAACGCCTGTTGAAGAAGTTGGTAGAGATCATGACTTTGATTGGGCCGTTATAGAGCCATCGTCTTATCGCTCTATTATTCAACTATCAGGACGGGTGAGACGACATAGAAGTACTGAGGTAACCCAACCTAATATTGCGTTATTACAATATAACTGGAAGGCGATTAAAAATAGCCATAAAGAACGCTCACGAGTGTTTCACAGACCAGGCTTTGAAAGCTATTGTAATCTAACTAGTCATGATCTTGAGCAGTTAATTGATGTACCACAGGCTGCTGAGCGCTTAGATGCCATACCAAGAATTAAACAGCCTAGTCATATCAATGCAGGGTATGTATATAGAATGACAGTGGCTAATAATTTGGTTGATTTAGAGCATGCATCTACACTGCATACTTTGGCATATTATACCTCTAATAAAGATAAGGGAGCACAAACGAATCCTGCTTCTTTGCAAGGGTGGTTAAATAAAGAGTGGTTTTTAACTGCACTACCTCAGCAGCTTGCTCCATTTAGACAAAGTGAACCTACGTTAAAAATATTCTTAGTCTTTGATGAATACCAATCGGAAAGTCGATTTTGTGAAAAAGATGATAAAGGATATGCCGTTAATAGAGAAAATATACTCAATATTAAGCGAGTGAAACTCAGCGAGTTAGCAACATCAAGGGTGTGGCTCGTGAGGGATTTTGATCAAACTTGCATTGAGTTTGCTGAGCGAACAAGTGACTCATACTCGCCGTTGAGTCAGCGATTGATCTCATTAAAATATGGAGAGTTGAGTTTTCAGTTTAATGAAAAGTACCAATACGCTTATAACGATCAACTAGGTTTAGTGAAGGTTTAATTGAGAAAGCCAAAGCAAATATGCTTTGGCTTGATAAGCTGCCTGTGCGGCAGTGAACATATTGTACTGTACTGCATTTTCTAAGCTGCCTTTGTGGCAGTGATAGCATGATATAGCTAAATTACAATCAATACAATTTCGCCATATAATTTAAATTAAATATGTACTGTATTGCATGGTGTTGATTTTTTGTTTCGTATTAGTTAGGATGGTTAAAAATCGAGCCACTGAGAGTAATTCATTGTATGGATAAACGTTATGTGATTACCGAGACAGAAACTGAAACGATAACAAAGAGTACCATTAAAACTAAGGAAGTTACATTAAGAGACAAGAAAAATGGTGACGTAGGTATATCAAAACTGCAAGAAGTGGAGCGCTTACTGGGCGTTGGTGAGCGTATAAAAAAGTACTTATTTTCGTTAAAGCAATTGTTTGTATTTAAGCAAATAGGAAGGAACGATGATTGATGAAGCAATAGATACTTTCTTTGAAGAAAGAAAAGCAGCTTGGCTTAAAAAGAATATAAAGGCGTCATTCTCTGATGATGAAATAAAAGATAAGCATATGGAGTGTGAGACTATTTTTAGTCTACGGGTATGGTTACCCAATGCAGCAAAAAGGGCGGGGCAAATATCGATTTCTACCCACCCTTGTACATTTAGTCACCCAAGTGCAAGGAAGAATAAAAATGGCTACGTCAGCTCAGTTATTGCTAAAAGTGAACGCTGTAACGATGGTTTTTTACGCTCAGGTAATGTGGCTGTGCAGGCGGATGCGTTAGGAAATGCAGCAGCTCTAGATGTATATAAGTTTTTAACGATTGTCACTGAAAATGGGCAAACGTTACTTCAACACTTAGAGCAAGATAGTAATTTAGCAATAAATCTGTTTAGAAGTACGGCGATGAATGAACCTTCAGATTATGAAGTATTAAAAGAAGGTTTGCTAGCAATGATAGCACCGAGCGAAGAGGTTGTAACTAGTTCAAAAATAAAGCAAGTTTACTTTCCAATAACAGATGAAAGTAAGCATACTCAACCTTACCATCAACTTTCATTATTGACGGCTTCAGGTATTGTTTTTGAATTACGAAAGCGCTTGGATAACATGCGCTTTGGTGATGAGGTTAAGCAGGCGAGAGAGCAACGTAAAGCGAATCAAGTTCATCAATCACATCAAGAAATCATCGACTTGACAACTATTGGTTATGGAGGAACTAAGCCCCAAAATATCAGTGTGTTAAATAACCAGCATGGTGGAAAAGCACATTTATTGATGAGTATGCCACCAAAATTGAAAAGCAGAGACCTCCATTTTCCGACGAGCGATTTTTTCTCTCAAACGGTGCGTTATTCACAGTGCATAAAGCAGTTTCAAGCGCTTCATAAGCTGTACCTTTTACCAAATGAATATCATAACAATATGCACACCCGCTCAGAACGTGATGAATTGTATCAAGAGGTAATCGATCATGTTATTGAGCAAATGTTTACGATAAGAAGTGTTTCTATTGAACAGTTTAATAAGCTTACTTCGACGTTGCCAGCAGCGCAAAGAATTTGGCTTTGCCATGACAAAGTAACGGAACGATTGACGAGCGATAATTGGTTGGAAGCAATATGCAACTCAATTGTCAGTTTTTTGTTTTATGGCTATGAACGTACTTTGGGTAAAAAAGCGATTAAATTCAGTGATGGTGAATACCTCAAGATGCAAGAAATAGTGTTAAAAAATAAGGAGATTTTACGATGATTGGGGAAGTTAAAAAATTGCTGATCATCCCTCATTTGCATATACATAATGCGAACGCATTATCGAGCCCTTTTACGATTGGCTTTCCTGCAATGACTGCGTGGTTGGGTGCTGTGCATGCACTGCAGCGAAAGTTAAATGTAAAAAATATTCCTGTTAAGTTTAACGCGGTTGGCGTTGTTAGTCATGACATTGATTTGCAAACTTATAAAGGCGAGAACGATTTTGTCCACTCGATTATAGGCACTGCAAACCCCTTAGATAAGACTGGAGCACGTTCAGCATTTATTGAAGAAGCGCGTTGTCATTTGGATGTTAGCCTACTGATTGAGTTTGACGATATAAGTGTTGACGAACGAGAGCAGCTATTAACCGAGATGACACACTTACTGCATGCAAAAATGAAAATTGCGGGGGGGGATATAAAGGGCTTTCAGCCGCCATTTTGTTTAAATGCTACCGAAGGTAATGATGAGGAACTACAACACGTACAACGCAGTTTAATGCCAGGTTTTGTGTTAATTGAACGAAGGGAATTAATGATGGCCGCGATGGGAGGTGGGCAGGATGCATTAACGGCTTTAACTGAGTACCTAACGATTCATCATAGCTGTGAAGTAGACGGAAATGGTAACGTTACGTGGAAAAAACACCGAAAATTAGCTGATGAAAAGTCTGTAGGCTGGATTGTACCTATAGCAACAGGGTTTTATGGTATTAGTGCGCAAGCAGAGGCTAAAAACCAGAGGGATCCTGACACGCCGCACCGCTTTGCTGAAAGCCTAGTCACTTTAGGCGAATTTAAAATGCCGCATCGGATACATTTTGTTGAACAAATGCTCTGGCGTTACCATACCCAAGATGATTACTACTTGTGTCAGCAAAAACACTTTATGGAAGCTGAAGACCCAGATCTAAGCGAAGCAACAATCGAATCAGAATTTTAATCATTTACAGAAAGGATAATCACCATGGCTAAAAAAGAAAATATAGCATCAGTATTAGCGTTTGAAAAAAAATTGGTTACCAGTGACGGGTATATGTATGGCACTGCGTGGAATAACCGTAATGAAGTACAGGCATTGAATTTAACTCCAAAGTCTGTAAGAGGTACAATCTCTAACCGTTTAAAAGCAGCTATTAAAGGCGACCCCGCGAAGCTGAATGCCGAAGTTGAAAAACCTAACTTGCAGAAGGTGGATGCGTGTGCTTTGTTGCCTGAGCAAGATACACTTAATTTAAAATTTACTATAAAAGTTTTGGGTGGTATTACTGAACCTGCTGCGTGCAACAATGCACAGTTTAAACAAAGTTATCGCAATGCCGCATTAGGGTATATTGAACAGCATAAATTTACTGAATTAGCACATCGATATGCGACCAATATTGCAAATGCTCGATTCTTATGGCGTAACCGAGTTGGTGCTGAAAATATTGAAGTTGTTGTATCTGCAAGAAATAAGTATGTAGAAAAAAAATGGACATTTGATGCAAAACAATTTAGCACCAAACATTTTGACCACAATGATGAAAAAATAGCTGAACTAGCAAGTCATATAGCAAAGGCTCTAGGTAGTGAAGAAGACTTTTTACTGCTTGATATTGATTGTTTTGCGCAAATAGGAAGAGCGCAAGAGGTGTACCCAAGTGAAGAGTTAATCCTTGATAAGGGGAAGGGTGAGAAAAGCAAGAAGTTATATGATGTAAAAGGCATTGCAGCAATGCACTCCCAAAAACTGGGTAATGCGTTGCGCACCATTGATACTTGGTACCCTGATTTTTCTGATCCAGATAGCAGCGCGGGTCCCATTGCTATGGAACCTTATGGCGCCGTAACGAATTTAGGAAGAGCCTATAGAACACCAGCAGCTAAACAAGACTTTTATACTTTCTTTGATGCATGGGCTCGAGGTGAAAAGTTGCAATCAATCGAGCAAGAGCATTATGTTATGGCTATTTTAGTGCGTGGTGGTGTATTTGGTGAAAGTGATAAGTAAGGAGGAAAGATGAAATATTACCTCGATATTACTTTATTGCCAGATGCTGAAACTAACCTTGGTTTTTTGTGGCACAAGGTTTATCAACAAATACATATCATGTTGGTTGAACATAAAATCAGTGATAAAAATTCTGAGATTGCTTTGTCATTTCCAAAGTACCGCCATTTAGGCTCATCAGATAAAGATAGTAAAGTATTTCCATTAGGAAATAAGCTGAGAATGTTCGCACAAACATATGAGAAATTAGATGGCCTAAAGATAGCACAGTGGTTAAATCGTTTAGATGATTATGTCCATATCAAGGCTATAAAAGAAGTACCTAATGATGTGACAGAGTATGCCTACTTTAAGCGTAAGAACTTTAAGTCACCGGCAAAACTAATAAAAGAAATAGATTCGCGAGCAGCAAAAATTGCCGCCAAAAATGGTTTTGATTTGGCAAAAGTTAAAGAACGTTTAATGGTATCTATAACAAAGCTTGAAGAGCGTTCAACTTTACCTTATATCAACTTACGTAGTCTTTCATCTGATAAATTACTCAGTGCAGAAGATCGAAAAAAGTTTTTGTTGTTTATTGAATGCGAAATTGTCACACAACCACTTAATCAAATAGGTTTATTTACATGTCATGGCTTAAGCCGACGTTCTGAAGAGGAGCAATCGGCAGTGCCTTGGTTTGAAGGGTAATAATACCCTTTAAAAACCCTTTATTTTTCGCTCTTTAAAAAGTAACTATAAAACAGTAAGTTACAATTGGTCGTTATTTATATGGTTAAAATGGTATTTTAGCCGTAACGACTTGTTGTAACTTATTTTTATGATGATAATCTATTGTTCACTGCCGCACAGGCAGCTTAGAAAAAGACTTCACTAACCTACGGTTTTATAAATACGTTCACTGCCGCACAGGCAGCTTAGAAAAGTCGCAATTATGGGCTATGAAAATATACGACGTTCACTGCCGCACAGGCAGCTTAGAAATTAGCAGCATCAGGGCTTATACCACCACCTGAGTTCACTGCCGCACAGGCAGCTTAGAAATGACCTTGCAACATTCCAAACAATGCGAAGTGGTTCACTGCCGCACAGGCAGCTTAGAAATTGCTGCATCGCCTTACTTGCACAGCATAAAAGTTCACTGCCGCACAGGCAGCTTAGAAAAATTAGCCACTCTAGGCGCACATAACTACATGGTTCACTGCCGCACAGGCAGCTTAGAAAGCGAGCGCGGTTGTGGTAACAGAACAACAGAGGTTCACTGCCGCACAGGCAGCTTAGAAAACGCTTGAACAAAATTGCGCGGTGGTACTCAAGTTCACTGCCGCACAGGCAGCTTAGAAACATACCAGACAGCACATTACCCAGCCCAACCAGTTCACTGCCGCACAGGCAGCTTAGAAAAATACGCAATTGCTATCACTGCTTGCTGGCGCGTTCACTGCCGCACAGGCAGCTTAGAAAATTCTAGGCGCACATAACTACATGCTAACCCTGTTCACTGCCGCACAGGCAGCTTAGAAAGTGCTTAGCAATGTACGCGCTTTACGTTCAATTGTTCACTGCCGCACAGGCAGCTTAGAAATGCAGAATATTTGAGGGTGAATACGAGTATTGGTTCACTGCCGCACAGGCAGCTTAGAAATACACACCACCAAGCCCCGTCAATCAACCCTCGTTCACTGCCGCACAGGCAGCTTAGAAATTTCTGGCTTGCGTATGTCGATAATACATTGTGTTCACTGCCGCACAGGCAGCTTAGAAAGCGCAAATATGCGCCGGTATACCCGGCTAAAAGTTCACTGCCGCACAGGCAGCTTAGAAACAATTAAGCAGGGTGATAACGAGATCACAGAAGTTCACTGCCGCACAGGCAGCTTAGAAAGCTCTGATTACGATTGGGTTGGTGAAGCAGAGGTTCACTGCCGCACAGGCAGCTTAGAAAGTATCAGCAAGCTTTGCTAGCTCTTCGATTATGTTCACTGCCGCACAGGCAGCTTAGAAAAATGGGGTCGTTTGCGGCCACTTCACCTAATAGTTCACTGCCGCACAGGCAGCTTAGAAAATTTGGGGACAATGGCGAGATGGTAGAAGTTCGTTCACTGCCGCACAGGCAGCTTAGAAATAAAATAGGACTTGCAGTTATGGTTACTATTTGTTCACTGCCGCACAGGCAGCTTAGAAATAACTTCAAAAATCTAGCTTCATTCGGCCTTTGTTCACTGCCGCATAGGCAGCTTAGAAAGCCCATTTAACACCAGCCTAAATATATGTTCGGTCCACTGCCGCACAGGCAGCTTAGAAATTAGCCTCTGCGACCGTATCTTGTATTTTTACGTTCACTGCCGCACAGGCAGCTTAGAAAAGGTCAATTGCTCACAATTCCTTTATCAATCGGTTCACTGCCGCACAGGCAGCTTAGAAATAAGGGTTGCTATACAGTCGATATCCGCTCTAGTTCACTGCCGCACAGGCAGCTTAGAAAATTGTTTAAATTTCGATAAACTCTTACCTTGTGTTCACTGCCGCACAGGCAGCTTAGGTGATGAGTGACCGAAACGAAGTTTCGCAGCGCGAAGAAGTGAGGTCATGGATGACCGATGCGTACTAAGCGCGGCATAAAGCCCCGCCAACGAGCTAATTACCTGCATCCATGCAGTTAACGACCGATGTAATCCAGCTCCATGGGCGGATTATTCACGCTATATTGGATGCTTTATGGACCCTGAAACGAGTTCAGGGAGACGAAGGGGGGTTGCATTGTGGCGCGCGGCATAAAGCCCCGCCAACGAGTTAAGTACCTGCATCCATGCAGGCAACGACCGATGTAATCCAGCTCCATGGGCGGATTATTCACGCTATATTGGATGCTTTTTGGACCCTGAAACGAGTTCAGGGAGACGAAGGGTGGTTGCGGCGGACCTAAGTACTTGCATCCATGCAGGCAACGACCGATGTAATCCAGCTCCATGGGCGGATTATTCACGCTATATTGGATGCTTTTTGGACCCTGAAACGAGTTCAGGGAGACGAAGGGTGGTTGCGGGCTAAGTACCTGCATCCATGCAGTTAACGACCGATGTAACTCAGCTCCATGGACGGATTTAAAACGCTATATTGGATGCTTTTTGGACCCTGAAACGAGTTCAGGGAGACGAAGGGTGGTTGCGGCGGATATGTACGCGGCATGAAGCACAGTTCGTCTTTCTGACGCAGGTCAGAATCTACTGAGAGATAAGCGCGGCATAAAGCCCCGCCAACGAGCAAGGTTCCAAACAACTCGTCTTTCTGACGCAGGTCAGAATCTACTGAGAAATAAGCGTGGCATAAAGCCCCGCCAACGAGTAAGGTGCCAAACAACTCGTCTTTCTGACGTAGGTCAGAATCCATTGTTTTAGTGAGTTACGGTATGCGTTTTGCCTATATTTAATGCAGATGCTTTGCAAAGGATATGTAAAATGAAAATCGCTAACCAAGCTTATGATTATGCTCACTATCAAGTTAAATCACCTGCAGCACCTGATACGCAAAAAAGCGGAAAGAGTGCGCCGCTTGAGGCAAAAGCTGCGGAAAAGGTGGGCCAGCAACAGTATGACTTTTCTAATATGACACTGAAAGAGCTGTCTTCTGCGTCACACGCTTTATATGAAGACGGAACGTTGTCTTTAGGTCAGCACGCGGCGTTGTCTCTGAATTATGGGGCAACAAAAAATGGCTTAAATCAGGCAAGTGGGGAGGTGTCTTTGGCGCAGCTACAATCGGCAGAGAACACCAAGGTTGATGTGATCGCACTGCAAAAAGAGCGCTTGCAAACCCAGATGCAAAATGGCGCGCCGAGCACGCAAATACAATTTTCAAAAACGTTGATAAATACTTTAGAGAGCTATCAATATGGTGGTGGTGGTGGTCGCTTTCATGTGAGCGCTTAATAAGGTTACTTTTAGCAAAGAGCGCTGTTTGGAGTGCCCTGTTTCTGAACATGCTATTTCATCACGCTATTTCATCACAATAGTACTTTGCAGCGGATATGTGCCGTGTTTGCTTTGAGGTCGAGCGGTCTGCTGCTTTAGTGGGATCTGCATGATGCTTTTTTATATCACTGGCTACTTTTTGCGTTGTGGTGCCGTGTTCGGTCTCGGTGCTGGCATTAACCTTGGAGTGAGTAGGGCAACGGTGCTGTTGAGAATACATAAAAAACCAAATGTGTCTTCGTCTTTGTGTCATTCTTTTCATTGTGCAAACCCTTTGCATGAGCTGTTTTATTGAGCATTGACCGCGCTTTTTATAAGCACGGTGAACACGCCATTTAACGCTTATTTAAATAGCATATAAGTACGCAGCCGTCACAGTATTTTGTATGAATTATTTTCTATCAAATGATGGCGCCAGCTCATGATGCTGGCTTTTGCAATAAGGTGTCGGTTGGCAATGTGACTTCGACTAAGGTCCCTCTATTAAGCTCACTAAAACATTTTATGGTGCCGTTAAAGTGTTGATGCACAATGTTGTAGGCAATGCTTAAGCCAAGGCCAATTGCCCCATTCTCTATGGATGTGGTGAAAAAGGGATCAAATATTTTATCGATACGTTCTGGTGAAATACCTTGGCCATTGTCTTGGCAACGAATAATAAGGCGTTGGTCGCTAATGTAATAGCTTAAGCGCACTTCTTTGATTGTTTGGCCTTTAAAGGCGTGTTGTAGCGCGTTATTAATTAAAATCAGCAAGACTTGATTTAAAGAGTTGGTATTTGCATATATTACTAGCGGTGTTTGTGTGTCTAAACACAGTGTTACATTTTGCAATGTGGCTTGCGTTGCGGCCACCGCAATGACTTGTTTACACAGTTCAGGTAAATCGATATGTGAGACCTGTGTGTCGCTGCTACTGGCGGCGACTTGCTTAAATTGTTGGATCAACTCGGCGGTTTTATGCAAGTTAGGGGTCATTAACGCATGGGCTTGCTGATAACGGTCGATAAACCCTTCTAATGTCTGGCGCTTTAATTGATTATTGTTAAAGTCATCTTCGAGGGCTTTAAAGCTCTCATCTAGCGTTGAAAGTGCTGTCATTGAAATACCCAGAGGGGTATTTACCTGATGCGCCACACCAGCAACAAGATGGCCGAGGCTGGCCATTTTCTCTTGCATAACGAGCTTTTCTTGGGTGGCTTTGAGTTGATCTACACTGACTTTTAATTGTTCGTGTACTTCTATTAAGTTTTGATGAGATTTGGCGTTTGCTAACGCAATTGCCGCGTACGAGGCGAGTGTTTCAAGTATGGTGATGTCGTTTTTAGAATAACTGTTTTCTCTGAAACTTTGCATGCCAATAACGCCAATCACTTGTTTTTGTATACTCATAGGCACATAAATCATTGAGACCGCTTGCGCGCCTGTTTCACCATTGCTCAGGGTGTGCTTGGCAGAGTCTGGATTTGGGTGATACAAGTCAAATTGCTGATCATAGTTACTAATTAAAATACTTTGGTTTTTTATGGCGCAATGCACGGCAAGCTGCCCACGGTTATCCAATGAACGCTTGTAGGTATCAAAGCGTACGCCTTGCTCTGTCGCAAATTCAAATATTAAGTGTTCGCGGTCAGAATCAATTAAGCCTATGCCAAAGGTGTCGGCACAGGCAATGCCAGCCATATGTTCATATATATCGTGAAAGACCTCATCTAAAGTGAGGTGACTGGTAAATTGGCGACCTATTTTATTGATTGCGGCTAATTCTTGGGTGCGTTGCCCGACTAATGTTTCTAGGTATTTGGCTCGGGCCTTTACTATGTCGATACGCCATTTAAATAGTGCACTGATCAATAAAATGATGCTCAGCGCAACGAGCAGCTTGAACCACTGTGTTTGCCAAAAAGCAGGCATCACGCGAATAGGCAGTGTTAATGGTGCAATGTGACCGGTGACAATATTATACTTGGCGCGCACCTCTAGCTGGTAGCGGCCGGGGGTTAAATTTGTATAGCTGATCCAACGGCTATTCTCATCCAGTGTATGCCAATCAGTGTCTAATCCGTCGAGCCGATATTCATAGGTAATGTGTTTAGAGTACACTAAGTCAATGGCTGCAATTTGCGCGCTAAAAGCACGGCCATTTGACTCAAGTATCGGCACTGTATTAGTGGGAACGGTGACCGTTTTACCGCCTTGCAGCCATTTACGAATGACGATTTCACTTTTATGATCGGGGGGCATATAGTCATTGGGCTCAACAATAAGTACGCCGCGGGTGCCCCCAAAAAGCATGGCGCTGTGGTTGCTTTGCGCAAATGAGCCAAGCCAAGCAGTGCCGATATTTGACCCTTCATCGGCACCATATTGGTGTAATTGTTGTTTATCAAATTCTAAAATGGTTGCGCCACTCCATAGCCTGCCGCTTTCATCCATGAGTGCATTGCCCCCGGGCTTGGCTCCCCCTAATTTCATATCGTGTTGTCTGTCTAAAAACTGCGGGGTATCTGCGTTGGCGTCGAGTATTTCATCAAAGCCAGTCGAGGTGACCACATAGAGCCCCTCTTTTTTATTGGTGATCATACCCAATACGTAGTTATTACTAATATTGCTATTGTGAGCGCTAAACTGCTCAAATAATGTGGCATTGGGTTTGAATCTAAAGAGACCGAGATGACACGCTACCCATAAATTACCAAACTTGTCTTCATATAAATTGGTAATGCTATCAAGTAAGGGTTGGTTGTCGGGTTTATTTATAAAATCACAGCGGGTGAGGTTGGCGTCAATTACACATGCGCCTCGGTTGGCTCCCACGGCAATACGACCATCGCTCATGGCAAGTAAGCGAAACAGTGACACCGATTGCAGCCCCTCTATTTTTTTGGGTATCGCAACGTTATTGGGTATATCAAGCAGCATGAGCCCTTGAGCATGAGTACCTGCCCATACTCTGCCGCTGCTATCCTGTGTTAATGAAATTACACTGGTCAGTGCTTCCCCTGTGCTTGTATGAGAAATATGAGCAATTTTGCCCATACTTGGGTCAAATACGTCAATCCCACCATTTTTACTGCCAAATACCCAGTATCCGTTATCAAGGGTGGCGACTGCGCGAATATTACCGTTACTCAGTCCTACATCGGTTATCAATGAGTGGCGAATATGGGCAAAATGACCTGTGCCATTTAAGTCTAAGCGTTGCAATCCTCCTCCCCAGCTACCCACCCATAAAGAGTCGTCAGGCCCCTTTATTATTTTACCTACGTCGTTAAATGTGAGGCTAGAAATATTAGAAGGATCGTGTACAAATTGGCGTAAAAACGTCTGTGATTTAGCGTCAAATAACCAAATGCCTTTGCCATAGTTTGAGGCCCATATATGCCCATCTTCAGCCAGCACGGCATTTCTAAAATACGACTTTTGAGCTGCGGGAGGTATGTTCTTAGGCGCTGTAACTTGTGTTTTACCATCCCAGATCCACATACCGCGATGGGTGCTTATCCAAAAATTGCCTTGATCATCTGAAATAATATCTCTGACATTTAAATGAGCAACGGCATCTATGGGCTGGGCTATGTTATTTTTAATTTCAACAATACCATAAGTACCGGCAATCCAGATCACGTTAGGGCTGGGCTCAAAAATGCTGTAGGTAACCCCTTTTAGGTTTTGAGGCAAGGGGTATTGTTGGCTGGTTTGCCCTGTGGCATCGAGCTTATTAACGCCTTTATCGTGCCCAACCCAGATTGATTGCTGCGAATCGACAAATACACTACGCAGTGAATTACTGACAAGTTTTGCTGGTACGGTGGTGGTATTAAAGCGGGTTATTTTTCCATTTTTGGGGTTTAAACTGGCAAGTCCATTGCTGCGTGTTGCCAACCAAATTAAGCCACTTTTCTGCTCAGCAATACTAAAAATGTACATACCTGGCAGGCTGTTAATATCATCTTTGTTATGTTTATAACGACTAAAGTGATAGCCGTCGTATTCAACTAAGCCACTTTGAGTGGTGAGCCACAGCACGCCATTTTGACTGACAAGCCCTGAGGTGATCACCCCATTGATAATTTGTTCTTCGTCATCAATGTTTTGAAATACAGGTTGGCTAAAGGGGTAATGTACCAAGGGGCTGGCAGAGGCGTAGCCAAATGCACCAATGGCCAGTGTTAACTTAAGCATCGCTGTTAGAACAATATTTACATAGTGGCTTTTCATCCATGCAAAAGAGCGAATATGCACTGGTTTTCTCTTCATAGTTATTACCCTGCTCGGGATCATCAAAGTATAAGCTATCAGTGTCAAATGCCAATTATTGCATCATCTAAAATTCTATCAGCCAAATAAGGGTCAAATATGAATGCTTACTTTTGGCAATTAAACACATCATGACATTTGTCACGGTGTGTTTATGACATATGCAACAGGTACGTGGTTTATCAATTCGTTAAAGTACATTCCATCAACAGCAAAGAATAACTAACAGGAAGAATATGAAAAATTTAACGCGTTTCACAACCACTGCAATTGTATTAACTAGTATGGCACTTTCAGCTCAGGCTGCGCAGCTTAATATAAATTTACAGAAGGTCAGAGTAAATCAGGGAACCCTTAAGGTTGCAATCTATAATTCTGCACAGGGAATGAAAAAATATCAAGCATTTGAAGTGCTTGAGCAAAAATCAAACAGTGAGAGTGTCACTTTTTCAGTGGCCGATTTAGACCCAGGTCAGTACGCTGTAATGGTATATCAAGACCTTAATGGTGATGGGAAGTTAGGTCGTAACCTCATGGGGATCCCAAACGAACCGTATGGATTTAGTAATAACCCGCGTTTGATGGGGCCGCCTAAGTTTACGCAACTAGCAGTCAATGTTAACGACACAAGTATCAGCACTGATATTGAACTACGTTAATTTATTTGCTTATTGCCAAACAGGAGAAAACCATGAACCGTCGTCAATTTTTAAGTACCGCAGTCTCATCAACGCTAGCTTCAACTGTTGCGTCGTCAGCAATGGGGTTTAGCGCGTCAAGTTTGGCGTCTTCGGTTCTATCAAACAATACTCAGGACACTTTGAGCCCTTATGCAAAAAAGTTCCAGGCTGCGCTTAATACCAATAACCGTTTACGATGTTATGAAGGGGTAAACAAGGATATACCTGCACATTTTCAACCATGGCATGGCAAGTTGCCAGAGCAGCTAGTTGGTCATGATTTATATCGTAATGGCCCTGCACAACGCGCCCGTGGTAATGAGCGGTATCAGCATTTTTTCGATGGCGATGGCATGGTTAACCACTTCTCGTTATCGCAACAAGGCATGACTCACAAGGGCAAATTTGTCCGCACGCATAAATTTATAGAAGAAAGCGCTGCTGATAAGTTTGTATATTCAGGTACAGGGACGCGATTTGACGGTGCCGCATTACCCACCAGTGCACAAAGTGTCAGCCAAGCAAATACGGCTCTGCTACCAATCCAAGGCGAACTTTGGGCTATGTGGGAAGCGGCCTCACCGTACCGTGTTGATCGGGCGTCACTCGATACACTCGGGCAAGTTAAATTTAACGATGCCCTTGATGGCGTGCCGTTTTCTGCTCATCCACATCATGATCGTGATGGCAGTATTTGGAATTTTGGTAATATTTCTTATGCCGGAAAGCCCACCATGGTGCTCTACCATTTACAGGCGAATGGCGTGCTACGAGAGTTTAAATTGATTGAATTGTCGCAAAGTAGTTATATTCATGACTTTGCTATTACCGATAAATATTTGGTGTTTTATTTGTCACCTTTGGTTTTAGACCGGTTATCGGATGTTTATGTTGAGTCTTTTAAGTGGCAGCCACATCTCGGCGGTGAGTTATTGGTGATTGATAAGAATACGCTGACAGCGGCGCATCGCATTCCTTTTGAGCCGGGCTTTATTTTTCATTTTGGCAATAGCTGGCAGCAAGGCAATAACTTAGTGCTGAATACTTGCTGGTATGATGATGCGTATGTCTATCATACCGGAATGGCCGACTTGCTTGGTGAAAAGCCAAGTAACAAAAAAGCCAACGCCAGCCAAATTGTCATCGATTTAACAAAACGCCAAGCGCGATTAGTACGCAGTAACTGCGATATGGAGTTCCCGATGTTTGATGCACGATTTAGCCAGCAGCAAAGCGAGTGGCAAACGGGCGTAACCACGGGCAAACAAAGTGCTCGCTCACAGTTTAATGCAGTAGGGCGGTATAGTCAGCGAACAGATACGTTGGAGAGTTTTGACTTTGGCCTTAATACTATGGTGGAAGAGCCATTGTTTGTTGCCAAAGACAATGCCACGCGTGAAGGTCAGGGGTATTTAATACACAGCTATATTAATTTTGTTGAAGGCGCGACAGGACTGGCCGTATTTGATGCTGAGCGTATACCCGATGGGCCACTGGCTTATGCCAATTTACCTTATTATTTACCGCTGGGGCTGCATGGTACATTTATTTAAAAGAACGCGATAACACCATGCAACAGTGGTATAAATAAAAGCAGGTTCGTCTATGGCGTTACGCCTGCTCATAGATTGTTTGCAGATCTTTTGGCTTTGTTTTTCCCCGAACCTTTCGCTTGATACATGGCTAAATCAGCCACCCGAATTAAGTCTTGTGCTGAATGGGCATCATCCGGATAAACAGCTATACCAATACTCGCGGTTACATGCGCTGTTTTGTTATCTGTACTGTAATTAAAATCTATTTTTTGCAAAATTCGATGACTGATATCTATATAGTCATTGTCTGTTGTAATGGGGCTTAACACCACAACAAATTCATCTCCGCCCAGTCGAGCTACAAGATCATGGGTTCTAACACTTTCTTGTAGCTTGTGCGCTGCTTTTTTTAGTAATGCATCTCCCTCAGTGTGGCCTAAGGTGTCATTGACGGTTTTAAAACCATCTAAATCAATAAAGAGTAGGGCGAGTTTCGTCTGCTGTAGATCACATTGAGCAACCATTTCTGATAAATGGCGAGTACCGTGTTGACGCGATGGCAAACCGGTTAAGGGGTCGTGGTTAGCCAGATACACCAATTGTTGTTGGAGTTTGTCTCTTTCTATGGCGTTTTTCTTAAAAATATTAAGCGCTTTGGCCATATAGCCAACTTCATCTTGGCGTTCAGCAACACCAATATTTACTGCTAAGTTATTATCAGCCAACTGATTCATTATATGAGTCATATTCACGATGGGCCGAGCGATGTTGGCAGAGAGCAGATAGCCAAAGAGTAAGATCACACTAATAACAATGCAGGTACTAATAAAGAAAAAGTAGTTCATATTATAAATGGGCTGCATTATTTCATGCTCATCGACTTCAGCTGCGATGACCCAACGCAGTTGTGCAAAGTTAAATGGCGCGTAGGCCGAATACACAGAGATACCTCTGTAGTCAGTAATTATATGAACACCTGAGTTCCCATCGAATGCCATGTTTACTGACGGCGTATCGACTTTCGTTTTTAAAATGCTTTCTCCTGCAAAAAAACGTGAATCACTGCGCATTAGCCTATCTGGGCCCACGATATAAGTTTCACCAGATTCTCCCATACCGGCAGTTACTTGCATTACTGCGTTGAGCGGTTCTATGGGCATTTGTAAAATCAGTACCCCAATGACCACATCATGCATGTTGGTGACTAGAGTACCAATAAACCCCGCGGGATCTCCGTTACTGGGTAGGTAAGATTGAAAATCTTCAAATAGGACGTTACTTGGCTGGTTACTGCTCATTATGTTGGTATAAAGACTGGCTAGATGGGTAGTGGCCCATTCACCAGTTAAAACATTGGTAGCGAAATCATGCTCTTTGGCGACGGTATAAACGAGGTTACCCTGCGTATCAAAAAGAAATAAATCGTGGTACTGGTTTAGGGTGGTTAAATTTAAAAATTCGGGGTGATATTGTTTATGTACTCGATCATAACGGGTCAGGTTATTGGTAGACAAAAAGGCACGCTTTTGGCCGTCAGCGTATGGGTTCTTTTCTACGTAGATACTTTGCAATTGCTCTGTGGGCGAGCTACCCAGCTCAGCCCATGCACCAGTAAACGCTGATAGCGCATTTCGAATAGTCGAGCTTTGGGCATGGAAAACCACATCATTGGTGACATTAGAAAAATAGTAATGCAATGTCGCTTTTCGTGACTCGAGGAGTGAAAAAAGCTTGTCTTGCGCGGCTGTTTTTAGCTCTTCTGAGGTATTTGTATAAGCGATAATACCCGTTACTAAAGCCGACAAAAGAGCAAAACTTATCATGACAAATGGGAACTTTTTTGTAATGTTTAAATTCTCTAGCACTCACGCCTCATGACATTATCATGTTAATAATAATTACATTAGCACCGCAGAGTTAGTTGTGCGTAGATTTTTGGCTTTTTTAATCACTTTGGCTTTTTTAGCACTTTGTTCTGCAGTGTCATGGTGAAGTTGACGATATTTGGCAGCTGCTCATCGGCCATACAATGTTAATAAAAGGCCTTGGTTAATAATGCCAGGACAACAACAGCTACAGTGTTGCCAGAGAAGTGTGAGATTGCCTAAATTGGCCTGGTGTCAGGCCACACCATTCATGAAAGGCGCGGTTAAAGGAACTTGACTCTTTAAAGCCCAGTAAGAACGAAATTTCCGCTAAAGAGATCTGTGACTTTGCCAGATAATGCTTTGCCAGTTCGGTTCTGACACTCAGCAATACATCTTGAAAAGAACGTTGTTCGTTGGCCAGTTTACGCTGCAAAGTCCGCTTGCTCATTGCCAGCTGTTTAGCAATGGCTTCAATGTGAGATTCACCACTGGGCAATGTCTCTAACAGCACGGCTCTAACGCGTTGATAAGTAGATGCAGTGGCACTCAACTCGTTCAGTTTGCGGTTGAGTTTGTCTTCAAAAAAGTCCCACATGGCGCCGCTGGAGGTTAAAAAGGGCCGCAATGCATCTGTTAGATTAAACTGAATGCTCATTTGCGCGCCTTGTGTGATATCACACTGAAAGAATGCGCGATATGGCGTGATGTCTTTGGGAAGCTCTGGAAGGATTACATGGCTCGGTGTGATCGCTTCTCGGGTGCCAATTTGGGCAAGCCTCACAAAAAATATTGCTTCACATAAACTCAGCATATTAGGCAGTGGTTCAGTGTTACCGTAACATTCTACGGTGAGTAAAAGGTGCTCAGGTAGTGTTTGTACATCCAGTCGCATTGGGCCAATTAACGGCTTATACGTACTTAAGCGTTGCATTGCGACTAAAAAATTAGGACTACATAAACTGGCAAAAATAGGCGGGTCGAATGCTTCGGCAGACATATGTTCAGCCAGTAGAAGCGGCACTTGCTTATTTTTGCCAGCTATTTCTAAGCCACGCCACAACGAAAAATAGTCAGGAGCCGATAAGGTGTAATCATTACGTGCAAACAAATCACTGGGTAAATGGGCGCATTTCAACACGTCTAGTGGGTCAATACCGATATCGGTCATGAATATTTGCCATTTTGGCGATATTGAAAATTTCGTTGTAGATTTCATCGCTATATTACCCTGCGGTTTTTTCCATTGCTTGACGAGATAATTTTAATACCAGTTTTCTCGGGAGCAAAGGGGTGATCCAATTCACTAAGAATTTTAACCCAGACTCATTAAAAGCCACAAGTTCACCGTTTTGCATAGCCCGATAGCCTACTTGAGCCACTGATTGCGCCGTTTTTGCGTTATCCCATACCCCAACACCGTCTAAGTCACCAGCTTTAACAAAGTCCGTGGCGACAGCACCTGGGCATAACGCCGTTGCGGTTACGTTGTATGCTTCAAGCTCTTGCGCAATGGCTTGGGTAAATGAGGTAACGTACGCTTTAGTCGCGTAATATACTGATTGTAACGGCCCTGGCATAAATGAAGCGGTAGATGACACATTGAGAATTTTGCCGCTGTTTCTTGCGACCATCCCTTTTAAGTAATAATGGGTCAGTTCTGTGAGTGTGGTGATATTAACTTGGATCATGGCTTTGTCGGCATTGATATCTCGTTGATGAAATTCACCATGGCCACCAAATCCTGCATTATTGATTAATACCTCTATCTCAATATTATTCAGCTCAGTTTGGTCATAGACGCGTTTGGCTGCATCGGGCTGTGATAAGTCAACGGCAACCACTAATACGTTTATGGCATATGTATTTTCAAGCTCTTCTTTAAGCGCCACTAATTTGTCAATTGAACGCGCAACCACGACTAAGTCACCTCCTTGTTTTGCATGAACATGCGCCAGCTCAAGCCCAATGCCACTTGATGCCCCTGTGATAAGTGCAGTATTTGATGAAGTCATAATAAGTCTCTATGTTTGAGTGTGTGAGTACATTGTAACGAAGTAAAAGGTGCCAAGCTTTAGCGATTAGCGCCACTAAGTTGTCAATATGTGCCAATTAAAAGCGCAGCGCATATCTGTGATATTTTCAGCATGAGATCCATCGGGGAGTGTCGCATCTTATAAGTAATACTTGTTGACCTTTATAGTTTAGAGTCAGCTTTATTCATTGCAGTAGGCATGTTAAATGCGCTGTATTTTGACTAAACAACACGTGTTTATAAGGGGAATTATATATGGGCATTATTCGACGTGAAAAAACAACCGACGTACAATCTATTGAAGCAGTTACACGGTATGCGTTTATGAATGCAGCGCACAGTGATGGTACTGAGCATTTTATTGTAGAAGCTTTACGTAAAGCGGGGGCGTTAACTGTGTCGCTGGTGGCTGAGCAAGCGGGTAATGTTATTGGGCATGTGGCTATTTCTCCTGTCAGTATTTCCGATGGCAGTGAAAACTGGTTTGGACTTGGCCCAGTATCGGTGCTTCCTGAATTTCAAGGGCAGGGGGTTGGCTCTGAGTTGATCCGTGAGGGGTTAGATATACTCAAAGCGTTATCAGCAAATGGGTGTGTGGTGCTTGGAGAACCTGGTTATTATGCGCGCTTTGGTTTTAAATCAGATACTCGTTTGGCGTTAGACGGCGTGCCCGCTGAATATTTTACGGTGTTGGCATTCTCACACTCATTAGCAGTAGGGAAAGTAACCTATCATGAAGCATTTACTGTGAAAAGTTAGCAGCGTTTCATCATAAAATAAGAGGTGAACTGTGTATCGTATTTCTGAGCTCGCGACTAAGGTAAGCATGTCACGCACTGCCTTACTGTACTATGAAAAATTAGGCCTGATCGAAGGGCGCCGAGCTGATAACGGATACCGTATTTACAGTGAAACTGATGTTCAGCGTATTAAGCTTATCCAACAGCTCCATCAAGGCGGTCTCTCTTTGATGGAGTGCAAGATGACGTTAGACAGTAAATTAGATAGAGATTTATTGGCAAATCGCTTAGTGAAATTAGATGAAGAGATTGCAAGTAAACAGCAGTCTCGTCATTTACTCGCAAGCTTAGTTAGTAATGAAAAACCATGGCATGAAATGGCGATAAAAAATGCACCAAGTGCTTACATGCAATGGCTAAATGCACAAGGGTTTAATGCACAAGAAGCGATTCAAATTAAGTGGTTATCAAAAGCGATGACCCATCATGATCAATATATGAATGACTTTAATTTGATATTTGATGAGTTATTACGCTGGGGGCCGGGGAGTCATAATGACACTTTAAAGGCCTTATCTAAGGTGCCGAATACGCCAAGAACAGTACTAGATATTGGCTGTGGTAAGGGCGCTTCGACCTGTATTTTGGCGCAAAATTTGGATGCCAGCATTACAGCGATTGACACAAATAAGTCGGCATTGACGTTTTTGTCGAATGAAGTGATGTCTTTGTCAAAAACGGCCACTGTATACACCATTTGTGGGAGTATGGAACAGTTACCTTTTCATAACAAAACATTTGATCTGATCTGGTCTGAAGGTGCAGCCTATATTATGGGAGTCGAGCAGGCGCTAAAATCTTGGAAGGCGCTTTTAACCGCCAATGGTGTACTCGTCTTTAGTGATTTAGTGTTTAATACTCAAAGTGTTAGTGAGGAGGTAGCAACGTATTGGGAGCAGGCTTACCCAGATATGCAAACATTAGATACTCGCCGCTTACAGGTGAGTGAAGCAGGCTATGAATTAGTGGCTGATTTTAGCCTCGGAGGATCTGCATGGAATAACTATTACCAGCCATTGCAGCAGCGAATAAATACTTTACTCCCAGAGATGGCAAACTCAGATGCGTTAAAATGCTTAATAGATGAAATCAACTTTTATAATGCCCATCACGAGGCGTATGATTATCATATGTTTATTGTTGTAAACACCAAGAGACTCTAAGTAGCATGTAATAATATAGGCTAAGGGTGTTTGGAAAATCAAAAATAGCGTGTTGTAAAGCCCCTTTACACATTTCCACTTTACGGGTATTGCAATTGGATCTGCATGGGTTGTAATGACATATTTAGTCGGGTGGCATTTTTATTGTCCGCGCTGTAGTTGATGTCAACTTTTTGCAAGATGCGATGTGCCATCTCTAAGTAGTCACTGTCGTGAGTGATAGGCGTGAGGCCCCTAGGTGGGCCAATAAATCACTCGCGCTGATGCTTTCTTGTATTTTTTGTGTCGTTATTATTAATAAAGCGTCCCCCCTTGTTTAATAGCCTAAACTATCATTGACGGTTTTAAAGTCATCTAAGTCAATAAAAAAACAGAGCCAGTTTTTTGTGCTTTATATGCCTGCTCACCTTAAATGCAATTTTACCTACAGTACCTAGCGTGTGATTGACTTATTTTATCGCGACCTTGCCATGATGCGCCTGATAATAGGCATCAACAACCTCAGGGCTGATATTGTTGTTTCGGTGGTGTGCAACAATTCGGTTATACACAATTTTTTCTGATTTTAAGAACTCAATAAACTCTTTTTCAACATCTGCCATATGGGTTGGTAGAGTATTATCAAAGGGGATCTCTAAAAAGTCCCCCTGATAAATAATTTGGCTATCGATGAAATAGGCAAAGCTTTGTCCATGAGCATGGGAGTTTTCTGGTAAATAATATTTTACCCCATCTAGTGTTTGTCCATGTGTTAGTGTTTTAAAGCGCCAATTCGCTGCATATTGACTGAACTTTGGATACGCTTTAATCGCTGCAATACTGTGTGGGTCAACGACAAGGGTTATACCGCGCTCACCATAGGCTGCTAACCCGCCCATATGATCACTATGTCCATGTGTTATATAAACTTGCGATATAGGTTTTTGAGGTAGCTTTTTTTGTATTAGCGCGATCACTTGTTCAGAGACTTCACGCGAACTGGGCGCACCAAATACCGTCAAGCCATCAGAGTGTTCTTGTACAAGTACGTGGCGATTTCCAGCGACGTAATTGATTAAATATAATGTGGGGGCAATTTGAGCCCATTGTAAGTTTTTTTCTTGGTCGTCTATGAACGGTCCATAACCTTGTGGCACTTCTAATAGTTCAGGGTGTATGTGCGTAATAGGCGCGACCCGAGTAACGTGAACGGTTTCTTGTAAAGTGTTGTTTTCAATATGCTGTACAGCGCTTGCGAAGGTAAAGTTATGGCTGTGTTGGGGGGCGCTAAATACGGTTGAACTAGCAGAGTTTTTATAACTGATAGAAGACAAATTAATGGGGCTTAGCGTGAAGCGATAAGTGATTTGTTCTTCTTCATCATCACGCTGAGTTAACTCGACCCAGTTATTAGCATGGTTAAACTGCGCTGTTTTCTCGGTGCCATCATGCAAAAAGGCATAGGCGGCCAAAAAGTCGATTTCTATGCTCATATCTTCTTTTAAGTCTTGCAAAGAGTAGTCGATAAAGCGCAATTGCTTTCCTTTGGTGAAGCCATTCACGTCGTATAAAATCGTTTTTCCTTGTTGGTGGACGATTTTCTCATCGAAGATATAGTTACCAGGAAAAACGTGTTGATCATGGAAAAAGAACTGCTGTTTTGTGGTGTCTAGTTGTATGTCATAGCGACTATGGATGGTAAAAGGAGTACGAAAGTCGTTACTTTGAAAGCGCGTTTCACTTTGACTGGTGTAGCTTATAGCGAGCTTATCGAGATTTTGTGCAAATGCATAATGATGTTTGAGTTTACTAATGACGGTATGAGCGTCAGATGCGTGGACAGTAAAAGCGGTAGCACACAGACTTATGCAAAAATAAGCATTCAGGGTTTTCAAATCGTATCCTTGGGGTTTAACTGTTTCATTTAGATGTACAAAGGGTAGCGTGAAGCGCATAATTTAAGTAGCAGTAAATCGAGAAAGGACCTTTCTGTTGCAAAGAACAATAGATTTAATAAAAGCGATTCGGATTTTTTTAACCGTGGTTGAAGCACACAGCTTTAGCGGTGCATCGGGCAAGCTTAATTTAGCTACCTCGGCGGTGAGCAAACAGGTGTCGGACTTAGAAGCTTACTATGGCTGTAAATTGTTATTACGTAGCACACGCACTATGCACCTGACGGCTGAAGGTGAGCGGTTTGTGATCGAATTTAAGAATATTCTGAGTCAACTTTCGCTGCTCAAAGACAGCGTGCAAAGTCGAAAAGAGCAGGTCGTTGGTCGCTTAAAGATAACCTCACCAGAAAATGCACGCGGACTGATGATTGATGAGAAAATAGCACGGTTTATGGCCGCTTACCCGCATGTAAAAGTGTGTTGGCAACAGCAAAATGATCAAGTCAATGTCATCGATGAAGGCGTTGATGTTGCGATTCGTATTGGGGCATTGGTTGATTCGACGTTAGTAGCACAGCGGTTCGCACAGCAAGAGGTACTGATGGTGGCAAGCCCACAGTTTTTAAAACAGCATGGTACGCCTGTGCACCCTAAAGATCTGACCAAATTACCGTGTATTATAGAAGCCTCCAACCGTCAACCTTGGCGCTGGCGTTACTGTGAGGGGGGAGAGATTCATACGGTGACGGTCACGGGGGATCTCGAGCTTAACAACGGTGAAACCGTGGCATATTTTGCAGCGCAGGGCCACGGTATGGCGAGGTTACCACGTTTTATGATGAAATCTTTTTTAGACAGTGGTCAGTTGGTGCCTATTTTAACTGAGTTTAATACGCCACCTTTAGACGTGTCATTGGTGTATGCACAAGCAAGGTTAACTAACCCAGCATTGAATGCATTCATTCATTTTATAAAGCACAGTGCCAGTGATTAAAAATACGCTAACACCGTGCTAATTAGGTGAGAAATTATAGACCGTGCAATGATAGGTTGAGTGTACAATCAACTCCAACTTGCTCAATGAACGTGGGGTCGTGACTGATTAATAATAAGGCGCCATTGTAATCACAGAGCGCTGCCGCTAAATGTTGTTTGCTGGCGGTGTCTAGGTGATTATCGGGTTCGTCGAGTAATAGTAAGGGCCGATTTGGCTGGTGGCTCACAATGAGCATGGCCAATTTCATTTTTTGACCACCACTTATTTTGTCGGCGGTTATGTACACTTGCTCTGCTTTAAAGCCAATGCCAGCCAACAGTGTTCGAGCATCGCAGGTAGAGAGTGTCGGGCATAAGTCGCTTAAGTTGTCTAACACGCTGCGGTTAAGCTCAAGTAATTGATAATGTTGGTCGAGGCAAAAAACCGCTGAATTAAGCTGTAATGTACCTGATATGGCCGATATTTTTTGTTGTAGTATATTAAAAAGCGTTGATTTACCTGCGCCATTTTCCCCAGTAATATGCCACTTTTCTCCTTCATGTATGACAAGATCTATCTCGGCACGTGTGCCATAAGGTAGGGTAAGTTGCAGAGCTCGTACGATGGCTTTTTTATTATGAGCCGCCTGTGTTTGTAGAGAAAAATGCGTATTCTCGGGTTTGATCTGTTTAGCCAGTAAGGTATTGGCAGTGTCTGACAACTTAACCTGCTGTTGTTGAACATTGGTTTTTTGGCGTTTGCTGTTGGCAGTCGCTTGGTCTTTTTTGGCATCTAATAGCACTTTTGCTTGGCTACCTTGCTTGCGCAGCGATTTACCTTTTGCTGCCCGTTGCTGGGCTTTCTCTTGGTTTTTTTGAGTTTCTAATTGAAGCTTACGTTGCTGACGTTTTACTTGGCTAATTTGTTGCTCTAACGCTTGTGTGGTACGTTTTTTAGCGGCTGTAAAGTCGTCATAATTACCTGAAAACACCGTGATGCCATGGGGCGTAAGCTCGCAAATGTATGGGATGTGTTGTAGTAATACAGGGTCATGGCTAACAATCAATATTGGCCCATCAAAGGCGTCTATTTGATTTATTAGCCAGTGTTTTGCTTGCAGGTCTAAATGGTTTGAGGGTTCATCCAAAATAAGTGCCGAGTGATCTGCACTGAATAGCTGCCAGAGCTTTAACCGCGTAAGTTGACCGCCGCTGAGTGTATTACAGTGTTGCCAGTGATCAGTTGGAAGATTAAGTGCCAACAGTTGCGCTTTTAATTGTTCAGCTAAGCGCCAATTGTCACCCACAGCAGCAAAGTCTTGCGGGTCACTGCTGCCATTGGCAATGGCTTCAAGTGCCTGTAATGGCAATGATAATCCTAAATATGCCGCGATGCTGATTGCTGAGTCTGGTGCGATTTCATCATGTTGCTGTGCAAAGTAACCGATATTTTTATGGCAAGTTACACTGCCTTGTGAGGGTGAAAGCCTGCCTCGAATGATGTTTACAAGTACTGATTTACCGACGCCATTACGCCCGATAAGTGCCGAACGGTAAGCGTTTAAACTCCAAGATAGATTATGAAAAAGCGACTCACCTTGAGTCAAATTAAAGCTGATAGTGTGAATTTGAAATATGGGCATCTATTGCCTCCTGAAATAAAACAGGCGCAGTGAGGTAGCTAAAGTGCTAAGCGCAGCATAGATGCCACACGAAAATATGAAAGGTATAGAGCTACGCCCACTAACCCTGTAGATCCAAAAAAAGAATGAAAAGTTCGGATAACAGGACTTAGTTGTTCATGACGGCGCATACTCCAAAATAAGAATAGGCGACTAGTGTAAAGCGTTTCGTGGGGTAATTTCAAGGAACTCAGAATGTGAGTTAGTTTGTTTTAGTTAAATGTGATCGAACAAGGAGAGGGTATGACGTAAAGTTATATTGCACGGGCAAACGTATTATCAATTTGCCCATGACTAGATAGGTCGCTTGGATTATCGGCTTAAATATCGGCTGCAGTTAGCGGCTAAGATCACCTGATACGCTGCCTTTGATATTGTCGATACTGACATCACCTGGGCCTGCATCTGCAATATGTAGGCTGCCAGCCCCATTAATATAAATATCACCAGCACCATCGTCTATGGTTACTTTACCTGATACTTGTTCAATTGAAATACTGCCACTGTGGTCTTCAATATCAACATTTTTACTGGTGTGAGCAATCGATAAGTCACCGCTATCGTCATCAATTTTAATGTTGCCAAGTGCATTTTTAATTTCAAGGCTACCAGACCCATCTTCGATGGTTATTTCACCACGGGTATCACGCACGGTTAAGTCGCCAGAGTCATCGACAATATTGATGTCTCCTTGCGCATTTTTGATGAATAAGCCGCCTGAACCATCAGTGATATTAACCGTCTGTACACCATAAACTTCAATGTCTCCAGAGCCATCATCTATATTGATGTTTCCACCTTCATTGATGTCAATGTCACCAGAGCCGTCGCTAATGCTAACGTGTTGAGCACCATTAACGGTAATATCACCCGAGCCATCCTCAATCTTAATTTGGTTTTTCATACGCTGTATGTTGATATCACCAGACTCATCTTCAATATCTAAAATTAAACTTTCAGGCACTGTTATTGCCAGATTAATACGGGGGCTTTGGCCACCCACTACCCATACATTACCGCTACGAGATGCTGTTTTTGCAACTAATTTGGCGGTGTCACCTGAGCTGTCTAAGGTCAAAGTGTATTCTGAGTTCTTAAAGGTATAAATGTCAGCATTTACTTTTATCTCGGTCGCTGTTGGTGAACCAATGATGGTTAATGAACCTGCTTCTAAGTTGGCGTTCAAGGTGGTTAATTGCGCCGCATCTAATACCAATTGCTGCTCTGTGTGTTGATCTGCATGTGCTGCTGAACCACCAACGTGGACAATACAGCCGCTTAACATGAACGCTGCGCATATTGGAGTAAGTAGTTTCATCATCGTGTTGTTCCTAAAATTATTATACTTTTATTTGTTCATACTTTAGCAACTATGATGCCAAGTTTTAAGCTGTTGTTAAATATGGTTTTATTTTAATTCAAAAAATTAAATTGATGACTTTGACCAAAAAGTGGTTTTTTAACACAAATAGTGGTCAACTTAATCATACTGTATAAAGTTCATCGAAATGGCGGGTCTAGCGTGCGTAACATAGTGACCTCGCTCAGTGGCAGTTAATATGGGTCGTAATAATGCTCTTTTCCGATTTTTAGGCGACTCGCGCCGCTGCGGTTCAGTTTTAATGGCTGTGTTAATCCTAAACTGCATTTATTACTGCCATAAGGAGGTTGTATTTGATTTGCATGATGAAAAATACACTCCATACTTCATTCATATTATTTTGATAGTTTTTAACTACATTATATTTAGGGCCTTTTTATGAATAAACTCATTAGGTATGGCGTGATATTTGGTGCATCTTACATTGCTTTATCTGTGCAGGCGAAAGACCTATATGATGTTAAAAAAGCAATTCCGTCACTGGTAACTGATATACGTTATTTTGGTACGGATAACTTTGTCGGTACAGCTATTGATGGGTACTCCGCACCAAAGTGTTTACTCTCTCTAAGTGCTGTAGCTGCGCTTAAAGTGGCACAAACATCGGCACAACAGTTTGGGCTTAGCCTCAAAGTATATGATTGCTATCGACCACAGCGAGCAGTTGATCACTTTGTTAAGTGGGCTGAAGATTTAAATGATACCAAAAATAAAGCGAAGTTTTATCCAGAGGTCGATAAGTCTGCGCTATTTGAACTAGGTTATATTGCTGCTAAATCGGGTCATTCAAGAGGTAGCACGTTAGATGTTACGTTGATTGATGCGCGCTCGGGGGTTGAGCTTGATATGGGCACAAGCTGGGACTACTTCTCGCCATTGTCATGGCCTTCTTCTACTAAAGTAAATACACAGCAACGCGCAAATCGCATGCTATTGGCTAAAGTTATGTTAAATTCCGGTTTTAAAGGGCTAAAAGAAGAGTGGTGGCATTTTACCTTGAGCAATGAGCCTTTTAAAACGCAGTACTTTGATGTAGAGATCACCAAGTGACCAAGGTAGGTTTGTGATTTAGGCTTTACTTGCTCAGCATGTAGATGCCACCTTTGCTTATATTATGACGTAATTGGGTTTTCACTCACGCAATCAACAGCACCGTTGATGTTTAATCAGTGATTGGTGTGTTTTTAGATATTTCCTCAATACGCTCGTTAAAGCTTGGGTGTGTGCTTAACCAGCTCGGGCCGTCTTGGTGCTGTTTTTCTAACTTGGTAAATATCTCGGTCATGGCTTCGTGGCTGCCATACAACGCAGTCAGTTGTTGTGCGGCATACTTATCGGCTTCCAGTTCTGCTTGTCGGGAATAACTTTGGGAAACCCCTGTCATTGTACCTTGTAATATTATGTCTGACAGTGCAGAAATATCGCCGAAAACCACGCTTAAGCCAACAAAAACGATTGATGAGCTGACGATAGACTCCATCACATGATTATGTTTCACGTGCCCTACTTCATGGAGTAAAATTGCACTTAACTCTTGTGTGTCAGCTGCTAAGTTGACCATGGCATCTGTAATAATGATGGAGCCGTTGGCTAACGCCATGGCATTGGCTTGGCCCTGCCAATGGCGCAGTGCCAGAGTGAACTGTCTCTGACTGGTTTGCTCACTTTCTATTAATTGCAAAAATAGTGTTTGGACTTCTTTTTGTTTATTCTCATCCAATTGTGAACCACTAAATTCTGACTCGTCTAATGCGTCAAGGCTGCTTTCATCAACAATACGGTAAATTGGCTCAGGAATGGCGGTTGCTATTTTTTCGGCTAAATACGGAATAGATTGCGTATAAAATTGATAGCCAGCAAAAAGTGTAACGATTAATGTGGTTGTGAGGATCCATAATCGTTGCGTTTGCTTATTCTTTTTTACTCTACTCTCTAGGCTGGAGTTCATTGATCACGTCTTCCATAACGGTAATATTATGCTCAGTAATTATTTTTTGACTGCGAAACAGCTGAGGCAACTCTATAACGATGACGAATAAGATTACAAAAATTCCAATGGTTGATAGGGTCGCAAGGCCAATAAGCATTAGAGCGAGATTAATTATACCTCGCAGAGTTTTACCAAGGTAGAAATGGTGTAATCCAGCAGCAAAAAAGTAGTTGAGTACAGCGTAGGTGTCTGGATCTTTAACCAGCTCTAGCTCTAATTGGTAGTAGCGCTTTCTGGTATCCTCAGGTAACTCTGAAACAGCCTGGCGAAGTGTTTCTTCTCGCGATCTTAATCTAGATTCATCCATGCTTTACCTCCTAAGGTAGTGGGTCTGATTTAACGTCAATACAGTCTGGATCGTTACACCGTTTAATACGGCGTAAGCCAAGTAGCCCCCCTTTACACACACCATATTTGTCAATGGCTTGATAGGTATACTCAGAGCATGACGGGGTAAAGTTACAAGACAAGTTAAAATGTGATTTGGCACCGCCATTCGCTTGATAAGTGCGAATGGCACGCAGCACAAAGTGTTTAAGCACGTTTACGACCGAGTGTTAATATAACCGCTTCACGGCTCCAAAAGAGTAAAAAACGTTTATTCTCGATTACTTGAAACACGAGCTGCCAGCCGTCTTGCGCTTCTCTGTTCAGAGTTGCTTCCAGCTTTTTTAATGGTAAACCACTTGAGCCTAACAACAAGGTACCACACCCACCTTCAACTACGTGGATCACTTTATATTCATCAAATTGGCTCATAGTACTTCCCTGATTTGTTTATATTAATTAAGTATCTTATGAGTTTATATTTACTTATTAGTTGATTCAACCAATTTAATTGGCAATTTAGGAACAATATAGCTTTTAAGTAACGGTCCTCTCGTTAAAAATAAATGTCGTTGCCTCAGTTAGTTGACTAATAATTATTTCTACTAGATATGCGCGAAAATTGTTTAGTTTGGTGTTAATAAGCCTGAATACTCAGCGCATAGGTAGATACATACCGCGTTGTGAATGGATAATAATCTGATCTAGGCAAACTCTAAGCCTTGAAATTAAAAGTATGATTCTTTCGCTTCTCTTATGATGTATTTAGCGCTTTAGCATCACATTTTCAATTAGGTTTGGGAATAAAGCACGCATTTTCATCATTAAGCGCATTTGACCTATATGTATTTCTTTTTGCCCTTTTGCTGCGCCTTCAAAAATTTCTAGAGCTGCTTGAGAGGGTGAGATCTTTCCTTTGTTGTGCCCATGCGGCATGTCAGTATCTACAAAAGGCAAAATGGCCTCACAGACTTTAATGTCACTTTTATGCACTTTGATCTGACCATTGAATGATTTACAAAATGCTCTAAGGCCTGCTTTATTAGCGCAGTAAATCGGTGAGCTTTGTTTTGGCGAAATGGCTAGCCCCGAGGTAGCAAAAACCCAAGTACCAGCAACGCGGTCGACATTTTTAAACAACAAACGAGAGAGTAGAATGGGGGCTGTAAAGTTGATCATGGTTTCTTCTTCAATACTGATCAACTCCTCACTGGCAACAAATAAATTGCGTGTTTGCTGCACCCCAGCATTGTGGATCACCATATGTAATGGTTCACATGCTAAAGAATGTGCGAACGCTCTTACACTGTCTATTGATTTTAAGTTACATTCGTACCATCGGACTTCAGGGTAGACCATTTTGCTGCGTTGTAGATTTTTTGATGAGCTTCCAGTGGCTATAACATTATAGCCATTGTCTACGTACTGCTTTACTAACGCTTTACCTATGCCACGTGTACCGCCAGTAATTAATACTGTTTTATTCATGTGTACATTCCTTGATAACTCAACAGTTAGGCGTACACTCCATACGCCTTAACTCTCGCTATATTAACGATATAACGTGTATTTTTATGCTCTACTCATTAAAAGCCAGCTTAGCTGTGTTGAATTACAGTCGTTGTGATATGACTTATAGTTACCGAGTTAATGGTTAAGAATGAATTTTTAATCGGCATCTAGCTGCTTTATATTTCTTTGTCCCAACACCCTATTACTCGTCTAAAAGAGTACAAAATTAACCCAAATCATACTGGTTATATATTAATCTGTATAGTTATTCGATGTAGTTTTTCAAGCCTTGGGAACTATTTATTTAATAAATATGCAACGTTCCGTTTTCAGGTTTTGTGTGTAAGTACACTAATCTATCATTAACAGCCATAAGCATAAGCAATACGGTAATTATGTTTATTGACCTTCCACAATGTTTAATCACTCTTTGTGTATCCTATTCAGATACTACATAAGCACAGTAGTTTTCTCATACACATACTTTCTCTACGGGCTAAACAAAACACTTGGTGTGCTATATCGAAAGCGTGCGACGCTCAATGGATCTGATAGTGAAGCTCTTAGAGCTTTAATCACGTCTTTATGCAGGAATATAGATAGAGTATAGGTGACTGCGCCTGCCGAGACGGCGGTGTATCACTTTAAAAAATTAATGGGTGATAAGCTTACAAGTCGTTAGTTTAATCGGCGGCACACTAAAGCGATGATTAAACTTAAAGTAATAAATAGAATAAACGGGCTAAATATGCCTAAGTATTAGCATTAAAATTAAAGCATTGGTTATAAAAGGTTTATTGGATCAACAAGACTCGCTGTATTCCTGCTCATCCTTTTATGTGAGCTTTTTGAGAGCATGATGAGTAACGTATAAGCAAGAAAATAAACGCAATAGTTCGTGTGAATAGTATACAGTTAGCGTAATTAACTTGTCTTAAAACTCTTTTTTTATTGCTTTATTCATTGCCGCTCTGGTTTTTAGTGGTATTTTATTTTTGCGGTTAATTACGTTTTGTTAAATTATGTGTGGTTATTGTTTTTATAGTGTATTAGTTTTGTTCAAGTTTTTTGTTGTTCGTTTGGTTGTTTGTTGCATATTTATGTTTGTTTTTTGGTGGGGATTGTTTTTTAATTGGGGACTTTTCATTGATTAATGTAATAGTCCCAATAAATAGGTTGAATTTCGATCTTTTTTAGTCGGTTATGTTCTTTTTATGTTTTTTTTATGACTTATTTTGGTTTTTTATGATCAAGAACAATTATTAGAATAAATCATGGGTTTTAGTTATAAGTTATATTCATTATTAAAGCTTATGAGAGTAAAATCGTAAGTGCTTTTATAATCTAATAGAAAGGAAGTATAAGCGCTGTCATGTTTTATGAAGAAACACAAAAAAATCAGTTTAAAAGAGCGTTGTTTGGCCCTTTTACACTTGATAACCGATCCCAGACGCTAAAGATTGATAATACTTTGGTCAAAGTTGAGCCACTCATTTTTGAATTGCTCGTATACTTTATGCTCAATCCTGATCGAGTGATTTCTAGAGACGAGCTGGGAGAAAAAATTTGGCAACAAGAGTTTGTAGATAACAATTCAATCAATCGCGCGATTTCAGAATTAAGGAGAATTCTATCGCATGATGCATTGCCTGAAAATGCTATCAAAACTCATTATAGGAAAGGGTACAGTTTTAATCTTGATGTAAAGTTTGATCCAAAAAATATACTTGATTCGATGCGTGGCGGTTTACGAGCTTTAACACGCCACAACGTTCAAATATTTTTACTACTATTATTGCTCATAGTTTTACAATTGGTGATATACCTTTAGCGTTCACAATGACTTTTTTAACTAACTTTAAATATTAATATTTTCATAAAAGAGGCCTTTGGCCTCTTTTTTTGTTTGTTTTTTAGTCCATAAGCTTTTCCTAAGGCAAAATTGTCATGTCATAAGCAAAAATATGCCCTTCATAAGCGACATTGTTGTTGCATTAAGCAATCTTGTGCCCGTCGAAATTTGAGCCACTTTTTATTCAAATATTACAAAGAGCACAACACTATGGAACAACAATTTGTTGATAGAAGAGCGTCGTTGTTAGCTAATAAAATTGCCCGCACTAACTTATTTATGCAGCGACAAAACATTCAAAAAGTCCCTGTGACATTTGCGGGGGAGCAGCTTGATTTTATTCGCTTAGCAATGGTTGACGGTATAAACGAAGATGCGATAAGAACCATTGATTTTCATCAGCGCTGTATTGGTGCCGACATTGATAATGGCCGTCAATACTGGTGTATGAAAAAAGACGATGAAATTATTGGCCTATCAGGGTTTCATTATCGATTATGGGATCCTAAAAGTATCGTATGGGGTGGGTGGTTTGTTGCTCAGCCTAATGCGTCTGCCATGACCAAAATTGCCATGCTATTAGATACCTTAAAAGTGTTATTAGAAGAGACGGATTATAAGCAGCTTTATATAGAAGTGTTTGCTGATACAACCCAGTCGAACATTTTAGGCATATATCAATCTTTGCTGTTTACGGAGCTGTCTCGTTTTGAAAACTTCTATGGGCCACAGCAAGATATGGTGGTGATGAAACTGGAGCTTGATGAACTGCGTCAACATTGGTTATCACTGACCAGCGCTCAACTACAGGTACAGTAGCCGTGTTGATTTTGTATGTGGAGTCTGGGGCAGGCTCAAGAGCACTGGCATTAACCATGCAACAGCGATTGCAGCAACGTGGTGAGCCTTCGACGCTGGTGTCGTTGTCTGAAATTTTACCGGTTTGGCTAACCAAGCTGTTGTTTGATCAATACTATGACTGGTGTTTAGAAGGTAAGCAGCACCATAGCAAACTATACGGCAGCCGTTGGTTTTACCCTGTGTTGTATAAGTTATTACCTTTGATGCTGTGGTTCAGGGGCAATGACAAAAAAACCAAAGCTAAAGCGTTATTTACCCAGCATCAACAAGTTTTAGCATGTAGTTATTACGGGGCATTTTTTGCGCGTTACTACTGTCAAAAGCTAGCTATAAAACGGCCTATTCATGGGGTACTCGGAGATTATAGTATTTCATCAGGTTGGCAGACCCCTGTTGATAACTTATTTGTCTCGCACGCTTATGACAACGTTGTTTTTGAGTGGCATAAAACGCGCAACACCCCCGTGCATGCCAGTGGGATCCCGGCGCATATTCTAGATGATAAACAAATACGATGTACGCAACTTGGCCGTGTTTTATTGTGCGGTGGTGGTTGGGGGTTGGGGATCACGCCAACCACAGTACATACATTACTCAGCGCTCAAAAAATCACGCGATTACAAGTGATTTGCGGACAAAATGAGTCTCTCAAACAGCAGCTTACCGCGATGTTTAATGAAGATATAGCGTCAGGCCGCTTAGAGGTATTAGGCTTTGTTGATGACTTAACGCATTTATATCAAGAAGCGGAAGTATTAATTACTAAATCGGGTGGGATCACTTTAACCGAAGCCTCGTTAACCAATACATGTGTAGTGGTGAGCTCTGCGTTGCCCGGACAAGAACAACATAATCGAGCAGTATTCAAAAAAGCCAAGGCGGTCGTGACGGCAAATTCGCCCGAGTCATTACTCGCAGCGGTTGTCAGGCTTATTGGTAACACCGAAGAAAAAACGCTTTTAACTAATAATGCCGCTGCACTAGTGCGTCACGATGCGCCTGATTACATCTGCAATGTGCTTTTAAACCATCACCAGGAGAACCGTCATGTGGACTAAAAAAGCCACGCATTTAGAAACAGCCGATTTACCTCAGGGGCACCTGAATTTTATCGAGCGTAACCCAAGCTTTATTAAACATCACAGAGCCAGCTCTGAACGTGTTGCGAGTGCGCTATCTCGCTATGCGGAGTCAGAAGTAGTGGAAGAGCAAAATATTTGCAAGCTGGTCGTTAAAATGACCAGCAGTTGTAATTTACGCTGTGAGCAGTGCTTTCAATGGCGTGAAGGCGGCTTTCATAATGGCCTCGATCCAACGGCTATTCCTTATGATGAAAGTGGCAACTTGTTTGATTTTATCGACCGCAATAAATGCGACATTATCTTAACCGGCGGTGAGCCCACATTACACCCTGACTTTCCTAAGTTCTTTAGGCGTTTAGCAGAAGCTGGGTGTTTTATTTATATCTGTACCAATGGTTTGCTGATAAAGCGTTACTTTGAGTTATTCAGTGAATTTTCAGATCAGCTCGCATTTTTAATCTCGATTGATGGCCCAGGTGAAATTCATGATTCTATTCGTGGCAAAGGCACTTTCAGAAAAACCATTCAAGGTATTGAAATGCTGGCCAAGGGCAAAAAAGAAGAGGGCAAAGGCTGGTTGATAGGGGTTGAAAACACCTTGATGGCAAAGAACTTAGATCAATCAATTGAGTTACTGAAAATTTGTGAAAAGCATGGAGTAGACTGGATGATTTTCAATCATTTATGGGTTGTTGATTTATTTGCGCGCAGTGAATACCACAAGTTTTGTGAAGACTACGACGTAGTGCCTAACTCCTATACAGGTTTTGATATGGGTGATTTCAGTCATGAATATATTGAAAAGGTGATTGCCACACTGAGTGCATTACGTGAATACCCTGCGCAGATCCCAGTGCTATTTGGGCCAGATTATAACGATGATGAATTGCGTAAATACTATCGAGGCAAGATGCCTGCCCGTGAAAACTACTTAAAAATGGGCGTGAAATTAGACGTTGATATTGGTGGTAAGTTAGTCATGACTAAGCAGTTTCCAGACCTTGTTTTTGGCAGTGTATTAGACGACACCTTAGAAGATTTAATGGCTTCTGATGCATACCAGCGCGCAGCCAAATCTATGCGAGAGGGCTCATTACGTGTGCTCAATGCCTGCCCAGATGCGCATAACTTTTTAGTATAGGGGCATTGATGTTATCGGTCATAGTGCCTGCGCATAATGAAGCGCCTGTGTTGTCAAATACACTGGCGTTCATAGCTGCACAGTTAACCTCAGAAGATGAACTCATCGTTGTGGCTGATACCTGTGGTGATAATAGTGCTGAAATTGCCAGCACTTTTACGCCACGGGTGTATTGCGAACAACTTGGTAGTGCGGCCCTCGCCCGTAACTTAGGCGCCGAAAAAGCAAATAACCCGATATTGGTGTTTGTTGATGCAGATACACAGTGCGCGGATAACTATTTTTTAGCTATTAAAGCAGCAGTGTTACGCGGCACAGACTATGGCTGTGCTCCGCTACTGAGTGACTCAGGCCATTGGCTAGGAAACAGGGTGGCAAAGGGCATTAATCAATTCAATCAGCGCCATGGCACTTTTGGTGGAAACTGCTTTGTTAAAAAACGCTTATTTACACAACTAAGCGGATTCAATGGTGCGTTGAAAAAAGGCGAAGACACTGATCTAGGGGAGCGACTGGGTGAATTAGGTGCTTGCTTTGGTTGGTTAGACGACAGCCATATTGTGCACAATGAGCGTAAGTTTAAAGAGCATGGGTATTTCCGCTATTACAGTAAATTATGGTTAGAGTCTGCGTTGTGGCAGCTTTGCCCAAGTTGGTATCACCGTTTTGTGGGGGCTAAGTCATGATCACGGCATTTAAGTTACTTTTTGCTGATATAAATGGCCGCTTGATGGCAGTCAGTGCTATCAGTGCCATTACCACATTGGGTATTGTACACAGCATTAATATTGCGCTGCAAAGTGCGTATCACGATACGCACAGTTTATATCAAAGTGGCTTGGTATTTAGTGTGGCGTTTATTGCCTACTTTACTACGCAGCTGTTTTTTCAACGCCGTACCTTAACACTCACCGAAAACACCATTATGCGGGTGAGGCTTGCGATTTTAGATGCGGTACGCAGTGCAAAGCTTGCCAACGTTGAAAAATTAGGCCCGCAAACGATTTTATCTGCCATTGCGTATGATGCGAATGTGATGAGTCAGCTTAATCGATTTGTGGTAGTCAGTGTTGGCCAGCTATTTACTGTGGTGGCAGCGCTGTTGTACTTATGCGTGGTGTTACCGGTGGGTGCACTGATCGCCTCGGTCTTGTTTGTACTTGCGGCATTGGCATACAAATACCGATTGAGTGCAATAGAACAAGCCATGGCTGATGGCCGTCAAGCCGAAGATGGCTTTTTTGGCGCGATGCATAGCTTACTCACCGGCATAAAAGAGAACAAACAAAACCAGCAGCGCAGTGATGCGTTGTTTGACGATATATCAGAGCAAGCGCATAAGGTCAGAGACAATAAAGTCTGGGCCGATACGCGCTTTATTAACAATCAAATGATTTTGATGGCGACCATGTATTTAGTGGTCGCGGTGGTGGTGTTTATCGTGCCGTTTTATGGTGTGCTAAGCCCTGAGCAGCGTATGAGTTTTGTGATCATCATTTTATTTTTGGTGAGCCCCTTTCACAGCAGTATGGAACTGTTTAGGGTGCTGGCGCAACTGCGCGTGTCTAAAGCCACCTTAGATAACTTGTATGAACAAACTCAGCAAGCCAAAGAACCCGTTTCTGAAATAAATACTGCACTTAACAGCTCGGTAAAAACCTTGAGTTTTGAACAAGCCCACTTTCAATACGACAGCGATGGTGCTTTTAATATTGGGCCAATTAATTTTAGCGTTAATGCCAAAGAGATCATTTTTATCTCTGGAGGAAATGGCTCGGGAAAAACCACGTTACTGAAAATGTTAACGGGCTTGTATGCGCCAACGCAAGGCAGCATACGCTTAGATGGCAAGGTGTTAGAACAAGCTCAGTATGCACACGGTTATCGACAATTATTTGCCACTGTATTCGCCGATAGCATGGTATTTAAGCCTTTTTATGGGGCGCAAAATACCGATAAAGCAGTGCTATTACACTGGCTGAATCAAGCTAAGTTGGCAGACAAAGTGCACTGGACAGAGCAAGGATTTTCAACCACAGAGCTTTCGACGGGGCAACTTAAGCGCCTTGCTTTAGTACAAGCTTTAATGGAAGACCGGCCTTTTTTGGTATTGGATGAATTTGCCGCCAACCTTGATCCTGAGTTTAAGCATACGTTTTACCATTTATGGTTACCACAACTAAAAGCCGCAGGAAAAACAGTGTTCGTGATCACGCACGATGAGCCCTATTTTTCAGTGTGCGACAAACATTATTTAATGCGAGAAGGGCAGTTACATCCGTATCTTTCTTCTGGGCAATCACTTATTAATGCAATGTAGAGCAATGAGCTGATGAGTTATTCTTTATCTTGGTTACACCAAAATACCGGCGCGAATACCACCGCGATATTAGTGCCATTTTTCAACGAAGCGGGCGACAGCGAACACTTTAAGCAGCGCCTTGCTTATTTTGACGAGCTGGCAAATTCGTTGCCAGAACAAGTCGATATTATCCTCATTGATGATGGCTCAAATGATTCTCCGGCAAATTATGTGCAGCAAAGCTATCAACGGCTAAGTGTTGCGCAGGTTAGCCCGAATGGGCAAAAAATTGGTGCTTTACAGCGCACCATCGATGAATTGAGCCACGACTATATTATTTTTACTGACTTTGATACTGAGCTTGAAAACTTAGCGTGTTTAGAGCAAACGTATGAAAAGTTAGCCGCGGATGATAACTGCATGGGCTGTTATTTTAAAATGATGCCGATCGCTAATCGTAAGCCAGTGGTGCAGTTTCAAGTTTTAGAATATGCCTTAGAGCGGGCCGCGTATCATTTTAACGCCCATGAAGGCAGTGTGCCTATTATGCCAGGGGCTGGCTGTTTGTATAAGCGACCCATTATTAAAGCGTTACTAGCGCAGCACAGTGGGCTTCGCAGTGGAGAAGACCGAGAAACCTGTTTATTGGGTATAGAGCAAGGTTACACGGTTTTTTATGAGTCTGACGTGGTTGCCATGACCGCACCGCCACAATCTTTTTGGGCGTTGTACCAGCAAAGAGTGCGATGGTCGCGTGGTTTTATTGAAGTGGCCATAAATAAAAGTGACTTTTATAAACAACAAATGCGCAGTAAAACCATTCTTGGGCGTCGCCATTTACTCGATATTATTTCGGTGAGCACCTTCTTAATTGCGCCCTTGTTGTTACTGCTGATGTTTAATGTAAGCGATACCGTTGGGTGGTGGTTTTTGGCAATTTGGAGCTTAATCGGTATCGCTGAAACCTATTCGGTATATCGGGTAGCCAAGCAAGAATTTAAACAAATCCCGCAGCACCGCTGGCAATTATTATTGATGCCTTTTGCACGTTTGATGCTGGAGGTGCCGACTTGGTGGAGTGTAACCAGCGCTATGGTTTGGCAGCGGCTTCGTCGTGGGAGGGTGTCATGAGTGACCATCTAGCTGTGACAGAGTTAAGCCCTGCGGCAGGTGAATATGATTGTGTTTATAGCTTAGGCATGGACTGCCGCCCTCGTCACATTATGAAATATTTGGATTTAAAAAGCCGACGGGGGCCATTCGATTGGATTGGAGGCCGGTCAGTGGCAGCGTTAATTGATGCACTGCAGAGCCAGTGCCAGCATGTACTCAAAAAAGCGCACTTAGAACCTTACGATACGCAATGTAAAGAATACAAAAAATATTGGGATCCGGTGTCACAGTATTTATCAACCCATGACTTTGCGTTAATCGACGGTAACTTAGAACGTGAATACCCCGCATTTAGAGCCAAGTTTGATGGGATCAGCGCGCGGTTTTTTACGCATATTAAGCACAGTAAGCGGGTGTTGTTTTTTTTAAATATTGGCATTGAAAGTCACCCTGATTTTGAACCGGAATCTATTACTGAACTATTGAGCTTACTGCCCCAATTGCAGCGTTGTTTAACCAGCTTGTGTGGTGGTGAAGCCACCTTGTTAGTGGCTACCTTTCATGAGCAGTTAGCACAACATACGATGGCGCACACGCATTTTGTTATTAAACAAACATTTGCTGATGACACTCCTTGGATGGAAGGGGCTGAATACCAATTATGGGCAAGCATGTTAGCCGGGGTATGCGTGCCGCAAGACACCACCTTGAGCCATTCTAATTCAGGGTTTATCCATTGCTCAACAACACGCTAAAAATGGTCGTTTACACAGATTTTTATCAAGGAAAATAGGGATACTAAGTATGAAAAGTGACAATGCACCACTGGTGATTTTAGGCATAAACGGCGTGTATCATGAGTCGTCAGCAGCAATTGTAATTGATGGTAAAACACAATTTGCCATAGAAGAAGAACGGTTGAATCGGGTTAAACATGCTAAGCCCGCAGGGCTAGGTAACCCGCATGTGTTGCCCCACAACGCCATTGCGCAGTGCTTGCAGTTTGCTGATATTACCTTACAAGAAGTAGACATCATTGCGTTTTCGTTTAACCCTGCAAAACGTCTAGCCAAGCACCGTAATTTGGTAGAGCCATGTGAGCAAGGTGGCTGGGGCACAGCTACGGCTGAACGCGCTTATTTTGAAAAATTGATGACCGTTCCGCGCCAACTTGCTGATCAAGGGTTTGCCGGGCAATTTATGTGGGTAGATCATGAAATGGCCCATGCTGCATCCGCATTTTACCCCAGCCCCTATGAACAAAGTGCAATAATTTCAATCGATGGTATTGGTGAATTTGAATCCGCATCTATTGGATATGCGCAGGGCAATAATATCCAATTTACCCACCATATAGACTATCCAAATTCAATTGGTTTTTTATGGGAAAAAATGGCCAAGTACTTAGGCTTTTCTGAATACGATGCCTGTAAAGTGATGAGTGTTGGGTCATTTGGCGACAGCGCTCGGTATAAGTCACAAATGCAAACGCTACTCTACCCAGAGGGTTTTGGTTTTGCAGTAGATGCGGATAAATTATGCTTTAGATTAGAAGATTACAGTCAGTTAGAAGCACTTTTTAACGTAGCCCAACGCGACATGCATGACCCATTATTACCTGTTCATCATGATATTGCCGCAGCACTGCAAAGTGTGACCAGTGATATGCTTTTACATTTGGCGCAATCAGCACATGAATTAACAGGCAGCAACAATTTATGCATGGCTGGTGGCGTGGCACTAAACTGCGTGGCGAATACGCGATTATTTGAAGATGGCCCGTTCGAAAATTTATACATTCAACCGGCCGCAAACGACGCTGGAACCGCTTTAGGTGCTGCGCTATGGGCGTATCACAGTGTGCTGCAACCAAATACACGAGTAGCACAGCCGGAACATACTTACTTAGGCGCGTGCTTTAGTGACGATGAAATACTCGCCGTACTCGATAATGCCGAGGTGTCTTATACCAAGCACGACAATTTAGCCCAGCAGGTTGCGCCATTATTAGCGCAAGGAAAAGTGGTGGGCTGGTTCCAAGACGCCATGGAGTTTGGCCCAAGAGCACTGGGTAATCGTTCTTTATTGGCTGATCCGCGTGACCCTGAAATGGTAAAGCGCTTAAACCGGTTAGTAAAACACCGTGAAGACCACCGACCTTTTTGTCCTTCAGTGTTAACCGAGTATGCCGATCAGTGGTTTGATATTAAAAAAGTAGCAGAAGCATCTCGATATATGTTGATGGCATACCCAGCTAATAGCCTATTAAAATCGCAGATCCCAGCTGTGGTGCATGTGGATGGCACATCGCGTATTCAGCGCGTCGATAAGGTGAGTAACGCCAAGTACCATGCTTTGATCAGCGAATTTAATCGCATCACGGGTGTACCCATGCTTCTTAATACCTCATTTAATGACCGAGAGCCTATTGTGTGCACGCCGCAAAATGCCGTGAATACACTGATGCGGACCAAAATTGACTATTTAGCGATTGGGTCATATTTGGTAGTGAGTGAGTCGAAAGCGCCTCAGGCCGAAGCAACATCGGCACAAAGCGTAGAAATTTAACCGTGTGGGTGACTGTAACACCACCTATCTTTTAGGCCAGATAAACCGCGCGTTGTTTGTCTGGCAATGATGAAATTGTATTGTTCTAAGTAGAAGTATTATGCCTAAAATATCAAAGCAGCCCGAGCGTCTTAGTGAGGTCAATCACCGCCATGTAACACTTGATCAGTTGGTGTTAGATATTATGACGCAAAACCCAAACGCCCCAGCGGTTGTGAGTCAGCAATGGCTTTTTAGCTTTGCACATTTAAGGCAACAAGTTGCTCAATGCCTAAGGCTAATGGATGACAACTTGGTGTGTCATACTCGCCCAATAGGTATTTATAGCAATGATAAACGCGTTGTATTGGCGAGTATGCTGGCCTGCATGATCCGCCGTACGCCGTTTGTATGCTTAGACCCAAGTTTTCCGCAACTGCGCATTGATTATATGCTAGAGCACAGCCGAGCGGGGTGGGTATTGACTGACTGTCAGCATTTAACCTTTAGTGTGCCCAGTTTGTATGTGCCGATCACGGAACCTGACAAAGATCATGATAGTTTGTCGTGCTTAGTGGGGCAGAATATTGCGTGGGGACGGCATCAGCATGATTACAAATATCAAAATGAAGCGGACTTGGTGGCCTACATTGTATATACCTCAGGCACGACCGGGCAGCCCAAAGGTATTGAAATATCTCGGGCGAGCTTAGCGCATAAACTAGAGTGCGCGCGTAACTTTTATTTTCTGAGTGAGTCAGACCGTTCATTATGCATGGTGTCGTGCTGCACTGATACCTTTATTCAGCAATGTATGATGACGTTACTCGGAGGGGCCAGTTTGCACTTTAGTGACCGCTCTTTGGTTGACCCAGAAGACTTTGTACAGTTTTGTCAGTTGCATCATATTACGTTTACCGACCTAGCCCCTAGCTTTTGCTTATCGTTATTAAGTGATGAACGCGCCACCATGTGGTGGCAGTATTTGTCGCTCAAAACATTGGTGCTCGGGGGGGAGGAACTTAACCTCAGTATTGTTAAAAAGTGGCATATGCTGGGCTTGTTTACGCGGTGCCGTTTGGTGAATGAGTACGGGCCCTCTGAGGCGACAATTACTTCTGCAATTCATGAAGTACAGCCTGACGATAGGCATTTAAACCGTATTCCAATTGGTCATGCTGTGGGCGACAGTCAGTTACTTGTTCTTGATAAGGCTGGGCAACCAGCTAGTGAAGGAGAGTTATACATTGGCGGCACCGGCCTTGCGATTGGGTATTTACATGATGAGGCTAAAACTCAAGAAAAATTTGTTGAACTCCCCAGTGGTAATGGCTTTACGCGGTACTATCGAACAGGTGATTTGGTGAAGCAAGATGGTACAGGCTGCTTAACGTTTTTGGGTCGATTTGATAACCAAATACAGATTATGGGCCAGCGCATTGAGCTAGATGGTATTGAAGCTGTGCTTGAAAAGTATCCGCAAGTAACGTTGAGCGCGGTTATTTGCTTTGAAAACCAGCTTATTGCTTATGTAACCTGTACCACCACATTAGATCACGCGCAGCTGCGAGCGCATCTGCAAGCCCTGTTACCTGCATATATGCACCCTAATTTTGTTGAGGTATTAAGTGAGTTACCACTTACACCGATTGGTAAAATCGATAAAAAAGCGCTGTATAGCAAGTATGAACAACACGCACTTATACAGCGCACTCAGGAACAATCAACGCAAGAGCACCAACCAAACACTGTATTGAGTGCCACTGCGGAGGTGCTAAATATCCCCATAGCAGAACTCAATACATCGCGCAGCTTTAGAGATAATGGCGGTGATTCATTGCGGGCATTAGCAGTACAGGCGCGCTGCAAACACAGTGATGTACCGGTAAAAATATGGCAACTGTTGTCTGACTCACCATTAGGTTCATTACCGCAAGAACACTCGGTGCAGCAACGCAGTAAATTTGATGACGCACTACTTAATTATACCCTGCCCAATAAACTTTCAATGATTGAAAGCCCCGAATTGGCTAAATGGTTAGTGACCTTCAGTTTGTATTGCGTACAGGCGTTTGAGGTAAAGAAAATCACCACCGTATTGAACATATTGCTGCGTAAATACCCAAGCTTAAGGCTGTGTTTTAACATACATCCTGAGCCATCTCAGCAGCTCACTTCGTTTACGCAAGTGGGGTATCACCCATTAGATTGTGAAAGCGACACTGAATTTAAAGCCTTAGTTACGCAGCACTTTAGTGCGCACGTTGAGCGAATGGGTATTAGCGATAATTTGTTGACTGTGCAGGTATTCGATAGCGCATTTGGGCAATATATTTGCTTTGCGATTAATCATATGCTGGTGGATGACGTGAGCCTAGCGCAGCTATCGAGCGATATGATGGTACTGTTGCATTCGCCTGCGCAGTTTTGTCGAAAAACCGATTTAGGGTTATTTCACTGGCAAAAGCAATTACATGGTATTGCGATGGAAGGCGGCTTTAATGACCAAGCAGATTATTGGCTTAATGCGTTGGATCATGCCTCACTGTTTTTTGAGCAACTTAATAAAAGGCCAGAACAGAATACTCGCAGCGCGCAGTATGTAGCTAAAAAAACGGTATTTTCAGCCACTCAAATGGCCGACATTCGCACGCAATTAGCAGCGCAAGGGGTGAACATAGTGCATGGCGTGTACGCGGCATTGGCCGAGACTTTTTATTGGTTAACCGGAGAAAGTGAGCTGTTGTTATCACAAGATGTACATGGGCGTACTTATCAAGCTGGGTGTGTGGATGTTAGCCAATCCGTCGGGTGGTTTGCCAATAGCGTACCCCTGCTAATTACGCGTCATGCCAATCCCGCATTACAGCTAGCTCAAGCTAAGCAAGATGTTACTGAATTGCCTAATGGCGGTCATAGCTTTTTACAGCTCCTTTATTTTGCGCAGCATCATGCCTTGGCGGAAAAAGTAAAAACAGCACGGCCCTATGTACATGTGATATATGAAAATAATGCCTTGTTTAATCTCGACACGTTATTTGAATCAGCCGGCCTTGGGATCAGTGCACACAAGTTGCTCGACGAGCTGACGTTATCGCCTGATGAGGTGTTATATCACTTAGTACAAGTGACAATCACTGAATGTGAAAATGCAGGTTTGAGTATCAGTTTTAAAGCATCCAAACATATTTTAAATGAGCAGATCATTGAGCGCATGTTACATAATACCGTGGCTGCACTGACGAAATTGGTGTAGTTCAGGGGGGAGTATGTTAGTCGTGTTGTATTGGTTTGGCACGTTGAGAAATAGTACCGAGATAGGCGGTGTATAGTTGTGAGTTTTTATTGTAGGGATATAGGGTGGTGTTCACCTGCAAAAAATGGCCCGTGGTTACGGCGAAAACTGATAGATAGTTGATTTAAATTACAGTGATACAGTAATGGTATTGAGTAGGCCTCTTTAAAAAAGTGCCGATAATGGACTCGTGACACAATTAGCACCGCGTTCTAAAACATGGGTGTAAATCTGTGTGGTTTTTACATCACTATGACCTAGCTGTTCCTGTACAGTTCTAATATCAGCACCACTTTGTAGTAAATGGGTTGCAAAAGAGTGCCGCAATGTATGGCAGCTAACATTTTTGGTGATTAGTGCTGCTTTAGCTGCGCTTTTAATGGCCTTTCGTAAGCCTGACTCGTCAATATGGTGGCGACGCACAGCATTATGACTATGGGAGTCATAGCTGCGCTTTTGTGAGTAAAATAAATAATGCCATTGTGGGTCATAGGCTGCATTTGGATACTTCTTACTAAGTGAAAAAGGCAGCCAAACACCGGCATAATTGTTTACATTTAAATCGTTCTGGGCAACGGTTTTTGCTTGTTCTATTTGCGCTAAAAGTGCAGGCTTTAGCTCTGGAGCAAGCGTAACGATTCTATTTTTATTGCCTTTTCCTTGCCAAATTTTAATACTTGAGTAGTCAAAATCAATATCTTGTATTCGAAGGCGTGTGACTTCCATAACGCGTAAACCACTGCCATACATAAGCTGGCAAGGTAATAAGACATTCGGGGAAAGATGCGTAAGTAGGGTTTTAACTTCTAATTGTGTTAACACCACGGGCAGTTTGGTGGGTTGCTGGCTGTGATTAAAGTTTAGTGTATGTTTGAACGGTTGTTTTAAAAACTCTCGATATAAAAACACTAATGCATTCAAGGCCAAGGATTGCGTGCTGGGCGCTACATTCATCTCATTCGCCAGATGTGCTAAATAATGCTCTACATGGCGCTCTTTCATATCTTTAGGGTGCTGTTTATTATGAAATAAAATATATTTATAGACCCAATAGACATAACTCTTAATGGTTCTTTTAGCGTATCTTCGGGTGATCATATAGCGCTCAAGCGCATTGAGAAAGGGTGAGTTAGCCATGTAATTAAACCTAAATGCATGTTTAAATAAACAGTAGTTTGATAACGGTTTTTTGCAAGGTGTTAACAGTGCCTATTTTATCGGGGCTATTCCGGACTAATATGAGCCCGCAAAATAAGCGTTTGTATTTGTTCTTATTTTATATTATTTTGACAGAATTAAACGGGACACTGACCTGATTTTAGCGATAGAAAACAAGGCCTGCGTCCTTCTAAAAAGCTGTTATACAAACTGGTCAGATACCTCTTGAATTTGACTGACTAATCCCCATATTGGTTAGGTGTCTTGGGGGGCGGAATTATGAAGAAAATACTGGATGAAGTAGCTGAGTCTTTTAGTAACAATCAACAGCGTGTGTTTAGGAATATAAAAGACAGTGTTGGTTCCGAAGTCGCAATTGCTCTTGTAAGCATGCAGGGTGTGAGTAATACATCTCAACAAGAGATCGACTTCGTTGCTAATTTAATTGCCCCATTTTCTCCTTTTAAAATAAAATCTTATATTGTATCCCCAAAATCTTTGGAGCTCGAGGCTGTTGTAGAGAATAGCTATAAACTACGTGTTTTACCTCAGTACACTGTTAGACAGCCAGATACATCTAGGACTAACCGCAGTAAAAACTGGTCTGTTGACTTGGTATTAGAATTATTTACAGAGATTGGTGATCGTGAATATCAAATTGGTATTGTAGGTTTTGAGTATGATGGTCACTCTGATCATTACCTTGAAAGCGGTGTAAAAAAAGCCTATATCCGAGATGCAGGTATACTTCAAGAAAAGGGCTTCAATCCAGTTAGAGTATCTCCATCTGGATGGAAAAATAATCCTCAACATTATGTTAAGGCTCTTAAAAAATTTGTTCGACGTAAAATCATAGAGTTTGAAAAAATCCAATCAGCTTCCATCAAAGAAGCTTTGCCTTATGAAGTTGATGATGATTTTTACGAGTCCCCCGTTACATGTGTATTATGTAATGGTAAAGGTAAGTTTGGTGGCGATGATTGTCCCCCTTGCAGAGGGATGGGGTCATTATCGAGATACAACAATGATCAAATTGACCTCGAAGAGTACGAAAGCAATAAGTGCCCTAAATGTACTAGTGGTTCTTCGCGCTGTAAAGCGTGCAAAGGTTCTGGTGAGTTATCTCGTGAGCAGATGCTGGACTTGAACTAGCGTAAACGTTTGTATAACAAGCACTTTAAACGGAACAAAAACAGTTGGCTACGTTTCGCTTCGCTCCACATTATAGCCAACAATTTTTGTCCGCTTAAGTGGGCGTTATAAACCAAGTTTATCCCAAGGAGTAATTACATGTATAAAAATAAAATCTTACCTATTTTGGCTTTTTCACTATCATCATTTTCTTTAATGGCTGCAGACCAAGTTTCTAGTTATGCAAAAAAATCAGGTTATAGCTCATGCTTAACTGCAGTCTCTGATATTGAGAACTTTTTCGCAAAAGATAGTAACTATGGTTCTTGGGCGTTTGTTGCTAAAGAAGGAACTGACGATCAAATAGTGAATGCAACTTTAGAGTTAACCCATAATGATGGTTCCACTTTAGTTGACTTTACAATTGCACCAACAAAGGACGGCTCATGTTCTTATACATATACTCGAACGTTCTTTACTGAAAAAAGCTGCATGGCTACAACTAAAGAAGAATATATGAAAAATTCAAAATATAAAACGGAGATTAATAAAAACATTACGGGATTTGAAGATCCAAATGGTGCAAAACTACTTTTAATGACCGCAGGTACAGGATGTATTGTTCAAAAAAAAGAAGTCGGTTTCAGGCATAATAAGCAAGGTTTATAACACATATGAGCCTTAACTCTGTCAATAGGCACTAATGTTCTTTTTGGCCGTTTTTATACAGTAGAAATTTTAACTGACACCCACGCAAATTTGATTGTTATTCATTCATTGCCTATCTTTTTAATTCAGCTTAAAAGATAGGCGGCTCATTCATGGCAACAGCACGAAAAAGACAAGTGAGTTTAACCGACACCAAATATTACCATTGTATTTCACGGTGTGTTCGTCGTGCGTATTTGTGTGGTGAGGATAAGGTAACAGGGCAATCGTATGAACACAGAAGAGGTTGGATAGAAGCAAAGCTGCTGGAGCTTGCAAAAGTATTTTGTATTGATGTGTGTGCGTATGCGGTGATGAGTAACCATACTCATATTGTGCTTTATGTAGATGATATAAAGTCTAAAAGACTGAGTGATAAAGCGATTATTATCAGATGGCATAAGCTGTTTAAAGGTACCATACTGTCTCATAAGTACCTTCAAGGTGAACGGCTAGACTCAGCGCAGCAATACTTTTTAAACAAAGACATTGAACAATTTAGAGAACGCTTATCGAGTATCAGTTGGTTTATGCGGGTGCTGAATGAAAGCATAGCTCGAAAAGCGAATAAAGAAGATAACTGTACAGGCAGATTTTGGGAAGGGCGCTTTAAATCACAAGCCTTGCTTGATGAAGCCGCACTGGCGGCGTGTATGGCGTATGTTGATTTAAACCCGATAAGAGCGAAAATGGCAGACACACCAGAAACCTCAGACTACACCAGTGCTAAAACACGCTGTGAACATGCCAAAGAGGGCAAACAACCTAAGCAATTAGCACGTTTTGCAGGCAGCCCCCGAAAGCACATGCCAAAAGGTATACCGTTTGAATTAAAGTCGTACTTAGAGCTGGTAGAGCTAACAGGCAGATGTATGCGAGCAGATAAGCGAGGCGTTATAAGCCCAATCAACTCTCCAATTCTAGACAGACTCAACATAGCCCCAGAAAACTGGCAAAAACTCACTACACAATTTACCAAAGTATTCCATGGCGCAGTAGGTCGGCCTCAAAAGCTTGATAATTATTGTGCGAGCCTAGAAATAAAACGGCGGGCTAATTATAAGCAGTGTGAAAAGTTACTGGCTTAACTTTTAGGCCACCAAGGTAATCTCTATATAACCAATACAGCATGGTTTGGCGGCTTAGCCGTACCTTATTGCTGAGCATGAGTTCAGTTTTTCTCTATTTTGAGCTTATAGCACATGTAGTTAACTCAATTTTATTAACTAGACGATATCTCAGGTTGAACATTGCCTGCTTATTGGTTTTTTGAATGGGTGTCACTGTTTCTCTCTGTCACTGTTTCTCTCTGTTTTTTTGCTGTGGATAAGTTCAGTTTTTCTGATCTTATCGTTGATAATGATATTGTTATAAGTTCAAATCAACGTATCATTTAGACTTAAAATTTAACAATCTTATCTTACCTACAAATTAAAAATGGAGTTTTAATATGACTGATCACACGTCAGTAAAAAATGCTATCAATGCTTTTTATAAAGGAGCTGGTTTAAACCTTACTTTCAAAGGAGATGTTAATGCTCGCGTAGCAGAAATCTTTGGTGAAATGATCTTTGCAACTCAGAAATGCTCAGCTGCATTAAGTTGGGTTCCACGTCCTAGTGGAGGGAAGGCAACAATATCTTGGATCGTAAAAAACTTTTCTCAAAGTGTTTTAAGACAGATAGAATCAAAGCAATCATTAACTTGTGCTAAAGAAGTAGTACGTAATTATAGAACTAAATTACAGCTTGCTGCATTGGGTATATAAGATGAAGATAATAATGTTTTTTTTGCTATTAATTATATCTGACAATGTATTTGCAACTAATAATGTAAAACAATTCCCCAATTCAAAGTGCTCAGCAGGTACCTTACAGTTAAATATTGTTGATGTATCTTTCTGCCCTATGAAAGATGATTTAAAAAAAATAAGTTTTCTTGGGTTATCTGACCACACAGTCACAATTTTTAATAATGGTAAAGAATTGACAATAGGCATTAATCCTCCAGATGTTGCTATATCAAACCTTCATAAAAAATTTAATATAACTGTGCATGAATTCTTCTTGAATTTATACGCAAATTCATTAAAAACTGACAAGTTAAGTGTAATAAAAGAAGCATTTGATATAGATAGCTTTAATAAGATGAAGGTTTATCGTAAAGATGATTTATTTGCTTTTACTATTACTGGAAGTAATGTCGATTACGATAGGATTTATCTTAATAAAGTAGACAGTGATGTAATTTATCAAATAACTGGTGAGTTTGATGAACAAGAACTTTTAGAAATACTTTCAAGGGTAGACTATTAAAAATATAATCGGGTAGCCGGAGGTCTCTAACCTCCAGCCCCCACACCACCCATCATGCGGGTCCGCAATGGGCGGTTCATCTCCCGTAATGAATATTGATCCAAATATTTCTCAATGAGACTAAACCTTGTGAAGCTAAGTAGTCATTGCCTAATGCAATGTTAATTCCTTTTGTTTTTGAGCTTCGACAAGGCCCCTTGCTAGTAATACCGCATGGTATGGCCAGTCGTTCATAAACTCTAATTTTATTAAAGCAGATTTTAGCTGACACCCATCCAAAATAGATTGCTTATGTTGGGTGTCACTTGTTACTCTGGTATATCATCACGCGTTTGACTGGCAATGGCTGGTAAGTGCCGTTAAGTAATTGTTGTTTAATACCCAGCCAATGTAATTTAGCGAAGTGATTAAATTCCTCAATACTCATATTATCAATACCCGCAGCCCCTTTATTGCGCTTAACATGTTGCCATGTTGCCATGTTGCCATGTTGCACCAATATTGTGGTTGCTTAGTACCATTGCCATCAGGTCATGATCTGTTTGGTTATATTCATTCGAGGTATTATTCACAGTAGAACGCTGTTCGTCACTATCACAACACGGTGATCTATGTGAATTCAAGTTCATTTGTAGTATCTCCTCTGGTAAAGATGTTCAGGCCTTCACCGTGTCCCCTTCATTACGATGGGCGTTTGGCTACTATGCCGTCTGCTGACTTCTGATAAATCACTCTAGCGATTACTCGATAAAGCGCGTCTAAACTAACGCTTGTTTACTGCTATGTCGCTCGCTGTAGGTCGCAGCAACCAAAGTACCAAGGATTGATCAATCAGCTCCTAACTGGTGATCTCCAAGCGTTAGCGCGGATGCGTGTTTATCAGATCTCCCCGAATAAGGAGCATCGACTTTCTCTGCACAACTACATCATTTACGGTGGCCGTTAGATCACATGACTTCGCTATCTTGTGCTAGCTCGTCTCCAGCCTACGCCTCATATGATGTTTTTGTTCATCAGCTCACAGATTTGCTAGCGGCTTCCTCCAGACTATCTCTCGCGATTTAGCCCTTGCCATTTGCGAGTGTCTATCGTTTAATAACAGTATGTTATTTAAACGGTGGTCTTCCTACAGAGGACTTTCACCTCATGAGTCAATGCCCATGTCGGGCGTACACAAGTCAATTTAAGCCGGAACTAAAACAGTGGGTTACGTTTCGCTTCGCTACACATTTTAATCCACTATTTTTGTCCGCTTAATGCGGCTTTATATTTACTCATTCACGGTTAATGCTTGTTAGCACTAGGTTAATTGGATGTGTTTTAAGTCACAATAATAGTTATTACTTTTTAAAATGGAATTTTAAATATGAACGAACAAAAATCTGTCGAAAATGCAATCAATGCCTTTTATAAAGTAGCGGGATTAAATATAAAGTTTAATGGGAGTATCAATAACAAAGTCGCCGAAATTTTTGGTAAAATGATTATTGAAACTCAAAAATGCACAACAGCTTTAAATTGGGTTCCTCGCCCAACTGGAGGTAAGGCGACAATTTCTTGGGTTGCTAAAAACTTTACCCGTAGTGTCTTAAGGCAACTTGAAGAGGGGCAGTCATTAATTTGCGCTAAAACAGCTGTTTTGCGATTCAAGTCACCACTCCATTTAGCTGCAATGGGAGTCTAGTTTTCATGCTAAAAAAACTATCAATAGTTACATTATTCTCAATTCCCTTTTTGGTAAATGCTAATAGTTGGCCTAGCAGTACATGTCTCAACAATTCAAATTGGCTTGAATTTAGCCAAATGAATATGTGCCTAGATAAAAAACAAATTACCAGTATCAAAGTAATTAACTCTGAACTACCTTCTATGTCAATTGTTTATAGAGGAAAAGATTATACTTTCTTGAAGCAAACACCATACAATGTTAATGGTGACCTTCATAAAAAGTATAACCTTTCTCTTCCTGAGTACTTTTCAAGCCTTGTTAAAAACGAATCTGATTTGGAATTATCTATCCCTTATAAAGTACACGAATTGAAATCACCAAGTGAAATAGTTGAGTACAACAGGCAGGGGTGGCACGTTTATACATTAGTTAGTAACACCCGAAGTTTTGATGAAATATTTATCATACATAGTTCAAATGAAGAATACATATATCATGTAGGTGGGGAGTTCACTACTCAAGAAGCAACAGACTTAATTTCTAAATTAAACCTACCGGAAATATAACTCTTTGGGTGTCTAGCAAAGTCTGGGAAGTCCAGTTTTTGTTTCACTGTTTTTTAGTACAATCAGGCAAAGTGTATTCTCGAGGGACAACAGGAATTGCCAGGTCGTAGTTTTGATAATATGGATGGTTATATGTTGCCATTAATATTCCTTATAGCTTTATTGGTTAATTTATTTTTTATTTTGAACTTCTGAGACCAAAACGAAGAAAAATCTAGCATAGAAATTAAAAAACATGCCTGAAAAAAGTGTTATCAAGTAGATTGCCGGTGCTCCTAAAACAATAAGAACACCCTTAGATTCAAATAAAAAAAACCTATCTTCAATCCCTTCTCTATTGATATAAACTCCCCCCATTTCAAAAAAAAGGTAATACAAAAAGAGGACCATAAGATGGAAAGAAAAAAAGTAGAATAAAAACTTAATTATATTTTTTAAGAATTCACCTTTGACCATTTCAGCTTTTATCACACCTATAAGTCTTGAAAAATCTCCGCCTACGAATCCAATAAAGAAAACTGGTAAAAATAGAAAAACCCAGATACTGTATATTCCTCCATGATAAGGCATTAAGTTACCCGAAGCTTTTACTTGTTCGATAAGGTGAGGGTTAAAAGAGGCATGCCAATCAATAATAGAGCGGTACCATTCCGGCGAACCGAGAATGCCACCAGACTCTAAGAATACGGAAAAATCAACCACCACATAAAATATTAAAAAATGTAGAAGCATAAATAAAAAAAATAGAAGAAAAAGAGAAAACCTCCAGGTTTTATTGGTTAATACTCTCTCACAATATGGCTGATTCAATTTATGTTTAACCCTTTCAAAATAACCCATACAAAAAATCACTATCCTATATAATTCACACGAGTAAAAATAAACTACCTTTCTCTAGCACCTTCATCGACATGCTGCATAATTGGTGATAGAAGAAATTCGATAATATAGCGTTGACCTGTTTTTATTTCTGCAGACACACTCATGCCAGCACTGAGCAGCACAGTACGCCCATCAATATTCAATGAATGATTATCCAATTTCACTTTAATCGGGAAAACAAGCCCAAGCTGCTCATGCTCAATGGCATCTGTTGAAACGTCTATCACAGTGCCAGTGATACGCCGTATCGTGTAAATGGAAAACTTTCCACTTTAACTTCAACACTCTGACACTGATAAGTGAATCCAATGTCTTTATTCAATAAACCCGCTTCAACAATTAGTTCATCGTCCTCTGGGATAACCCGCATCAACTCCTGAGCTGGGGTTACCACGCCACCCAAAGTCGTAACGCTTAAATTCTCAACTGTACCCGAAAATGGTGCAATTAATCGCATTTTCTGTTCCACAAAAAGACTTTGCAACTCTAACAAGTTGTATTTTTGAATACTTAACATCTGAAACTTTTGAATCCGAATACTCTCTTTGCAACTCACTTATATTAAAACTCTTATTATTAAACTTACTAATAAGAGCTAAGAAAATTAATTCAGATTCAAATTCTGAAGGTTTTTTATCTTCCATTTTATAGCAGGTTTTATAATTACATATAATACCCAGCAATAATACACAGAAAAAATAATATTGCCAACTTCAATGAAGTCCATGAAAAAACATGAAAATCCCATTTACAACAACAAAAAAGAAAAATAAGAAAGGAGAATAATGAAATTACATTAAAACGGCCTTGTTGATCAAATAGCTAACTACCAATCAATTTCTCAGTTTTAACTTTGTTGCTGATATTATTGCTATTCAAATTTAACTAGGGAACTAAATATAGGTTTTGAAAATGTAATCGAAAAGCTCTGTCGGGGAGCTACGAACGTTAGCGGACCAGCAGATTTAATCAGCTCTGGAATCCTAGAAAGCCATTTTAGTGAAGATGAGCAAAAGAACCTTATTAAAATTTTGCTGCCTAGTGAAACTTCAAATGGTCCTAGTATAAGTGATTCTTATGCTTTGTTAGTTGGTTTCGAATTTGATTCTTCAACTTTGGATAAACTCCAAAGTGTAGAAAAATTTCGACAATCACTTCATGATGAAATTAAAACTGTTGTTGCTAATAATCTCGGTAAGTTAAAAGAATACCTTTTAAAAATTAAATCTATGGACTCTGAAGTTAAGGTGTTTTTCATACCGTTTGAGAATATCTCCGAGTTCAAGAAGAGCGTCGATGAGGAACTGTATGTCTAGGTTTGGAGATGTGTTAGCAGAAAAAGTTCTCACAGATGAATATTTTAAAAAGATATTTATATCTGTAGTTAAAAAGTACACCAAACATATTGTTTTTAACAAAGTGGGACGAGGTCTTAAAGAAAAAGAAAAGTCGGATATTTATAGGTTTATTAACATTCTAATAAATTCCAACCGAAATACAGATAGAAGTATAGCCCATCATATTATAAGTATGATGGAACCGTTTCATAAAAATGAGGATTACTTCAAAGCGGTTTCATCTACAGTTTTCTATAAGATGGGGCTTTTTTCTCTAAATATAGAGCACTCATTTCTTAATAATGAAAGTTTAATTGCCCCCTGTGTCAGGATAGTTGTCGCCTCAGTTTTTCATAAAATAAAACAGGGAGCGGTAAGTTAGTTATGAGTGAAGCATTATCCAGAAGACCATAAGCAAGCAGTCATTAGAAAGCTGGTTGAAAGTGGCTTATCATTAGGTCAATTCGCAAAGCAAGAAAGTATCAACTTATCTACTTTGTATTCATGGCGAGATAAGTATTTAAAAGTAGGGTCTAGTTTGACAGAGAGTAATAGTTTAGATGGTTGGTCACCAGAGCAGAAGTTCTCAATTGTTTTAGAAACAGCAGCATTGAGCGAAATTGAGTTAAGTGAGTATTGCCGTGAAAAAGGGCTTTACCCTGAGCAAGTTAAAGAATGGAGGCAAAGCTGTATTGAAGGTAATCAGACGCAAGCCCAGCAGCGTAAGCAATTAACCCAAGAGCGAAAAGCTGATCGTAAGCGGATCAAAGAGCTAGAAAAAGAGCTTAAACGTAAAGATGCAGCCCTTGCTGAAACCGCGGCATTATTGGTGCTAAGAAAAAAGTTAAATACCTACTGGGGGGAAGACGAGGACAGTTAACCTCACACTCAGATAGACAGTATTACGCATCTTTGATTGATGATGCCGTGACCTCTGGCGCAAGAAAAGAGAGAGCCTGTGAAGAAATAGGTTTGTCTATACGGACGTTACAGCGTTGGCAAGAACAGGGTGAAATCATCCCTGATAAAAGGCCAACAGCGCAAAGACCAGAGCCGAAAAATAAGCTTACAGAGGAAGAGCAACAAGTAATATTAGATATCAGCAACCAAGAGGAATACGCCAATTTAGGGCCGAGCCAGATAGTGCCAATGCTGGCAGATAGCGGGCAGTATATCGCATCTGAATCAAGCTTTTATCGTGTGCTGAAAGCCAATGACCAATTGACTCATCGAGGTAAAGCAAAGCCTAATAATAGCCGAGTTAAGCCTAGGGGGTATACGGCGACAGGGCCAAACCAAGTTTGGACTTGGGATATCAGCTACTGCCCTTCAACAGTAATTGGTCGCTTCTTCTACCTCTACATGATAATCGACATCTTCAGCCGTAAAATTGTGGGTTGGGAAGTTCATGATAGTGAGTCAGGAGAATATGCTGCGGAATTACTTGAACGTACACTCTGGGCTGAGAAATGCGTTAAACAAAATGTTGTATTGCACTCAGATAACGGTAGTCCGATGAAGTGCCTGACGATGCAGGCCAAGATGCTTGAAATGGGGATAATAGGCTCTCGTAGCCGTCCAGGTGTCAGCAATGATAATCCATATTCGGAATCTCTGTTTCGCACGATTAAATATAGCCACCGCTGGCCAAGTGAAGGTTTTAAGCACCTTGAAGATGCAAGAAGCTGGGTGAAAGGCTTCACGAATTGGTACAACAACACACACAGGCATAGTCGTATCAAGTTCGTGACACCCGGGCAACGTCATAGTGGGGAAGATAGAGCGATATTGGCAAAGCGCCGTGAGTTATATAAAAAAGCGCAAGAAAAGAATGCTAACCGCTGGTCAAAGCACACCAGAAATTGGGATGAAATCAGTGATGTGGAGTTGAATCCAGAGAACAAAAGAGAAGCAGCTTAACAGCTCAGGCGACAACTACCTTGAAAAACACCGATACCTAGCCCATTCATTTTATTTATTGCCTTCACTTTAATCATCGTTTCAGTATGCTGACTATTGAATTGACGACTTTTCAGCTTATCACCCATTAATTGTTTAAAACGATACATCGCCGTCTCGGCAAGTGAACGAAGATGGTACCCTGAATTCATTTTCCACTGCGTTAACCCTATTTGGTGCATCATAAATATGGCATTGTTTCTGGGGTGTCCTTCTTCCCAGTATTGGGCATTCTCTCTTGGCGGTACCCGCATAATCGCACCTTTTGCTGCGACCTCCTCATAGCAACTGCGTGTGTCATATGCACCATCACCTGTGACTCTGTCACTATTCCTGCGCAGTGGCCTGATTAAATCGGCAAGGGCTTCACCATCTGACACATTTACCATCGACAGCTCAGCACCCACAATATCGTGACTTGTCGCATCAACGGCCAAGTGCAATTTTCGCCAAGTTCGGCGCTTAGTCGCACGATGTTTTCTTGTATGCCATTCACCATTTCCATACACTTTAAGGCCCGTGCTATCGACCACAATATCTATAAAGCCTTTGCCTGCGCTTTTTCTATATTGCACATCAAGTGTTTTACTGCGTTTGCATAAACAGCTATAACCCGGTGATTGCAGCGAGGTATCCATCGTAGTAAGTAAGGAATTTACAAACCCTTCTAAGGCCCTGAGTGGCAAATGGAATACGGCCCTTAAGGTTAAACACGTTTCAATTGCTAAATCAGAATAGTAATTTGAACGACCACGGCCACCGTGTTTTTCGGTATTTTGCCACTTAGAGATGGCACTCTCACTTAGCCAAATATTGATGTTACCGCGTTGAACTAAAGCACGATTGTACTGTGACCAATTCCTAATTTTCTTCTTCATTTCAAGGCATGGGTTAAGGCATTTTATGATCTGATCACACCAAACCAAAGAAGTTCAATTATTTAGGAAACAAGGCCCATTAAAACATAAAACAAATACCGAGAAATTAATAAAAATTAAAATTAATTCAACCATGAAAGCAGTAAAAAAACCAATGAAAATCACATTATATTTACTTTTTAAATAAAAAAACCTAACTTAATTAAGTTAGGGTAAATCATTCTAACTAGTCAATATTTTAATGTGATTCATTAAAACTTAGGGCCGCCACCGCCAAACATACCCGGTGGCATCATGCCTTTCATGCCGCGCATCATTTTCATCATGCTGCCTTTGCCCTTCATCTTTTTCATCATCTTCTGCATTTGCGTAAACTGTTTAAGTAACTTATTGATGTCTTGCACTTGAGTACCAGAAGCAGATTTTAGCTGACACCCATCCAAAATAGATTGCTTATGTTGGGTGTTTCGTCTCAAAGATCAAAAAAATTTTTGATTGGGTGTCACTTGTTACTCTGGCTGTTAAGCAAGTTGCTTGCGGCAAACACATAGTGAGGCTCTCTTATTGCGATCTCATCGCTGCCTACTTTTTCCATTCCCTTATGGGTTCGCAGGGGCACTATGCCTAAAAGGATTTAGGCAGTAGAGCGAAGCAGGATGCCAGAGCCGAAGCATTCATCGGTTAACCTCATTATGGCACTATTCAAGGCGACTGGTTTCATTATTGTGATCCTGTTAGTTTCAGGCTCAAGTCAGGTGTAAGCGACTTTGCTTATTGTATTAATGCACGCGTACTGAGCGTCTAATCAAGCCAAATGGCTTTGCTAGTTAGGCAGTTGATCCGGTTATAGCTTAATGGCTATTTACTCACCCAATTGATTGATGCTCAGCCTTTTATCCAGTTAGACGTTCAGCTCACTCAGTACCGTGACTAACGCTTTAAGAATCGGGTTTCATCGAATACAGTCTCTTTTTTAAGCATATAGTAAACACATCGAACAAGCTTATGCGTCAGCGCTGACAATGCTTTGGCTTTACTCATCCGTTTTTGTAATTTTTCAAGGTATTTGGTGGCGTTATGATTATGCCGTAGCAATAGTACGGCCGATTCACTTTTTCGGTGCCTTATGTATGCGTATGAGTTCAGCTTTTCTCTATTTTTGAGTTTACAGCTTTAAGCGATATTTCAGATTCGATGTTGCTTAGGGGATTGTGTTTTTTATTGTATGGTCATTAGGTAAAAAATTTATTTTAGATATAAAACATTGAATCTAAGTAAAAAAAATTCAATCATAGGGTCAAAAAATAATGGCCGACGTCAGACTGATGATTCGTTTGATAGCGCTCATATAAAACTTGGATTGCTTTGTTATATTATGAACATTAAATATATTTTTGTTAGCATTACATCAGTACTCGCTTTGTCGGTATGTTCTCACTTTTTTGCAATTGGTCACAACTTAGCTTGGGTTGGATTCACTGAACCGCAACAGTTCTTTTTATTATTGTTAAGGTTATTGTTCTTATCTCTCATTGTAGAGCGCATAGTTGAGTTATACGTGATTGCTTATCGGCAGCCAGGAAAAATTAAACTCGTAAATAGAATTGATAATGGAGACAAAGCTGATCGGGCTTCAGCGACAGAGTTACTCGCTAGCTATCGGGCAGAAACAACAAAACAAGCCGGTATTGTTGGGTTTTTAATAGGTTTAACGATGGGATTAGTTGGAATACGTATTTTTTCAGATGTGTTTTCTTTTTCTGGGATCCCTACTTTACAGCTCATTTTGTTCAATGCATTTGAATTGTTTACGATGGGGGCACTTATGGCCGGTGGGTCTAAAGGAATAAATAAAATAGTTAGTGGTATTGAAGCATTTGCCAGTATAGGCAAGCACAAGTCAGCGCAGTCTGATTGAATAATCGCCATTCTTATTTTTTAACAGTAAAATTTAAAAACACCCAACGTAAATTGATTGTGGCACGAGAACCTGCATTCATTTTTGATTGGGTGCGATTTATTACTTTTACTTTAATATTAAAAAAATTGTAGCTCTATGAAATATTTTAGAAAAATGATTGAGCATTATATTCCGGTCAACGATGATGAGTGGGCGGGTGCTTGCGGAATGTTTGATAAAAAGCATGTTAAAAAAGGAACGATGGTTCATCATGCAGGTGACGTGTTTAGTGAAATATGGTTTATTAAACGTGGGTTAGCCAGATCGTATCTAAGTGATATGAATGGCAAAGAACATACTTGGCAACTTTACTTTCGTGGAAAAAGCAAACATGGGTTAAACCATTTTATGGACGATAGCGTCAGTTTTTCTGAAAATACAGGCTCAATGCTTCACTTTGAAGTTCTTGAAGATTCGGTTTTTTATGTCGCGTCACTGGTAGATCTTAATAAGTTTATATCACAAGACAAAAAGTGGGAGCGTTTGGCGAGAATATGGATACATGACACGTATTATTGTGCAACATACAAACGTGTCCTTGCTCTTATGTCAGAGACCGCAGCCCAAAGGTATGATCGTTTACTTGACGAATACCCTTTTATATTTAATCAAGTTAAGTCCTATCATATCGCTTCTTACCTCGGTGTCGCTCCCCAGACATTGAGTAAATTAAAAAATGAATCTAGGTGAATGAGGTTTAGTATTTTGTTGCTTACCATGTGTTTTTTCAATGGAGAGTAACAATGAATGCCTGTAAAAAATTAAAAAACCAATATGAACAAAGTTCCCCGTTATACACTGGCAACGTCAGGAGTGTAAGTAGCGCCATAGCCCCTAGTGTTATACATATATGGGGAATATCATGATAGAACTTACACAAATAGGTGAGCAACTTATCTTTATTGGCATTGCCTTTTTCCTACTTGGTTTAATCCAAGGTGCTTTGATACCTGCGGTCAAAAATTCTAGGATGGCTCTGTCGGGCCATTTGACTGCTGTTCAGTGTGGAATGGCTCTGGCTATCTTTGGTGTTATCTGGTCTCTGGTTGTGTTGCCTTTATCTTTAGCCATGTTTGTGGCGTATGGTTGTGCATCGGGATTTATACTTATTTGGCTGGGAATAACGATTGCGTCTGTAACAGGTGCGAGTAAAGCCCTTTCAATCGCAGGTGCTGGTTTTTCAGCAACAGTGACTAGCGAATTTATGGTAACAATTATGGTACGCACTGGATCACTACTATCACTAATCGCGTGCATTATGTTAGTTTTTGGATTACTACCAATACTTGGGTAGTTGTTATAAATGTATAACAAAGCCATCAAGCGGGTTATGATTTACCCTATCTCGCTTTTAGCGCTTGGTGCAAGCGCGGGTTTAGTCCATAAGTGCTCTGGTTATCGGTTGGCGGCGGTGTTATTTCTCAGAGGTAGAATTATGTCTATTAATTTAATAACGGATAACTCTTGGAGTGATATTCTAAAAATTCAAGAAGAGGCTTATCTAGAAATTGAGCCAGAAGATGTCGATATTCTCAAAAGTAAATGGCTTTTATCACCTAACACTTGTGCAGTATATAAAGAAGGTGACACTATTTCAGCTTATTTATTAGCACACCCGTGGCCAAGTGAAATACCTCCCAAATTACATGAAATATCCCATGTAACTGCTAGTTTAAATTTGTACTTACACGATCTAGCTTTAGCGAAAGAATCAAGAGGCAAAGGGATTGCAAAAAAGTTAGTGACCAACCTAGTTGGTATAGCCAAAGCACAAGGGTTCAATAAAATACTATTGGTTGCAGTTCAAAATTCAAGTGGCTTTTGGGGGACGTTTGGTTTTAAAAATCAGCCTGATGCAGTAATTTGCCCAAGTTATGGTCATAATGCAAAACTAATGATATTGAAATTAAAGGCATAACTTACGATCAGAGGCCACTTATTATGTCGTTATCATATTTAACTTTTTAAATCTGACTGCGCGCTAGTAAAACTAGCGCGCAGTCAGAATATAATTAATAAGGCGTTTAAAGTTAGGTGTTATGAAAGACTTAAAAGCACCGAGTAATGTGATGATATTTCGAAGTGATAGGTAGATTGGCTAAGTAGACTTAATGCCTGAATTCAATATCGAAGTGATGAAGATAAAATACACCTCCCCCAAAAAAATGATTGTTTTTTATTCATTACCTGTCTGGACTTCTCATATTATGCTTCCATTAGAATATTCATCATTTTCTCATGGTGGTTTAAGAAATCTTTTGTAATTTTATAGTGCTCAGTATCTTCATAGGCAACTTCAGAAATACCAGAATCTGAGAACTGGTATATTTTCGCTCTAGGATAGGCCAATAGTATTGGAGAGTGGGTTGCTATAATAAATTGAGAGTTTTTTTCTACTAACTGATGGATCGCAGATATGGCTGCCATTTGGCGTGCCGGTGATAATGCGGCTTCAGGTTCATCCATAATGTATAGGCCATTGCCTCTTAATTTATTTGTGAGCGTTGCCATAAATGATTCACCGTGTGATTGCTCATGTAAAGACTGACCTCCGTATCCTTGCAAGTACCCCGTTTCGTCCATCATAGTAGCGACATTGTAAAAACTTTCTGCACGAAGGAAGTAGCCATCTTTAGGGTGTTTAAAGCTTTTAATAGACTTGATCTGCCCATGCAGTTCAGAATGAGTTTGGCTCGTAGAGAAGAGTGAGTTTTTTGTTCCCCCTTCAGGGTTGAAGCCTTGAGCTACGGCGATGGCCTCAATGAGTGTTGATTTGCCTGCACCATTTTCTCCAATGAAAAAAGTAACATCAGGGTGAAATTCTAGGCTTTCTAGCTCCTTTATGGCTGGAATACAAAAAGGGTAAATATCGAAGTTTTCAATTTTATCACGTTTGAGTTGAATCTCTCTGATATATGGTCTGTCTTCTAGGTTCATATGGTCCTTTAGAGTCTAGGTATTTGGTGGTTTTTGACGGTATCTTAGGTGAAATAGAATTAAAGTAATTTGCCATAAAAGATGCATACTTGTTGTTCTGAATTTCGGTTCTATAAATTTGGCGGCTAGGGTACGCTATGTCAGTGTTGTCGGCAACAAGATTAAATTTAGAGAGGTAGAGCAAATTACTTCGTCTTTTTCCGCTGTCGTTGCTACTATGAAAAGCCTATTGTCCACCTCATCACCTAAGAGATCTGCGATGAAGTTGACTAAATCGGCTTAATGTAAATAAAGTCACTAAACGTAAATATCTGTCGCAAAAATAGCTCCAATGTTGAAGTTGCTGAGCAGGTGGTAGCTAGACGCGATTATTCAGCATAAAAGCGCGCAGCATAAATACTAAATAGTTATATGAATAGGTTAATATGAAGTTGAGATTGCTACTCGTAGTTTTGATCCTAAGCCCGTTGGCTTTTTGGTTCGGATACAAACCTATCCGTATATTGGCTCCTGAGCTTAACGGCGTGGATTGTGTCAGTGCTACTATCTGTATTGATGCGTCTTCTAAACTTGATACTGCATTAGAACTTTATGCATCAGCGCATGCATTCACTGAAAAACAGGTGACCTCGTTTGAGAACAATCCTAGGGTCATTTTTTGTTCCACCCCTTCCTGTTTTAATTCATTTGGCTTTAATGAAATGAGAGCTGCAACGTTGAGCACGTTTGGGATTATTATTGGTCCTAGAGCTTGGGATTCTAGTTTTCTTTCTCACGAATTTATTCATCACTTACAGCATGAAAAGCTGGGTAACTTAGAGGTGTGGTTTGATACTCCTCAATGGTTCATGGAAGGGATGGCATATTCTCTCAGTGACGAACGTGAAGTATTAGATGAGCCATGGGAAAGCTATCGTGAGAAGTTTACGCATTGGAGCAAGGGATCTAATGCTCGTAATTTCTGGCAAAGGGCGCGTTCGTTATAGGTTTATACAACAAGACAACTTATTTATACGCGTAACATTTAGCTGGCACTCGCATCTCGCTACTTCACGTACCGGTTATGTAGCGTAGACACTCCCTTTATTACTCTCAGAGCATGAAGTGCAAACCCTAGTATAAAATAGTACCTATTTGTACAAACCAATGAAGCCGTGCAAAAAGCGTGTTTTGGTGATGCCCCATCAATCGCATATTAGGTTTTCCTTGGGTGTACAGCTAGAGTCAGTTGGTCGCACTAATAATATTAAATCAGGTTCAATCTTTTCAAATATATTTAGGTTTAGGCTTTTATGCCTTGTTATTCGACTATAGAGTTTCAACTTTCTTTGACGGATATATATTAAATTTTCTCAAGCCTCGCTATAAATCTGCAAACTTTATTGACCTTTTTACATGTTAAATTTAGTATAATGAATGCGCTTAATTCATAAATATAAATATAAAGAGACAGTAATGCAAAAGTTGATTGGGTTAATTACGTTACTCGGGTTTTCTTCCCTTGTAAATGCGAGTGATAACTTTGTTGTCAGCACAAAAATCTATAATAGTGAACACTTAGTGAGTTCACCGACATTAACAGTGAGCCCTAAAGAGGAAGCATTAATTTCAGTTGATAATTTATATAGCTTTGCACTCAAGTTAACTCCCGAGGGGGAATCAACTGTTAATCTCAGCACTAAATTGGAAGTAGGTGGTGAGAGTATATCTCCTTCTTTAGTTGTGGAATTAGACCAAGAAGCAAAAATCAGTGTTGGTAATACCGCGCTTTCAGTTATAGTCAAAAAATTATAATGGTAGTAAGTGCCCGTGTTAATTGGGCGCAAATTTATCACCAAAGCTTTAGAGGCTGTTGGGCTGTTGGGCTTTTGGGTGTGTTTTTGCAGCAGTTTGATTGGGGTTTATACAAGGCAGAGGCTACGTAACATGGTTATTCCATGTGAGTCAGCCGATAACATAGTAGAAAAGCCAATCAAGCGCTGCCTATCGGTTCTTTTGAGCGCCCTTTTCTTTTTGTTGCTTAATGTTTGCGCAGAACACTAGGCCACACATTAAGCGTCGCGATAAAAGCACGCTCAAAGAGAACGAAAATAGAACAGCAAAGATCAACCGCTCTTAGTATTTTCCCCAAGGTTTGGTGATGAATTTTACATGCCATAACTCTTTTTATTAGTCGATGGCTTTTTATATAGGTTATTTGGTTTTTGCTATTGGTTACCAGTAAGTTTGATTTCAGATAATAAGCGGCATTATGCCTTAGTAGCGAGAGAGGGTCGAGTACTCAATGTTAGAAACCGTAATTACGACTGAGCGACTTAAGTTGAAAGCTTTAGGTAAAAGTGATGCAACAGCATTGTTTGACATATTCTCTGATCCAGTCGTGATGAAGTATTGGAATACAGCACCATGGCATTCTGTCGAACAAGCTGAAAGTTGTATAACTCTCAGTGAGCAAGCAATGGAGAGTAACACAGGACTGACTCTAGGTATTTACCTAAAGGATACGGGTGAGTTGTTGGGTAAGGTCATGCTATTTAATTATGAAAAAGAGTCGAGGCGAGCAGAAATTGGCTTTGGCGTTAGTCGTCATGTTTGGGGTAAAGGTGTTGTGTTTGAGGCTGCGAGTGCGCTAATAGACTATGCATTTAATGCCTTATGTTTACGCCGTATTGAGGCTGAAATAGACCCTGAGAATACCGCTTCAGGTAAAGCGTTAGAGCGATTAGGGTTTGAAAAGGAGGGCCTATTGAAGCAGCGGTGGGAGATTAATGGAGTTGTCTCAGATTCAGCGATGTATGGCCTTTTGTGTAAATGTTAGGGGGCTTTATGAAACAGCTTAACTCATGTATTGAGCAAGGTTTTGTACTTTTTTAAAGATGAATAATAATGACTATTTTTAAGTTCTATATGTTTAAGTTCTATATTGTTGGTTGCTAATTGTTCAGTGGGATTAGATCTTAATTTTTCGAAAAATGATAGGTCAGTGCACTCTGGAGTAATAAAAATGCGGCTATGGTTTTGTGTTTTTCACCACTGCTGACGGTATTATTAATGATGTGGCAGGTTTAATATATGGTGAAAAGTCAGTCTCCCCCTTATTTTCCGCTGCGCTGTCAGGTGATGCCGTTGCAATGAGCTTTTCATTTATTGGCATTGTTTTTTGCATAGGTGCCGACTTTAGATACTGTTTTGTATCGCGTCTACTTGTGAAGTGCAGATCTTCAAACATCCGACTATTATTAAGTCTCACCCACCACAATAGTGACTACCTATGTAGCTTATAAAACCCAGAAGTATGAACGATAAATTAGCTATTCTCATGTATGTCTAAATCTGTCCGGTATTTGTCAACAACAGGTATCTTCGCACTTTGCTTAATCTCTTATAGTGTCAGCAATAAACAAGGTAACCGATATAGGACAAACGGAATGAATAAAGCACTTATTATCATTGATACACAAAACTCTTTTTTTAAAACTGATTATTGGCAGGACAAAGATTTCTTAGATTTTAAAAATAGTTTACTCAGCCTTACTCATCATTTTAGCAGCGCTAACCTACCAATTATTAAAGTGCTACATAGCCGAGAAGATATGGCTGAAAGCCCGTTTAACCCTGCTTCAGGTTTGGTTGAACCCATGGACTTTTTACCAAGTTCATTTACAAAAATATTCTATAAATCAGTGCACAATGCGTTTACAGACACAGGTTTGGCAACGTGGTTGAAGCGACATGATATCGATACATTAGTTATCACAGGGATCAGAACGGAGCAGTGTTGCGAAACCACAACACGGGTTGCTTTTGATTTAGGTTTTAAGGTTGAGTTTGTCACTGATGCTACACTGACCTTTGACATGAAGTGTCCTATAACGGGCGCAGACTACTCTTCAGATGAAATCAAAGCCAGAACAGAATTAGTGCTTGCTAATCGTTTTGCTTCCATTCATTCTCACCACGACTATTAAGTTTTAAATTGGCGTTACACCATAGCTATGAGTGGTGTGCGCCACTTTGAAATAAATATACTATCTAATTAAAATATGGCGATAATCAGTGACCATTTATTTTGTTTTGCTTGCAGGCACGCTGCCACTTGATTTTGCCGGTCCTCTTCAAGTTTTTTTAGAGGCAAGGCGTTTAGGTTTAGAGTGTGAGATCAAATATATTAGTGCATCTGAGCAGCTAGGATGTGATGGCGGGTTGCAATTAGCAAACCTATCGCCTTTGCCAACAACATTAACGCCCACAGATATTATTGTCCTACCGGGTTGTCACCGAGCTTTTTGTGCATATGCAACCCGTGATGCACAGCAGACCATTCAGTGGCTTAAAAAGGTAGTCATTGAGCAAACGGTATTAACCATTTGCTCTGGGGCTGTACTTGCGGCAAAGGCGGGATTATTAGTCAACAAGTCTTGCACTACGCACTATCAGCTGATTGATAAAATGCGTATTGCATTTCCAGAAAGCCAAGTTTTAGACAACAGAATATTTGTTGAAGATACAAACATTATTAGTAGCGCGGGTATTAGTTCTGGGATCGACATGGCAATTTATTTTGTGAGCACTCGATTCTCAGAATACATTGCTGCCCAAGTGGCGCAAGAAATGCTGGTATATTTCCGCCGAACTGGCCAAGATCCACAGCTCAGTAGTTGGTTGCAATATCGTAACCATATGCACCGTAGTATTCACAAAGTCCAAGATGCTGTTTGTCGCAATATCACACAGTATTACTCGCTTGAACAACTCGCCAATATTGCAAACTTGTCACAAAGACAATTAAGTCGTTTGTTCTCTATTCATTTGGGCATTACTCCTCGTGAGTACCTTCAACATATCAGAATTGGGCATGCTAAACAGTTGTTGAAACGCAGTAATAGTAGCGTTGAAGTTGTGGCGCAAAATTGCGGCTACTCAAGCGACCGTCAGTTTCGGCGCGCTTTTTCTCAAACTACGGACATGAGTCCTCAGCAATATAGACAACGTTATAGCAGCGTGTAGCTTTTGAAGTTAAATCGGCTGCTTTTAAAGAAGAAGGAATATCAGATTGGCGCGACTCTAGAAGCAAGCTATGCTAACGTACAAAATCATAGGCGCTAGCCCATTATTGAAAACGCCATGTTAAAAAACTAGCAGAAAGTTTCGTATCATTTCTTCTAAACGTTTTTTCAATTTTTGAATGCGCATTCAGCGCGTAATAACTATGTGCGCATGTTTGATGACTTTTTATTAGTGCTATGTAGCATTCAACAGTCTTAGCTGTCCCTTTCAGATTACTCACACAGATACAGTATAACTATAATTTACATTGATTACACTTGTAATCTGTCGTAATCTGAATTTTCTAATAAATACGGTTTAAGAGGGCTTTTTCATGGTGAGATTTATTGTATTAAGTGTTGTTATAGGGATGTGTACTTTTAGCGTGTTAGCGAAGACGCTTAAGTTTGACGCAGTTTTACAGTGCCATAACTCACGGAGTGAACCAGGGATGGTGGTGAGATTAGAACAATCTGACAAACTGATTTATAGTGGTGCAATTGGTATTGCAGATTTAAAAACGATGAGACCGCTTCAAGTCGATGATGTTTTTCAGATCGGTTCAATTACTAAAACATTTACAGCGGCTGCAATATTCAAGTTATTGGAAAGTAATAAACTGTCGTTAAAAGACCCTGTAGGAAAATTCATTCCTAATATTAATCCTCATTATAAACATCTAACATTAGAGCATATTTTAAGTCACACGTCGGGCTTACCGGATTACCTGGATGACCCCACTGTACATCAAGTCTGGGGTGAGTATGCGTCGATCGAAGATGTTATTAACAGAATTACGAGGAAATCTGTTCAGTCTAATCCCACAGAGAAATATTCTTACTCAAATCTAGGTTATATTCTATTAGGAAAAGTGATAGAAGTGGCATCAGGGCTACCTTACTCAGCCTACTTGGAGGAAGTATTTTTTAAGCCATTACAGATGAAAAATACATTTGTTATGACCAAAGGTTTGAGCGTAGGAAATGTTCAGGGTTATACAACGCGCGATCCTGCTGCAAAACAGTATATTAAAGCGGAAAAATTAATATCGCGCTCATGGAAAGTTGATCGCAGCTGGATCTACTCTTCCGGGGCTATTGCTTCAACACTTGCTGATATGAGCCGGTGGAATAAAGCTTTATCGTCAGGAGAAGTAATTACACTTCAAAACTTTACTCTAATGGCGACTAAAGCGCGCTTGAATAGTGGTAAATACATCAAATATGGGTTGGGATTAAATATACAGCCATTAGCTACAATAGATAGCTTAAGCCATGAAGGAATGGTGCCTGGATTCTTTTCATGGAATGTTCATTTTCCTGAGCATAATTTATTTGCTACTGCATTTAGTAATGCTGATACAAAACATCCTGGCCCGATGTTACTCGATATGATTGCACTGCAGCTAAAGTTATCACCTGAACCACTAATTGATTCGCAAAAGGTTAAGCAATTAGCTCAAAAATTGGTTGGTCGTTATCAGTCTTCAAGTTCCAAAGTTTTAACTATTTCTCTTGAGGGCAATACACTGTACGCCCAGTATGGAGATGACATTAAACGGAAGATTATTCCCCGAGAAGATAGCTCTTTTTCTCATGAATGCACTGAAAATTATTTTCAACTACGAGAAAACGCTGGAAAGAGTGAAATAGTACCTATTTACTTGTATCAGGGTGAGCAAGAAGCTTTGATTAAGTTCTAATTATGAAGCATATAGATTTACCTCACTGATAAATTTACTATTTTAAATATGGTTATTATATGACAAGTGTTGATGTGTAAAGCCGCTTAATGTGATGAGCCCCTGAGCTAAAAGTAACGCTGCTTCACTCGCTGTGTGTCAAAAATTATCCTTATACCTTTTATGCTTCCAAACTCATAACAAAGACCTTGTGTTTATGTTTTTATGGGTACAAACTGTAACTATTAGGGACAAATAGGATACGTAAGCGGTTTTTCATATAGTCAGTATCGACTTACGTTTTTAATTACTTACATTTGTTGGAGAATGAATTGAGTATAGAAGTTTGGGTTTCATTTATCGCGGCTGCAATGGTTTTGTGTTTTTCACCAGGACCGACTGTATTTTTAGTGATGGGGCAAGCATTAGCGCATGGCAAAAAGTCGGTAACCCCGTTAGTTGCGGGTACATTGTCAGGTGATCTTGTGGCTATGATTTGTTCATTTTTTGGCATGGGCGCGATTTTAGCAACTTCTGCTACATTGTTTAATCTTTTTAAATGGGCGGGTGCGCTCTATTTATTTTACCTTGGTATTAAATCATTTCGCACTAAGGTAAGTATTACCAGCATAGAACATACCGTAATGGAAAAAGGTTCTGTTTATTGCCATGCTTTTTTGGTCACTGCATTGAACCCTAAAGGCGTAATATTCTTTCTGGCGTTTTTTCCTCTATTTATAGATGCGAACCTACCTGCTTTACCGCAAATGCTTATTATGGGTGGGAGCTTTTTATTCGTATCAACTTTGAGTGTAACCTCTTATGCCCTATTTTCTGGCGTACTACGTAATAAAGTCAGCTCGGTTAGATTTCAAAATGGCTTTAATAAAGTCAGTGGAGGGTTGCTTGTTGGTGCTGGAGCAATCACCGCGACACTACAGAGTAAAAGTGCTTAAAGGCTTGGTGGTTGGATAGATCTAAAATATCCTGCATTATGTGAATTAGCAATGATGGGCCAGCGCCCTGAGCCTCGCTTTTTATACGATGTTTTACGTGGTTGTTCCTACGTATTGTTCGCTCAGTATTTATAAGCGTAGATTAAATGGTGCGATTGCCGCTGCGTTATTCTTTGTTTAACTAGCGTGCGTTTTATTGGGGGGAATAGTTGGTTTTATTTACCGGTTCCGTTATCTTTCGGGGTTGCATTTGGTGATTTTCCGATGGCCAGGGTTACTTGTTTTATTATGTCGCAGCTCTAATGATGATGGTTTGTGGATAGTTGATATAGGAACTATTGTCGGTGAACAGGCAAAGCAAAGCTGGTGGATTATAAACGCACTCTGCATTTATAAACTCACATGGTTTTAATAGGAAGTGATTAATGGACCAAGCTGTTAAATGTCGATTTGATGAGTATCCTAAAGAAGCAAAAGCTCGTTTGGTTGCACTGCGTCACTTGATTTTAACGGTGGCCACATCTTTAGAGTTGGACGAAGTTGAAGAGTCGCTGAAGTGGGGAGAGCCCAGTTATAGCGTAAAAACAGGCAGCCCAATTCGTCTAGATTGGAAATCGAAGTCTCCTGAGCATTACTATCTATTTTTCAATTGTAAAACTAAGTTGGTTGACACGTTTAGAGAATTACACGGTGATTCATTAGACTTTCAAGGTAATAGGGCGATTCAACTTACTTTATCAAATCCTCTTCCTGAGTTAGTGCTTACGCACTGCATAGAGCTTGCTTTAACTTACCAACAGCGCAAGCATTTGCCATTGTTAGGGGCTTGATCCCCAGTTATATTGTTGCATTGCGCGGAGTTATTAACCATGGTAGTTTGTTTTCAGGCACAAGTTTGAAATTAGTTGCTGAGCTTATCAATTTTTTCCGATGATATTTTTAACAGGAGCATGGCAATTTGAATGATTTACGGGTGAGAGAGAAAGCAGTTCTAATTCTGTGCATTTGTTTTGCTACTTTACTTTTAGTGTCTGGTATTTATGACTTTGCGGTTGTTGCATGGCAGTTTAGTGAATTAATGATGTCAGTTGGGGTATTTTTCTTGTTGATTGGTATAGGGTTAATGCCGAGGCTGTTTTTCATGCCTTTAACTAGCATGACTTCTTCTATGAATATGACTTCGTTAAAAGCTTTAACGGTAGGTAGCCCTAAGATACAACAATGGGTTTCATGAAGCAAAGACAATGCATTGCTCAGTGATCTATAAATGAAATTGATGGCCTTTTACTGAAAGAACAACTGCACATTAAGTACAGTTGTTCTGTTAGTGATTGAGTAATAAAGCCCTTGAATTTTGAGCTGTTATAGTTTGAAGCTTGTTTAGGGTCGGTACTATGTTTTATATATCCTACTCTGGAAACATTTCTTCGATTTTTAATCCAGAAAGCTTTTTAATCGAATTGAGTAGGTAATAAAAAGCAACAAAAAACAATATCATACTGGGCACTGCAATAATGGGGTAGCTTAATGCCGTCATGCGACCTAGCTCATTATTATAGGCTTCAGTACCTGCTGGGCTAACTACAATTATTTTGGCGAGTACGTAGTTTAAAACAGACGATAATAAGAAAGATCCGGCCAAAATATTTGATGCAACGATTTGTATTTTGGGCAGCTTATTTAAGTTCCCTTTAGCTTCTAATGCTTGTTCAATACGAGTTATGTCCATGGTATTGGGGTTAAATAACAAAGTTTTAAGCAACGGGTATTTCGTATATTGGCTAACAATAATAGCTGTGCCTATGACGCCTGGGATCAAGGCTTCTTTGATTGCGATATACTTTACATCGAGCTCTAGTAAGCTTATTCCACCTGTCAGCAATACTGAGATGATGCCGAGTACGGACAGAAAGCTAAATTTCCCCGTCTTTTTTAGCTCCCAAGCCCCAAATAATAGAGGAAAAGCCAAAGCGACGACCACGCCTAATGTTGGGCCAAAATGTGCTTCTCCGGAGAAGCGAGTCAGAATGACGACGGGAATAATAATATTAAACAGTAGCTGGCTAAAAATACCAGTGGGTTTATTTTGTTGTGTTGTCACTAAAACCTCTCAACAAGTAACGGATGCATTGCGCTGAGTGTACGGTAAATCGTACTCACAAGCCAAGCAGTTTGAGTTGGCTGGCCTTGCCTGGTTATATTTGTACATTGGAGTAGCTTACTTACCTCGAGCTATCTTCTAACATAGAGATCAGCATTGTAAGGCCGCTAAACATGACTTTAGATTTGGTTGCTGTTCTACCGTCACTTTTTGAAGTACTTCTTTTGCCCAATCGGGTAGCTCAGGGTTTAATTGGTAGTAAATCCATTTGCCTTTACGGCTAGAGATCACCAAATTACATTTTCGCAATTCGGCGAGATGACGCGATATTTTAGGCTGACTCAGATTTAAACAGCATTGTATATCGCACACACATAGCGACTCTTTTAAGCTGATCAACATCAGTGTTTTCAGCCGAGTTTCATCTGCTAAACATTTAAAAAATATTAATGGTTCCATTGGGTACTGTCATTGCTTAGGAGTTCATGGTGCACTTATACCGCCGATGCTTCATATCTGTCAAATCACATATGACTTTACATATATGTTTAATCGTATATGATAAAACACATATGGTAAATCGAATGTGTTATTTGAAGAGAGTGAGCAGGGTATTATGAATAAGAATGTATTATTGCAAGAGACATTAAATATCAAACAAGCTGAATTTATAGCTCCAACAGGTGAAGCGTTTGATTTACCTGAAATGAGTGAAAGGCCAAAAATCCTTTTACTCTATGGCTCTTTAAGAGAAGGGTCGTATAGCCGAAAAGTGATTGAAGAAGCCGAGCTATTACTCAGAGAAATGGGGGCTGAAACATACATATTTAATCCAGAAGGATTGCCGTTACATGGCGCGACCGAGGGTGCACAACACCCCAAGGTACAGGAGCTAAGAGAGTGGGTAACTTGGTCTGATGGTATGGTGTGGTGCTCCCCTGAGATCCATGGCAGCATGTCGAGTGTGATGAAAACACAAATAGACTGGATCCCTTTGTCAATCAAAGCAATACGGCCTACACAAGGAAAAACCTTGGCCGTCATGCAGGTGTCAGGTGGGTCTCAGTCTTTTAATGCGCTCAACCAATTAAGGGTATTAGGCCGTTGGATGCGTATGTTTACTATACCTAACCAATCTTCAGTGGCTAAAGTGTATCAAGAATTTGATGAACAGGGACGCATGCGAGAGTCGTCTTACTATGAGCGTATTGTTGATGTTATGGAAGAGCTGATGAAGTTTACATTGCTGACTCGTGACAATAAGCGGTATTTAACTGATCGATACTCTGAGCGAGTACAAAAAAGCAATAAGCTTGCAGAGGTGTTAAAAAAAGAAAGTATTAGTGAGTAACTCATATTTTTATATTTCACATGCTGTTATAAATTTCAGCTTAAAAATATTTAATATTAATTAAATTATATGAAATGAATTTCACTTAATTATTTTTTGTATATGTAAGAATGCAAGTGACTAAATTCTCACTTGCATTCTTAATTCTAAAATTGAATTCTTAGCAGATTGTTGTTTTGCAACAACCGCTTAAACCTGTCGCATTTGTGTTGCATCCATGGTAATAATTCTTAGTCATACAATGGTTTGTACATAGGTCAGTGTTTCTGCAGCCAGCCTCCAGAGAGTAACCACCACCTGCTATTTGAGGAGTGTTATAGTTAGGAAGTTGATTTTTATTAGAGTTGAGTACTTTTATCTTTTTTTTATTTAGAGTTAACTTCATTTTAATTTCCTTTTACTTTTTTAAATCAATTGATAATTTATCATTATTTAAATGAATATCAAGTGTTGATTTTAAGTTTGTTAACTTCCTCTATTCTAGAAGGTGAGAGGATTGTACTGTTAATAAAATACAGTTTTCTTTCATATATAGTTTTATACTCAAATAAAAGAATTGTTAAAACATATGTATAGTGACTAACTTAGGTTCGAAATAACTCAGATGAACAGGAACACAACACTACACAAAGTGTGGTGCTGTGCAGTAGCGATCAATCGACCACCCTCGATAAAAACCTTTAGGCTGCTCAGCAACTGCGGTAATTTTAGCCCCGTCATAGCTTCTTTGTTGGGCTTCAGGCAGATTTACGCGGTTGGGGCTTGCCATTTTTATAAACCCCCAAGAACCTGATTTGATTGAAAAGTCTTGGATCATGGCATAGCCACGATTACCCGTATTTATGTAGCGTTCAGCATCAATTGCCATGTACCAAATATCGTTGGCCCGCATGCCTTCTTTTCCTGCGAAGCTTTTGCCTGTAACGGGATCGACCCATCTGCACCATATTTGTAATTGTGATACATCGACGCCATTTCGATTCATCACCCTTGCAGCTTCACATAAGTGCTCAAATTGTGGTTTATAGTGGCCACTTTTATCGGTGATCACTAAGGGAACGCCGTTCTTTACATATATTTCACCCGCTGCTTTGACTGGCTTTCCGCCTAAAAAAGCCGCATGGAACCACCCTGTTGAACTATCATGGTTGCCAGTATAGAGCTTATCGTCAGGCGATAAAACAAAAATTGCCCAGCCTGTACCACAGAAATTGGTATGGGAATGTTGTGAGCTCCAAGGCATAAATTCGGCTGGTGAACGCAGGTACTTTAATAGCCCATCTCGAAAGTAACGCCTATACTCCTCACGTCCGACGGCATCTTGATAGGAGGTGCTTAAGAGCCCTTCTCTACTTAGTCCTGATATAGTCTCATCTGATTGCATTTCTAACCAGCGGTAAAAAGGCAGCACGGTTGTATGCTTTTCATAACGGGCTTCAGTCCATGCGGTAAAAATGGGGGCGTTTCTCGGGTTCTTCCAATGCCTATGCAGTGGGTCGATGGCTTCGGTCCAGTATTTAGGATCCAGCTGTCTACCATCACTCGGTTTACCTATATACTCTATGAGACCTTGTACTTGTTTGGTCGCCGCTGCCCACTTTGCCATACCTGAATGAGCGCGTTGAATTGGCGTTTGGTCGCCTACTCCGAGCAAAGCAGGTAGGCGCTGTTCTGCGACTAATACTTGCTGCAAGTATTTTATTTTAGTGATCGCTTGGTTATAAACTGCATCGGCTGCGCTTATTTTGCGTTTTCTTCTGGTATCTTGCCACACAAATAATCGTTTATCGTCAGCATAGCTTTTAGCAATCTCGCTCAGTAGGGTTAAAGACACAATACGTTGCTCTAACTTATCTTTACCGATTGCGTGGTAGGAGGTAATCGCATTGTCGACCTTTACCAAGTTTTTGTGATTGCTACGCACTTGACTCCAGTGACTACTGGCATTTTTAAACTCTTGCAATGTCATAATATCTGCGGGCATCTGTATTCTCCTTGCCGAAATAACTTAGCGCTATACCCATTCACTTGAATTTGGGTGTTCACATTTAAAACACTAGGTTAACAATGTGCATATAATATGGATGAGTCTGTGGTGACATATATTTAAACTGCAAATTACATACAATGTGATGACGCACTCGCAAATGTTAAGTGTATGGTTCACAATATTAAAATTACAAATGACCTTTTACTATATAGGCGAACCCTATGCAGATATGTTTGATACGGGCGATTACTGTCATGCTCGCCATATTCTGGCTAACGGCATGTCAGTCCACATTAAATTTACAATCAGCGAAAGAAATCAAGAAGCTAGCAGAGCAGATCCAAAAGAACCCACATGATGTTGCAGTGATCGCGGAGGGTATTAATAAAAGTCAGCAGTCTATTAATCAGGATATGGCGAAGATACAGCGTTTATTTGGCGACTTGGACGCAATCATTGAGCAGGTATGGGGCAAGTCAAATAAAGAGTTACCCAGTAATACCCGTTATGTGAAGTATTCGAATGATTATGAAGCGCGGGCAATTGTCGATTTTGTTCAGGGTTCAGTAACCATTGAGACAATTGCGACGAAGAATATAAAGCCTAAGCTCTCTCAGGCGATATTCGAAACATTATTAACCTCAGATGATCCCAGTCAAACAGATATATTTTCCAGTCAATCGCCAACGTTATCAGGTGAGCCATTTTTATATCCGCAAGTACGTGACCAAGATGGTCAAGTGGTGCGCTATGAATGGCGTGCAAAGCGCTATGCAAGTTACTTGGTGGCTAATAACTTAACGACCTCACAGCAAAATGGTCGGAAAATGACGCAAGTGACGTTTAACTTAGTGACGGATCACAAGCATTTAAGGCACTTAAAATACAGTGATTCGGTATTGGCGTCGGCTAAAAAATACAATATTTCGGCGGCACTGATCTATGCGGTTATTGAAACCGAAAGTGCCTTCAATCCATATGCGGTGAGTCATGCAAATGCGTACGGATTAATGCAAGTTGTGCCGGCAACGGCGGGGCGCGATGTTTACAAATTGGAGAAGAATCGCGCCGGGCAACCCACTAAATCAACACTTATGAGCCCACAGCAAAACATTGATATTGGCACTGCCTATTTAAAAATACTCAATACTCGTTATTTGGCCGGGGTGAAGCATCAACTGAGCCGAGAATACACCATTATTTCAGCATATAATGGTGGCGCGGGGAACGTGTTTAAAACTTATCACCCAAACCGTACTACGGCGGTCAAAAAAATTAATCAACAATCACCGGCTAACGTCTATAAACAGCTGCGCTATGATCATCCTCGCGATGAGTCGCGTCGTTATCTTGAAAAGGTGACTAAAGCGAAGCAAAAGTATTTGTAGCGCTTTTTTAGCTTTAACTCTTGATGGTTGGATCGATAGGCATTGCTAGCATAATTGTGCTTTGCGCCGCTTTCTCTAAGTACGTTGTAAAAACGCAATGAAAGCGGGCAAATTTGTCCTGCTTTAATCACAAGACTGTTTTAAATACCACCACTGTGGTGAGGGGGATTGCTTTAATGCGCTTTTATGTCGGTCAACGATGACAACCACATAATACTGCGTACGCCTACCATTGGAAATGAGTCACTGTGGCCCGCGGCATCAACCACAGTGGTATGTAGTTGCAAGCTGCTATCATTTCTTTTTTGTAAAACATCAATAAACTCATTTACGTAACCTGCGAGCTTAGATTCTAATGCACCGTAAGAAATAAACACATTGGCGTTAAGCTGCTTATGGCTGTTACTAAGCTTTGTAAGCAGGGGTATATCACCGCGTAGTGCTGGGCTACCCAAAATGTAGTTTTTGAAGGAATCAGGGTGCGCCGTTAATATATACGCCCCAAACAACCCTCCCAATGAAAAACCAAAGTAGGTGCGGTTGCTAGGGTCTGCAGCGTAGTTTTTTTCTATGTATTGAAATACGGTGTTTCTTATAAACGCTAAGTGAGTACTGGCTTGGCCATATTGATATTTTGCCTGTCTTTGAGCATTACTCGATTGATTAATAGAATAGTCGCGGACACGGCTAGCGCTCACACCCCGCTCTTTCAGTGCGCCAGTGGTGTTTGTTTGCCATGATATCCCAACTAAAATAGTCTCGTTTAATATGAAATTGCTTGCGCTTGAGAGTAAGCTGACATGAACTGGTGCATCGGTGTAATAAATCACCGAGTAAGGCTTTTTAGCGTTTTTGTTATACCCATCAGGTAAAGTGATGTAAAGCTCGTACTGACGCGCTAACTGAGTGTCATTAATTGGCACTATGTGGGTGTTGGGTAAACTAAACTCTTTGGCTTCAGTTGCTGAAATCATTAACAGAGTCATTAAATAACTCAATACGAGGATGAAGTGTTTTTGTATAGTCATGATGGTGTTTCCTGAGTATCTATTATTATAACAAATGCTTTACGGCCTAACGTTGAACCTGACTGTATAGCCAAAAGTATGGAAAAACCTGATGTTGTACTGATTTCTGAATGATATAGCAGTAATTTAAATTAATAATATATTTATCAGATATTTATAAGCTGTGTTTTGGAATGTTCAAACGGTATGCTAGGATGATTTTTCGCTTAAATAGCGCATTTTTTATATTAATTCACCTTTGGAAAGCGTAGATATGTCCGTTCAATATTGGGTCGGGGGTTTTTTTATCGACCTCTCTCGAAATCAAGTTACCTATGAGCACCAAACTCAAACAGTGCCGCCTAAGGCTTTAGCTGTACTCACGTGCCTTGCTAAAAATGTTAACCAGGTGGTCAGTCAAGATGAGTTATTGACCGAAGTGTGGCCTGATACCATTGTAACGCCAAACACCTTACAAAGGAGTATTGCACAATTAAGAAAAGTACTGGGTGCCAATCTTGAATCGCAGTCATATATTAAAACGCATGCCAAGCAAGGATACAGTTTGGAGTGTGAGGTACGTTGGCAAGCAAATATAACGACTCCTAAACTAACAAAGCGCAGTGAGCAATCAGCTAATGAAACACACGCACTTGCTGGGGAAAACGAGAGGCAAAAAGGTAACAGATCTTGGCGGCGTATTTCAGCTGGTCTTATGTTAACTATGTTGTGCGGGGTATTTATTAGCCTGAGTAGTATGGGTTACTTCAATGGCTCTAAACCTTTTGAGTTTGAGGTAACAGAGCTGCGTTCATTGACCGCAACAGATAATAAAGAATATGGCGGTGTGTATTCAGCGGATGGTCAATACGTCATATTCCAGCGTTATCCTGAAAAGCTGTGCCGCAGTAATATTTGGGCCAAGCACCTTGAAACAGGGCGAGAAACCCCGCTTATGGATAAATTAGGCACGTATGGTGAACATAGCCTGTCTCACGATGGCAAACAGCTTATTTATATTGAAGCCGACGATTGCACAACGCCAGTAACGCAAAAGCAGTGCTATACATTACAGCGCCTTGATGTTGCAAAGGCATTTGAGGGGCATAATCAACCGACACAAATCATGGAGTGTAAAAATACCAAAATAATCAAACCAACTTGGTTGAATGACGATCAAGTGTTACTGATGCAGTTGAGCGACAAACGTTGGAAGCTGATCTTATATTCAGTCTCTGGCAATGAAAGCCAGACTATTTATGATGTGCCTGATGGCCGTTTTATTGATTATGATTACTCCGTTAAAGATAACTTAATTGCATTAATTGTACTAAGACGTGATCACCAGCGTTATCTTGATATAGTTAAACCCAGTGGTGAGCTCGTTTCGAGCCACTCAGTTGAAAATATACCTGAAATATCACCTTATCGACGTATTTCACCTAATTTTACCCCTGATGATGAGCAGTTGATTTTTAGCACTGGCCGACAGTTATTTGGCCTTACCTTTGATGGTCAAGTGTCAAATATTAGTATTCCATTAGACACTTCTATTGGTACGCCTACTTTTCATCTAAATGGCCAGCGCGCATTAGTGGTAAAGGGGTTTTATGATAGTGATATTGCGATGATGGCGTTATCAAATGTACACGCTGATAATTATGTTACCCTCGACCGTTCAACTCAATTTGAACACGCAGCGCAGTTTCAGCCTAGTGGCGCTTTAATTGCTTTTCAGTCGAACCGCTCGGGGGAGGCTCAAATATGGCTGTACGATGGTGAAGGCTCACAAAAGCTCAGTAACTTTCCAAAAGACAGCTATTTTAATGGTATTCATTGGGCTCAAGATGGACAGAGTGTGTTAGCTAATGTGAATTCTGAGTTATTCAGGGTGTTATTAGATGGCAGCCAAAAGCGGGTGCCGATGAATTACCCTATTCGAGAGTTGTTTCAGTGGAACAGTAAAAATGACAGTGCATTGGGGCTAGTCAATATTGATGGGGAACCCATGCTTGTTAAGCTTAACTTGAGTAATTCAGCTTATACGAAAGTGAGCGAAAAAAGCGTTAAATGGGCACAAAAAAGCGAGGATGGACGTGTTATTTACACGGATCAACTCGACCGTTTTTGGATAACTGGTTCGGTTGAAGATACTTTAATTCCGCCTTTGATGTCTCAAGGCAGTGATAAGCGATTCGTGATCACAAATAATGTAATCTATGGGGTAAATGAAGCATCACAGTTGTGGTCTTATGATTTGGACTCGACAGTGTTTCACGTGTTAGGTACTGTGCCAAAAACCATAGACTATTTAACCGACGTAAATCATACGAATGTGTTGTTTAGTAATCATATTGCGTCAAAAAAATCGCTGGCTGAGTTAGTGTTGGCAGCTAATTAGCGTTATTTATATGTTTCCAGCGAGTTAGGTAGTGCTGTCTTGTAGCTGGCTTAATGGTAAATTGACCATGTCGTTAATAAACAGGCGAGGTAAACATCGCGCCGTCAACCGAGCATAAAAAGAGAAACTCAATGAATAATGTAAGCACACAGGAATATGATATTGCTCAGTTGGGCGCGCCAGTATTAAGACAGCCCGCGGCCGAAGTAGAGGATATTCTCGCAGATGAATGCCAGCAACTCATTACCACCATGCTGCTCGCGGTATCACAGGCGGGTGGTGTGGGGATTGCGGCCCCTCAAATACATCATAGTAAACGCATATTTATTATGTGTTCAAAGCCAAATGCGCGATACCCTGACGCCCCTTTGATGGACCCCACCGCCATCATCAACCCCGAGGTTGTATCGTATTCAAAAGAAAAAGTAAAAGGGTGGGAAGGGTGCTTAAGTGTGCCCAGCATGCGTGGGTTAGTACCTAGACATACTGCAATTACCGTTAAATACTTTGATCAACAGGGTAATGAGCAACATAAAACCTTTCACGATTTTGTCGCACGCATTTTTCAGCATGAACTGGATCACTTAAATGGGCTGACGTTTATTGACCAATTAGAATCAACACAAGATTTAATCAGTGAAAGTGAATGGTATAAGCAGTTTGCTGAGGGCTGAATATAGGGTGTTAACCATAAAATATTTTTTCTTGTTTTTCTTATTTTATTGTTAATGCTTCTTGTTGTTTTTTGTTCTTTTAATGTGCTATTTTAATTTGCCACTTGGTATTTTAAATAATGAAGGAATTATTGTGAAAAAATTAATTAAAATTGGAACTCTTGTATTATCTACTTTTATGGGTAGCCAAGCATTTGCAGCATCTATGGAATGTACTATTGGAGATCCACAGTACAACAGGGACTATAATAACTACACTTGTTATACAGTAGAATTTGGTAGTACCTATGCTCAAACTACATTTAAAATAGTTGGAAATAAAGCCATAAGTCATGTAATTTGGGGCGATGCTGCAGCGAATTGCGGTTTCTCTAATAGCGCTTCGTGCACAGTACTTACGTCAGCAAATAAGGTACACGCTGCAACTGCGAAGGTATTGTACCAAGATGGTTCTTGGGAAACTGTATGGGCAACAAGCCTATTTAATAATATTTAAGCCCATTTTACCTTTTATATAGGCTGTATTTAAATTTCAGCCTATATTATTTCACAAAGGTGATAAGGTGTTTTTTGACGTGAAATAAGTAAATTTTCGTTATTGGCACGGCCTTGTTGATCAAATAGCTAACTACCAATCAATTTCTCAGTTTTAACTTTGTTGCTGATATTTGGGCATACCTAGCCCATTCATTTTATTTATTGCCTTCACTTTAATCATCGTTTCAGTATGCTGACTATTGAATTGACGACTTTTTAGCTTATCACCCATTAATTGTTTAAAACGATACATCGCCGTCTCGGCAAGTGAACGAAGGTGGTACCCTGAATTCACTTTCCACTGCGTTAACCCTATTTGGTGCATCATAAATATGGCATTGTTTCTGGGGTGTCCTTCTTCCCAGTATTGGGCATTCTCTCTTGGCGGTACCCGCATAATCGCACCTTTTGCTGCGACCTCCTCATAGCAACTGCGTGTGTCATATGCTCCATCACCTGTGACTCTGTCTATATTCCTACGCAGTGGCCTGATTAAATCGGCAAGGGCTTCACCATCTGACACATTTACCATCGACAGCTCAGCACCCACAATATCGTGACTTGTCGCATCAACGGCCAAGTGCAATTTTCGCCAAGTTCGGCGCTTAGTCGCACGATGTTTTCTTGTATGCCATTCACCATTTCCATACACTTTAAGGCCCGTGCTATCGACCACAATATCTATAAAGCCTTTGCCTGCGCTTTTTCTATATTGCACATCAAGTGTTTTACTGCGTTTGCATAAACAGCTATAACCCGGTGATTGCAGCGAGGTATCCATCGTAGTAAGTAAGGAATTTACAAACCCTTCTAAGGCCCTGAGTGGCAAATGGAATACGGCCCTTAAGGTTAAACACGTTTCAATTGCTAAATCAGAATAGTAATTTGAACGACCACGGCCACCGTGCTTTTCAGTATTCTGCCACTTTGAGATGGCACTATCACTTAGCCAAATGTTGATGTTACCGCGTTGAACTAAAGCACGATTGTACTGTGACCAATTCCTAATTTTCTTCTTCATTTCAAGGCATGGGTTAAGGCATTTTATGATCTGATCACACCAAACCAAAGAAGTTCAATTATTTAGGAAACAAGGCCTATTGGCACTGGAAATTACTTTCATATGTCATATTAATGACTGTGTGAATTTAATTCTTCTCCTTCCCTTGCTATGATTTCACAAATTATTTTTCAATTTATTTCATCTCTTTATTAATAAATGCTTTCTTAGAAATAAAACCAAAGTACATAGTTTTACATAATGTTTTGGCATGATTTAACTATGTAATAAAAAATAAGGATAGTTTATGAAACTTGAGATATTACTAGATAAACAGAAAAAACCATGGGATATACCAGTGAGTTCTCCCTCTCAGCGTTCTACTATTATTAGCTCGATTTATGGGCAAGGGAAACGTATTCCAAAAAACAGTGCGATTCTAGATGGTGAATTAACGATAACCTATGAGCAATTGATTGCTCGCGCGTCAATCGTTGCGAATACGCTTGCTGTACAAGGGGTTAAGCGAGGTGCATTAGTCGCTGTATGTATGGAACGGTCATGGGAACTTGTCGCAACATTGATTGGTATTTTACGAGCAGGATGTGCTTATGTACCGTTAGACCCAAGTTATCCGCAAGCGCGTATTCAGTATATGTTAGCGCATTCATGTGCTGTTGCTGCAATCGTTGACAGTGAAACTACCAGCGCATTATGCAGCACGGTTGATAAGTTAATCAATATGACAGAGGTGACAGAGGTGACAGAGCAGCCGCTTTGTGATTTTGAAGGGCCGTCAAGTAATGAGCTTGCTTATGTCATGTATACCTCAGGGTCTACTGGTCAGCCAAAAGGGGTAATGGTCAGTCATGGTAATCTTGTTGCTCTAAGTGATGCCATGGCTCAATTGTTTAGCCAAGAAGAATTGTCTGGTGTATTGGCAGCAGCATCTGTGTGCTTTGATACGTCAGTGATGGAAGTTTTAGGGACTTTATCATTGGGAGGTACCATTATATTGGCCCCAAATGCAGTTTCATTGCCAACATTAGTTCATGCGAATAAAGTTAAAATGTGTGTGATGGTACCTTCATCGATGCAGGCATTGCTGGCAACAAACACGTTGCCAGATAACATTCAATGTGTGGTATTCGGTGGCGAAGCACTTAAGCTGTCGTTGGTGAAGCAAATTCATGCACTTGCTCATTGCCCACGGGTTTTGAATGCATATGGCCCAACCGAAGATACGGTATTTTCTACCATTAGTGCAGTTGAGCGTGGCACATCGTGCGTGACGATTGGTAAATCAGTAACAAACTCGCGTGCCTATATTTTAAATGAATCAATGACGGTCACAAGTGCAGGAGAGCCCGGTGAACTCTATTTAGCGGGTAACAAGTTGGCTGGCGGCTACTTAAATGATGAGGCCTTGACGCGAGAGCGGTTTATTGACGTGACACCCACAACGGCAATCCCTGAGCAGCGTTTATATCGAACTGGTGATCTATGTCAGTGGCACAGCAATGGAGAAATAGACTATGTGGGTCGTATTGATCAACAGGTAAAACTCAGAGGCTTTAGAATCGAGCTTGGAGAAATTGAATCGACATTAGAGGAAATGGCGGGTATTGATGCCGCTGCAGCGGCCGTATTAGACAGTGGCACTGGGAAAAAGGTGCTGGTGGTTTATGTGGTCAGTCAAAGTAGTGCCCTAACAAGCTTGGAAATCACAGAGTATTTGTCAATGCATCTACCGAAATACATGCTACCTCAGCTTGTTATGCACCTTGAGTCGTTGCCTTTTTTACCCAATGATAAATTAGATCGCAGTCAGTTACCGCAGTTAGCCGAGGTGCGTTTGGCGGTGCACAAAGAACAGGCTCTTGAGAGCGAAACATCTATTCCCCGCGAAAACATAATTCAGTCGCACGGCAAGTATGGGTATGAAGAAGTATTGGCGGTGATCCAACATGAAGTTGCAAGCTTACTGAATTTAACCAGCCCACAAGACGTACAAGAAGATGTGACATTTAATCGTTTTGGTTTTGACTCTTTGAGTTCATTAGAATTTACCAGTCGATTGAGTGCCCAGCTAAACTATAAACTGGCTGACACCTTGCTTTTTGAACAGGGTACGCCAAAAGCATTGGCAGGGTACTTGGTTAAGTGCCTGTCTGGTACAGGGAGTGATGTCAGTGCGTTAGGTCAACCTCCTCTGGAATCAAAACTGGCTGATACCTTGGCTCATTTTCAAACGCTGCTGCAATGCAGTCACCCCACTTTTCAATCAGCCAGTGCAGTGTCGTGGAGTGTTACTGATAAAAGCATATTAGTTAAGTATATAACTGAAATGGTTAACAATAACGGAAGAAACCCGTACGGAAAGGTACTGCGCACGGGCAGCGCTGCAACTGGGGTGATTGGCGACTCTTATAAAAAGGGCGGTGATCGAAATGCCATTATATGGTCAACCAACTTGTACTTTGGCTTGAATCGAGATGCAAATATCATTGCGCAAGCAAGTAAAGCGTTGCAACAGTATGGCACAGGGATGGGGATTTCTGCTGCTGCAACAGGTATGACTGATTTGCATGTCGCTTTTGAACAAGAGTTCGCGCAGCTAGTAGGCAAGCAAAGTGCCTGTTTATTTCCGACAGGTTATACCGCAAATTTGGGCGCTATTTCGGGCATAGTAAGTAACAATGATATTGTGGTTATTGATCAACTTTGTCATGCCTCAATTGTGGATGGAGCACGCCTCAGTGGCGCACAAATAAGAACATTTAAACATAATGATATGCAAGATCTCGAAGCTGTACTCAGCAGCGCTATGTCACCCTACCATACCACATTAGTGGTGTTAGAAAGCGTGTATAGCATGGGGGAAGGAATTGCGCCAGTGGCCGATATTGTCAAAATAGCAAAACAATATGGAGCATTAACCTTAGTCGACGAGGCGCATTCTTTTGGGTTTTACGGTGACAATGGAGCGGGAGTTTGCGCTCTGCAAGGGGCCACAGACAATGTTGATTTTTTGATGACGACACTCAGCAAAGCCATGGGAAGTATTGGTGGAGTCATTGCGGCAAGTGACGCACATATTGAGTTGCTAAAATCGGCATCGCGCGCGTATATTTTTCAGGCGTCGATAAGTCCTGCTGATATTGCTGCAGCGCTCGCGTCTTTACGATACTTACGCTCGGATAATTCATTGAGAGCGCAGCTATGGGACAGAACTACTTATATGCGGCAGCGTTTTACACAGGCTGGATATGATTTAGGTGACGGAGATGGCCCCATAGTCACCCCGCACTTTTCTGATAAAGAGACTTTGTACGCGATTGTTCAAGGCCTGTATGACCGTGGTGTGCAAACGCTAGCGGTCACTTATCCTATTGTTGAGATGGGCCGTGGGCGGTTACGGTTTATTTGTTCAGCATCTCATACGCGAGACGACATCGACCGTACGTTACAAGCCTTGATAGAAACTGAGCAGGCCGTCAAAGATGAAATGGCAACCCGTAAGGTTGTCACTGAGATATCGGCAGAACCTCACCTTGCATCTAAACTGGTTACGGCGAAAGTACAGAGATGGGCAAAGCAATTCGCAGCGGGTTTAAATGGTTATTTAATTTCATTATCAGGGCCGGCTCCTGAATTAATGATCTCTGTAGAGGTGGGGGAAGGTGAACGGTCAATTTGCGTTATGCTTAAAAACCGCGAAGTTACGGTGCACAATGAGCTTAAGATGCTTGAGAACCTACCATCATGTACGCTACAGCTAGCAAATAATGCAGCACTGAATCATTTATGTACGCATGATATTGAAGCGCTGTTAAATAATGTGTGTATGGGAACCTGCTTATTAGCTGGGCAAACAGAGGTGTTTGTCTGGTTGATAGCCCGCATGGATGAACAAAAAGTGTTGGTTGCGCAAAGCGAAACTAATGAACAGGAACTAGGTCTGATTTAAGCCGGCGAAGTGAGGTGGTATGTAATAAGGCCTGCGTTAATGGGTCTTATTACATACCTAATTACATACCTAAGCTAACCGGTAATAATGTCATTGACCCGTTTAAATGTGGCAGTGCTCGCTTGTGTTTTAAAGTAGATTGGGTAGGTTTGTGTTACTTGCTCAAAATTGGCGTGGTTTTGCACCTGTATATGTAAATGCGGATGTGTTGAATTACCTGAATTTCCACATTCTCCAATCAAGGTTTTCCCCTCAAAAACACTGTCACCGTGCTGTAACTGACAAGAATGTTGTTTTAAATGAGAGAGCATCACATATTTATCGCCATGTTTTATGATGACGTAGTTGCCGGCCAGATTGTCTAAATCTGATTGCCCTAATGGCATATCTGTATGATCTGTTGCCAAAGCGACCACTTCGCCACTGATCGGCGCAAATAGTGGTTTAGCAAAGGAGTGAAAGTCGTCGGGCTTGTTTTTGTTCGTATTACTTGTAGATACATCACCTTCAAACAATTCTATATCTAATGCCCAACGTTGCTGTGCAATATTAAAATGATGATTAAATAAGCTACTTGCGCCTCCTTGCAATACTATCGCATCTTGCTTAAACGGGCTTAATAGTGTGACTGCATGGTCAAAGAATACACGTTGATAACGGAGTAACTCAGTGACGAGAAATAGGCTAAAAATTGACATAAAGGTTAATTGTGGCCAATTAACTGCTTTACTGGGTAAGCACATTAAAATAGCAACTGATAGAGGCAGGGTGACCATAAGGCTTTTGATCACTTTTCTCTGTTGTGTACTAAAAGAGTGCCCAGGCAAACGCAGCCAGATATAAATAAAAATCAGGGTAAAGTAAGTAACTTTAATAGCACAATCTAGCCAATATAATAGGCCTAAATGGATTAGATTATTTGCCCAATACTCAAAACCAAACTGATGGGTAAAGAGCTTAAAAAGTGTAAGCGCAGTCATGCCGATAAAGCTCAAAATAAGGTAACCATTTAGCGCGTTGTAGAGTATACCAATCAGATGACTGAAACAAAAAATCGCTGTGAGTAAGCACATTAATATAATTTCGATCCACATTTTAAACCTCCGTTTTTTTCAATCATAGCTTTGAGCAATATGACTTGAAATAGCGAACGAAAGTATATAGTGTCAAGTATCATATATTGATACTCAATTGGAAAGTAATGAGCCTTTTCGATCAGCAAATCATACGTTATTGCTTGGCTAAAATTAGGGGGGCGTTAAAGCAAAAGTCACTGACTTATAGCCATGTTGCGCACCGACTCGACACCTCAGAGGTAACGGTTAAACGCATGATGTATGATGACAATATTAAGTTTGAACGGCTGATCAAGCTATGTGGTATCGCTGATATTGCAATTGATGTGTTATTAAATGAGGCGGTAAATAGACCAGCCGAACATCAGTATTTCACACCAGCTCAAGATCATGCCTTTGCAAACTCTGAACAACTATTGCACTACTTTAGTTTGCTCGTATTTGAAAAAATACCAATAGCAGAAATTGAGCTGCAATATCAGTTAACTCCTGCGATGACTTATACGTATCTCAGAGCGTTAGAGAAGCTTGAACTGATCACGCTATTACCTGCGAATAAAGTGCAGTTTAACTTCACCTTCCCTATCGGTTTTTCACCCGATAGTCTTGTGCTCAAAAATCAGTTAAAACAAGTGATTATAGAAACTACTCAAGCGATTGTTACAGAGCAAGATAAGCATGCTTTTATGATAGTAAAACCACTACAGTTACCGTATTCAATGCATGAAAAAATGCTTGATGAACTGGTGAATGTGGTTGATAAATATGCGGAGCTATCAGAGAAGTATAAGCATGAAGACATTGAAAACATGCGTCAGGTGTTGATAGTAGATAATAAGATCCCCGACACAAGTCCCATACCACTTTCACCCATATTAGATTTGTAACTTGGCAGCTCAGTTCAATAGGTAAATAGCAGTAGCATGCGTATTATATTGGGGCTCTGTGATTTAAAATTCTTTGTAAAACTAGTGATAGTGTCTAATGGCTTAGATGCTGTAATCGAGTGTAATTTAAATCATTATTTAATCGTGTGACAATATATCTACTGTGACACAATTAAGAAGCTTAGCTATGGAACGCCGTACTTTTTTAAAATCAACCTCAGCGCTTTGTTCAGCGGGGTTACTGGGTTTATCAGTTCATGCTCAAGAGCAAAAAAATAATACCCATGTTGATCAAATGACACAACGTTTGTCTATTTCTGCGTTGCGTAAGTTAAATGTCACCTTTCCTAGTATGGTGGTTATTACACCGACAGGTGAGACGGTTGAAGTACAGCTAAAACCACGCATTATTCGCCGTTATGCACATTCTATTTATGTGTATTTTGAGCAGGTAAAGGAAATCAGTATCTTTTCTTTACAAGGCGAAAGTATGGGCAAGATCCACCTACCAGATTCAATGAGTGGCATTAAAGACTTTGCGATTGATCACACGCTTCAGTCCGTGCATATATTAGAATACGGCAAACATAGCATAACGACGCTTGATTTTTATGGCCAGACTGTGACAAGTATCGGGGAATTTGGGACTGATTTATTGCAAGATCTCAATGGACCAAAAAGCTTGACAGTCGATGAGCAAAGCAACATTCATGTTCTAACCAGTAATGACAATATTATACGCGTTTACGCTGCAAATGGTGTATATGTGTCTTCTTATAACCATATTGGCCGACATATAGGACATATCAGGCAAATAGATGGTTACCAGGTGATCAGTGGTGTTGGTGGTAAATTTAATGACACAGTGACCGTGCTGTCAGGTCATTAAGCTGCATGAGTTGCAGTGATAAAGCATCATATATTCCACTGTGTATGATGCTTTTGGTTAGGTGCTTATATTTTTTCTGCTAACAGTTTGCGCCAACCAACGACGTTTGCCGGACCTTTTCGACGAATAATGAAGTTTCTTACTAGCCGCCCTAAAACGCTTTGCCCTAACCCTGCAAGCTTTATAATTTTATTTGATTCTTGAACTGTCCAAGCGACTCGTGCACTGCGGGCTTGTTGATAGTTTGCCAATGCATGCTGTAAATCTAGTGTGGTATCAGCAAGTTGATCAGCCAAACAGTTGACATCTTCTAAAGACATACCTGCGCCTTGCTGCAAACTAGGTGGGCAACCATGTAGGGCATCACCAATTAATACTACATTGTTGAACACAGCATTTGTTTTAGCGACACTTTTTAGGCCACCTCGAACAATATCTTTATTGTCAGGCATGTTGTCTAGGCAATGCTTTATGGGCGCTGCATAGTTGGCAAATATGGCATTTAACGCAGCTTTGGCTGGCATAGCATAGTATTGCCCTGTTGGGTCGATAACGTGACCATAGCAGTACACTTCTACATCGCTAATGGGGTAAATCATAAATAATGAAGTGTCACCCACGTAGTACACGGGCTGAAAATCTTGTAAAGGCTTTTGAGTGATAAATCGCCAATTTGTCACGGTATGTTTTAGTAAAGGCGTGTCAGGTTGGATTATCCCCCTAACTTGTGAGTTTATTCCATCTGCGGCAACCACCAAATTGTAGTGCTGAGAGTGCTCGTTATTGAACGTCACGGTAGCACCTTCATTGGTGTGTTCAATATGGGTCAGGCAAGTATCGAGCCTGATTTCTTCGGCGATGTCTTTTCTGAGTATATCCATCAATGCGTCGCGCTTTAAGGCTGCGAAGGGCGCTTTATTCAATGGAGCATCATTAAGCGACGCTTTAGCGAGTGTTTTGCCATTCGATAGCGCATACTCAATTTGATTTACTTGATGTGCGCACGCCATAACTTGGTCAACTAAGTCTAGCTTTTTAAGCTCAATCATTGCGTTGGCAGGCAAACAGATGGCAGCGCCTTCATTGGTTAAAGTAGGCGACTTTTCAATAATATCAACTTGATGTCCCTGTGCTTTTAAACGACGAAATAAGGCACTTCCAGCGATCCCAGCACCAACAATCAATATACGTATATTTTCCAATTTACTCATAATCTCAATAAAAAGAACAATGTTAAAGCGTTTACTAAAGACTTTTTTTAATAACAACTGAGCTGGAAAGTACCATCGTTTTGAGTTGCGAGTAAAGAGAGAGCATACCCTGCATTTAGTTAGCCTAAATATTGTGTTTTTGATTGGCGGCTATGTAACACGTTTTTTATATCAAGCTGTTTGGTTTCATTTGACGCTTTAACATAAATGCCCTCATGTTCGAGTAACCACAATTTACGTTCTATCCCCCCTGCATATCCTGTTAACTTTCCAGTGCTGGCTACAACGCGATGACAAGGCACAATGATACTGATTGGGTTTCTGCCATTGGCGCCACCAACGGCTTGCGATCCTTTCGGGCGATTAACTTGTTTGGCAATATCTAAATAAGAACGCGTTTCGCCAAAAGGGATGCTGTTTAAGCAATGCCACACTTGCTGTTGAAAATCAGTACCTACTGGGTCAAGTGGAATGGTAAAAGTACTGCGTAAACCATCAAAGTACTCAGCGAGTTGTTTAATACACATATGAGTAATTTTATTAGGGTTCGCTTCGTTGACCTGCTCGCCACAAAATATGACATGTCTTAGGCCTTTTTCAGATGATACACACTCGATTGTACCGAGCGGGGTGTTTAAGTAATCAACGAACATCATGGCGGTTCCTCAAAGAAATCTATTAACAGAGCGTATCATACTCGAATTTTTTAGGTGGTTCTGGCCGCAATTCGCACTGACTGTTAGCAAGTGTTCTGGATAAAAGTAGAACAATAAGGAGTTGTTGCAATGAATAAGCAACGCAAAACAAAAACTCATCTTTAATTGCTTGTTATTTAAACTCACTGTAAATGAATGTAAAAATTACACCGTTCCAAGTTGTTTCTTATAGGTGTTAATTGTATATAAGGTGTGTTTATTTTGTTTTTTTTAACGCTCTTTATCTTGGTTTTTACATTAAAAATAGAAGGGTACTTATGCTTTAACTATTTTTAAATTCAATATTATCAGTACCTTAAGTTTTTATTCTTGGTTTTTTAATTGTTAATTTTTATCGAGTTTTTTTGTTGTAAATTATTGTTGAGTAATTGATTTAATTTTAATAAAAAATTCATAATAGATTATTATAGTCCCAGCCCATTTTGTGAATGGGCTTTTTTGTATAAAAAGTAAGCTAATAAATCTCGGTTTTAATAACTTCATTAAAACCAAAGAGATAAAATACACACACGGGAATATTATGTCTAATTACACACGCGCTTACAGGCGATTGCGATATTTAAAACGCAGTATGATCGCCGGGGTATGTGCGAACCTTGTTATGGGTCAAGCGACAGCCAATGTTATTTTTACTGAGTATGTTGAAGGAAACGGTAGTAACAAAGCACTGGAAATCACCAATGTTGGCGCATCTAGCGTCGACTTAACTCAGGCTTCAATTGCATTAACCACCAATGGTAAAGTTCACGCTGATGTTACGCCTATTGCACTCTCTGGTACTTTAGCCGCAGGAAGCAGTTATGTATTGACCAATGGTGGCGCGGTCGACGCGCTAAAAGCATTCAGCAATACAACCAGTAATGCGACTAGCTTTAATGGTAATGACGCGTTAACGCTGTTTTTTAATGGCAAAGTGGTTGATAGCTTTGGGCAAGTGGGCACTAATCCGGGTAAAAACTGGGGCAGTGGTGATACCAGCACACTCGATAGAACTTTACGCCGTAAAACTGGCATCCTTGTGGGAGATACGGTCTATGATGATGCGTTTACCCCATCTAATGAATGGGTTGGTTTTGCTAAAGATACCTTTGATGGATTAGGGTGCTCTGGAGTCGCGGCATGTGGTGGGGATGGTAATATACCCTCTAAAATTAGTGGAGCGGCAAAAACGGTTGTTAATGCCGGCACCCGTTATGATTTTACGCCAAGTGTGACTAACCTTGACAACGATTCCCTTACTTTTACTATTGAAAATAAACCCGCATGGGCTGAATTTGATGCAAAGACAGGTCAGCTTTCAGGAGATATTAAAGTAGCTGATATTGGCAGCCACACTGGTATTGTGATAATTGTCAATGATGGCACTGCTTCTGATGCGCTGGCGTCTTTTTCTATATTAGTGAGGCCCGCTGGCACGAACGATGTACCAAAAATAACAGGTACCCCTTCATTATCGATTCAAGCAACTCGGTCATACAGCTTTGTTCCAAAAGCGACGGATATTGAAAATGATACTCTGACTTTTACAATTAATAATAAGCCCAGTTGGGCAGTGTTTGATACACAAACAGGTCAATTAAGTGGTGCGCCAAATGAAGTACAGGTTGGGGTGTATGCTGATGTCACCATCTCTGTTTCTGATGAGTATAATACTGCGCAAAGCCTACCGTCGTTTTCTATTACGGTGACAGATAAGCCAGGCAGTAACTATGATTACAGCCAGTACTATGCCTCTGTAATTGGCAAAACTGATACGGAACTTGAACAGGCGTTAGCCTTGATCTCACGTAAAGGTCAGCAGCAAATGACCTATTCGCAAGTGTGGGATGCACTTAAGTACTCAGATGAAGATCCGCAAAACTCAGAGAATGTGATTTTGTTTTACTCTGGTCGCAGCCAAGCCAAAAATACCAATGGTGGCGGAACAACACAGTGGAACCGAGAACACAGCTGGCCAAAATCTCATGGTTTTCCTGAACAGAATCAATACGGTTACACTGATATACATCATTTGCGCCCTACTAATGTAAAAGTAAACTCTGCGCGCAGTAATAAAGATTATGATGAGGGGGGGGCTCCGGTAAGTGGTGCTCCTGGTAACTTTACTGACGATGACTCGTTTGAGCCACGTGATGCAGTCAAAGGTGATGCAGCACGTATGATGTTTTACATGGCCGTACGCTACGATGGTACTGACGGCAACATGCCTGATTTAGAATTGGTTAACACGGTAAGTAGCAGTAAGTCACCAACGTTAGGTGTATTGTGTAATTTAATGCAGTGGCATCGTCAGGATCCTATTGATACCCTAGAGCGTGATCGCCATCAACGCATAGTAGAACAGCAGGGCAACCGTAATCCGTTTGTCGATAATGGCGAGTTTGCTGAATTATTGTTTGGAAAAACCTGCCCAAAAATTGGCCCGACAGCGCCAGTTATTGGCGGCTCTGCGGTACTTAGCATCGGTGCTGGCAGTGCCTATAGCTTTGTGCCATCAGCAAGCGATGTGAATCGTGATAAGTTAACATTTTCGATAAAAAACAAACCAAATTGGGCTGAGTTTAGCAGCGTCACGGGCTCACTGACTGGGACGCCTGAAATGGCTCATATTGCGACATATCGAGATATTCAAATCTCCGTGAGCGATGGTGTATTCAGTACGAGTTTGACAGCGTTTAATATTGACGTGGTTGACCCAAAAACCATTAAGCATCCCCCCACACTGTCAGGCGTACCGAGTACGGGCGTGTTAATCAATCAGACATACCGTTTTGTACCTACAGCCCATGACAGTGACAACGATAGTTTAACCTTTAGCATTGTTAATAAACCAAGCTGGGCTGCATTTAATACCAGTACGGGTGAGCTGTCAGGCACACCAACGAATTCGGACAAAGGGAGTTATAACGCGATTGTTATCAGTGTGACTGATGGCAATACTGCAGCGGTTGAACTTGCGCCTTTTTCAATTTTAGTCAGTAATGATACGCCGGTAAATAATGTCATTTTTACCGAATATATTGAAGGCAGCAGCAATAACAAAGCCATTGAGATCACTAACTTCACGGGGGAGAGCCTAGATTTAAGTCGCGTTAAAATAGTGCTTGCCGACAATGGTAAACCACTTGCAACCGCAGGGCTACGCTCGCAAATTTTATCAGGGGTATTAGCCGATAAAGCAAGCTATGTGATTGCTAATAGTGGTGCCAATGAGGAGATAAAGGCTCGTCAAAATAGCACCAGTACAGTGACTTATTTTAATGGTGACGATACCTTGGTGCTCATGGTCGATGAGAAAGTAACCGATGTGTTTGGCCAATTAGGGACAGATCCAGGCAGTAGCTGGGGCTCAGGCGATACATCAACAAAAGATAAAACGCTGCGACGCAAAGCGGGTATTACAGCCGGTGATATAAATGGCACTGACGTATTTAACCCAAGCGCACAATGGCAAGGCTTTGCTAAAAATCTTGCTGATGGCTTGGGATGTAGTGGCACTGGAGCATGTGGTTCTAGCGGCACATCACCGATTGAGCTGGGAAAATGTGGCGATAGCGCGACCTTGATCAGTGCCATTCAAGGTGCTGAGAGTACAAGCCCTCTGGTTGATAAAAGTGTCGTGGTAGAAGGTGTTGTGGTGGCAAGCTATCAAGGTTCAGGCCAGCATGGTGGCTTTTTTGTACAAGAAGAAGACACACAAAAAGATGGTAATAAAGCCACCTCTGAAGGCATCTTTGTGGCGCAAACGACAACTTCGGTTACGGCTGGTCAGCAGGTTCGTTTTACAGCGAAAGTGGCTGAAAAATACGGTTTAACTCAACTCAATGATGTGGCAAATATTACAACATGTGCCACCAATGTATTGACAATGGTAACGCCAACGCCGGTTAATTTACCGTTTGCGGAAAACTTCATGCAAGAGTCTTTAGAAGGGATGTGGGTAACGCTTCCTCAAAAGTTGCATGTCACTTTGAGTCATAACTTTACAAAGTATGGGGAGATATTATTATCTAACGGTATGCGTGTGCAACCGACCAATAAATACCCTAAGGACGACCCAAAGCGTCAAGCACTCGCAGATTTGAACGCTCGAAATGTACTATTGGTTGACGACGATTCTACACAACGCAATCCAGAAAGCATTAGTTACTACCCGCAATTTAGTGCAGACAAACCGCTTCGTTCAGGGGCGCAGGTTTCAGGCTTTAGTGGTGTGATCCATTACGGGTTCGGTAAGTACAAGTTACTGCCAACCAATGTGCCTAAATTTGATAATGTGAATGCGCGGCGCAGTAAACCTTTTGCCCGAAAATCATCACCACATATTCGTGTAGCAAGCTTTAATGTTTTGAACTACTTCCTTGACTTTAAAGGAAGAGGTGCCAGCAACGAAAAAGAATTTAAGCGTCAACGCAGCAAAATTGTTCGGGCTATTACAGCCATGGATGCGGATGTTGTGGGCTTAATGGAAATAGAAAATAGTGGGTTTGGTCCCAGCAGTGCGATTCAAAACTTGATTGATGGGTTAAACGAGCGCGACCAGCAACATACGTGGCAATTTGTTAATCCTAAATTAGACAAAGTCGGTTCTGATGCGGTTACCGTTGGGATTATTTATCGTAGTAATAGAGTACAGCCGGTTGGCGTACCACAGGTGATAACTGACGCCCCATTTGATGAACAAACCAAAGCACATCGCCCGCCTATGATGCAAAGCTTTAAACCAATCCATGGTGGTAAAGAAATAAAAGTGATTGTGAACCACTTCCGCTCGAAAGGGGGGTCTTGTGGCGCAGATATGGATGATGATGTGCAAGGCGCATGTAATGGTCAGCGTGTATTGGCATCAAAAACATTACTTAAAAGCCTAGGGAAAACGGCAAAGTTGAATGCGCCAGACTTGAAAGCTCGCAGTGCAATGAGCACTGAGGTATATAGTAATGATGAACCAATATTTGCCATTTTAGGAGACTTTAATGCCTACGCCTATGAAGAACCGATGTTGGAGTTTTATAACGCAGGGTTTACTAATATAAATGTAGCCAAAGGCACGGGCGAAAATTATTCATATTATTACTCAGGGGTGGCAGGTAGTTTAGACCACTTATTAACGGCAAATACGTCTGTGAATAGTGTTGCGCAAGCAATGCACTGGCACATTAACGCTGATGAAGCGGCAGCGCTTGATTACAATACTGAGGATAAAACTGAGGCTCAACAAGCCAAGTGGTTTGGTGAAACACCGTATCGTTCATCTGATCATGACCCTGTGATTGCAGACTTTGATTTAGCGGCTGTAGTATTACCGGTAAACCAAGCGCCGATTGCGAATGATGATACCGCTGAAACGGTGCAAGGTGAGTCGGTTAGTATTAATGTACTAGCCAATGACCAAGACCCAGAAGGTAATGCGTTTTTTATTACCGCTGCAACGCTCTCAAATGAGGTGGGAACAGTGAGTTGGTCTGGGGCAAATATCTTATTTACGCCTAATGCAGACTTTGTCGGGGACGCCTCGATAAACTATGCGATCAACGATGGTGCGAATGGCATTGCGACTGCTACATTAACAGTGACTGTTACCGCAAAGAATCAAGCGCCAGTAGCAAAAGATGATGCCGCGACTACCAATGAAGATAATGCCGTCACAGTGTCTGTTATTGACAATGACCTCGATGAAAACACCGCTTTATTGAAAATTAATGCGGCGACTGTTTTGTCTGGGAAGGGCGTGGTTTCGCATAATGCTTCGACCTTGACTTACACGCCGAGCGCTCACTTCAACGGAATTGCGACGCTAAGTTACACCATTGAAGACTCTCAAGGAGCCACGTCGAGTGCCATTGCAACGATCACCATATTGCCGGTGAATGATGCACCGCTGTTAAATAACGACACAGCACTTGCCTCTGCGCGCAATGCAACGACAATCGATGTACTCAGCAATGATTCTGATATTGATAATGACACATTAAGTATTGTTTCTGCGTCGGCTGATGTTGGGATAGTTAGCATCAGCAATAACACGCTGATTTATCAAGCGCCTCAACTTAACACTGGTAGTGCAGCACTTAACTATACCGTAAGTGATGGCACGGTGACTGGCGCTGCCACAGTGCATGTCAACATTCATACAGCGAATGTATCACCAGTGGCGCATGACGATATCTTTGAGCTTGATAGCAATGAAGATTCTGTACTTATTAACGTTTTAGAGAACGACCTTGATGCTGACAGTGATGTATTAACCGTAATCGCGGTAAGTACAGATGCGGGTTCTGCGGTGATTGTTGACAATACCATTCACTTTACCATGACTGATTCATTCCAAGGCAGCGCACAGGTGCGTTACGCCATTACAGATGGATTCGGTGGGCGTGACGAAGGATTATTGGAGATCAAGCAGCAGCAAGATTCAGCACCGACGATCACAGTACCAAACCCAATAACGGTTAACGCAACTGGGCAATTCACCCAAGTAGATTTAGGTGTTGCAACTGCAATAAACGCAGCTGGTGATGCTATTGCTGTTACGCGTGAAGGAAGTGAACACTTACCTTCAGGTCTTAATAGAATTTACTGGCAAGCATGTAGTAACGAGGTGTGTGATAAAGTCGCCCAGCAAGTAAACGTTAAACCTTTGATTGGTTTTTCATCGCCAAGCCAAGTGGTACTTGAAGGCACCAAAGCAGTGGTCCCTGTGATATTAAGTGGTGCGCATTTTGAGTACCCAGTAGCACTTGGATACTCAATCAGTGGCACGGCAAGTACTGATGACTTTGGTTCACTAAGTGGTGAATTGGTTATCACACAAGGGACGCACGGACTGATTGAAATTGAGGTGTTGAGTGATACGTTAGCCGACAGCGGTGAATCAATTGTGGTGACTTTGCAAAGTGATGAGCAAAACTTAAGTAATCAAACGAACCATGAAATTGTGATATCTGAATTAAATCTTGCTCCGGTTGTGACGCTAAGTGCGACGCAAGCGGATCAGCTGCGTACCACTATGTCGCAGCTAGATGGCAATATTCTGATACACGCCGCAGTAACTGATCAAAACCCTGATGATTCATATACCATAAATTGGCAATTACCAGATGGGGTAGTTAATAGTGCACCACAGTCGAACGAGTTGAGTATTGATCCGCAAACACTCGTACCGGGTATGTATCAATTTGATGTTACCGTCACCGACAGTGAAGGGTTACAAGATACGCAAAGCGTGTACTTTAAATTAGTTGCAGTTACGCCCAGCCTTGATGAAGCGAAAGACACCGATGGCGATTTACTCAATGATGCATTGGAAGGGTTGGCTGATGATGACGGTGACGGCATTGCTAATTACTTAGATCCAATTGATAGCCAGTGTAACGTTTTACCAACTCAAAAAAATGAGTGGCGCACTGGATTAATTGAAGTTGAAGCCGGTGTATGTATGTCGTTAGGTAGTGCCAGTTTAGGGGCTGCAACGGCGCGACTGAATGAAGAGCAGATCGCAAACTCAGCGCATTTAAGCTTAGACACTGGCATGAAAAATCAAGGCGGGATTTTCGATTTCGTCGTGACTACTGCCAGTGGGATGTCGAGCGTTAAGGTTGTGTTACCTCAACAGGCTGCAACCCCAGCCAATGCACAGTATCGTAAATTTTTGCCAGAGCAAGGATGGATCACCTTCGTTGAAGAAAATGGTAATGAATTACACTCTGCTATGGGGCAACAAGGTCATTGCCCTGCCATAGATGATACGAGCTGGCAATCTGGTTTAATCGAAGGGGCTTGGTGTGTACGTTTGACCCTAGTCGATGGCGGTCAATATGATGCAGACGGTGTAAAAAATGGCAAAATTGTCGACCCCGGTGGTGTGAGCGTTGCGGTAAGCGATAATCAGGCACCTGTCGCGGTAGATGATACGCTGGCTATGTCACAAAATACGCAAGCGGTCGTATCGGTGCTAAATAACGACACAGACGCTGATAATGATGCCCTGTACGTTATTAGTGCGCACGCAGAACTCGGGAGCGTACACATAAACAGTGACTCGACGTTGTTGTATGACAGTGCCGCAGACTTTGTTGGTAGTGACCTGATTGCGTATACCATCAGTGATGGTAAAGGTGAGACTGCCAACGCGTATGTCACAGTAACCATATCTGCCACGGGAAATGAAGAAAATCACGCGCCAATTGCACATAATGATAGCGCGACCGTGTTTAATGATGAAAGCAGTGTGATTGATGTGTTACAAAACGACACAGATCCCAATAATGACGCATTGTCTTTGTTAAGTGCCACTGCCAGTTCAGGAGAGGTGTCTATCGAGGCTAAGCAATTAGTGTATCAACCGGTTGCAGGCAGTGAAGGCCAAGTGACGATTAGTTACATTGTGGCTGACGAACATGGTATGCAAAGTACGGGTAATGTTGAAGTGACGGTTAAAGCCAGAGCGGCAGTAGAGCCGAATAATGCAACACAATCGTCTAGCGGCGGTAGTATGCCAGTGCTTATATATTTGTTAGTACCTGCATTGATACGTCGAGCACGACGCTAACCAAAACATAAGTTATTAAATAAAAACCCTTATTAGGATCAACTAATAAGGGTTTTTTATGTTTAGAATGTCGTGCTTTTTTATTGATACATGGACCCTGAAACAAGTCCAGGGAGACGAAGGTGTGAAATTTTCCATATGCGCGGCATAAAGCCCCGCCAACGGGCAAGGTGAAATGGCATGCTCCCCTTATACTCCGTCTTTCTGACGAAGGTCAGAATCCATAGTGTTTAGAAATAAGATAAGTCATGGGGCTAAATGGTGTGTAGCTGAATTGACATGGACCCTGAAACCAGTTCAGGGAGACGAAGGGTTGAATTTTCTTAGCAACTTTTAGCCTTTATATATGAGGTATAAAGCCCCGCCAACGGGCAAGGTGAAACGACATGCTCCCCTCATACTCCGTCTTTCTGACGCAGGTCAGAATCCATTTTAGTATTGAGTGTGTCGTTAACTATGCGATGAAATCATTGATGGTGCAGTTTCAGTTTTCATGTCATTATTTGTACGAACAGATGTAAAAATACCCTTTTATTTTTAGTTCTTTAAAAAATCATTTAAATACAATAACCTATGTTTCCTTGGTTTTTATAAGGTAAAAATAGGTATATTGGGGTTAAGCTTCTGATTTTAATTGACTTAAGATAAATTGGTTATTGTTCACTGCCGCACAGGCAGCTTAGAAACGCCGCCTCTCCCCCGGGGGAATCAATATCAAGTTCACTGCCGCACAGGCAGCTTAGAAATAGCGGGTATTTTGTAAATAATCTAACAAACAGTTCACTGCCGCACAGGCAGCTTAGAAAGCTATGACCAACGAGCAAGCACAGCTAATAGAGTTCACTGCCGCACAGGCAGCTTAGAAAAAATTTTGGCAACCCAAACATACCTCGCTAGAGTTCACTGCCGCACAGGCAGCTTAGAAAACAGACATTTATACTCAAGCATACTTAAACCCGTTCACTGCCGCACAGGCAGCTTAGAAAATCTAGAACCAACAACCCGCTGTTGCGAATTTGTTCACTGCCGCACAGGCAGCTTAGAAAGAGCCTTTAAAAAACCAATTATCGTACCATTTTGTTCACTGCCGCACAGGCAGCTTAGAAATACTTACGCACTTTTCTGCACAGTTGGCCCCAGTTCACTGCCGCACAGGCAGCTTAGAAATCGAGGAGATGTTTGGCCATTTTCCCATTGTTGTTCACTGCCGCACAGGCAGCTTAGAAAAATGTCACGTCTGACTCTGCTACATCTTACTCGTTCACTGCCGCACAGGCAGCTTAGAAATTTCATGCTGTCGCTAAAGCTTTTCTGGGTCAGTTCACTGCCGCACAGGCAGCTTAGAAAGCTATAATACAAAGTAGCGGGGCGCTTGTGGTGTTCACTGCCGCACAGGCAGCTTAGAAAACATACTTTAATAGTGGACTCTAGTCCCATTTTGTTCACTGCCGCACAGGCAGCTTAGGTGATGAGTGACCGAAACGAAGTTTCGCAGCGCGAAGAAGTGAGGTCATGGATGACCGATGTAACCCCGCTCCAAGGACGGATTACTTACACTTTAGAGGCTGTTTTATGGACCCTGAATCAAGTTCAGGGAGACGAAGGTGTGAAATTTTCCATATGCGCGGCATAAAGCCCCGCCAACGAATCTTAGGTGATGAGTGACCGAAACGAAGTTTCGCAGCACTTCGATGTGAGGTCATGGCAGGTTTTTTGTTCCAGACAAAACCTAAGTACCTGCATCCATGCAGGCAATGACCGATGTAACCAAGCTCCAAGGATGGATTGCTCGCACTGTAGTGGCTGTTTCGTGGACCCTGAATCAAGTTCAGGGAGACGAAGGTGTGAATTTTCCATATGCGCGGCATAAAGCCCCGCCAACGGGCAAGGTGAAATGGCATGCTCGCCTCATACTCCGTCTTTCTGACGAAGGTCAGAATCCATAGTGTTTTGAGCTAGGATAGGTCATGGGGCTAAATGGTGTGTAGCTGAATTGACATGTGGACCCTGAAACTAGTTCAGGGAGACAAAGTTGGTTGAATTTTCTTAGCAGCTTTTAGCCTTTATGTGCGCGGCGTAAAGCCCCGCCAACGGGCTTAGGTGAAACGGCATGCTCCCCTCATACTCCGTCTTTCTGACGTAGGTCAGAATCCATTATTATTAGTAAGACTACAGAGCTAAATAACTTGTATTTGAATGACATATAGACCCTGAAACAAGTGAAAGCGGTGAGATAGGTATGTTTACTATGGGGAGTAAAGCTTTAGTCGTGAAGTCATAACACGCTGGTTTAAAAGACTATATCAGCCAAATTACCTACTTCGGGTAAAGGTAACCAAAACAAAAAGATTGTATTGTTATACTATAACAATTACAATAAATGCAATAATATAACATATTAAAACTCTCAACTATGAAAAAACAATTACCTGCATTAATATCTAGCTTACTCTGTTCTGGTGCCGCTTTTGCTAACACTGCGCAAGAGATTGAATCAATCGAAGTACTTAGCCATAAACAAGCTTATCGCGGCAATGTCGCGATTGCTGACTTACCTCAGTCAGTTTCAGTGGTGACCGCTGAGCAATTAGATGGTCTTGGTGTAAATAACTTTCAACATGCCCTAAATCAAGTTAGTGCGATTTCTACGCAAAACAATTTTGGCGGCTTGTGGGAAAGCTTTGCGATACGGGGCTTTGCAGGCGATGAAAACTTACCTTCGGCCTATCTGTTCAATGGCTTTAGTGCCGGTCGAGGCTACAGCGGCTTGCGTGATGTGTCTAATATTCAAGCGGTAGAGGTGTTAAAAGGACCAGGTTCTGCATTGTATGGTCGCAGTGAGCCTGGCGGCACCATCAATGTGATCACCAAAAAGCCACAGTTTGAGCAAAGTGGTTACGTGCAGCTTTCACTCGGTGAATATGACTACAAGCGGGTGGAAGGTGATTATACTAATTCTATTAATAGTACTGCGGCATTTAGGGTAAATGGTGCTGTAGAAAAGTCGCAGAGTTACCGTGATACCATTGAAACTGAGAAGGTTGCATTCACCCCGTCAATATTAATCAACCTCAGTGATGCAACGCAGCTTACCTACGAGCTAGAGTATGCAAATCAAGCCATACCTTTTGATCGCGGGGTGCCTGTTTTACCCGGTTTAGACTTACCAGAAAGCCGATTTTTAGGTGAGCCCAATGATGGTGCCATGAATGTCGATGCAATGGGTCATCAATTAGAATTGTCACATCAGTTAAATGATGACTGGTCTATCAGTGGTGGTGTGGGTATTCGGGAGTCATCATTAGAAGGGTATTCATCGGATACTGAACTGTCTCCGGGCCGTCAGTTACTTTATGTTGATGGTGAAACCGTTAGCCGTCAACGCCGCTACAGAGATTATGATGCCACAGATTTATCAGCAAGGGCTGAGCTCAGTGGAACATTTGCAGCAATGGGATTGACGCACAATGTGATGTTTGGCGCAGATATCTATGACTATAAACTAGAGACGCATCAACAGCGTTATCGAGTTGCTTGGGGCGCGGGTGACACAACGTATAGCGTAAATGTATTTAACCCTGTGTATGGTCAAACTGCACCTGAGCTAGCACCGACAGCTGATAATGTTGAGAAGCAAAAAGCATGGGGTATGTACTTTCAGGATCAGGTTAAGCTGAATAAAAACTTGCAGGTGCTGGTTGGTGCTCGATTCGATCGTTTCGAACAAACAATAGAAAATAAGCTTACTGGTGCAGATGCTGAACACACAGAATCAGAGTTTAGCCCGCGAGTGGGCGCTGTTTATACCTTTGATAATGGCGTTGATTGGTATGCCAGTTATTCAGCTGGATTTAGGCCAAATTCAGGGGCTGATCATTCAGGAAATACCTTTGAACCTGAAAACAGTAAGTCATTCGAGACCGGCGTAAAATGGCTACAAGATAGTGAAAATGTTGCGTTAACAATGGCTCTTTTTCGCTCGACAAAATCGAATATTCTTACGGCCGATCCGGTTAACTCTGGTTTTAGTGCGGCATTAGGTGAAGCCCAAAGTACAGGTGTTGAGGTTGACTTTTCATGGGAGCTCACTGAGCAGACTAACTTGAGCAGCAGCTACACTTATGTTGATGCGCATACCGTCAATGACATGGTTAATACCGACTGGGGCGTCGCAATTCCTGCCAATAGCCAATTGATCAATGTGCCAGAGCACAGTTTGAATATGGTACTGCGCCATTACACGCAAGTTATGGGGTATAGCGTTGATTTTGGTGTGAACTTACAATATGTCGGCACGCGATTGGGTGAAACAATCAACCCAGATTATGAATTACCAGCGTATACGCTAACGCATTTATTTGCCAATATTTCGCTTTCTGATGCTTTTATGTTGCAGTTTAATATTGATAATGCGTTGAATAAAAAGCACTACACCAATTCATACTCACATTTGTGGACTATGCCAGGGCAACCAGCTCAATTTAGAGCCAGTTTAAAATACCACTTTTAATCGATAATAAGGAGTGGGCGTACTCAGGCTACGCCCATTATTTTATGACGAATAACACCTTGAATAAGCGATTAGTATCTATCGATATTCTGCGCGGCTTAGTAATAGTGATCATGTTAATTGATCACACGCGAGAGCGGTTTTTCTTGCACCACCAAGTAGCAGATCCAATGGATATTGACACAACTGATCCTGCGCTGTTTTTTACGCGGTTACTCGCACACTTTTGTGCGCCTATTTTTGTTTTTTTGACAGGCCTGTCTGCATTTTTATATCAAAATCCAATCAATAAGCCTGCACGTAATGTGCAAAGCTTTTTGCTGAAGCGCGGTGCATTTTTAGTGTTGCTAGAAATAACCTTGGTTAATTTTTCATGGTTTGCCGCATATAACACGCTATATTTGCAAGTAATGTGGGCGATTGGTGTGAGTATGATCGCGTTAGCTGCTTTGAGCTATTTACCGAGACTGTGGTTACTTGGGTTGGGACTGGCTATTGTATTTGGGCATAATGCGTTGTCGCCGGTAACGTTTTTAGCTAATGAAACAGGATATACGCTTTGGGCCATATTACATGATAGGGGCTACCTTATTAGTGATGGGCTGGTTAAAGTTAAAGCCTCTTACCCCGTACTTCCTTGGATTGGGGTTATTACTTTGGGGTATGTCTGTGGCCCATTATTTACTCAATCAGTAGCGGCTGCCGTAAGGCAAAAAGCCTTAGTAGTTGGCGGCATTGCGTGCTTAGTGACACTGTGTATTTTAAGGTCTCTTAATTTGTATGGGGAGTCTCTCGACTTTGCAGTACAAAACACTTTAGTACTGTCTATTATGTCATTTTTGAATTACACCAAGTACCCGCCATCATTACCCTTTTTATTGTTTACGCTGGGTATCGGAGCGCTGATGTTAGCGTATTTTGAAAATGCACAAAGTAAAGTCAGTAATGTATTGCGTACATTTGGTTCTGTGCCATTGTTTTTTTATATTGTGCACTTATATGTATTGCTCGTGACGTACTTTGTCTTGCTACACCTCTTTGGCCCAACCCCGGGTCTTGCTGGCGTTGCCGGGTTTGAACTAGGGTTTTCTCACCTTGCGTGGATATGGCTCACAGCAGCAGTGCTGACAGGGCTGCTTTATAAGCTTTGTAAAATGTTTTCTGATTTTAAGCATAGCAGTAATACGTGGTGGGTTAAGTACCTGTAAAATATATAATCCGTGTACGGCGTTAATTGAAGTATAAGTTCATAAAGCAAAACCCTTATTAGGATTGACTAATAGGGGTTTTTTTATGTTTAGAGCTGGGCCTTTTTTAATCTACATATTGACCCTGAAACAAGTTCAGAGAGACGAAGTTGGTAGAATTTACTTGCCAACTTTTAGCCTTTATATGCGCGGCGTACAGTCCTGCCAATGGGCTTAGATGAAACGATATGCTCGCCTCATACTCCGTCTTTCTGACGAAGGTCAGAATCGATTGTGTTTAGAAATAAAATAGGTCATGGGGCTAAATGGGTGTAGCTGAATTGACATGGACCCTGAATCAAGTTCAGGGAGACGAAATGGGTTTAATTTACTTAACAACGTCTAGCCTTAATATGCGCGGCATAAAGCCCCGCCAACAGCTAAGACGAAACGCAATACTCGCCTCATACTCCGTCTTTCTGACGAAGGTCAGAATCCATTATTTTTTAGAAAGTAGATGGGATAAATGACATGTATTTGATTTGTTTTTGTTGACCCTGAAACCAGTTCAAGTAGACGGAGGGTTGAATTTTCTTAGTAACTTTTGGCTTTTGTATACGCGGCATAAAGCCCCACCAACGGGTAAGATTACTCGCAATACTCGCCTCATACTCCGTCTTTCTGACGAAGGTCAGAATCCATTGTGTTTAGAAATAAGATAGGTCATGGGGCTAAATGGTGTGTAGCTGAATTGACATGGACCCTGAAACCAGATCAGGGAGACGAAATGGGTTTAATTTATTTAACAATGTCTAGCCTTAATATGCGCGGCATAAAGCCCCGCCAACAGCTAAGACGAAACGCAATACTCGCCTCATACTCCGTCTTTCTGACGAAGGTCAGAGTCCATTATTTTTTAGAAAGTAGATGGATTAAATGACACGTATTTGATTTTTTTTTTGTGGACCCTGAAACCAGTTCAGGGAGACGAAGGGTTGAATTTTCTTAGTTACTTTTAGCCTTTATATACGCGGCATAAAGCCCCGCCAACAGCTAAGACGAAACGCAATACTCGCCTCAAACTCCGTCTTTCTGACGAAGGTCAGAATCCATTGTTTTTTAGAAAGCAGATGGATTAAATGACACGTATTTGAATTGTTATGTGGACCCTGAATCAAGTTCAGGGAGACGAAATGGGTTTAATTTACTTAAAACGTCTAGCCTTAATATGCGCGGCATAAAGCCCTGCCAACAGCTAAGACGAAACGTAATACTCGCCTTATACTCCGTCTTTCTGACGAAGGTCAGAATCCATTGTTTTACGGGCCCTTTTTTGATTGACGAGCTTTAGACTTCGAAATATCAGGCAAGTAAAAATAACAAACTGATCAAAGAGCAGGCATACTATGATGCGTCATAAGCTTGTAGGAGTGCATAAATGCAATGTTATGTAGTAGCGTTAAAAAAAGCTTTATTACAGCATGCTACCACTGAAAAGGCGCAAGCCAGTCAACGGTTTTTTACCCATGAAGTGTGTTGTATGGGTGTAAATGCTGCAGATATTAAAAAAGTCGTGAGTGAGTTTCATAATACACATAAAGGACTTTGCGCGAATGAGGTATTGGCCATTACTGAGGTTTTGCTCGCACAAGCACATTACAATGAGGAGATACTCACGGCGTTTGGTTTGCTCAATAAGTATGTGAAACGGCATTATGACGATAGCCTATTAACGCGATTTGAATATTGGTTAGAACATTACACAACCAATTGGTCCACGGTTGACGACTTATGCATTAAAACTATTTATTTGTTTTTGCTGTCTCGGCCACATTTAATCGAAAAAACGCAGCATTGGCGTCATTCTAAGGTGAGTTGGTGTCGCCGCGCGAGTAATGTGGTGTGGGTTAAGTTTATATATAGGCCAATCGCAAAAAAGGTGTATCAGCTAGATAAAAGCCTCGTGTTTTACAACTGTGATGTGTTGCTTGAAGACCCTGATGAGTTTGTGCAAAAAAGCCTTGGGTGGCTATTAAAAGTCACCGCAGTACATCATCATGATGCGGTTGTAGAGTACATAGAGCGCAACATTGAGCAGTTACAACGCGGCACACTGCGATATGCGATTGAAAAAATGACACCTCCTGTGCGCAAGCGCTTACTGACGTTGTAATACATATGAGCACACAGACACATAACCATTGCCAATGTGCTCAAAGGCGTTAGTGAGCTTATAAATCTAGGTAGAGTTTGAGCATATCTTTGTGTTGAATGCCATTTTCAAAAATAGCTTCATCGTAATGGGTAATAAAATGATCTTTAATCACGCTGTCGACCCGAAAACCGAGTTGTTGGTAATAGCTTAGTTGATAGCCAAAACTCCCTGTACCAAGTTCAATACGCGTAACATGTTTCGTGCGCATTTGTTGCATGGCAAAAGTAAGTAGCTCTGAGCCAATACCGCGTTTTTGATAATCTGGTTCGACCGATATATTGTGTACTTGAGCCGTGTTGTCAGCTATTAGCTTAGCAATACACGCAGCCACAATTTGATTGTTTTCTTTATAAACAAAGCACCAAGAATCATCCCGATATTTTAGAATGCTTTTTTCACATGGGTCGGCTTCTAATAAAAGTGATATAGGTACGTCATAACCAGAAACTTCGCTGAATTTCATGGGGTAATTCCTTTCATCAAATTTCACTAAAAATAGCGTTAGTTATTGTTTTTATGTGTTTTGAAACACTAAAAATAGGATTGAGTCGTGCCTCAATGAAAGTTTACATTACCTTAACACGTGGCACATGTACAACGATACATGTACCATAATTTTAAAATAATGGGGCGATAGCCAGTGATGTTTTACGCAGTAACACGCCAAGAAGGGAAGCGGTAATATGGTTTAGCTTCTGTCATAGCTAGCTTTATAGAGCTGCTTGAGATCTCACTAAAGTTATTATTTACTTCAATATCGTTACCGTGAAAATCCAGCAGGTTATTTTCTCAGGTAAATGGCTCTTCATTTAGTCACATCAAAGTGTGAGCTCTACACTCGGTGTGCATCGGTTACTTTCGTTAAAAATTGCAGAATAGTCGCGGCTTTTTGTGGATTGATAGCGTCAGAGTGTGGTGCTGAAAACTGTTGACTGTCATTGTCAAAATAATGCCCAGCTGCATTATTGAACCGGTCAGTGAGCGAAGCTTCAACAAGAATATTTGCACCAATTTCAATATCATTACCTTGTACTCCAAAGCCTTCATTGACCATTTTGCTATTGAGCATGGATCCCGGGTTTACAGCCACAACCATAGGCCCCGTGGTTGCACACTCTACACCAATAAAATGTGACCAACATGTCAGTGCTAATTTACTTTGCGCATAAGCGCTCATATCATCGAGCTGCATTTTACCTTGCATAGCTGCCACCTCTACAGGCGCTTGCGCCGCTGATGACAAGTTAACAACACGACTTGTATTACAAAATAAGGGAGTAAGTCCTTTCATTAATAAATACGGCGCGATGGTATTGACCATAAAGCGCACATCGAGCCCTGAATCTGTTTGCCGTTGCGCTATTTTAAAGACACCCCCATTATTAATGAGCACATCTAACGTACTGTGTTGTTGCGTGACGGCTTGAATAAGCTTTGTAATGTCATTAAATTTTGAAAGATCAGCAGTGTAGCACTCGACTTCACCTACATTTGGTTCTGACAATAATTGTTGTTTTACGGTCGCCAGTTTTTCTGAGTTTCGACCATGGATCAGTAAATGATGTCCTTGACTGGCAAGTTGCTTGGCTGTTGCAAGCCCTATCCCGTCAGTAGCACCGGTAATGAGTATTTTCTTTTTCATAACGCTTATTCCTAATTTAGTACTTGTTTGAAAAGCAATGGGGTTGTTTTTCGACTCAATCATTGTCGGTATTTCTGTGCGTTTTACACAGTACAGTTGCTAGGTATATTGATAGCATAATTGGAGAGTAAACAAATGATAATCGTATATTTAAGTGAAACACTTTATAGGTTTTTTTGATAATTTGAATTTGGTTTAACCTATCCTATCCACTTATTGCGATTATAGATTGACTGATAAAGAACGCGTTGTGAGAAAAAGCTTATCAGTTGTATCAAGCAGTAAGTAAAACCCCTGCGTAGGTGTGTTTTCAATATGCAGATGATAATGGAGCGCAAAATCACATGAATAATCAGCACAATTGGTGATGGATATTCAAGCTGTGGGTTAGCTTAACTGAAATGCCACAAAACACAGTAGTGCCAGCTAGCTTAGCACTACTGTGTGATCATCGAACAGTTCGATTAATAGACGGTAAAGTAACCCACATTCACTTCACCTTCGTGGTACAAAGCATTGAGCTGGTGGTAGTGCACTTGCATAGAGAGTTTGGCATAGTCGGTTTGCAATGACATTCCTCCAGTATCTCTTGGGATTGAATACATGCAGTGTGTTTCACTGTGAAAATAGTGAGGTTCACTCGGTTGGGTAAAATAATTGACTTGATTTTCTGAGCAATTTTGTAATACATAGCCCGCATTGGCGAGCTGTTGTTGCACGGCTTGTACTTGCCGACCATACTCTAATACTTCGGCGGTTGTGTAATACCCTGACGCTAAATCTACATTGCTTGCCGCAGACGACAAACTAACGAAACAAGCGACAGTTGCAAACGTTGCAGTTACTAAATTTTTCACAAAAAATATCCTTCTAAATTATATTGCGTGAAGGCCAGGTAACATTGAAATAATGTTAATTGCTGGCGCTAGCCATTAGACGACCAAACTATGAAAGTTTTTTTAAATCAGTATTTAAAGTTAAAGCTCTAATTTATCTTTTTTGTAATTAATGTAGTGCAGCTGTAAATTTTTGTGTGCAATTTAATATGGCTTATTTATATAGTTTCTATTGTATTATTTTACTTTCACCTGTAGATTCCGTCGCTTTTTTTAAAGTCAAAATTGGCTGATATTAACCCAATAAGGAACGTGAAAATGATTGATTATTCAGTATTACCTATGTTTTTAGCTGCTTGTTTTATCTTGGTGATTTCACCCGGGCCTGATCTGTTGCTGATTGGTAGTTATTCATCAAAACAAGGCGTTAAAAGTGGCGCCGCGATTACATTGGGTATTTTTGTGGCTGGCATACTACAAACGTTGTTAGTCGCTTTTGGCTTAGCGAAGTTGCTTACGATAATACCTATGTTGTCTGTTGCTCTTAAATTAATGGGGGCGCTGTACTTTTTGTGGTTAGGGCTCAAATTAATAAAGCAGTGGTATGTACATGAGGTGGCAAGTGCACCCTCTTTACAATCAATAAATAAAAGCGATGTACAACTTTTCTTCATAGGTATGCTGAATAACATTTTAAACCCAAAGGCACTGCTTTTCTTCGCGTTATTTTTGCCACAATTCACACACAATGGGACCGATATATTTCTACAGATTTTAACGTTAGGGTGTATATTGAGTTTGATCGCACTGCTGACTAACTTGGCGTTAAGCCAAATGTTTAGCCTCGCGGGGAAGAAGCTGGCTAATAAGTTTAAAATCGGCCGATATGTTGACGGCATACTAGGATTGCTTTTCATTACATTAGCGGGCCGCTTGGCCTTTAGTAGTGAGCAAGGTGCATAAACTGGAAAGGGGCTTTACAGCGTGCAGATAGACGCAAAGTTGTGGCAGCTTTATTGTGACGTATATTTTTCCTCACATAGTGTAAACACAAATATATTAGGTTTAACTGATGGGGTAAAAGGTGCGATTATCTCTGTTTGGAATCCATTTGGGCAAACGCTTACTCTCCAACAAAATGCGCTGTTTTCACGTAAGGTGCTTACATACTTAAATAGTAAAGCGATACCTTATTTTTTGTTATGGGGTGGCTCAAAAGACATGACTTATAGAGAGTTAAGTGTGTTTGTTCGTGTAGATAGTACACGTGCCTGTCAGCTTGCTCAGCAATTTAAGCAATTGGCCTATTATTATGTTGATAATGGCATATTGATACTTATCAATAGTCACAATAGGCAACAGCGAACAGTTGTAGGGGGGTTACATCGACGTGTTTTAAAAGTGTCAGGTTTACATAAGTGGCGTAATGCTCTTACTGCGGGCAATTTAGCCATCGCTAAATCATAAATGTTAAAGGTACACGTGTTAAGGAAGTAATTAATGATAAGAACAATGACTAAAGCCGATTTCATCGCCTTCTGGCCCACATTTGAAGCGGTTATTTTAGCTCAAGAAACTTATGCATTTGACCCCGATATGACCTGTGAACAGGCTTATAGTGTGTGGTGTGAGAGTGCATTAGTCAGCTATGTATATGAAGAAAATAATAAGATACTGGGCTCATATTATTTAAAAGCCAATGGCATGGGTCCAAGCAGTCATATTAGTAATTGTGGCTATATGGTCAGTGAACTTGCCAGGGGCAAAGGCATTGCCAGTGCTCTATGTGAGCATTCACAACACATTGCCATTGAACTGGGTTTTGCTGCGATGCAGTATAACAGTGTGGTGTCGTCAAATGAGGTGGCGATTAAGCTATGGGGAAAATTGGGGTATAAAATCATAGGCACCATTCCACAGGCATATCGTCATGGAACGTTAGGGTATATCGATAGTTACATTATGCATAAACAGTTGTTGCCACCGAGGGTAACAGGTGTACAGACGACATGAAAGATGCCGTTGCCTACCTAATTTAAAGTGGATTAACAGTGTATTTATAGGTTAATAACGCTTGAATAAACTCAAGAAATTTTGCATTAGTGCTATGCCATAAGCTCGTCTAAACTAATGAGATGTTTCTCTAAATAAGAAGGTTATAATGCGGTTAAAAGTACGTTTGGCTGCGGTGTTACTTTTTACTTCACTACTGCCGTTGTTGGTTGTATTTGTATTGAGTGTAACTCACAGTGCAGAGCAATCACGAAGCTTAAGCATTCAAGGTACGCTCGCTCAAGTTGGCAATGCTGCTGCATTATTTGAACGCTACTTTAGTAACAGAAAAGCCGAAATTGCGTTGATGGCACGTGATCCTCGGGTGCAAAGCATGGACTTTGTTAAAATGAGACCGTTTTTAATCGATGAAAAAAATCGGCAAAACAATGTCTATGAAAAGTTCATTGTGGGCACAAAAGATGGTAGTTTTCATAACACCGAAGGGGGCAACCCTCACCAGCAAATGAAACGCACTTTTGATGACACTCAGCCATTTTCAGTGCAAAAAACCATTAAAAAACGAGACTATTGGCGAACGACGGTTGGTGACAATGTCGGTAATAGACAGATTACATTCGTGTCTGATCCGATGATCTCGTATACCACGGGGGTTAGACAAATCGTGGTGAGTGCGAGCATATTAAACAGCAAAGATAAGGTCGTTGGGCTACTTGGTGGCAGTGTTCCATGGCGTGAAATAGACCGTTTGGTGTCTGTGGTTCAAAACAAGATTATGACCATGTTTGCTGAAAATACGCGTCTAATGTTGGTTTCGAATTATGGCTACTATATGTACCACTGGGATCCGAATAAAGTTATACAATTAAAAAAGCATAATGATACCTGGGTACTCAATGAGATTGGCGAAAAGGAATCTGTTAGGCTTAAAATTAATGAAGAAGAAGACGAAGCAATACGCTCATTAGGCATAAAAATGCTGGCCGGGCATACTGGGTTTGCTGAACTCAAAGATGCCGATACTTCACAGTTACAACATGTCTTTTTTGCCCCAATCCCTTCAACAGGCTACAGCATTGCTGTTGTTGTACCAAATCGCGTTATATTTGAACCTGTTGAGTCATTAAAGCAGGTTTTATGGGGCACCTTTTTTATTGTATTCATTGTTGTTATTGCTTTTTCGCTCAAACTATCGGGGCAGCTTTATGCACCAATACATGCTTTGACAAAAGCGGCCAAAGCGTTGTCGAATGGCGATTTCACTTACAAAGTTGTTAACCATCGTAAAGATGAATTAGGAGAGCTTAGCCAAGCATTTGTTAAAATGCGAGATCAAGTTCATACACGGGAATATGAATTGGAAAAGCATGTAAAAGACCGAACACAGGCTTTGGAATATGCAAAAGAACGTGCTCAGCATGCTGTACAGGTTAAAAGCCGCTTTTTGGCCAATATGAGTCATGAAATTAGAACGCCTTTAAATGGTTTATTGGGAATGCTTGAGTTACTGAAGTTGCAGTCTAAGTTAGATGCAGAGCAAACAAAAATGCTCACCATGGGAGCCAGTGCAGGGCAACACTTACTATCACTTGTGAATGATATCTTAGACATATCTAAACTGGAAGAAGGCCACGTTGAGTTAGTCATAGAAGACTTTTTGATGACGGAGTTATTAGATGACGTATTAGTTATGTTGCAACCCCTTGCTGCGCGAAAGTCGCTAGAGTTAATGGTACATTGTGATGATGCTGTACCAAGTGCTATTAAAACAGATAAAGTGCGCTTGAAGCAGCTGCTGGTGAACTTAGTGAGTAATGCAATTAAGTTTACCTCACAAGGTAGTATCAAAATCATTATTTCAGCGCGGCCTGAGCAACAGCAATATCGCTTGATTTTTAATGTTATTGATACGGGGATAGGCATAAAGTCTGCTCAGTTAGAACACATATTCTTACCGTTTCAGCAAGCCGACGATAGTACCACAAGAGAATATGGTGGAACGGGGTTGGGGTTGAGTATTTGCAGAGAACTTGCAGTATTACTGGGCGGAAGTATTGAAATTAGCTCTGAATATACCCAAGGAACACACGTAACTTTTGACATCTTAGTTAGCAAAGGTGAGGCTAAAGATGAATCTGTTTGTTTAACTGAAGCGCACTCCCTGTTATCTGGTAAAGTACTCGTAGCGGAAGATAATCCGATTAATCAAATGGTAATAAGTGCCATGTTGAGTAAGTTGGGTATGGACGTAAAAATAGCAGATGATGGCGTACTGGTGCTAGAGCAGCTTAGTTTAGAGCCTTATGACTTGGTTTTGATGGATATGCATATGCCGAATATGGATGGCGTAGAGGCGACTAAGCAGATCCGCCGTGATGCTCGCTGGAGTAATTTGCCGATAATTGCGACGACTGCCAATGTTTTGCCGCAAGACATCGCATTATGTTTTAGTGCTGGCATGGATGATCACTTAGCCAAACCGTTGCAATTGGCGCAGTTACGACGTGCATTAGTACGTTGGCTCCCCAAAAAGGTGGGTACCTAAAAAGAGTTTTTGGCTAATTTCATGTAATATATAGAAAATAACAATGTGCATAGCACAAGTACTCATAAGGAATGAGCATGAGTATACGAATTTTTCAAGGGCTTGGTATTATAGCCCTGTTATTATTTTTGTTGTATAAACCCATCATTTTTACATCTTCTGTGGCTAAAGAGCCCTTACCTTATAACGCGAAAATAGCTGCTAATACAAAGCGTATTTTAGGTATTGATGTGTCTCATCAACAAGGTGATATTAATTGGCAAAAAGTCGCACAGGCGGGGGTGTCTTTTGCGTATTTAAAAGCCTCAGATGGTGTGACCTATCAAGATCCTGCCTTTGTAACGTATGCTAATTCGATAACGCAAACTTCTTTATTGGTTGGTGCATATCATTTTTTCGAAGCTGAAGATGATCCAATTGCTCAAGCTAAAAACTTTATAAATCAGGTTAAATCAGTTGATATGTCGCTTTTGCCTATGGTGGATGTGGAAATAACTAAAAATCAAACTCCTCACGTTATCGCATCACGATTACACGCGTATTTGCAGTATGTTAATGCATCTTTAGGGTGCAAACCCATTATTTATAGTTCGCGTAATTTTTGGAGCAAAAATATTGGCGCTACCTTTGCGGCTTATCCAGTTTGGCTAGCCGAATATAATGCGACATTAACACCACCGAAAGGCATCGATAACGTTGTACTGTGGCAATATTCAGATAAAGGCAAGATAGCGGGTATAAACCATGAGGTTGACCTAGACCGAGTATTAAGCGCTCAACAGGGGTTGGAGTCATTAAAATGCAAATATTAGGTAAGGCCATCTCCATAGAGCGCGTTATTTATGATGGCGACGGGGTAGCGAGTCGGTGGGGGTTTATTACGTTTGCGATGCTATGCGTATCGCTACTTGGTTTGAATATACAAAGTGATATAAACTTAAATATATTCAGTCACCAGTCTGCTTCGTTATATGACCATAACACCCATTATTTAGCTGAAATAGAAGACAATCTGTTGAAGGACTTTGGGCAGTTAAATGCTTTAATGACACAGTTAAAAAGCAGTTTGAATACCTCAGTAAATAACGCGTTGTGGAGTAAAGATGTTTCCGTAATCTATCATGAGTTTGTTGCCATTTTAAGCTCTGGTAGCCACTATGTTTTGTCAGCTATCGCTGTGGTGGGTGGTCTGCAAATCGTGAATTATCTCAGTGATTGGTTAGCGCCCATTATTTTTAATGTATTACTGGGGTATATGTCGGTATGGGGTGTGTTGATGTCACTCAAACCACGACTGATTCATCAGGCTACATTACAATGGGTAAGTAAGCTATTGGGTGTAACATGGTTGTGTATGTATGTCGTGATCCCGTACTCAATCCATATTAGCTCAGCTGTCACTCATGAAATAGAAACACATTTTCATAACACGATTAGTCATGATTATTTTGCTTCAATAGGCCAAGATATAAGCCAGACAGCGCACAAAATGCAATCAAAAAGTAATGAATTTGATAAACAGGGAGCGGCCAAGTCGATGGAGCCGGCGTTTACATCAAAAATTGCTCAGGCTCAATTACAAAGAGGTGCGAAGGTGATAATGACTGCGCTAGCACACTCCGTCATATCATTGTTACTGGCTCCCCTAAGTATTGGCTTTGTATTGTATTTAGTTTTTTGCCATGTATTGCGCGGACTGACTCGTCAGGAGGTGCGGTCAACGCCTGTGTGTGGAGACCCCGTACCTATTACACCTTTAAAGTGATTCTGTGAGAGCGGGAGAAGCTCTGTTTCAAGTAATATAGTTTATTTGGTCGTTATTCAATAATAACGACAGGTAAAATAGTGGGTTGTCGCGTAATCCTGCTGCGCAGCCCATTCAGTACTGCTGTATTTTGAAACTAATTTAATCATCAAATAAACAAAGAGCTCCAAATATTGAGTGTTAAGAGCTGTGGCGATTTCGCTAGTGTAACCCCTTGCCTAATCACAGAGTTACCTGCTTTGCCCCCTTCATTTGGTATTCGAGGCTGTAAGCCATAATACGGTCAAAGTTATTGAGATTAGCGTTAGAGTTTCCTTCAATGTAAGCTATTTATTGGACAGCTTAAAGGTCTATGAGTTAGTTATCTTTATTTATGGTTACCCCTATTTATTTTGTAAATTAATAAACTAATTATGGTACAGCTACGCCGCTGAGAACATCATTCCAGCGCTTATTTTATCAGCTCGGTGATGCTGGAGGTGAAATTGAGATTCAATAAGAAGTATACGCAGTGGGTTCAAGATTTTTCATGTTTTAGATTTCATCATAAAATTGGGGGGAATTTGATCTTTTTTCTTGCGAATATGGGAATTTGTAATGTTGTGGCCCACATATCAAGTGAAAGGTATTTTTCTAGTTTTACTAGCCAATTAATAATATCCCTCATTTTTACAGTGGCTTTTTATGTGCGGAAAAACCCCAAAGAGCAGTAGAAAGCACAAATAGGGGCCTTGTTGATCAAATAGCTAACTACCAATCAATTTCTCAGTTTTAACTTTGTTGCTGATATTTGGGCATACCTAGCCCATTCATTTTATTTATTGCCTTCACTTTAATCATCGTTTCAGTATGCTGACTATTGAATTGACGACTTTTCAGCTTATCACCCATTACTTGTTTAAAACGATACATCGCCGTCTCGGCAAGTGAACGAAGATGGTACCCTGAATTCATTTTCCACTGCGTTAACCCTATTTGGTGCATCATAAATATGGCATTGTTTCTGGGGTGTCCTTCTTCCCAGTATTGGGCATTCTCTCTTGGCGGTACCCGCATAATCGCACCTTTTGCTGCGACCTCCTCATAGCAACTGCGTGTGTCATATGCACCATCACCTGTGACTCTGTCTATATTCCTACGCAGTGGCCTGATTAAATCGGCAAGGGCTTCACCATCTGACACATTTACCATCGACAGCTCAGCACCCACAATATCGTGACTTGTCGCATCAACGGCCAAGTGCAATTTTCGCCAAGTTCGGCGCTTAGTCGCACGATGTTTTCTTGTATGCCATTCACCATTTCCATACACTTTAAGGCCCGTGCTATCGACCACAATATCTATAAAGCCTTTGCCTGCGCTTTTTCTATATTGCACATCAAGTGTTTTACTGCGTTTGCATAAACAGCTATAACCCGGTGATTGCAGCGAGGTATCCATCGTAGTAAGTAAGGAATTTACAAACCCTTCTAAGGCCCTGAGTGGCAAATGGAATACGGCCCTTAAGGTTAAACACGTTTCAATTGCTAAATCAGAATAGTAATTTGAACGACCACGGCCACCGTGCTTTTCAGTATTCTGCCACTTTGAGATGGCACTATCACTTAGCCAAATGTTGATGTTACCGCGTTGAACTAAAGCACGATTGTACTGTGACCAATTCCTAATTTTCTTCTTCATTTCAAGGCATGGGTTAAGGCATTTTATGATCTGATCACACCAAACCAAAGAAGTTCAATTATTTAGGAAACAACGGCCAAATAGGTTAAAAGAATAAATTAACCTTTTCAGTATTTAGCTGCTCTTCTGCCCATTTTGTAAACATTTAACGCCGAACTCAGGGCCCCTAACATTGCCTTTTTGATATAATTTTATGCAGCTATTAATCCGTTTTTGAAAGTGAAGAGTATAGACTGAGGTTATTACAGGCTTTAAGTGGGTTTAAAATGCGACTATTAATCATATTACTTGCGCTGCTAACGGTTGCGGGTTGTTCAACAAAATTTGCTTATCGAAATGCAGGGTGGCTTACCTATTGGTATTTAGATGATTATATTTCATCGAATTTACATTGACACCCATCCAAAGTTGATTTTTTTCATTCATTGCCTATCTTTTACATTAATTTACATTGACATATATGGACACTCCCGGTATGTCAAACAAAATAACTCTGGCGGGGTAGAATAAACTACCTCGTTTTTTCATTTCGTCGCTGCCACTGTTTGACGTTTGACCCATTTGCAATAAAGCGTTGCTCTGACATATATCCGGGCTTAACTGTTATTTCAGTGCCCCTAATGAGCTTCGAGCCTATACACCCTAATTTGAATACACCCAAGCGGTTTATATACCGTGCCTTTGCCGGGTTTTGTATAGGCAGGCTAGGCCTTTTTTCATCTAACTGTAGCGAACAATGATAGGCGATTGGCAAGTACTCTCAACACCCACTCGGGTTAAGTCACCCTTGTCTTTTACGAGCTGCTTGCCAATCTAACTTGGTGTTTAAACATTACCTTGAACCTGGTTGCATGAACGTATGGGGCGGTAATATTCATTTTTTTGAAGTAATATCCACATTAATCTTGCCAGACGATGCGCCATTGCAACCGCAGCTTTATTCACACCACGCCTTTGCTTGATGGCAGTGACCCATAGGTTCAGGTCATCGTCTTTTTTATGCGCGTGGTTCACAACCGTTCGAGCACCATGAATAAGTTGTTTTCTGAGGTACCCATCTCCACGTTTAGTAATTGTGCCCAAACGATTTGTTTCACCAGACGCATATTGCCTAGGCGTAAGGCCAAGCCAGACGCTAAAGTCTTTCGCACTTTTAAATGCTTGCCCTTTATCGATACTAGCGCTAAACGCGGAGGCAATGATAGGGCCAATCCCAGGAATTGATTGCATAATTTCTGCACTGGTGTTGTGGGTATTAGTTTGTTGAAACAAGGTATCCATTAGTTTAATTTTTTTATCATAGTTTTCTAACTCTTGTTGTACTTCTAACAACATGAGGCGAATAACAGGTTGAACATCTTGTGATAAAAGTTCATGGATATGCTTTTTGAATACAGAGTATGCTTTGGGAATGTGAAACCCAAATTCGAGGAGTAAACTTCGAGTTTGATTTATACAGGCAGTACGAGTACTGAGTAGCCTTTCTCGTATTCTATGTAGACAAAGCACAGCTTGTTGCTGTTCACTTTTAATGGGAACAAAGCGAATGTTAGGCCTTCTACTTGCTTCATATATTGCCAAACAATCATTTTTATCATTTTTGTTACCACGTACAAATGGGGTAACATGTTGTGCAGGAATTAAATTAACTTGATGACCAGAATTTAAGCATGCTCTGCCCCAGTAGTGAGAGGATGAACAAGCTTCCATAACGACTTTACAAGGCGGTAAATTAAGGATTATTTCATGGAGTTTTACTCTAGAAACCCGCTTTGAGAAACAAGGTTTTCCGTGTTCATCAATTCCAAGAAGTTGAAAGACATTTTTTGCTAAATCGATGCTTAATATACTAACGTTATTCATGATGGATGCTCCTACTAACTATCGTTAAAAACACACCTTTAGTTTGGCGCATTGACGCCGATTTGGGAGTGTCCATCTCATCACCCATCCAAAGTTCCAATTGTTATGACCCCCGAGGAGGTTAAACGTCTCATGTCGTTTTTAAGTAAACGATATTATTTAATTTCAGGTTTAATGTATGGTAGCGGCTTACGTGTAATGGAAGCTGTTCAACTACGAGTTCAGGATATTGACTTTGACTACAAATGCATTCGGATCTGGAATGGAAAAGGGAATAAACATCGGGTGGTTACACTCGCCACAGAACTTATACCTTTGCTAAGAAATCAAATTGCTCAGGCTAATGAATACTTACATTAATTTACATTGACACCCATCCAAAGTTGATTTTTTTCATTCATTGCCTATCTTTTAGATTCAGCTCAAAAGATAGGCAATTCTCTCATGGCCACAGCACGCAAAAGACAAGTGAGTTTAACGGATACCAAATACTACCATTGTATTTCACGGTGTGTTCGCCGTGCTTATTTGTGTGGTGAAGATAAGGTAACAGGGCAGTCGTACGAGCATAGAAGAGGCTGGGTAGAGGATAAGCTACTTGAACTTGCCAAAGTGTTTTGTATTGATGTGTGTGCGTATGCGGTGATGAGTAACCATACTCACATTGTGCTGTATGTAGATGATATAAAGGCTAAAAGACTGAGTGATAAATCGATTATCATCAGATGGCATAAGTTGTTTAAAGGTACCATACTATCTCACAAGTACCTTCAAGGTGAGCGGCTAGACTCAGCGCAGCAATACTTTTTAAATAAAGACATTGAACAATTTAGAGAACGTTTAGCGAGTATCAGTTGGTTTATGCGGGTACTGAATGAAAGTATTGCCCGAAAAGCGAATAAGGAAGATAACTGTACAGGCAGATTTTGGGAAGGGCGCTTTAAATCACAAGCCTTACTCGATGAAGCGGCACTGGCAGCCTGTATGGCGTATGTTGATTTAAACCCAATTAGAGCAAAGATGGCTGACACACCCGAAACCTCAGACTACACCAGTGTAAAAACTCGTTGTGAACATGCCAAAGAGGGCAAGCAACCTAAACAATTGGCGCTGGTTGTACTGGGAGATTTTGGGAAGGGCGCTTTAAATCACAAGCTTTACTTGATGAAGCGGCACTGGCAGCCTGTATGGCGTATGTTGATTTAAATCCAATCAGAGCAAAGATGGCTGACACACCCGAAACCTCAGACTACACCAGTGTAAAAACTCGTTGTGAACATGCCAAAGAGGGCAAGCAACCTAAACAATTGGCGCGTTTTGCAGGCAGCCCCCGAAAGCGCATGCCTAAAGGTTTACCGTTTGAATTAAAGTCATACTTAGAGCTGGTAGAATTAACCGGCCGATGTATGCGAGCAGATAAGCGAGGCGCTATAAGCCCAATCAACTCCCCAATTTTAGAAAGACTAAACATAGCCCCGGAAAACTGGCTAAAACTCACCACGCAATTTACCAGAGTATTCCACGGTGCAGTAGGGCGACCTCAAAAGCTTGATAATTATTGTGCGAGCCTGGAAATTAAACGGCGGGCTAACTATAAGCAGTGTGAAAGGTTGCTGGCTTAATTTTTAGACCATCAAGATAATCTCTATATAACCGATACTCCATAACTTGGCGGCTTAGCTGTGCCTTATTACTGGGCATGAGTTCAGTTTTTCTCTATTCTGGAGCTGATAGCACATTTACTTGATTTGATTTTACTAACCAAGCGATATTTCAGATTGAACGCGGCTTATTTGTTGGTATTAATTTTTGGGTGGGTGTCATCCTAATCTATCCTTTGTTTTCACAGGCCTTGGCGATACGGCGACTACTGATCAACCCATGTGCATAACCGAGTAAAATTATCTTTAACATCACCGCTGGCGAATACGCCGCCGCGCCCGTTTTATCATTGTTATACCCTGCATCAAACCCCGATAAGTCGAGCTTATTTTCAATAATATAACAAAGCGCGTACTCAAATGTACCAGGCAATATCTGTTCAGAAAAATTGATTGGAATGAATTTATTTTGGCAGGATAAGTCAGGCTTGTAGTTAGCCATAACAGTTTACCATGGGTGAATAATATCTATTAGATCACAGTAACCAGCTTGGTTCAAGGTCAAAAAGTGAACAAGTTAAGCAGTGTAGAATAAGTCCCTGAAACGAGTAATTCTACAGCCTCAACGCCTCGATAAGAGGCAATAAAATTATTGGTTATACTTTAGCGAGGGACGAGTGACAAGCCAATGATTTTATGTCCCTTTCTTCATCGCCTTGTTATATGCCCGATTCACACTCTGAGTTTTGTAAATATCACTCTAGCTAATATAAGTAGGACAGTATAAATAAGAGTGAATGCTACAAGCATTCCCAACAAACCCAAAATCACTACGTTCGTCGGAAACTCTCGTATAGGCTGATTAACGTTTATATTCAATACATCCCCCATGTAGTGAATAAAATACATAAACGAGAACGAAGCAATACAAACTAGAAGCGTATATACGATATAACGAATTACCTTCGCCTTTTGATTTGGAGCGGCGTCAAACCTATAGTCGAATTTATTCAAGATTTCACCAAATTCCTTTAGGGCATATAGACATAATGACTCCCACACGGTGCTAGCCTCCGCATTTTCGTGGGTTAGCTTAAAGCCAGAGCCATAATTAGTTTGTCAAATAACTAAATAGCAGAGGCTAGCATGACTAAACATAACATACTTTTCATTGGCTTAGATACTCATAAAGAGTTTAATGAAGTGGCTTATATTGAAGACCAACGCGGCGCTCAACCTATCCATCACGGCCGAATTCCTTCTTCTAAAGTCGCTATTAAAAAGCTTATCAGGCAATTTGAATCTAAATACCCAAATGCAACTCTGCACTTCGTTTATGAGGCTGGCCCTTGCGGTTACTGGATTTACCGTTTAATTACTTCTCTTGGACATTGCTGTTACGTGGTTGCACCCTCTTTAATACCTAAAAAGCCTGGTGAACGTATTAAAACTGACAAACGTGATGCACTAAAACTCGCAAAGCTTCTTAAATCTGAAGACTTAACCCCTATTTATGTCCCCGAGCCTGAAGATGAAGCTATTCGTGATTTATCTCGTGCTCGAGAAGTCGCCATGAAGGATTTAAAAGATGCCAAATACCAACTCAAAGCGCTGTTACTTCGTAATAATATTAACTATGCAGGCACAGCAAACTGGTCTCTCAAACACTTACGTTGGCTCACCGAACTGGTATTGCCACACCCTGCACAACAAATCGTTTTACAAGAGTTTATTCAAACTATAAACGAGCGAACTGCACGATTGGACCGACTCGACAACGAACTATCTCATCATGTTTATCAATGGCGTTATTACCCCGTTGTTAAAGCCATTCAAGCCATGCGCGGCGTTCGCTTACTTGTCGCCGCTGGCGTTGTGGCTGAGCTTGGCGATTTAACCCGCTTCGATCATCCGCGTAAACTCATGAGTTACCTTGGCCTTGTACCAAGTGAACACTCAAGCGGTGGTAAAAGGCATATTGGCGCAATTACTAAATGTGGGAATGGTCGTGCAAGGCGATTACTAGTCGAAGGCGCGCATAGTTATCGTCATGCAGCCAATATATCGACTGAACTACAAAAACGACAAGAAGGCTTGCCAAAGCAAATTGTTGATATCGCATGGAAAGCACAATTAAGACTCTGCAAACGTTATAAAAAGCTTATAAATAAAGGCAAGCATTACAACCTCGTTGTCACTGCTATTGCCCGTGAAATGATTGCGTATATCTGGGCAATTGCAAAAGAAGTAGTATTGATACCCGTTAATCCAAGATTACGTTTAGCACGGGTACCAGCTTAAAATGAACGAATTAGAGTTAATGCATTGGGTCAGGCATCGGGTGTGGCACAACCACCGACGGCGTTAGGATGGCAATGCTGCAAACACAGCATTGAACCACGAACATAGACTGAAGACAGGTGCCACGTCGAACTAAGTAAGGTCTGCTCTGCTCACGAAAGTGAGTAACCAACGAATATCAGCATGAAAACCGACGAAATTACTTGCTTCATCCTATGTATTAACTCGCTCTAATTCGAGTTGAGAGATTATGGCTTAAAGTTAAGCAGGGATCAGTGTGTTTAACTTGACAGTGGGAGTCATACCAACGCCGCAATAAGCGGCAAACAAACAGTTGTCTATAATTTGTGAGGCACGAACAAAGCCAACTGTTTTTTGTCCGTTTAATTGCCTTGTGTACGCCCGACATGGGCATTGACTCATGAGGTGAAAGTCCTCTGTAGGAAGACCACCGTTTAAATAACATACTGTTATTAAACGATAACTACTAGCGAATGGCAAGGGCTAAATCGCGAGAGATAGTCTGGAGGAAGCCGCTAGCAAATCTGTGAGCTGATGAACAAAAACATCATATGAGGCGTAGGCTGGAGACGAGCTAGCACAAGATAGCGAAGTCATGTGATCTAACGGCCACCGTAAATGATGTAGTTGTGCAGAGAAAGTCGATGCTCCTTATTCGGGGAGATCTGATAAACACGCATCCGCGCTAACGCTTGGAGATCACCAGTTAGGGGCTGGTTGATCAACCCTTGGCGCTTTGGTTGCTGCGACCTACAGCGAGCGAAATAGCAGTAAACAAGCGTTAGTTTAGACGCGCTTTATCGAGTAATCGCTAGAGTGATTTATCAGAAGTCAGCAGACGGCATAGTAGCCAAACGCCCATCGTAATGGAGGGGACACGGTGAAGGCCTGAACATCTTAACCAGAGGAGATACTACAAATGAACTTGAATTCACATAGATCACCGTGTTGTGATAGTGATGAACAGCGTTCTACTGTGAATAATACCTCGAATGAATATAACCAAACAGATCATGACCTGATGGCAATGGTACTAAGCAACCACAATATTGATGCAGCATGGCAACATGTTAAGCGCAATAAAGGGGCTGCGGGTATTGATAATATGAGTATTGAGGAATTTAATCACTTCGCTAAATTACATTGGCTGGGTATTAAACAACAATTACTTAACGGCACTTACCAACCATTGCCAGTCAAACGCGTGATGATACCCAAGCCCGATGGCGGTGAGCGAATGCTTGGGATCCCTTCTGTTATCGACAGAGTGATCCAACAAGCCATTGCTCAAGTGATTAAGCATTACTTTGAGCCTCAATTTTCACCACATAGTTATGGTTATCGCCCTCATAAAAGAGCCAGTCAAGCAGTAAACCATGTTCAATCTTGTGTTAAACAAGGTTATAAAATAGCAATTGATATTGACTTGTCTAAGTTCTTTGATGAAGTAGACCATGACATGCTGATGAGTCGTATTGGCCGTAAAATCAAAGACAAAGCACTCATGCGCCTACTCGGTAAATACCTCCGAGCGGGGATCGCAGAGCGTGAAACAGGTCTGTGGTTTGAGTCAACCAAAGGAGTCCCTCAAGGTGGGCCATTATCCCCTTTGCTTTCCAACATTTTACTTGATGAATTAGATAAGAAACTAACCTGTAAACAACTTAAGTTTGCACGTTACGCTGATGACATAATCATTTTAGTAAAAACGAAAAGCGAAGGGCTAATAATCCAACAGGAAATTACTGCGTTTATCACTAAGCGATTAAAGCTCAAAGTGAATGAGTCGAAAAGTCGGGTCGGTTCAGTATCAGGCTCGAAATTTCTCGGGTTTACCTTCCGCTACGCTCAAGTGCAGATCCACGAACAGGCGCTAAAGAAGTTTAAAGCAAATGTAAGAGAGCTCACTAACCGAAATTGGGGGATCTCAATGACCCTACAAATTCATAAACTCACGCGGTATTTACGCGGCTGGGGACACTACTACCTAATAGCCAACACTTATCAGCTAACGGTGGATTTAGATCACTGGATCCGCCGCAGGATAAGAATGTGCTACTGGCGACAATGGCGTAAACCACGCACCAAAGTACGCAGTTTAATAAAATTAGGGGTTAATGAACGACTGGCCATAGCATGCGGTATTACTAGCAAGGGGCCTTGTCGAAGCTCAAAAACAAAAGGAATTAACATTGCATTAAGCAATGACTACTTAGCTTCACAAGGTTTAGTCTCATTGAGAGATATTTGGATCAATATTCATTACGGGAGATGAACCGCCCATTGCGGACCCGCATGATGGGTGGTGTGGGGGCTGGAGGTTAGAGACCTCCGGCTACCCGATTAGCTGTTTTGATTCACTCTATCTCTAATTCTTCGATAACCTGTAATTGCGGAGCTTGTATTGGGTTAGGCCTTAAAGAATGAAGGTAGTCAATTGCATTTTCATTATCTAAAAGCCCTTTAATGAATGCAGTTTTCCAATCTCTTCCCCAATCATTTTCTGGTATTTCGGATAATCTTTGTTGTAAGGCGACCCTTAAATCAAATCTAGTTTTTGATAGCCTCTTCTTCCACCTTCGATAATCTTCTTGGCAAAACTTTATTATTCTTTGCTGAATCTTTAGGTGTTTTATATGGAATATTACTCTTTCATTTTCACTTCTTTCGGCATCTAAAACCTTTATTAAGCTTATAGCAAAAATAGGCCTATTGTTACCTTCGTCAAAATTGACTGTAATCTTGAACCTAAATCTTTGTAGAAGATCTGAATATATTGGGTGAATAAACTTTGCAGTACTCTCTTCGTTACAGTAATAGTTTTCACCTTTAATCGGAGCACACCCCCGACATTGAGGTACTAAATTATTTGGAAAAATTGAGTACTCAGGCCATTGAACCTTAGGAATGAAATGGTCCAATGTGTCAGGTTTCTTTGGGTTACCACAGAATGGACATAAATATAAACCATGTTCATTTCTTCTATTCAGCAATTCACGGTTTAATGCTGCGGGGGACTTTTCATAGTACTCAACAAGTAAATCTCGGTGGTCATTAAACTCTGTAGACTGAAGATCTAATGTATAGTTACTGACAAGTCCCTCGTATAAGGAATACCTTCTCGATAATTCATCTGAAATGTCTATGAGTTCATTAACATTGTCTTTTCTACAACCTGTAGCTAGGTCAATCCAACTACAAGGTAATTCTTCTAAGAGCTCATTAAGGTATTGCAATTAAACATCCTCTATCTTTATATCATCAACATCATCCATTGTTGATAATGCATATGCTAGAGCATCATCCCCTATAAGTTCTTTTATCGTATCCATAGAACTATCTGGCTTTTTTAAATATATATCAATTTCCTTTTGATATGGCTTAATCATATACTCATCATCAAATACTTCAGAAATTATAATATCTAAAGATTCACCATACGTTTCAACACTTGTAATATTTGATTCTGTATTTCCTTTCACTTTCCTTAAAATGCTTATAGCTTTACTCTCGACTTCTCTAGCCAGTATCGCAGAGTGCGTAGCAATAATTGCGTATGATTTAGTTTCTCTCAATATATGTTGCAGCATATTCATCAAGCCAACTTCAAGCTCAGGGTGTAGATATAACTCGGGCTCATCAAGTACTAATAAACTCTCCTCCTCAAGCTCTGCAATAATTGCAGGAATCATATATGAGTATATTTTTTGACCTGAACTTAATGGCAATATCTCTCCTTCTTTTTTGAAGAAAATACCTTTTGTGTAATCTATTTTATCTTTTAAAGTACTGGTTTTTAGAGTTGAAGTGATTTCAACTTCTTTACCTTCATCATTAGTAATAAATATCGCATCAAAACCAATACATAAAGACAGTGTATCCTTTAGTATTCTTAATCTAGATTGATCTTCCCACCAGGAGTTTTCATCGTCATATTGTAGTACTTTGACCAACGATTCTATACTTTGCTTAATTGGATGAGTTATATCATGGACACCGTCTTCATTTTTAAAGCCGATGTAGGAATACTCGTTTACATGCAATCTTTTTCTTTTGTCACTTTTCTTATTATCTTTATCATCAACATCTGAATATCTATTAGATAGTTTTTCAAAAATCTCACTTTTAGTATAAAAACTTTCAAATGGAGAAAAGGCAATCATGATTAACTTATGGAAATATGGAGGGTTATCCTTACTATCGATAACACCCGTAATTATTTCACTCAATTTTTTTAATACGTGGGACTTACCGACTCCATTTTTACCTATAAGTAAGTTGATATTAGATTTCCCTATCACACGGCTTGTATCAAATTTTAAGCATAAATCATCAAAAGTATCACCAAGTTCACTGAGGCTTATATCAAATGTTTTTTTGGGTACGTAACGTCCTAAAGCAATTTGAAACCCTTTCTTTAGAATTGCACTTGCGGCAGTGCCTCGCATAAAACTGCCTGAAAATCCTTTCCAAGAAGAATATTCATCATAACGATTGTGAAAATACCCCGCATCACAAATTTTAACCAGAATATCTTCAACTTGCTCCACATTGAATAAAGAGTTTATTTTTTTATAAAAATCAACATCTTCCCCAATTGACACTATATTGCCGCTATTTAATGCATCAGTAATGTCGAAAAATTTTGAATCTACAGCTATTCCTTTATCTTTAAAAAATAATGATGAATCTTCATTATCATTAATCAATACTTTTAGAGGACCTAATTTTCGTTTCTTTTTTTCGGTAACATAGTACAAGTTAAATTTGATAATAAACCCAAAATCATCCCATGGCTGCCTATAGTTTGTTCCATGATGATCTTGTAATAAATGAAATCCATCTAGTTTTTCAATTGCTAAAGATTCTGAATAATAATATTTCATTTGGGACTCAAGTATAAAGTTGATGGATTGACAGCTAACTATTTAGTATTTATGCGGCACGTTGTTTGTGCTGCATAATCGCTTGTTGGACTGAGCCGCTACCCGCTCGGTGTGTCAGAGTTGGTGTTATTTATGCTATGGGAATTTGCTTTTAGTGGCGTAACTTGTCTTGAGCCTATTTTATCGGCTTGTCTTTCGTGATTAAGCCATCCCTGCATTACTCAGTACGTTTTATCCTGCCATTAGAGCTAATTTTCGCCGATTTATCAATGATATTTTCACCGCGCACGCACTTTTCTAGCCCGAACACTTAAGCAGGTTAACGCGTTGATTTAATTCAGCAAGCTCTGCTGCTAACTCGTTCGTGCTAATTTCATTGTCTCTTCACTTGAATTAACCATTTCACTAAATCGTAAGACCCCGATTTTACATACTTCACAAGCCCAATGAGGGGATGGTGACGCAGCTTCCGCCTTTTTCTTCTTCACTTTACGTAAACTGGGCCCTTGCGCCTTTATCAACGCCAACTTTCGCTTGTAACATGCATTGGCTAAAAAGCCATAGTGACGAATTCGCATAAACCCTTTGGGTAGCACATGCTGTAAATAGCGCCGTAAGAACTCTCTACAACTCAGTGTCATGACCTTTTCACTGTGTTTATCTGCATAACCTCGATATTTAAAGCACACGCTTTGTTTATTCACCGACACCAGTCTCGATTCTGACATCGCGCCCTTTCGGGTATAACGTGCTAGATAACTTACTAACTTATCACTGTATGTTAAACACGCTTTGCTATACACACACCATTTAGCTGGTGTCGTTATATGTGTCAGCGAAGTACCTCGCGCATGCAATGCCGCAAGCATTTTCCCTCTAAATACCGTTGATAATGCTTTAACTGGGTATAAGTAGCCCTGTTCTATTTCATGCCATTGAGTTTGCGTTAGCCCTCCAGCTGGCACTAAGCAATGCAGATGAATATGCTGACTTAAGGTTTGTCCCCATGTATGTAAAACGCTTGTCATCCCTAACTGCCCATGCCCTTTACGCTGTGCAAATTTACTTAGGGTGTCCCATACTGCTTTAAATAAACACTGATAAAGCGTGTTTGGGTCATAGCGCGCAACAATATTCAGCTCATGTGGCAGTGTAAAAACAAGATGGAAGTAACGACAAGGCAATAAACGGGCTTGCTGTTTTTGCGCCCACTGTGCTGTTGCCATACTTTGACAGCGTGGGCAGTGTCGGTCTCGGCAGCTGCATCCGACCTGTTTTACCTCGCCACACGTATCACATTGCCAAGATTGATACCCTAACTTGCCTGTCCTACATGATTGAAGATGTTGGCAGACCCGTGTCTGCTGGTAATTCAGTGAGTGGTGTTGCCGATAATCATCTAACCCTAAGTTTAAAATATCAGCAAGGTGTAACCTACTCATTGTTTTGCCCAATCGGCCAGTAAATCAATGCCGCCATGGCCTAATTCAGGTAACCAATGTAAGTAACTCTGTGTCGTTTTAATATCACTGTGACCAAGCTGATGTTGCAATTGATGAAGCGGCATGCCTGACTCAAGTTGATGTGTCGCGTAAGCATGGCGAAGTGCATGCGGGTTACACTGCTGCAAACCAATACTGTGTGACTGCTTCCTTAATGACTTTCTAAAGCTCGATGGCGACATCGGTTTGTCCATAAGCCATCGAGAATAGAACATCCAGCCTGATGGACGGTACACTCTCCAGTAGCAACGTAACTGCTTCAATACACTCTCTGACACAACAACGTAACGTGATTTATCTCCTTTACCCTGCTCAATTAAAATGGTTTTTCGTTTACCGTCTATGTCTGTAACTTTAATGCGTAATAGCTCACCAATACGTAAACCACAGCCATAACACACGATAATTAGCGTCTTTAATCGCATATCTGTGCAGCTTGCTATCAGCCGTTGTATGTCGCTACGAGATAAATAAATGGGTGCTCGAGACTTCGCTTTTGGTAAGGTAATATCTAAGTTCAATGGCCGATGTAAAATGTGCTTAAACAAGAACCAAATACTGTTTATCTGTAACTTTTGGCTTGCCCGAGAAAGCTTGCGGATCGCCGGATCTTGAAAGAATGAATTCAACTCTTCATCTGTAATTAAATCCAACGATTTATTAAAGTAATTTCTGAGTTTAAGTAAGTGCGCGCAATAGCTTTTACTTGTTCTTTGTGAATAACCTCGATAGGTTATTTCTGCCTTGACCTGTTCAATGAGTGTATGCATTTTTGACCTCTAAGTTGTGAAATAACTCAGAGAAAGTGTGGCTCAAATGCTGAGAATAGGATCTCCGCGTAGCGGCTTAGTTCAACAATTTAATATCGACCCATTGGGTCGTTTTTCTACCGAGCCACGGGTCATTTTTATCATTGTACCAGTTCTATCACAATAACTAACTTGTTGCTAAAGATATATTTTTAAGCACTTTAGATATTATGGAAAGGATAAGAACGACCCAATGGGTCGTTTTCTTGACTATAGGAGAAACACAACGATACTGTGTATAAATACAGTTACCTGTTAGAGCTAGCTCAATGAGAACTCGTTCACCATTTTTAAACCACATCACCGAGTTTATGCTGACTAAGCAATATTCGCTCAGAACCGTTGATACATATCTTAAGTGGATTTCTTCCTATATTAATTTTCATGGTAAGCGTCACCCAGCTTCAATGGGCAATAACGAGGTTGTCGAATATCTCGACTACCTTGTACTTAAATGTAATGTGTCGCCTAAAACACAAGCGACAGCGTTAAATGCGTTATCTTTTCTGTATAAGCAAATAATTAAACAGGATTTGTGTCCTAATCTAACGTTTGTCAGAAGCAAGCGTCAATCTAAGTTGCCAATTGTTATGACCCCCGAGGAGGTTAAACGTCTCATGTCGTTTTTAAGTAAACGATATTATTTAATTTCAGGTTTAATGTATGGTAGCGGCTTACGTGTAATGGAAGCTGTTCAACTACGAGTTCAGGATATTGACTTTGACTACAAATGCATTCGGATCTGGAATGGAAAAGGGAATAAACATCGGGTGGTTACACTCGCCACAGAACTTATATCTAAACTAAGAAATCAAATTGCTCAGGCTGATGAATACTTAAAATTAGATTCCCAGAATGAACAATATGCTGGTGTTTGGATGCCAAACGCACTGGCAAGAAAATATCCTAGCGCCAATAAGTTAATTGCTTGGCAGTATCTATTTCCCTCATATAAGCTAAGTGTTGATCCTGAAACTGGCGAGATCCGCCGACATCACTTTCATCAAACAGGAGTACGTAAAGCGGTTAAAGAGGCAGCCAAAAAAGCACAAATCACAAAACCTATAACGCCCCACACTTTTAGACATTCATTTGCTACTCATTTACTACAAAGTGGTGCAGATATCAGAACCGTGCAAGCTCAACTTGGCCATTCTGAGGTGAAGACAACGCAAATATATACTCATGTTTTACAGCAAGGCGCAAACGGTGTTGTTAGCCCTTTGAGCAAAATATTCTAGCTTGTTTTACGGCAGAAACGAGTTATACCTAAATGACTGAAATTGGCACATACACGACTGTCAGGTTTGATTGAGTCCTGCTAATCTCAAAAGGTGCTGTACACTCACAGCACAGGTACTTTCGCTAAACTTTATAGAACCAATACAGTTAATCGTTAACTCTATTTTTAACTACCTTACATAGGGTTTTTAACTTAACTGCTTGAGATCCAATTCTTTATTTTTTATTCAATGGTATGTCGATTGTTTTACTATAACCGTAGTTGATTTGCTTCATATTGATTTTATTATGAAGCAAATCATCAGCTATTCTAACACCCGAGCTCATTAAATCGCGGCGCTTTTATGAGCTTTATAATGCCACTTTGACAAATTTAAGAGTCATACGATCGGACTCACCGATTGCGGTGTAAACCGCTTTATCTTTGTCTTTTAAAGCTAGGCTCGGGGGCAAAGTCCACACGCCTTTTTCATACTCTTTGGTATCTTTTGGGTTGGCGTTAATTTCTGAGCTAGCAACGAGTTTAAAACCAAGTGACTCAACCACGTTAATAAGATCTGACTGTTTCCAGCGTCCTCGATCTGAAGATGCTTTTCGATCGCCTGAATAGCTTTCATCGTCTCTGTGTTGCACTATCGCTAGAACACCTTTGTCTTTTAATATCTGCCATGACTGCTTCAAGCCTAACTCTAATCGACCTTGGTTTTGCCAATTATGTAGAGTACGTGTAATAAAAACAAAATCCAATGACCCCTCATCTACAGGTAACCCTTTAAGGGAAGGCAGCCATGAACCAATTGCATTCTTGCCATACAGCTCAGGCGTGTTTTTCACTTTTTCAGGGTATGCTTGCAGAGTTTTAGCCCATTCAGGCCATTTCCCATAGTATGCGGGGTTATGCTGTAAACCAACATATTTGCCTTTGTCTTTGAGTAAAGGTGCAAGTATGTGAGTATACCAGCCTTTACCTGGCGCTACTTCACCGACTTGAGATGTTTCTTTTATGTCAAAAAACCTTAGTACCTCTTCAGGGTTTCGATATTTATCACGTTTTAACTCTTCCGTCGTACGGTAAGTATTATTATGCACAGCGTGCCAAATAGCATCTTTCTCCGTTGATGTGGCTGATACGCTTTTCACGTTAAGAGTTGAGAATAACAAAATTATGCCTGCTAAATATGCATGTTTACTCACGTTATATGTCCTGTTGTGATTTTTATTTTTTTGTGTTTTTTTATTATTACTTACGGGTCGAGAAATTTTAATTTTTAACTTCATTATTTTCTAAAATAACCATATCTCGGTTTTTATTTTAATTCAACTTTCAAAAGGTTTTAAAACGTGTTTTCTTCGTTAATTATCTGTATGTGGTTAATGTATAATTAATGTCATTTATTAAAGTCTCAATTTAATATAATCATTTCTTTTGCAACCAGTGCCGCTGAAGGCAAAAACATGGTTGAAACGATCCGCTGATTGACGACGACGGCGTGTTTGTCTTTTAGTGTTTGCTTATTTAGTGCAATTGCCCCGTTTTTATTCAGCTGGCTCTCTATAAGGAATGGTAGCAATGCACCTTGCTTCGCCCATGATTTAGATGTTTCAGTTGAATTAGGAAACCCGGCTACTTTTTTACCTTTCACTAAAAACTCACCGTTAGATAAAGTAACGTTCGCAATGCCTGCCGAACCATGTCCTCCAACTCCTATCACGCCGCCAGACTCATATACTCGGCTTATGATAGCGTGGATTTTGGCATTGTTAGCAACGTCAAACATCACGCCGTAACCGCCGCCGATATACACGGCCCAATAGTTTTCAGGGTTAACCTGGGCGGGTGAGAGAGAGTTATTCGCTTTATCTAAAAAACCTTCATATTTAATGGTATAACTACTTATCCCTAGAGGGTCCATCATGAACTCAACAGAGCCTCCTTTGGGTGAGACAAAATCAACCTCAAAACCATGGCTTAAAAAAATGTGATAAGGCGGGGCGACTTCCCATAAATTGTTGCGCGCATCATGCTTTTCAGGGTCTCCCATATCCACCGTATTTGATACGACGATTAATACTTTCTTTGCTGATGCTGCCACAGTACTTGTGGTGACTAACATTGTTATAAATAAAAAAGTGGTTAAGAGTTTCATCACTTGCCTTTTTAAATAATTAGAATCGTTATTTAGACGAGACCAGCTAATAAATGGTTTAAACATTCAAATCTTCAATCGCAAGGCTTTTAAGCATTTTACGCCAAGGTTGAGTTGCCAGTCATTCCGGGCTTCAATACTAAAAGTACGCAGTGGCACTTTTTGCAGCCGCGCTTGGCAGGGAGTTGTGCCATACACTGATAATCGTCTTGCACTCGCACGTTTCTTCGTTTTTATTCTTTAGGCGCTATGGCGAACCGACTGGTGCGTCTAATATTTAGTGGGTTAGTACACAGGAGGTCACCCAGCTAAAACAACAATATTTTAACAGGTGAGTACCTTTAGTTTAGGGGAAATGGTGAGGGGTCAGGACGCTTGCTTCATGATACTTTTAATTTTCAGAGCGTATTATGGAGCTAGCCAGCTGACCCTATGTATTTTTTAGTAGCAGTCTATCGCAATGGTATTCCAAGTGTTTGGAGTGCCATCGGCATATTTATTACAAATCCCTTTTGCAAACAGGTTTTCTAAGTGATAACCAAAGCTGGTGAAGTCAACCAGATTGCCGAATAATGGAAGCCTTCCATAGAAGTGTAGCTCGCGGAGCATATTATCTAAGTTATAGTCCGTTTGTTCTGCGATAAACGTGTGGTCTATTTCTTTTAAATTGATAATTGTAGGCTCAGGGAAGCTAGGAATTACGACGTGTAAGTATTCTTCGTCATATTCACCATCATAGAATTTCACTGTTTGCAGCATTTCTGTAGGCGATAGTTGAGTCATAGCGAGTGAAAAGTCGGTGACGGTTAATTGTTCTTGAGTGAGGTTACGATTGACGTTTATGGTTCCTGGTAAAATATCGTGTAAGGCACGCATCACGCCTTGCTCATTGTCATTCACACTTAGAGAAAGCGCGTAATTAGGGAACCTTTTATTGGTAAAACGCTGATAAGACTCTTTAACCATGCCCATGAAAAACTCGAGTGTTTTTTGGCGGGCGATGATGTGCGCCTGTTCTTCAGTGACTTGCCTAGACATGAGCAACGTCGTTTTCTTGCCAACATAGAAACTGACTAGATTTTGCGTAATTGAATACACCGCGGCGTTGGACGCGTTTTTAGGGTTTCCTCCTTGATTAATTCGAGTGCCATTTGCGTAGTCGAAAATAGTGCTTAAATCAAAACGGCCATTTTCATCATTTTCACGGGTTTGAGAGTTCCACTGAAAGAGATCATGAGACGCGAGTCCCATCACCCCTATATCAACGACACGTATTGGCTTTTTGGCAAAAGCAGGGATAGAAAACAGCAGAATTAGCAGTGCTGAGATTAATTTCATTTAGTAACTTTCCTTTATGCAAATGAGAATCATTATATTAAATTGTTTGTTTTTATGAGTCAATGTATCTTTAATGTTAATTGTTGGGGCTTGTTTATGTGGTTCGATTCAAAAAAAGGATTAAATTGACTGAAGGGGCTTTTCGAGTTTAGCTTAATAAATAGCTTTGCTTTAACCATTTTGAAAGCAGAGATGTGGGGATTATGAAAGGTACTTATACTGTTTCTATTAGCAGGTGCCCTTGCTGAGTGAACCATTTTCTTCGCTAAATTATTAGGATGAGTGTAGACCAGAGGTCATGGCGATTTCTGTGCAGTATTTTTGATATTTAAGCACGACTGTTCTAGATAATTCATCTGAGCTACATAGAGGCAGTTAACAATAAAAACAAGTTAATAAGCAGGCTAAGGCTGCAATGATTATAGCCGTTGACCATTATCGATACGCCCAGGAAAACCCAAAAGCGACAATGATAAGAAGCGAAATAAAACTATATATGTCAATCAGTTCGATGGCAGTGTTCAATGTACCTTTAATTAGCGGTGTAATGTATAGGGAGAGCTCGTTCGCGTTCTAAGAACGAGCTCTTTTCCATCAATATTAAGGGGGTCGCACCTCATTGTGGTGTAGTTCCTGTTAAAATATTAATAGTTTTATTGCCATAGGTGTTATCGCTAATATTGAGATAATAGTGCCAATTAAAGTAACCCTCTTTGAACACGGGTAATTGGTTTTCATACCAAAGAGCGGCCGTAGGATCTTAACATGCGCGACAATAGAGCAGAGTATTGCACATACCAAAAATGTCCCTAATAAAATAATGAAGGCTTCAAGCCAAGGGCCTAGTTTTAACGTACTTAAGCTGTAAGCAAGAGCGATAATGACGCTTTGGTGGAAAATATAAAACGGGAAAACAATCGTGTTTAGGTTTGTCAGTAGCTTGGAGGGGCGTTTCAAAAAGCGTGTGGCCAATGCCAGTATTGCCAATACACCCAGTAAGCTTTGCACCGTGTATATCATATTCATGCTCACAAGTTGCCAGTGAAGACTGCTGCTACTGAGCCAAATCGCTTGGTATCCATAAACAATTATTATGTATGTGAAGGCGAATAACCCAAGTAGCCATTGCCAATATCGGCATAACTGAGTAAAAAACGTTGTGTGATGTACCAATAAAAAGCCATATAACAAAAACACAAACCCCATAGGGTAGCGATATGTTTCGCTTGGCCAAGTTAACTTAAGGACCCATAGGGGGAGCAATAGCCCCAAGCAGACGAAGATAAACGGTTGTTTTAAACAATATTGAATAAACTTTTGCAGCCAATTGCTCCGTAAAATTGGTAATACGACTAGTATCCAGATAGTAAATTGCCAAAGTGAGCGCAGGTACCAAAGGTGATTGACATCAACGTGGGGCCAAATACCTGCTTGGTATTGTGTGAATAAAGGGTGAGATAAGTCTAAAAAAGCGCTATAAAACTCGGCGTAATTCATTGATAGCCCGACTTCCTGTTGCATTTGCGCATATAGCTGAATCGGTACGACCATCCACACACCTACAAGCAAAGGCAACAAGATTTTAATTGAGCGGTTGAGTAGCACGTGTGTCATTGGTTTTTTTTGTAAAATGCTACTTAATGCTGCGCCAGAAATAAACCAAATTACCCCCATTCGCCATGGTGATAGCAATAACATCCAGCTTTCGATATCAGTATTCATGTGCGAACTTTTAAAATGATAACCCCAGTTTTGAGCGTACAACATGCCGGTGTGGTAAAAAATCAATAAGCCAAAGGCAAGGACTCTAAGCCAATCTAGTTCAACCATACGCTCTGTTGTTTGTAATGAAAATATTGATGATTGCCACAATGCTATGATGCGCTTTAGCATAGATAACCCTATAAAATGGTGTGATTAGATGTGTATAGCTTTTCTTAATTTGAGGTGGATTCATATTAATATGTGTTTAAAAAACAGTTACTAGGGATAAGCGGAGGAATACAGGGATAAACAACTTGGGGTAAACTCGGTTAATTGATAGTCTGGAGATCCATCAAACAAATAAGGTTATGTCATGGTGCGTTCAGCACACTTTTTACAGTATTCGAACCTCTATGGTGTGTGTTTTTTAGCGGCGTACATTTTCATTAATAACACCATTAATGCCACGTCAGATATTATGGAAGCGCAACGGTTGAATAACCAGCTGTTTGAATGGTGGGAACCATTTATTTGGGAATATAGTAGTGCATTGGGCACATTGGCGCTTGTACCGGGTATTGTATATTTACTTACAGCTTATCCATTTAACTTTCAGGCAATGGGCCGCTCACTGTCAGTTTACTTGCTGGCATCTCTTATATTTAGTGTGTTGCATGTCAGTATAATGGTTGGCATTAGGGAGCTTGTGTATTGGAGTAACAGTCGTGATTATGATTTTGGCTTATTATGGTATGAGTTCTTATACGAGTACCGTAAAGATTTATTGAGCTTTGCTTTTCTGATTGCTGTGATAAAAGGTTATCAATATTTTATGGCTCAGCTCAAAGGTGAGGCTCGAGTGTTGCAAAGCGCCGAAGAGTCAGTGCAGCCGCAATTTGAACGCTTGCTAGTGAGAAAGTTAGGCAAAGAGTTTATTATTAAAGTGAGTGAGATTGAGTGGATAGAGTCTTCAGGGAATTATGTTAATTTACATATTAATGGGCGAGCTTACCCGCTCAGAACAACGTTAACCAAGCTCAGTGAGCAACTCATTTCTCAGGGGTTTTGTCGGGTTCATCGTAGTTATGCCGTTCGGTTAGATGCCATTTGTTCGATCATGCCAATACACAGTGGAGATAGTGAAATCACCCTGAAAAATGGTAAAAAAATAAATCTATCAAGACGTTACAAAGAGCAGTTTAAATCACTCCTATTGATTGACGGCTAATTTCTATATCAATGCAAGCTTAGCCTCACATCAGGGGCTTTAGGCTAATTTATGTTTTTAACAAGGGGAGATGATAATTTAAAAGTTAATTTAAGTATATATATCATAAGTTTATGGTTTTTATTGGGTGGCTTTAAATAGCGCTTTGCGTGTTTTTGCTACTTGGCTGAGTGATTAATTCAATTCATAAGCAAAACTGGCTAGGTTACTGAATGGCTGGTATTTGTACGACTTTGAGTCAGTTTTAGGCAGCTTGTCGATAAAACCCGATGCTTTATCGTAATTCACGTTTTGACCACCTTTTTTCCTTTGTTTCTCACTTCTTTTCTTATCGTAAATGACAGTATTTGCACTCAATCGAACGCAGTAGGAAAAGCAGTATAATGTTCAATAAAAGCATACCCCTTATTTTGTTTCCACTTAGTAGTGCAGCTTTGGCAATGAGCCAAACGGCGGCAGAGGCAAGCGCAAGTCAATATCAGCAAATGGCAGTTGAAATACCAAGGCTTTCAAGCCCGCCTGAGATTGACGGTTTATTAAAGGCGGATGAATGGTTAGAAGCAAAACAAGTAACGGAGTTCTTTGAATTTAGGCCTGTTGTTGGTGATAAGCCAGATCATCCTACTGAAGCCTACGTTGCTTATGATGCGGATTACTTTTATGTTGCAGCGACAATTCATCAAAAGGAAGATTCCGTTGTTGATCGAGTATTAACGCAAGGGAGTTGGATCTGGCGTGAAGACTACTTCGGATTAGTGTTAGACACCAACTATGATAAATCGGATGCTTATTTATTTCATGTCACTCCTTCAGGCGTTAAAGTAGATGGTATGGTCAATGGGTCACAGTGGATAGAAGAGTGGAATACATTGTGGTACGCCAAAACACATAAAACAGCGGATAGCTGGTCTGTTGAAATCGCGATTCCAATGCACTCTATCTCATTTGATCCGACAAAAACGAATTGGGGATTGCAGCTTAGGCATAAAAAGTCCAAGCCATTTCAAGACTATTTTTGGAATTTTAATAATATTCAAGATCAACCTTGGAATGCACATCAGTTGGGAGAAATATCAGGAGTTGAAAATGTACGTCAAGGGTTAGGGTTGGATGTAAAACCCTCACTCAGTGTAAAGCGTTCTGGCGATGTAACTGATACCGAACCAGCCATAGATGTGATGTATAAATTTACATCCAACGTAACAGGGTTATTGACACTAAATACTGACTTTTCTGGCACTGAAGTTGACGCGCAAGATGTGAATATGACGCGTTTTAATTCTTACTCTGAGTAACACTGCTAACACTGCTAACACTGCTAACACTGCTAACACTGCTAACACGTTAATACAGAGCAGTAATTGACGTTCTCCAAATTCATATTTCATATAGCAGTTGAGAGAAGGTATTTCTATCTTTTATGCATGTGTTCTGCACCTTAAATGGGGATATGTGTATTTTTTGTTGTGAAAAACAGTATAGATTTGATGCGTGCATACTCTTTGCACATTTACTTTCTAAATTTCTTGTCATCACAGTGGCAATAACACCGCTTATTGCCAACACTTACTGAGTTGAATCAACAGAGAGTAAATCATGACAAGACAAAGGTTATTAGGGTTGATACTAGTATCTTCGAGCATGCTAAGTGGCTGCGGGGGTGGTAGTGATAGCAGCTCAGGGACAACGCCAAATACAGATGATGGTGGTAGCGTGGTTGTCAGTAATTCAGCACCAGTGGCAGACGCTGGCAATGAGCAATCGGTTTCTGTGGGGACTGTTGTGACATTGAGTGGTAGTCAAAGCCAAGATGCCGATGGAGATACACTCTCATTCGAATGGCAGTTTATTACAAAGCCTGCGTCGAGCCAGTCTAGTTTAGTCAATGCCACAAGCAGTAGCACGACGTTTACGCCGGATATTGCTGGGCAATATACAGTGGGTCTTGTTGTGAATGATGGCACGGTTAATTCAGGCCAAGATACGGTTACCGTGAATGCGGCTGCAGTCAATCAAATGCCGATTGCTAATGCGGGGAGCGATCAACAAGTGTTGCTGGGTGCTGTGATCACGTTATCGGGGGCTGCAAGTCAAGATCCTGATGGCGATACGTTGAGTTACCAATGGCTGTTTGTGTCTAAACCCAATGGCAGTAATGCGGCGCTAACAGATGCACAATTGGTGAATGCAAAGTTCACCGCTGATGTTGCAGGTAATTATGAGCTAGGGTTAACGGTCAGTGATGGGCAAATTGAATCAACCCAAGATACAATGACGGTGGTGGCGCAAGCATCTACCACGAACCAAGCACCTATTGCCAATGCTGGGAATGACCAAACAGTGAGCGTTGCGGATGTGGTAACCGTATCTGGTGCGCTCAGTAGTGATGCTGATAACGATACTCTTAGTTATGCTTGGAGTGTAGTGAGTAAGCCCTCACAAAGTAACACGGTACTTTCAAGTAGCACGTCTGAATCTGTGCAGCTCACGCCAGATACAGCAGGGACTTATCAGCTTTCTTTGGTTGTTAATGACGGTAAAGTGAACTCTGCGGCAGATATGATCACGATAACCGCAGAGGCACAAGCTGGCGCACCTACTGCCAATGCCGGGGATGACCAAAGTGTTACTGTTGGTGACTTTGTTGCGCTTAGTGGCAGCCAAAGTACAGGGGATAATTTAAGTTACCAGTGGCAACTGGTGAGTAAACCCGATAATAGTAGTGCACAACTGAGTGCCGCCGATAAAGTGAGTGCGGAATTTAATGCAGATATTGCTGGTGTGTTTGAGGTGAGTTTAACGGTGACGCAAGGGACAAGCTCTGCAACCGATATGCTTACAGTGACCTCGAGTAACACGAGCGTTAATATAACAGACAAAATATTTACCAATGAAGCTGTAAGTTGCCGCAATTATGAAGGCAGTTATTTCTCTAATGTCACCGATATTAAAAGGGCGGCTGATTTTACCGGAGATGTGGTACTCACAGTGGGTAATACGACGTGCACAATTACAGTAAACTCGATCCCAAATCATGATTTTAATGATAATACTGCGTCCTTTGCGACGAATGCATCGGCGCAAAACTTGGTTTATAACTTACCTATCACAGCCAGCTTCGCGACAGCTACAACATCTCAGGGCATAGGCACCACCGAGGGTGTATTACTTAATGGTGTGACCTTAGATTTGTTGCCAGCTGCGTGCTATGACGTAGGCGATGAACCAATAGGCCGAGAGAAAATTGGCTGCGGCCCAGATCAAAATGATAACCCGTGGCGCTACGACCCGATGTCATCATTAAATACATTTGGAACTGACGCGCATAATGCTCATACTCAGCCTTCGGGCAAATATCACTATCATGGCAATCCGGTTGCGATGTTCAACCAGACTTGTGGTAGTCGAGCATCGGCGGTTATTGGCTTCGCAGCCGATGGTTTCCCTATTTATGGTAGCTGTTTTCAAGATGCCACCACAGGCACCATTAGAAAGGCGACCTCAAGCTATGTATTAAAAAATAATGGTGGCGCACGCCAAGCTGTATCAGGGTATACCACGCCTGTGGGTGGAACAGGCGTTGTTGCGAGCAATAATTATGATGGTCAGTTCAGAGGTGATTGGGAGTATCAAGCCAGTGCGGGAGATTTAGATGAATGTAACGGCATGACCGTAAATGGTCAGTATGGCTACTACGTTACAGATACGTTCCCTTGGGTATTAGGGTGTTTTAAAGGCAACTTAAATGGCACATTTACTCGGCCTACCAACTTAGAGCGAAGAAGCCACAGTCATGGTAGTGAGGGGAGCATAGCCATTAATGGTTAGTAATGTGCGCATGTGGAGGTTAATACCGCTTGACCTCCATATGTGCACAGCATCGATACCTTTGATGTTTTACCTATATCATTGATTGCCACAGACTGTATGCAAGCTTAGTTAAAAATAGTTAAACCCAATCGCATTCCATATCCAAAATACGTAGATAAAACTTAAGCAGCTTAGTGTAAAAAGCCAAAAATGGACTTTATAAAGTAAAGGCAGACAGCGAAGGCGCGATACCAATGCTAAGCAGAACACTTTTGCTAAGGTGGTTAACACAATGACTATCAGTAAACTCAGTAGTAGTTTTACCTCAATCGTAGGGAAGTTTATAAGAAAGTCATAATCATCAACCGCTAAAGTAACGTTCATAAAAACAAAGCCCAACACTGCGGCTAATATCATTCCTGCTGAGTAACATGCTAACAGCTCGGCTCTGCTTAGAGTGTTACTTTTAAAGTGTCGAATGGCGCTGAGTAATAGGGTCGACATCGACAATAATGAAGCGAGCGCCAACGCCAAATAAAAGCACAGCGGGCTTTGTAAAAAGCTCACTCGTTCATAATCACCAGAATACATACTTGCCGAAAAGCGGTCGATATTTCCCGAGTCATCGTGATAAAAATAAAACGCTGGTGCCGCTTTAGACTTTCCCTGAAAGATGTTTTCTTTGAGCCGTTTAAGTCTTAATTGGTGCCCTGAATTGGTCATGACGAGCTCGCCTTGCTGATTTATCGAGATCGTGGCCGGCCCATTTAACGCTGATAGTTTTTCTAATTGGGTGTATGAACGGCGTGTTGTTAGATACGTTCCCGTGTAGTCTGCGAGGTGCCGTTGAGTTATTTGTCCACTTAAAAACTGACTGTATGAGTGCGGTTGAGCCTGTTTTTCAGCCTTAAGCCCTGCCGTGGGTTTTGCTGGCTGATGTCGATAGTATTTATTAACTATTGCAGTAGCTAACGAGGTCACTAAATGAGATTGCGGCTCAACCGCGTTGGTTGAAATAAAAACACCCAATTGCAATTCAGGGAACATAACCATATTAGATGAAAACGTATAGGTTCCACCCGCATGATGATGTTGTTGATAGCCTTTAAAGGTGTCATTAAACATACCATGTGTAATGCCTGTTGCTAATGGCCTATCGCTGTAAAGCCGCTGCTTCATTTGCTCGTGAGTATCTAAGTTGACTAAAAGACTGCTATTTTTCAACAGTGTACGCATATAAAGCGCCATATTATGCGCCGTTGAAGACGCAGCTCCAGCCCCGGCAATATGCCCCGTGAATTCGAAAGGTTTGGCAATATTTTGGCCTTTTGTATTTCGAAAATACCCTGTGGCAAGGTGATTTTCTAATACCGACGGCATAGACGTGGAGGCTGTGTTATTTTTTATCGGCTCTCGTAATGTTGTATAACTCATACCTAGCGGGGAAAATATAGCGTGATCCATATACGTCGCTAAGTTCATCCCAGACTGCAACTCCACGAGATAGCCAAGCAAAGCAAAGCCATAGTTTGAATAAGATACTAAGTGACCGGGTGGCCAAATTCTTTGGGGCATGTGTGTAGCCAAATATTGCTCAGTACTCAAAACCTCTAACGGGTTTTGCACAAACAAGTTACCAGCATCGGCTTGTTCAAAACCCGCACGATGACTGAGCAAAGCGCCGATCGTAATGGGTTCATTAAATGTGTTAGGGATTTTAAATGCGCTTAGGTAGTCATTAATATCAGCATCTATTTCAAGTTTGCCTTGCTCTACCAATTGCATTACTGCAATGGCGGTCATTGTTTTGGTGATAGATGCTATGCGAAACAAGGTGTCATTAGGGTCCACCTTTATTTGGTTATTTAGATCAGCAAAGCCGTAGCCTTTTAACAAGATAATTTTGTCATCTTTAACGATAGACACAGCCACCCCGGGTAAATTGTGCCGTGCAATTTCTGTGTTTATTAAATAGTCGACATATTTTTGTAACCCTTTTAATTCTTGTGTTTTTGAAGCGGGGGTTAACGGGTTTTGTCTATTTGGTTTTTCGTTGTTAGGAACGGTTTGACCACAACATATGGGGTGAGCACTGGCACATACAGGCTGATTTAACCCTATGCCAATAAATAACATTAAACTAAGGCGCCTCAACATTAAAAGAAGATCAGTCCGGATTGTGTTCATTGTAAGTCCTTTTTATGTTTCCTTGTTATATTACCTATGGCCAATATTAATGGCTATTGTCAATTTCGTTTAACAACCATCTATTAACACGGAATAAGTTGATTACTAAATTTGTCTAAATTCATATTTTTCTTATTTATTCTCAAATATAAAATTGTCATAAATCTGGCACCAATTTGCCACTTTATTTTAGCTTAAATGTCTTTTTCACCTTCTATAGTAGTGTCTCTAAAAACGATAAAAGAGAAAGGGATTATGAAAACAAAATTACTGCAATTGGCGGTTTTATGCGGTACTTCTGCACTATTTACAGGATGTTCTGATTCAAATAATGACATAGAAGTTATCGCGCCAGTGCCTGCACCGGCTCAGGGCACACAAATTGAATTACGCCTCTTAGAAACCACAGACTTGCATGCAAACCTACTGAACTACAATTACTTTGCGGATAAGCAAGACGATAAAGTCGGACTGGTAAAAACGGCTGCTTTGATCCATCAAGCACGTGCACAAGCAACCAACTCTGTGTTAGTAGACAATGGTGATTTGATCCAAGGGAGTCCTCTGGGCGATTATATGGCCAAAGTTAAAAACTTAGCCGAAGGGGATGTGCACCCAGTGTATAAAGCCATGAATACTTTGGATTATGATGTGGCAAATATTGGTAATCATGAGTTTAACTTTGGCATTGAGTTTTTAGAAGAAGCGATTGATGACGCGAACTTCCCTTATATCTCGGCTAACGTCTTTGTGGATGATGATGATGAAACGAATGACGTGCCTTTATTCTCACCTTATCTTATTCAAGACAAAACATTTACAGACACTCAAGGCAATAGTCATACGGTAAAAGTTGGTTTTATTGGGTTTGTGCCGCCACAAATCATGCAGTGGGATAAAGCGAATTTACAAGGCAAAGTGATTGCAAAAGATATTCTGGCAATGGCGAATAAATATGTCCCTGAAATGAAAAGTAAAGGCGCTGATATTGTGATTGCCATTCCGCACTCAGGGCTTGAGGTGGCTGAGCATAAACAAATGGAAGAAAATGCCAGCTATCATCTGTCTAAAGTGACCGGAATTGATGCCATTTTATTTGGTCATGCGCATGCGAACTTCCCCGGGAGTCGTTATGAAGGCATGGCAGATAAAGGCATTGATATAGAAAAAGGTACGGTCAATGGCGTAGCTGCAGTGATGCCTGGATTTTGGGGCAATCATTTAGGAGTAATTGATCTGACATTGCAGTACAACGCGGGCCAATGGCAAGTTACAGACTCTCAATCTTCACTTCAGGCAATTTATGAGACAGGTGATAATCGTCAAACGATTGCCTTGGTTGACAATGACCCAGAAGTCGAAGCGGCTGTCACTCATGAGCATACGCAAACGCGTACATGGGTCAATGAACCTTTTGCTAAAGTGACCAGTTCAGTGAATAGCTTTTTTGCCTTAGTTAATGATGATCCGTCGATACAAATCGTGACCGATGCGCAAACTTGGTATACCCAAAAAATTGTACAGGGCACTGAGCTTGCAGATTTACCTATATTGTCTGCGGGTGCGCCATTTAGAGCGGGTCGAGGTGGAGCGGATGATTACACCTCGATTGCACAAGGTGACATTGCGTATCGCAACGTGGCTGATTTATACATTTATCCGAATGTATTGAAAGTACTTAAACTTAATGGCGCCGAAGTCAAAGAGTGGCTTGAGATGTCTGCCGGGCAGTTTAACCAAGTTGATAGCCAAAATGCTCAGACTCAGTCATTGATAAACTCTGCTTTCCCGTCATATAACTTTGATGTGATTGACGGTGTTACCTACCAGATTGATGTTGCGCAACCAGCGCGTTATGACAGTAAAGGCGTTAAAGTGTCTGATGGTGAACGCATTGTGTCATTACAATATCAGGGTAAAGATGTCACTGCAGCGCAGCAGTTTTTAGTGGCAACCAATAATTACCGCGCGTCTGGTGGTGGTAATTTCCCAAACATTGGGGCAGATAAAATTGTCATTGATTCACCCAATGAAAACCGTCAAGTAGTAGCCGATTACATTGCTTATCAAAGTGAACAAAACGCCGGTAAAGGACTTGATCCGTCAGCAGATATGAACTGGGGCTTTGCGCCAAATAGCCATGCTGACATTCAGTTTATTAGTTCAAATAGCGACGATGCTAAAACGTACAGTCAGCAATTTGGCCATATTCAAGCGTTAAACCAAACCAACCCTGACGGCTTTGCTTTGTATCGCTTGGACCTAACTCAAGCTAACTAGCCAATTTACTTATGAGCAAGCGCAATGCTTGCTCTGTGTTCACGTGCGTTGCTTATATAACGAGCGTGGGCACTTTCATTACACATACACTCAACGGGAATTGAATCATGATCAGTATGAATAAAACAACGCTGGCAATGGTGCTTGGCGCAGGCTTATTTGCACAAGCGAATAGCGTGTCGGCCGCAGCTTACGACTGGAATAATGTCGCGCCAGTTAAAACGCCAACAGCGAGCAACAATAATGGTAAAACAGTCTATTTTGATGTGTCGCATGGTGGCGTAGAGGGCAACGCAGACTGGGTCATTGATGGGGCGTTTTCTGACTTTGCCGATGCGTTAGTACAACAAGGATATACGGTAAAAGAATACCGAGGTATCGATTTAAATAACGACGGCGCGATCCGTTTTTATGACGACCGTACTGGCAATGGTGCGCAAAACGAAGCCGTCATAACTTATGATGCTATTAAAAGCTCTGATGTATTCGTATTGGCGGAAACTAACCGCCCCTTTACAATGGCAGAGCAAGCAGCGCTAGAGCAATATATCGCCGCGGGTAAAGGTATATTTTTTGTCGCTGATCATTATGATGCAGACCGCAACCTGAATACATGGGATGCCACTGAAGTATTTAATGGTTATAACCGCTCTGACTTAAGTAAATATAACTTAGGCGGAGAGTATGGCGATTGGCGTAACCCAAAGTCAGCTAATGCGGGGTGGTTAGTTGAGAATTTTGGGATTCGTTTTCGTTTTAACGGCGTTGATTATAAGCAAGGTGTCAGTGGTGTAGAGCCAAGTGCACAAACAGAGGGCATTACACAAGGCGTACAACCTATATTGATGGCGGCCGGCGCGACGCTTGCGGTTGTTGATGCACAAAAAGCCAAGGGCTTGGTGTATTTTTCAGAGTCAGATAACCCAGTAAAATGGAAGCACGCTAAAGATCAAGGGCTGTATTTTGGTGGCAAAGCGGAAGGCCCTTATGTAGCAATTGCCAAATCGGGTGCTGGTAAAGCAGCCTTTATTGGCGACTCATCACCGATTGAAGATGCGAGCCCTAAGTACCGTCGCCAAGATTCTGGCAGTACTAAGCGTACTTACCCAGGTTGGACTGATGCGGGCAATGCAGCCACGCTTGCGGTGAATATTATTGACTGGCTAGCCACGCCTGAAAGTTACCAGTATTTTGATAATCAAAACGGCCATAACAGCGGCTTTGTAACGCCGAGCGCTATGGCTGCGCAAGAAATGAGTGATCCGAATAATGGCCAACCATGGGGTACGCCAGCAAGCGGTTTTAATCCATGGGATACAGATACATACAAAAATAATTCATTTAATGCGCCTTTTGGTGATACCAGCACGAACCCAGATCCAGACCCTGATCCAACACCGACACCTGGTGGCACGATTTCAGTAACTGATGCGCTCGCTACAGCACAAGGGCAACCAGTTGTTGTTATAGGTAAAGTCACAGCCGCGGTTAATGGCATTTATGGTCTGCAGTTAAATGATTTAACGGCGCAAGCAAGCCATATATTTGTAAAACTAGAAAGTGCACAACGTGCTGATTTTAATCCTCAGTTAAACCCTGCTATTTTAAACCAAAATATTATCGTAACCGGGACGCGTAATAGCTACATGGGTGACGCGGGTATTCGTTATGTCAGTGATATAAAAATTGCACCGACGGCGTTATCTGTTGAGCAAGCGTTGGCGTCGTCGACGGGCGAGGCGATTGAAGTAACTGGGCGTATTAAGTCTGCGTTAAATGGCATCTATGCCTTGGTACTCGAAGATAATAACAACGCGAATTTTACCATTAATATTAAACTTGAAAGTAACCAGCGTAACGACTTTAGCCCACAGTTAAACCCTGAGTTGCTGAATGCGACTTTAACTGTTAAAGGCGTACGTGACAGCTATATGAGTCAGCCTGGTGTTCGCCAAGTGTCACAATTGAGCGTATCGGGTGGCAGTACCAATGAGCCAGCACCTGGCTCAGACTCTTCAGTAGCTGAAGTACTTGCTATGAGTAATGGTGAGCCTGTGACCGTCGTAGGGGTAATTACCCGTGCTGTAAATGGTAAATATGCGTTAGAGCTACGTGATGATAATAGTGCATCTGATACTGTGTATATTAAATTGGAGTCGTCGCAACGTAATATGTATAGCCCACAACTGAATTCTAATGTGATCGGTAAACGGTTGCGTGTAGAAGGGATTAAAAATAACTATATGAGCCATGCTGGTGTGCGCAATGTCAGCCGTTTGACCCTCCTTGATTAGTACATACAGAGGGTAGAGCGTATTATTCAATGGTGTTATACAAAAACAGAGCTATGAAATAGCTCTGTTTTTTCCCTATCAAAATAGATAATTCACAAAGTGTTACTTACGGCGGCGGATCAAGCCTGCTGCTGCAAATAATAATGCGAACCAACCCATAGAGCCTGAACTATTACTGCTTGAATCAGGTAATGTTGGTGGGGTTACCACTGGCGTTTCATTCGTGACATTGACGATAGTAGATGTTTTCACCTCAGTTGAGCCATCATTGACGGTTAACTCAAACTTTAACATGGTGTCTTCAGTAATACTTGGCGGAGTCACTGAGAGAGTCGCTGAGTCGCTGCCCGAGAGTGTCGCTTCAGGCCCCTCAGTTTGTACCCAATAGTATGTCAAATTATCATTATCACGATCTGTTGCTGTGGCTGTAATTGTGGCTGTGTCAGTTTCATTTACATCGACTGATTCAGGTGTATTCACAAGAGGCGCTACATTGTCACATGCGTTTGTATCACCAGCGACTGTAGTGTGGAACTGAGAAGATACTACATTTTCGAATTTCACTTGGTCAATAAACCAACCTGTTTCAGCTGTCCCACCATCAGATGCAATACGGAAACGGAATTTTACGGTTTGGCCATTAAGGTGATCGCCAAAGCTGACCTTTTCCATATTGCCACGTTGCTCCGCAGTTAAGTTTAAACCAGAAAATACCGGCCTTTCTTGTAGAGCTTGAGAGGGGTTCTCAATCAGTGCTTCAGTGTTGTAGCCTGTGGCAAAGGTACCACCTGCGATATCTGAGGTGACATCAACCCAATTGCCATTATTAACGCTTATTTCTAGTACGCCGCCATCCCAGTTTTCTTCTAAGATGAATAAGTGCCAAAAACTAACCGAGAAGTCATTACCAAAGCCCACTTCAAAGTTCTTGGTTTCTACTGCAACATCAGACTCAAATCCGTTGTTACGCAGGAACATGGTTTGCTCACCAAACTCAACGCCTTCATTGCCTGCTGCAAAAAACGCGGTGTTGCTAGTGTTAAAGGTTTGCGTGCCCTTAGCTAACTCAGCGCCTGTCATAACATGCTCTTTAAAGTCGGCAAATAAGTTATAGCCTTCCATGTCTACTAACGCAGAAGTGCCTTGATGCGCTTTAACTTTAAAGTCATAGTTTACCGTTGTTGAAATGTCCATGGTGGATTCGCCAACAACTTCTTCCCCTTCAAAAGTCACCTCAAAGGTGAGGTTTTCGGCCGTACCGGCTTCGTTAAGTGTGATCTTAAGTGGCATACTTGTCATTGACGTAAACGGTGCCAGTGCGTCAAATGATATCATCCCGTCATTTTCAAGTGTCACGTCGTGTCCACTGGTCACCACAACTTTAGCCTGAATATTACTGAGCTCAGTATCACCGGCATTTTTTACCGATACAGACAATGTACCTGTCTCGCCTTTATCAAGGATTTCATCACTGGAACAATACCCTAATTCAGCGCCATTGTAGTTGGTGTTTAGTGAGATCTTTTGTGCTTGGAATGCTGATAGTGATGTTTTATTCGATTCAACCACGCCCGAGTTATCTGTGCTGTCGCGAGGGGGAGCTATTGCGCCAAGGCCGAGCCCTCTTTCAGCAAATGCTTTCAGCGCTAAGGTAAAGTCAGCCATGTCTGTGGCGTACATAGACGCAAGTATTGCATCGCGTGCCTCAACATAGGTCGGTGATATTGGAGTCGCTTTATAGCCTGAGATGAGGTACGTTGACATTCTATCTTGCGCTTCTTGGAAGCCATGTTTGTTGATCAGGCCAACGTAAATGTTCCAGAGCATGTTTGCCCAAACTTCGCCTGCCGCATGTGGAGAACCGCCATTAGTAGGTGGTAGACCATCGACTTCTGCACCACTGGTAATATGTTTAAAGGTGAGTGGGTTAACAGACATATCAGTTGAATAAGGGGCACGGCGAATACCCGTTGTAAAGTTTTCTACAAAGGTACCGGTAGCATAAGACAGCTGGAATTGATCATTGCCTGCAATTGCTAAATCAGATTCAAGCGCTATGAACATCAATGAGTGGAAGTCGCCCCAACCCTCGCCCATAGCACGACCTTGGAAGTTATTTAACCCTGAGCTGTTACCAATCAGGCGGTTAGATATGTAATGACCCCATTCGTGCGCAACAATACCATTATCGAACGTTGAATCTTTAAGTGGGAAAGTACTCATTAGATTGACGGTGACCATCTCACCACTTTCCATCAGGTCGTAGATTTTTTTGCCATCTTGGAAACTTAAACCCATTGAAGGCACTGTGACAGTATCGTCTGTACCACCCATTGGTGCTGGTGTACCATCATCAACATTGTTGACAATAATAACGCCTATTGCGCCGCCTAATTGCGCGTTTTTAGCCTTAACAGTGAAGGCGCAGCCACCACGGTCAACCAATGCAATTTTCCCTGCTAACTCATCTGTATTTGTTGCAGCTTCACAGCCATCGGTTACAGTGTCGGTGCCGTCGTTAAGTCTCGCTGTTGTGCCTGACATATCATATTGTACAGGTCCAAATGACGCGACTCTAGATGATGCTAGCAAGCCGACTTCGTCGTGTGAAGTCACAGTAACACCAAAATCAACCCCAACAACGGCGTCTTTGCTGTTCCAGAGGTATTGCTGCATACGAGGACTTCGACCATCTGCAGGGGTTGCCATATTGGCGTTGTTTAACCCTGAATAATCTTGTGCTTGAACATGGAGTGGGTCGTTTTCTTCACCTCCTCGACCATAGTTTGTGATCTGTGCATTACCTGATGCTTCATCAAAGCCATAGTCGTAAAAGAAGTTATGAAGGAAGTTATTCATATAAAACAGATTAACAATTGCCGCTTTGCGATTATTTAAGCTGGTCGGCGATTGACTTGGTTCATATGGATAATCAAACGTTTTTGCTGATGTGAGTTCGGCGCTAAAATCACCTTCGGTAAAGCCGTCTGGGGCTACGACATCGGCGTAAGCAAATACATTGTTTCCAGAAGTCATGGTTGCATCTTCTGCAAGCCATGCATCTGCGGTACTAATTTTCGAATAGTGCGATAAAGTAACAAGAGGTGCGGCTTCAATCTCTGTTTTATCAGGACCTGTGCCTATTTTCGGCAACACATCGCCATGAGGCCCTTCCATTGGGTAACCATTTTGATTGGCATACACTCGATATGTGTAGTTACTGTCGTGCGCAATTAAATTATTTTTGAATAGAACTTTGCCTGTATCTACTGCGATGACAAATCCATAGGCTTGCGACTCAACACTATTTTTTGGTGCCACATCAACTTCGACGTAATGCGCAGCAACGAGTTCATTACCGGTGTCAAAAAATACCTTCTTAGCACGAGGAGAGAATGTGTTGATGACACCGTCACTATTTTTTGCAGTAAAAGAGGTGAATTGGCCCTGTACTTTTTGCTCGCTTAAGTTCAGAGCTGTTTCATCGGCCCCGATGTTGCGAGCGGCAATGTTAATGGCTTTTTCAGGATCACCAAAATAGGTGAGTGCAGCATCCATGGTGTTAGCAACTTTAGCATATGATACAAAACCAGATGAAGCGACAAGGTTATATTCTTTGTCTAGCATCACATTGTATTCACTGTTAAACACGTCGATACCGCCAACCACTTGTTTGTATTTAGCGATTGCAGGCCCGCGTTTTGGTTGATGTAAACTGCTTAGTTTTGCACCATTTAAAATGGTTGCTTTGCTGGTTTTTAAACCGGTGAGTTGTTGTAAGTAATAATCAGCAACAAAGGCGTTACGCTCTTCATCAGCAATTTGTGAAATGTTAGGTGTGACTAGCCCTTTACTAGCCCACAGAAAAGTTGCTTTTCCAAGTTGCTCATCATAGTGGTTTGTCATACCTGAGCTGGTCTGTTGTTTAGCAAGAGCTTGTTGCTGTTGAGTAATTAAGTCTGCACTGTTAGCGACATTGGTAAAGTTAACCAAGTCTGACAATGTAGTATTTGGCAATGCAGAAACTGTTGGTGTACCTAATATTGCAGTCAGTGAAGCTGCGATTATAGTTGTTTTCGGTACATTTTTCATTCTTTAACCCTTGTGTTATTGTTGTTAGACTTTCTTAACATCTCTCTTTTTTAATGAAAATTCAAAGTTTTTTTTACTTTGTTGCGGGGGTTATTTACACATGTGTATGATTTTAGGTCGATTGGTGTTCTTTTTGTTTCTTTTTTCGGGATGTTCTTTTGTTGCAGAAATTGATGGCGCACCGACTGTGAAAAACACGCTGTATGAAACAAAAACAGTGAATAATACTGTGCACAGCAAAGCTGAAGCGGTAATTTCTATACCAAAGAAGTATTTACAGATAACGGCCATGGACAGGGTTATTTTAACGAGTGATATGCTACATAAAGGTGACCAAGTAAAAAATGTAACAACTGGCCAAATAGGCATCGTAACGGGGGAAATTATTGTTGTTTTAAAGCAAAGCCAACTTGCGCCACAATTAGCAGGGTTGAAAAAACAAGAAAAATCGGACTCATTGGTTAGCTACACGGTGTTGTCGTCTGATGTTGATTTACTCGGTGAGCTTCAAAAGTTGCAAGGCATCGATGCGATCCAGTCAATAGAGCTTCAAGTGAGGTATTTTGGAACGTTAATGGGTGAGTATTAGCGCTCACCCATTGAGAAAAATGGTCAATAATGTAAATGCTTTATGTATCTGAAGCGTCGCACGAGGAGCTGGTGAGTTGGTTTATAATAATGTTAGATATTCTGTTTTTAAGCCATAAGGGGCCTGAGTCAGACATGTCATTATGCTGAGCCTCATCAATTTTTATTACACAGCTTGGATATTGCTTTTGCTCAATGTTAGAGGGTAGTACCCCAGGATCGGCTGAAAAATCACTGGCGCGAATAGAGAGCACCTTGATGGTTTTTGATCTGGGAAGCGAGACTCTTCGGTGATCGAGAGTAATGAGTTCTTTAACATAGCTTGGTGATTCATTTGCCAATAACGCAGAGATATCTCCCCCATTAGAGTGCCCAACGAGTAATAAATTATTAAAGTCATAACTGGTTAATTGTTTTTCGAGGGCCTTTTTAACAAACTTTAATGTTTTAACCCCACGTTGCCAATTCACTAAGCGAGTTTGATATAAGTTGCCTGTGATGGAAAGTGGTGGATCGGTTTTTAATTCATGGCGTATAGCAATGCTTAAATACCCTCTGTTATTTAATAGCTCACTTATGAAGGTATAGTTATTATGAGGTACTCCGTATCCAGCACTAATAAACGCAACTGAACACTTGCTTTTATTGGTGCATTGTACCGATGCATTCACTGGCTCAGAAATAATAATGGGGATGGTGCGAGCTCGCTCTTTATCGTAAAGCGTTTTTGGCTGTGCCGACACATGATGTGCAGTAATTATAAACATAAATATGGGTAATAACTTATACATGTACATGCTTTTTATTTTCTCTCTATTTTTAATCTTAGTTTACTTTTCACTCGATTTTATAGGGTGAGTGATGGTTTAATTAATTATATTATCTTAAATGATATTTTCATAAATATAGGTTTTTTAGTAAAATAGAGAGGGCCTTTAAGAGACGTAAATGTAAAAGGTATTGCAGTATTTATTGGCCGTATTTTATTTGTCGTGGTGCACTTTCCTTTGGCTCTTCCTGATATTTAAGCATGCTTTTATTACATCGCTTTTAAAATGGTGGATACAGGATTATAAATTAGTTTTTTGTGATTTTTGACGTTTTATGAATTTGTACATATTTTCTTGTGCATGAATTGTTTTCAATATTTTTTAAAAAATAGAAATGTTAGCTTATTTCAGTTCTATTTTTGAACAGTTTACTTATGGTTTAACTAGGTAAATAAACAACATGAAAGGAATAACAATGAAAATGATTACTAAAACACCATTAATGGCAGTTGCGATGCTACTTTTATCTGTCAGTGCGACCTCTGCGATTGCCGCAGCGTGTAGCTCTAATTGTGCACAGTGGGCTGCACAAAAGCGTAGCCAAATATGCGCTGCTCAAAATGGTGGCTCAGCGTGTGGTAGCAGCGTGCCTTTATACAATTATTTATATCGCCAGTGCCAACAAGGTAATTGTAACGCGAGCTAAGGCTGTATAGCTTTATCTCGAAGTTAAGCAGGTAATGGCTTAAAATACATCACCTACTTTAATTTCTTAAGCTAGCTTGTGTTAAGCGCTGCGTGTTCTGATGCATAGTGGTGGCTTAATTATTTATAATTCCCGGTGGCCTTGTTTCCTAAATAATTGAACTTCTTTGGTTTGGTGTGATCAGATCATAAAATGCCTTAACCCATGCCTTGAAATGAAGAAGAAAATTAGGAATTGGTCACAGTACAATCGTGCTTTAGTTCAACGCGGTAACATCAATATTTGGCTAAGTGAGAGTGCCATCTCTAAGTGGCAAAATACCGAAAAACACGGTGGCCGCGGTCGTTCGAATCACTATTCTGATTTAGCAATTGAAACCTGTTTAACCTTAAGAGCTGTATTTCACTTGCCGTTAAGAGCTTTATAGGGGTTTGTAAATTCCTTGCTCACTATGATGGATACTTCGCAGCAATCACCCGGTTATAGTTGTTTATGTAAACGCAGCAAAACACTTGATGTGCAATATAGAAAGAGCGCTGGCAAAGGCTTTATAGATATCGTAGTCGATAGCACAGGCCTTAAAGTGTACGGAAATGGTGAATGGCATACGAGAAAACATCGAGCGACTAAGCGTCGAACTTGGCGAAAACTGCACTTGGCCGTAGATGCGACAAGTCACGATATTGTGGGTGCTGAGCTATCGATGGTAAATGTGTCAGATGGAGAAGCCCTTGCCGATTTAATCAGGCCACTGCGTAGGAATATAGACAGAGTCACAGGTGATGGAGCATATGACACACGCAGTTGCTATGAGGAGGTCGCAGCAAAAGGTGCGATTATGCGGATACCGCCAAGAGAGAATGCCCAATACTGGGAAGAAGGACACCCCAGAAACAATGCCGTATTTATGATGCACCAAATAGGGTTAACGCAGTGGAAAGTGAATTCAGGGTACCACCTTCGTTCACTTGCCGAGACGGCGATGTATCGTTTTAAACAATTAATGGGTGATAAGCTAAAAAGTCGCCAGTTTAATAGTCAGCATACTGAAACGATGATTAAAGTGAAGGCAATAAATAAAATGACTGGGCCAGGTATGCCCAAATATCAGCAACAAAGTTAAAACTGAGAAATTGATTGGTAGTTAGCTATTTGATCAACAAGGCCATTCCCGGTTAAATCCAGTTGATTAATCCAGAAATTAGCATACCCGATAAGCCAACCAGTGACAGGGCGAACGAAATACTGCGTGCAAGGTGCACATTACAATAGTAAAAACACATATGCGTTAGTCGTGCAAAGCAATATATACCTGAGAAAATAGCCAACCAATCAGCATTAGCTTGAGAAAAAATGGCAAAAAGAAGCAGTAAGATGTAAATGCTAATGCTCTCATTGGTATTGGCATGTGCTCTAACGGCTCGAAACACAAAGCGAGTATGATCAGGCTCTACGGGATGCCCTGCTTGGTGCTTTTGTAAAAACAAAGCAATATCAGCAATAATAAGTTGCAGCAGAAATAGCCCCGCGAGTATGCCGACTATAAAAATGGAAGTGTGATAATGCGTTAGAATATCTACCATGCTAACAATGCGTCCTTTGTTCTTTTAGGTACATTAGCTTAGTTCCCTTTTGATTGCCAGTGTTCCTTGAGGGCTGGTGTTATTTACAGATAAGAGCAATAAGTGGCATCAGCTGATTAGCTTTCAATAAACTCCCATGTATCAGCTCCATCGAAGTGGCGTATTTTAACGTCGTTGATTAACTTCTTTGACACCATTTTAAAGTTGACCGCCATTCTTTGTGGGTTACCTATTTTTGTTGGTCTGTAGTGAGTTGTGCAGCCGCACAGAGGGCAATGGTGAAACTCAATATATTTATCACCGTTGGAATACGACGTTGTACTTTCAGCGACGGCTTTGACGGTAATATTACTCGGATGGGTGCAGCCCCACAGTGCGCCTAATTTATGGTAAATTGAGTAATTGCATGATATGAGAGCGTTCACGGACGCGTTAAATATGACCGTAATAATTGCCACAGTGGCATTAGGAGGTATAGGGCATGATTTGCATTGCGTTGATGATTACGTTCCCTTATTTAGATGCGCTGTATCGTACTGGTAAAGTTCACTGGCGGCAATACTTCGGGCAGCTCGCTGTCGAGCATATCTATTACGCTTTGATAACCATATTTTGGCTGCCATTGTAGCTCTTTCTGCGCTAAAGCTGAGTCATAGACACGGTCTAGTGTGTTAGGCAAAGGCCAATGCCGCTGTGCAAATGTCTTTGCCAGATCAGGTGCCTTTTTTTGGAGCATATCACCCGCATTATGAAAAAGCGCAATGCAGTCACCTCGATCAAAAGGTGTATGGCCAGAAATAATATAGGTTCTAAAACCTGTTAACCTTGCTGTGATAGCACATGCGTGGGCGTGTGCAACATCGCGCACATCAATGCCGCGTGTTAAGCGATAAACGCTCATCAAGTTAGCAGGCTCGGGAAAGCATCTGGACATACGCAAGACGGTAATGGGTAGATTAAATAACTGAGAGATACGCTTGAGCTTATTTTCAGCTTTAATTTTTGAGGTATGATAAAGCGTTTTTGGTTGTGGCTGAGTGTGCTCATTTACCCAACCAGCCTGCCCTTGAGGGGTCGAGGCAAAGCCATACAGTGCTGTCGTGCTGGTAAACACGAAATGTTTAATATTTTGCTTTATGCCTTCTAATGCGAGTCGCTCAGTGGCGTCGATATTGGTTTGAATAAACTCTTGTTCCGTCGCCAGACCAACGTGGGGAGCATGTAAAGCGGCGCTATGAATAATGACATCAACGCCTTTAAGGGCGTGTATTATTTTGGGTGTATCTCGAATGTCAGCCACCATGTCGACAGTAGAGCAAGGCGTTGTATCAAGCCCAAACACAGCATGTTGTTGCATTAAGTTGATATAAATGGCACGTCCAACACGCCCGGCAGAACCAGTGATCAGTATTTTCAATATCGCCTCTGTGTAATCAATTGAAAGGTTTTTATTGCAGCTTAGAGCTATAACTTGGCCGTTTCTTTATTCGACCTAGGCTATTTTAATACTAGCCGGAGCTTTTTCAAAACGGTTAGGTGGGAGTGCAAATGCTAGTTGCTTTAATTGTAATGAAAGTACATGTTACAGCACCGCAGCTTTGAGGTTTTATCTATACTAATTTTATAGAGTATAAGAATAACAAGTTTGAACTCGAAAATTGACCCTGTAAATAATTCTGTGTAACTGCTCTTAGTTACAAGTATTCAGTTAGTCGGTCTTCAAACATAATCATAAAACGGTTTAGAGCTTGCTTCCAGTTATGAATAGGCATTGTCCACCTCTTGGAAGCATCCATTATCGCTAAGTACACCACCTTGCTAGCGGATTCATCTGTCGGGAACAGTTTACGTTTCTTGGTCGCTTTTCTGATCACACTGTTCAGAGATTCAATAGCATTTGTCGTGTAGATAGCTTTACGAATATCTTGAGGGTAGCTAAATAGAGTATTGAGATTATCCCAATGAGCCGTCCAGGAGCGGCTGATTTGAGGGTACTTTTCATCCCATTTATCACCAAAGTGCTCTAACGCCAACAGGGCTTCATCTTCCGTTGTTGCTTGATAGATTTCTTTTAAGTCAGCGGTAATTGCCTTGTAGTCTTTCCATGGGACGTATTTCATTGAGTTTCGCACCATGTGTACGATACAGAGCTGAATTTGAGTTTTTGGATAAACAGCGTTGATGGCATCAGGAAAGCCCTTCAGGCCATCTACACACGCGATGAGGATATCATTCACGCCTCGATTTTGAAGTTCGGTGAGCACGCTAAGCCAGAACTTCGCTCCTTCGGTTTCGGACATCCACATCCCAAGAAGTTCTTTCTGACCTTCCATATTTACGCCAAGTGCGAGATAAATGGCTTTGTTGATAACCTGTTTATTCTGGCGTACTTTCACGACGATGCAATCGAGATAAACGATGGGATAGACCGTATCAAGCGGGCGAGATTGCCACTCAACCACTTGTTCTAAAACAGCATCTGTAACTTTAGATATTAGACTGGCGGAGATATCCGCATCGTACATTTCTTTGAATGTTGCGACGATTTCACGGGTGGTCATTCCTTTGGCATATAGGCTTAAGATCTTGTCGTCCATCGATTGAAATCGGGTTTGATGTTTACGAACAAGCTTGGGTTCAAAGGACGCGTCACGGTCACGAGGGACTTCTAACTGGATCTCACCATCGTCTGTAATTAGGCGTTTAGATGAGTAGCCATTTCGACTGTTACTATCGTTAGTTGGTGAGTTTTTTTCGTAACCGAGGTGCTCATTAAGTTCAGCATTTAAGGCTGTCTCAACCGTCACCTTGGTTAACATTTTCCTAAAGTCATCAAGATCAGAAGGAGTCTTAATCGACTTAGCTGCTTCGCGAGCGAAGGCTTCTAGAGCTTTCTTATCCATATTGCTTATCCTCAGCCATTACTGGCTTAATTATAAGCAGATACACAATTTAAATTACAGGCTCCGAAAATTCGTTGTTATGTACATGCTCTCTGTGTATCAGCCTAGTTGCCGTTTTCCAATCGCTTCATTTCATCAATGATCATGTTTAACATCGCTTTCTTAACATCTGCTTGCTCGGTGAGTAACGCACTTTTTTGCTTCTCTAAACTTTGAATGACAACTTCATTGTTATTCTCTTGATATTCTTTCACGCCTCGGTGTGCAGTGACGTTTATATGATTGTTGCGTCCTTCATTTTCAGGTTGGGTACTTTTTTGAATATTAATTTCCGCAGTAGGTGTCTGTGGATTTTGCTTTAACTGGGTGATTTGCTTATTCACTATGTCTATTTGTCTTTGTAAGTCCTTATTGATGACTTCTAAGCCTTCATAGTGACTTTTGAAGTTGGCATTACCTTCTTTGTAGTCTTCAGCCATTGAATCTAAGTATTTTGAAAACGTGTAAGCTTGTTGTTCATCTTCGGCATCTTGCGGATCACCATCGGGAGGGAGTTGTTCTTTTTGTGTCTGTTCAGGTCTATTCTCGAGCGAATGACTTGTGATTCTTGGTACTACAAATGTCTGCGGTAGTGCGTTCGTTTTCATTTTTAATCCTTAAATATGAATGTATTTCCTATCGACTCATAGTATCGACTGGTTTGTTTATTTCTGAAGGTATTTCCTGACTATAATTCGTAAATTAAGGTGCTTCAGCTACGCTTTAAAGACAAAAAAGGAGGACTATTATGAGATGGTTTTTAATCGTTTTTAGTTGTTTATGTGCGTGTGGGGTATGGGCTAATTGTGATGACAAAGCATACCGAGAATTTGATTTTTGGCTGGGTGATTGGCAAGTATATACGCCTGATGGGAAATTAGCAGGGCGTAATGTAATTACGGCAGCTCATAATAAGTGTGTTATTAAAGAGCGTTATACTGGCTTATCTGGTTATAAAGGTGAAAGTATTGGCATTTATGATGTTACCAGAAAGTTGTGGCATCAAACTTGGGTAGATAACACGGGACTACTGTTACAACTGGAAGGCAACTTACAGGGCAATGTTATGGTACTAACGGGCTCTGATTTTGATAAAGAAGGCAATTATTTAGAAGAAAGAATCACTTGGACACCCAATGAGGATGGCAGTGTTCGGCAAGTGTGGAAAACAAAAATGCTTGATCAAAAGTGGCAGGTTATTTTTGACGGCTTATATATCAAAAAGGCAGAAAAATGAAATTAGTAACAACAAAAAATTGGATGCTGGTACTGTTTGGTATGCTTTTATTTAGTCTTATGGTTAGCACCTTAGTGCAAGCCAACATAACTCAGGTATCTCAACAAACACTGCTGAGGCAGCAAATGTCGTCAACCCCCTTTACAGTGATTGATGTAAGAACCGCACAAGAATATAACGCGGGGCACATTAAAGGTGCCATAAATATTCCGTTTGATCAAATTGCCCAACATCAAGCACAATTGAATGCGAAAAAAGGCTCTACTTTACTGGTTTATTGTCGGTCTGGCCGCAGAGCGGCTATTTTTGAAAAGCAATTACAAAAGCGTGGCTTTGATGTGAAGCATCTTACTGGAGACATGAACGGGTGGCTAGCTTCAGAGTTACCCATTATAAAAAATGCTATTCCTTAAGCTATTGGTTTTACTTTCTACCTGCCTTTTGAGATTTTAGTGGTGATTGATTTGGATGTTAAGCTTCTGTAATATAATGAATTTTTTTATAAAGCGGTTGATTAAAACAATGAAAAACACCCTACTTTTAAAGTGGCTATCATGTTTTTTATTCATCTTTGCTGGTATCTCTCAAGGGGCAGGTAATCAGCCGAGCAAAGTTAATAAAACACCAGCCGAAACGTACACTTCACAGTCTGTTTTTAACGACCACCTAGGCATATCAGGGTTAGATAACCCGCGTCAGCTTAGCATCTCAAAAGATGGAAAACAGGTGTTTGTGGTTAGTGGGGATGATAATGCGCTGAGTATATTTACTCGACAAAAAGGGGGGAGTCTCCAATTTAAGCAAGTCTTTAAAAATTCAGATAACCCAGCACTTAAGTTAGAGGGAGCATCTGATGTAATTAGCTTCAATAACGCAGAATTCATTGTTACAAGCAGCTTTTATGATGGTGCGGTATCTTTGTTTAAAAAAACAAAGGCGGGTCCTTATGAGTTTGTACATACACTGAGTGATAACTTAACACCAGATAGAGTATTTAAAGACCCAGCGCCTATTGGTAAGCTTGATACATTGCAGCTCCTTGGCGCGTGGGACCTATTTAAACTTGACCAACAGCGGTTTGCAGTTGCGAGTTATCAAAGTAACGCCATCAGCTTTTTTCAAATTAAGGATGGGCAACTCTCACCAGATGAAAACGTGAACAATGTAGTAAATGGGCACCGGTTTTCACGACCCTTAGCTATTCAATCGCTTGGCAGGGCTCCGGTATTTGACACTCTATTGGTATTAGGACATGAGAAGGCAGAGCTTACCGTTTTAAATCGAGCGTCAAATAAGAATTATAGTGTTGCCCAAGTATTTAATTTAAACAAGCATGGATGCGTGGGCCCGCAGGCAGTAAGTCAAGTTAATGCAACCAATCGTCTCTATGTTGCTTGTACTGGCAGTAATAACATCATTGTTTTAAGTGATTTGGGTAACCAAATAGGCAAGAAGCGCCTTGAACTTTTACAAACATTAAAAGCACCTAGTTTAAAAGGGATCAGCAGCTTGGCATTTACGCTGGATGGTAAAACAGGATATGGTGCGGCTGAAAGCGGTCGAGGTATTGTTGTTTTAAATACCGACTATAGAGGCAATTTAGAGATTAAAAAAACAATTTTGCACGCAGACCTTTTTGCTGTTTCGTCATTAACGTTATCGGATATAAATACGTTATTCGTAACCGCGGCGAAGCAAGATGCGGTATTCGTATTAGACGTATCAACACTGAACTAATGTAGTTTGCATAGTTCAATTAGTGGTGTGTCATATTAATTTCGTTTGCAATTTAGGCGCAAATAAATAAGCTATTAAATAACTAACATCACCTAATGAATATCTATAAAAAATAACGAAAGGGAATTGTAATATGCAAAAAATTAAAGCAGCTCTAGAGAAGTTAGACGACGCCCTGATTGATTTTTCTACTTTGTCTGTTGCGACTTATACCGGTGATATTTCAGTGGTATTGAAAGCCGATGATGGTACATCAATAAAGCTCAGTGAATTAGACTTTAATGATGTGTTACAAAAAGCGATTTCGGGGGCATCAGCATCGACCGAAGGCAAGATTGAGCTAGTTGCACTTAACGCGCACAAATTAGATGGTGATGGTATGGTCTTTCGCCAAAAAGACATCACGTCTGAGCTTGAAACTGCCCATAATGCGGCATTGAGTGCAGCGCGTGAAACCAGAGAAGGTTTGTTGGCATTGGTAAACGATGTATTTTAGCCAAGCAGTATGCGTGGTTGTTGCATTACAGCGTACCTAGTGTGAGTTCCGACTCTGTGTTCGAGTGCTATGAACAGGCTGAATCTAAGGTTGAGCAGGCACTTGAGCATCATTTATTGCCTGATTTCTCAGCGAATATGCTAGAGGGCAATACCGCATTGCTGCGTGGTCCATTGGGGCAAACGCTTTGTGACCGCTTATATCGTATGCAATATCTATCAGCCGAGCATCGCGCTGGTTTTACTAACATACAAGAGGCTTTAAGAGGGCAAACATCGCCATACTCAGGTGAGGTGAGTCAGTGGTTATCTTCTTTTTCAACCGCAGTAAAAACACTGCAAGCTGAAGCGGGTCTTCGTTGTGATGCGTGGTTTGGTCATAAGTCGTTTACAGTTCTACAGCAGGTGTATTCATTTGAAGCGCCCACCGAGTTAGAAGATTGGTTTTCAAAGCCAGCGTGTAACAAGTTTTTGAATCGCGCTATTTATGTTCGCTTACGTGCGTTAGGGCTTTTACCCGGTAAAACACGTCGCTTTTTTACAGAGCCAGCGGCGCATGATCTGCTTAACCAAGCTGTTGAAGCGGGCTTGGGGTATTGGCAACAGCTCTTATATTATTGGGGAGCGCTTGATCCTAGCATCCGTGTAACAAAACTGCATTTGCTCCAGTGGCTATTTGACACAGATGGCATTACACAGTTTTTAAACGATAAGGCTAACCAGCTCTTGGAACAACATAAACAGCTGACGCGACCGATTGTGTGGAATAATGCCGATAATGAGGTGTTTCCTGATGTGACGCCAGCTGAATTACCGAGATTGAGCTTACGCGTGATCATGGCACAGGCGCGCATAGAGGCGTGGTTAAACGGCTTTGGCAGCAAGCAAAGTGACTTTGCTAAAGGGGGAGATTTTTATCCTGGCGCGCCTATTGACGCCTATCGATATAGCGAATTCTTTAAACCAAGATATAAAACCCGATATACCAGTACTTTGCCTCGGTTACATCCTGAACTAAAGCGCGTTATTCGTTTGTGGGATGACTTTGAAAGAGTAAAGCATGGGACAGCTGACAAGCGACTCGTGCGAGAAACACATATCGCGCGGGCGATACAAAAAAAACAATTAACAGTAATAGGCATTGCATTGAGAACACTGCACTGTGTCTGTGAACTTGATAGTCTTCCCTTACAACAAACGCAATTAACGCCCACGATTAACCAACACTACGCGGCGCTATCAAAAGGTGAAAGAAACCCTGAATTGTGGCGCAAGCAAAGTATCGGTGCTGCTTGCCTTGATGGCTTAAAGCGTGCTTTTAAATGGTTATATAAAGCGGCTTCACGCGTCTTTTTTGCAATATCTGGTTTTGTGCAACGTGTGATACGCGTTGTTAAATCTGTGGCAATTCAGGGGATGACATTGCTAAGCCAAGTATCGGATATTGTTGGATCTGGTATTGAACTGCTGATAAATAAAGTGTTTGTAGATAATGACCATTTCAAAGTGGTAGGCGATCATGACTTTGACTTAACGACATTACGTAGCGCACAGTGCACTGAATCGCAAATGCGTGATGCCACTGTCTCGATGCAGCATCGGGCGAGGTTATTTAAAGTCGCATGTGGTCTGTTTCGAGTACTTTTATCCGTCTTTAAGGTAACGACTGGCGTGATCACTGGCAGAGCTTGGGAGGTGATTGACGGCGTATTACTCATGGCTAACTATTATCAGTCAATCACTGAGCAAGACAAACAAGATTTTCAACTTGCGCTACGTGAACATCATAAAGCCAGCTAGTTTTTGCTTGAGCCCCATAACTGCTTTATGCCTTTAAGCTAACAGCCCCTTTCTTGTTCTTACCTATACCATGTTATTTATAAAACCAGACAGTGCATGATTTGGTGAGCTTCTTTCTGGCCAGCTGCTTGACATCTTACTTATGTACATTGGCACATATATTCAATCATTATTTTTCCGGAGTCATTATTGTAAGGCCATACATTAATCAAGATAGTGGTCAACATGAGTAGCAATAGCAGTGAAAGTTTTCAGCAAGTTAAAGCCAGTGTAATAGATAAAAAACATCAAAGTGAACGTCCTATTTTTGAGTATGATATGAATATAGCGCGTTTACCTGAAGGGTTGTTAAGAGTAACACGGCAGTGGCGAGGGGCTGAGCAAACGATAGTAGCGAAAGAGGAAATCACTTGGTGCTCTACGCAAGGGCTGTTATATGGCGCGATGGCGCAACCACACTTAAATGAAAAGGGCTCACTAACTGTTACAAAGAGCAAAGCAACCTCGGTTTTACAAAGTGATAAAACAGGGCAAAAGTCAAAGCAAAAGCCACTAAAGTTTACTTCGCGCCCTTGTACCTTATTGAGTATACCATTTGAAATTTCCCATCATTGGCCTGCGCTAAAGCGCGGTGAAAAAGTATGCTTGGATTATATTGTAATGAAGGTTCAAGCACATACAAAAGTGACATTGCAAAAAAGAGAGACCATCGACCATACAGTGGTAAGTGTTACACCGAAAAACTGGTTTTGGCGAATGTTATTTGGGTCTACAGAGTATTACTTTGATCGTAATACACTGAAACTGCGTAAGAACATTGGGTTATTGGAACCAAGGGACCGAAATTTAAATGGCAAATATATCGAGTACTTAGGGCATGCTCAGTTGGAATCGCCTGTGGATTACGGGCGTATAAAGGAGTTTATAGCATGAGTACTACTGTGTTAATTACCGGAGGTACACGAGGGGTCGGAAAAGCGCTGGTGGACCTGTATTTACGTCATGGGTTTGAGGTGATCGCGACTGGGGCTTCCTCGACAAGTGTGGAACAAGCGAAAGTGAATTGTCCTGATGTGCAGTGGTACTGCTGTGATTTAACTCAGCGACAGGAGGTAAGTAACTTAGTCCAGCAGATTGGTACTCTGCCATTGAAGCTGGTTATTCATAATGCTGGTGTTCAGCAGAGCAGAGACTTTTTTCAACCCAAACGTGAACTGTTATCAATCGAGGATGAAACGGCAATTAATTTCACCTCGGTTATTACCTTAACCAAAAAACTGTTTAGCAATATCGAGCAGCAGTCAGGAACCTGGGTGTTTGTCACGTCAGGACTTGGCATTGCACCTAAACAAAGTTCACCAGTTTATTGTGCCAATAAAGCAGGACTAAGGGCCTTTTGTAAGTCGTTAAATGGTCAAGTCAAGCGCCATGCAAGCCGTGTAAAAGTATGTGAAGCAATACTCCCTTTGGTTGACACGGATATGACACGAGGTCGCGGTACTGGGAAAATTTCCGCGACGCAGGCTGCTCAAGAGATTTATGACGGAGTGAATAAAGCAAAGCCGGAAATACAGGTGGGAAAAGTCCGATTGCTCATGAGAGCACGTGCTCTTTTTCCTAACTTTATTGAAAACATCATGCTTAAATTATAAAAGGACACTTGTGATGGCTAGAATAACAGTATCAAAACGCGTACTTAATTGGATCGCTCGCCACGGAAAACGGCCGGTGGCTATACCTGCATTATCTTTATTGTCAGTAGGGGATTTTTTTATACCCGCTTTACCAACACAAACATCGGTGATGTTATTGGCGTGGTTACAGCCCAAAAAGGCATGGTTGATAGCGGTCTCATTTGCATTGGCTGCAGCTATAGGAAGCAGTTTTTTAGCCATTTTGGCTCTGATGTTAGATGATTATTTTAGTAGTTTAATACCAACTGCAGGTAAGAATGGTTATGAGCATTGGCAATGGCTTAAAGGCACTGTGCAAGAGTATGGACTAATTGCTTTACCTGTATTGTGTTTATTACCGACACCACCACGTACGTTGGTAGTATTGAGTATCTTATCCGGACTGTCGGTTAGTGCAGTGATTGCCATGGTCTTTATGGGGAAATTGGTGTGGTTTTTTGCGGTTGTTACGTTTGTTTGTATGGCACCGACATGGCTGAGTAAGGTCCCATGGATAGGTCAATATGTATCAAAACAGCGCCATCGAGCGTCAAGCGCAGTTACTACACGAAATATAAACACGTAAATTAGCATAATGACTATTTGTGTCAGGGAGAAAGTAGCTGTGCCAAATATAAAAGCGTCGACTATAAAAACGCAATCACTACCAGAGTCGCCCGCATTTGCGAGTCGTATGATGTTGAATATTTTGCGCTCAGGGCTTTCCAAGCTGAACTTAGCTATGGCAGCTGATGAAAATAAGGCAGTGTCTGCACACATTCCGCTTACTACCAAACAAAACTGGCTGAATGATGTTGCAGAGCTTTACGGTATAACGACACTAATGCGATTAGGCATAGGGGTCACGGAATTTACTGGATCACCAATAGGGCAAGCTCTGTTAATCAATAGCTCAGTGCACACTTTGATAAAGAAGTGGCAACGTTTAGAGCGCTATATTCATAGTCAACATTATATTACTGCAGAGTTTACATCGCACTATGTGAAAGTAAGTCACCGCTCAAATACAGAACACCCGCCTACATTAGCTGAAGACTTCGCTGTGCTAGGTGTTTTATGTGCATTGTTGCAGCAGGTTTCAGGTCACCCCATTTTATTATGTACGTCTGAAAGTGTGAGTTCGTGTGTACTTGAATTACCTGCAAATACGATTCGTGAGCAGTTTTTGGCTGAGTCGCATCCAGAGCTGAGTGATCAACGGAATTGGTATATACATTTTAAAACCGACGCGTTCGTTGCATCAAATATGGCAAAAAGTGATCAGCACTCGGCCGCTGGCTACTCGAGCGTCATGTCGCCAGCACATATGACGGCATCGAATTCGGTGGTACTGGCAAACTTAACGCAGGTAATAATGTCGTTGGGGCTTTTGGATATAGACTTACCTAAGGTTGCGAATGCCTTGGCATTGTCTGTAAGAACTTTGCAGCGCCGACTTAGCCAGTTGAATATGAAATTTTCCTCTATTGTGCAGGAAGTGAGGGTAGAACACGCTGGTGAATTATTATTGCAAGGGCAACTGGGGATCTCTGAAATAGGCTTTATATGTGGCTTTTCTGATCAGGCGCACTTTTCTCGGGTGTTTAAAGTGTGGACTGGGTTATCGCCAAAGCAGTACAGTGAATTTAAAAAAGCAGGCACTGGTGAAGAAAAGTTTTGCGACATAGCCGGTTAATATCTATTTCCATTAGAGAACGCATGAGAAGTACAGGGCATGCGACTCCGTGGAACCGCATGTGATTATGAAGTGTGACAATTACCATAAAATTGAGTCAATGATATGGCTGTTTAGCTTATAATTATTAACGTCACCCTTATATTCAAGATAAGCCATTTTGCCTTCTAGCCCTTGTGGCGCTGGTGTGATGCCTTTGTAATAGATCATTTTAGTGGCTGCTTTATTTAGATGTATCTCTACTGTATCCATAAAAAACCACATCCCAAATGATCCGGGACCAACTTCAAAGACAAGCGAGTCAGGGGTATCGCTTTTTAAAGCCACATTAAAAGGGGCGAGTTTTTTTGCTTTAAGAATAGGACCGTAGCAGGTGAGGGTTTTACCCGATTTCAAGGTGTTTAAATGGACACGGATAAATTCAGCAAACATTTCAGGTAAACACAGTTTTTCCTTTGACTTACGGCTTTCACGCCATGCGATTTTGCCGTTACTGGAATGAGCGACGACCTCTTCATGATCAATTATAAGTTTACCAATTTGTGCAGGGTGACCTTGTGACACAGTGACAGTGACTTGGTTTGTTTGTACATCAATGTCAGCGCTATACAGGGTTGTACTCTTTTGCTTTTGACTACTGTGTACAGAATATATTTTACCTGTGTCAGTTAGCTTGTGACTCATGTGTATATCTGCTTGATTCACATCGGCAGCATTTACGGTAAAGTGTGCGCTAAAAAATAGGCTGGAGCATAATAATTTGTTCATTGTTTGACTTATTTGTGTGACTAGTTGGATCACTATGATGGCAAGGTGGTCGAGTGAAAGATTGAAAATATATGCCATAACATCAAGATAAAAACTAAATTGGCCACATTATGGTGCTTTGAAGGCAAGCGATGTTACTTTTTAGTACTAAATCTATTACCCTTATTGGTAACTTTTTCTATTAAGATTAATTAGCTCTATGATTATTAGTAATCAAACTCACGATATCACAACACCCACAGGCATTATGCGCACTTACCATTATTCTCCTGTCGAGGGTGGCAATTACCCATGTATCATTTTCTATTCAGAGATTTTTCAACAAACAGCCCCAATAGCACGCTCAGCAGCGATTTTGGCAAGTCATGGTTTTCATGTACTTGTGCCCGAAGTGTTTCATGAGTTGAATCCAATTGGGACGGTACTTGCCTATGACGATGCAGGTAAAGACAAAGGCAATGAAGACAAATGGAGCAAGCAGTTAGAGCATCACGACAGTGATACGCAAGCGTTGATTGAGTTTGCACAGCAGCTTAACGGGTGTAATGGTAATGTCGGCGCGATGGGGGTGTGCATTGGTGGACATTTAGCTTATAGAGCAGCCTTAAACCCTACGATTAAAGCTGCGTTTTGTTTGTATGCAACCGATATTCATAGTGACTCGTTACCTGCGCAAATTGGTAATGGATCATTTGAAAGAATGAAAGACATACAAGGAGAAATCCATTTTGTATGGGGTAAGCAAGATCCACATGTACCTATGGAAGGGCGTTTGCGTATTTACACAGCTTGCCAACGAACAGGTATTAACTTCCATTGGCAGGAGGTAAATGCACAACATGCATTTATGCGTGATGAAGGTGACAGGTATGACGCAGCATTAGCGATTTCAATGTATCAGCAAGCAGTGACGTTATTTGGTAGGACACTCGCTTCATAACATAGCTATGAAGGTAAATGACTTATGTAATGTGGGCCATTCTAGAGGCTCACATTTTTTGATTACATATATAATGCGTTAGTGCAAAAGGAATTAAATGTGGGCAATATACGAGTGGCAACCCCAGAAGACTGTATCAATTTAGCTGCTTTGAGTGTGCTTGTATGGTTTGATACTTATGCACTTGAGGGCGTTCGTTCTGAGTATTCGAAGTATGCATTATCAACATTTACTGAAGCATATTTTTTAGACTTGTTAGCACGGTCTAACTATCAATGCCTTGTGTGCGAAAAGGATTCGACTCTACAAGGTTTTGTGTTGGTTAACTTAGAATCTCACTATGAAAATGAGGCTAATGGCTACGAAGTTGAGAAGTTATATATCCACAGGCTGCATAAGGGCCAAGGCATAGGTAAAGCGCTGCTAAATGATGTTGCACACCGATTTGGTGATGTGTTTTGGTTATATACTTGGGAAGAAAGTGACGCTAATTCATTTTATACACATATAGGGCTTACGTTAGCCGGGAGATATCAGTTTACTTTTTCACAGAGTGAAATAGTGAATAATGTGTATGTTTCTTATGCTAACAATTAATGTTTTATGACCGTATGCTTAGCCATACCAACTGCAAATTAAATTTATGCATTGCGACTTTCGTCGATAGTCTAAATACTTAGTACATGACGTGATACTTAGTACATGACGTGATACTTAGTACATGACGTGATACTTAGTACATGACGTGATCAGGATTCTACAGCCCTTTTAATATTACAGAGATAAGGATTATATTTATGAATATAAAGATAAGACCTTTTAGGTGCGATGATAGTGAAGGGTTTTATACCTCAGTATTCGAGTCTGTCGAACACCTTGGAGCTTGGCTCCCCTGGTGCCATGAAAATTATAGTTTAGATGAAGCCCAAATGTGGGTTCAATACAGTATTCAGCAATGGGAAAGTGGGGCTGAATATAATTTTGTAATTGAAGACCTTGATTCGCGAAAAATACTCGGTTCTGTGGCTATTAATCAAATGGTGCCAATGCATCGCTGTGGTAATTTGGGCTATTGGGTTACTAAATCAGCATTGGGGCAAGGAGTATGTGTTGCTGCAATTAAACAACTATTACACTACGCATTTACTGACCTAGGACTGCAAAGAATCGAAATACATGTACTTGAAGAGAATTACGCGAGCAATCGAGTAGCTGAAAAGTTAAACGCGACGTTTGAAGGAGTACAAAAAAATAAGCTGTTTTTCAAAGGTAAGCCTTATGCAGCCAAGTGTTATTCATTAATTCCCGCTGATATCGATATTGAGTGATTAAAGTAAAAAGCGACAGATGAATGTCGCTTTTTTATGACAGGTCACGGGTCAATTATAGCGCGGTAGATACAGGGCTGGCGGCCAGCGCTTGTTCTGTTTCTGATTCCCCTCGGTGATCCTTTGCGATCAGTTCGTATAATAATGGTAAAATGATTAAGGTAAAGAATGTGCCTATTATCATTCCAGCGACTAATATAATACCAATACTGTTGCGGGCTTCTGCACCTGCTCCAGAGACTAGAACGAGTGGAAAGTGCCCTAATACAGTTGCACCCGTCGTCATCAGTATTGGACGTAATCGTGTACTCGCAGCACCTTTTACAGCCTCTAATTTTGACTTACCTTCAAGCTGCAAATGATTTGCAAATTCGACGATTAAAATACCGTTTTTGGCAATTAAGCCGATGAGTGTGATCAGTCCAATCTGGCTATAAATATTGATGGTGGTTAATGCTAAAAAGGGCAGCATTAACGCACCTGATAGTGCCAGCGGTGCACAGCCTAGTACCACGACTAATGGGTCTCTAAAGCTGTTAAATTGAATTGTTAACACAAAATAGACAATGATCATAGAGACAAATAGCACACCCACCATGGTGTTACCCTCTTTGCGCAATTGACGTGATTCGCCCGCATAATCTATCGAGTAACCCGTTGGTAGTATGTCTGCGGCGATGTTTTCAACCGTCGCTAACCCTTGTTCTTTGGTAATGTGTGGTAATACACCCGCAAATATCCTAAATGATGCCTGTTGATTGAATGAACCCAGCACTCGAGGGCTGGTTGAGGTGTGCAAACTGGCAAAAGATGACACCGGAATAAGCGCTCCGTCACCGGTACGAATTTTCATATCTAGAATGTTTTCTGGGTTGTAGCGTTCACTATCGCCTACAATGGGAATAACACGAAATGCTTTACCATCTTTATTGAAGTAATTAACAAAGTTATTCGACATTAAGACGCTGAGCTGTTCATTTACTGACGCTAGGTTCAGACCTAAATCAGCGACTAGTTCTTTGTCTACTTTGAGCTCTGCTTGCGGTAAATCAATTTTTAAATCAGTGTTCACAAATAAGAAGTTACCACTGGCATTTGCCCTGGCTAATATTTCATCAGCATACTTTTTCAAGGTGATAGGGTCATCATTTGCGCGAACAACCATTTCTACATCAAATTGGCCTGCTGTTGGCAGTGATGCCGGTAAAATCGGAAACAAGCTCAACCCAGTAACACTGCCCAGCCGACCATATAAATCATAGAGTAAATCATGAACAGAGTGCTCACGTTCTTCAAATGGTGCGAGCTCTACACCACCAAACCCTGCGGCAGCAGTGACGATTTGCCAAGTAAATTTGCCCCCTTCAGTGGCATTCATGACTTCAGCGGTGTCATTCATTTTAGTTGAAGTATAGGCCTGAGAAGACTCTGGCGGTGCTTCAACCACAACTTGAATAGAGCTTTGATCTTCAATTGGTGCTAACTCTTGTTGTGACAGCATATAAAATGGCACGCTAAGCAGTGACAATACAACGGCAATAAATATCAGCTGAGGGCGCATAGTGAACAGTGTGTCTAACAGCTTGAAATAACGCTGTTGTAGGCGGTCAAAATAGCCATTTACGGCTTGTGTTAACTTTCCTTCACGGCCACCTTCAGGGCTCACATATGCACTCATGATTGGCGAGAGTGTCACGGCAACGATACCTGATATTAGAACCGCAATAGCCAATGTAAATGCAAACTCCCTAAACAGAAACCCAGTGAGTCCTGTTAAAAAACCGATTGGTGCATATACCGCCGCCAAAGTCAGCGTCATGGCAATCACCGGGACCAGCAATTGACGAGAGCTAATGAGTGCAGCTTGCAAGCGTGGTTTGCCATCACGCATGTGACGTGCAACGTTTTCGACGACGACGATGGCATCGTCCACCACTAATCCGACTGATAATACAATCGCGAGAATAGTTAATAAGTTGAGTGAAAAACCCATTAAAGAGATCACTGCAACGGCACCAAGAATAGAAATAGGAATGGTGATTAACGGCACCAATGCGGTTCTAAAAGATCCCATCATAGCGACAACTACGATACCTACCAGCAGCACAGTTTCAGCTAACGTAGTGAATATTTCTTTAATTGAATCGCGCATGTACAAGGTTCCATCATAGCCGATAGTGATTTGCATGCCGTGTGGAAGTTCTTGATTTAATTTGTCTAGTTTAGTGTAAAGTGCATCACCAATGTCAATCTCATTGGCGCCCGGCAATGGCCAGATGGCAAGGAATACGGTATCGGTAGCATCCAGCCGAGCCGTCACCATCCCCTCAGCTTCTCCTATTTCAATGTCAGCCACAGTGCCCAAACGTAATTGACTGCCGTTACTTTCTTTGATGACTAAATCTTCAAAATCAGACACTGTTTTTAATGTGGTATTCGCTAATAAATCGATACGTTGACGGTTATTTTCACTATAGCCTAATGTGGCTATAGTATTATTGCTTTGTAAGGCTGAAAAAATATCATTGGCACTTAAATCGTATATAGCTAACTTGTCACTGTCGAGCCAAATTCGCATGGCAGGGTTACGCCCGCCTTCCAATGTGACTTTTTGTACCCCGTTGATATCAGTCAGGCCCGGTACTACGTTGCGTACCAAATAATCACTGACTTCCCCTCTAGGAAGTGTCTGTGACTCCACGTTCAAATAGAATACGGCGTAAGGGCTATCAGCACGAATAATCTCTATGGCAGGGTCTTCTGCTCCTGTGGGGAGTTCAAACTTGATTTGACCGAGTCGTGTACTCATTTCAGCCAAAGCATCTGTGGTATTGTGATTAAGCTGTAACCATGCTGTCACTTTACTCAGCCCTGATGTAGTGACTGAATCAACATAATCTACCCCAGGTACTGATGACACAACCCGTTCGATTGGCTCCGTGACATAGCCTTTCACGACATCGGCTGCTGCGCCGGTATAAACGGTATTAATGACTAAAGAGGCGCTTTCAATTTTTGGGTATTGTTGTATCGAAATTTTATTTGCAGCATTGAGGCCCGCGAGTATTATCAGTAGTGATAACACGATGGAAAGGACTGGTCGCTGAACAAATATATCCATTATTGATGATTTGTTTTCATGCAATGCACTCATTACTCCTCCTCAAGCACAAGGCTATCTGGTGCTTGCGTATAAACAAGCAGTTGATCTTTTAGTTTAAATGCGCCTTCTGTCGCAATAAACTCATCACCTTTTAGTCCATGGGTGATCAACTGCATATCACCCTGACGTGCACCTAACTCCACTTGAATTGAACGAGCACGCCAATTGTTGCTGTCATCCTGGTCCAATGAAAAGACGAAAGCGCCAAGTTGGTTTCGAGCAATGGCATTGGTTGGTACTGCAAACATAGGGATACTTGGCGTCGATACTACGACAGAGACCATTTGATTGTGGTGCAATTGTAATTGGCTATTGTCTAACTCTGCACGATAAGCAAGCTGGCGTGCCGCAATATCAATAGCGGAATTTTTTGCGATGATGGTTGCTGCTATGCGTTGGTTACCTGCGATAAGATTCACAGAAACGTTATCACCAACGGCTAATTGAGGCAGTGTTTGTGGTAGCTTAAAATCTACCCAAATTTTTTCATCTTGTGCAATTAAAGAGGTAAGTTGGGTATTTACATCAAGGAATTGGCCACTTTGATAGTTAGTGAGCCCCAACATACCAGAAAAGGGCGCTCTAATAATTTTCTTGTCTATTATCGCTTTTAAGTTAGCGATTTGTGCTTTTGCTATGGCCACATCGGCTTGTGCTTGATCCACTTGGTCTGGACTAACGCGTTTTTGTGCGAGCAACTTAGATAAACGTGAAAAAGTAGATTCAGCCAAAGTTAACTTGGCTTGTTCAGCCAGTAAATTGGCTTGCTCTATGCGGGTATCTAATTCAAAGAGTACGTGGTTTTTTTCGACAAAATCGCCAGGTTGAAAGTGAACTTTAACGATAAGCCCGGGGTATTCGTTATGTATGTCAATGGCACGCTTGGCTTGTAATTGGCCAATGACTTTACTGGTCTCGCTATAATTGCGCTGTTCCACGTAGCTTGATTTTACCGAAGCCGACGGTTCAGGAAATGACTCGCCAAAAGCGATAGCAGCTTGTATTTGGTTAAATTTAATAAAACCAAGTGCAAAAATAATAGTAACAATAATTATAACTGATGCTACCCAACGTTTAATATTCATGGTTCATCCTTAAATTAGCGTAAATTAATGTCAGTAAGCGTATTTATGAGTGCTTGAACTGACTTTTCATTGAGGGGTTTTTGCCATGGGTAACTATTTAGAAATCGTATAGAGCTACGAATAATAGGATCGTTTTCGGTTAGCGGGTCCATTAATGAATCTGTTCCTTCTCCGATTTGTTTGATTTGCTTGACGCGTTGTACTTGGTCATACCCGACACACATTGCCCACGATCCCAAAATGATTTCTTCAATGGCATGAGATAAATTGAGCTCTCCGATTAATTCTCCTGAATTGATCCCTTCTGTTAATGCCAACTTAAAGGATTGTTCGCATGCATTGTTTGCGATAATCATTTTCTCGGTCCAAATACTTGAAGCGCGGCTAATAACTGCCTCATTCGTTGCGTATGATAAAAGATCATTATCAAACTCAAAAAACTGTAGTTTTTTAGGTGAAATTAATGCAATTGCCAGAATTTTTTCAGGGGTTGTAATCGGGAGTGCTAGCACTTGATTAAAGGTATTACAGATGTGAACAAAAGTACTATGTGCAAGTGCCAAAATAATGTCTTCTTTGGATTGCACATGTTTGTAAACAGATCCCATGGAAAGGCCCGCGGTCCTTGCCACTTTTGCCATTGTAAAGTCCATTACAGACGATGCTTGTATACATTCTTCTGCCGCATCAAGGATCATTTCAAGTTGCTTTTGGTGACTGTATTTTGGAGCTGGCGCCATTTTTACCTCTATTCAAGTTTATTAATAACCGCATTCGAATGATGTTCGAATGCGGTTATTCTAAATTTTTACTCCGACTTGTCAAGCTTTCTTAATTGCACGTTAGCGGCTACTTTTAAGCAAAGAAATATAAGTTAGTGTGCGCGCCAGTTGTTATTCATGGTGTGGGTCATCTAGCTATTTTGCCTATGAAGGAATAAATAACATGCAAAGTGAAGAAAATAAAATCCAAAAATTAGTCAACACCTTAAGCGAGCATTTAGATCGCTCAGCCATACCTGAAAGCCCAGACCCAGAGCAACAACGAAATCAAATACAAGCTGTGTTTGCCAATACAGTGAATAACTTCCAGTTGTTTTATCAGCAAGCTTTAGAGCGCGGGTTTAGTAAACAACGTTTGCTGAGCCAAACGCACAATGGGCTAAGTAATGTGGCGGGACTCAATAATTATCAAACTGAGGCGATGGTATTTAATACGCGTTTTCAAGCGCACCCATTCGCGATTGCATTATGTGACTCAACCGAAGAAGTACAGTTAATTTATAAGCTCGCCATAGAACACAATTTACCAGTGAGAGTGCGCTCTGGCGGGCATGATCATGAAGGGGAGTGCAGTGGCAGCAATACTATTTTGATTGATGTCAGCCGTATTAAGCAATTCAGTTATGATAACGACACTGAAGTCGCGACCATTGGTGCAGGGTACCGCTTTTATCAGTTGACCCCCAAACTGGCTGATTTGGGTCGAATGATTGCCCACGGAACCTGTGCGACGGTCGGGCTCACAGGATTTATTCAAGGAGGAGGTTGGGGACCTTGGACTCGTAAGTATGGGATGTGTTGTGAATATTTAATGGGCGCAACGGTGGTGCTTGGCGATGGTGAAATTGCGCAGGTAAGTGAAAAGAATCACAGTGAAATACTGTGGGCGTTGCGTGGCGGTGGCGGCATGAGTTGGGGTATTGTCACCGAGCTGCAAGTAAAAACATTTGCCTTACCGGATGAACTACACCGCTTTGAAATTACTTGGAATAAACTGACGAAAAAAGATCCCAATATTGAAGAGTGTGTGCCTTTACAAGATTGCCCGACTATCGATATTTTAACGACTTGGGAGGAAGCCATAAAATCAACTGAAGCCCCTTATTTACTCGGTACCAATCTGAAAATAAATGCGATTGCAAAAACGCCCTATTCAGATCTCGCGCAACTATATCACCCTTGTACAATGTTTGGTTATTGGGAGGGAACTAAAGAAGCGTTAGATAGTTATATTCTCACCACGTTTGTGAACCCAATGCAGGGGAGACCATTAATTAGTTCTGCTAAAGTAGGGGGAAGAAGGTTGATCAGCAATCAAAGCAATAGCGCACAATACGAATACGATCATGCATTACTCAGCCATTGGGCCCGAGAGAGCATTGCCGACCATAGTACATTGCTTCACTCTATTTTAGGCCAACATGGGCAAGGATTTGCTCCTGACTATGATGCACCGGCTCCACATAAAATAACTTCTAAACTGGTTGAACCCACAGGGTTGACAACGTGTGGCTATGAACAATTATTAGCAACGCTGACGTCTGATTTAATTCAAAGCGAAAATAATGGGCTCGGTTTATTTAGTTATGTCACTTTAGGTGCAATTATTGGCGACTATTATCAGCAGCGAGATGAGAACAAGGCATCGCTCGGCGTTGCATTTCCTTATCAAGACTGCTTATATACGATTCAATATCAAACCTGGTGGAATGAAGAACTCAAAGATAAGATTGAGCAACAAAACAATGCTGTGTATGTTGATACCAACCGCGCGATGGATTGGATTGCAGAGAGTCGTAGCTCTGAGATAGAGGGGGCTTATGGCGCATTTATTAGCTTTAAAGACGCCTCAATCCCAACGCCTGTGTATTTTCAGCAAAATTATGAGCGACTGGTGATGATTAAGAAAGAGTATATTCGCGACCAATACAATCATTTACGCACGCGTAAAACGATTATTTAGTACGACGAATGTACCTCCCTTTCATAGTATCAACCTATCACTCTATGAAAGGGGTGGTTAAATGCTGTCATGATGATGACAGTAAGGGGACTGTCTTTTTCTGCTCAAAAATCACGGCGCTGTCTAATAAATCATACTCTTTTAAATAGTTAGCAATACTTGTGAAGCTAGCCGTTGCAACTTTTTCAGGATGATCATCGGTACTGAGCCCATCAGCAAACCAATTACCCAAAGCAAGTTTAAATCGGCTTACTGCCACCGGCTGTGCTTTGAAATAGGCCGTGGTATTTACTTTGAGCTTTGCCATATTATCCGTTTGGTATATAGCTGCATTTATAACGTTCAATGTGTGCTCTGTGCAATTTTGATATTGGTTGTTAAATGGATTAGCGATGAGTGAGTATTTGGGGTTATGGACTGTTTTGTTTTGTCCGTGGTGAATCGCCATGATTAGTTTTTGTTGTAATACTGGTGTCGGGATCACAATTCCTGCCTTTAATGCATGGGCTCCCCAGAAGAAATCTACTGGATAATCAGTGACTAATTGACTTACATTGGCATCACCTGCTTTTTGATACAAGTTATGAATAGCATAACCATTTACCTTGTTGCCATCCTCTAGTTCTATTTGTGAGTAGATGGCGATGGCTGTATGGGTAAAGTGAAAGCCTGCTGGCAATTTCTCTTTTGGCTGACCAAGCCGAGCAATAATAAAAGCGCGAGCACCTTGTTCAGCGGCGTAGTGTTTAACACTTTTAGCAAATGCAGTGATTGTTGCAGCATCAAATTGAGGCGCTTGTTGTTGCTCACTTCCAGCTTGCGCAAAGAACGAGTATGCAAGTATAGCGTATGAAATCATGACTCTTTTATACATGTAACCTCCAAAAAGATAAAAATAGATTATTCGTCTTTGTTACCGATCATCTCATTTGGTGCCCTATCGGCAGTAATTGTAATGTGTGTGATGTGCAGAGGTGTATTGTGTTGAACGGGTTCTTGATGAGTTTGCCCACTGGCAACATCGAGCAATACCTCAGCTGCGGCATGCGATGCTGAGGCAGTGCTCCCAGCAACCAGCAATGGTACGGCTAAAACGCCACTTGCTACTTGTGCAGATGCAACTGAACTATGGCCCAATGCCAATACAGAGTATTTACTGGCTTGACTGCTATTGTCAGATGCAGACTCTGCGACAACAGTTAATGAAGAAAAAGTACACGCAAGGCCTAACATTTTTAGTTGCTTATTCATTTATATATCCCTTTAATTAAGTTGTCACTAACTTAAATTAGGGTATCAAAAAGGTAAACTGCTGTGCTTGATGTATTATAAAAAACAACTTAAGGTATACAAAAAATATACTTGTATGGATAAACATGACATGAGTCAGATAGCGTTAGTCAGTGACACTTTAAAGTCGGTACTCAAACAGCATAAGTTGACGTACAAGGATATTGCCGTGCATCTAGATATGAGTGAAGCTAATATTAAGCGTATTTTTGCTAATCAAAGCTTCACGTTACAGCGCCTGGAACAGATCTGTAATTTGTTGCAAATGAATTTGTCTGACTTATTTGCCATTTCTGAGAAGCAACAAAATCAATTGACACAGCTTACATTAGAACAAGAGCAAGAGCTGATAGATAACCCAAAACTGCTTTTGGTAGCGGTATGCGCCCGAGATGCATGGGACTTTGACGACATCATAAAATATTACGACCTTGATCAATTTGAATTGATCCGATTATTCGCGCGTTTAGATAAAATAAAGTTGATTCAGCTATTACCGAATAATCATTATAAATTGCTTATAGCGCAGGACTTTCGGTGGCTGAAGAATGGTCCACTGGAACGCTTTATGGAGCAGGAAGTGCTGCACCGTTTCATGGCTAGCAAGTTTGATGAGCCTAATAGCTTTCGTTTTTATTTACGTGGCAGGTATTCACAGTCCTCTATTGAAATTATTCAACGCAAGCTTAATCAGCTTACCAAAGAGTCAGCTATTTTAAATCAGGAAGACGCAAATTTGCCTTTGCATGCGCGAAAGCATATGGGCTTGTTATTTGCCATGCGGCCATGGGAGCCATCTTTATTTGAACAATTTAAAAGGAACAGCAATGAATAGCCTATCTAGGGCCATGATTTTCATGGGATCTTTGTTTGTGTCAGGGGGAAGCCTGGCGCTTCCTCACAAAAATGTAGAAGACTGTGTATCAATTAACCAGCATGTTACGAAGGCTGAGGCTGTTGCAGAAAAAGGCCGTTATCGACAGACCTTGACGATAACAGACGAATTTGACTTCTCAACACAAGGGGCCTTTTCAGAGTATATTGCACATCAACGAAAAAAAATCTTAGCTGAGAACCCGAAAGCGCATTTACCGTGCCCAATAACCACGCCAATTAGCGAGCAATTATACGGAGAGCGAGACCTCAAGGTTCTTGACTTAATTGCGCCATTTCAGATTGAACCGCGTATGCAGACTCAAGGGAATACGGAGAAAAAGCACGATACGCGCGGGGTACTATTGATCCATGGTTTAACTGATTCACCTTTCATATTTCATGATTTAGCCTCATCATTTTTAAAGCAAGGCATTACGGTACGTACTTTACTGTTACCAGGCCATGGTACTGCGCCATCAGCTTTGGTTGATGTATCACACGCGCAGTGGCGAGCTGCCACTGAATACGGTGTGCAATCGATGCTGGAAGACTTTGACACGGTGTATTTAGGGGGCTTTTCAACAGGAGGTGCTTTATTAATTGACTATTTAAACCAGCAAAGCATTAGCTTAGAACAAAAAGCGCAGATAAAAGGCCTTCTGTTATGGTCACCAGCGAGTCAAGCTAAGGCGAGTATGGCATGGGCAGCAGAATATGTGGCTTGGTTCAAAGATTATATGGATGAAAGTACAGACAGTGATTTTGCCAAATATGAATCTTTTCCATTCAATGCGGCAGCACAAATATACTCTTTGATGCAGCGTATTCAGCCTGCTAATTTAACTGATACGCCTGATATTCCTTTGTTCGTTGTAGCATCTGACGTTGATCAAACCATTGAGACAAAAAGTACCTTACGTTTGCTTGAACATTGGCATAACAAAAGCATGCGTAAAACACAGTATAAAGATACCCTGATTTATTATACTGATAAGGTACAAAAGCCAGTTTTATCTATTTCAATCAATATGATAGAACCTGAATCATGTACACGTGGTGACTATTGTGATGCGCTTATAGGTATTGCACACACCGCGCTTACTAATGCACCAAATAATCAACACTATGGCTGGGAAGGGGTTTATCGAAACTGCGAGCATGTATTTGGCACAGAGTATTATCGAACATGTAAAACGACGCAGAGCCCAATGATAGGTGAAACGACAGCTCAAGCATTGCAGGCCTATCCTGCAATGCAGCGTCTAACTTTCAATCCGTACTTTGATCATATGGTTGATGCGTTGGCGCGTTTTATCGCAAGTAAATAATTAAGTATAGTTTTACGATACTTTTGGGGGAGTGTTATTACCCTTTTATGAGTGTGGTTGACTTATGTGTGCACAATTTTAATACTGCAGTTCTGATTTAACAGGATTTTAAATTAACAGCAGGAGTATTTTTATGAATATATATAAACCAACCAAAGCGTTTAAGTTTGCTGCAATTTTTGCTTTGTTAGTGGGTGTTTTGGGGTTTTTAGTCGGGTTAATGAATGCCACTATGCCATTAAATGAAAAAGGATATTACTTTTCAATCTTGCTATTTGGGTTGTTTTCATTTGTCTCTTTGCAAAAAACCGTGCGCGACAAAGTAGAGGGGCAAAGTATATCTAAACCATACCTAATCATGTGTTGGGTAGCCGTAATTGCTGCAATTGGGTTGCTGAGTGTGGGTTTGTATAATGCTGAACTTTTGTTAAGTGAAAAAGGTTTTTATGCAATGGCATTTCTCCTGAGCGGATTTGCCGCGATCACAGTACAAAAGAATGTTCGAGACTCAATGCTCACTGACAATGCTGAACCTACCTATATTGCTGATGAATAGTTGGGGGAGTGGTGCAACTAAGTTATTCGATTGTGTATACATCAGCTGAATTTTTAAATTGTTTTTACGCGTACAGTTTTTAACAAATTTGTTTGCTTAGAAAGCGTATTAACGTGTATTTGCTATGGTAATGTGTTTAGAGTGTAATAACGTAAAGGAAATACGATGTTTAAAATACTTGTTGCCACCTTAGCTGGGCTCACTTTATTAACGGGATGCCAGTCAACAAGCTATACCAGTGTGAATGATGAAGCGGGTCTCCCGACGCACCTTAGTGTTACTATTTCTAATGTGCAGAATACGGATGGGCAGTTAATTGTGTTGGTGCATGACAATAACGGTGATTATCATGATGATTTGAATATTAATGATCCAAATGCCAAGTTTTACTTAAAAAAAGTGGTCACACCATCAGTACCAAACACATTGGTGGTGTTCGAAAATGTTCCCGCAGGGCGCTATGCAATTAATGTGATCCATGATGAAGACAGTGATGGAGGGTTAGATCGTATGATATTCCCATTTACTGGCATGCCGAGCGAGCCATATGCATTATCAAATAATATTTATGACCATTTTAGTAAAGGTGATTTTGATAATGCGTTAATTGATATAGCCGCACCAAACTCTCGAGTGGATTTGCGTTTAGCAACCCATTTGAAAAAAGTGGTTGGTATGTAACTTATTTAATAGGCTGGCATAGTGTGTTTTTACATGCTTGTATCTGCTCGTTACACTTAATCATATTTATTTTTTCGTTTTCAATTAAAGGTAACGTTTAATGGCGCTAAGTATTACACAGCGCCATACTTTTTTATGCCCTAGCTTTGTGCTTACTCTGTAATTATTTCTTCAATTTCTTGGTTATTGATCACTAACGTATACGAGTTATTAAATGAAGCATTACAAAATTCTACAGGTTGACCGTTAAGCTTGAGGTCGGAGGTACAATTTTGCAGGGAGTGCCAACTGCTAACCGCGCCTTTGGCCACACTTAGTGGCTTATTATTAACGGTGATAGTTTGATCCACATTAGAGAGAAAGCGAAGGGCAAAGTGATCATCTTTATTGTTAGTTTGCTGTTTTAATAGTGTGAGCTTTATATTCTCAACATTATCTTGCCAAGCAATGACATGATAATTTTGATCTGTTTCCACTTTATATTTCATTTGCTTGTGACGCCCTATAGAATTTAAAGACTTAGCGTAAAAACTGATTTGTCGATTGATATTGTGTTCGTGTTCAATACGCTTTGGAACAGCTGTTGTTGCTAGTGTAGTAACATAGTATTTTTCATTCGCGACGTTTCTTTCATGCCCATTTAATTTTGTATTTGCGGTATGAAACTTAACTTCATATTGAGTGGCGTTAACGTAGTTGTAGTGGTTTTTGTTTAAGTCTGAGCCAAAGTTGGCTGTTTCTAAATCTTCAGATGAGCATGCCATTAAAACGCAGCCAGCAAGTGGTATTGAAAGGTGTGCAAATTTCATGTTGTATATATCCATTTAAATAGAATGAGGTGTGAACCCTTAGTTAACTCAGTGCTATTTTAATGGTTTCAAGTGTAAGTTCCGGTGACGATATGTATAAAATTGTAGTGTTATAAAGTGCGGTTGAAAGGCATAAATAGAGGCTTTTCAGAAAAAGTTCAGCATGCGTGCATACTGAACTTTCGGAAATGGCTAAATAGTAGTTAGTATTGACCTACTAAACTGAGATTTGCGAAGGCTGAATAGCCTCTTAGCATAATATGGTAAGTGCCACCTTGACCTGAGTTTAGGCTACAGCTTTCACTGTTTCCATTTCTAAAAGGTCGGCAATCATAAGTGCTCGTTGTTGGTTTGCTACCTTTGCGAACGTATAAATCCGCATCACCACTGCCGCCAGATGTTGTCACACTCAAATTAACGTTTGCTGGTACGTCTATAGTGTAAAATATCTCTTGGTTTTGTGACCCAGAGATATTGCTGATAGGCACACCATTATCTAAACAGTTACTGCCACATCCACCTTGAGAGTCAAATGTTGCTTTTAATGAAGCACCTGAATATTGGCTATATCCATGTAACAATACATACCAATCGCCCGCAGCTGGGTTGGCAAAACTACAAGACTCAGTGTTCCCTGTTTTATAAGGGCGGCAGTTATAATTGTTTAGGGTTGGCTGCTGACCAACTTGAACATACAAATCAGCATCACCTGTTCCACCACTTAAATCAATCGCAAGGGATGTACTGCCTGCTGGTACAGAGATTTTATACATGGTTTCTGAGCCATTTGCAGCACTGGCGCTGACTGCTTGGCCGTTAGATAGCTCTATAGGTGGAGGAGGAGGTGGTGGTGGTGTTGATGTGCCAAGCGTGAATAGTAACTCATTTGGCGACCCTGATTTAGCGTCCGACACTTTGTTTTTAGAGCTTCTTTGACTGAGTAGGCTGTCAATTTGCGAAGGACTTAGACTTGGATCTTGGTCAAGGTATAATGCAACCGCGCCTGCAACGTGGGGAGATGCCATTGACGTACCACTGATGGTATTGGTTGCTGAGTTTGAGTTATACCAAGCTGATTTTATGCTTGAACCCGGTGCATAAATATCAAGGCAGTTACCGTAGTTGGAGAAACTTGAACGGCCATCACTGCTTGTGGTTGAACCAACCGTAATCGCATTGGCTGCGCGAGCAGGCGAATAATTACAAGCGCTACTGTTGTCATTACCAGCGGCTACGACAAAGCTAATGCCAGATGCAACGGCATTGTTTACTGCGTCATCAGTGGCTTGTGATGCACCGCCACCTAAGCTCATGTTAGCAACAGAAGGGCCAGATGCGTTATTTTTCACCCAGTTTATACCTGCAATTACCCCTGAGTTTGATCCTGAGCCGTTACAACCAAGCACACGTACACCAACCACATTGACATTTTTAGCGACACCGTAGCTGTTACCACCTACCGTACCAGCTACGTGTGTGCCATGACCATTACAGTCTGTGGCATTATTGTCATTGTCTATAAAATCATAACCATGACTGGCTCTATTACCAAATTCATTATGGCTGATCAGCACGCCAGTATCGATAACGTAGGCAGTGACTCCACTCCCGTCATAATCATAATGGTAATTGGAGTTTAATGGTAAGTCAGTTTGGTCGACACGGTCTAAACCCCAAATTGCATTACCTTGGTCAGCTTTGCTATCAACAAGAGGTGTCACTGACACGATTTGGTCTTGTTCTATATATTTGACATTTGGGTTTGAAAGTAAGGTGTGGATCTGCTTTTTAGATGCGTCAACTAACACGCCGTTAAGTGCAGTACCAAACTCTCTTTCAACAGTGACATTATACTGGTTACTAAGAATTTTGGTTTGTTGTGCTATGTAAGCTGCTATCGCTTTTTTATCCGTTTTATCGATAATCTTTGGCGCATCAAAGACGACGATATATTTGTTATCGATGGCTTTAGCTTGGTCGACTTCTATCATTTGAGCGGCAAAAGCTTGGCTAGATATCCCAGTTAATATTGCTAGCGTTAATGAACTTAATTTACGCATATTATTTCCTTTACATGTTGTCGTGGTTAAAAAGTAAACAAATTATTATCACGAATCGAAAATAAAACAAACATATGATTAACTTAAATGTAACTTTTGTGGTGCTTTTTGTATCTCTATCTTTACACTTTTTCTTTTGTGCCTTTTTAGGGGGCGTTTTTATGAATATACCCAAGCTAAAATTGCTGCGACATTTTTCTGAACTGTTTAAATTTAAACTTGAATATGTTTGGGAAACTCCTTAATATTACTTTAAGTAATTAGTTATTCCTTTTTGTTATATGGGTGAGAGTCTATATAAATTTAGTGTTTAAAAAGTAAGGCCTGATCATGGATAACCCTGAAGTACTGAAACAAATCTACTTAGATGCCAATGCCACTACCCCTGTATTATCTAGTGCAGCAGCAGCTGCGATGGAAACAATGGAGACCATGTTTGGTAATCCAAGTAGTAGTCATACCAGTGGTCTACAAGCGAAGCAGATTATGGATCAGGCCAGATGCAAAGCCATTCAAGTATTAGGCGCAGGTACTGGGCAAGTTATTTTCACCAGTGGTGCCACTGAAGGCATTCAAACCGGCATTTTATCTGCACTATATGCTGCTAAAGCAAAGATGAAAGCGGGGCAAAGTTATTCAATTTTATACGGCGCGACTGAGCACAAAGCGGTACCTGAATCTCTCAAACATTGGAATCGTATTTTAGAAGTTAATGCGACCATTAAAGCTATCCCAGTAGATGTACAGGGTAAACTTGATATGGAGTACATTGCTAATGAAGTCCCTGATGCACTCATGATTTGTACCATGGCTGTCAATAATGAGACTGGTGTCTACCAAGATTTATCACTCCTTGAACAGACAATTCGTACTCATAACTCTGACGTTTATTGGATGGTCGATTGTGTACAGGCATTAGGAAAAACTCACTTAGGGTTAGCCGATACGACGATTGACTATGCCCCGTTTAGTGGTCACAAATTATATGGCCCTAAAGGTATTGGGTTTGTATATATTCGAGAAGGGGCCCCTTTTACGCCCTTTATAGCAGGCGGCGGCCAAGAAAGCGGATTACGTTCAGGTACTGAAAATTTACCAGGGCTTGCAGCATTGAACGTTATTTTTGATGAGCTACTAGGGCAAGGTAGCGACGTATTTTCTTCGACGAAGGTGTTAAGTGAGTTACGCGCTCAATTGTCAACAGCGCTAAAAACGGCTTTTCCGACAGTGGTATTTAATCATAACTTTGACAATAGTGTTCCCACCACATTAAATTTCTCGATCCCAGGTTTTACATCGAAAGAAATTATGGACTTATTTGATGCGGCAAATATGCGTGTAAGCTCCGGTTCTGCATGTAGCTCAAAAGTAACCCGTAGCTTTGTATTAGATGCGATGGGATTAGAGCCTTGGCGCAGTGAATCAGCCATTAGAATGTCATTTGGTCCAGCGGTTACGCAGCAACAAATCACTGAAGCATGTGACAGAATACAGCACTGTGCGCACGCTTTAGGGCATAGTTGTTTGGTGAGTATGGATGGGGTAACTAATGAGCGAGAAGAGCTTGATGGGTTATTACAACTTAAAGTCGGTGGCAGCTGCTGCTGGGTATATGCTGATAAGCAAAGTGGTAAAGCGGTTGTTATTGACCCCTTAGTTGAGGTTCAGGAGCGATTACTCACGATACTTGAATGCCAAAAACTATCCTTAGTTGCGGCTATAGATACACATGGCCACGCAGACCATACTTCGGGTAGAGTTGGTTTAGTGCAAGCACACCTTAGTGAGCAGGCGTGCGATCCACTAGGGTGGCCAATACAGTGCGATCGTATCGAAATAAATAAAAATGTATTTAGTTTTATTGAACTAGGTGAGCACTGTTTAGTAAAAGTGAGCACCCCAGGTCATACAGCGGATAGCATTTCTCTTTTACTCTGTGATAAGTCTCAATTGCTCAAAGAAAAGTTTGTCCCGGAGTTTACATTTTGTGGTGATTTGATCTTGATGGGCAGTGTAGGAAGAACAAATTTTTCAACGAGTGATGCCGCGGCGATGTATTGTAGCCTCAGAAACCTTGCTAAAATCACAAATAAACAAGGCGTATTGTGCCCAAGCCATGACTATCACAATGAGTTTGTAACCACTTTTGATGCAGAGATGAATCGCAATACATTGTTAGAGCAGGCTATTGAAGGCAGGATATCGTCTGCCAATTTTATTAAAGCAAAGACGTCGTTAGATTTACATATTGATGATGAACAAGGTGCTGAAATCATGTGTGGCGCCTTTGTGGAGTCTTGTCAAAAAGTACAAGTGAGTGAGTACGATAGTGTGGCGCTTACAGAGCATATAGAGCAACATAGCGATGCCACTCTCATTGATATTCGAGAGCCTCATGAGTATGCACTCAACCATGACCAATATTTTTCAAAAAATGTGCCTCTGACGCGTTTAGCTAACTTTATTGCGCAGCAGCATAACAATATGGATCAAGAGCTTATTTTAGTATGCCGTAGTGGCAGCCGCTCTCATATAGCGGCGAATGCGTTAGCACGATTAGGTTTTAAGCATGTTGGACATCTAAAAGGCGGCTATGCTTTGAGCCATTAATCGGTGTTTAATATTTAATGTCGAGCCAAAACTTGATGTGTTTGGGCTCGATAAATTTTCTTACTGAGAATAAGCGGTAGGTTACTTTACTATTGGTTATTTTCAGTCGCTTTCGAACGGTTCAGTAAGTAGTCCCAATGGATTGGGCTTAACTCAAATACCTTATCACTATTAATATACGTTGAATTACAGACATCACGTTGCCCACTAACACGCACTGGCAATTGTTCCGTATATGAGCGCATTACTAAGTTATACTGTTGTTGAAATACCGGAGATTGAGGGTTTAATTCCCAAGTTACTGTCGTGCCCTCACTCAGGCAATTAGCAAATGTAGAGCCTTCATTATCAACTTCTAAGCGAAAATATATTGAGTGGTCGCCGTCTGAGTTACCTGAACGAGTATGTACTTCCCCCACAACTCCTGTTAAATCATTCATGGCATTAGCTGAAAATGTGGATATCGCTAACAATGCCATTGAGTATAATTTAAGACGCATTATTATTCCTTTTTATTATTATATGACTGATTTTAAGTAGTGTACTAAATTAAAACTAGTCTGTAGAGCGTTAGTAAGGAAAATGATAATTTCATTTAATAATATCAAGTTTCCTCTCACCCTAAAAAGCCATCATCTGGAATGTATTATGTTTGTTATTGATTTATGAAGTATTAATTTACCATTTTTTGGGTTTTTACTTTTTAAAAAGCAAGCTCTTAACCCTTTATAATACTGCTGGACTAAATTGTTGTATTGTCGGTATTCGTGGTCCACACTTTACAGTGTTTACTAGGCTCTTCTTGATACCTGAAATGACTTTTTCTAAACCAAATAGAATAGACACCCACATGCCAACGGTTGAGCAGCCATGTATTCGTCATTGCTGCTTAGATAGTAATGATAGATGTATGGGGTGTTTTAGAACGCTGCATGAAATATTGTCATGGCATACATATAGTGACGGAGAAAAAGAAATCGTAATAGACAAGTGCAGGAGTCGTAAAAAGGGCGCAAAATAACCTTTGTGTTCATTTGTTTATAAGCAAACTCAAAACATCAGTTAGACTGAGCCTCATTAGGGTTAAATAAATTATAGAGTAAACTTAGACAATAAGCCTTCTTGTTCGTGAGCATGATTTGCCAGCTTACCACTTGCCGTGAACTGTTTATCTGCAAAACTACCGACCTCCACGCTGATGTCATTTATATGGCTGGTATTTTTATTGATTTCTTCAATGACCACGCTTTGCTCTTCAATGGCCGTGGCAATTTGAATATTTCTGTCCATTATTTCTTTTACTGACTCAGATATATCACTTAGCATTAATGTAGCTTGCTCTGTTTGCTCTACACAGGATTGAGTTTTATCTCTACTTGAGCCCATCGCATTTTGCACTTGGCTTGAAGAAACTTGAATTTGACCAATCATAGATTTGATTTCTGTTGTGGATTCTTGGGTTTTTGATGCCAGAGAGCGAACCTCATCAGCTACGACAGCAAAGCCCCTTCCTTGCTCACCGGCTCGGGCCGCTTCTATTGCGGCATTCAGTGCCAGCAAGTTTGTTTGCTCAGCAATACCATTAATGACAGACAAAATATTTTCAATACTTTTACTGTATTCGGCCAATTGTGTACTTAACTCATGTGATTTTGATATTTCATCAGCTAAGTCAGTAATATGTGAGCGAGCGAGGTTAAATACATCTTGGCCTTGTTCTGTTTTATCGTTCACCTGAGTAATTGATGTGGCAGCTTGTTGAGCGCTACTGGCGATTTCAGAGGAGGTGGTGCTCATTTGATGCATTGCAGTTGCTAGGCTTTCGATTAAACTGACCTGTTGATCTAATTGCTGAGTCGATTGTGTTGATAGCTCTTTGGCTTCATCACTGCTGCTTACGACCAAATCCGCGCGATCTTTAACACTTTTGACCAGTTGCTGGAGTGACTCTAAAAAGCGGTTAAATTGTCGAGCGACTGTGCCACATTCATCTTTATTTACAATCTCTAACCTGCGGGTTAAATCTCCCCCACCACTTGCCATCGTTGTAATAGTTTGTTCTAAATCTCGTAATGGTTTAAGCAAATGAATAGCGAGGCTTCTCATCAATATCGCGCCAAATAAAATTGCGAGTACGGCTATGACAAAAGAGTTTATGGTGATGTCAGTTAAGGTGCTATACACAAGTGATTTATCCATTAACACTGCTAGGTACCAATTTGTACCGAATGCGTTTTGTAGTTCGTGCAGATAAAATATCTTTTGCCCATCCTTGGTATCAATTTCGATTAGTTCGTCGACATTATTGGTCGTTAGACCTGGATACAAACTACTGACTTTTTTCCCATTATAGTCGTTTTCTTGATGCGAAATTATAGTGCCATTTTTGTCTACGATAAAAGCATAGCCAGTATTATCAAAGTTTACGGCATTCACACTTTTTGCAATCGTATCTAAACTCAAGTCACCCCCGATCACACCAGAAAAGCCACTGGCTGTGTTGATAGGAGACACCACAGAAAGTAACAAATCTCCAGTCGCTGCATCGGTATATGGGCTTGTAAATACGGTTGCTCCTTTGTCCCTAGCAAGCTGATACCAAGGGCGCTGTTTAAAATCGACACCTGGCGGATTTTGTCGATTGGGATTGTTTGACCGTAAACCTATTTCCGTTTCTAAAGTACCGAACGCGAGTAAAAAAGCATTGCTGAAATAGGGGGTGTTGAGTGTGTTTTGAAACTTGTCAGGGCTAAAGTCTTGCTCTAGCTGACTTTTCACAACATCAATTTGATTTGCCTTTGACGCAAGCCAGTTATCGATACTAATCGACAACAAAGCAGCATTGTCAGTCACATAAGCCCGAGTTTTATTTTTCATCGAATCGCTAACAAACCAATAAGTGGACAGGGTTGTCACGCAAATGATGATTAAAATTACGAGCGCAGAAGCAACGGAAAACTTAGTACGGATTTTCATTATAATTTCTACCGCTAGTTAAAAAACACTCAATTATCTAAAGTGTTGACTATAATTTTGTTATTCGCAACCCTAAAGTGTGAACAATATGAAAACTCTCAAACGTTCAATCCTGACTTCTAGCCTATTTTCAATGGTGTGTATTAGCTCACCTTGTTTAGCCGCTGAGCCTGTAACCATGGCCGATATCCGTGCGTTAGAGGCTCAATTAGCCGAATTAAAAGCTCGTCTTATTTCGCAAGAAAAATCTAACAAGCCGGTGAAAATGTCACCGGGTCAACCACAGTCTCAACGAAATAAAGTTGAAAGGCATAAAGCCCAGCCTGAGCCAGCCTTGCAAAAAAGTATGCGCGCTTATGCAACCGTGCGTCCAACCCTCGGCATATTAGATGAGCAGGGTACCAGCAATATTGATGTAAGAGATGCTTTGTCACATGCTGGAATACAAGCGATGTATGAGTTCCAACCGGGCTGGACAGCAGAGCTACATGGAGAATGGAGTATCGATTTAGCAAACGAAGGCAACTTTGGCCGTTCGCGCCGAGCTTACACAGCACTTGATACGCCTTTTGGACGATTCGGTATTGGCAAGCAGCGACCTGCCCAGTATTTGTTTATTGCCGAGTACGTCGACATCTTTAACCATGGTGCCAGTCCATTTGCCTATGACCCTGAAAGCATCTTCTTTGTTGATAACCTAGTGACATATCGATACAAAACAGGCCCACTTACATTCATAGCTGTTGGGAAGTTTGACGGGGAGGATGGGGATAACCAGGCAGATCTAATTAATACAGGTCTAAGTTACGACAACAACGGCTTACATGCTGCTGTCACATATCAACACCATACTGATTATGAGCAAGAGCAGCTTTTGGGCGATAGTACGCTGTGGTCGGGTGCACTAGCGTATCAGTTTAATAATGGGTTTTACGCTGCTGTTGCCTATCAAGGTAAAGAGTATGATTATTTAAATGGTGATCGTGACGGCCACACTTTTGATTTATCGGTAGCTTACCAACTATCACAACATTACAAGGTTAAAATGGGGTATTTTGATTTTGATGATGGTTACAGCCAGCCAGATCCACTTAATCAGAGCTTTGACGGTTATAATTTAACGTTAGAGTGGTTACCTGTAGACTCCTTACGATTACACATAGAGTATTTAATGAAATCATTCGAAAGCAGGGACGATTTTGATTCTATTTCTATAGGGTTTAGATATGACTTTAGCACTAAATGGCAGTATGAGTAATTATGGCTAGGGCGATGCTGTATGTTTCTGCTTTTTTATTGTTACTTTTTAACTCGTTCGTCTTTGGTCAAGTTGACAAAAACCGACATCTACAAAAAGTCACAATCTTAGTTGACGACAGTTATCCTCCTTACTCATACCTTAGCGATGGTAACTTATATGGTATTTATGTAGATTTAGTAAAGCAAGCTGCATATTTACTAAGAAACACCTATAAAATTGACTTACAGCCAGTACCGTGGAAAAGAGGAGTCGCGGCTTTGGAGCAAGGGGAGGCATTTGCATTGATGCCTCCCTATATTCACATGAAAAAGAGGCCTTTTATTTGGCCATACTCTGTCGCGCTGCAAGAGGAGGTTGTTGTAGCGTTTTGCAATAAAGGCTTTACTTTAATTGATGTTCTTTCAAGGGCAAGCACTGATCTCCCGATAAATGTTGGCTTAAATGCGGGGTTTATGATTTTAGATGAGGCACTGATGGAAGCGCAAAAACGGGGTAAAATAAAAATATGGGAAAATAAAAATACCAAAGCCAATATTATGAAACTGGGGAAAAAGCGTATCGATTGTTATATTAATGATCGCCTATCTACATTGATAGGCATAAATAATATGGAACGCGCTCACCCTGAAATTGATACTACAAATTTTGTAGAAGATAAAACAATATTACGACGTACTGCACACATAGGGTATTTGAGAGAGGCAAGTATTAAATTCCCATTTAAAAATGACTTTATTAATAAAATGGACGGCGCGCTGTCAACAATACTAGAAAGGCAAGAAGATGGTGTAGGAACAGACTGAGGGCCACAGAGCTGCGAAGAGTCAGTTTGGCCACATGTTAGTAACCAAACTTTTTTTGTATTTTACCTAATGCACGTTTAAACCAAGGTGTATGGTTTGCGTTATTTTCGTTGGTAATATGCGCTACTGTCGATTGCGGTGGTATTTTATTTGGTGAGGTTGCAGCTGCTGCGTTATCACCTTGCTTTTCTATTTTCTCTAGAGGGAGTTGCCACTGGTATCCTTTTCTAGAGAAGGTCTTAACTGCATCATCACCAAACAGTGCACGCAGGTGCCCAATACTCTGAAATACCATCTGATCAGACACTGTTTTATCAGGCCATACTTTTTGCAGTAACTCGGCTTTGCTATGAACCTTCTCTGTATCAAGTAATAGTATTGCAAGCATATGTGCATGCTTTTCTTTTATAGAAAACTTTTTTCCGGAGTTAAAGAGAATGAGATTGTCACAATCAAACTCAAAGTCATTAAATTTATATATCATGAAAATTTTCATACCCCACTGGGCACGTACCTGTTTTTATTTTTTTTAAAGCATAACATATTCATTACAAAATCGGGATGTAAACGTGAAAAGTAATTTATATTATTATTTAACAATATTTTACATTGTTGGCTAACTTACAACTAAAACGATACTAAACTCATTTATAACTAGTACTTTATACTTATTAACGGTCGATATGGCCAAGTGCTCTGCTTGGGTCTAAGCGGTCTCGGACACGACGTTTTAATATTTTTGCTTCGGGGAAGCCATTATCTTGCTCTCGGCACCAGATCAGCTCTGTGTTATAAAAGATTTTAAATGTCCCTTTAATTGCAGGGGCTAATGCTACCTCGGCTAAGTCATCAGAAAAAGTAGACAGTAACTCTTGTGCAAGCCAGCCACTGCGAAGTAGCCATTGGCACAATACGCAATAGTGAATAGTGATTTTTGGTTTATGCATATTAAAGAACCTAAGGATTATGGTGTTTTTTTCAAAAAAGACTAGCCAACTTAAATAAAGACTAGGTTGTCATGTTTTCTTTAAATAGGCGATAGTAACTTACAAAACACGCTACTTTTTAGTGCGTATTAATAGGCCACTTCGCATTGCTCGCTTTCTTTACTGTCGTGCATGTGCCTACTGAGTAAGCTATCAAGTTTACATATCTGGTTTTAAAGTACAAAAGTAAAGTGTTTAGGTTGGGTGAAATGCATTTAATGTATACTTTGTTTATTTGCTTTGTAGCCTTGAAAAATAATGAAAGCGTCTCTATGTTAGATATGTAAGCGGCAAATGTAGGGTTTAGGGCCATTATTTTTACTTGTATTGTTTAATTAAGACTGGTATTATCTCTAGCTTGGTTTTTAAAACCAAGTGTAATGTCCTTTCTTACCCTGATCCAGTAAGCCAGCATTAAAAAAAACGAAGCTGAATTATTGTACGGCGACCAAAAGCAAGACTCGAAATCTCGTTGCTAAAGTAAAGTCCTCTTAAACATGTTGAACATGTCGGAATATCGTCAAAACTGTAGTGAAGCTTATACTAAATTCGTTCAGCTTATTGAGCTGAACACATATTATTGTGAGTTTTCTATGTCATATGAATACAATGGGTCTATGATCCAAATAGCACATCCAGTGCAGTCTATTTCTGTTAATAAAAGTACCGTTGTTTATGCGGATAAAACAGGGATGAAAAACACTAGGTTTGCCTCAACAGGCGATGCACGTAGCTTTATAAAATGGCTAACAGCCAAAAGCTAAGGTGTTTTACCGTTATGGTGTGTAGGCGCAAAGCTTTAAGTTATCGTTTTATAAGCTTTGCGTTTATAGCTCCTATCACTTCCCCAAAGACCTAATTATCACTTTAAACCCATCACTTTAAACTCTTTAACCATTTACCCACTTCTGCATGCATAAAGTCACGAATTATTGGTTGAGCTTTAGCATTAGGGTGTAAATTATCATTTTGCATGAGTGCTTTGTCCACAGCGATCTCAGTCATAAAATAAGGCATTAAATAAGCCCCTGTGTCTTGTGCAACTTTACCGTAGCTATTTGAGAACATAGATGTATACCTAGGGCCTAGATTAGGGGGGATTTGAATCTCCATCAGTGCCACTTTAGCCCCCGATTGTTGGCTCTTCTCTACGAGCTCAGTCAGGTGCTTTTTAAGTAACTTTATCGGAAACCCTCGAATGCCATCGTTACCGCCAAGCTCAATTAATACATGGCTTGGTTTGTGCACTTTTAGCCAAGTGTCTATTTTTAGCAATGCATTGTCGGTTGTCTGCCCACTGATAGCGGTATTAATTATTTCGATCGGTTTTTTTTCTTCAACGTATTTATTTTGTAACAAATTAACCCATGCCTGGGCTTGTTTAAGGCCGTAACCTGCGCTTAAGCTGTCACCTATGAGCATTATTCTGTCTTTGGCGATGCTAGAAAATGGCAAAAGCAGTAAGATACTAATAACTAAAAAATTTAGGATAAAACGAGTCATGTCAGTACTTTCTCAATTAAATGTAATTCAGGTCGAAGGATTAACCAAACGAGTGAGTACCCTTGAAGGGGAGCTTACTATCCTTAGCGAAATTAATTTTTCTGTCAAGTCGGGAGAGTCAGTTGCTATTGTGGGGGCGTCAGGCTCCGGTAAATCAACTCTACTGAGCTTATTGGCTGGGTTGGATACAGCAAGCGGTGGTGATATTCGCCTAGATGGTGATGCCTTGAGTACGCTGGATGAGGAGCAGCGTGCATGTATTCGAGCAGAAAAAGTGGGCTTTGTATTTCAATCATTTATGTTAGTACAAAGTTTAACGGCATTGGAAAATGTAATGCTGCCAGCTGAGTTAGCGGGTGATAAAAAAGCAAAAAGCCAAGCAATTGAGCTATTAGAAAAGGTTGGTTTATCGCATAGGTTAGCGCATTACCCCTCTCAATTATCTGGTGGAGAGCAGCAGCGTGTTGCTATAGCTCGAGCCTTTATCGGCTCTCCAAAGATACTATTTGCAGATGAACCTTCAGCGAATCTTGATAGCAAAAATGGTCATTTAATTGAACGTCTACTTTTTGATCTAAATAAGCAAAATGGGACAACGTTAATTTTAGTCACGCACGATGAACAGCTTGCACAGCAATGCCAAAGAATTATTCATATTGAAGGTGGGAAGCTAGAGCAAATAAGAGAAGGGAGTGCTATTAATGTGGGTTAAATTAGCTTTTAGGTTGTTCGCGCGAGAATTTCGCCGTGGGGAGCTGACTATCATTTTTGCAGCGATAGCATTAGCTGTTTTAACGGTTTTCAGTTTATCGTCGGTTACGGAGCGTATAGGGCTTAATATTGAGAAAAAGACCAGTGATTTTATTGCGGCGGACCGACGTTTATCGAGCAACCATGAGTTTACAGAGAATTATCTTGATATCGCCAGTAAAGAAGGTCTGGAAACGGCCTCATTGTTATTTTTTGACTCCATGTTATTTGCCAATGATGAGCTAGTTCTTGGGTCAGTGAAGGCAGTCAGTGAACAGTACCCATTGCGTGGCATGGTGACCATAAAAGACCAATTAGATGAATTACCATATGAAGTACGAGGCGGACCAAAAGTTGGGTCAATATGGTTGAGCGAAGGGCTCTTTTATACTTTAAATGTGAATGTTGGTGATACCGTAGAGCTAGGCGCAGGGCAATTTAAGGTGAGCAAAGTGCTTATTAATGAGCCGGATGCCCCTTTCTTTTCTCTGGCAGGTAACAAGCGCGTTTTACTTAATTATTTGGATGTGGCTAAAACACAAGCGGTACAAGCAGGAAGCCGAGTGTTCCATCGATTATTATTTGCTGGAACAGAGCAGCAATTAGCAGACTATTATGAATGGCTTAAGCCGCAACTAAAAGAAAATCAAAATTGGGAGGGCATTAAAGATAGACAGTCGCCTTTAGGGGAGAATTTAGCGCGTGCTGAGCGATTCTTACTTCTCGCTGGTTTATTTGGCATTATGCTCGCGGCTGTGGCAATGGCAGTATCGGCAAAACGGTATTGTGAACGTCAGTATGATCCGGTTGCTATGATGAAAACGTTGGGTGGTAGTCGTCAAATAATTCGAAATATCTTTCTAACGCATTTGGGTCTAGTGACGCTGGTTTCAATCGCAATTGGGCTAGGGCTCGGTTTTATTTTACAGCATATTGGCGCTAATTATTTGGCACAATTTATGGGCACTCAATTGCCTGAAGCGGGTGCGAAACCTTGGTTATTGTCGGCGTTTATTGGTGTCGTATGTGCTTTGATGTTTTCACTGAAACCCCTGTTAGATCTATTTGACATCCCGCCTTTACGTGTTTTACGTCGTAACTTAGGCGATAAGCTAGCGATAAGCAAAATACACATGGTGTCGTCGCTGCTTACTATTTTTGCACTCATGTGGTTGTTTAGTGGTCAAATCATACTGACATTGATTTTATTTGGTTCGACACTGGTTGTGATTGGGGTGTTGTTTGCCATTTCACGGGCGCTATTTTCGTTTGGCCGCAAGCTCGGTTTAAGCCCCGGTTCAAGTTGGTCATTGGCAATTGCAACCTTACAAAAGCGTGCGAATGCAAATGCTATCCAGTTGATCAGCTTTGCATTAGCGATAAAACTCATGTTGTTCTTAGTTGTACTTAAGAATGACATGATTTCTGACTGGGAAATGCAAGTCCCAGAAGATGCACCCAATGCATTTTTTATTAATATTCCAGAACAAGATATCTCGCCAATAACTGCTTTCTTCAATAATAACGGGATTACGCATGAGGCATTCTATCCGGTGTTTAATGCGCGTGTTAATGCTGTTAATGGCGAAGAATTGGCGCGTCGGTTGTCCAAGCAAGAGGGCGAAGAGCAAGACGAAGATGCGCGTGAGGGAGTCAGCCGGGAGCCTAATTTAACTTGGTTGAGCGATGTTCCTGAGGGTAATGAAATTATCGAGGGTGAATGGTTTAGTGGCGGTGATGAAATCGAAGTTTCAGTATTTGAAGGCTGGAAAGAGGTGCTTGATTTAGAATTAGGAGACACCATTTCGTTTTTAGCGAATGAGCAGCGTTTTGATGCAAAAGTAACAAGTTTTCGCAGTGTTGATTGGGGCACATTGAAACCTAACTTTGTGATGATACTGAGCCCGAATATGGCAGGAAAAATTCCGGTAACCTATTTCAGTGCCGGGAAGTTAGAAAGCCAGCATAACAAAGACATTAGTCGGTTGTTACAGCGCCACCCCACCGTTAGCATGATTGATATCAAGAGTCGCTTAGAGCAAGCTCAGTCAATTATTGCACAGGTGTCATTAGCTATTGGTTTTGTGCTATCAATCGTTTTAGTCAGCGGTGCACTGGTACTTATTTCACAAGTACAAGCAAGTCTCGCCGAACGTATGCAAGAAGTTGTCATTCTTCGCACACTCGGTGCCAAAGGGCGGTTGATAAAACTTGCTACGCTTTATGAGTTTATTTTACTGGGTGCTATTGCTGGTTTTGTGGCCGCGCTTGTGAGTGATGTTGCTTTACTTGTTATTCAACAACAACTGTTTGATGTCGAAGGTAGGCTTCATTTATATGTGTGGATACTTGGACCGGTTAGCGGAGCTGTTTTTGTAGCAAGTATTGGCTATTTTATGGTTGCTAATACCATGAGACAAAACACGCAAGGACTGCTTAGAAAGCTAAGCTAGTACGAGGTGGAAATGAGTAAGAAGGTCGCTTGATGGCGGCCTTTTTTTATGTGCTTCAAGCTATTATTTAGCATAAATACCACAACACTAAATCGTATTTAAACCCTCACTTACCTCAACATTGGAGGTTACTTTATACAAACTTTTTATTCAAATAAAAGTGAGTAAGTAACTTGTAAGCTGACTTTAACTTTATACGGCAAAGTTCCTATATTACTTACAAATCAAATTGTTAAAGAAGATAGGACGCCATTAGTGTTCATGTAAATAAACCTGTGATGCCTATTTTTACGACTATACTCAGACTGGATCAGGTATATAATATATAACATATGGAACAATGCTATGAATATAAAATTACTCTCGGCAGCTGTAGGGCTTGCGTGCATCAGTGCCACTGCGCATGCTGAAATTAGGATCAATGGCTTCGCATCGATAGTTGCGGGCCAAACTCTCGATGATAATACTAGCTTATATGGTTATGATGATGATATTTCATATAAAAATGAAAGTATGTTTGCATTGCAATTGTCATCAGATTTACAAGATGGGCTCAGTGCAACGGCTCAAATTGTGGCCCGTGGTAATGAAGATTTTGATGCAGAGTTTGAATGGGCGTATGTGAGTTATCAAATCAATGATGACTTGAAAGTGAGTGGCGGAAAAATGCGTATTCCCTTTTATCGTTATTCAGACTTTTTAGATGTTGGGTATGCTTATCGTTGGGTTCGTCCCCCGCAATCAGTATATAGCTTTGCTTTTTCAACCTATGAAGGTTTAAATTTATTGCACAACACTACATTAGGTGATTGGGACTCATCTGTGCAGGTTATTTACGGCTCTTTTGAAGACACCGTTCCTTCAGGTGCAGGAGCAATGCCAGAAGATATTAAACTCAATGATCTAATGGGAGTGAATTGGACAGTCAGTTATGACTGGTTTAGTGCTCGGGCTGCTTATTTGGTCGCTGAGACCAGCATAAATGCCTCGAGTGTTACTGGGCTTACTGCAGCACTGAATGGTTATGGTTTGAGCAATCAAGCAAATAATTTACTGATAAATAAAGATGATGGCTCATTTTTTGGGCTTGGTATCTCAGTTGATTACGATAGTTTTTTGTTCGATGCTGAATATACAGAAATTGAAGTGACGGACAGCTTACTGCCTGACCAAACCCAATACTATGCATCGATTGGCTATCGGTTAGACGAATGGACCTTGCATCTTACCTATGAAAGTAACGATGATGAGCATGATTCAAATCGACTGAATACCGTACCAGTCTCTATAACTGGCCCAAATAATACCGTGGTCCCAGTATCATTAGACCCAACAAACGCAAATTCGCCTTTATTAAAAGACCTAACAAATCAGGTATATTTAGGGGCTAAACAAGAAAGTAGTACTGTAACGGTTGGTGCTCGATATGATTTTCATCCGTCCGCAGCATTCAAAATTGATCTGAGCCGCTTTAATGATGATGTTACTGATCAAGATATTGATGTATTGGCTGTTGCTATTGACCTCGTCTTTTAAGGAGTAAATGATGAAAAAACTAGTTTCTATTTGTTTATTGTGTGTCTCTGCGTACACCAGTGCTGAGGTTGCCGTAATTGTTAATCCTAATAACAATAATGCGTTAGATAAGGGCGTTATTTCTAAAATATATTTGGGAAAAACAAAGTCATATGCGGATGGTGGGAAAATAAAAGCCGTTGGGCAAAAAGGCACCGCTGTGGCAAAAGAGTTTACGCAAAATGTGGTGGGTAAATCGAGTAGTCAGTTTAAAGCCTATTGGTCTAAATTAATTTTTACAGGAAAAGGGACACCACCAGACCCACTCGCGAGCGATCAAGCTGTGATTGACTTTGTGGCCAGTAACCCACAGGGGATTGGTTATATCGACAGCGCCAAAGTGACTGACGCTGTAAAAGTGATCGGTAAATTTTAATTGCATGAGTACGGTTTGCAATCTAGATATGTAAAGCACCTTCGGGTGCTTTTTTTGAAGGTATAATATATTTTTAGGTTTTATGGTGATACATTTTAGTTTGTACTTAAATAGAAACAAACGGATGCTATATGATTTATAGAGCTGCAACAGAGGCTGATTTATCAAAGTTAGAGGAGTTAGAGCAGGCCATTATTACTGCTGAGCGGCCATTTAACCAAACTCTAAAAATTGAAGGTGCTAAGTATTATGATTTACCAGCTTTAATTACTAGCGGTGACAGTTTGCTGCTGATTGTAGAGCTGGAAGGGGAAATCATCTCGACAGGCTACGTACAGATAAGAGACTCGAAACAGTCATTAATTCATGAAAAGCATGGTTATTTGGGGTTCATGTATGTTGAGCCACAATATAGGGGAAAAGGGATCAATAAATTGGTTATTGAGCGTTTGATTGAATGGGCAAAGGTAAAGAATATCCACGACTTTTATCTTGATGTATATTCTAGCAATCGCGCTGCCGTGAGCGCTTATAAAAAGTTAGGGTTTGATGATACTTTGGTTGAAATGGCAGTACATAAAAAGTGATAACTTGTAGTTTTTTATTTGATAAAAAAGCAGGTAGTTTCAGCTCGTTGTAATGTATTTGTTGAGTGGCTGATATTTTCCTCAGTGCGTCAAATGTTGAAACTTGATATTGTAAGTGGTGTATATGCAGTATAGTAATTGGTGGTTTTTTATCCTGCACCAACAGCTTTACACTATAATGGTCAATACCCGTTTTCCGAATTTGGCTAGTATTATTGCCTTCAGCTATAAGAATTCCCCTGATATTGATTTACCTAATTGGCAAACGCTTTATTACAAAGACAACTACCCAAGGTTACAGCGTATAAAAACCCAGCTTGATCCACATAATAGGCTGCATCATAGTCAATCAATAGAGCTACTGGCTTAAGTGGCAATTCGTTCAGAGTTTTTGCACTGGCATCAAAAAGATGCCAGTCTTGATATATGTATTACTTAAGTTGAGCAGGAACTTTATCATGAATCGCGCGTGGATAAATTGGGCCATTAAAACCATTGAGGCAGATTACACTCGATCTGCTGATACACATCTAATTCGTCTGGATTTAAAGAGCCATCCGGATATTTTAGTCTATTTAAAAGATGAAAGTACCCACCCTACAGGGTCATTAAAGCATCGTTTAGCTCGGTCGCTTTTTTTATATGCACTGTGTAATGGTAAAATTCATGAAAACACCCCAATTATAGAGTCGTCTTCTGGTAGTACCGCAGTCTCAGAAGCTTATTTTGCTAAGCTCCTCGGTTTGCCATTTATTGCTGTTGTACCTAAGTCAACTGCACAAGAAAAGATTAACCAAATTGAGTTCTACAACGGGCAGTGCCATTTAGTTGAACAAACAGACCAAATCTATGCTGAATCGAAAGCACTAGCTGCAAAAATGAACGGCTTTTATATGGATCAGTTTACGTTTGCCGAGCGCGCAACCGACTGGCGTGGCAACAACAACATAGCAGAAAGTATTTTTAAACAAATGGCTGACGAGCCATTTACTATTCCCTCGTGGATAGTGATGAGTCCAGGCACAGGTGGAACATCAGCAACGCTTGGGCGTTATATTCGCTTCCAGCAATATGATACACAGTTGTTGGTGGTTGACCCTGAACACTCGGTATTTTACGACTATTATAAAACAAAAAAGAGTGATTTAACGCACCACTGCGGCAGTAAAATTGAAGGTATTGGCCGTCCTAGAGTCGAACCTTCTTTTATCCCTGGAGTTGTGGATGAGATGTTAAAGGTCCCTGATCAGGCGAGTATCGCTGCAATGCACTGGCTAAATGGTAAATTGGGGAGAAGGGTTGGACCTTCTTCTGGCACTAATATTTGGGGCGTGTTAAATCGTGTTGAGCAAATGAAAAAAGCGGGTGAAACCGGGGCCATTGTGTCGTTAATTTGTGATAGCGGCGAGCGATATTTAAATACATATTATGATAATGAGTGGGTTGAAAGCTCAATTGGCGATTTCATTCATCATAATGATTATTTAAAGCAGTTTTTTTAACACTTTGCAAACACTGGGGCTATGGCCCTAGTTTGTTTCCGTAAAAAATACATATTTTGTCCACTTTTCTATTATCTAATGCGAACAATTTCTTTTCGTATAACAGGCTTAGCAATGGATAATATTATTTTAGCACTCGCAGTTGGTGTAGCGGCAATAAGTCTTATTGCTTTGGTGCGCGTTAGCCAACTGCGCAAAGGTGACTTAAAAACCCTTCGAGATATCAAAAAGGCTAAGTCGGCATTAAGTAAGAAAGTGTTTTATCATGGTGATAGTGATATTCCCAACTATCGACAATTTATGCAAAAGTTGCTCAAAGTTGAACGTAAGTTTACGCGGTATCATATATCGCTTATTAAACTGGGTAAACAACCCGTTTTTGACGATGTTGATGATCATCTAGATTCATTGTCAGAGTTATTTCATGCCACCAGTAAGTCATGTGAACCGTTTGCTTTAGCGCTGTACGATAATGAATACATGCTGATGGCATTCGTCACACAAGGCAGTGGTGCTAACAGCCAAGAAGCGGTGCAAAAGCAGCATGAAATACTAGATAACCTGCCGAAACAAATTTCGGTGAGTAACACGATGGTGCCTATTGATTATGCGATATCATCATTGAGCTTGACTGGGTACTCCGCCATTTATGGTATGGATAAGGTGCAACGCAGACTAATTTATTCTATGGAACATGCATTAGAGAGTGAAGATGGTACATTTTTTCATAATGAACAGTTATACAAAGCTGAAATGTATAAAAAGCATGTTTTACGTAAACTCACCAGCAGTATCTCGTTTAATCAAGAGGATTTCTATTTGGTATTTCAGCCAATATACACACCTTGTGATTTAGATAAGCCGGTGCGTTATGAGGCGCTGGTTCGTTGGAAAAATAATAAAAATTTAGGCCCAAAAACCTTCATACCGATGTTAAAGAGTCAGCCTGGTCTGCAAGAAGGTATGACGGAAATAGTGTTGAACCAAGTTTTCTCATTACTCAAAGTTCAGTTAGAAACGACAAAAGAACTAGCGCCAATCCATATTAATATTACAAAACAAGAACTAAACACAGAGCATTTATATAGCCATTTAAAGTTACTACTTAAAGGCGCCCCTGCGATTGCTGGTTTCATTATTTTTGAGGTGGAGAAGAATGACTCCCTCACTGACAGTGAGTACATAAAAAGTAATATGCGTAAAATCATAAATTTAGGGTGTCGGTTTTCGATAGATAACTTTGAAAATGATAAGCCGAGTTATCAGCTTTTAAATAATGGCTATTATAAAACCATAAAAGTAGATAAAGCGTATATTGGTGAAGTACGGGACAGAAGAAGCTCGTCAGCATCACTTGAACAAATAATGGCAACGGCACAGCGCTATAAGTTGACTGTGATTGTTGAAGGGGTAGAAAATCAATATCAGCTTGAATATATTAAACGCTTCGAAAATGCCATGTTGCAAGGGTATTACATCAGCGCACCACTCAGTGCGAATAACTATTTATCATTGGAAAACAAACACAGGCGTGTGAGCCCCCAGGCCGTATAACGGTATATTACTATTTCTCGCGCATACTTGATTGTATTTTAACCTTAACGGGGTAACCTATTGCAGGCTTACCTAGGTAGGCATTTAATGAAATATCAACATGTAAAAGGAATATATCGTGATTAAATTGAATAAAAAGAAGTTAAAAAACTTGTCTCTACGTGAGCAAAAGATCAATGTTGAATTGACCGTAAAGGTAGTAGGTGGCTTTTCTGCTATGGGGTGTGGACCAATCTCTAACCCAGATTATAGTTGCCCTGCAACTATCTATGGAGAAACGTGTTTACATGACTAACCTATAGAAGGAACACGAAAGACTGTGTATAGAACACAGTCTTTTATATTTATTATTACTTAAGTTCGTTGCTCTTGTTATTTGAGGGGGGCGATTTTTGCCAATGGCTAGCAAGCACTGAGCCACTCACATTATGCCATATTGAGAAGAGTGAACCTGCTACGGCGGCACTAGGCGTAAAAAATTTCATCGCCAGCGCCACTGCCAACCCTGAGTTTTGCATGCCCACCTCAAAAGCTATCGTTCGACAAACTTGCTCACTGCACCCCAAGCGTTTAGAAATAAAATAACCCAGTAGCAACCCTATACCATTGTGTAAAACGACTGCAAGCATCACAAATAGGCCAATAGTGGCTAACTTACTTTGATTAAGTGCTACGACTACGGCAATGATCACTACTATCGCAAACATAGAAAGCAATGGTAGTACAGGCAGACTCTTTGTGATCAGTTTATGGCAATACCTATTCAACATGACGCCTACAGCAACCGGTAATAGCACGATTTTTAGTAAACTGATGAGCATATCCATCATCGGAATATCCACCAGCTCACCGATAAGGAGTGTGGTTAATAAAGGCGTGAGCGCCACGCCTAGCAGGGTACTTATTGCTGTCATAGTGATAGACAGCGCAACATCGCCTTTTGCAAGGTAGCATAAAACATTACTGGCTGTGCCACCAGCCACTGTGCCAACCAATACCATGCCAATTAAGGATGGGGTATCAAACTCCATCCCTTTTGCGAGTAAAAAAGCCAAAATGGGCATGACAGAAAACTGTAATAAAACCCCAATGAGAATGGCTTTTTTGTTTTGTGTGGCACGGGAAAAATCTTTGAGGGTTAACGTTAGACCCATTGTCAGCATGATCATCATCAGCAGTGGTACTATCATGCCTTTGAGACCAATAAAGTACTGTGGAAATGCAAATGCGATTGTTGAAAATAAAATAGCCCAAATTGGGAAAAGTTGTAAAGTCAGTGCCATAGGTCTTCATACGCGTGTTAATGATGAACAAATACTATCTGGATTGTGCACACTTTACTAACTGAACCTGATTAAATGGCCAAGTACTGAATCAATGATGGGTCTTAGTCAAATCATATTGGGTAAGACAAATCGTCGCGCTATGACATGGAATTATGACCCATGGAGGCATTTGAGCTAATCATTATCGTTTAACCAAAGTATAAAACCTTAATTTAATTGCTTATTTATTAATTTCGAGAGACGAAATGTGTTGCCTTAATGAGGATACTCTTTGTTAAAACTCCTGTATTGACCTTCTAACTTCGCTAAAACCGAAGGTTGTTGATACAAAGCAGTGTTAATAAAAATTCACTAAAAAATATATTTAATGTAAAAATATAAATTATATTGTATACAAATTTGACGTTGTGTTGTAGCTTAAAAAGCAAGCAACAGGCCTTTGGCCATGTTTGTTTAGGTCACTTGTCTATTTTTACGGTGCCTTTTCTTTCGTCAGGGTTAGAGAATATAAACGTGAAAAGTAGCAGCTTGAAATGACCATCATACTGCCAATTTAGGGCACTGATACAACATGTAAAGTTATTCACAGGAGAAAATGATGCTATTTAATTTTAAGGGTTTACGCAGCCTTAGTAGGCAAAATATACATAGGCATAATTATAAAAAAAGCGACCTTATGATGTTACTGGCAGGTATGTCGTCGGCTTCAGCCTTTGCCGGTGAAATGGTAGAGTCTAAGTCGTTTAAAAATCAGGTGATGCCATTGCAAAGCAGTGTATCAGTTGAGTCTAGTTTATTCGATAAAGCGAGTTCAGGGCAGATTTGTGGTACAGATACGAATTTGCAAAACTGGGACTTATTGCAAAAAGAAAATGCACGTGAAGCATTACTCCCAAGCAGTCTGACGAGTCAAATACAACAACGTATGGCACAAGCATCAGATGACGCTGCATTAAATGGCAATGGCGTAGCTGGGCGCTACTACATTCCTGTTGTCGTGCATGTCTACGGCGATAGATACAATTGTGAGACTGGCACCTACTGTTTAACTGAGCAGAAAATCATTGAAGGTTTAAATAAAACCAATGAAGACTTTAGAGGGTTGATCACGGATGATGGCCCCATTTCAGCCCAGTTTCAGGCAATTCGTGAAAACCTAGATATTGAATTTGTATTAGCAAAAAAAGACCCCAGCGGCAATGTCACTAATGGTATCGTGCGTCATGCTGAAAAGGCAGGCTACGGCGATGGCGAGAAAGCCGATGCACAAATAGCCGCAGATGCATGGGATAACTTTAAATACATGAACATTTACATCCAGCATGACTTATATGCCGATGGTAAAACAAATAATTCGGGGGTTGCGTGGTACCCACAAGTGAGTATGTCAGATGCGGGCTTAGCGCGGGTGGTATATAACGGCGATTATGTAGGCGCAAATACCAATGAAAACTTCCGTTCAGTACTTACGCATGAATTTGGTCATTGGCTAAATTTACCGCATACATTCGATGGTGAGATCTGTACGGTCCACTCACAAGCTTTTTGCAGTGCCACCGGAGATGGATCGTGCGATACACCACAAATGAGCAGCAGCATATTACAAAATAATGCACAAAACTGTTTAGGTGAAGCTACCAATACAGAGAACTTTATGCATTACTCTGATAACTATGCCATGTATACCCAAGATCAAGTGAAACGTATGACCGCGGCATTACACAGTGCGGCCCGTGCAACACTTTGGTCAAATAATAACTTGATTGCAGTTGGCTTAGAGGAACTAACAAGTAACGCTGATCACCCATGGGATGGCATAGGCGGTGACCCAAAACCTCAAGGGACAACGGTGCAAACGTTTACCAATATATCAGCGCAAAAAGGCGAAGTGGATAACTTTGCACTCACCGTTCCAGAAGGCACCGAAGCGGTAGCATTTTATCTTGATGGGTATGATGAAGATCCAGACATGTATGTCTCCAAAGGCACTGTGCCAACTAAAACCGGTGATAACTGGAATGCTGACTTTATCTCGTTCAGAAGTGCAGGATCACCTGAGCTGGTGACGCTCTCAGCGCCATCTAGCGCCGATACTTACCATGCAGCAGTCGATGCATTTTCAGCATATTCGAATGCCACATTAAGCGTGATCACCGCCCAAGACAGCACATTATGTAATGGTTGTGAGCGAGTATTTTTAACTGAGGTAAAAGATTTGGCGTCAGCCAAAGGAGCACCGGTAAAAACTTATCAGTATCAAATCCCCGCAGATGCAGTGCGCACCGTGGCTGTTATGCCTGGTGGGTATCAAGGCGATCCAGATGCGTATATGAGTATGAATGCGACACCAGATAAAACCACTTATGACTGTGGGCCGTTTAGTGCGCCACGTTTAAGTGAGTACTGTGAATTTGGTGCAGGGGGCGGCACACTTAATATTATGATTGACCCATTTTTAGAATATAGCGGTGCCTCATTGGTGGTCTACTACGAGCGCCAAGCCGGTTCGGGTTTGCCAATTGCACAAGCGAATGGCGATTACTCAGCGCTGATTGGTGAAGATATTTCGTTTAGTAGCGCAGGATCAAATGACAGTGATGGCTCAATCACGTCATACTTATGGGCGTTTGGTGACGGAGCAACATCGACGCTTGCGAACCCAACACACCGTTATCAATTAGCAGGAAGTTATAATGCGTCATTACAAGTCACTGATAATGACGGCAACACTGCAACCGACTCTGCCAATGTGACAGTGAGTACCAGTAATCAAGCGCCAGTGGCGAATGCCAATGGACCTTACGCGGTTGAGCTTGGTAAAGCGATTGTATTCAGCAGTGCAGGCTCATCAGACCCGGATGGTACAATTACTGATTATGCATGGGCGTTTGGTGATGGACAAACAAGCACCAGTGCAAACCCAACCCACACTTATACAGCAGCTGGCAACTATAGCACCACTTTGACTGTGACTGATAATTTAGGACTGACAAACACCTCAACGGCACAAGTGACAGTGAGTGAGTCAAGTTATTGCGAAGCGTCTGGTAATACCCGTTATGAATGGATTGCCAATGTACAATCTGGCAGCTTTACGAACCCGTCTCAAGGGGTTGGTTACCAAGACTTTACCAATAAAGTCATTGAGCTGACCGAAGGTAATAATACGCTGACGTTAACAGCGGGAGGTACGTATACCGAGCATTGGGTTGCTTGGCTAGACAGCAATAACGATGGCACGTTCAGTGAAAATGAAAAGGTACTCACAGGCGTATCAGGTAAAGGCGCTGTCAGTGGCCAATTGACTGTACCTGCTGGATTAGTCGGGCAGTCTTTAATACTGCGCGTTGCAATGAAATATAGCAGCGCAGCAAACAGTGCGTGCGGCAATATTGGGGATGGTGAAGTGGAAGATTATACCATTTTGGTTAAGTCAGGTGAGACACCCCCACCAGTGACAGCAGTATCAAACGCGTGTTTGACACAATCGCCTATCACGGGTGGGCGCTTAGAAGCAGGCACTGCCAGTTGTTTAGGAGGCAATGGTACGCTTTGGTTAAGCCTTGCTGACGTTTCGGCTGCACAGAGCGTTGCAATTACCACTGCACATGGACAAGGTAACTTAGAAGTATTCTACAAAAATGGCGGTTGGCCGAGTGAGTCAGACTATGATGCGACATCAAACAGTGGCACACACACTGAGTGTATCTATGTTCCGGCAGGCACTCAGCATTGGTCGTACTTTAAAATAAATGGCGATGCGACGAACACCAGTATTATCGTTGACTTTGATACTGCAAGTTGCCGCCAATAGGCATAAGTTTTATTTCCCCCCGAGTTAAAGCAGCGCATTAAGCGCTGCTTTTTTTGTTTTATTAGGGCAGAAATAAGCTGGAGGGTTACAGTGTTAGCGCACTGTGATAGGCGCTGCCAGTGTCGCAAAGATTAAAAAGTATGATGGGGTAAATACTGTTGCCAAGCAGATGTAATAAAGGGATACTCGCCGGTTACATCAACACGATAATACCAATATTGCAGCGCGCCGGTATTGATCCCTTGATATTTAAAAATGACGTTAACGACAATACGATCACCGGTGCTTAATGTGTCAGTGTTTACGTCAAGTAGCTGGTAACCACTTGGATTTGGGCCATCTGCACTTGAGTTGTAGTACAAGCTGTAAGAATGATTATATAGGTCAACCGTGTTATACAACACAAAATTCAGTGCGCGAGCTCCATCGGTACACCCCGCTGAACTATCGAGAGCAGTAATTTCCTGAACAAGTTGCGTGAAATGTGCATTCGTGCTTTTGTCACCATGACACACTTGGCCATAGGGCATTACCGCCGTCGGCATAATAGCAGTTACGTGCATCTCGCCTTCGCCAGAGGTTACGCCAATAACGACAACTTGCCCATCAGTAGACGATTCGTTACGGCCCAGTGCTGAAATACACTGCGTAAGTAATTCATCATTAGTAAGAATAAGTTTATATTGTTGTTCATTAAAGCGGTTATCTAGCACCCAATCCATCGCACGTGCGATATAGTTATTCTGCGGTTGACTGAGACTTTTAAACAGTACTTGATACAGTTGGGTGTTTCGATTTAAGCGTTCTAATGCAATATTATCATTCACGTTTTCAAGCATAGGTAATGGGCTTGATGACATGATGCTGTTCTGGTTTAGTTCTTTTTCTAAATTTAACGTGGGGAATTTAGCATTGATATTGCCTACGCAATAGACATAGTGGCGACTCATTGGTTGCGTCTCAAATTCAATTTTTTCGGTGAGTGCACGTTGTAACACCATGGGTTTTTCAACGCGTTGATATGCTGATTTATTCTTGTGATACATAAGTAACTCCTAGCTGCTTTTGGCAAAGGGGGCGAGCTTAGACGACACAAAAGGGTAGGCATTTGTCACATCAATATTACAAGCAAACCGGGTGTCATTTGGGTCGGATAAAATAACTTCAATAATGGAACGGTCTTCGTGAGAGGGCATATGTTGAAAATGCACGGCATTAACGCAGTCAATGATTTCATTGTGCGCTTGATTAATATTGATTTGATCAAAATGCGTGACTAAGTAGTTGCTGGCGCGTTCTAAAGTAGATAGCCCAATATTGGGCTTTAATTGCGCTAACGCACCTTCTTTGGGTTTATTGGGGGCGCTTTTTGTACCGTCCACAGTATCAATTATATGCTCGACCAGAACGCCTGGGAGCGCTTTGGAACCATAGCTACCACCCACAGACATGTGCTCGGCTAACCCGACTAAAATAACCTCGTGTTTAGTCGACGCTTGGATCAACGCATTTAATTGTGTGAGTGTTCTTGGCAATAACGTATATGTATCAACATTATTAATGGTAAATACCCAAGTTGCCTGTTGTGCGAGGTACAAAAAAGGGCGAATACGAAGATTTGGCTGCTCATGAGGCGATGTTACATAGTTAAAAACGTGATCAAAACTCGTAGCAGACTGCTTGGTAAATTCTGCTGCAGCCTCGTACTGTTTCTCTAAATCTATTGTTGCAAAATATGGTTTAACATAGCCTATTGCATACACGTGTTCATCGGGTTGTTTGTGCTTACATTGCAGTGTTTCTTTAGTAGGGTTAATTGTGTCGGCCACGTCTGGTTTAGCTGCATTGTGCGTTTTATCTGATAAATTCATTTTCTTGATCCTCAAAGAACCCTGTTCATAACAAAGGCTGTACAGGCGTGAACGCTTGGATAGCAGTATTAATAAAAGGGAACAGTCCCGTTACATCTATCCGGCAATAATAATAATGCAGCTTGTCTGAACTGTTCTCTTGATAGACGAATGTTATGTCGACAATAGAGTGGCTTGACACAGAATCAAACATAGTCATGTCAATACGTAACAATGATGCACTTTGTATGGTGTTTGATCCTGTTTGCATTTTATGGGTATGTTCATACATATCAGGGTAGCGAAATGCCACAAAGTTACGGGCTCTATCGAAGGGAGTCACCCCCATGTTTGGCGTAACCTCTAACTCTTTAATGACATCTTGGATCGCGGTGGTTTGCGCCGATGACACTTCTTTAATAGTACGGTGTAATTCATCCAAGGTCTGAGAGTAAACTTGTTCACAAACAACTTCCGGCAGGTTCAGATTATTTTCACTTACATAACTGGTGCCAATCACACAACTATATACACTCTCTAATGTATCACTAGGTGCTTTAAGTGATGCGATGAATGAAGCTAATATTTGCTGTGTTGCCGGTACGAGTGAATACTGATAATGCGCTTTTATTGAGAGTACCCATTGCACTTGTTCGGCTAGATATAAATATTTGTCACGATCAGTGTTGGCATTATTATTAGTAAAGACCCCATAATAGTCTTGTTCATTAACGCCAAGGGTGCGGGCAGCGCTTAAAAACTGTTTCTTTATTCCTTTGTTAGGAAAACGTACTTTTATTGTGCCAAGTGCGTAGATAAGATCTGAGTGCCGGCGTTGAATTATGGGTTCAAGATTTTCGATTGTTTCATTGTCAGTCTCAGACGTTTGGACAATTGGTGTTGCTTGCGCAGTTATATTTATCGCTTCGCTCGTTTTTGTGTTTATCTTGTCAGTATCCAAGTCAAAGGCTGTGTTTTGTTGTTCGATGTGGCTTTCAGTGGCTTCATCAGCATCTTTATCACTCATTTTTTCACCTTATTAATTGAGCCAAAGCACCGACCTAGGTCAGTGCATTTGGTGTGTTATTACTATCTAAAATGTCAGGGAGAGGCATATGGAATGTCTAAAAATTAACCCGCACCTAGTATGGTTTTAGTCGCTTCGCCTGTACTGGCTGTGTCGATTGAATATAACGTCGTTACACCCATAGTGGTTGCAGCTTGGCCTGTGATGGCCATTTGTTGTTGCGCAGTGGTAGCATTATGCGCTGCATTCGCAAGCGCTTGAGATGTGGCTTGAAATAGATTGCCCATTGACATAGCAGGTGCATCACCTAGCACTTTCACATTGGCTTGTGTAACAGCGTCGGTGATTTGATCATTAACTGAGGTTGGAAATGCCATAGTTTGTTCCTTAATTATAATATGTGGTTACGTTAAAATTCAGGAATAATAGTAGAGAAATTATGATGATAAGTTTTGGATGAACTTACCGATTAGATGGTAAATAACGTGTTTTTAAATCGTTATTTTTCACAGTTAAACACAGGTAAGCTTAATGATTCAAAAGAGGTAACACGCCAAAATTAGCCATGTTACCTCTGCTATTCATTTGATTAATGTCCAATCCACCAACAATAAGTCATCCCCGTTTTATTAACTCCAAGGTCATGTGAGTGAGCTAAGAGGTGCGTAAATAGCGCTAAAAATTATCTTTGTTAAATAATGACATAGTGAATTTTTTTGCCGTGTGATCATGCCATTTACGTGTGCACCTTCTGACCTTGTATTTAATGTCTTGGGTATAACCTCAACCGATACAGCGAACAATACCAATCGAGGTTACTTAGTGTTGGCATTTCCAACCTCAGTAGGATTTAGTCATTATAGAACTGATGGTTTTTACCAACTTGGTAAAAGTTACGATTAAGCGTACTTTGTCTTACCATCGGGGTTGGGTATGATTAACTTGGATCTGGGCGATGGCATCGTGTATGTCACGAAGGTGCACTTCAGATCGGCCTTGTGATAGTAACTTCAGCGACACACATCGAATGACATTAACAATATCAGCGCCACTTAATGGGTGTTGATCGGCCAGTTGCTGAAAGTTAATGTCTGGAGAAAGTCGGGTTTTTTCGCAAAATCCATTTTGCCACATGCTTAAACGCTGTGCGGGCTTGGGTGATTCAAAGTGCACAATTGATTCAAAGCGTCTAAAAAAGGCATTATCAATATTGTCTTTAAAGTTAGACGCCAAAATGACAATGCCATTAAAGCGCTCGATACGTTGTAGTAAATACGCCACATTTTGATTGGCAAATTGGTCATTGGCAGAGTTTGATGTTTGCCGTTTACCAAATAACGCGTCGGCTTCATCAAAAAACAATATCCAACGGCGGTGTTCTGCCAAACTAAACACCTTTTCTAAGTTTTTTTCTGTTTCACCAATGTATTTTGAAGTCACCATCGATAAATCGATTTTATAAACTGCCATGTCGACCGCTTGCCCAAGCACGCTGGCTGTGAGCGTTTTTCCTGTGCCGGGTGGGCCATAAAATAAAGCGCGATACCCAGGGCGCAGTTGTTTGCCTATTTGCCATTCTGTGATAAGCGCTTCTCCATGCTTTACCCATTGAATGATGTCGTCTAATTGGGTTTGAATTGACGTAGGTAAAACAAGGTCTTGCCACGTCATATTTGATTTCACAGGTGATGCAGCAAAGGTGCTGTCTGACTCAGGGGTATACGCCGTGGCGGTGGTCAGTGTTTGCACATACTCAGCGGTTAAGGCCAATGGGGCACTTAATAGGCTGGGGGCGTGCCCATCGGTATGGTGTAATAAAACCCGCTTTAACAACGGGCTTGTATGTAACGTTTTTAATACATGGCACTGGGTCATTATATCATCTCCACCCAGAATAAACGCTGCTGTGGCAGCACTTGCGTATAGGGTTGCGTCACGCTCAACCATACCAAACTCAGTAAAAGGGCGGTTTGTTTGTTCATTTATACTTAATAGCACATCAAAGAGGGAGGGAGTGATCACAGGGGTTAATGCCAAAATGATCAGGAGTCGCTCTAAGGTGCTAAGTTTATTAGATACAATGAAGTGTCCATAGGGAGACTGCACAGACGTAAATTCTGGCGGCTCAGTAATATGCCATTGCGTTGTGTGCTCACTTTGCTCAAAGTAATGCTTGATGCGCGTGTGGAGCAGTTGTTTTAACCAGCTACATTCTTGCGTTAAATCACGCGCATTATGTGAAAACGCGCATGTTTTTTGACTGGTCTGAGACCTTGAATGGCCTGTATGGATTTGCCACATAGGTGTGTCCTTATAAGTCATATCACAGACGATAGACATAGCGTATAAAAAAACGGGGTGTTTCTCTTGGCAAAGACGCGGTGTTTATTGGTATATCATGGTATGGCTGTTACAACATGTAACGCTGGTGAGTAGGGGATTGATAAAACTTGGTCGTTCTTTAACTTACTCAGATCTAATGACGCCTTGTGTTTGCTTATGGCGTAATTGTGATTAATTAAGTCGATTACTGTAAGTGATGCAGCATTGGCTAATCCCTCACAAATTGAGGTGACCGAATCGCCGGTACGTGTTTGGTACATAAAATGCCCACCCGCGCAACAATAGGGTATTTTGAGTAAAGTGTGCGCTGATAAAAGCGCGACGTTCACGTGGGGATTTGCCTTGATAACCTCTTTGGCTTTAACCCCCGCACTGGCTCTAATTGAAATCGTGATCAGTGCAAGGGTGTCGCCTGGTTGAACGGTATATTTGAGTACAGTATGCATAATGGATACTCTAAGTTAAGAGCAGGTCTGATAGGCTTGCCTGCTCATATATGAAAGAAAGTATTATTGAATAGCCCAATAAATCGGGTATGAGCCAGCGTTGTCACCAATGGCAATAGTGCGTATTTGGGTGTTGCTGCTAGATTGCCCGAACGGTGTATACGTAGACTCCAGTACTCGGCCATTTGTTTGCTGTTGTTGCTGCACTTCGTCGCCTAGTATTCCCACAGAGTAACCCGATTGAAAAATCTGCTGTTCTACAGCCTGAATTTGGTCTGAACCCGAACCACTCTCCGTGCTTGTTAATTGTAACCAGACAGTCGTGCCGATTGGAATGGCCGCTTCACTGAGTAGGTTAAGTACACTGGTAGTGATATCAGATGGAGCTGTTTGTCCAGTGCCAGTACCAATTTTACTTGCGTCTTGATGGTATAAAGGCATCAAAGCAAGCCCGTATCCATGTTTGTCATTTGCACCGGTGATTCGATTGGTTTCTTGCGCCGTCAGCGGTATTGTGATCGGCCCAGAACCTTTGGCAGTTGGGGACGATTGCGTTGTTGGTGCGTTAAGACTGCGTATACAAAAGTTATAACCTTCGCTTTTGTAATTATCTGCAATGCTCGGTTTCATTGTACCATTGTATATAATCCCTTTTGCGTGAGGGTGTGCAACCTCAGAATAAGTTAACTGTGGCGCTGGTGGATTAACTATTTTGACTAAGCTGGGGGTTTCTGGTGTACCTTGATCATTTTTTTCGGTGCTCATAATAAAATCCTCTTTTTTTGAATATTGTTGTTCTGCAGGTAAAACCAAATAAATTGGTTGAACTAACTATAAAAGAGGGGTTTTTTACCAACTTGGTAAAAGTGGGGCTTAAATTGGTATATTCTACTTTAATGGAGCATTCTATAATCCTTATAGAGCCTTGTCGCAAAATAGGCCACCAAAAGCGGCCTATTCCAAGCAAATCAGGTGTTGGTTTAGCTATTCAGCGATTGTGCAATGGCTTTGATCCAGTCACCATTGTGGTCACTTGAGAACTGCCAATTCATAATGCCGCCAAGGCTTGATTGTTGTTGGATAGGTTTAATCACTTCATTAATGATTGTTTGTACTGGCATGTACCCAGAACCTGCATCGTTCTGTGTGACAGGAAAGCCAGCAATAACCTTCTCTGGAGACATATTAGGTAGCTTTGTATAATTCAAATATGAGCTAACAATTTGGTCAGGGTTGGCGCTCCAAGGTGGGTTGTTGTAAAACTGCACATTTAACCAGTCAATCTCTTGCCCCGCCTGCTGTACCACTTCAACGTAACCTGCCATGTATCCGCCTTGCTCCAAATAAGGAGGTTGAGGTGCATGAGAAATGATGTAGTCAGGACTTGGGAGTCGTTTTCTGAGCTCCTGAGTCAATGAGACCAAGAATTGTGCACCGTTGTATCCCGCTTGACCTGTGAACGCGGGGGTATCTTCATAATCTATATCCACGCCATCTAACTCATTATTTTTCACAAAGCTTGCCAGCGAGTCAGCCAGCTTGGCCGTGTCCTCTGACAACGCACGATAAGCGTTGGAATCCATAGTGCCGCCACCAAATGAGATCAATATTTTTTGCCCCTTGTGTTGCATTACTTTTATGGCCTCAATGGTACTATTTGTAAAGCTAGAGTCCGTTGCAGCGATGGCACCACTTAATACTAAATTGAACGGGTTGCTAGACGAAGAAGACAGGAATGCCAGATTCACCACATCATATGGCAGTTCGCTGGCATTAATGAGCGGGATCGCGCCCGAGTTATAATAGGTAATGGTTTTAGACATCATAGTTCCTTATATCTATTTGACTGAAAATGAGGTTACGTAATTAGCTTAGCTACACCCGACCTACCTGACTTGGTAAAAGTAACGATGCTCAGCATGCTGAGGATTAAATGCCCCTTTGGCTTAAGGTGATTTTTAATCATCACAAGGGGGAATACGTTATCGTCTAAAAATCTAGCTCAGTGAGTAGATATTTAGTATTACAAGCAATTACACTATCGCAAGTACTCACTCACTTACTTACTTAATAGAGGTTGGCTTTTTATAGCATTTTGTTTGTTGTGGTTTTTGGTGGGGGGATCACAAGGACGGCCGAATTGTGCAGCTATCCTTGTTGTGCGGCCTTAGCGTCAGACAAGCGCTGTACCTTGAGTTAATTAAGGTGTTCTTTAAGTTGATGTAAACGCCTTTCATATTCACCCATAATATTGTGTACTATCCAGCTGGCGATCACGCCACTGCCAACATGTGCCGCCCGAATTGCCTGATATTCTGGGTAGGTATGTTGCAGCCACTCAACACCTGCGCTAATTGTACCGCCAACGGCAAGCCCCAGCAGACTGGCATATTTGCTATAAAAGCTTCGCGCAGAATCCATCGCTTCTTTGGCAATCGGCAGATCTGACGTTTTCAGTTCATCCAAGCCAAAGTTTAAAATACGATTTGCGATGATCACATCATCTCGTTGTGGGTTCGTAAATCCGGGGAAGCAAGCCAGTAACTTGGCAATTAATGCCAGTGCAGTGGTTTTTTGTGTGGTGAAAATGTTAAGACTAGCCGCAGCCTGAGGTTGTGCCTTTTCAGGTTGAAGTGCTATGGCGGCTTGATATTGTTCCGAATTGTCCAAGTCGGTTTGCTCGGCGTCATTGGTATTAGGTGGTGAATGTATTGTATTCATAACTTATCCTATTCAGTTTTTTTGCAGGTTGAGTTATGAGTAACTTAATCGGTAATTTATTGTTGGGCTTGGTATTTTCTATGTTTATGAGACTCTCAAAAACCATTAATCAAAGTGGCTGCACAATAAAAAGGCAGGCGTTTTTGTTTTTTAAACCGTAAAAACCACCAAAAATAGACCTGTTTTTACCAAGATGAAACTATCAAGGCGCTCTAAATTATTGACTGGACGGTTTCAACGCTTTGCAAACAGTAAAGCCTACTTAACAAAGGTTTGAAATATGTATGTACATGTAGATAAATCAAAAAGGAATGTATTGAGCCCGAGTATGCATTTTTCCAACAAAAAGCAAAATACCGAACGCAAAACTATGCAAAGAATGGAAGGGCTTGCAGGTTTGTTTGGTCTAGATCACTGGGTGCCAATAGGTGCACCAAACCCCACTAGAGCTGATTTTCAGAATTTACTGCATGGTGGCAGAATCGATGCGGATCAGTTAATGGCGGTAATACCCGCGGGGTTACAAAATACTTTTGATATTGGGCCAAGAGCACAAAGAGGCTTTAGATTTGAATGGGGGGATTGGCATGTTCACGGGCATGAAGCTGATGCAGGCGCTCAAGCAGGCCATGTTGGGGGCGCAGGCTGGGTTGTGCGCATACGAAATGGCAATCAATGGCTTTTATCTGAGCCGTTGGTCAGCGTTCATCCCGTTGATCACGTTAATTATTTTGCGCCGAGAAACTGGGCACCAGCCAATGGTCCGTTTGCAAGAGAGCATTCACATATTCCATTGGTTTTCGGCTAATTGATTTACCTAAATTTGAGGCCTACTAAAAAAAATAGTCATTACACTGGCCTCTCTTTCTATGGCTTTATGTGTTGCTAGATGATCGCGTTATATTGGTTTGTGCAGCACTTTTCAACCAGCCTCTGAGCCATAATCCGATAAAATACCAATTAACTGGGTTTTAATACCAATTGCTATCACCTCAGAAAATTTATAGTAAACACACCTGATAAATTATCACCCTAGATAAGTGTGTTTTGGTGACCTCACAAGTGCGTGGTTTGCCATTTGCCAACATAAAAACATCCGTGAGCCCATGCATATTTGCTAACAGATACAGGTTAAATGAGTTACCGCTTTTACTAAATAAGGTATGCGATATGTACGCACAGATAAAAAATGATAAACGCCATAATCACCGACTCATCATAGGGCGTGTTTCGCAGCAAAGAGGCAGTGCCCAAGTAAAGGGCGTATTACAAAAAGCAGAGCATAAATACGACAAGTACGCCAAGACCTTATCGCGCGAGCTCACCGGAGATGGCAAGGACCTGTGTATTAAAGAAGGAAAACTAAAATATAAGATGTTTAATTATCAAGGCGCAAAAATACTGGAGATCACCGACCTAGTATCTAACAAGCTGAAAAAAGGTACAGGGGTGAAGTTAATGAAACACGTCATGGAAATAGGCAAGGCAGCTGGGTGTGATATCGTGCGTTTAATCGCAGAGTCCTCAGGATATGACGGCAGGCCAAAACAGGCTGAACTGCTCCAGTGGTATACCAATCGAGGCTTGCACAATATCAAACCCGGCGGAAAGTTTGGCCGCTGGATGGTCGGGGATATAAATGAATGCCTTAAGCTGATAGATGGCACGTTGGCACGCTATAGATAGCGCGGCGGAGCGTGGTCTTGTACTTGAAGCAAGACCAGACCGCGCCGCTAGGGCTAGTCTGAACTAGAGACCCTGGTTATGATGGTTTAAGCGGTCTGTTGTTGAGACTGTTTGCCGAACGAAGAATGCTGATTGACAACATCGGTTAAATCTACAGATTTAATGGTGATATCAAGTGAATGAACATGTGCCTCTAAGCCTTCAAATTGAATATCTTCTAATTTAAATTCAAATACCTGAGTTGATTGATACATACGTACAGAAAAGGTTTTATTCACTAAGTCAGAAACAGTTACCCATTGCGTGTAATCATGGACATTTTTTCCCTGTGAGTCTCGGCTCGTGCCCAATGGGATATCAACCGTATTCAAAATATGAAATGCGAGTGTTGTCGCGTCAGTAATACCCACTTCAATGTCTGCTTCAATTGGCAGTCTTTCATTGTATGCTTGAGCATAATCACGAGCATGTTGTTTAAATGTATTCGCATTATCAACCTCACTGAGCTCCGTAAGTTGAAAAACAGGAAATGCAAAGTTACTCATCATAGCGGCTCGTACAAAGCGATCCACTGGCGTCGAGCTACCCGGTAACCCTGAAAAACCAGTGCCTTGCGCATGTGAAAAGCTTTGAAATTTATAGGCGGCGCGTTGCGATGCATCAACACTGGGCACGTCTGGGTAACCCTCGTTATTTTGAAAGTTAAACGGCACCACATTGACATAGTTATTAATTACGTTTTCCTGTTGCCAACTGATTATAGGGTCATTCGTTAATACGCCAATCGGGTTTAGATCGGTGATTTGCAATTGACCTTCCACGTACTCTAATACAATACTATTGCCGAGTGCATCATGGACGGGGAAATGAAAATTCATAGCACTTGGCACTGAGCTCGGTTCAAAAGGGTTAGCCACCACTATTTTGTCTTTATTTTTTACCTTGCTCTCTTTAAGTTTTGAACCGTGTTTATTTACTTTGAGTTGGCCATATTGCAAACCATCAATGACGTCTTGGCAAGTTGCACAAGTTGATAAAATCCACGTGGTAAGACTTGGGTAATAGATGACCCCTTTTGCAGCTATTGGGTTATTATGCTCATCGAGCGGGTTTTGATATTTTGATTGCGCGAACACCATGGTTCCAGTTGTCAGGCCCTCGTTGTTCATCCCATTGGTTGCGATGTTCGCATTCGGATCACTTTCTTTATCCAGTACGTTACTGATAGAGGTCTTAAAGCCATTTAGAGAAATAAAGTCATACTTACCCTGCCAAGTTAACAGTAAAGGAGTGATCATATTAATATCGCAGCGCAGAATAAAATCTTCTCTCGCTGTATCCTCTGTTAATGTATCTAAAGACTTCGCTATTAATTGCTTATATTCATGATTTTTTGGCCTAAAAAATATTTGAGATTTTAAGTTTGGGCCCAGCTCCATTGAGCGGCCAATGACAGGAATACTTTTATTTGGATCAAGAGTTAACCCTTTGATTGAAAAATCGGTGCACATTTTTTAATTCCTTTAGCAAATTAATTTAAAGTAACATCTATCTGATCAGTGAATGTTGAATTCACACACAGTACTCAAACTAGCAGCCATAACGTAAATCATCTATTACATCGAATTACACGTAGTTAGGTCAGGTCTTGCACTTTGTAACTGCATGGCTAAGAGTGGCGTAGTGAATCCCAAAGGTAGGGTACAAAGATGGGGTAGGGTCAGGTCTTACATTGTGCAACTGCGGAGCTGACAGTGGTGTAGTGCCCCCCAAATGCTTTGGCGACGTCACTCATGTTTATTGACCCCTAAATAGGCGACAGCCATGGCCCGTTTTTTGTCGATCCTATCGTTATCTTTATACCAGTCAATGGGCTGCACCTGAACTCGCTTTTGTTTTTTGGGTACTTCGTTCAAGACACAAAGAAAAAAAGACACCGATTCTAAATTGATTGCCCATTCTAAATTGATTGTTCCTGTAATAGCTTGATGCGCCTTTTAATGATCGTGAAATCTGATTCTTCGGGAGGATTTTCGATTTTTGCTCGTATTGGATTTAAATCAACGTATACCAAACAAGCGGCGAGTGCAGTTATCTTCAAAATTAGCTTTACGCGCAATAGCCTCGTTGAGTACTCGCATGAACCAGCGGATATCCATTATTCGATTACGAAACACTTTTGTCATTCCATCGAGTTTAAATTGTTCAGCTGAAATAAAAAGGCACCAAACTAATTTATATAACTTAAACATCATTATGAATAAAGACTTATGACTCATCTTGAGGTTATTTTTAAATGATGCGGTGTTTTTACCCAGAATATTTCTCACTAAGCCGTAAGTTTTGATTTTTACTGTATTTGAGAAAGGTGTGTTCCTACGAAGGCTCGCATGGTGCTTTTTAGGTAGAGTTGAACTTAGTGTTAAGCCAGTAATCGCTCGCAATTACTTACACTAATTCTGCGTTTTATTGCCAGGTGTTCACAATAATTATTAAGGGTATTAGTTCGCCCTACGGCACCTTTGAATACTTTGCTAAATTGTGTGGTGAGCGTTAGCCAGTTTTCGGGGGCAATATTAAGTCGCTCTAATATCGGTAGGTGATGATGCGCTATATGCCCTTTTTTGTCTTCACGCATACAACGGCCAGTGAGTTCAACCAGCTCTAAGTAGCTTTTTAACTCAAAAGGAACGCCTTTGGGCATGTGTTTTCTGGGGCTGCCTGCAAAGCGTATTAATTGTTTGGGTTGTTTACCTTCTTGTGCACTGTTAATGCGCTTTTGTATGCTGGTGTGGTGTGACTCTTCTGGGGTTTTCGCCATGTTCGCGCGTATGGGGTTTAAATCCACATAGGCCATACAGGCTGCAAGGGCGGCTTCATCCAACAGTGCTTGAGATTTAAAACGCCCTTCCCAAAAGCGCCCAGTGCATTTATCTTCTCGGTTGGCTTTACGGGCAATGTCTTCGTTGAGTATGCGCATAAACCAGCTGATGTCCGCCAAACGCGTTCGATATTGCTCAATGGTTTGCTTTAAAAAAAGTTGTTGGGCTTTATCGAGCTTCTCCCCTTGTAGGTATTTTTGTGTCAGCAAAGTACCTTTAAACAGTTTATGCCAACGAATAATCACCGCTTTATCACTTAAGCGTTGCGCTTTTTTATCATCCACAAACAACACCACATGGGTATACTTCAGGCATCCTGCCTTTCGTCCTTCGGATCAGCTAACGCTGTTGTAAAACATTCCCGATGTTTTGCTGGTTACTCATTACTGCATAGGCACATACATCAATGCAAAACACTTTTGTAAGGGCTAGTAATTTATCTTCTACCCATTGCCGGCGGTGTTCATAGCTTTGACCTGTAAAGGTGTCTTTACCACATAAAAAGGCACGGCGAACACAGCGAGAAATACAGTGGTAATATTTTGTGTCACTTAAACTAACTTTTCTTTTACGTGCAATAGCCATGAAAGGTTGCCTATCTTTTGAGCTGGTTATTTAAAGATAGGCAAGGGATTTAAATGGTCAAATTAAAGTGGGTGATGAGATGGACACTCCCAAATCGGCGTCAATGCGCCAAACTAAAGGTGTGTTTTTAACGATAGTTAGTAGGAGCATCCATCATGAATAACGTTAGTATATTAAGCATCGATTTAGCAAAAAATGTCTTTCAACTTCTTGGAATTGATGAACACGGAAAACCTTGTTTCTCAAAGCGGGTTTCTAGAGTAAAACTCCATGAAATAATCCTTAATTTACCGCCTTGTGAAGTCGTTATGGAAGCTTGTTCATCCTCTCACTACTGGGGCAGAGCATGTTTAAATTCTGGTCATCAAGTTAATTTAATCCCTGCACAACATGTCACCCCATTTGTACGTGGTAACAAAAATGATAAAAATGATTGTTTGGCAATATATGAAGCAAGTAGAAGGCCTAACATTCGCTTTGTTCCCATTAAAAGTGAACAGCAACAAGCTGTGCTTTGTCTACATAGAATACGAGAAAGGCTACTCAGTACTCGTACTGCCTGTATAAATCAAACTCGAAGTTTACTCCTCGAATTTGGGTTTCACATTCCCAAAGCATACTCTGTATTCAAAAAGCATATCCATGAACTTTTATCACAAGATGTTCAACCTGTTATTCGCCTCATGTTGTTAGAAGTACAACAAGAGTTAGAAAACTATGATAAAAAAATTAAACTAATGGATACCTTGTTTCAACAAACTAATACCCACAACACCAGTGCAGAAATTATGCAATCAATTCCTGGGATTGGCCCTATCATTGCCTCCGCGTTTAGCGCTAGTATCGATAAAGGGCAAGCATTTAAAAGTGCGAAAGACTTTAGCGTCTGGCTTGGCCTTACGCCTAGGCAATATGCGTCTGGTGAAACAAATCGTTTGGGCACAATTACTAAACGTGGAGATGGGTACCTCAGAAAACAACTTATTCATGGTGCTCGAACGGTTGTGAACCACGCGCATAAAAAAGACGATGACCTGAACCTATGGGTCACTGCCATCAAGCAAAGGCGTGGTGTGAATAAAGCTGCGGTTGCAATGGCGCATCGTCTGGCAAGATTAATGTGGATATTACTTCAAAAAAATGAATATTACCGCCCCATACGTTCATGCAACCAGGTTCAAGGTAATGTTTAAACACCAAGTTAGATTGGCAAGCAGCTCGTAAAAGACAAGGGTGACTTAACCCGAGTGGGTGTTGAGAGTACTTGCCAATCGCCTATCATTGTTCGCTACAGTTAGATGAAAAAAGGCCTAGCCTGCCTATACAAAACCCGGCAAAGGCACGGTATATAAACCGCTTGGGTGTATTCAAATTAGGGTGTATAGGCTCGAAGCTCATTAGGGGCACTGAAATAACAGTTAAGCCCGGATATATGTCAGAGCAACGCTTTATTGCAAATGGGTCAAACGTCAAACAGTGGCAGCGACGAAATGAAAAAACGAGGTAGTTTATTCTACCCCGCCAGAGTTATTTTGTTTGACATACCGGGAGTGTCCATATATGTCTTTTTTTTCAGTGATAATATTTTGTGTCACTTAAACTAACTTGTCTTTTACGTGCAATAGCCATGAGAGTTTGCCTATCTTTTGGGCTGGTTATTTAAAGATAGGCAAGGGGTTTGGATTGGTCAAATTAGAGTGGGTGTCTTTTTTTCAATCGTTAAAAACGATGTAGATTACTATGGCTATCATGAGGTTTTTCGGGGGACGTAAATCACGTTGCCGTTGAGGCGCATTAAGCGACCTAGTAGATAATGCTCTACGTCCTCGACTTTTAATAATGCTATGTTAAGTCCGTTAGTGCCCTTTAAATAGGGACACCTGTACATCATGGTAAGCAATATTTTTTGTGAGCGATACAGAGTTCTAGTCGCAAACTAAGTGACACTATTGTAACTCCACCCAATTTAGTACAGCTCTTTTGTAGAATTTTATGCAGCCTCAAGATAACTAATTGGTGTCATATCACCAAGTGAATCATGGGGTCGTTCATAATTATAAATATCTAACCATTCATCTGTGATTTCACGTACTTCTTGTAGTGACTCAAACAAGTATAAATCTAGCACTTCTTCACGGTAACTTCGGTTAAACCTTTCCACAAAGCCATTTTGATAAGGGCTACCAGGTTTTATAAACTCTAGCTTAATACTGTTTTCCATCGCCCACGTTTCAAGCATAGTGGAAGTAAACTCTGGGCCATTATCTACCCTAATTTGTTTTGGTTTGCCGCGCCAAGCAATGATCTGCTTTAGTGTCCTAATTACTCTCTCAGCCGTTAAACTGGTATCAACTTCAATCGCTAATGCTTGTCGATTGAAGTCATCGAGTACATTCAATGTTCTGAACCGATGTCCATAGCTTAATGCATCACTCATAAAGTCCATTGACCAAGATTCATTATGTTGCAGTGGGGCACTTAATGGTTCTGGCGTTCTCGTTGGTACACGGCGTTTTCCTTTACGTCTTAAGTTGAGTTTAAGCATGTTGTAAACACGTTCAACACGCTTCTTATTCCAAGGTTTACCCTTGTTGCGAAGCCTTTTAAATAGTTTGGGCAGCCCCCACCTTTGGTGACGTTCGATCAATGCTAGCAATGCGTCGATAACTTCATCATCTGATGGCCGTTTATGTTTGTAATAAAAAACTGAGCGGCTTAATCCAGCCACTTCACAAGCAAATGCGACGCTGACGTTAAATTGAGTTCTCAAATGCTCAACCCAAGCTCTGCGTCTACTTGTCTTTACAGCTTTTTTGCAATGATATCCTCAAGCATCGAGTGCTTTAAGCTCAGCGTTGCAAACATATCTTTTAGCTTACGATTTTCTTCTTCAAGTTCTTTAAGGCGTTTAACATCAGATGCTTCCATACCACCATATTTTGAGCGCCATTTGTAAAATGTGCTTTGGCCTATGCCATGTTTACGGCAAATTTCAGGCACTGGAATACCTGATTCAGCTTCTTTGATCATGCTGACAATTTGAGTTTCGGTGAACTTACTTTTTCTCATCGTAAATTTTCCTATTTTAGTTAATGGAAAATTCTACTTATGAACTGTTTCATTTTTTGGGGGAGTTACAGGGAGTTACAAATGGCTTTTATCTGAGCCATTGGTCAGCGTTCACCCCGATGATCACGTTAATTATTTTGCGCCGAGAAACTGGGCACCAGCCAATGGTCAGTTTGCAAGAGAACATTCACATATTCCGTTGGATTTCGGCTAATAGAAAAAAGACATATATGGACACTCCCAGGTTTTGTTATGGGTTATGCTTGTTGAACATTCTGAGGATGCACTGCAGCAATATTTTGATGCTCTGTAATTTTATCTCCTGCCTTTTTTACACCTGTTACACCTCTAACATTTTTCGATAATCCAGTTGCTAATGTTAACAATCCTGCTCCATTTTCACCTTCTGCCAATAGAGCGACCCCTGACACATCCAGTACAATGCCTTCAAAAGTGTTTAAAGTTGATGAAACAACAGCTATTATCTTTGGCCACATTGCTCCTACTTTCGTCTCCAACCAAACAGTATCTTTTAGGAAATCCAATATTGCTCTTAAACTTTTAATGATAGCCATAATAGCCGCTACTACTTGTGCTTTTAACGTAGCATCTTGGAAATGCTTAGGTGAAATAACTGCTCCAATGGCGATCATATCTATAGATGCAGCTTCTAGGGCCTTAAGCAGACCTTTGAATTGATTTAGTCCTTTATCCGTACTCTTATCAGAATAGACTTGAGTCCACTCTGTAAATCCTCTTACCATCTTTAGTAATCCAGACGTCCATATAGGCCATGATAACCAAGGAAATGCTGTTGCCATTGATCCAGCAGCCATTGTCATCCCACCTTCGATAATCAACAATCCAGATTGAAAACCTTTCCAACTGAATGGAACTTTCACCAAATCCTTTAGATCACATTGAATAACTTGTGATTGCCTCATTTGAGCAACACTATAATCATCTCTGGTTATTGCCAATTGGACCATTGCGTTGCCTTTGTCGTTTCTTCGATCAACTACCGAATTACCATTCCTTCTACTATCCACAAAGCCTAAGCCTTGTTTCCCATTACTTTTTGTCTGAGCAGAAAAATTAGCAATCGACCTATACTTTTTCTCTTTTGGGTTTTCTATTAGCGCATACATATCTCAAACCTTTTTAAATTGAACTTTAACGATTGTTATAAGCTGTCTTTTATTGCCTATAACAATGGGGCTAAAAGCTGTTTTTAATGGCTTTTAGGTTTTGTTATGGGCTTGCCTTCCAATGAACTAAGTTTTTATGAAAACATCTATAATCTGTGCTGTTGATCTTCCATTCTGGTCAAGAAGTTCATAGATGGGACATGTCCATAAGACGCTCCCATGTGACTTTTTACATCTTTCCTATACTCCTCATAAAGTTCATCTGCTTTCTTTACGGGCATGTTTTCCCCTATCATAACAATACTCTCGTCCATAGGGGTCACTGTAGATGCTTTAAACAAACGTTCATGTTGCGTATCTACATTCAAGTATCCACCAGGGGCATCTCGCTCGTCATAGCGATCAAGTAATTTTGATTCACTTATATCTGTTCGTAAATTGTTATTAATAAATCGGTAAAAGTGTTCTCCATGCAATTTCCATTCATGAGCTAATGTTTCTATCACCTCTAATTGATTTAAATTGCCTTTTTTACTCCCGTCAATACTTATAATAATCCGCGCTTTCGCATCCATATGTGCTTTATTCCATTCAGTCGTCTGATCAATATCATACCATTTACCACCATATTGTATTTCACATTTTGTGTTCCCATATTTCTTGCCCCCATAATCTTCGGTGGTTATTATCAAGTCCGTAAGCTTGTCAGTATAAATTGATGTAGGCAATATAGTCTTGAAATAACTGTAATCATTATAAAAACCACCTGTTTTAGAAAACTCTCCATCACGTATTACTTCTCTTTGAATGATTTCTATAGAGCGTCGTTTGCCTGTATCTCGCCCACTCATAATGGCATTTTGCAACTTTCTTTGAGCAACAGCCTCAGGTCTATTATCCACAAAAATTTGCATCACATTGCTTTTCTTTTGAGCAACTGAATTAGCAATAGCTCTACTTTTATTCTCTTTCGGTTTTTCTACTTGTTCATACATTTCTTTATCCTTTTAAATTATTCTTTATTGACTGTTATAGGCTGTTTTCATTGCCTATAACATGCTAACAAAGCCACCATGGACTTTATTCAGACTGTCTCATTATCACTTTATGGCCTTTTAACACCCTATCTAGCCGTTAAAAGACCACGATTGTTTAAAATCTCACATCTGAACGACTTTAAATCCTGCTGGCTCTTTAACATTGTCTATGGCAACAACGTAAATCAGCCTCCATCTTCACCTACCCCTGCCCACCTAAACGAACCGCCATCTCACCCCAGTCTGTCGCTTGTTGCTCAAGTTTAGGGTCGTCATTGACCGCCACACCATTAACTTCGGTGGTGGGCTTTACCATCCCCAGTGCTTGCTGAGCTATGTGGCCCAGTTCATGGGGGAGGTGCTTTTCTTGCCCTGGTGATAAATAAATGTCCTTGCCCTGCGCATAGGCATGCGCTTGCACCAGCGCGGGTTTAGGCGAGTTATAGTGTACTTGCACATTGGCTAGGTTCACCCCGGTGAGTTTTTCCATGCCGCGTTTTAGCCGTGGTGGTAACCCTTGTGTATGTGGGCGAGTGAGTACCTTTGCAAAGCGATGCGTTTTACGCTGCATTAAGGAGCTGGCTGCTGTGCTGGGTAAGGCTCTGTGTACTGCGCATTTTGCTTGAGTTAACCACATAATTCGTGTTCGCTATTGTTAATAAGAAGCCGTTTGATGCAAATACTATAGGCAAGATCCAGTGCATGTGATTGGTATTTGTTGTGGAGGTGTTTGGTATATTTTGCTTTTTTATTATGCTGCGAATTGATATGGGCCCTGACCTGCGTCAGGGAGACAATATAGGGGGCGGAGATAAAATTTGGGGCAGGGAGACGAATTGAGGCTGTAGGTGAATTAGGGATTGGGGGAGTAAAGTGCTGGGTTAGTTTATGTGGGCCCTGACCTGCGTCAGGGAGACAATATAGGGGGCGGAGATAAAATTTGGGGCAGGGAGACGAATTGAGGCTGTAAGTGAATTGAGGCTGTAGGTGAATTGGGGATTGGGGATTGGGGGAGTAAAGTGCTGGGTTAGTTTATGTGGGCCCTGACCTGCGTCAGGGAGACGAAATTAGAGGTGGGTGATGATGTCCACAATAAAGATAAAAAACTGCCTTACTCGGCTGGGTGAGCAAGGCGGTTTTTGGTGTTAAGTGAATAACACGTTGCTGGGCATTAACCCATAGGGGGTTATTCGTACTCGGTTGCTGCAACGGCTTGGGTTGCTCGTTGCTCAGCCTCCACTGGTGAGTTGTACTCAGCCTCACCTTGTAGTTGCTGAGCGGTTGCGTTGATGGCATTGACAACCGCATTGGTGGCCACTTGCTCAGCTTGTTCAGGTGTGCTGGTAGCATAGCCAGTACTTTGTTCTGCTACTAAAGTGTCAGTATATTCAACGGCGTTCGTTGCTTGTTGCTCTTCTTGGTTTACAGTGGGCTCTATTGGTTGGCTCATTACGGTATTTCCTTGTTGGTTGGTTAAAAATAACTAAATAAAAAAACCTATGCTAGGTTGGCTTCATCAATTTGGTGCTAAGGGCGCGAAGGGCCCTTCCACCCAGATTTCATTGTGACTGAATAAATCAGTGAGCTGCTGCGCCCGTGAACATGCAAGCTCTGCAAAAGACGTCTCCCAAATATTTCGATGCGATTTTACTTTAATCACTTTATGTTGGTCGGCTAACCAGTCAATCGCTAAAAATACGCTCTTTTCTATCGATTTTTGTCCATAGTGCGCATCTTGACCTGAGAGGAATACCAGCTGACGTTTGTCCTGTTGCGTGAGGTGCGACTCCCCAACACAGTACTTAATGCATGACCTAAACCACATGGGAAATGCCCGAACTGCCGCGATTGCTTCATCGGAAGGGTTGTTGGCGTTTTCTTGTGGCTGCTTTATTACATCATGAACAAGAGCGGGGAGTTGTTTCACGCTGTGTTGCCAGCTATTTAACGCGTCTATTGCAAAGCTGCGATATCCAGTGAGTGGAATCTCAGATAGCGGGCGAGCAGGGCTTGTTTCAGTTTTGGGTGTGTTTGTATTTGTTTCCAGAACAGTGTTTTTATGCTGAATTTTGGACTTTGCGCTGTGTGTGTGGGTATAAACTGACAGCAGTTGCGCACTAAATGCACGCCTTGCATTTACCAATGCTGGGCGATTAAGGCCATAGCTGTCAATGCTTAGTTCGCCACGGCTTAGGTGTATTTGGGTTTGGTGATCGAGTGTTGCAAACCAAGATGAAAAATCGCGCTCTTTGGCGGTATCACAAAGTATACCTGTGTAGGCCTGCACTGGGATCACATCCGGTTGTGACCAAATCAACTGCTCAACCTCAGGCGCGGTTAATTGTCGGGTCGCCATTAAAAAGGCGGCTACTTTGTCATAGCTATATGCTTGACCGGTAAATGGGTTAAAGCGAATATAGTCACGTGGCTTGTCATGGTAAGGGCTGACCAGTAAAGGATGCTCATTTTCAATGGCAACTTTAGGAAATCGAGGGCCGCTGACTGGGAAAAGCCCAATTTTGTGTTGTTCATTACACGCACGGCACACATAAAGTAAGTTCTCTTGTTCGTAGGCCAAAGCATAGTAAGGTGAGCATTGAGAGTGAATAACTTGTTTATCAATTGAGGCGTTATCAAGCAGTTCTACGGGTCTAAAGTGAGCGATTTCACCGCACTGTGTGGCGGCTAATGGGCTCTCACAGAGCGCGCAGCATCCGTCTGACAATTGTACTAAATGTGACCTTATGGTGTTACTGGCAAATAGCGCAGGGTCAAACGCGGCGTAGTTAAACCCTAACTCGAGATTATCTTGACTATCAGGTTGTACCGCTTGACTGTCGTAGCTTTTGGGCCGCGTGAGCATTCGCTCAGTGATAAAAATTAAGTTATCGACCAAATCACGGGCATAGCCTTCTTTAATCAGTAAAGTACGATCTTTTGTTGTGAGAGTGTGATACTTTGGTGCGCCTTCTAAACGTGCCATGAGCGCGCGCATTTGTTTCACTGCAGCCTGCTTTTTGACATCTTCATCAGCAGAGCATTCGATGCTTGAAAATTCAATGGCTATCATAGTTTAGCCCTGCGCTTGATGAGGTTGTGGGCCTTGGTTATGCGCTTCATGAGATGCCACTTTTTTTGCGACAGACGCTTCATAGTGTTTGCTCTGTGCTAATAATTGTTGCTGCATCTGTTTAATCGCGTCATCCATAGTTTGTTGCGCAGTCTGGGCAGCCTCTAATGCAGCGGTTTGTTGCGTCGTGAAAGAAGGCGTTAATATATTGCCTGCCGACTCATTTCCTGGCTGTGGCGTTGTGTTACCTAAGGTATAATCATCGTGCCCTAGCACATTTTTAGAGGGCCCTGATCCGTTGCTTTGATGTGGGTCTTGCTGCTGTTCAAATTGCTGTAATTGCTGACGAGAGTGCTCAATTAACGCAGCCGATTGTTGCAAAGAGCTGTCAATTGTATGCTGTGCATTGGCCAGCATGGTATCTATCCCTGCAAGTAAGTCATTCAACCCTGCTGGCACCGTCTTATTGGCCAAGCTATTTAAGTGATCTAGCGTTGTGGTTGCTGCTGTTTTATCTAACTTTTTATTGTTAGCTGAGTGGGCCATTATGCTTCTCCTTTAGGCGTATTTGTAGGGGACGTTATTACACTTTTAAGAGGTTTATCACTAACAATACTTAAGCACCCATCTGCGGCCACGCTCATCACTACACTGCGTTGCTCTAGTTCGAATACGTAATATTGCGCTAATCCGGCTTGGTTTACGAAGTGTTCGCTGGCAAGTGTTTGAGCCAGCAGCTTTTGCAGTCTTGCTATGTACTGGTGTGCTTGCGTGATAAGCTCGCAGGAGTCAGACAGGTCAATGTTTAATATGATGTTGAGTAGCCCAGTAGTGGCACTGTTAAAGCCAATGGTATTGCCTATTTCATGCCATTGTACAATGGCATGATTTAAGGTGTTTGCATCTAGTTCAAATGTCACTGTTGGACATTTTAAGTGAGAAAGTACCACGGGCTGCAGTTGCGCCATGAGTGTATCTATAGGGTCGACTTTTTTAGATAAGTATTGCTGCCATGCTAAGTAGATACAGTAGTAATGTGCAAACTCACTGAGATTTTGTGCTTTGCTTAAGGCCCACTTACAAGCACTCTTTGTTTGAGCGTTGGAGCATGAAAAAGCTTTCTCACAATAGGTTAATGTGCGCTGTAATGTGATCTGATCTTGAAAACTGGCGGACCATATGAGTGAAGCATCACTTAAATTATTGCGCTTGATAAAGTTATTTACAGTAGAAAAGTCACTGCTGTCTAGGAGGTGGTACTTTTTTAACAGCTGTGTCGGTTTTACTGGATCTGGTTTTTGTACACTGTCGCTAACAGCATATGATAGATCTCGTAGATCATTGGTACTTAAATTTAATAGTTTTTTTATGTCAGCAACCAATTTAACACTGGGTATTAAAACGAGTGACGAATTGCGAATGCCCAGAGCAAGTTGCTCAATTAAGCTATCGGCTGAATTAAAGCTGAAGTTCTCATCTTGATTACTAAGTAGTAGGTCAAATGCATTTTTGCTTTCAGGGATCAACTGTATCAATGTTTGAACCTTATCAGGCAATTGCTCTACAGCGGTCACTTCACTCTGGTTTATCATAATCGTCATAATTTACTCTCTGTTCTTGTTTTAACTATTAGATGACGGGGGCGTGTTGGCCTCGGTAGGGAATTGATCTAATAATGACCCTGCGTTGGTACTCACCGTTTTGAAGTTATCAGCCCCGTCTTTTACCATGGTATTGGCGGCGGCAATAATGGGACTATATTTAGCAACATCCCCCGTAGCTAGCATTTGCGCCATGGCAACGCCCATTGCAGTGGTGGCCATAGTATTTATATTTCGTAAATTATCGGTCGCGTCTTGTATTGCAATGGCTGAGGATTGCGAGACGGCTTGAAAGGCTTTTCCTGCCCCTGATAACTTTGCGGTTTCACCAGACAGTGCACTGTGCTGAATAACCTCCAGAGCATTGACAACTTGTGGGTTAACTTGTGTGGTATTAGACATGGTTAGTTACCTTTTTATCTATATTCACTGAAGTGCGTTGTTTACACACTCAATACCTGTTTTTATTTATAAACGATTTAGGCTAGCTTGATGCGCTGTCACTTGAACTTGATTTTTTTGTACCGCCTTCACTTGTGTTTGAAGGCAAAGTGGCCTCGTATTTTTTAAGTGCGGGCTCAATTTTTTGTACTGCGGTGATTGCATGCGTTAAATCGGCAATCGTCTGTTTTGCATCCGCTTTGAGCTTTTTTTCAGGCAGCGGTTTTGGTAATTCAATGTTTAGCATTTTTGCACAACTGGCAGTGGCAGCGGCGGATGCTGAAGTCTGTGCATTTTGCTGCGCTGTAATGGCGTTAAACATAGACATACCTAAGGTTTCTGTACCCGTTATATCGAGCATGCCCATAGATTGTGCCGCGGCTCCGCCGGTGAGTAATGCATTGAGTTGTGTGATTGAATCTGTTATTTGATCGTTAACTGTGCTCATTTTTATAGTCCTTACTGGTTTATTTCTTGAGATTGACGTTAACTTTTAGGTGCGACTGCTGCTTGTGCTGCACCCGCGCATACCATCAGTACACAACACTGTGTTACCGCCGCGTTCTGAGTTAACTGCGCATTTTTGTCATTGCTCACAGCATTTTCCATCAATAAGGCGATGGAGTTGGCCATTGCGATGGCTGCGATGTCTACTGAATAGAGCGAGTCGGTCATTATGTAGCCTCTTTAGATCAAGCGTGTATCTTAGTTGGCAAAGTCATTAACGCGTTTTGGGTGCAGCACTGCCGATTAAAGCTAAGCAATGCTGCGATACTCACTGATTAGCGAAATATCTTATGTGTTGCCGTGGCCGTTGCAGCTGTATCTACGCTAAAGAGCGTATTCACACCTTGAACCAGTGCAGCCTGTGCTGTAATGCCATTGTTCTGTTGCCCAGACGTTGCGTTATGCGCAGCATTTGACAATGCTTGGCTTGTTGCAATCATAAAATTGCCAGTTGCAAGCGCCGGTGCATCACCGAGTACTTTTGTGTTTACTTGAGATACTGAATCGGTAATTTGACTGTTTACTGCTGTTGGAAATGCCATAGTATTATTCCTTTTTAAAGTTTTAAAGTTTTAAAATGTAACCATTATGATTACAGGGGTATTTACTGGGGACGAAAAACACCTTAGCTGAAATATTATGAGCCAAGAATTGCTTTTGTTGCCATACCAGTAGATGCGGTATCAATGGAGTAAAGTAAGCTTACCCCCATTGTGGTGGCGGCTTGCGCCGTAATATTTGCTTGCTGCTGCGCTGTGGTGGCATTGTGGGCCGCGTTAGCAAGGGCTTGTGATGTCGCTTGAAATAAGTTACCCATTGCGACGGAAGGCGCGTCACCCAAAACTTGTACATTTGCTTGTGTTACTGAGTCGGTTATTTGACTGTTCACGGCTGTTGGAAATGCCATATTAATATCCTATAAGTTAAAATTATTGACCGAGTTATTAACCTAACCCTGCGACTTTATTACTTGGGGTAAGAATATCTTTGGTTGCGACGCCAGTGGTTGCTGTATCAATTGAGTACAACGTAGTCACCCCCATGGTGGTCGCAGCCTGAGCCGTTACTGACGTTTGCTGTTGTGCCGACGTTGCATTATGCGCAGCGTTTGCCAGTGCTTGTGAGGTCGCTTGAAATAAGTTACCCATTGACATAGCGGGCGCATCACCGAGCACTTTTACATTGGCTTGGGTGACAGAGTCTGTAATTTGGTCGTTCACTGCGGTTGGAAATGCCATAATTAAACCTTTTTGTTTTATGTTAATAATCAAATGAATAAACGTGTTTCTCTTAAGCAATAAAAACTTATTCACCTTGCCTAAGCACTGAACTCAGTATACGTACTGCACAGATTGGATGATTGGTAAGAACGCGTAAGCTAATTGGTAAAAACAGGCAATAAATAGGAGGAGTTAATTCACGTAGTTTGTATTGTGTTTACAGAGGAAGTTTAACCATTGAATAACAGTCAAACTTCACCTGCTACTACATGCTGTATGTGACTAATGTTTTGCTCTTTGATCTCGGTATACCCCAGGGCTAACCCCCACAACGGCTTTAAATTTGCGAACAAAAAAGCTTAAATCAGAAAAGCCAACATCATCGCACACCTCGGTGACTTGGCTATATGGGTTCTCTCTGAACAGCGCCATCGCGGTATTTATGCGGATGCGCAGTAGCGTTTGTTTAAATGAACGGCCTATGTAGCGCTTAAATAGAAACGATAAATGTGACGGGCTAACACACGCACATTCTGCGACCTCACTTAAACTCAAGGGTTGTGTGTAGTGTGCTTCTAAGTAATCTAGTGCCCTTTGCAATGCCGGGTGGCCCTGAGAACGTATTGTTGTTTTATCCACTTGTAAAGAAGTCGTATTAGGGGTTTGAAAGTATACTGCGAGTTCAGTCTCTAGGTCAGCATGGGCTTCTGCTAGAGGGGATTGTAAAGGGGCAGAGATATCAGAGTTTGACTGCGTATGATGTTCAAAATTGGGTGCCATACATGGAAACACTTCAATGAGTGCTTGTTTTGTGATCTCGGTGTTGTCGTCAACAAAGGTGAGCTTTTCTAAGCACCGTTTTAACTGCTTTACATTATCGGGCCAGCTATAGTTAGTAAGCAATGAGATAGCAGACTTTTCTAATTTTAATTGCCCGATACGTAGATCGGTCTTTTGATAATAACTTATCAGTGGCTCGACATCCCCTTTGCGTTGCGATAAAGAAGGTAACACTAACGTGAGGCAATAGTATTGTAGCCAAGTAAGCGAAGTATCGACTTGGCCTACCTCCGTCGTGGAGCATTGGCTGGTTGATGTAATGAGTCTAACAGCATTACTGAGGGGATTATCAAGTAACCAGTAATCTTTAATCTGTTCAAATTGTGCGCTACTGAGTGCATCAATATTCTTCAGGTAAACGGTGCCATGACAGGCTTGATTGATCAATGAGTCAAGCTCAACTCTGCTGTTCTCTGGTGCCCACGATTTACAACACGAGATAACCAGTTTGCCGCGTTGGTGTGGCGAATGTTGATGTATTTGTTGTACTGCAAGTGATTTACCTGTCCCTGATTTTCCGGTTATATGGATGGGAATGGTTGAACAAGCTAGTTTTTCAATATCTTGTTTTAGTTTAAAAAGTGCATCACTTTTGCCAATCCACGGGATTATGTTGGGTGTTATTTTTAACTGTACAGACATGATTTTTCCTTTCATTGAATGGAGAGTAAACATGCGCAGGCAAAAATTTTGGTTATGTGACTGCGCATACCATTTGCTTCAACGAAAAGATATTTTTTTATCGTTCTTTATATCGGCTCAGATCCGGCTCACTTGTGTTATTTAGCTTTTTTATACCGGGTTTGTCATACCTCGAGGTTGATAGTTTCTAATGCCTTCCCATATTAAAGGGTGAGAGAAGCTGTAATGATCCGATTTACGTACCACTAAACCACTGCATAACATTTTTTGCGTTAAGCACAGCGGTGAGCGAGTGTGTTTTTTTTGTGTAAATTGACTTAATTGGCTGGCATTAAAATGAAACCCTTGCAACGCTGAAAACTGGAACAACTCTGTGAGTTCAGCTGGCATATTGGTCAGTGTATTGTCTATCAATAGCTGTAAATCTAGTGGAGTACATTGCTGTGCATTGGACGAAAGAAGCAGCTGCTGTAAAAAGGCGGGGTTGCCGGCAGCACGCTCTATGGCCATTTTTAATTTGTTTTGATATTTGGCTATAGGCAGCCCTTTTTTGGCAAGGCAGTGCTTTGCTAAGCGGGTCTGTGCATCTTGGTTGAGTTGCTGTAAGGGCATGGTGTGCGCAAGTGATAGCCATTCTGGTACTGAAGTAAATAAACCTTGCGGCTGGGCCAGGATAATAAATAAAATCGGCTGCGGGTATTCTACTTCAGTAAATAAGCGCAGAAATTGCAGTTGGGTCTGGGTTAAATGCTGTGCATCATCTATGGTGACTAATGTAATACGCTTGTGCGCAGCATAACGCATTAAATCGTCAGCAATGAGTCTATCAATTTTCGTGATTTGATGCGGTGTTTGTTGTGATAGGGTATTGAGTTGATTTTTATTCAAATCAAACGCTAACAACTGTAGCATGCGCATATAGCCCAGAGATGTTCTGGAAACCAAGTTTACTTTTTCTTTAACTGCTGCGTCAGTGGCCGTATGATCAATGTGCAGTAGTTGTTTGATAAAATTAATAATCGAAAACTTAAGCGCACGGATGACAGAAGAACCTTGTTGGCTAAAGGCTAAATCAAAATGTCCCGCAGCTCTAATGCACTGAGCAAAGTGACTCAATAGATGGGTTTTTCCACAGCCAGTTATACCGTAAATGTAAATTGTTTTAGAGTGGTTTTTCCTGCTCACGTAGCTTAATAAGGAGTGCAGTTGGTGCAGTTCCCAATCTCTGCCTAAACAAGGTTCTAAAGATTTACTGATTAAATGATTATATAACCAAGTTGGGGTAGGAGAATTCGGCAGTAATACGTCAATACTGACTTGAAAGAAACGCGCAAAAATCGACAGTGTACGATAGAGTATTTTCTCTCCGGCTTCGGCTCTTTTTATTGATGAAACCGAAATAAACAATCTTTTATCGGTACATTCTTTAGCTAGCTGCTCTTGACTTAAGGCTTTTTTTTCTCAGCAATTGCAGCGCATGCGCATTAATATTAATACGCCCATTCGTGAACTTATCCATTAAGCTATTCCTTATAACTTTTTTATCTGCTTATTAAAATGGCTGTATTGAAGTTATCAATGATGCCAACAAAATGAAATTATAAGTTTACTTTTTTGTTAAGTTTTTGGTATTACAGAGCATTACATAATTCGACATATCTTTTTTTACGTAATAAACCATATTAAAAAAGCTGATAAGAATGATGGGCGCGATTCTTTTACAAATAAGCTCAGTTAAATACTTCGTAATTTTAATATGTTTAGTGGTTGGTTTTGTATAGGGTTGAGAAATTATTGCCGCATATTTTCGCCAAACTCAGTTCATTATTACTGCATTTTTACTAATAGCTTATTCTAACTATGAAGCGAGGTTTTTAATTTCTATTAAAGAAACTTATGTAGGACCTTTACAGTAATTCTTGGTGGTTTTGAATAAAGTAACGAGGGATTTACTGTTATTTTTTCGCTTAGTGTTATTTTTGAGTATTTATTGGGTTTTATTTTATTAGCGAATGTTCTGGCCCAAGAAACTTTGCGATAAAACAATAATTTAAATATGACGAAGGAAGTCTGATGAGAAATAAACTCGCCCTTTTAACGTGTGCAGTATCGGCTGCTCTTGTATTTCAAGCCAACGCGACGACAGACCGCGACTATGATAATCGATGGATTGATTTAAAGTACGATCCATTAGTGCAATATCAATGGAACTTGTTAAATAATGGTACTCGAGCAGGGACGGTTGCTGGTGTTGACTTGAATTTATGGCAAACCCATATTTGGGGCCATTTAGGTCAAGATGTTAAAGTTGCAGTTATTGATAGCGGGGTTGAATTATCTCACCCTGATTTAGCTGACAATGTGATCATTGACCCCAATACCAATGAAGATGTATCTGGGTCTCATGGCACTATGGTAGGCGGCATTATTGCGGCTGTTATGAATGATATAGGGGCTCGAGGCGTTGCACCAAGTGCGAAAATTATTTCATATTCAAATTTTGGCGGTGCAGTAGATAGCCACGCCCAGTGGAAGGTTAGTCATGGTGATGATGGTGATATCAACACACACACTATTACAGATGAAATTCGAGTATTTAACCAAAGTTACGGTGTAAGTCAGGCAATCAGTATTCCCTATGAATACGCTCAAACAATATCGACTGCTGCTGGTGAGCAAGTACTACTGATCGATCAAGCTGATCGCATGCGTGTTTTAGAGCAAGTTTCTACCAGTAATGTTTTAGATCCACGAGAAGCCACATTTGTTAAATCTGCAGGGAATGGTTATACCGGATCTCGTGTACATGCCTTCGGTGATAACGGGCTTATTTTTAAAGGGCATAGCAATCCGGGCAATAATAACTTTGGTTTACCGTGGCATAACTCCAATGTTGATTTTGAACAAGCTAACTACTGGAATCTGACGGTAAGTGCACTTAATGCAGATGGTCAGCTTTCTTCGTACTCTTCAGTAGGCAGTAATGTGTTTTTGACTGCACCAGGTGGAAATGATCAAGGGACACCAGGGCATGTTACGCCCACGTTAACTTGTGAGTTACTTGAGCTTAGAGGGGAGTTAGACACAAATACCTTTAATCGCATCGCATGTGCAAACATTGATGCGATTGATACGTTATACGTCATATCAGAAAAATACCGAGCACTTTACGGTAAAGACTTTATGTTGTTAGCGCATTTGCAGGAAAGTGATACTCAGGTTTCAGTGCAAGATAAGCAAGCAATTTCAGCGTCTTTTGGTGCCAATACGAACGACCTAGCTTACTTAGTCTTTTTGCAAATTCGTAACCCAACAATTTCTATTGTGGGCTATATGGCAAGTCGTGCTGAGTATAGTTATAGCATGAATGGCACATCGTCAGCGGCGCCGAATACATCGGGTGCTATTGCGCTTATGCTTTCTGCTGCAAAGCAGCAAAATCATGACTTATCTGCCCGAGATATTCGCCATTTACTTGCAAGAACAGCGACTAAGATAGACCCAAATTATCAAGATATTTTAATCGGTGATGTTGTAGGGTTAGAAGGCTGGTCACAAAATAATGCGCAAGAAAGCGTGAGTTATTCTCCTTATTATGGGTTCGGTTTAGTTGATGTAGATAAAGCTGTGGAGCTTATTCGTCGTCACGCAATCACAGATTTACCGTCTGAATTAATCATGACGCCTTGGCATGGTATCGATAGTCAAAAAAATATTGCTATTTCAGATGATGCGCAGACGGTGACAGACACGGTATCAATTGATGAGGATCTATTTGTTGAAGCGGTTCAAGTGCGTCTAGATATTGACCACACGCGAATTTCAGATTTGAAGATTGAGCTTGAATCACCCAGTGGGACTCGCAGTATCTTAATGTCACCATATAATAATTTAGTTGGTCGAGCTATTTCCAAATATCAAGGTATTGATGTAACAAAAGATGCCTTATATAACGGGTACAATGATCACTTGATGCTAAGTTATAAGTTCTGGAATGAAAAATCTAACGCCATGAATGGTGAGTGGAAGCTTCATATTACAGATATCAGTAACGCAGATCGTAATTTCATTTTGAACCAAACTAATGGTCCTACAGTGACAATTAACAATGAAAATAATGCCGATGCTGGCACATTGAAAGGGTGGTCGTTACGTGTAATTGGTCATAAAGAAAAGGTAACAAAAAAGAAATCTCAGTAAACGACTTTTTGGGTAATACCTGAAAAGAGATAAATATCTATTATGGGTCAACCAAAGACGTTGGCCCATTTTCGTTCAGTTATAAGCTTATTCCTGACTTTCAATTTTAAAGGTGTAACCTTCTTCAGCATTGCCATTCAATGAAATGGTTGCCTTGCTGACACCTTCCAGATCTTGTTCAAAAAAGCTATTGGTATTCAGTACCGCTGAATTTAATAACTGACTTTCTTCAATTTCTGAAGCCACACCCCAATATAATTTAGGCTTAAGTACAAAAGTCGCTTTTTGACCAAAACCGACAATTTTCTTTTCCATCATTAACTTGCCGTCTTTATACAGCTGAGCACAGATCCCATTAGGCACCTGTACATCATTGTTAACATCAATTGCTTTTGTATCTGAAGCATTGCCATTGGCTGCAAGCACTACACCTGTATCATCTTTAATTACCGTATAACGTTTCCCAATAACTGAATTAAGCACTTTGGTTTGATTTTGACCACCCTGCCAAGTTGCACCCACACTGGTTTCAATTGGGAAAGAAAAAGTACTAGAAGATGCGCGATCAATATCTGGGATCACTCGCCAGGCGACACCTTCTTTTAACGCATCAAAGGTAGGCGTTTCGTTTTTAGTAAAGACAAAGATTTTTGGTAAATCTTTGTTCATTGATTTATTGATATAAGTAATTTCAATATTTGAAGACATTATATTTATCCCGATAAATAGGTTATTTAAAAATAGTTAGTGCAGTAGGTTTCGATAGTATTAATATTGATTTATGGCTGTTTTTCATCGTAAAGGTGTCCCCTTCGTTGGCATCACTCCTTGTAATAATAAAGTTTATATAACTGGTATCCTCAGAGAACATTATTCTAGGGCTATATAGTGTGGCTTGCTATTACAGGCGATTACAGTGTAGGGTTCATGAGCCAAAGATGAGGCTGGTTAGCGTGCTGCTATTTACCATTATATGATGTGTGATTTAAGGTGAGTGTTTGATATAGTCATTAAATCAGAATAAAAATGTGTTTAGCCCGAAGTGAGGACGACCTCACCGCTCTATTTGTTCAGGGGACGACCCCAATATTGAATAGAGTGTTAATGTTGCTTGCATGATAGTTTTTTCATACCTTCATTACCTCTCTATTGTTGGATCTTTTAACGGCCTATGGTTTTAAGACCGTCTTAATATAAATAATAAACCTTTGAGGATAAATAATGTCTGGTGAAACTGATTTAGCGAAATTAATTGCCACAATGGAGCCTGAGTTAGCGAATGAGCGCTATATATTTGCGACTTTAGAAAATTGGGATTATACACTTTTGGCCCAGTTAACACCGGTGAGCACTTTTCAAGAAAAAGAGGGCTTAACGGTGGTATTAACACAGGCAAAAGCCGATGAGTTTGGCATCGCATATACGGGGGTTTTTAACTGTATTACCTTGATGGTGCATTCAAGTCTCGATGCGGTTGGGTTAACAGCGGCTGTGTCAGCAAAGCTCACGCAAGTGAATGTCAGTGCTAATGTGATTGCGGCGTATTATCATGACCATGTGTTCATCAATGAGCATGATGGCGAAAAAGCGTTAATGGCTTTACAGGCATTGGTGCAAGAAGGCATTGCAAAGTGATGTTATACAATGGCATAGCAGTTAAAAAAAGCTCGCTTGCCCCGAGGGCTAAAATGAATGGCTCGGGTAACGAGGTCGCGCTCAGCCCACCCTTTGTGTAGTGCGTCATTGAGTATCCACTGGCCAAGTGTGCCAGCTAAGTGACTACGCCGTTCACTCCAATCAAGACAAGGCCTGCAGACAGGCCTTGTGGTGGCTTTTATGGTGGTAAAATCCGCGCCTAAAGTGATAAAAAAGCGTTCGCCGGCCGGCGACAAAGTACAGTGATCGACCTTATCAATAATGATCTCTTGCTTTAACAATGCAGCATATAGTGCCACCGCAATTTCTCCTGCCATATGGTCATAACACACGCGTGACACTTTTAAACTGGGGTCGTTTGGCCCTGTTTTTATACTGGTAATGTTGTGGTTTAATACCATTAAGTTTTCTAGCAGTCGCGCAATATGTTCCCCTGCAAGTTGAAAATACTTATGCCTACCTTGTTTGCGTACCACTAATAGCTCTTTTTCTAGTAGCTTAGCGAGGTGATTGCTGGCTGTTTGTGCGGTTATATCAGCTTCTAGGGCAAGCTCTGTAGCGGTGAGTGCTTTGCCGCTAAGTAATGCTGTAAGCATTTTTGCTCGCGAGGGGTCGGCTATCATGGCTGCTAAAGAGGCGATATCGGGTTCCATTGTTAACTCATGGTTATGTTTTTCAGTACCTTAACTAAATACTCACTTAAATCATAGTGCTATTTTAACCCTTGATACAGCGCAATAAAATTGTAGCCGATGCTTCGATGAGCAACGAAGTATACTGTTTATGTTAAGTGTACTGTGCATGCATACTTTGTTATGTATACAGGAGCGAGTATGGAAAATACTGTTGAAGAAATTGTGGCGCTGGGGAGGTATTTACAAAGGAACTTTTTATCTCAAGCACAGCTGATTGCCCAAGCGAATATATCAGAGGCTGCCTTCTATAAGCTACTGGAACAAGGTGCGATCCCTAAACCTTCATATCAATTGGGTTTTTCGTTAAGCTGCCACTCTTACTTTGGTGAGCATACGGTACCAAATACACAATGCACCTATTATGCGCAGGGTTGTGTACAGTGGATCACTGATGTCCGAGCGCTCTCAAATGAACAAACGATTTACGCGCATTTTAAGGGATGCTTTTTGCGTGAGTATGAGGCGCTAAAAATACAGGGATATGTGCGCAATGATGCAGCTAAAAGCATGATGCTAGATAGTTATATTAACGAGCAGTTTCATTATTTTATAGCGGGAACGTATGGCGTGTGCACGCGCACTGGACGGGTCGCTGAAATTGTTAAAAAAGAAGTGGCGATTAAGACCATACAGCACTTATCAGGCATTGATAAGTTAACCGAGGGTGAGATGACAACACTGCAACGTGCGATTGATTTACTGGATGAAGCTAGTGCTTACTTTGCGCCACATGAATATGCAGCAAGCTCAAGATCGAAATATATTGATGCGTTACGGAGTTGAACTGACGCTGCCTATACCTTGAATATATTTTTAACGTTATGTAAAAAGTTTGGAGCGATAGTCGAGAGAGTATTACTCTGATTGATGTTGTGTAGGCTTAGGTTGAACGTTGACGATTTATGTGCACGAATAATAATATTCTTATAATTGTAAAACTCAATGATATCAATGGTGCGAAAGTGTGGGCGAATGAGCTTGAGTAACATGATCAATGCATGCTCAGAGTAAGCGTTGAAATTAAAGAGTATTTGTCCATCAGGGTCGAGTATTTGGGTGATCTTTTCCCAAAGTGATGCTTGCTGTAAGAAATCATTCTCATACTGTGTGTGCACAATGTCTAATACAATCACATTGAACTGTGCCTGTGTGGTGTTGATATAATGCTGTGCACATTCAGTGTGTAAGCTTTTGGCGCTGAAATTAAAGTGCTTCTTGGCACAATGGCTTACTGTGTCACTCAATTCAACGGTGACGCAATCTTGTATAGTTACTTGTTGTTTATCATGCAAATATTGCAGCCCCCGCTCAATGGCGGCAGTCCCTAAGCCTAAATTTAGCAAACGGAAACTAGACTGCTCAGTCAATAAAAAGAGCATTAATGCTTGGCTTATGGGTGACACAACTTGCTCGGGGCGCACTAAAGACATCACGCCTTGAATAATTTTGTCTGAAAAGGTTAGCCATCGATAGTTGCTGTTTTCGTATACAAATACAGTGTCAGAGGGGGTGGTTATTTCGTCTAGTAAATACTTGGCGTGAGTATCTTGTTCTAAATGATGCATGATTAGCTGGGCAGTAAAAGTGTCTATGTTCAGTATAAAAGTATTTGGACTGTTTTAACACTACGAGTATTAAGGAAGCAGAGGGAAACCTCCAATTATTCAACCTGATAATCAAAACTAACAGTGTTAAAATGTCAGTTACTAATCAATGAATAAACGATATAAGGAAGTCGCCTAGTATGCGTGCGGTATTACGAGAAAAAATTATTCAAGTGTGTCATAAAAAAATAGCACAGAAAGGCGACGGAGTTGGTGTATCTTTTTATGCTTTTTTTGCCAATAAGAACGACGATCCTGACTCTTTAATGGAAGCGGCTACTTGGTGGATCCAAACTCATCAGCTTGACCATTTTGAAAAAGCTAAACGCATTATCGCGTTAGTAAATTCAGAAAATGCCCAGTGAGATGAGTGCTGTTATATTGGCTGATTAAACTCAGCCTCAAAGTACCAGTCTAAATTTTGCAATGGTTTTGCTGAGCTGGTGTGATGCTACGCTCACGACGTGGCCTCAGGTTGCATCTCATTTTTCATCCATTCACTAAAATAGCGTGCAGCATGATTATTGTGTGCGTGGCGTGATAGTCGCAAAGAGTAACTATACCCTGCGACTTTGGGTAAATTCTCCATCGGGAGTAACCAGTTTTGATGTACGGTGGTGCTGCTGAAAATGTTACTCAATAGCCCGATACCTTGTCCTGCCAGTGTGGCCTGTAATACATAATGCTCTTGAGTAAAGCTGGTGATCTTAAAATCATTTTTATCAAAGTGAGCTTGCCACTGCAGATTGGCAAGGCCTGGGGTCTCTTGCCACTGTGTTACAAACAATGTTGGTTTTGTTTGCGAACGGTTATTTACAGCATTGGCTGCGCAATAGGCTTGTAAATATTCAGTGGCTAAGTAGACCTCGTCATTTTTAGCACTGGAGCGATTGCCATAACGAATAGCAACGTCGATTTGTCGTGTGTGGGTAATATCAATAAGTTGATCATTGGCACAGATCTCTATCTGAATATTAGGGTGCTTTTGATAAAACTCAGGTAAGCGCGGGGCTAACCACAATGTGGCAAACGATGTACAACACGATACCCTAATGAGGTTGTTAGGTGTGGCTAATTCGCAAATTGTAGTGTGCAACTGTGCAAAAATGTTGAGCGCGGTTGTGGCTAACTTTTCTCCTTCTTCAGTTAACGTGATAGCCCTTATCTTTCTTTCAAATAATGTAACACCAAGGTGCGCTTCGAGGCTTTTTATTTGGTGTGAAATTGCGGTTGGGGTGACATTTAAAGCTTCCGCTGCGAGTTTGAAACTTTTGTATTTCGCTGCTGCTGCAAACGCTTTTAAGTTATTTAAAGAAGGGAGCTGCCCAAATTGCATGATTGTATACACCTGCGGTGAATGAATTTATAAGTAAGTATATCTCATCTATAGGTTGGCTTTTCTCGTTTGTGAAAAAAACCAATTAGAGAAACAATACAAGCAAGTTCACCAAGTAGATTACTACGGAGATAATATAATGACATGCATTTTAAAAATAGACAGTAGTGTAAGGGCATATACGAGTGACACCGCGAAACACCAATCAGTTTCACGTAAATTGGCACATGATTTTACGACTAAATACCTAGAGAGAAATCCTGATAGTATTATTATTAATAGAGATTTATCATTAACCCCACCTCCATTTATTGATCAACAATGGGTGGCCGCAAGCTTTGCCAAAAAAGACAATACCGAGGTTGATCGCAGATCATTAAAGGTTTCAGACACTTTGATAGCAGAAGTAATAAAAGCAGACATTATTGTGATGTCTGCGCCTATGTATAATTATGGTATGCCGGCAGTGCTTAAAGCCTGGTTTGACCAAGTAATACGGGTGAATAAAACGTTTTCATTTGATGCCAGCTTAGGTGATAACGCACTGCAACCTTTGCTATCAGGTAAGACCATGGTATTACTTACTTCATGCGGCGAGCATAGCTTTTCAGCAGGACAAGCTCGCGCGCATATGAACCACTTAGGTCCACATATAAAAATGTTAAGCCGCTATTTGGGGGTAGAGGATTTTTACGAAGTAGGATCTGAATATCAAGAATTTACAGATGAACGTCACACAAACTCTGTGCAAGGTGCACAACAAAAAATAGCGAGTCTTGTAGCAAAATTATAGGATAGAGCATCGTTTTAATTTTTAAAAGCCAATACGGGCGCAGTGTGGTAGCCCATATTGGCAGTGCGGTTATCGACCTAATAATATTTGATTTTTGAGCCACATACCGGCTTCTTTAAGCTGGCTATCAGTAAAGTTACTAGTGCGGCAGGCACCTTGCTTCCAGACTGCGCCGCTGCGAATATCATCTGAATAGTTCCAGTTCGTCCAGCTAATTTTTTTCCGTTTCATTAAATCAATATAGGCTTGTGTACTGATAAAGTCATTTTCACCATCGCCAGTGTATTTCTGAGAGCCCCATTCAGTGACAAAGACAGGCAGTGCATCTGAGGCGTTATCGAGTCTTGTGCGATAAAACTCTAAATGAGAAGCGGCGTAAAAATGAAATGTGTACATGATATTGTCAAAGGGAACTGGGTTATCAATGACCTCTTGGAGCGTTCCTCCATCTGACGCACCAAACGTCGCCCACCCATGCGTACCAACCAGTACTATTGCGTCGTTTTTAATGGCGCGGATCACCGGAATAACTTCAGATGCATAGTCACGAATACCTTGCCAAGCAACATTATTGGGTTCATTCGCAATATCATATAATACATTGTCACGGTGCTTATTGCTGGTAACGATATCGGTAAAAAATTGCTTAGCTAGTGCTAGATTGTAGTTAGGGTCGCCGGGATTTAACTGATGCCAATCTACTAAAGCATACATGCCCCTGTCACTTGCCATTGCAATAAGAGTATTCACTTGTGCAGTAAAACCAACCGGATCTGTTTCGTAGCCACCTTCTTGAACGTAGAGACTGATCCTAAAGATATCAGCTTGCCAATCATAGGCTAGTACATCTAAAGACTGGTTTGTGAGGCAGTTGTCTAGCCCATACCACTGGAGACCATGGCTGCTCATTCCACGCAGTTGAATGGGTTGATTGTTTTTGTTGCATAGTTTGGTGCCGCATACGGCGAGCTTTCCATGTTTATCATATGCTCCTTGTTTTGGGAGTGTTGGGTCTGAGCAGGTGCCTTGATATTGCCAAGACTGGTTTGAACCGGGTATGGCTTTGGTCCACCAATTGGCTTTATAGAGTTTATTTTGGTAGTGCATCAAGTCCCCAGTGTTGGCATGATCAAATTGCCCTGACCAGTTTTTTGCTGTCCAATTTGGGTATTCGTTGACTGTACTACAATCTGCCGAATAAGCCGCTTTGTTACTAATGAGACATGCGAGTGCACATGCTCCGATAGTGAGTTTTATTAAATTCATAGTATGACCTTTTTACATGTTGTGAGTTATTACTGTATTTGCTGGTCATATAATAGCCAGATAGACTTTGGTCTATGTGTGTTTATAAACACAAGCCATATTGAGAATGCGTCACTCTTTATGAGATTGTTAAGTTAACTGACTGTGCGTTGCAGGTATAAAAAGCAAGCATGTGTCGGCGTGGCTTCCTTTAGCCTCATGCGAATTTTTAGGGGCTATGCTATTACAGGTAGTTTTACTTATGTAGAAAAATCATGCAAAAAAAAGGCCATCAAAGTATGGCCCAACAATATATAACAAAATATATAATACTAGACAGACTAGTCGTTAGGGGGACGCTAGCTCCTTGCATCACAAATAGTGTCGTCTTTTAATGTGACAAGAGTGTGGCAGTGGTTCGTACTTACTCAATTTATTTATACGCTTAATTTTGTCTTAGCACAGGGTTGCTTGGCACTTCATTTTATATCCTATGATAACTTTCGCCGTTCATGTGGCACTGTCTTATTAGTTTCAATTTTTATTAATTGAACGTTCAAATAACTTGTTCCTATTTGTAATGTAACGTCTCCATACTGCTTCGCGTGTTAAACCTTAACCCTTAAATGAAGAAGTTGGGAAATCATGAAAAATACGCTCTCGCTCAATCTTATTACCGCTGCACTTTTGGCAAGCTTTACAACCAGTGTTTCAGCTAACAACACACAATCAGATGAGGACACAATGGAAGAAGTGGCTGTTGTTGCGCAAAGTGTGTCGTTTGCAAACAATGCTACCAGCCAAGAAATGTCGAAACAACAAGCTGCCATGACTAGTGCGTTGGCTATTATTGATAACTTACCCGGTGTACTGATTAATGAAGGGGATACATTCGGTTCAGATGATTGGTCTACGACCGTATCAATCCGAGGTTTTCAATTAAGCTTAGATGAACAGCAAATCGGTATTACAATTGATGGTATTGCTAATGGTAATTCAAATTATGGCGGGGGAGCAAAAGCCAACCGTTATATAGATACTGAAAACTTGGGCACAGTGCAGGTGTCTCAGGGTACAGCAGACATTGCATCGCGCTCTAATGAAGCGCTTGGTGGTACTCTTAATTTTACGACTTTAGATCCGACAGACCAAGCAGGGCTAACTTTGTCGATGACTAACGGTGATTTTGATGCGAAGAAATATTTTGCTCGTTATCAAACCGGAGAAATGCTCGATAATACCTATGCATGGGTGAGTGTTTCAAGTTCGAGCAACTCCGATTGGGTGCAGCAAGTTGGAAACAGTGAGCGAGACCATTTAGCAGCAAAACTAATGCATGTTAATGGCCCGCTTACTGTTAAGGCGTATGCATCATATGACGATGTAACAGAAGCTAACTATCAACGCATAAGTGCAGAACAGTTTGCCATTGACCCAACTTGGGATAGGTTAACAGACCAAATAACAGGTATACCATATGTCGATCAGGTGTTTCGTAATGGCTGGCAAACACATCGCGAAAATACTTTCGGGTATGTGCAAGCGACTTATAAGGCACGCAACTGGGAGCTATCAGGGAATGTGTATTACCATCACAACGAAGGCCGTGGTGATTGGATCCCCCCTTATTTAGAAGATATTTCAGCAGATGGATTTAACCAACCTCATAGCGAGATCACCACAAATACCTCGTACACTGGTGGCAGCTCAAATGGACGTATTTACTTTGTTGACAATGAAGGCCGTCAACTGAATGTAATGGAGGGTTGTGCCTCAAGTATTACTTTCCCTTATGGCGGTGCAGGTGCGGAGTTTGACCCTAAATGTTACGCTGCAGGGGCCATTCCGGTGGGTTCTTACCGTCATACGCATTATGGCAAAGACCGTTTAGGCTTTAATGCCGACTTTACTTATTATGGCAAAATTGCGGATATGGACAATACCGTTCGCGCCGGTATTTGGTATGAAGATTATCAACGTGAAGAATGGCGTGATTGGCACAAAAGAATCGATGCCAGAGTGAGTGTTAATTTTGATAATACCCCATACTGGGTGCAATATAATCGCGAGTTTAATGTTGATACCACGATGCTGTACATTGAAAATGAGCTGGATTTTTCACTTGCGAGAGTACGTGTGGGAGCGAAAAAATTCTTAGTAGATTTAGAAGGCATTAATCAGTTTGATAATAGCAAGAACACGTCACTTACCTCTGATTCAGATACTTTACTATCAGCCGGTATTGTTGCACCGACAGCGATTGATGGCTTAGAGGTCTTTGCTGGATACGCTGAAAACTTTGCGGCAATTAAAGATACCGTGTTAGAGCGAGATTCGTCAGCACTGGACGAGATTGAACCTGAAACGGCTGAGAATATTGACTTAGGGTTACGTTATACATCTGAAAAATTAAATGCCAGTGTGACCTATTACGATGTTACCTTTGATAACCGACTTAACTTTATAGCACCAGATTCGCCAGATGGGATCAATTACTCTATTGGTAACAATGGCGCGTATGAAAATGTTGGTGGTATTGAATCTAACGGTATTGAGTTGTCAGCGACGTGGTATATTTCTAATGAATGGGGCATGTATACGTCTTATACGCATAACGATTCAACATACACTGGTGGGTTAAGTACGTTCCCTAAAGGCAATACGGTATTTGGCTCAGCTGAAAACTTAGCGGTAGTATCGTTTGATTGGCAAAAGGGGAATTACTTTGCAGGTCTTTCAACCAAGTGGGTCGGTGACCGTTGGATGGATGCGGCAAATACAAAACAGATTGATGCATATGTGGTGTCAGATTTTTATGCTGGCGTTGCGGTTGAAGCACCTATTTCGGGTGTAAAAGCGATGGAACTGCGCTTCACTGTCAATAACATCACTGATAAAAGCTACTTAGGTGGCGTTGCGAATCAATCAGCGTGGATCGGTGCTCCACGTACTGCTGCAATAAACTTTAAAGCAGAATTTTAAATGTAGTAAACACTCAATTTTAGCTTGACCATAAGGCACTGTTTCAGTGCCTTTTTATTTAAGCGACCCTTAGGTTTTGTAGCAATATAGGTAAAGCGTTGCTATATTTTTTACGGCACTTTATGCTGACAAGAGTACATACTAAGGAGCGTACGCTATGAGCCATCACCATATTAATTATATTGAGCTGGCAGCCCGAGATTTGGTTGCGACAGAAGCATTTTTTACTCAGGTGTTTAATTGGCAATTTACGCATTATGGGCCAGAATACAGTGCTTTTTCAGACTCAGGCCTCGCTGGTGGGTTTTACAAAGCAGACTTACATGCGCAAGCCAGTAAAGGCAGTGCGTTGGTGGTTATTTACAGTGACCATCTTGATGTAACTCAAACCGCTGTTGAGCAAGCGGGTGGCAAGATCAGTACGGCGATTTTTCATTTTCCCGGTGGACGGCGATTTCATTTTATAGAACCCAGTGGTAACGAACTGGCCGTGTGGTCACAGCAATAGCTTTCATATATACTTGCTATTAAGTAACCTATTTAGGAACGATTGATAACGGTATGATAAGACTCATAACCTGTGCAGTATTGGCGTTATTTATTTCTAATCATAGCATTGCCGGGCAAGTACATGCTGATTTACCAGCCAATATTGACCGCAATGCCAAGTATGTCTTTTACTCTCATGGATATATTGTGGAAGGGGATAACCCCAAACCGGTTGATACCCGTTTTGGTTGGGGCATGTATGACTTTCCAGCAATTAAGCAAGCATTAGCTGATAGCCACTATCACTTAATTGCTCAGCATAGAGCAAAAGATACCGACCCATTTGAGTATGCTTATACTTTAAATAAACAGGTTCGCACTTTAGTTGAGCAGGGGGTTAAGCCCAGCAATATTACCATTATGGGTTTTTCTCGCGGGGCGTTTATCACCGGTGTTACCTCTGACAAGCTTTCTGATTTAGGCGTTAATACCATTATTCTGGCGGGGTGCGGACGGTTAGTTTGGAAAAAACATACTGATGTGAAAGTATATGGTCATGTATTGTCTGTTTATGAAAAAACAGATAAATCAGGTAGCTGCGAAAAGCTGGCAAAAAAGAGTACTGAAACTCAGTCATTTCGTGAAATCGCCATTCATACAGGGTTGAGTCATGGCGCTTTTTATCGGCCTTTGGCGGCTTGGGTTGACCCAGTTAAAGCGTGGATCAAAGCCAAAAAATAGCAGCAGAAATATAACTGGGCGTATTCGTGGCTGTAGCTGCTAAGCTATACCCACATCTAATTTGGCAAACCATTCTAAAAACTCAGCAACCATTTCGCCTTTGAGAATACGGCCATGTTGCGGTGCCATCATGTCAATCTCAAGCTCTTTTACTCTTGCCACCCAGTTGTTTTTTGCCCGATTAGATGGCATCCAGCGCTTGTGAAAATACTCCATATATTTAATATGCTCGGCAAAATTGTCGACATACAATGGCACGTCACCGTGTTCTAGCGCTGCACCTATATCACCGCTCATCAATATCTTTGCCTGTGGATCGTACACATTGAAGTTGCCTGAAGAGTGTAAGTAATGCGCCGGTATGAACTTTAAAGTTGCGTGCCCTAGTCTGATTTCCCCCCCTTCATCTTTAATAGGCATGTATTGAATATTTTCCATTCCAAAATGCCGAATAAAGCCTTCCCATAACCAGGGGGCATAGAGCTTAGCATTGGGGACAGTTTTATCCCATAAACCTAAAGAGGAAATAATGTCAGGGTCTTGATGAGAAGCAAATAAGGTGGTGATATGGTCAATTGTCACATGATGTAAAATTCCCGCTAACATGGGTGAAAATAGCTCGATACCACCTGGGTCGAGAATGATTGCTTCCTCTGCACTTTTAATCAGATACTGATTGGTATCTATTATTTTTTCCGGCTTTTCGGGATCCCTTCCAAGTACGATCCATTGATGAGATTCACCGTGGTACAATTCAGTTGCTTTCATCGTAAACCTCCTCGCAACGCGCAGATTTCTTGTAGGTTCTCATTGACTGCGGCCTTAATTTTTCTGGCCGAGTCCGTAATAAAGTCAGAAACAGATTCTAAACTGTGGCTAAACTCCCCTGCATTTGACGCTTCAACTCTGCTTGTTACAGCAATGTACTCAGCACTGCGCATCTGCTTTTGAATATCTTCGAAATAGCTTTCAAGGGAAAAAATAGCTTGTTCTAGCGCTCGGGTTTTTTGTTTTAGATCAGCATAGCTTTGCTGTTGTAATTGAGAAATGCATGCGTGATTGGCTATATCATTTGCTTTGGTTAATTGAAATTGTAAGTCAGCACAGCGCACTACCGCGAGCGCTAAGCTGAAGAGTTGATTAGATAGCTGTGATATTTCAGCAGTGGTTTTGATTGTTTGCGTTGAGAACTCGTCAATAAAGTTGGTAATAGGTTTAAAACCAAAAGCGACATCTCCTGCTCGCAATGCAACCACTCTGGCATTTTTTGCCGTTAAAGACAGGTTTTTTGCTTGGTTTAAAATCATGTCTAAATTAGTAATGATGTTGGCAACGCGCACAAAGTTGTGAATTGCCATCGTGGCTTGGTCAGCGCTAATCATAGTCAGGCTCGTTTATTGCAGTTTTTACAGCATAGATAACTTTTATTTTATTTGCGAAATTTCTTACGTTAAAAGCATTATGCTAACTGGCTTTATCTTTTTGTAAACTTGATTAATTTTGTACTCTCACCAATAGTTTAAAGAATGGATTTAAGATTTTATGGTTGGGTTTGATAAGTAGGCCTAACTTTGGACCATATAAAGGTCATATTGAATGAAACGCCACTTATTTTGGGCTTTGGGTTATGTCGCCATTGCCTTGCTATTTATATCGTATATACCTACACAAAGAGCATGGACGGTGCTGTGGGGGGCAGATCTGTGGTTAATCACAGGCTTTATGACATTGTGCTATAAGAGCTGGTGGAAAACCACATTACTGACATTTGCTATCAGTATTAGCACATTTTTTATTTGGAACACTCTTAGTATAGAGGTGCTGTTTATTCTATTTTTGAATGTTGCTGAGGCTTATATTATAGCCTTTTTCTTTAAGCAGCATTTCAACTTTGAGCGCATGGTAGTACAGCCGATTTACTTGGTTAAATGCCTCCTTTTATTTGTGTTTCTGCCTTCACTCTTGTTGGGCGTCGCGGGGGCTCAGCTGGTCACTATGGTGTCGTCTTTGAGTTTTAAACTGGTTATAGAAGGCTGGTTTGAAGGGTCATTGATCACCCTGCTCACAGGGTTACCTGTGGTGTTATTATGTACACAAAGCGGTAAGCTAAAAGTAACCAATACCTATCAGTTTCAAGATTTAGTATGGGGTGGTGGTATTGGCGTATTTGCATTGTGTTCTATTTATTTTTCTTGGTTTACCTTTTCGGCATTAGCGGCAATTTCATTGGCACTGTGCGCTGTATTAAGAGGGTTTAAACCCCTCAGTTTAGCAGGTTTTATCTTAGCGATTGGTGTGGCTGTGTTATCAGGTGCAGAGGGGTCCTTTGCGGAGCAGGATGTGCAAACTAAGCTGACGATATTATTTGTTATGATCGCTGGATATTGCAACGCACTTATTATTTGTATGTATGAACTAGCGGGTAAGCGCTCGCAAGTACAAATGCAGCAGGTTGATAATAATTACAAACATACCTTTGAACTGAGCCCAATTATGTTGACCACGCTCGATGAGCAGGGGCGAATTTTACACATCAGTGATGGGCTAACAAAGTGCTTAGGTTATCAACGTGAACAACTGTTGAATAAGCCGATCACCAATTATATGACAGAGCACTCAGCAAGTTTAATTCACCAGATGGGCTTATCTGGTGATACACGGTTTACCATTGAATCAATCGTGCTACTGACGAAGAATTTAAGGCAGGTGACGTGCTTACTCCAAGCTGATGTATTTAATAAAAGTAAAGCAGGGGACCATACCTTGTGTTTTTTTCAAGATATTTCGGAACGGCAAAAATTATCAGAAGCGTTATCGAAAGAGAAAGAGCTGCTTGAAGTGACATTAAGCTCCATTGGCGACGGAGTGATTTGTACTGATGTTGAGAGTAACATCACTTATATGAATCCCGTGGCTGAGGCTATTTTGGCGAGGTTGACCAATGAAGTTATTGGGCTGCCATTTCAAGATGTCATGCCGTTATTTAATGAGGATACTTTACAGCCAATCGAGAATTTGACTGATTACTGCATGGGGAATCATCAAACATTAGGGTTACCAGAGCTAACTTGCGTGAAAAACCATTTAGGACTTACCTTTGCGATTCAAGACTCTATTTCCCCCATATATGGTAAAAATGGTCAAATAATGGGCTCAGTAATGGTATTTCAAGATGTGACTGAGTCTAGAATGATGTCTCGTAAAATGAACCATTTGGCCCACCATGACGCCTTAACAGGGCTGCCAAATCGTTTATTGTTGCAAGATAGATTGATTCAGGCATGTAAGCGAGCGCGTCGTTGCAAGCACCAGTTTGCCTTGGTATTCATTGATCTTGATAAGTTTAAAAAGATAAACGATTCATTAGGTCATGATTATGGTGACTTGTTATTGAAACAAGTAGCTGAACGCTTAGCAGGGTGTGTGCGAGCCTGCGATACAGTGTCACGGATGGGCGGTGATGAGTTCGTCTTATTACTCGATGCCATAGAAGATAAACGTCATGTGCGTAAAGTTATAAAAAAAGTATTACAAAGTACGACTGGTGAATATGAACTCAAGGGCATTCAACTCGAAGTTTCATTGAGTGCTGGCATCGCCATATACCCTGATGACGGTGACAATGCTGAAACATTGATGAAACACGCTGATACAGCCATGTACCGAGCAAAAAAAGTAGCAAAAACCGACTTTCAGTTTTATAGCGCACGGTTAGATCATGAAGCTGAGCTGCGTGTAGAGATAGAAAGTGCCATTCATAAAGGCATTGAACATGACGAATTTCTGCCTTATTACCAACCGATTGTAAATGCGCAGAGTTTTGAACTGGAGAAATTGGAGATGCTGGCAAGGTGGCAACAAAAAGATCAACTAGTCACACCCGCACATTTTATTTCTATAGCAGAAGACGCGAACAGTATTACACGATTAAGTCAGCAATTATTGAATAAAGCATTGCCTCAGTTTGCCAGATGGCTTTTGGTAAAACCTGATTTGATAATGAGCATCAATATATCGGTTTTGCAATTGAGTGAAGCTAACTTTGTTAATAGTTTTATAGAGTTAGTTGGTGATTTTGGCATACCGACCATCAATATAGAAATAGAAGTGACGGAGTCTTCATTGGTATCAAATATAGAGTCGATGCAAAAAACGTTGCTTCTATTACAAGAAATGGGGTTTGCGATCGCCATTGATGACTTTGGTACTGGTTTCTCAAGTTTGAACTATTTAAAGCATTTGGCATTTGACACTATCAAAGTGGATCAATCCTTTGTTGATGATATTAGCGGTGGTAAAAGCAATGGCGATTTAGCTGTTGTGATTGTCAATATGGCGCAAAGTCTGAACGTAAATTGTGTGGCAGAAGGCGTTGAAAATGCAATGCAGGCTAAAGTCCTTGCAGCCTGTGGTTGTCAGCAGTTACAAGGTTACTTTTTTTCACAACCGATTGACGCTCAAGCTGTGACGCTTTTAATAGAGCAAGGTAAGGTCATAAGCACTGCTGCAAGCACTAAGTAGTGTTTCTATTACTAATACGTATCGTTAAAGTGCGACTCACCTATTTGTTATATGTTTACTGTTGAGAAATAGCTTGTGCTACACGCCACAATACACCACTTGGATCATATAAACAGAACTCACGTACCCCCCAAGGTTGGGTGGTTATGTCGGTCACTTTACAGCTAAAATCATGCTCCAGCTCTAGTGCCAGTATGTGCTGATACCAAGCATTGAGGTCAGGGACATGTAAATGCATCATGTAGTTTTCACAATGTTTGGGTTCATAAAAGTCTTGTAATAAAAAAGAATAAGATTGATAACGAAAGGCGGCAATACCAGAATGCTCTGAAACCAATTCAAACCCGAGTGCTTGATAGTATTTTATAGATGACGAAAAGCATTTTGCAGGTACAAATGGCTGTATAGCTATCACATTTAAATTACTCATAAGATACGAGCCTAGATCATGGTGTATTTAGTATAAGGACGCGTGGCGTTGTGAAAAATTCAAACGTTTAAGCACGATGGGGTTTAATGTGTCCTTCTTAATTTAAGTTTAGTTCTGAGTAGTTTAAACTGCGGTTTCATTTTAAAGACGACGTTTCTAGTTAAGATACTTGGCTAGCGCATCACTTCGTGATAGTTTTTCGCAAAAATAAATAAAGAGATAGACCATGCCAAAGGCCAGTGAAATAAAAAAACATGCAGCGGTTGAATACAATAATCGCGTGATGATTGTTAGAGATATTGAACGTTCGGTACCGCAAGGACGTTCAGGTGGTAGTTTATACCGCATGCGTATGTACGATGTGGTAAATGGCGGTAAAGTTGACGAGACATTCAAAGCCGATGAAATGTTAACGCTCGCTGATTTGATTCGTCGCCCGGTTGTGTTTTCATACATTGATGGTGATGAATATGTATTTATGGATGAAGAAGATTACACACCGTATAACTTAAATAAATCGTCAATTGAAGAGCAGGTGTTATTTGTAAGTGAAGATACCAAAGGTTTACTTGCTGTAATCGTAGAGGGTAGCCCAGTTTCAATCGATTTACCGTCAAGTGTTGAGCTTGTCATTGAAGAGACAGCCCCTTCAATTAAAGGTGCGTCAGCAAGCGCCCGTACAAAACCAGCCACCTTGTCTACAGGTCTAACAGTACAAGTACCAGAGCACATTTCTACTGGAGACAGAATCAAAATCAACACCGATGAGAAAAAGTTCATGGGTCGTGCGGATAATTAATCGTTAGCGAACTAAAAGCAAGCTGCATATTAAGCAGCTTGTATATTCAAGAGAAGTTCATTATTGGCCAACATAACTCAGGTTTATATAACTCTGTTATAGTTTTTTATTATTTGAGGCCAGTATAAGATTTAGAAGGAGTTGTGGTGTGAGTAAATGGCTGAGTGTGAGTAATGAACACGCTAAAAAAACACTGATCTGTTTTCCTTATGCAGGCGGTGGGACAAACATTTATTCAGGCTGGAAAACGCGTTTGCCTGATGATGTTCGACTGGTTATGGTAGAGCCACCCGGAAGAGGTCGTCACTTTGGTGAACCTGCCATTGATGATATGAACAAATTGGTGAGCGAATTACAACAGTATGTAGACCCTTACATGCAAGGTGAGTATGTTTTATACGGACATAGTTTAGGCAGTCGAGTTGCTTTTGAAGTGTTACGTCAAGCATTAGAGCGAGGCTTACCTTGTGCCAAGCATTTCTTTGCATCAGGCAGTGCCAGCCCGACTTACTGTGGTCTAAAAAAGCCACTTTATGATTTACCGTCGGTGGATTTTCGTGCGGAATTAGCTGAGCTAAACGGCACACCAAAAGAGATATTGGCCCATGATGAGCTTATGGACTTGTTTGAACCCATGCTTAGAGCTGATTTTAAATTGGCAGATACGTACAGGTATGACCTGCCACTCACGTTCCCATGTAATGTGAGCGTGTTTGCAGGTAAAGATGATACTATTTTGGAAGAACATGCGCGCCATTGGTTAAGCTTTTTTGAATCGGGTGATTTTACTTGGTTTGAAGGTGGGCATTTCTTTATTAACGACTGCACCACCGAAATTGTTGACAAAGTAAGCACAAGGTTAGCGCTGATATAGGCCTATGCATTCGTGTGTTTATTGAGCTTTTTTATTGACTTGCCACTGATGTTTGCTAACGTTGTTTTGACTAAAAAACAAACGAAAGGACAGTCATGAAACTTAAGTTAGCACTCAAAAAGAAACAGTTAAAAGCGTTGTCAGATAATAATTCTGTTGCCTTAAAGCAAACCATACATGTTGCGGGTGGAAAAATGGATCCTCCTTCTTTTGCGTGTGATACCGGTTATTTTATATGTGGCGGTGACTCTATTATCAAAGTTAATTAGCCCGAGAATACCGTGTTACAGTAAACACATATTCATATTTAAAAAGCAGCATTTTATAATGCTGCTTTTTGTTGCCTAGCGTTATGAGTAAGCCTTAGGCAGCTTGAACTATTGTATCGCGCTATGTGCAATATTAAGACTCGGTAAGTGATCTGCTTGTTGCGATAGCTGCGCATCGATCTGATATGTTTTTTGTAGCTGTGCACGGTTTAGTATGTCTGCTGGTTTACCCATTGCGACGACTTTGCCCTTTTCGAGCATAGTAATTTCGTCGGCAAAGCTCGCTGCTAGTGCTAAATCATGTACCACTGCAATCACAGCTGCGCCTTGATCCGCAATGTCGCGTGCTAATTTCATAACTTGATATTGATGGTATAAATCAAGGCTAGCAGTGGGTTCATCTATCAGTAAATAGCAAGGTTTCTTTTGTGCCAGTGCTGGCAATAATTGACATAGCACTCGGGCAAACTGAACGCGCTGTTTTTCTCCTCCAGACAATAATGTAAATGACTTATTGGCAAGTTTGGTCACGTTTAATGTATCAAGTGCTTGCTTTGAGTATGACAGTAATTGCTCATAAGGTACGTGTTCGTTATGAACAAAGTGCGACATATCGACAATCTCTTGTACTGTAAAAGGAAAGTCACAGTCATAGTTTTGCGTAAGTACTGCGCGACACTGGGCAAGTTCTGTCGGCTGGTAGTCATTCATGCATTTGCTCTGGTAGGTAATGTTACCCGAATACAAGGGTACATCGGCACATAGTGCTTTTAGTAAAGTAGACTTACCTGCACCATTTGGCCCAATCACCACATGTAATTGCCCGCATTCAACTGTGAGCTCCGTCTCATTAAGCAATGTATTACTACCAACTTTCACACAGATGTTTTTTGCTTGTAACATTTTTAAAAGCCTCGAGATTGATATGTTTTAAGTAACATAACTAAAAAGAATGGCCCGCCGATGGCGCTGGTGATTAACCCAATGGGCAGTTCTGAGGGGAGAATTAATGTGCGGGCAAGGATGTCTGCAAGGCTTAATAGAATCGCGCCACCGAGTATCGATGCTGGCATTAGGTAGCGATGATCTGGGCCCATTAATAAACGCATGATATGCGGTACAATAAACCCAACGAAGCCAATCATACCGGTAAGTGAAACTGATGCCCCAATACAGAGCGCGGTATAAATGAAAGCCTGCTTTTTTAAGGCAGTGACGTTAACGCCTAGATGCCTGGCCTGTTGTTCACCCAGCAAATAAATATTCAGTGGTTTCGCCATTTTGAAAAAGAAAAGGCAACATACACTGATTACCACAAGCGAAGGGATGATCATTTTAAAGTTATTTCCCGCGAGAGAGCCCATTCCCCAAAACGTTAGATCACGTAACTCGGCATCACTACTAATGAGCGTTAATATACCGATAAATGCACTTACGATGGCATTGATGGCAATGCCCGCAAGTAATAAACTAATAATTGTAAATTGATTCCCTTGGCTAGACAGTTTATAAATCAGGGTACAAATGACTAAACAGCCTAAAAAAGCCCCTATTGGCACAGCGTAAATACCATAAGACTCACTGAAGGTACTGAGTAAGCTATTGCCCAGTACAATGGTGGCGATTGCCCCCAATGCTGCGCCGCTGGTTATACCGATTAACCCGGGGTCCGCGAGTGGGTTTCGAAATATGGCTTGCATTGCAGCCCCACTTGCCGCGAGTCCTGCGCCGACGGCCATGGTAAGTACCAGCCGAGGTAAGCGAATTTCCCAGATGACAGCATTCTGTAGTGAATTAGCCTCTTTATAGCTTAGAATATCGACCAATTGACTTAAGCTGATATCTACACCGCCAATTGCTAAGGAAATTAACCCGATCATGAAACACACTATAAGCAAACCGCTAACTAACATGCGCTTAGCAGATCCAACAGGTATAAATGACTGGCTAAGAGCAAGCATTATAACGCCTTTTTATCTGATGTTTGTGCCGCCCGCAAACGATAACTTTTAGGGTAGGAAACACCTGAATGAATGGCTTTTGCAAGTTCGGTGACAGCTTGCGGAGTTCTTGGGCTCATACCCAGTAAGTAGGAACCATTAAAGGTGAGCACCTTGTTATTTTTAACCGCGTTAGAGTATTTAAAATGCGGTATCTTCGCGACATCAAGGCTTTGGCTTTTACCGTGACGACCCATAGTAATAATAACGTCTGGATTAGTTGCTATTGCAGCCTCGGTTGAAAGGGGTTTCCACCCTGAAAAATGGGCGCTTGCAACATTATGACCACCTGCTGCTTTAATAACATCGTGTGCCGATGTGTCACTGCCTGCAACCAGAGGTTGTCCTGCTTTTAAGCTTAATACAAACAATACATTCGGCTTTGTTGTTGCCTGAGATAAAATGTGCGCCAATGCTTTGCGATCGGTTTGGATATAGGCGTTTAAGTCTCGCCCTTTTTGCTCGACATTAAGTAACTTAGCAACTTTAGAAATCTTCTTCTCAATAGCAAAAAAATGATCATTTTCTGAAAATATGTGTGTATTCAGGCCGATATTCTTGAGTTGTTGTATTACTTTATCTGGACCTGAGTCCGCTTCTCCTAACAATAAGTCTGGGTTTAAAGACAATACGCCTTCTACATTAATATTACGTACATAGCCGACTTGGGCTTTTTCAGTAGCTTGTGCCGGAAATACACTGGTGCTATCAACCCCAACGATCCGGCTTTGCTCGCCTAAGGCGTAAATGATTTCAGTGATTGACCCACCAGACACAACAATCCGCTCATAATTTGATTTCGCGTTAGCCGATGGGTTGAGTAAAAATACACATAGTAAAGAGATAGATAAAACAAAATGACTAGACCAAGGTTTAACTTTCATAACAATTCCAAAGTTGCTATTATAATAATGAGAATAATAACAGTTATCATTATTAGTAATCAATATGAAGATTTTAACCTGTACAAGTATTTCAATTTTGGCCCACAGTTTATTTTGGCTGGCTATGGAACCAGAACCCCCACATTTTAATGGTGGCAATGTTGCCGATATTGTTGCTTTAAAAGTTAAAATACAGCAAGTTGCAATGAAGCAAAAAGAAAACACTCTGGTGCAGAATGTGCCACTTACGGCGTCTAATGAGGCTTTATTTGATGGTAAAAAACAACAGTTAATTACAGTAAAAAAATCAAAAAAAACTGAAGTATTAACTGATAAAAAGGCTGTTCAGCAAACAAATGTTCTGCCTTTGCCTCAAAAAACACTGGATCCTATACCGCAGAAAAATGACAAGCCAATAACCCCTGATTTGGTAAACCCTGAACAACCGCAGGTTGCAGCCCTTGCGTCAGACACATCAGAAGCTGTGTCCTCAAGTGCCCCTTTAGTTACAGAACAACATAGCATGAGTGATGAACTGGTTCACGTCAGTGCTCCTCCCTTATTCAAAGCTCCTCGGCCATTACTAAAATACCCACTGCGGGCTAAGCGCAGAGGCCAGCAAGGTGTCACGGTTGTTTCAATTGAGCTCAATAAACAAGGTGCCATAGTCGCTGTTGATATTGTGAAAAGCAGTGGTTTTGCTGCATTGGATAAAGCGGCATTAAATAACGTAAAACAGTGGCAGTTTTATGCTGTTGAGCAACATGGGCATGCGATTAACGCGAAGTTTACCGTGCCTGTTGAGTTTAGCCTTACAAGTTAACCACCTCTATTTGGAAAGTAATAATGAATGAAGTAATCACGCAACTGGGAATGATGAAATGGCCATTTCTGTGCTTATCATCTTTGGCATTAACATTGATTTTGGAAAGGATTTGGGTGCTATCGGAGGGATTTATTAAGCTAAAAAACAGTAAAGTATTGCTTGCTCAAATACCTTTACACCCCGAAACATTACAGCTTTTTATCCAGCGCTACGTGGTGCAGTGGCGAAAACGACTCGCCTTGATCAGTTTAATTGGTATGTTAAGCCCTTTATTGGGGCTATTTGGCACGGTATGGGGGTTAGTGGTGATGTTTAGGGATATAGCACACTCTCAACAAGCGGTAACACCGGCTTTATTAGCTGATGGGCTATGGGGGGCAATGTATTCTACGGTCGTGGGGTTAGCAATTGCGATCCCTTGTATTTTTTCTCATGGTTTATGCCAAGCGCTGGCGGGGTATATGCAAACAGAGTTGACACTATTTGCAAATGAGCGCGTATCAAATATGCAGGTACAACATGCTTGAACTTCCGCACAACACGAACGACTCGCTATTACCTGATCTGACCGCCTTACTTGATGTTCTATTTATTGTATTGGTATTTTTGTTATTAAGTGTGGCAGTACAAGTGAATGTGTTGGAAGTATCGTTACCCGACTCAGGCGAGCAAGGGGAGGTAGTTTCAGAGCAGTCCCCTCAAGTATTGAGCCTCATGTATGATGGTACGGCGGTAAGTTATGCGCTAGACGAGCAGCCTTTTAGTACCCGTGAAACCTTAATGCAAGCTGTGTCACACATAGCAAAAGAAAAGCCGCTGTTTATTGCCATTGATAAACAATCCCCCAGTGAAGAGCTGGTGAGGTTATTGGCAGATCTGAGTCAACAAAACCGCCAAATTGCAAATATACTTATTGAGCGCAAACAAAAATAGTTATCATTTGTGTTTCTGTTGTTGTATTATGCGCCACAAGTTAAAACCGCACATTTCAGTATGGAGTTAACACCATTATTTTTGGTGAAGGAACTGAGTTAAATGGGGCACTGAAAGTACGGTTTGTTTTTGCTATTAAATAATAATCTGGAGTACCCCATGCGTTTATCTAAAATTAGTTTGTGTCTAGCTACATTGTCTCTTTCTGTGCTTGCACAGGCTAACCCACAAAGCGCTGATAATAAATCAGTGATGGCGACCTCATTAGATGCGGTAACAGTAACAGCAACGCGAACCAAGAAAACGGTATTGCAATCGGCGCAGGCTGTTAATGTGGTTTCAAGCGAGCAAATTGAAAAGCAGTTGGAAAGTAACCTTTTTAATGTGCTCGATATGATCCCCAATGTGAGTGCCAATGGTGGTCCACGAAGTGGTGGTCAAAAGTTTAATATTCGTGGTTTTAGCGATGCCGAGGACGTATTAGTTACTGTTGACGGTATGGTACAAACGTTTGAAAAGTATCGTATGGGGAGCTTGTTTACCGACCCTGAGCTATACAGAACCGTGAGTATTAAACGAGGAACTAGTACGGTCTTACATGGTGGTGGCGCATTAGGTGGGGTAGTGCAGTTAGAGCTTAAAGACGCGGCTGATTTTTTACGTGACGGCGAAACGGCAGGCGCAAAGGTTAAGCTCGGCTTCGACAGCAATAATGACCAACAAAATGGTTCTGTATTTGCGTTTGCCCGACCAATCGACGAGCTGGATTTACTGGCCGCGGTCGTAAAGCGTGATAGCGACGACTTTGAGCTGTCAAACGGAGAAATGCTCGATAACTCAGGGATTGAGAATAGTTCGTTATTGTTAAAAGCTGAGTACTTTTTAACGGATGACTCTTTATTAGGTGCGACATTCAACACCACGCAAGATGACCAAAGAACGGAGTTTAACACCACTGATCCTGGCGCATGGGGAACGGTATATCGTGAAGTTGAGCAGACAGTTGCCAATTTAAGTTATGAATTAACGCCATCTGATAATCAATATATTGATTTGACACTTAAGCTTGGTTTTACCAGTAGTCAGGTTACGGAAACTGATGGAATAGGTATGCTTAAAGATTTCATCGGGATTAAATCTAACTATGAGTACAACATCACCACATTTGATGCGATGAATACCTCAAAGCTTGGTGAGCATATACTCACATATGGTGTGCAATATACAGACAAAGAAAGAGTCGGTGAAAAAACAGCCTTGCCGTGTGAGCGAGTCAATTTTGAAACCTATGCGTGTGAGCAATATGGCACTGTGGCTGTTACTGGAGAAATGACCTCTCAACCTGGTGGTGATCAAGCGCGTACGGGTCTGTATATTCAAGATGAATTTAAGCTGCGAGATTTAACAATTATTGCAGGTGTGCGTTATGAGCGCTATGAAACGACTCCAACCGCTGAGTTTGCCTCACAGTTTAGTGCGTTAAATACGAAAGTAACGCACAGTGATTGGGCGCCTTCAATCAGCCTGAACTATCAAGTTACTCCTGAATTTTCTGTCTTTGCCAATAGGCAGTCAGGGTTTAGAGCGCCGCTAATAGATGAGCTTTATGACCAGTATGGGGGTCGTCAACCAGCCCTTGATTTAGATATAGAGTATAGTGATAACAGTGAGTTAGGATTTATTTATACGGCTGATAATGTGCTCAGTGACACGGATTCATTAAATGTTCGTATGATGTATTTTGATATTAATGTGGATGATGAAATTACCTCATTGACCAGCGAAAGGCAAAACCCAATGCCTAACGCACGCTATGCAAATCGTGCCAGTAATGACCGTGATGGGTTTGAGTTGGAACTAGAATATGCAAATCAGTATATGTATTCAAACCTCACGTACAGCACGATTGAAGGGGAAGATAATACAGGCAAAGATCTGTGGTATTTACCTGCGGATAAGTTAAGTCTTGATGCTGGCATGGCTTTGCTAGAGAACACCGTGATGGTTGGCGCAAAAGTCGTACATACCTCAGACAGAGAAGTTGAAAGTTATAACCGTCGTACGCGCGAATATAGCTTGCAAGACCATCAGAGCCATACAATATGGGATATTTATGCCAGCTGGGACGTAACTACAGACGTCAACCTGCGTTTGGCTATTGATAATGTGTTTGATAAAGAATACACGGTTATAGCGGGTACTGGTGGCGGAATTGGTGATTATGGTGTTGGCCGTAATATAAAGACTCAAGTTAGCTGGCGTTTCTAAGGAACTTTTTATGACTCAACTATTGAAAGAATATCAACTGCTTATTAAAGAACACCCAACAATGCGAGCCGTTGATGCTGCGCATGCCTTAAAGGTGAGCGAAGCGGAACTATTACACGCTCAAATCGGTCAAGGTGTCACTCGACTAGATGATGCACAGATCCCCACTATTTTGAAAGGCTTGAAGCGTCTTGGCTACATTATGGCATTGACGCGAAATGGCTCTGTGGTCAATGAAATTAAAGGCGTTTACGATAAGTTATATATTTCAGAGCATCAAGACAGAGTGATGGGCATTGCAATTAATCCCGGTGGAATTGATATGCGCTTGTTCTTACATCATTGGCGCAGTGTTTTTATTGTAGAAAGCGAGAAACATTCGAGCATTCAGTTTTTTGATGCTTATGGGCAAGCGGTTCATAAAGTTTTCACCACGAGTGACACTGATTTAAACGCATTTTTAAATTTACGCGAACGCTTTAAATTAACAGAAGGGTTAGAGCTTACTGTTCAACATGATGCGCGTGAAACCGAAGCAGATAGGCAGCAGTGGCATAGTCCAAGCGAGCAAGAAGTTGTTGCGTTTACACAGGCTTGGTCTGATTTGAATGATGTCCATCATTTTCCTAATTTACTCAAAGAGTTTAAATTAGCGCGAATACAAGCACTTGAATTAGCCGGAGAACCTTGGAGCGCAGAAATAAGCGCTACGGCGTTAGAGTCTGTATTGACGCAGTCACGAGATAAGAAAATTGAAATTATGGCATTTGTGGGTAATGCAGGTGCAGTACAAATATACTCGGGGCCGGTAGTTAACCTTAAGCAAGTTGGCCCTTGGTATAATGTACTTGATGAAGCATTTAATTTGCATGTTAACACGCAAGATGTGAATCGAGCATTTGTGGTGCGAAAACCAACCGATAACGGCGATACCATTGTGTCATCTATCGAATTCTTCGATGATAAAAATAATACCGTGTTGACGTTATTTGGCCGTCGTGTGGAAGGAAAAACACAAAGCACAGACTGGCAAGCGCTGTGTGATAAATTGATCTCTAGCGACCGAGAAATTGCGTAAGTTATAGCGCAAAGAGTGATATAAAATAGGTGACTGCTTTAAAAAGCCAGTGATAAATCACTGGCTTTTTTCTGTGAGCTTCGTTGTCGACATACCTGTAATGGATGCAAAAGATGACGCTCCTTCGTACCTTGCAAAGCGCTAGTCATAAGACATCAGAGAGGCGGTGTTAATGAGAACCTGTGTTCTATTAATGAACGATTTTGTGCTTTTATTGGTGCTTTATGTATGTTTTGGTTGTTTTTTCGTTAAATGTCATGGAAAGTTCATCTATGTTATGCGTTAAAATTATTGACTTGGCAATGTAGATCTATAGTATGAGAATTAGACAAAAAATATGTCAGTGTTTATAAAATTCCATTACGTTGTTGTATAAGTCTAACTTGTCGTACCGTCCTGAAGTTTTTAAGTACCGTCTAGTTTTTGCTCTATGCGCCCATATGGGCATAGTTATAATTTTTTCAGGATTTAAAGATATGTCTAATACAGTAACTGGCACAGTTAAGTGGTTCAACGAGTCTAAAGGTTTTGGTTTCATTGCACAGGAAAATGGCCCAGACGTTTTTGCTCATTTCAGCGCTATTCAAGGTGACGGATTCCGTACTTTAGCTGAAGGCCAACGTGTTGAGTTCACTTTAGCAAACGGCCAGAAAGGCCCACAAGCAGAGAATATCACTTTGCTATAAGCTGTAAAGCTTAGATAAAAAAAGCAGGCCGAGGCTTGCTTTTTTTGTGCCGGAAAAAGAATAAAATCATTTCGTGGTATTATAAGTCACTATTTTTCAGGTTGGCATCTGAAAGCCATGCCTAGAGCATAATTTCAGCACGTCACTTTTTTCAACTGAATAATCAGCAAAGAAGTCATACGCTAAGCTGGCATAATACCTAGTATCTTCGTCGACAAAAGAGGGCTGTCCAAAAGCATCTTCCCTAGCTGAGGAAATAATATTGTTTCCGTGATTAAAAGCGATAGAGGCGAGTCCTTTTATATAATCGTCATCAGTAATTTTTTTGTCTACGAATAGCTTACTTAAATAGTCGGCGATTGGCTTGTCTATTTCACTTACACTGAAGTAGAGCGACTTTAAGGTTCGAATCATAATTCCTCTAGAGATAAATGAAAAAATTGAAGTCGTTACTGCCCCTGTTATATAAGCAGCTCGGCTGCTTTGTAGTGCAATAGACTGTATTGCAAGTTGCTGAGAACGTTCATTATCTTCGGTATAGTCAATTGCATAGTTGCGTACGTCAATTCTTAGAGCTTCGGACAATTCTGCCAACGATACTGTATAGTTTCCTTTTTTACCTTTGAATCGCTTAACAAAGCGAGATGCGGATTTTTTTGAATAATTTCTATATTGGCTCTCTATGGATGGGAGAAAAAGTAAAATAAATAAGGGGTATACTGGAAATATAAGAAGTACAATAGACCAGGCTATTTTGTTTCGATATTTCTTTTTGGCTAGCCAATAACCTATACAGCCACTACCAATGCTTAAAATTAAATATTCCAAAGTATTAACTCCATATAAGTTTTGGAAATAGAAGTAAATAATTTCAATTATTAACTTTTTCAGTGATTTAATCAAAGTCAATGAATGTTAGGCGATACTTATCTAGATGCTTTTTAATATTAGATCAGTGTTATGAAATAAATCGTGTTCATATTGTGCTAGCTAATTCATGCCGATGACAATTTTCATTCCAAATTAAACATTAAATATTTTCTTTATATGGGTACAATTGGAGTGCGAAAGCAGCGATACTTTGCTGTAAGATTAGTTTAAAATGAGCTGTAAATATGGAAATAAATAAGAATAAAGAACTACCGAATATGTTGCTGAGTCATGTTGAATTGTATGTCAAAGATTTAAAAGAAATGACCGCGTTTTATACCGAAAAACTCGGGTTTGTGATCACAGATAGTGGTTCGGGAGATAATGGCATGGTTTTTTTGTCTCGTAGCCCAAATGAACACCATCAAATTGTTTTGAGTCCCTACCCATCGCGCAGCGCGAAAGACAGCCCTGTTGATCACATTTCTTTTCGAGTTGACTCATTAGCACATTTAAAACGTTTTATTGAGTCGCTGTTGTGTAGCGATGAGATACCTGTGCAAACTGTCTCTCATGGTTCTACTTGGTCAATATACTTTCGTGATCCTGAAGGGAATCGCTTTGAAATATTTACTGATACGCCTTGGTATGTGCATCAGCCCTGCAAATTTGAAGTCGACTTTAACCTGTCAGACGAGGCCTTAAGGGCATCAACGCTACAGGTAATTAAGGCGCTTCCGGGGTTTGCAATGGCGAATGATTGGCAGCAATCACATATCCGTCAATTGAAGTCGAACGATTAACAGGCTCTTTGATATTGATTTGGGAGGCGAATGATGTGTGTTAAGCAGCGTGGTGTATTTTTTAGCTTCCTATTGTTAATGCTCGTTGGGTGTACAACAGGTCAGCTGGAATACGTGACACCAGAAGGCACAACCAAAGTAGCATGTAATACTGAGTATACTTGGCAACCGAGCGTAGATAAATATGCGGTTGAATATATACTGAGTTATTGCGCTGAAAAAGCAGCGAAGCAAGGCTATATTGTTAAAAATATATCTTTGCTGAGTATTGACCGTTCATTCCCCAAGGCGCCGAAAGGGTGCCTTTGGACACATGAACTTGCTAAACAGTTACATGTGACAGGTTCGCTCACTGATAAACAATATGGCTATATTATTGCCGCACTCGATTTAGGCCATATTACTGGCAAATCAGAATGCCGTGAGCCACTCATTAAGTCAAACATCGATTAAATGACCTATCCCCCACAATAAATAGCAGCCTTTAATTATGCCCGAATTCAAGTTCCAAGTGCACCACGTATAAAAACTAGATAAAAATAAGACACTTCTCAGTTTCTGCTAATGTAAATGTGCGACCAAATACATTTTAGGAGCTGAGAAATGTCTTATGAACATCTTAACAGTTTTGAGCGAAAAGCAATCTATTATCGCCATAATAGTGGTGAAAGTTACCGCTCAATCGGCCGTTTACTTAACCGACACCACACTACCATTATGCGAGAAGTAAAGAGGAATAAACCCCCTTATTATACTTACTTCGATGAATCTGCAGAAGACTTGGCAGCCGAACGTAGAAAGAAACCAAGGCACGCAAAAAAGTTTGCTAATAAAACGCTTTATCAGCATGTTGTACATAAACTGCAAGAAGGTTGGTCACCAGACGCCATAGCTGGAAGGCTTAAAAAAAACCATCCAAATGACAAGGGAGAATGTGTCAGTCATGAGACAATTTATCAATGGGTTATTAAAGACTATCAAGTTGGTGGTGGGCTCTATAAAGCATTACCAAAACGTCACAAAAAGAGAAAAAAACAAAGAAAATATGGGGACTTACGAGGTAAGATAAAAAACCGAGTTAGTATCCATGAACGACCTAATGTCGTTGAGAAACGGTCTCGTATTGGCGACTGGGAAGGTGATCTTGTTGAAGGAAAGAAAGGCTCTGGATATATAATTACTCATGTGGATCGAGCAACAAAATATCTAATGGCCCAAAAAATAGAAAATAAAACAGCAGAGCTTTTCAATAAAGCAACGATTTCAATGTTTATAACGTTAGACACTTCTAAGAGGCTGACACTTACACTTGATAACGGGAAAGAGTTTTCACTTTTTAATAAGCTTGAGAATAGGCTTAATATGGATATTTACTTCGCCGATCCTTACTGTTCATGGCAGCGCGGTACAAATGAAAATACAAATGGGTTGATACGTCGATATTTCCCCAAAAAAACAGATTTTTCGACTATAACTGATAATGAACTACAAGAAGTAGTAAACAAAATTAACAGTCGTCCAAGAAAGATTTTAGATTATCAGACGCCTGAGGAAGTCTTTTTACTTGATAGTTTATAATGGTGCACTTGCATGTTGAATTCGGGATGGATTAAGTATGGCTCATTATTAATGAGCCATAACGTTCTTATAGGCCGCTGATTTTTTGACTTTTTCATGCCCTTTACGTAATTCTTCCACCACTTCATGAGGTGTGGCTAAGCTCGCTGCTAAATACCCATTGAGTGTTAATTCAGGGATTTCATACACAAAACGAAAGCTGTCATCTGCTAACCCAAAAGAATTGGCAAGTGGTGTGAGGTAGCGTGCATCGTCAAGGATGATATCGACTTTTTTGGCGATAAGCAGTTGGTACGACTTTACAATGTCGGCTGTTAAAATATAGTCAAAACCACGCGCTTTCAATATGTCTTCTGATATATCGCCGCGTTGAAGGGCCAGCCTGTAGGGAATGGCATGAGACAGGTGCTGAATATTTATATCAGCGCGTTCTTTGGTTGTGACAAAGCCGAGTTTAAACAGCGCGACAGGGCCTATCCAATGAAAAAGCTTTTCTCTTTCAGCCGTTCTAACCATGCTGTAAATAAGTATATTGGGGTGTTTTTGTGCTTGTTGATACGCCCTTGCCCAGGGATACATTAAAAATTGTGCATCTAACTGAGCGTATTTAAGAATTTGCTTCACGACCTCCGTGCTGGTTCCGGTTACTTGATTATTCTCTAGCATCTGATTTGGGGGAGATAATTCTGTTACTACGCGTAATTGCGCTATCGCGCAGGGTGTGAGACATAGCAGCAGTATAAATACGAGGGGCTGATAGTTACTCATTTCCTTTTCCTCGCTAATCGTTGCTTACACGCTCTGGCCTATATCTAGTGTAGCAAACATCACAGGGGTCGCGAATTTACCTATATTCACCGTGTTTATAGAAGCTATTTTCTATTTTGTCGACAATCTAGGTTCACCTCTGTTGACGTAAACGTCAACTAGATCTATATTGTCTGCCCATAAGCAATGCACATAAGTTTAAATAAACAGGTATGGTTATTTTTAAAGAGCAAGCAATAACGGCTTCTGATAAGGTTTTTTTTCGATTGAGGAAAGAAATTGTTGATGGGGTTATTTTGGCAGGCTCTAAGTTAAGTGAAACTGAATTGTCGACAAATTATGCGGTGAGTCGTGCTGTAATACGTGAAGCAATTAACCGGCTGGAAGCCTGTCACTTAGTGGAGCGAAAAGCGAATATAGGTGCTCGAGTGGTATCTTTAACGCCCGAAGGTCTCATTGAGCTATATCAAGTACGTGAATCACTCGAAGGGATGGCTGCCAGATTGGCTGCAAAAAATATGTCAGAAGACGAAATTGCAGACTTAAATGCCCTTTTGAATAGTCAATCTGATGAAGTGAAAAACGCAGAACTCTATTATCAAGAAGCGGGCGATCTTGATTTTCATTACCGTATTATTCAAGGCAGTAAAAACGCCTATTTAATCTCAATGTTAGTTAATGGCTTATACCATTTGGTGCGCATGTATCGAGTTCAGTTGGGGATGGCTGGCCCGAGAGTAACGAGCGCATTTGATGAACATAAAAATATTGTACAGGCGATAAGTCTTCGTGACTCTGAGTTGGCAGAAATGCTGATGCGCCGCCATATTATGTATTCAAAAAATAATATAAAAGCAAAACTTCAATCATAAAATCAAGCTAAGAGAGAACATCATGAGCACAGGATACAAAAGCCCAGGAAGAACATTTAGAGAGGCACTGAAAGCGAACCAGCCACTGCAAATTGTCGGCACTATTAATGCTTACAGTGCGATTATGGCAAAGCAAATAGGCCATCAAGCAATTTATTTATCAGGTGGCGGTGTCGCGAATGCGTCTTATGGTTTGCCTGATTTAGGTATGACGTCATTAAATGATGTGATTGTTGATGTGCAGCGCATTACTGCGGCGTGTGATTTACCTTTAATGGTTGATATTGACACCGGCTGGGGTGGTGCATTTAACATTGCAAAAACCATTAAAGATATGGAAAAAGCCGGCGCAGCAGCAGTCCATATGGAAGATCAAGTTGCACAAAAACGCTGTGGGCATCGCCCGAATAAAGAGATTGTCTCAACTGAAGAGATGGTCGATAGAATTACAGCCGCAGTAGATGCCAGAACAGATCCTGATTTCTTTATTATGGCGCGTACCGACTCGTTCGCACAAGAAGGGTTAGAGGCAGCAATCGATAGAGCAAAAGCGTATGTTGCAGCGGGTGCTGACGGTATTTTTGCTGAAGCGGTTAAAACAGAAGCCCATTATCGTGCATTTAGCGAAGCATTAGATGTGCCTATCTTAGCGAATATCACCGAGTTTGGACAAACTGAACTTTGGAACAAAGAAGCGCTTGGTGAATGGGGCGTGGATATGGTGCTTTACCCTCTGAGTGCTTTCAGAGCAATGAATAAAGCTGCTGAAAACGTCTATCAGGCAATTTTATCGGATGGCGATCAAAAAGCTGTCATCGACACCATGCAAACTCGTATGGATTTATATGATTATCTTGGCTATCACGTGTACGAACAAAAGCTCGATTCATTATTCGCTGAAGGTAAGAATAAATAATCGTCAACACAATATATAAGTGCCTGTTAATACGGGCGCTTACAATAGAAAATTATACAAAATAACTATCAATACACAGCAGGTTAAAAATTTCAGGAGATAATACCATGGCAAAAGTACTTAGTGGTGCGGGCCTTCGCGGTCAAGTCGCAGGGAAAACAGCATTATCAACAGTAGGCGTATCAGGGTCGGGTTTAACGTACCGAGGCTATGATGTAAAAGACTTAGCACAAAACTGTGACTTTGAAGAAGTGGCACACCTTATTTTAAAAGGTCATTTACCAACACAAGGCGAGTTAGATGCATATAAAAACACGTTACGTTCAATGCGAGGCCTACCGGTTGCGTTAAAAGAAGTGTTAGAACGTATTCCTGCTGATGCCCATCCAATGGACGTATTAAGAACAGGTTGTTCAATGCTTGGCAATTTAGAGGGTGAGTCGAGCTTTGATATTCAAGGCCAAGTAACAGATCGCATGTTGGCGTGTTTCCCGAGTATTATTTGTTATTGGTACCGTTTTAGCCATGATGGTGTACGTGTTGAGGTTGAGACTGATGATGACTCAATTGGTGGGCACTTCTTACATATGCTGCATGGTAAAAAGCCCAATGAACTACATGAGCGTGTAATGCATGTCTCACTCATTTTATATGCTGAGCATGAGTTTAATGCGTCAACATTTACAGCGCGTGTTTGTGCATCAACGCTATCAGACATGCATTCATGTGTGACTGGAGCAATCGGTTCATTACGTGGTCCATTACATGGCGGTGCCAACGAAGCCGCAATGGAAATGATCGAAGGCTTTACGTCAGCAGATCATGCCGAAGAAGAAATGATGGGTAAATTGGCACGCAAAGAGAAAATAATGGGCTTTGGTCACGCGATTTACTCTGAGTCAGACCCGCGTAATGAGATTATTAAGCAATGGTCAGAGAAGCTGGCTGATGAAGTCGGTGATACCGTGCTATACGCCGCCTCTGAGCGCTGTGAAGCAGTGATGTGGCGTGAGAAAAAGCTATTCTGTAACGCTGATTTTTTCCATGCATCTGCTTATAACTTTATGGGGATTCCAACCAAACTGTTTACCCCTATCTTTGTGATGTCTCGTTTGACTGGGTGGGCTGCACACGTTATGGAACAACGTGCAGATAACCGTATTATTCGCCCATCTGCAGATTACACAGGCGAAGATTTACGTCCAGTAACCCCGATTGCTGAACGTTAATTTTCACAATTGATACTTATGGCAAAACACGCAGTCATGTGTTTTGCCTCTTAGCTTTAGAACCGTCACCTTATTTTGCCTGTGGATGTAGTTATGAACACAAAATTCCGTAAACTGTTGCCTAATAGCCAGTTAAGCTTTTACGATACCCGCGAAGCCATTGAGTCGCTAAAACCAGGCGCATACGATGCATTGCCTTATACTTCTCGCGTACTGGCTGAAAACCTTGTGCGTCGTTGTGAACCTGAAAAACTAGATGCGAGCTTGACGCAAATTATTGAACGTCGCCGCGATTTAGATTTTCCGTGGTTTCCTGCTCGCGTGGTATGCCATGATATTTTAGGCCAAACAGCCTTGGTTGATTTAGCCGGTTTACGAGATGCCATTGCTGCCAAAGGTGGAGATCCATCAAAGGTCAACCCAGTTGTCCCTACCCAGCTTATTGTTGATCATTCACTGGCTGTAGAGCATCCCGGTTTTGAAGAAGATGCATTTGAGAAAAACCGTGCAATCGAAGACCGCCGTAATGAAGACCGCTTTCACTTTATCAATTGGACAAAAACGGCATTTAAAAATGTTGATGTGATCCAGCCGGGTAACGGCATCATGCATCAGATCAATTTAGAGAAAATGTCGCCTGTGGTGCATGCGCGTGATGGCGTGGCATTTCCTGATACGTTGGTTGGCACTGACAGCCATACGCCGCACGTTGATGCACTTGGTGTTATCGCCGTAGGGGTTGGTGGCTTAGAAGCTGAAAGTGTCATGCTGGGACGTGCTTCTTACATGCGTTTACCTGATATTGTGGGCGTTGAGCTTATGGGTAAAGCACAACCGGGGATCACAGCCACAGATATCGTACTGGCGATCACGGAGTTTTTGCGTGCTGAAAAAGTGGTGGGAGCTTATCTTGAATTTTACGGTGAAGGGGCTGCCAGTTTAACCCTTGGCGACCGTGCAACTATCTCTAATATGACACCTGAATATGGTGCAACCGCAGCGATGTTTTATATCGACCAGCAGACCATTGATTATTTAAAGATCACAGGTCGTGATGATGAACAAGTTCAGCTGGTAGAAAACTATGCTAAGCACACCGGCTTGTGGGCAGATAGCCTAGAAAAAGCTGAATATGAGCGGGTTTTAAAATTTGATTTATCGGCAGTGGGCCGTAATATCGCTGGGCCTTCCAATCCGCATAAACGGGTAGCCACCGCTGATCTTGCCAAAACTGGGATTGCCGGTAAAGTTGAGCAAGAAGAGGGTAAAATGCCCGACGGCGCAGTGATCATTGCTGCCATTACAAGCTGCACCAATACCAGTAACCCACGCAATGTTATTGCGGCTGGATTGTTAGCACGTAACGCCAATGCGAAAGGCTTGGTGCGCAAACCGTGGGTTAAGTCTTCATTGGCACCGGGCTCAAAAGCTGTAAAGTTGTATTTAGAAGACTCTGAATTACTCCCAGAACTTGAACAGCTTGGTTTCGGTATTGTCGCGTTTGCTTGTACTACGTGTAATGGGATGAGTGGTGCACTTGACCCGAAAATTCAGCAAGAAGTTATTGATCGAGATTTATATTCAACAGCGGTATTGTCAGGCAATCGTAACTTTGATGGTCGTATTCACCCTTATGCAAAACAAGCGTTTTTAGCATCTCCTCCTTTGGTTGTGGCTTATGCCATTGCGGGTACGATCCGCTTTGATATTGAAAAAGATGTACTTGGACATGATCAAGATGGCACGCCTATCACTTTGAAAGATTTGTGGCCAAGTGATGAAGAGATTGATGCCGTTATAGCAAAAAGTGTAAAGCCAGAGCATTTCCGTCAAGTGTATGAGCCGATGTTTGATTTAACCGTCGATTACGGTGAAGACAATGATCCATTGTATGACTGGCGAAAAATGAGTACTTACATTCGTCGCCCGCCTTATTGGGAAGGTGCATTAGCTGCTGAGCGCACCATGAAAGGGATGCGCCCACTTGCGGTATTAGGTGACAATATCACCACGGACCATTTATCTCCTTCAAATGCCATTATGGCAAGCAGTGCTGCGGGTGAATATTTGGCAAAAATGGGCCTACCAGAAGAAGATTTTAACTCATATGCAACCCACCGTGGCGACCATTTAACGGCGCAGCGCGCTACGTTTGCTAACCCTAAGTTATTCAATGAAATGGTACGTGATGACAAGGGTGAAATAAAACAAGGTTCATTAGCGCGCATTGAACCTGAAGGGCAGCAAACACGCATGTGGGAAGCGATCGAAACCTACATGGAACGTAAACAGCCTTTGATCATTGTGGCGGGTGCGGACTATGGCCAAGGCTCATCACGAGACTGGGCAGCCAAAGGAGTTCGCCTAGCGGGTGTGGAAGTGATTGCCGCTGAAGGATTTGAGCGTATTCACCGTACCAACTTAATTGGTATGGGTGTATTACCCCTTGAATTTGCTGCGGGTACAACCCGTAAAACGTTAGCCATTGACGGCACTGAAACATACGACGTTGAGGGGGATACTAGCCCTGGTGCAACGTTAACGCTTATCATCCATCGCACAAATGGTGAACGTGTTGAAGTACCGATGCTATGTCGGTTAGATACTGCAGAAGAAGTGTCAATTTATGCTGCAGGTGGTGTATTACAGCGTTTCGCGAAAGATTTCTTAGAAGCAAATACGTAATTTCTTCCATTTGAGCACGACGGCCTAGGCTTGAAATATGATGATTTTTTCAGGCCTAACTTCTTTTAGTCATGATATGTAACGGGCTTTTATGCAACGAAAGCTCTACCAAGGAATTCTGATGTCTTATAAACCACAGATCAAAATACCCGCGACCTATATGCGTGGTGGCACAAGTAAAGGGGTGTTTTTCAATTTAACTGATTTACCTGAAGCAGCCCAACACGCAGGGCCCGACAGAGACCAATTACTGTTGCGTGTGATTGGCAGCCCAGATCCTTATGCTAAACAAACAGACGGTATGGGGGGAGCAACATCCAGTACCAGTAAAACGGTGATTTTATCAAAAAGTAGTCAGCCAGATCATGACGTAGACTATCTGTTTGGTCAGGTTGCGATAGACAAACCTTTTATAGATTGGAGTGGTAACTGCGGTAACTTAACTGCTGCTGTGGGGTCATTCGCTATCAGCAATGGTTTAGTGGATGCACAGCGGATCCCTGAAAATGGCATTGCTATTGTGCGTATTTGGCAAGCAAATATAAAAAAAACCATCATTGCCCATGTGCCGATCACCAATAATGAGGTACAAGAAACCGGAGATTTTGAACTCGATGGCGTGACCTTTCCCGCTGCAGAGGTAGTGGTGGAGTTTATGGATCCGGCGGCGGGTGACGGCGCGATGTTCCCGTCAGGTAACTTGGTTGACACCTTGGAAGTACCAGATATAGGCAGTTTTTCGGTGACCATGATCAATGCGGGGATCCCGACTCTGTTCTTTAATGCGCAAGACTTAGGCTACGACGGAACAGAATTACAAGAAGCCATCAATACAGATGACGCAGCGTTACAGCGTTTTGAAACTATTCGCGCTTATGGCGCTGTGAAAATGGGTTTAATTGACAATATAGAAGAGGCTGTAACTCGACAGCACACGCCAAAGATTGCCTTTGTCAGTCAAGCAAAAGGTTATACCTCGTCAAGCGGTAAAGTAATTAACAGCCATGAGATTGACGTGTGTGTCCGTGCATTATCAATGGGTAAATTACACCATGCCATGATGGGGACTGCGGCAGTTGCTATTGCCACAGCGGCGGCGATACCCGGCACTTTGGTGAATAGCGCGGCTGGCGGTGTCTCACGAGATAGCGTGACGTTTGGTCATCCCTCAGGCACTTTAAAAGTAGGTGCTGTAGCCAATAAAGTGGAGGGCCAATGGCAAGCAAAAAGTGCCGTAATGAGCCGCAGTGCGCGGGTATTGATGGAAGGCAATGTTAGAGTGCCACCAGCGGATTAGCCGATTGTTAGAATCTAGAATAAATCGACATGTCATTAAAGCCCATTAGGGCTTTTTTATTCAGTAAAAAATGTATTGAGGTTAGGGATAATGTATATGGAAGCCGTTATATCATTGGTATTAACAACTGCATTGCTATTGGGTTCTCCTGGTCCTGCTCCGTTGGCATTGGCCGGCGTTGGTGCAAGTTTTGGTTTTAAAGGAGGAATGGGGTTTTTAACGGGTATTTTAGCGGGCTTACTGGTGGTGATTTTTGCCGTTGCGGCAGGGCTTGGTGCCTTATTAGCGGCTTACCCTCCTGTGAGCTTCTTATGCCAAGTGATTGGCGTAGCGTATTTGGTTTATGTCGCGTACAAAATAGCCTCCGGTCAAGGCGGCGTTAATGAATTGAATGGCACGGCACCCAGTTTTAAAGATGGCTTTATTTTAAATCTTATCAATCCGAAGGCGTATGCGGCTTTTCTAGCAATATTTTCTAGCAATATGCTGGTGCTTGATAGTCAGTTACTCAGTGCCATAGTTACAGGCGCTATCTGCTTTTTAGTTGCCGTACTTGTCGATGGACTATGGATGGCCACAGGGGGTAGTTTTCGGCGCTTCTTTACTAAACCAACTCACGCAAAACGGCTGAGGCTCGGATTTTCTGGTGCGTTGCTGATCAGTATTATTGTGGCCTTTGTTTTATAAGTAAACTTTATTGTGATGGCTATTCTTACAATCAAACAGGCCCTATGCGCTTAAGTCTTTTATCGTTAAATATTGGGTGAGAATTTGCTCTAGAGCTTGCGTGTCAATGGGTTTGGCCAAATGGGCATTCATTCCAGTGTTTAAGTAGGTGTCTATATCTGATTCCATCACATTGGCGGTCAATGCAATAATGGGGAGTTGCTTGCTATTTAAGTGCTGCCGAATTTTTTGTGTTGCAGTTATTCCATCCATAATGGGCATTTGAATATCCATTAAGACTAAATCAAAATGTTGCGCTAGGATCAGTTCGACAGCTAGTTGCCCGTTGTTGGCAAGCTTAGGCGTAACACCAAATTGTTCTAGCAATCGTTTACTGACCACTTGGTTGACAGGGTTGTCCTCGACGAGCAGAACACTGATGTTGCAAAACTGTGTTGGCTTGGCTGTTTTCTCCGTGAGTTGAGGCGGCTCTGTTTGTGGTTTGTTGGCCACTAAATCTGTAAATACAATAGGCAAATTCAAAGTGTGAATGGTGTTGTTTTCACCATGTGTATGGGCATTGCCAATGAGGTGTACCTTGGTAGTTGGCGCGTGATGAATGTTATCAGAGCTTGTTATTAGGCTCGCCTGTATAAATGCATCGGCCGGTGATAATTGATGAATAAGGCTATTAAAGTGCTTTAAATTATGAGCAATTTTGACGTCATAGCACCAATATAACAGTTGCTTTTTAAGTACTTTGCGGACAGCTAACTCAGGATAAAGTAACACACATACTTTTGCGTCATAGCGACGAGAGCGGTGGGTATTTGTCGATGCTACTGGGATCTGAAATTGAAATACAGTGCCTTTTTCGCTCTTACTGCGCATTTTTATATTGCCGCCCATAAGAGCAGCTAGTTGCTTTGAAATGACGAGCCCAAGCCCGGTACCACCGAATTTACGTGAGGTGGACATTTGTGCTTGCGTGAATCGTGTAAAGAGCCGGCTTTTTTGTTCGGGCGTAATACCAATGCCGGTATCAACCACTCTAAATATGATACTAGCTTGATCACTCATTGATGGAACAACTTTAATATCTAGCTTTACAAACCCTGTTTCAGTGAATTTGATGGCGTTGTTTAATAGGTTGAGCAGCACTTGATTTATGCGTCCTTCATCGCCTTTAAAGTACTGATAGCCAAGGTCATTAATACAAAACAACAGTTGCAGGCCTTTATCGTTTGCTGATTTTGTTAGCGTTGCTTTTAAATGATTAACGATATCATATAAGTCAAAATTTCGAATTTCTATGTCTAGTTTATTTTCTTCAATTTTTGAGTAATCTAATATGTCATTAATGATCCTGAGCAGGTTTTTAGTCGAATAGTCGAGCATACGTAAGTGAGATTTTACTTTACTGAACTGTGTTTCATTTAAGCAAATTTCACTGAGCCCTAAAATCCCATTCATGGGCGTGCGGATCTCATGTGACATATTCGATAGGAACTGGCTCTTTGCTATCGAAGCTTCCTCGGCTTGCGCTGAGCGATACCGTAATAGGTTGTTTATTTTTCTAAATACCACACTTAGCAGCAGCATAAATAACAGTGCGATAATAATGATGAAGTAAATAATGATGAGGTTACGGTCATCGAGTGATTGGTTAATGATATTTTTTTGTAGAGTGATTTGTTGCACCAGTGCTTGCTGAGTCAGCTCAATAATGGCTTCATCTACGATATGCTGATTGGAGATTAAAAATAAAATGTGCTTTTTAAGTTGCTGGTGCTTTCGTTCGTCAATATACAGAGCCGTAAACAAGCTAGGATTACCGGCTAAATAGTGTTTTATATCTTGCTCGTTTTTATCATTAGGTGTGTTGTAAAACGATAACAGTTTAGCGAACAGTTTTATTTCTTTATGGTCATCATATGTTGTTGCATTACTCTTAATTTTCGCTTGTTCTATTAACTTTCGCGATGTTTTTAACACACTGACAATCTGTAAATACCGTGAAATAGTATTACTGAGTTGGTGCCAGCTTTGCGCAATGTTCGGGGCAACATAGGGAGATAGCATCAACTTATCAACGGTTAACTGCCAAGTTGCCTGTTTGTCAAAGTAGGTAACTTTATCGTGATTTATGAGTAAGGTTTCAATAATTAAAGCATTCACGGCAGGTTCTAATTCGGTATATAACGCACGCCTTTCATAATTTTTGTTTTGTGACACCACGTTATCAATGGTGGTGATGGAAAAGTAGGCGACAAAAATAAGTATGATAATTTCGAGGAGGTAATCTCGGATCATTTGTGTGCTACCTCAGTACTGCTAAACGCGTGTAAAAAAGCGACTAAATCTTGTTGAGTTTGTTCTGAGAGCTCTATACCTAACTGCATTTTTGCCATGAGTGAAACTGCCTCAGAAAGGGTTGCGACTGAACCATTATGAAAATAAGGGGCTGTTAAAGTAACATTACGTAAGCTAGGCACCTTAAAAATATGCTTATCATTTGGGTTTTTTGTGACTTTATAGCGGCCTAAATCGTCTTTGAGTGAGCCTTGAATAAGGTCGATACGGCCCAGTTTTTGATACATATTGCCTCCGATGTTTCTTCCTTGATGGCAGCCAATACAACCGAGGCTTTGAAATGCGCGCCAACCTCGTTGCTGTTGTTGAGTAAGTGCATTCTGATCACCAAGAAGGTACCGATCAATGGGGGAATGAGGCGTAATTAACGTTGACTGATATAAAGTAATTGCTTTACTGATATTGTTTTTATTGATGGTATTTTCATTTAATTCAGAGAAAGCTTGTTTTATTGCAGGTTCTTTATTGAGCTTGGTAATGATTTGTGGCCAATTGCTATTCATTTCTGCGGGGTTATGGATCGGTCCAGCAATTTGTTCAAACAAATCAGTGCTTCTTCCGTCCCAAAATTGCCTAAAGTTGAAAACGGCATTGAGCACGGTAGGTGAATTGCGTTCCCCTAATGCGTTATTAAAGCCAGTCGATAGCGCAAACCCGTCATCGCCACCGTAATTAACAAGGTGGCATGATGCACAGGCAATACTGTTATCGCCCGATAGCAACTTGCTATTAAAGAGTGATTTTCCTAATTGTACCCACCCTTGTTCGAAGTGTGCTTTTTCTGGGATAGGTTGAATTGGCCCCGGTACTGAAACAAACTCGAATTGGACCTGCTCTGATACGTTTTCGGTGTATGACTCTTTTAAATGGATGAACTTTAGCCAAGCGTAACTTGCAACAATGCTCAATGTTGTAATAACCAAATAAGCGATGTGTTGAGCATAGTTATCTCTCACTTTAAACAAATCCTAGTATGTGATTTTGTTGTATTAAGTGTAGTCACTTTTTATGTAATGGTTACATGTAATTAGATTTAAAGTTTTAGTGGACTTCGTATTATTAGCAGGCTGTTTTGCCGTTACGTTAGTGTGTGAATTATTGGCTGAAATATTACAAACCTCGTTGAAATGTAAGGCTATGTAAAGTTTGTTGAGCTAGTTTGATAAGGCCTATTACACTTAAGGCTGTCATACATTAAAAAATCAACAGGAGCATTGAGAGATGCTACAAAAGACCACGCTGTATTTAGCAGTAGGTTGCCTACTACTTAGTGGCTGTAATAGTACATCTGAGATAGCAAGTGACTATCGAAGTAACATCAATGTGCCGACTCATTGGCAGAAAGATGAACAATCAAAGCCGATAAAAATCGAATGGTTAGCACAGTTTCAAAATCCGCAACTTCATGCATTGGTAAGTCATGCTTTACAGAATAACCATGCGCTTACCCAGCAACAGCTTGCTGTAGAGTCAGCACGTCAGCAATTGATTATTTCTGGCAGTGCTTTGTGGCCTACCTTGGATTTATCATTTGACAGTTCAAAGCGAAGGACTAGCAGAGAAGGGGCTATAGCAAGCAGTCAGTCACTGGATTTGTCGATAAAGTATGAGCTGGATTTATGGGGCAAGTTATCGGCAAATGAACAGCGTGCGAATTTGGTATTTATGGCGCAACAAGCCACATACCTGCAGCAACAATATGAGTTGGTTGCGCACGTGATCACGGCATGGTTTTCAGTGATCGAGGCAAATCAACAGCAGGCGCTATTGGTTGAGCGCGTTGCATTAGTGGCGCAAAACTTAGATATCATAGAAAGTGGATACCAAAAAGGCTTAAATAGTGCGTTGGATGTGTATTTGGCTCGCAGTGAATATAACAATGAACAAGCCAAAGTTGAAAGCCAGCATGCTGTTCAATTAAATACCGTAAGAGAGTTGGAACGTTTAGTCGGGCATTACCCAGCTGGGGTAATAGCGGTGGATGCAGATCTTACTTTGCTAAAGTCTGACGTGTCGTTCGGGTTACCCTCTGAGTTAATTACTCGAAAACCGCAATTGGTGGCTAGTTGGTATCAGTTACTGGCCAAAGACGCTGAATTAGCTTATGCCCACAAGCAACGTTTTCCGAGTATAAATTTAAATATGGGTTATGGCTTTAATCACGATGAATTGGGTCAATTGTTGTCTGGTTCTGCACTAGGTTGGTCGCTATTAGCGGGCATGACGGCGCCTATTTTTAATGCTGGAAAGCTGGCAGCTAACGAAGCGATCGCACACATAGAACTAAAACGGACAGAGCAAAATTATTTAAATACGCTTCAGGATGCTTTTTTAGCAGTAGAGAACGCGATCACCGCAGAAGACTCGCTACAGGCACGGTATCAACAAACGCGTGATGCAGCAGATCATGCACAGTTTGCACAACTATTATCATTTGAACAGTATTTAAAAGGGCTGAGTACCTATACAACAGTACTCGATGCGCAAAAGCGCTCATTTGAAGCGCAAAGCAATCTGATTTCAATAAAAAAACAGTTACTCACAAATCGCGTTGCACTGCATGTTGCGCTGGGCGGTGACTTTCAATTGACTCACTATGAGGAAGTACCCCATGAAAACAATTAAATCTGTATTAGCGCCTCTGTGTATCTTAGCCATAACAGGTGTGTTGATATTTTTTATAGTGAGTAACCCACCACAGAACACGCGCTCAAAAGGTAAACCACAAGCGCAGATGGTGGTAGATGTATTGACGTTGGCAGCGCAAGATTTCACCATGGAAATTAATAGTTATGGGGTCGTAAAGCCGCGTACACAAAGCATGTTGGTAGCACAGGTATCTGGTGAGATCAGTTATGTTAGTGACCAATTTAGAGATGGTGGCTTTTTTGAAAAAGGTCAGTTGTTACTTCAAATAGACGACCGAGATTATCAAGCTGAGGTTAAAATTGCGCAAGCCACCTTACTCAGTGCTGAGCAAGCGCTGTTAGAAGAGCAAGCGCGCAGTGAACAAGCGTTGGCTGATTGGCAACGATTGGGCAATGGATCCAATGCAAATTCGTTGGTGCTGCGCAAGCCTCAATTAGCTGCGCAACGTGCCAATGTACTCTCAGCACAAGCTAAACTCGAGAAAGCGCAGCTTGCACTTGAACGCACACGTGTGGTGGCACCGTTCTCTGGACGAGTATTAAATAAGCAGGTTGATGTAGGCCAGGTGGTTTCTAACAATGGCCAGTTGGCAGAAGTTTACGCAGTGGATTATGTTGAGGTGCGTTTGCCAATTAATAATGGTGATTTACGGTTCGTTGTTCTGCCAGAGCAATCACGAGATGGCGTGCATAATGGTGAACAAGCGAAGGTTATATTTAGTTCTGACCTTGTTGGGTATCAGCAGTGGCAGGGCACTATAATACGGACCGAAGGCGCAATCAATGACCAGTCACAACAACTGTATGTTGTGGCGCAAATTAGTGATCCATATTCAGCAAAAAAATTGGCTCATTTTCCGATAAAAATTGGTCAATATGTCAACGCGAAAATTACTGGTAAAACATTATCAAATGCGCTCACTATTCCCAATCATGCTATCTACCAGGGCAGCTATGTATATGTGCTCAATGAACAAAATCTCTTGATGAGAAAGAACGTTGACTTAGCTTGGCAAAATCAAGATATAACGTTAGTACAGTCGGGTTTATCGGCAGGTGATAGGTTGGTCATCACCCCTCTGGGGCAAGTGAGTTCTGGTACAAAGGTCACCGTGGCAAAGGGTGTGCCAAAGCAAGTGAAGCGTGAACGTAACGCTAAAGTTCAAGGAGGTGGCATATGATAGCTTGGTTTACCCGCAACCATGTTGCGGCCAATTTATTGATGATATCAATTTTAATTGGAGGCTTATTTTCATTATCGACGCAGATCCCATTAGAAGTGTTTCCATCGTTTGAAACGGACAGGATCAGTGTCAATATCTCTTTGCGTGGCGCAACGCCTGAGGACGTTGAGCAAAGTGTTTCTATTCGAGTTGAAGAGGCTGTTCAAGATTTAGAAGGCATAGAAAAGATCTCTAGCCGTTCCTCAGAAGGCGCTGCATCAGTCACCATTGAAGTGGCATCTGGCTACGATCCCAGAGATATGCTGGCTGATATAAAAAGTCGCGTGGATGCGGTCAATACCTTTCCTGGCGAAGCTGAAAAACCTGTGATTTCTTTGGCACAGCGTAAAAGAGATGTGATCACCGTGACGGTTGCTGGCAGTTATGGTGAAAAGGAGATCCGGGAGTTCGCTGAGCAGGTACGAGATGACTTATTACGGCTGCCAGCAGTAACACAGATTGAACTAGACGGCGTGAGAAGCTATGAAATTGCGATTGAAATTAGTCAAGATAAACTGCGCCAATATGACTTAACAATTGACCAAGTTTCTGAGCTAATTGGTAATTCAAGCAATGATATATCGGCAGGTAATTTAAAATCTTCTGGCGGGGATATTTTACTTCGTTCGAAAGGGCAAGCCTATCGTAAGGATGACTTTGCAAAAATTGCCATTAAAACCAATCCAGATGGCTCGGTTATTCGCTTAGAAGATGTTGCGACTATCTTAGATGCCTTTGAAGAAACCCCCGTACGCACACGCTTTAATGGCAAGCAAGCTGCTTTCATTGAAGTGTATCGTATTGGCCAACAAAGCGCGATTGAGGTGGCCGATAGCGTCAAGACATATATTGAAGCGCGACAAAGCACTTTGCCTTTTGGATATGAATTAAGTTACTGGGATGATGACTCGGTGATTGTAAAAAATCGCATTTCGACTTTAGCATCTAATGCAATGCAAGGCGGGATATTGGTTTTAGCATTACTGACTTTGTTTTTACGCCCTGCCATCGCATTTTGGGTATTTATCGGAATTCCGGTGTCATTTATGGGCGCTTTTATTGCGATGCCTATTTTTGGTATTAGCCTCAACATTATGAGCTTGTTTGGCTTTATTTTGGTGCTTGGTATTGTCGTTGATGATGCAATCGTCACTGGGGAGAATATTTACACCCACCTCAATAGTGCAGAGTCTGGTGAGGAAGCTGCCATTAAAGGGACGCAGGAAGTTGCAACGCCAGTGACGTTTGGCATTTTAACAACCGTTGCTGCATTTTTGCCTTTGGCTTTTATTGAAGGCGCTAGAGGGGCGTTATTTGCACAAATTCCGGTGATAGTGATCCCCGTGTTATTGATGTCGTTAGTTGAGTCTAAGTTTGTATTACCTGCACATTTAAAGTATCTCAAGTTAAGAAAGTCGACGACTCGGGTGAGTAAATTTAGCCAGTTTCAACGTAACTTTGCAGATGGTTTTGAAAAAGCCATTTTAAAATACTACCACCCTTTACTAAAAAAATGTGTGGCGCGTAAAGGGATCACTTTAAGTGTATTTATTGGTGTTTTTTGCATTATTGTGGCCTTGATCAGCAGTGGCTGGACTAAGTTTATATTTTTCCCACGTATTCCGAGTGAAACGGTGAGAGCGAACTTAACACTGCCAACAGGTACGCCTTTCGAGGTGACGGGAAAATACATTGATCTGATGTCAGATAAAGCACAGTTACTGAAAGAAAAGTATGTCGACCCTGATACCGGAGAAAGTGTGATCACGCACATATTAGCAACGACAGGAGGACGAGGTGGAGCCAGCAATGTGGGCCGAGTACGTTTTGAGATCACGCCTCCCGAAACCCGTACTTTAGATATAGGATCACGAGAGCTTGTCAGCGAATGGCGAACATTAATTGGTCAGATCCCTGGTGCAGAAAGCCTTACTTATAGAGCTGAAATAGGTCGTTCGAGTGACCCAATTGATGTGCAATTAACGGGAACTTCGCTAGAAGTACTTAAAGATGCTGCGCAGAAGGTCAAAGAGAATTTATCAACTTACCCCTCAGTTTTTGATATTGCAGATAGCTTGAGTGACGGCAAAGAAGAATTACAAATTGAGTTAACAGCGCAAGGCCAAGCGTTAGGGCTAACACGTACAGGGGTATCAAGACAGATCCGCAGTGCATTTTTTGGTGCGCAAGTACAGCGTATTCAGCGTGGCCGTGATGATGTGCGTGTGATGGTGCGTTTGCCGTTAAAAGAGCGTAGCAATTTGGCCACGCTTAATGAAATATTAATTAATACGCCATCAGGCCAAACGGTACCGTTAAGTCATATTGCAACGTTGACCCCAGGGCAAAGCCCCTCAAGTATCTATCGTATCGATCGTTATCGTACGGTGAACGTCACAGCCGATATTGAAAAGGCCAATACCAATATGACGGTGTTACAAAGTGACCTGAAGATATTTTTAGACCAATTGGTTTTACAATATCCCGGCATTAGCCATTCACTAGAAGGTGAAGCAAAAGAACAAAGAGAGTCTTTTAGTTCATTGGGCTGGGCATTAATACTGGTATTCTTTGTGATATACGCATTGCTCGCGATACCCTTTAAGTCTTATGTGCAGCCGCTGATCGTAATGAGTGTGATCCCATTTGGTATGATAGGTGCTGTTATTGGGCATTGGATCATGTCTATGGAACTGACCATAATGAGTTTACTGGGCATGTTGGCGTTGGTGGGTGTTGTGGTAAATGACTCTTTGGTCTTGGTGGATTATATCAATAAGCAACGGCGAAAAGGGTATGAGGTTATGACGGCTGTGCTGAATGCTGGCGCTGCGCGATTTAGGCCGGTGATGTTAACCAGTATCACGACTTTTTTTGGCTTAATGCCATTATTATTTGAACAACAGACCCAAGCCCAGTTTTTGATCCCGATGGCTGTTTCGCTTGGCTTTGGCATTGTGTTTGCGACGATGATCACGCTTATTTTAGTACCCGTGAATTACCTTTTGGTTGAACGAGTTCAAAATAGGGTTAATGGGTGTTTAGGTAAAGCTGTTTAAACTAAAGTGGGAATAGTTACTTTGAGCAACAGGTGATAATTTGTTTTTATTTTCTTGTATTAAAAGTAATGCTTTAAATTCTTTTTAAGATACAGTGAGGCTAGATGCCCCACTGTATAAATCTGAGTTAAAACCTAACTATCGTCGATACTGCTTCTTCATCAGCCGTTTGAATTGAAAGTTTGATCTCTCTATTTTGCCAATCTATGTCTAACATACCGTAGTTACTGCCTGATTTATTTACCAAGTGACGGTCGCTGGTGGATAGCTGAGAGATATTTTTGCTAACCACACCTACTTTACCGGTAGGAATGTCTGCGCCATTACCTGCGCAGTAGCCCCAGTGTGCTTCATTACCATTATTTTGTTCGTCTACTTGGGTATAACACCATGGCTTAGAGCGATCTTGTGTTAAACAACTTTTGTGGCTTTTCCCATTGTGTTTAGCTGGAAAATGGCACTGTTGTGTGAAGCTGCCATCGCCTTTAGTGTCGGCATAAACTGGTAAACGCAGAGGGTTTTCAATATGATATGGCCAGCTTTGGCCAAAGCCTGACGCGGTAATTTCGTACACTGTGGTTGCTTTGCCATATTCATTACTGGCTGGAATGTTTTTTTGCAGCAGCTCACCCCAGTGTTGATCACCTGATAAGAAAATAACCGCTTTAGTATGACCGGCGTTTATTGACTTTTGAACTAGACGGAGCAGCTTTTCACGTTGGGCCGGCATTTCTGCCCAAGATTCATAACTAGTCCCTGACATTGATGACTCATTCAAATTACTGATTGCTTGATCAAACTCAACGCCATCAGCATAGGCACAGTATTTATTTCTAGCTCGGCCTTGATAAAGTGGCGGCAAAACCTGAATGCCACTGGCAATGAGCTTAATTTCAGAGGGCTTTGCGAGTTCCTTTTCTAGCCATTGCCATTGCGCCATACCTAAAATAGAACTGCTGGCTCCTTCACATTCACCATAACTGCTAAAGGTTGGTGATCTGAAATAGCGAGCGTCGAGCGTGATAACATGGGTTTGCTCGCCAGGTTGGCCGAGCATTTTGGCTTCATATATACCCTGTTGCGTTGTATGGCGTAGGTCTTCAGAAGGCACATCAAAATGGCGTAAGTAAGCTTGTTGTGATTGAGCGCGTTTTGGGTAGTGCTTACCATCATTATTCTGACCGAAATCATGGTCATCCCATGTTGCCATGACAGGGATTTTTGCTTCTAGAAATTTTTGATAGTCGGGGTTGAGCTTTTTGTCATCATATTTTTGGCGCATTCGACTCATATCGGTGGTATCGGCGTAAATATTATCCCCCAGCCATAAAAACAGATCGGGCTTATGGCCAATTAACCGTGATAACGCATCTGGCATGTCGCCTTGCGTTTTAAAGCAAGAGCCAAGTGCGACCCGGTCTAAGCGTTTACTTTGCAGTGGTTGAGTATGTGATAACAGTTCAGAGGGAGGGGTTGGGTCGCACTCTTCCCAACTATTCCCATCGATATAGCACCAAGGTGTTGTGTGATTACGTGAAGAGCAACCATAAAACTGTTCACCCATATAGGATGAAGGCGCCATACAAGTTTTACCTGATATTGTTTTGAATTTTGGTATGGTTTCAGCGCGGACATGTCCCCAACTAGCCTCTTCAACTGGGCTTTTTAAGTAACACCACTGGCTACCTGCATTATTTTTATTGGTGGTGCCTTGGTAGTCAGCGCCTAGGTAATTAAAACTTGATTTACATTCATTGTAATGTACTTCCGGTGCAGCCATCACGATTGTTGGCAATATGCTTAATAGCAAATAACGTGTTATTTTCATTGTAACCCCCAGATATAAAACACATTATCATAGTGAGGTTTTGTGAATAGCGTCTTTCAAAACTGTTTCAATATTAATACATGATAGGGAAACGGGTATTTACGTCGCTTTTGAGTGGTTTACTTAATTGCCATTAATTAAATTATCGAAGGGTTTTAATTCGCTGGTTTTTGTAATCTTTGGACGGTAATGTGCATAAAAAACAATAAGTCATTTAAATTGACTTATTGTTTTTTGCTTGATAGTTTAATTTTAGAAAATGACCAAGCGAAATTAAAAAGGAAATTAGGATGAAATATTTATCAAGCTTATTTGTGGTGGCGTGTGCATCAAATAGTGCGTTGGCTGGCGTAATTTATGACCAAGACTCGGAAAGTAACCGAGTGAGTACCTATACCCACGGGCCTGTCAGTAAAGTGGAAGTGGTTACCTCAAATTCTCGCTATTTCCAAGGGTTTTATGAGACCCAAGGAATGGGCGCTGAATGTTCTCATGTTGCTATATTTGATGATGTGGCAGGGTACAAAATAGGTGATTTAAACATCAGCGACGTTGCGTTTTATGGTGAGGTACCAGAAGGTAATATACACAATGCGAAATCCTTGCGTTTAACTTGCCAAGCAGAGGGTGTTGATTATGTTGTTCATCATAAAGTACCAGGTGCGCCTAAAGTGACGTTGGAGTCAAATGTTGTCGCGAGCCAGTGGCAACCTATATTTGGTCGTACGCCAGGCCATTACAAAGATGTGCAATATAGCGCAAGTGTATTCATTGATAACCAAGCAGATGATGGAAAGTGCTATGTTGCTGATCAGGTTGGCACAATGCCAAAGGCGCTGCCACTTCACCCAGAAGTGATGCAGTTCAACACCAATCATTTTACAATGGACGGTGCTGCTTATTACGATGCGTATAGACCTTTTTTGGTCAAAATTATCTTCTGTAGTAATGCTGGAGGCACCACTATATTGGGTGATGAATGGACCTTTAGTCAGTCACAGGAAGGGAAAATAAATCACGAGATTTGGTTTAATTACCGGTAAAATGCTTTCTAGGGTTAATGGCTGCCAAGTTCATAGAGTTGCTGACTATCATCGATTATCCTCATCAGATCAGGGGGTTGTGACGGAGAGTAATGAGCAAATTTAATGCCATAGATACTTTTAGCTACAACGTAGTAGAGGGAGTTTACTTTTGGCTGTGGGGCCACTTTAACCGTGTAAAGGCTTAGTTGAGACGGTTTCTTATGATAAAAAGTATCGATAGACTGGGCTATCGATACTTGCTCACGGATATCATTAAATTAATTGAATACTATCTGCTTGATTCAAATTACACTTAATTATTTACTGAATCTTATACTGGATCTGAGTCGTCAACTAATTCATCAATACAGGTTTTCACTGCAACTCGAGTCGCTTTTCTTGATTCAAAATGGGCAGTAAACTCCTCAACAGTTACGTCATTACTATTGTCTGCGTCCATGTCAGTGAATGCATCTGTTTTGTGTGCTGTAACGGCGGTGGTTATTTCAGATAAGCTTAGGCCACCACTTAGATCTGTATCGAGCGCAGCAAATTTTGTTTCTGGTGAAGCAAACTTGTCAGCAGTAGGAACCACAATATTTGCATCTCCACTGTCGTCTTTCGCATCTTGTACACACTGTACAATATCTGCTGCATAAGCAGATAAATCAGTTTGATGACGCTTCTTAGCTAAAAATTCACTCAGTTCAATTTCAGAGCTTGCATCTGTATCAGCTCTATCAAGCTTTTTTTGCGCCTGAGTATCAATGTTAGCGAGCACCTCGTCGAGTGTAATTGCGCCGCTGGTATCTGCATCGATACGTGCAAATAGTGTTTCAGGCGCTTTTTTGCCACCTTTACCGCCCTTGCGTGCATCAGCTGGTGTGCTGAGTGTTAAAGCCGTTAATGCAGTACCAATTAGTGCGATGTTGATGATAGAAAGTTTCATAGTCATTCTCTTTTTTAGTAGATTCAAAGGTAGCAACGGTTCAACCATAGGATGGTTGACAAAGGTTCAAAGAAAATCACATTTAATTTTATGTGCATGACTTACTTGCCATTTGTTTTTCTTTAAAAGACTTAACCGTTCTTGTTCGGTAACTATAAAATGGAAGACAAATGTGCAAAAAATATGACCGAGTTTGTCAATGTTTGTAAATTTAGATGCGGTTAATCGCCAAACTGCGGTGATAACAAGATCTGGTACCGATCGTTTTAATATAATTTACTTAAGCTCATTAAAAGGACGAGGAGGGTAATCCACTTTTGACGTATTTATATAGACTTCATATACTAATGAACACACCAGTTGAGTTATAAAAGAGATAATATGACAATGCTTTTGGATTATGTTTTATGAATAATTATATATGTAATTAACTGTTTTTTCTTTTAAATTTGATGCTATGATGTTTTCTTAACCGATACAAGGAGTGAGTAAAGTTTAGTATCACTTAGTGGTATCTTTTTGCATGGTGTACAACTTTTTACAGTTTTCTACGTGACCTGCGTATCTTCTTTGTATAACTTTCTGATTTTATATTTCATGGGTTATTTATGTCTTCTAATAAAGGTAATTTCGCAGTGTTGCTAGCCGCTTTGGCGCTGGCGGTATCAGTCTATGGTGTTTTCACTGACAATGAGGTAATTGTGACTCAAACTGGTGAGACTATTAGCTCAAACAATGATGAATACAACAGGCAATGGGTTGAAAACAATAGCAATGATAGTTTAAGCGCTGAGATATTAGAGTTACGTCGATACATACTCGATTTAGAAGAACGCTTGAACAATCAGCAGTTCAATGATGTAGAGGCACCTCAAGGCATGCCTGTTCAGGCTGATTTTCAAGATGCGGTACTTGAAGTGATAGCCTTAAAAGAAGAGCAAGATCGTCAAAAACTCAAAGAAAAAAACCCAATGTATGGCTTTTATGAGGATTTGCCCGAAGATTATGAAATAAGAATAAAAACAGATCCCGATTATGCACGACAAGTAGGTAAAGACTTAAAAGCTCAGATTGTGGATGAGAACCTATCGGCAACAGAGCGCTTAGCCGCGATGAGTCAATTGCAAATGACAATGTTTATGCTCAATAAAACAGAAATGCCAGAATATGATTATGAAGCGGTTGATGCGATATTGAGTATTGGCAGAAATAGCAGTGATGATAAGGTTAAAATTCAAGCATTAGAAGTGGTTGCCCATACACCAGTTGCCGATGCTAGGGTATCAGATAGCTTTATGTCTTTATTAGAAAAAGAAGATAACGATTACATTAGAAGCATGGCTGCCGAAGGGTTAGTGGCGCAGTATTATAAGTCACAAAGTAAACAACCTGAACTCAGTAAAAAAGTCGCTCAAGATATTTTGAGCCTTTACGATAACGCTTCTGATGCTAAATTAAAGCAGCTATTTGACAATATCATTGGTGATGCGCGTATGCTGGATGAACTGCGAAATGCGGCGGGGCAGTAAGTGTAATTTTTGAAGGTGTTTTAGTTGGCCCCAACATTCATTTGAACGAGTAGATGGAACTAATATGAAATTAATTCTACCTTGTGTGTTATTGATGTTTGCTATTTATACAGAAGTTGTGTTTGCTGTAGATAAGCAGAATATTTTAAACTTAGATAATGTGTATAAAGCGGACAACGTACCTGCACATGAGATTATTGATTTGCATTTAGAAGCGTATAATAAAAATAATTTTGATGCTTTTGAAATAGTGCCATTACGCTTTTTCTAGTTGGCCTATTTCTATCGGTGATAAATGATACTTTTTACTAATGGATTGAATTTAATGGATTATTGTCATTAAGATTATTAAATACCCACACCTTGAAATGAAGAAGAAAAGTAGGAATTGCTCACAGTACAACCGTGCTTTTGTTCAACGCGGTAACATCAATATTTGGCTAAGTGATAGTGCCATCTCAAAGTGGCAAAATACCGAAAAACACGGTGGCCGTGGACGTTCAAATGACTATTTTGATTTAGCTATTTGATCAACAAGGCCCTGCGCGACACCTATCCTTACTTGTTAGCTTTAAAAATTTGCTAACTCACGTTTGATTGCATTTTTTTCATGCTGAAGTAACTCTTTAAACTCAACTTGGGTAGTTATTGTTGTAGCCTCTGAATATACAAACTCTATATTAGGGAGTATATGGTTGAATACCAATTTTGCACGTTCCATATGGAAATCCGACGTAACCAAAACTACATTCGTAATAGAATGCTTTTCTAATATAGGTTTGGATAGCGTTGCATCTTCTCGAGTAAAGGAGCTTAAAGCAATCTCAACAAATGAAGAGAGAGGAACACCATTAGACATTAAATGCTCTTGTAAATATTTCCCATGTGGAATATTGGTTGAATTAAAATGCTGACCAAAGCCACCAGTACAAAGTATTTTACAATCACCAATTCTATTATACTCAGAAAGTGCTTTTTCAGACCTTGAAAGGGCAATTGGTAATAAATTTCCATTTTCGTCATTGGGTGATCCTAAAACAATAATCGCGCAACTCATGATAAATCCCCTTTACAGCTAACGCCTCAGTTAAAAGGCAAAATTTAGTTGGCTAAAATTTGAAGAGGAGCGAAACCAGCCAACTTAATTTTGTTCGCTTTTAAACTGTTTGTTAGGTTTTCTTTACCCGTAATAGACAGGTAATAACCTTGCCTTAAACCCTTTAGCGTAAATCCACCATTTAGCACCTACATCATCGGTAAGTTGATAGAAATTAAGCTCGTTTTCAAGATAATTAGAATCCATTACACTTACCGCTAGTTCGTTCGATTGTTCCAGTTTTACAGGAGCCAATAAGCGAAATGAAAGACACATTGAATCAACGCCATAAAACTCTAGTTCTATTTCACCATCATCTTTGGTTCCAATATCACCATTAAATTTAATTAACAATGATACCGTAACATCGGATTTCTCAACTGATATATTTTCTACATCAGCAGGACCTTCGAGTTTAGAAAGATAATCGTTGATTTGCTCCAATTCCATCTTGAAAACCTAACGAGCCTGTAGAATTACTCGTTTTAATTTATTTTTTATTGATGCCTCAACCATAGCCGACTTCCTATTTTGATTCAATCGTTTAGTGGCTTTTCACTTTGATTTTCATTATGTGCTTTGAGGGGGGCTTTATGGGTATTAATAGTAAATTTTAACTGACATACCGGGAGTGTCCATATATGTAATCTTAATCCACTTTCATATTTAGTTGAATAAGCTATTTTAAACTTCCTCTTACGTTATTTACAACTTTCTTTCAAAGTACGTTAGTTAATATTAAAAAGATCAAGTTTATATTCTTGAGTCGCTAAGGTCTTTTTAAAATCTGCGGATTTAACATCAGATAACATAAACCAGCCAAGTGCGGCCTGTTTACCATCGTTTGATAGGGTAGAGCTTAAGTGGGCGATTCTTTTTGTGTCGAAGCTATCAGCGTTTGAACTGTCAGAAGATCTATAACTTCTCGCCAGCTTAGCGCTTAGTGTTAGGCTATTCGTCGAAGCATCTAATTTATAGATAAACGCTTTAGCAAATATAGTATCACGTTGCTCTTTTGCATCAATGCCGGTTAATAAGGTATCACCGGTTTGATTTAGTTTAAAACCTCTATTTAAGCCTAATTCATTGACGAGTTTAGAGTTTCGCATAAATGACATCTTTGCTTTAGTGTTACTAATACTTGCCGGTACTTTAACTAATACTTTTGTTGGTTTTCTTTGTTTTGGTGTGATTCGTATAGTTTTTCCGTTAGGAGTGTTTATTGGCTGCCATCCCAACGTAGTTTTTTTCCACAAGCTGATCATCGGGTAGGCTAGCGCCACTTCAACAGAGTCACCAAAAAAGGTATAATATTTATCATTATTTATTTCTTCTTCTGCGTATTCTCCTATCGCTAAAATATCTCCAGATAAGTTCGTCGCAATATCTACGCCCGACATTAAGTTAGCATTAGGTAAGGTCGAAAAGTCAGTTGTTACCAAGTATGAACCATCAGTTAAAGTGAGTTCAACCACAAATCCTTGGTAGTTTACGCCATATTTTTCGCTTTTCGCCAAAGACAGTAGTAATCGTTGACCTCCATCAATCGTTAACAACCGCGTAATATGCCAATCTTGCCACTTGGTTGGTAATTTTTGCTTTAATAAAGGCTCTTTAGGGCTATTAACATCATAAACCACTAACTCGAAACTGCTCGCCATTATTAATTTTTTGCCAGAAGACGTTAAACTAAATCGCCAAGGACGATAACTATGCGCTGTTTTTTCTGTCGGATTCTCCATTAATATTCTTTCAGCACTGAAGGAGTTAAACGTATAGGTAACTTCTTCACCCATACCTACTTGGCTAACTCCAGTACAAATACTCGGATTGTATTTACATTTATAAACATAGGCAGTTTCAGTATTATTGTCGTATTGCCAATCGTTTAATCGGTATAGTCTATCGTTTTGCTTTTTAAGTTGGCCTAGCTCCTTTCCCATCATTTCAAAATTAATCGTTTTTAAGCTGATCTCAGCTGAGCTACTTGGAGATATCACTCCAAAAGGAAAGTAATTTAGTAATGGAAAATTAGATGATGAGTCAAAACGAGTGAATTGATGAAAAGGTATTTCAGCTAATTTATTAGCTTTAGATTGAGACCCTCTTTTTATTTCACGGTAAGTTATATTACCTGATAATGAATTAGCTACTGCTATGGTAGGTGCTTTGCTCAAGGTAGATATTTCTGAGCTGATAGCCGAAATTTCGCGTTGTTTAACTTCTTTTTTAGGTACATTTACGCTAGTGGGGGCAGAATTAAAATCTATCGAGGTAAAGATAACCACAATAAAAATAATGGCGAAAATTACAAATAATAATGTTGAGGGTCCCATTTTTGAAAGAGCACTTGCCACTACATTACCGGTTGATAAATTGTGCCCATTAATTGTTTGATGTTTTCTTTTTGTTGCCTTCTTCTGAGTTTTTGCCTGTTGCTGTATGTTGACTCTGGTTTGACCTAGCTTACAATGCGGGCAATTTTTTTGCCAATAACTATGGCTGATATCTTGTTGACAGACCTTAAGGTTGAGGCTCTGCTTTGCTAGTAACTGCTGCCATGCACTGGCTTTTATGCGGTGAGTGTTGGTTAAACTTTGGCTGAACGCTTGTAGTAAAGCATCAGGAAAATCATCATGTATACTCCACGGAGACGGCTTTATTTTTTTATGTGGCATTTTAGCGTAAGCATAAAGGCCAGCGGTAATTTTTGCTTGGTTATCGGTTGGAAGTGACTTACCGTCTTTTGAAACGCCTTGAAAAGGGTGCAAGCCATTATTTAACAGTTGAAACAATATCGCAGCTAAAGCAAATAAGTCTTGTGCTTCACCTAACTTTTCAGGAGCAAGTTGGGCAGCAAAGGCTTCTGGGGCAATATAACCTGCGGTGTATTGATGCCCCAGAAATTGCTTGTTATTACCTTGTATAGAAAAGCCGTCACAGTCGAGAACGACTACTTCTGCGTTGCGTTGATCAAATGACAAGTTAGCTGGCTTTAAATCAATAATATGATGGCCAAGTTGATGCAATTCAGCCACTTTTTGAGCTAAATTAACCGCAACTTTTACTCTAAATTGATAGCTTTCGCTGATACCTAAAGAAGAACGTAAGCGCTTTGAGAGTAACATTTCAAGCGTATGGCAGTGGCTCAAATCAAGTAATGGCATCGCGTAGCCGATGAAATTACTCTTCTGATCACTAAGTATGGCTACTGGCCAACAAAAGCCGTTGCCTTTGGGAGCATGAGATAGCATTTGCCACAATTTATCTTGCCGTTGCTTATCTTTAAGCGGATCATGATAAATTTTTAAAGCTAATTTTTTATCAACACTCGCATAAATAGTGCCATCAGCACCACTGCTAATTGCCTTCTTGTGGTAGCGTATTTTTTGTGTCTTGCCATCAAGGTAGATCAGGTTTACGTTATTACTCATTAAACAGCCAAACTAAGGTTTTATCATCGCTGGTAATAACGTCAGTACGAGGATCTTTTAAAGTATTAGCTAACGCCTGTTCGCCAGTAATGCTATCAACACTTTTTAAGTATTGGTGTACAGGCAATAAAAAATTTTCTGTTGGACGATAAGGGTTGGTTAACGCGGCAAAACTAGCAGCACCATCAGACATTAAAAACCAAAGTTTGTAACGCTTAGGAGCACAAATATAGCGCAAATGTGATTGCCAGTCAGGTAGCGTAAAAAAGTAAGTTGTTTCGGAAAACTCGCCATTTTCAGGCTCACTCACCACAAAGTCAGACCAATCATCGGGATTGATACCAATAATTAAACCATCGCCAATATGAAAAACTAAACTGCCATTATTATTAGTGACTATGCCACATAAGGTTGCGTGATAATCAGATAATGGTCCTTGTTTACCCACCTCATCTCTGACTTGACTAATAGCGCCTTCGATACGGCTTAGTGTATTTTCATCCATTGATATTGTTTGAGCTAAAACTTGGCAAACGGTATCGACTAATAGTCTAGAGCCAATGTGAGAATGTACTGCAGAGCCCGCACCATCAGACAAGCAAGCCACAACACCGCTTGAGTTTTTGGTTACTTGCCAAGCGTCTTGGCAAGGAATATCCTTAGAAAGGTGAGATGTTCCGGTAATTGCGCTACCTAAAAAACGTGTAGACATTAAATTTCAACCTCTGCCCATTCATCAGGAGCAGGTAAGCGAACTTTTTGCCCAGGAACACTAGCAGAAACCGTCGCCATAGAACGACTTAACCACACAAACAATTCACTAAAGTTTAAACCTTTTAATTTTTTAGCTGACTTATTTGAAAATTGGCTTAAGGCTTCAAAATCTGCACCTTCAGTACCAATTGGAAAAACAACAACTTGTTTATTTGATTCAGCCTGCCGGCATGCTTTTGCTGAACTTTCCCAGTCAATATCGGTTGGACAGCCATCAGATAAGAGAATTATCCAAGGTCTAGTGCTAGAAATACCATTGCTATCATACACCGACTTTTGTTGTTGTACTTCAGTCAATGCAGCGTCCATACCGGCACCTAGCGGTGTTAAGCCACCAGCTTTAATGGTTGGCGCTTTAAAATCGACGGCATCCACCCAAGGCTGTAAAACTTCAACATCGTCATGACCGCCTACAGCTAACACCAATACTTGTATTCTTAATGCGGTTGAGAGGTCGCTCTTTAATTGCTCTTCAAAAATTTTAAGACCAAGATTAAGCTGTTTAAGTGGCTCACCGTACATAGAGCCTGAGGCATCTAAAACGAGCACACAAGGAGTTCTTTGATTGGCGTTATCGATAAACTCAACACCAGGAATAGCATTATTAGACATTTGAAATTAAATCCATTTAAAGTAAAAGCTTATTAAATCAAAAAAAGTTAATGAATTCTAACGGTATTTTAAAAAACTATTTGATGTCTCAATGCTATAGCAAGTAATGTCGTCCATTAACTTCATTGCTTCCATATTATTTTTTATTACTACTATATGCTTAGAGGGTTGATTATGGTCGGTAGGTAAAACCCCAAGCCAGCTATTCGATGTGTAATAAAACTATGTATGCGGGCGAAGTTAGGTTTAGGCTTTTTTGTCGCAGCTCCTAAACCTAAGCAAGGCTGTAGTAGCAAATCAGGAAAAATAACCGTAGCTATTCAAAAGCAATATGCTACGCCTTGCCCGCAGTTTAATAAAATGTTGCGTTATAAGTGACAGTCGTTTGAATAAATTTTAATTGACATATATGGACACTCCCGGTATGTCAAACAAAATAGGCCTTGTTGATCAAATAGCTAACTACCAATCAATTTCTCAGCTTTAACTCTGTTGCTGATATTTGGGCATACCTAGCCCAGTCATTTTATTTATTGCCTTCACTTTAATCATCGTTTCAGTATGCTGACTATTAAATTGACGACTTTTTAGCTTATCACCCATTAATTGTTTAAAACGATACATCGCCGTCTCGGCAAGTGAACGAAGGTGGTACCCTGAATTCACTTTCCACTGCGTTAACCCTATTTGGTGCATCATAAATACGGCATTATTTCTGGGGTGTCCTTTTTCCCAGTATTGGGCATTGTCTCTTGGCGGTACCCGCATAATCGCTTTTTTTGCTGCGACCTCCTCATAGCAACTGCGTGTGTCATATGCTCCATCACCTGTGACTCTGTCTATATTCCTACGCAGTGGCCTGATTAAATCGGCAAGGGCTTCTCCATCTGACACATTGACCATCGACAGCTCAGCACCCACAATATCGTGACTTGTCGCATCTACGGCCAAGTGCAGTTTTCGCCAAGTTCGACGCTTAGTCGCTCGATGTTTTCTCGTATGCCATTCACCATTTCCGTACACTTTAAGGCCTGTGCTATCGACTACGATATCTATAAAGCCTTTGCCAGCGCTCTTTCTATATTGCACATCAAGTGTTTTGCTGCGTTTACATAAACAACTATAACCGGGTGATTGCTGCGAAGTATCCATCATAGTGAGCAAGGAATTTACAAACCCCTATAAAGCTCTTAACGGCAAGTGAAATACAGCTCTTAAGGTTAAACAGGTTTCAACAAAATAACTCTGGCGGGGTAGAACAAACTACCTCGTTTTTTCATTTCGTCGCTGCCACTATTTGACGTTTGACCCATTTGCAATAAAGCGTTGCTCTGACATATATCCGGGCTTAACTGTTATTTCAGTGCCCCTAATGAGCTTCGAGCCTATACACCCTAATTTGAATACACCCAAGCGGTTTATATACCGTGCCTTTGCCGGGTTTTGTATAGGCAGGCTAGGCCTTTTTTCATCTAACTGTAGTGAACAATGATAGGCGATTGGCAAGTACTCTCAACACCCACTCGGGTTAAGTCACCCTTGTCTTTTACGAGCTGCTTGCCAATCTAACTTTGTATTTAAACATTACCTTGAACCTGGTTGCATGAACGTATGGGGCGGTAATATTCATTTTTTTGAAGTAATATCCACATTAATCTTGCCAGACGATGCGCCATAAAAAAATTTAAACTGACACCCATCCAAAATTGACTGTTTTTCATTCATCATCTACCCTTTAAATTCAGTTTAAAAGGTAAGCAATTTCCTCATGGTCACAGCACGAAAAAGACAAGTGAGTTTAACTGACACCAAATACTACCATTGTATTTCACGATGTGTTCGCCGGATTTTAACTGACGCCGGATTTTAACTGATTTTAACTGACACCCACCCAAAATTGATTGTTTTTCATTCATTGCCTATCTTATAGATTCAGCTTAAAAGATAGGCGCTTTCTCTTATGGCCACAGCACGAAAAAGACAAGTGAGTTTAACTGATACCAAATACTACCATTGTATTTCACGGTGTGTTCGTCGTGCGTATTTGTGTGGTGAAGATAAGGTAACAGGGCAATCGTATGAACACAGAAGAGGCTGGATAGAAGACAAACTGCTGGAACTTGCCAAAGTATTTTGTATTGATGTGTGTGCGTATGCGGTGATGAGTAACCATACTCATATTGTGCTTTATGTAGATGATATAAAAGCTAAAAGACTGAGTGATAAAGCGATTATTATCAGATGGCATAAGCTATTTAAAGGTACCATACTGTCTCATAAGTCCCTTCAAGGTGAGCGTCTAGACTCAGCACAGCAATACTTTTTAAATAAAGACATTGAACAATTTAGAGAACGTTTAGCGAGTATCAGTTGGTTTATGCGGGTACTGAATGAAAGCATCGCCCGAAAAGCGAATAAAGAAGATGGTTGTACTGGGAGATTTTGGGAAGGGCGCTTTAAATCACAAGCCTTACTCGATGAAGCGGCACTGGCAGCTTGTATGGCGTATGTCGATTTAAATCCAATCAGAGCAAAGATGGCTGACACACCCGAAACCTCAGACTACACCAGTGTAAAAACTCGTTGTGAACATGCCAAAGAGGGCAAGCAACCTAAACAATTGGCGCGTTTTGCAGGCAGCCCCCGAAAGCGCATGCCTAAAGGTTTACCGTTTGAATTAAAGTCATACTTAGAGCTGGTAGAATTAACCGGCCGATGTATGCGAGCAGATAAGCGAGGCGCTATAAGCCCAATCAACTCCCCAATTTTAGAAAGACTAAACATAGCCCCGGAAAACTGGCTAAAACTCACCACGCAATTTACCAGAGTATTCCACGGTGCAGTAGGGCGACCTCAAAAGCTTGATAATTATTGTGCGAGCCTGGAAATTAAACGGCGGGCTAACTATAAGCAGTGTGAAAGGTTGCTGGCTTAATTTTTAGACCATCAAGATAATCTCTATATAACCAATATATCAAGCTTGGCGGGTTAGCCGTGCCTTATTACTGGGTATGAGTTCAGTTTTTCTCTATTTTGGAGCTTATAGCGCATTTACTTGATTCAATTTTACTAACCAAACGATATTTCAGATTGAACGCGGCTTATTTATTGGAATTAACTTTTGGGTGGGTGTCATCTTAATCAGTTTTGTGTGAAAGGTTGCTGGCTTAATTTTTAGACCATCAAGATAATCTCTATATAACCAATATATCAAGCTTGGCGGGTTAGCCGTGCCTTATTACTGGGTATGAGTTCAGTTTTTCTCTATTTTGGAGCTTATAGCGCATTTACTTGATTCAATTTTACTAACCAAACGATATTTCAGATTGAACGCGGCTTATTTATTGGAATTAACTTTTGGGTGGGTGTCATCTTAATCAGTTTTTGTTTGACATACCGGGAGTGTCCATATATGTCATCTTAATCTCCATTGCTCAGCGGAAAAATGCGAGCGCGAGCGAGTAGTTTTTCCGCTGAGGCAATTTGTTATGCTTTTATTGATTAGGCTGCGTTATAAAATTTTCTATTTCCCCTTTATATTTTGAATGGCCGCTCACATGGATAGAAACATCTACATTATTTATTTTTGGATTGTTGATTCCATGCCTACCAATAGGGCTACCAAGATCGAACTTAACTCCCTCTCCTGCTTTATATAAATATTTTAAAACAGAATCATTTGAACTAAAGTAGTTATTGATACTTCCAGATACGGAGTCTTCAATACCTGACCAATTTACACAGCTTGATGTATCTTTATCAGTTGAACAGCTATTATTTACGGCACCTCCAAGTAGATGTACATCTTTAATAAAAGCTTCATCTTTTGTTTTTAGGGAAGCTAAACATGAATAAATTACTCTCGCTCCTAAGGAATGTCCTATTAAAATATACTCTTTATCAGTTCTTGCAATAATATCTGATAACAAAGCTCCTACTTGGTAAGCTTTCACTCCAGCCACAGACCATGGATTTGTAACTAATCCAAGAGCTTGAAAAGCGTAACCTACTGGAGCAAGTTTGGTTGCTGCGGTTTTTGATGCAGATTTAGCTAACCCCCATACTCCTTTTTTAGCTATTTCTTTACTACCAATAGCGCTGAAAGTGCTAGCAATATCTCGAAGTCTCTTTGCTTCCCATTTCACATAATAAATTTCATTCTCTGGATAAATGTTTGTCAGTTCATCTAACCATTTACCTGATGCTTCCTTAGATTTTTCAGTTAAAAAACCATCTATACAAATTATTGCAGGTTGTGTACCTGGTTTAATTTTTATAATTTCAAAACCATCAATATCACCATAATAACTATTTGATATGACAGCTCCGTATCTACCTCCAAGAGCTGAACCAGCAGCAGTTACTACTGCTACGCCTCCTGCCATTCCAGCACCTCCAGCTGCTAACGCGCCGCCACCCAAAGTAGCAAGACCAGCATTTGTTGCAGCTGCACCACTATATCCTAACAAAGAAGTGCCTAACGCCCCACCTACAGCTGGGGCTGCAGCGAGTGCTAAAGGTGCTATTACTGCAGCACCGCCGATTGTGTAAGCGGCAGTTGTGCCTATTTTTTTATAATCTCTATCTTTTCTTTCTACAATATCTCTGTATTCACCTATGGTAGAAAGTTTCCAATTAAGAGTTTCAAACTTTGCAATTGTACCTTCATGAACAGAACAAAAATTACCTGACCAAATACCAACATCATCTTTGTCTGTATTTTCTTCACCGGCAAATTTTGCTTTATTGTTACAAGCGCGACACTTAACAATTTCTTTACCACAGCCGTTACAGATATAAATATTTCTAGTAAAGTTGTTTCTTTCTTTTGGAGTACAACCATGTTTTTCAAAACACCAAGAACAATAACTCTCTATTTCTTCGAGATTAGAATCTAGAAAATTCCCAGCTTTGTCTGATAAATCAGAAATTGATTCTCCAACTGAGATTTTAGCGTCATTAATTCTATCTGTTATTTCTTCAGGGATGCAACCTTCTACTTTATCCGCAACATTACTAGCTTTTTCTTTAGCTGAATTAGCTAGCTTCTCTGCATTCTCTTTTAGTTTTTTAAACATTAATTGAAATACTCCATTAGTTATTCAATATGATATTGGTTTTTATTAGCATAACAATTTAATATCGACCCAATGGGTCGTTTTTCTACCGAGCCTCGGGTCATTTTGATCATTGTACCAGTTCTATCACAATAACTAACTTGTTGCTAAAGATATATTTTTAATCATTGTAGAAATTATGGAAAGGATACAAACGACCCAATGGGTCGTTTTCTTGACTATAGAAGAAACACAAAGCAACTGGACATAAAAACAGTGTTTTAAAAATGATTTTCTAATGCCGCTATTCTTTTGAGGCATTCGCCTAAACACGTTTTAGGGTAGAAACGAGTTACGCTTCAAGGTCCACTATTGGCACATTTTGGCCCGATAAGATCTCTTCTGTGAGTGACGAAAATTAGCGCAAAGCTGAGATATACTTTCAGCTAGTAATATGTTCCTGTACTCCTTTATATAAAATTTAGAGAGTTTTCTGCATATTGGTGTTAATCCACCAGTTGAATCACATACTAATACCATCGAGACACTATTAAGATAGTTAACTACTAGATCTAGAAAGACCTTTTCTTGTTCGCTTTTTAGCTTTAATGGATTAACAATGAGATCTGCTAATAAATACATCGAGAGGACTGTTTGAAGAGGTGAATAGAAAAGTCTTCAATAAAGCATCATATTTTTGGAGAAGCGTTAAATGGTTCTTTGAAAGTTCTTGTTTCCAATTTGTTTTACCGTGAAGGAGCAGCGGCTGCGATCACTCAGCCAACTCAGTAGAAAGGTTATCTTGTGTTGCGGTGTTGTCGACTTGCTCAGCTCTGTCTGCTTTAGAGACGTAACGTGGTTTATTACTTTTATGTAATTTTGCATTCGCACGTTTATCTTTCTTTTTAAGCTTTTCGTAAATCTTCTTTTTACGGTTCATTAATGACTCCTCATGTTTAGATTGCGCATTGTATTGTGAATGAGTGAATAATGGAAATTATGGCGAGATAATTTTTTTATCACGTTCCTCTTTTACGTTTTTATGTGTGTTTTATGTTTTTTTTGTAATTTATTTTTTACTTTAAGTTGCTGTAAATTCGAATAATTGCAAATATTAACATGACAACGGTGTCTTTTGACTGTTGCTGAATTGTGATCACGGTGTTATGTTTAGTTCCCCTTTCGGGGCATAATTCTAGGGGAAATGATGATTTATAAAAAAACTATACTTGCAGCTGCTGTGCTTTCTGCAACATGTGCAGCCAATGCAAATACAGCACCAACACAAGAATTAACAAAAAAAGATCCACTGACATTTCAACAGTGGCATTTACAAAACACCGGTCAAACTGGCTTTTCTTTATCGGCTGGCCAAGTAGGTGAAGATCTTAATTTAGATTTTTCAGACCGTATGGGCATTAAAGGCCGCGGTATCACAGTATCAGTTATTGATACGGGCGTTGAGATTTCTCACCCTGATCTAGTTAACAACGTTGTACCGGGTTCTAAAAACCTAGTTGACGGCAGTGACTTCCCTACAGATAACAATGGTCACGGTACTGCTGTTGCTGGTTTGATTGCCGCTGAAGAAGGTAATGGCCTTGGTGGACGTGGTGTAGCACCTTATGCAAACTTAGTTGGTTTCAACTTTTTAGATGAGCAATCTGTAACATCATGGATGGTGTCTCACGGCCTAAATGAAGATTTCCGTGCACTTGATCGCTTTACAGATCCTCGCGTATTTAACCAAAGTTATGGTAGTACGCCATCAGCACCCATTGACGGTACTTTAGCAAACAACCCGCGTTTTGCGCTAGAAGAGCAAGTAATGCAAGACATTACACTTGATAGCCATTGGGGTCGTGGTGCGGTATATGTTAAATCTGCGGGTAACTCTTTCAGAAATTACAACGCCTATATTCAAGGTACTCGTTTTTTAGTTTTACCTTATGAGAACAATCAGTTCTTTAATAACCAAGGGCTGCCATTCCACGATGCGAATATTACGTCAAGTAATACCACTAATTGGAACCTAGTCGTATCAGCATTGAATGCTGATGGTAAGCTATCTTCATACTCTTCTGTTGGTGCGAATGTATTTTTATCAGCACCAGGTGGTGAGTATGGTCAAGACAGACCTGCAATGGTTACGGTTGACTTAACTGGCTGTGACAAGGGTGGTAATGTTACTGGTGCACATAAAAATGCGTTACATGGTGGTGCTGAACTAGACCCTAATTGTGACTATCGCGGCACAATGAATGGTACATCATCAGCTGCACCAAATGCATCGGGTGCAATTGCAACGGTTATGTCTGCAAACCCAGCGCTTGATTCTCGTACAGTACGTCATATTCTTGCTTCAACGGCACGCAAAACTGACCCTACGCATGATGGTGTATCAATTAACTTTGAATCAGCTACGGGTGAACAAGTTAGCTACGATGCAATCCCTGCATGGCAAACAAATGCGGCAGGTTATAACTTCCATAACTTTTATGGCTTAGGCGCATTTAATATTGATGATGCTGTATATAAAGCATTGTTTACCGGTGTTTCATTGCCTGAGTTGCAAACAACGCAGTGGCAGTTACAAGAAGCGAATGTTGCTATCCCAGATGCAAGTTTAGCGGGTGCGCAAAGCACAACGGTTGTTGAAGAAAACTTAACGATTGAAGCGGTTCAGTTGAAATTGAACGTTGACCATGAGCGTTTACGTGATATTGCAGTAGAACTCACTTCACCATCAGGTACTCGTAGTGTGGTATTAAGTGCACGAACTGGTTTCTTAAATGGTACAGATGGTGGTTTCACTAATTCTATCATGCTGAGTCACCACTTCTATGGTGAGCAATCTCAAGGTAACTGGACAATCAAAGTAATTGATACTGATAAAGGTACCAGCAGTACTTTAATCTATAACCAAAATATTGGTTTGTTCAGAACGAATACAGCCAACAATGCAGTAGATGGTGTATTGAAAGATTGGTCTTTAAGAATTTATGGTCACTAAGGGGTAGATGTATATGAAACAACTATTAGTAATTGCTGCAATGACAGTATCTTCAGTGGCGCTAGCAAACACGGCCGTGTCAAATGAAGAATTGGCGCAACATTCAGTGCAAGATGTCAGTGTGCTACTGGCACAAGGTGGCCAGTTTGGTACGGTTAATGACGGTCAAAGTGTTGAGAAAGGTCAGATCATCGTAGGTGAGAATGGTCTAAGTGCTTTCAAAGCAACAGGTGAAGTGATCGTCGAATTGGCAACATTTGCAGATGCGGATAAAGTAGCTGCAGCACATGGTTTGACACTTAAGCAAGCGTATAAGTCATTCTATGTTGTGACGTCTTCACAGACTAATTTGACAGAGGTGGTTAATACACTGCGTCAACAAGGTACGGTTATTTCAGCTGACCTTGGTTTAATTGACTTAGGTACTAAAGTTAATTAATCAATTAATAATTAGAGGCTTAAGAGTTTTCTCTTAAGCCTTTTCACTATTTAAATTAACCTTCTTGATACAACTCTGCCCTACATACTTTCTTAATTTTATATTCAATACTTTATTGTTGCTGGAATTGTTAATTTATTACTTTTAATATAATAATTTTAATGCTGTATAGGTGAGTAAACATGCAATATTTAGCGGGTAACTGAACAAAGCTACCTGATTTTTGCGTTTTTATGTTTTGTTAATTTTCCTTCCCCTTAATTCTTTATAATATTTTTCTTTCCTTTATTCTTTTTTTATATATGATCCCGCTCCTTAAAAATTTTAATTGATAATTTGGAGTTGTGCGTTATTTATGAATATTAGGGATATGTCTATTGCTAAGCAGGTAGTAACCAGCTTTACGCTTGTATTTGTTGTGGTTGCTGTACTGTGTGCATTAACGTTTTCTGGTGTAAGAAGTTTGAGCCTTGATGTTGAATCAATTGTTAAAACCAGTATTCCTTCACTCGAATTAGTCAAAGAACTTCAGCTTGATTTAACGACTGCAAGAAAAGATGAATTTCTGATTGTCACGAACGTAAATCACCCCGATTTTAAACTGTGGATAAAGAACCTCCATGAGTTGAAATTTCAGATCTCGGGTAAAATTAATGGGTATGAACAATTACACACATCACATGCTGAACAACAAGTATTTTTAGCATTCAAGCGTGCGTGGCGCAGGCATCAAAATGAGACTCAGTCATATAATAGCTTATTAAATCGTAAAGAGTTTGAGCAAGCAACAACGCTTATATTAGAGAGCTTTGCGAGCTATAGCTTAGCAATTTCTGAGCTAAATGATTTGGCAGAATTAACCAAAGAAAACGTAGAGTTAGCTGAAAGTTCAGCACTTAATACCTTATCTCATACCACTATGACTATTATCATATGTTCAATTATCACTCTGTTGTTAGTTGTGGTGTGTTGTATTACATTAAATAATGTCATTCGCAAACCACTAGCGCAAGCTGTTGATTTAGCTCAAACTATTGCGCAGGGGGATTTAAGTAGTAATGGTGAGGTTCGTCAGTTCGGTCATAATGAGTTTGAACGATTACTGTGTGCATTAACCCAAATGCGAGATCAATTAAATAACTTAGTTAATGGGATCAATGACTCGGCGATTCAGCTGACAACCGCTGTGGAAGAAGTCAGTATGGTGTCAAAGCATAATGCTAGTGGAATGACTGCGCAGCAATCTGAATTAACGTCAGTGGCATCGGCCATGACGCAAATGCAAGCAGCAGTAGCTGAGGTGGCTATCAATACTGAGGCCGGTGCAGAGTCTGCTAATTTAGCTAATACGCAGGCACGTCAAGGCAGTATGGCATTGGCTGATAATATTACACATATAATGAGCGTGGCTGATGCTGTAGGGCAGGCTGATCAGTTGGTTAATGAACTAGAAAAAGATTCACAGAACATCAACATGGTGGTGGATGTTATTCGCGAAATTGCTGAACAAACCAATTTACTGGCATTAAACGCAGCGATTGAAGCAGCACGTGCAGGTGAGCAAGGCCGAGGTTTTGCTGTCGTAGCAGATGAGGTACGTTCATTGGCTAAGCGCACCCAAGAATCTACAACACAAATTATTGAAATAGTGAATGAATTACAATCTAAATCGAAAGAAGCGGGCAGTGCGACGCGTTTGTGTCAAGATGGTATTTCAAACTGTGTGACACATACGAACAAAGCGAGCGAGTTAATTGGTGAAATAGAGCAGGAGATAGATCGTATCGCCGGAATGAGTGGCCAAATAGCGACTGCCTGTAATCAACAAAGAGTCGTTTCTGAAGAGCTTAACAAGAATGTCGAAAATATTAACATGGCGGGTGCAGAAATGACCGAAGGGGCAGGGCAAACTTCGATCGCTTGTAATGAAATAAGCCAATTGGCGCATGACTTAAAAGGCAGCGTAGAGCAGTTTAAATTGCGTTAATTTTTAATGGTTTAGGTAGAATTAATTTTTATATACAACAATGTGTTTAGTGGAAGTTTCACTTAACACATTGTATTTTGTGATTCTAAACCTAGTTAATTATTCAGCGACTTCAACTGTGATCTCCTTTGCTTCTAATACGGTTTTTGCATTAGCACGCTCAATCACTTTTACTAAAGTAGTTTGAATAGTCTCATCTTTTTTAGCATCTGTATTACTCAAAAAAGTCTGGCTTTGCGGAGCTGCACCTTCTTCACTAATAAACTCTACAACCACTTTGTTAGCAAGTTCACTTGACTGCCCATAATATGTCAAAGAAATTTTCGGGTATCCTTGAAATCCATTTTTTACTTTTTTGGCAATGCGTTTTGTTGATTTATCTAAATTCATCACTTTTACTCATAAAAATAAATATATAGAATTTAGTTTATAAACTCTAAAATATACATTGTGTTTAATTATAACGTTTAATGTACGCTATGTGAGTTAATCATTACAGGGTTTTATTTTTACGTTTTATTGCCAGATGCCGTATAAGAGACTTTTTTAGAGTGCTTATAGGGCATTTGGTGTGTAATAGACTGTTTGTTATATCTGTGTTTTATAACTTGGTCTCAGTTGTGAAGGCAGACGTGGTTTTTTTACCACTAAATAGACTGCGAGTGCGGCACAGATAAAACCACAGACACCATATATATCAAATGTTTCGTCAAAAGCGAGCCATGCTTGCAATGCAGTGACTGGGGGGACTAAATAAAAGACGGATGCTACTTTTTCAGACTCGCCTTCTTTGACCATATATAAAAGTAGTAGGATTGCTGCAACCGAGAGCACCAATACTAACCAAATGAGCGTGGCAATAAATTCAGCTGTCCACTGTACTTGCATCGTTTCAAATGAGAATGCCCAAGGTATGAATAAGGCACTCGCAGCGACGTATTGCACCATGGTACCGGCGACGAGGTCGACATCTTGGCAAAAGCGTTTTTGATAAAGCGTCCCTAATGTGATCCCCAAAAGTGCAACCAGACTCATCCCAATGGCAAAGTGACGATGTGCGGTATTTTGCCATTGGATATTTCCGTGCAGTACCAGTGCGATTGCAACAAAGCCTAATAATAACCCGATCCATTGGGTTGTTGAAAACCGCTTATTGGAGAAGCAAATAAGTAAAAAAGCGGTGAGTATTGGCTGAATACCGACCAAAAGCGCATTAAGGCCTGCGGGCATGCCAAGTGATAACGCTTTAAATGAGCCACCTAAATAAAGGCCATGTATTAATAACCCGACAACACAGCTATGCCAAAACACCTTACCTTTAGGTATCTGCGTCTTTAGAAGTGCGACTAAAGCAATAAAAAATAGTATGTTAATACACATACGAATACTCAAAAATGTGGCAGGTTCAGCATATGTCAGTCCAAACCTTGCTCCGATAAAGCCCGATCCCCAAAGTAATACAAAGATGAACGGAATAAGTCTAATGATCATATAAATAATTCTGGCTTAAAGAATACACATGTCGTAACTTTAAGTGGGCACAGAATGAAATGATAGGCACAGTTTTGAATGTTTTTGAGGGTACAGATGAGCCTTTCGTAGCACCTGAAGTAAGTGCATTTAAATATCGTCAGGTTATGAACTATATAACAGATGCGATTGAACAGGGGCGTTTTGAAGCCGGTGAAAAGCTGCCTTCGATCAGAGTGCTGAGCGAGCTGCTTACCGTGAGCAAAAACTCTGTGATCAGAGCGTATGAGATACTAGAAGCACAGGATATGGTGTATAGCGTCGCGCGTTCAGGTTACCGAGTGAATGTACTCGCGAAGCAAGAAAGTACGGCGCTGGCCCCGCCAACTGATGTTGATTTACTGTCGGTTGCTAAAGAGGTGCTGACGGTATCTAAAGAACGCCATGTTATGCCAGCAGGATCAGCACACCCAAGCAGTGAGCTGCCAGCGGTAAAGCAACTTTATGCGGAAATTGGTCGTCATAGTCGTCGGCAAACTCATACTCCAAGTCACTATCAACTGCCCCCTGGTGATACAAACCTATTAAAGCAAGTGCTTAAAATAACAGAACAAAATGGAATTTCGAGTAAACCGAGCGATATTGTAATAACCAATGGGGCACAGCAAGCAATCAGTTTAGCATTTCGAGCCATCACCAGCCCTGGAGACATTGTTGCCATAGAAACCCCTTGTTATTTTGGCTTGTTGCTGATGTTGGAGTCCCTCGGGTTGAAAGTACTAGAGATCCCCTGTGATACTGTCTCAGGCATGGATATTAACGCGTTAGAAAGTGCGCTACAGCAATGGCCAATTAAAGCGGTATTGGTCACCCCAAACTTTAGTAACCCCTCTGGTGCATTGATGCCAGTACCAAGCAGGAAAAGGCTATTAGAGGTATGTAAAGGTATTTCAATTATTGAAGACGATGTGTTTGGTGGATTGGCTTATGCTAAGCCCTTACCTAGTTTAAAAATGATGGATGAGAACGAGTCGGTGATTTATGTGAGTTCATTGTCAAAAACGCTTGATTCTCGATTGCGTATTGGTTGGGTCGTTTCTCATAAGTATCAAGCAAGTATCAGTAAGCGACTGATCAGTGAAAGTATGGGGGGACACAACTTGATCCAATCCGCAGTGGCTGACTTTTTATCTACAGGAAAATATAAGCAGCACTTAAGGCGCGCTCAAAAATTGTATCAAGAAAATAATCAACAGTTTTGCAAGTTATTAAGGCAAGCGTTAGATAGCCACTGCGTGTTGAAAGGAGGTTACCAACTGACTATGCCTAAGGGGTCATTTTTATGTTGGTTAGTCTTACCGAGCAGCGTGTGCGGCTATCGTGTATACCGCCAAGCATTGGTAAAAGGGATCAGCATTTTACCGGGACGGCTATTTGCAACAAACCGACAGTTTGAGCACTGCATCCGCTTTAGTCTGGCGAATTTTCATGACACTATCCAGTGGCGTGACGCCATCACTGAATTGGCAGACATCATTGCACTACAACTCAAATGATTGGTCATTAATCGCATAGATTTGTATATTGCATACACTAAGTGGTATTGCTAAGCCAGCTTCCAAACCATTGACCAAAACACACTATAATGACTGTATTAAAAACAATAAAAATCTCAGTACGTTCATTATGCTAAGGACCTTATTTATGATTAAAAAAAGCTTACTTTCACTGGCTGTAATTGCCGTTCTCGCTGGTTGTTCGAGTGAACGCAATTCGTCATTATCCAGTGGTGGTTCTGAACAAGTCATAAGCCGTGCAACTGTTGATACTGTTGTTACGCAATACACGCGTGACTTCATTGGGCATCAACCTGGGCTTGCGACATCGCTTAAACTGACGGATGAGCAATATGGTCGTTATTCTGAACGGTTGCCAAATTATTCTGTTGCCGGTATGCAAGCGTTGCAAATTGATATGAACAAAGCGGCAGATCAGCTTAAACAACTGCAAAGTGAAAACTTATCATCAAGCGATAGATTACATGTGAGTGTTAATGAAGTTATAGCGCGCTACTATGCAGGTGATGCAAAGTTTAGTGGAGGCTATATTGATACTTGGGGCGGCCATTTACCTTACATCATAAATCAATTAGCAGGCCCTTTGGTTGAGATCCCAAATATTTTAAAAGAGCAGCATGGGATCAGTAACGCACCAGAGGCAACAGACTATATTAAACGCCTTTCAGCGTTCGCTGTGTTAACGGATCAAGTAAGAGAAAAAGCACTGGCGGATGCAGATAAGGGCATTATTTTACCAAAACCACTATTTGCAAATACCTTTGGTTACCTAAATAACTTTATAGCCCCTGCAGCTGGTGAGCATCCATTGGTTACGTCGTTAGCTGAGAAGTTAGAAGGTGCACAAGGGATTGATGAACCTGCGAAGACTGTGTTGGTAAAAAAAGCACAGCGTATTGTGGAGCAAGAGATTTACCCTGCCTTTACCCGTGTAATTAACACGATGAAAAAATTAGAAATCAAAGCACCCACTGAGGTCGGTATTTGGGCACAGCCTAATGGAGAAGCATTTTACCAGCATGAAATAACCTATCTTGCCGATTCGACGATGACCGCTGAACAAATACATGAGGTTGGTCTTCAAGAGGTATCACGTATTACTCAGCGTATGGATGAGATTTTAAAAGAGAATGGTTATCGCGAAGGCTCTGTGAGTGAGCGAATGCAAAAATTGAATGATGAGCCACGCTTTTTATTCGCAGACTCGGATGAAGGCCGAGAAAAGTTACTGACCTTTTTACGGGGGGAGATTGCAACAATTAACGAAAAGGCCCCTAATTTATTCTCTACCCTGCCACCACAAGAAGTGGAAGTAAAACGCATTCCAAAAGAAGTTGAAGCAGGAGCGCCAGGCGGGTATTACTATGGCCCCTCATTAGATGGCAGCCGCCCAGGGGTCTTTGCCATAAACCTAAAAGATATGAAAGCGGTACCGAGTTTTGGTTTAAAAACGCTGACTTACCATGAAGCAGTGCCAGGTCATCATTTCCAAATTGCCTTAAATATGTTGCAAACCGATATTGGCTTAATGCGGCAAAATGCCTCGTTTAATGCATATATTGAAGGGTGGGCGCTTTACTCTGAGTTAGTTGCTTATGAAATGGGCATGTATGAAAACGACCCATTTGGTGATTTAGGGCGATTACAAGCTGAAGCATACCGCGCTGCACGTTTGGTGGTTGATACCGGACTTCATTATAAAAAGTGGACTCGTCAGCAGGCAATTGAATATTTTGCGCAAGCGACGGGCTCTGCGATGAGTGATGTAACCTCTGCGATTGACCGTTACATCGCATGGCCAGGACAAGCACTTGGTTATAAGCTCGGGATGCTAAAATTGGTTGAACTACGCAATATGGCAAAAAATGCGTTGGGTGAGCAATTTGATATAAAAGCGTTTCATGACGTTATATTATTAAAAGGTGCACGGCCATTAGCCATTGTCGAAGCTGACGTGCAGCAATGGATCAATGCGCAAAAATAGATAATCAATACGGTCATTGTTAACGGGGGCTTAGCCCCCATTTTTATTGAAGGGAACCAAGTGAAAAGACTTTCTTTATGTGCGATATCGCTTATTGCGTGCAGTGTGCAGGCAACGTTACAAGACACCAGTAAAAGGGTTGCCGATTACGCAGTGGACACCTATCAACAGGCTCAGATCCATACCTTGTCGAATATGGTGTCGTTTCCAACTGTTAATGAACCAGGTATATCAGCTCCTGATAATCCGCATTTTATAGGCTTTAAACAATTATTAAAAATGAAAGCCGCAGAGCTGGGGTTAGACTACCAAGATTTGGGTTACACGGTATTAATTGGACTCGGTCAGCAAGATGAAAAAGTAACCGTTGTGACACATGGCGATGTGCAACCAGCAGACTCTAAAAAGTGGCAAAAAAGCCCGTATATATTGGATATGACATCTGAGCCTGGCAAGCTGATCGCGCGGGGGACTGAAGATGACAAAGGCCCAATTGCGACGGCACTGTATGCGATGAAGGCAATAAAAGACCAAGGTCTTGTACTCGAAAACCGCATAGAGTTAATGATCTATTTAGCTGAAGAATCTGATTGGGCACCTCTCAAAGCGTTTATGAAAACTTATGAACAGCCAAAGTATGCCATTACGATTGATGCCAGTTACCCTGTGGTGGTTGCAGAAAAAGGTTGGAGTTTAGTTGCACCGACCTTTGATGCATCTTCATCGCAAACCGATATGTATGTATCACAGCTCAAAGGTGGGGCATTTAAAAGTCAAATTCCCGAAGATGCCAGCGTGATTGTGCACAATGCCAGCGACGAAATAATGGCACAAATAAAAGCAAAGGCGGCTGAGCTAAGTACGGCTAAGTTCGAGTTTACCCCTGTTGATGGTGGGGTGAAGGTAATCAGTAAGGGCGTCTCTGCTCATTCTTCAGAGCCCGCTTCTGGGGTTAATGCCATTACGCATTTGGCAGCGTTGTTTAGCGAGGTTAAGCTTGAAAAGAACAGTGATGGGCAAGCAATTACTTTTATTAACCAGTTAATTGGCTTGGACTTACATGGTAAGCAGTTTGGTGAGATTGCGTATAAGCATGACTTTATGGGGCCGATGACCGTGTCTCCAACCGTGATAGAACGTAAAGGCACTGCCATTGAGCTGGCGATTAATTTACGTCGACCCGTTGGCAAAGAAGCTGTTGAATTATCGGAGCAAATTAATACGGCGCTAACTCAGTGGCAAAAGCAACACGGTGTAACGCTTGCAAATATAGAAGTGTCATTGGGTGAACCTATGCTGCTAGACAACGCGCCACATGCGCAAAAGTTACTCGATATATTTAAGCATTACACAAATGATGAAGATGCGAGCTTTGTCTCTATTGGTGGCGGTACCAATGCTAAGTTATTTGATAATGCAGTCAGTTTTGGCCCATCTATGCCCGGCAAAAAGTATACCGGCCATTCTGAGCATGAATATTTAACGGTTGAGCAAATCGAACTGAATTTGCGCATGTATACTGCGATGATGATTGAACTGGGTAATATGTGAGCCAGCAGCTTAAGTAGTCGCTATGTTTTGATACATTCGGTCAACAATGTCGAAACTTTATACTGTGAAGCCCGTATATAGACATGCGGGCTTTTCAATTTATGCTCAAAGCCATTCAAGTTGTAATCCACTGTAATACCAAAATGATTGTTTACTTGCTACAACCATAAGATGCATAGGGGCCCGATATTCTATCGGCTATGCATTTTTAAATAGTAGGAGCTAAGTATGTCAAATTCAGTCAACGAGCAGCAAAAACCGTCACAAAGAGTACTAAAAAAAGCAACGGGATCAGAAGAAGCGCTCGGGCCTTTTACTCATCTTCCCGGCGTATGGAAAAATACCGGACAATTTAGTGGGCATGGGTGGAATATGATAGCCCTTCCTTTTCCGACTGGTGAACTTGATTATCGACTTTTAAATAACCAGTATAACGAAACACTTACCTTTCAATTAGTTGATAAAAACGTGCCAAATAGGGGCGTTAATGGTGATCAAGAAGTAGAAACAATTGATTATGTTCAGCAAATAGAGCAAATTGCCGCTGCTGACTTTCCTGACTCAGGGCTTGCAGGGGAGGCTGGGCTTGCTATTCATCATGAGCCAGGGCTGTGGTTATATATGAAAAACCACACCACGGACGACTTAAATATTGCCCGCCTTTCAAGTATTCCCCATGGGGATTCATTAATGGCTTTGGGTACAAGCGCACAGAGCCAAACTGGGTTTGAAATACCGAAAATAAGTGGTTTACCTATTGGCGTCGATCAAAACTTAGAAGCTAACCCTTATTTGAAACCTTACCTGCATTTTCACAATAACTTATTTGAAAATGTATTTGACCCAACGCAGCCCAATGATTTGCTGAATAAAGCAATTTTACCTTTTTTTCAGCAAGGTAAAATCGCCAATGTAACGCAACTAAAAGTGGACTCAACATTAGCAACGGGAGGAGTAAATAATATTCCTTTTGTGGTTCGTCAAGCGAATGCTGGGCAAGTTGAAGCGACACTGTGGATATATGAACTAACAGAAAAACACCCCAATGGTGAGCCTAAGATGTTATTACAATACTCGCAAATTGTAATGCTGGATTTCTTTAAAAGAAAAGAGGGACAGGGCTTAATTCAATGGCCTCATGTTAGTATTAATACGCTTGAAAAGCAGCCAACAAGTTAAGCTATTAAGTTGGGGGCTCTTTATATTTGCGTGTTTGTAATTATAAATGGCGAAACATCAGGCACTTCTCTTAGAGCAGAACTGGCTCAAGGTGATTTAAAACGTTAAACTTAATAGGCTTAAATATTTTCACTTAAGGCCTGAAATGACCATTAATATACAACCGGATAGCGGTAGTTTTGTCTCTGATATTTCACAACTTATTGCGCATGCAAAACAGCGAGCAGCGATCGCAGTGAATAACGAGTTGACGCTACTGTATTGGCATGTTGGGCAGCGAATTAATCAAGAAGTGCTCGGTGGGCAGCGGGCAGACTATGGTAAGCAGGTGGTGTCTAAATTATCCAAATCCCTCACTGCGGAGTATGGCCGAGGTTGGAGCCAACGCAATTTACTACAGATGGTTAAGTTTTATGATGTGTTTCCTGATTTATCAATTGTGCAGACAGTGTCTGCACAATTGAGTTGGAGCCACTTTGTTATCCTAAGTAGCATTGATGAACCGCTAAAGCGGGATTTTTATACCACTATGGCAGTACAAGAGAGATGGTCGACTCGTACATTAGATGAGCGTATTGGTGCTGTCATGTTTGAGCGCACTGCCATAGCTAAGCAGCCTGATGAAGCAATATCGGCAGAGTTAGCAGAATTAAGATCATCTGGGGAGTTTAATCAGGCCCTTGTTTTAAAAGATCCTTATATGTTGGACTTTCTAGAATTGAATGATCGGTACTTGGAAAAAGATCTTGAAGATGCGATTTTACGCGATATTGAGCAGTTTTTGCTAGAGCTGGGCTCAGGGTTTACCTTTATCGCACGACAAAAGCGTATTCAGATAGACCATGATGACTTTTATATTGATTTATTGTTTTATAACCGTAAGTTAAAGCGGTTAGTGGCGATCGATTTGAAGCTCGAAAAATTTAAGCATAGCCATAAAAGTCAAATGGAGCTGTATTTGAGCTGGCTCAATAAATATGAAGTAGAGGAAGATGAAAATCCACCTTTAGGGATCATTCTTTGCACCAGTAAAAAACAAGAGCAGATCGAACTACTCGGTTTGGATAAAGGCGATATTCATGTGGCGGAGTATTTGACCAACTTAGTGTCTATGGAGCAGTTGGAACAGCGTCTTCATCATTCTATAGCCAAAGCAAAACAGCGCTTAGATTTACACCATAAAGAGACATAGAATACGCAAGCTTGTTGCTCTTGAGTGAGCTATCAGCCTGTTCAAGATCTGGTAAATATAAAACCGAGAGTTTTCTATCAAGCGAAGTGAGTATTTAAGCAAGTATGGATCCCAAACACCTCGTTCCTCGGTTTTGGGATGACGGCGGGG